>NZ_CP122310.1:4705000-5352500 GCF_046103685.1 Streptomyces sp. SYP-A7185
TTGTTCTCGTCGCGGTCGCGGGTCACCAGGCCCTCCGCCACCATGCGGTCGATGCGGTGGGTCATGGCCGCCGGCGTGAGGCCGAGGCCTTTGGCGAGCTCGCCGGGGCCCATTTGGTACGGGGCGCCGGAGAGGACCAGTGCCTTGAGGACCTCCCACTCGGCGTTGCTGATGCCGAGGGTCGCGGTCTGCCGCCCGTAGGCGACGCTCATGCGCCGGTTGAGGCGGCCGAGGGCCGAGACGATCTGCTCGACCTGGGGGTCGAGGTCCTGGAACTCCCGCTGGTAGGCGGCGATCTGCTCTTCGAGAGTCGGCTCACTGGGGCCGGGAGTGTCACCCATGGCCGCAGTATGGCACGACCTCACTTGGCATTGAAGTTCTTCTGTGTGTATTGTTTAGACTCTAACTTTAGCTTCGAAGTCTTCACTCCTAAGGCAGGTGGAAGTGACCAGGGCGATGGGCGCAGCGATGCGTCGTATTCAGGTCGGCAGCGCGCTCAGCGCGTTCGGCGTCGGGTTCACGGTTCCGTTCCTCTACGTCTACGTGGCGCAGGTGCGGGATCTGGGGGCCAGTACGGCGGGCATCGTGCTCGCCGCGTTTGCCATGGCCGCGCTGATCGTCCTGCCCGTCACCGGGCGCGTCATCGACCGTCGCGGCCCGCTCCCCGTCCTGATGGGAGCGGCGCTGACCGCGTCGGCGGGTGCCCTCGCCCTGGGCTTCGCGAACAGTGAGGCGACGGCGATCGTGTCGGCGGCCCTGCTGGGTGCCGGTACGGCGGTGATGCAACCGGCGCTCGCCACGATGATCGTCTGGTGCTCGACGCCCACCACGCGCACGCGCGCCTTCGCCATGCAGTTCTTCCTCCAGAACCTGGGCCTCGGCATCGGTGGGCTCATCGGCGGCCAGATCGTCGACGAGCACGACCCGGGCAGCTTCATCACGCTGTTCTCCGTCGAGGCCGTGATGTTCCTGGTGCTCGCCGCGATCGTCGTCACCGTGCGGCTGCCGCACGCGCCGTCCATCCAGGACGCCGTGCCGAAGGACGGTTCCGCGCCGCAGAGCGGTCTGCGGGCGCTGCTCCGGCACAAGGCGATGGTGCAGCTGTGCGTGCTCGGCTTCGTGCTGTTCTTCGCCTGCTACGGCCAGTTCGAGTCGGGCCTGTCCGCGTACGGCGTGGAGGCGGCCGGGATCTCGCCGTCGACGCTGGGCATCGCGCTCGCCGCCAACACGGCGGTGATCGTCGTCGCGCAGTTCGCCGTCCTGAAGTTCGTCGAGCGCCGCAAGCGCTCGCGGGTGATCGCCGCCGTCGGTCTGATCTGGGCCGTCGCGTGGCTCGCGGCCGGGTACGCGGGGCTCGGGCACGGCAGCCAGGCCATGGCGACCGCCGCGTTCATCTCGACGTACGCGCTCTTCGGGCTCGGTGAGGCGATGCTGTCGCCGACCGTCGCGCCGCTGGTCGCCGATCTGGCGCCGGCCGGGATGGTCGGTCAGTACAACTCGGCGTTCGCCCTGGTGAAGCAGCTGGCGCTCGCGGTCGGCCCCGCGGTCGGCGGTCCGATGGGGGCCGCGCTGCACGGGCCGTACATCGTGACGTTCCTGCTGTTCTCGCTCGGCATCACGGTGCTCGCCGTGCGGCTCGGCAAGCAGCTCACCCCGCTCCAGAACCAGCCGTACGTGGCGAAGAGCCGGGTGGTCGCGCAGAGCGCCCCCGAGCCCGTGCCGGCGAACTCCTAAGGCACTACCCGCGCGGCAGGGCGAACTCGCACCAGACCGCCTTGCCGCCGCCCGGTGTGCGCCGTGAGCCCCAGTTCGAGGCGATCGTGGCGATGATCGCGATGCCGCGTCCCGCCTCGTCCCCGGGCTCGGCGCGCCGGCGGCGCGGCAGGTGGTCGTCACCGTCCGTGACCTCGATGATCAGCCGCCGGTCCGTGCGGCGCAGCCGCAGGCGCATCGGCGGAGTGCCGTGCTGGAGGGAGTTCGCGACCAGTTCGCTGGCCGCGAGGACGCCCAGGTCGTGCAGTTCGGGCGGGAAGCGCCAGCTGGCCAGGACGCCGGTCGCGAAGGCACGCGCGCGTGGCGCCGCCTCCACTCCCCCGAGCAGCTCCAGGGCGGCGTTCCGGAACAGCTCGGCGTCCAGGCCGGTGCGGGCCGGGTGCTGGAGGACCAGGACCGCCACGTCGTCGTCGTGGTCGGCGGTCACCCCCAGGGCGCGGATCAGCCTGTCGCACACCACCTGGGGGGTGCCGGTGGCGCCCGCGAGGGCGCGCTCCAGGGAGGCCACGCCTTCGTCGATGTCCTCGCTGCGCCGCTCGACCAGGCCGTCCGTGTAGAGGACGGCGGTCGAGCCGGGGCCCAGCGGGACCGAGCCCGAGGTGTGCAGCCAGCCGCCGGTGCCGAGCGGTGGGCCCGTGGGCTCCTCCGCGCGGTGGATCGTGCCGCCCTCGTCGCGGACGAGGATCGGCAGGTGTCCCGCGGAGGCGTAGACGAGGCTGCCTTCGTTCGGGTCGTGCACGGCGTAGACCATGGTGGCGATCTGGCTGGCGTCGATCTCCGCGGCGAGTCCGTCCAGGAGCTGGAGGACCTCGTGCGGGGGCAGGTCGAGGCGGGCGTACGCGCGCACGGCCGTGCGGAGCTGGCCCATGACGGCCGCCGCGCGGACGCCGCGGCCCATGACGTCGCCGATGACGAGGGCGGTCCGGCCGCCGCCGAGGGTGATCACGTCGTACCAGTCGCCGCCGACCGCGGTCTCCGTGCCGCCCGGTTGGTACGTGGCGGCGATGCGCAGGTCGTCCGGCTGCTCCAACTCCTGGGGCAGCAGTGAGCGTTGCAGGGTGACGGCGGTCTCGCGCTGGGTGCGCTCGCTGGCCCGCAGCCGCTCGGCGGCCTCGGCGTGGTCGGTGACGTCGGCGGCGAAGACCAGGATCCCGTCGTCCTTGAGCTCCGCGTCCAGGCCGCTCACGGGGAGCGTCACGGGGGTGCAGGTGAAGGTGTACGACCGGCCGCTCGCCGCCTTGCGGGACTTGACCGTGCGCGGCTTGGAGCTGCGCAGGACCTGGTCCAGGAGGGGCAGCAGGCCCAGCTCCGCCAGCTCCGGGAGCGCGTCGCGGGCGGGTTCGCCCACGGGGCGCTCGCCGAACGCGGTGGCGTACGCGTCGTTGACGTAGGCGATGCGATGCTCGGGGCCGTGCACCAGGGCGACGAGGGCCGGGATGCGGTCGAGCACCTCACGGGTCGGCAGTTCGTCGACGCCGGCGGCGGCCGGAGTGAGGGTGGTGCCCTCCTGGCCGCCCTCGGCGCGCGCCGCAGGGACGGAGCTTTCGGCTCGCTGTGGCGGGGAGACCGCCAGGTCGGTGCGCGCCGCGGCGCGGCGCTGCGTTCCGGGGAGCCGGGCGCTCCAGCGCGTGAAGTTCACTGCGGTAGGCCTCGTGATGTCGCTTCTGGATCGGGCGGGGATTTCCGGCGGTCCTGGCCCGCCCATGGTCACACGAACAGTCTGGCCGACCGGACTGACATCCGTCAGACGCCGGTGTCGTGCGGGGAGTTCCTGCCTCCGGTCAGGAGGACTCCTTCGGGCTTCTGCCCCCGGCCGCGAGTTCGAACTCCGCACGCGGGTGCTCGAGCGACCCCAGGGAGACGATCTCGCGTTTGAACAGGCCGGACAGGGTCCATTCGGCGAGCACCCTGGACTTGCGGTTGACGGTGGGCACGCGGCTCAGGTGGTAGACGCGGTGCATGAACCAGGCAGGGTAGCCCTTCAACTTCCGTCCGTAGACATGGGCGACGCCTTTGTGCAGCCCCAGGGACGCGACCGAGCCCACGTACTTGTGCGTGTACTCCTTGAGGGGCTGTTCGCGCAGGGAGGCGGCGATGTTGTCGCCGAGCGTCCTGGCCTGGCGTACGGCGTGCTGGGCGTTGGGGGCGCACTCCTTGCCGGGTCCCTCGGCCGTGACGTCGGGGACGGCCGCCGCGTCTCCGGCGCCCCACGCGTGCGTGGTGCCCTTCACCGTCAGCCGTGCGGTGCAGTCGAGGCGGCCGCGTTCGTTGAGCGGCAGGTCGGTCGCGGCGAGCACCGGGTGGGGTTTGACGCCCGCGGTCCACACGACCGTGCGGGTGGGGAAGCGCGAGCCGTCGCTCAGGACGGCGACCCGGTCCTCGCAGGAGTCGAGGCGGGTCTCCAGGCGTACGTCGATGTTGCGGCGCCGCAGCTCACGGACGGTGTACTTGCCCATCTCCTCGCCCACCTCGGGCAGGATCCGCCCGGAGGCCTCGACGAGGATCCACTTCATGTCCTCGGCCTTGACGTTGTGGTAGTACCGCGAGGCGTAGCGGGCCATGTCCTCCAGCTCGCCGAGCGCCTCGACGCCCGCGTACCCGCCGCCGACGAAGACGAAGGTCAGGGCCGCGTCGCGGACCGCGGGGTCGCGGGTCGACGAGGCGATGTCCATCTGTTCGATGACGTGGTTGCGCAGGCCGATGGCCTCTTCGACGGTCTTGAAGCCGACGCCGTACTCGGCGAGGCCCGGGACGGGCAGGGTGCGCGAGATGGATCCCGGGGCCAGGACGATCTCGTCGTACGTGATCTCGACGGGGCCCGAGCCCTCGTCCGCGGTGGCGAGGGTGGTGAAGGAGGCCGTGCGCTTGGCGTGGTCGACCGCCTCGACCTCGCCGATGACGATCCGGCATCTGTCCAGGACACGGCGGAGCGGGACCACGACGTGGCGCGGCGAGATGGAGCCGGCCGCCGCTTCGGGCAGGAACGGCTGATAGGTCATATAGGGATCGGGCGTCACCACCACGATCTCCGCTTCGCCCCGCTTCAGCTCCGGCTTCAGCTTCCGCTGGAGGCGCAGTGCGGTGTACATGCCGACGTATCCGCCGCCCACAACGAGAATGCGCACAGGTTCCTTCACCATCCCATGACGCACCCAGCTCTTGAGTTTGTCCACAGCCTCAGCAATTTGTGTGACCGGGAGCGGTGCGCGACGCGCCGACGGGGCTGCGGCGAGGTGCATGGAGAGTGTGCAGGTCAGCGGGGTGGGGAGGGGGGAAGTGCGGGGGTGCAATCAGGTCGGAATCGGTGCGTACTCCGATCGGGGGGGCGCTCCGTGCGGAACCCGCCTCTTCTGAATTGACTCTGGCTCAACTATGTTCGTGTGTCGTCGGGGTGTCGGGGGATGCGCTCGTCGGGTCCGGATACGGGATCCGGGATTCGGGCTTGCTCCTCACGCTCCGGTTGTCGATGGCGGGGAGTGTCTCCGGGGGGAGACGTCATTACCGGGGGAACGCGTATGCATATTCAGGAAACTCATTGGACTTCCGGCACGGCGTCGGCGTCAGCCGTCGCCACCAGCGGGAACGGACGCGGCATGGGGGACGGACCGCGTTCGACGCCGCTGCGGGTGGACGCACAGCGCAATCTCGAGCACGTGCTTCGCGCGGCGCGCGAGGTCTTCGGCGAGCTGGGTTACGGCGCGCCGATGGAGGACGTGGCCCGGCGTGCCCGGGTCGGCGTCGGCACGGTCTACCGTCGCTTCCCCAGCAAGGACGTGCTGGTGCGGCGTATAGCCGAGGAGGAGACCTCCCGGCTCACCGACCAGGCGCGTTCGGCGCTCGGTCAGGAGGACGAGCCGTGGTCGGCGCTCTCGCGCTTCCTGCGGACGTCCGTCGCGTCCGGCGCCGGGCGGCTCCTGCCGCCGCAGGTGCTGCGCGTGGGCGTCGCGGACGAAGTGGCGGGGGCCCGGGAGGACGAGGCACGGGTGCCGCAGCAGCGGCAGGCGGCTCCGGCAGGACCCGACCTGCGGCTCGTCGAGCAGCGCTCGGCCCCGGCCGAGGAGTCGGCCGTCGACCCGGGGGCGATCGCGCTCCTCGACGTCGTCGGGCGGCTCGTGGAGCGGGCACGGGCGGCGGGCGAGCTGCGCGCGGACGTGACCGTGTCGGACGTGCTCCTGGTGATAGCGACGGCGGCGCCCTCGCTGCCGGACGCGGCCCAGCAGGCGGCGGCGTCCTCGCGGTTGCTCGACATCCTGCTCGAAGGGCTGCGCTCGCGCCCTTCGGTCTGAGCACCACGGGATCCGCACACATCCCTCACGGGGGTGGCTCAACGTCCGGCGTGAGCACGGAGGTTGAGCCTTCCCCGAATGGGTGAACGGTAGAGCTCGGATACGGGAAGTCACCCCGGAAGGGTGGTTGACCGTCATCGCCGGCCGTCGTGGCCGGACCCTGTGGCACTCTTTCCCGGATGGCCGGGTCTGAGTGTGCAAGCGGGGGCTTCCGCGATGAGTGGTGACGGGCGGGACGACGCGTCCTCCGCCTTGGGTGATGAGGCCGCAGAACCGTCTCATCCGCAGGTGCCGAACCAAGGCCGGTCCGTGGCCGGTGGTGGCCCCGGCGGCCCGGATCCGAGTGTTCCGCCGCAGCGCGAAGGCGTCAGGGCCGACGCCGCGGTGCCTTTCCTGCCGGCCGAGACCGGAGCGGCCGGGGAGGTCCCGCCGCCGGACAGCGATCTGATCACCCGGATGCGGGCGGGCGACGACACCGCCTACGAGGAGCTGTACCGCAGGCACGCCGAAGCCGTCCGCCGGTATGCCCGCACGTGCTGCCGTGACGCCCACACCGCCGACGACCTCACGGCCGAGGTCTTCGCCCGGATGCTCCAGGCGGTCCGCGGCGGCAGCGGGCCCGAGCACGCGGTGCGCGCCTACCTCCTCACCACGGTGCGCCGCGTCGCCGCCGGATGGACGAAGTCGGCGAAGCGGGAGCAACTGGTCGAGGACTTCGCGGTGTTCGCCGCGCAGGCCGCGCGCGGCTCCGAGGTCTCCGACGGCGACACCCTGGACCTGGGCGCGGACGTGCGCGCCATGCACGAGGCCGAGCAGTCCATGGCCATGCAGGCGTTCCGGAGCCTTCCGGAGCGGTGGCAGGCCGTGCTGTGGCACACGGAGATCGAGGACGAGTCGCCCAGTGACGTCGCCACCCTCTTCGGGCTCGACGCCAACGGCACCCGCGTGCTCGCCAAGCGGGCCCGCGAAGGCCTGAAGGAGGCCTACCTCCAGGCCCACGTGAGCACCACCCTCGCCGAGAACGAGGAGTGCGCGCGGTACGCCGACCGGCTCGGCGCCTACGCCCGCGGCAGCCTGCGCACCCGGGCCGAGCGCGGCCTGCGCAAGCACTTGGAGGAGTGCGCCAAGTGCCGCCTGGCCGCGGGCCAGATCAAGGAAGTCGCCAACGGCATCCCCGGTGTCGTGCCGATCGCGGTCATCGGCTGGTTCGGCGCAGCCGGGTACGCGAAGGTGGCCGCCCTCGTCGGCGGTGGCGCCGCGAGTGCCGCGGGCGCCGGTGCGGCGGGCGCGGCGGCGGCGAGCGGCGGTTCGTCCGGTGGCGCGGCGGGCGGGGGCGCCGCCGCCGAAGGCCTGGGCGCGCCCGCGAAGGCCGGTATCGCCGCGGGTGTGGTCGTGGCGGCCGCGGCCGCCGTGGCGCTGGCTCTCACCGCGGGCGGGGGCGAGCCCAAGGACCTGCCGAGCGCCGGCAAGCCGCCGGCCGCGGAACCGGCCGCGCCGAACGACCCGCCCCCGGACCCGAAGCCGAAGCCGAGGCCGGACCCCGCGCAGCCGGTCGCGGAGTCGAAGCCGAAGCCTCCGCCTTCGAAGGCCGCCCCCGAGCCGAAGCCGGCCCCGACGCCGGAGCCCACGCCGAAGCCGAAGCCGCCGGCCCCGAAGCCGAAGCCGACGCCCACTCCCACACCGTCGAAGCCGAAGCCCAAGCCGCCGCCTCCGCCGCCACCCGCCCCGGCGGTCTACCAGTGGAGCGAGCTGCGGTACGGCGTCGTGGGTGACGGCACCAAGCCCGAGATGCGCCTGGGCGAGAGCAGCTGGGTCTGGCAGCGGTCCGGCATGTCCATCGCGGACAGGCAATACGGCCACGGCGTGACCGTCCACGGCCAGTCCTCCGTCACGATCGACCTGAACCGCGCCTGCTCCTCGTACGAGGCGGTCGTCGGGGTCGACGACATGACGATGGGCCTCGGAAAGGTGCGGTTCTCCGTCTTCGGGGACGGCGCGCGGCTGTGGCGGTCACCGATGATCAAGGGCGGGGACCCGGCGGTGCCGGTGCAGGTGAACCTGACCGGGCGCAAGACGATCCGCCTGGTCGTCGAGCCCCACTCGTCGTTCTACACGGCCGCGCTCGCGGACTGGGCGCAGTCGCGCTTCCGCTGTACGTAGGTCCCGGCCCGGCCCGGGTCAGCTCAGGGCCGCGAAGGCGTCGGCCGCGGTGAACGCGGCGCCCGCGGCGCTCTCCGCCGCGTACCGCTCGCGGCCGAGTGCGGCCAGCGCCGCGGTCTCGGCCTGTTCGGCCGCGGTCCGCTCCGGCATCGGGCGCGCGGTGCCGTTCCGCAACCGGGTGCTGAAAGCCAGCAGGCGGACCGCGCGCGCATGGTCCCCGAGCCGTCCCACGAAGGCGGCCCCGGTGTCCACGAGCGCCGCCACGACCAGCTCCGCGCACCGGCTCTCCACGGCGGCGCGCAGCCCCTCGGCGAGCAGCGGCAGCGCCTGCTCCGGGCCGGACTCGGCGGCCACGACCGTCGCTTCCAGGCGCTTGAGGTCCGCGGTGAACTGCGGCGGCGGTGTCCCGCGCTCGGCGTCGGCGCGGGACGCCTCGAAGCGGGCGCGGGCCTCGGCCACGTCCCCCGCGTCCAGCGCCAGCTGGGCCTGCATCAGCCGCAGGAACGCCCGTGCGTCCGCGACGCCGTACCGGTCGGCCTCGATCGCCGCTTCGTCGAGGGCCTTCTCCGCGAGGGCGCGGTCGCCCTCGCGGTACGCCACCTCGGCGAGGCGGACGATGAGGAACGGCGTCTCCGCGTAGGCGCCCACCTCGTACGCGAGGCGCAGTGCTTCGTCGTACTCGGCGCGCGCCTGCTCGTACCGCCCGCGGGCCATCGCGGCCTCGCCCGCCGCGCTGGACACCTGGGCGCGCATCCAGCGGTCGCCGGCGCGTCTGCTCAGGACCCGCAGCTCGGCGAGGTCCTCGTCCACGCCCGCGAGGTTCCCCGGGGCGTCGACGGCCTGGTGCGCGCGGAACATCAGGCTGACGCCGACCTCCCAGTCGCCGCCGTGGGCACGGCAGTTGGCGACCACGTCGTCCATGACGGGCCGCTCCGCGTCCTTCCCGTCGAGGAAGTAGCCGGTGAACGGCCAGATCAGCCCGGGGAAGCGGGCCGCGGCCGGGCCAGGGCGCGCGAAGGCGTCCCGCACCCGCCGCGCCTCCTCGCGTTTGCCGTCGCCCTCCAAGAGGTCCGCCGGCCTGTCCTCGGCCACCAGGAAGAAGGCGAGCAGCCGCAGGCTCATCCAGGACCAGTGGAGGGGATCGTCCCCGCCGTCGGGGGCGCCGTCGGGCCCGTCGGGCGGCATCGGCGGTGCGAGGCGCAGGAGGCGGGTGGTCCACTCCGTGGCCTCCCTGCGGTAGTTCCGCAGCCACCAGAACCAGCCCGTGGCCAGCGTGATGGCCAGGGCGTCCCCGGCCTCCCGGGAGTCGATCGTGCGCCGCAGGGCCGCGCGGATGTTGTCCAGCTCGGTCTCCAGGCGCTGGATCCAGGGGAGTTGGTCCGCCGAGCGCAGCAGGGGCTCGGCCCGTTCGACCAGGGCGCGGACGTACGCGGTGTGGCGGCGGCCCGCGGCGGCTCGCAGGTCCGGGGTCTCGGCGGCGCGCTCGGACGCGTACTCGTGGATCGTCTCCAGCATGCGGTAGCGCATGTCGCCCCTGGCCGTGGGCTCGGCGACGAGCAGGGACTTGTCCACCAGGGAGCCGATGAGGTCGGCGGCGGGTCCGGTGCAGACCGCCTCGGCCGCCGCGAGGTCCCAGCCGCCCGCGAAGACCGAGACCTCGCGCAGGACCGTCCGCTCGGGCTCCTCCAGGAGGTCCCAGGACCAGTCGACGACGGCCCGCAGGGTCTGCTGGCGGGGCAGGACCGTCCGGCTTCCGCTGGTCAGGAGGCGGAAGCGGTCGTCGAGGCGGTCGGCGATCTGCCGGGGGGCGAGCAGGCGCAGGCGGGCCGCGGCGAGCTCGATGGCCAGGGGCAGGCCGTCGAGGCGGCGGCAGATCTCGGCGACGGCCCCGGCGTCCTCCTCCGGGTCGAAGTCCGGGCGCACGGCCAGGGCGCGCTCGGCGAAGAGGCGGTGTGCCGGGTCGGGCGGCAACGGCTCGACGGGGCGGACGAACTCGCCGGGCACGCCCAGGGGTTCGCGGCTGGTGGCGACGACGGTGAGGTCCGGGCAGTGCGTGAGGAGGGCCTGGGCGAGGTCGGCCGCGGCGCCGATGACGTGTTCGCAGTTGTCAAGGAGCAGGAGCAGGCCGCGCGGGGCGCAGTACTCGACGAGCAGGGCGACCGGGTCGCTCTGCGGTGTGGTCAGCTCGCTGGTCTTCAGGACGGTCTCGCGCAGGCCGAGGGCGCTGACGACGGCGCCCGGGACGGCCTCGGGGCGGTCGAGCGGGGCGAGCTCGGCCAGCCATGCCTGCGGATGCCCGGCGGCGGCTTCCTCGGCGAGGCGGGTCTTGCCGGAGCCGCCCGGTCCGGTGAGGGTGACCAGGCGTGCTCGTCGTAGGTCCGAACGGATGGCGGCGAGTTCGGGTTCCCGCCCGACGAAAGAGGTCAGACGGGGCCGGAGGTTCCCCTTCCGCTCCGGCCGCTCCGGATGCTTGGGCCGCTCCGGACGCTCCGGCCGCTCCGGACGCTTGGACCGCTTGGGCCCGCCCGCCATATGCCTCGTCGCCCCGGCCGCCGGTTCCAGCAACTCCACGTGCAAGGAGCGCAGTTCCGGTCCGGGGTCCGTGCCGAGCCCGTCGGCGAGCGTGCGGCGCGCGTCCTCGTACGCGGTGAGGGCGTCGGCGCCGCGGCCCGCGTCACGCAGGGCGCGGATCAGGAGCGCGCGCAGCGCCTCGTCGTACGGCTGGGCGGCGGTGAGTTCGCGCAGTTCCGGTACGACGTCGGAGGCGTGGCCCAGGAGCAGCTCCGCCTCGACGCGGGCGCGGATCGCCTCGGCGCGCAGGGCTTCGGGGCGCGTGGCGGCGCTGCGGTCGGGCAGGTCGGCGAGCGCGGGCCCGCGCCACAGGGCGAGCGCCTCGCCCAGAACGCGGACGGCCGACGGCGGGTCGCCCCGGCCGAGGGCCGACCTGCCGTCGCGCACGAGGCGTTCGAAGCGGTGCAGGTCGATGTCGTCGGGGGCGGCGGTGAGGCGGTAGCCGCCGGGGTCCGATGCGACGGCGGTCTTGCCCAGGGCCCGGCGCAGGCGGCCGACGAGGGCCTGGAGGGCGGCGGGCGCGTCGGTCGGGGGCTCGTCCTCGGCCCACACCTCGGCGATGAGGGTGTCCACGGGGACGGTGCGGCCGGTGCGCAGCGCGAGGGCGGCCAGGAGCGCGCGGAGCCTGCGTCCCCCCACGGGCAGGGGCGCCCCTTGTTCGTCGTACGCCTCGGTGGCGCCCAGGATTCCGTACCGCACCGGGCCATTCTCGCCGGTGGAGCGGGCCGGGGCGCGAGGGATTTCCTTCCCCGGGCGAGCCGCTCGCCCTCAGCGGCACGACCGCTCGCTCTCGGCGGCACGACCGCTCGCCCTCCACGGCACCGCCGCTCGCCCTCGGCGGCACGGAGGGGGGCTATCGCCCGGCGCCCAGAGCGCCTCGCTGCGGCACGACGCTCCCCGTGGGCACGGCCCTCTGCCGCGCGGGGGTGCCCGTCCAGCACGTGCCGCGGCGGGACAGCAGGCGGCGCAGCCACAGTTCCACGGAGACCAGGTCCGCCAGGCCGTCCAGCGGCAGGGGTTCGCCCTCGGCCGCCGCGCGCAGCGCCTTGCGGACCACGCGGGCCTCCACCAGACCCGCCTGCGCGAGCAGCGGCGTGTCGAAGAGGGACAGGAGGTCGTCCACCGCCATCCGCAGGCCCGTCCGCGCGGCCGCCGCGGACGACGCGTGGGACGGAGCGCCCCAGCCGGCGGGCAGTTCGGCCACTCCGGCGCCTTCGAGGACCGTCCGCAGGATGGACGCGCGGGACCCCGGCTGGACGCGCAGGGCTACGGGGAGTGCGCGGCAGGCCCGGACCACCTGGTTGTCCAGGAAGGGCGCGTGCAGACGCTGGAACCGCACCTCGGCAGCCTGTTCGAGGACCCGCAGGTCCGCCGCGTGCCGGGCGAGCGCCGCGCGGGCCCGGAATTCCCCGGGGCGCTGGCCGGGCCCCGCGCCGGGGCGCAGGGTCGTGTCCTGGAGGCGAACCGATACTTCGGCCAGGGCCTCGCCCGTCAGCCACCGCGCGGCGGGCCCCGGTCTGGCCCACGAGAGGGCGGCGAGGGACGCACCCACCGCCCCGCCCGGTTCGTCGAAGCGGCGCTGGAGGAGGCGGTCGGCGAGCGCGTCGACACCCGCGCGGTAGGGCATCCTGGCGAGCTTGCGCGCGGCGCCGTACACGCGCGCGGGGACCATGACGGAGCCCGGCGACCCGTCCGCCTTGGCCAAGGCCGCGACGGGCCGGACCAGATGGCGCCGCCTGCGGTCCATCAGGAGGTCGGCGAGGCGGGCCGGATGCGCGTCGAGGACCTGCCGCGCGCCGTACCCCGTGAAGTGGTCCGCGCTGCCCGACGCGAGCCGCGCGCGGTGGCGCTGGGCCGTCACGAGGGCGGCGCTCGGTTCGTCCGTCAGCGGGCCGTCCAGGTCCGCGTACGGCAGTGCCTCCTCACCGGCGGCGACCACCACGTGGTGCAGGCGGGGATTGGCCGCGATGGCGCCCGCCCGCTCCAGCTCGGCCTCCCGGCCGTGGCTCGCTAGGTCGTTGAAGGTGACGGCGAGGAGCCGCTCCCCCGCGCCCGTGCCATGGCCGAGGACCGTGCCGGGCATCCCCGGCAGGCCCGCCGCGAGCAGCGCGAGCGTGCCGGACGCGGGCCCTCCGGAGAGGTCGGCGCCGATGCCGGGCACCGGCATCCCGCGCGCCGCGCGCCGCTCGGCCGGGCCCATGCCGGGCACCGGACCCGGGTCGACCTCGGCCGCCCCGGGGACGTGCCGCGGGGCGGCCAGGCGGGCGCGTACCGCCTCGACGAGGGCGTCGCGGACGCCGTCCACCGCGTCGTCCGCGTCGGCCGCGGGAGCGGCGACGGCGAGGGACGCCACGTGCTCGTACCCCGCGATCTCCCGTGCGCCCGCGCGCAGGATCAGCGCATGCCCCGGTGGCACACGGCGCACGCCCTGGTAGGGCGTCGAGTCCTGGAGGGCTTCGGGCACGTCGGGCGCCGCGAGCAGGGCCGCGAGGTGGCCGATGTCCAGGTGGGCCTCGATGAGGTCGGCCAGCGGCAGGGCGGCCGTCGCGAAGGCCGTGCCGGCGGCCCAGGGGGTGTAGAAGACGGGGCGCGCGCCCGCGAGGTCGCCGGCGACCATGACCCGCCGCCCGACCTGCACGACCGCGGTGTAGCTCCCGGACCACGCGGTCAGGTGCCGCAGGGCGCCGCCGCGGGCCGCGAAGAGCCCGACCCGCAGCTCCTCGTCGCTCGCCCCGCAGGTGCCGAGCACGGCGATGCGCGTCTGCTCGTCGGCCATGACCGTGCGCACCTCGTCGGCGCGCCAGTCGCCCACCGCCCAGAGCGGATCCGGGTCGCCCCACAGGAGTTGGGAGCCCACGGGATGAACGGTCTCGCCGTTCTCACCGGTGGCCCCGGCCGAGCCCACCACCGACGGCCTCGCGGCAGTGCTGCTCCACCCCACCAACCACCGCATCGTTGCCTCCACAGGCTGTGGACAACCAGTGCACGAAGAACTGGGGTCCCATGCTGCCACGAAGGAGGCGCGCGGGAGTGGCTACGGGGGTGCTCGCGCTCCCCTTAATCTGCCCGGGGGAAGCGGTACTTGAAGGGCACGACCACGCCCTGCCCCGCAGGGGGGGCGCATTGGCCGGACTGCGCTGGGTCGATTTTCGGCCAATTCAGCGAGTGAAGCACGCGTGGCGGAACCGTCGACGGCAACACACAGTCCGGGAGGCGCTGTTCGCCCCCCGGACCGGTCCGCCGCCCGCGGGGATGGAGGCGGCGGTGTCCCCCAGCCCGCTGACTCCAGCGCAGCGGGCCGACCCACGCACCATCAATGGAAGCGTCCTCCTTATGGCCGGTGAAGAGCGCACACGCAGGCGCACGGCCACACACCGGGAGCACACCCCTGCACTCCCCCGCTTCCCTACCGACAACAATCTCGCCATACGGAACTGCGCCTCTTAACGCTTGGGATTCGGCGAACTACGCTGTGTGTGCTGATGTTTTCGCGGAGGCATATACCTGGGGGCTCGGCCAAATGCTCTTGCGGCCGATGTTCCCGGCCACGGCGGTCGTAGTCGCGGACGCCGCTGCCCCTGAGGGAACGCAGCACGAATGCCGCGCGGTCAAGCCATCGCCCGGCAGCCGTCTGTGTCGAGGGGTGGCCATGTCCAGGGAGCAACGCGGGCCGAACGAAAAACTCGGCACCGTTCTCGCCCTCGCGGGAATCAGCAACGCGGGACTCGCGCGCCGGGTGAACGATCTCGGCGCCCAACGCGGGTTGACGCTTCGGTACGACAAGACGTCGGTGGCCCGGTGGGTGTCCAAGGGCATGGTGCCGCAGGGCGCGGCCCCGCACCTCATCGCCGCCGCGATCGGGCAGAAGCTCGGCCGCCCCGTCCCGCTGCACGAGATCGGGCTCGCGGACGCCGACCCGGCGCCGGAGGTGGGCCTGGCCTTCCCGCGTGACGTGGGCGCGGCGGTGAAGTCGGCGACCGAGCTCTACCGCCTCGACCTGGCGGGCAGGCGCGCGGGCAGCGGCGGCATCTGGCAGTCCCTCGCCGGCTCCTTCGCGGTGAGCGCGTACGCCACTCCGGCCTCGCGCTGGCTGATAACGCCGGCCGACAGCTCGGTCGCCCGTGACGTCACGCTGGACGAGCCCCGCGAGCTCGTCCACCACGACGACGGCGCGAGCGGCGGCCAGCCCATGAAGGTCGGCCACAGCGACGTGGTGAAGCTGCGGGAGGCCGCAGAGGACGCCCGCCGCTGGGACTCCAAGTACGGCGGCGGTGACTGGCGTTCGTCGATGGTCCCGGAGTGCCTGCGGGTCGAGGCGGCACCCCTGCTCCTCGGTTCGTACTCGGACGAGGTGGGCCGCTCGCTCTTCGGGGCGTCGGCCGAACTGACGCGCCTGGCCGGCTGGATGGCCTTCGACACCGGCCAGCAGGAGGCCGCCCAGCGGTACTACATCCAGGCCCTGCGCCTGGCCCGCGCGGCGGCCGACGTCCCCTTAGGGGGGTACGTGCTGGCCTCCATGTCCCTCCAGGCGACCTACCGCGGCTTCGGCGACGAGGGCGTCGACCTCGCGCAGGCCGCCCTGGAGCGCAACCGCGGCCTGGCCACCGCACGCACGATGAGCTTCTTCCGCCTCGTCGAGGCACGCGCCCACGCGCGCGCCAACGACGCCCAGGCGGCCGGAGCGGCCCTCCGCGCGGCCGAGGGATGGCTGGAGCGGGCCAGGGAGGGCGACAACGACCCGTCGTGGCTCGGTTTCTACGGGTACGACCGCTTCGCGGCGGACGCCGCCGAGTGCTACCGCGACCTGAAGGCGCCCCGCCAGGTGAGGCGCTTCACCGAGCAGGCGCTGTCCCGGCCCACGGAGGAGTTCGTGCGCTCGCACGGCCTGCGCCTGGTCGTGTCGGCGGTCGCCGAGCTGGAGTCGGGGAACCTCGACGCGGCCTGCGAGCAGGGCACACGCGCCCTGGAGGTCGCCGGACGCATCTCGTCCGCGCGGACCACGGAGTACGTGAAGGACCTGCTGCACCGCCTGGAGCCGTACGGCGACGAGCCGCGGGTCGTGGAGCTGCGGGAGCGGGCCCGCCCGCTGCTCGTGGCCCCCGCGTGACCCACCCCCGGGCACGGCATGGTTCGCTCCCCTTGCACCGTCGAAACGGCAACAGCATTTCCGTCCCTCGTAACCCGGCGGCCCTCGCCGGGTTTGAGGGCGTTGTCAGTGGCGCAGTGCACTATCGGGGTGGGAGGTGATGCGGGATGGTCCGGGCCGTGGCCTACGACTGCGACGTGCTGGTGATCGGCGGCGGGATCGTCGGTCTGTCGACGGCGTATGCCCTGACGCGCGCCGCGCCGGGCACACGCGTCACCGTCCTGGAGAAGGAGCCGGGCCCCGCCCGGCACCAGACGGGCCGCAACAGCGGAGTGATCCACAGCGGGATCTATTACCGCCCCGGCTCCCTGAAGGCGCGGTACGCCGTGCGGGGCGCCGCCGAGATGGTCAAGTTCTGCGCGGAGTACGGCATCGCGCACGAGGTCACCGGCAAGCTGATCGTCGCCACGGAGCGGTCCGAGCTGCCCCGCCTGCACGCCCTCGTCCAGCGCGGCAGGGAGAACGGCATCCCGGTCCGTGAGCTGGGCCCCGCCCAGATCACCGAGTACGAACCCGAGGTGCGGGGCCTGGCCGCGATCCAGGTCGGCACCACGGGGATCTGTGACTACGGCGCGGTGGCCGAGCGCCTCGCGGACGCCTCCGGGGCCGACGTGCGGTACGGCGCCGAGGTCGTCCGCATCGACCGCCGCGCGACGCTCGGGGTGGCCGTCCGCACGGCCGACGGCTCGGTGGTGCGCGGAAAGGTCCTGGTCAACTGCGCGGGACTCCAGTGCGACCAGGTGGCGATGCTGACCGGGGACGACCCCGAGATGCGGATCGTGCCCTTCCGCGGGGAGTACTTCGACCTGGCCCGCCCCGAGCTGGTGCGCGGCCTGGTCTATCCCGTGCCCGACCCGGCCTTCCCCTTCCTGGGGGTGCATCTGACGCGGGGCATCGGCGGCGGCGTCCACGTGGGCCCGAACGCGGTGCCGGCCCTGGCCCGCGAGGGGTACGACTGGGGTGTCGTCCGCCCGCGGGAGCTCGCGGGGACGCTGCGCTGGCCGGGAGCCTGGCGCATGGCAGGCCGCCACTGGAGGTACGGCGCGGGAGAGCTGCGGCGCTCCTTCTCCAAGGAGGCGTTCACCACCGCAGTCCGGCGCCTCCTCCCCGCGGTGACCTCGGACGATCTCGTGCCGGCGGCCGCGGGAGTGCGCGCCCAGGCCGTCCTGCGGGACGGCTCGCTGGCCGACGACTTCCTCATACGGGAGGGCGCGCGGGCCGTCCACGTGCTGAACGCCCCGTCGCCCGCGGCGACGGCGTCCCTGCCGATCGGCCGCGAGGTGGCCCGGCGGGTGCTCGCATCCATGTAGTCCCCGCGCGCCGCAGCGGCCCGCGCGTGGCCGCAGACGACGCCACCCGCCGAGACCACGGCCGGGCAGGCGGGCGGCGCGCAAGGGACTAAAATTCCCCCACTGTGTCTGAGCCGAACCCCACCCCCGAGCACCCCCGCCCCGCGCGCCCCAAGGGCCAGCCGCGCTTCCCCGACGGGCCGTCGCCCGACCCCGCGGGCTCCCACTTCGAGCGGCGGATCCGCAGCTTCCAGCCCCGCAGGAGCCGCGTCACCGCGGGCCAGGCGGACGCGCTCCAGCGGCTGTGGCCCAAGTGGGGCCTGGACATCGACGGGCAGCGGACCCTCGACCTCGCCGAGCTGTTCGGCTCCGAGCGCCCCGTCGTCCTGGAGATCGGCTTCGGCATGGGCGAGGCCACCGCGCAGATGGCCGCCGACGACCCGGACACCTGCGTCCTCGCGGTCGACGTGCACACGCCGGGCCAGGGGAACCTGCTGGGCCTCGCCGAGCGGAACGGCCTGGACAACGTCCGCGTCGCGAACGGCGACGCCGTCATCCTGCTCCGCGAGATGCTCCCGGCCGCCTCGCTCGACGGCCTGCGCGTCTACTTCCCGGACCCCTGGCCCAAGGCCCGTCACCACAAGCGCCGCATCATCCAGCCCGACTTCCTCGACCTCGCCGCACCCCGCCTCAAGCCCGGCGCGGTGCTGCACTGCGCGACCGACTGGGAGCCGTACGCCGAGCAGATGCTGGAGGTGCTCACCGCGCACCCGGCGTTCGAGAACACCCGGGCGGACGGCGGATACGCGCCCCGCCCCGCCTTCCGCCCCCTGACCCGGTTCGAGGGCCAGGGCCTGGACAAGGGACACGTGGTCCATGACCTGCTGTTCCGCCGTACTTCCGGCCAGGCGGGCTGAGACTCCGGCCACGCGGCACGAGGCACCGTCGCGGCCCACCCCCGTCCCTCGTTAGGGTCAACGGGTGGCCACCCGTTCTGCGCACCCGTACCCGATGCCCCCCGACGGGCCCGCCGGGCTGCGACACGCTCGCTGGTGGCAGCGAGGGGCGATCCGCGCGGCCGCCCTGGTGACGCTGCTCGCCCTGTCCGGCCTGGTGATCCTGGCCCTGGTCAGGGAGCAGACCGGCACCGAGGGCTTCCTGGTCGGGCTCGGCCTCGCGACCCTGCCCGTGCCGCTCCTGGTGGCCGCCTTCCGCTGGCTGCAACGCGTCCAGCCGGGCCCCTGGCGCAATCTCCTCTTCGCCTTCGCCTGGGGGGCCTGTGCCGCCGCCCTGATAGCCATCGTCGCGAACAGCTTCGCGACCCGCTGGATAGCCACCGCCACGGCCGACCCCACCAGCGCGGACACCCTCGGCGCGACGGTCATAGCGCCGATCGTCGAGGAGAGCGCGAAAGCCGCGGCCGTCCTGCTCGTCTTCCTCTTCCGCAGACGCGAGTTCACCGGCGTCGTCGACGGCGTGGTGATCGCCGGGGTGACCGCCACCGGCTTCGCGTTCACCGAGAACATCCTCTATCTCGGCAGCGCCTTCGGCGCCGACCAGCTCAACGGCGACACCGGCCTCGCCTCCGTGACCGCGGCGACGTTCTTCGTGCGCGTCGTGATGTCGCCCTTCGCGCACCCGCTCTTCACCGTGCTCACCGGCATCGGCTTCGGCATCGCCGCGCTCAGCGCCGACCGGCGGAACTGGCGGCGCGTCCTGCTGCCGCTCGGCGGCCTGCTCCTCGCGATGGGCCTGCACGCCCTGTGGAACGGCTCGGCCAGCTTCGGGCAGTTCGGCTTCTTCGCCGTGTACGCCACCTTCATGCTGCCCGCCTTCGGCCTGCTCACCTGGCTGGTCGTCTGGGTCAGGCAGCGCGGCCTGCGCACCGTGCGCGCCGAACTGCCCGCGTACGTGGTCGCGGGCTGGCTCACCGCGCCCGAGCCGTACGCGCTCGGCACGATGCGCGCCCGCACCCTCGCCCGCGACTACGCCTCGTACACCCAGGGCAAGGCCGCGGCCCGCACGGTCGCCGAGTACGAGGCGTACGCGACCTCCCTCGCGCTCCTGCGGCACCGCGGGCGCCGGGGCAGGGCGGGCGCCGACTTCGTCGTACGGGAGCGGGAGCTGCTTCAGGCGCTGTGGGAGCGCCGCGAGGCCGCCCGGCCCGCCCTCGCCTACGCGGCGCGGGCGACGGCACCGGTCCCGATGCCGCCGCCGTACGGGTACCGGCAGCCGTACCCGCAGGCATACGGCCAGACCTATGGGCAGGTGCACGCGCAGCCGCACGCGCCGGCCTACGCGCACCCGCACCCGCACCCGTATCCGCAGGCCTACCCCCAGCCCTACCCGCAGCAGGGCCCCTACGGATATCCGTACGTCCAGCCCGCGATGCCCCACCCCGCGCACAACCCCTACCGGGGCTGAACCCCGGCCGTCCGGGTCAGGCGGAAGCCGCCGTCAGCGCCGACACCTCGGCCCCCGTCAGCTCCAGCTCCCCCACCGCGAGCAGCGCGGGCAGCTGCTCGACCGTACGGGCCGACGCGATCGGCGCCGCCACGGTCGGTTGCGCGGCGAGCCACGCCAGGGCCACGGTCGCGAGCTCCGCGTCGTGCGCCTGGGCGACCTCGTCCAGGGCGGCCAGCACCTTCAGGCCCCGCTCGGTCTCCAGGTGCTTGCCCGCGCTCCCGGCCCGCGCGCTGTCGACCTGCGTGCCCGGGCGGTACTTGCCGGTCAGGAAGCCGGAGGCGAGCGCGTAGTACGGGACGGCGGCCAGGCCGGAGCGCGAGGCGACCTCCTGGAGCGGGCCCTCGTACGTGTCGCGCGAGACGAGGTTGTAGTGCGGCTGGAGCGCCGAGTAGCGCGCGAGGCCCTCGCGGTCGGAGAAGTCGAGGAACTCCTGGAGCCGCTCGGGGGTCACGTTCGAGGCGGCGATGGCGCGTACCTTGCCGGACGTCACCAGTTCGTCGAGCGCACCGATGATCTCCTCGACCGGGACGGTCGGGTCGTCGTAGTGCGTGTAGTAGAGGTCGATGTAGTCGGTGCGCAGGCGGCGCAGCGACTCCTCGGCCCCGGCCTTGATGGTGCCGGCGGACAGGCCCTTGTACTCGGGGTGGGCGCCGACCTTGGTGGCGAGCACGACGTCGGAGCGGTTGCCGCGCGCGGCGAACCAGTTGCCGAGGACGGTCTCGGACTCGCCGCCCTTGTTGCCGGGTACCCAGGCCGAGTAGACGTCGGCGGTGTCGATGAAGTTGCCGCCGGCGGCGGTGTAGGCGTCGAGCACGTCGAAGGACTGCGCCTCGTCGGCCGTCCAGCCGAAGACGTTGCCGCCCAGGGCGAGCGGGAAAACCTCGAGGTCGGACGAGCCAAGCGTGCGGAGAGAAGTCATACGGGACTCAACGCCCCCACGGAACTCGGCATTCCGTACTGCGGGATCCCGGTTCCGTCCCGTGGGACGCCCGCCGGGGAGGACGCAGGGAGGACAGGGAGGACGCAGGGAGGGCGCAGAGAGGACGCAGGGTGCGGACATGCCGAACCGGCGGTCCTGGCGTCGGGGGGTTGTCGCCGGGACCGCCGGTGTTCCGGGGCTACTTCAGAGCGACTGGCCCTTGCCGCGCAGCCAGGCCGCGGGGTCGACCCCGGTGGCGTCGCCGCCCGGGTGGACCTCCATGTGGAGGTGCGCGCCGGTCACGTTGCCGGTGGCGCCGACGCGGCCGATGGTCTCGCCGGTGGTGACCTTCTGGCCGACGCTGACGTTCATCGAGGACTGGTGGCAGAACCAGACCTCGGTGCCGTCGTCCAGTTCGAGGACCGTGCGGTAGCCGTACGCCCCCGCCCAGCCGGCTTCCTTGATGGTGCCGGAGTGGACCGCCTTGATGGGCGTGCCCGTGGGCGCCGCGAAGTCCAGGCCGGTGTGGTAGCCGGAGGACCACATGGAACCGGGCTGCCCGAAGGTGCCGGTGAGGGTGTACGAGGCGACGGGGAGGGTGTAGCTCTTCGCGAGCTTGGCCAGGCGCTCCGCCTCGGCCTTCTTCTTCGCGGCCTCTTCGGCCTTCTTCTTCGCCGCGGCCTTGTCGGCGGCGATCTTCTTCTCGGCCGCGGACTGCTTGGCGGCGGCCTGGGCGGCGGCTTCCTTGACGGCGGCTTCTTCGGCCGCCTTCTGGACCGCGTCGTCCGCCTGGTCCTGCTGGTTCTCGGCCTGTTCCATGATGCGGGCCCGCAGTGCCTCGCCGGCGTCCGTGCTGCCCTGCTCGGCGTCCGCGGTGCTCAGCCCGGCGGCGCTCAGGGGCGCGGCGGCGGTCGTCACGCCCGCGTCCTCGGAACCCGCGTCGGACGAGCCGTCGGATATCAGGGCCCCGACGCCAGGCAGCGACTCCGCGTCCGGCAGCGAGTCCGTGACCGCCGACATGTCCGGCATCGCGATGGAGACCGGGGGCTTGCCGCCCTGCGCGGTGGCGATGCCGCCGGCGCCGACGGCGGCTATGACGCCTACGCCGAGAACGGTGGAGCTGCGCGCGAGTCCGCCGCCGCCCCGCTTGTGGACGCGGTGCCTGCCGCGGACGGGACGGATGGACTCCTCGGTGGGATTCCATTCCTCCCAGGGTTCATCGGCGTACCCACCGGATGCGTCGTCGTTCGGTGCGTACACCCCTTGGGGGGCAGGGCGGTTGGACGCCACTGGGGCGCACTCCTTTCCTTCCTTCTCGCCTACCGGGTTAGCTGACGGGTTCGGAGCAGGAAGGTCTCCTACGAACATCTGGCACGGATGCACAGAAGCCCGATTCACCCCAATTAGTGGTTCCCCGGCTCCCTTTCGGGATTAGGCGCGTGCGCGCGGAGCCGACTCGAGTGACGGCTGGGACGACCGCGCTGCGTTATCGAACGTTAATAGACAGCGGGGCCGTATTCCAAGCTGTTCCGACTGATCGTTAACGCTCATCGCCCGCACTTATCGGGACACGGGGGTCAGGAACGGGGCGAGTTGACCCCACTTCTTCACACACCGGAGCTTCACACGTCCTTGACAGTACGTCAGTTGTTATGCGGAGTGGTGTCCTTCAGTCACGGCCGGTGACATCGCCGACGGTCGCCGTACGGCCAGCAGCGCCATGTCGTCGGTCCCGCGGCCCCCGGTGTGCCGCCGCACCTCCTCGACGAGCGTCGACAGGAGCGCGTCCGGGCCCGCGGGCCCCGGGAAGATCCGGCCCCCGAGCCGGGCCGCCGGGTTGTAGAACTCGCCCCGGATGTCACGCGCCTCGGAGAGCCCGTCGGTGTAGAGCAGCAGCATCGCCCCCGGCGGGAACTCCGCCTCGTCCGCACGGTCCGGCCAGGCGCCCAGATCGCCCATCCCCAGCGGCAGCGCGGGCTCGGTGGCGGACAGCACGCACAGCCGCCCGTCGGCGTGCAGGAGCAGCGGGCCCGGGTGCCCCCGGTTGATCAGGCGCACCAGACCGTCGCCATGCGCGATCTCGGCGAGGACGGCGGTGGTGAAGCCCTCGAAGGCGTCGAGCCCGTCGCGCCGCGTGCCCTCGCGCGCCAGCGCCCGCTCCAGGCGCTGCGCCACGGCCTCCAGCGTGGACTCCTGCTCGGCGGCCTCCCGGAACGCCCCGATCACGACGGCGACGGCGGCCACCGCACCCATGCCCTTGCCCCGTACGTCGCCGACGATGACGCGTACGCCGTGCGGGGTGTCCTGCACGGCGTACAGATCGCCCCCGATGAACGCGTCGGCCTCCGCGGCCTCGTACCGCGCCGCCACGTCGAGCCCCCCGATGCGGGGGTCGGGCTGAGGCAGTACGGCGCGCTGGGCGGCCTCGGCGATGGAGCGGGCGGAGGCGAGCTGCTCGTCGCTGCGGCGGACGACGCGGTTGATGAGGACGGCGAGGACGGCGACGGTCACCACCGTGAGCAGTTCGGTGACGGCCTCGACGTCGGTGCTGGTGTCGGCCTTGAAGTGCAGGGCGAGCACGGCGACGCAGGAGCAGGTGCCGATGAGGGCCGTGCTGAGCAGCGAGTAGAAGGGCGCGGCGATCAGGGGGGCCGCGGCGAAGAGGGGCGCGGCGGTGAACTCGGGCGGGGTCGACATGTCGTAGACCGCCCCGACGACGATGAGCAGCAGGGGAAGGATCCGCACGAGCGCCCGCTCGTGCCGCACGTCGCGGTGCTTGCCGCCACCCCCGCCATGTCCTCCTCGCTGCCCCACTAGTCCAGGGTTCCCGCAGAGGCGGCGAGGGGCGACCGGTGTGGGCCGACCGGGTCATGGGCCCGGCCCCCCAGAGGGGAAGGACGCGGAGGGGAAGGACGCGGCGAAAACGCCGAAGGCCCGGATCCATTTCTGGATCCGGGCCTTCGGTCTTCAGTAGCGGGGACAGGATTTGAACCTGCGACCTCTGGGTTATGAGCCCAGCGAGCTACCGAGCTGCTCCACCCCGCGCCGTTGAATGCAACTCTACGCCATCAGGGGGAGTGAAAGCGAACCGGCCGCTCCGTCCCGCCGTCAGGCGTTCTCGGCGTGCGTCAGCGTCTCCCAGGCCACGAACAGGTCGTCCGTCCCCTCGGGCCGCCGCTCACGGGTGAGCCGCTCCGTCTCCGGCAGGTCGAGCTTCAGCCGTTCCCGCAGGTGGTTGAGGCCGACCTCGGTGTCGGGCCCCATGTCCCGCTGCACCTTGCCGCCGCACAGCCAGTCCGGCGCCGTGGCGCCCAGCTGGTACTTGGAGTGGAATTCGAGCGCGGCCCGCAGCCGGTCCTTGACCTCGCCGTACAGGTCGACGCCCTGGTGCCAGGCGGTCTCCGCGATGTGGGCGGTGGCCGCGAGGGAGTAGCTGGCGTGCTTGAAGTTCCGGCAGGTCTCCTGCGAGAGCCCGTCGGCGAAGGTCTTCTGCCCGAACCAGTACGTCCGGAGCTTCTCCGGGGTGTCGATGCCGCTGCCCGCGGGTGAGACCGGCAGCGGGCCGTCCGACGTCAGGTAGAAGTACGCGGGCACGCGGCTCCTGAAGTGCGTCACCGCCTTCTCGAAGGACTCGTGGTCGTCCAGGAAGACCGCCATGCTGATGGTCGCGTCGGCCATCAGGAGATCCCAGTTGCCGTTGAAATCGGCGGCACCTTCGCGCACTTGGGGCAGGTAGGCGTTGCGCAGCATCCGCTCGAAGCGCAGGAGCCGGCCGTCGGGCCAGCCGTCGTAGGTGTAGCGCACGGCCTCGGCCGCGCGGGCCCACGAGGAGGCGGCCCAGGCCGTCTGGAGGCCCGCGTTGGCCTCGGTGTGCCGGGTGATCACCTGCGCCCAGGCGTCCATGATCTGCACGGCCTTCTCGGCGTGCGCGCGGTCGCCGGTGATGTTCCAGAGCAGGGCCTGCGTGTACGCGGCGATGGCGTCCTCGCGTTCTTCGACGCAGCCCTGGCCGGGGCGGGTGTCGGGCGGGCACTCCACGACGGCGTACGGCTTGGCCCGGTAGTCGGCGGCGGCGTACTTGCTGTCCCGCATCCGCCGGAAGGCCGTCAGCCAGGGCTCCTCGCGCGCCTTCACGTGAGCGCGCACCCGGTCCAGCTGCGCCTTGCTGACGAGGACTCCGGGGTGCGCGAAGGCCTGCTCCGCCGGGCGGGCGCGCTCGGTGGCGTGGTCGGAACCGCCGCCGGAGCCGCCGCAGGCAGCCGAGACGCCGACCAGCAACGGCACGAGCACCGTCACGAGAGCCCGTCGTACGGAACCCATGCTGTACCTCCGGATCGGCCACGTGGCAGGCCCAGCGTCGCCCGGGGGGAGCGGGGGCGCAGGCGAGGAGGGTCCGATCGGGCTAAAACGAAAGCGGCGCCCCGCTCAGCTTCGGCTGATCGGGGCGCCGCTTCGCAGGTCAGAGGGGATCTCTCCCCCCGGCCTCGCGCGGTAGACCGTGTGGGACTCGAACCCACAACCAATGGATTAAAAGTCCACTGCTCTGCCAATTGAGCTAACGGTCCGTGCGGATGCACCCCCCGAGCATAGCGGGAGAGGCCCGGCGGTCCGATCGGGTATCGACTCCCGGGCCCGTCGCGCGTTCCGCGACGGGCCCGGGAGGGCCCTCGCGCGCTCAGGGATCGGCCGGTTCGGGCGCCCCGCGCCGCGCCGCGTCGCGGGCCGCGGTCCGCTCGTGGTCCGGGTTCAGGAACCAGTGCCTGGCCGAAGCGAACCACCAGGTCGCGGCGGAGCCGAGGACGACGAGGACCGCGATCGGGGCGTAGTTGAAGGTCTCCCAGGTGACCGGCGAGACCTGCGGCAGCATGAAGAGCACGGTGATCACGCCCACCCAGGCCACCGCGACGATGCCGACCGGACGCGACCAGCGGCCCAGGTGCCAGGGCCCACGTTCGAAGGCATCACCCTTGCGCAGCCGCAGGAAGGTCGGGATGACGTACGCGATGTAGAGCCCGATGACGGCGATGGACGTCACCGCCGCGTACGCGGTGACGTTGATCAGATAGGGCAGTCCGAGGGCGAGCGCGCCGAGCGCCGCGAGCCAGACGGCCGCGACGGGCGTCCGCGTACGCGGGTTGACCGAGTGCCAGACGTGCGAGAACGGCAGGGCTCCGTCGCGCGAGAAGGCGTAGATCATGCGGGAGTTGGCGGTGACGGACGCCATGCCGCAGAAGAGCTGCGCGCCGATGACGACGAGCAGGAGCAGCTTGCCGGTGGTCGCCCCGAGCGCGTCGAGGAGGATCTGCGCGGGAGGCGCTCCCGTCGCCGACTCACGGGCCCCGTCGTAGGACTGGATGGCGAAGGTGAAGCCGAGCAGCAGCACGAAGCCGGCGATCCAGGACGTCCAGATGGAGCGGACGATGCCCTGGGGCCCGGCGGTGGACGCGTCGTGGGTCTCCTCGGTCATGTGGGCGGAGGCGTCGTACCCGGTGAAGGTGTACTGGGCCATCAGGAGCCCGATGAGCGCCACGTACAGCCCGCTGCCCCACCCCGTGTTGTTGACGAACTCGGTGAAGACGAAGGACGCCGACTGGTGCGAGTCGGGCGAGAAGGCGAGCGCGCCGACGATGACGGCGACCCCGAGGACGTGCCACCAGACGCTGATGCTGTTCAGCAGCCCCACGATGCGCACGCCGAAGGTGTTGAGCAGCCCGTGGAGCACGAGGATCGCGGCGAACAGCAGGATGGTGCGCCCCTCGGTGACCTCGAACCCGAACTGAAGGTTCAGGTACGCCCCCAGGAACGACGCGGCCCCGAAGTCGATCCCCGCGGTCACGGCGACCTGCCCGAGCACGTTGAACCACCCCGTGAACCAGGCCCACGCGGCGGCGGTCCGGCGCGGAGCCAGCCGATGCGCCCAGAAGTACAGCCCGGCGGAGGTCGGATAGGCGGAGCAGATCTCCGCCATGGCGAGCCCCACGAACAGGGTCATCAGCCCGACCCCGACCCACCCCCAGGTGATCAGGGCGGGGCCCCCGGTGTTCATGCCGAACAGGTACAGGGTCAGGCACCCGGACAACACCGAGATGATGGTGAACGAGACCGCGTAGTTGGAAAACGCGGACATCCGCCGCGCGAGCACCTGACTGTAACCGAGCTGAGCGAGACGTTCCTCGTCGGAGCCGGTCGCCGGGGCGGGTGGTGGCTGCTGCCGCTCTCTGGGGTCACTTGTCATGTCCCCAGCGATTCCCTCGCCGGGGACACGACATGCGCCACCGTTGGCCAAATAGTGTCAACTCACTGGCTAGTAAAGGCCCTTGTAGCTGCCCCAGCCCGTCTCGATCTTCGTCCGCCCGGTGAACGAACCGTTCCCCTTGCCGTCGTTGCGGTAGACGTTGCCGGCCGTGTCGCGCGCGACCAGATCGGCCTTGCCGTCACCGGTGATGTCGCCGACGCCGACCACGGCGTTGTACGAGGCGCCCCAACCGGTGAAGACCGTGGACCGGTCGTCGAGAGTGCCGTCGCCCTTGCCCTCGTAACGGAACAGCGTGCCGTCCTCGCGCCGGGCCAGGACGTCCCCGATCCCGTCACCGTTCAGGTCACCGGCCCCGACGATCGCCGTGTACGTCGTCCAGGCGGAACGGATCTTCTTGCCGGCCGCCAGCTTGCCGTCGCTCTTGGCCGCGAAGACGAGGATGTCGCCGCTGGACGCCTTGCGGGCGACCAGGTCCGCGCGGCCGTCACCGGTCAGATCGCCCGGCGAGGTGAGGACGTCGTACGCGTTCCAGCCGGTGCCGAGCGCGGTGTACGGCGTCGACGGGGCCAGCGGCTGCCCGCACTCCGGGCGGTACCCGCGCAGGGAGCCGTCGGTCGTACGGACCAGGACGTCGTTGCACCCGTCCTTGTTCAGATCGCCGAACGGCACGACGAGCGTCTTGGTGGACCAGCCGCTCGCCGACGCCTTCCCCGAGAACGCGCCCTTGCCGTCACCCTGCTGGAAGGTGAGCGCACCCGAGGAGTTGAGGGTGAGCAGATCACCGGTCCCGTCGGGTTCGGCGAGATCGCCCACATGGTCATGGCGGACGACCCCCGCCCCGCTCAGCGCGACCGAGCCCCGCGACTCCAGCGGCGCTCCGACTCCGTCCGCCGGGCGCGCGGTCAGCGTCCAGTCGTACGTGCCGTTGGGGAAGAACTTGTCACCCGCAGCCGAGAGATCTGCTCCGTGCCAGCCCACCTTCAGTTCGCCCCCGGTGGCGCCCCCTTCCACCGTGTCCACGACCGCGCCGGTGGTGCGGGCCCGGACGGTCAGCTTCCAGCCCGCCGCGGGCTTGGAGAGCAGCAGGGTGGTGAGCTCGTCCGGCACGGCGTCCCGCGTCGTCGCGCGGACCGTCGTGGCGTCGTCGGCCGGGCCCATCAGCGCCAGCGGCTGCGTCGGCTCCCCCGACGGCACGAGGTGCACGCGCTCCTGCTCGTCGACGTAGGCGACGTTGCTGCCGGACTCGTCGACGGTCCAGCGCACATGGCGCTGGGAGAGGCCCGTGTCGGGCAGTTCTCCGATGTCCCGGGTGGCGGCGGTGCCGCCGGAGACGGTGGTCAGCGCGAGCTTCCCGGCCTTCTTGTCGTGGGTGACCACGTAGCCGTCACCGAGCAGCGCCTCGCCCGCGGGGACGGCGACCGACTTCTTCTCCGTACGGTCGTACACCCCCGCAGGTCCGTCTCCACCGCAGCTCCAGTAGAGCCGGCGGCCCAGCGCCTGGATCTCGGCGGGATCGCAGGCGGCTCCGGTGGACACCTCCTCCACGGTCTTCTTCGCCGTCAGGTCGTAGCCCGTGAGGGTGCCCGGCGCGCTGCCCGGCGTCCACAGGACGTCGCCCCAGAGGGCCGCGGCGCCCGGAGCGCGGGTCAGCACGGGCGACGTGCTGCCGATCCGGTGGACGTTCTGCTTGGTGTCCGTCGTGTGGATCACGTACTTGCCGGAGAGGTCGGTGATGGTCCCGCCCGTGGGGACGGTGATCTCGTCGAGGTCCCCCGAGCCCGGTCCGTCCACCCGGATCCGGTCGTGTGTCTCCTGGTGCTCCAGCCAGGCCAGGCGGCCGTCGGTGGTGCCACGGATCTGGGAGCAGCCGACGTCGTTCGCCCGGCAGTCACTGCCGATCAGTACGTTCACCCCCGGCGTGAACGGGGAGCGCGCGCCGAAGCGCGGCGTTTCGGTCGAAGGCAGGGCATCGACCGTACGGACGTAGTCCTCACGGCGGCCGCTCGACGCGTCGGTGACCAGCAACTTGCCCTGGGTGAGCGCCACTCCGCGGATCTCGGCCTTCGGCCGGGGCAGCGGCTTGGCGACGGTGGCGACCGGCCGGCCGGTGCTGTCGGCGGCGATGCGCTGGATGGCCTGCTGTCCGTCGGCCGGGCCTATGACGACGGCCGTGCCGCCGGGTCCGGCGGAAATGGCGGGGCGGCTCATCTTCCCGACGAGCGTCACGGACTCGCCGCCCGCGATCGGCGACGCCTTCACCGTTCCGATGCCACTGCCGGTACTGGGGCGGAAGACGAGCCAGTCGCCGACCACGGCGAGGCCCGCACCCGGCTTGACGGCACCGCCGTCGAGGCGGGCGGTCACGGGAGCGCCGGGCAGATCGGCCCGGTCGAGGACCAGGACGTCCGTGGCGGAGCGGTTGTACACCGCGACACGGTCGGCCGAGAGGGCGGCCAGGGTGTACCCGACGGGCAGCGCGGCCGACCAGCTCCTGACCTGGCCGGTCCGCGCGTCGGCCTCGATGACCCGGGTCGTTCCGTCCACCTTGCCCAGGAAGAACACGGACGACTCGTCGCCGCCGAGCGGTGCACCGATCACACCGCCCGCGGGCAGCCCGCGCACGGTCACGTCACGCGTCGTGCCGTCCGCTTCCGGGGCCAGCAGATGCAGGGTGTTGACGGTGGTCCCGTCGCCTGCGGTCGTCTTCACGTTCGTGACGACCGTGGACCCGTGGGTCACCAGGTAGGTGTGGCTTTCCGGCACCCGCACCGTGCGCGTCGTACGCTCCACGGCGTCCCACAGCTCCACCGTGCCGTCGGCGGACCGCCCGGCGAGGTGGTCGCTTCCCGTGGGGCTCGCGGTGAGCGACGTCATCCCCTCGGGCACGGGGAAGGTCTTCCCGTCCGCGTAACGCGTCCAGACGAGATCCGTTCCCCGGGGGTCCTCCGGGCTCTCCATGCGGTGGAAGACGCCCTTGGCGCCTGCTCCGTCCGCTCCCTTCAGCTGCTCCGCCCCGAACAGCGAAACGGCCAGATCACTGGTGCGCTCGGCCGCGGGCACCACGGCCTCGGCTGCCACCGGGGCGGCCGAGGCCGACGGCAGCAGCGGGCTGAGCCCTGCCGCGACGGCGACGGAGACGGCTACGGCGATGCCGACGCGTCTCGCTCGGTGATCACGTACCAAGGCATGACTGACCACGAGTTCCCCTCCCTTGCGGTCCGGCTCCCCACCGGACCGTCCTTCCGATCAAGGCCTGAAGGTAACAGCGAACGCCCCCATGGAAACGCCGAAGGGCCCGCGCGACGGATGTCGTGCGGGCCCTTCGGTCAGGTCAGACCGGCCGTGGGTCAGCCGTTGCGCTTCCAGCGGGGCTTGTCGTCGCGGCGGCCGAAGGAACCGGTGCCGGTGCCGGAGCGGTCGCGGTTGAACGCCGGGCGGTCATGGCCGCCGGAGCGGGCACCTCCCGCGGGGCGGTCGTCGCGGCGGTCGCGGTTGAACGGACGGTCGCTGCCGCGGTGGCCGCCGGCGGGGCGGTCGTCGCGGCGGAAGCCGGAGCCACCGCGGTCGTTGCGGTCACGGTTGAAGCCGCCGCCACCCTCACGGCGGTCGCCGCCCGAGGGACGGAAGCCGGAGCCGCCACGGTCGTTGCGGTCACGGTTGAAACCGCCGCCACCCTCACGGCGGTCGCCGCCGCGGAAGCCGCCACGGTCGCCGCCCGAGGGACGGTCGTCACGGCGGAAGCCGGAACCACCGCGGTCGTTGCGGTCACGGTTGAAGCCGCCGCGGTCGCCACCCTCGCGACGGTCGCCGCCACGGAAGCCGGAGCCACCGCGGTCGTCACGACGCTCGAAGGAACGGCCACCACGGTCGTTGCCGCGGTCGCGGTTGAAGCCGCCGCGGTCGCCACCCTCACGGCGGTCGCCGCCACGGAAGCCGGAGCCACCGCGGTCGTCACGACGCTCGAAGGAACGGCCACCACGGTCGTCACGGCGCTCACGCTCGTAGTTGCCGCGCTCGTCACGCTGCGGACGGCTGTAGGAGGAACGCTCGGCGGCGGGCTGCTGCTCGGGGACGGAGACCTCGGCCTCGGCCTCGACGGCGGCCTCGGCCGCGGCGGCAGCCTCGGCGACCGCCGTCTCCGGGTCGTCGCCACGCTCGCGGGCGGCACGCGCGGTGAGGCGCGAGGCCTCCTCGCGCAGCTCCGTCGCGCGACGGGTCGCGCGCTCCAGCTCCTTGGTGAGGTCCTTGACCTCACGCTCGGCCTGGGTCGCGGCGTTGCCCGCGGAGTCGGCCTGCACCTCGGTCATCGAACGGGCGCCGGTGATCTCGGCGACCTCCGGGTCGAACGTGCCGCCGCCGTTGATGATGTGACGCGTGGCGTCGACGCCCGCGTCCTCCATCAGCCGGAAGATCTGGCGGCGCTGGTGCGGCAGGGAGAGCGAGACGACCGTGCCGGAGCGGCCCGCGCGGGCCGTACGGCCGGAGCGGTGCAGGTAGTCCTTGTGGTCGCCGGCCGGGTCCACGTTCAGGACCAGGTCGATGCCGTCGACGTGGATGCCGCGCGCGGCGACGTCCGTGGCGACGAGGGCGTTGACGTAGCCCTTCTTGAAGTCCTCCAGGACGCGGGTGCGGGCACCCTGCGTCATGCCGCCGTGCAGCGCGTCGGCCTTCACGCCGGACTCGCAGAGCTGCTCGGCGATGCGGTCCGCGCCCAGCTGGGTGCGGACGAAGATGATCGTGCGGCCCTTGCGCGAGGCGATGGCGGCCGTGACGGGCGCCTTGTCGCGGGGCTTCACGATCAGGATGTGGTGGGTCATGGTCGTGACGTTGCCCTGGGCGCTGTCGACCTCGTGCGTGACCGGGTTCGTCAGGTAGCGCTTGACCAGCGTGGAGATCTCGTTCTCCATCGTGGCCGAGAACAGCATGCGCTGGCCGCCGGCGGGGACCTGGTCGAGCAGCTCGGTGACCTCGGGCAGGAAGCCCAGGTCGGACATCTGGTCGGCCTCGTCGAGCACCGCGATCTGGGTATCCTCGAGCGAGCAGGCGCCGCGGCTGATGATGTCGCGCAGCCGGCCCGGGGTGGCGACGAGGATGTCGACGCCGCGCTCGAGCGCGTAGATCTGGTTGCCCATGGACGTACCGCCGCAGACGACCTTCATCTTCAGGCCGAGCACGTCGCCGTACGGCTGGAGCGCGTCCGCGACCTGCATCGCGAGCTCACGCGTCGGGGTCAGGATGACGCCGCGGGGCTTCTTCTTCTCGGTACGGCCGCCGGCCAGCGTGGCCAGGAGGGGCAGACCGAAGGAGAGGGTCTTGCCGGAGCCGGTGCGGCCACGGCCCAGGATGTCCTTGCCGGCCAGGGCGTCCGGGATGGTCGCGGCCTGGATCGGGAAGGGGGCGGTCACGCCGTTCTGGGCGAGCTTGCGGACGATGCCCTCGGGCAGTCCGAGGTCACCGAAGGTGGGGCCGGTCTCGGCGTCTTCCCCGGCCTCGGCCTGGGTCTCGGCGTCGGTCTCGGCGTCGGCCTGGGTCTCGGCCTCGGGGGCCGCCTCGGTCTCGATGACCTGCTCGGCGGCTTCCACGACGTCCGCGGCCGAGACGGTCTCGACGGCCTCTGCGACGGCCTCGACCGTCAGCTCGTCGGTCGTCTCGTTCTCGGGCAGGACGGCGTGGTCAGAATGAGAAATGGACATGCGAAATGCGAAACCTTCCGGAGTCTCGGCACGCGCCCGTCAACTCCGTGATTTCGCAATGGACCGCCTCGATGCGGTCAGCCACGGCAAGGGAGAGTACGCGCCACGCGGCGCTCTTCTTTTTCGGCGCCGGGCAAATGGGATCAAACGATCTACCACCATACGCACCCCACCCCCCTGAAGGCAAACCGAACCCTCCGGGGTGCCTTGGAATCCACCCCTTACAGCCCACCTCACCTGCGACGAAGCGGGTTTCGGACAGGGGCCGAACCCGCCCCGGCCACCCCCTGGGGAGCCCTTGGGGAGCCCCTGGGAAGCCCCCGGGCCGACCGCTAGGCCGGCCCCGCCTCCGGGGACGGCTCACGCGACCTGAGCCCCTCCGAGCGCTCCCCCAGCTGCGCGTCCTGCTTCGGCTCCTCGTGCGCCGACGAGGAGGGCTCCGGGGTCGGCTCGGGAGTCGGCGTGGGGGTCGGCTTCGGAGGGTCGGGCGTCGGCGTGGGGCGCGGCGGGTCGGGCTTGGTCCGCGTGGGCGTCGGGCGCCCGTCCTTCGTGGGCGGGGCGGGGCCGTCGCCACCCCCGGTCGCGGTCGCCGAGGCCTGGGCGGCGTCGGAGCCGGAGTCACCGCGCCCCGCCGAGCCCCCCTTGCCCCGGTGCTTCCCCTTGCCCTTGCCCTTGCCGTGCTTGCCGCCCTTGGCGTCCGCACGGCCGTCCTCACCGCCACCGGCCGAACCGGCGCCGGGCGTGACGGTTCCGCCGTCCGGGGCGGCCGCCGCGCTGCGCTCGCCCGCGGACCGCGCGGGGCCGGGCTCACCGCCCCCGTCGTCGCCGATGCTCATGCAGCCCGCGGTCGCCATGACGGCTACCGCCGCCGCGGCCAACCGGACAGGAACGTACAACTGGCGCACGGCCGAGCACCTCCGAGGCGCTGAGAAGCGGGGACGCCCTACCCAACTCCCTTGCCCCGCAAGAGGACACGCACGGCGCCACGCACCGGTAAACGGACCACGCCTCCGCCCCCAGGCCCCCGGCCGCCCGGCAGCCCCCGGCCGCCCCAGCAGTCCTCAGCCGTACCCGAGCGCGTGCAGCCGCTCGTCGTCGATCCCGAAGTGATGGGCGACTTCGTGCACCACGGTGATCTCGGTCTCCGCGACCACGTCCTCACGCGACGCGCACATGCGCAGCGTCGGCCCGCGGTAGATCGTGATCCGGTCGGGCAGCACTCCCGCGTACCACTCGCCCCGGTCCGTCAGCGGCGTTCCCTCGTACAGCCCGAGCAGCTCGGGGTCCTCGGCGGGTGGTTCGTCCTCCACGAACACCGCCACGTTGTCCATCAACCGCGTCAACTCGGGAGGAATCCGGTCGAGCGCCTCGGCGACCAGTTCCTCGAACTCTTCCCGCGTCATCTCCAGCACACCCCCATTGTCGGCCACCGCCCCGCATAGCCGCCTCTCCCCCTGGGCATACCGGACCAATGGCCCGCGACTTCCGTGCGCCCGCCGCCCTCGTACGCCACTACCGATCCCGCCACCCGCACCCGGTGAGCGAGCTGATCAGCCCTCCCCATCCGTACGGCCGCGCGGCCGGCCTGGTCGCGGTCGTGCTGCTCGGCGCCTGGCTCGGCCTGCTGGTCGTCGGCAGCGTGCACGCGCCGGTGGGCCCGATGGACACCCGGATGACGCTGCGCCCCTCGCTCACCGGCGGCACGAAGATCGACGTCTCCCCGCTCGGCGCCCTCGAACTGCGCTCGCACACCGCCCCCATCCGCCTGGACGTGGACGTGGACCGCCTGGACCCGGTCCGATCCCAGGCCCTGGTCGACCACCCGGAGCGGCTCTCGGGCCTCCAGGACGAGGTCGCGCAGGACGTCGGGCACGGCACGCTCGATTTGGCGGTGCGCTCCTGCGCGGCCGTCCTCGCGGGCGCCACCGGCCTGGGCCTCGCGGTCTACCGCCGCCCGCGCCGCGCCCTGGCGGCGGGCGGCCTGGCCCTCGCCCTGCTCGCCGCGTCGGGCGCCGCCGCTTACGCGACGTGGAACCCGAAGTCGGTCCTCGAACCGAAGTTCTCCGGACTCCTCAGCAGCGCCCCTTCGGTGGTCGGCAACGCCCGCAGCATCGTCAGCGAGTTCGACGTCTACCAGCGGGAGCTGGCCCGCCTGGTCACCAACGTGACCAAGCTGTACGACGTGACGTCCACGCTCCCCGCGTACCAGCCGGACCCGTCCACGATCCGGGTCCTGCACGTCTCGGACATCCACCTCAATCCGGCGAGCTGGAAGATCATCGCCTCGCTCGTCGAGCAGTACGACATCAACGTCATCGTCGACTCCGGCGACACGATGGACCACGGAAGCGCCGCCGAGAACGCCTTCCTGGACCCGATCGAGGACTTGGGCGCTCCGTACGTGTGGGTCAGGGGCAACCACGACTCCGCCACGACCCAGCGCTATCTCCAGCGCATGAAGAACGTGCACGTCCTGGACGAGGGGCACGCGGTGTCGGTGGCGGGCCTGCGGTTCGCGGGGACGGGCGATCCGCAGTACACCCCGGACCGCTCGGTCGCGGCGGAGGGCGAGGACGCGGAGAAGCTGGCGGGCATCCGGCTGGCCACCGCCCTGCGCGAGCAGCACGTGGCCGGTACGCCGGTCGACGTCGCCGTGGCGCACAACCCCGACGCCGCGCGCGAGACGGACGGCGAGGTGCCCCTCGTCCTCGCGGGCCACGTCCACCACCAGGAGATGGAGGTCCTGGAGCGCGGGACGCGGCTGCGCGTCGAGGGCTCGACGGGCGGCAGCGGGCTGCGGGCGGTGGAGGGCAAGTACCCCGATCCGGTCGAGGCCTCGGTCCTCTACCTGGACCGGGACACCCGGCGCCTCCAGGCCTGGGACGAGATCAAGCTGGGCGGCCTGGGTCTGACGAAGGCGGAGGTCAGCCGCCATCTGCCCAAGGAGAACCAGCCCGGGGCGAAGCCCTCGCGGGCCCCCGCGGGCCGCTCGTCGGAGAGCGGTTCACCGGCCCCCCGACAACCGTTTTGGCGATAGCTCCCCGCATCCCATATGCTTCTCACGTCCCCGACGCGCTGCAAAGCGCCCAGGTGGGCCCTTAGCCCTCATCGTCTAGTGGCCCAGGACGCCGCCCTTTCAAGGCGGTAGCACGGGTTCGAATCCCGTTGGGGGCACGCAACACCTTGTGCGAGACTAGTGCTCGCACAACGCTTGGTCCTGTGGAGCAGTTTGGAGTGCTCGCCACCCTGTCAAGGTGGAGGCCGCGGGTTCAAATCCCGTCAGGACCGCTTGCGATTCCACGCGGATCGCGTGGCTGGGTAGCTCAGTTGGTACGAGCGATCGCCTGAAAAGCGATAGGTCGCCGGTTCGATCCCGGCCCCAGCCACCTCTTCGAAGGCCCCGTCCGATGGACGGGGCCTTTGCCGTTCTCCGGAAAGCCGACGGGGCGGCCGGGTTCAGGCCGCCGCCGGTGCCGCCGCGTGTGCCGCCGGCCTCTCCCGTCCTCCCGGATGCCGGTGCCGCCAGACCCAGAACACCGCGGAGGCGAGCACCGCCCAGGCCGCGAGGACCAGGAACGGGAACGCGTGCTGGTGGGCGCCGAAGTACACCGCCGTGTGCTGCGCGTTCACCGATGCGCCCGGAGGCAGCCAGCGCCCGATGTGGCCGAGGACCGAAGGCAGCAGCGGCCACGACACCGCGCCGCCCGACGACGGGTTGCCGAGCAGGACCATCAGGCCCCACGTCGGGATCATCGCCCAGCGGCCGAACAGGGTGTTGAACATCGTGAAGACCATCCCCGACGTGAACATCGTCAGCGCCAGGATCAGCCACGACTCGACGAACGGCAGATCCACCGCCCCCAGCCACCAGTCCACCACCGCCGCGATCACGAACCCGCCGAGCAGCGCGTAGAGCGCCGTGAAGGCGATCCGCTCCGCCGGGTTGAGGCCGCGCGCGTGCACGCTCAGCTGGATCGCGCCGACGAAGCCGATGATGACCGCAGCCAGCGAGATGTAGAAGATCGCGAGGCCCCGGGGGTCGCCCTCCTGGAGGGGCTTGATGTCCTTCACCGTGACCGGCACCCCCACCTTCTCCCCCACCTTCGGCGCCGTCTCCGCGAGGACCTGGGCGACCGAGGCCCCGGACGCGCCCGAGACGTCGAACGTCACCCGGTCCCCGCCGCCGGGGGCCACCGCGAGAATGCCGAAGACCTTCTGCTCCTCCACGGCGTCGCGTGCCGCGCCGACGCTGCCGTACTCGTGCACCTCCAGGGACGCGTTCAGCGCCTTCTCCATGCCGTCCAGGAACGCTTTGCCCCGCGTGGCCTCCTGGGCGCCGACCACCGCGGTGGGGATGCGGTGGGGGGTCGGGTTCGCCATGGAGTACGTGTACGAACCCGCGAAGAGGCCCGCGGCGGCCGCCAGGATGAACACGAGCACGACCGCGGGCAGGAAGGGCGAGTCCTTGAACGCCGCCCACCGCTCACGCCCGGTGGGCGGCCTCCCATGGGCGCCGTGCGGATGCTCCTCGGGCTCACGCTGGTCGGGCTGCTCACGCTGGTCGGGCTGGTCGGGCTGGTCAGGCTGGTCAGGCTGGTCAGGCATACGAATACGCTAAACCACCCATAAGGGACTTACCTCTGCTCGGCCTCCACCGGCCCATTCCCCCGCTTCCGCCATGCCCGCACGGCGAACCCCACGCCCACCAGTGCCACCACGGCCACCAGGAGCACCGCGTCCGGCACCGCACGGCCCACGCCCCCGGCCCACCGCTCCACGGCGAACGAGTCGTCCACGTCGAGCAGACCCGGCAGCGCGGTGGTCCCGTCGTACGCGAGGAAGAGGGCGCCCAGGGCCACGAAGAAGAGGCCCGACAGGAGCGAGGTCGTGTGCAGCTCGAAGCGGCCGAGCCGGAAGGCGCGCCCGCGCAGCCAGCGCCGCCGCCCGAGGTCGAAGCGCTCCCAGAGCAGGGCGAGCACGAACAGCGGCACCGCCATCCCGAGGGCGTAGACGGCGAGCAGCAGCCCTCCGTAGACGGGGCTCCCGCTCACGGCGGCCACGGTCAGGACGCTGCCGAGGATCGGCCCCGCGCAGAACCCGGCAAGGCCGTACACCGCGCCCAGCGCGTAGACGGAGACCGCCGTCGTGGACCGGATGCGTCCCGACAGCTCGGACATCTTCCGTGAGGCGAACCCCATGCCCACGACCTGGAGCACGCCGAGCGCGATGATCAGCCACCCGGCGGCGAGCACCAGCTGGTCCCGGTGGCCGAAGAAGAACCGCCCGGCGACCGAGCCCGCCGCGCCCAGCGGCACGAGGGTCGTGGCGAGACCGGCGTAGAAGATGCACGTGCGGGCGAGCAGCCGTGAGGCGGAGTCGATCGAGTACGCGAAGAAGGCGGGCAGCAGCAGGGCGCTGCACGGGCTGATCAGGGCGAGCAGGCCACCGAGGAACGCCGCGAAATACCCGACGTCGGCGGTCACTTGTCCCCGCCCTGTCCCGCGGCGCCCTCGCCGTCGCTCTCGCTCGTGCCCTTGTTCTTGCCCGCGCTCGTGCCCTTGCCCGCGCTCTTCGCGGCCTGCTCGATCGCCTGGCCGAAGACCTCGTCGGGCTGGGCGCCGGAGATGGGCCGCCCGTTGACCAGGAAGGACGGGGTGGACGTGGCGCCCAGGCCGTACGCCTCCTCCTGGTCCTTCTTCACCGCGGCCCTGGCCTCGGCGCCGCCCGCGTCCTCGGAGAAGCGGCCGATGTCCTTGACCCCGGCCTGCTTCGCGAGCTCCTTGAGCCGCTCGCCGCCGAACCCCTTCTCCTTGGCGCCGTCCGCGTACGCCGCCGCGTGGAACTGCCAGAAGCGGCCCTGCCGGCCGGCCGCCCACGCCCCGCGCGCGGCCGACTCGGAGTCCGCGCCGAAGATGGGGAAGTTGCGCCACTCGATGCGCAGGGTGCCGTCCTCGACGTACTTCTTCACGAGGCCCGGCTCGGTGTCGCGGGCGAACTTGCCGCAGTAGCCGCACTTGAAGTCGGCGTACTCGATCAGCACGACCGGCGCGTCCGCGCGCCCCTGCGCGAGCGGGTCCTCGGCGTCGCGCCGGGCGAGCTCGGCCAGCTCCGGGTAGACACCGGCCTGCGGGTCGGCGGAGACGTCGGCCGGGGACTCCTCGCGCGCGGTGACGGAGGAGGGCTCGTCGGGCTTGGTCGCGCCGTAGGAGGCGGCGCCGAGCAGCAGGGCGGCGAGGGCCACACCGGCTCCGATGGCGATGTTCTTCTTTTTGCTGTTGTCGCTCTTGGGCATCAGGGAGTTCTCTCTGTTCCTGTACGTGGTGGTGGGGGCCCCGGAACAGGGGCCTCTACACGCGCAGGATCGAGAGGTCCATCGGAGAAGGCGGCGTGAGCGGCGGCGGCCCGCGCTCCGGCGTCAGCACCGGCACCGTCTGGCCGGCGCCCCAGGCCCCGGCGGCGGCGTGGGCCTGATGCAGGGCGGGCAGCAGCTCGTACGCGGAGCTGGAGCGCGGCGGGGCGGACGGGGCCTGACCGGCGTCCTGCTGACCGTCCTCGCCGCAGCCGGGCACCCCGGCGGACATCTCGGTCTGCACCGACACCTTCGGCTTCGCGGCCGCGGGCTCGGCGGCCACCGCGGGCCCGCAGAACGCCCCGAGCACGACGAGCAGCACCCCGAGAAGAGGGCACCACGACAGACGCGGACGGGACGACATGCCCGGAATCGTACGTGCCCGGGCACCCCTCCGGAGAAATCGGTTCGCCACCTTCGAGCGGCGGGTGAGATCCTGGACGCCGTTATGCCTACGCAGCCTGCCCTCACCCTCGACACCCTCGCCCCGCGTCTGTCCGAGCTGTCGCTGCGCGACGAGCACCGGATCGGACGCCGCCTCGAGGGTGCACGCCGGATCCGCAAGCCCGAAGCCCGGGCCGCCGTCCTCGCCGAGATCGCGGCGGACGTCGACAAGGGCGCGGCGCGGATGGCCGAGCGGGCCGGCCGGCTGCCCGCGATCACGTATCCGCAAGAGCTGCCGGTCAGCCAGAAGAAGGACGACATCGCCGCGGCGATCCGCGACCACCAGGTCGTGATCGTGGCGGGCGAGACGGGCTCCGGCAAGACGACCCAGATCCCCAAGATCTGCATGGAGCTTGGCCGCGGCCTCCGGGGCATGATCGGCCACACGCAGCCGCGCCGCATCGCCGCCCGCACGGTCGCCGAGCGCGTCGCCGACGAGCTGAACACCCCGCTCGGCGAGGCCGTGGGCTGGAAGGTCCGCTTCACCGACCAGGTGGGCGCCGACACGTACGTGAAGCTGATGACGGACGGCATCCTGCTGGCCGAGATCCAGACGGACCGCGAGCTGCGCGCGTACGACACGATCATCATCGACGAGGCCCACGAGCGGTCCCTGAACATCGACTTCCTGCTCGGGTATCTCGCGCAGCTGCTGCCCAAGCGCCCGGACCTGAAGGTCGTCATCACCTCGGCGACCATCGACCCCGAGCGGTTCTCGCGGCACTTCGGGGACGCCCCGATCGTCGAGGTCAGCGGCCGGACGTACCCCGTCGAGGTGCGCTACCGCCCGCTCCTCGAAGAGGACTCGGACGACTCCGACCGCGACCAGATCACCGCGATCACGGACGCCGTCGAGGAGCTCCAGGGCGAGGGCAAGGGCGACATCCTCGTCTTCCTCTCCGGAGAGCGCGAGATCCGGGACACGGCGGACGCGCTGAACAAGAAGAACTACCGGTTCACGGAAGTCCTCCCTCTGTACGCCCGCCTCTCGCACGCCGAGCAGCACCGCGTGTTCCAGCAGCACACGGGCAGACGCATCGTCCTCGCGACGAACGTCGCGGAGACCTCCCTGACCGTCCCGGGCATCAAGTACGTGATCGACCCGGGCACGGCCCGCATCTCCCGCTACAGCCACCGTACGAAGGTGCAGCGGCTGCCCATCGAGGCGATCAGCCAGGCCAGCGCCAACCAGCGCAAGGGCCGCTGCGGCCGTACGTCGGACGGCATCTGCATCCGCCTCTACTCGGAGGACGACTTCCTCGCCCGCCCCGAGTTCACCGACGCGGAGATCCTGCGCACGAACCTCGCCTCGGTCATCCTTCAGATGACGGCGGCCGGTCTCGGCGACATCGAGAAGTTCCCCTTCATCGACCCGCCGGACCACCGCAACATCCGCGACGGCGTGCAGCTCCTCCAGGAGCTGGGCGCGCTGGACCCCACGCAGAAGGACCCGAAGAAGCGCCTCACCGAGCAGGGCCGCAAGCTGGCGCAGCTGCCGGTGGACCCGCGCCTGGCCCGGATGGTCCTGGAGGCCGACAAGAACGGCTGCGTGCGCGAGGTCATGGTGATCGCCGCCGCGCTCTCCATCCAGGACCCGCGCGAGCGCCCCGCCGAGAAGCAGACGCAGGCCGACCAGCAGCACGCCCGCTTCAAGGACGAGACGTCCGACTTCCTGGCCTTCCTCAACATGTGGCGGTACGTCCGCGAGCAGCAGAAGGAGCGCGGCTCGTCGTCGTTCCGCCGGATGTGCAAGGCGGAGTACCTCAACTTCCTGCGGATCCGCGAGTGGCAGGACATCTACACCCAGCTGCGTACGGTCGCCAAGCAGATGGGCATCCATCTCAACGAGGACGACGCTCCCGAGCAGCGCGTCCATGTCTCGCTCCTGTCCGGCCTGCTCTCCCACATCGGGATGAAGGACGTGAAGGAGTCGAAGGACAGCGATCCCAAGCAGCGCGGCGGCCGGGGCGAGTACCTGGGCGCCCGTAACGCCAAGTTCGCGATCTTCCCCGGCTCGGCCCTCTTCAAGAAGCCCCCGCGCTTCATCATGTCCGCCGAGCTGGTGGAGACGTCCCGGCTGTGGGCGCGCGTCAACGCCCGGATCGAGCCCGAGTGGGTCGAACCGCTCGCCCAGCACCTCCTGAAGCGCACGTACAGCGAGCCCCACTGGGAGAAGGACCAGGCCGCGGTGATGGCGATCGAGAAGGTGACGCTGTACGGCGTGCCGCTCGTCACCGACCGCAAGGTGAACTACGGCCGCATCGACCCCGAGGTCTCCCGGGACCTGTTCATCCGCAACGCCCTGGTGGAGGGCGACTGGCGCACGCACCACAAGTTCTTCGCCGCCAACCGCCGCCTCCTGACCGAGGTGGAGGAGCTGGAGCACCGCGCGCGGCGCCGCGACATCCTCGTCGACGACGAGACGCTCTTCGACTTCTACGACCAGCGGGTGCCCGAGGACGTCGTGTCCGGCGCGCACTTCGACTCCTGGTGGAAGAAGAAGCAGCGGGAGGAGCCCGAGCTGCTCGACTTCGAGCGCTCGATGCTCATCAACGAACGCGCCGGGGACGTATCGAAGGACGACTACCCCGACACGTGGCGGCAGGGGCCGCTCAAGTTCAAGGTGACCTACCAGTTCGAGCCGGGCGCGGACGCGGACGGCGTCACGGTCCACGTGCCGCTCCAGGTCCTGAACCAGGTCACGCCGGACGGCTTCGACTGGCAGATCCCCGGCCTGCGCGAGGAGGTCGTGATCGAGCTGATCCGCTCCCTGCCCAAGCCGATCCGCCGGCACTACGTCCCGGCGCCGAACTACGCGAAGGCGTTCCTGGAGCGGGCGGTCCCGCTCCAGGAGCCGCTGCACGTGACGCTGGCGCGGGAGCTCCAGCGGATGGTCGGCGTCCCGGTGTCGCCGGACGACTTCGACCTCACGCGCGTACCGGACCACCTGAAGATCACCTTCCGGATCACCGACGAGCGGCGCAAGAAGCTCTCCGAGGACAAGGACCTGGAGGCGCTGAAGCTCCAGCTGCGCCCCAAGGCCCGCAAGGCCCTCTCCCAGGCGGCGGCCGCGACGGCGGAGAAGACGGGCGGCTCGGCGGTCGAGCGCTCCGGGCTCACGGACTGGTCCATCGGCTCCCTCAGCCGCGTCTTCGAGACCCGGCGGGCGGGCCAGCCGGTAAAGGCGTACCCGGCGCTGGTGGACGACGGCGACACCGTCTCCGTACGCCTCTTCGACACCGAGGCCGAGCAGCAGCAGGCGATGTGGAAGGGCACGCGCCGGCTCATCCTGCGCAACATCCCGGTGAATCCGGCCAAGTTCGCCTCGGACAAGCTGACCAACGCCCAGAAGATCGCCCTGTCCGCGAATCCGCACGGCTCCATCCAGGCGCTCTTCGCGGACTGCGCGATGGCGGCGGCGGACAAGCTGATCGGCGACTTCGGCGGGCCTGCCTGGGACGAGGAGTCGTACCGCAAGCTGTACGAGAAGGTGCGGGCGGAGATCGTCGACACGACGGTCCGTACGGTGAGCCAGGTCCAGCAGGTCCTCGCCGCCTGGCAGGCCTGTGAGCGGCGCCTGAAGTCGACGAAGAGCCCGACGCTGCTGGCCAACCTCGCGGACGTGCGGGCGCAGTTGGACGCCCTCGTCGGCCCCGGCTTCGTCACGGCCACGGGGATCCGCCGGCTGCCCGACCTGATGCGGTACATGACGGCTGCCGACCGCCGGCTCCAGCAGATGCCGACGAACGTGCAGCGGGACACCTCGCGCATGGAGAAGGTCCACGAGATGCAGGACGAGTACGCCTGGCTCCTGGAACAGCTCCCCGCGGGCCGCCCCGTGCCGCAGGAGGTCCTGGACATCCGGTGGATGCTGGAGGAGCTGCGCGTCAGCTACTTCGCGCACGCGCTGGGCACGGCGTACCCCGTCTCGGACAAGCGGATCGTGAAGGCGATCGACGCCGCCGCCCCGTGACGAACCGTTCACGCAGAGCGAGTTCGACCGCCGGGCCAGGCCTGCTGTACAGTTTCGTCTCGCAGCACAACGCAACAAAAAGTGCCGCGAAACAAGGTCCTGTGGAGCAGTTTGGAGTGCTCGCCACCCTGTCAAGGTGGAGGCCGCGGGTTCAAATCCCGTCAGGACCGCAGTAGAAGAAGGGCCGCATCCGCCAGCCGGATGCGGCCCTTCTCGCGTGCCACGCGCCCGCCGCTCGCCACCCTGTCGAGGTGGAGGCCGCGCCCGCGGCGCAGCCGCAATCAGACACAGCAAATCCCGTCAGGACCGCCCCACCCAAGACCCCCACATCCGCCAGCCGGACGCGACCCCTCTCGCGTGCCACACGCCCGCCGCTCGCCACCCTGTCGAGGTGGAGGCCGCGCCCGCGGCGCAGCCGCAATCAGACACAGCAAATCCCGTCAGGACCGCAGCGAGAAGGGCCGCATCCGGTAATCGGATACGGCCCTTCTCGCGTGCCGCGCGCCAACAACCGCCTCACCCCAGGCCCCCACCCCCACCAGCCGGACGCGGCCCTTCGTGCGCCTCGCGCCCCAACGACCGCCCCACCCAAAGCCCCACCCGAACCCCGACCCTCCCCACCAGCCGGGCGCAGCCTCCCCGCGTGCCGTCCGGCCACCCCGGCCCGTTCCCGTGCCTTGACTCCGTCACATTCCGCCGGTACCCAGACAACAGGGGGCGGGGCGGGACCGCCCCCCATCGGGAGGTGGCGTATGACTGCTTCAGCGGCGTCCGCACGGCACGAGACACGCGCTCTCCTGCGCGCCCACCTCTCCGCGGCCACGAGCTATCGCCATCTGACCCGGCACTGCCCGATCTGCCACCGGCTCGAACGGCTCGCCCTGGAGACCCCCACCGGCCCCTGCACGGCCCCTCAGGACGACTGCGAGGACGGCTGCGAGCCGAGCGAGGACGAAAGTCCCCCGAACGCGTGACCAAAGCCGACCCGCGGCCTACCCCGGTGGTGGGAGGCTGAGGGTAGGGCCTCCTCTAGCTCAGAGGCGACGCGGGCAACAAGGCTCCCGGCATGTGACGGGTGTCACCGAAGTGGTTTTGAAAAACCCGGAACTTACACCCGTCCTACAACCAGTCAATTTAATATGTGCAATTGCACCACCCGGCCCGATGTCCGGCAGGCGTACGCCCGGGCACCACAAGGCCGATGGAAGCGCGCCCCCACAGCCTCCCCACAGGGCGCCCCCAGCACTCCTCAGAGACCAACAAGCCCGCTCACGGCGGCGCTCACCAGGACCTCCCGGACGCACAAAAAAGATCGCGCTGGACCCGGCGGAGTCCAGCGCGATCGAAACGACTCACCCATGAGGCTCAGGCGTGGGACCCGTTGGGGCGGGACCCGCGTCGCGTGTAGCTATTGGTTCGGACGCTGCGGCCGGGTTGGGGGACCCGACAGCGGTCGTACTCTTCGTCCGAGTACTGCTGTTTTGCGGTAGATCAGGCCTCGCTGCGCTGCTGCGGGATACCCGCGAGCAGTGCGCGGACCTCGGCCTCGCGGTAACGGCGATGCCCGCCGAGCGTGCGAATCGACGTGAGCTTGCCAGCCTTGGCCCAGCGCGTCACCGTCTTCGGGTCGACGCGGAACATCGTGGCAACCTCAGCCGGGGTCAGCAGCGGCTCGGCATCAGGGGTGCGAGCGGTCATGAGCGGCCTCCTCGGAGAACCGAACCTTCTCGGTTCATTCCTCTAAATTCTGCACCTTGACCCGCGTTGCCCGAAATGGCGGACGCGAGTCGAGTCGGTTATAGGACGAACGGCTTGTCCTCGGCACTACAACTACACCATCCGTCCAGCCACGTCGGCCAAACCGATGGAATTGCCCTCCCAGGTGTCTATCAGCGACGGAAGCCGATGGACCATGCCATAGCGGACAGTCACGCCACAGTGACGATCAGTCACAGAGCGATCAGGAGTCAACAGACCCCCCATAGCGTGCAATGCTGAGCATTCCGCCCTTACATGGACGGAAGGAGCCCTCCCCGGACTCCTTGTCCTATTTTGGCACGAGGGGGGGCGATGGGCGCAAGGGCCCCGTAAGTGCGGTCCGTCACGCTTGAGACAAAAGCCCGGATCGGGACCTACGTCCCGTGTAGGCGCCACGTAGGGATGACCCACGAGCGCCCGGCTGACGTTCAGTTCGAGAACTGACGGTCCCGGACCGCCTTCCATCGCTCCATGAGCCTCGCATACGCCTCACCGGCCCCCTCGCCGTCGCCGTTGCGCAGTGCCTCGATCCCCTGCGCCACGTCCGCCGCCGAGTGATCCGCGTCGAGCTGCTCCTCCGACAGGGCGTGCACGAGCCCGCCGTAGTCGAGCTCGACCAGGGAACGCGGGTGGAACTCCTCCAGCCACCGGCCCACGTCCGTGAGCCCCTCGACGAGCGGCCCCTCGTCGAGCGTGTCCCGCAGCGTCCGCAGCCCCCGGGCCACCCGGCGCCGGGCCTGGACCATCGGCGTGCGGTAGCGCAGGACGGGCGCACAGGCCACCGCCCCGCTCTCGTCCCCCTCCGCGTCCGCGTCGCCCTTCTTCTCGTACCCCTTCTCGTACTGACGCTCCTCGTCCGCGACGAGCACGAACCAGTTCAGCGGCACCTGCCACGTCGACGTACGGATCCAGGGGCGCGCGTCGGGGTTCCTGGCGAGCCACTGCTCGTAGTCCGCGGCCGTCTGGCGGCGCACCACGGGCGGCAGGACCGCGTCCAGGACCGGCGCCGGCAGCTGCCCCGCCAGCTCCCCCAGGGCCTGCCAGCCGCGCAGCCGGGTGCGCCAGGGGCAGACGCACACCACCCCGTCGGCCTCCACCACGAACGCGTCGCTGCTCTCGTGCACCGGGACGGGCACCGGCGGCGTGGGCAGCAAGTCGGCCAGGGACCGGCGCAGTTCGTCCTGGTACGAGGGGCGGTCGGCGCGACGCGCGTAGCGCGCCCAGTGGCCGCGCTCGGGCTCCGGGAAGGCGGCGAGAGGCTCATAGACGCGCAAGTAGGACGCGTAGGGAACGACCAACGAAGAGACCTTGGGCACGGCTGCTCCCTCCCCCGGGTACCGGCTGGAAAACACTGCAAATCGTGCCATGGCCGAACTCCGCCGTACCGTTCGCTGCGCCGGGAGAGGGTGATCCTCGGCACTGCGCGGCCAGCGGGTTCTCCCAGGCTCTAGTCTCATGCCCATCGGGCCCCGCCACCCGCACGGGCGCCCGCCCAACCGCCGCCACTTGACCGGGAGTCACCACAGTGACCGAAGCAGACAACGGCGTCCTGCACACCCTGTTCCACTCGGACCAGGGGGGCCATGAGCAAGTAGTGCTCTGCCAGGACCGTGCCAGCGGCCTCAAGGCCGTCATCGCCATCCACTCCACCGCCCTGGGCCCGGCCCTGGGCGGCACCCGCTTCTATCCGTACGCGAACGAGGAAGCGGCCGTCGCCGACGCGCTGAACCTCGCGCGCGGGATGTCGTACAAGAACGCCATGGCCGGTCTCGACCACGGCGGCGGCAAGGCCGTGATCATCGGCGACCCGGAGCAGATCAAGAGCGAGGAGCTGCTCCTGGCCTACGGCCGCTTCGTGGCCTCGCTCGGCGGCCGGTACGTGACGGCGTGCGACGTCGGCACGTACGTCAGGGACATGGACGTCGTCGCGCGCGAGTGCCGCTGGACGACCGGGCGCTCCCCCGAGAACGGCGGCGCGGGCGACTCCTCCGTGCTCACCGCGTTCGGTGTCTTCCAGGGCATGCGGGCCAGCGCGCAGCACCTGTGGGGCGACCCCTCGCTGCGCGGCCGCAAGGTCGGCGTCGCGGGCGTCGGCAAGGTCGGCCACCACCTCGTGGAGCACCTCCTGGAGGACGGCGCCGAGGTCGTGATCACCGACGTGCGCGAGGAGTCCGTGGGCCGCGTGACCCACAAGCACCCCGCCGTGACCGCCGTGGCCGACACCGACGCGCTGATCCGCGTCGAGGGCCTCGACGTGTACGCCCCCTGCGCGCTGGGCGGCGCCCTGAACGACGAGACGGTGCCGGTGCTCACCGCGAAGGTGGTCTGCGGCGCCGCCAACAACCAGCTGGAGCACCCCGGCGTCGAGAAGGACCTCGCCGACCGCGGCATCCTCTACGCGCCCGACTACGTGGTGAACGCCGGCGGCGTGATCCAGGTCGCCGACGAGCTGCACGGCTTCGACTTCGACCGGTGCAAGGCGAAGGCGTCGAAGATCTTCGACACCACGCTTGCCATATTCGCTCGTGCGAAGGAAGACGGCATTCCGCCGGCCGCGGCGGCCGACAGGATCGCCGAACAGCGGATGGCGGAGGCCCGCCTCCGCTGATCTCGCGGGTGCCGTGGAAGGGCCCCGCCGACGTGCGCGAGAGACAAGACTCACCCCCGTCGGCGGGTCGCCCGGCAAGAAGAGGTTAAAATCGCAGTTGACCAGCGAGGACAGGGCTCCTCGCCGGTTCTGCGCCGAGGCGCGTCCTGCGGGCGACGTACCGTATGGCCGCAGGAGCAGGTACCGTGGAAGCCCTACGGACCGGCCTCTCCACGGAGAGCCCGTTCCTGATCATGAACGCGTGTCAAGACTCTGGGGTCACCAAGCCCCATATCCGAGGGGGTCGAGCCATGGGGCGCGGCCGGGCAAAGGCCAAGCAGACGAAGGTCGCCCGCCAGCTGAAGTACAGCAGCGGCGGGACTGACCTCTCGCGTCTGGCCAATGAGCTGGGCGCTTCGACTTCGCAACAGCCGCCGAATGGCGAGCCGTTCGAAGACGACGACGAGGAAGACGACCCGTACGCCCAGTACGCGGATCTGTATAACGACGACGAAGACGAGGACTCAGCCGACGAGTCCGGTCCTTCGTCGCAGCGCCGCGGCGCTTGACCTCGTTGCATTCGCAGCACTCGCAGTATTCGCAGTTCTCGTAGCAACTGCACCTCACCCGGTCCGGGGTGGTCACCACACCGGACCGGGTTTTGTGCTGCCCTGCGGGGCTTACTTCGCGTAGTCACCGATGAGCTCAGCGCCGGTCGTGTGCTCGCCGCGCTCGGTGATCTCACCGGCGATCCAGGCCTCCACACCGCGGTCCGCGAGGGTCGTGAGGGCCGCCTCGGCGGACTCCTCGGGGACGATCGCCATCATGCCGACGCCCATGTTCAGCGTCTTCTCCAGCTCCAGGCGCTCGACCTGACCGGCCTTGCCGACCACGTCGAAGACCGCGCCGGGCGTCCAGGTCCCCCGGTCGACGATCGCGTGCAGACCGTCCGGGATGACCCGGCCCAGGTTCGCCGCGAGGCCGCCGCCCGTGATGTGGCTGAAGGCGTGGACGTCCGTGGTGCGGGTGAGCGCCAGGCAGTCCAGGGAGTAGATCTTGGTGGGCTCCAGGAGCTCCTCGCCGAGCGTGCGGCCGAACTCCTCGACACGGCGGTCCAGGGCCCAGCCGGCGCGGTCGAAGACCACGTGCCGGACGAGCGAGTACCCGTTCGAGTGAAGACCCGAGGAGGCCATCGCGATGACGGCGTCCCCCTTACGGATGCGATCGGGGCCGAGCACGCGGTCGGCCTCGACCGCGCCGGTGCCGGCGCCCGCGACGTCGAAGTCGTCCGGGCCGAGCAGACCCGGGTGCTCGGCGGTCTCGCCGCCGATGAGGGCGCAGCCCGCGAGGACGCAGCCCTCGGCGATGCCCTTCACGATGGCCGCGACACGCTCGGGGTGGACCTTGCCGACACAGATGTAGTCGGTCATGAAGAGCGGCTCGGCGCCGCACACCACGATGTCGTCCATGACCATCGCGACCAGGTCGTGGCCGATGGTGTCGTACACGCCCAGCTGGCGGGCGATGTCGACCTTCGTGCCGACGCCGTCGGTGGCGGAGGCGAGCAGGGGGCGCTCGAAGCGCTTGAGGGCGGAGGCGTCGAAGAGTCCGGCGAAGCCGCCGATGCCGCCGAGGACCTCGGGGCGCTTCGTCTTCTTCACCCACTCCTTCATCAGCTCGACGGCGCGGTCGCCCGCCTCGATGTCGACGCCTGCGGAGGCGTAGCTGGCACCAGTCGTCTCAGACATGTGAGGTGAGAACTTTCGTGTCGTTACTACGGGGCTTACGGGCGACGGATCGCGTCGGCCGCTGCCGTGGACGCCGGACCGGCGGCCAGCTCCGTCTCCAGGAGCTGCTTGCCCAGCAGCTCGGGGTCGGGGAGGTCCATCGGGTACACGCCGTCGAAGCAGGCGCGGCACAGGTTCGGCTTGTCGATGGTCGTGGCCTCGATCATGCCGTCGATGGAGATGTACGACAGGGAGTCGGCGCCCATGGAGGTGGCGATCTCGTCGATCGTCATTCCGTTGGCGATGAGCTCGGCGCGGGTCGCGAAGTCGATGCCGAAGAAGCAGGGCCACTTCACGGGCGGGGACGAGATCCGGATGTGGATCTCGGCGGCTCCGGCCTCGCGGAGCATCTTGACCAGGGCGCGCTGGGTGTTGCCGCGGACGATCGAGTCGTCGACGACGACCAGGCGCTTGCCCTTGATGACTTCCTTGAGGGGGTTGAGCTTGAGCCGGATGCCGAGCTGGCGGATCGTCTGCGAGGGCTGGATGAAGGTCCGGCCCACGTAGGCGTTCTTCACCAGGCCGGCGCCGAAGGGGATGCCGGAGGCTTCCGCGTAACCGATCGCGGCGGGTGTGCCGGACTCCGGCGTCGCTATGACGAGGTCGGCCTCGACGGGAGCTTCCGCGGCGAGTTTCCGGCCCATTTCGACGCGCGAGAGGTAGACGTTCCGGCCGGCGATGTCCGTGTCGGGGCGCGCGAGGTAGACGTACTCGAAGACACAGCCCTTGGGCTTCGCTTCCGCGAATCGGGAGGTTCGCAGTCCGTTCTCGTCGACCGCGATGAACTCGCCGGGCTCGACCTCGCGGACGAAGCTCGCACCGCAGATGTCGAGCGCCGCGGACTCCGACGCCACGACCCAGCCGCGCTCCAGGCGGCCGAGGACCAGCGGGCGGATGCCCTGCGGGTCACGGGCCGCGTAGAGCGTGTGCTCGTTCATGAAGACGAGGGAGAAGGCGCCCTGCACGTCCGGGAGGACCTTGATGGCGGCTTCTTCGATGGTCATCGGCTTGCCGTCGTCGTCCACCTGGCCCGCGAGGAGAGCCGTCACCAGATCGGTGTCGTTGGTCGCCGCGACCTGGGTCGCGCGGCCGTTCTCCTTGGGCAGTTCGGCGACCAGCTCGGCGAGCTGGGCCGTGTTGACGAGGTTGCCGTTGTGCCCGAGCGCGATGGAACCGTGCGCGGTGGCACGGAACGTCGGCTGGGCGTTCTCCCATACGGAGGCCCCGGTGGTCGAGTAGCGGGCGTGACCGACCGCGATGTGACCCTGGAGCGAGCTGAGAGAGGTTTCGTCAAAGACCTGGGACACGAGCCCCATGTCCTTGAAGACAAGGATCTGGGAGCCGTTGCTGACCGCGATTCCCGCGGACTCCTGGCCTCGATGCTGGAGGGCGTACAGCCCGAAGTAAGTGAGCTTGGCGACCTCTTCACCCGGAGCCCAGACACCGAAGACGCCGCAAGCGTCCTGGGGGCCTTTCTCGCCGGGGAGCAGATCATGATTGAGTCGACCGTCACCACGTGGCACGACATCGAGTGTAGGCGAGATCGACCACTGGTCCGAATTGGGGATACGGGCCCCGCACGGAGCGTAGTCGCGGCCCCGGCGCACCCCTCGTGCCCTCGGGGAGTACGAAGCCCTTGTGAACAGGTGAGCAAGAGCGTTGACAGGGCCCACCGGGTCCCGTGAAGCTCCTGGTCCATGCCCCTGAAGCCCCTCGGTGACCCCTCGGTCACCCTTGTGGAGCGCCGCCACGTCGACCTGGTCCGTGTCGCGAGCGCCATCTGTCGCAGCGCCGGCTGAGCTCACCCTCCGTTCCAGTTTTCACCGACTCCGGGTACGTGCCCCTGCCGCGCCGTGCCCCTTTTCAGGAGCGCCGCCATGCCTTCGTACGACCAGTCCGCCCTGTCCCGCCGCGCCTTCGGGGGCGCGGTGGGAGCCGGTGCCGCCGCCGCGGTGGGGCTGCCCGCCGCCGCCGAGGCCCGGGAGCGGCCCTTCCGCGCGGCCCCGCGCCGCGGCGGCCGCCGCCCGAACATCCTGTTCATCCTGGGCGACGACCTGGGCTGGGCCGACCTCTCCTCGTACGGGTCGCCGCACATCAAGACCCCCCACCTGGACCGCCTCGCGCGCCAGGGCGTGCGGTTCACGGACGCCTACTCCGGGTCCGCGACCTGCTCGCCGACCCGGTTCAGCCTCTACACGGGGCGCTTGCCCGGGCGTACGGAGGGCGGGCTCGCGGAGCCGATCGCGGACAAGTCCGTGGGCCTGGAGCCGACGCATCCGACGCTGGCCTCGCTGCTGCGGGACGCGGGGTACGCGACCGCGCTGATCGGCAAGTGGCACTGCGGCTATCTGCCGGACTACTCGCCCACGAAGTCGGGCTGGGACGAGTTCTTCGGGAACTTCGGCGGAGCCCTCGAGTACTACTCGAAGCTGGGGCTCGGCGGTGAGTACGACCTCTACGAGGGCGACGCCGAGTACAAGGACCTGCGCTACTACACGCGCATCCTGACCGAGCGGGCGAGCGAGTACGTCCGGCGGGACCACGGCGAGAAGCCCTGGCTGCTCAACCTGAACTTCACCACCCCGCACTGGCCGTGGATAGCCGACGGCGACACCGAGGAGAGCGCCGAGATCGTACGGCGGATCAAGGCGGGCGAGAAGGGCGCGCTCTGGCACCAGGACGGCGGGTCCGTCGAGAAGTACACGGAGATGGTGCAGGATCTGGACCGTTCGGTGGGCGAGGTCCTGAAGGCCCTGAAGAAGTCCGGCCAGGAGCGGGACACCCTGGTCTTCTTCGCCTCCGACAACGGCGGCGAGCGCTTCTCGTACAACTGGCCCCTGTCGGGCAACAAGTCCTCGCTCCAGGAGGGCGGCATCCGCGTGCCGACCATCGTGCGCTGGCCCGCGCGCCTGGACGGCGGGCAGGTCAGCCACGAGCCGGTGTTCACCCCGGACTGGACGGCGACGCTCCTGGAGATCGGCGGGGCGCGGCCGAACCCCGCCTACGCGCTGGACGGGACGAGCCTCGCGCCCTACCTCCTGAAGGGCGAGAAGCTCGCCGAGCGGGAGCTGTTCTGGCGGGTGCGCGGGGAGCGGGCCCTGCGGCGCGGGGAGTGGAAGTACTACCGGGGCAAGGGCGGCAAGGACCAGCTCTTCAACCTCGCCGCCGATCAGCGCGAGCAGGCCGACCGGGCGCCGGGCGAGCCGAAGCTGCTCGCCGAGCTGAAGGCGGCGTGGGAGAAGACGGACAAGGGGCTGCTGCCGTACCCGGCGGCCTGAACGGGGCCCCCGGCGCGCCCGCCGCGTCGCGCTACGGCTTCTTCGGGTCGGCGGCGTTCGCGCTGACGACCGTGCCGTCGGCGGCGGTGAGCGAGAGACCGTCGTGGCTCAGGCGGTAGCTCACCTTGCCGTCGAAGAGCTTCAGGAGCTTCTTCTCGGTCTCGCCCTCCGCTCCCTGGCACATCATCCGGGTGGTCCGGGGAGCGCCGAGGGTGATGTGCCCGTCCGTCACCTCGGCCTTGGCCGTGACGGTGTTGCAGCCGAGCTTGCCGCGGACGGTGCCGTCCTCGCCGAAGGTCAGATGGGCCTTGCCCAGCACGTCCTTCGGCAGGGATGCCGTGGTCTCGCCGTCGCCGACGGCGTTCACTTCCCACTTGGTGCCCGTCAGCGGGACGTCCGGCTCCGAGGTGAGGGCCACGCGGTCTCCCTTGTCGGTGGTGAGGGTCAGCCGGTCGCCTTCGACGGCGGCCTTCAGCTCTCCCTTGCCGAGGGCGCCCTTGAAGGCGTCCTCGAAGTCCTGCTCGGCGCAGCCGCGCTTGGTGGAGAGCGCGTCGGCGAAGTCGACGGTGTCGCCCTTGGTCGAGACGTCCGCGGTGAAGCCGTTGCAGCCGTAGTTGCCCTCGGCCCTGCCCTTGCCGATCTTCACGTAGGCGTCGGCCGGGGCCTGCTGCTTCTTGCCGTCCACCGTGACGCTCTCGACGCTCCAGTGGACGCCGGAAAGACTCGGCTGAGACCCGACGGACCCGCTGCCTGAGCCGGTCTCGGTGCCGCACGCGGTGAGCATGCCCGCGGCGGCCAGGGCCATGACGGTCGGAGTCAGTCGTTGCTTCTGCATGCCGGTCTGACGGGACAAGTGGGTGATCCGGTTCCCCTCGCGCCTGCCGGGCCCCGCTCCCAAGACCCCGCTAGCTCATGACCGGAAGCAGCCCCGCCAGGTCGGCCCGCTCCCCGCTCGCGCTGACCTTCGCCGCGTCCAGCGCCGTCTTCCACTCCGTGCGCCCGGTCGCGAGGCGGATCCAGGTCAGCGGGTCGGTCTCGACGACGTTCGGCGGGGTGCCGCGGGTGTGCCGGGGCCCTGCCACGCACTGGACCACCGCGAACGGCGGGATCCTGACCTCGACGGCGCCGCCGGGCGCCTGCACCGCGAGGGCGTCGGCGAGCAGCCGGGTGCAGGCGGCCAGGGCCTGCCGGTCGTACGGGACGTCGAGGCCCGGCACCGCGTCGTTCAGGTCGTCGGTGTGGACGACGAGTTCGACCGTCCGGGTGACCAGGAAGTCGTCGAGGGTCATCGCGCCGAACCGGGTGGGCATCAGCCGCCCCTCGGTGACGTCGGGCAGGGACGCCTCGAAGCCGGTGAGGGTGTGGGCGTACAGCTCGGTGAGGTCCTGGGCGGCGAAGGACCGCGCTGCCTCGTCGACCTGCTCCGCGGCCGAGGCGGTCGCGAACGGCCAGTCCAGCAGGGCGACTTCGCGTGCCGCGGGCTGCGGCATGGCGAGGAAGCGGGTGACGGCACCGAGGGCCGTCGTGAGGTGCGCGGCCAGTTCGCGGACGGTCCAGTCGCCGAGCCTGGTCGGCAGGGCGAGCTGCTCGGGCTCCAGGGCGCCGACGGCGTCCCGTACGTTCCCGAACTGGGCGCGCACGGCGGTGCGGATCTTGGCGGGGTCGTACGAACGCGTGCGCTTCTTGGCCGGGGGCATGGGCCGAGCCTAATTCTTCCCGGGGTAGCCCTGGAGACCCTTTTCCACCTGGCCGAAGACGCGCTCGGCGGACTCGGCGCAGTCCTTCGCGATCTCGTCGAGCGGGTCGCCGGCCAGGGTGCGCTGCTGGTTCTCCACGATGAGCGCGTTCCGGGCGCCGATCAGCTGGGCGGCGGCGACGCGGGCCAGGAGCATGTCTCCCGTCTCCTCGGCGAGCGCGTCCGCGAGGAGCTGGACGCTGCGCATGTGGAAGCCGACCATGCGGTGCGCGAGGGTCGGCGTCTCGCTGATGAGCTGGCGCACCTTCAGGGCGCGCGGATCGCCGCTGAGGCCGATCGACGGGTCGCGCCCGGCGATCTGCTCCAGGAACCGGCCGCGCATCGCCTCGACCGCTGACTCGCCGGGCCGCCGGTCGCGCACCGCGCGGGCCGGGTCGCCGACGTGCTCCTCCATCGGGCCGACGATCGCGCCTTCCTTGGTGCCGAAGTAGTTGAAGACGGTCATCTTGGACACGTCGGCCGCCTCGGCGATCTCCGCCACGGAGACGTGGTCGAAGCCGCGCTCGGAGCAGAGGTCCACGGCCGCCCGCCAGATCCGCGACGCGGTCTGCCTCTTCTTGCGCGCGCGCAGCCCCAGCTCCTCAGTCATGCAGGTCACGGTACCGGGGCGGCTTCCGCCCGCGCGGTGCCCGGACCGGGCCCGTCCCCGGCCCGCACACGGCGGAAGGCCCCGCCCGGTCTCCCGCCGGGTGGGGCCTTCCGTCACGTACGGCTGAATCCGTCAGGCGAAGAGCCCCGGCAGGGTGCCCTCGTGCGCCGCGCGGATCTCGGACAGCGGCAGGGTGAACTCGCCCTGGAGCTCCACCGCTTCGCCGTCGACCACGCCGATGCGGGTCGCCGGCAGGCCGCGCGCCCCGCACATGTCCGTGAAGCGCAGCTCCTCGGAGCGGGGCACGGACACGACCGCGCGGCCGGCCGACTCGCTGAACAGGAGCGTGAACGCGTCCAGGCCGTCCGGGACGACCAGGCGCGCGCCCTTCCCGCCGCGCAGACAGGACTCGGCGAGGGCCTGCGCGAGGCCGCCGTCGGACAGGTCGTGCGCCGCGTCGATCATGCCGTCGCGCGAGCCCGAGATCAGGATCTCGGCGAGCAGCCGCTCACGCTCCAGGTCGACCTTCGGGGGAAGCCCGCCGAGGTGGTCGTGGACGACCTGCGACCAGGCCGAACCGCCGAACTCCTCGGTGGTGTCACCGAGCAGGTAGAGGAGCTGGCCCTCTTCGGCGAAGGCGATCGGCGTGCGGCGCGCCACGTCGTCGATCACACCGAGGACGGAGACGACCGGCGTCGGGTGGATCGCCGCCTCGCCCGTCTGGTTGTAGAGCGAGACGTTGCCGCCGGTGACCGGGGTGCCCAGGATCTGGCAGGCGTCGGCGAGACCACGGGTGGTCTCGGCGAACTGCCACATGACGTCCGGGTCCTCGGGCGAACCGAAGTTCAGGCAGTCCGAGACGGCGAGCGGCTTGGCACCGGTCGCGGCGACGTTGCGGTACGCCTCCGACAGGGCCAGCTGCGCACCCGCGTACGGGTCGAGCTTCGAGTAGCGGCCGTTGCCGTCGTTGGCGAGGGCGACGCCGAGGCCGGTCTCCTCGTCGATGCGGACCATGCCGGAGTCCTCGGGCTGCGCGAGCACCGTGTTGCCCTGCACGAAGCGGTCGTACTGGTCCGTCACCCATGCCTTGGAGGCCTGGTTCGGCGAGGCGACGACCGCGAGCACCTGGTCGCGCAGCTCCTGCGAGGTGGCCGGGCGGGGCAGCTTGTTCGCGTCGTCCGCCTGGAGGGCGTCCTGCCAGGACGGGCGGGCGTAGGGGCGCTCGTAGACCGGGCCGTCGTGGGCGACGGTGCGCGGGTCGAGGTCGACGATCTTCTCGCCGTGCCAGTAGATCTCCAGGCGGTCGCCGTCCGTCACCTCACCGACGACGGTGGCGATGACGTCCCACTTCTCGCAGATCGCGAGGAAGCGCTCGACCTTCTCGGGCTCGACGACCGCGCACATGCGCTCCTGCGACTCGCTCATGAGGATTTCCTCGGGAGTGAGCGTGGAGTCGCGCAGCGGTACGTCGTCCAGCTCGACGCGCATGCCGCCGGAGCCGTTGGACGCCAGCTCCGAGGTCGCGCAGGAGAGGCCTGCGGCACCGAGGTCCTGGATGCCGACGACGAGCTTCTCGGCGAAGGCCTCCAGGGTGCACTCGATGAGGAGCTTCTCCTGGAAGGGGTCGCCGACCTGCACGGCCGGACGCTTCGACGGCTTCGTGTCGTCGAAGGTCTCGGAGGCGAGGATCGACGCGCCGCCGATGCCGTCGCCGCCGGTGCGGGCCCCGTAGAGGATGACCTTGTTGCCCGGGCCCGAAGCCTTCGCGAGGTGGATGTCCTCGTGCCGCATGACGCCGATGGCACCGGCGTTGACCAGCGGGTTGCCCTGGTAGCAGGCGTCGAAGACGAGCTCGCCGCCGATGTTCGGCAGGCCCAGGCAGTTGCCGTAGCCGCCGATGCCCGCGACGACGCCCGGCAGGACACGCCTCGTGTCGGGGTGGTCGGCGGCGCCCATCCGCAGCGGGTCCACGACCGCGACCGGGCGCGCGCCCATCGCGATGATGTCGCGGACGATGCCGCCGACACCGGTGGCCGCGCCCTGGTAGGGCTCGACGTACGAGGGGTGGTTGTGCGACTCGACCTTGAAGGTGACCGCGTAGCCGTTGCCGACGTCGACGACGCCGGCGTTCTCGCCGATGCCGACGAGCATGGCGCCCCCTCCCGGTGTATCAGCCTCGGGGGCCTTCTCGCCGAACTGGCGCAGGTGGACCTTGCTGCTCTTGTACGAGCAGTGCTCGGACCACATGACGGAGTACATGGCGAGCTCGGCGCCGGTGGGACGGCGGCCCAGGATCTCGCGTACGCGGGCGTACTCGTCTTCCTTCAGGCCCAGTTCGGCCCAGGGCAGCTTGACCTCGGGGGTCTCGGCGGCGTGCTTGACGGTGTCCAGAGTCATCAGACGTTGACCAGCTTCTTCAGGATCGAGGTGAAGAATCCCAGGCCGTCGGTGCGACCGGTGCCGACCAGCGGCTCGACGGCGTGCTCGGGGTGCGGCATGAGGCCCACGACGTTGCCGGCCTCGTTGGTGATGCCGGCGATGTCACGGAGCGAGCCGTTGGGGTTGCCGTCCAGGTACCGGAAGGCGACGCGCCCCTCGGCCTCCAGCATGTCCAGGGTCCGCTCGTCGGCGGTGTACTTGCCGTCGATGTTCTTGAGCGGGATGCGGATCTCCTGGCCGGCTTCGTAGTCGGCGGTCCAGGCGGTCCGGTCGCTCTCCACGCGCAGCTTCTGCTCGCGGCAGATGAAGTGCAGGTGGTCGTTGCGCAGCATCGCGCCGGGCAGCAGGTGCGACTCGGTGAGCACCTGGAAGCCGTTGCAGATGCCGAGGACCGGCATGCCGGCCTTCGCCTGCTCGATGACCGACTCCATGACGGGCGAAAACCGTGAAATGGCCCCGGCCCGGAGATAGTCGCCGTACGAGAATCCGCCGGGAAGCACCACGGCGTCGACCTGCTTCAGGTCCTTGTCCCGGTGCCAGAGCGGCACGGGTTCGGCGCCGGCGACGCGGACGGCGCGCTGGGTGTCGCGGTCGTCGAGCGTTCCGGGGAAAGTGACGACTCCGATTCGAGCAGTCACTTCTCTTCCTCCACCTTTACGAAGAAGTCCTCGATCACGGTGTTGGCGAGGAAGGTTTCCGCCATCTCGTGGATACGGGCGAGGGCCGCGTCATCGACGGGCCCGTCCACCTCGAGTTCGAAGCGCTTTCCCTGACGTACGTCGGCGATCCCCTTGAATCCGAGGCGCGGCAGTGCACGCTGCACCGCCTGGCCCTGGGGGTCGAGGATCTCCGGCTTGAGCATGACGTCGACTACGACGCGTGCCACTGGCACTCCCGGTGTGTGGTGCTGGCTGAGCGGTCCCTTCAGACTACCCGCACAAAAATTCTACTCGCGTAGATTCGTAGAAACCTACGTGAGGACGGTCACGTTCCGACGCATACTCGTGTATCGAACGGGGCACCTTCGCGAAAAATCCAGGAAAAGATCACGCATCATCATTGCGTCCGGACACGCGGGGGGATTTAGTCGGGCTTCACAATGCAATGCCAGGCACTGTACAAAGGAAAAGGCATTGGCCGATCCTTTGCACATAACAGTGCCCCATAACAGCCGGACAGCCGGCATCACCGCACGTCAACTGCGGTGGAGCCGCACGAAGGGACCGATATTCGTGGCGCAGCGTGTCGTAGTCACTCTCTTTGACGACATCGACGGCGGGGAAGCGGCGGAGACGATCGCCTTCGGTCTGGACGGCAAGTCGTACGAGATCGACCTCAATCAAACCAATGCCAAGAAACTGCGCACGGCACTCGCCCCGTACCTGGACGTGGCCCGCAAGCAGTCGAAGTCCGGCAAGGCCTTCAAGCACACGACGGTGGCGGCCAACCCCGCGGCCGTCCGCGCCTGGGCCCGCTCGCACCAGATGGACGTGCCGCCGCGCGGCCGCATCCCGAAGAAGGTCTACGAGGCCTTCGAGGCAGCCAACTGACCTGGGCGGACGCCCTGCCAGAAGGGCCCCTCGGCAACCGACTTGACCTGCACCCCCGACGGTCGGCTAGAGTTTGGACCACGCCGAGGGGCAAGGCCGAAAGGCCCGAACCTCACGGAGTCTTGCGGGTGTAGTTCAGTAGTAGAACATCCCCCTTCCAGGGGGAAGGCGCAGTGTGCAATTCCTGTCACCCGCTCTGCATCGCCGATCAGGCACTCTTTCGAGTGCGGTAGGCTGGTGCTCGCGCCGATCAGTGAGAGCTGGTCGGAGGCAATGCGAACGTAGCTCAGTTGGTAGAGCGCAACCTTGCCAAGGTTGAGGTCGCGAGTTCGAACCTCGTCGTTCGCTCCAGAGAAGAAGGCCCCGGTCATCGCGACCGGGGCCTTCTTTGTGCGTGGCGCCGGTCTTCGTGCGTGGCGCCGGTCTTCGTGCGTGACGCCGATCGTGGCGCGAGGTTTCTTCGGCCGCGTCTGACATTTGTCATGCGAGCCCGTGACAGCGCGCACTGCTCCGGCGCCCGTGGCCGGGGGACGCTCTTCTCATGACTGACCAAGTGATCGACGTGACCGATCTGCGGCGCGTGTACGGGGGCGGTTTCGAGGCGGTCCGAGGAGTCTCGTTCTCCGTCGGACGGGGTGAGCTCTTCGCGCTGCTCGGGACCAACGGCGCCGGAAAGACCTCCACCGTCGAGCTCCTCGAAGGGCTCGCCGCACCCGCCGGGGGGCGGGTGCGGGTGCTCGGGCACGATCCGTACGCCGAGCGGGGCGCCGTGCGCCACCGGATCGGCGTGATGCTCCAGGAAGGCGGCTTCCCCTCCGAGCTGACCGTCGCGGAGACCGTACGGATGTGGGCCGCGTGCACCAGCGGCGCGCGCCCCACCGCCGAGGCCCTGGAGATGGTGGGCCTGCGCAAGCGGGCCGACGTCCGCGTGAAGATGCTCTCCGGCGGCGAGAAGCGCCGGCTCGACCTCGCGACCGCCCTCATCGGCAAGCCCGAAGTGCTCTTCCTCGACGAACCGACGACCGGACTCGACGCCGAAGGGCGCCGCGAGACCTGGGAATTGGTGCGGGCCCTGCGCGACAACGGCACGACCGTGCTGCTGACGACGCACTACCTCGAAGAGGCCGAGAACCTCGCCGACCGGCTCGCGATCCTGCACGAGGGGCGGATCGCGTCCGCGGGCCGGGTCGCCGACGTGGTGGCCGAGCAGCCCTCGCACGTCTCCTTCGAACTGCCCGCCGGGTACTTCGTCGGGGATCTGCCGCCGCTCGGCGAGCTCGGCGTGAGCGGGCACGAGGTCCTCGGCGGCCGGGTCCGGCTGCGGACGCACGAGTTGCAGCGGGCGGCCACCGGGCTGCTGCTGTGGGCGCGGGACGCGAACGTCGAGCTCGGCAGACTCGACGTACGGGCCGCCTCCCTGGAAGAGGCCTTCCTGCGTATCGCACGGGACGCCGAGAGCGCGGCCGACGCCGCGGAGAAGGAGACGGTGGCATGAGCGCCCTGACATCGGCCCCGCAAGCGGTGACGACCCCCGCCCGGCGCATGACCGCACTCGCGCGAGCCGAGCTGACGCTCCTCGGCCGCAGCAAGGGCACGCTGTTCGCGGCGCTCTTCGTGCCGCTGGTCCTGCCGGTCAGTGTCCGGCAGGCCGCGGAGGGCATGGACCTCAAGGGGACCGGGCTCACGGTCGGCACGATCGTGCTGCCCGGTGCCATCGGCTTCTCGCTGCTCTTCGCCGTCTACTCCGCGCTGACCGCCGTGTACGTCGCCCGCCGCGAGGAGCTCGTGCTCAAGCGGCTGCGCACCGGTGAGCTGCGCGACCCGGAGATCCTCGCCGGCGCCGCCCTGCCCTCGGTCGCCATCGGCGTGACGCAGTCCGTCCTGCTCGCGGTCGGCTGTGCGGTGCTCCTCGACGCGGGAGCGCCGAGCGCGCCGCATCTCGCCGTCATCGGGCTGCTGTTGGGGCTCGTGACGTTCACCGCGCTCGCCGCGGTCACCGGCAGCTTCAGCAGGTCCGCGGAGTCCGCGCAGGTCATGAGCATGCCGCTGATGTTCCTTTCGATGTTCGGCTCCGGCCTCTTCATCCCCTTCGAGGTCATGCCCGACAAGCTGGCCTCGGTCGCCGAGCTGCTTCCGCTGAGCCCGGTGATCACGCTGGTGCGCGGCGGCTGGACCGGGGACCTCTCCGCCTCCGACACCGTGACCGCCCTGACGGTCGCTGTGGCCTGGGCCGTGGTCTCGGTGTTTGCTGTACGACGGTGGTTCCGCTGGGAACCGCGGCGCTGAGCGGGCCACGACACACCTGACGCAAAACAAAGGGGTCACGACGTGATCGGCCGAATCCGGGGGCTGAAGCGCGGCTGGCACGAGCGCAGCAAGATCGAGAAGGTCGAGTTCCAGAGCATGGCCATGTGGCACGCCATGCCCTGGCTCTTCTTCGTCAGCTGGGGCGCGGTGCCGCTGGGAGTGGCCCTGCAACACCAGACCGCCCCGCTGGCCCTCGGCAGCACGCTGATCGCCGTGGCCGTCGTGCAGTGCGTGCACGTCAACCGCACGCTGCGCCGCTCCCTCGACCACTTCCTGGAGCGCGCGGAGCCGCCCCGCCGCGACCTCGCCGTGTCGCTCGCGCTCCTGGTCACGACGCTGGGCCTGGTGCTCGCACTGGAGGCCGCGCACGGGGCCGAGCCCGAGGTGCTCACGCTCGCCACGCTGTTCGCCGTGATGCCCTACGGGCAGTCGCTGGCCTTCTCCGTGCCCATCCGCACCTTCCTCGTCCGGTTCGCCGTGATCGACGCCGCCACGGTGGCCGGGGCCGCCGCGGTCGGCGTGCGCGACGGCCGGCTCGTGGGCGTGGCCCTGATGATCGCCCTGGGCGCCCTGGTCTCCCTGCTCTCCTCGCGCTGCGGCGCCTGGACGCTCTCCGTGATGTGGGAGGGCGAGCGGGCCCGCGAGGTCGAGGCCCGGCTCGCGGTGGCCGAGGAGCGGCTGCGGTTCGGGCGGGACCTGCACGACGTGATGGGGCGCAACCTCGCCGTCATCGCGCTGAAGAGCGAGCTGGCCGTGCAGCTGGCCAGGCGGGGGCGGCCCGAAGCCGTCGACCAGATGGTCGAGGTGCAGCGCATCGCGCAGGAGTCGCAGCGGGAGGTGCGGGAAGTGGTCCGGGGGTACCGGGAAGCCGACCTCGCGGTCGAACTCGCCGGTGCGCAAGGGGTCCTCGAAGCGGCCGGGATCGACTGCCGGGTGAGCGGGTCGTCCGCGGGGCTGCCGGTCCCGGTGCAGTCGGCGCTGGGGTGGGTCGTGCGCGAGGCGACCACCAACGTGCTGCGGCACGGGGACGCGCAGCGGTGCGACATCACCCTGACGATCGCCGACGACCGTACGTCGCTGGTCGTCGAGAACGACGGCGTGCCCGACGCCCCGCCGGAGGGCCGCGCCGGCTCCGGCCTCGCCGGGCTGCGGGAGCGGCTCGCCGCGGTGGCCGGGACGCTGGACTTCACCTGCGGCGACGGGCGCTTCCGGCTGGCCGCGGAGGTGCCGATCACCCGGCTGCGGGCGGATCACCGCCAGGACGGCACCCGGCAGGACCACGACCACCACCGGGGCGGCACCCGGCAGGACCACGACCACCACCGGGACGGCACCCGACAGGATCCCGACCACCACCAGGACGCCGAAAGGGTCACGCGATGAGCCTGCGTGTGCTGCTCGCCGACGACGAGCACCTCATCCGCGGCGCCCTCGCCGCACTCCTCGCCCTTGAGGACGACCTCGTCGTGGTCGCCGAGGCGGCCACCGGGCCCGAGGCCCTCGCCATGGCACGGGCGCACCGGCCCGACGTGGCCGTGCTCGACCTGGAGATGCCGGGCGCCGACGGTGTGACGGTGGCCACATCCCTGCGGGACGAACTGCCGTCCTGCCGCACCATGATCGTGACGAGTCATGGCAGACCGGGTCATCTCAAGCGGGCACTCGCCGTGGGCGTACGGGGCTTCGTACCGAAGACGGTGAGCGCACAGCGCCTCGCCGAGATCATCCGGACCGTTCACGCCGGTAACCGCTATGTGGACCCGGAGTTGGCCGCCGACGCGATCTCCGCCGGGGACTCCCCGCTGACCGTCCGCGAGGCCGAGGTGCTCGAACTCGCCGCCGACGGGGCGCCCGTCGCGGAGATCGCCGAGCGGGCCGCGCTGTCCCAGGGGACCGTCCGCAACTACCTCTCGTCCGCCGTCACGAAGACCGGGGCCGAGAACCGTCATGCCGCGGTGCGTCTCGCACGCGAGCGAGGTTGGGTATAGTTGGCATCGCGCTTCGGCGCAGCGCGGACGTAGCTCAGTTGGTAGAGCGCAACCTTGCCAAGGTTGAGGTCGCCAGTTCGAACCTGGTCGTCCGCTCCACGAAAAGAACCCCCGGTGCCTTTCGGCCCGGGGGTTCTTCGTGTCTGGCGCTGTGTGCTGCCGCTGCGTGCCGCCGGGCTTCCGCTACCAGGCGGTGCCGGTCAGCCGCTCGTACGCCTCGATGTACTTGGCGCGCGTGGCGTCCACCACGTCCTGCGGGAGCGGGGGCGGCGGCTGCTCGCTCTTGCGGTCCCAGCCGGAGGCCGGCGAGGTCAGCCAGTCGCGGACGAACTGCTTGTCGAACGACGGCTGGGCGCGGCCCGGCTGCCAGCTGTCCGCGGGCCAGAAGCGCGAGGAGTCCGGGGTCAGGACCTCGTCGGCGATGACCAGCGTGTCCCCGTCGAAGCCGAACTCGAACTTCGTGTCGGCGAGGATCACGCCCCGCTCGCGGGCGATGTCCCGCGCGCGGCCGTAGACCGCGAGGGTCGTCTGGCGCAGCTGCGCCGCCGTGTCCGCGCCCACCTGGCGGGCGACTTCCTCGTAACTCACGTTCTCGTCGTGCTCGCCGACCGCGGCCTTCGTGGCGGGCGTGAAGATCGGTGCGGGCAGCTCCGAGCCGTCGCTGAGGCCGTCGGGCAGCGCGAGACCGCAGACGGTGCGCGACGCTTCGTACTCGACCAGGCCGGAGCCCGTCAGATAGCCGCGGGCCACGCACTCGACCGGGACCATCTCCAGGGACTTGCAGACCGTGGTGCGGCCCTCCCAGTCGGCGGGGGCGCCGGGCGGCAGGTCGGTGGAGATGACGTGGTTCGGGACGACGTCGACGAGCTGGTCGAACCACCACAGGGAGAGCCGCGTGAGGACCCTGCCCTTGTCGGGGATCTCCGTGGGCAGCACCCAGTCGTAGGCGGACATGCGGTCGCTCGCGACCATCACGAGGTCGCCCGCCTCGTTCTGGTACAGGTCGCGCACCTTGCCGGTGTGCAGGTGCACCAGGCCCGGCACCTGAAGAGGCTCGGGCTTTTCTACGAATCCGGACACGGTTCCTCCCCGTGGTTCTGACTGAATGCTGCTGATTCTCCCGCATGGGGAGAGGGCTCGCGGCCAGGGGGATGCCGGTGGGCGTCAGTCGCGTTTGCAGATGCGGTCCAGGAGGTTGGCCGTGGCGCGCTGGACGCGTGTGTCCACGTGACCGGGGCGGTCGAGCGCCGGTGACCAGGCGAAGGTGCCCGAGGCGAAGACCAGGGCGCCCGACGGGGCGCGGTAGAGGGACGACTCCTGGTGGCGGGTGGCGCCCTCGGAATCCTCGTACGGGGAGTGGGCGAGGAGGATGCGGCCCTGGTGCTCCGGCAGCGCGGTGCGCGGGAAATAGCGGTCGGCCTCGCCCGCCACCAGACCGTCGAGCTCGTCCCCCTCGTGCGCGCCGGTCGCCTCCCACAGCCAGTGGTCCGCGTTGCGCACGACGAGCGGGGCCGGCTCGGGGACCCGGCCCGCGTACTGGATGCCCAGGAGCTGCTGTTCGGCCTTGTCCTGCTCCCGCCAGAGCGCGGGGCGGCCGGGGCCGTGGCGCTTGCGGCAGGTCAGCAGGCGGTCCGGCACACCGGACGGCGAAGGACCCAACTCCACCTGCCAGTACATGGTGTTGGCGGAGAGGAAGACCAGGGACGTGCCGTGCTCGCGGGCCTGCTCCGTGGTGCGGCGCATGTTCGTCGACCAGTACTCGTCGTGGCCCGGGAAGACCAGCCCCCGGTAGCGGGTCGGATCGATGCGGCCCGCGTGCAGGTCGCGGGTGTCGGCGTACGCGAGGTCGTAGCCGTACCGCTCGGCCCAGCGGATGAAGTCGTAGGCGTGGCCCACGTGCAGGGGCAGGCCCGCGCCCGCGTACGGACGGTCGAAGGAGACCGTGTGGGCGGCCTCGCTCTCGCCGAGCAGCCGGCCCTTCTCGTCCCACGCGTGGTAGAGGCTCGCGCCCGTGCGGCCGTCCTCGGGATAGAGGTTGTACGCCTGCCAGGTGATGTCCGGGAGCAGCAGGAGCAGATCGGCGCGGTGGTCGTCGCGGACCGTGAACGGGACGTGCGAGCGGTATCCGTCGACCGTGGTGAGGACCGCCACGTACGCCCCGACGCTCCAGTAACTGGGGATCTGCAAGCGCCAGGAGAGCCACCAGTGGTGGCAGGAGACCGTGCGGTCGGCGGCGAGCGGGGGCGGCTGGACGATGCCGGACAGGCGGGGGCTCGTGCTGATTTTGCTGGCGCCGTCGCCGCCGTAGTGCCCGATGCGGTAGATGTCGACGCTGAACTGCTGGGGCGGGTCGACCGTCACGTGGAAGTCGATCGCCTCGCCGGGTGCGGCGGCGCCGGTGGACGCGAAGCCTTTGATCTGGCCGCGCACGTCGTCGGCGGTGCGGGGGCCGTTCGTACGGACGCGGTTGCGGGGGGCCGGGATGTTCCGTGCGCCGGGGGCGGGGGCGTGGTCGACGTACCAGGGGACGACCTGGCCCGTGTCGTCGAAGTAGTGCTCGGCGCCTCGGAGCCAGGGGAGGGGCCCCTGCCCGAAGGGGTCGGTCACGGCGTGCGCCAGGGCGCCCGATTCCCACCTGCGGATCTGCTCCGACCCCATGCGTGTACCCCTCCCTCGCTGCTCCCCCGAGTGCTCTGCGCTGTGTGCGGTGCGGTTCTTTGTGGTGCGGTCTGTGCGGTCTTTTGTGGTGCGGCTTCCTGTGGGGCGGCCTTGGGTGGTGCCGTCTCTTGTGGTGCCGTCTCTTGTGGTGCCGTCTCTTGTGGTGCCGTCTCTTGTGGTGCCGTCTCTTGTGGTGCCGTCTCTTGTGGTGCCGGGTTGCCGTATGGGTGTTGCTGACGGCCCGTGTGGATCGCGGTCGATCCCAGCACATCACATTACGCACGCACTCCATCACCGTTCGTCGCTAATCGACGAGAACGGAAGGGAGCGTTCCGGAGGCGGGGGCGCGGGGCGCCGGGGGCGCCGGGGGCGCCGGGGGCGAGGGAGGGCCGGGCCCCGGGGGTCAGGGGTGAGGGGGCCGGGGGTGGTGAGGTGAGGTGAGGTGAGGAGTCTCCTCGGAGGTCGTCCTCGGCTCAGACCAGGCGGACCGGCTTCTCCGGGCGGACTCCCAGGCGGGCGAGCCAGCCCCGCAGCGGGATGGGGTCGCCGTCCTCCACGAGGCTGCGGACGTGCGGCGTGAGGTCTGCCGCCCGCTCGCCGTCGATCAGGAGGGCCGGGCCGTCGAGCCAGTCGAGACCGGGGGCGGCGCCCGCCGTGTCCACGGCCGCGCAGCAGACCAGCGCCGTGACGTGGTCGGCCAGCAACTCCCGTCCCGTGCGCGGCGGCTGGAGCGGGAACAGCGGCAGCATGCCGTCGTCCCAGAGCGCGTCGTCCGGGCCCTGTCCCGTGGGCGCGGGGCGCGGCGGGGCCGCGGCTTCCTCGCGGGCGATCTCCGCGGTGAGGCCCGCGGCCAGGAGACCGCCGGGGCTGTCGGCGTCGGCGTCGAGGTCGGCGTCTGCGGGGTCTTCGAACATGCGGGCTGCTGCGGAGGCGTCGGTGGACGCGGCTTCTTCGCTGCCGGGGGTGGTGGGGGCTTGGTGGCCTTGGTGTCCTTGGACGCCTTGGTGGTCCTGGACGCCTTGGTGGTCCTGGTGGCCCCGCGGGTCCAGCTGGTCGTGGCCCGGGTGGGGCGCTCGGGCGGTCTCGGCGCCCTCTGCGGCCTCGGAGGGCTCTGCGGCCTCTGCGGCCTCGGCAAGCCCTGCGGTCTCTGCCGCCTCTGAGCCCTCTGTGGCCCGTGCCGTCAGGTGGTCCAGGACACGGCCCAGCGTCGGTCCGTCCGAGTCGGGGGTCGTCGGGTCGGCGGAGTGGCTGATGCCCAGGGAGTCCAGAACGCGGTGCAGGCGGGCGGCGTCCATGCGCCACTTCCGGTCCACGACCTCGTCCGGATACTCCTGCCACGCCACCGGCGCCCAGTCGGGGCTCTGCTCGGCGGGGCCGCCGTGGAAGAGGCGGGCGGCGAGCAGCGAAGCCGCCTCGTCCACCGAGCCCGGCTCCTCCAGGAGGTCACAGGCGGGGCGCTCGCCCAGGCGGGAGGTGAAGCCCTCCGCCAGGCGGTCCCTGCGGGAGAGCTCGGTGAGGGCGGAGACGACACCCGCGTCGAGACGGGAAGGCCAGCGGCCCATCCGCCAGGCGGGCAGCGCGACCTTGGTGAGGAGGCGGTCCCACCCGGCGTACGCCAGGCCCACCTGCTCCTGGGCGACGATCCGCACGCCGTAGTCCACGGCCTGGGCGCGCTCGGCGGCGGCCGCCGCGACCCCGCGCTCCATCTCGCCCGCGTGCCCCCGGCAGCTGCGCAGGAGCAGCCGCGCCACCCAGCCGACACCGCCGAGGACCGTACGCACCAGCGGGCCGCGGCCCGGGGCGGACGTGACCGCGACCGCGGCGTCGAGCCCGCGGATGAAACGGCGGGCCGCGGCTATGTCGGGGTGCGCCGAGGGCCCCGTACCGGCCACGACCGGGGCGAGCACCGCGCGCAGCTCGCCGACCCGCATCCACCACAGGAACGGGGAGCCGATGACGAGCACCGGAGCCACGGGGGCCGGGCGCCGCGGGGCGGGGCGACCGTCCCGTACGCCGTTGCCCTCCGTCTTCGGCTGCTGGGGGGTCGAGGCCTCCGCGGGCGGGCCGTGCGCGGGGTGGGTGCGGTCCTCCAGCCAGCTGTCGCAGTCCGGGGTGAGCGCTATCGCCGAGGGCGCGGGCACGTCGAGACGGTCGGCGAGATCCCGCACCAGGCGATACAGATCGGGGGCCGAACCCTCGGCGATCGGGACCGTCGGGCTGACGGCCGGCCTGGACCGCGCGACCACGAGGGCGACGCCTGCGGCGGCGAGCAGCACGACGACGGCGAGAGCCGTCACGACGCCGCGCACGACGTCCCAACTCCCGCCGGTCATATGGCCCGTGATCCCGCCCGCGATCAGCACGACGGCGACGGCCGCGGGCAGCAGTGCGACGGCCAACGCCCTGCTGCGGATGCGCAGCACGGCGAGCGCCTGGGAACGTGCGGACTGCACGCCCACCTCCACACCCGTACCTGACACGACCGATGTCACCCCCTGCTGCCTGCGCCGCCTGCGACCCGGCCGGAAGCCGGGACTACGGGCGGACGGCAGCCGCCGATGGATTTGCTCACTCCCCCACTGTGGCACCCGCCACCGACATCGCAATGCCGGTGGTCTGTTTGGCTCTGGGCACCTGAACCGCTTGCGCCGCACCCTAGTTGGGGTGCCGGGCATCGTCAGCCGGATGGGCCAGCGGTCACCCGATGGAATGGCTTTGGGTAAAGGTGGATGACGATCAGGCCCCGGATCCCTTGGGAGATCCGGGGCCTGAGAGCCGTCTGCGGGTGGCGTGAGTGTGACGTCGGTTACGCCTGCGCGGCCACCTTCGCCGCGATGTCCGTACGGTGCTGGGAGCCGTCGAGGCGGATACGGGACAGCGCCTTGTACGCGCGCTCGCGGGCCGCGGTCAGATCCGTGCCGGTGGCGGTCACGGAGAGCACACGGCCGCCCGCGCTGACCACCGCGTCGCCGTCGCGCTTGGTCCCCGCGTGCAGGACGTACGCGTCCGGGGCATCCTGTGCGGCCACGTCGTCGAGGCCCTCGATGGGGTCGCCGGTGCGCGGGGTGCCCGGGTAGTTGTGCGAGGCGATGACCACGGTCACCGCGGCGTCGTCGCTCCAGCGCAGCGGGGGCAGGTCGGCGAGGGTGCCGTTCGCCGCGGCCAGCAGGACTCCGGCGAGCGGCGTCTTCAGGCGGGCGAGGACGACCTGCGTCTCGGGGTCGCCGAAGCGGGCGTTGAACTCGATGACGCGTACGCCGCGACCGGTGATCGCCAGGCCCGCGTACAGCAGCCCCGCGAACGGGGTGCCCCGGCGGCGCAGCTCGTCGACGGTCGGCTGGAGCACGCTCTGCATGACCTCGTCGACCAGCTTCGGGTCGGCCCAGGGCAGGGGCGAGTACGCGCCCATGCCGCCGGTGTTCGGCCCTTCGTCCCCGTCGAGGGCGCGCTTGAAGTCCTGCGCGGGCTGGAGCGGGACGACGGTGACGCCGTCCGTGACGGCGAAGAGGGAGACCTCGGGGCCGTCGAGGAACTCCTCGATGACGACGCGGTCGCAGGCGAGGGCGTGCGCGCGGGCGGCCTCGATGTCGTCGGTCACGACGACGCCCTTGCCGGCCGCGAGCCCGTCGTCCTTCACGACGTACGGAGCGCCGAAGGCGTTCAGCGCCTCGTCGATCTCCTCGGCGTTCGTGCAGACGTAGGAGCGGGCGGTGGGCACCTGGGCGCCCGCCATCACGTCCTTGGCGAAGGCCTTGGAGCCCTCCAGCCGGGCGGCCTCCTCGGAGGGCCCGAAGCAGGGGATGCCGACTGCGCGCACGGCGTCGGCGACTCCGGCGACCAGGGGCGCCTCCGGGCCCACGATCACCAGACCGGCGCCGAGGGTGGTGGCGAGGGCGGCCACCGCGCTGCCGTCGAGGGCGTCGACCGGGTGCAGCTCGGCCACGTCCGCGATGCCGGCGTTGCCGGGGGCGCAGTACAGGGCGGAGACGTCGGGGTCGAGGGACAGAGAGCGGCACAGGGCGTGTTCGCGGGCACCACTGCCGATGACAAGGACCTTCACGCCCGCCAGCCTAGCTGGCACCAAGCCGTGGCTTCGTACGGCCGCCCCAGCTGGGGGGTGGCTCGGGTTTGGAGGATCGTCCAGGGCGGGGCCTGGAGTCGCTCCTACGGTGAGGGGGTGACTGCGGGGCGAACGGACGGGTGGGCGGGTGGGCGGGCGGGAAATATCCGCCGCGAAGCGGGCGGAAGGAAAAACACGCCCCGGCCCCCTCACGGCTCGTTGTTGTACTCCTCAAGAACCGTCGCGCCCAACTCCCGAACGATCAGGTCATGCCCGGACAGAGCGGACTCGACCAGATCAGGATCATCATCCGCCCAGGTGTCGTCCTCCGGAGAGACATGCTCGGGAGCCCGCCGCTCCGGAGCCTGAGCGGGCGCCGGAGCCGGGGCGGACGCGGGAGCGGCCTGCGCCCGACCGGCCCCGCCGGGGGGCGCAGCCGCAGGAGCGGGCGACTGCTGCTGCGGAGGAGCGGGCCGGACGGCCGGAGCCACGGCACCGCCCCCGAAGTTGCCCGCCGCAGGCGGAGGCGCCGAACCCCCCGAGGGGTCAACGATCGCCTCGACCTTCCACTGCACCCCGAACTGCTCCGACAACGCCTGCCGCAGCACATCCTCACTGCCGCTGCTGGCGAAGTTGTCCCGCGCCCCCGCGTTCACGAAGCCGATCTGCAGGGTCGTTCCGTCGAAGCCCGCCACCTGGGCGTTCTGGCTGAGCAGGATCCAGGTGAAGCGCCGGCGCCCCTTGACGGCCTCAAGGATGTTCGGCCACAGGGTCCGCGGGTCGGGCCCGCCGACCGGAGCGGCCGCGGGAGCCGCAGCAGGCGGCTGCGGAGCCGGGGCCGACGCGGGAGCGGGCGTAGCGGCAGGGGCGGAAGCGGGGGCGGGAGCACCACCCCCGGCAGCCGCAGCAGTGGGCCACCCTCCGGGCCGCGCCCCGCCAGTAGATGCGGAAGGAGCGGACGGAGCGGGCTCGGCCTGCTTAGGCCCACTCCCGGGAGCGGAAGCCGTGGGCCACCCGCCAGGCCGCCGCTCCCCGGAAGGCGCGGCGGCAGCAGGCTCAGCAGCGGGAGGAGACGCGGGAGCGGGCGCAGAAGGAGCCGCAGAGGCAGGCGGAGGCGAAGGAGCAGAAGCAGGCGAAGGAGCAGGTGAAGGCGAGGGCGAGGGCGAGACCGGGGCCGAACCCGCAGCCCCCCCGCCCCGCACAGCGGCCCGAGCCGCGGCAACCCCGCCCCCCGGCGGAACCTGCACGTCGCCACCCCCGGGCTGAGCCCCGGCATGAACGTCGGGCCCAGGCACGTACCCCATGGCGGGCCCGGCACCAGGACCAGCAAAACCCCCACCGGAACCAGCGCCAGCACCAAGCCCCGGACCGGGACCGGGCATCCCACCCCCCTGAGCCCCCCCGACAAAGTTCCCGCCACGCTCGAGCCGGTCGAGCCGAGCCATGAGCGAGCGCTCGTCGTCGTACGCGGCCGGAAGCAGCACACGGGCGCAGATAAGCTCAAGCTGGAGGCGGGGCGAGGTCGCACCCCGCATCTCCGTGAGGCCTTCGTTCACGAGGTCGGCCGCGCGGCTGAGCTCGGCGCCGCCGAACACGCTCGCCTGCGCCTGCATCCGCTCCACGACGTCCGACGGGGCGTCGATGAGCCCCTTCTCGGCCGCGTCCGGAACCGCCGCGAGGATCACCAGGTCCCGCAGCCGCTCCAGGAGGTCGGCCACGAAGCGCCGCGGGTCGTTGCCGCCCTCGATGACGCGGTCGACGATCTCGAAGGCCGCCGCGCCGTCCCCCGACGCGAAGGCCTCCACCACGGAGTCGAGCAACGATCCGTCCGTGTAACCGAGGAGGGACGTCGCCATGGCGTACGTCACACCGTCCGTGGCCGCGGAGGCGAGGAGCTGGTCCATGACGGACATCGAGTCACGCACGGATCCGGCGCCGGCCCGCACGACGAGCGGGAACACGCCTTCCTCGACGGCCATCTGCTCCCGGCCGCACACCTCGGCCAAGTACTCACGGAGGGTGCCGGGCGGCACGAGCCGGAAGGGGTAGTGGTGCGTACGCGAGCGGATCGTCCCGATGACCTTCTCGGGCTCCGTCGTCGCGAAGATGAACTTCAGATGCTCCGGCGGCTCCTCGACGACCTTCAGGAGGGCGTTGAAGCCCGCCGAAGTGACCATGTGGGCCTCGTCGATGATGTAGATCTTGTAGCGACTGCTCGCCGGCCCGAAGAAGGCCTTCTCGCGCAGGTCACGCGCGTCGTCCACGCCACCGTGCGAAGCGGCGTCGATCTCGATGACGTCGATCGACCCCGGGCCGTTCCTCGCCAGGTCCTGGCAGGACTGGCACTCGCCGCAGGGGGTCGGGGTGGGACCTTGCTCACAGTTCAGGCAGCGGGCCAGGATGCGCGCGCTCGTCGTCTTGCCGCAGCCGCGCGGACCACTGAACAGGTAGGCGTGATTGACCCGGTTGTTGCGCAGCGCCTGCTGCAGCGGGTCGGTTACATGCTCCTGCCCGATGACCTCGGCGAACGACTCCGGGCGATAGCGGCGGTACAACGCGAGAGACGACACGCATACGAGGTTATAGGCGCCCACTGACAACACGTACCGCGAACGCAAAGCGCCCCCCACGCACCCGCCAGAGCCAACCTACCCTTGCTGCCTTCCGGCCCTGGGGGAGTTCAGTCAGATAGCGCCACGTGAGGGGCTGACGCCCACCTTAGCGGATCCCCACCCCCGGAAGCGACGCCGGCTTCGCCCCGAGACGGACCCCGGGACCGATCTTCGAACCGATCTCGCCCCCGAGGACGATCTGGTTCGCGAGCACTCCTCAACGTCTTGTATTGTTTGCGGCGGAGGATTCGCCTAGTGGCCTAGGGCGCACGCTTGGAAAGCGTGTTGGGGGCAACCCCTCACGAGTTCGAATCTCGTATCCTCCGCCAGTGCCTCACCGGGCACGAGGTTGATGGGCCCCACTGTTCGCAGTGGGGCCCTTCGACGTTTCTCGACCGGATTCCGTGTCAGACCGTCGCGGGCCTCTGGCCTCAGACCTCCGGCGCTCCGAACCGGGTTCTTTCCATCAGGTCGATCACGTAGTGCACGACCTGCACCGGGTTGTTCGTCGCGGCGAAAATGCGGCGGTCGACGCCCAACTCCCGGTCGAAGTTCTGTGAGTGCACCACGACGGGCAGATCGACGTTCTGGCTCTCCAGCGCACGGAGCATGCTGATCCCCGCCTGAGGATCCCCGTCACGATCTATGTCGCTCAGGATGATGTCGTACGAGCCGTGCCGCAGCGCGACCAATCCTTCGTCGGTCGAGCGGGCCGTGTCCACGATCATGTCCATGGACCGGAAGATGCTGATCAAGGCGCCGTTGTGCTCAGGGTGATCGTCGATCCAGAGGAGCCTGCCGCCTCTCAGCGTGTCGGCTGCGTGCTCCAGTCTGCCCAGGACTCCCCGCCTCATCGTCGGCGTCACCGGGGTGTCGCTGTGCTCAGCGACCTGGTCGAGCAGTTGGCCCGCCATCTCGACCTCGATCCCGAGAGCCCGTAGAGCCGTGACCCGGGGGACCAAGCTGCGAATGAGCGTCCCTCGCAACGACAGAAAGGCGACCACGGCGAACGTCACCCACAGGAGGCTGGGCAACGTGCCGATCAACTTGATCCATATCGCTTCGGGCATGGAGCCCATGATCGGCCTTGGCTGCGCCTGTCGCAGGTGTTCCCTCCGTTCCCTTCGCGGCTGACAAGGCGTCCCTCCCCCTGTCAGTCCCTGTCAGCCCCTGTCAGCGTGCTGGCCGGTGGTTGTCAGGGGGTGTCGGCATCGTTCTGGGTGTCGAGAAGGACGAGGTGAGGGCCCGGGTAGGGCCTCGGAGGGGAATCACGATGTCGTACGCCATCAAGGCCGAGGGTCTGGTCAAGAAGTACGGGGACTTCGTCGCGCTGGACGGCGTCGACCTGGAGGTTCCCGCGGGCAAGGTGATCGGGGTGCTCGGGCCGAACGGTGCCGGGAAGACCACCACCGTGCGGATCCTGTCGACGCTGCTGCGGCCCGACGCCGGGCACGCCACCGTCGGCGGCCATGACGTGGTCAGGGATCAGGTGCGGGTCCGGAGCCTCATCGGGCTCACGGGGCAGTACGCCTCCGTGGACGAGGAGCTGTCCGGCGCCGAGAATCTCGTACTCCTCGGGCGGTTGCTCGATCTGTCGCGGCGGGACGCCAAGGCACGGGCCGCCGAACTCCTGGAGCGGTTCGAGCTGACCGAGGCCGCCCAGCGGCCCATCAGCACCTTCTCCGGCGGCATGCGGCGCCGGCTCGACCTCGCCGCGAGCCTCGTGGGGCGGCCGGAGGTCCTGTACCTGGACGAGCCGACCACCGGCCTCGATCCGCATGCCCGCAAGGAGGTCTGGTCGGTCGTGCGGCGGCTGGTCGCGGACGGCGCCACCGTGCTGCTCACCACGCAGTACCTGGAAGAAGCCGACCAACTGGCCGACTCCATCACCGTGTTCGACCGCGGCCGCGTCGTCGCGGAAGGCCGGCCCGACGAGCTCAAGCGGCGCGTGGGCGGTCAGACCTTGCAGGTGCGGCCCACCCTCGCCCGCGATCTGGACGTCGTGAACGGCATCCTCGCCGAGCTCACCGGCGCCGCGCCCCAGCACGACGCCGACAACGGTCTGCTCACAGTGCCCGTCGACGACCCCATGCTCGTCTCCGCCCTCGTACGACGGCTCGACGGGGCCGGTATCACCGCCGACGAGCTGGGACTGCGTCTTCCCAGCCTGGACGAGGTCTTCCTCGCCCTCACCGGCAAGGCGGGGCGGACCCGTGAGGCCGGGCAGTCCCGTGAGACCGGCGCGGTCGGTGCGTCTCTCCGCTAGTCCCCTTCGGTCCCTGTCCCGCGCCAGCCCGCGCCCGCCCCCACTCCCCCCTGCCTTCACCCTGCCGAGAGGACCCCGTCATGAGCGCCCACCCCGTCGCCCTCCGCATCACCCCCGCCAAGGCCGCCCGCCACAGCTTCGCCCTCGCCGGGCGTGGCGTCACCAAGTTCGTGAAGTCGCCCGCACGGCTCGTGGACGTCGTCCTCACGCCGATCGTCTTCCTGCTGATGTTCGTGTACCTCTTCGGCGGCGCCATCGCCGGCGGCGACACCGACGCCTACCTCCAGATGATCACGCCCGGCATCATGGTGATGACCGTCTTCCAGGCCAGCATCGGCATCGGCGTCTCCCTCAACGCCGACTCCACCACCGGCATCTTCGACCGCTTCCGCAGCATGCCGATCGCCCGGTCCGCGCCGCTGATCGGCGCGGTGCTGGCCGACGTCGTCCGGTACGTGGTGTGCCTCGCCACGCTGATCGCCCTCGCCCTGGCCATGGGCTACCGGTTCGACACCGGCCCGGCGGCGGCGCTGGCCGCGCTCGCGGTGCTCATCGGGTTCGCCGTCAGTTTCTCCTGGATGTCGGTGTACGTCGGCATGCTGGTCAAGACCCCCGGTTCGGTGCAGGGCCTGATGACCGTCCTGGTGCTCCCGCTCACCTTCGCCAGCAACGTCTTCGTGCCGGACAGCACCATGCCGGGCTGGCTCCAGGTCTGGTCGGACGTGAACCCCGTCAGCCTGATGTCCGACACCATGCGCGGCCTGCTCAACGGCGGCGCGGTCGCCGGACCGCTCCTCGGCGGCCTGGCCTGGATGGTCGGCGTGGTCGCGGTCTTCGCCCCCCTCGCCATGCGGGCCTACCGCAAGCGCGCCGCCTGAGGCCTGCGCCCCCGCCCCGCCCCGCCCCCGCTAGGACACCACCGGCTGACCGGCAAGTTCGGTCAGCCGGTTCAGTGCGTCCGCCCTCGGCAGCCCGGCGCCCCCGCCGTACGCCTCCTCGTACCCCGCGGCACCCAGCCGCCCCGCGGTCTCGGCGACCAGCTCCCGCAGCTGCGGATCCCCTTCGTCGAACACCCCCCGCACGACCCGGCTCATCCCCAGGGCGGTGGCCGCCCCCGCCGGGTCGTCCTCCAGCAGGAGCAGGCGGGCCAGGAGTTCCGCGGCCCGCGCGATGTCCGTGACCTCGCCCCGGGCGAAGGCCCCGCTCACCGCCCTCGGCAGCAGCTTGCGCGCTCCTGCCGCGTCGCCCCGCGCGAGGCGGTCGGCCATACGGGCGCCCGCGATCAGGTCGCGGGCCATGGCCTCGGGAAGCGTGAGCCGGTCGGCGACGGTGTCCAGGCGGTCGACGGTCGCCTCGGCCCGGTCGAGCTCCCCCGACCTGCGGTACAGATCGGCCAGGCCGAACAGCAACTCGGCCTCCATCCGCCGGTAGCCCCGCTCCTTGGCCTGCCGCTGCGCCGCGCGGATGTCCCGCAGCGCGCCCTCCCGGTCGCCGCAGCGCAGCCGCTCCGCCGCGAGCCGCGCCCGGCTGTTGAACAGGTCGTCCTCGGCGCCGAGTTCACCGCTGACGGTCACCGCCCTCGCGTACGCGGCGATCGCCTCGGCGTGCTCCCCGCGCAGGGAGTGGTCGCCGCCGACGGCGAGCAGCGCGAGGTTGATGCCCCACCGGTCGCCCACCTCCTCGAAGCCCCGCAGTGCCGCGCGGCGCGATGCGGCCCCCGCGGGCTGCTCGCCCCGCCCGGTGAGCACGAAGTCCCGCGCCCAGTGCGCGCTCGCCCGCACCCAGGGCTCGGGCCGCTCCGCCGCGCGCCGGAGCCCGCTCTCCCCCAGGTCGTCGTGGCCGGTGAGGAACGCGAGGAGCGGGACCCAGAGCAGCAGCGCCGGGTGGAACTCCCCCGCGCCGGACCGCTCGCAGTCCTCGATCAGCGTCCGTACGGGCAGGTCGTCGCCGCCCGCGGCCCCCGGAGTCCCCGCCATCAGGCGGATCACGCGGAAGGCGGCCCGCGCCCGGCCGGGCAGGGCTTCGTCGAAGGTGAGGACCTCGGCGAGGAACGTCTCGAACTGGGTGCTCATCCCCCTGATGCCCCAGTACCAGAACAGCGCCCGCACGAACCGGGCGGCGAGCTCCGCGTCCCGGGCCTCGACGGCCGCGCGCAGGGCGGCGACCAGGTTGTCGTGCTCGGCGTCGAAGAGCGCGAGGGAGCGGAGCTGGTCGCCGGTGCGCAGGGCGGGCTCGTGCTGCTCGGCGAGGGCGAGGAAGTACCCGGAGAAACGGGCCACGGTCGACGAGCCGGCCGCCCCCGCGGCTCCCGCGCCCCCGATGCCCGCCCCTTCCTGCGCCAAACGCCCCGCCGCGAACGCCCGGACCGTCTCCGACATCCGGTAACGCTGCTCCCCGTCGGAGTCCTCCGCCGTGTCCAAGAGGGACTTCTCCACCAGGGAGCCCACGACGTACAGCACGTCGTCGGCCGGCAACGTCTCGTCCGAGCAGACCGCCTCCAGCGCGGCGAGCGTCGCGCCGCCCGGGAAGACCGACAGCCTGCGGGCGAGCGTCCGCTCGGGCTCGTCGAGGAGGTCCCAGCTCCACTCGACGACCGCGAGCAGCGTCCGCTGGCGCGGCAGCGCGGTCCTGCTCCCCGAGGTGAGCAGCCGGAACCGGTCGTCCAGGCGGCGGGCTATCTGGCCGACGCTCATCGAGCGCAGCTTGGCCGCGGCCAGCTCCAGGGCCAGCGGCAGGCCGTCGAGCCGACGGCAGATCTCCACCACCGGGCCCGCGGTGGAGGCGTCGAGCGCGAAGCCGGGCCGTACTCCCGACGCCCGGTCGACGAACAGGCGCACCGCCGCGGAGCCGGCCGCCTCCGCGAGCTCCGGGTCCCCCGCGGGCACCCCGAGCGGACCGAGGTGGCACAGCGCCTCGCCGGTGATGGCGAGGGGCTCCCGGCTGGTGGCGAGGATCCGCAGGTGCGGCAGCTTGTCGAGGAGTTCGTGCGCGAGGTCCGCCGCCGCGTCGACCAGGTGCTCGCAGTTGTCCAGTACGAGGACGGCCTCACCGACGTCGAGCACCTCGGTCACGCGGCCGGCCCGCGCGCCCTCGCCGGACGGTCCCGTGCTGAGCGCGGCGTGCACGGCGTCGGCGAGCTGGTCCGGGGTGCCGACACCGGCCAGCGGCACGAACCACACCCGGCCCCGGCGGTACGCGCGATGCCGGGTGACGGCTTCGAGCGCGAGCCGGGTCTTGCCCGCACCGCCGGGCCCGACGAGCGTGACCAGGCGGGAGGTGGCCAGGAGCGCGGCGAGGCGGTCGAGTTCGGCGTCCCGGCCGATGAAGCTGGTGAGCCGGGCGGGGAGGCGGTGGGGCGCGGGGGCGGCCTCGGCGGCGGGGGCGGCGGGCTGCTCCATCTCGCCCCGCAGGAGCGCGAGGTGGAGGTCCTTCAGCTCGGCCGACGGGTCGACGCCGAGTTCGTCGTCGAGCCGGCCCCGCATCTCCTCGTAGACGCCGAGCGCGTCGGCGTTGCGGCCCGCGGCGGACAGCGCGCGCATCCGCAGGGCGGCCACGCGCTCGCCGAGCGGCCGCTCGGCGCCCGCCGATTCGAGGTCGGAGAGGATGTCGGCGTACCGCCCCAGGCGCAGTTCCGCGTCGAAGCGGTCCTCCGCCGCCGCGGCCCGCAGGTCGTCGAGGCGGGTGGCGGCGGGGCGGGCGAAGGGTGCCTCCAGGACGTCCGCGAGGGCGGGGCCGCGCCACAGGGCCAGGGCGTCGCCCAGGGTCGCCGAGGCCGCTTCCGCGCGGCCCGCGGCCAGTTCGCGCCTGCCCTGCCCGGCCAGCTCCTCGAAGCGGTGCGCGTCCACGTCGGCGTCGCGCACCGCAAGGCGGTAGCCGCCCGCGGCGGAGTCCACCGTGCCCACCCCGCGCAGGGCCCTGCGCAGCCGGGACACCAGCGCCTGGAGGGCGTTGCCCGCGTCGGCCGGGGGCCGCTCGCCCCACAGGCCGTCCACGAGGGCGTCGACGGAGACCGGACGCCCGCCTTCCAGCGCGAGCCCGGCGAGCAGCATGCGCAGCCGTACGCCGCCCAGGGCGACCGGTGTCGCGTCGTCGGCGGTGGCTTCGACCGGGCCGAGCAGGCAGATTCTCACGGGGTCCTCAGCGCTCGACGAAGAAGCTGTCGTGCTTGACGAGGAACTCGCCGAACTCCTTGCCGCCCTTCTGGGCCATCTCCGCCACCTGCTCGAAGTACTCCTCGCGCGGGGCGCCCGGCGCGAAGAGCAGGAGCATGGAGGCGGGGTCGTCGCCGTCGTTCTTGAAGGCGTGCAGTCCGCCGACCGGGACGTAGAGGAAGTCGCCGGGGCCGCCGGTGATCCAGCGCTCTCCGTCGTAGAGCTGGACCTGGCCGGACAGGACGAAGAAGGACTCCGAGATCGACTTGTGGAAGTGGGTGCTCGGGCCCGGCGACTTCGGGGCCATGTCGACCCGGTAGAGGCCGAACTCGCCGCCGGTGGAGGCGTGCGTGGCGAGGTAGTGCGTGCGGTTGCCGTTGGCGGCGACCAGCTCGGGCTCCTGGCCGGCCGGTCTGAACACCGCGTTGATCTCGCCCTCTTCGCCGAGATAGCGGGGATCCGGGTAAGACATGTTCCGCTCCTTCACGTTCACGCCCTGGGGCTGCTGCGCGCGCCGCACCGGTTGCTGACTTTATCCACCGTCCGCCCGCTCTCCCTATTAGTTGTACGTAAGGAATTCCGGGCAGAGTTAAGCTCTGCTGCATGCTTGATACGCGGCGCATGCAGGTCCTCCGGGCGGTGGTCACCAGCGGTTCCGTGACGGCGGCGGCCCGCAACCTCGGGTACACGCCCTCCGCGGTCAGCCAGCAGATGGCGGCCCTGGAGAAGGAGGCGGGCATCGCCCTCCTGGAGCGCACCGGACGCGGGGTGCGGGCGACGGACGCCGGGCGGCTGCTCACCGGGTACGCGGTCGCGATCGGCCGGCAGATCGCCGAGGCGGAGACCGCGCTCGCGGAGCTGCGGGCGGGGCGGACGGGCCGGGTGTCGATGCGTTACTTCACGACGGCGGGCGCGCTGCTGGTCGCCCCCGCGCTGGCCGCGTTGCGGAGCGCCCAGCCGGGCGTACAGGTCGAGTTGAAGCTGTCGGACCCCGACGACCCGATGCCGGCGGTGCGCGACCGCGAGGCCGACCTCGCCCTCGTCGTCCGGCCGCCCGGTCAACCGGGCGTGGACGGCGTCCGGTTCGAGCATCTCCTGGACGACCGCTATCACGCCGTACTCCCTCTGGGGCATCCCCTCGCCGCCAAGGAGCACCTGGAGATGACCGACCTGGCCGAGGAGCCATGGGTCGCGAGCGAGTCGCCGGGTCCCTGCCTCGACCCCGTCATCGAAGCGTGCGGCGCAGCCGGTTTCAGCCCGGACTTCGTGGTCGAGAGCGGGGACTACGCCACGGCGCAGGGCTTCGTCGCCGCGGGCCTCGGCGTCGCACTCGTACCGGAACTCGGCCTGGGCGCACCGCACTCCGGGGTGGTCGTCCGCGAGGTCCGCAATCCGGTGCCGCTCCGGTCGATCTACGCGGCGGTGCGGGGTCCCGCGCCGGACCGCCCGGCGGTGGGGGGCCTCCTGGACGCGCTGCGGGGTGCGGTGGCTCAGCTGGGCGTGGGGTCCGGGGCGGCGTAGCACCGGACGGTGACGGTCTGCTCGGGGCTCCAGTGCTGGAGGCCCGTGCCGAGGAAGCGCCATCCCGTCCGTTCGTAGAGCGCGGTCGCCGACGTGTCGGAGGCGACGACGTCCAGGACCGGGAAGAGCCCCAGCTCACCGGCCTCGGCCACGACCCGGGCCAGCAGCAGCGCCCCGATGCCGTGCCCGCGGGCGTCCGGCGCGACGAAAAGGCGGCTGACCACGGCGATCTCGTCGACGTCCGTGCCGGTACGTCCGCTCCAGACCCCGGGGGCCACGTCGTCCGGCGTCCTGCGGCACAGCGCGACGTGCCCCGCGACCCGGCCGCCGAGTGCGGCCACCCAGGCCCCGAGGAGCCCACCCCCGGTCAGCCAATCGGCCGGGCGCGCGGGCCAGTTGGTGGGGTAGCCGTCGGCGAGGCGCACCTGCCGGAGGGCTTCCACGCAGGCGCGGAGGTCGGGATCCAGGCGGGGCCGGACGGTGACGGGGGCCTCGGGGGTGGGGTGGGCGCGCGGGACGGGGGCTCGGCTCATCGCGGTATGCAAACACAGGGCGGCGGGCAGGCCGCGGCTCGGTGGGCGCGCCCCACGCATCGCATCCACCACATGGCGGCCGCCCGACCGCAGCACGGCGGGCACCGGCCGGAAGGCGCCCCCGCATCAACTCCCCGGCCACCCATGCGCCACACATGGGCGCCCCGCTCCCCCCGCGCTAAGGTCAGGATCCAGACAGAGCCTGCATGACACGGGGGAGGCGGCCGCGAATGGCGCCGGATGAGGCTGTGATCGGCTGTACCGGTGAACTCGTCGTGGGTACGCGCGGATCCGCGGGGCCCGGCGAGGTCCTGGTGCGGATCCGCGGGGGTTCCGAGACGTTTATCGCCTGGTCCGACGAACCGCTGCCGCACGGCTCCTCGGTACTCGTGATCGAGTCCCGGGGCAGCCGCCAGGTCGATGTCATCAAGTGGGCAGAACCGTTGGACGCGTTGACCGGCGGCGGCGCCGGCGGCGCCGGCTGAGGAGTCGATCGATGTTCGGTTACCGCGTTCCCGCCCCCGACCAGGCGATGCTGATCTCCGGGGGCAGGCGAGGGCTTGGCGGCGCCCCGTTCCGGGTGGTGACGGGGCACGGCAAGTTCGTGCTGCCCGTCTTCCGCAAGACCCGCTTCCTCACCCTGTCGATGTGCGAGGCGGAGGTCGTGGAGAACTGCGTGACCCGCCAGGGCATCGCCCTCAGCGTGCGTGCCGTGATCGCCTTCAAGGTCGGCAACGACACGGAGAGCATCGTCAACGCGGGCCAGCGCTTCCTCTCCGACCAGGACCAGATGTCCGTCCTGACCGGCCGTATCTTCGCTGGCCATCTGCGCTCCATCATCGGCTCGATGACGGTCGAGGAGATCGTCACCGAGCGGCAGAAGCTCGCCACCGAGGTCCTCGACACCTCGAAGTCCGAGATGGCGAAGATCGGCCTGCACGTGGACTCGCTCCAGATCCAGTCGATCGACGACGGCGACACGGGTTACATCGACGCCATGTCCGCCCCGCACAAGGCGGCCATCCAGCGCCAGGCCCAGATCGCCCAGGCCAAGGCCACCCAGGCGGCGGCCGAGGCCGAGCAGGAGGCCGCGCGGAACCAGGCCGAGTACGCCCGGCAGACGGCGATCGTGCAGGCCCGGTACTCCGCCGAGGTCGAGCAGGCCCAGGCGAGGGCAGCCCAGGCGGGCCCGCTCGCGGAGGCGCACGCGCAGCAGGAGGTGCTCGACGCGCGCACGGAACTGGCGGAGCGCGCCGCCCAGTTGCGCCAGCAGCAGCTGGTCGCCGAGGTGATCAAGCCCGCGGAGGCGGACGCCGAGCGCATCCGGGTCCTCGCGCTGGCCGAGGCCGAGCGGATGAAGATCCAGGCGGAGGCGGCGGCGTCGTACGACCGGGTGGCGCTCGACCGGATGCTGATCGACCAGTTGCCGCTGATCGTGAAGGAGGCCGCGACGGGCCTCTCGGGCGCCAACGTGAACGTCCTGAACGGCGCGGACGGTCTCGGCGAGATCGCGGCCGGACTGGTCGGCCAGGGTCTGACGATCCTGGACTCGGTGCGCAACAACCTCGGCACCCCCGCCGGGCCGCCCCGGCCGGGCGACCGCGAGCCGGTCGACATCAAGCGCTACTTGGGCGCTCCCGCCCAGCGCGGCCAGACGGACACGGCCACCAAGAACGACGGCCCGGTGGAGATCCAGTAGAGCCCTGCCCGGTGGAGATCCAGTAGTCCTGTGTCGGGGGGTGGCGTTCGCGTCGTCCAGTATCCGTTTTGCCCGGCTCTAGGTTAAATACGTTCTATGTCGCAGCCGGGGACGCTCATCCTGATCATGGCCATCGCCGTGCTCGCACCCCTCCTCACCCACGGCTTCAGCCGCTGGCTCCCGATCCCCCTGGTCATCTTCGAGATCCTGCTCGGCATCCTCGTCGGACCCGACGTGCTCGGATGGGCCCATCACGACGCGGTCATCGACGCGCTCTCCGATCTCGGCCTCTCCATGCTGATCTTCCTGGCGGGGTACGAGATCCAGTTCGGCGCCGTCCGCGGGGACACCCTGCGCCGTTCGGTGTGGTCGTGGGTGATCGCGCTGGCGCTCGGGCTCGGCGTCGCGTTCGCGCTCACCGCGGGTGCCGTCACCAAGAGCTTCGTCATCGGCACGGCGCTGACCAGCACGGCACTCGGTACGGTGCTGCCGATCCTGCGCGACTCCGGGGACCTGCGGGGCCGCTTCGGGACGGTGATGATGGCGTTCGGCGCGGTCGGCGAGTTCGGCCCGATCATCGCGATGTCCCTGCTCCTGAGCGGCCGCGCGCCCGGCACGGCGACCGCGGTGCTCGCCGCCTTCGCCGCCGTCACGGCCGCCGCGGTCTTCTGGGCGCTGCGGCCGAGACCGCCCTGGTTCTCGCAGGTCGTCGCCAAGACCCTGCACAGCAGCGGACAGTTCGCGGTGCGCTTCGTCATGCTGCTGCTCGCCCTGATGCTCGGCCTCTCGTACGCCTTCGGGCTCGACACGCTCCTGGGCGCGTTCGCGGCGGGCCTGCTCACCCGGCTCGTGCTCCAGGGCGCGGGGCCGGAGAGCGGCGAGGTGGTCCTCGGGAAGATCGAGGCGATGGGCTTCGGCTTCCTCGTGCCGGTGTTCTTCGTCGTCACCGGCATCGACTTCGACCTGGGCGCCCTCCTGGACGGCGGCCGCCCCCTGCTCCTGCTGCCCGTCTTCCTCCTCCTCTTCCTCGTCGTACGCGGCCTTCCCGTGTACGTCCTCGCCCCGCGCGACCTGGACACCCGCGACCGGCGGGCCCTCACGCTCTTCTCCTCCACCGCCCTGCCGCTCGTCGTCGCGATCACCGCCATCGGCCTGGACGACAAGGCGCTGACGGAGGGTGAGGCCGCCGCGCTCGTCGGGGCGGCGATGGTGTCGGTGCTCGTCTTCCCGCTCCTGGCGCTGCGGCTGCGGGCCCGGTCGCCGCGCGACCTCAACACCACGGGCGCGGGGCCCGGCTAGACGTCCCGCCGCCAGCCCCGACCCGCCGTGCGGGCGCCCGCCGCACGCGGGATGATCGGCTTCATGGACGTCACCCTGCACCTCGCCCAGGAGCCGGAAGCCGATGAGCTCCTCGGCCGCAGCCCGCTGGCCGCGCTCGTCGGGATGCTGCTCGACCAGCAGGTCCCGATGGAGTGGGCGTTCGCGGGCCCGCACACGATCGCGCGGCGCCTTGAGGCGGACGACCTCGACGCGCACGAGATCGCGGCGTACGACCCCGATGAGTTCGCCGCCCTGCTGTCCGCCAAACCGGCGGTGCACCGCTACCCGGGGTCGATGGCCAAGCGCATCCAGCAGCTGTGCGCCTACCTGGTCGAGCACTACGACGGCGACCCCACCGCCCTGTGGGAGAGCGCGGCCTCCGGCAAGGAGCTCCTGGGGCGCCTGACCGACCTGCCCGGCTTCGGCAAGCAGAAGTCCCAGATCTTCCTGGCCCTGCTCGGCAAGCAGCTCGGCGTACGCCCCGACGGCTGGCGGGAGGCGGCGGGAGCGTACGGAGAGCCGGACGCGTACCGCTCGGTGGCCGACATCACGGGCCCCGAATCCCTCCAGCGGGTCCGCACCCACAAACAGCAGCTGAAGGCGGCGGCGAAGGCTTCCGGCAAGTAGTGACGGGCGGGGCCGCCTGGGGCCCTCCGGCAAGCAACACCGGGCAGGACCGCCTGGGGCCCCGCAAGTAGCACCGGGGGGCGCCATCGATGGGCTCCGGTATGCAGCACCGGGGGCCGCCGCCAAAAGACCCCGGCAAGCAGCACCGGGGGCGCCACGAGGGCCCCCGGCAAGCAGCACCAGGCGGCGCCCCCCAGGGGCCCCGGTATGCAGCACCAGGGGCTGCCGCAAAAGGCCCCCGGCCAGCAGCACCAAGGGCCGCCGCCAAAAGACCCCGGCAAGCAGCACCGAAGGGACCCCGGCATGCAGCACCGGGGGCGCCACGAGGGCCCCCGGCAAGCAGCACCAGGCGGCGCCCCCCAGGGCCCCCGGCGACGATCAGCAGGCCGCGACCCCAAGGCCCCCCGGCCGTCACCCTCCGGCCCGCGCCTAGCCCAAGAGGGGGGATCTGGGCCGTGGAGAACAGCAACCGGGGTTCGCCGGGGGACATGACCCCTTATGAGCCGCGTCGCGAAGCCCCGCCCCGCGTGGCTGCGCACTGCCCTCATCCTGGTGGCCCTCCTGGGCGCCGTCCTCGCCCCCGCGGCTCCCGCGGAAGCCGCCCCCGCGCCCCCCGCGGCCATGTCCACCGAACCCACCGGCGAGGCCCACCAGGACACAGCCGACAGCGCGCTCCGGATCTCCGTGCGGCGCCCCGCTCCCGGCGCCACCCCCACCGCACGCCCCCGTGCGCCCCGCCGGGCCACCCCTCTCCGCGCCCGTGGCCGCGTCCACGTCCCCGCGCCACGCTCCGTCGTCCTCCGCTGCTGACGGGCCCCGCCACCCCGTCACCCCCAGCAGCAGCGAACCGAGGACAGGACAGAAACCCATGCCCATCGACCCTTACGCGGCCCTGCACGCCCTCCTCCGCGCCGAAGCCGTACGCAACGCGCCCACGCCCGGCCCCACACCCGCCCCCACCCGCAAGGCGCAGGACGAGGAAGAGGAACAGACCCCCCAGCAGACCCCCGGCCACAACGACCGCTGACTCCGGCCACCCTCACCCGGCGCAGACGCGACCACCCGGCACCCGGGCCTCAGCGTCTGCGCCGGGCCGTTCCGAAGACCGACCGCGAGATCTCCCGGCCGAGCTGCGTTCCCAGGGAGCGGGCCAGGGACTTGAAGATGCCGCTGCCCACCACCTGGTCCACCACCGAACCGGAACCGGAACCGCTCCCCTTCGCCGCTCCCCTCGCCGCTTCCTTCGCCGCCTGCTTCTCCGCCTCTGCCACCGCCGCGACCGCCGCTGCCGCCTCCTCCGCCTCCACCTGGCGAGCGGTCAGCTTCTCGTACGCCGACTCCCTGTCGACCGCCTCCGCGTACCGCCCGTACAGGAGCGAGGCCTTCACCGCCGCCTCCAGTGCGCTCGCCTCCACCGGCCCCATCAGCGACTCCGGGGCCCGCAGCCGCGTCACGGCCACCGGCGTGGGCGCGCCCTTCTCGCTCAGGACGGTGATCACCGCCTCGCCGGTGCCGATCGCGGTCAGGGTTTCCTCGAGGTCGTACGCCGAGTTCGGGAACGTCCGGACCGTCGCCTTCAGGGCCTTCTGGTCGTCCGGCGTGAACGCCCGCAGCGCGTGCTGGACCCGGTTGCCCAGCTGGGCGAGGACGTCGCCGGGCACGTCCTTCGGTGTCTGCGTCACGAAGAAGACGCCGATCCCCTTGGACCGGATCAGCCGCACGGTCTGGGTGATCGCTTCGAGGAAGGCCTTGGACGCCCCGTTGAAGAGCAGGTGCGCCTCGTCGAAGAAGAAGACGAGCTTCGGCTTCTCCAGGTCGCCCACCTCGGGCAGGTCGTTGTAGAGGTCCGCGAGGAGCCACATCAGGAACGTCGAGAAGAGCTGCGGCTTGTCCTGCACGGCCGGCAGTTCGAGGACCGACACCAGGCCTCGCCCGTCCGGCGCCGCCCGCAGGAACTCGCTCGTGTCGAACTCCGGCTCCCCGAAGAAGTCCCCCATGCCCTGCGCCTCGAAGGCGGTCAGCGCCCGCAGGATGACGCCCGCGGTGACCGTGGAGAGGCCGCCGATGCCCTTGAGCTCGGGCTTGCCCACGTCGGACGTCAGGAACGTCACCACGGCCCGCAGATCCTTCAGATCGACCAGTTCCAGCCCTTTTTGGTCGGCGTAGTGGAAGATCAGGCCCAGCGACTGCTCCTGGGTCTGGTTCAGCTGGAGCACCTTGGAGAGCAGGACGGGGCCGAAGCTCGTGATGGTGGCCCGGACCGGGATCCCGGTCCCGATCCCGCCCAGCGCGTAGAACTCGCTGGGGAAGCCCGTCGCCTCCCACACCTGCCCGACCTGCCCCGCACGCTCGGCGACCTTCTCCCCGCTCTCGCCCGGCACCGAGATCCCCGAGACGTCCCCCTTGACGTCGGCGAGGAACACCGGCACGCCCTGCGCGGCCAGCTGCTCGGCGATCAGCTGAAGCGTCTTGGTCTTTCCCGTGCCGGTGGCCCCGGCGACGAGCCCGTGGCGGTTGAGCATGGCCAGCGGGATACGGATCTGGGCGCCGGGCAGGCACTGCCCGTTCCACAGGAGCGCCCCGAGGTCCAGCGCGGGGCCCTCGAAGGCATACCCGGAGACGATGTCGCGTGCCTCCGGGGGCAGCGTCGCGGGCACATCCGCGGACCCACCGGAGTCACTTCCTCCGGTTGTCACCTCCGTGACCGGCGACGACTCGTTAGGGGGTTTCGCGCCCTCCGCCGTGGACGGGATCGGCTGGCTGTCGCTCACTTCTGCCCCTGTTCCCGGCTGGGCCGTACCCGATTTGCACCGCTTTACGACGTCATTTCCCAGAGTCGCACTCCGTCTCCATGGCTGCGCCCGGAGAGCCTCGCCCGGTAGGCTTTCCGTGTGATCTTCAAGCGCATCGGAAACGGCCGGCCGTACCCCGACCACGGCCGGGAAAGCACCCGGCAGTGGGCGGACGTCGCGCCGCGCCCGGTCCGCCTCGATCAGCTCGTGACGACCAAGGGCCAGCTGGACCTAGAGACGCTCCTCGCGGAGGACTCGACGTTCTACGGCGACCTCTTCGCGCACGTGGTGAAGTGGCAGGGCGACCTCTATCTGGAAGACGGACTGCACCGCGCGGTCCGCGCCGCGCTCCAGCAGCGCCAGGTGCTGCACGCCCGCGTCCTCGAACTGGGCTGACGCCGACCGGCCGGCCGCGACGCCCGGCCGGCACCGCCGCGGCGCCGGTCCGACACGCCCCCGGCCGCTTCCGGTATTGGCCCTTTCGGGTTGGACTGCGCCCGAGTCAATGATCATTTAGTAGGCATCACGGCGTCGTCGCACTACGCTGCGCCCATGAGCATGCTCACTCCCCCCGGCATGGGCGGCAAGTACCGCATCACGGGGGCCAAATACCCGCGTATGCGCCGTCCCAGTGGCCGCCGCAGGCTCGTGCTCGCGGTGGTCGCGTCCGCCCTCGCGGTCGGTCTGATCGGCTGGGGAACACTGCAGCTCATCGACGTCTTCACGGGCGGCGACAAGGCCTCGGCGGCCAGTTCCCGCGGCGACTGCGCACCCAGGCCGGGCCCCTCGGCCGAACCCGCACCCAAGGCGCTGCCCAAGCCGGGCCAGATCAAGGTCAACGTCTTCAACGCGACGCCCCGCTCCGGCCTAGCCAAGGACGTGGCGGCCGAGCTCAAGAAGCGCGGCTTCGCCATCGGCAAGGTGGACAACGCGCCCAAGGAGTTCGACAAGAAGGTCAAGGGCACGGGGATACTGCTCGGCGCCAAGACCGCCGCGGAGACCGCCCTGCCGGTCCTCGGCACGCAGCTCGCGGGCACCGAGAACCGCACGGACGCCCGCAAGGGCGGCGAGGTGGACCTCATCCTGGGCACGAAGTTCAAGGATCTGGCAAAGAAAGAGGACGCCGACAAGGCTCTGGCGGTACTCGCCGAGCCCAAGCCGGCGCCCTCGACGTCCGACGGCAAGAAGGACTGCTGAGCGCGGGTTTCGCCGGCACCGCCGAGCACTGCTCCGCGGTCCCGTACGGCTGCTACTCCGCGTTGCCGTACATCCGGTCACCGGCGTCGCCGAGGCCCGGGACGATGTAGCCGTTCTCGTTCAGGCGCTCGTCCACCGAGGCCGTCACGACCGTCACCGGCGTGCCCGCGAGCTCGCGCTCCATGACCTCGACGCCCTCGGGCGCGGCCAGGAGCACCACGGCGGTGACGTCGTCGGCGCCGCGCTTGATCAGTTCCTGGATGGCCGCCACGAGCGTGCCGCCGGTGGCCAGCATCGGGTCGAGGACGTACACCTGGCGCCCGGAGAGGTCCTCCGGCATACGGGTCGCGTACGTCGACGCCTGGAGGGTCTCCTCGTCACGGATCATCCCGAGGAAGCCCACCTCGGCGGTCGGCAGGAGCCGCACCATGCCGTCCAGCATGCCGAGCCCGGCACGCAGGATCGGCACGACCAGGGGGCGCGGGTAGGACAGCTTGACGCCGGTCGTCGGGGTGACCGGGGTCTCGATGTCGACCTGCTCGGTGCGCACGTCCCGGGTGGCCTCGTACGCGAGCAGGGTGACCAGCTCGTCGGCGAGGCGCCGGAAGGTAGGTGAGTCGGTGCGCTTGTCGCGCAGCGTGGTGAGTTTGTGCGCCACCAGCGGGTGGTCGACGACGTGGATCCGCATGCCATCAACAGTAACCGCGCCCGGGACCGCCCGGACTCCCCGGTGACCACGGGTTCCGCCGCCGTCCCGCCACCGTGCGAGGGAGCCCCCGGAAGAGACCGCGCTGGCATCAAACCCGCCGTACGGGGGAAAGTGGACGTACGACCTGGGGTGGTGTTGCCCATGCCGGACAGAGAGCCCGGCGGCCGAGAGCCGGACCGCGAGACCGAAGCGGAGCGCCGGCGTCGGCGCGCCCAGTTCCTCCGCGAACGCGCCGAGGCCCTTGAGCTCCGCGACCGTGTGAAGCCGCGCCGCGCCCGGGCGGCACGCATGCGACAGCAGATGCGCATGCGCACGTTCCGCTGGTAGCGCCCACCTCTCAGGCAGGCGTCGGGGAGGCGTCCGGGAAACGCGACGCGGACACAGCGGGCGGAAGACCTCTCCTAGAGCCGTGGTTTCTGCCACGATTCCGAGTGGGCGGGGCTTGGAACAGCAACTCCCCCGCTCCCCGAACTCGCCGGGGGGACACCCAACCGTCAACCGGCACTGTCTATGACCAGTGGGAGAGTCACGGTGTACTTCGCCGCACTGCTCGCGCGCACCGAAGACGGGTGGGAAGCGAGCGACACGGAGCTCGACGATGTGGAGACCCTGTCGGATCTGACCGACCTGGCCCGCGAGGCCACGGCCGGCAGCGCTGAGGACGACACCGTCCTCGTCTTCATCGAACAGGAAGGCGCCTGGTTCGGCGTCGTCCGTGTGGACGGTGAGGAGGACCCTCGTATCTACGTCTCGGACGCGGCCGCGGCCGCCCGGAGTTCGTACGGCGAGATCCTGCTCACCGACGAGATGCTCGGCCGCGAGCCGGGCACCGACGATCCGGGCGTCGATCTGGACGCCCTCGACCTGGACGGCACGGAGGACGGCGAACCCGCCGGCCCCGACGCCGCCCCCGACACCGCCGACGACGACACGGGGGGCGCCTCGGGCGAAGCGGTGCCCGCGGGACCCCTCGGCGACTCGGAGCTCCTGACCGATCTCGGGGTGCCCGAGAAGGAGCTGCTCGGCCTGGAGCCCGGTGACGCGCTCAGCGACATCGCCGAGATCCTCGGGGCGGCGGAGGTGCTCGAAACGGTCCGCTAGGTTCCCGGTGTGACCGACCGGAACGACCACATCACCCCACCCGAGACCGAAGCAGCAACCGAAGCATCAACCGAAACAGCACCTGAACCAGCACGCGAAACAGCACCCGATCCCGTACGCGACCGCTGGCGGGCCGCCATGCGGCTCGCCCTGGCCGAGGCCGAACTGGCCGTCCGGGGCGGCGACGTGCCCGTCGGCGCCGTCGTGCTGTCCCCGGACGGCACGACGGTCCTCGCGGCGGGCCACAACGAACGCGAGGCGACCGGCGACCCCACCGCGCACGCGGAGGTGCTCGCCGTCCGCCGGGCCGCGGCGGCGCTCGGCCGGTGGCGGCTGACCGGCTGCACGCTGGTGGTGACCCTGGAGCCCTGCACGATGTGCGCGGGCGCCCTGGTCCAGTCCCGGGTCGACCGGGTCGTCTACGGGGCACGTGACGAGAAGGCGGGCGCCACGGGCTCCGTCTGGGACGTGGTCCGCGACAGACGGCTCAACCACCGCCCGGAAGTGATCGAGGGCGTCCTCGCCGAGGAGGCCGCCGGGCTGCTCACGCGCTTCTTCCGGGGGCGCTGAACCCCGTGCCCGGCGGCCCCCGGGAAACGGATTTCTGACCACGGGCCTCTTTGGGCTAGAGTTCCTCTCGGTAGCGTGTCCGAGCGGCCGAAGGAGCTCGCCTCGAAAGCGAGTGTGGGGAGACTCACCGTGGGTTCAAATCCCACCGCTACCGCTCTTGATGCGAAGGCCCCGTCCGCGAGGACGGGGCCTTCGTCGTTCCTGTGCCGGACCCGTGCCGGGCCCTTGCCGGACCGAAAGGGCCGCGCACGCGAAGAGCCCCGGCGCCGTGAAGGCACCGGGGCTTTCGTCCCGCTTGGACGGGGGGAGCGGCATCGGGGGGACAAGCCACTCCCCCCGATGAGGACTGGAACCCTCGGCCGGCACCGTCATCCGGGGGAAGCGGACGGTGCGCGGCCCCGCAGTGGGGCCAGTCCCTTGCCCGCGGATTCCTGCCAGATCCGCTGGGGCACACCACCATCCTGCTCCGCGCGCCACTCGGAACGGCGCGGCAAAGGGCCTGTGCTGCCGGGCCGTTGGTCCTTAAAGACCTTGTGAGCACGGGCCGGGTTAGACTCACCGCCGTCACAGGGGCCACAGGGCGCAGCGGGCAAGGGGAGGCCGAGAGCATGGCGGTGCAGTGGAAAAAGATCGGGCTCTTCGCCGTCGTGGTCTTCATGCTCTACGTGATCATCACTGATCCCGCCAAGGCCGCCGACTACGTCCAGATAGGCTTCGAGGCGGTTTCGGACGCCGCTCAGAGCATCGGTGACTTCATGACGTGGGTCGCCAACGGAGGCAAGGACTGAGCGGCTCGTGCCGCCGTCCCCACCCTCCTCTCCCCGCTTCCCAGGAGTGCGCATGATCCGCCATCTGGTCCTCTTCAAGCTCAACGACGGCGTGGAGCGCGACGAGCCGCGCGTCGTCGAGGGCGTCAAGGCTTTCCGCGCGCTCGGCGAGCAGATCCCGGACCTCGCGTTCTGGGAGTGCGACTGGAACATCACCGACCGGCCCATCGCGTACGACTTCGCCATCAACTCGGCGGTCGAGGACACCGATGCGCTGAAGCGGTACATCGAGCACCCGGCCCACCAGGCGGGCGTGGCCCTGTGGCGCGAGTTCGCCACGTGGGTGATCGCCGACTACGAGTTCTAGCCGCCCGGCCGCACAGGCCCCGCACAGCCCCCGCGAAGCCCCGCGCGAAGTGGCCCCTCACCGCAACGGTGAGGGGCTTTTCTGCGTCTTATGGCCCAACTTGCCCCTCAACACGTAGTTATCGGGTGCTTGCACACAGTGCACATGTCTTGTGATGCTATGACCGCTTTTGACGGATGAGTTGACCAGGGTCGGCTGATCATGACTGAGCTCGACAGGACTTGACTGAGCTTGACCGAGAAGGGGTGGCGTTGACCGTGCCGGCCAGTACTGCGCCCGAAGCACCACCCGTGACCCCACAGGCGAGCAGCCCCGCCCCGCCGAGCGCGCCGGGCCTCCAGGACACCGCGCCGCGCCCACCGAGCAGCAGGGGCGCCGACACCAGGGCCCTGACGCAGGTCCTCTTCGGCGAGCTGAAGGGGCTCGAACCGGGCAGCCCCGAGCACGGCCGCGTCCGCGGTGCGCTCATCGAGGCCAATCTGCCGCTGGTGCGGTACGCCGCCGCGCGCTTCCGCAGCCGCAACGAACCGATGGAGGACGTCGTCCAGGTCGGCACGATCGGCCTGATCAACGCCATCGACCGCTTCGACCCCGAGCGCGGTGTGCAGTTCCCGACCTTCGCGATGCCCACCGTGGTCGGCGAGATCAAGCGGTACTTCCGCGACAACGTGCGAACGGTCCATGTGCCGCGCCGCCTTCACGAGCTGTGGGTGCAGGTCACCGGGGCCACCGAGGACCTCACCACGGCGTTCGGGCGCTCGCCCACGACCGCGGAGATCGCCGAGCGGCTCCGGATCACCGAGGAGGAGGTCCTGGCCTGCATCGAGGCCGGACGGTCCTACCACGCAACGTCGTTGGAGGCGGCCCAGGAGGGCGACGGGCTGCCGGGGCTCCTCGACCGGCTCGGCTACGAGGACCCCGCCCTCGACGGCGTCGAGCACCGCGACCTCGTCCGGCATCTGCTCGTCCAGCTGCCCGAGCGCGAACAGCGCATCCTGCTGCTGCGCTACTACAGCAATCTGACGCAATCACAGATCAGCGCCGAATTGGGCGTTTCCCAGATGCATGTGTCAAGACTGCTGGCCAGAAGCTTCGCGCGACTTCGATCCGCAAACCGTATCGAGGCGTAACCGTATCGAGTGGACTGCTCGGAAGACGGTTCCCGACGATCTCGCGCACGAAAATGCCGCAGACCCCCTCTTTCCTGCATCGATGTCACCCTTCTTTGTCGACATGTAACTACAGCGTGTTGCCGACATGTGACATTCTGCTGGAACCGCGTTTGCCGCAGCTCACCTTCCGGTATTCAGGTGGAGGCTGCGTTCCTCCGACGGGAGCGTCCGCCGTGACCGTCCGCGACCTCAAGGGGGTGGCATGTCCGCAGACCAGGGCAGCTCGAAGGTGCTCACGCTCACGAAGAGCGAATCAGCGCCCGACGCGCTTGTGAGTCCAGTAGTTTCCGGTCCTTCCGGAGCCATCGACACCCGCACCCTGTCCCGCTCCCTGTTCCTGCGGCTCGCCGCACTCGACCAGGACAGCCCGGAGCGTGTCTACGTCAGAGACACGCTGATCGAGCTCAACCTCCCCCTCGTCCGGTACGCCGCCGCGCGCTTCCGCAGCCGGAACGAACCCATGGAGGACATCGTCCAGGTCGGCACGATCGGCCTGATCAAGGCGATCGACCGCTTCGACTGCGAACGGGGCGTGGAATTCCCGACGTTCGCGATGCCGACGGTCGTCGGTGAGATCAAGCGCTTCTTCCGCGACACGAGTTGGTCGGTGCGCGTCCCGCGCCGCCTCCAGGAGCTGCGGCTCGCCCTGACGAAGACGAGCGACGAGCTGGCGCAGCGCCTGGACCGCTCGCCGACCGTCCCCGAACTCGCCAAGGCGCTCGGGGTCTCCGAGGAGGACGTGGTCGACGGCCTGGCCGTCGGGAACGCGTACACCGCCTCCTCGCTCGACTCCCCGGCCCCCGAGGACGACGGCGGCGAGGGCTCCCTCGCGGACCGCCTGGGGTACGAGGACAGCGCCCTGGAGGGCGTCGAGTACCGCGAGTCGCTCAAGCCGCTGCTCGCCAAGCTGCCGCCGCGCGAGCGCCGCATCATCATGCTGCGCTTCTTCGCGAACATGACGCAGTCGCAGATCGGCGAAGAGGTCGGCATCTCGCAGATGCACGTCTCACGGCTGCTCACGCGGACGCTGTCGCAGCTCCGGGAAGGGCTCATCGCCGACTGACCCGGGCCTCGCCCGGCGCCAACGGTACGCAGGGCGCCCGGTGTTGCTGACGGGGTTCCTAATTGACGACCCGTCAGCCACACTGGCGCGATGCGACGTGGCATGCGGAACGTACTGGGTGCGTCCACGGCCGTCCTGTGTCTGGGCGGCCTGCTGGCGGCGTGCGGCAGCGAGGACGGCGACGGCTATGTGGCCACCGGTCCGGCCGCCGCGAGCCCCGAGGGGGCATCGGGCAAGGCGGTCGCGCCCACCGGCGACGTGGAGCTCGTACCGCTGGACGGCGCCTCGCCCTCCGGCAAGGGCGGCGAGGACGGCGACGGCAAGGGCAGCGGTTCCGGGCCGTCCGGACCCGGCGCCGACGACGCCTCGGACGGCGCGGGCGACTCCTCGGCCGGTCCGGCCGCCAAGTCGCCGGGCAGCAAGGCTGGTTCGGACACGCCCGGCACGCCGGACGGCACCGGCTCATCGGCCGACGGCACCAAGCCCGGCCGTACGGAGGGAAGTTCGGGACATTCGGGAAGTTCGGGAAGCGGCCCGACGGGAAGCCCGGAGAGCGGAGGCGGCAGCACCCCCTCCGCGCCCGGCGGCGGCTCCGGCACGGGCCCGAGCGGGCCCGCGAAGCTCAGCGTCGGCGACCCGCAGCGCAAGCCCGCGGCCGACCGCTGGTGCGAGAAAGTGACCGTCGCCTTCCGCAACACCGGTGGCTCACCGGTGGATTCGGGCACGGTCACCTTCGGGACGCACGTCATCGGGGCGCTCGGCGTGGACTGGGCGACGATCGAGTCCACCCGGAAGCTCCCCGCGCCCATCGGCGCGGGGAAGACCGTGCGGAAGACCTGGACCGTCTGCGTCGAAGCCTGGCGGGTGCCGCTGGGGATGCACGTGGAGACGCAGGACGTCTCCGTCAAGTGGAAGTAGCGAGTCCTTCGACTGCGGGCTCTTCGACCGCGGGGCTTGCGACTGCGGGTCTTTCGACCGCGACTCCTTCGACCGCGAACCTGCCGGCCGCAGACCCTTCGACCGCGGATCTTCCGACCGCAAGTCCTTCGACCGCGGACCTGCCGCCCGTGCGGCTTCCTACTTGAACGCCAGCCAGGCCACCCCCGCCACCACGGCGATCGCGAGCACGACGCCGATGATCAGGCCGATGCGCGGTCCTGCGGACGCCGTGGCCGGTTGCTGGGCTCGGCCGCCCTGCGGGGACTCGTCGACGAAGGCGCGGAACATCTGCGTGCTGCCGGCCGGGTCGGGGGTGTTCTGGGGGCCCTGGGGGTTGTGTGCCATAGCGCAGGACCCTAGCGAACACCTGGGGGTCGGCCCAACCCCCGCTGACCACGGACTTTACGAGCAGGGTCCCAGACCTTTGCCGACTCTTTAGGGCGTTGGTCCAGTTTTAGTTTGCCTGCGGCAACCAACTGTCTCTATCGTTGCCCTAAGCAACAACATAGGAGGTGCCGTGGCCGCGCAGCGTCATTACGAGGAGCTGGCCCGACAGCTCAGCGCCATCGGTGCCGTGAAGCGTGGCCTCGGCAGAGGTCTGCCGCACGACTGCCCCGGAGGGTCGGCCGCCGTACTCATCCTGCTCGACCGGCACGGAGAGATGCGGATGAGCAGGCTCGCGGAGCTGCTCGCCGTGGACATGTCGGTGACCAGTCGCCACGTGGCCCATGTCGCCGAGAAGGAGTGGATCCACCGGGATCCCGACCCCGCCGACAAGCGCTCCCGGATCCTGCGCCTCACCCCCGAGGGCAAGGCCAAGGTCACCGAGCTGTCCGACCTGTCCATCAGGACACTCACCCACTACTTGCATGACTGGTCAGACGACGAGGTCGTCCAGCTCAGCACGCTGCTCGCGCGCCTGCGCGACAGCTTCGGGGACTGCCGTGCGGCTTCGGCCCGGCTCCCCTTCGAAGAGACCACCCGTACACCCGCGTAACGAAGAGGAAGCCCATGGCAACAACCACACCATCCGGTGTGCGGGGCAGCCACGCCAAGCACGGAGCGTCGCACGACGAGAACGCTCCGATGACGCACCGCCAGATCATGGAGGCCCTTTCCGGCCTGCTGCTCGGCATGTTCGTCGCGATCCTGTCGTCGACGATCGTCTCCAACGCCCTGCCCGAAATCATCGGCGACCTGGGCGGCGGCCAGTCCGCCTACACCTGGGTCGTCACCGCGTCGCTCCTGGCGATGACGGCGACCACGCCCCTGTGGGGCAAGCTGTCGGACCTCTTCAGCAAGAAGGCCCTGGTCCAGATAGCCCTGATCATCTACGTCGGCGGTTCGATCGTCGCGGGTCTCTCGCAGAGCCCCGAGATGCTGATCGCCTGCCGCGTCGTGCAGGGCATCGGCGTGGGCGGTCTCTCCGCCCTCGCGCAGATCGTGATGGCCGCGATGATCTCCCCGCGTGAGCGCGGCCGGTACTCCGGCTACCTCGGCGCGACCTTCGCCGTGGCCACCGTCGGCGGCCCGCTGCTCGGCGGCGTCATCACCGACACGTCGTGGCTCGGCTGGCGCTGGTGCTTCTACGTCGGCGTGCCCTTCGCGATCATCGCCCTGATCGTCCTCCAGAAGACCCTGAAGCTCCCCGTCGTGAAGCGGGACGTCAAGGTCGACTGGGGCGGCGCCTTCTTCATCACGGCGGCCGTCTGCCTGCTCCTGGTCTGGGTGACCTTCGCGGGCGACAAGTACGACTGGATGTCCTGGCAGACCGGCGTCATGGTCGGCGGTTCGATCGTCCTCGGCCTGCTCTTCCTGCTCGTGGAGTCCAAGGCCAGCGAGCCGATCATCCCGCTGCGCCTCTTCCGCAACCGCACCATCACCCTCGCCTCGCTGGCCTCGCTCTTCGTGGGTGTCGGCATGTTCGCGGGCACGGTGTTCTTCAGCCAGTACTTCCAGCTGGCGCGCGACAAGTCGCCGACGATGTCCGGTGTCATGACGATCCCGATGATCGGCGGCCTGTTCATCTCCTCGACGGTCTCGGGCCAGATCATCACCAAGACCGGCAAGTGGAAGGCCTGGCTGGTCTCCGGCGGTGCGCTCCTGACCGCGGGCCTCGGCCTGCTCGGCACGATGCGCTACGACACCGAGTACTGGCACATCGCGATCTACATGGCGCTCATGGGTCTCGGCATCGGCATGATGATGCAGAACCTCGTGCTCGCCACGCAGAACCAGGTCGCTCCCCAGGACCTCGGCGCCGCGAGCTCCGTCGTCACCTTCTTCCGTTCCCTCGGTGGCGCCATCGGCGTCTCGGCGCTCGGCGCCGTGATGTCGACCCGCATCACCCACTACGTGAAGGACGGCCTCGCCGACCTCGGCCCGAAGGCCGCCCAGATGGGCCACGGCGGCACCGGTGGCGGCGGCATTCCGGACCTGGACAAGCTCCCGGCCCCGCTCCGCACGGTCATGGAGAGCGCCTACGGGCACGGCATCGCCGACGTCTTCCTGATCGCCGCCCCGCTGGCGTTCCTCGCCTTCCTGATCACGATCTTCATCAAGGAGGTCCCGTTGCGTACCTCGGGTGGGCTCGCCCAGGCAGCCGAGGCGTCCCAGACGCCGGCCGCCTCCCCCGCGGCCGCCACCGCCACCACCGCCGAGCAGCCGGTCCTGGCCTCCGTCGGCGCGCACACCGAAGCGGGCCCCGACGGCACGCAGCGGCTCGCCGCCGTCGCCTCGTCGGCCGCCGGTGACGCACCGCCGCAGACCACCGGCGGCACTCCGGTCCACGGCTTCGTCCGCGGCGCCGAGAGCACTCCGGTCCCGCGGGCCGCGGTCACGCTGATCTCCCTCGGGGGACGGCAGCTGGGCCGTGCGGTCGCGCAGGGCGACGGGTCCTACGCGGTCGACGCCCCCGGCGCCGGCTCGTACGTCCTGATCGCGTCGGCCGACGGCTTCCAGCCGCAGGCCTCCACGGTCGTCGTCTCCGACGAGGCCCTGAACTACGACATCCTGCTGAGCGGCACGAGCGGCCTCAGCGGTGTGGTGCGGGCCACCGACGGCAAGCTGCCGGTCGCCGGCGCCATGGTCATCGTGACCGACGTGCGAGGCGACGTCCTGGCCACCGGGCTCACCGGCGAGCAGGGCGAGTTCACCTTCGCCGAGCTGGTCCCCGGCCAGGTCACCATCGCGGTGAACGCCGCGGGCCACCGCCCGATGGCGCTGCCCGTCGAGGTCGGCGCGGTCGGCGTCACCCGGGTCGAGGTCGAGCTGAACTCCGGCGCACAGGTGCTCGGCACCGTGCGCGCCAAGGGCGGCCCGCTGAACGACGCACGGGTCACGCTGGTGGACGCGGCGGGCAACGTCGTGGCCTCCGCCACCACCGGGTCCGACGGCGCCTACGCCTTCACCGACCTGGACAGCGGCGAGTACACCGTCATCGCGACCGGCTACCCGCCGGTGGCGACCGGCCTGACCGTCGCGGGTGAAGGTGTCGGCGACCACGACATCGAGCTCGCCCACCCGGGCGAGTGACCGACCCCGGCCCGTGCGCGCGCTTCGAGCGGATGCGCGCGCACGGGCCGGTTGTGGAAAGGGCCCCCGGGTCGGTGGTGACGTACACGGCAGGGGACGGCCGTGTCACCGCCGCCGGGGGCCGCACTCTTTTTGAGCTTTTTGGCTTTTCAGCTTTGGCAAGGAGAAAACGGGATGGCACTGAGCGCTCGGATCCGGACGCGGGACGGATGGGCGGTATCCCACGCCGTCGTCACCCTCACCGACATGACCGGTACGCAGGTGCTGCGGGCCGCGGCGGACCAGGACGGTGCCGTACGCGACGCCACGGACCTGACGCCGGGCCCGTACACCGTGATCGTCACGGCGGTCGGCTACGCCCCCGTGGCCTCGACCGCGCTCGTCACGGCCAGCGGCCGTGCCGAGGTCGGCAACGTCGTCCTGGCCCGGCAGGGCGGCACGGAGCTGCCGCCGCCCGGGCCGTGGACCATCGACCCGGCGCACTCGACGGTGGGCGCCACCGCCCAGCACCTGGGGATCACCAGCGTGCACGGCCGGTTCACGGAGTTCGGCGGGCGGGTGGAGATCGCCGAGGACGTGGAGAAGTCGCGCGTCGAGGCCGTCATCAGGTCGGCGTCCATCGACACCGGCAACGGCATGCGGGACGGCCATCTGAAGTCGCCCGACTTCCTGGACGTCGACCAGTACCCGGAGCTCACCTACCGGTCGACGGGTCTCACGCCCGCCGGTCCCGACCGCTGGACGGTCCACGGCGAACTCCAGATGCACGGCGTCGTACGCCCGGTGGACCTGGACCTGAGCTACCTCGGCACCGGCGCCGACCCCTGGGGCGGGACGCGCGCGGCCTTCCGGGCCACGGCCGAGCTGCGCCGGGAGGACTTCGCCATGAACTACAACCAGGTGGTGCAGGCGGGGATCTCGGCGATCGGCACGACGCTCCGGGTGGAGCTGGACGTCCAGGCGGTCCAGGGGGAGAGCCTCCCGCAGGTCTAGGCGGGCCTGGGCGGGTCTAGGCGGGCCTGGGCGGGCCTGGGCGGGCCGGGCAGGGGAGCGGCGTAGGGTGCCGGGCATGGCATCCAACGTCGCGACCAACACCACCGTCACGATCGACGAGTTGCTGGACTTCGTCCGGCCCCGGCACCGGGCGGTCCTGCTCACCGCCCGTGGTGACGGATCCCCGCAGGGCTCCCCCCTGACCTGCGGGGTCGACGACTCCGGGCGGATCGTGGTGTCCACGTACCCGGAGCGGGCCAAGACGCGGAACGCCAAGCGGAATCCGCGGGTGAGCATCCTCGTCCTGAGCGACGAGTGGAACGGCCCCTGGGTGCAGATCGACGGGACGGCGGAGGTCATCGACTCCCCCGAGTCGGTGGAGCCCCTCGTCGAGTACTTCCGGAACATCTCCGGCGAGCACCCGGACTGGGACGAGTACCGCGAGGCGATGGTGAAGCAGGGCAAGTCCCTCATCCGGATCACTCCGGAGCGCTGGGGCCCGGTGGCCACGGGCGGCTTCCCGCCGGCCAAGGCGTAACCAGAGAACCGGCAAGCCCCTACAAGGTCGCCTCGATCCCCGCGACAAGGAGATCGAGGGCGACCTTGAAGTCCAGCTCCCACATCTCCTCGACCGTGGACCCGCCCCGCGCCTCCATCAGATCGGCGGAGCTGTGCAGGGTCTCCTCAAGCTCCGGGTGGTCGCTGACCGCCCCCATGGCCTCCTTGAAGTACTCCTCGGGAGTGAGCCCGGCCGCGGTGCACCGCGCGATGTAGTGCCCCTGCACCGTGCCGAATCCGTACACGAACTGGAAGACCGCGGCGATCGCGCCCGCCTGCTTCTCCGTGGGCAGGCCGGTCCCGCGGACCACTTCCTGCACGCCCAGCGAGAACCTGATCCAGTTCGGCCCGATGTTGAGGAAGTTGCCGATCAGCGGTGACACCCAGGCGTGCCGGACCAGCAACGCCCGGTACTCCTGCGCCAGTTCGCGCAGCGTCTGACGCCAGCGGTCGGGCGTGACCGAACCCGGGTCCGGCACGGCCATCTCCCCCGCGGCCGCGTCCAGGGCCAGTTCGAGGAGGTCGTCCTTGGTGTCGACGTACCAGTACACGGACATGGCCGTGACGTTCAGGTCCGCGGCCAGGCGCCGCATGGAGAACTTGGCGAGGCCCTCCTCGTCCAGGAGGCGGACCGTGGCCTCGGTGATGCGCTCCCGGTCCAGGCCCGACGGCTGATCACTCCTGCGGCCCGCGCCGTTCCGGGGGGCCTTGCCCTCCAGCCAGACGCTGGTCCGCGTGGGGCGCTTCGCGCGGTCGGCTGCCTTCGCCATGGCGCACCTTCCTGGTCCTGAGCTCTTGTACCGATACCGGTGGTCCCGGGCGGGCGACAGACCGGAATTGGCCAGTCCGCCACCCACCCGTCGATGCTATGCGGACGCCGTGGCCTGGTCCGCCTTGGCAGAGTCTGCCCTCTCCGCACGCTTCAGCAACGCGGCCGCCAGCATGCCCCCGAGCAGCACGGCCACCGCGCCCACCAGCTGACTGGTCTCCAGACCCGAGGAGAACGCGTCGGAGATCCGCGCCCGTTCGGCGTCCGAGCCCGCGGCGGCCAGCGCGGCGGGCAGCGAGACCGCGGAGACGGTGACGAGCGAGGCGAAGCGTGAGTTCAGGACAGCGCCGAGGACGGCCACGCCCAGACCGTTGCCGAACTCCGCGAGCGTGCCGTTGACGCCCGCGCCCACGCCCGCCTTCTCCGGCGGGATCGCGCTCATGATCGCGTTGGCCATGGCGGGCATGGCGAGCGCGATGCCCGCGCCCATCACGATGAGACCGGCCAGCATCCCGCCGTAGTTGTCGCCGCCGAGCATGGCGATCGCGGCGAGGCCCGCGGAGAGCAGCGCCATGCCGATGGCGATCGTGGCGGGCGTGCTCGTCTTCTTCAGGAGCCGCGCGCCCAGGCCGGTGAGGTTGAGCGCGACGACGGTGACCGCGAGGGGCGCCGTGCGCAGGCCCGCCTCCAACGGCTCGTAGCCGAGGACGAACTGGAGGTGCTGGGTGAGCAGGAACAGCGAGCCGCCCATGCCGAAGGCGACCAGGATGGCGCCCGCGACGGCGCCGATGAACTTCTGGTTGCGGAAGAAGTGCATGTCCAGCATCGGGTACGGGATGCGCAGCTCCCAGACGACGAAGACGCCGAGGACCACGACGCCCACCGCGGCCGCCACCAGGACCTGGGCGGACGTCCAGCCGTGCTCGGGGCCGGAGATGATCGCGTACACGACCGAGGCCATGCCGATGGTGGAGAGCAGTGCGCCGAGCAGGTCGGGGCGGTCGCCCTGCCGGTTCTTGGACTCCGGGACCAGTTTGACGACGGCGGCGAGCGCGACGATCACGACGGGGATGTTGATCAGGAAGATCGCGCCCCACCAGAAGTGGTTGAGCATGACCCCGCCCATCAGCGGGCCGACGGCGAAGCCGAGGGAGTTGACGGTCGACCAGAGGCCGATCGCCTTCATCCGCTCGGTGTCGTCGAAGATCTGCACGATCACGGCGAGCGTGGTGGTGATCAGGAGCGCGCCCCCGATGCCCATCCCGGCCCGCGCGGCGATGAGCTGCGCCGACGACTGGGCGAGCCCCGCGACGAGCGAGCCGATGCCGAAGAGGGCCAGGCCCGCGGTGAGCATCTTCTTGCGGCCGTAGCGGTCGGCGGCGCTGCCCGCGGTGAGCAGGAGGCCGGACTGGACGAGCGAGTAGGCGTTGATCATCCACTGGATGTCGGCCGTGGACGCGTCCAGCTCCTCGGTGAGGGAGGGGATGGCGACGTTCAGGACGGTGTTGTCCAGGAGGACGGTGAGCTGGGCCAGGCAGATGACACCCAGGATCAGCCAGCGCTGGGGGTGCCCTTGGGGGGTGGCGGGGGTCTCGGCGGTCGTCGTTGCCGTCATACCCTCTCCTTCTGCTTATACGGTGTACGTGTGGTCGGTGACATACACCGTAGAGCATCTCTCATACGCCGTACAAGAGGGTTGTCGGCGGGATGGCCGCATGGCCGCACGGCAGGGCGGGGCGGGGCGGGGCGGCGTGACGCATGGCGGAGGGGGCCGGCCGCTGGATGCGGCCGGCCCCCTCCGTGCGCCGCTGACGTGCGCGAGCCGTCAGCTCTGGGGCCGGGTCAGGTCGTAGAAGGTCGCGCCGCCGACCGTGACCTTCTCGAAGGTGTCCTCCACCCAGGAGCTGATCTTGGAGCCGGTGCCGCTGTCGCCGCCCATCCCACCTCCCATGCCGCCGCCCATGCCGCCGCCCGAGATGAAGTAGTGGATCTTTCCCTCCTCGACGTACTGCTTGAACTGGGCGAGGGTCGGGGACGGGTCGCTGCCGTTGAAGCCGCCGATCGCCATCACCGGATCTCCGGTGGCGAGTTGGTAGCTGGCGGCGTTCTGCGAGCCGATGGCCGCCGCCGACCAGGTGTAGTCGTCGGCGTCCGCCGCCAGGAGCTTCTTCGCCTTGGCGCTGACCTGGGCGCCGTCGAGAAGCCCGCCCATCCCGCCGCCTCCGCGCTCGGCCATGCCACCACCGGGCATGCCGCCACCGGGCATGCCGCCCGGCTGCTGGCCCTGCTGGCCCTGCTGGCCCGTCTGCCCCTTCTGCGAGGGGCCGTTCTGCGACTGACCGGTCTGGCCGTTCTGGCCCGGGGGCTGTCCCATGCCGCCGCCGTTCCGGCCCCCGGTGGGCGGCTGCATTCCGCCGCCTCCGCCGGGACCGCCCCCGCCGGGGCCGCCGCCCATCCGCCCCGCCGAAGCGGGACCCGCGGTCACGATCGACCCGGTGTGCGCGCTGTTCACCGTGGAGAGCGTGTACGCGACCGGCCCCGCCACCGAGGCGGCCAGGCTCAGGCCGACCGCCGCGAGGGCGAGTCGGCGCCCGAGCCGCGCCGCGAGCAGCAGGCCGAGCGCCCCCGCCAAGCCGGCGACGAGCACCGCCCAGCGCAGCCAGGGAAGGTAATCGGGGGTGCGCCCCAGCAGGACGTACCCCCACCAGGCCGTGCCCGCGACGCTCACGCCGAGCAGCGCGCCCGCCCACCACTTGGCCCGCTCCTCCCACAGGACCGTGGCGCCCATGCCGATCAGCGCCGCGATGTAGGGGGCGAGGGCGACCGTGTAGTACTGGTGGAAGATCCCCGCCATGAAGCTGAAGACGCCCGCCGTCATCAGGAGAGCGCTGCCCCACGCCACGAACGCCGCGCGCACGGTGTCGGTCCTGCGGGCGCTCCAGGTGAGGACGATGCCGCCGACGAGCAGGATCAGCGCGGCCGGGAGCAGCCAGGAGATCTGGCTGCCGACCTCGGAGTTGAACATCCGCCCGAGCCCGGTCTCGCCCCACTGGCCGCCGCCACCGCCACCGCCCGGGCCGCCACCGCCGCCGACGCTGCCGGTCTCCTCGCCGTTGATGCGGCCGAGGCCGTTGTAGCCGAAGGTCAGTTCAAGGAAGGAGTTGTTCTGCGAGCCGCCGATGTACGGCCGCGAGGACGCGGGCCACAGCTCCACGATCGCCACCCACCAGCCGCCGGCCACGATCATCGCGAGCCCGGAGAGGGCGAGCTGGCCGAAGCGCTTGCGCAGCCGCACGGGCGCGCACACCGCGTACAGGACCGCGAGCGGCGGCAGGATCAGGAACGCCTGGAGCGTCTTGGCCAGGAACGCTAGGCCGACCGCGACGCCCGCCCACACCAGCCACTTGGTGCGGCCGTGCTCCAGGGCGCGCAGGACGCAGTACACGGTGACGGTCATCAGGAGCGCGAGCAGCGCGTCCGGGTTGTTGAACCGGAACATCAGCGCGGCGACGGGCGTCAGCGCCAGCACCGCGCCCGCGATCAGCCCGGCCGCCGGGTTGAAGCGGCGGCGCACGGCGGCGTACAGGACACCGACCGTCGCGACCCCCATGAGCACCTGCGGGGCAAGGATCGCCCAGGAGTTGAGCCCGAAGAGGCGTACGGAGAGCGCCATCGGCCAGAGGGAGGCCGGGGGCTTGTCGACGGTGATCGCGTTGCCCGCGTCGAGCGAGCCGAAGAACATCGCCTTCCAGCTCTGGCTGCCCGCCTGGACGGCCGCGGAGTAGAAGGAGTTGGCGTAACCGGACGCGCTGAGGTTCCAGAAGTACAGGACCGCGGTCGCGAGCAGCAGCCCCAGGAAGGCGGGGCGCGCCCAGCGCGGGTCGTCGTGGCGGCCGTGCCAGAGCCGCGCGGGCAGGGTGCGCGGTGACCGGTGGGCCCGCTCGCCCGGTGCCGCGAGCGGCGGCGCCGGGGGCGGGGCGGGCACGTGGGAAGTCGTCGTCATCGTGCGTTCCTCGGATCGTGTGCGTAAGGGGGCTCGTACGAGGACGGGGCGCCGGGCGGTGCCGCGTCGGCGCGGCGCTCCGGGAACACCCAGGCGCGCAGGAGCAGGAACCGCAGCACGGTCGCCGCGAGGTTGGCGGCTATCAGGACCGCCAGTTCCGTGGAGTGGGACGGGGAGCCCGACGCGGCGCCGAGCGCGGCCAGCGAGCCGCTGGTGAGGGCGAGTCCGATGCCGAACACCACCAGGCCCTGCGCCTGGTGCCGCATCGCGCGGTCCCGGCCGCGCACCCCGAAGGTCAGCCTGCGGTTGGCGGCCGTGTTGGCGACCGCCGAGACGAGCAGGGCGAGCGCGTTGGCCACCTGCGAGCCCGCGAACGTACGGAAGCCGGAGTACAGGAGCAGATAGAAGAGCGTGGAGAGCGCGCCGACCACGCAGAAGCCGACCAGCTGGCGGGCGAGTCCGCCGGGCACGCCGGTCAGCTGCCGGTCGCGCGGGTCGTCCCCGAAGGGGCGCGCGAGGCGGTCCAGCGGCAGCGCGCCGGCCGCGAGGGCGCGCCCGACCCGCCACACGCCCTTGAGGTCGTCCGTGGCCGTCCGCACCAGGTGGACCGTCGAGTCGGGGTCGTCGACCCAGTCGACCGGCACCTCGTGGATGCGCAGCCCGGCGCGCTCGGCGAGCACCAGCATCTCGGTGTCGAAGAACCATCCGGTGTCCTCGACCAGCGGCAGCAGCACCCCCGCCACGTCGCCCCTGATCGCCTTGAACCCGCACTGGGCGTCGGAGAAGCGGGCCTGGAGCGAACCGCGCAGGATGAGGTTGTAGCCGCGCGAGATGAACTCCCGCTTGGGGCCGCGCACCACGCGGGAGCTGCGCGCGAGCCGGGAGCCGATCGCCAGGTCCGAGTGACCGGAGATCAGCGGCGCCACCAGCGGGAGCAGTGCGTTCAGGTCGGTGGACAGGTCCACGTCCATGTAGGCGAGGACGGGGGCGTCCGAGGCCGACCACACGGCGCGCAGGGCCCGTCCGCGCCCCTTCTGTTCGAGCCGCGTGTAGCGGACCTCTTCGCTCGCCGCCGCGAGCCGAGCCGCCACCTCGGGGGTGCGGTCCGTGGACGCGTTGTCCGCGACGGTGATCCGGAAGGGGTAGGGGAAGGTGCGGACGAGATGGTCGTGGAGGCGCAGCACGCACGGCCCCAGGTCCTTCTCCTCGTTGTAGACGGGGATCACGATGTCCAGGACGGGCACATCACGCCATCCGGCGGGGAGGTGGGCCCGCGCCGGCAGAGGGACCGAGCAAGCGCCGCCCGGGAAAGAGTCGGTTTGCATGACACCGACATTCGCCAAGCGGTCTGTCAGGGCCGTGTGGTGAGCCTGTGGCCCGCCTGTGAGTCCGAATCCGGGCCGCTGACCTGCACAGATGCCGGTGCGGTCACCTCGGCCGACGCCTGATCGGGTGCCGCGGGCGACCCCTGCCCGGCCACGGCGGGCAGCGTCACCGCGAAGACCGTCCGCCCCGGCGCGCTCTCCACCGAGACCCCGCCCCCGTGCGCCGCCACGATGGCCTGCACGAGGGCGAGGCCCAGCCCGGTCGACCCGGCGTTGCGGGAGCGCGAGGCGTCGCCGCGGGCGAAGCGCTCGAAGACGTGGGGGAGGAGGGCGGGGGCGATGCCGGGGCCGTCGTCCTCGACCTCCAGGCGCACGGCGGGGCCGTCCCGCCGCACGCGCGCGGTGACCTTCGTGCCCGGTGGCGTGTGCGTACGGGCGTTGGCGAGGAGGTTGACGACGACCTGCTGGAGGCGGGCCGCGTCGGCGAGGACGAGCGCGGGCTCGTCCGGCAGCTCCAGGGACCAGTGGTGCCCGGGGCCCGCGGCCCGCGCGTCGCTGACGGTGTCGACGACGAGCGGCGAGAGATCAGTGCTCTCGTACGAGAGCGGCAGTCTGGCACCAGGCCCGCCACCGCCCGTACGCCCGCCGTCGCGCCCCTCGTCCAGGCGCGCGAGCAGCAGCAGGTCCTCCACGAGGCCCGTCATCCGCTGGGCCTCGGACTCGATCCGGCCGAGCGCGTGGCGCGTGTCGGGCCCGGTGGACTCCCGTCCCCTGCGCGTCAGTTCGGCGTAGCCGCGGATCGAGGCCAGCGGCGTCCGCAGCTCGTGGCTGGCGTCCGCGACGAACTGGCGTACGCGCGTCTCGCTCTCCTGGCGCGCGTGCAGCGCGGAGTGCACGTGGTCGAGCATGCGGTTGAGCGCGGCGCCCACCTGCCCGACCTCCGTGTTCGGCGCCGTGTCGGGGACGCGTTCGTACAGCGTCACCTCGCCGCTGTGCAGCGGCAGTTCGGAGACGCGCGTGGCGGTCGCGGCGACCCGGCGCAGCGGGCGCAGGGCGACGCCGACCATGGCGGCACCGGCGAGCGAGGCGGCGACCAGGCCCGCGGCGGTGACGCTGATCTCGACGATGATCAGCGTGTTGACGGTGTTCTGCACCTTGGTGGTGGGGACGCCGACCAGGAAGTCGCCGTTGGGGCCCGTCGCGTACTGCACGCGGTACTCGCCGAGGCCGGGGATGTCGACGTTGTGCGGCCGCCGGTCACGCGGCACGGAGGCGAGCGCCTCGGACTGCGCCCCGTCCAGCCGCTCGGTCCGCGGCTCGATGCCACCGCTCTCTGACTCGTCGCTGACCAGTGCCTCGCCGACCGAGCCGTCGTCCTCGACGACCGCCCCGATGGTGCCGAGCTCCTGGGGCCCCCTGGACACGAACCGCAGCGGGTCGCCGGAGTCCCCGACGATGCCGCCGGGCACGTCCTGGCCCGGCTTGGGCTGCGGACCCGACGCGCGCATCGCCACCGCGCCGAGCGACTTGTCCAGCTGCTCGTACAGATGGGAGTGCAGCGCGATGGTGGTCACCGTACCGATCACCGCGCAGACCACGGCGATCAGCGCCACCGCCGAGACGACGAGCCGCGTCCGCAGCGACCGCGGCTGCCGCCGCCGCTTCATGAGGCGGCGGCCACCTCGGCCGAGGCCGCGGCCTTGATCAGGTAACCGGCGCCGCGCCGCGTGTGGATCATCGGCTCACGGCCGGCGTCGATCTTCCTGCGGAGGTACGAGATGTAGAGCTCGACGACGTTGGCCTGGCCCCCGAAGTCGTAGTTCCACACGCGGTCCAGGATCTGCGCCTTGCTGAGCACGCGCCGCGGGTTGCGCATCAGGAAGCGCAGGAGTTCGAACTCGGTGGCGGTCAGATGGATGGAGTCCCCGCCGCGCGTCACCTCGTGGCTGTCCTCGTCGAGGGTGAGGTCACCGACGGCGAGCACGGACTCGCTGCGCCGGTCGGCGGCCCCGGCCCTGCGGATGAGCCCGCGCAGCCGCGCGACGACCTCCTCCAGGCTGAAGGGCTTGGTCACGTAGTCGTCGCCCCCGGCGGTGAGCCCGGCGATCCGGTCCTCGACGGCGTCCTTGGCCGTCAGGAACAGCACGGGTACGTCGGGCAGCTCGCGCCGCAGCCGGCCGAGCACGGCGAGGCCGTCCATGTCCGGCAGCATCATGTCGAGCACCACGGCATCGGGCCGGAAGGACCGGGCGGCGCGTACGGCGCCGGCGCCGTCCCCCGCGCTGCGGATCTGCCAGCCCTCGTAGCGCAGGGCCATGGAGAGCAGTTCCGTGAGCGACACCTCGTCGTCGACGACGAGCACGCGGACGGGGCTACCGTCCGCCCTGAGCAGTTCGGTACGCCCCTGGGGCGAGGTCGTGGTCATGCCATACAGGGTGGGGCGCGGCCGTGAGAGGGAGCTTTCCCCAGCCTGTGAATTTCCTGAGAACCAGGTGGGGGGCGGGGGGCCGGGGGCCGGGTGCCGGGGGCCGGGGTCCGGGGTCCGGGTGCGAGAAAATCCCGTACGACACGGTCTCTCACGGCCTCTCACGGTTCGCGACGGGATTTTCTTGCACCGGGCGTGAACAAGCGCCCTTGCACCGGACGCGATCAAGCGCCCCGCTCGAACCCGTAGCTGCGCTCCACCTTGGCGATGTGGACGGCGTACTTCTCGTACCACTCCTCGCGCCCGCGCCGCTGGGCCGTGCGGTGCTCCGCCCGGCCGCGCCACTGCTTGATCGCGTCCGCGTCCCGGAAGTACCCGACGGTGATGCCGAGCCCGCCGGGCGTCCGCGCGGACTCGACGGCGAGGAAGCCGGGGACGGTGGTGACCAGCTCGTCCATGAGGTCGGCGGTCCCGTCGTAACCGTCGTCATGGCCGTGGTCGGGCTCGGTCCTCAGGGAGGTGAACACGACGGTGTAGTAGGGCGGTTCGAAGGGCGGGACAGGTGCGACGGGTTGATCACTCATGGCCCAAGATTCGGCCGCGCCCGGCCCGCCTGTCCACCCTCGTCCGGCCTTCATTGCCGTACGGGCAGACAGACTTGACCCTCCGGTCAGCCAACGCGGCCCCGGGGGTGGGCAGTCAACGCGGCCCGGGGGTCGGCCAACCCGGCCCGGGGTTCGGAAAACGCGGCCCGGGGGTCAGAAAAGGCCGCCCTGGACGAGCGGCACCTCCCGTACGGGCACGGTCGTACGCTCCGCGTCCCCCGCCCCTTCAAGCCGCCAGCCCCGCAGCAACCGGCTGTCGAGCACGATCAGCCGCCCCCCGTCGTCCAGGCAGACGTCGGGCCCGGCCACGGCGACGAGATCCCCCAGCACCACCCCGCCGTCGACGAGCTCGGTGACGGCGAACCCGCCGACGCCCGCAAGACGCGCCAGCCCGAACGCCTCGCCGTGGTCCACCACGCCCTGCTCCCCCAGGGGCATCCGCTCCAGGGACTCGGGCCACCCGTCGAGCGCGAGGGCGAAGCCGTGCATGCGCTCCAGCTCGCGCCGCCGCTCGTCCTGGCCCGGCAGACCGGCCCTGACGGCCCGCTTTCTGGCGTACGAGATCCGGTCCGGCACCCCGAGGGCCACCCGCAGCAGCTCCTCGGCCCGGCGCGCGGCCATCAGCGGGCCACGGCCCAGCCAGGCGAAGGCCACGGCGCCCTGTTCGAGGAGCCGGGCCGGGCCGCGTTCCTCGCGGGTGAGGCCGACCTTCACCATCCCGGCGCCGAACCAGGCGAGATACACGCGGTAGGTCCGGGGATCGTCCGCGAGGGTGTCGGCGGCCACCGAGTGCGCCCGGTCGAGGCGCGCGCAATCCGCGCACCGGGCCTGCGTCCCCCGCCCCGGCACCACGGCACCGACCGGGCAGGGATTCCCGCGCGCCCCCACGCACTCCCGCCGCCCGAGCGCCCGGAACCCCACGCGCCGCCCCACGACCAGCGGACTGACGTCCCCCCGCTCCCACACGAGCCCGGCCCGCCCACCGTCCGCCCAGCTCAACCCCGCACTGCGCCACTCCATCCCCCCAGTCTCACCCACCCGCCCGGACCGGGAGGCGGAGCCGCGGGGCGGGCGGGTGGACGGGCCGCGGGGCGGGCGGTCGGGCGGGCCCCGGGGCGAACCGCGAGGCGGAACCCGGGCGGGACCCGGGCGGACCGCGGGCGGACCGCGGGACGGACCCCGGAGCGGACCGCAGGCCGAACCCCGGGCCGACCGCAGGCCGAACCCCGGAGCGGACCGCAGGCCGAGCCCCGGAGCGGGCCGCGAGGCGGAACCCGGGCGGACCCCGGCCGACCGCAAGGCGAACCCCAGGTCGACGGGCCAACTGCCGCCCCCCTCCCGCCCGGTGAGCGGGCCGGGCCCCCGCCCGGCACGCGGGCTAGGATCCGGAGCATGGCTCTGACCGTGCAGGACGTCGACCGGTTCGAGGCGGCCATGCCTCGGCTCCAGGCCATCGCCTACCGCCTCCTCGGCTCCGCGAGCGACGCCGAGGACGCCGTGCAGGACACCTTCCTGCGCTGGCAGGCCGCCGACGTCGACCGCATCGAGGTCCCCGAGGCCTGGCTGACGAAGGTCCTCACCAACCTGTGCCTCAACCAGCTCACCTCGGCCCGCGCCCGCCGCGAGACCTACGTGGGCCAGTGGCTGCCCGAGCCCCTGCTCGCCGGTGACCCGATGCTCGGCCCCGCCGACACCGCCGAGCAGCGCGAATCCCTCTCGTACGCGGTCCTCGTCCTTCTGGAGCGCCTCTCGCCCAACGAGCGCGCGGTCTACGTGCTGCGGGAGGCCTTCGGCCACGCGCACCGGGAGATCGCCGAGATCCTCGACGTCAGCGAGTCCTCGGCCCAGCAGATCTACCACCGCGCCAAGAAGCACGTCGCGGCCGGCAAGGCCCGCGCCGAGGTCGACGAGGCCACCGCGCGCCGCATCATCGACGAGTTCCTCGCGGCCGCCACCAGCGGCCGGACCGAGCCGCTCGTCCGGCTGCTCACCGAGGACGCCATCGCCGTCGGCGACGGCGGCGGCAAGATCCCGGCCCGCGCCAAGGCGTTCGAGGGCGCGGTCGCGGTCGCCAAGTTCATGCGGGGCCTGTTCAAGCCCAGCGGCGCCAAGCGCGCCTACGTCGGCGGCTCCCCCGGGGTCTACGTCACGACCGCCAACGGCACCCCCGCGATCGTGGCCGTCATCGGCGGCCAGGTCGTCGGCGTGATCTGCCCGGAGATCAGCGCGGACGGCATCGTCGCGTTCCGCAGCCAGGTCAACCCCGACAAACTGGAACGCGCGACGCGCCAATGGGCGACGACCGACCACGGAGAGGCCCTCTTCGAGGCCTTCTAGAAATCCGGCCGAGCCCTGCCTTCCAGAAACTCTCCTCAGCCCTTCTCTCCCACCCCCGCCCGCACTGTGACCTGCTTCACACCAATCACCTGTCAGGAATCACGGGGCTGCCCGGTTCAAGTGGCGAACCCGCTGAAGAGCTGATGACAGGAGCAGGGACATGCAGCACCGCATCGTCGTCATCGGAGCCGGATACACCGGAGCCGCCGCCGCCGGACGTCTCGCCAAGCGGCTGCGCCGCGAGGACGTCGCCATCACCCTCGTCAACGCCGAACCCGACTTCGTCGAGCGCGTCCGGATGCACCAGCTGGCGGTCGGCCAGGACCTCGCCCCGCGCCCCTTCAGCGAGATGTTCGCCGGCACCGGCGTCGAGCTGCGGCTCGCCGAGGTCACCGCCGTCGACGCCGACCGCAAGACCGTCGCCGTCAGCGGCGAACAGGGCGCCGAGGAACTGGCGTACGACTCCCTGGTCTACGCCCTCGGCAGCGCCTGGAACGCGCAGGGCGTCCCCGGCACCGCCGAGCACGCCCACGAGATCGCGAGCCGCCCCGGAGCGCTCCGGCTGCGCGAGCGCCTGGCCGCTCTGGGCGCGGGGGAGAGCGTGGTCGTCGTCGGCGGCGGCCTCACCGGCATCGAAGCCGCCACCGAGATCGCCGAGGCCCGCCCGGACCTGGACGTCGCGCTCGCCGCCCGCGGCGAACTCGGCGACTGGCTCTCGCCCAAGGGCCGCGCCCACGTACGGAAGGTCTTCGACGGGCTCGGCATCACCGCGCACGAGCACGCCGCCGTGACCGGCGTCGAGGCGGACCGCGTCACCACCGCCGGCGGCGGTACCGTCCCGGCCGCGGTCACCGTGTGGACCACGGGCTTCGCGGTGCACCCGATCGCGCGGGCCAGCGGCCTGGACGTCACCGACGACGGCCAGATCGTGGTGGACCGGACCATGCGTTCGGTCTCGCACCCGGACGTGTACGCGATCGGCGACGCCGCCATGGCGATGGGCCCCGGCGACAAGCCGCTGCGGATGTCGTGCGCGACCGGCACCCCCATGGCCTGGCAGGCCGCCGACGCCCTCGCGGCCCGCCTGACCGGCGCAAAGATCCCGAAGACCCTGATGCGCTACTTCAACCAGTGCATCTCGCTGGGCCGCGGGAACGGCCTCATCCAGTACGTCACCGCCGACGACCGCTCGGTCAACGCGGCCCTGACCGGCAAGCTCGCCGCCACCTACAAGGAAGTCATCTGCAAGGCCGCGGCCTGGGGCGTCGCCCACCCCACCCTGGGCATCCCGACCAGGCCCCGCCCCCTCACCCACCGGCCGCAGCCCCACCCGACCACCCAGGCCGAAGCCTCGGCCTGACCACCACCGACGGCCCACCCCGACAACGCGAAAGGCCCCCGGATGATCCGGGGGCCTTTCGACTGCGTGCACTCGGCAGGATTCGAACCTGCAACCTTCTGATCCGTAGTCAGATGCTCTATCCGTTAAGCTACGAGTGCTTGTTTTTTCTGTTTTCTGTCTTCGCTTCCCGGCCTTTCGGCCCGTTCGCGGCGACAGGAAGAACATTACATGACCGCCGCCGCCATGTGAAATCCGTTAGCCACACCGCTTGCGACCTGCGGAAACGTGCCTCCCGGGGGGGGATGCGCCGAAGCCCCGGTCCAGGGGACCGGGGCTTCGGGTGTTGCAGCGGAGGCGGAGGGATTTGAACCCTCGATGGGATGTAAGTCCCAAACCGCATTAGCAGTGCGGCGCCATAGACCGGACTAGGCGACGCCTCCAGCTTGCACTCCTGCGCGAGCGCGGGGGGTGCGTGCAGATGATGACACAGCCGGGCGGCGTGTCACCAATCGCGGCTTCCACGGTACTAGTCGGGCGGCCCGCAGGGCAAAGCGTCTTTTCCGCGCCCGCAACGTCCGGGCGTCAACGGCGTTAGACGCGGTAGAGCCCGTACGTGTTCGCGTACGCCGGTATCCCCACCCAGTGGAGCCCGTCATGCTGCGCCGTCTCGTCCTCACCGCCGCCGCGTCCGTCGCCGCGCTGTCCGTCGCGCCCGTCGTCGCCCATGCCGGGGCGGGCCCCCTCGACCTCTCGTCGCCGTCGGCCGCGCCGTCCCCCGACCGGCTCACCGTGACGGTCACCGAGGCCGGGAGCGGCTGGGACGGGACGTACGAGCTGGAGTGCCACCCCACGGGCGGCAGCCACCCGCAGGCGCAGGACGCGTGCGCGCGGCTCGACGAGAGCACGTGGGGCACCGACACCTTCGCGCCCACGCCGGCCGACGCGAACTGCACCATGCAGTACGGCGGCCCGGCCACCGCCCGCATCACCGGGACCTGGCACGGGCGGCCCGTCGACGCCTCGTACAACCGCAGCAACGGCTGCGAGATCTCCCGGTGGAACAGCCTCGTGCCCGTGCTGCCCGACACCGGCGCCTGAGCCCGGCAGCCCCACCCGGGACCTTCGCCGATCTTTTTCGGCCACCGTCGGGTCCGGTTTTGGCCACCACCGAATCGGCCCCGCCGGTACCTCGTCGTGACCAGGCGGTACGGAAGCCTCACATGTTCTGCGTGCGACCTCCCTCTCATCCGGCGTCGCGCCCACAACCACTCCCCGTAGACTCCCTCCCGTGACACGCCGCGGACCGCGGGGCAAGATGGCCTGGGCGAGTCGGCAAGCAGCAGTAACCAGGGAGGAAGCGTCGTCGTGAGCAGCAGGCCATCCCGAGGCGCTGCTCGCCTCGCAGCCATACTCGACGCGCTCCCGGACGCGCTGGTCCTCGTGAACGCCAACGGGACCGTCGTGAACGCGAACGCGATCGCGCTGGAGGCGTTCGAGACACCGGGCACCGCCCTCGTGGGCCGCGGGCTCCTCGATCTGTTGCCGGAGTTCGACTCCCGGCTCATTCCCGGATCGATGCGCCGCCCCGAGTCCATCGACGAGCGCGGGCGGACCAAGCCGACGCGGATGACCGCGCGCCGCACCGACGGCAGCGAGTTCCCCGTCGAGGTCACCAGCTCGAACCTGGAGGACATCCGGGACGCCTACGACAATTACGGCTACACCGGCGACGAGTTGCTCATGCTCGTCGTACGCGACCTTTCGGGCGCGGTGGACACCGAGGCCGAACTGGCGCGCTCCCAGCGGCAGACCGAGATGATCCTGCGGGCCGCAGCCGAGGGCGTCGTCGGCACGGACACCGACGGACGGGTCGTCCTCGTCAATCCGGCCGCCGCACAGATACTGGGCTTCCGGGCCAGCGACCTCGGCGGGCAGGAACTGCACCACCTGGTGCTCCACTCGCGCGCCGACGGCGAGCCCTTCCCCTACGAGGAGTCCCCGCTCGCGGACACCCTCCGCTCCGGGCGCAAGCACCGGGTGCGCGGGCAGGTCCTGTGGTCCAAGAGCGGCGACCGGGTCGCGGTCGACCTGACGACGGCGCCGGTGCGCGACGGCGACCAGCTCGTCGGCGCGGTCATGACGTTCACCGACCGGCGGCCCTACGACGCGCTGGCCGAGGAGCACGAGGCCGCGCTCGCGGCGCACGCGGAGGAGATGCAGGCCGCCACCGAACGGCGCACGGAGGAGCTGCGGGCCGCGACCGAGCGGCACGCGGCGGAACTCGCCGCGGCCGCTGAGCAGCGCGAAGAGGAGATCGCCGCCGAGCAGGAGCGGTACGCGGCGCTCGCCGAACGCGAGAAGGACCGGTTCGAGGAGTTCGCCGAGCACGAGAAGGCGCGGTACGACGCGCTGGCCGCACGCCACGAGCAACTGCTGGCCGTGCTGGGCTCCTCGCTGCGCGGCCCACTGGACGAACTGCGGCGTGAGCTTTCGGCCCTCGCCGCCGATGACGCCGGGCAGTTGTGGCCCGAGGCGAACCAAGTCCTCCACCACCTTTCGGCGGGATACGCCCGCATCACCACGCTGGTCGACAACGTGCTGGGCTTCCAGCTGCTCGACTCGGGCGCCGACCAGCTCTCCCCCGTCAAGGTCATGCTCGACGCGGTCGTCGCGAGCGGCGTGGAGGGTGCGGTCGAGCTGATCGGGCCCGGTCGCGCGCAGTTCGCCGTGCACGCGCCGCCGATCGAGGTAGAGGTCGACCCGGGGCGGCTCGCCACGGCCCTCGCCCACCTGGTCGCGGACGTCGCGGGCATCGACGCCACGGGCAACGCGCGCGCCGGTGCGGCCCCTTCGGGCATGACCGCCGGCGGGTACGTGGACTCGACCGTGGTCGTGGCCGCAGCCCAGCGCGGCGAGGTCGTCCGCATCGAGGTGCGGGGTCCGTACGCCGGGGGAGACCCGGTGCACGAACCGATCGTCCGGGGCATCGTGCGGGCGCACGGCGGCGTGCTCCAGACGCACGAGGTACCGGGGATGAGCGGCAACGCGTACGTCCTCGAGGTGCCGATCGGCGCGGGAGCGGGCGCGGTGGCCGGTGCGGGCAGCGGCGCCCTGGCCGGTGCGGGGAACGGCGCCGGGGTCGGCGCCGGGGGTTCTTCCGCCGGGTCGTCGGACGGGGACGGTTCTTCGGATGCCTCCTCGGGTGGGTCGCCGGGCGATCCTTCCGTCGGGTCTTCCGTCGGGTCCTCCGTCGTGGTGCCGGCGCAGGCTTCGCCCGCCACGAGTGGCGGGCGGCGCAGGGCGCGGCGGGCCGCCGGGCCCTCCGTCGACTCCTTCCTGGAGAGTTCGGTCGCCGAGGGCGCGACTTCCGGAGGCGAGACCTCGGGAGGCGGCACCTCGGTGGGCGGGGCTTCGCCGAGCGGTACCGGGCGGCGGCGTGGACGGCGTGCGGCTGAGGCGGACGCCGCGCAGACCGCGGCGGCCCAGGTCGCCGAGGCGGCGGCGTCGGTGGCCCCGGGCGCGCCCGCGCTCGGCGAGGGTGCACAGACTTCCAGCGGTACGGGGCGTCGGCGCGGGCGGCCCAGTGCCGCCGAGCGGGGCGTCGGCGCTCCGGAGGCCGGCGCGGTGGGTCCCGGGGGCGCGCTGAACCCCGGGGGCTCCGTCGGCTCCCCGGGCTCCGTCGGCTCCCCGGGCTCCGTCGGCTCCGTGGTGACGGCTGCCGAGCATGCCGCCGGGTCCGCCGCCCGGGGGCAGGCCGTGCCGCCGCAGGGCGTGCCGGTCCCCGCGGGGGGCGTGGCCCCTGCCGCTTCGGGGCAGCGGGCACGACGGAACGACGAGCAGCTCGCGTTGCCGCCCGCTCTGCCTTCGGGTGGTGGCGGGCAGGAGGGTGTTGCCGCCGGGAGCTCCGGGGCTGCTTCCGGGGCCGGTACGGCCGTGGCTGTCGCGGGTCCGGGTGGCTACGCGGGTGACACGGGCGAGGCCTCGCCCCGGCCGACGGGACGGCGCCGGCGTGCGCTGGCCGCGGCCAAGGAACGTGCCGCTGCCGAGGAGGCTCCCAGCGGGCGCGTCTTCGCGCTGCCGCCCGCCTCCGCGGACCAGGACGACACGGGGCAGCACGAGGCGGCCCTGCACCACCCGGCCGACGACCACACCCCGCCGCAGCCGCACCCCGCGGAGGCCCCTACGGGTCGCCGCAGGTCACGCGCGGCCCAGGCACCCGGGCAGGGCCAGCCGCAGGGGGAGACCCCGGCGCCGGGACAGGTCCAGGGACAGCCGCAGGGACAGGGACAGGGACAGGGCCAGGCTTTGGGTGGTCAGACGCCCGCGGTCGGCGGTCCCGTGGGGAATCCGCAGGGCACTCCGCCCGGTGGTGTTCCCTCGCAGCCCACCACGTACGCCGAAGGCACTCCGGGCCCGGGCGTCCACACGCCGGGCAGGGGCGTCGCGCTCCCGCCCGAGAACGGCACCCTGGGTGGAGGCACCCAGGGCGGGGGCACCTCGGGTGGAGGCACCTCGGGTGGAGGCACTTTGGGCGGAGGCACCTTGGGCGGGCGGGCCGCGCAGCCGCTGCCCGCCGAGGCCGCGCCCGGTGACCCCAACTCGACGCAGGGGCGCGCGTTCAGCGTGCGCACGCTCGGGCAGGGCGTGCCGTTCGGCCAGCAGATCGCCGAGCAGCAGCAGCGCCGCCTTGGCGCGCAGCAGGGGCAGGGGCAGGGTCAGGGGCAAGGACAGGCTTCGGGTGGCCCGGGGGCTTCTGGGGCTCAGGGAGCTTCTGGGGCGCAGGGGGCTCCGGGTGGCCCGGCGGCTCCTGGGATCCCCGGGACTCCGGGTGGTGGCCCGGCGGCTCCGGGTGGTGGTCCGGCGGCTCCGGGTGGTGGTCCGGCGGCTCCGGGCAACCCGGCCGCTCCGGACCCCGCCGGGTCCCCCCAGTCTCCGCTGGCCCCCCAGTCTCCCCTGCCCCCGCAGGCTCATCCGGCCCAGCAGAACCCGCAGGGAGGCCGGCAGGGAGGACCGCAGGGAGGCCGGCAGGCTCCCCAGTCGCCGCAGGCACCCGCCCCGGGGCAGGCCCAGGGGCAGGCCGGCCAGGCCCAGCTCTCCGCTCCCGGCCAGGCAGCCCCGCCCGCCCCGCAGCGGCCCACCGCAGGGTCGCTTCCTGAGCAGGCGCCGACGCAGTCCGCGGCTCAGGGGCAGGCCCAGGGGCAGGGACAAGGCCAGGGCCCGGGGCAGTCGCTCGGTGGCGGCTCCCTCGGTGGCTCCGTCGGAGGCTCGGGGCGCCGCCGCAGGCTCTCCACTCCCCCTGACCCCGCCGCCGACGACCGCGCCGAAGCCGCGGCCCGCCCGCATCCCCAGGCGCAGGCCCACCCGCAGTCCCGGATCGCGAACTCCTCGGAGGGCACGGGCCGCTCGTACGCGATCGGCGCCCCGGACGAGGACGCCGACGAGGGCCCGGAGCCGCTGGACGGTCCCGGCGGCGCGGTGGAGGTCGCCAACCGGCCCCAGCCGCAGCCCATGGACGACGAACTGCCGCCCGAGCCGCTGGACAACCCGCGCCGCCTCCTCGTCTGGCCCGCGCCCGACGTCACCACCCAGCAGGCGCTGAGCGACCGCGGCTACCGCCCCGTCATCGTCAACTCCCGCGAAGAGGTCGACGCCCAGATCGCCGCGTTCCCCGCGGCCCTGTTCGTGGACCCGCTGACCGGACCGATCACGCGGACGGCCCTCCAGTCGCTGCGCACCGCCGCCGTGGCCGCCGAGGTCCCCGTGCTCGTCACGGCGGGACTCGGCCAGGCGACGCGCGAGGCGGCGTACGGCGCCGACCCCGCCGTACTCCTGAAGGCGCTCGCGCCCCGCGACAGCGAGCAGCACCCGCCGCGCGTCCTGCTCATCGAGGAGCACGAGGAGATCGCGCTCGCCCTGACCGCCACGCTCGAACGGCGCGGCATGCAGGTCGCGCGGGCCGAGAGCGACGCGGACGCGGTGACGCTCGCGGCACAGATGCGGCCGAACCTGGTGGTGATGGACCTGATGCAGGTGCGTCGCCGCAGGGCCGGAATCATCGACTGGCTGCGCGCGAACGGCCGCCTGAACCGCACCCCCCTCGTCGTCTACACCGCCGCCGTCGACCAGACCGAACTGCCGCGCCTCGCCGCGGGGGAGACGGTCCTGTTCCTCGCGGAGCGGTCGACGAGCACCGAGGTGCAGGGCCGCATCGTGGACCTGCTGGCGAAGATCGGCACGAACTAGACCCGAGGGAGGGGGCAGGGCCGAATGCACGGCTCAGTCCCCGCGGCAGGCAGAACACGGCGATGCGCCGCTCCCACGGGGGAGCGGCGCATCAGCCGGATCGTCCGGTCGGGTCCGGCGTCAGAGCTTGGTGACGTCCAGTTCCCCGGCCGCGTACTGCTTGCGCAGCACCTTCTTGTCGAACTTGCCGACGCTCGTCTTGGGCACGGCGGGCACGATCGCCCAGCGCTCGGGCAGCTGCCACTTGGCGATGCTGCCCGCGAGGAACTCGCGCAGGGCGGCGTACTCCAGGCTCGCGCCCTCCTTCAGCACGACCGTGGCCAGCGGGCGTTCGCCCCACTTCTCGTCGGGGACGGCGACGACCGCCGCCTCCGCGACGTCCGGGTGAGCCATGATCGCGTTCTCCAGCTCGACGCTGGAGATCCACTCGCCGCCCGACTTGATGACGTCCTTCGCGCGGTCGGTGAGCGTCAGGAAGCCGTTGGGGCTGATCACGCCCACGTCACCGGTCTTCAGCCAGCCGTCCGGGCTGAACTTGTCCTCGGGCTTGAGGTCCTCGCCGCCCGCTCCGCCGTAGTACGCGCCCGCGATCCACGGCCCGCGCACCTCCAGCTCGCCCGCCGACTCGCCGTCCCACGGGAGGTACCCGCCGTCGGGGCCGGCCAGGCGCGCCTCGACGCCGGTGGGGAAACGTCCCTGCGTGAGGCGGTAGGCGAACTCCTCGTCCGTCCCGATGGCCGAGGCCGGCGGGCGCGCGACCGTGCCGAGCGGGGAGGTCTCCGTCATGCCCCAGGCGTGGCAGACCCGCATGCCCAGCTTGTCGAACGCCTCCATCAGCGAGGGCGGGCAGGCCGAGCCGCCGATGGTGACCTGGTGGAGGGAGCTGACGTCGCGCGGCTTCGCGGTGAGTTCGGCGAGCAGGCCCTGCCAGATGGTGGGGACGGCGGCCGCGTGCGTGGGCCGCTCCGTCTCGATCATCTCGGCGAGCGGGGCGGGCTGGAGGAACCGGTCCGGCATCAGCATGTTCACGCCGGCCATCAGGGTCGCGTGCGCCAGACCCCAGGCGTTGACGTGGAACTGCGGGACGACGACGAGGCTGGTGTCCGCGTCCGTCAGGCCCATGGACTCGGTCATGCAGACCTGCATGGAGTGCAGGTAGATGGAGCGGTGGGAGTAGACGACGCCCTTGGGGTCGCCGGTGGTACCGGAGGTGTAGCACATGGCGGCGGCCGTACGCTCGTCGAGCTCGGGCCAGTCGAACACCGTGGGCTTGGCGGCGATCAGGTCCTCGTACTCGTGCACCTGCGCCTGGACGCCGGCCAGCGGCGAACGGTCCCCGGGGCCCGAGATCACCAGATGCTCGACGGTCGGCAGCTGCGGCAGCAGCGGCGCGAGCAGCGGGATGAGGGAGCCGTTGACGATGATCACGCGGTCGGCCGCGTGGTTCACGATCCAGGTCAACTGGTCGGAGGGCAGCCGGAGGTTGAGGGTGTGCAGCACGGCGCCCATACAGGGGACCGCGAAGTAGGCCTCGACGTGTTCGGCGTTGTTCCACATGAACGTGGCGACGCGCTCGTCGCCGTCGACCCCGAGGTCCTCGCGCAGCGCGTGGGCCAGCTGGGCCGTGCGTTCGCCGATCTCGCGGAAACTGCGGCGCTGCGGGGTGGCCTCGCCGGTCCATGTGGTGACCTGCGACGACCCGTGCACGGTCGTCCCGTGCCGAAGGATGCGGGTGACGGTCAGTGGTACGTCCTGCATCGTGCTCAGCACGGCGTCCTCCCGGTGGGCGCGCGGCATTCATCCGGGGCGGCTCCCGGATGACCTACCTGGCAGTAGGGCTCGCCAGATTCTTGCCGCATACCGCACGGTATGTCACTAGCCCGGGAGAAGAAAGGTCCGGCAGAGCTGCGACAACCACCGAAGCCGAGGTCCCACGCGGCGGGGCCGGGCCAGAAATCCCGGGGGCTGCCGTGGGTTCACCGGACCGGCGTGAGCTCCGGGTCCTCGCGCAGTTTGCCGAGCGCACGCGACACCGCGCTCTTGACCGTACCGATGGACACCCCGAGCACCTCGGCCGTCTGGGCCTCGCTGAGATCCTCGTAGTACCGCAGTACCACCATCGCCCGCTGCCGGGCGGGCAGGTTCATGATCGCGCGCCACATCGCGTCCCGGAGCGCCTGCTGCTCGGCCGGGTCCGCGACCGGCGTCACGTCGGGCTCGGGCAACTCGTCGCACGCGAACTCGTCGACCTTGCGCTTGCGCCACTGCGAGGTCCGGGTGTTCAGGAGGGCCCGGCGCACATAGCCGTCCAGCGCCCGGTGGTCCTCGATCCGGTCCCACGCGACATAGGTTTTGGTGAGGGCGGTCTGCAGCAGATCCTCGGCATCGCTCGGGTTCGCCGTCAGCGAGCGCGCGGTGCGCAGCAACACGGGCTGGCGCGCCCGTACGTACGACGCGAACGACGGATACGCCGAAGGACTCGCTGTCCGCGTCGCGGCCTTCGATGCGCTGGTGCACATGGGCACCATGGATACGGTCATGGCTCCACGCTAGAAGCGCCCCCTACTTCAGCGGATCGGCCGCAGGTCCCGAAGCAGTGTCCGCCTCAGGTTGTACGCGGGGTGGTACCCCCACCTCCTGAAGGTGGAGGAGGCGGAGCACACCTCTGAGGGTTCACCCCTGAGAGGACCGCCCCACGGGCCTAACCGATCCGGGCCACCGGCGCGTGCACGAGGTTCCTGTCGATCATGAGCGTGCGCCCGCCGTGCCGCTCTTTCACGTTCCCCGCGTACTGGTGAATCCGCCGCTCAGGGTGCCACGCACCGCGTGCGAGCGCCGGCTCGCGGTACAGATGCGGCCGCGTGTGCCAGCGCGCGAACCACATCACCGCCGGCAGGTCCCGCACCCCTGCCCGCCGCGCCGCCTCCATGTGCCGTACGCCGGAACTCGCACTGCTGTAGAACCCCGGGACGTACCCGAGCCTGCGCACCTCGCGGTCCCAGGCCCGCACGAAGGAAAGGGTGGTCTTCGCACATTTCTTCTTCCGGTGGGCGTACGCCTCCATGTCCAGATAGAGCGGGCTCAGCCCCCGCATCCCCAGCGCCTTCGCCTTCTTCACCGCGTCACGCCCCTCCTTCGTCCCCTGCTTCCAGGGGTGCTTCCCCATGCGTACGTCCTTCTTGTGCTTGGCGGTGACGCAGGGGGACTGCGAACCGACGTACACCGGAAGCACCTTCCACCCCAGCCCCCGCACCTTGCGCATCCACCCGGCGGTCAGCTCCGGCTGGCGGTCGCACGCACGGCCGCGTCCCCCGTAGTAGACGCCCACCGCCTGGTAGTCGGAGGCCTTCCACCGGCGCATCGTCCCGACGGGCGGCGCGAGACAGGTGTCGAAGGCCCACCCACGAAAGGTCGACACCCCGGCCGCCCGCCCGGCCCCACGCGTACGCTCGCCGGTCTCGTGGCCCTCCGACCGCGAACCGTCGGCCGCCCCGTGGCTCCCCGGCCGGGAGCCGTCGGCCCAGGGTCTGCTCACGGCACCGGTCGGTGGCGCGCCCACGGCCAGCGTGGACAGGGCGACGGCGAGGACAAGTCCCATCATCAGCTTTCGGCAGCGCATACGCCGAGTGAAGGGCCCACGGCTGCCGCCATGCCGGGGACACGCGCCGCGTTCAGCCGTCCGCCGCCAGAATCAACCCTGATGTGGGGACACCCGTACCCGCGGTGACCAGCGTGCGCGCCGCGCCCGGTATCTGGTTCACGGACGTGCCCCGCACCTGGCGGACCGCCTCCGCTATGCCGTTCATCCCGTGCAGATACGCCTCCCCCAGCTGGCCCCCGTGCGTGTTCAGCGGCAGCCTCTCCTCGGCCACGAAGTCCGCCGCCTCCCCCGGCCCGCAGAAACCGAACTCCTCCAGCTGCATCAGCACGAACGGGGTGAAGTGGTCGTAGAGAATGCCCACGTCGATCTCGCCCGGCGTCAGCCCCGAGCTGCGCCACAACTGCCGCGCCACCACGCTCATTTCCGGCAGCCCGCTCAGATCGTCGCGGTAGAAGCTGGTCATCTGCTCCTGAGCCCGGCCCGCTCCCTGGGCCGCCGCCGTGATCACCGCCGGCGGATTCGGCAGGTCCCGGGCCCGCTCCACGCTCGTCACGACGATCGCCTGCCCGCCGTCGGTCTCCTGGCAGCAGTCCAGGAGCCGCAGCGGCTCGACGATCCAGCGCGAGGCCGCGTGATCGGCGAGCGTGATCGGCTTTCCGTGGAAATAGGCCGCGGGGTTGGTCGCCGCGTACTTCCGGTCGGTGACCGCCACGTGGCCGAAGGCGTCGGGCGTGAGGCCATAGGCGTGGAGATAGCGCTGGGCCGCCATCGCCACCCACGACGCGGGGGTCAGCAACCCGAACGGCAGGGACCAGCCGAGCGCCGCGCCCTCCGCCGACGGCTCCCTGTGCTGCACGCCCGAACCGAAGCGGCGGCCCGAGCGTTCGTTGAACGCGCGGTAGCAGACGACGACTTCGGCCACCCCGGTCGCCACCGCGAGCGCCGCCTGCTGGACGGTCGCACAGGCCGCGCCTCCGCCGTAATGGACGCGCGAGAAGAACGACAGCTCCCCGATCCCGGCCGCCTGCGCGACGGTGATCTCCGGGTTCGTGTCCATGGTGAACGTGACCATGCCGTCGACGTCCTCCGGACCGAGCCCGGCATCGTCGAGCGCGAGCCCCACCGCCTCCACGGCGAGCCGCAGCTCACTGCGCCCCGAGTCCTTGGAGAACTCGGTGGCTCCGATGCCCACCACGGCGGCCTTCCCGCCCAGCCGATCTCGTGTACGTGCGCTCATGCCGCGCCCCCTGCCGGAACTCCGCCGGGGACGGTGACCGTGACCGTGCCGGTGACGTGCTTGCCGATGCCGTTGGCCCCCACCACCTTGACCGTGGCCGTGTCGCCGTCGACCTGCTCCACGGACCCGGTCAACACCATCGTGTCCCCCGGATAGTTGGGCGCCCCCAACCGGATCGCCACCTTGCGCAGGACAGCGCCGGAACCGAAGTGGTCCGTCACGTACCGGCCGACCAGGCCGTTCGTGGTCAGGATGTTCATGAAGATGTCGGGGGAGCCCTTCTCCTGCGCCGCCACCGCGTCGTGGTGCACGTCCTGGTAGTCCCGCGAGGCGATCGCCCCGGAGACGATGAGCGTCCGGGTGACGGGAATGGCAAGCTCCGGCAACGCGTCCCCGACCCTCAACCCCTTGCCTCCTCCACCACCCCGCCCGTCAACCACACGACCACCCCAGCCGACGCCCTGCGCCTCCGCCTGCCACGCTCCCTGCCCCTGTGGCTGCGCCTGCCCCACTCGCTGCCCCTGTGGCTGCGCCTGGTCCTGGGGCCGTCCCTGTGGCTGCGCCTGATCCTGGGGCCGTCCCTGTGGCTGCGCCTGATCCTGGGGCCGTCCCTGTGGCTGCGCCTGATCTCGCGCCTGGTCCTGGGCCTGTCCGTGTGGCTGCGCCTGTCCCCGCGCCGAGCCCTGTGCCCACGCCCGCTCCGGGTCCTGCGCCTCCCCCTGTTCCCGTCCTCTCCCCTGCCCCTGCCCCTCTGCCGTGCCGCCGGCTCCTCCGGTGCCCCGTTCCCCCGTCATGCCGCCCCCTCCTGCTCGCCCCGGGCGATCAGGTCGCCCATTTCCTCCAGGACTTCGCTCCCGCTCCCTAGATACGCGTCCAGCTGCCGGCCCCACAGGAAGTGCCGGTGCACGGGATGGTCGAGGTCGGCTCCCATGCCGCCGTGCAGGTGCTGGCCCGCGTGCACGACGCGCTTGCCGCCCTCCGACGCCCACCACGCGGCGGTCAGCGCATGCGTGCCGTACGGCAGGCCCGCGTCACGTCGCCAGGCCGCCTCGTACGCCGTGACCCGTATCGCCTCGGTGTCCATGTGCGCGTCCGCCGCCCGGAGTTGGACGCCCTGCTTCGCCGCTAGCGGACGCCCGAACTGTTCCCGCTCGTTCGTGTAAGCCACCGCGCGGGCCAGCGACCCCGCGCACACCCCGGCTTGCAGCCCCGCGAAGGCCGTCCGCGCGCTAGCCAGCACGTCCTCGTAGGCTTCGCTCCCCCCGATCCGCTCCCCGGGAGTGCCGTCCAGGACCAGCCGCCCCGCCGCCCAGGGCGCGGTCAGCTCCACCGGCTCGGTCTCCGTGTCGGCCACCCGCACCCTCCACAGGCTCTGGCCGCCCTCTCGCCCCGGGTCACGCACCGCCACCAGGACCTCCGTGGCATCCCGCAACCACGGCACCCAAGGCACCACCCCGGTCAGCCGACCCGCCACCGGCGCCCCGGCCCCCGCCTCGCCATGCGCCCCGCCCTGAGCCCCGGCCGAGGCGCCCGCCACCGCTCCAGCCGAAGCCACCGCCCCCGCCCCGGACGAAGCACCGGCCCCCGCCCCCTCCACGAGGACCGCCACACCGCCCCGCGCCGGGAAAGCCCCCGTCGCGACCGCCGTCCCGTCCCGTAGCCCCGGCAGCAGCCGCCCCCGCTGCTCCTCGGTGCCGTGTGCCGCCACGGCGAGCAGGCCGTAGACACAGGTCGCCGCGAAGGGGACCTGGGCCGTCGTCCTCCCCTGCTCCTCAAGCAGCAGCACGAGGCCGAGCAACCCGATCTCCTCCACCGCACCTGGCAGCCCGGCCGAGCACAGCGCCTTCCACAGCTCGGGGTCCGATCCCGTGCCCCCGGCCGCGAGCCGCTCCGGAGTCGACAGGTCCCCGAAGATCTCCCTGGCGAGATCCCGCGCGGCGGCCTGCTCCTCCGTAGGTGTGAAGTCCATGTCAGACCCCGCCCCCCGCCATGCTTTCGACGGCCCGGAACACCGGAAGCTCCAGCTCCTTGTCCACCTGCTGGAATTCGAGCCGCACCGGCTGCCCGATCCGCACCTTGTCGCTGGGCACGCCCACCACGTTGCTGACCATGCGCACGCCTTCCGCCAGCTCGATGAGCCCCACCGCGTACGGCGGGTCGAAGGCGGGGAAGGGCGGGTGGTGCATGACGACGTACGAATAGACCGTGCCCTCGCCGCTCGCTTCGACCGTGTCCCATGCGAGGGATCCACAGGCATTGCAGCCGGGCAGCCACGGGAAGCGCAGGGCCCGGCAGCCGCCGCAGCGCTGGATCAGGAGCCGGTGGCGGGCCACTCCCTCCCAGAACCCGGCGTTGTCCCGGTTGATCACGGGGCGGGGCCGCTTGGCCTGGGGTTCGCGCTGCGCGGGTGCGTACTTGAGGATCCGGAAACGGTGGGTCCCGGCCGGCTCACCGCCCGCTCTGACGTCCATCCGGGTCGTGACGAAATGGCCCGTGCCCAGCTTGGTCGTCTTGCGCTCCGACACCGACTCGATGACCGCGTCGAAGGTGATCTCGTCCCCCGGCCGCAGCGGCCGCAGATACTCCTGCTCGCAGTCCGTGGCCACGACGGAGGTGTATCCCGCGCCGTCCAGGAGCGCGAACAACTCGTCGTACGCCGCCGAGCGTCCCTGGTGTCCGGAGAGTCCGCCCATCGTCCAGGCCTGGAGCATCGTCGGCGGTGCGATCGGATCCGCGCCCCCGTAGGCCGGGTTCGTGTCGCCCATGGCCTCGCACCAGTGCCGGATCATCGGTGCGTTCACCGGGTCCTTGCCCACGCCCGCCGTGGCGGCCGCCCGCCCCTCGAACACCTTCAGCGCCTCGTACGAAAGATCGGTCACCGCCGCCCCCTCCGCATCCCGAGCCGCATCGTCGCCACGATCTCCCGCTGCACCTCGCTCACCCCGCCCCCGAACGTATTGATCTGTGCCGCTCTGTTCATCCGCTCCAACTCCCCCTCACCGGCCGTGCCGAGCGTCAGGGAGCCGGGTGAACCGGCCCGGACCAGACCCGCCTCGCCCGTGACTTCCTGACATATTCGGTACACCTCCACCGCCGATTCGGTTCCCACGAATTTCACGCCGCTCGCGTCGCCCGGCGCCAGCGCACCCGCCCCGACATCCCCCACCAAACGCCAGTTGAGCAGGCGCGTTGCCGCCAGCCGGGCCTGCGCTTCGGCCAGCCGGGACCGGACCCACGGCGCGTCAATCCGGCGCTCGCCCGTCACCGGATCGGGGGTACGGGCGTAGGCGAGAGCCGCGGCGTAGAAATCCTCGGCCTGCATCCCGATCGCGGCGAGCGCGACCCGCTCGTGGTTGAGCTGGTTGGTGATGAGGCCCCAGCCGCCGTTCTCCTCGCCGACGAGGTTCGATGCGGGGACGCGGATGCCGTCGTAGTACGTCGCCGTCGTCGTCAGACCGCCCACGGTCTCGATCGGCGTCCACGAGAACCCCGGCGCGTCGGTCGGCACGAGGATGATCGAGATGCCTTGGTGCTTGGGGGCCTCGGGGTCCGTGCGGCAGGCCAGCCAGATCCAGTCCGCGTTCTGCGCGTTCGACGTGAAGATCTTCTGCCCGTCGATGACCCACGAGCCCGCGCCCTCACTGCTCTCACCCCCGCCGGCCTCGGAAATACCCGCACTCCGGGCCACCCCGGCCTCCCGCACCGCCCGCGTCCGCAGCGAAGCCAGGTCCGTGCCCGCCGACGGCTCGCTGTAGCCGATCGCGAAGACGAGGTCGCCGCTGAGGATGCGCGGCAGGAAGGCCGCTTTCTGCTCCTCGGTGCCGTACTTCATGAGGGTCGGCCCGACGGTGTTCAGGGTGACCATCGACACGGGCGCGCCCGCCCGGTAGGCCTCGTCGAAGAAGACGAACTGCTCGTCGGGCCCGCGGCCCTGACCGCCGTACTCGACCGGCCAGCCGAGGCCCAGCATGCCGTCGGCCCCGATGCGCCGCAGCAGTCGGCGCTGCCCCTCCAGGTCGTGCCCCGCGGGCGGACCCGCCGGCATCAGCTCGCGGAAGTAGGCGCGCAGTTCGGCGCGCAGCCGCTGTTGGCGTTCGGTGGGGGCGAGGTGCACGGCGGCGGCCTCTCCTTCGCGTCAGGGCGTCGCACCGACAAGGGTTTCTGACTGTCCGTCAGAAACTGTGGCGGTGTCAAGAGATCACCCCGGATGCGGGGGGATCGCGCCGGACGCGACCCCGGGGCCCCGCCCCCGCACGCCCGGCCCACGGCCCTGACCCCGCACACGCACGCCCGGCCCACGGCCCTGACCCCGCACACGCACGCCCGGCCCGCAGCCCTGACCCCGCACACGCCTGCGCGGCGGTGCAGATGCACCGCCGCGCAGAACGCCACACACCCCATCGAGCAGGCCCCAGGAGCTACCCCGGAGGGCCGTCACCTCACCAGAGGTGGGTGAAGTTGACGGCGATGTTCTCGTTCGACTGGTCGATCGCCGTGAACGCCGAGCCGTTCACCTGGGCGGTGTTGTTCTGGTTCGAGGCGCCCGAACCGACGGCCTGCTGCTGCGACGTGTTCGAGTTGCCGCTGTTGTTGCCGCCGACGCCGCTGCCGTTGACGGTCGCCACGCCCGCATGCGATCCGTCGTTCGCGAACGAGCCGTTGTCGGCCGTCGCGACACCCGTGAAGAGTGCGGCAGCCAGGGGCAGGGCCGCGGCTGCAGCGATGACGCGGGCGGTACGGATGCTTGCCATGTCAATTCCTCCGTTACGGGGGTACGCACCGGCTGTGTGCCGGGAGTACCTGAAGTGCTTGTTTTCCAAGGCAGTTGGCCGACCGCCTTCGGTGTTCTGCACGACGTCGCGAGATCAGAATTGCCCACCGAATCCCCGGCGAACTACCCCGGAAGCCCCGATTCCCCCGCAAGCGTGAGTACAAGTCGATAAACATGCTTCGTGCTCTCAAAGCACCAGCTCAGCCCCCATAACCCCGCCCAAACCCAGGCGCCGCAGGCGCTGAAGCGTTCCTCCACTTCGTGCAGATCGGCGGTCGCGAACCCGCTTCGTCCGCGCGTCGCACCGCTCCCCTCTTTCTTTCTTCGAACGCTTGTACGAAAATGAGGGCATGGCCACCATCGACCGCCATGCCACAGCGCTCGCGCTCGCCCACGCCCTGTCGGCCGCCGAGCGCGGCCTCGCCGTCATCCCGCTCTCCCGCACCAAGCTGCCTGCCCTCCGCTCCCCCCACCACGAGGAGCCCGAGCCGACCCCCTGCCACGGCGAATGCGGCCGTCCGGGACACGGCGTGTACGACGCGTCGTCCGACCCGTGGCGCATCCGGGAGCTTTTCGCCGCCGCCCCCTGGGCCACCGGCTACGGCATCGCGTGCGGACTGCCCCCGCACCACCTGATCGGCGTAGACCTCGACACCAAATCCGGTACGGACGCTCCGGCGGCCCTGCGGGAGCTGGCGCTGCGCCACCTCTTCACGATCCCGCCGACGGTGGTCGTGGCGACCCCCAGCGGTGGCCGCCACATCTGGCTCGCGGGCCCGCCCGACGCCGTCGTCCCCAACTCCGCGGGGCGCCTCGCCCCCGGCATCGACATCCGGGGCGCGGGCGGCTACCTCGTCGGCCCCGGCTCGCGCACCGAGCACGGCGTCTACAGCGCCGTGGCTGGCACCGCCCATCTCCCTCCGGCGAGGTGCCCGATCGCCCTGCTGCGCCTGCTCACGCCCCCTCCCCGCGTCCACCACCCCCCGCTGCCGCAGATGCCGGCCCCGGCCCAACGGGGTCACGGCCTCGTCCAGTTCGTGCTGGCCGCCCACGAGGGTCAGCGCAACACCCGGCTGTTCTGGGCCGCCTGCCGTGCCTACGAGAACGGCATCGGCGAGACCCTGGCCGATGAACTCACCGACGCCGCGGTCCGGGTCGGCCTCACCGATCGCGAGGCCCGTTCGACGATCGCGTCGGCCGCGCGGCTGACGGGGCACGCGTGAGGGGGAGTCGACGGGAACGAGGTAAGGGGCGCCCGCAGTAGCGGACGCCCCTTACCTCTCACCCGATTCCGGCCACGGCCTGCGCTCACCGGCGGCCGAGCAGCGAACGCACCGCCGCCCGGTCGATGTTCGTCAGGGCGCGGACCAGCTTCGGCGTGAGGAAGACGAGGGTGAGGCCGAGCAGGGAAGCCCCCGCGATCTGTACCGGCGACTCCAGGTAGTACGCGTGGTGCTCGCCGCCGGAGGTGTAGTCGAACACCCGGTAGCCCGGCCAGTCGACGTAGCGCGGGAAGACCCACGAGTACGCCGGGAGAAGCGCGACCACCCAGCCGGTGACCAGGAACGTCACGCTCAGCACGAAGGACACGACGCGCGGCGGGAACATCACGAACTGGAAGAGCAGCGCCCGCCAGCCCGCGCCGTCCGAGAGCCGGGCCCGCATCCCCGCCCACGCACCCCCGTCCCGCGGCGTCTCCACGGCGTCGGGCCCGGCCACGTCGAGCCCGAGCCTCGCCCGCGCCCGCCCCCGCTCGGCGGCACCGAGCCCCCGCGCACCGGCGAGCCCGGCCGCGAGGACCGGAAGCCCCAGCACGGTGACGAACAGGCCCAGGCCGAGCGAGAACATCGTCACGGCGAAGGTGAAGCCCACGATGGCGAGGGGCAGCGACGTCACGGTGTAGCCGATCTCCCGGTACGTGGAGGCGGCGAAGGGCGCCCGCCAGAAGCCGGGGGACTCCGCGGGGTGCCGCCCGGCGGAGGGGGAGGCGGGAGCGGCTGCGTACGGCGTCAGGGTGCTGGTGCTCATGACGGGCCTCGAATCTTCGCGGTGGGGAGGTGGGGACGTACCGGGGACGTGCCGTGCTGACGTCCTCAACCTTCGCGAATCCGAGCGCCCCGCGACATACGGCGACCCGCCCTCTCGGGGGTGTCGCTGACACCACCCCCGACCGGGAAGCCCACCCCACCGGAGACACCCCCACGACGAAGGGGTGCCCCTCAACGAGAGGCACCCCTTCGGACCAGCGGAAGCTCAGCCGTCGAAGCCGAAGCCGTGGAGCGAGGTGCCGTCGCGGTGGCCGCCGTCCGCCTGGCCGGCGGTGGTGATGCCGTAGGGGCCACCCATGTTCGTGAAGGTCTGGCCCGCGTAGCGGCCCTCGGAGAAGGTGGTGCCGGGGTCGTCGGCGACGGCGGTCCCGGCCGCCAGGAACCCGGCGACGGTGGCTACGGCGAGGGCGGAAGCGATGCGCTTCAACACGAGTTTCTCCTTTGAGATGAATCCGGTGAACGCACAGAACGAGACCGCACTCACCCCCCACCTCCCCCCAGGGCTCGCCGCACAACGGCCACGTGGAGTACCAGGTTCATCCAAGGCGGGTTACTCATGTTTACGTGCGGCCACGCACCACCCGAAAGCCGAGAGCCTCCGACCGATCACGCTGGTCAGAGGCTCTCAAAAACTGCGGTGGGTGTGGGATTTGAACCCACGGTGGCTCTCGCCACGACGGTTTTCAAGACCGTTCCCTTAGGCCGCTCGGGCAACCCACCCCGCACCGCCGTTCACGGCGGTGCGGGGACAAGAGTAGCGGGTCAGCTCTCGCCCTTGCGCTGGCCCAGGACCACGTCGACCTTGTGCTCCTTGCCGTCGCGCTTGTACGTGATCTCGACGGTGTCGCCCGGCTTGTGGGTCCAGATCTGGCCGATCAGGGTCGGGCCGCTGTCGATCACCGTGTCGTCCAGCTTCGTGATGACGTCGCCGGGCTTGAGGCCCGCCTTGTCCGCCGGGCCGTTCGGGGTGACCGCCTGCGAGCCGCTCGCGCCCTCGCGGGAGATCGTGGCGCCGCCCGTGTTCTCCTCCAGGGCGACCGAGGCGCCGATCACCGGGTAGACGGCCTGGCCGGTCTTGATCAGCTGCTGCGCGACGTACTTGGCCTGGTTGACCGGGATCGCGAAGCCGAGGCCGATGGAGCCGGACTGGCCGCCCCCGCCGAGACCGCCGCCGCTCTCCGCGGGCTTGATCGCGGAGTTGATGCCGATGACCGCGCCGCCCGCGTCGAGCAGCGGACCGCCGGAGTTGCCGGGGTTGATGGAGGCGTCGGTCTGGAGGGCGCTCATGTACGAGCTCTTGCTGCTCGCTCCGTCGCTGGAGGTCACCGGGCGGTCCTTGGCGCTGACGATGCCGGTCGTGACGGTGTTCGAGAGGCCGAAGGGGGCGCCGATGGCGATCGTCGAGTCGCCGACGGCAACCTTGTCGGAGTTGCCCAGGGGGAGCGGCTTCAGGTTCGACGGCGGGCTCTTGAGCTTGAGGACCGCCACGTCGTAACCCTCGGCACGGCCGACCACCTCGGCGTCGTACTTCTTGCCGTCCGAGAACGTCGCCGCGAGCTTCCCGCCGTCGGCCGCGGAGGCCACGACGTGGTTGTTCGTGAGGATGTGGCCCTGCTTGTCGTAGACGAAGCCGGTGCCCGTGCCGCCCTCGCCGTTGCCGCCCTGGGCCTCGATGGTGACGACACTGGGCAGCGCCTTGTTCGCGATGTCGGCGACCGTGCCGGGGTCGCGCTTCAGGTCGGCCGGGGTGTTCGACGCGGAGACCGTCGTCGAGCCCGTGCTGTCGTTCCGGTCGGCCGCCCAGAAGCCGATGCCGCCGCCGACACCGCCCGCGACGAGCGCGGCCACGAGCATCGCGGCGATCAGACCACCCCGGCGGCCCGCGGGCTTGGACCCCTCCGGGTGCTCGGCGGTGTACGAGGCGCCCCATCCGGAGCCGGCCCCTCCACCCTGGGCGTACGAAGGAACGGCGGGCGGCGGCGGAGGCGGCCAGGCACCCGCCCCAGCACCCGCCCCGGCCCCAGCAGCGGCCCCGGCACTCGCGCCGGCTCCCGCCCCAGAGGCGTGCGGGGGCGCACCCCCGGTGGTACCGGCGTGCGGGGGAGCCTGGTGCGCCGACGGTTCCTGGCCGGGCGCGGCGGGCGGCGCCACGTGGGCGGGCGCGGCGGAAGCGGGCGTCGCAGGGTCGGCGGAAGCAGCGGGAGATTCCACCGGCACAGGAGGCGCTGACGGGGCCGGGGGTACCTCATTGCCCTCGTTCTCGGTGCTCACAGCTCTTCTCCTCGGTCCACGCTGTCGTTCTCGGTCACGGCCTGGCTGTGTCCAACTGTGCATGTGTCTGCAGTCAGCTTTTCCCATGGGCTGTCAGGGCACCATAAGCCGATCCTGTGGATCCGGCTCTGTGTGCGCCACCAGGACAAGCCTGCGGGTACCCCGTGATGGCACCATGACGCGGTGACCCTCGCACGACAGCACCAGATCCAGGTCGTCGCCCACCGCGGAGCTTCCGAAGACGCCCCCGAACACACGCTGGCGGCGTACAAGAAGGCGGTCGAGGACGGTGCCGACGCCCTCGAGTGCGACGTACGCCTCACCGCGGACGGACAGCTCGTCTGTGTCCACGACCGCCGCGTGAACCGCACCTCGAACGGCCGGGGCGCCGTGTCGGCCCTGGAGCTCGCCGACCTCGCCACCCTCGACTTCGGCTCCTGGAAGAACAACCACGGTGAGGCCGACGAAGGCCCCGACTGGGAGGACACCTCCGTCCTCACCCTGGAACGGCTTCTCGAACTCGTGGCCGAAAGCAATGCCTCGGGGCGCAACGTCCAGCTGGCCATCGAGACCAAGCACCCCACCCGCTGGGCGGGTCAGGTCGAAGAACGGCTGCTGCTCCTCCTGAAGCGCTTCGGTCTGGACTGCCCGCCTCCCGACGGGCCCTCTCCCGTACGCGTCATGAGCTTCTCGGCGCGCTCCCTCCAACGGGTGCGGGCCGCGTCCCCCACCCTGCCGACCGTCTACCTCATGCAGTTCGTCTCGCCGCGCCACCGCGACGGCCGCCTGCCCGAGGGCGTGCGGATCGCCGGTCCGGGCATGCGGATCATCCGCAATCACCCCGCCTACGTGGCGAAACTCAAACGCGCGGGACACCAGGTGCACGTGTGGACCGTGAACGAACCCGAGGACGTGGAGCTCTGCGCCGAACTCGGCGTCGACGCCATCATCACCAATCGCCCCAAGCAGGTGCTGTCCCAGTTGGGGCGGCACTAACCGCCATCCCGCCCGTTACGGGGTGTGCACCGGCGCGTTCGGTCCGTATTCGATCGTTACGAGTGCGTCACCGCACAAGGATTGGCCGGTTTCCGGTCCAGTCCATTGGGGCATTCACACCGTGGCGTGGGGCGAAGGAGGTCTCGGGGGTGGCGTTGGTGGTGGCACGGGAGGTGCCCGCGTCGTCGAGCATGGCCGTACCCCATGGCCCTGCGGGCGTGGGAGAAGCAAGGCACCGTATGCGCGATCAACTGCGCGGGAACGGAGTGCCGGAATCGGTCGTCGACGATGCCGTACTGATCCTTTCGGAATTGCTCAGCAACGCCTGCCGGCACGGCAGGCCGCTGGGCGAGGGGATGGTCGGCGACGGTGATGTACGGGCCGCCTGGCGCGTGGACGCGACAGGCAGGCTGACGGTCGAGGTGACGGACGGCGGTGGCCCGACCAGGCCCGTCCCGTCCACGCCCTCGGTCACCGCGCACGGCGGACGCGGGCTCAACATCATCACGGCGCTCGCCGACACCTGGGGCGTGCGCGACGACACCCATGGCGAGGTCACGGTGTGGGTCGTCGTCCATGCCGGGCACTGTCGCGAGGACTTCGCGACGCGCCTCACGGGCCCGTCGGCCGCCGGGCTGCCGGACCTCGCGTACGCCGACCCCTTCGACGACCGCGACTGACGGCGGCTGATCGCGGCCGGCCACAAGACTGTCGACGGCTGACGGCTGCTGGCCGCAGCTGACCACAGGTGATCGGCGACCGGCCGTGACTGACCGCGCGGGCAGCCGTCCGCCGCCGGCCGCCGAGGCGGGCGGCCTCCACCGGCTCAGGCTGAATCCCGGCGCCCCCTGGGCGAGCGACTAGGCTCGCGCCCGTACGCCCCAAGGCGTACGAAGAGCCACGCTGTAAAGCCGCATCCGGGAGACACCCAAGATGGCCAAGAAGCGCCCTCAGACCAAGGGCAAGCAGCCGCAGCTGACGGACGGGCAGGTTCCTGTCGTCGGTGCCCGCGAACCCTGTCCCTGCGGTTCGGGCCGCCGTTACAAGGCCTGCCACGGCCGGGCCGCCGCGCACGCGGTGACCGAGCTGGTGCAGCGCCCCTTCGAGGGCCTGCCCGGTGAGGGCGACTGGGTGGCCCTGCGCGAGCTCGTCCCGGCGGCGACGGTCGAACTGCCCCTCAAGGGCGGGCTGCCGGACGGCGTGCCCTCCGTCTCCCTGGCGACCGTCCTGCCGATGGCCTGGCCCGCGCTGCGCCGCGACGACGGCTCGGTCCTGCTCGGCCTGCAGAACGACACCGCGTCCGGCGACATCAGCCGCGACCTCGCCGACACCCTCCAGCGCGCCCTGACCGCCGAGCCCGGCTCCCCGGTCCAGGCCCGCCGCGCCCCCGCCGACGGGCCGCGCCTCCAGGACCTCCTCGACCCCGAGGGCGCATTCGAGCCGATCGTGCACGCGGGCTTCGAATTCTGGGTCCCGGACTCGGAGAACGCCTCGACGGAGGTCTCCGCCTCCCTGGAGCGGGCGAACGCCGCCGCCATCCCCACCGTGAAGCTCTCCGGCGTGGACAGCGCCTACTGGTGCGAGACCCCGGACAAGAACCACCTGCGCTGGGTCATGCCGCACCCCGAGGAGCAGCTCCTCGACGCGCTCGCCCGGCTGCACGCGGCCGGCACGTCGAGCCTCGGCGAGGGCACCCGTCTGGTCGGCTCCTTCCGGGCGCACGGCCTGACGGTCCCGGTGTGGGACCTGCCGACCGGCATGAGCGCCGAGGACATCGAGAAGCCCGCCGCGGAGTTCGCCGAGCGGCTCGCGACGGCGCTGGGCAGCGACGCCCCGCTCACGCCGGAGGAGCGCAGGGCGCGCGGCGGCCTCACCAACCGCCAGGTGACGTTGAGCTGACCCACCAGTCAGTCGGAGGGGAAGGGGTGACTCCTGTCACAACTCCCCGTCGTCGCAGGTAAATCCCTGTCTGGATATCCGAGATCGAATTTGCCCAGAGCAGATCTCTTGTTACCGTTCAGGTAGCCCGGTTGCTGGTGCATCCCCCGTCGCCAGCAACCGGGCGCTTCCATGTCCGGTCCGGCACACCGCCCGACACGGTCTCTCAACTGGCCTTCGGTCGAGCGGAGTTGCTCCCGGAGCGCAGGAGCAGCGGTCCGCCACTCCCTTCGGCGAACTCCACCACCGCCGCATACGCCCCGGCATTGCCCGCCGTGCGCTCCCGGGGCGTCTCGCACGCCCCCGGCTCGTCCGCGGCGCCGACGGCGCAATGGATCTGGAGCGTGCGCCCGCCGGGAGCCATAACGGTCAGTACGGCGCTCAGCTCATCACCGGTGGTGTTCCGGTAGTACGTGCGCCCCCAGGTGTCGCGTCCCTGGGTCAGGACGCACGTCTGGGCTTCGATGCCCTTGGGGGAGGTCAGTTCGGGGCCGCACCGCGCGGCGTTGTCGAGGCCGAGCCCCGAGAGGAGCGACGAGTCGTCCGCGGACGAGGACGCGCCCTCCGTACGCTCCGTGGCTTCCGTACGCTCGGCGCCCTCCGTAGTGGACCGGTTCGCGTCCGCCCTCTCCTTGGAGGGCTGTTTCGCGTCGGGATCCGGTACGGCGGCGGGTGCCGCGTCCGCCGGCCGCTCCGACGGCCCGGCTTCGGCGCCACCGTCACCCACGGGCCCCGCGTACGCGCCGGCGAGGGGCAGGAGAGCCGTAATGGCCACGACGCCCATGAGCGCGATCAGGCGGGGGTTCATGAGGCCTGACAGTAACGACGTTTGACGGACGCCCGGCGCGCCGCGCGCCCATTTCCCCTACAACTCGGGCGCGCTCACACCCGTACGAGTGAGCGCGTCGACCACGGCGTCCACCACGGCCTCGACGTCGGGCACCCACGGCGCCGCCGAGCCGGGCAGCGGAGCCCGCTCCCAGCGCACCGCGCCCTGGCCGGTCTCGGATGGCGGCAGCGCGATGTACCCGCCCTGGCCGTGGAAGCGCAGGGAACCGGGGACGTGGTCCTTGGCGTACAGCAGTTCGCCCAACTGCTCCATGGAGTAGGGCGCGACGAGCAGGAAGAGACGGGCGGGGGTGGCCACGACCGGGCCGAGCCTGATGCCCGTCTCGTCGAGCGCGGCCAAGGCGCGCGCGCCCGCGATCGCGGGCAGGCTGACGGCGCACGGGGCGCCGGCGCCGGTCGCGAGCACGATGGGCGCGTCCGGGCGGTTGGTCCACCACCAGCGGACCATGCGCTCGTCGGTCGTCGCGGTCAGCAGACCGGGGTCGAGGGGGTGGGCTCCTGGCACCGTGCAGTCGGGGTCGGGGCAGGCGCAGCGGGTGCCGTCCCGTCGGTCGAGACCGACGCCGGGCACCACGGGCCACTTCCATGCCGTCGCAAAGGTCAGGGCCGCGCCGATCAGGCCGGGACTCCGGTCAGACTTCCTGCCGGTGAGCCTGGACAGGAGCCTGCTTCGCCTTCCGAGGATCTCGCGCATGAGCGCTCGTTCCTTTCCGTTTACACGCCGAGGAACACGGCGGGCCACAACACACCATGTGTGGATCACTTCGCTGTGCGTAGAACAGGCGCATCACACCCCAGCCTGCGGCATGGGGAACCCCTGAGGGCCGAGCGTTAGCGTGGCGTGGGGTGGCGGTGCCTGGCGTTTGCTGTCCCGCGTGCTTCTCGCCGCCTCCCCCACGGGAGGATGGGGCACGGTCGTCGTGAGTTAAGACGCCCGGGTCCGTCGCCAGGTTCCGGGCGGATCTCAACTGCCCCTGGTCATCACCGAGTACGTACCCATCACGGCCGCTGTGACGCGCCTCCCGAGCCTGAGGGCCTGGGAGTACCCCCTTGTTGAACAATCCCAGTCGATCGCAATAAGCCGTCGCCTCAGGCACTTTTAAGCCAAGTTACCAAGATCGCTAAACGCCACAGAATTCCCACGGACACCAGGAATCCCAGCGGGACAATGCTGGACATCCCCTAACCAGTGCGTGTAGATGTGGAGAACATTGCTAGCGGCGCAGAATGACATGGGGGTTTGCGATGCTATTGAGCAATACGCACCGGCCGGAAAGCCGTCAGCCATGAACGCACCGCACCTCCCGAAAGTGGCCGGAATCGATTCAACTGTTCCGCCACAAGACCACACTGTCGCGCCCGCCCCACCGGTACAGGGCGCACCGACCCTCATGATCCAGGACCGGCTCGCGGGCTGGGTCTCCGATCTGACCACGCTCCAGGAGCTCACCGAGCGCCTGGCGCGCACGCCCACGCTCGACGAGGCCCTGCACGAGCTGCTGCGCGCCGGAGCCGCCCTCGTCGGCGCGCGCCGGGGCCTGCTCGTCCTGGAGCCCGCCGACCGGCTCGGCCCCGACACCACCATCGGCCTCGGTCTCGGCCGGGCCGACCTCGGGCACATCGAGACGGTCCCCCGCGCCTCGACCGCCTTCGGACGGCTGCTGGACGCGCCGCCGGCGCCCCCGGGCGCCGAGACCGAGATCGTGAACGCCGATCTGCTCGCCGACAGCAGCCTCGACCCCCGCCACCGCGAGGTGGCCGCCCGCCTCGGTTACGCCGCGAGCTACGCCCTGCCCCTGTCCACCGGGACGGCGGGCCGCATCGGCGCCGCCGTCTGGCTGTACGACGAGCCGGCCGAGCCCGGTGAGCGCCAGCGCCACCTCGTCGGGCTCTACGCGCGCCAGGCCGCCGAGCACCTGGCACGGCTCATCGAACTGGACCGCGCCCGTACGACGGAGGCCACCTTGCGCGAAGAGCTGCTCCCCTCGCGGCTGCCGCGGGTGGCCGGGGTGCAGCTCGCCGCGCGGCACCGCACGTCCGCGCCCGGAGGCGGCGACTGGTTCGACGCGCTGCCGCTGCCCGACGCCGCGCTCGGCCTCGCGGTCGGGTCCGTCACCGGGTCCGGGCCGAGCGCCGTCGCCGCGATGGGGCGCCTGCGGGCCTCCTTGCGGGCGTACGCCGTCATGGAGGGCGAGGACCCCGTCGCCGTACTGTCCGATCTGGAGCTGCTGCTGCGGCTCACCGAACCGGCCCGGTCCGCGACGGCTCTCTTCGCCTACTGCGAGCCGGCCCAGCGCAAGATCATCTTGGCCGGTGCCGGACACAGCCCGCCGCTGGTGATCGGCGAGCGGCGCACGGAGTTCGTGGAGACCTCCCTCTCGGCGCCGCTGGGGATGCTCGCGTGCTGGGAGGCGCCCAGCGTGGAGTTCCAGCCCGAGCCGGGAGAAACGGTGCTTCTCTACACGGACGGTCTGCTGCACCGCACCGGCGACCCGATGGACCGGGCCTTCGCGCGGCTGCACGCGGCGGCGGCGAGCGTGCCCAGAGCGGTGCGCGACGACCCGGACGCCCTCGCCGACCACGTCCTGCGGACGGTCCTGCCGGACGGGCTCGACGCGGCCGACAGCGACGAGGACGTGGTTCTCCTGGCGGCCCGTTTCGAGTGACCCCGGCGATACGCCATGTAATGGGCCTTCTGGCTCTGGGCCCCCTTCCGTACGCCCGTACGATGGAGAGGGCCCAGTGTCGTACATAGGAGGCAGATCGTGTCGGAGGAGCTCATTCCGGAGAACCCGGAGACCCCGGAAGACCTGGAGATCGAGTCCGAGGAAGAGCCGATCAAGCAGCGCAAGAACGGCCTGTACCCGGGAGTCTCCGACGAGCTCGCCGAGAACATGAAGTCGGGCTGGGCCGACACGGAGCTGCACGACCTGCAGCCGATCGCCCAGGCCACGCACACCGCCGCCCGCCGCGCCGCGCTCTCCGCGCGCTTCCCGGGCGAGCGCCTCGTGATTCCCGCGGGCAATCTCAAGACCCGCTCGAACGATACGGAGTACGCCTTCCGCGCCTCCGTCGAGTACGCGTACCTGACCGGCAACCAGACCGAGGACGGCGTTCTCGTCCTGGAGCCGTCCGACTTCGCGGACGGCACGAGCGGCCATGAGGCCACCATCTACCTGCTGCCGCGCTCGAATCGCGAGAACGGCGAGTTCTGGCTGGACGGCCAGGGCGAACTCTGGGTCGGCCGCCGGCACTCCCTCACCGAGGCCGAGACGCTGTACGGCATCCCCGCCTCCGACGTGCGCGAGCTCGGCGAGCACCTGCGCGGGGCGAGTGGCCCGGTCCGCGTCGTCCGCGGGTACGACGCCGGCATCGAGGCCGCGCTGACCGACAAGGTCACCGCCGAGCGCGACGAGGAACTGCGCGTCTTCCTCTCCGAGGCCCGTCTGGTCAAGGACGAGTTTGAAGTCGGCGAGCTACAGAAGGCGTGCGATTCGACGGCGCGTGGCTTCGAGGACGTCGTGCGCGTCCTGGACAAGGCCGAGGCGACCAGCGAGCGCTACATCGAGGGCACGTTCTTCCTGCGCGCCCGCGTCGACGGCAACGACATCGGCTACGGCTCGATCTGCGCCGCGGGCCCGCACGCCACGACGCTGCACTGGGTCCGCAACGACGGCGCCGTGCGCGCCGGAGAGCTGCTGCTCCTGGACGCCGGCGTGGAGACGCACACGTACTACACCGCCGACGTGACGCGGACGCTGCCGATCAACGGCCGCTTCGACGCACTCCAGCGGAAGATCTACGACGCCGTGTACGAGGCCCAGGAGGCCGGCATCGCGGCGGTGCGGCCCGGCGCCAAGTACCGCGACTTCCACGACGCCGCGCAGCGCGTGCTCGCCGAGAAGCTCGTGGAGTGGGGCCTCGTCGAGGGCCCGGTCGAGCGCGTCCTGGAGCTGGGCCTCCAGCGCCGCTGGACCCTGCACGGCACCGGTCACATGCTCGGCATGGACGTCCACGACTGCGCGGCCGCGCGCCGCGAGACGTACGCCGACGGCGTCCTGGAGCCCGGCATGTGCCTGACCGTCGAGCCCGGTCTGTACTTCCAGGCGGACGACCTGACCGTGCCCGAGGAGTACCGCGGCATCGGCGTGCGGATCGAGGACGACATCCTCGTGACGGCCGACGGGAACAAGAACCTGTCGGCGGCGCTGCCGCGGCGTGCCGACGACGTCGAGGCGTGGATGGCCGAGCTCAAGGGCTGAGCGGCACCCTGCGGGACGGGGCCGCTTCCTGATGCGGTCCTGACCGGCTCTCTTCTTGTCGAACCGGGCCTCTTCTTTAAGAGAAGGGGCCCGGTTCCGCGTTTTCCGGGGCCTAGCGCTCATCCTCGCCCGCCACCTTGGCGGTGCTCAGGGCTATGCGGTTCCAGGTGTTGATGGTGAAGATCAGCGCCAGGACGTGGCCGAGCTCCGTCTCGTCGAAGTGCGCCGCCGCGCAGGCGTAGACGTCGTCCGGGACGCCGCCCCGGTGGACGAGCGTGACGGCCTCGGTGAGGTCGAGGGCCGCCTGCTCCTTCTCGGTGAAGAAGTTCCTCGCCTCGCGCCAGACGCCGACCATGTGCAGCCGCGCCTCGTCCTCGCCCGCCTTGCGCGCGTCGGATGTGTGCATGTGGAGGCAGTACGCGCAGCCGTTGAGCAGCGAGGCGCGGATCTGGATCAGCTCGACCAGGGCCGGGTCGAGGCCGTCGCGGGCGGCGGCGTCGAGACCGATCACGGCCTTGAAGGCCTTCGGGGCGGCCTTGGCGAAGTTGAGGCGGGGAGCGGGGGCGGCTGCGGGGGCCAGGGTCTGGGCGGTGGTCTGCGGGGCGTTCTCGTCGTTCGTCATGACCATGAATCTACGGGCGGGATAGACCTTGGATAGGGTGCATTTCCATGGCGGAATCATGGGTCAATCTGGCCGAGCGCATCGGGAGTGACCTGCACCTGGAGCTCTCCGGGGCGGGCGGTCGCCGCGCTGTCCTCATCCGTGCGCTGCGGGACGCCGTGCGCGAGGGGCGGCTCGCTCCGGGCACGCGGCTCCCGCCCTACCGCTCCCTCGCCGCCGATCTGGGCATCGCCCGCAACACCGTCGCCGACGCTTACGCCGAGCTGGTCGCCGAGGGCTGGCTGACCGCGCGGCAGGGCTCCGGCACCCGGGTGGCCGACCGGGCGGCGCCGCCCGCGCGCTCCCGCGTCCCCAAGCGGGCGCCCTCCCGGCCCGCGACACCGGCCCCGCCCGCGTACGACCTGCGGCAGGGCCGGCCGGACCCGGCCTCCTTTCCGCGCACCGCCTGGCTCGCCGCGGCCCGGCGCGCCCTCAACTCCGCGCCGAACGAGGCCTTCGGGCCGGGCGACCCGCAGGGGCGCGTCGAGCTGCGCAGGGCGCTCGCCGGGTATCTGGGGCGGGTCCGCGGGGTGCGCACCGACCCGGAGCGGATCGTGGTGTGCTCCGGGGTCGCCCACGCCCTGCGGCTGCTGTTCGGGAGCGGGGGAGGCGGGCTGCTGCGCGGGCCGCTGGCCGTGGAGTCGTACGGCCTGGGTTTCCACCGGTCGATCCTCGCGGCCGCCGGTGTACGGACGGTCCCGCTCGGCCTCGACGAAAAGGGCGCCCGGATCGAGGAGTTGACCGAGGGCCGGCGCGTACGGGGCGTCCTGCTCACGCCCGCACACCAGTTCCCGACCGGCGGCCCCCTGCACCCGGCCCGCCGCGCGGCGGTGATCGACTGGGCGCGCGCCCGCGGCGGGCTCGTCCTGGAGGACGACTACGACGGCGAGTTCCGCTACGACCGGGAGCCGGTGGGCGCCGTACAGGGTCTGGATCCCGAACGCGTCGTCTACATGGGCTCGGTCAGCAAGAGCCTCTCTCCGGGGGTACGGCTGGGGTGGCTGGTTCTGCCCGAACACCTCATCGACGGCGTCCTCGCGGCGAAGGGCGAGCGCGAGGCGTGGGCCGGGGTGACCGATCAGCTCACGCTCGCCGAGCTGATCGAGTCGGGCCACTACGACCGGCATGTCCGCCGCATGCGTCAGCGCTACCGCACCCGCCGCGACCAGCTCGTCGCCGTCCTCGCCACGCACGCACCGCACATCAGCCCGACCGGTGTCGCGGCCGGCCTGCACGCCGTCCTGCGCCTGCCGCCCGGCACGGAACAGTCCACGGCGAAGGCCGCCGCCTGGCAGGGCCTCGCACTGGAGAGCCTGGCCGAATTCCGTCACCCCGACGCCACCATGCCGACATCCGACGGACTGGTCGTCGGCTACTCCACGCCGCCGGAGCACGCGTACGGGGCCGCGCTGGAGGCCCTGTGCAGGGCGCTGCCGCCCGCTTGAGGGAGAAGCGGCCACCGGGGCCCGGCGGGTCTCCCGGAGCCCTGGAGGGGTCCCTCAGGCCCTGACGAGTGGAGAAGTCCGCCAGGCCGTGATGGGCGGAGAGATCCCTCAGGCCGTCACGAGCGGCGCGTCCTCGCGCCACTTGAGGATCTTGTCGAAGCTGATCACCGCGCCGCCCCTGCCCCCCGGCTCATTGCCGAAGTGGACGTGATCGGCGAGCTCCTGGATGAGATAGAGGCCGCGTCCGTGCTCGGCGGTGTCGGACGCGGGCAGCGCCACGGGGACGAACCCCGGCCCCGAGTCGGCGACTTCGATGTGGCACTTCTCGCCGTCCAGGTACGCCGTCACCCGGTAGGCCCCGGCCGCCCCTTCGGGAGGCACGGGTGATCCGCCGTGTTCCACCGCGTTGGCACAGGCCTCGCTGAGAGCCACCGAGAGGTCGTACGAGACGTCGGGATCCACCCCCGCGGTCTCCATCGTGCCCATCAGCAGGCGGCGGGCCAGCGGGACGCTCGCAGCTTCGCGCCGCAAATGGAGAGACCACCACATGCTCATGCTCCAGCCTCCTGGCCGCGGCTCGACATACCGATACGTATTGCCGCAAGCGCCCGTGTATAAGCGCGCACTTGACGTGATGCCGCCCATACGGCGGACGCGCGAAGGGCTCGGGACGGTGTAGACACGCCTCTCACGGGCCACTTTCGAGGGCTCCAAAGGCACCCATTCGGTGCTCATGCGGATCGACCGGCACCCATCGGCATCCAGGGGAGCTTGCGGACCTGCCGTATGCGGCGGGTAAGGCCAGTGCAATGATGTTCCGGCCATGACTGCCCCCCACCAGCGCGAAGCGCGCGCCGGAGTCGATCTCCGGCTGCTGAGAGCCGCGGTGTTCGCCGTGCTCTGCGTCGTGCTGTCCGCCGGGGGCCATGTACTCGCTTCCTGTGCCGCCGTCCCGCTGTGGACGCTCGGCGCCGGTTTCCTGGCCGTCTTCGCCGTCGCCGCACCGCTCGCCGGACGTGAGCGCTCCCTGCCGGGCATCGCCGCTCTGCTGGCTGCCGGGCAGGTGGGCCTGCACGCGCTCTTCGGAACGGGTCAGCACGCGGGCTCCGCGATGGCGGCCACCGAACCCTCCGTCGTGGAGCGGGCCGCGCGCATCGTGTGCGGGGCCGGCGCCGCCGGACTCAGCCCCGCCCAGGCCCATCGCATCCTGACGACGGCGGGCGTGGAGCCGGGCGGCGGGGCCACGGGCCACGCGCCGCACCACGGTTCCTCGGCCTCGGCCGCGCACTCGGCGATGGACTCGGCGACGGGTTCCATGTCGCTGCTCCCGTCGCTCCCGATGCTCCTGGGGCACGTACTGGCCGCCCTCGCCGCCGGGTGGCTGCTGCGCCGCGGCGACATCGCGCTGCTGCGCCTCGTGCGGCTCTCGACGCACGGGGCGTACGGAATCGCCGAGGGGGCGCTCGTTCGTTCGCTGCGCAGCGCGCTCGCCCTTGTGTGCGCCCTCAGCGCCGGACTCCCCGGGGCGCCCGGCGCGGGGCCGCGCACTCCCCGTACGGCCTTCTTCGGGCCTCCGAAGCCGCACACCGCCGCGCTCCAGCACACGGTGACCAGGCGCGGTCCTCCGGCCGCCGCCGCACTCACACTCGCCGCCTGACGCGACGCACTCCTACCGCAGCACTACGGAGAGGTGCCTCACGGCCGGCGGCATCCACGCGCGCGTGCCGCTCGGTTCGTCGCCGCGCGCACTCTCCCCTGATCACCGCCGTCGGCCTTTCGGCGCCGCTGATCACCACCGCTGAAAGTGGAGTGTTCCGTCATGTCTGTTCTGTCCGCGCTGTCCACCGCCAAGGCCTCCCGCGTCTCCGTCGTCGGTGGCGTCGCCGCCTCCGCCGTCCTGCTGCTCTCCGTCCCCGCCTTCGCGCACGTCAGCGTCACGGCCGAGGGCCAGGCCGCCAAGGGCGGCTACGCCACGGTCAACTTCAAGGTGCCCAACGAGATGGACGACGCCTCGACCAACAAGCTCGAGGTCTCCTTCCCCGAGGACCACCCGCTCGCCTCCGTCATGACGCAGGACGTCCCGGGCTGGACCGCGAAGGTCACCAAGTCGAAGCTCGACAAGCCGCTGGAGATGCACGGCGAGAAGATCGACGAGGCCGTCTCCAAGGTCACCTGGACCGCCGACGGCAAGGGTGTCCGGCCGGGCACCTTCCAGAAGTTCCCGCTCTCCATCGGCGCGCTGCCCGAGGACGCCGACGAGCTCGTCTTCAAGGCCGTCCAGACGTACGACAACAAGGAAGTCGTCCGCTGGATCGAGCCGCAGCAGAAGGGCGAGGAGGAGCCCGAGCACCCCGCTCCGGCCCTGGCCCTGACCGCCGCCTCCGAGGACGGTCACGGCGCCGCCGCCTCGCACGACGACGACGCCAAGGAAGACGCGAAGTCGGACGACGAGAGCGAGTCCGCCGCCTCGTCCGACAGCAGTGACTCCACCGCCCGCGTCCTCGGTGTCGTCGGCATCGTCGTCGGCGCGGCCGGCGTGGCGTTCGGCGTGCTCGCCGGACGCCGGCGCGCCAACAGCTGAGCCACCCTTCGGGCCGTACCGGGGGCGTTTCACGTGCCCCCGGTGCGCCCGGGCCCCCTCACATCTGGGACATTTTCGTATGCGCAAGAAGAAGCTGCTCGCCGCCGCCATGCTGGCCGCGGCCACCCTCACCCTGTCCGCCTGCGGCGGCGGTGACGACAGCAAGAAGCCCGTCGCGGACGTCTCCGTCGAGTCCAACGGCGACAAGGCCGCGACCATCCTCGACAAGCCCTTCGAGAAGCCGGACCTCGTCCTCAAGGACACGCACGGCAAGAAGTACGACCTGCGCGCCGAGACCAAGGGCAAGCCGACGCTCGTCTACTTCGGCTACACCAACTGCCCGGACGTCTGCCCCCTGACGATGAGCAACATCGCCGTCGCCAAGAAGCAGCTGCCCAAGGCCGAACAGGACAAGCTCCAGGTCGTCTTCGTGACCACCGACCCCGAGCGCGACACTCCCGAGGCCCTCGGCAAGTGGCTCAAGTCGCAGGACACCGACTTCATCGGTCTGACCGGTGACTTCGACACCATCCAGGGCAGCGCCCGCACCCTCGGCATCAGCATCGAGCCCTCCAAGAAGGAGAAGGGCAAGGTCGTCTCGATGCACGGCACGCAGGTCATCGCGTTCTCGCCGAAGACCGACGCCGGGTACGTCCTGTACGGCGAGGACACCACCGTGGACGACTACACCAAGGACCTCCCCAAGATCGTCAAGGGAGCGACTCCGTGAACCGCCGCACGCTCGCCGGCGGCGCCCTGGCCCTGACGGCGGCGCTCACCCTCGCCGGCTGCTCGGACTCCTCCGGCTCGGACGCCGGCCAGGCCTCGGGCAAGCCCGAGCTCAAGGTCGCCGGCGCCTTCATGCCCGAGCCGGTCATGGACACCATGGCCTCCGGGTTCTTCACCGTCACCAACAAGGGCGGCGCCGACAAGCTCACCTCGGTGACCAGTTCCGTCGCCGAGAAGGTCACGCTGCACAGCACCAAGGGCAACGCGATGAAGGAGCAGAAGTCGTTCGACGTACCCGCGAACGGCGAGCTCGACTTCGCGCGGGGTGGCAACCACCTCATGTTCGAGGAGCTCAAGAAGAAGCCGAAGCAGGGCGACAAGGTCGCCGTGACGCTGCACTTCGAGAAGTCGGACCCCATCGAGATCGAGGTCCCGGTGAAGGCGGCCACGTACAACCCCACGCCCGGCAAGCACGCGTCGCACTGAGGGACTGATCGCTGATGCAGACCATCGCTCCCGGCTGTGGAGCTCGCTCCGGGGCCGCCGCCCGCTTCGGGATACCCCCCGGCGCCGGACGGCTCCTGCTCGTCGTCGCCGTCTTCCTCGGCGCACTGCTGGCCACGGCGGCACCCGTTTCCGCCCATGCCGCGCTGACGGGCAGCGACCCCAAGCAGGGGGCGGTGGTCGACTCGGCACCCGCCCGCGTCTCCCTGACCTTCTCCGAGAAGGTCGCCATGTCCGACGGTTCCGTACGGGTGCTCGACCCGGCCGGCAAGCGCGTCGACACCGGCAAGACCACCGACCTGGGGTCCAACACCTACGGCGTGCCGCTGCACAAGGGGCTGCCCGACGGCACCTTCACCGTCGCCTACCAGGTCGTTTCCGCCGACAGCCACCCCATCTCCGGGGCCTACACCTTCTCCGTGGGCGCGCCGTCCGACACCAAGGTCGCGCTGCCGGACGAGGAAGTGGGCGGCGGAGTCGTCGGCGGGCTCTACGGCTTCGCGCGCTACCTCTCGTACGCCGGTTTCATCCTCGTCGTCGGCGGGGCGGCCTTCGTGCTCGGCTGCTGGCCGCGCGGCGCCGGGGTGCGCCCTGTGCAGCGGCTCGTGGTGGCGGGCTGGGTCACGCTCACCGCGTCCACCCTCGTGATGCTGCTGCTCCGCGCGCCCTACACCGGCTCGGGGAAGATCGCCGACGCCTTCGACATGGGCAAGCTCGGCGACGTGCTCCAGACGAAGACGGGCGCCGCGCTCGTCTCACGGCTGCTGCTGCTCGCCGCCGCCGCGCTCTTCATCGCGGTGCTCTTCGGCGCGTACGAGAAGCGGACCGACCCCAAGGAGCGCAAGGACCTCACCTTCGGGCTCGCCATCGGCGGAGGCGTCGTCGCCGCCGGGCTCGGCGCGACCTGGGCCATGGCCGAGCACGCGTCGACCGGCATCCAGGCCGGCCTCGCGATGCCCGTGGACGTCGTGCACCTGCTCGCCGTCGCCGCCTGGCTCGGCGGGCTCGCGGCGCTGGTCGTCGCCCTCTACTTCGCGCCGTCGGTGGAGGCCGGGGCCGTGCGGCGCTTCTCGCGCGTGGCGTTCGCCAGCGTCGTCGCGCTGGCCGCCACCGGGCTCTACCAGTCGTGGCGGCAGGTCGGCTCCTGGTCGGCGCTCACCGGTACGCGGTACGGCCAGCTGCTCCTCGTCAAGGTCGCCCTGGTGGTCGTCCTCGTCGGCATCGCCTGGATCTCCCGGCGCTGGACGGGACGGATCATCGGCCAGGCGGGCGACCTGGCCCCGGAGGCCGCGGCGGCGGCCGTCGTGGAGAAGCGGGCCGAGAAGCACGCCGAGAAGACCACGGCGGCCAAGCGGGTGGAGAAGAAGCCGGTGACGGTGCCCGCCGGGGCCGCAGGTACGGACTCCAAGCGCTCCGCCCAGCTCGCCTGCCAGCAGGCCGCCATGAGCACCGCCCGCGAGAAGCGGATCCGCGACGCCGACCCGAACCGGTCCGGCCTGCGACGCTCCGTGCTCGCCGAGGCGGGCGTCGCCGTCGTCCTGCTCGCGGTCACCACGGTCCTGACCTCCACCGAGCCCGGGCGCACGGAGGAGGAGGCGGCGGCTTCGAAGACGGCCGCCGCGGCCCAGCGCTCTGGACCGCTCACCCTCAAGTTCCCCTTCGACACGGGCTCCGACGACGGCAAGGGCACCGTGCAGCTCGACCTGGACCCGGGCCGCACCGGCAGCAACGAGATGCACATCTTCGTGAAGCGCCCGAACGGCAGCGCGTTCGACATCCCCGAGGTCAAGGTGTCGTTCACCCTCAAGTCGAAGGACGTCGGCCCGCTGCCGGTCGCCCCCGACCACATCGCCACCGGACACTGGAGCGCGAACGGGGTGCAGATTCCGATGGCGGGCAAGTGGAAGGTCGCCGTGACCGTGCGCACCTCCGACATCGACCAAGTGACCGTGAACAAGAACGCGCAGATCGGCTGAACGGAACCACCATGGCGGACAACGGGATTTCGAGGCGGCGGCTGCTCGGCACCGCGGGCGCCACCGGTCTCGCGCTCGGCGCGGCGGGCGGTGCGGCCGGGTATGCCGCGGCGCCCTCGGACACCCCCGAGAAGGCGGCGACGCTGGCGTCGCTTGGCGCGGACACGGTCATGTTTCACGGGAAACATCAGCCCGGCATCACCACGCCCCTCCAGTCCCGCGGCCATCTCATCGCCTTCGACCTGACGGCGGGCGCCGGCCGCAAGGAAGCGGCGGCCCTGCTGCGCCGCTGGTCGGCGACGGCCGAGCGGCTGATGGCGGGCAAGGCCGCGGCGGGCGAGGACACGGATGTCGCCCGGGACGCGGGCCCCTCGTCGTTGTCCGTCACCTTCGGCTTCGGGCACAGCTTCTTCGGGCGTACCGGCCTGGAGAAGCAGCGCCCGTCGGGGCTCGACCCGCTGCCGGACTTCTCGTCCGACCACCTCGACAAGGCGCGCAGCGACGGCGATCTGTGGGTGCAGATCGGCGCCAACGACCCGCTCGTCGCCTTCCACGCGCTGCGCGCGCTCCAGAAGGAGGCGGGCGGCGCGGCGCGGGTGCGCTGGCAGATGAACGGCTTCAACCGCTCGCCCGGCGCGACCGCGCACCCGATGACGACCCGCAATCTGATGGGCCAGATCGACGGCACGAACAACCCGAAGCCCTCGGAGGACGACTTCGAGCGCCGGATCTTCGTGCCCGCCACGGGGGACCCGTCCTGGATGGCGGGCGGCTCCTACGTCGTCGTACGGCGTATCCGGATGCTCCTCGACGACTGGGAGAAGCTCGGCCTCAAGGACCAGGAGGCGGTCATCGGGCGCCACAAGTCGGACGGCTCACCGCTGACCGGCGGTACGGAGACCACCGAGCCGAAGCTGGAGAAGGCGGGCCCGGACGGGGAGTACGTCATCGCCCTCAACGCCCATGCCCGCATCACCCGTCCCGACCAGAACGGCGGCTCCGCGATGCTGCGCCGCCCGTTCTCGTACCACGACGGCTTCGACAAGGACGGCGAGCCGGACGCGGGCCTGCTGTTCGTCTGCTGGCAGGCGGATCCGCTCCGGGGCTTCGTGCCGGTGCAGCGCAAGCTCGACCGCGGTGACGCGCTGTCGAAGTTCGTCCGGCACGAGGCGAGCGGACTCTTCGCGGTGCCGGGCGGCGCCGCGAAGGGCGAGTACGTGGGGCAGCGGCTGCTGGAGGGGTAGGCCCGTGTCGTACGGGTGTGTCGTATGGGTGTGTCGTACGGGTGTGTCGTACGGGTGTGGGGGCCGACGTCACGCACACGTGTGGGGATGGGCGTCTCGTACGTGTGTGGGGGCGGGCGTCGCTTCGTGAGACGCGTGAGCCGTGCCACGGACGGGCCATTAGGGTGACGGTATGTCGGCGATGCGCTACACCTATCTCGGCCCCGAGGGCACCTTCACCGAAGCAGCCCTCCGTACGCTCCCGGAAGCGGCCACCAGGGAGCTCGTCCCGATGGTGTCCGTGCCCGCCGCGCTGGACGCGGTCCGCAGCGGTGACGCGGCGGCGGCCCTGGTGCCGATCGAGAACTCCGTCGAGGGCGGCGTCACGACCACCGTCGACGAGCTCGCCAAGGGCGCGCCCCTGATGATCTACCGCGAGGTGGTCCTGCCGATCGCCTTCGCGCTGCTCGTGCGGCCCGGCACCCAGCTCAAGGACATCAAGACGGTGACCGGCCACCCGGTGGCCCAGCCCCAGGTCCGCAACTGGCTCGCCGCGCATCTGCCGGACGCCCTGTGGGAGTCGGCGGCCTCGAACGCGGACGGTGCCCGCCTGGTCCAGGAGGGCCGTTTCGACGCGGCCTTCGCGGGCGAGTTCGCGGCGGCGACGTACGGCCTGGAACCGCTGGTCAGCGAGATCCACGACGCGGCGACCGCCGAGACCCGCTTCGTCCTGGTCGGCCGCCCGGCGCGCCCCGCGGCGCCGACCGGTGCGGACAAGACCTCGGTGGTCATCTGGCTCGGCGACGACCACCCCGGCGCCCTGCTCGAACTGCTCCAGGAGTTCGCCGTGCGCGGGGTCAACCTGATGCGGATCGAATCGCGGCCCACCGGCCAGCGCATCGGCAACTACTGCTTCTCCGTGGACGCCGAGGGCCACATCACGGACCGCCGCGTGGGTGAGGCCCTGATGGGCCTCAAGCGGATCTGCCCGCAGGTGCGCTTCCTCGGTTCGTATCCGCGTGCGGGAGTGTCGCCCGCCGATCTGAAGCCGCCGCGGCCCGGGACGACCGATGGCGAGTTCCTTGCGGCCTCGGACTGGCTGACCCAGTGCCAGGACGGCCGGTTCTGAGCGGTCTTACCTGCTGATTTACGTTGTCCACAAAGTTATCCACAGGGCCGGTTCTCGACCTGGGGACAAGTCGACAACGAAGGCCGACATGGTCGACAAATCGGCCTAGAACCCACAAGTCCGTCCACAGTCCCGCACGTCACCCCTCGTCCACCCTTTTCCATTGATCAACTCTTTGGGGCGAACCATTTCCACTCGAAAGTGGGTGTGAGGGTGGTTTGGGACGGGAATCCTTCGTCGCGCATGCGGCTTTCGGAACGATCCCTTCCGGCATCCACAGATCTTTCGCACAGCCTGTGGATAACTTTTCGACAGGGGATATTCCTGTGGACAACCGGGCCCTCAAGTCCCGGTCCGCACAAGGGGATCGGGTCAAGGAGACGGGTCCGCTCTGCCCCTTTTCAGGGAATGACACCCTTTTCATTGACCCGGAACGCGGCGGTCCGGAGCAGGATCCGGCGGCCGTCCGGGAGCTGCGCGACGACCGGCCGGCGATCGGCCGATGGCTCATTTCTGTCGGGTTCCCGTCGCATCTCTTTCGGGAATTCCCATTCCGGCAAATCGGCCATAACGCTACAGACGGGAATATCGAGTCGAGAGCCGGAACCGCTCGACGGTAGCCTGGTGGGGTGATTGACCTTCGCCTGCTCCGTGAGGACCCCGACCGTGTTCGCGCCTCCCAGCGCGCCCGTGGAGAGGACGTCGCGCTCGTCGACGCCCTGCTCTCCGCCGACGAGCGGCGCAGGTCGTCCGGGCTCCGCTTCGACGAGCTCCGTTCCGAGCAGAAGGCGCTCGGCAAGCTCATCCCCAAGGCCTCGGGTGACGAGAAGGCCGAGCTCCTGAAGAAGGCCGGCGAGCTCTCCGCCGCCGTCAAGGCGGCCAACGCCGCCCAGGACGAGGCCGACGAGGAGACCAAGCGCCTCCTCCAGCAGCTGGGCAACCTCGTCCACCCGGACGTCCCGGTCGGCGGCGAGGAGGACTTCGTCGTCCTCGACACGATCGGCACCCCGCGCGACTTCGCGGCCGAGGGCTTCGAGCCCAAGGACCACCTGGAGCTCGGCGAGGCGCTCGGCGCCATCGACGTCGAGCGCGGCGCGAAGGTCTCCGGCTCGCGCTTCTACTACCTGACCGGTGTCGGCGCCCTGCTCGAACTGGCCCTGGTGAACGCGGCGATCGCGCAGGCGACGGAGGCCGGGTTCATCCCGATGCTGACGCCCGCCCTGGTCCGCCCGCGCGCCATGGAGGGCACGGGCTTCCTCGGCCAGGCCGCCGAGAACGTCTACCACCTGGAGAAGGACGACTACTACCTGGTCGGCACCTCCGAGGTCGCGCTCGCCGGTTACCACATGGACGAGATCATCGACGCCGACAAGCTCCCCTTGCGGTACGCGGGCTTCTCGCCCTGCTTCCGCCGCGAGGCCGGCACGTACGGCAAGGACACCCGCGGCATCTTCCGCGTGCACCAGTTCGACAAGGTCGAGATGTTCTCGTACGTCGACCCGGCGGACGCGGAGAACGAGCACCAGCGGCTCCTGGAGTGGGAGAAGCAGTGGCTGACCGGTCTCGGTCTGCCGTTCCAGGTGATCGACGTCGCCACGGGCGACCTGGGCTCCTCGGCCTCGCGCAAGTTCGACTGCGAGGCGTGGATCCCGACGCAGGGCAAGTTCCGCGAGCTGACGTCCGCGTCGAACTGCGACACCTTCCAGTCCCGCCGCCTGTCGATCCGGATGCGCGACAACAGCGACGGCAAGAAGGTCATGCAGCCGGTCGCGACGCTGAACGGCACGCTCTGCGCCGTCCCGCGCACGATCGTCGCCCTCCTGGAGAACCACCAGCAGGCCGACGGCTCCGTGTGGGTGCCCGAGGTCCTGCGTCCGTACCTGGGGGGACGAGAGATCCTGGAGCCCATCAACAAGTGAGCCACCCTGCTCCTGTCACGCCGTCCTTCCCGTACAAGCTCGTCGCGACCGACCTCGACGGAACGCTCCTGCGCTCCGACGACACGGTCTCGGCGCGTACGCGCGACGCGCTCACCGCGGCCACCGCGGCGGGCGCCGCGCACATCATCGTCACCGGCCGTGCCGTCCCCTGGACCCGGCACATCCTCGACGACCTGGGCTATGACGGCCTTGCGGTGTGCGGGCAGGGCGCGCAGGTCTACCACGCGGGCGAGCACCGCCTGCTTACGTCGGTCACGCTCGACCGGCAGCTGGCCGGGATCGCCCTCGCCAAGATAGAGGCGGAGATTGGCCCACTGGCGCTCGCCGCGAGCCGTGACGGCCTCGACGGCGAAGTGATCGTCGGCCCCGGGTACGTGGTGCAGGACGGCCCGCTGCCCGCCGTCCCTTTCACGGACGTCGCCGAGCTGTGGGCGGCCCCGTTGAACAAGGTGTACGTCCAGCACCCGGGCCTGAGCGACGACGCGCTGGCCTCGGTCGCGCGTGAGGTCGCGGGTGGCCTGGTCGGCGTGACGATGGCCGGCGAGGGAATCGTCGAGCTGCTCCCGCTCGGCCTCTCCAAGGCGACGGGACTGTCCCTGGCGGCCCGCCGCCTGGGCGCGAAGGCCGCGGACACGATCGCGTTCGGTGACATGCCCAACGACATCCCGATGTTCGGCTGGGCGGCGCACGGCGTGGCGATGGCCAACGCCCACGAGGAACTCAAGACGGTCGCCGACGAGGTGACGACGTCGAACGAGGACGACGGCATCGCGGTGGTGCTGGAGAAGCTCCTCGGCTGCTGACCGCTGATCCTCGGGACACCACGTCCCGCACGCACTGAGCCGGCCACCGATCTTCGGTGGCCGGCTCAGTGCGACGTGGGTGGGCGGCCCGCGCAGCGAAGGTGCGCGCTCGAAGCGGCCGCCCCGGGCATTCCCCCGTGGGCGGGGCTCGACGGAGTGAGTAACTACTCCGGAACCTGCCGCGGGCTGCCCTGCCGGGAACTCGACGGACTGGTGAAGGACACGTCGGCTCCTCTCCCGGTATGCGGGCGCCAGGGTCATGGCGCGGTGACGACATCTACTGTGCCCGCGCCCCCGGTTGGTCCGCCACCGAATTATTCACTCCTCCCCGGCCAGCGTCAGCGACCGGAGCTTCTGCCCGGCGTACCAGGTGGCGAGGACCGTGACGCCGACGAGGAGCACCGTGGCGACCGGCAGCCCGACGTCCGAGGTGACCAGGTCGCCGCCCGCGGTCTTCTGGGCGACGGCGAGCGACCACTGCTGGACGCTGAGCGTGCGCGCCCCGGGGACCAGCGACCCGAAGAGTGCCTCCCACACGAGGGCGTAGACGAGTCCGAAGACGACCGCGTGCCGGGTGATGGTGCCCAGGAGCAGGAAGAGCGCGGCGTACGCGATGGAGGCGACCAGCGCGGCGATCGTGTACGCCACGGCGATCTGCTGGCCGTTGCCGTTCAGGATCATGCCCGCGACGAAGGTCGGGATCGCGGAGAAGGCCATGGTCACGGCGATGGCGACGGTGAGCTTGGTGATGATGATCGTGGGCCGCTTGACCGGCTTGGACAGGAGATAGACGACGGAGCCGTCGTCGATCTCCGGGCCGATGGCTCCGGTACCGGCGATGACGCCGATGATCGGCACCATCGTGGCGAGCGCGAAGCCGCCGAGGAGGTCGGAGGCGACCTGGTCGTCGGCGCCGCTGAATCCGCGGACCGCGGCGGCGATGACGACCAGGAGGACGGGCAGGGCGAAGAGGATCAGCGCCCTGCGGCGGCCGAGCAGGGCCCGGTAGGTGAGCCGGGCGACAGTGGGGTCGTACACGATGCTCCCTTCAGGCCGCGACGAGGTAGGAGAAGACCGACTCGAGGGACTCGTCCGAGGGCGAGACCGTGAGGAGGCGGATGTCGTGATCGCGGGCGATGCGTGGCAACAGGGTGGTGAAGCGTCCGAAGTCGATGGCTTGGATGCGCAGGGCGCCTTCCTTGAGGTCGACTTCGATTCCTGCCGTCGACGGGTCGGCGATCAGGGCGGCGGCCAGGGCGCGGTCGTCGCTGGACCGCACGAGGTAGCGGTGGGGGCGGTCGGTCATCAGGCGCCGGATCTTGCGGAAGTCGCCGCTCGCGGCGTGCCGTCCCGCGACGATCACCTCGATGTGCGAGGCCAACTGCTCGACCTCTTCGAGGATGTGCGAGGAGAAGAGGACCGTGCGGCCCTCGTCCCCCATGCGCCGCAGCAGGTCCATCAGCTGCATGCGCTGACGGGGGTCCATGCCGTTGAACGGCTCGTCCAGCAGGAGCACGGACGGTTCGTGCACGAGGGCGGAGGCCATCTTCACGCGCTGGCGCATGCCCTTGCTGTACGTGGAGATCTTGCGGTCCTGCGCGTACTCCATCTGGACCGTGGCGAGGGCCTTGTGCGCGGCCCGCTCGTCCAGGCCGTGCAACTCGGCGTTGGCGACGACGAATTCACGTCCGGTGAGGAAGTCGTACATCGCCTCGCGCTCGGGGACGATGCCGATGTCCTTGTAGATCTGTTCGTTGCGCCAGATCGGCCTGGCGTCGAGGGTGACGCTGCCGGTGGAGGGGGCGAGGAAGCCGCCCATCATGTTGATGAGGGTGGACTTCCCCGCGCCGTTCGGGCCGAGGAGGCCGGTGACGCCCGGGCCGACGTTCATCGTGATGTCGTTGACCGCCACCACGTTCCCGAACCAGCGTGAGACGTGGTCGATGTTGATGGTGGTCACAGCCCGACCTTTCGGTAGCGGCGCATCATCGCGCCGTAGCAGCCGGCGATGAGGGCGAGGACGACGATCGCGTAGACCACGCCCGTGCCGGACGAAGGGCCTTCCCCTCCGGGGAAGGCGGAGGTGGCGCCGAGGAAAGCGGTCTGCACGCCGTCGATGAGCGTGATCGGCGAGAAGAGGCCGAGCCAGGCGATGGCACCGGTGCTGCCCTGTTCGTAGGCGATGGCCTGGACCGTGGACACCGCTCCGTAGCTGATGGTCAGCACCGCGATGACGGCGGCGATCCCGAAGCCTCGGCGGGGCGTGACGGCCGAGATGACGAGGGCGATGCCGGAGAAGAGGAGGGAGAGCAGCGCCACGGAGACGAGGCCTTGGCCGAAGCCCTTGGTCTGGTCGGCGAAGTCGAGCTTGGCGAGCAGCGCCCCCACATAGAGGACGAGCAGCGGGGCGGCCGTGAGGACGAAGAGCGCCGACGCCATGGCGGCGAACTTCGCGCGTACGTAGTCGCTGTGCTCGATGGGGCGGGAGAAGTAGAGGGGGACGGTCTTGAAGCGGAGGTCGCGGGAGACCGTCTGGGGGGCCTGTGCGGCCAGGAAGAGACTGATGACTGCCTGCAGAACGATCGCGTAGCGGGTGTAGTCGAGGGGGAGGTCGTTCGCCTTCGTGGTCACGGCGACGGCCACCATGATCGCGGCGGGGACGCACATCACCGCGAAGAGGATCATCGGGAGGACCTTGGACTTGGCCGAGCGGCCCAGTCCGTACGCCCCGCGCAGGCTCTGGGAGAAGAGCGAGCGGCGGGCGTAGGCGCGGCCCAGGCGCGGGCCGTCGTAGTTGCGATAGCCGATGTTGTGGATCTGGGTCTGTTCGCCGGCGTGGGCCGGGGGCTGCTCAACCGCCATGACGGACCGCCTCCTTCCGCGCTTCCTCGCCGGACTGCCGGGACTGTCCGGGCTGTCCGGTCGTTTTTGACTGTCCCGGCTGCTCTGGCTGCTCCGGCTGTTCGCTCTGGTCGGTCTGCTCGGTCTGCTCGGTCTGGAAGACCTCCGCGATGTGGTGCCTGCGCTGTTCCATCCGGACCAGGCCGAGCCCGAGGTCCGCGACGAGGTCGCGCACCAGGTCGTACGTCTCGTCGCCGTCCGCCTCGAGGAGCACCGTGTGCCCCGCGCCGGGCAGGCCGCTGCCCTCGTGGGTGGTGACCCCGCGGCCCCGCAGCGCATCGCGGAACGCCTGGGTGCCGTCGGGGTGTTCGTCGGAGTCCGTCACCTCGACGGCCAGCGTCGTGGTGGTCTGGGTGAAGTCCGTGGTGGAGCTGGACCGCAGGAGCTTGCCGCCGTCGATGATGACGACGTGGTCGCAGGTGCGCTCCAGCTCGCCGAGCAGATGCGAGGTGACCAGGACGGAGATGCCGAAGTCCGTGTGGATGCGGCGGATGAGGCCGAGCATCTCGTCACGTCCGGCGGGATCGAGGCCGTTGGTCGGTTCGTCCAGGAAGACCAGGTCGGGGTCGTGGACGAGGGCCTGCGCGAGCTTCACGCGCTGCTTCATCCCTGTCGAATAGCCCCCGATGGGGCGGTAGCGCTCCTCGTAGAGACCGACGTGTCGCAGGGTGTCCGCGGTGCGTTCGCGGGCCGCCGTGGGCGGGAGCCCCGACATGCGCGCCATGTGGACGACGAACTCGGTGGCCGAGACGTCCGGCGGCAGGCAGTCGTGCTCCGGCATGTAGCCGACGCGTTCGCGGATCTGGCCGCCACTGGTGGCGACGTCGAGTCCGAGCACGGCGGCGGTGCCCTCCGTGGCGGGGGACAGACCCAGCAGGATCTTGATCAGTGTGGACTTGCCGGCTCCATTGGCTCCGACGAGTCCGGTCACACCGGGCCCGATGTCCATGGAGAGCCGGTCAAGCGCGGTCACCCTCGGGAACCGCTTGCTCAGGCTTTCGGTCGCGATCACAGTCACGATTCGAAGGTAGTGGCGCAGACCACATCGGGCGTCAGACCAGGGTGCTGTCCTCGCCTCACTCTCCGGTATTACGGGCCCGTAGGGGTCGTCCTGAGGTCGCCCCCTGGGGAATGTCCCGCACGTTCCCCCCGAGTCGGGCCCGGCTCGTCCGCAGCTCTTGACGTAGCCGCTGAGCATTGTCACATTCATCAGTGTCAAGTTACGGACGCGTACTGCAATGGACCGGACACGCCGTACGGCGACGACGGACACGGACGGACGGTGGCATGACCTCAGCAGTGGCAGGCGAACGCTCCGCGGAACTGCGGGGGTTCAGGGAAGTGCAGACCCTCGCGTATGAATGCGCGGAGGCGGTCGCGGCGCAGCTCAAGCCGGGGGTGACCGAGCGCGAGGCGGCCCGCATGCAGCGCGAGTGGCTGCGGGAGCGGGGCGTGCGGGACTGGTTCCACCTGCCCTTCGCCTGGTTCGGGGACCGCACGGCGTTCGTGAACTTCCGGATACCGCTTCAGTTCTTCCCCACCAACCGGCGCCTTGAGCCGGGGATGCCGTTCATCCTCGACATGGCCCCGGTCTACAAGGGATATACGGCGGACATCGGCTATTCGGGCTGTCTCGGTCTCAACCCCGTGCACGACAAGCTCCTCGCCGACTTGGAGGCGCATCGCGAGCTGCTCCTGCGCGAGGTCCGTGAGCGCCGGCCGCTGCGCGAGATCTATGAGGACGTGGAGCGGCTCATGGTCCGCCAGGGCTATGCCAACCGCCATCGTGCCTATCCCTTCGGCGTCATCGCCCACAAGGTCGACCGCGTCAAGGAGCGCAGGCTGTCACCGAACGTCTTCGGCTTCGGCACACAGTCCTTGAAGGGGTTGGCGAGCGACGCGATCCACGGCCACCGGGACGGCTGGTCGCCGCTCTGGTCGCCGTACAAATTCTCCGACCACCCGCCCCGGCCGGGGCTCTGGGCGGTCGAACCGCACCTCGGGTTCAGGGGTACGGGCGCGAAGTTCGAGGAGATCCTGGTCGTCACCGACTCCAAGGATCCCGAACAGAGCGCGTTCTGGCTGGATGACGATCTGCCGCATGTGCGGCGCTGGGCTGAGGAGAGGGCCGCCGCATGATCACGGGAGCAACCACCAAGGGGATCAAGGGCGCCCGCGAGCGCCTTGTGCGCACGGGCGGTGTGGAGCTGTGCGTCGCCGAGCTGGGCGACCCGGGCCAGCCCACGGTGCTGCTCGTGCACGGCTATCCGGACTCCAAGGAAGTCTGGTCGGAGGTCGCCGAGCGCCTCGCCGACCGTTTCCACGTCGTGCTCTACGACGTGCGCGGCCACGGGAAGTCCACTGCTCCGCAGCCGCTGCGCGGTGGCTTCACGCTGGAGAAGCTGACCGACGACTTCCTGGCCGTCGCCGACGCGGTGAGCCCGGACAAGCCGGTCCATCTGGTCGGCCACGACTGGGGTTCGGTGCAGTCCTGGGAGTTCGTGACGGTCAAGCGCACCGAAGGCCGGATCGCGTCCTTCACCTCGATGTCGGGGCCCTCGCTCGACCACCTCGGGCACTGGATCAAGAAGCGGATCGCCCGGCCCACCCCCCGCAAGGTCGGCCAGCTCCTCGGCCAGGGCGCCAAGTCCTGGTATGTGTACATGCTGCACACCCCGGTGCTCCCCGAGCTCGCCTGGCGCGGACCGCTCGGCAAGCAGTGGCCGAAGATCCTCCAGCGTGTGGAGAAGATTCCGTCGGGCGACTACCCGACCTCGTCGCTGCCCTCGGACGCCGCGCACGGAGCCTGGCTCTACCGCGACAACATCCGCGCCCGGATGCGCAGGCCCCGCGCCGACGCCTACGCACACGCCCCCGTGCAGCTCATCACGCCCTCCGGCGACATCTTCCTGTCGGAGCGGATCTACGACGATCTTCAGACGTGGGCCCCGGAGCTGGTGCGCCGCACCATCCCGGCCAAGCACTGGGTGCCCCGCACCCGGCCCGACCAACTGGCGGCGTGGATCACGGACTTCGTGACCGGCAACGAAGACGGTGTCCCCGCCAACGACAGGCAGGCCACGGGAAAGCACGCCGATCGCTTCGGCGGCCAGCTGGTCCTGGTCACGGGCGCGGGCAGCGGCATCGGCCGGGCCACCGCGTTCGCGTTCGCCGAGGCGGGCGCACGCGTCGTGGCCGTCGACCGGGACGCGGAGAGCGCCGCGCGCACGGCCGAGATGTCCCGTCTGGTCGGCGCCCCCGAAGCCTGGGGAGAGACGGTCGACGTCACCGACGAGCAGGCCATGGAGAAGCTCGCCGAGAAGGTCGCCAGGGAGTACGGCATCGTCGATGTCCTGGTGAACAACGCGGGGATCGGTCTCTCCGGCTCGTTCCTCGACACGAGCGCCGAGGACTGGAAGAAGGTCCTCGACGTCAATCTGTGGGGCGTGATCCACGGCTGCCGGCTCTTCGGCAAGCAGATGGCCGAGCGCGGCCAGGGCGGCCACATCGTCAACACCGCGTCCGCTGCGGCGTATCAGCCCTCCAAGGCGCTGCCCGCCTACAGCACCTCCAAGGCCGCGGTCCTGATGCTCAGCGAGTGCCTGCGCGCGGAGCTGGCGGGCCAGGGCATCGGGGTCTCCGCGATATGCCCGGGCTTCGTGAACACGAACATCACGGCGACCACGCACTTCGCCGGTGTCGACGCCGAGGAGGAGAAGCGCCGCCAGAAGAAGACCTCGCGCCTGTACGGCCTGCGGAACTACCCGCCGGAGAAGGTCGCCGACGCGATCCTGCGCGCGGTCGTGAAGAACCAGGCCGTGGTCCCGGTCACGCCGGAGGCCCGGGGCGCCCACCTCATGTCCCGCTTCACGCCCAGGGCCCTGCGGGCGATCGCCCGATTGGAGCCGCCGCTGTGAGTACGGACAAGAGCACCGGCGAGGGCACCGAGGAGCACTACTCGATCGTGCCGCGGCGGGTCTCGTTCGACTGGGAGCGGACGCCGCTGCACTGGATACCGGACGAGCCCACCGCGACCCACGTGATCAACGTGCTGCATCTGCTTCTCCCCGCGGGGGAGCGGTGGTTCGTGAGGGTCTTCAAGGAAGGCCTGCCCCTCGTCACCGACCCGGTGCTGCTGAAGGACGTCAAGGGGTTCATGGGCCAGGAGGCCACGCACAGCGTGCAGCACGCGCACGTGCTCGACCACCTGGCGGCCCAGCGGCTGGACACCGCCGGGTTCACCAAGTACGTCGACTTTCTCTTCGAGAAACTCCTCGGCGAGCAGCCTCCGTTGGGTGCTCCGATACCGACGCAGGAGTGGCTGCGCTTCCGCCTCGCGGTCGTCGCGGCGATCGAGCAGTTCACGGCGGTCCTGGGGAACTGGGTGCTGCACGCCGAGGGCCTGGACGCGGCGGACGCCGACGAGGTCATGCTCGACTTGCTGCGCTGGCACGGCGCGGAGGAGGTCGAGCATCGCTCGGTCGCCTTCGACATGTACCAGCACTGCGGCGGCGAAGGCCTGCCCCGCTATGCGCGCCGCATGGCGGGCATGACGGTCACGGCGCCCGTGATGCTGTACCTCTGGATCTGGGGCACCGCCTATCTGATGCGCAGGGACCCGCAGCTCGCGGGCCGCGCTCGCTACTCCCTGGCCGAGCACAACAAGGCCGTCGGCAAGGGCCTGCTGCCGTCGTGGCGAGAGCTCGGAGCGGCCATACCCCGCTATCTGCGGCGGTCGTACCATCCCTCGCAGGAAGGCTCGTTGCGCAAGGCCGTCGATTATCTGGCGGTGTCACCCGCGGCACGGGCAGCGGCTGCTGCGGTCGGCCGAGCGGCCATCGCCTAGGACGAGGGTTTACGGAGGCGGGGAGCGTGGACGAGCAGTCGGGCGCCGGGCAGAGATCGGTGGACCACCACGGCACCGGGCAGAAGCCGCTGGACACCCACGGCACCGAGCACGGACCGGCGGGTCAGGATGCCGCTGCCGAGCAACAGCCCCCGGGGCAGCACACCGCCGAGCAACAGCACCGGGTTCAGCACCCCGCCGAGCACAGAACGGCGGACCAGCGCGCCGCCGAGTACCGGCCCGTGGAGTACCGCATCGAGGATCTGGCGCACCACAGCGGTGCCACGGTGCGTACGATCCGGGCCTACCAGGACCGCGGTCTGCTCCCCCGGCCGGAGCGGCGCGGCCGGGCCAACGTCTACGGCGAGACGCATCTGGCGCGCCTGCGGCAGATAGCCGATCTGCTCGACCGGGGATACACCCTGGCGTCCATCAAGGAGCTGTTGGAGGCCTGGGACGCCGGCCGGGGGCTCGGCGGTGTCCTGGGGCTGGCTGCCGAGGTGGGCGGACCCTGGACGGACGAGAAGGCCGACCGGATGACCCGGGCCGAGCTGGACGCGGCGTTCGGCGGAGAGCCCGACGAGGCGGCGGTGGCCGACGCGATCGCGCTCGGTGTGCTGGAGCCGATGCCGGGCCATGACGACGAATTCCTGGTGCCGAGCCCTCAAGAACTGTCGGTCGCGGTGGAGTTGCACGCCGCCGGAGTTCCACTGTCCGCCATCTCGGGCCATCTCAGGGAGTTGAGGGGGCAGGTCGAGCACATAGCGGCTCGTTTCCTGGAGTTCACCACCGAGCACGTCTTCGCGCGCTATCTCGACCATCATCCGCCGAGCGAGGCGGATGCTGCCGAGGCGGCGGCTCTCGTCCGGCGGTTGCGGCCGCTCGCACAGCAGTCCGTGGATGCCGAATTGGCGCGTGCCATGCGCCTGTTCGCCACGCGCCACCTCCAGCAGCATCTCGCTTCGGGCCAGGCGGCCCTCCGCACGAACGAGCCGCTTCCGGTGACGCTGCCCGCGGCAACAATGCAGGCCGTGGAGGCGCTTGTTGGCCGGGACAACGCCGCTGCGTTCATCGCTGCGGCCACTGAACGCGAAGTGCAGGCCAGGACATTGGACGCACTAGCGGCAAGTCATGGCAATAAGGCCTCTGTTGATCAAAAGGGTTAAATTGTCTGGCCGTTGTCCACAGAATCGCCAATTCCCCTGTGGATAACTGGACTTGGCTGTGGATCAAACCTGTGGACGAAAAGTGATGGATGAAAAGTCGGTGGACGAAAATCAAGTGCGGGGAGAACGCTCCGGAGCGAGGCTGAATGGATGAATAGAGAAGCCCCCTCCGAAGACGCGGCGGGCGAGCGACGCACGGTGAAGGTGTCGAAATACCTCTCCAAGCACCTGCGCCATCAGCCGGAGAGAATCGGACTCACGCTCGACGAGAGCGGCTGGGTGGAGATCGACGCGCTCATCGAGGCAGCCGCGGCCCACGGTTTCCGCTTCACCCGCGCCGAGCTGGAGCACGTGGTGGCCGCGAACGACAAACAGCGCTTCGCCGTCGAGGACGGCCGGATCCGCGCCAGTCAGGGCCACTCCGTCGACGTCGACCTCGCGCTGCCTCCGGCGGTCCCGCCCCCGTACCTCTTCCACGGCACGGTCGCCCGCGCCGTCGCCGCGATCCGCGCCGAAGGCCTGCGGCCCATGAACCGCCATGCCGTGCACCTCTCGCCCGACCGCGAGACCGCCACCCGCGTCGGCGCCCGGCGCGGACGACCGGTCGTGCTCGGCGTCGACGCGGGCGCGATGCACCGCGACGGCCATGCGTTCCAGGTCAGTGCCAACGGCGTCTGGCTCACCGCCGCCGTGCCCCCCGGCTACCTCCGCTTCCCGCCCCCGGAAGCACACTGACATGCGACCCATGGCCGTCCCTCCCGAGGCCGTCCCTCCCCCCGGCTGAGCAGCAGGTTCCGGTGAAAGCCCGAGGGGGCCGCAGGACGTACGCTCTGATCCATGAGTCCGCGTCTGCGTCTGAGCACCGTGATCCTGCCCGTCCGCCGCTGGCACGAAGGGGGCAAGGAGCGCTGGCAGCGGGCCGAGGAGCTCGGATTCCACACCGCGTACACCTATGACCACCTCTCGTGGCGGACCTTCCGCGACGGGCCCTGGTTCGGCGCGGTGCCGACCCTGACCGCCGCCGCGGCCGCCACCGACCGGCTGCGCCTGGGCACCCTGGTGACCTCGCCGAACTTCCGGCACCCGGTGACCCTCGCCAAGGACCTGATCACCCTGGACGACGTGTCCGACGGCCGGATCACCCTCGGCATCGGCGCGGGTGGCAACGGCTTCGACGCCACCGCGCTGCTCAAGCCCGGCGAGGAGCCCTGGACCCCGCGCGAGCGGGCCGATCACTTCGGCGAGTTCCTGCCGCTGCTCGACCGCCTCCTCACCGAAGACGTCGTCTCGTACGAGGGCGACCACTACTCCGCGTCCGAGGTCCGGAACATCCCCGGCTGCGTCCAGCGCCCCCGGCTGCCCTTCGCGGTCGCCGCCACCGGACCGCGCGGCATGAAGCTCGCCGCGCGCCACGGACAGGCCTGGGTGACCACGGGCGACCCGAAACTCTTCGAGAACGGCACCCCGGAGCAATCACTTCAAGCCATCCGCGGACAGATCGACAAGCTCACCGCGGCCTGCGACTCCCTCGGCCGGGACGCCGCCGAACTCGACAAGATCCTGCTCACCGGATTCACGCCGGACCGCCCCCTGGACTCCTTCGACGCCTTCGTGGACTTCGCCGGCAACCACGCTGAGCTGGGCTTCAACGAGATCGTGCTGCACTGGCCGCTGCCGGGAACGGATTTCGCGGCCGACGAAAAGGTCTTCGAGCGGATCGCCACGGAGGCTCTGGTCCAGCTGGGCGGCAGCACGGCAGAGGCATAAAGGCACTCAGATGTGCGCCCCAGCGCACGCCCGTGCACGTATGTGCGGGACAATCGATGGCGTGACCTCAGCTACCCCACGGCCCAGGACCCCGGCCGTCTCCGCCCTGCACCGGCCCAAGGTTCGGCTGATCGCCACGGACCTGGACGGCACCCTCCTGCGGGACGACAAGTCCGTGTCCGACCGCACCGTCGCCGCACTCGCCGCCGCCGAGCGGGAGGGGATCGAGGTCTTCTTCGTGACCGGCCGCCCGGCCCGCTGGATGGACGTCGTCAGCTCCCACGTGCACGGCCACGGCCTCGCCATCTGCGGCAACGGCGCCGCCGTCGTGGACCTGCACGACGGATCGGGCGGCCACCGCTTCGTGAAGGTGCGGGAGCTGCGGCGCGAGGACGCCCTCGACGTCGTCCGGCTGCTGCGCGCGGCGGCCCCCGGCACGTCCTTCGCGGTCGAGCGGACCGGCGGACTGCACCACGAGCCGACGTACCCGCCGCTGCACCTGGAGCCCGGCGAGAGCGTCGCCCCCGCGGAGAAGCTCCTCGGCGAGGACTCCGAGAACGCGACCCAGCCGATCCTGAAGGTCCTCGCCTTCCACCCCGAGATCGCGCCCGACGCGTTCCTGGCCGTGGCCCGCGAGGCCGTGCGCGGCCAGGTCGAGATCACCCGCTCCAGCCCGAGCGCCCTGCTCGAGATCAGCGGCCCCGGCGTCTCCAAGGCCAGCACCCTCGCGCTGTCCTGCGCCGAGCGCGGCATCACGCCCGAGGAGGTCGTCGCTTTCGGGGACATGCCGAACGACATCGAGATGCTCAGCTGGGCGGGCACGTCGTACGCGATGGGCAACGCGCACCCGGACGTGCTCGCCGCCGCTTCGGGACGCACGGTCGCCAACAACGAGGACGGCGTCGCAGTCGTCATCGAGCGAATCCTGAGCGAGCAGCAGGAGCAGCGGGAGCAGTAGGGGCCGAGGCCGTAAGAGGAACGGGCGCAGGAAAAGCGGCAGAAGAACCGGTACGGCTCAGAGCCGCACCCCCCGGTCCTCCAGCCACGGGACGGGATCCACGCCCGACCCCAGATACGGCGTGAGCCGCACCTCGAAGTGCAGGTGCGGCCCCGTCGAGTTGCCCGTGGTGCCCGCCTGCCCGACCCACTGGCCGGGGTCCACCCGTTCCCCCTGGTCGACGGTGACGGCGGCCAGGTGCGCGTACTGCGTGTAGTAGCCGCCCTTGTGCTCCACCACGACCTCGATGCCGAAGCCGCCCCCGCACGACACGGACACCACCCGGCCCGCGCCCACCGCCCGTACCGGCGCCCCGATGCCGACCGCGAAGTCCTGCCCGGTATGCCGGTGCGACCAGCGCTCACCCGCGCTGTCGAACCCCGCCGACAGCTCGTACGTCTCCACGGGCGACGTCCACGCGCGCGTGGAGTGCGACTCCGGCTGATCCAGGCGTACGGCACCCCGGCACTTGCCGGCCGCGACCGACCGGTCGGCCTCGCCCTGAAGGGTCCACTGCGCCGACGCCAGCTTGCTCTCGATGGTCCGCTTCAGCCGGGTGAGGGTCGCGTTGCGGCGGTCGAGGGCGCGCTTGGCGCGGTCCGCGCTGTGCTTGGCGTCCGAGAGCCTGGCGGCCGCCTGCTGGGTCTTGCTCACGGCGTGGGTGACGGCCAGATCCGCCTGGCCCAGGAGCCGCTGACCACGGATCAGCTCCTCCGGACTGTCGGCGAGCAGGAGCTGGGCGGTCTGGGGGAGGTCGCCGCCGTTGCGGTACTGCGCGCTGGCCATCCGGCCGAGGTCCGCGTGCAGCACGTCGACCGCGGCCTGCTCCTTGGTGAGGAGTCGGTCCAGTTTCCGGACCTTCGCGCGCTGCTCCTTGGCGGCGTGCCGGCCCGCTTCGTAGCGCGCGGTCGCCGCGGAAGCCTCCTCGTAGAGGCGGGCCACTTCGGCGCTCGTGTCCGGGCCTTCGGAGGCACCGGCGGGGGCGGGACACAGGAACGCGCACAGCAATACCGTCACGGCGACGAGCGGGTGAGAGGTACCGCGGTGGCTCAAAGGCATGTCAGGGATCGTTGCCCTGCGGCCCTCTCCGGGTCCTGCCCGACTCGTACACCCGGGGCAACCGGTGCCCCGAACAGCCCACTTCCGTACGGCCGAACAGGGACCCCCGGCAGGCGGCTCAGTAAGGCGCCTGCCACACCACCGCCGTACCGCCGCCGTCCTCCCCGATGCCGGGGCCGTACCAACTGTCCCCGCCGAGCGACTCCGCACGCCTCTTGAGGTTCTTCAGTCCGCTGCGCCGGCCGCCCTCCGCGATGCCGACCCCGTCGTCCGAGACCGTCAGGCGCACGCCCTGCTGCCCGTCGGGCAGGATCACCGTCGCGTCCACGACGACGTCGATCCGGTCCGCGTGCGCGTGCCGGAACGCGTTGGACAGCGCCTCGCGCAGGGCCGCGATGAGGTTCTTGCCGGTGAGCTCGCCGACCACGGTGTCGACGGGCCCCACGAAGTGGTGCGAGGGCTTGAAGCCGAGCGGTACGGCGGCCATGTTGATCTCACGCAGGACCCGTGTGCGCAGCCCGGAGGGCGCCTCGGCCGGGCCCTGCTGAAGGGCGAAGATCGCCGTACGGATCTCCTGGATCGTCACGTCCAGTTCGTCGACGGCCTTGCCCACGCCCGTCTGCACCTCGGGCACGACGGATCTGCGCTGGGCGCTCTCCAGCATCATGCCGGTGGCGAACAGGCGCTGGATCACGAGGTCGTGCAGGTCCCGCGCGATGCGGTCGCGGTCCTCGTACACCGCGAGCCGTTCCCGGTCGCGCTGAGCTTCGGCCATCATCAGGGCGAGCGCGGCCTGCGAGGCGAACTGGGTGGCGAGGGTCCGCTCGGTCTCGCTGAACGGCCGTGCGCCACGCGCGCGTGGCGTGACGAGCGTCCCCATGACGCGGCCGTCGCTCTGGAGCGGCAGCATCATGACGGGGCCGTAGTCCCGGGCCAGGTCGGTCAGGACGCGCGGGTCGGTGGCCGCGTCGTCGAGGAACACGGAGTCCCCGGCGAGCAGGTCGGTGATGATGCGGCTCTCCGGGGGGACGGTCACGCCGAGCATCCCGGAGGGTTCGTCCGAGGAGACCGCGACGATCTCCATGCCGCCCTCGTCGTCGGGCAGGAGGACGATCCCGGCGGCCGAGTCGGCGAGATGGCGGGCCTGTTCGGCGACGACGGCGAGCGCCTCCTCCGCGTCGCTGCCCGAGAGCAGCGCCGTGGTGACCGCCACGGAGCCGTCGATCCAGCGCTCGCGCTGCGTGGCGGCCTCGTAGAGGCGCGCGTTGCCGATGGCGATGCCCGCCTCCGTGGCGAGGACCCGGACCATGTGCACGTCGTACTCGTTGAAGTCGGCGCCGTCCCGCTTCTCGGTCAGGTAGAGGTTGCCGAAGATCTCGCCCTGGACGCGGATGGGTACGCCGAGGAAGGTCCGCATGGGCGGGTGGTGGGCCGGGAAGCCGCACGAGCGCGGATCGGCCGAGAGGTCCGCGACGCGCAGGGTCTCCGGCTGGTGGATGAGGGCCCCGAGCAGCCCCTTGTGTCCGTCGGGCAGGCGCCCGATGCGCTCGGCGGTCTCCTCGTCGATGCCGGTGTAGACGAAGTCGGAGAGTCCCGTGCCGTCTTCGGAGACGACACCGATCGCCGCGTAGCGGGCACCCGCGAGCTCGGCCGCCGTCTCGCAGATGCGGTCGAGCGTGGTGTGCAGTTCGAGCCCGGCGCCCACGGAGCGCATCGCTTCGAGGAGCTGCGGCACGCGCGCGGTCAGCTCGGGGGAGAGCCCCTGAAGGCTGCGGGTCGCCTGCTTCGCCGCTGCGATCGGGTCCGATGTGCCGTCGGGTGGCGGTGAGGCGGCGGAGGCCGAGGGGGCTGACATGCCTTTGAGAGTAGTTAGTCCTATTTGGCGAGGAAAGTCGGGGCACGCTCCCGCGCCCCTGCCCCCACCGCCCTCACCCGTCCCACCGCCGTCATCCGCCCGGCGCCGTCCCCCGTGCCACCGCCTCGCCTATCCCGCCGCCGTCACCAGCAGGTCCGCCGCCCGCTCACGCTCCCGCATCCGCCGCAGCGGCCCCTCCACCAGGACGAGATCCGCGTACGCGCCGCGCTGCACCACCTGCCCGGCGTCCAGGACGATCACCTCGTCCACCGCGTCGAGCCCGGCGAGCCGGTGGGTGATGAGCAGCGTCGTGCGGCCCTCGGTGGCGGCCAGGAGGTCGGCGGTGAGGGCGTCGGCGGTCGGCAGGTCGAGGTGTTCGGCCGGCTCGTCCAGGACGAGGACGGGGAAGTCGGCGAGCAGCGCGCGGGCCAGGGCGATGCGCTGCCGCTGGCCTCCGGAGAGCCGGGCCCCGTGCTCGCCGACCATGGTGTCGAGCCCCTCGGGCAGCGAGTCGGTCCACTCCAGGAGGCGGGCCCGCTCCAGGGCGCCGCGCAGTTCGTCGTCGCCGGCGCCCTTGCGCGCGATGAGCAGGTTCTCGCGTACGGAGCTGTCGAAGACGTGCGCGTCCTGCGCGCAGAGCCCGACGAGTTCGCGCACGGTGTCGCCGTCCAGCGTGGCCGCGTCCGTGCCGCCCAGGCGGTACGTCCCTCCGCCCGTCCCCAAAAAGCGGAGCAGCACCTGGGCGAGCGTCGTCTTGCCGGAGCCCGAAGGGCCGACCACCGCGATGCGCCGACCGCGCTCCAGCGTCAGACCGACGCCCGCGAGCGCGTCCCGGTCCTGCCCCTCGTACCGGGCGTGCAGCCCTTCGAGGCGGAGCGGGAAAGGCGTCGGCGGGGCCTGCGCGGGGACGGCGGGCTCCGGTACGGGCTCGGGGGCGTCGAGGACCTCGTAGACACGCTCGGCGCTCTTCCTGACGCGCTGGCGGTACTGCACGGCGAGCGGCAGCCCGAGGACCGCCTCGAAGGCGGCGAGCGGAGTGAGGACGACGACGGCGAGCGCGACGCCGCTGAGCCGTCCGTCGTACAGCGCCTGTACGCCGACGAGTGCGGCGGCGGCCACGGTGAGACCGGTGACGAGCGCGCCGAGCCCGTCGCCGAGCGCGGTGGCCGTGGCCGTCCGCGAGGCGATCCGGGTCAGCTCGGCGTCGGCTTCCTTCGCCTTGGCCGTACGCCGGGTCAGCGCGCCCGCGACCGTCAACTCGGCGGTGCCGGTGAGCAGGTCGGCCACGCGCGTGGCCAGCACCCCGCGCGCGGGAGCGAGCCTGCGCTCGGCCCGGCGGGCGACGGCCCCGGAGAGCAACGGCACGCCCACCCCGGCCAGGAGCAGGCCGACGGCGAGGACGGCGCCCGCCTCCGGCAGCAGCCAGGCGGTGAAGCCGACGGCTCCGGCGCCCACGACGGCGGCGGCCGACGCGGGAAGCAGCCAGCGCAGCCAGTAGTCCTGCAAGGCGTCCACGTCGGCCACCAGGCGGGAGAGCAGGTCACCGCGGCGGGTCTTCCCCAGCCCGGCCGGGGCGAGGCGCTCAAGACGCCGGTAGACGGCCACGCGGGTGTCGGCCAGCATCCGCAGGACGGCGTCGTGCGAGACGAGGCGCTCCGCGTAACGGAACACGGCCCGGCCCATGCCGAAGGCGCGGGTCGCCGTCACGGCGATCATCAGGTACATCACCGGCGGCTGCTCCGACGCCCGGCTGATCAGCCACCCCGAGGTGGCCATCAGCCCCACGGAGCTGCCGATCGCGAGGGCGCCGAGCAGCAGCGCCAGCGCGAGCTTGCCCTTGCGCGCCTGCGCGGCACCCCGCACCCGGGCCAGGACGTCACCGCGGGGGCTCCGCGCAACGGGCACCACGGCGCCCGCCGCCTGCTCCGGCTGCCCCACAGCCGCGTCAGTGTCGGCACCCCGCGGGGCGCCCACCACGGCCCTCGGCTCGCGCGCGGCACCGTCGGCGGGGGCGGGGGCGTGGAGCCGTACGACCCGGTCCGCCACCGCGAGGAGCGCCGGCCGGTGCACGACCAGCAGCACGGTCCGCCCCACGGCCAGCCGCCGGACCGCCTCGACGACCCCGGCCTCGGTCTCGCCGTCCAGCGCCGCGGTCGGCTCGTCCAGCAGCACCACGGGCCGGTCGGCCAGGAACGCCCGCGCCAGGGCGAGCCGCTGCCGCTGCCCCGCGGACAGACCGGCACCGTCCTCCCCGAGCGGCGTCTGCACGCCGGCCGGCAGCGCGGAGACGAACTCCCAGGCCCCCGCCGACTCCAGCGCCTCCCGTACGGAAGCGTCGTCCGCGTCAGGCCGGGCGAGCCGTACGTTCTCCGCGATGGACCCGGCGTACAGGTGCGGCCGCTGCGGAACCCAGGCGATCCGCTCCCGCCACCGCTCCGGCGCGACCCCGGCCAGGTCGACGCCCCCGACGCGCACCCGCCCCTCGGCAGGCTCGACGAACCCCAGGATCACGTCCAGGAGCGTCGACTTGCCCACCCCGCTGGGCCCGACCAGAGCCACGGTCTCGCCCTGCTCCACCGCGAACGACACCCCGGAGACCGCGTCCGCGGACCGCCCCGGATACCGGACCGTCACGCCCTCCACGCTCAACGCCCCCGCGGGCGCCGGCGCGTCCCCGGTGACCCGCACCGGAGCCTCCAGGACCTCGAAGATCTCCTCGGCGGCCGAGAGCCCCTCCGCCGCCGCGTGGTACTGCGCACCGACCTGGCGCAGCGGCAGATACGCCTCGGGCGCGAGGATCAGGATGACCAGACCCACGTAGAGATCCATGTCCCCGTGGACGAGCCGCATCCCGGTGGTCACCGCGACCAGCGCCACGGACAGCGTCGCGAGGAGTTCCAGCGCGAACGACGACAGGAAGGCGATGCGCAGCGTACGCATCGTCGCCTGCCGGTACTCGCCCGTGATCTGCCGGATCGACTCGGCCTGCGCCTTCGCGCGCCCGAACACCTTCAGGGTCGGCAGTCCCGCCACCACGTCCAGGAAGTGCCCCGACAGACGCGAAAGCAGCCGCCACTGGCGGTCCATCCGGTTCTGCGTCGCCATGCCGATCAGGATCATGAAGACCGGGATCAGCGGCAGCGTCACGACGATGATCGCCGCCGACACCCAGTCCTCGGTGACGATCCGCGCGAGCACCGCCACCGGGACCACCACCGCGAGCCCCAGCTGCGGCAGATAGCGCGAGAAGTAGTCGTCCAGGGCGTCCACGCCCCGCGTGGCCAACGACACCAGCGAACCGGTCCGCTGACCGCTCAGCCACCCGGGACCCAGCTGCCCCGCCCGGTCGAGCAGCCGTCCCCGCAGCTCCGACTTCACCGCCGCGCTCGCCCGGTGCGCCGCGAGCTCGGTCAGCCAGGCGACCAGCGCCCGCCCCGCGGCGACCAGCACGAGCAGCAGGAGTGGCGTCGTCAGATCACCGGGAGCGAGCCCCTTCTGGAAGGCCCCGACCACGATCTCGGCGATGAGCATCGCCTGAGCGATGACCAGACCCGCCCCGGCGATGCCGAGGACCACCACCGCGGCGAGGAAGAACCGGGTGGCACGGGCGTACCGGACAAGACGCGGGTCGATTGGTTTCACGTGAAACACACCCTCCGAAGAGATCAGCGAGCGGAGAACTCAGTGCTCGTCAGCCACCGAGCACTCAGGGAAGGGGATCCGCCGAGTGCTCGGTGCACGGCATCCACCGGGACTCAGTGCGCGGCGTCCGCGATGTGCTGCGTCCCGATCCGCTTGCGGAACACCCAGTAGGTCCACGACTGGTAGAGCAGCACGACCGGCGTCGCGATGCCCGCACACCAGGTCATGATCTTCAGGGTGTAGGGACTCGACGAGGCGTTGGTGACCGTGAGGCTCCACTCCTCGTTCAGCGAGGACGGCATGACGTTCGGGAAGAGCGTCAGGAAGAGCATCGCGACGGCCGCGGCGATCGTGAGGCCCGAGAGCGCGAACGACCAGCCCTCGCGCCCCATCTCGATCGCCCCGATGGCGCCGACCAGCGCGACCACGGCCACGACCATCGCGACCAGGCTCTTGCCGTCGCCGTTGTCCGCCTGCGTCCAGACCAGGAACCCGAGCGCCAGGACGGCGGTCACCAGACCGAGCACGAGCGCCAGCTTCCGCGCCCGCATCCGGATGTCCCCCACCGTCTTGAGCGCGGCGAAGACCGCGCCGTGGAAGGTGAACAGCGTCAGGGTGACCAGGCCGCCCAGGATCGAGTACGGGTTCAGCAGGTCCCAGAAGTTGCCCACGTACTCCTTGTGGGCGTCGATCTTCACGCCGCGCGTGATGTTGGCGAAGGCCACGCCCCACATGACCGCCGGGATCAGCGAGGTCCAGAAGATGGCCTGCTCCCAGTTGCGCTGCCACTTCTCCTCGGGGCGCTTGGCCCGGTACTCGAAGGCCACGCCACGCACGATCAGGCAGAGCAGGATGATCAGGAGCGGCAGATAGAAGCCGGAGAAGAGCGTCGCATACCACTCGGGGAAGGCGGCGAAGGTCGCGCCGCCCGCCGTGAGCAGCCACACCTCGTTGCCGTCCCAGACGGGGCCGATGGTGTTGATGAGCACCCGCTTCTCGGTCCGGTCACGGGCGAGCAGCTTGGTGAGGACGCCGATGCCGAAGTCGAAGCCCTCCAGGAAGAAGTAGCCGATCCACAGGACTGCGATCAGCACGAACCAGACGTCGTGAAGTTCCATGTCGATCAACTCCCTCAGTACGAGAAGGCCATGGGCCGGTCGGCGTCGGCGTCGGTGCCGTCATCGGAACCCGAGCCGGAGCCGGGACCGCCGATCTTGGTGGGCGGGTTCAGGTCGGCCTCGGTGAGCTCCGGCGGGCCCTGCTTGATGTACTTGAGCAGCAGCTTCACCTCGATCACGGCGAGGATCGCGTAGATGGCGGTGAAGACGACCAGCGAGGTGATCACCTCACCCTGCGAGACCCCCGGCGAGACCGCGTCCCTGGTCTTCAGGACGCCGTAGACCACCCAGGGCTGCCGCCCGGTCTCGGTGAAGATCCAGCCCCAGGCGGTGCCGATGAGGGGGAAGATCAGCGTCCACTGCGAGAGCCGCCACCACCAGGTGCCCAGCTTCGGCGCCAGCTCCTTGTTCTTGGTGAGCATGAGCTTCGGGATGTCGTCGGCGCCCGTGCGGTGCTCCGGAGCGAGCCAGAACTTCTTCCGCGTGAGCCAGAGCCCGGCGGTGCACAGGGCCATCGAGACCCCGCCGAAGCCGATCATCCAGCGGTAGGACCAGTAGGCGGTGGGGATGTTGGGCCGGTAGTCACCGGGCCCGTACTTCTCCTGCGCCTCCTTGTTCAGGTCGTTGATGCCGGGGATCTCCGCGCTGAAGTTGTTCTTGGCGAGGAAGGACAGTATTCCGGGGATCTCGATCGCCACGTCGTTGTGCCCCTTGGACACGTCGCCGTAGGCGAAGAGCGAGAACGGCGCCGGCTTCTCCGACTCCCACAGCGCCTCGGCGGCCGACATCTTCATCGGCTGCTGCTCGTACATGACCTTGCCGAGGGTGTCGGCGCTGACCACGGTGAGCAGGGTGCCGACGAACGCGGTGACCAGACCGAGCCGCATCGACATCCGCATGGTGCGGATGTGCTGCTTCTTGCGCAGGTGGAAGATCGCGATGCCGGTCATGAAGGCGCCGCCGACCAGGACCGCCGCCGAGATGACGTGGAAGAAGTTGACCAGCGTCGTCTCCTGGAAGAGCACCTTCGAGAAGTCGGTGAGCTCAGCGCGCTTGGTGCCGTCCCGCTCCACGATCTTGTAGCCGACCGGGTGCTGCATAAAGGCGTTGGCGGCGATGATGAAGTACGCCGACAGGACGGTCCCGATGGAGACGATCCAGATCGTGGCGCAGTGGAGCTTCTTCGGGAGCTTGTCCCAGCCGAAGATCCACAGGCCGATGAAGGTCGACTCGAAGAAGAAGGCGATGAGCGCCTCGAAGGCCAGCGGCGCCCCGAAGACGTCACCGACGAAGCGCGAGTAGTCGGACCAGTTCATGCCGAACTGGAACTCCTGGACGATGCCGGTGACGACACCCATCGCGATGTTGATCAGGAACAGCTTTCCCCAGAACTTGGTCGCCCTGAGGTAGTGCTCCTTGCCCGTGCGCACCCAGGCCGTCTCCAGGATCGCCGTGAGAGCGGCCAGGGAGATCGTCAGGGGCACGAACAGGAAGTGGTAGACGGTGGTGATGCCGAACTGCCATCGCGCCAAGGTCTCGGGCGCCAGAGCCAGATCCACGTCGACTTCTCCTTACGGCCGTGATCCCATCGGCAGTTTGCCCTTTTAATCCCACTTACCTTGGGACCAACCGGGACACGCTTGTGAACGCGTTCACATTCACAAGCATTATGTCGTACCGGTTCCGGCCCTTGCCAGGGGGTCCCCCTTACTGACGGGAACCTCACACGGATACGACGGAGGGGCCGGGAACCAACGGCTCCCGGCCCCTCCTCACACGGCTGCCCGCGGCACGGCTGCCCGCAGTGCAGCCACCCGCACCACGGCCGCCCGCAGCGCTACAGCTCCTTGCGGAACGCCTCCGCCGCCTGGAGGAAGATGTCGTTGGCCTCGGTCTCGCCGATCGTGGCCCGCATCCCCTCGCCCGCGAACGGCCGCACGACCACGCCGGCCTGCTCGCACGCCGCCGCGAAGTCGGCCGTACGCTCCCCGAGCCGCAGCCACACGAAGTTCGCCTGCGTCTCCGGCACCGTCCAGCCCTGCCCGCGCAGCGCCTCGACCACCCGGGTGCGCTCGGCGACCAGCGAGCCGACCCGGCCCATCAGCTCGTCCTCGGCCCGCAGCGAGGCCACCGCCGCGTCCTGCGCGAGCTGGCTCACGCCGAAGGGCACGGCCGTCTTGCGCAGGGCGGCCGCCACCGGCTCATGGGCGATCGCGAAGCCGACCCGCAGGCCGGCGAGGCCGTACGCCTTGGAGAACGTGCGCAGCACGGCGACATTGGGGCGCTCGCGGTAGATCTCGACGCCGTCCGGCACCTCGGGGTCGCGGATGAACTCGCGGTAGGCCTCGTCGAGCACCACCAGGACGTCGCTCGGCACCCGGTCGAGGAACCGCTCGAGCTCGGCCCTGCGCACCACGGTGCCGGTCGGGTTGTTCGGGTTGCAGACGAAGATCAGCCGCGTGCGGTCGGTGATGGCCTCGGCCATCGCGTCCAGGTCGTGGACGTCCCCCGGCGTGAGCGGCACCTTCACCGACGTGGCCCCGCTCACCTGCGTGATGATCGGGTACGCCTCGAAGGACCGCCAGGCGTAGATGACCTCGTCCCCCGGGCCCGACGTGGCCTGGATCAGCTGCTGCGCGACGCCGACGGAACCGGTGCCCGTCGCCACGTGCGACACCGGGACCCCGAAGCGGTCGGCGAGTTCGCTCATCAGGCCCGTGCACGCCATGTCGGGGTAGCGGTTGAACGTCCCCGCGGCGGCGAGCGCACTCTCCATGACGCCCGGCAGCGGCGGGTAGGGGTTCTCGTTCGAGGACAGCTTGTAGGCCACCGGACCCTCCGCGGCGGCAGGCTTCCCCGGCTTGTACGTGGGGATGCCCTCCAGCTCGGCTCGCAGCCTCGGGCTCGTCTCGCTCACCGCAGTCCTCCTCTTGGACACCTGAACAACGTGCTGGCACACCTGGACAGATTGATGGACAGACCGAACAGCCTGAACAACCTGACTTCAATACTCCTCACCTTATGAGGATTCAGCGCCGCTGCGAATGGGTCGGCGGAATCCGCCCCCTCAGGCGCACGGCGAGGGGGGAGCGCTCTTCTCCGTGGCGCGCGCCGGTGGCTCGCGCCGTGGCGCGCATCACCCGTGAAGGTGAGTTGAGACCTCTTCGAGACATCGTCCATTTGGCAGGCCGGTGCGCGACGACAAGGGACCGTCCACCTCGAATCCCGCCAACGCCCTTATAATCCAAGGCAGTTGACGAAGTACGACCATGCAGAAACGTGCCTGTCAACGCGTGAATATGCGTCCGCACTACCCACCCCCATGAGCCCTACTATCGGCTCGCCATGACAGCAGCAGGGAACCACCAGGTGAGCCGAGCGGAGACCGCCCGCCGGGGCAACCGGCAGAGCCGAGCGGGTATCAGAGACGTCGCCGCCGCCGCCGGTGTCTCCATCACGACTGTCTCCGACGCACTCAACGGCAAGGGCCGGCTCCCGGACGCCACCCGACGCCATGTCCGCGAGGTCGCCGAACGGCTGGGCTACCGGCCCTCCGCGGCGGCCCGAACGCTCCGTACCGGCAAGTCGGGCCTGATCGGCCTGACCGTGACGACGTACGGGGATGAACCTTTCACCTTCACCGAATTCGCGTACTTCGCGGAAATGGCCAGAGCCGCGACCTCGGCCGCGCTGGCCCGCGGCTACGCCCTCGTCATCCTGCCCGCCACCTCCCGGCGCAGTCCGGTCGACGTGTGGTCGAACGTCGCGCTCGACGGCACCGTCGTCGTCGATCCGTCCGACCACGACCCCGTCGTCAGCGAACTGGTCCGCCAAGGCCTGCCCGTCGTGTCCGACGGCCGGCCCGCCGGGTCCCTCCCGGTCACCGCCTGGGTCGACAACGACCACGAGGCGGCGGTCCTGGAGATCCTCGACCATCTCGCGGCGGCCGGAGCCCGCCGGATCGGGCTGCTCACCGGGACCACCACCGACACGTACACCCACCTCTCCACGACCGCCTATCTGCGCTGGTGCGAGCGCGTCGGGCAGGACCCCGTCTACGAGTCCTACCCGGCCCACGACCCCTGTGCGGGCGCCGTGGCGGCCGACCGGCTGCTCGCCCGGCCCGACCGGCCCGACGCCGTCTACGGCCTCTTCGACCCGAACGGCACCGATCTCCTCGCGGCCGCCCGCCGGTACGGCCTGCGCGTCCCGGACGACCTGCTGCTGGTCTGCTGCAGCGAGTCCACGGTCTACGCCACCACCGAGCCGCCCATCACCACGCTCTCGCTCAAACCGCGGCGCATCGGCACGGCCGTCGTGCAGCTCCTCATCGACGCCATCGAGGGCCTGGACTCGGGCCGACCCGTCGAGCAGGTGATACCGACGGAGCTGATCGTGCGCACCTCGTCCGAGCGACGTCCGCCGCGCACGACGGTCAGCCCACCCCGCTCGCCCGGAACCGGTTGAGCGGGCCGCCCGGCGGGGAGAACCCCCGTCAACCGGTACTGCCTGGCACGTCCCGGCCGTGGCCCAGAGGGAAACCCCTACCCAATTCGGGAGAAAACCTCGGTGAACTGGGGTTCAGCACTGATTCACCACCCCTGGTGCACCACACAGCGCGAGCCGCATTCCTATGATGGGCGGACGACACCGCGGGCCGCTGCGACCAGGCAGTCCGATCTCGGTGCAGATGCGGCGCAATGGTGGTGGAGGGGTCGATGACTCAGGGGGCCGGTCAGGGACCCGATGTGCGGACGGCGACGTTGCGCGACTTCCGCGTTCCGGCGTACGTCCATGAGACCGGTCCGGTCGCGGGGGACCCGGCGGACACGGCGGCTCCGGGCGCCCCGGGGGTGATCCCCGGAGCGCCGGAAGCGGACGACGGCTACACGCCCACGCAGCGCGACCTGCCCGTGATCAACCGCGGCGACACCGTGCAGGTGGAGGTGCAGGCCATGCCCGAGCCTCCGCAGGCGCCGGCGGCGGACGAACACGGTCCGCTGTTCGTGGTGGGCGACGTGCACGGCTATCTGGACGAACTGGTCGCCGCGCTCCAGGAGCAGGGCCTCGTCGACGCCGAGGGGAACTGGTCCGCGGGCAACGCCCGCCTGTGGTTCCTCGGCGACTTCACCGACCGCGGACCGGACGGCATCGGCGTCATCGACCTCGTGATGCGTCTGTCGGCGCAGGCGGCGGCCGCGGGCGGCTACTGCAAGGCGCTCATGGGCAACCACGAGCTGCTCCTGCTCGGCGCGAAGCGGTTCGGCGACACCCCGGTCAACTCGGGCGCCGGCACGGCCACGTTCCAGGCCGCCTGGCTCCTGAACGGCGGCCAGAAGACCGACATGGAGCGCCTGGAGGACCACCACCTCCAGTGGATGGCCCGCCTGGACGCCATCGAGGCGGAGGACGGGCATCTCCTGATGCACTCCGACACGACCGCCTACCTCGACTACGGCGACTCGATCGAAGCCGTGAACGACACGGTCCGCGAGACCCTCACGCGCAACGACGCCGACGAGTGCTGGGACCTCTTCCGGAAGTTCACCAAGCGCTTCGCCTTCCGCGACGAGTCCGGCCCCTCGGCCGTACGCGAACTCCTCGACATGTACGGCGGCCACCGCATCGTGCATGGCCACAGCCCCATCCCGTATCTGCTCGGCGACGTCGGCTCCGAGGACGACTCGGACGGCGGCGGTCCCGTCATCGAGGGCCCGCACATCTACGCAGGCGGACTGGCCATCGCCATGGACGGCGGTGTGACCATGGCCGGAAAACTGCTGGTCTGCCAACTGCCCCTGGATAACTGAGCGTTCTACGGGCAGGCACTCCACTACAGGATCACGCTGGCCAGGGGGCCTATTTCTGGAAACCCCCTGTCACCGCGTGCCTTCACGGCTCTACCATCGGCTTATCCGTAGCAGGCTCCCCTCCGTTTCTGCCCGACGGCTCGCACCCATGCGAGCCCCAAGCCCTACGGAGCATCGGGGGATGCACATGAACAGCGCTCCACACCTGCTCAATGAGGACCGCCCCGAGTACGAGCGGATCCTCGATGAGGCGCTGCGCACCGCACCGAACCGTCCTGATCTCGCCGCAGTGGGCGAGCGGCTCAATCCCGAGCAGCTGCGCACCATGGCCCTGAACGCCACTGCGCTGATCACTGCCGCCGCCGCGACCGAGTACACGCACTATGTGAAGGTCCGCGAAGAACTGCGCGAAAGCGGATCTGCCGCACCATCGATCCGCGAGCGGAGTCCCGAGGGCCCGGCGGAAGCCGGCTCCGGAGGCCTCGGTCTCGCGACCACGATGGGGGAGGTCACCGCCCAGGCTTCAGGGGCGGGGGCCGTCGCCGTCGTCGCGGTCCTCGCACCGGTGCTCGCCGGGGCGGCCGCCGCGATCTTCCTGCTCGTCGGCTACATCCTGAAGATGCTCAACCCCGAGCCCGCCTTCGCGGACACCCTGCTCACCGCGGGGTGGCTGTTCGGCGCGCTCACCGCGGGCGGCATCCTGATCGCCGCGATCGGACTGCTCATGACCGCCCTGCGCAACGGCGCCACGTCGCTCCAGGCCGGTCCGTACGGAGAACGGAACGAGGAGGTGGTTCGCGCCAGGGAAGCCTGGAGCGAGGCACTCATGGAGCGCGGCATCCTGCCGTTCCTGCGGGAGGCGCTCGCGGATCCAGGGGCGGCGCACGCAGCGCGCACCCCGTCGTTGGACCCGGGCGGCCGCATGCCTCAACTCGGTTACAACAGGCCGGGCTTCAGCAGCCCGGAGGGCGGCCCGACGGCGGGGCCGCGCCCGAGCTACTCCAGCCCGGACTTCTCGAGCCCGGATTTCGGCGGGCCCGACCACAAGCCGGAGTAGCACGCGGCACACCGAGGCGGTACGGGTTCGCGACGCTGCTTCGGGCGGGCACGACGCCCGCCCGAAGCACGCCGCGACCCTCGCTCAGTCGGCGAGGGGCAGGTAGACGCGGTTTCCTGCTGCCGCGAACTCCTTGGACTTCTGCTCCATGCCCGCCTCGATCTCGTCCTGCGAGGCGCCGTGCTCACGCCGGATGTCGTGCGAGATCTTCATCGAACAGAACTTCGGCCCGCACATCGAGCAGAAGTGCGCCGTCTTGGCGGGCTCGGCGGGCAGCGTCTCGTCGTGGAACTCCCGCGCCGTGACCGGGTCGAGGGCCAGGTTGAACTGGTCCTCCCAGCGGAACTCGAAGCGCGCGTCCGAGAGCGCGTCGTCCCAGTCCTGCGCGCCCGGGTGCCCCTTGGCGAGGTCCGCCGCATGGGCCGCGATCTTGTACGTGATGACGCCGGTCTTCACGTCGTCGCGGTTGGGCAGGCCCAGGTGCTCCTTGGGCGTGACGTAGCAGAGCATCGCCGTGCCCCACCAGCCGATCATCGCGGCGCCGATGCCGGACGTGATGTGGTCGTACGCGGGCGCGATGTCCGTGGTCAGCGGGCCGAGCGTGTAGAACGGCGCCTCCTCGCAGATCTCCTGCTGAAGGTCGATGTTCTCCTTGATCTTGTGCATCGGGACATGGCCCGGGCCCTCGATCATGGTCTGTACGTGGTGCCGCTTGGCGATGGTGTTGAGCTCACCGAGGGTGCGCAGCTCGGCGAACTGCGCCTCGTCGTTGGCGTCCGCGATCGAACCGGGGCGCAGGCCGTCGCCCAGCGAGTACGTCACGTCGTACGACGCGAGGATCTCGCAGAGCTCCTCGAAGTTCTCGTAGAGGAAGCTCTCCTTGTGGTGCGCGAGGCACCAGGCCGCCATGATCGAGCCGCCGCGCGAGACGATGCCGGTCTTGCGGTTGGCGGTGAGCGGGACGTACGGAAGGCGCACGCCCGCGTGCACCGTCATGTAGTCCACGCCCTGCTCGGCCTGCTCGATGACCGTGTCCTTGTAGATCTCCCAGGTCAGCGCCTCGGCCTGGCCGTCGACCTTCTCCAGGGCCTGGTAGAGCGGCACGGTGCCGATGGGGACGGGGGAGTTGCGCAGGACCCACTCGCGGGTCGTGTGGATGTTGCGGCCGGTGGACAGGTCCATGACCGTGTCGGCGCCCCACTTGGTGGCCCAGGTCATCTTGTCCACCTCCTCCTCGATGGAGGAGGTCACCGCGGAGTTGCCGATGTTGGCGTTGACCTTCACCAGGAACTTCTTGCCGATGATCATCGGCTCGATCTCCGGGTGGTTGACGTTGGCGGGAATCACCGCGCGGCCGGCGGCGACCTCCGCGCGCACGACCTCGGGATCGAGGTTCTCGCGGATCCCGATGAACTCCATCTCGGGCGTGATCTCACCGCGGCGGGCGTACGCGAGCTGCGTGACCGCTTGGCCCGCGCGCCCCCTGCGCGGCTGGCGCGGGCGGCCGGGGAAGACCGCGTCGAGGTTCTTCAGGCCGCCGCGGGGCGAGGTGTGCTTGATGCCGTCGTCCTCGGGACGGGGCGGACGGCCCGCGTACTCCTCGGTGTCACCGCGGGCGATGATCCAGTTCTCGCGGAGCGGGGCGAGGCCCCTGCGGACGTCGGTGTCGACGGACTCGTCGGTGTACGGCCCCGAAGTGTCGTACAGGGTCACGGCCTTGCCGTTGGTGAGGTGCACCTGGCGGACCGGCACCCGCAGGTCGGGGCGCGAGCCCTCGACGTACGCCTTGTGCCAGCCGATGGACTTCCCGGCCTCCGCGCCGAGGGGGTTCCCGGTGTTCTCGACCGGGTTCTTGGCGTTTCCGACCGGGTTCCCGGTGTTCTCGCTGAGGTTCCCGGTGTTCTCGTCGCTGCTGGAGGCAGGCGTGCGTGTGTCCGATGTGGTCATGAGACCTACTCCCTACGCCGGCATTACCCGGTAACAGGTTCGGCGGTCGACGCAGCGAATTCCGTACGGCTCGTGCACGTTCGTGCCGCTTCGTACGGAGGTCAGCGCCCTCTCAGCCCGGTGCTCCGAGCTCCCGCGATTGCAAAGGTGCCTCCACGCTAGCGCCCCGCCGGGCGCGCTGAACAGAGGGCCCTCCCCGTTCTTGCGATGATCGGGCAGTGACCACCACACAGCCGCCGTCCCAGCCGCCCGTCCCGAACGTGCCTCCGGACTCCCACGGGCACTCCCACAGCCATGGTCCTGCCGCGCCGGTCTCCCAGCATCTGCGCAAGGTCATCGCCGCCGTGCTGATTCCTTTCGCCACGGCGGTGGTCGTCGGCCTCGCGGTGTTCTGGCCAGGTGGCGCTCCGTCCCACGAGCGCACCGGAGTCGGCTTCGACCGGCAGACGCAGTCGGCCGAGGTCGCGAAGGTCCAGGAGCTGCCCTGCAAGGACGTGAACGCCTCGCAGACCCCGCCCAACGGCGACACCTCCACGGCCGAGGGGCAGTCCGCCCAGTCCCGTGCCAAGGGCGTCTGCAAGAAGGCGACGATCGAGGTCACGAGCGGCAAGGACAAGGGCCGCACCTTCACCGAGATCGTCCAGCCCGACTCACCGCGGCAGTTGCGCCAAGGCCAGGAGGTCGTGGTCGCCTACGAGCCCACGGCCCCCGAGGCGTTGCAGTACTCGGTCACCGACGTGAACCGGAAGTTCCCCATGGCGCTGCTCGCCGGGATCTTCGCGCTCGCCGTGGTCGTGGTGGGCCGGATGCGCGGCGTCATGGCCCTGATCGCCCTGGCGTTGAGCTTCCTCGTCCTGACGTTCTTCATCCTGCCCGCGATCCTCCAGGGCTCGAACCCGCTGGTCGTGGCGGTGATCGGGGCCAGCGCCATCATGCTGATCGCGCTCTATCTCTGCCACGGCCTCACGGCCCGGACCTCGGTCGCGGTCCTCGGCACGCTCATCTCCCTGCTCCTCATCGGGCTGCTCGGCTCGCTCTTCATCGGCTGGGCCTCGCTGACCGGCAACACGGACGACAACACCGGCCTGATCCACGGCCTGTATCCGTCCATCGACATGAGCGGCCTGCTGCTCGCCGGCGTCATCATCGGCTCGCTCGGCGTGCTCGACGACGTGACGGTGACGCAGACGTCCGCGGTCTGGGAACTGCACCAGGCCAACCCGAAGATGGGCTGGCGCGGTCTGTACGGCGCGGCCATCCGCATCGGCCGCGACCACATCGCCTCGGTGGTGAACACCCTGGTCCTGGCGTACGCGGGTGCCGCGCTGCCCCTGCTGCTGCTCTTCTCGATCGCACAGAGCAGCGTGGGCACGGTGGCCAACAGCGAACTGGTGGCCGAGGAGATCGTGCGCACCCTGGTCGGCTCGATCGGCCTGGTCGCCTCCGTCCCGGTCACGACCGCGCTGGCGGCCCTGGTGGTCTCGGCCGACCGCTCGGCCCCCGCGGGCCGCACGGGCCACGCCCCGCACCCGTCAGGCGGCGCCACCCCCGCTCCGGCCCCCACGTCCACCCCCGCCCCCAAGCAGGGCCGCGGCGGAAAGGGCCGCCGCCGAAAGGCGTGACGTGCGGTCGGCAGCCAGGGGCCGGCCGGAGGGCGGAGGGGCGGCAGCAAGGGGCCAGAGGGCAGACGGGCGGCACCCAGGGGCCGGAGGGCGAACGGGCGGCAGCCAGGGGCGGGCGGCGCCTAGGGGGAAGGCGGGGTGCCGAGGGGGGCGGCGGGGTGCCCAGGGGCCGGACGGGCGGGCGCCCAGGGGCCGGACGGGCGGGCGCCTCGCGCTCAGCGCCCAGCGCTCAGCGCCCAGCGGCCGTGCCGTAAGGCTCAACCGGCGGATGCCATGAAATGCACCAATCTGCCGTAGGGCCGCGTCCTGGCCCGTGAGCGTCAGCCCGCGCTCTGCTCCTCGGCGAGGATCCGGTCCAGCGCCTCGTCCAGGTGCGCCTCGAAGTCGGCCAGCGCCCGCTCCTGCCCCAGCGGCACCAGCTTGTCCGTACGGTCCAGGAAGGCGAGGAGCGGCGGGATCCCCACCCGGAACAGGGCCTGGTCCGCTCCGACCTGAAGCCGGATCAGCGCCTCGTCGAGCAGCTCGGGATCGGTGGGAGCGATGTGCACGTCTCCGTCACCGACCGCCCCGCCCACCCCGTCGACCAGCAGCTCCCGCCCGAAGGCCCAGGTGACGGGGGCGTCTCCGGGGAGATGGAAGGTCAGCCGGACGGCGTAAGGATCACCGGTCTCATAACGCAGCTCCACCGGGATGCGAAACGACAGCTCCTCGGAAACGAGGAAGCTCATCATGACCTCTGCCTGGACCGACTCGCGCATCGTCCGCCTACCCCGTCGCTAAAGCTCGACTGGCCAGGAACCAACTCCCTGACACTCATGGCATCTTGCTTAACGTACACATCAGATCACAAGGAGTGAGTTTTCAGATGCTGATAGAGAAGGCGAGTGTCCCCAGTAGTCTCCCGATTTCCCCTTGCAACCGCTCGGCCGCAGGGAGTAGCCGGTCCGCCTGATAAGACGGAACGGAAATGGCCATGGTCGCCGCGGTGTTACCCGCTGTGATCGGAATCGCGGCGCAGACCGTGCCCAACGCGTACTCCTGTCGCTCCACGACCGGCCGCATCCGGCCCATGCCGTCCAGCCGGCGGAGGAAACTCCGGTTGTCCCGGACGGAGTACCGGGTGGTCGACTGCACCGGATAGCGGGAGAGGTGGTCCTTGCGCTGTTCGTCGTCGAGTTGGGAGAGGAGACATTGCCCGATCGCATGGGCGTGTCCCGTCTCGCGGAAGTCGGCCCACTCCTCCACCGCCGGATTACCCGGGGTGTCCGCCACGGCCACGACCTCGATCTCGCCCTCGCGGTACACGGCGAAGTACACGGGGACGCCGATGGCGTCCCGCCAGTGCTCCAGGGCCTCTCCGATCATGCCGCGACGATTCTGCTGCGCCCCGCTCGCGCTCAGCCGCTCGGCGGCCTCCCCGAGCACGAACACGCCCTTGTCCCGGCGGAGATAGCCCTCGTGCGTCAGCGTGCGCAGCAGGTGATAGGCCGTGGGGAGCGCGAGCCCGGCCTCCCGGGCCAGCTGTTTGGCCGGCGCCCCCTCCTGATGCGCGGAGGCGGCCTCCAGCAGGTGCATCGCCCGCTGCACCGAACCAATGAGAGTCGGCGCGGCGGCAGTTGAGGTCGTGGCGGTCGGCGATGCCCCCGACGAGGGGCCGTTGGACGAGATGTCGGCGTGTGTGGCGTCAACCGTGGCCAAGGTTCACTCCCGAAACACGTGGGGGTTCCGCCCGTGCCCGGGATACACGGGTGGGAGCGCAGTGCGCCCGCGCGCGGGGCACCCCGCGTCGGTTTTCGGACTCTAACCCTTGGCCGCCGGACTAAGGCCCCGCACCAGGAAACTTCCCCCGGCCGAGCGAACTGTTGCCGGACATCAACAATCGCTGGTCGCCGGTGTCACCAATCGCCGCGGGAAGAGGTGGAGCCGGATATGAACTTCCGTACGACGTAAATGAGTCCACCCACCAAGGCGACGAAGATCAGCGCCTTGAACAACAGGCCGACCACGAAGCCCACCACGCTCGCTATCAGACCGCCGAACACGACCAGGGCGATGACAGGGACCGCGATCCACTTCACCCACCACGGCAATCCCGAGAAGATCTCCTGCGCTGCCATCGTCCTTACCTCTCTCCGCATCCGTCCTGCTTCTTGCCTTCGATGCTAGGGCGGCGCAGGGCCCGACGGGGGCCTCGCATCCCTTGTCTGCCCCTGATCCGCCCCCTAGGGAACCCCGAGGTCGCAGCCCTGAGGAGTCCGCCCAGGGGCGTAGTGGCTCAGCCCTCCGGCGGCGAGAAGACGACGAGCACCCGAAGGTCCTCGCTGATGTGATGGAACTTGTGGGCCACCCCGGCGGGCACGTACACGACGCTGCCGCGCGCGACTTGGGTGGTCTCCATGCCGACCGTGATCGAAGCACGGCCGCTGACGATCATGTACACCTCGTCCTGCTGATGCGGCTGCTGGGGGTCGGACTCCCCGGCGTCGAGCGCGTACAGCCCGACCGACATGTTCCGCTCGCGCAGAAACTGCAGGTACGCGCCATCGTTCGCGGCGCGCTCCGTCTCCAGTTCATCCAGCCGGAATGCCTTCATCGTCCTCGTACGCCCCTTGCCCCAGCCTGCGGACCGACCGCTCTGGCCGTCCGTCTGCAACGATCAGACACATGAAGAATTTCGTAGTCAAGACGATCGCCAACGCGGCGGCCCTGGCCGTCGCCGTGTGGCTCCTCGACAAGATCACGCTGACCGGTGACAGCACCGGCAAGAAGACCCTCACGCTGATCGTCGTCGCCCTGCTCTTCGGCCTGGTGAACTTCCTGGTCAAGCCGGTCGTGAAGGTGCTCACCTTCCCGCTGTTCATCCTGACCCTCGGCCTGATCACGCTGGTGGTCAACGCCCTCATGCTGCTGCTCACGTCGTGGCTGGCCGACAAGCTCGACGTGAGTTTCCACGTCGACGGGTTCTGGACCGCCGTCCTGGGCGGCCTGATCATCTCGATCGTGTCCTGGGCGCTGAACGTCGTCCTGCCCGACGACAAGGACTGAGCCCGCCCCATGGCCTTCTCCGTCTGCTTCGTGTGCACCGGCAACATCTGCCGGTCCCCCATGGCCGCGTCCGTCTTCCGCGCCCGGATCGAGGAGGCCGGTCTCGGCGGCCTGGTCCAGGTGGACAGCGCGGGCACCGACGGCTGGCACGAGGGGGACGGCGCCGACCCGCGCGCCGTCTCCGTCCTGACGGCGGCCGGTTATGCGAGCGACCATGTGGCGCGCCGCTTCCAGGTCTCCTGGTTCCCCCGGACCGACCTGGTGATCGCCCTGGACTCCGGCCACCACCGGGCCCTGCGCCGCCTCGCGCCCACCCCGGCCGACGCGGACAAGGTGCGGCTCCTGCGCTCGTACGACCCCGTGGCCGCCGGCCTCGGCGACCTGGACGTCCCCGACCCGTACTACGGGGAGGAGGAGGGCTTCGAGGAGTGCCTGAGAATGGTGGAGGCGGCGAGCGAAGGCCTGCTCGACGCCGTACGCGAAGCAAGGGAAGGGCGGGCGGCATGACGGACTCCGCAGCGATAGCCGCAGGTACGGGCGCGGGAGAAGCCGCGGGACCAGGCGTGGGAGCGGCCTCGGCAGCCGGCTCCGGGCTCGGCGACGGCACGAGAGCGGTGCGGGCCGGCCTTCCCGAGCCCGTGAAGCACGAGCCGACCCTTCCGGGGCCGGTGTTCGCCGCGCACTTCCACCTGCCGGGCGATCCCACCGGGCCGTACACCTACGGACGGGACGACAACCCGACCTGGACGCTCCTCGAACGGGCCATCGGTGAGCTGGAGGCCCCGGACGGTGGTGGCGAGGACGCAGGCCCGGACGTGGAGACCCTGGTCTTCGCCTCCGGGATGGCCGCCATCTCCGCGGTGCTCTTCTCGCAACTGCGCGCCGGTGACGCCGTGGTCTTGCCGGACGACGGCTATCAGGCGCTGCCCCTGGTCAGGGAGCAGCTCACCGCGTACGGCATCGAGGTCCGCACCGCCCCGACCGGCGGCGACGCCCAGCTCGACGTCCTGGACGGCGCCAAGCTGCTGTGGATCGAGACGCCGTCGAACCCGGGACTCGACGTGTGCGATGTGCGGCGCCTCGCCGACGCTGCCCACGCGCGCGGAGCCCTCGTGGCCGTCGACAACACCCTGGCCACGCCCCTCGGCCAGCGCCCCCTCGCACTCGGCGCGGACTTCTCCGTGGCCAGCGGCACCAAGATGCTCACCGGACACGGTGACATCCTCCTGGGGTACGTGGCCTGCCGTGACGCCGAGCTGACCGCGTCCGTGCGGCGCTGGCGCAAGATCGTCGGCGCGATTCCGGGGCCGATGGAGGCCTGGCTGGCGCACCGCTCGCTCGCCACGCTCCAGCTGCGCGCCGAGCGCCAGAACGCCAACGCCCTGGCCTTGGCCGAGGCGCTGCGGGGCCGCGACGAGGTGACCGGGCTGCGCTATCCGGGGCTGCCCGACGACCCCTCGTACAAGATCGCCTCGCAGCAGATGCGGCGCTTCGGGTGCGTGGTCTCCTTCACCCTGCCCTCACGCGCGCGTGCCGACCGGTTCCTCGACGCGCTGACTCTGGTGGACGACGCGACGAGCTTTGGCGGGGTGCGTTCGACCGCGGAGCGGCGAGGCCGATGGGGAGGGGACGCGGTCGCAGAGGGCTTCATCCGTCTGTCCGCCGGGTCCGAGGACCCCGATGACCTGGTCGGGGACGTGCTGCGCGCGCTGGACGAGTCGGCGGGCTGATCGCTCCCGCGGATGCGCGGACCGCTCCCGGCCAACGCGGGATCGAACACAACTAGTACTGATGTACGCACAACGAACGGTCCGAGCCTCCCCCCTCGTGGCTCGGACCGTTCCGGTTCCGCGCGCGAAGAACCGCGCGAACCAGGCTAGTTGACTCTGTGTCAGTGTCCAATCACAGTAGCGGCAGAGGCCTATCGACATATTTATAGTTGGGCCCGGCCAGAGCGCCGAGAGGGGAGGGCAGCGCCGTGGATCTGGCCCTGCTGCGCACGTTCGTCACCGTGCACCGGGCCGGTTCCTTCACACGCGCGGCCGCGCTGCTCGGCCTGTCCCAGCCGGCCGTCACCTCGCAGATACGCACCCTTGAGCGTCAGCTGGGCCGTCCCCTGTTCCTGCGCCAGGCGCGCGGCGTGACGCCGACGACCATCGGTGACGAGCTCGCCCACAAGGCCGCGCCGCATCTCGACGCCTTGGTGGAGATCGCCGAGACGGGCCTCGAAGAGGACTCCTCGGTCCGCACGCTGCACCTCGCGGGGCCGCCGGAGTTCACCGCGGCCCGCGCGTTGCCCGCTCTCACCTCGCTGACCGGACACGACGGCCAGGGTTACGCGCTGCGCGCCTCCTTCGGCACCGCGGAAGAGGTCGTCGAAGGGCTCTCCGCGGGGCACCACGACCTCGCCATCACCACCGCCAGGCCGCGCGGCGCACTGCTCTCCGCGACGCCGCTGTGCGACGAGGAGCACGTCTTGGTCGCGTCCCCGCACTGGGCGGCCCGCGTCGGCCCCGGCAAGTTGCGCCGCAAGGGCGCCACGGCGCTGGAGGGCCTGCCCGTGGTGGAGGTCCATGAGTCCCTGCCCCTGGTCGCCCGTTACTGGGCCACCGTCTTCGACACCCGTCCGGCCGCATCGGGCGCCGTCATCGTGCCGGACCTGCGGGCGGTGCTCTCCTGCGTCGTCAGCGGGGCAGGGCTCGCGGTGCTGCCACGCTATCTCTGTGCGCCCGCCCTGAAGACTGGCGAGGTCGTGGCCCTGCTGGACCCGGCGGTGCCGCCTCTGCGCACGTATTTCCTCGTCGTACGCACCGGCACGCTAGCGATGCCGCACATCGCTCGGGCGCACGAGTGGCTGCTGCGTGCTGCCGTCGACTGGGCTTGAGCGGGACTCCGACTGGTTCACGATGTTTCACGTGGAACAGTCCGGGCCACATTCCTCCCATGACCGTCCGACCCGTGGTCAAGCGCACCGCACGCGCCGTCCTGCTCGATGGCGACCACCTGATTCTGATCAAGCGGACCAAACCCGGCGTCGATCCCTACTGGCTCACGCCCGGTGGCGGCGTGGAACCGGAGGACGCGACCGTCGTCGACGCGCTCCATCGTGAGGTGCACGAGGAACTCGGCGCGAAGATCTCCGACGTCGTGCCCTGCTTCGTGGACACCGTCGAGCACATCGGCGAGGACGGGGGCGCGACCGGCGTCAAAGTCCAGCACTTCTTCGTCTGCCGCCTGGAGTCCATGGACCTCTCGCTGCGGCACGGCCCGGAGATCGAGGAGCCGTGCGGCGAGTACGAGATCGTCCACGTGCCCTTCACCCGGGTCGGGATCGCCTCGGTCCACCTCGTACCGCTGTCGCTACGGCACTACCTGGACGGCAACATCGAGGGCGTACGCGCGATGCACGCCCCTGACCTGGGCTGATTCCGCGCGGCTGGCTGCACGACCCTGACTTGGCTTGTCCCGGGTGGCCGACTGCCGCACCGCCCGAGCCGGGCTAGTCGCCGGCGGCGACCAGTTCCTCGACCGAGTCGTGGCGGATGCGGCCGGCCGGGATCCCGAGGTCCCGCAGCGCGTCCACACCGCTGCGGATCATGCCGGGCGGGCCCGACAGATAGGCGTCGTACTCGTTCCACGGGCCGAATTCGCGCACGGCGTCCGGGAACTGGGCGTGACCGTCGACGACCGGGCGGACCGAGAGCCAGGGGTGGCTCTGCTGAAGGCGCAGCATCGTGTCGATGTCGTACAGGTCGTGGTCGGTGCGGGCGCCGTAGAAGACCTCCACCGGCCGCCGTTCGCCGTGCTCGGCGACGTCCTCGACGAGCGCCTTGATGGGGGCGATGCCGGTGCCTCCGCCGAGGCAGAGCAGTCCGCTGTCGGTGGAGTGGTCGACGGTCATCGAACCGGCGGGCGCTCCCAGCCGCAGGACGTCACCGGGGCGTGCGTGGTGCACCAGGGCGTTGGAGACCCAACCCGCGGGGACGGCCTTCACGTGGAACGAGAGGAGCCCGTCGGAGCGCGGCGCCGAGGCGAACGAGTAGTGCCGCCAGATCCGCGGCCACCAAGGCGTCTCCAGGCTCGTGTACTGGCCTGCGAGGAAAGGGTAGGGCTGATCCGGCCGGACGGTCACGACAGCGATGTCAGGCGTTCTCAGGTCGTGCGAGACCACCTCGGCGAGCCACCAGGCGGGGGCGCGCAGTTCGTCGGCGGCGGCCGCGTCGATCATGATCTGGGAGATCGTCGTGTACGTCCGGACCCAGGCGGCTTCGGTCTCCTCGTCCCAGATCGAGCTCGCGTACCGGCTGAGCGAGCCGATCAGGCACTCGCCGACGGCCGGGTAGTGCTCGGGCCGGGTGCCGTACTTGCGGTGTCCACGGCCGAGGTTCTTCAGATACGCGCCGAGGACGTCGGGGTGGTCGATGTGCTCGGCCGCGGTCAGCAGCGCCTTGAGGAGCCGGTCGCGCTGGGTGTCCATCGCCGCGGGGAACAGCGGGCGCAGGTCGGGGTGCCGGGTGAAGAGCAGCGCGTAGAAGTACGAGGTCACCTTGTCGGCGACGGGGCCTATTTCGGCCATCGTGCGCTGCACGCGGATCGCGTCGGGGGATCCCGTGGGGTAGGGCTTGCGCGGCTCCGGCACCCGCTCGGAGCGCGGCTCAGGCTGGGAGGCCTGGGGCTGAGGGGTCGGGTGCTGGGGGGTCTGGGGCTGGTGAGCCTGAAACCCGGGGGTCTGGGAGCCGGAAGCCTGGGACCCGGAAGTCTGGGCGCCGGCAGTCTGGGGCTGGGGTATTCGTTCCGCTGGCGCGCGCTCGGGTTCGAGCGCGGGCGCGGGTGCGGGCGAGGCCTCCGGGCCGGGCGCCGTGGCTCCTGACCTGCCCACCGGGCGTATGGCGGAGATCCGACGGCCCTCGGTGGCCTCGGGCTCACGCTCACCGCTCTCGGGGCGGGTCTGCTGCTCGCCGCCCTCCGAAGGCTGCGGCGCCTTTCGTGGGGTGAACCAGCCGCCTCCACCGCCGCTGTCGCCGGAAGTGCCGTTACCCGCCGACGTGGTGGTCGGAGCGTCCATGCTGTGCCTCGCCTCGAACATCTCTCAGTCGGTCCGTGCACTTCCCTCAGGAAGGCCCTGCTTGCTTTCCCCGCTCTGCCTCGGCAGCCAATGTGGCCACATTGAACCTCGAATTACCGGCACCTACGGACAAGTAGGTAGTAAATGTGACATTGCCCGCAGTCATATCCCGGCAGCGTCCCATCCCCCGCCGTCACGCCGCCCGCATACCGGAAAGTTCAGGTCTTCGATCTCTTCGCCCCGTTAAGCTGCGTTGCCCTTCGCCCGTGTTCCCCAAGGGTGCGCGGAGAACACCCGGTCCGAACCGGACTCGACCATACCGGCAGCCGTCCGGCACACAAGTCCCGCTGCCCTTAACCAGGAATTAAGCGGTCGGCGCCCGCCAATTGCCCCAATTACCTTGCCCCGCGCACCAATTCGTACGCCTTACGCAGATCGCGCCCGACATAAGAGTGGGTCGCGAGCCCGACCAGCCGCCGATCCGCATTGATGGCGACCGAGACGGGCACCGCCCCGAAGAGCTCCACGTCCGAGAGCGAGTCGCCATAAGCGATGCAATCGGACCACCCCACCCCGAACCCTTCACACAGCCGGTTCGCGATCTTCACCTTGGCCGCGGCGTTGAGAATGCCCGTCGGATTCACCGGCTCGGTGAAGGGCACGGCGGGGAAACGCGAGCCGTGCGCGGCATGCGCGCCCCAGCCGAGCAGCCGCTCCACGAAGAACGACGGGGACAGCGAGATCACCGCGCAGTAGTCGCCGCTCTCCCGGATCTCGGCCCAGGTCTCCCGGATCCCCGTCAGCCACGGTGCCCCCTCGAAGGCCGCCGTCACCTGCGCCTCCGTGAGGTCGGCCCACAAGGCGTGCACGCGCTCGGCGTACTGCGGCGAATCGATTCGCTGCGCCACGAAATCCCGCTCCAGCTCGGCGATCTCCGTGTCGAGGCCGAGCTGACGCGAGATCTCCACGGGAGCCGCCGTGCCGTGCAGCAGGGTCCCATCCAGGTCGAAGAGGTGAAGACGTGCCATGTACGCCGAGGCTAGTACCCGCGGTTACTCCCGCTGTCAGACGCCTTCGGCCTCCGCACGCGGCAGCGTGTTTCACGTGAAACTACGCCGCCCCGCTCGCCGGGCCACCCTCGTCGTCCATGTCATCGCCGCCGCAGGCTGGCTCGGGCTCACGCTCGGTCTGCTCGCACTTGCCCTCGCGGCCATCACCACGGATTCCGCCGCCGTCATCGAAGCCGCCGCCCGGTCCATGAAGCTCTTCGCAGACTGGCTGGTGCTGCCCCTCGCCCTGCTCACCCTGCTGAGCGGTCTGCTGCTGTCCCTCGGGACCCCTTGGGGTCTCGCCCGGCACCGCTGGGTCTACACGAAGTTCTGGCTGACTCTGGCCACCACCGCCGCCTCGGCGTTCGCGCTGCGCCCGGGCATCGACGACACGGTCGCCACCGTGTCGGCGGGCGATCCCGTGGCGGATCCGACCGGTCTGATCGCCGGCCCCATCGTCTCCCTGAGCGCCTATCTCTTCATGACGGTCATCTCGGTGCTCAAGCCCTGGGGCCTGACCCGCCGCGGCCGGAGGCAACGTGACCAAAACCAACGTGCCTCTCGCCGCAAACCGGTGGACGCCGAGGTCATGCGTCAGACAGCCTGAGCCGAGTGTCGACACCTACCCTCTCCGCACTGCCCATCCGCCGACTGACCCTCCGTGATCTCACGGCCTGCGCCGACCTGTCGCAGGACCGAGGCTGGCCACGCGAGGACCACAAATGGGGGCTCCTGCTCTCGGCCGGTACGGGCTACGGCATCGACGACCCCGACGGTGCAGGCCTCGCCGCCGCCTGCGTGGTGACCGAGTACGGCCCACATGAGCGCCCCGGCCTCGGAGCGATCGGCATGGTCCTCGTCGCCGAGCGGCACGCCCGCAAGGGCCTCGGCCGCCGCCTCATGCGCCACGTCGTCGAAGGCGCCGGAACCACCCCGCTCACCCTCCACGCGACGCCGATCGGCCGCCCCCTCTACGAGCAGCTCGGATTCAAGACCACCGGCCGCGCCGAGATGGTCCGCGGTCACTTCACCCCCGGCGGCAGGCTGCCGGACGTCGCCACCCGTCCCGCGACCGCGGAGGATCTGCCCGCGATCGTCCGGCTCGACACCGAGGTCTTCGGTCTCGACCGCACGCACGTACTCACTCGGCTCCCCGCCTTCGTGGACCAGCTGCGGGTGGCGGAGACGGACGGCACGATCACGGGGTACGCGGGTGCCTGGCCGAACATGGAGACCCATGTCATCGGCCCGCTGATCGCGCCGGACACGGAGACGGCGAAGGCTCTGATCGCCTCGCTCGCCGAGGGCTCGGACCGGCCGCTGCGCACCGACATCGACGTACGCCACGAGGAGCTGCTCGCCTGGGTGAAGGAGCGCGGCCTCGCGCCGATCGCCTTCAACGCCGTGATGACGTACGGCATCCCCGAGCTGCCCGGTGACTGGACCCGTCGCTTCGCGCCGCTGACGGTCGCGGCCGGCTGACGACCGCACACGAAGGCCCGCCCCCGAGCACGGATGGTTTCCGGTGCGTGGGGGCGGGCCTTCACCATGTCCCGCTTCACAAGCCCGTACTGGGCGAGCTACGCGAGCTGTTCTGGTGGGACGAGTTACGCGAGCTTCTGTGGGGCGCGTTACGCCAGCGACTCCACGGCCGCCGTGGCGAATCCGTGGTCCTGCTCCGGCGCTCCGCCGCCGACGCCGACGGAGCCGATCAGACGGCCGTCACGGTGGACGGGGACGCCGCCGGCGATGAAGAGCAGCGGCTTGTCCAGGGCGGTGGGCAGGGTGTGGAACGGCCCGTCGGGCTTGACCAGGTCGACGAGGTCGGCGGTGGGGGCATTGAGCTGGAGTGCCGTGTACGCCTTGCGGGTGCTGGTCTCGCCGGAGATCAGTACGGCCCGGTCGTCGCGCAGGAAGGCGAGCAGATGGCCGCCCGCGTCCAGGACGGTGACGCTGACCGTGACGTCGGCCGCCTCGGCCGCACGGCGGGCCGCGGTGACGAGCGCTTCGGCGTCCTGCGTGGTCAGCGGGGCGACGGCGGTGGTGGTGCTCATGGGGTTTCTCCTTGTGCGGTGGTGCTTGTCGGGGGGGTCAGGGGGTGTGAGGGGGGTCAGTGGTGGACGGGTGTCGCCTGCTCGACGGGGGCCACGCCCACGACGACCCGGCTGGGAGCGGACGAGCGGCGCTCGAGCACGGCCGAGACGACGGCCAGGAGGAGGGCGGAACCCGCGAGCACCGCGCCCACCCAGTTCGGGGCGGTGTAGCCGAGGCCCGCGGAGATCACGAGACCGCCGAGCCAGGCAGAGAGCGCGTTGCCGAGGTTGAAGGCGCCGATGTTCATGGCCGAGGCGAGCGTCGGGGCGCCGGACGCCTGGTCGAGCACCCGCTTCTGGAGCGGCGGCACGGTGGCGAAGCCCAGGGCTCCGATCAGCGTGATCGTCACGGCTGCCGCGATCTTGTTGTGCGCGGTGAGGGTGAAGAGGGCGAGCACGACCGCAAGCGAGCTCAGCGAGATGTAGAGCAGCGGCATCAGGGCACGGTCGGCGAACTTCCCGCCGGCCAGGTTGCCCGCGACCATGCCGAGGCCGAAGAGGACCAGGAGCCAGGTCACGGAGGAGTCCGCGTAGCCGGCCACGTCCGTCATCATCGGCGCGAGGTAGGTGACGGCCGCGAAGACTCCACCGAAGCCGAGGATCGTCATCGCCATGGCGAGCAGCACCTGGACGTTGCGGAACGCTGCCAGCTCGTGGCGCAGCCGTACGCCCTCGGGCTTGGGCAGGTCGGGGACGAGCTTGGCGATGCCTGCCAGGCCGATGACGCCGAGTCCGGCGACGACGGCGAAGGTGGTGCGCCAGCCGAGGGTCTGTCCGACGAGCGTGCCGAGGGGCACGCCGACCACGTTGGCCACGGTCAGGCCCGTGAACATCATGGCGATGGCCCCGGCCTTCTTCTGAGGTGCGACCAGTTCGGCCGCGACGACCGCGCCGATGCCGAAGAAGGCACCGTGGGCGAGCGAGGCGACGACGCGGCCCGCCAGCATGACGCCGAAGGCCGGAGCCACGGCGGAGAGCAGGTTGCCCGCGATGAACAGGCCCATGAGCAGCATCAGCATGCGCTTGCGCGAGATACGGGTGCCGAGGACGGTCATCAGGGGAGCGCCGAGCACGACGCCGAGTGCGTAGCCGGTCACGAGGAGACCGGCCGTGGGGATGGAGACGCCGAAGTCACCTGCGACCTCTGGGAGCAGTCCCATGATCACGAACTCTGTGGTGCCGATTCCGAAGGCCCCGATCGCGAGGGCCAATAGCGCGAGAGGCATGGTTCTACCTTCCAAGACGATTGCAGGTGCGCTTAGCTTGCGTCCACAATAGTTGCAGACGCGGGTTACTTGCAACCGCCGGATATTGCATCGGTGGACTATCCTGGTTCTCAGCAGCTCCGGGACGGAGGAACAAGAGCCATGACAGCGACGGACCCCGCACTCACCGCCCTTGCGCAGGGCTGGTGCGCGCTCTCCCTGCTCCACGGGAAGATCGAGGCCCACATCGAGCGCGCCCTTCAGGCCAAGCACGGCCTCAGCGTGCGCGAGTACTCCCTGCTGGACGTCCTCAGCCGCCAGCACGACGGGGAGGGCGGACATCTTCAGATGAAGCAGGTCGCCGATGCCGTCGTGCTCAGCCAGAGCGCCACCACGCGCCTGGTCACCCGGCTGGAGGACCGCGGGCTGCTGTCCCGCTACCTGTGCCCCACCGACCGCCGCGGCATCTACACGGACGTCAGCGAGGCGGGCACCGCCCTCCTCGACGAGGCACGCCCCACGAACGACGCGGCGTTGCGCGAGGCGCTCGACGAAGCGGCACTGAACCCGGAGCTGGCACCGCTGGTCCGGGCCGTGGAGGCGGTGCGGGTACCGGCGTAAGGGCTGTGCGGTCCGGCCATCGGCCCGCCCTGCCCGGCAGGCCGATGGCTGCATAGGCTGCGTCTCATGGGAGATCTTGAGATACGCCCGGCGGTCGCCGACGACATCCCCGCCATCGTGGAGATGCTGGCCGACGATCCCCTGGGCAGCACGCGCGAATCGCCGGACGACCTCACGCCGTACCTCGCCGCCTTCGCACGCCTCGCCACAGACCCGAACCAGCACCAAGTGGTCGCCGTGCGCGAAGGACGCGTCGTCGGCACCCTCCAGCTCACCATCGTTCCGGGCCTGTCCCGGAAGGGAGCGCTTCGGTCGATCATCGAGGGCGTACGCGTCCACGCGGACGAGCGCGGCAGCGGTCTCGGCACGCGCTTCATCGAGTGGGCCATCGATGAATCCCGGCGACAGGGCTGCCAGTTGGTGCAGCTGACTTCCGACGCCACCCGCACCGATGCCCGCCGCTTCTACGAGCGGCTCGGGTTCACGGCCTCTCACGTGGGCTTCAAGCTGCAGCTCTGAGACTGCCGTTGAGAGCGGTCACACCGGTGGGGCGTCGTGTTTCACGTGAAACACGACGCCCCACCGGGCGTTCACCATCGCTGACGGGAGCTTACGAGGGAAGCCCGCGCCACCCCTCCGGGTCGACCCCACCCGGCACGGGCGCCCCCGCGTCGTACGGCTCGCGGGTGAAGAAGAACGACCCCAGATCGAGATGGCTCACCGACCCGTCGGGCCGCCGCACCGCCCGCAGCACTTCCCCGGCGAAATACCCGTCCAGGCCGGTCCAGGCGCCGTCACCGTTCGGCCGGAACCCCGACCCGCGGCCATGACCCGTCAGAGGCTTCAGCTCCAGCGCCCCGTCGGCCTGCGGCCGCAGCACGAAGGTGCTCGTCCCCCAGTACCAGGGCCCGGCCAGCTCCAGCAGGCCCTTGTCCAGCTCGGGCAGAGGGCGCCACGCCTCCGGGATGCGCGGCTCGGCATCGGCGACGATCTTCAACAGGTCGAAGGCCAACGCCGTCACGGCAGGACCGGAGGTGCAGTTGGTCAGCGTGACCGCCACCAGGCCGTCCGCCTCGCTCGCCCACAGCCCGGCCATGAAGCCCGGCAGCGAGCCCCCGTGCCCGACCAGGGTGCGCCCGTCGCCACGGATCAGCTGCGTCCCCAGGCCGTACGTCACGTCCCAGTCCCCCGCGGGCAAGGGCGACGCCGGCGCCCGCATCTCCCGCACCGAGTCGGCGGACAGGACCCGCTCGTCGCCCTCCAGGAGGAAGGCGCCGAAGCGCGCCAGATCCGCGGTCGTGGACCACAACTGCCCGGCTGGCGCCATGAGTCCCAGGTCCTCGGCCGGTTCGGGCATCATCACGTCCGCCCACGGGTGGACGGCCCAGCCGCCCGCGTTCGGAGCCTGCGGTTGCACGCTCGTGCGGTCCAGACCCAGCGGCTCCAGGATCTCGCGGCGCAGCACGGCTTCCCAGGAGTCGCCCCGCAGCGCCTCGATCAGCGAACCGAGCAGCGTATAGCCGGGGTTGGAGTAGTGAAACCGGCGCCCGGTGGGGTGCTTGAAGGGCTGCTCGCCGAGCACGTCCCCCAACTCGGGGCGCTGCGCCGCGGGCGTACGCTCCCACCACTCCCCGGGCGTCTCGGCCGCCAACCCGCTGGTGTGCGCGAGGAGTTCCGCGATCGTGACGTCACCGGCGGCCGTTCCCGGAAGGTGCTTCTCCAAGGGGTCGGCCAGATCGAGGACGCCCTCGTCACGCAGCCGCATCACCAGCACGGCGGTGAAGGTCTTGGTGATCGAGCCGATGCGGTACTGGACGTTCTCGTCCGGTGCGTGCCTCTCGACGCAGGTCCGCCCCTCGGTCCACACCAACCCGCCGTCCCTGAACACCGAGGCGACCAGCGAGGGCGCCCTCCCCTCCGCCTGAGCGGTGGCGACTCGATGCAGCAAGGCTCGGCGGGTGGTGGGCAGCAACTCTTCACGCGGTGATGTCATGCCCCCAGTCCACCTGGACAGCGCCCACACGTCGAGTGAATTCCCCCGGCTGGCACCCCACAAGAGAGCTGACTGCGCGCCGACCGCCCTCAGGCAAGGCGGCGGCTTCCTCGCTGCTACGTCTGTGCCATGTCCACGAAGCGCGAGTAGTGGCCCTGGAAGGCGACGGTGATCGTCGCCGTCGGTCCGTTACGGTGCTTGCCCACGATGATGTCCGCCTCGCCCGCGCGCGGCGACTCCTTCTCGTAGGCGTCCTCGCGGTGCAGCAGGATCACCATGTCCGCGTCCTGCTCGATCGAGCCGGATTCACGCAGGTCGGAGACCTGGGGCTTCTTGTCGGTGCGCTGCTCGGGACCACGGTTCAGCTGCGAGAGCGCGATGACCGGGACCTCAAGCTCCTTGGCCAGCAGCTTCAGGTTTCGCGACATGTCCGAGACTTCCTGCTGTCGGCTCTCGGCACGCTTGGAACCACCTGACTGCATCAGCTGCAGATAGTCGATGATCACCATCTTGATGTCGCTGCGCTGCTTGAGGCGGCGGCACTTCGCGCGAATCTCCATCATCGACAGGTTCGGAGAGTCGTCGATGTAGAGCGGGGCGGCCGAGACCTCGGGCATCCGGCGCGCGAGGCGCGTCCAGTCCTCGTCCGTCATCGTGCCGGAGCGCATGTGGTGCAGCGCCACCCGGGCCTCCGCGGACAGCAGACGCATCGCGATCTCGTTGCGCCCCATTTCCAGGGAGAAGATGACGCTGGGCAGGTTGTGCTTGATGGACGCGGCACGCGCGAAGTCCAGGGCCAGGGTGGACTTACCCATGGCGGGACGGGCCGCGATGACGATCATCTGGCCGGGGTGCAGGCCGTTCGTCAGCGAGTCGAAGTCGGTGAAGCCCGTCGGCACACCGGTCATCTCGCCGCTGCGCGAACCGATCGCCTCGATCTCGTCGAGCGCGCCCTCCATGATGTCGCCGAGCGGCAGATAGTCCTCGCTGGTGCGCTGCTCGGTGACCGCGTAGATCTCGGCCTGGGCGCTGTTGACGATCTCGTCGACGTCGCCGTCCGCCGCGTATCCCATCTGGGTGATGCGGGTGCCCGCCTCGACGAGGCGGCGCAGGACCGCCCGCTCGTGGACGATCTCCGCGTAGTACTCGGCGTTCGCCGCCGTCGGCACCGTCTGCACCAGCGTGTGCAGATACGAGGCCCCGCCGACCTTGGTGATCTCGCCGCGCTTGGTGAGCTCGGCCGCCGCGGTGATCGGGTCGGCCGGCTCCCCCTTGGCGTACAGATCGAGGATCGCGGTGTAGATCGTCTCGTGCGCCGGCCGGTAGAAGTCGTGGCCCTTGAGCACCTCGACGACGTCGGCGATGGCGTCCTTGGAGAGCAGCATGCCGCCGAGCACCGACTGCTCGGCATCGAGGTCCTGCGGCGGTACGCGCTCGAAGGCGGTGCCCCCGCCGTCCCAGCCGCCGCCCTCACGGCCGCGCTCGTGCTGCTCGTCGCGGCCCCTGCCCCCGTCGCGACGCTGTCGGGAGGCGGGCAGACGGTCACTGGGACCACTGTCGGCCCAGGGGTCGTCCAAGGGCTCGGAGATACTCACCGGGCCACCTCCCTCACGTCCGCAGCGCGGACCTCGCCGTGCCCCTCTTTCTTACGGCACGACACTGACAAATATGCGACCCAACTCCGGTTCTGGCGCGTCGGATTTACGGGCTTTCCGAGGCAGGATCACGAGGGGGGCGCCGCACCACGGTAGGCCCGTGGGCACCGTCAGCCAATCTGGTTATCCACAGGCGGTGTGGATGACGGGCGCGTTGCTGTGGAGAACTCCGCCAAACCTGTGCACGGCCCGGTGGACAGGCCTGTGAACAAGCACTCAGCCTTCGCCGCGCATATGCTCTGACCTGCGACTTTCGCATCCACTGGCTGTGCAGAAGAAAAACTTCCCCAGTCGGACCAAGATCCTGCCGAACAGGGCCTCGAAGAGTGTCCGACTCGAGACCTGGTAAGGGTCTTAGAGGCATTGCATCTCTTACCTGTGGAAGATTAGATTGGTGCTCATGACACAGGCTCCCGCGGCGCCCAAGGCCGCTCGGCGACAGCATGACCGAGAGATCATCGCCCTCGCCGTTCCCGCCTTCGGCGCACTCGTCGCCGAGCCCCTCTTCGTCATGGCCGACAGCGCCATCGTGGGCCACCTCGGCACCGCACAACTGGCCGGACTCGGTGTCGCCTCCGCGCTCCTCATGACCGCCGTGAGCGTCTTCGTCTTCCTCGCCTACGCCACCACTGCGGCCGTCGCCCGCCGGGTCGGCGCCGGAGATCTCCAGGCCGCCATCCGTCAGGGGATGGACGGCATCTGGCTCGCCCTCCTGCTCGGCGCCGCCGTCATCGCCGTCGTCCTACCCACCGCGCCCTCGATCGTGGAGCTCTTCGGCGCATCGGACACCGCGGCCCCCTACGCGATCACCTATCTGCGCATCTCCTCGCTCGGCATCCCCGCCATGCTCGTCGTACTCGCCTCCACCGGTGTCCTGCGAGGCCTCCAGGACACCAAGACCCCGCTGTACGTCGCGATCGGCGGCTTCGTCGCCAACGGTGTCCTCAACGTGGCCCTCGTCTACGGCGCCGGCCTGGGCATCGCCGGTTCCGCCTGGGGCACCGTCATCGCCCAGTGCGCCATGGCCGCCGTGTATCTCTTCGTCGTCGTCCGCGGAGCCAGGCGCCACGGCGCCTCCCTGCGCCCCGACGCCGCCGGAATCAGGGCCTGCGCCCAAGCGGGCGCCCCTCTCCTCGTCCGTACGCTCTCGCTGCGGGCGATCCTGATGATCGCGACCGCGGTGGCGGCCCGCCTCGGTGACGCCGACGTGGCCGCCCACCAGATCATCCTGTCCCTGTGGAGCCTGCTGGCCTTCGCACTCGACGCCATCGCCATCGCCGGTCAAGCCATCATCGGCCGCTACCTGGGCGCGAACGACCCCCAGGGCGCACGCGACGTCTGCCGCCGCATGGTGCAGTGGGGCATCGCCTCAGGCGTCGTGCTCGGCGTCCTGGTCGTCCTCGCCCGCCCGCTGTTCATCCCGCTCTTCACCGGTGACTCCGTCGTCCAGGACGCCGCGCTGCCCGCTCTGATCATGGTGGCCATCTCCCAGCCGATCTGCGGCATCGTCTATGTCCTCGACGGTGTCCTGATGGGGGCGGGCGACGGCCCTTACCTGGCTTGGGCGATGCTGGCCACGCTGGCGGTCTTCGCCCCTGTGGCCCTGCTCGTACCGACCCTCGGCGGGGGACTGACCGCCGTCTGGGCGGCGATGACCCTGATGATGGCGGTCCGCATGGTGACCCTCTGGGTGCGCACGCGCTCCGGCCGCTGGATCGTCACCGGCGCCACGCGCTGACGCTGCCCCTGCTGCCCCTCCTGCCCCTCACGAGCTGATCGCCGCAGGCGCTGTTTCACGTGAAACAGCGCCTGTGAAACGACGCCCGTGGAACCACCGCCGCCCAGTGGCACCCGGCAAACACGTTGGGCCGCACCCTGAGGGTGCGGCCCAACGGTTGTGCTTCAGCTCTGCCAAGCGCAGTGCTTAGGCGGAGACGACCTCGATGTTGACCTGAGCGGCAACCTCGGGGTGCAGACGCACGGACGTCGCGTGGGCGCCCAGCGTCTTGATCGGCGAGCCCAGCTCGACACGACGCTTGTCGATCTTCGGGCCACCGGCAGCCTCGATCGCCGAAGCGACGTCAGCCGGGGTGACGGAACCGAAGAGACGACCGGCGTCGCCGGAGCGGACGGCCAGACGGACCTTGACGCCCTCGAGCTTGGCCTTGACCTCGTTGGCCTGCTCGATGGTCGCGATCTCGTGGATCTTGCGAGCACGACGGATCTGCTCGACGTCCTTCTCGCCACCCTTGGTCCAGCGGATCGCAAAGTTCCGCGGGATCAGGTAGTTGCGGGCGTAGCCGTCCTTGACGTCTACGACCTCGCCGGCGGCACCGAGGCCGGAGACCTCGTGGGTGAGGATGATCTTCATTTGTCGGTCACCCTTCCCTTATCGCGCGGTGGACGTGTAGGGCAGCAGCGCCATCTCACGGCTGTTCTTCACGGCCGTGGCGACGTCACGCTGGTGCTGCGTGCAGTTGCCGGTCACGCGGCGGGCACGGATCTTGCCGCGGTCGGAAATGAACTTCCGCAGCATGTTCGTGTCCTTGTAGTCCACGTACGTGACCTTGTCCTTGCAGAATGCGCAGACCTTCTTCTTAGGCTTGCGCACAGGCGGCTTCGCCATGTGTTCTCTCCTGTTTGATCAAGAAGTGTGGGAACGGCCCACCCCGGCCCTGAGGCCTAGAAGGGGGGCTCGTCCGAGTAGCCGCCGCCAGAGCCGCCGGAGCCGCCGGAGCTTCCGCCCCAGCCACCGCCGCCGCCCTGCTGCTGGCCGCCGCCGGCCGGCGCACCGGTCGCCCAGGGGTCGTCGGCGGGAGCACTGCCGCCGCCCTGCTGCTGACCGCCACCGGAGCCGCCGCCCCAGTTGCCGCCGCCCTGCTGGCCGCCGCCACCGCCGCCGAAGCCGCCTCCGCCCTGGCCGCCTCGACCAGTGGTCTTGGTGACCTTGGCCGTGGCGTTCTTCAAGCTGGCGCCGACTTCCTCGACGTCCAGCTCGTAGACCGTGCGCTTGACGCCCTCACGGTCCTCGTAGGACCGCTGCTTCAACCGGCCCTGCACGACGACGCGCATGCCTCGCTGAAGCGACTCCGCGACGTTCTCCGCCGCCTGCCGCCAGACCGAGCAGGTGAGGAAGAGGCTTTCGCCGTCCTTCCACTCATTGGTCTGACGGTCGAAGGTGCGGGGAGTGGACGCGACACGGAACTTCGCGACCGCCGCACCGGACGGGGTGAAGCGCAGCTCGGGGTCGTCGACAAGATTGCCGACGACCGTGATGACGGTCTCGCCTGCCATGGGGGAACCTCTCGGCGGGTTTGCTGCTGGCTGCTTTTGCTGCTGCTACTCGGATCCCGATGTACCGCTGAGCGGGAAAGCTCAGTGGGTCTCGGGACGGAGGACCTTGGTCCGGAGGACCGACTCGTTCAGGTTCATCTGGCGGTCGAGCTCCTTGACGACCGCAGGCTCGGCCTGCAGGTCGATGACCGAGTAGATGCCCTCGGGCTTCTTCTTGATCTCGTACGAGAGACGACGACGGCCCCAGGTGTCGACCTTCTCGACCTTTCCGTTGCCCTCACGGACGACGGAAAGGAAGTTCTCGATCAACGGGGAGACAGCGCGCTCCTCGAGATCGGGGTCGAGGATGACCATCACTTCGTAGTGACGCATGTGGAACCCACCTCCTTTGGACTCAGCGGCCACGGTCGTTCCGTGGCAGGAGGGTCGTGATGCGTACGCAACGGTATCGGCAGCCACTGACAATCGGGTTTCCCGATCAGTAGACCGATCGGGAGTCCCTGCCATGGCCTGGGCAGACACCGGTGCAGACGGTACACACTACCCGCACCTGGGCTTCCGGTTGAAATCCGGCGGGCGACGGGCAGAATCTGTACACATCGGGTGTGTATGGCGCTACGATGCGCCGCCTCACGCAGGAGGTGCCTTATGGCACAGACATTGCGACCGAACACCGCCGGCTCTCTCTTCGCCACGGACGGCAAGGCCCATCCCATGCAGGACACGCTGCTCGGCGTGACCCTGATCCTGGGTGCGATCGCCTTCGTCTCCGCGATGTTCCACAACCTCCACCTGCTCAGCTCCTGGGCCGGACTGGTGGGGATCGCCACGGGTGCGTGGGGACAGTTCATCTCCGAGACGACCCGCGAGCGCTTCGGCCTGATCCTCGGCCTCGGCGCATCGGCGGTCGGATTCTTCCTGGGTATGGCCCATGGCGGACTCTTCGGCGGGCTTTGGTAGCCGCCCCGCGCGGCCCCCGCCGGGCATAGGCCGGGGGCCGAGGTTCCGTACGCCCAGACGGGGCGCTCTCGGGGCACAGTAGGCTTCGGCGCGAGAGCCGGAGCCCCTGTACCCATGGGGACACACCAGCCCGAGGAGCGCCCCGAATGAGTCTGACCCTGAGGACCATCAGTCGCGAGCAGCATCTGGCATATATCCAGAGCCTGCCGTCGGCGAGTCATTGCCAGGTCCCGGCATGGGCGGATGTGAAGAGTGAATGGCGTTCGGAGAACCTGGGCTGGTTCGACGACCGGACCGGCGAGCTCGTCGGTGCGGGCCTGGTGCTCTACCGGCAGCTGCCCAAGGTGAAGCGCTACCTGGCCTACCTCCCCGAGGGCCCGGTCATCAATTGGTACGCCCCGAATCTGGACGACTGGCTCCAGCCGATGCTCGCGCATCTGAAGCGGCAGGGCGCCTTCTCCGTGAAGATGGGCCCGCCGGTCGTCATCCGGCGCTGGGACGCCCCCGCGATCAAGTCGGGCATCCAGAACCCCGACGTGAAGCGCCTGCGGGACGTCGAGGCCTCGCACATCGAGCCGCGCGCCTTCGAGGTCTCCGACCGGCTGCGGAAGATGGGCTGGCAGCAGGGCGAGGACGGCGGCGCCGGCTTCGGTGACGTCCAGCCGCGTTACGTCTTCCAGGTGCCGCTCGCCAACCGCTCCCTGGACGAGGTCCTCAAGGGCTTCAACCAGCTGTGGCGGCGCAACATCAAGAAGGCCGAGAAGGCCGGCGTCGAGGTCGTCCAGGGCGGTTACGAGGACCTCGCCGAGTGGCAGCGCCTCTACGAGATCACGGCGATCCGCGACAAGTTCCGTCCGCGGCCGCTGGGCTACTTCCAGCAGATGTGGCGGGCCCTCAACTCCGAGGACCCCAACCGCATGCGGCTGTACTTCGCGCGCCACAACGGCGTGAACCTGTCCGCGGCGACGATGCTCGTCGTCGGCGGGCACGTCTGGTACTCCTACGGGGCCTCGGACAACATCGGCCGTGAGGTCAGGCCCTCGAACGCGATGCAGTGGCGGATGCTCCGGGACGCCTACGCGCTCGGCGCCACCGTCTACGACCTGCGGGGCATCTCCGACTCCCTGGACGAGACGGACCACCTCTTCGGACTGATCCAGTTCAAGGTGGGCACGGGTGGAGAGGCTGTCGAGTACATCGGCGAGTGGGACTTCCCGCTCAACAAGCTGCTCCACAAGGCACTCGACATCTACATGTCGCGCCGCTGACCGCGCTGCCCGGGCACAATTCGCACCATCACACATAGTCTTCATACCTCTGATACACCGCAGCCACGAGAAAGGTTCCGGGATCCGGCCATGGCGCTCACGCTCTATGTCGACACCGCGCGCTGGCGGGCACACCACAAGCACGTGCTGGAGCAGTTCCCGGGAATCGTCCCGGTCTGCAAGGGCAACGGCTATGGCTTCGGTCACGAGCGCCTCGCGGAAGAAGCGACCCGCTTCGGCTCCGACGTCCTCGCCGTCGGCACCACGTACGAAGCCGCCCGGATCAAGGACTGGTTCAGCGGTGATCTGCTGGTCCTGACCCCGTTCCGGCGGGGCGAGGAGCCCGTGCCGCTGCCCGACCGCGTCATCCGCTCCGTGTCGTCCCTGGACGGCGTACACGGCCTCGTGGGCGCCCGCGTCGTCATCGAGGTCATGTCCTCGATGAAGCGGCACGGCGTCAGCGAGCAGGAGCTCTCACAGCTGCACGCGGCCATCGAGGACGTACGGCTCGAGGGCTTCGCGATCCACCTGCCGCTGGACCGCACCGACGGCTCGGACGCCGTCGAGGAGGTCATCGGCTGGATGGACCGGCTGCGTGCCGCCCGTCTCCCGCTGCACACGATGTTCGTCAGCCACCTCAAGGCCAACGAACTCGCCCGCCTCCAGCAGCAGTTCCCGCAGACGCGTTTCCGCGCCCGCATCGGCACGCATCTGTGGCTGGGCGACCACGAGGCCACCGAGTACCGCGGGGCCGTCCTGGACGTCACGCAGGTGACCAAGGGTGATCGTTTCGGCTACCGCCAGCAGAAGGTCGCGTCCGACGGCTGGCTGGTCGTCGTCGCGGGCGGCACCTCGCACGGCGTCGGCCTGGAGGCGCCCAAGGCGCTGCACGGCATGGTGCCGCGGGCGAAGGGCGTGGCCCGCGCGGGCCTCGCGACCGTCAACCGCAACTTGTCGCCGTTCGTCTGGGGCGGCAAGCAGCGCTGGTTCGCCGAGCCGCCGCACATGCAGGTGTCCATCCTGTTCGTGCCCTCGGACGCACCCGAGCCGAAGGTGGGCGAGGAGCTGGTGGCCCATCTGCGGCACACGACCACGCAGTTCGACCGCATCGTCGACCGCTGATCGCGGCAGGATCGGCACAGCACGACCAACGGCTGAAGGGCCGGGAGCGACCACCGTCGCTCCCGGCCCTTCAGCCGTTTCTTGCCGCTCCAGCGGTCTGTTCGCTCAGGGTGAAACGTCGGTGGAGGTCGCTCCCCACCGCACCTGGGGCCTCTCTGTCGCGTGCACGGCATGCCGGGGCGGATGAGCCGCCTGACCGAGGACGAAGACGTCCTGTGCCCCGTCCAGGACGCCTCCAGAGGGGTCGTCGTCGCCGGACCGCCGCACCGGATCCTTCTCCGGCATCAGGATGTCGCGTACGACCATGGCGCACAGGTACAGCGTCCCCAGCAGGTGCACCACGATGACGAGTTGGTAGCCCTCCGTCGGCAGGCCCTTGTGGGCTTCTCCGCTCGTCGTGTACGCGAGGTACATCCAGATCCCCAGGAAGTACGCGACCTCGCACGCCTGCCAGATCAGGAAGTCACGCCAGCGCGGCCGCGCCAGCGCGGCCAGCGGGATCAGCCACAGTACGTACTGCGGCGAGTAGACCTTGTTGGTGAGGATGAACGCGGCGACCACCAGGAAGGCGAGCTGGGCGAAGCGCGGGCGGCGCGGGGCGGTCAGGCCCAGCGCGCCGACCCCGAGGCAGGCGAGGAGCATCAGCGCCGTCGCCAGGGTGTTCACCGTCTCGGTGGACAGCGGGTCGTCCATGCGCTGCGAGAGGATCAGCCAGAACGAGCCGAAGTCGACGCCCCTCTCCTGGCTGAAGGTGTAGAACTTCGCCCAGCCCTCACGGATGTGGAAGCCCGTGGAGTCGTGCGTGATCATCACCGGCAGATTCACCACGAGCCAGGCACCCACCGCCGCCCCGGCCGTCGTGAGGAAGGCTCGCCAGCGTCCCGCCCGCCAGCACAGGATGAGCAGCGGACCCAGGAGCAGCGCCGGATAGAGCTTCGCGGCGGTCGCCAGGCCCAGCAGGACGCCCGCGGAGAGCGTGCCACCGCGCGCCCACATCAGCATCGCGGCGGCCGTGAGAGCGACGGCGAACAGGTCCCAGTTGATGGTGGCCGTCAGCGCGAAGGCGGGCGCCAGGGCGACCAGCAGGCCGTCCCAGGGGCGCCGCTTGTGGGTACGGGCGACACAGACGGCGATGACCGCCGTGCAGGCCATCAGCATCCCGGCGTTGACCATCCAGTAGAACTTCTCCTGGTGCTGGATGCTGCCGCTGCCGGGCGTCAGCCAGGAGGCCACCTCCATGAACACACCGGTCAGCACCGGGTATTCGAGGTACTCCATGTCGCCGGGCAACTTGTCGAAGTAGGGCACGAGACCATCGGCGAAGCCCCGCCCCTGGTAAAGGTGCGGGATGTCGGAGTAGCAGGCGTGCGTGTACTGCGAGCTCGCGCCCTGGAACCAGGCACCGTCGTAACACGGCATCTTCTGCACCATGCCGAGCGCAAACATTCCGATGGCCACGAGCGCGATGACGCGTACGGGAGTCCACCATGTCGCCGCGTACAGCACTCTGCGGCCGATGGGTCCACCGATCATCTCGCTGCCGGCCGCGGCGACCTCGTCCTCCTTGGTCGGCCGCACGGTCTCCGGCTGATGTGCACTAGCGGTCTTGTGCACGCTCGTGCGCGTCGTCTCTGCACTGGGCATGCCGCCATCCTGCCGTACGCACCTGAGAACACGGAGAGGGCCGCCACACCGGTGCGGTGTGGCGGCCCTCGTCAGCGCTCTGCGGTACATGTTTCACGTGAAACAGTGCGTTTCACGTGAAACACCCTCAAGGGGAGCTCGGTTCAGCCTGGCGGTCAGCCGAAGATTCCGCCGTTGCCGTTTCCGTTGTTGCCTCCGCCGCCCGTCGGTTCCTCCGTGGTCGGTGGTGACTCCCCGCCGGTACTGCCGTCGGTGGTCCCGCCGTCTGCCTGGCCGCCGTTGTTGTTGTTGCACTGCCAGTCCCAGTCGGCGCAGGACTCCGTGGGATCGGGAGTCTCCGACGGACTCGGCGACGTTTCCGTCTTCGAGGGAGTCGGCGAGGGTGAGTCCTCCGGCTCCTCCGTCTCGGAGGGAGTCGGGCTCGGGGCGGGCGGCGGGGTCTCACCGACGACCGATCCGATGGGCGCCGGGACCGGGAAGTTGATCACGCGCTGGCCCTTCAGGGCCTGCTCCATGTAGTCCTTCCAGATCTGCGCGGGGAACGAGGCACCGTGGATCTTCTCCTCGCCACCCGTGCCGAACATCTCCAGGAACTCGCGCTTCTTGTTGCCCTCGTTGTCGTCCAGGCGGTACATGCTGATCGCGGTGGACAGCTGCGGGGTGTAGCCGACGAACCAGGCGGACTTGTTGCCGTCGGTCGTACCGGTCTTGCCCGCCACCTGACGGCCGCTGAGCTTGGCCGAGGTACCCGTGCCCTTCTCGACGACGGTCCTGAGGACGTCGGTGACGTTGTCGGCGACCTCCTTGTCAAAGGCCCGCTTCGTCTTCGTCTCGTGCTGGTAGACGGTGTTGCCCTTGTACTCGACTTCCTTCACCGAGTACGGGTCGTTCTGCTTGCCGCTGGACGCGAAGGTGGAGTAGGCGCCGGCCATGCGGATCGCACTCGGGGACGACGTACCGAGTGAGAAGGACGGGTAGTTGGCGCTGGCCAGGCTGTTCTCCTTGATGCCGGAGGCGATGGCCGCCTCCTTCACCTTGTCCAGGCCGACGTCCATTCCGAGCTGTACATAGGCCGAGTTGACGGACTCCCGCATCGCCTCACGGAGGTCGATCTGGTACGTCGGCGCGTTGTACGACGCGTCACCGTCGTTCGTCTGCAGCCACTCCTTGCCTTCCCGGTCCTTCCAGACGGAGCCGTCGAAGTTCTGGATCTTGAGCTTGTTCTTGCCGCTGTAGAGGCTCTTGGGGTTGACGATCGTGCGCTGATCCTCGCCCTGCTCGGCCGTCCCGTCGGGGTCACGCGTTCCGTCCTTGAACGCCGCCGCCAGCACGAAGGGCTTGAACGTCGAGCCGACCTGCGCACCGGTCTGGTCCGCGTTGTTGGTGAAGTGCTTCGTCGCGTCCTCACCGCCGTAGATGGCCTCGATCGCCCCGTCCTTGGGGTTCACCGACGCACCACCGAACTGGACGTGCGTGTCCTTGTCCGGCCGCTGCTTGGGCTTGATCTTCGCCTTGCGGACCTTCTCCACGGACTTCTCGAGCTTCAGCACCTTGCTCTTGTCGAAGGTCGTGTGGATCTCGTAGCCACCCTGCTGGAGGTCGTTGGCCGTGATCTCGCCGTTGCTGTTGTTGATCACGTAAGCCTTGGCCAGGTCGACCAGATAACCGACCTGTCCGCCCAGCTGAGCGTTTGAACGAGGGTTCTCCAGCTGCGGAAACTTCGTGTACTTGTTCCGGACCTCGGCGGTCAGGTGACCGTCCTTGACCTCCTCGTCGAGGATCCAGCTCCAGCGCTTCTTGGCACGCGCGGTGTTGGCCTCCGACGAAGCTGCGGGGTCGACCTCGGGGGAGCCCGCCGGGTCGTAGTAAGTGGCGCCCTTGAGCACCGTCGCCAGGAGAGCGCACTGGCTCGGGTTCAGGTCTTGGGCGTCCTTGCCGAAGTAGGCACGGGCGGCGGCCTGGATGCCATAGGCCCCGCGACCGTAGTAGGCGGTGTTGAGATACCCCGCCATGATCTTCTCCTTGGACTCCTGCCGGCCCACCTTTATGGAGATGAAGAGCTCTTTGAACTTACGCGTGAACGTCTGCGACTGGTCGCCCAGGCGCGCGTTCTTCACGTACTGCTGGGTGATGGTCGAGCCACCCTGGGTCTCGCCGCCCTTGGCCATGTTCACCACGGCTCGCGCGATGCCCATGGGGTCGACGCCCTTGTCGTCCTCGAACGTCTTGTTCTCGGCCGAGATGACGGCGGTCCGCATCTCTTCGGGGATCTTGTCGTAGTCGATGATCTGGCGGTTCGTCTCACCACCGGTCGCGACCATCTGCTTGCCGTTGGCCCAGTAGTAGACGTTGTTCTGCGCCTTGGCCGCTTCGTCGACCTTCGGCACCTCCACCAGGGCGTACGCGATCCCGGTGACCGCCATCAGGCTGCCGAGAAACCCGACGAACAGGCCGGTGACCAGGCGCCAGGACGGAACCCAGCGGCGCAGACCGTCCTTCTCCGCGCGCGGGTAGTCGATGAACCGCTTCTTGCGCGGCTCGTGACCGCCACGGCCCCGGCCACGGCCGGGCCCGTTCGGGCCACCGCCGCCCCGGCGACCGCCGCCCCCGGCGCCTCCGCGCCCGGCACCGTCGGCCGCTCTGCGGCGGCCTCCACCCGCGCCGGCAGCGCCACTGCGCTGCGCGGCACGGCGGGCTTCGGCGCGGCCGCCGTAGGAACGGTCCCCGTCGTCGGGAGCCCCCGTCCCGTGCGAGCCGGTTGAGGAAGTGGGTGATCCAGTGGCGCCACGCGGTGCCGCGCGGCGACCTGACGACGCGCCTGGAACGCCGCGTCTGGCCGCGGCGCGTCCGCCGCCCTGCGGCTGCGGCGGCTTGCGACGGTGCTCGCTCATCGAACGATTACTCCTCGGGCAGGCGCAGGTGTCCACGCCTGGAAACGGCGGCTGGTTTCCGGTCCCCCCGAAGTACGGATGCGCCCATGCCAGCGCTCACCCGCACTACACCAGGGTCAACGACGATCTCACGCGTCACTTGGTTCCCGGCGGTCTGCATGGCGCACAGACTACGCACCGTCAAAACCCTCTTAGGGCAGAAGTTCACCCCAAATCAGGCAAGTTACTTCCTACGAATCGGTGATGTGACGCCGTTCACCGTTTCCCCTCTTGTCTCGACAGGCGGGCCGTTCTATCGTCTCGATGTATCGAGTCGATACATCAGCTCGGCATAAAGACCGTGTCGACAGACGCAGGCGGACGGGAGGGCGAAGATGAGCAGACGCTCCGGCATCCTCGAGTTCGCCGTGCTCGGTCTGCTGCGCGAGTCCCCGATGCACGGCTATGAGCTGCGTAAGCGGCTCAACACCTCGCTGGGAGTGTTCCGCGCCTTCAGCTACGGGACGCTCTACCCCTGCCTCAAGACGCTGGTCGCCAACGGCTGGTTGATCGAGGAATCGGGCGGCACTCCCGAGGAGGCCCTCACGGCCCCTCTCTCCGGGCGCCGCGCCAAGATCGTCTATCGGCTGACGGCGGAAGGTAAGGAGCACTTCGAGGAGCTGCTCTCCCAGACCGGCCCCGACGCGTACGAGGACGAACACTTCGCCGCCCGCTTCGCCTTCTTCGGGCAGACCTCGCGGGACGTACGCATGCGGGTGCTCGAGGGGCGTCGCAGCCGCCTCGAGGAGCGTCTGGAGAAGATGCGCGTCTCCCTGGCCCGTACCCGGGAGCGCCTGGACGACTACACGCTTGAGCTGCAGCGGCACGGAATGGAGTCCGTGGAGCGCGAAGTGCGCTGGCTGAACGAGCTCATCGAAAGCGAGCGCGCGGGGCGCGACCAGCAACGGTCCGCTCCGGACGGCTCCGCTCAGCACGACAGCACATCTGGGGAGTCGGGCGGCCTGCCCCGGCGGCGGGACGACAACCCGCCGCCGGATCCGTCCGATGACACCGCCAAGTGAGGCTCCGCGGTCCGCGGGTCTCATCCGGAATACACAGATCACACAGGGAGCAACCGGAATGGGTTCGGTTCGCGTAGCCATCGTCGGCGTGGGCAACTGCGCCGCCTCGCTGGTCCAGGGCGTCGAGTACTACAAGGACGCAGACCCGGACGCCAAGGTCCCGGGCCTGATGCACGTCCAGTTCGGCGACTACCACGTCGGTGACGTCGAGTTCGTCGCCGCGTTCGACGTGGACGCCAAGAAGGTCGGCCTCGACCTCTCTGACGCCATCGGTGCCAGCGAGAACAACACCATCAAGATCTGCGACGTGCCGAACAAGGGCGTCACCGTCCAGCGCGGCCACACCCACGACGGTCTGGGCAAGTACTACCGCCAGACCATCGAGGAGTCCGCCGAGGCCCCCGTCGACGTCGTCCAGATCCTCAAGGACCAGCAGGTCGACGTCCTCGTCTGCTACCTGCCGGTGGGCTCCGAGGTCGCGGCGAAGTTCTACGCGCAGTGCGCCATCGACGCCAAGGTCGCCTTCGTCAACGCTCTCCCGGTCTTCATCGCCGGCACCAAGGAGTGGGCCGACAAGTTCACCGAGGCGGGCGTCCCGATCGTCGGCGACGACATCAAGTCGCAGGTCGGCGCCACCATCACGCACCGCGTGATGGCGAAGCTGTTCGAGGACCGCGGTGTGCGCCTTGAGCGCACGATGCAGCTGAACGTCGGCGGCAACATGGACTTCAAGAACATGTTGGAGCGCGACCGCCTCGAGTCCAAGAAGATCTCGAAGACGCAGGCCGTCACCTCGCAGATCCGCGACCGCGAGCTGGGCGAGAACAACGTCCACATCGGCCCGTCGGACTACGTCGCGTGGCTCGACGACCGCAAGTGGGCGTACGTCCGCCTCGAGGGCCGCGCCTTCGGCGACGTCCCGCTGAACCTCGAGTACAAGCTCGAGGTCTGGGACTCCCCGAACTCGGCCGGTGTCATCATCGACGCCCTGCGCGCCGCGAAGATCGCCAAGGACCGCGGCATCGGTGGCCCGATCCTCTCCGCGTCCTCGTACTTCATGAAGTCCCCGCCGGTGCAGTACTTCGACGACGAGGCGTACGCGAACGTCGAGAAGTTCATCAAGGGCGAGGTCGAGCGCTAAAGCTCGTCCCTTGAACGGCTGTTGAGGGTCCCCGGGCAATCCGCCCGGGGACCCTCCTCGTATGTGAGGGTGAGATCCATGACTGTCGTCGGTGACCTGCGCGTACTCCTGCGCCTGCGGGATTTCCGACGGCTGCTCGCCGTGCGGCTGATCTCCCAGGGCGCGGACGGCGTCTACCAGGTGGCCCTCGCCACGTACGTCGTCTTCTCGCCGGAGAACCAGGCCTCGCCGGGCGCGATCGCCTCCGCGATGGCGGTGCTCCTCCTGCCGTACTCATTGATCGGCCCCTTCGCCGGCGTGCTCCTCGACCGCTGGCCGCGCCGCCAGGTTTTCCTGTACGGCAACCTGCTGCGGACCGCCCTCGCATCGGCGACCGCCGTGCTGATGCTGAGCGGCGCACCGAACTGGCTCTTCTACGCCTCCGCGCTCTGCGTCACGGCGGTCAACCGTTTCGTCCTCGCCGGGCTCTCGGCCGCCCTGCCGCGCGTGGTCGACGCCGAGCGCCTGGTGATGGCCAACTCCCTCTCGCCGACCGCGGGGACCCTGGCCGCCACCGTGGGTGGCGGCCTCGCGTTCGCCGTGCGTCTGGTGGGCTCCGACTCGGACGCGGTAGTCGTCCTGCTCGGGGCCGCCCTGTACCTGTGCGCGGCGCTCGCCTCGCTGCGGATGGCGCGCGACCTGCTGGGTCCGGACCCGGAGGTGATGCGGCCCCGCCTCGTCGCGGCGCTCTCCGGTACGGCCCGGGACCTGGTGGCCGGCGTGCGGCACCTCGCACGGCGGCGCCCCGCCGCACGCGCGCTCCTCTCGATGACGCTCATGCGCTTCTGCTACGGCGCCCTGACGGTCATGGTCCTGATGCTCTGCCGGTACGCCTGGTCCTCGTCGGAGTCCGACGGGCTCGCCCTGCTCGGGCTGGCCGTGGGCGCCTCGGGGGCCGGTTTCTTCGTGGCGGCCGTGGTGACGCCCTGGTCGGTGAGCCGGCTGACGGCCGGGGGCTGGATCGTGGTCTGCGCGGGCGCCGCGGCGATCCTGGTACCGGCGCTCGCCCTCCCCTTCACCCCGGTTCCGCTGCTCATCGCCGCGTTCCTGCTGGGGCTGACGACACAGGGGGCGAAGATCGCCACGGACACCGTGGTGCAGTCGGGAGTGGACGACAGCTTCCGTGGCCGGATCTTCTCGGTCTACGACGTCTTGTTCAACGTCGCGTTCGTCGCTGCGGCCGGTGTGGCGGCGCTGATGCTGCCGCCTGACGGCCGATCGGTGCCGCTGGTGGTCACGGTGGCCGTTATCTACGCAGCAATTGCTGCCGCTATGGCCAGGTTTGACGCGCAGTAAGTGTCACATCAGTGACACAGAGCACCTCTGGGCTTCAGAGATGTCACTGCCTCCCTATAACTTACGGACGTCGTATCCGCGCCATCGCGCTTCCGTTCGAGGGGGACCCCCAAAGTGACTACTCCGCCCCAGGGCCAGAATCCGTACGGCCAGGGCGTGCAGCCGCAGCACCCCGGCCAGCCGGCTCAGCCCGGCCAGCCCGGCGTTCCGCCGCAGCAGCCCTACCCGCCGTACAACCAGGGGGCGCCGGTTCCTCCCCCGGCAGCACCGAGTGGCGGTGGGCGAGCCAAGAAGCTGGCCCTGCGGATCGGTTCCGTCATCGTCATCGGCATCATCATCGCCGTCGGCAAGTGGTACCTGGGCAAGAGCGACGCCGAAAGCACGGCTGTCGGCGACTGCCTGCACAACAAGGGCACGCAGTCGCAGCCTGACCTGAAGAACACCGACTGCTCCTCGAGCGACGCCCAGTTCGAGGTCATCGAGAAGTTCGACGACACCAGCAGCGTCACCAAGTGCAACGCGGTCAAGGGGACCGAGGTCTCCTACTACCAGACCGGTGGCGGCCACGACGTGGTGCTCTGCCTGAAGAACAAGTAACGGCATACGCGAAGGGGCACTGTTTCACGTGAAACAGTGCCCCTTCGCGTATCCGGGTCCGGTGCGATGTTTCACGTGAAACATCGCACCGAGCCGCCTACTCCTGCGTGGCCCACCACTCCTTGAGTGCCGCGATCGCCGCGTCGCGCTCCATCGGCCCGTTCTCCAGCCGCAGCTCAAGCAGGAACTTGTAGGCCTGGCCGATCACCGGGCCCGGCCGTACGTCCAGGATCTGCATGATCTCGTTGCCGTCCAGGTCGGGACGGATCGAGTCCAGCTCCTCCTGCTCCTGAAGCCGCGCGATGCGCTCCTCCAGGCCGTCGTACGCGCGCGACAGCGCATTGGCCTTGCGCTTGTTGCGCGTCGTGCAGTCGGAGCGGGTCAGCTTGTGCAGCCGGCTGAGGAGAGGGCCCGCGTCGCGGACGTAACGGCGCACGGCCGAGTCCGTCCACTCGCCCGTCCCATAGCCGTGGAAGCGCAGGTGCAGCTCCACCAGGCGCGAGACGTCCTTCACGAGCTCGTTCGAGTACTTGAGCTCGGTCATGCGCTTCTTGGTCATCTTGGCGCCCACCACCTCGTGGTGGTGGAAGGAGACCCGGCCGTCGTCCTCGAAGCGCCGCGTCCGCGGCTTCCCGATGTCGTGCAGCAGCGCCGCGAGCCGCAGCGTCAGATCGGGGCCGTCCTCCTCCAGCGCCATCGCCTGCTCGAGGACGATCAGCGAGTGGTCGTAGACGTCCTTGTGCCGGTGGTGCTCGTCATGCTCCAGGCGCAGGGCCGGAAGCTCGGGCAGTACGCGGTCGGCGATGCCTGTGTCGACAAGTAGAGCCAGTCCCTTCGCCGGGTTCGGCGAGAGGATCAGCTTGTTCAGTTCGTCGCGGACCCGCTCCGCGGAGACGATGTCGATGCGCTCGGCCATCGCCTTCATCGCGGCGACGACCTCGGGAGCCACCTCGAAGTCGAGCTGCGCGGCGAACCGGGCGGCCCGCATCATCCGCAGCGGGTCGTCGGAGAAGGAGTCCTCCGGGGTGCCAGGGGTGCGCAGGACGCGCTCAGCGAGGTCCTCAAGCCCTCCGTGAGGGTCGACGAACTCCTTCTCCGGGAGAGCGACGGCCATCGCGTTCACGGTGAAGTCACGGCGGACGAGGTCTTCCTCGATGGAGTCGCCGTACGACACCTCGGGCTTGCGCGAGGTCCTGTCGTACGCCTCGGACCGATATGTCGTGACTTCGATCTGATAGCCCTCCTTCTGGCTCCCGACCGTGCCGAAGGCGATCCCGACCTCCCACACCGAGTCCGCCCACGGCCTGACGATCTTCAGTACGTCCTCGGGGCGGGCATCGGTCGTGAAGTCCAGGTCATTGCCGAGCCGGCCAAGGAGCGCGTCTCTGACCGATCCGCCGACCAGGGCGAGGGAGAACCCGGCCTCCTGGAATCGGCGGGCAAGGTCGTCCGCGACAGGGGACACCCGCAGCAGTTCACTGACCGCGCGGCGCTGCACCTGGCTCAGTGCGCTGGGATTTTCTTCGTTGGCGTTCGGCACAACAGAAAAGGGTACGTGCCCCGGACGCCCCCGGCCGCCCCGTTTTCGGCGGGGTCTCCGAGGCCGCGCGCCCCTCCCCGGCCAGGTCTTCCGATCATGTGGAGCAGTCCGCGGCACTTCGCCACAGCGCACCTCGTTACCATGCGTGGACGCACAACCGACGACCACTGACGACAACGAGGACGGGCAACGCGTGGCCGAGGCGGCAGACTTCCCGGGGACCAGTCCCTCACCTGCCCGCCGGTGGCTGCGGCGAACGGCAGCGTTGCTGGCTGGCGCCCCCTTGCTGGCCGGCACGCTGCAGCTGTCGGCGGAGCCGACAGCGCACGCCGCGACGCCGAGCGCGCCGGCAGACGCCACCGGTTCGAAGACCGTCGACGTCTCGCTCAACAAACTCACGCCCAACGCCCCGACGGACGGGGACACGCTCACGGTCTCCGGCACGGTCACCAACGAGGGCAAGCAGCCGGTGACAGGCGCCGAGGTAGGGCTGCGCCTGGGGCCGGTCCTGAACGGCCGGAGCCAGATCGACGCCGCCGCCAAGCGCACCGGCTACCGGCCGGGAGCCGACGGCACGGAGGTCGGCGGCAAGTACGTCAAGAAGTTCTCCAAGCTCGCCCCCGGCATCCGCCAGGACTTCAGCATCTCCGTCCCGGTCAAGGCCCTGGATCTCGGCGCCGACGGCGTCTACCAGCTGGGCGTCGCGCTCTCGGGCCGGACGGCGGCCCAGCCGTGGTCCCAGGTGCTCGGCTTCGAGCGGACCTTCCTGCCGTGGCAGTCGGGCGCCGCCGACACGAAGACGAAGACGACCTACCTGTGGCCGCTCATCTCCACCGCGCACCTCACGGCGGAGACCGGCTCGGACGAGCAGCAGACCCCCGTCTTCACGGACGACGCCCTGGGCAAGGAGCTGGCTCCGGGCGGGCGCCTGGAGCAGATGCTGTCCCTGGGCCGCCAGCTCGACGTGACCTGGGTCATCGACCCCGACCTGCTGGCCTCGGTTGACCGCATGACGCGGAACTACCGGGTGCAGACGGCCGACGGCAAGGGCACCACCGCGGGCAAGAACCAGGCGGTCGCCAAGGAGTGGCTCAACGAGCTCGAGCAGACCGTGAAGGACGACAAGGGCAAGAAGGTCGTCGCGCTGCCCTTCGCCGATCCCGACCTGGCATCGCTCGCGCACAACGGCAAGGCCGTGGCCGGCTCCCTGGGCCAGCTCAAGGACGCCACGGACGCCGGGACGAAGGCCGTGGAGTCCATCCTCCACGTCAAGCCGCAGTCGGACTTCGCCTGGCCCGTGGACGGCGCCCTGGACCCGTCGATCGTCGACGTCTCCACCTCGGCCGGCGCTCACTCGGTGATCGCCAGGAGCGACAGCCTGCGGGAGAGCGAGGCGCTGCCGTACACGCCCAACGCCGCCCGGCCCATCGGGGGCGGCACGACGGCCGTGGTGGCCGACGCACGCCTCTCCACGGCCTTCCAGGGCGACATGACGGGTGCCGAGAGCTCCACGCTCGCCGTGCAGGAGTTCCTCGCCCAGAGCCTGATGGTCACGCTGCAGGACCCGGACAAGCAGCGCAGCATCGTCGTCGCCCCGCAGCGCATGCCGTCCGCAAGCCAGGCCCAGGCGATGGCGAAGGCCCTGACCGCCCTCTCCGACAACCGCTGGTCCCAGTCGCAGGACCTGTCGGCCGCGGCGAAGGCGAAGCCCGACTCCTCGGCCACGACCCAGGTGCCGTCGGCCCGGTCCTACCCGGCGTCGCTGCGCAAGCAGGAGCTGCCGAAGTCGGCCTTCGAGTCGATCCAGGGCACCCGGAACAAGCTGAAGCGCTTCCAGACGATCCTCAGCGAGCCCGACCGCGTCATCACGCCCTTCGGGCGGGCCATAGACCGCGAGATGTCGACGTCCTGGCGGGGCAGGCCCGCCGAGGCGGCGAGGTTCCGGCAGGGCGTGGGGAGCTACCTGACCACGCTCGTGCGACAGGTGGGACTGATCGACAAGTCCGACGCGAAGCTCTCGGGCCGCAGCGCGACCATCCCGGTGACGGTCCAGAACAACCTGGTCCAGGGCGTCGACCACCTGGTCCTGCGCCTGACCTCGGAGAACCCCACGCGTCTGAAGATCGGCGGCAAGGCCTACTCGGAGCAGGAGGTCAAGGTCTCGGGCGGGCACGCCCAGTCGGTGAAGTTCACCACCACGGCCAACGCCAACGGCCCCGTCCCGGTCTACGCCCAGCTCTACACCGAGGACGGCCAGCCGTACGGCAAGGCGGTCCACTTCGACGTGAACGTCACCGAGATCACCCTCACGGTGATGCTGGTCATCGCGGGCGGTGTGCTGCTGCTCGTGCTCGCCGGATTCCGGATGTACACCCAGCGCAAGCGGGCCGCCCGGCAGCAGGCCGAGGAAGGCCCCGAGGAGGGCCCGGAGGACGGGCCCGACGGCGAGTCCGGCACGGAGCCGGGGGAGGACGACCCCGAGCAGCCGAGTGACCCGACACCGGACACCGCTCCGGAAAGCACCGACCCGTCGGACACGGGTGAGAGAGTGGACCGTTGAGCGATGTCGTGGCCGGTGGGCCCGGGGACGATGAGGTGGGGTAATCCATGAACGCGCCGTACGACGGTGACCGTGGCCAGGGCGCGGGCGGTTCCGGTCCTCCAGAGGACGGGCAGGTGCCACCTCAGCCTGCCCCGGACGTGTACCTCCAGGACGCCTACGACCAGGACCCCTACCGGGCCCAGGACCTCGCCGCTCAGGACCCGGTGACCGAGGCGCTGTACGACCGCGCCGCGCACCCCCCGCCGCCGCCCGGCTACTACCAGGACCCGCAGCCGCTCTACGCCCAGCCGCCCTCTCCCCAGCATGCCCCGGACCCCCGCGTGTGGGCGCAGACCCCGGCTCCCGAGCCCGAGGGCCCGACCCGGCACCTCCCGTACGGCGACGACGCCCGCACGACGCAGTTCGTGGGCGTCGACGACCTCGTCACGCACTCCGGCGAGGAGCGCCACGAGCCGGACGCCTTCGCCCACCTCTTCCGGGACCAGCAGCCCGGCGGCTACCGCGAACAGCCCGGCGGTTACCAGCAGAGCTACCAGCAGGACGGCTACCCCCAAGGCGGCGGCTACCCCCAGGGCGGCGGTCATCCCCAGGGGAACGGCTACCCCCAGGGCAGCGGCTACCCGGAGCAGGGCGGTTACCAGCCCCCCGAGCCCCCGGTGGTCCCCGCCCCGGCGGCTCCCCCGGCGCCCGCTCCGGCCCCCAAGTCGGGCGGCGGCGGACGCGCGGCGAGCCTGCTGAAGTCGAGCGCGGTGATGGCCGCGGGCACGATGGTCTCCCGGCTGACCGGCTTCGTGCGCACCATGGTGATCACCGCGGCCCTTGGCGCCGCGACCCTCGGTGACGCCTGGACCGTCGCGTACACGCTGCCGACGATGATCTACATCCTGACCGTCGGCGGCGGCCTGAACTCGGTCTTCGTGCCGCAGCTGGTGCGTGCCATGAAGGACGACAAGGACGGCGGCGAGGCCTACGCCAACCGCCTGCTGACCCTCGTCATGGTCGCGCTCGGACTGATCGTCGCCCTGGCCGTCTTCGCGGCGCCGCTGCTGATCAAGCTGATGTCGACCCCCATCGCGAACAATCCGCCGGCCAACAACGTCGCGGTGACCTTCGCCCGCTACTGCCTGCCCACGATCTTCTTCATGGGCGTGCACGTGGTGATGGGGCAGGTCCTCAACGCCCGCGGGAAGTTCGGCGCGATGATGTGGACCCCGGTCCTCAACAACATCGTCATGATCTTCACGTTCGGCCTGTTCATCTGGGTCTACGGCACGTCCGGCGACTCAGGCATGCGGGTCGAGTCGATCCCGGCGGACGGCGTCCGCCTGCTCGGCATCGGCACCCTGCTCGGTCTCGTCGTCCAAGCCCTGGCGATGATCCCGTACCTGCGGGAGACGGGTTTCCGCTTCCGGCCGCGCTTCGACTGGAAGGGCCACGGCCTCGGCAAGGCGGTCAAGCTCGCCAAGTGGACGGTCCTGTTCGTCCTCGCCAACCAGGCCGGCGTACTCGTCGTCACCCAGCTGGCCACCGCCGCGGGCAAGGCCTCGGGCAAGGACGGCACGGGCATCATGGCCTACTCCAACGCCCAGCTGATCTGGGGCATGCCGCAGGCCATCATCACCGTCTCCGTGATGGCGGCCATGCTGCCCCGCATCTCGCGGGCGGCCCACGACAACGACCCCGGCGCGGTCCGCGACGACATCTCGCAGGGCCTGCGCACCTCCGCGGTGGCGATCGTCCCGGTCGCCTTCGCGTTCGTCGCCCTCGGCGTCCCGATGTGCACCCTGCTCTTCGCCTCCAGCGGCAGCCAGGCCGCACAGTCCATGGGCTTCGTCCTGATGGCCTTCGGCCTCGGCCTCATCCCCTACTCGGTGCAGTACGTGGTGCTGCGTGGCTTCTACGCCTACGAGGACACCCGGACGCCCTTCTACAACACGGTCATCGTGGCCGCCGTCAACGCGGCGGCGAGCGTCATCGCCTACGTTCTGCTGCCCGCCCAGTGGGCCGTGATCGGCATGGCCGCCTCGTACGGCCTCGCCTACGCGGTCGGCGTCGGCGTCGCCTGGCGCAGGCTGCGCAACCGCCTCGGCGGCGATCTGGACGGCACCCACGTCCTGCGCACGTACGCCCGCCTCTCGCTGGCGTGCATCCCGGCCGCGATCCTCGGCGGTGCCGCCGGGTACGGAATCCTCAAGACTCTGGGCGACGGCGCCGGCGGTTCACTGATCGCCTTGGTGGTCGGTGGAATCATCCTCGGCGGTGTCTTCTTCATCGCCGCCCGAAAAATGCGGATTGCAGAGCTCAATTCGATGGTCGGGATGGTTCGCGGCCGTCTCGGACGGTGAGATACAGGGGTTCGCACAACCATCACCGGCCACCGCGTGTCGTGCATAGCGCCGGACTGTGGGCACAATTGGGTTTGGCGTCTGACGAAGCGCGATGGATGGGGAGGCAGGAACGACGGTGGCGGAACGGAGCACGGCTGCCGTCGACGTGGCAGACAACAGCGGCGATGAGCCGCTGACCGCGAAGGCGGACGAGGCCACGGCCGACGGGGTGGCCCAGACCCGGGAGCGGGAAACGGCAGAAGAAGGCACGGCGGAGACCGGTGCGGGGGCGGCAACACCCCCCGAGCTGCACAGCGGTCACAAGCTCGCCAGACGCTACCGACTCGAAGAGTGCGTCACCCGTCTGGACGGTTTCAGCAGTTGGCGTGCGGTGGACGAGAAGCTGCGCCGGGCCGTCGGCGTGCACCTCCTGCCCGCCGACCATCCGCGGGCACGATCGGTCCTCGCCGCGGCCCGCTCGTCGGCGCTCCTGGGCGACCCCCGCTTCGTCCACGTCCTGGACGCGGTCGAGGAGAACGACCTCGTGTACGTGGTGCACGAGTGGCTGCCCGACGCCACGGAACTGACCGCGCTGCTCGCCGCGGGCCCGCTCGAGGCCCACGACGCCTACCAGCTCGTCAGCCAGGTCGCCCAGGCCATGGCCGCCGCCCACCGCGAAGGCCTCGCCCATCTGCGGCTGACCCCCAGCGCGGTCCTGCGGACCTCGTCCGGTCAGTACCGCATCCGCGGCCTCGCCGTGAACGCGGCACTCCGCGGCATCAGCTCCGACACCCCGCAGCGCACGGACACCGAAGCGATCGGCGCACTCCTGTACGCCTCGCTGACCCAGCGCTGGCCGTACGAGGACGACGCGTACGGCCTCTCCGGGCTGCCCAAGGGCGTCGGCCTCATCGCCCCCGACCAGGTGCGCGCAGGCGTGCACAGGGGCCTCTCCGAGCTCGCCATGCGCGCGCTGGTGAACGACGGCGCCACGGCCTCCCGCCAGGAGCCACCGTGCACGACGCCGGAGGAGCTGGTGAAGGCGATCGGCGAGATGCCGCGCATCCGCCCGCCGGAGCCCGCGTTCACCGCACCGCCCGAGTACCAGCGCACGACGTATCAGCAGGGCACCTACGGCCGCACGGCCCCGCGTCCCGGCGTGACCCAGGTGCTGCCGTCCCCGCCGCCCCCGCTCCAGAGCCGGACCGGCAAGGCCCTCAAGTGGGCCGTGTCCGCCCTGCTCATCGCGGCGCTCGGCCTGGGCAGCTGGCAGCTCGCGGACGCGCTGATGGACCGGAAGAACTCCGACGACCCCGGCAGCGCGGACACCTCCGACGACGGCGACAAGGGCGAGCCGAAGACCGCGCATCCGATCAAGATCGCGAATGGCCAGGAGTACGTCCTCGAGGGCGGCCCGCAGGACCTCGCCGGCGTCCCCAACACGTACGACGGCGACGACTCGACGTACTGGCGGTCCAAGAGCTTCATAGAGGGCCCCAAGCTCGCTCCGTACAAGCCCGGCGTCGGCATCGTCTACGACCTCGGCAAGAAGGAGGACGTGTCGACGGCGTCGCTCGGTCTGCGCTACCCCGGCGACCACACGACGGTCGAGCTGTACGCGGCGACCTCGATGTCCTCGACGACGCCTCCGAGCGCGATGAAGAAGATCGGCACCGTCACGACCTCGGGCAAGAGCGCCACGGTCAAGGCGAAGAAGCCGGTGTCGACGCGGTACGTACTGGTCTGGCTCACCGATGTGCCCAAGTCTCCGCAGGATGAGTACAGCAGCGCCGGGTACAAGCAGGCCATCACGGACGTGAAGTTCGCGGGCTGAGGCCGGGGCTCATCGGGGGAGGGGGTTCGACGGTGGACGACACCACGCACGGCGAGATCAGCGACCAGGACCTCCTGGCCCGTCACGTGGCAGGGGACAAGGACGCCTTCGGCGAGCTCGTCCGGCGCCACCGCGACCGTCTGTGGGCGGTGGCCCTGCGCACGCTGGGCGACCGCGAGGAGGCCGCTGACGCCGTCCAGGACGCTCTGGTGTCCGCTTACCGCGCCGCCCACACCTTCCGCGGACAGTCGGCCGTCACGACGTGGCTGCACCGGATCACGGTCAACGCCTGCCTCGACCGGGCGCGCAAGACGAAGTCCCGCAAGACCTCCCCCATCGACGACACCGAGCGGCTCGAGCAGCTCCTCGAACCGCACGAGTCGGCGGCGGCCCCCGTCGAGCGCGGCGATCTGCGCCGTGAGGTCGCCGAGGCGCTGGGCACCCTGCCGCACGACCAGCGCGCCGCTCTCGTCCTGGTGGACATGCAGGGCTACCCGGTGGCCGAGGCAGCCCGCGTCTTGGAGGTGCCGACCGGCACCGTGAAGAGCCGCTGCGCACGCGGAAGAGCCAGACTCCTGCCGCTGCTCACCCACCTGCGTACGGATGCCCGGCAGCAGCGCGGAGACGGCGGCGACGACGGCGAGGGCAAGAAGTCGGACCCGGCAAGGAACCGGACGCAGGGGACATCCGTCCCACCTGCAGCGGGACCACGGGATGCGGGACCAAGCGATTCAGCTGCTGTGAAGGGCGGAGGTGGACGAGCGTGACGACCACGACGGACTCGGCCGGGCACCCGGAAGTCGCTGAGATCTCCGACCTCACGGAGGGGCTGCTCACCCCGTCCCGGACGTCCGACGTACGGCGGCATCTGGATGGCTGCGAACTGTGCGCCGATGTCTACGACTCCCTGGAGGAGATCCGCGGCCTGCTCGGCACGCTGCCGGGGCCGCCGAGGATGCCGGCCGATGTCGCCGGGCGGATCGACGCGGCGCTGGCCGCGGAAGCGCTGCTGGACTCCCTCGCGCCCGAGTCACCCGAGCCGTCCGAGTCACCCGCCGCTGCCAGGTCGACCGAGTCGGCTCCACTGCTGGAGCCCGCAGCCGCCGTCCGTGTTTCACGTGAAACATCGCGCGTCTCCGGTGAACCCGCCGAAGCCTCCGAATCCTCTGGGTCCTCTCCTTCCTCTGCCTCCAGCCCTCCCTCGGACCGGCCCGCGGGTCATGCTCGCGCCTCTACGGGACCCGGACGCCGCAGCCGACTGCGGGGCGGTCGCCGGCGCAATGTGGTGCTCGGTGCCGTCTTCACGGCAGCCGCCCTTGGACTGGGCTCTCTGTTGATACAGAACATGGGCGGCGACTCCGGTGGTCCCGGCGAGAAGGCTTCTGGGCACAACGACTCCGCGCACGCGTTCTCCGAGGGCAACCTCAAGGGGCAGGTGACCGACCTGCTCGCCAAGGCACCCAGCACCGGGCCCTCCCAGGGATCCGACTCCGGGAGCACCGAGCCGTCCTTCGGCGTGCGGTCCAGCCCGGAGTCCCCGAAGGAGCAGAAGCTGCGCGAGTCGACGGTCACCGTCCCGCAGTGCATCCAGCTGAGCCTCGGCGACCGGACACCTCTAGCCGCCGAGGAAGGCACCTACAAGGGGAAGGACGCCTACCTCGTCGTGGCGTCCCATGACTCCGACACCACCAAGGTCTCGGCGTACGTCATCGACGCGACGTGCGTGGACAAGGCGTCGTCGGAGACCGCCGCGGGCAAGGTACTGCTGACCAACTCCTACGCGCGGCCCTGACCCTCCCGGCACTGCGGCGGAAGCCTGGACCCGGCGTGGCATCCTGACGTCCCTGTCGTCCTTCCGTGCGCTGGGACACGTCGGGAATGCATGCCCCGTAGGATCCGTTGGGTGGGATGAGAGACCTGAGACAGGCACCCACCAGCACTACGCAGCAGTCTCCAGAGACGAGGAATCAAGCCGTGACCGACGTCCGTAACGTGATCATCATCGGCTCCGGGCCCGCCGGCTACACGGCGGCGCTCTACACCGCGCGAGCGTCGCTGAAGCCCCTGGTGTTCGAGGGCGCCGTCACCGCCGGTGGTGCGCTGATGAACACCACCGAGGTGGAGAACTTCCCCGGCTTCCAGGACGGCGTCATGGGTCCCGACCTCATGGACAACATGCGCGCCCAGGCCGAGCGCTTCGGCGCCGAGCTGGTGCCGGACGATGTGGTCTCCGTCGACCTCACCGGCGAGATCAAGACCGTCACGGACACGGCGGGCACCGTGCACCATGCGAAGTCCGTCATCGTGACGACGGGCTCCCAGCACCGCAAGCTCGGCCTGCCGAACGAGGACGCGCTCTCCGGCCGCGGTGTCTCCTGGTGCGCCACCTGCGACGGATTCTTCTTCAAGGACCAGGACATCGCCGTGATCGGCGGTGGCGACACCGCGATGGAGGAGGCGACCTTCCTCTCGCGTTTCGCCAAGTCCGTGACGATCGTGCACCGCCGCGACAGCCTGCGGGCGTCGAAGGCGATGCAGGAGCGCGCGCTGGCCGACCCGAAGATCAGCTTCGTCTGGGACAGCGAGGTCGCCGAGATCAAGGGCGAGCAGAAGCTCTCCGGTCTGACGCTGCGCAACCTGAAGACGGGCGAGACCTCCGAGCTGCCGGTGACCGGCCTCTTCATCGCGATCGGCCATGACCCGCGCACGGAGCTCTTCAAGGGCCAGCTCACGCTGGACGATGAGGGCTACCTCAAGGTGGACGCCCCCTCGACCCGGACGAACATCCCCGGCGTCTTCGCCGCCGGTGACGTCGTCGACCACACGTACCGCCAGGCGATCACGGCGGCCGGCACCGGCTGCTCCGCCGCACTCGACTCCGAGCGGTTCCTCGCTGCCCTCGTGGACAACGCGACCGCCGCAGCCACTGTCTGACATCCCATCCTCCCCACCGCATCACCGAGTTAAGGAGCCCGCCGTGGCCGGCACTCTGAAGAGCGTGACCGACGCATCCTTTGAGAAGGACGTCCTGCAGAACGACAAGCCCGTCCTGGTGGACTTCTGGGCCGCATGGTGCGGACCCTGCCGCCAGATCGCGCCGTCCCTCGAGGCGATCGCGGCCGAGCACGGCGACAAGATCGAGATCGTCAAGCTCAACATCGACGAGAACCCGGGCATCGCCGCCAAGTACGGCGTCATGTCCATCCCGACCCTGAACGTGTACCAGGGTGGCGAGGTGGCCAAGACGATCGTCGGCGCCAAGCCGAAGGCCGCTCTTGAGCGCGACCTCGCGGACTTCATCGCCGAGTAACGAGCACCACCGCATCCGGCGATGCGTTGTTTCACGTGAAACACGAATGGGCCAGCCCTCCGGGGCTGGCCCATTCGCATGACAGCGATGAGTACGGCGGGACGGCCGCGAGGCGTCAGAGCGGCCGGAGCGCCGGCTCCTTCTGTACCGCCCCGAGCAGGCGGTCGAGCGCCATCTCGACGTCTTCCTTCCAGGAGAGCGTCGTACGTAGCTCCAGCCTCATCCGCGGATACGAGGGATGCGGGCGGACCGTCTTGAAGCCCACCGCCAGCAGATGGTCGGCGGGCAGCACACAGGCGGGCTTCTCCCATCGGGCATCGCCGAAGGCCTCGATCGCCTTGAACCCCCGGCGCAGCAGATCCTTCGCGACGGTCTGGACGATGACCCGGCCGAGCCCCTGGCCCTGATAGCCCGGCATGATCCAGGCGGTCATCAGCTGCACGGCATCGGGGGACACGGGGCTCGTCGGGAAGGCGGTGGCGCGCGGCACGTACGCGGGCGGGGCGTACAGCACGAAGCCCACCGGGACGTCGTCGACGTAGACGACTCGACCGCAGGATCCCCACTCCAGCAGGACGGCGGAGATCCACGCTTCCTTCTCGAGCTCCGGTGTACCGGCCTTTACCGCGGCTTGGCCGCTGACCGGGTCCAGCTCCCAGAAGACACACGTCCGGCAACGCTGGGGAAGGTCCGGGAGGTTGTCCAGCGTGAGCGGTACGAGCCGACGCCCCATGAAGGCTGTTCCTCACTTCCTTCGCCCGCCGCATCACGGGCGGCAGTCAGAGCGCTCCGTTCCTTCAGCAGGCTGCCGACGAATCCGCCGACGGCTCCCAGCCCAAGGCCCGCAGTCATCAGTCCGGTGCGGCTCACCGATCGCATGGCCCTCCCCTCCCCAGTGAGGTGCCGCCAGCTGGATGTGCCATACCCAATCGCATCGTATCCACGATGCGATTGCACCGATACCGTAAGAAAGCAAAGAGCGGGCCGTGTTCCGGTACACACCGGACACGGCCCGCTCTCGCGGACTGCGGGACGAGGCTCAGGCCTCTTCGCCCTCGGGCGTGGCGCCCTCGTCGGAGTCCTCGGCGAGCCCGTTCTTCAGGACCGGGCCCTCTCCCGGAGCGAGCGTCGCGAGGATGCGCTCCAGGTCCTCCAGCGAAGCGAAGTCGACGACGATCTTGCCCTTCTTCTGACCCAGGTCCACCCGCACGCGGGTCTCGAACCGGTCGGAGAGGCGCGTGGCAAGACTGGTCAGCGACGGCGACACCCGACCGCCCGCCCGCGGCCCCTTGGCCCGCGGAGTGCTCTGCGGCCGCGAACCCATGAGGGTCACGATCTCCTCGACAGCCCGCACCGACAGCCCCTCGGCCACGATCCGGTGCGCCAGGCGGTCCTGCTCCTCCGAGTCCTCGACGGACAGCAGAGCGCGAGCATGACCCGCGGAGAGCACCCCGGCGGCGACCCTGCGCTGCACCGCCGGCGACAGCTTCAGCAGCCGCAGCGTGTTCGAGACCTGCGGGCGGGAACGACCGATCCGGTCCGCCAGCTGGTCGTGCGTGCAGTTGAAGTCCCTGAGCAGCTGGTCGTAGGCGGCGGCCTCTTCCAGCGGGTTCAGCTGTGCACGGTGCAGGTTCTCCAGGAGCGCGTCCAGGAGAAGCTTCTCGTCGTCCGTGGCGCGGACGATCGACGGGATGCGCTCCAGCCCTGCCTCACGGCAAGCCCGCCAGCGCCGCTCGCCCATGATGAGCTCGTAGCGTGAGGGTCCTACCTGCCGGACGACGACCGGCTGGAGAAGCCCGACCTCCTTGATGGAGGTCACCAGCTCGGCGAGGGCGTCCTCGTCGAAGACCTCACGGGGCTGCCTCGGGTTCGGCGTGATGAAGTCGAGAGGCAGCTCGGCGAAGTGCGCACCGACCGGGCTCTCCTCGATCTCCACCGTTTCGTTCGGCGGCTGCTCCGTTTCATGTGAAACAGGGCTCTGCGGGAGCGCCGCCACCTTCGCGGCCGCCACACCCCGCTCCGCGGTGAGTACCGGTACGGCACTGGGCGAAGCCGCAGCTCCGTTCATGGCCTGGGCGGTCGACTTCTCCGTCGGGGCCGCAGGGATCAGGGCGCCGAGACCACGGCCCAGCCCTCTCCGTCGCTCGCTCACTGCATCCCCTCCGTCGTGCTGTGCTGATCATTCTGAGCGCCCAGCTGGGCGTGCTGTACGTCGTAGTGAATGCCGACGCCACGGAGCGCGATCTCCCGTGCCGCCTCGAAGTACGAGAGGGCACCGCTCGACCCCGGATCGTAGGTGAGCACCGTCTGGCCGTAGCTCGGCGCCTCGGAGATCCGGACCGAGCGGGGAATGCTCGTCCGCAGGACCTCTTTGCCGAAGTGCGTGCGCACCTCGTCCGCCACCTGTGAGGCGAGCCGGGTGCGGCCGTCGTACATGGTGAGCAGGATCGTCGAGACGTGCAGATGAGGGTTGAGGTGCCCTCGGACCAGGTCGACGTTGCGCAGGAGCTGCCCGAGGCCCTCCAGTGCGTAGTACTCGCACTGGATGGGGATCAGGACCTCCGCGCCGGCAACCAGGGCGTTGACCGTCAGCAGGCCGAGCGACGGCGGGCAGTCGATGAGGACGTAGTCCAGCGGCTGCTCGTACGCCTGGATCGCCCGCTGCAGTCGGCTCTCCCGCGCCACCAGCGACACCAACTCGATCTCCGCACCGGCGAGATCGATGGTGGCCGGGGCGCAGAAGAGCCCTTCGACATCGGGGACCGGCTGCACGACTTCGGAGAGCGGCTTGCTGTCGATCAGCACGTCGTAGATGGACGGCACTTCCGCGTGGTGGTCGATCCCCAGCGCCGTGGACGCGTTGCCCTGCGGGTCGAGGTCGATGACCAGGACGCGCGCGCCGTGCAGAGCGAGTGAAGCGGCGAGGTTGACGGTTGTCGTCGTCTTGCCCACTCCACCCTTCTGGTTGGCAACCACCATGACGCGGGTCTGCTCGGGTCGTGGCAGGCCTTCGCCTGCCCGGCCCAGAGCTTCCACCGCCAATTGGGCAGCACGACCGATGGGGGTGTCGTCCATCGGGGGCGGTGTTTCACGTGAAACATCCTCCCCCGCCGACTCGGTACGGGGACCGGGGACCGGATCGGTCATCGGTCCCGCGATGTTGGCGTCGGACCGCAAGGATTCACTCTCCTCGACTTCAGGCTCGCAATGAACAGAGCCTCCCATGCTTTGAGGGTCGTGAACCAGCGAGGCCCGGTCTTCTGTGGACGAATCCACCTCTGTGGACAACTCCGTTCCCTTATTGAGGGAACCGAGTGGCCGACGCTCGCGAGGTTCCGCAGCGCGGCCGCGACTGATGATGCCATGCAGCAGTGAGCGACGTTTCACGTGAAACACGATGCACGGCAGCCGGGGTGCCGCTTGCGCGACACCCCGGTATGCGTACGTTTGGCAGCTTTTGTGGAGTACGGCTCGTCGTCAGGACGGATCAACGACGAGGGCGAGAACCTTCAGCGACGACGCCGGGTCCGTCCCGTACGGGCGGCCTTCGCGCGCTTGGCGGCGAAGCGCACGCCACCGGGGCTCTCCCCGACCTCGACCCGCACGACCGTGGACAGCGGATCCACGACACCCTCGCCCACATGCAGCACCGAGGTGTTCACCGCGCCGAGCTTGCTCAGCGCGGCGCCCGCGCCCTTGACCTCTTCCTCGGCCGTGTCGCCCTTGAGCAACAGCATCTCCCCGTAGGGACGCAGGAGGGGCACTCCCCAGGCCGCGAGCCGGTCCAGCGGCGCAACGGCCCGAGCGGTCACCACGTGGACGGGAGGCAGCTTGCCAAGGACCTCCTCGGCACGCCCCCGCACGACGGTCACGTGGTCGAGCCCGAGCAGCTCCACGACTTCGGTGAGGAAGGTGGTCCGCCGCAGCAGCGGCTCCAGGAGCGTGATCTTCAGATCCGGACGGACGAGAGCCAGCGGAATGCCCGGCAGTCCCGCACCCGAGCCGACGTCGCACACCATCACGTTCTCGGGCACGACTTCGGAGAGGACCGCGCAGTTCAGCAGATGCCGCTCCCACAACCGGGGCACTTCGCGGGGACCGATCAGGCCGCGCTGCACGCCCGCGTCGGCCAGCAACTCCGCGTACCGGACCGCGTCCGAGAAGCGATCACCGAATACCGCCCGGGCCTGCTCGGGCGCCGAGGGGAGCTCCGCTGCCTCCGTCACGGGGACCGTCCTTCCGTACCGCACTGGGGTGGCTGACTATCAGGCTGACAAAGACCGGCCCCGCCTGCGAACAGACGGGGCCGGGGAAACGACGTGCGATCAGGCGGGAAGCACGACGACGAAGCGCTGCGGCTCCTCGCCCTCGGACTCGCTGCGCAGACCGGCGGCCTTGACCGCATCATGCACGACCTTGCGCTCGAAGGGCGTCATCGGCTTGAGGTTCACCGGCTCACCGGAGCTCTTCACCTCGGCGGCAGCCTTGGCGCCCAGCTCGGAGAGCTCCTCGCGCTTCTTGGCGCGGTAACCCGCGATGTCCAGCATGAGGCGGCTGCGGTCACCGGTCTCACGGTGCACCGCGAGACGCGTCAGCTCCTGGAGCGCCTCCAGGACCTCACCGTCACGGCCGACGAGCTTCTGCAGATCGCGGCTGTTCGAGTCGCTGATGATCGAGACAGCGGCGCGGTCGGCCTCGACGTCCATGTCGATGTCGCCGTCGAGATCGGCGATGTCCAGCAGACCCTCGAGGTAGTCCGCCGCGATCTCACCCTCCTGCTCAAGACGGGTGAGAGTGTCGCCGGCCTCGACCTCGACCTCGGCCTCGGCGGGGGCGGTGGTGCCTTCCGTCACGGGATGGACTCCTTCTACTTCTTGGACGGGTGCTTGGGCCGCTGCTGGCCCTTGCGCTGCCCCGACTTGGCTTGGCGTGCGTTACCTGACCCGGAACCCGACCCGGACTTGCCGGCCGCGGGCTTGCCCTGGGGAGCGGCGTCCTCGGGCTCGTCCTGGGTCTTCTCCAGTGACGTCTTCGCCTCCGAAGCCGTCTCCGTGTCGCTCTCCGCCTTGCCGTGTGCGGCGGCGGACTGGCGCTGGGACTTGCTCTGGCGCTTGGGCTGCTGCCGCTTCGGAGCACCGCCGCCGGCGGCAGGAGTGCCGTCCTCGGTGTCCGTGGCGACCGAGGACTCGCTCAGCGCGACGGAACCGTCGGCCTGGGCCACCAGACCCGCCTTGCCCAGACCGTTGATGAACTTGCGCTCGAACTCGTTGCGGTCACGGCCCTTGGCGACGATCGCCTTGATGACGTTCGCGTTGCCACGCCCCCGCACCTTCTTGGAGTGCGTGAGCTGCTTCTGCAGGCGCTCCAGGAACGCGGCCTGGGCCTTGGAGCCCGGGGTGGGGTTCCGGCGGATCACGAACATCTGCTGGCCCATGGTCCACACGTTGGTGGTCAGCCAGTAGACGAGGACACCGACGGGGAAGTTGATGCCGAACACGGCGAACATGATCGGGAAGACGTACATCAGCATCTTCTGCTGCTGCATGAACGGCGTCTTGACCGTCGTGTCCACGTTCTTCGTCATCAGCTGGCGCTGCGTGTAGAACTGCGAGAACGACATCAGGATGATCATGATCGCGGTCACGATCCGGACGTCGGTCAGCGAGGCGTGGAGCGCCGCGACCTTTTCCTCGCTGTCCATGAACTTCGCGGCCAGCGGGGCGCCGAAGATGTGCGCCTTCTGCGCGCTCTCGAGCAGCGGCTTGTCGATGACGCCGATGGTGTCGTTCGACGCGATGCCGGAGAGCACGTGGTACAGCGCGAAGAAGAACGGCGACTGCGCCAGGATGGGAAGGCACGAGGAGAGCGGGTTGGTACCCGACTCCTTGTACAGCTTCATCATCTCTTCGGACTGACGCTGCTTGTCGCTCTTGTAGCGTTCCTGGATCTTCTTCATCTCGGGCTGCAGCGTCTGCATCGCCCGGGTGGCCTTGATCTGCTTCACGAAGAGCGGGATCAGGCAGATACGGATCAGGATCACCAGGGACACGATGGACAAGCCCCAGGCCCAGCCCGTGTCAGGGCCGAAGATCGCCCCGTACAACGAGTGGAACTGGACGATGACCCAGGAAACGGGTGTCGTGATGAAGCTGAACAGACTGGCAATCGTGTCCACTAATCAGGCTCCTTGAGCATGGGACGGGGTCTCGGCGGCCGGGCTCGGGGTATCCGGGGAGACCTCCCCGGAGGGCACGCCAGCGGCGGAGGGCCCGCCCTTGCGCTCGCGCCACATGGCACGCAGCATCTCGTGCCACCGCGGACGCTTGCGCGGCGGGACATGGTCGACACCACCGAGCGACCACGGATTGCACCGCAGGATGCGCCAGGCCGTCAGCGCCGTTCCCTTGATCGCACCGTGCCGGTCGATGGCCAGGTAGCCGTAGCGAGAGCACGACGGGTAGTACTTGCACACCGGACCAAGCAGCGGACTGATCGTCCACTGGTACAGCTTGATCAGAGCCAGCAGTGGGTACTTCATCGAGCGCCCCCTCCCAGCAGCCGCTGAAGGGCGGCGTCCAGGTCTTGGGCCAGCTGTGCATGGGCGGCGTCGCCCGATCCGGGCAACGCTCGTACGACTACCAGGCTACCGGGGGGCAGCTGGCTCACCCGGTCGCGCATCAGATGGCGAAGCCTGCGCTTCACCTTGTTGCGTACGACGGCGACGCCCACGGCCTTGCTCACGACGAAACCCGCACGCGTCGGGGGAACGCTCTCCCCAGGCGCGTGCGGGTCCGTTGCACCGCTACGTAGATGGACGACGAGAAGCGGGCGTCCGGCCCGTCGTCCTCGGCGTACCGCGGTCGCGAAGTCTTCGCGCCGCCTCAGCCGATGCTCGGTAGGCAGCACGACGTCATGACCTAATGCGATTAAGCGGAAAGGCTGGCGCGACCCTTGCCACGACGGTTCGCGAGAATCGCGCGGCCGGCGCGGGTGCGCATCCGCAGGCGGAAGCCGTGGGTCTTGGCACGACGGCGGTTGTTCGGCTGGAAGGTGCGCTTGCTCACTCGGGGGCTCCAGAAATGATTGTGTGGTGGCGGGACATCGCCTGGCTGTCACCGTGCGCCCACGAGAAGCTCGCGAATACGCACCGAGTGCACCGCTTCACAATCACAGATCGTGATCTTTGCCCATCGGAGGCAGGCGGCAGCAGCCATCGACAACTCGACCTGGTCACGGTACGCGGGGCTACGCCATCCGGTCAAACCGACCGTCAGGGAGAGACACTGTGCACAGCCTGTGGACAACAACTTGAACCGCAGCCGTTGCCCTGACTACCGTGGCCAAACTCCGATTCATTCCCTTCTCCCTGCCCATCCCGATTTCCGTCCCAGGAACCACACCTTCGTGGGACCCCGTGAGAGAGCGTGCCTTGTGGCTGACGTACCTGCCGATCTTGCCGCAGTGTGGCCACGAGTTCTGGAGCAGCTGCTGGGTGAGGGGCGGGGGCACGGTGTAGACGCGAAGGACGAGCGTTGGATCAAGCGCTGCCAGCCGCTGGCGCTGGTCGCCGACACCGCTCTGCTGGCCGTACCGAACGAATTCGCCAAGGGCGTGCTCGAAGGACGCCTGGCGCCCATCGTCAGTGAATCGCTGAGCCGCGAGTGCGGCCGCCCGATCCGTATCGCCATCACGGTGGACGACTCGGTCGGCGACCCCATGGACCGGCCGACCCCGCCGGCACCGCCGCTCCAGCAGCAGCCCGGCCAGCAACAACAGCAGCAGCGTTACGACGACCCGGAACAGCACCAGGGCCCCGGCCAGGGCCACGAGACGTACGACGGCTACGGCCGCCGCACCTCGGACGATCACACCCAGGGCCGCGGCTCCGACCAGCTGCCGAGCGCCCGCCCCGCCTACCCCGACTACCAGCGCCCCGGCCCCGGCGCCTGGCCGCAGCCCCCGCAGCAGGACGACTACGGCTGGCAGCAGCAGCGCCTCGGCTTCCCCGAGCGGGACCCGTACGCGAGCCCGCAGCAGCACGACTACCGGTCGCAGCCGCCGCAGCGGCACTCCCCGTACGAGCAGCACCGTCAGGAACGCCAGGACCGGCAAGACCGGCAGGACCGCCACGACCAGCAGGACCGGCACGACAGACGCGAGCGTCACGAGCAGTCCCCTGGCTCCGGCGGCCACGACCCCAGGGGCGGCGGCCACGGCGGTCACGGGGTCCACGGCAGCGGCGCCCCCGGCCCGCTCGCCGCTCAGCCGGCCCCGGCGTCGGCTCCCGGTGAACCCACCGCGCGCCTGAACCCGAAGTACCTCTTCGACACCTTCGTGATCGGCGCGTCGAACCGTTTCGCCCACGCGGCCGCGGTCGCCGTCGCCGAGGCGCCCGCCAAGGCGTACAACCCGCTGTTCATCTACGGGGAGTCCGGGCTCGGCAAGACGCACCTCCTGCACGCCATCGGGCATTACGCGCGCAGCCTCTATCCCGGCACGCGCGTGCGCTACGTGAGCTCCGAGGAGTTCACCAACGAGTTCATCAACTCCATCCGCGACGGCAAGGGCGACACCTTCCGCAAGCGGTACCGGGAGATGGACATCCTGCTCGTCGACGACATCCAGTTCCTCGCGAGCAAGGAGTCGACGCAGGAGGAGTTCTTCCACACGTTCAACACGCTCCACAACGCGAACAAGCAGATCGTGCTCTCCAGTGACCGGCCGCCCAAGCAGCTGGTGACCCTGGAGGACCGGCTGCGCAACCGCTTCGAGTGGGGACTGATCACCGACGTCCAGCCGCCGGAGCTGGAGACCCGCATCGCCATCCTCCGCAAGAAAGCAGTGCAGGAGCAGCTGAACGCCCCGCCGGAGGTCCTGGAGTTCATCGCGTCCCGCATCTCACGCAACATCCGTGAGCTCGAGGGCGCGCTGATCCGGGTCACGGCCTTCGCCTCGCTCAACCGGCAGCCGGTCGACCTGGGTCTGACGGAGATCGTCCTGAAGGACCTGATCCCGGGCGGCGAGGACGCGGCTCCCGAGATCACGGCGACGAACATCATGGCCGCGACGGCGGACTACTTCGGGCTGACGGTGGACGACCTCTGCGGATCCTCCCGCAGCCGCGTCCTGGTGACGGCCCGTCAGATCGCGATGTACCTCTGCCGCGAGCTCACGGACCTCTCGCTGCCCAAGATCGGCGCGCAGTTCGGCGGCCGCGACCACACGACCGTCATGCACGCGGACCGCAAGATCCGCGCGCTGATGGCCGAGCGGCGGTCGATCTACAACCAGGTCACCGAACTCACCAACCGCATCAAGAACGGCTGAAGGCCGGCCCCGAGGCACGCCACGCCTCAAGGCACGCCCCCAAGGCGCCGAGCCACGCAGACACGTCACGAAGGGCGCCCCGGAACGACTTCCGGGGCGCCCTTTGCTGTTCCACCGCCCCTCCGCTGCCGTCCGCACGCGCGCGTGGAGCCCATCAGAGAACCGACCGAGGCCCGTCCGAGGCCCGTCCGAGGCCCGTCGCTGTTCGATTTCCCCAGCTGAGAGGCCTGTTCTCCACAGATCCGGGCCCTTTTTCCCCTCCACACCCTGGGGACCGCGAAGTTGTCCAGATGATGTCCACAGGGGACCCTGCTGAAGGATCATCAAGCCAGGTCAGGTGGTTGTGGATTGGTGGACGACGGTCCTCCACAGGCTGTGGAGGAAAATCTCGTCCACAGGGTGTGCATGAACTTGTCCACCGGCCGCCCACAGGCTCGAGCCGGTTGTCCCCAGCTTTCCCCAGCTTCTCCACACCGCTGTCCACTGTTCGGCAACGCAACGCGCCCCGTCACCGTGCCGAGTGAAAGGCGTCACACCAAGGTGGTCGGTTGGCCTGTGGGGAAGGTGGGTAAAGCTGGGGACAGCGCTGGGGAGAAGTACCCCCTGCCTGTGCACCGGGTGTGCAGAACTTTCGCCCGTCCACAGAAACCACCGGTTGTCCACCGCCCCCGCCCACAGGCCCAGTGGATAAAAAACCGGCACTGACCTGCGAAAAGACGGTTATCCACGGTTTCCACAGGCCCTACTACTACTCCCACTTAGAGTCACCGGGGAATTCGCTTGGAAGAGGGGCCTGTGCACAACTCGCTCTCCCGGTCTCCGACGCCGCTCGTCACGACTTGACCCCGACGGGCACCCACTGTCAGTGCGGTGCGTCAGACTGGTCCCCAGTGCCAGCAACAGCAGGAGGGCGGCTAAGTGAAGATCCGGGTGGAACGCGACGTACTCGCAGAGGCGGTGGCGTGGGCGGCGCGCAGTCTCCCGGCCCGGCCCCCGGCACCTGTCCTGGCGGGCTTGCTGCTGAAGGCCGAGGAAGGCGCTCTGAGCCTGTCCAGCTTCGACTACGAGGTCTCGGCCCGCGTCTCCGTGGACGCCGAGATCGACGACGAGGGCACGGTCCTCGTCTCCGGCCGGCTCCTCGCCGACATCTGCCGCGCCCTTCCCAACCGCCCGGTGGAGATCTCCACAGACGGTGTACGGGCCACGGTCGTCTGCGGCTCCTCGCGCTTCACGCTCCACACGCTTCCCGTGGAGGAGTACCCCGCGCTGCCGCAGATGCCCACCGCGACCGGCACCGTCCCCGGTGAGGTCTTCGCCTCCGCCGCCGCCCAGGTGGCCATTGCCGCGGGCCGCGACGACACGCTGCCCGTCCTGACCGGTGTGCGCATCGAGATCGAGGGCGACACGGTCACGCTGGCCTCCACCGACCGCTACCGCTTCGCGGTCCGCGAGTTCCTGTGGAAGCCGGAGAACCCCGAGGCGTCCGCGGTCGCCCTGGTGCCCGCCAAGACGCTCCTGGACACCGCCAAGGCGCTCACGAGCGGCGACACGGTCACCCTGGCGCTGTCCGGCTCCGGTGCCGGTGAGGGCCTGATCGGCTTCGAGGGCGCCGGACGGCGTACGACCACGCGTCTCCTCGAAGGCGACCTGCCGAAGTACCGCACGCTGTTCCCGACGGAGTTCAACTCCATCGCGGTGATCGAGACCGCCCCCTTCGTGGAGGCCGTCAAGCGCGTCGCCCTGGTGGCCGAGCGGAACACCCCGGTGCGGCTGAGCTTCGAGCAGGGCGTGCTGATCCTCGAGGCGGGTTCCAGCGACGACGCACAGGCTGTGGAGAGGGTCGACGCCCAGCTCGACGGCGACGACATCTCGATCGCCTTCAACCCGACGTTCCTGCTCGACGGCCTGAGCGCGATCGACTCGCCGGTCGCCCAGCTGTCGTTCACGACGTCGACGAAGCCGGCGCTCCTGAGCGGCAAGCCGGCCCTGGACGCGGAGGCCGACGAGGCCTACAAGTACCTGATCATGCCCGTACGTCTGAGCGGCTGAGCCCACAGGTGTGAGCGAGCGTCCGGGCGTAGGCTCGGACGCGGGTACGAAGGTGCCTCCACGCCACATCGCTACTTAAGGAACCACTGATGGAGCTCGGTCTCGTCGGCCTCGGCAAGATGGGCGGCAACATGCGCGAGCGCATCCGCCGCGCAGGCCACACCGTCATCGGATACGACCGCAACCCGGACGTCGCGGACGTCCACAGCCTCGAAGAGCTCGTGAACAAGCTCAAGGGCCCGCGCGTCGTCTGGGTGATGGTTCCGGCCGGAGCCGCGACCCAGTCCACCGTCGACGAGCTCGCCGAGCTGCTCCAGCCCGGCGACGTCGTCGTGGACGGCGGCAACTCCCGCTGGACGGACGACGAGAAGCACGCGGAGGAGCTCGCCGCCAAGGGCATCGGCTTCGTCGACTGCGGCGTCTCCGGCGGCGTCTGGGGCCTGAAGAACGGGTACGCGCTGATGTACGGCGGCGACGCCGAGAACATCGCGAAGGTGCAGCCGGTCTTCGACGCCCTCAAGCCCGAGGGTGACTTCGGCTCCGTGCACGCCGGCAAGGTCGGCGCGGGCCACTTCTCGAAGATGGTCCACAACGGCATCGAGTACGCCATGATGCAGGCCTACGCCGAGGGCTGGGAGCTCCTGGAGAAGGTCGACTCCGTCACGGACGTGCGCGAGGTCTTCCGCTCCTGGCAGGAGGGCACGGTCATCCGTTCCTGGCTGCTGGACCTCGCGGTCAACGCCCTGGACGACGACGAGCACCTGGCCAAGCTGCGCGGCTTCGCGCAGGACTCCGGAGAGGGCCGGTGGACGGTGGAAGCCGCCATCGACCACGCCGTGCCGCTGCCCGCGATCACGGCCTCGCTCTTCGCCCGGTTCGCCTCGCGCCAGGACGACTCCCCGCAGATGAAGATGATCGCGGCGCTGCGCAACCAGTTCGGCGGCCACGCGGTCGAGTCCAAGAGCGAGAACTGATCCACAGCCTGTGGGGAACATCCGCTGTTTCCCACAGGCCTCTCAGCAAGTGAAGGAAGCCGGGGGAGGTCGGCGCACACCATGCACGTCACGCATCTGTCGCTGGCCGACTTCCGCTCGTACGCCCGGGTCGAGGTCCCTCTCGATCCGGGCGTCACCGCGTTCGTGGGCCCGAACGGCCAGGGCAAGACGAACCTCGTGGAGGCCGTCGGCTACCTCGCCACGCTCGGCAGCCACCGGGTCTCGTCGGACGCCCCCCTGGTGCGCATGGGCGCCGAGCGCGCCGTCATCCGGGCCGCCGTCCAGCAGGGCGAGCGCCAGCAGCTCGTCGAGCTCGAACTCAACCCGGGCAAGGCCAACCGCGCCCGTATCAACAGGTCCTCGCAGGTCAGGCCCCGCGACGTACTCGGCATCGTCCGCACGGTCCTGTTCGCGCCCGAGGATCTCGCGCTGATCAAGGGCGATCCGGGCGAGCGCCGGCGGTTCCTGGACGAGTTGATCACCGCACGCTCCCCGCGCATGGCGGGCGTCCGGTCCGACTACGACCGCGTGCTCAAGCAGCGCAACACCCTCCTGAAGTCGGCGGCCCTGGCCCGGCGCCACGGCGGCCGCACCATGGACCTGTCCACGCTCGACGTCTGGGACCAGCACCTCGCGCGCGCGGGCGCCGAACTGCTCGCACAGCGCCTCGACCTGATCTCCGCGCTCCAGCCGCTCGCCGACAAGGCGTACGAGCAGCTGGCACCCGGCGGCGGCCCCGTCGCCCTGGAGTACAAGCCGTCGGCCCCGGGCGAGGGCCACACCCGCGAGGTCCTGTTCGAGCAGCTGATCGCCGCGCTCGAAGAGGCGCGCAAGCAGGAGATCGAGCGGGGCGTCACGCTGGTCGGCCCGCACCGCGACGACCTCCTCCTGAAGCTGGGCCAGCTCCCCGCGAAGGGGTACGCCAGCCACGGCGAGTCCTGGTCGTACGCCCTGGCGCTGCGCCTCGCCTCGTACGACCTCCTGCGGGCAGAGGGGAACGAACCCGTGCTCGTCCTGGACGACGTGTTCGCGGAGCTCGACGCGCGTCGCAGGGAGCGGCTCGCCGAGCTGGTCGCGCCGGGCGAGCAGGTCCTGGTCACGGCCGCCGTGGACGACGACGTGCCGGGCGTGCTCGCCGGTACGCGGTTCGCGGTGTCGGACGGCGCGGCGGAGCGGGTATGACGGGCCCCGGCAGGGAGCGCGCATGAGCGCCGAAGAGCCCGCGAAGGAGTCCCCGCGGGGCGCCGCCGATGGTCCCGCGCAGACGCCGAAGACGCCCGAGCCCTCCGGCGTCGACCTCGCACGGGTCGCCCTGCGCGCCGCCAAGGAACAGGCACGCGCGCGTGGCGACGCCGCGCAGCAGAAGAAGCAGGCCCGCAGGGGCGGACTGCGCTCCGGAGCGCGCGCCGACGGGCGTGATCCGCAGCCGCTCGGCTCCGCCATCAACCGCCTGATCACCGAGCGCGGCTGGGAGACACCGGCCGCGGTCGGCGGCGTGATGGGCCGCTGGCCGCAGATCGTCGGCGAGGACCTGGCCAAGCACTGCGTCCCGCAGCGGTACGACGAGAGCGAGCGGGTCCTGACCGTCCAGTGCGACTCCACGGCCTGGGCGACGAACCTGCGGCTGCTGGCCCCGCAGCTGGTCGCGCGCCTCAACGAGGACCTGGGCCACGGCACCGTGCGCCTCATCAAAGTCCTCGGTCCCGGCGGCCCCGCGCGACGCTTCGGACCCCTGCGCGCACCGGGCAGCACGGGCCCCGGAGACACCTACGGCTGAGGCCGTACCGGTTGGTAGCTCGCGGTTGACACCCCGAAGCGCTGAGTGCCGCTGTGAGCCTCTTAGAGCCCCGGGCCGCATATGGGGAGTCGGATGATGCCGGTTCAGGACGGCACATGCGGACTCAGGTACCGGCAAACCCCCATCACTGTCGGCGCTACCGGTAGACTGGAAGCTAATCCCGCCCCACTTGTGGGTCGCACCGAGCAACGCTGACTATCGCTGAACGACGCAGCCGCTCCGGCCACCGCCGGGTGCTTGGCTTGTGCTGTGCCAGAAAGGGCGCTTCGTGGCCGATTCCGGCAACCCCAACGAGAACATCCCGTCCACCGCCGCCGGCGAGCACGGCGAGGTCACAGCCTCGTACGACGCCAGCGCGATCACCGTCCTCGAGGGTCTGGACGCGGTCCGCAAGCGACCTGGCATGTACATCGGGTCGACCGGTGAGCGTGGCCTGCACCACCTCGTGCAAGAGGTTGTGGACAACTCCGTCGACGAAGCCCTCGCCGGGCACGCGGACACCATCGACGTCACGATCCTGCCCGACGGCGGCGTACGCGTCGTCGACAACGGCCGTGGCATCCCCGTCGACATGCACCCGGTGGAGAAGAAGCCCGCGGTGGAGGTCGTCCTGACCGTCCTGCACGCGGGCGGCAAGTTCGGCGGCGGCGGGTACGCCGTCTCCGGTGGTCTGCACGGCGTCGGTGTCTCCGTCGTGAACGCCCTGTCCACCAAGCTCGCCGTCGAGATCAAGCGCGACGGCTTCCGCTGGACCCAGGACTACAAGCTGGGCGTCCCGACGGCCCCGCTCGCCAAGCACGAGCCGGTCGACGAGTCGGGCACCACGGTCACCTTCTGGGCCGACCCGGACGTCTTCGAGTCGACCGAGTACTCCTTCGAGACGCTGGCACGGCGCTTCCAGGAGATGGCGTTCCTCAACAAGGGTTTGACGATCAAACTCACTGATGAGCGCGACTCGGCGAAGGCGACCGCGGGCGCCGACTCGGCCGAGGCCACCGACGACGAGGCCGCCGAGGCCCGCACGGTGACCTACTTCTACGAGGGCGGCATCGTCGACTTCGTGAAGTACCTCAACTCCCGCAAGGGCGAGGTGATCCACCCGACCGTCATCGACGTCGAGGCCGAGGACAAGGAGCGCATGCTCTCGGCCGAGATCGCCATGCAGTGGAACTCGCAGTACACCGAAGGTGTCTACTCCTTCGCGAACACGATCCACACGCACGAGGGCGGCACGCACGAAGAGGGCTTCAGGGCCGCACTGACGGGCCTGGTCAACCGGTACGCGCGCGAGAAGAAGCTGCTGCGCGAGAAGGACGACAACCTCACGGGCGAGGACATCCGCGAGGGTCTGACGGCGATCATCTCGGTGAAGCTCGGCGAGCCCCAGTTCGAGGGTCAGACCAAGACCAAGCTGGGCAACACGGAGGCCAAGACCTTCGTGCAGAAGGTCGTCCACGAGCACCTCACCGACTGGTTCGACCGGAACCCGAACGAGGCCGCGGACATCATCCGCAAGAGCATCCAGGCCGCCACGGCCCGCGTCGCCGCCCGCAAGGCGCGCGACCTGACCCGCCGCAAGGGCCTCCTGGAGTCGGCGTCCCTGCCCGGCAAGCTCTCCGACTGCCAGTCGAACGACCCGACGAAGTGCGAGATCTTCATCGTCGAGGGTGACTCCGCCGGTGGTTCGGCGAAGTCCGGCCGTGACCCGATGTACCAGGCGATCCTGCCCATCCGAGGCAAGATCCTGAACGTCGAGAAGGCGCGGATCGACAAGATCCTGCACAACCAGGAAGTCCAGGCCCTCATCTCGGCCTTCGGCACGGGCGTGCACGAGGACTTCGACATCGAGAAGCTCCGCTATCACAAGATCATCCTGATGGCGGACGCCGACGTCGACGGCCAGCACATCAACACCCTGCTCCTGACCTTCCTGTTCCGCTTCATGCGGCCGCTCGTCGAGTCCGGGCACGTCTACCTCTCGCGCCCGCCGCTCTACAAGATCAAGTGGAGCAGGGACGACTTCCAGTACGCGTACTCGGACCGCGAGCGCGACGCCCTCATCGAGCTCGGCCGCCAGGCCGGCAAGCGCGTCAGGGACGACTCGGTCCAGCGATTCAAGGGTCTCGGTGAGATGAACGCCGAGGAGCTGCGCGTGACGACGATGGACCAGGACCACCGCGTTCTCGGCCAGGTGACCCTGGACGACGCGGCACAGGCCGACGACCTGTTCTCGGTGCTGATGGGCGAGGACGTCGAGGCACGACGCTCGTTCATCCAGCGCAACGCCAAGGACGTCCGCTTCCTCGACATCTGAGTCGGCCCGCACAAGCCGCACCTCGAAAGGACTTTGACCAGCAATGGCCGACGAGAACACCCCTGTGATGCCCGAAGAGGAGCCCGCCGTTCCCGGCGTGGGCCTGCGCGTCGAGCCCGTCGGGCTCGAGACGGAGATGCAGCGCTCGTACCTCGACTACGCGATGTCCGTCATCGTGTCGCGCGCGCTGCCCGACGTACGCGACGGCCTGAAGCCCGTGCACCGCCGCGTCCTGTACGCGATGTACGACGGCGGATACCGCCCCGAGAAGGGCTTCTACAAGTGCGCCCGCGTCGTCGGCGACGTCATGGGCACCTACCACCCGCACGGCGACTCCTCCATCTACGACGCCCTGGTCCGCCTGGCCCAGCCGTGGTCGATGCGGATGCCCCTGGTGGACTCCAACGGAAACTTCGGCTCCCCGGGCAACGACCCGGCGGCCGCCATGCGGTACACCGAGTGCAAGATGGCGCCGCTGGCCATGGAGATGGTCCGTGACATCGACGAGGAGACCGTCGACTTCACGGACAACTACGACGGCCGCAACCAGGAGCCGACGGTCCTGCCGGCGCGCTTCCCGAACCTGCTGATCAACGGCTCGGCGGGCATCGCGGTCGGCATGGCCACCAACATCCCGCCGCACAACCTCCGCGAGGTCGCGGCGGGCGCGCAGTGGGCCCTGGAGCACCCGGACGCCTCGCACGAGGAGCTGCTCGACGCGCTCATCGAGCGCATCAAGGGCCCCGACTTCCCCACCGGCGCACTCGTGGTGGGCCGCAAGGGCATCGAGGAGGCCTACCGCACGGGCCGCGGCTCCATCACCATGCGCGCGGTCGTCGCGGTCGAGGAGATCCAGAACCGCCAGTGCCTGGTGGTCACCGAGCTCCCGTACCAGACCAACCCCGACAACCTCGCGCAGAAGATCGCCGACCTGGTCAAGGACGGCAGGGTCGGCGGCATCGCCGACGTCCGCGACGAGACGTCCTCGCGCACCGGACAGCGCCTCGTCGTCGTCCTGAAGCGCGACGCGGTCGCCAAGGTCGTCCTGAACAACCTGTACAAGCACACCGACCTCCAGTCGAACTTCAGCGCCAACATGCTGGCCCTGGTCGACGGCGTGCCGCGCACCCTCTCCCTGGACGCCTTCATCCGCCACTGGGTGACGCACCAGGTCGAGGTCATCGTCCGGCGCACGAAGTACAGGCTGCGCAAGGCCGAGGAGCGCGCCCACATCCTGCGCGGCCTGCTGAAGGCCCTGGACGCGATCGACGAGGTCATCGCGCTCATCCGGGCCAGCCAGACGGTCGACGTCGCGCGCGAGGGCCTGATGGGCCTCCTCTCCATCGACGAGATCCAGGCCAACGCCATCCTCGAGATGCAGCTGCGCCGCCTGGCCGCCCTGGAGCGCCAGAAGATCGTCGCCGAGCACGACGAACTCCAGGCGAAGATCAACGAGTACAACGCGATCCTGGCCTCGCCCGAGCGGCAGCGCCAGATCATCAGCGAGGAGCTCGCGGCGATCGTCGACAAGTTCGGCGAGGACCGTCGCTCGGCGCTCGTGCCCTTCGACGGCGACATGTCCATGGAGGACCTGATCGCCGAAGAGGACATCGTCGTCACCATCACGCGCGGCGGCTACATCAAGCGCACCAAGACCGAGGACTACCGCTCGCAGAAGCGCGGCGGAAAGGGCGTGCGCGGCACGAAGCTGAAGCAGGACGACATCGTCGACCACTTCTTCGTGTCCACGACCCACCACTGGCTGCTCTTCTTCACCAACAAGGGCCGCGTCTACCGCGCGAAGGCGTACGAGCTCCCCGACGCCGGACGCGACGCCCGCGGCCAGCACGTGGCGAACCTGCTCGCTTTCCAGCCGGACGAGCAGATCGCCGAGATCCTGGCGATCCGCGACTACGAAGCGGTGCCCTACCTGGTGCTCGCCACCAAGGGCGGTCTGGTCAAGAAGACCCCGCTCAAGGACTACGACTCGCCTCGCTCCGGCGGCGTCATCGCCATCAACCTCCGTGAGACGGACGACGGCAAGGACGACGAGCTGATCGGCGCCGAACTCGTCTCCTCCGAGGACGATCTGCTGCTCATCAGCAAGAAGGCGCAGTCGATCAGGTTCACCGCGACGGACGACGCGCTGCGTCCCATGGGCCGCGCGACATCGGGCGTGAAGGGAATGAGTTTCCGCGGTGGCGACGAACTGCTCTCGATGAATGTCGTCAGGCCGGGTACTTTCGTCTTCACCGCAACCGACGGTGGGTACGCCAAGCGCACCAACGTCGACGAGTACCGCGTCCAGGGCCGTGGTGGTCTGGGCATCAAGGCCGCCAAGATCGTGGAGGACCGCGGCGAGCTCGTGGGCGCGCTGGTGACGGAGGAGACCGACGAGATCCTCGCCATCACCCTCAGCGGCGGTGTGATTCGTACGCGAGTCAACGAGGTCAGGGAGACGGGCCGTGACACCATGGGCGTCCAACTGATCAACCTGGGCAAGCGCGATGCCGTGGTCGGTATCGCTCGTAACGCCGAGGCCGGGCGCGAGGCCGAAGAGGTCGACGGTGACATCGTCGTCGAATCGGCCGAGGGCGAGCCGGCCGCCGGTACGGACGAGGGCACGGAGTCCGCGGCCGAGTAGCGCGAGGAGAGAGTCATCGTGAGTGGAGCCACGGGCGCCGGAGCAAGTGGAGCCGGCACAGCCGGTACAGACGGTGTCCGTGGCTCCGCCACTGATTCTCCCGACTCGCATGAGTCTCGTGGATCCCAGGGGGGAACCGTGACAGACACCCGAGGGCCGCAGTCGGCCCAGTCCGCGCAGTACGCCGGAGGAGCACAGGGGGCCCAGAGCGCCACCGGTGCGCTGCCCAGCGAGCGCCAGCCCCAGCAGCAGGGATCACAGCCGTACCACCCGCCGCAGGCCTACCAGGGTGCCCAGACGGGTGCCGTACGCAGGCCGCGCACAGGAGCGCGTACGACGCCCCGGACGCGCAAGGCGCGGCTGCGGGTGGCCAAGGCCGACCCGTGGTCGGTGATGAAGGTCAGCTTCCTGCTCTCCATCGCGCTCGGCATCTGCACGATCGTCGCGGCCGCCGTGCTGTGGATGGTCATGGACGCCATGGGTGTGTTCTCGACGGTGGGCGGCACGATCTCGGAGGCGACGGGCTCGAACGAGTCCAACGGCTTCGACCTCCAGTCCTTCCTGTCGCTGCCGCGCGTCCTGATGTTCACGACGATCATCGCGGTCATCGACGTGGTCCTCGCCACGGCGCTCGCGACGCTCGGCGCGTTCATCTACAACCTCTCGGCGGGCTTCGTGGGCGGCGTGGAGCTGACGCTGGCGGAGGACGAGTAGTCCTCTTGCTCTTTCCGCTCGCTCAGGCGCAGGGCCTCGCTCGTACAGAGCGGGGCCCTGTTCCGTGTCCCGCTGTGGGATGCGGTGTCCCCTGTTCCGGCGTGACCGAGGGGGCCGGACGGGGCCGGGCGGGGGCGGGCGGGACCCGTCCGGGCCTTGCCGAGGGCTGCTGATCCCCTGCCTCGGGGCCGCTCCGGGGCCCGCGGAGGTATCGATTTTGGGACTGGCCCGGACGTGCGCTAATCTTCAGAGGTCAGCGCGCGGGACACACCGCAGCGCGGCGGGGCTATAGCTCAGTTGGTTAGAGCGCATCCCTGATAAGGATGAGGCCACAGGTTCAAATCCTGTTAGCCCCACCAGCCAGAAGACCCCCAGTCGATCACGACTGGGGGTCTTCTGCGTCCACGGCTGACATCAGCCGATGAGCGGATCTTCCAGCAGGCCGACGGGCAGCGAGACGGCTTCCTGCTCTTGTCGGCCCCCCCCGGGCACGAAGAAGAGCCCCTCGGGCACGAAGAAGACCCCCTCGGGCACGAAGAAGACCCCCGGCCGATGTGGCCTGGGGTGGTCTTCTTCGTATGTGTGGGGGCCCTGTTCCCTGTGCTGGTCGTGTCCGTGAGGGTCACTGTGCGGGGCTCAGGGGAGGAGCGGCGGCCGGGAGGGCCGGGGTGTGGCTACGGCTCCGCGGCGAGCCCGCCCGGATGGGCCTCGGCTTCGACGGCCGTCTCCGTGTCGTCAGTGGCGAGGTGGCGGCAGCTCGGGGACGATCCGTGGGCCTCGGCCCGGATGCGCTGCTTCATCGTGGGCGGCAGGGACCGTTCGTACGCCGCTGCCCAGTAGGCCGCGAGTGGGGCCGTCATGGTCGGCGCGCTCTTGCACGTTTCCGTGGCCTGCTGTACCAGCGTGGCCGCCGCTGCCGTCGTGGTGAATCCAAGCGTGGCGAAGAGTGCGAGGAAGGCGGTGATGAGCGTGGTCCACAGCTTCATGGCCTTGGAGCCGGTCATGGCGTCTCACTTTCGGGTTGGGCGATTTGCGTACTTTCCTCATGATGTGTATGCCGAGCCGAGAGTGTGGGACCGACGCCCGTGGCGCGTCGATGTTCAGATGAACACCACCCGGATGGCCGTAAAGGGCCCTTGGAGGGCCTGAGAGAGGTCCGGGCGAGGTCAACGGCGGTGAACGCCGTGCCGGGCCCTGAGGCGCCAGGCAGTGGCGATGCCCGATTCGACTGCTGTGTTCAGGGCGGGAGTTGGGGTGGATCCAGGTCACCGATCGATATCGATCGGTGTGTATAGTCGGGCGCCAGAGGTCCCTTACGTCAAGAAAGACGAGGTCGCGCGGTGAAGAAGCTTCTCCTGGTCGCACTGGCCGCCATCGGCGGGCTCCTCGTGTACCGCCAGATCCAGGCGGATCGCGCCGAGCAGGATCTGTGGACGGAGGCGACTGACTCCGTGCCCACGGGTTCGTGAGTACAGCCAACAGTCTCTTCACAGGGCCCCGGTCGCTTCTGCGGCCGGGGCCCTGTGCCGTCCGCTGTCCAAATCTCTTCGCCCCTCCATTCACCGACTTTGCGCGGGCAAGCGTTCACCCGGTGTGAGCAAAGGTGCCGGGCTTCCTGATGAGCAGGACTCGCCGGGCCTCCGCGTGGGCATAGTGGGCGGGACCACTGGGGCTCAGGGGAGGGGTTGCGCGTGATGGGGCGGCTGGGCAGGGGCCGGGCGGTGTCGGCCATGGGGGCGGCGCTGTGCGCGGTGATGGCGTTCCCGGCCTCGGGGCAGGCCGTGACGGAGGGCACGCCGAGCCGGATCCAGGGCCGCGGCCAGAGCCCGGCTCCGTACGTCTTCGCCGACGGGGCCGTCCCGGTCGACGGCGCGCAGAGCAGCACGGACAGTCCGAGGCTCACACCCGGGTCGACGTACAAGAGCTCCCTCGGGCGCGGGGGCAAGCTCTACTACCAGCTGCAACTCGACGCCCGAGAGACCGTGTACGTCTCCGCCACCGCCGTCCCAGGGCTCGACGCGAAGGTCGCCTACGGGGACGGCGTCGAGGTGTCCTTGGAGGACACGAACGGCAACACCTGCAACTCCGGAGACGCGCGTTTCGGTACGTCACAGAGCCCGCGGCCCGTCTCCGCCTGGGCGGTGCGCGCGGTCGGCCCCGCCGAGAACCGCTGCGAAGCGGCCGGCACGTACTACGTGGTGGTCGAGCGGAACAGCGATCCCCGCTCCAGTACGGAGACGTGGGACACGGAACTTCGCGTCGTCTCGGAGCCCGGCGTGGCCAAGAGGGCCTCCACGACGCCGCCCGGTCCGTGGAACTCCGCCTCGCCGACGCCTCCCTCCGGTACGCGCGAGGAACGCAGGGGCGGCACCGGCTTCAACGACGCCCGCGCGCTGCGGCCGGGGGTCTGGGGCGACCGGATCACGCCCGGTCAGACCCTCTTCTACCGGGTGCCGGTCGACTGGGGGCAGCAGATCTCCGCCAGTGCCGAGCTGGGGACGGCGCGCGGGGGCAGGGACGAGTACGTCCCCTCGGCGCTCGTCCTGTCACTGGCCAACCCGGTACGCGCGCGCATCGACGACGCCGACACGGCATACGACGGCCAGCAGAAGTCGACGGCGCTGAAACCACTGGCCCCCGTTGCGTACGAGAACCGTTACTCGCCGATGGACCGCGTGGCCGGAACCCGGTTCGCCGGCTGGTACTACCTCTCCGTCCATCTGAACCCGAAGGTCGCCGGGCAGTTCGGCAAGGACCCGCTGGACCTGACGCTGCGGGTGAACGTCGACGGCACCGCGGACAAGGGGCCCGCGTACGTGGGCACGGCACGGCCCGCCGACGAGTTCAGCGTCACGGGTGAGGACAAGGACGCGGCGGTACGGGGTGACGCGGACGCGCGGGGTGAGGGCGCCGGCGGAAGTGGGAGCCGGGGCGGTGGGGACGGAGTCGCCATGCGGGTGGTGGCCGCCGGGGGGTTCGGCACCGGGACCCTGCTGCTGATGATCCTCGGGGTGTGGACGCTGGTGGGGCGGAGGAGAGCGGCGGCTTCCGCTGCCGATTCCTCTTCCTCTTCCGCTGGCTCTTCGGGGCCGGGGTCGGGGTCGGGTTCGGGGCCGGTTTCGGGTTCGGGTTCGGGTTCCGGTTCGGGTTCGGCTGGGGAGTACGGGCCGCCGCCCGCTTGGTGATCGCGCCGGGGTTGGGGGCCGGGGCCAGGGCCAGAGGTCGGTCCGGGAGCCGGTGCAGGGGCGGGACGAGCCGAGGTGGCTCGCCGATCAGAGCTGCGTGAGGGCCCAGATGCCCACCGCGAAGCACGCCAGAGCGGCCAGCAGCATCGGGATCGCCACCTTCGCGGGCGGCCCCGGTCGTTTCTTCTGCCGGTGCGGAACCGGTCGGCGCTGGAGTGGAACCTGCGGGGCGTGGGCGGTGTATTGATAAGTAGAGGCGGATACGTGGTGCGTCGATGGCGTCACGGAGAGTGACGACTCGGGTGCCTGTGCCTGAAGATGCATGGGCGCCTGGGCCGGGACGTGGGCCGGGACTGAAACCGGAGCGGGGACCGGAGCCGGGTCCGGGGCCGGTGGCGATTGGGGGGAGGGGACATGAGGGGACCGAGCGGGAGGCGGCGGCGTCGCCGGCTGTTGCACGACCGGAGGCTGCGGCTGCCCGTGCGACAGCCGTACGTACTGATCCTGCTGGCGTACGTACTGATCCTGCTGCCGTACGTGCTGCTCCTGCTGGCCGTCCTGAATCTGCCGAGCCTCCTGCCCCGACACATGCGGGGCCTGCGGCGGCGTGCCCTGCGAGGGCGTCCCCAGCGAGGGCGTCCCCAGCGAGGGCGTCCCCTGGGACGGCGTCCCCGTGGAGGACACCCCCAGGGCTGGTGTCCCGAGGGCCGGTGTCCCCAGGGACGGGGCGCCCTGCGGTGGTGGCGGAGTCAGCGGAAAGCTGCCGGTCTGGGGCGCGATGAGCGGCGGGGGAGGTACGGAGGCAGGAGCGAAGACCGGCTGCGGCGGGGCCGTGAGAGGACCGTCGGGGCCGTACCCCTGTGGAAGCGGGCCCAGTTGGTCGAAGATCTCGACGGTCTCGTCGTCGGACCCCGGCTCGGGCAGCAGCTCGGCGGCCGAGCTCAACGCCTTGCGCGCGCCCGTGGCGGTGCGGAACCGCGCCTGCGGATCCGGTTGCAGCAGCGTGGCGACGACCTGCCACATTGGCTCCGGTACGCCCTTCGGCGCCCCGGGTGTGCCGTGCGCGGCGAAGTGCTCGATCAGCGCCTTGGCGTCCGGCTTGGCACCCTGCAACAGATAGAGCGCCACCAGGCCCACGGCGAAGAGATCGGCCGTGAAGTCCGGCTCGGCACCCATCATTTGCTCGGGGGCGAAGTAGCCCGGCGTCCCCACGATGTAGTTGGTCTCCGTCAGCCGGGGCTCGCCCATCCGCATCGAAATGCCGAAGTCGGAGAGCCGCAGGTGCGGGCGCGCGGTGCCGGTGGCTTCGAGCAGGATGTTGGCGGGCTTGATGTCACGGTGCACGACCCGCTCGGCGTGCACCGCGGCGAGCCCGGAGAGCAGCTGGTCCAGGAGCGTGCAGACCAGGCGGGGCGGCAGCGGGCCGTAGTCCCCGATCACGTGCGCCAGCGAGCCGCCGCCGACCAAGGCCATGGTGAAAAGGACCTTGTCGTCGTCGGCGGCCCAGCTGGCGGGCGCGAGTACATGAGGGTGATCGATGCGCAGCGCCTGCTCCCGCACGAAGCGCAGCAGCGTGTGTGCGTCGCTCTGCTGAAGGACCTTCGCCGCCACATATCGCCGCCGCCGGTGGTCCCAGGCACGCCAGACCGCTCCGACTCCCCCGCGGCCGATCGGATCGACCAGTTCGTAGCGCCCTGCGAAGACCTCACCCATGGTCGCGCATTGCTCCCCCTCCGGGCCGCCCGGTGGCCCGGTCGACGGCTCAGTTCTGGTGCGCCTCGTAGTGGGCGACCGCGTCCGCGGTGCGTCCGGCACCGTATACCCGGAGGAACTCTGCCAGCTCCGGGTGGGTCGGTGCGAGGGAGTCCGCGGCATCGATGATGTCGCCGGCCGCCGCGACGGAGCGCAGCAGCGACTGGATCTCGCGCACCACGCGCTTCACCGTGGGCGCACCCGAACTCGTCGTCGACTGCGAGGTGTTGGTCAGGACGGAGCCGCCCTGGGACTTCTTGATCTCGTCCATGCGGTCGGTGGCCTCGGCGGCGCTCACGCTGCCGTCGGCGACCTGGCCCGCCAGCTCCTGGAGGAGCTGGACGCGCTGGACGACCGCGGGGTTGCCGATCTTGGCGCGCTGTCCGCTCATGAGCTGCGACAGCATGGGCGCGGACAGACCGAGGACGCCCGCGAGGCGTGCCTGGTTGAGGCCCAGATCATCGATGAGACGGCGGAAGAGCGCCCCCAGCGGCTCTCCGTACCAGTTCCGCTGGAGCTCTCGTGCTCTCGCGGTCGTCTCTTGTTGTGCGGCGTCCATTGCGTCTCCCCATCGCTTCCCCAAAAACCGTGGTTCGCTGCCGCGAACCACGCCGAGCATCTTACGGAGCGTGGTCGTTCACCGGGACCCCCAATCCTTTTGCGAGATCTGGGGGGAGACCCGGTACTCTGGTCTGCGTTGCTCACCGGAGCGAGTTGGGTTCCGGCTGGGCGCACCCTTTTTGGGGCCTTAGCTCAGTTGGTAGAGCGCTGCCTTTGCAAGGCAGATGTCAGGAGTTCGAATCTCCTAGGCTCCACAGCAACGCCGTAGGGCGGGTCACCTCAGCTGAGGTGACCCGCCCTACGGCGTTTGATCAGGTTGTTCAGTTTGTTCAGATGGTGCAGTGGTGCGCCGGCAGGTCGTTGCCGTTGCAGGTCAGCGCAGGTCGTCGCGCTCCGAGGCTTCCGTCTCGGCCTGCTTGGCCTGGACCTCGGGGTCGAGGGAGGCCTGACCGCTGCCGTCGACCGAGGTCAGCGGAGCGCTGTCCGGGACCTCCGTGGCGGCCGGCGGCTCGACGAGCCAGTCCGGGTTGGCCTGCTTGTCCCACCACTTCCAGGCGGCGACCGCACCGCCCGTGACGACGCCCAGGATCACGAAGCCCTTGGCGATGCGCCCGGCGCGGGCCCGGCGGTTGTGCTTGCGGGCCAGCCGCTGGATCTCCTTGGGGGAGACCTCACCGCGCAGCGCGGCGAGAGCCGCCGCCCCACGGGACGCCGCCTCCTCGCGGACGGGCTGAGCGGCGGCCACGGCGTGCTCGATCCGCGGCTTCGAATAATCGGCGGCCTGCCGGGCTGCCTTGCGGGTCTGCTCGGCCGCCTTCCGGGTGCGGACGGCGGCTTCGTGCGCGGCATGGTCGACCTTCGGCGGCACATGGGTGCGGGCCTGCTCGATGCGCGGACCGACGTGAGCCCCGTACTGGACACGGGCTTGCTCGGCGGCCTGCGACACCTTGGGGGCGAGGCGGGCACGGCTTTCGTGCGCGTAATGGACGGCCTGTTCCTTGGCAGTTCCGGCGTAAGGGGCCACCGCCTCCGCGGCATGCCGCACGCTGTCCCTAGCCGAACCGGTCGCGGCGCGCACGCTGTCGATGCGGGTCACAGGATCCTCCTCCTCGGTGGCTTATAGGTATGTCACCTTTCCACCCTTTCAAGGATCATGCCTTCCGGATCGCTCCGAGGCATGACGCAGCCGGGCATCCGGGTGCGATCATTCTGATCAAATCGGTACAAGGAGAGTGCTTTGCCGACAATGCCACGGATCGTGGCGGCGCGCGCCCACTCGGTGGCTACTCGTCGCAATCCGGTCCGTGGGAGGATCGGACGTCACAGAGGACAACGGAAGGCAGACCGTGGCCGAGCAGCTTTACGCCACCCTGAAGACCAACCGAGGCGACATCGAGGTGCTGCTGCACCCCAACCACACGCCGAAGACGGTCAAGAACTTCGTCGAACTCGCCCAGGGCGAGCGTGAGTGGGTCCACCCGGCGACCGGCAAGAAGACCACGGACCGGCTCTACGACGGCACGGTCTTCCACCGCGTCATCAGCGGCTTCATGATCCAGGGCGGCGACCCGCTGGGCAACGGCACGGGCGGCCCGGGCTACGAGTTCGAGGACGAGTTCCACCCCGACCTCGCCTTCGACAAGCCCTACCTGCTCGCCATGGCCAACGCGGGCCCGGGCACCAACGGCTCCCAGTTCTTCCTGACGGTCTCCCCGACCGCCTGGCTCACGCGCAAGCACACCATCTTCGGTGAGGTCACGGACCCGGCGAGCCAGAAGGTCATCGACCAGATCGCGGCCACGCAGACCAACCCGCGCACCGACCGTCCGGTGAACGACGTGATCATCGAGTCCGTCGACATCGAGACCCGCGGCGCCTGACACCGGCGCATCCCACGAGGGAACCAAACCGCCCCGCTCATCCGTAAGGAAGGGCGGGGCGGTGCGTTCGCACGCGTGGGCGTGACTGTGCCTTCGTACGGACTTAGAGGGGACCCCATGGACCAGGCACCAGGAAGCCCGCAGGGGCCGCAGGACGCGTCGCGGCTGCCCGGCTGTTACCGGCATCCGGACCGCGAGACCGGCATCAGCTGCACCCGCTGCGAGCGGCCGATCTGCCCGGAGTGCATGATCAGCGCCTCGGTCGGCTTCCAGTGCCCCGAGTGCGTGCGCGAGGGATCGGGAACCGGCCACGCGCCCACGGCGAACCAGCCGCGCACGCTCGCGGGCGGCTCGATCGCCACCGACCCGCGCCTGGTGACCAAGATCCTGCTCGGCCTGAACGTCGCGGTGTTCGTCGCGGTCCTCGCCATGGGCGACCGCCTGGTCAACGAGCTGGTTCTGATCGGTGCATGGCCGCCCGAGCCCTTCGTGCCGACCGAGGGCGTCGCCGAGGGCCAGTGGTATCGCCTGGTCACGTCGATGTTCACGCACCAGGAGGTCTGGCACATCGCGTTCAACATGCTCGGCCTGTGGTGGCTCGGCGGCCCCCTGGAAGCAGCGCTCGGCCGCGCCCGCTACCTCTCCCTCTACATGCTGTCCGGCCTGGCGGGCAGCGCGCTCACCTATGTCGTGGCCGCCCCGACGGACGCCTCGCTCGGGGCGTCCGGAGCGATCTTCGGTCTCCTCGGCGCCACCGCGGTCCTGATGCGGCGCCTGAACTACGACATGCGTCCCGTCATCGCGCTGCTCGCGCTGAACCTGCTCTTCACCTTCACCTGGAGCGGCATCGCCTGGGAGGCGCACGTCGGCGGTCTGGTCGCCGGTGTCGCGATCGCCTACGGCATGGTGCACGCGCCTCGCGAGCGGCGGGCGCTCGTGCAGTGGGGGACCTGTGCGGTGGTGCTGGTCATCGTCCTGGCGGCCATCGTCGTCAGGACCGCCCAGCTCGTCTGAGGCCTCTCCCCAGCGGGCTGTCGGCAGCCGGCTCCCGAGCGGACTGCCGGCAGACCCCTCCCGAGCGGACTGCCGGCAGACCCCTCGCAGGCTGTCGGCAGACCTCTGAAGGCCGCCGATGTCGCCCGATGGTCAAAGTTGTCCACAGCGTGTGCCCACACTTGTGCATTGCGTGGGGAACAACAGTGCCCCTTGTCGCTGACCTGGGTTTCCCCAGGAAGCGCAAGGGGCCTGTGAGGGCGTGCGGGCGATCAGCCAGTCATACCGGCGTCAACGCCGAGAGGGTTATCCACAGATCTTCGTTCTTTTCCCCAGCCCGTGTCGGAATGTGGATAGCGCTGTGGATAACTCAGGGCAAGGCTTGCTTTCAGCCCTGCGGGAGGGGCGCTACTTCCACTGGGTGGAGACGCCGAACCCCGCAGCGATGAAGCCGAAGCCGACCACGATGTTCCAGTTGCCCAGCGGGTCGATCGGCAGCTTGCCGTCGGTGACGTAGAAGACGACGATCCAGGCGAGCCCGATGAGGAACATCGCGAGCATCACCGGAGCCACCCAGCTGCGGCTGGTCAGCTTGATGTTCGTCGCCTTCTTCGTGGGCGGCGTGTAATCGTCGGCCTTCTTGCGGATCCGTGACTTCGGCACGAGGGTCTCTCCTGTCGATACGGGGAGCTGAGCCCTCCCCCGGGCGTCCGTTAGCGTAGTGCTTCCGCGGCGCTGAAGGAGATAAGGGTACGTTGAGCAATTCTGCCGACTCCCCCACAGGTCCGGCTCGTCGTCCTCGCTGGCGGCCGGTCCGGTTCCTGACGGCCGCCGTTTTCGCCCTCGCGGGCCTCCTCTTCTTCACCAGCTTCAACACGGCCAAGGGCACGAACATCCGCACCGACGCCTCGCTCCTGAAGCTCTCCGACCTGATCGAGGAGCGCAGCCACAAGAACGGCAAGCTCGACGAGTCCAACGGCTCGCTGCGCGACGACGTCGAGTCCCTGGCCGAGCGCGACAACGGCGGCACGAAGGCCGACGACGCCCGGCTCAAGGCCCTGGAGAAGAACGCGGGCACCAAGAAACTCAAGGGCGAAGCGGTCTCCGTCACCCTCGCCGACGCCCCGCCGAACGCCACCGCCAAGCTCCCCGGCTACCCCGAGCCCCAGCCCAACGACCTGGTCATCCACCAGCAGGACCTCCAGGCCGTGGTGAACGCGCTGTGGCAGGGCGGCGCCAAGGGCATCAAGGTCATGGACCAGCGGCTCATCTCCACCAGCGCCGTCCGCTGCGTGGGCAACACCCTGATCCTCCAGGGCCGCGTCTACTCGCCCCCGTACAAGGTGACCGCGGTCGGGGACCCGGAGAAGCTCAAGACGGCCCTCGCCGCGTCCCCGGAGATCCAGAACTACATGCTGTACGTGAACGCGTACGGCCTCGGCTGGAAAGTCGATGACGACGGGGCGATGACTCTTCCCGGCTACTCGGGCACAGTGGATCTCCACTACGCGAAGCCCGTGGAGTAAGCCGCCCGTGGAGCAAGCCGCTGGGGGAAGCCTGTGTCGGTGCGAGTGCTCGTCAGGACGTTCAGCGAACTGTGCATCACCATCGGCACCTTGATCGTGCTGTTCGTGGTGTACGTCCTGTTCTGGACCGGCGTGAAGGCCGACGACGCCATGGACAGCCAGATCGACACCCTCCAGGACCAGTGGGCGCAAGGCTCGGTCCCGGCCCAGGCCGATGACGCCGCACCGTCGACGTCCTCCCCGAAGGCACCCGCCCCCTACGAGGACGGCAAACCCTTCGCCGTCATGTACATCCCGCGCTTTGGTTTCACGTGGAACAAGCCGGTGCTCCAGGGCACGGGCACCGACGTCCTCAAGAAGGGCCTCGGCCACTACGGCGACACCGCGCAGCTCGGCCAGCGGGGCAACTTCTCCGTGGCGGGCCATCGCCGCACCTACGGAGACCCGTTCAAGGACTTCCCGAAGCTGCGGCCGGACGACCCCGTGGTCCTGACCGACGGCACCACCTGGTTCACGTACCGCATCGACAAGAAGCCCTACAAGACGCTGCCCGGCGACATCGGCGTCATCGATCCCGTCCCGCGCAAGTCCGGATACGAGGGGCCGGGGCGCTACCTCACCCTCACCACCTGCGAGCCGGAGTGGGGCCACAGCCACCGGCTGATCGTCTGGGCCCACCTCGATGCGACCCAGCCCGTCGAGGCCGGGAAACCGGAGGCACTACGCCGTTAGTCTGGTGCCGTACGGCTACGGAAGGGACGGCATGTACGGCTGGATCTGGCGGCATCTGCCGGGAAACGCTTGGATAAGGGCGCTGCTTTCGCTGATGCTCGTCTTCGTGGTGGTCTACGTGCTCTTCCAGTACGTCTTCCCCTGGGCCGAGCCGCTCCTTCCCTTCAACGATGTGACGGTGGACGGCCAGTGAGTACGCCAGAGAGCACCGAAGAACGCCCGCGCCGCATCCTGGTCGTCGACAACTACGACAGCTTCGTCTTCAACCTCGTCCAGTACCTCTACCAGCTGGGTGCCGAGTGCGAGGTCGTACGCAACGACGAGGTCGAGCTGCGCCACGCGCAGGACGGCTTCGACGGCGTCCTGCTCTCCCCGGGACCCGGTACGCCCGAGCAGGCGGGCGTCTGCGTCGACATGGTGCGGCACTGCGCGGGCTCCGGCGTGCCCGTCTTCGGCGTCTGCCTCGGCATGCAGTCGATGGCGGTGGCGTACGGCGGAGTGGTGGACCGCGCGCCGGAGTTGCTGCACGGCAAGACGTCCCGGGTGGTCCACGAGGGCAAGGGCGTCTTCGCCGGGCTTCCCTCGCCGTTCATCGCGACGCGCTATCACTCGCTCGCCGCCGAGCCGGCCACGGTTCCGGCCGAGCTCGAAGTGACCGCCCGCACGGAGGACGGCATCATCATGGGTCTGCGCCACCGTGAACTGCTCGTCGAAGGCGTGCAGTTCCACCCCGAGTCGGTGCTCACCGAGCACGGCCACCGCATGCTCGCCAACTGGCTGGTGGAGTGCGGGGACCGGGGGGCCATCGGCCGGTCGAGCGGGCTGGCCCCGGTGGTGGGCAGGGCCACGGCGTGACCGCGGTGCGTCCCGAGCGCGATTCCTCCGGAGTTCCGTACGACGAGCAGTACGCGTCGCACGGGGAGTCCGGGGATTTCGAAGCGCCCGGGGCGTTCGAGGCCGCCGTCGACCACCTCGCCGATCCGCTGACCGATCCGCTGCCGGGTCAGCAGGGCCAGCAGGGCCAGCAGGGCCAGCACCCCTCGCCGTGGTTCCGCAGCGGGGCCGCGGAGCCCGAGCCGCAGCCGCAGCCGGCGCCGCGACCGCTGCCGGAGCAGCACCAGGAGCAGGAGTGGTACGACCCCGAGGGGTACGCCCGCGACTGGTACGGGGTGCGGGAACCGACGTACGAGGAGCTGTACGGCGGATACGCCCCACAGCAACAACAGCAACAGCAACAGCAACAGCGGCAACAACAACAGCAGCAACAGCAACCGGGACCCGCTCCCGCGTCCGCCGCCCCCGCACCGGCGGCGTACGAACCGATACCCGCGACACCCGCGACACCCGCGACCCCCACGACACCCGCGACCCCCCGGCCCCAGGAACACCCCCGGCCGGTCGACGACGAGACCGTCGGGCTGCGGACCTCGGACACGCGCCGAATAGCCGACCCGGAAGGCTCCACCCTCTCCCCGCCGGAAGGCGAGGGCCGGGCCGCCCGCCGCAAGGCCGCCAAGAAGGGCGCCTCGCGCGCCTCAGGCGGCTCCCGGGGCTCCGGCGCCACCGGGGGCCCCGCGGCTCCCCTCTCCCGCGTGGAGGCCCGTCGCGCCGAGCGTGCGCGCAAGCCCACCGCGGGCGCCGTGGTGAGCCGGGGGATCGGCGAGGTCTTCATCACCGTCGGCGTCCTGATGCTCCTCTTCGTCACGTACCAGCTGTGGTGGACGAACATCCGCGCCCACCAGCAGGCCAACGGCGCGGCCAGCGACCTCCAGGAGAAGTGGGCGACCGGCAAGGGCAAACCGGGCGCCTTCGAGCCGGGGCAGGGCTTCGCGCTGCTGCACATCCCGCGCCTGGACGTGGTCGTGCCGATCGCCGAGGGCATCGACAAGGCGAAGGTCCTGGACCGCGGCATGGTCGGGCACTACAACGAGGGCGGCACCAAGACGCCCATGCCGGACGCGAAGAAGGGCAACTTCGCGGTCGCCGGGCACCGCAACACCCACGGTGAGCCGTTCCGCTACATCAACCAGCTCGAACCGGGCGACCCCATCGTCGTCGAGACGCAGGACAAGTACTTCGTCTACAAGATGGCGAGCATCCTGCCCCAGACGAGCCCCGGCAACATCTCGGTGATCGACCCGGTGCCCGCGGGATCGGGCTTCACCAAACCGGGCCGGTACATCACACTGACCACCTGCACCCCGGAATTCACGAGTAAGTATCGAATGATCGTCTGGGGCAAGATGGTCGAGGAACGACCGCGCGGCGAGGGCAAACCGAGCGCGCTCGTCAACTAGAACGGTGAGAACGGGGCACATCGAGTGGCAGCCACGACCGACCACGACGAGAAGCAGGCCGAGGCGCCCGCACCGGCACCACGGCCACGGGGGCGGGGTCCCCTCGCCACGGCGGTCAGCGTCTTCGGTGAACTCCTCATCACCGCGGGCCTGGTGCTCGGTCTCTTCGTCGTCTACTCGCTCTGGTGGACCAACGTCGTCGCGGACCGCGAGGCGCACAAGCAGGGCGACCAGGTGCGCGACCGCTGGGCGGGCGGCCCGGGGAACCTGAACACCAAGGACGGCATCGGCTTCCTGCACGTGCCCGCGATGGGCAACGGCGAGATCCTGGTCAAGAAGGGCACCGGCAGCAAGGAGCTCAACCACGGCGTGGCGGGCTACTACCAGGACCCCGTCAAGTCGGCGCTCCCCCAGGACAAGGAAGGCAACTTCACGCTGGCCGCGCACCGCGACGGCCACGGCGCGAAGTTCCACAAGATCGACAAGATCAAGAAGGGCGACGCGATCGTCTTCGAAGCCCGGGACAAGTGGTACGTGTACAAGGTGTACTCGATGCTCCCCGAGACCTCGAAGTACAACGTGAAGGTCCTGAATCCCGTCCCGAAGGAATCGGGCGCGAAGAAGCCGGGCCGCTACATCACCCTGACGACGTGCACGCCGGTCTACACGTCCAACTACCGCTATGTGGTCTGGGGCGAGCTGGAGCGCGTCGAGAAGGTCGACAACAAGCGCACGCCGCCGGCGGAACTGGCCGACTGAGGCGCCGCCCCTCCCGGGGCCACGCACGAAAGAGCCCCGGACACCAGCTGCCGACTGGTGTCCGGGGCTCTTCCGCGTCCTGCTGCGGGAGGCTAGTCCTCGTCGTGGCGGGAGAAGCCCGCGTTGCCGCCGAGGAAGCCGCCTCCGTCGTCACCGCCGTTGCCGCCGCCGTTGTCGCCCGGGTTGCCGCCGCCCGCCGTGGTCAGGTTGATCGCGGTGTCGGGTGCGACCTGCTGGCCCGCGGGCGGGTCCGAGAGGACGACGAGGGCGTCGTCGTCCTGCGGGCCCGCGATGTTGCCGACCGTGAGACCGGCGCCCTCGATGGCCTTGCGGGCGTCCTTGAGCTTCTGGCCGGTGAGCGCCGGGACGCCGACCTGCTCGGCCTTCTTGGCGACCTTCAGCGTCACCGTCGAGCCCGGGTCTGCCTGGGTCTGCGGGGGGAGGTTCTGGGAGATGACCTTGCCGGCTTCGACGGAGTCGCTCTCCTCCTCCTCGCAGGTGCCGACCAGGTCGTTGGACTTCAGCTGGGCCTTGGCCTCTTCACAGGTCTTGCCGGTGACGTCGGGGACCGTGGACTTGGCGGCCTTCTTGGCCACCTCAAGGGTGATCTTGCTGCCCTTCTGCACCTCGGTGCCGGCGAAGGGGTCCTGGTCGAGCACCTCGCCCGGCGTGCCCGAGGACTCGACCGGCTTGGTGCTGACGTCGAACTGGTACTTGTCGCCCTCGAGCTTCTTCGTGGCGGCGTCGACGTTCAGGCCGATGACCTTCGGCACGGCGACCTTCCTGGCCCCCGTGGACACCGTCACCGAGATCGTGTCGCCCTTGTTGACCGTGGCGTTCGCGCCCGGGTCCTGCGAGCAGATCTCGCCCCTCGGATACTTGTCGCACGGCTCGCGGGTGGAGGCGTCGAGTACGAGGTCCACGTTCTTGGCGGACTTCTTCGCGTCTTCGAGCTTCTCGCCGACGAAGTTCGGGGCCTTGATCGTGTCGTCGCCACCGCCGCCCCCGGTGAAGGCCCACTTGCCGATCAGGATCGCGCCCACCAGGACCAGCAGGCCCGCGACCACCAGCAGGATCGTGGACGTGTTGTTCTTCTTCTGGCGGCGGCGCGAGTGGTCGTCATAACCGTCGTCCGGGCCGACCGGCGGCATCATCGACGTCTGGGCGCCGCCGTTCTGCGGGCGCAGCATCGCCGTCTGCTGGTCGTCCGGGTGGCCGCCGTAACCGACCGCGCCCATGGCCGCGGTGGCCTGGACGGGCTGGCCGTCGAGGCAGGCCTCGATGTCGGCGCGCATCTCGTCGGCCGACTGGTAGCGGTAGTCCGGGTCCTTGGTGAGGGCCTTCAGGACGATGGCGTCCATCTCCGGCGTGATCTCGCCGTCGAAGACGCTCGGCGCCTGCGGCTCCTCGCGCACGTGCTGGTAGGCGACCGCCACCGGGGAGTCCCCGACGAAGGGCGGCCGCACCGTGAGGAGCTCGTAGAGCAGACAGCCCGTGGAGTAGAGGTCGCTTCGCGCGTCGACCTGCTCGCCCTTGGCCTGCTCGGGCGAGAGGTACTGCGCGGTGCCGATGACCGCCGCGGTCTGCGTCATCGTCATGCCCGAGTCGCCCATGGCGCGGGCGATGCCGAAGTCCATGACCTTGACCTGGCCGTTGCGCGTCAGCATGACGTTCGCGGGCTTGATGTCGCGGTGGACGATGCCGTTGCGGTGGGAGTACTCCAGGGCCTGGAGGATGCCGATGGTCATCTCCATGGCGCGCTCGGGCAGCAGCTTGCGCCCGGAGTGCAGCAGCTCACGCAGGGTGGAGCCGTCGACGTACTCCATCACGATGTACGGGATGGAGACCCCGTCCACGTAATCCTCGCCGGTGTCGTAGACCGCGACGATCGCAGGATGGTTGAGCGAGGCGGCCGACTGGGCCTCGCGGCGGAACCGGGCCTGGAACGACGGGTCACGCGCGAGGTCGACCCGCAGCGTCTTCACCGCCACGGTGCGTCCGAGGCGGGTGTCGTGCGCGAGGTAAACCTCCGCCATCCCACCTCGGCCGAGCACCTGGCCCAGCTCGTACCGCCCGCCGAGGCGACGCGGCTCTTCCATAGCTAATCCAGCCCTCTCCGTCAGTCCCGACCGCACCCTTGTGTGGTCCGGCGGTGTGCTGTCCGGGCATACCGTACCCGGCTCGCCTTACGTGACCCGGCCGCCACCGTCACCCGATACAGGACCGGTATCGCAACGTGCACTGATGTGGAGGAGCCGTGACGGGGGTCACTTCTTGCTGTCGAGAACCGCCTGCATCACGCTCTTGGCGATGGGGGCGGCCAGACCGCCGCCGGAGATGTCGTCGCGGCTGGCCTTGCTGTCCTCGACGACCACCGCGACGGCCACCGGCGAACCGGAGTCGGTCTTGGCGTAGCTGATGAACCAGGCGTAGGGGTTCTCGCTGTTGTCGACGCCGTGCTGGGCCGTACCGGTCTTGCCGCCCACGGTCACGCCCGGGATCTTGGCGTTCGTGCCCGTGCCGTCGTTGACGACCGTCTGCATCATGTCCTGGAGCTTCTGCGCGTTCTCCTCGGACAGCGGCCGGCTCATCTCCTTGGGCGCGTGCTTCTCGATCACGTCCAGGTTCGGCGCCTGAAGCTCGCTCACCATGTACGGCTCCATGAGCTTGCCGTCATTGGCGATGGCCGAGGCGACCATGGCCATCTGGAGCGGCGTCGCGGCCGTCTCGAACTGGCCGATGGAGGAGAGCGCGGTCTGCGGCTTGTCCATCTTCTTGGGGAAGACGGAGGCGTTCGAGCGGACCGGCACGAACTGCTCTTCGTTGAAGCCGAACTTCTCGGCCGTCTCCAGCATCGCGTCCTTGCCGAGGTCCGAGCCGACCTTGCCGAAGACGGTGTTGCAGGACACCCGCAGCGCCTCGCGCAGCGTGGCGTTCTTGCAGGGGATGTTCCCCTCGTTCTTCAGCTCGGTCTGGGTGTCGGGCATCGTCCAGGGCAGCGGCGACTTGGTCGGCGAGTCGATGTCGTCGTACAGGTCGTGCTCCAGCGCCGCCGCGGCGGTCACCGCCTTGAAGGTGGAGCCGGGCGGATACGTCTCGCGCAGCGCGCGGTTCAGCATCGGCTGGTCTTTGTTCTTGTCCAGCTTCCCGAACTCCTCGGCCTCCTCGTTCGTGTTCCCCGCGAAGGTCGAGGGGTCGTACGAAGGAGCCGACGCCAGCGCCAGGATCGCGCCGGTGGAGGGGTCGAGCGCGGCGACCGCGCCCTTGCCACGGCCCTTGAGACCGTCGTACGCGGCCTTCTGCGCGGCCGCGTTGAGGGTCGTGACGGCGTTGCCGCCCTGCTTCTTCTTGCCCGTGATCATGTCCAGGCTGCGGGTGAAGAAGAGCCGGTCGTCGTTGCCGGTGAGGATGCCGTCCTCAAGGGACTCGATCTGCGTGGCACCGATGCGCTGCGAGGCGAAACCGGTGACGGGGGACCACATGGGCCCGTTCTTGTACGTCCGCTTGTACTTGTAGTCACCGCTGCCGACCTCTTTGGACCCGGTGATGGCCTTGCCGTCGACGATGATGTCGCCGCGCGGCTGGGCGTACCGCTCGATGGAGACGCGGCGGTTCTTGTCGTGCTCGGCCAGCGTGTCGGCCTGGACGTACTGGAGCCAGTTGTCGCGCGCCAGCAGGGCGAGGACGAGCAGCCCGCAGAAGATCGCGATCCGGCGCAGGGGCTTGTTCACGGTCGGACCACCTGCGTCATTTCGGCGTCGGGGTTGGGGGCGGGAGCCGGCGCCGGACGGCGCGCGGTGTCACTGATGCGGATGAGGATGCCGACGAGGGCCCAGTTGGCGATCACGGAGGAACCGCCGTTCGCGATGAACGGCATGGTCATACCGGTCAGCGGGATCAGGCCCATGACGCCGCCGGAGACGACGAACACCTGGATGGCGAAGGCGCCGGACAGGCCGATCGCCAGGAGCTTGCCGAACGGGTCGCGGGCGGCGAGCGCCGTGCGCACACCGCGCTCCACGATCAGCCCGTAGATCAACAGGATCGCCATGACGCCGGCCAGACCCAGCTCCTCGCCGAAGGTGGCGAGGATGAAGTCGGAGTTGGCGGCGAAGCCGATCAGGTCGGAGTGGCCCTGGCCGAGGCCGGTGCCGAGCACGCCGCCCGAACCGAACGCCATCAGCGACTGGGCGATCTGGTCACTGCCCGTGGAGGCGATGACCGCGTCGGAGAACGGGTTCAGCCAGGCGTCCACACGCTCCTGCACGTGCGGCTCGAAGGTCGCCACACCCACCGCGCCCACCGAGGACATCACCAGACCGAACACGATCCAGCTGGTGCGCTCCGTGGCGACGTACAGCATCACGACGAACATGCCGAAGAACAGCAGCGACGTACCGAGGTCGGTCTCGAAGACCAGGATCAGGATCGACATCGCCCACACCACGATGATCGGACCGAGGTCACGGCCACGCGGCAGGTAGATGCCCATGAAACGGCGGCTGGCCAGGGCCAGCGCATCGCGTTTCACCATCAGATAACCGGCGAAGAAGACCGCGATCACGATCTTCGCGAACTCACCGGGCTGGATGGAGAAGCCCGCGACGCTGATCCAGATGCGCGCGCCGAAGACGTTCATGCCCAGCCCCGGCACGAGCGGAAGCAGCAGCAGGGCCAGCGCCACGACCATGGAGATGTACGTGTAGCGCTGGAGGACGCGGTGGTCCTTGAGCAGCAGCAGCACGCCCACGAACAGCGCGATGCCGATGGCGGAGTACATCAGCTGCTTGGGCGCCGAGGCGCTGAACGAGCCGTTCGCCGCCTTGGCGAGGTTCTGGAGCTTCTCCGACTGGTCCAGGCGCCAGATGACCACCAGACCGAGGCCGTTGAGCAGCGTCGCGAGCGGCAGCAGCAGCGGGTCCGCGTAGGGCGCGAACCTGCGCACCACGATGTGGCCGACGGACGCGAGCAGCCCGAGCCCGCAGCCGTACCCGAGCATGCCGGACGGCAGCTCGCCGTCGATCGCGAGGCCCACGTTGATGTAGGCGAACAGCGGGATGACGACGGCGAACGCGAGGAGCGCGAGCTCGGTGTTGCGCCTGCTCGGCGCCCCGATCGCGCCGATGGTCGACGTGTGTGTAGTGCTACTGCTCATGGCGTGCAAAGGCCCCCAACGGCTGCTTACTGCTTACCGCACAGCGGGACCAGCTTCTCCTCGTCCTCGGAGAGGCTGGGGCCGGGTGTGGGAGTCGGTGCGGTCTTGGACTTGTTCTTGTCGGTCGAGCTGTTCTTGTCGTTCGTGTCGCTCTTGTCGTTCTTGTCCGCCGGGTCGGTCGGATCGTCGCTGGGAGCCTTGGCCGCCAGACCGGTCGTACCGCCCGCCTCGCCCTCGCCGGGCTTGGCGTTCTCGCGCTCCGCCTCGCGGCGCTTGGCGTCCTTCTCGCAGGCCGAAGCCTGCAGGCCGAGCTCCTCGATCTTGCTCTTGGCGTCGTCGAGATTGCCCTCGGGAATCGTCCCCTCGACCTGCTTGCGCTGATACGGCGGCAGGTACTTGAGTTCGATCTTGGGGTAGTCCTCCTCGACCTTCGACAGGCTGACCCACGCCAGATCCTGGTCGATGCCGCGGTACAGGGCGACGTTGTCCTCGTTCGTGCCCACGTAGTACTGAGTCTGCGTCCAGCGGTAACCGCCGTACAGGCCGCCGCCGATGACCGCCAGGGCGAGCACCGTGTACAGCGATCTCTTGAGCCACCTGCGGCCGCCACGGGGCTTGACGAAGTCCTCGTCGCTGTACGCGCCGAAGCTCCCCTCGGGCACGTATCCCGCCGTGTCGCCGCTCCCGGGCGGCCCGAAGCCGCCTCCGGAAGGCTGCGGCGGCACCGGGCGGCCGAGCCCCGACGCACGGCCCGCGGGCGTCTGCATGGCGCCGTCGTCCTGCGCCTGGAGCTGGTTCTCGGCGACCGCGCCGACCACCACGGGGGTGTCGGACAGCTGACCCGCCAGAGTGTCGCCGCTGTCGATGTCCAGGACATCGGCCACGATCACCGTGATGTTGTCGGGACCGCCGCCGCGCAGCGCGAGCTGAATCAGCTCCTGCACGGTCTCCTGCGGGCCCTGGTAACTCGCCAGGGTGTCTTCCATCGTCTGGTGCGAGACGACGCCCGACAGGCCGTCCGAGCAGATCAAATACCGGTCGCCGGCACGGACTTCACGGATCGAGAGATCCGGCTCGACGTGCTCACCGCTGCCCAGCGCACGCATCAGCAGCGAACGCTGCGGATGGGTCGTGGCCTCCTCCTCGGTGATCCGGCCCTCGTCGACCAGACGCTGCACCCAGGTGTGGTCCTGCGTGATCTGCGTCAGGACGCCGTCCCGCAGGAGATAGGCGCGCGAGTCGCCCACGTGCACCAGACCCAGCCGCTGACCCGTCCACAGCAGGGCGGTCAGGGTCGTCCCCATGCCCTCCAGCTGCGGGTCCTCCTCGACCATCAGCCGCAACTGGTCGTTGGCCCGCTGCACGGCGGTGCCGAGCGACGTGAGGATGTCCGACCCCGGCACGTCGTCGTCGAGCGTGACGAGCGTCGAGATCACCTCGGAGCTCGCCACCTCACCCGCGGCCTGGCCCCCCATGCCGTCGGCGATCGCGAGGAGACGCGGACCGGCGTAACCCGAGTCCTCGTTCCCCTCCCGGATCATGCCTTTGTGCGATCCGGCGGCGAAGCGCAAAGACAGACTCATGCGCACCTCGCCCGTCGGCTCCGGGTACATCCGCACGGTGCCCACCCTCCGGTCGGGAGCGCGCTGGCGTCCAGTGTGTGGACAGCCCTTTCGGCTCGCTCGCTCCGCTCGCGCTCTGTCATGACGTAGTACTACTTCCGCAGCTCGATGACGGTCTTGCCGATGCGGATCGGCGCGCCCAGCGGAACGGGCGTCGGGGTGGTGAGTCGGGTCCGGTCGAGATACGTGCCGTTGGTGGACCCGAGATCCTCGACGATCCACTGGCCGTCACGGTCCGGGTAGATCCTGGCATGCCTGCTGGACGCGTAGTCGTCGTCCAGCACGATCGTCGAATCGTGCGCTCGGCCCAGCGTGATCGTCTGACCCTGGAGGGCGACCGTCGTGCCCGCCAGGATCCCTTCGGATACGACCAGCTTGCTGGGGGCGCCGCGGCGCTGCCGCCCGCCGCCCTGCTGCTGGCGCTGGGGAGGTGGTGTGGCCGCCTGCTGTTGCTGGCGTGCGGCCTGCTGCGGTCGCGCGTTCTCCCGGCGCGATCCGCGCTGAGTGACGCGCGTACCGAACAGGTCGCTGCGGATGACCTGGACGGCCACGATCACGAACAGCCACAGAACGGCTAGGAAACCCAGCCGCATGACCGTCAGGGTCAGCTCTGACATTGCCCCCGCTTCACCCTTCGGCTTGCCGGTAAACGATGGTGGTTTGGCCCACGACGATCCGCGAGCCGTCGCGGAGCGTAGCGCGGGTGGTGTGCTGCCCGTCTACCACGATGCCGTTGGTAGACCCGAGATCCTGGATCGTCGAGGGCGTTCCGGTCCGGATCTCACAGTGCCGGCGCGATACGCCGGGGTCGTCGATCCGCACATCGGCGTCGGTGCTGCGTCCCAGCACCAGCGTCGGGCGGGAGATCTGATGGCGATTGCCGTTGATCTCGATCCAGCGCCGCACCTGCGCACCCGGAAGAGGTCCCGCGCCGGGCCCCTGAGGGCGGCCCGGAGCCGGTGCGGCCCCGCCGGGACGACCGCCCGGAGGCGGCGCGGCGGGCATGGGAGGGGCGCTGGAGGGCTGAGCGGGCTGCGGATAGCCATAACCACCGCCCGCGCCGCCCGCGGGGGGCCTCGCGGGGCTGTGGCCGCCGCCCGCGGGCCCCGTGGGGGCGGCCGGGGCGCGCTCGGGGCTCTGCGAGGTGCTGGACGCGAGCGTGCGGCTGCGCACCCGGTACAGACCCGTGTCGAGATCCTCGGCCTTCTCCAAGTGGACCTTGATGGGGCCCATGAAGCTGTACCGCTGCTGCTTGGCGTACTCCCGCACCATCCCGGACAGCTCGTCGCCGAGCTGGCCCGAGTAGGGGCTCAGACGCTCGAAGTCGGGCGCGCTGAGCTCCACGATGAAGTCATTGGGGACGACCGTCCGCTCGCGGTTCCAGATCGTCGCGTTGTTGTCGCACTCGCGCTGCAGGGCGCCGGCGATCTCGACGGGCTGGACCTCGGACTTGAACACCTTGGCGAAGGTGCCGTTGACGAGACCTTCGAGTCGCTGCTCGAACTTCTTCATGACTCCCATGGGGCACCTCCTCCGTCGTAGTCATCCTGGTACTGCTTACTGATCGTATCCACGCGCCGGGAAATCGGCTGGTTCCCCCTGTCCGCCCAGTCGACGAGTGTCGCCTCTCACAAGGCATGCCCGCACCAGGGTTCCGGGATCCTTCCGGCTTCCTCTCGGGCTCCTCTACCAGGGATCGTAGAGGGGGCCCCAAACCAGTGTCGCGCACCCGACTGCGGACCTTCGCCGGGTACGGCGCAAGTCGGTCGGCCGGGTCGTGGTCTCTCCGGATCACCAGGGCAGGTGCCCCCGAATACGGATGTGAATCCACCCCCTCCAGCGTGCTAATCTTCTGGATGTCGGCAGGCGCTCGCACCACAGAGCAAGCGGTGAGAGACCCAAGACAACACCCATGCGCGGGTGGCGGAATAGGCAGACGCGCTGGATTCAGGTTCCAGTGCCCGAAAGGGCGTGGGGGTTCAACTCCCCCCTCGCGCACCATGTGGAGCGGGTCTCCACCAGGACGAAAGTTCTGGTGGGGGCCCGCTTCTCGTTGTGGGGTGGGCCGGGAGGGAGTGGGTGTGCGGGGCGATGGTTCGTCGCGGGTGTGTGGCGACGGTTCGTCGCGAGTGTGCGTGCTGAGGGTTCGGCACGGTGGGCACGGTGACGTATGTCACCGGCTTTGATCCGGGACCGATCGGTGCGCCGAGTTGTCCACAGGTCTCGGGTTGTCCACAGGCCCTGCCGCCGTCCCGGCCCCCGGCGGTACCTTCATGCCAGATGAGGCCCACGGGGGGCCGCCCGGACGGTGGGGTGTGGACATGGCGGAGTTCAAGGGTGCGCGGCTGCCGTACGTCAAGGGGTTCGCGCGATGGCCCGCGCGAGGCGGGGCGAACGCGGACGCTTCGGGCGGTTCGCAGGGCGCGGCCGCCTCACCGAAACGGGAGGGCAAGGCACTGCGGGCCCGCGTCAGCCGTGCCTCGCACGAGTGGTTCGCCGAGGACGCCGGCCGCCCCGAACCGGTCGCCGCCGTGGAGGAGTCCAACCGCAGCAGGCTCCCCGACCTCACCCCGATCCGCATGGGCAGGATGGCCGCCTCGCCCTTCGCCTTCCTGCGCGGAGCCGCCGGCCTGATGGCGTACGACCTCGCGCGGACCCCCGTGACCGGGATAGGCGCCCAGATATGCGGAGACGCCCACGCGGCGAACTTCGGCCTGTACGCCGACGCCCGCGGCGGCCTCGTCATCGACCTGAACGACTTCGACGAGACGGCCCACGGGCCCTGGGAATGGGACGTGAAACGCCTCGCGGCCTCCCTCGTGCTCGCCGGACGCGAGGCGGGAGCGGGCGAGGACGTCTGCCGGGAAGCGGCGTTCGACGCGGTGGGGGCGTACCGGCGCACGATGCGGCTGCTCGCGAAGCTCCCCGCGCTCGACGCGTGGAACGCCATCGCCGACGAGGAACTCGTCTCCCACACCGACGCCCGCGACCTCCTCGGCACCCTGGAGAGCGTCTCCGAAAAGGCACGGGCGAACACGAGCGCCCGCTTCGCCGCCAAGTCCACCGAACGCTTCGAGGACGAGGACGGCCGCCCGGTACGCCGCTTCGTCGACGCACCGCCCGTGCTGCGGCGCATACCCGACGCGGAAGCCGCCGAGGTCGCCTCCGCCCTCGCGGAGTACGTGGACACCCTGCCCGAGGACCGCCTGCCGCTCGTCGAGCGGTACGCCATCCAGGACGTGGCGTTCCGCGTCGTGGGCACCGGCAGCGTGGGCCTGCGGTCGTACGTGGTCCTGCTGCTCGACCACCGGGGCGAGCCGCTGGTGCTCCAGGTCAAGGAAGCACGGCCATCGGCGCTGCTCCCGCATCTGCCCACGGTGGGCTTCACCGTGCCCGAGGTCGCGCACGAAGGGCACCGGGTGGTGCTCGGGCAGAAGCGGATGCAGGTGGTCAGTGACTTCCTGCTGGGGTGGACGACGGTCGCCGGGCGGGCTTTCCAGGTACGGCAGTTCAGGAACCGCAAGGGCAGCGTGGACCCGGCGGCGCTGGCCGCCGACCAGATCGACGACTACGGCCGCATGACCGGGGCCCTCCTGGCCCGCGCGCACGCGCACAGCGCCGACCCGCGGCTGATCGCGGGCTACGTCGGCAAGAACGACGAGCTGGACACCGCGGTGGCGTCGTTCGCCGTGGCCTACGCGGACCGGACTGAGGCGGACCACGCGGAACTGGTGCGCGCGGTCAAGGAGGGACGGGTGGGGGCGGAGGTGGGGGTTTGAGGGGGTGGGGGGATAGGGGGGGCGGGGAGGGGGGAGGGGAGGCCCCCCGAAGTGTGCGGCTAGGGCTTTGCGGGAGCCTCGCAGCAACCCCCCGTCACACGAACCCCCCGGTGGTGCCGTGGCCTAGGCTGGACGGGTGACGACCCCGGAAGCCGAGCCTACGCAGCCCCAGACGCCCGATCCCGGACCCGTGACCGCCGGTCGGGAGGGTCCTGACGGGGCGGCGGCGGGGCCGGGCGGCGCCGCACGGCCGGAGGACCGGCTGGAGAAGGCCGTCCGGGCGGCCGAGCAGGCGCTGATCGAGTACGAGATCGCCGTCGAGACGTTCCGGGTGGAGGTGGAGAACTTCTCCCGGCTCCACCACCAGAAGCTCGGCCCGATGTACGCCCGCCTCGACGAGCTGGACGCCGAGATCGCCGAGGCCCTAGCCGCGCGCAGCGGTGACCCGGAGGACCGGCGCAAGGCGGACGAAGCGCGGGCGCGGGTCATGCCGATGCCGGGCGTCGAGGAGCTGTTCCACGGCTGGATGGACGGTGACGGCCTCTATCCGGAGGCCGCCGCGATGCTCACCGATCAGTCGGTGCGGCCGCCGCAGCGGGTGCGGCCCAGCGACGAGGCCCGCAAGCTCTACCGCGAGCTCGTCCGCAAGTCCCACCCCGACCTGGCCCAGGAAGACCAGGAGCGTGAACGCCGCGAGGAGTTCATCACGCGGGTGAACGCCGCCTACGCGCGCGGCGACGAGCCCCTGCTGCGGGAGCTGTCCGAGGAGTGGGCGGCCGGTCCGGTGGCCGAGCAGCAGTGGCCGAGCAAGAGCGAGGAGCTCTACGCCCGCCTTGAGTGGCTCTCTCAGCGCAAGGAGCTGCTCACCGTGATCGCCCGGGAGCTGGAGGAGGGGGCGATCGGCGCGATGCTGCGGATGGCTCCGGACGATCCGGACCAGCTCCTCGACGAGATCGCCGAGCAGCTGCTCGCGCAGGTCACCGAGCGCGAGGCGGAGCTCGCGCGGCTGAGTTCCTAGCCGGTCGGGTAGCGTCGGGGCATGGCTTTCGGATCACAGGTGCCCACGGTCGGGATCGGCGAACTCGCGCCCGACGCCTTCCTTCTCGACGTCCGCGAGGACGAGGAGTGGCAGGCGGGCCACGCGGCAGGTGCGCTGCACATCCCGATGAGCGAGTTCGTCGCCCGCTACGGCGAGTTGACCGAGGCCGCCCCGCAGGACGGTCAGGTCAATGTCATCTGCCGGGTCGGCGGACGGTCGGCGCAGGTCACCATGTATCTCGTCCAGCAGGGTGTCGACGCGGTGAACGTCGACGGCGGCATGCAGAGCTGGGAGGCCGCGGGCCGGCCCGTCGTCGACGACAAGGGCCAGCCGGGCGTCGTGATCTAGCCGTACGGCGGCCGTACGGCAGCCGGGGCGGCGGTCAGTGGCGTCCAGCGGCGTCGTGCAGTTTCGTACGGTGCTGTCCGGTGCTGTCCGGCGCCCTTCGTGCGTTGCGTCAGCCGAGGGGGTGGGCGGCCAGCAGGTCGCCGAGGGTCTCCTCGTGTGCCGCTGCCGGGCCGAGGGACAGCTCCAGCTGCTTGGCCCACGCGTGGTACCGGTGCAGGGGGTAGTCGGTGTCGGATCCGAAGCCGCCGTGCAGGTGCTGGGCGGTCTGCACCACCCTGCGGACGCCGTCCGACGCCCAGATCTTGGCGACGGCCACGTCCCCCGTGGCGGGCAGGGCGCCGCTCGCGCCGGTGCTGATGCGCCAGGCGGCCTGCCAGAGGGTGACCTCCATGGCCCGCAGGTCGATGTAGCGGTCGGCCGCCTGGACCGCCACCGCCTGGAACGTGGCGACGGGGAAGCCGAACTGCTCGCGTTTTCCGGTGTATTCGCCGGTCATGCTCAGCACGGCCTCACCGAGGCCGAGCGCGAGGGCGCAGGTGCCGGTGGTGAGCAGATCGCGCAGCCAGTCCCAGGCCCCTTCGGCCTCGATGACGTCGGTGCCGCTGATCCGGACGGATTCCAGGCCGAGCTCGCCGAGGCGTTCGCCGCTGGTGGACACCTGGTCGGCGAGGGTGAGGCCTTCGTGTTCGCGGGGGACGAGGGCGAGGGCGGTTTGGCCGCCGGTCGTGTGGGCGGGCACCACGATGAGGTCGGCGTTCTGTGCCCAGGGCACGGCGGTCTGGGCGCCGTCGAGCAGCCAGTCGTCGCCCTCCGGCCGTGCGGTGACGGCAAGTTCGGCGGGGTCGTGTCCGCTGCGGCCGTTGGCGGCGACGGTCAGGACGAGCTCACCGCGGGCGGCCCTGGGCAGGATGCGCTGCTTGAGCTGCTGGCTGCCGTGTTTCTGTACGGCGTGGGCGGCCGCGCTGCTCTCCAGAAGCGGTACTCGGGCGAGTTTCTTCGCCGATTCGCGCAGCACCAGGCAGAGGGCGATGGCGTCGAGGCCGGCGCCGCCGTGTTCGGGGTCGATGAGCAGGCTCAGCAGGTCGGCTCCGGCGAGCTTGGCCCAGAGTGCGCGGTCGAAGTCCTCGGCGACGGCGCCCGGCACGAGGGCGGGGCTCGGCACTCCGTCGGGTGCGACGGAGGCGAAGAGCGCCTTCGCCGCCTCGACGGCCGCCTGCTGTTCCTCGGTGAAGGTGAAGTCCACTGCTTGTCCTCCCGCGCACCGGCCCGACGATCTGTCCTTGCTCCGCCACTGTTTCTGACGGGTCGTCAAGATAGAACAGGTTCTACGGGAAGGGAACAGCGTCGACCCCTCGGTCCGCGGGAGCGCTGACCGCACCACTGACCGCACCACTGACCGCACCACTGACCGGAGCGCTCAGCGGTCGAAGTCCAACTCCACCGTGTCCGTGGCGGGACGGGACTGGCACGCCAGCACATACCCCGCCTCGGTCTCTTCCGGTTCCAGGGCGAAGTTGCGGTCCATCCGCACCTCACCCGAGACCCGGAAGGCCCGGCAGGTCCCGCACACCCCGCCCTTGCAGGCGTACGGAGCGTCGGCGCGGTTGCGCAGGACCGTGTCCAGGAGTGATTCGCCGTCCTGGACGGGCCAGGTGCCGGAGCGCCCGTCGAGCGTCACCGTCACGGTGCTGTGCGCGGGGGCGGCGGTCGTGGACGTGGCCACCGGGGACGAGAGGCCGCCGTCCACGTGGAATATCTCCTCGTGGATGCGCCCGCGCGGCACACCCAGGCCGCGCAGGGTCTTCTCCGCGCCCTGCACCAGGCCGAACGGCCCGCACAGGAACCAGCCCGCGACCTCCTCCACCGGCAGCAGCGCCGGAAGCAGGCTGCCGAGCCGCTCCTCGTCGAGTCGGCCCGAGTCGAGGCCCGACTGCTGCTCCTCCCGGGAGAGCACGGTGACCAGCTGGAACCGGTCCGGCCAGCGATCCTTCAGGTCGGCGACCTCCTCCAGGAACATCGTCGACGCGGCGGTGCGGTCGCTCCGGATGAGACAGAACGTGGCCTCGGGCTCGCGGGCGAGGAGCGTCGTGACGATGGAGAGCACCGGGGTGATCCCGCTGCCGCCGACGACGGCCGCGTAGCGCCCGGGCGCCGGGTCCAGCGTGAAGCGTCCGGCCGGGGTCATCACTTCCAGTTCGTCGCCGGCGGCGATTTCCTTCAGTGCGTACGTCGAGAAGGCGCCGCCTTCGACGAAGCGCACCCCGACCCGCAGGGTCCGCGGCTCCGAGGGGCTTTCGGGGTGGGGCGCGGGGGCGCAGATCGAGTACGTACGCCGGATCTCGGTGCCGTCGACGAAGCGGCGGAGGGCGAGGTGCTGGCCCGGCACGAAGCGGTACTCCTCGCGCAGGGCGGGGGGTACGTCGAAGGTCAGCGTCACGGAGTCGTCGGTGAGCCGCTCGACCGCCGCTACCCGGAGTCGGTGGAAGCGGGCCATCACAACTCCTTGAAGTGGTCGAACGGTTCGCGGCAGGCGATGCACCGGCGCAGGGCCTTGCAGGCCGTCGACGAGAAACGGCTGAGCAGTTCGGTGTCGGTCGAGCCGCAGTGCGGGCAGCGGACCGAGAGCGTGAGGGGTATCGGCCCGCCCGCGCTGTGCGGGCGCGGGGGCGCGATGCCGAACTCCGCCAGTTTGCGGCGGCCCTCGGCGCTGATGTCGTCCGTCGACCAGGCGGGGGAGAGCACCGTGCGCACGGAGATCTCCGCCATGCCGCGCTCGCGCAGGACCTGTTCGATGTCGGCGGTCATGGCCTCGATGGCCGGACAGCCGGTGTACGTGGGGGTCAGCTCGACGTCGACCTTGCCGATGCCGCGTACGTGCACGCCGCGCAGCACTCCCAGCTCGGCGAGCGTGATGACCGGCAGCTCGGGGTCGGGCACGGAGCCCGCGAGGGCCAGGAGCTCCTCCTCCAGGGCGGTGGTCACCATGACGCCCCCGGGTGGCTGCGGTGCAGGTGCTGCATCTCGGCGATCATCCGCCCGAAGGACTCGGTGTGCAGCCCCTGGCGGCCTGCGCCTGCGGCCCAGGCCCCTTCCTGGGGGCCGGTGGGCACGGTCAGGGTCGCCTTCTCGATGACCGCGGTGACCGAGGCCGTCCAGCTGGTCCGCAGCGCGGCCCAGTCGAGGCTCGCGGAGCCGTCGGAGTCGGCGGAGCCATCCAGGCCCTCCACCGGCTGGAACATCTCGCCGGTGAACCGCCACAGCGCGTCGAGTCCGCGCTGCATCCGCTCGTGGCTCTCCGCGGTGCCGTCACCGAGCCGCAGCGTCCACTGCTCCGCGTGGTCCTGGTGGTAGGCGACTTCCTTGACCGCTTTCGCCGCCAGCGGGGCGAACGTGCTGTCCGCTTCGGTCAGCTGGCCGTACAGCAAGGTCTGGTACGTGGAGAAGTAGAGCTGGCGGGCGATGGTGTGGGCGAAGTCGCCGTTCGGCTGCTCGACCAGTTGGAGGTTGCGGAAGGCGCGCTCCTCGCGGAGGTAGGCCAGCTCGTCCTCGTCCCCGGCCAGGGAGAGCAGGACGCGTGCCTGGCCGAGCAGGTCGAGGGCGATGTTCGCGAGGGCGACCTCTTCCTCCAGCACGGGTGCGTGGCCCGCCCACTCCCCCAGCCGGTGCGAGAGCACCAGCGCGTCGTCGCCCAGGGCGAGGGCGGTGGCGGTGGCCGTCGGGGCCAGCGGCGCGGTCACAGGTGCTTCACCCCGTCCGGGATGTCATAGAAGGTCGGGTGGCGGTAGGGCTTGTCGCCGGCCGGTTCGAAGAAGGAGTCCTTCTCGTCGGGCGAGGAGGCGGTGATCTGGGTGGAGGGCACGACCCAGATCGAGACGCCTTCGCTCCTGCGGGTGTACAGGTCGCGGGCGTTGCGCAGGGCCATCTCGGCGTCCGGCGCGTGCAGGCTGCCCGCGTGGGTGTGGGAGAGCCCGCGGCGGGAGCGCACGAACACCTCCCACAGCGGCCATTCGGTCGAGCTGCTCATGCCTTCGCCTCCCCGTGCTTGGCGGCGAACGCCGCTGCTGCCTCGCGCACCCACGCGCCGTCTTCATGTGCGCTCTTGCGCTGCGTGATCCGCTGTTCGTTGCACGGGCCGTTGCCCTTGAGGACCGCCCAGAACTCCGTCCAGTCGATCGCGCCGAAGTCGTGCTGTCCCCGCTCTTCGTTCCACACGAGGTCCGGGTCGGGGAGCGTGAGGCCGAGGGATTCGGCTTGGGGGACGCAGATGTCGACGAAGCGCTGGCGCAGCTCGTCGTTCGAGTGGCGCTTGATCTTCCAGGTCATCGACTGCTCCGAGTGCGACGACTCGTCGTCCGGGGGGCCGAACATCATCAGGGATGGCCACCACCAGCGGTTCACCGCGTCCTGCGCCATCGCGTGCTGGGCCTCGGTGCCGCGGCTGAGGGCGAGCAGGGCTTCGTACCCCTGGCGCTGGTGGAACGACTCCTCCTTGCAGACGCGGACCATCGCGCGGGCATAGGGGCCGTACGAACAGCGGCAGAGCGGGACTTGGTTCGTGATCGCGGCGCCGTCCACCAGCCAGCCGATCGCGCCGACGTCGGCCCAGGTCAGCGTGGGGTAGTTAAAGATCGACGAATACTTCTGGCGGCCCGAGTGGAGTTTGTCGAGCAGCTCGTCCCGGCTGGTGCCGAGGGTCTCGGCCGCGCTGTACAGATACAGGCCGTGGCCGGCCTCGTCCTGCACCTTGGCCATCAGGATCGCCTTGCGCCGCAGGGACGGGGCGCGCGTGATCCAGTTGGCCTCGGGCTGCATGCCGATGATCTCGGAGTGCGCGTGCTGCGCTATCTGCCTGACCAGCGAGGCGCGATAGGCGTCGGGCATCCAGTCCCGCGGCTCGATGCGCTCGTCGGCGGCGACGGCGGCGTCGAACGCCGCCTCGTGCGCCGCCGTACGCGCGGCGTCGGCCGCTGCCTGGTCCGGCTCGGACCGGGCCGTCTGCTGCTCGGCTGCTGTCGCCATCGCGGTCCCCCTCGACCTTTAGCTAGCTACCGACCGATCGTTCGGTTCGTGGAATTCAATGGTGCGGCTCAGCGCCATAAGGTGTCAACCCTGTGGATAACTTCACGGACGCTGTGCCTGGCGCGCGGGCATGAGTACCGTTCCGCTGCGACGGACGCGACGGACGGTGGAGAGCCGTGTGACGGGCGGGCCGACGGGCGCATCACCGTGCGGGATCGGGAATCGGGGCGGAATGGACGCGAACGACACCAACGCGAGCGAACCGCCGTCCCCGTCCGCCGACGCCGCCAACCCCTCCGCGTCCCCGTCCGCCGACTCGGTCTCCCCATCTGGCACCTCCTCCTCGTCCGCCGCCCCCTCCGCGTCCGCCTCCCCCTCGGCGCTCGCCTCCCCGGCCGCCTCCACCGACGAGGCCACGCCAGCCGCACCCCCATCCCCACCCCCACCGTCGCCCTCGCCCCGCGCCGGTATCGCCGCGCTCTCCCCCCGCTACCAGGCGGTGGCCGCGTTGGCGCTCGCGCTCGTCGCCGTCACGGCCTGTGTCCACATCGGGATGCTCTTCCTCCACGTGGCCCCCGCGAACACGATGACCAAACAGCACGGGCAGGCCGTGGACGACTGGATCTATCCCGAGTTCGAGCAGAACTGGAAGCTCTTCGCGCCCAACCCGATGCAGCAGAACATCGCGGTGCAGGCCCGCGCCCAGGTCCGTACGGAGGACGGGACCACCCGGACCACCGGCTGGTACGACCTCTCCGCGGCCGACGGCGCCGCCATCGACGGCAATCTCCTGCCCAGCCACACGCAGCAGAACGAGCTGCGCCGGGCCTGGGACTTCTACGTCGCCGCGCACGACACGCAGAATCGTCCCCGCGGTCTGCGCGGGCAGCTCTCCGAGCAGTACATCCGCCGTATCGCGATGATGCGCGTCGAGCGCGCGGGGGCTCTGGGCCGGGGCGCCACCATCGAGCGCCTCCAGGTCCGCTCGCGGACCACGAACGTGTCGCCCCCCGATTGGAGCGACGAGAAGGTCTCGACGAAACCGTCGCTCCGCCAGCTGCCGTGGTGGTCCGTGACGGACGACGACATGCCCCTGGGCAAGGCTTCGGGACCTGAGGGGGACGCCCGATGAACCGCTTCGGCTCCCTGCTCGGGCGCGGCATCGAACAGGTCACCGCCTCCGCTCTCGGCCCCTACCAGACCGCCGTGGTCCGCATCGGGTTCGCCGCCACCTGGCTGCTCTTCCTGCTGCGCGAGTTCCCCCACCGCCGTGAGCTGTACGGGCCAGACGGCCCGTGGAGCTGGGACATGGCTCAGCAGCTCATCGCGGAGAACGACGCCTTCACGGCCCTGATGTGGTCGGACGCGCATCTGTGGTTCGAGATCGTCTACGCGGTCGCCGTTCTCAGCAGCGTTCTGCTGCTGCTCGGCTGGCGCACCCGCACGATGTCCGTGATCTTCATGATCGGCGTGCTCTCGCTGCAGAACCGCTCCATCTTCATGGGCGACGGCGGTGACAACGTCATCCACCTCATGGCCACCTACCTGGTGTTCACGCGCTGCGGCCAGGTCTGGTCGCTCGACGCCCGACGCGCGGCACGCGCGCGTGGGACCGACACCGACTCGACCGACGGGGCCGACCCCGAGATGGCCGACCGGTCCGGCGTCGAGAAGACCGCCGACCCCGACCGGGTCGGACCCGTCCTGTGGTGGGTCCTCGGTCTTGCCCTCTCCCTGGTGACCTTCATGGGGGAGCTCAGCGGCGGCTGGCTGCTCATCTTCTGGGGGCTGTGGTTCGCGCACGGCCTGTGGTGGGCCGTCGGGCGGCGCGCGCCCGACGGCGAGGCGCGCAAGCTGCTCGACGTCATCGTGAAGCTCGCGCACAACGCCGCACTGTTGGTGATCATGGTCGAGGCGTGTCTGATCTACGCGACGGCCGGCTGGTACAAGATCCAGGGCAGCCGCTGGCAGGACGGCACGGCCGTCTACTACCCGCTGCGCCTCGACTACTTCTCCCCCTGGCCCGCGCTCTCCGACCTGCTGGCCTCGCACGGCCTCATGGTGATGCTGGTGACGTACGGGACGGTCGTCGTGCAGGTCGCCTTTCCGTTCACTCTCTTCAACAGGCGGGTCAAGAACGTCCTCCTGACCGTCATGATCTTCGAGCACGCGGTCATCGCCGTTGTCCTCGGGCTGCCGTTCTTCTCGCTCGCGATGATCGCGGCCGACGCGGTGTTCCTGCCGACGTCGTTCCTGCGCCGGGTCGGCGGAGGGGTGGCACGCGCGCGTGGAGCGCTGGTCGCGCGGTTCCGGCGGGGCGGCGCGGTGCCGGGGCAGCGTACGGCGGACGAGGAACCGGCTCCGGAACCCACCGAGCACGCGCGCGTAGGCTTCCCTTCATGAAGGGGACGCACAAGGCATGAACGGGACGTACAAGGGATGAGCGGGACGTACGCGGGATGAACGTGACGCACCAGCCGGATCCTGATGACGCCGTGCGTGTCTGGCGTGGGCTCGCCGACTCGTCCGTGCTGCTCGACGGCTTCCACGCCATCAAGCACGCGTTGCGCTTCGCAGCGCGCGTCTCCTCGGTGCTGACCGGCGACAAGGCCGCTGTCCTCGCCCTGTGCGACGAGCTCGCGCCGGACGTGCGGGAGGCCCTCGACGCGCTGCTCGTCCAGGTCCCGGAGAGCACCCTGCGCGGCCTTGTGCCGCGGCTGCACCCCACCGGGGTGGCCGCTCTCGCGGTACGCCCTTCGCGCACGGCCAACCTCGAGGCGCTGGCCCGCCTGCCCAGGACCGCGCCGGTCGTCGTCCTCGACGACCCCCGAAATCTGGGCAACGCAGGGGCCGTGATCCGGCTCGCCGCCGGGTTCGGGGCGACGGGCGTGGTCACCACCGGGACGCTCGACCCCTGGCACCCCACGGTCGTACGCGGTGGCGCCGGGCTGCACTTCGCCACGGCCGTCGAGCGGATGGACGTCTCCGCTCTGCCGCCGGGGCCGGTGTTCGCGCTCGACGCCGAGGGCGAGGACATCCGCGGGCTCAAGCTGCCGGACGACGCCGTGCTGGCCTTCGGGTCCGAGCGCAGCGGCCTGTCGGCGCCGCTGCGGGAGCGCGCCGACCATCTGGTGTCCCTGCCGATGCGGCCCCAGGTCTCCAGCTACAACCTGGCCACCAGCGTCGGCATGACGCTCTTCCACTGGTCGGCGGGCAGGCCCCCGGGCGCGGAGGCCTGAACCCGCCGTCAGGGTGCGTAGGGCGTCAGGCGTCCCTGCGGATCTCCACCACACGGAAGCGGTTGGCCACGAACGCTCCGTCGCACAGGGCGGCGTTCGCCGCCGGGTTGCCGCCCGAGCCGTGGAAGTCCGAGAAGGCCGCGGTCTGGTTCACGAAGACCCCGCCCGTGAGGTTCAAGGAGAGCTGGGCGCACTCCTCCAGGCAGGCCTCCTCGACGGCGCCGGACACTTCGTCCGACGTCGTGTACGCGCCGACCGTCATGGCGCCCTTGTCGCGCACCGTGCGGCGCAGCAGCTCCACGGCGTCCGCGGAGGAGTCGACCGCGACGGCGAAGGACACCGGGCCGAAGCATTCGTTCAGATAGACCGCCTCGGCGTCCGGCTTGGCGCCGTCCAGCTTGACGATGACCGGTGTGCGGACCACGGCGTCCGGGAACTCGGGGTTGCTGATCTCCCGGGAGGGGAGGGCCACTTCGCCGAGTCCGGCCGCCGCCTCCAGACGGGCCTTGACGTCCGGGTTGACCAGGGCGCCCAGGATGCCATTCGCCCGGGCGTCGTCGCCGAGCAGGCCGTTCACCGAGGCGGCGAGGTCGGACACCACGTCGTCGTACGACTTCGCGCCCGCGTCCGTCGTGATGCCGTCCCGGGGGATCAGGAGGTTCTGCGGGGTCGTGCACATCTGGCCGCTGTACAGGGACAGGGAGAAGGCGAGGTTCGACAGCATGCCCTTGTAGTCGTCCGTCGAGTCCACGACGACCGTGTTCACGCCGGCCTTCTCCGTGTAGACCTGCGCCTGGCGGGCGTTGGCCTCCAGCCAGTCGCCGAAGGCGGTCGACCCCGTGTAGTCGATGATCTTGATCTCGGGGCGGACGGCGAGGGTCTTGGCGATGCCCTCGTCCGGTCGCTCGGCGGCCAGGCACACGAGGTTCGGGTCGAAGCCCGCCTCGGCGAGGACCTCGCGCGCGATGCGGACCGTCAGGGCGAGCGGCAGCACCGCGCGCGGGTGGGGCTTGACCAGGACGGGGTTGCCGGTGGCCAGGGAGGCGAACAGGCCGGGGTAGCCGTTCCACGTCGGGAAGGTGTTGCAGCCGATCAGGAGGGCGATGCCGCGCCCCACGGGCGTGAAGCGCTTGTCCAGGGCGATCGGGTCGCGCTTGCCCTGGGGCTTGGACCACGCCGCGTGGTCGGGGGTCCGGTCCTGCTCCGCGAATGCGTACGCCACCGCTTCGAGGCCGCGGTCCTGGGCGTGCGGGCCGCCCGCCTGGAAGGCCATCATGAAGGCCTGGCCGCTGGTGTGCATGACGGCGTGCGCCAGCTCGTGCGTGCGGGCGCTGATGCGCGACAGGATCTCCAGACAGACCATCGCGCGCACTTCCGCGCCCGCGTCGCGCCAGGCGCGCATCCCAGCGCGCAGGGCGGGCAGCAGCGTGTCGATGTCCGGGTGGGGGTATGTGATGCCCAGCTCGGGTCCGTACGGAGAGACTTCCGCGCCGGTCCAGTCGTCCGTGCCCGGTTGGTCGAGGTCGAAGCGCTTGCCCAGGAGGGCGTCGAAGGCGGCTTTGCCCTCGGGCAGGCTCAGGCTGCCGTTCTCTCCGTAGGCCTTGGGGTGCTCGGGGTGCGGCGACCAGTACGCGCGCGTGCGGATCGTCTCCAGCGCCTGGTCGAGTGTGGGCCGGTGGGTGGCGATCAGCTGGGGCGCGGTGAGTTCGGCGGCCATGTCGGACCAACTCCTCGTCGAGCCGGCTCTTCGTCGAGCCGGCGAGCCGGGCAGGGCGGTGGGCAGGAACGGACGGACAGAGCTAGAGTAACCGAACGATCGGTCGGTACAAGGGGGTCCGCCGAACCTGTGGACAACTTCTCGCCGGGCACCCCGCACCCTCCGGCGGACACCTCGTGCGGGAGGATCGCGAGCATGACAGCACTCGAGCTCAGCAGCCCCGTTGCCGTGGTCGGCACCGGCACCATGGGGCAGGGCATCGCCCAGGTCGCCCTGCTGGCGGGCCACCCCGTGCGGCTGTACGACGCCGTGGAGGGCCAGGCGCGGACCGCGGCCGCCACGATCGGCGCACGCCTGGACCGGCTCGTCGAGAAGGGCAGGCTCACCGCAGAGGATCGCTCCGCCGCGGGGGACCGGCTGACACCCGTCGACGGCCTCGCCGAGCTGGCCGGGTGCGGACTCGTCGTCGAGGCGATCCTGGAGCAACTGCCCGTCAAGCAGCGCCTCTTCGAAGAGCTGGAAGACGTCGTCGCCGAGGACTGCCTCCTCGCCACGAACACCTCCTCGCTCTCCGTCACCGCCATCGCGGGCACGCTCGAGAAGCCCGGACGCTTCGTCGGCCTGCACTTCTTCAACCCCGCGCCGCTCCTGCCGCTCGTCGAGGTCGTCAGCGGCTTCGCGACCGACGAGACGGCCGCCACGCGCGCGTACGAGACGGCGCGGGCCTGGGGCAAGACGCCGGTGCGCAGCGCGGACGCCCCCGGCTTCATCGTCAACCGCGTCGCCCGCCCCTTCTACGCCGAGGCGCTGCGCCTGTACGAGGAGCGGGCCGCCGACCCGGCCACCATCGACGCCGTCCTGCGTGAATCCGGCGGCTTCAAAATGGGGCCCTTCGAGCTCACCGACCTCATCGGCCAGGACGTGAACGAGGCCGTCACCCGCTCCGTGTGGGAGTCCTTCTTCCAGGACCCCAAGTTCACGCCGTCGCTCGCCCAGCGCCGCCTCGTCGAATCGCGCCGCCTGGGCCGCAAGTCGGGTCGGGGCTGGTACGCGTACGGGGACGGCGCCTCGCGCTCCGAGCCCCACACGGCGGCGCCCGCGCCGACACCGGCGTCCGTCGTGCTGCACGGAGACCTGTTCCAGGCGCACGACGTCGCCAAGCTGATCGACGAAGCCGGGATCGACCTCACGTACCTGGAGCCCTTCGACCCCGAGCGTCCCGGGTTCCTCGAACTGCCCAGTGGCGTACGGGTGTTCCTGAGCGACGGTTCCACCGGCAACGACTCCGAGGCGGCGGTGATCCAGTTCGACCTCGCGCTGGACTACCGTTCCGCGACCAGGATCGCCCTGGCCGCTTCCCCGGCGGTGAGCGAGGAACAGCTCCAGGAGGCCGTGGGCCTCTTTCAGGCGCTGGGCAAGCAGGTCAGCGTCATCGCCGACGCCCCGGGGATGATCGTGGCCCGTACCGTCGCCATGCTCGTCGACTTCGCCCACGACGCCGTCGCACGTGGTGTCGCCGGCGGGGATGACGTCGACACGGCGATGCTCCTGGGCGTCAACTACCCTCGCGGCCCCCTCGACTGGGGTCAGGCGCTCGGCGCGCGCTGGGCCGTCGAGACCCTGGAGTGCCTGCACCAGGAGTACCCCACCGGCCGCTACGCGCCGTCCCAGGCGCTGCGCCGGGCGGCAGCGCGAGAGGACCTCACCGCATGACCACCACCAGGCGCGACACGTACACCCCGGAGACCCTCCTGACGGTGGCGGTCCGGATCTTCAACGAGCGCGGGTACGACGGCACCTCCATGGAGCACCTCTCCAAGGCGGCCGGCATCTCCAAGTCCTCGATCTACCACCACGTGTCCGGCAAGGAGGAGCTCCTGAGCCGGGCGGTGAACCGCGCGCTCGACGGGCTCTTCGGGATCCTCGCCGAGGAGCAAGCGCGCGTGGGCACCGCCGTGCAGCGCCTGGAGCACGTCACGCGGCGCACCGTCGAGGTCCTGATCGCGGAACTGCCCTACGTGACGCTGCTGCTGCGCGTGCGCGGCAACACCGACACCGAGCGGTGGGCCATGGAGCGGCGCAGGGAGTTCGACCAGCAGGTCGCGGACCTGCTCAAGGAGGCCGTGGCCGACGGCGACCTGCGCTCGGACGTCGAGCTGCGCCTGGCCACCCGGCTGCTCTTCGGGATGATCAACTCCATCGTGGAGTGGTACCGCCCGGACGCCCGGGGGGCCTCGTCGGGCGCACAGGTCGCCGACGCGGTGGTCCAGCTGGCCTTCGCGGGCCTGCGCAGCGACCGCTGAGGTTTACCCGCAGCTGTTCCGCGCAGCCGAAACCCGTTCAGGCCTCTACGGGCCCGCTCAGGCTCGCTCATGCCCGGTCAGGTCAGGTCCGGTAAGGACGTTCTGGGCCCCTTACGGGCCTCCGGCCCCCGGTCAGTTCTCCGGCTCCAGGTCGTCCTCCTCGAAGACCAGCAACGTACGCGTGCTGAGCACTTCAGGGATGGACTGGAGCCGGGTCAGGACCAGCTCGCGCAGCGCGCGGTTGTCCGGCGTGTGCACCAGGAGCAGCACGTCGAAGTCGCCGCTGACCAGCGCGATGTGCGAAGCCCCCGGCAGCGTGCGCAGATGTTCGCGGACGGTGCGCCAGGTGTTCTGGACGATCTTGAGCGTGATGTACGCGGATGCGCCCTGACCTGCGCGTTCGTGATTGATGCGGGCGCCGAAGCCACGGATCACTCCGTCGTCGATGAGCCGGTTGATGCGCGCGTACGCGTTCGCGCGTGACACGTGGACGCGCTCGGCCACCGCCCGTATCGACGCGCGACCGTCCGTGTGCAGGATCTGGAGGATGTCGCGGTCGATCGAGTCCAGCGGCCGGGGCAGGGGCTCCGGACGGTCGCCCGGCCGGCTCTCCTGACGCTCGCCGTCGCGCCCGTCGGCCATTCGTTCAGATGCCATGTCCCCCCGCCTCCCTACCATGGACGTACTGCATCCATCCCAGGCTGTGCAGAACCGTTTGTCCACAGCCTGGAGGTGCCTGTAGCCAAAATGTGCCGACGACCGAACAATCGGTAGGTGAGGCGCCTCACATTGCCGCGCCTCTTTTGCCGCTCCCACGAGGAGATCGCTTCCACACGGAGGTGCCGACATGACGGTCATGGAGCAGCGGGGCGTCTACCGGCCCACCCCGCCCCCCGCATGGCAGCTCAGGACCGATCCCGCCCCGCTGCTGCCCGACGCCGAGCCGTACCGCGTCCTGGGCACCGATGCCGCGGGCAAGGCCGACGACGAGCTCCTGGGGCGGCTGTACGCCCAGCTGGTGCGCGGCCGGCGGTACAACACGCAGGCGACGGCCCTGACCAAGCAGGGCAGGCTCGCCGTCTACCCGTCGAGCACCGGCCAGGAGGCGTGCGAGGTCGCCGCCGCGCTCGTCCTCGAAGAGCGGGACTGGCTCTTCCCCAGCTACCGCGACACGCTCGCCGCGGTCGCCCGCGGCCTCGACCCCGTGCAGGCACTGACCCTGCTGCGCGGCGATTGGCACACCGGCTACGACCCGCGCGAGCACCGCATAGCGCCCCTGTGCACCCCGCTCGCGACGCAGCTCCCGCACGCCGTGGGACTCGCGCACGCCGCGCGCCTCAAGGGCGACGACGTGGTCGCGCTCGCCATGGTCGGCGACGGCGGCACCAGCGAGGGCGACTTCCACGAGGCGCTGAACTTCGCGGCCGTCTGGCAGGCACCGGTCGTCTTCCTGGTGCAGAACAACGGCTTCGCGATCTCCGTGCCGCTCGACAAGCAGACGGCCGCCCCGTCCCTGGCCCACAAGGCCGTCGGGTACGGGATGCCGGGCCGTCTGGTGGACGGCAACGACGCGGCGGCCGTGCACGAGGTCCTCGGCGAAGCGGTCTCCCGCGCGCGGGAGGGCGGCGGTCCCACCCTCGTCGAAGCGGTGACCTACCGCATGGACGCCCACACGAACGCCGACGACGCCACGCGCTACCGCGGGGACGCCGAGGTCGAGGCCTGGCGTGCGCACGACCCGATCCTGCTCCTGGAGCGGGAGTTGACCGAGCGCGGCCTCCTGGACGAGGACCGGAAGCGGACGGCCCGCGACGACGCCGAAGCGATGGCGGCGGACCTGCGGGAACGGATGAACCAGGACCCCGCTCTCGACCCCATGGACCTCTTCCGGCACGTGTACGTGGAGCAGACCACGCAACTGCGCGAGCAGGCGGCTCAGTTGCGGGCCGAGCTGGAGGCTTCGGAAGACGGCGAGGAGAACGCCCGATGAGCACGGTCGCGGCCGAACGGGCCACCAAGAAGCAGGCCAAACCGGCCACCATGGCGCAGGCGCTCGGACGCGCGCTGCGTGACTCCCTGGCCGACGACCCCTCCGTGCACGTCCTCGGCGAGGACGTCGGAGCGCTCGGCGGGGTCTTCCGGGTCACCGACGGACTGACCAAGGAGTTCGGCGAGGACCGCTGTACGGACACGCCGCTCGCGGAGGCGGGCATCCTGGGGACGGCCGTCGGCATGGCGATGTACGGGCTCAGGCCCGTCGTCGAGATGCAGTTCGACGCGTTCGCCTACCCCGCCTTCGAGCAGCTCATCTCGCACGTGGCCCGGATGCGCAACCGCACCCGGGGCGCGATGCCGCTGCCCATCACGGTGCGCGTGCCCTACGGCGGCGGCATCGGCGGTGTCGAGCACCACAGCGACTCCTCCGAGGCGTACTACATGGCGACTCCGGGGCTCCATGTCGTCACGCCGGCCACGGTCGTCGACGCGTACGGCCTGCTGCGGGCCTCCATCGCCTCCGACGACCCGGTCGTCTTCCTGGAGCCCAAGCGCCTCTACTGGTCCAAGGCCGACTGGAACCCGGACGCGCCCCAGGCCGTCGAACCCATCGGCAAGGCCGTGGTGCGGCGCGCGGGGCGCAGCGCCACGCTCCTCACGTACGGCCCGTCCGTGCCCGTCTGCCTGGAGGCCGCCGAGGCCGCGGTCGCCGAGGGCTGGGACCTCGAAGTGGTCGATCTGCGCTCCCTCGTGCCCTTCGACGACGAGACGGTGGCCGCTTCCGTGCGGCGGACCGGGCGCGCGGTCGTCGTGCACGAGTCGGGCGGGTTCGGCGGACCGGGCGGGGAGATCGCCGCCCGTGTCACCGAGCGGTGCTTCCACCACCTGGAGGCGCCGGTCCTGCGCGTCGCCGGGTTCGACATCCCCTATCCGCCGCCCATGCTGGAGCGGCACCATCTGCCGGGCGTGGACCGGATCCTGGACGCGGTCGCGCGGTTGCAGTGGGAGGCGGACAGCTGATGGCGCCCGGTCTGAACGTGAACAGCCTTGAGTTCAAGCTGCCCGACTTGGGCGAAGGGCTCACGGAAGCGGAGATCACCCGCTGGCTCGTGCGGGTCGGTGACGTCGTCGCCGTGGACCAGCCCGTCGTCGAGGTGGAGACGGCCAAGGCCATGGTGGAGGTCCCCTGCCCGTACGGGGGCGTGGTGACCGCCCTCTTCGCCGAGGAGGGGTCGGAGCTGCCCGTGGGAGCGGCGCTCCTGACGGTCGCCGTCGGCGCACCCGCCGGGGACGACACCGGGGCCCCGGCGCCGGAAGAGCCCGCGGACCGGGCCCTTCAGACGGCTGCCGCCGAGGAGTCCGGCAACGTACTGGTCGGGTACGGCACGGCGGCGGCGCCCGCGCGGCGCCGGAGGGTGCGGGCGGCGGGAGTCGTCGCGAACGGCGCCCCGAAGCCTGCCGCGCCCGCGGTGCGGGAAAGGCCTTCGCAGGGAGAGCCTTCGCAGGGGAGCCCCTCGCAGGACGCGCCCCAGCCGGAGCCGGGCAGGCCCGTGCGCCCGCAGGAGCCCGTCACGGCACCTTCTCTCGCCGCGAGCCCCGCCACGCGGACGCAGCCGGCGGACGGCCCGATACCGGTGATCTCGCCCCTCGTGCGCAAGCTGGCCCGCGAGAACGGCGTGGAGCTCCGGGAGCTGACCGGCACGGGCCCGGACGGCCTGATCCTGCGCGCCGACGTGGAGGCGGCCATGGCGGCCGCGCGGACGGCCGCACAGCCCGCAGCCCCGGTCACATCCACGTCGACGGCCACGCAGGCAGTGGCGGCAGTAGCGGCAGCGGCGTCGGGAGACCGCTACCCGCTGACCGGTATCCGCGGCCTCGTCGCGGACAAGATGGCCCGCAGCAGGCGCGAGATACCGGAAGCCACCTGCTGGGTCGACGCCGACGCCACCGAACTGCTCGCGGCCCGCGCCGCGATGAACGCCGCCGTGAAGGACGGCGGCGTGGAGGACGGCGGCGGGCAGAAGATCTCGCTGCTCGCGCTGTTCGCCCGCATCAGCGTGGCCGCCCTCGCCCGCTACCCGATGCTCAACTCCACCGTGGACATGGAAGCGCGCGAGGTGGTCCGGCTCGCCGACGTCCATCTCGGCTTCGCCGCGCAGACCGAGCGCGGTCTGGTCGTCCCCGTGGTGCGCAACGCGGACAAGCGGACCACCGAATCGGTCAACGCCGAGCTGATCCGGCTCACGGAGTCGGCGCGGGACGGGAAGCTGACGCCGGGGGAGCTGACGGGCGGCACGTTCACGCTGAACAACTACGGGGTGTTCGGGGTCGACGGCTCCACGCCGATCATCAACCACCCGGAGGCGGCCATGCTCGGCGTGGGCCGGATCGTGCCCAAGCCGTGGGTGCACCAGGGGGAGTTGGCGGTGCGGCACGTGGTGCAGCTGTCGCTCACCTTCGACCACCGGGTGTGCGACGGAGGCACGGCGGGCGGGTTCCTGCGGTTCGTGGCGGACTGCGTGGAGCAGCCGGCGGTGCTGCTGCGGGGGGTGTGAGGGGGCGCGGGGCGGCGGTGTGGGCCCGTTTATGGGCCCGGTGCGGCGATGTCGGTCTGCGGACATGGGTGACGTCGGTTCGCGTACAGCCGTGACGTCGGTTCGCGTACAGGGCCTTGACGTCGGTCTGTGGACAGCCGTGACGGCGGTTCGCGTACGGCGGTGACGTCGGTCTGTGGACAGCCGTGACGGCGGTTCGCGTACAGCCGTGATGTGAGTCTGCGTACAGAGGTGATCGCAGACCCCGTACGGAGGGGTGCATTGATCCTTCGTGCGCCCATACTCGTGGCATGACCGCGCAGAGGGCTCCGGGTGGCGACGAATCCGCCGCCTCGCACGCCGCCCCGACCGACCGTTCGCACGCCGCTCCGGCCGACCTCCCGCACCCCGCCGCTGTCTCCGGGGCCTCGGCCCCAGTGCCTCCGTACGACGCCGTGGTGCTCGCGGGTGGGGGTGCCAGGCGGCTCGGCGGTGTGGACAAGCCGGGGCTGCGGGTGGGCGGACGGGCGCTGCTCGACCGGGTGCTCGGCGCCTGTTCCGGCGCCGGGACGACCGTGGTCGTCGCCGATCCCCGCTCGACCGCGCGACCCGTGGTGTGGGCGCGCGAGGAACCCGCGGGCGCGGGGCCGCTCGCCGCGCTCGCCGCGGGGCTGCGGTGTACCGGAGCGGAGCTGGTGGTGGTGCTCTCCGCCGATCTGCCCTTCCTGGCGGAGTCGACGGTCGCCGGACTCCTCCGCGCGCTGCGCCAGGAGACCGCCGCCGACGGTGCGATGCTGCAAGATCCCGGTGGCCGGGACCAGCCTCTGGTCGCGGCCTATCGCGGTGCTTCGCTGAAGCGGGAGATCGCGAAGCTCGCCGCCGAGCACGACGGTCTGACGGGGCTTCCGCTCCGTTCACTGACCGCGCGGCTCGAACTCACCCGCATCAGCGACGCCGTGGCGTCCTTCGACTGCGACACCTGGGACGACATCGCGGCCGCCAGGGCCCGGATCAGGGAGCATGGGCACGTGCTGGATGAATGGATTACCGCAGTCAAGGACGAACTGGGCATCGAGCTCGACGTCGACACCGGCTTGCTGCTCGACCTCGCGCGCGACGCCGCACACGGCGTGGCCAGGCCTGCGGCACCGCTGACCACCTTCCTGGTGGGGTACGCGGCGGCGCGGGCCGCGGCGGGCGGTGGCCCCGAAGCGGTGGCCGACGCCGCCCGCAAGGCAGCCGCGCTGGCCACGCGCTGGGCGGAAGAGGGCGCCTCCGACACGACGTCAGGCAAAGCCTCCGACACGGCGTCAGGCGGGGCGCCGGGCACGGCCGACGCCAAGCCCGGCGGTGGGCCCGCCGCCGGCCCCGACACGACGTCACCGGATGTCCGCCCCGACCCGGGGCAGGACGCGAGGGACGACATGCGGCCGGACGCCGGATGAGTGGGCAGCCTGCACCGGACGCCGAGCTCGACGAGGCTCTCGCCCTGGTGAACGACGACCACGGCCGCAGGACCGGCAGGCGCGGTGCCGACACCGGGCCCGTCGGCGGCGAGTTCCGGGGTGCGTCGGACGCCTCGGGTGACCAAGGCCAAGGCATCCCGCCCCGACCGGCAACCACACCCGCACCCGCACCCGCACCGGCACCCACGCGTGCCTCCACGCCCGACCCCACCACCCGCGCCTCCACGCCCGACCCCTCCGCCCTGCCGACCCCCGGCAAGCAAGGGGCACCCCCGAACACCACCCCCACCAACCCCAACCCCGGCACCCCGCCCAAGCACCGCGACCACGACATCACCTCCTGGCCCGCCGCCCGCACCGCCGCCAGCCGCGCCACCGCCGGACGCACCCCGCGGGCCGCCCCCGGAGCCGCCGGGCCCACGGCCGGACCCGTCCCCCTGGAGCGGGCGCTCGGCCTGGTGCTCGCCGCGCCCCTCGTCGCGCTCACCGACCTCCCCTCCTTCGACACCTCCGCGATGGACGGCTGGGCCGTGGCGGGCCCCGGCCCCTGGGACGTACAGGCCGGCGGGATTCTCGCCGGGCACGAACGCCCCGAGCCGCTCTCCGACGGGGAAGCGGTCCGCATCGCCACCGGGGCGCGGATCCCGCACGAGGCCACCGCGGTCATCCGCAGCGAGCACGGCCTCACCGACGACAAGGGGCGGCTGCACCCCCGGCGTGACGTCACCCAGGGGCAGGACATCCGGCCGCGCGGCCAGGAGTGCCGCTCCGGAGACCAGCTCCTGCCGCCCGGCTCCCTGGTGACCCCGGCGGTGCTCGGCCTCGCGGCGGCGGCCGGATACGACGAGCTGTCCGTGATCCCCCGGCCCACCGCCGAAGTGCTCATCCTGGGCGACGAGCTGCTGACCGAGGGGCTCCCCCACGAGGGCCTCATCCGGGACGCGCTCGGGCCCATGCTGCCGCCCTGGCTGCGCTCGCTCGGCGCGGACGTCATCGCCGTACGCAGGCTCGGTGACGACGCCGAGGCGCTCCACCAGGCCGTCACCACTTCCGCGGCCGATCTCGTCGTCACCACCGGCGGCACCGCCTCCGGCCCGGTCGACCACGTCCATCCGATCCTGCGCCGCATCGGCGCCGAGCTCCTCGTGGACGGCGTCGCGGTGCGCCCGGGGCACCCGATGCTGCTCGCCCGCATCCGCCCGGACCAGCACCTCGTCGGACTGCCGGGCAACCCGCTGGCCGCGGTCTCCGGCCTCCTCACCCTGGCCGAGCCCCTGCTGCGTACGCTCTCGGGCCGCCCCGCCACCTCGCCGTACACCGCGGCGCTGCGCGAGGACGTGCACGGACACCCGCACGACACCCGCCTCGTGCCCGTCACCCTGCGCGCCGACCAGGCCGTGCCCCTGCACTACAACGGCCCGGCGATGCTGCGGGGGATCGCGGTGGCCGAGGGACTCGCGGTCGTCCCGCCCGGCGGCGGACGACGGGGCCAGGAGCTGGAGGTCCTCGACCTCCCGTGGGCCGGTCCGGAGCTGCACGCCGGTACGGCCGGGGAGTGTTTCACGTGAAACTTCCCGGCCACGACGCCATCGCCCGCAACCCCGACGAGCATCTCGTCACCCACCGCATCAAGCTGCCGCGCCAAGTCGTCGAGCGCCCCCTGCGGCAGGTCGCCAAGCGGCTCCTGATGGCGCTCGCGGTGCTCGCCCTGACGACCTTCATCGTCTACATCGACCGCGACGGCTACCACGACAACTCGGACAGCGGCCTCGACTTCCTCGATGCCGCCTATTACTCCACGGTCACGCTCTCGACCACCGGTTACGGCGACATCGTTCCGTACAGCGACAGCGCGCGGCTCTGCAACATTCTCCTGATCACGCCGCTGCGCGTGCTCTTCCTGATCATCCTGGTCGGCACCACCCTCGAAGTGCTCACGGAACGTACGCGCGAGGAATGGCGTCTGAACCGCTGGAGGTCCAACTTGCGTGAACACACCGTCGTCGTCGGCTTCGGCACCAAGGGTCGCTCGGCGATCCAGACCGTCTGCGCGACCGGTCTGAAGCCCGAGCAGATCGTGGTGGTCGACCCGAGCGCGAAGGTCGTCGACGCCGCCACAGCGGAGGGATACGCGGGCGTCATCGGCGACGCGACCCGCAGCGACGTGCTCCTGCGTGCCGAAGTGCAGCGTGCCCGGCAGATCATCATCGCCACCCAGCGCGACGACACCGCCGTCCTGGTCACGCTGACCGCCCGCCAGATGAACCGCGGGGCGAAGATCGTGGCCGCGGTGCGCGAGGAGGAGAACGCGCCGCTCCTGCGCCAGTCCGGCGCCGACGCCGTGATCACCAGCGCCAGCGCGGCGGGCCGGCTCCTGGGCCTCTCCGTGCTCAGCCCCAGCGCGGGCATGGTCATGGAGGACCTGATCCAGCAGGGCAGCGGCCTCGATCTCGTCGAGCGGCCGGTGATAAAGGCAGAGGTGGGACTCGGCGTCCGCGAGACGGACGACCTGGTCGTCAGCGTCGTACGCGGCCATCGCGTGCTCGGATACGACGATCCCGCCGTCGGGAAGCTTCAGTTGATGGACCGTCTGATCACCATCGTGCGGGCCACGCCCACCTCACCGATGGCGCCCGACACCAAGGCGAATCCGCCGCGCGGAGGTCTGCGCACGTAGGCGGGCCGACGGAACGGTCAGAGAGTAGCCTCGCCCGCATGCATGCGATCACGATCCCCGAAGCCGGCGGACCCGAAGCGCTCGTGTGGGCCGAGGTCCCCGATCCCGTACCCGGCGAGGGCGAGGTGCTGGTCGACGTCGTGGCCAGCGCCGTGAACCGCGCCGACCTGCTCCAGCGCCAGGGCTTCTACAACCCGCCACCCGGCTCGTCCCCCTACCCCGGGCTCGAATGCGCGGGCCGCGTCACCGACATCGGCCCGGGAGTCTCCGGCTGGAAGATCGGCGACGAGGTGTGCGCGCTGCTCGCCGGGGGCGGGTATGCCGAGCAGGTCGTCGTGCCCGCCGGCCAGCTGCTGCCGGTGCCCGACGGCGTCGACCTCGTCACGGCGGCCGCGCTGCCCGAGGTCACGTCGACGGTCTGGTCCAACGTCTTCATGATCGCCCACCTCCGTCCCGGCGAGACGTTCCTCGTGCACGGCGGCTCCAGCGGCATCGGCACCATGGCGATCCAGCTGGCCAAGGCGGTCGGCGCCCGGGTGGCGGTCACGGCCGGCACCAAGGAGAAGCTCGACTTCTGCGGTGAGCTCGGCGCGGACATCCTCATCAACTACCGCGAGCAGGACTTCGTCGAGGAGATCAAGAACGCCACGGACGGCGCCGGCGCGGACGTCATCCTCGACAACATGGGCGCCAAGTACCTCGACCGGAACGTGCAGACCCTCGCCACCAACGGCCGTCTCGCGATCATCGGCATGCAGGGCGGCGTCAAGGGTGAGCTGAACATCGCCACGCTCCTCAACAAGCGCGCCGCCGTCACCGCGACCTCCCTGCGCGGGCGGCCCGCCGAGGAGAAGGCGTCGATCGTCGCGGCGGTGCGCGAGCACGTGTGGCCGCTGATCACCACGGGGCACGTACGGCCGATCGTCGACCAGACGGTGCCGATGAGCGACGCGGCGACCGCCCATCGCGTACTGGAGGAGAGCTCGCACATCGGCAAGGTGCTGCTCGTCCGCTGAGCACCGCCCCCGAGCGCTGTCATCGAGCACTGCCCCAAGCCGGCGCCCCGAGCCGGTGCCCCGAGCAGGTGCGCCTGGGCGTTCCCGCGCGGCCGGGTCGGCGAGACGGTCGAGATGCCGGACAAGCGACACCATGTGACGCTTGATCCAAGCTTCTGAGATCTCTCCGACCCGGTAGCGGGAGGGAGTCGGCGCGGTGACTCCATGGCTTCGGCCCTTGTTGACCCTGACGGTGCTGATGGCCGTCGCACCCTTCTCCTTCGCGTGCTCCCTCGCGTACGCGGCCGAGCCCTCCCCCGTCGAGACCCGGGCCGGCAGCGCGCCCGGCGAGGGCCGGGCGAGGCCGGGACGTGCGGACCCCGCGCCGTCGGTCGCGCCGTCCGTGCCGCCCCTCAGGCAGCCGGAGCGGGACCCCGCACCGGTCGTGGCGCCGACCGAGGAACCCCCCGACCAGACCACCACCGCGTACGACGCCACCCGCCGGACGGCCGCCCGGCCCGCGCTCCCCGGCCTCAGCGTCCTGCCGCTCGGCAGCGGGCTGGTCCTCGTCGGTCTCGGCGTCGCGTTCTTCGCCGTACGGCTTCGGCGGGTCTGAGGCGGGCGGATCCGACACGTCCGGACCCTTCGTACACGGTGGATCAGCGGCAAATGGGGGCACCACCGATGTGTGACGTACGGGTGCGAGAGAATGGCGGCATGGAGATGCCGAGGAACGAAAGGTCGCCCGAGAGCCCCCAGGTCCTGGTCGTGGGCCAGGACGGAATGGCACTCGGCGGCGGCGGAGAAGACGAATCCCGCGAGGTCCCGGTGACGGACATGGTCGAACAGCCGGCGAAGGTCATGCGCATCGGCAGCATGATCAAGCAGTTGCTCGAGGAAGTGCGGGCGGCACCTCTCGACGAGGCGAGCCGGGTGCGGCTCAAGGAGATCCACGCCAGTTCGGTCAAGGAGCTCGAGGACGGCCTCGCCCCCGAGCTCGTCGAGGAACTGGAGCGCCTCTCCCTCCCCTTCACCGACGAGGGAGTGCCCAGCGACGCCGAACTGCGCATCGCGCAGGCCCAGCTGGTGGGCTGGCTCGAAGGACTGTTCCACGGGATCCAGACGGCCCTCTTCGCGCAGCAGATGGCGGCGCGGGCGCAGCTGGAGTCGATGCGGCGGGCGTTGCCGCCCGGTGTGGGCGGCGGCGAGGAGGAAGAGGACGGCGGGATCGCGGGACGGACCGGAGGCCCCTACCTCTAAAGACGTCCGGACAGAAGTGTCCGTATAGAGGCGTCCGGACACAGGAACAACAGGAATGACGTGAAGGGCCCGGTCACTCGGTGACCGGGCCCTTCACGTCGAATGCCGACGGCTGCTCTCGCTTCCGGAGCGAGCGATCAGGCGGGGTTGCCCGTGGAGATGGTGAACTCGATGTTCACGTCGTCCGGGTCGACGTCGGAGCCTTCCTTGGGGGACTGCTGCATGACGGTGTCCTCGCCATAGGTGTTCTCGTCGATCGTGCGCTTGTCGTACTGCCAGCCCGCCGCCTGAAGGCACTTCTGGACGGAGCGCCAGTCCCGGAAGGTGAAGTCCGGGACCTTGATCTTGTTCTCGTCGTTGTACGCCGTGTCGGGCTCGGTGCACTCTTCGGTCTCGATCACCTTGGTGCGGTCCGGACCGCGGTGACCCGCCACCGGCGCGGCCGACTCCTTGCCCTTGGAACCCTTGCCGCCCTCGTCGTCGCCGTTCATGGACACCGCCGCGATCACACCGCCGACGGCGAGCAGCGCCACGACGATCGAGCCGATGACCACCGGCATGTTCCGCTTGCCGCCGCCCGAGCCGGCGCCCGAGCCGCCGCCCTGCGGCGACGTCTGCGTGTGCTGCGGGGAGATCGAGTACGGCGGCGGGGTCTGAGCGGCCTGCGGGGCGTACGCGTTCATGGGCGCCCCGGTCTGGTAGCCGCCCTGCTGCGGGTAGCCGTAGCCCGGAGTCGCGGGGGCCGGGGTCGGCGGGCCGTACGGACCGGTTTGGTACGGCGTCTGGACGCCGCCCTGCTGCGGGAGCGAGGAGTCGACCGGCGGGAACACCGCGGCACCGACGCCCGCGCCGCTGGCGGTCTGGGCGCCCGGCACGATGCTCGGCGTGGCCGCCTGGAGGGACTGGGCGACGCGCAGGCACTCGTCGCGCATCGCCTCGGCGGTCGGGAAACGCTCGTTCGGGTTCTTCTTCAGCGCGCGGGCGACGATCGCGTCGACCGCGGGCGGCAGCGAGCGATTGATCGAGGACGGAGCGACCGGCTCCTCCTGGACGTGCGCGTACGCGATGGCCAGCGGCGAGTCCGCCTCGAAGGGCAGCCGTCCGGTCGTCAGCTGGAACAGCATGATGCCGACGGAGTACAGGTCGGACCGGGCGTCCACGCCGCGGCCGAGCGCCTGCTCCGGGGAGAGGTACTGGGGGGTGCCGACGACCATGCCGGTCTGCGTCATGGAGGTGACGCCGGACTGCATGGCGCGGGCGATGCCGAAGTCCATGACCTTGACGACGTTGCGCTTCGTCATCATCACGTTGCCGGGCTTGATGTCGCGGTGGACCAGGCCCATCTCGTGGCTGATCTCCAGGGCGGCGAGCACATCGGCGGTGATCTTCAGCGCCTGGTCGGTGGGCATCGCGCCGAACTGGGCGACGGACGCGTCGAGCACGGAGCCGAGCGGCTTGCCCTCCACGTACTCCATGACGATGTACGGCATCGTCGCGCCGTCGAGGTCGTCCTCGCCGGTGTCGAAGACCGAGACGATGTTCGTGTGCGTGAGCTTGGCCACCGACTGGGCCTCGCGGCGGAAGCGCTCGCGGAAGGACTGCTCGCGGCCGAGCTCGGTGTGCAGCGTCTTGATCGCGACGTGACGGTCGAGCACGGAGTCGTACGCCAGGTGGACGGAGGCCATGCCGCCCTCACCGAGAAGATCGCGCAGCTGGTACCGGCCACCGGCCAGCGAGCGCCCCGCATACCGTCCCTGTGCGCCGTCCTGGCTGCTCATGTCGTGCGTCCCCCATCGGCGCGGTGTGCCGGCCGGCTCCGCGATCGGTGATCGATTCCCGCTATTCCTGGCCAAGTCTGCCCGAGGGCACCGACACGTCAAGCTCGATGCCCGTTCCGTGACCGTACGCGCAAGAAGCGTCTCGGAAGCGTTACAAGTTTGCGCGCGAGGGCACTCGGCGGGTTTGATGTCCGGTCCACCTCGAACCGCCGTACCGCGCGAAGGCTGTAGCGTGGCCCGGCGGGGTTCCCCCGGTACCACCGAGCACCACGACCAGAAACGACGGCGAGGACTGATGGCACAGACGCAGCGCGCTCAGGGCCCGTCCGACCCCGAGGCGAGTGGCGGCGGTATGTCAGACGCGCCGGAGTTGTGGGGTAACGGCGGCCTTGTCGGAGACGGCCGTTATCGGCTGACCCACAGACTCGGCCGGGGCGGCATGGCAGAGGTCTTCGCGGCCGAGGACGTCCGTCTGGGACGTACGGTCGCCGTCAAGCTGCTCCGTTCCGACCTCGCCGAGGACCCGGTCTCCAAGGCCCGCTTCACGCGTGAGGCCCAGTCGGTCGCGGGCCTCAACCACCACGCGGTGGTCGCGGTCTACGACTCCGGTGAGGACGTCGTCGGGCCGAGTGTCGTCCCCTACATCGTCATGGAGATCGTCGAGGGCCGGACGATCCGCGATCTCCTGCTCAACGCGGAGGCGCCGGGCCCCGAGCAGGCCCTGATCATCGTCTCCGGGGTGCTCGAGGCGCTCGCGTACTCGCACCAGCACGGCATCGTGCACCGCGACATCAAGCCCGCGAACGTGATCATCACCCACGCCGGCGCGGTCAAGGTCATGGACTTCGGCATCGCCCGTGCGCTGCACGGCGCCCAGTCGACGATGACGCAGACCGGCATGGTCATGGGCACGCCCCAGTACCTCTCCCCGGAGCAGGCGCTCGGCAAGGCCGTCGACCACCGTTCCGATCTGTACGCGACGGGCTGTCTGCTCTACGAACTGCTCGCCCTGCGGCCCCCGTTCACCGGCGAGACGCCGCTCTCCGTCGTGTACCAGCACGTCCAGGACATCCCCGTCCCGCCGTCCGAGACCTCGGACGCGGCGCCGCCGGAGCTGGACGGCCTGGTGATGCGTTCGCTCGCCAAGGACCCGGACGACCGGTTCCAGACGGCCGAGGAGATGCGCGGCCTGGTCCAGTACGGCCTTCAGATGCTGCACGAGCAGGGCAGCCACACCGGCACCTGGAACACCGGTCCCGTCGACCTGGCGGGCATGCACGAGGGCGGCAGCACCCCGGCGATGGGCGTCGCGGGCACCAGCGCGATGCAGCACCCGGGCGACTCCGGCACCGCGCAGATCCCGGGCGCCATGCTGCGTCCGCCGGGCGGCGACGACGGCGGCTTCGAGGGCGGCCACCGGGACGGCAACGGCAGTGGCCGGGGCAAGGTGTGGATCCTCGCGGTGCTCGCGGTCATCGCGATCGCCGTGGGGGTCGCGTTCGCGCTGACGGCGGACGGCGGCAAGACGAAGGACAAGGACACCCCGACGAAGGCGCCGACGAAGCAGTCGGAGACGAAGAAGCCGAGCAAGACGCCCGAAGAGGACGCCTCCGAGGACGAGACGCTGCCCGGCGACGGCTCGGGCGGTCAGGGCAGCTACACGCCGGAGCAGCCGAACACCACCGGCCCGACGGCGCCCACGACGCCGACCGAGAGCCGTCCGACGGATGACCCGACGGAGCCGACGGACGATCCGACGGAGCCGACGGACGACCCGACGACGCCGTCCGGGGACCCGAGCCCGCCGGCCAGCGAGGACCCGCCGACGACGGACGGCGGCACGGAGGGCGAGGCCAACGGCGGAGCCGATGGCTGAACCGAGGCGTACGGCCCCGTAGCGCAGACCCCATAGCGCGACGCACGCGTAACGCGACGCACGCGCGCGTGGAGCCCCGAAAGGGCACCACGCGCGCGTGCGTCGTTTTCAGTCGCTCGGCGGACCAGCGGACCAGCGGACCAGCGGACCAGCGGCTCAGCGGTTCAGCGGCTCAGCGACTCAGCGTCTCAGAAGGTCGTGCGCTCGAGCTGTCGCTGCCGGCCGCCCTGGAGGGTGTGCACCGTGGCCAGCTGCGGCTCGATGCGCAGGTAGACGGGGTCGTAGAGCTCGCCGTCCACGTAGTGCGGGCCGGGGCCGAAGAGTTCGAGCTCGTCGGTGGTCGGCTCGACGGCCTCGCAGAGGCCGACGAACTGCACGGTCCACTGCCCCGTGCGCGCGGTCTCCGCGCTGAGGTTGTCCGCCCCGTAGGCGACGACGCTGCCGACGCAGGCCTCGTGGTAGCCGTAGCCCTTGTGCATCCGCAGCAGGATCCGCCCGTCCACGACGACGTGACGGGCCGCGGCGAGGAAGGGCAGCGCGCGCATGCTCGTCGCCACACGGCCGTAGTCGGTGCGGCCGAGCAGTTCGAAGGCGAGCCGTTCGTCGTGGGCCTGATCTTCGGAGGGCATGCGTCCACCCTCTGGCACCGGCGGGGGGCCGGGGAAGGGGATCCCGCCCCTGGCGGACGGGACGTAAGTCCCGATTCCGGTCACCGACCGTCACTGAGCGTGTCAGTGCTGTTGTTCCGCCTGCATACGGGCCACGTACGCGGCCGCCTGGGAGCGGCGTTCCATGCCGAGCTTGGAGAGCAGGCTGGAGACGTAGTTCTTGATCGTCTTCTCGGCGAGGTGCAGCCGTTCGCCGATCACCCGGTTGGTCAGACCCTCGCCGATCAGGTCCAGGATCTTGCGCTCCTGGTCCGTGAGGTTCGCCAGGCGGTCGTCGCCCTTGGGAGTGTTCCCGTCGCGCAGCCGCTCCAGGACGCGGGCCGTGGCGACCGGGTCGAGCAGGGACTTGCCGGCCGCCACGTCACGCACGGCGGAGAGGAGTTCATTGCCGCGAATGGCCTTCAGGACATAACCGGACGCGCCCGCCATGATCGCGTCGAAGAGAGCCTCGTCGTCCGCGAACGAAGTGAGCATCAGGCATTTGATGTCCTCGTTCCGGGAACGGATCTCGCGGCACACCTCGACGCCGCTGCCGTCCGGGAGGCGCACGTCGAGAACGGCCACGTCCGGACGGGTCGCGGGGATCCTGACCAGGGCGTCTGCCGCCGTTCCCGCTTCTCCGACGACCTCGATGTCGGACTCCACGGAGAGCAGCTCATGGACTCCACGCCGGACCACTTCATGGTCGTCGAGGAGAAATACCGTAATTTTTCCGTCTTCGCGCACGGAGCCAGTCTCACACACGATCTCTTCGGGTGCCTGGGCTGAACTCTTCCCGTGCGCGGGGTGGCCGGGATAACGTGCCGGTGTTCCGGCCCCCTGCCAGGCTGTGATCAGTGCTGTGACCAGGAACTGTTCCCGACTTTCTGGATTTACTCGGTAATCCAAGCAGTCAGATACTTGGAAATCCAAGCAAATTCGCAGGTCAGATGGGGTTTCACAGAATTGGGAAGCACTGGGTAACGTGCATTGTGCAGGGCGCTCGCCGGGGCACCTGTCACGCCTGTTCCCGGCCGAGTCGCACCCACCCCGTGCGCGGGCACGGATCAGGCGAGCCGCGCCCCCAAGCTCTTAAAGAGCAGGGGGGACCCCCAGCTTCCCGGTAATCCCGGGGGCCGGACCGACGGAGGAGCACACGTGACCGTGGAGAGCACCGCCGCGCGCACACCGCGCCGCAGCAGTACCAGCGGCGGCAAGCGCGCGAGCGCCAAGAAGGCCGCGCCGAAGAAAAGCACGGAACCCCAGCTTGTCCAGCTGCTGACGCCCGAGGGCAAGCGGGTCAAGCACGCAGAGAACGCTGTGTACGACGCATACGTCGCGGACATCACCGCCGACGAGCTGCGCGCCCTGTACCGCGACATGGTCCTCACCCGCCGCTTCGACGCCGAGGCCACCTCCCTGCAACGCCAGGGCGAGCTGGGCCTGTGGGCGTCGCTCCTGGGCCAGGAAGCCGCCCAGATCGGCTCCGGCCGCGCCACCCGCGACGACGACTACGTCTTCCCGACCTACCGCGAGCACGGCGTCGCCTGGTGCCGCGGGGTCGACCCCACGAACCTGCTCGGCATGTTCCGCGGCGTGAACAACGGCGGCTGGGACCCGAACACCAACAACTTCCACCTGTACACGATCGTCATCGGCTCGCAGACGCTGCACGCCACCGGTTACGCGATGGGCGTGGCCAAGGACGGCGCGGACTCGGCCGTGGTCGCGTACTTCGGGGACGGGGCCTCCAGCCAGGGCGACGTGGCCGAGGCGTTCACCTTCTCCGCGGTCTACAACGCTCCCGTCGTGTTCTTCTGCCAGAACAACCAGTGGGCCATCTCCGAGCCCACCGAGAAGCAGACCCGCGTGCCGCTCTACCAGCGCGCGCAGGGCTTCGGCTTCCCGGGCGTGCGGGTCGACGGCAACGACGTCCTCGCCGTGCTCGCCGTCACCAAGTGGGCCCTGGAGCGGGCGCGTACGGGCGAGGGACCGGCGCTCATCGAGGCGTTCACCTACCGCATGGGCGCGCACACCACCTCCGACGACCCGACCAAGTACCGCAGCGACGACGAGCGCGAGGCCTGGGAGGCGAAGGACCCGATCCTGCGCCTGCGGACCTATCTCGAGTCCGAAGGTCACGCGGATGAGGGATTTTTCGCGGAACTCGAGGCCGAGAGCGAAGCGTTGGGCAAGCGAGTGCGAGAGGTGGTGCGGGCGATGCCGGATCCGGACCTGATGGCGATCTTCGAGAACGCGTATGCGGACGGGCATGCGCTGGTCGACGAGGAGCGCGCGCAGTTCGCCGCCTACCAGGCGTCCTTCGCCGAAGAGGGCGGTAAGTGACCATGGGCGTACAGAAACTTCCCCTTGCCAAAGCGATCAACGAATCGCTGCGTACGGCGCTCGACACCGACCCCAAGGTCCTCATCATGGGCGAGGACGTCGGCAAGCTCGGCGGCGTCTTCCGGGTGACGGACGGGCTCCAGAAGGACTTCGGCGAGGACCGTGTCATCGACACCCCGCTCGCCGAGTCGGGCATCGTCGGCACGGCCATCGGCCTGGCCCTGCGGGGCTACCGCCCGGTGGTGGAGATCCAGTTCGACGGCTTCGTCTTCCCGGCGTACGACCAGATCGTCACCCAGCTCGCGAAGATGCACGCCCGCGCGCTCGGCAAGATCAAGATGCCGGTCGTCATCCGCATTCCGTACGGCGGCGGCATCGGTGCCGTCGAGCACCACAGCGAGTCGCCCGAGGCGCTGTTCGCGCACGTGGCGGGCCTCAAGGTCGTCTCGCCGTCGAACTCGTCGGACGCCTACTGGATGATGCAGCAGGCCATCCAGAGCGACGACCCGGTGATCTTCTTCGAGCCGAAGCGGCGTTACTGGGACAAGAGCGAGGTCGACACGGAGGCCATCCCGGCGCCCCTGCACAAGGCCCGGGTCGCCCGCGAGGGCACGGACCTCACGCTCGTCGCGTACGGCCCGATGGTGAAGGTCTGTCTGGAGGCCGCCGCGGCCGCCGCGGAAGAGGGCAAGTCCCTTGAGGTGGTGGACCTGCGCTCGATGTCGCCGATGGACTTCGACGCGGTGCAGGGCTCGGTGGAGAAGACGCGGCGGCTCGTCGTGGTCCACGAGGCCCCGGTGTTCCTGGGCGCGGGCGCGGAGATCGCGGCGCGCATCACCGAGCGCTGCTTCTACCACCTGGAGGCTCCCGTGCTGCGGGTCGGCGGCTTCCACGCGCCGTATCCGCCGGCGCGGCTTGAAGAGGAGTACCTGCCGGGCCTCGACCGGGTGCTCGACACTGTCGACCGCTCGCTGGCGTACTGAGGGAGAGGGTCGTGACGACTGTGACAGAGGCGACAGACGCTGCGCTGGCCGAGTTCAAGATGCCCGACGTGGGCGAGGGGCTCACCGAGGCGGAGATCCTCAAGTGGTTCGTGGCGCCCGGCGACACGGTCACCGACGGGCAGGTGGTGTGCGAGGTCGAGACGGCCAAGGCCGCCGTCGAGCTGCCCATTCCGTTCAACGGCGTGGTGCATGAGCTGCGCTTCCCCGAGGGCACCACGGTCGACGTCGGCCAGGTGATCATCGCGGTGGACGTCTCGGGCGGAGCCGCGCCCGCCGCGCCGCCCGCGGAGAGCGCCGCCCCGGTCCAGGAGGCCGCGCCCCGGGCAGCCGCTCCCGAGGAGAAGGCCGCCCCGGAGGGCCGCCAGCCGGTCCTGGTGGGGTACGGGGTCGCCGAGTCCTCGACGAAGCGCCGCGCGCGCAAGTCGGCGCAGGACCAGGCCGACGCCGCCGGGACGTACTACGCCGCCGCGGTCCAGGCCGAGTTGAACGGCTCGGGCACGGCCGCCGCCGCGCCCGCCGTCCCGGCACCCGCCGCGCCCGTGGGCAGCCGTCCGCTGGCCAAGCCGCCGGTGCGCAAGCTCGCCAAGGACCTGGGCGTGGACCTCGCGGCCATCGTCCCCTCCGGGGCCGACGGCATCATCACGCGCGAGGACGTGCACGCGGCGGTGGCTCCGGCCGCAGCCCCCGCCACCGCTCCCGCGTCCGCTCCGGCCCCGGCGTCCGCCCCGGAGCAACCCGAGGCCCCGGCTGCCGCCGAAGCCGCCCCGGTGGCCGGTGCCGGCGCCCGCGAGACCCGCATCCCCGTCAAGGGCGTCCGCAAGGCGATCGCCCAGGCGATGGTCGGCTCCGCCTTCACGGCGCCGCACGTCACGGAGTTCGTGACGGTCGACGTGACGCGGACGATGAAGCTGGTCGAGGAGCTGAAGCAGGACAAGGCCTTCGCGGGCCTGCGGGTCAACCCCCTGCTGCTCATCTCCAAGGCGCTGCTCGTGGCGATCCGGCGGAACCCCGAGGTGAACGCCGCGTGGGACGAGGCGAACCAGGAGATCGTCCAGAAGCACTACGTGAACCTGGGCATCGCCGCCGCCACCCCGCGCGGCCTGATCGTCCCGAACATCAAGGACGCGCAGGCCAAGACCCTGCCCGAACTGGCCGAGTCGCTCGGTGAGTTGGTCTCCACGGCCCGCGAGGGCAAGACGTCCCCCGGCGCCATGCAGGGCGGCACGGTCACCATCACGAACGTCGGCGTCTTCGGCGTCGACACCGGCACGCCGATCCTGAACCCCGGCGAGTCCGCGATCCTCGCCGTCGGCTCGATCAAGCTCCAGCCCTGGGTCCACAAGGGCAAGGTCAAGCCGCGTCAGGTGACGACGCTCGCGCTCTCCTTCGACCACCGCCTGGTCGACGGCGAGCTCGGCTCCAAGGTGCTCGCCGACGTGGCGGCGATCCTGGAGCAGCCCAAGCGACTCCTCACCTGGGCCTAGCAGCGAACGGCAGTACGCCGACGGGGCCCCGCCACACACCGTGGCGGGGCCCCGTCGGCGTAACGCGAAGGGTCACTCGCCCAGCTCGTAGCGCTCGTCGTGCTCGTAGCGCTCGTACCGGGGAGGGTTACTTCTTGAAGCCGTAGTCCATCAGCTTCTTCGCGTCCTTCGTGCGGTTGGTCGACGAGGTCGAGGTGAGGACCGTGCCGATGACCGTCTTGCCGTTGCGCGTCGCGGCGAAGACCAGGCAGTACTTGGCCTGCGGGCCGGAGCCGGTCTTGACGCCGATGGTGCCGCTGTAGCTGCCGAGCAGGTTGTTCGTGTTCGACCACGACATGTAGCGGTAGCCGCCGCTCTTCGTGGTGACCTTCTGCTTCGTCGACTTGGTCTTCACGACCGTACGGAACGTGGAGCTCTTCATCGCGCTGCTGGCGAGCTTCGTCAGGTCGCGGGGCGTCGAGTAGTTGCCGGCGCCGCCGATGCCGTCGAACGAGTCGAAGTGCGTGTTCGTCAGGCCGAGGCTCCGGGCCTGGGAGTTCATCTTGCCGATGAACGACTTCACGCGGGCCGAGCGGGTGGTGCCCTTGCCGAACTTGTCCGCGAGGGCGTACGCCGCGTCGCAGCCGGACGGCAGCATCAGGCCGTACAGGAGCTGGCGGACGGTGACCTTGTCGCCGACGATCAGGCGGGCGGACGAGGCGGTGTTCCGGACGATGTAGTCGCTGTAGGCCTTTTCGATCTTGACCTTGGAGTTGAGGTTGAGGTTCGGCTGCGAGAGCACCACCTTCGCCGTCATGATCTTGGTGGTGGAGCCCGTGGAACGCCGGGTGTCCGCGGACTTCGTGAAGAGCGTCTTGCCCGTGCCGTTGTTCATCACGAAACCGCCCTTGGCGGCGATCGTCGGCTTGGGCAGCGCGGCCGCATGGGCCGGGGTCGTGAGGGCTCCGCCCGCGAAGACCGCACTCGCGGTCACGATGACGGCCGATGCGCGGCGAATGCCCTTAATGGGGGTTTTCAAGTTGAATGCTCCAAATGCCCCTGGAATGCGGCCACATGAGGGTGCCGCTTGATAGTGAGACACACGGGAGAGGCAAATGGATGCGTGTGAAGGCAATCTTTTAGGGGTGATGTCCGGATCGTGGAATGGACGTCCTCATGGGTACGTGTTGTATCTATGCTGTGCGCATGCCTGTCGCACCCGCCTCGCCCCCCACCCGCGCCCTGAAGCAGCCACCCGCGGCCGAGCGCGTCTACGCGCACGTCAAGCAGGGGGTGCTCGACCGCCGGTACGAGGGCGGCACGCTGCTCACCGAAGGCGAGCTCGCCGAGGCGGTCGGGGTCTCCCGCACCCCGGTGCGCGAGGCGCTCCTGAAGCTGGAGGTGGAGGGCCTTCTCCGGCTCTACCCGAAGAAGGGCGCGCTGGTCCTGCCGGTGTCCGTGCAGGAGATCGCCGACGTCGTCGAGACGCGGCTCCTGGTGGAGACGCACTCGGTCCGCAAGGCGGTCCCCGCGCCGCCGGGTCTGATCGACCGCCTGGCGGAGCTGCTGCGGCAGCAGCGCGAGCAGGCCGCCGCCGGGGACTTCGCCGCCGCGGCCGTGACCGACCGGTGCTTCCACGCCGAGATCGTGCGGAGCGGCGGGAACGACATCCTCGCCCGCCTCTACGACCAGCTGCGCGACCGGCAGTTGCGGATGGGGGTCGCGGTGATGCACTCCCATCCCGACCGGATCGCCAAGACGCTCGCGGAGCACGAGGAGATCCTCGACGCGTTGCGCGCCGGGGACGCCGAGGGCGCCGTGACGGTGGTCGCCCGGCACGTCGGGTGGTTCCAGAACCTCGCGCGGGGCGATGTCCGATGAGTTCCCTCTCCGCGCCCGTCTCCCTGCCCGGTGATCCCCCCGGCGGCAAGAAGGCCATGCTCGTCTGGGGCATCGGTGTCGCCGTCTACTTCGTCGCCGTCATCTTCCGGACCTCCCTCGGCGTCGCCGGTCTCGACGCCGCCGACCGCTTCCACGTCAACGCGTCCGCGCTCTCGACGTTCTCGATCCTCCAGCTGCTGGTCTACGCGGGCATGCAGATACCCGTCGGCCTGATGGTCGACCGGCTCGGCACCAAGCGCGTCCTGACCATCGGCGTCGTGCTCTTCACGCTCGGCCAGCTCGGCTTCGCGTTCTCCCCCTCGTACGGAATGGCGCTCGCGTCCCGCGCGCTGCTCGGCTGCGGTGACGCGCTGACCTTCATCAGCGTGCTGCGCCTGGGCACCCGCTGGTTCCCGGCCCGGCGCGGCCCGCTGGTCGCCCAGCTCGCCGGTCTGGTCGGCATGGCGGGCAACCTCGTCTCCACCCTCGTCCTCGCCCGGCTGCTGCACTCCGTCGGCTGGACCGCGGCCTTCGCGGGCAGCGCGCTCTGCGGTGTCGTCGTCCTCGTCCTGATGACGCTGTTCCTCAAGGACCACCCCGAAGGCCACGAGCCGGCGCCGGTCGGCCACACCGGCGGGGCGTTCGTGCGCAAGCAGATCGCCCTGAGCTGGCGCGAGCCCGGCACGCGGCTCGGCCTGTGGGTGCACTTCACCACGCAGTTCCCCGCGATGGTGTTCCTGCTCCTGTGGGGCCTGCCGTTCCTCGTCGAGGCGCAGGGACTCACGCGGGCGACGGCCGGGACGCTGCTCACGCTCGTCGTGCTGTCCAACATGCTGGTGGGTCTGGTCTACGGCCAGATCGTCGCCCGGCACCACGCGGCCCGCACACCGCTGGCCATCGGCACCGTCGCTATGACGGCCGTCATGTGGGCGACCACGATCCACTACCCCGGCGACCACGCCCCGATGGGGCTGCTCGTCGCGCTGTGCGTCGTGCTGGGCGCCTGCGGACCCGCGTCCATGATCGGCTTCGACTTCGCGCGGCCCGCGAATCCGCCGGAGCGGCAGGGCACCGCGTCCGGCATCGTGAACATGGGCGGGTTCGTCGCCTCCATGACGACGCTGCTGGCCATCGGCGTGCTCCTGGACGCGACCGGCGACAACTACCGGATCGCCTTCTCCGCCGTCTTCGTGCTCGAAGCGGTGGGCCTCAGCCAGATACTGCGGCTGCGGACACGTGCGGTGCGCAGGGAGAAGGAGCGGCTTGTCGCCAGTCGCGTGGAGGCCGTGCACGTACCCGTGTGACCGACCCGTGCACGGACCGGTGTGACCCGTGCACGTACCGCCCCTGTGACCTCAGGGGCCGCGGGGCGGGTCGCGGGAGTTACGGCGTGACCGCGAACTCCCGCAGGATCGCCTCGCCGAGGCCGTGATCGCCCTCGATCTTGATCCGGTCGGCCACCGAGGCGTGCGTGACCCGGCCGCAGGCGAGGCGGAAGTACGTCTCCCAGTCCAGGCTCAGCGTGACGAGCGGGCCGAGCGAGGGAGCGCTGTCGACCGCCGCGCGGCCGTCGGCGTCGACGCGGACCGTGCGCAGGAACTCGACGGGGCCGCTCACGTCGAAGACGACCGCGGAGTTCGCCGGCGCCGCGGCCTTCTTGGCGACCACCTTGGGCAGTCCCTGGAGCAGGAGGTCGCGCGCCACGAGGGCGCCCTGGGAGTCGAGGTCCCCCGGCTTCCGCAGCGTCGAGCGCAGGTCCTGCTCGTGCACCCAGACGTCGAACGCCCGGGTCCGCATGGCCAGTTCCAGCGTCTGCTCGGTGCCGAGCGGGCCGCGGATCTTGTGGGAGGGGTCGCGCGATTCGTTGCGCAGCTGCCGCGAGCGGCGGATGATCGTGTACTCCAGCTCGGAGGTCATCTCGGGCGCCGTGTGGTGGCGCCGGACGTCGACCTGGACCTCCATGTACCGCTGGGCCTCGGTCTGCACGTGGTACAGATCGCGGGGCAGGGTGTGGATGGGACGCGGGTCGCCCAGCATCTCGCAGTCCATGCCTATGACGTGGGAGACGACATCACGCACCGACCAGCCGGGGCAGGGCGTGGCCCAGTTCCACTCTCCCTCGGCGAGCGGTGAGACCAGCTCGGATATGGCTGATACGGATTGGGTCCAGGCGTCGGCGTAGGTTTGCAGGCTGGGATGGAGACTCACGGGACCCCTCGACGGTCGTACGCGGGCGGTGGGTGTCTGAGACGCGTAATGGGGGTCCGGGGGTGCCCCCCGGAAAGTCACAGTACGCTGCCCACAGGCACCCCGGCAGTGCTTTCGTGTGACGATCGTAGGCCTGCATTGACGGCTCGAATGCCAGGACGGTGGTAGTGTGCGCGCCTCCCTCATCCAGATCGCCGTAGACGAGGGCGAATCGGTCAATTCCCGCCGCTCGCGGGTCTCTTCGCTGGTCCGTGAGGTCGCCGGGCGCGAGCGGCCGGATCTCGTCGTTCTTCCCGAACTGTGGACCACGGGCGCTTTCGCCTACGAGTCCTTCGGGACCGAGGCGGAGCCGCTGCGGGGGCCCACGTACGAGGCGATGGCCAAGGCCGCGAGCGACGCGGGCGTCTGGCTGCACGCGGGGTCGGTCCCGGAGCGGGACGACGCGGGGGACCTCTACAACACCTCGCTCGTCCTCACGCCCGAGGGTGAACTCGCCGCCTCTTACCGGAAGATCCACCGGTTCGGCTTCGACAAGGGCGAGGCCGTCCTGATGGGGGCCGGCGGCGAACTGGTCACCGTGCGCACGCCGGCCGCGGCGATCGGACTCGCCACCTGTTACGACCTGCGCTTCCCCGAGCTCTTCCGGGGGCTCGTCGACGCGGGCGCCGAGATGTTCGTCGTCCCCGCGGGCTGGCCCGCGCGGCGGCGCGAGCACTGGACGCTCTTCGCGCGGGCGCGGGCCGTGGAGGACCAGGTGTTCGTCCTCGCGTGCGGTACGGGCGGCACGCACGCCGGGGTCCCCCAGGCCGGGCACAGCATCGTGGTGGACCCGTGGGGCGAGGTGCTCGCCGAGGCGGGCGACGGCGAGGAGGTCCTCACCGTCGATCTCGACCCGGCGAAGGTCGCGGCCACCCGGGAGCAGTTCCCCGCGCTGAAGGACCGGCTCCTGGGGATGGACGCGCCCCGGCGCTGAGGTTTTCGGCCCCCTAGTCGTCGTCCCCGCGCTCCTTTTCCGCCAGGCGGATCACGCAGACCGCCACGGCCAGGAGGAGGGACGCGTCGGCGTCGTCGCGGGCGATCTGGAGGCCGTACGTGTCGCGGACCCGGAACCAGCGGCGGGAGATGTCGGCCAGGAGTTCGCCGTCGTACTCGATGGCGAACTCGCGGTCCAGGATCTTGCCGCTCACGTCGAGCTCGGTGCCGTCGACCAGGTCCACGCGGTAGTGGTTGCGCAGGAGCGAGAGGCGCTTGCGCTTGACCGTGGCGAGCTCCTGGCCGTCCCGCTCGATCACCATCGTGTCGCGCAGCGCCAGCATCTTGGCGCGGATGTCGATCAGGACGCGGCCCTGCATGTCCTTGAGCTCGAAGGTCTCGCGCAGGCGCATCGCCTTGCCGTCGACGAGGAAGACCTTCTGCCCCTGGTCGTCCTCGATCCAGTAGTCGTCACCGATGCCGAGCAGCCGGTCGCGTACGAGAAGTTTCATGGGCCCATGACTACCCCGCCGCGCGCACGACACAGCCGGCCCGCGCCACTCGGGGGAAAGTGTGCACGCGGACCGGCTGTGGATCAGGGGAGGACGCGGGGTCGCTACGACAGGGCGTCCGCGAGGTCGCGCTGCCAGTGGGTGACGCGCGAATCCGCGTCGAGCAGCAGGCCCGCGGCGCCGGGGGAGGCCACGGTGACCTGCCCTCCCGCGCCCCTGCCGTCCTTGGTGGCGAGCGTGACGGTGAAGGTCTTGGAGCGGTGGGTCTGGACGGCGTCCATGCCCGCGAGGTTGATCGCGGCGTAGGCCGACCGGCCCGGTTCGAGGTGGATGGCCGACCGGGGGCGGGTGCCGTCGGCCACGGGGAGGTTCTCGCCGGTGGTCTTGTCGCCGACGACGGGGGCGCCGAAGACCGGGCAGGCCTTGCCCCCGTTGTTGGTGATCTTGAGCAGGACGGCGGGGGCGGAGCCGCCGGTGTCCTGGAGCCGGACCTTCGCGGGGCCGAGCGTGCAGCCGTCTCCCGCGGCGCGGGGGACGACGGTCTCGCCGCTGCCGCCGCTCTCGCCTCCCTCGGAGTGCGTCTCGCGGGCGGTGTCCGTGCCGTCGGTGCCCCCGCCCGGCCCCGTGCCGACGCCGGGCGCCTTGTCACCTTCCTTCACACCACCCCCACCGCCCCCGCCGCCGTCGCACGCGGCGAGCGTGAAGGAGAGCGCGGCGAGGACCACGACGGCGACGGCGGTGTTCTTGCGAAGGCGCCGGGCGTGCCGGGCGGAGCGGGTGGCGCGAGCGGTGGTGCGCATGGCGGTGACTCCCCCGTCGGTGGCGGTCGTTCGGGCTTGCTCCAGTGAGCCTGCCGCCCGGCACTGGCGTTCCGCTAACACCTGGCTAATGGACCGTCCGCGCAGTTCACGCCCCTCGCACCACTCACGCGCGGCAGGGAAAGGCAGGCAGCGCTCACCCGGAGGAGTCAGGAACGGACCGCCGCAGCTCCTCCGCACGCGGCCGGCGGATGGCACCGGGGGCGGGCCCGGGTTCCTCCAGGTCGCGGGCGAAGAGCCGTACGAGGCCGGGCAGGACGTAGCGCCCCGACCCCTCCTCCTGGATCAGATGGGCCGCGGCGAGGCGGTCGAGTCCCGTACGCGCGACGGTCACGTCCGTGCCCGCGAGGGCGGCCGCCCCGTACGCGTCCACGTCCGGGCCGGAGGCGCGGGCGAGCGAGGCGAGCAACCGGGTGTCGCTGCCCGGCAGCTGGGCCACCGAGGTGCGCAGGGCGGCCGCGACGCCGGTGTCCTCGGCGGAGAGCAGGGCGAGCCGCTGCTCCTCGTCGGCGAGTTCGGCGGCTAGCCCGGCCACGGACCGCTGCGGGCGCCCGATGAGCCGGGCGGCGGCGGTGCGCAGGGCGAGCGGGAGGCCGTCGCAGAGGCGCGCGATCTGCCGTACCTCCGCGGAGTCGGCGTCCAGGCCCGCGCCCTGCCCCAGGGCGCGGAGGAACAGCTCGGCGCCCTCGCGCTCGGCGAGCGCCGCGACCGGTACCGGGCGCGCGCAGTCCGACGCGACCAGGCCGTCGAGGCGGTTGCGGCTGGTGATGAGGGTGGTGCAGTGCGCCGCGCCGGGCAGCAGGGGGCGGACCTGGGCGGAGTCGTGGGCGTTGTCCAGGACGACGAGGACGCGCCGCTCGGCGAGGAGCGAGCGGTAGAGGGCGGCGGCCGGTTCGATGCCGGCCGGTACCTCCTGCTGCCGCACGCCCAGGGCGAGGAGGAACTCCCGCAGGATGCGCTCGGGATGGGCGGGGGTGCCGCCGCTGAAGCCGCGCAGGTCAGCGAAGAGCTGGCCGTCCGGGTGGGGGCCCGCGTGGTGGTGGGCCCACTGGAGGGCGAGGGCGCTCTTTCCGACGCCCGCGGGCCCGGTGAGCAGGACGATCGGTGCCTCGGTCTCCTCGACCAGCACGGCTTCGAGGGCGGCGAGCTGCTCCGTGCGCCCGGCGAAGGCGCGGGGCGCGCGCGGCAGGAGGCGGGGAATCACGGGACCCGGCGGCGGGCCTGCCACCGGCAGGGCAGGCGAGGCGGGAGCCGTGGTCCCGGCCGGAGCGATGCCTCGCCCGTCACCGCCGTCACGCCCGTCACTGTCGGCACCGCCGTCACGGCTCTGCCCGGCCGGGGAGGCCCCCACCCGCTGCGGCGGACGAACGCCGTCGGCGGCCACCCCCGGAGCGGCAGGCGCCCCGGACACCCCAGGCGCCCCCGGACCAGCGACCGCCCCAGAAGCAACGGCCACCCCAGGAACACCCCCAGAAGCACCAGACCCTCCAGGCACACCCCCAGGCACACCTCCAGGCACACCCCCAGCACCAGCCCCGTGAGCAACAGCACCCCCAAAAGCCCCAACCCCCGAAGCCCCACCCCCCGAAGCCCCAGCTCCACGCACCCCAGAAGCCCCAACCCCCGGCGCCCCAGGAGCCCCAGATACCCCAGGAGCCCCAGACCCACCACCCCCAGGCACCCCCTGAGCACCCCCCAGCCCCAAGTCGTACCGCCCCCGGCGGCGCGGCGGAGGTGTGCCCAGCATCGGGTGGGCCCCGGTGTCGGGCTCACCGGCGAGGATCTCCTCGTACGCCCGGCGCAGTTTCTTGCCGGGGTCCACTCCCAGCTCCTCGGCGAGCAGCTCCCGCGTCCGGTTGAAGTACTCCAGCGCCTCGGACTGCCGGCCGCACCGCTGGAGCGCCCGCATCAGGGCGGCCACCAGGCTCTCCCGCAGCGGATGCTGGACGGACTCGGCGGTCAGCAGGCCCACGGCCTGCCCGTGCGAGCCGAGCCGCCCGTACGCGTCGGCCAGCTGCTCCACGGTGAGGAGGCGGCTCTCCTCCAGGCTCCGCGCGGCGGCCAGCATCGGCTCTGTGGCGACGGTGCCGGTCAGCGCGGGGCCGTTCCACAGCGCGAGCGCCTCCCGCAGCATCAGGGCCGTGTCGGAGGCCTCGCGCTGCCGTCCGGCGAGCTTGACCAGGTCCTCGAAGCGGTTGACGTCGAGCAGGGTCTCCGGGAGCTGGAGGGCGTAGGCACCGCCCTGGGTGGCGAGCTCCACGCCGTACGCGTCGAGGCCCGCCTCGACCAGGAGCGCGCGCAGCCGGGAGATGTGGCCCTGGATCACGGTGCGGGCGTGCAGCGGCGGTTCGCCGTCCCACAGGGTCTCGGTCAGGGCGTCCACCGAGATCGGCGTGCCCGCCCGCAGCAGCAGCGCCGCGAGCAGACTGCGGCGCTTGGCGGGGCCGAGGGGGACGGAGCCACTGCCTCCGGCGACGGTCACCGGTCCGAGCAGCTGGAACTCCACCTGGCCTCAACTCCTCCGCGGCGCCGGTGCCGCACGCCTCGATCACGTTTCGAACAAGGCCCAAGAGTATCGCCGGGCCCGGCAGCCACGGAGGCGGCTGCCGGGCCCGGCGACGAGGAGTGGCCGAAACGTCTGCCCGTTCGGGCAGGCGTCAGTACCGGTGGTGATGGTCGCTTTCCGTCTCGACCACGGTCGCGCCCGGGGGCACGACCGTCTTGCGGCGCGCGTTGGTGAACGCGGCGACACCGATCACGCCCACGGCCATCATGATCAGACCGGTGACGGTGAGGTTGATGCCTTCCATCTCCCAGTCGGTGGCGAACGCGAGAATGGCACCCGCGGCGATGAGAATGATGCATCCGCCCAAGCCCATGTGGACCGCCTCCCTTAGTAAGTCGTGGCAGGGCCTCCGAGTACCCGGACCCGCCAACACCACACGGGGAAGCGGAAATCAGCCTTCCAGGAAGGCCACGAGGGCGTTGGCCAGGAGGTGCGGGTCGTCCGCCCCGCACAGCTCGCGCACGCTGTGCATGGAGAGGATCGCGACGCCGATGTCGACGGTCTTGATGCCGTGCCGGGCGGCGGTGATCGGGCCGATCGTCGTGCCGCAGGGCATCGCGTTGTTCGAGACGAACGTCTGGAACGGCACGCCGGCCTTGTCGCACGCGGCGGCGAACACGGCGCGTCCCGCGCCGTCCGTGGCGTACCGGTTGTTGACGTTGACCTTGAGGATCGGGCCGCCGTTGGCGCGCGGGTGGTGCGTCGGGTCGTGCCGCTCCGCGTAGTTGGGGTGCACGGCGTGGCCCGTGTCGGAGGAGAGGCAGACCGTGCCGGCGAAGGCGCGGGCCCGGTCCTCGTACGTGCCGCCGCGCGCGAAGACGGAGCGTTCGAGCACCGAGCCGAGGAGCGGGCCGTCCGCGCCGGTGTCGGACTGGGAGCCGTTCTCCTCGTGGTCGAAGGCGGCGAGCACGGGGATGTACGGCAGTGAGTCGGCGCCCTCGGCCGTGGCGACGGCGGCGAGCGCCGCCGTACAGGCGTGCACGGACAGGAGGTTGTCCATGCGCGGGCCCGCGATGAGGTCGCGGTCGCGGCCGAGGTAGGCGGGCGCCTCGACGGGGTGGGTCATCAGGTCCCAGCCGGTGACGTCGCCGGGGGCGAGGCCCGCCTCCTCCTCCAGGAAGCCGATGAGGTCGCCCTCGTGCACGTCGTCGCCGAGGCCCCAGATGGGCTGCATGTGCTTCTGCTTGTCGAGCTTGAGGCCGTCGGCGACGACTCCGCGGTCCATGTGGATGGCCAGCTGGGGGACGCGCAGCAGCGGCCGGTCGACGTTCACCAGGCGGGTGGAGCCGTCCCGCAGCGAGAGCCTGCCGGCGAGGCCGAGGTCGCGGTCGAGCCAGGAGTTGAGCAGGGGGCCGCCGTAGATCTCGACGGCGACCTGCCGCCAGCCGTGGGCGCCGGCGTCCGGCTTCGGCTTGACGCGGAGGTTCGGGGAGTCGGTGTGGGCGCCGACGATGCGGTACGGGGTGTGCGCGTTCGCGCCTTCGGGGACGAACCAGGCCACGATCGCGCCGCCCCGCAGCACGTACTTCCCGCCGGTCGACCCGTCCCAGGCGGCTGTCTCCTCGACCTGCCGGAAACCGGCCTTCTCCAGCCGCTCCGCCGCGCTCGCCACGGCGTGGTACGGGGAGGGGCTTGCCGCCAGGAAGGTCAGGAGGTCGTCGGAGTGGCCGCGGTCGAAGGCAAGAGGGTCGCGCGGAGCGCTCTGTGCGGGGGCGGCGGAGGGAGACGGGCGGGCAGGTGTGCTCATGGTTTCCAGCCTAGCCAGCGGACCCCAGGGGGCGCGGGGGGCCTTTTCTGGGAGGTTCTGTACGTGAACTGCCCGTAACCGGAGAGCTTGTACCGCGCTTCACGGCGGATCTTTCCCGCGCACCCACCCGGTCGCCCCGTGTCTTACGGCAGTGGCCCGCCCCCGTCATACGGCAGTGGCCCGCCCCCGAAGCGGGAGCGGGCCACCTTCGACGTGACGCGGTGAGGCTAGAAAGCCGCCTCGTCCAGCTCCATGAGGTCCAGCTCCACGCCCTCGGCGAGCTTGCGCTCGGTGGCGACGGACGGCAGGACGTTCGCGGCGAAGAACTTGGCCGCGGCGATCTTGCCCTCGTAGAAGGCCTTGTCCTTGGCCGAGACCGTGCCCGACTCCAGCTTCTCGGCGGCCACGGCGGCGCCCCGCAGCAGGAGGTAGCCGACGACGACGTCGCCGGAGACCATCAGGAGGCGGGTCGTGTTGAGGCCGACCTTGTAGATGGACTTCACGTCCTGCTCCGTGGCCGCGAGGTCCGTCAGCATGACGCCGACGATGGCCTCCAGCTCGACCGCGGCCTTGGCCAGCTCCTCGCGGGCCCCGGAGAGCACCTCGCCGCCCGAGCCGACCGCGAGGAACTTCTTGATCTCCTCGGCAAGGCCGTTCAGCGCGGCGCCCTGGTTGCGGACGATCTTCCGGAAGAAGTAGTCCTGGCCCTGGATCGCGGTCGTGCCCTCGTAGAGGGTGTCGATCTTGGCGTCCCGGATGTACTGCTCGATGGGGTACTCCTGGAGGTACCCCGAGCCGCCGAACGTCTGGAGCGACTGCGCCAGCTGCTCGTACGACTTCTCCGAGCCGTAGCCCTTGACGATCGGCAGGAGGAGGTCGTTCAGGGCGATCAGCGCCGACGCGTCCTCGCCCGCCGCCTCCTTGATCTGGATGTCGTCCTGGACGGCCGCGGTGTGCAGGACCAGGGCGCGCATGCCCTCGGCGTACGCCTTCTGCGTCATCAGCGAGCGGCGCACGTCCGGGTGGTGCGTGATGGTGACCTTGGGCGCCGTCTTGTCCATGAACTGGGCGAGGTCCGGGCCCTGCACGCGCTCCTTGGCGTACTCCAGGGCGTTGAGGTAGCCCGTGGAGAGCGTCGCGATGGCCTTCGTGCCGACCATCATGCGGGCGAACTCGATGATCATGAACATCTGGCGGATGCCGTCGTGCTTGTCGCCGATCAGCCAGCCCTTGGCGGGGTGCTGGTCGCCGAAGGTCATCTCGCACGTGTTGGACGCCTTGAGGCCCATCTTGTGCTCGACGTTCGTGGCGTACACGCCGTTGCGCTCGCCCAGCTCGCCGGTCTCCCAGTCGAACTCGTACTTCGGGACGAGGAAGAGCGAGAGGCCCTTCGTGCCGGGGCCGTGGCCCTCGGGGCGGGCGAGGACGTAGTGGAGGATGTTCTCCGACATGTCGTGCTCACCGGACGTGATGAAGCGCTTCACGCCCTCGATGTGCCAGGAGCCGTCCTCCTGCTTGACGGCCTTGGTGCGGCCCGCGCCCACGTCCGAACCGGCGTCCGGCTCGGTCAGGACCATCGTCGAGCCCCACTGCTTCTCGACGGCGATGGCGGCGATCTTCTTCTGCGCGTCGTTGCCCTCGTCGTGCAGGATGCCCGCGAACGCCGGACCGGAGGAGTACATCCACACGGCCGGGTTGGCGCCGAGGAGCAGCTCCGCGTAACCCCAGATCAGGGAGCGGGGGGCGGTCGTGCCGCCGATGCCCTCGGGCAGGCCGAGGCGCCAGTACTCGGAGTCCATGAAGGCCTGGTAGCTCTTCTTGAAGGACGCCGGTACCGGAGCGGTGTTGGTGGCCGGGTCGAAGACCGGCGGGTTGCGGTCGGCGTCCTCGAAGGACTCGGCCAGCTCGTTCTCCGCGAGGCGGCGCAGCTCTTCGAGGATGCTCTTGGCGGTGTCGACGTCCATCTCCGCGAACGGGCCGGTGCCGTACAGCTTGTCGCGGCCGAGCACCTCGAAGAGGTTGAACTCGATGTCGCGGAGATTCGACTTGTAGTGCCCCATGGCGACGGCTCCGTAAGCAGAAAAGGGATCAACAGGATCAGTACCAGCAAGTAGCTACGATGATGCTACCCGCCAGTAATAAGAAGCAACCCCTATTAGGTCATCTGTGACTCACTACTCGTGCGGGGCTCAGTACTCTTGCGGACATGTACGGCTACGACCAGAGCCCAGGCGCCCAGCAGCAGTACGCCCCGCCCGGGGCCCAGCCGCCGCCGCAGCAGATGTCCGGCGGCGCGGGAGGGTACGCCCAGCAGCCCCCGCTCTACCCGGAGCCGTCGCCCCCGTCCCTGGCGGACGCGGTGCGCGCCTTCACCACGGGCTCGATGTCCGCGGAGGACTTCCAGCAGGCCTTCGCCACCTCGAAGGTCTACTGCCCGCGGGGCGACAACCCCGGCTTCCTCGCCCTGCACAACACCCAGCAACCGGTGATCCCGATGTTCACCTCCCTCAAGGAGCTGCGCCGGTACGCGGGCAAGGAGTCCAAGTACTTCGTGATCACGGGCGCGGAGGTCATCGACCTCCTCCCCACCGGTTACGGCTTCGTCCTCGACATGGAGGGCGAGCACCGCATGGTCTTCGACGCCAAGGCCGTCGAACAGATGGTCGACTTCGCGATGCGCCGGATGTACGGCTGAGCCCCGCGTCGCCCGCGCCCCCGCGGGGCGCCTTCCCGAGCCCGGAGGAATTTCCTCCGGGCTCTTGTCGTTCCCGGTGGCAAGAAGTTCTACGTTCAACTAAACTGAGCGTACGAAGAAGGAGGCACCGACATGCCCGCTGTGACCGTCGAGAACCCGCTGACCCTGCCCCGTGTGGCCGCGTCCGGCGATGCCGTCGCCCGCCCCGTGCTCACCGTGACGACCGCCCCGAGCGGTTTCGAGGGTGAGGGCTTCCCGGTGCGCCGGGCGTTCGCGGGGATCAACTACAAGTACCTCGACCCGTTCATCATGATGGACCAGATGGGTGAGGTGGACTATGGAGCGGGCGAGCCCAAGGGCACGCCCTGGCACCCGCACCGCGGCTTCGAGACGGTCACGTACCTGATCGACGGGACCTTCGTGCACCAGGACTCGAACGGCGGCGGCGGCACCATCCAGAACGGCGACACCCAGTGGATGACCGCCGGCTCGGGCCTCCTGCACATCGAGGCCCCGCCGGAGTCCCTGGTCCAGTCCGGCGGCCTCTTCCACGGCCTCCAGCTGTGGGTGAACCTGCCCGCGCGGGACAAGATGATGGACCCCCGCTACCAGGACATCCGCGGCGGCCAGGTCCAGCTGCTCACCTCCCCCGACGGCGGCGCGCTCCTGCGCGTCATCGCGGGTGAACTGGACGGCCACCAGGGCCCCGGCATCACGCACACGCCGATCACGATGATCCACGCGACCGTGCGCCCCGGCGCCGAGGTCACGCTCCCCTGGCGCGAGGACTTCAACGGCCTCGCGTACGTCCTCGCGGGGCGCGGCTCGGTCGGTGCCGAGCGCCGCCCGGTCCGGATGGGCCAGACGGCCGTCTTCGGAGCCGGCTCCTCGCTGACCGTCCGCGCGGACGAGAAGCAGGACGGGCACACCCCCGACCTGGAGGTCGTGCTCCTCGGCGGACAGCCCATCCGTGAGCCCATGGCGCACTACGGGCCGTTCGTGATGAACAGTCAGGCCGAGCTCCAGCAGGCGTTCGAGGACTTCCAGAAGGGCCTGCTCGGCACGGTCCCGGCCGTGCACGGCATGTAGGCGCGGCGGCCGCGCGTACGCGACTCGGCGTACACGACGTGCGGGGCCGCACGGCCCGTGCTCGGGTAGGAGGGTGAGCACCCTTCTGCCCGAGCCCGTACGCCGTGCCGCCGCCTGGTGCGTGGTCCTCCTGCTCGTCACCGGCGTGGCCGCCGTGGCGATCTGGCTCTTCGTCACCTTCAAGGCGGCCGTCACGCCGGTCCTGCTCGCCCTGCTCGGCACCGCGCTCCTCGGGCCCGTCTACCGCTGGCTCCTGAAGATGAAGGTGCAGCGGTCGCTGGCCGCGGGCCTGACCTGCGCGGCCGTCGTCGCGGTCGTCGGCGGCGCCCTCTACATCGTCGTCAAGGCCCTGATCGACACCGGCGACCAGATCGTCGCCTCCCTGAAACAGGCTGCCACCGACCTGTCCAAGCACTTCGGGGCCGCCGGGACCTCCTTGGACGACATGGCGTCCAACGCCAAGGAACTCTTCGGCAAGTTCGGCGGGTCCGCCGCGTCCGGAGTGATCAGCGGGCTGAGCGTCGTCGGCGAGATGACCGCCATGGCCGTCCTGGCGCTGCTGCTCGTTTTCTTCTTCCTGCGCGACTCCGACCGGGCCCTTCGCTCCATCCGCTCCCTCGCCCCGGGCGGCACCGCCGACACCGTCGAGGCGATGGGCCGGCGCGCTTTCGAGGCCGTCGAGGGCTTCATGCGCGGCACCACGTTCATCGCGCTCATCGACGCCCTGTGCATCACCGTCGGGCTGCTGATCCTGCGGGTGCCGGGGGCGTGGGGGCTGGGGGCACTCGTCTTCATCGGCGCGTACATCCCCTACCTCGGGGCGTTCATCTCCGGCGCCGTCGCCGTCCTGGTCGCGCTCGCCGACCGGGGCTTCGTCATCGCGCTGTGGGCGCTCGGCGTGGTCCTCGCGGTGCAGGTCCTGGAAGGGCACGTGCTCCAGCCGGTGATCCAGTCGCGGACCGTGCAGATGCATCCGGCGGTCGTCATGCTCGCCATCGCCGCGGGCGCCTCCGTGGCGGGCATCCTCGGGATGCTGCTCGCGGTGCCGGTGACGGCGGCGGCCTTCGGGGTGATCTCCGAGCTGCGGGAGCGCTATCCGACGGGCTCCGCCGGGCCCGCGCCGTCCTCGGGGGCATCGGCCTCGGGCAGACCGGTGGAAGGCCCCGCGGCCCCCTCGTAGAGCTCGAACCAGATGCTCTTGCCCTCGCCCCTGGGGTCCACCCCCCACTCGTCGGCGAGCAGCTCCATCAGGACGAGACCCCGGCCCGACGAGGCCAGTTCACCGGGGTGGCGCTTGTGCGGCAGGTCGTCGCTGCCGTCCGAGACCTCCGCCCGCAGCCGGCGCGAGCCCGGCTCCCCGATGACCTCGGCGACGAGCAGCGCGTCGCCGTCCGTGTGCACCAGTACGTTCGTGATCATCTCGGAGACCATCAGGACCGCCGAGTCGACCTGGTCGGCGTCCGCCCAGTCGTGCAGCAGCTCCCGCACGTGGCGCCGCGCCCCCGCGATCCGCTCCGGCTCGGCCTGCGCGACCGTCAGAACCGTGCGGCGCGCGGGCGTGCGGTGCGCGGGATGCCCGGCCCTGCGCAGCAGCAGCACCGCGATGTCGTCCTCGCGGCGGTCCACCAGGGGGCCCGTGGTGTGGTGCGAGGAAGGCCCGTGCACGGCCTGCACGAGGGTGTCGGCGAGCTCTTCGAGGCCGTCGTCGCCGTTGCCCCCGTGCTCCTCCAGGATCGTGCGGATCCGCTTCCAGCCGCTGTCCAGGTCGTGGCCGCCGGTCTCGATGAGTCCGTCGGTGCAGACCAGCATCGTCTCGCCGGCCTCCAGGACGAGGCGGGTGGTGGGGTAGTCCGCGTCCGGGTCGATGCCCAGCGGCAGGCCGCCCGCCGTGGGGCGCAGCAGGACCGTTCCGTCGCTCATCCGTATCGCCGGCTCCGGATGGCCCGCGCGGGCGATCTCCAGGACGCCGGTGGCCGGGTCGGCCTCCACGTAGAGGCAGGTCGCGAAGCGCGGGTCGGCGGGATCACCGCCCGCGTCGCCGTCCGACCCGATCGTGATGCCGTCCGTGATCCCCGCCAGGAAGCGGGTCGCCCGGGAGAGCACGGCGTCCGGGCGGTGCCCCTCGGACGCGTACGCGCGCAGGGCGATCCGCAGCTGTCCCATGAGGCCCGCGGCCCGTACGTCGTGGCCCTGGACGTCGCCGATGACGAAGGCGATGCGGCCGTTGGGCAGCGGAATCATGTCGTACCAGTCGCCGCCCACCTGGAGCCCGCCGCCGGTCGGCACATACCGCGCGGCCACGGTCATCCCCGGGATGCGCGGCCCCAGCAGCGGCAGCATCGAGCGCTGGAGCCCCTCCGTCAGCTCACGCTCCGACTCGGCCACCCCGGCCCGCGACAGCGCCTGGGCCAGCATCCGGGCCACGGTCGTCAGGACGGAGCGCTCGTCCGGCGTGAACGAGACGGGGTAGGCGAAGGCCGCGAGCCAGGCGCCCATCGTGCGGCCCGCGACGGTCAGCGGCAGGAACGCCCACGACTGCCGCTCGAAGGGCCGGGCCAGCGGCCAGGTGGCGGGGTAGCGGCGGTGGTACTCCTCGGGCGAGGAGAGATAGACCGCGCGGCCCGTGCGGACCACTTCCGCGGCCGGATAGTCCGTGTCCAGGGTCATCGCGGAGAACGGCAGGTCGTCCCCCGGCTGGTGACCGTAATGCCCGATGACCTTGAGCCGGTCGCCCTCGACCCCGAAGACGCCGAGCCCGTCCGGCGAGAACCCCGGCATGGAGAGCCCGCTGGCGACCCGCAGCACCTCCTCGGTCGACCGCGCCTCGGCGAGCGCGCGCCCGGCGTCCAGGAGGAAGGCCTCCCGGGAGCGGCGCCAGTCGCCGGTGACCGGGGTGCGCGCGGCGGCGCCCGGCGGCGGCTCGCTGACCTCCTGGAGGGTGCCGATCAGCTCGTACGAGTGGGTCGCCTCGTCCACGATCGGCTTGGAGCGGCTGCGCACGATGCGCAGGACCCGCCCCTGGTCGTCCATGATCCGCAGCCGGGCCTCGGCGAGGGTGCCCTCGGCGACGGCGAGCTGGACGATGCCGTCGATCTCGTTCCAGTCGACGGGGTGGAAGCGGGAGCGCACGCCCGCCTCGGTGAGGGCCTGGGGGTGCGGCGGCAGCCCGAGGAGCCGGGCCGCCTCGGCGTCCAGCGTGACGGTGCCCGCCGTGTTGTTCCAGCGCCACAGGCCGGTGGCGATCGCGGCCAGGACGTCCCGAACGGGAGGCAGGGGCTCGTCCCCCGCCTGCTGCAAGGGATCGTCGGTGCGCATTGACCCACTTTAGGAAGATCGATGGACAAGTCGCCACCTCCGGGGACGCCGCGGAGCACCCCAGGGGTGATCCGCGGATCAATCCGGAAAGCGATCTCCGCCCGGACGGTAGCCTTGGGGACTGTCTGCTCTCTCCCCTATTCGCGAAGACTGGATGAACGAAGATGCATCGGTACAGGTCCCACACCTGCGGCGAGCTCCGCGCCTCTGACGTCGGCTCCGACGTCCGGCTGAGCGGCTGGCTGCACAATCGCCGAGACCTGGGTGGCATCCTCTTCATCGATCTGCGCGACCACTACGGCATCACGCAGCTGGTGGCCCGCCCCGGCACCCCCGCCGCCGAGACGCTCGACAAGCTCTCCAAGGAGACGGTCGTCCGGATCGACGGCAAGGTCGTCTCGCGCGGCGCGGAGAACGTGAACCCCGAGCTGCCCACCGGCGAGATCGAGATCGAGGCCGCCGAGGTCGAGGTGCTCGGCACCGCCGCCCCGCTGCCCTTCACGGTCAACGCGGACGACGGCGTGAACGAGGAGCGGCGCCTGGAGTACCGCTTCCTGGACCTGCGCCGTGAGCGCATGCACCGCAACATCATGCTGCGCTCGTCCGTGATCGCCTCGATCCGCTCGAAGATGGTGGCCCTCGGCTTCAACGAGATGGCGACGCCGATCCTCGCCGCGACCTCCCCCGAGGGCGCCCGCGACTTCGTCGTGCCCTCCCGCCTGAACCCGGGCAAGTTCTACGCGCTCCCGCAGGCCCCGCAGCAGTTCAAGCAGCTGCTGATGATCTCGGGCTTCGACCGCTACTTCCAGATCGCGCCGTGCTTCCGCGACGAGGACGCGCGCGCCGACCGCTCGCCGGGCGAGTTCTACCAGCTCGACGTCGAGATGAGCTTCGTGGAGCAGGAAGACGTCTTCCAGCCCATCGAGAAGCTCATGACGGAGATCTTCACGGAGTTCGGCAACGGCCGCGAGGTCACCTCCCCGTTCCCGCGCATCCCGTTCCGCGAGTCGATGCTGAAGTACGGCAACGACAAGCCCGACCTGCGCGCCAAGCTCGAACTGACCGACATCACGGACATCTTCGCCGACTCGGAGTTCAAGGCGTTCGCGGGCAAGCACGTCCGCGCCCTCCCCGTCCCCGACACGGCCTCGCAGTCCCGCAAGTTCTTCGACGGCCTCGGCGACTACGCGGTCGAGCAGGGCGCGAAGGGCCTGGCCTGGGTGCGCGTGGCCGAGGACGGCTCGCTGACGGGCCCGATCGCGAAGTTCCTGACGGAGGCGAACGTCGAGGAGCTCACCAAGCGCCTCTCCCTCGCCCCGGGCCACGCGGTCTTCTTCGGCGCGGGCGAGTTCGACGAGGTCTCGAAGATCATGTCGGCCGTCCGCGTGGAGGCCGCCAAGCGCGCGGGCCACTTCGAGGAGGGCGTCTTCCGCTTCTGCTGGATCGTCGACTTCCCGATGTACGAGAAGGACGAGGACACCGGCAAGATCGACTTCTCCCACAACCCCTTCTCGATGCCCCAGGGCGGCATGAAGGACCTGGAGGAGAAGGACCCGCTGGACATCCTCGCCTGGCAGTACGACATCGTCTGCAACGGCATCGAGCTGTCCTCCGGCGCGATCCGCAACCACGAGCCCGAGGTCATGCTCAAGGCCTTCGAGATCGCGGGCTACACGCGCGAGACGGTCGAGCAGGAGTTCGCGGGCATGCTCCGCGCCTTCCGCCTCGGCGCCCCGCCGCACGGCGGCATCGCCCCCGGCGTCGACCGCATCGTGATGCTCCTCGCGGACGAGCCGAACATCCGCGAGACGATCGCGTTCCCGCTGAACGGCAACGCCCAGGACCTGATGATGGGCGCCCCCTCCGAGCTGGAGGAGTCGCGCCTGCGCGAACTGAACATCCAGCTGCGCAAGCCGGTGGCGTCCGGCAAGGGCGAGACGGACAAGTAAGACCGCCCGCAAGCTGCTTGAGGGCCCGGAACCTTATGGTTCCGGGCCCTTTCGCGTGTTCGCGTGTTCGCGTGTCCGGGAGTCCGGGAGTTCGGGGTTCCGCGTGGCCGTACGCGGGTGGGGGCGGGCGGACCGGGGTCAGGCGCCCGGGACCAGCCAGGGCTCCTCCGGGAGGGGGGAGCCCGTCTCCAGGAGGGACTTCAGGTTCGAGAGGACCGCCGGCCAGCCGGAGCCGACGTCACGGCGTTCCTTCTCGTCCGCCAGGTTCTCGTGCGTCACCGTGAGGCGGACGATGCCGCCGTGCGGTGCGATGTCGAACGTCACCTGGGAGGCCTCGGCCGAGCCGGGGGGCGTGCCGGGGTACGACCAGGTCGTCACCAGGCGGGTCGGGGGCGTGCTTTCGAGCACCTCGCCCACCACGTCCGCGATGCCCGAGCCGTCCGTGCGGCGGTGCTCCCAGGGGGAGCCCTGCTGCCAGTCGGAGACGTTGGAGTGGCCCCAGTACGCGGCCGTGAGGTCCGCGTCGGTGAGGGCGTGCCAGACCTTCTCCGGGGTGCTCTCGATGTAGGTGACGTAGACGTACGACGGTTTCGCCGCGTCGGCGGTCTTCAAGTCGGTCGAGGTGACTGAGGTGTCCGAGGTGTCCGAGGTGTTCGTCGGGTCCGAAGCGTTCGTGGGGCTGGTGGTCATGGCGGCCTCCGCCGTGCGGGTCAGGGCGCTGAGCGCGCGCAGACGTGGGTGCTCGAACTTGTCGATCCAGCGCTCCTGTATCTCGTGGAGCGGCACCGGGTTCAGGTAGTGGAGTTTCGTCCGGCCCCGCCACACCGTGCTGATCAGGTTCGCGGCCTCCAGGACGGCCAGGTGCTGGGTGGTGGACTGTCGCGTCATCTCGACGCGCTCGGCCAGCTCACCCAGCGTCTGGCCGTTGTTGCCGCGCAACTGGTCAAGGAGATAGCGCCGCGTGGGGTCGGCCAGGGCCTTGAAGACCTTGTCGACCCCGGCGGCGGCCGTCTCGGGGCGCGGGCCGGTGCTGCTGTCGTTCACCCCTCCATCATGCAGGCATTTGCCTGCATGTCCAACCCGTGGGACCGAATCGCCTAAGCCCCCGCCGCCCGCCCGTCGTGGCGGACGGACTCCTCGATCATGTTCAGCAGGACCCTGCGCAGGGGGATCGGATCGCCGCCGGATCTGCGCGGACCCGCCGGGTCCAGCGATCGCGCCGCCTCCACGATCCGCCGCGCGCGCTCACGGTCGTCGTCGGTGCAGTACCCCACCCGGACCTCCTCGCCCATCGTGCGGCGAGTCTGGCAGCCGGCACTGACAATGGGGTCCGGTGCCGGTGTCCTGCCTGGTGTCCTGCCTGCTCAGTGCGTTCAGTGCGTTCAGTGCGTTCAATGCGCGGGTGTCGCTGCTCCCGCCTTCGTTCCCAGCAGTTCCACGATGCTGGAGAAGCTGTCCGCCGCGTGGCCCGCGTCCATCCCGCGCCGGAACAGGTCCGCCACGGCCGACGGCAGTGCCGCGTCCACGCCCGCGTCGGTGTGCGTGTCCACCACGTGTTCCATGCTCGCCAGGCCCATCGCCAGGCGGTCCACGTCCCCCGCGTGGTTCCCCGCGTCGATGCGCGACGTGTAGAAGGACAGGAACTCCGGCATCCCGGTCATGTTCTCGGAGGCGTACGGCAGGATGTCCGCCGCCGTCAGGCCGTTGGCCTTCGCGAGGGCGATCGCGTACCAGTAGCTGGAGATGCTCGTCCAGAAGATGACCATGTTCAGCTGGTACATCAGCGCCGCCAGGCCCGCGTCCTCACCGCGGTAGTCCGTCTCTCCCGTGAGGACCTCCAGGGTCGCGCGATGCTTGTCGTACGCCTCTCGCGGGCCGCTGTAGAACGTCGAAGACCCGGGCTTCCCGATGCCCGAAGGCGGTACGAGGACGCCGCCCGTGAGGTGCGCGGCGCCGTGCCCCGCGGCCCAGTCCGCCGCCTCGCGCGCCTTCTTCGGGGTGTCCGAACTGAGGTTGACGATCACGCGTCCCGCGAGGACCGCTGCCGCCGGTTCCAGGACGGCGTACATCGCGGTGTAGTCGGTGAGGCTCAGGATCACCAACTCGTTGGCGGCGACGGCCTCCTGGGGAGTGGCGGCGAGGATCGCGCCCCGCGCGACCAGGTCGTCCGCGCGGGACGCGGTGCGGTTCCAGAGGGTGACCTGGTGGCCGGCGTCGAGCAGGGCCGAGGCCATCGCGTGACCCATGGGGCCGAGCCCGATGAGGGTGACCGGGGCGGGGTTCGTGTTCGGGGTGGCGTTCGCGGTCGTGCTCAGGGTCGTGTTCGCGTTCGGGGTGGCGTTCATGGTTTTTCCTCCAGGGTTTCCGGGGCGTGGGTGTGCGTCCCGGGGCTGTTCCCGAGACTGCTTCCCGGGCTGTAACGAGCGTTCTATTTAGCGCGTCGGGCACAACGTAGCACGTCTCTGGAACGAACGCTCTAACTAATTGCGGGGTAAGCTGACCGGCATGCCCCAGACCAGCGCAGCCGCAACGCCCGGCACCCGCGACCGCATCGTCATCGCCGCCGCCCGGCTGCTCCAGCGGCAGGGATACGTCGGCACCGGGATCAAGCAGATCGCGAAGGACGCGGAGGCCACCCTCGGCTCCGTCTACCACTTCTTCCCCGGCGGCAAGGAAGCCGTCGCGGTGGCCGCGATCACCCACAGCGGCGAGGAGTTCGCCGTCCTGCTGCGCGACGCCCTGGGCAAGGCGGACACTCCCGGCGCCGCCATCGAGTCCTGCGCGGCGGAACTGGCCGTGGGGCTGCGGGAGTCGGGCTGGGTCGACGGCTGCCCCGTCACCGCGGCGGCCCTGGAGACGCTGGGGACGGACTCGGAGATCCAGCGGGTGTGCGCGGCCGCGCTGGCCAGTTGGGAGCGCCTGGTCGAGGGGAAGCTGCTCGGCGCGGGCTTCGCCGCCGAGGACGCGCGCGAACTGGCGACCACCGTGATCAGCGCCCTGGAGGGCGCGGAGGTGACCGCCCAGGTCAGCCGCAGCGAGGAGCCGCTGCGGGCCGTGGGACGTCAGCTGGCACGGCTCGTGAGGTCGTACGAGCGGTGAGCGGGCCTGAGTGAGCGGGGGGAGCCGACGGGTTCGGCGGACTCGGAGGGTTCCGCGGACACGGCGGACTCGGCGGATTCTTCGGATACGGCGGAATCTGCGGATTCGGCGGATACGCCAGGCCGAATGAAGACGCCCGCCGGGCGGTGGTTCGCTCGGCGGGCGCGCAGTGGCGGTGTATCGGATGTGGCGTGGTGTATCGGATGAGGCTGGTGTATCGGGTGGAGCCCGGGCGGTGTTGTTGAAACACGTCGCCCGTGGCTCATGAAGACACGCTCAGTTGTTGAATCGCGTTGCGACTCGACTGCACTGACCGCTCAGACGGCCGGGCTGTGCGAGGCCTCCGCGGCCGTCGCCTCTGCCCATTCGGCCACGAGCTTTTCGTACTCCAGGTGTTGTTCGGGGCGAAGATATCCGCCCGTCCGCAGCCAGAGCGCGCGTATCTCCTCGTTCACCTCGGCCGCTGGGCGCGGCCGGTCGGGGGTTCGGGGAGTCGTGGTCATACAGTGAAGCGTACGTACGAAGATGTGAAGACGGCGTGAGTTCTGGTCGAATGTGATCGGTATCGCTATGTGACCCGCATGATTCAGCCAAGTCGGGCAAGCAGAAGGGGCCCGCGAGATGAATCGCGAGCCCCTTCACGGCAGTTCGAGAGTGCTACGACTGCTTCGGCTCCTCCAGGCGCGGGAACAGCACCGCACCCTTCGTCACCGTCGCCCCCACCGGCAGCTGACCCCACGTACCGGCGTCCTGGACCCTCTGCGCGGCGAGCGCGCCCAGCGAGGCCTCGGCCCCGAGCGAGTCCCACAGCTTCTGCGAGGTCTCCGGCATGATCGAGTTCAGCAGGACGGCCACCGCGCGCAGCGACTCCGCCGCCGTGTAGAGGATCGTCGCCAGGCGGGCCTGGCCCTCCGGCGACTCGTCCTTGGCCACCTTCCACGGCTCCTGCTCCGTGATGTAGCCGTTGACCTGCTTGACGAAGGCGAAGACCGCCAGGATGCCGCCCTGGAAGTCCAGCTCCTCGCCGATCTTCCGGTCGGCCGCGGCGACCGCCGTGGCCAGACCCTCCTGGACCGCCTGCTCCGCCGGGCCGACCGCCGTCGCCTCGGGGAGCGCGCCGCCGAAGTACTTGCCGACCATGGCCGCCACGCGCGAGGCGAGGTTGCCGTAGTCGTTGGCGAGCTCGCTGGTGTAGCGGGCGGTGAAGTCCTCCCACGAGAACGAGCCGTCCTGGCCGAACGCGATGGCACGCAGGAAGTACCAGCGGTACGCGTCCACGCCGAAGTGCGAGGTGAGGTCCTGCGGCTTGATGCCCGTCAGGTTCGACTTCGACATCTTCTCGCCGCCGACCATCAGCCAGCCGTTCGCCGCGACGCGGCCCGGCAGCGGCAGGCCCTGCGCCATCAGCATGGCGGGCCAGATGACCGCGTGGAAGCGGAGGATGTCCTTGCCGACCAGGTGGACGTCGGCGGGGAAGGTTGACTTGAACTTGTCCTCGTCGGCGCCGTAGCCGACGGCCGTGGCGTAGTTGAGGAGGGCGTCGATCCAGACGTAGATGACGTGCTTGTCGTCCCACGGGACCTTGACGCCCCAGTCGAACGTCGAGCGCGAGATCGACAGGTCCTGGAGGCCCTGCTTGACGAAGTTCACGACTTCGTTGCGCGCCGACTCGGGCTGGATGAAGTCGGGGTTCGCCTCGTAGTGGGCGAGGAGCTTGGGGCCGTACTCGCTGAGCTTGAAGAAGTAGTTCTCCTCCTTGAGGAGCTCCACCGGCTTCTTGTGGATGGGGCAGAGCTTCTGCCCCTCGAACTCGCCGCCGGCCTCGCCGTCGATGAGGTCGCCGGGGAGTTTGTACTCCTCGCAGCCCACGCAGTACGGGCCTTCGTATCCGCCCTTGTAGATCTCGCCCTTGTCGAAGAGATCCTGGACGAACTCCTGCACGCGGTCCGTGTGCCGCTTCTCCGTCGTGCGGATGAAGTCGTCGTTCGCGATGTTCAGGTGCTCCCAGAGAGGCCGCCAGGCCTCGTCCACGAGCTTGTCGCACCACGCCTGGGGCGTGACGTTGTTCGCCTCGGCAGTGCGCATGATCTTCTGACCGTGCTCGTCCGTGCCGGTGAGGTACCACACCTTCTCGCCGCGCTGACGGTGCCAGCGCGTGAGCACGTCCCCTGCAACGGTCGTGTAGGCGTGGCCCAGGTGAGGAGCGTCGTTGACGTAGTAAATGGGGGTCGACACGTAAAACGCCTTTGCGCCTTCGCTCGTCCCCTGCTTCTCGGATCCAGTGGCCGCCATGGTCGAAATCCTAACGGCCCCGGAGCGGGCGGTTCACCTCGATTCCAGGGGGTGGACCGCCGGGGTGGACCCCGATGGGCCCACCCCTGGGAATTTCGGGACTACGGGCGCCAGGCGGCCAGCAGGCCCTCGTACAGCTCCGCGTCCGTGAGCTCGCGGGGGGTGGGGCCCGCGTGGAAGAAGGCGGCGTTCTCCGCCTTCAGCTTGCGGAGGTAGTCGAAGCCCTTCGCCTCGTGCTCGCCGAACGCGACGAACTGGAAGAAGAGGGGGTGCTTGGCCGCGTCCGCGAGGGCCTGGTTGGCGGGGCCCTTCGCATCCGGGGGGCCGTCCGTCTGGAAGACGACGAGGGCGGGCTCGCCCTTGTGCTCCGACTCCTCGTAGTGGGCCACGACCGCTTCGATCGCCGCGTGGTAGCTGGTGCGGCCCATGCGGCCCGCCGCGGCGTGCAGCTCGTCGACCTTGCCCTCGTGCTCGGGGAGCGTGAGGGTGCCGGTGCCGTCGATCTCCGTCGAGAAGAGGACGACGTGGACGGCGGGGGCCTCGGGGTCCGGGGCGGTGTGGGTGGCCAGGGCCAGGACCTGCTCGCCCAGGCTCTGGGCGGAGCCGTCCTTGTAGTACGGGCGCATGGAGCCGGAGCGGTCCAGTACGAGGTATACGGGGGCGCGGGTGCCGGTGAGGTCCCTCTTCTCCAGGGCGGCGGCGGCCGCCTTGTAGGCGGAGGCGAGGCCGGGGGCCCGATTCTTCAACTTGGCCACAGAGAGAACCGGCTTCGCCGGAGCAAGGGGAGACTCCGCCACCACGGGGGTCTCCGGCTCCGCCGGGGCAGCGGGGGCGTCCGGCGCCTCCTGCGCCACGGGGGTCTCCGGCTCCGCCGGGGTGGCTTCGACTTCGGCCTTGTCCTCGGCGAGGGGGGTCTCCGGCTCCGCCGGGGCAGCGGGGGCGTCCGGCGCCTCCTGCGCCACGGGGGCGTCCGGCTCCGCCGAGGTCACGGGTACTTCCGCCGCTTCATCGGCACCCGGCGTCTCGGGCTGTGCCCACCCGTCCCGCCCAGCGGGACGATTGCCCACAGCGGTAACGGACTCGTCGGCCGCGGTCACAGCGGCGGCGGCCTCTTCGACGGGCTCAGCTTCGGGGGTGGGGGTGTCTTGTTGTGGGCATTCGTCCCGTTGGGCGGGACGGGTGGGCACAACTGACGGTTCCGGGGCAGCGGCGTCAGCGACAACCGCCGTCGGCTCGGCCGCGGGCTCCGGGGCAACGGTCTCGGCTTCGGGGGCCTCGGGCTCCGGGGTAACGGTCTCCGCCTCGGGGGCCGCAGGCTCCGGGGCAACGGTCTCGGCTTCCGGGGCCGCAGGCTCCGGCTCCGGGGTAACCGTCTCCGCCTCGGGGGCCGCAGGCTCCGGGGTGACCGTCTCCGCCTCGGGGGCCGCAGGCTCCCGCTCCGGGGCCACCGTCTCAGCCTTAGCCGCAGGCTCTCGCTCCGGGGAAGGGGACGGGACCGAGACGCGGTCCCTGTCGAACGCCGCCGCCACGAGATCATCCACCGCCGAAGGCGAAGGCTCGGACGAAGGAGACGGCACCGTCGCCTTCGGCTCGGCCACCGGAGGCACCCGTTCGGAGGAAGGCGCCGGCACCGTCGCAGAGGAAGCGGCAGCCTCCGGGGTCTCCGGAGTCTCCGGGGTCTCCCGGGCCTCCGAACGCTCCGAAGCCTCCGGAGCCACCGCCCCAGGCTCCGAAGCCCGCTCCTGCTCCCCCTTGCGTGAAGACCGTCCGAACGCGTTCCGCAGGACACTCAGAATGCCCATGGGTGCACCCCTTCGCGTGAGTTGATTCCCGATAACCCCTGGCCAGGGCGGACACGTAAGGTTAGCCGCCGCCATACGCGATCTTCGTGAGGGTCGCCCAAGCGTCACCCTTACCGCGCACACGCAGCTCAACTGCCCTCTGTGCGCCCGCGATTCACCTCCCGTTCACCCTCAGGCCGTCGCCCTGCCGACCTCCGCGCCTAGCGTCACGGCGGAATCAAGCCATACCCAGGGTCACGCCCGTGCCACGCCACACAACGGAGGAACCGTGCGCAAGCTGCTGCCGATCATCACCTCGCATCAGGGGAGCGGCGCCCGTTCCGCCCTGACCTGCCGGTTCCGTTGTGGTGATGCCTGCTTCCACGAGGTGCCCAACACCAGCGACAACGAGTACGTCGGCGACGTCATAGCGGGGGCGCTCAGCCGCCGCTCCATGATGCGGGCCGCCGCGGTCGTGACCGTGGCGACCGCCGCGGGCGGCGCCGCCCTCGCGGGCCCCGCCCCGGAGGCCGCGGCCGCGACCGGGAAACCCGCGGTCCCGACGAGCAACAAGAGCAAAAAGGGGGCGCGCGGTCTCCGCTTCACGCCCGTCGCGCCCAACACCGCCGACTCCGTGACGATCCCGGACGGTTACGCCCAGAACGTCGTCATCCGCTGGGGCGAGCCCATCCTGCGCGGCGCCCCGGCCTTCGACGCCGACCACCAGACCGCCAAGGCGCAGGCCGGGCAGTTCGGCTACAACAACGACTTCCTCTCCCTGCTGCCGCTGCGCCGCGAGCGCGGGCGCCAGGTCCTCGTCGCCAACCACGAGTACACCGACGAGATCCTGATGTTCAAGGGATACGACGCCGCCAACCCCACCCGCGAGCAGGTCGAGATCGCCTGGGCCGCCCACGGCCTCTCCGTCGTGGTCGTCGAGGAGGAGCGCAGGAGCGGCAAGCTGACCGCCGTCACGCGCCACCAGCTCAACCGCCGCCTCACCGTCACCAGCCGCTTCCGGCTCACCGGACCCGCCGCGGGCAGCGAGTACGTCCGTACGAAGGCCGACCCGCGTGGCACCACCGTGCTCGGCACCCTCAACAACTGCGCCGGTGGCACCACCCCCTGGGGCACGACGCTGCACGGCGAGGAGAACTTCAACCAGTACTTCGCCAACGCCGAGAAGGTCACCGAGCCGACCGCCGCCGCGCGCCTCAAGCGCTACGGCGTCATCGGCGCCGCCTCCGAGCGCAAGTGGGAGCGGTTCGACGACCGCTTCGACCTGGCCAAGGAGCCGAACGAGGCCAATCGTTTCGGCTGGGTCGTGGAACTCGACCCGTACGACCCGGACTCGACCCCGCGCAAGCGCACCGCGCTCGGCCGCTTCAAGCACGAGGCCGCGCAGCCGCGCCTCACGCACGACGGCCGCCCCGTGGTCTACATGGGCGACGACGAGAAGTTCGACTACTTCTACAAGTTCGTCGGCAGCAAGCGCGTCGCCAAGGGCAGCTCCCGCGCCGCGCACGAGCACAACCTCACGCTCCTCGACGAGGGCACCCTCTACGTCGCCAAGCTCACCGGCGACTCTCCCGCGGGCGAGATCGACGGCACCGGCAAGCTGCCCGCCGACGGCGAGTTCGACGGCAGCGGTGTCTGGATCCCGCTGGCCACCGCGGGCCCCAAGGGCCACGCCGTCTCGCACGTCGACGGCATGACCGCCGAAGAGGTGTACGTCTTCACGCGCCAGGCCGGTGACAAGGTCGGCGCCACGAAGATGGACCGCCCCGAGGACATCGAGCCGTCGCCGCACACCGGCAAGGTGTACGTCGCGCTCACGAACAACTCCGACCGCGGCAAGGCGGGCAAGGCCCCGGCCGACGAGGCCAACCCGCGCAACCTCAACAAGCACGGGCAGATCCTGGAGCTGACCGAGCGCTTCGGCCGCGCCGAGTCGACGACGTTCGCCTGGTCGCTCTTCCTGGTCGCGGGCGACCCCGAGGACCCGGCCACGTACTTCGCGGGCTTCCCGAAGGACAAGGTCAGCCCGATCTCCTGCCCGGACAACGTCGCCTTCGACCCGCACGGCAACCTGTGGATCTCGACGGACGGCAACCAACTGGGCTCGCACGACGGTCTGTTCGGCGTCGCGACCAAGGGCGACCGGCGCGGTGAGCTCAAGCAGTTCCTGACCATGCCGAACGGCGCGGAGACCTGCGGACCGCTCGTCCAGGACCGCCGTGTCCTCGTCTCCGTGCAGCACCCGGGCGAGATCGACGGCGCGTCCGTCGAGAAGCCCGCGAGCGCGTGGCCCGACGGCCCCGGCAAGATCGTCCGCCCGTCGGTCGTCTCCGTCTGGCGCAAGGACGGCGGCGACATCGGCGTCTAGCGGTACGGCTAGGCGGTACGGCTAGGCGGTACGGCTCAGCCGTGTGACCAGGCGGTACGACGACGGGGCACCCCTTCGCCAAGGGGTGCCCCGTCGTCGTCCGCGCGCGCTCGCGCGGAGGTCCGGTCAGTTGCTCTGCTTGCGGCGGTACAGCGCGAAGCCGAGGCCCGCCGCGCCGAGCGCCGCCATGCCGCCGCCCGCCGCCATCAGCGGTGCGCTCTCGCCGGCCGGGGTGACGCCGTCGGCGCCCGCCTTGACGCCGCCCTTCGGGACGACCGTGGAGGTGCCGTTCTTCGGCTTCTGTCCGTGACCGGTGCCGGTGTTGGTGCCGTTGCCGTTGCCGTTGCCGTGGGTCTTGCCCTCGGTCCAGCCCTTCATGGTGCCGTTCGGGTTGAGGACGAAGTGCGCGCCGTTGTGCCGGCCGTACGCGGGCTTGGCGCCGGACTGCTTGAGGGTGTCCCAGACGATCTTCTTGCCGGTGTCGGGCGACTTGGCGATCAGATCCGCCTCGTAGCCGGCCTTGGTCTTGTAGACCTTCGCGTCGAAGCCGGTGCCGCCGAGGTTCGTGTACTGGTGGACCAGGGTGCGCTTGTGGTCGGGCTGCGGCTTCGGCGGGGTCGGCTTGCCGCCCGTCCTGGTGATGGTGCCGTCGGCGGTGAGCGTGAAGGTGGAGCCGTCGATCTTGGTGCTCGACGCGTCGATGTACGCCTTCAGGGAGCCCTTGACGGAGTGGTGGAGGGAGATCTCCGCCTTGGCGCTGCGGGCGGACGCGTTCACGTCGACCTTCGCGGACCAGCCCTTGCCGAGGTCGGTCGTGCCCTTGGAGACCCAGCCGCCGGGGACGGGCTTGTCCTTGTCCCGGTCCTTGTCCTTGTCCTTGTCCACGAGCTTGGCGGTGACCGTGCCGTCGGGCGACAGGGTGAAGGTGCTGCCGTCGATCGTGGTGCTCGCGGGCTTCTCGTACGCGGTGAGCGAGCCCTTCGCGGCGCCGTCGAGGGTGATCGCGGCCCGCGCGCTGCGCGCCGACGCGTTGACCTCGACCTTGGCGGACCAGCCCTTGCCGAGGTCGGTGGTGCCCTTGGACTCCCAGCTACCGGGCTTCGGCGGCTGGGGGTCCTGGTCCTTGTCCTTCTGGCCGGGGTCGGTCTGGTCCTGGTCCTTGTCGGCCTGGTCCTTGTCCTGCTGACCGTGGTCCGTCTGGTCCTTGTCGGTCTGGTCCTGGCCGTTCCCGTCCCGGCCGTTGCCGTCCGGGGTGTTCCCGTCCTGGTCCGTGGCTCCGGGCCGGTCACCCGCGGCGACCTGGCCCTGCGGGTTAGAGGGGGCGTCGGCGGCGAAGGCCCCCGCCGTCGGGACGGCGAGAGCGGCGATCGCTCCGGTGGCGATGGCGGCGGTGCGGAAGGTACGGCGGGTGGCACGCATAGCGGATCCCTTGTGACTGGTCTGGTCGGGCGAACTGTCCGTCTTTATGCCTCTTTGCGGCGGCGACAGACATGAAGCTACGGGCGCTGTGTGTGCGTCATCCATAGAGAACGTAACAACCGGCCGCATACGGTGGCGCAGAACCGTAAACCGGGTAAAAGTGCAGGTCAGAGGGGGTTGGGCCAAAGGTCACCAAAGTGTCCGGGACCTAGGTCACGCGGCTCGGCTCAGGCCGCCTTCGCCCGCCCCGCCAGCCACTCCCCGTAGGCCGGCGCCTGGCGCGCGGCCTCCCAGTACGACGCCTCCAGGTCGCCGTACACCGCGTCGAGCACCCTCTCCGTACGGGCCGCGACGACGAGCCGGACGCCGAGCGGGTCGCCGTGCAGCGGCCGGACCGTCATGTTGGGCCGCGCGTGCGAGGTCGGCTGGCACACCGTGACGACCTCGCCGGTGGCCACGAGCGAGGACGCGGTGAGGTAATCGCCGTGCAGGACACGGGGGTTGAGCCCGGCCTCGCGCAGCACCCGCAGCAGTCCGTCCCACTCGCCGTCCACCGTCGGGTCCACCATCCAGCGGTCGGCGGCGAGGTCGGTGAGGTGGACGACGGGCTGCGCCGCCGCCGGATGGTCGGCGGGCAGGAAGACGAACTGCGGCTCCCGCTCGACCAGAACGCGCCACCGCAGCCCCTCCGGCAGCCGCAGCGGACTCCCCTCCACCTCGTGCACGAAGGCCACGTCGAGCTGCCCGCCCGCGACCATGCGCAGCAGCGCGTTGGCGGAGACGTCCATCTGGAGCGAGGTCTCGGTGGTGGGCAGGCGCAGCCGCAGCCTGCGCAGCCAGCCCGGTATGGCGCAGCTGGCCGTGGAGCCGATGCGCAGCTGGGGGCCCTCGGTGGCGCGGGCCGCGGCGGCCTTGGTCTCGTTGACCAGCGCCCGCATCTCGCTGACGAGGGGGCGGGCGCGGCTCAGGGCGACGCGGCCGAGCGGCGTCGGACGGCAGCCGGTACGTTCACGGGCGAAGAGCTGGCCGCCGATCTCCTGCTCGATGCGCCGCAGCTGGGTCGTCAACGACGGCTGGCTCATGCCGAGTTGGCGCGCCGCCTTGTGCAGGCTGCCGGTGTCGGCGATGGCGCACAGCGCGCGGAGGTGCCTCACCTCGAGCTCCATGGCTGTGAGCGTAGAGCGGTGAACGGCGGTGCACCAGACTCACAAACCCCACGTGAACCACCTGAGTTGGGCACTTCCGAAACCTGCCGAAAGGTTGGCGAAGGGCAGGCGATAGCCCGGCGCTATCACCACTTGCCATCATCCGCGGACGCCCCCGGCTCCCTGACACTCCCGTTACCGAACCGTTCACCTTTCACCGAACGAGTAGGGAGCCCCCCACATGAACAAGCGTTACCTGTCCGTCGCGGCCGTCATCGGCCTCGCGGCAGCCGGTCTCGGCACCACCTCCGCGACGGCCGCGACCCCCACCGCGCCGTCATCCGTCTCCGCGTACGCCAACTACGCGGGCTCCGGCGAGGAAGCCGCGGCCAACAAGGCCTTCTTCGAGGCCGTCCTGAAGTCGGTCGCCGAGAAGCGCGCGGCCAACCCCGGCACGAAGCAGGTCACGGTGGTGTACGACGCCTCCGGTGCGCCCACCTTCGCGCAGCAGATAGCCAGCAGTACCTCCATCTGGAACAGCGCGGTGTCCAATGTGAAGCTCCAGGAGGGGAGTGGCGGTGCGAGTTTCGAGTACCGCGAGGGGAACGACCCGCGTGGTTCGTACGCGAGTACGGACGGCCACGGCAGCGGGTACATCTTCCTGGACTACGCGCAGAACCAGCAGTACGACTCGACCCGTGTGACCGCGCACGAGACGGGTCACGTCCTCGGCCTTCCGGATCACTACGAGGGCCCGTGCAGCGAGCTGATGTCCGGTGGCGGACCGGGCACGTCGTGCACGAACTCGCAGCCGGACGCCAACGAGCGGGCCCAGGTGAACCAGCTGTGGGCCAACGGTCTGGCGAAGGCGCTGGACAAGCTGGACAGAATGGACAAGGTCGGCTGACCTTCTGCTGTACGCCCCTGTGCCCGCCGGCGCGCTCGACGCCGGCGGGCACAGGGGTGCGCGCCTACCAGGCGGGCCCGCGGACGGATCCGGTCTCGCGGACGGTCCGGTCGCTCACTCGCTCGTGTAGTACCGGTAGAACACCATCACGAAGACGCCGGCCGTCACCGCGAGCGACATGGCCACCGACCGCAGGATCGTCGCGTCGGTCAGGCTGTACAGATAGCCGAACGCGATCCCGGCGAAGGCGGCCCAGGCCGCCGCGCGCAGCTCGCGCGGCAGCCGGGGCGCGATCGTGCGCAGCCCCATGAAGGCGGCGGCGAAGACCAGGCCCGCCACGACGCCGAGCAGGACGTTGCCGGTGGTGATGGGGCCCGCGTCCCGCGCGATGCCCGCCGCCCAGATCCCGTAGACGGCCCCGAGGAGCACGGTGGCCGTCGCGGCCTTGGTGAGGGCCGAGCCGCCGAGCACGCCCGGGGCTGTCGAAGTGGGTGCCGCGTGAGCCATGACGGTTCCTCCAGCCGGTCCGCAAACGGTCGCCCCCGGGACAGGCGCGTCCCGCACGCCCCACCTTCCAGGGCACACCCGCCGGTGCCGTCCGGCAACTCGGCGGTTCAGTCGTGGCGGTTGTAGCCGCCCTGGCACGAGTCCCAGCACGGCTTGTACTCCTGGCACGGGTCCGAGGTGGCGCAGCTGGGCACGTGCTGCCCACCGGTGTCCACGTACGCGGCGCTGGCCCAGCCCTGGACCCCGCCGAGCCAGTACCAGGACGTGTCGCCCCAGACGCTCGACCCCTGCGTGACGCACTCGACGCGGTCCTGGCTCTCGGCCGGGAGCTTCGCGACGATCGAGGCGCCGGTGGAGGGCGCGTCCCGGATCTTCAGGTCCACGGGGGCGACGATCGTCCCCCAGACCACATGATGGTCGTGCGTGGGTGCCGTGGCGGCGGATGCCGGTGCCGCGCCCGAGAGGGCCAGCGCACCCGCGGTCATGAGCGCGGCGGCGAGCGTGCCCAGGGCGGCCGGGGTGGTTCCCGGGGCCGGAGTGGTCCGCATGATCGACCTCCTCTTTCCCCCCTCCCCACCCGTTTTCTCCCTTTACCTCCCTCCAGCAAACACCCGTTCGGACTAAGGCTCCACCGGACGATGAGTTTGCGGCCCGGCGGCGGTCTGCCCTCATGACGGAACGACGCGGACCGACGCGTCCTGACGTGGAGAGGGCGTACGACATGAACAGCGTGGCCATCGAGACCGCGGGCCTGGTGAAGACCTTCGGGGACAACCGCGCCGTGGACGGCGTGGACCTCACCATCCCGGCCGGCACGGTCTACGGCCTGCTCGGGCCGAACGGCGCGGGCAAGACCACCACCGTGAAGATGCTCGCCACCCTGCTGCGCCCGGACGGCGGCGAGGCCCACGTCTTCGGCCACGACGTCGTGCGCGAGGCCGACGCGGTACGCGCCAGGGTCAGCCTCACCGGGCAGTACGCGTCGGTCGACGAGGACCTGACGGGCACCGAGAACCTCGTGCTCCTGGCCCGTCTCACCGGACACGGCAAGAAGGCCGCGTACGGCAGGGCGGCGCAGCTCCTGGAGGCCTTCGGGCTGAGCGAGGCGGCCACCCGTCAGGTGAAGAACTACTCCGGCGGCATGCGCCGCCGCATCGACATCGCCGCGTCCATCCTCAACACCCCCGACCTGCTCTTCCTCGACGAGCCCACGACGGGCCTGGACCCGCGCAGCCGCAACCAGGTCTGGGACATCGTCAGGGCGGTCGTCGCGCACGGCACGACGGTCCTGCTGACCACGCAGTATCTGGACGAGGCCGACCACCTCGCGTCCCGCATCGCCGTCATCGACGACGGCCGGGTCATCGCCGAGGGCACCAAGGGCGAGCTGAAGGCGTCGGTCGGCGCGGGCTCGGTGCACGTGCGGCTGCGGGACGCGGAGCAGCGGGAGGACGCCGCGCGGGCGCTGCGGATCGCGCTCGGCGCCGAGGTCAAGCTGGAGCCCGACCCGGTCGCCCTCACCGCCCGCGTCGGCAACGGCGCGGCGGACGGCCCGGGCGCCGCGGAGAAGGCGTCCCGCGCCCTGGCCGAGCTGGCCCGCACCGGGATCGTCGTCGACAACTTCTCCCTCGGCCAGCCCAGCCTGGACGAGGTGTTCCTGGCCCTGACCGGCGCCCCCCAGCACACCCGCGCTCCCCAGGACCCCCACGCCCCGCAGGGCACCCCCGCGGCCGGCACGGCGAAGAAAGAGGCGAAGGCATGAGCACCGCGACCACCACATCCGAGGCCCAGGACCTGGCGCCCGTCAGCACCGAGTCCCTCGCCGAACTGCTCGTCGCCGGTGACCGGCCGCCCCGCCCCAACGCCCTCTCCGCGTCCCTGACGTTCGGCTGGCGGGCCATGCTCAAGATCAAGCACGTGCCGGAGCAGCTCTTCGACGTGACGGCGTTCCCGATCATGATGGTGCTGATGTACACGTACCTCTTCGGGGGCGCGCTCGCCGGGTCGCCGGGCGAGTACATCCAGTACCTGCTGCCCGGCATCCTCGTGATGTCCGTCGTCATGATCACGATGTACACGGGCGTCTCGGTCAACACCGACATCGAGAAGGGCGTCTTCGACCGCTTCCGCACGCTGCCGATCTGGCGCCCGTCGGTGATGGTCGGCTACCTCCTGGGCGACGCCCTGCGCTACGCGATCGCGTCCGTCGTCATGCTGACCGTCGGCCTCATCCTGGGGTTCCGCCCGGACGGCGGCGTCCTGGGCGTCCTCGCCGGTGTCCTGCTCCTGCTCGTCTTCTCCTTCGCCTTCTCCTGGGTGTGGACGATGTTCGGTCTGCTGCTGCGCACGGAGAAGTCGGTGATGGGCGTCAGCATGATGGTGATCTTCCCGCTGACGTTCCTCAGCGACATCTTCGTGAAGCCCGAGACGATGCCGGGCTGGCTCCAGGCCTTCGTCAACAACAACCCCATCACGCACCTCGCGTCGGCGGTCCGCGACCTGATGGCGGGCGCGGCCCCGGGTGCGTCGCTGGCCTGGGCGCTGGGCTGGGTGGTGCTGCTGGTGGCGGTGTTCGGCCCGGTCACGATGCGCCTCTACAACCGCAAGTAGCACGCTCCTCCTCAGCCGCAGGCAGCCGCTCCTCCGCACCGCAGGGAGGAGTCCGTGCCCCCGTATGCACCCGTCCCGGTCGCGCCCCGCGCGGCCGGGACTTCTGCTGGGGGACGTGTCCAGACGCCCGCTCTCCGCCGTCTCCACCGTCCTCCTGGTCCTCGCCGTCCTGCTCGTGCCGCTCGGCGCGCTCTCCACCTGGGCGAAGTACGAGATCGAGGACCCCGACCGGTACGTCGCCACGATGGCGCCCCTCGCCGCCGACCCCGACGTACGGGACGCGGTGGCCGACGCGGTCACCGACGCGGTGATCAAGGAGATCGACGTGGGCCCGCTCCAGGGCACCGTCGAGTCGTTCCTGCGGGACGCCGTGCTCTCCTTCACCAAGACGAAGGCCTTCGAGGCGGCCTGGACCTCCGCCAACCGCGCCGCGCACGACGCGGTGCAGGACGCCCTCAACGGCCGTACCGACGGCGGCGCGGTCACCATCGACCTCGCGCCGATCACCGAGCAGGTCAAGCGGCAACTGGCGGCCGACGGCGTGCCGTTCGCGGACAGCATCCCCGTCACGCACACCGAGGTGACGCTCATGGAGTCGTCCGACCTCGGCCCCTTCGGGAAGGGATTCCACATGCTCCAGGTCGCGGGCCTCTGGCTCCCGGTCGCCGCGGTGCTGCTCGCCGTGGCCGGCATCCTCCTCGCGGTGCGCCGCCGCCGCGCGGTCATCCGCACCGCCCTCGGCGCGGCCCTCGCCGGGGCGGTCCTCGGCGTCGCCGTCCTGGTGGGCCGGGGCCTGACCCTGGACGACCTGCCCAAGGACGTCTCGCGCCCGGCCGCGGAAGCCGTCTACGACGCCCTGACGTCCTCGCTGAGCGTGGCGGCGTGGGTGATCCTCGGGGTGAGCCTGTGCGTCGCGCTGGCCGCCTGGCTGCTGCGCCACCGCAGGCCGGAAGCCCGGCGGGCGCAACCCTCCCGGGCCTCCCGTCGTCTCTAGGGGAAGATTCGCGCAGGACCCAGGACGGATCAGACGGAGAGGCCGGCCTTGAACAGCGCAGGCAGCGCGGACAGCGCGACGGCAGCGAGGACGGCCCCGCACGTGGACCGGTCGGAGCCCCGGGCGGGAAAGCGCCCGCGCAACCGCTTCTCCGCGTGGCTCGCCGCGCTCCTCCTGGCCGCCGTCAGCACGGTCATCGGCTTCCGGATCGCCGACTCGGACGGCTTCACGCCCGTGACGCAGATCCTGGCGTTCCTTCCGCTGCTCCTGGCCCCCGCGGTCGCCGGACTGCTGCTCGCGGCGCTCGCCCGCTGGCGCGTCGGCCTCGTCTGGGGCGTGGCCGTGCTCGCCGGCGTCGCCTGGTTCATGGAGCCGTACGGCAAGACCGACGACCCGAAGGGCCCGGCCACCGCCGAGATCCGCGTCATGGCGTCGAACGTGGAGTTCGGCAAGGCCACCGAGGGGCTGCTCAAGGCGGTCCGCGCGGAGAAGCCCGACCTGGTCTTCGTCCCCGAGTGCGACTACGCCTGCTCGGACACCCTGCGCGACGAACTGCCCCGCGCCGACTACCCCTACCGCACGGCGAGCGAGGCCGGCGGCGCCGAGGGCTCGGTGATCGTCAGCAAGCTGCCCCTGAAGAAGGCGAGCGGCCTCGCGGGCACGCTGGGCATGCCGGGCGCCGTCGCCGAACTGGACGACGGCCACCAGATCCGCATCCAGCTCGCCCACCCGATGCCGCCGCTGGCCAGGCAACTGCCCACCTGGCGCGAGGAACTCGCCGAGATCCGGGACTACGCCGCCGAGGGCAGGCGCGCGAACCGCTCCACCATCATCGCGGGCGACTTCAACGCCACCCAGGACCACGCGGCCTTCCGCGACATCCTCGACACCGGGGGCGTGCGGGACGCCGCCCGCCTCGCGGGATCCGCCCGCACCCCGAGCTGGCCCGCCGACCTGATGAAACCGCTCGGCACCCAGATCGACCACGTCCTGGTCAGCCCGGACTTCGCGGCCCGTGACGCCCGCTTCCTGGACATCGGCGACACCGACCACCGGACCCTCGTGGTGGACCTGACGCTGCACGGCAAGGGCCGATAAGACGCAGGTCAGGCCGGGCACAGCGGCAACAGCGGCGGCGATAATGGCCCCATGCCCCGCCGCGAGACACCCGCACCACCGGGCCCGCTGAGCGCCCTCGCCCCGCCGCCCTGGCTGGTCAGGACGCTCAAGCCGCAGGCCGCGCCGGTCCCGTGGGCCGCGGTGGCGCGGGCGTCCGTCGCCATGGCGCTGCCCCTCCTCGTCGGCCTCGCGGCGGGACAGCCGGCGTACGGCGCGCTCGCCTCGATGGGCGCCCTGTCCGGGGTCATCGGCGACACCGCCGACGCCTACCGCATGCGGATCTTCAACATCGCCGTGCCGCAGCTCTTCGGCGCGCTCGGCGTCACCATCGGCTCGCTCGTCTTCGGCCACGGCTGGGTCGCGGTCGGCGTCGTCACGCTGGTCGCCCTCGTCTCCGGGATGATGTCGACGATCGGCGCCGTGGCGTCCGTGGCCGGTCTGCTCCTGCTGCTCAACTCCGTGGTCGGCGCGGGCCTCCCGATGCCGGGGGAATGGTGGCTGGCCCCGGCCCTGATGACGGGCGGCGGCCTCCTGGTCCTCTTCCTCGCCCTGCTCGCCTGGCCGCTGCGCTCCGGCGTCCCGGAGCGGGCCGCCGTCGCGGCCACCTACCGCAGCGTGGCCACCCTGCTCGAAGCGGCGGGCACCGAGCGGTACGACGAGGCGCGCACGGCCGTCACCACCTCGCTGAACCAGGCGTACGACCTCGTCCTCGCCCGCCGCACCCGCACGCACGGCCGCAACCCCGACCTGGTGCGCCTGATCGCCCAGTTGAACGCGATCACGCCGGTCATCGAGGCCGCGCCCGCCGCGCACCAGTGCGGAGTGCCGATGCCGCCGGAGTTCCCCGCGGAGGTGCGCCGCCTGGCGGACGAGGTGGCCTCCCCGGCGGCCGCTCCGGTCGCCGGACCCTCCCTGCCCGTGGCGCCGGACCCCTCGGGCGACGCCGTCGACCACGCCCTGCGGCACGTGGCCGAACTCCTCAACGACCCCGACCCGCACGGCATCGTGAACGTCGACGACCGCCTGGGCCGCCCGGCCGCGCTGCGCGTCCGGGCCCGGCGCGCGGCCCGCAACGTCATCCTGTCGAGCGCCTCCTGGCGGTACGGCCTGCGCCTGGCCCTGTGCATCGGCATCGCGCAGTCCCTGGTGTCCCTGATCGACGTGCCCCGCTCGTACTGGGTGGCGCTCACCGTCACGTTCGTCCTCAAGCCGGACTTCGGCTCGGTCTTCTCGCGGGCGGTGCTGCGGGCGCTCGGCACGGCCGCCGGGCTCGTGGTGGCCGCCGCCGTCCTCGCGGAGGTGCCGCGGGGGTGGTGGGACGTGCCGGTGATGCTGGTGCTCGCGGCGCTGATCCCGGTGTTCACGACCCGGGGGTACGGCTACCAGACGGCCGCGATCACCCCGGTGATCCTGCTCCTGTCCGACGTCCTGAACCACCAGGGCTTCGGTCTCGTCGTGCCCCGCCTGGTGGACAGCCTGATCGGCTGCGGGATCTCCCTGGTGGCGGGCTACTTGCTGTGGCCCGAGAGCTGGCACACCCGGATCGGCGACCGGCTCGCGGACGCGGTGGCCGACACGGCCTCGTACGTGGAGAGCGCGTTCGGCACGGCGGTGGACGTGGCCGCGCGGGCGCGGATGCGGCGGGGTCTTTACCGGGACCTGTCCGTGATCCGCACGGAGTTCCAGCGCGCCCTGACCGAACCGCCCCCGATGGGGGCGCGGGCCGCGGCGTGGTGGCCGCTGGTGATCGCCGTCGAGCGGATCGTGGACGCCACCACCGCGGCGCGGGTGCGGATCCGCCACGGGGCGGTGGAGCCGACCCTCACCGAGGTGGGGGAGGTGGCCCGCCAGCTCCGCGAACTGGCGGAGGGCCTCCGCGACTCCGAAACCCTGGAGGAGGTCCCGACCACGTTCACGGGCCCCCAGGACAGCGTCCTGGAACCCCTCCGCCAGGAGGTGGTGGCAGCCCGAGCGATCGCCTCTCCGAGGGGCTGAGGGATGATCCAGCCCGTCCGGCGTTTGAGGACGAGCTCGGCGCAGCCGGCGATGGAGGGTGGCCGAAGCCACTACAGCGTGGCGAGGTCCACCGCGTGGGCCATGGCCCGGTACCCCGCGTCGTTCGGGTGCAGGTGGTCCCCCGAGTCGTACTCGGGAGCGATCCGCTCGCCGTCGGCGGGATCCGCCAGCGCCCGGTCGAAGTCCACGTACGCGTCGTACTCCCCGGACGTCCGCACCCACGCGTTGAACGCGTCGCTCACCTTCGCCGCCCGCTCCCCGTAGTGATCCGAGCCCCCCAGCGGCAGCAGCGTGGCCCCCACCACCCGGACCCCCTTGTCCCGCGCGGCCCGGATCAGCTTCCGGTGCCCCGCGATGAGTTCCTCCGCGCTCACCTCCGGCGCGGGCTTGTACGTGGGCGTGTCGCTCTCGCTGAACCCGATGTCGTTCAGCCCTTCGAGGACGACCACGGTCCCCACCCCCGGCAGGTCAAGGGCGTCCCGCCCGAAGCGGGCCGTACCCCTCTCGCCGTACCAGGCGGAGTCGTTGAGGACGAGGTTCCCGCCGATCCCGGCGTTCAGGACGGGCCGTGGCGTCCCCGCGTCGGCGAGCCGCTCGGCCAGCGCGTCCGACCACCGGCGGTTCCGGTCGGTGGAGGAGGCGAAGCCGTCGGTGATGGAGTCACCGAAGAGCACGACGCCCTGCCGCTCACCGCCCCGCTCACCCTCCCGCTCCCGCGCCCGCTCACCCCGCACGTCCACGCCCGACAGGAAGTACCAGGACTCCGTCGTCTCCCCGAACGCCCCCGCCCCGGCATCCGCCACATGATCGCCGTCCGCCCGGTAACTCGTCGCGAACGACTGCGCGTGGAACGTCGCGGGCCCCGTGGTCCGCGCGAGGTGGAGCGTCACCGTGACCGACTCGAAGGGCTTCAGGCGCAACCCCGCCTCGTCGCTGGAGAGCTGGCCGTGCGCCGGGATCGACACCGACCTCCTCCCCTCGAAGGTGAGGCGCCGCAAGGACCCCTCCTCGACCGCCGCCCCCTTCGCCGTCCGCGCGACGCTCGCCCCCGCGACGTGCAGCGGCGACGTCCCGTACGCGTTGGAGAGCCGGATGCGCGCCCGCTCGCCGCCCGCGGTGACCCGGACGACCTGCCGCAGGGTCTGACCGGAGAAACCGTCCTCCGACCAGTTGGGCTTGAAGCCCGTGCTGGCGCGCTGCGGCGAGGCGGCCCAGGCGGCGGTCCACGCGGGCCCGGCCGACGGCTTCGAGCCGCGCGGGCCCGAGGCGTGGGCCCCCGTCACGGCGAGCCCCAGACCGGCGGTCAGGGCGAGGGCGGCGGTGACGGCGACGGCGGACGTACGAGTGCGTGAAAGCATGGCGTTCTCCCGGGAGTTGGGCGGGGTGGACCGGCGGGGCGGAGGTGCCCGGCGGCCGGTCCGGCCTGACTCCTCCAAGATCCGCCCGCGGCCGCCCCCGATCAACGGCGATCCGTGAAACGATTGCGCGCTCAGGCTTATCGATGCAGGTCAGGGGCGATCGACCGAGAGGGACGGGGTGGGCGGGGCATGGAACGCCAGGAACTGGAGACCTTTCTGACCCTCGCCGAAGAACTCCACTTCGGCCGCACCGCCGAGCGCCTCCTGCTCTCCCAGGCCCGCGTCAGCCAGACCGTGAAGCGACTGGAGCGCAAGATAGGCGCCCCGCTCTTCGAACGCACCAGCCGCAAGGTGGAGATGTCCCCGCTGGGACGCCAGCTCTACGACGATCTGGCACCCCTGCACCTGCGCATGGAAGCCGCGCTCGCCCGCGCCAAGGACGTGGCGCGCGGCGTCGAGGGCGAGCTGACCGTCGCCTTCCTCGGTTCCGGCGCGGGCTCGCTGACCTCCGCCATCCTCTCCACGTTCCGCGAGCGCTGCCCCCGCTGCGACATCCGGATGCGCGAGACCCAGTACGGCGACCCGCTCGGCGCGCTCCGCGCAGGCGAGGCCGACGCGCTGTTCACCTGCCTGCCCGTCGAGGAACCGGACCTCACGGTCGGGCCGGTCGTCATCAACGAACCCCGCATGCTCGCCGTCCCGCTCGGCCACCGCTTCGCCGGGCGCGCGAGCGTGTCCCTCGAAGAGTGCGCGGGCGAGACCTTCTTCGGCGTCGTCAACGGCGCCCCCGCCTACTGGTGGGACTTCCACGTCCCGCCCCGCACCCCCGCCGGGCTCCCCATCCGCCGGGGCCCGTCCGTCGCCGGGTTCCAGGAGATGATGACGCTCGTCGCCACCGGGCAGGGCGTGTCGCCGGTCGTCGCGTCCGTGGCGACGTACTACGCCCGCCCCGACCTCGTCTTCGTCCCCCTGTCCGACGTCCCCTCGGCCGACGTCGCGCTCATCTGGCGTACGGCCGCCACCGGCACCCCGCGTCTCGACGCGTTCGTCCGCGCGGTGCGTGACGCGGTCGCGGCAAACGGAGGACCCGCGCGCTTCTGACGCCCGCCGGGGCGCCCCCGCGGGGCCCGCACGCGCGAGGATGCCGAGCGTGACCGCTGCCCTGACCTATTCCGCCGCCTTCATCACCTTCTTCTCCGTCGTCGGCCCGCCCAAGGTGCTGCTCGCCTTCGGCGGACTCGCGCAGAACCATCCGGTGCGCGAACTGCGGATGATCGCCCTCGTCTCGTCCGGCGCCGCCGTCGTGGTGGGCCTGATCGCGGGCTTCACCGCCCCCTGGCTCCTCGAGCTGTTCCACATCTCCACGCCCGCGCTCCAACTCGCGGGCGGAGTCATCTTCTTCATCTACGCCGTCGGCCTCGTCCTCGGCGTCCACCTCGGCTCGGACGGCGCGCACCAGGACGCGCCCGACCTCGTCAGCGGCGTGCGCGAACTGCTCATGCCCTACATCGTCAGTCCGCTCGCCATGACCGCCGTGCTGATCGAGGCGGCGGCCCGCGACACCTGGTCGTGGCGTTCCACGGTCGTCGGCGCGTACGTCGCCGTGATCGCCCTCGACCTGGTCTGCGTGGTCCTGCTCGCGCGCCTCCTGCGCGGCACCCATCACGCCACGATCGAGCTCTTCGGGCGGCTGCTCGGCCTGCTGCTCGCGGCCGTCGGCGTGGACCTGGTCCTGGACGGACTCGCGTCGCTCGGCGTGCCGGGCCTGGAGCGCGTCTGACCCCTGCGCGCGGCCGACGGGAGCGGCTGCTTCAAGCGGCCTTCTCCCGCCCGTCCTCCTCGATCAGCATGTCCGGGCGCCCCGTCACCAGCAGCCAGGCGGGCAGCGCCGCCACGCACAGGACGGGCAGCACGGACAGGTCCATCACCACGACGGCCGCCGTGAACAGGCTCAGCCAGCCCTGCCGCGTCGTGGCGAGCAGCACGCCCAGGATCGCGCAGGTGATGGCCAGGGCAGGGGGCACGCCGTCCACGAGCGCGTGCGCGAGCATGCCGAGCGCCACGCCCACGAAGACCGCGGGGAAGATCCGCCCGCCCCGGAATCCGCAGGTGGCGGCCACGCAGAGCGCCAGGAGTTTCACCACCGCGAGCAGCAGCAGATTGCCCGCGTCGTGGTCGCCTGCCTCCGCCGTCAGCTCCTTCATCTCCTCCAGGCCCTTGAAGAGCGTCAGGTGCCCGCCGAGCGCGCCCAGGGCGCCGAGCACGAGCCCGCCCACGGTCAGCATCAGCACGGGGTGCCCGAGCTGGCGGAAGGCGCGGTGGAGGTAGGGGAAGGCGTACACGGCGCACAGCCCGACGGCCGCCGCCGCGGTGCTGACGACCATCGCGGAGAGGATGTCGCCCCAGTGCGGCCCCGAGTACGCCTCGACGTCGATCTGGAACGTCGGGTGCGCGACGAGCACCGTGGTCAGCGCCCCCGCGCCGGCCGCGACCAGCGGCGCGAACAGCCGGTCCCACAGCGGTCGCGGGTCCGGGCCGGGGGAGGTGACGGTCTCGGAGAGGACGAGCGCCGCCGCGACCGGCGTGCCGAAGAGCGCCCCGATCGTCCCGGCCGCCGCGAGGCCCACCCAGTCCGACCCGGTCGTACGGGGCATCGCCCGCATCCCCAGCGCATAGGCGAGGGCGATGTTGATCGCCGTGATCGGATTCTCCGGGCCGAGGCTGACACCGCCCGCCAGGCCCACGATCACGGCCAGCGCGACACCCGGCAGCACCCGGACCGGCAGCGGCGGATCGACCAGGCCCAGCGTCGCGGGGTCGGGCCCGGCGTGCCCGGGGACCTTCCACACGATCAGGCCGACGACGAGCCCCGCCGCGGTGAGCACGCCGATGATCCACCCCGCCGACGTGCCGGAGACGCCGACCGCGTCCGGCAGCGCGTCCCACAGCAGATCCTGCAACCGCTCGGCGACGAAGCTGAGCAGCAGCAGGACCAGGCTGGACCCGACGCCCACCAGCAGCGCGGGAAACACCAGGGGAAGCAGGGCGCGCGCCTGCGGCGTCCAGAGGGCGGAGCCGCGGCCCGGTGTGGATGTCTCGGTCATGAACCCTCCGGGGCGGCCCCCGCCTCCTCGACGGTCAGGTGGCGGGCGGCGGAGTGACGGGACCCGGGGGCTCGTCGGCCGGCCCGCGGTGCGCACCGGAACCCTCGGCGAACGGGCCGGGCCCGGACGAGGTGGCCCTGGGCTCCCAGCCGCCACCCGCCCCCGCGTCACGGCGGCCGTCGCGGTCCGAGTGGTCCGTGCAGAGCGCCCAGATGACGAAGACGCCGATGGCGATCGCGATCAGCGCCCAGATCGGCTGGTACGGCAGCCACATGAAGTGCAGGATCACGGAGAGCGACGCGAGCGCGATGCCGCACGCCTTCGCCCAAGCCGCGCCCTTGAGGATGCCGAACCCGGCGACGGCCACCAGGATGCCGAGGACCAGGTGGATCCAGCCCCACGTGGTGAGGTTGAACTTGTAGACGTAGTCGCCGATGCGGGCGTAGACGTCGTCCTTGGCGATGCCCGCGATGCCTTCGAGGATGCCGAGGATGCCGCTGACCAGCATCAGGACACCCGCGAACACCGTGCCGCCTGTAGCCCAGGGGCTCACGCCCCGGGAGTCGCTCGTGCCGCTGCTCATGGGCACCTCTTCTCTTTCGACAGGAACCCTCAGCGTCGGACGGCCCGGGCGAGCGTGCGAGTGGGATTGGGCCGAATGGGGAGTTGCCCGATTAACCCCACCGGACCGGAGTCGGCTGGTTACGCTGGGCTACCGGCTGAACTGCTCGCCGTACGGCGATGGTTATGGGGGTGACCCACGCATGGTCAACATCCGCGACCTCGATCCCAGCGCTTCCCCGCTGGACTACTACGGGGCGGAACTGCGGCGCCTGCGGGAGGCGGCGGGACTCAAACAGGGGCAGCTGGGCAGCTGCATCTTCTGTACGGCGTCCCTGATCGGCCAGATCGAGACGGCGAAGAAGGTGCCGACGAGGGACTTCTCGGAGCGGGTGGATGCGGCGCTGGGGACGGATGGGTTCTTCTCGCGTTTAGTGGGGTTGGTGCTGAAGAGTCAGCTGCCGCCGTGGTTCCAGCAGTATGCGGAGCTTGAGGCGAAGGCCACGTACATCTCCACGTATCAGGCCCAGTTGGTCTACGGGCTTCTCCAGACGGAGGGGTACGCCCGCGCTGTCCTGGCCAGCGGCATGCCGAGGAAGCTCGATGAACTGCTGGCCGCGCGCATGGAGCGGCAGCGAATCCTGGAGCGCGAACGCCCACCGTTGTCGCTGGTCGTGCTCGACGAGGCCGTACTGCACCGTCCGATCGGCGGCCGACGTGTCATGCGAGAGCAACTCAGCCACTTGCTGGGCTTCGTGGACCGGCGATGGGTGAGTATCCAGGTGCTCCCCTACGCGGCTGGTGAACACTCCAGCCTGGTCGGCTCGTTCAACCTGCTGCGGTTCGGCGAGGACCCTGAACTCGTCTATACGGAGGACCTGATCTCTGGCCACATGACGGCCAATCCCGAGACTGTTCGCGAAGCCGCCCGCCGTTACGCTAACTTGCAGGCCGCCGCCCTCCCGGAGGGTAAATCGGCGGAGCTGATCAGCCGCGTGATGGAGGAACGTTATGGCGAACAGTCAGGACCTGGCGGACGCGCGGTGGCGTAAGTCGACGTACAGCGGCAACACCGGCGGCGATTGCGTTGAATGCGCCCCGCTCAACGGCGCCGCATGGCGCAAGTCGACGTACAGCGGCAACACCGGCGGCGAGTGCATCGAATTCGCCCCCCGCGAAGGGGCCATCGCCCTTCGGGACAGCAAGAACCCCGAAGAAGGCGCCCTCACCACCACCCCCCGCGCCTTCGCCACCTTCGTCGAGGCCGCAGCCAACGGCACGCTGAGGTGACCGCGGCCTGAGCGGGCCGCTACCCCGCGGAGCCCACCGCCCGGGTGATCTCCGCGGTCATCCGGCGGATGCCCGGCGAACGGGCCGGGCAGGGGCGGGACTTGGCGGTGGTCGGCGCCAGGCAGAAGTGCAGGTAGTCGTCGTCCCGGTGCAGGGCCGTGCGGCCAGAAGAAGGGTCCGTGCAGTACGCCGGGTTCCTCTTCTCGTACGCCGTGCACGGCAGCTTCTCCACCCAGGTGTACCGGTCCGCCGCGGGGGCGACCGCCTTGCCCGCGTCGGCGAGGACCCCGCCGGAGGCCCGTGCCTGGGCCTCGTAGAGGCCGTTGACGCGCCGTACGCGGTCCGGCGTGATCGGGTCGGGGCCCTGGAGGACCCACACGATCCGCGGCCGGTCCGCGCCGGACCCGCCCGCGTCATGGATCTGCGCGGCGAGTTCCTTGGCGTCGGCGGCGTACCGGTCGAAGTACTTTTGCGGTGACTTGTCGTACGTGATGCCGTCCATGCAGGGCGTGTAGCCCCAGGCGTTGCCCCAGAACTGGAGCACGACGTAGTCGGGCCGCTCCGCGCGGACGAGCGCGGCGGCCTTGTCCTTGTCGGGGACGAGGGAGTCCTTGCCGGTGCCGTCGAGGTAGTCGCAGAGGGTGGTGCCCGAGTAGGGCGCGCTGCGGTAGCGGGCGCCGAGGCCGGTGCGGAGCTGGTCGCCGAGGACGTTCTGGTTCTCCATGGCGAGGGAGTCGCCGAGGTAGAGGACCTTGGGGGCGGTGGCCCGGGAGCCCCCGGGCTTGTCCGGTTTCTTCGCCCGGTCGGCCGCGCGGGGGCGGGTGGTCGAGGCGGGGCCCGAGCCGGAGGGCTCGGCGGGCGGCCGGTCCCGCGCGGCGTCGGAGGTCCGCGTCCCGGGAGGGCGGGGGGCCTCGGCGGACTCGCCGCCGGAGCCGGGGTCCCCGCAGGCCCCGAGGAGCAGCACAGCGGCAAGAACCCCGCCGATCCACGGCTTGCGCATACGCCAACTCCCGTTCAGGCGGCCGAAAGAGCCCCTTAGGCAAGCACAGTCACCCGCGTGTGAGAAGACAGGGGTGGCGCTTTGAGCCCCGTATTACCTCGGACGTAATCGACCCGCTCGCGACCGCACGGCAAGCTCAAGGCATCGAAGGAACCACCGGATGAACCAGCCGCAGGAGGCACCCGTCATGTCCGCACACGACACCGCCGCGTACGAGACCGCCGTCGCCCGCTACTTCGAGGCCTGGAACACGCAGGGCGCCGAGGACCTGGCCAAGGCCGTGGCCGCCGCCTGGAGCGAGGGCGGCAGCTACACCGACCCGCTGTCCGACGTCTCGGGGCACGAGGCGCTCGCCGCGGTGATCGCGGGGACGCACGAGCAGTTCCCCGGCTTCGAGTTCCGCCGGATCGGGGCGGTCGACGGCCACCACCACGTGGCGCGCTTCGGCTGGGAACTGGTGTCGCTCGCGGACGGCTCGGCTCCGGTGGCCGGTTTCGACGTCGTCACGCTCGACGAGGACGGCCGGATCGCCACGGTGGCCGGCTTCCTGGACCGCGTTCCCGCGTCCTGAAGCCCTGAGCCCGACTCGTTCCCGGATCCCGTCATTGAAGTTCGCCCTACGAACTAATACAGTTCGTAGGGCGAACCACTTTTCCGTTTCCGGACTTCTGGGAGTGAGAGTCATGACGCGTGCCGTCGTCGCGGTCGTCGGTGGAGGCTACGGAGGATCCGCCGTGGCGAAGGCGCTGGACGACGCCACGGACGTGGTGCTCATCGAGCCCAAGGACGCGTTCGTGCACGCCGCGGGAGCCCTGCGGGCGCTGGTGCGACCGGACTGGGCGGGCAACATGTTCTTCCCGTACGACAGGCTGCTGCGGCGGGGCAGGGTGGTGCGCGAGCGTGCGGCATCGGTGGACGCCGGCGGGGTCACCCTGACGTCGGGCGCCCGCGTCGACGCCGACTACGTGGTCCTGGCCTCGGGCTCCGGCTACCCCTACCCCGCCAAGACGGACACCGACGTGACCAGCGAGGCACTGGAGCGGCTGCGCGCCACGCACGACGAACTCGACCGCGCGGAAGGGGTGCTGCTCCTGGGCGCCGGTCCCGTGGGCCTGGAGCTCGCCGGGGAGATCAAGGCGGTCTGGCCGGACAAGCGGGTGACGGTGGTCGACCCGGCCGAAGAGCTGATGCCGGGCTTCCTGCCCGAGCTGCGCGAGGAACTGCACCGCCAGCTGGCCGAGATGGGCGTGGAGCTGCGGCTCGGCACGAGGCTGTCGCAGGAGCCGCCGGTGGAGCCGGGCCGGACGAAGACGTTCACGGTGGGGACGACGGCCGACGGAGGCGAGGTCACCGCCGACATCTGGTTCCGCTGCCACGGCGTGCGCGTCACCGGCGACTACCTGACCGGCGAGCTGGCGGCGGCCCGCACCCCGAGGGGCGTGCGGGTGACGGAGACGCTGAACGTGCCGGGCCACGACCACGTCTACGCGCTCGGCGACCTCGCCGACCTGGCCGAGGCCAAGCTGGCGGGGAACGCGATGAAGCACGCGGAGGTGGTCGCGCGGAACATCCTCGCCCGGGTGCGGGGCGAGCGGCCGACCGCCGTGCACCGTCCGGCGCCCGTCCCGTCGGTGCTGCTCCCGCTGGGCCCGAAGGGCGGCATCGGGCAGATGGGTACGCCGGAGGGGGCGACGCTGCTTCCGGCCGAGACGGTCAGCGAGTACAAGGGGACGGACCTGCTGACGGGCCGCTTCGCCGAACTCTTCGGCACGGTCTGAGGGCGCGGGCAGGGGTGGGGCGCGGTCCGGCGGCCAGGTCACTGACCAGGAACGATCGGCGGGCGGCGACTATTTTCCGGTGCGGTGTATGGCCTGTGCACGCACGTTAGTGAGGCGTTAGTCAGACGGCGGCGGATCACCAGCGGCGGTGGACAGTCTTGTTCCCACGAGCCCGAACGACCGGAAAGAAACGGGAAGAACATGACGCACACCGCCCTCCGCCCCGCCCGCAAGGTCCGCCACGCCCGCAAGGCCGCGGCCGCCATGGTGATCACGATCGCCGCGTTCGGTCTCACCGCCTGTCAGGGCGGCGGCAGCAACGACGCCTCCGCGTCCTCCTCCGCCACGGCCGCCGAGAAGAGCGGCGGGACCTCCACCGACGCCAAGACGTCGGGCACGGCCGGTTCGTCGTCCGGCACGTCGGGGAAGAAGTGCACGGACCAGATCAACTACGCGGGTGACCCGCGGTCGAACGCCGAGATCAACAGCATCGGCGCGGACACCGGCACCTGCCCCACCCCGGAGAAGGGCGACAAGACGTCCGGCTCGACCGGCTCGTCGTCCGGCACGTCCGGCAAGAAGTGCACGGACCAGATCAACTACGCGGGTGACCCGCGGTCGAACGCCGAGATCAACAGCATCGGCGCGGACACCGGCACCTGCCCCACCCCGGAGAAGGGCGCCAAGCCGTCGGGCACGCCCCACAAGCCCGGGACGAGCTGCACCGACGAGGTCGACTACGCGGGCGACCCGCGCTCGAACGCCGAGATCAACAGCATCGGTGAGGACACGGGCACCTGCCCGCCGGTCAAGAACCGGTGACCGGGCTCGAAGACGTCCCGGTCGGCGGGGTGGCCCTAGTCGCCGAAGACGACCGGCACTTCGTTGTCCCGCACCACCCGGCTGAGCAGCTCCGCCAGCTGCGAGCGCTCCGCCGCGCCGAAGCCCGCCGGCAGGGCGTCGATCCGGCGGCTGGTCTCCGCGTAGAACTCCGTCACGAGGGCGTCCCCCTTGGCCGTCAGCGCGACCTGCACCGCCCGGCCGTCCCGCGGGTCGGGCTCGCGGCGCACCAAGCCGTGCCGGGAACTGCGGTCCACGAGTCCGGTGAGGCTCGACTTCGCCAGACCGAGGACCGCGCCGAGCTCACTCATGCCGTACGCCTGACCCATCAGGACGCAGAGCAACTGGCCCTGCTGCGCGGTCAGGCCGAATTCCCTGGCCGACTCGGCGTACACGGCGTTCACCAGGAACGAGGAGCGCACCAGCGCGGCGGCGACCCCCATCCGCTCTTCCCCGTCGCCCTCGGTATTCCCCATCGGGCCAGAATACGACAGCGGGGAAGAGCGGAATCGGGAAGCCGCCCGACGGACATTCGTGGCACGAACTACCGCCGTGCGCAGGCCGGTGCCGCCACGCTTCGGTGCGTCAGCGGGCCACGTACTGCGTGAGGATCGCCTGCACCTCGTAGATGTCGACGCCCTTGGTGAACGTCTTCTGGATCGGCTCGTGGGTGCCGGAGATCCAGATCTTGAGCTCGGCGTCGAGGTCGAAGTGCCCGGCGGTCTCGACCGAGAAGTGCGTGATGCTGCGGTACGGGACCGAGTGGTACTCGACCTTCTTGCCCGTTATCCCCTGCTTGTCGACGAGCACGAGGCGCCGGTCGGTGAAGAGCATGGTGTCGCGGATCAGCAGGAACGCGGCCTGGACCTGCTCGCCGTGGCCGAGCAGACGCGCGTAGTCCTGCTGCGCGGTCGCCGGGTTGATGGTGTGCGCGTTTCCGAACAGTGCCATGGAAAACCCCCCATTTAGTTGAACCCACAGGAATCTCCGACTGTAACGCGCGCCCTGCGGGGAGAGGCCGCCCAGTTGAGTTCCGCTTCCTTCGGCCGTCCGCCGTTCCGCGGACCCGTGTCACATCTTGCCGAGCGCCCGCGTCAGAGGAGTGGAAGCATCGGCAACGGCATAGGAGATGACCATGGAAGCTCGTCTGAACCTCTTCGGCAGCCCCCTCGTGGGCAAGGTCCTGAAGCACGTCAACGCGGCGGGGAAGGTCGTGTCGGACTCGGCCCTGCCCGCGGCGACCCAGGAACTCGTCAAGATCCGCGCGAGCCAGATCAACGGCTGCGGCTTCTGCACCGACATGCACACCAAGGACGCGACACACGCGGGCGAGACGGCGACGCGCCTGAACCTCGTGGCCGCCTGGCGCGAGGCCAAGGTGTTCAGCGACGCCGAGCGCGCCGCCCTGGAACTCACGGAACAGGGCACGCGCATCGCCGACGCGGCGGGCGGCGTCACGGACGAGGCCTGGGCGGACGCCGCCAAGCACTACGACGACGACCAGCTCGCCGCGCTCGTGTCGCTGATCGCCCTCATCAACGCCTACAACCGCGTGAACGTCATCGTCCGTCAGCCCGCGGGGGACTACCAGCCGGGCCAGTTCGGCTAGCGTCTGCGCCATGTGGGGGACGCTCCCCACATGGCAGGGAGAGTGACGATGGCCGCCGATCCACACCGTGCGACGCCCCCGCGGCGGCGCGACGCGCGACGCAACTGGGACCTCTTGGTGGAGGCGGCCCGCGAGGTGTTCGCGGAGCAGGGCCTGGAGGCGCCGCTGGACGTGATCGCCCGCAGGGCGGGGGTGGGGAACGCGACGCTCTACCGGAACTTCCCCACCCGCGCCGCCCTCGTCGACGCCGTCTTCCGCGACCTCCTGACGGGCACGATGACCGCGGGCGACGCGGCGCGGTCGGCGCCGGACGCCTGGGCCGCCCTGAACGGATACCTCCGGGACGTCTTCGTCACGCTGGCCGCCGACCGCGGCACGAACGACCTCATGACCACGCATCTGGAGGGCGTCGACGCGCTCCAGGCCGTGCACGCGCACAACCGCGAGACGATGGACGTCCTGCTGCGGCGGGGCCGCGAGCAGGGCACGGTCCGGGCGGACGCCACCACCGAGGACGTCCTGTTCGCCCTGGCCGCCCTGGGGCGCGCCATCCCCGCCCTGACCACGGCGACCACCCCCGACGCCTGGCGCCGCCCGCTGGCCCTGCTCCTGGACGGCCTGCGGGCCTCGCCGGGTGCCGGGGAGCTGCCGGGGTCTTCCCTGACGGCCGCTGAACTCGGCCAGGTGCTGGGGGAATTGGGGCCGCACCGGGCGCCTCGCGGCTGACGTGCGGGCCGGGGTCCGGCAGCCGCGGGCGGGTAGCCGCGGGCGGCCTGGCTGCGGGCCGGGTCAGCGGGCGACGGTGAAGGTGGCGGCGCGGGGCACGAACGCGGTGCCGCCGTCCTTGGCCGTCGCCCGCGCCGACACGTGCCAGGTGCCCTCCGGCAGCTCGGCCGCCTCCGCACGCGTGATCTTCAGGGTGTAGGTGCAGCGGGACTTCTCCTCGGTGGTGCCGCGGCAGGTGGCGCCCTCCGCGTGCCGCAGCTCCTTCTCGGTGGGGTCGAGCTTCGAACTCGCGGGCCAGGCCAGGACCTTGAGGTTCTTGACGCCCGAGTCGTCGCTCACGTCCGCGGTGAAGGTGAGCGAGCCGGTGCCGCCGCCGGCCGCCGGGGCGGTGTAGCGGGCGGAGCCGTTCTTGAGGGACGGCTCCGCCGGGTTCGAGGACGGGGAAGAGTTCGAGGACGAGGCCATGGCGATGCCCCCTGCGGCGACCGCGCCGAGGACGGTGACACCGATGAGAGAGGGGACGAGGACGCGCCGGGACACGGGCTTGGACATGGGAGTACCTCCTGGGTGAGACGTGGAAGGAGTGGCGAGCTCGACGTGACCGTGGTCGTGGTCGTGGTCGTGAGCGGCGAGCTCGACGTGACCGTGACCGTGGTCGTGAGAGGCGAGCTCGATGTGATCGAGGCTAGGGCGGGAGGCCCCCCGCCGGCCTCCGGCTGCCGGACGATCGCCGCCTTGAACCAGAGGTGGAGAGCCGCCCCTGCCGTCTCCCACCAGGTCTCCCACCTGGCCCTCCCTATAACCCAGGTACGAGAACGACATCCGCCCCCGGCGGGAGCCGGACCCCCCACCCCCGGCCCTAGCCTTGATCCGTCATGAACCGAACCGACGACCGGCTGCTCCCCGTCCTGCTGATCTGCGCCCAGGCCCTGGTGTGGCCCGGTGCGGCGCTGGCGCGCGGGACCGTCCCGTCCGGTGCCTCCCTCCTCGTGGCGGCTCTGGTGGGCGGAGTGGTGACCGCCGCGCTCACCCTGCGCCGCAGCCGCCCGGCGGTCGCGCTCGTGGTGGTCGCCGCCGCGTGCGCGCTGGGCGCGGGCCCGCTGCCCGCCGGGGCGACGGCGGTGCTCGGGACGGCCGGTGTCGCGCTCGCCCTCTTCGCCGTGGCGACCGGACGCGACACCTTCACCGCCGTCCTGAGCGCGGTGGCACTCGCCGTCTGGCAGCTCCTCCAGGGCATCAGCCTGCACGGCCTGAGCGACCCGAACGGCCTCGACCTCGTCCTGACCGCCCTGCTCTACGCCGCCGCGTGCGGCGCGGGCCTTCTCGTACGGCGAAGGGAGCGCGCGCGGCGGACGGCCGAGGAGCGGCTCAAGCGGGCCGAAGCCGAACGCCACCGGCTCCCGGCGGTCGAACGGCGCCGGATGGAGCGGGAGTTGCACGACGTCAGCGCCCATCACCTGACGGCGGTGGTGGTCACGGTGGGCGCCGCGGTCGGACTACGCGAGCGCCGGCCCGAACTGGCCGCCGAGGCAGCGCGGTTCGCGGTCGACACCGGCCGTGAGGTGACCCGGGCGCTGGGCGCGGTGCGGGCCCCCGCGCCCTCCCGGGACGACCTGCCCTCGCCGGAGGAACGTCTCCGGGGCCTGGTCGCGGGCTTCCGGCGGCTCGACCAGCCGGTCGACCTGGAGATCGACGCCCTGCCGGACGGCGCGGTCGCGGACGCGGCGTACGGCATCGTGCGCGAGGCCCTGACGAACGTGGCCCGGCACGCTCCCGGGGCGCGGACGCGCGTGCTGTGCCGGTACGGCGACACCCGCACGGACGTCGTGATCACCAGCGCGGCGCCGCCGAGCGGTGCGGCGGCCCACGGGGCGGGGCTCGGCGGCGGCCGGGGCCAGGGCTTCCTGCGGTCCCGGGCGCGGGAGGCGGGCGGCACCCTGCACAGCGGGCCGACGGACGAAGGGGGCTGGGAGGTGCGCGCGGCGCTGCCGGGCCGGACCGCGGCTCCGGTCGAGCGGACCGTGACGGGGAAGTACCGCTGGGCGCAGGTGACGGCCGCGGCGGGCCTCATCCTGCAACCACTGCTGCCGGCCCTGGTGATCCGGACGGACACGGCGTCGGCCGCGCAGCACGTCTCCGCGGGCGTGCTCTTCGCGCTCCTCGCCGCGGCCCAGGCGGTGGCACTGCTATGGCTGCGCCGGTCACCCCGTACCGCGCAGGTGGTGCTCTGCGGGCTCGCCCCGCTGTGGCCGGTGGCGATGGCCGCGGGCGACTACAGCGGGCCCGTGCTCCTGCCGCCCGCCCTGAGCCTGCTCGCCACCTGCGTCGCGCTCGCCACGGGGGCGGCGCGCGGGCGCGGGGGCACCGGCCGGAGGTGGGCGGTCGGGGTCGCGCTCGCCGCCGCGCTCGTGCACGCCGCTGCCGCGACCGCCGCCGTGCTGGAGCGGGGGACGGCGGTCCCTGCCTGGGCGGTCGCCGCGGGGGCGGTGGCCGGGGCGTGCCTGGTGGTCGGCGCGGCGCTCGGGGCCGGACGTGCGGCGGGGCGGCGGGACTCGGCGGCCACGGGCGCGCGGCAGGAACGCCTCGCCGCCTGGACCGGGGAGGCCGTGCGCGACGCGTGGGCCGAACGGCGGCGGATCGCGGGGGGCCTGGAGACCACGGTCCTCGCGCGGACCGCGGACATGGTCGCGGAAGCGGAGGCGGGCAGGCTGGAGGCGACGGCGGAGCGTGCCCGGGACGCCCTGGCGGCGATGCGCGCGCTTTTGGACACGGTCCGCGAGGAAGAGGCTTCAGGGAACTCAGGGAACTCAGGGGCTTCGGGAGCCGCGGCGGGCCTCGGAGCTTCGGGTGCGTTGCGTCCGCAGCCCACCCTCCAGGCCCTGGACCTGCTGGCCCGGCAGGTCAGGGCGAGCGGCCGTGAGGTGGAGGTGCGGCTGACCGACCGCGTGCCGGACCGCCTCCCCGTCGGTGTGGACCTGGTCGCCTACAACGCCGCCGAGACGCTGCTCGCGGCGAGCGGCGAGGCACCCGCGGTGCTGGTCCTGGACGCGGACGGGGATACGTTGACGCTGACGGCCACCGGAGTGCCTCCGTCCGCGGGACCCGCCGTACGGGAGCGGCTCGCTGCGCGCGCGGAGGCGCTGGACGGCACCGTGACCCTGTCTCCCGAGGGCACGGTCCGTCTCCGGCTGCCGCTCACGCCACCGGCCGACGGGGAAGCCGGGAAGGCCGGGGGAGCCGGGGAAGCCGGGGAAGAGGAGGGGGCTGGACGATGAGCCTGAAGGTGCTGGTCGTCGACGACCAGGGGATCGTACGGGCGGGGTTCGCCGCGGTGATCGACGCCGAGGACGACATGACGGTCGTCGGCGAGGCCGCCGACGGCGTCGACGCGGTGCGCCTCGCGGCCGAGCTGGCGCCCGACGTGGTCGTCATGGACGTACGGATGCCCGAACTGGACGGGATCGCCGCCACCCGGATCATCACGGGCAAGGAGAACGCGCCCCGGGTCCTGGTCCTGACCACGTTCGACCTCGACGCGTACGTCTTCGACGCCCTGCGCGCGGGAGCCTCGGGCTTCCTGCTCAAGGACGTGCACGCGTCCGAACTGCTGCAAGGCATCCGGGTGGTGGCGGCGGGCGAGAGCGTGCTCGCCCCGTCGGCGACCCGCCGACTGATCGGCCACTACGCGTCCGGGGCCCGCCCCGGAGCGAGTGAGCAGGACCTCGCCACCCTGACCGGCAGCCAGCGCAACGTCCTGACGCTGCTCGCGTCGGGCCTGAACAACGCGGAGATCGCGCAGGAGCTGCGGATCACCGTCGGCACGGTGAAGTCCCACGTGAACGCCCTGCTGCGCAAGCTCGGCCTGCGCGACCGCGTCCAGGCCACGATCCTCGCCTACGACCTGGGCCTGGCCCGCCCGAATCCGCCGGGCACCCATCTCTGACGCGCGTACCGACCGAGAGGCACACCACCCACCATGTCCGTCCCCTTCTTCCGCCGCGTCGCCCCGGGCCGTGCCGTCGCCCTCGGCTACCTCGCGGTCTGCGCCGCCCTGTTGATCTGGGCCCTGGTGGTGTCGGTGACCGACACGTCGGACGAGTCCATGGCGGGCGTCATCCCCCTCCTGGCGACCGCCCCGGCCAGCTTCGTGCTGCTCTTTCTGCCGGACGGCACCGCGATGGTCGTCCTGGCCGTCGCGGTGGGGGCGCTGGTCAACGCGGCGATCATCGACTGGTGCGGAAGGGCGCTGAGCCGGGGCTGAACCGCCATCGGGCCGGGTCTGGGCCGCCGCTGAGCCGCCGCCCTGTTGCTGTTTTGCGCGCGGGGGTGCGCCTTGGTCAGTCGGTGGTGTCCGGGGTCTGCCCCGGCTTGGTGTGGAGGATGGCGCGGGCCTGTTCGGCGGCGCGGGCCGTGCTCTCGGAGACGAAGTCCAGGAAGCGGGCGATGTTTTCGAGGCGGGTGGCGGCCGGGGTACCGGCGCGGAGGACCGGAACGCCCTGGCGCGCGGTCTCGACGACCTGGGCGGTGGCGCGGGCGGTGGCCATCATGGACTGGTAGTAGACGTCGTCGTCGACCACGTAACGCTCGCGTCGCCCTTCGCCGCGCTCCCGGCGGACGAAGCCCTGGCTCTCCAGGAACGTGATCGCCTTGGAGATGGCCGCCGGGCTGACCTGGAGGTGCTCGGCGAGTTCGGCCGCGGTGAGGCTGCCGGAGTCGGTCAGTATGAGGCTGGCCGTCACCCTGGACATCATCGTGGGCATGCCCGAAGCGGTCATCACGCCGGTGAACACCTCCTCGTACGCGCGCACTTCGTCCGCGTCGCGCCCGTGCGGCTGCGGGGAGGACCGCCGGCCATGGTCACGGGGCGCGGCCTTCTTGCGGCGGTGGGCGCGGTGTTCGGTGGCGCGGTGGGCCACTTCCGCGCGGTAGCCGGCCGGGCCGCCGTTGCGCGTCACCTCGCGCGTGACCGTGGAGGTGGGCCGCTCCAGGCGGCGGGCGATCTCGGCGTACGCGTGGCCGTCGGCCAGGCCCAGGGCGATCTGCTGGCGTTCCTGCTGGGTGAGCCTGCCTCCCGGCATCGCGGTCTCCTTCATGGCCCCGGAAACGGTCTCGTGAGGGGCCCGGTGGTGGCTGATGCGCCCGACTATAGCGTTCACTTTCATTTCATTGCAACGCAATGCGGGCGCGTTCGTTGCGTTAAGCGCAAGACCATTGCATCAACTTTCCTACTGCCACCTGCTGTTATCGATTTTCGGCGCAACAACAGTGTTGTCGGATCGGTGAATGCAACGTAGCTTTTCCTTCATCGGAAAGCGCACGCCAACAGGGCGCGCCCCACCGGAGAAGGAGAACCACCATGCAGAAGTTCGCCACCCCCGCCGCCGTCCAGGCCGTCCTCGACATCCCCGCCGGCCGCATCCAGGTCATCGGCGCCGACCGGACCGACACCGTGGTCGAGGTCCGGCCCGCCGACGCCGGCAAGAGCCGCGACGTGCGGACGGCCGAGCAGACCGAGGTCACCTTCACCGACGGCGTCCTGCGGATCCAGGGCCCGGAGGCGACGAACCGCCTCGTCGGCAACGCCGGTTCCGTCGAGGTCACCGTCCAGCTGCCCGCGGGCTCCGGCGTCGAGGCGAAGTCGGCCGCGGCGGAGTTCCGGGGCGTGGGCCGGCTCGGCCACGTCGCCTTTGACGGCGGCCACGGCTCGGTCAAGCTCGACGAGGCGGCGGGCGTCCGCCTCACCGGCCACGACGCCGACATCACGGTCGTCCGCCTGAACGGTTCGGGCGAGATCAGCACCCAGCGGGGCGACGTCCACGTCGGCGAGGCCGCGAACGGCACCCTCGCGGTGACGACCCAGCAGGGCGACATCACCGTCGTCGCCGCCCAGGGGGTCTCCGCCTCCCTGGACGCCGGTACCTCCTACGGCCGCGTCGACAACGCCCTGAAGAACGCCGACGGCGCCGGTGCGGGCCTGGCCATCAAGGCGACGACCTCCCAGGGCGACATCACCGCCCGCAGCCTCTGACACCCGGTTCAACCACGACCCCAGGCAGCGGCGGATGCCGCGCACAACAAAAAGGCCCAGGTCGCCGACCTGGGCCTTAACTATGGAGCGGGTGACGAGAATCGAACTCGCACTCTCAGCTTGGGAAGCTGCGGCCCTTTGGAGCCACTTTGAACGCTGGCCTGGGCGAATGCATGGTCCGTAGCCTCGTTGGGCGCGGCCAGGTTCACTGTGGTTCCCCGCTGTTCCCCGCTCGATCTGGTGCGGTAGTGGTGCGTAGGCGGTTGTTGAAGGAGCAGCGCCTTCAACCGTCAAGATCTTGGTACGGGTGTCTGCTCATGGCTTGGCACCGAGCCCAGCATGCCCAGGCGAGGCGGCTTGTCAGTCCCTGCTGCTACAACATGACCATGACCGACGAGCCTGAGCAGACGGCCGGATATGTCTACATCCTCGTGAACTCATCCGTCCCGGACCTGGTCAAAATCGGATTGACTAGGGGAACTTCCAAGGCGCGCGCAAGTGATCTCTCCCGTAATACTGGAGTCCCGACGCCTTTCGTCGTTGCTTATGACGAACTAGTTGCCGACTGCGCAGAGGTTGAGAAGCGCCTGCATGAGAAATTCTCGCATCAGCGAGTCAATGGTCGTAGGGAGTTCTTTCACGTCACCGCTAAAGAGGCGATTGATGCTCTCCAAAAGATCGCACGCTTCTCGCCTTTTCTCGACAATGAGGAAGTCACCAGGATTAACGTATTGTCAGCCTTCGATGCCCGGTGTCGACGCTGGCTAAGGCGTGACCTGGTGGGCCTCGGCTACCTTCAAACAGTCACGACCTGCGCGCTGGAGACGGTGCGTCAGGAATCATTTGCATCGAGCGACCTAAAGGTTGATAGAGTCGATCTCGACTTCATAGGAAGTGGCGGCCGTCCGACCTTCGACCCGACGCGGGATCCAGAGGAAAATGCGCGCATCTTGCTTGAGATGGATAGCTATTCGCTCATAATGTGCTTCGATTTCATTGAGCATGAAGTCGCCATGTGGATCGATAAAGAATACACAGAGTATGGCCGCATTCCCTTTATTTCGCGGCAGCCAAACTACGAATGGCGCGGCGAGGCGTGATCGAGGTCGGCGGAGTGATTTTGGGCTGGAGAGGACGCCGAGGGGACGTAGTGGCACGGCGCCTGAAACGGCTAAGGGCCAATTCGAACCTGCGACACCCGCTTTAAGGAGTTCGATCAAGGGCTCAGCTCGGCCGTAAGACTGTCTGGGCGCTGTGGCTGAGCGAGATCGCGCACGATCGCTGCTGTATGCAGGCGTTGATGTCAGTCTTGGATGTCAACCGACCGAGATTCATCAGCCTCCCAGCCTGTCTGCTGAGCATGCCTGTTGATCTCATCGGCAGCTGCCTGAAGCACGGCGACACGCGTGCCTTGGCTGAACCCAACGCCGAAGTGTGTTCCTGCTCGGCCGAGGAGGTCCTGAAGGAGCTCAGACACTCGCTCAGCTGCCCCCTCCTCCGCGACGACAGAGGCTAGGGCGTCCTTGAAATCTGGAGCTTTCTCGGCTGCGGCAAACCAAGCCATGAAAATCTCAAGTTCCCTGCTGGGGCGCTCTTCTCTGGTCGCGATCCAGCGAGCCATCTGGGCTGGGTCCACCCAGTCTGGAGATTCTTGATGGCAAGGCTTACAGAGTAGGAGCAGGTTGCTCGCGTCGTCTGGTCCACCGAGGCTGCTGGGGATGATGTGGGCTCGTTCGAGGTTGGCGCGCTGCCATGAGGATTGGGCAGTGGCCCGCTGCCATCGCTCTGAGAACCACCCGCAAGCGAAGCAACACGGCTCATCGAGCAACAGGTGAGGTGCGAATTCCTCCCTTCTCGGGCTTTCGTTCCAGTGCTGCGCAATTTTCCACTTACTCGGTACGGACACAGGCCCCCCTCTGTCTCTGTCTACTGCTCGTAGCATGTCAGGCACCTGTGACATCGGCCGGGTCTTGGTCGAGCGGCCGATAGATGTTGAGCCTGCGAAGGCAGGGCTCTGTCAACACCGCTTTAGGAGCGAGGTTGGGCGGTTACTGAGATGACCTGCGAAGACAGTCTCTGTCGCAAGTCCACGCGCCTGCACTGTCGTTGCCACGGGGTCCCCCTGAGTCCCCGCCCGTTCTGGCACGACAGTGGCACGGCCATGGGCTGTTGTCTGCGGGGCATCAACGGGAGACGCGCTCCCGGCCCCACCAAGTCCGAGGCTGGTGCCCGCGTCGTCGTCCTCCCCGAGTTCCTCCGTCGTGAGGCGGAGTGGCACCTCGACTGGTACACGGAGAAGGCCAAGGGGCCCGATGGGCTGCTCTTCGTGGGTGAGAAGGGGGCGCCCTTTCGGCGCACCAGCTTCGGGCGCAAGTGGCGGCGGGCTCGTGCCGCGGTGGGCCTGCCCGACGACTTCCGGTTCTACGACCTCCGCCACACGGGACACACGCTGACGACCCGCTCGGGCGCCACGCTCAAGGACACGATGGTCCGCGCCGGGCAGTCGTCGGAAAAGGCCGCGCTCGGCTATCAGCATTCTGACGAGGGGCGGCAGCGCGACGTAGCAGCAGGCCTAGACAGCTTGGTACGTGCCGAGCGTGCGAAGGGACCGCGTGATGAGACTCGAACGAGGCGCGTGTGAGACAGAGTTGTGTGGTCAAAAGATCTCGCACCGTCTGGGCGGTACGACTAGCATTGTCGTCCTGTTTCGGGACGGGAAGACACATGAGCAGTGTGAGTGCACAGCAGTACCGTGAGGCCGCTGAGAAGCTGATTGCTGATTACAAGGCGGCCCGACCGATTGAGACGAAGCAGCGCAAGTACCGATCTGTGCTTCTGGGGCACGGCTGGTGCACTGAAGTCCACCGCCTTGCTGAAGCATCCCTGCGTCTTGTCGATTGCGGACATCGGCACGAGGCGTTGATCCTACTGCGCACCATGGTGGAAACCACCGTTAGCTTGCACTGGCTCTCACAAAAGGGGGACGACGCCGCGCTGGGGGTGTTCGCTGAGGGAACGCGATCTAACCGGAACGCGGCGCAGGACATGCAAAAGGGCTTCAATGTCCCGCAGGACCTCATGGATGCGATCTTGAATGCGCCAGTGGAGAAGACCGACGAGAGCGAGATCTTTCGGAGGTTCCAGGCTCAGTGTGACGAGATCGATTCCAAGCGGGAGCTCTACTCGGTCTATCGCTATCTCTGTGGCTACGCTCACCCCAGTGCTGTGAGTGCCTCTGCTTTCATCGAGTGGAGGTCTAAGCCTCCCAGCCTGCGCACCGTGCCCAAGCGCGGCGATGCATCTGTGGTGGAAGCAACCCTTGCCATGTGCCTGGTGTGGGCGGGGAGGGCTCTCGACCAGATGATCAATGGCAAGCCGCGCAAGCAGATTTTGCGCGCAACGGCGAAGGAGCTGGGCCTGCCGCCGATCTTGCCTGCGATCCACTAGCGGTGCGGGGTGACGGCCTAGTGGTGCGGTTGTGGTGCGCGGGCCGCCAACCCGCCCGGAGCATCCGGGCAACAAAGAACCCCCGGGTCCATGACCTGGGGGTCTCATATGGAGCGGGTGACGAGAATCGAACTCGCACTCTCAGCTTGGGAAGCTGATGTTCTACCACTAAACTACACCCGCGAAAGACACCGTCTGTGGCGGTGTCGTAACGTCGCACACTCTACCTCATCCCAGGCCCCGGGCGCTTTTGCCGCGGGGCCTGCGTGCTGTCCGGGACATGGATGGCGCAGCGGGACGCGGGAGTTGGGGCGTACGGTGAAGGACCGGAGTGCCGCCTGGAGGGGCGCCCCTTTCGTCCCGTAATGTGACCTTTCGTCGTCAGCTCGCGTACGAACAGAGTGCGGGACGCTGCGAGGTCAACCACGGCTTTGGGGAAGGGACTCGAGGACTTGATGGAGCGCACCGTCGTCCGATGTGCCGAAGGGCACGTGTTCAGCACTGCTTCGTTCCCGATGCAGAAGGCCGACCGGCTCGGACCCGGTCGTCTCATCCGCTGTCCACGCTGCGCCCGGTTGCGGCATGCCGTGCCGGTCGCGTCGCAGAAGCGGTAGCCGGGGCGCGGGGAAGAGCAGAACCGCAGCGTGCGGGCCCGTCCGATTGGGGCGGGCCCGCACGCTCTGCGTATCCTCGGTGCGTGCTTCTCTCAGACAAGGACATCCGGGCCGAGATCGACGCCGGACGAGTACGGATCGATCCGTACGACGAATCCATGGTGCAGCCCTCCAGCATCGACGTGCGGCTCGACCGGTTCTTCCGGGTGTTCGAGAATCACCGCTACCCCCACATCGACCCCTCCGTCGAGCAGGCCGACCTCACGCGCCTGGTGGAGCCCGAGGGCGACGAGCCGTTCATCCTGCATCCCGGCGAGTTCGTGCTCGCCTCGACGTACGAGATCATCAGCCTCCCCGACGACCTCGCCAGCAGGCTGGAGGGGAAGTCCAGCCTGGGCCGCCTCGGCCTCGTGACCCACTCCACGGCCGGCTTCATCGACCCCGGCTTCTCCGGGCACGTCACCCTCGAACTGTCGAATCTGGCGACGCTGCCCATCAAGCTCTGGCCCGGCATGAAGATCGGCCAGCTGTGCATGTTCCGGCTGACCTCGCCCGCCGAGTCGCCCTACGGCTCGGAGCGGTACGGGTCGCGTTACCAGGGACAGCGGGGGCCCACCGCCTCCCGTTCCTTCCTCAATTTCCATCGGACACAGGTGTGACATCCAGCATGAGTGACGTGCGCGAGAACCTTACGTACGAGAAGTTCGGCGGCGCTGTGCGGGAGCTCGCGCAGACGATCGCCGACGACGGCTACCAGCCCGACGTCGTCCTCTCCATCGCCCGCGGTGGCGTCTTCGTCGCGGGCGGGCTCGCGTACGCGCTCGACTGCAAGAACATCCACCTGGTCAACGTGGAGTTCTACACCGGGGTCGGCACGACCCTGGAGATGCCCGTCATGCTGGCCCCGGTCCCGAACGCGATCGACTTCACCGACAAGAAGGTCCTGATCGCGGACGACGTCGCCGACACCGGCAAGACGCTGAAGCTGGTGCACGACTTCTGCCTCGACCACGTGGCCGAGGTCCGCTCGGCGGTCATCTACGAGAAGTCCCAGTCCCTGGTGAAATGCGAATACGTCTGGAAGCGCACGGACGACTGGATCAACTTCCCGTGGAGCGTCGAGCCGCCCGTGGTGCGGCGGGATGGGCAGGTTCTTGACGCCTGAGGTGCGGCCGTGCACGCAGAGGGCCCCCGCGGAGTGATCCGCGGGGGCCCTCTGCGGGTGGGCCTAGACCGTTCCGGAACGGTCTAGAACGTGCCGAGCTTGATGATCGCCAGGATGGCGAGGAGCTGGATCGATGCCGCTCCCAGGGCCTTCGGCCACGGGAGGTCGTGGGACTTGCTCACCATCGCCGTGAGCAGCGCGCCCGCCGCGATCCAGGTCGCCCAGCCGAGCAGCTGGACGAAGGGCTGGCCGCCGCCGAGGAACATCGCGACGACCACGCGGGGCGCGTCCGTGATGGACATGATCAGCATGGAGAGGCCGACCGTCGGCTGCCAGGCGCCGTCGCCGCCGAGCTGGCGGGCGAGGGTGTGCGTGACCACGCCCAGGATGAAGGCACTGATCGTGATCGCGACGGCCGTCGTGAGGACGTACGGAACGGCCGTGGAGAGGGTGGCCTTGATGGCGTCCTCGCGGGCGCCGTCGAAGCCGAAGATCGCCAGCAGGCCGTAGAGGAACGTCACGAGGACGGCCGGGGCCCACATCGCGTAGTCCCGCATCTGGAGGAAGGTCGGCCCCGGCCGCAGCACGATGCCGCGCAGGAGGTCCTTCCAGTGCAGGCGCGGGCCCACGGGCGGCGCGGCGGTCTGGCCCGCGCGGTAGGTGCCGCCCTGGTTGTACGGGTCCTCGCCCACGGAGAAGGCCTGGGTGTGACCGGGGTTGTTGGCGGCGTACGGATCGAAACCGCCGCCCTGGCCTCCGTGCCCCGGGTCTCCCGGCCCGCCGAAGTACTCCGGCTCGCCGTGGTTGCCGTGGTTGCCGCCCGCCTGCGGCCATTGCTGTCCGCCGTATCCGCCCTGGCCCTGGCCGCCCTGGCCCTGGCCGTACGGCGGCTGCTGCCTGCCGTACTGCTGCTGCGAGGGCGGCTGAGGGTAGCCGTACGGGGCCTGCTGCCCGTACGGCTCCTGCCGCGGTCGTTGTTGGGGTCGCGCTTGCGGGGTGCGGTTGTCCCGGCCGCGTCCGATCCTGAATCCAGCCACGAATCGAACGTACCTGGTCTGGAGGGCCCGGGTCGTCCCTCCTCGGGAGGAGAGCGGCTTTGCCGCTGACCTGTGACAACCCCTAGGGGACCCTGAGGGGGTTATCCCCAGGGTCCCGGTGTCGCCGGATACCCCTCTAGTGACCCAGCACCGCTCCGTACGCCTCCGGGTCCAAGGAGGCGGGCTGGCCAAGGGACTTCGGCGTGACGGCGGTGGCCTCGGGCGCGGCCCCGGGCAGGTCCCAGACGCCGCCCGACGCGGAGTCCTCGCCGGGCGCGGCGGCGGACAGGTCCGGGACGCCGTCCCCGTCGTGGTCACCGAAGGCGAGCGCCGCCCCGAAGAGGTCACCCGTCTCGGCGACCCCCGGGATGCCGGGGCTGTTCTGCGTGTACGCGCGCGTGCCCGGGTTCGCCGCCCCGGCCGGGTCGAGAAGGCCCATCTCGCCGCCCTTCAGGACGGTGACGCCGCCCGCCTTCGCCAGGCTGCCGACGGCCTCGCCGGGGGCGCCCGCGATCAGGTCGTCGTGGCCGTCGCCGTCGATGTCCGCCGCGGCCAGCGCGTCGCCGAAGCCGTCACCGGTCTCGGCGACGCCGGGCATGCCCGCGGTGTCCTGGTTGAACGTCTGCTGCTCCCAGCCGAAGCTGCCGTTCGGGCCGCCGAAGCGGATGTGGACGCCGCCGCCCTTGGTGAGCTTCTCCGGGCCGCACGGGTCGTCGATGTTCTCGTCGGCGATCTCGCGGCAGTTGCCGAGGGCGAGGTCGTCGTACCCGTCGCCGTCGAAGTCGCCCGAGGCGAGGGCGTTCGCGGCGCCGTTGGAGTTGTTCCAGAAGTTGGCCATGGAGCCCTCGTCCTTGTTCCACCCGTAGAGGCGCAGGTGGGACTGGGTGTAGGGCTGGTTCTTCGTGTAGTAGGCGAGGGCGAGGTCGGGCAGGCCGTCGGTGTCGAAGTCGCCGGTGGCCATGACGGGGGCGCGGCCGCCCATGCGGTCGGCCATGAGGGGCTGCGTGTCGGCGGCCAGCGGGTTGAAGTTCGCGACGACCTTGTCCTTGCCGCCGATCGCGAGGTCGACGTCCGTGTCACCGGTGAAGTCGGCGGCGACCAGGGCGTTTCCGTACGCGTCCCCGGCCTTCTCGCCGCGGCCCGCGGTGTTGGCCACGGCGAAGCCGTCGCCGGTGCCGTACAGGACGGTGACGGAACCGGCGTCGGCCTTGCCGTCGATGTCCTCGCCGGGGGCGCCGATGACGAGGTCGGCGTACTGGTCGTCGTCGACGTGCGCGGCGGCGACGGAGCCGCCGAACCGGTCACCGGCCTCCGGGGTGCCGGGCACCTCGACGGTGGCCTGCGTGATCCGCCGCACGCTGTGCGGGCCGGGCCCGTCGGGCCCCCCGAACACGACGCTCACGTACCCGGCCTTGGCCTTCCCGCCGACGCTCCCGCTGGGCACACCGACGAAGAGGTCCTCGTACCCGTCCCCGTCGAAGTCACTGGCGAGCGGCACGGCGGCGGGCGCGGCGGGCGCGGCGCTCGCGGTGACGGCGAGGGGAAGGGAGAGCCCGGTGGCGGCGAGAGCGGTGGCGGCGGCCAGGGCGAGAGTGCGGGCGTGCAGGGGCACGAGGGCCTCCAACTGTTGCTGGACTAGGAGAGTCGGCGGGATGTCAGACGTGGCGGGCCGGCTGCGCCGGCTCACCTGTGTGACATATGAGGTGGGGCAAGGGTTGCTCTCGCGCGCATGTCCCGCGCGCTCGGTCAGGGGTCGGTGAGGGGCAGGGTGAGGGCCGGGCCCGCGGCACGGGATGCGCGGGCCCGGTGGCGCGGAGAGGTCGCCGCTCGGTCAGTCGGCGAAGTTGGTGCCGAAGCGCGGGGTGCCCGCGGACGAGATGCCGACCGTCGAGGTGTACGTGCCCGAGGTGCCCGCGAGGCTGCCGTCCGGCAGGGCGTCCAGGGTGTAGACCGCGCCGTTGGAGCCGTTCTCCCCCTGCGTGCCGACGGAGACGTCGCCCCGGCCGTCGGCGTTCAGGTCGTCGACGTGGACGTCGGACCCGAAGAAGTCGTTCTTCTCGTTGGTGTTGGGGACGCCCGGGGTGTCCTGGCTGTACATCACGGCACCCGCCGTGGAGAGGCCGGAACCGTCCGCCGCGCCGTAGATGACGGTGATGGAACCCGCGTCGGCGACGCCGTCCAGGTCCTCGCCGGGGGTGCCGACGACCAGGTCGAGGTGGCCGTCGCCGTTGATGTCCCCGAGGTCGAGCTCGCCGCCGAAGTTGTCGCCGTTCTCGCCGCCGCCCGGCACGCCCGGCGAGTCCTGGGTGATGGCCTGGCTGCCGCCGTACGGGCCGTTCGGGTTGCCCTTGACGACGTACACCGTGCCGCCCTTGTTGGCGCCGGCGATGCCTTCGTCCCAGGTCAGGCCGATGATGACGTCGCCGAAGCCGTCGCCGTCCGTGTCACCGACGTCGGTGATGTAACCGGCGGGCAGGCGCTGGACGCCCTCCGTCGTGACGCCGTTCGCGCTGCCGGGCAGCCAGAGGTTGGCGTTGTAGCCGTCGCCGGTGGAGAAGCCGTCGACGATCAGGTCGTCCTTGCCGTCGCCGTTGACGTCACCGGAGTGCAGGTTGAAGGCGCCCGCGTCGTCGCCGCTGATGATGGGCGGCAGGACGGTGTAGTGGTCGCCGGCCTTCCCGGTACGGCTGAAGCCGCCGTCGAAGACGTCGAGGGTCGCGGCGCCCGACGCGGCGCCGACGGCGAGGTCGTCCTTGCCGTCGCCGTCGAAGTCGCCCGCCTGGAGGGGCCCGCCGAACCGGTCGTGCTTGGTGGGGCGCGGGTCCGCGACGGTCGCGCCGCCGGAGAGGCCGCTCGGGGAGCCCCACAGGATCTGGACGGTGCCGCCGTCGACGTCCGTGCCGACGTCCTCGCCGACGGCGCCGACGGCGAGGTCGTCGTAGCCGTCGCCGTCGAAGTCGCCGTACGCGGTGTCGGCGCCGAAGACGTCGCCCGCCTCGGCGGTGCCGGGCACGCCCGCGCTGTTCTGGCTGTAGGCGACGTGGCGCTGCTCGGCGCCGCCGTACGTGACGACGACCTGGCCCGCCCTGTCCTTGCCGCCCACGCCGGCGTGCGGCGCGGAGGTGGCGAGGTCGGCCGTGCCGTCGCCGTTGAAGTCGGCGTCGTCCGGCTGGACGGCCGCGGCGGGCGCGGCCGTCGCCGTGGTGGCCGTGAGGGTGAGGAGTCCGCCCGTCAGCGCGGCGGCGGTGGCCGTAGCCGCCGCGAGGCGGCCGCGTCTGGAACGGGGGAGGGGGGAAGTGCGCTTGTGCTTGGGCATTCCGTCGGTCTCCTGCTGCGTGCGGGGATGCCTGGCGGACATCCGCAGTCGATGGGGTGCCGGTGGGGCGTGTTTACCGGGCCTTGGCCCTGGCATCACACCTTGTTGGCGAACGGGAGACTCGCGGAGGGGGGCAAGGGTTGTACGGGGGACGGGGGTTGGGGGTGTTGATCAAGTCCCGCCCCCGGCGGTCACCGCAGGGTCGTGCCGAAGCTCACCCCGCCGAGCCCGAAGTCGGTCCCGTTGAAGGAAGCCGCGTACGACGACGTCAGGCCCGTCGACGTGCCGCGCAGGACCCAGACGGCGCCGACGTCCACCTTCGTGCCGATGTCCTCGCCGGACGCGCCCACGGCCAGGTCCGCCTTGCCGTTCTTGTTGATGTCCTTCAGGCGCACGGACGTACCGAAGCTGTCGCCCGCCTCGGCGACGCCGGGCACGCCCGCGGTCTCCTGGTGCCAGGCCTTGCCCGAGGTGAACTTGCCCCCGGTGGACTTGAGGAGCGTCACGCTGCCCGCGCCGTCCACCGTGCCGACCTCCTCGCCGGGCGCGCCCACCGCGAGGTCCACGAGGCCGTCGCCGGTGACGTCACCCGCGGCCACGGACGCGCCGAAGCCGTCGTCCGCCTCGTCGGCGCCGGGGATGCCCGTACTGGCCTGGTCGTACGTCACGGGGGCGCCGAACTTCCGGTCGCCGCCGAGCCGCACGGTGACCGAACCGCCCCTCGTGGCGCTGGAGTTTCCGGTGATCAGGTCGTCGTAGCCGTCGCCGTCGACGTCCCCGGCGGTCGCCGCGTCACGCGTGGCCGTACGGTCGCCGCCCTCGGCGAGGACCTCGGCCTGGTAGCCGTAGTCGCCGACGCCGCCGCTCATGAACGCGGTGTAGGCGCCGCCGTCCGCGCGCTCGCCGTACAGGACGAAGCCGTAGACGTCCTTGTACTTGAAGTGGCCCGCGACCATGCCGTCGAGGTGGGCGCCCTCGGGGATGAAGTCGACCTCCAGGCCGTACGGCCTGCCTTCCGCGCCGGTGTAGAACCACCAGTTGTCGCCGCTGATCACGGCCAGCTGGGGCGAGCCGTCGGTGTCCAGGTCGTTCCAGGTGGTGGCCTCGCCGAAGCGGCCCGCGGTGTCCGCGGGGGCGTTCAGGACGTGGGCGCCGGAGGTGAAGCCGTTCTTGCCGCCCTTGATGACGGTGACGGAACCGGAGGGCTTGCCCTCGACCTGCTCGCCGGGAGCGCCGACGATCAGGTCGGCGTAACCGTCGCCGTTCGTGTCGGCGCTGGTGATGTTCTCGCCGAACTCGTCCTCGGCCTCGGTGACTCCGGGAACGCCGGCCGTGTCCTGGGTGACGGTGACGGAGCGGCGCTCGGAGACCCCGGAGGCCGAACCGAAGGTCACCGTGACGGAGTTGGACCGGGGCGTGCCGATCGCCAGGTCGCGGTAACCGTCACCGTTGTAGTCGTCCTTGAGGGTCGACGCGGCGCTCGCCGTGCCCGCGAGGGGCAGCGTCAGGCCTGCCCCGGCGAGGGCGGCGACACTGGCGGCGACGGCAAGGTTTCGAAGGCGCACGTGGGACTCCCGGGAGTGGCGATGGCTTCCGGGGGTGTGACGGGCGAGGCGTACGAATGGTTGTGCGACGACGTCCCCCGGGTAAACGCGAGGGAGCCAACCACCCCGCCCCGCGAGCCCCCCGGAGGGCACCCGCAACCGCCAGCCCCGAAGCCCCCCGAGGACGCCCGCAGCCGCCACCCCCCGAAGCCCCCCGAGGGCACCCGCAGCCGGGCCCGGTAACCACCAGCCCCCGAAGCCTCCCGAGGGCACCCGCAGCCGTGGCCGGCAACCACCAGCCCCGAAGCCCCCCCGAGCACGCCCGCAGCCGCCAGCCCCCGAAGCCCCCCCCGAGGGCACCCGCAGCCGGGCCCGGTAACCACCAGCCCCCTAAGCCCCCGCCGAAGGCCCCGTACCTCTCAGCCGCCCTCGCCCAGCGCCTGGATCTCCGCGCTGGAGAACGTCAGCCGCGGCTTGCGCGACACCAGGTCGGTCCGTGTTCCCGGGTAGACCCCGATCGTGTCCTCGCCGTCCCCCCGGTACGTCCGCAGGATCAGGTCGGCCCGCTTGTCCCCGTCGAAGTCCTCGATGCGCAGGACCTCCGTGGTGCCCTCCGCGGAGGGGTTCACGAGCGCCGAGGCGTTCGTGTCGAGGCCCGCCGTGCGGCCCCGGAAGACCCGGACCTCCCCGGCGGCGCCCCCGCTCCCGCTGCCGCCCCCGCTCAGGACGAGCTCGCTCAGGCCGTCCCCGTCCAGGTCCCCCGTGTCCACGGCGACGTTCTTCGCCTCCAGCGTGCCCCGCAGGGTGCCCGGCACGTCGTAGCGGAGGGCGACCCCCTTCGGCCCCGCGAGGGCCGCGTCCATCCCCTTGCCCTTGCCGAAGCGCCCGAACGCGGTGTCCGTGCCCGCGGGGAAGAGCACCCCGGTCTCGGCGGGGCCCTTCGGACCGCCCAGGACGAGCGCGCTGGAGGCGGCGCCCGACGCGTCGGCCGCCTTCCGGACGAGCACGTCGTCGTAACCGTCGCCGTCGACGTCCGTGGCCCTGCCGGTGACGAGATCGTTGCCGGGCGCGGTCAGCGGCTTGCCCGCCGCCCGCGGCGCACCGCTCCGCTCGAAGGGCCCGCGCAGGAAGGTGAGCCGGGCCCCGCTCGCGTGCAGGACGAGATCACTCGCCCCGTCCCCGTCGAAGTCCCCGCACACCGGCTGGTCCGGCCAGTCGTTGCCGAAACGTGCCTGCGCGGGCACCTTCAGCTTCACGGCCTTGCCCTTCAGGCCCTGGGGCGACCCGAAGAGGATCTGGAGCGGCACGGGCGGCCGGCCGATGCCGTCGTACGGCGGGTCGGTGGAGACCAGCAGGTCGGTGAAGCCGTCCTTGTCGAGGTCGCAGGAGGCCTCCGACTCGAAGGAGGCGGGCAGCTCCCCCTTCGTGCGCGCCCCGTTGGCCCGCGCGCTCAGCAACTGCCGCGCACCGGGCCGCAGTCCGCTCTCGGAGCCGTAGACGACGCCGATGCCCGCGTCGTCGCCGTGGTCGGGGTGCGCCAGATCGTCGAGCACGAGATCGGGGGCGCCGTCACCGTTGAAGTCGTCGTCGACCTTGCTGCCGTCACCGCGCGGGACGGGCAGCTGCGCCGCGCCCTTGCCCGCCATGCTGACGGGCCGGTGCCGGGCATCGGCCTTGCCGGAGCCGTCGTCGCCGCCCCCGCACCCGGCGAGCAGCAGCGCGCAGCCGACCACGGCGGCCGTACCGGCGACACCGCCGCGCCGCGCCCGTCGCACGCCACGTATTCCGGCACTGCGCATGCCTCTCACCCACCCCGCCCGCCCCATCCGACAACAACCAGCACATGATGCCCCCCTTCCGCGGGACACGAAAGGCCGGTCCCGCCCCGAGGGCGGAACCGGCCTGAGAGCCGTGTCGCGGGGGTCGGCCGCGGGCGTTACTTGACCGGCTCGGGCTCCGGCTCGTCCGCGGTCTCGGCCGCGCCCGCGGGGTCCACCGGGGTCTTCACGGAGTCGAGCAGCAGCTGCGCGACGTCCACGACCTGGAGGGACTCCGGGGCCTTGCCGTCGTTCTTCTTGCCGTTGACCGAGTCGGTGAGCATCACCAGGCAGAACGGGCAGGCGGTCGACACGATGTCGGGGTTGAGGCTGAGCGCCTCGTCGACCCGCTCCGTGTTGATGCGCTTGCCGATCCGCTCCTCCATCCACATCCGCGCGCCACCGGCACCGCAGCAGAAGCCGCGCTCCTTGTGGCGGTGCATCTCCTGCTGGCGCAGGCCGGGGACGGCGGACATGATCTCGCGCGGGGGCGTGTAGATCTTGTTGTGCCGGCCCAGGTAGCACGGGTCGTGGTAGGTGATGAGGCCCTCGACGGGCGTCACCGGGATCAGCTTGCCCTCGTCGATGAGGTGCTGGAGCAGCTGCGTGTGGTGGATGACCTCGTAGTCGCCGCCGAGCTGCGGGTACTCGTTGCCGAGCGTGTTGAGGCAGTGCGGGCAGGTCGCGACGATCTTCTTCGCGGTCTTCGGCTTGGCCGACTCGGGCACGACCTTGCCGTCGTCGTCGAGCTCCTCGCCGAACGCCATGTTCAGCGCCATCACGTTCTCCTGGCCGAGCTGCTGGAACAGCGGCTCGTTGCCCAGGCGGCGGGCGGAGTCACCCGTGCACTTCTCGTCGCCGCCCATGATCGCGAACTTGACGCCCGCCATGTGGAGCAGCTCCGCGAAGGCCTTGGTGGTCTTCTTCGCCCGGTCCTCCAGGGAGCCGGCGCAGCCGACCCAGTAGAGGTACTCGACCTCGGTGAGGTCCTCGATGTCCTTGCCGACGACCGGCACCTCGAAGTCGAGCTCCTTGAGCCACTCCAGGCGCTGCTTCTTGGCCAGGCCCCAGGGGTTGCCCTTCTTCTCCAGGTTCTTGAGCATCGTCCCGGCCTCGGACGGGAACGCGCTCTCGATCATCACCTGGTAGCGGCGCATGTCGACGATGTGGTCGATGTGCTCGATGTCCACCGGGCACTGCTCGACGCAGGCGCCGCAGCTGGTGCAGGACCACAGGACGTCGGGGTCGATGACGCCGTTCTCCTCGGCGGTGCCGATGAGGGGGCGCTCGGCCTCGGCGATGGCGGCGGCCGGAACGTCCTTGAGCTGCTCCTCGCTCGCCTTCTCGTTGCCCTCCATGTCCTTGCCGCCACCGGCGAGCAGGTACGGGGCCTTGGCGTGCGCGTGGTCGCGCAGCGACATGATCAGGAGCTTCGGCGAGAGCGGCTTGCCGGTGTTCCAGGCGGGGCACTGCGACTGGCAGCGGCCGCACTCGGTGCAGGTGCTGAAGTCGAGCAGGCCCTTCCAGGAGAACTGCTCGACCTGGCTGACGCCGAAGACGTCGTCCTCGCCCGGGTCCTCCCAGTTGATCGGCTTGCCGCCGGAGGTCATGGGCTGGAGCTCGCCGAGCGCCACGGCGCCGTTCGACTCGCGCTTGAAGTAGATGTTCGGGAACGCGAGGAAGCGGTGCCAGGCGACGCCCATGTTGGTGTTCAGGGCGACCACGATCATCCAGATGAACGAGGTGGCGATCTTCAGCGCGGCGAAGAAGTACGTGAGGTTCTGGAGGGTGGAGGTGTCCATCCCCTCGAACCAGGAGACGAACGGGTACGAGATGAAGAACGAGGCCTCGTAGCCGTCGACGTGGTGCTGGGCACCCTCGAGGGCGTGCAGCGTGAAGATGCAGACGCCGACGATGAGGATGACGGTCTCGACGAAGTACGCCTGGCCGGTCTTGGAGCCCGCGAAGCGGGACTTGCGCCCCGGCTTGTCGGGGCGGTTCAGCTGGCGGATGACGATCAGCGTGAGGATGCCGAGCACCGTCATGGTGCCGATGAACTCGACGAAGACGTTGTACGGCGCCCACTCGCCGATGATCGGCAGCATCCAGTCGGCCTTGAAGAGCTGGCCGACGGCGTTCACGATCGTCAGCAGCAGCGAGAAGAAGCCGACCGCCACGAACCAGTGCGCGAAGCCGACGATGCCCCACCTGTTCATGCGCGTGTGGCCGAGGAACTCCTTGACCACGGTGAGGGCGCGCTGCCAGGGATTGTCGGTCCGCAGACCGGCGGGCACGGGCTGTCCGAGCCGCATGAACCGGTAGATCTGCACGATGGCACGGCCGAACAGCGCGACGCCGACCGCGATTAGGACCAGCGACACGATGATCGCGGCGAGTTGCATTTGGGGGCTCCTCGGGCCTGCGAGGCGAACTATTACTAAGCGGTAACTTATGCAGTCCGTCTGAGACTACCCACTTACTCAGCCGCACTGTAGCCAGCGAGGCGGTGATCTGCGTCGCTCAGGCAACCCTTGCCGCGTCGCGACGCGAGGGAGTGCCCCCGAAGGGGCGCGGGGAACTGCGCGACAAGCCACGACGGGCCCGCGGTCGAGAGCCGGTACCGCAGGTGAAGCCCCGACTTGCGCGTAAGCGCGAGATAAGACTTGAGCCTCCTCGACTCAGTTCTGTTGACGCCAGCGCAGCGACCATGCATCCTTGAGTCAGATCCACTCAAGAAGTACATCTGGAGGAATCGAAATGGCACGTGCGGTCGGCATCGACCTGGGCACGACTAACTCTGTCGTCAGCGTTCTTGAAGGCGGCGAGCCCACCGTCATCACCAACGCCGAGGGCGCCAGGACCACGCCGTCCGTCGTCGCCTTCGCGAAGAACGGCGAGGTGCTGGTCGGCGAGGTGGCCAAGCGCCAGGCGGTCACCAACGTCGACAGGACCATCCGGTCGGTCAAGCGCCACATGGGCACCGACTGGAAGGTGGACATCGACGACAAGGGGTTCAACCCCCAGCAGATCTCGGCGTTCATCCTGCAGAAGCTGAAGCGCGACGCGGAGTCGTACCTGGGCGAGAAGGTGGCCGACGCGGTCATCACCGTCCCGGCGTACTTCAACGACTCGGAGCGCCAGGCCACCAAGGAGGCCGGCGAGATCGCGGGCCTGAACGTCCTGCGCATCGTGAACGAGCCGACGGCCGCCGCCCTCGCGTACGGCCTCGACAAGGACGACCAGACGATCCTCGTCTTCGACCTCGGTGGCGGCACCTTCGACGTGTCCCTCCTGGAGATCGGCGACGGCGTCGTCGAGGTGAAGGCCACGAACGGCGACAACCACCTCGGTGGTGACGACTGGGACCAGCGCGTCGTCGACTACCTGGTCAAGCAGTTCAACAACGGCCACGGCGTGGACCTCTCCAAGGACAAGATGGCGCTCCAGCGCCTGCGCGAGGCGGCCGAGAAGGCCAAGATCGAGCTGTCCTCCTCCACGGAGACCACGATCAACCTGCCGTACATCACGGCGTCCGCCGAGGGCCCGCTGCACCTGGACGAGAAGCTCACGCGCGCCCAGTTCCAGCAGCTCACGTCCGACCTCCTGGAGCGCTGCAAGACGCCGTTCCACAACGTCATCAAGGACGCGGGCATCCAGCTCTCCGAGATCGACCACGTCGTTCTCGTCGGTGGCTCCACCCGTATGCCCGCCGTCGCGGAGCTCGTCAAGGAGCTGACCGGCGGCCAGGACGCCAACAAGGGCGTGAACCCGGACGAGGTCGTCGCCATCGGCGCCGCGCTCCAGGCCGGTGTCCTCAAGGGCGAGGTCAAGGACGTCCTGCTCCTCGACGTCACCCCGCTGTCCCTCGGCATCGAGACCAAGGGAGGGATCATGACCAAGCTCATCGAGCGCAACACCACGATCCCGACCAAGCGCTCCGAGATCTTCACGACGGCCGAGGACAACCAGCCGTCCGTCCAGATCCAGGTCTACCAGGGCGAGCGCGAGATCGCGGCGTACAACAAGAAGCTCGGGATGTTCGAGCTCACGGGCCTGCCGCCGGCCCCGCGCGGCGTCCCGCAGATCGAGGTCGCCTTCGACATCGACGCCAACGGCATCATGCACGTGACGGCCAAGGACCTCGGCACCGGCAAGGAGCAGAAGATGACCGTCACCGGCGGCTCCTCGCTGCCGAAGGACGAGGTCGACCGCATGCGCCAGGAGGCCGAGCAGTACGCGGACGAGGACCACAAGCGCCGCGAGGCCGCCGAGTCCCGCAACCAGGGCGAGCAGCTCGTCTACCAGACCGAGAAGTTCCTCGCGGACAACGCGGAGAAGGTCCCCGGTGACGTGAAGACCGAGGTCGAGTCCGCCGTCGAAGAGCTGAAGGAGAAGCTCAAGGGCGAGGACACGGCGGAGATCCGCACGGCCACCGAGAAGGTCGCGGCCGTCTCGCAGAAGCTCGGCCAGGCCATGTACGCGGACGCGCAGGCCGCCGGTGCCGAGGGCGCGGCCCCGGGCGCAGAGGGCGCTGAGGCCCCGAACATGTCCAAGGACAAGGACGACGACGTCGTCGACGCCGAGATCGTCGACGACGAGAAGCCCGGTGACACGAAGGGCGGCGCCGCATGACCGAGGAGACTCCGGGCTTCGGCGAGAACGCCGAGAAGCCTGACGTCCCCTCCGGCGCCACCCCTGATGACGCGGCGCCGCAGGCCGCCGAGCCCTCCCACGAGGAGGGCCCGGCGGCCCCGGCCGGGGACGCAAACAAGGCATCGGCCCAGTCGGGCCAGCAGTCGGCTCAGTCCGGCCCGTCCGCCCAGGACGTCGGTCTGATCGCCCAGCTGGACCAGGTGCGCACGGCGCTCGGCGAGCGCACGGCGGACCTCCAGCGGCTCCAGGCGGAGTACCAGAACTACCGCCGCCGGGTGGAGCGGGACAAGGTCACGGTCAAGGAGATCGCCGCGGCGAACCTCCTGTCCGAGCTCCTCCCGACCCTCGACGACGTCGGCCGCGCCCGTGAACACGGCGAGCTGGTCGGCGGCTTCAAGTCGGTCGCGGAGGCGCTGGAGACGGTCGTCGCCAAGATGGGCCTTCAGCAGTTCGGCAAGGAGGGCGAGCCCTTCGACCCGACGATCCACGAGGCACTCATGCACTCGTACGCACCGGACGTCACCGAGACGACGTGCGTCGCGATCCTGCAGCCGGGCTACCGCATCGGTGAGCGCACCATCCGCCCCGCGCGGGTGGCCGTCGCCGAGCCGCAGCCGGGCGCGCAGACGGTCAAGGGCGCCACGGACGAGGCTGCGGCCGCTGCTTCCACGGACTCCGCCGACACGGCGGAGGACAAGGAGACCGGTGGCCCCGACGAGGGCTGATGGGACCGTTTTGTTGGTGAAGCGAGAGGAGGGGCGTCGAGGATGAGCACCAAGGACTTCATCGAGAAGGACTACTACAAGGTCCTCGGCGTCCCCAAGGACGCCACCGAGGCCGAGATCAAGAAGGCGTACCGGAAACTCGCCCGCGAGAACCACCCGGACGCCAACAAGGGCAACGCGAAGGCGGAAGAGCGCTTCAAGGAGATCTCCGAGGCGAACGACGTCCTCGGAGACCCCAAGAAGCGCAAGGAGTACGACGAAGCGCGTGCTCTCTTCGGCAACGGCGGCTTCAGGGCAGGCCCCGGAGGCGCGGGCAGCGGCGGCTCGTTCAACTTCGACCTGGGCGACCTCTTCGGAGGCGGCGCCCCGGGCGGCGGTGGAGCGGGCGGCGCGGGCGGCGGCTTCGGGGGCGGTCTGGGCGACGTCTTCGGGGGGCTGTTCAACCGCGGCGGCACGGGCGCGGGCGGCGCGGGCACGCGTACGCAGCCCCGGCGCGGCCAGGACATCGAGTCCGAGGTCACGCTGAGCTTCACGGAGGCGGTGGACGGGGCCACGGTCCCGCTCCGGATGTCCTCCCAGGCTCCCTGCAAGGCCTGTTCGGGCACCGGCGACAAGAACGGCTCACCGCGTGTGTGCCCGACCTGCGTCGGCACCGGCCAGGTCACGCGGGGAGGCGGCGGCGGGTTCTCGCTGACCGACCCCTGCGTGGACTGCAAGGGCCGTGGGCTCATCGCCCAGGACCCGTGCGACGTCTGCAAGGGCTCGGGCCGCGCGAAGTCCTCGCGCACGATGCAGGTCCGCATTCCCGCGGGAGTGTCGGACGGCCAGCGCATCCGCCTGCGCGGCAAGGGCGGCCCCGGAGAGCGGGGCGGCCCGGCCGGCGATCTGTACGTGGTGGTGCACGTCGACACCCACCCGGTCTTCGGCCGCAAGGGCGACAACCTGACCGTGACGGTGCCGGTGACGTTCACCGAGGCGGCCCTGGGCGGCGAGGTGAAGGTCCCCACTCTGGGCGGCCCGCCGGTCACCCTGAAGCTGCCCCCGGGCACCCCGAACGGTCGTACGATGCGGGCGCGGGGCAAGGGCGCGGTCCGCAAGGACGGTTCACGGGGCGACTTGCTCGTGACGGTGGAGGTCTCGGTTCCGACCGAACTCTCCGACGCGGCGAAGGAAGCCCTGGAGGCGTACCGCAAGGCGACTGCGGACGACGATCCGCGGGCAGAACTGTTCCAGGCCGCGAAGGGAGCATGAGATGGACGGCCGTCGTCGACAGTCCAATTTCGGGCGGGCGTACCAACTGACCGACGAGACGCCGGTCTACGTCATCTCCGTGGCCGCCCAGCTGAGCGGCCTCCACCCGCAGACCCTGCGCCAGTACGACCGCCTCGGCCTGGTCTCCCCGGACCGCACGGCGGGCCGCGGCCGGCGGTACTCCGCCCGCGACATCGAACTGCTCCGCACGGTGCAGCAGTTGTCGCAGGAAGAGGGCATCAACCTCGCCGGCATCAAGCGCATCATCGAGCTGGAGAACCAGGTCGCCGCGCTCCAGGCGAGGGTGGTGGAGCTCTCCAGCGCCGTGGAGGGCGCGGCCGCCGCGATGCAGCAGCGCGAGGCGGCGGTCCACGCGTCCTACCGCCGCGACCTGGTTCCGTACCAGGACGTGCAGCAGGCGAGCGCGCTGGTGGTGTGGCGTCCGAAGAGGACGTCCGAGCAGTAGTTTCCCGTGCCGTACGGACCGGGGCCGGGAGGGGAACCTCCCGGCCCCGGCGTGCGTTTGCGGAGACGACCGAAGATTTTTTGGCAGTGCGTGACGTGCGGTGCGTGGCGTGCGCTGCCCTGCATGCTGGTGCCGGGAAAGCGGGGGACTCGCCATGGCCATGGTGGGACTGTTCTGGATCGCCGAGGGCGATGTGTACGTGGGCGCGAAGCCCTCGGGTCTTGCCGCGGGGGTGCGGCTGACGCCGGAGGGCGTGCTGGCCCTGGGGGACAAGCAGGCGGGCCTGTGGCCCTGGGAGGACGTCCGGGCCCTGACCGTCGAGGACGCCCCCGTGAAGTCCCTGAAACGCAACGTGGGCGTCCTGGTGGACCTCGCGCTGACGGTGGGCCTGGGCGGCGGCGACGAGGCCCCGACGATGACGCTGCGGGTCTCGGGCGCCGAGGGCGACACGGACCTGACGGTGTACACGGCAGCGGCGACGGGCTACTCCCGCACGGAGCACGACCTCTCCCTCGCCCTCCTCACCCACCTCACGCAGGGCGCGGCGACCCTCCTGACGACCCTGTCGGCGATGGCGGACTGGGGCCGCCACCACGAGGGCACCACCCCAAACCCCTCAACCCGCGAAACACTGCTCCGCACATGGACGAACTCCTGACGGCGTCCTAATCCCTCCGCCAACGCAATCCCGACGCGAACGATCCCGACGCGAACGCAATCCCGACGGATCCTGATGCCGGCGGATTCCTGCCGCCACCAGAGCCGCGTACGCCTGGGCACCTCACGAGGGCCGCCCACGGAGCCGGCGGAGGAAGACCTTCCGGCGCCAGGGAGTCGCCGCCGTCGCCGTGACGCCGAGGCCCAGGGCGACCGCGGCGACCGTCCAGCTGAAGAGGTCGGCGCCCGGCCGGGCCGTCCAGTCCCACCAGGTGGAGGGGTACCAGACCAGCGGGAGGACCGAGGCCAGCGGGACGGCCCAGCCGAGCTGCGGCCCCAGCAGCTCGGCGGAGACCAGGGCGAGCCCCAGCCAGATCACGACGGACCGGACGAAGACGACCCCGGAGTCCGGACCGTTGGCGAGGGCCTCCGCTCCGAACGAGAAGGCGCACACCGTCAGGGTCAGCGCCGTGCAGTACACGGCCCGCAGCCGACGCAGCGCGGACGCTCCCATCGCGTCGTGGGCGGACATGGCTCCGTCGAGGGCGGCGCAGAGGAACACCGCGGACAGAAGCGGGAGTTCCTGCCGGTAGGGCACGCCGGTGGTGACGCCTCCGCTGCCTAGTGAGGGCAGCGCGATGTGGGTGCCGCCGAAGAGCGCGGACAGCAGGGCGACCACCGCGGTCCCGGCCAGGACCGCCGCACCCCGGTGGACCCTCGCGTAACGGAGCAGGTCAGTGGCGTTCATCGGGCTCGCACCACGAACTCTCGCGAAGGACGTGGCCGCGTTCCCGCTCGACCCAGTCCCGCTGTTCGGCCGACGGCATCCGCACCGCCCTGGCCGCGTCGCGCCGGGCGGCCGAGACTCCTTCGACGTGGAGGCCCGCGTCCGCGACGGCCGGGTCCTGCCCCATGGCCTCGTATTCGAGCCACAGGTGGATGTTGTCCATGGACCGCCACGCGCGGCGCTCCTCCTGGGGTGGCCCGCACAGGCCGAACGACTCGGTGAACACCTGGTCGGCCATGGCGATCGCCGCGGTGCGCACGTGCCCTTCGGCGATGTCGAAGCCCGCGTCGCCCAGGCCGGTTCGCCGGAGTCCGAACTCGCGGAACTCGGCGGGCACCTTGATCCAGGGCATCGTGACCCGGTCGAGGCGCCGGGCCATCGCGGTCAGCTCCGGCAGGTACTTGCGGTGCTCGGGCCAGACGCACACCCTCGGGGCGCTCGCGGCGGCCCGGTCGCACAGCGGCGTGACCGCCGACGCCGGACGGTCCACGCGCAGTTCACCGGCGGCCGGGGCCGCGGCCAGCGCGGCGAGCGAGACGGCCACCGACCCGACGGCCACACCACGGACGTGCCGCGGCGACTTCCGGTGGGGCGCCGGGCGCTCGGCCCGCCTCCGCAGCGGCGGCGCCGTCACGGCCAGTACGGCGAGAGCGAGCGCGCACAGCAGGCGAAGGGCGACCGGCAGAGGGCTCATGTGGGTGTCCGGAGGCCCCGCGAGGACGGTGAACTTGAACGGCAGGGCCAGCATGCCGATGAAGCAGCACAGCGCGCACACGACGGGCGTGAAGGCCGCAGAGGGCCACCAGCGGCCGGCCAGGTGTCCCGCGGACGCGAAGATGATCAGGGTCGAGGCGCCGAGGAGCAGGTAGGACGGCCACAGGAAGCCCGGTCCCGCTTCGCCGAGCGAGACGGCGGCGGCGGTGAGGCAGCCGGCCCCGTACGCGAGGAATCCGAGCGTGAGGGTGGCGGCCAGCCGTACGGCCTCGATCCGCCAGGCCGGCCGGGCGGCCGCGAGGAGGAACTCGGGCATCCCCGCCCGGGACGCACGTCCGGCCTGCCAGGCGGAGACACCGGCCAGCACGGGCCCCAGGAAGAGCGTCACGACCTGCGCCGCCACGCTCGCCTCGGGCCACACGCCGATCCAGTACCGGGACCGCCCGAAGAGCACCAGCAGGTCCACGGCGATCAGCACGGGGAAGGCGGTGAGGAGGGGCGAGCGGCGCAGCTCGACGCGGTACGCGTTCAGCATGCCGCTCCCTCGGTCGTCCCGTGGCTGCCCAGGACCGACATGTAGCCGCGCTCCAGCGGGCTGTCTCCCGGGGCCGTCGGCGTGGACCGGCCCGCCAGTTCCTGGGGCGTACCGCTGTGGACGACCCGGCCGTCGCTGAGCACGAGGACGGTGTCGCAGGCGGCGCCCACGTCCTCCACCAGGTGCGTGCTGAGCACGACGGCGGCTCCGGCGCGGGCGAGCGAGCGGATGAGGGCGCGGAAGTCGAGGCGCTGCGCGGGGTCGAGGCCGACGGTGGGCTCGTCGAGGAGGAGCAGGGAGGGAGAGCCGACGATGGCGGCGGCGATCCCGGCCCGCCGGAGCATGCCGCCGGACAGGGACTTCATGCGGTCGCGGGCCCGGTCGGTCAGCCCGACGGCGGCCAGCGCCTCCTGGGTCGCTGCCCCGGCCTCTTTGGACGGCACCTCGCGCAACCAGGCGCAATAGCGCACGAAATCGGTGAGGGAGAAGGCCGGGTAATAGCCGAAGTCCTGCGGCAGATATCCGATACGAGGCCGGACGCGCCGGACGTCCCGCTCGGTGACGACGGCTTCCCCGAAGAGCTCCAACTCTCCGCCACGCGGCGGCGCGACGGTGGAAAGCGTACGGAACAGAGTGGTCTTCCCCGCCCCGTTGGGCCCCAGCAATCCGGTGACCCCCGGCGAAATGACCAGGTCAAGCCCCTCAATGACGCACCGACGACCGTACCCCTGAGAGAGGTCCGCCAGCCGGGCTATGGGGTGAGTCGTCATAGATGGTTTTCCCAAGCTGCGAGAGTCAGGCCTCTTGGAGCAGGATTTCTGACTGGCTTATGTAGTAGCCGAGTTGGGCTCGGCTTTGGCTGCCCAGGGTGGTGGCCAGTTTGGCGATGTGGACGCGGACCGTGCGGACGTTCATGCCGAGGCGGGTGGCGATCTCGGAGTCGGTCAGGCCCTCCACCAGGAGGGTGGCTATGGCGCGCTGGCGAGGGGTGATGCCGTTCTCGGAGGGCTGGAGGGCGGCCTGGGGCCACATGGGGGTGGCCAGCCGCCACAGGCGCCAGAACGTGGTCGCGAAGTACTCGACGAGCGCGGGGTGGCGCAGTTCGAGGGCCACGCTGCGGTCCTTGTTGGCCGGGATGAAGGCCACGGTCCGGTCGAAGACGAAGAGGCGCTCGGTGACTTCGTCGAGGGTGCGGGCCTCGGCGTCGCCGTCGAGCTGTTCGAAGTAGCCGAGCACGGGCAGGGCATGGCGTGTCGTGTGCTGGTAGAGCGTGCGCATGCGGCAGCCGCGGCTGAGGATCGCCTGGTCCCGGGGAAACGCCTCCGCCAAGGTCTCCGGAGGGCGGGTGCCGCCCGGCTGGATGGCGAGGAATTCCTCCGTGACCTCGCGCATGGCCCGGTCGATGGCCGCGTTGATGCGTTCAAGACCGTCCAGCACGACGATGCCGGGAGTCTCGGTGCCGGAGTCGCGTCCCGCGTCCAGGGCGATGAAAGGCTCGAACGCCGAGGTGAGGCGCGTCTCGAGGTGCTGCTGCTCCTCCACGCGGTCCTCGAAGGCCTGGAGCAGGCGGGGCAGGGCGACGGCGGGGGCGGTGGGCCGCAGCCACCGCATGTCGTCCACGTCGGGATGCAGCAGGCCGAAGTCGACGAGGCAGGGGACCCGCTCGGCGTCCAGGCCGCTGACGCGGCCCTCCCGCAGGGCCTGCGCGTAGACGGTCAAGCCCGGTTCGCAGAGCTGCTCAACGGCGTGCGGCACGTGTTTCCCGGCCATGTGCGGTGCTCTCCCCTCCGCCCTGTCCGATCCGCATTCCGTACGGCTCGGCGGTTCGATCGCGGTGTCCGGTTCCCGCCTTTCCGCGTCCCTGCGTCTCCGCTTTCATTTCGCGGGCTCCAGAATGCCGGACTGCCCTATGAGATAACCGAGTTGCGTACGGCTTTCGCTGCCGAGCGTGGCCGCGAGTTTGGCGATGTGGACGCGGGCCGTACGAACGTTCATGCCGAGACGGGCGGCGATCTCGGTGTCCGTCAGGCCCTCGACGAGAAGGGCGGCGATGGCGCGCTGACGGGTGGTGACGCCGTCTTTCGCGGGCTGGGGAGCGGCGTACGGGAACATGGGCGTGGCAAGGCGCCACTGGCGGTGGAAAGCCGTGACGAGGAATTCGATGACGGCGGGATGACGCAGTTCCAGGGCCACGGAGCGGTCCGCGCTGGCGGGGATGAACGCGACCGTGCGGTCGAAGAGGAACAGCCGGTCCGTCACCTCGTCCAGAGTGCGTACTTCCACGTCTCCGTCGAGCTGCTCGAAATGCGCGAGGGTCGCCAGGGAATGGCGGGTCGTGTGCTGGTAAAGGGTGCGCATCCGAGCCCCGCGGGAGAGCAGGGACTGTTCGAGCGAGACGGCCGCCGCCAATACGTCGGGCGGCCGGGCGCCGCCGGGCTGAATCGTGAGGACTTCTTCCGAGCTCGCTTTCGCGGCCCGGTCGACAGCCTCGGTGATCCGCGGAAATCCCCGCAGCACGGTGACGGCGGAGGTGGGCGAGGCGAAGGCTTGGGCGGTACCGGCATCGGTACCGGTACCGGCGTCCGTATCGGTATCGGCACCGGTATCGCTACCGGCAGAGGCATCGCTCGCCACGAGCGCCATCAGCGGCTCGAACGCGGCGGCCAGCCGGGCCTCGCGGTGCCGCTGCTCCGCGACGCGTGCGGAGACGGCTGCGAGGAGCCGGGGCAGGGCGACGGCAGGGGGGCTCGGTTTCAGCCATCCGTCATCCGTCTCGTCCGGGCGGAGCAGGCCGAAGTCGGTGAGGCAGGGCGCCGGCCGCGCGTCCTGGCGCGGGAGCCGGCGCTCGCGCAGAGCGCGCGCGTACAGCTCTTTCCCGGCGTCGCACAGCTCGTCGGGGCCGTGGAAGTGGGCCCCGACCTGGGCTCCGACCTGGGCTCCGCCGTGTGCCTCCGACGTCATCCGGGGCGGTCTTGGTCGAGGATGTTGGACTGGGCGATCAGATAGCCGAGCTGAGCGCGGCTGCCGCTGCCCAGGGCAGCGGCGATCTTCGCGATGTGGGCCCGGCAGGTCCGGACGTTCATCCCGAGCCGACGAGCGATCGCCTCGTCGACGTGGCCCTCGATGAGCATTCTGGCGATCGTGCGCTGGACGCCGGTGATGCCGTTCGTGGGCGGCGCGTAGGGCACGTCGTCGACCAGGGGGGTCGCCCGGCTCCACAGTTGCTCGAAGACCTTGGCCAGGTACTCGATCAGGCCGGGGTGGCGAAGCTCCAGAGCCGCGTCCTGACGGGTGTGCGCGGGTATCAGGGCGACCGTGCGGTCGAAGATCATCAGGCGGTCGACCAGCTCCTCCAGGGTCCGTACCTCGACGTTCCCCTGGGCCATCCGCGCCGCGTAGGCCAACGTTCCCTGGCTGTGCCTGACCGTGTGCTGGTAGAGGGTGCGCATGGTGATGCCCCGGTCGATGACGGTCTGTCCGCGTTTCATCGCCAGGTTGAGCACGTTCTCACTGCGTCCGCCGCCCGGCTGGATCGTGAGGATCTCGGAACGGCACTCCGCCGTGGCCCGCTCGATGACGGCGCCGATACGGATGTCTCCCTCCAGCACGGTGAATCCCTGGGTGGAGGGTTCCATCTGCGAGGTGATCGCCATGAATGGCTCGAAGACATCGGTTAGTTCAACGGCGATCCTTCTGCGTTCCTGTATTTCGCGCTCGATGGGGTGCAGCCGCTGAGCGAGCGCGGCGGACGGCGGAACGGGCCGCAGCCAGTCGGCGTCGTCGGGGTCCGGGTGCATGAGCCCGGATTCCACTAGACAGGGAACTTTCTCGGCCTCGGCCCGCGTCAAGCGTCCCGTACGCAGAGCAGTGGCGTACAGCTCGGATCCCTCGACACAAAGTGGGGTTGAGGGGTGAGGATGTGTCGGTATTGCGCCTGTTGTAAGCAAATCTCCACCCCCCAGGGTCCTGAACGTGCAGGAACATGATGCATCCACCCTGTGGCTTTGACGTGCTGAATTGAGACATCGTCTTGTTGAGCCGGGGGAGAGGAACCTACCAAGTGAGGACGAAGCCGACCATGTTTAAGCGCATGCTTCGCTCGGTGCTTGTCACCACCTTCTCCGCAGGGCTGGCCCTGGGCACGGTGAGTACATGTGATCTCGTCTGGGGGGCCAAGCCCGCGAAGGCGTCTTCCGTTTCGGCCTTGCCTGGGGATCTCGTCTGGGGCGTCGCTCCGGCAGGGGGCGACGCATGAGCACCCCTCCCGACGACCGCACCTTCCGCCGAGAAATGGCCACCGCCTACCGCTCCGGTTGGCACTTCATCGATCTTGCCACCGCGATACCCCACGCAGGCGACTCGTTGATGGTCACGCTCCTCGGTGAGCCGGTGGTCGTCACCCGTGACGACGAGGAGGAGATCCGGGCCTACCGGTGCCTCCGCAAGCCGCGGGGCGCCCCACAGCCCGTGCGGTGCGCCATCCGGTACGGGATGGTCTTCGTCAATCTCGACCGGCGTGACCACCAGCTGGTCGGCGAGCCCGGGCAGCCCGGCGGCCGGCAGCAGCAGGACCAGCAGAGTTCCACCAGTTCCAGCACTACAAGAGCCATCACAGCCACCCCCCGCAGCGCCTGACGCGATCCCCCGTCGTTGTACATCGCGCAGGTGCTTCCCCCAGCAGCGGCGCCACCGTGGACCTGAACACGGTGGCGCCGCTGTGGTGTGTGCCGGGGGCGGCTGTGCGCCGGGGACGGTTGTGCGCCGGGGCGGCCGCGTGCAGAGCCCCGCACCGGATGCCGGGCCCCTCCGGCCAGCTCCCGGCCCTCTCCGACCCGCTCACGCCTCCGTCAGTGACCGCGTCCCCATCGCCCGTGTCAGCGTGATCTCGATCAGCGCCCGGTTCGGGTTCACCCTCGGCGGCTTCCCGTACCGCTCCTCGTAGCGCCGCTCGCCCTCCGCGATCTCCGCCGGCTCCGTGCGCACCCGCGCGCGCCCCTCCAGCGTCGCCCAGCGCCGCCCGTCGACCTGGCAGACCGCCACCCGCGCCCCGGGTCCCTCGGAGCCCGCCCCCGCCCCCGCGAGGACGTGGGCCACCTTCGCACTCGCCTTGTTCGCCAGTACGCGGGCCACTCCCGCCTCGGGGTCGTACGTCACGCAGACCGGCACCACGTGCGGGGAGCCGTCGGGGCGTGTGGTCGTCAGCGTGCACAGGTGCCGTTCTCGCCAGAAGCTGAGATAGGCGGAGGTCGGGTTGCGCGGATCCATGGACATGGGAGGGAACTTAACCGCTGCCCCGCCCATTCATCCGCCCGCCCCGCCCCGCCCCGCCCCCGCTCCGGCCCCCATCCCCCCATCCACCTCCCCCCCGACCCTTGAGCGGAATAGACTCAACTTTATGTACGCTGTTTAAGTCAGGTGGGCCAGGCCACCCGTACCGCGGGGACTCGCAAGGACTCGCAGGAACTCGCAGGAACTCGCAGGACTCGCCCGTACCGCCGGGACTCGCAGGGACTCGCAAGGAGGAGACGACCACGTGGACGCAGAGCTGACCAACAGGAGCCGGGACGCGATCAACGCAGCCAGCAGCCTGGCCGTGAAGGACGGACACCCCGACCTGACCCCCGCGCATCTGCTGCTCGCACTGCTGGAGGGGCAGGACAACGAGAACATCACCGACCTGCTCGCCGCGGTCGACGCCGACCAGGCCGCCGTCCGCGCCGACGCCGAGCGCACGCTCGCCGCGCTGCCCAGCGTCACCGGGTCGACCGTCGCACCGCCGCAGCCCAACCGCGACCTGCTCGCGGTCATCGCCGACGCCTCGCAGCGGGCCAAGGAGCTGGGTGATGATTACCTCTCCACCGAACATCTGCTGATCGGTGTGGCCGCCAAGGGCGGCTCCGCCGGAGAGGTCCTGGGCAAGCACGGGGCCACCGCCAAGAAACTGCTCGACGCGTTCGAGACGGCAAGGGGAGGACGTCGGGTGACCACACCGGACCCGGAGGGTCAGTACAAGGCCCTGGAGAAGTTCGGCACCGACTTCACCGCCGCCGCCAGGGAAGGCAAGCTGGACCCCGTCATCGGGCGCGACCAGGAGATCCGGCGCGTGGTGCAGGTCCTGTCCCGGCGCACCAAGAACAACCCCGTCCTCATCGGCGAACCCGGCGTGGGCAAGACCGCCGTCGTCGAGGGGCTCGCGCAGCGCATCGTGAAGGGCGACGTCCCCGAGTCGCTGAAGAACAAGCGGCTCGTCTCCCTCGACCTGGGGGCCATGGTCGCGGGCGCCAAGTACCGCGGTGAGTTCGAGGAGCGCCTCAAGACCGTCCTCTCCGAGATCAAGGAGAGCGACGGGCAGATCATCACCTTCATTGATGAGTTGCACACCGTCGTCGGAGCAGGGGCCGGGGGCGACTCCGCCATGGACGCGGGCAACATGCTCAAGCCCATGCTCGCCCGCGGCGAGCTGCGCATGGTCGGCGCCACCACCCTCGACGAGTACCGCGAGCGGATCGAGAAGGACCCCGCCCTGGAGCGCCGCTTCCAGCAGGTGCTCGTGGACGAGCCCACCGTCGAGGACTCCATCGCGATCCTCCGCGGGCTCAAGGGGCGGTACGAGGCCCACCACAAGGTCCAGATCGCCGACAGCGCGCTCGTCGCCGCCGCCGCGCTCTCCGACCGGTACATCACCTCGCGCTTCCTGCCCGACAAGGCCATCGACCTGGTCGACGAGGCCGCGTCCCGGCTGCGCATGGAGATCGACTCGTCCCCGCTGGAGATCGACGAGCTCCAGCGCTCCGTCGACCGGCTGAAGATGGAGGAGCTCGCGCTCAGCAAGGAGACCGACGCCGCGAGCAAGGAGCGCCTGGAGAGGCTGCGCCGCGACCTCGCCGACAAGGAGGAGGAGCTGCGCGGGCTCAACGCGCGCTGGGAGAAGGAGAAGCAGTCCCTCAACCGCGTCGGTGAGCTGAAGGAGAAGCTCGACGAGCTGCGCGGCCAGGCCGAGCGCGCCCAGCGAGACGGCGACTTCGACACCGCGAGCAAGCTGCTCTACGGCGAGATCCCCACCCTCGAACACGACCTGGAGGTCGCCTCCCAAGCCGAGGAGGAGGTCTCCAAGGACACCATGGTCAAGGAGGAGGTGGGTCCCGACGACATCGCCGACGTGGTCGGCGCGTGGACGGGCATCCCCGCCGGACGCCTCATGGAGGGCGAGACGCAGAAGCTCCTGCGCATGGAGGACGAGCTCGGCAAGCGGCTGATCGGCCAGACCGAGGCCGTACGGGCGGTGTCCGACGCCGTGCGCCGCACGCGGGCCGGGATCGCCGACCCCGACCGCCCCACCGGGTCCTTCCTCTTCCTGGGGCCGACGGGTGTCGGCAAGACCGAGCTGGCGAAGGCCCTCGCGGACTTCCTCTTCGACGACGAGCGCGCCATGGTCCGCATCGACATGAGCGAGTACGGCGAGAAGCACAGCGTGGCCCGGCTGGTCGGCGCCCCGCCCGGATACGTCGGCTACGAGGAGGGCGGCCAGCTCACCGAGGCCGTACGGCGGCGCCCGTACAGCGTGGTGCTGCTCGACGAGGTCGAGAAGGCGCACCCCGAGGTCTTCGACGTGCTGCTCCAGGTCCTGGACGACGGGCGGCTGACCGACGGGCAAGGGCGGACGGTGGACTTCCGCAACACCATCCTCGTCCTGACCTCGAACCTCGGCAGCCAGTACCTCGTCGAGCCGCTGACCTCCGAGGAGGAGAAGAAGCAGCAGGTGCTCGAAGTGGTCAGGGCCTCTTTCAAGCCGGAATTCCTGAACCGCCTCGACGACCTCGTGGTCTTCTCGGCGCTCGGCAAGGACGAGCTGGCGCACATCGCCCGGCTCCAGATCGACCGGCTCGCCGCCCGGCTGGCCGAGCGGCGGCTCACGCTGGAGGTCTCCCCGGACGCGCTGGCCTGGCTGGCGGACGAGGGCAACGACCCGGCGTACGGCGCGCGGCCCCTGCGGCGTCTCATCCAGACGTCGATCGGCGACCGGCTGGCCAAGGAGATCCTGTCGGGCGAGGTGAAGGACGGGGACACGGTCCGCGTGGACACCTTCGGCGACGGTCTGATCGTCGGACCGGCGACCGGGAGGCCCGCGGGAAGCACGGCGGCCGGAGGCACGGCCGGAACCACGGCCGAAAACACGGACGGAACCGCGGCCGGAGGCACGGCCGACAGCACGGGAAACACCGCCGGAAAGAGCCTGTGAGGGCCTTCCCGACGGCATAACCCGGTCACATCGGGGGCGGGGGTTGCGGGCCCCCGCCCGACATGGGGCAGGATGGCGGAATCCGTACGAAGGGACTAAGCACGTGAGCATCGACCCGTCCTCGATTCCGAATTTCGGGGGACAGCCCGAACCGCAGCAGGGCGATGGACCGGCGGGCCCCGTTGTCCCCGACCAGGACCTGGTCAAGCAGCTCCTGGACCAGATGGAGCTCAAGCACGTCGTCGACGAAGAGGGAGACCTCGCGGCGCCGTGGGAGGAGTTCCGCACGTACTTCATGTTCCGTGGCGAGGACGACCAGCAGGTCTTCTCGGTGCGGACGTTCTACGACCGTGCGCACGGCATCGAGGAGAAGGCCCAGATCCTCGAGGCGATCGACGACTGGAACCGCCGCACCCTGTGGCCGAAGGTCTACACGCACACGCACGACGACGGCACCGTCCGCCTCATCGGCGAGGCGCAGATGCTGATCGGCACGGGCGTCGCGCTCGAGCACTTCGTTTCGTCGACGGTGAGCTGGGTGCGGGCCGCGATCGAGTTCGACCGCTGGCTCGTCGAGCAGCTCGGCCTCGAAGCCGAGGTCGACGCCACCGAGGGTGAGCAGAAGCCCGACGACGAGGCCTAGGCCACGCCGGACCGAGAGCCCGGCCGGGACGCCCCACCAGCAGGTGGACGCGCCCCGGCCGGGCTTTTCGCGTCAGGCCCCCCGCTACGGCCCCCGTCAGGCCCCGCGTCAGCAGCGCCCGGGCCTCAGAGGGACTTCAGCCGGGAGACGGCCTCGGCCAGGACCTCGTCCTTCTTGCAGAAGGCGAAGCGCACGAAGGGCGCCCCGGCGTCCCGGTGGTCGTAGAAGACCGCGTTCGGGATGGCGACCACGCCGACGCGCTCGGGCAGGGCCCGGCAGAAGGCGAAGCCGTCCGGTTCGCCGAGCGGCCGGACGTCGGTCGTGACGAAGTACGTGCCGGCCGGGCGGTAGACGTCGAAGCCCGCGGCGGTCAGGCCCTCGCTCAGGAGGTCCCGCTTGGCGCGCATGCCCTCGGCGAAGGACGTGAAATACGTGTCGGGCAGGGCCAGGGCCTCCGCGACCGCGTACTGGAACGGGCCCGACGACACATAGGTGAGGAACTGCTTCGCCGAGCGGACCGCCGTCACGAGCTCCGGCGACGACGTGATCCAGCCGACCTTCCAGCCGGTGAAGGAGAACGTCTTGCCCGCCGAGCCGATCGACACCGTGCGCTCGCGCATGCCGGGGAACGAGGCGAGGGGGATGTGCGCCGTGCCCTCGCCGTCGTCGAAGACCAGGTGCTCGTACACCTCGTCGGTGACGACCAGGAGGTCACGCTCGACCGCGAGCCGCGCGATCTCGGCCAGCTCGGCGCGGGTCAGGACCGTGCCGGTCGGGTTGTGCGGGGTGTTCAGGAGCAGCAGCCGGGTGTGGGGCGTGATCGCGTCGCGCAGCTCGTCGAGGTCGAGGCGAAAGCGCCCCTCGGCGGCGTCCGGGCGCAGCGTCACGGGCACCCGCTTGCCGCCCGCGAGCGCGATCGAGGCGGCGTACGAGTCGTAGTACGGCTCCAGGGCGATGACCTCGTCGCCGGGTTCGACCAGAGCGAGCAGGGAGGCGGCGATGGCCTCGGTGGCACCCGCCGTGACCAGGACCTCGCGGTCGGGGTCGTACGCGAGGCCGTACCGGCGCCGCTGGTGCGCGGCGATCGCCGTGCGGAGCTCGGGGACGCCGGGGCCCGGCGGGTACTGGTTGCCGCGGCCGTCCCGCAGGGCGCGCACCGCGGCCTCGCGGATCTCCTCGGGGCCGTCCGTGTCGGGAAAGCCCTGCCCGAGGTTGATGGCACCCGTTTTCACCGCGAGGGCGGACATCTCGGCGAAAATCGTCGTACCGAACTCGGCGAGGCGGCGATTGAGCAACGGGCGCCCGCTCCCGGAAGTGGAGGTCATGGCCGCCATCCTGCGCCGAACCTCTGGAGTTCCTCAACTCTGCTTTGGGCCGGTGTGCGCGAGGGCATTGCCCTTTCACACGAGAACAACCGGACAGAACGCGGACCCACGGGGGGCCTGCTTCGGGGGAACGGAAAGGGGCGTGAAGGTCATGATCTTGGTCTTCGTGTTGATCGCGGTGGTTCTGATCGTCGCACTCGCCACGTACGCGGGCAGGCGGAACGGCGGCAGCGCGCGCTCCGGCGCGTCGGGCGTGACCGCTTCGGGCGGCAGCTGGTGGGCCGGCAGTGGTGGCGGTCACCACGGCGGTGGCTCGTCGTGCGGCGGCGGCTCTTCGTGTGGCGGTGGCTCCTCGTGCGGCGGCAGCTCTTCGTGCGGCGGCGGTGGCGGGGGCGGTTGTGGCGGTGGCGGAGGCAGCTGACACGGGGCAGCTGGTCCGTCGATCCGTTGAAGTGCCCGGCAGGAGGCAACTCCTGTCGGGCACTCTGTCGTTGACCCATTGAACAGTTGAACTGTGCAGCCCCCGCGTGGGTGGAAACCCTCCGAAGTTGGGTAAAAGCGCAGTGGCAGTGCATCAGTCCATGATTCCCTCTTAATCGTCAGCACCGCCCCCGTAGGGACGACTTGGGCAAACAGGCCGTCCGACCACGTGGGCACGAGCCGGCATTCCGACCGCCCGGTCTCCGACCGGGTGCGCCGGCACCACCTCCATTGCGTGTTAGCGGAGCCGACCCATGCTCACGACCCTGAAAACTGTCTATACCGACACGTGCGCCGCGGACCTTGCCTGGACCCTTGGGCGCGAGCCGTTGCCCGCGCTCGCCACACTCGAACTGGAGCTTGCCGACGCGAGGATGGAGCTCAGGCTCCTCGGCGCGTCGCACCAGGTGATCCTCGAAGAGGAGCGAGGCACCTGCTCCGAGACCGTCGCCTGCATTCCGGGCAGCAGCACGCCTCTCCCGCTCGGCGTCTCCAAGCGCCTGGGCGAATGGGAGTACGAATTCGCGGCACGCGTCGAAACCCTCTCGCGCGGCCAGTTCGCGGGCCGCGCCCAGGAATTACTCGCCCTGGTGTCCGAACATCCCCATGGGCTCGCCGGGGTCTTTCCCGGCAGTCCGCACGCGTTCACGGCCATGCTGGCCCAGCGGCACGAAGGCGCGGTGCAATGGCGCACCTGGCACGCCTATCCACAGGACGGCCAACTCGTGGCGACCCGCACCCGCGTGGGTGTGCGGATGCCGGCGGTGCTCTGACGGCCCGCGCCCCATATACACCTCTGGCGGCGAGTTGCACCCTTGTGGGTGACTGGATGTGCGAGTTCGGTGACGTAGCGTTCCCCAGGTGATCGAGCCGTCAACGCATTTACCGGTGACGCCGCGGACGGGACGGTTCCTCGTCTTGGTGGGCGTTTTCATCTGCGCGGCCTGCGGTCTGGTGTACGAACTGGAACTCGTCGCCCTCGCCTCGTACTTGATCGGGGACTCGGTCACGCAGGCGTCGGTGGTGCTCTCGGTGATGGTCTTCGCCATGGGCATCGGCTCCCTGCTCGCCAAGCACCTGCGGTGCCGGGCCGCCGTCGGGTTCGGCCTCGTCGAGGCGGCACTCGCCCTGGTCGGCGGCCTGAGCGCGATGGCGTTGTACGCCGCGTTCGCCTGGACCGGCGACCGCGGCGAGGTCTGGGCGAGCGGCTCCCGGTACCTCCTCGTCGCGTTCTCGCTCGCCATCGGCCTGCTCATCGGCGCCGAGGTACCGCTGCTCATGGTCCTGATCCAGCGGATCAGACGGCAGGACCCCAGCGGTGCCGTCTCCGACCTGTTCGCCGCCGACTACGTGGGCGCGCTGGTGGGCGGTCTCGCCTTCCCCTTCCTGCTGCTGCCGCTGCTCGGGCAGCTCACCGGGGCCCTGATCACCGGCGCGGTCAACGCGCTCGCGGGCGGCGCGCTCGTGTTCGGCCTCTTCCACAAGGACCTGAGCGTGCGGGGCAGATGGGTGCTGCTCGTCACGAACGCCACGGTCCTCGGCCTGCTCGCGTCGGCGGCCGTCCTGGTCGGCGACTTCGAGGCGGCGGCGCGCCGGGCCGTCTACGGCAAGGACGTCCGGGTCGCCGTGCAGACCGACGTCCAGGAAGTGGTCCTCACCGGCGGCAGGCACGATTCGCTCGACCTCTACCTCGACGGGCGGCTGCGGGTGAGCGGCCGCGACGAGCACCGCTACCACCGGGCGCTCGTCGGCCCCGCGATGAACGGACGGCACGCGCGCGTGCTGATCCTCGGCGGCGGCGACGGCCTCGCGGCGCGCGAGGTGCTGCGGCACCCGCGGGTGCGGCGGGTGGACGTCGTCGAACTGGATCCGGGGGTCGTACGGCTGGCACGCCACGACCCGGCCCTGAGCGAACTGAACGAACACGTGTTCAGCGACCCCCGGGTGCGGGTGGTGCACGCGGACGCCTTCCGCTGGCTGCGCTCACCTCCCCGTACGTACGACGTGGTGATCTCCGATCTGCCCGACCCCGGCATCACCGCAAGCACCAAGCTGTACTCCCAGGAGTTCTACGGCCTCGTGCGCCGGGCCCTCACCGCGGACGGGCGCCTGGCCGTGCACGCCGGGCCGATGGCCGACCGGCCCCGCGTCTTCTGGACGGTGGAGGCGACACTGCGGGCGGCGGGCCTGCTGACCGAGCCGTACCGCGTGGGCGGCCGGGTCTCCGGGTTCGCGGCGGGGCCCGACCGGACGACGGAAGGCGCGTCCGCGTCCCGCGACTGGGGCTTCGTCCTCGCGGCCGGATCGCGGCCGGTCCTCGAACCGCCCGGGACGGCGGCGCTGCTCCGGGTCGGCGTCGCGTCCGCCGAACGGACGCGGATGCGCGGGCTGTCCCCCTCCACCCTGGTCCACCCGCGCTACGCGAACTGACGAACTGACGTACATGCTCTCGGCCACGTGGGTAGGCTCCAAGCCATGGAGCATGAGGTGTTCGTTCCGGTTCCCGCCGACCGTCTTCAGCAGGTGCTGGGTGACCCCGAGCAGGTCGCCGGGGCGGTGCCCGGGCTGACGCGCGACGCCGACGAGTCCGCGTCGCCGCTCTCCGGCCGCCTCAAGGTGCGGATCGGCGGGCACACGATCACGTACCGCGGCGCGGCGCGGGTCGCCGCGCGCGGCGACTCCTCCTTCGCGGTCGAGGGCGAGGGCGTCGAGGTGCGGGGCGGCGGCTCCGTGAAGCTCTCGCTGACGGTGCGGCTGGAATCCGCCGAGGAGGGCGCGGCCGGTACGCGGCTGGTCTTCACCGGGACGGGCGCGGGCGACGGCCGGATCACCGAGGCGTCCGCACAGGCCGTGGAGAACGCCGTGCACCGGCTTCTGGAGCGGTTCGGGGAAGGCCTCGGACGGGCGGCGCGACCCGCGGCGCCCGCTGCTCCCGAACCCGGGGCCGGACCCGGGCCCGAGGCCGTCGTGGTCGAGCCGATCGAGCCCGCCGAGCCGGTCCAGCCGGACCAGCAGGACCAGTCCGCCGAAGGCGTCTCCGTCTTCGAGACGGAGGTGCCGCCGTCGTCGTTCGACGAGCTCGACGAGATCGATGAGCTCGACGAGATCGACGAGATCGACGAGATCCAGAACGCCGAGGACGTCCTCGTGCCGCCCGCGGAAGCCGCGCACGCCCGCCGGACGATGATCGGCCGCAGCGCCGAAGAGGTCGACCACGCACCGCCCCGCGGCAGGTACGCCCCCGCGCCCGCCGCGGAGTCGGCCTCCACCCGGGACACCCTGCGCTGGGCCGCACCCGCCGCCGCGGTGGTCGTGGCCTCGGCGATCGTCGCGGGCCGGGTGCTTCGCCGCAGGCGCTGACCGCCGCGGCCGAAGCCGTAGGCTCGTCCCCGTGAGTAGCGATGACGTGACACTGACCGCGGGCGACGCGGAAGTTACCGTGCAGGCGGGGAACGGCTGCCGGGTGGGGAGCCTGCGGATCGGCGGGACGGAACTACTGAGGCAGGGCGAGCGCTACGGCTGCTTCCCCATGGCCCCCTGGGCCGGCCGCATCCGCGAGGGCAGGTTCCGCAACGGCGGCACGACCCACCAGATGCCCCTCAACTCCCCGCCCCACGCCATCCACGGCTTCGCCAGGGACGCGGCATGGCGCACGGCCCGCGCCACGGAGAGCGAGGCCGCGTTCACGTACGACCTGACCGACCCCTGGCCCTACGAAGGCCGCGTCACGCAGATCGTCGCCCTCACCGAGGACTCCCTCACCCTCACGCTCGGCATCGAGACGTACGGCGACTCCTTCCCGGCCCAGGCGGGCTGGCACCCCTGGTTCCGGCGCGAGATCGGGGGCGAGGACGTCCGCATCGACTTCAGCCCCGCCTGGCAGGAGGAGCGCGGCGAGGACCACCTGCCCACCGGCAAGCGCGTCGCGCCCGCCCCCGGCCCCTGGGACGACTGCTTCGGCATGCCCGACGGCGTCGACGTCACCCTCACCTGGCCCGGGCAGCTGGAGCTCGCCGTCAAGAGCCGCGAGCCCTGGGTCGTCGTCTACGACGAGCAGGAAGCCGCCGTGTGCGTCGAGCCGCAGACCGGCCCGCCGGACGGCCTCAACACCCTGCCGCGCCTGGTCACCCCCATCGACCCCCTGGAGGCGTCGACGACCTGGACCTGGACGCGGCTTTAAGCTGACAGGCATGACTGACGACGTACGTGGCGCCCTGCTTCAGCAGATCAAGGACAAGGCCGTGGTGCACGGCAAGGTGACCCTCTCCTCGGGTCTCGAAGCCGATTACTACATCGACCTGCGCCGCATCACCCTCGACGGCGAGGCCGCCCCCCTGGTCGGCCAGGTCCTCCTCGACCTCACCGCCGACCTCGACTTCGACGCCGTGGGCGGCCTCACCATGGGCGCCGACCCCGTCGCCGGCGCGATGCTGCACGCCTCCGCCGCGCGCGGCAAGCGCCTGGACGCCTTCGTCGTGCGCAAGGCCGCCAAGGCGCACGGCATGCAGCGCCGCGTCGAGGGCCCGGACATCAAGGGCCGCCGCGTGCTCGTCGTCGAGGACACCTCCACCACCGGCGGCTCCCCGCTCACGGCCGTCGAGGCCGTGCGCGAGGCCGGCGCCGAGGTGGTCGGCGTCGCGACCATCGTGGACCGCGCCACCGGCGCCGGCGAGAAGATCACCGAGGGCGCCGGGGTGCCGTACCTCTTCGCGTACTCCAAGGACGACCTCGGCCTGGACTAGATCCGGACCGGATCCAGTATGTGGCGGGCGGCCGGAGCCGCCCGGTGGATCTGGAAAGATGGGGGCGACGATGACGTCGCCCCCTTAGGTCAGGGCCAAGCACACACCCGCACATCACAAGGAGCGGACACATGCCCATCGCAACCCCCGAGGTCTACGCCGAGATGCTGGACCGGGCGAAGGCAGGCAAGTTCGCCTACCCGGCCATCAACGTGACCTCCTCGCAGACGCTGCACGCCGCCCTGCGCGGCTTCGCGGAGGCCGAGAGCGACGGCATCATCCAGATCTCCACCGGTGGTGCGGAGTTCCTGGGCGGCCAGTACAACAAGGACATGGTGACGGGCGCCGTGGCCCTCGCCGAGTTCGCGCACATCGTCGCCGCGAAGTACGACATCACCGTCGCGCTGCACACCGACCACTGCCCCAAGGACAAGCTGGACACGTACGTCCGTCCGCTGCTCGACATCTCCGCCGAGCGCGTCAAGGCCGGCCGCGACCCGCTCTTCCAGTCCCACATGTGGGACGGCTCCGCCGAGACCCTCGCCGACAACCTGGCCATCGGCCAGGAGCTGCTCGCGAAGGCCGCCGCCGCGAAGATCATCCTTGAGGTCGAGATCACCCCGACCGGCGGTGAGGAGGACGGCGTCACGCACGAGATCAACGACGAGCTGTACACCACCGTCGACGACGCGCTGCGCACCGCCGAGGCCCTGGGCCTGGGCGAGAAGGGCCGCTACCTCCTGGCCGCGTCCTTCGGCAACGTCCACGGCGTCTACAAGCCGGGCAACGTCGTCCTGCGCCCGGAGCTCCTCAAGGACCTCCAGGAAGGCGTCGCCGCCAAGTACGGCAAGCCCGCGGGCTCGCAGCCGTTCGACTTCGTCTTCCACGGCGGCTCCGGCTCCACCCCCGAGGAGATCGCGACCGCCCTGGAGAACGGCGTCGTGAAGATGAACCTCGACACGGACACGCAGTACGCCTTCACGCGTCCCGTCGCCGACCACATGTTCAAGAACTACGACGGCGTCCTGAAGGTCGACGGCGAGGTCGGCTCGAAGAAGACGTACGACCCCCGCACCTGGGGCAAGTCCGCCGAGGCGGGCATGGCCAAGCGCGTCACCGAGGCGTGCGCGAACCTGCGCTCCACGGGCACGAAGCTGAAGTAGGCACCGCCGTAGACCACCGAAGGGCCCGGTACCCCCTCCCAGGAGGGGGTACCGGGCCCTTCGCGTCCCGCCATGCCGCAGACTGGAACCCATGGCCATTCACAAGGATCTGCTCGGGGGACCGCCCCCGACCCACCTGCCCGACGACCCGGAGCCGCGCGAGCTCCTCGCGAACGGCGCGGCGCCCGCGGACGTCGCCGCGAAGTACCCCACCTCCTCGCTCGCCTGGGCGCAGCTCGCCGACGAGGCGTTCGAGCGGGGCAGCGTCGTCGAGTCGTACGCGTACGCCCGCACCGGCTACCACCGCGGCCTCGACTCGCTGCGCCGCAGCGGCTGGAAGGGCCACGGCCCGGTGCCGTGGGAGCACGAGCCGAACCGCGGCTTCCTGCGTGCCCTGCACGGCCTGGCCCGCGCCGCCCAGTCGATCGGCGAGCAGGAGGAGTACGAGCGCTGCTCGTCCTTCCTGCGGGACTCCTCCGAGACGGCCGCCGACACCCTCGGCTGAGCCCTCCCCGCACGTGCCCGACCTGCCTGGACGCCGCTGTGACCAGGCAGGTCTTGCCGTTTTGTGGGATGTTGCGGAGGATGCCGGTGGGGACCGGGGCCCCCGTGTCGGTAACGGCAGGGGCGGACCGCTACCCGGAGTACGCATCAAGGAGATCGCGATGTCCCAAGACGTGGACACCCCGAACCTCGACTTCGCAGGAACCACCCCGTACGAGGACTACGTCCAGGCGGACGTCCTCACGCACCTCCAGCACCTGCGCTCCGACGACCCCGGAGAGATGGTCTTCCTGGTCACCACCCAGGTGATGGAGCTGTGGTTCACGGTCATCGTGCACGAGTGGGAGACGGCGACGCACGCGCTGCGCCGCGACGACATCCCCACCGCCGTGGCCGCCCTCAAGCGGAGCCTGCGCGAGCTGGAGGCGCTGAACGCCTCGTGGCGCCCGCTCGCCCAGCTGACCCCCGGGCAGTTCAACTCCTACCGTTCCGCGCTCGGCGAGGGATCCGGATTCCAGTCCGCGATGTACCGCCGCATGGAGTTCCTGCTCGGCGACAAGTCCGCTTCCATGCTGGTGCCGCACCGGGGCGCGCCCCGCGTCCACGCCGAGCTGGAGAAGGCCCTCCAGGAACCGAGCCTGTACGACGAGGTGCTCGCTCTGCTCGCCCGCCGCGGCCACGCCGTCCCGGACTCCGTGCTCCGGCGCGACCTGACCCAGCGGTACGAGCCGTCGCCCGAGGTCGAGAAGGTGTGGACCGATCTGTACGCCGGTGACGAGAGCGACGAACTCGCCCGCCTCGGCGAGACGATGACCGATGTCGCCGAGCTGGTGTGGCGCTGGCGCAACGACCACCTGGTGGCGACCCGGCGCGCGATGGGCTCCAAGACGGGTACGGGCGGCTCGGCCGGCGTGGCCTGGCTGGAGAAGCGCGCGACGAAGAACGTGTTCCCCGAGCTGTGGACTGCGAGGAGCCATGTCTGAGCAGGATCTCCGGGCACAGGCGGCAAAGCGGGACGCGGACGACGAACTCGCCGCGAAGCGCGCGGAGTTCGTCCTGGACGACGCCGTCTATCTGGACGGGAACTCGCTGGGCGCCCTGCCCGCCGTCGTGCAGGAGCGGGTCGCGGACGTCATCACCCGCCAGTGGGGGCAGCTCCGCATCCGCTCCTGGGACGAGAGCGGCTGGTGGACCGCCCCCGAGCGCATCGGTGACCGCATAGCCCCCCTCGTGGGCGCCGCCCCCGGTCAGATCGTGGTCGGCGACTCGACGAGCGTGAACATCTTCAAGGCCCTGGTGGCCGCCGTACGCATGGCCCGTGACTCGGGCGAGGGGCGGGACGAGATCGTCGTTGACGCGACGACGTTCCCCACGGACGGGTACATCGCGCGGTCCGCGGCCCGGCTGACCGACTGCCGTCTGGTGCCGGTCGACCCGGACGGGGTGCGCGGCGTACTCGGCCCGCGCACGGCCGCCGTGCTGCTCAACCACGCCGACTACCGCACCGGACGCCTGCACGACCTGCCCGGCCTGACGGCGGCCGTGCACGAGGCGGGCGCGCTCGTGGTCTGGGACCTGTGCCACACCGCGGGAGCGCTGCCCGTCGGGCTCGACGCGCACGGCGTGGACCTCGCGGTCGGCTGCACCTACAAGTACCTGAACGGGGGTCCGGGCTCACCCGCGTACCTCTACGTACGGGCGGATCTTCAGCCCCGCTTCGACTCCCCGCTGCCCGGGTGGAACGGGCACGCCGAGCCCTTCGGGATGCGGCCGGAGTTCGAGCCGGCGCAGGGCGCGGTGCGCGGCCGGGTCGGTACGCCCGACATCCTCTCGATGCTCGCGCTCGACGCGGCGCTGGACGTCTGGGACGGCGTGTCCGTCGAGGCCGTGCGCGCCAAGTCCCTCGCCCTGACGGACTTCTTCGTCGAGTGCGTGCGGGCCTACGTCCCCGAGGGCCGGGTCGAGGTGCTCACCCCGGCCGCCCACGAGGAGCGCGGCAGCCAGGTCGCCCTGCGGTCCGACGATGCGGGTGACGTGATGCGCCGCCTCGCCGAGCGGGGCGTGGTCGGCGACTTCCGGGCGCCGGACGTGCTGCGGTTCGGGTTCACGCCTCTGTACGTGGGCTTCGCCGACGTGGAGCGGGCGGCGCGGGTGCTCGCGCGGACGCTGGCCGGCGACACCGTCTGACGTCGGCACCGGATGACGCCCCGGCCCGCTCCCGCCCTTCCCGGGAGCGGAGTCCGGGGTGTCACCCCGGTATCGGGAGGCGGCGGCGTAGGGGAAGATCAAAAGACCAGAACCCCACGCCCACCCCCGCAGAGAGGTTGTCGCATGCCGGACGACGCCTACGCAGTGGCCCGCGACGCCGCCGAGGCCGAGGCCGCCTTCTCGCACCCCGCGGTGCCGCCCGACGCCACCGCCGCGTACGGCGAGCACCCCGACCAGGTGGTCGACTTCTACGAACCCCGGACCACCACGGGAAGCCCCGCCCCCCTCGTCGTCGTCCTGCACGGCGGCGCCTGGCGCGCCCCGTACGACCGGCAACACCTCACGCCCTTCGCGGACTTCCTGGCCCGGCGGGGCTTCGCGGTGGCCAACGTCGAGTACCGGCGCGGCGGTTCGATCCCCGCGCAGGGCGGTGACGGTCCCGTCGCCGGGCGCTGGCCCGAGACCTTCGACGACGTGGCCGCCGCCTTCGACGCGCTGCCCGCGCTCGCCGCCGAATTCCTGCCCTCGGCGGATCTGCGCCGCACGGTCGTCACCGGGCACTCGGCCGGCGGCCACCTCGCGCTCTGGGCCGCGGCCCGGCACGTGCTGCCCACCGGCTCCCCGTGGCGCATCGACCGGCCCGCCCCCTTCCGCGGTGTCGTCGCGCTCGCGCCCATCGCCGACTTCCGCGTCGCCCAAGAGCTGGGCGTCTGCTCGGGCGCCGCGCTGCAACTCCTCGGCGGTGACGCGCACTTCGACGAGCGCCTGCCGCACGCGGACCCGGCGGCCCTGCTGCCCACCGGCATCGCCACGACCGTCGTGCAGGGGCGTACCGACCTCGTCGTGCCGCAGGCGGTCGCCGAGGCGTACGCCGACGCGGCGGCGAAGGCGGGCGAGGTCGTCGGGGTGACGCTCCTCGAAGAGGTCGGGCACTTCCCGCTGATCGACCCGGCGGCGGACGCCTGCGCGGTGGTGGCGGAGGAGATCGCGCAACTGGCGTTCTGACGGGCGCGGGCGCTTCGCCGCGCGCGGCCTCACACCTCCACGAGGAGCTCCCGCAGCCCCCGGATCACGAAGTTCGGCTTGCGCTCCGGCTCGGCGGCGAGCGTCAGGCCCGGCGCCCTGCGGAGCAACGCGCCGAGCGAGGCGGCCAGTTCGATGCGGGCCAGGGGCGCGCCGATGCAGTAGTGGATGCCCGCGCTGAAGGAGATGTGCGGGTTGTCGGCGCGGGCCAGGTCCAGCTCGGCGGGGGCGGTGAAGACCGCCGGGTCGTGGTTGGCCGAGCCGAAGAGCAGGGCGACCTCGCTGCCGCGCGGGATGACGGTGCCGTCGATCTCGATGTCGTCGAGGACCCACCGCTCGAAGAGCTGGAGCGGGGTGTCGTGGCGCATCAGCTCCTCCACGGCGGTGGGGATCAGCCGCGCGGGGTCCGCGCGCAGGGCGGCCAGCTGCGCGGGGTGGCGGAAGAGCGCGTGCCAGCCGTTGACGGTGGCGTTGACCGTCGCCTCGTGCCCCGCGTTGAGCAGCAGCACGCAGGTGGAGATCATCTCCTGCTCGCTGAGGGACTCCCCGTCCTCGTGGGCGGCGATGAGCCCGGAGATCAGGTCGTCGCCCGGCTTCTCGCGGCGCACGGCGATGAGTTCGCGCAGATACGCCGAGAACGCGAGGGAGGCGTCGACCGCGCGCCGCGCGGTCTCCTCGGAGGGGTTCAGCTCGTACATCCCGCAGATGTCGGCCGACCAGGGCCGCAGCCGGTCCCTGTCGCCCTCCGGGATGCCCAGCATCTGCGCGATCACCGCCACCGGCAGCGGTTCGGCGACGCGGGCGGCGAGGTCACCGCCCCCGTCCGCCACCAGGTCCCGTACGAGCCGGTCGGCGAGGTCCTCGACGTACGGCCGCAGTCCCTCCACCGTGCGCGGCGTGAACGCCTTCGACACCAGGCGCCGGATGCGGGTGTGGGTGGGCGCCTCCAGGTCGAGCATGCCGTGGTCGTTCAGGACGTGGAACGGCTCGTGCTCGGGCGGCGGGGCCTGCCGCCCGAACTCCTCGTGCGTGAAGCGGTGCAGATAGGTCCGCCCGAGCCGCCGGTCCCGCAGCAGCGCGGAGACGTCGGCGTGGTGCGGGACGAGCCACTGGTCGGTGGGTGCGAAGTAGTGGACCCGCCCGGCGGCCCGCAGGCGTGCGTAGGCCGGGTAGGGGTCGGCGACGAACTCCGGGGACCAGGGGGCGAAGGGAGCGTCCATGGAGGGACGGTAGTCGCGGTCAGCCCGGTGTGACCAGACGTGCCTCGTACGCGAAGACGGCCGCCTGCGTGCGGTCGCGCAGGCCCAGTTTCACCAGGATGCGGCTCACGTGGGTCTTGATCGTGGACTCGGCGACCACGAGGCGCGAGGCGATCTCTCCGTTGGACAGGCCCTGGGCGATGAGGACGAGGACCTCCGTCTCGCGCTCGGTCAGCTCGCCGTACTGCTGGGCCTGCACGGTCGCGGAGAGCCGCGGGGTCTCGCCCAGCTTGGAGAACTCCGTGATGAGGCGGCGCGTCACGGAGGGCGCGAGCAGGGCCTCGCCCGCCGCCACCACCCGTACGCCGTCGGCGAGCTGGCGTGCGGAGGCGTCCTTCAGGAGGAAGCCGGAGGCGCCGGCCCGCAGCGCCTGGTAGACGTACTCGTCGAGGTCGAACGTGGTCAGGACGAGGACCTTCGACGTGACGTCCGCCGCGACGATCTCGCGGGTCGCCTCGATGCCGTTCAGCTCGGGCATGCGGATGTCCATCAGGACGACGTCCGGGTTGAGGGCGCGGACGCGGTCGACCGCCTCGCGGCCGTTGACCGCCTCGCCCACGACCTCGAAGTCCGGCATCGCGTTGAGCAGCACCGAGAAGCCCTCGCGGACCATCATCTGATCGTCGGCGATCAGTACGCGGATCGTCATTCCTTGCCTCCGGTGGATTCCGGCAGGGACGCGACCGGCAGGAAGACGGTGACCTCGTAGCCCCCGTCGGCGCTCTCCTCGGTCGTCATCTCGCCGTCCAGCATGGTGACACGCTCCCGCATGCCGGTGAGGCCGTGGCCGGCTCCCGGGGACGGCTTGACCAGGCCGGTGGCCGGGCCGTTGACGACGCGCAGTCCCAGGCCGCCGAGGACGTAGCCGACCTCGACGCGGGCCGTGGCGCCGGGCGCGTGGCGCAGGGTGTTGCTCAGGGCCTCCTGGACGATGCGGTACGCGGAGAGCTCGACGCCCTGCGGCAGCTCGCGGACGGCTCCGGTGACCACCTTCTCGACGTCCAGGCCGGTCTCGCGGACGTTGGCGATGAGCCGGTCCAGGTCGCCGAGCGTGGGCTGCGGGGCGTCCGGCGCCTCGTAGTCCTCCGCGCGTACGACACCGAGGACGCGGCGCAGCTCCGTCAGCGCGGCCACGGCGTTCTCGCGGATCGTGACGAAGGCCTGCTCCAGCTCCGGCGGCGGGTTCTCCACGCGGTAGGGCGCGGCCTCGGCCTGGATGGCGACCACCGACATGTGGTGCGCGACGACGTCGTGCAGCTCGCGGGCGATGGTCGTGCGCTCCTCCAGGAGCGTGCGCCTGCCGCGTTCCATCTCGGTGACCGTGCGCTGGACGCTGACCTCGTGCTGCGCCTCGCGGCGGATGTGCACGAGGGAGGCGGCGAGGAGGGCCAGCGCGGAGAGGAAGAGCATCTCCGGGGTGTTGGAGCCGTACCCGCGGCTGAGGAACACCTCGGCCGCGGTCCCGTACAGCGCCGTGCCGACCCACATCCACGCGGCGGTGCGGGGGCGGGTCCGCAGGGTGACCACCGTCATCACGACGAGGTCCGCGAAGAAGACGCTCACGGGCCACGGGTAGTCGCCCCACGCGCCGCCGAGGACCCCGGCGAAGGGGGTCACCGCCATCAGGACCCACCAGGCGCCGACGGGCCTGAGCAGGGTCATGAGGACGGCGCCCGCCGGGACGAGCCCGGTGACCACGTAGTCGAGGCCCAGGGGTTCGTCCGCGTACCCGAGGAGGACGGTGAAGAAGGCGGCGATCCCGACCGCCGCGTGCGGTGCCCAGCCCGCGTACGGGCGTATGCGGGCGGGGATGCGGCGGGCCAGCGGGCCGTCCGTCCGCCTCGCCCCCAGCGGGCGGTAGGCGAAGGCGTCCCGGAAGAGGTCCTGCCTCAGGCCGGCGAGCGCCCCCATGGCCAGCCGGAACTCCGGGCTGCGGGTTCCGCCGGTATCGGTCTTGGTCGCGTCAGTCACGTTGTCGAAGGTACGGGGCCCCTCGGCCCGGGTCGTCCCGCCAGAGGGGGGTCCCCGCGGCTCCGTCCCAGGTACTACACGGCGACCCGGGGGCGGCGCCGGACGACGCCCCGCGATGCCGGGACGGAGGTGGCCCTCAGCTGATCATGTCCCGGCGGCGCAGACCCGCCAGGCCCGCCGCCACCAGCCCGCACGCGACCCCCAGCAGCGCCGCCACCGGGGCCCACGCCATCTCGGAGCCCGGCAGCTTCGGGAGGTGGCCGAAGGGGGAGAGGTTCATGGCCGTCCGGGGCAGGTCGAGGGCCGGGCCGAGCCAGCCGATCGCCAGGCACACCCCCGCCACCCCCCACGCGGCCACCGCGGCCCGGGGAAAGGCCCCCACCAGGAGCACCGCGAGCCCGCCCAGCGCCCACACCGCCGCCACCTGCACCAGGCACGCCCCCAGGATCGGCCCGAGGTCCTTGCCGTATCCGAGGGTGAGCCCGAGCCCGCCCACCAGCATCAGGAGCACCGCACCGCCGAAGGCGATCACCAGGTGCCCCGCGGCCCACCGCAGCCGCCCCACCGCGTTGGCGAGGACCGGTTCCGCCCGCTGGGAGGTCTCCTCGCCGTTCAGCCGCAGCACGGAGGCGACCGCGTACAGCGAGGCGACCATCCCGAGCATGCCGACCATCGTGGCGAGGAAGGCGTCCGTGAGGCCGGACTGCCCGCCCATCCGCTCGATGATGTCCCGGGTGTTGGCGTTGTCGCCCACGATGTCCGCCGCCCCTTCGGTCATCCCGCCGAAGACGACACCGGAGACGAAGAACCCCAGCGTCCAGCCGAGCACCCCGCCCCGCTGGAGCCGCCACGCCAGCCCGCCCGCCGTGGCGATCCGCCCCTCGGCGGGCCCCGGCCGGGTCGGCAGGAAGCTCATGCCCACGTCGCGCCGCCCCGCCAGGACGTACGCCACCGTGCCCTGCGCCCCGATCGCGGCGGCGGTCAGGAGCAGCACCCACCACCGCTCCCCGGCGAAGGCACGGAGGTTCTCCGTCCAGCCGAGCGGCGAGATCCAGGTCAGGACGGACTCCCCGCGCTCGCTCCCCGCGTCACCGGCGGCCTTGAGCACGTACGCGGCCCCCAGCACCCCGGCCGTGAGCCCCTTGGCGAGCCGCGCGCTCTCCGTGAGCTGGGCGACGATCGCCGCCATGGTGGCGAAGAGCATGCCGATGCCCGCGATGCCGAGCCCGAGGCCGAGCGCCCCGGCCGGGTCCTGTCCGGCGAGGCCGCCCGCGACGATCAGGGCCACGGCCGCGTTCGCCACGAACGCGGCGAGCAGCGCGGCGGTCAGCGGCGCCCGCCGCCCCACCATCGCGGCGGAGAGCATCTCCTGGCGGCCGGTCTCCTCCTCGTCGCGCGTGTGCCGTACGACGACGATCAGGCTCATCACGGCGGCCAGCACCCCGGCGTAGACCCCGATGCGCCAGGCGGAGAGCGCGCCGAGGGAGTCCCCGAACACCGGCGAGTACAGCGCCCGCATCGAGGAGTTGGCGTTCATCGACCGCATGGCGTCGGCCCGCTCGGCGGCCGTGCCGTACGTCTTGCCCAGCGCGCCCGGCATCGAGACGACCATCCCGGCCACGACGACGACCCAGACCGGCATCATCACGCGGTCCCGCCGCAGCGCGAGCCTCAACAGCGTTCCCGTACCGGCGAGTTGGCGGGTCCCCCCGGTGCGCGGGGCGAGGGCCGGGGCTTCGGCGACGGCGGTCACCGCGCGACCGCCTTCTCGCCGGCGGCGCCGGTACCGGCGGCCCGTACGTCCTCCTGGTAGTGCCGCAGGAAGAGCTCCTCCAGCGTCGGCGGCGTGGACAGGAGCGAGCGGACCCCGGTGTCGGTGAGCGAGCGCAGCACGGCGTCCAGCTTGTCGGTGTCGACCTGGAGCTTCACGCGGTGCCCGGACACCTCCACGTCGTGCACGCCCGGCAGCCGCGTGAGCCCGTCGGGCCGCCCCGCGAGCTCGGCGGTGACGCTGGTCCGCGTCAGATGGCGCAGGTCGGCGAGGGATCCGCTCTCGACGGTCCGCCCCTTCCTGATGATGCTGACGCGGTCGCAGAGCGTCTCCACCTCGCTGAGGATGTGCGAGGAGAGCAGGATCGTCCGCCCGCGTCCGCGCTCCTGCTCGACGCAGGCCTGGAAGACCTCCTCCATGAGGGGGTCGAGGCCGGAGGTGGGCTCGTCGAGGATCAGCACGTCGACGTCCGAGGCGAAGGCGGCGACGAGGGCGACCTTCTGCCGGTTGCCCTTGGAGTACGTGCGCCCCTTCTTGGTCGGGTCGAGTTCGTACCGCTCGATCAGGTCGGCCCGCCGGGCGCGGTCGAGGCCGCCGCGCAGCTTCCCGTACAGATCGATGACCTCGCCGCCCGAGAGGTTGCGCCACAGGGTGACGTCGCCCGGCACGTACGCCACGCGCCGGTGCAGTTCCACCGCGTCGTTCCACGGGTCCTTGCCGAGGAGCTGGGCGGCGCCGGAGTCGGCGCGGAGCAGGCCCAGAAGGACCCGGATGGTCGTGGACTTCCCGGCGCCGTTCGGGCCGAGGAAGCCGTGGACCTCGCCGGCCTCGACGTCGAGGTCGAGGCCGTCCAGCGCGTGCGTCCGTCCGAACGACTTGTGCAGTCCGGAGACGGTGATTGCCTTCGTCATGTTTCGGAACGTACGCTGCTTTCACAAATTTGTGAAGTTAAGGAAGCGTATAAACTCGACCGCGAACAGCACGCAGGGGAGATGATCGGCAGATGCCCAAGGGGTCCGAGGGGTCCACGCAGGAGACGCGACGTGACGAGCACGTCGTCTCACGCTTCGTCGAACAGTTCGCCGCGCAGATGGTCGAGGCGGGCATGCCGAGGATGCCCGCGAGGATCTTCGCCGCGCTGCTCGCGTCGGACTCGGGCGCGCTGACGTCGGCGGAGCTGGGCGAGCGGCTCCAGGTGAGCCCCGCGGCGGTCTCGGGCGCGGTCCGCTACCTCACCCAGCAGCACATGGTGACCAGGGAGCGCGAGCCGGGCTCCCGGCGCGACCTCTTCCGGGTCCACGACAACCAGTGGTACGAGACCCTGGCCAACCGCGACGGAATCCTCAGGCGCTGGGAGTCCGCCCTGCGCGAGGGCGTCAGCAGCCTGGGCGCCGACACCCCGGCGGGCCTGCGGATCGCCGAGACGCTGGCCTTCTTCGAGTTCGTCGAGCAGGAGCTCGCGGGCATGCTGGACCGCTGGCGGGTGCACCGGGAAGGCCTCTTCGGCAAGTAGGCGGATGGCCGGCCCGGTGTGCGACCGGCCCCCAGGGAGGGGCCTTCAAGGAGGGACCGTAGGGGAGGGGCCGTCCCCGATCAGCGGGGCAGCATCAGGCCCCAGGCGCCGGCCCGCACCGCCCACGTCCGCGTCCGCACCGGCCCTCCGACCACCGCGTCCGCCCGGTAGTGGAAATCCGCCCCGGACACCGTGATCGTCCGCGCCCGCACCCGCAGGGCCTGCGCCGCCGCGCCCACCGAGGACGGCCGCACCTCCACCTCCGCGAGACCGTCGGCCCCCGGACGCAGCCAGACCCCCTCCACCGGCTGGTCCAGGTCGACCACCAGCTCCCCGTCCGCCTCCACCCGCAGCCGCGCGGGCCCCGGCCCGGGCGCGGAGGCCACGCGCGAGGAGGGCCGCGCCAGCGTGCGGACGAAGGACTGGCAGGTGCGCAGCCAGGGGTGGCCGTCCATCGCCGTGCTCCCGGCGGCCGCGACGACGGGCGGGATCCGCAGCGTCCCGAGGACCACTCCGTCGCTGTCGTCGACGAGCAGATCCAGCCGCCGCTCGGCCCCTTCGAGCACCGCACGGGCCGCCGCGACGGCTCCCGGCGGCACTCCGAGAGATCGGGAAAGCCCGTGCGCGGCGCCCACCGGAACGACCGAGACCGCGCAGGAACCGAGCTCGCGCTCGCGGTGCAGGGCCCCCACCGCGCGCAGCAGCGCCCGGTCGTCGCCGATCACCACGGGGCGGCGCGCACCCCTCCTGGCCAGGGCTTTCGCGTAATCCTCCGGTCCTTCGGGGAGGCAGACCCGGATGGCGGCGCCCGCGCCGAGCACATCCTTCGCGATCCGTACCGACTCACCGTCCGTGCGCCGGGCGACCGGGTCGATGACGACTAGCAGCTGGTCGCGAGCCGACAACGTGCGCCCCTTTTCAGAGTCCTCGGGTAGCATCTTTGTGCAAGAGCCCCTTGCGCTATTGCGCCAGGGGCTTCGTCTATTCCGGGGCAGCATCCAAGGCACACCCATATGGCGGCTACGGCCCCTGACCTTGGACATGCCCCGCCCGGAAGGGGTGTACGCCTGTGCCCGCACTTGTGCTGCTCGGTGCTCAGTGGGGTGACGAAGGCAAGGGAAAGGCCACCGACCTGCTCGGTGGCTCCGTGGACTATGTGGTGCGATACCAGGGCGGCAACAACGCCGGTCACACGGTCGTCGTAGGCGACCAGAAGTACGCGCTGCATCTCCTCCCTTCCGGGATTCTCTCCCCGGACTGCGTGCCCGTCATCGGCAACGGAGTCGTCGTCGACCCGTCGGTCCTGCTCTCCGAGCTGAGCGGTCTGAACGAGCGCGGCGTCGACACGTCGAAGCTGCTGATCAGCGGTAACGCGCACATCATCACGCCGTACAACGTGACCGTCGACAAGGTGACGGAACGCTTCCTCGGCAAGCGCAAGATCGGCACGACCGGCCGCGGCATCGGCCCGACGTACGCCGACAAGATCAACCGCACCGGCATCCGCGTCCAGGACCTCTACGACCAGTCGATCCTGGAGCAGAAGGTCGAGGCGGCTCTCGAGGTCAAGAACCAGCTCCTCACCAAGCTCTACAACCGCCGCGCCATCGAGGTCGGCCAGATCGTCGAGCAGCTCCTGGAGCACGGCGAGAACATCAAGCAGTACGTCGCCGACACGACGCTGATCCTCAACGACGCGCTCGACGAGGACAAGGTCGTCCTCTTCGAGGGCGGCCAGGGCACGCTCCTGGACGTGGACCACGGCACGTACCCCTTCGTCACCTCCTCGAACCCGACCGCGGGCGGCGCCTGCACGGGTACGGGCGTCGGCCCGACGAAGATCAGCCGCGTCATCGGCATCCTGAAGGCCTACACCACGCGTGTCGGCGCGGGCCCCTTCCCCACGGAGCTCTTCGACCAGGACGGCGAGGACCTGCGCCGCATCGGCGGCGAGCGCGGTGTCACCACCGGCCGTGACCGCCGCTGCGGCTGGTTCGACGCGCCGATCGCGCGCTACGCGACCCGTGTGAACGGCCTGACGGACTTCTTCCTCACGAAGCTGGACGTCCTGACGGGCTGGGAGCAGATCCCGGTCTGCGTCGCGTACGAGATCGACGGCAAGCGCGTCGAGGAGCTCCCGTACAACCAGACGGACTTCCACCACGCGAAGCCCGTCTACGAGTACTTCCCCGGCTGGTCCGAGGACATCACCAAGGCCCAGACCTTCTCCGACCTGCCGAAGAACGCGCAGGGTTACGTGAAGGCCCTGGAGGAGATGTCCGGCGCGCCGATCTCGGCGATCGGCGTGGGCCCGGGCCGCACGGAGACGATCGAGATCAACTCCTTCGTCTAGCGAGCGGTCCGGTCCTCCCCGCACATCCGCAGTCCCACGGGCGTCTGGCACGGCAGGTGCCCGTGGGTGCGGACGACGTCCTGCCCGCTCCCGCGGATCGCGTACGCGAGGAAGCTCGACGCCAGCGAGTCGGCGGGCGGGCTGCCGTAGGTGTACGCGTACTCGATCTCGCGGTACGGATAGCCGCTCGACTGGATGTGGTCGACGGACGGGGTGTGGCCGTCGAGGTTCAGTCGGTGCACGCCCTTGAGGGTGGCCGCGTGGCGCAGCTCGCTGTAGCCGACCGCGCCCGGCGTCGCGGCGACCGTGTCCAGGACCTGTTCCGTGGAGTCGAGTTCGCAGCGGACCACCGGCGCCCGGGGGCCGATGTCCTTCGTCAGGCAGTCGCTGGAGGACTCCTGGACCTCCGGGGCGCCCTTGAGGACCCGCTGCTGGAGCGTGACCCGGGTGCCGGAGCTCGACCCCCGGCTGACCAGGACCACCGGCAGGTCGGGGCCGCCCCGCAGCTCCTTCCAGTTGCGGATCTCGCCGGTGAAGAGCCGGCGCACGTCCTGCGTGGAGAGGTTCTTGACCGGCACCCGGTCGTTCAGGACGAGGGCGAAGAGCGAGACCGCCACCCGCGTCTCGCTCAGCTGCGTGTAGCTGCCGGGGCGCGGCCCGTCGGAGAAGGCGATCACCGCCGGTGAGCCCTCGCCGGGCCCGGCGTCCGCGGCGGCCAACTCCCGGACGCCGCCCCGGCTTCCGTGCGCGCTCACCTTGATGTCCGAGCCCCCGCAGTCCTTCATGTACTTGTCCGCGAGCTCGGTGGCCACCGGCTCGAACGCCGTCGACCCGGTCAGGGTGAGGCTGCCCGTCTCGCAGTACGAGGGCGGCGGCCGGCTGTCGGGGCGCAGGATGAGGCCCGCGAGGCCGAGGATCACCAGGCTCAGCGCGATGGCCACCCGCTGCGAGAGGCGGCTGAACACCGGCGGCTTCTCGTCGGGCGCCGCGCTGTGGTTCTCGTGGGTCTCGCCGCCCTGGATACCGCCGACGACGGTGTAGCCGCTGTCCACGGGGCCGCCGGTCAGCAGGACCAGGAGCTTGTAGTACTCGCCCCGGTTGAGCGGCACGCGCGGGATGTGCAGCCTGCCGGACTCGTAGCCCAGGCCCGTGCCGGGCGCGAAGTGCTCCATCAGGTGGTCGGCCTCGGGCGGCAGCGTCACCGCCACCGCGCGGATGGTGCGGTGCTCGAAGACCACCGTCAGACCGTGCGGCGAGCGGCCGGTGTAGTCGGCCACGTCGATCGGCAGCGATCCGTCGTTCTCGACGCGCAGCAGCACCAGCGTGGCGTCCGACATCTCCGGGGCCTCGTCGAACAGGCCCAGGCGCGCGTTCGCGTCGCCCGTACGGACGTTGTCGCCTATCGCCGTGTCCAGCTGCTTGCGGTAGCCGATGCGCTTGCGGCGCGGCACGCGGCGTTCGAGCAGCACCGGGACGAACGCACCGGCGATGCCGACCAGGATGGCGAGCACGGCGATGACGTTTTCGGTGCTCAACCAGTTCATGGGCGGCACCGTAAGCGGCGGGTCGACCCACCGGGCGGTGCTTGTCCGTCCGGACGGGAGTTGTTCGCCCGGGGTTCAACTACCGCCGTGCACGGGCTCGTCCACCGTCGTGCACGGGCTCGTGCGGCGGTTGCTCAGCCCTCCTTGTCGTACGTCAGGCCCTTGTCCGTGCCGGTGTTCTCGCGGTGCAGCCTGCCGTTCGACAGGAGGGTCACCGTGCTCGGCTGGCCCGGCTTGCAGGAGCTCGCGGGCTCCCCGACGATCACGTCCGTCGGTCCGATGCGCAGGGTGTTGCCGCTCGCGGACTCCAGCTTGCCCTGGAACACGCAGTGGTACGTGCCGCCCGTGTCGGTCGGGCCGTCCGCCGTGATCGAGACGACGGTGTCGCCGACCTCGCCCTGCTGGAGCACCAGACGCCGGGAGTTGCTGCCCAGGTCGTTCTGGATGGAGCCGTTCCACGTGCCGAGGAACTTCTCCGGGATCGTGCCCTCCTCGTCCTCCTCCTTGGAGGCGGGGGAGGTGGGCGGGGACCCGGGGTCCGTCGAGCCGTCGTCGGAGGGGGTGCCCGGCGTCGTGGGCGCGCTGTTCGACGGCGAGTCGGAGTTCGTGCCGCCCGCCTTCGTGGTGCCGTCGCCCTTCATCACCGCGTACACCGTGCCGCCCGCTCCTATGGCCACTATGACGGCCACCGCGATGAGCGCGGCGGTGGACCGCCCGCTGCGGCGCGGGGGCTCGCCCTGGGGGTGCACGAGCGGGCCGTACGGAGGTGTCGGGCCGTACGGAGGCGTGGGCCCGTACGGACCCTGCTGCGGATAGCCGTACCCCGGCGGCGGCTGCTGCTGGGGCTGGCGGTGCTGCTGGGGATAGCCGTACGCCGCCTGGCCCGGCGGGGGAGTGGGCGGCGGTGCCTGGCCCGTGATCATCGTGGGGAGGTGGTTCAGGGCCGCCGCGTCGCCGGGTCTGCCGGGCGGCGGCGGGGTGTCGCCGTCGGCGGGGCCCGGCCTGGAGCCGTTCCCGTCGGGGGACACGGCTGCGGCGGCCGCCCCGGCCGCGGCGGCGGCACCGGCGGCGTCGACCGCCCGGGAGCCCGCTTCGGCGGACTTGGCGGCGTCCGCGCCGTTCCCCCCGGCCAGCTCCTTCGGCGGCGCGAGCGAGACCGGCGGGACGGGGCCGTTCGGGCCGGGCGCGGGCGAGGCCTGCGCACCGCCCTCGTCCGGGTCCTCCGTGTCCAGCAACTGCACGGCGTGCCGGCCCAGCTGGGCCACGAGCGCGCCCGGCAGCCAGGGATCGCGCGTGCGGCCGCCGTCGCCGAGGGTGTCCTCCGCGCCCGTACGCTCCAGGACCTGCTCCAGCGTCGGCCGGTCCGCGGGATTCTTCCGCAGGCAGTCGGCGACCAGCTCCGACAGCTCCTCCGGCAGCCCCTCCAGGTCCGGCTCCTCCTGCGCGATGCGGAACATCATCGCGTGCACACCGCTGTTGGCCGTGCCGAAGGGCAGTGCGCCCGACGCCGCGTACGCCAGGACCGAACCCAGGCAGAACACGTCGCAGGCCGGGGTGATCCGGTCGCCCCGCACCTGCTCGGGCGCCATGAAGCCGGGCGAGCCGACGAGGGCGCCGGTGCGGGTCAGGCCGCCGTCGGTGACCGTTTCGAGCGCGCGGGCGATGCCGAAGTCGATGACGCGCGGGCCGTCGATCGTGACGAGCACGTTCGACGGCTTGAGGTCGCGGTGGATGAGGTTCGCCGCGTGGATGTCCTTGAGGGCGTGGGCGAGACCGGCCGCCAGGATCTTCACCGACCGCTCGGGCAGCGGCCCGTGGTCGTGCGAGATGACGCTCTGGAGCGAGGGGCCGGCGACATATCCCGTGGCCAGCCAGGGGATCGCCGCCTCGGTGTCCGCGTCGAGCACCGGGGCCGTCCACGCCCCGCCCACCCGCCGCGCCGCCTTCACTTCCTGGCGGAAGCGGTTCCTGAACTCCTCCTGCTCGGCGAGCTCTTCCCGCACCAGCTTCACCGCGACCGTGCGCCCACGGTCGGACCGTGCGAGATAGACGTGCCCCATGCCGCCCGCGCCGAGTCGCGCGAGCAGCCGATAGGCGCCTATTCGCTGTGGATCCCCGGGTCCCAGTTTCTCCATCGCCGCGCCGACCTCCCCCGTTGGTGTGCAACAGACCGAGGATAGTGGGGCGGTAGGACATCGGGGCACGGACTGCCTGCTACGGCTCCGTAACGGGTTGTTCCGAATCCGTGGCCGAATTCCCCGTGATAACCGGATTCCCGGCCATATGGGGAAGGACCGCCTCACCCAGAACCCCGGAAAGCCGCTCCAACACCCGTACGGTCTCGGCGAATTCGGCTTCTCCGAGCGCGTCGGCGAGCCGGGCGGCCACCTCCGCGTGACCGGGGCCGATCCTCCGCACGGCGGCCAGGCCCTCGTCCGTGGGGCGCAGCAGCTTGGCGCGGCGGTGGGCCGGGTTCGGCACGTACTCGGCGAGGCCGCGCCGCACGAGGAGATCGGCGATGCGCTGCACGCTCTGCCGGGTGATGCCCATCGCGCGGGCGATCCCGGCGACCGGCAGGGGCTCGCGCAGGACGGCGCCGAGCACCTGCCACCAGGCGGCGGTGAGGCCGCCCGGCCTGGCCAACTCGTCGGCCACGGTGAGGAACTGGCCGTTGAGCCGGAAGACGCCGAGGGCCGTGCGGGAGAGCAGCTCCTGCTGCCGCTCCCGCACCGCGCGGTCCGTGTCATCGCCGGGCCCGCTCACGATTCGAGCACCTCGTAGGCGGAGGCGTCCGAGTCGTGGAACAGGCGGTACCAGGCGTCGAGCTTCGCGCCCTCGAAGGCGCCGAGCCGCCCGAGGATCTCGCGGGCGAAGGCCACGGGCTCGGTCGGACCCGCCGTGGTCAGGCCGCCGTCGGTGACGGCGTCCGCGTCGACGTACCGCTCACCTCCCTTGTATCCGGTGGCCGCGAGGTAGAACGACACCGCGCTGGTGTGCGTGCGGTCGTCGAGCAGTCCCTCCTTGGCGAGCCCCGCGGTGGCCCCGCAGATCGCGGCGACCGGCACGTCCGCGTCGAGGAAGGCGCGGGCCGCGCGGCCGAAGGGGGCGAGGTCGTCACCGGTGTCCCACAGGTCGGCGCCCGGCAGTATCAGCAGCGCGCTGTCCTCGGGCCGCAGGTCGGCGAGGGCCAGGTCGGGCTGGACGCGCAGGCCGCCGGTGGTGGTGACGGGGTCGAGGGTCGCGGCGACGGTCCGGATCTCGTACCCGGCGCGGGCGAGGTACGCGGTGGCGTATCCGGGCTCCCAGTCGGCGAGCGTGTCGTAAACGGCGAGGTGCACGGGCTTGCGGGTCATGACTGCCTCCACTGGTCCTGGTCCACGGGGTGGGGTGCCGCTGAGTGCTGTGCGCTGTACGTGCTTCGCTGTGCTTGTGTAAGCATGCTGTCAAATAGACAGCATGCTGTCAAGAGGCTCCGGGAAGCACTCCCCGCCCGCGTTAACTCCCGCCGGGGGCGGCCTTAACCCGCCGGTCCCTAGCGTCCCGGTCATGGACAGCGCAGAGAACCTCGGACAGATGGCCGCCCACCTCGGGCTCGACCTGGTCGCCGTGACCCTCCTGACCTTCGGGGTCTTCTATCCACGGCACCGCAGAAGGGAGTTGGTCCCCGCCTACCTCGCCCTGAACGTGGCGCTCTTCGCGGTCGTCTCCGCCCTCGCGAGCGCCGGCGGCAACGGCGGCCTCGCGCTCGGCTTCGGGCTCTTCGGGGTGCTGTCCATCGTGCGGCTGCGCTCGGACGCGCTCCAGCACCAGGAAGTGGCGTACTACTTCATCACCCTCGTCCTGGGCCTGCTGTGCGGGCTTCCGGGGCTCGGCCTGCCGGTCGCCGCCGGACTCGCGGCCGTGCTGCTCCTGGTGATGTACGCCGCCGACCACCCCCGCCTCTTCTCCGGCGACCGGCGCGCGGTCATCACCCTGGACGCCGTGTACCGCGAGGAGGACGCACTCCGTGCCGAACTCGCTCGGCGCCTGGGGGAGCCGCTCGGCTGGACCGTCCGGGAGGTCGACTACGTCCGCGACCTCATGGTTCTGGAAGTCCGTTTCCGTCAGCCGGAACCTTCCGCGCTGTCCGGGGAGTTCGTCCCTACAGCACCACGACGCCGCACGACCCGGTCCCGCACGCCTGCCGTCCCCCACCAGAAGGAGACCGTGTGAACCCCGCCGTACGCGCCATCGGCCGAGCCGCGCTCGCCGCGCACCCCATCGCGCTCGACGAGCTCAACGCACGCGCCGAACTGCTCGCCCGCTTCGACAACAGCTATCTCGTGCCGGTGGAGATCTTCGACGACCTGGCCGCGCTGCTCACGGACCCCCGCCGCCCCTCGGGCCCCTTCCGGGCGCTGAGCATCGGCGGAAAGCGCTGGTTCTCGTACCACTCGACGTACTACGACACCCCCGAGCTGCTCACCTACCACCACCACCGGCAGGGCAGACGGCTGCGCTACCGCATCCGGGAGCGGGTCTACCGGGACAGCGGCGAGCGGCAGTTCGAGATCAAGCTGAAGAGCGGCCGCGGCGAGACGGTCAAGCACCGCCGGCGCCTGGAGGGCGACGACCGCGTGCTCGATCCCGAGCGCCAGGGGTTCCTCGCCGGGGTGCTGAGCGGGTCGTACGGCATCGAGGCGCCGGCCGGGCTGACGACGGCGCTGGTCACCGAGTACCGGCGGGCGACCTTCGTGGCCGACGGCCAGCGGATCACGTGCGACGCGGGCCTGGTCGTGCGGGACGTGGCCACGGGCCGCTCGGTGGCGGCCGACCCCGGGCTCGTCCTGGTGGAGACCAAGACGCAGGGGCATCTGACGGAGGCGGACCGCGTCCTCCACCGGTACGGGGTGCGGGCCGCGGAGTTCACGAAGTACTGCGGCGGATTCGCCGCCCTGCGGCCCGAACTGGGCGTCAACCGGTGGGCCCGGGCCGTCCGGGTCGCGTTTCCGCGGGCCGCGCAGGCGCCGGCGGGAACGTGAGGGTCACCCGGGTGCCGCGGGTCGCGTCCGAGGCGATGTCGAAGGTGCCGCCCGCGTCCTGTGCCGTCCGCCGGGCGATGTCCAGGCCGAGGCCGGTGGAGCCGCCGCCGCTGGTGCCGCGCTGTGCCGCGTAGGTGGGCGGCAGGCCGGGTCCCTCGTCGGCGACGGTGAGTTCGGCCTCGCCCGCCGGAGTGGTGCGCACGGTGATCCGCAGCGGCGTGCCCTGGGGCGTGTGGTCGAGGACGTTGCCGATGAGGGCGTCGACGGCGGCGGTCAGATCGTCCTCGGGGACGGGCACGGGGTGCGTGCCGCCGAGCGCCGAGAGCTCCGTCGTTCGGCCCTGGTCCTCGGCCAACGGCAGCCAGAACGCGACGCGTTCGCGCGTCACGGCGGCCAGATCCGCGTACGGCGCGTCCCGCAGGGGACGCCGGGCCTTGCGGATCACGTCGTCGACGCTGCGTTCCAGGGCGGCGACGTCCGCGGCGATGCGGTGCGCCTCCTCCGCGTCGCGCAGGGTCTCGGCGTCCAGGCGCAGGGCGGCGACGGGGGTGCGCAGGCGGTGCGCGAGGTCGGCGGCGTTCTCGCGCTCGGCGGTGAGCAGCTCGCCGATGCGGGTGGCCAGGTGGTTCAGCTCGCCCGCGACCAGGCGGAGTTCGGGCGGCCCCTCGGGGGTGGCGCGCGCGGTGAGGTCGCCCGCAGCGAGCCGGTCCGCGGTCCCGGCGAGGCGGCGGGTCGCGCCCACCAGCCGGGCGCCGAGGCGGTCGGCGAGCAGCAGCCCGACGAGGACGAGGCCCACCCCGATCCCGGCGAGGACGAGCCAGGACGTCATGGTGCCCGCGTACAGCTGCCGCTCGGTGAGCGTGACCCGCACGACGGCGGTGCCGCCGGCCGCGCCCTGCACGGGGACGAGGACCTCGCGGCCGCCGGTGGAGGGCTCGTAGGTGAAGGCGCGTCCGGTGCGGGCCAGCCGGATGGCGTCCGTGACCCGGCCGCGGCCGCGCTGCCCGGGGTCGGGCCCGATGACGGTGCCGTCCCCGAGCACGAGCGAAGTGACCGGCAGGTCCTGGGTGTTGACGCTCTCCACGGTCTGCTCGGCGGTCTCGCGCTCGTCCGGGGTGGCCAGCGCGGGCCCGAGGGCGTGCGCCACCCACTGGGCCCGGGCGGTGGCTTCGGCGGTGGTGCGGTCGGCGGCGTGGGTGCGGGTGAGGAGGGTGAGGGGGACGAGGAGCGCGGTCAGGACGAGGGCGGTGGTGGCGGCGGTGAGAAGGAGAAGGCTGCGGCGCATCAGAGGGCCCTGGGACCGGGGGTCGGGGCGGGACCGGAAGCCGCGGGACCGGAAGCGGGCGTCGGGCCGGGACGGGCTTCCGGTGGTCCGTCGGGAGGCCCGTCAGGAGGCCCGTCGGGGGGATCGGCGGGGCATGCTCCGGGCGGCGTGAGCTTGACGCCCACCGTGCGGACGGTGTGGAGGTAGCGGGGGGCCTGGGCCGTCTCGCCGAGTTTCCTGCGGAGCCAGGAGAGATGGACGTCGACGGTCTTGTCGGCACCCCCGAGGGGCTGCTGCCACACCTCGGCGAGGAGTTCACGGCGGGAGACGACCTGGCCGGCCCGGTGGGCGAGGTAGGCGAGGAGGTCGAACTCGCGCGGGGTGAGGTCCAGCGGCCGGTCGTCCAGGGTGACTTCGCGGGAAGCGGGGTCGATGGCGAGGCCGCCGACGCGCAGGGGCTCCTCGGCCGCCTCGGTCGCGCCGAGCCTGCGCAGGACGGCCTTGATGCGGGCGTCGAGCTGGGCGGCGCCGAACGGCTTGACGATGTAGTCGTCGGCCCCGTCCTCCAGGACCGCCACCATCTCCGGCTCGTCGTCGCGCGCGGTCGCCACGATGACGGGCACGTCGCTGACGGCGCGGAGCATCCGCAGGACCTGGGCGCCGTCCACGTCCGGGAGCCCCAGGTCGAGCACGACGAGGTCGGGGCGGTGGGTGACCGCGGTGTCCAGGCCCGCCATGCCGCTGGGCGCGGTGGCGACGGCGTGCCCTCTGTCGCGCAGGGCCCGCACCAGGGCGCCGCGCAACTGGGGATCGTCCTCCACGACAAGAAGATGGGCCATACATCCACCGTAGTCAGCTGCTTTGGGCAGCCCTTAACCGGGCGTTAGGAAACTGTGCGGCACAGTGGCCGGATGAGGAAGTGGCGGAGCGCGGTGGTGACCGCGGCATGGGTGGGAGTGGGCACGGCCGCGGGGGCCCTGGGCGCCTGGCAGTTGGCCACGGCGGACAGCGGAGTGGCGGCGCACAGTCGTCCGCTGGACGAGGAGGCGGTGGAGAGGGCGCTGGCGGCGACATCGGCGACACCGTCCCCTCCGGCGCCCACGCCGTCGGGGTCGCGGACGCACTCCCCGAAGCCCGCCGAGAGATCGACGCTGCGGTTCACGGGCGGGACGGCGACGGTGGAGTGCAGGGGCGACGGGACGGTGTACCTGGTCTCCTGGAGCCCGGCGGACGGCTTCCACATCGACGACGACGTGGAACGGGGCCCGGCGGCGACGGCCCGTCTGGAGGCAGAACCGAGCGACGACGACGAACGCGAGGACCTCCCGTACGAGATCGACTGCGGGAAGCAGGGCCGCCCGGTGGCGCGGGTGGTGGCGGACACGGACGACTGAGGGGGCGGGGTCGGGGCGGGTTGTTTTTTCAGCCGGTCCGGCGTTTGGGGACGAGCTGAGGGCAGTCGGTGGTGCGGGTGTGCGGTTACAGCCGGTCCGGCGTTTGAGGACGAGCTCGGCGCAGCCGGCGATGACGGTGACCAAGGCCCCCGCGCCGGAGCGGGTTTTCGGGAAGGGGCGGGGTCGGGGAAAAATAAGGCGCCGCCCGCAGCCGGGGGCGAATCCACGGAGGCCCCACCCCCCCCGGGGGGCCCAAGCCCCGACACACTGTCCAGTACCCCCCACCCCCGCAAAACAGACCGCCCATGTCGTGTCCACACCGTGGACATTTACCCTCGCCCACATGACCCCTCAGCCGAACCCCCAGGTCGGCGCCGCCGTCAAGGCGACGGACCGCGCGCACGTGTTCCACTCCTGGTCCGCCCAGGAACTGATCGACCCCCTCGCCGTAGCCGGCGCCGAGGGCTCGTACTTCTGGGACTACGACGGCAACCGCTACCTCGACTTCACCAGCGGCCTCGTCTTCACGAACATCGGATACCAGCACCCCAAGGTCGTCGCCGCGATCCAGGAGCAGGCGGCGACGATGACGACCTTCGCCCCCGCCTTCGCCGTGGAAGCCCGCTCCGAGGCCGCACGCCTCATCGCCGAGCGGACCCCCGGCGACCTCGACAAGATCTTCTTCACCAACGGCGGCGCGGAGGCCGTGGAGAACGCGACCCGCATGGCGCGCCTCCACACCGGCCGCCCCAAGGTCCTCTCCGCCTACCGCTCGTACCACGGCGCCACCTCCGCCGCGATCAACCTCACCGGCGACCCCCGGCGCTGGCCCTCCGACAACGGCACGGCGGGCGTCGTCCACTTCTGGGCGCCGTTCCTGTACCGCAGCCCCTTCTACGCCGAGAACGAGCGGCAGGAGTGCGAGCGCGCCCTCCAGCACCTCGAGGACACCATCGCCTTCGAGGGCCCGCAGACGATCGCGGCGATCATCCTGGAGACCGTCCCGGGCACGGCGGGCATCATGATCCCGCCGCCGGGCTACCTCAAGGGCGTACGCGAGATCTGCGACCGGCACGGCATCGTCTTCGTCCTGGACGAGGTCATGGCGGGCTTCGGCCGCACCGGCAAGTGGTTCGCGGCCGACCACTTCGACGGCGGCATCGTGCCCGACCTCCTCACCTTCGCGAAGGGCGTGAACTCGGGTTACGTCCCGCTGGGCGGCGTGGCGATCTCCTCCGCCATCGCCGAGACCTTCGCCCGCAGGCCCTACCCGGGCGGTCTCACGTACTCCGGCCACCCGCTGGCCTGCGCGGCGGCCGTGGCGACGATCAACGTCATGGAGGACGAGGGCGTCGTCGAGAACGCGGCCCGCGTCGGCACGGAGATCATCGCCCCGGCCCTCGCGGAGCTGGCCGAGCGGCACCCGAGCGTCGGGGAGGTCCGCGGTCTGGGCATGTTCTGGGCCCTGGAGCTGGTCAAGGACAAGGAGACCCGCGAGCCGCTGGTCCCGTACAACGCCACGGGTGAGGCGAACGCCCCGATGACCGCGTTCGGCGCCGCCGCGAAGAAGCAGGGCCTGTGGCCCTTCATCAACATGAACCGTACGCACGTGGTGCCCCCGTGCAACATCACGGAGACGGAGGCGAAGGAGGGCCTGGCGGCCCTGGACACCGCGCTCACCGCGGCGGACGCCCACACGTCCTGACCCCTGGGGCCCCCAACCGCCCGGCCGGACCGCCTCCCACCCCCGGCCGGGCGGTACGGGGCCCACCGGCGCCGCCCGCAGCAGGGCGGCGGCGCCCCTCGGAGAAACACCCCCGCCCCCGGGAACCCCGACCGCGTAGTCTGACGTGCTCGTAAGCAGGAACAAGGCCAAGACTTCCGAGGGAATCCAGATGCCCGGCACCGACGGCTCCGCCGTCATCCGCAGCACTCTGCGCCAGCAGATCGCCGACGCGCTGCGCGACGAGATCCTCGGCGGCCGACTGGAGCCGGGCCAGGAATTCACGGTCAAGGAGATCGCCGAGCAGTACGGCGTCTCCGCGACCCCGGTCCGCGAGGCCCTGGTGAACCTCGCCGCGCAAGGCCTCCTCGACGCCGACCAGCACCGCGGCTACCGCGTCCACGAGCACTCCCTCGCCGACTACCGGGGCATGCTGGAGGCCCGCGGCCTCGTCGCGGACGGGATCTTCCGCGATCTGGTGAAGAAGGGCACCCCCCTCGGGCCCAAGGGCCCGAAGGAAGCCACCGCCGCCCTCATCTCCGTACGCCGCCGGGGCGAGGAAGCCGCACGCGCCGCCTGCGCGGGCGACCTGAACGTCCTCATCGGCTACGACCTCCGCTTCTGGCGCGAGCTCAGCGCCCTCTTCGGCAACCCCTACCTCTCGGACTTCCTGCACCGCATCCGCGTCCAGTCCTGGGTCTGCGCCGTCACCTACCTCCGCCGCGCCGTCGAACGCGGCGACGGCGATCTGCGCGGCACCCTCTGGGCCCGGCACACCGAGCTCGTCGACGCCCTCGCGCACCGCGACCCGAAGGCCGCGCACGCGATCGTCGACGAGTACAACGCGCACTCCCTCGCCCTCATCGAGCGGCTGGCCGCTGCATGAGCGTGGATCTGACCGTCGTCGTCCCCGCCTACAACGAGGAGCGGCGCCTGGCCCCGACCCTCGCCGCGATCCGGGCCTACCTGGACGACGGAAACGAGCAGGGAACCGCCTCCGGAACCGGAGGCGGCGGCAAGGCCGAGAGCGGCCACCGCCCCAGCTGGGAGCTCATCGTCGTGGACGACGGCTCCACCGACGGCACCCTCGACGTCGCGGCCGACGCCGAGGCCGCCGACTCCCGCGTCCGCCTCGTCCACTCCCCCCGCAACCGCGGCAAGGGCCACGCCCTGCGCCTGGGCGTCCTCGCCTCCCGCGGCGACCGCGTCCTGATCACCGACGCCGACCTGGCGACCCCGATCGAGGAGCTGGAGTGCCTGGACAAGGCGCTCGCCGAGGGCCACGCGGCAGCGATAGGCTCCCGCGCCCGCCCCGGCGCGACGATCGCGAGGCACCAGCACCGCCTGCGCGAGCTCCTCGGCCGTACCGGCAATTTCCTGATACGTACGGTCGCCGTCCCCGGAGTCCGCGACACCCAGTGCGGCTTCAAGCTCTTCGACGGCGACCGTGCCCGTGAAGCCTTCGCCGCCTCGCGCCTGCGCGGCTGGGGCATAGACGTCGAGATACTCCAGTACTTCCGCCGCTCCGGCTGGCCGGTCGCCGAGGTGCCGGTGCGCTGGGCGCACCAAGAGGGCTCGAAGGTCCGCCCGTTCGACTACGCGAAGGTCCTCGCCGAACTGACCTCGCTCAAGGCCCGCGCCATCCGCCCCAAGGACCTCCTGGTCGCCGCGTTCTTCCTGGCCATGGCCATCACCCTCTACTCGGGCCGCTGGGTGGCACCGGGCGGGCGCTATCTCCCCGACTCCCTCCAGGACCAGAATCAGTGGGAGTGGTTCTTCGCGGTGACGGCGGACAACGTCCGCCACCTCCAGAACCCCCTCTTCACGACCCTCCAGAACGCCCCCGACGGCGTGAACCTCATGGCCAACACGGTCATGCTCGGCCTCTCCGTCCCCTTCGCCCCCGTGACCTGGCTCCTCGGCCCCGCGGTCGCCCTCAACGCGGCGATGACGCTGGGCCTGGCCGCGACCGCCGTCGCCTGGTACTGGCTGCTCCGCAAGCGTCTCGTACGGCACCGGGGCGCGGCAGCGGTCGGCGCGGCACTGGCGGCCTTCGCGCCACCGATGGTCAGCCATGCCCACGCGCACCCGAACTTCATGGTCCTGTTCATGATCCCGCTGATCATCGACAGGGCCCTGCGGCTCTGCGAGGCCGGGGACGCTCGGGGCATCAGAGACCCCCAGGGCATCAGAGACACTGGGGACATCCGTGCCACCCGGGACATCCAGGCCACCCGGGTCGTCCGCGACGGAGTCGTCCTCGGGCTCTTCACGACGTACCAGATCTTCCTCGGCGAGGAGCCCCTCCTGCTCGCGGCGGTGGGCATGCTGCTGTTCGCGGCGGCCTACGGCGCGGCGCGCCCGGACGTGGCCCGGCGCGCGTTCCGGCCCCTGGCGCGCGGCCTCGGGATCGCCGTGGCGGTGACCGTGCCGCTGGTCGCCTTCCCGCTCTACTGGCAGTTCTTCGGCCCGCAGAGCTACACGAACGTGCTGCACGGCGACAACGCGGGCAACAGTCCGCTCGCGCTCCTCTCCTTCGCGGAACGCTCGCTCGCGGGCAACGTGGAGACGGCGTCCGCCCTCGCCCAGAACCCCACCGAGCAGAACGCGTTCTACGGCTGGCCCCTGGTCGCCCTCTCCTTCGCGATCGTCGTACGGCTGTGGGAGCGGGCGGTGGTGAAGGCGCTGGCCTTCACGGTCCTCGCGGCGGCCGTCCTCTCCCTGGGCCCGAAGTTCCGCGTTCCGCTGACGGACATCGTGCTCCCCGGCCCCTGGGCGGCGCTGGCCAAGCTCCCGCTGTTCGAGTCGGTCATCGAGTCGCGGGTGGCGATGGTGTGCGCCCCGGCGCTCGGCATGCTGGTGGCCCTCGCGCTGGCTCCCCTGCTCGCTACCCCGCGCCGTTCGCCGAGCCATGCGCCGGACCATGCGCCGGACCGAGCGCCGAGCAGTGCGCCGGACCATGCGCCGGGCCGTGCTCCCCGGGGGGCGACGGCCGCGCGGTACGCGGGTGTGGCCGCGGTGGCCCTCGCGCTGCTGCCGATCGTGCCGGCGCCGCTGCGGGCCGTGGAGCGGGCGCAGCCTCCCGCGTTCATCGCCGAAGGGACCTGGAAGAAGTACGTGGGGGAGGGCGAGTCCCTCGTGCCGGTGCCGCTCCCGGACCCGGCGGGCGCGGAGGCACTGCACTGGCAGACCACCGCCGGCCTGGGCTTCCGCCTCCCCGGCGGCTACTTCAACGGGCCCTGGGGCCCGGACCGCGTGGGCATCTACGGCGCCTCGCCCCGCAACACCTCCAACCTCCTGCGGGACGTCCGCGCCTCGGGTCGGGCCCCGCAGATCACGGACGCGTGGCGCAGGGTCGCGCGCGAGGACCTGGCGTACTGGAACGCGGGCGTCGTGGTCCTCGCGCCGCAGGAGCACGACGACGCGCTGCGGACGACGGTGGAGGAACTCCTTGACCGGCCCGCAAAGTGGGTAGACGGGGTGTGGATCTGGGATCTGCACAAGGGGAGCTAGGGGGCGCCCGCCCGGACTACGCTGCCTGCACGCGAGGAACGTCCGACGTCCGATATGCCGTCCGCGTATGACCCTGACCTGAGGAGCACCCTTGGCCTGTGACCTGTGGCTGGTCCCGCTCGTCGACGTGCTGTGCCACAGCCCCGACAACCCCTTCGCGGAGGAGATCGCGGCGTACGACAAGGCGCTGCACGAGGCCGGCCTCCCCCCTGTCCCCGTCTTCGCCTACATGCCGGGCCTCTCCGGGGACGTGGCCCCGGTCGCTGGATTCGACTACGACGCGCTGCACTTCCTGCGCCGGGCGTATCTCCTCCAGGTCTGTGGCCTGGAGGTCACACCGGTGGACGAACTGGGCGGGGACTACGAGCAGTTGCTGGAGATGTTCGACACCACGGCCCAGCAGTCGCATCTGGTGTGGCACTACGACCACGCGGGGGCGTACGTCCCCGTCGACTTCCCCGCGCCTCTCTCGAACGACGAACTCCTCTCCGGCGGAGGGCCGTTGGGCTCGGCCCAGGCGCTGCTGAGGGAACTGGAGTTCGTGGCCCCCTCCATCGGCATCGACGCGTCCAACCCTCCGCGCCCACCGACCCCGCCCGAGGCCCCCACCTCCCTGGAGGAACCCGCGGCCCCGGCCCCACCGGACGACAGCCCCTTCGCGAGGGAACGCCACGTCTGGCTGGGCCTGCACGCGGCAACAACCCGAAGCCTGGCCCAGGGCTCAATGATCATCTACAGCTGACCCCGGCACACAGGCTGCTTTCCGGCCCCTCCGGCGCTCGGGGAGCGGGGTCTGGGGCGGAGCCCCGGTTTCGGTAAGGGGCGGGATGGGGGAAAGCCCCGCAGGGCCCCCACCCGCCCCAAGGCCCCGCCCCCAAGGCTCCGCCCCGAGGCCCTGCCCCGGGCCCCCTCAGCGAGGCTCCGGCGGCCGCTGCCGGGGCATGTTGGGTCGAGCCCCGGGCGGCAAGGCGGCCCGTACAGGAGGAACCCCCGCCTCCCCCCGGGAGGAGGGCACCACGGCCTGCATGGCCAAGGGCGCGGGCCCGGACCGAAACTCCACCATCCAGTCCGCGGTCTCGGACCGCACCAGCTCCGTCACGTCCTCCGAGAACCGTCGCAGCACCCCGAGACACCGCTCGGCGGCCTCACTTGCCGTCCCCTCGGTGGGCCCGAGCACCTCCCGCACGTTCTCCGACGCCCAGTCGAACTGAAGCACCTGAAGCCGCCGCTGCACGGCCTGCGCGGTGGCCACGTCCCGCATCCACCCGGACGTGAGCCCGAAGAACCGGTCGCACGCCACGCACGCCGCGCCCGCGAGCAGCGAGACGAACCCCCAGGTGGCCACGTTCCCCACCGCCCCCGCCAGATCGAGCAGCGGAAACACCCCCGCGCCGACCGCCCCCACCGCCGCCCCGACGCGCGCGAGCCGCGCCCCGCGCCGCTTCCACGCGCGGTCGGACAAGTACCACTCGGCGGTGTTGAGCGCGCCCCGCTCCACCCACCGGTACAACTCGTCGAGCCGCGACGCCGGCTCTCCCCAGTCGCCGAGGGGAAAGACCCGCCCCGTCAGATCACCGAGCCGAGAGCCGTCCCCGCCACCGGTCCCGCCACCAGGAACGCCCCCCTGCGCACCCGCCCCGCCACCCTGCCCCTCATGGGGCACCCCCTCGGGCTGCATCTCCGGCTGGCTCACCCGGCACTCCTACCTCTACGAGATCCCTGACTGTTCCCTGCGGCGGTTCCGTACGGTGCGCGCGCTGTGACAGTAGGTACTGACTGGTGCTGATGCGACAGATGTCGTCTGCTCATGCGCAGCCCCAGTCCTACCGCCCAATGGGTGGCCATGAGCCCTTTTTCGCGGTATTTCCGCCCGGAAGAGGTGCTTGATCAGGTATAGGAGGACGGCCGATCTCACTCGAAAGAGTGCTGGGGCGAGGGCACCCACGACCACGTAGGCTCGTTCCAGGTGGAAAATCCGCCGTAAATACCTCCACAGACCGTTCCGAACCAACCCGGACCAACCGAGACAGGAGCTGATCGTGATCCCCGGTGGTGGCCAGCCCAACATGCAGCAGCTGCTCCAGCAGGCCCAGAAGATGCAGCAGGACCTCGCGGCGGCGCAGGAGGAACTCGCGCGCACCGAGGTCGAAGGCCAGGCTGGCGGCGGCCTCGTCAAGGCGACGGTCAACGGCTCCGGCGAACTGCGCGGCCTGGTGATCGACCCCAAGGCGGTCGACCCCGAGGACACCGAGACGCTCGCGGACCTGGTGGTCGCCGCGGTCCAGGCGGCGAACGACAACGCGCAGGCGCTCCAGCAGGAGAAGCTGGGCCCGCTCGCGCAGGGCCTGGGCGGCGGAGGCATCCCGGGCCTTCCCTTCTAAGAGGGCCCCAGGCCAACTACCGTACGTACCAAAGCGCGATACTCGGCAAAAGCAGGAAAGGCACCCCGTGTACGAAGGCGTGGTTCAGGACCTCATCGACGAGTTGGGCAGGCTGCCCGGCGTCGGTCCCAAGAGCGCGCAGCGGATCGCCTTCCACATCCTGCAGACGGAGCCGACGGACGTACGCCGACTCGCCCACGCCCTCCTTGAGGTGAAGGACAAGGTCCGCTTCTGCGCGACCTGTGGCAACGTCGCGCAGGAAGAGCTCTGCAACATCTGCCGCGACCCGCGCCGCGACCTCAGCGTCATCTGCGTGGTCGAGGAGCCGAAGGACGTCGTGGCGATCGAGCGGACGCGCGAGTTCCGCGGGAAGTACCACGTGCTGGGCGGAGCGATCAGCCCGATCGAGGGGGTGGGCCCTGACGACCTGCGTATACGAGAACTCCTCGCGCGCCTGGCGGACGGCGCGGTCACGGAGCTGATCCTGGCCACGGACCCGAACCTGGAGGGCGAGGCGACGGCGACGTACCTCGCGCGCATGATCAAGCCCATGGGCCTGAAGGTCACCCGCCTGGCCAGCGGGCTCCCTGTCGGGGGAGATCTGGAATACGCGGACGAGGTCACCCTGGGCCGCGCCTTCGAGGGGAGACGACTCCTAGATGTCTGAGAAGCAGAAGTCCACGAATCCGGCAGCGGCTGCCTCCCCGGAGCCGTCCTCCGCCACCGATCCGGTCATCACCCCCGAGGCGACGGTGCTCCTGCACGCCTCGGCCCAGGACCCGGCCTCCTTCGCGGTCCAGATCTCCGACCAGATCGAGAGCTTCATCGTCGCGGTGACGGAGGTCGCGAAGGGCGACGAGCCGGACTCGGCCGTCCCCTTCCTGCTCCTGGAGGTCTCCCAACTCCTCCTGGCCGGCGGCCGCCTGGGCGCGCACGAGGACATCCTCCCCGACGAGCGCTACGAACCGGACCTCGGTCCGGAGCGCGACGTCGACGACCTGCGCGAGCGCCTGGCCGCCATGCTGGAGCCGATCGACGTCTACTCCGAGGTCTTCGACCCGTACGAGCCCCGCAAGGCCCCGGTCGCCTGCCGGATCTCGGACGACCTGGCGGACGTCGTCGCCGACCTCTCCCACGGCCTCGCCCACTACCGCGCGGGCCGCACGACAGAGGCCCTGTGGTGGTGGCAGTTCTCGTACTTCTCGAACTGGGGCTCCACGGCCTCGGGCGCCCTGCGCGCCCTCCAGTCCCTGGTGGCGCACGTCCGCCTGAACCAGCCCCTGGAGGACCTCGACGGCCTGGACACCGACGAGGACCTGGCCGACGACGCCCTCGCGGAAGCGGCGGGCAAGGTCATGGCCGAAGAGATCGCCGGGCCCCTGGGCCTCCGCTCGGTCCAGTAACGAACCACCCACCCGCACCCCGCGCCCCGCCACCCGCGCCCCGCGGCGCGGCGCGGGTGGCGCCTCCCGTTCCCGCCCCCAGCCTCCACCCCCAGAACCTCCGCCACCGGAGCCTCCACCACGGGGCCCGAACGCACCGTCCAGAGCCTCCGCCACCCGGCCCGAACGCACCGTCCAGAACAGCGCACCCCCAGCGCCGTCTGCGCCCCCGAACCACGTGCGCTGATCAGACCCCCCGGGGCCGCGCGTTCTGATCAAGCCCCGGGCCACCTGCGCTGATCAAGCCCCCGGGCCACCTGCGTTGCCCCCAGCCCCAGGCCCCGCCTAAGCCCCCGCGCCGCCGCCCCCGCGGCCAGTGTCGCTCGGGCGGAGTTTCTGCCATAGGGACCAGGTCGTCGTGGCCCAGGCCCAGCCGCCGGCGATCAGCACCAGCGCCTTCGCCCAGAACCAGAGGGACGTCGGCTCCGGGGTGGCCAGCAGGTCTATGCCCCACCACAGGAGCCCGCCGGTGAACAGGACCGTGGGTATCACCTCGGCCCGGGCCGCGCGCCGCGTCTTCCCCGGCCCCTCGCCGAGCCGCAGCGCATAGACCTCGACGTCCCCGAACTCGCCCACGGCACTGCCGCCCGAGGCGGCGAGATGGTCCCGTGCCTCGGCCACGCAGCGCCGGGCACTCTCCGCCGACATCCCGTGCCGCCCCCGCAGCAGCGCGAACAGCCGCGCGAGCCAGGCCTCGTCCCCTGCGGCACCTTCCCGGTCACCCCGTATCCCTTCGGCGGACACGCCCCGCCCACGGAACCATCGGCCGACGGCCGTGGGAGGAATCCGCCACCCCAGCACCCCGAGCAGCGCCCCGGCCACGAACAACGAGGGCGCCGGAACGCTCACTTGCGGCCCGCGCGGGACGGCGGTGAACAGCGCGGCGCAGACCACGACGAGCACGGCGGCACAGGCAACGACCCTCCGGCCGGCACGCAGCCGCCCGGCAGCACGCAGTTCGGGTACGACGCCGGTCACGAGCACGATCAGCACGGCGAGCAGCAGCCCGGCCCCACCGGTGGGCCAGCCGAGCCGTATCCACAGCCCGTTGGCGGCCCACAGCACCACGCCGAAGAGACCGACCTGGGCCCCGGCCAGCAGCAGGGAGCTGGTGAACCGGTCGCCGGGGGCGTACCCCTCGACGTCGACCGAGCTGCGGTGGGCCTCGTCGATCCGCTCGGCGGCCACCGTCGCGGCGTACGCCGCGGGATCGCCGAGTACCTCACGGACGGGTGCTCCCGCCTCGACGGCGGTCAGCCGGGCCTCCTCAAGGACCTGCTCTGCGAGTCCCTCGGGCGGATTGTGTTCCACGGCCAGTGCGAGCTCGAACTCCGCGGCCCACCGCACGTCGTCGCCGCTCGGCCAGCCCGCGTTCCGCTCCACGTTTTCTACGTTCTCGGTGCTCGTCATCAACTTCCCCCAGTCCCGGTCAATCCGCCGCGTCAGCCGTGTTCAGCCGTGGCGGCGGTGTCAGCGGTGTCAGCGGTCTCAGCAGTGGCCGTGTCCGCCACATCCGCCGTGCTCGCCCTGTCGCCCTCGGCCAAGGCCGTCACCACGCCGTCGAAGTCCCGCCAGGCGCTGTACTCGACGGCCAGCCGCGTGCGTCCCGCTTCGGTGAGGCTGTAGTACTTCCGGCCCGGCCCGCCCTCGCCCGCGCTCCAGCGGATGTCGACAGCGCCTTCCTCTTCCAGCCTGGTCAGGGCCGGATAGAGCGTCGCCGGCTTGGCGTTCGACAGCCCGGCCGCGCTCAGCTCCTGCAGCAGCGCGTACCCATAGCTCTCGCCCCGCTCCAACATCCCGAGCAGGCACAACGGCAACGCCGCACGCAGCCACGCGGAGCTGAATTCCGTCATGTCCGTCCGCCTCCCCGACTAGTTCAGATTTCAGAATAGTCGAAGTCTCGGACATCCACCAGACCCACCCGGCGGCCAGACTCCGACCGGGACCACCCCGGCCAGACCCACCCGGCCAGACCCCGTCCGGACCCACCCGGCTGGACCCACCCGACCAGACCCAAGGCCGCGTCACCGTCCTGTGACCCGCCCCACTTTCGGAGTGCTCCACTCCCCAGCGGGCATGTGCCAAGCCGAGCGGTCGAAACGTACGTCCCGGTGAGCGGGCGCGTATGCCGGTGGGTGATCACTTGGTGGGCGGGACATCTCACCATGCGATATTCGCGCGGCGAATTTCGGCCGCTCGTTAGACTGAGCCGACCGCAGCAGTGCGGTAAGAGACGGACTGAGCGAGGAGCGCACGTGAGCCTTGTCGTGCAGAAGTACGGAGGCTCCTCCGTAGCCGATGCCGAGGGCATCAAGCGGGTCGCCAAGAGGATTGTCGACGCCAAGAAGAACGGCCATCAGGTCGTTGTCGTGGTGTCCGCCATGGGTGACACGACGGATGAGTTGATCGATCTTGCCGGGCAGGTATCCCCGATCCCTGCCGGGCGTGAATTCGACATGCTGCTGACCGCCGGGGAGCGGATCTCCATGGCCCTCCTGGCCATGGCGATCAAAAACCTGGGTCACGCGGCCCAGTCGTTCACGGGCAGCCAGGCCGGTGTCATCACCGACTCCGTCCACAACAAAGCGCGGATCATCGATGTCACGCCGGGCCGCATCCGGGCCTCGATCGACGAGGGCAACATCGCCATCGTCGCCGGGTTCCAGGGCGTCAGCCAGGAAGGCAAGAACATCACCACGCTCGGCCGTGGTGGATCCGACACGACCGCTGTCGCCCTCGCGGCCGCGCTCGACGCGGAGGTCTGCGAGATCTACACGGACGTGGACGGCGTTTTCACCGCCGACCCCCGTGTGGTCAAGAAGGCCCAGAAGATCGACTGGATCTCGTTCGAGGACATGCTGGAGCTCGCGAGCTCCGGGTCCAAGGTGCTCCTCCACCGCTGTGTGGAGTACGCCCGCCGATACAACATCCCGATCCACGTGCGCTCGTCCTTCTCGGGACTCCAGGGCACATGGGTCAGCAACGAACCGCAAGGGGACCGCAAGGTGGAGCAGGCCATCATCTCCGGTGTCGCGCACGACACCTCGGAGGCCAAGATCACGGTCGTCGGCGTGCCGGACAAGCCCGGTGAGGCCGCCTCGATCTTCCGTGCCATCGCGGACTCCGGCGTCAACATCGACATGATCGTCCAGAACGTCTCGGCCGCTTCGACCGGACTGACGGACATCTCGTTCACGCTGCCCAAGGCCGAGGGCCGCAAGGCGATCGACGCGCTGGAGAAGACGCGCTCGGCGATCGGCTTCGACTCCCTGCGCTACGACGACCAGATCGCCAAGATCTCGCTGGTCGGCGCGGGCATGAAGACGAACCCCGGCGTCACCGCCGCCTTCTTCGAGGCGCTCAGCGACGCGGGCGTGAACATCGAACTGATCTCGACCTCCGAGATCCGCATCTCGGTCGTGACCCGCGCCGATGACGCGAACGAGTCCGTCCGCGCCGTGCACACCGCCTTCGGCCTCGACTCCGACACGGACGAGGCCGTGGTCTATGGAGGCACCGGACGATGACCGGAAAGCCGACGCTCGCGGTCGTCGGGGCGACCGGGGCCGTCGGCGCGGTCATGCTCCAGATCCTGTCGCAGCACGCCGACATATGGGGCGAGATCCGACTCGTGGCCTCACCGCGCTCGGCCGGCAAGAAGCTGGCCGTGCGCGGTGAGGAGGTCGAGGTCGTCGCGCTGAGCGAAGAGGCCTTCGACGGCGTCGACGTGGCGATGTTCGACGTGCCCGACGAGGTGAGCGCGCAGTGGGCTCCCGTGGCGGCGTCCAAGGACGTCGTCGTCGTGGACAACTCCGCCGCCTTCCGGATGGACCCGGACGTGCCGCTGGTCGTCCCCGAGGTCAATCCGCACGCCGCGCGCGTACGCCCGCGTGGCATCGTCGCCAACCCGAACTGCACGGCTCTGTCGATGATCGTGGCCATCGGCGCGCTGCACGCCGAGTTCGGGCTGCGCGAGCTGATCGTCTCCTCGTACCAGGCGGTGAGCGGTGCCGGTCGCGACGGCGTCGACACGCTGCGCCGCCAGATGAAGCTGGTCGCAGGGTCGGAGCTCGGCACCAGCCCCGGTGACGTACGGCGTGCCGTCGGGGACGACACCGGGCCCTTCCCTGAGCCCGTGGCGCTGAACGTGGTGCCGTGGGCCGGGACGCTGCGGGACGACGGCTGGTCGTCCGAGGAGATGAAGGTGCGGGACGAGTCCCGCAAGATCCTCGGCCTGCCCGGTCTGAAGGTCGCGGTCACCTGCGTACGCGTACCGGTCGTGACCACGCACTCGGTGACCGTGCACGCCCGCTTCGAGGACGAGGTCACGGTGGACCGCGCGCGCGAGATCCTGGCCACCGCCCCGGGTGTCGTGCTGTTCGACGATCCGGCCGCCGGGGAGTTCCCGACCCCCGCCGACGTGGTCGGTACCGACCCCACGTGGGTGGGCCGGGTGCGGCGCGCGCTGGACGATCCGACCGCCCTTGAGCTCTTCGTGTGCGGGGACAACCTGCGCAAGGGAGCCGCGCTGAACACCGTCCAGATCGCGGAGCTGGTGGCGGGGGAACTCACCGGCCGCCATTCCTGAGCCGGTCCTGAGCCGGTCTTGTGTCGCCCCTGGGGGGTGCTTCTATCTGTTCGGTCAAGGTCTGTGGGTTTGGTCAGGCTGTCTGTTCGTGCCTGGGTTGGTAGTGGGTGCGGTGTTTGAGCATGGCGTGCAGGACGTCGACGCGGCGGCGTGTGAGGCAGATGAGGGCTGCGTTATGGCGCTTGTTCTCTGCTCGTTTCCTGTCGTAGTAGGCGCGGGATTCGGGAGTGCTCAGCGAGGCGAACGAGGCCAGGAACAGGGCCCGTTTGAGCGCCTTGTTGCCGCCGCGGGGCGGTCCTTCGCCCCGGATGGAGGTCCCGGATCGACGGGTGGTGGGGGTCAGTCCCGCGTAGGAGGCCAGGTGGGCGGCGGTGGGGAAGGCGCCGGCGTCGCCGATCTCGGCCAGGATGCGGGCGCCGGTCCTGACCGCGACCCCGGGCATGGAGGTCAGGACCTTTGCGAGAGGGTGGGCCTCCAGCAGGGCGGCGACGCGGCTTTCCAGGATGTCGCGGCGCTTGAGCAGGACCGCGAGGGCTTCGGCCAGGCCGGAGATGATCTCGCCGGCCGATGCCGTGCCCGGGACCTGGACGGTCTGCTCGGCCAGCGCGGCATGGATCTGATCGGCCAGCTCCCGCGGGGTGCGCATGCGCGGGGCAGCGTCGGTCATGACCTCGATGAGCTCCTGGGTGCCGGCCTGGGCCAGTGCGGCCGGGGAGCCGAACGTCTGGAGCAGGGCCAGCACGGCCGGGTGGCGCAGGCGCGGCCCCAGGATGCGTTCGAGGGCCGGATGGATCGAGGTGAGCAGGCCGCGCAGCCGGTTGGAGGTGCGGGTGGCGTCCTGGGCGAGGCCGTCGTCGTGGCCCAGGACCATGGTCAGTTCGGCCCGCACGCTCTCGTCGACGTCGATGGAATGCAGCAGGTGGGGCAGGGTGCGGGCGGCATCGGCGATGACATGGGCATCGCGGGCGTCGGTCTTGCCGGTGCCGGGGTGCAGGTCGGCCAGCCGGCGCATCGAGAGGCCGGGCAGATAGGCGACCTCGCAGCCGCAGGCGCGGGCGACGGTCACCGCCAGGGTGCCGATGGAGGCCGGCTGGTCGACCACCACCAGCACCTTCCCCTTGCGCTGGAGGCGGGTGAACAGCTCCCGCAACTGGGGCTCGCCGTTGGGCAGCGGCTTGTCGAAGGTGAGGCGGCCGTCGGCCTGCAAGGCCGTGCCGTGGTGGCTGGACTTGCCCACGTCCAGGGCACAGAACACATCGATCGACGTGAAGTCGTTGCTGGTCACCGGGTTTCCCTCCCCGGAGTCGCAACCGGTGGCCCGCCCGGGCACCGGAGATCGGCAGCTACATTACGCAGCCCTGCCTGTCGGCGGACACGCTTCCATCAGCGACCATCCGGTGCCGCCAGGACCGGCGACAGCACCCCCCGGATCATCAAGGACAGGGGCAACCAGTCATACCGGCCCCGGAGGCCACGAACCCGAACCGGGCTCTACAACGAAGGTAATGGGCCGCTTGGGAAGGTCTGGGAAGGCTTGAGAAGGTCTGGACCTGCGTGGTGGGTGGTGCGGAAAGCCGCAGAAGGGTGCACAAGGGTCCAGACGGGCGGGTGTGGCGCCCTCGGAGGGCTCCCCGGGGCGCAAGCCTTTGCAGGATCTGTGTAAGTTCTGTGTCCAACTCGGTGGCCAGGATCGCTTGAACTGGACCATTGCCGCGTTCGAAGATTCGCAATATTCGTCCCCGTCCTCTGCAACCGGCAGCCGGGCGGGGCGCGTCTTTGCGAGCGCCCTCCCGGGGGCATGACCTGAGCGCTGCGAAATTTTGGGCATAGGGGAAGAGCTGGTACGCATGGGGGCAATTGATGCATCGTCACCAACGACGACGATGCCTGCCGCAAACGCGCCGCGCGATGCGTACAACCCTCCAGGGGGTAGGCGTGTCCAACAGGCGTGGCAGAGGTACTCGATTTCACAGCGGTTCAGGCGAGGGGTGCGGTCCTTCGCCCGCCTCGCCGTCCCCGTGCGCCCGCCGGCATGCCGGTGATCGCCCCCATGCCCACCACGAGATCAGCCCGCATTCCGACGCAGCGCGAGGGCGCTGAGGAGGCAATGAGCGCGGGCACCACAGTCGACCACCTGACCGAGACGTACCGCGCCCACTACAGGTCGCTCCTCGGCCTGGCGGCGCTGCTTCTCGACGACACGGCCTCCTGCGAGGACGTCGTACAGGAGGCGTTCATCCGGGTGCACTCGGCGCGCAAACGCGTGCGGGACCCGGAGAAGACGCTCGCGTACCTGCGGCAGACCGTAGTGAACCTCTCGCGGTCCGCGCTGCGCCGCCGCATCCTCGGGCTCAAGCTCCTCTCGAAGCCGATGCCCGACATGGCGAGCGCCGAGGAGGGCGCGTACGACCTCCTTGAGCGGGACGAACTGATCAAGGCGATGCGCGGCCTCCAGCGCCGCCAGCGCGAGGTCCTGGTCCTGCGGTACTTCGCGGACATGACCGAGGCGCAGGTCGCCGAGACCCTGGGCATATCGCTCGGGTCGGTGAAGGCGTACGGCTCGCGCGGGATCGCGGCTCTGCGGGTCGCCATGGAGGCACCGGCATGAGCAAGCACGAGTACGGGCGCGAGCATCACGAGAGCGCCGAGTTTGAGCGGCATGCTGGGGACGGAACTGTGAATCACGCCGAGGGTGTCGAGCCCACCGCGTCCGAGAGCGGGTCCGGGTCATCCGAGAGCGGGGCCGCCGGGGCGGAGGTTTCCGGCACGAAGAGCGCCGGGGTCGAGAGTGCCGGGGCCGAGAGTGCCGGGGCCGAGGGGTCCCGGACGGAAGGTGCTGGGCCGGAGGGTTCCGGGACGGAGGGTTCCGGGACGGAAGGTGTTGGGGCCGAAGGTGCTGGGCCGGAGGGTTCCGGGCCGGAAGGTGTTGTGCCGGAAGGTTCCAAGGCTGAGGGCGGCTCCGGCGTGAAGGCCGGGGCTGTGCCCGCGAGCTCCGGGATCAGCTCCCTCTTCGGCGGCCAGGACGGCTCCGATGCCGATGCGAACGCCGACGCCGACGCGAACGCCGACGCCGACGAGCTGGCCCTGCGCAGGCTGATGCGCTCGGCCGTCCAGGAGATCGAGCCGGGGGACCACGCCCTGGAGCGCCTGCGGCACGCGGTTCCGGCGCGCAGGCAGCGCAAGCGCCAGGCTGTGGTCGGCATGGCTGCCGCCGCGCTCTTCATCGGCACCGCCATCCCCGCTCTCGTGCACGTCACGAACTCCGGCGGCGGCTCTGACGACCGGCCCTCGATCGCGGGCAACAGCGAGCAGACCCAGGGCGGATCGAGCCAGGGCAAGGGCCCCGACGGCGGTGAGAAGGGCAAGAACAGCGGTTCCGGCCCCTCCAAGTCGAAGGACAAGAAAGACAAGAAGGACAAGAAGGGCGACAAGGGGAAGGGCGAGGCCAGCAGCGGTGCGACCGGCGGTCCCGACCCGGCGGGTACGGCATCAGCCGACTCGCCCGCCTGCACGGTGGACCAGCTCGGCAACGCCAGCGGTAGCACGGGCGGCGCGGAGGCCGACGGCAAGGTGTACGGCACCTTCCGCATCGCCAACGTCTCCGGCAGCAGCTGTACGGTCACCTCGCCCGGCGGCGTGAGCACGGCCGCGGCGGGTGCGGCCGACCCCGCGAAGATCGTCGTCACCGACCACGTGGCGGGCGACGCGGCGACGGGCCTTCCGGACCCGTCGCAGGCCCTCAGCTCGCTGGTCCTCCAGCCGGGCGCCGCGTACGAGGTGAAGTTCGCCTGGGTGCCCACGGAAGCGTGCCCGACGGACAGCGGTGAACCGTCGCCCGACCCGAGCCCCACCGAGGGCGGCGGCTCCGAGAGCGGCTCGCCGGGCGGCGTGGAGCCCCAGATGGTCCGCGAGGACGGCGGCGTACTGGACGGCAGCGTCACGGTCTCCCTGACCGCCTCCCAGGGCTCACCCGCGGCGGGCGCGACGATCGCCAACGCGTGCGCGGGGACGGTGTACCGGACGGGAATGCTGTCGGCTTCGTAGGCGAGGCGGGCGTCGTCAGCGATGTGGGCGCCGTAGGCAGCGCCAGCAGTACGAACCAAACGAGACGGGCCGGATCCTTCTGGGGATCCGGCCCGTTCGACGTCGGGTGCAGCTCGGGTGCAGCTCGGGTGCAGCTCGGGTGCAGCTCGGGTGGGCTGGGGCGGCCGGAAGTGAGGACGGCCCGGGGGAGTGACGGTGGCCCGGGAGAAAGACGGCGGCTTGGGGGAGTGACCGTGGCTCGGAGTGGGCGGTGGCCCGGGGAAGTGACGGTCGCCCGGGCAGGGCCTCAGCCCGCGCGGACCCCGGCTGCCCTGGCCCCGTCAGCCGTGGCGGAATCCTCCGGCAGGAGCCCCAGCTCGGCGTCGCGCGCGAACTCCCGCTCCCGGCGGAACAACCGGAACCACATGAAGACGACGAACCCCGCGAACACGAACCACTCCCCGGTGTAACCGAGGTTCTGGAAGGCCTTGAGGTCGAGCCCGGAGTTCTCCGGCGCCGCCGCCGGCACCGCCTTCATCCCGGAGTCGCCCTTCTCCAGGGTGACCCAGGCGTCGTAGACATCGCCCTCGACCAGGTTCACCAGCGAGGCCGCGCTGATGGCGCCCAGCTGCCCGTCCGGCAGCCCTCCGGTGGCGCTGACCCCGTTCGAACCAGGGCTCTCGGAAGCCTGGAGCGCGCCCTTCACGGTGACCTCGCCGGTGGGCGCGGCGGGAGCCTTGGCCGCACTCGCGTCCCCGGGGAGCCAGCCGCGTACGACGGGCAGGTCCTTGCCGTCGCCGGTGCGCAGCAGGGTCAGGACGTAGTAGCCGGACTTGTCGTCCAACTCCCGGTCGGGCACCAGCAATTGCTTGCCGTACCGCCCTTTGGCCGACACGAGTTCCCCGGACGTCTCCTTGTCCACGGGGAGCATCGAGTCCAGCGGCCGGGGCTTCTCCTGCGCCCGCGTGGGCGACGCCTGCCGGTCCGCCTGCTCCTGAGCGGCGTCATGCGCCTCGACGCGGTCCTCGAACCGCCCCAGCTGCCATGACCCCATGAAGATGCAGACGGGGATGGCCAGCAGTACGAAGACGTTGATCCCCCACCATCGGGGCGTCAGCAGGAACCGGTACACACCCCCACGGTACGGGGGCGCCCGGCGGAGAGGCCTCGCGGGGTTCGCGAAACCAGCGGGGCCGGGAGGCGAGGGGGGAGATGCCACAACCGCAGCCCCACCCCCCCCACACACACCCACGCCTCCCCCCGCCCCGGCCCCTCTCGCCTACCGAAGGTGCCGCGCGGCGAAGTCCAGTTCCAACCGCACCTGCTTGATCCGCTCGTCCACGACCAGCGAGCCGTGCCCCGCGTCGTACCGGTACACCTCGTGCACCGCGTCCCGCGCCTTGAGCCGGTCCACGTAGTTCTCGACCTGGCGGATCGGGCAGCGCGGGTCGTTCACGCCCGCGGAGATGTAGACCGGGGCCTTCACCGCGTCCACGTACGTCAGCGGGGACGACGCCTCGAAGCGCTCGGGAACCTCCTCGGGCGTACCGCCGAGCAGCGTGCGGTCCATGGCCTTCAGGGCTTCCATCTCGTCGTGGTACGCCGTCACGTAGTCCGCGACCGGGACGGCCGCCAGGCCCACCGCCCAGGAGTCCGGCTGCGTGCCGACGCCGAGGAGCGTGAGGTACCCGCCCCAGGAGCCGCCGGCCAGGACGATGCGGTCCGGGTCCGCGAGGCCCGACGTCACGGCCCACTCCCGTACCGCCGCGATGTCCTCCAGCTCGATCAGGCCGACCCGGTGCTTGAGGGCGTCCGTCCACTCACGGCCGTACCCCGTCGAGCCGCGGTAGTTGACGCGCACCACCGCGTACCCGTGGTCCACCCAGGCCGCCGGGCCCGCGGCGAACGCGTCGCTGTCGTGCCACGTCGGCCCGCCGTGGATCTCGAAAATGGTCGGGAGGGGGCCACTCGCGCCGGCAGGCTTCTGCACGAGGGCGTGGACCCGGCCGCCGGGGCCCTCCACCCACACGTCCTCCACCGGGACGGACGCCGGAGCCTTCATGCCCGGCGGGTCCAGCACGACTCCGCCGGACGTCGAGCGCACGACCGGCGGCTCGGCGGCCGACGACCACAAGTACTCCACGCTGCCGTCCGGCCGTGCCGTCGCCCCCGACACCGACCCCGCGGGCGTCTCGACCTCGATCAGCTCACTGGAGGCGAACACGTACCGGAACAGCTCGCTGCGGGCTTCGAAGCTGTGCGCGACGAGCAGGGCGGAGCCGTCCGGATACCACTCGGCGCTCACGTCACCCGGCAGGTCGAGCACGAGCTCCGTCTCCTCGCCCGACGCGACGTCCCACACCATCGGCTCCCAGCGGCCGCGCCGCTGATGCCCGACGAGCAGCCGCGTGTCCCCGCCGACCGGCGCGAAACCGAGGACCTCAAGGCCCAGCTCGACCGTGCCGCCCTTGGTGTCGTCGAGCTCGGCGACCGTGGAACCGTCCGGCCTGATCACCCGGAGGGTGGAGTGCATCGCATCGCCGTGCTCCGTGTGCTCGACGGCGATCAGCGAACCGTCGTGGGAGAGGTCGCCGACGCCCGCGGACTCGCGGTGGCGGTAGATCTCGACGGGGTCGGCGCCCGGCGCGCGTACGACGTGGATCGTCGAGCCGTCGTCGTCCGTCGAGCGGCCGACGACGGCCATCCGCCCGTCCCGCGCGAGCGCGAGACCCGACGGATACGACGCCTCGAGACCCGGCACCGCGGGCTCGTCGGTGCCGCCGCCCGCGAACGGCTGGCGCATCCACACGCCGAACTCGTCGCCGTCCGTGTCGTTGAACCACCAGATCCACTCGCCGTCCGGCGAGAGGATCCCGTCCGTCGTGCCGTTCGGCCGGTCCGTCACCTGGCGCTGCTCGCCGCTCGCGCGGTCCCACGCGTACAGCTCGTACGTCCCCGTCGCGTTCGACACGAACAAGGAGCGGTCAGGGGCGTCCTCGGCCCAGTCGGGCAGGGACACGCGCGGCGCCCGGAACCGCTTCTCCCAGTCCGCCATCTCCGCGCCGCCCGCGCTCGCGCCCGTCCCCGCGCCCGTCCTCGCCTCTGCTGCGTTCTCCGCGTCCCCCGCGTTTCCCGCGCCGTTCCCTGCACCCGCACCCAAGTCGCTCATGGACCCCATAGTGCACGTCCACGCCGACAATCCGCTGGCGAGGGTCCCCAGCCTGTGGATAACTTTCTTGAATGTACTCACCGACCCCGTCCGACTGGCGCGAGGCCAACCGAAGACGCTGGGACGAGCGCGTCCCCCTCCACCTCGCCAGCGACTACTACGACCTCGAAGCCTTCCGCGCCGGCAAGGACCCGCTGCGCGACTTCGAGCTCGCCGAGGTCGGCGACGTCACCGGGCGCTCGCTGCTCCACCTCCAGTGCCACATCGGCCTGGACACCCTCTCCTGGGCCCGGCACGGGGCCTCCCGCGTGGTCGGCCTCGACTTCTCCGAACCCGCCGTGGAGGCGGCGCGCGACCTCGCCGCCGAGCTCGGCCTCAGCGCCGACCAGGCGTCCTTCGTGGCCGCGGACGTGTACGACGCCGCAGAGGCGGTGCCCGACTCCTCGTACGACATCGTCTACACCGGGGTGGGCGCCCTGTGCTGGCTCCCCGACATCCAGCGGTGGGCCGAGACCGCGGCCGCGCTCGTCGCGCCCGGCGGCTTCCTCTACCTCTCCGAGTTCCATCCGCTGGCGGACATCCTGGACGACGCGACGGGCTCAAAGATCGAGTACGACTACTTCGCCCGCGACGCCTGGATCGAGGACACCCCCGGCGGTTACGCGGACATGACCACCCCCACGGTCCACAACCGCACGGTGGAGTGGCAGCACCCGGTGGGCGAGGTCGTCTCGGCCCTGGCGGCGGCGGGCCTGCGGATCGACTTCCTCCACGAGCACGACACGACGCTCTTCGAGCGCTTCGGCACCCTCGAACGCAGCGGCGACACCTACCGCTTCCCGACGGCCCGGCCCCGGATCCCCCTCATGTACTCCCTACGGGCAAGCAAGCCCCGCAAGACGAAGCCGTAAGAGAACGCGAGCCAGACGGACGCCTTAAAAGGGAGACGAGACCGCCCCACAAGCCGAAGACAACCCGCCCTACGAGGTGAGGACGCCCCAAAGCCGAGGACGCCCCACGAGCCGAGGACGCCCCAGAAGGCGAGCCGGGGAACGCCACAAGCCGCCGCCGCTCCCCGGCCGACTCCTCGCCTAGCCGACGCCGACACTGCCGCCGACCGGCCGCATCCACCCCTCCCACACCAGCCCCTCGGGCGGTGACGCCGCGGCCTCGCCCTCCCCGCGGCGGGGCGGCGCGGTCGAGCCGGGCCCGGCCGGATCGAACTCGCCGAGCTTGGTCCACCCCCAGGACCGCAGGACCTCACGCCCCAGGTCGTCGTCCCGTTTGATGACGGCGACGACGAGATCCGTGGCGTGCCGGACGAGCAGCAACGTACGCAGACGGTCGGACACCCCCTGGCGCCGATAGGCGGGCAGCACCATCAGCTCGGTGAGGATGAAGACACGGCCCGCCGCCGTACTCTCCTCGACCTCCGGCGGCAGCACCCCGCGGAACCCCTCCCACCAGTCGCCGGTACGCGCCGCGCGGTAGCCGTAGAGGCAGCCGACCAGCCCCGCCGCGCCGGCGACGACCATGTCGAAGTCGAGCCGCTGCACGGTGCTTTCGAAAACACGCAGAAAACCCTGCCGGTCCCGGTACTCGGCGCCGGCGTCTCCTTCGTAGGCCTCGACATAGAGGTCGGCGACCGCCTCCCGCTGCTGCTCCGCCTGCCACCGCGTCAGCCGCCGCAAGAACACCTCAGCCATCAGTTCCTCCACCCGCCCCCGCCGAGAAAGGCGCCAGCCCCCTCGGTACCCATGGACTCCGCATGGTGGCACCACGAAAGGGCGAGCGGAACGGGGCACGACATCCCTGGCCAAAGTCTTGACCCTGCTCCCGCCCCACCGCCGCGAAGCCCAACTTCCCCTGACAGTAGGGTCACCCGAGGTGCGAAACGAGTGACGGGGGAGCGATGTCCGGACAGCTGTTCACGTTGATAGGGGTACTTGTCGGCGCGGCGGCGTCCTATGTGGGCGGGGCCCTCATGGAGAGATCGCGCTGGCGCCGCCAACTCTCCACGCGCTGGGACGAACGCCGCCTGGAGGCCTACCTCCGATACGCCGACGCGATCAAGAGGTTCACTTCCTTGGCAGGGCGGCTGGCGGCAAACAGAGGGCTGTTCGACCTCCCTCAACCCCTGGAGCAGGAGGCCGGTCTGACGATGCTGGCCGACGCCGAACTGGAGCGGGGTTACGCGTTCGAGGCCGTCCTCCTCATGGGAGACGCCGAAACCATCTCGGCGGCCCGAGCACTGCAACGCCACGCCTGGATCCTGGAGCAGATCGCCCGCGAGCAGCGCCCGGCGACTCCGGCGGACTGGCTTCAGGCTCTCCGTCAGTTCCAGGAGAAGCGCGACGCGTTCTACTTGGCCGCCCGAAAAAGCCTCGGTGTCACCGAGGCCTTCCGCTTCCGAACCGAAGACCCGGCCCTCGAAGAAACAGCCCCACGCCACCCGTAGACGCACAACGACGCAGCACTTGATCCCGCACAACACTGACACTCCCGAAGCCGAGTGCCCCGGGCCCTTCTGGGGAAAGATCCCCAGTGGATCGCTGAGAGTCGGAGGGGGCTGCTCATGAGCGGAACGACAGGGAAGCCGGACACGCCATCGAAGCAGGACACGCCACCGAAGCGCGTCCCCGGCCGCTTCAGCGACGATCCGCCGGACCCCCTTGCCTCGTTATTGGCCAAGATCGACAAGGGGGAACACATAGCGGCCCCGGGAGACGGCACGACCGCCGACGACCGCGACCCCACCGACGAGGAATATCGACGGTATGAACGCGACGGCCCCTATGCACAGGGCCGCCGCCGAAAGAACTGACGCAGGACGCACGCACAAGTACAGCCGAGGCACCTACGAAAACCCGTAGGTGCCTCACCGGACTACGCCCTGCGCCCCCGTACCTGGCCCCCATACGCGACCGAAGCGGCCATCAAGCCCCGCTTCGTGTGCGCGACCGGCAGCCGCTCAATCCGCGACGGGCTTCCACTGGTCGGCCTCTCGTGCTGCCGCGCGGGCGCCGAGGAACCCGACGGCGAGTGAGACCACGGCGCACGTCGAGATGCCCGCTGCCAGGACGGTCCACGACACGGATCCTTCCTGCACCAGGGAGATGAAGAACACCGAGTGCCACGCCGTGACTGCCCCGGTCAGGACCGTGGCGATGAGCAAGGGGACGGTCAGGTGCCATGAGCTCACGGACCGGAAGACCCGGCGACGACCCGTCAGGACGGAGAGCGGGGCCAGCGCATGGCGGATGCGGACGAATTCGGCGGCCGCGCTGACCGCACCCGCCAGGAGGATGAAGAGGATGCCGGTGACACCGAACAGCTGGATCCAGTTCGCCAGATGGGCGCGCGAGGAGCCAAGCCAGTTTCCCCCCAGCGTCTCGACCTGCACCGAAGGATTGGGAAGCGTGTACGCGGCTTCCTTCACCGCGGTGAGCTGACCCGGCTCGGGAGTCACGACGACGAGGGACTGTGAGCCGTCCGGCCGCACGGAGACCCGGGTGGTCTGTGCGAACTTGACGTTGCCGTACCAGCGGCGCATCTCCTGCACTTGAGGGCTGGTGCCGACCGGTGTCTTCGTGTCGCCGGGACAGGCGACCCGCAGGGTACGCAGGTCTGCGCAGGAGCCTGCGATCGTCACCCACGGATCCTTCGGCGGGCCCGGATCGTGGAAGGCGCGGACGAGCAGGAGCGACCCGGCGGGAAGGGAGGAGCGGAACTGTTCCGTCTGTGCCGCCGTCATGCCACCGGTGGTCAGCTGGATGACCGTGTCCTTGATCCGGTGGTGAGTCTCGGCGGCCACCTGCGACCGCACTCCGAGCCTGCTGGTCCACACCTGCATCTGCGCGACGATCCCGATGCCGATCACCATCGCCAGAGCCAGCCGGACGATGACGCCGGGATGAGTATGCGTCCACCGTCCGCCGATCAGGCGGCCCGCGTGCCCCTTGCGCCTGCCGTTCTCGGCGAGCCAGGAGCCCAAGTGCCGGGTGACGAGCGCCACGACGGAGGACAGAAACGCCCACATCACGACGGTGCCGCAGGTGAACACGGCCAACTGCGCCTTCTGCGGCGCGTACTGGCTTGTCAGGACCAGCGCGATACCGACGCCGCAGACGGCCAGGCGCCACGCGGGAACACGCGAGGTGAAGGACGCCGGGCGGGTGGACCTGCCGTCCCGGTGGACGCGGTGCGTGCCCACGACGATGCCCAGCACGGCCAGCAGCGATACGACGGCCGCCGCGACCGCGGTGGGCCAGGCGGTCAGTACGTCGCGGTGGTCGAGGATGTATCCGGTGGGCCCGAGGCGGAGGTCCCAGGAGGAGGCGACGGCGTACGGGATGAGTGCGGCGAGGGTGCCCAACGCCGCCGGGAGCGCGGCCTCACCGACGTTGACGATCATCCGGTGCCGCCATGTCCCGCCGAGGGCTTGCAGCAGGCTGCTGCGCCGGTCACGAGAGCGGGAGCCCACCCGCGCGGCTACGACGGTCAAGGCGAGGGCGGGGAGGCCGGCCAGGGACCACAGCGCGAGGAGAGGCGAGGTCACCGGCGGCTGATCGGGCATCTCACCCGTGGCTCCGCCACCGGAGCCGAAGGCGGCCACAGGCATCCACCGGTCATCGTCCTTGGGCGGAGTGTCCGCCACCCGGACGTAGGCGATCCGCTCGGAGGGAGTGACCAGGCCATCGGTGGTGACGGTCCCGGCGAACGAACCGTACCGGCTGCGGATCCCCTCCGAGCCGCCGGTGCGCAGGAGTTCGGGAGAGAGCAGCACCTCGCCCGGCTTGGGCCAGTGCGTGATACCGGCGGGCAGAGGGGCCTTCTGCGTGAGGGGGTGGAGGAAAATGACGGATACGGGGCGGCTGCCGACGGAGTCGGCGCCTTCCCGATACAGCAGCGCGGCATGCTTGTTGTCGGTGATCACCGCTCCGCGGGCGTCCGCTCTGGTCTCCCGGCCGTCAAAGGTGGCGACGGTGGCGATGCTCGCCAGGGCGACGAAGGCGACGGCGAAGGCTGCGCTGAAGAGTCCCCACCAGCGCAGACGGTCGCCGGGAGTGGAGCGCCCTGCGGCAAGGCCGATCCTCAGCAGGGTGCCTGCTGTGTGCGCCGTCCCCGTGAGGGTGCCCTCCGTGCCCGTGCGGGTGCCCTCCGCGCGTGTGCCCTCCGCCGGCGTCCTCGTTCGCATCAGACGGCTCCGACTTCGGCCAGGACCCCGCCCTGGAGCTGATGGCGGCGGTCGGCCCGGTCGGCGACCGAGGGGTCGTGCGTGACCAGGAGCAGTGCGCAGCCGCGCTCACGGGCCGTGGTGAAGAGCAGGCGTGCGACTCCGTCCTTGGCCTCGGGGTCGAGGGCGCCGGTGGGCTCGTCAGCGAGGAGGACGGCGGGCTCGGTGATCAAGGCGCGCGCCACGGCGGTCCGTTGACGCTCTCCTCCGGAGAGCATGCCGGTGGGGGTGGTACTGGTGGGGACGCCGAGTTCGTCCAGGAGCTCCTCCGCGCGCCGGTAGGCGTCGTGGTGGCGGCCTCCGTCGAGCAGGATGGGCAGGGCGACGTTCTCCACCGGGGTCAGTTCGGGGAGGAGTTCGCCGAACTGGAAGACCATGCCCAGAGTCTCCCGCCGTGCCTGCGCGAGCTGCGCGGACCGGAGCCCGGTGATCTCCCTGCCGCCGGCTGTGATGGAGCCAGCCTGCGGCTTGATCAGCCCGAGGATGCACATCAGCAGCGTCGACTTGCCGGATCCGCTGGGCCCGGTCACCGCGACCGACTCACCCGGGGCGACGGACAGTTCCACGCTGTCGAGGAGAGTCCGCCCCTCGACTTGGTAGCACAGACCGCTCACGTGGAGCCCGGACGAATCATTTCGGTTCACAGAATCTGGCCTCTTGTGTCAGAAAAGGGGGCGCCGCACCAGCCCGTCCCGGGCTGGTGCGGCAGAAGCGACGGTGGATATCCGGAAGACCCGGGATCTTCCGGGATATCCGAGAGATCCGAGATAGCCGGGAGATCCGGACTAGCGGATGGTCCAGTGATCCGCGCAGTCGTCCGGGTTGCCGTAGTTCTCGTCGCAAGCCTTGAACTTGTAGATCTTGGATCCGTCACCGGAGGTGGCGGTCGTCCCCGGGCCGCTGTGGTTCCACAGGGTCCGCTTCGTGTCCGCGCTGGCCGTCCGGTAGTACTCGGCCTTCACCGGGTCTCCGTCACTGCTGTTGTCCTTGACGGATATCCGCCCGGTGTCACCGGCAGCAGGAGCCCAGGCATGGGCGCCGCCACCATAGGAGTCAGCCGCGACGGCGGTCGCCGTAGGAACCGCGAGTGCCGCCGTGAGCAGCGCAGCAGCAACGATCTTCATTCTCGTCATGCGTCCTTCTCCTTTGTCTGAACACGTTGAGGGCACGCCGAAGAAGCGACGGCCACGGGGCGTGTGGCCGACGGCTTTTGAATGGTGCTGTGCCGGCGTGTCCCTGCTGGAGCCCCCCTGCAGGACACGGCAAACGTAAACACAGATGACACACAAGTGGCGGGAGTTAACTGCAAGTTAGGTGCAGACCAAGCGGACGCAGCCCTCCCAGTTGAGCCGAAAGGCCTCCCGCCGAGGCGCATTGATCACCTGTGACCTGGCGCTTTCTTACCGACAAGTAGACGGTTGACGCTTCAACGTCCAACCACCATGTGATCCGTCTCACCCCGCCGAGGGTGACGGAGCCCTGCGATGGTCCGCAGACGCCCGCAGGGGGCTCGACCTCAGGCCAGCGCTGGATCAGCTCCATGACGTTCGTACAGCTGCTTCACTTGTTTGACCCAGAAGCCGAACTTCTCATCTGCCGTTGCGCTCATGGGCAGAAGCTGGAGCTCCTTGGCCAACTGATAGAAGCCAGAGCCAGCGTCATTGGCATCCAGGTAGTTCACCAGCGCCGAGAGCATGACAGGCGGGTCGCAGGGGGCGATCTCCTGGTCGCGTTCCACTATGAGTCCGAGCAGATGCCCCATCGCGGCACGCTCGTCAGCCCGCTCGAAGTCGAAGGGACGGCAGCCTGTTCGCCTGCTCAGAGTCACGTTGAACTCGGTGTACGAGGTGAGCTTGCCCAACTTCGCGCGCTCGACGAGGAAGCCACGACCGGCGTGTACCAGCTCTTCCCATTCACTGTCCGCGCGGCCGTATCCAGCCATCACCGCCCCCTGATCTACAGCGATCCGTTGAGCTACAGCGATCCGTGAGCGGGAACGTACAGTGCCGGTGCAGTGCCCACAATCGCTCGATGGGCTGAGTGCAGCCCAGGCTGCGAAGATGCCCGGCATTGAGATCGAGTCTCACGAGTGGACACCTCGGGAGACCCGTACGTCCTTCGTCTCGATCTTGTCGGATGGCGGGATCCCGCTCGAAGAGATCCCTCGGCTCGTCGGGCACTCCAGCACGGCCGTGACCGAGGAGGTCTACCGGAAGCAGATCCGCCCGGTGATCCAGACGGGGGCCATCGCCATGGACGGCATCTTCGGTACGGCACCGCCGCCGAAGCGGTAGGCACTCGGAGTCACGCACAACGCCAGAGGGCCGGTACTGAAATCAGTACCGGCCCTCTGACCTGCTGCTTAGCTGTCGGGGTGGCGGGATTTGAACCCACGACCTCTTCGTCCCGAACGAAGCGCGCTGCCAAGCTGCGCTACACCCCGATGTCGTTGCTCCACTTGCCCGCATTGCTGCTGGCCGTGGCGACATCGATTACTTTAGCGGACCAGCGCCCGGAGACGAAATCCGGTTTTCGGGCCCCTGGGCGGAGGAGCCGGGCGGATGCGGTCCAGGCCCACCAGGAGCGCTGCCAGGGCGTAGAAGGCCAGGCCGAAGAAGACCGCGTTGGCCAGGACCCCCGGGTAGCCATGGGTGTCTACGTCCAGGAACGGGTACGGGTACCGCGCCACCGAGCCCGGGGCCATCAGTGCGCCCCGGATCAGGGCGAAGACCAGGTAGGCCAGCGGATACAGCATCCAGCGCGCGGCGTCGCGCAGCCGGAACGTGCCGGGGGTCGTCAGCAGGAGCCAATTCAGGGCTGCCCCGATCGGTGTCACCGTATGCAGCAGCGTGTTCGAGACGCTGTGCCAGGCGGACCGGGCCGCGGCGTCTCCCGGCCCGTCTCCCGTCATCGAGAAGCCGCTCGCGTCGTTCGCCAGGATCAGGTGGTAGACGAGGCCAGTGATCAAGATGAAGAGCAGCGTCCCGCCCGTCACCAGCGGCGGCAACGGCCGCCGGCCCTGCCACGCCTGGCGTGCCGCCAGCGCGAAGACCACCGCCACCAGCACATTGCTCTGGATCGTGAAGTAGCTGAGCGCCCGCAGCGGATTGCCCACGCACAGGTCGATCGTGATGCCGGTCGCCGCCGCCAGCGCGATCAGCGCGCGGAACACCCCTGCCACGGGGCGGCGCACCGGCGGTACGACCGCCTCCGTGGGCGCGTCCCACGGCGTCGGCGTGATCATGGCTCCACGGTATGCACGCTCCCGCCCGCGCGCCCCCGGACCGCGTCCGCACGGGGAGGGACGGCACCGGCCCCGTCTCGCCCGCCCCTCCGCTCGCGCAATCAGGTAGCGGAGGGGGCAGGCCCCAAGGGGGGAGGGCCATCAGTGCCAGGCGGAGAGCCATCAGCGCCGCGGGGCGACCGTCCGCCGCCCCGCTGGCACCCGGCCCGGGTGGAAGTGGAGGGTCGCTAGGGCGGAAGGGCGCCAGGGCGGAAGGCCACCGTCAGCCGTCCCTCCCTCCCCCCGGGGACCCTCACCGGCACCCGGCCCCCCGAAAAACCCGCCCCCCAGCGCCAGGCACCAGCCCCCGACAATCAAGCCCCCTTGCCATCCCCAGCCGCCGTCAGCGTCAGCAGCGTCGCCTCCGGGGGGCACGCGAAGCGCATCGGGGTGTAGCGGCTTGCGCCGCAGCCCGCCGAGACGTGCATGTATGACCGCTGGCCCTCCGCCTCGTGGCGCGACAGGCCCTTCACGCGCTTCGTGTCCAGGTCGCAGTTGGTGACCAGCGCCCCGTAGAAGGGAATGCACAGCTGACCGCCGTGGGTGTGGCCCGCGAGGATCAAGGGGTAGCCGTCGGCCGTGAACGAGTCGAGGGCCCGCAGGTACGGGGCGTGCACGATGCCCATCGAGAAGTCGGCGCCCGCGTCGGGGCCGCCCGCCACCCGCTCGTACCGGTCCCGCTTGATGTGCGGGTCGTCGACCCCCGTCAGGCCGATCTCGTAGCCCTCGACCTTGAGCGCACCCCGCGTGTTCGTCAGGTTCACCCAGCCCGAGGCGTCGAAACCGTCGCGCAGGTCCTCCCACGGGTTGTGGATCACGCCGACCGCGGGCGGGTTGCCGTTCAGGCCGTGCTTGCCCTGCGACTTCTCCAGGAGGTAGCGGGCGGGGTTGCGCAGCTTGGGCCCGTAGTAGTCGTTCGAGCCGAAGACGTACGCCCCCGGGAACTGCATCAGCGGGCCGAGCGCGTCCAGCGTCTCCGGTACGCCCTCGGGGTCGGAGAGGTTGTCCCCGGTGTTGACCACGAAGTCGGGGCGAAGACCCGCGAGGGACTGGAGCCACCGCTGCTTCTTGCGCTGTCCGGACACCATGTGGATGTCCGACAGGTGGAGGACCCGGAGCGGTCTCATCCCCGGCGGCAGCACGGGCACGGTGACCCGGCGCAAGCGGAAGGAGCGGGGCTCGATGCCCACCGAATAGACCAGACCGGCGGCGGCCGTCGCCGTGATTCCCAGAGGTACTGCGTATCGCGCGCGCATCCACCCATCGTGTCAGACCCGAAGGCCCCGTAAATCTGCGGGCGTCGGGCCGTACGCACCTGCGACAATCACCGCATGACCACGCTCAAGTCGAAGCTTCAGGAAGACCTCACCGCCGCGATCAGGGGGCGTGACGAGCTGCGCTCCTCGACGCTCCGGCTGACCCTCACCGCCATCACCAAGGAGGAGGTCTCGGGCAAGACGGCCCGCGAGCTCTCCGACGACGAGGTGCAGAAGGTGATCGCCCGCGAGGCGAAGAAGCGCCGCGAGGCCGCGGAGGCCTTCGCCCAGGGTGGCCGCGCCGAGCAGGCCGCCAAGGAGAAGGCGGAGGGCGAGGTCCTCGCCGAGTACCTGCCCAAGCAGCTCTCCGAGGACGAGCTCCAGGCGATCGTCGCCCAGGCCGTCGAGGAGGCCAAGGCCGCCGGCGCCGAGGGGCCGCGTGCCATGGGCCAGGTCATGAAGATCGTGAACCCGAAGGTCGCGGGCCTGGCCGAGGGCGGCCGCGTCGCCGCCGTCGTGAAGAAGCTGCTCGCGGGCTGAGCCGCACCACTCACAGCAGTCACGAGTAACGCGCATACGCGACTGAGGGCGCCCCCCGAAGCCAGGGAGCGCCCTCACTCACATACTGAACCTCACGTACCGAACCTCACCTACCGAACCTCACCTACCGAGCCAGGGGCCAACCACCGCGCCCGAGCCCCGCCTACCGGCCCCAGCCGCCGATCCCGCCCCCATTGCCGCCGCCGTTGCCGTTTCCGCCGTTTCCGCCGCCGCCGATGACGTCCGGCGGCAGGGAGATGTCCGGCCACGGGTCATCGTTGCCGCCGCCACCGCCTCCGCCGTCGTTCCCGCCGCCACCGTTGTCGCCGCCACCGCCGCCGCCCGGCTTGTTGTCCTCGTGCGGCCTGTCCTTGTCCTTGTCCTTGTCGCCGCCCGGGATGTGGACGGTGTGGAAGCCCGGCGCCGGCTTGCCCGCGAGCGCGCCGCTCATCGCGTCCCGCCAGATCGGACCCGGCACCTCACCACCGAAGACCTTGCCGTACGGGACTCCGCCGATGGTGATGTTGACCATCCGCCTCTTGTGCTGCGGGTCGCCGACCCAGACCGCGCCCGACATGTTCGGGGTGTAGCCCACGAACCAGGCGGCGTAGCGGTAGTCGGTCGTACCCGTCTTGCCCGCGCTCGCGCGGGAACCGAGACCGGCCTGCTTGCCGGTTCCGTCCTCGACCACGCCCTTCAGGAGGGTGTTGATGGTGTCGGCCGTTTTCACCGACATCGCGCGCGTGCACGTCGACTTCGGCACCGGCAGCGACTTGCCGCCCGGGCCGGCGATCGACTCGATCGCGACGGGCGTGCAGTGCTTGCCGCGCGCCGCGAACGTGGCGTACGCGCCGGCCATCGTCAGCGGCGACATCTCCTGGGTGCCGAGCGCGATCGACGGCGCCTGGTCGATCTTCCTGCCGTCGGCGCGCTCCACGCCCATCTTCTCGGCCATCTGCGTCACCGGGCAGATCCCGATGTCGCCGATCATCTCCACGTAGTAGGTGTTGACCGACTTCGCGGTCGCTTCCCGCATGTCGTACGGGCCGACCTCGGCCTCGTTCTCGTTGGTCAGCTTCGCGTTGCCGGAGTTCAGCCACTTCTTGCCGTCGCACGCCGCGACGCTGCTGGGATACGGCATCTCGTACGGCGAGTCATAGCTCTTGGTCGGCGGCATTCCGCCCTCCAGGGCGGCCGCCGCCACGATCGGCTTGAACGTCGATCCCGGCTGGTAGCCCGCGCCGCCGCCCATGGAGTCGTCCACGGACAGGTTGATCGTCGTCTCGTCCTTCTTGAAACCGTAGGGGCGCGACTGGCCCATGCCCAGGATCTTGCCGGTGCCGGGCTCGACGATGGTGGCCGCGGTCGCCACGTCGTCGGTCTGGTTGACGTGATCCTTTATCGAGGCCTGCACGGACTGCTGGGCCTTGGGGTCGAGGGTGGTCTTGACCCGCAGACCGCCCTGGTTCCAGACCTTGGCCCGGGCTTCCTTGGTCTTGCCGAAGACCGGGTCGGAGAGGAAGACCTCGCGTACGTAGTCGCAGAAGAACCCGGCGCCGCTGACCGCCGTGATGCAGCCGTTCCTGGGCGTGCTCACCTTGAGGCCGAGCGGCTTCTCCTTCGCCGCCTCGGCCTCCGCCTGCGTGATGTCGTGCGTCTCCGCCATGCGCTGGAGGACGACGTTGCGGCGCTTGGTGGCTTCCTCGGTGTCGTTGACCGGGTCGTACCGGCTCGGGGACTGCACGATGCCGGCCAGCAGCGCGGCCTCCTGGACCTGGAGCTTCTTGGCCGGCTTGGAGAAGTAGCGCTGGGCCGCGGCCTCGACTCCGTACGCCTGCTGGCCGAAGTAGGTGATGTTCAGGTAGTTGCTGAGGATGCGCTTCTTGCCGAGCTTCTCCTCGACCTGGATCGCGTACTTCAGCTCGCGGATCTTGCGCCCGAGGGTCTGCTGGGTGGCTTCGGCGACCTTGGTCGGGTCGTCGCCCGCCTCCTCGACGAAGACGTTCTTCACGTACTGCTGCGTGAGCGTGGAGGCGCCCTGGGAGACGCCGCCGCTCTGCGCGTTCTGGTTCAGCGCGCGCAGGATGCCCTTCGCGTCGACCGCGCCGTGCTCGTAGAAGCGCGAGTCCTCGATCGCGACGATCGCCTTCTGCATGTACGGCGAGATCTCCTTGAGGGGGACCACCGTGCGGTCGCGTGAGTAGACCGTGGCGATCGCGCCGCCCTCACGGTCGAGGATCGTGGTGCGCTGACTCAGCGGCGGCTGCTTCAAGTTGGACGGGATTTCGTCGAACCCCTCCACCGAGCCCTTCGCCGCGAGGCCGAGCGCACCGGCCGCGGGCAGAGCGATGCCTGCCAGCACGGCTCCCGCGAGCACGCTGACACCTAGGAACTTCGCTGCCTGCTGAGTTGGTGACAGACCACCGCCCGAGCGCTTCTTTCCCATGGGGGCAGCCTAATCCGTTGCCAGGGGCAATCCGATGGAGCGAAGGTTCCACGGGATGTTCGAGTGCTGGATCGTGACATCCGGCGGTGGATCGGGCGGTGAGTCGGGCGGTGGACCGGTCGCTATATCGGGTGGTGGACCAGTCGGTAGATCGGGTGGTACGTCCCCGGCCGTGGGCGTACCGGCGTACGGCCCGGCGGCGGCCGGCCGGGCCCGCGCCTGGAGTGGGCCCGGGAACGCGGCGGTGCATCGACATGAGAACTTGACGGCGCAACAACATGAGCTGTCTACGTTCCGATTCGCCGGACAGGCGGCAATGCCTTGGCCTAAGCTGCTCTCAACTGTCACAGCAGTGCGGTTCGGCAACAACCCCTCCGTCGGTCCCGAATCCCGACATGGGGTCCCCCTGCCCCTCAGGAGCTCCCGGTGAGCTTCGAGTGAGCCCGTGGGACGAGCCCGTGACCAGCCCGGAGCCGGCGCGGAGTCGGCTCGGCACGAGCTCGGGGAAGTGCCCGAATTCGCCTCATGCGGCATTCGATGCCCGTTGTGACTCAGCTGAAGTGCCCGCATTTGCCGGGATAATCACGCATGTCGTCAGCTCACTCCGTCGGGTGATCTGCCGCTTACGCATAGTCCGTTCGGGCCATTCAAGATTGGGCCCGAAGGGGGTGTTGCGCTGTGCCCACCTTCCGTAACGTCCTCAACTGGCGGCGGTGAATATGCCGCTGCCGCCGTGGGGGAGCCTCGATTCGGGAGAGGACGGCGCCGGTATGGGCTGGGTAACCGACTGGAGTGCGCAGGCGGCCTGCCGCACTACCGATCCAGATGAACTGTTCGTTCAAGGAGCAGCGCAGAACAGGGCCAAGGCGGTGTGCACCGGCTGCCCGGTGCGCACGGAGTGCCTGGCCGATGCGCTGGACAACCGCGTCGAATTCGGCGTGTGGGGTGGCATGACTGAGCGGGAGCGTCGCGCATTGCTGCGCAGGCGCCCCACGGTCACCTCGTGGCGCCATCTGCTGGAGACGGCGCGCTCCGAGTACGAGCGTGGCGCGGGCTTGCTGCCCGTGGACTTGGAGGACGACGAGACGTACGAGAGCTACGCGGCAGTGGGTTAGCGCCCGCCCGCCGCGTGGCGGCGGGGTAGGGCCCCCGCCGACCGCGTGGCAGCAGGAGCGGACGAGCCCCGCTAGCAGGAGCGGACGAGTTCCGCTGCTCGGGCGCCGTGCCATGCGCTCAGGCGGCGAGCCCGCCGGTCAGGCACCGTGTGCCCGGACGGCAGGCAGCTTCCGCTGCTCAGACGGCAGTCCGCTGGCATGGGTCTATCGATCTGTGGCTCCGTGGCTCCGTGAGTCCATGGGCCCGTGGGCGATGCCCGCTGCCCAGAAGGCTGCGGCTCAGCAAAGCTGCTGCTCGGAAAGCTCCGGCCCGATCAGGCATCCCGGCCCACGTGCATCACTCATCACCGTCACCACCGGCCGCGAGCCGGTCCCCGATGGCCCGAAGACCTGCCAGGTCGTGCACATCACCCGGCAGCGCCGTCACTTCGGCCACGGCCACCTCGGGGTGAAGCGCGGTGAAGCGGTCGCGCGTGCGCTGCTCGCGCGCGAGGAGCTGCATGCGCTCCGCGTGCAGTCGCAGCAGGCCGGCGGTCAGCTGCGCCACGGGCTGATGCGTGTCGTGGAGTTCGGAAGGTGCAGGGGTCGCTGAGGTCGTAGGAGTCTCGGAACCGCCGGTCGTAGAAGTCTTGGAACCGCCGGTGGACTCGGCGGCCTCGGTGGACTCGGCGGCCTCGGTGGACTCGGTGGACCCGGCGGCCTCGGTGGTTTCGCTGGAGTGACCGATGGCCCCGCTGGGATGATCGGGGTCCTCGCCGGAGTTGCCGGAGTTGTCGGAGTCGCCAAGGTCGCCGGGGGCTTCACTGGAGTTGCCGGGAGCTTCGTGGGTTGCCTCGGGGGAAGCCTCGCGGGAGTTACGCAGTCGAACCTTCCCGTCCTCCTGATCCACAATGCGGCTCTCGTCAAGATTTTCCGCGGCGGCCAGCGCCCGCTCGGCCGAGAGCTGAGCGGCGCCGCTGCGGTGCACCCTGTTCAGGACGAGACCGGCGAGCGGCATGTCGTCGGCCGCCAGCCGCTCCACGAAGTACGCCGCCTCCCTGAGCGCGTCCCGCTCCGGCGACGCCACCACGATGAACGCCGTGCCGGGCGCCTGGAGCAGCCGGTACGTCGCGTCCGCGCGGGTGCGGAAACCGCCGAACATCGTGTCCATGGCGGCCACGAACGTCTGGACGTCCCGGAGCAGTTGACCGCCGAGCAGCTTGCCCAGGGCCCCCGTCATCATCGACATCCCGACGTTCAGGAACTTCATGCCGGCCCGGCCGCCCACCTTCGCCGGAGCCATGAGCACCCGGATCAGCTTCCCGTCCAGGAAGGAGCCCAGGCGCTTGGGGGCGTCGAGGAAGTCGAGGGCCGAGCGCGAGGGCGGCGTGTCGACGACGATCAGGTCCCACTCGTCGCGGGAGCGCAACTGCCCCAGCTTCTCCATCGCCATGTACTCCTGCGTGCCCGCGAAGCCCGCCGAAAGCGACTGGTAGAAGGGGTTGTTGAGGATCGCGCTCGCCCGCTCCTTGTCCGCGTGCGCCTCGACGATCTCGTCGAAGGTGCGCTTCATGTCGAGCATCATGGCGTGCAGCTCGCCCTCGCCGGACGCGCTCTCGATGTCCTTGACCCGGCGCGGGATGTTGTCGAGCGAGTCGATCCCCATCGACTGAGCGAGCCGGCGCGCGGGGTCGATGGTCAGGACGACGACCTTGCGGCCCCGTTCGGCGGCGCGCAGGCCGAGCGCGGCGGCCGTGGTCGTCTTGCCGACGCCTCCGGAGCCGCAGCACACCACGATGCGGGTCTTCGGGTCGTCGAGCAGGGTGTCCACGTCGAGCATGCGGTCCGGGTCCAGCGGACGCGCCGCGCCCCGGTCCGCATCCGTACCCGCGCCCCTACCTGCCCCCGTACGGATACCCGTACCCGTACCCGTACCCGTACCCGTACCCGTACCCGTACCCGTACCCGTATCCGTGTCCGTATCGGTGTCCTGTGCCGGGTCCGAGATCGTGCGGTCCCTGGTCATGCGATCCCTTGCTTCCGCAGTTCCGTGGCGAGGTCGTAGAGCCCCGCCAGGTCCATTCCCCCGGACAGCAGGGGAAGTTCGTGCAGGGGGAGGTCGAGATCGCCCAGAACGGCCCGCTGAGAGCCTTCCAGGGCGTACCGCTCGGCGTACTCGGCGGCCTGCTCCAGGAGCGGGTCCACGAGCCGCTCGGCGACTCCGCCCCGGCGGGCCCCTCCGAGCCCGGCGGCGGACAGGGACTTGGCGATGGCCGTACGCGGTGTCTCGCCGAGCCCCAGCTCAAGCGCGGCCTCGTCGAGCAGCGCGGGCCGCACCATGTTCACGATGACGCGCCCCACGGGCAGCTTGGCGGCGCGCAGCTCGCGGATCCCGTCGGCGGTCTCCTGGACGGGCATCTCTTCGAGGAGCGTCACCAAGTGGACCGCTGTCTCCGGAGACTTCAGGACGCGCATCACGGCCTGCGCCTGATTGTGTATGGGGCCGATCTTGGCCAGGCCCGCCACCTCGTCGTTCACGTTCAGGAAGCGCGTGATGCGGCCCGTGGGCGGCGCGTCCATCACCACGCAGTCGTACGCGAAACGCCCGTTCTTGTCCTTGCGCCGCACGGCCTCGCAGGCCTTGCCGGTCAGCAGGACGTCCCGCAGACCGGGCGCGACGGTGGTGGCGAAGTCGATGGCGCCGAGTTTCTTGAGCGCGCGTCCGGCGCCCCCCAGCTTGTAGAACATCTGGAGGTAGTCGAGCAACGCGAGCTCGGGATCAATGGCGAGGGCATACACCTCCCCGCCCCCGGGAGCGACGGCGATCTTCCGCTCCTCATACGGCAGCGCTTCGGTTTCGAAGAGCTGCGCGATGCCCTGTCTGCCCTCGACCTCCACGAGAAGGGTGCGCTTTCCCTCCGTCGCGAGGGCGAGCGCGAGTGCGGCGGCCACCGTGGTCTTGCCGGTACCGCCCTTGCCGCTGACGACCTGGAGCCTGCTCACACTTCCGAGCCTAACCAGTCGCCGTGCGGACTAAGCAGGAGGCCACCGTGAGCAGCGCCTCACAACGGCTACAGTCGGCCACATGACCAAGTGGGAATACGCAACCGTGCCGCTGCTCGTCCATGCCACGAAGCAGATTCTGGACACCTGGGGCGAGGACGGCTGGGAGCTTGTCCAGGTCGTGCCCGGGCCGAACAACCCTGAGCAGCTCGTGGCCTACCTGAAGCGGGAGAAGCAGGCATGAGCGGCGCCGTCGAGGCGAAGCTGGCCGAGCTCGGGCTGACCCTGCCCGAGGTCGTGCCGCCGATCGCCGCCTACCAGCCGGCGATCCAGTCCGGCGTGTACGTCTACACCTCGGGCCAGCTCCCCATGGTGGAGGGCAAACTTCCGGTGACCGGCAAGGTCGGCGGGGAAGTGACCCCCGAGGAGGCCAAGGACCTGGCCCGCACGTGCGCCCTGAACGCGCTCGCCGCGGTGAAGTCCGTCGCCGGTGACCTGGACCGGATCGCCCGCGTCGTGAAGGTCGTCGGCTTCGTGGCCTCGGCCCCGGACTTCACGGGCCAGCCCGCGGTGATCAACGGCACGAGCGAGCTGCTCGGCGAGGTGCTCGGCGACAAGGGCGTGCATGCCCGCAGCGCCGTGGGTGTGGCGGTCCTGCCGCTGGACGCGCCGGTCGAGGTCGAGATCCAGGTGGAGCTCACCGAGGCGTAAGCCCCGACCCGTGCCAAACGGCCGTCCGAGGTCATCCGACGGCGACCCGAAAACCGTCCGGCGGCCGTCCGGCCCCAGTGCGGCGGCCGTCCGCAGACGGCCCGAAGGTCGCCTCTCGAACATCAGCCCAGTTGGGGATAGCCTCCGCCCATGGCTAATGGGCAGTGGTACCCCCCGGAGTGGCCCGACCGTATCCGTGCGCTGAGCAGCGGCGAACTGACGCCGGCGACTCCGCGCCGGGCGGCCACGGTCATGCTCCTGCGGGACTCCGTGACCGGCCCCGCCGTACACATGCTGCGCAGACGCGCCTCCATGGCCTTCGCCGGAGGCGCGTACGCGTATCCGGGCGGTGGCGTGGACCCGCGTGACGACGACCGTCTCGTGCGCTGGGCGGGCCCCTCGCTCGCCACCTGGGCGGCGCGGCTCGGCGTGGACGAGCCCGGGGCCCAGGCGATCGTGTGCGCCGCCGTCCGCGAGACGTTCGAGGAGGCGGGCGTGCTGCTCGCCGGGCCGACCCCGTCGACCGTGGTGGGCGACACCACGGGCGACGACTGGGAGGCGGACCGCGAGGCACTGGTGGCCCGCGCGTTCTCCTTCGCGGAGTTCCTCGACCGCCGCAGCCTGGTCCTGCGCAGTGACCTGCTGGCCGCCTGGGCGCGGTGGATCACCCCGGAGTTCGAGCCGAAGCGCTACGACACGTTCTTCTTCGTGGCGGCCTCCCGGAGGGGCAGCGCACCCGCAACGCCTCCACCGAGGCCGACCGTACGGTGTGGATCGCTCCGGAGGAGGCCACGGCCGGGTACGACAAGGGCGACCTCCTGATGATGCCGCCCACGATCGCGACCCTGCGCCAACTGAGCGCCTACAGGTCGGCCGCCGACACCCTGGCCGCCGCCCCGGAGCGCGACCTCACCCCGGTCCTGGCCCGGGCCCGCTTCGAGGACGGCGAGTTGATCCTGTCCTGGCCGGGCCACGCCGAATTCACCAAGCACATCCCTACGGGGCCTACGGGGCCTACGAGGCCTTCGGGGCCTACGGGCGGTACAAGCCCGGCGGGCTCTGCGGGCGCCACGGGAAATCACGCGTGACGCCGCGTATGGGGAATGCCCTGACGACACGTCGTACGACCGCCCCGCCCGCCACCAAGGCCACGCCTGACACGAATCGGACGGGAGTCCTCCCCGCATGACCGAAGCCGCCGCTCTTCCCGGCCAGCCCCGGGGCGGAGTCCTCAGCGGGCCCGCCACCGCTCGCGCGGTCAACGTCCTGGCCCCCAACGCGTCCGCGATGACGCTGGACGGGACCAACACGTGGATCGTGTCCGAGCCGGGCTCCGGGCTCGCGGTCGTCGTCGACCCGGGGCCCCTGGACGACGTACACCTCCAGCAGGTCATCGCCACCGCCGAGCGCGCCGGCCAGCGGGTCGCGCTCACGCTCCTCACCCACGGCCACCCGGACCACGCGGAGGGCGCCGCGCGCTTCGCCGAGCTGACCGGAACCAAGGTGCGGGCGCTCGACCCCGCGCTGCGGCTCGGCGACGAGGGCCTGGGCGCGGGGGACGTGATCACCACCGGCGGCCTGGAGCTCCGCGTGGTCCCGACGCCGGGCCACACCGCGGACTCCCTCTGCTTCCATCTCCCGGCCGATCAGGCGGTCCTGACGGGAGACACGGTCCTGGGCCGCGGTACGACGGTCGTGGCGCACCCTGACGGCCGCCTGGGGGACTATCTGGACTCTCTGCGGCGTCTGAGGTCCCTGGCGGTCGACGACGGCGTGCACACGGTCCTGCCGGGCCACGGCCCGGTCCTGGAGGACGCCCAGGGCGCCGTCGAGTTCTACCTGGCCCACCGCGCCAATCGCTTGGCGCAGGTCGAGACGGCCGTGGAGAACGGGCACGCGGCTCCGTCGGACGTGGTCGCCCACGTCTACGCGGACGTGGACCGCTCCTTGTGGCCGGCGGCGGAACTGTCGGTGAGGGCGCAACTGGACTACTTGCGGGAACACGGCTTGATCTAGCCGCAACTTCCCGCCCTCGAAGCGATCGAGTAGGGGCGGGCGGGGAGGCTGAAACGGCTTGTGCGGAAAGCGGAAAGCGGAAACGCGAACGGGTCCCGCCTCACCCGAGGCGGGACCCGTCCACGTAAAAGGAAGTCGGCGTCAGCGAAACCGGTCAGCGAGACCGGTCAGCGGAAACCGGTCAGCGAGACCGGTCAGCGAGACCGGTCAGTGAAACCGATCGGCGAAGTCGGTCAGCGCGACCGCTTGGCCAGCCGCTCCACGTCCAGCAAGATCACCGCGCGGGCCTCGAGCCGGAGCCAGCCGCGCCCGGCGAAGTCCGCCAGCGCCTTGTTGACCGTCTCGCGGGACGCGCCGACCAGCTGGGCCAGCTCCTCCTGCGTGAGGTCGTGCACGACGTGGATGCCCTCTTCGGACTGCACGCCGAAGCGGCGCGACAGGTCGAGCAGGGCGCGGGCCACACGCCCGGGCACGTCGGAGAAGACCAGGTCGGACATCTGGTCGTTGGTCTTGCGCAGCCGCCGCGCGACCGCGCGCAGCAGCGCCGCGGCCACCTCGGGCCGTGCGTTCAGCCACGGCTGGAGGTCGCCGTGGCCGAGGCCGAGCAGCTTGACCTCGGTGAGTGCGGAGGCGGTTGCCGTACGCGGGCCCGGGTCGAACAGCGAGAGCTCACCGATGAGCTCGCCGGGGCCGAGCACCGCGAGCATGTTCTCGCGGCCGTCGGGTGAGGTGCGGTGAAGCTTCACCTTGCCCTCGGTGACCACGTAAAGGCGGTCTCCGGGGTCGCCCTCATGGAAAAGCGCATCCCCGCGCGCGAGCGTCACCTCACTCATGGAGGCGCGGAGCTCCGCGGCCTGCTCGTCATCGAGCGCCGCGAAGAGCGGGGCGCGCCGCAGAACGTCGTCCACGAGTTCTCTCCTTGTCGACCTGCATCAGGGGACCGTGCTCCCCAGTTTGCCGGACGGTCCAAACAGTGTGATCAGTCACAAGTCTGCCGCACTGGCGTCCCATGCTGTGCGGGAGGGGGCCAATTGGGGGCCGATCCATAGGGTCCAGGGCGGATGTCAGTGTCGGGCTCTAGGCTGGCCGGGTGTCCAAAAAGCCGGTGAGAACACAGGCCAGGAGTGCTGGGAAGCCTACAGCCCACCCGGATTCCGCTGTGGGCGAACATACTTCCACTGAGCCAGAGAATGCGACAAAAGGGACAAGGGTGCCACCGGTGAGCGAGCCGTCGGAGCGAATTCAGGCCACCACGGGCGCGGCGAAATCCACCCCGCCCAAGAAGAGCGCCCCGGCCAAGAAGTCCGCCTCGGCCAAGAGGACCACGCCGGCCAAGAAGACCACCGGGACAACGAAGACGGCGGCCCCGGCACGGCAGAGCGCTCCGCCCAAGAAGACCACCGCAGCCAAGAAGACCACCCCGGCCGCCAAGAAAGCCGCCCCCAGCTCCAAGCCCACCCCCAGCTCCAAGCCCACCCCCAGCTCCAAGCCCACCCCCAAAGCAGGCAAACCCGAGTCCCACACGGCCCTCGTCCGCCGGGCCCGCCGCATCAACCGCGAGCTCGCCGAGGTGTACTCGTACGCGCACCCCGAGTTGGACTTCGAGAACCCCTTCGAGCTGCTCGTCGCCACGGTCCTCTCCGCGCAGACCACCGACCTGCGGGTGAACCAGACGACCCCGCGCCTCTTCGCCGCGTACCCGACCCCGGAGGACCTCGCCGCAGCGAACCCCGAAGAGGTCGAGGAGTTGATCCGGCCGACCGGGTTCTTCCGGGCGAAGACGAAGTCGATCATGGGCCTCGCCACGGCGCTGCGGGACGAGTACGGCGGCGAGGTGCCCGGCCGCCTGGAGGACCTGGTCAAACTGCCCGGCGTGGGCCGCAAAACCGCGTTCGTCGTGCTGGGGAACGCCTTCGGGGTTCCCGGCATCACCGTGGACACCCACTTCGGGCGGCTCGTCCGGCGCTGGAAGTGGACCGAGGAGACCGATCCGGTGAAGGTCGAGGCCGCCGTCGCGGACCTCTTCCCGAAGAGCGAGTGGACGATGCTCTCGCACCGCGTGATCTTCCACGGCCGCCGAATCTGCCACTCCCGCAAGCCCGCCTGCGGCGCCTGCCCGATCGCCGACCTCTGCCCGTCGTACGGGGAGGGCGAGACCGACCCGGAGAAGGCCAAGAAGCTCCTGAAGTACGAGATGGGCGGCCTGCCGGGCCAGCGTCTCAAGCCCCCGCCGGACTACCCGGGAAAGGCCGCGCCCCCGCTGGGCGCCGCATGAGCGAGGAACCAACCGAGGGTCCAAGGGCGTTGTCCACAGTTGGACGGGGGTGCCGATGACGCACGCGAGCGACACGAGCGAGACGACCGACACGAGCGATACGCACATGACTGATGGGAACGGCTTCCAGAGGCCCGGCGGCCCGAGCAGGCCCCACGGCCTCAACGCACCTGACGGCCTCAACGGGTCCCACGGCCCCGACGCACCCGACGGCGTCAGAGAACCCGACGGCCCGAACAGCCCGAATATCCCGACCGGCCCCACCAACCCCACCGGCCCCAACAGCCCCAACAGCCACGTAAGCCTCAGCGCCCAAGGGCTCCCCGCCTGGCTGGATCCCGTCGTACGCGCGGCCAAGACGGTCCGGCCGACCCAGCTCAGCCGCTTCCTGCCGCCGGAGAGCGGTGCCGGACGCCAGTCGGCCGTGCTGATCCTCTTCGGAGAGGGCGCTCGCGGCCCCGAGCTGCTTCTGATGGAGCGTTCGGGGAACCTCCGCTCGCACGCCGGACAGCCTTCCTTCCCCGGCGGCTCGCTCGACCCCGAGGACGGCGACCCGCTGACGGACGGCCCCTTGCGCGCCGCCCTGCGCGAGGCCGAGGAGGAGACCGGGCTCGACCCGCGGGGCGTCCAGCTCTTCGGCGTGCTGCCCAAGCTCTTCATCCCGGTGAGCGACTTCGTGGTGACCCCGGTGCTCGGCTGGTGGCGTACGCCCACCCCCGTCGGCGTCGTCGATCCGGCCGAGACGGCCCGGGTCTTCACGGTCCCCGTGTCCGATCTCACGGATCCCGGCAACCGCGCGACGACGATCCATCCGAGCGGCCACCAAGGCCCGGCCTTCCTCGTCGAATCCGCTCTGGTCTGGGGTTTTACGGCCGGAGTGATCGACAGGATTCTGCACTTCGCGGGCTGGGAGCGCCCCTGGGACCGCACCAAGCAGGTGCCGCTCGACTGGCGCGCATGACAAGGTTGCGGGGACGTGGCGACCGCGATGCGAGGCGAGGATTGAATCGGTGAACGTGCTGGACATCCTGTTGGTGGTCGCCGCCGTATGGTTCGCGGTCGTCGGTTATCGCCAGGGTTTCGTCGTCGGCATCCTGTCGGTGATCGGCTTCCTGGGCGGCGGACTCGTCGCGGTGTACCTGCTGCCCGTCATCTGGGGCGCCCTGACGGACGACGAGGGAGCGGTGAGTACGACGGCCGCCGTCGTCGCCGTGGTCATCGTGATCGTCTGTGCCTCCATCGGCCAGGCCTTCACCACCCACTTGGGCAACAAGCTCCGCCGGTACATCACTTGGCAGCCGGCCCGCGCCCTGGACGCCACGGGCGGCGCCCTGGTGAACGTACTGGCGATGCTCCTCGTCGCCTGGCTCATCGGCTCCGCCCTCGCGGGCACGACGCTGCCGACGGTCGGCAAGGAGGTGCGCAACTCCAAGATCCTGCTCGGCGTCTCGCGCACGCTGCCCGACCAGGCCGACACCTGGTTCGCCGACTTCTCCTCGGTCCTCGCGCGCAACGGCTTCCCGCAGGTCTTCAGCCCGTTCTCGAACGAGCCCATCACCGAGGTCCAGGCCCCCGACCCCAAGCTCGCCAAGAGCGCGGTCGCCACGAAGGCCAAGCGCTCCATCGTGAAGGTGCAGGGCGAGGCGCGCGGCTGCGGCAAGGTCCTGGAAGGCACCGGATTCGTCTTCTCCGACCGTCGCGTCATGACGAACGCGCACGTGGTCGGAGGCGTGGACGAGCCGACGGTGCAGATAGGCGGAGACGGCAGGACGTACGACGCGAAGGTCGTGCTCTACGACTGGGAGCGCGACATCGCCGTCCTGGACGTGCCGACCCTCGACGCGCCCGCGCTGCAGTTCACGTCGAAGGACGCGGCCAGCGGTGACAACGCGATCGTGGCGGGCTTCCCGGAGAACGGCCCGTACGACGTCCGCCCCGCGCGCGTGCGCGGTCGCATCACGGCCAATGGCCCGGACATCTACCACCGGGGCACGGTGCGCCGTGACGTGTACTCGCTCTTCGCGACCGTCCGCCAGGGCAACTCCGGCGGCCCGCTGCTCACGCCCGAAGGCAAGGTCTACGGCGTGGTGTTCGCGAAGTCGCTCGACGACCCGGACACCGGCTACGCCCTGACCGCCGACGAGGTCCGCAAGGACATCGAGGCAGGCCGCACCGCCAACCAAGAGGTCGACAGCGAGGGCTGCGCGCTCTAGAGGGGGCGCGCGGTCGGGGGAGCAGCCGGAGGGATCGGTCCGGAAGGATCGGTCCCGAGGGATCGGCCCGGAGGGTTCGGCCTTGAAGGGTCCGTCCGGGCGGATCAGTCGGTCAGTCGCGCGTATGCCTCAGCCGCGCCGAGACCCAGCGGGCCCTGCGGCGCAGGATGTGGGGAATACCGATGGCTTGAACAGGGCCATCATGGCCCGGATCATGCGAACCGCCCCTCTCACGGCTGTTCAGCGCTGTGGCCGAGCGGCGATTGCGTGCTGCGTCACTGTAGTCGTGCGTCCAGCCCATACCCGGACGTGTGCCCCCGCCCCAAGGTCGGTAATCGCGCCCACGGGCCCCAATTGGCCTATGCGGGAGGCAATTGGCCGTTCGAAGGACAGGTGTTCGTTTGACCCCGGTCGGCGGCCCCGCGTCTACCGGTCCGGCTCGGGATCCTTCAGCCAGTTCACCAGCTCGGTGGAGAAGGCGACCGGGTCCTCCTCCTGCGGGAAGTGCCCGAGGCCGTCGAAGAGCCGCCACCGGTAGGGCGCCTCGACGTACTCGCCCGAGCCGGCCGCGCTGCGCGTACGCATCACGGGGTCGAGCGAGCCGTGCAGATGCAGCGTCGGCACCCGTACGGGCCGCTTCATGCGCCGGTTGAACTGGATGCCGTCGGGGCGGGCCATCGACCGCACCATCCAGCGGTACGGCTCGACCGAGCAGTGCGCCGTCGACGGGATCGTCATGGCCCTGCGGTACGTCTCCACGGCCTCGTCGTCCGGCAGCCGCGGCCCCGACCAGTCCCGCACCAGACGCCCCACCAGAGCCGCGTCGTCCGCGACGAGTTGACGCTCCGGCACCCACGGCCGCTGGAAGCCCCACACGTACGAGGCCGCGGCGGTCTGCCTGCGGTCCGACAGCATCGCCGAGCGCCAGCGCCGTGGGTGCGGCATCGAGGAGACCGCGAGGCGGCGCACCAGCTTGGGCCGCATCACGGCCGCCGTCCACGCGAGGTACCCGCCCAGGTCGTGCCCGACGAGCGCCGCGTCCGGCTCGCCGAGCGACCGGACCACGCCCGTGATGTCGAGCGCGAGGTTCGCCGGGTCGTAACCGCGCGGCGTACGGTCGCTGCCGCCCACGCCCCGCAGGTCCATCGCGACCGCCCGGAAGCCCGCGTCGGCGAGCGCCACCATTTGATGCCGCCAGGTCCACCAGAACTGCGGAAAACCGTGCAGGAGCAGCACGAGCGGCCCGTCGCCCATCTCGGCGATGTGGAAGCGGGCGCCGTTGGCGGCGACGTCCCGGTGGGTCCACGGTCCTTCGATGCGTACGAGTGACGTCGGTTGGGCCGGATGGGGGGCGGGCGTGGCTGGGTCCGTCATGAAGACGAGCGTGCCACAGCCGCAGCCTTGTCACCGCCACGGTCGAGAGTGGCACCGGCGAGGGGCGCGGGGCCGACCGAACGGGGGTGCGGCTTGACGTTCTGCAGCACGGCGGCCGTCTCCTTGGCCGAGGCGGCGGCCTTCTGCGGGCCCTTGCCCTTCTTGGCCTTCTTCGCGAAGACGACGCCGATCAGCGCGAGCACCCCGGCGACCAGCACGTTCGCCGCGAAGGAGAGCAGGAAGCAGACGGCCATGTTCCAGCCGCTCCACGTGCGGATGCCGTACGCCAGGGCGAAGCTCAGCATCGGCAGCGAGAAGAGCAGCACCATCCCGGCGGCGGCGAAGGCGCCGCCGCCGACCGCACCCCGCTTGACGTCCTGCCGCAGCTGGGCCTTGGCCAGCGCGATCTCGTCGTGCACCAGCGCGGACATTTCGCTGGTCGCGGTGGAGACCAGTTGTCCGAGGCTGCGTTCGGTGCCGACGGGCCCGTCGGGTGCGCTCATCGCTTCTCCCCTTCTCCGTAAATGTGCGTAAGCCTGCCTAAGCGTGCTCACAAACGTCTGTTCCGGTACGACCGCTCAGCTCAGTCTGCGCAGTCAAGTCTGCTCAGATCATGCCGGACCCTCGTCCTCGGCGCGTGCCCCGGCCGACACTTCGGCAAGCCTGCGGTGCTCGGCTGCTTTCTTTTCGTAGATCGCGGCCATCCGCAAGTGGTACTCCGGCTTGTCCTTTTCGTATACGTCCGGGATGCCGTCGAGGTCGTCGTCACGCTCCTCCTCGTCGTACAGCGCGCGGTAGCGGGCGTTGCGCACCTTGAGCAGGATCCCGGAAAACACGGCCGCGACGAGAGAGCCCGTCAGGACGGCCGCCTTGATCTCGTCGGTGAGCAGCGGGTCCTCGGCGAAGGCGAGTTCGCCGATCAGGAGCGAGACGGTGAAGCCGATGCCGGCCAGCGAGGCGACCGCGAACACGTCCGGCCAGGCGAGTTCCTCGTTGAGCTCGGCCTTGGTGAACCGTGCGGCGAGCCAGGTGCCGCCGAAGATGCCGACCGCCTTGCCGATGACGAGACCGAGCACGACACCGAGCGTCTCCGGCCTCCGGAAGACGTCCCCCAGTGCGCCGCCCGACACCGCGACACCCGCGCTGAACAGCGCGAACAGCGGCACGGCCAGCCCTGCGGAGAGCGGGCGCACCAGGTGCTCGATGTGCTCGCCCGGCGAGTGCTCCTCGTCCTCGCGGCGGGTGCAGCGCAGCATCAGGCCCATCGCGACACCGGCGATCGTGGCGTGGATGCCGCTGTTGTACATCAGGCCCCAGATGACCAGGGCGAGCGGAACGTAGACGTACCAGCCGCGTACGCCCTTGCGGAGCAGGAGCCAGAAGACCGCGAGGCCGATGACCGCGCCGCCGAGGGCCGCGAAGTTCAGCTCGCTGGTGAAGAAGACCGCGATGATCAGGATCGCGAAGAGGTCGTCGACGACGGCGAGCGTGAGCAGGAAGGCGCGCAGCGCGGACGGCAGCGAGGTGCCGATGACCGCGAGGACGGCGAGCGCGAAGGCGATGTCCGTGGCGGTCGGCACCGCCCAGCCGTCCAGGGATCCGCCGCCGACGGTGTTGACCAGGACGTACACGAGGGCGGGTACGGCCATGCCGCAGAGCGCGGCGACGACGGGCAGGGCGGCGGCCTTCGGGTCGCGCAGATCGCCCGCGACGAGCTCACGCTTGAGTTCGATGCCGGCGACGAAGAAGAAGACGGCGAGCAGCCCGTCGGCCGCCCAGTGCTCGACGGAGAGGTCGAGGCCGATGGCGCCGGGTCCCAGATGGAAGCCGCTCACCGACTCGTACGAGCCGTTGGCGGTGTTCGCCCAGATCAGCGCGGTGACGGCGGCCACGAGGAGGAGGACACCGCCGACGGTCTCGGTGCGCAGCGCGTTCGCGACGAAGTTCCGTTCGGGCAGCGAGAGCCGTCCGAGGACCTTGCGGTTCTTGCTGGGTGTCTCATGGGGTGCGGGCGCGGCCACGGGGGTCGACCTCCGGTCGGTAGGCAGGACGAATCACTTGCCGACCAGACTTCCCGGCGCACCCAGATGCTTCTTGTCGCGTACTTCTCTTGTCGCGTGCTTCTTGTCGCGTTGTTGACGCGGTCCTTAGCGTACCTAAGCGTGCTCGGCATGCGCGAGGCCTATCCGGTGATCTTCACTTTACGTGCAAAAGGGCCACCCGGCGCGATACCGGGCGGCCCTTCGGCGTACGGGGCACGAGGTGCCCCGGAGATCAGTCCTCGCTCGGCGCGGCCGGCAGCTTGGTCTGGATCAGATCCATCACGGAGGAGTCCGTGAGCGTGGTGACGTCACCCAGCTCGCGGTTCTCGGCGACGTCGCGCAGCAGACGCCGCATGATCTTCCCGGACCGCGTCTTCGGCAGCTCGGCGACCGGCAGGATCCGCTTCGGCTTGGCGATCGGGCCGAGCGTCGTGCCCACGTGGTTGCGCAGGTCCGCCACGAGGCCCTCGTCGTCGGCGTTCGCCGTGCCCCGCAGGATCACGAACGCGACGATGGCCTGGCCGGTGGTCTCGTCCGCCGCGCCCACGACCGCCGCCTCGGCGACCGACGGGTGCGAGACGAGCGCCGACTCGACCTCTGTGGTCGAGATGTTGTGCCCGGACACGAGCATCACGTCGTCCACGCGGCCCAGGAGCCAGACGTCGCCGTCCTCGTCCTTCTTGGCGCCGTCGCCGGCGAAGTACTTGCCCTCGAAACGCGACCAGTACGTGTCGAGGAAGCGCTGGTCGTCGCCCCAGATGGTCCGCAGCATCGAGGGCCACGGCTCGGTCAGGACGAGGTAGCCGCCACCGCCGTCCGGCACCTCGCGCGCCTCGTCGTCGACGACGGTCGCGGAGATGCCCGGCAGGGCGCGCTGCGCGCTGCCCGGCTTGGTCTCGGTCACGCCCGGCAGCGGCGAGATCATCATGGCGCCGGTCTCGGTCTGCCACCAGGTGTCCACGATGGGGCACTTGTCGGCGCCGATGTTCTTGCGGTACCACATCCAGGCCTCGGGGTTGATCGGCTCACCGACCGAACCGAGGACCCGCAGGCTGCTGAGGTCGAACTTCGCGGGGATGTCGTCGCCCCACTTCATGAACGTCCGGATCGCCGTCGGCGCGGTGTAGAGGATCGTCACGCCGTACTTCTGGACGATCTCCCAGAAGCGCCCTTGGTGCGGGGTGTCGGGCGTGCCCTCGTACATGACCTGCGTCGCGCCGTTCGCCAGCGGGCCGTACGTGATGTACGAGTGCCCGGTGACCCAGCCGATGTCGGCCGTGCACCAGTAGACGTCGGTCTCCGGCTTGAGGTCGAAGACGGCGTGGTGGGTGTAGGCGGCCTGTGTGAGGTAGCCGCCGGAGGTGTGGAGGATGCCCTTCGGCTTACCCGTCGTGCCCGACGTGTAGAGGATGAAGAGCGGGTTCTCGGCGTCGAACGCCTCGGGGGTGTGCTCGGCGGACTGGCGCTCGGTGAGCTCGTGCCACCACACGTCGCGGCCCTCGGTCCACGCCACGTCCTGGCCGGTGCGGCGCACGACGAGGACGTGCTCGACGGAGCTGCCCTCGCGCGACACGGCGTCGTCGACGGCGGGCTTCAGGGCGGCCGGCTTGCCCCTGCGGTAGCCGCCGTCGGAGGTGATGACGACCTTGGCGTCGGCGTCCTTCACGCGCGTGGCGATGGCGTCGGCGGAGAAGCCGCCGAAGACCACGGAGTGCGCGGCGCCGATGCGGGCACAGGCCAGCATCGACACGACGGCCTCGGGGATCATCGGCAGATAGACGGCGACGCGGTCGCCCTGCCGGACGCCGAGCTCGGTGAGCGCGTTGGCGGCCCGGCTCACCTCGTCCTTGAGCTCGGCGTAGGTGATGGCCCGGCTGTCGCCGGGCTCACCCTCGAAGTGGATCGCCACACGGTCGCCGTGGCCCGCCTCGACGTGACGGTCCACGCAGTTGTACGCGACGTTCAGCTTGCCGTCGGCGAACCACTTCGCGAACGGAGGGTTCGTCCAGTCGAGCGTCTCGGTCGGCTCGGTGGCCCAGGTCAGCCGGCGGGCCTGCTCGGCCCAGAAGCCGAGCCGGTCAGCCTTGGCCTGTTCGTACGCCTCCGCGGTGACGTTGGCGTTGGCCGCCAGGTCGGCCGGCGGCGCGAACCTTCGCTCTTCTTTAAGAAGGTTGGCCAGGCTTTCGTTGCTCACGACATCTCCCATTCCCAGGGTGTCCGTTGTGTCCAAAGCCACAGCTCATCAGACCCGAACCCCTGGTGACAAGAGGCTGCCGTAAATTGGTTTAGACCTTTACTCGGGCCGGCGGCTCCTCCCGCGGGGTTCCCTGGTGCGGCGACGGCGTCACCTGGTCGAACACGTCGTCCGGGCTCTCCGTCAGGAGATAGGCCTGTGCCTCGCCGACATGGAAGTACATGCCATGCAGTTCGAGGGTGCCCTCGGCCATGCGCCGCGCCACGGACTCGTGGCCGCGCAGGTGCTCCAGCTGCTGGACGACGTTCGTCAGGCAGAGCTGCTCGACCGCGTCGGCGGGGGCCCGCCCCGCGAGCCGCGCCCAGCCCTGCTCCTCGTGGGCAGCCATACGCTCCAGGCTCGGCACCCCGTGGCGCAGCCACCGCTTCAGAGGCGTCTGGGCGCCGTCGGGCGGGGTGTTGAGCAGCGCCTGCATCGCCCCGCATCCGGAGTGCCCGCACACGGTGATGGAGCGCACCTGGAGGACGTCCACGGCGTACTCGATCGCGGCGGCCACCGAGTCGTCGGTGCTCTCGGCGCCCGGCAGCGGCACGAGATTGCCGACGTTGCGGACCACGAAGAGGTCGCCCGGGCCGCTCGACGTGATCATCGACGTGACGAGCCGGGAGTCGGCGCAGGTCAGGAAGAGCTGTGAGGGCTGCTGCCCTTCGCGGGCGAGCCGCGCCAGCTCTCCGCGCACGTGCGGCGCGGTGTTCCGCTGGAACGCGCTGATGCCGCTGGCCAGTTGGTGCCCGCTCGGCCGCGCCTCGCCCTCGAAGGCTTCCTGGGGCCGGTCGCAGTGGTGGTTGCGCCAGGCCGTCCAGGGCCGGCAGCAGGAGTGCGAGGCGCTCGCGGGCTCGGCGATCCGCGTCCCGGCGCGTCCCGTCACCTCGACGGTGCCGCCTTGTCCGGTGTGCGCGTCCTGCCAGCACTGCAGCGCTTCGTACGCCGCGTGGTCCATGAATGATCCGTCCAGCTCGACGATGGTGGGGGCGCCGTGCGGCACGAGATGCAGCGCCCTGCTGAGGCGCGGCACGGCGAGGAAGGTCAACTGGCCCCGCACGCGCACGTGGTGGGTCCCGGCGTCCTCGGTGTGGGTGATCCGGGTGCGGGCGAGGCGGTGCAGCGCGACGGCCACGGCGACGGCGACGCCGAGCGTCACGCCTTCGAGCACTCCGAAGCAGACGACGCCGAGGGTCGTGACGGTGTACACGAGGATCTCGCGGTGGCGGGTGATGGTCCGGATGTGGTTCAGGTTCACCATCTGGATGCCGACGGCCATCACCAGGGCGGCGAGCGCGGCGAGCGGGATCAGCTCCAGGAGGGGGACCAGCAGGGCGGCGGCCACCAGCACCCAGACGCCGTGCAGCATCGTGGAGTTCCGGCTGACGGCACCGGCCCGTGAGTTCGCCACGCTGCGCACCGCCACTCCGGCGACGGGGAGGCCGCCGAGCGCTCCGGACACGGCGTTGGCGGCGCCCTGGCCGAGCAGTTCGCGGTCGAGGTTCGAGCGGATGCCGCCGGCGGCCGGATCGCGCCGCGCGGAGACCAGCTTGTCCACGGCGACGGCGCCGAGCAGGGACTGCACGCTGCACACCAGCGTGGTGGTCAGGACGGCGGCGACGAGCCCGAGGACGGGCCCCTGGGGCAGCCCTGCCAGCGCGTGGCTGCTCCACGACGGCAGGTCGACCTTGGCCACGCTCAGCCCGCAGAGCGCGGCGACGGCCGTCGCCACGGCCACGGAGACCAGGGGGGCCGGCACGATCCGGAGGGCTTTGCCCGCGCGGCCCGGGATGCGCGGCCAGAGCAGCAGCACCGCCAGGGTCAGCACGCTGATGGACAGCGCGGCCGGCTGGAGTTCGGCCAACTGGGCGGGCAGCGCGCGGAGGTTGTCGAGCACGGCGCTCTGCGGGGTGCCGCCGAGCACGATGTGCAGCTGGGCGACGGCGATGGTGACGCCGATGCCGGCCAGCATGCCGTGCACGACGGCGGGGCTGACGGCGAGCGCGGAGCGGGCCACGCGCAGGCATCCGAGGCCCAGTTGGGCGATGCCGGCCAGGACGGTGATGGCGCAGGTGGTCCGCCAGCCGTACTGGTGGATGAGGTCGGCCGTGACGACCGTGAGCCCTGCGGCCGGGCCGCTGACCTGGAGCGGTGATCCGCCGACCCATCCGGCGATCAGACCGCCGACGGCGGCGGCGACGAGGCCCGCCTGGAGCGGTGCTCCGGTGGCGAGCGCGATGCCGAGGGACAGGGGCAGGGCGATCAGGAAGACGGCGATCGACGCGGACACGTCGGCGCCGGCGATGCGGAACTTTCGGAACTTGCGGAACTTGCCGGGCGGCGGCCCGTGGGGCTCGTGGTCGCGTGAGGCGTGGGCCGAGTCGGTGGCATGGGTGGGGACGCAGGCAGACATGGTTTCCCGTCTCCTCCGGGGCAGCGCGGTCGCGGGACAAGGGGTCCTCCGGAGGTCTCCGGAGGGCGGGTCGCGGCCGTGGGTCACGGCATTGCAGCGGCGGGATATCTCAACTCTCGGTAAACGAATCGTAATGGAGAGTAAAGGTCTCGGATAGACAAGCGGGGCAAATGGGGCACTAGATCACTCCGAAGAGTGATTAAAGCTATTCATCGGCTTGTCGGAACATCGGTCCGGTCACTCCGTGCGACGTTGGCGGGGCTGTGGGTCATTACGGGCAAATGCTGCCCAATCGCCGCCGGTGGTGACCCCGGAAAACGCCCCCGTGGGCCCCTGCTGCCCCGTGCAGCCGGTGACCCGATTCGAAGCCGACTGTAGGAAGAAGGTGGGCGGAAGATGGCCGCCACCCAGAGGATCCAACGGATCGCCGCGGGCATCACCGCCCTCGTGGCGTGCGCCGCCGCACTGGCCGGTTGCTCGATCGGCGACACCGGCACCAAGACGGGCGCGCCGGGCGCCAAGAAGGCGTCCCCCGCGCCGGCCCCCAAGAGCGCGGTCCGCCTGATCGGCGACGGCTCCACCGCCTTCACGGGGCGGCAGCCGCACCTGCCGAAGCCCGCCCGCCTGAGACCCGGCCAGAAGCCGCCCCAGTTCGTGGTCTTCTCCTGGGACGGCGCCGGCGAGGACAGCCAGAAGCTCTTCTCGCACTTCCGCAAGGTGGCCAAGCGGAACAACGCCACCATGACGTACTTCCTCAGCGGCGTGTACATGCTGCCCGAGGCCAAGCGGAAGCTCTACGACCCGCCGCAGCACCTGTCCGGCAGCTCGGACATCGGCTTCAACGACCGCAAGGGGATCAAGGACACCGTGGACCAGCTCCGCGGCGCCTGGCTCGAGGGCAACGAGGTCGGCACCCACTTCAACGGCCACTTCTGCGGCACGAGCGGCGGTGTGGGCCAATGGTCGGTCGCCGACTGGAAGAGCGAGATCAACCAGGCCAAGTCCTTCGTGAAGGCCTGGAAGACGAACACGGGCATGAAGAAGGCGCAGCCGCTGCCCTTCGACTACGACAAGGAACTCGTCGGCGCCCGCACGCCCTGCCTCGAAGGCCAGAAGAACTTCATGCGGGCCGCCCGCGACCTGGGCTTCCGCTATGACACCAGCGGCGTCAACAACCAGATCTGGCCCAAGAAGAAGGAAGGCCTCTGGGACCTGTCCATGCAGCTGGTCCCCGTCCCCGGCCGCAAGTTCGAGACGCTGACCATGGACTACAACTTCATGGTGAACCAGTCGGGCACGACCTCCCAGGGCGACCCCGCCAAGCACGAGTACTGGGGCGACCAGATGCGCGACGGCCTGCTCCAGGGCTTCGACCGCGCCTACCAGGGCAACCGCGCCCCGCTGATCATCGGCAACCACTTCGAGTCCTGGAACGGCGGCACGTACATGCGCGCCATCGAGGAGACGATCGAGTCGGTCTGCACCAAGCGCGACGTGCGCTGTGTCTCCTTCCGCCAGCTCGCCGACTGGCTCGACGCCCAGGACCCGCAGACCGTGGAGCGCCTGACCACGCTCCCGGTCGGCAAGGCCCCCAAGGAGGGCTGGGCGTCGTTCCTCTCCGCCCGGCCCGCACCGGCCCCGAAGGGCGTACCGGGCGCTCCGGCCGCCAAGCCGTAGCGCCCCGGGTGCGGTTCAGGCCATGACCTGCGGGGAGGTCATGGCCGCGGCGGCCCGCTCACGCAGCACGAAGCCGGGGTCGACCTGCGCGGCCAGGTCGGCGCCCGTGCGTTCGTTCCCCCAGCTCTGTGCGTTCTTCAGGTGGAAGTGGACCATCTGACGGGTGTAGCGGTCCCAGTCTCTGCGCTCGTACGAGGCGTCGACGGCATCCTGAAGTGCTTGCAGGGAGCGGCGGTTGTCGTCCTCCAGGAACGCGAACCGGGGCGGGCGGCCCTTCTCCATGGCGCGCACCCAGTCCGAGTGCCCGACCGTCACCAGGAGGTCGTCGCCGACCTGCTCGCGCAGGAAGTCGACGTCGTCCTGGCCCTGCACCTTGTTGCCGACGACCTTGAGGTCGACGCCAAAGTCCCGTGCGTACTCCTTGTACTGGCGATAGACGGAGACTCCCTTCCGGGTCGGCTCGGCCACCAGGAACGTCATGTCGAAGCGGGTGAACATGCCGGACGCGAAGGAGTCCGAACCCGCGGTCATGTCCACGACCGCGTACTCGTCGCGTCCGTCGACCAGGTGGTTCAGGAACAGCTCCACCGCACCGGTTTTGGAGTGGTAGCAGGCGACTCCGAGGTCGGCTTCGGTGAACGGCCCGGTGACCATCAAACGCACGGCCGTGTCGTCGAGTTCCACCGGCCGCGCGCACGCGTCGTAGACAGGGTTGTCCTCGCGCACCCGCAGGATCCGCGAGCCCTCGCCGGGCGGTGTCGTCTTGATCATCGTGTCGACGGAGGCGATCCGCGGATTGGAGCCCCGGAGGTAGTCCTTGATCAGGGGCAGGCGCGCGCCCATGGCGGGCAGGGCGGCCGCGTCCGCCTCGTCGAGGCCGAGCGCGGGGCCCAGGTGCTGGTTGATGTCGGCGTCCACCGCGAGGACCGGTGCTCCGGTGGCGGCGAGGTGTCGGATGAAGAGGGAGGACAGCGTGGTCTTGCCGCTGCCGCCCTTCCCTACGAAAGCGATCTTCATGTTCACCAAGGGTAGCTTCACGATCACGTGCAGTATCGATGCGGCGTGAAGAAGACCACTCCTTCGTGGGGCGGAGCCCCGGGGTGCGTAGGGTCGTACTCATGAGTACGACAGCCGATCCGCTCGCGGCCCTGGGCGCACTGCCCGGCGTGGCCGACTCCGTGGACTCCGTGCGCAAGGCCGTGGACCGCGTCTACGGCCACCGGATCATGCGGCGCCGCAGCAACGAGATCACCTCCGAGGCGGCGCTGCGCGGCGCACACGGCTCGGGGGCGCTCTCCGGCGCCGACTGGGCGCTCGAAGAGGTGCGCCGCCGCAGCGACTTCAGCGTCGACGCCGAGGCCCGCACGATCGGCGCGGCCCTGCGGCTGACCGCGGAAGCCGGTCAGCTGCTCTCCATCTGGCGGCAGTCGCCGCTCCGGGTCCTCGCGCGCCTGCACCTGGTGGCCGCCGCGGAGAACGACGAGGCGGCGGGGCGTCCGCGCCTGGCCGGCGAACCCGTCGACGAGCCGCTGGTGGAGCTGCCCGTACCGGACTCCGACGAGGTGGCGGGGCGCCTGGAGGGCCTCTCGCGGCTGATCATCGCGGGCGGCTCGGCGCCGGCCCTGGTGACGGCGGCCGTGGTCCACGGCGAGCTGCTCAGCCTGCGCCCCTTCGGCTCGCACAACGGCCTGGTCGCGCGGGCGGCCGAGCGCATCGTCCTGGTGGGCAGCGGCCTCGACCCGAAGTCCGTCTGCCCGGCCGAGGCGGGCCACGCGGAACAGGGGCGGGCGGCCTACGTGGGCGCGCTCGACGGCTACGCGTCCGGGACGCCGGAGGGCATGGCGGCCTGGATCGCCCACTGCGGGCGCGCGGTCGAGCTGGGGGCCAGGGAGTCGACCGCGGTCTGCGAGGCGATGCAGCGCGGTGCGGCCTGAGGCGCCTGTCGACGCTGGGCACTTGAGGCGGCTTCGAAGGCCCTGACACAGGGATGCGGCGGTACGAGGACTCGTACCGCCGCTGGCATGTTCACCGGGTTACCAAGCGTCCTCGAAGGATGCCCATCAGGTCGGGAACGTGGCCCGTCACCTGGTGCGGCTGGCCCGTAATCGACGGGTCGACGTCGCGTGGGTGCTCGATGTCCATGCTTCGGTCCGTGGGGCCTTGGTTGCGTTTAAAGGTAATCCTCTCGGATGTCCTTGGTCTCGCGGGCCGTTGACTCCTTTGTACTCCTGTCCTGGGGTAAGCGGAAGTCCTGGCAGTACTTCTTTACTTTTAGGTTCAAACAAGGGTGAATCGGGCGCGCGTCGTGCGACGGCGGCTCACGAACCACACCAGCCCCGCCGTGGCCGCCGCCGCACCCACCGCGGCCACCGCCACGAGCGCGGGCCGGGACGGCGTCCGGCGCCGTTCCTTGAGCCGGACCGGGCGGTGGAAGTCGAGAATCGGCCACCCGCGCGCGAGAGCCTCGCGGCGCAGGGTGCGATCGGGGTTGACGGCGTGCGGATACCCCACGGACTCGAGCATCGGCAGGTCGGTCGCCGAGTCGCTGTAGGCGTGGCAGCGGTCGAGGTCGTACCCCTCGGACTCCGCGAGCTCCTTGATCGCGGCCGCCTTGGTGGGGCCGTAGGCGTAGTACTCCACCTCGCCGGTGAAGCAGCCGTCCGCGCCGACCACCATCCGGGTCGCCACCACCCGGTCCGCGCCGAGCAGTTCGCCGATCGGCTCGACGACCTCGGCGCCCGACGTGGACACGATGACGACGTCGCGGCCCGCGGTGTGGTGCTCCTCGATGAGGGAGGCGGCCTCGTCGTAGATGATCGGGTCGATCAGGTCGTGCAGCGTCTCGGCGACGATCTCCTTGACCTGCTGCACGTTCCACCCGCGGCAGAGCGCGGACAGGTACTCGCGCATCCGCTCCATCTGGTCGTGATCGGCTCCGCCCGCGAGGAAGACGAACTGTGCATATGCGGTTCGCAGAACCGCCCGACGGTTGATCAGGCCGCCTTGGTAGAACGACTTGCTGAAGGTGAGAGTGCTCGACTTCGCAATGACCGTCTTGTCCAGGTCAAAGAAGGCGGCTGTGCGGGGCAAGGAGTGGTTTTCCACGAGCCCGAGCATAGGCGCCCACCATTCGGCGTAAGGTGAGGCGCGTGGGTTTGCCTGAGAAGGCTCTCGGGTACACCATGGAAGTCACGGATCGTTCGCGACCGTGCTAACCCGGTCTGGCTCCTCCCCCCCCCCCGAGTCGGACCGTGGGGACGACCCCCGCTCTCCCCCCCGGCGGGGGTCGTCGCATGTCCGGATGGGTTTTCCGGACCTCTTCCGACCCTGATTCGATCGCCCGACGCCTGCTGGCAGCCGTTGTGGCGATCTTTTCGCATGCCCATGATCCGTCACTGTGCGTAGTTGTCAGGCTGCACTGTGGAAGTCTCCGAGTTGTCACCGGTATGGGTGAAGGGGATATTCACAGCCCCCGCCTTGTCCACAGTTATTGACCAAGATCCACACGTTTTCCCGGACCGCTGCACGCTGATTCCGCTCGTTCTGCACGCGAAGTTCATGGCCGGATTGCTTTGGCCACCTCATCGCTGATGTGGAGCGCGGCATTCAACGGGCTTGCAGTGAGAGGGGGCTGAGGATCGTGGCTGGAGTGATGACACGTGACGGGGGGCCGTCGTCCGACGGACGGCAGGGCGGACCGCTGATCGTCACGGAGGACGTGGACCTGCTGGACGACCTGCTGCGGCTGTGCGCCGCGGCGGGAGCACGGCCCGAGGTGCGGCACGGCGTACCGGAGCGCGGAGGCGGCTGGGACGCGGCCCCGCTGGTCCTGGTCGGGGACGACGCGGTGGACCGGGTGCGGGGCGCCGCGCGCCGGCGCGGGGTGGTCCTCGTCGGACGGGACCAGGACGATTCCGGGGTCTGGCGGCGCGCCGTGGAGATCGGCGCCGACCACGTGCTGGTGCTGCCCGACGGCGAGCGATGGCTGGTGGACCGCATCGCCGATGTCGCCGAGGGCGTGGGGCGGCCCGCGCTCACGGTGGGGGTGATCGGCGGCAGCGGCGGAGCAGGCGCCTCGACGCTGGCGTGCGCCCTCGCCGTCACGGCGGCCCGCGCGGGCCGGCGCACGATGCTCGTGGACGCGGACCCGCTCGGCGGCGGGCTCGACGTACTGCTGGGCGGCGAGGCGGCCGACGGACTGCGCTGGCCCGCCTTCGCGCAGTCCAGGGGCCGGGTCGGCGGAGGCGCCCTGGAGGAGTCGCTGCCCGAGCTGCACTCCCTGCGGGTCCTGAGCTGGGACCGGGGTGACGCGGTGGTCATCCCGCCCGAGGCCATGCGGGCGGTGATCGCGGCGGCCCGCAGGCGGGGCGGTGTGGTGGTCGTCGACCTGCCGCGCCGCGTGGACGAAGGCGTGGCCGAGGCGCTGGCCCAGGTGGATCTGGGGCTCCTGGTGGTGCCCGCCGAGCTGCGCGCCGTGGCCGGGGCCCGCCGGGTCGCTTCGGCGGCCGGGATGGTGCTGCGGGACCTGCGGGTGGTGGTCGGCAGGGGCGGCTCCGGCCGGGCCTGCGGCAGCGGGTTCGACGGCCGCGACGGCTCCGACGGCCTCGGCGGGTTCGACGCGGAGGAGGTCGCGCGCCTGCTCGGGCTGCCGCTCGTCGGCGAACTGCCCCGGGAGGCCGGGCTGCTGGCCGCACAGGCCGGGGGAACTCCGCCCGGAGGCGTCGCGCGGGGCCCGCTGGCGCGGTTCTGCACGGCCTTCTGGGACCGGGTCCCGGCCGACGCCACCGGAGGCGGCTCATGAGCGCCGTGGTCGGGGCCCGGATGCTGGACGGGGTGCGCCAGTGGCTCGCGGAGAACGGCACGGAACCGACCCCGGCACGCGTCGCCGAGGCGCTGCGGGCCCAGGGCAGGGTGCTCGGCGACGCGGAGGTCCTGGGCGCGGCGACCCGGCTGCGATCCGAGCTGGTGGGCGCGGGCCCACTGGAGGCCTTGCTCGCGGACGACGCCGTCACCGATGTGCTGGTGTCCGCCCCCGACCGGGTGTGGGTGGACCGCGGCGGAGGCCTGGAGCTGACCGGGGTGACCTTTGAGGACGCGGCAGCGGTGCGGCGGCTCGCCCAGCGGCTCGCGGCCGTCGCGGGACGCCGCCTCGACGACGCCAGGCCCTGGGTGGACGCACGCCTCCCGGACGGCACCCGTCTGCACGCGGTGCTGCCTCCGGTCGCCGTCGGCTCGACCTGCCTCTCCTTGCGTGTCGTCCGGCCCCGCGCCTTCACCCTCGCGGAACTGACCGCGGCGGGGACGGTGCCGCCGGGCGGTGACCGGGTGCTCCGGGCATTGCTCGACGCGCGGCTGTCCTTCTTGATCAGCGGCGGGACGGGATCGGGCAAGACGACGCTGCTGAGCGCGCTCCTCGGTCTCGTCGGACCGGGGGAGCGGATCGTGCTCGCCGAGGACTCGGCGGAGCTGCGCCCGGACCACCCCCATGTCGTACGCCTCGAAGCCAGACCCGCGAACCAGGAAGGGGCCGGGCAGGTCGGCCTGGACGACCTGGTGCGCCAGGCGCTGCGGATGCGCCCCGACCGGCTGGTCGTGGGCGAGGTGCGGGGCGCGGAGGTGGTCCACCTCCTGGCCGCTCTCAATACGGGCCATGAGGGCGGCGTGGGCACGGTCCACGCCAACGCCGCCGGGGATGTGCCCGCCCGCCTGGAAGCGCTGGGCACGGCGGCGGGGCTCGACCGCGCGGCCCTCCACAGCCAGCTGGCGGCCGCGCTGTCCGTGGTCCTCCATCTCGTACGGGATCGGGCGGGGCGGCGGCGGATCGCGGAGGTGCACGTCCTGGAGCGCGATGCGTCCGGCCTCGTGGTGACGGTGCCGGCGCTGCGGTGGGGCGAGACGGAGTTCGTCAGGGAGAGGGGCTGGGAGCGGCTGAACGTGCTTCTGGTGAGCGGGGATCGTGGTGGTGGGGGATGAGCGTGACGGGGATGGCCGGGGCTGTGTGCGCGGGAGGCGCGGCCTGGCTGGCGTTTGGACGGGACCGGGGGCGGCAGCGGGCCCGGGTGGTCCTGGCGGACGGCGGAGAGGGCGTCTCGGGTGCTCCGGCGTGGCGACGGGCGGTGGCGCGCGTCGGCTGGCGGGGGCGGTCGGAATGGTGGGTCCTGGCGGCCGGGGCCTTGGTCGCGTTGCTCGGCGAGTCGATGGTGCCCCTGGTCCTGGGCGCGGCCGGGGTGCCGCTGGCGCGGCGTGTGCGGCGAGGCAGGCGGGCACGGCTCGACCGGGAGCGCCGGGCCACCGCGGTGATCGCGCTGTGCGGAGTGCTCGCCGGGGAGGTGCGGGCTGGACGGCAGCCAGGGGAGGCGTTGCGGGCCGTGGACGGGGGCGGGCTCGGTGCGGGGCGGGCCGGGGTCCTTGCGGCGGCTCGGTTCGGCGGGGATGTGCCGGGGGCGCTGGACGAGGCCGCGCGGGAGCCGGGGGCGGAGGGCCTGCTGGGCCTCGCGGCGTGCTGGCGGGTGGCGGTGGACCGCGGCGCCGGGCTCGCGGCGGGGCTCGAACGGCTGGAGGGCGCGCTGCGGGCGGAGCGGGATCAACGGTCCGATCTGCGGGCCCAGTTGGCCGGGGCCCGGTCGACGGCGGTGATGCTCACGGGGCTGCCGGTCCTCGGGCTGCTCATGGGAAGTGCGCTCGGGGCGGCTCCCTTGCGGGTGCTCCTGCACACCGGGGCGGGGCTCGGATGCCTTGCGGTGGGCGGGGCGTTGGAGGGGACCGGCGTGTGGTGGGCGCTGCGGATCGTGCGAGGGGCGGAGGAGCGATGAGCCTTCTCGTCCACAGGCTGGGGGTGGCCGTGTGGGGTGCGGCGGCCGTGCTGTGGCTGGTGTCGGCCGCGCTCGCGGCGCGGCGCGAACGGGCGGCGCGGGGGCGGTCGGGGCTCGTCCTGGGGGCGGGGGAGCGGCTGCCAGGAGGACCGGAGAGGCAGGTGTCCCGGTTTCGGGGCGCGGTGCGGGGGTGGGTGGTGGTGGCCGGGGCGGTGAGCGCCGGGTGGGTTCTGGTGGGCGGTGTTCCGGGGTGCTTGGTGGGGCTGGGGGCTGGTTACGGGGCCTGGCGTTGGCTGCGGGGGCGCCAGGCACCCGACTCGGATTACGACGCTGCGGAGGCGTCCCGGCAGCTCCCCCTGGCGGCGGATCTGCTGGCGGCCTGCGTGGCCGCGGGGGCGGGGCCGGTCGTGGCGGCTCAGGCTGTCGGCGACGCGCTGAGGGGGCCGGTCGGGGAGAGGCTCGCTCAGGGGGCCGCGGAGGTACGGCTCGGGGGTGAACCAGCCGACGCGTGGCGGAGGTTGGCCGCGATACCGGGCGCGGGGCCGCTGGCCCGGCTGCTGGAGCGGGCGGGCGACACGGGCGCCCCGGCCGCGGAGGCGGTGGCGCGCCTCGCCGCGGACTGCCGGGCGGAACGGAACCGCGCGGCGACGGCGGCCGCGCGCAGGGCCGGCGTGCTGATGACGGCGCCGGTGGGGCTGTGCTTCTTGCCCGCGTTCATCGCGGTGGGGGTGCTGCCTGTGGTGATCGGGTTGGCGGGTGGGTTGTTGGGCGGGGTCTGAGCGGCTCGGTGGCCCGCGGGGCCGGGAACGCCCGGCCCGAGACGAACTGAACAGATCGAGATTTCACGGGGGTTGAGATGTGGGGACAGCTGTGTGCACGGGCACGGGCCTGGGCACGGGCCTGGCGGCGCAAGGCGCGTGCGGTGCGAGGGGACGCGGGGATGGTCACTTCGGAGTACGCGATGGGGCTGATCGCGGCGGTGGGGTTCGCGGGACTGCTCTACAAGGTCGTGACGAGCGGACAGGTCAGGGCGGCGTTGCAGGGGGTCGTGGAGAAGGCGCTCGATGTTCAGTTCTGAGTCCAGGGCGGAGTTCAGGGCTGAGTCCAGGTCTGAGGTCAGTTCTGAGCGGGCGCGAGACGGTGGCCGAGGTGATCGAAGTGGCCGGGATGGCCGGGGTCTTGGCGGGGATCGGGGGTTCGTGACGGCGGAGGCGGCCGTGGTGCTGCCCACGCTGGTGTTGTTCACGATGGCTTTGGTCTGGGCGCTGTTGACCGCGTCCGCGCAGATCCAGTGCGTGGACGCGGCGCGGGCGGGGGCGCGGGCGATGGCCCGGCAGGACCCCGAGAGCGCGGCGGTGGCGGCGGCTCGGCAGGCGGCGCCGCGGGGTGCGGCGGTGGCCGTGCGGCGTGACGGGGACCTGGTGCGGGTGGAGGTCGTGGCCGACTCGCCGGGGCCCGGAGCGCTGGGGCTCGGGCTGCGGTTGCGGTCGGAGGCGGTGGCGTTGGCGGAGGAGTCGGTGGGGGTGGGCGCGTGAGGGGGCGGACTACTGGGGGAGGGGTGGACCGGGGGGCCGCGACGGTGTGGGTCGTCGTGGTGATGGCCGTGCTGTGCGTGATCTGCGGGGCGGTCCTCGCGATGAGTCAGGTGATCGTCGCTCGCCATCGGGCAGGCGGCGCGGCCGACTTGGCGGCGCTGGCGGCCGCTGATCACTGGGCGGAGGGACGCTCCGGGGCGTGCGCCAGGGCCGACCGGGTGGCCGAGGCCCAGGGGACACGCCTTGCGCGGTGCGCGGTGCGGGGCGACATCGCGGACGTCACGGCGAAGGCGAGCTTCGGCCCGTTCGTGACGGAGGTCAGATCCCGGGCGGGGCCGGCGGGGGCGGCGGGTGCGGTAGGGCTGGCGGCTCCACTGGGCCCGGAGGTTCCGCCTTCGTCACCGACTCGGGCTCCGTCTCCGGCTCGGGAGGCGGCAGGGGACGCTCAGGTCCTCGAAGGGCTTGCTCCGGATCCTGCCGGGCCCGCTCCGGACGGCGGAGAGCTCGCTCCCGATCCTGTCAGGCGCGCTCCGGATCCTGTCGGGGCAGTTTCGGATGCCGTCGTGTCCGCGCGCGGCGTCGGTGGGTCGGGAGGGGGCCCTGTGGGGGCGGGAGTCGGCCTTGCGAGGGCGACCAGCCCGTTGGTGAGGGCGGGGGCCGCCACCTGCCCCCGGGGCCCCTCAGGGGGCAGGTGCGTCCTTGAGGAGGGTGGTGAGGAGACGGACCGCGCCGCGCTTGTGCAGGGGATCGTTGCCGTTGCCGCACTTCGGGGACTGGATGCAGGAGGGGCAGCCGGCCTCGCACTCGCAGGAGGCGATGGCCTGGCGGGTCGCGGTCAGCCACTCCCGGGCCGTGTGGAAGGCCCGCTCGGCGAAGCCCGCGCCGCCGGGGTGGCCGTCGTACACGAAGACCGTCGGCAGGAGCGTGTCCGGGTGCAGCGGCACGGAGACACCGCCGATGTCCCAGCGGTCGCAGGTCGCGAAGAGCGGCAGCATGCCGATGGAGGCGTGCTCGGCGGCGTGCAGGGCGCCGCCGAGGATCTCCGGGTTGATGCGGGCCGCGTCCAGCTGGTCCTCGGTGACCGTCCACCAGACCGCGCGGGTGCGCAGGGTGCGGGGCGGCAGGTCCAGCTTGGTCTCGCCGAGGACCTCGCCGGTGATCAGCTTGCGGCGCAGGAAGGATACGACCTGGTTGGTGACCTCGACGGAGCCGTAGCAGAGGCGGCCGGAGCCCCACGGGATCTCGGTGTCCGTCTCCAGGATGGAGATGGCCGTGGTGTCCCGGGCGGTCGTGGAGTAGGGCGGCTGGGCCTCTTCGACCAGGGCCACCGAATCCTCCAGGTCCAGGTGGCGCACCAGATACGTGAGGCCCTGGTGGAGGTGGACCGCGCCCTCGTGGACGGAGGTGTGCGCCGCGGCCGCGTCGACGGTGCCGAGCAGCCTGCCCGTGCCCTCCTCGACGATCTGCACGGGCTTCCCGCCCTCGCCGCGAATGTCGGCGAGGTCGGCGGCCCGCTCCCTGCGGGTCCAGTGCCAGGCCTTCGTGCGGCGGCGCAGCAGTTTCGCGGCCTCCAGCTGCGGGAGCAGGTCCTCGGTGGCCGGGCCGAAGAGCAGCACGTCGTCGTCGGTGAGCGGGAGCTCCGCGGCGGCGGCGCAGAGGTGGGGCGCGAGGACGTACGGGTTGTCGGGGTCGAGGACCGTCGACTCCACCGGCTGCCGGAACAGCGCTTCGGGGTGGTGGACGAGATACGTGTCCAGCGGGTCGTCGCGGGCGACGAGGACGGCCAGCGCGCCCTGTCCGGAGCGCCCGGCGCGGCCCGCCTGCTGCCAGAGCGAGGCGCGGGTTCCCGGATAGCCGGAGATGATCACGGCGTCGAGGCCGGAGACGTCCACGCCGAGTTCGAGGGCGGTGGTGGCCGCGAGGCCGAGGAGTTCCCCGGAGTGCAGGGCGCGCTCCAGGGCGCGGCGTTCCTCGGGGAGATAGCCGCCGCGGTAGGCGGCCACGCGGCGGGCCAAGGAGCGGTCGACCTCGGCGAGGCGTTCCTGGGCGATCACCGCGATCAGCTCGGCGCCGCGCCGGGACCGTACGAAGGCGACCGAGCGGACGCCCTGGACCGTCAGGTCGGTCAGCAGGTCGGCCGTCTCGGCGGTGGCGGTGCGGCGGACGGGGGCGCCCCGTTCGCCGTGGAGTTCGGTGAGCGGGGGCTCCCAGAGGGCGAAGACGAGGTCGCCGCGGGGCGAGGCGTCGTCGGCGACCTCCTTCACGGGAAGTCCCGTCAGGCGTTCCGCGGCGACGGCCGGCTCGGCGGAGGTGGCGGAGGCGAGGAGGAAGACGGGCTCGGAGCCGTACCGGGCGCAGAGGCGGCGCAGGCGGCGGATCACCTGGGCGACGTGCGAGCCGAAGACGCCGCGGTAGGTGTGGCACTCGTCGATGACGACATAGCGCAGGGCGCGCAAGAAGGAGGCCCAGCGGGGGTGGGACGGGAGTATCCCGCGGTGCAGCATGTCGGGGTTGGTCAGGACGTAGTTCGCGTACTGACGCACCCATTCGCGTTCTTCGACGGGGGTGTCGCCGTCGTACACGGCGGGGCGGACCGCGTTGCCGAGGGGCGCCGCGAGCTCGCGTACGGCGCGGCGCTGGTCGGCGGCCAGGGCCTTGGTCGGGGCGAGGTAGAGCGCGGTCGCGCCGCGCCCGTTGGGGGCCTCGGAGCCGTCCAGGAGGGCCGAGAGCACGGGCGTGAGGTACGCCAGCGACTTTCCCGACGCGGTTCCGGTGGCGACGATGACCGACTCGCCGTCCAAGGCGTGCTCGGCGGCGAGTGCCTGGTGGGCCCAGGGGTGCTCGATCCCGGCCGACCGGACCGCCGCGACGACTTCCGAACGGATGCGATCAGGCCAGACTGCATATCGGGCCGCGCGCGGGGGCAAGTGCTCCGTATGAGTGACGCGCGAAGCACGGCTCGGTCCCGCGGTGAGCCGGTCCAGGACCGTCCGAGGAGACGTGCGTACCGGGGCGCCCGTGGAGGGTCCGCCGGGCGGAGAAAAGTTGGCCATCGGCACCGAGTGTGTCACTGGCGGGATGGACAATGGTCCCAAGGCGTCGTGCACGCCTGCCGGTAAGTGATTGAATGCCATCGCGGCTGGCGATCCGTCCTGGGGGCTCTGCCGAGGTGTCCCGAGGGATGACCGCTCGATAGCAAGGTGCTGGAGGATCCGTGGACCTGTCCCTGTCGACCCGTACCGTCGGCGATCGTACGGTCGTCGAGGTCGGTGGCGAAATCGATGTTTATACCGCGCCCAAGCTGCGCGAACAGTTGGTCGAGTTGGTGAACGACGGCAGTTTCCACCTGGTCGTCGACATGGAGGGCGTGGACTTCCTCGACTCCACCGGGCTCGGCGTGCTGGTCGGCGGCCTGAAGCGGGTGCGTGCCCATGAGGGCTCGCTGCGCCTGGTCTGCAACCAGGAGCGTATTTTGAAGATCTTCCGCATCACCGGTCTGACCAAGGTGTTCCCCATTCACACCTCGGTCGAGGAAGCGGTCGCGGCCACCGACTGAGAGCCGGATGTCCCGGGCCGGCTGCTTGCGCGGCCCGGGGGTGGCAGAACAGCAGGGGACCGGGCCCTCGGCCCGGCCCCCTGACAGCACGCGCGTATGTCCGAGGGGGATGCATGGCCACCGTTGAACTCCGCTTCAGCGCGCTGCCCGAGCACGTCAGGACCGCTCGGCTCGTGGCGGCGGCGGTCGCGCGCAGGGCCGGGGTCGACGAGGCCGTCCTCGACGAGGTCAGGCTCGCCGTCGGCGAGGCCTGCACCCGAGCCGTCGGGCTGCATCAGAGCAGCGGCGTCTCGGCGCCGGTGCGGGTCGCCCTGATCGAGGACGAGAAGCAGTTCTCCATTGAGGTCGGCGACGAGGTCCCCCACGCTCCGGCGGGTGACCGGGCATCCGGTTCCGGGTCCGGTGCCTCCGACGAGCCGGACGCCGAGGGCGAGGACGAGATGGGTCTCGCCGTCATCAGCGGGCTCGTGGACGACGTCGAGGTCACTTCCGGCGAGAACGGCGGCCTCATTCGTATGACGTGGCCGACGGCCCCGGTGCCGCTCGTCTGAGCTTCCGCTCCTCGTCCGACCTGCAACATCAAGGTCTTGCTCCCGACCCGGGAGCAGGGCCTTTTTCTTTTGTGGATCATTGCCTCGGTCAATTGCCTCAGGACTGCCGGTCGCCGTCAACGCTTTTGGGGCATTACCGCTTTCGGGGCCGATCTGTGGTCGCGATCATTTGCTGGGTAGCAATCTTGCGCCAATTCCGTTTGCGGCGCTCTGTTTTGATCAGGTTCCGCTCCCTACAATCCGTCCACATCTTGAGCTCAGCCCAAGCGTCAAGGAGGACGAATGGCGGGGCTTTCTACCCCTCATCAGTTTGACCATCCCTCAACCTTCGCAGCCGCAGTACTGACCGACGACAACCGCCTCATCGTGATGGTCATCGCGGCCGTCGCGGTGGCGGCTCTCGTGGTCGCCTGGGTCCTCGTACGCCAGGTTCTCGCGGCCGACGAGGGCACCGACAGCATGAAGAAGATCGCGAAGGCGATCCAGGAGGGCGCCAATGCCTACCTAGGCAGGCAGTTGCGCACTCTCGGCGTTTTCGCCGTCGTGGTGTTCTTCCTGCTCATGCTGCTGCCCGCAGACGACTGGAATCAGCGTGCCGGCCGATCGATCTTCTTCTTGATCGGTGCGGTGTTCTCGGCGACCACCGGCTATATCGGCATGTGGCTCGCCGTACGCAGCAATGTTCGTGTGGCGGCAGCCGCCCGAGAGGCCACCCCCGCGGAAGGAGAACCCGAAAAGGATCTCACCGCTGTTTCGCACAAGGCCATGAAGATCGCTTTCCGCACGGGCGGCGTTGTCGGCATGTTCACGGTGGGGCTCGGTCTTCTGGGCGCCTCCTGTGTGGTGCTCGTCTACGCGGCCGACGCGCCGAAGGTCCTCGAAGGCTTCGGCCTCGGGGCGGCGCTGATCGCGATGTTCATGCGTGTGGGCGGCGGCATCTTCACCAAGGCCGCCGACGTCGGCGCCGACCTGGTCGGCAAGGTCGAGCAGGGCATTCCGGAGGACGACCCGAGGAATGCCGCGACCATCGCCGACAACGTGGGCGACAACGTCGGCGACTGCGCGGGAATGGCCGCCGACCTCTTCGAGTCCTACGCGGTGACCCTGGTCGCCGCGCTGATCCTCGGCAAGGTCGCGTTCGGCGACTCCGGTCTCGCCTTCCCGCTGATCGTTCCGGCGATCGGCGTCGTGACGGCGATGATCGGCATCTTCGCGGTGGCGCCACGGCGCGCCGACCGCAGCGGGATGTCCGCCATCAACCGCGGGTTCTTCATCTCCGCGATCATCTCGCTGGCGCTGGTGGCCGCGGCGGTCTTCGTCTACCTGCCGTCGTCGTACGCCGACCTGGACGGTGTCACGGACGCGGCGATCGCCGGTCATGACGGAGACCCGCGGATCCTCGCGGTCGTCGCCGTCGCGATCGGCATCGTCATGGCCGCGCTCATCCAGCAGCTCACCGGCTACTTCACGGAGACCAACCGGCGCCCGGTGAGGGACATCGGCAAGACGTCCCTCACGGGACCGGCCACCGTGGTCCTGGCCGGCATCTCGATCGGCCTCGAATCGGCCGTCTACACCGCGCTCCTGATCGGGCTCGGCGTGTACGGGGCGTTCCTGCTCGGCGGCACGTCGATCATGCTCGCCCTGTTCGCGGTGGCGCTCGCCGGTACCGGCCTGCTCACCACGGTCGGCGTGATCGTCGCCATGGACACCTTCGGTCCGGTCTCCGACAACGCGCAGGGCATCGCCGAGATGTCCGGTGACGTCGAGGGCGCCGGCGCGCAGGTGCTCACCGACCTGGACGCGGTCGGCAACACCACCAAGGCCATCACCAAGGGCATCGCCATCGCCACCGCCGTTCTCGCGGCCTCGGCGCTCTTCGGCTCGTATCGCGACGCCATCGCGAGCGCGGCCAAGGACGTCGGCGAGAAAATGGGCGACGGCGCTCCGATGAACCTGGTCATGGACATCTCCCAGCCCAACAACCTCGTCGGCCTGATCCTGGGCGCCGCGGTCGTCTTCCTCTTCTCGGGGCTGGCGATCAACGCGGTGTCGAGGTCGGCCGGATCGGTGGTCTACGAGGTGCGGCGGCAGTTCCGCGAGCACCCCGGGATCATGGATTACTCCGAGGAACCGGAGTACGGGCGCGTGGTCGACATCTGCACCAAGGACGCGCTGCGGGAGCTGGCCACACCGGGTCTGCTCGCCGTGCTCACGCCGATCGCCGTCGGCTTCTCGCTCGGCGTCGGCGCGCTCGGCTCGTTCCTGGCGGGTGCGATCGGCACCGGCACGCTGATGGCGGTCTTCCTCGCCAACTCGGGCGGTGCCTGGGACAACGCGAAGAAGCTCGTCGAGGACGGCCATCACGGCGGCAAGGGCAGTGAAGCCCACGCCGCGGTGGTCATCGGAGACACCGTCGGTGACCCGTTCAAGGACACCGCGGGGCCCGCGATCAACCCCCTGCTGAAGGTGATGAACCTGGTGGCGCTGCTCATCGCGCCCGCGGTCGTCCAGTTCAGCTACGGGGACGACGCGAGCGCCGGGGTGCGGGCACTGATCGCGGTGCTGTCGATCCTGGTCATCATCGGCGCGGTCTACATCTCCAAGCGCCGCGGCATCGCCGTGGGCGACGAGGGAGAAGGTGGTGCTGAGCGGGTAAGTAAGCCCACCGACCCGGCCGTGGTTTCGTAACGCCGGGTCAGACTCTGCCCAACACGAGGGCGGACGGCGCGTTTTGACGCGGCGTCCGCCCTTCGTGCGTCCGGGGAGCCGGCTGGTGAGCCTTCTCTCGCGCTCTCTGCTTGGTGCAAATGGCTTCAATAGGGGTGGTACCGGACCCCCGGCATGCGGTTGTAGCCCAGTTGGCGTGTAAGTTCCGGGGCCGAGAGCCATGGAAGGGACCAATCCGGTGAACAAGAAGCTTGCAGCCGCACTGTCCGGCGGTGCGGTACTGGTACTGGCGCTGTCGGGCTGCAGCGATGACGGCAACGAGAAGCTGGACTCCTGGGCCAAGGACGTCTGTGACTCGGTCCAGCCGCAGTCGAAGAAGATCGCTTCCGCCAACGCCGCGATCCAGAAGGAGACCTCGGACAACAGCTCGCCGGAGGACGTCCAGAAGACCGACTCCAAGGCGTTCCAGGACATGTCCGACGCCTACAAGGCGATGGGTGCCGCCGTGAAGGACGCGGGCGCCCCGCCGGTCGACGGCGGCCAGAAGAAGACCGATGACGCGGTCAAGGAACTGAACGCCATCTCCAAGTCGTACGGCGACCTGAAGAAGAAGGTCGACGGCCTGGACACCAAGAACCAGGCGGACTTCGCGGACGGCCTCAAGAGCGTCGCCGGAGAGCTGGACAAGCTGAGCAAGAGCGGCAACAAGGCGTTGGAGAAGCTGCAGGAGGGCGAGGTGGGCCAGGCGATGAGCAAGCAGGACAGCTGCAAGTCGGCTAGCGCTACGCCTTCTGCCGCCTAGGGGTTGCCCCCCTTCTTCGACCTGCTGCCCCGGCCGCCTGGGGATACCCCCCCCGACGGCCGGGGCAGCGCTGCGTTCACCGGTAGCCGGAGGGAGGGGCGGGTGTTCGCGGCGGTGGATCTGGGCCGATGCGGGTCACAATGAAGGGGTGAGTACTGCTAGCGCCCCCCTGCCCTCGTCCGATCGTGCCGACGTCTCCGCCCAGTTGCGGGAAGCCCTGCTGGAGGCCGACTTCACCGCTGACGGGCTGCTCGAGCTGCTCGGGGCGCCCGCCTACACGGCGCTCGCCCGCAGCGAGACCGTGCCCGCGCTGCGGGCCACCCGCGGCGACGGGCCGCTGGAGACGCTCGTACGCCTCTTCCTGTTGCAGCGTTCGGTGCCGCACGCGCGCGTGGCGGCCGTTCTGCCCGTCGGCCCCCTCCAGGAGGCCGGTTGGCTGTCCGCGGCGGACGGCGAGGGCGCGCTGAAGGCGACCGTGGACGTGCGGCCGTATGGCGGGCCGGACGGCGAGGACTGGTTCATCGTCTCGGACCTGGGCTGCGCGGTCGGCGGCGCCGGAGGCATCGGCAGCCACGACGAAGGGGTCGTGCTCGGTGTCGGCGGGGCCTCGACGACCCTCGCCGGCCTCACCGTGCGTACGCCCGTGGCCAGCGCTCTCGACCTCGGAACCGGCTCCGGGATCCAGGCGCTGCACGCCGCGCACCACGCGACCCGGGTCACGGCGACCGACCTCAACCCCCGGGCCCTGCGCATCACCCGGCTCACCCTCGCCCTGTCCGGTGCTCCCGAGGCGGACCTGCGGGAAGGCTCCCTCTTCGAACCCGTGGGCGAGGATATGTACGACCTGATCGTGTCCAATCCACCCTTCGTGATCTCTCCCGGAGCGCGGCTCACCTACCGCGACGGCGGGATGGGCGGGGACGATCTGTGCCGGTCGCTCGTTCAGCAGGCGGGAGAGCGGTTGAACGAAGGGGGGTTCGCGCACTTCCTCGCCAACTGGCAGCACGTGGAGGGCGAGGAGTGGACCGAGCGGCTCCGTTCCTGGGTGCCGCGCGGCTGCGACGCGTGGATCGTGCAGCGCGAGGTGCAGGACGTCACGCAGTACGCCGAGCTGTGGCTGCGCGACGCCGGCGACCACCGGACGGACCCGGAGGAGTACGCGGCGCGGTACGACGCGTGGCTCGACGAGTTCGAGGCCCGCAAGACGCGCGCGGTCGGGTTCGGCTGGATCACGCTGCGCAAGTCCGGCGCGGGTGCCGGGGCCGCCGAGCCGTCGGTGACCGTGGAGGAGTGGCCGCACCCCGTCGAGCAGCCGCTGGGCGAGACCGTGCGGGAGTTCTTCGCGCGCCAGGACTACCTGCGCACGCACGACGACGCCGCGCTGCTCGCGGGGCACTTCAGGCTCGCGGACGAGGTCGTGCAGGAGCAGGTCGGGCTGCCCGGTGCCGAGGACCCCGAGCACGTCGTGCTGCGCCAGCACCGCGGGATGCGGCGGGCCACCAAGGTGGACACGGTGGGCGCCGGTTTCGCCGGGGTGTGCGACGGCACGCTGAGCGCCGGGCGGATCCTCGACGCCATCGCCCAACTGGTCGGGGACGACCCCGTCCTGCTGCGGGACCGCACGCCCGCGCAGATCAGGCTCCTGGTCGAGCAGGGCTTCCTGGAGCCGGTCGACGCGTAAGGGCCGCACCGGTCCGTTGGCGGTACGCGTACGGCGTGTCTCGTACGTTTCGGGGACATCGGCCCCTCGTTCTGGGTGGGATGGATGGACGTCCGCGACCGCCGGGCGTACATCGAGAAGGTGGACTGTGCGCGACGGTCCCGGCGGCCGGATCCGGTCGGCCAGGGCCGGTCGGCGGGTGGTGATCCGGGCCGTGCGCCCTCCGTTTACCCGGGGTTCGCGCCCCGGCTTCCCGGGCGTGCAAGTTTCCAGGACCAGGGAACTCGGTACGGGGAGGCAAGGCCATGGAGAGCGGACCAGCGATCTTCGCGGGCACGGTATTCGCGCTGTTCGGAGCGGGGCTACTGCTGTGGACGGGGGCACGCGTGGCGCACCGGGCACCGGTCGCCCAGGGTGTGAACCCCGTCGCATCGGCGACCCTCGCGGCGGTCGCGGGAGCAGCCGCACTGGTGCTCGGAGTGTGGTGTTTCACTCGTCTCTGACCGAAAGCTGCCGGTGGTCGCGGGGCGCGTACGGGCCGTAGGCCCGGCGCCCGTGCCGCGCCGGTCGTGAACCGGGTCGCGAACCCGGTGGTGAAAGGGCACGTCGCCACTCCGGGCGGCAGGAATGGCGGTAGTCGGGTTACCGTTCGAGTGGCCGTTGCGGGCTTTTCCCGTTTGACACGGGGGCGGGATGTACCGTCACACTCCGCAGCGTCAGCGCAACTCAAGCGCACCGAGCGAGGCCACGCAGCACGGCCACCGAGTACCGACCGGAGAGAAGAGCGAAGTTGTCCCCGACCAGCGAGACCGCAAAGGGCGGCCGCCGACTCGTCATCGTCGAGTCGCCTGCCAAGGCGAAGACGATCAAGGGTTACCTCGGCCCCGGCTACGTAGTCGAGGCGAGCGTCGGGCACATCCGCGACCTCCCCAGCGGCGCCGCGGAGGTCCCCGACAAGTACACCGGCGAGGTGCGCCGGCTCGGCGTGGACGTCGAGAACGACTTCGAGCCCATCTATGTCGTCAACGCCGACAAGAAGGCCCAGGTCAAGAAGCTCAAGGACCTGCTGAAGGACTCCGACGAACTCTTCCTCGCCACCGATGAGGACCGCGAGGGCGAAGCCATCGCGTGGCACCTCCTGGAGGTCCTGAAGCCCAAGGTCCCGGTCAAGCGCATGGTGTTCCACGAGATCACCAAGGCCGCGATCCAGGGCGCCGTCGCCAACCCGCGCGAGCTCAACAAGCGCATGGTCGACGCCCAGGAGACCCGCCGCATCCTCGACCGCCTCTACGGCTACGAGGTCTCGCCGGTCCTGTGGAAGAAGGTCATGCCGCGCCTGTCGGCCGGCCGCGTCCAGTCCGTGGCGACCCGCCTCGTCGTCGAGCGTGAGCGCGAGCGCATCGCCTTCCGCTCCGCCGAGTACTGGGACCTGACGGGCACCTTCGGCACCGGCCGCACCGGTGACGCGTCCGACCCCTCGCAGCTCGTCGCCCGCCTCACCGCGGTCGACGGCAAGCGCATCGCGCAGGGCCGCGACTTCAACTCGGTCGGCCAGCTCAAGTCCGACACGCTGCACCTGGACGAGGCCAACGCCCGTTCGCTCGCCGCGGCCCTGGAGAACACCCGGTTCGCGGTCCGCTCCGTCGAGTCCAAGCCCTACCGCCGCTCTCCGTACGCGCCGTTCCGTACGACGACGATGCAGCAGGAGGCCAGCCGCAAGCTCGGCTTCGGCGCGAAGGCCACGATGCAGGTGGCCCAGAAGCTGTACGAGAACGGCTTCATCACCTACATGCGTACGGACTCCACGACGCTGTCCGACACCGCGGTCACCGCGGCCCGCGCGCAGGTCACGCAGCTGTACGGCAGCGACTACCTGCCGGACAAGCCCCGCACGTACGCCGGGAAGGTCAAGAACGCGCAGGAGGCGCACGAGGCGATCCGCCCTTCGGGTGATCGTTTCCGCACGCCCGCCGAGACCGGTCTGACCGGTGATCAGTTCCGGCTCTACGAGCTGATCTGGAAGCGGACCGTCGCCTCCCAGATGAAGGACGCGGTCGGAAACTCCGTCACGGTGAAGATCGGCGGCACGGCCGCCGACGGCCGCGACGCCGAGTTCAGCGCGTCCGGCAAGACCATCACCTTCCACGGCTTCATGAAGGCCTACGTCGAAGGCGCGGACGACCCGAATGCCGAGCTCGACGACCGTGAGCGCAGGCTCCCGCAGGTCAGCGAGGGCGACGCGCTGTCCGCCGACGAGATCTCGGTCGACGGCCACGCGACCAAGCCGCCGGCCCGCTACACCGAGGCCTCGCTGGTCAAGGAGCTCGAAGAGCGCGAGATCGGCCGCCCGTCGACGTACGCGTCGATCATCGGCACGATCCTCGACCGCGGCTACGTCTTCAAGAAGGGCACGGCCCTGGTGCCGTCCTTCTTGTCCTTCGCCGTGGTCAACCTCCTGGAGAAGCACTTCGGCCGGCTCGTCGACTACGACTTCACGGCGCGCATGGAGGACGACCTCGACCGCATCGCGCGGGGCGAGGCCCAGGCCGTGCCGTGGCTGCGGCGCTTCTACTTCGGCGAGGGCGACGACGCCGGGGCCGCCTCGAACGCGGGCAACGGCGACGGCGACCACCTCGGCGGCCTCAAGGAGCTGGTGACCGACCTGGGCGCGATCGACGCCCGCGAGATCTCCTCCTTCCCCGTCGGCGACGGCATCCTGCTGCGCGTGGGCCGGTACGGCCCGTACATCGAGCGCGGCGAGAAGGACGCGGAGGGCCACCAGCGCGCCGACGTGCCCGACGACCTGCCGCCGGACGAGCTGACCGTCGAGTACGCCGAGGAGCTGCTCGCCAAGCCGAGCGGCGACTTCGCGCTCGGCACCGACCCCACGTCGGGTCACGAGATCATCGCCAAGGACGGCCGCTACGGCCCGTACGTCACCGAGGTGCTCCCCGAGGGCACCCCGAAGACCGGCAAGAACGCGGTCAAGCCGCGGACGGCCTCGCTCTTCAAGTCCATGTCCCTGGACACGGTGACGCTCGAGGACGCCCTCAAGCTGATGTCCCTGCCGCGCGTGGTCGGCACGGACGCCGAAGGCGTGGAGATCACCGCGCAGAACGGCCGGTACGGCCCGTATCTGAAGAAGGGCACCGACTCGCGGTCCATCGAGACCGAGGAGCAGCTCTTCACCATCACGCTGGACGAGGCCCTGGCGATCTACGCCCAGCCCAAGCAGCGCGGGCGGGCCGCCGCCAAGCCGCCGCTCAAGGAGCTCGGCGAGGACCCGGTCAGCGGGAAGCCGGTCGTCGTCAAGGACGGCCGCTTCGGGGCGTACGTCACGGACGGCGAGACGAACGCCACCCTGCGGGCCGCCGACAGCGTCGAGGACATCACGCCCGAGCGGGGCTACGAACTGCTCGCCGAGAAGCGGGCCAAGGGTCCGGCCAAGAAGACCGCCAAGAAGGCGGCGAAGAAGGCTCCGGCCAAGAAGACCGCGGCGAAGAAGACGGCTGCCAAGAAGACGACGGCCGCCAAGAAGACGACCGCCGCGAAGAAGACCACCACCAAGACGGCCGCCGCCAAGAAGACCGCGGCCTCGGCCGCCAAGGCGTCCGACGCCGAGTGACCGGCGGTATGCGTCGTATGTGTACGGCGCTGTGAAGGTGTGAACCAAAGGGGCGCCCGTTTGTTCGGGCGCCCCTTCGGTGTGTCGCACCCGCCAGATAGGCTGGACGGATGACGCGTGCCGAGCAGCCAACGGTCGGAAACCCGGCCCCCGACGACGCCCTGGTCGCAGATTCCCGAGAGCGTGCTGTCCGCGCCTTGCTGCGGGTACCGCAGCTGAAGAGGCTCTGGAGCGCCCAGCTCGTCGGCGGTGTCGGCGATGCCCTCGCCCTCCTTGTCCTGGTGGTCCTTGCGCTGCAAGCGGCCATCGCCGAAGGAGCGTTCGGGGGCGGCTATCGAGGGGTCGCGTTCGCGGTCACCGCCGTCTTCGGAGCACGCATCCTCGCGACGCTGCTCTTCGGAGCGGTCCTTCTCGGGCCGCTGAGCTCCATCACGTCACCGGACGGGCCGCTGGACCGGCGCTGGACGATGGTCGTGGCGGACGGTCTGCGGGCCGGACTCCTGATCGTCGCGCCGCTGTGGATCGACTGGACCCCGGACAACGCGCTCGCGATGCTGCTCGTCACCGCCTTCGTGATCGGCGTCGCCGAGCGCTTCTGGACGGTGTGCCGGGAGAGCGCGGCGCCCGCGCTGCTGCCCGCGCCGCCCCTGGAGGGCGCGACGGTGCGGCCGCTGCCGGACCACATGGACGCACTGCGGCGCCTGTCGCTGCGTACGGGATTCGTGGCGCTGCCCCTCGCGGCCGCCGCGCTCGTCGTCGTCACGCTGGTCGGCAACCTCCTCGGCGCCGGGCTCGACTGGTTCGAGGTGCACCAGGCGGGGCTCGGCTCGTTCGTCGCCGCCGGGCTCTTCGCCGCCTCGCTGTCGATCGTCTACTTCCTCGAACTTCCCGCCACGCAGACGCCACGCGCGCGTAGCCCCCTCGAAGGACTGCGCAGGCCGCGCACCGGCAGCGGCACCGACCGCGGCCGCACCGGCGCGATCCCGCTGCTCGTCGCCGCCTGCGCCGCGATCGCCGGGGCCGTCGCGGCCTCCGTCGCGGTCGCCGTGCTGCACGCCAAGGACCTCGATGGCGGACCCGTCACGTACGGCCTGATCGTCCTCGCCCTCACCGGCGGCACCGTCGTCGGCATCCGTACCTCGCCGTCGCTGCTGCCCTCCCTCTCGCGCCGCCGGCTGCTCGCGCTCGCGATCGCCCTCACCGGGGTCGCGCTGCTCGCCGCCGGGCTCGTGCCCGACCTGACGACCGTGCTGCTGCTCCTGGCGCTCGCCGGAGTGGCCGCGGGCATCGCCGCGCACACCGGGCACGCGCTGCTCGACCAGGAGGTCGAGGAGTACCGCAGGGCGCGCACGACGGAACACCTCCAGGCGGTCGTACGCCTCTTCGTCGCCCTCGGCGCCCTCGTGGCCCCGGTGGTCGCGGCGGCGATCGGCCCGCACCGCTTCGTCAACGGCAAGTTCGTCTTCGACCACGGCGGCGCCGCCTTCACGCTGATGCTGGTGGGCGCGCTGCTCCTGCCGGTGGCCGCGCTGGTCCTCGCCAAGATCGACGACCGGCAGGGCGTGCCGCTGCGGCACGACCTGCGCGACGCGCTGCGGGGCGGCGACGACCCGCAGCAGGGGATCGCCCCCACGGGCTTCTTCATCGCCCTGGAGGGCGGCGACGGCGCGGGCAAGTCCACGCAGGCCGAGGCGCTCGCCGAGTGGATCCGGGCCAAGGGCCACGAGGTCGTCGTGACGCGCGAGCCGGGCGCGACCCCGGTCGGCAAGCGGCTGCGCTCGATCCTCCTCGACGTCTCGTCGGCCGGACTCTCGCACCGCGCCGAAGCACTCCTGTACGCCGCCGACCGCGCCGAGCACGTCGACACGGTCGTGCGCCCCGCCCTGGAGCGCGGCGCGGTCGTCATCTCCGACCGGTACATCGACTCGTCCGTGGCCTACCAGGGCGCGGGCCGCGACCTGTCCCCGACCGAGATCGCCCGTATCTCGCGCTGGGCGACGGCAGGGCTCGTGCCGAACCTGACGGTGCTGCTCGACGTGTCCCCGGAGGCGGCCCGCGAGCGCTTCACCGAGGCCCCCGACCGCCTTGAGTCGGAGCCCGCCGAGTTCCACGCACGCGTGCGGTCCGGTTTCCTGACGCTCGCCGCGGCCGACCCCGGGCGCTACCTGGTGATCGACGCCGCCCAGGAGCCGGAGGCGGTCACGACCGTGGCCCGGCACCGGCTCGACCTGATGCTGCCGCTCTCCGAGGCCGAGGTGAAGGCGCAGGAGGAGGCCCGCAAGGCCGCCGAGGAAGAGGCGCGCCGCAAGGCCGAGGAAGAAGCCGCGCGCAAGGCCGAGGAGGAGCGGATCGAGCGCGAGCGCCAGGAGCAGCTCGCCAAGCTCCGCGCCGAGGAGGAGGAGCGCAAGCGCCGCGAGCTGGAGGAGGCGCAGCGCCGCGAGGCCGAGCGCCAGGCCGAGGAGGCCAGGCAGCGCGCCGAGGAGGCCAAGCGCCGGGCCGAGGAGGAGCAGGCACGCCTGCTCGCCGAGGAGAAGGTGCGGGCCGCCGAGGAGGCGCGCCGCCGCCGGGAGGCCGAGGAAGAGGCGCGGCTGCGGGCCGAGGCCGAGGCGCGGCGCGTCGAGAAGCAGCGCAAGGCCGAGGAGGCGCTGCTGCGGGCCGAGGAGGCACGGCGGCTGGCGGCGGCTTCGGCGGCTGCGGCGGCGGCCGCGGCGACTACCGCTGCGGCGGCTCCTTCTGGGGTGGCTCCTGCCGGGGCGGCGGCTGGGGCTGGGGCGGCGCCCGCGGCTGCTTCTTCGCCTGCACCTGGGGCGGCTGCGGCTCCGAAGGAGGCTTCGGACTCGGCTTCGGTTTCGAAAAAGGCTCCGGCTCAGGCTCCGGCTAAGGCGCCGGCTCCCGCTCCGGCCGGCTCCCCCGCGGATGCCGTGCCGGACAACGAGACGACCGTGCCCACGCCCATCGTGAAGCCCGGTGCGCCCGCGCCGGGAGCTGCCGACGAGACGGCGGTGCTGCCCGCCGTTCGGGACACCTCCGCTTCGGAGGAGACCGAGGTCCTGCCGCAGCCGCCCGTGCCGGGCGCGGCCGACGAGACGGCCGTGCTGCCTTCCGTACGGGAGGACAAGGTGCCGCCGGGCTACTTCCGCGACGAGCGGCCCGGGGCCGAGCCCGAGCAGGGGCCCGCGCGTTCGTCGGGCGGCGGGAACGACAGGACCCGCGAGCTGCCCCAGGTCGACGAGCACGGGGCGCCCAAGCAGCGGCCCCGCTCGGACTGGGCGGAGGAGACTCCGCTGGACGACCTGCCCTCCCTGGCGGACGAGTTGCTGGGCGACCGGGACGAGGACGAGGACGGCGGCGGCCGGGGCCGGGGCCGCAAGCGGCGCTGAGCCTCGCCTGACGACCGCTGACCCCCGTCCGACGGAGCCCGTCTCCGTCGGGCGGGGGTCAGCGTTGTCAGTGGCGTGCTCCACAATGAAGACCGACGGCGCGTGGAGCACGTGACGTGAAGCGCGCGGCATGGGGCGACGCAGATGGTGCGGGAGCAGGGCGGAGGCGGTGACCGATGACCGTATGGGATGACCTGGTGGGCCAGGAGCGGGTGAGCGAGCAGCTCGGTGCCGCCGCCCGGGACGCCGACACGCTGGTCACCGCCGTGGCCGCGGGCACCCCGCGCCCCGAGGCGTCCAAGATGACGCACGCCTGGCTGTTCACCGGACCGCCCGGCTCCGGGCGGTCCACCGCCGCCCGCGCCTTCGCCGCCGCGCTCCAGTGCACCAGCCCGGACCGCGCGCTGGGCGGCGCCCCCGGCTGCGGCTTCTGCGACGGGTGCCACACGAGCCTGGTCGGCACGCACGCCGACGTGGAAGTGGTGCGTACGGACCTGCTGTCCATCGGCGTCAAGGAGACCCGCGAGCTCGTCAGGCGGGCCCAGCTCTCCCCTGCGGGCGGCCGCTGGCAGGTCATCGTCCTGGAGGACGCGGACCGCCTCACGGAGGGCGCGGGCAACGTCCTCCTGAAGGCCGTCGAGGAGCCCGCTCCCCGTACGGTGTGGCTGCTCTGCGCACCCTCGCTCGAAGACGTGCTGCCCACCATCCGCTCGCGCTGCCGCCACCTGACGCTGCGCACGCCCCCGGTGGACGCCGTCGCGGACGTACTGATCCGGCGTGACGGCATCGAGCCGGACGTCGCCGCCGCCGCCGCGCGGGCCACCCAGGGGCACATCGGCCGCGCCCGCCGCCTCGCGACCGATCCGCGGGCCCGCGAGCGCCGGGCCGCCGTGCTCAAGCTGCCCATGCGCGTGGCGGACATCGGCGGCTGCCTCAAGGCGGCGCAGGAGCTGATCGACACGGCCGGCGACGACGCCAAGCAGGTCGCCGAGGAGGTCGACGTCAAGGAGACCGACGACCTGAAGGCGGCGCTCGGCGCGGAGAAGGGCGGCCGGATGCCGCGCGGGACCGCGGGCGTCATGAAGGACCTCGAAGACCGCCAGAAGCGCCGCAGGACCCGCACCCAGCGCGACAGCCTCGACCTCGCCCTGATCGAGCTGACCGGTGTCTACCGCGACGTGCTCACCCTCCAGCTCGGCTCCCGCGTGGCACTGGCCAACACGGAGGTGCTCGACATGCTGGAGCGCCTGGCCCGCGAATCCTCGCCCGAGTCCACGCTGCGCCGCATCGAGGCGATCGGCGCCTGCCGCACGGCACTGGACCGCAATGTGGCGCCGCTGCTCGCGGTGGAGGCGATGACGGTGGCGCTGCGGGCGGGGTAGTGGTCGGGGCAGCGGTGGGGGTAGCGGTGGGGCAGTGGTCGGGGTGGGGTGCGTGGCTGGGGGGAGTGGGCTGGGGTTGACGGAGTAACCCGTAAGAGCACCTTGCGTCACTGATTCAATACGGGGCGTTACGCTCACGTGATGCGCATCAGAGGACTCCGCACCCCCGCGACCGTGTTCCTGGCCGCCGGACTGCTCATTTCCGGCGTCGGATGCTCGGCCGGGAGCTCGACGGCGGACGCGTCCATGGCCGCGCTGCCGCGCGCCACCCCGCAGCAGCTCTCCCCGTTCTACGAGCAGAAGCTGAACTGGCGCGAGTGCGGCGTCCCGGGCTTCGAGTGCTCGACGATGAAGGCACCGCTGGATTACGACGACCCGGACGGCGAGGAGATCAAGCTCGCCGTCTCCCGCAAGAAGGCCACGGGCCCGGGCAAGCGCCTGGGCTCGCTCCTGGTCAACCCGGGCGGCCCCGGCGGCTCGGCGATCGGCTACCTCCAGTCGTACGCGGCACTCGGTTACCCCGAGGAGGTCCGCGCCCGGTACGACATGGCGGCGGTCGACCCGCGCGGCGTGGCCCGCAGCGAGCCCGTCACCTGCCTGGACGGCAAGCAGATGGACGCGTACACGCAGACGGACATCACGCCGGACGACGAGCGCGAGACCGCCGAACTGTCGGACTCCTTCAAAAAGTTCGCGACCGGCTGCGAGAAGCGCTCGGGCGAGGTGCTGCCGCACGTCTCCACGGTCGAGGCCGCCCGCGACATGGACCTCCTGCGCGCGGCGCTCGGTGACGAGAAGCTGAGTTACGTGGGCGCCTCGTACGGCACGTTCCTCGGGGCGACCTACGCCGGGCTCTATCCCGACCGCGTCGGCCGGCTCGTCCTGGACGGCGCGATGGACCCGTCGCTGCCCGCGCGCCGCATGAACCGTGACCAGACGGCGGGCTTCGAGACGGCGTTTCAGTCGTTCGCGAAGGACTGCGTGAGCCAGACGGGCTGCCCGCTCGGCACGGAGAGCGAGGCGGACGCGGGCAAGCGCCTGAAGTCCTTCTTCGACGACCTGGACCGCACGCCGATCCCCGCCGGCGACTCCGACGGCCGCAAGCTCGGCGAGGCGCTCGCCACGACGGGCGTGATCGCGGCGATGTACGACGAGGGGGCCTGGCCCCAACTGCGCACGGCGCTGTCCGCCGCGATGAAGGACAAGGACGGCGCGGGCCTGCTCGCCCTCTCGGACAGCTACTACGAGCGGGGGGCCGACGGTTCGTACGCGAACCTGATGTTCGCCAACGCCGCCGTGAACTGCCTGGACCTGCCCCCGGCCTTCGGCACGGCCGACGACGTGAAGAAGGCGCTCCCGGACTTCGAGGAGGCCTCCCCGGTCTTCGGCGAGGGCCTGGCCTGGGCCTCGCTGAACTGCGCGTACTGGCCGGTGAAGGCGACGGGCGAGCCGCACCGCATCGAGGCGGACGGCGCCGACCCGATCGTCGTGGTCGGCACCACCCGCGACCCGGCCACCCCCTACCGCTGGGCCGAGGCCTTGGCCGACCAGCTCTCCTCGGGCAAGCTCCTCACTTATGAGGGGGACGGACACACGGCGTACGGCCGCGGCAGCGCGTGCGTGGACTCGGCGATCAACGAGTACCTGCTGGAGGGCAAGGCCCCGGACGACGGAAAGCGCTGCTCGCAGGGGTGAACCGGGCCCCGCGGGCCCGCCCGCCGGGGGTGTGCGGAGCACCCCCGGAAACTGTGTAGACTTGGCGTCGCTGCTGATCGCACCATAGGTGCGGGACGCGTGCGCCGCCTTAGCTCAGATGGCCAGAGCAACGCACTCGTAATGCGTAGGTCTCGGGTTCGAATCCCGAAGGCGGCTCAGTCAAATCCCAGGTCACATTGCCCGTGACCTGGGGTTTTCTGTTGCTTGGGGCATGCGGCGTCACACGGCCCAGGTGCCGTGACTTTGCTTGCGTGAGCGGTGCGTGAGCGGAGCCGCTCGGGGACCTACTTCTTGGGCTTCTGGCGCTTCGCCTTCTTGGCGGCCTTGGCTTGGGCTTTCGCCTGGTCCTTCTTCGGCTTGCAGCCCTTGCCAGCGCCGGTCTCCTTGGCCGCAGCCTTCCTGGCCTTTTCCTTCTTCGCAGCCTTGCGCGCGGCCTTCTCGGCCTCGGCCTTGCGCTGGAGCGGTACGAGCTTCGCGGTCGCCTCGGCGGCGCTCTTGCCCACGTGGGGGAGCACGCTCTGGTAGATGTCACGCGTGATCCGGGTGTCGCTGTGCCCGAGGGTGTCCGACACGATCTTGATGTCGATGTCGTCGGCGAGCATGAGGGTGGCCGCGCCGTGGCGCAGATCGTGTAGCCGGATCGGCGGGAGGCCGGAGGCGGCGACGAGGCGCTCGAAGAGGTCGGTCACCTTGCCGGGATGGAGCCAGGAGCCGTCTTCCTGCGTGAAGACGTGGCCGGTGTCGACCCAGGCCGATCCCCACTCCTTGCGGGCCGCGTCCTGCCGCTCGCGGTGCCGCTTCAGGACGTCGACGGTGTCGTCGTCGAGCGCGACCACGCGATAGCCGCTGTCCGTCTTGGGGTCGGATGTCTCGATCTCCCACCCGTCCTGGACGAGTTGGGAGGAGACGGTGAGGGAGTGGGTGTCGGGGTTTGTCTCCGACCACGGCTGCCCGCACGCCTCGCCGCGACGCAGGCCACGAAAGACGATCAGGTGCCACATCGCGTACAGCCGGTTCTCGGCGACGAAGTCCAGGAAGGCGCCAGTCTGTTGAGGCGTCCAGACCATCACTGGGGATGGCTTCTCGCCGGTCTGCTCCCACTTGGCGACCCGCTCGTCGGTCCACACGAGCGCCTTCGGCTTGCGCACGGGGTCGATCTCGACGTGAGCGGCCGGATTGAACGTGATGATCTGCTGCCCGATCGCGTCGTTCAGGGCGGCCTGGAGGGTGGCCTTGACGTGCAGGCGCGTGGCCGGTCCGGTGACGCGCCGGAAGGGCGGCATCTCGTCGATCGCGGCCTTCATGGCCTTGCGACGAGCCCGGTTCCCGACGCCCTTCCACGGCACCGTCGCCAGCTCGTCGAGAGCGGCTCGCCGCTGGGCGTTGTCCTCCAGGATCTGGGCGTTGGCGTCGCGGATTTCGGTTTGCCCGTGCCCTGAACAGCGACCTGACCCCACCCGACGTACGTGACCGTCTCGACGAGCTGCACCACCTGTTGGAACTGATCGCCGAGGCACTGCGTGAACCCGCCGCCCCCAGGAAGGACGAGACCGCGTGATAGCCGCCATCAAGCCGGCCGGAACCAACACCCGCGGTCTGCTCGCCTACCTCTACGGTCCCGGCCGTCAGGACGAACATCTCGACCCGCACATCGTCGCGGGCTTCGCCATGCTCGGAATGCCAGACCCCGGCCGGAACCCCGATGCCACACTCACCCAGCTCGCCCGCCACCTCGACGAGCCTGTCCGGCTCCGCAACAGCGAGTTCGGAAGGACGGCCACCGACCACGTCTGGCACTGCCCCGTCCGCGCGGCCCCCGAGGACCAGCACCTCTCCGATGTCGAGTGGGCCGACATCGCCCAGCGGATCGTCGAGGCAGCGGGTATCGCTCCACCTGGAGACGATCTGGGGTGCCGATGGATCGCCGTACGTCACGCGGACGACCACATCCACATCCTCGCCACCACCGTTCGCGAAGACGGCCGCCGCCCCAAACTCCACGACAGCGGTATCCGCGTCGGCAACGCCTGCCGCCAGATCGAGTCCGACTACGGCCTGCGCCAACTCAAGAAGGGGGACCGCACCGCTGGGCGCCGCCCCACTCAGGCCGAGATGCACAAGGCCGAACGCCTGGGCTGGGAGCAGACCAGCCGCGACTGGCTCCAGGAGCACATCCGCGCCGCCATCCCCCACGCCGGCAGCGCCGAGGAACTCCTCGCCTACCTCGAAGCCAACGGCATCGCGGTCAAGCCGCGCCGCGGACCGTCCGGAGACCTCCTCGGTTACGCCGTCGGCCACCCCGGCGACCTCAACAAGGACGGCGAACAGATCTTCCACCCCGGCGGGAAGATCGCCTCCGACCTCACCCTCCCCAAGCTCAAGGCCCGCCTGGAATCCACCGCGCCAGAGGAACACCCCACCGCCCGCCGAGACCGTCCCAGCAGCCCCTGGCACCGAGCCACCGACGTCCTCGACACGCTCCACTCCGAGCTGACCAACGGGACCGGCGACGGCGACGACTCCGGCAAGGACGCGCGAATCCAAGCCCACATAGCCGCACTCGGCGAACTGATCGAGTCCACCGCCCAGCACGCCCCCGAGGATCTACGCGCCGAACTGCGGTCGGCGTCAAAGGCGTTCGTCCGTGCCCAACGCTCCCGGATTCGTGCCGAAGACCGCGCTGGCGACGCGGTACGCATCGCGGCCCGCGACATCATCCACTCCGCCACCGGCCCGGACGGCAGCGCGCTCTCCGGCCTCCTCGCCGCCATGATCTGGGCAACGATCCTCGCTCAGCGTTGGCACGAGGCGAGGAACCACGCTCACCAGGCCGACGCAGCCGGCCAGACCCTCCGCCACCTCCAAGCCGTCGCCGACAATGCCCTTGTTCCAGCGCTCGCCGACCTGGAGCGCCGCCAGCCGAGCGAACAGGCCCGTCGCACCCTGGCCCGCGACGTCCGCGCTGCCGTCCCCGACCACGCCGAACGCATCCTTACTGACGAGAACTGGCCTGCTCTCGCAGCAGTCCTCGCAGAGGCGGAGGCCGGTGGCCACAAACCGCACCAGCTCCTCAAGGAGGCCGCCGAGCAACGCGAACTCGACACCGCCCGCCGTCCGGCGCGGGTCTTGATCACGCGTATCCAGCACACCGGCCGAAACCCCGTACGTATCAGTCGAGCCGAAGCCGCACGCATCCGCTCGACACGGTCGATGCCAGCGACCAGCACTACAGCCTCGGCCCAGCAGCATCCGCTATCGCCGGTTCCCGCTCCAGGCCGAGGAAGCCGCCCGCGGCGATAGCGGTCGCAGGAGGCAGCCCTTCGTGGCTCCGGACTGCTGTCACCTCAGACAGACGTTTCCGATGACCGCAGTTCAGGCGCGGTGGCCCGGAGTACGGCATGGTCGTCGGCAACGGCACGGAGACGGGAAGCCAGGGTGTCCGGGCCGAGCGACGCCAGTGCCCACAGGGCACTGAGCCGGCGTGCGGTCGACCAGATGCCGGTGGTCGGGGGCCGGAAGGAAGCCACGGCGATGTTCCTGGCAGCGAACGGGTCGGGGTCGAGATACGTCAAGCCGCCGGTCCCGCACAGGTACGCGCGAGCACCCGTCGCGGCGGCCAGGTCGGCGAGCCGTAGGGAGCGGCCCGGTCTGGCTGACAGGAGGCTGCTCCTGAGGATCCGGCCGCGCCAGCCGAGCAGGTCGAGCAGCACGCGGGTGGAGGTCTCTGCTATCACCGCGGTCCGCCCGGTGGCGAAGGCGTCCAACACCGGTTCCAGGGCCTGGGCGAGAGAGGGCCAGCGCGGGCTGGCTCCGAAGTTCTGCCGCGTATTCCGGCGATCCTGCGGCGGGCGAGATCGGCGTCGTCGATCAGCGCGTCTCGGATGAGGGTGGATCGCCCGCTCGGGAGATGGGTGGGGATGGAGAGCCACTGCTGGCGGTCTGGTGCGTCGATGGCGGCGAGGCGCGCTCGGTGCTGGTAGTCGCGGCGGGTGAACTGCACATCGTCCAGGACGATCCAGTAGTCCGCCGCGAACAGCTTGGCCAGCGTTGTCAGCCTCGGGAACAGATTGGGCTGGTGGATCGCGCACAGCCCGCCGGGAGCAGGCTGCTCACGAGGAGATGAGGCGGCTGGTGAAGCCGGAGCGAATGAGAGATTCGTACGCTGCATGTACGTCCTCGGGGACTTCCTGCTCGATGGCGAATCCGAGCTTCGGATACTCGATGACCCGCTGAAGGTCGCCGGCGAGCATGTCGAGAACGAGCTTCTCTTCCCCGATGCTCTTCAGATAGTCGTCGAACTCCAGCGGCTCCGACGCACAGAGGAACTCGATGTCGGGCCACAGTTGGCGGGCGGTCGCGAACGATCGCCGTTCCATGTACGGCTTGGAGACCAGCAGCACCGTCGTCGGGTGGATACCGGAGGCGGCAAGGACCTCACGGGAGAGCGTGATGTTCTGTCCGGTGTTGGCCGCGTGGGGCTCCAGCAGGATGGCGTCGGCGGGGACACCGAGCTCGATGGCGTGCTCACGGAAGTGGATCGCCTCCCCGCAGGGGAAGACCTTGGCGGTGGTGGGGCTGTTGCCGCCGGTGAACACCAGCGTCTGGAACAGTCCGGCGAGGTACAGCTCGGCGGAGCGGGTTGCGACGCCTAGATCGTGGCTTCCCAGTCCGATCGCCACGTCGACGGGCCGCAGCTCGTGCTGCATCTGGTGGTAGTCCCAGATCAGCTTGGCCTGGTGCCACTGGTCCTCGGTGATGCCCTGATGGTCGTTGCGCACGCGTTCTCCCTGGTCACCGTTGCCGGGGCCCGGTCGGCCCCTCACTCATGGCCTTGACGCCCTCGATGCTGCGCAGTTGGTGCACGAGTCCGTACTGCGCGGCCACCTTGGCGGCCTGGTCGAGGACGAGGATTCCATCATCCTGGGTCGCCGTATCGGAGAGCAGGATGTGGCCGTGAGCGGTGTCCAGTCGTACGCGTTGCATGGGTGAGTCGGTTGTCCCGCTGCTTCGGGCGATGTCGATGAAGTGCAGGGCTTGGGAAAGGTCGCCGGCACCACGGCGGGCCAGGGCGAGCTTCTGGTGGGCCACCGACCAGTCGTCCGGTTCCGTGAGGTCTTCGAACTCGCGGGTCGCTGCCTGCATGACGCGGGTCGCGTAGTCGTGCTCGCCGTCTTTGCTCAGCGCCGTCCCCACCCACAGCCGTGCACGAGCCCGGTCGCGGCGGGAGAGCCGGTCGTCGACGGCGAGGGTCTCGTAGTTACGGGCGGCCACTTTTAGCTTGCCGGACATCTCGGTGACGACCGCGAGCGACAGATCGAGCTGGGCGACGCGGCGCGGGATGTCGAGCTGGCTGAAGACCGTACGGGCACCGGCGTAGGAGTGCTGGGCCGAGAGCGGGCCCAGGACGACGCCTTGGTCGCGTTTGAGGTCGCCGAGCAGAGCGGTGGAGCGGGCAAAGAGGTACAGGCCCTTCTCGTCCAGCTCATGGGCTTTAAACCGGCTCAGCCACCGGGTGAGAAGGCTGTCGGCGAAGGCGAAGTTCTGCCGGGACAGGCCGACCACGACACGGTCGAGGTCGTCAGCCCAGGACTCGTACTCCCACGCCCTGGGGCCGGACGCGACGATACGTCTGCCGACTGTCGGCACGGTGTCGGCCATCTCCGACAGGAGCGTCTCGAAGCGCAGGTGGACCGCGGCGTCCGCTCGTCCGAGGGCGGTGTCGAGGATGGCCTGGGTATCGGGTCTCGGCTCGGTAGCGGCGAGCTTGCTCTCCCACTTGGACACGGTCGCGACCGCCAGGCCCAGACGCTCGGCAAAGGCCCGCACGCTCAGCCGCAGGGCGAGCCGTAGCGCCTTGGCCTCAAGCCCGGTCCAGTGGTGCACGGTCGCCACGCGTCGCTCCCTTCCACCAGCCATCGAAGCAGACCTGACGAGACGGCGGGACGGAAGTGGTACGTAAGTAGAACAGGCGGTGATTTCAGGCGAGTTGGTCCGACGCCATGCTCGGAACGTCACCACGTGTCGAGCCTTTGGAGGGTCCCAACCATGGAACCTCTTACGGAACATCTCCTGGTCAGCGGCCCGGTCGTCTACGGCTTCCTGCGGCTGGCACACGTAACCCGAGCACGGCAGGAAGCGCTGGCCGCCTCGCTGGTCGAGTACTGCCGTAGCCACGAGCTGCAGTTGTCGGGCCTCTTCACCGACCGCGACTCTGCCGGACCGGCGTCAGCGGCGTTCAGCGGTCTCCTCGATGTGCTGGCGCTGCCGGACGTCTACGGCGTCGTCGCCCCCGCCATGTCGCACCTGGGCCCGAAGGCCATAGCAGCCGAACGCGGGCGACAGATCGAATCGGCCGGTGCTCGGCTGCTGTTGGTCCGGCGCCCGCGTCCCGCCCACTCGACCGCCTCTCGATGCGGTCTCGTCCACCGTCCGCACTCCGGCACCACTCGCGTCGTGGATGCCGAGTCATGAGGGCCATCGCGATGACCAAGACGATCCAGAGGTTCTTCGAGTCCCGGCCCGAATCGGTCGGCGAGGCGCGGACTTTCACCACCGAGGCCCTGACCAGCTGGGGTTTGCTGGACCGAGGCGAAGACGTCCGACTCTGCGTCTCCGAACTCGCCACCAACGCCATGCTCCACGGGACCGCCCCCGGCCACGGTTTTCTCGTCAGACTCGATGCCGACGAGGAGGCCGTACGCCTGGAAGTACACGACAGCCGCCGCCTACAACCCCGCCCCCGTCGGCCTTGCGACACGGACCCCGCTGGGCGCGGGCTGCTCCTGGTGACCGCGCTTGCCGACGGCTGGGGAGTGGAGGACCGCACCCCGTTCGGGAAGATCGTCTGGTCGTGCTTCAAAGCCCCGGGTGGGACGACATCATGAGCGTCACCCTCACCCCACCCGGCCCTGAACTGCGCCTACTGGTGTCGCTAGCCGCTTGGACCTGGCCGGGTGCCGGACCGGACGGCCGCGAGATCGCGCACATTCTGATCACGCGCACCCCGGCCCTGAATGACGGCGGCACCGCCGTGACGGCCGAGGACCGAATGCGGGGACTGTCCGCGTGCCTCGGCGGCCTGACCGGAGCACGTGAGGTCATCCCGGAACTGAAGCCTTGCCTGCAACTCGTCGGCGATCACGTGCTGCTGCACATCCCCGGGGCCTCTCGCCGACTGCGGCTACCCACCTGCCGTCCCTGGACCGAACTGGTCACCTGCACCGGCGAGGCGATCCTCCTGCTCGGTCTCGATCCGCTGCCACAGTCCGCCGGCGCCGCTCGCCTCGACGCCTACCTGGACGCCGCGCTCGCACCCGACCGACTGCTGTTCGGACGCGTCCAACTCCCGCCGTCCGCAACGCGAGCTGAAATCTGCTCGACCTGCGGCGGCAGCGGTACCGACCCGGCCTCGGGCCGCGCATGCCCGGACTGCTCCCTGCACTGCCGACTCGAACCATGAGGGGCACGCTATGCACCAGCTCATCGCCGCCCCGTTTCTCGACGGCCACCTTCTGCTGCGCCCCGGAGCGCGTTCCGGCGCCCGCATCCCAGCCACCCACTACGAGCAACTCCACGCCGCCGAAGGCGCGCAGCCCCTGCCCGAGTGGACGGTCGACCTAGCGGCCGAAGTCTGGGGCCTCGACGTCGCCGGCGCCCCGACGACGGACACGGTCCTGATTCGCGAGCCGTCCGCGTACGGATACTGCCGGGCCTCCTGGGAGATCAACCTCGGATGCAATTTCGGCTGCAAGCACTGCTACCTCGGCGAACGCCCCTTCTCCGGCCTCACCTGGGAGAACAAGGTCAAGCTCCTGAATTTCATGCGCGAGGCCGGCGTCATCTGGCTCCAGATCACGGGCGGCGAACCGACCATGGACCCGCACTTTCAGAACGCCTACCGGTACGCCTGGCTCGCCGGAATGATGCTCACGATCTCCACCAACGGCTCCCTACTGTTCCGCCCCGACCTGCTCCAACTCTTCCGGGAATGCCCGCCGTATCGCCTCGTCGTCAGCATGTACGGCGCGAGCGAGGAGTCCTTCGACGCGCTCACCCAGCGGCGCGGAGCCTGGAAGGCGTTCCGGCGCGGCATGGACGCCGCCCGCGCCGCCGGGCTGCCGCTGCGCATCAACATCGTGGTCACCGAGGACAACGCGAGCGAAGCCGACGAGATGGCCGCGCTCGCACGGGAGTGGGGTGTAGAGCATCACGCGTACACCAACATGACCCCGACGATCTACGGCGGCGGCGAACCGCTCCTCGCCCAGTCCGCGGACCACCTGCGCCAGCGCAAACCGTTCGCCGGATGCAACGCCGGCCACACCTTCTTCCACGCCGACCCACACGCCAAGGTCTCGATCTGCAAGGTCGGCCGCGACGACCAGATCGACCTCATGGCCGAAGGCATCGAAGGACTGCGACGGCTCGGCACGATCGCCGACCGCCTGATGCTTCGCACCGGAGGGTGCGAGGGCTGCGCGCTGTCCGGCACCTGCCGGGTCTGCCGCCCCCTGGCCAAGCACTACCAGGAGGCGAAGGCGCCGCTGCACAGCTACTGCCAGCACGGAGACACGGAGACACGGAGACAGAGAAGGTGGGCCCATGACGCCCGGACCCGTACCGGTACAGATCCTGACCGGACCGCCCCGCAGCGCCCGCCGCGCGGCGCCCCCGGTGGCCTCGGCCGCCGTGACGCTCGTCGCGGACTTGGACGACGTCGTCGAGAGCGCCGAGTGCTCCTGCGACGCTGGCGACGACAATCCCCACTAATTGCGGCCCGACCGATGTGCTCCGGCCCGTCCACCGACGGGCCGGAGCACCCTCACGTACAGCGCTAAGGTGCCCGCATGCTCTTCCGCTGGGACTGGCTCCGCCCCGCGCTCACCGCACCGGTCGTGCCCACCCTCGGCCCTGTCCACCCGCACGCCCTGACTGTGGACCTCTTCGAAGCCACCCTCGCTGCGGCCGCAACTGAGCGCCACTTCCTGCCGTACGACAAGGATCGCCGCTGGAGCGCCGAGAAGCAGGAGGCCGTTCTCCTCAATGACGTGGTGCACCACCCCGACCACACACTCATCCCCACTCTGTTGACCCGCGGCCGGGGAGCGGTGAAGGTCCTCGCCTACGGTCACCGGGGCGACATCCTGGACCAGGCCGCCGAACTCGCAGCCAAACTCAGTACCGTCCACGGAGGAGCCTCTGCCCGTATCGTCCGGCCAATGGGCCCGGAGACACCGCATCCTCGTGGCGTCCGGATCCAGCTCCAGGACTTCACGGCGCGGCACTGTCCCGCCGCTGTCGGCCCCGTCCGTCAACTCGACGACTGGCCCGCCCACATCCGCGGCACCTTCACCGCCTTCGCCCAGACCATGGCGGCTGACGGCTTCGTCTTCCTCGACGGTCAGATGAAGGCCAAAGGATGCGGGCCGGTCCTTGCCGCCGTGATGGAGGGGCATGTTGTCGGTGCCATCGGCCCCTTGGAGATCCGCCCCGATCCCACGGGAGTCGCCCAGCTGCTGCCCCAGTACTTCGCCGTGTGCCCTGAGGCTCGTGGGCACGGTCTCGGTCGGCACTTGTGGCGTGCCGCCATGCAATGGGGTCAGACGCACGGCGCGGCCTACCAACTCCTGCAGACCGAAGTTGGCGGTGCCTCGGACCATCTGTGCCGCACCGAAGGTCTCACCACGCTGGGCTTCGTCCACACAAGCACGGTGTGAATCTTGGGTGCCTCACCCGCCGCTCTACGAGAACGAGCGGAAGCGAAGATGGCCGGCTCCTGGACGGCAGCCCGTGCGCTGTTCTTCGATGACGCCGATCAGATTCTGCTCGTCGAGCCCTCATACGAGGACTCCGCCATATCCGGAAACGCCGGTTCCGAGGGCGATCGCCTACATCACTGACTTCCGCACTGCTGCGGCCAGCGCGCTTGCCTGCACATCGTGTAGACCGCAGACGAGTCCGAGCGCCAACCAGGGTGGCAGCCGCCGAACTCCATCGCGGCCCGGTGTGTGCCGCTAACCTCCTTCTCATGGAGTCTGCGATCGCAACAATTGTGCAGCGACTTGTAGAGGGGCCTGCCTTCCTTCTCCTAGGCCAGACCCTCAACGATTCTGGCGTCCTGATTCCACAGCCCATGCTGCTTGGCCCAGACGGCACTGCGGCTTACGCCGCATATGACCAGTCGACAGGCGCGCAGCCAGTGCTCGATTGGGTGCCGGACACTGCGGACTATCCGTGGAATGGCGTGTTTACCTCCCGTATCGACTCTGGATTGCTCGATGTCTTCCGGCGGGACTGGCGCCGTGTGGTGCCGACCGCACAGGCACAGGTCGGGAGGCATCCTCGGTCGGCGACGGAGTTGCATCTGCGGTATCTATTCGGCGGTTTGGGGCTGCCTGAGGACGAGCGGCCGCCGGTTGGTCCCGTGGCCACTGCCGAGGCTCGCGCCCGTTCAGCTGAGGTGCTGACCGCCCTAGCCGACATGATCATTACGCCGCGGGGCATTCTGGTGATCGACGGGTACACGATTAGCGACTGGCTCCGGCCAGAGGACCTGTTCACCTTCCTGACCCGGCTCCAGGCGGGTCAGGCCCACCTTTTCTCTGCCACTGACGACCTGCTCGCTGATCCGTACATCCATGCCGCGCAGGAGCGCGGCGTACTAGTGGCGCATCGTGAGCCATTCGCCGAATTGTTGGCTGAGCTTGAGGAGACGGGACGGCTGCAGAGGTCAGCGGCCGGGCACGGGGCCCAGAGTGGGCGATTCATTCCGGTTGGTGACACCTTCGCCGAGATCGACGTCGACACCCGGAATCGAGTGATCGGCGCGGCTCGGCCGGTCGACACCGACCTGCTCGAGCCGTTTGCATCCGCCTCGTCCGCGATCCGGTACGAGCGATTCCGGCACTTCCTCGGCACGGGCGAAGGACAGCCGCAATGGAAAGCTGTGGCCAGCGGCTACAACTTGCAGCGAGACTTTGAAGCCGGACTACTGCAACGGGTGCAGTCAGCGCTGGAGGAACTGGGCCTGCCTGAGCCGATCATCATTGCTGGGCAGACGGCGACAGGTAAGACCATTGCCCTGACCGCCCTAGCGCTCGAGGTAGCGCGATCTGGTCGTGCGGCGGTGCTCCACCGTTCGGTGCGCGGCGAACGGCCGACACTGGCCGACATTGAGTCCTTCGCCTCCTGGGCCGATCGGAGCCACAATCTGCCGACTCTGTTGGTGTGGGACGGCATGGTCGACAGCGACGAATACTACCTACTCCAGCGCCAACTGGGGTCGCGTGGGCAGAGGGTGGTCATCGTCGGCAGTAGCTATCTACCGCCTATGTCCGCGCACAAGCGGAAAAGCATCATCACAGTCGAGCCGGTGCTCAGCGCGGCCGAGGGCGGCCGACTAGTGCCTTGGCTGTCCTCGTTCGGTGTATCGGTCCCGAGTAACCAGATCGACAAGCTCGACTCCTCGTTCCTCGCGCTTCTCTACCTGCTGCTGCCGGAGACGGAGTGGAGTTTGCGGCATGGTCTGGTTACCGAGGCACGGGCGGCCGAGGTCGGGCTTGAGCGGCTCTCACGTATCACGGCAAGGAACAGCGAGGCGCGGCTCACGGCTGTCGCGAGAGCGCTGCAGGATGCGGGCGTGGACATCAGCGTGCTGCGGCCCGCCGAGCGGCCGAATGCGGAGCTGATACACCTCTCGTTTGAGGAGCGCAGCGCGGCCGAACAGATCACCTCGATGATCCTGGTTGCCGGCCGCCGTGGGTTGCGCATCCCGCTTGAACTCTTGCTGCGTGTCCTGGGCCGGGAGGGTGCGGACCGGCTGGTCGACCTCGTGAAGAACTTCGACATCTTCCGCTGGACCGAGGATGACAGCGGTGGCCAGTTCCTCGGCACTCGTACGCCCCTGGAAGCCGAGTTGCTTGCCCGGGAGGACCTGAACCTACCCACCGAAGTCGAAGTCACGGCCCAACTGATCACCAACCTGCGTCCGGAATTGAACCGGTGGGGCGGCGGCGAGGTCCAGTTCATTGCGGACCTGCTGGATCGGATTGGGCCGCAGTCCTACGACCGCCGCTTCACCCCGCACTATCTCGAGTTGGCCGAGGCCTTCCGCGAATTGCGACTGGCCCGGGGCTACACGCACCCCCGACTGGCATTGCTGGAGGCGAACCTTACCCGCGAGTATGTCAAGTGGGCGCAGCGGAGCGAGGCTCTGTCACGCGATGAGCGCCTCCAGCTGGTGCGGGACGTGCAGCGGATGCTGGAAGCCACGCTGGAGGACTCCGATCCCTCACCGCACTCCCGGCTGAACCTGCTCGTGGAATTGGCCAGTGCCGAAGGGGCGCAGATCTACGAACTGTCGGCGTCGCCGGACGAGGCGACGTCCCCCCAGATCCTTGCGCTCATGCGAGACGTGACCCGGGTGGCACTGCAGGCCCGCGCCGTGGATCCAGAGAATGTGTACCCGGTCGACGTCATCGCCTGGGCCACCCGAGACGCTGTGCAGTCCGGCACGCTGGCACCGGACGATCGGCTTGACCTGCTGGCCAGCGCCCAGTCCTCGCTCGATTCCCTTGACCCTGGTGCGCTCAGTCCGAAACAGACGGCCAAGTATGACGACCGGCATGTGGAGCTAGCCAGACTTCTCGATGATCCAGTCATGGAGGCTAAACACCTGCTGGCGCTTACCGAGAACAGTGATCCGGCCGCGTACTACTTCCTCGCATTGCGCGCGGCTAAGGCTGGTGCGGACGGGCCGCAGGTAGCCGTCGAGACCCTGCGGCGCGCACCGAGTGAGGTCCGTTCCGACTGGCGCTGCTCGCGGCTGCTTCTGGACCTGTTCTGGGAGTCGAAGGCTGGTCGACGGTTCCTGCACGGCGAACGCGAGGTAGTGGCATTCAGCGACGAGACCTGGACTGAGTGCCTGGCCATCGTGGACGCGATCCCAGAAACCGTTGGCTACGACCGGTATCGGCGCGACTTCTTGCGTGGGTTGGCCCTGTTCCACCTCAAGCAATATCAGGCATCGAAGGAGGCGTTCGTCAGACTCGACCGCGAGTCGCGAGACGTGTCGTCGCGCATCATCTCCAAATATCTCGCCTCGCAGCCGGACGGCACCGCTCAGACCTTCACCGGCCGAGTCCTGTCCGCAAGTCCGGATGGACGCCGCGGAACTGCTTGGGTCTATGAGCTGCACACTGAGGTGCCCTTCATTCCTCTGCGCTTTTCGATCTCCGACTACCGGAAGAAGAACGAGAACCTGCCCTCGTTCCACATCGCCTTCAACATGCGCGGCGCGCTCGCCGACCCGATCACCGGTCGGCCCGGCCGCGTACCGAGGCGGTCCGTTGATGCGCGCTGAATGTGAAGAGTTCCGTGCCCGTTGCACTACCCTGGCTCGACACCGTCAGATCTCGATCGGTATGACTCTGGATCTTTCGTTCCTCGCGTCCTGGCCGGACAGCGTGCAGGATGAAGCCGGCTTCAAGGAACTGGTTTCGACGGCGTACAAGCTGTGGTGGGAGACCTGGAAGCTCGATGTCCGGTTTCTGATTGGCTACAGGGCACAGAGTGGAGCTCGTGACTTCGACCAGCTGATCAACCAACTGCGCACCTCGCACCAGCACACCGGCGTTGATAAGCAGGATGAGCAGGCCGAGCGCTGGGCTAAGGCGGTCTGTGGCGGTCGTGATCCGGCGACATCGGCTGACTGGATGGCATGCGGCATTGCGCTCATGAAGGCGTTCAACTCTGCGATAGACGTGCTCTGCCAGACGATCACGCAGAATCGGAACAATAAATTCCGTACTACATGGCAGACCAAGGTGGCTGTGAGCGAAGAGGCGGTCGTCGTGCGGGTGGCGGCCGATCTCGGCGTGAGGCTGAATGATGGGCTACGGGTTGTCCACGTCAGCCAAGTGAAGCGGAGATGGGCGGGCTACACGCTACGTAAAGGCGAAGTCGCCAACGATGTTCTGGCCGCGTTTGCCGAGGAGAGCCTCATCTCTCGGACCGGAAGGCTGCCCTGTAGCTACTTCGATGTGCTGAGCGAACTGAAGCTACTTGGCAAGCCCAAGGCAGTTCCTGCTCTCCGCCTGGCGCATGCCGTGGCGGAACTTACCCGGATGGTCGGCGAGCCCTACATGAAGCGACTCAACGAAGTGTGGGCGTTGCTGCGTGATTGATCTGACCGGACACCTGCCCTGGTCACCGCCCGTGCGGCCGGTGACTCCAGCGCCAGCTGGCTAAGGGGTACAGGTGCCGATAGAGCGGGGTCAGGTCGGGTGTGCCCTACCATCGTTGCCCCCAGAGGGGCTTCAGGGGCAGCTCAGATCTCGAGTGTGCTCTAGGGCAAGCGAAGCTGTTCGTCCAGTGGCACGGTCGCTGGAGGAAGCGTGGTGATTAGCAATTCCTCGGCTGATCTCTTTCCGGAACGTCCAGCTGCCGAGTAGCGCGTGGCGACCAATCTCTTGGTAATCCGCCACTGCCGCACGCCGAGAGTCTCGCGTTCGACTTCTGAGGGAGTCATTCTGGATTGCGCGTATAGCCACTTACTCTGCATGAGCATGGGGTGATTATCGTAGCTTAGCAGCCAGCGGAACTGTGCCCTCGTTCGCAGGTAGCTTGCGAGACTAAGGTGAAGTGGATCAGCGGACGTCTCGATGCTCGAACCACCGCCGTAGCCGCCACGGGGATCGAACGAAGTTCGGTACAAAAGGGAAGATTTTTCGATATACGGGGGATCTAGATAGGCAACCACGCGAGACGGTAGGAGTTGCGGATAATGCTCGGGAACATCATCCAGGGTCTGCCGCCAGTCTTTGCACCATACGTCTACTAGACGCCCGATATCGTAGAGGTGGCCAACATACCTGAGTCGCTCGGCGAGTGCATCGGGATTCCAGCGACATCCAATTGGGTAGTTGCTGGTCTGAGCGCGACCCCCAATAGGTCCAGCCTTGCCATGCAAGATCCCGGAAAATGTGGTCCGATTAAGGAACAGGCATTGCGTGGCCATGCTGAGGCGGCGATCCTGCGATGTCATCGCCGGACGCGGAGACCATGCGCGCCAGTAATCCCATCGGCTTACGGCCGGGGCGCCACCATTGCGAACATATCTCTTCCATTCCTCGTGCATTCGGTCGATGAGCTGTTCGGTGTCGGCGGCGGCCGCTTGCCAAAATGCCGTAACAAGAGGGTCGGCGTCTGCGAGTAGGATGCGGTCTACGATTCCCTCGCCGATGGATCGCAATGAGGCTGACGCGCCGCCGGCGAAAGGCTCGACTAGAAGGTTTACCTCGGGAACCTCCCGAGACTTTTTCGCTGATGTAATCACTCGCGAAATCACGGGAGCTAGTGAGGACTTGGCGCCTGGATAGCGCAAGGGGGACTGATAACGCCCCTGGGAGAGTGCGTGGGAGATGGGCTCCAACTGCTGGGGCAGCGGGCGCGTCTGGGTATGAATCGCCTCGTCGGCGCCGAAGAGGGTGGCAATCCGGGCAGGGCCGCTTGCGGCGGTAATAGTCGCCGACGAGGTCACAGAGGTCACCTGCCTATCTTGCCGGACGCGTGAGTGATCCGGAACATGATCGACCTACCGCTTGAAGTACGTGGGTGGTTGGACCGCCTGGAGGTGGGGCTTCAGGCCAGGGATGTTCTGCTGGGCCATCATCGTCAAGACTGAGCGTCCCACGCCGAGAGGCAGTGCCGCGGCCGAGTGCGCCAGAGCGATGGGCACGACGGCATGCCGATACATGCGAGTCCTAAGGGAGTCGAGAACCTCACATATCAGGCGGAGCGTCGGATATGCCTCCCACCCTTCCATCTCGGGGCGTTTGCCGTCGTACGGCGATAGGCCCGATCTAGGGAGAACCGTAATGACTAGAGGGTCGCCGGTTCGAGTGCGGTAGATGAAGCGGCGTCCATAGAATTCGTCCACGCCGTACTCGTTACCTTCGGGGCGTCCGGAGATTCTATTAATGTACGCGTTGGTAAGCCGCATGACGTGACCCGGCGGAATTAGATCCTTGATCAATTCCGCATGTTCAACAAAGGCGCCCGACTTCTCGATTCCGACGATAAGAGGAGGGATGAGTCCCTGATCTGTGCACCAGCCGCTCAAGTTGCCGAGGTGTTCCTCGAACCTTCGCTTGAGCGGGGCAAGCGGGCCGAACAAAGCCAGCGGCCCATCAGTGATGAAGAGGGTGTGCCGGAGAACCTCTGGAGCGGTATCGGCGAAGAAATTCAAGTAGCACACCGACATTAGTCGCTCGGCCACGTTCATGACGCGCCCGAGCGGAGTGAAGTTTGAACCCTCTACGTTGTATTCTTCGTGGGTTCGTAGCACATCCGAGAGGTAAAGGTGTGCGTTGCAGGCGGGGCATGAGCCGCCTTGTTTTCCAGCCGAAAGCGCGAGGCTGCTACCCGCCTTTTGTCCGCACCCAGGGCAGACGCGCAGGCCGATCCCGGACGCCGGCTTGCCGCGCGTGCCGTGCAGTGCGAGAAGTCCATCTGCGAGGGTCATCTCGGTGTTGGAGTCGAAACGGGAACTGTGAAGAAAGTCGTTGAGTTCCACGCGCCAGGTGTCCACGCCGCTCATACCTGGGCGAGTCAATTGAGATCCAGGTAGAGCGACGTCGAAGGCATATTCAGAATGAGACTTACGAACCTCGCGTGGGTCGATGTGCTTCACTCGTGAAAGGCTGCGAAAGACATCCAGCCGAACCACGGAACCCGCAACCCGGAGATAACCGACCTTTACGGTTGGATGGTCACGGGTGGTGTCTATTTCGGTGTCCGAGCCGTCGACGGTGATGGAGAAATCAACTTCATCGAGCTTACCGATGAGGGGCAAGTCTTCGAGGGGTGAACACAGTTCAGCAATGCCATCCTTGCCATTGGGGCGAGCGCTGGTGATGGTCCAGCGCTGGAGGGCAGCTTTGACGGCTTCGTTCCTCGCCGTCTCCACGTGGCCAAGCCTGGAAGCCTTCTCGCCATCGTAGGGCACGAGTTACTCGCTTTCGATCGTGACGTCGATGTCTGCCAAGCCAGCTGCATTGCGGGCAGCGTTCACCATGGCGTGGTCGAACTTGGAGATCTGCACCGGAACGATGTACTTTCCCGAGTAGGTCTTCATACGAACGAATCCGACGTCTTCTGCTCGAATGATGCTCGGAGCCCATACCTTGAAGTCGTAGTAGTGAGACAGCTCTCGCGTTTCGTGGTCAGAGTTGAGATGGGCGATCAGCCAGTTTGACGTGTTCGAGAGCATTCGCTTGTCAACGGATGTGACTTCCTGTGTAGCGTAAATGAGCCCCATCCGATACTTCGCTGCTTCCTTTGACAGGCGCACCCATGGGTCATCGGCCACCTCTCGCCCGCTGCGCTCAAATAGGTTGTGCGCCTCTTCGACGATGATCTGCATATCCACTGGATCGCGGTCTTCGCGGAACCGCTCTCCCGCCCGGTTCAGCAAATGGGTGACGATACGCTCGGACATGACCTTGGCGACTTGGTCGTTTCCACTGGAGAGGTCGACAATCGCAAGTCGACCTTCCTGCATGTCGTGCCACAAATGCTCTGCAACATCGCCCGCCGATTGAGGGGCGTGAAATGGGCGAATGGTGCGAATGGCGGAAGTTACGCCAGTGTACTTATAGACGCCCCAAATGGCGCTGAAGTGGCAATCCTGGGTGTCATGCCATTTGGGGAATTCGCTTTCCCTCTCGCCCGCCCATTCGGCGAGTTGTAGCGCTCCCGAAGGGCTGTTGACGCGATAGGAGCCCGGTCGCACCTGCGAAACAGCCGCAGGGTGTGCGGTAATGAATTCCTGAATTGGGGCTGGGGCGACGATAACGAGATCCTGCGGCAACCTTGCTGCCTCGAAGCCGCACTTGGACAGGAGCCCGAAGAAGGCGACCATTGCCCACCCCCAGCGGGCATGCTTGCTGCGATCGTTTTGGTCGGGTTCGGAGAGGACCGCTGACCGGAAGCTCTTGCCGTAATTGGTATTGACGGGAATGGTTGCTTCACTGACCAGACTCCAGGCGGCTTCCAGGACCTCGCGGTCATAGAAGTTGATACGCAGTGGCTTCTCCCGGTTGTCTGAGGTGTTGGGATCTACCTTGTAGATCCGCACCGTGCTCTCATTATCTCCGAGAAGGCGAAGGCCCGTGCGGTCTTGCTTATTGACGTTCGCGTACTCACCCTGAGGGTCGAAGATCAATTGACCGATCGATCGCTTATGCTCCGAACCGTACCGGTGGACCGCTGTTACTAGTGTCTTGATCGTGTTAGATTTTCCGGTCCTGGTCATACCGAACACAGCAGTCTTTCGCCCGACGAAGTCGGAGACATTGATGTGAGCCTGTGCCTTGTCGGTGCCGGCGATCAGAGCCTTGCGTCGCGTAGCGGCGAATCGAACCTTTCCGATTGCAAGGGCATCCTTTTTGTCGGTGGGCTCAGGGTAGGACGCAAGCCATGACAAGACTTGAATCGATGGAAGGAACACTTGGTAGCGCGCAGAGACGACTACGTTGTCGATGTCTGCCCCGAACTCGATCGCGGCTTCGCGTCCCTCAGTCTCGGTGTAGAAGGTGCCCAAAACTTCGCAGTCGAAGGCTGACTGCTGAAGTTCGTTTCGTGTCAGCACATCGGTGACATCGTCGAATCCGACCCCCGATGCGCCTGCGTCGCGAACGACTGCCAGCCGAGTTTGAATAAGTTCCGACTCGTTGGGCAGTGGCGCGGTGCCGCGGACTCGAAGCAGGATGACCTCTTGATCTTCGAGTATGAAACCGGACTCTGTGTTGTCTCCCGCGACGGCAAGAAGGAAGCCGCCCCTCGGAACTCCCCCGGCCTTCTCCTTCTTGAAGTCATCGGTCAGCACCACAGCTGAGTCGTAGTCCAGACGGTAGATACCGCCGACCGGTACGCAGCCCCTGTTGATTAGCGCAGTCAGTGGCTTCTTGAGTTCGACCGACTGGGACAGCCCCTGAGTGATGCTCAACGCGTCTCGCCCCTCTACCAGCCATGCCGGTGGAGGCGCGGCTGCAGTGTGGATGTGGTCCAGAGTCGTTCTGGACGGTACACGCGACCACTGACAAAAGTAGTCCTTACGGCGGATGTTGACGGTAGGTCAGCAGGGTCGGCCACGGGTGCTTGGCTGTGCCGCGTCGCGCCGTCGACTGGAGGGACTCGATCAGATCCGATGGGTTGCTGACCGGTGCGGCGGCATCGGAATGCCGCGGTCCGGGTTGTCTGCGGCACGACCGGGAACCTGCAGCTTTGCGGTCGCCGGACGCTCTTCGTGCGTGAGCGCTGCGTGAGCGGACTGGGTGGTACGGGGGCGGACCAGCTGTCATGACGATCACGGATGCAAGTCCCTGATCAGCGGAAACGGGATTCGGCGGCATCGCCCAGCATCACCCAGGATGATCTTGCAGGCCCTCGTAATGCGTAGGTCTCGGGTTCGAATCCCGAAGGCGGCTCTGTGGAAGCCCCAGGACTCACTCGCCGTGACCTGGGGCTTTTGCTTTGTCCGTGTGGGTTCAGTGCTCCCGGCCTGGTCTTCAGCGGGCGTATGAGCCCAGGCCGACCAGGCAGTAGACGTACTCGTTGATCGTCGAGCCGTTGAGGGTGTAGCGGTACGAGAAGGCGTACTGGGTCTTGGGGTTGTTGTTGCAGCGGCTCATCTCCGACGTCATCGGGATCGTCTCGATCACCTTGTAGTGGGCGTCCGACGCCGAGCACGACACCTCTTCCACGTCGTCGACCTCCTGCGCGGTCGTGGAGTCCGGCAGCGTGCCGTTGAGGCAGGTCCCCGACGTGAAGGGGGTGGGGGCCTCGCTCGTGGGTGTCGCGGCGGGGGCGTCGGTGAGGGTGTCGGTGGGGGCGTCGGTGGGGGGTGCGGCCGTGGCGGGGGTCTCTGTGGAAGGGGCGCCCGTGTACGGGGTGCTGGTGGAGGGGTCGTACGAGCCCTGGGTCGTCGTGGAGCCCGGGGCTGCCGTGTCGTCGCTGTCGTCCCCTTCCCCTCCCTGGTTCAGGAGCAGGATGACGATCAGTACGGCGCCGATGGCGCCCAGCGTCACCAGGCAGCCGCGGGCGGTGGAGCCGCCGGACGCGGGGCGGGGTGTCGGGGGGAGGGGTGAGGTGGGTTCAGGCACGGGGTCAGTATCGGGTGGCGGTGTGGCTTTGTGGAGTGCTTTTCTAGAAATCAGTTCTAGAAGATGGGTGCTCTAGGCTGGGTGCACCATGAGCCCCAAGCAGCAACGCGGCGAAGAGACCGCCGATCGACTCCTGGACGCCGCGCTCCAGGTGTATGCCGAGTCCGGAGACCAGGGCGTCACCGTCGGCGCGCTCACCAAGACCAGCGGTGTCAGTCTCGGCAGCCTCTACCACCACTTCGGCAGCGTCGACGGCCTCATGAGTGTTCTGCTCCAGCGCTGGCTCGGGCGTCTCCTCACCGAGCTCGCCGCTTCGGTGGAGCGGTCCCGTACGGCTCGGACCGGTATCCGTGCTCTGACGCGGGCCTATCTGAAGTTCATCGAGGACCACCCGGACGCCGCCCGGCTCCTGCACTCCTCGTACGCCGACCGGCTGGGCATGGCTCAGGCCCGGCAGCTCCGTGACGCGCAGGAGGCCAGGCTCTCGCCGCTGACCCTGTGGATGCAGCAGCACGTCGACTCCGGGGAAGTCGCGCCGCTTCCGATGCCGTTGATCGAGGGGCTGGTCCTTGGGCCCGTCGTCGCTACCGCGCGCCGCTGGCTCGCCGGCTTCGACGACGTCGATCTCGATCAGGCCGCGCGTGTGCTGCCGGAGCGGATTTGGCGGTCCATCGCTGCGTGAGGTGGGGGGCGGGGCGCGTGCGCGTGGCGGGTGCGGGGTGCGTGCGGGGCGCGTGGCGGGTGCGGGTGCGGGTGTCGGGGGGCGTTATCAGTGGCGTAGTGCCTTGCCGATCTCTGCCTTCGGGGTGCCGGAGAGGGAGCGGTTGCTGCGGGCCGTGCCGGACTTCTGCTGGTCGGGCTCTACGTCGGTGATGTTGAGGACGGCCGTGTCCATGAGGTTGCCGTCGCTGTCCCGGAAGTTGACGGAGATGGTGTAGTCCGCCTTCTTGTCCTTGCTGTTGGTGACCGTGATCTTCGCCGTCGTCCGGTCGTCCTCGTTCTTGGTGGGGCCGTCGACCTTCACGTCGCCCTTCGCGTCCACCCCGTCCTTCACCTCGGCCATCTTGGACGCGGCGGCTTCCGTGGCGGACGAGACCGCCTCGCCTGCCTTGGCCGTGGCGGAGGCGGCCCTGTCCTTGGCCTTGTCCACGTCGCTGTCGGAGCAGGCGGTGGTGGTGAGGGTGAGGAGGGCGGCGGTGGTGGCGAGGGCCGCGGCTGTGGTCAGGCGGGTGCGGGTGTGGGTGCGGTTCATGCCGACCACCTTCGGGGTGGTGGGGCTCGGGCGCTAGGTGGGGCGGCCGTATGGGGGGTGGGGTGGTTCTTCCTGCCGTTCGGTGGTGGAGCGGTTCATCCCTCTGTTCGGCGCGTGGGGGCTGCGTGCGGCCTCGGTGCGGTTCTTGGGGCGGGGCCGCGCCGGTATGTCCGTCCTCGCTATCGTCCGGTGGCCGCCTGGGTGCTTCGGCTCCGGAGTGACGGGAGCTGTGCTCCGGGCAGACATACCGGCACGTCCCCTCGCGAGCGCTGCCGACTGCGGCTGGTCGCTGGTTGCCGCGGGGAAACCCCCTCCCGCGCCCCCGCGAGCAAATGCGAGGATGCCGCGATGGATGCTGATGTTGAGGCCGCTTATGTTCGGTTCGAGTCCCCCCTGCGTCATCGGAGAGGGCATTTCACCGGGGTGTTCGGCCTGGTCAACGGGTTGGCGCGGGAAGGGAAGTTGACCGCCGAGCAGGAGCGGTTCCGGCGTACCAACAACGACTGGTACGACAACGCCTATCCCGACCCCTCGACCATTGACCCCGCCATTTACGACCACGACGTGAACCCCTGTGCCGTCGCCTGGTTCAAGGTCACCGCCACTCATCTCATCGAGCGTGTCCCCGGCTATCTGGCGATCCTCGACGCGCACGGCATCGAGTGCCGGGTGGTGCGGTCCTCGGATCCGGGGCGGGTCGTCTACGAGGACGACTTCCAGATCGTGGTCGTGCCCCACGAGGCGTAGGGCATCTGCCGGGAGTTATGAGGATTCTGTCAGGCCGCTGTCCGGACCCGGTCAGGGGCCGCGCGGCCCGCTTATGCTCATCGCCATGTGCGCTTTTGTCCTGGTCGCGGAGGATGACGAGAAACAGGCCGAGCTGGTCCGCCGCTATCTGGAGCGTGAGGGCCACACGGTCGCCGTCGTCCACGACGGGCGCGCCGCGATCGACGAGGTGCGGCGCAGGGCGCCTGACCTGCTCGTACTGGACGTGATGATGCCGCGGGTCGACGGGCTCGGCGTCACGCGCGTCCTGCGGGGCGGAGACGGGGGAGGGTCCGGGGCCGGAGCCGGAGCCGGGTCCGGGTCCGGAGCTGGGGCCGGGATTCCGATTCTCATGCTGACCGCCCGTTCCACCGAGGACGATCTCCTGCTCGGCCTCGACCTCGGCGCCGACGACTATCTGACCAAGCCTTACAGCCCCCGCGAACTGATGGCCCGCGTCCGTACGCTGCTGCGGCGCTCCCAGGGCACGCACCACCCCGTGGTCGAGGGCGGCGAAACCGCGCCGCGCGTGCTGCGGGTGGGCGGGCTCTCCGTGGATCCCGTACGGCACGAGGTGACCGTCGACGGGCGCCTCGTGGACTGCACGCCGGGGGAGTTCGAGCTGCTCGCGGCGCTGGCGGCGGAGCCGGAGCGGGTGTTCACCCGGCCTCAGCTCCTGGACCGTATCCACGGGTCGTCCGGGTACATATCGGTGCGCACCGTCGACGTACACATACTGAATCTGCGCAAGAAGATCGAGGTCGATCCGCGCAGGCCGCGCCATCTGGTGACGGTCTTCGGCGTCGGCTACAAGCTCACGGGTGCGGCCGTCGGCGCGGCTCTCGGGGCGGCGGCTCGCCGTGGCGCGTGACATACCGTTCCGCAAGAGTCTGCTGCCGCGACTGCTCGCCGTCTCCGTGCTCGTCTCCGTGGTCTCGATCGCGGCCACCGCCTGGCTCGCCGCGCAGACCACCTCCGGCGCGATCCGGCAGGAGCAGGGGCAGGTCCTCGCCGACGACGCGCGTGTCTACGACGAGCTGCTCGGCCTCGCGGCGACCGCGCCCGGGTGGCGGGGCGCCGAGAAGACCGTACGGGAGCTGGCCCGGCAGACCGGGCGGCGTATCGCCCTGACCACCCAGGATCGTGTCGTCATCGCGGACTCGCGGAACAAGGACGGCAAGGGAGGCGGGAGCGGCGCGCGGGAGGCCGGCGCCGAGTTGCCGTCCAAGGCTTCTGCCGTCGTGGATCCGCTCGCCGTCGACGGGGCGTTGACCGCGGGTGCGGGAAGCGGGAGCGAGTCCGGGGGTGGGGTCGGGGGCGGGAGCGGGAGCGGGGGTGAGGACGGCGTCGACCGTATCGATCCGCGCGCGGTCGGGCCCTTCCGGCTCTCGGGGCGGGAGCGGGAGACGTTGGCGAAGGTGGCCGACGACATCGTGGGCTGCATGCACGACTTCGGGGTGGTCGCCCGGTCCGTCCAGGGGCCCGGAGGCCGTCCGCGCATCGAGGCGGCCAACGACCCGAACCGGTTCCTGGACTTCACCTGCAACGACACGAGGCTCGTCGTCCCCACCCGTACGGAGAGCAAGGCCCTCAAGCAGCTCAACGAGCTGACCAACGCGTGCCTGCGGCGCGGGTCGGAGCAGCCCGTCAAGGTCGAGCTCGACCTCACGTGGCGGCGGTCGGGTGGCGGGACGAGCCCCGCCGCGGGGGTGGTGGGGCCGCCCGTCCCCACCTTCACCTCGACCCCCGAGCCCCAACCCACCCCCACCCCGACCCTGACCTCGACTTCGCCTTCGACCTCCACCCCGACCCCTACCCCGACCCCTGAGTCTGGTTTCGGGCCCGCTCCCGCTGCCACTCCCGTCGAGCCGGACGGCCCTGAGCCGCGGGGTGCCGCCGACCGGCGCGGCCCCAGCGAATCGCCCGTCCCCGCCGATCCGATGGACGGCGCCCGCGTGGCCGACACCAAGGCCGCCGCCTGTCTGGGCAGTGCCCGGCGCGAGCAGCTCGGGCCGTACGTCTCCGCGCCCGCGCTCCTCTTCGTCACCGCGTCCGACGGTTCGCGCACGGCGGCGGCCCGCGCGGGCGAGAGCTCCGGGTTCAGCCTCTCCGGGGCCAACACCACCCGGCTCGCGGGGCTCTCCGCGGGCATCCTCGCGGTGACCGTCGCCGTCACCGCCTTCGCCGCGACCCGCCTGACCCGGCCACTGCGCGCGCTGACCGCCGCGACCCAGCGGATGAAGACGGGGGAGGCGGCCGAACCCGTGACGGCGCGTTCGGCCGGCTCGGCGGGGGAGATCCGCCAGCTCGCCGAGGCGTTCAACGACATGGCCGCCCACCGCAAGGCCCTGGAGAATCAGCGCCAGGCCATGGTGAGTGACGTCGCGCACGAGCTGCGTACGCCGCTCTCGAACATCCGCGGCTGGCTGGAGGCGGCCGAGGACGGCGTCGTCGCCACCGATCCGGAACTGGTCTCCTCGCTCCTCGAAGAGGCGGTCCTTCTCCAGCACATCGTCAACGACCTGCAAGATCTCGCCGCCGCCGACGCCGGTACGCTCCGGCTGCACCGCGAGCCCGTGCACGCGTCCGACGTGGTGGACCAGGTCGCGGCGGCGCACCAGGCGGGTGCCGAGGCGGCGGGCGTACGGCTGAGCGCGACGACGGTCGGCGACCCCTGTTTCACTGCCGATCCGCTCCGGCTCCGCCAGGCCATCGGCAACCTCGTCTCCAACGCGATCCGGCACACCCCGGAGGGCGGCAGCGTCACGATCAGCTGCCGGGCCACGTCCGACGCGGTGGTGGTGGAGGTCGCCGACACCGGTACCGGCATCGCTCCCGAGGACCTGCCGCGCGTCTTCGACCGCTTCTGGCGCGCGGACAAGTCGCGTACGCGGTCGACGGGCGGCAGCGGGCTCGGCCTCGCCATCGTGCGTCAGCTGGTGGAGGGGCACGGGGGGACGGTGACGGTGGGGAGCGCGCCGGGGGAGGGGGCGGTGTTCACGGTACGGGTGCCGGCGGACGCGGATGTGGGTGGCGGTGTGGGTGCGGGTGTGGACGCGGATTCGGGGGTGGGTGCCGGGGCGGGCGGGGGTGTTGAGGGGGCGGCGGGCCATTAGGGGCGCTACCGGGGGATATTGCGCCAGGGGGGCGTCGCCGGGTTCGCTCGCGTGAACGAGTCGTGGGCAAAACGTGGTCGATCCATGGGCGAATGGTGCTTGATCGGTGAGTACCTGGCGCCGGAATCCGGGACTCCGGGCGTGTGGCCGAGGTCCGTGATGCGGTGCGGCGCGCGGGGGTACGGAGAAGGGTGTGCGGTGGCCCATGGCCCGCGAGCACCTCAACTCCCTGCACTTGGAGGGAAGTTGAAGGTACCTCGCAGAAGCTGAGCGGGCCCGGCCGCAACGGTGACACTCCCCCGAGTTACGCGTTGCGCGCGAGTACCGGCGGGGCCGGGCCCGATGTATTCATCCCATCAGGGTCCGCCAACCGATCGCTAACATGTGGCCAACGGTTGGCGGGAGATGGCGTGGACGTGCGGGGCGACGGGTTGCGGTTCGGGCTCCTGGGCGCGCCTGCCGTGTACGACGCCGACGGTGAGCCGCAGCCCGTGCAGAGTGCCAAGGGGCGTGCCCTCCTTGCCGCGCTGCTGCTCGAACCGGGCCGGGTGGTCTCCGTCGACGCCCTCAAGGACGCACTGTGGGGCGGCACACCGCCCGCGTCGGCGCGCGCCTCGCTGCAGAACCACGTGACGCGGCTGCGCCGGCTCCTGGACGACCCGGAGCGGCTGCGGGCGGTGCCTCCGGGGTACCGGCTGCGGGTGGCCGACGGCGAGCTGGACGTACGGGTCTTCGAACAGCTGGTGGCGCAGGCGCGGGCCGCGCACGCCGAGCGTGACTGGGACGGCTGTGCGCGTGCCGCGTCCGGCGCGCTCGGCCTGTGGCGCGGCACGCCGCTGGGCGGGCTGCCGGCGGATGCCACGGGGCACGCGCTCGTACCGCGCCTGGAGGAGGCGCGGCTCCTCGCCCTCGAATTCCGGTACGACGCGGAACTCGCGTCCGGGGCCGGTGGCGGGGGATTCGTGCCGGAACTGGCGGAACTGGTCGCCGAGTATCCCTTGCGGGAGAACTTCCACCGGCAGCTGATGCTGGCCCTGCACCGCACGGGCCGCCAGGCGGAGGCCCTCGCCGTCCACCGCGAACTGCGCCACCGCCTGATCGAAGAACTGGGCGTGGAACCGGGCGCCTCGATCCGGGAAGCCCATCGCGAGGTCTTGCAGGAGCCTGCGGGGGGTGGGGCGGGGGGTGCTGCGGTGGGTGCTGCGGTGGGCTCCGCTGGTGAGGGGGTTTCGGTGCTCTCCGCCCCTGGGGGTGCTCCGGTGGTCTCTGCTTCCGGGGGTGGCCCGGTGGTCTCCGCTCCCGGGGGTGCTCCGATGGTCTCTGCTTCCGGGGGTGGCCCGGTGGTCTCTGCTTCCGGGGGTGGCCCGGTGGTCTCCGCTCCCGGGGGTGCTCCGGTGGTCTCTGCTCCCAGGGATACTCCGGCGGTCTCTGCTCCCGGGGGTGGCCCGTCGGGCTCCGCTTCGGAGAGTGTGCCGGCCGGTTCTTCCGCGGAGGGGGATGCGGCGGTCTCGGGCCCAGGTGCCGATGCCTCGAACCTTGCCTTGGAACCGCCGGTGTCCACCGGCTCGGGTTCGCCGGTGCCTCTCGGCCTGGGCTCCGAGACGTCTTCCCGCCTGGTATCTCAGGCGCCTTCCGGCCCTGATTCTCAGGCGCCTTCCGGCCCTGATTCTCAGGCGCCTTCCGGCCCTGATTCTCGGACGGCTTCCGGCTCGGGCTCCCAGCCGTCCGCCGGCTCGGGCTCGCAGTCGTCCGCCGGCTCGGGCTCGCAGCCGTCCAGCGGCCCAGGCTCCCAGCCGGCCCATACCCCAAGCCCCGCCATGCCCTCTCCCGCAGGCTCCGGTCCCGCTGGGGCCGGTGCCACGTTCCTCACCCGTGCGGCCACTCGCCCCGCCCAACTCCCGCCTTCCCCGCCCCACTTCACCGGCCGGGAAGAAGTGGTGCGGTCCCTCGCGCAGCTTCTCGCGGGGCAGAGCAGCAGCTCCGGCGTAGACCCGCTCGCCACCGCGGCGCTCGGCACCGCAGCGCTCGGCACCGCAGCGCTCGGCACCGCGGCGCTCGGCACCGCAGCGCTCGGCACCGCGGCGCTCGGCACCGCAGCGCTCGGCACCGCCGCGCTCACCGACGCAACGCCCGCCACCGCCGAGCCCACCCCCGCACCCCCCAGCGCCCCCAGCGCCACCAGCCCCACCATCACCCCCACCTCCATCCGCACGCCCACCCCCGCCCCCCTCCCTGCTCCCACCCCCACCACGCCCCCCGTAGCCGTCCTCTCCGGCATGGCGGGCGTAGGGAAAAGTGCCCTTGCCCTGCACGTGGCGCACCGTCTGCGCGAGCACTTCCCCGACGGGCAGCTCTACGTCAATCTGCGCGGGGCCACCCCCGGCATGACGCCCCTCACCCCCGCCCAGGCCCTCGCGGCCCTGCTCCGGGATCTCGGGGTCGAGTCGGCGCACAGTCCCGAACACCCGGACGCCGCAGCCGCGCTGCTCCGTTCGCTGCTCGCGCCCACCCGTACCCTCCTGGTCCTGGACGACGCGGCGACCGCCGCGCAGGTACGGCCGCTGCTGCCCGCGGGACCCGGCTGCGCGGTCATCGTCACCAGCCGGTCTCCGCTCACCGCGCTCGACGGCGCCGGCCGCTTCCCGCTGGAGCCGCTCTCCGAAGGGGACAGCGTCGCCCTGCTGCGTGCCGTCTCCGGGCGCGCGGGCCTCGACGCGGGGCACCCCCTGGTCGAACTCGCCGGCCGCCTCCCGCTGGCCCTGCGCATCATCGCGGCCCGGCTCGCCGCCCGCCGCGCGCTCACCCCGGACGCGCTCGCCGAACTCCTCACCGTCAGCGGCGGACGCCTGCACCACCTGGAGCACGACGACCTGAGCGTCCGCCGCTCGCTGGCCGTGGCCCTGGACGCGCTGCGCACCTCCGAGCGCGAGTCCGACCGGGACGCGGCCGCCGCTCTCGCCGCGATCGGCGCCCTCGACCTCCCGGCGTACGGAGTCCAGCTCGTCGCCCGTCTGCTGGGCGTCGAGGAATGGCGCGCGGGGGCCGCGCTCGACCGGCTCGTCGACGTCGCGCTCCTCGACGAGACGGCGTACGGCCGCTATGCCCCGCACGACCTCGTACGCGACTTCGCGCGCGAGACCGCTCACCAGGACGAGGCGGGAGCGGCGGACGTCGTGGAGTCGGCGCTGCGCTGGTACGCGGAGTCGGCGCTCCAGACCCTGTTCGCGATCATGCCCGGGGGGCTCGACCGGGACGACCGCCTCGGCGACCTCCCCGACCAACTGCTCCCCCTCCCCACCCCCGAGGGCCGCCAGGACACCCGTTCCTGCGATGCCCATCCCCACGACGACCGCCCCGTCCCGGCCGTACTGCCGATGACCACCGAAGACGCCTTCGCCTGGGGCGACACCGAGCTCGCCAACGTCATCGCCCTCGCCGACCGCCACGGCCGCGACTCCGCCCTGCTCCCCGTGCTGGTCCGCTGTTTCTTCTCGTACCTCAAACGCCGTGGCCGGCTGGCGGAGGCGGGCCTCCTGAACCGCCTCGCCGTGACCGCGGCCCGTCACTGGGAGGACACCGCGGCGGAGGCCCAGGCCCTCACCGATCTCGCGGGGCTCAACTACGTGTCGGGCCGCAGCGGTACGGCGCTCGACCTGATCGACGAGGCCCTCGACCTGTGGCGGCGGCTGGACCGCATGTCGTGCGTCCACCGGGGCGTCATCAACCGCGGGCTCCTCCTGGAAGCGCTCGGCCGGTACGAGGAGTCGGCCGAGGCGTTGCGCCAGAGCCTGGATCTGGCCACGGCCATGGACGACCCGTTGAGCGAGGCGTTCGCGCTGAGCACCCTGGGCAACGTCTACGAGCACACCGACGCACGCGCCGCGATCTCCTACTACGAGAGAAGCCTGGCGATCGGCGAGACCCTCGGGCACGACGGCCTGCGCCAGGAGGTGCACTGCGACATGGGCAAGGCCTATCTCGCGCTCGGCGAACCGGACGTGGCGCTGCGGCACTTCGAGGAGAGCCTGCGCATCCACGGCGTCGCCGAGGACTGGCACAACGAGTCCAAGGTGCGCCTCGGCATGGTCCGCGCCCTGCGCGAGACGTCCCGCACGCAGGACGCCGAGCGCGAGTGCGCCGACCTCCTGGAGCGCGCGGAGCAGCGGGCCGACGCCCACATGGCGGGCCTGGCCCGCCATCAGCGGGGGCTGCTGCTGTACGCGGAGGGACGCGCCGAAGAGGCGTACGCGCAGTGGGAGTCGGCGCTCAAGTCCCTGGACGGCACGGACAGCAGCGAGGTGGTCGGCGAGCTGAAAAGCTTGCTGGCGGAGACGTCGCGGGCGAGCTGACGCACTCGGGGAGCACCCCCGGGGGGTGGGTTACTTCGCCTCCGCGTAGCACTCCACCACGGCCGCGGTGAACGGGAACCGCACCGGCGTATCGCCGAACGTGATGCGGCCCGCCAGGTCTCCGGCCGCGCGGATCGCCTCCGTGACCGCCTCGGCCTCCTCCTGCGGGCAGTGCACGATGACTTCGTCGTGCTGGAAGAAGACCAGCTCCGCGCGGAGTCCGGCCGAGGCGATGGACCGGCGCAGCGCGGCCAGCATCAGCAGGGCCCAGTCGGCGGCGCTGCCCTGGACGACGAAGTTACGGGTGAAACGGCCGCGGGCCCGGGTGTTGCTGGAGGCGTACCCCGGAGTGAACTCACCGTCGGACGAGGAGGACGACGAGGACGGGTCGGGCGAGGGCGCGGGCTCCTCCTGCGGGATGCCCGCCTCGTCGAAGTCCTCCGCTCCGGCCACCGGCGGGCTCGTCCGGCCCAGCCACGTCCGTACGAGACGGCCCTCCTCGCCCGCCTTCGCCGCGTCGTCCACGTACGCGACCGCCGCAGGGAATCTGCGGCGCAGTGCCGCGAGGTTCTTCAGGCCGTCGCCCGACGTCTGTCCGTACACCGCGCCGAGCAGGGCGATCTTGGCGTGGTCGCGGTCGCCGGAGAACGCGCGGTCCGAGAGGCGCGTGTACAGATCCTCATGGCTCCCGGCCACCTCCATCAGGCCCCGGTCGCGCGAGATCGCGGCGAGGACCCGCGGCTCCATCTGGTCGGCGTCGGCGACGACGAGCCGCCAGCCGGGGTCGGCGACGACCGCACGGCGGATGATCTTGGGGATCTGGAGCGCGCCGCCGCCGTTCGTCGTCCAGCGGCCGCTGACCGTGCCGCCCGGGGTGTACTCCGGCCGGAAGCGGCCGTCGCGCACCCAGTCCTGGAGCCAGCTCCAGCCGTGAGCCGTCCAGATCCGGTACAGCTTCTTGTACTCGATGAGGGGGCGCACCGCCGGGTGATCGATCTCCTCCAGCGCCCAGCGGCGGGTTGACTTGATCCGGATCCCGGCCTGCGCGAAGGCCTTGATGACGTCGTTCGGCAGGTCGGGGCGGACGCGGCGGCCGAAGGCGGCGGAGACCTCGTCGGCCAGCTCGGCGAGGCGGCGTGGCTCGGCCGCGCCCGCGTTCCTGCCGCCGCCCGCGTACCGCTCGCCGAGGAGGTCGGTGAGCAGGGCGTGGTGGACGTCGGCGCGCCAGGGCAGGCCCGCGACGTTCATTTCGGCGGCCACCAGCATGCCCGCCGACTCGGCCGCCGTGAGCAGCCGCATCCTGCCGGGGTGCTCGGCGGCCTCGTGTCTTCGCTGCTGCGCGGCATACACCTCCAGGAGGGCGTCGAAGGGCAGAGGCGTCACGGGGGAGGGCTCGAAGAGGGAGTCCTGGGCGCCGGGTGCGGCGGCTCTGGGGGGTGGATCGGCCGGCACCGGGGCGTTGTGCAGCCGGGCCCAGGCGGCCGCGGCCGAGCGGGGCTCGCCGAGGCGGCCCTCGTGACCGAGGAGGAGCAGCTCGGCGTCCTCGACGTCGTAACACCGGTCCACCCGGACGCCCGACGCGAGCAGGGCGGGATAGATCTCCGCGGTGGACCGCCAGACCCAGCGGCTCGCGTCGGGCCGGTCGCGCACGGCCCTCGCGAGGTCCGCTTCGTGCCGGACCGGGCCCGAGGGCAGGCCGTCTTCCCCGAGGGGGGCAAGGGTGGCGCCACCGGCCTCGGTGGCGGCGAGGGCCCACCTTTCGGTCATGCGTCTGAGTGTGTCAGCAGGTACTGACAATGCGGCGGAGGGCGGTTCGTGGGGCGGAGGGGGATGGTGGGGGAGCAGGAGGCTTAAGGGGGTGGGGCTGGCGTAGGTCTGGCCGTGGTCGGCGGTCTGTCGCGGCCGGCCGACTCGTCACGTAGTCACGTACGGGCGACCCGGCGCTTGGGTCACTTGGGGCGGTTGGGGCGCTTAGGTCACTTGGGGTGCGTGGCTTGCGTGGGTTGCGTGGGTCACTTGGGTCATGTGGGAGGGGAGGGGCACGTACGGGCTTCCCGACGTGCGGGGGACGGGCGGCGCTGCGAGGCTCGGAGCCATGAGAGTGGCCCTTGCGCAGACCGACTGCGTCCTCGGCGAGGTGGACGAGAACCTCGCGCAGGCCAGGGACCAGATCGGCCGGGCGGCGGCGCAGGGCGCCGACCTCGTCGTCTTCCCCGAGCTGAGCCTGCACGGGTACCACCTGGGCGGACTGAAGCGGGACACGTCGCTGGAGACGACGGACCGGCGCCTGATGGACCTCTCCACCGCCGGGCCCGATGTCGTCGTCGGCCTGCACGAGCACACGAGTCTGCGCGCGTACAACACGTCCGCGTACTACGCGGAGGGCCAACTCCTCCATGCCCACCGGAAGTTGTACCTGCCGAACTATCTGGCCTGGGAGGAGCGCAAGCACGTCAGCCCGGGTCAGCACCTGCGCGCGTACGACCTGCCGGGTGGGCACGGGCGTGCCGCGACGCTCGTCTGCAATGACGCCTGGCAGCCGGTGCTCCCGTGGCTGGCCGTGCAGGACGGTGCCGAGGTCATCATCGTGCCGACGAACAGTGCGGCGGGCCTGGATCCCGAGGCGATGGACACGGGCCTGTACTGGGACACGCTGCTGTCGTACACGGCCCGCATGCTCCAGTGCTGGGTGGTGTTCGTGAACCGGGTCGGGAACGAGAACGGGGCCACGTTCTGGGGCGGCTCGCGCGTGGTGGACCCGCGGGGAACGGTCGTCGCGCAGGCGCCGAAGTGGGAGGCGGGGCTGGTGACGGTCGACATCGACGTCCAGGAGGCGCGGCGGCAGCGGCGGGCGGTGCCGTTGGTCGCCGAGGCGCGGTTGGGGCTGGTGGATCGGGAGGTACGGAGGCTCATCGACGAGGGCGGCGACAGCTGAGGCCTTGGCGGCCGGCGGAACGGTTCCTCTTGCCGCGGGGCGGGCCTTCGCTGCGGGGCAGTTCCTCGCTCTCCCCTGCTGGGCGGTGCCGCCCCCCTCCGCGGGCCCGATTGCCCCGCAGACTTCCTCGTACCGAACAGGCCTTTCCCGCCCACCCGCCCGATTGCCCCGTAGTTGCCTCCCCACGACCCCTCGTCCCCGACCGAACGTCGGCCTCAGCGGTGGCGCAACCCCAGGACCCCGGCCCCGGCCCCCACAGCCGCGCAGACCCCCGCGGCCAGCCCCACCATGTCCCACGGCACCGCAACCCCCGCGGGAGCCGACAAGCGGGACAGGCCCGCGCTCAGCGTGCCGAGGTTCAGCAGGGTCACCGCGAGGCCCAGAGCCGTGCCCACCGCCACCGCCAGCAGCGACTCCCCGGCGATCACCAGCCGCACCTGCCTCCGCGTCGCCCCGGCCATCCGCAGCGCGCGCAGCTCAGGGCCCCGTACCGAGGTCGCCATCAGCAGCGTCCCCGCCAGGGAGATGGACGTGTAGACCAAGGCGATGCCCAGCAGTACCAGCAGCCCCAGCCGCGTCTGCCGCTTGGTCGGCGGGTGTGTGTCCGCCAGCCATTCCTCCGCGGTCCGCACCTGGACTTCGGCCCCGGCCCCTGCCCCGGTCCCGTCCCTGCCCCTGCCCTCCGCCTCGCCCTTGACCCGCTCCCGCAGGGCGCTCGCCACCGTCTCCCGGTCCGCCCTCTCCTGTAGCCCCACGTCGACGCGGTCCACCGCCGCCCCGGCTCCCGCGTTCGCCGACGTGACGTAGGCGCCGTTGTCGCCCGTACCCCGCGCGAGGACCGCGACGATCCGGAGCCGTGCGGGCCTGCCGTCCCCGAGCCAGACGTCGACCCGTTCGCCCACCCGTCGCCGTTCCCACTCCTCGTTGACGACGATCGACCGGTCGTCGAGATCGCGTACGTCCCCCGCCACCACCGGTAGCCGTGAGACCGAGGCGAACGCGGCCGGATCGCTCACGGCTCGTGCCTCCGACCGGATGAGCGCGGTGCCTTCCTCCCGTACGAACACGGCGGTGGAAGCGGACGCGGCCACCTCCGCCACCCCCTCGACCTTCCTCCCGCCCCGCACCTGCTCCTCCGGCGACGGCCCCAAGCCGCCGTCACCCGTCACCACCAGCTCGGCCCCCGTGCGCTGGCGCGCCTCCTCCGCCCTGGCCTTGCCCGTCGTCTGTGCCGAGCCCAGCAGCGAGCCGGCCAGAGCCACCGTCACCAGGACCGGTGCGGCCACGGCCGCGGTGCGGCGGACGGACGCGGCGGAGTTCTCGCGGACCAGGAGCCCGATCGCTCCCGGGAGGCGGACGACGCGCAGGACCGGGCGTACGAGCAGCGGGGTGAGGGCGGCGAGGGCGGTGATGAGGATCATCGGCTGGGTCGTGTACGTCTTCCGCTTCATCAGCGAGGACGGATCGCTCCACAGCGTCCAGCCCAGCAGCCCGAGACCTGCCGCCAGCAGCGCGCCGCCCACGATCCGCCGGCTCCACGGCATGACCCCGCTGTCGACGGACGCGTCCCGCAGCGCCTCGACGGGACCCACGCGCCCCGCCCGCCGCGAGGCGATCCACGCCCCCGAGAAGGCCACCGTCACGCCCACCCAGAAGGCCAGGTGGTACGGCCATACCGCCCCGCCGATCCCGAACCACTCCGGAGCGATCTCCGCGTCGACCAGCGCTTCGGCGAGCAGGGGTGCGCCCCAGGCCCCCAGCGCGCAGCCGGTCGCGGAGGCCAGGACGCCCACGGCGAGGGCCTCGGCGAGCAGTGTCCTGCTGACCTGCCCCGGAGTCGCTCCGGCCATCCGCAGCAGCCCGAACTCGCGCCGCCGCAGGGCCACGACGAAGGCGAAGGTGGATGCGGTGACGAAGACGGACACGAACGCGGACACTCCGCCCGCCGTGCCGAGGAACGAGTTCACGGCCACCAGGGCCTCCGCGTCCCGCGCCGGTTCCGGATCGGCGAGCCGGCGTTCGCCTCCGGTCAGGACGCGGGCCCGCTGCGCGACGACGTCCCGTACGTCGTCAACCGGGGCATTCACCCCCACCGCATCTCTTTTCGCCCCGTCCAGCCGTACCTCGCCGAGGCGGCGGAGGTCGCGCAGAAGTTCGATGTCCACAGGGTGTGGATGAGCGAGCGGCTTCGATACGTGGGCGGTGTCCGGGCCTCGCCGTACCGGGACGGTCAGGGTGTTCTGCCCCATGACGACCACGGGTGACCCGGCGAACCGCACGGGGTCCCGCTCCGGAGCGCTGAACGTCGACGCGAGCCCGAGCCCCATGGCGGCGGTGAGTGCCACGCCGAGCGCGACAGCGACGAAGGCTCCGAGCAGGCCGGTCCAACGGGAGCGGAGAGAGGCAAGAAAGATCATGCCGCACCCACGATCCCCACGCCGCCCCGGGCACTGGCGCCTGCGCCCCCGGCTGCGGGTGTGCCGGTGCCGGTGCCGGTGCCTGCGGCTGCGGCTGTGCCCGTGCCTGCGGCGATGCTTGCGCCAAGGTCTGCGTCTGCGCCTGCATCAGCACTCGCGCCTGTGCCTGCTGCTGTGCCAGCGCCTGCACCTGCGCCAGCACCTGCACCTGCCCCAGCGCCTGCACCCGCCCGAGCGCCTGCCTCTGCACCCGCCCGAGCGCCTGCGCCTGCACCCGCCCCTGCGCCCGCACCCGCCCGAGCGCCTGCGCCAGCACCCGCACCCGCTCCCGCGCCAGCACCTGCCCCAACGCCCGCGCCTGCGCCAGCACCCGCACCTTCCTCAGCGCCAGCGCCCGGGCCCGCCCCTGGCGCAACGGACCCCCGCACCCGTGGTTCGAGTGCTGCCATGTGGTGGGCCACCTTCCCCGCGCTCGGGTCCTGGAGTTCGTCCGTCACCTTGCCGTCCACCAGGAACACCACGCGGTCCGCGTGTGACGCCGCCACCGGGTCGTGCGTCACCATCACCGTCGTCTGACCCTCCCCGTCCACCAACTCCCGCAACAGCAGCAGCACTTCACGGCTGGTCGTCGTGTCCAGCGCGCCCGTCGGTTCGTCCCCGAACAGCACCGCCGGGCGCGTGACGAGCGCCCGTGCCAGCGCGACCCTCTGCTGCTGGCCGCCCGAGAGCTCTCCCGGCCGGTGCCGGGCGCGGTCGGCGAGCCCCACCCGGCCCAGCGCGTCCCGTACCTCCGTACGCGAGGGCCTGCGGCCCGCGAGCCGTGGCGGCAGGGCGACGTTCTGGGCGGCGGTCAGCGACGGAAGGAGGTTGAAGGACTGGAAGACGAAGCCGATGCGGTCCCTGCGCAGCAGGGTCAGCCGCCGCTCGCTCAGGCCCGTCAGCTCCGTGCCGCCCACCTCGACCGTCCCGGACGTCGGCCGGTCGAGCCCGGCGGCGCACTGCAACAGCGTCGACTTGCCGGAGCCTGACGGCCCCATGATCGCGGTGAAGGTACCGGCACGTATCGCGAGGTCGACGCCGTCCAGAGCGGTCACGTCACGGTACTGGCGGCGGACGGCGGTGAGCCGTACGGCAGTTGAGGTCATGCCTCAACCCAACCGCCCCCGGCCCCGCCCGGCACGACCACTGGGGGGCGTCTCGGGGGTAGGGCCAGCCATACCCTTGACCCATGGATCCGGTGACCGAGGTGATCGACAAGGCGTTCGCGGCAGCGCTGTACGCGGACGGCGACGAGGGTCTCGACACCGGTGCGTCCCTCCTCGCCGCCGCCCCCGACGCCGACGCCGACGCGGAACTGTGGCGCAGGGGCGAGGAGCTGGTCCGCCGGGCGTGGGAGCGGGGCTGGCAGCCGGCGGACGTCATACGCATGGTCGGCCGCGCTCAGGACGAGATCGCGCACGGCACCGACCGCGCCCACCAGACACAGCTCGCCGCCGAGCTGATCACCACGGAGACCAGGCGGTACGGCGACACGCTTCCGCCCCGCTGGAACGCACAGCTGGCCGAGCTCGCCCCCCTGACAGACCTCCACCCTCACCCCTACCCCCACCCCCATCCCGAGGCCCACCCAGGCCGAGCGGATGCACCCCACGGTCGCTCCGAGAAGGCCGGCCCGAACCCCCGCCGCTCCGCCCGGGCCGGCGGCCCGAGCCCCCGCCGCTCCGACCCGGCCGGCTCGAATGCCGGGCGCCCGGCTCGGGGGGCCGGTCCCAAGCCCGACCGTTTTTCCCAGGCCACCACCACCCTCGCCCTCTACCGCCTCCTCCTGCGCCTCCCCGCGATCGAGCCCGTCGGCCCTGCCCCCGGCGCCCCGCTGCACGCGCCCCCGCCCCCCGGCCACGAGGAGCCCCGCATCCTCGGCCGGATCCGTGCGCTCCTGGCCAAGGCCGAGGCCACCGGGTTCCCCGAGGAGGCGGAGGCGCTCACCGCCAAGGCGCAGGAGCTGATGGCCCGGCACACCATCGACGAGGCCCTGCTCGCGTCCCGCACGCACGCCAAGGACACCCCCGGCGCCTGCCGCATCGGCGTGGACGCCCCGTACGAGACCGCCAAGGCGATCCTTCTGGACGTGGTGGCCACCGCGAACCGTTGCCGCGCGGTGTGGAACGAGGCGTACGGCTTCTCGACCGTCGTCGGCTTCGAGCCCGACCTCGAAGTGGTCGAGCTCCTCCACACCTCCCTCCTCGTGCAGGGCACCGCCGCGATGACGAAGGCTGAGGCGGGGGCGCGGGCGGGCGGCCGGAAGCGTACGAAGACGTTCCGTCAGGCCTTCCTGCTGGCGTACGCGAACCGCCTCGGCGCGCGTCTCGCCGCCGCGGCGCAGGACGTCACCGTGGAGTCGCCGGACGCGGGCGAGCTGCTGCCGGTCCTGGCCGCCAGGGACGTGGCCGTCACGTCGCACACCGAGCGCATGTTCCCGCAGACCACCACGACCCGGGTACGGGGTGCCACGGACCATGAAGGCTGGACGCGCGGTACGGCCGCCGCCGACGAGGCACACATGGCCCCCGGCCGCCCCCGGCTCCCGTAGGGGCCCTGCCCCCGGCCGCCCCCGGCTCCCGTAGGGGTCCTGCCCCCTGGTGCGGGGGATGCGCCGGCCGAGACCCGCAGGCACCGACCGGCACAGGCCGACACCGGCCGGCACCTGCCGACCCCGACCGGCACCGAGCGAGCAGTACGGGTGCTGGCCAGCGCTAGCCGGTACTGGCCAGGCCAGGCACGACAGCTCGCCCCATTTGCCCCGTATCATCACAGAGTGACCTGGCTCCGAGCGCTGAAGGAGACCACCCGCTCGGGGCTGACCGTCGAGCGGAAGCGACTCGAACCCCTCATCGCGCTGCGCGGCGCGGCCGGTCTCGCCGTCATCATCGGCGTGAGCCTCGCCCTCTTCGGGCCCGCCGTGGCCGCCAGCTCGGCCTTCGGCGCTTTCCAGGCGGCCATCGCCACCTTCCAGCGCAGCTGGCGCCCCCGCCCGGAACTGGCCCTGGCCTCCGGCACGAGCCTCGCCGTCTCCACCTTCCTCGGCTACCTCACCGGGTCGCATCTCCTCCTCTTCCTCGCGCTCCTCTCCCTCTGGACCTTCCTCTCGGGTCTGAGCTGGGCCGCCGGGCCGACCATCGGCATCATCGCCTCGTCCAACGTGGCGATCATGCTGGTCACGGTCACCCTCCCCGGCTCCCTGGCCGCCGCGGCCGGGCACGCGGCGATGATGGTGGTGGGCGGTGCCGTCCAGGCCGCCCTCGTGGTCCTTTTTCCCGTACGCAGATGGGGCGCCCACCGGGATGCCCTCGCCGACGCGCTCGCGGCCGAGGCCGACTACGCCCGCCGCCTGCGCCACGACCCTCACGCCGACTTCGACCCGGAACCCCTGATGGCGGCCCGTGACGCGGCGACCGTCACCCCGCGCCAGGCCCGCACCCGCCCCGCCGAACTCCACGGCGCCCGGGGCGTGGCGGAACGCATCCGCCCGGTGCTCGCCTCCCTGGCCGACCCGGCGGTGGGCGTACCGGAGGAAGGTGCCGAACGCGATCGCGTACGGGAGATCCTCGCGGCGGCCGGCACGATCCTGGACGCGGCGGCCCGGGCGATCCGGAAGGGTGAACCGGTGAAGATCCCGCCCGCGGCGGTGGCGACGCTCCGGACCCCGGACACGGGGACGATCCTCACGGGCCCGGCCCAGAGAGCGGCGAAACGCCTGGCGGCACTGTTGCGCGACGTACTCGAAACGGCAGGCAAGCCTCCCGAAAAGGCAGCAAGCCTCACCACAAAACCCACCCCAGAAGCCAAGCCCCCCGCGAACACCCCCCACCCTGCGACCGAGGCAACCCCCACGGACCCAGGCCCCCGCACGGCCCCCGCCCCACCCCCACAGGCCTCCCCATCCCCAACCTCATCCCCAACCCCAGCCCCAACTCCAGACCCAGCCTCAACCCCAGACCCAGCCCCTCCGGGCGCCACGCCAAGTACTCCCGCCCCCGCCCCTTCCCCCAACCCCAAACCCAACCCCACCCCCAACCCCAACCCCCTCCTCCGCCCCACCTTCCCCGCGCTGCTCCCCGCCGCTCTTCGGGCCATGCGGGGCGAGTTGCGGCGGCGGCATGAATCTCCCGTCACCCGGCACGCCATCCGGGTCACCGCGGTGGCCGCCGCCGGGTATCTGCTGGGGACCTGGCTTCCCCTCGGACACGGGTACTGGGCCCCCATGGCCTCCGTCATGGTGATGCGGCCGGACTTCTCGCAGACGTACTCCCGCGCGGTCGCCCGTTTCGGCGGCACACTCGTCGGCGTCGCCCTGGCCACCGGCCTGGTGCAACTGGCCGACCCCGGCACCGGCCTCTCCGCCGCCCTCGCCGTCCTCTGCGCCGGGATGATGTATCTCCTGATGCGCACGGGCCAGGTCGCCGCCCAGGCCTGCGTCGCCGCGTACGTCGTGTTCCTGCTCGGCATGGGCGGCGAGCAGTGGACGCAGACCGTGCCGGAACGCGTCGTGCTCACGCTCCTCGGCGGCGTCCTCGCGATGATCGCGTACGCCGTGTATCCGGCCTGGGAAACCCCCCGCCTGCGCAACCGCCTCGCCGACTGGCTGGCCGCGGACGGCCGGTACGCCGCCGCCGTCGTCAGCCGCTACGCCGACCCCGTCGGCAAGTCCTGCCCCGACGTCCGCGAGGCCCTGCTCGCCGCCCGTGACGCACGCATCGCCTGGCAGGAAGCCGCCGCCCGCGCCAAGCACGAACCGGTACGCCACCGCGGCCTCTCCCGCGCCGCGGCCGCCGACGCCGAGGACGCCCTCGCCCAACTCGGCCGCGTGGCCATGCTGATGGAAGCCCACCTCCCGGACCGCGACGCCACCCCCGTCCCCGCGGCCGAGCGCCTCGCCCAAGCCCTCCGCAAGGCGACCGAGGACGGCGCGAAAGCCGTACGCGAACGCCGCGTCCCGAAGTGGAACGCCGTCCGCGAGGCGCTCGACGCGTGGGACGGCGAGGGCGTCCCCGACCGGGTCGTACGCAGGGGAGCGGGCCTCCTCCTCAAGACCCTGGAGGAACTGTCGGACGCCCTGGACACCGCACCGCCCCCCATGCTGGTGGACGGCTCGGAGACCTCCTCCACCACCGCCACCACAAGAACGCCAAAAAACACCACCAGCACGCAAACTGATACCGCCACCCCACCAGGGGCAGCGGACCCCCCAGGCCCAACAGAAAGCGGGCCGCAGGGCCCCTCTCGGGGTCCCACGACCCGCTAGCCGCGCCGCTGTCGTCGCGGCCTGAGCCTCAGGACTCCGGAATTCCTGCCGTAGGCAGGCCCTCCGGCAGTTTTCCGCCCTTGGTCCGGGTGAACTGGTCCTTGCCCGCGCCCTTCCACGAGACCGTCATCGACGTCCCGTCGACCGACTCGACCGTGCCTTCGGTACGGTCCGAGTCGCCCTTGGCGCACTTGAGTCGAATCGTGTCGGCACCGGCGGTCCCGCTGCACAGGACGTTCTCGCCGAGCAGCGTCGCCTGCTTCCCGGCGATCACCAGGGCCAGCGGATTCCCGCCGGCGGTGGCGACCCAGCTGCCCTCGGAGCCGCCCTCCTCCGCCCCGGAATCCGCCCCGGAATCCGCACCCTCGTCCGGCTTCCCGGATCCGTCCGACGCGTCCGACGCGTCCGAACCGTCCGAGCCGTCGGCCCCGGCGGACGCACCCGCCGAGCCCTTGTCCTTGCCCCCGTCCCCACCGTCGCCGCCGTCACTGCTGCAACCGGTCAGGACCAGGGCGGCGACAAGACCCGCCGCCGCGGCACCGATACGTACGTTCCGGACGTGCGTGCGCACTGACATCCCCCTAGAACCAGGCCGGTGAATCGCGCGCCAAGCTACCAGGACGACTTGCGCACCCCGGGGAGGAATCCGGCGTGCGCTTGGTCACGCAGCTTCACCCTGGAAAGGCCGAACTTCCCCACGTAGCCGCGCGGACGACCGTCCACGCTGTCCCGGTTGCGTACGCGCGTCGCACTCGCGTCCCGCGGCTGCCGCGCCAACTCCGCCTGCGCGGCGCGCCGTTCGGGCTCGTCCGTCGAGGGCCTGCGCAGGATCTCCTTCAGCTCGGCCCGCCGCGCGGCGTACCGCGCGACGATCTCGCGCCGCTTCTCGTTCTTCGCGATCTTGCTCTTCTTGGCCATCAGACCCTCACCCCACGCGCACGGATCCTGGCGACCGCGGCCTCGACGCCGATGGAGTCGACGGTCTTGATGCCCTTGGCGCTCAGCCGCAGCCGTACGTGACGGCCCTCGCTCGGCAGCCAGTACCGCTTGCGCTGGACGTTCACGTCGAACCGGCGCGATGTGCGCCGGTGCGAGTGGGAGATCTGGTTGCCGAAGCCCGGCATGGCGCCGGTCAGCTGGCAGTGGGCGGACATGGTGACGCACCTCTCGGTCGTGGTGACGGGACCCTCCGGCGGGCCTCGTGGAGCAGGGACCCTCCGTCGGGCCCCGTGGAGCCGAGGACCCTCCGGCGGGCCCTCGTGAAGCCGTTTTGAAAACGGGATTCATTTTCATACACTAGCGGCATGGCTCGCAACGAACTCCGCCCCGTCATCAAGCTCCGGTCCACCGCCGGCACCGGCTACACGTACGTGACCCGCAAGAACCGCCGTAACGACCCCGATCGCATGACGCTGCGCAAGTACGACCCGGTCGTCGGGCGTCACGTCGATTTCCGAGAGGAGCGCTGACCGTCATGCGCAAGGACATCCACCCGCCGTACGGCCCCGTCGTCTTCCGCGACAAGTCCGCCGGCTTCGCCTTCCTCACCCGCTCGACCGCGACCAGCGAGAAGACGGTCGAATGGGAGGACGGGCGCACCTACCCCGTCGTCGACGTCGAGGTCTCCTCCGCGAGTCACCCCTTCTACACGGGCACCGCCAAGGTCCTGGACACGGCGGGCCGAGTCGAGCGCTTCGAGCGCCGCTACGGCGCCCGGTGACCCCGATGGACCCGAATCCGATGGACGTCGCCATCGTCGCCGGTCTCCACTCCGACGCCCGCAAGGAAACCGTCGAGCGCCTCCTGGCCGCCGTGCCGGGAAGCGTGGCGCTCCACCACGACCTGTCGACGGCGGTGCACGGCACCGTCGTCCGCACCGTGCGCGACACCGGCGGCGTGCTCTCCACCGGAGACGCGCCGCTGGTCGACGACTGTGCGTGCTGCGCCCTGCGCGAGGACCTGGTGCCCGAGCTGCGGCGGCTCGCGGACTCCGGGCTCACGCGGCTGGCGATCGTCGAGCTGTGGGACTCCGTCGAGCCCAAGGCGATGGCCGAGGTGATCGCGGCCCACGGGGGCGAGGGCCTGCGGCTGAGCGGCGTCATCACGGCCGTCGACCCCGCGCTCCTCCTGCCCTACCTCGGCAGCGGCGACGACCTGACGGAGGCCGGGCTCGCCGCGGCCGCCACGGATCAGCGCACGGTCGCCGACACCTGGGCCCGCCAGCTCGAATACGCCCCCGTGCTCGCGCTCGCGGACTCCCCGGAGGCGGACGACGAGGACCGCGCCCTCCTCGCCCAGCTCCACCCGACCGCCCGCCAGGTCCCGATCAGCGGTCATGGGGACCTGGCGGGTGCCGCGCTCGCCGGATTCGACGTCGAGGCGGCGGCCGCGGCCCAGCACCCGTCCTGCGCGCTGCTGCCGACCGACGCCGACGAGGCCGGGGTCGCCACCCTCGTATGGCACCGGGACCGGCCCTTCCACCCGGAGCGGCTGTACCAGGCGCTGGAGGACCTGACCTGTGCGGCGACCCGCAGCCGCGGCCGGTTCTGGCTGGCCGACCACCCTGACACGCTGCTCGGCTGGGACGCGGCCGGCGGCGCGCTGTGCGTGGAGAGCGCGGGGCCGTGGCTGGCCTCGCTGCCGGACGCCGCCTGGGAGATGGTGCCGCCGGTGCGGCGGGCCGCCGCCGCGCTCGACTGGCACCCCGAGCACGGGGACTGCTGCCAGCACCTGGTCTTCGTCTCGCCGGGCCTGGACCGCGAGGGGCTCGCCGAGGTCCTGGAGTCCTGCCTGCTCACCGACGAGGAGTACGCCGCCGGGCGCGACGCCTGGAAGAACCTGCCCCCTGCCTTCGACACCCTCCTGGAGGTCTGAATGTCCTCCCCCCTGCCGTTCGGCACGCTGAACGACCCCGCTTTCAGGTCGGTACGTGAACGGTGGAACAGGAAGGGCGCCTCGTGCGTCTGTACCTAGTACACGAGGTACACGGACCGGTACACGAACCCGTACCCGTACCGGTGCGGCGAACCAGCACGCGGAGCTTCGACCTGGACGGGGTTCGCATGGCATGCGGGGACGTGGGCAGGTGCTGACACAGCTGTAACCAAGAGAGCACCCCGCGTGCACGTGCATCTGCCCATGCATCGGCATGTGAACACAGCTATGATCCGGGACAGTTGACCACTGCATCTAGAGCGATCTAGAGCCACACCAGGCACTGCATCACCGGGGAGCGACTGTGCATCACGTGTTTAACGGCATGGCCGCCACGGAGCTTCATGGGGTGGTCTGGGAGAAGAGCAGGCACAGCAACTCACAGGGCGCCTGCGTGGAGTTCGCCAAGCTTCCGGGCGGTGACGTCGCCGTGCGGAACTCGCGATTCCCCGACGGTCCGGCGCTCGTCTACACGCGCGCCGAGATCGAGGCCATGCTGCTCGGGATGAAGGACGGGGAGTTCGACCACCTCATAGGTGGGTAGCCCCGGTCGCCGGAACGCCGCCGCGCGTCGCGGGCCGACGTGCGTGCCGGTGAATGACGTTCACGCTACTGAATCGCGGGCCGCGCCCAGCCACCCGCACGTGACCTATGCCAGTCGGAACAGCCGAGCCAGTCGGAACAGCCAAGCCACCCGCACGACCCATACGCGACCGATGCCGGTCGGAGCGGCTAAGCCAGCTGGAACAGCGCCCACACGACCTTGCCGCGCAGTGCGCCCGCGAGCGGGTGCCAGCCCCAGCTGTCGCTGAACGAGTCCACCAGGAACAGGCCGCGGCCCGACTCGGCCGAGAAGTCGTCGTCGGCCTCGCGCGCGACCGGGCTGTCGTCGCTGGGGTCGCGGACCGCGCACACCAGGCGCGAGGTCCAGCGCATCAGGTGCAGCCGCACCGGAGGGCCGTGGTCGCGCGGGGTGTCCGACGGCAGGGCGTGCCTGAGGGCGTTGGTGACCAGTTCCGAGACGACGAGCGCGATGTCGTCGAAGCGCTCTTCCAGTTCCCACTGGCACAGCGTCTTACGGGTGAACTGCCGTGCGCTGCCCACCGCTTCGTAGCGGGCCGGCAGCGAGCAGGACGCGGCGCTGGAGACGGCTGAGGGGTCGAGTGGGGGAAGCCCCTGCCGTAACGGCTCGAGCATGGTCGATCCATTCGTCCCCATGCGAGGCACTCCCCGGTTTCGCGGTACATAGCGATGGAGCGGTCGTGCGGTCGGTACAGCGGCGCCGCGACGCATCGGTCCAGCTCGATGCGACGTCCTACAGGAGTGGCGCGCGGACCATGGTTCCGAATGCGTACAGCAGATGCAAGGGCAGATGCACGTGCACGCGCCGGACTTGGTCGCTCCCGTGCCACTTCTTGCCCATTTCTTCCTACGACTTCTTGTGGAGGACTTCCGAAGGCTTTCCGTTTCTGTAACCGAACGAGTACGGCCTGAAGCGTTTAATGGCAGACTGCTGGCTTCCAAGTGATGGGGAGGATTGAGCGAAGTGACCGCAGGGGAGTCGAGCGGCTCGGTCGTACGGCGCATGCTCCTTGGCTCGCAACTCAGGCGCCTGAGGGAATCGCGCGGCATCACCCGTGAAGCGGCCGGCTACTCGATCCGCGCCTCCGAATCGAAGATCAGCCGCATGGAGTTGGGACGGGTGAGCTTCAAGTCCAGGGACGTAGAGGACCTGTTGACGCTGTACGGCGTCACCGACGAGGTCGAGCGTGTCGCGCTGCTCTCACTCGCCAAGGAGGCCAACCTCGCGGGCTGGTGGCACAGTTACTCGGACGTCCTGCCCGGCTGGTTCCAGACGTACGTCGGCCTCGAAGGCGCCGCCTCGCTCATCCGCGTCTACGAAGTGCAGTTCGTCAACGGCCTGTTGCAGACCGAGGCGTACGCCCACGCGGTCGTCGCGCGCGGCATGAAGGGTGCGAGCAAGGCCGACATCGAGCGCCGCGTCGCCCTGCGCCTCGAACGCCAGAAGCTGCTCGTCTCCGAGCGGGCCCCCCGCTTCCACTGCGTGCTCGACGAGGCGGCTCTGCGGCGCCCGTACGGAGACCGGGAAGTGATGAGGGGTCAGCTCCAGCATCTCATCGACATCTCCGAACGGCCGAATGTCACCCTCCAGGTCATGCCGTTCAGCTTCGGTGGGCACTCGGGCGAGAGCGGAGCGTTCACCATGCTGCGCTTCCCGGAGTCGGACCTCTCGGACGTCGTGTACGTCGAGCAGCTGACCGGAGCCCTGTACCTCGACAAACCAGAAGAGGTCGGCCAGTACGAGCGCGTGGTGAGCGAGTTGCAGAGCGACAGCCCGAATCCGGCCGATAGCCGCGATCTTCTGCGAGGTCTGCTCCAACTGACGTGACCGGTCAGTAGGATGACGTGAAATCAGATGTCTGCACCGTCTGCGGCAAGGGGTCTCATGTCCTTCTTCACTGACCTGGCTCACCAGTACATCGACGGTGAGTGGAAGACGGGTTCCGGATCCTGGGACATCATCGACTTCAACCCGTACGACGGCGAGAAGCTTGCCTCGATCACCGTGGCGACGGCCGACGAGGTCGACCAGGCCTACCGGGCTGCCGAGCGCGCGCAGAAGGAGTGGGGCGCGACCAGCCCCTACGCCCGGCGCGAGGTCTTCGAGCGTGCCTTGCGCATCGTCGAGGACCGCGAGGAAGAGATATCCGCGGCGATCGTCGCCGAGCTGGGCGGCACCCGGACCAAGGCCGGCTTCGAGCTCCACCTCACCAAGGAGTTCCTGCGCGCGGCGGTGCACTTCGCGCTGCTGCCCGAGGGCCGCATCCTGCCGTCGCCCGGCGCGGGCAAGGAGAACCGCCTCTACCGCGAGCCGGTGGGCGTGGTCGGGGCCATCAGTCCCTTCAACTTCCCGCTGCTGCTCTCCACCAAGACGGTCGCCCCGGCGCTCGCCCTCGGCAACGCGGTGGTGCTCAAGCCTCACCAGAACGCCCCGATCACCGGCGGCACCCTCCTCGCGAAGGTGCTGGAGGACGCGGGTCTGCCGGCCGGCGTGCTGAACGTCGTCGTCACCGACATCGCCGAGATCGGTGACGCGTTCATCGAGCACCCGGTGCCGAGCGTCATCTCCTTCACCGGCTCCGACCGCACCGGCCGCCATGTCGCCACCGTCTGCTCCGCGCACTTCAAGCGCTCGATCCTGGAGCTCGGCGGCAACAGCGCGCTGGTCGTCCTGGACGACGCGGACGTCGACTACGCCGTGGACGCGGCGGTCTTCAGCCGCTTCGTGCACCAGGGCCAGGTCTGCATGGCCGCCAACCGCATCCTGGTGGACCGCTCCCTGGAGGCGGAGTTCACCGACAAGTTCGTCGCGAAGGTCGCTTCCCTCAAGGTCGGCGACCCGGCGGACCCGGCGACCCACATCGGCCCGCTGATCAGCTCCTCGCAGGCGGACGCGGTCACGAAGATCGTCGACCAGGCCCTGGCCGGAGGCGCGAAGGCGCTCCTGCACGGCAGCACCGACGGCAACCTGGTGGCGCCCACCGTCCTGACGGACCTGCCCGCCGACTCGCCCGCCCTGCGGCAGGAGATCTTCGGCCCGGTCGCGCTGCTCGTGCCTTTCGACGGCGAGGAAGAGGCCGTACGGATCACCAACGACACCCCGTACGGGCTCAGCGGCGCCGTCCACACGGCCGACGTCGAGCGTGGCGTGCGGTTCGCGCGGCAGATCAACAGCGGCATGTTCCACGTGAACGACGGCACCGTGCACGACGAGCCGATCGTGCCCTTCGGCGGCGAGAAGCAGTCGGGGACCGGGCGCCTCAACGGCGACTCGACGGTCGAGGCGTTCACGACCCAGAAGTGGATCTCGGTGCAGCACGGCCGCTCGCAGTTCCCCTTCTGAGCAACGGCCGCTCGCAGTTCCCTTCTGTGCCCGGCCGCTCGCAGTTCCGTTCTGTGCCCGGCCGCTCGCAATTCCTTCTGAGCCCGGCGGCTCGCCTTCTCCCCGACCCTTGCGGACAGAACCTGACCGCAAGGGTCCGTAACGTTCGTGGTGTCGGAAAGCCCGGCAGGCTCCACAGGCGCGAGAGGCGGACCCCATGGTCACCCACGTCAACGCAGAGGCCCCCGGCGACGAGCGCGGCGCGCTGCTCGCCTTCCTCGACGCCGAGCGCGGCGGCATCCGGCGGGCCCTGATCGGCCTGACCGACGAGCAGGCCGCCACCCGCCCGAGCGCCAGCGAGCTCTCGCTCTCCGGACTGCTCAAGCACGTCGCCGAGGTCGAGGAGAGCTGGATCGCGCGGGCGCGGGGTGTCGCCCCGGCGGTCGAGCGGACCGAGGCGAACTGGGACGAGTGCTTCCGCCTGGTCGACGGCGAGACGGTCGCGTCCGCGCTCGCGTACTGGCGCCAGGTCGCCGACCGCACCGAGGAGTTCATCCGCTCCCTGCCGACCCTCGACGAGACCTTCGCGCTCCCCGATCAGCCGTGGTTCCCGAAGGAGGACGTCTCGATGCGCTGGGTGCTGCTCCGCCTGATCACCGAGATGTCCCGGCACTCGGGCCACGCCGACATCATCCGCGAGACGCTCGACGGCAAGACGGCGTTCGAGCTGGTGGCCCTGGAGAGGGGCGAGACCTGGGAGGGCTAGGACGGCGGCGGTCGCGGCAAGGACCGTCGCAGTACTGATCCCCCCAAAGGCCCAGCTCCTGCCCGCGCGCCCTACTCGACGCCCAGCTGCTCCGCCATCTCCGCCCGCAGCGCGTGCAGCTCCTCCAACTGGGCGGGGGTGGGGGTGCCGTCGGCGGCGAGGGCGCGGTCGATGATGCGCAGGGCGGCCGCGTGGTCCTGCTTGGACTCGCCGAGGAGGGTGGCCTGGTGCAGGGCGCGCGCGTACCGCTCCCTCGGGACGGGCGCGTGCTCGAAGGAGGTGGCGATGGGCTGGCCCACGCGGACGCAGTTGCCCGCCGGGTCCGTCATCAGGAACTGCCGTACCCCGTAGGTCATGTCCTTCACGGTCCCGATGCGGGGCAGGCCGCGGGTCGGTATCCGGCCCAGGGTCTGCTTGAGGCCGGCGCGGAAGGCTTCGTTGAGGGCGTCCACGCGGTCGGTCACCACGTAGCAGGTGCTGTGGGAGGTGAGCGGGTCGTAGCCCTTGAGCCGGTAGAACTGAAGCTCCATGTCGTCGCCGTGCCGGATCACGGCGTACGCGTTGGGGGCCTTCTGGTAGAAGGTCACCTCGAAGCCGATGGCTTTGTAGAAGTCGAGGGTCTCGTCGAGCTCGTGGCAGGGGAACAAGGGGATCATTGTCTCGGCCATGACCGCTACTCTAATCAAAGTTGATTAGAAGGAGGTGGCTTTGATGTCGGCGATCCGACTCCTTGTCCTCGGCGCCGTCCGGCAGCACGGACGGGCCCACGGCTATCAGGTCCGCAACGACCTGGAGTACTGGGGCGCCCATGAGTGGTCCAACGCCAAGCCCGGCTCGATCTACCACGCGCTGAAGCAGATGGCCAAGCAAGGCCTGCTGGTCGCGCACGAGATCGCCCCGTCGACGGCGGGCGGCCCGCCCCGCACGGAGTACGAGATCACGGAGGCGGGCACCGAGGAGTTCCTGACCCTGCTCCGGTCCAACCTGGTCTCGTACGACCAGCGGCCGGACATGCTCTCGGCGGCCCTCGGCTTCATCGTCGACCTGCCGCGCGGCGAGGCGGTGGACCTGCTGCGGCAGCGGGTGCGGGGCATCGAGGAGTGGCGCAGGTCCGTCACGGAGTACTACACCCCCGAGGAGGGGCCGGAGCAGCTCGGGCACATCGGCGAGATCATGAACCTCTGGGTCCACACGGCCGACGGGGGAGTCGAGTGGACGCGCGGGCTGATCAAGCGGATCGAGGACGGGGCGTACACCTTCGCGGGTGAGGGTGAGCCGTTCGTCGCCGTCCTCGGCGAGGGCGAGGAGAACCCGTACGCGACCGGGGAGCGGCACGCGGAGGACGATCACTGATCAAGTTTGACTAATCCTGGATTCGGGGATACCTTCCTTCGCGTTGAGCTTGTAGTCAAGTTTGACTACGGGAATCGGGTGCTGGGGAGGAGACGGATGGCGGACGCGATCGTCGTCGAGGGAGCACGGAAGCGGTACGGGGAGAAGTGGGCGCTCGACGGCCTGGACCTGAGGGTCGGGCGCGGCACGGTGCACGGCGTGCTCGGTCCGAACGGGGCCGGCAAGACCACGGCGGTGCGGATGCTCGCCACGCTGCTGCGGGCGGACGAGGGGCGGGCGGAGGTCGCCGGGTACGACGTGCACGAGCAGCCCGACGAGGTGCGCAGGCGCATCGGCCTGCTCGGTCAGCACGCCGCGCTGGACGAGGAGTTGAGCGGCCTCCAGAACCTGGACATGTTCGGGCGGCTCCACCACCTGGGCGCACGGCACGCGCGCGTGCGGGCCGGTGAACTCCTGGAGCGGTTCGGGCTCGGGGACACCGGCCGCAAGGCGGTCAAGCAGTACAGCGGCGGCATGCGGCGCCGCCTGGACCTCGCGGCCTCCCTCGTCACGGAGCCCGACGTGCTCTTTCTGGACGAGCCGACGACCGGGCTCGACCCCCGGGGGCGCACCGAGGTCTGGGAAGCGGTGCGCTCGCTGGTGGACGGCGGGACCACGGTGCTGCTCACCACGCAGTACCTCGAAGAGGCGGACCAGCTCGCCCATCGCATCTCGGTGATCGACCGGGGCCGGGTCATCGCGGACGGCACGGCGGACGAACTGAAGTCGAAGACCGGCGGCGACCGCATCGACGTGGTGGTGCGCGACGCGGCCCAACTGGAGCGCGCGGCCCGGCTGCTGCCCGGGGAAGCCACGCTGGACGCCGACCGCCGCCTCGCCAGCGCGCCGGTGGCCGACCGCATGGAGGCGCTCACCGGCGTCGTACAGGCCCTGCGGGAGGCCGGTGTGGAGGCCGAGGACATCGCGGTGCGCAGGCCCACCCTGGACGAGGCGTTCCTGCGCCTGACGGGCCCCGCGGGCGAGCGGGAGCGCTCGGCGGGGGCCGATGACGGTACGGCCGACGGCCGGGGACGTACGAAGGAGACCGTGTGAGCGCGACGACGACGGCCGGCCGTGTGCCGGTGGCGAGCGGTACGCCCCTGCGATGGGCGGCGATCGACTCCTGGACCATGACCCGGCGCGAGCTCGCGCACTGGGCGCGCCAGCCCGTGCAGGTGCTCGTGGGACTGGTCTTCCCGGTCATGCTGCTGCTGATGTTCAACTACCTGATCGGCGGCGGGAAGGGCATCGCGGGCGACTACGCCGAGTTCCTGGTGCCCGGCATGTTCGCGCTGACCATGGCCTTCGGTCTGGACGCCACGATGGTCGCGGTCACCCAGGACCTCAACAAGGGCGTGATCGACCGCTTCCGGTCCATGCCGATGACCAACGGCGCGGTCCTGGTGGGCCGTTCGGTCGCGGACATGCTCCAGTCGTTCGCCTCGCTGCTCGTCATGATCGGCGTCGGGCTCGCGATCGGCTGGCGCTGGCACGGCTCGTTCGGGGCGGCGCTCGGCGCGGTGGGCCTGCTGCTCCTGCTGCGGTTCGCGATGCTGTGGATCGGCATCCACCTGGCGATGGTCGCGGGCAGGCCGGAGCTGGTCGTGGCCGTGCAGGTCCTCGTCTGGCCGGTCGGCTTCCTCTCCAACGCCTTCACGGTCCCGCAGAACATGCCGGGCTGGCTCGGCGCGACGGTCGAGTGGAACCCGATGTCGGCGACGGCCACGGCGGTCCGCGATCTGTTCGGCAACGACCCCGGGGTGGTGGGCACGTCCTGGGCGGCCGAGCACGCGGGTCTGCTGGCCGTGGCCTGGCCCGTGCTCCTGGTGGGCGTCTTCATGCCGCTGGCCGTACGGAGGTTCGGGGCGCTCAGCAAGTAGCGGTGTGCGGCCCCGGACCTAGTGGTGGAACCCGGTGGCCGCGTCCTTGTCGCGGGTCAACGGATGCGGCTGCCGGCGCAGTTCGGGCACCAGACCGCTCAGATCCGTCAGGAAGAGCTCCGCGAGGTCGGCCGTGAAGCCGTTGCGGCAGACCACGCGGAGGACCGCCAGATCCTCGCGGTGGGCCGGGAAGGTGTACGCGGGCACCAGCCAGCCGCGCTCGCGCAGCCGCCGGGACACGTCGAAGACGTCGTACGCCGTCACCTCGTCCCGCGTGGTGAAGGCGAACACCGGCAGCTGGTCCCCGCGCGTGATCAGCCGGAAGTCGCCGAGCGCCTCGACGCGTTCCGCGAGCCCCGTGGCCACGGTCCTTGCCGCCTGCTGGACGGCGCGGTAGCCCTCGCGGCCCAGGCGCAGGAACGTGTAGTACTGCGCGGCGACCTGCGCACCCGGCCGGGAGAAGTTCAGCGCGAACGTCGGCATGTCGCCGCCCAGGTAGTTCACCCGGAAGACCAGCTCCTCCGGCAGCGCGTCCGCGTCCCGCCACAGCGCCCAGCCGACGCCCGGATAGACCAGGCCGTACTTGTGCCCCGAGGTGTTGATCGAGGCCACCCTCGGCAACCGGAAGTCCCACTCCAGATCCTCGTCGAGGAAGGGCGCCACCATCGCGCCGGACGCCCCGTCCACGTGCACCGGGATGTCCAGGCCGGTGCGCTCCTGGAGGTCGTCAAGGGCCGCGCAGAGCTCGGCCACCGGCTCGTACGACCCGTCGAAGGTGGAGCCGAGGACGGCCACGACGCCGATGGTGTTCTCGTCGCAGAGCTCGGCGGCGGCCACCGGGTCCAGGTGGTAGCGGTCGCCCTCCATCGGGACCTGGCGCGCCTCGACCTCCCAGAAGGTGCAGAACTTCTCCCAGCAGACCTGGACGTTGACGCCCATCACGAGGTTCGGGCGCGCGGCGGGCGAGGGATAGCGGTCGCGGTTGCGCTTGTCCTTGGCCCAGCGGCGCTTGAACGCCATCCCCGCGAGCATGCACGCCTCGCTCGAACCGGTCGTCGAGCAGCCGACGGCACCTGCCGGGTCCGGCGCGTGCCACAGGTCGGCGAGCATGGCCACACAGCGCCGCTCCAGCTCGGCGGTGTGCGGGTACTCGTCCTTGTCGATCATGTTCTTGTCGCGGCACTCCGCCATGAGGACGCCGGCCTGCGGCTCCATCCACGTCGTGACGAAGGTCGCGAGGTTGAGGCGGGAGTTGCCGTCCAGCATCAGCTCGTCGTGCACCAGCTGGTACGCCGTCGCCGGCGGCAGGGGCCCGTCCGGGAGGCGGTGCTTGGGCGGGGCCTCGGTCATGCCGCTGACCGGGTTGGCCTCTCCGAAGAGGAAGGGGTTCACGGCGAGGGTGCGCCCCTCGGATGCGCCGTTCGGGTCCTCGCTGCGGTGGAGCGGCATGGGCGGTCTCCTCTGGACTGAGGTCTTCTGTCCCTGCTGGCGAGGATATGGGCGCCCGCGCGGGTCTGCACTTGCACCTCACGCGGCGTGAGGATCCAGGCTGGAACACGTACCGAGAGAGAGGCGAAAGCCATGGGCCACCCGAGTCGTCCGCGTGACGCGGGCCATTCCGTGGGGCAGGTCGCCGGTTTCGCCGGGGTGACGGTGCGCACGCTGCACCACTACGACGAGATCGGGCTGCTGGTGCCCGGCGAGCGCAGCCACGCCGGTCACCGGCGCTACGGCGACGCGGACCTGGACCGGTTGCAGCAGATCCTGTTCTACCGGGAGCTGGGCTTCCCCCTGGACGAGGTGGCGGCCCTCCTGGACGACCCGGACACCGACCCGCAGGCGCATCTGCGGCGGCAGCACGAACTGCTGACCGCCAGGATCGCCAGGCTCCAGGAGATGGCGGACGCCGTACAGACAGCCATGGAGGCGAAGAAGATGGGCATCAACCTCACGCCCGAGGAGAAGTTCGAGGTCTTCGGGGACCACGACCCCGACCAGTACGCGCAGGAGGTCGAGCGCCGCTGGGGCGGCACCGACGCCTACAAGGAGGCGCAGCGGAAGGCCGCCTCGTACACCAAGGAGGACTGGCGGCGGATCAACGACGAGCTCGACGCGGTCCACGGGCGCATGAGCGACCTGCTCGCCCGGGGCCTGCCGGCGGACTCCCCGGAGGCGATGGACGTCGCGGAGGAGCACCGCCTCTTCATCACGCGCTTCCACTACGCCTGCTCGCACGAACTGCACACCTGCCTCGGCGAGATGTACGTGGCGGACGAGCGGTTCACGGCGACCTACGAAGCCATCAGGCCCGGACTCGCCCTCTACATGCGGGACGCGATCACGGCGAACGGGGCACGGAACGGCTGAGCGCCCAGACGTCGCGTCGGGTCGCGCGCAGGCGTCCCGCGCGCCCGAACGCGGTGGTGAGGGTCCGTATTCCCGCCTGGAACCAAGGGCCGGCGTCCGGCGTTGATAGTTTTGGGCTGCACACGCGCCTGCAACTCCGTCGCTCGTACGATCTGGCGCACCGACCCAGGAGCCCTCACCCCGTGAATACTCTCGCGCTCGGCCCCCAGTGGCTGGACCCCGACTACCTCCTCAACACGTTCGGGGTCTGGGGACTGCTCGCCATCGTCTTCGCCGAGTCCGGCCTCCTCATCGGCTTCTTCCTGCCGGGTGACTCGCTGCTGTTCACGACGGGTCTGCTGATCACGACGAAGCAGCTGGACTTCCCGCTCTGGCTCTGCGTCATCCTCATCTGCGTCGCCGCGATCCTCGGCGACCAGGCGGGCTACCTCTTCGGCAAGAAGGTCGGCCCCGCGCTCTTCAACCGCCCGGACTCCAAGCTGTTCAAGCAGGAGAACGTGGTCAAGGCGCACGAGTTCTTCGAGAAGTACGGCCCGAAGTCCCTGGTCCTGGCCCGCTTCGTGCCCATCGTGCGGACGTTCACGCCGATCATCGCGGGCGTCAGCGGCATGCGGTACCGCTCGTTCATCACGTTCAACATCATCGGCGGCATCCTCTGGGGTGCCGGCGTGACGATGCTCGGCGCGTGGCTCGGCAAGGTCGAGTTCGTGCACAAGAACATCGAGGCGATCCTCATCCTGATCGTCCTGATCTCGGTGGTGCCGATCGTGATCGAGTTCCTGCGGGCCCGCAGCAAGAACAAGAAGGCCGCCGCGGCCGAGGGCGCGGGCCCGGGGGCGGCCCCGGCGTCCCGCGGCCGGCACGCCAAGCGCTGAGCCTGCCGCCGGGCCCGGGGGCATCTCCGTACACCCCCGGGCGAATCCCCGGAAGCCGCTAGAAGCCGCGCGTCCGCTTGGCCGCGCGGCGGTTCGCCGCCGTGGTGGCGCCCGGGATCTTGAGGATCAGCCGCGAGACCTCGCTGCCCAGGTTCACGCCGATCGCGATGGCCAGGGCGGTCGCCGCCGCCTTGGTGAGCGAGTTGATGCCCGTGTTCATGTCGTTCTGGGCCAGGGCCAGCAGTCCGAAGTACGTCGCGCTACCGGGCAGCAGCGGACCGATGGCCGCCGTCACGTACGGCAGCGAGGACGCGAAGCGGTAGCGCGAGAAGAGCTGGCCGAACAGGCCCACGAGGCCGGCCGCGACGGCCGTCGCCGCCACCGGCGACAGGGCGATCGAGGTCTGGGCGAGCGCCCCGTACATGACCCAGGCGATACCGCCGTTCAGGGTCACGATGAGCACGGTGTGACGTTCCTGCTGGAGCAGTATCGCGAAGGCGAGGCTCAGCGCCATCGACGCCAGGATCTGGATCACCGGGCGCGAGTCGGTCGCCACGAACGCCGTCTCCGGTTGCAGGCTCGTCGCGTCGAGCATCACGCCGAGCGACAGCACGAGCAGCACACCGCAGACGATGCCCACGACGAGATAGCAGACCTCAAGGAGGCGTGCGGCCGCCGTGATGTAGTAGCCGGTCAGGCCGTCCTGGACACCGGCCACCAGGGCCCGCCCCGGGATCAGCGCGAAGAGCCCACCGGTGATCACCGCGGAGGCGTTGACCTCCTGCGAGTGCACGAGGCTCAGCGTCACGCCCATCGCGGCGGGCGGCATCGCGGCGCCCACGAACTGGTAGAACTCCGGCAGCCCGCGCCCCGCGCACAGCCAGGCGAGCCGGTCGCCGAGCATCGCGCCGACCGCCGCGACCAGGAAGACCAGGGCGCCACCGCCGACGAGCACGGAGGCCGAGCCCGCGAGGAGCCCGCTCGCCGCCGTGAGCGCCCAGCCGGGGTAGGGGTGACGGTTACGCCGGATGGCCGCCAGACGGCGGTAGGCCTCCTCCAGGGAGACGTCGGTGTCCGTGTCGCTGATGTCGTCCACCAGCTGGAAGACCGCCGCGAGACGGGTGTAGTCGGTGCCCCGGCGGCGCACCGTACGGGAGGCCGTGACGGGGTCGTCCACCAGCGAGGGCTGGTAGGAGATCGACAGCAGCGTGAACGTGACGGTCGGCTCGCAGCGGTCGAGGCCGTAGCTGCGGCAGACGGCGAACATCGCCGCCTCCACGTCCTCGGCGCCCTCGCCGCCCGCGAGCAGCAGCTCGCCGATACGCAGCGTCAGGTCCAGCACGCGCGGCACGGCGGGGCCGGCCTCGTCCTCGTGCCTCTGCGTGGGCTCCGGGGTGGGCCGCTCGGCGACCGGCATGCGCAGCATCGTGCGCATCTGGTCCTGCCAGGGCGTCTCCTTGGTGAGCTTCACCAGAGGTATGCCCTGCGGCGGCGTGAAGGCCGGCGGGGCGTTGCGCGAGCTGTAGGTGTGCGGCGTGGTGAACGCCGACTTCTCCGTCTCCTGCGTCGTGGACGCGGGAGTCGCCAGACCGGCCAGACCGGTCGGGATCGCGAATTCCGAAGTCGTCTGCGACTCGTCCTCGGGTGCCGGTGGCTGCTGCATCACGCCGACGGGCTGAGTGAACGCACTCCGAGCCTCGTCCGACTGTGGCTTGCGGTCTTCGGCCTCCTGGTCAGCCACTTTCACTGCCTCGCTCCCACATACGAACCTTGTGCACCTCCAGTACGAACAGTATGCGCACAGATACGCGAACGGGCCGCGTGGTCTCGGTGAAGATCACGGGGCCCGTTCGGAGGCGGTGCAACTGCAATCAGTGACCCTGGGCCTCTGCGCGCTTGTAGGACTTCTCGATCTCGGCCTCGGCGTCCGCGCGGCCGACCCAGTCGGCGCCCTCGACGGACTTGCCGGGCTCCAGGTCCTTGTAGACCTCGAAGAAGTGCTGGATCTCCAGGCGGTCGAACTCGGAGACGTGGTGGATGTCGCGCAGGTGCTCGACGCGCGGGTCCGACGCCGGGACGCAGAGCAGCTTGTCGTCGCCGCCCGCCTCGTCGGTCATCCGGAACATGCCGATCGCGCGGCACTTGATGAGGCAGCCCGGGAAGGTCGGCTCGTCCAGGATGACGAGGGCGTCCAGCGGGTCACCGTCCTCGCCGAGGGTGTTCTCGACGAAGCCGTAGTCCGCGGGGTAGCTGGTCGACGTGAAGAGGCGACGGTCCAAGCGGATCCGGCCGGTCTCGTGGTCCACCTCGTACTTGTTCCGCGAACCCTTCGGAATCTCGATGGTGACGTCGAACTCCACGGGTGGCTCCTCCATGATCAGCACATACTTCGGGTGGTTAAGTGTCCCTCACGCAGATGTGTGATCGCGAAAGGGGCTGGTCGTCGTGCCTGAGCTCAAGCCTTGGCAGCAGACCCGGCGGCACGTCGGGAAACTGCTGCGGCGGCTTCCCAAGCCTTCGGCTCCCACGCTCCCCGCCGCTCTCAGAACTCCGGCGAAGCTCAAGACCTGGCAGGTCACGGCGGGTGCCGCCACCGTCGGAATCGCGGTCGCGGCCGGTGCGGTGGCCGCGGCCGGCCCCTGGGACTCCTCGGGTCAGCGTACGGCCGAGCGGGACTGGGCGGCCTCCCAGGACGCCGGGGGTGGCACAGATCACGGCGGGCGTACGTCCGGACGGGCCCCCTCGGCGGCTCCGAGTGCTCCTTCCGTGCTCCGGGGGCTCGGCGTGCCGGCCGCTTCCGCGCACGGCGGCTCCGCGCCCGCCGTGGACGGCAAGGCGCTCGCCGGGGTCCTCGACCCTCTCCTGAAGGCGAAGGCGCTGGGGCCCGAGCGCTCGGCGGTCGTCATCGACGCGGTCACCGGGCGGCAGGTCTACGGCAAGGGCGGCGACGACGGCCTCACGCCCGCGTCCACCACCAAGATCGCCACGGCGGTGGCGGCGCTGACCGCGGCGGGGGCGGACCACCGCATCACCACCAAGGCGGTCGTCGAACCGGACTCCAAGGAGGTCGTCCTGGTCGGCGGCGGCGACCCCACGCTCACCGCCCGCAAGGACGGCCCCTACGCGGACAGCTCCGCGAGCCTGCGCGAACTGGCCGAGGACACCGCGCGCGCCCTGAAGGACCGAGGGGCCGACAAGGTGACCCTGACGTACGACACCTCGCTCTACACGGGGGAGCAGCAGCACCCCATCGGGCCGAACGAGAACCTCACCCTGGTCAGCGCCCTGATGGCCGACGAGGGCCGTCTGGACGACTCCTCCAGCGGGCCCGCGCCGCGGTCGGGCGATCCGGCGGGTGACGCGGCGAAGAAGTTCGCGGAGCTCCTGGAGAAGGAGGGCATCAAGACCGGCACCAAGGACAAGGAGGACCCCGGTCCCTCCAAGGCGAGCGACCGGGCCGAGCCCCTCGCCAAGGTCGAGTCCCCGCCGCTCTCGGCGCTCGTCGAGCGGATGCTGACCCACAGCGACAACGACATCGCCGAGGCGCTGGCCCGCCAGACGGCGCTCGCGGCGAAGGAGCCGGTGAGCTTCGACGGTGCGGGGAAGGCGATCGACGCCCAGCTCAAGAAGGCGAAGCTGCCGCTGGCCGGGACCGAGTTCGCCGACGGCAGCGGCCTGGACCGGGCCGACCGCAGCTCCGCCGAGCTGCTCGCGGCGCTCCTGGCCCGCGCCGCCGACCCCGCCCACCCCGAGCTGCGCTCCGTGGTGACGGGGCTCCCGGTGGCGGGCTTCACGGGCACCTTGGTCGACCGCTACCCCAAGGATTCCCCCGGCACGGGCGTCGTCCGCGCCAAGACCGGCACCCTGACCGGCGTGAACACCCTCGCGGGCACGGTCGTCGACGCCGAGGGCCGCCTCCTGGTCTTCGCCTTCATGACCACGGGCACGACGGACCCCAAGGCGGCACAGGCGGCCCTGGACCAGATGGCCTCAACCGTGGCCAAGTGCGGCTGCCGCTGAGGGCGGGAGCTGCTCAGCCCTCGTACCCCCGGCCGGTGGGGCGGGTGGTTTTTGGGGGCCCCTACGGGCCGGAGTGGGGCAAAGTCGGGGTTCAACCCTCTCCGTGGGAGGGGCCGAGCACGTACCGTTGACGCATGACGAGCATCGGTGGTGCGGAGATGGTCGACTGGAATCTCGCGGTGGCGACCGCGACCCGGCTCGTTCGGCCGGGTCCAGAAGTGAGCAGGGACGAGGCACGGGCCATCGTCGCCGAGCTCCGGAAGCATGCGAAGTCCTCGGAGGAACATGTCCGTTCCTTCACGGGGATGGGCACGGAGGACACCCACGACACCCCGGTGCTCGTCGTCGACCGGGCCGGATGGATCCGGGCGAACGTCGCCGGGTTCCGGGAGATCCTCAAGCCCCTCCTGGACAAGATGCAGGACCGGCGCAGCGGCACCGGCGGAGCCGTGCTCGGCGCGGTCGGCGGCAAGGTGACCGGCGTGGAGCTGGGCATGCTGCTCTCCTTCCTCGCCTCCCGCGTCCTCGGGCAGTACGAGACCTTCGCCCCCGCCACCCGCGACCTCCCGGCGGGCGAGCACGGCGGCGGCAGGCTCCTCCTGGTGGCGCCGAACATCGTGCACGTCGAGCGCGAACTCGACGTGGACCCCCACGACTTCAGGCTCTGGGTGTGCCTGCACGAGGAGACGCACCGCACCCAGTTCTCGGCGGTGCCCTGGCTGCGGGACCACCTCGAAGGTGAGATCCAGTCATTCCTCTCGGAGACCGAGGTCGACCCGATGACCGTCCTCGAACGGATCAGGGAAGCGGCCCAGTCCCTCGCGGGCGGCCGCCCCGAGGGCGAGGAGGACGACGGCGGCCGCTCCATCGTGGAGCTCGTCCAGACCCCGGCCCAGCGCGAGATCCTCGGCCGGCTCACGGCGGTCATGTCGCTCCTGGAGGGCCACGCGGACTTCGTGATGGACGGCGTGGGCCCGGACGTGGTGCCGTCCGTCAACGAAATCCGAGAGAAGTTCCAGCAGCGCAGGGCCCGCGGCGCGAGCCGCCTCGACCAGGCGCTGCGCAAGCTCCTCGGCCTCGACGCGAAATTGCGCCAATACCGCGACGGCGAGCGTTTCGTGCGCGCGGTCGTCGGCGAGGTCGGAATGGACGGCTTCAACCGGGTGTGGACTTCGCCGAACACGCTGCCCACCAAGTCGGAGATCGCCAAACCGGCGGACTGGGTCGCGCGGGTGCACCGTAAGGGAGAGTGAGGCCGGCAGGGGAGCGAGTTGCGGCCGATGGCAGGAGAACGCCCCCGCAATCACCCGTCCGAGGGACCGTGAGCCATGGGTAGGCGTGCAATGCTCGGGGAACGGCTCGGCTCTGTCACCATCGACACACTCTGAGTGACTAACCTCGTGGGATCTGCCTCAGGCCCGATCTCCCGAGAGCGGTCCTGAGTGACAGGTCCGAGGCTCACCCCCGAACTTCATGAAGGGAACCGGACATGGGTCCCCATCCTGCGGTCGCGGCGATACGCCTGGCGGTCCGCCGCGTACTCCACGACGTACTGACCGACGTACAGCGCACCGACACCCAGCGCGCCGATCAGCGGCGCCCCGAGGCACAGCGCACCCCCGAGCACGTCCCCGCACGCCCCGCCCACCCCCACCCTCCACGCGAGCAGGCCCCGGCGCCACTCGTGCTGGTCGCGTGCTCCGGCGGCGCCGACTCCATGGCGCTCGCCTCCGCTCTCGCCTTCGAGGCCCCGAAGCTCGGCATCCGCGCCGGCGGCGTCACCGTCGACCACGGGCTCCAGGACGGATCCGACCTGCGCGCCGCCGAGGTCGTCTCGCGGCTCACCGCCCTCGGCCTCGACCCCATCGAGTCCGTCGCCGTCGACGTCGGCAGGGACGGCGGCCCCGAAGCCGCGGCCCGCGACGCGAGATACGGCGCGCTCGACGCCGCCGCCGAGCGCCACGGCGCCGCCGCGATCCTGCTCGGCCACACCCGCGACGACCAGGCGGAGACCGTCCTGCTCGGTCTCGCCCGCGGCTCCGGCATCCGCTCCCTGTCCGGGATGGCGGCCGTGTCCGGCGGCCCGGGGGCCGACCGCCGCTACCGCCGCCCCTTCCTGCACATCGACCGGCAGACCGCCCGCAAGGCCTGCATGGTCCAGTCGCTGCCCGTCTGGGACGACCCGCACAACACCGACCCCGCGTACACCCGCTCCCGGCTGCGGCACGAGGGCCTGCCCGCCCTGGAGAAGGCGCTCGGCAAGGGCGTCGTGGAAGCACTCGCCCGTACGGCCCAGCTGTCCCGGGACGACGCCGACGCCCTGGACCACTGGGCCGCACAGGCCGAAGCGTCCGTACGGGACGCCGCGGGCCTCCTGGAATGCGCCAAGCTCTACGCCCTGCCGCCCGCCGTCCGCCGCCGCATCGTGCGCCGTGCCGCCATCGAGGCGGGCGCCCCCGCCGGTGCCCTGTTCGCCCGGCACATCGAAGAGGTGGACCGGCTGATCACGGGCTGGCGCGGCCAGGGAGCCATCAATCTCCCGGGCAAAGTCGTCGCCCAGCGCCAGGGTGGCAGACTGGTGATCCGGCAAGGCTGTTGACCGAGGGGCCCGCGGGCCTCGCACAGCCGGTGTGACGGACGACCGAAAGTGATGCGGGTGGACGCGAAAGACATGGGCACCGACCTTCAGTCGGTGCTCATCACCAAGGAAGAGATCGACGCGAAGCTGGCCGAGCTGGCCGCGAAGATCGACGCGGAGTACGCGGGCAAGGACCTGCTGATCGTCGGTGTGCTCAAGGGCGCGGTGATGGTCATGGCGGACCTGGCGCGTGCGCTGTCCACCCCGCTCACCATGGACTGGATGGCCGTGTCGTCGTACGGCGCGGGCACCCAGTCCTCCGGTGTCGTGCGGATCCTCAAGGACCTGGACACCGACATCAAGGGCAAGCACGTCCTGATCGTCGAGGACATCATCGACTCCGGTCTGACGCTGTCCTGGCTGCTCTCCAACCTCGGCTCGCGCGAGCCCGCGTCGCTGAAGGTGTGCACGCTGCTGCGCAAGCCCGAGGCGGCCAAGGTCGCGATCGACGTGGAGTGGGTCGGCTTCGACATCCCGAACGAGTTCGTCATCGGGTACGGCCTGGACTACGCGGAGAAGTACCGCAATCTGCCGTTCGTCGGCACCCTCGCCCCGCACGTCTACGGCGGCTGATCACCGGCCTCCCGGCCAACTCCACGGAGGCGGCCGGGAACCCTCACCCGTTTCCCCGCGTTGAAGCATGCGAAGACGGGTTTGTCAGCCGTCCCGTGCGGCTTCGGGTGACAATGCTGGGGTACCGTCCGAAGAACAGTCTTTATCAAACTCACTATGGCAGGAGGGACGGGGCGTCATCGCTCCGTATGGATGGACGTGAAGCGATACTTCCGTGGGCCAGTCATGTGGATCGTGCTGGCCGTCCTTGCCGTGGTCGTGTTGATGCAGGTCGTCGGTTCGTCCGGCGGCTACAAGACGGTGGACACCGGCCAGGTCGTTCAGGCGATCAACGACAACAAGGTCGAGTCCGCCAAGATCACCACCGGTGACGAGCAGATCATCAAGGTCGAGCTCAAGGATGGCCAGAAGGTCAAGGACAGCAGCAAGATCCAGGCGAGTTACATCGGCGACCAAGGCGTCGCCCTCGCCAAGACCTTGCAGGACAAGTACCAGGACAAGCAGATCCCGGACGGTTACACCGTCTCGCCGTCGAAGCAGAACCCGTTCGTCGGCCTCCTGCTGACCCTGCTCCCCTTCGTACTCATCATCGTTGTCTTCCTGTTCCTGATGAATCAGATGCAGGGCGGCGGCTCCCGGGTCATGCAGTTCGGGAAGTCCAAGGCCAAGCTCATCACCAAGGACACCCCGAAGACGACGTTCTCGGACGTGGCCGGTTCGGACGAGGCCGTCGAGGAACTCCACGAGATCAAGGAATTCCTCCAGGAGCCGGCGAAGTTCCAGGCCGTCGGGGCCAAGATCCCCAAGGGCGTACTCCTGTACGGCCCGCCCGGAACGGGTAAGACGCTCCTCGCGCGTGCTGTCGCGGGTGAGGCCGGCGTCCCCTTCTACTCGATCTCCGGTTCCGACTTCGTCGAGATGTTCGTCGGTGTCGGTGCCTCGCGTGTGCGCGACCTCTTCGAGCAGGCCAAGGCGAACGCCCCGGCGATCGTCTTCGTCGACGAGATCGACGCCGTCGGCCGGCACCGCGGTGCCGGTATGGGCGGCGGTCACGACGAGCGCGAGCAGACGCTGAACCAGCTCCTCGTCGAGATGGACGGCTTCGACGTGAAGGGCGGCGTCATCCTGATCGCCGCCACGAACCGCCCCGACATCCTCGACCCGGCGCTGCTTCGCCCCGGCCGTTTCGACCGTCAGATCGCGGTCGACCGCCCGGACATGCTGGGCCGTCTGGAGATCCTCAAGGTTCACCAGAAGGGCAAGCCGGTCGCCCCGGACGTCGACCTGGGCGCGGTCGCGCGGCGTACGCCGGGCTTCACCGGCGCCGACCTGTCGAACGTGCTGAACGAAGCGGCGCTCCTCACGGCGCGCGGCGACAAGAAGCTGATCGACAACCACTCGCTCGACGAGGCGATCGACCGTGTCGTGGCCGGTCCGCAGAAGCGGACGCGGATCATGTCCGACAAGGAGAAGAAGATCACCGCGTACCACGAGGGCGGACACGCCCTGGTCGCGGCGGCGTCTCCGAACTCGGACCCGGTGCACAAGATCACGATCCTGTCGCGCGGCCGGGCCCTCGGTTACACGATGGTCCTGCCGGACGAGGACAAGTACTCCACCACGCGCAACGAAATGCTCGACCAGCTGGCGTACATGCTGGGCGGGCGCGCGGCCGAGGAGCTCGTCTTCCACGACCCGACGACGGGCGCGGCGAACGACATCGAGAAGGCCACCGCGACGGCACGCGCCATGGTCACGCAGTACGGCATGACCGAGCGGCTCGGCGCGATCAAGTTCGGTGGCGACAACACCGAGCCGTTCCTCGGACGCGAGATGGGTCACCCGCGTGACTACTCCGAAGAGGTCGCCGCGCTGGTCGACGAAGAGGTCAAGAAGCTCATCGAGACCGCGCACAACGAGGCCTGGGAGATCCTCGTCGAGAACCGCGACGTTCTCGACAACCTGGTCCTCCAGCTCCTCGAGAAGGAGACGCTCAACAAGGAGCAGATCGCCGAGGTCTTCGCCGGCATCGTGAAGCGTCCGGCCCGCCCGGCGTGGACCGGTTCCGCGCGGCGCACGCCCTCGACCCGCCCGCCGGTGCTCTCCCCCCGGGAGCTGTCGCTGACGAACGGTGCGAACGGCGCCACCCCCGCGGTCACCGCGGGACCGACGGAGACGCCGGTCGACGTGACCAAGGAAGACCGCCCCGAGAGCTGACCCCGAGCGCCTCAGCAGGCCCGGAATGGAAGCTGCGCCCCCCTGGTTCTAGCCTGGGGGGCGCAGTTTTTTCATACGCACTGATGCGGGACGCTAGGAACGAGGCACACATGACCGACCCCGTGACGCTGGACGGCGAGGGCGCGATCGGCGTGTTCGACGAGAAGCGCGCCGAGAACGCCGTGCGCGAGCTGCTGATCGCGGTCGGGGAGGACCCGGACCGCGAGGGGCTGCGGGAGACTCCGGGACGCGTGGCCCGCGCGTACAAGGAGATATTCGGCGGTCTGTGGCTCAAGCCGGAGGACGTCCTGACGACGACGTTCGACCTCGGCCACGACGAGATGGTCCTGGTGAAGGACATCGAGGTGCAGAGCTCGTGCGAGCACCACCTGGTGCCGTTCCACGGCGTCGCCCACGTCGGCTACATCCCGTCGGCCGACGGCAAGATCACGGGGCTGTCCAAGCTGGCCCGCCTGGTGGACGTGTACGCGCGCCGTCCGCAGGTCCAGGAGCGGCTGACCACCCAGGTGGCCGATTCCCTGATGCAGATCCTGGAGCCGCGCGGCGTCATCGTGGTCGTCGAGTGCGAGCACATGTGCATGACCATGCGCGGGGTACGGAAGCCGGGCGCCAAGACGATCACCTCGGCGGTGCGCGGACAGCTGCGTGACCCCGCGACGCGCAACGAGGCGATGAGCCTGATCATGGCGCGATAGCGCCGCCGGAAGGTGTGGGCCGCCGAGCGGCCCGCTCCCGTACCTCTCAGGCGGCCGGGGCGGCCGTGCCGCCGGTCTCGTCGTCGTCCTCCGGGAGGCGGCAGACGCGCTCCAGGAAGAAGGCCGCCGCTATCACCGCGACGGCCGCCAGCACGGAGAAGCCGGCGTAGATCGCCTGGTCGCGGCGGGGCGGGACGTCGAGGTACTCCAGGAGGAAGGCGCCCGTGCCGCCGTACATCCCGGCGACCAGGGCGGCCACGAGGGCGCTGGCCTGGCCGAAGACGACCGCGCGCGCGGCCATCATCGGCTCGACGCCCTTGGCCCCGGGGCGGCGCTCGCGCTGGGCGCGCAGCCGGGTGCGCAGCGAGAGCGCCGTGGCCAGCAGCACCGCGGCGATCACCGTGAGCACGATGGGCGCGCCCAGCGGGACCCGCGGGAGCGTGCCCACGGAGTCCCACAGCCGGGCGCCCGCCCAGGACAGCACACCGGCCACCACGAAGATGCCGGCCAGTGTCCTGATGCGCAGCTGCTTCACGGATGACCCTTCTCGTCGTACGGACCCGCTTCTGGTCGTGCGGGTCCGATAGACCTTAACGATTACTCGGGCAGGCGGAGTTCCAGGTCGACGCGGGGCGTGACGCCCTCGCGGGTGACCCCGGCGAGCAGGTCGGTGACCGGGCCGCGGCCCGCGAGCTGCGCCTCGGGCTCCACGTCGTGCCAGGGGGCCAGGACGAAGGCGCGCTCGTGCGCGTGCGGGTGGGGGAGCGTGAGGACCGGGTCGTCCGAGACCACGTCCGCGTACGCCACGATGTCGACGTCGATCGTGCGGGCGGCCCAGCGCTCGTCCCGGACGCGGTGGAAGGCTTCCTCGATCGCGTGGGCCCGCTCCAGGAGCGAGGCGGGCGGCAGGGTCGTCTTCACGACCACGACCGCGTTGAAGTACGAGGGCTGGGTCTCGGGCTCGACGCCCCAGGGCTCGGTCTCGTACACCGGAGAGACGCCCTTGACGCGCAGGCCGGGGGTGTCCTCCAGGGCGTCGACGGCGCCCTGGAGCGTCTCCAGGCGGTTGCCGAGATTGCTGCCGAGGGAGATCACGGCGCGCTGGGGGTTGGAGAGGGTGGTGTCGGCGGCGTCGACCTGCTCCACGACGGAAGTGGGCACGGGCTGGACGGTCGGGTCGCTCTGCCCTTGCGTGGAAAACGCGGTCATACTCGGCTCCGGGTGATGGTGACGGTCACGTCGTCGAAGGGGACGGTGATCGGGGCGTCCGGTTTGTGGACGCACACCTCGACCTCCAGAACCCCTTCGTGCTTCAGACACGTCTGGGCGATGCGCTCGGCGAGGGTCTCGATGAGGTCCACCGGATCCCCTTCGACGGCGGCCACGACCTCCTCGGCCACCACGCCGTAGTGCACGGTCTTCGCCAGGTCGTCGTCGGCGGCGGCCGCACGGGTGTCCAGGCCAAGGACCAGGTCCACGATGAAGGTCTGGCCCTCTTCGCGTTCCCGCGGAAAGACACCGTGGTGCCCGCGGGCCTTGAGGCCGCGCAGCGCGACACGATCCACGCGAATCACTCCTGCAATCGTCGTTATCGGCAGGCCTGCACCGAGTGCGGTCGGCACACCGGCCTCGATCGAATCTACCCGCGTGCACTGACAGCTCCTGCCCGCGGGGGCTTCCGGAACCGCACCTACCCACTCAGGAGGGTGACTCCTCGCCCTCTTCGTCATCGGTTTCGGCCAGTACGGGAGAGGCGTGGTGCGACCAGAGCTTCCAACCGTCGACCGTGCGGCGGAACACATTGGTGGCGACCACGAGCTGGCCGACCAGCGGACCCAGCTCACCGCCGGCCTCCGGGGGCGGGCCGCCGCTGAGGATGTTCTCCGTGCAGGTCACCAGAGCGGTGTCACCGGCGACGCCGACGTGCACGTCGGTCAGGAAGAACTGGATGTACTCGGTGTTCGCCATGATCAGCGCGTACGACCTGAGGACCTCGCCGCGTCCGGTGAGGACCGGCCAGCCGGGGTGGACGCAGGAGATCGAGGCCTCGGCGCCGTCCTCCGCGATGTCCTCGTCGTCTCTGCCGTCCAGGTCATCCCGGTCGTCCCGGTCGTCCCGGTCGTCACGGTCGTCCCGGTCGTCGGGCTCCAGGGCCGTGTCCGCGTCCAGCCAGATGTCGGAGAGCTCGTCGAAGTCGCCGCGCTCCAGTGCTTCGTAGAACGCCGTGTTGGCCTGCTCGACCTGTTCGACGTCGGTCCGCGCGCCGGTCACCGACGACCGCCCGCCGCGCTGCTCACGGCGTGTGCGACCCGTACGGCGTCGGCGGTGGCCCGCACCTCGTGCACACGGACCGCCCAGGCGCCCTGGTGGGCGGCGATGGCGGAGACCGCGGCGGTGGCGGCGTCCCGCTCGCGGGCAGGCGGGGGCGCGCCCTCGGGGCCGGCGAGGACACGGCCCAGGAAGCGCTTGCGCGAGGCGGCGACCAGGATCGGGTGGCCGAGCTCACGCAGCCGGTCGAGGCGGGCCAGGAGGGCCAGGTCGTGCTCGGCGTCCTTGGAGAAGCCGAGACCGGGGTCGACGACGATGCGCTCGGGGGCGATGCCGCCCTCGATGGCGGCCTCCACGCGCGCGTGCAGCTCGTCGACGACTTCGGAGACCACGTCCTCGTAGACGGGAGTGGCGTGGATGTCGGCGAGGAAGCCGCGCCAGTGCATCACCACGAAGGGCGCCCCGGCGGCGGCGACCGCGGGGACCATGCGGGCGTCGGCGAGGCCGCCGCTGACGTCGTTCACCAGGGCGGCGCCCGCGGCGAGCGCCTGCTCGGCGACGGTGGCGCGCATGGTGTCCACGGAGACCGTCACGCCCTCGGCGGCCAGGCCCCGCACGACGGGGACAACGCGCCGCAGCTCCTCGTCCTCGTCCACGCGCGAGGCGCCGGGACGAGTCGACTCACCGCCCACGTCGACCAGGTCGGCGCCCTGGGCGACCAGGTCGATGCCGTGCTTGACGGCGGCCGTGGTGTCGAACCAGCGGCCCCCGTCGGAGAAGGAGTCGGGCGTCACGTTCACGACGCCCATGACCGCACAGCGGCCCCACTCCGGCAGCCCCTCGACCGATCCCCGCCCGCGCAACGTACTCATGCCTCCAGCCTAGGCCCGTGCGGGCGGGCTCTACGCCGCCCGGACCTCGCGCTCCGCCGCGTGATGCGGGCAGGGGCGGCGCTGGGCGACCGCACCGCGCAGGACGCGCGGCATGGCGAGGGTCACGAAGCCCTCGGCCTGCATGGCGGCGAAGCCGATGCGGGGGAGGTCCTTGGAGGAGCGGTAGACCACGAAGCGGGGCTCCCAGCGGGGGCGGAACTTCGCGTTGAACTTGTACAGGGACTCGATCTGGAACCAGCGGGAGAGGAAGACGAGCAGGCCCCTCCAGGCGCGCAGGACGGGTCCCGCGCCGATCTTCTCGCCGCGGGCGAGGGCCGCGCGGAACATCGCGAAGTTGAGCGACACGCGCGCGATGCCGAGCTTCGGGGCGGCCTGGAGGGCGGCCACGATGAGCAGCTCGTTCATGCCGGGGTCGGCCGCGCGGTCGCGGCGCATGAGGTCGAGGGAGACGCCGTCCTTGCCCCACGGGACGAAGTGGAGGATCGCCTTGAGGTCGCCGTACTGTCCCGGCTCCTCGTCGGCCTTGTGGGCCGTGGCGATCAGACAGTCGCCGTCGTCCGGGTCGCCGATGCGGCCGAGCGCCATGGAGAAGCCGCGTTCGGTGTCGGTGCCGCGCCAGTCCTCGGCCGCGCGCTGTATCCGCTCCAGCTCGCGCTCCCCGAGGTCACGCACGCGCCGTACGCGCGTCTCGTAGCCATTCCGCTCGATCCGCTTGACCATCTGGCGCACGTTGCGCATCGCGCGCCCGGACAGGGAGAAATCCACGACGTCCACCACCGCCTCGTCGCCCAGTTCGAGGGCGTCGAGGCCGGTTTCCCGGGTCCAGACCTCGCCGCCGGTCTCGGAGCAGCCCATGACGGCGGGCGTCCAGGAGTGGGCCTTGGCCTCGTCCATGAAGCGCTCGATCGCGCCGGGCCAGGCCTCCACGTCGCCGATCGGGTCGCCGCTGGCGAGCATCACCCCGGAGACGACGCGGTAGGTGACCGCCGCCTTGCCGCTGGGGGAGAAGACGGCGCCCTTGTCGCGCCGGAGCGCGAAGTGGCCCAGGGAGTCGCGGGCGCCGTGCTTGTCGAGGAGCGCGCGCAGCTTGGCCTCGTCGTCCTCGGTGAGGCGGGCGGCGGGGTGTTCGGGCCGGAAGGCGAGGTAGACCGTGGTGATCGCGGTGAGCAGGCCCAGGGCGCCGAGCGAGCAGGCGACGGTCCAGGACGTACGGCCGTAGTAGTCGATCGGGCCCTCGAAGCCGAAGAGGCCGTACAGGACGTGGGTGAGGCGGTCCGTGATGCTCGGGTCCCCGATGACCTTGCCCGGGTGGACGCTGACGATCACCAGGCCGAGGACGAGGGAACCGGCCCCGAGGAGCACGAAGTTGGCCAGCGCCCGCCAGCGGCTGCGCGGGTCGGGCAGTGCGGCGAACTCACCTCGATGGCGCAGCAGGAGCGCCAGGAGTGCGAGCGAGATCAGGACGCCGATGACCGAGTGCCGGTAGGCGAACTGGGCCACGGCACCGGCCGGGAGCAGCACCACGGCGGCCCGCCAGGCCCGCCGCTTGTGGCGGCGCAGCCCGTGCGCGAGCAGCAGCAGGAGGACGCCGGAGCTGAGCGCGAGCGCGGCGGCGAAGGGGCCGAGCGCGCCGGGCAGGACCTCGGCGAGCGCGTGCATGCGGCTGTGCCGGAAGCGCGGGAAGACGCCGGCCGCCACGTTCAGGAGGCCCACCAGGGTGCAGGCGCGGGCGACGAAGGCCGGCACGGCCTCGGGCCGGGGGCCGCGGAGGAGTCTGCCGAGTCTGCCGGCACGGAGCCCGCCGGTACGGCGCCGTCCTTCGGGGCGGCTGCCCTCACTGTCCGGAACCCCACCCGACATTTCCGCATCTATCCTGACAGACATCGCATCCCGTGGTTCTGCGAGAGACCTTGATTCCGGCACCAAAACGGCATCCGGCGACATTGCGCCCTTTAGGACGGTCCTTCTGGTGGTCGGGTTCACTCCCGATCGGAAAACCGCTGGAAAAGAACCACGGAACAGGCAGAAAGCGCAGGCAGAACGTCCCATGGGTCTGACGAGCAACAAGCTCCTCGCGTTGGCGGTGCTCCTCGCCGTCGTGCTGTTCATCGGCACGGTCTGGCTCTGGCCGCGCCTGGCGCGCCAGTCCTGGCGGACCGTCATCGGCCGCATCGGTCTCCTCGTCGCCACCCAGCTGGCGATCTTCGCGTCGGTGGGCCTGGCCGCCAATCAGGCGTTCGGCTTCTACGCCACGTGGGCGGACCTTTTCGGCCAGGAGACGAGCCCCGGCGTCGTCGTCGACCACGATCCCGCCAAGGGCGAGACACCCGTCGACGTGCGCGGCACCCGGCCGGTGAACGTGCCCGGCGGCGGCAGGCCCTCGACCGGCGGCCAGATCCAGAAGGTGGTCATCAGCGGGAAGGAGGCGGACATAGCGAGCCCCGCGTACGTCTACCTGCCGCCCGAGTACTTCCAGGAGCGGTACAAGGACCGCACCTTCCCGGTGTCCGTCGTGCTGACCGGCTACCCGGGCACCGCCGAGGCGCTGATCAAGGGCCTGCACTACCCGCAGACCGCCCACGCGCAGGTCAGGCGGGGCAAGATGAAGCCGATGATCCTGGTCATGCTGCGGCCCACGGTGGCGCCGCCGCGGGACACCGAGTGCGTGGACGTCCCCGGCGGCCCGCAGACCGAGACGTTCTTCGCCAAGGACCTGCCCGGGGCGATCTCCGAGCACTACAGGGCGGGCAGGACCGCGGGCAGCTGGGGTGTCATCGGTGACTCCACGGGTGGCTACTGCGCCCTGAAGCTCGCCGTCCACCACCCCGACGTGTACGCCGCGGGGGCGGGGCTCTCGGCGTACTACAAGGCGCCCGTCGACGTGACGACGGGCGATCTCTTCCACGGCGACGAGGAGTTGGAGCGGCGCGCCGACCTCATGTGGTACCTCGACCACATGCCGGCGCCCAGGACGTCCCTCCTCGTCACCACCAGCAAGCAGGGCGAGGACAACTACGCGGACACCGAGAAGTTCATCGGCAAGGTGAAGTCGCCCACCAGGATCTCGTCGATCACGCTCGACAGCGGCGGGCACAACTTCAACACGTGGCGCCGGGAGATCCCCGCCACCCTGGAGTGGATCAGCGGGCGTCTGAACGGCGCGTAGCCGTCGGGCGCCTGCCGCCGGTGTCCAGGCCCCCCGGGCCCATCGGATCCCTCAGGCCCCTCAGAGCCCGCCGATGGCCGTGATGGTCTCCAACTCGACCTCCTCGCGCGCGATGTCGCGCGCGTCCGCCGCCGTGGACCTGCGCAGCGCCTCGTGCAGCCGGGCCGGGGTGAGGACGCCCAGGAAGCGGCCCTCGCTGTCCTTGTCGATGACCGCGATCCAGCCCGCGTCGTGCTGGAGCATCGTCGCGAACGCCTGCTTCAGGGTGGCGCCCACCGGGAGCCACGCCTCCATGCGGCGCGCGTGGTCCCGGACCGTGCCCTTGGCGCCGCGCGCCTGCTCGCCGGAGATCCAGCCGTGCAGGTTGTTCTCGCCGTCCAGGACGACGGCCCAGCGGGCGTCCAGCTTCGCGGGCAGCGGGTCGTCCAGGTGCAGGACGGGCGGCTGCTCCAGGTCGCCCTCCTCGATGGGCGTCACGGAGAGCCGCTTGAGGCCGCGGTCCGCGCCGACGAAGTCCGCCACGTAGTCGTTGGCCGGGGCGCCCAGGATCGTGGAAGGGGTGTCGAACTGCTCGATGCGCCCGTCCCCGTAGACGGCCATGCGGTCGCCCAGGCGGACCGCCTCCTCGATGTCGTGCGTGACGAAGAGGACGGTCTTGCGGACGGCCTGCTGGAGGCGGAGGAACTCGTTCTGAAGGTGCTCGCGCACCACTGGGTCGACGGCGCCGAACGGCTCGTCCATCAGGAGCACCGGCGGATCGGCCGCGAGCGCGCGGGCCACGCCCACCCGCTGGCGCTGCCCTCCGGAGAGCTGCTCGGGGTAGCGGTCGCCGAAGGTCGCGGGGTCGAGGCCGACCAGGTCGAGGAGCTCGGCGGCACGCTCGCGGGCCTTGCCGCGCTTCACGCCGAGCAGATGCGGGACGGTGGCGGTGTTCTCCAGGACCGTCTTGTGCGGGAAGAGGCCGACCTGCTGGATGACATAGCCGATACGGCGGCGCAGTTGCACCGGGTCGATGGTGGATATGTCGTCACCTTCGACATATATCCGGCCCTCGCTCGGCTCGATGAGACGGTTCACCATCTTCATCGTGGTCGTCTTGCCGCAGCCCGACGGGCCGACGAGCGTGACCAGTTCACCCTCGGCGACCTCGAAGGACAGGTCGTCGACGGCCGTGGTGCCGTCCTCGTACCGCTTGGTGACATGCTCGAACCGGATCATGATTCCCCATTGTTGCGGGCGTTGTGTGAACCCCATGTTGCGCCAGTACGACGAGTCTCGGCGATTGTCGGTGCCTCGCGTTAGGGTCGCCGGACGGCCTCAGGCAACGGGACTCGGGGGGAGTGGGGCGCGATGAGCGAGCAGAACTGTCTCGTGACGAACGACTGGATCTGCGGGGAGTACGTGCGCTCCCGCAGCCAGGAGCTGATCGACGCGACCGTCCAGCACGTGGGCATCACCGCCGCGTCCGTCGCCATCGGTGTCGCCGTCTCGCTGCCGCTCGCGCTGCTCGCCCGGCGCTGGCGCTTCCTCGCGGGACCGATCCTCGGCGTGACGACCGTGCTGTACACCGTGCCCTCGCTCGCGATGTTCTCGCTCCTGCTGCCCTTCTTCGGGCTCTCGGCCTCGCTGGTCGTCACCGGCCTCGTCCTGTACTCCCTGACGATCCTCGTGCGGAACATCCTGGCGGGCCTCCAGGCCGTGCCGGACGAAGCCCGCGACGCGGCCCGGGGGATGGGGTACGGCCCGGTGCGGCTGCTGTGGGAAGTCGAACTGCCGCTCGCGCTTCCCGCGCTCCTCGCCGGGGTCCGCATCACCACGGTCTCGACGGTCGCGCTGACGACCGTAGGTGCCATCGTCGACTACGGAGGCCTCGGATCGCTGATCCTCGACGGCCTCGACACGACGTTCAAGGCGCAGGTCCTCACCGCCTCCGTGCTCTGCGTGGTCCTCGCCGTCGTCGCCGACCTGCTCCTGCTCGCGCTCCAGAGATGGCTGACGCCGTGGACCCGCGTCCGCCGCATACGTACGAAGCGCCCCGCCCCGGCGGAGCGCACGGCCAAGGTGGCTGAACCTGCATGAACGCGATAACCGGCGCGTACGACTGGCTGACCACGGGTGCCAACTGGCAGGGCGAGAAGGGGGTGTGGCACCGCCTCGCCGAGCATCTGTACTTCAGCGGCGTGTGCCTCGCCGTCGCGTGCCTGATCGCGCTGCCGATCGCCCTGTACCTCGGCCACATCGGCAAGGGCGGCGCCCTCGCGGTGAACATCTCGAACATCGGCCGCGCGGTGCCGACGCTCGCGGTGCTCGTGCTCCTGACGCTCACCCCGCTCGGCGAGCACGGGGACGTCCCGACGCTGATCGCGCTCGTGCTGTTCGCGGTGCCGCCGCTGCTGACCAACGCGTACATCGGGATGCGCGAGGTCGACCGCGCGGTCGTGGAGGCCGCCCGCGGGATGGGCATGAGCGGCCGCCAGCTGTTCGCCCGCGTCGAACTTCCCCTCGCGTACCCCCTGGTCATGACCGGGGTGCGGTCCGCGGGCGTACAGGTCGTCGCCACGGCGACGCTGGCCGCAATGGCGGGTGAGGGAGGGCTCGGCCGGATCATCACCGCCGGGTTCAACCTTCAGAACACGCCCCAGGTGGTGGCGGGCGCGCTCCTCGTGGCGCTGCTCGCACTCTTCGTCGAGGTGGTTCTCGTCGTGGTGGGGAAGGTGTTCAGTCCCATGCGGGGACGTTCGGGGGTCACGCGGTGACCTCCCGGCGGCGGTTCGCCGCGGTCCGCGCGTTTTCCAGATTTTCCGAGGCTTCCGAAATGGTGGTTCACCGATGAACAGCACAACGCGTCGCGCGCGACGGATGGCAGGGGCGGCCGTGGCCGTCGTGGCGCTGACCGCGGGGCTCACCGCGTGCGGCGGTGACAGCCTGGAGAAGGACGGCAAGGGCGAAGGGGACAAAGCGGGCGGCAAGGGCAAGATAGTCGTCGGCTCGGCGCGTTTCACCGAGCAGAAGGTGCTCGCCGAGCTTTACGTGGGCGTGCTGGAGGACGCCGGTTACGACGCCGAGGTCAAGACCGTCCAGAACCGCGAGGTCTACGAACCCGAGCTGAAGAAGGGCGCGATCGACGTCGCCCCCGAATACGCCGCGACGCTCGCCGAGTTCCTGAACCTCGGCAAGAACGGCCCGAAGGCGAAGCCGGTCGCCTCGAATGACGTGGACGCCACGGTTGCCGCGCTGAAGAAGCTCGCCGAACCCCGCGGCCTGAAGGTGCTTCCGGTCGGCGAGGCGGTCGACCAGAACGCGTTCGCGGTGAGCAAGGAATACGCCAAGGAGCACAAGCTCAAGACGCTTTCGGATCTCGGTAAGTCCGGCGAGAAGGTCAAGATCGCAGCGAGTGACGAATGCGAGTCGCGGCCGTTCTGCGCCCCCGGACTGAAGAAGACGTACGGCATCGACGTCGCGGGAATCGACCCCAAGGGCGTCGGCACCACGCAGTCCAAGCAGGCCGTGAAGAACGGCACGGACCAGGTGGTCCTGACCACGACCACCGACGCGACGCTGGACAGCTTCGGTCTGGTGGCCCTTGAGGACGACAAGAAGCTCCAGAACGCGGACAACATCCTTCCGGTTGTGAACGCGAAGGACGCGGGCGACAAGGAGATAGCCGACGCGCTCGGGAAGCTCACCAAGACCCTGACGACGGAAGATCTCGCGGAACTCGACCGGAAGGTCGATGTGGAGCGGCAGAAGGAAGCCGATGTCGCCCGGGAGTATCTGGAGTCGAAGGGATTGATCGAGAAGTAGCGCGTCCGGAGCAGCCTCCTCGAAGTGGCTCGGCCGAAAGTGAGGCCGAGTGACCGAAGAGGAGCGACAAGGGTGGGGAGTCAGTGCCGTGTCGCTGTCATTTTGGCGGGCGGGGCAGCATAGTTCGCCTACGCGCGGTAAGTTTCTGGCCATGCCACGTGGACGTCACCGCCATTCCCCACCCTTGCACCGGCTGCTGCCGCCCTCGACGGTCGCAGGAATCTCCGTTGTCTGCGCCGGCGGCGCCTGGCTGTTCGCGGAACCTCTCGTGCTCCGCGGCCTGGCCGCCGCGGCGGCCGCCGCCGCCGTCGTGGGCTCGGTCGTCATGCGCCGCTGGGACCTGGCGGCCGGCAAACGCGTCGCCGAGCTGGGCCGCGCCCGCAAGAGCGACGAGTGGCGATACGAGGAACGCATAGCCGAGTGCGAGTCCGATCTCGACGAGTCCCGCGAGCTGCGGGGCCGCCTGGAGGCCAAGCTGCGCTCCAAGCGGGCCGAGCTCGCCGCCCTGCGCAACGAACACGCGGCGCTGCTGCGGCGTTACGCCACGGCGGAGACCGAGCGGGCCAGCGCCCTTGAGGGGCGCCGGCTGCTCGCCATAGAGGCCTCCGTCCCGGCGCGGGCGCTGCCGCCCGCCCCCGCTCCCGCCGCTACTCCGGCTCCTGCCGAGGCCGCGGCTCCCGCCGTGTGGCCGGGGGCCACCACGCCTCCGTCGCTGTACGACCGGGCGAACGCCGCGCTCGACCGGCTCGCGCCGAGGCCTTCCGCCGTACGGAAGCCGGCCGCCGCCGCGCCCGAACAGGCTGCCGCGCCGCAGCCTTCCGTCACGCCGAAGCCTTCCGGCGGCCCCGCGGACGGGGACGAAGCGCGGGGGAAGTCCGGGGCGGCCGAGGGGTACGGCGGGCATGAGCGCGCGGTCGCCGTCGCGCCGCCCGCGCAGAGGCGCCGCCGGACCGCCCAGGGCGGCTTCGACTTCTTCGGCACGAAGAGCGAGGCGCCCGCCGGGGCGCTGGAGTCCGTCCAGAACGAGGACCTCGCGGACGTGGTGGGCGAAGAGGCGCTCGCCGTCCACAAGGCGGAGTCCGAGGCCGAGTTCAAGAAGGCGCCGGAAGGCGCCGCCGAGGGCGTCGGCCAGGTCATCGACCTGACGGCACACGACGAGACCGAGCAGATCGACGTGGCGGTCCTGCGCACGGCACTGCGGGCGTAACCTCCGCTCCCCGCGGGCTCGCGCACTTCCGCTTCACGCCGTCCGCCGCTCCGGCCTCGCGCCGTCCGCCGGTCCCGCTTCACGCTGGCCGCCGGTCCGGCCTCGCGCCGTCCGCCGGTCCCGCTTCACGCCGTCCGCCGGTCCCGCCTCGCGGGCATCCACCGGTCCGGTCATGCCATCCATCGGTCCGGGCGTGCCGTTCTCCGTCCCGTGCGGGATCTCTCCGCCTGGGCGGAGAGGAGGGCCCGGGCTTCCTCCGTGGGGCGCAGGCGGGCCGTCACCGTCTTGTTGGCGCCGGTGTCCACCTGTACGTCCGCCACGCCCTTGAACCGCTCCCAGGGCCCCTGCGTGAGCCGTACGCTCTGGACCTTCGCGTGCGGCACGAGCGACAGGCGGCGGCGCAGCAGGCCGTGCCGGGCCGCGAAGACCGTGTCCGTCACCGTCAGGCCGTACCCCTTCCACCACACCGGAAGGCACCACGCGGCCCGCGAGGGAGGGCGGACCAGCTCGGCCGCGGCCGGCACCCGGACGCCCGGCAGGATGCGCGCGATCACGTCCTCCGCGACCTCCCGCGGCGCGACCGGCAGCAGGACGCCGTTCGACGAGCCCGCCACGTCCAGCTCCACGCGCACCCAGCCCTGCCGCCGCCACAGCCACGGCTCGACGACCCGCACCGTCTGCACCCGCCCGGGCGGCACCGTCTCGTGCGCCTTGTCGAGCAGCCCGTGGTCGATGCGCAGGCCGTCGGGGGACTCGCCGACCTTCCAGTCGTACTCCCCGATGAACCGCCCCACGCTGCTGGCGAACGCGCCGCCCAGCATGGGCAGCCCGGTCGCGAGGACCGTCCACAGGTTGTGGGTGAGGAACCACAGGAAGGGCGGCACGACGAGCGCGGCGACGAGCATGCCCCACGTCGTGCCGGTCAGGAGCAGGGAGATCGCGAGCATGCGCGGCTGGACGTGCACGAGGTTGTTGACCGGCGCCTCACCGACCTCGCCGGCCGTCTCGGGCGCGAAACCGGCGGCACGCGCGAGGAGTTCGGCCCGCAGGACCGAGGCCTCCTCCTGCCCCAGATAGGCCAGTTCGTCCTTCTTCTCCGCGCCGACGACGTCCAGTTTGAGCTTGGCGACGCCCGCGATACGGGCCGCGAGCGGCTGCGTCACGTCGACGGCCTGGAGCCGGTCGAGCCGGATGTGCGCGGTGCGCCGGAAGATCAGGCCGGTGCGGATGCGCAGTTCGGTGTCGGTGACGGCGAAGTGCGTGAACCACCAGCTCATGAAGCCGTAGAGGGCGCCGCCCAGGAGCACGACGGCGATCCCCGCGAGCAGTTGGGTCACGGGCAGCTCGGAGACCCGCCGCTGCGTGCCGTTCGGATCGTGCACCGCGAAGCCCACGAGGACCGCGACCGGCGCCCAGGCCCTGCGCAGGGGCGTGACGGGGTGCAGGCGCCGCTCTCGCAGCCCTTCGGTGCCGGAGGCGCGTTCTTCCCCCGCCACCTGCCGTACGCCGCTCACAGCCCCGCCGAGCGGGCCTCGCCCAGCTCGGTGAGCCGGTCGCGCAGCCGCTCGGCCTCCTCGGGGATGAGCCCGGGGATGCGGGCGTCGGTGGCGGCCGCCGCCGTGTGCAGCTGCACGCTGGCCAGACCGAAGTGCCGCTCCACGGGCCCCGACGTCACCTCGACGAGCTGCATCCGGCCGTACGGCACGATCGTCTCCTCGCGCCAGAGCACGCCCCGGCTGATCAGGAGGTCGTCGGAGCGCTCCGCGTACCGCCACGAGCGCCAGTTGCGGCCCAGCATCGGCCAGCCCCACGCCACGAAGGCGAGCGGCACCGCCGCGAAGGCCGCCCACACGGGCCCGGCGAAGATCCACAAGAGCACGCCGACGGCCGCCGCGAGCGGCACCAGCCACACCACGAGCAGCAGCCGCCGCATCCGCAGCAGCGCCCGTGGCAGCCCGGTCCACACCGGCTGCGCGTCTGAGCCCGCCGGCTGCGTGGGCCGTGCCGGTCCCGCCGTCCCCGTTTCCATGCCTCAAGCGTACGTAGCCGAGCTGACGGTCGCGCAGGAGCGCGCGTACGAGAGAATGCGCGCATGAGCCCCACGACGGAGACCACGCTCGGCATCGGCGGCGCCGCGGAGAGCACCGACATGGTGCTCAACATCGGCCCCCAGCACCCGTCCACGCACGGCGTGCTGCGGCTGCGGCTCGTCCTCGACGGCGAGCGGATCCAGCAGGCGGAACCGGTCATCGGGTACATGCACCGCGGCGCGGAGAAGCTCTTCGAGGCGCGTGACTACCGGCAGATCGTGGTGCTCGCCAACCGGCACGACTGGCTCTCCGCGTTCTCGAACGAACTCGGGGTCGTCCTCGCCGTGGAGCGCATGCTCGGCATGGAGGTGCCCGAGCGGGCCGTGTGGATGCGCACGCTCCTGGCCGAGCTGAACCGCGTCCTCAACCACCTGATGTTCCTCGGCTCGTACCCGCTCGAACTGGGCGGGATCACCCCGGTGTTCCACGCGTTCCGGGAGCGCGAGGAGCTCCAGAACGTGATGGAGGAGATCTCCGGCGGCCGCATGCACTACATGTTCAACCGGGTGGGCGGCCTCAAGGAGGACCTGCCCGCCGGATGGGCCGCACGCGCGCGTGCGGCCGTCGCCTCGGTCCGCTCCCGCATGGACGTCTACGACAAGCTGGTGCTGGGCAACGAGATCTTCCGGGGCCGCACGCGCGGTGTCGGCGTGCTCTCCCCGGAGGCGGTGCACGCCTACGGGGTGAGCGGTCCGATCGCGCGCGCCTCCGGAGTCGACTTCGACCTGCGCCGCGACGAGCCGTACCTCGCCTACGGGGAGCTCCAGGACACCCTGAAGGTCGTCACGCGCCAGGAGGGCGACTGCCTGGCCCGCTTCGAGTGCCTCCTGGAGCAGACCCACAACGCCCTGGACCTCGCCGACGCCTGCCTGGACCGCCTCGCCGAGCTGCCGCGGGGCCCGGTCAACCAGCGCCTCCCGAAGGTGCTCAAGGCCCCCGAGGGCCACACGTACGCGTGGACCGAGAACCCCCTGGGCATCAACGGCTACTACCTGGTCTCCAAGGGCGAGAAGACCCCCTACCGCCTGAAGCTGCGCTCGGCGTCGTACAACAACATCCAGGCCCTGGCCGAACTGCTGCCGGGACAGCTCGTCGCCGACATGGTGGCGATCCTGGGGTCACTGTTCTTCGTGGTCGGGGACATCGACAAGTAGCCCCCCGGCCGCGACGCCCACCGGCTGGGTCAGCCACCCGAAGCCGCCGAGCCCGCCCTCCGCGGTCAGTTCGGCGGCCTCTCCCGCGCGCGTGAGCGCCCGTACGTACGCCGCCGGGTCCGTGGAGGCCAGGGACAGCGGCGGGCGGCCGCCGTGCACGCCGAGGGCCCGCAGGGCCGCGCGCTGGGTGAGCAGCGAGCCGCCTGGCAGCGCGCACGCGTCGAGCGCCACATGGGCCGTGACGTCGCAGGTGCCGTCCGGCACGGGCGCCGTCTCACGGCCCGCGCAAAAGCCCGTCAGCGTGCCGAAGGGCGGCCGTCCCGCACGGTCGTGCGCGTAGTCCACCGCGACCGCGAGGCCACGGGCCAGCGTCCGCACGGCCGCCGCCCACGCCTCGTCCCGGGGGCGGCCGATCTCCGCGCGCAGGCCGGGCTCGGGGGCGAGCGGCCACCAGCGGGCGAGCCAGGCGGCGTCCGCGCCCTCGACCGCGTCGCCCAGGGCTTCGGTGCCGTCGTCGCGCACGAGCACGTGCCGCACCACGCCGTCGGGGTCCACCTCGACGACGTCCAGGGGGACGTTGTCCAGCCACTCGTTCGCGAACAGCAGGCCCGTGACTCCGGCGGGCGGCAGGGCGCACCACTGGACGCGCGGGTCGAGTTCCTGGGGGCGCGCGGCCCGCTCGACCGCGTAGGCACGCGCGCGTGGCGCCACGTCGGCGGGCAGCGCGGCGAGCACGCCCGCGGTCAGCTCGCCGCGCCCCGCACCAAGATCGACGAAGGCCAACTCGTCCGGGTGGTCCAGCGCCTCGTCCACGCGGCACAGGAGGCGGGCCACCGCCCCGGCGAAAAGGGGTGAGGCGTGCACGGACGTCCGGAAGTGTCCGGCGGGTCCCTCGGGGCGCAGATAGAAGCCGCCGGGCCCGTACAGGGCGGCCTCCATGGCCTCCCGCCAGCCACGTCGCACGTCTCGCCGCTCACCCCGGGCCTCGTTCGTCACGTGAGAAGGCTAAGCGGGCCTCCACCTTGGGGAGTACGCGCGAGGGGTACGGATCGGCCCTCCGGTTGACCCCGGAGGGCCGTCCCGCTGCCTACGCTGGGTTACGTGCAGCGCGTCTATGACTTCCTCCGCAGACACCCGACCGGGGTCGATGGCTTCTGGGCCCTCGTCCTGCTCGGGGTCTCCGGCATCGGTCTTGTCTCCATGGCCGACGTGGAACGCCATGACCCGACGGTGCCGGCCGCCCTCGTCGTCGTCGGCATGTCCGTCGTGGTGGCGCTGCGCCGCAAGTTCGTCGAGAAGATGCTGATCCTCGCCGTCGTGCTCGGCGTCGCCCAGCTGGTCTTCGACGTACGGACGATGCCGGCCGACTTCGCGATGCTGGTGATCATCTACACCGCGTCGGCCGACGGCGAGAAGTGGGCCTCGCGCTTCGCCCTCATCGGCGGTCTGTGCGCGGCTCCGCTGTCGTCGCTGCGCTGGCCCGAGGAGAACATAGGCGTCTTCGGCAGCATCCTCTTCACGGTCTTCCAGATGGTGCCCTTCGCCCTCGCCTGGGTGCTCGGCGACTCCATCCGCACCCGCCGCGCCTACTTCGCGCAGCTGGAGGAGCGCGCCGACCGCTTGGAGAAGGAGCGGGCGGCGCAGTCCAAGGTCGCGGTGGCGGCCGAGCGGGCCCGGATCGCGCGCGAGCTGCACGACGTCGTCGCCCACAACGTCTCGGTGATGGTCGTCCAGGCCGACGGCGCCGCATATGTCCTCGACACGGCCCCCGACCAGGCCAAGCAGGCCCTGGAGACCATCTCGGGGACCGGCCGCCAGGCACTCGCCGAGATGCGCAGGCTCCTGGGCGTGCTGCGCACCGGCGAGCACCAGGAGAGCGGGGAGTACGTCCCGCAGCCCGACGTCGAGCAGCTCGACGAGCTCATCGAGCAGGTGCGCACGGCCGGCCTCCCGGTCGACTTCAAGGTCGAGGGAACCCCGCGCCCGCTGCCCAGCGGCGTCGAGCTCACGGCGTACCGCATCGTGCAGGAGGCGCTCACCAACACCCGCAAGCACGGCGGCGAGAACACCGGCGCGAGCGTGCGCCTCGTCTACTTCGACGACGGCCTGGGGCTGCTCGTCGAGGACGACGGCAAGGGCGCGCCCCACGAGCTGTACGAGGACGGCGGCGCCGACGGCAGCGGCCACGGCCTGATCGGCATGCGCGAGCGCGTCGGCATGGTCGGCGGCACCCTGGACGCCGGGCCGCGGCCCGGCGGCGGGTTCCGCATCAGCGCGCTGCTGCCGCTCAAGCCCGCAAATTGACACCTGTCACCGAATCGTCGAACCGTCCACGCCCTACGCTCAAGACCATCCGACCGCTCGTACCGCGCGTGCGGGCACCCACGAAGGGGCCTTTGATGTCGATCCGCGTCATGCTCGTCGACGACCAGGCGCTGCTGCGCACGGGCTTCCGGATGGTGCTCGCCGCACAGCCGGACATGGAGGTCGTCGCCGAGGCGGGCGACGGGGTCGAGGCGCTCCAGGTGCTGCGCGCGACCGAGGTCGACGTGGTCCTGATGGACGTGCGCATGCCGAAGCTGGACGGCGTGGAGACCACCCGGCGCATCTGCCAGGACGAGAACCCGCCGAAGGTGCTGATCCTGACCACCTTCGACCTCGACGAGTACGCCTTCTCGGGGCTGAAGGCGGGCGCGTCCGGCTTCATGCTGAAGGACGTGCCCCCGGGGGAGCTGCTCGCCGCGATCCGCTCCGTGCACAGCGGTGACGCGGTGGTCGCGCCGTCCACGACGCGGCGCCTGCTCGACCGGTTCGCGCCGATGCTGCCGAACGCGGGCGGCCGGCCGCAGCACAAGGAGCTGGAGCGGCTCACCGACCGCGAGCGCGAGGTCATGATCCTGGTCGCCCAGGGGCTCTCGAACGGAGAGATCGCGGCGCGGCTCGTCCTGTCGGAGGCCACGGTGAAGACCCACGTGGGCCGCATCCTGACCAAGCTCGGCCTGCGGGACCGGGTGCAGGTGGTCGTCCTCGCGTACGAGACGGGCCTCGTGCGGGCGGGCGGCGGGACGGCCTGAGGGTCGCTCGTTCTGGGAGCCGCTCGTTCTGAAGGGTGCTCGCGGGGTCAGCGCAGGATGCCCTCCAGGAAGTCGCTGCCCAGGCGGGCCACCACGGTGACGTCCAGCTGGTGCAGTACGTACCGCCCGCGGCGGGTCGTGGTGACCAGGCCCGCCTTCTTCAGGAGCGAGAGGTGCCGGGAGACCTCCGGCGCCGTCAGGCCCGTCGCGTGCGCCAGCTCGCCGGTGCTGAAGGGCGCGCGGGCCATGTCGCGGCACAGCCGCAGGCGCACGGGGTGGGCCAGGGCCGTGAGCCGCCGCTCCAGGGTCTCCACGGACGTGGGCTTGGCCAGGTCAGGGGCGGACACGGGGTAATGGATGACCGGGCGCCAGCCCGGGGCGTGCAGGACCATCAGGTGCGGCCAGGCGAAGTGCGAGGGCACGAACGTGAGCCCCGCGCCCAGGGCGTGGTCCATGGCGGTCGTGCTGCCCGGCACGAGCTTGTCGGCGGTGATGCGGCGGCCGTCCTCGTCCACCGAGAGCGCCGCGGAGACCGAGGTCAGCACCTCGGCGAGGCCCTTGTGCCGCAGGATCTCGGTCTTGTGCCGGGCGTCGGCGGCCAGTTGCACGCGCACCCGCCGCCAGGTGTCCGCGAAGAACGCTTCGTCGCAGTCCTCCAGGAGGCGGCGCAGCCAGGCGCGGACGGTGTGCGGATCGGTCAGCAGGCGCTGGGCGAAGTCCAGTTGCCGTGTGCCGCGCGTGGCGGCGAGCTCCAGGGCGCGGGCGCCCCGGGCGGGATCGGTGAGCGGCGAGGGCCCGCCTTCGTTGTACGTCGTGCCGCAGGTGAACTCCAGGGCGGCCATGACGAACCGCTCGTCGTCCAGGCGGTCGAGAAGGTCCAGCTCCTCGGCGAGCGTGGCGCCCGGCCTGCCGTCTCCGTCGACGAGTCCGGCGAACGGCATGAAGACGTCCGAGAAGGTGTTCCGCCACAGGAAGTCGGCCTCGCACAGCCGGTCGGCGAGGTCCGGCTTGAGGCAGGCGGTGGTCGCGGTGGCCCAGCCGTGCATGCCCGGGTGGTGACCGGGCTCGCTCAGCGCGTGCAGGGCGACGCCCAGCTCCGCCAGGGGAGAGGGGTCGAAGAAGATCCGCTCCTGCGGCAGGCCCGCTATCTCGATGTGCACGCTCATGGACCCATCGTGCACCGCGCCACCGACATCCCGGCCGCCGATTGACGGCCGCCGTCAATCGGCGCGACGGCGGGGTGGCGCCGGGAGCAGTCTGTGATGACCGGGCCGCACGGTCCGGCCCTCACGGGGCCGGCCGGCAGCGCCGCCGCCCGGCCGACCCACCCCTTGAGCCGACGTGTGCCGACCCTGCGTCCCGTCGACCCAAGGGCGCCCGATACGTACGCTTATGTCCTGAGAGGCGAACCGTCATGAGCATCACCCAGCAGTACCTTCTCGACAGCTTCCGCGCCGCCCAGCACGACGAGCGCACCCCGCCGGCCCCCGGCGGACAGGACTGGCAGGTCGTCCGCGAAATGCGCGACTACGGACGCTTCCGTGCCGTCGTCGAGGAGCGCCCCGCCCACGGCCGGATCCGCGCCGCCCTGGCCCGGATCCTCGACCGGGCGTCCGGCGCACGCGTCGTCGACCGGGGGTCGGGTGCGCGCGTCATCGACCGGGGGTCGGGCGCACATGTCATCGGCCGGGGATCCGGCGCACGAACTCCGCGACTGCGTCACTGACCTCGCCCGCCGTCCACTCCAGGCCCGCCTCGGTCACGGTGACCTCCGTGACCGAGAGGCCGGGCGGCCCGTCCGGGAACCAGCGGCCGAACAGCTGGGTCTTGGTCTCCTCCGCCTGGCCGAGCGCCGCCTCGGTCAGGGCCCCGGCGTCGTACGGCAGCCAGACCTGGAACTGGTGGGTGTGCGGCCGCTCGGGGTGCACACGCGACCACGGCACTCCGGCGGCGGCGAACCCTTCGCGCAGCCCCTCGGCGACCACGCGCGCGTGGGCGACGTAGTCCGGCAGGCGCGGCAGCGTGTTCTTCAGGCCGAGCAGGGCCGAGACGGCGGCCGGGAACTGCTGGAAGACCTGGCCGCCGTAGCGGTGCCGCCAGACCCGCGCCTCGTCGACCAGGGTGGCCGGGCCCGCGAGCACCGCGCCGCTCAGGCCGTCCAGGGACTTGTAGAACGACACGTACACGGTGTCCGCGAGCCCGGCGATCTCCGCGAGGGGGCGGCCGAAGTGCGGGGTGCACTCCCACAGGCGCGCCCCGTCGAAGTGCACGACGGCGTCGCGCTCCCGGGCCGCCTCCACGACCTCTTCCAGCTCTTCCCAGGAGGGCAGCACGAAACCGGCGTCCCGGAGCGGCAGTTCGAGCATCAGCGTCCCGAAGGGCTCCTGGAAGTCCCGTACCTCCTCCGCCGTGGGCAGCCGCGGCTCCCTCGTCGGATGCACCGTGCGCAGCCCGCTCACCGCGCAGAGCGCGCCCCCTTCGTGGACCTCGGGGTGGGCCTTGGGGTGCAGGGCGACGGTCGCGTTGCCGGTGCGGCCCGCCCAGCAGCGCAGGGCGACCTGCTGGGCCATGGTGCCGGTCGGGAAGAAGGCGGCCGCTTCCTTGCCGAGGAGCCGCGCGACCTCGCCCTCCAGGCGGGCGACGACGCCGTTGCCGTAGATGTCGGTGGGCTCGTCCGAGCCGACGACCTCGGGGGCCGCGTCCGCGAGGGCCGCAAGGCGTGCGGCGAGCGGCTGGTGCGCGGACCAGCGGTGCAGGGTGCGGGTGGCACCGAGAGCGGCGGCCCGCCGGCGGACCGCCGCCTGATCCGCCGCCTGATCCGCCGCCTGGTCCCGCTCCTGATCCGGCCCCGGACCCTGCCCCTGAACGGCCCCCGGACCCTGCGCCTGTGCCCCGTCATGTGAAGTCATCCCCCGAGCATGGCGTGCGAGCGGCCGCCGGTCATATCAATACCCACAGGCTGTGGACAGCCAAGGACGCGGCGCCGACCGATCGCGTTAGCATGACGAGAAATCGTCCGGTACCCCGAGCGGACTGGAACGGGAAGGCGTCATCGCGTGAACGCACCTCATCAGCCGGACCCGCGGGACCGTCCCGCGAGGCTCACGGTGGGCGTCGTGGGAGCGGGCCGTGTCGGCCCCGCGCTCGCCGCGGCACTCCAGCTCGCCGGGCACCGCCCGGTCGCCGCGTCGGGCGTGTCCGACGCTTCCGTACGACGCGCGGCGGCCCTGCTGCCCGACGTCCCCCTCGTCCCCCCGGCCCAGGTCCTGGAGCGCGCCGAGCTGGTCCTCCTGACCGTGCCGGACGACGCCCTGCCCGGCCTCGTCGAGGGCCTCGCCGAGACCGGGGCGATCCGCCCCGGCCAGCTGATCGTCCACACGTCCGGGCGGTACGGCACCCAGGTGCTCGCGCCCGCGCTGCGCGCCGGAGCCCTGCCGCTCGCCCTGCACCCCGCCATGACCTTCACCGGCACCGCCGTGGACGTGCAGCGCCTCGCGGGCTGCTCCTTCGGCGTGACCGCCCCCGAGGAGCTGCGGCTGGCCGCCGAGGCCCTGGTCATCGAGATGGGCGGCGAGCCCGAGTGGATCGCCGAGGAGTCCAGGCCGCTCTACCACGCGGCCCTCGCGCTCGGCGCGAACCACCTGGTCACGCTGGTGGCCGAGTCCATGGAGCTGCTCAGGGACGCGGGCGTGGCCGCCCCGGACCGGATGCTCGGCCCGCTGCTCGGCGCCGCCCTGGACAACGCACTGCGCTCCGGCGACGCGGCCCTCACCGGCCCCGTGGCGCGCGGGGACGCAGGCACCGTCGCCGCGCACGTCGCCGAGCTGCGCAAGCACGCCCCGCAGACCGTCGCCGGATATCTGGCGATGGCCCGCGCGACCGCCGACCGCGCGCTGGCCCACGGCCTGCTCAAGCCCGAGTTCGCCGAGGACCTCCTGGGCGTCCTGGCCAACGGCGGCAGCCCGGCCGGCGAAGCCGAGGGAGGAAGCCGATGACCCGCCTGGTGCACACCGCTGAGCCCCTGCGCACGCGCGCGCGGGAAGGCCGCCGCGTCGTCGTCATGACCATGGGCGCCCTGCACGAGGGCCACGCCACCCTGATCCGCACCGCACGCCGCATCGCGGGCGACGCGGGCGAGGTCGTGGTCACGGTCTTCGTGAACCCCCTCCAGTTCGGCGCGGGCGAGGACCTCGACCGCTATCCCCGCACGCTGGACGCCGACGTGAAGATCGCCGAACAGGAAGGCGCGGACTTCGTGTTCGCCCCGTCCGTCGACGAGGTCTACCCCGGCGGCGAACCGCAGGTCCGGATCAGCGCGGGCCCCATGGGCGCACTCCTCGAAGGGGCCACCCGCCCCGGCCACTTCGACGGCATGCTCACGGTCGTCGCCAAGCTCCTGCACCTCACCCGCCCGGACGTCGCGCTGTACGGCCAGAAGGACGCCCAGCAGCTCGCCCTCATCCGCCGCATGGTGCGCGACCTGAACTTCGGCGTCGAGATAGTCGGCGTCCCCACCGTGCGCGAGGACGACGGCCTGGCCCTCTCCAGCCGCAACCGCTACCTCTCCCCGGCCGAGCGGCGCACCGCGCTCGCGCTCTCCCGGGCCCTGTTCGCGGGCCGCGACCGGCACGCCGCCCAGGAGGCCTTGCACGCGCGGGCGGCCCTCGCCCCCGTCACCCACGCGCGCGCCGACGCCCTGAACGCCCTGGGGGAGTCCCGCGCGGCCGCCGACACCCACGCGGTCGCCCGGTCCGTCACGCCGTCCGTGCCCGGCGGCCCCGCGGCCGTCCGCGCCGCCGCCCGCCAGGTCCTGGACCAGGCGGCCCGCGCCAAACCCCCGCTCGAACTGGACTACTTGGCGCTGGTCGACCCGGCCGACTTCACCGACGTACGGCCCGGTCACACCGGTGAGGCGGTCCTCGCCGTGGCGGCCAGGGTCGGCGCCACCCGGCTGATCGACAACATCCCGCTCACGTTCGGAGCCACCGCATGAGTGCCACCGGAATACGGCTGCACGCCCCCGCGCCCGGCTGGTCCCTGGAGGCCGACGTCGTCGTCGTCGGCTCCGGGGTGGCCGGACTGACCACGGCCCTGCGCTGCTCGGCGGCCGGCCTCAAGACGGTCGTGGTCACCAAGGCCCGCCTGGACGACGGCTCCACGCGCTGGGCCCAGGGCGGCATCGCGGCGGCGCTCGGCGAGGGCGACACCCCCGAGCAGCATCTGGACGACACCCTCGTGGCGGGCGCGGGCCTGTGCGACGAGGAAGCCGTGCGCACGCTGGTCACCGAGGGCCCCGACGCCGTGCGCCGCCTCATCGAGACCGGCGCCCACTTCGACACGGGCCCCGAGGGCGCCATCGAGCTGACCCGCGAGGGCGGCCACCACCGCCGCCGCATTGCGCACGCGGGCGGCGACGCCACCGGCGCGGAGATCTCCCGCGCCCTGGTCGACGCGGTGCGCTCGCGGTCCATCCCGACCGTGGAGAACGCCCTCGTACTGGACCTCCTGACGGACGCCGACGGCATCACCGCCGGTGTCTCCCTGCACGTCATGGGAGAGGGCCAGCACGACGGCGTGGGCGCGGTCCACGCGCCCGCGGTCGTCCTCGCCACCGGCGGCATGGGCCAGGTCTTCTCGGCGACCACGAACCCGTCGGTGTCGACGGGCGACGGCGTCGCGCTCGCCCTGCGCGCGGGCGCCGAGGTCAGCGACCTGGAGTTCGTGCAGTTCCACCCCACCGTGCTCTTCCTGGGCGCCGACGCGGAGGGCCAGCAGCCGCTGGTCTCCGAGGCGGTGCGCGGCGAGGGCGCCCACCTCGTGGACGCCGACGGCGTGCGCTTCATGGTGGGCCAGCACGAGCTGGCGGAGCTCGCCCCCCGGGACATCGTCGCCAAGGGCATCACGCGGCGCATGCAGGAGCTGGGCACCGAGCACATGTACCTGGACGCGCGGCACTTCGGCGCCGAGATGTGGGAGAACCGCTTCCCGACGATCCTCGCCGCCTGCCGCGCCCACGGCATCGACCCGGTGACGGAGCCCGTCCCGGTCGCCCCGGCCGCGCACTACGCCTCCGGCGGCGTCCGCACCGACCCGCGCGGCCGCACCACGGTCCCGGGTCTGTACGCGTGCGGCGAGGTCGCCTGCACCGGAGTGCACGGAGCCAACCGCCTGGCCTCCAACTCCCTTCTGGAGGGCCTGGTCTACGCCGAGCGCATCGCCGCGGACATCGCGGCCGGGCACGCGCAGAAGGCCCTCCCGCCGCTCTACGCCGCCGTGCCCGTCCCGGTGCCCGCGCCCGCCCCGGTGCCCCACCCCGAGGTCCCCGCGCACCCCCTGCTGCCCCCCGAGGCCCGCTTCGCCATCCAGCGCGTGATGACCGAGGGCGCCGGAGTGCTCAGGTCCGCCGACTCCCTCTCCGAGGCCGCCGCCCGCCTCGCCCGCATCCACGCCGAGGCCGCGGGCGCGCTCGCCGAGGACGGCAAGACCGCCGAACCCGGCGTCGACACCTGGGAGACCACCAACCTCCTGTGCGTCGCCCGCGTCCTGGTGGCCGCCGCGCAGCGCCGCGAGGAGACCCGCGGCTGCCACTGGCGCGAGGACCGCCCCGACCGCGACGACGCCGCCTGGCGCCGCCACATCGTCGTACGTCTGAACGCGGACCGGACCCTGGCGGCGCACACGACCGAGACCGCCGACTTCCCGCCGACCGCTCCCGGCGCGCGTCCCGCCCCCGGCACCAGTGCCGGCCCCCGTCCCAGCCACCGCACCAGCCCCAGTCCCCAGGAGAAGTGACCGTGAGCACCCCCGACGACCTCCCTCTCGCCCCCACCGGCGGCGGCTGCGGCGATGCCTGCGGCTGCGGCGGCGACGACGCGTACGACCCCCTGGAGTGCGGTCTTGACCCCGCGCTCGCGCAGCTCCTGACCGAGGCGGGGCTCGACCCCGTGCAGGTCGAGGACATCGCGCACCTGGCGATCGAGGAGGACCTGGACGGCGGCGTGGACGTCACCTCGGTGGCCACGATCCCCGAAGAGGCCGTCGCCACCGGCGACTTCACCGCCCGTGAGGCCGGCACGGTCGCGGGCCTGCGCGTCGCCGAAGCCGTCATCTCCATCGTCTGCACGGACACCTTCGAGGTGGAGCGGCACGTCGAGGACGGCGAGCGCGTGGCGGCCGGCACGAAGCTCCTGAGCGTCACCACCCGCACCCGCGACCTGCTCACCGCCGAGCGCAGCGCGCTCAACCTCCTGTGCCGCCTGTCCGGCGTGGCGACGGCCACGCGCGCGTGGGCCGACGCGCTGGAGGGCACGAAGGTCGAGGTCCGCGACACCCGCAAGACGACGGCGGGCCTTCGCGCCCTGGAGAAGTACGCGGTGCGCATGGGCGGCGGCGTAAACCACCGCATGTCGCTCTCCGACGCGGCGCTGGTCAAGGACAACCACGTGGTGGCGGCCGGAGGCGTGGAGCAGGCGTTCAAGGCCGTGCGCGCGGCCTTCCCGGACCTGGCCGTCGAGGTCGAGGTCGACACCCTGCACCAGCTGCGGGAGGTCGTGGACGCGGGCGCCGACCTGATCCTCCTGGACAACTTCACGCCGGGCGAGACCGAGGAGGCCGTCGCGCTCGTGGCAGGCCGCGCGATCCTGGAGTCCTCCGGCCGCCTCACCCTGGAGAACGCCCGGGCGTACGCCGCAACGGGCGTGGACTTCCTCGCGGTCGGCGCGCTCACCCACTCCTCGCCGATCCTGGACATCGGCCTCGACCTGCGCCCGCCCGTCTCCCACCACCACCCTTCCGAGGAAGCGCTTCGCGCCGTTTCTGATGGGGCGGAGTGACGACGACATGCTGCTGACCATCGACGTCGGAAACACCCACACCGTGCTCGGCCTCTTCGACGGCGAGGACATCGTCGAGCACTGGCGCATCTCCACCGACGCCCGCCGCACCGCCGACGAACTCGCCGTCCTGCTCAACGGACTGATGGGCATGCACCCGCTCCTCGGCGACGAGCTGGGCGACGGCATCGACGGCATCGCCATCTGCTCGACGGTCCCCTCCGTCCTGCACGAGCTGCGCGAGGTCACCAGGCGGTACTACGGGGACGTGCCCGCCGTCCTCGTGGAGCCCGGCATCAAGACCGGCGTGCCGATCCTCATGGACAACCCCAAGGAGGTCGGCGCCGACCGCATCATCAACGCGGTCGCGGCGGTGGAGCTCTACGGCGGCCCGGCCATCGTCGTCGACTTCGGCACGGCGACGACGTTCGACGCGGTCTCCGCGCGCGGGGAGTACACCGGAGGCGTCATCGCCCCCGGCATCGAGATCTCCGTGGAGGCCCTCGGCGTGCGGGGCGCGCAGCTGCGCAAGATCGAGCTGGCGCGGCCGCGCAGCGTCATCGGCAAGAACACCGTGGAGGCCATGCAGTCGGGCATCCTGTACGGCTTCGCGGGCCAGGTCGACGGCGTCGTGCGGCGCATGGCCCGCGAGTTGGCGGGTCCGGGCGGCGACCCCGACGACGTGACGGTCATCGCGACCGGCGGCCTGGCGCCCATGGTGCTCGGCGAGGCCACGGTCATCGACGAGCACGAACCGTGGCTGACCCTGATCGGCCTCCGCTTGGTCTACGAGCGGAACGTCTCCCGCAGTTGAGCGTTTCCGGAGCCAGGCGCTCCGGCCCGGACCCCAAGGCACCCGCGCGGCCGTCGGCTCATAACCGGCGGCTCATAAACGGGGCTTGCGCACACGACCCCGCGCCCCATACAAGAGTCTGCGCAGGGACGGGACGTGAAGGTTCGAGCGGGCGTGGAGCACATGGGGCGTAGGGGAAGGCTGGCCGCGGCAGCGGCGGCCGGGGTGCTGGCGGGTCTCGCCGGGCCCGCCGCGACGGCGGGCACGGCCGCCGGGGTCGACGGCGTCCGCGCGGTACGCGTGGTGAGCGCCCCGACCGCGACGGCCGCCCCGACCGCGACGGCCTCTCCGACCGCGACGGCCTCCCCGACCGCGACGGCCTCTCCGGCGGCACCGGCCTTCCCGGCGGCACCGGGCGAGGAGGAGCGCGACCCCGACGACACCATGGCGGACACCGGCGCGGGCGTGCTCCCCTGGATCTCCGCCGGCGCGGCCGGCGCCCTGGGAGTCGGCGCGGTGGTCTTCGCGACGATCCGCCGCCGCTCGGAGTGAGCGCGGACCGAACAAGCCACGCCACATAGTGGCGTTAAGCGGATTTTGTCCACTTTGCACGTATCGTCAGTCCATGCCCACGCCATACGGATCTCGCGGCGGCATGGCCTTCGGTGCGGAGGAACTGCGTGTGCTCCGCCGCGCTCTGGCCCTCGCCCTGCATCCCAGCCCCGTCTCCGACGCGGACGTCCAGGACTGTCTGCGTCTCGCCGATGCCGTCGACGAAGCGGTCAGCGAGGGCGCCCGGCTCCGCGCCTTCCTGCTGGCCGACCTCGCCCGCTACCGAGCAGCCCTGCCCGGCACCGCCACCGGCTATCTCGCGCTCCTTGAGGACGTCCTCGGCGCCGGCTACCAGCCGGGCGCCGACGACCTCGCCGCGCTGCGCGCCCTGCGGGGCAACCCGGTCGCGGCCGCCCTCCTGGACCGCTGCCGGACCGTCGCCGAACAGGCCGTACGCGCCCGTCTCTCGGGCCGGTCCCATACGGCCGCCCCGGCGGCCCGCCCCCTGGTGCCCGCGTCCCGCACGCGCCTGCTCGCCCTGCCCGGCGGCCGGAGCGAGGCGGAGGAGCGCTCGGCGCCCAAGCCCAAGACGCCGCACGCCCCGCCGGGAAAGCCGGCTCAGCCCGAGCCGCCCCGCCCCGTGCCGACCCCGGCCGAGGTCTTCCCTCCCAAGCGCCGCCCGACGGACCCGCCGCACCAGCTCGCCGCGGGCTAGCTACTCTGGGGGCATGGAATACGTCTCCGCGCTCCTGCCCCCCGTAGTGATGGCCGTGTTCTTCGGCGGTCTCATCGTGACGATCGTGAAGACCCAGGGCGGCGCCAACAAGGCCAAGGAAGACGCGGCCGTGGACGCCGTGCTCGCCCGCGCCGAGAACACCCGGCAGACCCCCAAGGCCTGACCGCCTGCCCGCTCACCGGTGACCCGGGGTCACCACCCGCACACCCTTGGCGTGCGACTCGCTCACATTCCGAGTCGTACGCCCTTTTTGTTGGGGAAATGGCGTCTCCGCCACGTCCGTCTCGCCATTAGTGACTTCTCCCACTATTGTGCTGGTGTGCCTCGCCCCTTGGGAGAACTCGAAGACTCAGTCATGACACGGGTGTGGAAGTGGAACCGCCCCGTGACCGTTCGAGAAGTCCTGGAAGACCTTCAGCAGGAACGGTCCATCGCGTACACCACCGTCATGACCGTTTTGGACAATCTTCATCAGAAGGGCTGGGTGCGTCGTGAAGCGGAAGGCCGCGCCTATCGATATGAGGCGGTCTCCACTCGGGCCGCCTACGCCGCCGCACTGATGAACGAAGCATGGTCGCGGAGCGACAACCCGGCGGCCGCTCTCGTGGCGTTCTTCGGGATGATGTCGGCGGAGCAGCGCGAAGCACTCAGTGACGCGATGCGGATCGTGGGCCCGGTCTCTCAAGCCCCGATCTCCCCGGCCGCCATCTCCGAAGACCCGATCTCCGAAGCCCCGATCTCCCGAGATCCCGCCACTCAAGCCCCGGAGAACCCCGGCGAGGCGGAGCCGGAAGCAGAGCGATAGCGTCCGGTCATGCCAGCAGAACCCCCTGAACTCAGCGCTAAAGCGGTCTCCGTACGCCGGGCGCGCACCGCGGATGTGCCGGTCGTACGCAACCTCCTCGACTCCTACACGCGTCAGGGGATCCTGCTCGACAAAGCGACGGTGGCCCTTTACGAGTCCATCCAGGAGTTCTGGGTGGCGGAACGCGACGACAACGCCGAGGTCGTCGGCTGCGGCGCCCTGCACGTGATGTGGGAAGACCTGGCGGAAGTACGCACTCTCGCGGTGAACCCCGACGTCAAGGGTGTCGGAGTAGGTCATCAGCTGCTCGGCAAGTTGCTGCAGACCGCGCGCTGGCTCGGTGTCCGGCGGGTTTTCTGTCTCACCTTCGAAGTCGACTTCTTCGCGAAGCACGGCTTCGTGGAGATCGGTGAGACGCCCGTCGACGGAGATGTCTACAGCGAGCTGCTGCGTTCCAAAGACGAGGGCGTCGCGGAGTTCCTCGGCCTCGAACGAGTGAAACCGAACACCTTGGGCAACAGCCGGATGCTTCTGCATCTGTGATCGTCGCCGGTATTCCGAGCTGCCTGCTGCCCCGGTTCCCTATGTCCGAAACGCGCATGTTTCCTGGGTTCTCGGGCTCCCCGGTCTCTCCGGGGGGTTTGTGTTTTCCCAGCAAAAGCGGTTTGCTTTCCGACGTACTGCAGTACTGCATATAACAGGGGGCGGAGATTCTGCGGCTCGCGCCGTGCGATCGGCCCTAAGTTATCGATGAAAGGAAATCCGGTGGCACAGAAGGTTCAGGTCCTTCTTGTCGACGACCTCGACGGTGGCGAGGCAGACGAGACCGTGACGTTTGCGCTGGACGGCAAGTCGTACGAGATCGACCTCACCACGGCGAACGCGGACAAGCTCCGCGGTCTTCTTGAGCCGTACCTCAAGGGTGGTCGTCGTACCGGTGGCCGGGGTTCGAGCGGGCGCGGCAAAGCGCGTGCCGCCGCCACGGGTGGCGGTCAGGACACCGCCGCGATCCGCGCCTGGGCCAAGGACAACGGTTTCGAGGTCAACGACCGCGGCCGCGTTCCCGCGTCCATTCGCGAGGCCTACGAGAAGGCCAACGGCTGACGTCGCGTTCGTCGCAGCCGGACCCGGTGGCACTGCGTTGCCGCCGTGTCCACGAGTCGTACGAGACCGGAGCCCACGGCGGGGTCGCTGTGGGGCACGGTGCCACCCCCCACGCACGACAGGGACGGCAGTGCCGGCAGCGTCGGCTCCACCTCGCACCCGGGCTCTGGGGGTCGCAGCCATACGGCGGCCCCCTGCGAGCCGGACCACCCGGGAGGCGTGGGCGCGTCGATCCGTCCTCCCGCACCGACGGCCTTGAGGTCCAGGGGGATGCCGCCCCACTCCAGCCAGTCGAGGAGCCCCGGCAGCTCGTCGGCGCTCCCCGCGGCGACGAAGAGGCGCATCGATTCTCCTCGCAGGGCCACCGGAGCCTTGGGCCCCAGATGCCTGAGCGCGGCGAAGCCGGCCTCGGCGGGCAGCTGCAGTACGTCGAAGCGGAGCCCCGTCAGGAGCTGCACCGGCAGCCCTGGACGGCGGTCCTCCGTCGCCCAGCCGAGTTCGTTCTCGTACCACTGCCGCACCGGGTCGCTCTGCTCGAACGGCGCACGGGGCTGAGGAACGGTGAAAGCCATGCATGGAGCAACCGCTCGGAAGCGTCTCGGGTTACGCAGAGTGTCGCTGCGATCGCACTGTGTGCCCGGAAAGAGGGCGTAAGGGTGTGTTCGGCCGCGCAAGGGTGTTCGCCCGTAGCGGAGGGAACCGGCGCGCGCCGCATGGAGTGTCAGTCCTTACGGGTAAGACATCCCTAGTGGGGAGGGGCGACACACGCGCGAGGCCGTCTCACGTTCGCCATCGGCGTAGTGGTGGTGAGGGTAAGTGCTTGGCCTGCGGGAACATCGTCTCGCACCATCGGGTTGGAGCAGTTGTCGGCGTTCGGGGTCAGGAGGCACCTCTTGTTCTCGGCCGGGTGTCGGCAGTTGGAATGAGCGGTCCCCGCTTGCGGGACTAAGCTGCGGAAGGACAGGGAGGGGACAGCCCCCTTACTGCCTGACCGCTCTGAGGAGCGATTAACGATGTTCGAGAGGTTCACCGACCGCGCGCGGCGGGTTGTCGTCCTGGCTCAGGAAGAAGCCCGGATGCTCAACCACAACTACATCGGCACCGAGCACATCCTCCTGGGCTTGATCCACGAGGGCGAGGGTGTCGCCGCTAAGGCCCTGGAGAGCCTCGGGATTTCGCTCGAGGCGGTCCGCCAGCAGGTGGAGGAGATCATCGGCCAGGGCCAGCAGGCCCCGTCCGGCCACATCCCCTTCACCCCCCGTGCCAAGAAGGTCCTGGAGCTTTCGCTCCGCGAGGCCCTTCAGCTGGGCCACAACTACATCGGCACGGAGCACATCCTGCTCGGCCTGATCCGCGAGGGCGAGGGCGTCGCCGCCCAGGTCCTCGTGAAGCTGGGCGCCGATCTCAACCGGGTGCGGCAGCAGGTCATCCAGCTGCTCTCCGGATACCAGGGCAAGGAGACCGCCACCGCCGGCGGTCCTGCGGAGGGCACGCCTTCCACGTCCCTGGTGCTCGACCAGTTCGGCCGGAACCTCACCCAGGCCGCTCGTGAGTCCAAGCTCGACCCGGTCATCGGGCGCGAGAAGGAGATCGAGCGGGTCATGCAGGTGCTGTCCCGCCGTACGAAGAACAACCCCGTCCTCATCGGCGAGCCCGGCGTCGGCAAGACCGCCGTCGTCGAGGGCCTCGCGCAGGCCATCGTCAAGGGCGAGGTGCCCGAGACCCTCAAGGACAAGCACCTCTACACCCTGGACCTGGGCGCGCTGGTGGCCGGTTCGCGGTACCGCGGTGACTTCGAGGAGCGCCTGAAGAAGGTCCTCAAGGAGATCCGCACCCGCGGCGACATCATCCTGTTCATCGACGAGCTCCACACCCTGGTGGGTGCGGGCGCCGCCGAGGGCGCGATCGACGCCGCGAGCATCCTCAAGCCCATGCTGGCGCGAGGCGAGCTCCAGACCATCGGTGCCACGACGCTCGACGAGTACCGCAAGCACCTGGAGAAGGACGCGGCCCTCGAGCGCCGCTTCCAGCCCATCCAGGTCGCGGAGCCGTCCCTGCCGCACACCATCGAGATCCTCAAGGGTCTGCGCGACCGTTACGAGGCCCACCACCGGGTCTCCATCACGGACGAGGCGCTGGTCCAGGCCGCCACCCTGGCCGACCGGTACATCTCGGACCGCTTCCTGCCGGACAAGGCGATCGACCTGATCGACGAGGCCGGTTCCCGGATGCGCATCCGCCGGATGACCGCGCCGCCGGACCTCCGCGAGTTCGACGAGAAGATCGCGGGCGTGCGTCGCGACAAGGAGTCGGCCATCGACTCCCAGGACTTCGAGAAGGCGGCGTCTCTCCGCGACAAGGAGAAGCAGCTGCTGGCGGCGAAGGCCAAGCGCGAGAAGGAGTGGAAGGCCGGCGACATGGACGTCGTCGCCGAGGTCGACGGCGAGCTCATCGCCGAGGTCCTCGCCACGGCCACGGGCATTCCGGTCTTCAAGCTCACCGAGGAGGAGTCCTCGCGCCTGCTGCGCATGGAGGACGAGCTCCACAAGCGGGTCATCGGCCAGAAGGACGCCATCAAGGCGCTTTCGCAGGCGATTCGCCGTACGCGCGCCGGTCTGAAGGACCCGAAGCGTCCCGGTGGCTCGTTCATCTTCGCCGGCCCGTCCGGTGTCGGTAAGACGGAGCTTTCCAAGACGCTCGCCGAATTCCTCTTCGGCGACGAGGACGCGCTGATCTCCCTCGACATGTCGGAGTTCAGCGAGAAGCACACGGTCTCGCGTCTCTTCGGTTCGCCGCCCGGATATGTCGGTTACGAAGAGGGCGGGCAGCTGACGGAGAAGGTCCGCCGCAAGCCGTTCTCGGTCGTCCTCTTCGACGAGGTCGAGAAGGCCCACCCGGATATCTTCAACTCGCTGCTCCAGATCCTGGAGGACGGTCGCCTGACCGACTCCCAGGGCCGGGTCGTGGACTTCAAGAACACGGTCATCATCATGACGACCAACCTCGGCACGCGTGACATCTCCAAGGGCTTCAACCTCGGATTCGCCGCGTCGGGTGACGTCAAGACGAACTACGAGCGCATGAAGACCAAGGTCAACGACGAGCTGAAGCAGCACTTCCGCCCGGAGTTCCTGAACCGTGTCGACGACACGGTGGTCTTCCACCAGCTCACCGAGGAAGACATCATCCAGATCGTCGACCTCATGATCGCCAAGGTGGACGAGCGTCTCAAGGACCGCGACATGGGCATCGAGCTCAGCGGTGACGCGAAGAAGCTCCTGGCCAAGAAGGGTTACGACCCCGTCATGGGCGCCCGGCCGCTGCGCCGGACGATCCAGCGCGAGGTCGAGGACATCCTGTCCGAGAAGATCCTCTTCGGCGAGCTCCGCCCCGGCCACATCGTGGTCGTCGGCACGGAGGGTGAGGGCGACGAAGCCAAGTTCACCTTCCGCGGCGAGGAGAAGGCGGCGCTTCCGGACGTGCCGCCGATCGAGCAGGCGGCTGGTGGCGCGGGGCCGAACCTGAGCAAGGAGGCGTAGCCCGCAGGGCACGCACTGGTTCACAGGGGGCTGCCCCGGATCGTTCTCACGGTCCGGGGCAGCCCCTTTCGGCGTGCATTTCGACTGCGGGTGCCTCGTGGCCCGTCGCGCAGTTCCCCGCGCCCCTGACGGGGCCCTGCCCCTTCTACGACGTGATCGTGACGCCCTCCGGGACGTTGCGGACCCGGGGGAGGCGGGGATTGACCCGGAGCACGCTCAGGTTCGGGAAGCGCGCGAGCCAGGACATGTCCGTGTCGGCCAGCTCGGCGGTGATCCACAGATGGGTCAGCTGCTCGTGCTCCAGGCCGTCGAGCAGCTCCTCGGTGCGCATGACGCCCACCACCTGGATCCACGGCCGCCCGCCCAGCTGCCGCAGCGCCGCGAGCTCCGCGGTGTCCGACACGGGGAAGTACAGGCCCACGGGATCGAGGTGGGCGATGATCTCGCGCGCGTACCGCTCGGTGTCGAAGTGGCGCCACGGGCGGACCAGCTCGGCCCGGATGGACAGCGCCGAGCGATGGCGCATCCGGGCGAGGTAGTCGATGGCGACGTCGTCCTGGACGCGGGTGGCCGTGATCGCCAGGAGAAGCGCCTGCTGGTCGCTGGCCACCTGCTCGGGGTCGGGCAGCTGCTCCAGGACGATGGGGCCGACCCAGCCGAGGCTGCGGGCGGCCAGCTCCGTCGTGGGGCGCACGAGGTTCTTCGTACGGTCGTGGACGAGCCGCTGCACCGCCGGGTCGAGCTCGGTGACGTGCTCCAGGCAGGCCGCGGCCATCAGGCGCCGGTGGTTCACGTGCGGGCGGCGCAGGTTCGGGGCGGCGGCCAGGAGCCGCTCCAGGAAGTCGGCGCACTCCTCGGGCCGGGCGTGCGCGGCCGCCATGCGGATGACCTCCTCCCACTCGGCCTGGTGCGCGTGCTCCACGAGCGAGCGGAGCCGGCCGCGGGCCACGATCTCCTTGGCGGCCAGATAGTCCTGGAAGGTGCGGTGGATGAAGTCCACCGAGAGGCCCGCCTGCTCCCGCAGCAGCCCGGTGCGGTGCAGCAGATGACGGAAGATCTTCTCGCCGTCGCCCTCGGCGCGCGCCGAGGGGATGGCGGGCAGCGCCCCGTCCAGGATGGCGACGACGCGCTCGCGCGGCAGCTCCGAGACGCCCTCCTCGACCATCGCGTGGGCCAGCTTGCGCAGGAGCAGCTCCCGGGGGCCCTGCTGGAGGCGCACGTCGTCGGCGTACAGGACGTCGCGTTCGGGGTCGCGGCGCTGGAGGAGCATCTCCAGGGCGGCGTCGTACAGCTCCTTGCGGCCCTTGGGCAGGGAGCCGGAGCGGTCGCGGTTGAGGGCGCAGATCAGGCCGCACATCAGGGGGTTGGTGGCCAGCTGGCGCAGCTCGCGGTAGATGCGCACGGAGTGCAGCAGGCGCTCCTCGTACTCGCGCAGCTTGTCGCGGTCCGCCTGCTCCTTGCACTGGTCGTCGCTCATCGCGGCGGCGTGCCAGTCGTGGATGAAGCGGGTGACCTGGTCGCGTGACATCGGCGCGAGGGACAGTTCCTTGAAGCCCTCTTCGGCGAGGCGCTCCTGGGCGAGCCAGCCGTCCTCGACGGCGGAGGGGCGCGAGGTCACCAGGCAGCCGTTGCCGGAGAAGATGCGGAGCAGCCGGCGCAGCTGGTCGCGCAGCTCGCCGCGGGTCGCCTCCGGGGCCTCGTCGATCCCGTCCACCAGGAGCATCGCGCGGCCCGCGAGCAGCGTGCGCACGACCCAGCCCTCCGGTGCCCGGTCGGCCAGCGGGTGGCGGATCGCGTGCAGGAAGTCGTCCGGGGCGGGGAAGCCCTCGCGGGCGAAGCGGCGTACGGGCAGGACGAAGGGGACGCGGACGCCCTCGCGCGCGGCGGCCACGGCGAGCCACTGCACCAGGGTCGTCTTGCCCGAGCCCGCGTCACCGCGCAGCAGCACCCGCTCGTGGCCCTCCAGGGCCCGGTCGGCGAGCAGCACGGTCCGCGGCTCGCCCGGGACACCGCTGCCGCTGCTCTCCTCCGCCTCCAGGCTGAGGTAGGTGTCCTCCAGGGGCCAGCGGTCCGGCGCGTTGGCGAGGTCCACGCCGACGATCGTGAGCCAGCCGTGCTGCCGTACGACCTCTTCGGCGTACGCCGCCTCGAAGTCGCGGTCCTCCTGGGAGCGTTCGGGCTGGCGGGCCGCGGCCTCGGCGTCGTTCAGGTCGATGAGCTGGCGGATGCGGCTGGCCCGCTCGGCCATGTGCCGCTGGATGTACGGGGAGCGTCGGACGAAGTGGTACAGGACGTGCAGGCAGACGGCGACCAGCAGCTCGTCGTGGAACCAGGCGGCACCGGGGGACAGGGCGCGGTCCGCGCCCTGCACGGCGCCCCGCAGCCGCCGCGCGTAGTCCTGCGGGCCGAGGCGCACGGCGTCCACGTCCGTGAGGTCCAGCTCGCCCATGGCGAGCAGCGTGCGCGTCAGGACGTCCACCACGGAGGTCAGTTCGGTCGTCGGGGCCGGATACGCCTCGGCGGCCATGTGGACGAAGTCAGCGGCCGTGCGGTGCACGTCGTCCGGGGTCGCCGGGGCGTCGGCGCCGCGCCAGGTGGTGAGGGCCGCGATCAGGTCGGGCGCGGCGGGCGGGCGCGCGGGAGGCAGCCGGACGAGCCGTTGCACCAGGGGTGCGGCGAGCGTCGAGGGGATGCGGACACCGGGCTCCATGGACATAGGGGGTCCCTGCGGGTGGGATGTCGTGTGTCGCGGACCGTGCCATGAGAGGTCAAGGGTAGGTCAACTCCGCCACGGCGGCGGGGTGATGAGCTCGATCCGGTCCGGCGCCTGCTGCGCCACCGCCTCGGCCACCTCAGAGGTCACATGGACCCTCCTGAGGTTCGGGAACACCGAGAGCCAGGCGAGGCCTTCGACGGGGTGGGATGCCTCCAGGCCGAGCCGGGTGAGCTTCTCGCGCACGATCAGTTCGGTCAGGTCCTCGACGCGGTAGGCGCCGACGACCTGGATGTCCGCCCAGCCGCCTATGGCGCGCAGGGCGCGCAGGTCCTCGGTGTCGCGCACGGTGACCCGGGCCTGGCGGGGCAGGTGCGCGAGGATCTCGCGGGCGTACAGCTCGCGGTCGAAGCGCGGCCAGGACGCGGCGAGGATCCGCTGCACGTCGGTGTGCGGATGGTCGCGGTAGCGGATCAGGAAGTTCAGGGCCGACTCGCCGTCCAGCGTGCAGGCGGCCCGTACGACATGGCGTGCGGTGGCGTCGTCGAGGCCCTCGGGGGAGGGCAGCAGCGAGAGCACCAGCTCGCCGCCGGCCCGCGCCAGCTGCTCGGCCTCCGCGCTGGAGCGGGGCGGCACGAGCAGCCGCACCCCGACCTCCACGAAGGAGCGGACGTCGGGCGCCACCTCCGCCGCGTACGGCAGCGCGGCCGCCGCCAGGAGCTTGCTGCGCGGGGTGCCCTGCGCGACGAGCCGCCGCAGCATCTGCTCGGCCTCCTTCGGGCGCGCGTGGGCGACGGCGAGGAGGACGACGTCCTCCCACTGGTCCTTGTCCGCGTTGTTCAGGAGCAGGTCGAAGTCCAGTTCCTGTACGGCGAGCCGCGAGCCGAGGTAGTCCTGGAAGGTCCGGTGGAGGAAGTCGACGCGCCCGTCGGCGGGTTCGCGCAGCAGCCCGGATCGCAGCAGGAGCGAGTTGTAGATCTCCTTGGCGTCGCCGTGCAGGTTCAGGGACGGGAGCGCCTGCCCGATGATGTGCAGCGCCTCCGAAAGGTCCATCTCCGAACGGCTGTTGCGGATCAGCCACCACGCGAGCCGCTGCAACAGCTGGATCTGCGTGGCGTACGGGATGCGCACACCGCCCGGGTCGTCCAGTCCGCGCTCCCGGTCGCGCCGTTCGAGCAGCATGGACAGGGCGGCCTCGTAGAGCGACTTCCTGTCCTCGGGGAGGAAGCCGTTGCGGTCGCGGTGCAGCGCGCAGAGCATGCCGCACATCAGGGGGTTGGTGGCCAGGCGGTTCAGCTCGGTCGTGGTCCGCACGGCCTGGAGCAGCGACGCTCCGTCCGCCTCGTCCGCCCCGGCCGCGTCGTGCCAGCGCCGGACGAACGTGGCGACGTCGTGGCGGGACATCGGGGAGAGCGTGAGTTCGCCGAAGCCTGCCGCGGTCAGCCACTGCTCGGGCACGGCGGAGGGGCGTGAGGTGACGAGCCAGAGGTTGCCGGGGAAGGTCCGCGCCAGCTCGCGCAGCCACCGGCGGGCGCTCTCGCGCCGCTCACCGGCGATCTCGTCTATCCCGTCGACGAGGAGCACGCCGCGCCGGGCGCGCAGGACGCGCTCGACCCAGCCGGACGGCTGCTCACCCGCCACCGGGCAGGCCACGGCCTCCAGGAACTTCCCCGGGATGGGCAGCTCGGCTCCCGGCCGCAGTATCCGCCGCATCGGCAGCACGAACGGCACGCGCCCGATGAGGTGCGCGAGCCCGTGTTCGTACGTCCGGCTCGCCGCCGTCACGGCGAGCCACTGGACCAGGGTGGTCTTGCCGGATCCGGCGACCCCGCGCAGCAGGACCTGGTCGTGCTGGGCGAGGACCTGCTCGGCGGGGACGTGGAGGCCGTTGCCGCCGGGCCCGGAGCGCTCGCGGGTCGCCTCCAGGCTGAGGTAGGCGGTGTCGAGGGGCCATTCGCCGGTCCCGGAGTCGAGGCCGTAGATGGTGAGGGTGCCGTGGCGCGCGGCGATGTGGGTGGCGTAGAGCGCCTCGAAGGCGGCGTCCTCGGCGCTCTGGGAGGGCAGGCGGTCGAGCAGGATGTCGACGGTCATCACGAGGAGGGCCAACTGCTGCGTCTGGGCGAGCTGTTGGCGGGCGACGAACGTGGACCGCTGGGAGAAGAAGTTGAGGATGTGCAGGGCCGCGGTGTGCAGCAGCCGGTCGTAGAGGAGCTCGGCGTCGCGCGAGAGGGAGAAGGCGGAGACGAGGGCCCGGGCGCGCAGCTCGCTCGCGAAGGCCTCGGGGCCGAGGGCGACGGCTTCGTAGTCCTCGATGGTGAGGGTGCCGAGGCCGGCGAGCGTGCGGGCCAGGGCGTTCCTGACGGCGAGGGCGTCGGCCGGGTCGACGGGCTGGTCGTGGGGCCCGGCGGCCTTCAGCGCCCGCCGCACGAGCTCGTCGGCGACCTTCTCGACGTCCTTCGGCGTGACGTTGCGCTTCTCGCCGCTGAACGAGACGAGCGAGGAGATGCGGACGGGCTTGTCCACCAGGGCCGCGCCCGGCTGATCCGGCACGAAGAGCTTCTTGACGAGCGGCACGACGACACCGGACGCGATACGGGCGCCTAGCGCACTGGCTTCGACCATGGGTCGAGATTAGGCGAAGGGGTATGGGGGCGGGGGGAGTTGACCACGTCGGGAGCTACTCGCTGCTGTCTCGGCCGCTGCCCCGGCCCCCAATCCCGACCCCTGCCCCGGCCCCTGTCTCGGTCTGTGGCTCCCTCTCAGCGGGCGAACTTCGCGACGGCGGCGGGCGTCACGGGGGTGAAGAAGTTGACGAGGTTGCCGTCGGGGTCGCGGAACAGGAGCGCGCGATTTCCCCAGGGCATCGTGGTCGGCTCATTGACGAAGTCCTCGACGAAACCGGTCAGGTTCTCGTGCACGCGGTCCACGTCGTCGACGAGGAACTCCAGGATGACGCTGCGATTGTCGGCGGGCCGCGCGGAGCCGGGCGCGAACAACGGAACCGTACGGGTGCCGCCGATCGCGAGAGTGGCCGAACCGCACCGGAGCTCGGCGAAGTCCTCGGTGGGCCGGTCGGCGGTGACGCCGGTGGCGCGCTCGTAGAAGGCGACGAGGCGGTCGACGTCGGCGGTGATGATGCGGACGGAGGTGAAGTTCATCGGGTGCTCCTGGGGTGGTGGCTGTGGTCGTGGGCGGGGGCGGGTTGGCCGGTGCCGGGTCGGATCGCCGGTCGGTGGACCGGCGCCTTGTCTCTGCTGACCGCACGCTATGACCAATACCGGGCGGAATCGGCCCGGTATCTGCGGCAGACTTTCCGCATGCCTCGTCCTCTCGCACGCGTACTCACTCTGCTGGAGCTCCTCCAGTCGGGCGGTCTGCGGACCGCGGCCGAACTGGCCGAGCGGCTGGACGTGGACGAACGCACGGTGCGGCACTACATCGGGCACCTGGTCGACCTCGACATGCCGGTCGAGTCCGTGCGGGGCAGGTACGGCGGTTACCGGCTCGTCCCGGGCCATCGCCTGCCGCCGCTCATGCTGAGCGACGACGAGGCGCTGGCCGTACTGCTCGGCCTGGTCGCGGGGGAGCGGGCGGGGCTGAGGACCGCCACGGGCACGGCGAGCGAGACGGCGACGGCCAAGATCCGGCGCGTGCTGCCCGAGCGGCTGCGGCACAGGCTCGACGCCGTGCTCGACTCCGTGGCGTTCACGGCACCGCCGGGCCGCGCGGTCGCCCCGGAGGCGGGGGTGCTGCTGCCGGTCGCCGACGCGGTGAGCCACCGGCGGCCGATCTCGGTCCGGTACACCGGCGCGGACGGCCGCCGCAGCGAGCGCACGCTGCATCCGTACGGGCTGGTCGCCCACTCGGGCAAGTGGTACGTGACGGCCACGGATCTCGGGAGCGGGCAGGACCGGACGTTCCGGCTCGACCGCGTCACCGAGGTACGGGCCCTGCCGGGCACGTTCGACCCTCCGGCCGACGCCGACCCGGCCGAGCGTGTCCTGACGGGGCTGGCGACGGCTCCGTACCGCCATGAGGTGAGCCTGTGCGTGCGGGGCGGGGCGGAGGAGGTGCGGGGCCGACTACCGGCGGGGGTGGCGGTGGTGGAGGAGTTGCGTCAGCCGCCGGGCGACGGGGAGGCCGGGCCCGAGCCTTGGTCGCGCGTACGGATGAGGGTGGAACGGCTGGACTGGCTGCCGGCGCTCCTGGCGTCGCTGGACCGCGCTTTCGTCATCGAAGGCCCGGATGAGCTGCACGAGTTGATGGAAGGTTTCGCGGCACGGCTGACGGAGTCGGCGAGGAGAAGGAAGGTGACTGGGGAGGACTGAAGCGCGCCGCTCAGGCGAGGGTGGTCCCGTAGACCTTGTCGACGGTCATGGTGATGAGCACCCGGCGATCGGACACCATGACCGCGCGGTACTCGTCCCAGTCCGGGTGCTCCCCGGCGGCGGCCCGGTAGTAGTCGACCAGGGCCTGGACCTCGGGCCCCCGGGGGTCGGTCCCGGGCCCGACGAGCGTGACGGTGCCTTCGGCGGTGGCCCAGGAACGGCCGTCGGGACTGGTCACTTCCAGCGAGGCCCGGGGGTCACGCCGCAGATTGCCGATCTTCGCGGTCCCGGCGGTGGTCGACACCCGGATGACCCCGGCATCGCGATCGTAGGCGGGCATGACGGGCGAAAGCTGAGGCCGCCCATCGGCCTTGATGGTCGCCAGCACCCCGAGACTGCTGCGGGCCAGGAGGGCATGGAGGTCGAAGGAGGAGTCTGTGGTCATGTGAGGGCCAACCCGCTGTAACGGCAGGGGTATTCCGCGGCGTGCGCTTGCGGCTCCGGCCAGGTTCGGGCTGTGTCGCGCGTCTCCCTGAGAGCGAGGCGGGCCGTTAGGCGGATGTTAGTGGGACGGGACGCGGGCATTAGTGGGTGCGCGCAGAGTCGGTGTTGTTCCCGAGGAGGGGACGCCGCCACCCACTACCTACCGGGGGATCTGCCATGCGTTCCAACACCATCGTCCGTGGAAACCGCCGCCGTACCCTGCGGGTCGCCGCCGCCGCGCTGACCGTGGCCGCGGGGCTGTCGCTCACCGCCTGCAACGGCGATGACGTCACCGGGCAGAAGGACCCCTCTGCCGCGAGCTCCAGCTCCAGCTCCGGTTCCAGCTCCAGCTCCGGTTCCAGCGCCAGCTCCGGTGCTTCGGGCGACAAGAGCCCCGCCGGGCAGGGCACCGCCACCGAGGCCGGGTCCGGCAGCGGCGCGGGCAGCAGCAGTAAGGGCCAGGTGGGCAAGTGCCGTACCGACGCGCTGGACATCTCCGCCTCCGACACCACCATCGACGGGGACACGGAGGGCTCGGTCGCGGTCCAGATGACCAACGTGGGCGGCCGGGACTGCGTGGTCTCCGGGTTCGCCGGGGTGGACCTGGAGACCAGCGAGGGCGCCCTGTCGGCCCAGCGCTCCGGGCAGGGCGCACCCCGTACCGTCCTCAAGGACGGCAAGTCCACCTTCTTCACCGTCAGCTACCCGATGAACGACTCCGGCGGCTCCGGCGTCAAGATCACCGGCCTGGTCGTCACCCCGCCCGGCGAGACCAAGTCCTACTCCCTGGACTGGCCCGGCGCCGCCACCCTGCCCGTCACCGACGGCACCGGCTCCCCCGTCAGCGTCGGCCCCATCGGCAGCGCAGGCCAAGGCGGAGCCTCCTGAACCAGGCGGCGGGGCACAGCGGCAGCGCCCCCGCTCACTCGGCGGTGGTCCGGTAGACGTGGACCTCGATCCCCTGCGGGATCGCGTCGAGGCCGGTCACCTGGAGGTCGGGGACCACCACCTGCCGCAGAGCCGGCGGCAGGGGCACGGCGCCCAGATCCATCGTCTCCTCGCCCGGGGACGTACCGACCTGGAGCAGCGTGACCTTCGGGAAGATCTCCGCGACGTGGGACGTGGCGTCCCGCCAGCCGTCGGTACTGCTCAGGATCAGCTCGGTGACGGACGTCAGCCGCAGCGGAGGAGCCGCGTGGGCCAGGGAGTAAGACGTCAGGCTCAGGCGTTCGAGCCGGGGGAGATCCTCCAGGACCTGCCAGTCCGCCGCGGTCTTGGGACCCTGTCCCGCACCGAAGATGAGCCAGGTGAGCCCGCGCCATTTTCGTACGCGGTGCGGATCGAGGAGCGAGTCCCACCCGCTGACGATCCCGAGCGTGCGCAGCGGCGCGTCGGCCGGAATCGGCGCGAGACTCCACGGTTCGCCGGTGTACCGGCCGAGGTGGAGGAAGCGCAGGGAGTCCAGGGAGCGCAGGCCGTCGAGCCCCTCGGGGGTGAGCCGGTCCGGGGGGATCCCCAGGGCGAGGAAGACGGGCTCGCAGGAAGCGATCAGGGCCGACGCCGCCTCGGGGGAGACGGTGTCCCGGATGTCCAGGTACTTCGGCCGCAGGCCCAGCCGATCCAACTCCCGGACCTGCGCGTCGTTCTGGAGCGTGAAGTGCGTTTCCCCGTCGTCGAGCCGGGCGACGACCTGCTCCGCGTAGGGCCGGATCTCGTACCGGGCCCAGCCCCACATGAGCTGGCTGCGCACCGCCAGGGAAGGGTGCCGCGCCAGCCGCGCGAGGAACGGGATCGCCGCGTCCGAGGGAACGTGCGTCGCGGTCACCGCGACGAGGTGGGCGGCCTCCTCGTGCAGGAGGTCCGGATCGGGCAGCAGGTCCAGGACCATGGGCCCGACCGCCGCCAGCTCACGCGCCTCCTCCGTGCCGCGCGGCGGGATGAGCGCCGTCATCCGCCGCTCCACCTCCCGCCGCACCTCGGGCGCGAGCTCGGCCGCGTGCTCCAGGCAGGCCGCCGCCAGCAGGTGGACCCGGTTGCGGGCCCGTACGTCCGTGTGGCCGTCCCCGCGCGCGATCAAGTCCCGGAAGATGTCCACCCGTTCCCGTGGCCGCGCCTGCGCCACGGCCATGCGGATGACGTCCTCCCACTGGTCGTCCGCCGCGTGCTCCGCCAGCACCCCGAAATCGCCCTCGTCCACGGCCGCCCGCGCCCCCAGGAAGTCCTGGAACGTGCGGTGGACGAAGTGGACCGTGTCGGGGCCCGGCTCGCGCAGGAGGCCGCTGCGGTGGAGGAAGTGCGCGTAGACCGCCGTGGCGTCGCCGAGGACGGCCAGCTCGGGAACGGCCGGCAGGGCGTCGGCGATGATCGCCTCCGCCCGCGAACGGTCCATCTCCGTACGGCCGTTGCGGATCAGCCAGTACGCGAGCCGTTGCAGCAGCTGGAGCTGCGGCTCCTCGCGCACCTCGGGAACGCCCATGTCGCGCTCCCGGTCGCGCCGGACGAGGAGCATGGACAGCGCGGCCGTGTAGAGGTCCTTGCGGCTCAGCGGCAGAAAGCCCCTGCGGTCGCGGTGCAGGGCGCAGATCAGGCCGCACATCAGGGGGTTGGTGGCCAGGCGGCCCAGATCGGGCTTGGCGGCCACCGCCTCCAGGAGCTGGGCCTCGTACGACTCCAGCGCCGCGTCCTCCTCCGGTACGCCCGTCGCGGCGGCCCCGTGCCAGCGCGTGATGAAGGCGGCGACTTCCTCGCGGCCCATCGCGGCGAGCGTCAGCTCCGCGAAGCCCTCGTCGGCCAGCCAGTCCTCGCGCACCGCCGCGGGCCGCGAGGTGACGAGCCAGCGGTTGCCCGGGTGGGCGTCGATGAGGTCGGTCAGCCACTCCCGCGTGCGCGCGCGCTCCGACTCCGGGATCTCGTCGATGCCGTCGACCAGGACGACCGCGCGGCCCGCCCCGAGCACGCGGGATTCCCAGCCCCTGGGCTGCGTCCCCGCCAGCGGGGAACCGACCGCCGACAGGAAGTCCGCCGGGGCGGGCAGGCGCTCGCCGTGCCGGGTGAGGGTGCGCAGCGGAAGGACGTAGGGGATGCGGTCGTAGAGATACGTCATGCGGTCGTCGTCCGGGCCGGGGCGCGCGGCGCTCACCGCGAGCCACTGGACGAGCGTCGTCTTGCCGGACCCGGCCTCGCCGCGCAGGAGCACCCGGTCGTGCTCGGCCAGCGACTGGTCGGCCGGGCGGGGCGCGGGTGCGTTCGGGGCGTTCCACAGGCCTTCGGTGTGCCCGCGCGGGTAGGTCAGGCGCGCGGTCTGCGACCGGTCCGTCGCCTCCAGCGACATGTACGCCGTGTCCAGCGGCCACTTCCCCGGCGTGCGGGAGAGATCGATCCCGAAGATCGTCAGCTTTCCGTGCTTCTTCGCGACGTACGTCAGATACCGCTGCTCGAACGCCACGTCCTGCGCCCCCGGCAGCGGGCTGCGGGCGATCAGTTCGTCCACCTTCGTGATCAGCTCGGCCTGGCGGCGGCTCTGCTCGACCAGGGTGCGGGCCACGAACGTGGAGCGCTGCGTGAAGAACTGGAGGACGTGCAGGCACGTCGTGTCGAGCAGACGCTCGTAGAAGTACGTCGCGTCCGCCGACAGGCCGCGGTCCGGGGCGCCGGCCGCGGCCCGCAGCCGGGCGGCCAGGGCGGCGTGGCCCAGCTCCACCGCCTCCACGTCGCTCAGCGACAGATCGCCCAGCGCGTGCAGGGTGGCGGCCAGCGCGTCCACCACCGCCCGGCGCTCGTCGTCGGCGATGGCCCGCTCGCCCGTGCGCAGCGCCTGGTGGACCAGTTCCCCGGCCAGTTTGGTCAGGTCCTTGTCGGTCAGGGTGCGCTTCTCGCCCTTGAAGGAGACCAGGCCCGACAGCCGCACCGGCTTGTCGGTCAGTCCCGCGCCCGGCCCTTCCCGTACGAAGAGTTTCTTGATCAGGGGGGCTGCGACGCCCGAGGCGAGCCGGGCGCCTATGACCGCGGGATCCATGCGCCGCAGCGTAGTGCCGGTCACATTCCGGAGGTTGTGGATCTCGGGGACCGGTGACATGACGCACAGGCGATATGTCCGGTACTAGGTGGAATAGTGGTGACGGCCGACGGGGTGGTCGGGACCTTCGGCACTCAACCCGCGGGACCTTGGGCGCGTCGGGAGGGTCCACCCCCGGGACGGGCCGGTGCTGGCCCGAGGCGCCCTCTCGAAGTGGGGTTAAACCTGACTCCGACCGTCAATTCCGGCAAGTGGTTGAAGGGGGAATTGTCGGAATTTGTCGGTGTCAAGAGGTCGAAAGAGGGGCGCCTGGCTACGGCTTTCGGTAGTAGATGGGGTGTTTGAGCGGGGGCCGGGGGGCGGGTTACCAAGGGATGGCCCCGGCGGGTCGCAGCGAAGCGTCTGCCGGGTCCCTTTGTGTCCCACGTGCCACGCAGCGACATGCGGCGGTGTCACGTACACGCTCCCCATCCCGGAGGTCATCCGCCATGTCGAAGCGCGCCACGTCCCACCAGTCCGGCCTGTCCCTGCTCCGCACGCGGACGGCCGTCGTCACCGTCGCCACCGTCGGGCTCGGCGCCTCGGCCGTTCTCGGCACCGGGATCGCGGCAGCGGCGGACGCCAAGACCGGCGCCCTGCCCGGCGTCTCCGCCAACTCGATCACCGCCCAGGCCGACGCGCAGGCCAAGGCCGCGACCAAGGCTCAGCTTGCCGCCGCCAAGAAGGCCGTCGCCTGGCAGGACCCGGTCGACAAGTACACGCTCTCCGCGTCCTTCGGGCTCGGCGGCAACATGTGGTCCAGCAAGCACTCCGGCCAGGACTTCGCCGTGGCCATCGGCACCTCCGTCGAGGCCGTGCACAACGGCACCGTCGTCAAGGCCGGCGGCAACGGCGCCGGTGACGGCCCCGCGTACGGCAACGCCATCGTGATCAAGCACGACAACGGCACCTACTCGCAGTACGCGCACCTGTCGAAGATCGACGTGCGCGTCGGCCAGACCGTCGGCACCGGCCAGCACATCGCCGCCTCCGGCAACACCGGCAACTCCAGCGGCCCGCACCTGCACTTCGAGATCCGTACGACGCCGAACTACGGCTCGGCGGTCGACCCGGTCGCGTTCCTGCGCTCCAACGGCGTCACCGTCTGACGCCGGCGCGTTCGTCTGCTGTTCGTCTGCTTGCTCGTCTGCCCGCTCGCTCAGGCGCCTTCGTGCGCCTGCGTCACCAGATCGATGGCGACCTCCAGGATGGCCCTGCGCTTCTCCTCGGGGTCGCCTTCGGCGTCCTTGAGCACGAACATCCCGCCGTGCATGGTGAACAGCGCGCTGAAGCAGCGCACCTGCGTCGTCATCGGCGCGTCCGGCTCGCGCAGGATGTCGAGCAGGCTGAGCATGCGGTCCTTGAAGGTCTCACCCGTCTTCAGGTCCCGCATCGTCGCCTGGTTCTCCTGCATGAAGCGGAAGAGCGGCGAGGCGTCCTTGAGGATCTCGCTGTAGCGGGTCAGGATCGTCCGCTTGATCTCCAGCGTGTGCGGCTGGTCCTTGCCCCACTCCACCAGCTCGTCGATGGGCCGGGTCAGGTCCTCGAAGATGCTGGTGAGGATGTCTTCCTTGGTCTTGAAGTGGTAGTAGAGCGCCGCCTTCGTGACCTCCAGACGCTCCGCGATCTCGCGCAGTGACGTCTTCTCGTACCCCTGCTCGGCGAAGAGTTCGAGGGCCACGTCCTGGATGCGCTGGCGGGTGTCCCCGCGGCGCTGCTGCTTACCGGTGCCCGCGCCCGCTCCGGTGCCCGCGCCCGTGCCGGCGCCTGTGCCCGTGACCATCTGGTGCTCCTCGGCTCCCTCGACTCGAATCCTTGGACCCGATTTTACTTACTTGACGCCCGGCTAGTTGGGGGTCTAGTTTCCCTCAGTGTAGTCAGCTTGCCGGTCGGCAAGTAAGTGGGAACGGCAGTCGGGTGAACCGGGGAGTTGGGGAACATGGCGGAGACCAAGAAAAAGCCGGGAGAGCAGGCGAGTCCGGCGGAGCAGACCAAGGAAGCGCCACAGCCGCGCAGCGTGCGCGTCGTGATGATGGCGCTGATGGTCACCATCCTGCTCGCGATGCTCGACAACATGATCGTGAGCCCCGCGATGCCGACGATCGTCGGCGACCTCGGCGGCATCGAGCACCTGTCGTGGGTCGTCACCGCGTACATGCTCGCGACCGCGGCCTCGACGCCCATCTGGGGCAAGCTCGGCGACATGTACGGCCGCAAGGGCGTCTTCCTCACCTCCATAGTCATCTTCCTGGCCGGTTCGGTGCTCAGCGGCATGGCGCAGGACATGGGCCAGCTGATCGGCTTCCGCGCGGTCCAGGGGCTCGGCGCGGGCGGTCTGATGGTCGGCGTCATGGCGATCATCGGTGAGCTGGTCACGCCGCGGGAGCGCGGCAAGTACATGGGCATGATGACCGGCGTCATGGCGGTCGCCATGATCGGCGGACCGCTCGTCGGCGGCACCATCACCGACCACCTCGGCTGGCGCTGGGCCTTCTACATCAACCTGCCGCTCGGCGCCGTCGCGCTCGCCATGGTGACCGCCGTGCTGCACCTGCCGAAGAAGAAGGCGGAGGGGCGCATCGACTACCTCGGTGCGGGACTCCTGACCGTGGGCATCAGCTCGCTCGTGCTCGTCACCACCTGGGGCGGCACGGAGTACGCCTGGACCTCGACGGTGATCATGGAGCTCATCGCGATCGGCGTGGTCGCGCTCATCAGCTTCGTCATCGTGCAGAAGAAGGCGGCCGAACCGATTCTGCCGCTGCACATCTTCCGCAGCCTCAACTTCACGCTGATGTCGGTGATCGGCTTCCTCACCGGCTTCGTGATGTTCGGCGCGATGCTGTTCCTGCCGCTCTACCAGCAGGCGGTCCAGGGCGCGTCGGCCACCAACTCCGGTCTGCTCCTGCTGCCGATGCTGCTCTCGATGATGGTCGTCTCGTTCTTCTCGGGACGGTTCACCACCTCCACCGGCAAGTACAAGGTCTTCCCGATCGCCGGCACCGTCCTGATGGTCCTCGGCCTGTTCCTGCTGTCCACGATGGACACCGACACCACGCGCTTCATGTCGGGCGTCTACATGGCCGTGCTCGGTGCGGGCATGGGCTGCCTGATGCAGATCACCATGCTGGTGGCGCAGAACAGCGTCGAGATGAAGGACATGGGCGTCGCGTCGTCATCGGCCACGCTCTTCCGGACGCTCGGCTCCTCCTTCGGCGTCGCGATCATGGGGGCGCTCTTCAACAACCGGGTCGAGCACACGATGGCCGAGCGGGCCGGTGAGCTGGGCGGCAAGGTCACCGAGCAGTCGGCGCAGCTGGACGCCGACAGCCTGCGGCAGCTGGCCGCGCCGGTGCGGGAGGCCTATCAGCACGCGGTGTCCGCCGGTACGCACTCGGCGTTCCTGCTCGGGGCGGTCATCGGGGTGGCGGCGCTGCTCGCCGCGCTGTTCGTGAAGGAGGTCCCCCTGCGGGGGGCCGGGCCCAAGGACGCGGAGCCCTCCGACTCCGGTCCGCGGAACCCGGAGGCCGAGGCGTCCGAGCCCGAGGCCTCCCGGGCCAAGACCTCCGGACCCAAGGACGCCGAGGGCGCGGCAGGGGACGCCGCTCCCGGGGCGCGGGACGCGGTCGCAGAGTCCGTCTGACCCGCACGCCCCGACCTCCCTCGGCTGAACGGGCCCCGGCACCTGATGGTGCCGGGGCCCGTTGCCGTCGTACGCCAGAAAAGCGGACCGGCCCCGCGGGCTACTTGTACGTGTCCGGCAGTCGCAGGATCGGGAAGCTGCCCGTGTTCGTCGGGGCGTGTTCCGGCAGCCACAGGACCGCCACCGCGCCCTCCGCCGGATCGTCCGGCCCCGCGCCCGCCGGGGCCACGTTGCGGAAGGTGAGCCGCGCGCCCAGGACCCGCGCCTGACCCGCCGCGATGGTCAGGCCCAGGCCGTGCCCGACGCCCGCCCGGTCGCTGCTGCCCGTGCGGAACCGGCTCGGGCCCTCCTCCAGGAGACCCGCGGGAAACCCGGGGCCGTGGTCGCGCACCCGCACCACGCGGCCCTCGACGCTGACCTCCACCGGCGGCTTCCCGTGCTTGGCCGCGTTGGCGAGGAGATTGCCCAGGATGCGCTCCAGGCGGCGCGGATCGGTGGTCACCTCCGACTCGTGCACCACCGTCACGCGCACGTCCGAGTTCAGCACCGCGATCCGCCGCGTCACGAACTCGCCCAGCATCAGGTCCTGCAACTCGGCCCGCTCGGCCGCGCTGTCCAGACGGGCCACTTCGAGCACGTCCTCGACGAGCGTGCGCATCGCCTGCGCCCGGTCCCTGACCAGCTCGGTCGGCCGGCCGGGCGGCAGCAGTTCGGCCGCCGTGAGCAGGCCGGTCACCGGTGTACGCAGCTCGTGCGCGATGTCCGCCGTCACCCGCCGCTCGGCTTCGAGGCGCTGCTTGAGCGCGTCCGCCATCGCGTCCACCGACCGCGCCAGATCGTCGGTCTCGTCGCGCACGACACCGCCGATGGCATCTCGTACGCTCACGTCCGTCTGTCCCTGGGCGACCTCCTGCGCCGCGGTCGCCGCCTTGCGCAGGCGCCGCGAGAGCTGACCGCCGATGAGCACGCCGAGCGCGCAGCCGCCGAAGACGACCGAGATGGAGCCGATGACCAGGGCCTGGTCGAGGTCCTTCATGACGGTGGCGCTGCGGTCGGTGAAGCGGGTGTGCAGCGACAGGATGTGGCCGTCGCTCAGCGGCACCGCCGCCCAGATGTCCGGCACCCCGCCGTCGTGCTCCTCGACGTACGTCGCGCGCCGCCCGGCCAGCACCTTCGCCAGGAGGTCCTTGGGCATCTCGGGGTCGTCGATCTTCATGCCGAACTGGCCCGTGCGCCCGGACGTCTCGTAGATCCGCTGGGCGTACAGGATCCGCTCGTCCTGCACGTCGCGCGCGTTGTCCAGCATCGAGACGCGCGCCGCGTTGTGCACGACCAGGCTCAGCGCCACCGCGACCAGCGCCCCGACCAGCGCGATCGCCGCGCTGATCTTCCACCGCACGCCGGTGCGCAGCGCGGTCCCCGGCCGCAGCCGCCCGCGCAGCCGCCCGCGCAGCCGGCCGCGCAGCCCGGCCACCGTCCCCCCGCTCATGTCCGTCCCCCGAGACGTGCCGCCGCGGCGCCGGACCGTGCCGCGCCGTTCTGTCCTTCAGTCATGCCGTCGGCTCACGCCTTGAGCTTGTAGCCGAAGCCGCGGACCGTCTCGATCCGGTCCTGGCCCACCTTCGTGCGCAGCCGCTGCACATGGACGTCGACGACGCGGGTGTCACCGCCCCAGCCGTAGTCCCAGACCCGCTCCAGGAGCTTGTCGCGGGAGAGGACCGTGCCGGGCGCGGAGGAGAATTCGAGCAGCAGGCGCATCTCGGTGGGCGTCAGGGCGACCGGAGCGCCGTCCCTGCGGACCTCCATGCCCTCCGTGTCGATCTCCAGATCGCCGAAGTGCAGGACACCGCCGCCCGCCGGACCGCCCTCACCGGTGGCGGGCGCCGCCGATTCGGGGCCGCTCGCGTGCCCGAAGCGGCGCAGCACGGCACGGATCCTGGCCACCAGGACGGCGCCGTCGAAGGGCTTGGTCACGTAGTCGTCGGCCCCCGCCTCCAGGCCGAGCACGACGTCGATGGAGTCGGCACGCGCCGAGAGCATGATCACCGGAACCGTGGACTCGTCGCGGATACGGCGGCACAGCGAGACGCCGTCCAGGCCCGGCACCATCACGTCCAGGAGCGCGATGTCCGGGCGGTCGGCGCGGAACGCCTCCAGGCCCCGGAGCCCGTCCGGCATCGCGGTGACGACGAAGCCGTCCCGTTCGAGCGCGAGCTGCGTCGCCTCGCGGATGACGTCGTCGTCCTCGACGAACAGGACATGGGTGTGCTCTGCCATCGCGTGCTCTCAGTCCTCCGTCGGAGCGGGTGCGTCACTGCCGGCCGCGCTGCTGTAGTGGCTGCGCGTGCGGTCCGTCTCGGTGAAGTGGTTCGACGACCAGCGGTACGTGATGACCTCCTCGCCGGACGGATACGACACGGGATCACCCTTCTCGTACACCTGCTTGGTGACCACCAGGTCGCCCCGGTCGATCTCCGCGTAGACGGGCGGCTCCTCGTCCTGGAAGACATTCTCGTACTTCTTGCCCTCGGCGCGATACACATAACTGCTGGTACCGACCGCATCGCCGCAGGTCATGATGTTCACGACGACATCGGAGGCGGATCCTCCGGTCAGGTTGCCGTACGAGACGTCGACCGGGTACTCGTCGGCGACGCAGGGCTTCAGGTCGCGCTTGACCGTCCGGCTCACCTTCGGGTCGTCCTTGACGAGCTTCACCGCCTCCAGGCTGGAGGGCGGCGAGGGCGCGGACGTCGTCGACGGCGTCGGGGACGGCGAGGGGGTCATCACCGTCTCGCCCCGGTTGCCGGGGCCCTCGTCCCGGGCGCCGGAGCCGCCGGTCGAGCACGCGGTGAGGAAAAGCCCGACGGCGGCGAGCGCGACCGCCGCCACGCTCCCCGCCCTCAACGTCCTGCCAGCCCGGGTGGTTAGGCCGCGCAACGCTCCCGCTCCTCACGTTCGAGCGCGCCGGTGGCGGGCTCCTCGCGGTCCCGGCTCTCCAGCTCCTGGCGGAGCCGGGCGAGCGCCCGGTGCAGCGTGCTCTTGACCGTTCCCGCCGACATGCCGAGTGCCGCCGCCGTCTCCTCCGTGGACATCTGCTCCCAGTGTCGCAGCACGACGACGCTGCGCTGCTTGGGTGCGAGCACCTTCATGATGTCCATCAGGAGGGCGCGGTCCGCGTGCTGCTCCGTGGAGTCTTCCACGCGGGCGTCGGGCAGCTGCTCGGTGGGGACCTCTTCGAGCTTGCGGGCCCGCCACCACTCCGTACGCGTGTTGATCATGACGCGGCGCAGATAGGCGTCCGCGAGCCGCTTGTCGGCTATGCCGTCCCAGCGGCCGTACGTCCGCACGAGGGCGGTCTGGAGCAGGTCCTGGGCGTCGACGGGGTCGGGAACCAGGCGCCGGGCACTGCGCAGCAGGGCGTCCTGCCGAGTGCGGACGTACTCTTCGAACTCGAGCACCTCGCCGTGCGCCATACCCAACCGCCTCCGTTCACCGACCACCGCTGCTTGTGCGGTACGGCTATGAAGCTACGGAGGGCTTGTCACGAGGCTGTGCGGAGCAGCCAGCGGAGGGCGCACGGCCTGCCGTCGGTTGTGTAACAGATGTAGGCGAGGCGTAAAGCGGGGGCGTTTTGCGGTGATCTCGGGGGGCGGTTACGTCAGGGGCAGGCGGTAGAACCCGTCGGCGAGCGGCTCGACGAGACCGTCGGAGACCAGCCCGTCCAGGGCGCGGGCCCGCTGCACGGGCTCGTCCCACACGCGGTCCAGGGCCGCCTGCGGCACGGGGGCGACGGCCTCGCGGAGCACCGCGAGCAGCTTGCCGCGGACCTGGCGGTCCGTGCCCGCGTACGTCTGGCCCCGGCGTGCGGGACCCTGGTGCGCCGGCTTCCCCGCCGTCTGCCACGCGCACTGGGCGGCGATGGGGCAGCGCGCGCAGTTCTCGTTCTTGGCGGTGCAGACGAGGGCGCCGAGCTCCATGGAGGCGGCGGCCCAGCGGGACGCCGTGCGCTCGTCCTCGGGCAGGAGGGCGCGGGCGAGCTTGCGCTCGGCGGCGGTGGTGGCGTTCGGGGGGTACTGGACGCCGGTGACGGCGCGCGCGAAGACGCGGCGCACGTTCGTGTCGAGCACGGCGTGCCGCTGGCCGTAGGCGAAGGACGCGACGGCCGCGGCCGTGTACTCGCCGATGCCGGGCAGCGCGAGCAGCTGCGCGTGCTTGGTCGGTACGTCGCCGCCGTGCCGTTCCGTTATGGCGACGGCGGCGCCGTGCAGCCGCAGGGCGCGGCGGGGGTAGCCGAGGCGTCCCCAGGCGCGGACGGCTTCGCCCGGGGCTTCCTTGGCGAGGTCGGCGGGGCGGGGCCAGCGGGCGATCCACTGCTCGTACACGGGCAGGACGCGGCTGACCGGCGTCTGCTGCAGCATGAACTCGCTGACCATCACGCCCCAGGGCCCCGCGTCGGCCCGCCGCCACGGCAGGTCGCGCGCGTTCGCGTCGAACCAGGCGATGACGGGCCCGTGCAGGGCCTCGCCGGCGGGCTCGGGGGTCTCGGGGGCGTCTGACATTGGCGTGGGCTTCGTGGGCGCAGTCATGGCACGACGATCCTGCCACGACGACACCCCCCCTCAGGCCAGGCGGGGCGCCTGGGGCGAGGTTTTCCCTCCCCACCCCGCCCCACGCCACGCCGAGCACGAACCCCCACCAGCGCGCTGCGGGGTAATCGGGTGGGTGGGTGGGAAAGGCTTGTTCGGTGCGCGGGGGATGCGGGTGGGAAAGGCTCGGGCGGTAGGACCTGACGATCGGCAGGGGCGGAAGGCTGCGCCAGGCACGTAGCTTCGGGGAGTGCTACGTGGACGTAGGAGAGACGCGCTCCTCTGGGCAGCGCTGGCCCTACCCGCCCTGACGGCGGACCTGATGGGCCTGAACGAACCCCGCCCGGCCTGGCAGCAAGCCACCGGGCTCACGGTGCTGGCCCTCGCCGCCGCCACCCACCGTCGCCACCCTCCGACCGCCTTCGCCGCGACCGCCGCCCTGAGCCTGGCCGCGGCCCCCTCCCTGTTCTCCCTCTCCTACGGCCCCGCCCTCGCCGCCTTCGCCCTGCTCATGGGCCGCAGAGCCACCGGCCTCCGCCCCGCCCTCCTCACCTTCGCCGCCACCGCCCTCCTCGGCACGGCCAAGATCGCCGTACGCCAGGTCGACCCCGTCGTGGAGTGGCTCGTCCTCATGGGCACCCTCCTCTTCGGCGCCGTCTTCCCGTGGCTCGCGGGCCGCTACCTGCGCCAAGGCCGGGAACTCGCCGCGGCGGGCTGGACCCGCGCCGACCACCTGGAGCGCGAGCAGCGCATCGTCGCCGACCGGGCCCGGCTACGGGAACGGGCCAGGATCGCCCAGGACATGCACGACTCCCTCGGCCACGAACTGAGCCTCATCGCGGTACGGGCCGGCGCGCTCCAAGTGGCCGCCGACCTGCCGGAACGGCACCGCGCCGCCGTCGCCGACCTGCGCGTGGCCGCATCGGACGCCACGGACCGGCTGCACGAGATCATCGGGCTGCTGCGGGAGGACGGGGACGAGACGGCCCCGCTCGCCCCGGCCGGCGAAAGCGTGCGGGCCCTCGTGGAGAGGGCCGCCGATTCGGGCCTGCCGGTCCGGTACGTCGTGGAGGACGACGCCGGGCGCACGGAATTCACCCCGCCGGGCGGGCAGCCCGAACGCACGGAATTGACCCCGCACGACCGGGAGACCGACCGCACGGAGACGACCGCACCGGCCGAAGAGACCCCTCGCAGCGAGACCTCCCACAGCGACACCCCCCACAGCGAGGCCGACCGAGCCGTCTATCGCGTCGTCCAGGAAGCCCTGACCAACGCCGCCAAGCACGCCCCCGGCGCCCCCGTCACCGTAGAACTGCGGGAAGCGGCCGTCGTCGTCACCAACGGCGCCGCCCGGCAGCCGGGTTCGGGCCCAGGACCGGGCTCCGGCCTCGTGGGACTGCGGGCCAGGGTCGAAGACCTCGGCGGCACTCTGGACGCGGGCCCGCACGGCGACGGCTTCCGGGTCGCCGCATGGTTCCCCGGGCGCAAGGACGAACCGGCGAAGCCACCCCCGGGCTCCGGCCCCGCGTACGCCCGCAAGCGGACCCTGATGGCCTTCGGCGCCGCCCTGGCCACCGGAGTCCTCCTCGTCGCCGGCGCCTTCGCCTGGTACGCCTACTCCCGCTCGCACGCCGTCCTGGAACCGGCCGCCTTCGCCCGGCTGACGCCCGGTCAGCCACAGGCCGAGGCCGAAACTCTGCTCCCCGACCGCGCCGCGTCCGACCCACCGGAGGAACGCGCCCCGACCCCGCCCCCCGAGGGCGCCGACTGCCGCTACTACCGGGCCAGCGGCGAACTCTTCGTCACCGTCCCGCACTTCAGGATCTGCTTCAGGGACGGAACCCTCGTCGAGAAGAGCGTGATCCCCAAGGCCGGCCCGATGGACGGAGCCCGCCATGACCAGAAGCACGAGAAGGAGAGGGTGCGGTGATCCGCGTACTGCTGGCCGACGACGAGGCGATGATCCGCGCAGGCGTCCGCGCGATCCTCGGCGCGGGCGAGGACATCGAGGTCGTCGCGGAGGCGGGCGACGGCCGGGAGGCCGTCTCGCTGGCCCAGGCCCACCGGCCCGACGTCGCGCTGCTGGACATCCGCATGCCGGGGCTCGACGGCCTGGCCGCGGGCGAGGAGATCGTCCGGACGGTACCCGGCACCGCCGTCGCGATGCTGACGACCTTCTCCGAGGACGCGTACGTCGCGCGAGCGCTGAGCGGCGGAGCCACCGGCTTCCTCCTGAAGTCCGGCGACCCGCACGAACTCATCGCGGGCGTACGCGCGGTGGCCGGGGGAGCCGCCTTCCTCTCGCCCAAGGTGGCCCGGCACGTCATCGACGGCTACGGCGCCCAGCGCATGGGCCGCGGGGCCGACGCCCGCGCCAGGACCGAGGTGCTCACCCCGCGCGAACGCGAGGTGCTCGGTCTCGTCGGCGAGGGGCTCTCCAACCCGGAGATCGCCGCCCGGCTCCACCTCGTCGAAGGCACGGTCAAGGCGTACGTGAGCGCGGTCCTCGACCGGCTCGGGGTCAAGAACCGCGTCCAGGCGGCGATCGTCGCCTACGAGGCGGGACTCGTGCGGCTCTGACGGCCCACGCCCCGTGGGTCCCGTAGGTTTCGCCCACGCCCCGTAGGCCTCGTGAGGGCCGGTGTCTCAGCGGCGGTGCGACGCGGGCCGTCGGTGCGACGTGGCCGGCGGCTGCTGCGACGCGGGCAGCCCCGGACCCGCGAACCACCGGACGACGCCCGTCGAGGAACCCCGCATCGCCTCCACCACCCGGCCCACGGAACGCGTCGCCAGACGTACGAGGACGAAGGTGATCGCGGCGCCGAACAGCAGGCCCACCAGTACGTCATGCGGATAGTGCACGCCGACGAAGACCCGCGAGAACGCCATCAGGACGGCCATCGGCAGCGTCAGGACCGCGATCCGCGGCCAGGCCAGCGCGAGCCCGACGGCCGCGGCGCCCGCGATCGTCGAGTGGTTGCTGGGGAAGGACCAGTCGCCGTACGCCGGGCACTCGACGATCGAGGCGACCGCGCCGGAGACCGCCCGGCAGGGACGCTCCTCGTCGATCACGGACTTGAGCATCTCGCTGCACACGTAGGCCACCGCCGTGGCCAAGGGCGCGAGTACAGCTATCGCGAGGGCGCGCGGGTCGCCGCGCCGCGCCCGCCACCACGCGACGATGAAGAGCACGCCGAAGAGCAGCAGGCCGAGTTCCGTCCACACCTCGGCGAGATGCTGGAACCAGGTAGGGGTGTCGTTGGCGAAGTCGGTGACATCGCGATAGAGATCGTCGTCCATGGGGTCCATGATTACGGACGGTACGTAGTGGGTCCGAATCGTCACATCCGGCGATCGTCCCGTCACAGCCCCTGCCGAAAGACAGGGGTACGGAAGCGGAACGGATCGTTCCGTGATGATGATCCGTAAACTTTGTGACTCCGGGCGGCGGGTGGGGCAGGAAGACGCGCCGATCTCTCGTAAGGTTTGGGCCGTGGGATCTCTGCGCAATCCGGTCGGGCCGCTTCCCTCCACCATCTACTGGCGTCGGAGGGCCATTCTGCTGTCCTTGATCGGGCTGCTGGCGCTTCTGATCGTGTGGGTGCTCACGATGGGGGGCGGGGGCAAGAACGACGGTGCCGACGGGCCTTCGGGCTCCGGACCCGCCACGTCCATCACGCCGGGGCCCTCCAGTTCCGGACCGGCCATCAGCCAAAACCCGGGCGGGCGCGACGAGTCGGGCGACGGGGACGACGGCGGCGGCTCCGGCTCGGGCGGCTCCGGCGGAGGCTCCGGTGACTCCGCGGGATCCGGTGGCGCGGGCGGTGCCGGCGGCGACGGCGCGGGCTCGGACGACGGCGCCAAGGGCGGCGGCGGTTCCGGCGGTCAGCTCCCCGCGGGGTCGAGCCTGCCCAACTGCACCAGCGGCGACGTGAAGTTGAAGCTGCGCAGCATCCACAACCGCTACGAGGACGGCGAGAAGCCCAAGTTCGAACTCGTCGCCCAGAACAGCGCGGGCAAGGCCTGCAAGGTGGACCTCGGCGGCAAGAAGACCGTCCTGACGATCACTCAGGCCGACAGCGACAAGCAGATCTGGTCCTCGGCGGACTGCCCGGCGGGCAACGGGAGCCTGCTGCTGCGGGTGCCGGGCGACGGACGCGTGACGCACACCGTCGAGTGGGACCGCAGCAAGAGCGAGCCGCGGTGCGCGACGCCGTCGCCGGGAAGCGCGGCACCGGGCACCTACCTCGTCGAGGCGAAGTCCCCCGGCCTGAAGACGGTGCAGGCGTCGTTCGTCCTGGAAGAGGGCTGACGCCCAAAGGCTGACGCCGACAGAGGGCAGACCGCTAGACGTACCGCTCCAGGATCGAGGACTCCGCCAGCCGGGAAAGCCCCTCCCGGACGCTCCGGGCCCGCGCTTCGCCCACGCCGTCCACGGTCTGGAGGTCGTCGACGCTCGCGGCGAGCAGCTTCTGGAGCCCGCCGAAGTGCTCGACCAGGCGGTCGATGATGGCGCCGGGGAGGCGCGGCACCTTGGCGAGGAGGCGGAAGCCCCGCGGGGAGACCGCGGAGTCCAGCGCCTCGGGGGAGCCGGTGTACCCCAGCGCCCGCGCGACGGTGGGCAGTTCGAGCAGCTCCGCGTGGCTCAGCGCGTCCAGCTCGAAGAGCGCCTCCTCGACCGTGCGGGAGCGCTTCGCGGTGGGTTCGGGCACGTAGTCCCGGACGACCAGCTCGCGCTCGGGCTCGACGCCCGCGATCAACTCGTCCAGCTGGAGGGCGAGGAGCCGGCCGTCCGTGCCGAGCTCCACCACGTACTCGGCGATCTCGGTGGCGATCCGGCGGACCATCTCCAGGCGCTGGGCGACGGCCGTGACGTCCCGGACCGTCACCAAGTCCTCGATCTCCAGCGCGGACAGGGTGCCCGCCACCTCGTCGAGGCGGAGTTTGTACCGCTCCAGGGTCGCCAGGGCCTGGTTCGCGCGGGACAGGATCGCCGCCGAGTCCTCCAGGACGCGGCGCTGGCCGTCCACGTAGATCGCGATGAGGCGCATGGACTGGGAGACGGAGACGACCGGGAAGGCGACCTGCTTGGACACGCGGTCCGCGGTGCGGTGCCGGGTGCCCGTCTCCTCCGTGGGGATCGTCGGGTCGGGGACGAGCTGCACGCCCGCCCGCAGGATCTTGGTCAGGTCCTTGTCGACGACGATGCCGCCGTCGAGCTTGCACAGCTCGCGCAGGCGCGTCGCCGTGAACTCGACGTCCAGGATGAAGCCGCCCGTACACATCGACTCGACGGTCTTGTCCCAGCCGAGGACGATGAGTCCTCCGGTGTTGCCGCGGAGGATGCGCTCCAGTCCGTCGCGCAGGCCCGTGCCGGGCGCGACCGCGCTCAGGGAGGCGCGCATCAGCCCGTCGGCACCGGCACTCCCACCGGACTTGCCGGGAGCTGACGCCCGGTCGTTGGCTGCCACTGCACTCCTCGGGTCGCGGGTTGTCCAAGCCCCGGTCCGGACGACTGCTTCGTACGGATGGGCGAGACCAGGGCAAAGTCTACCGGCGCTCCTCGTCCTCCCGTGGGGCCTCTCTGCGACGCGACCTCGGAAGGACTCGCAGCGCGTCCCCCATGTCGGCGACTTCGGTGACCTTCATACCGGCCGGGATCTTGCCCGGATCGGCCGGGACGAGGGCGTGCGTGAAGCCCAGACGGTGCGCTTCGGCCAGCCTGCGCTGGACCCCCGTGACCCGTCTGACCTCGCCCGCGAGGCCCACTTCGCCGATCGCGACGAGATTTTTCGGCAACGGGGTGTCGCTCGCCGCGCTGGCCAGGGCGAGGGCGATCGCGAGGTCCGCGGCCGGCTCGGAGAGTTTCACGCCGCCGACCGTCGCGCTGTAGATGTCGCGCTTGCCGAGCGCCGTGATCCGGCCCCGCTGCTCCAGGACGGCCAGCATCATCGAGACGCGGGAGGTCTCCAGACCGGACGTGGTGCGCCGGGGGGAGGGGATCTGGGAGTCGACGGTGAGGGCCTGCACCTCGGCGACCAGGGGGCGGCGGCCTTCGAGCGTGACGGTCAGGCAGGTGCCGGGGACGGGCTCCGTGCGGCGGGTGAGGAAGAGTCCGCTGGGGTCGGTCAGGCCGGTGATGCCCTCGTCGTGCAGCTCGAAGCAGCCGACTTCGTCCGTCGTGCCGTACCGGTTCTTGACGCCGCGGACCAGGCGCAGGCGCGCGTGGCGGTCGCCCTCGAAGGACAGGACGACGTCCACGAGGTGCTCCAGGAGCCGGGGGCCCGCGATCGCGCCGTCCTTGGTGACGTGGCCGACCAGGAGCGTGGCCATGCCGCGCTCCTTGGAGGCGCGGATGAGGGCGCCCGCCACCTCGCGGACCTGGGCGACGCCGCCCGGCGCCCCGTCGATCTCCGGGGAGGCGATCGTCTGGACCGAGTCGAGGATCAGGAGGGAGGGCTTCACCGCGTCCAAGTGGCCGAGGACGGCGGCCAGATCGGTCTCCGCCGCCAGATACAGGTGGTCGTGGATGGCCTTGATGCGGTCGGCGCGCAGCCGGACCTGGCTCGCCGACTCCTCGCCGGTGACGTAGAGCGTGCGGTGCTCGTCGCTCGCCGACTTCGCCGCCACGTCCAGGAGCAGCGTCGACTTGCCGACGCCCGGCTCACCCGCGAGCAGCGCCACGGCGCCGGGGACGAGGCCGCCGCCCAGGACGCGGTCGAACTCGGGGACGCCGGTCGAGCGTGCGGTGGCCTGCCGGCCGTCGACCTCGCCGATGGGCAGGGCGGAGGAGGTGACGCGGCCGGGGGCGGTGGTGCGGACCGCGGGCGCGCCGTACTCCTCGACCGTCCCCCAGGCCTGGCACTCGGGGCAGCGGCCGAGCCATTTGGCCGTCTGCCAGCCGCACTCGGTGCAGCGGTAGGACGGCCGGTCTTTGCCGGATTTCGTACGGGCAGCCATGGACCGAACCGTAGCGGTCGCCACTGACAACGCCGGACCGGCACCGGATCAGCACCGGACCCGTTCGGACGGCGCCCGCTCGACCAGCACCGGACCGGTTCGGACGGCGCCCGCCCCCAGGCGCGGGCGCGGGTCACGGAATCATGGGTTCCTGTCCCCTTTTGAGGGATCTGTTCACCCGTAAGGATTAAATGTGCTCAAGTGGGAAGAGGGGCCCGGCATCATCCGCCTAACTTCGCACGGGTGATGAGCAGCAGGCCGGAAACCCCCACCCAAGCAACCGGCGCACACCGGGCGCATCGTGACGCGCGCCAGCGCGTCGTGCCCCGCTCGGTGCCGCAGGCGCCGCCCGCCCGCTATGAGCCCTGTCTGGACGGCCTGTTCACGTACTGCCTGTCCGTGCTCTGCGATCACGACGCGGCGACCGCCGCCCTGGGCGACGTACTGGCCATCGCCGAGCGCCGCGGCGCCCGCGGCCCCGGCACCGAGGCCGAGCTGAAGTCCTGGCTGTACGCACTCGCCCGCTGGGTCTGCCTGCGCGCCCTCGCCGACGCCAAGCGCAAGCGCCAGGGCGCGCACGCCTCCGGAGCGGCCCCGCGCGCCCCGAAGGCCGGCGAGTCCGACACCCGGCCGGACGAGGGGGAGCGGCAGCGCCGCCGCGAACTCGCCCAGCTGGCCTGGCCGGAGGCCGCGGGCACGACGCCCGAGCAGCGCGAGGCCCTGGAGCTCGCCGTACGGCACCAGCTCGCCCCCAAGGAAGTCGCCGCGGTCATCGGCCTGGACGCCGTGAAGACCCGCGACCTCCTGGCGACCGCCGCCTGCGAGGTGGAGCGCACCCGGGCCGCGCTCGCCGTCGTGGAGACCGGCACCTGCCCGATCGTCGCCCGCCTCACCGGCGACAACCAACTCCTCCTGGGCACGGCCCTGCGCCGCGAACTGGTCCGGCACGTCGACGACTGCCCGCGCTGCCGCCGCACCGCCGAGCGCGCGGGCTCCGGCGCCTGGCCCGGCACGGCGGCGTCCCCGGCCACGCTGCCCGTCATCGAGGCCCCCCGCGCCGCCGTGCACAGGGCGATGGCGCACGTTTCGCGCGCGCGGGGCGGCGGTCCGCGCTTCGACCGCCGCGGCTTCCCGATGGACCCCAAGGACCACGCGGCCCGCCGCGACCGGATGCGCGCCCGCGCCGTCACGACGACGGTCGTCGCCACCGTGGTGGCCGCCCCGGTGCTCGCCCTCTGGGCGGCGTACAGGGGAGCCCCGCTGACCGGTGAGGGCCAGGACGGCCGCTCGGTCAGCGCCAGCGAGGAAGGCTCGGACGGGAACAACGGCGACCGCAGGCGCGAGGACTACGAGAACGCGGGCAACGCCGACACGCCGCCCGACCCCCGCTTCACCGCGGGCAGCCGCTCACCGGACGTCTCCGTGGAGGTCATCAGCGCCGGATCGCCGCCGTCCCGCTCGGGCACCGGCGCCGGACGCCTCACCGTCCAGGCGCAGTCGAGCGGCGGGACGACCCTGATCACGCTCTCCGCCTCGGGCGGCGAACCGGTCCACTGGACGGCGAGTTCGGGGGCGTCCTGGCTCTACCTGAGCCGGTCGTCCGGGACGCTCGCCCCGGGCGAGACGTCCACGATCCGGGTCTACGTCGACCACGCGCGGGAGCCGGCCGGACACTGGAGCGCCCGCGTCTCCATCGCCCCCTCGGGAGCGATCATCTCGATCAGCGGATACGGCAACGGCTCGGGACGCCCGACGCACCCCGGCCCCAGGCCGACCCCGGTCCCGCCGAAGCCGAGGCCCACCCCGACGACCCCGGACCCCACCCCGACCCCGTCGGACCCCGATCCGGACCCGACGCCGACCCCGAGCACGCCGGACCCGACGCCGACTCCCTCGGACCCGGGCACCTCGACACCGCCGCCGAGCGACAGCGGCGGCCCGAGTCCGGGCGAGGGCTAGTTCACCGGCCGGACGGGATCCGCGGGATGCGGCGCGAGCAACGGCAGCTGGGACGCGAGGCGCTCCTCGCACAGCTGCGCGAGCCGGTCGTACCCCTCCTTGCCCATGAGCTCCGTCAGCTCGGGGCGGTAGGAGACGTACACGGGGTCGCCGGCGCCGTGCGCCGACGTCGCCGACGTGCACCACCAGTGCAGGTCGTGGCCTCCGGGGCCCCAGCCGCGCCGGTCGTACTCCCCGATGGACACCTGGAGCACGCGCGTGTCGTCGGGCCGGTCGATCCACTCATACGTCCGGCGCACCGGCAGCTGCCAGCAGACGTCCGGCTTCGTCTCCAGCGGCTCACGCCCCTCCTTCAGCGCCAGGATGTGCAGCGAGCACCCCGCGCCCCCGGCGAAACCGGGCCGGTTCTGGAAGATGCAGGAGCCGTTGTACGGACGGGTCTGGCGCTCGCCGTCGTCGTCCGTCGAGACCCAGCCGCTGTCCGTGCCGATGTCGTGGTGCTGCCAGATGTCCGGAGTGAGCCGCGCCACCGACTCGGCGACCCGCTTCTCGTCGTCCTCGTCCGAGAAGTGGGCACCCAGAGTGCAGCAGCCGTCGTCCGCGCGGCCCGCCTGAATGCCCTGGCAGCCACTGCCGAAGATGCAGCTCCACCGAGAGGTCAGCCATGTCAGATCGCAGCGGAAGACCTGCTCGTCGTCCGCGGGATCCGGGAACTCCACCCAGGCGCGGGCGAAGTCGAGGCCCTTCTCGTCCGGCTGTACCTTTCCCGGCTTCGCCGGCTTCCCCGACTTCTTCTGGGACTTCGTTTTGTCGGTCTTCGCCTTTTTCGTCTTTGGCACGACTCCAGGGTATGCGCGCGGTACCCGGTCCGAGGACCAGCGACGGCCGTACGCGCAGTAGCGTTCCGTACATGAGACTCGGTGTCCTCGACGTAGGTTCGAACACGGTGCATCTGCTGGTGGTGGACGCACACCCCGGCGCGCGCCCCCTGCCCGCTTACTCGCACAAGGCGGATCTGCGGCTCGCCCAACTCCTCGACGAGGCCGGGGCGATCGGCCCCGAAGGCGTCGACCGCCTCGTCGGCACCGTCCGGGACGCGATGGAGGCCGCCGAGGACAAGGGCGTGGAGGACCTGCTGCCGTTCGCGACCTCCGCCGTCCGCGAGGCCAGCAACGCCGATCAGGTCCTGGCCCGGGTCAAGGACGAGACCGGCGTGGACCTCCAGGTCCTCACCGGCGCCGAGGAGGCCCGCCTCACCTTCCTCGCGGCCCGCCGCTGGTTCGGCTGGTCGGCGGGAAAGCTCCTGGTCATCGACATCGGCGGCGGCTCGCTCGAAATCGCGTACGGAATCGACGAGGAGCCGGACGCGGCGGTCAGCCTGCCGCTCGGCGCCGGACGCCTGACGTCCGCCTGGTTCGGCCAGGACCCGCCGGACCCGGCCGACGTGAAGGCGCTGCGGCGGCACGCGCGCGCCCAGATCGCGCGCACGGTGGGCGAGTTCAGCCGCTTCGGCGCCCCGGACCACGTCGTCGCCACGTCGAAGACGTTCAAGCAGCTGGCCAGGCTCGCGGGCGCCGCGCGCTCGGCGGACGGCCTCTACGTCCAGCGCGAGCTGAAGCGGAAGTCCCTGGAGGACTGGGTCCCGCAGCTGGCCGCGATGACGACCGCCGAGCGCTCCGAACTGCCCGGGGTCTCCGAGGGGCGGGCCGGACAACTGCTCGCCGGGGCGCTCGTCGCCGAGGGTGCGATGGATCTCTTCGGCGTCGAGACGCTGGAGATCTGCCCGTGGGCGCTGCGCGAGGGCGTGATCCTGCGCAGGCTCGACCACCTGCCGACGTCGTGACCGGCGGTTCGTGGGCCGCCGTCTCACCGGTCGTAGACATACGTCACATACGGCGCGGGTGTGCGGGATACCACCTCCCGGGTGCCGGGGCATGGGCCGTACGCTGTCCCTCGTGGCAGAACCAGTGGTGCGCATCCCGGATGCGAAGGTCGCCCTGTCGACGGCCTCGGTCTATCCGGAGTCGACGGCGACGGCCTTCGAGATCGCCGCACGCCTGGGTTACGACGGCGTAGAGGTCATGGTGTGGACCGACCCCGTCAGCCAGGACGTCGAGGCCCTGCGCAGACTCAGCGACTACCACCAGATCCCGATCCTCGCCGTTCACGCCCCCTGTCTCCTGATCACGCAGCGCGTGTGGTCCACGGACCCGTGGGTGAAGCTCCAGCGCGCGCAGGCAGCCGCCGAGAAGCTGGGCGCCTCGACCGTGGTCGTGCACCCGCCCTTCCGCTGGCAGCGGGGGTACGCGAACGCATTCGTCGACGGCATCTGGCGGATGGCCGACGAGACGGACGTCCGATTCGCCGTCGAGAACATGTACCCGTGGCGTTACCGCGACCGCGAGATGCTCGCCTACGCCCCCGACTGGGACGTCACGAAGGACGACTACCGCCACTTCACGGTCGACCTCAGCCACACCGCGACCGCGCGTACGGACGCGATGCAGATGATCGACCGCATGGGCGACCGCCTCGGCCACGTCCACCTCGCCGACGGCAAGGGCTCCGCCAAGGACGAGCACCTGGTGCCGGGCCGCGGCACGCAGCCGTGCGCCGAACTCCTGGAGCGCCTCGCGACGAGCGGCTTCGACGGCCACGTCGTCATCGAGGTCAACACGCGCCGCGCGATGTCCAGCGCCGAGCGCGAGGCCGACCTCGCCGAGGCCCTGGCCTACACGCGGCTGCACCTGGCGTCCGCGGTGAAGGTGCCCCGGTCGTGACGGAGACCGCGCCGTGACGGCGGCGGCCCCCGGCGGCGCGGCCCCCCGCCGCAGAGGACGCCCTTCCCGTACGGAGTCGGCCGAGGGCCCGGCGACGCGCGACCGCATCCTGGAAGCGGCCCGCACCGAGTTCTCCGCCCGGGGGTACGAGAAGACGTCCGTGCGCGGGATCGCCAAGGCCGCGGGCGTGGACTCCGCGCTCGTGCACCACTACTTCGGCACGAAGGAGCAGGTCTTCGCCTCGGCGATCGAGGTGGCCTTCGCGCCCGCGCTCGAAGCGCCCACCGCGGTCGAGGAAGGCCCCCTGGAAGGCGTCGGCGAGCGCCTGACCCGCTTCATCTTCGGCGTCTGGGAGAACCCCGCCACCCGCACCCCGCTCCTGGCGATCGTGCGCTCGGCGGTGAACAACGACACGGCGGCCGCCGTCTTCCGCCGCCTCATCGCGGCGCAGCTGCTCAGCAGGGTGGCCCGCCGCATCGACCAGCCGGACGCCGAGCTGCGGGCGGAACTGGCGGCGGCGCAGCTCGTCGGGACGGCGATGCTCCGGTACGTGATCCAGGTGGAGCCCCTGGCGTCGGCGGACCCCGAGGCGATCATCGCGCGGATCGCGCCGGTGGTGCAGGGACATCTGACCGGACCCTGAGCGCGCGTTCGCACGACTGGCCGGTCACAGGCGCCGGAGGCCGCTGACCGGCGCCGGAACGGCCGCTCACCGAGACGACCGTCCCGCTATGCGGACAGCCTGTCCAGATCGTGGAGCGTCGGCGTACGCTCGACAAGAGTCGATCCTTATGTCTCTGAGATCCCCGAAGGAGCGAGCGACGATGCCCGAGCTCAGGTCCCGCACAGTCACCCACGGCCGCAACATGGCGGGCGCACGCGCCCTTATGCGTGCCTCCGGTGTACCCGGCGCGGACATCGGGCGGAAGCCGATCATCGCCGTCGCCAACTCCTTCACCGAGTTCGTCCCCGGCCACACCCACCTCCAGCCGGTCGGCCGGATCGTCTCCGAGGCGATCACGGCGGCGGGCGCCATCCCCCGCGAGTTCAACACGATCGCCGTGGACGACGGCATCGCGATGGGCCACGGCGGCATGCTGTACTCCCTGCCCTCCCGCGACCTGATCGCGGACTCGGTGGAGTACATGGTGGAGGCGCACTGCGCGGACGCGCTGATCTGCATCTCCAACTGCGACAAGATCACCCCCGGCATGCTGAACGCGGCCCTGCGCCTCAACATCCCGACGGTCTTCGTCTCCGGCGGCCCGATGGAGGCCGGCAAGGCCACGCTGGTCGACGGCACGGTCCGCAAACTCGACCTGGTCAACGCGATCAGCGACGCGGTGAACGAGAACGTCTCGGACGAGGACATCCTCCGCATCGAGGAGAACGCCTGCCCCACGTGCGGCAGCTGTTCCGGCATGTTCACCGCCAACTCCATGAACTGCCTGACCGAAGCCATCGGCCTCTCCCTGCCGGGCAACGGCTCGATGCTCGCCACGCACACCGGCCGCAGGGCGCTGTACGAGCGGGCGGGCGCCACGGTCGTCGAGATCACCAAGCGGTACTACGACGGCGACGACGCCTCGGTCCTGCCGCGCAACATCGCCACCCGGGCCGCCTTCGACAACGCCATGGCGCTCGACATCTCCATGGGCGGCTCCACGAACACGATCCTGCACCTCCTCGCCGCCGCGCAGGAGGCCGAGCTCGACTACACCCTCGCCGACATGGACGAGGTCTCGCGCCGCGTGCCCTGCCTGGCCAAGGTCGCCCCGAACGTGGCCCCCGGCGGCACGTACTACATGGAGGACGTGCACCGCGCCGGCGGCATCCCCGCGATCCTCGGCGAGCTGTACCGCGCGGGCCTCCTGAACGAGGACGTGCACACGGTCCACTCCGCCTCCATCAAGGACTGGCTGGAGACGTGGGACGTGCGCGGCGGCTCGCCGTCGGACGAGGCGGTCGACCTCTGGTACGCGGCCCCGGGCTGCGAGCGCTCGGCGACCGCCTTCTCCCAGTCGAAGCGCTGGGACTCCCTGGACACGGACGCCGCGGGCGGCTGCATCAGGGACGCGGCCCACGCGTACTCGAAGGACGGCGGCCTCGCGGTCCTCAAGGGCAACCTCGCCGTGGACGGCTGCGTCGTGAAGACGGCGGGCGTCGACGAGTCGATCTGGACGTTCGAGGGCCCGGCCGTGGTCTGCGAGTCGCAGGAAGAGGCCGTCGACAAGATCCTCAAGAAGCAGGTCAAGGAAGGCGACGTGGTCGTCATCCGGTATGAGGGTCCCAAGGGCGGCCCCGGCATGCAGGAGATGCTCTACCCCACGTCCTTCCTGAAGGGCCGCGGTCTCGGCAAGGCCTGCGCCCTGGTCACGGACGGCCGCTTCTCCGGCGGCACGTCGGGCCTGTCGATCGGCCACGCGTCGCCCGAGGCGGCGTCCGGCGGCACGATCGCCCTGGTCGAGGACGGCGACCGCATCCGCATCGACATCCCCAACCGCGGCATCGAACTCCTCGTCCCCGAGGAGGAGCTGACGGCCCGCCGCGAGGCACTGGGCGGCGTCTACGCCCCCAAGGCCCGTGAGCGCAAGGTCTCGGCGGCCCTGCGGGCGTACGCGGCGATGGCCACGAGCGCGGACCGCGGCGCGGTGCGGGACGTGTCGAAGCTGGGCTGAACGGCTCTGCTCCCCCGGGAGGAGCGTGGCCGGGGAGGAACGTGAACGGGGCGGTTGCGGTGGCCGGGAAGGGGAACCCCGGCCACCGCAACCGCCCCGCCTCGCTCACGCGTCCACCCAGTGACGACCATGCCAGGGGCGGCCCCGCGCCGCCGCTTCACGGGGGAGAGAAGCATGAGCGAGAACGTCATAACGCCTGAATCACCGGAGTCCGCCGAGGCCGCTGAGTCCGCGGAGGCCGCGGAATCCGTCGTGGCAGCGGCGGCAGCGGCGACGTACGCGATCGTGGCGGACGTCAACGTCCGCTCCGGCCCGGGCACGTCGTACGGCAAAGTGGGCCGCCTCTCGGCCGGGACCCGCGTGACGATCCACTGCCAGAAGCCGGGCGAGACCGTCACGGGCCCGACCGGCACGTCGAAGCTCTGGGACCGCATCGGCAGCGGGCGGTACGTCTCCGACACGTACGTCCGCACGGGCAGCGACGGTTACGTGGCCCCCCGCTGCTGATCCACCGCGGGGCACACGGCACGGCACCGCACGCGGGACGAGGCACCGCACGGCACGGATGACCGGCCGAAGCCGCCGCAGCCCGGCCGGACCGAGGTTCAGCCGGACTTCGGCGGCTTCGTCGCGTCGAACGCGAACACGGTGTTCCTGGCCGCCGTCACGACCACCACCCGGCCCGAGACCGCCACCCGCGGACTGGCGTTCACCTCACCGGTGAGGCCTTCCGCCCGCGGATCGGTGGACCACAGCGGGGTGCCGCCGCGCGGCGAGAGGGCGACGACCCGCCCGCTGGCCGAGCTGAAGTACAGCGCCCCGGCGCCCCCGCCCTGATCCGCGGACGGCACCGGCCCCGAAGCGCCCTCGACGCTCGTCTGCCGGGACCACTTCTGCCGCCCGGTGGCGGGATCCACCGCGCTGATCCGCCCGGTCTGCTCGGCGAAGTAGACCGTGCCGTCCACGACCCCGGTCGTGGCGGAGTACGTCCGCTTCAGCGGCCGGGCGGTGACGCGACCGCTGCCCGGGTCGACCCGCAGCACCTTGTCGTAGCCGAGGAACTCGGGTCCCTTCATGCGCTGGTGGAGGAGCACGAGCCGGCCCTTGCTGTCACCCACCGGGTGCACGGGTCCCGCGACCGCGATGCCCTCGCCGAGCGACCCCGACTTCAGGTCGACGCTGTGCACGGAGGGGTGGCGCACCTCGACGTCGTCGACCTCGGGGGAGGGCGCGCACATCGCGTACATCCGCCCGCCCGCCGGGACCGGCGTGCACTGCCGGCCGCCGGGGAAGGGCGTCGACCAGAGCGTGCGCCCGCTGTGCACGTCCCTGGCCTCGATCCGCGTACGGTCCGCGTCGGCCGAGAGGACCGTCGAGCCGGTGAGGACCGCGTCCTGGGACCGCCCGGTGTAGATCTGGGACTGGGTCCCGATGGGGCGGGCCCACAGCTTCTTGCTGGTCCTTGCGTCCAGGGCCACCAGCTGGACGCGCTCGTCGGTCGACGCGGCGTCGTCCGGGATGCGGTAGCCGAGGACGGTGTCGTCCGTGGCGCCCACGATGTGCATGCCCTGCATGGGCACGCCGGGGCTCTTCACCTTCCAGACCTGCTTGCCGTCGGAGATCCGCAGCCGGGTCGCGAGGGTTCCGCCGCCCCCGCAGAACAGCGCGTCCCCGCGGGGCACGCAGCGCACCTCGTCCGGGATGCCCCGGTCGTTGGGCACCGTCGTGCGCCACGGGTGGAAGCCGCCGGGCAGGGCCTCGGCCGCCGCGACCGTGCGGTCCTTGCCGTCACCGCCGTCGCCCCCGTCGTCGGGGGAGCCGCCGGACGAGCCGAGCTGGAGCGCGGCGATCCCACCGCCGAGCGCGGCCACGGCCAGAGCGGCGGCGAGCACGGTGCGCCTGCGGCGGCGCGGACGCGGGCGCGGACCGTCGAGAGCCCCGCCGGAGACACCAGGACCAGCACCTGCCCCGGTCCTCTCCACCGAGGGCCGGTGATGCTGCGTGTCGATGTCCCGCGTACGGCCGCTCCGCACCCCGCCCGCGTCGCCCAGCTCGACCGGCAGGTCCCGCAACCGTTCTAGGAGCTGGTCCGCGGAGGGCCGTGCCTCCGGGTCCTTGTCGAGGCACGGCTCGACCACCGCACGCAGGGCGGCCGGGACGGCCGTCAGCTGCGGTGCCTCGTGCACCACTTGATACGCCGTCATATAGGGGCTGTCCGCGTCGAACGGCCCCTGCCCCGTCGCCGCGTACACCAGCAGCGTGCCCAGCGAGAAGACGTCGGACCGCGGCCCGACCCCGCGCGGCGCCTGCAACTGCTCCGGTGACATGAACGGCGGCGTGCCGATGACCCGCCCCGTCATCGTCAGCGTCTGCTGGTCGGCGGCGCGCGAGATGCCGAAGTCGATGACGCGCGGACCCTCGGGCGACAGCACGACGTTCGAGGGCTTCAGATCGCGGTGCACGACGCCCACGCGGTGGATGTCGCGCAGCGCCTCCGTCAGACCGATGGCGAGCGTGCGCAGGTCGGCGCCGGTCAGCGGGCCGCTCTTGGCGATCCGCTGGGCGAGCGTGTGCCCCTCGATGTAGGCCGTCGCCATCCACGGATGCTCGGCCTCCGGGTCGGCGTCGACCACGGCGGCGGTGAACGCGCCGCTCACCCGCCGCGCCGCCGCCACCTCCTGCCGGAAGCGGATGCGGAACTCCTCGTCGCCCGCGAACTGCTGGTGGATCAGCTTGATCGCCACGGGGCGCCCGGACGCGGTGCGCGCCAGATAGACCGTGCCCATGCCGCCCGAGCCGAGCCGTGCCTCTAGCGGGTAGCCGCCGATCTCGGCGGGGTCACCTCCGCGGAGCGACACTCTCTGACCTCCCGTCCCGCGTGCATGTGTGGGCGCATGAGCCGGTTTATCCGCCCTGCTGTCCGTCCTGCCCCACAAACTAGCCGCCGAGTGGTGCGGCAGGGCAAGGCGGGGGACGAATAGGGCGAGCCCGGCGTGGACGAACAGGGCGGCCCGGCGGGGACGCATGGGCGAGCCCGTCCGCTGCCGCGCCGCGCGGGCCCGCACCCCGTAGCCGCCCTCCCGGGCCATACTCGACGGGTGAGCGCAGATTCCAGCACCCCCGACCGCACGGCCGCGACGGCCAAGGCGGCCCCGTCCGGCGCGACGGCTCCGGGCCCGCGGCCCGAGCCCCTCCGCTTCTTCGGCACGACCTGGGTCGGCCACGACAACGGCTACGGCATGCGCCGCGCGGGCGTCGCGGTGGGCTCACTGCTCGCGGCCGCCGCCGGCTGCTTCGTGCTGCGGTTCGCGTACGAGGGCATGGAGATCGCGGACGTGGGGACGTTCGTGAACTTCCTGGTCCTCATCATGTTCTCGGTCTGTAGCGCGATCGCCTTCCGCCGCACCTGGGAGGGGTTCACCCGCCGCCACGACGCGGCGTCCCAGTCCTCGACGCGCGGCCTCCTGACGATCGGCTTCGTCGGCGTCCTCCTCGCCTACTTCTTCCGGTCCCTCACCGAGGCCCCCGGCGAACAGCTCCACCGCGAGGAGTACGAGGAGGCCCGCCGCCAGTACGCCAAGCGCACCTCACGCCGCACGGGCAACCCGTCCCGGAAGAAGAAAAAGGCCTGAGGAAGAAGTCCCGCCGATCCTCGCGGTCGTACGCGCGCTCCGACGCACTCGGTAGCGCGCCCTTCACCTTTCTCCCGACACCCGGCCCCTTACGCGGGGTCGCCCCTTGACGTGCCCGGCTCCCGGAGCGCAATAATCATCACATGGTGAATATAAAGGAGCTACCCGCCATCGAGGCGGCGGACCTGACCGTCGTCCGAGGCCCCCGCACCGTCCTGCGCGGCCTGACCTTCACCGTCCCCAAAGGACAGATCACCGGCCTCCTCGGCCCCTCCGGCTGCGGCAAATCCACCCTCATGCGCGCCACCGTCGGCACCCAGGCCAAGGTCACCGGCACCCTGAACGTCCTCGACACACCGGCCGGCGCCCCCGCCCTGCGCTCCCGCATCGGCTACGTCACCCAGAGCCCCTCGGTCTACGACGACCTGACCGTCCGCCAGAACCTGGACTACTTCGCCGCCGTCCTGGACCCCGGCCGCGGCCCCGCCGCCCGGCGCCGCCACGAACACGTCACCCGCGCCATCGACGACGTCGACCTCACCACCCACGCCGACGCCCTCGCGGGCAACCTCTCCGGCGGCCAGCGCAGCCGCGTCTCCCTGGCCGTGGCCCTCCTCGGCGCCCCCGAACTCCTCGTGCTCGACGAACCCACCGTCGGCCTCGACCCCGTGCTCCGCCGCGACCTGTGGGACCTCTTCCACTCCATCGCCGCCGACCGGGGCACCACGATCCTCATCTCCTCGCACGTCATGGACGAGGCCGAACGCTGCCACCGCCTCCTCCTCATGCGCGAAGGCGAGCTCCTCGCCGACGACACCCCCGAGGCTCTGCGCACCCGCACCGCCACCGACACCGTCGAAGCGGCCTTCCTCCACCTGGTCGACGCAGCGGTCGCCGCCCAGCAGACCGGCCCCGAGACCACCACCTCCGCCCCCACCAGGAACGCCCGATGAACACCTACCGCACCCTCGCCACCGCGGCCCGTGTCCTGCGCCAGCTCCGCCACGACCCCCGCTCCATCGCGCTGATGCTGCTCGTCCCCTGCCTGATGCTCCTGCTCCTGCGCTACGTGTTCGACGGCAGCCCGCAGACCTTCGACTCCATCGGCGCCTCGCTGCTCGGGATCTTCCCGCTCATCACGATGTTCCTGGTCACCTCCATCGCCACCCTGCGCGAACGCACCTCGGGCACCCTCGAACGCCTCCTCGCGATGCCCCTCGCCAAGGGCGACCTCATCGCGGGCTACGCCCTCGCCTTCGGCTTCCTCGCCGTCATCCAGTCCGTCCTCGCCACCGGCCTCGCCCTGTGGGTCCTCGGCCTCGACGTCACCGGCTCCGCCTGGCTGCTCCTCCTGGTCGCACTCCTGGACGCCCTGCTCGGCACGGCACTCGGACTCTTCGTCTCCGCCTTCGCGGCCTCCGAGTTCCAGGCCGTCCAGTTCATGCCGGCCGTGATCTTCCCCCAGCTCCTCCTCTGCGGCCTGTTCACCCCACGCGACCAGATGCAGCCGGTCCTCGAAGCGATCTCGAACGTCCTCCCCATGTCGTACGCCGTCGACGGCATGAACGAAGTCCTGCGCCACCCCGACATCACCGGCGACTTCGTCCGCGACACCGCCGTCGTCGCGGGCTGCGCCGTCCTCGTCCTCGCGCTGGGCGCCGCGACCCTCCGCCGCCGCACGGCCTGACCCACCCATGCCTGACCCGCCCATGCCCGACCCACGAATGCCCGACCCACCAATGCGAGGATGACCCCACCCAGCTGAAGCGCTGACCCGCTAGCCCCGCACCCGGAGGGTGATCCACACATGCCCCAGCCCGTAGCAGTCCTCGGCACCGGCAAGATCGGCGAAGCCCTCCTCAGCGGAATGATCCGGGCCGGCTGGGCCCCCGCCGACCTCCTGGTCACCACCCGCCGCTCCGAACGCGCCGCGGAACTGCGCACCCGCTACGGCGTCGACCCCGTCGGCAACGCCGAGGCCGCCCAGCAGGCCGACACCCTCATCCTCGCCGTCAAGCCGCAGGACATGGGCCGCCTCCTCGACGAACTCGCCCCGCACATCACCCCCGACCGCCTGGTCATCAGCGCCGCCGCCGGCATCACCACCTCCTTCATCGAGGAGCGCCTCGCCGACAGCACCCCCGTCGTCCGCGTCATGCCCAACACCCCGGTCCTCGTGGACGAGGGCATGTCCGTCATCTCCGCCGGCAGCCACGCCACCGGCACCCATCTCGCCCACGCCGAGGCGATCTTCGGCGCCGTCGGCAAGACCCTGCGCGTCCCCGAGACCCAGCAGGACGCCTGCACGGCCCTCTCCGGCTCCGGCCCGGCGTACTTCTACTACCTCGTCGAAGCCATGACCGACGCCGGCATCCTCCTCGGCCTGCCCCGCGACAAGGCCCACGACCTCATCGTCCAGGCGGCGATCGGCGCCGCCGTGATGCTCCGCGACAGCGGCGAACACCCGGTCAAGCTCCGCGAGAACGTCACCTCCCCGGCCGGCACCACCATCAACGCCATCCGCGAACTGGAGAACCACGGCGTGCGAGCGGCCCTCATCGCCGCCCTGGAAGCCGCCCGGGACCGCAGCCGCGAACTGGCCTCCGGCAACAACAGCTGACGGCCCTCCACGGCGCCGGGCGGCAACCGCACTACCGCCCGGCCGCCTCGACCACCGACCGCGTGGTCACCACCTCCGCGAAGCGCCCGCCGTGCAGGGAGACCGCCGAGGCCTGCGCCAGCTCCTCCGCGGTGCGCCGCCAGCCGAACGGCCCCTCCAGGTCGAACGTGTGCGTGGCGTCCAGCGCGAACAGCACCCGATACCCCAAGTTCCCTCCCATCCGCGCCGTCGTCTCCGCGCACATGTTGGTCTGGATCCCGGCCACCACGAACTCGTCGATCCCCTCCGCCTTGAACCACGCGTCCAGGTCCGGAGTCCCGTAGAACGCCGAGTTCACGGTCTTCTTCACGAACAGCTCCGACCCGGCCCCCTTCCCCCGCCGCTGCTCGACGTACTCCTTGAAGTCGTTGCCCTCGTGCCCCAGCCGCAACGGCGACTTCGGATGAGACGAGTCATGCCGCACGAAGACGACCGGCCGCCCCGTGGCCTGCCAGGTGTCGATGAGCGACGCGATGTTCTCGTCGGCCCCCGGATTGTTCCGCTCGCCCCAGAACCCCTCCTCCTCGAACCCCTTCTGTACGTCCACCACGACCAGCGCTGCGTTCCCTGCGATCTCCATGCCGACGATGCTGCCAACGCACCGCCCCACGGCCCAGAGGGAAGAAAGCCATCGACCGATGGTTTACTGCCACCGTGCCCAAGTCCTCCATCTCCGCCACCGCGCCCGCCCCGGCGCCCCCCACCGCCCCGGACGCACCCCAGCGCATCGCCCTGCTCGCCTTCCCCGGCATCCGCGCCTTCGACGTCTCGGTCATCACGGAGGTCTGGGGCACGGACCGCACCGACCGCGGCGTACCCCCCTTCGACCTCCGCCGCGTCGCCGCCGACCCCGCGCCCGTCCCGATGCGCGGCGCCCTGACCCTCGCCCCCGACCGCACGCTCGCCTGGCTGACCCGCCTCAACGGCAGCGACCTGGTCGTCGTCCCCGGACTCGACGACCACCTCACCCCCGCACCGCGCGCGGTCCTCGAAGCCCTGCGCAACGCCCACGCCCGAGGCACCACCATCGCGGCACTCTGCGGCGGCGCCTTCACCCTCGCCCAGGCAGGCCTCCTCGACGGCCGCCGCGCGATCACCCACTGGGGCCTCGTCGACCTGCTCCGCACCCATCACCCCCTCGTCACCGTGGAACCCGACGCCCTCTTCATCGAGGACGACAACATCTGGACCGCCGCGGGCACGGCCGCCGGCATCGACCTCTGCCTGCACCTGGTCCGCACGGCCCACGGCTCCGAAGCAGCCGCCACCATCGCCCGCTCGATGGTCACCGCCCCCTTCCGAACCGGCACCCAGGCCCAGTTCATCGAGCACCCCACCCCGCGCGCCGACCGCGACGCCGATGCCCTCGCCTCCGTACGCGAATACGCCCTCCGTCACCTCCACGAACCGCTCACCGTCACCGACCTCGCCACCCGGGCGGGCATGTCGGCGCGCACCTTCGCCCGTCACTTCACCGCGGCCACCGGCACCACTCCACTGCGCTGGCTGCTGGACCAGCGCCTCGCGGCCGCGCAGAAGCTCCTCGAACGCACCGACCTGCCCATGCCCGAAGTGGCACGCCGCGCGGGCTTCGGCAGCGAGGTCACGATGCGCCAGCACTTCGCGTCGCGCCTCACCACCAGCCCTCGCGCCTACCGGGCCTCGTTCACCGGCGGGAGCAGACCGATCGCGCGATAAGCGGTGTCCACCGTCGGCCTGGACATCTCCCTCGCCCGCTCGGCCCCCCGCCGCAACACCTCCTCCACATACGCGGGATCAGCCACCAGCTCCTTGTGCTTCTCCTGCACGGGCCTCAGCAGCTCCACCACGGCGTCGGCG
>NZ_CP122310.1:5357500-9771587 GCF_046103685.1 Streptomyces sp. SYP-A7185
CGAGGCCGACAGGCGTAGTCGATGGATAACCGGTTGATATTCCGGTACCCGCTGTGAAGCGTCAAACATCGAGCCCATTAATGCTAAGGCCGTGAAGCCGTCCTGGAGCCTTCGGGCAAAGGGAAGTGGTGGAGCCGCCGACCCAAGGTGGTAGTAGGTGAGTGATGGGGTGACGCAGGAAGGTAGTCCAGCCCGGGCGGTGGTAGTCCCGGGGTAAGGGTGTAGCCCGTCATCTAGGTAAATCCGGATGACATGAGGGTGAGACCTGATGCCGAGCCGATTGTGGTGAAGTGGATGATCCTATGCTGTCGAGAAAAGCCTCTAGCGAGTTTCATGGCGGCCCGTACCCTAAACCGACTCAGGTGGTCAGGTAGAGAATACCGAGGCGTTCGGGTGAACTATGGTTAAGGAACTCGGCAAAATGCCCCCGTAACTTCGGGAGAAGGGGGGCCATCACTGGTGATTGGATTTACTCCATGAGCTGGGGGTGGCCGCAGAGACCAGCGAGAAGCGACTGTTTACTAAAAACACAGGTCCGTGCGAAGCCGTAAGGCGATGTATACGGACTGACGCCTGCCCGGTGCTGGAACGTTAAGGGGACCGGTTAGTGCACTTTCGGGTGTGCGAAGCTGAGAACTTAAGCGCCAGTAAACGGCGGTGGTAACTATAACCATCCTAAGGTAGCGAAATTCCTTGTCGGGTAAGTTCCGACCTGCACGAATGGCGTAACGACTTCTCGACTGTCTCAACCATAGGCCCGGTGAAATTGCACTACGAGTAAAGATGCTCGTTTCGCGCAGCAGGACGGAAAGACCCCGGGACCTTTACTACAGTTTGATATTGGTGTTCGGTTCGGCTTGTGTAGGATAGGTGGGAGACTGTGAAGCGGGCACGCCAGTGTTCGTGGAGTCAACGTTGAAATACCACTCTGGTCGTGCTGGATGTCTAACCTGGGTCCGTGATCCGGATCAGGGACAGTGTCTGATGGGTAGTTTAACTGGGGCGGTTGCCTCCCAAAGAGTAACGGAGGCGCCCAAAGGTTCCCTCAGCCTGGTTGGTAATCAGGTGTTGAGTGTAAGTGCACAAGGGAGCTTGACTGTGAGACCGACGGGTCGAGCAGGGACGAAAGTCGGGACTAGTGATCCGGCGGTGGCTTGTGGAAGCGCCGTCGCTCAACGGATAAAAGGTACCCCGGGGATAACAGGCTGATCTTCCCCAAGAGTCCATATCGACGGGATGGTTTGGCACCTCGATGTCGGCTCGTCGCATCCTGGGGCTGGAGTCGGTCCCAAGGGTTGGGCTGTTCGCCCATTAAAGCGGTACGCGAGCTGGGTTTAGAACGTCGTGAGACAGTTCGGTCCCTATCCGCTGTGCGCGTAGGAATATTGAGAAGGGCTGTCCCTAGTACGAGAGGACCGGGACGGACGAACCTCTGGTGTGCCAGTTGTCCTGCCAAGGGCATGGCTGGTTGGCTACGTTCGGAAAGGATAACCGCTGAAAGCATCTAAGCGGGAAGCCTGCTTCGAGATGAGTATTCCCACCCCCTTTGAGGGGTTAAGGCTCCCAGTAGACGACTGGGTTGATAGGCCAGATCTGGAAGCCCGGTAACGGGTGGAGGTGACTGGTACTAATAGGCCGAGGGCTTGTCCTCAGTTGCTCGCGTCCACTGTGTTGGTTCTGAAACCACGAACAACCCCGTATGTCGGGCCACGACTGCGGTGCGGTTGACAGTTTCATAGTGTTTCGGTGGTCATAGCGTGAGGGAAACGCCCGGTTACATTCCGAACCCGGAAGCTAAGCCTCACAGCGCCGATGGTACTGCAGGGGGGACCCTGTGGGAGAGTAGGACGCCGCCGAACTATCATTAACGGGAAACCCCCGCACCCTCTGGGTGCGGGGGTTTTCTGCGTTCCGGGCCCTATGCGGGCCTTTTCTGCGTTTAGGGTCGAGTGATGCGATACGACCTGGTCATCTTCGACAATGACGGCGTCCTCGTGGACAGCGAGCCGCTTTCCAACACGATCCTCGCCGGCTATCTGACCGAGCTCGGTCACCCCACCACGTACGAGGACTCCCTGCGTGACTACATGGGGGCCGCCGTCCATCGCGTACACGACCTTGTTCTTGAGCGCAGTGGGCAGCGGTTGCCCGAGGATTTTGACGCGGCCTTCCACGCTCGTGTCTTTGCGGCCTTCGAGCGGGAGCTGGAGCCCGTGGCCGGGGCCGTCGACGTACTCGAGAAGCTGGTGGCGGATGGTGTGCCGTACTGCCTTGCATCGTCCGGTAGTCATGAGCGGATTCGTGTCGGGCATCGGCGGACCGGGCTCGACCGGTGGTTCGACGACGGGCGGATCTTCAGCGCCGAGGACGTGGGGCGGGGGAAGCCGGCCCCGGATCTCTTTCTGTACGCCGCCGAGCGCATGGGTGTGCGACCCGAGAAGTGTGTGGTGATCGAGGACAGTCCCCTCGGGGTGCAGGCCGCGCGGTCCGCGGGGATGACGGTGTACGGGTTCACCGCCATGACGCCGGCCGAGCGGCTCTCGGGTGCGGGGGCCACCGAACTCTTCGCAAGCATGGGTGAGTTGGCTGACCTGCTTGTATGACACGGGCCCGGGGAGCGGCCTGACATTTGTCATCGCCAGGTCCGGACGATCGTTTCTGTCGGCCGGCGGGTGGTCACGGCGAAGCTGAGTGCATCGACCGGAGCCAGCCCCAGCGACGACGGAGGACCGAACACCATGAGCGCCCTGAGCCAGCTCGCCACCCCCGCCACGGACCCAGCAGCCCCTGCCGCCACAGCGGCCCCGGGGGCAGCTTCGGTCCGGCAGTCGCGCTGGGAGTCCCTGAAGCCGCTCGTCCTGGACGCCGTGGTGCCCACCGCCTCGTACTACCTGCTCAGCAAGGGCTTCGGGATGGGCACGATGGCGGCGCTCGCCTGGAGCAGCGTGGTGCCCGCCGGGCGGACGCTGTGGAGCGTGGTGAAGGAGCGGAAGGTCAACGGCCTCGCGGCGCTCATCCTGGCCGCCAACGTGGTCGGGCTGCTGCTCAGCCTCCTGGCCGGTGATCCGCGGCTGATGCTCGCCAAGGACAGCGGGATCACCGCGACGGTCGGGATCGCCGTGCTGATGTCGGTGGCCGCCGGGCGGCCGTTGATGACCGTGGGGCTCAAGCCCTGGGTGACCAAGGGGAATCCGGTGCGGACGGCCGTGTGGGAGCGGCTGATCGCCGAGCGGGGGCGGTTCGCGCGGATGGAGCGGACGTTCTCGGTGATGTGGGGTGTGGCGCTGTTCGGTGAGGCCGTGGTGCGGGTCGTGGGGGCCTACACGCTGCCGGTCGACACCATGGTGTGGCTCGGTGGCGTGATCGCGGGCGTCACGATCACGGCGACGGTGATGGCGAGTGGCCGCCTGGTCGTCGACCCGATGGAGAAGAGGGTCAGCGCTGAGGTCGCGGCGCTCGGCTGAAGCGTGCCTCTGAAGCGTGTCTCTGGAGCGCGCCTCCGAAGCGCGCCTCTGAGGCATGCCTCTCGCGGCCGTGCGGGCCGCGAGGGCTTCCAAGCCCGAGGAATTGGTTGAGTGATCTATCTACCCACCGGTAGTCAGGGGTCCTACGCTCAGCAGCCATGACAGACGAGCTGCGGCGCGGCAGGGCCTCTTTGGCGTTCAGCTTCCTGGTGCAGGGCGTCACCTTCGCGTTGCTGGTGACACGTATCCCCGCCATTCAGGATCAGTACGGGATATCCGACGGCCTGCTGCCGGTGTTCCTCGCCGCCGTGCCGATCCTCGCGGGGGTCGGCAGCGTCGGAACGGAGTGGCTGGTCAAGAGGGTGCCGCCCAGCCGCGTGCTGCGGTGGGCGCAACCCGTGGTGCTCCTGGCGCTGCTGGGGGTCGGGGCGGGCGACGCCCTGTGGCAAGTGGCCGTGGCGCTGGGAGCGTTCGGGCTCTCGGTGGGGGCGCTCGACGCGTCCATGAACATGCTGGGGGTGAGCCTTCAGCGGGCGTACGGGCGCAGCATCATGCTGGGGTTCCACGCGGCGTACAGCCTGGGCGGGATCGCGGGGGCGTCGATCGCGTGGGCGGGGGCGCACTGGGATCTGTCGCTCTTCGTCTCATACCTGCCGGTGGTCGTGGTGCTGCTGCCGGCCGCGTTGGTGGGGAGCTGGTGGTACGTCGACGCCGGGGGTGGTGTGGCCGGTGGTGCGGGTGATGCCGGTGAAGGCAAGGGCGGGCCCGTCGTCTTCAAGCTGCTGCTCCCGCTCTGCCTGGTGATGACCGTCGCGTACATCGGGGATTCGACCGTCTCCAACTGGAGCGCGAAGTACCTTCAGGACGTGCTCGGGAGTTCGGAGGAGGTCTCGACCGTCCCCTACAACGTCTACATGGTCATGACCCTCCTGGGGCGGGGGCTCGGGGATCTGGGCGTGCGGCGGTTCGGGGCCGTGGCGGTGGTGCGGGCCGGGTCGGTGGTGGCGGCTCTCGGGTTCGCGGTCGTGGCCGTGGCGCCCGGGGCGTGGACCGGGATCCTGGGCTTCACGGTGCTCGGGCTCGGGTTGTGCGTGATCGTTCCGCAGACCTTCGCCGCGGCGGGGCGGCTCTTCCCCGGGGCGTCGGACGCGGCCGTCGCGCGGCTGAACGTCTTCAACTACGTGGGGTTCCTCATCGGTTCGCCGCTGGTGGGGGCGCTCGGGGATGCCTGGAACTACCGCGGGGCGATGCTCGTTCCCATGGTGTTGGTGCTCGTGACCTTGTTGTACGCCCGGTCTTTCGCCCCCGGAGCGGACCGATACGGTGACGGGCATGAGCGGCCACGCACAGCTGATGTGGGACGAGGCAGTAACGGGCTATGACTTCGGTCCCGAGCACCCCATGGACCCGGTCCGGCTCGCGCTGACCAGAAGCCTGGTCGGTGCCTTCGGGCTCGACCGCGAACTGGAAGTGGTCGCGGCCAAGCGTGCCGGCGACTCGACGCTGCGCCTCGTGCATCGCGAGGACTACGTGGCGGCGGTCAAGGCCGCGTCCGCCGATCCGGCCTCGGCGAAGGGTGGGTACGGCCTCGGGACCGCGGACGACCCCGCCTTCGCGGGGATGCACGACGTCTCGGCGCTGATCGCCGGGCAGTCGGTGGGCGCCGCCGAGGCGGTCTGGCGCGGGGAAGCGCTGCACGCGGTCAACTTCGCCGGGGGGCTGCATCACGCGATGCCGGGCTCGGCCTCCGGGTTCTGTATCTACAACGACGCCTCGCTGGCCATCGCGCGCCTCCTTGAGCTCGGCGCCGAGCGGGTCGCGTACGTGGACGTGGACGTGCACCACGGGGACGGGGTGCAGGCGGCGTTCTGGGACGATCCGCGGGTTCTGACGATCTCGATGCACGAGCATCCGCGGACGCTGTTCCCGCAGACCGGGTGGCCCGAGGAGACGGGTGCGGCCGGGGACGCCGAAGGGTCGGCCGTGAACGTGGCGCTGCCGGCCGGGACGGGGGACGCGGGCTGGCTGCGGGCCTTCCACGCCGTCGTGCCGGAGCTGCTCGCGGAGTTCCGGCCGCAGGTGCTGGTCACACAGCATGGGGCCGACACGCACTTCGAGGATCCGCTGGCGCATCTGGCGGTTTCGCTCGACGCGCAGCGGGCCGTGCAGGTGGCCTGCCATGAGTTGGCGCACGCGCACGCCGACGGGCGGTGGGTCGCGCTGGGCGGGGGCGGGTACGCCGTGGTGGACGTGGTGCCGCGGTCCTGGACCCATCTGACCGCCATCGCGGCGGGGCGCGAGGTGCAGCCGTCGGCTCAGATCCCCGAGGCCTGGCGGCAGGAAGCGTATGCGCGGACGCGGCAGTTGGCGCCGGCGCGGATGACCGACGGGCGCTGGCCCGTCTCCTGGGCGGACTGGTCCGAGGGGTACGACCCTGCGGACCGGCTCGACCAGGCGGTGCTTGCCGCGCGCCGGGCGGCGTTCCCCTTGAGGGGGCTGTTGCCGTAGAGCCGCACCACGTGCGGTGAGGCGGGGCGAGCCATGGGACGGCCCCGCGAGTGGGACGGAACCGCGAGCGCGACGGCGGCTTCACGAGCCGATGAGAATACGGCGCGTTAGCCCAACTGTGGGGGTTTTTCACGGTTTTGGGGGCAACGCGCGGTTCTCTGCGGCACGCTCTCCACGTGTTGAGCACCGGAGCATTGCGTGCGCATCTGTTGGCTGCCCGGCTGGCCGGGCCCGTGGCCACCACGCGGGAAGAGAGCCTGCGGAGCTATCGGCTCTTCGCGGCCCGCGACCCGCGGATACTGCTCGGGCTCGACCCCGAGTGGAGTTGGGGCCACGGTGACCTCCTGGGACTGATGGCCGACAAGTGCGGTGTCTCCGCCGACCCGAGGCACACTTCGGGGGGCGATGTCATCGACCCGGAGCGGACGTTGGCCGCGCTGGACGCCTTCGCCGAGAAGCTGGCGGACGCGGCCCGAAGGCGCCTCCCGGTGCTCTTCGGGACGGGACATCCGCACCGGCTCCTCGGTTTCTACGCCGCTCTGGCGGACGCTTTGTCGGCGGCCGGGTGCACCGTCCTCACCCCCGCGCAGGGCAACAGTGTCGACATAACGACCCGGTTCGGTCTACGCACGTACAACCTTGACTACGTACAAGGAGTCGCGCTGGTGCGGGAACCCGGCGCGCGTCCCACCGGGAGTGAGACCGGCGCACACACCCACTCCCCGCTCCCGGTTCGAGCCGCCCTCGCGGCCGCGGCGGAGGCCGGGGGACCGCTTCCCGAGCTCGTCGTCGGGGACCATGGGTGGGTCTGCGGGGCAGGTCAGCTGGGGTTTGAGGCGATCGGTCTGGCGGATACGGACGATCCCGCGCTGTTCGTCGGAGAGGCCGAGGGGCGGGTGTCCGTCGTCGTTCCGCTTGATGACGCTGTGCGGTCTGATTACTACCGACCGCTTACTCGCTATGTACTCAATCGAGCGTGTCTGTCACAGTAGGCGGCCGATCGCTACTCCTCTTCCCCACTCGCATCATCCGCCCCTAGTCTGGGGAGTGAGCGCGCAGAGACGAAGAGTCACCGGAAGGGGAAGCCGGTGCCCGTCATGTGCGGAAGGTTCAGGTGGGGTGTCATGGCTGCAGACCAGAGGCCGCTGAACGAGGTTCAGTTCTTGACCGTGGCGGAAGTCGCCTCGGTGATGCGAGTGTCCAAGATGACCGTGTACCGCTTGGTGCACAGCGGTCATCTGCCCGCCATCCGGGTCGGAAGGTCCTTCCGGGTCCCGGAGCAGGCGGTTCACGAGTACCTCCGCGAGTCCTATGTAGGAGTCGAGGCGGGCTGACCGGAGCCGGTCGATCGCCCTCGATTACGTCCCTCACCCGGGGGCGGGTAGGCTAGGGCCGACGTAGGTCGTGTGGGCCCAGTCAGCTGCCCCGCACCGAGTGAAGAGAAGTGAGCGAGGGTAGTCGTGGGCTCTGTTATCAAGAAGCGGCGTAAGCGGATGGCCAAGAAGAAGCACCGCAAGCTGCTGAAGCGCACTCGCGTTCAGCGTCGCAACAAGAAGTAAGCGACAGCTGTACCGCGCGTATCGAAGTCCTCCCGTCATCCGGCGGGAGGACTTCGGCGTTTTCGGGGGTACCCGCTGTCTCGGAGGTACGCTCCCGAGGCGTCTTCCGGCCGGTTTTGGGGCCGCGGCGGTCCGCCCGGGGGCTTGTTTCGAACGTACGGCCTCGGCAGGATGTGCGTCCCGATCGGGCGTACGTCCTGGTCTGGGCGTAGGGCCTGGTTCGTGGGTACACGAGTGGCTGTCGTCACTTCCTGCAGCGGGCGGTCATCACAGCGCAACATCGACCCGCTAGCGTGTGCCGGGAGGGACATGATGGGGCGCGGCAGGACTTCGAGGGCTGGGGAAGGCAGGCGCTGATCTTGGGCAAGGTCGTGCTCGTGACCGGGGTGGCCCGACAACTGGGCGGACGGTTCGTCCGGCGTGTGCTGCGGGACACCGACGTCGACCGGGTGATCGCCGTGGACGCGGTGCCTCCCGAGCACCATCTGGGCGGCGCCGACTTCGTCCAGGCCGACATACGGCAGCCCGCGATCGCGAAGGTCCTCACCGAGTTCTCCGTCGACACGGTCGTGCACCTGGACGTCACCGGCACCGCCCTGGCCGGCGGGAACCGCGGCTCACTCAAGGAAACCAACGTCATCGGCACCATGCAGCTGCTCGGCGCCTGCCAGAAGTCGCCGACGGTCAAGCGGCTCGTGGTGAAGTCGAGCACCAACGTGTACGGATCCGCGCCGCGTGACCCCGCGGTCTTCACCGAGACGACGCCGCCGAAGTCGCTGCCGAGCGGGGGCTTCGCCAAGGACACCGTCGAGGTCGAGGGCTATGTGCGCGGGTTCGCGCGCCGCCGTCCGGACGTCGCGGTCTGCGTGCTGCGGTTCGCGAACATCCTGGGCCCCGCCGCGGATTCGCCGCTCGCCGAGTACTTCTCGCTGCCGGTCCTGCCGACCGTCTTCGGCCACGATCCGCGGCTCCAGTTCGTGCACGAGGACGACGCGATCGAGGTCCTGCGCCTCGGGGCACGGGAACCGCGGCGCGGAACGCTCAACAGCGGTACGTTCAACATCGCCGGTGACGGCCTGTTGCTGCTCTCGCAGTGCGCACGGCGCCTGGGGCGCCCGACGCTGCCGGTGTTCATGCCCGCGGTCTCCTGGGTCGGCCAGGCGCTGCGGACCCTGGGCATGACGGACTTCTCGCCCGAGCAGATCAGGCTGCTCACGCACGGGCGGGTCGTCGCGACCCGGCAGATGCGCGAGACACTGGGCTTCAGCCCCAAATACACCACCGCGGAGACCTTCGCGGATTTCGTCAGCAGTCGGGGTCCGGGACTTCTGCCGCCGCAGGCCGTCGCGGGGGTCATCGACCGGATCGCCACGCTGCCCTTCGCGGGCAACCAGAGCGCCAACTGAGGAGAGCGTCAACGATGGCGGACGCCAAGGTCATTCCGTTCGACGACGACCGGTCGCGCGCGGGTGCGCAGCGCCCGCCGCGGCGCAGGAGCACGGTCCGGCGCAAGAACGATCCGGCAGCCGTGCGTGACGTCACGGCCATGCCCGGCCAGCAGGACGGAGGGCCGCAGGTGGAGCGGGCCGAGCCGGAACCCCCGCGTCAGGGGGCTGCCGGGACGGAAGCCGACGCCGGGGCCGCAGCGGAGCCGCGGGGCGGCGGTGGCGGCCTGGAGCGGCGCATCGCGGGCGGCCTCGCGTTCCTGCGCCGCCGCCTCACGGGCGACTACGAGGTCGACGACTTCGGTTACGACGAGGAGCTCACCGACCAGGTCCTGATGTCCCTGGTGCGGCCGCTGTACGAGAAGTACTTCCGCGTCGAGGTGAAGGGCGTCGAGAACATCCCCTCCGAGGGCGGGGCGCTGATCGTCTCCAACCACTCGGGGACACTGCCGCTCGACGGTCTGATGATGCAGGTCGCCGTGCACGACAACCATCCCGCCGGGCGGCATCTGCGGCTGCTCGCGGCGGACCTCGTCTTCATGCTGCCGGTGGTCAACGAACTGGCGCGCAAGGCGGGGCACACGCTGGCGTGCGCCGAGGACGCCGAGCGGCTCCTGGAGCGTGGCGAACTGGTCGGGGTGATGCCGGAGGGGTTCAAGGGCATCGGGAAGCCGTTCGGCGAGCGCTACAAGCTCCAGCGGTTCGGGCGGGGCGGCTTCGTCTCCACCGCGCTGCGGGCGGGGACGCCGATCGTGCCCTGCTCGATCGTGGGGGCGGAGGAGATCTACCCGATGATCGGCAACGCGAAGACGCTGGCGCGGGTGCTCGGCATCCCGTACTTCCCGATCACGCCCACGTTCCCCTGGCTCGGGCCGCTGGGGGCGGTGCCGCTGCCGACCAAGTGGACGATCCAGTTCGGTGAGCCGATTCCGACGGACGGGTATCCGCCGGAGGCGGCCGAGGACCCGATGCTGATGTTCAACCTGACCGACCAGGTCAGGGAGCAGATCCAGCACACGCTGTACAAGCTGCTGGTGCAGCGGCGGTCCGTGTTCTTCTGAACGGAAAACGCCGGAGGAGCTGGACGTGCGGCTCCTCCGGCGTTTCCGTACGGCTCGTTACTTCGCGTCCTCCTCGTCGATCCCGAGGCCCGGCAGCAGGCCCGGAAGGATCGGGGGCACGGTGACGTCCGGCTTCGGGGCCGGGGTCTCCTTGCCGGAGGAGTCGCCGCTGGACGGGCTGCTCGGGGTCGTGTCGGACTTCGGGGGGTCCAGGAGACCCCCTGTGTTGCCGCCGAGGAGGCCGTCGTCCTCGCCCTTGTCCGGTGCCGACGGGCGGGGCTCGCGCTTCTCGGCGCTCGAACCGTCCCGCGGGGAGGAATCCGGGGCCGCGGGGCTGTCCGGCGTCGTGGAGCCGGCGGAGCCGCCCTGGCTGGGCCGGCCGGGGGAGCTGTCCCGGTCCGGGGTGCGGGGGAGGAGCGAGCGGAGGGGTTCCACTTCCTCGTCCATCGCGTCGAAGACCGAGGTCACCTGCTCGCCCACGTCCCCGAGCTGCACGGGCAGCCTGCTCTGGAGGTCGCTCCAGCTCCTGCGGTGCGACTCGGTGAAGGCGGACAGCGTCTGGATGTGGCCGATCGAGCCGTCACGCTCGTACGCCTGGTGGAGCAGGCGGTGGCCTTCCGTGGCGTCGTGCCGCATGCCCGACAGGGCCCGCCTGACCTCGCCCAGTGACTCGTGGTCGAGGTCGCCGCTGCGGCCGCGCTCCATCAGCCGACGGGCTTCGTTCAGGCGCGTGGAGGCGTGGTCGAGATAGACCCCGCCCTTGTCGCTGTCGCCGTCGGCCATGCCGAGCTTGAGGTCTTCCATGCCGCGCTTCAAGCCGTACAGCGAATCGCCGGGGAGTGCGTCGGAGCTGGCCGCGGCCACTCCGCTGAACGCTCCCGCGGCCACGCCCACGGTGAGCCCGCCCGCCGCGATGCCTTGCGACAGCCGGGAGCGCGGCTTCAGTTTGCGCAGTCCCGTGGCCCGGTGGGCACCCTTGCGGGACCGCTGTTCGGGCACCGTGGTGCCGATCGTCCCACCGCCCGCGGCCGTGCCCTCAAGGAGCATGGCCTCCATGGCAGCTACGAGCTGGGCCCGCTGGACCACTTTGACCTCGGGATCCATCTCCGGCTTCGGCAGTTCGCCGAGGCCGGTCGCCAAAGCCAACATCCTGTCCGGCGCCGTCTGTTCGGACGGCACGGGATCGGGTGTGACGGAACCTTCGGACTGCTCGGCCGCCGGGGCCTGGTCGGATTGCTCCTCCAGGGCCTGGGCGAAGGCGTTCGCCCGCCGGTGTGCCGATACGTTCGCGATCACTGGCGGCACCTCCTCTCGTCATGACGGTCGACTCCCCAGGGGGTCCTGAGGGTTGCCCGACCTGAGCACATCCACACGATCGAGTGAGCGGAGGTAGTCAGGGAGCGACCACAGGGAGCCTGCATCCCGCACAACGAGCGTCGCGGCACTTGGGTTACGGACGGAGGATGATCGGACCGCCCAAATTCCGTGACGGCCATCTGGCCGCCACGGAGGGTGAGTTGAACGCTCCGCACGGCTACAGAGGGCCATGGACGGCTACCGGGAGACACGGACGGCCGCTGGAGGCCGCCCGGCGACCGCCGGGTACTGCCGGTGGCCGCCGACGGCGCGCGGCGCTAGCGCACGTCGTCGGGGAGGAGCCGGGCCAGTGTGCGCACGGCGCGGTACTGGAGGGTCTTGATCGCGCCCTCGTTCTTGCCCATCACCCGAGCGGTCTCGGCGACCGAGAGGCCCTGCAGGAAGCGCAGGGTCACGCACTCCTGCTGCTGGGGGTTGAGGCGGCGCACGGCGTCGAGCAGTGCGGCGTTGGAGAGGGACTCCAGGACGGAGTCCTCGGGGCTGCGCTCGACCTCATTGGCGTCGAGCATTTCGCCTGTGGTCACTTCGAGGCGGAAACGGCTCGATTTGAAGTGATCGGCGACCAGGTTGCGAGCGATCGTGACCAGCCAGGCGCCGAAGTCACGGCCCTGCCAGGTGAACGTGCTGATCCGGCGCAGGGCGCGCAGAAAGGTCTCGCTGGTGAGGTCCTCGGCGGTCGCTTTGCCGCCGACTCGGTAGTAGATGTAGCGGTAGACCGTGTCGCTGTACTGGTCGTAGAGACGGCCGAAGGCGTCGGACTCGCCCGCTTGGGCGCGTTCGACGAGTTCCATCATGCGGGCGCTGTCGCTGTCCGCGGCGGGACGGCGTGGGGTGGGGGTTGAGGTGGCGGCAGAGGCGGAACGGGCCCGTCTGCTGACCGCCGCGCCGCTGTCCGCCAGGGCATAGACGGGCCCGGCGGGTGTGGGGACGGCAAATGCGGGGACGGCGGGGCCGGCGTACGCGGTGGGGACGAAGCCGCGCAAGCGGTCGATGACCGTTGCGCGCAGCGTAGCCAGGCCCGAGGCGTCAACCCCGACGTGTGGGTACACGGGACTCCCAGAGGCAGAGCTTCCATCACGTGCAGTGCGGAACCGTTCACCCGTCGTAGCGACGTGTGGGGTCCGTAATGCGTCTGAGGAGAATAACGCTTCGTACAGGCGGCACTACACCCAGTTGCTCAAATCACCGATTACGTCGCTTCTGTTATCGGTCCGTGCCCGTTCAAGTAGCGCACAGTGAGCACTTGTTGATCGAAACAGGTCACATTCCGTCTAACAGCAGGGCGTGTTGTGGCCGAGTGCTACCGGCGTGACTGGCGGGAGCCAGGGCGGGGTAGGACCGAGGGAATGTTCAGTGGCGGCGGCGGTGCAGGGCGATGGCCGCGGCCGTGCCACCTGCGAGGGCGCCGACGCCCGCGGCGGCCGGGATGCCGACCTTGGCGGCCTTGCGGCCGGTGCGGTAGTCCCGCAGCCGCCAGTCCCGCTCACGCGCGTGCTTGCGCAGCTTGGCGTCGGGATTGATCGCGTACGGATGCCCGACGAGCGAAAGCATCGGGATGTCGTTGTGCGAATCGCTGTACGCGGCGCACCGGGCCAGATCCAGGCCCTCGGCCGACGCCAGGGCGCGCACCGCCTCGGCCTTCGCCGGGCCGTGCAGCGGCTCGCCGACGAGCTTGCCGGTGTAGACGCCGTCCACGGACTCGGCGACCGTGCCGAGGGCGCCGGTCAGGCCCAGGCGGCGGGCGATGATCGTCGCCGTCTCCACCGGGGCGGCCGTGACGAGCCAGACCTTCTGGCCCGCGTCCAGATGGGCCTGGGCCAGGGCGCGCGTGCCGGGCCAGATGCGCTCGGCCATGTACTCGTCGTAGATCTCCTCGCCGATGGACATCAGCTCGGCGACGCGGTGGCCCTTGACGATGGACAGGGCGCTGTCGCGGGCGTCCTGCATGTGCTCGGGGTCCTCGACGCCCGCGAGTCTGAACCACGCCTGCTGCCAGGCGAACCGGGCCAGCTCCTGGCGCTCGAAGAACTTCCTCTTGTAGAGGCCGCGGCCGAAGTGGAAGATCGCGGCGCCCTGCATCACGGTGTTGTCGAGGTCGAAGAAGGCGGCGGCCTTGTCGTCGCCGGAGACCGGGAACTCCGGTTCCTCCGGTTCCGCGGGAGCGGTCTCCCCGGCGAGCGCCGCGGCTTCGTCGAGGGCCTCCAGCTCCTGGGAGGTCTTGCGCGCTGCCTCAGCCGAGGCCTCGCCTGCCAACACGCTCCGCGCGGTGGCGGAGCGCCTACGGGGGGTGAGCCATCCGAGAGCGGCCATGTCGTGAGCATAGCTAGTTCGTTCGGCCGTTCCGGAGTCGGCAGGATTCGGCGCCGTGAACTCTGCGCGACCGCACCGTTAAAGAGGAGGTCCGCACGGCGCGTCGGCGGGGCGAGAATGGTGTCATGAGCCCGATTTTTCGCCGTACGGAGAAGAAGAAGCCCCAGGACCGGACGGTCACCTTGATCGGAAAGCCCGGCTGCCATCTGTGCGAAGAAGCACAACTGGTGATCGAGAAGGTCTGCGGCGAGCTGGGAGTCGTGTGGGAGAAGAAGGACATCACGCAGGACGAAGAGCTCAACCGGGCCTACTGGGAACAGATTCCGGTGGTTCTGGTCGACGGTGAACAGCACACCTTCTGGCGGGTGAACGAAGATCGCCTGCGGCGTGAGCTCGCCCCGTAGTCCGAATCGTCACTGACCGACGAGTCCAAAAGGTCCGCGAGGTCCCTTAGGATCGTGGGCGGTTTTGGTCTCGGGGGCGATGATCGTGAGGAGAGTGTGCGGTTTTGCCCCCATCAAATGAGCAACGCCGCCTCACGTGTACCGGTTCCAGGAATGCCTGGCCGAGGCGCGTGACCCCGGTCACGTTGGCCGGGCAAATCGGACACCATCTTTGTGCACGCGTTCACAAAGACATAGCCTGCTTTCGACGGGGCGGTCTGGGGACGTGTGACCGCCTGCAGCCCCGCTCTACCCGCAGGAGCACCGTGGCAACTGGCCGAACTCACCGACCGGCGACCCGCAGCCGAGGGATTCCCGAGGCCACCGTCGCCAGGCTTCCGCTGTACCTCCGAGCCCTCACCGCACTGTCGGAGCGCTCGGTGCCCACGGTCTCCTCCGAGGAGCTCGCGGCCGCCGCGGGGGTCAACTCCGCGAAGCTGCGCAAGGACTTCTCCTACCTCGGCTCCTACGGGACGCGTGGCGTCGGCTACGACGTCGAGTACCTCGTCTACCAGATCTCCCGCGAGCTGGGCCTGACGCAGGACTGGCCCGTCGTGATCGTCGGCATCGGCAACCTCGGCGCCGCCCTCGCCAACTACGGCGGGTTCGCCTCGCGCGGGTTCCGCGTCGCCGCGCTGATCGACGCCGACCCGGCGATGGCGGGCACCCCCGTCGCCGGCATGCCGGTGCAGCACACGGACGACCTCGAGAAGATCATCAGTGACAACGGCGTCTCCATCGGCGTCATCTCCACCCCGGCCGGCGCCGCCCAGCAGGTCTGCGAGCGGCTCGTCGCCGCCGGTGTGACCTCGATCCTGAACTTCGCGCCGACCGTGCTCTCCGTGCCCGACGGCGTCGACGTACGCAAGGTGGACCTCTCCATCGAGTTGCAGATCCTCGCCTTCCACGAGCAGCGCAAGGCCGGCGAGGAAGCCGCGGCCGACGGCGCCGTGCCGCCCGTCGCCGCCAAGCAGCAGCGCAAAGGACCCGACGGGGACGTCCCCGCCGTGATGCCGGCATGAGTCTCCTCGTCGTGGGGCTGAGCCATCGCAGTGCTCCGGTGAGCGTGCTCGAACGGGCCGCCCTCGCCGCCGACGCCCAGGCCAAGCTCCTCCAGGACACGCTCGCGGCCGAGCCCGCCGCCGAAGCGGCCGTGCTCGCCACCTGCAACCGCATCGAGCTGTACGCCGACGTGGACAAGTTCCACGCGGGCGTCGCCGAGCTGTCGACCCTGCTCGCGCAGCACAGCGGCGTGGGCCTCGAAGAGCTCACCCCTTATCTCTACGTCCACTACGAGGACCGAGCCGTCCACCACCTGTTCTCGGTGGCCTGCGGCCTGGACTCGATGGTCGTCGGCGAGGGGCAGATCCTCGGCCAGATCAAGGACGCCCTCGCGCGCTCCCAGGAGCTGCACACCGCCGGGCGCCTGCTCAACGACCTGTTCCAGCAGGCCCTGCGGGTCGGCAAGCGCGCGCACTCCGAGACCGGCATCGACCGGGCCGGGCAGTCGCTCGTGACCTTCGGCCTCGAACAGCTCGCCGGGCGCGAGCCGGTCGAGACCTGGGCCAAGGGCAAGCGCGCCCTGGTCATCGGCGCCGGATCCATGTCCTCGCTCGCCGCGGCCACCCTCGCGCGCGCCGGCGTCCACGAGGTCGTCGTCGCCAACCGCACCTTCGACCGGGCCCACCGCCTGGCCGCCCTGCTCGGAGAGCAATATGGACGCAGCCTGGCCGAGGGCGGCACCGGCACCGTCGCGCGCGCCGTGCCGATGGACCAGGTGGCGGCGGAACTGACACGTGCCGACGTCGCCGTCTCCTGCACCGGAGCGACCGGTCTCGTCCTGACGGCCGAGGCCGTCGCGGCGGGCGTGGCCGACCGCACCGGCGCACCCGTCACCGTGGGCGCCCCGCGCCCGCCCGCCGCGGACACCGCGGCCCCCGCCGCCGCGCACCCCGCCGATGCCGACGAGGCCTGCCCGCTCGGGCTCTCCGGCGACGGGACCGTGGGCCGCGGGGTCGGCTTCTCCGTCATGGGCGAGGAAGCCGTCGCCGGGATGGACGCCGCGACGCTGGAGCAGCACGCCGCCTGGGTGGACAACGCCCCCGCCGAGCGCCGCGACGACCCGCAGAGCGAGGCCGACACCATCACCGCGCTCGCCGCGGCCGTGACCGCCACCGGGCGCGTGCCCGAGCGGCGCCGCGGCCCCTCGATGGTCGAGACCGGACACGTCCTGCTCGCCCTGCTCGACCTGGCCATGCCCCGCGACATCGACGGCGCCGTGCACCGCATCGACGGCGTACGCCTCGTCGACATCGAGTCGCTCGCCGAGGCGTCCGCCGACGCCCCGATGGCCGACGACGTGGAGCGGGTGCGGGCGATCGTCTCCGACGAGGTCGCCGCCTTCGGCGCCGCACAGCGGGCCGCGCACATCACGCCGACCGTGGTCGCCCTGCGCACCATGGCCGCCGACGTCGTCGCGAACGAGATCGCGCGGCTCGACGGACGGCTCCCCGGACTTCCCGAGAAGGAGCGCGCGGAGATCACCCAGACCGTCCGCCGCGTCGTCGACAAGCTGCTCCACGCACCCACCGTGCGGGTCAAGCAGCTGGCGAGCGAGCCCGGCGGCGCCGGGTACGCGGACGCGCTGCGCACCCTCTTCGACCTCGACCCGCAGACGGTCGCCGCCGTCAGCAGGGCCGACAAGGTCAACGAACCCACCGACCAGAACGCACCACAAACAGATCCGAATCGAGGCCGGGCATGACCGAGAGGGCACTCAGGCTCGGGACACGGCGCAGCAAGCTGGCCATGGCCCAGTCCGGGCAGGTGGCCGACACAGTGAGCCGGCTGACCGGCCGCCCCGTAGAGCTCGTGGAGATCACGACGTACGGCGATACGTCCCGTGAGCACCTGGCACAGATCGGCGGCACCGGCGTCTTCGTGACCGCCCTGCGCGACGCGCTGCTCGCCGGCGAGGTCGACTTCGCCGTCCACTCGCTGAAGGACCTGCCGACCGCGCAGCCCGACGACCTGGCCCTGGCCGCGGTCCCGCTGCGCGAGGACCCCCGTGACGTGCTCATCGCACGCGACGGGATGACCTTCCCCGAGCTGCCGGGCGGCGCGCGCATCGGCACGGGCTCGCCCCGCCGGATGGCGCAGCTCAACGCCTACGCGCGCAACCACGGACTCGCCATAGAGACCGTGCCGATCCGGGGGAACATCGACACCCGCATCGGGTTCGTGCGCAAGGGCGAGCTCGACGCCGTCGTACTCGCCGCCGCGGGCCTCAACCGCGTCGGCAGGATCGGCGAGGTGACCGACTTCCTGTCGGTCGACACAGTTCTGCCCGCCCCCGGCCAGGGGGCACTGGCGATCGAATGTGCCGCGTCCGACGCGTCACTGACCGCCGCGCTCGCCGAGCTCGACGACCCGTACACCCGGGCCGCCGTGACCGCCGAGCGATCCCTGCTCGCCGCCCTGGAAGCCGGTTGCAGCGCGCCCGTGGGCGCACTGGCCGACTTGCTGGCCGACGGGCAGATTGTCAAGGAAATGCGCCTGCGCGGCGTCGTCGGGGCAACCGACGGCTCGACGCTGGTGCAGCTGTCCACCACCGGTCCCGTGCCCGAGACGCATGACCAAGCCTTGGCGCTCGGCCGTGAACTCGCTGCCGAGATGCTTGCCAAGGGCGCGGCCGGTCTGATGGGGGAGCGAGCACTTTGAGCCCCACCTCGAACCTTCCCGGCCTTCCCGCACACGGGCACGTCACCTTCCTGGGTGCCGGACCCGGAGATCCGGGACTACTTACGCTGCGCGCCGTCGAGGCGCTGGCCCGAGCGGACGTGCTGATCGCCGAGCCGGATGTGCTCGACGTCGTTCGTGCGCATGCCCGGGGAGGTGTGGACACACCTCAGCCAGGGGCAGTTGACGACGCGTCAGCGATCGCCGGAGCGTCGGCTTTGCGAGCCGCGACCAATCTTGTCATGGAGGCGGCACGGGGCGGCAGGCGGGTCGTGCGTGCCGTCAGCGGCGACGTCGGCCTCGACACGTACGCGGCCGAGGAGATGCTCGCCTGCGCCGCCGAGGGCATCCCCTTCGAAGTCGTGCCCGGCATCGCGGCGGCGGTCGGTGTACCCGCCTACGCGGGTGTTCCGCTGCGCGACGCCCAGGGCACGGACGTGCGCTTCGTCGACGCGCGCACCGCCTCCGACCGCTGCTGGAGCGAGGTGGGGGCGTCCGACGGGACCCTGGTCGTGTCGACCTCCCTGGACTCCGTGGCCGCGGCCGCCGGTGAGCTGGTGTCGTCCGGGCGCAAGCCCGACACCCCGCTGACGGTGACGATCGCCGGTACGACGACGCGGCAGCGCACCTGGCAGGCGACCCTGGGCACCATCGCCCAGGTCCTCAAGCAGGCGAAGGTGCTGCCCTCGCCCGACGGAGGCCAGCCCGTCATAGCCGTGGTCGGCGAGCGCTCCGCGGCCGCCCAGCGCGACCAGCTGTCGTGGTTCGAGTCGAAGCCGCTCTTCGGCTGGCGGGTGCTCGTGCCGCGCACGAAGGAGCAGGCGGCCTCGCTCTCCGACCAGCTGCGGTCCTACGGCGCGGTGCCGCACGAGGTGCCGACCATCGCCGTGGAGCCGCCGCGCACGCCCCAGCAGATGGAGCGCGCGGTCAAGGGGCTCGTCACGGGCCGCTACGAGTGGATCGCCTTCACCTCCGTGAACGCAGTCAAGGCGGTGCGCGAGAAGTTCGAGGAGTACGGGCTCGACGCGCGTGCCTTCGCCGGGATCAAGGTCGCGGCGGTGGGCGAGCAGACCGCCGCGGCGCTGATCGCCTTCGGCGTGAAGCCCGACCTGGTGCCCAGCGGCGAGCAGTCGGCCGCGGGTCTCCTGGAGGACTGGCCGCCGTACGACCCGGTCTTCGACCCGATCGACCGTGTCTTCCTGCCGCGGGCCGACATCGCCACGGAGACGCTGGTCGCCGGGCTCATCGACCTCGGGTGGGAGGTCGACGACGTGACCGCCTACCGGACGGTGCGTGCGTCGCCGCCCCCGGCGGACACGCGTGAGGCGATCAAGGGCGGCGGCTTCGACGCCGTGCTCTTCACGTCCTCGTCGACCGTGCGGAACCTCGTCGGCATCGCCGGCAAGCCGCACAACGTGACCGTCATCGCGTGCATCGGCCCCGCCACCGCCAAGACCGCGGAGGAGCACGGGCTCCGGGTGGACGTGATGGCTCCCGAGCCGTCGGTGCACAAGCTGGCCGAGGCGCTGGCCGAGTTCGGGACCCGGCGCAGGCTCTCCGCCCTGGAGGCGGGGGACCCCGTCACCCGGCCCAGCGAGCGGCGCCCGGGTTCCCGCAGGCGGCGTGCGGCACCCTGACGTCCAGGCGTACCGTAATCACCGGCTTCGCCGAGTTCGTCCGCGAGCACCGGACGGGCTAGTTGCTTCCCCGGCCCCGGCTGAGATCCTTCAGCCGGGGCCGGAATCTTTCGTGAGGTGAGAGAGACAGTGACCACGTACGGATCGTTTCCCGGGGCCCGGCCCCGCCGCCTTCGGACCACGCCCGCCATGCGGCGCATGGTCGCCCAGACGCGGCTGCACCCGGCCGACCTGATCCTGCCCGCGTTCGTGCGCGAGGGGATCAGCGCCCCCGTGGAGATCGGTGCCATGCCCGGCGTCGTCCAGCACACCCGCGACAGCCTGAAGAAGGCCGCCGTCGAGGCGATGGAGGCCGGGGTCTCCGGGATCATGCTCTTCGGGGTGCCGGAGGAGTCGAAGAAGGACGCGGCCGGGACCGTCGGCACCGACCCGGACGGGATCCTCCAGGTCGCCCTGCGCGACGTGCGCGCCGAGGTCGGCGACGACCTCATCGTCATGTCCGACCTGTGCCTGGACGAGTTCACCGACCACGGCCACTGCGGTGTCCTGGACGCCGAGGGGCGCGTCGACAACGACGCCACCCTGGAGCGGTACGCCGAGATGGCGCAGGTCCAGGCCGACGCGGGCGCCCACGTCGTGGGCCCCAGCGGCATGATGGACGGCCAGGTCGGCGTGATCCGCGACGCGCTGGACCAGGTCGGGCACGAGGACGTGTCGATCCTCGCCTACACCGTCAAGTACTCCTCCGCCTTCTTCGGCCCCTTCCGCGAGGCCGTCGGCTCGTCCCTCAAGGGCGACCGCAAGACCTACCAGCAGGACCCGGCCAACGCCCGCGAGTCGCTGCGCGAGCTGGCGCTCGACCTCGAGGAGGGCGCCGACATGGTGATGGTGAAGCCCGCCGGCCCCTACCTGGACATCCTGTCGAAGGTCGCCGACGCCGTCGACGTGCCGGTCGCCGCGTACCAGATCTCCGGCGAGTACTCGATGATCGAGGCCGCCGCCGAGCGCGGCTGGATCGACCGCGACCAGGCGATCATGGAGTCGCTCACGGGCATCAAGCGCGCGGGCGCGAACATGATCCTCACGTACTGGGCGACCGAGGTGGCGCGGCGGCTCTGAGGAGCCGCGCGGAGTGTCCGCTTGACCTCAAGTTTGGTTGAGGTCGCAGGGTGGTGTGCATCGACGTCCGGCCGACCCGCCGCCGACGTCCGACGTTCTGAGGAGGACGTATGCGCGCCGTCGTACTGCACGAGTTCGGACCCGCCGAGAACCTGGCGTACGAGACCTGGCCCGACCCCCTCGCGGGGCCGGGCCAGGTGCGCATCGCCGTACGGGCGGCCGGAGTCCACCACATCGAGACCGTCATGCGGCGGGGCGAGGCCGGCGGCATGGCGCCGCCGCTGCCCGAGCTGCCCGCCGTCTTCGGCGGGGAGGTCGCCGGTGTCGTCGACGCGGTGGGCCCCGGGGTGGATCCCGCCTGGCTGGGGCGGGCGGTCGTGACCCCGCGCAGCGAGCCCGGCGGCTACGCCGAGCTCGCGGTGGCCGACCTCGCGCAGCTGCACGAGGTGCCGGCCGGGCTCGGGTTCGAGGCCGCCGTGACCATGGTGATGACCGGGGCCACGACCATGGGGCTCCTGGACGCCGCCAGGATCACCCCGGAGGACGTGGTGCTCGTGATGTCCGCCGCCGGTGGCGTCGGGCGGCTGGTGGTGCAGTACGCGGCCTCGCTGGGGGCGGTCGTCATCGGTGCCGCGGGCGGGCCCGACAAGGTCGAGGCCGTCTGGGAGCTGGGCGCCGATCTCGCCGTCGACTACAACGAACCCGGCTGGGCGGACCTCGTGCGCGAGCGGCTCGACGGCCGCCGGGTGAGCGTGGTCCTCGACGGGGTGGGCGGCGAGAAGTCCGCCGCCGCGTTCGGACTGCTCGGCGACGCCGGGCGGTACGTCATGATCGGCTGGTCCTCGCAGGAGGCGTTCGAGCCGGACGCGGCGGCCGTGGAGGAGCGGGGCATCACCGTCACCAACGCGCTGATGCAGCTCATCGCGCACCCCGAGGGCGGCCCCGACCGCGAACGCCGGGCCCTGGAGGCCGCCGCCAAGGGGGAGTTGGCCCCCGCGGTGCAGACCTTCCCGCTGGCGGACGCGTCCGCGGCCCACGCGGCCATGGAGCGCCGGGAGACCACGGGCAAGGTCGTCCTCGTCCCCTAGGCCCGCGTGACTCCTGCGCTAGCCCTGCTTGAGCAGGGTCACCAGGCGGGAGAGGCCGTCGGCGCCGTACCCCTCGTCGACCGCGCGGTCCAGAAGGCCCTGGAACGGCGCGAACAGGTCACCGCGCAGGCCCTGGTCGGCATACGCCTGGAGGAAGTTGGGGTACGCGTCGCGGTTCATGGCGAGGTTGGACACGTCGGTGAGGTGCCGGCCGGCGTCGACCGCCTCGGCCGTCCCGGGCACCACCGCGTCCGTCATCGCCGCCATCCAGTCCCTGAGCAGCGGCGCGAACTCCCGGGCCGCGATGCCCTCGCTGCCGATGAGGGCGTACGCCTGCGCGACGCCCATCACCATCCCGTACATGCCGGTGAGCAGGGACAGGTCGTAGAGGGCGGCGAGCCCGGGGTCCTCGCCGACCCACTTGGGGGCGGCGAGCGCGGACAGGGTCGCGCGGTGGGCCTCGAAGGCCGTGGCGTCCGCGCCGCTGTAGAGGATGTACGCACCGGGCGTCGCGATCATCTGGGGTACGGCCATGATCCCGCCGTCGACGTACGCGACGCCGTGCGCCGCGGCCCAGGACGCCAGCTCCCGGGCCTGGGCGGGCGTCCCGTTCGTCAGGTTCACGACCGTACGGCCCTTGAGGGCGTCCGCCTCGGGTTCCAGGAGGCCGCGGACGCCGTCGTTGGTCGTGAGGCAGACGATGACCAGGGGCGCCGCCTCGACGGCGTCCCTCGCCGTGTCGGCCGGGATGGCGCCCTGCGCGGCGAGGGGGCCCGTCTTGGCGGCGGTGCGGTTCCACACGGTGGTGGGGTGACCCGCCTTGAGGAGCGCGGCGGCGAGCGCGCTGCCCATCAGGCCGAGGCCGAGGACGGTTACGGGAGACTGCGCGGGCTGTGCGGGCATGGCTGGGGAACTCCGATCGGAGGCGTATGGCGGGGTGGGTGGGGAACGCCTTCGATCCTTGCCGCGCACCGGGACGCGGACAAGTACCCACTAATTTGTGCGTACTTACCGGAAGGTGCGCGTGAGGCACCGGGTGGGCCGACCCGCTCGCCGTTACGGCGGCGGGCCGGCCCGGAACCGGTCACCACATCAGCGCGGCCGACGCCGACGTCTGCCAGTACGTGACGAACGCCGAGCTGTCGACGTACACCCCGCCGCGCGGCAGCTTCGCCGCCCCGGGGTTGCCCACGCTGCCGTTCATCGCGCGGTTGGCGAAGAGGACGTCCAGCTCGTGGGCCTGGTGGCCCTCCGCGCCCTCCGGCGACGACGTGCCGATGGCCGCGTACGCCGTCTGCCCGGGCTCCAGCGTGACGACGGCCTGGGGCGTGCTCTCCTCCAGCCACGGCGTGGCCGACTGGCCCTCGTCGAAGCGCAGGTACGGGGCGCCGTACGCGTAACAGGTCTTCGTCCCCGTGTTCTTGGCCTTCAGGAGCAGGTGGTTGAGGGGGCGCTCGACCTCCTGGACGGTGATCTTCGTGGTGGCGGCGGTGCAGGTCACCGGCGCCGCCTTGGCGGCGGGAGTCGCGGCGGAGGCCGCGCCGCCGAGCGCGGTGAGGGAGAGGGCGGCGGTGAGGGCGGTGGCGACCGCGGAGGCTTTGGTGGAAAGGCGCATGGCTGATCTCTTTCGGTGTGACGTGGGAGACGCGAGCCGCGCCGAGGGAGTCCCGGCCGCGGCGTGCTTGTATGGCCCCAGCTTGTGCGGGGTTCCGTCCCAGTCGCCGCCGTGGGAAGGCAGTTGGGGACGCGGGGATGTTCGTACGGCCCTGAACTGCGAGAACTCCGTTCCATGGAACGGCCGGATGGAATGGGAGAGAGCGTGGGGGCGGGCGATCTCGCGGGTTTGCTGCGGGAGCTGAAGGAGAGGTCGGGGCTCAGTTACGGGGCGCTGGCCAAGCGGCTGCACGTGTCGACGTCGACACTGCACCGATACGTGAACGGGTCGGCCGTACCGACGGAGTTCGCTCCGCTGGAGCGGCTCGCCCGGATGTGCGGGGCCTCACGCGAGGAGATGGTCGAGGTCCACCGGCAGTGGATCCTGGCCGACGCGTCCAGAGGCGACCGCAAGGAGGGGGACGCACAGCGGGGCACGACGGAGCCACCGCGTGCCGCGGGGCCCGACGCACCTGCCGCCCCTGCTGCCGCTGCTGCTCCTGTTGCCCCGGCCGGTGAGGCGGCACCCGGCAGCGCACCCACCGGATCCCCCGCCAAGGACCCCGACAAGGGCCCCGACAAGGCCCCCGCCAACGACCCCGCCAAGGACTCCGACTTCGTCATCGGCCCGGCGCCCGCCCCAGCGGGGAAGTCCGGCGGCAGGCGCCTGCCCCGGGCGCGTGTGCTCGTCGCTGCCGGTGCCGTCCTCGCGCTCGGCGCCACCGCCGTCGCCGTACAGGCCGCGTCCGGCAGCGGAGGCGAGCGCGAGCGGGCGTCCGCCACCACCCCGGGCCCGCACGGCGGCGAGGGGGCATGGGACCGGGACGCCACCGGCTCCCCTTCGCCCTCCGCGAAGGGCAAGCCGGGCAAGAAGGCATCGGAGTCCAGCAGACCCGCGGGTGACGGCAAGGGCGTTGAGGGCACGACCGGCGCGCCCGGCGCGGGGGGCGCGGGTGGCGGCGGCAAGGGCGGCGGGGAATCGGACACGTACACGGGTACGGACACGGGCGCGGCCCCGGTGACCGTCTCCACCCAGCCCCAGTACTGGAGCGACCCCTGCGGGCACCCCTACCTCGTCGACAAGGAGCCCGGCACCCTCTCCCCGCCCCCCAACGAGCAGGACGCCGAAGGCTGGGTCGCCGCGAACGGCGCGGTCTCCGCCCGGGACCAGACCGTGAAGCTGACCGTCCAGGGCACGGGCGAGGAAACCGTCGTCCTGGAGTCCCTGCACGTCCGCGTCGCCGGCACCAGCTCGCCCCTGGCCTGGAACAACTACAAGATGGGCTACCTCGGCGTCGGCTGCGGGGGCAACGTGCCCAAGCACTCCTTCGACGTCAACCTGGACGCGTCGGTGCCGCGCCCGGCCCCTCAGGGGAGCGACGACTTCCCCTACAAGGTCAGCGCCAGCGACCCCGAGGCGTTCTACGTCAACGCCACCGCCAACTCCCGCTACGTACGCTGGTACTTGGAACTGGAGTGGTCGAGCGGCGACCGGCACGGCACGGTACGCATCGACGACACGGGCAAACCGTTCGCCACGAGCGGCGACCGGGGCCGTCCCGTCTACGGGTTCTCGCTCAACAGCAAGAAGTGGACGAAGACGAACCGCGACAACGACGACGTGCCGGACCCGCCCGCCTAGCGACGCACCACGGCCCCGCATCCGGCTCGCGGCGGGGCCGTTCCGCGGCCGTCCGCATCCCGGAATGGTGCATGTAGACGGCACGCAGGTGCTTACGCTGCCGGGAAGACAAAGGAGCCGCAGATGACCGTCACCGCCCCTGCCCCCAGCACCGCCGCCCCCACGCCGCCCCTCGCCGCGCGTGCCGCCTCGGTCGGTGGCTCTCCGGTACGGGACATCCTGGCCGTGACGGCACGGCCGGAGGTCATCAACTTCGCGGGCGGGCTCCCCGCCCCCGGCCTCTTCGACGCGGAGGGCATCGCCGCCGCGTTCCAGGCGGTGCTCACCGAGCAGCCCGCACGCGCTCTCCAGTACGCCACGACCGAGGGCGAGCCGACGCTGCGGGCCGCCATCGCCGCGCGCTTCGCCGTGCGCGGGCTCGCCACCGACGCCGACGACCTCCTCATCACCACCGGATCGCAGCAGGCGCTCTCCCTGCTCGCCACGGCCCTCGTCGAGCCCGGCGACACCGTCCTCGTCGAAAGCCCCTGCTACCTGGCCGCACTCCAGGCCTTCGGCCTCGCGGGCGCGCACCTCGTGCCCGTCCCCGGCGACGAGGCCGGGATGGACCCGGCCGCCCTCGACGAACTCGTCGCCCGGCACCGGCCCAAGCTCCTTTACACCGTCCCCACCTTCCAGAACCCCACCGGCCGCACCATGCCCGCCGACCGCCGCGCCGCGATCGCCGGCGTCGCCGCGCGGCGGGGCCTGTGGATCGTCGAAGATGACCCGTACGGGGAACTGCGCTTCGAGGGGGAGCGCGTGCCGTGGATCGCCTCGTACCCAGGGGCCGAGGACCGCACCGTCCTGCTCGGCAGCTTCTCCAAGGTCATGGCGCCGGGCCTGCGCCTGGGCTGGATGCGGGCACCCGCCGTGCTGCTGCGCGCCTGCGTCATCGCCAAGCAGGCCGCCGACCTGCACACCCCGACCGTCAACCAGCTCTCCGCGGCGCGGTACTTGGCGGACAACGACCTGGACGCGCACGTGGCCCGCGTCGCGGGGGCGTATCGCGAGCGGCGTGACGCCATGCTCCTCGGCCTCCCGCAGGCGCTGCCCGAGGGATCGGCGTGGATCCGGCCCGAGGGCGGCATGTTCGTCTGGGCGAAGCTGCCCGAGGGGTACGACACCGCCGCGCTGCTGCCCCAGGTCGTCAGGCACGACGTGGCGTACGTCCCCGGGGCGCCGTTCTACGCCGGGGAGCCGGACCGCACGACCCTGCGGATGTGCTTCGTGACGCAGACGCCCGAGGAGATCGGGGAAGGACTGCGCAGGCTCCGGGGCGCACTGGCCCGGTGAAACGGCCGGCCCCCGCGTCCCTGACGGGGCGCGGGGGCCGAGCGAGCGCGGTAGCGGCGGGCAATCAGGGTCGTTCAGAGGCGCTCGGGCGTCCTGATGCCCAGCAGGGCCATCCCCTGGTGCAGGGTCCGGGCCGTGACGTCGCACAGGAACAGACGGTTCTCGACCTGGGCCGGGGTGTCCGCCTTCAGGACCGGGCACTTGTCGTAGAACGTCGTGTAGAGCGACGCCAGCTGGTAGAGATACGCGGCCAGCTTGTGCGGGGCGTACTCCCCGGCGACCTCGGCGACCGTCTCCGCGAACTGGTCCGCGTGCAGGCCCAGCGCCCGCTCGGCCGGGGCCAGTTCGAGCTCCGGGTGGGCCTTCGGCGCGACGTCGCCCGCCTTGCGCAGGATCGACTGGATACGGGCGTACGCGTACTGGAGGTAGACCGACGTGTCGCCGTTGAGCGACACCATCTGGTCCAGGTCGAACTTGTAGTCGCGCACCGCCGACGTCGACAGGTCCGCGTACTTCACCGCGCCGATGCCCACCTGGGCGCCGCGCTCGGCGATCTCCTCCTCGGAGAGGTCCTGGGCCTTCTCGCGCACGATGGCCGACGCCCGCTCGATCGCCTCGTCCAGGAGGTCGATCAGCCGGACCGTCTCGCCCTCACGCGTCTTGAACGGCTTGCCGTCCTTGCCGAGGACCGTGCCGAAGCCGAGCTGCACCGCCTTGACGCCGTCCGTCAGCCAGCCCGCCCTGCGGGCCGTCTCGAAGACCATCTTGAAGTGCAGCGACTGCCGCGCGTCCACCACGTACAGGAGGGTGTCCGCCTTGATGTTGAAGACGCGGTCGCGGATCGCGGAGAGGTCGGTGGCCGCGTACCCGAAACCGCCGTCGGACTTCTGGACGATCAGCGGGGACGGGTTGCCGTCCGGGCCCTTCACGTCGTCGAAGAACACGCACAGCGCGCCGTTCGACCGGACGGCCACGCCGGACTCCTCCAGCATGCGGCACGTCTCCGCCAGCATGTCGTTGTACCCGGACTCGCCGACGATGTCCTCGTCGTGGATCTCCACGTCCAGCTTGTCGAAGACCGAGTAGAAGTAGACCTTCGACTCGTCCACGAACCGCTGCCAGATCGCGAGCGTCTCGGGGTCGCCCGCCTGGAGGTCCACCACCCGGCGCCGGGCGCGCGTCTTGAACTCCTCGTCGGAGTCGAAGAGCACCTTCGAGGCCTTGTAGACGCGGTTGAGGCTCGACATCGCCTCCTCGCCCGCCTCCACCGAGCCCTCGGCGGCGGACTGGTGGCCCAGCGCGTCCGGGTGCTCGATCAGATACTGCACGAGCATGCCGAACTGGGTGCCCCAGTCGCCGATGTGGTGGCGGCTGACGACCTTCTCGCCGGTGAACTCCAGGATCTTGACGACGGAGTTGCCGATGACCGAGTTGCGCAGGTGGCCGACGTGCATCTCCTTGGCCACGTTCGGCTGGGCCCAGTCGACCACCGTCGTGCCGGCGGTCTCCGAGAACGGCACGCCGAGCCGCTCGCCGTCGGCGGCGCGCGCGGCGAGGTTCTCGACGATCGCCTTGTCGGTGACCGTGACGTTCAGGAAGCCGGGCCCCGAGACCTCGACGTCCTTGATCAGGCCGTCGTCGGCGGGCAGCGCGTCCACGACCTTCGTCGCGAGCTCGCGCGGGTTCGCCTTCGCCTTCTTGGCGAGCGCCAGGATTCCGTTGGCCTGGTAGTCGGCCCGGTCGCTTCGTCGCAGCAGCGGGTCGGCGGAGCCGGCTTCCGGCAGGGCAGCCGTAAGGGCGTCCGCGAGGCGCTGGTGGACGGAGGCGGTGAGGGACGTGACCGAGGCCATGAATGGGTGCCGTTCTGCTCGGGTGCCTGGTTGCTGGGGGTCTAGAAATTCGAGTATCCCACGGGGTGAAAAGCGGTTTTCGCGGTTACGGGTCGACCTGGGAGAATGGCTCCGACAGGCGGTACTCACGTAGAAGAAGAAAGGCGTGCCGATCGTGGCTCAGAGCACCGATACCACCGACTGGGTCTCCCGCTACGCGGACGAGGTCATCGCCGAGTCGGAGCGTCGTGCCCCGGGCAAACCGGTCGTCGTCGCCTCCGGGCTCTCGCCCTCGGGACCGATCCACCTGGGCAACCTCCGCGAGGTCATGACCCCGCACCTGGTCGCCGACGAGATCCGGCGGCGCGGGCACGAGGTCCGCCACCTCATCTCCTGGGACGACTACGACCGGTACCGCAAGGTCCCGGACGCCATCCCCGGAGTCGACAAGAAGACCTGGGCCCAGCACATCGGCAAGCCCCTCACCTCCGTGCCCGCCCCGGCCGGTTCCGCGTACGCGAACTGGGCCGAGCACTTCAAGGCGGCCATGACCGCGGCGCTCGACGAGCTGGGCGTGGAGTACGACGGGATCAGCCAGACCGAGCAGTACACCTCGGGCGTCTACCGCGAGCAGGTCCTGCACGCGATGAAGCACCGCGGTGACATCGACGCGATCCTCGACCAGTACCGCACCAAGAAGGCACCCGGGAAGGGCGGCCAGAAGCAGTCGCAGAAGCCCGTCGACGAGGCCGAGCTGGAGGCCGCGGAGGGCTCCGGCGCCGCGAGCGAGGACGACGGCAGCGGCGGCTCCAGCGGGTACTTCCCGTACAAGCCGTACTGCGGCGCGTGCGAGAAGGACCTCACGACGGTCACGTCGTACGACGACGAGACCACCGAGCTGGCGTACGTGTGCGCGGACTGCGGGCACACCGAGACGGTCCACCTGAACGAGTTCAACCGCGGCAAGCTGGTCTGGAAGGTCGACTGGCCCATGCGCTGGGCGTACGAGGGCGTCATCTTCGAGCCGAGCGGCGTGGACCACTCGTCTCCCGGGTCGTCCTTCGTCGTCGGCGGGCAGATCGTCCGCGAGATCTTCGACGGCGTGCAGCCGATCGGCCCCATGTACGCCTTCGTCGGCATCTCCGGCATGGCGAAGATGTCGTCCTCCAAGGGCGGTGTGCCGACCCCGGCCGACGCCCTGAAGATCATGGAGGCGCCGCTCCTGCGCTGGCTCTACGCCCGCCGCAAGCCGAACCAGTCCTTCAAGATCGCCTTCGACCAGGAGATCCAGCGGCTCTACGACGAGTGGGACAAGCTCGACGCGAAGGTCGCCGACGGCTCCGCGCTGCCCGCCGACGCCGCCGCGCACTCGCGTGCGGTGCGTACGGCCGCCGGTGAGCTGCCCAAGACGCCGCGTCCGCTGCCGTACCGGACGCTCGCGTCCGTCGCCGACGTCACGGCGGGCGCCGAGGACCAGACCCTGCGCATCCTGCGGGACCTGGACCCCTCGGACCCCATCTCGTCCCTGGACGAGGCGCGGCCCCGGCTCGACCGCGCCGAGAACTGGATCACCACCCAGGTCCCGGCCGACGCGCGCACCATCGTGCGTTCGGAGCCGGACACGGAGCTGCTGTCCTCGCTGGACGAGTCGGCCCGCGAGTCGCTGCGGCTGCTCCTGGAGGGCCTGGACTCGCACTGGTCCCTCGACGGGCTCACGCACCTCGTGTACGGCGTGCCGAAGGTGCAGGCGGGGTTCTCGGCGGACGCGACGGCCAAGGAGCTGCCGCCGGAGATCAAGGTCGCGCAGCGGTCCTTCTTCGCCCTGCTGTACCGCCTCCTGGTGACCCGGGAGACGGGCCCGCGCCTGCCCACGCTGCTGCTCGCCGTGGGCGCGGAGCGGGTGCGAAAGCTGCTCGCCGCGTAGGGCCGCGCCCGGCTTGGGGGTAAGGGGTTCCGCCCGGGGGTGCCTGGGCGGGGCCCCTTTCCGCTGGGCGGATGCGGGCCCCCTTCCGCTGGGCGGATGCGGGGCTGCATCGTTGGGACTACCCGGGGATCAGCCCGGGGCAGGACGTCCGGCGCCCGGGGGCGAGTGATCGTGGACGTATGAAGGAAATCATCGCCATCGTCGGATGGGTCGTCGGAATCCAGGGCGCGCTCGGCGCGGCCGGGCAAACCTTCGGGGACGGCCCCTGGGGCCTCTTCCACAAGTGGTGGGACATCCCCACCCCCGGATACCTCGCCCTGCTCGTCGTGGGCGCCGCCCTCGCCGTCTGGGGCGAGACCGGCAAGAAGCGCGCCCGCAGCGCGGGCTGACCCCGGCTGCCGGATACCTACTGCCGGCTGCCGGTCAGGCGCTGTACTCGGAGTCCAGGTCCTCCTGGTAGCGCCCCCGGAAGTCACGCAGGTACGGGCGCAGCGTGCTCTCGGCCGGAGGGCCGCCCGCCTGGCCGGTGACCCCGTACAGGTCCATCAGGTACAGGCCGAACTGCCGGGCGTTCGGGTAGTCCCCGAGCTCGCTCACGTACTTGCGGAACGCCGCGAAGTACGCGTCCTCACGGGAGACGTCGTCCGGCAGACCGGACGCCTCGGGCAGCGGCTCCAGCTCCTCCCCGGCCTGCTCCCGCACGTCGTCCTCGGGAGCCTGCTCCTCGCGCGGCCCCGGGATCAGATGCTGACCGCCCAGCTGGCGCGTCCGGCCGGGCCCCGCCGGAACGGGAAACTCCGGCTCACCCCCGGCGGCAGCGGCAGCCGCAGCCGCGTCCGCGGCAGCCCGCGGATCACCGCCCTGCTCGTCGAAGTACGCCTGCTGCTGCTCCAGGTAGGCCTGCTGATCGGCATAGGCCTGCTGGTCCGCGTAAGCCTGCTGCTCCGCGTACCACTGGTCGTGCGGCTCCTCGGGAACGTACGAAGGCTGCTGAGCCGCGAACCACGGGCTCACGTGCGCCCCCTCGGGCTGCTGCTCCTGCGCCGGGGGCTCCTGCCCCTGCGGCTGCTCCTGCCCCCGCGGGTCCGCCTCCAGCTGCGGCACGGTCGGTGCCACCAGCTCCGGCGGCTGCGACTGCTGCTGCGGGGCCTCCGCGACCGCCGGTACCGGCGCCGGTGGCAGCAACGCGGGCTCGATGCCCGCGGCGGCCAGCCCGGCGGGGCCCGTCTCCGCGAGCGGGACGCCGAAGCGGGCCAGGCGCAGCGGCATCAGGGATTCCACGGGGGCCTTGCGGCGCCAGGAGCGGCCGAAGCGGGCCTGGAGGCGGGCCTGGTAGATGAGGCGGTCCTGCTCCAGCTGGATGACCTGCTCGTAGGAGCGGATCTCCCACAGCTTCATCCGGCGCCACAGCTTGAACGTCGGCACGGGGGAGAGCAGCCAGCGCGTGAGGCGCACGCCCTCCATGTGCTTGTCGGCGGTGATGTCCGCGATCCGGCCCACCGCGTGCCGCGCCGCCTCCACGGCCACCACGAACAGGACCGGGATGACGGCGTGCATGCCCACGCCCAGCGGGTCCGGCCAGGCGGCGGCGCCGTTGAAGGCGATGGTCGCCGCCGTCAGGAGCCACGCCGTCTGGCGCAGCAGCGGGAAGGGGATACGGATCCACGTCAGGAGCAGGTCCAGCGCCAGCAGGACGCAGATGCCCGCGTCGATGCCGATCGGGAAGACCGCCGAGAAGCTGCCGAAGCCTTTCTTCTCGGCCAGCTCGCGCACGGCCGCGTACGACCCCGCGAAGCCGATGCCGGCGATGACGACCGCACCGGCGACGACCACGCCGATGAGTATCCGGTGCGTGCGTGTCAGCTGCATCGCGGCCACCCGCGAACCCCTCCCTGTTCGGTTTGTTGCGAGCGACAGCCTGGCACACGCATGCGGAAGACGGTGTGCCGGTACGGCAGGAGCCCGGCCACCAGAGGGCCGGGCTCCACAACTGCCGTGACTGTGACGCGAGTTGCACGCGAGACGCGTGCCGCTTTTTCCGCGTCCTGCGTCAGCTCTTGGGCTTGCTGCTGGACTTGGAACCCGACTTGGAGTCCGACGCCGCGTCGGAGGAGTCGGACTTCGCGTCGGACTTGGAGCCGGACTTCGAGTCCGACTTGGAGTCCGACTTGGAATCATCCGAACCCGAACCCGAGCCCGCACCGGAGCCCGAGTCCTTCGAGCCGCCGCCCGCCTTGTTCGCCGAGACGACCGCCTCAGAGGCTTCCTTCGCGGCCTTCTCGGCCGCCTTGGACAGGTCCTTCGAGCTCGGGGCCTTGTCGCCCGCCAGGCCCGCGCCGTTGTAGTCGATCGTCACGACCGCGTTCTCCACACGCGTCACGACCGTCTGCTGCTTGAAGTTTTCCTTGTCCTTCTTCAGGTCGTAGTGGACGACCGTCGTCTGGTCGCCCATGCCCGGCACCGGCTCCGTCTTGACGCTCTTCGCGCCCTCCGTCGCCTGCGCGTCCGCGACCTGCTTGGCGAAGCTGTTCTGCGCGCGCTTGGCACCGCTGCCGAGCGAGGCGTCCGAGTCGAAGCGCATCAGCGAGACGCGGAGCCAGCGGAACTGCGAGCCGTCGACGCCGTTGTTGTCCAGGCTGTCCCAGGAGCAGGTGCCACGCGCCGACGTGTCGTCGGAGGTGCCCGCCTTGCCCGACTTGTCCTTGGCCTTCGGGACAAGGTCCTCAAGGGTCTTCTTCGACAGGACGTCGCAGGGCTCGGGCAGCTTGCTGTACGCCGCCTTCTCCACGGTCGCCGCCTTGTCCTTGCCCGAGGCCGAGGCGGAAGCCTTCGAGCCCGAGTCCTTCTTGGCCCCGTCCGAACCCGAACCGGAGTCGGAGGAGCAGCCGGAGGCAATGAAGATCACCGGTACGGCGGCTGCGCAGGTGAGTATGCGGGTGAGTCGCTGTGCTGGTCGGTGCATGGTTCCTTCACTCAAGTCACTCAAGACGGCTGTCGTCGGTCCGATGGGCCACGGTACGCCGTGCCCGGCGCGGGCTGCTCCGCTTCCGGAGACCCGGTGCCCCGTCCGAACCGCCCCTATTCGGCGAAACCGTCGGCCAGTTTTCCGGCCAGTTCCTGCGCCTTGTCCTGCATTTCCTTGCTGTCCGGGATCTCCGTGCGGCGCCCCGGCTGCTCGTCGTACTCGACGGTCACGACGACGTTCGACGTGCGGAACACCACAGTCACCGTGCGGTGGCGGGTCGCGGAACCGGACGTCGTGAGTGCGTCGTCGAGGAAGGCCTCGTCGCCCAGGTCGTCGAGGTTGCGGGGTTCGAGACCGGGCGGCGTGACGGCTTCCTGGGGCGAGCCACTGGAGGAGCTGCCGCTCGATTCCCCCTTGCCCTTCCCCTTGTCCTCGCCCTTGCCGGAGCCGGCGCTGTCGGAAGGCTCGGCCCCCGCGTCCTCCGTGGCGCCCTCGTCGTCCTGGTCCGCCACGTCACCGGCGGACGGGGTGCCGGAGGGATCGGGCAGGTCCGCCTTCCGCACCTTCGACGAGTAGACCTCCGCCGCACGCGTGTCGTCGCTCACGGCGGTGTCGTACGAGGCGACGCGCTCGAAGTCGACGAGAAGACGGTGGGTGGCGTCCGAGGACTCCACCTTCCAGCGGCAGCCCACACGCCGGTCCGTGTCGAACGTGACGGTGGGCGCACCCTCGTACGCCTTCTCCTGCTGCTCCTCGCCCGGGAGCTCCTCGATGCCGGGCAGCATCGCGTCGAGCGTGCCGCGGTCGACCTGTCCGCAGGGCTCGGGGAGCGTGCGGTACTTGCCGGGCTCGGCTGCCGCGGTCGTCCCGCCGGTGTCGCCGGGCTTCGAGTCGTCCGGCTCACCGCCGAGCGCGCCTCCGCCCGTGCAGCCGGTGAGCAGCGCCGCGATGAGAGCCGCGACGCCTGGTACATAGGCCTTCCGCTGCACCGATGGGCTCCTTCTCGCCGGGGATATTGGGTTGCCGCTGGTGGGCGACCGGTGGACACAATGTGTATCGCACGCAATGCCGTGGACGCCGGTCCGTGATCCTTTTCGTTGACCTTGGCTCCGGTATTTGCGCTTCGAGACTTTCAGCACTTCTGTTCAACTACGGGGGAATGAGGACGTTATGTCGTACGTGGAGGTTCCGGGGGCCAAGGTACCGATCCGGATGTGGACGGACCCGGCATCGGTGGAGGAGGTGGCGCTCCAGCAGCTCAGGAACGTGGCGACCCTGCCCTGGATCAAGGGCCTGGCGGTCATGCCGGACGTCCACTACGGCAAGGGTGCGACGGTCGGCTCGGTGATCGCCATGCAGGGAGCGGTGTGCCCCGCCGCGGTGGGCGTCGACATCGGCTGCGGAATGTCCGCGGTCAAGACGTCCCTGACGGCGAACGACCTGCCGGGCGATCTGTCCCGCCTGCGGTCCAAGATCGAACAGGCGATTCCGGTGGGCCGGGGGATGCACGACGACGCCGTGGACCCCACCCGCCTCCACGGCTTCACCACCGGCGGCTGGGACGACTTCTGGTCCCGCTTCGACGGCGTCGCCGAAGCGGTCAAATTCCGCGAGGAGCGCGCCACGAAGCAGATGGGAACGCTCGGATCCGGGAACCACTTCATCGAGTTCTGTCTCGATGAGTCCGGATCGGTCTGGCTGATGCTGCACTCCGGCTCCCGGAACATCGGCAAGGAACTGGCCGACCACCACATCGGGGTCGCGCAGAAGCTGCCGCACAACCAGGGAATCATCGACCGCGACCTGGCGGTCTTCATCGCGGACACCCCGCAGATGGCGGCCTACCGGAACGACCTCTTCTGGGCACAGGAGTACGCGAAGTACAACCGCTCGATCATGATGTCGCTCTTCAAGGACGTGGTCCGCAAGGAGTTCAAGAAGGCGAAGGTGACCTTCGAGCCGGTCATCTCCTGCCATCACAACTACGTCAGTGAAGAGCGCTACGACGGCATGGACCTGCTCGTCACCCGCAAGGGCGCGATCCGCGCCGGCAGCGGCGAATTCGGGATCATCCCCGGCTCGATGGGCACCGGCTCGTACATCGTGAAGGGCCTCGGCAACAAGGCGTCCTTCAACTCGGCCTCCCATGGCGCGGGCCGGCGGATGAGCCGGAACGCGGCGAAGAAGCGCTTCTCCACGCAGGACCTGGAGGAGCAGACGCGGGGCGTCGAGTGCCGCAAGGACTCGGGCGTCGTGGACGAGATCCCGGGCGCGTACAAGCCGATCGAGCAGGTCATGGAGAACCAGCGCGACCTGGTCGAGGTCGTCGCCAGGATCAAGCAGGTCATCTGCGTGAAGGGCTGAACCGGCGGTGGGCCCGCGCAGGGCCCACCGCTCACAGCTCGCGGTGGATCTTTGTGTTGGAGGCCTGGGCTCGGGGGCGGACCACCAGGAGGTCGATGTTCACGTGGGGCGGGCGGGTCACCGCCCAGGTGATCGTGTCCGCCACGTCGTCGGCCGTGAGGGGGGACGCCACGCCCGCGTAGACCTTCGCGGCCTTCTCCGTGTCGCCGCCGAAGCGGGTCGTCGCGAACTCCTCCGTCTTGACCATGCCGGGGGCGACCTCGATCACGCGGACCGGGGTGCCGACGATCTCCAGGCGGAGGGTCTCGGCGAGGACGTGCTCGGCGTGCTTGGCGGCGACGTAGCCACCGCCGCCCTCGTACGTGCCGTGGCCCGCCGTGGAGGAGAGGACCACGACCGTGCCGTCGCCGCTCGCGGTGAGGGCGGGGAGCAGGGCCTGGGTGACGTTCAGGGTGCCGATGACGTTCGTCTCGTACATCTGGCGCCAGTCGGCGGGGTCGCCGGTGGCGATGGGGTCGGCGCCGAGCGCGCCGCCCGCGTTGTTGACCAGGACCGCGACCTTGCGGAAGGCGGTGGCGAACTCGTCCACGGCCGTGCGGTCGGTGATGTCGAGCGCGTACGCCATCGCGTCGTGCCCCGCGGCCGTCAGTTCGGCGGCCAGGGCCTCGATGCGGTCCTTGCGGCGGGCGGTGAGGACGACGCGGTAGCCGGCGGCCGCGAGGCCGCGCGCGGTGGCGGCGCCGATGCCGCTGCTCGCGCCGGTGACGATCGCGATGCGGGTGGCGGCGGGCGCGGCGTTCGCGGCGGTCATGGCTGCTCCTTGGCGTACGGGTGTTCTTTTCTGTCCTGTCCGTCGTCAAGGATAGGCGGGGTGCCCGTGGGCCCCCGGGGGCCTCAGCGGGCCCGCGGCGCGTACATGATCACCGCCATGCCGGCGAGGCAGATCAGCGCTCCGGTCACGTCCCAGCGGTCGGGGCGGTAGCCGTCGGCGACCATGCCCCAGGCGATGGATCCGGCGACGAAGACGCCGCCGTACGCGGCGAGGATGCGGCCGAACTCCGCGTCGGGCTGGAGCGTGGCCACGAAGCCGTAGACGCCGAGTGCGATGACGCCCGCGCCGATCCACGCCCACCCTCTGTGTTCGCGCACCCCTTGCCAGACGAGCCAGGCGCCGCCGATCTCGAAGAGGGCTGCGAGGACGAAGAGGGCGGCGGAGCGGGCGATGAGCATGAGGGGATCGTGACATGCGGCGCGGGCCTGCCCGTGCTGGGCGGGGCGTTGTCGGTGAGGCGTTGTCAGTGGGGCGTCGTAGCGTGGCCGTATGGAGAGACAAGGTGCTGAGGGTTTGCGACTCGTCCCCTGGTCGGAGGGGGACTTCGCGCTGCTGGTGGCCAACAACTCGCCCGAGATGACCGTGCACTTGGGCGGCCCCGAGACGGAGGAGCAGCTGGTGACGCGGCATCGGCGCTACCTCGCGTTGCAGGAGCGGGGGCGGATGTTCCGCATCGAGCTCGACGGCGCGGGCGTCGGGTCGATCGGTTACTGGGAGACGACGTGGCAGGGCGCGCCCGCGTGGGAGACGGGGTGGGGCGTGCTGCCGGAGTTCCAGGGGCGGGGCATCGCCGCGCGGGCCGCGCGGCTCGTCGTCACGGAGGCCAGGGCCGCGGGCCGGCACCGCTATCTGCACGCTTTTCCCTCCCGGGAGCACGCCGCGTCCAACGGCGTGTGCCGCAAGGCGGGGTTCACGTTTCGGGGGGAGTCCGACTGCGAGTACCCGAAGGGGCATTGGATGCGGTGCAACGACTGGAGCGTCGATCTGGAGGGGGAGCGGGCCTTTGGGGAGGGGGAGGAGGCCCTTGGGTAGCCGGGGGCGGGCCTTTGGGAAGGGGGCGGAGGCCCTTGGGTAGCCGGGAACAGGCCCTTGGGGACGGGGAGCACGCCCTTGCTTAGCCGGTAGCGGGCCCTTGGTTAGCCGGGAGCAGGCCCTTGGCGAGGGGGAGTGGCGCGGGCCCTTGTGTGGAGGGGGCCGCGTCCGGAGGCGGCGCGTATCACTGCGGGGCGTAGGCCGTGGGGGGTACGCCCACCGTGGAGGTGAAGTCTCTCGTCAGGTGGGCCTGGTCCGCGTAGCCCAGGGTGGTCGCCAGCGTCGACCAGTCCAGCTCCGGGTCCGTCTCCGCCCGCTCCAGCGCCTCGTGGATGCGGTGGCGCAGGATCAGCCACTTCGGGCCGACCCCCACGTACGACGCGAAGAGCCGCTGGAGCGCCCGTACCGACATGCCTTCCGCTGCGGCGAAGTCCCCGACCCGGCGGATCCCGCGGTCCGTGCGGATGCGTTCGGCCAGGGCCATGGCGAGGTCCGCCTGCGGGTCGGGCGTGGGCCCGAGGCTCAGGAGGAAGGCGTCGAGGGCCGCCACGCGCGCGTGCTCGGCATCGGGGGAGAGCACGGCGTCCAGTGCGCCCCCGGGGACTTCCCCGAAGACCTCCTCCAGCGGCAGCATCCGCCGGCCCGTCCACGCGGACACCGGTGCCTTCGGGGCGAACGGCCGGAAGCCGCCGGGACGGAACTTCACCCCGCACACGCGCCCCCGCCCCTCCAGCTTCTGCGTGAAGAGGCCGAGCCCGATCCCGGCCACCTCGGCGAAGGGCTCCTGGCCGGGGAGCGCTTGGAAGACGACGTTCACGGAGGGGTGCGGCACGACGTGCGAGGCGTACGGCTCGGTGAGGTCCCAGTCGATCAGCCAGTACTGCTCGACGTAGGGACGCACGGCGGAGGCACCCGGCGTGACGCGGCGGAACCGTACGCGGGCGAAGAGGCCGGCGGCATCGACGATGCCGCGGGTGTCGGTGCGGGGGCCCGGGGCGGGTGTCGGTGCGGGGGGAGCTTGTGGAGCCCGCAGAGCCCGTGGAGCAGAGGAATCCCCTGGGGTAGGGGCAGCGGAGTCACCAGCGGCACCCCCTGGGGCAGAGGCAGCGGGGTCGGCGTCGGCCATGGCTGGATCGTATGCCGGGGTCCCGCACCCTTGTCGCGTTTCTTCAAGCCAGGGGAGCGATCGCCGCCCTACCGTCGGAACATGACTGAGACCAGCATCGCCGACCTCCTGAAGGCAGCCACCGCCCACGCCGTACCGGTGGTCCGCGCCATCCCCGACGACCGCCTCACCGCCCCCACCCCCTGTGCCGAGTACGACGTGAAGGCCCTGGTCAACCACCTCATCCAGGTGATCGTCCAGTTCCAGGCACTGGCCGCGAAGCGGGACGCCGACTTCAGTACGTCCCCCGATTACGTCGCCGAGGGCCCCGCCTGGCGCGATCGGTTCGCCGAGGAGGCGGGCCGGCTGGTCGGCGCCTGGGCCGCGCCCGGCGCCGACGAGGGGACCACGGGGGCGATGGACATGCCCGCGCGGACCGTCGGCTGCATGGCGCTGCTGGACCTGACGGTGCACGCCTGGGATCTGGCCCGCGCCACGGGGCAGGACTACGAGCCCGCCCCGGAGAGCAGCGGTGTCGTGGCCGCGCTGCGGGAATCGGTCGCGGGCCTGGGTCCGACGGCCCGGAAGATGGGCGTCTTCGGGGAGCCGCAGGCCGTGCCCGAGGGGGCCTCGGAGCTGGAGCGGCTCCTGGCCGAGACCGGCAGGGACCCTCGCTGGACCCCGTAGGCCCGGGGCCGCCGCCGACGTCCCCGGGCTGCCGACTGCACTGGGCCGCCAACCTCGCAAGGCCTCCCCGGGCGGCCTCGGGCCGGGCATCTGCGGATCTCCCGGGGCCTCCCCGGGGCCGGGCCTCGCCGGATCTCCCGGGCCTCCGTGAGTCACCCCCGCCCGCCCCCAGCCGACCGCCACCCCCCTCCCGGCCCCGGCCCCGACCCCCGCCCCCGACCCCCCTCCGGGAATACCCCCCACCCCACCACCGTTCCGTAGGTATAGTTGAACCATAAACAACCTGCGGAGAGTGAGTCAGCCATGCAGTCCGGATCCGGCATGCAGTTCGGGATCTTCAGCGTCGGCGACGTGACGCCGGACCCCACCACGGGCCGCACCCCCACCGAGCACGAGCGCATCAAGGCGATGGTCGCCATCGCGCTGAAGGCCGAGGAGGTCGGGCTCGACGTCTTCGCGACCGGCGAGCACCACAACCCGCCGTTCGTCCCCTCCTCGCCCACCACGATGCTCGGCTACATCGCCGCCCGCACCGAGAACCTGATCCTCTCCACCTCGACCACCCTCATCACCACGAACGACCCGGTGAAGATCGCCGAGGACTTCGCGATGCTCCAGCACCTCGCCGAGGGCCGGGTCGACGTGATGATGGGCCGCGGCAACACGGGGCCGGTGTATCCGTGGTTCGGCAAGGACATCCGCCAGGGCATCAACCTCGCCGTCGAGAACTACGCCCTCCTGCACCGCCTGTGGCGCGAGGACGTCGTGACGTGGGAGGGCAAGTTCCGTACGCCCTTGCAGTCCTTCACGTCGACGCCCCGCCCGCTCGACGGTGTCGCGCCCTTCGTCTGGCACGGCTCCATCCGTTCCCCGGAGATCGCCGAGCAGGCCGCGTATTACGGGGACGGCTTCTTCCACAACAACATCTTCTGGCCGCAGGAGCACACCAAGAAGATGGTCGAGCTCTACCGCAGCCGGTTCGCGCACTACGGCCACGGCACCGAGGAGCAGGCGATCGTCGGGCTCGGCGGTCAGGTGTTCATGCGGAAGAACTCCCAGGACGCGGTGAAGGAGTTCAGGCCGTACTTCGACAACGCCCCCGTCTACGGGCACGGCCCCTCGCTGGAGGAGTTCACCTCCCAGACGCCGCTCACCGTCGGCTCCCCGCAGCAGGTGATCGAGCGGACGCTGTCCTTCCGGGATGTCGTCGGCGACTACCAGCGTCAGCTGTTCCTGATGGACCACGCCGGTCTGCCCCTGAAGACCGTCCTGGAGCAGCTGGACATCCTCGGCGAGGAGGTCGTCCCGGTCCTGCGCGAGGAGTTCGCCAAGAACCGCCCGGCGACCGTCCCGGCCGCACCGACGCACGCCACCCGCGTGGCGGCCACGCAGACCCAGGAGGTCACCGCATGAAGCTCGTCGTCGTCTCCGCCGGACTCGGCGTCCCCTCCTCCACCCGCCTCCTGGCCGACCGCCTCGCGGCGGCCACGGGGCGCCGTGCGGACGTGGAGATCCAGGTGGTCGAACTCCGCGACCTGGCCGTGGAGATCGCGCACAACTACGTCACCGGGTTCCCCGGCCCCCAGCTGAGCGCGGCGGCCGACGCGGTGAAGGGCGCGGACGGCCTGATCGCCGTCACGCCGGTCTTCTCGGCCTCGTACAGCGGTCTGTTCAAGTCGTTCTTCGACGTCCTGACGGTCCTGGACAAGGACGCGCTCGCCGGTACGCCGGTCCTGATCGCGGCGACCGGCGGCACCCCGCGCCATTCGCTGGTCCTGGAGCACGCGATGCGCCCGCTGTTCGCGTACCTGCGGGCCCTGGTCGTACCGACGGCCGTGTACGCGGCGTCCGAGGACTGGGGCGCGGACGGCCTGGACGAACGCATCGACCGGGCCGCGGCGGAATTGGCCGAAATCATGCGCCCCGCCCTGGCCCAGGAGGAAGAACTCATCCCCTTCGAACGCCAACTGGCGGCGCTACGGCCGGAGTAGCCCCGCGCCCGACATCGAAGCGCAAAGAGGGCGAAGAGGGCAAAGACGGTGCGCGACTTCAGCTCACGGCCACACCAAGCAATAAGCCTGGTGGCCCGCGTCGTGCAGGCGGTGGCTGAAGTCCTGCCATTCGTGCAGCAATTGGTAGACGTTGAAGGCGTCGCGCGGGCCGCCTCGGTCGGGGACCGTGGACCAGATGAACGCCGCGGCGCCGACCGACTCCTCGCCGATGCCGCGCAGGGGGTCGACGACCGTCATGGGGAGCTTCACCACGGCGTAGTCGGGGTGAAGGACGACCAGTTCGAGCGGGGGCACCTTCGACAGGGGTATGCCCTCGATGCCGGTCAGGACCATCGCGGCCACCGTCTCCGGCTTGATCTTCGTGAACATGCCGCCCATGCCGAGCTCGTCGCCGCCGAGCTCCTCGGGACGCATCGAGATGGGCACACGGGCGGCGGTCGCGCCGTCCGGGGCTCCGAAGTACTTGTAGGTCACCCCGCCCACCCGGCCACTCCTGCTTCCCGCCCGGTCATGCTCGGTCTCGCCGCCCCGCGCCAAGGCCTCAGCCTCGGCCGCTTCCGCCTCGCGCCGGTGCTTGCCGATCCGCCGGGCACGCCGGGGGCCCAGGCCGTCGGTCCCCTCGCCCAGTCCGCCACCGCGATGCATATCTCCACCCGACTGCTTCTTCAGGGCGCCCGCCCCTGCTTTTCTAGGCCTCGCGGGCCCCGCCGCGCAACCCGATCATCGTGTCAGTGACCTCCCCCACGGTCACCGGCTAAAACGTGGAGTGAAACACCTGTCCGCAGGATGTCCGAAGCCTCTGACACCATGGTTCATGTGAGCTTCCCGTATAGCGCCCCAGTTTCGCAGACTCTCTTCGACCGTGCGGCGGCCGTGACGCCCGGTGGTGTGAACTCTCCCGTGCGCGCTTTCCGCGCTGTGGGCGGAACGCCCCGCTTCATGGTGTCCGGTACCGGTCCGTACCTCACGGACGCCGACGGCCGTGAGTACGTCGACCTCGTCTGCTCGTGGGGGCCGATGATCCTCGGCCACTCCCACCCCGACGTGATCGCCGCCGTCCAGGAGGCCGTCGCGCGCGGCACGTCCTTCGGCACGCCCGGCGAGGGCGAGGTCGCGCTCGCCGAGGAGATCGTCGCGCGCGTCGCGCCCGTCGAGCAGGTGCGCCTGGTCTCCAGCGGCACCGAGGCGACGATGTCCGCGATCCGCCTCGCCCGCGGGTTCACCGGCCGAGCCAAGATCATCAAGTTCGCCGGGTGCTACCACGGCCACGTGGACGCGCTGCTCGCCGCGGCCGGCTCCGGGCTCGCCACCTTCGGGCTGCCGGACACCCCGGGCGTGACCGGCGCCCAGGCGGGCGACACCATCGTCGTCCCGTACAACGACCTGGACGCCGTGCGGGCCGCCTTCGCCGCGAACGCCGGCGAGATCGCCTGTGTGATCACGGAGGCCTCGCCGGGCAACATGGGCGTCGTGCCGCCGCGCGACGGCTTCAACCAGGGCCTTGCGGACCTGTGCCGGGAGAACGGCGCGCTGTACATCTCGGACGAGGTGATGACCGGCTTCCGTACGTCGAAGGCAGGTTGGTTCGGCGTCGACGGCGTGCGCCCCGATCTGCTGACCTTCGGCAAGGTCATGGGCGGCGGCTTCCCGGCCGCCGCTTTCGGTGGCCGGGCCGACGTCATGGCGCACCTCGCCCCGGTCGGCCCCGTCTACCAGGCGGGCACGCTCTCCGGTAACCCGGTCGCGACGGCCGCGGGCCTCGCCCAGCTCCGCCTCCTGGACGATGCGGCGTACGACAAGGTCGACGCCGTCTCCGAGCAGCTGCGCGGCCTGGTCACCGAGGCGCTCTCCAAGGAGGGCGTCGCACACCGCCTCCAGAACGCGTCGAACATGTTCTCCGTCTTCTTCACCGACGCCGAGGTGCGGAACTACGACGACGCGAAGACCCAGGAGTCGTTCCGCTTCACCGCGTTCTTCCACTCGATGCTGTCGCAGGGCGTGTATCTCCCGCCGTCGGCCTTCGAGTCCTGGTTCGTGTCGACCGCTCACGACGAGCGGGCGATCGAGAAGATCGCCGCCGCCCTGCCTTCGGCGGCGCGCGCGGCCGCCGAAGCCACTGAATCCACCACGGAGGCCACCGCATGAGCGCGGGCAGCGAGCTCACCGTCGTCCACTTGATGCGCCACGGGGAGGTGGAGAACCCGGACGGGATCCTTTACGGGCGCCTGCCCGACTACCACCTCTCCGAGCTGGGACGGCAGATGGCCGACCGGGTCGCCGAGCACCTGGCCCCGCGTGACATCACGCACGTCGTGGCCTCGCCGCTGGACCGTGCGCAGGAGACGGCGACGCCGATCGCCAAGGCGCAGGGCCTGGATCTGGCGACGGACGGGCGGCTCATCGAGGCGGGCAACGTCTTCGAGGGCAAGACCTTCGGCGTCGGCGACGGCGCGCTGAAGAACCCGGAGAACTGGAAGCACCTGGTCAACCCCTTCAAGCCGTCCTGGGGCGAGCCGTACGTCGAGCAGGTCGTGCGGATGATGGGCGCCCTGGACGCGGCGAAGGACGCGGCCCGCGGGCACGAGGCGGTGTGCGTCAGCCACCAGCTGCCGATCTGGATCGTGCGGAGCTTCGTGGAGAAGCGGCGCCTGTGGCACGACCCGCGCAAGCGGCAGTGCACGCTCGCCTCGCTGACGACGTTCACGTACCGCGGCGACAAGATCGTCTCCGTGGGGTACACCGAGCCCGCGCGGGATCTCGTCCCCGCGCATCTTCTCGCGGGCGCCAAGCCCGTAAAGGGAAAGGCCAAGGCGTTCGGCGCGTAACCGACCGGCGGCGGTCCGCCGTCGATTCGTCGTCGACGTCGTGTAATTGACCGGCGACTGTATGTCCCTTCTCGGTAAAAAGCGCTAAATATGTGCTTGTTGTCGGAACCCCTTTGTTCGTCGCGCCCTCTAACGGGGCGTCCATCGTGCATGGACGCATGCAGGGCCGCAGGGCGCGACGAATGGGGATGGAATGCGCGACATCAGTCGCAGGGGAATACTCGGCCTCGGCGTCGGGACCGCGGCCGCTTGGGGACTGGCCGGCTGCGGCACGGGCGGCGGCAGTCACGCGGCCGGTTCCGGTGGCCGGGACAACGGCGGTCAGGACGGCCAGGGCGGCGACAAACCGCCGGCGAAGCCGATCGGCGACGGTTCGACCGCGTACACGGGCAAGCAGCCGCTCCAGCCGGCCAAGCCCGTGCCCTTGCAGCCGGGTGAGACGCCCCCGCAGTTCGTGGTCTTCTCCTGGGACGGCGCGGGCGAAGTGGGCAACGGCCTCTTCCCGCGATTCCTCAAGCTGGCCGAGGAGCACGACGCGCGCATGACGTTCTTCCTCTCCGGGCTTTATCTCCTGCCCGAGTCGAAGAAGCGGATGTACAAGCCGCCGAACAACGCGGTCGGCGCGTCCGACATCGGTTATCTCACCGACGGTCACATCAAGGAGACGCTGAAGTACGTCCGCCAGGCGTGGCTCGAAGGCCATGAGATCGGCACGCACTTCAACGGGCACTTCTGTACGGGCCACGGCACGGTCGCCAACTGGACGCCGGCGCAATGGCAGAGCGAAATCGACCAGGCCACGTCCTTCGTGAAGGAATGGCGGACGAATACCGGCTGGAGCGATCTGCCGTCGCTGCCTTTCGACTACGACAAGGAACTCGTCGGCGGCCGCACCCCGTGCCTCCTCGGTCAGGACAACCTGCTGCCGACGGCGAAGAAGCTCGGCTGGCGCTACGACGCCTCGTCGCCCGGCGGCCGGCAGCGCTGGCCGCGCAAGAAGCTGGGCGTGTGGGACCTGCCGCTCCAGGCGATGCCCTTCCCCGGGCACTCCTTCGAGGTCCTGTCCATGGACTACAACATCCTGGCCAACCAGTCGCAGAACTCCACGAAGGCCCCGCCGGCCAACTACCCGGGCTGGCGCAAGCAGGCCACCGAGTCCTACGTCGCCGGATTCAAGCGCGCCTACGAGACCAACCGCGCGCCGTTCTTCATCGGCAACCACTTCGAGGAGTGGAACGGCGGCATCTACATGGACGCCGTCGAGGAGGCCTTCAAGCACATGGCCGGGAAGAAGGACGTGCGTCTCGTCTCCTTCCGGCAGTTCGTGGACTGGCTCGACGTCCAGGACCCCAAGGTCCTCGCCGAGCTCCAGGGCCTGGAGGTGGGCCAGGAACCCACCGGTGGCTGGAAGGGCCTCGGCAAGGCCGTCTGAAAGGGGACTTTCCGGAACCCCGGGGGGTGCGGAAGATCCCCGAAACAGACATGCGAAACTTTTCACATGAGTGCCGCCTGCAGCGCCCCCCGGAGCACGAAGAGCAGCCGTAACCGCAGCCGCGCCGCCCTGCTGGGCGCTGGAGCCGCGGTCGCCGCGCTGACCCTGTCGGCGTGCGGCTCGGGCGGCACCTCCGGTGGCTCGGGCAACACCAACTTCGTCACCGGCTCCGACGGCATCGCCACGGCCGGCAAGGGCGACCGCCAGGACGGGCCCAAGCTGGAGGGCGAGACCCTCACCGGCAAGCACCTCGACGTCGACGACTACAAGGGCAAGATCGTCGTCCTGAACGTCTGGGGCTCCTGGTGCTCGCCCTGCCGGGCCGAGGCCCCGAACTTCGCGAAGGTCTCCGAGGAGACCAAGGACAAGGGCGTGCAGTTCATCGGGATCAACACCCGGGACCCGCAGAAGGACCCGGCGCTCGCGTTCGAGAAGGAGTGGAAGATCTCCTACCCGAGCCTGCACGACCCGATGGGCAAGCTCATGCTGCGCTTCCCCAAGGGCACGATGAACCCGAAGTTCATCCCCTCCACGATCATCCTCGACCGCGAGGGCAAGATCGCGGCCCGCTCGCAGCAGGCTCTCAACGAAGACAAGCTGCGCAAGATGATCGACCCGCTGATCGCGGAGAAGTGATCTTGCCGTGATGTCCACCCTCGCCGCCGTCGGCGAAGCGAACCAGACCGTCATGAACGGCGCGCTCCTCCTGGCACTGCCCGTCGCGGTCCTCGGCGGTCTCGTCTCCTTCTTCTCCCCGTGCGTCCTGCCGCTCGTGCCGGGCTATCTGTCGTACGTCACGGGCGTCGGCGGCACCGATCTGGCGGAGGCCAAGCGGGGGCGGATGGCGGCCGGGGCCGGGCTCTTCGTGCTCGGCTTCACCGCGGTCTTCGTCTCCACCGGCGCGCTGTTCGGCTATGTCGGGCAGAACCTCCAGGAGTACCAGGACGTCATCACCAAGGTGCTCGGCGTCCTGATGATCGCGCTCGGCATCTTCTTCATGGGACTCATGCCCTGGCTCTCCCAGCGGGAGTTCCGCTTCCACAAGAAGCCCGCCGCCGGACTGGCGGGCGCCCCGGTGCTCGGCGCGCTGTTCGCCGTGGGCTGGGCCCCCTGCGTGGGCCCCACGCTCACGTCCGTCAACTCCCTGGCCCTCGACCAGGGCAGCGCGGGGCGCGGGGCCATACTGAGTGTCGCGTACTGCGTGGGGCTCGGGCTGCCGTTCATCCTCGCGGCGATCGCCTTCCGCAAGGCGCTCGGCGCGTTCAGCTGGGTCAAGAAGCACTACGTCTGGGTGATGCGCATCGGCGGCATCATGATGATCGCGACCGGACTGCTGCTCGTCACCGGCGTGTGGGACAGCATCGTGCAGGAGATGCAGGTCTGGTCCAACGGCTACACGGTGGGGATCTGATCCATGAGCAAGACCGAAGCCCCTGAAGAGCAGAGCGACCTGGGCGCCGCGGGCTCCCAGCTGTCCACCGCCCCCGTCGACCGGGCGATGCCCGGCTCCTTCGGCGGCAAGCGCGCCCCCGGCGCCACGGGCTGGCTGAAGTGGACCGGCCGCGAGGCCGTCGGCTGGACGCGGTGGATGTGGCGGCAGCTGACCTCGATGCGGGTCGCGCTGCTCCTGCTGCTCCTGCTCTCGCTCGGTGCGATCCCCGGCTCGCTGATCCCGCAGACCAGCATCGACGAGCTGAAGGTCCAGGACTTCAAGACGGCCCACACGACGCTCGCGCCGATCTACGAGAAGCTCCAGCTGTTCGACGTCTACAGCTCGGTGTGGTTCTCCGCGATCTACATCCTGCTCTTCGTCTCCCTCATCGGCTGCATCGTGCCCCGCACCTGGCAGTTCGTCGGCCAGCTGCGCGGCCGTCCGCCGGGTGCGCCCAAGCGGCTCGACCGGCTGCCCGCGTACACCACGTGGCGCACCGGGGCCGAGCCCGAGGAGGTCCACGAGGCGGCGCTCGGCCTGCTGAAGGGGCGCCGCTTCCGGGCGGACCTCACGGCGGGCAAGGGGGCCGCGGGAGCGTCCGTCGCCGCGGAGAAGGGCTACCTGCGGGAGGCGGGCAACCTCTTCTTCCACATCTCGCTGATCGTGCTCCTGGTGGCGTTCGCCGTCGGCGCGCTGTTCAAGTCCGAGGGCGGCAAGCTCGTCGTCCAGGGCGACGGGTTCTCCAACACCCTCACGCAGTACGACAACTTCAAGTCGGGCAACCTCTTCGACACCGACGACCTGGCGCCGTTCAGCTTCAAGCTGGACAGCTTCGAGTCGACCTTCGAGCGGAAGGGCCCCGAGAAGGGGACCGCCCGCACCTACCGGGCGAACGTCACCTACAGCGAGGGCGTCGACGGACCGGAGAAGAAGACGTCGATCGAGGTCAACAAGCCGCTCGAGGTCGACGGCTCGAAGGTCTACCTGATCGGCCAGGGCTACGCCCCGACCGTCACCGTCCGCGACGGCAAGGGCAAGGTCGTCTCCCGGATGTCCGTGCCCCTGCTGCCCATCGACAGCAACGGCACGGCCACCGGCGCCGTGAAGGTGCTGGACGGCTACCGCGACAAGAACGGCAAGAAGGAGCAGCTGGGCTTCAACGCCTTCTTCGTGCCGACGTTCGCGGGCGAGGGCCAGGGCCAGATGTTCTCCCAGTTCCCCGCACTGGACTACCCCGTGCTCGCGCTGTCCGCGTACCACGGGAGCCTCGGCGTGGACTCCGGGCTGCCGCAGAACGTCTACCAGCTGGACACCAGCAAGATGACGAAGTTCAAGGACGCCAAGGGCGAGCTCCTCAAGCAGCGGATGCGGCCCGGCGAGACGATGAAGCTGCCCGACGGCGCCGGCTCGATCACCTTCGAGAAGGACATCAAGCGCTGGGCGACCTTCCAGATCAGCCAGCAGCCCGGCAGCATGTGGGCGCTCGTCGGGGCCATCAGCGCCATCGTCGGGCTCGCCGGGTCGCTGTTCATCCAGCGCCGCCGCGTGTGGGTGCGGGCCGTCCGGGGCGCCGACGGCGTCACCGTCGTCGAGATGGCCGGGCTCGGCCGCAGCGAGTCCGCCAAGCTGCCCGAGGAGCTGGGCGACCTGGCCGCGCACCTGCACGAGAAGGCGCCGAGCGCGCCCGAACCAGACCATGCCGATCATGCTGATGCCGAGCATGGCGACTCCACCCCCCAAGATGTTCCTGCCGAAGGGGCTGAGAAGTGAATCTCGCCACCACCCTCGCCGCCGAACCGAACGAGAACCTCGCGCACATCAGCAATGTGCTGGTCTACTCCGCGATGGCCGTCTATCTCCTTGCCTTCTTCGCGCACATGGCGGAGTGGATCTTCGGCAGCCGCAGCAAGGTCGGCCGCACGGCCGCCGCGCTGACCCCCGGGACCGAGGCCGCCGCCAAGGCGCCCGCCGTCACCGTCAAGGCCAAGGGCGGCACCACCGTCCTGGACCGCCCCGCGTCGGCCCCCAAGGTCGTCACCCGGTCCGTCACCGGCACCCGTGACGTGCCGGACGGGCCCGGGGCCTCCGCCGGGGACGAGAAGGGGGACCTCTACGGCCGTATCGCCGTGTCCCTGACCGTGCTCGCGTTCCTCGTGGAGTTCGGCGGTGTGCTCACCCGCGCCCTGTCGGTGCAGCGGGCGCCGTGGGGCAACATGTACGAGTTCAACCTGACCTTCTCCACCATGGCCGTCGGGGTGTACCTCGTGCTCATGGCGCTGAAGAAGAACGTCGGCTGGCTCGGCCTTCCACTGATCACCACGGTCCTCCTCGACCTCGGTCTCGCCGTCACTGTCTTGTACACCGCCAGCGACCAGTTGGTTCCCGCCCTCCACTCGTACTGGCTGTGGATCCACGTCTCCACCGCGATCTTCTGCGGCGCCGTCTTCTACGTGGGCGCGGTCTCGACGATCCTGTACCTCTTCCGCGACTCGTACGAGAACAAGCTGGCCGGCGGCGGCAAGCCCGGCCGTTTCGCCTCCTCGGTCCTGGAGCGGCTCCCGGCCGCCGCCACGCTCGACAAGTTCTCCTACCGCGTGAACGCCGCCGTCTTCCCGCTGTGGACGTTCACGATCATCGCGGGCGCGATCTGGGCGGGCGACGCGTGGGGCCGCTACTGGGGCTGGGACCCCAAGGAGGTCTGGTCCTTCATCACCTGGGTCGCCTACGCCTGCTACCTCCACGCGCGCGCGACCGCGGGCTGGAAGGGCCGCAAGGCCGCCTACCTGGCCCTCATCGCCTTCGGCTGCTGGCTGTTCAACTACTACGGCGTGAACATCTTCGTCACCGGCAAGCACTCCTACGCGGGCGTCTGAGCCCGAGCCCTCGTGGCCACCCCGGCGGACTTCCCCGGGGCGGCTACGAGGGCCCGTCGAGACCGATGTCCTCGTGCCACAGCCGCGGGTGGGCGGTGACGAACTCCCGCATCCGCGCCGCGCACGCCGGGTCGTCCAGGATCACGATCTCCACGCCGTGCTCCGCGAGCCAGTCGTGGCCGCCCTGGAACGTCCGCGCCTCGCCCACGATCACCCGCGAGATCCCGAACTGCCGGACCAGACCGCTGCAGTACCAGCACGGGGACAGGGTCGTCACCATCGTCGTCCCGCGGTACGTGCGCTGCCGCCCCGCGGCCCGGAACGCCGCCGTCTCCGCGTGCAGGGACGGATCGCCCTCCTGGACACGTCGGTTGCGCCCGCGCCCCAGCAGCGCCCCGTCCGCGCCGTAGAGCGCCGCCCCGACCGGTACGCCGCCCTCCGCGAGGCCCTGCCGCGCCTCGTCGGCGGCGGTCGCGAGCCACGCGCGAGCCTGCTCCTGGTCCATGTCCATGTCCATGTGCGCACCTCTCGTCCGGGCCTCGACCAGGGCCATCGTCCCTGCCGATGACCCCATCGGCAGGACGCCCCACTGGCTCGTGGACCCGCGCATACGTCCGCTCGTAGCTTCTTGGGCATGACCTCAGAGAACAAGGGCACGGCCCAACTCACCGCCGCGATGACGCTCTCCGGCACGCTCGGCATCTTCGTCGTCGAGTCCGGCGCCTCGGCCTTCAACGTCGTCTTCTTCCGCGTGCTCTTCGGCGCCCTCGCCCTGGGGGCCTACGCCTTCGCCCGCGGCTATTTCCGCGACCACGGCCTCACCCCGAAGAAGCTCGGCCTGGCCGCGCTCGGCGGGGCGTTCATCGTCTTCAACTGGGTGTTCCTGTTCAAGGCGTACGAGGCGACCTCGATCTCCCTGGCCACCGTCGTCTACCACACGCAGCCGTTCCTGCTGGTGCTGCTCAGCGCGGTCATCTTCCGCGAGCGGCTCACGAGGCACCAGCTGATGTGGCTGGCGACCGCCTTCGCCGGGCTCGTCCTCGTCTCCGGGGTGCGCCCCGGCGACCTCGGCTCCCTCGCCGGCATCGGCCTCGCGCTCGTGGCCGCGCTGCTCTACGGCCTGTCCACGCTCGTCACCAAGCGCATCACCGGCGTACGCCCGCACCTCATCGCCCTGGTCCAGGTCGTCGTCGGCATCCCGCTGCTGCTGCCCTTCGCGGACTTCGGCGCGATGAGCGGAACGGGCGCCGGCTGGGCCTGGCTCGTGGGACTCGGCGTCATCCACACCGGCCTGATGTACGTCCTGATGTACGCGGCGTACGCCAAGCTGCCCACCGCCAAGATCGCCGTACTGGCCTTCACCTACCCGGCGGTCGCGATGGTCGCCGACTGGGCCGTCTACGGGCACCACATCGGACTCGTCCAGGCGCTCGGCGTACCGCTGATCGTCCTGGCCAGCCTGAAGGTCAACCGGGCCGGGCAGGCCAAAGTGATCACTGGTTCGCGGTCGTCCGCGACTCCGCTGCCTGCTCCCGCACCAGCCGTACCGACTGCTCGATGAAGAGCCGCACATGAGCCGGAAGCCGCTTGCCCGCCCGCCACGCCAGCTGCGTGTGCAGGACGAAGGGCGGCTCCCACGGCAGCGCGAGGAGCACACCCGAGGTCAGCTCCTCGCGCACCGCCATCCGCGGCAGCAGCGCCACCCCGAGGCCACCGGCGACTCCTCGCTTGGTGGCCTCGATCGTGCCGAACTCCATGAAGGGCGGCGGGGCGCCGTTGCGTACCCGCAGCTCGTCCTCGAACAGATCCCGGTAGGGGCAGCCGGGCTCCGTGCCGACCAGCTGCACCGCCGCCAGATCGCCGGTGGCGAGCGAGTCCCCGCCGTGCCCGGCCAGCGGATGCGTCGGCGCGCAGACCAGGACCAGCGGCTCCTCGGCGAGGACCTCGGTCTCCAGGCCCGCGTGCTCGGTCTCCCGCTCCATCAGGAACCCGACGTCGTACGTCCCCTGCCGCAGCGCCTGGCGGGTCTCGTCGCCCAGCGTGGGGCGCAGCGAGAGCTGCACCTTGGGGTAGCGGTGGTGGAAGAGTTCGAGCAGCGGGGGCAGCCGGTAGGACGTCAGGGACTCCATCGTGCCGACCGCGATGGCACCGCTCGGCTCTCCGGCGTCGACGACCGCGGCCCGCGCCTCGTCCGTCAGCTCGATGATCTGCCGGGCGTAGGGGAGCAGGCGCTCGCCGGCCTCCGTGAGCCGGATGCGGCTGCCGAGCCGGTCGAAGAGCTCGGCGCCGAGCGAGGACTCCAGGGCGCGGATCTGGCTGGTGACGCTGGACTGGGCGTACTTCAGCTCGGCCGCGGCCTGCGTGAAGCTGAGTACCGACGCGACCTTTTCGAAGGTGACGAGCAGCCGCAGTTCCATCATCAGCTCTCCGTGCCCTTGTCCCGCTTCTTCTCGTCGGGGTCCTTGCCCGGGTCCTCGTCCCCGAGGGACTTCAGGAACTCGGGGTTGTCGTCCGGTGCCACCCACTGTCCGCCGCGCCCGGCGCGCGGGCCACCCCCCGCGGCAGGGGTCTTGCGGACCTTGCCGGTGGCGAACCAGGCGATCGGGCCGAGGAGGACTTCCCCGAAGAGCAGCACGATGATGACCCACACCACCTTCGGCAGATGCCTGATCTCCTTTTCCGGAGTGTTCAGGACATCGATGAAGGCGTAGATCCACACGGCCAGGACCAGCAGGAACGGCAGATACCTGAGCATGGTGGCGCGATTCCCCAAGCGACGAAGGAAGGGCGGCGTACGAGCCCCGGTGACGGGGCCAGGGTAGCCGGTGACCGATACTGGAACGCATGGCTTACGACGATCTTCGCTCCCTGCTCCGTGCACTGGAGCGCGAGGGCGATCTCAAGCGCATCAAGGCCGAGGTCGATCCGTATCTGGAGGTCGGCGAGATCACCGACCGCGTCCAGAAGGCCGGCGGCCCCGCGCTCCTCTTCGAGAACGTGCGCGGCTCGGCGATGCCCCTCGCGATGAACGTGTACGGCACGGACCGCCGCCTCCTGAAGGCGCTCGGCCTGAAGTCGTACGCCGAGATCAGCGACAAGATCGGCGGCCTCCTCAAGCCGGAGCTGCCGCACGGCTTCGTCGGCGTGCGCGAGGCCTTCGGGAAGCTCGGCGCGATGACGCACGTCCCGCCGAAGAAGGTGAAGTCCGACAACGCGCCCGTGCAGGAGACCGTGCTCACCGGCGACGACGTCGACCTGGAGAAGCTGCCCGCGCTCTTCACCTGGCCCGAGGACGGCGGCTCCTTCTTCAACCTGGGCCTGACCCACACCAAGGACCCGGACACCGGGGTGCGCAACCTCGGTCTGTACCGCCTCCAGCGCCACGACAAGCGCACCATCGGCATGCACTGGCAGATCCACAAGGACAGCCGCAACCACTACCAGGTGGCCGCCCGCAGGGGCGAGAAGCTCCCCGTGGCGATCGCCTTCGGCTGTCCGCCCGCCGTCACGTACGCCTCGACCGCGCCGCTGCCCGGCGACATGGACGAGTACATGCTGGCCGGGTTCATCCAGGGCAAGCGCGTGGAGATGGTCGACTGCAAGACGGTCCCGCTCCAGGTCCCGGCGCACGCCGAGGTCGTCATCGAGGGCTGGCTGGAGCCGGGCGAGATGCTGCCGGAGGGCCCCTTCGGCGACCACACCGGCTTCTACACCCCGCAGGAGCCGTTCCCCGCCCTGAAGATCGACTGCGTGACGATGCGCAAGCGTCCGCTGCTCCAGTCGATCGTCGTGGGCCGCCCGCCCACGGAGGACGGGCCCCTCGGCCGCGCCACCGAGCGGTTCTTCCTGCCGCTCCTCAAGGTGATCGTCCCGGACATCGTGGACTACCACCTGCCGGAGTCCGGCGGGTTCCACAACTGCGCGATCGTCTCGATCGACAAGAAGTACCCCAAGCACGCGCAGAAGGTCATGCACGCCATCTGGGGCGCCCACATGATGTCGCTGACCAAACTGATCGTGGTCGTGGACAAGGATTGCGACGTCCACGACCTGCACGAGGTCTCCTGGCGCGCGCTCGGCAACACCGACTACGCGCGCGACCTGACGGTGGCCGAAGGTCCCGTCGACCATCTCGACCACGCCTCCTACCAGCAGTTCTGGGGCGGCAAGGCGGGCATCGACGCGACGAAGAAGCTGCCCGAGGAGGGCTACACCCGGGACGGGGGCTGGCCGAACATGGTCGAGTCCGACCCGGAGACGGCGTCGAAGGTCGACCGCCGCTGGAAGGAGTACGGGCTCTAAAGATGAGTGCTGATTCAGCGACTCCGGAACTCTTCGGGCCCGAGCCCGCCCCGCCCGGCAAGGTCAAGGCCTTCCTGCGGCTGGTCATGATCGAGCACTCGGTGTTCGCGCTGCCCTTCGCGTACATCGCCGCGCTGACCGCGATGTTCCAGCTGGACGGGAACATCCACTGGGGCCGGCTGCTCCTGGTCACGATCTGCATGGTCGGCCTGCGCACCTTCGCCATGGCCGCCAACCGCATCATCGACCGGGAGATCGACGCCCGTAACCCGCGCACCGCGCACCGCGAGCTCGTCACGGGTGCCGTCTCGGTGAAGTCCGCCTGGACCGGCGCGCTGGTCGCGCTCGTCGTGTTCCTGGGCGCCGCGGCCCTGCTCAACCCGCTCTGCCTGGCGCTCGCGCCCATCGCGGTGATCCCGATGGTCGTCTACCCCTACGGCAAGCGGTTCACGAACTTCCCGCAGGCCATCCTCGGTCTCGCGCAGGCCATGGGGCCGGTCGGCGCCTGGATCGCGATCACCGGCGAGTGGTCCTGGCAGGCCGTCATCCTCGGGCTCGCGGTCGGCGTCTGGATCGGCGGCTTCGACCTGATCTACGCCTGCCAGGACGTGGAGACGGACCGCGAGGTCGGCGTGAAGTCGGTGCCCGCGCGGTTCGGCATCCCCGCCGCCGTCCGGGGCGCCCGCGGCTGCCACCTCGTGACCACCGCGCTGTTCGCCTGGTACGCCGCGGACACCGGCGCGGGACCGTTCCTCTGGCTCGGACTCGTGATCGTCGCCGGAGCGTTCGTCTACGAGCACTCGATCGTGAAGCCCCACGACCTCTCGCGGCTCAACCGCGCCTTCTTCCAGGTCAACGGCTTCATCGGCATCGCCCTGTTCGTGTGCGCGCTGCTCGATCTGCTGGTGCGCGGTCTGACCGTCTAGGCTCACGGTGTGAAGCCAGGAGATACGCAGCGTAAGCCTTGGATCGTGGGGGTCTCGGGGGCATCGGGGACCCCGTATGCCGCAGCCGTGCTGCGGGCGCTGCTCGCGGCCGGGGAGAGCGTGGACCTGGTGGTCTCGCGGGCCTCGCGGCTGACGATCCTCGACGAGACGGGCATCGCCTTCCGGGACGCCCACTGGCAGGAGGATCTGCGGGAGTGGCTCGGCCGGGGCGCCGACGGCAAGCCGGAGACCTTCGACGTGCCGGTGGACGGCGTGCGGTACTGGCCGGCCGGTGATCTGGCCGCCGGTCCCTCGTCCGGGTCGTACGCGACCAAGGGGATGCTGATCGTGCCCGCGTCCACGGCCTGCGTGGCCGGGGTGGCGCTCGGGCTCTCGAAGGACCTGTTGCAGCGGTCGGCGAGCGTGACGCTCAAGGAAGGCCGCAGGCTCGTCGTCTGCGTACGGGAAACGCCCCTGAACGGGCAGACGCTGAAGCACTTGGTGACGCTGGACGAGGCGGGCGCCGTGGTGCTGCCCGCCTCTCCGGCGTTCTACGCGGGGGCGACGCACATCCAGGATCTGGTGGACTTCGTCGCCGGGCGGACGCTCGACGCGGCAGGGGTGCCGCATCGGCTGTACCGCCGGTGGAAGGGGGAGCTCGGTTCAGGCTCCGCCCCTTCGGGGGGTTAGCGCTTCTTGGCGGCGCGCCGCGTGTGGCGCGCGGCCGCCTTGGGCGGGGTGGGCTGGTGGGCACGCGAGCGGTTGGCCAGGTCCTGCAGCTCGCGCATCCGGGCGTAGGCCATCTCGATCGAGTACACGGGGTGTCTCACTCCTGAAAGATCGTCTGAACAATCGTTGTTGATCTGCTGAAATCCCGAAAGATTCACAGGGTCCAAACCCTGTTGCGCCTTAGATTCTACACATAGACTCGCGGTATCGCTGAATAATGAAAGGCATCGCACCTATGGACGCCGTGGACAGGCAGCTCATCCAGGCCCTGCGCGAGAACGGCAGGGCCTCGTACGCCGAACTGGGCCGGCTCGTCGGCCTCTCCGGCCCGAGCGTCACGGACCGGATCAACCGCCTCGAAGCGGCGGGTGTCATCACCGGCTACCGCGCGACCGTGGACTCCGCCTCGCTCGGTCTGGGCGTCATCGCCCTCATCGGCATCTCCCTCTCGGACGCCGCCGACCACGAGGACGTGGCGCGGCGCCTGAAGGACCTGCACGAGATCGAGGACTGCTGGTTCATCGCGGGCGACGACTCGTACATGCTCAAGGTCCGGGCCAGTGACGTGGACGGCCTGGAGAAGACGATCCGCCGGCTGAGCGGCACGAAGGGCGTCTCCAGGACCCGCACGACGATCGTGCTCTCCACGAAGTGGGAGAACCGGGTCGGGGAGCTGCCGGAAGAAGCGTAGGCGTACCGTGGGCGGGGCTTGACATACGCAGACATAGAGACATGGAGAGGCGGCCGGGGTATGGACGCTGGGCTCAAGCGCGAGCTGGAGGAGAAGGTCCGGGGCGGTGAGCGGCTGTCCCGCGAGGACGGCATCGCGCTCTACGAGTCGGACGATCTCGCCTGGCTCGGCGGTCTCGCCCACGAGGTGCGCACGCGCAAGAACGGCGACGTCGTGCACTTCAACGTCAACCGTCACCTCAACATGACCAACGTGTGCACCGCCTCGTGCGCCTACTGCTCGTTCCAGCGCAAGCCGGGCGAGAAGGACGCGTACACGATGCGCATCGAGGAGGCCGTCCGCCTCGCCAAGGCGATGGAGGGCGAGAACCTCACCGAGCTGCACATCGTCAACGGCCTGCACCCGAACCTGCCGTGGCGCTACTACCCGCGTTCGCTGAGCGAGCTCAAGAAGGCGCTCCCGGACGTGTCCCTGAAGGCGTTCACGGCCACGGAGATCCACCACTTCGAGACGATCTCGGGCATGTCGGCCTCCGACATCCTCGACGAGCTCATCGAGGCGGGCCTGGAGTCCCTGACCGGCGGCGGCGCGGAGATCTTCGACTGGGAGGTCCGCCAGCACATCGTGGACCACCGCACCCACTGGGAGGACTGGTCGCGCATCCACCGGCTCGCGCACGAGAAGGGTCTCAAGACCCCGTGCACGATGCTGTACGGCCACATCGAGGAGCCCCGGCACCGGGTCGACCACGTGCTGCGGCTGCGCGAACTCCAGGACGAGACCGGTGGTTTCCAGGTCTTCATCCCGCTGCGCTACCAGCACGACTTCGTGGACATGAAGGACGGCAAGGTCCGCAACCGCCTCCAGGCGCGGACCACCATGGCGTCGGGCGCGGAGGCCCTGAAGACCTTCGCGGTCTCGCGGCTGCTCTTCGACAACGTCCCGCACGTCAAGGTCTTCTGGGTCATGCACGGCCTCCAGACGACGCAGCTCGCGCTCCAGCACGGCGCGGACGACATGGACGGCTCGGTCGTCGAGTACAAGATCACGCATGACGCGGACAACTTCGGTACGCCGAACAAGCTGACCCGCGACGACCTGCTCGACCTCATCCGCGAGGCGGGCTTCCGCCCCGTGGAGCGCAACACCCGCTACGAGTCGATCCGCGAGTACGAGGGACCCGACCTCTCGCTCCGGGAGACGCCGCAGGCGATGCGGGTCTGACGACCCGCTGCCCCGTACGCGGGCCCGCACGAACGCACGCACGCGCTGAGCCCCGGCCTCTCCAGGCCGGGGCTCAGCGCGTTCGCGCCGCGTGCCGTCCTGTCCGGGATGCGGAACGCGTTTGAGGCGGTGGGCCCGTAATGGTTAATCTTGCTCTATGGCACTTACCTTCCGGCTGGACCCGGAGATTGATCCCGCACTCCGCGACGGCGTCCTCGCCCTCTGGGTCGACGTGTCCAACGCCGACGGGGCGGTCGGATTCGTGCCGCCCGTCACGGTCGACGACATCCGGCCCGAGTGGCTCAAGCGCCTGACCGAGCTGAGCGACGGACGCACCCGGCTCCTCGTCGGTCACGACGAGGACGGCGCCGTCGCCGCCACCGCCTTCCTCGCGTACAACTCCCACCGCCTGATGAAGCACTGGCTCTGGCTGTACGTCGTGATGGTGCACCCCCGGCACCAGGGCAAGGGCTATGGACGCGACCTGATGGCCGCGGCGGCCGACGCCGCCCGGGGGATCGACGGCATCGAGGCGATCCGGCTGACCTGCCGGGGCGGCACCGGGGTCGACCGGTTCTACGCGTCCTGCGGATACAAGGAGGTCGGACGCGTGCCCGACGCGATCCGCGTCGCCCCCGGCGACGACCGCGACGACATCACCATGCTGCTTCCGCTCGGCTGAGGGTTCACCCCCCTGCTGGGCGCGGCCCCTCCCATGCTTCACTGGAGGGGCTCGTCCTACTCGGGCCCATTTCGGAACGGAAGAGTGGATTGACATGCTCCGCTACACGCTGATGCGCCTCGGGGTCTTCGTGGGCTGCTTTTTCGCGGTCTGGGGACTTGTCTACGCCGGGATCCTGCCGAAGGGCCTCGGGGACTCGAACCTCCTCTGGGTGCTCCTGCTCGCCCTCGTCATCTCCGCGCCCATCAGCTTCGTGGTGCTGCGCAAGGAGCGCGACCGGGCGTCGATCCAGGTCGTCGAGCGCGTCGAGCGCACCAAGGCCAACCTGGAGGCGAACCGCACCCAGGAGGACCTGGCCGACGACGCCGCCCGCGCCTCCCGGCCCTGACCCCGCGCCGTGATCGTGTCGCACTCCCGGTCCTGATCCCGCGTCTGCGGGCGCAGCCGTAAGGTTCGTCACAGGGACCCCTCGGAAAACTCGGCCCCGGTGCCGGAGCAATCGCTCCGGCACCGGGGTTTTTCGCGTCCCGGGGGTGCCTGCGCCTCTGATTGGCCTCGTCTACCTCAAACAAGACCTTTGATGTTCTCAAAGTTCAAGTGTTAACGTGTTCGACATGAAGACAGCAGCCGCGCACCGCATCGCCATGAGCGTCCCGCTCGTGGCGCGCCTGCATGTCGATCTCTGCCGCTGCATGTCCGCGGCCTGTCGTCGCCGTCGTTGAACCGCGCGAGCGACCAGCACCAAGTGACATCTGCATTGCAGCGGCGCCCTCAAGGCCGTTCCGTCTGACCCCTTCGCGGTCGCCGCTCCCTCACGTCCCCCGCCCTTACCCGGAGTGTGTCCGTGTCCGCGAACTCCCCCGTATCCCCGACCCCCGCGGTCGAGCAGCCGAAGTCCGGCTCCCGGATACCCAACTTCCTCAAGCTGCCCTTCTGGGCCCAGATCCTCGGCGGTCTGGTCCTCGGTGTCCTGCTCGGCTGGCTGGCCCGCAGCCAGGACGTGTCCTGGCTCGTCACCACCCTGGACAAGGTCGGAAGCACCTTCATCGGGCTCCTGAAGCTGGCGGTCGCCCCGCTCGTCTTCTTCGCCATCCTGGTGTCGATCACCAACCTGCGTAAGGTCAACAACGCCGCGCGGCTCGCGTCGCAGACGCTGGTCTGGTTCATGATCACGTCGCTGATCGCGGTCGTCATCGGCCTCGCGATCGGCCTCATCACGAACCCGGGCGCCGGCACCGGCCTCACCCCGAAGGACGGCTCCAAGCCGGAGACTTCGGGCTCCTGGATCGACTTCCTCACCGGCATCATCCCGACGGACGTCGTCACGCCGTTCACCGAGCTCAACGTCCTCCAGATCGTCTTCATGGCCGCCGTCGCCGGCATCGCCGTACTGAAGATCGGTGACAAGGCGCAGCCGATCCTGGACCTGAGCGAGTCCGTCCTCGCGCTGCTCCAGAAGGCCCTGTGGTGGGTCATCAAGCTCTCCCCGATCGGCACCATCGGCCTCATCGGCTTCGCCATCGCCGACTACGGCTGGGACCTGATCAGCAAGTACGCGACGTTCACCGCCGACATCTACGTCGGTTGCGCCCTGGTGATGTTCGGCGTCTACCCGCTGCTGCTCTCCACGGTCGCCAAGGTCAACCCGCTCCAGTTCTTCAAGGGCGCCTGGCCCGCGATCCAGCTGGCCTTCGTCTCGCGCTCCTCGGTCGGCACGATGCCGGTCACCCAGAAGGTCACCGAGCGCCTCGGCGTCCCGAAGGAGTACACGTCCTTCGCGGTGCCGTTCGGCGCCACCACGAAGATGGACGGCTGCGCCGCGATCTACCCGGCGATCGCCGCGATCTTCGTCGCGCAGATCTTCGACGTGCAGCTGGGCATCAAGGAGTACCTGCTCATCGCCTTCGTCTCGGTGGTCGGCTCGGCCGCCACGGCCGGTCTGACCGGTGCCACCGTCATGCTGACGCTGACCCTCTCCACGCTGGGTCTGCCGATGGAGGGCGTGGGCCTGCTGCTCGCGATCGACCCGATCCTGGACATGATGCGCACGGCCACGAACGTCGCAGGTCAGGCGGCCGTCCCGGTGATCGTCGCCGCCCGCGAGAAGATCCTCGACCGTGACGCCTACGAGAGGGCTTCGGCCTCGCCGCTCGACACGTTCGACGAGCCCGCCCCCGCCGATGAGCCCGCCGACGAGCGGCGGCCGGTGCCTGCCACCGTCTGACGTCCCCCCGCTCGTGGCGAACGTGCCCCCGTCCTCGGTCACCGACCGAGGGCGGGGGCACGTTGTCGTGCGGGGGGTGGGCACGGGGCCCGGCGGTCACTTCGGGTCGCGGTTGAAGGCCGCCTTCGACCAGAAGTAGCCGAGCACGGAGAGCGCGAGGCACCAGGCGAGGGTGAGCCAGCCGTTGTGGCCGATCTCGGTGCCGAGGAGCAGGCCGCGCAGGGTCTCGATGGTGGGGGTGAAGGGCTGGTACTCGGCGATCGGCTGGAACCAGCCCGGCATCGAGTCGACGGGGACGAAGGCGCTGGAGAACAGCGGCAGCAGGATCAGCGGCATGGCGTTGTTGCTGGCGGCCTCGGCGTTCGGGCTGACCAGACCCATGCCGACCGCGATCCAGGTCAGCGCCAGGGAGAAGAGCACGAGCAGGCCGAACGCGGCCAGCCACTCCAGGGGGCCGGCACCGGTGGAGCGGAAGCCGATGGCCACGCCGACGGCGCCCACGAAGACCACGCTCAGGACCGACTGGAGCACGCTGCCGATGACGTGCCCGATGAGCACGGACCCGCGGTGGATGGCCATGGTGCGGAAGCGGGCGATGATCCCTTCGGACATGTCCATCGAGACGGACACCGCGGTCCCGACCACGGCGCCGCCGATGGTCATCAGGAGGATGCCGGGAACGATGTAGGCGATGTACTCGGAGCGGTCCGCGCCGCCCCCGCCGATGCCCGCGCTCATCACGTCGCCGAAGAGGTAGACGAAGAGCAGGAGCAGCATGATCGGGGTGAGCAGCAGCTGAAGCGTCATGGAAGGGTAGCGCCGGGCGTGCAGGAGGTTGCGGCGCAGCATCGTGGACGAGTCGCGGACGGCGAGGGCGAGGGAGCTCATCGGGCGTTCTCCTTGTTCTGGGCGTGCTGCGCGGGGATGTCGGTGGGGCCGGTGAGGGCGAAGAAGACGTCGTCGAGGTCGGGGGTGTGGACGGTGAGTTCGTCGGCCTCGACACCGGCCGCGTCCAGCCAGTCGAGGATGGAGCGCAGCTCGCGCTGGGTGCCGTCGCTGGGGATGGTCAGGGAGAGCGCGTCGTCGTCGCGGGTGGTTCCGTCGAGGGCTGCGGCGGCTGCCTTGTAGGCGGTGGGGTCGGTGAAGCGCAGACGGATGTGGCCGCCGGGGATGAGGCGTTTGAGTTCGTCGGCGGTGCCTTCGGCGGCGATCTTGCCGTCGTTCAGGACGGCGATGCGGTCGGCCAGCTCGTCGGCTTCTTCGAGGTACTGGGTGGTGAGGAAGACGGTCACCCCGCTGGTGACCAGCTCGCGGATGATGGTCCACATGTTGTGCCGGGAGCGGGGGTCCAGGCCGGTGGTGGGCTCGTCCAGGAAGATGATGCGGGGGCTGCCGACCAGGGTCATGGCGATGTCCAGGCGGCGCTTCATGCCGCCGGAGTAGGTGGAGGCGGGCTTCTTGGCGGCCTCGGTGAGGTCGAAGCGGGCCAGGAGGTCGGCGGTGACCCGGCGGCCTTCCTGCTTGGGCAGGTGGTGCAGGTCGGCCATCAGGAGCATGTTCTCCTCGCCGGTGATCAGACCGTCGACCGCGGAGAACTGGCCGGTGACCCCGATCGCCGTCCGCACGGCCTGGGGGTGCGTGGTGAGGTCGTGGCCGCCGACCTGGGCCTGGCCCCCGTCGGCGGTGATGAGCGTGGACAGGATCTTCACGGCGGTGGTCTTGCCGGCCCCGTTCGGTCCCAGCAAGGCGAACACCGTGCCCGCCGGGATGTGCAGGTCGATGCCGTCCAGGACCGTCTTGTCGCCGTACGCCTTGCGCAGTCCGGTGGCGGAGACGGCGGTTGCGGCTGCCGGGGGAGTGCCGTCCTGGCCGGATGTGGACATGACAGATGAAGGCATGGGGTCCTCCTTATGAAGGCGGTGAGGTGGTGGGGTGGGGATGCGTCTGCGGGGCCGTTGCTCAGGCGGCGCGTGCGCCCTTGGGTGTGGGCGCTCTCAGGTAGGTGCGGTCTGAGGCGGAGGGGCTTTCGGACGAAGGGGCTCTCGGGCCTAGAAGCTCTCGCTCGTAGGGGCTCTCAGGCGTAGGGGCTCTCAGGTGCGGGAGTGGCGGAGCTCGATGTTGCCGTGCTTGGTGCGGGCGTGGATCTTGACCGTGTCCTCGGTCTCCTCCGGGACGTCGGACGCGGTGAGCGTGTTGCGCACCTGCCCCTTCTCCGAGCTGACGTCCAGCCAGGCGGCCGTGCCCCGGCGGATGCCCACCTCGATGGCGCCGTAGTTCGTCTCCAACTGGACCGTCCCGCGGACGACTTCGCCGACGCGCAGGACGCCGTGGGCGTTGGTCGCGGTGACCGACCCCTCGGCACGCTCGATGTCGATGTTGCCGTTGGCCCCGCTCACCCGCAGGTCGCCGGTCGCGGTGCCGATGGTCGTGCTGCCGTGCGAGTTCTTCAGTACGGCGGTGCCGTCGAGGAGACCGACGCGGACGCTGCCGGAGCTGGTGGTGATCTCGGCGGCGCCCTCGACCCGGTCGACGCTGATCGAGCCGTGGGACGCGGTCAGTTGGAGCGGCCCGGTGGTGTCGAGGCGGACGTCGCCGACCGATGCCTTCACGCGGACCTCGCCGAGCCGGCCCTCACCGAACACGTGGGTCCAGGAGCCGGTCACCTCGGCGTGCGAGCCCGCGGGCAGGCCGACCGTGATGTCGACCGCGCCGGACGGGCCGATGAGGCGGCGCTCCTTGGTCTTGACGGTCAGGACACCACCGCCGTACGCCACTTCGGTCTGCTCGGCGGCCCGTACGTCCTTGTCCTTCTTCGGGTCGTGCGGCTTGACCTCGACGACGGTGTCGGACCGGTCGCTCGCGGTGAACTGGATGGATCCTGCGCCCACGTGCGCCGTGGCCGAGATCGGTTCGGGAGTCTCGAAAGAAGGCATGGCTGTCCCGTCCTCTTGGGTCTCTGGGGCGTCCCCGCTGGTGGGACGTGGTGTGGGTGACGCGTGGTGTGGGTGACGCGCCGGGAGGGTGGTGCGGGGTCGTGCGGCGCGGGGGCGTGGCTAGCGCACCCAGCCCGTGACGCTCTGTCCGATCGTCGGGGTCTTCTGCGTCTGTGGGGTGCGCGGCCGGGCGTCTCCGTCGACCGCGGCCGAGACGGCGCGGATCAGCCACGCGTTGACCGAGAGGCCCTCGCGCCCCGCGGCCCCTTCGGCGCGGGCCTTGAGGTGGGCCGGCAGACGGAGGTTGACGCGGGCGGTGCCGCCTTCGTCCCCCTCGGCCGGGATCGAGGCCGGCGCCCTGAACGGTTCGACGGGGGCGGTCGGCTCCGCCATGGCGCCACCGTCGGTGGACGGCAGCGTCACCACGAAGTCGGGGTCGAGACCACGCAGCCGTACGTCGACGGAGCCCGGGGCGAGTTCGCGGGTGATCTCGTCCATCGCGGCCGAGAGCACGTTGAGCATGGTCAGCCGCGTCGCCGACTCCAGGGGAGCGGTGAGGCGGTCGGCCAGCTCGCGCGCTTCGTCCCCGCCGGCCTCGGCGGCCACCGCGAGTTCGCGGCGGAGGGTGTCGACATACGGGGTGAGGTCCATGACGTCATCATGGCACCATCATGGCGCCATGCGCAAGTGGGGTGGCGCCTTAGGTGGGGACGGATGTGGGGCTGGGTGTGCTGTTGGCCTCCTGACCTGCGGAAATGCTGGTGGTGTCGGTTCGGGTCGCGTGGCGTCAGGGTGAGGGACGGGGGTTCCTCTGGTGGTGTGGGTGGGGAGGGTGGTGCCACTTGGTGTCATCTGGCGCCATCTGGCGTCATGCGGCGTCATGCGGCGTCATCGCGTGCGGCGGCTCTTGGTGCCGGGTGGCGACCGGTGGCGCGGCTGGTGGGGTCGGCGGGTGCCGGGCGTAATCCTGGCCGGGGGGTCCTCCGGTGCCGACCGTAGGCTGGTCCTCTCTGTGCACAGGTGGTGTGGAAGGCGGGCGCCGGGGTGGGCGAAGTGAAGGCCGGGGCGGCCGGCGGGGCGGCCGGTGGCACCGCGGGGAAGCGGCAGAAGCGGATGCCGCGGGCCGTGCGGGAGCAGCAGATGCTGGACGCCGCCGTACGGATCTTCGGGCAGCGGGGGTACCGCGCTGCCTCCATGGACGAGATCGCGGAGGTCGCGGGGGTCTCAAAGCCGCTGGTGTACCTGTACCTGAACTCCAAGGAAGAGCTGTTCACCGCGTGCATCCGCCGGGAGGCCGCCGCTCTGGTCGCGGCCGTACGGGGCGGGGTGAGCGGGGGCGGGCCCGCCGACCGGCAGTTGTGGGACGGGCTGCGGGCCTTCTTCACGCACACCGCCGAGCGCCCCGACGCGTGGGTGGTCCTGCACCACCAGGCGCGGACGCAGGGGGAGCCGTTCGCCGCCGAGGTGGCGGTGATGCGCGAGGAGATCGTGGCGTTCGTGACGTCCCTGATCGCGGAGGCGGCACGGGAGGCGCACCGGAAGCCGGAGCTCGCGGAACGGGAGGTCGCGGGCCTCGCGCAGGCGTTGGTGGGCGCGGCGGAGTCGCTCGCCGGGTGGGCGAACGGTGACGCGTCGGTGTCCGCCAAGGAGGCGGCGGCGACGCTGATGAACTTCGCGTGGGCGGGGCTCGGTGAGTTGATGGAGGGGCGGCGGTGGACCCCGTAGCGGCGGGAGCCGTCTAGGGGCGCCGTCTAGGGGAGCGGGCGGAGGGATCCGGTGAGGTGGATCGCGTCGCCCCGGGAGCCGGTGCCGCGACTCCGGAGCTGGAAGTCCGGGCCGTCGGCCGCGTAGGTGACCGTGCCGGGGAGCAGGACGGGGGCCTTGAACTCCGCCTGGGCGTGGGCCGCTTCGGGGACGTCGTACTCCGCGAGGCAGCGGGCCACGGTCCACATGCCGTGGGCAATGGCCCGGGGGAAGCCGAGGAGCCGTGCGGTGACCGGGTGCAGGTGGATGGGGTTGCGGTCACCCGAGGCGGCGCCGTAGCGGCGGCCGAGGTCCCCGGGGAGCGGCCACTCGGCGAGGGCGGGAAGCGGGTCGCCGGCGGGCTGCTGCGGCGAGGGGCCCGCGGAGGTGCGGTGACGGGCCAGGTAGGTGCTGCTGGAGGTCCATACGGGGGTGCCGTCGACGCGTGCCTCGGTGACGAGGGTGGCTTCGGTGCCGCGCCGGTGCGGGCTCAACTTCGATGCGTGCACGGAGAGTTCGAGGGCGTCCGCCGTGGTCAGGGCGCGGTGCTGGGTGATCTCGATGGACGTGTGGACCAGCCCGAGGAGCGGCAGCGGGAAGGCGCGGGTGGTCATGAGGCGCATGGCCAGGGGGAAGCCGAGGACGTGGGGATAGGTGAGGGGGAGGACGTGCGGGGCGGTGCGGTAGCCGCAGAGCCGGGAGTAGTCGGCGAGACGCCCCGCGTCGGCCCGCAGCCCCCTGACGCTGGGACGCGAGCCGGGAAGCCCGGCGTCGGGCCGGGGCCGCTTGAACGGAGAGAGAATCGCGCCGCGAAGAAGAAGGGGGGCGAGCATGAGGGCCTTTCGGGGGTCGGGATACGGGGAGCGACCGCACCCCGCTCCCCGCCCCGCTCCCCAGGGGGCTGGGGTGCGGCGCCGAGTGCGCGGGGGCGCTGGTCGGTCGTTCGGGGGGCCGTGGGGTCGGGGGCGTGTGTGCCGGGTTGTGCAGCGAGGTCAAGTACCCAGGGATGGCGGTCGTTCGGAGGGGTGTGGGGTCGGGGGTCGCGTGTGTGGAGTTGTTCGGTGGCGCCGAGTACGCGGGGGCGCCGGCCCGTCGTTCGGGGGGCCGTGGGGTCGAGGTCGTGTGTGTCGGGTCGTTCAGCGAGGTCAAGTGCCCTGGGGCGCCGGTCGGTCGGAGGGTCGTGGGGTCAAGGGCCGTGTGTGCCCGGGCGTTCGGCAAATCAAGTGCCGCGTGTACCCGGGCGTTCGGTGGACCAAGTGCCGTGTGTGTCCGGGGCGTTCGGCGGGCCCAGTGCCGCGTGTGCCCGGGGAGTTCGGCGGACCAAGTGCCGTGAGGCGTGCGTCCATCGGGTGTGGGGGGCGCGCCTGCCGGGCTTGGTGGGTTTGGCGGGTTTGGCGGGTTTGGTGGAGGAGATCGTCATCCCATCCCCGCCGGAACGCCTCAAGGCCCGGAGGTGCCAGCCTCCCCCGGAACCCCGTCGAGGTGAGAGCTACGCGCCCAGCAGGCTCTGGCCGCAGACCCGGATCGTCTGGCCCGTCACGGCCGCCGACGCGGGGGAGGAGAGCCAGGCCGTGGTTTCGGCCACGTCCACCGGGAGGCCGCCCTGTCCGAGGGAGTTCATCCGGCGGCCCGCCTCCCGGATGAAGAGCGGGACCGCCGCCGTCATCTTCGTCTCGATGAACCCCGGCGCCACCGCGTTCACGCTCACCCCGTACTCCTCCAGCGCCCCCGGCGCCAGAGCCCGCACGAGGCCGATGATCCCCGCCTTGCTCGCGGCGTAGTTCGTCTGCCCGACGTTCCCCGCCATCCCCGCGATCGACGCCGTGGCCACGACGCTCCCGCCCCGATTCAGCGTCCCGGACTTGAGCAGCGCGTCCGTCGTGCGCAGCACGCTCGTCAGGTTCACGTCCAGAACCGGGTTCCAGCGGTCCGCCGGCATGTTGGCCAGCTTGCGGTCCCGCGTGATGCCCGCGTTGTGGACGAGGACGTCCAGACCGCCGGGAGCCAGCGCCGAAGCCATGCGCTCACCGGCGTCGTCGGCCGTGATGTCCAGCGCAAGCGCCGTACCGCCGAGCCGCTCGGCGACCCGTACCAGGTCCTGCCGCGCGGACGGCACGTCGAGGACGACCACCTGCGCGCCGTCCCGGGCCAGGACCTCCGCCACCGCCTCGCCGATCCCGCGCGCGGCCCCGGTGACGAGTGCCGTGCGGCCCGCGAGGGGGCGGTCCCAGTCGAGGGGCCCGTGCTCCGCTTCCCCGACCTCGATCACCTGGCCGCTCACGTACGCCGACCTGGGCGAGAGCAGGAAACGCAGCGTCGACTCCGCGGCTGCCGCCGAGCGCATGCGGACCAGCGTCGCCGTACGGCCCCGGCCCAGCTCCTTGCCCAGGGAGCGCACGAAGCCCTCCAACGCCTGCTGTGCCGCCGCCTGGTGGTGGTCGGAGGGCGAGACGGGGGCGCCGAGGACCACCACGCGGCCGTTCTCCGCCACCGAGCGCACCACGGGGTGCAGGGCCGCGTGCACGAGGGCGAGGTCAGGGGTGTCGCGCAGGCCCGTCGCGTCCAGTACGACCGCCGTGGGGCGCGAGGAGCCGGGAGTGGGTGTGAGGTGCGTGCGCGCCAGGACCGAGGTCAGCTCCGCCGTGTGGGGGGACTCGCCGCCCGCCGTCAGGTGGAGCAACTCGCCCTCCAGGTGGGGGCGTTCCGGGCTCCAGCGGTGCAGAGCCGACGGCTGCGGCAGGCCGAGCTTCCGGGTGAGGAAGCGGCCGGGTGCGGTGCCCGTGAAGTTCAGATAGCGGTCGGCCATTGTCCAACTCCCAGCTCGGTCGTAAATTTACTTCAGAGTAAGGTTACTCAAGGGTCAGGAGCTGGTCGAGACATGAAACTGCCCACCACCCGCCGCGTGGCGGTCATCGGCGGCAGCCGCATCCCCTTCGCGCGCTCCGACGGTCCGTACGCGACCGCGTCCAACCAGGAGATGCTCACCGCCGCCCTCGACGGACTCGTCGAGCGGTACGGCCTGGAGGGGGAGGGCGCCGTGGGCGAGTTCGTCGCCGGCGCCGTGCTCAAGCACAGCCGGGACTTCAACCTCGCCCGCGAGACCGTCCTCGGCTCACGCCTGGCGCCGACCACCCCCGCGTACGACATCCAGCAGGCCTGCGGCACCGGGCTGCAAGCCGTCATCGCCGCCGCCAACAAGATCACCCTGGGGCAGACGGAGTCCGCCGTGGCGGGCGGCGCCGACACCGCGAGCGACGCCCCGCTCGGCCTCAACGACTCCGTGCGGAAGATCCTCCTGTCCGCCCGCCGCGCCAAGTCGGCCGCGGAGCGCGTGAAGGCGCTCGCCCGGGTGCGGCCCTCGCACCTCGTGCCCGACATCCCGCGCAACGCCGAGCCCCGCACCGGGCTTTCGATGGGCGAGCACGCCGCCGTCACCGCCCAGAAGTGGGGCATCACGCGCGAGGCACAGGACGAACTGGCCGCCACCAGCCACCAGCGGCTCGCGGCCGCGTACGACACGGGGCTCCTGGACGGGCTCGTCGTGCCGTTCCGGGGGCTTGACCGGGACCAGAACCTGCGGCCCGGGTCGACCGTCGAGAAGCTGGCGAAGCTGTCGCCCGTCTTCGGGACCAAGGGGCCCAACCCCACCATGACCGCCGGGAACTCGACCCCGCTGACCGATGGCGCCGCCGTCGCGCTGCTGGCCGGCGACGAGTGGGCCAAGGAGCGCGGACTCGAACCGCTGGCCTACCTGACCGCGTACGAGACCGCCGCCGTCGACTTCGTCGGGGGTGATGTCGCCGACGGCGAGGACGGGCTCCTGATGGCGCCCGCCCACGCCGTGCCCCGGATGCTGGAGCGGGCCGGGCTCGGGCTCGCGGACTTCGACTTCGTCGAGATCCACGAGGCGTTCGCCTCGCAGGTCCTCGCCACGCTCGCCGCCTGGGAGAAGCGGGGGCTCGGGGTCGTGGACCGGGACCGGCTCAACGTCGCCGGGTCCTCGCTCGCCACCGGCCACCCCTTCGCCGCCACCGGCGCGCGGATCGTCGCCACCCTGGCGAAGCTGCTCGCCGAGCGGGGCGCTCCGGGGCGCGGGCTGATCTCCGTCTGCGCGGCGGGCGGCCAGGGGGTGACGGCGATCCTGGAACGGGACTGATCCGAAGCCGCCTCCCCCGGCAGCTCCCGCCGTACCCCTCGGCCCCAGTACCCCTCGGCCCCCGTACCCCTCGGCCCCCGGGCGCCTCTCGCCCGCCGCACCGCCCCCCTCGCCCCCTCGCCCCCGACTCCGCCCCTCCCCGCCCGACAAGGAGCCGCCACCCATGTCACCCGCCTCCCCGCAGCCCGCGCTCGTAGAGCCCCACTTGCGCCACCTCGACGGGGCCGTACGCGAAGTCTCCGTGCCGCCGCTCGCCCCCGCCGTCCGCAGCGGGTCCCTCGCCGACATCCCCTTCGACAACGCCCGTGAGGCCCCCGCCGAAGCCGTGCTCTCCCGCAAGGGCGCGGACGGGCGGTGGCGGGACGTGACCGCCGCCGAGTTCGCCGACGACGTGCTCGCCGTCGCCAAGGGGCTGATAGCCGAAGGGCTCACCCCGGGGGACCGGCTCGCCATCATGGCGCGCACGACGTACGAGTGGACGCTCCTCGACTTCGCTGGCTGGGCGGCCGGGCTCGTCACCGTGCCGGTCTATCCGACCTCCTCCGCCTACCAGACCCGGTGGATACTCCAGGACTCCGGCGCCGTCGCGCTCGCCGTGGAGACCTCGGCACTCGCCGCCTCGCTCGGCCCGGAGCGGGACCGGATGCCCGACCTGGAGCACCTGTGGGCCTTCGAGAAGGGGGACGTACGGCGGCTCGCCGAGCTGGGGCGGCAGGCGGGGATCTCCGACGCGGAAGTCGAGGGGCGGCGGGCCGAGGCGGGCCCCGACTCCGTGGCCACGCTCATCTACACCTCCGGCACCACCGGGCGGCCCAAGGGCTGTGTCCTGACCCACGGCAACTTCTTCGCCGAGGTCGACAACGCCATCGAGCTGCTCCACCCCGTCTTCAAGTCCGTGAGCAAGGAGCCCGCCTCCACGCTCCTCTTCCTGCCGCTCTCCCACGTCTTCGGGCGCATGGTCGCCGTCGGCTGCCTGCGGGCGCGGGTCCGCCTCGGGCACGCGCCCAGCATCCAGACCGAGGACCTGCTCGCGGATCTGAGCGGCTTCCGGCCCACCTTCCTGCTCGCCATTCCGTACGTCCTGGAGAAGGTGTTCAACACCGGGCGCGCGACCGCGGAGAAGATGGGCCGCGCGTCCTCCTTCGACCGCGCGGCCCGTATCGCCGTCCGCTACGGCGAGGCGGTCGAGGCGCGGCAGCACGGCACCGGGCCCGGCCCGGCGTTCGGGCTGCGGCTGGCCCGCGCGCTCTACGACCCGCTCGTCTACCGGCGGATCCGCGCGGCCCTCGGCGGCAAGGTGCGGTACGCGATCTGCGGCGGCTCCCCGCTGGGCCGCCGCCTCGCCGCCTTCTACGCGGGGGCCGGCATCGAGATCTTCGAGGGGTACGGCCTCACCGAGACCACCGCGGCGGCGACCGTGACCCCGCCGCTGAAGCCGCGCCTCGGCACGGTGGGCTGGCCGCTGCCGGGCACGCGCGTGCGGATCGCGGACGACGGCGAGGTGCTGCTCGCCGGGGGCCAGGTCTTCGGCGGGTACTGGGACGGACAGGCCGGGCGTCCGGTGGCCTCGCAGGGGGAGTGGTTCGCGACCGGGGACATCGGCACCCTGGACGCCGACGGCTATCTCTCCATCACCGGCCGCAAGAAGGACATCCTCATCACCACCGGCGGCAAGAACGTCGCTCCGGCCCCGCTGGAGGACTGGCTGCGGGCCCACCCGCTGGTCGGCCAGTGCATGGTCGTCGGGGACGACCGGCCCTACATCACCGCCCTGCTCACGCTGGAGGCGGACGGCATCGCGCACTGGTGCCGCATGAAGAAGAAGACGTACACCGGCCCGGCCGGTCTCGTGGACGACGCCGAGCTGCACGAGACCTTGCAGCGCGCCGTCGACGAGGCCAACAAGCTCGTCTCACGGGCCGAGTCGATCCGGCGGTTCGCCGTGCTGCCCGTGGACTTCACCGAGGAGAGCGGCCATCTCACCCCCTCCCTGAAGCTGAAGCGGGACGCCGTCGAGCGGGATTTCGCGGCGGAGATCGCCGGGCTGTACGGGCACGGAAAGTGACATCGGCCGGGCACGCAGGGTAGCGGGCGTCACGCACTGTCACCTGAACGGGCGGGGGCGCTGCCCCGCGCTTAGGGTGATCGAGGGGCAGACCCAGGGAGGTTGCCGTGCGTGGAGCTGTGGCACTCGCCGGCGTGACAGCGCTGGCCGTCATGGGGACAGGAGCCTGGCTGCCGGGCGTGAGCGCGGCTGCCGGACCGGCTGCGGCCGAGCCGTCGCGGGACTCCTCGCCTTCGCCCGCACCCTCGCCCGACCTCTCCCGGTACTACTCCCAGAAGATCAAGTGGGCGGCCTGTGAGGGCGACGGGGCGGGCCTCATGTCCGACCCCGACGCCACCTCCGTGCCCAAGGACAAGAACATCCGGTGCGGCAAGATCACCGTCCCGCTCGACTACGCCCGACCGGACCGCGGCAAGGTCGAGGTGGCCATGATCCGCATCAAGTCCAGCGGCAAGCCCCGCGGCTCGCTCCTCCTGAACTTCGGGGGCCCCGGCGGCGCGGGCGTGTCCGGACTGCTCGCCGCGCAGAAGGAGTTCGAGTACCTCGGCAAGGGGTACGACGTCGTCTCCTTCGACCCCCGTGGCGTGGGCGAGAGTTCACCCGTGAGCTGCGGAGACGCGGGCGCGCAGGAGCCGGAGATGGAAGGGGACTCCGACGACCCCGGCGCGGTCCTCGACGAGATGCGCAAGATATCCGAGGAGTGCAAGAAGAAGTCGGGCCCCGTCCTGCCGTACGTGGGGACCGTCAACGTCTCGCGGGACATGGACGTCATGCGCGCGGTGCTCGGCGACAAGAAGCTCAACTACCTGGGCTTCTCGTACGGGACGCGGCTCGGCGCCGTCTACACCGCGCAGTTTCCCGGGAACGTCGGCCGGATGGTCCTCGACGGCGTGGACACGCTGACCGAGGACGTCGCCGAACAGGCCCTGGTCAGCGCCGAGGGACGGCAGACCGCCCTCGACAACTTCATCGACTGGTGCACGGACAACGCGGGGTGCGTGCTCGGCACCGACGCGCGTGCGGCCCGCGGCAACATGGCCGAACTGGTCAAGGGCCTGGACACGTATCCGCTCCAGTCCTCGGACGGCGCGGAGTTCACCGGCCAGGACGTCGTGGACGTACTGGGCCAGGCGCTCTACAGCAGGCAGTCGTGGCCCGCGCTCTCCCAGGCGCTGGGCGCGCTGCTCGCGGACGGGGACCCGAGGGCGCTGCTGCGGATGAGCGGCTCGCTGGCCCAGCAGCCCCCGACCGACGGCCTCTCCGGGACTGGCAAGGTGCCCGGGCGGGCGCCCGCGGACGTCCCCGCCGACAACATGGCCGCCGCGCTCATGGCCGTGAACTGCGCGGACGACCCGGACCGGCCCGACGCCGACAGCCTGGAGAAGGAGGTCGGCAAGCTCCAGGAGGAGTTCGAGTCGACGTCCGCCATCTTCGGCCGGTCGATGCTGATGCCGGTGCTGTTCTGCTACGGCCGGCCCCCCGGCACGGACTACATCCGCGACGACGTGCGCGACGTGAAGAGCCCCGACTTCCTCCTCGTCGGCACCCGCGGCGACCCGGCCACGCCCTACCGCTGGACCGAGGAGACCGCGAAGCGGCTCGGCTCGGCGGCGGTCGTCCTGGACAACAAGGGCGACGGACACACCGGTTACGCCGGCTCCAAGTGCGTGCGGTCCAAGGTGGACGGCTTCCTGCTGTACGGCGAGATGCCGAAGAACGGCAGCTCGTGCGGGGTCGAGGAGGAGGACTGAGGGCGGAGGGCTGAGGGGGGCGCTGAGGGCTGATGACCTAGGGCTGAGGACCGAGGGCTCAGCGGCCGGGGTGGGTGCCCGCGCGGGCCGCCGTGTCCAGGCGCAGCATCGCTTCCTCGGTCTCGGTGCCGACCGGCGCCTGGTAGGTGACCAGACGCTGACCGCCCGTCCGGGCGAGCTGCATGGTCTCGTACGTGAGGGTCATCGTGCCGACCTTGGGATGCGCGAAGGTCTTGAGGCCGCCGCCCCGCTCCTTCACGTCGTACCGTTCCCACAGGCGCGCGAAGTCCGGTGACTTCAAGAGGAGTTCGCCCACCAGAGCGGCCAGCTCGGGCGAGTCCGTGTCGAGGCCGCCGACCGCGCGCAGATGCGCCACCGAGTTGGCGACGGTCTCCTCCCACGGCACGTAGAGGGCGCGGCCCACGGGGTGCAGGAAGAGATAGCGCGTGATGTTGCGCTTCTCCGGGGGCCAGTCCCAGATGCCGGGGAGGAGGTTGCGGCCCGGCGGGTTGGCGGCCAGCAGGTCGTTGTGACGGCTGACCACGTACGCGGGCAGCGGGCGCAGGGCCTCCAGCATCCGCAGGATGGAGTCGCGGACCGTGCGGTCGGTGGTGGGGCGGGGCTCGGTGAGGCGGCCCGACGCGAGCTCCGCGAGGTCGTGCAGCCGCTCGTGGGCATCGCCGCTCAGCCGCAGGGCGCGGGCCAGGGCGTCGACCACGGAGGGGGAAGGGTTCGTCTCGCGGCCCCGCTCCAGGCGCGTGTAGTAGTCGACGCTGACTCCGGCGAGGGTGGCGAGTTCCTCCCGGCGCAGCCCGGGGGTGCGGCGGAGGCCGGTGCCCGGGGGCAGCCCGGCGTCGGTGGGGCTGACCTGCGCCCGCCTCGCGCGCAGGTACCGGCCGAGCTCTGTTCCCTCTGGTGGTGCTGGCATCCGCCCATTGTCCCCGGCGGACGAGGGGCGTGGGGGGGTGTGTCAGGACCAGGAACGGCGCGGTCTGCCGGGGGCGGCCGGGCGGCGGGAGTCTTGAGCCCTCCCACTCACCTGCCTGCCTACCTGCCTGACCGCCCCCGCCCCAGGAGCCCCGCCCATGCCGACCTCGGCCGCCCCAGCCCCCGCCGTCTCCACGGCCCCCGCTGTCCTCACCGCCCCAGCCACCCCCACCCCCACCCCCACCGTCACCCGCCCCGGCCCCCGCCGCTCCCCGGCCCTCGCGCCCCTCCTGGCCTCGCTCCTCGGCTTCACCGTCATCACCGTCGACGTGTCCGCCGTGAACATCGCGCTGCCCGACATCCGGTCCTCCCTGCACGGCGGCATGGCCGGCCTGCAATGGGTCGTCGACGCGTACACGCTGATGTTCGCCGCCCTCATGCTCTCCGCGGGCGCCCTGGCCGACCGGGCGGGAGCCCGGCGCGCGTACGCCTGGGGCGTGGGCCTGTTCACCCTCGCCTCGCTGGCCTGCGCGCTGGCCCCCGGCATCGGCGCCCTGATCGCGGCCCGTACGGCGCAGGGCGGGGCCGCGGCCATCGTCATGCCCGCCTCGCTCGCGCTGATCCGGCAGGCCTACGACGACCCGAGGCGACGTGCGCGCGCCATCGCGCTGTGGACGGTCGGCGGCTCCGTCGCGATGGCCGCCGGGCCCGTACTCGGCGGTCTGCTCACCGAAGCGGCCGGCTGGCGTGCGGTCTTCCTCCTCAACCTGCCCATCGGGGCCGTGATCCTCGCCCTCCTCGCCCGCACCGCCCCCTCCCCGAAGCGCCCGGCGCCTCTGGACCTCGTCGGTCAGGTCACCGCCGTACTCGCCCTCGCGGGCCTCGCGTTCGCCGTGATCGAGGGCGGTCACCTGGGGTGGACCAGCGCCCCGGTGCTCGGCGCCGCCGCCCTGGCCGTCGCCGCCGGGTTCGCTTTCCGTGCCGCCGAGCAGCGGCACGGCGCGCCCATGGTCCCGCTCGCTCTGCTGCGGCAACGGCAGGTCGGCGTCTCGCTGGTGATCGGCTTCGCCGTCAACGCGGGCTTCTACGGGGTCGTCTTCCTGCTGGGCCTCTACTTCCAGCAGCTGCGCGGGATGTCGGCCGTCGCGGCGGGCCTGATGTTCGTGCCGCTGGCCGTCCTCATCACGTCGACGAACCTCGTCTCGCCGCGCATGGCGGAGCGGATCGGGCGTTGCCGGGTCATCGTGGCCGGGCAGGCGGTGCTGGCCCTGGCGATGTTCGTGCTGCTGCCGCTGGGCGCCCACACCCCGCTCTGGCTGGTCCTCGTCCTGCTCGTCCCCACCGGCATGGGCGGCGCGTTCGCGGTCCCCGCGCTGACGGCCCTGCTGATGGACGCCGTACCTGCCGAGCGCGCGGGCACGGCCTCCGGCCTGCTCAACTCCCTGCGCCAGACGGGCGGCGCGATGTCCGTGGCCCTGTTCGGCGCGCTCCTGGTGTCCGACGGCGCCACCGGCTTCTCCGTCACCGGCATGAGGGAAGCCCTCCTCGCGGTGGGCCTGCTGCTGTGCGCGACGGCGGCACTGGCGGCATGGCTGCTGCCGAGGGACGGACGGAAGTGAGGCGGGGGGCCCGAGGAGCCGTGCCTCCCGCCCCACCCGGCGGAAAACCCGATGAGGCCCGCCCCGGACCCGGCTACCGTTCCCGGATGCGCCGACAAGCCGAACAAGACGCCCCCGCCCCCGCCCCCGGCCCCGTCACCCCCGACGACCTCGACCGGGCCCTCCAGCTCGCCCTCGCCGCCCTCCGCGAGGCGCCCCCGGCCGCCTGGGAGGGCAAGGCGGGGACACTGGAGTGGGACTGCTGGGAGACCGTGGAGCACCTCGCCGACGACCTCTTCGCGTACGCCGCCCAACTCGGTCCGAAGCAGCCGCCCTTGACCGGCGAGGTCCCCTTCGTCTGGGAGCCCCGCAGGCCCGGCGGACCCGCCAACGCCATCCACGCCGACCGGGCCGCGGGACCCGCCGGGCTGCTCCAGGTCCTGGAGGCGAGCGGGGCCCTGCTGATCGCCATGGTGCGGACGGCGCCCCCGGCGACCCGCTCGTACCACGGCTTCGGGGTCTCGGACCCGGAGGGGTTCGCGGCCATGGGGGTCGTCGAAGTCCTCGTCCACACGCACGACTTGGCCGAGGGGCTGGGGCTTGCGTGGACCCCGCCCGCCGACGTGTGCGGCCGGGTGCTGCGCCGCCTGTTCCCCGACGTCGCCACGGGCGACGACCCCTGGACCACGCTGCTGTGGGCGACGGGACGGGCCGAGCTGCCGGGCCGGCAGCGGCGTACGTCCTGGCGCTGGTACGGGGAGCCGCGCTAGCCGCGCCGGCGGCCCCCCGCACACACCCGGCCCCGTCAGGAGGTCGGCGTGGCCGACACCTCGGGGGAGAGGGCGGACTCCAGGCCGTCCTCGTTCACCGTCGCGACGGCGTAGTAGTACTTCGTGCCGCCCGTCAGACCGCGGTCCACGAACTGTGTGTCGCTCGTGGCGTGGCTGACCTCGGCGTTCTCCTTGGTGACGCCGGGCTGCGCCGAGCGGTAGACGCGGTAGCCGGTCACGGGCGACTCGTCGCTGCCGTACGGGACGCCGTACCAGCTGAGCCGCACGGTGCCCGCACCCGCCGTGATGTCGTAGACCTGCGTGGCGCCCGGCGGCCGGGGCTGGGAGTACGCCGGCTTGACCGATGCGGACGGGGCCGAGGAGACCTCGTGCGCGGTGGTGGCCACGACGGCGTAGTAGTAGTCCCGCTCGCCCTCGTCCTCGCCCACCGTGGCGGTGTACTCGGTGCGCGTCACGGTCGCCACGCGGTTGGCCGGGTCGGTGACGTCGACCGTGGAACTCTTGGAGCGGTAGACGGTGTAGGAGGAGATCGGCACGTACGGGCTCTGCGACCACGACAAGGACAGCCGGTCGCCCACGAGTCGGGCGTCGCCGAGGACGGGCGCCTTGGGCACGGTCGCGTCGGTGACGGTCCTGGTTCCGCTGACGCTGTTCGACGGTGCGGATTCGTTCCCGACGGCGTCGACGCCCCGCACCTCGTAGAAGTACGTGCGACCCGGGTCGCCCTTCGTGTCCCGCAGCGTCAGGGAGGTCGTCGAACCGACCTTGACGCGGGCGGCGTTGGGGGATTCCGCGCGGTACACCACGTACTTCACCGAGTCCGAGTCGCCGGTGCGCCAGGTCAGCGTCACCCCGCGCGCGTCCTCGGAGGTGCGGGTGAGGTCGCGCGGCGCGAAGGGCGCGACCGTGTCACGGGTGCCGCGGAGAGGCTCGGTGAAGGGCGAGACATGCCCCGCGTCGTCCAGGGCGCGGATCTTGTAGGCGTACGCGACGTCGGCGTCGGCGTCGCTGTCGGCGTACGAAGGCGTGGGCACGGTGGCGAGCAGTGCGTACGGGCCCACCTCGTCCGGCTCGGTCCCCTCGGCCTCGGCCCGGTACACCTCGTACTTGGTGGCGGCCGAGAGCGAGCCCCAGGAGAGGGAGACGGACTGGCGGCCGGAGGTGACGTAAAAGCCCTCGGGAGCGTCGTACAGGGGGTTGTCGGGCTGGTCCGGGTCGTCGCCGGCGCCGCGCTCGGCGTGGGCGGCGGCGGATGCGGTGGCGGGCGCGGCGGCGTGGGCGGTGCCCGTTAACCCGAGGGTCATGACGACGACGGCGGCGGCGGAGGCGACGGCTGCGGGCCTGAGAGGACGGCGAGGACGGCGTTGAGACACGGCTGGCGTTCCCTTTCCGATGGAACCACGTACGGACGTGCGGCCGTACGGGATGCGCACGTGGGGGGAGTTGGCGGTGCTGTGGCCCCTGTGGGGAGGGGCCAAGGAACTTTAGCTGTACATGACCGGCGCCCGGGAGGCGGCGCGCCCCACCGCTCGCCTCGCCGCACGGCCCCGCCGCACGGCTCACCGGTGACCCGACCGAACCGGGCACAGGATGTCGGGTCCGGCAGGGTGGTTCCCTCCTAACGTCGGTGAACGAAAGGGAAGGAGGCCGGGGTGCTGGAGCGCTTGAACCAGGCCATGGACCACATCGAGGCCCATCTCGGCCAGCGGACGGATCAGCGGACGGACCGGAGGGTGGACCAGCGGACGGACCGGAGGGCGGTCCAGGGGGCCGTCCCACAGGCCGACCCGCCGATCGCCCCGCCGATCGATCCGCAGATCGACGTGGCCGCCCTGGCGCGGACCGCGATGACGTCGGAGTACCACTTCCGGCGGCTGTTCTCCGCGCTCGCGGGGATGCCGCTGTCGGAGTACGTCCGGCGCAGGCGGCTGACCCTCGCGGGCGCCGAGGTCCTGGCCGGGGAGCGGACGCTCCTGGAGATCGCCGTGCGGTACGGCTACTCGTCCGGCGAGGCGTTCGCGCGGGCGTTCCGCGCCATGCACGGGGTCGGACCCGGCGAGGCCAGGCGGGGCGGCGCGACGCTGCGGTCCCAGCCACGGATGTCCTTCCGCCTCATCGTCGAAGGGAGCAGCAGCATGCAGTACAAGGTCGTGGAGAAGGACGCCTTCCGCATCGTCGGCAGGAAGGCGCGGGTCCCGCTCGTGCACGAGGGCGTGAACCCGCACATCGCCGAGTTCATCCGGGGGATCGGGCAGGAGACGCTGCGGCGCATCGAGAGCCTGTCGGACCAGGAGCCGCGGGGACTCATCTCGGTGAGCGACGACTTGGCGGAGAGCCGGGCGGAGGGGACCGAACTCGACTACTACCACGGGGTGGTGAGCGGCGCGGACGTCCCCGACGACCTGGAGGCGCTCCCCGTCGCGGCCGGGACCTGGGCCGTCTTCGAGAGCGCGGGGCCGTTCCCGCGCACGTTGCAGTACCTGTGGCGGGACGTGTTCACGCAGTGGTTCCCGTCGAACCCGTACCAGAGCAGGCCCGGCCCCGAGATCCTGCGCACCCGCCTCTCGGACGACGGGACGCACGCGGAGGCCGAGCTCTGGATCCCGGTGGAGCGGACGCAGGCCTGAGCCCTGAGCGGACGCAGGCCTGAGCCCTGAGCGGACGCAGGCCTGAGCGGGCGCGCGGGCGGTCAGCAGTTGCCCCGTGCCGCCTTCCCCGCGAAGCGGTCCGCGAGCCAGTTCGCCGCCAGGGGGGACTGCGTGATGACCCCGGAGACGTGCTCGCCGAGCGGGACCGTGTGCCACTCGACGTTCGCGCCCTTGGCGCACCAGTCCTTGCGGACCTGCTTGCCCACGCCGTACGGGATCAGCTCGTCGGTGATCACGTGGTACTGGTACACGGGCGCGTCCGGAGCCCGTGTGCCGACCGACGACTCGCGCAGCCGCTGCTGCCAGTCCGGCTGGTCGAGGGGGTTCTTCACCGTCATGTCGGTGATCTTCTTGAAGGAGCCGAGCACCGCGCCGTCCGCCACGCAGCTGTCGCGCAGCGTGCCGAGCAGCTTCCTGCCCGCCGGGTTCAGATACGAGTCGAGCTTCAGCTCGGGGAAGGCCGCGTCCTGGCCGATCGCCGCCATGAAGACCAGACCCGAGCCGTACGAACCGTCGTTGAAGTCCGCTACCTTCATCAGGTCACCGGGGACCCCGCCGGTCGCCGTGCCCTTGACCTTCAGGTCGGGGGCGTACGAACCGTGCAGCTCGGCCGCCCAGCTCGACGCCTGGCCGCCCTGCGAGTACCCCATGATGCCGACCGGGGTGTCCGTGCCGAGCCCCGCCTCCGGGAGGCGGATCGCGGCGCGGGCGGCGTCGAGCATGGCCTGTCCCTCGGCCCTGCCGACCGTGTAGGTGTGGTCGCCGGGGGTGCCGAGCCCCTCGTAGTCCGTCACGGCCACCGCCCAGCCCCGCAGGGTGAGCTGCTGGATGAGGTTGGCTTCGAGGGTCGTCCCCTTGGGGAAGCCGGCGCTCGGGGCGCAGTGGTCGCCCATGCCGATCGTCCCGACGGCGTACGTGACGAGGGGGCGAGGGCCCTTTCTGCCGTCCTGCGGCACGATGACGGTCCCGGAGACGGTGTTCGGCTCGCCCTTCGCCGTCATCGACCGGTAGTTGATCTTCCAGGCCTTGGTGTTCGTGGGCTGGCCCGGCAGGGGATGGAAGCTGCTGGGCGCGGAGCTGACGATGTCGCCGGGTGCGGCGGCGTCCGCGGGGGCGGCCTGCGCCGTCACCGGGGTGACGGCCGACAGGCCGAGCGCGGCCACCACGGCCAGGGCTCTTGCGCGGGTACGAGCGCGGGAACGAACGTGCATGCGGCTCTCCCAACTGTCCTCAGTGGGTGGGGTCACTGTCCTCAGTGCCGGGGCGTCATTCTGTGTGCTCCGTGCAGGCGTTGACGGTAGTGACGCGCGAGCGGGTTACGCGCTGACGGGAGCGCTCACCTTTGTTGACTCCGCGCGTCCGGAGGCCCGGAAACCAGGGACCCGGGGCGGCGCTACCGCAGGGTCCTGCCGCGGGCGAGCTCCGACCCCGGCTCCCACGAGTCGTCGTAGGGATGCGCCACCCGATAGGCCCCCGGCGTCGTCCCCGTCCACCGGCGGAACGCCCGGTGGAAGGCCGTGTCCTCGGAGAAGCCGAGGCGGGCCGCCAGGTCGGCGATGGGTTCCGTGCCCTCGGCGAGACCGGCGATCGCCGCGTCCCGCCGCACGGCGTCCTTCAGCCGCTGGTACGAGGTGGACTCCTGGGCCAGGCGGCGGCGCAGCGTCGCGGGGCTCACCGCCAGGCGCGCGGCGATCTCGACCAGGGACGGCAGCCGGGGCGAGGTGCGCAGGGCGCGGGCGAGCGCGCGCCGCACCTGCTCGGCGACCGTCGTGCCGTACTCGCGCCGGGAGAGGAGGTCGAACGGGGCGCGGTGCAGCATCGCCTCAAGTGCCGCCTCGTCCCGGATCAGCGGCGCGGCCAGCCAGCGCGCGTCGAACCCCGCACCGGTGCGGGCCGCCCCGAAGCGGACCGGGCAGCCGAAGAGGTGGCCGTACTCGTCCTTGTGCGGGGGCGGCGGATGGCCGAACTCGGCCCAGTGCAGCGGGATGCGGCGCCCGATCAGCCAGCTGCACAGGCGGTGCCAGATGATGACGAGGCACTCGGCGAGGAAGTAGTCCCGTTCGAGGTCGTTGCGTACGGCGAAGACGGCGCTGCCCGCGCTGCCGTGCTCCAGCGTGAGGTCGGGTCCGCCGGGGAACAGCCCGTAGAAGGTGACGGCCCGCTCGACGGCGGCGCCGAGGTCCCGGCAGCCGAGGGACGCGTGGCACATCATCGCGAAGGTGCCGGGCCTGCTGACGGCCGCCCCGAGCCCGAGGAACTCGTCGCCGGTGGCGCGGTACAGCTCCCGGAAGAGGCGGGCGAACTGGACCTCGGTGATCCGGGCCCGGTCGTCGCCGAGCAGGAGCGGGGGGATCTGGGCGGTACGGAGCAGCGGGACGGTGTCGATCCCGCGGCGGTCGGCGCCGTGCAGCATGGCGCGGACGTGGTGCACGGTGATGGTCCGGCTGGGCATGGGGTTGTCTTCCCCCGCGGCGCGCGCTCTCGAACGCGGACCCGGTGGCGCCGGTCGCCGACGGGCTGAGCGTTCCGGCCAACCCCGCTGACGTTTCCCGTCATCCCCCGGCGTCCGGCCCTGTCCCTAGCGTCGTACGCATGCAGCCGACGGAGCGCCCCGAGACCCTGGCCGTCCTCACCGAGTGGGCGGCCGACCGCCACGGCAAGCTGCCCGCCCTCCGCTTCAAGACGCGGGGCGGGACGTGGGAGGAGGTCTCCTACGAGCAACTGCGCACGCGCGTGCGGGACTTCGGCCGGACCCTGCTGACCCTCGGCGTGCGCCCTGACGACCGGGTGGCGATCCTCGCCGAGACCCGCCCCGAGTGGACCTACGCCCACTTCGCCGCGTTCGCCGCGGGCGCGGTGGTCGTCCCCGTCTATCCGACCGCGGGCGAGGAGGAGGTCGAGTGGGTCGTCGGGGACTCCGCCGCGTCGGTGGTGATCTGCGAGAACACCACCCAGGCGGCGAAGATCGAAGCCTTGCGGCCCCGCCTGCCGGGCGTACGGCACGTGCTGCTCATGACGGAGGAGAACCCGCCGCCGGAGACCCCGGTGGGGACCGGCGTGGAGTCCTCCGTGGGGACCCGCGTGGAGACCTCCGTGGGGACTCGCGTGGAGACCTCCGTGGTGGCGCCCGTGGAGTCCTCCGTGAACACCTCCGTGGAGACCCTTCTGGACCGGGCCGCGAGCCGCACCCCCGCCGACCTGGCCACCATCATCTACACCTCCGGCACCACCGGACTCCCCAAGGGCTGCCTCCTCACCCACGGCAACCTGGGCGCGGTCCAGGCCGCCACGCTCCCGCTGATCGACGGCGGCCCCGGCGACTGCACCTACCTCTACCTGCCGCTCGCCCATCTCCTCGCCCAGTTGATCGAGTTCACCACGCTCGTCGAGGGCGGCGAACTCTGCTTCTTCGGCGGGAAGATCGAGAACGTGGTCGCGGAGCTCGCCGAGGCGAAGCCCACGCATCTGCCGTCCGTGCCGCGCCTGTTCGAGAAGGTGTACTCCGTGGTCCTCTCCCTGGCGGAGTCCCAGGAGGGCGGCCGTGAGCGGTTCGAGGAGGCGATACGCATCGGGGTCCTCGCGGCGGACGGCGCCCTGCCGCCGGATCTCCGGGACGCGTACGAAGCGGCCGACCAGGCCCTCTACGGACTGGTCCGCCAAGCGCTCGGCGGACGCATCCGGTGGGCGGTGACCGGCGGCGCGCCCATCGCGCCGCACGTCGTCGACTTCCTGCGGGCCTGCGGCGTCGAGTTCTACGAGGGGTACGGGATGACCGAGTCGGCGGGCGTCATCAGCCTCAACCACCCCGGAGCGGTCCGGTACGGGACGGTCGGCCGCCCCGTGGAGGGCTGCGAGGTCCGTATCGCGGACGACGGAGAAGTCCTGGCCCGTGGCGAGATGATCTTCCCCGGCTACCACGCGAACCCGGAGGCCACCCGCGAAGCCCTGGACGACGAAGGCTGGCTGCACACCGGCGACCTGGGCGCCCTGGACGCTGACGGCTACCTCACGATCACCGGCCGCAAGAAGGACCTGATCATCACCTCCGGCGGCAAGAACCTCACGCCGTCCCTCAGCGAGCTGGCGATCCAGCGCTCGCGTTTCGTGTCCCGCGCGGTGATGGTGGGCGACAACCACCCGTACCCCGTGGCCCTGATCACGCTGGACGCCGAGGAGATCAGGGGCTGGGCGGCCCGCGAGGGCGTGCGACCGACGGAGCCCTTCTCCCGGGACCCCCGCGTCCGCGCGCTGGTCGGCGAGGCGGTGGAAGCGGTGAACGCGACGGTCTCGCGCCCGGCCCGCATCCGGGACTTCGCCCTGCTCGACGAGGATTTCACGGTGGAGAGCGGCCTTCTCACCCCCAGCCTGAAGGTCCGCAGACGAGCGGTGACGGAACGGTACGCGGCGCGGATCGACGACCTCTACGCGAAGCCCGCACCCCCGCCGGCTGCATCTCCGCCTCCGGCACCCCCGCGGTGATCCGCCCGACCGCCCGACCGCCCGACCGGCCAACCGCCCTCCCGGCCACCCGGCCCCGCCTCACGCGACCCCCGCCAGCCGCAGCAGCGCCGTGGTCGCCGCCGCGCCCACCACGACCACGGCGAAGGGCGCCTTCCGCCAGGCGAGCACCCCACCGGCCAGGACACCGAGGGGCCGCGCCCACCCGGCGAAACCGTGCCCCTCGGTGAGCGCGCCGGTGGCGAGCAGCGCGACGAGCAGGACGGTGGCCCCGACGGTCAGCAACTCCTGCACGCGGACCGGCAGTTCGACCCGCCCGTGCAGCAGGGGCCCCGCGAGCCGGAAGGCGTAGGTCCCCGCGGCGAGGACGAGGACGCAGGCGAGATAGGCGTTCACGAGGCACTCCCTCGGGCGACGGGGTGGTCGGGATCGGCGGTACGGCCCGGACCTTCGGGGACCACGGGATCCGCGGGGTTTGGGTCGCGGCCGGGGTTTCGGTCGCGGCCGGTGGCCTTGGCCGACCGCCCGGGTCCGCGCCGGGCGGCGAGCAGACCCAGCAGCGCGAGCAGCACCGGCACCCCGGCCGGCAGCCACGGGGCGGCGGCGACCGCGATGACGGCACCGGCGGCAGCGGCCCGCCGCGTCAGGCTGTCCCCGCGCAGGGCGGGCAGCACCAGGGCCAGGAGCACCGCGGGGAACGCGGCGTCGAGGCCGAAGCGGTCGGTGTCGCCCAGCGCGGAGCCGGCGAGCGCCCCGCCGAGCACGCTGACGTTCCATACGGCGAACAGGCCGAGCCCGGATATCCAGAACGCGGCCTTGCGCTGCTTCTGGTCCGGCTGGGCGAGCACGAAGGCCGCCGTCTCGTCGGTGATCAGATGCGCGCCCAGGAACCGCGCGGCCCAGGACCGTCCGAGGCTGTCGGCCACCGCCAGACTGAAGGCCGCCGTACGGGAGTTGAGCAGCAGGCCCGTGGCCGCGGCGGCGGCCGGACCGCCGCCCGCCGCCAGGATTCCGACGGCGCTGAACTGGGCGGAGCCCGCGTACACGAGCAGCGACATCAGGACCGGCACCCAGACGGGCAGGCCGCCGGCGACGGCGATCGCCCCGAAGGACACCCCGACGACGGCGTCGGCGAGCCAGACGAGCGCGATGTCGCGCAGCACCCCGCGCGGCAGCTGGGAGAACCGGACGAAACCGTCGGCCGTTCGGTTGGATGGGCTTTCTGTTCGGTGTGGCGAACGCATACGTCGTAGGATGGGTACAGCGAGGCGCGTTCGTCAAGCCGAACGAACGGTCTTCTGTGGCGAACGGCAGGCGATGAGCGGCGCGGCCCGAAGGGTGAGGGAGAGCTTCATGACGAGCGAGGGCACGAGCACGGGCGGGGGCATGAGCACGGGCGGGGGCGCGAGCGCGTCCACCGGCACGAGCGCGGGCACGGCCACCCCCTCCCGCCTCCCCCGGGAGTGGATCGCCGCCGCCCTGCGCCGCGAGCGGACCAAGGCGGGCATCTCGCTCTCCGAACTGGCCAAGCGGGCCGGCATCGCGAAGTCGACGCTGTCCCAGCTGGAGGCGGCCACCGGAAACCCCGGGATCGAGACCGTGTGGGCCCTGGCCGTGGCCCTCGGGGTGCCCTTCAGCGTGCTCGTGGAGTCACCCGCCCCCGCCGTGACGGTGATCCGGGCGGGGGAGGGCCCCACCATGCACGCCGAACAGGCCTCGTACGCGGGGACGTTGCTCTCGGCGGGGCCCGCCGGCGTCCGGCGCGACATCTACCACGGCGCTCTGGAGCCCGGCTCCGTCCGGGAGTCCGAGCCGCACATCCCCGGGTCGGTGGAGCACCTGATCGTCTCCACCGGCCGGCTCGTCGCGGGCCCGCGCGGCGAGACGGTGGAACTGTCCGCCGGCGACTACATGTCGTACCGGGGAGACGTCCCGCATCTGTACGAGGCGCTGGAGTCGGGCACGACGTTCGTGCTGGTGATGCAGCACGTGTAGGCCCCTCAGCTGGCCCCGCCCCCGCCCCCCTTCCGGCCCCTCGGTGCCAGCAACTGCTCCCTCAGAGCGGTCAGTTGGTGTGACGTCTCCACCGCGAGGGCCTCGTCCAGCGTGGCCAGGGCGAGGAGCAGTGCGTCCGCCACCACCAGTGCGGTCAGCGCCTCGGTCGTGATGCCGGTCGGTGTGTGCGGTGCCGTCAGGACGGCGTCCACCCGAGGCCCGTAGAGCTCCGCCAGTTCGTCCGTGACCAGCACGACCCGCGCCCCCACCGCCCGCGCCCGCTCTATGAGCACCGTCAGCTCCGTCAGCGCGCGCCCCGGCTGGAAGATCACCACCGCGTCGCCCTGGCGTACCGCGAGCAGGTGATCGGCGAGGGCGAAGCCCGTGTCGCCGAAATAGCGCGCCCGGCGGCCGATCCTGCCGAGCGCCAACGCCAGGTGCCGGGCCGCCAGTTCGGAAGCCGCGATGCCGTAGCAGTGGATCTCCGGGGCCTGGGCGAGGAACCCCACGGCGTCCCGCAGCGCCTCGCCCGGCGTCAGGCGCCGCGCGTGCTCGATGCGCTCCTGGGCTTCGTCGAAGACGTCGCCCCAGATGTCGTCCAGATCCCGGCCCACGTGCGCGATGCGCTGCTGGAGGCGCACCTCGGGCGGCACCGCCGAGGTGAGGTCCGACGCCAGTTCCCGCTTGAGCGCCGGCAGTCCCGCGTAACCGAGCCGCTGGAGGGCGCGGACCACGGTGGCGTTGCTGGTGCCGCTGGCCGTGCCCAGCTCCTGGGCGCTGGCGAAGAGCAGCGACTCGGCGGGCGCGCTGACCAGGTACTGGGCGACGGCCCGCTCGGACGTGGAGAGGGCCTCCCACTGGTCGCGCACCGCGGCCCGCAGCCGTGCGAGCCCCGCCCCGACGGCGGCTCCGCTTCCGGTCCCATCCTCTGAAATTTCCATTACAGCTATTGACTCTCGTGTGATGGCCGTTACTCTCCTGGGCAACGCATTCCAAGAGGAGAGCTTCCCGTAATCAACGTTACAGGACAGGTGGCGGAAGCTCTCCGTCGCGAGGAGAACAATGGCACCCCGCCCCGCCCCAGACGCCCCTGACGTCGCCTCCGCCCCAGAACGCACCCTTCCGCTCGTCGAGGTATCCGGCACCCCCGTCGAGCGCGGCCGCCAGTACGGCGAGGCCGTCCGCCCGCAGCTGCACGCCGCCCTCGCGTACTACGAGGAGGCGTTCGGCCAGTCGTCGGGTCTGACCTGGGACCAGGTCACCGCCCGCGCCACCCGCTGGCTGGAGCCGGTCCGCGACTACGCGCCCCACCTCCTGGAGGAGATGCGCGGCATCGCCGACGGCGCCGGGGTGAAGCTCCCCGACATCCTCGCGCTCAACGCCCGGGGCGAGGTCATCTACGACCGCTCCTTCGCCGACATGAAGACCGGCGGGGCCACCGACGAGCAGGCAGCCGACAGCGGGGCCAAGGAGGAAGCCGCCGACGGCTGCACGTCCTTCGCCGCCTACGGCGAGGCCAGCGGCGACGGCCACGTCTGGGCCGGGCAGAACTGGGACTGGCGGGCCGGGGTAGCCGACACCGTCGTCATGCTGCGTGTCGTCCAGCCCCCGCACCCGACCCTGATCATGCAGGTCGAGGCGGGCCAGATCGGCCGCCAGGGCGCCAACTCGGCGGGCATCGCCCTCAACGCGAACGGCCTCGGCGGGCGCTTCAGCGACGCGATCGGCCTCCCGCAGACCGTCGTACGCCGCAGCGTCCTGGACCAGCACTCCATCACCGACGCCCTGGACGTGCTCTGCCGCACCCGCGCCCACATCGCGTCCAACGCCCTGCTGACCTGCCGCGAGGGCTTCGCCGTCGACCTGGAGACGACCCCGGCCGGGCACGGCTGGATGTACCCCACCGACGGCCTGCTCGTGCACGGCAACCACTACCAGGCGGGTGTCCCGGCCGCGATCGCCGCGCACTACCGCCCCATGTCCTCGGACTCGCTCGTCCGCGTGCCCCGCGCCCAGCAGGGCCTCGCTGCCCTCCGCTCCTCCACCGGCGCAGACGAGTCGCGCAAGCTGATCAAGCAGGCCATGTCCGACCACCTCGGCCACCCCGAGTCGCTGTGCACCCACCCCGACCCGCGCAAGCCCGAGGTCAAGCACTGGGCCACGCTCGTCTCCTCCTGCGTGGACCTGACCAGCGGCGACTACCACGTCACCGCCGGCACCCCCTGTGACCGGGATTACCGGCACATGCCCTGGAACCTCTACGACGGCCCGTACGGAGACAGCAGATGACGACCACGACCAGGACCGGCGCGACCCCCAGGCGGCCCCTGGTCGCGGGCCTCGCCACCGCCGCCCTCCTCGCCACCGCCGGATGCAGCGGCGCCGACACGGCCGCCACGGGCGGCGAGCCCGCCGACGCCGCCCGGCTGAAGCTGTCCGCGACGACCGCCGACGCCAAGGGGGCCCTGGACAAGGCGAACTGGCTCCTGGAGGACGAGCCGGACTCGCTCGACCTCGACACCCAGGGCTCCAGCGCGGGCCGCGTCGTCCTCACGAACGTCTGCGAGCGGCTCTACCAGCTCCAGCCCGACATGACGATCAAGCCCTTCCTCGCCGAGAAGGCCGGCGCCCCCGACGACAGGACCCTCGTCCTGAGCGTCCGGGACGGCGTCACCTTCCACGACGGGTCGAAGCTGACCGCCGACGACGTGCTCTGGTCCCTGAAGCGGCACGCCGACCCGGACATGGAGCAGGCCGACGAGTTCGGCAACGTCAAGTCCATGAAGAAGACCGGCGACCGCGAGATCACCATCCGCTTCAAAGCCCCCGACGCGCTCTTCACCAAGGCCCTCGCCGGTGACGCGGGCATCGTCTGGAACAAGGAGCAGGTGACCGCCGCCGGCAAGGACTTCGGTACGCCGGGGCAGGGCGACGCGTGCAGCGGACCGTACGAGCTGACGGGCTGGAAGTCCGGTGACTCGATCACCATCGGGGCGTACGACGGCTACTGGGGCGACAAGCCGCTGACCCGGCAGGTCGTCTTCCGCTGGGCCTCCGACAGCGCCCTGGTCAACGCCCTGAAGACGGGCGCCGCCGACGGGACGTACGCGGAGTCCCCGAACACCGCATCCGCCCTGCGCTCCACCAAGGGCCTCGATCAGCACCACGGCCCGTCCACCGCGTCCCTGGTGCTCATCCCGACGGCCCGCGGCGGCCTGAAGGACCCGCGGATCCGCCGCGCGCTGTCCCTCGCGATCGACCGCACCGGCATCGCCAAGTCGGGCTACGGCGGCCTCGTCCAGCCGTGGGCCACGCCCGTCGGTTCCGGCGCCTGGGGGTACGAGAAGCCCGCGTTCGAGGCGGCGCAGCAGAAGCTGTCCGCCGCCGCGCCCGCCACCCCGACCGCCGACGACCTCGCCGCGGCCAAGGACCTGGTGAAGGAGGCGGGCACACCCGCCGATCCCATCGTGATCGGCACGGACAGCAGCCAGGGCCGCACGGTCGTCGCGAACGCGGTGCGCTCCGCGCTCCAGCGGATCGGCCTCAAGGGGCAGATCAAGACCGTCCCGACGGCCCAGTTCGAGGAGTTCTACAGCGACCCGGCCGCACGCTCCGACATCGACGTGCTGGTCGGCGACTGGTACATCTCCAAGGCCGACCCCATGGGCTTCTACGACAACGGCCTCTCCGACTCGTCCAACAACTGGGTCGGCTTCAAGGACGCCATGTACGACAAGAAGGTCCGTCAGGCGCTGAGCACGCTCGACGACCGGAAGCGGGCCAAGCTCGCGATCGACGTGCAGAAGCGGTTCGTGGACGCGGGGGTGTGGATCCCGGTCGCGCAGGTGCCCTCGACGCTGGTCGTCTCCGACAAGCTCACCGGACCGCCCGCCTCCCAGGCCTACCTCTACTACCCGTGGGCCGCCGGACTCGGCCTGAAGAAAGGCTAGGTGAGCCTCGTGCTCGCTCGGATATCCCGACGGCTCGCGGGTCTCGTCGCCACCCTCTTCGCCGCCTCGTTCGTCATCTTCGCCGCCGTGTACGCGGCTCCCGGCGACCCCGCGGTGTTCCTCGCGGGCGGCCGGGACAAGCTCACGCCGGAGCGCCTGGCCCAGGTACGCGCGCAGTACCACCTGGACGAGCCGCTGGTGGTCCAGTACGGCCGCTGGCTGTGGGACTGCGTCCACTTCGACCTGGGGCGCTCCTTCAAGTACAGCGACCAGGTGGCCGACCTGGTGACCGCGCGCTTCCCGACCACGCTCCAACTCGTGGCGTACGCGACCGTGTTGTTCGTCGTCTTCGGCGTCGGCGCGGGCATCCTGGCCGCGGTGAAGCGCTCCACGTGGGTGGACTCCGCCGTCGTGGGCGGTACGACGCTCGCCGCCTCGGTCCCGTCGTTCGTGGCGGCCATCGCGCTCGTCTCCCTCTTCGGGGTGCAGCTGGGGTGGTTCCCCGTCTCGGGCTCGGGGGAGGGCTTCGGGGGCACCCTGCACCATCTGACCCTGCCCGCCGTGTCGCTGGCGCTCGGCGCGCTCGCCATCATCAGCCGGGTCACCCGGCAGGCCATGGCGGACGCCGCCGCCTCGGACCACGTCGAGGCGGCACGCGCCTCGGGCGTCCCGGAACGCGACATCGTCCGGCGGCACGTCCTGCGCAACGCGCTCGGGCCGATCATCACGATGTGCGGCCTCGTCATGGCGGGGATGCTCGCGGGCACGGTCGTGGTGGAGACGGCGTTCGGCATCAGCGGCATCGGCTCGCTCCTCGTGGGCGCCATCAACACCCATGACTTCCCGGTGGCGCAGGCGGTCCTGCTGCTCATGGTCACCGGCTACATCGTGGTGACGACGCTGGTGGACGTGGTCCACCCGCTGCTCGACTCGCGCGTGAAGGAGGCACGTTCCTGATGGCTTCCACCACTTCCACCACTTCCACCCCTGTCTCACCTCCTTCCGGTCCGGCCGTGGCGCTCGCGCCCCTGGGCGTCGACCGAGGCCGGCGACCCGTCGGCGTCATGGTGGCCGCGGGGCTCCTGGGCCTCGTCGTCCTCGCGGCGGCGTTCGCACCCCTGCTCGCGCCCTACGCCCCGGACGCCATCGACCTCTCCGCCTCGCTGGTCGGGACGTCGGGCGACCACCTCCTCGGCACCGACTCCTCCGGACAGGACCTGCTGTCGCGGGCGCTGTACGGAACCCGCACGAGCCTCATCGCACCGATCCTGCTCCTCGCCGTCGCGGCGGTGCTCGGCGTCACGCTGGGGGTGCTCGCGGCCTGGCGCGGCGGCTGGGTGGACGCGCTCGTCTCGCGGATCACGGACGTGATGTACGCCTTCCCCGGCCTGCTGTTCACCGTCCTGATCATCGCCGTCTTCGGCGCGGGCATGACGACGTCCGTCCTCGCGCTCGGCCTCGCCTTCACGCCGACCATCGCCAAGTACGTCCGCTCCCTGGCCCTTTCGGAGGCCCGCAAGCCGTACGTCGACGCCTACCGGGTGCAGGGGATGGGCGGCGCGCGGATCTGCGTCGCCCACCTGGTCCCGAACCTGGGCCGGGCGATCCTGGGCTACCTGGTGGTGCTCTTCGGCGAGGCACTGATGTCGCTCGCGACCCTGTCGTACCTGGGCTTCGGCGCCCAACCGCCTTCTTCCGACTGGGGCTTGATGGTGCAGGAAGGGCAGGCGGCCGTCGTACAGGGCGCGCTGCTCCCGGCGCTCGTCCCCGGCACGGCCATCGCCCTGGTCGTCGTGTCCTTCAACGTGGTCGGGGTCTGGGCCGCCGACCGGCTAGGGAGGCAGTGACCCATGCTGCTGGAGATCGAAAACCTCACCCTGCGGGTACCGGGCGCGGCCCGGCCGCTCCTCGACTCGGTGTCCCTCACCGTGGGGCCCGGCGAAGTCGTCGGCCTGGTCGGCGAGTCGGGCTCGGGCAAGTCGACCACCGCGAAGGCGGCGCTCGGCCTGCTCCCGGCCGGCTCGGTGACGTCGGGTTCCGTCCACGTGAACGGCACCGAGGTCCTCGCCCTCACCGGCGAAGCCCTGCGCACCCACCGCGCCCGGACCGTGGCCATGGTCCACCAGGACCCCCGGGCCGCCCTCAACCCCGTACGCCGCATCGGCGACTTCCTCGTCGAGCGGGGAGCGAGCCGGGAACGGGCCGTCGAGCTCCTGGACACGGTCGGCCTCTCGGACCCCGAACACCGAGTACGGCAGCGCCCGCACGAGCTGTCCGGCGGCATGCTGCAACGCGTGGTCATCGCGGGCGCGCTCGCCGCCGAACCGGGCCTGCTGCTCGCGGACGAGGCGACCAGCGCGCTGGACGTCACGACCCAGGCGGAGATCCTGGCCCTCCTGCGCCGACTGCGGGCCACCCGCGACCTGGGCCTCCTCTTCATCACCCACGACCTGCACCTGGCGGCCGCGTACTGCGACCGCGTGTACGTCATGTACGCGGGCCGGGTGGTGGAACAGCGCGCCGCCAAGGCCCTGTTCGACGCCCCGGCCCACCCCTACACCCGGGGCCTGCTCGCCTGTTCGCCCACCCTGGGCGACACGGCCCACACGCTCCGGCCGATTCCGGGCCGCCCGCCGTCCCTCTCGGACACCTTCCCGGGCTGCCCGTTCGTGGCGCGCTGCGGGGAGTCGGAGGATGCCTGCGGGACGTGGACGCCGGAGCAGTCGGATCTCGACGACGGCGGGACGGTGGCCTGCGCGGTCGTCGCGGCGAAGGTGCCGGGCACGCATGTGACAGAGGTGAGCGAGTAGATGAGCACCGACCTGCTGACGGTGGACGGCCTCAGCAAGAGCTACCCCCTGCCGGGCGGCGGCCGCCAACTGGCCGCCGACGCCGTGACGTTCACCGTCCGGCCGGGCGGTTCCACGGGGATCGTGGGCGAATCCGGCTCGGGCAAGACGACGGTGGCCCGCATGCTGGTGGGCCTGGTCCGCCAGGACTCCGGCACGGTCACGGTGGAGGGCCGCCCCCGCGCGGCCCGTACGCCACGGGGGCGCACCGCGCGGCTGGCCAGGGCCCGGGAGATCCAGATGGTCTTCCAGGACCCCTACCTCTCCCTGGACCCGCGCCTCACCTCCACGCAGTGCCTGCGCACGGCCCTGCATCTGCACGGCAGGGACGAAAGCCTGGTGGCGGGGCTCCTGGACCAGGTGGGGCTCGGCTCCCGCGAGGCCGGCGCCCGCCCCCGCGAACTCTCCGGCGGCCAGCGCCAGCGCCTGGCCATCGCACGGGCCCTCGCGGTGGACCCCCAAGTCCTCGTCCTGGACGAGGCGGTGGCGGCATTGGACGTGTCGATCCAGGCCCAGATCCTCCAGCTGCTCGGCGAGATCCGCCGGGACACGGGGGTGGCCCTGGTCTTCGTCAGCCACGATCTGGCGGTGGTCCAGCACATCACGGACGAGGTCCTGGTGATGCGCCGAGGCAAGGTGCTGGAACAGGGCCCCACCCAACAAGTCCTCACCACCCCGAAGTCCCCCTACACAAAACGCCTCCTGTCCTCAGTCCCAAGAAAAACCTGGAACCCCGAGGCAAGCACCTCGTAGGGAGCGCGGAACGAGGTCACCTGGCGCGGGCACCCGGGAGGAGACACGGGGAACGAGGGCGCCGGGCGTAGGGGCCCCGGTAGGGGCACGGGAAACGAGGGCGCCTGGTCGGGCGCCCCGGGGGAGGTGCGGGGAACTGCGCGCCTGGTGGGCGCCCCGGGGGAGGCACGGGAAACGACGCGGTCTGGCGTGGGGGCCTCGGTAGGGGCACGGGAAGCGAGAGCGCCTGGTCGGGCGCCCCGGGGGAGGTGCGGGGAACTGCGCGCCTGGCGTGGGTCCCGGCGGGGACGCGGGAAACGACGGCGCCTGGCGCGGGCGCCCCGGAGGAGGCGTGGGAAACGACGCGGTCTGGCGTGGGGGCCCCGGTAGGGGCACGGGAAACGAGGGCGCCTGGTCGGGCGCCCCGGGGGAGGCGTGGGAAACGACGCGGCCTGGCATGGGCCCCGGCGGGGACGCGGGGAACGAGGGCGCCTGGCGTGGGCGCCCCCGAAGGGGCGCGGGGAACTGCGCGACCAGCCCCCACCCACCCGCAGAAAAGAAGGCCCCCCAAGGCCCAGGGGCCAGAAAAAGGCAGGGGCCCCGCCTCTCCGCTCGCACGGGGAGGCAGGGCCCCTTGGGTACTGCTATCCATGTCCGGATCAAGTCACCGGAACTGTCACACGCCCCACGCGAATGGGGCGCCCCACTACATGGGGGTGACGTTCTCCGCCTGCGGACCCTTCGGGCCCTGCGTGACGTCGAAGCTCACGGCCTGGTTCTCCTCAAGGGAGCGGAAGCCGTTTGCGTTGATCGCGGAGTAGTGGACGAAGACGTCGGGGCCTCCGCCTTCCTGGGCGATGAATCCAAAGCCCTTTTCGGCGTTGAACCACTTCACGGTTCCGGTAGCCATAAGCCCTCCTTGGGCCAAAGGGTTGCCCTGCTCCAGAACCAGCGATTGTTGAAACAACTGCATAAGTCTGAAAACGACGAGAGCCCGCGGGTCACATGCTCCGCAGGCTCTGTACTGCAAGGGAAACCAAACTGCAACTTGCGGCGAGCTTAGCACGCAGGCAGCCGAAAGCAATAGGGGGCAAGATCACGTCACCCGGATGTTTGACGGACCCCCTAGAAGGGTTGACGTACCAGGTCGAAAGCTCTTGACAAGGACGGGATCGGGGCCCCGCTTTCTGCACCGTACCGCAAGGGGGCTAGCCTCCCCGATGTGGACAATTCTCCCGTTGACACCCTCACCGGGGAGGGCTCAGATCAGCTCCCCGGCCATCGCCGCACCCCCCGGCCGCGCGTCGGTCACATTCAGTTCCTGAACTGCATGCCCCTGTACTGGGGTCTCGCGCGCACCGGGACGCTGCTCGACTTCGAGCTCACGAAGGACACCCCGGAGAAGCTCAGTGAGCAGCTGGTGCGGGGCGATCTCGATATCGCGCCCGTGACCCTCGTCGAGTTCCTCAAGAACGCCGACGACCTCGTCGCATTCCCCGATCTCGCGGTCGGCTGCGACGGCCCGGTCATGTCCTGCGTGATCGTCTCGCAGGTACCCCTCGACCAGCTGGACGGCGCCAGGGTCGCGCTCGGCTCGACCTCGCGCACCTCCGTGCGCCTGGCGCAGCTGCTGCTCGCCGAGCGCCACGGCGTGCGCCCCGACTACTACACGTGCCCGCCCGACCTCGGCCTGATGATGCGGGAGGCGGACGCCGCCGTGCTCATCGGGGACGCGGCCCTGCGGGCCAACCTGATCGACGGACCGCGCCTCGGTCTCGACGTATACGACCTGGGCCAGATGTGGAAGGACTGGACGGGTCTGCCGTTCGTCTTCGCGGTCTGGGCGGCGCGCAAGGACTACGCGGCGCGTGAGCCTGCCGTGGTGCGCGAGGTGCACAAGGCGTTCCTGGCCTCGCGCGACCTCTCCCTGGAGGAGGTCGGCAAGGTCTCCGAGCAGGCCGCCCGCTGGGAGGCCTTCGACGCCGAAGTCCTGGAGCAGTACTTCACGACGCTCGACTTCCGCTTCGGCAGCGCACAGCTCGAGGGCGTCGCGGAGTTCGCGCGCCGGGTGGGCGAGACGACGGGCTTCCCCGCCGACGTGCGGGTGGAGTTGCTGGGGTCGCAGCCTTAGTACGCGACGGGCGGTGATCCGGGCCGGGGCCACCGCGATACGGCCCGGATCACCGGGATACGTACCGCAACCACCGGCATGCGGGCCGAGATCACCGGCATGCGGCCCGCAACCACCGGCGCACCGGCCGCAACCCCCGGCACACGGCCCGCGACCACCGCGATACGTGCCGCCACCACCCGGCACGCCCGCGGACTACCCTGAGCCGCAGACAGTGCCCGCGGCCCGTGCGGCCGCGGCCGTGCGGCGCGTCCGGGGGAGGCCTTCGTCATGCACCCGCTCGATCCCGGCGAACCGACCGTCATCGGGCCCTACCGGCTGCTCGGCCGGCTGGGCTCGGGCGGCATGGGCCGGGTCTACCTGGGCCGCAGCGCGGGCGGCCGTACGGTCGCGGTGAAGGTCGTCCACCCGCACTTCGCGCTCGACGAGGAGTTCCGCGCCCGCTTCCGGCGCGAGGTGGAGGCGGCGCGGCGGGTGGGCGGCGACTGGACCGCGCCGGTCCTCGACGCCGACCCGGAGGGCACGGTCCCATGGGTGGCCACGGGGTACGCGGCGGGCCCCTCACTGGCGGACGCGGTACGCGACCTCGGCCCTCTCCCCACCCACTCCGTACGCGTCCTGGTGGCGGGCCTCGCCGAAGCGCTCGCCCACGTGCACGGACTCGGCCTCGTCCACCGCGACGTCAAGCCGTCGAACGTGATGCTCACGATGGACGGCCCCCGGCTCATCGACTTCGGCATCGCGCGGGCCACGGACGGCACCGCCTCGCTCACGTCGACGGGCGTCTCGGTCGGCTCTCCCGGCTACATGTCGCCGGAGCAGATCCTCGGCAAGGGCGTCGCCGGATCGGCGGACGTCTTCTCGCTGGGGGCCGTCCTCGTCTACGCGGCCACGGGCGCGGCGCCGTTCCCGGGCGACTCGTCGGCCTCGCTGCTCTACAAGGTCGTGCACGAGGAGCCGGAACTGGGCGAGCTGGACGGCGAGTTGCGCGAGCTCGCCGCCGCCTGCCTGGCCAAGGACCCGGGTGCCCGCCCCACGCCGGACGAGGTCGCCCGGCGGCTCGCCCCGGCGGGCGTGAGCGGCCTGGTGGCGGCCGGGTGGCTGCCGGGCCCGCTGGTGGAGCGGGTCAGCCGGAGCGCGGTACGGATCCTGGACCTGGAGACGGACGGGGCCGGAGCCGCCGAGCAGCCCTCGGGCCCGGTGCCGTTCGGCACCTCGATGGTCGGCGGGGCGCGGGGCGCCGAGGCCCCGGCCCGCGAAGTGCCCCTGAGCGCGGGCGCGTTCGGCCCCCCGGATCCTTCGTACGCGGCACTGCCCACGGCGACCCCGCCGCCCACGAGCTCCTCGACCCCCGCCGACTCCGCTCCTCCCGCGTACGTCCCCACCCAGACGTCGGCGCCCTCGGGACCGCCCGGCCGGGTGACCGTCTCGGTCGCGGCGACCTCATCGCCCGGCGGCGCGGACGGCCGGGGCCGCAAGGTCAGCTGCACGCTGGTCCTCGGGATCGCGGGCGCGCTGGCCGCGGTGACGGTCGGGTCCGTCTTCGTCTTCGGCCTGCTGCCGGGCGACGACAACGACAAGTCGAGCGACGCGGGCGGGCAGCCCCCGGCCGCGACCGCGAGCGAGCAGCCCGGCGACGGCACGGACCAGCCCGGCGACGAGGTCCCCGCCTCCTACCGCGGGACCTGGGAGGGCCCGGCGGTCGCGGCGAACGGCGCGGTTCCGATGGGGACGTTCCGCCTTGAGGTGGAGAAGGGCGAGGTCGGCGAACGCTTCGCGGTCATGACGCAGACGGACCAGCTGGGCGGCACCTGCGCGGTGGACCTGACCCTGAAGTCGGTCTCGGACAAGGAGATCGTGGCCCAGGGCAAGGGCCAGGCGAAGAGCGCCGCCCAGTGCACCAAGAACACCCACACGGTCCGACTCCGCCCCAAGGGCGACGACCTGCTCTACCTCTCGGAGAACGCGGAGTCGGGAAACCCGGAGGCACGGATGTCGCGTCTGTAACCCCGGGCACGACGGCAAGCATGAGCAGCCCGCAGCCCGCAGCCCGCAGCCCGCAGCCCGCAGCCCGCAGCCGCCGTGCGCCGCCAGGCGGCTCAGCCCGCCGCCGCCCCGCCCCGCTAGGCGGCTCAGCCCGTCGCCCGGCGCGTCACATCGGGGTCGTGACGGTGACCGGCTCTCCGCTGCCCGTGTACAGCAGGCCCTTGCCCGGCGCGATCGGGCCGCCGACCATGCTGCGGGTGGTCCGGATGCCGATCAGTTCGCCGCTGGAGGAGTCCTGCGGGGAGAGCAGGATGCCGCGGCGGCCCTTCTTCGCCTCGACCTGCCAGCCGGAGAAGCCGCCGCACACCTCTTCCTCGTCGCCGCCGATGATGAGGCCGAGGCCCCGCTCGGCACCCCGCTGCACGAGACGCTTGAACTCCCGCTCGGCGTCGCAGTCCTCCAGGACCTCGCCGTCGTCGATGATCCACACGATCGGGTCCTCGGGAGACGCCGACTCGACGGCCTCCTTGAAGTCGTCGCTCTCGATGTCGTCGTCCTTGAAGACCTTCAGGACGCCTTCCCGGCCTTCGAGTTCCCGCAGCGGCGAGGGCCGCGGGGCGGCGATGACCAGCCGTACGCCCTGGGTGAGGTAGGACCGCGCCAGGTTCATCAGCGTCGTGCTGCGGCCGGACTTGGCCGGGCCCGCGACGACGAACGTCGGCACGCCCTGCCCGAGGTCCGGGCCGAAGCCCATGATGTCGTCGCCGCCGATGCCGGCGAGCGCCCACAGCTTGGAGCGCGAGGCGTCGGGGTCCCGCATCTCCCACGCGTCGGCGAAGGTGATGCGGCTGGGCAGGCTGTCCACGCGGAACGGCTTGCGCGAGCGCGGCACGTCCGCGTCCCGCAGGGCCGCCGCCTCGCCGATCTCGGAGATCGCCGCGGCCTGGCCCTGGCCCGTGGAGTCCTCGGCGAGGAGCGCGAACTGCGTCTCCGTGCCGTGTTCGTTCTTGAAGCCGCGGCCCGGCGGGATCTCCTCCGGCACCTTGCGGGCGTTCATGCCGAGCATCGAGAAGTCGGAGCGGTCGGCGAGCCGCAGGCCGTACTTGTCCTCGGTGAGCGAGGCCATGCGGCCGATGAGGACCTGGCGGTCACCGGTGATGACCAGGTGGATGCCGACGCTCGCGCCCTCGCGCATCATCGCCTGGAGCTCGTCGGTCAGCTCGCCGTGGTCGTACTCGCCCAGGGTCGGCAGCCAGCCCTCCCAGCGGTCGAGGAGCACCACGATGTGCGCGAGCCGCTCCTCCTCGGGCACGGCGGCCCGCTGCTCGCCGATGTCGGCGAAGCCCTTGTCGGCCAAGAGGTCCTGGCGGCGCGTCAGTTCGCCCTTGAGGCGGGTGATGAGCCGTACCGCGCGCTCGGTCTGGTTGCGGCTGACGACGGCGCCGCAGTGCGGAAGCCGGGTCAGCGCGTTGAGCGCGCCGTTGCCGCAGTCGATGCCGTAGAGATGGACGTCGGCCGACGAGTGCGTACGGGCGAGGGAGCCCGCGATCGTACGGAGGATCTGCGAGCGGCCGCTGCGCGGGGCGCCGCCGATGAGCAGGTGCCCGAACGTCTCGAAGTTCACCACGACCGGGCGGCGCGCCTGGTCGGAGGGGATGTCCTCCAGGCCGTACGGGGCCGGGGCGAGGGAGCCGGGCTTGTCGCTCGCGGGCGGCAGCGGGATCTCGTCGAGCTGGAGCGTCTCGGAGAGCGCCGGCAGCCAGGGGCTGTGCTGGGCGGGGATGCCCATCGTGGCGTTGGCGTCACGCACGGCGTCCACGAGGACCTTCAGGTCGGTGATCTCCTCCTCCTCGCGCGCCTCGGCCTTGGGCTTCACCAGGGCGGCACGGCCCAGGTCCTCCCAGCCGAGCGGTCCCGCCCAGGGCGCGAGCAGCGCCGGGTCGGTGGCGCCGGGCCTGCGGCCGCCGACACGTCCCGACTGGAAGGGCACGAGCGAGGCGTGGCCGAGCCGGACGTAGGCGCGGCCCGGGGTGCTCTTGGCGATGTGGCCGGCCTCGGGGGAGTCGATGACGTCGCTGGACTCGGCGCCGTCCGTCACGCGCAGGGCGATGCGGAGGTTGGTGTTGGCGCGGATCTCGGGCGACACGACACCGCTCGGACGCTGCGTGGCGAGCAGCAGGTGGATGCCGAGGGAACGGCCACGCTGGGCGATGTTGACCAGACCCGTCACGAAGTCGGGCAGGTCGCGCACCATCGAGGCGAACTCGTCGATGACGATGAGGAGCCGGGGCACGGGCGGGTGCGAGGGATCACGGCGTACGAGGTCCTGGTAGTCCTCGATGTCCTTCGCGTCGGCTGCGGCCAGGATGTGCTCGCGCCGCTTCAGCTCGGCGCCCAGCGACTCCAGGGCCCGCTCCACGAGGTGGGCGTCGAGGTCGGTGACCATGCCGACGGTGTGCGGCAGCTTCACGCAGTCCTTGAACGCGGAGCCGCCCTTGTAGTCCACGAGGACGAAAGTCATGTTCTCGGGGGTGTTGGCCACGGCGAGCGCCGCCACGATCGTCTGGAGCAGCTCCGACTTACCGGAACCGGTCGTACCGGCGATCAGGCCGTGCGGTCCGTCGCGCCGCATGTCGATGCCGAAGGGCCCGTCGTACGACTCACCGATGACGGCCATCGTCGACTGGCCGCTCACCTGCCAGCGCGCGGTGATCTGCTCGGCCGTCGGCGGCTCCAGCTGGAGCACGTCGAGCAGCCGGCTGGAGCCGGGCAGCGCCGAGTCCTCGGTCTCGCCGCTGATGTCCCGCAGCGGCGAGAGCGCGCGGGCCAGGCGCCCGCACCAGGCGGGGGACACGAAGTCGGGCCGTACGGAACGGATGCGGGCGGCGCCGGTCTGCTCGACGCGCAGCCGCAGTTCCAGGGGCTTCTCGGCGCCCTGCTCGCTCTCGTCGGGCTCGGCGGAGTGCCAGGCCTGGAAGGAGGGGAAGCCGCCGGGGGCGGACGGGACGGTGGCCTGGGCGCCGCCGGGCGCCTGGGCTCCGCCGGGCGTGGGCCGGGCCGGGAGGCTTATCTCCTCGGGGCGCGGCTCGGCGACCACGACGGCCTGGCACTCGCCGGGCAGGAACCGTTCCTCGGAGTCGAGGCAGAGCGCGAACATGGACACCGCGGGTCCCTCGCGGAGCAGCTTCACCACGCCGGGCATGGACCGCAGCCGCCGTGACCCGTCCCAGATCACCACGATGTCGGGGTCGCCGAAGGACGCCGCGCCCCGGTTGTTGTTCTCCTTGGCGGCCTTCTGGCGGGCGGCGAGGATCTGGGTCAGTTCGCCGATGCGGGAGCCGACGGTCTCGGCGTCCGTCCCGATCAGCACGTTGGCGTCCTGCGCGCCGGAGGGCCGCGCGTGCGGCAGCCAGCGCGTCCAGTCCCAGGTCTCGCGCGCGGAGTTCTCGGTCAGCACGTAGAACTGGACGTCCAGCGGGCTGTGCAGCACCGCGGACTGCGCGACCGCCCAGCGGCCGAGCGCCTGGGCGGAGTCGCCGGGGCCCGCCATGCCGATGACGCCGAGCTTGCGCAGCGAGAGCGCGACGGGCGCGTCCTCGATCTTCCAGGTGACCTCGCGCTTGTGGTCGTCCTGCTCGGGGTCGTCGAGCACGACCTCGGAGTCGAGCCGCCCGGTGCCGACACGCAGCAGCAGATGGTCCTCGTCGGTACGCCGCCGCTCCCACAGGCGGGTACGGGGCCCGGTGCTCAGAGAGAGGATCCCGGCCGGGCTGAGGATGGCCTGCCGCCTGTCGAGCCGCTCGGCGACCAGCGCCTCCTGGGCGTCCCTCTCGATCCGCTCCTTGTGCTCGTTGTACTCCTTGACCTGCTTGGCATGGGACTTGCGCCCGTGCTTCTTGTCCATGAAGTAGTTGCCGAACAGGATCAGCGGGCTCAGGGCCGCCATGATCAGGTAGTACCAGCGCTGGAAGATCATCACCGATACGAGCGCGCCGACCAGCGGCGTGAGCGCCATCAGCCAGGGCAGCGGCCGGGCCTCGAAGTCCCGTACCGGGTTGGGCAGCTTGAATTTGGTCTGCCGCTCGGGCGGACGCAGGCGGGGCGGCCGGTTGTAATCGAGTCCCGCGCCGTCCTCGGACCACTTCAGTGCGGCATTGGGCGGGGAGTAGCGGTCGAGTTCGAGAAGGGTATTGCCGAGGGCGATCTGAGCGCCGAGCGGCCATTCGCCTTTGTCGCGGGGCGTATCGCGCTTGCCACGCTTTTCGCTCTTCTTATTCTTCTTCTTGCTTTTCTTGCTCTTGTTGCCGTTGGTGCCGCTTTCGTCGGATGCGGCGGTTTCGGACTCGTCGACGTCACCAAAAGGCTTGCCTTCGATGGTCACGCCGTCTATGTCCCCATGTACGGCGACTTGGCAGGTTCCATCGGTTGCAACTGACAACGTCAGGGCCCGCGCGGGCAGTTCCGGATCATCGATGCGGATGTACGAGGCGGGTCCGCTGCCTATGTCGTACCGCCCGATCCCGAGCCGGTGCACGGCACCGGCGGCGGGCCCGCCCGCGACGCGCAGCTCGACGAGCCCGGTGGGTTCGCCGGGCAGGCAGCCGGCGGGATCGTGCAGGCTGACGACGGCGCCCTCGCGCAGCGCGGAGGTCCCGATGGTCGCGGCGGCATCGATGGGATAGCCGTCCACGAAGACGATCGGCGCCCCGGCCTGGCCGGTCCCCGGCTGGAGTTGGTGCCCGCCGATGGGGATGATCTGTGCGTCGCCGCCGCCGTACCCCACGTGGGAGGCCAGCTCCTTGGCGATGTCCCCCACGGAGGACTCAGGATCGGCGTCGAGCACGACGTCGGCGTCGGCGCCGCCGAGCGGATCGACGACGGTCAGAGTCAGGCGCACGATCGTCCTCCCCTTAAGCCCCTTTTGACCGCTTCCGGAACACGGTCACAGCGGCAAATCCACAGTGCCTGTGAGGCTGTCCACAGTGCCTGTGACGATAGCCGCTCCACCCTTCCCGCAGGCAACGGGCCGCCATGAGCTCATAGCAGAGCTGTGACTCAACCGGGGTGTGCTCACTTCTGCCCCACCCGTAAGCTGCTGACCCAAGAGCGGAAGATCGCACGAACGGCCGAACGGCCTTCGAGCGGCCCGCGCTGAGGAGCCAAGGGGGATGGCCCTGCGGCGAGTTGGATTGGATGTGAAGCCACATGGCCAAAGACGCCGATATCACATATGAGGAGATGCGGACCGCGGCGGGCAAGCTGAACGACGCCAAGGACAAGATCGATGAGAAGCTCGACGCCCTCGAGCGCTTCATCGAGAACCTGGTGAAGAACGGCTACACGACTCGCAAGGGTTCGCAGGCCTTCGAGGACTCCTTCAAGGAGTTCAAGAAGGGCGCCAAGGACACCATCGAGGGCCTCACGGGCATGGGCAAGTTCCTGACCAGCGCCGCAAAGGCGTACGAGGACCTGGACGACGACCTCGCAAGGGGCGTCAAGGGCAAGGGCTGACCAAGGCTTTGCCCTGTCGGAGTATGCCGGTGCGGTGAACTGCCACGAGGTGGTGGTTCACCGCACCGAGCCGATGGTCTCGCGGACCGAGAAGGCGGAAGCGCCGCGCCCGTCAACGGCCGTCCGCCACCTACCCCCGGGGCGTTATGTGTCGAGGTTGACGAAGAGGCTTCGGGCGAAGTCGTCGAACTCGTCGATGTTCGCCGTGATCCACCCGATGTCCTCACCGACGGTTCGCACGATCACGTCGATGCCGAGCGATTCGATGCGCCAGGCGTAGTTCACCGAGCAGCACATCGCGCCGGCTTTGGCCGCGACGAAGAAGCGGATCGAGCGCTTTCCACGCCCCAAACGCTCGGTGTCGAAGTCGACGACCTCGGGCTCTTGTGCGGCTCCTGGCTCGTCTTTCTGGACGAGCTCGTCCAGCTTTGACTCGACGTCTCCCTCGCTCGGGCCCGCGTGCACGAGAAAAGTGAGGAACTCCCGGCGAGGATCGGGAACGTAGAGAAAGATCTGGTGCACCGGAATGGTGCGCGGGATCAGCTCGGCCGCGGAGTCCAGCTCGAAGGCGAGCATCTTGACCTGCTTCTTGTCGACCGGTTCATCGTCGACGAGTGCCCAGAGCAGGTCTGACGTACGACGGGCCCACTTCTTGCGCTCGCGCGCGGCCCCCCGCCCTTCGCCGAGAACAGGCATGGCGGGCCAGACGGTGGGATCGCTGTCCGAGTCGAGGGAGAAAGTGACGTTCACTCGGTCCTCCAGCGGAACGTGGTCATGATGGCGTCGAAGAGTTCGACGAGGACTTCGGCAAGGTCGCCCGCGGGGTCTCCGTCACCGATGGTGCTGAAACTGATGACGACCCATCCGGAATCCGCACCGGTCGACGGCACTTGCACGACGTAGTCGACATGCTTCGACGGCGCCTCGGCGCCTTTCTCCGGGTCCGCGTCCACCGTCCGTTCTTTACGAACCGCCGCGGACCCCGCCACCTCCACGGATTCGGCATCCGCGGAATCGGTCAGCAACTGCGCCAGCACGTCCTGCCGATCGACCCCGTCGCGCAGGGCGGGGGCGACCTTGGCGACGATGATGGAAGCGGCGACGAGGATTCCGTGCATGGGCTCCACGGGGAGATAGAGGTCCACGCCGCCTCGTCGCCGCGCGTCATTGACCGAGGTGTTCAGCCTTCGGTACAGCTCCAGGCGGGCTTTTGCCACCTTGTCCCGGGGCAGGTCTCCCGAGATCCTCTCGGCCGCCTCATCGACGATCTCCTTGACCGCCTCCTCGGTGCCTTCCTTCAGAGGAATCCGCGTCCAACCCGGAGGAATGATGAGGGTGTAGCCACAGGCGTTCTTGGTCTCAGCCGACGGCATCGCGGCGGCTCCTTCGATCGATCGCCCCATAGGCGAGTGCGATGGCAGCGGGCAACAACGGGGCGACGAGCACCGCGGGAACGTGGTGCATCAGCAGGAGCAGCGGCGCAAGTTGCGCAAGGCCACCGCCCACGAAGTAGCGGGCGAATTCCCGGCGCCATCTGGCTTGGTCGTGAAGGACGACCATGCCGACGGACAGGGCGGCGACAGCCAGCAGCGGCAAGGCTTGCCCCGGAATACGGAAGACACCGCTGAACGACTTCGGGATGGCCTCGGACGAGATGAGGACTCCGCCGACGATGGCGACGATGAGAAAGGCGAGCGGGGTCACGACAGCGATCCGCGCGTTCCTGATCACCACCCGGTCCTCGGGCGAGAGGCTGCTCGCCGCACCGGTCGTTCTGTTGTTCAGCATGGGAGCGGCTCCTGATTCCTTGCTTCTTGCCTCACGTGTCGGCCTACGCGACGCGTTGTCACCAGACGGACGTTGCCTGAGTCACGCCGTTGTTCGCCTTGAAGTCGTTGTAGCCTTCCCAACTGGGCTTGTGCGGGATGCCGAGACCGTCGCTCGCGGCGTTCAAGGTGTCGTTGTCACCCAGCAGTTTGTCGCCCCAGTCGACGGCCGTGCCGGCGTAGGTGGATCCCATGGCGGCGCCGTACGCGGCATTCCCGCCCCACTTGGTGCCTCGCGAGAGTCCCTCGCCGAAGAGCGCCTTGTTGTGCTTGATCCCCTGGCGCAAGGAGGCGAGTTCCTCGTCACCCAGGTGCGCCGCCTTGGACCAGCCGCTGGGCGGTGGCATCTCTTCGGCCACGCGTCCGGCACGTCCGGCGATCCCCTTGCGGAGGGCGGTCATCTCCTGGCGGACGGCTGCCTTGGCCGCATCGTCGGTCGAACCGGCGAGGCGGTTGGCCAGTTGGTTGCGGAGGGACTTGGTGGCCTGTAGCCCGTCCTTGAGCTTGGTGACCCTGTGCACCGTGGAGGCGGCGCGGGTCGACTTGCTGGCGGCTTTGAGACCGATCATGGCGCCCCGGCCGAGTCCCATGGTGAGCAGCCCGAAGGCGTCGAAGGCGACATCCATCCAGGTGGCCTTTCCGGCCTTCACCAGGACGAAGCGGCCGGCCACGACCAAGAGACCGATCCCGATGACCAGAAAATTGAGACCTGGAACGAAGAGCGCGGCAATGGCCAAGGCCGTCCCGATCCAGCTGAGCACGTCGAGGAAGAGCTTGAATCCCTCGGCATGTTCCTTGGCCCAGGAAACCAAGTCGTCCCAGGGACTGTCTTCCACCGCGTCATCGATCGCGTCCAGGATGTTCGTGCGCGCCGTACTCGCGTGGTTGCCGTAGTGGGAGATGGCGGTGGAAAGCTGCTCACGCGCATCTTCTACGGCGCTTTCGTCCTTCTCGTCGGCCTGGGCCTTGTCACGCGCTTTCTTGGCCAATCCCTGGGCATGCTCCAGCTCGGTGGCCCACGTCTTCAGATGGCCCGATACTTTCTCGTAGCGCCCCTTGGTCTTCTCGAAGCGTCCTGCGAGCTCGTCGGACTCGTCCTTCAGGCTCTTCGCGTACTTGCCCTTGATGTTGTCGTCATTCCCGAGTTCGCGGAGCTTCTTGACCTGCCGAGCCAGGGTCTCCGCAATGTTCGAGAGCCGCTTTGCTTCCTCGCGAATCGCGTCTGGATCGCCTGGCGTCGGGTCTGATTCGGCAATCGGGGACCAGTCGGCCGGACGTCCAGCCATGTGAGTCCTCCCTCACTTGCTCTTGCGCTTGTTGGCTTCGGCGAGTTCTTTGTCGAGCTTCTCGAAGTTCTCGATTGCCTGCTCGACCAACTTGCCCACCTTTTCGATGCTCCCCAGCATCTCCTTGCGGTGGTCGTTCCAGTTGTCCGTGAATTCCTCCATGGCACCCGAGACGAAAAGAGATCCGTACTCGTCACGCAGGTCATTCTGGTGGCCGGAGCAGTTCTTGAACTCCGTACGGACTGTCCCCAGGTCCTTCTTGATCGTGTACAGGTAGTCGTAGTCCACGCCGAGATCAGCCATGTCGATGCTCCTCGGACATGATGCGGCGGTTCACGGGCTGCTCCCGGTGGGGCGGGGGTGTCTCCATCGGGCCGACGTTATCCAGGGGACTGCTGGTTCCGCCAGGGCTCATGGCCGGGCAGGCCGCCAGATCCCGGCGTACTGTCACAGCTTCGTGCTGCGAAGGGCGCAGCAAACATCCTGGCAGAGTGTGTGACAGCGGAAGACCCCGGCCGCCGTGAGGCTGCCGGGGTCAAGGTGAGCGACCGGTTTTTGCCGGTGCAAGCGGCTGGTGGCAACGCCGAAGGGGCGGTCGCTCTTCCGGGTGAGCCGTAGGAGCTCATGAAGCTGTCTCCGGCCAGGATGGCCCGGGTTACCGGTTGATGGACTGGACTTCTTCGACCGTGATGTCCTGGACCGCCTCGATCGTGCCGTCCGGCATGCCCACCGGAGCTGCCTGGCCCGTGCCCTGCCAGGTGATCTCCCAGGTGAGGGAGGCCTTCAGGGGGTACGAGTCGCCGCCGGACGAGCGGTGGTACGTGATGCCGCAGGGCGGGGTCTCCTTGGACTTGCCCTTGGCGTAGGGCTCACCGATCTTGCCGTCGACGATGGGGCATTCACCGTTGGCGGGGATGGTGGTGGCGTCCTTGGTGCCGGGTTCGAGCGTGAGGGACTTGGGGGTGGCGGTCGTGGTCGCCGTCAGGTTGAACCCCGGCACGTCGATCGCCGCCGTCGCCGTGACGTCGTCGAAGACGGCCTCGTCGAGCCAGGCCCACGTGGGCAGGTTCACCTTGGTGACGGCCTCGGGTGCGAGGGTGACCTCCGTGCCCGGCAGCTCCATGTGCTGGTAGGCGAGCGCCGCGAGCATCTCCGGCGTGATGGCCTCTTCGTACTGGGGCGGCGGGGGCTCGCCGTTGTCGACCCAGAAGGGGAGGTCGGAGCACGACATGCGCTTGAGGGCGTCCGGTTCGTTGGGGTTCTCGACGCCCGCCCAGAACATCCCCTCGCCGTCCTTCTCGACGTTGTAGTCCTTGTAGCCGGGGGTGTCCGTCCAGCCGTAGTCGTCCTCGTAGTGGCGCTGGAGCTGGCCGAGGGCGGCTCCTCCCGAGCCGAGGCCGGGGGTCTGCATCTGATCCTTGATGTCCGCGGACATCTTCTTCTTGAAGTCCTTGGCACCGAGGTACGGGGCGTACCAGCAGGCCGGCGGGTCCCAGTTCACGTCGGCGGAGGATACGTTTCCGCTGCTGCCGTCCACGGTGACGGCTCCGGAGTACTTGACCTGGGCGGCGGCGTAGATGCCGGTCTTGTCGCGTCCGCCCTCCTCCTTGGCCCCACCCTTGCCGTTACCGAAGTCCTCGTCGGCGTGGGCGACCCCGCCCGCCAGCAGACCGCTGAGGGCCAGGGACAGCGAGAGGCAGACGGTCACGGCTCGATTCACGCGCATCGATCCGCCTTCTCCGTCACGTATACGACCGAAGCACGCCACAAGTCTTCATCCCCCGGGAACTTGGACATAATGATCTTGAAGAAGTCGTACGAAGCCGCTCCGGGTGTCCCCTTGCGGACCTTCTTCGACTTCACTTCCTTCGAGTAGAACTTGCTGGAGTCCACACAGAACGAGACCTCGACCGCCTCGCCGTTCGGAGCCTTGCGCACCTTGTCCTGGAAGTGGCGCCGCGTGCCCGTGGAGGTCAGGCCCGCGTCGACGCGGCCCTGGATCTGGGTGCGGGCGTAGGTGAGGCCCTTGTCCGTCGCATAGGTGGAGACCGCCGGGTCCTTCACCGTCTGCTCCGCGACTCCCCGGTAGATCGACTGCACGAAGTGCCGGGCATCGTCCAGCGCCGCGGCCTCGTCCTTGTCGCCGGGCTTGGTCCAGTCGAAGACGAGGTCGATGTCCTTGGGCAGCGTCAGGTCCACGCCGTCCGGCTTGGTCTCGTCCTGCGCGGCCGAGGGCGCGTCGGACTTCTTGGCCTTCCCGGTCTCCTGATCGGCGCCGGCGATCTTGTCGTCGTCCTTGGAACCGTCGTCTCCACTGCCGCAGGCGGTCAGGAGCAGGGCTGCGGTCGCGGCGAGCGCGGCGGTGACGGGCATGGTGCGGCGATTCACGGTCGGCTCCCGGTGGGGCGAGGGGGTCTCCAAAACACGGACGCTATCCATGGGGTTGCCGGTTTCACCAGAGTCGATAGCGGGGCAAGTCACACCATCTCGGTGAACCGTCATCGTCTCGTGACGCCCGGCGGCCACCGCGAGGGTACCGCCGGCCGCTTCCGACCCCGTCAACTGAGCTTTGCCTCCTGCGACTTGACGACGGCCGGGAAGATCTTCCCGGTGCCGGGACGCTTCTGAACGAAGGCGTTTCCGTCCACCGCGGAGTAGATGGCGATGGTGTCGCCGTGGCGGGTGACCTGGGTCTGGACGGTGTGCGTGTCGCCCTCGTACTTGGTCGCGGCCTTGAAGGCGAGGGACTCGTCGGCGCCGGGCGTGGGCGGGATCCCGGTGGTCTCGCGGGTGATGGACGAGTACGAGTTCGACGCCTTGTCCCCCTTCGCCGTGAAACCGCCCTTGCAGGCGCCGACGGCCTTGCTCACGGAGGCCATCGCGGCCTCTGCCTTGCCGGGCGCGTAGGTGGCGAGCGTGACGTAGGTGAAGGCGCCGTCGAACTCCTTCTTCTCGGCGACGCGTACGAAACTGTCCCGGGCGTCACCGACAGGGAACTGGTTCATCGCGTGGCTGAGCGGCGCGCAGACGGGCTTGTCGTGCTTGATGCCGTCCCGCGACTTCGCGAAGACGAAGTTGTCGGAGGGCTTCACGACGGTGTGGGCGGGCACTTCGTCCTTGGCCAGGGCGAGTTGGGCGGCCGACTTCGTGGGCTTCTTCTTGGCGGGCGCCGCGGAAGCGCCGGCCGCCTTGTCGGAACCATCGCCCTTGCTCCCCTTGCTGCCCTCGCCGTCGTCCCCGCTGCCGCCGCAGGCGGTGAGGAGCAGGGCGGCGGTCGCGACGAGCGCGGTGGTGACGGGCACGGTTCGCTGGGTCCGGCGGGTTCGGTGGGTCCGGCGGTTCACGGTCGGCTCCTGGTGGTGTGGGGGCTCCGGCCCGACGTTAACCGCGGTGCCGACGGCCCCGCCACCGCGGAAAGCGGGGCAAGCCGACGCATCCCGGAGGACTGTCATCGTGTCGTGATCCGGGGCGGGGCTGCTCGTCGGTGGGTGGGCAACCGTGAGGTGCTGAGGGCTGTCGGTGGGTGGGTGCGCGTGAGGTGCTGGGGGCTGTCGGTGGGTGGGTGCGCGTGAGCTGCTGGGGGCTGTCGATGGGTGGGCATCTGAGGGCTGCCGGCGGGTGGGTACGCGTGAGCTGCCGGTGGGCGGGCATCTGCGGGCTGCGGGTGAGCGGACACCTGAGGCTGCCGGCGGGTGGGCGCCGGAGCGCTGCCGACAGGCGGTCACCCGTGAGCTGCCGACCGGGGCCTGAGGCTCCGAGGGTTCTTCTGCCCTCCGGCCCTCCGGCCCTCCGGCCCTCCGGCCCCCCGGCCCCCCGGCCCCCGGCCGCCCCCGGCCCCCTCACCTTCACCCCCGCCCGAACTCCCCCCGCCCCACCAACCCCGCCAGCCCCTCCCCGGCAGGCTCGGGGAGCAAGGAGCCGTACCCCGTGGCCGCCCACAAGCTCTGCTCGCCCGGCACCTCGAAATACGGGACCCTGCGGCCGTCGACGTGGTCCGTGAGGACCTCCGGTGCGCGGCGGGCGCGGACCGCCGCCCCGCATTCCTCGCAGGCGGCCACGTGCAGCTGGTCGCGGCGGCCCAGGGGGCGCCAGTGGATACGGCGTTCCGCGCGGCCGTGGAGGGGGTTGAAGAAGCAGAGGGGGAGCGGTGAGACCGTGCCCTCCAGGGCGTCGCGGCCCGACGTGACGAGGGCCAGCACTCCCGCCAGGTCGGGCAGGCCACGCGCCGCGTCGAGTACCTTGCCCGCGGCCGCGTACGCATCAAGGGCGCCCTGCATGCCGGGTCGGGACGCGTCGGCCGCCTGGATCGCCTCGCCGAGCGCCAGCACCTCCGCCTCCGTCTGCCGCCGCAGCGCCGCCTCGTCGGCGGTACGGGAGGCCGCGAACACCGCCTGCGGGGAGGCGAAGGGGGAGCCGGTCGCGCTGGGGTAGCGGTTCGGCCGCCCGCGCCCCCGTCGACGTAGGCCCACGAAGGCGAGGTGCGGCCCCCGGCGCCCCCGCCGACGTACGCCCGCGAAGGCGAAGAGACCGGCGGCCGCCAGCACCACCGCGACCACGACACCGCCCGGCAGCAACCAGGACGAGCCGCCGCCCTCCCCGTCCGCGGCCGACGGCCCTTGAGACAGGCCCCCGCCGTCCCCGTCCCTGCCCCCATCCCCGCCCCGCAGGTCATCGGTGGCGTCCTCGTACGCCTTCGTGCCGTCGCCCCGCGCGATCAGTTCGATCGCCTTCTCCGTCTGTGCCGCGAGCCCCGCGTCCTTGAACTCGTCCAGGAAGCCGACCGCGCCCACCGCGACACGGACCTGATGCTTGCCCTCGGGCCACTCGTAGCCGTGGAGGTCGTGGCTCAGCTTGTCGCCGCCGGTGACGAGGATGAGCTCACGCCGGTCGATGTGATCGCGTACGACGCCCGCGAAGGCCTCGGCGTCGCCGTCGTACGCGTCGCCCTGGACCAGCGGCACCAGCGCGACCTTGATCGGGAGACCGGTCTCCTCGATCTGCCGTACGAGTTGCTTCTGGCGCGCGGGGGGCACGGAATCGGCGTACGAGGCATCGACGTACACGGGTGACGTGCCCAGCGCCTCGGCGATCTTCTCGCCCGGGCTGGGCGCACCGGGCACCTGCGCGGCGGCGGGGAAAGCCGTGGCCGCCACCATGAGGACGGCGACAGCGAGGCCAATGGCGGCGGCCGAGAGGGCTGCCGTGCGAGCTGCCGCCCGGGCAGCCGCGGAGGAGGCACGCTTCACGTCACTGGACACCAACGTGCTCCCTTACCTGGCGGATGAGTTGCGGAATCCCGTCGCGTACGGCGGAAAGGGGCCCCGACGCCTCCTCGTACGGCACGCGCCCGCCGCGCCCCGCAGCCGGCAACGTGAGCCGCAGCGTGTACGCGAGGCGCGGCTGCACCTCCACGAGCACCCGGCACTCCGCGCACACCGGGATGGTGCGCAACCGCTGGTCCCCGGGCGCGTATTGCGCGTCGCGCCAGCCCGTGGCCGGCCCGTGCAGCGGATTGAGCCCGCAGCAGGCCTTGTCGAGGCCCGCGAGCGCGGCCCGCCCCACCCTCGCGAGGACGATGGCCGCCGCGAGGTCGGCGGGCGTGGTGTCGTCGTCGATGTGCCCGTCGGGGTCGCGGTCGACGAGGAGCGTCGCGGTGTCGAGGCAGTCCCAGACGCGCGTGCGGACGGCCGACTCTGGCAGGAGCGCGGCATCCTGGTCGAACGCCCGCGCCAGTACGTCGAGTTCGTCGCGAGCCGTCCGGCGCAGATAGCCGAGTGACGGGTCGGGTGGTGCCGGGAAGGAGGTGTCGGCGGAGGGGGGAGTCGTCGTCGTACGCGACCGCCGTAGACCCGGTACGGCAAGACGCAGGATGCCGAGCAGCGCGGCGACCAGCCCGAAGACGAGTCCGGCGGCGACCGCGCCGACCATGAGCCCCGGCCAGAAGTCACCCGAGAAGAGCGGGGAGAGCGCGTTCGCCTCGACGGGGTCGGGTGCGTCGTCCATGCCGAGCGAGGAGGTCTGTGGCCGGGCGGTGCGCGGCGCCTTGTCGAGGAACGTCATGAGGGCGTCGAGCCGCTTGCCGAGCTGGTGGTCGCCGGAACGGTCGTCGTCGTCGCCGTAACGGATCGAGTCGGGAAGGTCGAAGGCGACGAGATCGGCGTCGATGCGCACGTCGTACGTCACAACGTCGATGGAGCCCCCGAGCGGATCGGCGACGACGTAGACACCGCGTTCGCCCTTCTCGCCGATCTTCTGCCGGACGGCTTCCAGGAAGAGCTCGGGTTCGCCCTCGGACTCGTCCTCGGTGAGCTGCGGCACGAGGGCGACGAACACCGGTCCGCGGTCGAACTTCGCGATGCGCGCGCCGAGTTCGCGCGTCTGCGCGGAGTCGAGCGGGCGCGGACTCTCGGGATCGCTGTAGACGGGCCCGCTCTCGCGCAGCCCCTCGGCGACGCGCTCGACGCGGCTCGACAGGTCGGCGGCGGTGGGGGGTGGCGCGGGGCTGGACGTCGTCTGGTCGAAGACGAGGGTGGCGCCGAGGGCGATGGCCACGGCGGCGAGGAGGGCGATGGCGGCTTCGACGCGGAAGGGGGTGAGGTGGGAGGTGAGGCGGGCGGCGGAGGGGCGGCGGGGAGCGGCTTCTACGGCGCGCTCGACGGGGTAAGCCTTGCCGCGCCCCGTGGCCGGCCCCTTGCTCGGCCTCTTGCCCGGCCCCTTGCTCGTCCCCTTGGGGTTGCCGTCGGCAGCTGGTGCGGGCCGACGCCGGCGCCACCAACGGCGGACGTACGGACTGACACAGATGATGAGGAGCGGTACGCCGGTGAGGGCGATCCCGGTGACGAACGACTGGTTGTCGCGGTCGACGGGATCGATGTGCATCTTCGGGACGTCCCCGCCGGCGCGATCGTTCTCCGCGCGGGCGGCCTCCGCGCGCTCGGCGGCCTTCGCGCTGCCCCCGGCGATGACGTCGGCGAATCGCTCGAAGCTGAGCAAGGGGCCCGCATCGTACGGAAGTTCATAGAGCGCCACGGCTGAAGCGTCGTCGGCGGGCGCCCGCACCCCGAAGGCCGTGGCCTCGGTGACCCCCATGTCGTCGACGAGCACGTACAACCCGTCACGCCCCAGCCGATCGTGCACGGCCGCGAGCAGCTGCTCCGCGTTGAGGCCCTGGTCAGGCAGGACCATGACGTAGGTGGGCACGCCGGTGCGCTGGGCGAGCGCGGCGAAGTCGGGGGCGGTGGAACGGGGGATGTCGCGGGGGAGCTGGTCGCTGACGTAGACGGGATGGTTACGGAGGGCGGCGGCGAGGGAGGCGGCTTGGGTGGGGGCGGGAGCGGTGGCGGTGACGGGAAGGGGAGAAGCGGAGGCGGCGGGGGCCGGGTTGACGGCACCACGCGGCGGAAGGAGAAGAAGAGCGGAGAAACAGAGGAAGGCGAGCAGACCGAGAAGAGAAAACCGCGAACCACGACGAGCGAAAGCGCGAGCGCGAGCGCGAGGCGGATGCAGGAACCGGGGCTGAGACCCAGACCGAGGACGACGCGGGGCCCGAGAGCGCCCGGCCGAGTGACCCACGGCCCTAGACATGGCTCCCCCACCACCACGGTCACCCATCGCCCACACCCACACCCGCACCCGCATCCACCCCCACACCGGCACCGGCACCCGCACCCGCACCAACCCCCACACCCGCCCCACCCCGTAACTCATTGGGCGCACTTTACTGTCGCGACGGTGGCGTTTCCATGGTGGTCATGGGGGTGCTGTTGCGGGCCGGAACGAGGGAGCTGGCCGTCCACGGGTCCGACGAGCGGATCTCGACGCCGAGATCGCCGTGCGGCCGCCGGCTCACGAGGGGCGTCCCGGCGGCCGAGTGTGCGGAGGCGAAGGTGCGTTCCGAAGATCCCTGAGCCAGCCCTGACCCGAACGGTGTCGCTGAGCACCTGCCGAGCCGCCCCGCGCTGCCCGGAGTGCCCGTGAAGAGCCGAATCCAGTGAGGCGTGCTCCACGCCCTGCTCAACGGAGGGCCGCCCGTCGCCGTGGTGTGTTCGGATTGGCCGGGTGCAAGGGAATCCCGTCCTGGGGCCGGAATGAGGGGCCGGGGGTGGGACTTTTCTGCAATCGGGTGCCGCCTCGTAGGGTGACAAGCCAGAGTCGACCAAGGGGACGGGGACAACAGCATGGCCCGCTACACCGAAGCGCAGACCATCGCCCGTGGCGGGTTCAGCATCAAGGTGCCGGAGACCTGGTGGGAGTTCGACGTCCGCCCGGAGTCGCGTGACGCCGGCATCCGGCAGATGATCAACGACCGCATACGCGAGCGCCCCGAGCTGGAGCCGCACCGCAACACCTTCGAGGGCTTCCTCCGCAAGGCGTCCAAGGAGGCCTGGCAGTCCGGCGCCCTGTACTGCGGCTGTATGGCCGAGAGCTTCGGCGGCGAGGTGCCGATAACCGGCTCGGTCACGGTCTCCCTGGTCGGCGCCCGCACCTCGAACGGCGACGTCATGCCGACCGACCCCGCCGCGATCGTGGCCCAGCTCGGCGTACGCGAGGCCAAGCGCGAGGGCGACACGTACCGGAAGGTGACGACGGTCGACATCCCGGGCGTGGGGCCGGCGGCCCGCACGTACGGCATCGAGGACGTCTCGGTCCCCGGCGACGACCGCACGATCCGCGTCGTGCTGATGCAGACGTTCATCCCGGTGCCGGGCCAGGAGGGCAAGGTCGCCCTGGTGGCGGGCAGCAGCCAGGTCCTGGACCTGGCGGAGTCCTTCTTCGACATCTTCGACGCGGTGACGTCGACGTTCCGCTTCGCGGAATAACTGCACTGAACGGATCGGGCGCTTCCGTCCCGAGGCCCGATACGGCTGGAAGCCGGTGGCTGATGCCACGGGACGAGCCAGGGCGCCCCGTGCCCCGCTCTTGCTCGGGTAGCCCTGGCTCTTCCTGCGGCCGCTGATCCATGGTCGCCGTTCCATGGCCACTGCCCCGTCGCGGGACTCACGCGACGCACATCAGCGACGGATCAGACGCACATCAGCGACGGATCAACCGCGGTTCATCGTCCGCTTCATCCGCTTTCCCGCCGTCGATTCATCCAGCGTCTTCCACAGCTTTGACGAGCTCAGTGACGTGTAGACGCCCGGGGCTCCCTGGGCTCCGCAGCCGTCTCCGTACGAGACGACGCCGATTTGGATCGGGGCCCTGCGGCCGGGGACGTTGCGGAAGATGGGGCCTCCGCTGTCGCCCTGGCAGGAGTCCTTCGTCTCCACTCCCGCGCAGAAGTTGACCTTCGCGTCGTACTCGGCGTAACTCGTGCCGCATTCCGCGTGGGAGAGGATCGGGACCTTCACCTCGCGCAGGCGGTCCGGGGTGTGGGGGAGGTCCGTGTCCGTGTTCCCCCAGCCCGCGACCGTGGCCTTCTGGCCCGGGCGGATCAGGGCGTCCGTGCCCTGCGTGGGGAGCGCGATCGGGCTGATGCCCCGCACCGGCTTGCTGAGCTGGATGAAGGCGATGTCGTACGCCTCCTGGCCCTTGAGGTAGCGCGGGTGCACGACCACGCCGCCCTTGGCCACGTTGCGTATCTGGCCCTGGCCGGCCTTGGAGAGGACCGTGCGGCCCACCGCCACCTGGAGCTTCTTCGGCTTGAGGGGCTTGCCCGCGTCGTCCACCAGGCAGTGCGCCGCCGTCATGACGGTGTCGGGCGTGGCCAGGCTGCCGCCGCAGAACTGGCGGTCCAGCGGGCTGCCCGCGCCCTTGTCCAGCACGGCCGCCATGAACGGGTAGGCGTCGCTGGGTACTTCGGTGCCGCCGATGATCGCGTGCGCGGCGGGGGTACTGGTGGCCAGCAGGGCAAGTGCCGCCGTGGTCACGCCGGTTGCCGCCAGGGCCTTGTTGCGTGACGTCTTCCGCGACGCACGTCGTACGCGAGAGGGACGTGAGGGAAAGGAAAGTCTCATGGGGGTTGAACTTCTCTTCCGTTTCGAGCACAGCAGGATTCTTGGTGCGGTACTTCACCGCTCGGCACGCCGCCACCGCAGCTCAAGTCGTCACCACAGCGCCAGTCGTCGTTGCAGCGCAAGCCGTCACCGCAGCTCAAGTCGTCACCACAGCGCCAGTCGCCGTTGCAGCGCAAGTCGTCACAGTGCTAGCTGTCGTCGCAGGTTTCGTCGTGCCGGATCGTGAGACGGGAGAGCGCGGGTGGGGGTTCATTGAGGTGAGCGACGGTTCATCGGCTGGCCGCGATGTCCCCATACCATCCGCACGGCACCCCCCCCCCACAAAATGGCCGAACCCCGACCAACCCCACCCCCCGGGAACCACTCCCGCCCCTCCCCGCGTCATCCGTCCGGCTGACGGATGACGTGTCCGGCAGTCGTCGAGCAGCCCGTGTCCCACGTCACCGTCCCGCGCACCACCCTCCGCAGGAGCCGTATCGCAAAGGGGAGTTCTTCGCACATGCACATATCTCTCCTCTTCCGTGGCTCCGGAATCACCCCTGGAGGACCCCGGAACCAGCCCGGAATCACCCCCGGAATGCGTGGGAACCATGGAGCACGGATTGCGCGTGGATAACGATGAGGAGTGCGGGCCGCAGCAGTCTTAACGCGCCTTGAGGGGCTTATGTGCTGCTGATACGGTGCGATGACTTGACACTGTGCCTGGGGCTGAATAGCCCGCCCGAGGCGGGCGAAGAGAGTCGCGAGTGTCTGAAAATGACCGAATCTTCTTGGGCGTGCGGGGAGCAGTTGCGTGAAGATCCAAGAGCGTACGGGGGCGGGCAACAGCCGTTCCGCCGCGCCGGTTCAGCCAGCGGTCGGTGAGCGCCTTCCCGCGCCGCCTCGCGAGCGCAAACCGGCACTCGCCGCCCTGGCCGTTCTGCTCATCCTCGTCGGGGCTCTCGGCGCCACCGTTCTCGTGCTGCGCGCCGGAGAGCGCGTGGAGGTCGTGAAGGCGAAGGCGGAGATCTCGGCGGGTCAGTCGGTGAACGACGACAACATCACCTCCGTCATGGTCGCCGACGACGAGGCCATCAACTACGTGAAGTGGTCGCAGGTCCCGGAGCTGAAGAAGCTCAAGGCCGTCAACACCATCCCCGCGGGCGCGGTCGTCGTCGGCGAGATGTTCTCCGGCAAGGGCGGGCTGCCCGCCGGCAAGTCGGCGGTCGGCGTCTCCCTCAAGGAGGGGCAGTACCCCGCGAGGGGCCTGAAGTCCGGCGACACCGTGGACGTCTACCAGGTCGGCGACTCCGCGTCGTCCGGCAGGGACGACAAGGGAACCGGCGGCTCCGCCGGATCGGGCGCGAGCGACTCGCCGATCGTCTCGGCCGCCCGCGTCAGCGCGGTCGCGGACAAGAGCGACTCCACCGTGAGCACCGGCGCCCTCGGCATCACGCTCCTGGTGGACACCGCCGACGCCGCCGCCGTCACCAGGGCCGCGTCCGCCGGTGCCGTCTCACTCGTCCAAGTGTCTCCCGACGGCAACTAGAGGCGAGTAGAAGAGACATGGCGCTCATCGCTCTCGCCGCCGACAAGGGGTCTCCCGGGGTCACCACCGCGGCCGTCGCGCTCGCAGCCGTCTGGCCGCGGCGCGTGCTGGTCGCGGAGACCGACCCCGCGGGCGGCGACCTGGTCTACCGCAGTGCCGCCGCGCACGGCGGTCCGCTCAACCCCAACACCGGGATGCTCAGCATCGCGGCCACCGCGCGTCGCGGCCTGGTCCCCGACCAACTCTGGGACCACACCCAGCCGTTGTCGGGCGGGCTCGAAGTTCTCGTGGGTCTCGGGGTCGCCGAGCAGGCGGCCGGGCTCGCGGGCCTCTGGCCGACCCTCGGCCGCGCCTTCTCGCAGCTGGCCGACTCGCCGAACGCGCCCGCCGACGTCATCGCCGACTGCGGCCGCGTCAGCGGGGACACCCCGGCCGTCGAGCTCTTCCCGCAGGCGGCCCTCGTGCTGCTCGTCTCGCGGACCGAGCCCGAGGCCATCGCGCGCGTACGTGACCGTGCCGCCGCCCTGGCCGCCAAGCTGCACGGCGGATCGCGGGGGGCCGCGTCGCTCGCGACGCCGCTCATCGGCGTCCTCCTGATCGCCGACCCGTCGACGTCCGCCAAGCTCGTCCACCAGGTCAACGACATGCTGATGGCCGCGCAGACCGGCGCCCGCGTCGTCGGCACGCTCGCCGACGACCCGTCGGGCGCCGAGCAGTTGGCGGGCCGCAAGCGCGGACGTCTCGACAAGTCGATGCTGATCCGCTCGGCCCGCAAGGTCACCGTCGACCTCTACCAGCAGTACGGCGCCGCCTGGGCCAACCCGAACACCGGCGCGCGCGGCACGGCCGGCACCCACGGGGCCGGCCGATGAGCGTCCCCGTCGATCACCAGCTGGTGAAGCGGTTCCGGCAGGACGCCGGTGACCGCATCGCCGAGCAGCGCCGCCTGGACCAGGTCTCCGGCGTCACCCCCATGTCGGGCGAGGACGAGCGGCAGTACGCCCGCGCGGTCATCGCCCAGATCCTGGAGGAGTACGCCCGGATAGAGATCAACGCCGGGCGCACCCCGCTGGACGCCGAGACCGAGGAGAAGTACGCGGCCGCCGTGCACGCGGCGCTCTTCGGCGTCGGACGGCTCCAGCCGCTGCTCGACGACCCCGAGGTCGAGAACATCGACATCAACGGCTGCGACCAGGTCTTCGTCGGATACGCCGACGGCCGCGAGACCAAGGCCGATCCGGTCGCCGAGACCGACGAGGAGCTCGTCGAGCTCATCCAGATCCTCGGCGCGTACTCCGGTCTCTCCTCGCGCCCCTTCGACTCCGCGAACCCGCAGCTGGACCTCCGGCTGCCCGACGGCTCGCGTCTGTCGGCCGTCATGGACGTCACGCGGCGCCCCGCGCTCTCCATCCGACGTGCCCGCATGGGCAAGGTCTTCATGTCGGACCTGGTGGGCAACGGCACGCTGACGCCCGAGGTCGCGCACTTCATGGCGTGCGCGGTCCGGGCCCGCAAGAACATCATGATCGCGGGCGCGACGAACGCCGGAAAGACCACGCTCCTGCGTGCCCTCGCGAACGAGATCCCGCCGCACGAGCGTCTGGTGACCGTCGAGCGCGCCCTGGAGCTCGGCCTCGACCAGTTCGCCGACCTGCACCCGAACGTCGTCGCCTTCGAGGAGCGCCTGCCCAACTCCGAGGGCCAGGGCATGATCTCGATGGCCGAGCTCGTGCGCCGCTCGCTCCGCATGAACCCCTCCCGCGTCATCGTCGGTGAGGTGCTCGGCGACGAGATCGTGACGATGCTGAACGCGATGTCGCAGGGCAACGACGGCTCGCTCTCCACGATCCACGCCAACAGTTCGAGTGAGGTCTTCAACCGCATCTCGACGTACGCCCTCCAGGCCACCGAGCGGCTGCCCATCGAGGCGAGCCAGATGCTGGTGGCCGGAGCCGTCAACTTCGTCGTCTTCATCCAGCGGCGCAACAACTACCAGACCGGCGGCAAGCTCCAGCGCATGGTGACCTCGGTCCGCGAGGTCAACGGCGTCGACGGCCGCGTCCTGTCCAGCGAGGTCTTCGCGGAGGCCGCGAACGGGCAGGTCGTCCCGCACGCGCCGATCGCCTGCATGGACGACCTGGCCGCGTTCGGCTACCGCCCCTCCGGGCAATGGGGGTGAGCACGACATGAACTCACTCGGCTCGATGGGCGGCCTTTTCTCGCTGCCCGTCCTGTACGCACTGGGCTGCGGCATCGCGGTCGGCGGTGGCATCGCGGTCCTCGCGATGGCGCTGCGCGGCCTGCCGGTGAAGCCGGAGCACGAGAAGCAGCGGGCGAGCGAGCGGATGAGCGAACTCATCCGGTTCGCGGGCCGGCGCGGCTCGCTCGCGATCGGCGTGGGCCTGGTGGTCCTCCTGCTGACCCGCTGGGCGGTGGCGGGCATCGCGTCCGGCATCCTCGTCTTCTTCTGGGACAAGCTGTTCGGCGGCGCGGCGGAGGAGCGGTCGCAGATGCGCCGCGTCGAGGCCCTCGCCGCCTGGACGGAGTCCCTGCGCGACACCATCGCGGGCGCGGTCGGCCTGGAGCAGGCGATCCCCGCGTCCGCGCGGGCCGCGGCTCCCGTCCTGCGCCCGCACCTGGACGCCCTGGTGGACCGGCTGCGCGCGCGTACGCCGCTTCCCGAGGCCCTTCAGATCCTGGCCGACGAGATCGACGACGCGTCGGCGGACATCATCGTGGCGGCCCTGATCCTGAACGCGAAGCTGCGCGGTCCGGGTCTGCGCCAGGTCCTCGGGGCGCTCGCCAAGTCGGCGCGCGAAGAGGTCGACATGCGCCAGCGCGTGATGGCGCAGCGCGCGTCGACGCGCCGCTCGGTGCAGATCGTGGTCGCGGTGTCGATCGCGTTCGTCCTCGGCCTGTCGATCTTCAACCGTGACTTCGTCGCGCCGTACGGCACCGCGGTGGGCCAGCTCGTGCTCGCCTGCGTCTGCGGCCTGTTCGCGCTCGGCTTCTGGTGGCTGCGCAAGCTGTCGACCGTGGAGACGCCGGACCGCTTCCTGGTCCGGGACGAGCCCGGCGTGCAGTTCGTGCGGCCCCGCGGCCCGGCCGCGGGCCCCGCCGCCGAGGGCGAGCAGGCACCGCTGACAGGCCCCTCGGGACCGTACGGCGGCCCACAGGGCGGGCCCGGCGCGCAGGGTCAGCCCGGCGCACAAGGTCCGTACGGCCAGCCGGGCTTCCAGAATCCTGAGGGGGTACGGCGATGAGCCTGACGATGCCGATAGTGATCGGCGCCATCATGGGCCTGGGCATCTACGCCCTCGTACGCGCCCTGATGCCCTCCAAGCGCAGCGCGGTCGCCACGGTCGCGCGCATCGACGCACTGCGGGCGCGCGGCGCGGCCTACGAGTCGCACCGCACGCCCGCCGGGGACGGCAAGAACCCCGGCCGGCTGGCCTCGACCCGGGCCCGGGTGGGCGCGCGGGTCGCCGAGATCTACCTGGAGCAGGGCTGGGAGCAGCGCTCGCTGCGCGCGGACCTGGCGGTGCTCGACCGGAGCTGGGAGAAGTTCCTGGCGACGAAGACGCTGCTCGCGGCCACCGGCGTCTTCTTCGGGCCGTTCGTGTTCGCCATCGTCTGGACGCTGGGGGTCGGCAGCAGCCCGATCATCCCGGTCTGGCTGGCGCTGACGTTCGGCGTGCTCTTCTTCTTCCTGCCCGACCTGGAGGTGCGGCGGGACGCGGCGGACAAGCGGCGCGACCTCCGGCGCGTCATCGGCGCCTATCTCGACCTGGTGTCGATGAGCCTGGCGGGCGGCCGAGGCCTCCCCGAGGCCCTGATGGCGGCGGCCGAGATCTCCGACGGCTGGGCCACGAAACGTATCCGAAGTGCCCTGGCCGACGCGCGGATCACCGGCATCAGCCAGTGGCAGGCGCTCGGCGCGCTGGGCGAGGAACTGGGCATCGAGGAGCTCAAGGACCTCTCGGCCTCGCTCGCCCTGGTCGCGGACGACGGCGCGAAGGTACGCGAGTCGCTCGCCTCCCGCGCCGAGACGATGCGGCACCGCGAGATGGCCGAGATCGAGGGCAGCGCGGGCGAGAAGTCGCAGTCGATGCTCGTCGCCCAGCTGCTGCTCTGCGCGGGCTTCCTGGTCTTCCTCATCTTCCCCGCGGCCATGCGCGTGTTCCAGGTCTAGCGAATTTCACGGCGAAGGACGGGCCGACGGACGGCGGCGGCCCCGACCCACCCCCCCACCACTCCTGAGAGGACAACTCACCATGAACGGACGGAACTTCAGCACCGGCAACCCGGCTGTGGACTTCCTGGTCACCTTCCTGAAGGGCCGCGTGCAGCGTGCCCGCTCCGGCGAGCTCGACCGCGGTGCCTCCGCGGTCGAGTGGGTCATCATCTCCGCGGTCGTCGTGGCGATCGTCGGCGTGGTCGCCGCGGTGATCAACGGCGCGCTGAAGGGCGGCGCTGAGGACGTCAAGAAGTGCATCGAGGGCGCCGACGCGGACGGCACCTGCTGACACCTGCTGACCAGTCGTAGACCGGAAGACGAAGGCGGGGACGAGTGCGCGGGAGCGTGAAGCGATGGGTACGCCGCAGGGTGGAGGCAGCCTCCGCCCGCGGTGAATCCGGCATGACCGCGATCGAGTTCGTGCTGCTCACTCCGATCCTCTTCTTCATGATCTTCGCGACGGTGCAGTTCGCGCTGTACTTCTTCGCGGACCATGTCGCCCAGGCCGCGGCCCAGGCGGGCGCGCGCAAGGCCCGCGCGACGGCGGACGAGAATCCGGGCGGCTGGCGGGGCGAGGCGCGGGACGTGGTCGACGACTACATCCAGCAGTTGGGCCCGCAGTTGGTGCTCGGCCCGGACGTGAAGACGGTCGAGCCGAAGGCGAACACGGTGGGCGTGGAGATCACGGCGAAGGTGCCGTCGGTCTTCCCGGGCCTCGACATGACGGTACGCGCGCAGTCGGTGGGCCCGGTGGAGCGGTTCGTGGAGGACAACGGCTGATGGGGAACGCAGGGGTTCGCGCGAACCTCCGGGGGGCGGTCCTTCGGGGGTTGCCCGCGTACGGCAGGGCGGTCTGCTCGGACGGCTCGGGTGGCGGCTCGGTTTGCGGCTTGGGTGGCGGCTCGGGTTTCGGCTCTGGTTGCCGTTCGTGTGGCCGCTCGTGTGGCCACGCGCGTGGCCGCTGGGGCTGGTCGGACCGGGGGCTCTCGACCGTCGAGGTGGTCATCCTCGCCCCCGTGATGATCCTTTTCATCCTGATCCTGGTGGCCTTCGGCCAGCTCGTCGATGCCCGGGGAGGCGTGGACGGCGCGGCGCGCGACGCCGCGCGGGCCGGCTCGATCCAGAAGGACCAGGGCACGGCGATGGCCGAGGCGAGGGCGGCGGCCGCCGCCGACCTCGACGGCATGTGCGTGGGGCCGGTCACCGTGAACCAGACGAGCGCGGGCTTCGAGTCCGGCACGTTCTTCACGGTCGAAGTGAGCTGCCGGGTCAGGGGCCTCGGCATCCTGGGCCTGGACATGGAGACGACGCTGAAGGCCAGCTTCAGCTCGTCCCTCGACCCGCTCCGGAGGTCGGCGTGACCATCAGCACCCGTGTACGGGAGTGGGCGGCGGCCCGGCGGACACGCCTCGACGACCGGGGCTCGGGCGCGGGCGCGGTCATCATCTTCGCGCTCGTCTTCCTGTCGCTCTCGGCGTTCGTCATCGACGGGGGCCTGTCCATCTCCAAGCGGGAACGGGCGGCGGACCTGGCGGAACAGGCGGCGCGGTACGCGGCGCAGGACATCGACCGCGAGGGCATCTACGAAGGCGCCAAGGGCGCCCCCATCAACTTCGAGAACTGCGGCGCACGAGCCCAGGAGTACGCCCGCGAGGCGGGCATGAGCGCCCCCGACGTAGCGGCGACCCACTGCGTGACGGCCAACGCGGACCAGGTCGAGGTCGAGGTCCAGATGACGTACAGCCCGGTCTTCACGGGCATGTTCTACGGCGGCGACGTGACGGTGCGGGGGCGCGCGGTGGCGGAGAACGCGGTGGGCTGAGGCGGGTCGCGGCTCGTGGCTTTCGACGCCACGTCCGTCCACCTGAGGGGTCAGCCGAGCTGGTCCGACTTTCACTCCGGAGGAACGCCGATCTTCGCTGCCCTCCGGTGACCTTCGCTGAGGCCGACAGGTTTTACCGCCTGTCCCCCCCTCTGCGGAAGGCAGGCCCGGATGCGTACGAGAGTGATGCCACCGCTCGCGGGTATGGCCGCGGCCGTGGCGCTGCTGGCCGGCTGCGGCAGCGGCGACCCCGCGGGCACGAACAGGATCGAGGGCGCGATCACGTCCCCCGAAGCCCCGCCCCCTTCACCCGCCACCACGGCGGACGCCATCCCCCGCCCGAAGATCAAGCTCCCGAGGGACGTGAGAAACGTCTTCGAGGGCCGCAGAACCGGGAACAAAACGAAGAACGCGGTACTCGCGGACAGCGAACGGGGGATCGACGCCGAGAGCGACGCCATCGTGAGAGGGGCTCCGTCCTCCGCCGCCCTGCGCTTCTACAACAAGGGCGACACCTTGGCGTGGGAGGCCAAGTACGTCCAGAGCTTCGTGGACGCGGGTATCAGCTACAAGGGCACGATCCGCTACTTCGACCGCCGGGTGGCCGTCGTCGACGACCAGACGGCCACGCTCGTCTACTGCGCCGACGAGAGCGAGGCGGTCAACACCGACCGTAGGACCGGCAAGACGAAGCGGACCGGTCAGACGAAGCGCGACGACAACTACGTCCTCTACAACACGCGGCTGACCCTGAGCCCGAAGGGCGTCTGGCAGACGACGAAGGGCTTCTCGAAGCGAGGAGCCGACGCATGCCTTCCGCGGTGAGGCGCCGCCGGCGCGGCACGGTGGCCGTGGCGGTTCTCGCGGTGACTGCTTGGTCGTTGCCCGCCTTCGGGATCGGGGCGGGCGGAGCCGGCAGACAGGACGTCACCGCGACCGGCGGTTCGGGCGACGGCACGATCCACGCGCGGACCAGGATCCGTACGGCCGTCACCGGCGGTGGAAGCGTCGCCCCGTCGAGAACGGGGACGCTGACTCCGATGGCAGCGAGCAACTGGACACCCCCCGCCTGCTGGTACGAGCCCGCCTTCTCGCCCGAGGGGATTCAGGGGGCCGTCAGGGCGTGGCGGGCCTTCGGGGCGAGTGCTCCTCTCGTCGGAGGCATCGGTCACGTCATCGGCGACGCGCTGGAGCACCGCTACAAGGACGGCCACCCGTACAAGAACTACAACCTCTCCAAGCAGGGCAAGGGAATGTTCTGGGCGGCGGTGACCAACCCCCACCGCGAGGACGACCCCGAGGCCACGGCCTGCGACCGGCAGCCCTTCTGGGTGGACGAGGGACGGACCCCGGCCGAACCCATGGCCGTCACGCCCGAGGTCCTCGCCCAGTACGCGTACGACGAACTCCCCGTGCCCGGCACCGAGATCGAGACGGCCCCCACGGGTCGGTCCACGGTGAATCTGCCCACCTGGGTCTGGCTGGACAGGGGAAGGTTCAAGAAGGTCGGCGTCACCGCGAGCCTGCCCGGCACGGGCCTCTCGGCGACGACGACCGCCGAGCCGGAGTCCCTGCGCATCGAGCCGGGCACGGCCGACGCCGAGACCTTCCCGGCCTCCGGGGCCTGTGCTCTCGCCGGGCGAGGCGGCGGCATCGGAGAGCCGTACGCGCGAGGCAAGGCGGATCAGGCGCCGCCGTGCGGCGTGACGTACCGGCGCTCGCCGGGTCCGAACGCCGCGTACGCCCTGCGGGCCACGCTCACCTGGAGGATCCGCTGGTCCAGCACGACGGGGGAGGGCGGGACACTGCCGTCCGGCTCCTTCGGCACGACACGGAGGATCCCCGTACAGGAGATCCAGGCCGTGAACCGCTGACCTCTGCCAAGTCGCCCTAGTCGCCCTCGCCCTTGTTCTTTCCCTTGCCGCTGCCCTTGTCCTTGACGCCCTCGGAGACGTCCTTCGCGAGTTTGTCGTCCAGTTTCTTGAATTCCCGGACGACCGCGTCGGACATGTCCGCCAGGGCCGTCAGTTGCTGGGTGATGTCCTCGCGGCCGTCCTCCCAGTTGGACTCGAAGTCCTCCAGGGCGTCGTACACACCGCCGTCGCCGATGTCGTCCTTGTACGACTCGAAGGTCTTCTTCGTCCGGTTCATCCGGTCCTTGACGGACCGCAACCGGCTTCCGTAGTCCTCCAGATCGCTGAGCGGAAGCGCGAGGTCGCTCTTGCCCTTACCGGCCATCGTCATGTCCCCCTTGCGTAGCTCCGACGCCCTGCTCCCGACGCCCCGTTGCCGACGGGAATAGGCGGGAAGCGACGGCAAGCGACGATATCGCGAGGCGGCAATGGCCCGGGGCGGACTGTCGCCGTCGGTTCGTTTCAGCGGTTGATCGACTGGACTTCCCGAGCGTCGCAGCGATTCCGTGCCGGAACTGTGACGCGTGGCCGTGAATGCTGTCCCGGGCGGGCAAACCCGGTCGGCAGCCGAGCAGAGGGAGTTGGACTTACGACGCGACTCGGGCGCAAACGGGCGCCGGACGAAGCTCATCGGAAGCCTGCGGAAGCCTCCGGAAGTCTCCGGAAGCGCCCGGGAGCCGTGGGCCCCTGTCTGACCTCCGGCCCCTTCCGTACCATCGCCTCAGTACGCTCGGCGCTCGGCGCGCGGACGTACCGCTGATCCCGATCTCCGCCCGCTCTCCATCCGCTCCCTCCCAGAGGACAACAGGAAACCCGCCATGGCGCGCACCACTTCAAGTTCGACAGGCGGCCCGTCGGCTCCACGGAACCGGACGCCGCAGCCGTTGCCCCGGCGTCGTCGTACGTTCGGGGACTTCGTCAAGGCGTTCTTCGCCTTTGTCGCGTTGGCCGTGCTCGTCGTCGGCGTTCCTGGCGCCCTCGCGTACGCCGTGGGCTGGCCGTTTCCGGACGGTATGCCCTCGATGGACTGGTTGCAGCAGGAAATCACGGTCACGACGTTCATCAACGTACTGACCGTCGTGGTCTGGCTCGCCTGGGCCCAGTTCACCGCCTGTGTGCTGGTCGAGGTGAAGGCCGCGCTCTCGGGCGTCGGCATCCCGGGCCGTGTCCCCGGCGCCGGCGGCAGTCAGCTCCTCGCCCGTCAGCTCGTCGCCGCCCTGCTCCTGGTGGGCGCCACCGCCGCGAGCTTCGCGCCCGGGCTCTCGCAGTTCGGGCAGTCCCTGGAGGGGAACCAGAAGCCCGCCGCCGCCTCCGCCCAGCAGACCCCCGGCGGGCTCTTCGGGCAGGAGCAGGCGGGCAGCGCCGCCGGTGCCGTCGCCGAGCAGGCCGAGCAGGCCGCCGCCCAGGCGGGCAGCAGCGCCAAGGACGGGGACACGAAGTACTACCGGATCCAGCCGCCCGAGGGCCGGCACCACGATTCGATGTGGGAGATCGCCGAGCGGCACCTGGGAGACGGCCGCCGCTACAAGGAGATCTACCAGCTCAACAAGGACCGCGAGCAGCCCGACGGTTCGCGGCTCTCCGAGGCCAGCCTCATCCGGCCCGGCTGGATCATGGAGATGCCCGCGGACGCGCACGGCGGCGAGCTCGTCGAGATGCCCGACGAGGCGCCCAAGGTCTCGCAGGACGTGAAGGAGCAGATCTCCGACTACGCCAAGTCCGGCGACCACCGGCAGGGCGGCGGAGCCAAGGAGCAGGGCGGCGGTCAGGGACAGGGCCAGGGCGGCGGCCAGCAGGGCGACCGCGACACCGCGCACATCACCGTCCCCGAGCAGCGCCCCTCCGAAGGCGCCGGGCAGGGGCAGCAGGAAGCTCCCGTCGCGAGCAGCGGCAGCGGGTCCGAAGGCTCCTCCTTCGGGCTGCCCGAGGCCCTCATCGGGGCCCCGCTCCTGGCCGCCGGTCTCCTCGGCGCCCTCGGACGCCGGCGCCGGCACGCGCTGTGGCAGTCCGCCATGGGTGCCGTCGGCGGCCGCCGCGGCATGGAGCCGCCGACGCCGACCGGCGGCGCCGCCGACGTGCAGGACGCGCTGCTCGTGGGCGCCGACCCCGAGGGCGTACGCCTGCTCGACCTCTCGCTGAGGGGGCTCGCCGCGTCCCTCGCCGAAGAGTCGCGGGCCCTGCCCACCGTCTACGCGGCCTGGCTCAGCAACGGCGATCTGCACCTCCAGCTCGCCCAGCCCGCCGGACGGCCGCCCGCTCCCTGGCAGTTGGGGCAGGACCAGACGTTCTGGATGCTGGCGCGGACCGACGCCGAGCGGTACGAGGACGTGGACACCGCCGCTCCCTACCCGGGGCTCGTGAGCCTGGGGACGCTCGACGACTCGCGGCTGCTGCTCAACCTCGAAGCCGTGCCCGGTGTCGTGTCGCTGAGCGGGACCGAGGCCGACCGCGCCGCCGTGTTCGCCTCCGTCGCCGCCGAGCTGGCCACCAACGGCTGGTCCGACCGCATGACCATCACCCTCGTCGGCTTCGGGCAGGACCTGACGCCGCTCGCGCCCAACCGGCTGCGCCACCTCGACGACATCGAGGCGCTCATCGAGACGATGGAGGCCGAGACGCGCCAGCGCCGCGGCGCCCTGGGAGCGGCCGGGCACGACTCGGTCCTCACCGGGCGTACGGGGCCCGCCCAGCACACCCGCTGGGCGCCGCACCTGGTGCTGCTCGCCGCCGAGCCCGAGGGCGACGACGCCATGAAGCTCGCGGAACTGGCCGCCGACGCCGGCCGGCTCGGCATCGGCTACCTCGTCGGCACCGAGTCGGGTGACCTGCCGGGCGCCGCCTGGGAGATGGAGATCACCCCCGAGGGCAAGCTACTCGCTCCGCTCCTCGGCCTGGAGCTGGAGGCGCAGTCGCTGCCCGAGGCCCAGCAGCGGGCCGTCGTGGAGCTCTTCGTCGACGCCGACCCGGGCGAGGGCGGGGGCGGCTCGGGCGGTTCCGGCGGTTCCGGCGGTACGGCCGCCACCCCGCCGTTCCTCGTCGACGTCACCGAGCAGGGGCGCCCCGCGGTCTACGCGCGCCTGGTCGGCACGTACGAGATCATCGGCCTCGACACGCCGGACGGTGAGCGCAGCCCGCTGATGCACGAGGCGCTCGCGCTGCTCCTGCTGCACCGCGAGGGCGTGCACCCGCGGGTGCTCTCCTCCGCACTGTGGCCGCGCGGGGTCACCGAGGACGTACGGGACGCGCTCATCGACCGGCTGCGCGAGTGGCTCGGCACCGAGCCCGACGGGTCGCCGCGGCTGCGGGCCGACCGCAGCGGGCGGCTCACGCTCGCCAAGTCCGTCGTCTCGGACCTGGACGTCCTGCGGTCGCTCTACCACGAGGCGACCCAGGGGCGCGGGGCCGGCAACCGGGCCGTGCGCGGGCGGATGCTCACCGACGCCCTGGTGCTCGTGCGCGGGCCGCTGCTCGCGGACCGGCCGCAGGGGCGGTACGCCTGGCTCACGCACGAGATCATCGACGCGCAGCTGCCGCTCCTGGTCGCCGACATCGGGCTCGCCCTCTCCGAGTTCCACCTGGAGAAGGGGCGCGCGGAGAAGGCCATCGAGGCGCTGAACGCCGCGCTGAACTCGGCGCCCGAGGACGAGCGGCTCTGGATCGAGCTGCTGCGGGCGACCCACGCGGTGGGCGATCCGGCCCGCTTGCAGCAGGTGGCCGCCGATCTCGTCGCCCGGAGCGGGGCGCGGGGCGTGCCGCCGCGGACCGAGGCCCTGCTGGACGAGCTGCTTCCCGCCTGGCGCAGTGGGCTCACCGCGGCGAGCTGACGCCGGCTTGCCCGCAACCCGGCGGCGTCGGCGTCGTGCCCACCCGTTCCGCCCCGCGGAACGCCTGCCCAGAACGGGGAGACGACAGTTTTGTTGCTGATCCTGGCCCTCGGCGGCGCCCTCTGGGGCGCCGCCACGGGGTTGCTCGTCCCACGGGCCGTGTACCGGCTCTCCGTGGCGCCCGACCAGGGGTGGCGGGACAGCTGCCCCGCCGGGCATCCCGTAGGCGGGTGGGTCGGGCTCGCGCGGTGCCGGGAAGACGGGGCCCGCTACGGGCCCCGCACCCCGACCGTCTCCCTCGCCACCGCCCTCGTCTGCGCCGCCCTGGCCGCCGCGACGGGAGCGCGGCCCGAGCTGGGCGTCTGGCTGCTGCTCGCGCCCGTCGGCGTCCTGCTCGCCGTCGTGGACTTCGCGGTGCACCGGCTGCCCGACGTGCTGACCCTGCCGCTCGCGGCCGCCGCGCTCGTGCTGCTGGGCGGGGCCGCGCTGCTGCCGGAGCACGCCGGTTCCTGGCTCCACGCGCTGTACGGGGCGCTCGGCCTCGGCGGGGCGTACTTCGTGCTGTTCCTGATCAGCCCGAACGGCATGGGCTTCGGCGACGTGAAGCTGGCGCTCGGCCTCGGGGCCGTCCTCGGCTGGTACGGGTGGGGCGCGGTCCTGCTCGGCACCTTCGCGGGGTTCCTGCTGGCCGCGCTGTACGGGGCGGGGCTCGTCGTCGCCCGCCGCGCCGGACGCAAGACGGCGATCCCGTTCGGACCGTTCCTGATCGGCGGCGCGTTCGTGGGACTGCTCGTGGGGGCGTACGCGGCCTGAGGCACCCCACCGCTCCCGGGGCGGCCGGGCAGCCGCCTGCCTGGCGTCGGACGGACGGAACCCCTGGCGTAGGCTGAATCAGTCCGCCCACCCGTCTCCCACCACCACCCTTCTTTCGAAGCGCTCCGCGCCTTGCTTATTGAGAACCCTTACGAAAGGGACGCCCCGGTGACCGAGAAGGCCGACCTTCAGTCCGTCCTCGACCGTGCCGCCGCAGGCGGGCGGATCAGCGCCGAAGAGGCGCTCGACCTCTACCGCGATGCCCCGCTGCACGCGCTCGGCGCCGCCGCCGACGCGATCCGCCGCCGCCGGTACGCCGGGACCGAGCACATCGCGACGTACATCATCGAGCGGAACATCAACTACACCAACGTGTGTGTGACCGCCTGCAAGTTCTGCGCCTTCTATGCCGCCCCGAAGGACACCAAGAAGGGCTGGACGCGCGACCTCGACGACATCCTGCGGCGCTGCGCCGAGACCGTCGAGCTCGGTGGCACGCAGGTGATGTTCCAGGGCGGGCACCACCCGGACTTCGGCGTCGAGTACTACGAAGAGCACTTCTCGGCGATCAAGAAGAACTTCCCGCAGCTGGTCATCCACTCCCTCGGCGCCTCCGAGATCGAGCACATGGCCCGCATCTCGAAGGTGTCCGCCGAGGAGGCGATCCAGCGGATCCACGCCGCCGGCCTCGACTCCTTCGCCGGCGCGGGCGCCGAGCTTCTCCCGGAGCGTCCGCGCAAGGCCATCGCCCCGCTCAAGGAGAGCGGCGAGCGCTGGCTGGAGATCATGGAGATCGCGCACGGCCTCGGCGTCGAGTCGACGTCCACGATGCTCATGGGTACGGGCGAGACCAACGCCGAGCGCATCGAGCACCTGCGGATGATCCGTGACGTGCAGGACCGGACCGGGGGCTTCAGGGCCTTCATCCCGTACACCTACCAGCCCGAGAACAACCACCTCAAGGGCCGGACGCAGGCCAGCATCTTCGAGTACATCCGCATGATCGCGATCTCGCGGATCTTCCTCGACAACGTGGCCCACATCCAGGGTTCCTGGCTGACCACCGGCAAGGAGGCCGGCCAGCTCACCCTGCACTACGGGGCGGACGACCTCGGCTCGGTGATGCTGGAGGAGAACGTCGTCTCCTCCGCCGGTGCCAAGCACCGCAACAACCTGCGGGACATGATCGACATGATCCGCACCGCGGACCGGGTGCCGGCCCAGCGCGCCACGACGTACGAGCACCTCGTCGTGCACGACGACCCGGCGAACGACCCGACCGACGACCGCGTCGCCTCGCACATCTCCTCCACGGCGATCGAGGGCGGCACGGCTCACCCCGAGCTGAAGCTCCTCGCCAGCAACTGAGGCCCGCCTTGCGCACACTTCACGTCGCCGAGGGGTCACCGGAGGCGGCGGTCCTGGTCGACGGGGCGAGCGTCGCCGCCGTCGGCCCGTTCGACGAGCTGGCCGCCGCGCACCCGGCCGCCCGGGTCCGGCACTGGCCCGGCATCCTCACGCCGGGTCTGCTCAACGTGTACGGCCCCGAGCTCCTGGAGGCCACGTACCACCCCGACCCGCGTGAGGCCGAGCGGCTCGGCACCGAGCCGATCGGCGGGGAGCGGGCGCGGGTCCTCTTCCGCGTCGACCCGTCCCGCGTGGGCGCCAGCGCCCGCCGGGGCGTGCAGCGGCTCTTCGCGCACGGCACGGTGGCCATCGCGGGTGAGCTGCGCTCGCGCCCGGTCGCCGACACGGTCCGCAGGGCGGGCCTGGCGATCGCCCACCGCCCTCCGCGCCTCCCGGGCCCGCCTTCCCTCTCCCCGAACCCCTTGGTCCTCCTGCCGCCCTTGAAGGAGGGCGCCCCGGCCCGCTTCGCGATCTTCGACGTCCCGACCCGCGCGGAACTGGTGCACCGGGGCGCGACCACATGCGTGGCTACGGTGGTGGGCGGCCGCATGGTGTACAGGGCCCGCTGAGGGCTCCTGGCTTGAGGGCTCCCGGGAGGGCCCCGAAGGGGCGCGGGGAACGGCGCGAGCAACCAAGGAGACGCCCCGCACCCGCGCACGGGGGCAAACCCGGCAGACGCCGAGGCGAAGAAGCCCGCCGCAGGCGAAAGAGCCCGCCGCAGGCGAAAGAGCCCGCCGCAGGCGAAAGAGCCCGCCGCAGGCGAAAGAGCCCGCCGCAGGCGAAAGAGCCCGCCGCAGGCGAAGCGGGCCGCCGCCAAGAGAGAAGACCGGCCTGACACAATGGGCCGGGTGACCCGCGCATCTCTGGACAAGCAGCCGCACGAAGTCGCCTCGATGTTCGACGACGTGGCGGAACGGTACGACCTCACGAACGACGTGCTGTCGTTCGGGCAGGCCCGGCTGTGGCGCAAGGAGGTCGCGAAGGCCGTCGACGCCCGGCCCGCCCAGAAGGTCCTCGACCTCGCCGCGGGCACGGCCACCTCCTCGCAGCCCTTCGCCCGCGCCGGCGCGTACGTCGTGCCCTGCGACTTCTCCCTCGGCATGCTCCAGGTCGGCAAGGCGCGCCACCCCTGGATGCCGTTCACGGCGGGTGACGCGACGAAGCTGCCGTTCAAGGACGACACGTTCGACGCCGTCACGATCTCCTTCGGGCTGCGCAACGTCCACGAGACGGACGAGGCGCTGCGCGAGATGTACCGCGTGACGAAGCCCGGCGGCCGGGTCGTCATCTGCGAGTTCTCGCACGCGACGTGGGCACCCTTCCGCACGGTTTACGAGGAGTACCTGATGCGCGCGCTGCCGCCGGTCGCGCGCACGGTCTCCTCCAACCCCGACGCGTACGTCTATCTCGCGGAGTCCATCCGCTCCTGGCCGGACCAGCCGACGCTGGCCGCGCGGTTGCAGGACGCGGGCTGGTCGAAGGTGGCGTGGCGGAATCTCACCGGTGGCGTCGTGGCGCTGCACCGCGGGTTCAAGGCGTAGGCCTGCTGCTTTCCCCGCCGGGGGCGTGCTGCGCCAGGAGTGGGCAAAATCCCGCGAAGTGACCCGAGTTGACGGGAACCAGCCGCCGGGCAAGATGTGTCCGTTGGAATACGACTCCGCCGACGCGACGGAGCCGATGCGAAGCCGCTCTTTCGCACCGGCCGGCCGCGGGACCGTTCGGCGCGGGTCGGTCTTGCCGGACATCTCCCCAATGACGGAGCGTTCCCATGGCGTCGCATTGCCCCCACTGCGGGGCACCCACCCCTGACGAGGCCCGCTTCTGCATGAAGTGCGGGCGCGAGCGTCCGCGTGACACGACGCTGGACGCGGGTCCGGTGGACCTGCCCCCGGCGGAACTGGGAGCGCCCACGTCCGCGGACGCGGGACCCGTGCCGCCGACGGAACCTGAGGGGAAGGCGTCCCCTGTCAGCGCGGCGCCGACCAGCCCGGCACCCGGCAGTTCGTCACTCGCCAGCTCTGCGCCCGGCAGCTCTGCGCCCGGCAGCTCCGCGCCCGGCAGTTCCGCACCCGGCAGTTCGCCCTCCGGAAGCGCGGCCCCCGGGAGTTCGACCCCGGAGAGCCCGGCGCCGGGGAGCGCAACCCCCGCCGCCCCGGCACCCGGCAGCCCGGCACCCGCCGGCCCGGCGTCAGGCAGCGCACCCGCAGCCGGCCCGGCCCCAGAAACCCCCACCCCCGACACGCCCACGCCCACGCCCAAAACCCCACCCCCGGGCCCCGGCTACACCGCAACTTCCCTCCCCGCACCCGAACTTCCCCCCTCCCCGGCCGCCCCCGCCGCCCCCGCCTCCCCGCCCCCTCCCGCGCAACTTCCCGCGGCACCCGGCGGCCCCTCGCCGGTCGGGGCCTTCTTCGGGCGGGCGTTCCGTGGGGACTGGGCCGGGGCCGCGCAGGCCGCGCTGTGGCCCGTGGGGCTCGTGCTCGTCGCGGCCGTCGCGCTGGCCATCCCCTCCTACGGGCAGGGCGACAACGGCGCTGACGTTGTCGTCGGGTTCGGCGACCGGCTCCGGATCGCCCTCGCACTGCTGCTCCAGGCCGTCGGCGGCGGCTTCGAGATCTCGGGGAGCGACCAGCGGCAGTCGTCCGTCTTCGGCGGCGAAAGCCCCGGCGTCGGGTCCGCCATGGACGGCAGCGTCTCGCTGCACCTCATGCCGCTCACCGCGACCGCCCTGTGGATCGGCGCCCTCTTCATCGGCGTACGCCTCCTGCGCGCCCGCGTCCTGCTCCGTACCGGAGGCCCCGGGGGCGGCACGGCCGGGCTTGAATCGGCCGTGCGGGTCACGCTGTTGGTGACCGTGGCCACTCTCGTGCTCAGCCTCGTCGCGCAGCCCGAGATCGAGGGCGTGGAGCTCTCCTCGTCGCCGGTCCTCGCCGCGCTCGGCGCGCTCGTCCTGGGACTCGCCGTCTCCTGCGGCGTGCTGCACCGCGACGACCTGGCCGGCCGGCTGGCCCGGCGGCCTGCCTGGCAGGCGGCCTTCCGTGCCACCGGCACCGCGCTGCGCGCGCTGGCGGTCGTCCTGGTCCTCTGCTCGCTCGTCGCGTTCATCAGCCTCGCCCAGGTCGACGACCTCGAAAGGCTCGCCGACCTCGACGAAGCGGAAGTGTCCCCTCTGCTCATCGCCCTGCTCCTGCTGCCGAACCTCGGCATCGCGGCACTCGGCATCGGTTGGGGAGCGCCCTTCGAGGCATCCGTCCAGGGGAGCACTTCGGCGTACGGCGGCGGTTATCAGAGCGAGTCCTTCGGGCTCTCCGAGCTCGGCGACGTCACCAACGACTGGGCGATCGTCGGGGCGTTGGCGCTCGGGCTCGTGTGTGCGCTGGTCATCGGCCTCCTGGCCGCACGCCGCTCCGCGCACCGGGGCGAGCAACTCCTCGCCGCCGGGATCTTCTTCGGTCTCTTCCTGCTCCTCGCGGGGCTCGGCGGGCTCAGCGTCGACGCCACGGGCAGCGCCTCGGCCGAGTTCGGCGGCGGTAGCAGCAGCGGTTCGGGCAACGGCGCCTTCGACGCGGGCGTGAGCCTGCCGGACGCGCTCCTGTTCGGGCTGCTCTGGGTCTTCGTCACCGCGCTCGTCGCGCCGTTCCTGCTCCAGATGGCGGGGCAGCGGACGGGAGTCGTGCCGACCGGGGGCGCCGGGGCCGCGGCGCCGATGCCGGGCGGCCCCGCGACTGCGCCCGGTGCCGCGTCCGGCGCCTCGGCTGCGGCCGGTACGCCCGGTACGCCCAGCTCCCTGGCCGACGCGCCCACCGAGGGCGCCCTCGGTGCCGTGGGCCCCGTATCGATGGACAAACCGCAGCCGGGACCCGCCCCCACGCACCCGGCGACCCCCACGCCGCACTCCGCGTACGACCCGGCCGTGAACCCGGCCTACGCCCCCACGGCCTACGACCCGGTCGGCTACGACCCGCACGCCTACCCTCTGCCCCAGCAGCCCTCCACGGCACCCGACTCCCGCCGCACCGCCCTGTGGATCGCCACCCTCACGGCCGCTTTCGTCATCGGCAGCGGCATCGCGGCCGGCGTCCTGCTCTGGCAGAACAACAACGACGGCACGGCCGACGAGGCCGGGGGCAAGGACGACAAGCCCGCCATCAGCCGCACCCAGGACCCGACCGGCCCGGCCACGCCCTCGGACACCCCCACGGACGGCACGGACGGCACGGAAGACTCGGGAGAGACGGGCGACACGGAGGGCGTGGAGCCGAGCGCGGGTCCCGACACCGTGGACGACGCCCCCGCGTCCGAACTGCCCTCCGGATACGACCTGGTGTCCGACGTGAACGGCTTCGAGTTCGCCGTGCCCGACGGCTGGAACCGCCAGGGCGAGGACCGCCCCGGCCAGATCCTGTACTCCGGGTCGACCGGCCGGGAGGAGTTCCTGGTCGGCGTGGTGCGGAACGCCCCGTACACCTCGTACGAGAACTTCACGACCATCGAGAAGGACGCCAGGAAGGACCCGAAGAAGTCGGACTACCAGCGACTGCGGCTCGAACCGAACACCTTCCAGGGGCGCAGCGGCGCGATCTGGGAGTACACCTTCACCGACACGGCGGGCCGTGAGATCCACGCGCTGAACCAGAGTTACGTCGCGGACAACGGCACCGAGTACGCCATCCAGCTCTCCTGGCGCGCGGACTTCTGGCCCGCGGGCGAGGGCGAGAAGGTCCACCGGACCGCGCTCGAACACTGGCGGCTGAACGGCTGAACGGCTGAACGGCTGAACGGCTGAGGGGCCGGGGGCGGCCCGGGGGACGCGTCGGCGCCGGGCGCTACAGCACGGCGCCGACCTCGTTCCCCGGTTCGTCGAGTTCCTGCCGCAGCCCGCCGTCCGGAGGCCCCGGGCGGCGGGGTTCGCGGACGCCCGCGCCGCCCTCGCCCTCGCCGGGGCCCATGTCGAACCAGACGGTGACGACGGCGTCGCGCGGGATCCACATGCCGGGGAGGGGGTACTGCCGGACCACGTGGTCGAGGACGACCAGGTGGAAGTCCGGGCGGTCCGGTGCCGCGAGCTCCACGCCGTGCTTCGCCGCCGACTCGCGCGCGTCCACGGCCATGAGGCCGATCAGGCGCGGGACGCGCACGTCATCCGTCGCGAAGGCCCCGGGTGTCCCGGGCGTATCGGGCGTGTTCGGCACGAATGTCACCCCCTGTGGTACCCGCAGGGTAGACCCGCTACAGCGTGAGCCGGAAGCGGTGTGCCTCGCGCTTCGTCGGCGTCGTGAAGGTCTCCGCCAGCTCCATGCCCAGGCGCCGGGTCACGGCCGCCGAGCGTGCGTTGCGGCTGTCGACCATCGCCACCACGTCCCGTACGCCCGCCGCGCGCACCCGGTCGAGGGTCGCCCGCGCGGCGGCGGTCGCGTACCCCTTGCCCCAGGCCGGCCTGGCGAGCCGCCAGCCGATCTCGATCTCGCCCTTGGGTCCCCAGTCGTGCGGCCAGGGCTGCGCGCCGGTGAACCCGATCGGCTCGCCGTCCCCGTCGAGCAACGTCCACAGGCAGAAACCCAGTTCGGCGTCGTGTCTGCGCTGCCGGGCGGTCAGCTCCTCGTACACGGAGAGCTCGGCCGACGCGCCGGTGCCGAAGAACTCCATGACGTCCGGGTCGTCGAAGAGCCGGTGCCAGACGAAGGCGTCCTCGTGGGTGGGGACGCGCAGGTGTACGGCGGGCAGGATCTTGGGCGGCAGTGCCTGCTTTGTCACGGGTGGCCCTTCGGCTGGTGGATCAGTACCGCTGCATAGACTGCCCATATCCCGTGCCCGCCGGCACACAGATTTCGAGCCTTGGGGAGAATCCGCCGTGACTGAGGCCAAGGCCCTCACCGAACACACCGCTGATGTGATCGTCGTCGGGGCCGGGCCAGCCGGTTCCACGACGGCCTATTACCTGGCGAAGGCCGGGCTCGACGTACTGCTCCTGGAGAAGACCGCGTTCCCCCGGGAGAAGGTCTGCGGCGACGGCCTGACGCCGCGCGCCACCAAACAGCTCGTCTCCATGGGGATCGACATCTCCGAGGAGGCGGGCTGGCTGCGCAACAAGGGCCTGCGCATCATCGGAGGCGGCGTCCGGCTCCAGCTCGACTGGCCGGAACTCGCCGCCTATCCGAACTACGGCCTGGTCCGCAAGCGCGACGACTTCGACGAGCAGCTCGCCCGCCAGGCGCAGAAGGCGGGCGCGCGCCTGCACGAGCGCTGCAACGTCGGCGCCCCGATCATCGACGACCGCACGGGCCGCATCACCGGCGTGCACGCCAAGCTCGGCGAGGAGAAGACCGCGGTCACCTTCCACGCGCCGCTGGTGGTCGCCGCCGACGGCAACTCGACGCGGCTCTCCCTCGCGATGGGTCTGCACCGCCGCGACGACCGCCCGATGGGCGTCGCCGTCCGCACGTACTTCACCTCGCCCCGCCACGACGACGACTACCTGGAGTCCTGGCTGGAGCTGTGGGACCGGCGCGGCGCGCAGGACCGGCTCCTGCCCGGTTACGGCTGGATCTTCGGCATGGGCGACGGCACGTCGAACGTCGGGCTCGGCATCCTCGACTCGTCCGCGGCCTTCAAGGAGCTGGACTGGCGCGAGGTGTTGAAGGCCTGGTGCGCCTCGATGCCGGAGGACTGGGGCTACACCCCGGACAACATGACGATGCCGATCCGCGGCGCCGCCCTGCCCATGGCCTTCAACCGCCAGCCGCACTACACCAAGGGCCTGCTCCTGGTGGGCGACGCGGGCGGCATGGTGAACCCCTTCAACGGCGAGGGCATCGCGTACGCCATGGAGTCCGGGCAGATCGCGGCGGACGTCGTCGTCCAGGCGCATGCCCGGCAGACACCCGCCCAGCGGGAGTTGGCGCTCCAGCGCTACCCGAAGGTCCTCAAGGACACCTACGGCGGTTATTACACGCTGGGCCGCGCCTTCGTGAAGCTCATCGGCAACCCGAAGGTCATGAAGATCGCCACGCAGCGCGGTCTGACGCACCCGATGCTGATGCGCTTCACGCTGAAGATGCTGGCCAACCTCACCGACCCGACGGGCGGCGACGCGATGGACCGCATCATCAACGGCCTGAGCAAGGTGGCGCCGAAGGCGTAGGCGGTCGGGCCATCCGATTTGCCCTCAATCGCGGCGGGCGGGAGGCTGGTGGCATGATTTTCATCGCCGTCAAGTTCACCGTCCGCCCCGAGTACACCGACAGCTGGCTGGAGCGGACCGCCGAGTTCACCCGCGCCACGCGCGCCGAGGAGGGCAACCTCTTCTTCGACTGGTCCCGCAGCGTGGAGAACCCCGACCAGTTCGTCCTCCTGGAGGGCTTCGCCTCACAGGAGGCGGGCGCGGCGCACGTCGGCTCCGACCACTTCAAGGCCGGCCTGGACACCATGGCCGAGCTGATCGCGTCGACCCCCGAGATCATCCACACCGAGATCCCGGGCGGCAGTTGGTCCGAGATGGGCGAGCTCGCGCCGAAGAGCTGAAGTCCCGTAACGGAAGAGCTGAAGACCCGTAACGCGCGCGAAAGGGCCGGGAACCCCACTGGGGGGTTCCCGGCCCTTCTACGTGTCTGTGAGGGCCCTCAGAGGACGCGCACGGCACCGTCGGCGGGGTAACCCGACAGGTCCTGGATGACGACGCCCTTGCTGGGGTTGGCGGCGTCGAGGTACTGGCCGTTACCGATGTACACACCCACGTGGTACGCGGAGCCCGCGCCACCCCAGTAAAGGATGTCGCCCACCTGGACGTTGGAGAGGGAGACCGGCGTACCGGCGACCGACTGATCCTGCGAGACGCGCGGGAGGTCCACGCCGGCCTGCTTGAACGCGGCCTGGACGAGGCTGGAGCAGTCCCAGGCGTTGGGTCCGGAGGCACCCATGACGTACGCGTCACCGAGCTGGGCCTTGAGGAAGCTGATGACCGAGCCGACACTGCCGCTGGCCGGGGCGGCCACGTCGGCGGAAGCGCTGGAGCCGGAGCTGGAGCCGGCGGCGCTGAGCGTCGTGCGCTCGGCGGAACGCGAGGCGCGCTCCTCCTCCGCCTTCTTCTTGGCGGCGGCTTCGGCCTTTGCCTTGGCCTTCGCCTTGGCTTCGGCCTGAGCCTGGTCTTCCTTGGCCTGCTTGGCGGCCTTCACGGCGGCCGCGTCCTGCTCGGCACGGAGCTGGTAGCTGTCGGCGGTCTGCTGGGTGACCTCAGCGGACTGCGCGATCTGCGTGGAGAGGTCCGTGGTGAGCGTCGGCATTTCGATGGTCTCGGTCACCGGCTCGGCGGCGGTCGCCGTGCCAGCGGCCGCGGCCACTGCCAGGGTGCTGAGGACGCCACCGGCAACTCCGGCGCGCAGGGCCTGCTTCGTGGCGCTACGACGGGGCTTCCGGTGGCTGGGTATGTGAGCGGTGTGGGACATGAGAACAACCGCTATCAGGGAGTCAGGGTTCCCATCAAGAAACGTGGTCTGCGCCACAGTTGCCCGTGAGGGCCCTGAATCCCGGGCGTGTCACTTCTTATTGACGCCGTAACGGGCAATGCGGACAACGACGATCACGCCTGTGATCATGGGTTTTCTGCGATACGCCCGAATTGCCCGTGGACTACCACCGGTTGAGCCGGTTGGCCAAGCCCGGTTTCTTCGCCGCTCACCGCTGTGTGGCGCAGGTCACAGGCATAGGCCCCGGGGATCTCTCCGAGATCCCGCCGAGACCTTCCCGAGATCTCCCGAAGAATTCAGGGGTGTTGCCCGTATGGGGGAACGGTGAGGGATCCGCGACGGATCGACGGTGGATCGACGACGGATCGGCGGCGGATCGGCGGCGGATCGGCGGTGGGTCGGCGGCGGATGGCGGTGGATCGGCGACGAGCCGATGGTGAATCAGCCCTCTGTCCGGCCCCCGCGAGCCGCCCTCTGCCCGGCCCCCGCCAGCCGCCTTCTGTCCGGCCCCGCCAGTCGTCCTCTGTGCGGTCCGCGCGCGTCCTCGTGAGCCGCTAGTGAATCCGTGCACGCGTCCGGGCGTGCCTGCTCCCGTCCGCCGCCGTCCGCTCGCGTCCACTCTCGTCCACACCGCGTCCGCCAAAGTGTGAATGAGCCGCCACTATCAAGCCAGCGTGTCCAGCGCCAATTTGCTCGTGACGGTACTCGCTTGATAGAGCAACCCCGCCCCGACCAGCGGTAACTCGCCGAGATGTCACCTCTGGTGATCACTCAGGCGCTTCGCGTATGAAGATCACCGCTCATCCGACTTCATGATCCTTCGTCAGGTGGTGGAGATCACAAAGCCGTTGTCGTACCCCGTGTCGCAGATCACAGACCGGCGGGCATAAGATGCGGGGCAGTTGGGCTTGTGACCTGCTTCACATGTACGCGATCTTCGTGAGGCGGCCCGGGCCCGATGCAACCGCCAACAGTCAGTGCCGACTGAGAGGAGCGAGGAGCGTGAACGCCTATGCGCCCATCCTCGTGCTGGGAGCCCTCGGGGCAGGCTTTGCGATCTTCTCCGTGGTCATGGCCACGCTTATCGGTCCAAAGCGGTACAACCGCGCCAAGCTCGAGGCGTATGAGTGCGGTATCGAGCCGACGCCGACTCCGGCCGGCGGCGGGCGATTCCCGATCAAGTACTACCTGACGGCGATGCTCTTCATCGTCTTCGACATCGAGATCGTCTTCCTTTACCCCTGGGCCGTCACCTTCGACGCGCTGGGGATTTTCGGGCTCGTGGAGATGCTGCTCTTCGTGCTCACCGTCTTCGTCGCGTACGCGTACGTATGGCGGCGTGGCGGCCTGGAATGGGACTAGAGGTCTGAGGGGCCAAGAGCATGGGACTCGAAGAGAAACTGCCGAGCGGTTTTCTGCTGACCACCGTCGAACAAGCCGCGGGCTGGGTGCGCAAGTCATCCGTCTTCCCCGCGACCTTCGGCCTCGCGTGCTGCGCCATCGAGATGATGACGACGGGAGCCGGGCGCTATGACCTGGCTCGCTTCGGCATGGAGGTCTTCCGCGGTTCACCGCGCCAGGCGGACCTGATGATCGTGGCCGGCCGGGTGAGCCAGAAGATGGCGCCGGTCCTGCGGCAGGTCTATGACCAGATGCCCAACCCCAAGTGGGTCATCTCGATGGGCGTGTGCGCCTCATCGGGCGGGATGTTCAACAATTACGCGATTGTGCAGGGTGTGGACCACATCGTCCCTGTTGACATCTATTTGCCCGGTTGTCCGCCGCGGCCCGAGATGTTGATGGACGCGATCCTCAAGCTCCACCAGAAGATCCAGGGCGGCAAGCTCGGGGTCAACGCCGAGGAAGCGGCCCGCGAGGCGGAGGAGGCGGCCCTCAAGGCCCTCCCCACCATCGAGATGAAGGGGCTGCTGCGGTGAGCGACGCGCACGACGAGCACGCGAACGGGAACGGCGTTCCCGCACCGCGCGACGAGGCCGGCGAAGTGATCGGTGTCCGCAGGGGCATGTTCGGCGCCAACAACGGCGGCGACACCTCCGGTTACGGCGGCCTGATCCGCACGGTCACCCTGCCGGGCGCCTCCGCGCGTCCGTACGGCGGGTGGTTCGACGAAGTCGCGGACGAGCTGGAGGGGGCCCTGGAAGAACAGGGGCTCCTGCCGGAGAACGCGATCGAGAAGACCGTCGTCGACCGCGACGAGCTCACCTTCCACATCGCGCGCGAGCACCTCCTGAGGGTCGCCCAGACCCTGCGCGACGACCCCGCCCTGCGCTTCGAGCTCTGTACGGGCGTCTCGGGGGTGCACTTCCTGGAGGACAAGGGCCGCGAGCTGCACGCCGTCTACCACCTGCGCTCGATCACCCACAACCGCCTGATCCGGCTCGAAGTCAGCGCCCCTGACGCCGATCCGCACGTCCCCTCGCTGGTCTCCGTCTATCCGACGAACGACTGGCACGAGCGCGAGGCGTACGACTTCTTCGGCCTGATCTTCGACGGTCACCCGGCGCTGACGCGGATCATGATGCCGGACGACTGGCAGGGCTTCCCGCAGCGCAAGGACTACCCCCTCGGCGGCATCCCCGTCGAGTACAAGGGCGCCCAGATCCCGGCTCCGGACCAGCGGAGGTCGTACAGCTGATGAGCACGTCACACGCATCCGCCCGCGAGACGACCGAGGGGACCGTATATACGGTCACCGGCGGCGACTGGGACGAGGTCGTCCAGTCCGCCGCCCGGTCCGACGACGAGCGCATCATCGTCAACATGGGTCCGCAGCACCCCTCCACCCATGGTGTGCTCCGGCTCATCCTGGAGATCGAGGGCGAGACCGTCTCCGAGGCCCGCTGCGGCATCGGCTATCTGCACACGGGCATCGAGAAGAACCTCGAATACCGCACGTGGACGCAGGGCACGACGTTCGTCACGCGCATGGACTACCTGACGCCCTTCTTCAACGAGGCGGCGTACTGCCTGGGGGTCGAGAAGCTCCTCGGCATCGAGGACCAGATCCCGGACCGCGCGTCGATCATCCGCGTGCTCCTGATGGAGCTCAACCGGCTCTCCTCGCACCTGGTGTGCATCGCCACCGGCGGCATGGAGCTGGGCGCGACGACGATCATGATCTACGGCTTCCGTGATCGTGAACTCGTTCTCGACATCTTCGAGCTGATCACCGGCCTGCGCATGAACCACGCGTACATCCGGCCCGGCGGACTCGCCCAGGACCTGCCCCCGGGCGCGGTGGACCAGATCCGCGAGTTCGTGAAGAAGATGCGGAAGAACCTCGGTGAGTACGACAAGCTCGCCACCGGGAACCCCATCTTCAAGGCCCGCATGCAGGACGTCGGCTACCTCGACCTGGCGGGCTGCATGGCGCTCGGCGCCACGGGGCCCGTCCTGCGCTCGGCCGGTCTGCCGCACGACCTGCGCAAGGCGCAGCCCTACTGCGGTTACGAGAACTACGAGTTCGACGTGCCGACCGCCGACACCTGCGACTCGTACGGGCGCTTCCTGATCCGGCTGGAGGAGATGCGCCAGTCGCTGCGCATCGTCGAGCAGTGCCTCGACCGTCTCGCGCCGGGCCCGGTCATGGTCGGCGACAAGAAGATCGCCTGGCCCGCGCAGCTGGCGCTCGGCCCGGACGGCCTCGGCAACTCGCTCGACCACATCAAGAAGATCATGGGCACCTCCATGGAGGCCCTGATCCACCACTTCAAGCTGGTGACCGAGGGCTTCCGGGTCCCGGCCGGGCAGGCGTACACCGCGGTCGAGTCGCCCAAGGGCGAGCTCGGGGTGCACGTCGTGTCCGACGGCGGCACGCGCCCCTACCGGGTCCACTTCCGCGACCCGTCGTTCACCAACCTCCAGGCCATGGCGGCGATGTGCGAGGGCGGCCAGGTCGCCGACGTCATCGTCGCCGTCGCGTCCATCGACCCCGTGATGGGAGGCGTCGACCGGTGACCACCACTCCCCAGCAGGGCACGGGCGTCAGCCTGGGCATGCCCCAACTCCCCGCCCCCGACTACCCGGCCGACGTACGGTCCAGGCTCGAAGCGGACGCCAAGGAGGTTATCTCCCGCTACCCGGACTCCCGGTCCGCGCTGCTCCCGCTGCTGCACCTCGTGCAGTCGGAGGAAGGTCACGTCACCCGCACGGGCATGGCCTTCTGCGCGGAGGTGCTCGGCCTGACCACGGCCGAGGTCACCGCGGTCGCGACCTTCTACACGATGTACCGGCGCAAGCCCTCCGGTGACTACCAGGTGGGCGTCTGCACCAACACCCTGTGCGCGGTCATGGGCGGCGACGCGATCTTCGAGTCGCTCCAGGAGCACCTGGGCGTCGGCAACGAAGGCACCACGGAGGACGGCAAGGTCACGCTGGAGCACATCGAGTGCAACGCGGCCTGCGACTTCGCCCCCGTCGTGATGGTCAACTGGGAGTTCTTCGACAACCAGACTCCCGAGACCGCCAAGCGGCTCGTCGACGACCTGCGCGCGGGCGTGCAGGTCGAGCCGACCCGCGGCGCCCCCCTGTGCACGTACAAGGAGACGGCCCGGATCCTGGCCGGGTTCCCGGACGAGCGCGCCGGTGCCGTCGACGCGAGCGGCGGCGCGGGCCCCGCATCGCTGATCGGACTGCGCCTGGCCAAGGGCGAGTTGCCGCAGCCGCGCGTGGTCCACCCGCGCGCGGGCGGACCGCAGGACGAGGCGCCCGCCGAGCACCTCAGCTCGCACGACGCACCGCAGGAGACCTCGGCATCCGACCCGGCCCACCCGGCCGGACCGACCGCCGAGGAGGGGGAGTGATGACCTTGGCAGCCGAGATCGACAACGAGACCAGCCCCGAGAAGCTGCTCGCGCCGGTGCTCTCGGCGTTCTGGGACGAGGAGAAGTCCTGGACGCTGGAGACCTACCGCCGCCACGAGGGGTACGAGGGCCTGCGCAAGGCCCTGGCCATGGCGCCGGACGACCTCATCGCGTACGTGAAGGACTCCGGTCTGCGCGGCCGCGGCGGCGCGGGATTCCCCACCGGGATGAAATGGCAGTTCATTCCGCAGGGAGATGGAAAGCCGCACTATCTAGTTGTCAACGCCGACGAGTCGGAGCCGGGGACCTGCAAGGACATCCCGCTCCTCTTCGCGAACCCGCATTCCCTCATCGAGGGGATCGTGATCGCGTGCTACGCGATCCGTTCTTCGCATGCCTTCATCTACCTGCGCGGTGAAGTCGTCCCCGTGCTCAGGCGGTTGCACGAGGCCGTACGGGAGGCGAAAGAGGCGGGGTTCCTGGGCGAGAACATCCTGGGCAGCGGACTCGACCTCGAACTCACCGTGCACGCGGGCGCGGGCGCGTACATCTGCGGTGAGGAGACCGCGCTGCTCGACTCGCTCGAAGGCCGCCGTGGCCAGCCGCGACTGCGTCCCCCTTTCCCGGCCGTCGCGGGCCTCTACGCATGCCCCACTGTCGTGAACAACGTCGAGTCGATCGCGTCGGTTCCCGCGATCCTGAACCGCGGGAAAGACTGGTTCAAATCGATGGGGAGCGAGAAGTCCCCCGGCTTCACGCTCTACTCGCTGAGCGGCCACGTCACCAGCCCCGGCCAGTACGAGGCCCCGCTCGGCATCACCCTGCGCCAGCTGCTCGACATGAGCGGCGGGATGCGGGCGGGCCACCGGCTGAAGTTCTGGACGCCGGGCGGCTCCTCGACGCCGATGTTCACCGACGAGCACCTCGACGTCCCGCTGGACTACGAGGGCGTGGGCGCCGCCGGCTCGATGCTCGGCACGAAGGCGCTCCAGTGCTTCGACGAGACGACGTGCGTGGTGCGGGCGGTCACGCGCTGGACCGAGTTCTACGCCCACGAGTCCTGCGGCAAGTGCACGCCCTGCCGCGAAGGAACGTACTGGCTGGTCCAGTTGCTCCGGGACATCGAAGCGGGCAAGGGCGTCATGGCCGACCTCGACAAGCTGAACGACATCGCCGACAACATCAACGGCAAGTCCTTCTGCGCCCTCGGCGACGGCGCCGCGTCGCCGATCTTCTCCTCGCTCAAGTACTTCCGCGAGGAGTACGAGGAGCACATCACCGGCAAGGGCTGCCCGTTCGACCCGGCGAAGTCGACTCTCTGGGCCGACCGGCCCGCCGCACATTCGGAGGTGAACGCATGACAGTGACCACCAGCAGCGCTCCCTCCGGAGGGGGCGAGCCGGCGGTTCCGCCGGAAGACCTCGTGTCGCTGACGATCGACGGCATCGAGATCAGTGTCCCGAAGGGGACGCTGGTCATCCGGGCCGCCGAGCTGCTCGGCATCGAGATCCCGCGGTTCTGCGACCACCCGCTGCTCGACCCGGCGGGCGCCTGTCGCCAGTGCATCGTGGAGGTGGAGGGCCAGCGCAAGCCGATGGCCTCCTGCACCATCACGTGCACCGACGGCATGGTCGTGAAGTCGCAGCTCTCCTCGCCGGTCGCCGAGAAGGCCCAGCGCGGGGTGATGGAGCTGCTCCTCATCAACCACCCGCTGGACTGCCCGGTCTGCGACAAGGGCGGCGAGTGCCCCCTGCAGAACCAGGCCATGCAGGTCGGCGACCCGGACAGCCGCTTCGAGGGCAAGAAGCGGACCTACGAGAAGCCGGTGCCGATCTCCACGCAGGTGCTGCTCGACCGCGAGCGGTGCGTGCTGTGCGCGCGCTGCACCCGGTTCTCGAACCAGATCGCGGGCGACCCGATGATCGAGCTGATCGAGCGTGGCGCGCTCCAGCAGGTCGGCACGGGCGAGGGCGACCCCTTCGAGTCGTACTTCTCCGGGAACACCATCCAGATCTGCCCGGTCGGCGCGCTGACCTCGGCGGCGTATCGCTTCCGCTCCCGCCCCTTCGACCTGGTGTCGTCGCCGTCGGTGTGCGAGCACTGTGCGGGCGGCTGCGCGACGCGCACGGACCACCGGCGCGGCAAGGTCATGCGGCGGCTCGCCGCGGACGACCCCGAGGTCAACGAAGAGTGGCTGTGCGACAAGGGGCGCTTCGGCTTCCGCTACGCGCAGCGGCCGGACCGGATCACCACACCCCTGGTGCGCAACGCGGAGACGGGTGAACTGGAGCCCGCGAGCTGGCCCGAGGCGCTCGAAGCCGCGGCCACCGGACTCGCCGCCGCGCGCGGCCGGGCCGGAGTGCTGACCGGTGGACGTCTGACCGTCGAGGACGCGTACGCGTACAGCAAGTACGCGCGCGTGGCGCTCGACACGAACGACATCGACTTCCGCGCGCGCGTGCACAGCAGCGAGGAGGCCGACTTCCTCGCCGCCCGTGTCGCCGGCCGGGGCCGGGATCTCGACGGCGCCGGAGTCACGTACGCGGAGCTGGAGAAGGCGCCCGCGGTCCTGCTCGTGGGGTTCGAGGCCGAGGAGGAGGCCCCCGGGGTCTTCCTGCGGCTGCGCAAGGCCTGGCGCAAGCACGGCCAGCGGACGTTCTCCCTCGCCACGCACCAGAGCCGCGGTCTGGAGAAGGCGGGCGGCACGCTGCTGCCCGCGGCTCCCGGCACGGAGACGGAGTGGCTGGACGCGCTGTCCGCCGGGTCCGGTCTTGAGGCCGACGGCGCGCGGGCGGCCGAGTCGCTGCGCGCTCCGGGTGCGGTGATCGTGGTCGGCGAGCGGCTCGCCGCCGTCCCGGGCGGACTCACCGCCGCCGTACGGACCGCGTCCGCGACCGGCGCCCGGCTGGTGTGGATTCCGCGTCGGGCGGGGGAGCGTGGCGCCATCGAGGCCGGCGCGCTGCCCTCGCTGCTTCCCGGCGGGCGTCCTGCCACCGACCCGCGCGCGCGGGACGAGGTCGCGTCCGCCTGGCGCGTGGCCGAACTGCCCCACCGCTACGGCCGCGACACCGGCCAGATCATCGAGGCGGCCGCGACCGGCGAACTGCGTGCGCTCCTGGTGGCGGGCGTGGAGGTCGCCGACCTTCCCGACCCGGCACGCGCGCGTGAGGCGCTCTCCGAGGTCGGGTTCCTGGTCTCCCTGGAGCTGCGGCCCAGCGAGGTCACCGACCACGCCGACGTGGTGCTGCCCGTGGCCGCGGTCGCGGAGAAGCCCGGCACCTTCCTCAACTGGGAGGGCAGGGCGCGGATGTTCGACGCCGCGCTCAAGCCGGACCAGATGACGCGCACGCTGGCCCCGTCGGACGCGCGCGTGCTGCACATGCTGGCCGACGCCGGGGACGTACATCTCGGTCTGCCCGACCTGGCGACCGCCCGGCGTGAGCTGGACCGGCTCGGCGGCTGGGACGGCACGCACGCCACCGAGCCCCTGGAGACGGGTGCTCAGCCGCCGCGGCCCGCCTCGGGAGAGGCCGTTCTCGCGGGGCACCGGATGCTGCTCGACCAGGGCCGCCTCCAGGACGGCGACGAGGCGCTGGCCGGCACGCGGCACGCCGCGGTCGCCAGGCTCTCCCCGGCCACCGCGGCCGAGGCCGGCGTCAAGGACGGCGACGTCCTGGCCGTCACCGGCCCCGCCGGGGCGACCGCACTGCCGCTCGTGGTCACGGAGATGCCCGACCGTGTGGTGTGGCTGCCGCTGAACTCGACCGGGGGAGGCGTCACGTCCGACACCGGTGCCCGCCCCGGCGACCTCGTCCGCATCGGCCCGGCGCTCCTGCCGGAGCCCTCTGAGGCCCCGGAGGTGACGTCGTGATGCACTCCATGGTGCCGCTTGCGGCGGAAGACCTGTCCATGTTCGGCCGTGACCCGTGGTGGCTGGTCGCCGTCAAGGCGGTCTTCTGCTTCGCGTTCCTGATGGTGACTGTGCTCTTCTCCATCGTGTGGGAGCGCAAGGTCGTCGCCTGGATGCAGCTGCGCATCGGCCCCAACCGGCACGGTCCCTGGGGGATGTTGCAGTCCCTCGCGGACGGCATCAAGCTGATGCTCAAGGAAGACCTGATCGTCAAGCGCGCGGACAAGGTGGTGTACGTCCTCGCGCCGATCGTCGCGGCCATCCCGGCCTTCATGGCGATCGCGGTGATCCCCTTCGGCCCCGCGGGCAACGAGATCTCGATCTTCGGCCAGCGCACGACGATGCAGCTCACCGACCTGCCGATCGCGATGCTCTACATCCTCGCGGTCGCCTCGGTCGGCATCTACGGCATCGTGCTGGCGGGCTGGAGCTCCGGCTCGACCTATCCGCTCCTGGGCGGCCTGCGCTCCTGCGCGCAGATGATCTCGTACGAGATCGCGATGGGCGCCGCGTTCGCCTCGGTGTTCCTCTACTCCGGGTCGATGTCGACCTCGGCGATCGTGGAGGCGCAGGCGGACCGCTGGTACGTCCTGCTGCTCCCGGTCTCGTTCCTGATCTACATCGTGACGATGATCGGCGAGACGAACCGCGCTCCGTTCGACATGCCGGAGTCCGAGGGCGACCTCGTCGGTGGCTTCAACACCGAGTACTCGTCGATCAAGTTCGCGCTGTTCATGCTCGCCGAGTACGTCAACATGGTCACCGTCTCGGCGGTCTCGGTCACGCTCTTCCTGGGCGGCTGGCGGGCCCCGTATCCCATCAGCACCTTCTGGGAGGGCGCGAACCACGGCTGGTGGCCGATGCTCTGGTTCGTGATCAAGGTCCAGCTGCTGCTGTTCTTCTTCATCTGGCTGCGCGGCACGCTGCCACGCGTCCGCTACGACCAGCTGATGAAGCTCGGCTGGAAGGTCCTGATCCCGGTCTCGGTCGTCTGGCTGATGCTCGTCGCGACGGTCAGGGCGATGCGGAACGAGGAGTACGACTTCACCTCGATCGCGCTCTATGTGGGCGGCGGCGTCATCGCGCTCCTGCTGCTCTCCGTCGTCGTGGACATCTTCCGCGACAAGCGCGAGAAGGAAGCGGCGGCATCCGAGAGCGAGGAGCCGGCCGCCTTCGACCCGATGGCCGGCGGATTCCCCGTCCCGCCGCTGCCCGGCCAGAGCCTGCCGCCCGTACCGCGACGACGCCCGCGCCAGGAGCGCGAGCTGATTGTCAGTGGTGGGCCGGATACTCAAAGTGACGGAACCCGAAGTGACGGAAAGGAGGCGTCCGATGGCTGAGTCGAAGAACGAGCCCAACCAGTCGCAGCACGAGTCGAACCAATCGAAGCAGGGGTTCCAGAACCCCGTCGCGGGCTTCGGCGTGACCTTCAAGGCCATGTTCAAGAAGCGGCTGACCGAGCAGTATCCGGAGCAGGAGAAGACCACCGCTCCCCGCTTCCACGGCAGGCACCAGCTCAACCGCCATCCGGACGGCCTGGAGAAGTGCATCGGCTGCGAGCTCTGCGCCTGGGCCTGCCCGGCGGACGCGATCTACGTGGAGGGCGCCGACAACACCGAGGAGGAGCGCTACTCCCCGGGCGAGCGGTACGGCCGCGTCTACCAGATCAACTACGCCCGCTGCATCCTGTGCGGCCTGTGCATCGAGGCGTGCCCCACGCGCGCGCTGACGATGACGAACGAGTTCGAGCTGGCCGACAGCAGCCGCGAGAACCTCATCTACACCAAGGAGCAGCTGCTCGCCGGCCTGGAGGAAGGCATGGTCGAGTCCCCGCACTCGATCTTCCCGGGCACGGACGAGCAGGACTACTACCGCGGTCTGGTGACGGAGGCCGCTCCGGGCACGGTGCCTCAAGTGGCCCTCTCCAAGGGTGAGACGCCCCAGGAGGCCGCTTCCACCTTCGGTGACTCCGAGCCCGCGTCGGGGGAGGTGATCAACCGATGACGCAGCTCGCCGCGTACACCACCTCCACCGGTGAGGCCGTGCAGTTCTGGGTGCTCGGCACGGTCGCCGTGATCGGCGCCCTGTGCACGATCCTCATGAAGAAGGCCGTGCACAGCGCGCTCTGTCTGGCCGGGACCATGATCATCCTGGCGGTCTTCTACCTCGCCAACGGCGCGTACTTCCTGGGCATCGTCCAGGTCGTCGTCTACACCGGCGCGATCATGATGCTGTTCCTCTTCGTGGTCATGCTCGTCGGCGTCACCGCCGCCGACTCCCTGAAGGAGACCATCAAGGGGCAGCGCTGGCTGGCCGGTCTCTGCGGCTTCGGCTTCGCCATCCTGCTCTTCGCGGGCATCGGGAACGCCTCGGTGAACGAATTCGCCGGACTCGGCAAGGCGAACGCCGGGGGCAACGTGGAGGGCCTCGCCGAGAGCATCTTCACGAAGTACGTCTTCGCGTTCGAGATCACCGGCGCGCTCCTGATCACCGCCACGGTCGGCGCGATGGTGCTCACCCACCGCGAGCGCACCGAGCGCGCCAAGACGCAGCGCGAGATGTCCGAGGAGCGCGTGCGCGGCAAGCACCTCCCGCCGCTGCCGGCCCCCGGTGTCTACGCCCGGCACAACGCCGTGGACGTCGCCGGTCTCCTGCCCGACGGCACCCCGTCGGAGCTCACGGTCAACAAGACGCTGCGTGAGCGCGGCCAGATCCGCGACGTGTCGGACGAGGCGCTGGACGATCTGCGGGCCCTCGAACAGCGCTCCACGGAGCGTCTGGACCGGTCGTCCAAGACCGAGGAGGCGTCGAAGTGAATCCGGTCAACTACCTGTATCTCGCGGCGCTGTTGTTCTCGATCGGCGCCACCGGCGTGCTGATCAGGCGGAACGCGATCGTGGTCTTCATGTGTATCGAGCTGATGCTCAACGCGTGCAACCTCGCCTTCGTGGCCTTCTCCCGGCTGCACGGCAATCTCGACGGCCAGATCATCGCCTTCTTCACGATGGTCGTCGCCGCGGCGGAAGTCGTGGTCGGCCTCGCGATCATCGTGTCGCTGTTCCGCTCCCGTCACTCGGCCTCGGTCGACGACGCCAGCCTGATGAAGCTGTAAGGGGTCGCTGAAAAGTGGAGAACCTGATCGCGCTGCTCGTAGCGGCGCCTCTGCTCGGAGCGGCCGTACTGCTGTGCGGCGGGCGGCGGTTGGACCGTGTGGGCCACTGGCTCGGCACGCTGCTCGCGGCCGCCTCCTTCGTCGTCGGCGTGGTGCTCTTCGCCGACATGCTGGGCAAGGGCGCCGACGAGCGCTCCCTGTCGCAGCACCTGTTCAGCTGGATCCCCGTGGAGGGATTCCAGGCCGACGTCGCCTTCCAGCTCGACCAGCTGTCGATGACGTTCGTCCTGCTGATCACCGGTGTGGGCACCCTGATCCACATCTACTCCATCGGGTACATGGAGCACGACGAGCGGCGCCGCCGCTTCTTCGGCTATCTGAACCTGTTCCTCGCGGCGATGCTCATCCTCGTCCTCGCCGACAACTACCTCCTGCTCTATGTCGGCTGGGAGGGCGTCGGCCTCGCCTCGTACCTCCTGATCGGCTTCTGGCAGCACAAGCCCAGCGCGGCCACCGCCGCGAAGAAGGCCTTCCTGGTCAACAGGGTCGGCGACATGGGCCTGTCGATCGCCATCATGCTGATGTTCACCACCTTCGGGACGTTCGCCTTCGGGCCCGTCCTGGAGGCCACGGGCGAGACGTCGGAGGGCAAGCTGACGGCCATCGGCCTGATGCTGCTGCTCGCGGCGTGCGGCAAGTCGGCCCAGGTGCCGCTCCAGTCCTGGCTCGGCGACGCGATGGAGGGCCCGACCCCGGTCTCGGCCCTCATCCACGCGGCGACGATGGTCACCGCCGGCGTGTACTTGATCGTCCGCTCCGGCGAGATCTTCAACGCAGCCCCGGACGCCCAGCTCGTCGTCACCGTCGTGGGCGCGGTCACGCTCCTCTTCGGTGCGATCGTCGGTTGTGCGAAGGACGACATCAAGAAGGCCCTCGCCGGGTCGACGATGTCCCAGATCGGGTACATGATCCTGGCCGCGGGCCTCGGCCCCATCGGCTACGTCTTCGCGATCATGCACCTGGTGACGCACGGCTTCTTCAAGGCCGGGCTCTTCCTCGGGGCCGGTTCGGTCATGCACGGCATGAACGACGAGGTCGACATGCGCAAGTACGGCGGCCTCAGGAAGTACATGCCGGTCACCTTCGTGACCTTCGGGCTCGGCTATCTGGCGATCATCGGCTTCCCCGGTCTGTCCGGCTTCTTCTCCAAGGACAAGATCATCGAGGCGGCGTTCGCCAAGGGCGGCACGGAGGGCTGGATCCTCGGCTCGGTCGCGCTGCTCGGCGCCGCGATCACCGCGTTCTACATGACGCGCGTGATGCTGATGACCTTCTTCGGCGAGAAGCGCTGGCAGCCGGACGCGGAGGGCAACGAACCGCACCCGCACGAGTCGCCCCGGTCCATGACGATCCCCATGATCGTGCTGGCCTTCGGCTCGGTCTTCGCGGGCGGTTTCTTCAGCATCGGTGACCGCTTCATGCACTGGCTCGAGCCGGTCACCCACCACGACCACGGTGACTCGCCGCTGAGCGCCACCACGGTCACGGGCGCCACCATGGTGGTCCTGGTCATCGGCGTCGCCCTGGCCTACCTCCAGTACGGCCGCCGCCCCGTCCCGGTCACCGCCCCGCGCGGTTCGCTGCTCACCCGGGCGGCCCGCCGCGACCTCCTCCAGGACGACTTCAACCACGTCGTCCTGGTCCGCGGCGGAGAGCACCTCACCCGCTCCCTGGTCTACGTCGACCACACCCTGGTCGACGGAGTCGTCAACGGCACGGCGGCCTCGGTCGGCGGACTCTCCGGACGGCTGCGCAAGATGCAGAACGGCTATGCCCGCTCCTACGCGGTCTCGATGTTCGGCGGCGTTGCGGTACTCATCGCCGCGACCCTGCTGATGAGGGCGGTCTGATACCGATGTCCTTTCCTCTGCTGACAGCGACGGCGGCCCTGCCCGCGATCGGGGCGATCGCCACGGCGGCCGTCCCGGCCGCCCGGCGGACCGCCGCCAAGTGGCTCGCGCTGCTCGTCTCGCTCGCCACGCTCGCGCTCGCCGTGACCGTGCTCGTGCGGTTCGACCCCGACGGGGCGCGCTACCAACTCACCGAGTCCCGCTCGTGGATCGCGGAGTTCGGGGTGCGGTACGAACTGGGTGTGGACGGCATCGGTGTCGCCCTCATCGCGCTCACCGCGCTCCTGATGCCCTTCATCATCCTGGCGGGCTGGCACGACGCCGATCCCCTGGAAACGAAGTCGTCGCGCTGGCGCCCGACCCAGGGCTTCTTCGCCCTGATCCTGGCCGTCGAGGCGATGGTGATCCTCTCCTTCGAGGCCACCGACGTCTTCCTCTTCTACATCTTCTTCGAAGCCATGCTCATCCCGATGTACTTCCTCATCGGCGGCTTCGGGGACCGCGCCCACGCGGGCAGCGACGAGAAGGCCTCGGCCCAGCGCTCGTACGCCGCGGTGAAGTTCCTCCTCTACAACCTCGTCGGCGGCCTGATCATGCTGGCCGCCGTGATCGGTCTCTACGTGGTGGCGGGGAACTTCTCGCTCCAGGAGATCACCGAGGCGCGGGCCAACGGCTCGCTGGAGATGGCGACGAGCACCGAGCGCTGGCTGTTCCTCGGCTTCTTCTTCGCCTTCGCGGTGAAGGCGCCGCTGTGGCCGCTGCACACCTGGCTGCCGAACGCGATGGGCGAGGCCACGGCCCCGGTCGCCGTGCTGATCACGGCGGTCGTCGACAAGGTCGGCACCTTCGCGATGCTGCGCTTCTGCCTCGGGCTCTTCCCCGAGGCGAGCAAGTGGGCGACGCCGGTCATCCTGGTGCTCGCGCTGGTCAGCATCATCTACGGCGCACTGCTCGCGGTCGGCCAGCGCGACATCAAGCGCCTGGTGGCGTACGCCTCGATCTCGCACTTCGGGTTCATCATCCTCGGCATCTTCGCGATGACCTCGCAGGGCCAGTCCGGCGCGACGCTCTACATGGTCAACCACGGCATCTCGACCGCCGCCCTGATGCTGGTCGCCGGATTCCTGATCTCCCGGCGCGGCTCGCGGCTCATCGCGGACTACGGCGGGGTGCAGAAGGTCGCTCCGGTGCTCGCCGGCACCTTCCTGATCGGCGGTCTCGCAACGCTCTCGCTGCCGGGTCTCGCGCCGTTCGTGAGTGAGTTCCTGGTCCTGGTCGGCGCGTTCGCGCGCTATCCCGTGGTCGGGATCATCGCCACCATCGGCATCGTGCTCGCCGCGCTCTACACCCTCGTGCTCTACCAGCGGACGATGACGGGCCCGGTGAAGCCGGAGGTCTCGGCCATGCCGGACCTGCGGGCGCGTGAGCTCCTGGTCGTCGCCCCGCTGATCGCGCTCCTGATCGGCCTCGGGGTCTACCCGAAGCCGCTCACCGACCTGGTGAACCCGGCGGTCAAGCACACCATGTCCGACGTACAGCAGAAGGACCCGAAGCCCGACGTGGAGGCGGCCAAGTGAGCGCATCAGCCGTCCACAGCCTGTGGACAATGGCGTCGGCCGCGGCGCCACAGGACCAGATCGACAAGATCGACACTCCCACGATCGAGTACGCGCAGCTGTCACCGACGTTGATCGTCATCGGTGCGGCGGTCCTCGGGATCCTCATCGAGGCCTTCGTGCCGCGGAAGACCCGTTACTACGCGCAGGTGTTCGTGGCGGTCGTCGCCCTCACCGCGGCCTTCGCCGCGGTCGTCGGCCTCGCCGCCACGGGGTACGGCACGACGAAGGCGCACATCGCCGCGATGGGCGCGATCGCGGTCGACGGACCCGCGCTCTTCCTCCAGGGCACGATCCTCCTGGCGGGCCTCGTCGCGATCTTCACCTTCGCCGAGCGGCGACTCGACCCGGCGGCACACGGCACCCGCGTCGACTCCTTCGCCGCGCAGGCCGGATCGACGCCGGGCAGTGAGGGCGAGAAGGCCGCGACGCGGGCCGGGTTCACCACCACCGAGGTGTTCCCGCTGGCGCTCTTCGCGATCGGCGGGATGCTCGTCTTCCCCTCGGCGAACGACCTCCTGACGCTCTTCATCGCCCTTGAGGTCTTCTCGCTGCCGCTCTACCTCCTGTGCGCGCTCGCCCGCCGCAAGCGCCTGATGTCGCAGGAAGCCGCCGTCAAGTACTTCCTGCTCGGCTCGTTCTCCTCGGCGTTCCTGCTCTTCGGGATCGCCCTGCTCTACGGGTACGCGGGCTCGGTGTCGTACGGCACCATCGCGAAGGTCATCGACGGCAGCGTCCAGACGGTCAACCCGGCGCTCGCCGACACCATGGGCAACGACGCGCTGCTCCTGATCGGCGCCGCCATGATCGTCATGGGTCTGCTCTTCAAGGTCGGCGCGGTGCCGTTCCACATGTGGACCCCGGACGTGTACGAGGGCGCGCCCACCCCGGTCACCGGCTTCATGGCCGCGGCCACGAAGGTGGCCGCCTTCGGCGCCCTGCTCCGCCTGCTCTACGTGGTCCTGCCGGGCCTGCGCTGGGACTGGCGGCCGGTCATGTGGGGCGTCGTGATCCTCACGATGCTGGCCGGCGCGATCGTCGCGATCACGCAGACCGACATCAAGCGGCTCCTCGCGTACTCCTCGATCGCCCACGCGGGCTTCATCCTCGCCGGTGTCATCGCGATGACCCCGGACGGCATCTCGTCGGTCCTCTTCTACCTGGGGGCCTACTCCTTCGTGACGATCGGTGCGTTCGCCGTGGTCACGCTGGTGCGGGACGCGGGCGGCGAGGCCACGCACCTGTCGAAGTGGGCGGGGCTCGGCCGGCGCTCGCCGCTGGTCGCCGCCGTCTTCGCGGTGTTCCTGCTCGCCTTCGCCGGTATTCCGCTGACCTCCGGGTTCTCCGGAAAGTTCGCGGTCTTCAAGGCGGCGGCCGAGGGCGGCGCCGGTGCGCTGGTCGTGGTCGGTGTGATCTCGTCCGCGATCGCGGCGTTCTTCTACATCCGTGTGATCGTGCTCATGTTCTTCAGCGAGCCGAAGGCGGACGGCCCGACGGTCGCCGTGCCCTCGCCGCTGACCATGACGGCGATCGGCGTGGGTGTCGCGGTGACGCTGGTCCTGGGCGTGGCCCCGCAGTACTTCCTGGATCTGGCGAACCAGGCGGGGGTCTTCGTCCGGTAGCCCACCGGCTGTCGCACACCTGTACTGCTCGCCGCCGCCCGGCACCCCGTCCGACAGGGGTGCCGGGCGGCGGCCTGTGGATAACTCCTGAGGTGTCGGTGCTGAGCCCTATCGTGGAGTCTGTGGTCGAAGCGCGACGTACGGGGGCAGGGCGATGGATGGGGACGATGGCATGAGTGAGGTGGCCGTACCGAGCGCGGTGGCGGAGAGTGACGCGCTGCGGACGCTGCACCGCGTCTTCGGGTATGACGCGTTCCGCGGTGAGCAGGAAGCGATCATCGAGCATGTGGTCGCGGGCGGGGACTCCGTCGTCCTGATGCCCACCGGTGGCGGCAAGTCGCTCTGCTATCAGATCCCGGCGCTGGTGCGCCCCGGCACGGGCGTGGTCGTCTCGCCCCTCATCGCCCTCATGCAGGACCAGGTGGACGCGCTGCGGGCCCTGGGCGTGCGGGCCGGGTTCATCAACTCCACGCAGGACTTCGACGAGCGGCGCGTGATGGAGGCGGAGTTCCTCGCGGGCGAGCTCGACGTGCTCTATCTCGCGCCCGAGCGGCTGCGTCTGGAGGGCACTCTCGATCTGCTCTCGCGGGCCAAGATCTCCGTCTTCGCGATCGACGAGGCGCACTGCGTCGCGCAGTGGGGCCACGACTTCCGCCCCGACTATCTGGCGCTCTCCCTGCTCGGGGAGCGCTGGCCGGACGTGCCGCGGATCGCCCTGACGGCGACGGCCACGCACGCCACGCACCGGGAGATCACCGAGCGGCTCGGCATGCCGGACGCGAAGCACTTCGTGGCGAGCTTCGACCGGCCGAACATCCAGTACCGCATCGTGCCGAAGGCCGAGCCGAAGAAGCAGCTCCTGTCCTTCCTCAAGGAGGAGCACGCGGGCGACGCGGGCATCGTGTACTGCCTCTCGCGCAACTCCGTCGAGAAGACCGCCGAGTTCCTGTGCCGCAACGGCATCGAGGCCGTTCCGTACCACGCGGGTCTGGACGGCCGGATGCGCGCCGCCCACCAGTCCCGCTTCCTGCGCGAGGAGGGCCTGGTCGTCTGCGCGACGATCGCCTTCGGCATGGGCATCGACAAGCCGGACGTCCGGTTCGTCGCCCACCTCGACCTGCCGAAGTCGGTCGAGGGGTATTACCAGGAGACGGGCCGCGCGGGCCGTGACGGACTCCCCTCGACGGCCTGGATGGCGTACGGCCTCCAGGACGTCGTCCAGCAGCGGAAGATGATCCAGGGCAGCGAGGGGGACGAGGCGTTCCGCCGCCGGGCGGCGTCCCACCTGGACTCGATGCTGGCGCTGTGCGAGACGGCCCAGTGCCGCAGGGCCCAGCTCCTGACGTACTTCGGCCAGGACGCGGACGGCGAGTCCTGCGGCAACTGCGACACCTGCCTGACGCCCCCCGAGACGTGGGACGGCACGGTCCCGGCGCAGAAGGTCCTCTCCACGATCGTGCGGCTCCAGCGCGAGCGCGGCCAGAAGTTCGGCGCGGGCCAGATCATCGACATCCTGCTCGGCAAGAAGACCGCGAAGGTCATCCAGTTCGACCACGACCAGCTCTCGGTCTTCGGCATCGGCGAGGAGCTGGCCGAGGCCGAATGGCGGGGCGTGGTCCGGCAGTTGCTGGCGCAGGGCCTCCTCGCGGTCGAGGGGGAGTACGGCACGCTGGTCCTGACCGAGGAGAGCGGTTCCGTCCTCGGCCGGGAGCGGGAGGTGCGGTTGCGCAAGGAGCCCAAGCGGCCGGCCGCGGCGAAGGGCGCGAAGGGGGAGCGCAAGGCGAAGTCCGCGGCGGCGGTCGCGGAGCTGCCTCCGGAGGCGGTGCCGGTGTTCGAGGCGCTGCGGGCCTGGCGCGGCGCCCAGGCCAAGGAGCTGGGCCTCCCGGCGTACGTGATCTTCCACGACGCCACGCTGAGAGAGATCGCCACGCTGCGCCCGACGTCCCTGGCGGGCCTGGGCGGCATCAACGGCCTGGGCGAAAAGAAGCTGGCAACGTACGGAGAGGGAGTCCTGGAGGTACTGGCGGGCCTGGACGCCCCACAGCCCACCCAGGAATCCGAGCCCCCGGAGGAGGACTGGCCGGAGCCCCCGGAGGACTTCTAGGGGCCCAGAGGGCCCCGAAGGGGCGCGGCTTCGGAACCGCGCCCCGCCCAACCCCTCAAGCCCCCCTAGCCCCCCACGCCCCCAAGGCCTACGGCCTGCCACCCGCTGAGGCGACCCTGCCAGAAACCTCTCCGAGGCCGACCCGCGTACCATCCGGCCCCGGCGCCCAAGCCGTCAGCGTGACCTCGTCACCGTCCTCAAGGAACGTCCGCTTGCCGTCGGGCAGTTCGAGAGGATCGCGTCCGTTCCACGTGATCTCGATGAGCGAGCCGAACTGCCCCCGCTCGGGCCCGCTCACGGTGCCCGAACCGTACAGATCACCGGTACGCAGGGACGCGCCGTTCGCCGTCATGTGCGCCAGCTGCTGCGCGGCAGTCCAGTAGACGGTGGAGAAGGGCGGCTCGGAGATGACGTGACCGTTCAGGGTCACGGTGATGCGCAGGTCGTAGCCACCGGGCTCGTGCCCACCGGGCCCGTCCGCGACGGCATCCGCCGAGTCGTCCAAGTAGGGGAGGAGTTCGTGCGTGCGCTCCGGAGGGGCGACCCGCGCCGCGTCCAGCGCTTCGAGCGGGGTGATCCACGCCGAGACGGAGGTGGCGAAGGACTTGCCGAGGAACGGCCCGAGCGGCACGTACTCCCAGGCCTGGATGTCCCGCGCCGACCAGTCGTTGAGGAGGCTCAGCCCGAACACATGCTCCCGGAAGTCCGCGAGCGGCACCGGAGTGCCCAGCTCCGACGGCGTACCCACGACGAAGCCGACCTCGGCCTCGATGTCCAGGCGCACGGAGGGCCCGAAGACCGGCGCCGTCTCCGAGGGAGCCTTGCGCTGACCCGACGGACGTACCACCTCGGTCCCGGAGACCACAACGGTGCCCGACCGGCCGTGGTAACCAATGGGGAGGTGCTTCCAGTTGGGAGTCAGCGGGGAGGGTGCGTCCGGACGGAACATCTGCCCCAGGTGGGTCGCGTGGTGTTCGGAGGCGTAGAAGTCCACGTAGTCCGCGACCTCGAAGGGGAGGTGCAGTGTGACCTCGGACAGGGGGTGGAGGAGGGGGCGCACGACCTCGCGGTGCGCCGGGATCGTGACCCACGCGGTGAGCGCGCGACGCACGTCGGACCACGCCGTGCGCCCCGCGGCGAGCAGCGGATTGAGCGTGGGCCGGGCGAGCAGCGAAACGTAGGGAGAGCCGAGCGCGGCGGCAGCGGCGCCCGCGTCCAGGACATGATCGCCGAGCCGCACGCCCACGCGGCGCTCCGCGGCACCGGATGTGCCCTCATGCCCTGCGGCCAGGGAGAACACGCCGTACGGGAGGTTGTGCGGCCCGAAGGGATCGCCCTCCGCGAGAGCGAAGGGGTCGCCGACGGAGTGGGCGGAAGGGTCGCTCCCGGCCGGGTCGAGCGGGGTGTGCTCGGACATGCGTACCTGCCTCGCTTTCCATATGGGTGTGCCACACGTTACGTGGGAACCTTCGATTGAGGCAGTGTCTAAAGAGTTCGCAATGTCCGAATAAATCTTGCTGGAGTGGTCAGTTCCGGCTTAGCGTCCTTTGGGGGACGCGGACGGGGTGGGTCCGGGTCATACGGAGGGACACGTGGGGGGACCCGTGGCCATGAGGAACGACAGCGTGCCCTTCGCGGTGGACCGTGAGGTGCCCGGGCTCATCGTGAAGTTCGGCAACTACCCGCTGCACCACGGCGGTGTGGGCGCGATCCGCAGCCTCGGACGGCTCGGCGTGCCCATGTACGCGATCACGGAGGACCGGTACACGCCGGCCGCGGCCTCCCGCCATCTCACCGGCGCTTTCCCCTGGCCGACCACCGGGGCGGAGGAGCCGGAGCGGCTCGTGGACGGGATGCTGCGCATCGCGCGCCGGATCGGCAGACCCACGGTCCTGCTCCCGACCGACGAGGAAGCGGCCGTCCTCATAGCCGAGCACCAAGAGGCTCTGGGCGGCGCCGGCTTCCTCTTTCCGCGCGTGGACCCGGTGCTGCCCCGCCGCCTCGCCAGCAAGCAGGGCCTGCACGAGCTGTGCGTGCGGCACGGCATCGCCTCGCCCGCCGCGTCGTTCCCGGAGAGCTACGCCGACGTCAAGGAGTTCGCCGCCACGGCACTCTTCCCGGTGGTCGCCAAGAACCGCGAGGCGTTCACCCGCCGCTCCCGGCCCGCGGTGAACGGCACGACGCGCATCGAGACCCTGGAGGGCCTGCTCGCGCACGCCCGGCTCTGGGGCGAGCGGCCCGGCGTGATCCTCCAGGAGTATCTGCCGCGGGAGCAGGCCGAGGACTGGATCGTGCACGCGTACTTCGACGCGGACTCCGTGCCGCGCGCGCTGTTCACCGGCGTGAAGGTGCGCTCCTGGCCGCCGCACGCGGGGATGACGGCGAACGCGTACGTCGTCGACAACCCGGAACTCGCGGACCTGGCCGCGCGTTTCATCAAACAGATCGGCTTCACCGGCGTCATCGACCTCGACCTCCGCTTCGACCGGCGGGACGGTCAGTACAAACTGCTCGACTTCAACCCCCGCATGGGCGCGCAGTTCCGGCTTTTCGAGAACGAATCCGGGATCGACGTCGTCCGTGCGATGCATCTGCACCTGACGGGCCGCCCGGTCCCCGAGGGCGAGCAGCGCGCGGGGCACCGCTATGTCGTGGAGAACATCGACCTGCCCGCTCTCCTCGCCTACCGCCGCAGCGGCTACACCACACCGCACGCGCCCCCGCACGCGAGCGGCACGGAACTGGCCTGGCTCGCGGCGGACGACATGAAGCCGTTCTTCACGATGCTGGCCCGGTTCATACGGCCGGGGGCCAAGCACCTGTACCAGCTGTGGCGGACCAACCGCCGAGGCCACGGCCTGAGGTGACGCACCTCAAGGCCACGGCCTGAGGTGACGCACCACCCACGAAGCAGGCACACGCGGTAAGTGACGTCCTGGGGAGGGACTTCGTGATCCAACCAGTAGCAGTCATCGGGGCGGGGCCGTTCGGCCTCTCCACCGCGGCCCATCTGCGGGCCCGCGGCATTGCGGTTCGGGTCTTCGGCGACCCGATGGTGAGCTGGCGCGCGCACATGCCCGCGGGCATGCTCCTGAAGTCGACCCCGGTCGCCTCGAACATCGACGCGCCGCAGCCCGGCCACACCCTCGTCGACTACTGCGACGCGGCGGGCATCCGTCGGCTGGTCACCGACGAGGACATCATCCCGATCGAGACCTTCGTGGCGTACGGCGAGTGGTTCCAGCAGAAGCTCGTGCCCGACCTGGAGCAGGTGCGGGTGGTGTCGGTGGAGCGCAAGGGGACGGCTGGCTTCGGCCTGAAGCTGGACTCCGGCGAGCAGTTCACGGCCCGCGCGGTGGTGGTCGCGACCGGCCTCTCGGGGCTCGCCCAGTTGCCGCCGGCGCTCGTCGCGGCGGCCCCGGACGGGCCGGCGCCCACCGGGCCCGTCTCGCACAGCTCGCAGCACAGCGACCTGTCGCGGTTCGCCGGGCGCGAGCTGATCGTGGTCGGCGCGGGACAGTCCGCCCTGGAGACGGCGGCGCTCGCGGCCGAAGCGGGCGCGACCGTACGGGTGGTGGCGCGCGGCAAGGGGTCGGTGGCCTTCGGCGCCCCGCCGTGGAAGCAGCCGAAGCTGCGCCCGGAGTCCCCCTTCGGCCGCGCCTGGTCGCTCCACGCGATCAGCTACTACCCCCACCCGTACCGCTATCTGCCCCCGCAGGCCCGCCACTTCCTGGTCCGCCGCATCCTCGGCCCGCTGGGTGCGTGGTGGCTGCGCGAGCGCTACGAGGGCAAGGTCGAGACGCGAGAGGTCCGCCGCCTAGTCTCGGCGGACGTCCGGGACGGCAGCCCGGTCCTGCGGCTCGAGACCCTGGGCGGCCGCATCCGCGAACTCTCCGCGGACCACGTCATCGCGGCGACGGGCTACCGCGTCGACCTCGCCGCCATGGACTTCCTCGACCCCACCCTCCGCGCCCGCCTGGCAGCGAGCCGAGGCACCCCCAAACTGGGCGCGGGCTACGCCTCATCGATCCCGGGCCTGTACTTCACGGGCCTCCCGGCAGCGGCGTCGTACGGCCCGGTGATGCGTTTCGTCTGCGGCACGGAATACGCCTCCCCGAGACTGACGGGGCATGTGGCACGGGCGTACGGCTGAGGGTGCCTCGATCATCGGAGGGGTGAGCCAAACGAGTCGAGGAAGTCGGCCAGGACACGACCCGAGAACGGGTCGGTCGCAGGGTCTTCCGGCGTGACGAGACTGACGGTGAAGTACGTGGCAAGGAGAAGTCCCGTGCCCTCGACGGCTGCCGCGGTCTCGGGACCCGCGCACCGGACCCCGCTCACCCGTGCGGCTCGTAGCGGCCGGGGATGGAATCGGTAGAAGACCGAGAAGGGGCCTTCTCCCGAGTCGTCCAGGGCATAACCGTGCTCGGCCCAGAACTCCTCCATCGCGTGGCCCGAAGAGAAGGTGAGGATGCCGGGTTGACCATCGGCGTCATCGACGTCATCGGCGGCGGGGAGCGTCCAGTCGGCAGACGCCCCCGCTCCGGCGGGTTCCCCGCAGAGGAGCAGGCCGGGCCAGTGCTGACGGCGGCGGGCGATGAACTTCCCCGCCGCGGTGGGGAAGGCCGCATCCACGGTGAAGTCGCTCGAGTGACCGGTGATCTCCATGGTGGGACGCTACGTCCTGTCGCGCGGGAACGCGCCGGGCGGCGCCGCCAGCCGGCCTTCGGGCAACTGCTCGTCAGGCTCCACCGAGCATGGCGTCCTCGTCGTAACCGAGTTCTTCGTCGATGCCCAACTCCGCCGCCGCATGCCACTGGAGTGGCTTCGGCCATGCACCGGTGGCGACCTCGCGCAGGATTTCCTTCGCTTCCGGAGTGTCGATTTCAGCCAGAGACTCGATGCATTTGACGCACAAGGGAAAATAGGGGGCATCGGATTCCTGGCGCTCGCGCAGCAGGGAGCCGAGCGCGTCGACGGCTTCCGGGGAGTGGATCTCGCCCAGCATGTCGACCAAGTCTTCTTCGTTCGGGCCGCGTCCGGTGTCACCGGCTTTCGTGCCGGAGGTCAGCGCCGACAGCAGAATGCCGGCGAGCTCGCCGGGGCGCGCCACATGAACGGCCACGCCCGCGAACCGCTCGAACCTTCGCCAGTCTCCCGATTCCGCCGACGCGCGCAACCAGTCCAGGATCCTGTCGGGTGCCTGAGGAAAGGCGGACACCACCGCAGTTGCCTTCTCCCGGCCCACGTACCCCGGGCCGATGAAGTCGTCGACGCGGTCCGCCGACGGGGCACCCGCCGCATCTGACTGCTCTGGCATCTGCTTCTCTTTCCGCTCTCTCTGTTCCGCACACGGGGTTCCGGTCCACCTGCCGACCGGCACTCCGGCTACAGCAGCGTATGACTGCTCCTGAGGATGTTGGAGTTGAATACGTCGGCCGAGTTCTCCCGCAGGCCGAAGTTCAATCCGCCACGTTCCATCTTCACATGTACGAAGTCGACGCTCTCGCCGATCTCGTCCAGGTGGATTCCGAACGACTCGCGGATGGCCGCGATGTTGTCTCCGGATCCGCGGCCCGCCGCGATGAGCGCGTCTCTCGTGCCCGGAGCCATTTCGTACCGCACCATGTGCGTGTATTTCTGGGCGTTGCGTCCGCCACGCCTGGCGAAGCGTTCTGCGATACCGGTGACGTAATCCGTCTCCTGGGTCACGAAGTTCTCGCCCCGCGGAGTGATTTCACCCTTCGGCCCAAGGCGTGTGAACTCCTTCTCCGACATCACACGGAAGAAGACCTCATAGGGAGCGAGACCCAGAGGGTCCGACCATGTCCATGGGTTGGTCACGTATGTGACAGGGTTCGGTGCCGCGCTCAGACCCAGGGGATCGGGGGTGGCGTAGCGGCCGGTCGACGGGTCGTAGTACCGGTGCTGGTTGTAGTGCAGTCCCGTTTCGGGGTCGTGATACTGGCCCGGGAAGCGCAGCGGGATGTACGCGCTGCTTCCGGCCGGCCAGACGGTGGTGCCCCAGAGGGTGGAACGCGACTGCCACGCGATCTCACCCTGCTCGTCGATCAGCTCGGTCGGAGTGCCGACCAGATCGGTGACGATCGTGAAGAAGCGGGAGTCGATCTCCTCCTGGGTGAGGGTGTCCGTGAGCCGCTCCGTCTGGGCCACGGGGTGGAGCCCGTCGTGGTCCCAGGTCAACGTGACCGGATGGGGCAGGCCGCCTCCGGTGGACGTCTGCTCGGCGAGGCTGTCGCCGTCCCAGGTGAAGCGGATCTCCTCGATCACCGTCGCACCGTCGGCTGCGAGCCGCTGCTTGGCGGTGCGGCGGCCGAAGACGTCGTACCGGTAGCGCCAGACCGTTCCGTCGGGCGTGGTGACGGAGGTGAGGCGGTCCTCGGCGTCCCAGGTGTACTGCCAGCAATCAGGTGTGCGGGAGATCCGGGTCCTGCGGCGGACCACCACGCGGCCCGCTGCGTCGTACTCGCACGTCACACGCCCCGCCCGGAGCAAGCGTGTCCCCAGGTACGTCCGTTCTCCGCGGGCCTCCTCGGAGGCGTGGCCGGAAGGCCAGGTTGCACTGGACTGGTTGCCGGCGGCGTCGTAGGCGTATTCCTCGCGCCAGTTGCGCGCCGTGACACCGGTGACCCGGCCGATCGGGTCCAACTCGAACTGCCGCGCCCCGTGCACGAGGTCGTCGAAGCCCGTGACATGGCCGTCGGGGCGGTACTCGTACCTGCGCTCCTGCACACGACCGCGCGACGTCTCCACCGCCTGCTCCACCAGGGAGCCCGAGGTGTCCCACACCTGGTGCAGGGTGAGCGAATCTCCCGTGGAGCGGGAGATTTCACGGCCGACCGCGTCGTATCCGAAGCGCAGGGTGCGGCCGGACGTCGTCAGAGAAGCGCGGTGACCCTGCTCGTCATAGGTGTACGAGGCCACCGCGCCCGTCGGCGTGACGCGGCGGGTGCGTCGCCCCAGCGCGTCGTAATCGAACGTCAGCGTGTGCCCGTCCACGCTCTCCGCGACGATCCGGCCGAACTCGTCCCGGTCGAGTGAAACGTCACTGTCCGAGCCTGCGGCCTGAAGCAACCGGCCCATGCGATCCCGCCGGTACGTCGTGACGGCCCCGTCGGCGTCCTTGGTCACGACCTGCCCGAGCAGGTCCCGCTCGTAACTGATCTTCTGACCCAGGGCGTTGGTCCTGGAGACGAGCTGCCCGGCCGGGTCGTACCCGTAGCGCACCGTACGACCGTCGAAGTCGGTCTCGGCGACGACACGGCCCGCCGGATCATATGTGTACGACCACGTCAGGCCCAGCGGGTCGGTCACGCGGGTCAGACGCAAGGAGGCGTCATGGTCGTACGCGTACCGTGCGCCGTCCGGTCCCGTCACGGCGGACACCAGGTCGAAGTGCGTGTATTCGTACGAGGTGACGCCACCGTTGACATCCGTGTGCCGGACGCAGTTGCCCTCGCCGTCGTAGATCCACTCCTGTGTGGCTCCCTCCGGGCCGTGCCACAGCGCGACCCGCCCCTCCACCGTCCAGGACAGCCGCGCTTCGCTGCCGGTCGAGTCCGACACGGCGTTGACCCGGCCGAAGGCGTCATGGCTGCGCCACTCGTGCCGGCCTCGCGGATCGACGAGCTCTGTGGTGAGCCCCGCATCATTGGTGCGGATGCGTGTCGTCGCGCCGAGCGGATCGGTGACGGAGTCGAGGCGGCCCGCGCCGTCATGGGTGTAGCGCGTGGTCGCCCCGCTCGGGCTGGTCACCGCCGTGCAGTTGCCGCGCTCGTCATAATCCCGAAGCACCGTGCTTCCGTCGGCCTGAGTGATCGCGGTCGGTCCACCGTGCGGACCGTAGGCGAACCGGGCGGTCTCCCCGTCCGGATACGTGATGGTGAGCGGCTGCCCCAGCTCGTTCAACGTGTATCGGGTGGACCTGTCGAGCGGATCGGTGACCGCCACCACCTGGTGCCGGTCGTCGTAGGCGGTGCGGGTGATGCCACCGAGCGGGTCCATCTCGGCGACGACCTCGGACCGTTCATTGACGACGAACCGGGATACGGCACCCTCCGCTGTGGTGAGCGTGGTGATGCGGCAACCGGGCCAGCAAGGGTCGGAACCGTCGTGGTCGAGGATGATCGAGACATGTCCCGCCTCGCCTCCCTCGGCGACACAGCGGTCCTTGTCGTCGTAGGCGTAGTCGTAACGGCGCTGGTTGGTGTCGGTCCACGAGGTGACCCGGAGCCGCTCGTCGTAGGCGAACCGCAGCGGACGCCCGGAGGAGTTGACGACTTCGGTCAGATTGCCGTCGGTATAGCCGTAGGTCTTGACCGCGAGGTCGGTGCCGTCGTCGTCGGCACCGGCGAGGTAGAGGCCGGTGACCCGGTCCTCCTCCGTGGTGAATCTCAGCTCGTAGCCACCCGAGTGGTGCATCGCGCGGGGAGCGCCGTGCTCGTCGTACGCGACATCGATGGTGTTGCCGTTGTGGTCGGACATGCGCACGAGCGGCGCCATACCGTCTGTGGGTGCGGAGAAATGCCGCCACTGACCGGCCAGGGTGTCCTCGACGTGGTATTCGCCGCAGTCCAGGCGGGTCAGCGGCCAGTGGGGGCCGGACTCGGGAAGCACGGATGCGCCCGGAGCGGCGGGGTGGGGATAGGCCAGGAGCATGCCGTCCTCGGTGACGAACACCACGCCTTGCTCGTCGACTTCGAGTCGCTGGTCGAGAGTCGATGACCAGGACGGGCCGAACCAGCCGCCGGCTCGGTAGTCGGACGCGACGCGACGCGAGAAGACGAGAGGGAGGACTCCCGGCAGAGTGACGTCGGTCTGCGGCAGGAACATCTGGCCCGTGGCCATGTCCACCGGGTCACTGCCCTTGAACCGGACGATCCCCTTGAGGCGGCTGTAGGCGCCCTTGGCCCCGCTGGTGATCATGCTGCGGCCGGACTTGGCGAGGCCCCGTACGCCGTTGGCCATCGCCTTGAGTCCCTTGAGCCCGCCCTTGAGTCCCTTGAGTCCCTTGGCGAGGCCGCGGAGGCTGGTGAGGCCCTTCATGCCGGGTATGCAGTCCAGGGCGGCGAAGGCGACGTCCCATAGGGAGGCCTCGCCCTTGGCGTATTTGTTGAGGGTGTCGGCGAGCACGATCAGGGCGGCGATCAGGACGATCGCGCCGAGGATGGGGCCGCCGATGATCATCGCGATGATGCCGAGGACGGCGACGACGACTTTGCAGACGGCGACGATGGTGTCCCAGTTGTCGGTGACCCAGTCGCCGACCTCTTCCCACCACTTACGGTTCTGGATGCCGGCGTCGGAGGCCTCTTCGAGTTTCTTCTTCGCGGTGCCGGCCGCGGTCTCGCGCATTTTGCGGGCGTCTTCGGCCATCTTCTTCGCCGCGTCCAGGTTGGACTGCGCCGCCGTGACGTCCGCTTTGGCGGCGGTCTGGGCTTTTTCGGCGGAGGTGGCGTTGCGGGTGGCGGCCTTGACCTTGTCGGGGTCGGGCTTGGGCACGTCCTTGCCGGCCTTGGAGCCGCCGTCGTCGTCCTTGTACTTGTCGGCTTCCTTGCCCGCGCGGTCCACCCAGGAGTCGGCGGAGGTGAGGCGGGACTGGGCGGCGCTGAGGCTGGTCTGCGCTTCACGGCCTTGGGCCAGGGCCTTGTCGGCCAGGGCCTGGGAGCGTTCCAGCTCGGGCCAGTAGGTGGACAGGGCGTCGCCGGCCATTTCGTAGCTCTTCTTGAGCTTCTTCAGCTTGCCCGGCGCCGACTCGAACTCCGAGGTGAACGATTCGGCGGTCTTGCCCGCCCACGTGAGGATCGCGTCCTCGCCCGCCATCCCCTTGATGTCGCGGAGCACCTTGGAGACGTCGTCGGCGAAGTCGTGCAGGTTCTTCGCCAGGTTCCGGACGCGGTCCGGGTCCCCGGGCGTGGGGTCCTTGTCCAGGTCCAGGACATGCCAATCCGCCGGACGATTCCCCGCCATCCCGCAACCCCCGTCACGCGTTCCCTGACGCCCATCTGACGCGGGGTGCAAAGTTACTAGGTTTGCTCGTGGGGAGGATGGCGGAGGTCGTATTCCGTTGTCAGGGCGGGGCGCGTCATAGCCTGGGGGCCGTTCTCCGGGACTCGTCCCGGTGAATCCCGTGAGCGCCGGTTGTGCGACCAGCGCACTGGTCGCGTCACAGCTCTTGTGACGTTGCTATCGGCGGCGCCCGGGATCCGTATTCTCTGGATCATGGCTGCACCCCTCGCATATTCACTCATCGCCACTGACCTGGACGGAACGCTGCTGCGCGGCGACGACACCGTCTCCGACCGGTCGTTGGCCGCGCTGTCGGCGGCGGCCGCTGCGGGGGCGCACCACCTGGTGGTGACCGGGCGGCCCGCGCCCCGGGTGAAGCCGCTGCTCGACGATCTGGGGGGCGGCGGCCTTGCCGTCTGCGGGCAGGGGGCGCAGCTGTACGACTCCGGGGCCGACCGCATGGTGTGGTCCGTGACGCTCGACCGTGAGCTCGCCGAGGCCGCGCTCGGGAAGATCGAGGCCGAGGTGGGGGAGGTCTACGCCGCCGTCGACCAGGACGGCGTGGACGGGCTCACGCTCATCGAGCCCGGGTATCTGATGCCGCACCCCACCCTGCCCGCCGTGCGCGTACGGGGGCGTGACGCGCTCTGGGCCGAGCCCATCAGCAAGGTGCTCCTGCGCCACCCCGAGTTGTCCGACGACGAGTTGGCCGCCGTCGCCCGCGACGCCGTCGGGCCGCTGGCCACCGTCACCATGTCGGGGCCCGGCACCGTCGAGCTCCAGCCGCGCGGGGTGACCAAGGCGACCGGACTCGCGCTCGCCGCCGAACGGCTCGGGATGACCGCCGAGGACACCATCGCCTTCGGGGACATGCCCAACGACGTACCGATGTTCGTCTGGGCGGCCCGTGGCGTCGCCATGGCCAACGCCCACCCCGACCTCAAGTCGGCCGCCGACGAGGTGACGGCCTCCAACGAGGACGACGGGGTCGCCGTCGTCGTCGAGCGCCTGCTGGGCACCGACCGGTGACGTTGCTCCACCGGTCCCTCAACCCGCCGTGCGCGGGATCCGCTTCTCCCACGTGCGGTGGAAGACCACCTCGCCGCCGTCCTTGCACACCACTTCGTTCGACGTGATGAAGTCCGCCGCGTCGCACGTGATCTCGGAGCGGGACGTGATCGACACGTCCCACGCGAGCTCCGGGCGGTGCAGGCGGATCGTCCAGTCGGAGCGGGTACGGGCGCTCAGGGGGTCGTACTCGTTGATCGTGTACGTCTCCACCGCGTCCTCGGTGAATTCGAGGCCGTCCGGGTAGACCCGCGTACCGCCGTAGCGCGGGTCCACCTCCAGGCGCCATTCGCCCTTGGCCACGTCGCGGACGACCAGGCGCTCGGGGCGCAGTTCGTCGAGCGTCGCCGGGTAGACCACCTCAAGGGGCTCCGACTGCTCCGGAGCGGCGAAGGTGATCGAGGGGTCCAGGTCGCCTTCCCGTACCGGCAGTTCCAGGGCGCTGCCCGGCGGGTCCAGGACGAAGCCCGCCGAGTCCGCCTGCGGCCAGATCCACGGCCAGTACGCGGACGACACCGCGAGCCTGATCCGGTGGCCCGGCGGGAACGTGTGGCCGATCGCGTTCAGTTCGAAGGTCACCTTCTGCGTCTCGCCGACCGGCCACGGGTCCACGCGGTCCCGGCCGTTGCGGGCGGAGAGGTTCAGGACACCGCGCGTGACCAGCGTCGACGAGCCGTCCGGGGCCACGTCGCACACCCGCGCGACGGCCTGGCCGGAGGGGGTGTCCATGGCCAGGCGCAGGGTCACCCTGGGGCGGCCCAGGATGCGTACGGCGGAGGGGACCTCGAACTCGAAGCACGCCGACTTCGCGTCCTCGTCCCGCTGGTCAGGGGGCAGGTCGGCGTCGTTGCCGAACGGGAAATAGCGGCCCGCGTCCAGACCCGTGTGCTGCGGGGAGTTCACGATCATCGGGGCGCCCTGGAGGGCGTAGGAGACCGGCGTGACGTTCGGGGACGGCCAGGAGGGGTCACCGACCCAGCCGCCCGGCAGCTCCGCGTACACCGTGGCCGGCGGGTGGGAGTCGCTGATCCAGGAGCGCAGCTTCGGCTCCGCCATGATGCCCGTGTCGATGCCCTTGAGATGGTGGTCCCACCAGCGCAGGGTCTCCTGGAGGAAGCCGATCGCCGGGCCCGGCGGCAGCCCCCGGTCCGGGTACTGGTGCGACCACGGGCCGATCAGCCCCCGTACGTCGCCCGGCAGATGTTCCACCAGGCGCAGGACCGTGTCCCGGTAGGGGTCGTGGAAGCCGCCCACCGCGAGGACGGCGGCGCCGATCGCCGAGTAGTCCTCGCAGACGCTGCCGTGGCGCCAGTAGTCGTCCCGGGTCTGGTGGTCGAGCCAGGTGTGGATGAAGGGCTCCACGGCTTCGAGGCGGTTCAGCCACATCTCCCGCCAGCGGTCGCCGACGTACAGCGGGTCCGGGGGGCGGGAGACGAAGGCGAGCATCGTGGCCGCCCACGCGTGCATGTCCACCGCGAGGACGGAACCACCCATGTAGTGCACGTCGTTGTCATAGCGGTCGTCCGCGGAGCAGACCGTGACGATCGCCTTGAGCGGCTCGGGCGCGAGGGCCGCGATCTGGAGGGAGTTGAAGCCGCCCCAGGAGATGCCGAACATGCCGACCTTGCCCGAGCACCAGGGCTGCGCGGCGAGCCAGTGGACGACCTCGACCCCGTCGGCCAGCTCGACCGGGGAGTACTCGTCGCCCGGCATGCCCTCCGAGTTGCCGTGGCCCCGCACGTCCACGCGCACGGAGGCGTAGCCGTGGCCCGCGTACCAGGGGTGGCGCTGCCAGTCGCGCGGCGCCGTCCAGTCGCTCAGCCGGTAGGGGAGGTACTCCAGGAGCGCGGGGACGGGTTCGTCCGTCACCGGGCGCCAGACGCGCGCGTACAGCGTGGTCCCGTCCGGGAGGGGTACCAGGACGTCCTCGCGCGTGGTCTCGTACGGGAAGGAAGTGCGAATCTGCATGGCGGGTACCTCAGTGGACGGGGTGCATGGTGCGGCGCAGCCACGGCGCGAGCAGGATGACGGCGACGCCCGCGGCGACGGCGATCGCGCCGTTCACGCCGAAGTACGCCGGGTTGGAGACCTCTCCGTACAGCTTCACGATCTGGGCCTGGATGCCGTTGGCGAGGGCGAGCGAGAGGAACCAGAGGGCCATGGTCTGGCTGGCGAACGCCCGGGGGGCGAGCTTCGTCGTGGCCGACATGCCGGAGGTCTCCACGAGGATGTCGCCGAGCCCGAGCAGCAGATAGGAACCGACGATCCACCAGACCGCCATCTTGTACGTGTCGTCGCCGTGCCCCGAGGTCGGCAGGACCATCAGGAGGAAGGAAAGGCCGCCCAGGATCACGCCGAACGCGATCTTGTTGGAGGCGTGCGGCTGGCGGTGGCCCATCCGGGCCCAGACCGCGGCGACGACGGGGGCGAGCGCGACCTCGAAGGCGCCGAGCGCGGAGGCGTACCAGCTGGCGGGGAAGGTGAAGCCGAGGATGGACGTCTCGGCGTTCGTCGACGCGAGCAGGATCATCGTCGAGTACGCCTGGAAGAGGATGAAGTTGAAGACGACCGAGGCGAGGAAGAGCACCACGTACGGCCTGAGGCGGCCGCGCTCCTCGGACGTCACGCGCGGGCTGCGGAACATGACCGCGAAGTAGACGATCGGCGCGATCACCGAGATGACGGTGAGCAGGTCGACGAAGCGGTCCATCGTCAGCCAGCCGACGGCGGCGAGCAGGGCGGCGAGCGCGGCGAACACGAGGACGCCGGCGACGATCAGGACGACCGCGCGGCGCATCGCGTCCTTGGGCAGCGCGAACTCCGCCGAGGCCTTGCGTCCGGCGAGGTGGCGGCGGCCGAGGACGTACTGGATCAGGCCGAAGGTCATGCCGATCGCGGCCGCCGAGAAGCCCCAGTGCCAGCCCTTGTGGTCGCCGAGCCAGCCGGTGATCAGCGGTCCGGCGAAGGCGCCGATGTTGATGCCCATGTAGTACAGCGCGAAGCCCGCGTCACGCCGGTCGTCGTCCGTGCGGTAGAGCTTGCCGACCATCGAGGCCACGTTCGGCTTGAGCAGGCCGGTTCCCGCGCTGATCAGACCGAGGCCGACCCAGGTCATCGTCGCCGTCGGGACCGCCATCGAGTAGTGGCCGCAGGCGATGAGGATGCCGCCCCACAGGACCGCGCGGTACGAGCCGAGGATGCGGTCGGCGAGCCAGCCGCCGGCCACCGACACGAGGTACACGAGCGTTCCGTACGCCGCCGACACCGAGGCGGCGGTCCCGGAATCCATGCCCATTCCGTCGTTCGCGACGGAGTCCGCGAAGTACAGGACGAGGATGGCCTGCATGCCGAGGAACGAGAAGCGCTCCCAGACCTCGAGGCCCGACAGGGTGAGCAGCCCGCGCGGCTGCCCGAAGAAGGCGTGGTCGTCGCCGGGCGGCGGTTCCGTCGGCGGCTCCGCGGGCGGTTCGGTGTCGGCCTCGGTGCGGGACAAAGGGTGTGCTCCCGTTAGCTCTGTTACTTATGGGGCTTCCGTTGCCTCTAGGGCTAAGCGGTCTTCTGCGTCGTATCAGCTGATCAAGAACATACCGGTGGTCGTCACACCCCGCCTGGGCGGCATTGCACAGGCGGGTGCCCACTGTGATCGAAAGGCGACCGGATACGCTGACTTGAGTGATGGCAGCGACACATCGACAAACCGTGTCATCGACCCCGTCATCGCGCGAAGATCGACCGAGTGATGATCGACCGAGTGACCGACTTGTGATCGTCAGCAGACAGGAGAACCCCTCGTGACCGTCGTCGGGCCCTTCGGCCTCAGCGTGCGGGACCAGGCTCTCGAAGCCGATGTCCAGGCCGGATTGGCGGCCGTCGAGGAAGGTCTGCTCGACGCCACCAAAAGCGGGGTCCCCTTCATCACGGAGGCCGCGCAGCATCTGGTGCGCGCGGGCGGCAAGCGGTTCAGGCCGCTCCTCGTGATGCTCTCCTCGCAGTTCGGCGACCCCTACGCGCCGGGCGTCGTGCCCTCCGCCGTCGTCGTCGAGCTCACCCACCTCGCGACGCTCTACCACGACGACGTCATGGACGAGGCGGACGTGCGCCGCGGGGTCGACAGCGCCAACCAGCGCTGGGGCAACTCCGTGGCCGTCCTCACGGGCGACTTCCTGTTCGCCCGCGCCTCGTACATCCTGGCCGACCTCGGCCCGGACGCCGTCCGCATCCAGGCGGAGGCGTTCGAACGCCTGGTCACCGGCCAGATCCTGGAGACGGCGGGCCCGACCGAGGGCCGCGACCCGATCGACCACTACCTCGACGTGCTGGGCGGCAAGACCGGCTCGCTCGTCGCCGTGGCCTGCCGGTTCGGCGCCATGATGTCGGGCGCCGACGAGACCGTCGTGGACGTCCTGACCCAATACGGCGAGCGGCTCGGCGTCGCCTTCCAGCTCGCCGACGACGTCCTGGACATCGCTTCGGACTCGCACGAGTCCGGCAAGACGCCCGGCACCGACCTGCGCGAGGGCATTCCGACGCTGCCGGTCCTGCGCCTGCGCGAGCGGGTGGAGAAGCTCGGGCTGCCCGAGGACATCGCCCTGAGCGAGCTCCTCGACTCGGACCTGACGGACGACGCGCGGCACGCGGAGGCGCTGGCGCTGCTGCGGGCCCACCCCGCCCTTGAGCAGGCGCGCAAGGACACCGTGCGGTTCGCGGAGGAGGCGCGGGACACCCTCGCGCCGCTGCGGGACTGCGACGCGAAGACCTCGCTCGTCGAGCTCTGCGATCTGGTGGTCCACCGGGCGGGCTGAGGCCCGGCCGGCGGAATGTGACTCAGTTCACAGCGATTCGTCCAGTTTGGATTGAGTCCAGGATCGGATCCACTCCGTACTCATGCCCGGAAGTCGACGCAGGGGGCGTCGGCTCAGGTACGGGGAGATTTTTGACCATGGGCACTTTTGGTACATCTGGTGCGGCCGGTACGTCTGGTGTGACGGGTACGGCAGGTGCGTCTGGCACGTCTGGCACGTCTGGTGCGTGGGGCAGGTCGGCGCGCCGCCGTCGGGCTCTGCTGGCCGCGGGTGTGGCCGTCGCGGCAGCGGGCGGGCTGGCGATCGGGACGCCGTCGGCCGTCGCGCACGGCGGCAGTGGCAGTGGCGCCGGTAGCGGTAGCGGCAGCGGCAACAAGGGCGGCGGATCCGTCTTCGTGGCGAGCATGAACGGCGCGAACGAGGTGCCGGTGCAGGGCGGCCCCGCGGTCGGCGACAAGGACGGCCGGGCGCTCGAATTCGTCGGGGTGAAGGGCGACAAGGTCTCGGTCACCGTCACCTGGCGCGGCACCGCCAAGCCCACCGCCCTCCACATCCACCAGGGCGCCAAGGGCACCAACGGCGGCGTGAAGATCGACTTCACCCGGCTCGTGGCCAAGAGCAAGGGCCACCGCGTCACCGGCACGGTCAAGGTCGAGGACGCGGCGCTGCTCAAGCGGTTGAAGGCGGACCCGAACGGCTTCTACACCAACCTGCACACCGCCGAGTTCCCCGGCGGCGCGGTCCGCGGCCAGCTCCACGCGGTGACCACGGGCGTCGGCTTCCGCCAGGCGGCGGCCGGCTTCCAGGCGTCCGTGCTCAAGGGGAAGCAGATCTACGAGTGCAAGAAGGCCGACGACGGTTCGGGCAGGTCCGCCTTCGCGCAGCGTGACGTGCGCGCCAGGCTCGGCGCCGGCATCGCGCACGACTTCGTCGCCCCGAACTCGGGCACCCCGCGCTGGACCGCCCCCGACGGCAGCCAGGTCACCGGCAAGCTGATCTCCAGGACCCCGAACGGCGACAAGAACATCCCGGAGCTCGACCTGGCGGCGACCTCGACCGGGAAGCCGCGCGGGCTCCTGGCCGGCACGGCGGAGATCCTGCGCCTGAACACGGTGGGCGGGGTCGCACCGGCGGGTGACTGCAAGCCGGGCGCCATCGCCAAGGTGCCGTACGGGGCGGACTACGTGTTCGTGCCGCGCTGACCCGGATCCGTCCAGGTGGCGCTTCCCCTACGGGATGGGGGAGGCGCCACCGTGCTGTGTCATCCCACAGCAGTACGTGGAGTTGCTCCCGGGGTCTGACGCTTCTCGCTGGCCGATTTGGTCGTATAGAGGCAAGCAAGGTCCAGCAAGAACAACCACTCCTGACCTATTCGGGTGAGAATGGCGGCGCGGGGTGGACGCACGCACGTACTGGGAAGGCCGCCGCCGACCACGGAGGTAGGGCACACAATGGCACCGTACGAACCGGAGCAGGACACCAGCGAGACCGGCGAACCGCGCGCAGGACGCCGCAAGGCGACGCGTTACGTGGTTCCCGTCGCGGTGGCGGGGGTGGCGGCGGCGACCATCGGGCTCGTCCCGGCGCTCGCCACCTCGGGCGACCCCAAGCTGCCCGACGTGACCGCACAGGAACTCATCGAGAAGATCGCCGCGTCGGACACGGAGCAGCTCTCGGGCACGGTGAAGATCAGCACCGATCTCGGCCTTCCGTCCTTCGGCGGCGACATGGCGGGCGGCTTCGCTCCGGGCGGCGGCTCGGGCGGCGAGGGCGGCGGAGAGGGCGGCGACGGATCGGCCGCCGACCCGCAGTCCAAGCTGATGGAGCTGGCGTCCGGCACGCACACGCTGCGCGTGGCCGCCGACGGCCCCGACAAGCAGAAGCTCTCCGTCCTGGACGACGCGGCCGAGTACAGCCTGATCCACGACGGCGACGACGTCTGGGCCTACGACAGCAAGTCGAACGAGGTGTACCACTCCAAGTCGGCGGGCAAGGCCGGTGACGCGGAGAAGGGTTCCGGCGAGAAGGGCCTCCCCGAGGGCGTCCCGTCCACGCCCAAGGAGCTGGCCGAGGAGGCGCTGAAGGCGGCCGACGAGACGACGTCGGTGAAGGTGGACGGCACCGCGCAGGTCGCGGGCCGGGACGCCTACCGCCTGGTCATCAAGCCCAAGCAGTCCGGCTCGACGGTCGGCCAGATCACGGTCGCGGTCGACTCCAAGACCGGTACGCCGCTGAAGTTCACGCTCACTCCCGCGGGCGGCGGCAGCGCGGTCGTCGACGCGGGCTTCACGAAGGTCGACTTCGGCAAGCCGGCCGCGTCCACGTTCGACTTCACGCCGCCCAAGGGCGCGAAGGTCACCGAAGAGGACGACGCCAAGGCCGGGAAGCACGGCTTCAAGGACGGCGGCAAGGAGTTCGGCAAGGAATTCAGCGGCAAGGAGTTCAAGGGCAAGGAGTTCAAGGGCAAGGAGTTCAAGGGCGGGGAGGACCTGAGCGGTCTGAACGTCATCGGCGAGGGCTGGAACTCCATCGCCGAGCTCGAACTGCCGGGCGGCCAGGGCCTCCCGTCGGGCGGCTCCGGTGACGTCCCGCCGGACGCGCAGCGCCTCCTCGACTCCCTCGGCGACAAGGTGTCGGGCGACTTCGGCTCGGGCACGGTCTTCAAGACGCGTCTGATCAACGCCCTCATCACCGAGGACGGCAAGGCCTACGTGGGGGCGGTCACCAAGGACGCCCTCGTGAAGGCGGCGAACGCGGCGAAGTAGCCGGCCGCGAGGGACGATGGAGCGGCGGGCCCGAGGTGCCGGGCAGGCACCCCGGGCCCGCCGTCACGACGTGAGGCGGGGAGGACGCGGTGCCGAGCACAAGGACCGGCGGCAGTGCGGCGGACAGCGTGATCGAGACCTCCGCGCTGACCAAGCGCTACGGCAAGCAGGTGGCCGTGGACAGCCTGAGCCTCACCGTCCCCGCGGGCAGCGTCTTCGGGTTCCTCGGGCCGAACGGCTCGGGCAAGACGACCACCATCCGGATGCTGATGGGCCTGATCGAGCCGACTTCGGGCCGGGCCAAGGTCCTGGGCCGGCCCATGCCGCGCGAGACGCGGACCGTGCTCCCGCACGTGGGCGCGCTCATCGAGGGCCCCGCCCTCTACGGCTTCCTGTCCGGCCGCGACAACCTCCTGCGGTACGACGCCGCCGACCCGACCGCCGATCCGCGCACCCGGCGTGTCCGCGCCGAGTCGGCCCTGGACCGGGTGGGTCTGACGGCCGCCGCCGGCAAGAAGGCGAAGGCGTACTCGCTGGGCATGAAGCAGCGCCTCGGGCTCGCGGCCGCGCTGCTCCAGCCGCGCAGACTCCTGGTCCTCGACGAGCCGACCAACGGCCTCGATCCGCAGGGCATGCGCGAGATCCGGGCGCTGGTGCGGGAGCTGGCGTCGGAGGGCACGACCGTCTTCCTCTCCTCGCACCTCCTGGACGAGATCGAGCAGGTCTGCACACATGCGGCGGTGATGGCCCAGGGCCGCCTCGTCACCCAGGGCCCGGTCGCCGACCTCGCCGCCGGTGCGCGGGGGCGCCTCGCCGTGACGACTCCGGACACGGCCGACGCGGTCCGCGTCCTGAAGGAGCTGGGCGTGAGCGATCTCGTCGTGGCGGAGGACCGCGTGACGGGCGAGCCGCCGGGCGCGGAGTCCGGCACCGACCTCGCGGAGCTGAACGCCGCCCTGGTCGGCGCGGGCGTACGGGTACGGGGCTTCGGCCTCGAACGGGCCTCGCTGGAGGACGCGTTCGTGGCGCTGACGGGGGAGGGCTTCGATGTCGCGGGCTGACGGTGTCGGCGTACGGGAGGGGCGGGACGAGCAGGGGCCGCGGTACGGAAACGGGCGGGGCGCGCCGGACGCGGGCGGGAGGACGGTCCGGCGGATCTGGACCTTCGGGCTCTTCCGCAGCGAGCTCGGCATCACCTTCCGCCGCTGGCGGACGCTCGCCCTGCTCGGTGTGCTCGCCGCCGTGCCGATCCTCGTGGGCGTCGCCGTCAAGATCGAGACGAGTGACGGTTCGACGCTCGGCGGGGGCGGCGAGGCGGGCGGTCCGGCGTTCATCGCGCAGGTGACCAACAACGGCCTGTTCCTGGTCTTCACCGCGCTCGCCGCGACCCTGCCCTTCTTCCTGCCCATGGCGGTCGGCGTCGTCGCGGGCGACTCCATCGCGGGCGAGTCCAGCGCGGGAACGCTGCGCTACCTCTTGGTCGCCCCCGCGGGCCGGACGCGGCTGCTGCTGGTCAAGTACGCGACGACGATGACGTTCTGCCTGCTCGCGACGCTCGTCGTGGCCCTCTCCGCGCTCGCGGTCGGCGCGCTGCTCTTCCCGGTGGGCGAGGTCACCACGATCTCCGGCACCCGGATCGGCTTCGGCGAGGGACTGCTGCGGGCCCTGCTCATCGCCCTCGTGGTCGCCGCTTCCCTGGTGGGGCTCGCGGCGCTCGGCCTGTTCGTGTCGACGCTGACCAGCAGCGGCATCGCGGCGATGGCGACGACCGTGGGCCTGCTCATCACGGTCCAGATCCTCGACCAGATCCCGCAGCTGCACGCCCTCCAGCCGTACTTCTTCTCGCACTACTGGCTGTCCTTCGCGGACCTGATGCGCGAGCCCGTCTACTGGGACGAGCTGATCAAGAACCTCGGCCTCCAGGGCCTGTACGCGGCGGTGTTCGGCTCGGCGGCCTGGGCGAGGTTCGGGGCGAAGGACATCACGGCGTAGGCCGCCACCGCCTTTCTCGGGGCCATCCGGTTTCCAGTGTCCCGGGGTCCCGGGGTCAGCTGTCGTACGGGTAGCGGGCGAGCGGCGGCTCCTGGGCGAAGAACGTCTTGGCGCGGGCGAGGGCGTCGGTGTCGTCCAGGACGTTGCCCGGCCGGGAGCCGTTGCCGAGCAGGACGCCGCCGAAGCGCAGGGGGAAGAAGGCGGCGACGTGGTTCAGCGTGCCGATCAGCGGGTCGGCGACCTCTTCCTCGCTGTGGGCGAGCGCCGTCACGCCCCACAGGGTGCGCCCCTGCATGGTGTTCTTGAAGTCGACCTCGGGGACCTCCAGCCACGCGTCCCAGTAGTCGAGGTACCGCTTGGTGGTGGCCGACAGCGAGTACCAGTACAGGGGCGACACGATGACGAGATCCGTGGCGTCGAGGGTGGCGTCCAGGAGCAGGGCCTCGGCGTCGCCGGCGGGGCGGGGGCGGGCACGCGGGCGGGTGCCGTCGTGGCGCCGGTCCTCGAAGTCGGGCAGCGGGTGGTCGGCGAGGCGCAGCCAGCGCTGCTCGACGCCGGCCGGGAGCTGTTCGGCGGCCCGGCGGGCCAGCGTCTCCGAGTTGCCTTCGGGGCGGGCGCTGCCGAGCACGAAGAGGAACTTGCGGGTCATGGTGGGCCCCCTGGGTCATGGCGTGGTCGTGCGCGGCACGGTCGAGGCCGCGCAATTACCTGCGCATGCACTATATGCACGCGCAGGTAATTGCGTCCAGGGGGTTGTTCGGGTGCACAGACCCCGGGGCCCGGGGCCCCGGGGCCTTTGCGAGCGGGCGTCAGGCGGAGAGCCCCCACACCGCGTACGCCACCGCGTCGCTGTTGTGGTTCAAGGCCGTCCCGTCGATGTTCGACTCCGTGTCGCAGGCGGAGTGGTAGCACTTGTCGAACGGCTCACCGGCCGTGCCGCCCCAGTTCTGGGCCTGCTCGGCGGTCTTCTCGTAGTCGGCGCCGCTGAACAGCCCGCCGACCGGGACGCCCGCGTCCTTGAACGGGGCGTGGTCCGAGCGGCCGTCGCCCTCCTCGTCGGGCTCCGTGGCCAGGTCGAGGCCCCCGTAGAAGTCCTTGAAGGTCTTTTCGATGGTGGGGTCGTCGTCGTAGACGAAGTAGCCCGGGTTCGGGGAGCCGATCATGTCGAAGTTCAGATAGCCCTTGATCTTCGAGCGCTCGTCGGCGGGCAGCTTGTCGACGTAGTGCGAGGAGCCGACGAGTCCCAGCTCCTCGGCGCCCCACCAGGCGAACCGCAGGTGCTTGGTGGGCTTGTACTGCTCCTTGGCCACGGTGAGCGCGGTCTCCAGGATCGCCGCCGAGCCGGAGCCGTTGTCGTTGATGCCGGGGCCCGAGCCGACGCTGTCGAGGTGCGAGCCCGCCATGATGACCTGGTCGGCGTCGCCGCCGGGCCAGTCGGCGATGAGGTTGTGGCCGGTCTTGCCGTTGGAGGTGAACTCCTGGAGCGAGGTGGTGAATCCGGCCTCGTCCAGCTTCCCCTTCACGTAGTCGATGGAGGCCTTGTAGCCCGCGCTGCCGTGGGCGCGGTTGCCGCCGTTGGTCGCCGCGATGTTCTGCAACTGCGAGAGGTGGCCCTGGACGTTGGCCACGGAGATGTCGGGGGCGGCCGCCGTGGGGGCGGGGGCCGCCGAGGATATCGCGCTGGTGGTGAGGAGTCCGGCGACGGCTATGACGGCGGCTGCCGTGGTGCGTCCGGGAACGGAGAGCTTCATGTGGGGGGCTCCGTGTTCTGTTGGTTCGTTCGTTCTGTGGGGGTACGCCGCTTCCGTGGCCGTCGAACTCCGCTGTGGCCGGACGGAATTGGCGTGCCTGATGGTGCGGCTGAGGTTGACCGCGCGTCAAGAGCGCATATCGGTCGCCGGGTTCCGCATGACGGGCGCCGGGGGCGGCACGAGCACCGTCCAGCCGGGGGCGTAGGTGTCCGGCACGGGATGGCGCCGCCAGTCGCGGGCCCAGGGCGGGGGCCGCTTCTCGCGCAGGACCAGGGCGTCGGGCCGCCGCCGGTCGCTCTCACGGGCGGCCGAGCATCCCGAGACGTACGCGAGGGGGATCACCGAAGCGCTGCCGTCCAGGACGCACGGGGCACGCACCCCGTGCTCGTGCAGGACGTGGGCGATCCGGCCCCAGTCGCCACGGGCGCCCGCCTGGATACGGGAGTTGCCGAGGACGAGGAGGAGCTGGACCGCCAGGTGGGCACTGAGGAGGACGGCGAGAGCGGTGGTGAGGGCGAGTCTGTGCCGGCGGGCGGGGGTGTGGACGGGGGTGGGCTTCGATCGGGCGGAGGTATGGACGGGGGTGGGCTTCGATCGGGCGGCCGTGAGGGTGAAGAGGCCCAGGGCCGCGGGGATGGCGAGGAGGGCGTGGGCGGGGAGGAGGAAGCGGGGCGCTCCGTAGGGGACGAGGAGGAGATAGGGCAGGGCAACGGCCCCAGCGACGACCAGAGTCAGCCAGAGGGGGTGGCGGGGGTTTTGGTGGGGAGTGGGTGGTGTCGGTTGGCGGGGGGTCTGGTTGGGGGTGCCTGGTGTCTGGCGGCGGGCGATCTGGTCGCGGGCGTCTCTCGTCTGGCGGCGGGCGACCTGGTGGGGGGTGGGTGGAACCGGTGGGCGGGGAACCTGGCCAGGGGTGGCTGTCGTTGGTCGGCGGGTGAACTGGCCTGCGGTGGCTGTCGTTTGGCGGCGGGGGGTCTGGTCGGGGGTGGAGGCTGTCGGCCTTGCGGAGCGCACCCCCGCCGCCATGAGCAGCGACAGCAGGATCAGCCACTCCGCGGCCGCGACGCCCAGGCGGTCGGCTGCGCACGGGCGGCAGAGCAACGGGCCGTCCAGCACGGTGAACTGGGCCTCGATGGACGCGAGGGGCCGCAGCCCGCCCTGCACCTCGCTCGCGGCGGTGAGCCGTTCCCGTACGCCCCCGAAACGGAGGTACGCCTCGATCGCCCACGGCAGCAGACCGGCCAGGACACCGCCGACCACGGCGAGTACGCGCCCCCGGGTCCGCCAGGCCGGCACCAGCAGGGCGGCGACGAGCAGCGGGAGGGCCACGGCGGCACCGTCGTTGGGGCGCATCAGGGCGGCCAGCGCCAGCCCCACCGCGATGCCCGCGTGGGCGAGGCGCCCGGGGCGGGCCCCGAGGAAGAGTCCGACCGCGGCCGTGGCCCCCATGGCGGTGTAGTGGTTCGGCATCGCGGAGTTCGCGTAGAACAGGGCGAACCACAGGCTTCCGTAGAGCCCGGCGGCCACGCCGACGACGGCGGGGCGCCGGACCACGGTGACGCGCAGCCAGGGGCGGAAACCCAGGTAGAGGGCCGCGGTCGAGAGCAGCGTCAGCCACAGCCTGAGCAGGACGGTGGAGTCGCTCCAGGCCGCCACGGGGGAGATGAGCAGCGGGACGCCCCGGGTGCGGGGAGCGCTGAACGGGGTGGCGGGCGCGTACGGCGGGAAGCGGCTGGCGTACACGATCTCGTCCCACCCGAGGGGCAGGGTGGGCGGGACCAGCGCGAGGGAGAGGCCGGCGAAGGCGCCGCAGACGGCCAGGAGGGGAAGGTCGGCGCGCCGCGTCGGCGCGAACCAGAAGCGCACACGGGGCACGAGGATCTCGACCTCCTGCCGGGCTCGGTCAGGTCGGGCGGTTGGGGCGGGTGGTCCGGTCGGGTCGGGCGGTCGGGTCGGGTCGGGTGGTCGGGTCGGGTCGGGTGGTCGGGTCGGGTCGGGTGGTCGGGTCGGGTCGGGTGGTCGGGTCGGGTCGGGTGGTCCGGTCGGGTCGGGTGGTCGGGTCAGGTCGGGCGGTCCGGTCCGGTCGGGTCAGGCGTCCAGTCGGGTCAGGGCGGCCGGGTCGGGCGGTCTGGTCGGGTCAGGCGTCCGGTCGGGTCAGGTCGGGCGGACCGGGTCTGACCAGGTCGGGTCGGGCTGTGCTGCGCTTTCGGTTGCGGCTGGCCCCTCTTGGGCGAAGGTAGCGACAGGCGCGGCGCATGCCCAGGCACGGACACGCGTCACGAGCGGGCGAGGGCCACCTCCTCGCGCGAGCGGGCGAGGGCCACCACCCCTCGCGGACGGCGAGGAGCCCCGCCACCTCGCGGACGGCGAGGACCGCCACCCCGCGCGGACGGGCGAGGACCATCAGCTCGCGCGGACGGCGAGCGCCACCGCCTCTCGCGGACGGTGAGTAGCCCCGCCCCCGCGCGGGCGGGCGAGGGCCGCCACCTCTCGCGGGCGGGCGAGGGCCGCCACCTCTCGCGGGCGGGCGAGGTCCACCACCTCTCATGAGCGGGCGAGGTCCACCATCTCTCGCGAGCGGGCGATGACCATCACCCCTCGCGGACGGGCGAGGACCACCACCCCTCGCGGACGGCGAGAAGCCCCGCCCCCGCACGGACGGCGAGGGACCCCGCCCCCTCGCCGACAGGCGACCGGTGCTGACCCTCGTCCGTCGGCCCGAAGCCGCCGGGGGTAACCCCTCGGCCCGAAGCCGGGGGCAACCCTCCTGCGCAGCCCCCCCCAGCCCCCCGGCGCCCTTCACCCCGCCACCCGCAACGCCCCCGCCCCCTTGCCCCCCGCCGTCAGCGAGGCGCGGTGGCTGCTGGGGGAGATGCCCCGGGTGCGCTTGAAGGCGTCGCTGAAGCCGAACGCGTCCGCGTAGCCGACCTGCCCGGCCACGGACGCCACCGTCGCGCCCGGCTCGGCGAGCAGCTCGGCGGCGAGCGTCATGCGCCACTCGGTGAGGTAGGCCATGGGGGGCCTGCCGACCAGCTCGGCGAACTGCCGGGCGAAGGCCGCGCGCGACACCTGGGCGCGCGCGGCGAGCGACGCCACCGTCCAGGGCCGCGCGGGCTCGTCGTGCAGGGCGTGCAGGGCGGGGCCGACCACCTCGTCGCCGAGCGCGCGGTACCAGGCGGGCGGGCAGGCTTCCGGCAGGTCGAACCAGTCGCGCAGGGTGCAGGCCAGCATCCAGTCGAGCATCCGGTCCATCACGTACTGGCGCCCGGGCCGGTCGGCGGCCACCTCCGCGGCGATCAGCTCCAGGATGGGCAGGCAGTCCTCGCCCGACGGCACCACAAGCAGCGGCGGCAGCATGCTGATCAGGCGGCGGCCCACGGCCCCGTCCAGCTGGTAGGCCCCGGTGATCAGCTCGCTCTCGCGGTCGTCGGCGGCGGACGCGAGGGTGAACGGTGCCGTCGTGCAGACCAGGGCGGCGTCCGCCTCCCGCAGGGTGCGCGGCTCGCCCGACGCGACGGTGACCCGGGCCGAGCCGCGGAGCACCGTGATCAGCGTCAGGGCCGCCCCCTCGGTGTGACCGGTCTCCCAGGGCCCCGTCAGTACGGCCCGGTCGAACAGCGCGCCGTCCGCGCGCACCCCTCGCAGCAGATCCCCCAGAGCGTCCATGCCGTCCACCGTAGACGGCGCCCGGCCCCGGTGGACGGTGCCAGGACCTCGTGGACGAACTCCCATGCGGGCGAGACGGGCGCCCATGTGACCGGGCGGCGCGGGGGAGTTGGCTGTCACCATGACCGACGACGCGAAGACCACCCTGCCCTCCGACGCCCTCATCCTCGTCCTCGGCGCCACCGGCAAGACCGGCCGCCGCCTGGTGGCCCGGCTGCGGGACCAGGGCCGTGCCGTACGCGCGGCGTCCCGCTCCGGCGAGACCCGCTTCGACTGGACCGACCGCGCCACCTGGGCCCCGGCCCTGGACGGCGTGAGCGCCCTCTACCTGGTCGGCCCGCCCACGCCCGAGCCGATCGCCGACTTCGTCGACCAAGCGACGGCGGCGGGTGTACGCCGCTTCGTGGTCCTGTCCGGGCGGGGCGTCGAGGTGTTCGGCGACTCCTTCGAGCCGTCCATGGCGGAGGCCGAACGCGTGGTGCGCGCGGCGGGCGTGGACTGGACGGTGATCCGCCCCAACAACTTCTCGCAGAACTTCGACGAGGACATCTTCGCCGGACCCCTGCGCGCGGGCCGTCTCGCGCTGCCCGTCGGCGACGTGCCCGAACCGTTCATCGACGCCGAGGACATCGCGGACGTGGCCGCCACGCTGCTCACCGAGGACGGGCACACGGGCCGTACGTACGAACTGTCGGGGCCGCGCGCGCTGTCCTTCGCCGACGCGGTCGCCGAGCTGGCGGACGCGTGGGGGCGGCCGATGCGCTTCGAGCACATCACGGCGGACGCGTACGTGGCGGAGCTGACCGCGGACGGCGTCCCCGCCGACACGGCCCGCGCCCTCGCGGACGTCCTCGCCTGGCTGGCGGACGGCCACAACGCGCCGCCGACGACGGGCGTACGCGATGTCCTGGGCCGGGAGCCACGCGACTTCAGCGTGTACGCGAAGTCGACGGCGCCCCGAAGCTGAGAGGGCCCGTGAGAAGTGTGCGGGGAAGGGCGCGCGTCACCCAGGACGACTGATGACCGGCAGCCGACGATCGGCGACCGACGATCGGCGACCGACGATCGGCGACCGACGACCGGCGACCAGCAGCCCTGATCAGGCCGGCCGCCCGCTCCCCGGTCAGACCGCCGACTCCGTGTCCCGCCCCGCGGTGGGCGTCATCGGCTCGGTCTCGCGCCCGGCGGCGGGCGGCGACGTGACGGAGGCGTGGCGCGCAGCGGCAAGCCGCACCGCGTTGCGCCGCGCGCCACGCACGGCGTCCCAGGTCAGCAGGGTCAGCGCCAGCCACACCAGCGCGAACCCGGCCCACCGCTCGGGCGGCATCGCCTCGTGGAAGTACAGGATGCCGAGGAGGAACTGGAAGACGGGCGCGAGGTATTGCAGCATCCCCAGTGTCGCGAGCGGCACCCGGATCGCGGCGGCGCCGAAGCAGACCAGGGGGATGGCGGTGACCACGCCGGTCGCCGCGAGCAGCGCCCCGTGTCCGAAGCCCTCCGCGCCGAACGTGGCGTCGCCGCGCAGGCTCAGCCACACCAGGAACCCGACCGCGGGCAGGAACTGGATCGCGGTCTCGGCGGCGAGCGACTCCAGACCGCTGAGGCCGACCTTCTTCTTCACCAGGCCGTACGTGGCGAAGGAGAAGGCGAGGCAGAGCGAGATCCACGGCGGCTGCCCGTACCCGAAGGCGAGCACGAGGACCGCCGCAAGGCCGACGGCGACGGCCGCCCACTGCACGGGACGCAGCCGTTCGCCGAGGAGCAGGACTCCCATGGCGATGGTGACCAGGGGGTTGATGAAGTAGCCGAGGGAGGCTTCGACGACGTGGCCGGAGTTCACGGCCCAGATGTAGACGCCCCAGTTGATCGTGATGACCGCCGCGGCGATCGTCACGAGGCTCAGCTTGCGCGGTTGGCGGATCAGCTCGCCCGCCCAGGCCCAGCGCCGCACGGCCAGGAGCGCGATGCCGACCACGACGAGCGACCACGCCATGCGGTGCGCGAGGATCTCGCCCGCGCCCGCGGGCTTCAGGAGGGGCCAGAAGAGGGGCACGAGGCCCCACATCCCGTAGGCCGCGATGCCGTTCAGCAGTCCTATGCGCTGTTCGCCCTTCGACTGCTCAGCTGCGGCGGTGTCCACGGCCCCTCCTTGGTGCGCGGCAGCCCCACGCTGCCCCCAAGAAGGTAGCGGCACGGGCGCCTCCGTGTCATGCCCGTCTCGCGAAAACGCTCATGACGCCCTACACACCCCCGACGAGCGGGCCGCCACCCTCCCGACGAGCCCGCCGCCACACCCCCGACGAGCGCGCCGCCACACCCCCGACGGACCCGCCGCCACAACCCCGACGAGCCCGCCGCCACCCTCCCCGCGTGCCCCCTTCCGAGTCCCGCGCGCGCCCGCTTCCGAGCCCCCCACGCGCCCCCTCCGAGCCCCCGCGCGCCCGGCCCGCCCTGCGGGCACCACCCGTACGACCTGCGGATTCAGCCCTTGAGCGCGGCCGAGATCGCGTCGGCGACCGGAGTCGTCGGCCGCCCGATGAGGCGGGAGAGGTCACCGTTCGTGCCGGCCAGCAGGCCCCGCTCGATGGCCGAGTCCACGTCGACGAGGATCGCGGCGAACTGCTCGGGCAGCCCGGCACCGGTCAGGATCGCGAGGTTCTCCTCGGGGGAGACGTTCGCGTACGAGATGTCCTTGCCGGTCTGCCGGGCGATCTCGGCGGCGTACTCGGCGAGGCTCCAGGCGACGTCACCGCTCAGCTCGTACGTCTTGCCCTCGTGGCCTTCGCCCGTCAGGACGGCGACGGCCGCCGCCGCGTAGTCGGCGCGCGCGGCGGAGGCGACCCGGCCCTCGCCCGCGGAGGCGACGACGGCGCCGTGCTCCAGGACGGGGGCGAGGTTGGCGGTGTAGTTCTCGTGGTACCAGCCGTTGCGCAGGAACGTGTACGGAAGGCCGGAGTCGAGGATCAGCTGCTCGGTCACCTTGTGCTCGGCCGCGAGGTCGAAGTCGGCGTCGGGCCCGCCCAGGACCCCGGTGTACGCGAGGAGCGCGACGCCCGCCGCACGGGCCGCGTCGATCACCGCCGTGTGCTGCGGCACGCGCTGCCCGACCTCGCTGCCGGAGATCAGCAGGACCCTGTCGCCAGCGGCGAAGGCGCCCGACAGGGTCTCGGGCGCGCTGTAGTCGGCGATCCGCACCTCGACGCCGCGCGCGGCGAGATCGGCGGCCTTCTCCTTGTCGCGGACGACGGCGGCGATCTGCCCGGCGGGCACCTGCGCGTCGAGCAGTCCTTCCACGACGAGGCGGCCGAGGTGTCCGGTGGCTCCGGTGACGACGATGCTCATGTCTGCTATCTCCCTTTGGTGTGGTTCTGACGATGAGCCTACGTCTAGCGCTAACTATTGGAAAGTACCCACTTTGAAGTAAGGTACTGGCATGACAGTAAGCACGTGGAACCTCGGTGACGAGGGCATGTGCCCGCAGCGCCTCGTCCTGGAGCACGTCACGAGCCGCTGGGGCGTGCTCGTCCTGATCGCCCTGGACGAGCGCTCGTACCGCTTCAGCGAGCTGCGCAGGGCGCTTGGCCGGGTCAGCGAGAAGATGCTGACGCAGACGCTCCAGACCCTGGAGCGCGACGGCCTCGTCCACCGCGACGCCAAGCCGGTCATCCCGCCGCGCGTCGACTACTCCCTCACGGACCTGGGGCGCGAGGTCGGCGGACAGGTCCGGGCGCTCGCCGAGTGGACCGAGCGACGCCTGCCGGACGTGGAGAAGGCACGCGCGGCATACGACGAGGCCCGGTCCTGAAGGATCAGAACCGGGCCCCGAAGCGTGCGCTCGCGCAGGCGGCTTGAGCTAGCCGACGACGGTCCAGGTGTCGCCGCCGGCGAGGAGGGCGGCGAGGTCGCCCTTGCCGTTGTGTTCGATGGCGGTGTCGAGCTGGTCGGACATCAGGGTGTCGTATACGGGGCGCTCGACGTCGCGGAAGACGCCGATGGGGGTGTGGTGCAGGGTGTCGGGGTCCGCGAGCCGGGACAGGGCGAAGGCCAGGGTGGGTGAGGTCGAGTGCGCGTCGTGGATCAGGATGTGCGGCTCGGTCTCGGGGGTGACCGGGACGACTTTGAGGTCGCCGGTGGCCGGGTCGCGGAGGACGCCCTGGGCGCCCAGGCCGTCTGGCCGGGGTTGGCCGAAGCGGATGGGCTGTCCGTGTTCCAGGCGGATGACGGCTTCTTCGGCCTGTTGTTTGTCCTTGAGGACTTCGAAGGCGCCGTCGTTGAAGATGTTGCAGTTCTGGTAGATCTCCACCAGGGCGGTGCCGGGGTGTTCGGCGGCCGCGCGCAGTACGCCGGTGAGGTGTTTGCGGTCGGAGTCCACGGTGCGGGCCACGAAGCTGGCTTCGGCGCCGATGGCCAGGGATACGGGGTTGAAGGGTGCGTCCAGGGAGCCCATCGGCGTGGATTTGGTGATCTTGCCGACTTCGGAGGTGGGGCTGTACTGGCCTTTGGTGAGGCCGTAGATCCGGTTGTTGAACAGCAGGATCTTGAGGTTGACGTTGCGGCGCAGGGCGTGGATGAGGTGGTTGCCGCCGATGGACAGGGCGTCGCCGTCGCCGGTGACCACCCATACGCTCAGATCGCGGCGGGAGGAGGCCAGGCCGGTGGCGATGGCCGGGGCGCGGCCGTGGATGGAGTGCATCCCGTAGGTGTTCATGTAGTACGGGAAGCGGGAGGAGCAGCCGATGCCGGAGACGAAGACGATGTTCTCCTTGGCCAGTCCCAGTTCGGGCATGAAGCCCTGCACGGCGGCCAGCACGGCGTAGTCACCGCAGCCGGGGCACCAGCGCACCTCCTGATCGGACTTGAAGTCCTTCATGGACTGCTTGGCCTCGGCCTTGGGCACCAGCGAAAGCGCTTCGATCGTGCTCCCGGTGCCTTCGGTCTTCGTGTCAGCCATTGATGGCCTCCTTGAGAGCGGTGGCGAGCTGCTCGGCCTTGAACGGCATTCCATTGACCTGGTTGTACGAGACCGCGTCCACGAGGTACTTGGCGCGGATGAGGGTGGCGAGCTGCCCGAGGTTCATCTCGGGAATCACCACCTTGTCGTAACGCTTCAGGACCTCGCCCAGATTCCGCGGGAAGGGGTTGAGGTGGCGCAGATGGGCCTGCGCCACGCTCTCGCCGACCGCCCGCAGCCGCCGCACGGCGGCGGTGATGGGCCCATACGTCGAACCCCAGCCCAGGACCAGCAACTTGGCGTCGCCGGTGGCGTCGTCGACCTCCAGGTCCGGGACCTCGATGCCGTCGATCTTGGCCTGGCGGGTGCGGACCATGAAGTCGTGGTTGGCCGGATCGTAGGAGATGTTGCCCGTGCCGTCCTGCTTCTCGATGCCGCCGATGCGGTGTTCGAGACCGGGCGTGCCGGGGATCGCCCACGGCCGGGCCAGCGTCTGCGGGTCGCGCTTGTAGGGCCAGAAGACCTCGGTGCCGTCGTCCTCGGTGTGGTTGGTGCCCGAGGCGAACTGCACGCGCAGGTCCGGCAGTTCGTCGGTGTCCGGGATGCGCCAGGGCTCGGAGCCGTTGGCCAGATAGCCGTCCGACAGCAAGAACACCGGGGTGCGGTAGCTGACCGCGATCCGGGCGGCCTCGATGGCCGCGTCGAAGCAGTCGGCCGGCGTCCTGGGCGCCACGATCGGCACCGGCGCCTCGCCGTTGCGCCCGAACATCGCCTGGAGCAGGTCCGCCTGCTCGGTCTTGGTCGGCAGCCCGGTGGAGGGCCCGCCGCGCTGGATGTCCACGACCAGCAGCGGCAGCTCCAACGACACCGCCAGACCGATCGTCTCCGACTTCAGCGCCACCCCGGGCCCCGACGTCGTGGTCACCGCCAGCGAACCGCCGAAGGCCGCCCCCAGCGCGGCACCGATGCCCGCGATCTCGTCCTCGGCCTGGAAGGTCCGCACCCCGAAGTTCTTGTGCTTGGACAGCTCATGCAGGATGTCGGACGCCGGAGTGATCGGGTACGAGCCCAGATAGAGCGGCAGATCCGCCAGCCGGCCCGCCGCGATCAGGCCGTACGACAGGGCCAGATTCCCCGAGATGTTGCGGTAGGTGCCGGTCGGGAAGGCCTGGGCGGCGGGGGCGACCTCGTACGAGACCGCGAAGTCCTCGGTCGTCTCGCCGAAGTTCCAGCCGGCGTGGAAGGCGGCGATGTTCGCCTCCGCGATGTCCGGCTTCTTGGCGAACTTCGTCCGCAGGAACTTCTCGGTTCCCTCGGTCGGGCGGTGGTACATCCACGACAGCAGCCCCAGCGCGAACATGTTCTTGCTGCGGCCGGCGTCCTTGCGCGAGAGGTCGAACTCCTTGAGGGCCTCGACCGTCAGCGTCGTCAGCGGCACCGGGTGGACGCTGTATCCGTCCAGCGAACCGTCTTCCAGGGGCGAGGCCTCGTAACCGACCTTCTGCATCGCCCGTTTGGTGAACTCGTCGGTGTTGACGATGATCTCCGCGCCGCGCGGCACGTCGGCGATGTTCGCCTTCAGGGCCGCCGGGTTCATCGCGACCAGGACGTTCGGCGCGTCGCCCGGCGTGAGGATGTCGTGGTCGGCGAAATGCAGCTGAAAGGAGGAGACACCCGGCAGGGTCCCGGCAGGAGCACGGATCTCGGCGGGGAAGTTCGGCAGTGTCGAGAGGTCGTTCCCGAAGGACGCCGTCTCCGAAGTGAACCGGTCACCGGTGAGCTGCATGCCGTCACCGGAGTCACCCGCGAAGCGGATGATCACCCGGTCCAGACGGCGTACATCCTTCTCACCAGCGGGCTTGCGCTGCTCTCCGACGACTGCCCCATCGGCCTGCTCGGCTGGGCTACTGACCTGGCTGGTCACTGAACTGGACCTCCCTCGGGCGGCTGAGCGGGAAGGGCTGGGCGACCGGCCTTCCCAAGGCCCACCCTACGTCTGTAAGGGTCACCTTCCTGGGGTTGATCGCATGGCGGACCCACTTTTGAGACGCTTCTATGCCCCGTTTTGTCATGGTGTGCCGCACCCCCAGGCCGCCATGAAAGACGCCCCCCACTCATCCTTTGGTTCTAGGACCGTTCTCCGTGCTCCTGTTGCTGCCATTGCTTTTCCGTGGTGCCAAATATCTGACAGGGTGTCAGATCGCTACGAGTTGAGGTAGGTGAGGACCGCAAGCACCCGCCGGTGATCCCCGTCACTCTGCGACAACCCCAGCTTCAGGAAGATGTTGCTGACGTGCTTCTCGACCGCACCGTCGCTCACCACCAGCTGCCGGGCCACCGCCGAGTTGGTCCGTCCCTCGGCCATCAGACCGAGTACCTCGCGCTCGCGTGGAGTAAGCCCCGCGAGGACGTCCTGCTTGCGGCTGCGGCCGAGCAGCTGCGCCACGACCTCCGGATCGAGCGCGGTACCGCCCTGCGCGACGCGCACCACGGCGTCCACGAACTCGCGCACCTCGGCGACGCGGTCCTTGAGCAGATAGCCGACACCCCGGCTTGATCCCGCCAGGAGCTCGGTGGCGTACTGCTCCTCGACGTACTGCGAGAGGACGAGCACGCCGAGCCCCGGGAACTGGTGGCGCAGGTGCACCGCGGCCCGCACCCCCTCGTCGGTGTGCGTCGGCGGCATCCGCACGTCGGCGACGACCACGTCGGGCAGCTCGCCCGCCGAGGAGAGTTCGTTGATGGTCTTGATCAGTGCGTCGGCGTCGCCGACCCCCGCGACGACGTCGTGCCCGCGGTCGGTCAGCAACCGGGTCAGCCCCTCCCTGAGCAACACCGAATCCTCGGCGATGACGACCCGCACTTTGTCCTCCACGTTCACGGCCCCCCGGCATATCTGGTTCTGGTGGTCCCCCGGCACCTCAGTATCGCGCGTACGAGGGGGCGTTACGGCGTTGACGGACAACCGCTTGCCCGTGTCAGTCCCCGGCGGGTGCGGCCAAGGACGGGAAAGCGGGCGCGCGCGCCGGGCCGGACATGGGCAGAGCCCACCCGACCGCCCCGCGCGGCGGGACGATCAAGTGGGCCTGCGGAAGGAAGCCCGGGGCTACGCACGCCAGGGCAGCTCGGCGGTCACCGTCGTGGGCCCGCCCACCGGCGAGTCGACGACCAGGATCCCGTCGACCGCGTCGAGCCGCTCGGCGAGCCCCGCGAGGCCGGACCCCGCGGTCACGTCCGCGCCCCCGGCGCCGTCGTCGGTGACCTGGAGCATCAGCCGGTCCTCGACCTGCCAGACGTCGACCGAGCCACGGGAGGCCCGCGCGTGCTTGCTTATGTTCTGAAGGAGTTCGGAGACCGTGAAGTACGCGATGCCCTCGATCGCGGCGGCGGGCCGCGCGGGCAGGTCCACCTCGACCTGGACCGGGACCGTGCACCGGGCGGCGAGCGAGGACAGCGCCGCGTCCAGGCCGCGGTCGGTCAGGACCGCCGGGTGGATGCCGCGGGCCAGGTCGCGCAGCTCCTGGAGGGCCACCTTCACCTCGCCGTGCGCCTCGCCCACCATGCGCGCCGCGGCCTCCGGGTCCTCCGTCAGCTTCTCCTTGGCCAGGCCCAGGTCCATGGCGAGCGCCACCAGGCGGGCCTGTGCCCCGTCGTGCAGGTCGCGCTCGATGCGGCGCAGGTCGGCGGCCGCCGTGTCGACGACGACTCCGCGGTCCGACTCCAGTTCGACGACACGCGTGGCCAGGCTCGACGGGCCGAGCAGCCCGGCCACCATGACGCGGTCGACGGTGGTCAGGGCCCGGATGATCCAGGGCGTGGCCAGCGTGATGATCAGGCCGGTGAGGGCGGTGACGCCGATCTCGAAGGGGTTGTCCAGGTAGATGCGGTGACCGTCGTCGCCGTAGAGCTGGATGCCGTCCTGGCCGGCGTAGGCGGGGAAGACCCACCGCCACAGCGGGTACGTGAGCATCGCCCAGCCGTACGTCCAGAAGACCACCGACACGGTGAACGAGAAGATCGCCCAGGGCATGTGCAGGACGGAGTAGAGGACGTGCCGCCAGGAGACGCCGCTCTTGAGCACGGCCCCCATCCAGGCCATGGCCCCGCCGCCGTTCTTGGGCCGCAGCGGCTCGGGGTCGGCCACCTCGACGCCCAGGAGGGCCCGCGCCCGCACGCGCTCCACCGAGCCGATGCCCCGGCAGGCGGCGAGCCCGGCGGCGAGCACCGGGATGCCGATGAACGTGATCAGCAGACCGACGCCGAGCGAGAGCATCGTGACCGTGAAGGCGAAGGTGGCGATGCTGATCGGCAGGCTGAGGAGCACATAGCCGAACTCCTTCCAGGCGCGGGCCTCGATCGGCGCGCGCAGCCCGGAGGGGAGGCGATGGCGTCGCTCGTCGAGGTCGGATCCCCGGAACTCCGAACGGTCCATGCGCCCGTACTCCTGTCCGTACTCGGTGGCCATCAGTGTCGTCCGTTTCTGCTTGGTCTGCCTGGGCTGCCGGGTCTGCCGGGTCTGCCGGGTCTGGCTGGTCTGCCTGATCTGGCTGGTCTGCTTCGGCGCCGCCCGTGTCTCGTCGTACTTCGTCGTGCGTCGTCGTACTCCGTCGTGCGTCGTCGTATCTCAAGAGTGTCGGCCGAGGCTGATCCGGACCATGTGGTGCGTAGGTGTCTTGTCCCGGGGGTTTTCCCTACCCCCGGGGCCTCCGGGCGCCTACGTCCGGGCCGGCTGGTCCCGGTCGCGGTCCCGCCAGGGCAGCTCCGCCGTGATCGTCGTGGGTCCGCCCTCCGGCGACTCGATGACGAACAGGCCGTCCACCGCGCCGAGCCGGTCCGCCAGCCCCGCCATGCCCGTGCCCCCGTCCAGGCTCGCGCCGCCCCGCCCGTCGTCCCACACCTGGATGAGCAGCCGCTGGTCGGAGCGCCACACGTCCACGGAGGCCGAGCGCGCCCCGCTGTGCTTGCTGACGTTCTGCAGCAACTCGGAGACCGTGAAGTACGCGATGCCCTCGATCGCGGCGGCCGGGCGCATCGGCAGATCGGCGGTCACCTTCACCGGGACCGTGCACCGCGAGGCCACCGAGGACAGCGCCGCGTCCAGGCCGCGGTCGGTCAGGACCGCCGGGTGGATGCCGCGGGCCAGGTCGCGCAGCTCCTGGAGAGCGAGCTTCACCTCGCCGTGCGCCTCGTCGACCATCGCCGCCGCCGTGTCGGGGTCCTCCAGGAGCTTCTCCTTGGCCAGGCCGAGTCCCATGGCGAGGGCCACCAGGCGGGCCTGTGCCCCGTCGTGCAGGTCGCGCTCGATGCGGCGCAGGTCGGCCGCCGCGGTGTCGACGACGACCCCGCGGTCCGACTCCAACTCCACGATCCGCCGCTCCAGTTCGTCGGAGGGCGACAGGAGGCCGCGCACCATCACCCGGTCGGCGTTGGTCAGACCGCGCACGACGTACGGCAGCACCGGCCAGAGCACGATCAGTCCGGTCAGGGAGACGACGAAGGTGACCACGCCCCAGGGCAGCCGCATGAACGAGTACAGCATCGTGCGCCAGCCGACCGGGTCCTTCAGGCTCGACCACAGCCAGCTGAAGAAACCGTGCCCCCGCTGCCTCGGCATCGGGCTCGGCTCGTCCACCCGCACCCCGAGCAGCTTCCGCGCCCGCGACCGCTCCGCCTTGCCGATCAGCCGCGAGCCGCCCAGCGCGCTGGCGAGCAGCGGCAGGCCGACGACCGTCACGGCGAGACCGCCGCCGGCCGCGAGCGCCACGACGACATAGACGAAACCGGCCACGCCGATCGGCAGATTGGCGAGAAGGTGCGCGATCTCCTTCCAGGTCTGCCGGTCGTACGAGGCGAAGCGCACGGGCGGCGGCGGGGGCGGAGCCGCCGGATACACCGGGTACGCCGGGTACGCCGGGGAAGGGGACGAGGACAAGGCGCGTGCGGTCATACGCGTTAGGGTGCACGGCTCGCCGCCGCGATGCCATGAGGAGGACCGCCCGGATGCCCGGGGGATAACCCCACCCGCCGCGGCGACCGGTGCTTGCCGATGCGTGACGCTCTGCTTACCTCGTCTTTAGCAGGCCCTAGACTCCCGTGCGTACAGATCGTCGAACAGCGGTCAGCGATCAGCGATCAGCGGTCAGCGACTGGTGATCAGTGATCGGTGGTCCGTGACCGCGAAGCGCTCAAGGAGTTCAGGGAGTGAGGGGCTGACGTGCACGTGACGAATGTCGCGGCGAGCTACTACCAGTCGTACTCCGTCGTCGGACTGCTCGCCCTCGTCGGCGTGCTGTTCGTCGCCGTCGCCTTCGGCGCGGGGCGGCTGCTGCGGCCCGTCGTGCCGACACCCGAGAAGCTCCTGACGTACGAGTGCGGCGTCGACCCGGTGGGCGAGGGCTGGGCCCACACCCAGGTCCGCTACTACGTCTACGCGTTCCTCTACGTCATCTTCGCCGTCGACTCGATCTTCCTCTTTCCCTGGGCGACGGTCTTCGCCGCGCCCGGCTACGGTGCGACGACGCTGGTGGAGATGTTCGTCTTCCTCGGCTTCCTGACCGTGGGCCTGCTGTACGCATACAAGAAGGGCGTCCTCACATGGACGTGACCCCCGCTTCCGCTTCCGCTTCCGTCCCCGCCTCCGGCCCCGCTGCCGCCTCCGCCTCCGTGGATCTGCCGGAGCCGGTGCTGCGTTCCGAGCCGCAGAAGCTCGGCGTGCTCTCACGTCTGGCTCCCGAGCCGATGAAGGTGGTCCTCAACTGGGGCCGCCGGTACTCGCTGTGGGTCTTCAACTTCGGCCTGGCCTGCTGCGCCATCGAGTTCATCGCCGCCTCCATGGCCCGGCACGACTTCATCCGGCTCGGTGTGATCCCCTTCGCGCCGGGGCCGCGCCAGGCCGACCTGATGGTCGTCTCCGGCACGGTCACGGACAAGATGGCCCCGGCCGTGAAGCGCCTGTACGAGCAGATGCCCGAGCCGAAGTACGTCATCTCGTTCGGTGCATGCTCCAACTGCGGCGGCCCGTACTGGGATTCGTACGCGGTGACCAAGGGCGTCGACCAGATCATCCCGGTCGACGTCTACGTCCCCGGCTGCCCGCCCCGGCCCGAGGCGCTGCTCCAGGGCATCCTCAAGCTCCAGGAGAAGATCGCGGCGGAGTCGCTGGGCGAGCGGTACGGCAACGGCGACGGCAAGCGGCCTTCGGCGGCGGCTCTCCGGAGCGGGCTCGTGAAGCCGCCGGCGGCGCAGGACGCCCCGGCGCCGGGGGAGGGGAAGGCATGACCGGCTGGCTGCCGAGCCCCGTCGAGGAGCTCTTCGGCGCGGACGCCACGGCGGACGAGTCGTACGACCTCCTCACGGTCGACGTTCCGCCCGGCTCCTGGATCGCCGCGCTGGAAACCGCGCGCACGACCCTGACCTGCACTTACTTCGACTGGCTGAGCGCCGTCGACGAACCGGGCACCGGCTTCCACGTCTCGGCCCACGTCGTCGCCCTGGCTCCCGTACGCCGCCTCCTCATCCGTACGACCGTTCCGCACGAGGCCCCGGTCCTGCCGACCGCGGTCGACGTCTACGCGGGCGCGGCGTGGCACGAGCGCGAGACGCACGAGATGTTCGGCGTCGCTTTCGAGGGTCACCCGCACCTGGTGCCGCTGCTGCTGCCGGACACCTTCGAGGGGCACCCCCTGCGCAAGGACTTCGTCCTGGCGGCCCGGGTCGCCAAGGCATGGCCCGGCGCGAAGGAGCCGGGGGAGTCGGAGCACGGCGGTCCCAAGCGCCGCCAGATGCTGCCTCCCGGCGTGCCCGACCCGAACGAATGGGGCCCCCTGAAGGGCCAACTCCCCGCGGCCCCGGCCCGCCCGGCCCGCGGCGCCGCCCGCGCGGCGGGTGACCGCCCCGTACGCCGGGCGCGCACGGCGGGCGAGGGCTCGGCCAGCCAGGCGCCCGCCGCCCCGACGGAGACCCCGGCCCCCCGCCGGGCCCGCAGCGCCGGCCAGGGCTCGGCATCCCAACGCCCCCAGGCAGAGCCGTCACCGCAAGCGAAGCCGCCGGGGGAGCCAAAGCCTGGCGTGCCCCCTGAGGCTGCGACCCCGGCGCCGAAGCCGGACGTAACCCCTGGGGCTGCGGCCTCGGAGTCGAAGCCCGGCGTGACCCCTGGGGCTGCGGCCCCGGAGCCGAAGCCGGACGTGACCCCGGAGGCTGCGGCCCCGGCCTCGGCTCCCGCGGCGAAGCCCGAAGCCCCGGCCCCCAGCTCCGACGCCCCCTGGCACCAGGCCCGCCCGGCGTTCGACCCGGCGGAGAAAACGACGGCCGCGGCGAAGGAGTCGACGGCCCCGGCAGAGGAAACGACGGCCACGGCGAAGGAATCGACAGCCCCGGCGAAGGAAACGACTGCCTCGGACCCGGCATCAGCCAAGGACTCCTCCGCAGCCAAGCCGGACGCCGACGCCACCAAGCCCGACCCAGCCGGGCCCGGCCCCACCAAGCCCGACCCAGCCGAACCCGACGCCACCAAGCCCGACCCAGCCGGACCCGCCCCCACCAAGCCCCACCCGGCCGAACCAGGCGCCACCCCCGCCGACCTCGCCACCCCCACCGACCCCGCCGACCCCGCCACCCCCGACGATGACCGCTCAGGAGGCTCGGAGTGACCGACGTGCTTGACGTCGCCCTGCGGCTCCTCATCGTCTTCGCCGTCTTCCTCGTCCTGCCGCTGGTCGTCGGCCAGACCGAGCACAAGGTGATGGCCCACATGCAGGGCCGCCTCGGCCCCATGTACGCCGGCGGATTCCACGGCTGGGCCCAGCTCGTCGCCGACGGGGTCAAGTTCGCGCAGAAGGAAGACGTCGTACCGGCCGACGCCGACCGCCGCATCTTCCAGCTCGCCCCGGCCATCGCCCTCCTGCCGTACCTCCTGGTCCTCATCGCCATCCCCATTGGCCCGAGCGAAGGCGCCGTCGGCCAGCTCGTCGACGCCGGCATCTTCTTCGTCCTCGCGGTCATGGGCGTCGGCGTACTCGGCTCGCTCATGGCGGGCTGGGCCAGCGCCAACAAGTTCTCGCTCCTCGGCGGCCTGCGCACCGCCGCCCAGCTCCTGGCGTACGAACTCCCGATGCTGCTCGCCGCGGCCTCGGTCGCGATGGCGGCCGGGACGGTCTCGCTGCCCGGCATCCTGAACGCCTTCGAGTGGTGGTGGCTGCCCTGGCAGATCGTCGGCGCCCTCGTCTTCTTCGTCGCGGGCCTCGCCGAACTCCAGCGCCCGCCCTTCGACATGCCGGTCGCCGACTCGGAGATCATCTTCGGCGCGTACACCGAGTACACGGGCCTGCGCTTCGCCCTCTTCCTGCTCGCCGAGTACGCCGGAATCGTCGTCCTCTGCGGCCTCACCACCGTCCTCTTCCTCGGCGGCTGGCACGGCCCGTGGGGCGCCGACGGCCTCGGCTGGGTCTGGACCCTGCTCAAGACGGGCCTGCTCGCCTTCGTCGTGATCTGGCTCCGCGTCAGTTACCCCCGTCTCCGCGAGGACCAGCTCCAGAAGCTCTCCTGGACCCTCCTCGTCCCGCTCGCCCTCGCGCAGATCGCGCTCACCGGAATCGTGAAGGTGGCGATCAACTAAATGGCCGCGTCTCACCCGCCCACCCGGTCACGGATCCCCGGTTCCGGTCTGGCCAAGGGCCTCGCCGTCACCCTCCGCACGATGACGAAGAAGACCGTCACCGAGCAGTACCCGGAGCACCAGCCCGAACTCCCGCCCCGCACCCGGGGCGTCATCGGGCTCTTCGAGGAGAACTGCACGGTCTGCATGCTCTGCGCCCGTGAGTGCCCGGACTGGTGCATCTACATCGACTCCCACAAGGAGACGGTCCCGCCGGCCGTCGAGGGCGGCCGCGAGCGCAGCCGCAACGTCCTCGACCGTTTCGCCATCGACTTCTCCCTCTGCATGTACTGCGGCATCTGCATCGAGGTCTGCCCTTTCGACGCACTGTTCTGGTCCCCGGAGTTCGAGTACGCCGAGACCGACATCCACGAGCTCACCCACGAGCGCGACAAGCTCCGCGACTGGATGTGGACGGTCCCGGCCCCGCCCGCCCTGGACCCCGCGGCCGAGGAGCCCAAGGAGATCGCCACCGCCCGCAAGGCGGCGGAGAAACTCGCGGCGGCCCAGGAGGCAGCCGCAGCCGAAGCCGCCGCAGCCGAAGCCGCCCGGGAAGAGGCGGCCGCCCGGGAACCGGAGGGAGACGCGTGACCCTCGCAGCCACCGCCCCCCTGGCGGCCAACGCCCCCCAGGGCTTCCTCTCCCCGACCGGAGTGGAGATCGCCTTCCTCCTGGTCGGCCTCGTCACCCTCGGCTCGGCGATCGTCACCGTCACCACCAAGCAGCTCGTGCACGCCGCCCTGTGGCTCGTGGCGACCCTCGGCGGCCTGGCCGTCGAGTACCTCCTGCTCACCGCCGAGTTCATCGCCTGGGTGCAGGTACTGATCTACGTCGGTTCCGTCGTCGTCCTCCTCCTCTTCGGCCTGATGCTGACGCGGGCCCCCATCGGCCGCTCCCCGGACGCCGATTCGGGCAACCGCCCGGTCGCCCTCGCGGTGGCCGTCCTCGCCGCGGCCGCCCTGGTCTGGGTCGTCGTCGACGCCTTCCGGACGACCTGGATCGACCTCGACCGCGCCGCCGACGAGGCCCAGGGCTCCACCGCGGTGACCGGGAAGTTCCTCTTCCAGCACTGGGTGCTGCCCTTCGAGGCCCTCTCGGTCCTGCTGCTCGCCGCCCTGGTCGGCGCGATCGTCCTCTCCCGCAGGAACGCCCGCATGACCCGCCTGAACGGCGCCCCCGGCGACACCTCCACCCCCGGCGCCCCCGGCGACACCCCCACCCTCGGTGCCCCCGGCGAGAAGGAGCAGCGCTGATGCACCTCGCCTATCCCGCCGTCCTGGCCGTCCTCCTCTTCTGCGTGGGCCTGTACGGAGTGCTCGCCCGCCGCAACGCGATCCTGGTCCTGATGTCCGTCGAGCTCATGCTCAACGCGGTCAACCTCAACCTGGTCGCCTTCGACGTCTGGCTCCGCGACGCCCTCCACTCCGGCCAGGCCCTGACCCTCTTCACCATCGCCATCGCCGCGGCGGAGATCGGCATCGGCCTCGCGATCGTCCTGGCGGTCTACCGCAACCGCGGCTCCTCCGCCGTCGACGACCTTCGCGACACCGCCGAAGGCCCCGGCCCCGACGACGGCGACGACGATGACGACACCGAGGGCGCGGCCACCGAAGAGCCCGCCCCGGCACAGGAGCCGCAGACGCCGACGGCGTCGCAGAAGGCTGAGGCCACCGCGTGACCACGACCACCCTCGCCGTACTCGTCCCCCTCCTGCCGTTCCTCGGCGCGGTCGCCGGCCTGCTGCTCGGCCGCACCGTCCCCGGTCTCGTACGCCCCCTCGCGGTGCTGCCCACCCTGGTGGCGCTGGTCCTCGCCGTCCTGGTCGCCGCCCGCCACGGCGGCGGCGCCGACATCGACTCCGCCACCGAGCTCACCCCGACCGGCTCGGTCCCCGTCGAACTCGCCCTGCACGTCGACGGCTTCGCCGCCCTCGTCGCCGTCCTGGTCGGCGTCGTCGCCTCCTGCGTGCAGATCTACTCGACGGGCTATCTGCGCGACGACCCGCGCTACCCCTCGTACGCCGCTCTCGTCTCCCTCTTCACCTCCGCGATGCTGCTCGTCGTCTACTCCGGCGACCTGATGGTGCTCCTGGTCGGCTGGGAGATCATGGGCATCTGCTCGTACTTCCTCGTCGGCCACTACTGGGAGACGCCCGAAGCCCGCGCCGCCTCCCTCAAGGCCTTTCTGGTCACCAAGCTCGGCGACGTCCCCTTCCTCATCGGCCTGTTCGCGCTCGCCGTCGACACCGGTTCGTTCCGCATCACGACGATCCTCGGGAAGGTCGCCGTCGGCGGCCTCGACCACCCGACGCTGATCGCCCTGCTGCTCCTGGCCGGTGTGGCGGGCAAGTCGGCGCAGTTCCCGCTGCACACCTGGCTGCCCGACGCGATGGCGGGCCCCACGCCCGTCTCCGCGCTCATCCACGCCGCGACGATGGTCGCCGCCGGTGTCTACTTCGTGGCCCGGCTCCTCCCGGTCTTCGCCGCCTCGTCGGCGGCCCTGGTGGTCCTCGCCGTCATGGCCGCCGTCACGATGGCCGGCTCGGCCCTCGCGGCGCTCGCCCAGGACGACATCAAACGCGTCCTCGCCTACTCGACGATCGGCCAGCTCGGCTATCTGACCGGCGCCCTCGCCGTCGGCGACCGCGGTGCCGCCGTCTTCCACCTCCTGTCGCACGGCGCCTTCAAGGCGCTCCTCTTCCTCGGCGCGGGCGTGATCATCCACGCCGCCGGCACCAACTCGCTCGCCGCGATGTCCCGCATGAAGGGCCTGCGCGACCGCGTCCCCGACGCCTTCTGGACGATGACCGTGGCGCTCCTCGCGCTCGCCGCGATCCCGCCCTTCAGCGGCTTCTTCTCCAAGGAGGCCGTCCTGGGCGCCGCCGAGCACGCGGCCACGGGCCACTCCGAGACCGCCCCCGTCTCGGCGGGCTGGATCGTCCTGATCGCCGGTCTGCTCACCGCCCTCCTCACCGCCGCCTACGCGACGCGTCTGTGGCTGCTCGCCTTCAACGGCCGGGGCCCCGAAGCCCCCGACCTTTCCCAAGCTCTCAACTCCGTTCGAGCAGGGGAGACCCCAACCAGGGAGCCCGTCACGATGACCGCCGTGCTCTGGGTGCTCGCCGTCCCCTCACTCGCCTTCGGCCTCACCGTCGGCCACCTGCCGGACTGGTTCGACGGCCACGCGCTCACCCCGACCCTCACCACCTCCGTCCTGGGCACGGGCCTCGCACTCGTCGGCGGACTGGTCACGTACGGAGCGTGGCGCCACACCACGGCGCTCGCCGCCCGCCACCCGATGGGCGCGGTCGCCGCCGACGCGGGAGCCGACGGAGGAGTCGTCGAGGCCGAGGCCATCGCCACGCACACCCCTGCCTACGGAGACGTGGCCGCCGCCCACGACCCGGCCGACCCCGGCCGCCTCCTGCTCGGCCCGCTGCACCGGCACGCCGCCGTCGGTTTCCACCTCGACGCCGTGTACGCCGCGCTGTTCGTGCGCCCCGTGCAGGCCGCCGCGCGCCTCGTCCGGTTCCTCGACCGCGAGGTCGTCGACACGTACGTACGCGGCGCGGGCACCGCACCCCGCTGGCTCGGCGCGGCCGTCCGCCGCGCGCAGACCGGCAACGTACAGACCTATCTGAGCGCGCTGCTCGCGGGCACCGTCGTCCTGGCCGTCGCCGCCGTCCTCGTCGCCACCGCCGGAGCGTGAGCAGCCGTGATCGATATCAGTGAATCCGTGATGCAGCTTCTTCTCGCGTTGATCGTGGTCGGCCCGCTCATCGGCGCCGTGGCCGCCCTGCTGCCGGCCCCGCCCGGACTGAAGGGGAAGTCGCCCGACCAGGCCGTGCTCCGCCACGGCGTGGTCGTGACCGGCGCGGTCCTCGTCGCCGCGCTCGTCCTCACCCTCGGCTTCGACCATGACCACCCGTCAAAGATGCAGGCCACGACCGACATCAGCTGGATCCCCGCACTCGACGTGCGCATCCATCTCGGCATCGACGGCATCTCGCTCCCCCTTCTGGTCCTGACCGCGCTCCTGACCTTCCTCTGCGCGCTGTACTCCTACTTCAAAATGCCGGCCGGGCCGTCCCCCAAGGCATTCGTCGCGCTGATCCTCGTGCTCGAGTCCGGCACCCTCGCGACCTTCGCCGTCCTCGATCTGCTGCTGTTCTTCCTGGCGTTCGAGATGGTCCTCATCCCGATGTACTTCCTCATCGCCCGCTGGGGCGGCGCCGAACGCACGCAGGCCGCCTGGAAGTTCATCCTCTACACGCTGCTCGGCTCCGTCGTGATGCTGCTCGGTCTCCTCCTCATCGGCCTCAAGTCCGGCACTTTCGACATGGTGGCACTCGCCACTGACAACGGCCCTCGGCTGAGCACGTCCGTGCAGGTCATCGCCGTTCTGGCGATCGGGATCGGGCTCGCGGTCAAGACGCCGATGTGGCCGCTGCACAGCTGGCTGCCGGACGCGCACACCGCCGCGCCCACCGTCGGCTCGGTCCTGCTGGCCGGCGTGCTGCTGAAGATGGGCACGTACGGCTTCGTCCGGATCCTGCTGCCGATCGCACCCGACGGGATGCACACCTTCGCGCCGTACCTCGCGGCCTTCGCGGTCGTCGGGATCATCTACGGATCGCTCGCCTGCCTCGCCCTCGCCAAACAGGGCGCGAAGGGCGACCTCAAGCGCCTCATCGCGTACTCGTCCGTGGGCCACATGGGCTTCGTGCTCCTCGGCATCTCGACGATGAGCCCGACCGGCGTGAACGGCGCGCTGTTCGCGAACATCGCGCACGGCCTCATCACCGGCCTGCTGTTCTTCCTCGTCGGCGCGCTGAAGGACCGCACCGGCACCAGCGACCTCGACACCCTCGCGCAGGAGTCCGGCGCCGCCCTCTACGGCAAGGCGCCCCGCCTCGGCGGTCTCCTCGCGTTCGGCGCGGTCGCCTCGCTCGGCCTGCCGGGCCTTGCCGGGTTCTGGGGCGAGATGCTCGCCCTGTTCGGCGCGTTCAAGCCCGCCGACGGCCTCAGCCGCCCGGCCTTCCTCACCTTCATGGCGATCGCCGCCTTCGGCACCCTGCTCACCGCCGCGTACATGCTCGTCGTCGTACGCCGTGTCTGCATGGGGCCGGTGGCTCAGGGGTCCCGGGGCGCCGCCGCGACCGAAACCCCGGCACTCGCCGACGTCCAGGGCTATGAGTTCGCCGCCTGGACCCCGCTCGTCGCCCTCACCGTCCTCGCCGGACTCTGGCCCGCCGCTCTGCTCGGCCTCACCGACCCGGCCGTGCAGCAGCTCCTCTCAGGAGGCAAGTCGTGACCGTGGCCGCCGAAAGCGCCGCCCGTCTCGTCCAGTCCGTCGACTGGATCGCGATCGCCCCGCCCACCATCGCGGCGGTCGTCGGTCTCCTCGTGCTCGTCGCCGACCTCTTCGTGGGCGACGACAAGAAGGCGCTGCTCGGCTGGGTGTCCGTGGCGGGGCTCGTGGTCGCCGCGCTCTTCCTGCTGCCGATCGTGGACGACGAACGCTCGACGTTCTGCCTGACCGGCGGCGCGGAGGCGTGCAGCTACACCGCCGACCGCTTCACGCTCGTCGTCCAACTGCTCGTCCTCGGCGGCGCCCTGCTGGCCGCGCTCCTTTCGATGAGCGCGCTCAAGGACGCGAACGGCACGGAGAAGGAACTCCCCGAAGGGGAGTTCTGGTTCCTGCTGCTCTCCTCCGCCGCGGGCGCCGCGCTGCTGCCCGCCTCCCGTGACCTGGCGACCCTCGTCGTCGCCCTGGAAGTCGCCTCGCTGCCCGCCTTCGCCCTCGTCGGCCTGCGGCACGGCGACAAGCGGTCCTCCGAGGCGGCCCTGAAGTTCTTCCTGTCCTCCGTCACCGCGACCGCCGTGACCCTGATGGGCATCAGCTTCGTGTACGCCGCGACCGGCACCCTGCACCTCACGGAGATCGCCGAGGAGCTGCGGCACGTCGACGGGCAGCTGGACACCCTCGCCCAGACCGGCGTCGTCCTCACCCTCGTCGGCTTCGCCTTCAAGGTGGCCGCCGTGCCCTTCCACTTCTGGGTGCCCGACACCTACGTGGGAGCCCCGCTGCCGATCGCCGCGTATCTCTCCGTCGTCGGCAAGGCGGTCGGCTTCACCGGCCTGATCCTCGTCACCGTCGTCGCCTTCCCCTCGTACGCGGACGTGTGGGGCCCGGCCCTGGCCGTGCTCGCCGCGCTCACCATGACCGCGGGCAACGTGGCGGCGCTGCGCCAGCAGGCCACGCGCGCGTACAGCGCGGTCCGCCTGCTCGCCTGGTCCTCGGTCGGCCAGGCGGGATACCTCCTGGTGCCGATCGCCGCGGCCGGCTACGCCGACAACCCCGCGGAGGCCGAGAAGGCCGTCGGCTCCACCGTCGCGTACGCCCTGATGTACGCGGCCGTGAACCTGGGGGCCTTCGCCGTCGCCGCCCTGGTCGGCCGCACCGCGCGCCTGAACCGGGTCAGCGACTACCGCGGCCTGTACGCGAAGAGCCCTCTCGCGGCCCTGGTGCTCGGCTTCTTCCTGCTCTGCCTCGCGGGGCTGCCGCCGGGCATCATCGGCCTCTTCGCGAAGGTCACCGTCTTCTCGGCGGCGGTCGACGCGGGCCTCGGCTGGCTCGCCGTGGTGATGGCCGTGAACGTGGTGATCGCGCTCTTCTACTACCTCCAGTGGACCGCGCTGCTCTTCCGCGCCCCCGAGGGCGAACCGGTCAAGCACCGCGTTCCTGCCCCTCTCACGGCGGCCATCGCCCTGACCGCGGTCCTCGGCATCGCGCTCTCCGGGGCGCCGCAACTCGTCCTGCGGTTCTCCGACACCGGCCTCTTCTGACGGGACTCTGACGGGCCTCCGGCAGGACTCCGGCGGGCACCGGGCGGGAGGCCCGGCGGGAATCCGTCCGCGATCCGTCCGCGATCCGTCCGCGATCCGTCCTCCTACGGGCCGCCCGGGCGTCACCCGAGCGGCCCACACCGCTCCTGCGCGCACAAGGGAACTAGTGCTCCCCGCCTGGCGTTGACCAGTACGGGAGGGTCCACTGAAGAGTGGAAGCACCAGTAACCAGAGGGTTCCCCCAAGCACCACAGGAGGGCGTACCGTGCACCGTCGGCACAACGGGCTGAAGACCGCCGTACTCCTCGGGGGACTGTCCGCTCTCATCATCGTCATCGGCAGTTTCTTCGGACGTACGGGCTTGATCGTCGCGGTCTTCGTGGCCCTCGGCACCAACGCCTACGCGTACTGGAACAGCGACAAGCTGGCCCTGCGCGCCATGCGCGCCCGCCCGGTGAGCGAATTCGAGGCGCCCGAGCTGTACCGCATGGTCCGCGAACTCTCCACGCAGGCCCGCCAGCCCATGCCCCGGCTCTACATCTCGCCCACCGAGGCGCCGAACGCCTTCGCGACCGGCCGCAATCCGCGCAACGCCGCGGTGTGCTGCACCGACGGCATCCTGCGCCTCCTCGACGAGCGCGAGCTGCGGGGCGTCATCGGGCACGAGCTCAGCCACGTCTACAACCGTGACATCCTGATCTCGTCGGTCGCCGGCGCACTCGCCTCGGTGATCATGTTCCTGGTCAACTTCGCCTGGCTGATCCCGGTCGGCAGATCGAACGACAACGACGGACCGGGCATCTTCGGCATGCTGCTGATCATGCTCCTGGGCCCGCTGGCCGCCTCGGTCATCCAACTCGCGATCAGCCGCTCCAGGGAGTACGAGGCGGACGCCTCCGGCGCGCAGCTCACGGGGGACCCGCTGGCCCTCGCGAGCGCCCTGCGCAAACTGGACGCGGGCACGAAGCAACTGCCGCTGCCGCCCGAGCCGCGACTTGAGACGGCGAGTCACATGATGATTGCGAACCCTTTCCGTCCGGGGCAGGGCATGTCCAAGATGTTCTCCACGCATCCGCCGATGGCGGAGCGCATTGCCCGGCTCGAGCAGATGGCAGGTCGCAACCAGTGAAGACAATTCTGAACGTCATTTGGCTCGTCCTGTGCGGCTTCTGGATGTTCCTCGGCTATCTCCTGGCCGGGGTGCTCCTGTGCATCACGATCATCGGCATCCCCTTCGGGGTGGCCAGCTTCCGGATCGGCCGCTATGCCCTGTGGCCCTTCGGATACACGACGGTCGAGCGCCGCGACGCGGGCGCGCCCTCCTGCATCGTGAACGTCCTGTGGCTGATCCTCGCGGGCTGGTGGCTCGCCCTCGGCCACATCGTCACCGGTTTCCTCCTGTGCGTCACGATCATCGGCATCCCGCTGGGCATCGCCAACTTCAAGCTGATCCCGGTGTCGTTGATGCCGCTCGGCCGCGAAATCGTGCGTACGGACCAGCCGTTCGCCGCTCGCTAGCGCACCTCCCGGCCCCGGAGCCCCGGTTGTGGCATACGCCGCACCCCGCCGATCACCGCAACCACGCCCCACGCCCCTGGCGTCCTACAGGACATCAGCACGACAGAGGGGCAGGTTCACCGCATGGGCATCATCAGCTGGATCGTTCTGGGGCTCGTGGCCGGTGTCGTCGCCAAGATCCTGCTGCCCGGCCGTGACCCGGGCGGCTTCATCGGCACGACCCTCATCGGCATCGCGGGCGCCTTCATCGGCGGCTGGCTCTCCGCCCGGTACTTCGACCGCCCGATAGCCACCGACGTCTACGACGGAGCGACCTGGGCGGCGGCCGTCGGCGGCTCACTCGTCCTCCTCGTCGCCTACCGCATCCTCTTCGGCCACTCACGCCGCTGAGTCACGCGCGCCGCTGAGTCACGCACGCCGCCCAGGGCGGCGATCCCCCGATCTGCGGCCAGCAGCAAGGGCGGGCACCCCACGGGATGCCCGCCCTTCGGCGTCGTACGACAAACGATCACCAGTACGTGCTGGCGCCTACCGGTAGTTCACGAACTGCACGGCGAAGTCGAAGTCCTGCCCCTTGAGCAGCGCCTGCACGGCCTGGAGGTCGTCACGGCTCTTCGAGCTGACCCGCAGCTCGTCGCCCTGCACCTGCGCCTTGACGCCCTTGGGGCCCTCATCGCGGATGATCTTGGCAACCTTCTTCGCGTTCTCCTGGGAGATGCCCTCCTCGATCGACGCGAAGATCTTGTACTCCTTGCCGGACAGCTGCGGCTCACCCGCGTCCAGCGACTTCAGCGAGATGCCGCGCTTGATCAGCTTGGACTGGAAGATGTCGAGGATCGCCTTGACCCGCTCCTCGCCGTTCGCCTCCATCAGGATCTTCTCGCCGGACCAGGCGATGGAGGCGCCCGTGCCCTTGAAGTCGTAGCGCTGCGAAATCTCCTTGGCGGCCTGGTTGAGGGCGTTGTCGACCTCCTGCCGCTCGACCTTCGAGACGATGTCGAAACTGGAGTCGGCCATGTCCTGTGGCTCCTTGTATCGGGGTCTGCGTACTCAGCTGGTGCACGGCCTTCGATCCCTGGCCGCATCCGCAAAGCCTAGCCACCGCCCCCGCGCCGGGGGCCGATCAATCGGGTGGCGAAGCACCCCTGTCCATCAGGTATCGTTTACGTCGTTGCCACAGAGCACCGCCCCACAGGCGGACCGTTCCAGGCAGCGACCCAGGCGGTGTGGCTCAGCCTTCCCAGGTTCGAATCCTGGCGCCGCCACACTTGGGAAAAGCCCCTCCGAACTGCGGAAACGCAGGGCGGAGGGGTTTCCTTTTTTTCGAACGCTGATCTTCGGTGAGCCGTCGAAATGCGCGACTTGTCTCACCCTGTCTCGGGTGAATCCCAGGCGTGACCAGCGCGTGTCCCCCACCCGTCCCCCAGGGGACGGGCCTAGTCGTGCCACTCCCGGAGGCTGGCCTCGATCTGGACGTTGGCCCGGTCCGCAGCGCGCGCGAGCACCTTCGCGTAGACCCTGAGCAGCACCGCCACCGAGTGGCCCGCGCGACGGGCCACCTCCATCGGGTCCACTCCGCTGTAGAGCCAGAAGGAGACTCCCGCGGCCCGCAGGTCGTAGGGGCGCCGTGCTAGCGGTGACGTCACCTCCTCTGAGGTCAGCACCTCCGCGCGAGTCGCCGCCCAGACCTCCCCATAGCCTGTGTCTTGAATCACACCACCCCGGTTCGTACGGAACAGGCGTCCGTCGGGCGCGGCGCCGTACCGCTCGATGTGCCACCGCAGCATCGCCACGAAGTGTGGGGGATCGGCACCGCGCGGGTTTCCTTCACGGCTCTCGCCTTCAGGTGACGGGCCTGGTGGGCGTCTCCGGTGTCCGTCCAGTCGCGCCCTGCGTGGACGATTCCGCCGCGCAGCGTCAAAGTGCCCCACCCGCGCTTCGGGAGGTGGCATTGATTACGCTTCAGGGCCACAGCTTCGGCCGGCCGCATGGCGGCGTAGTAGAGACAGCCGAAGAACGCTTCCAAGTGGGCCCCGCGGTCTCCCTGGCCTCGAACCCCTGCGAGCAAGTTCCGTACCTGCTTTGGGTTCGCCACGCTCTCCAGATCCACCTCCTCTACGGATTTAGGCGGGGTCCACTTGACCGTGGCGAGCGGATTCACAGGGATGCTGAAGTATCGGCGCTCGACAGCGAGTCCGAGCACGTCACTGAGGCAGGCTCGTTTGCGGCGGGCCGTACGAGCGGCGGCGGACTTGCCGTTCATCAGCGTGGAGAGGGCATCGAGCGCCAGACGGAGCGTGGCGGGGTCCTCAAGCGCGGAGACGGGCAGAGAGTTCTTCTCGATCCACCGCAGCGCCGCCGCGATGTCCTCGGGAGGCTCCTGGTCCCACCGCCCCTTGTTGTAGGCCCAACCGTAAAGGGCAGCGCGGAGCGTTTTCGGGTGCGGTTGCCCGGCCGCGTTCTTCACCAGAGCCGGTGTGATGGTTGCGAGCGCATCAGCGTCATTGCGCCGCGATTTGGCGGGGAGCCCCTTCCACCGGCGGCCTACGTAGGCCCGAGTGTGCTCGTACCAGGTCACGGACCCGCTCAAGGCACGCAGCTCGGAGGCGGACAGCCCCGACTCCTCGTCGAACTGCTCGCCCTTCCGAAGGGCCGTCATCAGTTCCGAACGGCGACCGTCTGCCTGGGCTTTGACCGTGTAGCTCTTGGAATGCTTCTGCGCGCCCACCAGCCAACGAACGCGGTAGGGCTTCGGGCGGTCTCGCCGGGTCTCGATGGCGTAGATCCGAACATCAAAGGTGAGGGGCATGGTTCTCCAGGCAGCGAAAAGCCCGCCCCGGTCGGGCGGGCTAAGGCGGGCGGTGTCAGGCTGCGCGGTCCGCGCAGCTTTCCCACCAGGCGTCGAGATCGGCGCGGCTGACGCGGATCTGGCCGTTGGGGAGTTTGCTGAGCTTCGGGGCGTGTCCACGGGCGCGCATGCGGTAGAAAGCGGCTCGGCTCATGTCGATCTCTTCGAGAACTTCAGGGAGTTTGAGCATCTTGGGGCGTGCCACGGGAGCGACTTGGCCCCGCACATCCCGGGTGACCCAGCTCCCGAGGTACTGGAAGCCGAGCGCGCTGCCGCCTCCGTGGCGGGACGGCGTACCCGTAGGGCTGCGCGTCCCATGCGTTCCGGCCAGGGTTTTCGGCTCACCGCAGGGGAGCGGAGCGCGATCGAGCGGCACAGCGTGGCTGCGGCGACGGCGTACTTCGAGGCGCAGGGATGGAACGTTAAGGACGTCGGTAACCGGGAGTCCTTCGACCTTCTACTCACAAGGGGCGAACGACGGCTGCACGTCGAGGTCAAGGGAACGACTTCTGCCGGGCTGGAGGTGATTCTCACGCGCGCAGAGGTTGAAAAGCAGCGGAAGTACTACCCGGTCAACGCGTTGGTCGTCGTGCATTCGATCGAGTTGGACCGCACGGGGGAGGAGCCTGCGACATCTGGTGGCGTCCTCCATTGCACGTCACCGTGGGTTGTGGAGGACGTGGATCTCACGGTGATCTCTTACGCGTACCGAACGGGGGTTGGAAGTCCGCAGTCCAGTGAGGCGGCCAGGAATTCGGCCCTGGTTCCCCCCAGGCGTCCCCCCACAGCGGCTTGCACAGGAAGAGTCGCAGGTCACCGATGGCGGACGGAACCCACAGTAAGTCTGCCGATACTCCCTTGAGCAGCTCAGAGGGCTGGGCAGCCGATGCGGCAGTGGTTGTTGGCGGGTGGGGTCAGGGGCGGGTGCTGGCGTGTTGGAGGGCTTGGATGGATTGGGCGACGAGAGTGTGGATTCTGATTTGGATGACGGTTTCGTCGAGGGAGGTGAAGGAGGTGTAGGGCAGGAGGCGACGTAGCCGTTTGGTGGTGTCGCGGACGATGGCACGGCGGGGGACAGGCAAGGTGGTGAGATGGGGGGCGGTCAGTTCGCGGGCGAGGGCGCGGGCGAGGGGTGGTGTGCCGCCGATGGTGCGGCGTTCGAAGATCTGGTTGAGGTCAGACTCGGTAAGTCGGTCTAGCAGGTCGTAGTGGGTGACGCCGTCGCGGGTCTCGGCGAGGGCATGGGCCTGCCACCACAGGCGGGCGAGGGTGTGACGGACCAGGCCGGTGCCGATCCAGCGTTCGGGGGTGCGGGTACCAAAGCGCCAGGCGGTGACGTCGGGGACGAGGCAGGTGGCGAGGTAGGTCCACATGTCGCCTTGGCCGGCCTCAGAGGGGGTGATGTCCATCGTGGTGTGCAGGGCTTTAGCCGCGGCCCGATCGAAGAGGATCTTGTTGTGGTCGTCGGGTGGTGTGGGGTGACCGGCGTGCCGTGCGCAGTCGCGCAGGGTGTCGGCGAGATGGTCGAGGAGGGTTGAGGTGACGGGCGTGCCGCCGGTGGTGCCGTAGAAGGCGGTGGGGGAGTGACCGGCGTGGTTTCTGATGTCCTGTGGGGTCAGAGTCATGTAGTGGGCCAGGAGAGTCGTGGCCTCGGCGGGGGTGATCCGTGGATATAGCAGGCTCATGGCGTCTCCCGGCGCACTTGATGCTGGCGGCGCAGGGCGCCCTGCAGGGCGGCGGCGAAAACGGAGGGTTCGGCCTCGCGCCAGGTAGCCACGGTTTGCAGTGACGCGCCGTGGAACAGATTGGAGACCAATACCGTCAGGCTTTCGGCCAGGCTGCCAGGTTCGTCGGCCGCGTCGGTGACGGCGTCGCGCCAGGCGGGGCGCAGGCAGGCTTCCACCAGTTGGCGGGCGACGTCGTCGTACATCGTCTCGAGCAGACGGCGTTGCATCGAGGTGGGGGTTGCTGCCCGGGTGGCGGCGGCGACTAGCTCGGTGTCGGTCCGGTTGAGGTAGAGGCGGATGCCGCCGGTGACGGGGATGGCGGGGTCGTCGGGCAGGCCTAGCGCCCATCGGGCGTCCTCGTCGAAGCCGTGCAGCGAGAAGTCGATCACAGAGATCGGGAAGCGGGAAGCACTGCCCTCCAGGCGGACTTCTGAGCTCTGCTCGCACAGGATCTCCCCAGCGTGGTGGGGAGTGAAGGGAGGCGCCGCCTCGGGGCGGGGGACGTCGTCGGCGAGCACCAGGCGTGTGTGGATCACGAGGGTGCCGCCGAGGTCGGTGCCCGACAGTTTGATCTGTAGGGTCAGGGTCGTCGCGTCAACCACAAGGCGGCGGAACGCCGATCCCGTGTAGTGCGCGGCTGAGGAGTGCCAGTCGACGACCAGGGCAAGCGGGGTCTCGGCGGGCAACCTGCAGTCGGCCAGCGCCCGGGAGTGGTCGACGGTGACATGACGGGAAAGGGCCAGGTCGGCCTGGGGGTCCCAGTCCGGCAGCAGCACGGGCAGCTCGCGGGTGCCCTCGGCGTCGTCGATCTGCCAGGGTCCGCATGTCAGGACCTGAGGGGCGGGCTGCAGGAACGGCATGATGTCGTGTGCCATCAGCGGGCTCCTTCCTGCATGAGGTGCGCGCTGACGCGGACTCGTGTGGCGGCACCCGCGACTGGGCGCACCACCACCACCCAGTCGCGTCGGTCGGCAGCGGTGAGGTTCAGAACGTCACCCGCGCGCATCTCCGCCGCGTCGGGGCTGCGAAAGCCCACCACCTCCGGGCCGATCGCGCCGGCCGGTGGATCGTTCTCGCTGCCGTGGTCCAGGGCCACTGAAGCCATCGCCAGGACGCGGATGGGGGCGGCGGCCGAGGAGACGGTGATATCGGTGATGACGTAGAAGACGCCGTCGATCTCGACGAGTCGGGGCGGGGCGAGGGTGCGCAGTAGGCTGCCCGTTCCCCCGCCCCCTGGCCGCCCTGGGGCGGGGGGCAGATGGTCGGCGCCCTGGCCGGTGCTGGTGGGCACCAGGGAAGCGAAGCGGTGGGACAGGGCGCCCAACGGCGGTTGGGGGCCAGCGGCCGACACCCGTTCGGGTTCGGCGAGGGCGTACTCGCGCATGCGGTTATCGATCGTGCGCAGCGCCGAGCGCACCAGCTTCCTGGCGTCGGGGTCAGGCATGTTCTTGGGCACCCAGGCGTCGTGGGTGGGCGGCTCGGCGGCAGCGAAGGCGTCGTCCACCCCGACCGCGGTGCGGAAGACCGCGCCGTAGGAGACATCGCTGTCGGGGAGTTGGGGGCCCGGTCGGTAGTGCACCACCAGTCCCGCCTGCCGCATCAGGGCGCAGTGGTGCATGGGCCCCATGGTGGGGGCGGCGACGTCCGTCCAGTGCGGGCGCACCGGCGTCATGAATGCCTCGAGGGCGAAGCGGCCAAGGTCGACGGCTGGATTCCTGCTGCGCACGTGGCGCCCGTCGGTGTGGGCGCTGCGATGGGCGCGGATGAACGGCTGCAGCCGGGGGACCCGGCCCGGGTCGGGCAGGTCCAGCGGCCGGCCATCGACGCTGACGCGGCAGCGCATGCGCGCGGCGCCCGGGGCGTTGTCGATCAGCACGGGCCACAGCTCCCAGAGCATGGAGGAGCCGAGGAATTGGGCGGCTTCCTCCGTCGTGCGGGGGCGCTCGAGTTCGTCAGCCTCCACGGGGGCGCTCGAGCCGAGCCGGGCACCCACGATCACGATGTCGGTGCCTAGTTCGTCGCCAGCGCGCGCCGGCAGGCCCAGGGCGTCGGCGACGGCGTCGGCATCCTCGTCCAGCAGCGGGTCGGGGATGTTGTCCTCGGCGATGCATCCCCACCAGTGGCGGCCGGTGTAACAGCGCTCGTCGTGGTCGAAGCCGGTTCCCAGCGCGGCGGCGATCAGTCGGGTCTGGACGCGGCCCTGCCACCGGCATCGGGTGCGCACCAGGATGGTGCCAGCCGCGCTGGTGGTGAACAGCACGCCCTTGCCGAATCCGTACGTCCCCCCGCTGTGCGCACGGCGGTTGGTGCGGCCGATGTCGCGGACAAGTCCCACGAAGTCTGCACTGCCGTGGTACACGCGGTCGCCCCGCAGTGGGCCGCCCAGACCACCGGTGCCGCGGTCGCTGATTGTCAGCAGCACAGTGTCAGGGTCGTGCAGCACTGCAGCCAGGCCCAGCGACGCATCGTCGCCGAACACCGGCAACAGGGCGTCGATCCAGGGTGCCAGACCGGACTTGCCCGGTCGGGCAAGCGCGAGATCGAAACCGACCTCCCCGGTGCCCAGGCGGGCGTCCCAGGTGTTTTGCGCGGCCTCTCGCACCAGGACCTGCAGGGGATCCAGGTCGGGGCGGCCGAGCTGTTTGCGGATGCCCTCCGCATCGGAGGCACCCTCAGGGGCGGAGGGCTGGGGCCACCACCGGGGAGCATTCACGGCGTCGACCGCCCCTCGAGCCGGGCCACGACCTGTTCGTGGTCGAGGGCGTCGGGCAGGCGATCAGCCACGTCCAGGGTGTAGCGGACGGCGTCGATGCCGGGTGGCAGGGGGCCGCGGAGGCCAGCCGGTGTCAGGGCAGGGAAGCCAGCGTCGACGGCGAGCCCGAGCAGCCGAGGCCGGCCGTAGCGCGCGGCGGCGTACAGATCCGCGTCCGCCGTACTGTATCCGGCCCTGGCCAACTGCTCGATCACGCCGCGGGAGTCGGCGGCCGCGGCCACCACACGCTCGGCGAGCTCGGGCAGCGACGTACCGGACGCGTCCTCGACCAGGCGGACCAGGACCAGCGTCAACCGGCCGCCGGGCGGAGGGGCCAGCTGGTCCAGACCGTGGATCTCCACCGTGGAGCCGCCCCGACCCAGCGTCTTGACCTCAACATCCCAAGTGCCGGGAAGGCGGAAGTCGTGGGGCAGCCGGTCGGGCCCGGTCCAGATCTGAGTGGGCCGCAGGAACGCATCGCCGTGCAGGACGTGCTCCAGAACGGTCAACTCTCCAAACAAACCGCGCTGTTCGGAGATCGCCAACCGCCCTCCGCGGCCCTGGAACATCTCCCGCCAGGCGTCCAGGGTCTGCCGGCAGGTCTGCGCGGGAGCGCCGCCGTCCTCGGCCAGGCGCTGCAGGACCTCGCTGACCACGTCGTCGAAGAGGTCGCCCAGGTCCGTGCGGTGGCAGACCAGGTCCGCGTAGTGCTGCATCCGGCCCTCGACCCGCAGACTGTCCCGCTTGAGCCGCACGTGCGCCGAGCGCAGGTCCTCGTGGACCTCCTCCGGGCGGGTGACGGGCAGCAGCAGATGGCGATCCCCCCGGGCGTCCAGTCCCACCTGTACCTCGCCTGCCGTCACGGCCAGGCCGATCGGCGCCATCGTCATGTGCTCGCCAGCTATCCGCCTGGCCCCCACCACCGGCCAGGTGAATCGCAGCTCGCGCCGCCAGTCGGTGTCCGCGCCGCTCATGCGTCATCCGCCTCGTCGTCGAGGGCGTGGGCCTGGTCGTCGTACTCCGCGTCGTCGACCGCCTGGTGGTCGACGCCCACCTGCACGTACCGGTTGGGGACGGTGTCCTTGGAGTTGCCCGGGAAGACGAAGGCGGCGCCGACGACGTGCTCGACGGCCTGAAGCGGCCGACGGGTGTCCCGGTTGGCCTCGTCGGGCGGGGAGTCCTTGGCGATCGGATACAGCAGGAGCAGACCCCGATCCTGGAAGTCCGGGTGGTCGTTGCGCAGCGCCACGAGGCCCGCCTCGGACCGGCGGCGCGCCTCGGCCGCGGGCACGTCCATGTCGACGACCCGGTGCTCCTTCGTCATCAGCGTCTTGATGTCGGCCTTCGCACCGCCGCTGTCCTTCAACTTGGACCGGTTGATGGTGCCGACCCGCACGCGCTCGTCGAGCTCCACCACGTGCCGGGCGTCCGCGGCGGGGCCGCCCATGACGGCGACGGTCCAACTGAGCAGGCTTTGCGGCGAACGCCGGTTCTCGGTCTCAATATAAGCGCGGATCAGACGCGGCTCAAGGTCCGGCGAGTCCTCGTGCACTCGATAGCTCTCCAGGAAGTGCAGGACGTGACGCACGTCCACGTCGCGCAAAAGCACCTCCCCGGTGCCGCGGTCGTCCAGCGCCGCGCCGTCGCGGAGCGCGTCGCCGACCAGGGTGCGAGCCGCGCGCAAGTTGCCGGACAGCCACTCCCGCTCGTCCTCGGGGAAGTAGCGGGTCTGCACCCGGCGGCCGCCGTAGGAGGCGTATGCCGTCCGGGCCCGCCCCATCTTCGCCGTCACGTTCAACACCGGGTGCGTGCGGATGCGCACCCCCACCTCGCCGGGCGGGATGTCGTCCTCCTCATAACGCCTGATGTCCAGGCGGATTTCGTGCTCGACCGTCGCCAGATGCCGGAAGTACTCCTTGAGCTGCTGCGTCATCCAGATCCGGGGCAGGTCCTCGTAGCCGGGACGGAACCCGAACCAGCGGCCCATCTGCAGCAGCGTGTCGTAGGTGCGGGCCGAACGGACGAAGAAGCTCACCACCAGACCCTCGAGAGTCAAGCCCCGCGAGAGGGTGTTGCCACCCACCGCAATCGCCACCACCGGCTCGGGCCCGGAGTAGTCCAATCGGTCGCGGCTGCGGTGGTTGTCGAGGACTACATCGGTCTGCGCCACGACGCCGGACAGGTGCTCGCGCAGTTCGTTGAAGGGGACGAAACGATTGCCGAACTGAGCGGCGGGAACCTTGCGGCTCTCCTCCTCCCACTGCTGGCGCAACCGCCCCACCACCTCCTCGTCGTCCTGCTCCAAGGCGTCGATCATGGCCTGCCGCATCCGCTCCAGCGGCTCCCGGTAGGCCTCGTGCACCACCGTCTGCATGCTGGGATGCACGAGCATGGTGGAGTGCTCGTTGTCCCCGCGGCAGCGGCGGGCCGCGGTCGCCAGCCAGAAGTAGTGCACCGCCGCGGTCAGTTCGTCGGTCATGGTCGGGGCGAAGCCGGCGGTGTCTGCCCGCCGGCGCGGCCGCAGCCGTTCGACCGTGGCGGCGGGAACGATGCGGATCATGTCGTGGCCGTCGAGATCACTGCCCGTCGCCTCTCCCTCGACCGCCTCCCGGCCGAAGATCTTCTCGGCGCCGAAATATCCGTCCGGCTGCGGCAGGCTGAGGATGAACGTCTCCGGGTACAGATCACCGGCCGAGGGGTCGATGAGCACGTTGGCGAAGGGGGTGGCGGTGTAGCCCAGGTAGGTCCGCTTGTCGAACAGGTCGAGCAACTGGCGGATCTGCGGATTGATGATGGGGGTATCCACGCTCGCTTGGTCGGCCTCGTCGTCGATGATCAGCACCGGCAGGTCGGCGAACGTCCCGGCCTTGACCGCAGGCCTGAGCCACTCGATCAACCGCTGCAGCCGTTTGTGGTTCTTCTTAACCACGCACAGGGTCACTCCGGTGCCGCTTTGATGCAGATACGCGGCCGCCTTGGAGTTCTGCTCCTCGAAGTCCGCCTCCGCGGACGTCAGGGTGAACCACCCGTCGTCCTTGCGGGCCAATAGTTGCTCGGCCAACCGCTCCTGGGTCTGCCGGCGCAACCCGTTGTGGATGCCGGACAGCACAATGATCAACCGGTACCCCACGTCGGCCGCCTTCGCGATCACCGCCGTGTAGTTCGTCGTCTTTCCCGACTGCACGTGCCCAACGACCAAACCCTTCGTCAAGAACGTCGCGTGCGAGGGGTCGTTGGTGTACGCGATGATCTTCGAGGACGCCTCGTCCAGCACCTCCAAGCGATCCGTGGGCCAGCCGTCCTGTCGCAGGAACTCGGCGTATGGCACCCAATACGGATCGTCCGCCAACGGCCCCGGATACCAGGGCTTCATCCCTGGTGCGGCAAGGATCTTCGGCGGGTAACCCACCCGGACCGATTCCGCACGCCTTTGAAACTCCCGGACGTAGCCCTCGATCTCGTCCGGGTCGAACCGCTTCTGGAACTTGAGCACCGTCTGCTCCAGACCATTGCGCTGAGCCTGAGCTGCAAAGACGTCGAAGAAGTCATCCACGGACCCGACTCTAGGGCAACCTACTGACACACAGGCGCACTTGGGGCACTCCAGGCACTCGGGGCGTTTCCCGAACAGGACGGCGCTCGGGTCGGCGCGTGCCATGTGCCGCGGCGTCCGTCCGGGCCGACGGCTGGTAGGGGGCAGTGGCGGGATGGCAGGGTGTGAAAGTGGTGTTGGGTTGCGGCTCTCTCAAGACAGTCATCAATCAGTGAAAGGTCTACGCTGCGGTGTGTGGATGATCTCTTGAGGCAAGTCCCCATGAGTGATCAGGTACATGAGGACGCCTTTCGCGCCTGGCGATCGTCGCTGACGACTCTGCTCGGGGATGCCTCGCTGCTGGCGCGGTGGCAGGAGCGCCGGTATCAGTTCGCTCACCGAGTGGGGGTCCTCCTGACCGAGGCGCATGCAGAAAGCTCTGTCACGGTGGGCCCCGTGCTCTATGGAGTGTTCGCGTCAGGAGCAGGGCTCTGCTACGTAGGGCAGACGCAGGAGGCGGAGCGTCGCCTGCGGGACCTTCCAGTGGGCGAGAGCCATCACCTGGCCAACACGGTGCCTCCTGAGGTCTGGGAGAGGGTGGTGGTGATCCGATGGCCACTGCTGCTCTGCGAGGCGCCGGCGTCCGAGCAGGTGGAGGTCGAAGCGATGAGTTCCGCGGTCTGCGGCCTTGCGCTGGAGCACACGCTCCAAGTGGCGACAACTCCTCCGTTGAACAGCCGCCGACGGCGAACTTCCGGCGACTGGCAGCCGCGGAATCTCACGCGAAGCCGTTCCCGCGGTGCCAACCATTCGCAGCGGATACCGGAGCTCAGTCGACTCACTCTCGCTGCCTGGAAGGCTCTCTCGGAAGTGGAACTGCCGAAGGGGGCGGCAATGGTCGCTTCCGCGGTTGGCCGGGTGGTGTTCCCCTCGGCCTTGCATCTGTAGCGTGGCACGTGAGGAGCGGGCCCGATGACGCGTCGAAGCAACTGGCAGCGCGTTCGTTCCCTCATGTGCCCCCAGCGAGGGCATTTCCATAGGAACCCGCAGGTGGACGAGATTGCACTCGGCCCGCTGTAAATTGGCGCGGCGGCTAACGGTGGGCCCTGGTGTCCGGACGGCTCGCTTAGGGCGAAACGTGCCCTGTGGTGCATGGCTTCCACCACCTTAATGCCAGCGCAGCTACCCTTCGCGGCCTGACCCGCGCCCAGCCGTGACGAGTCCTGTGCGCGCTGAGCGACACCGACCGAGTCTGGGGGCCAGTGAGGCCGGGCCCCAGAACTTGCTGGCCTCATCAACAAGAGCGAGTACCTGCCACACGGGGGCGGACAGCTGTCAGGCGCCGTTCCGGTCTGATGTCCACGGCTCTACTTCTCTCCCTTCGGAATGACGCCGACCTTGAGCGCGCGTTGTGCTGCGGGCCAGCCTCCGATGACGCCGCAGCTCGCGAAGCGGCGACGTCCGACGAGTTTTGTCGACCGCCGGATGTTGAACCTGCCGCCCCGCCTAGCCTTGAGTCATGACGCATGGCCACGACTTCATGCCCCAGCCCCCGCCTGCTGCCCCAGGTGTTCTCCGACTCCGCCTTGATCCTGCCGCCATGTTCGACCAGGTCAAGCTGCGAGCGACGCCGGGCCTTGCCCGCGAACTTCTGGCAGAGCTGGAAGCACAAGGGGCAGATGCCAGCTACGGAGCAGAGTTCAGTATCGACTCTGGGCAACTTCTCATCGTTGCGCTGATGATGCGTGACAGCGGCGCCTGGATGACTTTGCGGACTGCCATCGAGGCTGTCGCCAACCGTCACCAAGGCGCCCGGATCCGTGTCGAGCTGGGAGACCGCACAGTCGAAATCGAGGGCAAGAGCGCGTCCGACATGGAGGCTCTGTTGCGACAGACGCGCGAGCTGTTCGAAGCAGATGCTGAGCGGTGGCGACAGAGTCGCAGCAGCGGAGAAGACGAGGTGTAGGCCGGTACCGGACGCGCCACAGCTTGAGCGATTACGAGTCGCGTTGTCCCGTCGGGCGGCTCTTTGCCTACCGCCCGACGGGGTCGCGGCCGTTAAAGATCAAAAGATCGTTGATGCTGTGTCGTCGGGGCTGGGATTCGCGAGATGGCCACCATTCTCTCCCTCGAACGTAAGAGATCTGTCGGCTGCATCCAAGAGGTCTGCCCAGGTCAGAACCTCGATGCGGTTGATCGAGCCGTTGTAGGTCCGGATGGTCTGGTCAACCATCTGTCGCGTTACGGCTTCGAACTTTCGCTTTTTATCCTCGGGAATGTTCACGAACGCGGGATTACCGATCACGACCGTCGCCCGCGCGCGGCAGAGGTCGTACTCGAATCCGTTCCTTTTATAGTAGCTCTCCATTGCGGATCCTACTTCGTCAAGATCGCGTAAGTAATTGAGCGCCTGGCCCACTGCCTGATGTACTTGTGTGCCAGGAATCAAGTGAGATCTGTAACGCTCAACGAGCGAAGGGATGTGGGAACCTTTTAGTTCGACGATGTGAATCGAGCCATCGGCGCAGAACAGGGGTACATCGTACTCATCCATTGGGATGAGGCCATTCCGCTCGGACACGCCGGTGTACTTGCCTCCAAAAATCCAATAGTTTCCGTGGATTTTCCGATGAAGGTCTCGTTCCGTCACCGACTTTTCAGCGATCATTTCTTTGAGCTCGGCAACGATCTCACGCCGCCGAGCGACAATTGCTGCTTCTGCGGCCGAAAGTCCCATAGAGCTTTTAGTGGCAGTGTCCAGCAGGCTTCTTAGATCATGCCAACCGGAAAGTGCGGATCCTATCGCGGATCCGCTAATTCCCAGGCTCTCAAGGTATTTTACTGCATTCACGGCGGTGAACTCTTGGCTTGCGTCAATCGTCACATGAGATGGACCGCCAAAGGTTTTGGTGAGGTTGCTCAGGAGTGCTTGGCCGCGGGAATCAACTGAGAGTGCGTAGCCGCCAATCGGAAACCACTTCTTGCTCTCTTCTGCCTCTCTTTGCAAGAGGAATACGGGTTTACCTGTGCGCTCAACAAAGGTGCGCGCTGCCCTGTGAGTTTTTGAGTCCTCGGTGCGGCGTTGGATCAAAGCCACAACCGCATCGGATTTCAGTGCGCCTGTCGATTGTGAGGCGCGAACGCTGAAATTACTCACCCTGCTGATATAGGTGAAGTAGTAAATCTGCGGTGAGGTGTCGCCGACGAGGCTGCCAATCGTCCTCTCGGCCACGTCGTATTTGTGGGAGCTCGTCGACGTGTGCTGGGTGTCAATCAACTGCCAAAGCGCCGTCAGATTCTCGTCGTGAGACATAGCTGGATCTTAGGCAGTTACTCACCCATGCGGAGCACATTTTCCGTACTGCCCTGGGGCAAGCGCCACATGTCCCCAGGACAGCAGGACAGACGTGCTACGAGACGGGAACGGGCTCAGACATGTGCTTGCTGTGCAGCCCCAGCGCCTCGGAGAACTCGTCCTTGTAACGCAGCCGGCTCTTGAGGAGCCGTCCGTGGAAGCCAGCCGTCGCTCGGAGGCTCAAAGGCGCGGCCTTGCTGGCATCGACGACCTCAAGCAGGTGCTGGTAGGGGTTTCGCACCGGCCATAGGCCCACGGGAGCCTCCCAGCGCTCTTCGGCGTTCCCCCAGGCCGCTGTTGGCCATCGCATTCCCTTGAGCAAGAAGGCCTGGCCTGCTTCGTCGTACATGCCTGGTCGGAGGAGGCGGTTTCCGAGCCACTCGGATACGCCCACGGTGACGGCGTTGCCGACCAGCTTCCACCGGACTCCTGGCTTGGCCTTCTTGAGAGCGGCTTCGGTCCAGCCTCGCGGAAACCCCTGGAGTGCTTCGGCGTCCTCGATACGAGGCGTGACGATCGCTCGACCGGACGGGGCTCCGGGGATCCACATGGCTGGCGAGGAGGGGATGCCGAGCCCGGAGCCTCCCTTGAGTGTGGGGAGGGCATCCTTAGCCCATCCAAGGCCCGTATTGCCTTCCGTCCAGTAGAAGCCAAACGCGTCTTCTTTGTACTCACTCTCAGGGAGCTCGCCAGCGTTTTCGGCGAAGAGTACTGCGCGGGGGTCGTCGGTTCGGGAGGCAACGAAGATCACTCTGTGTCGCCGCTGAGGTACTCCGGTGAAGCGAGAGTCCACCAGGCGGTAGGCCCATGTATAGCCGAGACGTTCAAACTCGCCGACCAGGTACTCCATGGCCGTGCCACGGTCCAGCGACAGCATGTTGCGAACGTTCTCGATGACCACCCATCGAGGTGAGGCGTCGGCCAGCAGCTTGAAGAGATGCTTGACCATGCCTGACGCTTCCCCATGGATACCAGCCGTTCGGCCTGCTTGAGACAGGTCGGTGCACGGGAAGCCAGCGGTCACTACGTCGACTTCGGGCAAGTGGGACAGAGTCTGGATGTCATCGTGCAGGGGAGTGTCAGGAAATCGATGCTCAAGCACTGCCTGCGCTGGCTCCCACCATTCGCAGAGCAGCTTGGTCTGCATGCCAGCTGCCTGGAGTCCACACTCGACGCCGCCGATGCCGGCGAAGAGCCCGGCAACGGTCAGCGGGCGAGGGGCAGCTTTGGGATTCGGCATGATGACGATGATCCCACGTCCTTTCTGGCTCGGCGCCCAGTCTCTCGTGCGCCATGTAGATGCGGGGGTGTTGTAGCGATTTCGCTCGTCGTGCGCTCGATTTGCCCAGCGCGAGTGTCAGCCGAAGAAGTGAGTGTGAGAGCCGCCGTGCCTGCTCAGACGTTCCGAGGCTCGCGTAGGCGGCATGACGCACCCTTTAGGTATGGCGAGTGCTCCGATAGCTGTGCATCCACAGCTGGGTACCGGCGGTCGACGGGTTACGGCGCGGTCAGATCCTGGTCTAGCCCACTCAGGCCATGACGTCGTTGAGTTCCTCCTGCGCGCTGGACTGGAGGACTCCGAGGGTCTTCTTGACGATCCACTTTGGGTGGCGCGGCGGCCGGGCGCATCGATACGAAGCGGCCTGGACATGGCGATTCCCCCGGGTGTCCCCCGAGCGACGTGCTGCCGTCCGTCTGCCCAGGTCAGTCGGGTCGGGACCGGCCCGCTGTAAATCTGCCGGCTCAGCCTTCCCAGGTTCGAATCCTGGCGCCGCCACACGAAGGAGACCCTCTCCGGCTTTCGCGGAAACGCGAGGCGGAGGGGGTCTTTTCGTACGCTGGGATCATGTCGTCGATGCCAGCCATGCCGTCCTCAGCCCGCCGCAGGCGCTGCCCCGAATGCCGTCGGGACATCGCGGTCGTCGGAGGCCGGTTCGCCCGGCACGATCCGCCGGGGGCGCGCGGCAGCGGTGATCTCGTCTCCTGCCCCGGTTCGCGCAGGCAGGCCATGCTCGGCGCCGCACAGCCCGCTCTGGACGGCTACACCGTCCCGGACTTCCCCGGACAGCTCCCGCTGTTCTGAGCCCTCTGTGGCCCTCCTGGGGGTGCTCTGACGGGCCTCCCGGCGGGACCGCGGCCTACGGCTGGCGTACGTCCATGCGGCTCACCAGGCCGTCGGCCCGGAACGTGTAGACGTGCTCGACCGTCGTCGGCGCCCAGTGGTCGCCCGTCTCGTCCCGCAGCCCGGGCCGCACAGTCGCCACGACCCGCCGCCCGTCGGCGTCGAGCCGCAGCCCTTCCAGGTGCACCAGGGGGTGCATCACCGCGAACTGCCGTGCCCAGTAGGCGCGGACCGCCGGGATGCCGCGGGCGCGGGTGTTGTCCAGGAGGTTCGGCCAGTTCACGTCGGGCGCCAGCGAGCGGGGGATGAACGCGTCGCGCTCTTCGGTGCCGAAGACGGCGTACATCTGCCGCAGGAGGGCTGCGTGCGCGGGGGGCACGTCGGAGGCGTTCATGGCGTTCCTCACGTAGGCGGCACTTCCAGCCAAGCACCGCCCCGCGCGCGGGACATCCCTCAGAAGACCGACTTCACCGTACGGACGGGTGTGTGGGTGTGCGGTCGGACGTGTGGGTGTGCGTGGGTACGCGAGGTTCCGTGGACGTCGGGTTCCCGCGACGGACGAACGTCAGTTCCCCGCTACGGACTTGACCGCCACCGATACCGGCGTGGACCCGCTGACCAGCTCCAGCGTCAGCCCTGCCGTCGCCGCCGAGTCGACGAGCTCGGCGAGGACCGCGGCCACGTCGTCGCGCGGGACGGGGCCGCGTCCGGTGGACGCCTCCAGGCGCACCAGACCGGTGCCCGCGTCGTCCGTCAGCATCCCGGGGCGCAGGATCGTCCAGTCCAGGGCCGTACGGCTGCGTACGTACGCGTCCGCCTCGCCCTTGGCGCGCAGATAGGCGTCGAAGATCTCGTCGCCCTGGTGCGCGGGGTCCGCGCCCATTGACGACACGACGACATACCGCCGTACGCCCGCGCGCTCCGCCGCGTCCGCGAAGAGCACGGCGGCGTCGCGGTCCACGGTGTTCTTGCGGTCGGCGCCGCTGCCCGGCCCCGCGCCCGCGGCGAAGACCGCCGCGTCGGCGCCCTCCAGGAGCCCGGCGACCTCGTCGACGGACGCCGACTCCAGGTCGCACAGCGCCGCTTCGGCGCCCGCGGCCCGCAGATCGGCTTCCTGCCCGCTTCTGCGGACGATCCCGACGACCTCGTCACCCCGCGCGGCGAGCAACCGCTCGAGCCGCAGCGCGATCTGACCATGACCACCAGCGATGACAATGCGCATGTCTCCGACCGTACGACAGCCCCCGCAAGATCGCCCCGCGCACGCGGGAGCACGTCAGGGGGTGTCGCCCGCCGTCAAGAGGGTTCCGCGCCCTTCGGCCGGCCCTGGCCGCCCCCCTTGGAGCGGCCCTGCCGCGGCAGGTCGAGCGCGACGGCGGCCGCCGAGTCGCAGTACTCCCGCACCGCGCTGGTTCGTGCCACCACGCGCCCCCGGTGCACCACGATGCGGCTGTACGCGAGCGAGAGCGCCCCGGCGAGCTGGTCGCCGCGCACCGCGAGCAGTTCGGCGGGAAATCCCGCCTCCACCCGGACCTGGGGCAGGCCCATCGCGGCCCGCGCCGCCGAGCTGACCGCGCCGTACGCGTCCTCGGGGCGCAGCCCGCACCGCGAGGCCAGCAGATAGGCGGCTTCCAGCGGATCCCCGCGCCCCACCGGGTTCGCCACGTCCCGCATGGCCCCGCTGCCCGCCGCGACCCGCACCCCGGCCGCCCGCAGCAGCCGCACCGGAGCCACCGCGCCCCGCCGCTCCACGCTCCCGCAGCCGCCCTGCGGCAGGCACACCACCGTCACTCCTGCCGCCGCCAGCTGTTCCGCCGTCCGCGCGGCCACGTCCGACGGCAGCCGTCCGAGCCCTCCGCACGGCCCGATCGTCACCCCGGGCCGCAGCCCGCCGGCCATCGCCGCGAGCCGCCCGAGCCGCGCCGGATCGCCGCCGTCCGTGTGCAGGTCGACGGGGCAGCCGTGCTCGGCGGCGACTTCGAGGACCGCCTCCACGTACCCGGTCGGATCGGGATCGAGGTCGGGGCAGCCGCCCACCACGGAGGCGCCCATCTTCACCGCGTCCCGCAGCATCGCGAGCCCGTCCGCGCCCGCCACCCCGGTCAGCAGGCGCGGCACGGCCACGGCCGTCAGGTCGACCAGGCCGCGCAGCGAACGCCTGGCCTGGAGCACCGCCTCCATCGAGGAGAGCCCGGGAACGTCCCCGATCCGTACGTGCGAGCGCAGCGCCGTCGCGCCGTGCCCCAGTTGCAGCAAGGCGGCCTCGGTGGCCCTGCGCTGGACGTCGGAGACCTCGTACGAGACGGGGCCCTCCGCGTCCGCGGACAGGGCCGTGTCGCCGTGGGCGTGCGGTTCGGCCGCGGCCGGCAGCAGGAGGTAGCCGCCGAGGTCCACGCGCGCGGCGTGCGCGGTCAGGCTGCCCGCGGTGCCGACCGCCTCGATGCGCCCGGAACCGAGCCGCACGTCGACGGTCCGGCCGTCGGTCAGCCGGGCGCCGCTGAGGAGGAGCGTGGAGGCGTCGGCGTCGTCACCCGAGGAGCCGGAAGAGCCTGAAGAGCCGGAGGACCCGGAGGAGTGGGGCTGCGGCTGGCTGTCGGGCATCGCGCTCCTGAGGTTCGGGGGCGGCTGCGGGGCGAGGCGTCGTCCGGGACGGAGGCGTCCGGGACCGAGACGTCCAAGATCACGCAGAGTGGGTCGAGCCTAGGGCGACGACCGGCCCTCTTCGAGGAGGAGCGGAATAGTCGTACCGGCGTGGTGCGGCCCTCCGGTCGGGCTCGGCACGAGCCACGGGAGGGGTCCCGGCACGAGCCACGGGGCGGACCTGACGCGGACCACCGGGCGGGCCCGGCACAAACCCCGGCACGGACCACGGGAGGAGCCTGACGCAGGCCACGGGGCGGGCCCGGCACAAACCCCGGCACAAACCCACGAACCACGGGACGAGCCCGACGCCGGCCACCGAGAAGACCCGCCAGCAGACCCGCCAGCAGGCCGGCCAGCAGCCCCGCCGGCAGCCCCGCGCAGGAGGCCGAACCGGTGTGGCGTGAGGCGCTGAAGTGACGTGGTGAGGCGGCCGGGACGCCTGCCGACATGCCCCCGGACAGCCCCGGCGAAACGGATTTGGGCGATCGGCGACCGACCGTGTAATGTCTTCATCGCTCGCCCCAATAGCTCAGTCGGTAGAGCGTCTCCATGGTAAGGAGAAGGTCTACGGTTCGATTCCGTATTGGGGCTCTGATGTCGCGTGATCCTCGCCCTCGGGCGAGGGGATCCGGCATCGCAGCGGTGTAGCTCAGTCGGTAGAGCAAGCGGCTCATAATCGCTGTGTCACCGGTTCAAGTCCGGTCACCGCTACTGATTTGGTAGCCGATTGTGGGGTCGGACCTTCGATCGGCTACTATTTTTTTGCGTTCATCCGTCCATCCGTCCGTCAAGGAGCACTCACGTGGCTGCCACAGACGTCCGCCCGAAGATCACGCTGGCCTGCGTGGAGTGCAAGGAGCGGAACTACATCACCAAGAAGAACCGGCGTAACGACCCGGACCGTCTTGAGATGAAGAAGCACTGCCCGCGCTGCAACGCGCACACTGCGCACCGCGAAACGCGCTAGACACAGGCTCGTACACGAGGCCGTCCCCGATTTCTGGGGGCGGCCTCGCGTCGTTTACCCACACCTTCAGGAGGTACCGAGTCCATGGCGCTCGACCAGTCCTTCGTGGGGCGGTCCTACCCGCCCACCGAGCCCTATGAGGTCGGCCGGGAGAAGATCCGTGAGTTCGCCGAGGCGGTGGGCGACGCCAATCCGGCGTACACCGACGCGGAGGCCGCCAAGGCGCTCGGGCACCCGGACGTGATCGCTCCGCCGACGTTCGTGTTCGCCATCTCGTTCAAGGCCGCGGGCCTGGTCATCGAGGACCCGCAGCTGGGGCTCGACTACAGCCGCGTCGTGCACGGGGACCAGAAGTTCGCGTACACCCGGCCGGTGCGGGCGGGGGACCGGCTCACGGTCACCTCGACCATCGAGGCCATCAAGTCGCTCGCGGGCAACGACATCCTGGACATCCGCGGCGAGGTCCACGACGAGGCCGGCGAGCACGTCGTGACCGCCTGGACCAAGCTCGTCGCGCGTGCGGCGGAGCCCGCGGCAGAGGGAGCGTGACGCGATGACCGCCAAGATCTCTTACGACAGCGTCGAGGTCGGCACCGAGCTGACGGCCCAGAGCTTCCCCGTGACGCGCGCCACGCTCGTCCGTTACGCGGGCGCCTCCGGCGACTTCAACCCGATCCACTGGAACGAGAAGTTCGCGGTCGAGGTCGGCCTCCCCGACGTCATCGCGCACGGCATGTTCACCATGGCCGAGGCGATCCGCGTCGTGACGGACTGGGTGGGCGACCCGGCCGCCGTCGTCGAGTACGGCGTGCGCTTCACCAAGCCCGTCGTGGTCCCGAACGACGACAAGGGCGCGCTGGTCGAGGTCAGCGCCAAGGTCGCCCAGAAGCTCGACGACAACCGGGTCCGGGTGGACCTGGTGGCGACGAGCGCGGGCCAGAAGGTGCTCGGCATGTCCCGCGCGGTGGTCCAGCTCGCCTGAGGCCGCACCCCCTACCCACCCCCTATAGGTCCGTCGCCGGTTCATCGCTGGTCCGCCGCCGGACCGACGCCGGACTGACGCAGGACCGTCGTGCGTCCGCGGTCCGTGGCCCCGCCCGAGCGGCGGGGTCACGGACCGTACCCTTGAGCACGTGCAGGAACTCCACGATGCTCCCCTCGCCCCGCTGACCACCTTCCGGCTCGGCGGTCCCGCGGCCCGTCTGATCACCGCGACGACCGACGACGAGGTGATCGCCGCCGTCCGCGAAGCCGACGACTCAGGGACCCCGCTGCTGCTCATCGGCGGCGGCTCGAACCTCGTCATCGGGGACAAGGGCTTCGACGGCACCGCGCTGCGCATCGCCACCCGGGGCTTCGACCTCGACGGCACCCGCCTTGAGCTGGCGGCCGGCGAGGTGTGGACCGACGCCGTGGCCCGCGTCGTGGAGGCCGGCCTCGCGGGCATCGAGTGCCTCGCCGGGATCCCGGGCTCCGCGGGTGCGACGCCGATCCAGAACGTGGGAGCGTACGGCCAGGAGGTCTCGTCGACCATCACCGAAGTGATCGCGTACGACAGGAAGACGCGCGAGACGGTCACCGTCACGAACGCCGAGTGCGACTTCTCGTACCGTCACAGTCGTTTCAAGGCCGAACCCGACCGCTTCGTGGTGCTGCGCGTCCGCTTCGCCCTGGAGGACGCCCAGGGGATGAGCGCCCCCCTCAAGTACCCGGAGACCGCCCGCACGCTCGGCGTCGAGGCCGGTGACCGGGTTCCCGCGGCCGTCGCCCGCGAGACCGTCCTGAAGCTGCGCGCGGGCAAGGGCATGGTGCTCGACCCCGAGGACCACGACAGCTGGTCGGCGGGGTCCTTCTTCACCAACCCGATCCTCACGGAGGAGGAGTTCGCCGCGTTCCACGCGCGCGTGGCGGACCGTCTCGGCCCGGAGGTGGCGCCCCCCGCCTTCCCGACGGAGGACGGCCGCGTGAAGACCTCCGCCGCCTGGCTCATCGACAAGGCGGGCTTCACCAAGGGCTACGGAGAGGGCCCCGCGCGCATCTCCACCAAGCACACGCTGGCCCTGACCAACCGCGGCGGCGCGACCACGGAGGACCTGCTCGCCCTGGCCCGCGAGGTCGTCGCCGGAGTACGGGACGCCTTCGGGGTCACGCTGGTCAACGAGCCGGTCACGGTGGGCGTCAGCCTCTGAAGCCCCTGGCGGGACGCCCTGGGCGCGGCTAGTAGGCCACGCCCACGCCCTGCGTGCGGCTAGTAGGCCACGCCCACGCCCTGCTTCACCGTCGACAGGTCGTCGATCGCCGCCAGCATCGCGTGGGCCACGTCGGCCCTGCCCATGAAGCGGGCGCTGGTCGGCGTGCCTCCGACGACCTTGCGGTAGGCGCCCGTGGCCGGCTTGTCCTGGAGCCGCGGGGGGCGCACGGAGGTCCAGTCCGTCGCGCCGGCCGCGAGGTCGGCCTCCATGGCCCGCAGGTCGTCGTATATGGGCTTGAGGATCGCGCTGACCAGGGCCCCCACTATTCGGTCGACCACCGGCTGACGCTCGGCGGGCGGGCCCACCGGCGCCGCGCTCACCACCACCAGCCTGCGCACGCCCTCGTCCTCCATCGCGCGCAGCACCGAGCGCGTGAGCCGGGTGGCCGTCCCCGCGTCGGCCCTCTTGCGCGGCCCAAGGCCCGACAGGACCGCGTCCCGGCCCGTCACCGCGGCCCGCAGGGCCTGGGGGTCGGTCAGGTCGGCCCGGAAGACCTCAAGATCCTTTCCCGTCACGCTCAGCCGCGCGGGGTCACGCACGACGGCCGTGACCTCGTGACCCGCCGCCAGCGCCTGCCGGACGATCTCCCCGCCGACACCACCGGTCGCACCGAACACCGTGAGCTTCATCGCGCACCCTCCCCGGGTGGGTAAGTATTCACTCACCCCTAGAGTGAGTAACCACTCACCTCTTCGTCAAGGTTGGTTGGACGGCACATGCAGCAGAAGCCCACCCGGGCCCGCATCCTCGACGCGGCGCACGACCTCATGCTCACCATCGGCCTCGCCCGTGCCACCACCAAGGAGATCGCCAAGGCGGCGGGCTGCTCCGAAGCGGCCCTCTACAAGCACTTCGCGAGCAAGGAGGAGCTGTTCGTGGGCGTCCTCAAGGAGCGGCTGCCGCGGCTCGCCCCACTGCTGCACCGCCTCGCCGAGGACCCGGGGGAGCGCCCCGTGGAGGACAACCTCGCCGAGATCGCCCGCCTGGCCAGCCACTTCTACGCCCAGAGCTTCCCGATCGCCGCGTCCCTCTACGCCGAGACCAAGCTCAAGCGCCGCCACGACGACGCCATGCAGGAGATGGGCACCGGCCCGCACGTGCCCATCGAAGCCCTGGACGCCTACCTCCGCGCCGAACGCGACGCCGGCCGGATCGCCCCCGGGACGGACACGTTCGCGGCCGCCTCGCTCCTCCTGGGGGCCTGCGCCCAGCGCGCCTTCGCCTACGACTCCACGATCGGCAAGCAACCCCCGCAGCCCGTCGAGGAGTTCGCCGCCGCCCTCGCCCGGACCCTCCTGGCGGGCATCAGCCGCTGAGCCACTCCTCGATCCCCGAGAGCAGCTTCTGCTGTACGTCGACGGGGGCGGCCGAGCCGCGCACCGACTGCCGGGCGAGCTCGGCCAGCTCGGCGTCGTCGAAGGCGTGGTGCTTGCGCGCGATCTCGTACTGCGCGGCGAGCCGCGACCCGAAGAGCAGCGGGTCGTCGGCCCCGAGGGCCATCGGTACCCCGGCGTCGTACAAGGTGCGCAGGGGTACGTCCTCGGGCTTCTCGTAGACGCCCAGGGCCACGTTCGACGCCGGGCAGACCTCGCAGGTCACGCCGCGCTCGGCGAGGCGCTTCAGGAGGCGCGGGTCCTCCGCGGCCCGCACCCCGTGCCCGATCCGCCCCGCGTGCAGGTCGTCCAGGCAGTCCCGTACCGACGCGGGCCCGCTGAGTTCGCCGCCGTGCGGCGCCGCGAGCAGGCCGCCGTCCCGCGCGATCGCGAAGGCCCGGTCGAAGTCCCGTGCGAATCCGCGCCGTTCGTCGTTGGAGAGCCCGAAGCCGACGATGCCGCGATCGGCGTACCGCACCGCGAGCCGGGCCAGCGTGCGGGCGTCCAGCGGGTGCTTCATGCGGTTCGCGGCGACCAGGACGCGCATTCCGAGGCCGGTGTCCCGCGAGGCGCTCTCGACGGCGTCCAGGATGATTTCCAGGGCCGGGATGAGCCCACCGAGCCGCGGCGCGTACGACGTCGGGTCGACCTGGATCTCCAGCCACCCCGACCCGTCCCGTATGTCCTCCTCGGCGGCCTCCCGCACCAGGCGCCGGATGTCCTCGGGCTCCCGCAGGCAGGACCGCGCCATGTCGTAGAGCCGCTGGAAGCGGAACCACCCGCGTTCATCGGTCGCCCGCAGCTGCGGGGGCTCACCGCCGGTCAGCGCCGGGGGCAGCCGCACCCCGTACTTGTCGGCGAGTTCCAGCAGGGTCGTGGGCCGCATGGACCCGGTGAAGTGCAGATGCAGATGGGCTTTCGGCAGCTCTTTGACGTCACGTACACGCTCCATTCCAGGATCTTGCCGTACGCACGTGGCGTCCCGATAGCCGCTTTCCCCCTTCGTGGCCTCCCCCGAACGAAGAAACGGACCGCCTCCCCGGACAGGGGAGACGGTCCGACGGCGCGGAGGACCGGACGTCAGTCGCGTGCCTCGGCCAGGAGCTTCTGGACCCGCGAGACACCCTCGACGAGGTCCTCGTCACCCAGCGCGTACGAAAGGCGCAGGTAGCCCGGCGTCCCGAAGGCCTCGCCCGGGACGACCGCGACCTCGGCCTCGTCCAGGATCAGCGCGGCGAGCTCCACGGAGTTCTGCGGGCGCTTGCCGCGGATCTCCTTGCCGATGAGGCCCTTCACCGAGGGGTAGGCGTAGAACGCGCCTTCGGGCTCGGGGCAGAGCACACCGTCGATGTCGTTCAGCATCCGCACGATGGTCTTGCGGCGCCGGTCGAAGGCCTCGCGCATCTTCTCGACGGCGTCCAGGTCGCCGGAGACGGCCGCGATGGCCGCCACCTGCGCGACGTTGGAGACGTTTGACGTGGCGTGCGACTGGAGGTTCGTCGCCGCCTTCACGACGTCCTTCGGGCCGATGATCCACCCCACGCGCCAGCCGGTCATCGCGTACGTCTTGGCCACGCCGTTGACCACGATGCACTTGTCGCGCAGCTCGGGCAGGATCGCCGGGAGCGAGGTGAACTTCGCGTCTCCGTAGACGAGGTGCTCGTAGATCTCGTCGGTCATGACCCACAGGCCGTGCTCGACGGCCCAGCGGCCGATCGCCTCGGCGTCGGCCTCGCTGTAGACGGCGCCCGTCGGGTTGGACGGCGACACGAACAGGACGAGCTTGGTGCGCTCGGTGCGCGCGGCCTCCAGCTGCTCGACGGAGACGCGGTAGCCCGTGGTCTCGTCGGCGACGACCTCGACCGGCACGCCGCCCGCGAGACGGATCGACTCCGGGTACGTCGTCCAGTAGGGGGCCGGGACGATGACCTCGTCGCCCGGGTCCAGGATCGCGGCGAAGGCCTCGTAGATCGCCTGCTTGCCGCCGTTGGTCACCAGGATCTGCGAGGCGTCGACCTCGTACCCGGAGTCGCGCAGCGTCTTCGTGGCGATCGCGGCCTTGAGCTCGGGAAGCCCGCCCGCCGGCGTGTAGCGGTGGTACTTCGGGTTCTTGCAGGCCTCTACGGCGGCTTCGACGACGTAGTCCGGCGTCGGGAAGTCGGGCTCACCCGCGCCGAAACCGATCACCGGTCGCCCGGCGGCCTTGAGGGCCTTCGCCTTGGCGTCGACGGCGAGGGTCGCGGACTCGGAGATCGCGCCGATGCGGGCGGAGACCCGGCGCTCGGTGGGAGAAGTGGAAGCGCTCATCGCCCCATCGTTCCAGACCTGAAAGACCCCCGGCACGCGGGTTTGCAAGACCACCGGATCCGTTTCTGTTCGACGGAGGGCCGCGAAGCACGTACACTCACTGCTCGTTGGCCCTCACCGGCCGCACCTTCTCCTCGCACTCTGTGCACCCGGGCGGATGCGGTAGGTTGGGGGAAATCAAAGGGTCGTAGCTCAATTGGTAGAGCACTGGTCTCCAAAACCAGCGGTTGGGGGTTCAAGTCCCTCCGGCCCTGCTACACACTCCTCTCGGATGTGTGCGCATGTACGTACTGCATTGCACCGCCGTGCGGCTCATACCGGGCGCGGCACGGCCACGACCCGGAATCAGGTGAGGACGAGTGACGGACGCCGTGGGCTCCATCGACATGCCTGATGCCCAGGACGAGGCGCCGGAGTCCAAGAAGAAGGCCCGCAAGGGCGGCAAGCGCGGCAAGAAGGGCCCCTTCGGCCGTCTCGCGCTCTTCTACCGCCAGATCGTCGCGGAACTCCGCAAGGTCGTCTGGCCGACCCGCAGTCAGCTCACGACGTACACCACCGTGGTGATTGTCTTCGTCGTCATCATGATCGGCCTCGTGACCGTGATTGACTATGGGTTCAACCAGGCCGTCAAGTACGTCTTCGGCTGAGCCGATGGCTGAGCCAAGAGCGAAGGGCGCCGTACCCGGCGCCCGTTTCGCGCGTTCCACCCCTCTGTATCCAGGAAGAAGCAGCCACCGTGTCTGACCCGAACCTGAACGACGCCGTTGAGCCGCGCACGGATTCCGAGGAGTCCGTGGAGGACAAGCTCGACATCGTCGAGGCGGCGGACGCCGAGGACCCGGACCAGGCCGAGGCTGCCGACGCCGCCGCGGGCGTTCCCGCCGAAGAGTCGGCGCTGCACGTCGAGGACGAGACCGAGGCCGTCGAGGCCGATGACGCCGAGTCCGACGACGAAGCCGCCGCCGAGGCTGACGACGAGGCCGGCGAGGCCGACGACGACGAGTCCGCAGAGTCCGCCGAGGACGCGGAGGAGGCCGAGCCGGTCGACCCGATCGTGGCCCTGCGCGAAGAGCTGCGCACGCTTCCCGGCGAGTGGTACGTCATCCACACGTACGCCGGTTACGAGAACCGCGTGAAGACCAACCTCGAACAGCGTGCCGTCTCGCTGAACGTCGAGGACTTCATCTTCCAGGCCGAGGTGCCGCAGGAAGAGGTCGCGCAGATCAAGAACGGCGAGCGCAAGACGATCCGTCAGAACAAGCTTCCCGGGTACGTCCTGGTGCGCATGGACCTGACGAACGAGTCCTGGGGCGTCGTCCGCAACACCCCCGGCGTCACCGGCTTCGTGGGCAACGCCTACGACCCGTACCCGCTGACCCTGGACGAGATCGTCAAGATGCTCGCCCCCGAGGCCGAGGAGAAGGCCGCCCGCGAGGCCGCCGAGGCCGAGGGCAAGCCGGCTCCGTCCCGCAAGGTCGAGGTCCAGGTCCTCGACTTCGAGGTCGGCGACTCGGTCACCGTCACCGACGGCCCGTTCGCGACGCTTCAGGCGACGATCAACGAGATCAACGCCGACTCCAAGAAGGTCAAGGGTCTCGTCGAGATCTTCGGCCGCGAGACCCCGGTCGAGCTCAGCTTCGACCAGATCCAGAAGAACTAGCCCTCGCGGCTTCCTCTGGAACACACGCCTCCGACCAGGTCAGACGGGCTCTCAAAGCCTGTCTGACCTGCTCGGTTTTTGGCCGCGCGACTATACCCGTTATCGTGGTGCGGTATGCCTCCATCCGGATGACTGGATGGTGGCTGGAAACTCTCACTAGGACCCGGAGAGAGCAATGCCTCCCAAGAAGAAGAAGGTCACGGGGCTTATCAAGCTCCAGATCCAGGCCGGCGCAGCCAACCCGGCCCCGCCGGTCGGCCCCGCGCTGGGCCAGCACGGCGTCAACATCATGGAGTTCTGCAAGGCCTACAACGCCGCGACCGAGTCGCAGCGTGGCTGGGTCATCCCGGTGGAGATCACGGTCTACGAAGACCGCTCCTTCACCTTCGTGACCAAGACTCCGCCGGCCGCCAAGATGATCCTCAAGGCCGCGGGTGTCGAGAAGGGCTCCGGCGAGCCGCACAAGACCAAGGTCGCCAAGATCACCGAGGCGCAGGTCCGCGAGATCGCCACCACCAAGATGGAAGACCTCAACGCCAACGACCTGGACGCCGCGTCGAAGATCATCGCCGGCACCGCCCGTTCCATGGGCATCACGGTCGAGGGCTGAGACTCCCCGTCTGACCTTTCTCAGTGGTAGGGCCAAGCGCCGGCCCGCACCACGACTCCCACACCTGTCACGCGGCCGAGCCGCATGATGTAACCGCTACAGGAGCAGAAGTGAAGCGCAGCAAGACTCTCCGCGCTGCGGACGCCAAGATCGACCGGGACAAGCTCTACGCCCCGCTCGAGGCCGTCCGTCTCGCCAAGGAGACCTCCGCGACCAAGTTCGACGGCACCGTCGAGGTCGCCTTCCGCCTGGGTGTCGACCCGCGCAAGGCCGACCAGATGGTCCGTGGCACCGTGAACCTCCCGCACGGCACCGGCAAGACCGCCCGGGTCCTGGTCTTCGCGACCGGTGACCGTGCTGCGGCCGCGGAAGCCGCTGGGGCCGACATCGTCGGCGCCGACGAGCTCATCGACGAGGTCGCCAAGGGTCGCCTGGACTTCGACGCCGTCGTCGCCACCCCGGACCTCATGGGCAAGGTCGGCCGCCTCGGCCGCGTGCTCGGTCCGCGTGGTCTGATGCCGAACCCGAAGACCGGCACCGTGACCCCCGACGTCGTGAAGGCTGTCAACGACATCAAGGGCGGCAAGATCGAGTTCCGCGTCGACAAGCACTCGAACCTGCACTTCATCATCGGCAAGGTGTCCTTCGACGACACCAAGCTGGTGGAGAACTACGCCGCGGCCCTGGAGGAGATCCTCCGTCTGAAGCCGTCGGCCGCCAAGGGTCGCTACATCAAGAAGGCCGCGCTCACCACCACGATGGGCCCCGGCATTCCGCTGGACAGCAACCGCACCCGCAACCTCCTCACCGAGGAGGACCCGGCCGCCGTCTGAATCTGACGGCAGTCGCGTCGCGCACGCGTGTGAAGAAGGCGGGCCCCGCAACCTTTCGAGGTGCGGGGCCCGTCCTCGTATGTGCGCATCTCCTCAGGACTGTCGGGGGACTGCGCTAGCGTGCGGGATTCACACGAGTGCAAGGGGTGGGATGTCATGAACAGCACGACCATGCGACGCGCGGGCCTGTCGATCGCGGTGGCCGCCGCGCTGACCGGGGTCGCGGCCTGTGGCTCCTCCGGCGACGACGCGAAGGGCGACGGGAAGGACTCCGTGGCCCTCAGCCCCGTGGCGGCCCTGCGCTCCATCGAGGACAAGACCGGCGACGCGGACTCGGCCAAGGTCGAGAGCAAGACGGTCATGGGCACCAAGATGTCGATGGACATGAAGGGCACCATGGCGTGGTCGGACGGCATCACCGGCAACGTCACCGCGACCCTCACGGGCGGCACCCAGGCCGAGCAGATGAAGCAGATAGGCCAGTCGAAGATCGACTACCGCTATCTGAAGGACGGCTTCTACGCGAACATGGGCGACAAGTTCGCGGCCGAGGCCGGGGGCGGCAAGCACTGGCTGGAGTACGACTACGACACGCTGGCCGAGATGAGCGGCGCCGCGGGCGACGCGTTCAAGGACCAGATGCAGAACACCACCCCGAACCAGTCGGTCAAGATGCTGCTCGCGTCGGGCGACGTGAAGCGCGTGGGCGAGGAGACGGTCCGCGGGACCGAGACGACCCACTACTCGGGGACCGTCGACGTCGCGGACCTCACCGGCAAGAGCGCGGACCTCGACGCCGGGCAGCTGGCCGAGCTGAAGAAGCAGTTCAAGCAGGCCGGCCTGACCACGGAGACGGTCGACATCTGGGTCAACGACGACGACCTCCTGGTGAAGAAGACCGAGAAGGGCGAGACGAACGACGGCGGGTTCTCGCAGACGGCCTACTACAGCGACTACGGCACCCCCGTCTCCGTGGAGAAGCCCCCGGCCTCGGACACGGTCAGCTTCAAGGACCTCATGAACCAGCGGCCACAGGCCTGACCTCGGACGTCGGGTATTCTCGCCAGACCCAGATGTGTCGATCATGTGTTCCTAGGGGTGGGGTCATGACTGTGAAGAGAACGGCGGGCGCTGTGCTCGCCACCACGCTGCTGTGTACGGGCGCGGTGGCCTGTGGAGCCTCCGACAAGGACGGCAAGGCGAACGGGACGGGCTCGGGGGAGACCCAGTCCCGTTCGCAGGTGACCGAGGTCATCACGGCGGCGTACGAGAAGACCGCCAAGGCCAAGTCGGCCAAGGTCGAGATGACGATGGCGGCACCGCAGTCGATGGGCGGCGCCGGCGGCAACATGAAGATGTCCGGCGTCATGGGCTGGGACCCGACCGTCATGGATATGACGATGTCGGGTTCGGCGCTCACGGAGGGCGACCCGGAGGCTCCGGAGAAGGTCCGGATGGTCTGGCGCGACAACGTCATCTACATGGACATGGGGGCCGCGGCCGCCAAGGACATGGACGGCAAGCAGTGGATGAAGATGGATCTGAACGCCATCGCCGAGCAGGCCGGTGACAAGAAGATGGCCAAGCAGATGACCGCCGGTCTGGACAGCATGAACCAGGACCCGGCGCAGCAGCTCGCCATGCTCCTGGACTCGCCGAACCTGAAGCACGCGGGACCCGCGAAGGTCGACGGCGTCCAGACGCAGCGCTACAAGGGCCGTCTCTCCGTCAAGGAGATGATGGCGTCGAACAAGGGCCTCGACGAGATGCTCGGCAAGAGCGAGCGCGAGGAGCTGTTCAAGAGCATCGAGAAGTCGGGCATCAAGGGGTACGACACCGAGGTCTGGGTCAACGAGGACGACTACCCCGTCCGCATGGACGTCGACATCAAGAGCCCCGAGGGCACGATGAAGATGTCGCAGAAGTTCTCCGACTACGGGACGGCCGCCGAGGTGACCGCGCCGCCGGCCGGCAAGACCTTCGACCTGATGGAGATGTTCAAGGAGCTCGGCAAGGGCGCCGGAGCCGGCGAGGACGCCGGTTTCTGACCGCTCCCGACGGCCGTTCCCGGCCGATTTGCCTGACGGGAACCCGTTCGCGTACTCTTCCGAGGAAGCCAAAGACCGCTGGTCGTTGCCGTGCGCTCGTCAGAGAGTGCGGTGGCCGAAGGATCCGCTGAAACTGCGGACGACCCGCGTAGGTGACTGAGGAAGTGCTCCCGGACGGTTCTCCGTCGGGTCGAGCTCACGCCCCATGCGCCTGCGCTGGGGCGTTTTGTTTTGTCAGCCCCTTCTGAGCGGTCCTCATCACCCGGAAGGAGGCCGACGCTCTATGCCGACGCCCGACAAGGCTGCCGCGGTAGCCGAGCTCACGGACAAGTTCCGCAGCTCGAACGCCGCCGTGCTGACCGAGTACCGGGGTCTCACCGTGGCCCAGCTCAAGCAGCTGCGCCGTTCGCTCGGTGAGAACTCCGAGTACGCCGTGGTGAAGAACACGCTGACCAAGATCGCGGCCAACCAGGCCGGGATCAACCAGCTGGACGACCTGTTCACGGGTCCGACCGCTGTTGCCTTCGTCACCGGTGACCCGGTGGTGTCGGCGAAGGGTCTTCGTGACTTCGCCAAGGACAACCCCGACCTCGTCATCAAGGGCGGTGTCCTTGACGGCAAGGCGCTGTCCGCCGACGAAATCAAGAAGCTCGCGGACCTCGAGTCCCGCGAGGTTCTGCTCGCCAAGCTGGCCGGCGCGCTGAAGGGCAAGCAGACGCAGACTGCGCAGCTCTTCCAGGCGCTGCCGTCGAAGTTCGTCCGCACCGCGGAGGCGCTTCGTGCCAAGAAGGCCGAGCAGGGCGGTGCCGAGTAATTCGGCTCTCGCATTGATCGCCGCCCGCTAGGGCGACGGTCGCAGCGGGCCGAACGTACGCCCGCCTTCATATACACCCGGCACCAGCCGAATTAGTGGAAGGATCGCCCATCATGGCGAAGCTCAGCCAGGAAGACCTGCTTGCCCAGTTCGAGGAGCTCACCCTCATCGAGCTCTCCGAGTTCGTGAAGGCCTTCGAGGAGAAGTTCGACGTCACCGCCGCCGCGGCCGTCGCCGCCGCCCCGGCCGGCCCGGGTGCGCCCGTCGAGGCCGCCGAGGAGCAGGACGAGTTCGACGTCATCCTCACCGGCGCCGGCGAGAAGAAGATCCAGGTCATCAAGGTCGTGCGCGAGCTCACCTCGCTCGGCCTGAAGGAGGCCAAGGACCTCGTCGACGGCACCCCGAAGCCGGTCCTCGAGAAGGTCGCCAAGGAGGCCGCTGACAAGGCTGCCGAGTCCCTCAAGGCCGCCGGCGCTTCCGTCGAGGTCAAGTAACACCTCACGAGCCGTCTGCCGCGCGCCTGTGGGCGCGTGAGCGGCAGGGCTTTCCGGCGCCGCTCTGGCGGCGCCGCGCCAAGGGCGATCACCCATCTGGGTGGTCGCCCTTCGGCGTTCTCCGGCGCACCCTTACGGCTGCCTTGCGAAGCCCGTGGCGACGAGTATGGTGATCTTCGTCGTGCCTCCGAACGGCCGTGACGGTGAGCTCCGGGAGCCAAGTCGGGGCTGGGGGGCCTTGACGAACTGCACGCAGCGCGCAATTCTCAGGACGCGTCGTCACAACGATCCGGATCCGAGGCATGGATCGGTGGCGAAGAGGGCAGTATCGATGTGCATCGAGGGCGTGGCTTGCAGCAGGGGTTGAGAACAACGAGGGTCTCCCAGAACCCGCACTGGACATCAGTGGGCCAACTGGCTACACTGACCCTTTGCGCTGCCTGTTAGCTGCCTCCTGCCCGTCACCAGGGGCATGCCCATGCTTGAGCACCGTGGACCGGAACTTCCCTGACCTGGCCAAACAGCCAAATCAGGAGGGCCTGTCCCTGTGTCCAGCCTGGGACCGGTACGCGCGTAGTGAGTCCGAGCCCTCGGAAGGACCCCCTCTTGGCCGCCTCGCGCACTGCCTCGACCGCGAATACGAACAACGGCGCCAGCACCGCCCCGCTGCGCATCTCCTTTGCAAAGATCAAGGAGCCCCTCGAGGTTCCGAACCTTCTTGCGCTGCAGACCGAGAGCTTTGACTGGCTGCTCGGGAATGAAGCGTGGAAGGCTCGTGTCGAGGCGGCTCTGGACAGCGGACAGGACGTCCCCACCAAGTCCGGTCTGGAGGAGATCTTCGAGGAGATCTCTCCGATCGAGGACTTCTCCGGGTCGATGTCCTTGACGTTCCGCGACCACCGTTTTGAGCCCCCGAAGAACTCCATCGACGAGTGCAAGGAGCGCGACTTCACGTTCGCCGCCCCGCTCTTCGTCACCGCCGAGTTCACCAACAACGAGACCGGCGAGATCAAGTCCCAGACGGTCTTCATGGGCGATTTCCCGCTCATGACGAACAAGGGCACCTTCGTCATCAACGGCACCGAGCGTGTCGTCGTGTCGCAGCTGGTCCGCTCGCCGGGCGTCTACTTCGATTCCTCGATCGACAAGACGTCCGACAAGGACATTTTCTCCGCCAAGATCATCCCGTCCCGGGGTGCCTGGCTGGAGATGGAAATCGACAAGCGCGACATGGTCGGTGTCCGCATCGACCGCAAGCGCAAGCAGTCGGTCACCGTTCTGCTCAAGGCTCTCGGTTGGACGACCGAGCAGATCCTCGAGGAGTTCGGCGAGTACGAGTCCATGCGCGCCACCCTGGAGAAGGACCACACCCAGGGCCAGGACGACGCGCTGCTCGACATCTACCGCAAGCTCCGTCCGGGCGAGCCGCCGACGCGTGAGGCCGCTCAGACCCTGCTTGAGAACCTCTACTTCAACCCCAAGCGCTACGACCTCGCGAAGGTCGGCCGCTACAAGGTCAACAAGAAGCTGGGTGCGGACGCTCCGCTCGACGCGGGCATCCTCACGGTCGAGGACATCATCGCCTCGATCAAGTACCTGGTGAAGCTGCACGCCGGTGAGACCGAGACCGTGGGCGACAGCGGCACGTCGATCGTCGTCGAGACCGACGACATCGACCACTTCGGCAACCGTCGTCTGCGCAACGTCGGCGAGCTCATCCAGAACCAGGTCCGCACGGGTCTGGCTCGTATGGAGCGCGTCGTCCGCGAGCGCATGACGACCCAGGACGTCGAGGCGATCACGCCGCAGACCCTGATCAACATTCGCCCGGTCGTGGCGTCGATCAAGGAATTCTTCGGCACCTCGCAGCTGTCGCAGTTCATGGACCAGAACAACCCGCTGTCGGGTCTCACCCACAAGCGCCGTCTGTCGGCGCTTGGCCCGGGTGGTCTCTCCCGTGAGCGGGCCGGCTTCGAGGTCCGTGACGTGCACCCGTCCCACTACGGCCGCATGTGCCCGATCGAGACCCCTGAAGGCCCGAACATCGGTCTGATCGGTTCGCTCGCCTCGTACGGCCGCGTCAACGCGTTCGGCTTCGTCGAGACGCCGTACCGCAAGGTCGTCGAGGGCGTCGTCACCGACGACGTCGACTACCTCACGGCCGACGAAGAAGACCGCTTCGTGATCGCCCAGGCCAACGCGGTGCTCGGCGAGGACATGCGCTTCACCGAGTCGCGCGTCCTGGTCCGCCGTCGTGGCGGCGAGATCGACTACATCCCCGGCGACGACGTCGACTACATGGACGTCTCGCCGCGCCAGATGGTGTCGGTCGCGACCGCGATGATCCCGTTCCTCGAGCACGACGACGCCAACCGTGCCCTCATGGGCGCGAACATGATGCGTCAGGCCGTGCCGCTGATCACCGCCGAGGCTCCCCTCGTCGGCACCGGCATGGAGTACCGCTGTGCGGTCGACGCCGGTGACGTGATCAAGGCCGAGAAGGCGGGTGTGGTCCAGGAGGTCTCCGCGGACTACGTCACCGTCACGAACGACGACGGCACGTACACCACGTACCGCATCGCCAAGTTCTCCCGGTCGAACCAGGGCACCTCGGTCAACCAGAAGGTTGTCGTCGACGAGGGCGCCCGCGTGATCGAGGGCCAGGTCCTGGCCGACGGTCCCGCGACCGAAGAGGGCGAGATGGCCCTCGGCAAGAACCTGCTCGTGGCGTTCATGCCCTGGGAGGGTCACAACTACGAGGACGCGATCATCCTGTCGCAGCGCCTCGTGCAGGACGACGTCCTCTCCTCGATCCACATCGAGGAGCACGAGGTCGACGCCCGTGACACCAAGCTGGGCCCGGAGGAGATCACCCGGGACATCCCGAACGTCTCCGAGGAGGTCCTCGCGGACCTCGACGAGCGCGGCATCATCCGTATCGGTGCCGAGGTCGTCGCCGGTGACATCCTCGTCGGCAAGGTCACGCCCAAGGGCGAGACCGAGCTGACCCCCGAGGAGCGCCTGCTCCGCGCGATCTTCGGTGAGAAGGCGCGCGAGGTGCGCGACACCTCGCTGAAGGTGCCGCACGGCGAGATCGGCAAGGTCATCGGCGTCCGCGTCTTCGACCGTGAAGAGGGCGACGAGCTGCCGCCGGGCGTGAACCAGCTGGTTCGTGTCTACGTGGCGCAGAAGCGCAAGATCACGGACGGTGACAAGCTCGCCGGCCGTCACGGCAACAAGGGCGTCATCTCCAAGATCCTTCCGATCGAGGACATGCCCTTCCTTGAGGACGGCACGCCGGTCGACATCATCCTCAACCCGCTGGGTGTCCCGTCCCGAATGAACCCGGGTCAGGTCCTGGAGATCCACCTAGGCTGGCTCGCCAGCCAGGGCTGGGACGTCTCCGGCCTCAGCGAGGAGTGGGCGCAGAGCCTGCAGCGCATCGGCGCCGACCAGGTCGCCCCGCGGACGAACGTCGCGACCCCGGTCTTCGACGGTGCCCGTGAGGACGAGCTGACCGGTCTGCTCGAGCACACCGTCCCGAACCGCGACGGCGACCGCATGGTCCTGCCGTCCGGCAAGGCGCGGCTGTTCGACGGGCGCTCCGGCGAGCCGTTCCCGGACCCGATCTCGATCGGGTACATGTACATCCTCAAGCTGCACCACCTGGTCGACGACAAGCTCCACGCTCGCTCGACCGGTCCGTACTCCATGATCACCCAGCAGCCGCTGGGTGGTAAGGCTCAGTTCGGTGGTCAGCGCTTCGGTGAGATGGAGGTGTGGGCGCTGGAGGCTTATGGCGCCGCGTACGCCCTCCAGGAGCTGCTGACGATCAAGTCCGACGACGTGACCGGCCGCGTGAAGGTCTACGAGGCCATCGTCAAGGGCGAGAACATCCCCGAGCCCGGCATTCCCGAGTCCTTCAAGGTGCTCATCAAGGAAATGCAGTCGCTCTGCCTCAACGTGGAGGTGCTGTCCTCGGACGGCATGTCCATCGAGATGCGCGACACCGACGAGGACGTCTTCCGCGCGGCGGAGGAGCTCGGTATCGACCTGTCCCGGCGCGAGCCGAGCAGCGTCGAAGAGGTCTGACGGGTTGGCCGGCCGGATCTCGTATCCGGCCGGCTCTCCCCGGACCCGTTCAGACCATGATTGAGACACGACCCCGAAAGAGGGATTGACGACAAGTGCTCGACGTCAACTTCTTCGACGAGCTGCGGATCGGCCTTGCCACCGCGGACGACATCCGACAGTGGTCGCACGGCGAGGTCAAGAAGCCGGAGACCATCAACTACCGCACGCTCAAGCCCGAAAAGGACGGACTCTTCTGCGAGAAGATCTTCGGTCCGACCCGGGACTGGGAGTGCTACTGCGGTAAGTACAAGCGTGTCCGCTTCAAGGGCATCATCTGCGAGCGCTGCGGCGTCGAGGTCACTCGCGCCAAGGTGCGTCGTGAGCGGATGGGCCACATTGAGCTGGCCGCCCCTGTCACGCACATCTGGTACTTCAAGGGCGTCCCGTCGCGCCTCGGCTACCTGCTTGATCTCGCCCCGAAGGACCTCGAGAAGGTCATCTACTTCGCGGCGTACATGATCACGTTCGTGGACGAGGAGCGCCGTACGCGTGACCTGCCCTCCCTGGAGGCGCACGTCTCCGTGGAGCGTCAGCAGGTCGAGAACCGTCGCGACTCCGACCTGGAGGCCCGCGCCAAGAAGCTCGAGACCGACCTGGCCGAGCTCGAGGCCGAGGGTGCCAAGGCCGACGTGCGCCGCAAGGTGCGCGAAGGCGCCGAGCGGGAGATGAAGCAGCTGCGCGACCGTGCGCAGCGCGAGATCGACCGTCTCGACGAGGTCTGGAACCGCTTCAAGAACCTCAAGGTCCAGGACCTCGAGGGCGACGAGCTGCTCTACCGCGAGCTGCGTGACCGCTTCGGCACGTACTTCGACGGTTCGATGGGCGCCGCCGCACTCCAGAAGCGCCTCGAGTCGTTCGACCTGGACGAGGAGGCCGAGCGCCTCCGCGAGATCATCCGTACCGGCAAGGGCCAGAAGAAGACCCGTGCGCTCAAGCGCCTCAAGGTCGTCTCCGCGTTCCTGCAGACCAGCAACAGCCCCAAGGGCATGGTGCTCGACTGCGTGCCGGTCATCCCGCCGGACCTGCGTCCGATGGTGCAGCTGGACGGTGGCCGCTTCGCGACCTCCGACCTGAACGACCTGTACCGCCGCGTGATCAACCGCAACAACCGCCTGAAGCGGCTTCTCGACCTCGGTGCTCCCGAGATCATCGTGAACAACGAGAAGCGCATGCTCCAGGAGGCCGTGGACGCCCTCTTCGACAACGGTCGTCGTGGTCGCCCGGTCACCGGTCCCGGCAACCGCCCGCTGAAGTCCCTGAGCGACATGCTCAAGGGCAAGCAGGGTCGTTTCCGTCAGAACCTTCTCGGTAAGCGCGTGGACTACTCCGCGCGTTCCGTGATCGTCGTCGGCCCGCAGCTGAAGCTGCACCAGTGTGGTCTGCCCAAGGCCATGGCGCTGGAGCTCTTCAAGCCGTTCGTGATGAAGCGCCTGGTCGACCTGAACCACGCGCAGAACATCAAGTCGGCCAAGCGCATGGTCGAGCGCGGCCGCACGGTCGTGTACGACGTCCTGGAAGAGGTCATCGCCGAGCACCCGGTTCTCCTGAACCGTGCGCCGACGCTGCACCGCCTCGGCATCCAGGCCTTCGAGCCGCAGCTGGTCGAGGGCAAGGCCATCCAGATCCACCCGCTCGTCTGCACCGCGTTCAACGCGGACTTCGACGGTGACCAGATGGCCGTGCACCTGCCGCTCTCCGCGGAGGCGCAGGCCGAGGCCCGCATCCTGATGCTGTCCTCGAACAACATCCTGAAGCCGGCTGACGGCCGTCCCGTCACCATGCCGACCCAGGACATGGTTCTCGGTCTCTTCTTCCTCACGACGGACGAGGAAGAGCGCAAGGTCATCGGTGAGGGCCGTTCGTTCGGTTCCTCCGCCGAGGCGACCATGGCGTTCGACGCCAAGGAGCTCTCGCTCCAGGCGAAGGTCGACATCCGCTTCCCGGTGGGCACCATCCCGCCGCGCGGCTGGACCCCGCCGGCCGTCGAAGAGGGCGAGCAGGAGTACCAGCAGGGCGACAGCTTCCGGCTGCGGACGACCCTGGGCCGCGCGCTCTTCAACGAGCTGCTGCCCGAGGACTACCCGTTCGTCGACTACTCGGTGGGCAAGAAGCAGCTCTCCGAGATCGTCAACGACCTGGCCGAGCGCTACCCCAAGGTCATCGTGGCGGCGACGCTCGACAACCTGAAGGCGGCGGGCTTCTACTGGGCGACCCGTTCCGGTGTCACCGTGGCCATCTCCGACGTCGTGGTCCCCGAGGCCAAGAAGGCGATCGTCGCGGGCTACGAGGCGCAGGACGAGAAGGTCCAGAAGCAGTACGAGCGCGGTCTGATCACCAAGGACGAGCGCACGCAGGAGCTCATCGCGATCTGGACCAAGGCGACCAACGAGGTTGCCGAGGCGATGAACGCGAACTTCCCGAAGACGAACCCCATCTTCATGATGGTTGACTCGGGTGCCCGAGGAAACATGATGCAGATGCGTCAGATCGCCGGTATGCGTGGTCTGGTGTCGAACGCGAAGAACGAGACGATCCCGCGTCCGATTAAGGCCTCGTTCCGCGAGGGCCTGTCGGTGCTTGAGTACTTCATCTCCACGCACGGTGCCCGTAAGGGTCTGGCGGACACGGCTCTCCGTACCGCCGACTCCGGTTACCTCACCCGTCGTCTGGTCGACGTCTCGCAGGACGTCATCATTCGCGAGGAGGACTGTGGCACCGAGCGCGGTCTGAAGCTCAAGATCGCGGTCAAGGGCGAGGACGGTGTGCTCCGCAAGACGGAGAACGTCGAGACCTCGGTGTACGCCCGCATGCTGGCCGAGGACGTCGTCATCGACGGCAAGGTCATCGCGCCGGCGAACGTCGACCTCGGTGACGTCCTCATCGACGCCCTGGTCGCCAACGGCGTCGAGGAGGTCAAGACCCGTTCGGTCCTGACCTGCGAGTCCGCGGTCGGCACCTGTGCCTTCTGCTACGGCCGTTCGCTCGCCACCGGCAAGCTGGTCGACATCGGTGAGGCGGTCGGCATCATCGCCGCCCAGTCCATCGGTGAGCCCGGCACGCAGCTGACGATGCGTACGTTCCACACCGGTGGTGTGGCCGGTGACGACATCACCCAGGGTCTGCCCCGTGTCGTCGAGCTCTTCGAGGCTCGTACGCCCAAGGGTGTCGCCCCGATCTCGGAGGCGGCAGGCCGCATCCGTATCGAGGAGACCGAGAAGACCAAGAAGATCGTCGTCACGCCGGACGACGGCAGCGACGAGACTCCCTTCCCGATCTCGAAGCGCGCCAAGGTCCTCGTGCGTGAGGGTGACCACGTCGAGGTGGGCCAGAAGCTCACCTTCGGTGCCACCAACCCGCACGACGTGCTGCGGATCCTCGGTCAGCGCGCGGTCCAGGTCCACCTGGTCGGCGAAGTCCAGAAGGTCTACAACAGCCAGGGCGTGTCGATCCACGACAAGCACATCGAGATCATCATCCGGCAGATGCTGCGCCGCGTGACGATCATCGAGTCCGGCGATGCGGAGCTGCTGCCGGGCGAGCTCGTCGAGCGCTCGAAGTTCGAGACCGAGAACCGTCGTGTGGTCACGGAAGGCGGCCACCCGGCCTCCGGCCGTCCGCAGCTGATGGGTATCACCAAGGCCTCGCTGGCGACGGAGTCGTGGCTGTCCGCGGCTTCCTTCCAGGAGACGACCAGGGTCCTGACGGACGCGGCGATCAACGCCAAGTCCGACTCCCTGATCGGCCTCAAGGAGAACGTCATCATCGGTAAGCTCATCCCGGCCGGTACGGGTCTGTCCCGCTACCGCAACATCCGGGTCGAGCCGACCGAAGAGGCCAAGGCCGCGATGTACTCGGCCGTCGGCTACGACGACATCGACTACTCCCCGTTCGGCACGGGCTCCGGCCAGGCCGTCCCGCTGGAGGACTACGACTACGGGCCTTACAACCAGTAAGACCCAGGTCTGTTGAAGGGCGGTCACTCCGAGAGGGGTGGCCGCCCTTCGGCGTTTCCGAATGACCGGTCACAGATACGGGCGCAGACGGTGGATACGGGTCGGGTAGTCGGGGTGCGTGGAGAGCAGCCGACCCAGCACTCCGGGCATGGCGGCTTTGTGCCCGGAGGCGGCCACGGCCTGGCGTTTGGCTTGGCTTTCGGTCGCGTACATGGCCTGCAATACCTGGGCCAGCATGGGTGCGAACCCGAGCGCGGCGGCGTGCTGGTCCGCGCGAAGCTCAGCGCGCCGTCCGACGGCGGCGATCAGGTACGGAGTGACGAGCAGCAGCAGCGGCAGCCCGTACAGGCGGGTGATCGTCACGTAGCTGACGACACAGATGACCAGCACGAGCGCTGCCGTTGCCGCCCAGGAGAAGTAGCTGGTGAACGCCAGGGCGTAGGCGACGAGCAGTCGGACCGCGAACCAGGCCATGCGCCCCGGCAGCGCGTACCAGTAGCCCAGCAGTGAGACCCAGGCGTGCCCACCGGTGTGATGGCCCAGCTCGTGAGCGAGCACGGCAGCGAGCTGTGAGCTCGGCAGCCGGTCTAGCGTGAACCGTGTGACTCCGACGATGTGACCGCACGCGGCATAGGCGTTGAGGTCGTCACTGTCCTCGACCCATAGTTCGTAAGCCTGCCCGTCGACGCCGGCGCGTGCGGTCACCTCGCGCCAGACGGGAGCCAGACGCGCGTACTCCTCGGGCATCGGACGTTGCAGTCGCAGCAGGTAGCGGGCGAGGAAGTCCTCTGTGGGGCGGTGGAAGGTCATGGCCCCGGAGAGCAGCCAGGCCAGCGGCAATATCCAGAAGGGAAGGCCCAGCCAGGCATCCAGAGCGCCGGATATCAGGAGGAGGACCAACAAGCTCATGAGCATGCCGGGCAGGTTCAGGAGGAGCTGCCCCAGGGCTGTGGAGTCGAGGCCGCGCTGACGGGCGGCGAAGTGGAGACGGCCGCCGCGGTGGTGATAGTCGAGGTCGTCGGGAGGAGGCGTTTCGTCGTCAGGGGGTTCGGGCTGTCGAGGGGAGTGCGGACGGTCCATGGTCAGCCTCCGGGTAAGGAGAAGTCAGTCGATGAGCAGGGATCCGGGGAGCAGCACCGCGGCGATGGAGAAGGCGATCAGGCCCGTGCGTATCCACTGGTGTTTGCGCAAGGCGATACGGCTGGTCGCGGACAGAGCCTCGATCGCGTTGGCCGTCGGATCGCGCTCCGTGTCGGTCAGTGCCTCTGCCAAGTAGCCGCTGCGCGCGGCCTGTTGGATGTCGCCGAAGTGCGACAAGGGAGCGCCTGGTGTCCATCTGCTCGTGCCATAGCGCGGAAGTACGGTCATGAGGAGCGCGAACAGCGCCAGGCCGAGTGCGGCAACCCCCGACCACCACGTCGAACTGGCGTGGACTGAGAGGGACGCCGGCGTCCAGTCGCGGCGGGTCAGCAGACCGCTGAAGACGCCCGCCAGCACGCCGAGAGCTGCCACCAGCATCGCGGCCTTGGCGTCCGCACGGGCGATCTCGGTGCGCAGATCGGCGAGAAGACGTTCGGCTGTCGTGATTCCCGGTGTGGCCACGGGCGGCACGGGTGGCTGAGCGCGGGTGCCGGTCACGGGGTGGGGCCTTCCTGCTCGTCGTCGCGTTGTGGTGGCGGTGCGGTCGGTGAGCTGCCATACCCCGGAGGCGGCTGCCAGCCGGGGAATGCGCCGGTCAGCTCTGTGGGTGTGGGTTCCTGGTCCGCCGCTGGGTCCGTGCCCGTTGATTCCTCCGTGTGCGCGGAGTCAGGGGAAGGCTCGGCCTTGGTGAGCCGTGTTTCCGGCGGCGCTGGCGTGGTCGACGGCGAGGGCCGAGAGGTCGATTTGTCCCGGGATATTCCCGGTATGTGCTGGCTGAAGATCTCGTACATGAAGTCCAGCGCGCGCCGTTTGGGGCCTTCCAGCTCGTAGTCCTCCGCGCTGTCTCCGCTGAGGAGTTCCCTCGCCAACTCCACCTCGGCAAGGATCAAGCGGAGTTGGTCTTCGCGCATGCTGTCCACGACGAGTCGTGAATCGTGCGGGTTCTTGGCGAGGTGCATGGCCCAGGCCACCACACCCCCCTGCTCCAGATACGCCTGGTAGAAGGCGATCTTCTCGGCTTCGAACTGCCGGAGCTCCGCCTCGTGACCGGCCCGCAACTGGTCCTGTTCCTGCTGCCATGTCTGTCGCTGCAGTGTGAGCTCGTGGTCCAGCCGTCCGTACTCCGTGGCCCGTCCCACCTGGAGCGCGTCCTGCAGGCGGGTCCGCCGGTCGAGCTCGATGTCGTATGCCACCCCCTGCTGCTCGGTGCGTATTTGTTCGGCGGCGTTGTGGTCGATGGCCTGGAGCCGCCGCTGGTGATCGATGTTCTGCTGATCTCGGCGCAGCCGCAGAGACCAGAGAACCCGCAGGCCCACGTCTGCGCCGGGAGCTTCCTGGCCGGAGAGGGCGTGCATCAGTTGTCGTTCGGCGCGCGCGCTGTCGTGGATGGCGAACCGGCGTGTGAGGGACCGAGCCGCCTGCTGCAGCTCGCCGAGAAGCAGGGCCGGTACGTCGCGGTGGCCGCTCATGACGAAGTCGGCAGGGGCGGTGACCTGCCACGACAGGTCGACCGCGGCGATGAACTCGAAGGCGTCGTTGTCGCTGGGCAGCGGGATCTCGGCCTGGTGCGGATGGACGCCCATATCCACCTCGTACACCGATGTGTACCGTTTCGCCGCCACCTCGCCACGGCTCGGGCGTCGGGGCGGCAGGTAGGCCTCGTAGCCGCCCCCGGGGGTGGAGAAGACGAGGGCATGGTCGATCCGGGTCAGCGCTTTGCGGGCGAATCCGAACCGGGAGAGTTGCCGCACGGTGATGACGGGATCAACCAGTGACGTGTGGCGGTCGGCTGATTGATCCCAGTCCGGCGGTCGGCGGAAGTCGGGCATGGCGTCTCCTTGAGAGGTTCATGCGGACGCTGCGGTGGGGCGTGGTTCAGCGACGGTGCGACAGAACAGTCAGCAGACGTGTCGCGACGGGAGGCGGGGCAGCGCCGTCCACACCGCGCACGGTGCGCAGGAGGTGACTCAGGCGCTGGTGTTCGGGAGCCGTGGTCACCAGGGCCGGGAGCAGGCCGGCGAGCGCCCATTCCGTCGCCGGGTCGTGATCAGCGGCACGTATCCAGGAACCCAGTTCTTCAAGTGCGGCTCTCGTGTGCCTGCGGTCTTCGAGCGCCGAACGCCAGAGTCGTGCGATCCCGCCGGCCGATCGGCCTCCGTCGGCCGCCGAGGTCGCGTACCAGTCGAGGATCAGTGGTCGGCCGTCGCGCGCGTCCTCCTTCCTCCGCGCGCACGCACTGAGAAAACCGCGCAGAGCGAGGTCGTGTACGGCCCGGTCCTGGTCGAGTCGGTGCAGCAGGTCCGCGAGAACCCGCTCGCCGGCCGGTGAGAGAAGCAGCAGTTCCACGGACTGTGCGAGCTGTTTCACCATGAGCTCGTCGATGTCTTCCTCGTCGCCGTCCTCGTCGACGGGTTTGTACTCCTTGCGGACAGCGCTCCGCAGTGCGGCGAGGGTCTGTTCCGGCCGCTCCGCGCCGATCAGGCCGTAGGCGCGGATGGCCACCCAACGCATCGCGGGATCCTCGCTCTCGCACCAGGAGTCGAGAATGCTCGGAATGTTGGGTGCCTCCAGGAGGTGCGCCAGTGTCAGGGAGTTGACGGCGACGAGACGGTGGCGGAACAGATGGGACGTCGTCCATGGCTCGATGATCAGAGCCATGGTGGAGGGCAGATCCGCGTACGCCAGGACGGCGACGGTGGACGCCGCGCGGGTGCGGACCAGAGGTCTGCCGTCACCGGCGAGCCGTTGGAGCCAGTGCACGAGTGCGGGCCTCGCCGAGGGATGTCCGGTCCACACTTCGCGCAGCAGGACCAGCGAGACGCGGTTGTCGAGGAACGCGGCCTTGGACTGTGTGACCGGCCCCCACTCCGTGTTCTCTTCCTCGGGATAGCCCTTGGCGCGGGCTAGCTGAAGACGTTTGCCGATGTGGGTGCCGAAGACGGGGACCTGTGGCTGAAGGGCCGCGTTCGCGGTGTCCTGCAGGAAGGCGTAAAGGAGGTCGCTCAGTTCGGCCGTGAGTGCGTAGGGGCCTCCGTCGAAGGCGGCCAGAGCGATGAGGAACGCCTTGTCCCGTAGCGGAATCAGCTCCTCGTTCTCGTCGAACCACTCCCGCACCTGGCTTTCCAGGGTGAACAGCGAGAAGGTTCCGACGACTTCTTCGGTGATCTCTCCGTCCGCGTATCGCTTGAGGTGCTTCGCGAAGGACGCCACTTCGCGTAGCTGGTGGTCGCGCTCCAGGAATGCTGAGACGGCAGGCAGCGCGAGTAGTCGGGCCGTGGTCGCGTCGCCGGTCAGTTCCAGCAGGTGCTTCCTCAGTACGTCGGCGGGGCTCGGCGGCCTCCATGTGACGGCGGAGATGTCCTCCAGGGCGGCCATCGGGCCGACACTGATCACCAGGTAGGCATCCTGCTCGGCGAGTTGGTCACGCGCGGCGAGGAGATGTGGTTCCCGGAGCGGTTGGTCGCGGCGGGTGGTCAGATCGCACAGCACATACCCCTTGGCCGAGTGCTGGCCGTCGCTGAGCTGCTGGACGAGCTGCGCGGGTGTGGTGTCGCGGACGAGGGAGCGGATGGGGGAGACGCCCAGTCGGTGGAGCAGCATCAGTGCGGCGGTCCGGCGCCCGGTGAAGTGCGGACCGGACAGCACGATGACCCGCTCCGTGCGCAGCCGTGTCAGGAGGCTCTCGAAGACGAACTCATCGGTGACGAAGTAGGGGGCGAGGCGGTCCAGTGTCGCCGCCGGAATCTCTCCGGAGCCGTGGCTCGTCGTGGAGATCCCGAAGTGGTAGACCTCCGTCTTGCTGCCCATGATGACGTCGCCGGCGACCAGGCCGCCGCTCACGCCGTGCTGGTCACCCGCGACCAGGCTGCCGCCGAAGCGTGCGTTGTCACCGACGCCCATCGCTCTGGGGCTGTGGTCGACCAGGTCACGCCGGGCCGACCAGGCATCCTGTGGGTGGTCCCGCTCTTCCTGCTTGTCCTCTGCCTCCGTGGTCTCGGGACCTGTCTGTTGGGGGTTCTCGGCGGCCTCTTTGTCACTCGGCTGCTGTCGTGGGCCGGCCGCTCCCTGACGGGGGCCGGGTTCGTCCGTGCTCACTCCCGCTCACCGCGCCGGACAGCGCCGCCGCCTCCGAGGTGCACGTCGCCGTAGACCGTGCCGTTTCCGGATACGCCGTGCTGATCGCCGGCCACGTAGCTGCCGCCGAAGGAGGCATTGCCGAGATCGACGGGGCTCGGAGGTGTGGCCCGATTTTCTGCCGGGGCCGTCGGTAGCCCGCTGTCCTCCGGCTCGCTCGTTCCGGCGGAGTTCTGCGTGTCCCTCGGCAAGGGGCCGTGCATCCAGGCCTGCAGTGGCCCGTTCTTGCTCCGTACGGTGATGGCGTGGAACTCGTCTCTGGGAATGCCCGGATAGTCGTGCTGCACGATCCCGTGGTGCACGCTCTCCGAGACGCACAGAGCGAAGTCGTTCGGACGTTCCCGCAGGGCCAGGCGCAGCATCTCGGCGTCGAGCAGCCGGCAGGCATGGTTGAGGTCGGCTCCCACCCAGCCGTCGAGCTCGTCGATCGCCACATAGCCGGTGGCGAGTACGGCACGGAGCCGGATCTGAGCGGACGTCGACGCCATCCGGTTCACCGTTCGCAGTTCCACCGGCGCTTCGGTCAGCAGCGCGCGGAGCAGCGCGGTCGTCGAGGCACCGGCGTCGATCAGCTCCATGACGGAGTCACCGCGGTCGGCACGTCGCCGCAGAGTGGCGTCGATGCCCGCGCCCTCCAGGACGCGGTCGGCGATGCCGTAGAGCATGCGGCGCAGATAGGCCTGCTCGACGTCATCCCTGTTGCTGTACTTCTCGATGTCGAGCAGGAGGATGGTCCGGCTCACGGGGTCGGTCATGGTCACCTCTCAGCTGGGGGAGCTGTACCGCGCAGCAGCTTGGCGGCGGGATGACCTCGACCGTGAGGTCGGATGACGCACTCGGAGTGTGACCGCGTACACAGACCGCGGCCGCCGTGGGCCAAAGGGCAGGACGTCAGTCGTCCGGGAGCTCCGCGCTGGCAATGCGTCGCAGGACGTCAGGGCGCACGATGAGCAACTCCCGGCGGCCGGTGACCACGACACCGCGGGTGCGCAGTTCCTTGAGGAGCCGCTGCACCGCCTCCCGGGAGGCTCCGACGGACCCGGCCAGCTCTTGCTTGCTCAGGGGGACGCAGAGCTCGATGCCGTCGTCGGTGCGCCGGCCGTGTGTGCGGGCCAGATCGAGGAGCAGCACGGCGAACCGTTCCCTGACACTCATCGAAGCGAACTCCAGCCGTCGGCGGTCGGCGGCGCGGGTGCGGTCGGAAATGAGGCCGAGGAGAGCGAACGAGACAGTGGGGGAGCGCGAGAGGAAACCAGTGAAGTGTTCGCGTTCCACCGCCACGGCACGTACGGGTTCCAGGGCGGTCACGGTCGCCGACCGCGGCCGTCCGGTCAGCGCGGCGGACTCGCCGATGACGTCGCCGGGGCCACGCAGGGCGAGCAGGGCCTCGTACCCATTGGGGGCGGCCGCGGTCACCTTGGACCAGCCCTGCACGAGAAAGAGCACGTGGGACGACGGCTCGCGCTCGTGCAGGAGTACCACGCGAGGCGCGAAATCCAGGACGTGTCCCAGAGCCAGGAGCGCCGAGCGGTCAGGGCTCTCCAGCCGTGCGAGGAACGGCACCTGATCATCCAGACCACCACCGGGTAATTGCGCCCCCGTCATGCACCCCTCCTTGGCCGATACTCCATGCACCGTTCAAGTTACTGAAAGTGTCCATGACATAGTTCGGAACGGTCGAGCCGGTGTTGGATCAAGGTCGAGAAGTCCGGCGTGTCGTGGTGGCCTGCATTTGTTTTGACCAACCCCGATGAGGTAGGTACGCTCAGACCTTGTGCCTGGGGTGTGCCTGGGCTCGTGCGCGTGTCTTCAGCCGCTGCGCGGGTCCGAGAACGGCCACCGTAATCTGCGCCCCTTTCCGCCTTGCGGCGGGAGTCTGCAGCATTCGACACACCCGACCGCGTGGGTCGGCGATGTTTCAGGTTAGCTTTACTATTCGGCACACAGAAACCGGAGAAGTAGTGCCTACGATCCAGCAGCTGGTCCGGAAGGGCCGGCAGGACAAGGTCGAGAAGAACAAGACGCCCGCGCTCGAGGGATCGCCCCAGCGCCGCGGCGTCTGCACGCGTGTGTTCACGACCACCCCGAAGAAGCCGAACTCGGCCCTCCGTAAGGTCGCGCGTGTGCGTCTGACCTCCGGGATCGAGGTTACGGCCTACATTCCGGGTGAGGGACACAACCTGCAGGAGCACTCCATCGTGCTCGTGCGTGGTGGCCGTGTGAAGGACCTGCCGGGTGTTCGTTACAAGATCATCCGCGGCTCCCTTGACACCCAGGGCGTCAAGAACCGCAAGCAGGCCCGCAGCCGCTACGGCGCCAAGAAGGAGAAGTAAGAATGCCTCGTAAGGGCCCCGCCCCGAAGCGCCCGGTCATCATCGACCCGGTCTACGGTTCTCCTCTGGTGACCTCCCTCATCAACAAGGTGCTGCTGAACGGCAAGCGCTCCACCGCCGAGCGCATCGTGTACGGCGCCATGGAGGGCCTGCGCGAGAAGACCGGCAACGACCCGGTCATCACGCTCAAGCGCGCGCTGGAAAACATCAAGCCGACTCTCGAGGTCAAGTCCCGCCGTGTCGGTGGCGCGACCTACCAGGTCCCGATCGAGGTCAAGCCGGGCCGTGCGAACACGCTCGCCCTGCGCTGGCTGGTCGGTTACTCCCGCGCCCGTCGCGAGAAGACCATGACCGAGCGTCTGCTCAACGAGCTCCTCGACGCCTCCAACGGCCTTGGTGCCGCTGTGAAGAAGCGTGAGGACACCCACAAGATGGCCGAGTCCAACAAGGCCTTCGCGCACTACCGCTGGTAGTCGCTACCCACATCGAGACCGAGAGAAGACTGAGCCGATATGGCTACCACTTCACTTGACCTGGCCAAGGTGCGCAACATCGGCATCATGGCCCACATCGACGCGGGCAAGACGACGACCACCGAGCGGATCCTGTTCTACACCGGTGTCTCGTACAAGATCGGTGAGGTTCACGACGGCGCCGCGACGATGGACTGGATGGAGCAGGAGCAGGAGCGTGGCATCACGATCACCTCTGCTGCCACCACCTGTCACTGGCCGCTGAACGACGTCGACCACACCATCAACATCATCGACACCCCGGGCCACGTCGACTTCACCGTCGAGGTAGAGCGTTCGCTCCGTGTCCTCGACGGTGCCGTGACGGTGTTCGACGGCGTCGCCGGTGTTGAGCCCCAGTCCGAGACCGTGTGGCGTCAGGCGGACCGCTACGGCGTCCCGCGCATCTGCTTCGTCAACAAGCTCGACCGTACGGGTGCCGAGTTCCACCGCTGCGTCGACATGATCGTCGACCGCCTCGGTGCGACCCCGATCGTCATGCAGCTGCCCATCGGCGCAGAGGCTGACTTCAAGGGTGTCGTCGACCTCGTCACGATGAAGGCCTTCGTCTGGTCCGCAGAGACCAAGATGGGCGAGGCGTACGACATCGTCGACATCCCGGCGACGCACACCGAGGCCGCTGAAGAGTGGCGCGGGAAGCTCCTCGAGGCCGTCGCCGAGAACGACGAGCAGATGATGGAGCTGTACCTCGAGGGCCAGGAGCCCACCGAGGACCAGCTGTACGAGGCCATCCGCCGCGTCACCATCGCCTCCGGCAAGGGCGGCGACACCACCGTCACCCCCGTGTTCTGCGGCACCGCGTTCAAGAACAAGGGCGTCCAGCCCCTGCTCGACGCGGTTGTGCGTTACCTGCCGTCGCCCCTGGACGTCGAGGCCATCGAGGGCCACGACGTCAAGGACCCCGAGGTCGTCGTCAAGCGCAAGCCTTCGGACGACGAGCCGCTTTCGGCTCTCGCGTTCAAGATCGCGAGCGACCCGCACCTCGGCAAGCTCACCTTCGTCCGGATCTACTCCGGTCGCCTGGAGGCCGGCACCGCGGTGCTGAACTCCGTCAAGGGCAAGAAGGAGCGCATCGGCAAGATCTACCGCATGCACGCGAACAAGCGTGAGGAGATCGACTCGGTGGGCGCCGGCGACATCGTCGCCGTCATGGGCCTGAAGCAGACCACCACCGGTGAGACGCTGTGTGACGACAAGAAGCCGGTCATCCTGGAGTCCATGGACTTCCCGGCGCCGGTCATTCAGGTCGCCATCGAGCCCAAGTCCAAGGGTGACCAGGAGAAGCTGGGTGTAGCCATCCAGCGTCTCTCGGAGGAGGACCCCTCCTTCCAGGTTCACTCGGACGAGGAGACCGGCCAGACCATCATCGGTGGTATGGGCGAGCTTCACCTCGAGGTGCTCGTCGACCGCATGAAGCGCGAATTCCGCGTCGAGGCGAACGTCGGCAAGCCCCAGGTCGCGTACCGCGAGACGATCCGTCAGGCCGTCGAGCGCGTGGACTACACCCACAAGAAGCAGACCGGTGGTACCGGTCAGTTCGCCAAGGTGCAGATCGCGATCGAGCCCATCGACAGCGGCGACGCGTCGTACGAGTTCGTGAACAAGGTCACCGGTGGCCGTATCCCGCGGGAGTACATCCCGTCGGTGGACGCCGGCGCGCAGGAGGCCATGCAGTTCGGCATCCTCGCGGGCTACGAGATGACCGGTGTGCGCATCACGCTTCTCGACGGTGCCTACCACGAGGTCGACTCCTCCGAGCTGGCCTTCAAGATCGCCGGTTCGCAGGCCTTCAAGGAGGCCGCGCGTAAGGCCAAGCCCGTGCTGCTCGAGCCGATGATGGCCGTTGAGGTCACCACGCCCGAGGACTACATGGGCGATGTCATCGGTGACATCAACTCCCGCCGTGGCCAGATCCAGGCCATGGAGGAGCGCAGCGGTGCTCGCGTCGTGAAGGGCCTCGTGCCCCTCTCGGAGATGTTCGGCTACGTCGGAGACCTCCGCAGCAAGACGTCGGGTCGCGCAAGCTACTCAATGCAGTTCGACTCCTACGCCGAGGTTCCGCGGAACGTCGCCGAGGAGATCATCGCGAAGGCCAAGGGCGAGTAACTCACCCGAGTTGACGCTTTAGGCTTGACTCCGGAGTCTCCGGGGCATTCCGACCCTCTTCGGGCCGGGTGTCCCGGGCCCCGGGTATCCCAGCAAAGATCACCTGGCGCCGATGAAGCAAGGCGTACAGAACCACTCCGCAGGAGGATTCAGTGGCGAAGGCAAAGTTCGAGCGGACTAAGCCGCACGTCAACATCGGCACCATCGGTCACATTGACCACGGTAAGACGACCCTCACGGCCGCCATTACCAAGGTGCTGCACGACGCGTACCCCGACCTGAACGAGGCCTCGGCCTTCGACCAGATCGACAAGGCTCCCGAGGAGCGCCAGCGCGGTATCACGATCTCGATCGCGCACGTCGAGTACCAGACGGAGACGCGTCACTACGCGCACGTCGACTGCCCGGGTCACGCGGACTACATCAAGAACATGATCACGGGTGCCGCGCAGATGGACGGCGCCATCCTCGTGGTCGCCGCCACCGACGGCCCGATGCCGCAGACCAAGGAGCACGTGCTCCTGGCCCGCCAGGTCGGCGTTCCGTACATCGTCGTCGCCCTGAACAAGGCCGACATGGTGGACGACGAGGAGATCCTGGAGCTCGTCGAGCTCGAGGTCCGTGAGCTCCTCTCCGAGTACGAGTTCCCGGGCGACGACCTGCCGGTCGTCAAGGTCTCGGCGCTCAAGGCGCTCGAGGGCGACAAGGAGTGGGGTGAGTCCGTCCTCAACCTGATGAAGGCTGTCGACGAGTCCATCCCGGAGCCCGAGCGTGACGTCGACAAGCCGTTCCTGATGCCGATCGAGGACGTCTTCACGATCACCGGTCGTGGCACCGTCGTCACCGGTCGTATCGAGCGCGGTATCCTCAAGGTCAACGAGACCGTCGACATCATCGGCATCAAGACCGAGAAGACCACCACCACGGTCACCGGTATCGAGATGTTCCGCAAGCTGCTCGACGAGGGCCAGGCCGGTGAGAACGTCGGTCTGCTCCTCCGTGGCATCAAGCGCGAGGACGTCGAGCGCGGCCAGGTCATCATCAAGCCCGGTTCGGTCACGCCGCACACCGAGTTCGAGGCCCAGGCCTACATCCTGTCGAAGGACGAGGGTGGCCGTCACACCCCCTTCTTCAACAACTACCGCCCGCAGTTCTACTTCCGCACCACGGACGTGACCGGCGTCGTGACCCTCCCCGAGGGCACCGAGATGGTCATGCCGGGCGACAACACTGAGATGACCGTTGAGCTCATCCAGCCCGTCGCGATGGAAGAGGGCCTGAAGTTCGCCATCCGTGAGGGTGGCCGGACCGTCGGCGCCGGCCAGGTCACCAAGATCAACAAGTAAGCATCCCGCTTGCGCGTTGATCGGGGAGACCCGGTTGCTCTGAACTGAGAGCACAGCAGTACATGCAGTAACGGAAGGGCCCGCACGACTTCGGTCGTACGGGCCCTTCTGCTTGGCTGGGCAGAAGGCGGAGATGGGGGGGGAAGCGTGACGATCGAGCGGGGTGCGTGGCTTGTCGCGGTGGTGGCCGGGAGCCTCCTGCTCTCAGCCTGCTCCGTTCCGGATGCCGGGGACCGGGCCGTGCGGGAGGGGCGCGACTGGCACTGGGATCCGGAGGCGGGGGCGGGGGAGGCCTCGGCCTTCATGGGGGTGGCCGTGCCTGAGGGGGCCGCTCAGGTCACAGGAGCCGTGCGGGTCAATCCGCGGGAGGACGTCTATCTGCTCTCCTTCGTCGCGGCGGAGAGCGACGCCGAGGGTGTGGCAGAGGGGCTGGGCCTATGGGAGTCTCTGCGGGCGCTGGGGGGCCCTGCGGGGGCGGGCGAGGAGCTCTTCGGGCATCTGGGGCTGGCCGAGCCGCAGTCGCTGAAGGGGGCGCGCTGGGCGGGCGTCTGCCCGCCGTGCGTCGACGACGACCGCCGCGAGAACCGCGAGAAGGTGCAGTGGATCGAGATCCACGTCCAAGCGCTCAAGACCGATCGGGCACGGGTATATCTGCAGGCGTTCTGAGACCTTCTGGGCTCGAGAAGCCCACAAGCCCAGAACTCACGTCCGCACTTCCTTCATGGCCTCGTCCAGGACGGCGCTCAGCTCGCGCGATGCCTGTTGGGCGACGGCGGCGCCTCGTGATCCAGGTCCCGCGTGGCGCGGGCGTGCCGGGTGGGCAGGTCGGGGCGGTGCGCGACCCCGATCTCCCGGACGCGAACACTGCCGAGTGTTTCCCCTGGTGAGTGGGTGTGCGGGGAGCTGTGGCAGTCGCGGCAGAGGCCTGGTTCGGGGGCGCGGAAGGCGCGGTCGCAGGCGTCGCAGTTCTGGAGTGGGTGCCGGGCGGACGCAGGGCCGTGGAACGGGGGCGGGGGCGGCAGGAGCGCTGTCAGGCGGTGCGCGAGGAGGGCCGCGGGGCGGCGCGGGCCCTCGGGTGGCAGGTCGTGAGTGAGGGCGTGGCGCACCGAGGCGGGGTCGACCTCACGTTCCAGCCAGGCGGCGACGCCAGGGGCGAGGTGGGCGGTGTCGCGGGTGGTGAGGAGGAGGCGGGGGTCGTGGTGACGCAGGTCGGCGAGGAGGTCGGTGGCCTGTTGGAGCAGGGAGGGGGCGGGGAAGGCCGGGTGCGGGACGGCGGGGAGGGGGCGGGGCTCTTTGGGGCGCGCGTGGGCGGCCGGAGCCGCATCGGCCCCGGGTGGCGGTGAGGCCTGCGGCGGCGCGAGGGCGCCCGGGTGGTGGTGGGATGCCTGCGGTGTGGGGGAGTGCGGGTGGCGCTGGGCCGACTGCGGTGCGAGGGCGTGCGGGTGGCGCTGGGGTGCCGCGTGGGGCTGGTTGCAGGAGATCGTGCGGGTGACGATGCGGCCGGCGGGAGTGCGCTCCCGTTCGCGGCGCAGGTAGCCGTGGGCTTCCAGTTCGCGCAAGGCGGCGGCGATACGGGTCGCGCCCTCGGGGAAGCGGGCGGCCAGCGACTTGATGTCGACACGGACCCCCGCGGGCAGCGACTGGATGTGGCAGCCCACGCCGATCGCGAGGAGGGAGAGCTCCTGGTGCTGTGTGAGGTGGTTCCCGATCACCGTGAAACGAGTGGTGTGGCGGGTGTTCTCGTGGGCGACGCCCGCGGGGCGCGCAGCGGTGCGGTGGGGGTGGCTGCGGGGGTGCCGGGTCGCTCGTGAGGGGGGTTGATTGCCGCCAAGGGCGGACTGGGCGCGCGAGGGCGCGCTAGGGTTTTGGGTGTCCATCGGGAAGCTCCTACTTCCTCGGTGGTCAGGCCCTCGCCTTGGGATTGCAGTCCCGGCGGGGGCCGTCGCATGTCTGCAGTTGTTTCTTGCGTGCTGGGGCTGAGATTAGGGCAGCCGGGGGATCGGAAATCCAGCTGAGCAGGTGATGTTCACTCGCGTGAGTGAGGGGGTGCCCGATCGTTGCCGACGGCTTCCGAGGCGGGTGCCTACGGGCGGTGGGGTGGGGCTTGGCGGGGTTCTTTCTCCCTCTCGGATTTCTTGGGGAAAGACGCCTGCGGCACCGGAGCGCGAAGGAGCGGGTTCCGGTGGGGGCGGGGTTGGTGGGGAGGGGTGTCGGAGGGGGTTTGTGGGGCCTGGTGGTTGGGTGGTCGAGTGCGCCTCAGGTTTGATCTTCGGCGTTCGGCGGGTACGATCCCAAGCTTCGATTGGCCAGGCCGATGCCCCGTATGGCAGACTGTCGGGGTTGCTCGGTTGAGTGCCGATGCTGCGCGCCTCCCGCCGGGAGGACCGGAAGCGAGTCCCACAGTACTCGTCGCCCCATCTGCCGAAAGGCAGCGCTGGAGCGGACGTACGGGAATCTTCTGGGAAGTGCGGTGCGGAGGCTCAACCAGGCGCCCGGTGGGTTTCTTCCCCCGGACCCGCGGTCAGCTGGGCCGCAGCCCCTAGCAGGGAAATCCTTCGGGAAATCTGTGTGAGCGGGACTGCGACACGCCCGACCGCGTGGGTCGGAGGAAGTAGAAAAAAGGGCCTCCCGGGAGCCAGAGCGTTCGAGACAAAGGACTACCAAGTAGCCATGGCGGGACAGAAGATCCGCATCCGGCTCAAGGCCTACGACCACGAGGTCATCGACTCTTCGGCGAAGAAGATCGTCGAGACGGTGACTCGCACTGGTGCGTCGGTCGCGGGCCCGGTGCCGCTGCCCACTGAGAAGAACGTGTACTGCGTCATCAAGTCGCCGCACAAGTACAAGGACTCGCGCGAGCACTTCGAGATGCGCACGCACAAGCGCCTGATCGACATCCTCGACCCGACGCCCAAGACCGTTGACTCGTTGATGCGCCTGGACCTTCCGGCCGGCGTCGACATCGAGATCAAGCTCTGAGAGGCGCGGACAGATGACTAAGCAGATCAAGGGCGTCCTGGGCGAGAAGCTCGGCATGACCCAGGTCTGGGACGAGAACAACCGTGTCGTCCCGGTCACCGTCGTCAAGGCCGGGCCCTGCGTCGTTACCCAGGTCCGTACGAATGACTCCGACGGCTACGAGTCGGTCCAGATCGCCTTCGGCGAGATCGACCCTCGCAAGGTGAACAAGCCCCTCAAGGGTCACTTCGCCAAGGCCGACGTGACCCCCCGCCGCCACCTGGTGGAGATCCGCACCCCCGACGCCAGCGAGTACACGCTGGGCCAGGAGGTGACTGCCGAGGTGTTCGAGTCCGGCGTCAAGGTTGACGTCACGGGCAAGAGCAAGGGCAAGGGCTTCGCCGGTGTCATGAAGCGTCACAACTTCAAGGGACTCGGCGCCGGTCACGGCACCCAGCGCAAGCACCGCTCTCCCGGTTCCATCGGTGGCTGTGCCACCCCGGGCCGTGTGTTCAAGGGCCTCCGCATGGCGGGCCGTATGGGCAACGAGCGGGTCACCACCCAGAACCTGACCGTTCACGCCGTTGACGCGGAGAAGGGCCTGCTCCTCATCAAGGGCGCAGTTCCCGGTCCGAACGGCGGCCTCGTCCTGGTCCGTACCGCGGCCAAGGGGGCTTGAGGAACCGATGAGCACCATTGACATCCTTTCGCCGGCAGGCGACAAGGCCGGGACCGTCGAGCTCCCCTCGGAGATCTTCGACGTCGAGAAGATCAGCATCCCGCTGATCCACCAGGTCGTTGTCGCTCAGCTGGCCGCTGCCCGTCAGGGCACGCACAAGACCAAGCGCCGCGGTGAAGTCCGCGGTGGTGGCAAGAAGCCGTACCGCCAGAAGGGCACCGGCCGCGCGCGCCAGGGTTCGACCCGTGCGCCGCAGTTCGCCGGCGGTGGCGTCGTCCACGGCCCGCAGCCGCGTGACTACTCGCAGCGGACCCCGAAGAAGATGAAGGCCGCGGCCCTGCGCCACGCCCTCACCGACCGGGCCCGCAACGCTCGTATCCACGTTGTCACCAACGTGGTCGAGGGCGACATCTCCACGAAGGCCGCGAAGACGCTGCTCGGCAAGGTCAGCGAGCGCAAGAACGTGCTCCTGGTCATCGACCGCGCGGACGAGACTTCGCTGCTCTCCGCCCGCAACCTGCCCCAGGTGCACATCCTGGAGCCGGGCCAGCTGAACACGTACGACGTGCTCGTCTCGGACGACGTGGTCTTCACCAAGGCCGCCTTCGAGTCCTTCGTGTCTGGCCCCAAGGCCGATGAGACCGAAGGGAGCGAAGCCTGATGGCTACGCGTCACCCGAGCATCGCCCCCAAGGCGGCCAAGGCCGCCAAGGCCGCGCGCCTCGCCAAGGCGAAGCGTCACGCGACCGAGGGCAAGAACACCGTCGAGACGCCGCTGAGCAAGAGCTTCACGGACCCCCGTGACGTCCTCGTCAAGCCGGTCGTCTCCGAGAAGAGCTACGCGCTCCTCGACGAGGGCAAATACACCTTCGTCGTTGCGCCCGGCGCCAACAAGACCCAGATCAAGCAGGCCGTCGAGGCGGTCTTCTCGGTCAAGGTCACTGGGGTCAACACGATCAACCGCCAGGGCAAGCGCAAGCGCACCCGCACGGGCTTCGGTAAGCGCGCTGACACCAAGCGCGCGATCGTGACCCTCGCTGAGGGCGACCGTATCGACATCTTCGGCCAGGCCTCCTAACGGAGCGCCCTGGTCCGAATATCGGACGAGGACTGAGAAATGGGAATCCGCAAGTACAAGCCGACGACGCCGGGCCGCCGTGGCTCCTCCGTCGCCGACTTCGTCGAGGTAACGCGGTCCACGCCGGAGAAGTCGCTGGTCCGCCCGCTGCACAGCAAGGGCGGCCGTAACAACGCCGGTCGTGTGACCGTTCGCCACCAGGGTGGCGGACACAAGCGCGCCTACCGAGTGATCGACTTCCGTCGTCACGACAAGGACGGCGTGCCGGCGAAGGTCGCGCACATCGAGTACGACCCGAACCGCACCGCGCGCATCGCGCTCCTGCACTACGCGGACGGCGAGAAGCGCTACATCCTGGCCCCCCGCAACCTGTCGCAGGGTGACCGGGTCGAGAACGGACCGGGCGCGGACATCAAGCCGGGCAACAACCTGGCCCTCCGCAACATCCCGGTCGGTACGACCATCCACGCCATCGAGCTGCGGCCCGGCGGCGGCGCGAAGTTCGCCCGCTCCGCGGGTGCCTCCGTGCAGCTGCTGGCGAAGGAGGGCTCCATGGCCCACCTTCGTATGCCGTCCGGTGAGATCCGTCTGGTCGACGTCCGCTGCCGCGCCACCATCGGCGAGGTCGGCAACGCCGAGCAGTCGAACATCAACTGGGGCAAGGCCGGCCGTAAGCGCTGGCTGGGCGTTCGCCCGACCGTTCGCGGTGTGGCGATGAACCCGGTCGACCACCCGCACGGTGGTGGTGAGGGCAAGACCTCCGGTGGTCGCCACCCGGTCTCGCCCTGGGGTCAGAAGGAGGGTCGTACTCGTTCGCCGAAGAAGGCGAGCAACAAGTACATCGTCCGCCGCCGCAAGACGAACAAGAAGCGCTAGGAGCGGGTTTAGATGCCGCGCAGTCTCAAGAAGGGGCCCTTCGTCGACGGACACCTCATCAAGAAGGTGGATGTCCAGAACGAAGCAGGTTCCAAGAACGTCATCAAGACCTGGTCCCGTCGCTCGATGATCGTCCCGGCCATGCTGGGCCACACGATCGCGGTGCACAACGGCAAGACCCACATCCCGGTGTTCGTCACCGAGGCGATGGTCGGCCACAAGCTCGGCGAGTTCTCGCCGACTCGCACCTTCCGCGGCCACGTCAAGGACGACCGGAAGTCGAAGCGCCGCTAGCGCGGGGTGGAACGACTATGACTTACACCGAAGGGACAACCATGGAAGCCAGGGCCCAGGCGCGGTACATCCGCGTCACGCCCATGAAGGCCCGCCGAGTGGTGGACCTCATCCGTGGCATGGATGCCACGGAGGCTCAGGCGGTCCTGCGTTTCGCCCCGCAGGCCGCGAGCGTGCCGGTTGGCAAGGTGCTGGACAGCGCCATCGCCAACGCTGCACACAACTACGACCACAGTGACGCCTCTTCGCTGGTCATCAGCGAGGCGTACGTGGATGAGGGCCCGACCCTGAAGCGGTTCCGTCCGCGTGCTCAGGGCCGTGCCTACCGGATCCGTAAGCGGACCAGCCACATCACCGTGGTCGTCAGCAGCAAGGAAGGAACCCGGTAATGGGCCAGAAGGTAAACCCGCACGGGTTCCGGCTCGGCATTACCACCGACTTCAAGTCGCGTTGGTACGCCGACAAGCTGTACAAGGACTACGTCAAGGAAGACGTCGCCATCCGTCGGATGATGACGTCCGGCATGGAGCGCGCCGGCATCTCGAAGGTTGAGATCGAGCGCACCCGTGACCGCGTGCGGGTGGACATCCACACCGCGCGTCCCGGCATCGTCATCGGCCGCCGTGGCGCCGAGGCCGACCGCATCCGCGGCGACCTCGAGAAGCTCACGGGCAAGCAGGTCCAGCTGAACATCCTCGAGGTCAAGAACCCCGAGGTCGACGCTCAGCTCGTGGCCCAGGCCGTTGCTGAGCAGCTGTCCTCCCGCGTCTCCTTCCGTCGCGCCATGCGTAAGAGCATGCAGTCGACGATGAAGGCCGGCGCCAAGGGCATCAAGATCCAGTGTGGTGGCCGTCTCGGCGGCGCCGAGATGTCCCGGTCGGAGTTCTACCGCGAGGGCCGTGTGCCGCTGCACACGCTCCGCGCGAACGTCGACTACGGCTTCTTCGAGGCCAAGACGACCTTCGGCCGCATCGGCGTGAAGGTCTGGATCTACAAGGGCGACGTCAAGAACATCGCCGAGGTCCGCGCCGAGAACGCCGCGGCCCGTGCGGGTAACCGCCCGGCCCGTGGTGGCGGCAACGACCGCCCGGCCCGTGGTGGCCGTGGTGGCGAGCGTGGCGGCCGCGGCCGCAAGCCGCAGCAGCAGTCCGCGCCGGCTGCCGAGGCCCCCAAGGCCGACGCTCCCGCCGCAGCTGCCGCTCCGGCTGAGAGCACCGGAACGGAGGCCTGACCGACATGCTGATCCCTCGTAGGGTCAAGCACCGCAAGCAGCACCACCCGAAGCGCAGCGGTATGTCCAAGGGTGGTACGCAGGTTGCGTTCGGCGAGTACGGCATTCAGGCCCTCACTCCGGCGTACGTGACCAACCGCCAGATCGAGGCGGCTCGTATCGCGATGACCCGCCACATCAAGCGTGGCGGCAAGGTCTGGATCAACATCTACCCGGACCGCCCGCTGACGAAGAAGCCCGCCGAGACCCGCATGGGTTCCGGTAAGGGTTCCCCCGAGTGGTGGGTCGCGAACGTCAAGCCCGGACGGGTGATGTTCGAGCTGTCCTACCCGAATGAGAAGACTGCGCGTGAGGCGCTTACCCGCGCTGCTCACAAGCTTCCGATGAAGTGCCGGATTGTTCGGCGCGAGGCAGGTGAGTCGTGATGTCGGCCGGTACCAAGGCGTCCGAGCTGCGCGAACTGGGCAACGAGGAGCTTCTCAACAAGCTCCGCGAGGCCAAGGAAGAGCTGTTCAACCTCCGCTTCCAGGCGGCGACCGGTCAGCTCGAGAACCACGGCCGGCTCAAGGCCGTCCGTAAGGACATCGCGCGGATCTACACCCTGATGCGTGAGCGCGAGCTGGGCATCGAGACGGTGGAGAGCGCCTGATGAGCGAGAGCAACGTGACTGAGACCAACACTGACCGCGGTTTCCGCAAGACCCGTGAGGGTCTGGTCGTCAGCGACAAGATGGACAAGACCGTCGTCGTCGCCGTCGAGGACCGCGTGAAGCACGCGCTGTACGGCAAGGTCATCCGCCGTACGAACAAGCTCAAGGCGCACGACGAGCAGAACGCTGCCGGCGTCGGCGACCGCGTCCTCCTGATGGAGACGCGTCCGCTGTCGGCGACCAAGCGCTGGCGCATCGTCGAGATCCTCGAGAAGGCCAAGTAATTCCGAGGGGTTTTTCCTCTCGGATCAGTTCCGCCAGGCTCGGTGGGGACTGTCCTAGCGCAGTCCCCGCCGGGAACCGGCAGACAAACAGGAGATAGACGTGATCCAGCAGGAGTCGCGACTTCGGATCGCCGACAACACGGGTGCGAAGGAAATTCTCACCATTCGTGTTCTCGGTGGCTCGGGTCGCCGCTACGCGGGTATCGGTGACGTCATTGTCGCCACCGTCAAGGACGCGATCCCCGGTGGCAACGTGAAGAAGGGTGACGTCGTCAAGGCGGTCATCGTTCGCACCGTCAAGGAGCGCCGCCGTCCCGACGGCTCGTACATCCGCTTCGACGAGAACGCCGCCGTCATTCTGAAGAACGACGGCGACCCTCGCGGCACCCGTATCTTCGGCCCGGTGGGCCGTGAGCTGCGCGAGAAGAAGTTCATGAAGATCATCTCGCTCGCGCCGGAGGTGCTGTAAGCATGAAGATCAAGAAGGGCGACCTGGTTCAGGTCATCACCGGTAAGGACAAGGGCAAGCAGGGCAAGGTCATTGCCGCTTACCCGCGCGACGAGCGCGTCCTGGTCGAGGGTGTCAACCGGGTCAAGAAGCACACGAAGGCCGGCCCGACCGCCAGCGGTTCGCAGGCCGGCGGCATCGTGACCACCGAGGCCCCTGTCCACGTGAGCAACGTTCAGCTCGTCGTGGAGAAGGACGGCAACAAGGTCGTCACGCGTGTCGGTTTCCGCTTCGACGAAGACGGCAACAAGATCCGCGTTGCCAAGCGGACGGGTGAGGACATCTGATGACGACCACCACCACTCCGCGTCTGAAGACGAAGTACCGCGAGGAGATCGCGGGCAAGCTGCAGGAAGAGTTCTCCTACGAGAACGTCATGCAGACCCCGGGCCTCGTCAAGATCGTGGTCAACATGGGTGTCGGCGACGCCGCCCGTGACTCGAAGCTCATGGACGGTGCCGTCCGTGACCTGACCACCATCACGGGTCAGAAGCCGGCCATCACGAAGGCCCGGAAGTCCATCGCGCAGTTCAAGCTGCGCGAGGGTCAGCCGATCGGCTGCCACGTCACGCTCCGTGGCGACCGCATGTGGGAGTTCCTGGACCGCACCCTGTCGCTCGCGCTTCCGCGCATCCGCGACTTCCGTGGTCTGTCCCCCAAGCAGTTCGACGGCCGTGGCAACTACACCTTCGGTCTCACGGAGCAGGTCATGTTCCACGAGATCGACCAGGACAAGATCGACCGCGTCCGGGGTATGGACATCACCGTGGTCACCACGGCGACCAACGACGCCGAAGGCCGTGCCCTTCTCCGTCACCTCGGCTTCCCCTTCAAGGAGGCGTAAGCGAGATGGCGAAGAAGGCTCTTATTGCCAAGGCTGCTCGTAAGCCCAAGTTCGGTGTGCGCGGCTACACCCGCTGCCAGCGCTGCGGCCGTCCGCACTCCGTGTACCGCAAGTTCGGCCTGTGCCGCGTCTGCCTTCGTGAGATGGCTCACCGTGGCGAGCTGCCGGGCGTGACCAAGAGCTCCTGGTAAATCCCCCTGTCCCTAGGGACTTGGGAATTACTGGAAGCTCTCGGTAAGTATCTGGTCGGTAGGTTGCCCCCCTCTCCATGCCTTAGGCTAGGAGGGTTGGGCGCCTGCCGCCCTGACCGACTTACTACGCCGTAGGTCCCCGCGCCGCACCCGTCCTGCCTCTGAGTGGGGAGAGGGATGGCGCAGATAGGAAACCCCGGCGAGAGAGGCCGAAGGCCAATTCATGACCATGACTGATCCGATCGCGGACATGCTGACTCGTCTGCGTAACGCGAACTCGGCGTACCACGACACCGTGGCGATGCCGCACAGCAAGATCAAGTCTCACATCGCGGAGATCCTCCAGCAGGAGGGCTTCATCACGGGCTGGAAGGTCGAGGACGCCGAGGTCGGCAAGAACCTCGTTCTCGAGCTGAAGTTCGGCCCGAACCGTGAGCGCTCCATCGCGGGCATCAAGCGGATCTCCAAGCCCGGTCTCCGGGTTTACGCGAAGTCCACCAACCTGCCGAAGGTGCTCGGCGGCCTGGGCGTGGCGGTTATCTCCACGTCGCACGGTCTGCTCACCGGCCAGCAGGCAGGCAAGAAGGGCGTAGGTGGGGAAGTCCTCGCCTACGTCTGGTAGTCGGGAACGGAGGAATAGCTAATGTCGCGTATTGGCAAGCTCCCCATCACGGTTCCCGCCGGCGTGGACGTCACCATCGACGGCCGGACGGTTTCGGTGAAGGGCCCCAAGGGTTCCCTCGCTCACACCGTTGTCGCGCCGATCGACATCGCTAAGGGTGAGGACGGCGTCCTGAACGTCACCCGCCCGAACGACGAGCGTCAGAACAAGGCCCTGCACGGCCTGTCCCGCACGCTGGTGGCGAACATGATCACCGGCGTGACCACGGGTTACGTGAAGAAGCTCGAGATCAGCGGTGTCGGTTACCGCGTGCTCGCGAAGGGCTCCAACCTGGAGTTCTCGCTGGGTTACAGCCACCCGATCCTGGTCGAGGCCCCCGAGGGCATCACCTTCAAGGTGGAGTCCGCGACCAAGCTTTCGGTCGAGGGCATCGACAAGCAGAAGGTCGGCGAGGTTGCGGCCAACATCCGCAAGCTGCGCAAGCCCGACCCGTACAAGGCCAAGGGCGTCAAGTACGAGGGCGAAGTCATCCGGCGCAAGGTCGGAAAGGCAGGTAAGTAAGCCATGGCATACGGTGTGAAGATCGCCAAGGGTGACGCTTACAAGCGTGCCGCCAAGGCCCGCCGCCACATCCGCATCCGCAAGAACGTGTCGGGTACGGCGGAGCGTCCGCGCCTCGTCGTGACGCGCTCGAACCGCAACATCGTCGCTCAGGTCATCGACGACCTCAAGGGTCACACCCTTGCGTCGGCGTCGACCCTGGACACCACGATCCGCGGTGGCGAGGCCGACAAGTCGGCGCAGGCCAAGCAGGTCGGCGCGCTCGTCGCCGAGCGTGCCAAGGCCGCGGGTGTCGAGGCCGTCGTGTTCGACCGCGGTGGCAACAAGTACGCCGGGCGCATTGCCGCTCTGGCGGACGCCGCCCGCGAAGCCGGGCTGAAGTTCTAAGCCCCGGTTCCGGAGCTAGCGGACGTAACAGAGAGAGGTAATTCCAATGGCTGGACCCCAGCGCCGCGGAAGCGGTGCCGGTGGCGGCGAGCGGCGGGACCGGAAGGGTCGCGACGGTGGCGCTGCCGCCGAGAAGACCGCATACGTTGAGCGCGTTGTCGCGATCAACCGTGTCGCCAAGGTTGTCAAGGGTGGTCGCCGCTTCAGCTTCACCGCGCTGGTCGTGGTGGGCGACGGTGACGGCACCGTAGGTGTCGGATACGGCAAGGCCAAGGAAGTTCCTGCGGCCATCGCCAAGGGCGTGGAAGAGGCCAAGAAGAACTTCTTCAAGGTCCCGCGTATCCAGGGCACCATCCCGCACCCGATCACGGGCGAGAAGGCCGCGGGTGTCGTCCTGCTCAAGCCTGCTTCCCCCGGTACCGGTGTTATCGCCGGTGGCCCGGTGCGTGCTGTGCTCGAGTGCGCTGGCGTGCACGACATCCTGTCGAAGTCGCTCGGTTCTTCGAACGCGATCAACATCGTGCACGCGACCGTGGCGGCCCTCAAGGGCCTGCAGCGTCCCGAGGAGATCGCGGCTCGCCGTGGTCTGCCCCTCGAGGACGTCGCTCCCGCGGCCCTGCTTCGTGCACGTGCCGGGGCGGGTGCGTAATGGCTCGCCTCAAGATCACGCAGACGAAGTCGTACATCGGCAGCAAGCAGAACCACCGCGACACGCTGCGTTCGCTCGGGCTCAAGCGCCTGAACGACGTGGTCGTCAAGGAAGACCGCCCCGAGTTCCGCGGAATGGCTAACACCGTCCGCCACCTCGTGACGGTTGAGGAGGTCGACTGACATGGCGGAGCAGAACCCGCTGAAGGTCCACAACCTCCGGCCCGCCCCGGGCGCCAAGACCGCCAAGACCCGTGTGGGTCGTGGTGAGGCGTCCAAGGGTAAGACCGCTGGTCGTGGTACCAAGGGCACCAAGGCCCGTTACCAGGTTCCGGAGCGCTTCGAGGGTGGCCAGATGCCCCTCCACATGCGTCTCCCGAAGCTCAAGGGCTTCAAGAACCCGTTCAAGACCGAGTTCCAGGTCGTGAACCTCGACAAGCTGAGCGCGCTGTTCCCCGAGGGTGGCGAGGTCACCGTCGAGGCCCTCGTGGCCAAGGGTGCGGTTCGCAAGAACAGCCTCGTCAAGGTCCTCGGCCAGGGTGAGGTCACCGTGGCGCTGCAGGTGACGGTTGACGCCGTCTCCGGCTCCGCCAAGGAGAAGATCACCGCCGCCGGCGGTACCGTCACCGAGCTCGTCTGAATTCTTCAGGCCACTCGATGACTTGAGCGATTCCCAGCCGGGGATGCCCCACAAAAGGGGCATCCCCGGTTGGTCGTTCCAAGGGGGGCACGGTCGCCGGTAAGGTGGCGTGCACTGTCTAAGCTCCGTGCGGTCCGCCGTGCGGTTTTTCTGACTGATACGTATTCGTCGATCCTCAGACCACTACCTCTGACGCACGCGCGCGGGGGTCGCAGGAGGCACCGTGCTCACCGCGTTCGCCCGGGCGTTCAAGACGCCCGACCTGCGCAAGAAGCTGCTCTTCACTCTCGGCATCATCGTGATCTATCGGATCGGTACGCACATTCCGATCCCGGGCGTCAGCTACAAGAACGTCCAGATCTGTATGGACCAGGCCAACTCCAACCAGGGGTTGTTCGGTCTGGTCAACATGATGAGTGGCGGGGCGCTGCTGCAGATCACGATCTTCGCGCTCGGCATCATGCCGTACATCACGGCGAGCATCATCCTGCAGCTGCTGACCGTGGTGATCCCGCGGCTGGAGGCGCTCAAGAAGGAGGGGCAGGCAGGCACGGCGAAGATCACGCAGTACACGCGTTATCTCACCGTCGCGCTCGCGATCCTCCAGGGCACCGGCCTCGTGGCCACCGCACGTACGGGCTCGCTGTTCTCCGGCTGCCCCGTCGCCACCGAGATCGTCCCGGACCAGTCGATCTTCGTGACCGTCACCATGGTCATCACCATGACCGCCGGTACGGCCTGCGTCATGTGGCTCGGCGAGCTCATCACCGACCGCGGCATCGGCAACGGCATGTCGATCCTGATGTTCATCTCGATCGCCGCGACCTTCCCGAGCGCCCTGTGGGCCATCAAGAAGCAGGGCTCGCTGGCCGGCGGCTGGATCGAGTTCGGCACCGTCATCGCGGTCGGTCTCGTCATGGTCGGCCTGGTCGTCTTCGTGGAGCAGGCTCAGCGCCGCATTCCGGTCCAGTACGCGAAGCGCATGATCGGCCGCCGTTCCTACGGCGGCACGTCGACGTACATTCCGCTGAAGGTCAATCAGGCGGGCATCATCCCTGTGATCTTCGCCTCTTCGCTGCTCTACATCCCGGCTCTCGTCGCCCAGTTCGCGGGTGGCAACTCCGGCTGGAAGCAGTGGATCGAGGCGAACCTCACCAAGGGCGACCACCCGATTTACATCGCGACGTACTTCTTGCTGATCGTGTTCTTCGCCTTCTTCTACGTGGCTATCTCGTTCAACCCCGAGGAAGTCGCGGACAACATGAAGAAGTATGGTGGCTTCATCCCGGGCATCCGGGCTGGCCGTCCGACCGCTGAGTACTTGAGCTACGTACTCAACCGGATCACGTGGCCGGGCTCGCTGTATCTGGGTCTGATCGCTCTCGTACCGACGATGGCGTTGGTGGGCTTCGGCGCGAACCAGAACTTCCCGTTCGGCGGGACAAGCATCCTGATCATCGTGGGTGTGGGTCTGGAGACCGTGAAGCAGATCGAGAGCCAGCTCCAGCAGCGCAATTACGAAGGGTTCCTCCGCTGATGCGAATCGTCCTCGTCGGGCCGCCCGGTGCGGGCAAGGGAACGCAGGCCGCGTTCCTCGCCAAGAACCTGAAGATTCCGCACATCTCCACGGGTGACCTGTTCCGCGCCAACATCAGCCAGGGCACGGAGCTGGGCAAGCAGGCGAAGGCGTTCATGGACGCCGGGAACCTCGTTCCCGACGAGGTCACCATCGGCATGGCGCACGACCGCATGACGCAGCCGGACGCCGAGAACGGCTTCCTGCTCGACGGCTTCCCGCGGAACGTGTCGCAGGCCGAGGCCCTGGACGAGTCGCTCAAGACGGACGGCCAGAAGCTCGACGCCGTGCTCGACCTGGAGGTCCCCGAGGACGAGGTGGTCAAGCGCATCGCCGGCCGCCGCATCTGCCGGAACGACTCCAGCCACGTCTTCCACGTGACGTACAGCCAGCCGAAGACCGAGGGCGTCTGCGACGTCTGCGGCGGCGAGCTCTACCAGCGCGGTGACGACCAGGAAGAGACCGTGCGCAAGCGTCTCGACGTGTACCACCGCGAGACCGAGCCGATCATCGACCACTACAAGGCCCAGGGCCTGGTGGTCACGATCTCCGCGCTCGGCAAGGTGGACGAGGTCACCAAGCGCGCGATGGACGCGCTCAAGGGCGACAAGTAGTTAGTACGCTGTCTCGGCCGCGGTGCCCCTCGGGGGACCGCGGCCGTAGTGTTGTGTACAGAGCCGGTTTGTTGGACGGATGACGGAGAGCGGAAGCCCCATGGTGCAGATCAAGACCCCCGAGCAGATCGCGAAGATGCGTGAGGCGGGCCTTGTCGTCGCCGCCATCCACGCCGCGACACGCGAGGTGGCGGTGCCGGGTGCCACCACGAAGGACCTGGACGACGTCGCCCGCAAGGTGATCGCCGAGCACGGCGCGAAGTCGAACTTCCTCGGGTACGGCGGCTTCCCCGCGACGATCTGCACCTCGGTCAACGAGGTCGTCGTCCACGGCATCCCGGACGAGAAGACCGTCCTGAAGGACGGCGACATCATCTCCATCGACGCCGGCGCGATCATCGACGGCTGGCACGGCGACGCCGCCTACACGGCCTTCGTGGGCACCGGTCACTCCCCGGAGCTCCTTGAGCTCTCCCGGGTGACCGAGGAGTCCATGTGGGCCGGTCTGGCCGCCATGAAGCAGGGCAACCGCCTCGTGGACATCTCCCGGGCGGTCGAGACGTACATCCGCCGCCAGCCGAAGCCCGGCGGCGGCAAGTACGGCATCGTCGAGGACTACGGCGGCCACGGCATCGGCACCGAGATGCACATGGACCCGCACGTCCTGAACTACGTCGAGCGCCGCCGCGGCAAGGGCCCCAAGCTGGTCCCCGGCCTCTGCCTGGCCATCGAGCCCATGGTCTCCCTCGGCACCCCCCGCACGGAGGTCCTGGAGGATGACTGGACGGTCATCACCACGGACGGCACCTGGTCCTCGCACTGGGAGCACACCATCGCGCTGACGGAGGACGGCCCGCTGGTCCTCACGTCCCCGGACTGCGGCAAGGCCAAGCTGGCCGAGTACGGCGTGACCGTGGCGCCCGATCCCCTTGGCTGAGGGGCTCGTGTCGTTGCTTAACGATCTTGTGCGTGGGGCAGACTTCCTCGATTCGTGTTTCCGGGGTGCCTGACGTAGACTGACTCGTCGGCTCTCGTGCATCCGTGTGCCTGCATGCGGCGTACGAAGTCGATCAAGGTAGTCGATTCGAAGGGCAAAGCGTGGCCAAGAAGCAAGGTGCCATCGAGATCGAGGGCACTGTCGTTGAGTCTCTTCCGAACGCCATGTTCAAGGTAGAGCTCCAGAACGGCCACCAGGTCCTGGCGCACATCAGCGGCAAGATGCGCATGCACTACATCCGCATCCTCCCTGACGACCGGGTCGTGGTGGAGTTGTCTCCGTACGACCTGACGCGTGGCCGGATCGTCTACCGGTACAAGTAGATCTTGCCCGCACCCCATTCGCGTGGGGTGGTGGCACTGACCCGGAGAACCTCACCAATGAAGGTCAAGCCGAGCGTCAAGAAGATCTGCGACAAGTGCAGGGTGATCCGCCGTCACGGCCGGGTCATGGTTATCTGCGACAACCCGCGCCACAAGCAGCGCCAGGGCTGACGCACCACTGCAGTTCGCAGATTTTCGCGCGACGCACGTAAAGCACATGTGCAGGACCCGTCCCTCTTCAGTGATGGAGGGCGACACCCCCGGTCGGAGGCCGGGGACCCAGGATGTACCTCGTACGGCACCTGGGAACGGTCCTGCTGAAGACCTCCGAAAATCAACAGGAGCCTTGAATGGCACGCCTTGAAGGTGTTGACCTCCCGCGCGATAAGCGTGTTGAGGTTGCCCTCACGTACGTGTTCGGCATTGGCCGCACGCTGTCCCAGCAGACGCTGGACGCCACCGGTGTGGACCGCAACACCCGCGTTCGTGATCTGTCCGAAGAGGACCTGATCAAGATCCGCGAGTACGTGGACGCCAACATCCAGACGGAGGGTGACCTCCGCCGCGAGATCCAGGCCGACATCCGCCGCAAGGTCGAGATCGGTTGCTACCAGGGTCTTCGTCACCGTCGTGGCCTGCCCGTCCGCGGTCAGCGCACCAGCACGAACGCTCGTACCCGCAAGGGCCCGCGTCGCGCCATCGCCGGTAAGAAGAAGCCGGGCAAGAAGTAGTCCTCGCTCAGCGGTCTATCGACAGCTGTCGCTGCAGGACCGACCACCTCCCGTAGGAGTAATAGATGCCCCCCAAGGGTCGTCAGGGCGCTGCCAAGAAGGTGCGCCGCAAGGAAAAGAAGAACGTCGCTCACGGGCACGCCCACATCAAGAGCACGTTCAACAACACCATCGTCTCGATCACGGACCCCACGGGCAACGTGATCAGCTGGGCCTCCGCCGGCCACGTCGGCTTCAAGGGCTCGCGCAAGTCGACTCCGTTCGCCGCGCAGATGGCCGCCGAGTCGGCCGCGCGTCGCGCCCAGGAGCACGGCATGCGCAAGGTTGACGTCTTCGTCAAGGGTCCGGGCTCCGGCCGCGAGACCGCGATCCGCTCCCTCCAGGCCACCGGCCTCGAGGTCGGTTCGATCCAGGACGTCACGCCGACGCCGCACAACGGCTGCCGTCCCCCCAAGCGTCGTCGCGTCTGACGCACGTCGTTTGACCGAGGGATTTTCGGGCGGTGCGGCTCCTTGGAGCCGTACCGCCCGTACCCTTGTAGCACTCAAGGACATCAAATAGTGGGTGTCCATGACTGAAGGAATCACTTCATGCTGATCGCTCAGCGTCCCTCGTTGACCGAAGAGGTCGTCGACGAATTCCGCTCCCGGTTCGTGATCGAGCCGCTGGAGCCGGGCTTCGGCTACACCCTCGGCAACTCGCTGCGTCGGACCCTGCTCTCCTCGATCCCGGGTGCGGCCGTCACGTCCATCCGCATCGACGGTGTCCTGCACGAGTTCACCACCGTGCCGGGCGTCAAGGAAGACGTCACCGACCTCATCCTGAACATCAAGCAGCTCGTCGTCTCCTCGGAGCACGACGAGCCCGTCGTGATGTACCTGCGCAAGCAGGGCCCGGGTCTGGTCACCGCCGCCGACATCGCGCCCCCGGCCGGTGTCGAGGTCCACAACCCCGACCTGGTCCTGGCCACGCTGAACGGCAAGGGCAAGCTGGAGATGGAGCTGACCGTCGAGCGCGGCCGCGGCTACGTCTCCGCCGTGCAGAACAAGCAGGTCGGTCAGGAGATCGGGCGCATCCCGGTCGACTCGATCTACTCGCCGGTCCTGAAGGTCACGTACAAGGTCGAGGCGACGCGTGTCGAGCAGCGCACCGACTTCGACAAGCTGATCGTCGACGTCGAGACCAAGCAGGCCATGCGTCCGCGTGACGCCATGGCCTCGGCCGGCAAGACCCTGGTCGAGCTGTTCGGTCTGGCCCGCGAGCTCAACATCGACGCCGAGGGCATCGACATGGGCCCCTCGCCGACGGACGCGGCCCTGGCCGCCGACCTGGCGCTGCCGATCGAGGAGCTGGAGCTCACCGTTCGGTCGTACAACTGCCTCAAGCGCGAGGGCATCCACTCCGTGGGTGAGCTCGTGGCCCGCTCCGAGGCGGACCTGCTCGACATCCGCAACTTCGGCGCGAAGTCGATCGACGAGGTCAAGATGAAGCTGAACGGCATGGGCCTCGCGCTCAAGGACTCGCCTCCCGGCTTCGACCCGACCGCTGCCGCTGATGCCTTCGGCGCCGACGACGACGCGGACGCCGGTTTCGTCGAGACCGAGCAGTACTGACCGCTCGGCACGACGGTTTGATTTTGGCTGCGCCTGCGTTTCGGTTGCTCGCGCAGTTCCCCGCGCCCCTTACGGGGCGCGGGTGCCACTGACCCCGGTACCTGATACGGCCGGGGCAGACAACAAGGAGAAACACCATGCCGAAGCCCACCAAGGGTGCCCGTATGGGCGGCAGCGCCGCGCACGAGAAGCTTCTGCTGGCGAACCTCGCCAAGCAGCTCTTCGAGTACGGCCGCATCACCACCACCGAGGCGAAGGCCCGTCGTCTGCGTCCCTACGCGGAGCGTCTGGTCACCAAGGCGAAGAAGGGCGACCTTCACAACCGCCGCCAGGTGCTGTCCGTCATCACCGACAAGAGCATCGTGCACACGCTCTTCACGGAGATCGGCCCGCGCTACGAGAACCGCCCCGGTGGTTACACCCGCATCACCAAGATCGGTAACCGTCGTGGCGACAACGCGCCCATGGCCGTCATCGAGCTGGTCGAGGCCCTGACCGTGGCGCAGGCTGCCACCGGTGAGGCCGAGGCGGCCACCAAGCGTGCCGTCAAGGAAGACGCACTCAAGAAGGACGACGCGCCCGTCGAGGACGCGAAGCCGGTTGAGGCCGCCGAGGAGACCAAGGACGAGTCGAAGGACGAGTCCAAGGACGCCTGAGGCTCTGCCTTGCTGTGAGCGGGTCCGCCCTTCGGGGCGGGCCCGCTTTCGCATGTCCGTCCTGCTGAGAGGATGTCGGTGTGAGTGATGAAGTGGAGCCCGGGTTCGTGCGGGTGCGTCTGGACCTTTCGTACGACGGCAAGGACTTCTCCGGCTGGGCCAAGCAGAAGCAGGGCCAGCGGACCGTCCAGGGCGAGATCGAGACCGCGCTGCGGACCGTGACGCGGTCGCGGGAGACGTACGAGCTGACCGTCGCCGGGCGGACCGACAGCGGGGTGCACGCGCGGGGGCAGGTCGCCCATGTCGATCTGCCGGAGAGCGTGTGGGCCGAGCACGCCGACAAGCTGCTGCGCAGGCTCGCGGGGCGGCTCCCGCACGACGTACGGGTGTGGAAGGTGGCCGAGGCTCCCGCCGGGTTCAACGCGCGGTTCGCGGCCGTGTGGCGGCGCTACGCCTATCGCGTGACCGATCACCCGGGCGGCGTCGACCCGCTGTTGCGCAGTCATGTGCTGTGGCACGACTGGGAGTTGGACCTCGACGCCATGAACGAGGCCGCCGAGAAGCTGCTCGGCGAGCACGACTTCGCGGCCTACTGCAAGAAGCGCGAGGGCGCCACGACCATCCGTACGCTCCAGGAACTGCGCTGGGAGCGGCGGCCGGACGGGATCCTCGAAGCCACCGTGCGGGCCGACGCCTTCTGCCACAACATGGTGCGGTCGCTGGTCGGCGCCATGCTGTTCGTGGGGGACGGCCACCGGCCCGTGGAGTGGCCGGCCAAGGTGCTCGCCGCCGGAGTGCGCGACTCGGCCGTGCACGTCGTACGGCCGCACGGGCTGACCCTGGAGGAAGTCGGCTACCCCGCCGACGAGTTGCTCGCCGCGCGCAGCAAGGAAGCGCGCAACAAGCGGACGCTGCCCGGCGCCGGGTGCTGCTGAGCACCGGCCGCCGGGCCCCCGGTCACTGCGGGGCGTTGGCCGCTGCGGAGGCCTGGGCCTCGCCCCGCCGGTTGATCTGGCCGAAGGCGAAGCGGGCGAGGTCGTCGCCGACGGTGTAGACCTTGCGCTCCTTCGGCGTGACGTCCTTGTCGCTGGTGAAGCCGGACGTCGTGAAGTAGGCGTAGCGGCCGTAGGCGTTGTAGGTGCCGCGGCAGACCGCCGTACGGCAGAAGCTGGGGACGCCCTTGCCGGGGAGCGAGAGGACCAGGCCTTCGGTGGCCTGTTCGTTGGCCTTGGCGGCCTGGGCCGCCGTGTCGAAGACGGCGACGCCGACCGTCACGGCGATGTCGTCCTTCACGTAGCTGGCGCGGAAGAGCTGCGTGCAGTCGTTCTTCGTGAGGATCGCCCCGAGCTTGGCCTGGGTGACGCTCGCGCACTTCTTCGTGCCGCTGGTGTCGCCCTTCTTGTAGACGCGGTCGCCGGAGGTCAGCGTCTTGCCGGGGAAGAGCGTGTCGGCGCTGAGCGGCGCCTTGTCCTTCTTGGCGCTGGAGATGAACTCCTTGGGGTCCGGCGGGGGCGGCGGCGTCGTCTCCTCGAAGGACGGGCCGGGATTCTCGCTCGCGCCGGGGATGTCCGCGGTCGAGGGAAGCTCGCTGGCCGGTTTGTTCGACGCGGAGGTGTTGTCGCTGTTCGCGGAGACGACCGCGACGGCGACGGCGGCCGCGACCACGACGGTGGCGAGCGCCCCGCCGCCGATCATCAGCCATTTCCGGCGCCGGGCGCGCGATTCGGACGCCTCGGCGAGCGCCGCCCAGTCAGGGGTCTGTGAATCCCCCGGACCCCACTGAGGTCCCCCTTGCCCAAAGCTCATGCGCCGCATCTTAGACGGGGAGTTGGGGATGTTGAGCGGGGGCCGGGGGCGGGGTCCGACCTAGCCTGATGCCTATGAATACGGGCAAAGTAGCTGTTAGTGGGTGGTTGCTGCGGCCGGTGACCTGGCACGCCTGGGGAGCGCTCGGGGCCGTGCTGCTCGCCGTGGTCGTCCGGGTGGGGCTGCGGGGTCCGGACGGCGGGATGGACAACGCCATCGTGGTGCGCGCCGCCGAGGCCTGGCTGGAGGGGCGTTCGCCCTATGCCGACCGGCACTTCCTCTATCTGCCGGGTGCCGTGCTGGCCGCGGTGCCGCAGGCGCTGCTCCCGCAGTCCCTCGTGCGGTTCCTCGTGCCGGCGGGGGTGGTGGCCTCGCTGGTCTTCGGGTGGGGGTGTGCGCTGCGGATCCACGGGGTGGCGTGGCGCAGCCGGTTCGCGGTCCTCGGGCTGCTCGCGCTCGCCCTGGGGTTCGCGCCGTTCGGGCACCTGGTCGAGCTCGGCAACTGGACGGTGGCGTCGGCCGCCGCGCTGCCGCTGGCCCTGCTGCTGGTGTGCCGGGGGAGGTGGGTGGCCGCGGGGCTGATGATCGGGGCCGCGGTGGCCGTGAAGCCGCTGCTCGCCCCGGTGGTGCTGCTCTTCGTCTTCGCGCGGCGCCTGCGGGCGCTGGGGGCCGCGGTGCTCGTGCCGGCGGTGGTGTCGGTGGGGGCCGCGCTGCTGATGCCGGACCCGGCGGGGTTCTTCACGCGGACGCTGCCGTTCCTGCTGCGGGGCGACGACGCCTTCGTACGGCTCTACGAGGCGTCGCCCGGGGCCGTGCTTCCGCGGCTCGGGGTGCCGCAGGGGGTGGCTTCGCTGCTGGCCTTCGCGGCGGCGGGAGCGGGGGTGTGGTGCGCGTGGCGGCGCTGGGGGAGGGGCGGCGGGTCACGGGAGCCGCAGGGGGCGCAGGGATCTCAGGAGCCGCAGGAGCCACGAAAGTCCGAGGAGTCTCTGAAGCCACAGGAGCCGCAGGGGGCGCGGGTGGTCGAGACGGCCGTGATGCTGATGCTGGCGGCCTTCCTGGTGTCCAGGCCGTCGTACGACCACTACCTGCTCGTCGTCGTGCCGCTGCTGCTCTCCGGGGCGCTGGTGCCGGGGGCGGTGGCCCGGGGGCCGTGGTACTGGCTGGCGCTCGTGCCGCAGGTCCCGGGCTTCGCCTGGCCCTGGCTGGAGCCGGGCACCAGGCGGGCCTTCCGGGACTGCGTGACGCTCTGTGTCCTGGCGCTCACCGTCGCCCGGAGCTGCGTCCGGGCGGGCGGGGCTACTCTGGGAGACACAGACCCGCCCGTGGCGGGGGAGCCTCCGGTGCCGGTCTCCGAGAGCCGCGTTTTGACCCGTACGGGGCGGCGCGGGTAGTCTCAAGGATTGTTATGCGTATTGGTGTCGTCGTTCTCACGCGAAGGGCCCATACGTAGGTTCCCTGGAGCAGTTACCAGTGGCTCGCATACGGGCAGCGTCCCCGGCGATTGTGAGCCCCAGCTGCATGATCGCTTCCTGGGTGCCGTGTGTCTGGACCCCATCCACTGAAGAAGCGAAGGCTACGAAGTGCGTACGTACAGCCCCAAGCCCGGCGACGTGACCCGCCAGTGGCACGTCATCGACGCTCAGGACATCGTCCTGGGCCGTCTGGCGACCACTGCCGCCAACCTCCTGCGGGGTAAGCACAAGGCGATTTACGCCCCCCACATGGACATGGGCGACTTCGTCATCATCATCAACGCCGACAAGGTTCACCTGTCCGGCAACAAGAAGACCCAGAAGATGGCGTACCGCCACTCCGGCTACCCGGGTGGTCTGCGGTCCGTCCGCTACGACGAGCTTCTTGCGAAGAACCCCGAGAAGGCCGTCGAGAAGGCCATCAAGGGCATGATCCCCAAGAACACCCTGGGCCGTCAGATGCTCTCGAAGCTGAAGGTCTACGCGGGCGACCAGCACCCGCACGGCGCTCAGCAGCCGGTCCCGTTCGAGATCACCCAGGTCGCGCAGTAGTTCCGGCCACCCCCAAAGACGTAAAGAATTCTGAGGAGAATCGTGGCCGAGACCACCGTTGAGCAGCCGGTCGAAGAGACCGAGGTTGTTGACGTCGAGCAGTACACCACCGAGTCCGAGGCGCCCGTCGAGGGCGAGTACACCTCTGAGTCGAACGCCGCGCGCTTCGGCGACCCGCAGCCGGCCGCCGGCCTGGGCCGTCGCAAGAACGCCATCGCCCGCGTCCGGATCGTCCCGGGCACCGGCAAGTGGAAGGTCAACGGGCGCACGCTCGAGGACTACTTCCCGAACAAGGTCCACCAGCAGGAAGTCAACGAGCCCTTCAAGGTGCTCGAGCTCGACAACCGCTACGACGTCATCGCCCGCATCTCGGGTGGCGGCGTCTCCGGTCAGGCCGGTGCGCTCCGTCTCGGTGTCGCCCGTGCGCTGAACGAGGCCGACGTCGACAACAACCGCGCCGCCCTCAAGAAGGCCGGTTACCTCAAGCGTGACGACCGTGCGGTCGAGCGCAAGAAGGCCGGTCTCAAGAAGGCCCGCAAGGCTCCGCAGTACAGCAAGCGCTAATCTGCCTGCTTGTACTTTTCGTTCGCCCCGGCGGCACGTTGTGTGCTGCCGGGGCGTTCGTTTATCGGAAACCTGGAGATCCTGGTGATCCCGGGTCGGGACCCCGGTCACCCCGGGGTAGAAGTCCGGAGGAGGACAGCAGTGGGACGACTCTTCGGCACGGACGGCGTGCGCGGTGTCGCCAACGCGGATCTGACGGCCGAGCTCGCGCTCGGGCTCTCCGTGGCGGCGGCTCATGTGCTCGGCGAAGCGGGCACGTTCGAGGGCCATCGGCCGGTCGCGGTGGTCGGACGAGACCCCCGCGCGTCAGGGGAGTTCCTGGAGGCCGCGGTGGTCGCCGGTCTCGCGAGCGCGGGCGTGGACGTCCAGCTCGTCGGTGTGCTGCCCACCCCCGCGGTGGCGCATCTCACCGGTGCGCTGGGCGCCGACCTCGGCGTGATGCTCTCCGCGAGCCACAACGCCATGCCGGACAACGGCATCAAGTTCTTCGCGCGCGGCGGCCACAAGCTGGCCGACGAGCTGGAGGACCGCATCGAGTCCGTGTACGAGGAGCACCGCACCGGCGCTCCCTGGCAGCGCCCCACGGGCGCGGGCGTCGGCCGGGTCACCACGTACGACCAGGGCCTCGACCAGTACGTCGCGCACCTCCTGGGCGTGCTTCCCAACCGGCTCGACGGACTGAAGATCGTCCTCGACGAGGCGCACGGCGCGGCCTCCCGCGTCTCGCCCGAGGCCTTCGCGCGCGCCGGCGCCGAGATCATCACGATCGGCGCCAAGCCGGACGGCCTGAACATCAACGACGGCTGCGGTTCCACGCACCTGGAGCTGCTCAAGGCCGCCGTCGTCGAGCACGGCGCCGACTTCGGCGTCGCGCACGACGGGGACGCCGACCGCTGCCTCGCCGTGGACCACACCGGCGCCGAGGTCGACGGCGACCAGATCCTCGCCGTCCTGGCGCTCGCCATGCGCGAGCACGGCACGCTGCGCGCGGACACCGTGGTCGCGACGGTCATGTCGAACCTCGGCTTCAAGCTCGCCATGGAGCGCGAGGGCCTGGCCTTCGTGCAGACCGCCGTCGGCGACCGGTACGTCCTGGAGTCGATGAAGCAGCACGGCTTCGCCCTCGGCGGCGAGCAGTCCGGGCACGTGATCATCCTCGACCACGCGACCACGGGGGACGGCACCCTGACGGGGCTGCTGCTCGCCGCGCGCGTCGCCGAGACCGGGCGTTCGCTGGCCGAGCTCGCCGGGGTCATGGAGCGTCTTCCGCAGGTCCTGATCAACGTGCCGGACGTCGACAAGACGCGCGTCGACACCTCCGCCGAGCTGTCCGCCGCCGTCACCGAGGCCGAGCGGGAACTGGGCGAGACGGGCCGGGTGCTGCTGCGCTCGTCCGGCACGGAGCCGCTGGTGCGGGTCATGGTCGAGGCCGCCGACATCGACCAGGCCCGGTCCGTGGCCGGCCGCCTCGCCGACGTGGTGAAGTCCGCGCTGGGCTAGGCCCGCCGTGTCTTCGCGGTACGTTCGCGCTGCCTGGCCCAGAGGACCTTCTGGGCGAGCAGCGTGAGCGTGCCGGCGACGACGATGCCGAGCAGGTTGAGCAGGAGCTGCTCGCTGGAGCCCCAGGTCTGCCGCGCGTCCCCGTAGCTGAGCGCCACCGCCGCGTTGGCCGCGGCCGGGACGGTCGTCACCGAGATCGCGACGCCCACCAGGGCGCCCGACTTGGCCGAGGTCAGCGAGAGCATGCCCGCGGCTCCGGCCAGGACCGCCACGACGAACGAGAACCAGTCGGGCGCGTACACGAAGCCGGTGTTGGGACGTTCCTGGTCCAGCTGCCTCTCGCTGAAGAGGCCGACCGCGTCCATGAAGAAACTGAAGCCGACGGTCACCGCCATGGCGACGGCGAAGCCCGCCAGGATCGCCACGAGCGAGCGCAGCGCGAGCCGTGGGGCGCGCTGGACCAGCGCGGTGCAGAAGCCCGCCAGGGGGCCGAACTCCGGTCCGACCGCCATCGCGCCCACGATCAGGATCGCGTTGTCGAGGACCACGCCGCAGGCCGCGATCATCGTGGCGAGGGTGATGAAGGCCAAGTACGTGACCGAGAGCGTCGATTCCTCGTGCGTCGCGTCGGAGAGCTGCTCCCACAGGACCGCGTCCGCGCCCTCGCCCGGCGCCTCGTCCTCCGCGTCGTCCGCGCGCGAGGACAGCGACAGGTCGATGTTCTCCAGGGCGATCGAGCCCGTCTCGTCGATGCCGAGGTCACGCAGGCCGCCGATGAGCGTGTCGCCCGCCTCCCGGGCGACGTCACACGTCACGACGTCGCCCACGGGGCTGCGGGCCGCGCCAGGGACGACGGTCAGATGGGTGGCGCCGACGGTGCCCTCGATGAGGCGTACCACCTCGGCCGTCGTGTCCGCCGGGGTGATCAGGCGCAGATGCAGCATGCGACGCAGGGTATCCAGGAGGCCGCCGGTGACTAAAGCTTGCGCAGGCTCAGACGCCGCACCTTGTGGTCGGCGCCCTTGCGGATGACCAGGGCCGCGCGGCCCCTGGTCGGCGCCACGTTCTCCAGGAGGTTGGGCTTGTTGATGGTGCGCCAGGTCGTGCGGGCGTAGTCCAGGGCCTCTTCCTCCGAGACCTGCGTGTACTTGCGGAAGTACGAGGAGGGGTCCTGGAACGCCGTGTCCCGGAGCTTCTTGAACCGGTTCAGGTACCAGCTCTCGATGTCCTCGGCGCGCGCGTCCACGTAGACGCTGAAGTCGAAGTAGTCGGCCAGGCCCACGCGGGTGCGGCCGTCCTTGCCGGGGAGGGCCGGCTGGAGGACGTTCAGGCCCTCGACGATGAGGATGTCGGGGCGGCGGACCGTGAGGCGCTGGTCCGGCACGATGTCGTAGATCAGGTGGGAGTAGACGGGCGCCGTCACCTCGTCCTTGCCCGCCTTGATGTCCGCGACGAAGCGGGTCAGGGCCCTTCTGTCGTACGACTCGGGGAAGCCCTTGCGGGACATCAGGCCGCGGGCCTCCAGCTCCTTGGTGGGCAGCAGGAAGCCGTCGGTCGTCACGCGCTCGACGCGCGGGTGCTCGGGCCAGCGGGAGAGCAGGGCCTGGAGGAGGCGGGCGACGGTCGACTTCCCGACGGCCACCGAGCCCGCGACCCCTATGACGAACGGCGTGCCCGACTGGGAGCCCTTCTCGCCGAGGAAGGTGTTCAGGGCGCCGCGCAGCCCGTCCGTCGCGCCCACGTAGAGGTTCAGGAGCCGGGAGAGCGGCAGATAGATGTCCCGCACCTCGTCCAGGTCGATGACGTCACCCAGGCCGCGGAGCCGCTCCAGCTCCTCGGCGGTCAGCGGGAGCGGCGTCTTGTCGCGCAGGGCGCTCCACTCGTCGCGGGTGAGGTCGACGTAGGGAGTCGCCTCCGGCCTGTGCCGGTGGGCGCTCCGCGCGGTCGTCGGGGGTTCGGAGACCGAAGAGATCACAGTCCATTGTTACGGCTGTTTGAACGGGCCGGGGGGTGGGGTGCATCACCCCCTGCGGGGCTTGAACGGTTACAGTGCCCGGCCTCGTAGGCTGCTGCCCGTGATTATTGGGGTCGGAATCGACGTGGCCGAGATCGATCGGTTCGAGGCGGCGCTGGAGCGTACGGGCGGGATGGCCGGGCGGCTCTTCGTCGAGCGGGAGCTGCTCCTGCCGAGCGGGGAGCGGCGCGGGATCGCCTCGCTGGCGGCCCGGTTCGCGGCCAAGGAGGCGCTGGCCAAGGCGCTGGGCGCGCCCGCCGGGCTGCGCTGGACGGACGCCGAGGTGTACGTCGAGGGGAGCGGGCAGCCGCGGCTGCGGGTGAAGGGGACGGTGGCCGCGCGGGCCGCCGAGCTGGGGGTGCGCTCCTGGCACGTCTCGCTCAGCCATGACGCGGGGGTGGCCTCCGCGGTGGTGATTGCCGAGGGCTAGGCCCTGGGTGACACTCGGGGGCATGCGTACTGCGTATCCGGTGGAGACGGTCAGGGCAGCCGAGCGGGAACTGATGGCGCGGGTGCCGGAAGGGGCCCTGATGCAGCGGGCCGCGGCGGGGCTCGCGGTGGTCTGCGCCGAGGTGCTCGGCAAGGTGTACGGCTCGCGGGTCGTGCTCCTGGTGGGCGGCGGGGACAACGGCGGCGACGCGCTGTACGCCGGGGCGCGGCTGGCCCGGCGCGGGGCGGGTGTGTCCGCGGTGCTGCTCTCGCCCGAACGGGTGCACGGGGGCGGGCTTGCCGCCTTCCGCGCGGCCGGGGGGCGCGTGGTGGCCGGCGAGGGCGCCGAGGGGGTCCTGGGCCGTGCGGATCTGGTCGTCGACGGGATCGTGGGCATCGGGGGGAAGGGCGCGCTGCGAGAGCCCGCCGCCCGACTGGCCGGTGCGGTACGGGCTTTGGGGACCCCCGTGGTCGCCGTCGATCTGCCGAGCGGGGTCGACGCGGACAGCGGGGTGGTCGTCGGCGAGGCCGTGCGCGCCGACGTGACGGTGACCTTCGGGGCGTACAAGCCGGGGCTCCTGATCGATCCCGGGCGGGAGTACGCGGGGGTGGTGCGGCTCGTCGACATCGGGCTGGAGCCGGGCGCCGCCGGGGCGGCCGGCGGTGAGGTCGAGGCGTTCCAGTACGCGGATGTGGCCTCGCTCCTGCCGATGCCGACCGGGGAGAGCGACAAGTACCGGCGGGGCGTCGTGGGGATCGTCGCCGGGTCCGCCCGGTACCCCGGAGCGGCCGTGCTCGCCGTGGCCGGTGCGCTGCGGGGCGGGGCGGGGGCCGTGCGGTACGTGGGGGACGCGGCGGACGCCGTCATCGCCCGCTTCCCGGAGACCCTCGTGTCCGCGGGGCCGCCGTCCAAGGCGGGGCGCGTGCAGGCCTGGGTGGCGGGGCCGGGGCTGGGGGACGACGCCGGGCGGCTCGCGGAGGTGGTGGCCGCGGAGGTGCCCGTGCTGATCGACGCGGACGGGCTGCGCCTCGCCGACGCCGGGGCCGTGCGGGGCCGGGCCGCGCCCACGTTGCTGACGCCGCACGCGGGGGAGGCGGCCGCGCTGCTTGGCGTGGCGCGCGACGAGGTCGAGCGGGGGCGTATGGCGGCCGTGCGGGAGCTGGCGGGGCGGTACGGGGCGACGGTGCTGCTCAAGGGCTCCACGACGCTGGTGGCGGGGCGGGAGGGCGCCGTCCGGGTCAACCCCACGGGCACGCCGTGGCTCGCCACGGCGGGCAGCGGGGACGTCCTGTCGGGCCTGGCCGGTGCGTTGCTCGCGGCGGGGCTCGGGGCTCGGGACGCGGGGTCCGTGGGCGCGTATCTGCACGGCCTCGCGGGGCGCCATGCGGCGGACGGGGCGCCGGTGGGTGCGCACGACGTGGCGGAGGCGATTCCGGCGGCTTGGCGGGATGTGCGGGGGGACTAGGGGCCGGGCGTCGTGGGCGGATGCGGTCTGTTCGCTGAGGGGCGGATGCGGGGTGATCGGGCGGGTGGGCGGAAGAGGCCTGTTCGGTCCCGGGAAGCTGCGGGGCAAGTAGGCAGGGGCCCCGACAAGGCCCCCCCGGCCGGTGCGACGCTCCTTCGGGTGACCCCTCAGCGCGGCGCAGCCGGACCCGCGTAACCGCGGGGTTCGCTCATCACATGATCAGTAAGACAGCTCAGCGCGGCCTCGCCGTGCTGCTCGCGCTGGCCGCCGCCCTCCCGGCGGCCCCCGCCTTCGCTGACCCCACGCCACCGAGCCCCGCGGCCCCCGCCGCCCGGCTGGTCCCCGGAGTCCCGCTGCCCCCGCGCCACCCCTGGCAGCGGGACACCCCCGACCAGGACCTCGCGCCGCACGTCTACACCCCCAGCGCCGAAGAGGACGCCATCGAGCCGGCTGACGCCGTGGGCGAGCAGCTCATCGAGTACGTGCCGCCCGGCGAGGTGCAGACCAAGGCGGCCGCCGCCCGCTGCACCAAGAGCACGGGCCCCCACCAGCGGCAGGTCGAGCGCTGGCTCAAGCTCACCGTCGACGGCAGGCAGTCGCCCAAGGACTGCCGGGCCATCCGCGCCTTCCAGCAGAAGGAAGGCATCCGGCCCGCCATCGGCTTCGCCGGACCCGTCACCTGGGCCCGGATGCGCCTCATCTCCGCCCGCACGTCACCCAACGCCGCGAAGAAGTGCCCCACGCGCGCGTACCGCCTCGCCTGCGTCGATCTGCCCCGGCAGCTGATGTGGGTGCAGAAGGGCAAGAAGACGCTCCTCGGGCCGGTGCCGATCCGCAGCGGACGCGCCGGGTACGCGACCCGCACCGGCTGGCACAAGATCTACTGGAAGCACAAGAACCACTGGTCGTCGATCTACGAGACCCCCATGCCGTACAGCCAGTTCTTCGACGGCGGGCAGGCCTTCCACGCCATCTACGGCAACATCTACGGTCCGCCCGGCTCCCGCGGCTGCGTGAACATGCGCCTCGACGACGCGCGCGCCCTGTGGAAGACGCTCCACAAGGGCGACCGGGTCTACGCGTGGGGACGCAGGCCCGGCACCTGAGGCGCGCGGCTGCCAGGGTGTCAGCGGGCTCTGAGACACTGGTCGGCGTTATGACTGAGACCGCACCTTTGCGTGCCCGCGCCGAGATCGATCTGGCCGCCCTCCGGGCCAACGTGCGGACTTTGCGTGCCCACGCGCCAGGAGCCGCCTTCATGGCCGTCGTGAAGGCGGACGCGTACGGCCACGGGATGGTGCCCTGCGCCCGTGCCGCCGTCGAGGCGGGGGCCACCTGGGTGGGCACCGCGACCCCCGAGGAGGCCCTCGCGCTGCGGGCCGCCGGGATCGGGGGCCGCCTCATGTGCTGGCTGTGGACCCCGGGCGGGCCCTGGCGCGAGGGTGTCGAGGCCGACCTCGACATGTCGGTGAGCGGGATGTGGGCGCTGCGCGAAGTGGCCGCCGCCGCGCGGTCCGTGGGGCGCCCGGCCCGTGTCCAGCTCAAGGCCGACACCGGACTCGGACGCAACGGCTGCATGCCCGCCGACTGGCCCGAGCTGGTCTCGCAGGCGCGCCAGGCCGAGGCCGAGGGCCTGGTGCGCGTCACCGGCATCTGGTCGCACTTCGCCTGCGCCGACGAGCCGGGCCACCCCTCCATCGCGGCCCAACTGGCCCTGTTCCGCGAGATGATCGCGGCGGCCGAGGAGCGGGGCATCCGCCCCGAGGTGCGCCACATCGCCAACTCGCCCGGCACGCTCACGCTCCCGGAGACCCACTTCGATCTCGTACGCCCCGGGATCGCGATGTACGGCATCTCGCCCAGCCCCGAGGTCGGCACCCCGGAGGAGTTCGGGCTGCGGCCCGTCATGCGGGTCAGCGCCTCGCTCGCCCTCGTGAAGCACGCCCCGGGGGGTCACGGCGTGAGTTACGGGCATCACTACGTCACACCGGGCGAGACGACCCTTGGACTGGTTCCGGTCGGGTACGGGGACGGGGTGCCGCGCCACGCGTCCGGCACGGGTCCGGTGCTCGTCGGCGGCAAGCTGCGGACGGTCGCCGGGCGGGTGGCGATGGACCAGTTCGTGGTCGACCTCGGCGGTGACGAGCCGGCGGTGGGCTCCGAAGCGGTCCTGTTCGGCCCCGGCGACGGGGGCGAACCCACCGCGGAGGACTGGGCACAGGCGGCCGGCACCATCGCGTACGAAATCGTCACCCGCATCGGATCGCGTGTCCCGCGCGTCTATGTGAACGAGTGACCGGCACGGCGGGAAGCGGACGGCGTTCGAGGAGGAGCGGCACGTGAGCGAGACCAGCACGGGGGCGGCCGCGGAGGCGGTGACGGAGGTCGCGGCGGCGGCCGGCAACTGGCGCAGGGCCGGTTTCGCCGGTGCCGCGATAGGCGTCGTCGCCGCGGGCGCGGCGGCGGGTGTCGCCATCGAGCGGCTGACGGTCGGCCGCGGCATGCGCAAGAAGGCGCGCCTGGCGCTCGACGCGTCCGGGCCGTACGGCTCGCTGCGCGGCCAGCCCGGCCAGGCGTACGCCGACGACGGCACCGAGCTGTCGTACGAGGTGGACGAGGTGGAGCCGGACAGCGCCCAGGCACCGCGCCGCCGCAGGCTCTTCGGGCGCAGGACGCCCGCTCCCGTCACCGTGGTCTTCAGCCATGGGTACTGCCTGAGCATGGACTCCTGGCACTTCCAGCGGGCGGCCCTGCGGGGGGTCGTGCGCTGTGTGTACTGGGACCAGCGCAGCCACGGCCGTTCGGGGCGCGGCGTGGCGCAGACGGACGGGACGCCGGTCTCCATCGACCAGCTGGGCCGGGACCTGAAGGCCGTCATCGACGCGGCGGCGCCCGAGGGCCCGCTGGTCCTGGTCGGGCACTCCATGGGCGGCATGACGACGATGGCTCTCGCCGACCACTTCCCGGCGCTGATCCGCGAACGCGTCGCGGGCGTCGCCCTGGTGGGCACCTCGTCCGGGCGGCTCGGCGAGGTCAACTTCGGCCTCCCGGTCGCCGGGATGAACGCCGTGCGGCGGGTGCTGCCGGGGGTCCTGAAGGCGCTCGGCTCGCAGGCCGAGCTGGTGGAGAAGGGGCGGCGGGCCACCGCGGACCTCTTCGCCGGCGTCATCAAGCGCTATTCGTTCTCGTCGCGGGAGGTGGACCCGGCGATCGCGCGGTTCGCCGAACGGATGATCGAGGCGACCCCCATCGACGTGGTCGCCGAGTTCTATCCGGCGTTCGCCGAGCACGACAAGACGGAGGCGCTGAAGCACTTCGCCGGGCTTCCGGTGCTGGTCCTGGCCGGGGACAAGGACCTGGTGACGCCGAGCGCGCACAGCGAGGTCATCGCCGATCTGCTGCCGGACGCCGAGCTCGTGCTCGTCCCGGACGCCGGCCACCTGGCGATGCTGGAGCACCCCGAGGCCGTCACGGACCGCCTCGCGGACCTTCTCGTGCGGGCGGGGGCGGTTCCCGCGGCGGCCGACGCACGGACGTCCAGCGGCTAACGTGGGTGGGCATGGAAGCACCGCACAACCCGGCCCCCGTGAACACCCTCGGCATCACCGTCACCTCGCCCGAGCAGATGGGCGACCTGGGCCGCCGCCTGGCCAAACTGCTGCGCCCCGGCGACCTCGTGATGCTCACCGGCGAGCTGGGCGCCGGCAAGACGACCCTGACCCGCGGCCTGGGTGAAGGCCTCGGCGTGCGCGGCGCCGTCACCTCGCCGACCTTCGTCATCGCCCGCGTCCACCCGTCCCTCTCCGACGGCCCGCCCCTGGTGCACGTGGACGCGTACCGCCTGGGCGGCGGTCTCGACGAGATGGAGGACCTCGACCTCGACGTCTCGCTGCCCGAATCGGTGATCGTCGTGGAGTGGGGCGACGGCAAGGTCGAGGAGCTGTCGGACGACCGGCTGCGCGTCGTCATCGACCGGACCGTCGGCGACACGACGGACGAGGTGCGCGAAGTGACGCTGACCGGGGTCGGCGAGCGGTGGGCGCAGGCCGACCTGACGCTGCTTTCGGCCTGATCCTCGTCTTTTCGCCCAACATTCCGACAAGCCGTCGGCAAGATGTTGCGCGGCGTGCGTCGCGCGTGGTCACATGGATGCCAGTACGGGTTAGGTCTACCTAACCACGTCTGCCCCCGGAGCCCAGGAGGCATCCATGTCGGCTTCAGAACGCGACGCCAAGGCGCGGCCGCACGCACTGCCGGGGCCCACGGATCCATCGGGGGTCTCCATGCGCGATCTGCTGGCGTCCTGCGCCGCCGCGAGCGCGGTCTCCACGCCGCCGCGCGACCCGGCGCCCCGGGGTGAGGCGGCTACGGAACGACGACGACCTTCTTGCTGATCGTCGCGAACTCCCACATCGCGTTGCCGTCCTTGCGCGACTCGCGGATGCCGCCGGTCTTCTTCGACGGATCGGGCTTCGGCGTGGAGCCGTCCACCGCCGCGCTGAAGCCGATCGCGATCCCGTCCACGCTCGCGAAGCGCACGACGTGCTCGATCGCCACGCCATCCGTTCCGGTGACGGTGCCCGAGCGCGAGGTGACGGCGTACGTGCCCGGGACCGGGTCCACCGTGCTCGGCGTGACCTTGAAGGTGCGCTGCGCCTTGCCGCCGGCGTCGACCAGCCACACGCGGTCCTCGCCCACCGAGTAGACGACCCGCTCGCCCGTGCCGGACTGCGCCGGGACGGTCTTCGGGTCGGCCTTCTCCTTGGGGGAGCGGGTGGCCGACGCGGAGGGGGACGTGTCCGGTTTCTTGCCCAGGGTGTCCGGCGCGTTGGCCGATGCCTGGAAAGCGAGGAAGCCGACCGCGGCGAGCGCAGCGGCGGTGAGCCCGGCCACGAATCCCGAGCTGCTCCTGGACACCTGCGCCACCCTCTTCGTACTCCGTACGGCTATGGGGTGACGGTAGCAGCAGGTGTGCGGCATCCCCGGTCGGCCGTGCTCCGGGCGTCGGAGCCGTAGGCTATTCGCGTGCTCTTGCTCGCTCTGGATACCGCCACCCCCGCCGTCACCGTCGCCCTGCACGACGGCTCGTCCGTCGTCGCAGCCTCCAGCCAGGTGGACGCCCGCCGCCACGGCGAGCTGCTGCTGCCCGCCGTCGACCGGGTGCTCGCCGAGGCGGGGCTCGGGCTCGACGCCGTGACCGGCATCGTCGTCGGCGTGGGCCCCGGCCCGTACACCGGCCTGCGGGTCGGCCTGATGACCGCCGACACGTTCGGCCTCGTGCTCGGCGTGCCGGTGCACGGGGTGTGCACGCTGGACGGCCTCGCGTACGAGTCCGGCGTCGAGGGCGGTCCCTTCGTCGTCGCCACGGACGCGCGGCGCAAGGAGGTCTACTGGGCGCGGTACGCGGACCCGCGCACCCGCCTCACCGAGGCCGCCGTGGACCGCCCCGCCGACATCGCCGACGAGGTGGCGGGCCTGCCCGCCGTCGGCGCCGGCGCGGTGCTCCACCCCGAGACCTTCCCGGACGCCCGCGCCCCCGAGCACGTCTCGGCGGCCTCGCTCGCCTCGCTCGCCGCAGAGCGGCTGGCCGCGGGCGAGGAGCTGGCGGCCCCCAGGCCGCTGTACCTGCGGCGGCCCGACGCGCAGGTCCCCAAGAACTACAAGGTGGTCACCCCCAAGTGACATCCGTGACGACAGTCGTCCTGCGCGAGATGCGCTGGTGGGACATCGAGCCGGTCTTCGTCCTCGAGAAGGAACTCTTCCCGGACGACGCCTGGTCGCGCGGCATGTTCTGGTCCGAGCTGTCCCACGCGCGCGGCCCCACGGCCACCCGCCGCTATGTGGTCGCGACGGACGGGGACCGCCTCGTCGGGTACGCCGGACTCGCCTCGGCCGGCGACCAGGCCGACGTGCAGACCATCGCCGTGGCCCCGAGCCACTGGGGCACGGGGCTCGGCTCCCGGCTCCTGACCGACCTGCTGTGCGCGGCCACGGCCTTCGAGTGCGCCGAGGTCATGCTCGAGGTGCGGGTCGACAACACCCGGGCGCAGAAGCTGTACGAACGCTTCGGTTTCGAGCCCATCGGCTTCAGGCGCGGCTACTACCAGCCGGGCAACGTGGACGCCCTCGTCATGCGCCTGACCGATCCATCATCTTCCGTACAAGGATCCGACACCCATGGCTGACTCGCGCGACCAACCTCTCGTCCTCGGCATCGAGACCTCCTGCGACGAGACCGGCGTCGGCATCGTCCGCGGCACCACCCTGCTCGCCGACGCCATCGCCTCCAGCGTCGACGAGCACGCGCGCTTCGGCGGCGTCGTGCCCGAGGTCGCCTCGCGCGCGCACCTGGAGGCGATGGTGCCGACCATCGACCGCGCGCTGAAGGAGGCGGGCGTCGCCGCCTCCGACCTCGACGGCATCGCGGTGACCGCGGGCCCCGGCCTCGCGGGCGCGCTGCTCGTGGGCGTCTCGGCGGCCAAGGCGTACGCGTACGCGCTCGGCAAGCCGCTGTACGGCGTGAACCACCTGGCCTCGCACATCTGCGTGGACCAGCTGGAGCACGGCGCGCTGCCCGAGCCGACGATGGCGCTGCTCGTCTCCGGCGGCCACTCCTCGCTGCTGCTCTCCACCGACATCACCTCGGACGTGCGGCCGCTCGGCGCGACCATCGACGACGCGGCGGGCGAGGCCTTCGACAAGATCGCGCGCGTGCTCGACCTGGGCTTCCCCGGCGGCCCCGTCATCGACCGGTACGCCAAGGAGGGCGACCCGCGGGCGATCGCGTTCCCGCGCGGCCTCACCGGGCCGCGCGACGCCGCGTACGACTTCTCCTTCTCCGGTCTGAAGACGGCCGTCGCGCGCTGGATCGAGGCCAAGCGGGCCGCGGGCGAGGACGTCCCCGTCCGTGACGTGGCGGCGTCCTTCCAGGAGGCGGTCGTCGACGTGCTGACCCGCAAGGCCGTGCGGGCCTGCAAGGACGAGGGCGTGGACCACCTGATGATCGGCGGTGGCGTGGCCGCCAACACCCGGCTGCGCGCGCTCGCCCAGGAGCGGTGCGAGGCGGCCGGGATCCGGTTGCGGGTCCCGCGGCCGAAGCTGTGCACCGACAACGGCGCGATGGTGGCCGCCCTGGGCGCGGAGATGGTGGCGCGCAACCGCTCGGCCTCCGACTGGGACCTCTCGGCGGACTCCTCGCTCCCGGTGACGGAGCCGCACGTGCCGGGCCACGCGCACGCCCACGATCACGCGCACTCCCACGACCACGTGCACGAGGTCAGCAAGGAGAACCTGTACTCGTGACCGCCACGCTGATGTGGGAGGCCCGCGCCGCCGACGGGCGGGGCGAGGACCTCCTGGCGTGGGCGCGGGAACAGGTCCTGGACCCCGCTCCGGCCCGCCGCGAGACCTTCCGCGCCCCACAGGACCGCGTCCTGGTCCTGACCTGGTGGGACGCGCCCCTCGACACGCCTCTGCCCGAACTCCCCGAGCCTCCGCCCGAGCTGGTGACCCGGGCGGTGCACCGCTGGCGCTTCGAGTCGGTCGGCCTGGGCTGAGGGCCCTGGCCGGCCGGGGTGACGCGCCGCTCCGAAAGAAATTCCGAGGAATTCCGGAGCGCGTGTCGATTCGGGTGTCTCCCGTTCGACGCAGGGGTGAGAGGCGGGGAACGGCCCCGCCCGTCGCGTGGCCCGCGGGGTCGCGCGACAGCCGAAGGGACCTGACATGCCGCGCTTCCTCACGATGATCCGCGTCGACGAGAAGAACTCCCCCGAGGGCGGCCCCAGCCCCGAGATGGGCGAGCGCATGGGCGCCCTCCTGGAGGAGATCACCAAGGCCGGGGTCATGCTCGACACCGCGGGCCTCACGCCGAGCGCCCAGACCACCCAGGTGTACTGGAAGGACGGCCGCCTGTCCGTCACGGACGGCCCGTTCACCGAGGCCAAGGAGGTCGTCGGCGGCTACTCGATCACGCAGTGCAAGGACCGGGCCGAGGCCGTCGAGTGGGCGAGCCGCTTCCTGAAGACCCACGACGAGCAGTGGACCGTGACGGCGGAGGTCCGGGAGATCATCGAGGGCTGACGCGGCCGGCGCCGGCCTTTGCGGCGCCACCGTGGGGGTGCTCTGATGGGTGGCCGTGACGGCCCACTCCTCAGAGCCCCCTCGCCGGGAGCGCCCGGACGCGTCCCGCGGCGCCATCGAGACCGTCTTCCGGATGGAGTCCCCGCGCCTGATCGCGGGAGTCGCACGGATCGTGCGCGACGTGGGCATCGCGGAAGAACTCGCGCAGGACGCGATGGTCGCCGCGCTGGAGCAGTGGCCGCGCACCGGCGTCCCCGACAACCCGGGCGCCTGGCTGACGACCGCCGCCAAGCGCCGCGCCATCGACCTCGTGCGCCGCAGGGAGCGCTACGCGCGCAAGCTGGCGGAGATGGGCCGCGACCTGGAGGCGGCGCCGCCGCACGTCGACGAGCCCGCCGACCCCGACGACATCGACGACGACCTCCTGCGCCTCGTCTTCACCGCCTGCCACCCGGTGCTCTCCGCCGAGGCCCGCATCGCGCTCACGCTGCGGCTGCTCGGCGGTCTGTCGACCCCGGAGATCGCCCGCGCGATGCTGGTCCCCGAGGCGACGGTCGCCCAGCGCGTCGTCCGCGCCAAGCGCACCCTCGCCGCCAGGGCCGTGCCCTTCGAAGTGCCGTACGGGGCCGAGCGCGAGGCCCGGCTCGGGTCGGTGCTCGAGGTCATTTACCTCATCTTCAACGAGGGGTACGCGGCCACGGCGGGCGACCAATGGCTGCGCCCCTCCTTGTGCGAGGACGCCCTGCGGCTCGCCCGCGTGCTCGCCGGTCTGATGCCGCGTGAGGCCGAGGTGCAGGGCCTGGCGGCGCTGCTGGAACTCCAGGCGTCCCGTGCGGGGGCGCGGACGGGACCGCAGGGCGAGCCGGTGCTCCTCGCCGGCCAGGACCGGCGGCACTGGAACCTGCCGCTGATCCGGCGGGGCTTCGCCGCGCTCGCCCGGGCCCGCTCGGTGGCTCCGGGCGCGCCGGGCCCGTACGAACTCCAGGCCGCGATCGCCGCCTGCCACGCGAACGCCCCGTCGTACGAGGCGACGGACTGGCCCCGGATCGTCGCCCTGTACGAACTCCTCGCCGCCCGCGCCCCGTCACCGGTGGTCGAGCTGAACCGCGCGGTGGCCGTCTCGATGGCCTCGGGCCCGGCCCACGCGCTGCCCTTGGTGGACGCCCTCGCGGACGAACCCGCCCTGAAGGACTACCACTTGCTGCCGAGCGTGCGGGGCGATCTGCTGCTGCGGCTGGGGCGTGCGGCGGAGGCGCGGGCGGAGTTCGAGCGGGCGGCGGGGCTCACGCGGAACGCGCGGGAGCGGGAGCTGCTGTGCGGCAGAGCCGAAGCCTGTGGTCCGTCCGACGGGTGAGGACGGACGCGGCGGAGCCGGTGAGCGACGGTGCTCAAGACCCCGTTCAGGGGCCCGCCACCGGCCGCCCGATCAGCATCGCCGGCGCGCCCGCCACCCGGGTGAGGAAGACCGTCGCCGCGTTCTTGCCCTGCGGCTTCACCTTCTTGCGCAGCTCCTCCGGTTCCATCGCCGACCCGCGCTTCTTCACCGTCAGGATCCCGACCTCCCGCTCCCGCAGCACCGCCTTGAGCTTCTTCACGCCGAAGGGCAGCTGATCGGTGATCTCGTACGCCGTGGCGTAGGGCGTCGCGTGCGGGGCGTCGGAGGTGACGTACGCGATGGTCTCGTCGATCAGGCCGCCCGCCACCCGCGCGGCCACCTCCGCCACCAGATGCGCGCGGATGACGGCGCCGTCCGGCTCGTACAGATAGCGCCCCACCGTCCGCACCCGCGGGTCCGGCAGCATCGCGTCGAGCGGGGACCACAGGGAGGCGCCCGAGGGCAGCAGGGTCGCGCGGTGCGAGGACGGCGTGTCGGTGCCGAACCACAGCACGGCCTCCTTCACGTCTCCGCCGTCCGAGATCCACTCCGCCGCGGCGTCGGCGGGCACCGCCTCGTGCGGGATGCCGGGAGCGATCTTCAGCGCCGCGTGCGGGGCCTTGCGGGCGGCCTCTACGGCCCACGAGAGGGGCGGGGAGTAGGCCTCGGGGTCGAAGATGCGGCCCCGGCCGCCGCGCCGCGCCGGGTCCACGAAGACGGCGTCGTACGCGGACGTGTCGACCTCGGTGACGTCGGCCTCGCGCACCTCGATGAGGTCCGCGAGCCCCAGGGCGTCCGCGTTCGCGCGCGCCACCGCGCAGGTCAGCGGGTCGCGGTCGACCGCGAGGACGGCGACACCGGCCCGGGCCAGGGCGATCGCGTCCCCGCCGATGCCGCAGCAGAGATCGGCCACGGCGCGTACCCCGAGGGCCTGGAAACGCTCCGCGCGGTGCACGGCCACGCTCGTGCGGGTGGCCTGCTCGACGCCGTTCGGCGTGAAGAACATCCGGCCCGCGTCCTCGGCGCCGAACTTCGCCGCCGCCCGCCGCCGCAGCCGTGCCTGTGCGAGCACCGCCGTGACCAGCTCCGCCGGGTGGTCGCGGCGCAGCCGGGTGGCGACGGCCAGCTCCCTGGCCGGGTCGGCCTCCCGGACCTCGTCGAGGTCGAGCAGGGACCGGCCTTCGGGGGTGAGCAGCGCGGAGAAGGAGGTCAGGGCGGTCGAGGCGCGGTCGAGGTCGTTCACCCGGCCCATTGTGGGCCAGTCGGTGGATGGTGCGCGTCCGGCGGCGGTGTCGGCCCGTCGGCGGGGCTTTGAGCTGCAAAGATCCGGCGCCATGCAACTAGTACGACAAAACGACAAATTCGGCCCAAGAGGGCAGATCCGGGGGCGGGTGCGGACCGGAGCGGCCGTGCTCGTCGTGGCCGCGATCGCCTCCGGCTGCGCTTCGGGCGCTGACGGCGCGGCCAAGCCCGCCCCCGGTCAGCAGCGCCTGGACGCGCCGCCCGCGCGCGCCCTCGACTCCTACGCCCAGAAGCTCCGCGTCGCCCAGGTCGCCCGCGCCGCCGCCGCGAAGCGCTGGGGCCTGGCGAAGCCTCCGCTGGCCGCGCCGCCCGCGCCGGCCAAGAAGCCGGGGATCACCACCCGCAAGGGGTTCGAGGTCAAGGGGCAGGCCGCGCTGCCGCCCGTCTTCACGACCGTCCCCACCAAGGAGAAGGTCGTCTTCCTGACCATCGACGACGGCGCCGAGAAGGACCCGGCGCTGCTCAAGATGATGGGCGAGCTACAGATCCCGTACACCGCCTTCCTCAGCGACTACCTGGTCAAGGAGGACTACGGCTACTTCAAGAAGATGCAGTCCCGTGGGGTCTCGCTGAACAACCACACCCTCAACCACCGCTACCTGCCGGGGCTTTCGTACGCCGGTCAGCGCCGCGAGATCTGCGGGATGCAGGACGTCATCCAGAAGCGCTACGGCAAGCGGCCCGAGCTCTTCCGCCCGCCGTACGGCAACTACAACGCGGACACGCTGCGGGCCGCCAAGTCCTGCGGGATCAAGGCCGTGCCGCTGTGGGCGTCCGAGGCCTTCGCCGACCACATGGAGTGGCGCGAGTGGGACCGGGACCTGCATCCCGGCGACATCATCCTCACGCACTTCCGGGGGCGCGAGGACTGGAAGGGCACGATGCCCGACATGGTCCGCAAGGTCATGAAGACGGTCACCGACAAGGGGTACGCGGTGGCCAGGCTGGAGGACTACCTGTGACCGGGCGGGCGCGGGCGCGCCGCTCCCTCGCCGCGGCCCTCGCGGCGGGCGTGCTCGCGCCCGCGCTGCTCACCGGGTGCGCGCAGTCGGTCGACCCGATCGAGCGTCTGGGCAGAAAGGCGGCGGAAAAGGTCCCCGAGCGGAAACCGGCCGCCGACCGCTGCGGGCAGGCGCTCCGCGAGGCGCGGCGGGCGGCCACGGCCCCGCCCGCGGGACCCCCGGAATCCGGGCGGGACAAGGGGACGGAGACGGAACCCCCCACCGCGGAGACGCGTTGCCCGGAGGGGCGCGATGCGGCCTCCGCGGCACCGGAACGCACCCCGCCGAAATAAGACCCGCGTCAGCGAATTGGCACTCCGCTTGACCGAGTGCTAATCGTCGTCCTAGTCTCGGCCCTGGCACTCACCAATGGAGAGTGCCAACAGCGACGGGCAGGTCCGGCACCCGCGACGACGGATCCACCTGGTCGCCACCCCAGACTGTTAACCCCGTAGATCTCCGAAGGGGGAGACCGGATCGTGACGACCGCCAGCTCCAAGGTTGCCATCAAGCCGCTCGAGGACCGCATTGTGGTCCAGCCGCTCGACGCCGAGCAGACCACGGCCTCTGGCCTGGTCATTCCGGACACCGCGAAGGAGAAGCCCCAGGAGGGTGCTGTCCTCGCCGTGGGCCCGGGCCGCTTCGAGAACGGCGAGCGCCTGCCGCTCGACGTGAAGGTCGGCGATGTCGTGCTGTACAGCAAGTACGGCGGCACCGAGGTGAAGTACAACGGCGACGAGTACCTCGTCCTCTCGGCTCGCGACGTGCTCGCGATCGTCGAGAAGTAATTCACCTGCTTCACCAGTATTGCTTTTGAGTTGCGCCCCTGGTCACCCCGCTGCTGATTGCCGGGCGGCGAGGGGCGCAGTTCGTTTGAACCCGATTTTTCGAGAGGGCTGAACCGCTCCCATGGCGAAGATCCTGAAGTTCGACGAGGACGCCCGTCGCGCCCTCGAGCGCGGCGTCAACAAGCTTGCCGACACGGTCAAGGTGACGATCGGCCCCCGCGGCCGCAACGTCGTCATCGACAAGAAGTTCGGCGCTCCCACCATCACCAACGACGGCGTCACCATCGCCCGCGAGGTCGAGGTCGAGGACCCGTACGAGAACCTCGGCGCGCAGCTCGTCAAGGAGGTGGCGACCAAGACCAACGACATCGCGGGTGACGGCACCACCACCGCGACGGTCCTCGCCCAGGCCCTGGTCAAGGAAGGCCTGCGCAACGTAGCCGCCGGTGCCTCCCCGGCCGCCCTGAAGAAGGGCATCGACGCGGCCGTCAAGGCCGTGTCCGACGAGCTTCTCGCGACCGCGCGCCCGATCGACGACAAGGCCGACATCGCGGCCGTCGCCGGTCTGTCCGCCCAGGACCCGCAGGTCGGCGAGCTCATCGCCGAGGCGATGGACAAGGTCGGCAAGGACGGTGTCATCACCGTCGAGGAGTCCAACACCTTCGGTCTGGAGCTCGACTTCACCGAGGGCATGGCCTTCGACAAGGGCTACCTGTCCCCGTACATGGTGTCCGACCAGGAGCGTATGGAGGCCGTCCTCGACGACCCGTACATCCTGATCCACCAGGGCAAGATCTCCTCCATCCAGGACCTCCTGCCGCTGCTCGAGAAGGTCATCCAGACCAACGCCTCGAAGCCGCTCCTGATCATCGCCGAGGACGTCGAGGGCGAGGCCCTGTCGACCCTGGTCGTGAACAAGATCCGCGGCACCTTCAACGCCGTCGCGGTGAAGGCTCCCGGCTTCGGCGACCGCCGCAAGGCCATGCTCGGTGACCTCGCCACCCTAACGGGCGGCACCGTCATCGCCGAAGAGGTCGGCCTCAAGCTCGACCAGGTCGGCCTCGACGTGCTCGGCACCGCGCGCCGCGTGACCGTCACCAAGGACGACACCACCGTCGTCGACGGCGGCGGCGACGCCTCCGAGGTGCAGGGCCGCGTCAACCAGATCAAGGCCGAGATCGAGGCCACGGACTCCGACTGGGACCGCGAGAAGCTCCAGGAGCGCCTCGCGAAGCTGGCCGGCGGCGTGTGCGTCATCAAGGTCGGCGCCGCCACCGAGGTGGAGCTCAAGGAGAAGAAGCACCGTCTGGAGGACGCCATCTCCGCGACCCGCGCCGCGGTCGAGGAGGGCATCGTCTCCGGTGGTGGCTCCGCTCTGGTGCACGCCGTCAAGGTCCTCGAGGGCAACCTCGGCAAGGACGGCGACGAGGCCACCGGTGTGGCCGTCGTCCGCCGCGCCGCCGTCGAGCCGCTGCGCTGGATCGCCGAGAACGCCGGCCTCGAGGGCTACGTCATCACCTCGAAGGTCGCCGAGCTCGACAAGGGCTTCGGCTTCAACGCCGCGACCGGTGAGTACGGCGACCTGGTCAAGGCCGGCGTCATCGACCCGGTCAAGGTCACCCGCTCCGCCCTGGAGAACGCCGCCTCCATCGCGTCGCTGCTCCTGACGACCGAGACCCTGGTCGTCGAGAAGCCGGCCGAGGAAGAGGCCGACGCCGGTCACGGCGGTCACGGTCACTCGCACTGACGCGCTGCCGCTGAGCTGAACCGGAGGCCCGGTACCCCGCAGTGGGGTGCCGGGCCTCCGTGCGTCCTGGCGCGCGGGCCCGTCGTGGCTTGTCGCGCAGTTCCGCGCCCCTTGCGGGGCGCTCCTGTCGTGCGTCTACTGCGGGCCGTACTTGCGGCCGGTACGGGATGTCACTCCGCCCAGCAGCGCCCTCGGGGTCACCTTCACCACTCCCATCAGCGCCTTGTAGCGCGGGTCCGGGATGGAGAGGGACTTGCCGCGGGCCAGGTCGTCGAGGGCCGCCGCGACCAGCTTGTCCGCGTCGAGCCACATCCACTTGGGGATGTTCGACGTCCCCATCCCGGCCCGCTCGTGGAACTCGGTCCGTACGAAACCGGGGCACAGGGCCATCAGCCGCACCCCGGACCCGGCCAGGTCCTTCGCCGCGCCCTGCGTGAACTGCACGACCCACGCCTTGGACGCGCCGTACGTCCCGCGCGGCACGAACGCCGCCACCGAGGCGACGTTGACGACCCCGCCCCGGCCCCGCTCCCGCATCGAGGCGGTCGCCGCCGACGTCAGCCGGAGCACCGCCTCGCAGTGCACCTTGAGCATCGTCAGCTCGTCCTCGATCGGCACCTCCAGGTACCGGCCCTTGTTGCCGAACCCGGCGTTGTTCACCAGCAGGTCGACCGCGTTCCTGCGGTCCGAGAGCCGCTTCTCGACGGCGGCGATGCCCTCGTCGGTCGCGAGGTCCGCGGTCAGGACCTCCGCCTCGATGCCGTGCCGGTCGTGCAGTTCGGTCGCCTGCTCCCGCAGCCGCTCGGTGTTCCGTGCCACCAGGATCAGGTTGTGGCCGTCACCGGCGAGCCGCCGGGCGAAGGCCGCGCCGATACCGGCGGTCGATCCCGTAATCAGAGCCGTAGTCATGGCCCAAGGCTAGTGAGATCCGGTGGCCCGTGTGTCGCCCGGACGGCCGCTTGACCTGCCGACCCTTCAAGTCACCACGGCGCAGGGCCGGTTACGGCGTGCGCGCCCCGTGCTTGAGCGCGTACGCCCGGGCCTTCTCGGTCAACTCGGAGTGCAGCGCGTCCCCGGCGGCGAGCAGACCCGGCAGCAGGTGCTTGTCCGTCATCACCGCCCTGAACTGGAGGGCGACGGTGATGTCGTGCTCCGGCCGGTGCACGACGTCGATCGGGTCGCCGCCGCGGATCTCGCCCGGTTCGAGCACCCGCAGATAAGCGCCGGGCAGGCCCCGCTGCGTGAAGCGCCTGACCCACTTCGTCTCGCCGAGGTGGCCCTGGAACGTCTGGCAGGGGATGCGGCCCGAGGTCACTTCGAGGAGCAGGTCGGGGCCGACGCGCCAGCGCTCGCCGATCTTCGCGCCGCTCACGTCGAGGCCGGACGTCGTGAGGTTCTCGCCGAAGGAGCCGTGGGGCAGCGCGCGGCCGAGCAGTTCCTCCCAGGCGTCGAGGTCCTCGCGCGCGTAGGCGTACACCGCCTGCTCGTCGCCGCCGTGGTGCCGCGTGTCGCACACCTCGTCCCCGGCGAGGCCGCTCCCGCCGACGCCCTTGGGGCCGGGCACCGCCACCCGTACGGCCCCTTCGGCGGGCTGCTTGTCGATGCCGGTGCCGCCCGAGGGTGCGTCGGTGTAGTCCACGGCTTTGAACCGGCCCAGATTCACGGAAAGAAGCTTCATGGCGGCAGGCTAGGCGAACTCCCTCAAAGCGTCGACGCATTATTGGGCGTTTGATCCAAGCGTCGCTTATGCTTGATCCATGATCGAGGCCCGTCATCTCCGTGTCCTGCGTGCGGTCGCCGCCACCGGCTCCTTCTCCGCCGCCGCGCGCGAGCTCGGCTGCACCCAGCCCGCCGTGAGCCAGCAGATGAAGGCCCTCGAAGCCTCCGCGGGCACGACCCTGCTGATCCGCACCGGCCGCGAGATGCGCCTCACCCAGGCGGGCGAGGCTCTGGTCCGGCACGCCGCCGGGATTTTGGCCGGGCTGACCGCCGCCGAGGAGGAGGTCGCCGCGATCGCGGGCCTGCGGGCCGGCCGCGTCCGCCTCGTCTCCTTCCCCAGCGGCAGCTCGACGCTGGTGCCGAGCGCGCTGGCCGCCCTGCGTGCCGCGCACCCCGGCACCCGGGTCTCGCTGGTGGACGCCGAACCGCCGCGTTCGGTCGAGATGCTGCGCGAGGGCGACTGCGACGTCGCGCTCGCCTTTCGCTACGAGGGAGCTTCCGCCGCCGAGGAGTGGGACGACCTGGTCGTGCGCCCCCTGCTCGCCGACCGGCTCGTCGGTCTCGTGCCCGAGGGGCACCGGCTCGCCGCGGCGGAGTCGGTCGCCATCGGGGAGCTGGCCGACGAGCCGTGGATCGCGGGCTGTCCGCGCTGTCGCAGGCAGCTGGTCGAGGTCTGCCAAGGGGCGGGGTTCGTGCCCCGCATCGATTTCGCGACCGACGACTATCCGGCGGTGATCGGTCTGGTCGGCGCGGGCCTGGGGGTCGCGGTGCTCCCCGAACTGGCCATCGAATCCGTACGCCCCAAAGGTGCACGCACAGTGACGGTGGAGCCCGCCGTCCAGCGCGAGATCGTCGCGCTCACCCTGCCGGATCTGGCGCAGGTGCCCGCGGTGGCCGCCACGCTGGACCACCTCGCGCGGGCCGCCCGGCGCTGAGCGCCCTCGAAGAAACGTTCCTGCACAAAGGCGTCAGGTGTGCGTGATCATGCCGCCGCCCGATGCTCCCGCCGCGGCCGACGCCGCGGGTGCGCTCGTCGTGACGAGGCGGTTGCGCGCACGGCCCATGAGCTCCTCGCGTTCGTCCTCGGTGAGGCCGCCCCACACGCCGTACGGCTCCCGTACGGCGAGGGCGTGAGCGGCGCACTCCGCACGTACCGGGCACCTCATGCAGACCTCCTTGGCGGAGTTCTCACGCGCGCTGCGTGCCGCGCCCCGCTCGCCCTCGGGGTGGAAGAAGAGCGAGCTGTCGACCCCGCGGCAGGCCGCGAGGAGCTGCCAGTCCCAGAGATCTGCGTTCGGTCCGGGAAGGCGGGAGAAATCTGCCATTGCTTGTCTCCTGGTAGCCGTTCTGCGCGGATACGGTGCCCACGACCGTACATCTACTGTCTAAGGAGATGAAAATATGACTCATTGGAAAATCTAGCCACAGATACCAGCAAAAGGAAGGGAAAGGGGCTAAATGGGGCATGGGTTGTGATGAAAGGTTGAGGGTCTCTTGCGCTGTCTGCTCTGTGTCCGCGCCCTCACGTAGAGTGCCGAAGGAGGCTGACCGCCCCGTAACTCTTTCGGGTGACCGTCGTTGAGAGTGCGAGGCGGTTGAAAGAACAAGCGCTCGGGCAGATGTCCGAGAGCGTCAACCGCACAGGTGACGAATATGTACCAGCCTGGAGGCTCAAGGTGACGCGCAGCAGCTGTGAGAGCCGCGGAGGACAGTCATGACATCCGTCCTCGTCTGCGACGACTCCCCGCTTGCCCGAGAGGCGCTCCGCCGCGCGGTCGCGACCGTGCCCGGCGTCGAGCGCGTGACGACGGCGGCCAACGGCGAGGAAGTCCTGCGCCGCTGGGGCGCCGACCGCTCGGACCTGATTCTGATGGACGTACGCATGCCCGGTCTGGGCGGCGTGGAGACGGTCCGGCGGCTGTTGTCCGCCGACCCCGGTGCGCGCATCATCATGCTCACCGTGGCCGAGGACCTGGACGGCGTCGCACTCGCGGTCGCCGCGGGGGCCCGCGGCTATCTGCACAAGGACGCCTCGCGCGCCGAGCTGCGCGCGACCGTCACCCAGGCGCTCGCCGACCCGACGTGGCGACTGGCTCCGCGCAGACTGCGCTCGGCCGAGATGGGCGCGGCGCCCACCCTCACCGCCCGGGAGATCCAGGTGCTGGAGGGCATGAGCCACGGCCGGTCGAACGCCGAGATCGGACGTGAGCTTTTTCTCTCCGAGGACACGGTCAAGACCCACGCCAGGCGGTTGTTCAAGAAGCTCGGCGCCTCGGACCGCGCGCACGCCGTGGCGCTCGGTTTCCGCTGGGGCCTGGTCCGATAGGTGTGCCGCCGTGCGGGCACGGCGATCCCCGCCCGCCGAGTGGTGGGCGGGGTGACGGACGCCCGTCGCTCCCTCTCGCGGGAGCGGTTGCCGTTGCTTCGCCGCCGATGCCGCATCCTTGAGGTGTGGAGTTCCTCGGGGACAGGTCGGTCGAGCGGGAGGGGAGGGCGCACCAGATGAGTTCCGGCGCACCTGCTCATAACGCTTCGGTGCACAACTACGGACGTGGTGCCACGGATCAATCGGCGCCAAGGCACCATGGACCGATGCGCGATGACAAGACGACGGTGATCGGTGCCCTCGTCCTTCGCGCGGTCGAGGGCGACGAGCAGGCGACGCACGACCTGCTCGCGCACGTGCACCCCCTGGCCCTGCGGTACTGCCGCACCCGACTCTCCCGACTGCCCGGGGACGCGCGGCACTTCGTGGAGGACCTGGCGCAGGAAGTGTGCGTCGCGGTCCTCCTCGCCCTGCCTCGCTACAAGGACACGGGCCGCCCCTTCGAGGCGTTCGTCTTCGCGATCGCGGCGCACAAGGTCGCCGATCTCCAGCGGGCCGCGATGCGCCATCCCGGGTCCACGGCGGTGCCGTCGGACGAGATGCCCGAGCGGCCCGACGACTCCCTCGGCCCCGAGGAGCGCGCGCTCCTGAGCAGCGACGCCGAATGGGCCAAGAAGCTCATGGCGAACCTCCCCGAGAACCAGCGCGAGCTGCTGCTCCTGCGGATCGCCGTCGGGCTCACGGCCGAGGAGACCGGGCAGATGCTGGGCATGTCGCCGGGTGCCGTGCGGGTCGCGCAGCATCGCGCGCTGAGCCGGCTGCGGGCCCTGGCCGAGCAGTAACGATCAACTGCCTCTCGGTGATCGCCTTCCCTGTCCGTTCGTGACGTATGAACGTACAAACCTGGTCGATGATCTTGATCGTGGAATGAGACACCCTTCGTTCCCGTTAGCATGGACATCCGCACCGATCAAGGCCATTTGGGGAAGGTGTCATGACTGCAAACGGCGGTTCTTCGACTGGGGTGCCCGAGAAATTCGCGACGCTCGGGCTGACCTACGACGACGTGCTGCTGCTGCCCGGCGCGTCGGACATGGCGCCGGACCAGATCGACACCTCCTCGCTCATCTCGAAGAACGTACGCGTGAACGTCCCGCTGCTCTCCGCGGCGATGGACAAGGTCACCGAGTCCCGCATGGCGATCGCCATGGCGCGCCAAGGCGGCGTCGGCGTGCTCCACCGCAACCTCTCCATCGCGGACCAGGCCAACCAGGTCGACCTCGTGAAGCGCTCCGAGTCCGGCATGGTCACCGACCCGATCACGGTGCATCCGGACGCGACCCTCTCCGAGGCCGACGCGATCTGCGCCAAGTTCCGCATCAGCGGCGTCCCGGTCACCGACCCCGCGGGCAAGCTGCTCGGCATCGTCACCAACCGCGACATGGCCTTCGAGTCGGACCGCACGCGCCAGGTGCGCGAGGTCATGACGCCGATGCCGCTCGTCACCGGCAAGGTCGGCATCTCCGGCGTCGACGCCATGGAGCTGCTGCGCCGCCACAAGATCGAGAAGCTTCCGCTCGTCGACGACGCCGGGATCCTCAAGGGCCTCATCACGGTCAAGGACTTCGTCAAGGCCGAGAAGTACCCCGGCGCCGCCAAGGACAAGGAAGGCCGCCTCCTGGTGGGCGCGGCCGTCGGTGTCGCGGGCGACGCCTTCGAGCGCGCCCAGGCCCTGATCGAGGCCGGCGTCGACTTCATCGTCGTCGACACCGCGCACGGCCACTCGCGCCTGGTCGGCGACATGGTCGCCAAGATCAAGTCCAACGCCTCGGGCGTGGACGTCATCGGCGGCAACATCGCCACGCGGGACGGCGCCCAGTCCCTCATCGACGCCGGTGTCGACGGCATCAAGGTCGGCGTGGGCCCCGGCTCCATCTGTACGACGCGTGTCGTCGCCGGCATCGGCGTCCCGCAGGTCACGGCCATCTACGAGGCGTCGCTCGCCGCCAAGGCGGCCGGTGTCCCGGTCATCGGCGACGGCGGCCTCCAGTACTCCGGCGACATCGCCAAGGCGCTCGTCGCCGGCGCGGACACGGTCATGCTGGGCTCGCTCCTCGCCGGCTGCGAGGAGTCCCCGGGCGAGCTGATGTTCATCAACGGCAAGCAGTTCAAGTCGTACCGCGGCATGGGTTCGCTGGGCGCGATGCAGACCCGCGGCGACCGCAAGTCCTTCTCCAAGGACCGGTACTTCCAGGAGGGCGTGGCCTCCGACGAGAAGCTGGTCCCCGAGGGCATCGAGGGCCAGGTGCCCTACCGCGGCCCGCTCTCCTCGGTCGTGCACCAGCTGGTCGGCGGTCTGCGCCAGTCGATGTTCTACGTCGGCGGCCAGACCGTTCCGGAGCTCCAGCGCAACGGCCGTTTCGTCCGGATCACCTCGGCGGGCCTCAAGGAGAGCCACCCGCACGACATCCAGATGACGGTCGAGGCGCCGAACTACACGAACAAGCGCTGACGGCGCTCCACGCGCGCGTGGAGGGGCGGTCCGGATTCCCCGGGCCGCCCCCTTTGTGCGCGTCGGGGATACTGGAGCGGCAGACCGAGTGCCGAAGTGCCGAAGAAGTGCGAAGTACCGAAGAAAGCTGAAGGGCCACCCACGTGACTGAGATCGAGATCGGGCGCGGCAAGCGCGGCCGCCGGGCGTACGCCTTCGACGACATCGCCGTCGTGCCGAGCCGTCGTACCCGCGACCCGAAGGAGGTCTCGATCGCCTGGCAGATCGACGCCTACCGCTTCGAGCTGCCCTTCCTGGCCGCGCCGATGGACTCGGTCGTCTCGCCGCAGACCGCGATCCGCATCGGCGAGCTCGGCGGACTCGGCGTCCTGAACCTCGAAGGCCTCTGGACGCGGTACGAGGACCCGCAGCCGCTGCTCGACGAGATCGCGGAGCTGGACACCGACAACGCCACCCGCCGCCTCCAGGAGATCTACTCCGCGCCGATCCAGGCCGACCTGATCGGGCAGCGCATCAAGGAGGTGCGCGACTCGGGCGTGGTCACCGCCGCCGCGCTCTCCCCGCAGCGCACCGCCGAGTTCTCCAAGGCCGTCGTGGACGCCGGTGTCGACATCTTCGTCATCCGCGGGACCACCGTCTCGGCCGAGCACGTCTCCGGTGCCGCCGAGCCGCTCAACCTCAAGCAGTTCATCTACGAGCTCGACGTGCCGGTGATCGTCGGCGGCTGCGCCACGTACACCGCCGCGCTGCACCTGATGCGGACCGGCGCGGCCGGTGTCCTCGTCGGCTTCGGCGGCGGCGCCGCGCACACCACGCGCAACGTCCTGGGCATCCAGGTGCCGATGGCCACGGCCGTCGCGGACGTCGCCGCGGCCCGCCGCGACTACATGGACGAGTCCGGCGGCCGGTACGTCCACGTCATCGCCGACGGCGGTGTGGGCTGGTCCGGCGACCTGCCCAAGGCCATCGCGTGCGGCGCCGACTCGGTGATGATCGGCTCCCCGCTGGCGCGCGCCACGGACGCGCCCGGCAAGGGCCACCACTGGGGCATGGAGGCCGTGCACGAGGACGTGCCGCGCGGCAAGCGCGTCGACCTCGGCGTGGTCGGCACGACGGAGGAGATCCTCAGCGGTCCCTCGCACATCCCGGACGGTTCGATGAACTTCTTCGGGGCGCTGCGCCGCGCGATGGCGACGACGGGCTACAGCGAGCTCAAGGAGTTCCAGCGCGTCGAGGTGACGGTCGCGGACTCGCAGCACAGCCGCTGACGCTCGCGGCGCGCAGGAGACGACGTGGGGCCCGGACGCTGATGCGTCCGGGCCCCACGCGTGTGCGGAGGCGGGCACGCGCGCGTGCCGCCGCCTAGAGCCGGTGGGCGGCGCCCGCCGGGGTGGCGCCCCGGGTGTCGAGCAGCAGCTGGGCCTTCACGGCGAGACCTTGCAGGTCGTACGTGCGGTGGTGCTGGAGCAGGATCGTGAGGTCGGCGTCGGCCGCGGCCTCGTAGAGGGAGTCCGCGCGGGGCACGGGGTGGCCGAGCACGCTCCAGCTGGGCACGTAGGGGTCGTGGTAGCTGACGGCCGCGCCCATCTCCATCAGGCGGGTCGCGATCTCCTGGGCGGGGGAGCCCTGCTGGTCGGCGAGGTCGGGCTTGTAGGTGACGCCGAGGAGCAGGACGCGGGCGCCGCGGGCGGACTTGCCGTGCTCGTTCAGCAGGGTCGCCGAGCGCTGGATCACGTACCGGGGCATGCGGTCGTTGACCTGCTGGGCCAGTTCGACCATGCGCAGGGGGTGGGTGCCGCGGCCGGGGCCCGGGATGTCCAGGGGGACTCCGTGGCCGCCGACGCCGGGCCCGGGGCGGAAGGCCTGGAAGCCGAAGGGCTTGGTCTCGGCGCAGCGGATGACGTCCCACAGGTCGATGCTCAGGTCGTGGCAGAGCACGGCCATCTCGTTGACCAGGGCCATGTTCACGTGCCGGTAGTTGGTCTCCAGGAGGTGCACCGTCTCGGCCTCGCGCGGGCCACGCGCGCGGACGACCTTGTCGGTGAGCCGGCCGTAGAAGGCGGCGGCCGACTCGGTGCAGGCCGGGGTGAGGCCGCCGATGACCTTGGGGGTGCCCGCGTAGCCGTGGGTGCGGTTGCCCGGGTCGAGGCGGCCGGGGGAGTGCGCGAGGTGGAAGTCGCGGCCGGCGCGCAGGCCTGAGCCCTCTTCGAGGATGGGGCGCAGGAATTCCTCCGTGGTTCCGGGGTAGGCGGGTGATTCGAGGATCACCGTGGTGTGCGGGCGCAGACGCGCGGCCAGGGCGCGGGCGGCTTCGGCCACCTGGCTCAGGTCGAGGCTGCGGTCGGCCGCCGGAGGGGTGGGAGCGCAGATGACCGCGGTGCGGACCCTGCCGAGCTCCACCGGATCGGTGGTCGGCCGGAAACCCCCCGAGAGCATCCGGCGTACGTCGGCGGCGGTGAGGTTGCCCTCGGCGCCGTCGCAGGGCAGGCGGCCGCTTGCCAGGTCGACGGCGCGGACGGGGTCGTAGCCGATGGTGGCGATGCCGCCGGAGACGGCGGCCTGGGCGAGGGGCAGGCCGAGGTGGCCGAGACCGATGACGGCGAGATCTGCGGGCATGGCGGTGGGCCGTCCTCCCAATAGCCGGAGCGGGACGAGCGCGCAAGCCCTGTGGACAAGGTGGACCAGCGCAATGTCAGACTAGGAGTAAATATGACCGTTATGCGGCATTGCGCTGTGCCGGGCGTCGGAGTGTTGGCCGCGGAGTGGTGGCCCGAGTTGTCCACAGGCGGCGGCCGGACTCAGCGGACCTGACCAGAATCTGGGCATGATGTGAGCGCGACCACACCCGACAGCTAACGGGAGGCAGCGGTGAGGACAGCGACCTTGGGACCGGCGGAGCGTGCCGAGTCACTTGCGGGAATGGCCGAGCGGGAGCTGGATGTCCTGGTCGTGGGCGCGGGAGTGGTCGGTGCGGGCACCGCACTGGACGCCGTGACCCGCGGTCTGTCCACCGGCCTGGTCGAGGCACGGGACTGGGCGTCGGGCACGTCGAGCCGGTCGAGCAAGCTGATCCACGGCGGACTGCGCTATCTGGAGATGCTCGACTTCGCGCTCGTGCGCGAGGCGCTGAAGGAGCGCGGCCTGCTCCTGGAGCGGATCGCCCCGCACCTCGTGAAGCCGGTGCCGTTCCTGTACCCCTTGCAGCACAAGGGCTGGGAGCGGATCTACGCCGGATCGGGCGTCGCGTTGTACGACGCCATGTCCATGTCCCGCGGACACGGCCGCGGCCTGCCCATGCACCGCCACCTGACCCGCCGTCACGCCCTGCGCGTTGCCCCGTGCCTGAAGAAGGACGCCCTGGTGGGGGCGATGCAGTACTACGACGCGCAGATGGACGACGCGCGTTACGTGGCCACCCTCGTCCGCACGGCCGCCGCGTACGGCGCCAAGGTCGCCAACCGCGCGCGGGTGACCGGCTTCCTGCGCGAGGGCGAACGCGTCGTCGGCGCCCGCGTGCAGGACGTCGAAGGCGGCGGGGAGTACGAGGTCCGGGCCAAGCAAGTGGTCAACGCCACCGGCGTGTGGACAGACGACACGCAGGCCATGGTCGGCGAGCGCGGGCAGTTCCACGTCAGGGCGTCCAAGGGCATCCATCTGGTCGTACCGAAGGACCGGATCAACTCCACGAGCGGGCTGATCCTGCGCACGGAGAAGAGCGTCCTCTTCGTCATCCCGTGGGGCCGGCACTGGATCGTGGGCACGACCGACACCGACTGGGACCTGGACAAGGCGCACCCGGCGGCCTCCAGCGCCGACATCGACTACCTCCTGGAGCACGTGAACTCGGTCCTCGCGGTCCCCCTCTCCCGGGACGACGTCCAGGGGGTGTACGCAGGCCTCAGGCCGCTCCTGGCCGGCGAGTCGGACGCCACGAGCAAGCTGTCGCGCGAGCACACGGTGGCCCACCCGGCGCCGGGCCTCGTGGTCATCGCGGGCGGGAAGTACACGACGTACCGCGTGATGGCGAAGGACGCCGTGGACGAGGCGGTGCACGGCCTCGACCAGCGGGTCGCCGACTGCGTCACCGAGGACATCCCACTGGTCGGCGCCGAGGGGTACAAAGCCCTGTGGAACGCCCGCGCCAGGATCGCGGCCCGCACCGGACTCCATGTGGTGCGCGTCGAACACCTGTTGAACCGGTTCGGCTCGCTGGCCGAAGAGGTCCTCGCCCTCATCACGGCCGATCCGACCCTGGGCGAGCCGCTGCCCGCCGCGGACGACTACCTGCGCGCCGAGATCGTCTACGCCGCGTCGCACGAAGGGGCCCGGCACCTGGACGACGTGCTGACCCGGCGCACGCGCATCTCCATCGAGACGTTCGACCGGGGCACGCGCAGCGCGCGGCTGTGCGCGGAGCTGATGGCGTCGGTCCTCGGCTGGGACAAGGACCAGGTGGAGCGGGAGGTCCAGCACTACGAGAAGCGGGTGGAGGCGGAGCGGGAGTCGCAGCGGCAGCCGGACGACCTGACGGCCGACGCGGCACGGCTGGGCGCGCCGGACATCGTGCCGCTCTAGCCCCGGCGGGGTGTCAGATGGGGGGCCGGTGTCGGGTGTTGAGGTTTTTGTCCGGGCGGGGGTGGTGTGGCCGACGAGTGGCCGGGCGGCGTGGGTGAGGCGCCGGAGGGGCCAATGGGGCTTCCGGCGGCGCGGTTGAGCCGCCGGGGCCGGTGACTCGCGCGTTGACCAGGGGGCTTCGCGCGCCGACAGAGCGGCGGCGGGGGCCTTGCCTCGGCCGACGAGCAACGGAAGAGTGGCGTCCGTGGCCGGTTTCACAGTCGGTGGCCCCTGGCGGACGTCAGGCCGATGAGGGTCACCGCGAGGGGTATGGCCAGCAGTGTCCCGTATCGGGCAGGGCGGTCCCTCCTCGCGCGGAGGCCATCATGAGGGACGTTGGACCCTGGGCGTGGACCAGTCCCTGAGTGAGGGACAATGGAGGCTCTGTCAGGGCGGGTTGCGCGGGTCGCAGCGGTAGCAGCAGAGGGGACGCATGTCGGACGCGGAGAAGACGGGCCAGTCCCGTCAGGACAAGAGCGAACGTCTCCTCTCCGGGCGCTACCGGCTGGGAGAAGTGCTCGGCCGCGGCGGTATGGGAACCGTCTGGCGCGCCAAGGACGAGACACTCGGTCGTACGGTCGCGGTGAAGGAACTGCGCTTCCCGTCGAGCATCGACGAGGAAGAGAAGCGACGGCTCATCACGCGTACGTTGCGTGAGGCCAAGGCGATCGCACGGATCCGCAACACCAGCGCGGTGACCGTGTACGACGTGGTCGACGAGGACGACCGGCCGTGGATCGTGATGGAGCTGGTCGAGGGCAAGTCCCTCGCCGAGGCCATCCGCGAGGACGGGCTGCTCACGCCGAGGCGCGCGGCCGAGGTCGGGCTCGCGGTGCTCGACGTGCTGCGGTCGGCGCACCGCGAGGGAATCCTGCACCGTGACGTGAAGCCGTCCAACGTGCTGATCGCCGAGGACGGCCGGGTCGTCCTCACGGACTTCGGCATCGCGCAGGTCGAGGGCGACCCGTCGATCACGTCCACCGGCATGCTCGTGGGCGCCCCTTCGTACATCTCGCCGGAGCGGGCGCGCGGGCACAAGCCCGGCCCCGCGGCCGACCTGTGGTCGCTCGGCGGCTTGCTGTACGCGGCCGTCGAGGGCGTCCCTCCGTACGACAAGGGGTCGGCGATCGCGACCCTCACCGCGGTCATGACCGAGGACGTCGAACAGCCGGTGAACGCGGGGCCGTTGGAGAAGGTCATCTACGGCCTGCTCGCCAAGGACCCCGAGCAGCGGCTCGACGACGCGGGGGCGCGTGCGCTCCTGCTCGACGTGATCCACGCGCCGGAGACCAAGGCCGAGCCGGAGCCGGTGGACGCGACGAAGGTCGTGCCGCTGCCTCCGCTGCCGCCGACGTCCGGTTCGGGAAAGCGGTTCGGCAAGGGCAGGGGCAACTCCGGCCGTGCGGGTGCGGCTGGGGCGGGTGCCGCTGGGGCGGGCGCGGCCGGTGGCGGTGCCGCGGGTGCCGCTGGTTCGACGGGTTCCGCGGGGTCCTTGGGGTCGGCGGGCTCGGGTGGGTCTTCCGGGGCTTCGGGGGCCGCTGCGTCCTCCGTGGACTCCGGCCGTAAGGGCGAGGACGCCGCCGAGCGGTTGAAGGGCGCGCTCCGGTCGGTGCGCAAGGCCGCGGCTGCGGCTACGGCCCGGGGTGCGGGGACCGGGGCGGCTGCTTCCGGTTCCACTGCTTCGTCCGCGTCGACGCCTTCCGGTTCGGGTGCGGGGGCCGGCTCTGCTTCCGGGGCGGTGGCGGAGAAGCCTTCGCGTGCCGGGGTGGCGGGAGGAGCGGCCGGCTCTGCCGCTGTCGGTACTGCGGCTTCCGCTTCGGGGCCTGGGGTTGCTTCCGGTGCCGGTGCCGGTGCCGGTGCTGGTACGGGCTCGGGTGCTCGCGCCGGGTCCGGGGACGCGCGTACGCGGCCGGTTTCGGCCACGCCGCCGCCCGCGCCGCCCAAGGCTTCGCTCACCGACGTGGTGCCGCGGCGCACGCTTGTGATCTTCTCGGTGGCCCTCGCCATCGCCGTGCTGGGAACGGTGCTCGCGTTCGCGCTGAGCGGCGGGGACGAGAGCGGTGCGAAGGACAACAAGAACGGCGGCGACAAGAACGCCTCCAGCGGGGCCACCGCGGGCGGCGGCAAGAAGGACGAGGACCAGGACAAGGGCACCGGGCAGGACGACGGCGCCAAGGACGACAAGGGCAAGGACGACACCAAGCCCAGCGAGGGAGCGAGCCCCGGCGAGGGCGAGGACGACCCGAGCGGGAGCGACGGCAAAGGTGACGACGACTCCGGCAAGAAGCCGGAAGACGGCGTCGCGTCGACGTACAAGCACTCCCAAGGGTTCTCCGTCGGGCTGCCCAAGGGCTGGAAGTTCCAGACCACGGCTGCCGCCGGCGCGCGTTTCTCCGGGCCCGACGGGCAGAAGCTGCTGGTCGGCTGGACCTCCACGCCCAAGTCGGACCCCGTGGGCGACTGGAAGAAGCAGGAGTCGTACATGGTCCGGTCGCAGTACAAGCGGATCCGGATAGAGAAGGCCGACTACCGCGGCTGGAACACCGCCGACTGGGAGTTCACGTACGTCGACGGCGGCACGAAGTACCGCTCGATAGACCGCGGCTTCGTCGTCAACGACCACCAGGGCTACGCCTTGATGTACACGGCCAAGGCGGACCAGTGGGACAGCGCCGAGCGCAAGGCCACGTGGCAGGCGTTCACGAAGTCCTTCACGCCGAAGAAGTAGCGCCGGGGAGCAGGACCGGGCCCGCGAGATCTGGCATCCCCTCAATGCGGTTTGCCTCCGGCACGTATCGTGAGTGCTTGAGGACCGTACGCAGCCACAACAGGGCGTAAGGCGAACGGAATTGACCACCGTGCGGACGGGGGAGGCGTCGTGGACGAATACGCGGGGCGGGTACTCGCCGACCGCTATCGCCTGCCGTTGCCTCCCGCGGACGAGTACGAACTCGCGGAGACCCGGGCCTTTGACACCTACAGCGGGCAGGAAGTCCTGGTCAGGCAGGTTCCGTTGCCCGAGGTCGTCGACGCGGAAGTACTCGAACTCGATGAGCGCGATCTGCCGGAAGGGGAGCTTCCGGCCGGGTTCGTGAGCGCGGGGGCGGTGCGGAGGCCGTCGGCGCGTACGACACGGCGGCCGTCTGATCCGGCGGTGCGGCGCGCGATCGAGGCGGCGCAGGCCGCCGCACAGATTCCCGACCACCCGCGGCTGGACCAGGTCTTCGACGTCTTCGCCGAGGGCGGCTCGCTGTGGATAGTGAGCGAGTTGGTGGCGGCGAGGCCGCTGGCCGCGCTGCTCGCGGAAGAGCCGCTGAGTCCGTACCGGGCGGCGGAGGTCGCCTCGGACGTCGTGACGGCGCTGCGGGTGCTGCACGCGCACGGCTGGGTCCACCGGAACATCACCGCTCGCACGGTCCTGCTCTGCGACGACGGCCGGGTGGTCCTCACCGGCCTCGCGGCGGGCGCGGCGGAAGAGGCGCTGTGCGGGTACGACCCGCGGCCGGAGGAGTTCCTCGCGGGGTTCGAGAGCGGGGGCGGCGCAGGCTCGGACACCGGCGATGGCGCCGACGAACCCGACGAGCCTGACGCCGAGCAGCACGGGGAGCACGGGGAGTACGAGGAGCCCCCCGGTGCTGGTGGCGATGACGGTAGCGGTGGGCCCGCAGCAATAGAGGCCGCCCCGGTGCCGGAACCGGGAGACGGGACGCGGGCGCCGCGCACCAGCGCCATAGCCGCGTATCGCGCGGGGGCGCGGGCCGCGGCGAGGCTGAGCGAGGACGAGGGGCGCCGGGGGCCGGCGTCGCGGGGCGCTGAGCTGCCGGGACCGAGGACCGGCGGGTCGTTCGGGCAGAGCCTGGGGTACGGCGAGGGCGGTGCTCCGGCGGGGGCCGAGGGGCGCGAGGGGTACGGCGAGGCAGGCCAGCGCGGGTATGGCGCGGAGCGGGACGGCGGAGGCGAGGCGGAGGCCGCCGGGCGGATCCTGGACCCGTACGGCGTCGCGGGCACGAAGCCGTGGCACGGCGCCGTACCGAGGGGCAGGGGCACGGACCCCGAACAGGGCGACACCCGGCGCCCCGAAGAGGGCACGCCCGACCGTGGCGAGAGCGGGTACGGCGGGCAGAGCTTCGGGTCCGGGAGTGCAGGGCAGAGCTTCGAGTCCCGGAACGCCGGGCAGAGCTTCGAGTCCGGGCACGGCGGGCAAGGTGCCGGGTCTGGCTACGGCGGTGGGTCCGAGCCCGGCCCCGGCTACGGCGGTGGGTCCGGGCGTGGTCCTGGCTACGACGGTGGGTCCGGGCATGCTCCCGGCTATGGCGGTGAAACCGAGCGCGGTCCGGGCTACGACGGTGGGTCCAGGCGCGGCCCGGGCCACGGCGGCGGGACCGGGCGTGGGCCCGGCCTTGACGCGGCGGGTGGCGAGTCCGGGCGTGTGGGGCAGGGTGCCGGGCATGGGTCCGTGGGGACCGCCTACGGCCGTGGGCCCGCCCTGTCGAACCACGGCGGGCCCGGCTCGGCGGCCGGTCACGCAGGTGATTCCACCGGCGCCCCCGCGTCCCGCCACCAGATCCCGGGCCAAGCCGGCCAGAACCGCTCAGCTCCGAGCCTGGGTGCCCCCGGCCCCACAGGCGGCCGAAGCGGCCAAGGCGCCCCCGGTGCTCCCGGTGCCCAACTCGACCGTGAGCGGCAGGAAGCGGCACCCGCTCCCGCGTCCTCCGGGCACAGCTACTGGGACGCCCTCGTCGCCGAGCGGAGCGGGACCCGGCGGGGGCCCGCCACCGCGCTGGCCGCGGAGCGGGCCCGGCATGCGCGGATGACCGTGGTCGGCGGCGTGACCGAGCGCTGGGCGCCCGAGCAGGCCGGGCCCGTGCACGAGAACTGGCAGCTCGCCCCGCCCATCGGCCCCGCCACGGACCTCTGGGCCCTGGGCGCGCTGTTGTTCCGGGCCGTGCAGGGCCACGCGCCCTACCCGGAGGAAAGCACGTTCGAGCTCGTCCAGTTGGTGTGCGCCGAGCCGCCCGCCTTCGCGGAAGAGTGCGGTCCGCTCCGGCCCGTGGTCGAGTCGCTGCTGCGCCAGGACCCCACCGAGCGCCTGGACATCGAGGAACTGAGTGGCTGGCTGCGCTCCTTGGTGCGCTCGGCGCCCGAGCCGGAAGCGGGCGTGAACATCGTGCCCGCGCCGCCGTTCGACGCCAAGCGGCTGCCCGTCGTCCGCCGTCGCGGTGAGGTCGTACGGCGCAAGAAGCGCCGCGCCGCCGCGCCCGCCGCCACCCCCGCCGCGAACTCCCGGCAGAACGGACGCCGCAAGCACAAACACAAGCGAGGGCGGGACGCCAGGCCGCCGGCCGCCGAGGCCATGTCGAGGCGGTCGGAAGCCCCGCCGATGTCGGAGCGGACGGCCCCGATGCCGGTGCCCGGGCGGACCGGGTCGGGGCGGCCGCGTTCCCTGGGGCGCCTCCTGCTCATCCTCATCCTGGTCGGGCTCGTCGCGGCGATCGCGTACGCCATGGTCTTCCTGCCCAAGGCGGGGGAGAACAGCGGCAGTGAGCGCGCGGGCTCCGCGGGGGACCCCGGGACCAGCCAGGCGCCCGACCCGGGCAGCAGTTCGAGCGCCCGGCCCAGTGAGGACGGCACGTCCGACAAGCCCAGCGAGAAGCCGGACAAGCCCGACTCGCAGAAGCCGCAGACCAGCAATCCCGAGGTGCCGCAGGGCTTCACCGTCCGCAAGGACGCCGAGGGGTTCCGGGTCGCCGTTGCCAGTGGCTGGGACCGTCAGCCCAAGAACGGCCGGGGCCAGGTCGTCTACACGCAGGGCGACTTCGAGCTGATCGTCGTGCCGGGCCGGGACAGCACCGAGGAGTACGGCGGCGACCCCATGAAGTACCAGCGCGAGCACGAGCGCGAGCTCCAGCCGTTCCGCGACTCGACCTGGGCGGAGTCCTCCGGGATGCGTCGGATCGACGTGGGCGGACGGGTCATGGGTGAGGGGCAGTTCACCTGGCAGGCCGCGGGCGGCGGTGAGATCTTCGTACGCAATCTCGCGATGATCGTCGGCGGGAAGTACCACGTCGTGCAGGTCCGCGGGCCGGAGGGTGAGCGGGACAAGGTGGACCGGCTCTATGAGCAGGCGTCGTCGACGTATCAGGTCACCGATTGAGGATCGCCCCGAGTTCACGGGCCGTCACTCCTTGCTCATCCGTCATCATGTTCCTCCTCGGGAGCAGGAATTGACGGGTGTTGAATGCTCCTGACAGACCATGACCGTTGTTTCGCGGTGTTCCTCGACCGCGGGACCGGCCCGGTGCCGTTGCGTCACGCGTCACAGTGAGGTCTCCGAGTACCCCCGGAGGTTTCGCGTGCGCCGGGCGCTCCCTAACCTGGGCCATGTCAGAACCAATGCGGGGGAACGTGAATCAGATGCAGGGCCTGCTCCTCGCGGGCCGCTACCGGCTCGGAGAGTCCATCGGCCGCGGTGGCATGGGTCGGGTGTGGCGCGCGCAGGACGAGGTGCTGCACCGGACCGTCGCCGTCAAGGAGCTGACGGCCGCGCAGTTCGCGCAGGAGGCCGACCGCGCGATCCTCTTCGCCCGTACGCACGCGGAGGCGCGGGCCGCCGCCCGGATCAACCACCCCGCGGTCGTCACCGTCCACGACGTCCTGGAGTACGACGACCGGCCCTGGATCGTGATGGAGCTGGTCGAGGGCCGCTCGCTCGCCGACGCCGTCAAGGACCAGGGCCGCATCGAGCCCTTCGAGGCCGCCCGCATCGGTCTGTGGACCCTGAAGGCCCTGCGCGCCGCGCACGCGGCCGGGGTCCTGCACCGCGACGTGAAGCCTGGAAACGTCCTGCTGGCGGACGACCGGCGGATCCTGCTGACCGACTTCGGGATCGCCGCGATCGAGGGGGACACGACGATCACCCGGACCGGCGAGGTCGTCGGCTCCGTCGACTATCTGGCGCCCGAGCGGGTCAGCGGCGCCAACCCCGGGCCCGCGTCCGACCTGTGGGCGCTCGGCGCGACGCTCTACACGGCGGTCGAGGGGAACTCCCCGTTCCGGCGCACCTCCCCGCTGGGCACCATGCAGGCCGTGGTCACCGAGGAGCCGGAGCCCGCCCGGTACGCGGGAGCGCTCGGTCCCGTCATCAGCGCCCTCCTGCGCAAGGACCCGGAGAGCCGGCCGACCGCGGAGGTCGCCGAGTTGATGCTGGCCGAGGCGGCGGAGGGCCGGCGCCCGAGCGCCGAACAGGCGTACGTGCCCACGCAGACCCATGCCACGTCCCAGCAGCCGCCGACCCAGCACCCTTCGGAACGCGGCACGGTCGTCGACGGGGGCGGGAACACCAGCGGCAGCGGAACGGGCTACGGCTACGGCGGCGGCAGCGGCAGCACGTACGGCAGCGGAAACGCCCACGGCGGCCCCCACGGAAGCGGCGGCCCCCACGGAAGCAGCGGCCCCCACGGAAGCGGCGGCCCCCATGGAAGCAGCGGCCCCCGCGGAGGCAGCGGCCCCTACCCATACGGAACCGGCAGCGGCGGCTCGTACGGCAGGGGTGGCGGCCATCCCGGCTACGGCAGCGACACCCCCTCATCCGGCGCCACCCCCGCCCCAGGCCCGCACCCCCACCCCTCCGGCACCGTCGTCCACGGAGTCCCCGCCCACCAGCCCGCGTCCCACCCCCGCACGTCCCGCAGGAGGGCCGCCATCGTCGCGGCCGTCATGGCGGTCGTGCTGCTCGGCGGCGGCACCGCGGGCTACCTGTACTACGCGGACCACAACGGCGGTACGCAGCAGGCCAGTGGCGGAGAGCCGGACAAGACCGTCGGCGGCATCCCCAAGGGCTGGCACCGGGTGAAGGACGCGGAGGGCTTCAGCCTGATGCTGCCCAAGGGCTGGGAGCGCGAGGCCGACGGCAGCCAGATCGACTACACGCCCGACCACGGCCGCCACTTCGTGCGCATCGCCACGGACCGCAACTCGACGTGGGAGAGCCCCTACACGCACCAGCAGGACCTGGAGAAGAACCTGCGGAAGAAGCTGCCCCAGTACAAGCGGCTTCAGCTGGATTCGAACAGCTTCCGTGACCGGCCGGGCGCCCTGTGGGAGTTCAGCTGGATCGCGGGTGCGAACGACACCACCGCCGGTCCGCGCCGGGCCATCTCACAGAGCTATATGAGCCGTGACGGCGTCGAGTACGTGATCTACATGTCGTCCCCGGAGGACGACTGGGACACGGCCCGGCAGCAGTTCGACGCGATTCTCCGGAGCTGGCGAGAGCCCTGAGCGCGACGGTTCCCGGCCGGGGTGGCTGGGACGAGCGGCCGGAACCAGTCCGCCGCGAAAGCCCGCAGGGTCCGTTCGCACACGTGTGGGGCATGATGGCCGCATGGGGAGCGTGGGGGACAACGCCCGGGTGATCGCTGGCCGTTACCGCCTGGATGCGCGGCTCGGCAGGGGTGGCATGGGCGTGGTCTGGCAGGCCACGGACCAGTTCCTCGGCCGCCGGGTCGCCGTCAAGGAACTCGCCCTCGACGAGACGCTCTCCGACGCCGACGCGGAGCAGCAGCGCGAACGGACTTTGCGCGAGGCGCGGGCGGCGGCGCAGCTGCGGCACCCGCACATCATCGTCGTCCACGACGTCGTCGTGCAGAACGACCACCCGTACATCGTCATGGAGTTGATCGAGGGCGGTTCGCTGGCCGGGCGGATCGCGCGGGCGGGTCCCATGGGCGCGCGCGAGGTGGCCCGGATGGGCATCGGCCTCCTCGGCGCGCTGCGCGTCGCGCACGCCGCCGGGGTCCTGCACCGCGACATCAAGCCCGCGAACGTCCTCATGGAGGACACGACCGGCCGCGTCGTCCTCACCGACTTCGGGATCGCGCAGGTCAGCGGGGCGACGACGCTCACGGACACCGGGTCGTTCATGGGCTCACCCGAGTACACCGCGCCCGAGCGGATGTCCGGCGAGCGGACAGGGCCCGAGTCCGACCTCTGGTCGCTGGGCGCGCTCCTGGTCACCGCGATGACGGGGGAGTCGCCGTTCCGCCGGGACTCGATCGGCGGTGTGCTGCACGCCGTCGTCTACGACGAGATCCGCCCGCCGCCCGCCGCCGCCCCGCTGCTGCCCGTCATCCTCGGCCTCCTCGAACGCGACCCGCAGCGGCGCCTCGGCACGGTGGAGGCGGAGCGGCTCCTGCGGACGTACGTCGAGACGGGGCGGATGCCCTCCACGCCCGCGGGCCGGGCCGGCGGTCAGCCGGCGGCGCTGCCGGTCGCGGGGCCGGGCGGATACTCGCCCACCTACCGTGACCTGCCCGTACGCCGGCCCGGGCAGTCCGCGGGGCCGTCCCGGCGCCGCCGCAGGGCCATGCTGATCGCCGCGGCGCTCGTGGCCGCGGTGGCCGGGGCCGGGGTGTCCGCCGCGCTCCTCCTGGGCAGAGAGGACAACGGCGGTACGCCCCCTTTGCCCACGCAGTCCGCGCAGACCAAGACGGTGAGCCCCTCGCCCTCGCCGACCCCCACGGTGACGGTCACGCGCGGCTCGCGCACCCCCAAGCCGTCCACGCCCGAGGCCCCCGAGGGCTACCGCGTGACGAAGGACCCCCGGGGCTTCACGCTCGCCGTGCCGGAAGGTTTCACTCGGGAGGTGGACGGGCCCCGCGTCTTCTACATCTCGTCGGGCGGCACCTTCCGCATCGGCATCAAGGAGTCGGCCCCGGAGCCGGGCGGCCCGCAGGCCGTGCAGCGCCGGGCCGACGCCAAGGGGCCGGAGAACAACCCCGGTTACCGTGACGGCGAGGTCACCGAGACCTCGCACAACGGCCGGCCCGCGGCCCTGTGGCAGTTCACCTGGGACGGCTTCACGCAGGCGGAGGGCGCCCGGCACACGTACGACCTGTGCTGGGAGGAGGGCGGCCGGATGTTCGACGTGTGGGTCTCGGCACCGCTCGACAAGGCCAGGGAGGGCCGCCGCTACTTCGACACGGCGGTGGACTCGTTCGTGCGTCGCTGAGTTCGTGCACGGCTGAGGTACAGGGCCGCCCAGCTCGTACGCCGCTGCGTCTCGGCCCGGCCGCCGCTGCGTCTCGGCCCGGCGCATCACCCCTGTCACAAGTCGGTGACCTGAGTGGAACCAGGGCCTTCCGCACGGTACTGATGTGGGCATGAGTAATGACGGGGGAGCCTCCTACGGCCCGTACGAACCAACCAGTTTCGGCCTCCAGCCGCCACAGCCCCCCGCAGGGCGGGAGCCGCACCCGCAGCAACCCGGTGCGCCGGCCCCGCCCCCCTCGCCGTACGCCCAGCCCACCCAGGTGGTCCCGCACCAGCCCTCCGATCCGGACCCGGGCGCGGGACGCCTGATCGCGGGCCGCTACCGCCTGCTCTCCAAGCTCGGCCACGGCGGCATGGGCACGGTCTGGCGCGCGAAGGACGAGACCGTGGACCGCGAGGTCGCCGTCAAGGAACCCCGCATCCCCGACCACCTGCCCGCGCGCGAGCGGGCCAACGTCTTCGAGCGGATGCGCCGAGAGGCGCGCGCCGCGGCCCGGCTCGACCACCCGGCCGTGGTCAACGTCCACGACGTGGCGGTGGAGGACGGCCAGCCGTGGATCGTGATGGAACTGGTCAAGGGCCGCTCGCTGGGCGCCGCGCTCCAGGAGGGCACCCTGGGCGCCCGCGACGCCGCCCGCATCGGTCTTGAGGTGCTGGGCGCCCTGGACGCCGCCCACCAGGCGGGCATCCTGCACCGGGACGTCAAGCCGGACAACGTGATGCTGGGGCAGCACGACCGCGTCGTCCTCACCGACTTCGGCATCGCCCAGATCGAGGGCGAGACGAATCTGACGGACACCGGCGGCTTCGTCGGTTCGCCCGAGTTCATCGCCCCGGAGCGGGTCCTCGGGCAGCGCCCGGGCCCGGCCTCGGATCTCTGGTCGCTGGGCGTGGTGCTGTACGCCGCGACGGAGGGCGTATCGCCGTTCCGCCGCAACAACACCCCCGCCACGCTTCAGTCCGTCCTGAACGCGACCCCGGCGGCGCCCGCGTCGGCCTCGGGCCCGCTGGCCCAGGCGATCAACGGCCTGCTGGTCAAGGATCCCGCCCAGCGCCCGCGCGCAGCCCAGGTCCGCGCCCTCCTGGAGGAAGCGGTGAAGCCGCCGCAGGTGGCGCCGACGCGGGTGGTCACCGTCACCGGTGACGCCCAGGGGGCCCGCAAGGGCGTCTTCCTCAGCCGCAAGGCGCTTGCCGGCGTCGCCGGTGTGGTCGTCCTGGCCGTGGCGGCGGGCGTGCTGGTGGCCCTGAACCCCTTCGGGGGTTCGGACGCGGAGGGCTGGAAGGACCGCGAGGCGAAGGTGGTCGGCGCCACCGTCTCCGCGCCGGACCACTACGTGGAGAGCAAGCCCGGCGCCACCGACACGGACAAGACCTGGGTCAGGTACACCGACCCCAGTGGCGCCGTCTTCATCACGCTCGACCTCGCCGAGAAGAAGGACACCACGCAGAAGATCCTCGGCTCCGCCGCGTCGCAGGCGTACGCCGACATGGAGGACTTCAAGGCGAGCGGCGAGTCGGCGTTCAGCCACATGTCCGGAGATCCCGTGCCGGACGGCACGACCAAGGACGCCACGTACAAGGAGAAGGACGCCGCCGAGAACACGGTCAGGTACACCGACTCGGAATCCGAGCTGCCGCACGAGGCGAAGATCTTCTACTACCGGACCTCGGCCGGGAACATGTACCGGCTGTGGATCGACTACCCGGGCAAGGGTGACTTCACCGACCGCGGCCGTGAGGTCGCCAGGACGGCGATCGCGAATCTGGAGATCGACGAGCTCTGATCGGGCGGGTCGGCCACGGGGGGCCCGAAAGTTCGGGCCCCCGTTGATCAACTCCCGCTAAGCCCCTGATCAGGACCTTTGCCGCCAGCGATCACTGGCATCGTGTGTGTACGCGGTGAAAGCTGATTACCGACGGGTACCCAAATCCCTGACCTGGGCCTACGCTCACCTCCATGACGGACTCGCAGGCCACCGCAGCGCACCTCGGAACCAACCCGACAGCCACCGCCCCCGAAGGCGCGCGCACCGCCGCCGACGTGGTGACTCCCGAGCTCATAGCGCAGCTCACCCGGGACGTGATCGGTTCGGGACGGACCGCCAACCACATGCCGTTCACCGGCGAGAAGCTGGCGGACCTGCCCGAGGCCACCCCCGAGGACGTCGCCACCGCCTTCGAGCGCGCCCGCGTCGCCCAGGTCGCCTGGGAGCGCACCCCGGTCCGCCGCCGCGCCGCGGTCCTGCTCCGCTTCCACGACCTGGTGCTCCAGCGCCAGGCCGAGGTCCTCGACCTCATCCAGCTGGAGACCGGCAAGGCCCGGCTGCACGCGCACGAGGAGCTCCAGGCGGTCGCCATCGCCGCGCGGCACTACGGCCGCAAGGCCCCCGCGTATCTGAACCCCAAGCGGCACACCGGTGTCGTACCGACCCTCACGAAGGTCACCGAGAACCGGCAGCCGCGCGGTGTCGTCGGCCAGATCGCGCCCTGGAACTACCCCCTGGAACTGTCCATCGGCGACGCGCTCCCCGCGCTCGTCGCGGGCAACGCCCTGGTGATGAAGCCCGACACGGAGACCTGCCTGACCGCCCTGTGGGCCCGCGACCTCATCATCGAGGCCGGGCTGCCCGCCGAGGTCTTCCAGGTCGTCCTCGGGGACGGGCCCGTCGTCGGCCCCGAGATCGTCAAGCACGCCGACTACGTCTCCTTCACCGGCTCCACCCGCGTAGGGCGCGAGGTCGCCCAGGGCGCGGCGGGCCGGCTCGTCGGCGTCTCGCTCGAACTCGGCGGCAAGAACGCCATGCTGGTCCTGCACGACGCCGACATCGACAAGGCGGCGGCGGGCGCGGTGCGCGCCTGCTTCTCGTCCGCGGGCCAGCTGTGCATCTCCATCGAGCGGCTGTACGTCCACGAGTCCGTCGCGGACGCGTTCGTGGAGCGCTTCGTGGCGCGGACGAAGGCGATGCGCCTCGGCCGCTCCCTCGCGTACGGCGCGGACATGGGCTCGCTGGTCGGCGAGCGGCAGCTGGAGACCACCAAGCGGCACGTCGACGAGGCGGTCGCCAAGGGTGCCACCGTGCTCGCGGGCGGCGTCGCCCGGCCCGACATCGGCCCGTACTTCTTCGAGCCGACGATCCTGGACGGCGTCGAGTCCCCGATGGCGGTGTGCGGCGAGGAGACCTTCGGCCCGGTCGTCTCCGTCTACCGCTTCACCGACGAGAACGAAGCCGTCGAGCTCGCCAACTCCACTTCGTACGGCCTGAACTCCTCGGTCTGGACGAAGGACGGCGGCCGCGGCCGCAAGATCGCCGCCCGGCTGCGCACCGGCACGGTGAACGTGAACGAGGGCTTCGCGCCCGCCTACGGCAGCGTGCAGTCGCCGATGGGCGGCATGAAGGACTCGGGTCTCGGCCGCCGCCACGGCTCCGAGGGCATCCTGAAGTACACCGAGGCGCAGACCGTCGCCCACCAGCGCCTCATTCCGCTCGCTCCGTCCTTCGGCCTGGACGACGAGAAGTACGCGGCGTTCATGACCATCAGCCTGAAGGCGATGAAGGCGCTTCGCCTGCGCTAGTGCGTTAGTTCTCAACGAGGAGAGTCAATGTCACAGGAGAGCTCTGTCCAGATCCAACCGGACAGCGAAGGCGGGGGTCTGGGGGCCGACGGGGGCGGCGAGGAGCCGTACGACTACGACGTCATCGTCGTCGGGTCCGGTTTCGGCGGTTCCGTCTCCGCCCTGCGTCTGACGGAGAAGGGCTACCGCGTCGGCGTGCTCGAAGCGGGGCGCCGCTTCACGCGCGAGACGCTCCCGAAGAACTCCTGGGACCTCAAGAACTACCTCTGGGCCCCGGCCCTCGGGCTCTACGGCATCCAGCGCATCCATCTGCTCGGCAACGTGATGGTGCTCGCCGGGGCGGGCGTCGGCGGAGGGTCGCTGAACTACGCGAACACGCTCTACGTGCCCCCCGCGCCGTTCTTCAACGACCCGCAGTGGAAGGACATCACGGACTGGCAGGACGAACTGAGCCCCTACTACGAGCAGGCCAAGCGCATGCTCGGGGTGCGGATCAACCCGACCACGACGCCGTCCGACGTCCACCTGAAGGCGACCGCCCAGGCCATGGGAGTGGGCGACACCTTCCACATGGCACCGGTCGGTGTCTTCTTCGGCGACGAGCAGGACGCCTCGGGTACATCAACGGCCAGGCCCGGCGAGGAAGTTCCCGACCCGTACTTCGGGGGCGCGGGCCCCTCCCGCAGGGCGTGCAGCGAATGCGGCGAGTGCATGACGGGCTGTCGCCACGGCGCGAAGAACACCCTCAACGAGAACTACCTCTACCTGGCCGAGAAGGCGGGCGCGGTCATCCACCCGATGACGTCCGTCGTCACCGTCACCGAGGACTCGCGCGGCGGATTCGCCGTGGCGACCCTGCCCACGGACAACAAGCGCAAGGGCAGCGGACGGACGTTCACCGCACGCCAGGTCGTCGTCGCGGCCGGCACCTACGGCACGCAGACGCTCCTTCACCGCATGAAGGACACCGGGCTGCTCCCGCGCGTCTCGGAGCGCCTCGGCGCGCTGACCCGCACCAACTCCGAGGCCCTGGTGGGATCGCAGACCACCGACCGCCGCTACCGCAAGCGGCACGGCATCGAGAAGGCAGACTTCACCAAGGGCGTCGCGATCACCTCGTCGATCCACCCGAACGCCTCCACGCACATCGAGCCGGTCCGCTACGGCAAGAAGTCCAACGCCATGGGCAGCCTGACGATCCTCCAGGTGCCGTACGGCATCAAGGGCGGCAAGGCACGCGTCGCCGGATGGCTCGGCAACGTCGCCAGACACCCGTGGCTGATGGTCCGGTCGCTCTCCAACCGGCGCTGGTCGGAGCGGACCATCATCGGCCTGGTCATGCAGACGCTCGACAACTCCCTGACCACGTACCGCAAGGAGAAAGGCATCGGCAAGGGCCTGCTGACCGCCCGGCAGGGCCATGGCGCGCCCAACCCGACGCAGATCCCCGAGGCCACCGAGGCCGCGACGCTGCTCGCCAAGGAGATCAACGGCTTCGCCGGTTCGAACATCGGCGAGCTGATGGGCACCCCGCTGACCGCGCACTTCCTTGGCGGCTGCCCGATCGGCGACTCCGCGGACACCGGGGTCATCGACCCGTACCACCGGCTTTACGGCCACCCCGGCATCTCGATCGTCGACGGCGCCGCGGTCTCCGCGAACCTGGGCGTCAACCCCTCCCTGACGATCACCGCGCAGGCCGAGCGCGCGATGTCGTTCTGGCCCAACAAAGGCGCCGAGGACACGCGCCCCACCCAGGGCACGCGGTACGTCCGCCTCGCCGCCGTCGAGCCGAAGTCCCCGGCGGTACCGGCGGACGCGTTCGGCGCGCTGAAGCTGCCCTTCCTGGGGATGCCGGCGATGCCGGCGATGCGGGCCAAGAAGTAGCCCGCGGCCGCTGTACGGAACGCACACGAACGCCGGCGCGCACGAATGCCGGCGCGCACGAACGCGAAAGGACCTGCGCCCCCCTCCGAGCGCAGGTCCTTTCGCGTGCTTCAGGTGCCGCTGAGCGGCAGACCGTGCTGCCGCTTACGCGGTGGCGTCGGCCTTCTTGCGGCGGACGACGTAGACCGCACCCGCACCGGCGATGACGGCGACGCCGCCGACGAGGCCGATGGTCGGCAGCGCGGAGCTGGAGCCGGTCTCGGCGAGGCTGCCGGTGGCCGGGATCTCCTGGGCGCCGCCCTGGGGGGTCTTGCCACCGGTGGGCGTCTTGCCGCCCTTGTTCTCCTCGGCCTTGCCCGGGTTCTCGTTGTTGCTGCCGGCCTTCAGGACCGTGAACTCGTAGAAGGAGAACGAGCTGCGCACGCAGTTCTCCTCGGAGTCCAGGTAGCCGCCGATGCCGAGCGCGAAGCCGTCACCGGCCGGGGCCTTGGCGCTGACGTTCAGGCGCAGCTTGATGTCGACCTTCTCCTTGGCACCCAGGGGAGTGGAGCCGAAGTAGAAGCCGCCCGCGACCTCGTCCTCGATGGACTCCCAGGCCTTGGTGTCGGGGTTGAAGTACTGGATCTGCGCGTAGTTCGCGAGCCAGTCCTTCTCCTTCTCGCTCTCCGTGTAGTTGTCCACCATGGCGAGCCACTGGACCTCGCCCAGGTCCTCGTCGGTCGGGTTCGAGGCGGTCAGCTTGAACTGGTGCCAGCCGCTGCCCGCGACGATCTTGCCGGGCAGGCCCGAGAGCCCGATCTCCAGCTTCGAGTCGGCGTCCTCGCCGTCCTCGTCGACCGGGCAGTCCGTGGGTTCCTCGGTGGGCTCCTCCGTCGGCTTGGCCGTCTCGGAGGGCTTCGTGGTGGTCGGCGCGGGGGAGGTCGGCGCCGGGGTGGTCGGCGGCGTGGCCGACGGGGTCGGCGTCGTCGTCTGGGACTGCGTCTCGGTCGGGGTTGCCGTCGGCGTCGACGTGGCCGTCTCGGTGGCCGTCGCGCTCGGAGGCGGCGTGGTGTCCTCGGTCGCGAAGGCGGCAGGGGCCGACAGCAGCGCGAGCGGGGCTATGGCAGCGGTCGCGGCCGCGGCGGCCATGACACGGCGAAGCTTCATGAAGACCTCAGTGAGTCCGGCGTATCACCTGGTGGGCGATACGGAGGTGGAGGCCTCCGCGGTGGGGACGCGGGTGTGGCCGTTGTTACGCATGCATGACCTGCGTCTCCTGTGAATGGTTGTCCTGTAACTCACAGAATTCTTATGTGGCTTGGATCACACCGCTTGTGCGGTTGTCGCAGGTTGCCGTAGAAATTCCTCCGCTCGACGGTGATCCGCCGGGGGCGTGGGGGCGGCAGCAGGAGGGGGCGGCGTGGCGAAGCCGGAAGAGATGCCGGACGAGATACCCGGTCGGCGGATGTCGGACGGGGTGTCTGGTTCGGTGTCGGACGGGATGTCTGGCCCGGTGTCGGACGGGATGTCGGATCGGGGGTCGGACGGGATGTCGGACCAGGTGCCGGACCGGATTCCGGACGACGTGTGGGAGCGGTTCGAGCGCGACAGCCTGCGTGACATCCGCACCTCCGCGCCGAAGGAGCCGTCCGCGCGGGCGCGCATGGTGGCCGAACGGCTCCGGCGCCTGGACGAGGAGGCCGCACTCCGACAAGCGGCCCAGTCCCGGGCGTTGGGCCGCCGGCGCAGGAAGCGCAAGGCGGCGCGGGGCGAGGGGACCGCCGGAGCGTGGCGCCCCGACGAGTGGCGCGCGACACCGACCGGCCCGCGGCGCGACGCGCGTTCGGAGCGCAGCCGCCGGGTGTGGAGCGTGGTGATCGTGCTGGGCGGCATGGCGTTGGCGATCGTGCTGCTGAGCCCGTTCCGGTTGTGGATCTGGCACTGACGGGTGGTGGGCGCGGGGCCGGGGAACCGCTCGTAACGATCTTCCGTCGTAAGAGGCGTGCGGGTGACTCCGCAGGATGCGTGATGCGTGATGCGTGATGCGTGATGCGAGACGCGAGACGCGTACGGAAGTGGGGGAGCGGAACGTGAAGTCAGCTGTGGCGCGTGGTGCGCTGGCCGTCGCGGCCGTGACGGTGCTCGGCCTTACGGCGGCGTGCAGCGGAAGCGGCGACGACGGCAAGGGGAAGAGCGAGGGTGCCGGCGCCGGGGGCGGGAAGCCGTCGAAGTCGGCGTCGGCGGACACGTCTTCGGCCACGGCGAAGCTGGAGAAGGCGGCACTCGCCTCGGGTGACGTCGAGAAGTACAAGGTCGAGGTCACGAAGGGATCCGGGGCCAAGACCACCCGGCCGGCCCGGCGCGTGGACCCGGCGCAGTGCGGCCCGCTGTCCGAGATGCTGACGGCCGCCGCGCCCGCGAAGTCGACGGCTCACGTCAGCCGCACGCTGAGCGGCACGGACGTCGCGGACACCACGACGACCGAGGTCGTGCTGCTCGCGTACGGCCGGGCCGACGCCGAGCGGACCATGGACACCCTGCGGACGGCGACGAAGTCGAAGAAGTGCGTCACGTTCGGGGACGGCGGCCGCCGGTACATCGGCGTCAGACCGCAGCCCGGGCCGGTCGTGGGCGACGAAGCCGTCTCGTACAAGCTTGCCAGCCGGGCCGGTGAGTTCCTCGACCGTGACCGCGTCACCGTCGTACGCAGCGGCTCGACGCTGATCGCTTTCCGCGCCTCGAACGTCTTCGACCCGGAGGCGGCCCGTTCCGACGAGGAGGGCGAGGCCGCCGGGCTGCCCGAGAAGTTCCGCGGCGGTGCGACGGGCGACCCGAAGGTGGCCGACGCGATCGTCGACGCGCAGCTCGCGAAGCTGAAGGCGGCGAAGAAGTAGTCGGCGGCGAAGTAGTCGACGGGGAAGTTGTCGGCGCGGAAGTTGTCGGTGGACAGGTAGTAGTCGGCTGAGAAGCTGTCGGCGGACGAACAGCCGCCACGGAGCGAAGGGCCCCGCGGGACGGATCCGCGGGGCCCTTGGCCGTCAGCACCGACGTCAGGGCAGCGTCGGTGCCATGGAGCGGCGCCGGGGGAGTGCGCCGCGGGCTTGCTGGGCGCCGGTGGGCCACCCGGCGCACAAGGGGCGCACGTGTGGTCTCGACCAATGGCAATGGAGTTGTGGACTGCTGTGCGGGCGGCCTGTCCTGCTAGGCATCGTGCTGGATGCGCCGCGACCCGCGCAACCGGTTCGACATGATCAAGACACGCGGGGCTGCCGTGTCTTGCGGGCGGCAATTTCCGGGGACACGGGGGAGCCTGAAGGCCTTGGGGGGACTGGGCGGACCGGGCGGACTGGGCGGACTGGGCGGACTGGGCGGACTGGGACTCGGGGGGATCCGGGCTGGGGGGGCCGGGGTCCGAGGGAGGAAGCGGAGGGACTGGGGGGCCGGGAGGGACCGGAGGACCGGGAGGGACCGGGGACGGAGGCCGGTCGGCTTCGGGCGTCCCCGAAGCCGACCGTTCCCTGGGTGACCGGGCTGCTGTCCCCTGCCGTCCGGTCACGTCTCTGGAGCGAGGTCCCACGGCACACACCAGGTGTGTGCCTCATCGCTCCAGCGGAGCCACGCGTGGTTTTTCCGTGCCCGCCCCTGGCTGGCACGGACATCGGGACCAACGAAGCCCCTGAGGACCTGGTCACGCGCCGTACGGGTGAGAGCGGACCCGAACTCAGGTCCGGTGCTTTCCGGCGGTGCGCCGGTGGTGCCGCGAGGCGCTCAGACCCGGCCCCTGCACAGCTCCAGGAGCGTCATCGCGAGCGAGGTGCCGGGCTTGCCGAGCGCGTCCCTGTAGTGGGCGAGGACCTCCATCTCGCGCGAGAGATTGACGCGGCGGCCGCCCGAACCGATCCGGGCCTCCTGGATGACGGCCGACACGGCCATCCGTTCCTGTACGAGACCGATGATCCGGTCGTCGAGTGCGTCGATGCGCTCACGAGCGCCCTCGATCACGTTGGCGGCCTCGGGGGTGCGGGCGCCGGTCTTGTCGGTCGTGGCGATGCTCATCTGGGGGCTCCTCGTCGGATGTGGATTCCGGTGATCGCGGTCTGATGCCGGTGGAGTGCCCCGGAGCGACAAGGCCCGGAAACGACAGAACGCCCCGGGCCTTGTCGGCCCGGGGCGCCTGGGAAGTCGCTTGTCAGTGGATCAAGCAGCTCGACCATGGCAGCCGGCGGGCCGGTTGCCATAGGTAAAGAGGAAGCTCAGGTGCTTGGTCACGAGGCAAGTATGCCCCTCTGTGCGCGTCCCTGGTCAACACGGGCCGCCCGACGGCTCGGATGCTGAGACGCGGGACGTCACGACTGGACGCCGGGCGCCTACCCCCGGCCCCCGGACGCCGGACGCCGGGTGTTGCGAGGTCGGACGCGGGGCGTTGCGAGGCGGATGGCGGACGTTGCGAGGTCGGACGCCGGGCGTCGTGAGGTCGGCCGCCGGGCGCCGGGTGTTGCGACGCACGCCGACCCCCGTCCGCCGGACGTCGCGATGCGGATGGCGGGCGTCGCGATGCGGATCGCGATGCGGATGGCGGTGGCTGCGGGCGTGCGCTCCGTCGGATGCGACGAAAGGGGTGTCCGCGAGCCCGTTAGAATCGACAAAACAGACCCCCTGCTCACGCACGAGCCCCAGCTCACGCTCAAGCTCACGCTCAACGCCGGAAGGCCGCCGCCGTGCCATCAGCGTCCCCCGCTGCCGCCGCTCCCGACACCGTTCTGGTCGTCGACTTCGGAGCGCAGTACGCCCAGCTCATCGCCCGCCGCGTCCGCGAGGCCCGGGTCTACAGCGAGATCGTGCCGAGCACCATGCCGGTCTCCGAGATGCTCGCGAAGAACCCCGCCGCGATCATCCTCTCCGGCGGCCCCTCGTCGGTGTACGCGGACGAGGCACCGCGCCTGGACCGCGCGATCTTCGAGGCCGGCGTCCCCGTCTTCGGCATGTGCTACGGCTTCCAGCTGATGGCGACGACCCTCGGCGGCACCGTCGACAACACGGGCGCCCGTGAGTACGGCCGCACGCCCCTGCACGTCTCCAAGTCCGGCTCGACCCTCTTCGAGGGCACCCCGGACGAGCAGTCCGTGTGGATGTCGCACGGCGACGCGTGCAGCGCGGCGCCCGAGGGCTTCGCCGTCACCGCGTCCACGGACGTCGTGCCGGTCGCCGCCTTCGAGGACGACGAGAAGAAGCTGTACGGCGTGCAGTACCACCCCGAGGTCATGCACTCCACGCACGGCCAGCAGGTGCTCGAGCACTTCCTCTACCGTGGCGCGGGCCTGAAGCCCGACTGGACCACCGGCAACATCGTCGAGGAGCAGGTCACCGCGATCCGCGAGCAGGTCGGCACCAAGCGTGCGATCTGCGGCCTGTCCGGCGGCGTCGACTCCGCCGTGGCCGCCGCCCTCGTGCAGAAGGCCATCGGCTCGCAGCTGACCTGCGTGTACGTCGACCACGGTCTGATGCGCAAGGGCGAGACCGAGCAGGTCGAGAAGGACTTCGTCGCCGCCACGGGCGTCCAGCTCAAGGTCGTCGACGCGCAGGAGCGCTTCCTGAACGCGCTGGCCGGGGTCTCCGACCCCGAGCAGAAGCGGAAGATCATCGGCCGCGAGTTCATCCGCGTCTTCGAGCAGGCCCAGGCGGAGATCGTCGCCGAGGCCCCGGGCGACCAGCCCGTCGAGTTCCTGGTCCAGGGCACGCTCTACCCGGACGTCGTCGAGTCCGGCGGCGGCACCGGCACCGCGAACATCAAGTCCCACCACAACGTGGGCGGCCTCCCCGAAGACCTCGAGTTCCAGCTGATCGAGCCGCTGCGCCAGCTCTTCAAGGACGAGGTGCGGATGGTCGGACAGGAGCTCGGCCTGCCGGACGAGATCGTCCAGCGCCAGCCCTTCCCGGGCCCCGGCCTCGGCATCCGCATCGTCGGCGACGTCACCAAGGAGCGCCTCGACCTGCTCCGCGAGGCCGACGCCATCGCCCGCGAGGAGCTGACCGCCGCCGGTCTCGACCGCGAGATCTGGCAGTGCCCCGTGGTGCTGCTCGCGGACGTGCGCAGCGTGGGCGTGCAGGGCGACGGCCGGACGTACGGCCACCCGATCGTGCTGCGGCCCGTCTCGTCCGAGGACGCCATGACCGCCGACTGGTCGCGCCTTCCGTACGACGTCCTCGCGAAGATCTCGACGCGCATCACGAACGAGGTCGCCGACGTGAACCGCGTCGTCCTCGACGTCACGAGCAAGCCGCCGGGCACCATCGAGTGGGAGTAGTCCCCGAGGCCCGGCCGAGGACCGACCGGTCCGAAGAGGCCTGAACGCCGGTGCCGCCGTCCTTCCCCCGGGGCGGCGGCACCGGCGTTTCCTCAGGTCCGCCTGGTCGTTCGCGCCGGCGCCCCCGGCTTCCACGTCTGCACCGCCAAGTACTTCCCGTCCTCGATGTACGTCCTGACCACCTCCGTCAGCTCCGTACGGAAAAGATGGAACGGCTCCGGCGGCTTGACCTCCCCGACGTAGCGCGCGATGACCGCGGGGTCCTCGACCTCGACGGCCCGTCCGGAGATCCGGATGTCGCCCCCGGCCATCTCCGTGCCCGGCCCCGGGTTCGCCTGGACCGAGAAGCGCGGATCGCGGCGCAGGTCGAGCGCCTTCATCGAGTCCCACATCATCCCGAGCCAGAACTCCCCGTGCAGGAAACGGACTTCCAGCCCGGTCGTGCGCGGTGATCCATCCTTGCGGAGCGTCGCCAGAACATGGTGCGTGAACAGGCCGAACCGCTCCTCCGCGGTCCGCGCGAAGGCGGGCTCTGCAGCACTGAAGGTTGCCCAGTTCGTCGTCATACGGCGAGTGTCCCGCCGATACCCGACACCTCCTGTCCGCAATCGCGCACCGAATTGCGCCCGGCCTCGCGCCCCGGCTGCGCACCCTCTTCACAGGGTGCCCCTGTCTTCCTGGGCTGACCGGCGGTAACTTCCGCTCCGTACAGCCAGGGATGGAGGACACATGCAGGCGCCCACACCGATACCCGTCGAGCGGTTGCAGTTCGCGATGCCGCCGGTGCACGACTCGCCGGCCGACGAACGGCGACACCGCAAGGAACGGCTCGCCGGGGCCCTGCGGATCTTCGGACGGCTCGGCTACGAGGACGGGGTGTCCGGGCACATCACCGCGCGGGACCCGGAGCACGAGGACTGCTTCTGGGTGAACCCCTTCGGGATGCCCTTCAAGCACGTCACCGTGGGCGATCTCGTCCTCGCCAACGCGGAGGGGCAGGTCGTCGAGGGCCGCCACCACGTCAACCAGGCCGCCTTCACCGTCCACGCCCAGGCGCACCTGGCGCGGCCCGACGTCGTCGCCGTCGCCCACTGCCACTCGCTGCACGGGCGCGCCCTGTCCACACTCGGCGAACTCCTCGACCCCATCACCCAGGAGGCCTGCGCCTTCTACGAGAGCCACGCGCTCTACGACGGCTACACGGGCGTCGTCGTGGACGCGGCCGAGGGCCGGCGGATCGCCGCCGCGCTCGGCGACCACAAGGCCGTCATCCTGCGCAACCACGGGCTGCTCACCGTCGGCGACTCCGTCGACGCCGCCGCCTGGTGGTTCCTCACGATGGAGCGCTCCTGCCAGGTCCAGCTGAGCGCGCGGGCCGCGGGCCGCCCGATCCTCATCGGTCACAAGCAGGCGGTGGCGACGCGCGAGCAGCTCGGCAGCGACCTCGTGGCCTGGATCAACTACCAGTCCCTCTGGCAGGACATCAGCCGCAGCGAACCGGATCTGCTCGCCTGAGCCCTGCCCCACGCCTCCCGTCGTCAACACACGCACGGGCGATTCACCCGCGCTGACCTGACCCGGGGAGTCCGATCGTCTTCCAGTACGGCACAATCCCCTTTCATCGCAAGGAAGTTCACGTTTCGGGGCTCGAACGAGGGCGGGGAAGGCGGCGTACGCGGTGGCGGTGCAGGAGGCGCGGCAGGGCGCACACGGGGGCGGCTGCACATGTGGTGACTGCCCGCACGGCGCGCGTGAGGGGCATCGGCGTGCCGTGGCCGCGTTCCTCGCCAAGCGCGACGAGCTGGCGGCGGGGCACGGGCTGCCCGCGGCGGTGGCCCACTCGGCGGGCGCTTCCCGGCAGTGGGTGTCGGACGAGCTGACCCAGTCCGCCCGCGCCGTCGCCGAACGCGGCAGGGCCGACGGCGACGCCTGGCTCGGCCGCCTCTGGCGCCGCACGGCCGGCGTGACCTGGGTGGCCGTGGGCGTCCTGCTCCTGGTCCAGGCGCTCACCGCGATCGGCACCGGGTGGACCCTCGCCCGGACCGCCGGGCTGCTCGCGGCCGTACTCGTCGGTGTCCTGCTGACCGGTGCCGGATACGTCCACCGGGCGCGCGGCGGCATCCTCGCGCCGCTGATCGGGGAGGACAACCGCCTCTCCACCTCCCGCGCGGTCGCCGCCTGTTGGGTCCTCCTCGTCGTCTTCGCCGTACTCGTCCTGGCCGGCGAGCTCGCCGGGGCGTCGGGCCACCGCGAGCGCGACGCGCTGATCGCCGGACTCGACCTCGCCCGCGCCGCCGGTGCCGTGACCGTCCTCGCCGTGGCCTGCGGGGTCGCCGTGCTCGTACGCCGCGTGGTCGGCCTGCGCGTCCTCGGCCAGCGGTTGCAGAAGGTGCCCGCCGACCGGCCCCGGGCCGCCGACCTGCTCACCGACGACGCGGGCCGCGGCAGCTTCGCGGACGCGCAGTACGTCCTGGTCAGCGCCGTCGCCATGATCTTCGCCGCCGTACGCCTCGCGCGCCGTCCCGAGCAGCTGCCCGACCTGCCGTGGGGGCTTGCGGTCCTCGTCCTGGTGTCGGCGGCCACATACCTCGCGGGGAAGTACGCCGAGGGCGGCCGGCCCGTGATCCTCTCCGTGGTGCGTGCCCGGGAGGCGGGCGACCTGGACGCCCCCATCCGCACGGGCGACGACATCGAGATCCGCGGCGCCGGATTCGTGCCCCCGGGCGCGCAGACCGCCGACCGGCTCGCCCGGATGGTCGTCCGCATCGGCACCGTGCACGTCCATGTGCCGCTCGTCCCCGTGCCGGGCGGGTTCACCAACCCCACCGACGCGGCCCTGACCGTCCCCGTCCCGGTCGACGTGGAGCCGGGGCGCGTCGACGTCCAGGTGATCACGGCCGCCGGAGTGGAGACCAACCGTTGCGCGATCGACGTCACGGACTGAGCCACGCGTCGGGCAAGGGTCCGAAGACCCCGGCTCCGTTTCGGTCCGGACGTCGCGAATTCGGTGCAAGCCACTGAGCAGGGCCCCCTCTTCGTACGTATCGTCAGATGACGGGTCAATGGGCGAGGCGGGTCAACGGGAGAGGCGGCGAGAGCGATGGCTCACGGCATGCGTACCGACAGCCACACCAGCTACGTCAGAAGCAGCGGCTGGCGGGAGAGCGCCTCCCGGTACGCCCTGCTGCCGCTCCGGATCTTCCTCGGCGTCACGTTCATCTACGCGGGCCTGGACAAGCTCAGCGACAGCGCCTTCATGTCATCCGGCGGCGCCGGCTCCATCGGCGAGATGATGGAGGGCGTCCGTGACATCTCCGCCGTCCCGGCCCTCGTCGACCTCGCCCTCAAGAGTCCGGTCGGCTTCGGCTACGCCATCGCCCTCGGCGAGCTGGCCGTCGGCATCGGCACCCTCGTCGGCCTGTTCGCCCGCATCGCCGCGCTCGGCGGCGCGCTGATCTCGCTCAGCCTCTGGCTGACCGTGAGCTGGTCCACCGAGCCGTACTACTACGGCAACGACCTGGCCTATCTGATGGCCTGGCTCCCGCTCATCCTCGCCGGAGCGGCGGTCTTCTCGCTCGACGCGATGATCGCGACCCGGCGGAGGCACACCTCGGGACTGGGCTGACCGGAGTCAGGCGTCCTTGGAGCTGCCGCCCGGGCGGTCCGCCGTGTGGTCCACCGGGCGATCCGCCGTGTGGTCCACCGGGCGGTCCGATATGAGGTCCGCCGTGGAGGGAGGGGTGTGATCCGTCGCGCGGGCGGCGGGCCTGCCGCGTATGCCGTAGGAGACCGCTGCCGCCGCCCCGCCGAGCAGGAGCCCCGCGAGCAGCAGCGGGAAGGCCACGAACCACGGGGTTTCCCAGATACCGCCCGCGTCGCCCGCATAGGCGACGGACGCCACCAGCAGGAACAGACCGAGGACCAGCTTGCCGGGATGGAACTCATGACGTAGCACGGGTCACCTCCACCTGTCCGATGCCCATTTCGACGTGCAGCTCGAGCGTGCCGCCGTCCTTGCCGCCCCCGACGGGGTTCAGCATCACCGACTTCTCCTTGCCCGGAGCGATGTCCACGTCCCGCTTCGGGTCGTCAGGCAACCGGATGTCACCGACGCCCACTTCGACGTCCAGCCGCACCGTGCTGTCCTTCGGCACGATCACCTTCAGCTGGCCCGCTCCCACCTCGGCACCGGTGCTCAGGGTCTCTCCCTTGGCGGGGCCCGCGCGGGTCAGGTCGAGCGTGCCGAGACCCGATCCCAGTTCGTACCGCGGCTCGACCTCACTTGCCGCGGTCGGTTTCCACTCGGTCTCCACCCAGGTGGTGCTGATGTCCTTGGGCAGCGCCGCCGCACCCGCCAGCAGCCCTGCCGTGATCACCGCCATGACGATCGAGCCCACGCCCGTGCGCCCGAGGAAGGCGCTGAGCGCGATGCCGATGCCGAACACCCCGAGCGCGAGGGCCAGGCCGGTCTGCAGGCTGGTGCCGAGCGACTGCTCCTCCCACGTGAGGCCGGTGCCGAGCCCTCCGGCGAGCAGCGCTCCCAGGAAGATGAAGCCGCCGATCCAGCGCGGGCCGCGCGGCTTGGGCCGGGGGGACGGCTCCTCCGGAGCACGCTGCCGAGGCCGGCCGTGCGGAGGGTCGGGCTGATACTCGACGGTCACTCCCGCGGGCCCCCAGAAGTAACCCGAGATGCCGTCGTGCGTGCCGTCCTTGACGATCGGGTCCCGCCACCACGAAGGGGCGCCCGCCACCGGCGGAGCCTTCGCCTCGGGCGGCGCGTCCGCCACCGCCTGGGCCGCCACCGGGTCGGGGTCGGTCGTGCCCCGCTGCTGCGACCAGTACCCCGCGCCCGCGAGGAGCAGCGCGAGGACGGCCGCGAAGGTGAGCGCACCGCCGTTGTTCAGCAAAGAGAGGAAGACGCCGCAGCCGACGAGCGCGAAGAGCACGGCCGTCAGGGCCTGGCCGTCCACACGGCCGGAGAGGAGCCTGCGCGCCTCGTTCTCCTCCTCGTCGTCGAAGGGGACGAACAGCCACGCGAAGCCGTAGAAGACGAGGCCGAGCCCGCTGGTGACGGAGAGGAGCGCGAGCCCGATCCGGAAGATCACCGGATCCATGTCGCAGTGCTGACCGAGCCCCGCGCACACGCCGCCCAGCTTCTTGTGCCGGCGGTCGCGGCGGAAGGCCCGCCCGGCCATCGGCACACCCGGCTCCTGCGCCGTGGCGGCACGAGGATCGCGCGGCGCGGCCTGCGGGCCCGTCCCGGCGGGCTGCTCGTCTGTCATGTGTCCATGGTGACGGGCCGGACGCCGTGGCGGCAGTCGGGACAACCCTGGCCGAACCCTGAGATCGCCCCTGACACGCCCCTGCCCCGACCTCCCGGTCCCGCCGTCCGGGGCGGAGATCAGGGACGTCTCGGGGGTCGACCCTGATGCCCGTGCCCGCGTACGCGTGTGAATATCGGAGACATGCCGGAAGCCGCAGCAGTATCCATCGAAGACGAGCGGCCGCTGCGAAAGCTCTATCGCAGCGGTGACGGTCGTTGGCTCGGCGGTGTCGCGCGCGGCCTGGCCGGCCATCTGGGGCTGCCCGTCGTGTGGGTGCGGCTGATCTTCGCCGGTCTGTTCATGGCGGACGGCCTCGGTGCTCTGCTGTACGCGGCGTTCTGGTTCTTCGTGCCCCTCGGCGTGGGCGGCGTCGACGCCAAGGGCCCGCCCGCCGCCGTCACCACCGAGACATCGCCGGACGGACGCCGCAAGCTCGTCGCCCGCAAGCCCGACAAGGGCCAGCTCGTCGCGCTGCTCGCGATGGTCATCGTCGCCATGATCTTCGTCGGCAACGTCGACCTGGGCAGCTCGACCAAGGCCTACGTCTGGCCGACCCTGCTCGTCGCCGCCGGTGTCGCCCTGGTCTGGCGGCAGGCGGACAACGCCCGCCGGGCCCGCTGGATGGCCGTCGGCCGCCGCAGGCGCACCCTGACCATCGCACGGGCGTGCGCCGGAGTGCTGCTCGTCGGCGCCGGGGTCTCCGGCATCGTCGTGTTGCAGGGGTCCACCTCGCACCTCAGCTCGGTGCTTCAGGCCGCGCTCGCCGTGCTCGTCGGCGTCGCGCTGCTCGCCGGCCCCTACCTCGTCCGCATGATGCAGGACCTCTCCGAGGAGAGGCTGATGCGTATCCGCGCGCAGGAGCGGGCGGAGGTCGCCGCCCATGTGCACGACTCGGTGCTGCACACCCTGACCCTGATCCAGCGCAACGCGGAGAACGCCGGAGAGGTGCGCCGCCTGGCCCGCGCCCAGGAGCGCGACCTGCGCCAATGGCTCTACAAACCCGAGGGCACGGGCAAGGACGAGGCGGACGAGCCCGACACCCTCGCCGAGGCGGTCCGGCGCGACGCCGCGGAGGTGGAGGACAAGCACGGCGTCCCCATCGAGGTCGTCATAGTCGGCGACTGCCCGCTGGACGACCGCCTGACGGCACAGACGCAGGCCGCGCGGGAAGCAATGGTGAACGCCGCCAAGTACGGTGGCGAAGGCGGTGCGGTGCAGGTCTTCGCCGAAGTCGAGGGGGAGACGGTGTTCGTGTCCGTCCGGGACCGCGGCCCCGGCTTCGATCTGGATTCCGTGCCGGACGACCGCATGGGCGTACGAGAATCGATCATCGGCCGTATGCAGCGCAACGGCGGCACGGCGCGGCTGCGCGCGGTGCCGGGGGGCGGCACGGAAGTCGAGCTGGAGATGGAGAGGACGGCGACGACATGAGCGACGCGAGCGAGCCCGTGGGGCCCAGGGGCGGATCAGAGAGCGCGGCCGAGGCGAACCCGCAGGCAGGGGCGCCCGAACCGGCTCAGTCCGCCGACGCCACGGCCGAGGCGGCCGAGGCGGGCGGGGCTTCCGCGGGCGGTGACCCGGAGGGCCGCCGTGCGCGCGTCGTGCTCGTCGACGACCACCGGATGTTCCGGACGGGCGTCCAGGCGGAGATCGGCAGGACCGCGATCACCGGAGTCGAGGTCGTCGGAGAGGCCGCGGACGTCGACCAGGCGGTCACGGTCATCACCACCACACGCCCCGAGGTCGTCCTCCTCGACGTGCACCTTCCGGGCGGCGGCGGCGTCGAAGTGCTGCGCCGCTGCGCGCCGTTGATGTCCGACGCCGAGCGGCCCGTGCGGTTCCTCGCGCTCTCCGTCTCGGATGCGGCCGAGGACGTCATCGGGGTCATCCGCGGCGGTGCCCGCGGCTATGTCACCAAGACGATCACCGGTACGGACCTGGTCGACTCCATCTTCCGGGTGCAGGACGGCGACGCGGTGTTCTCGCCGCGCCTGGCCGGGTTCGTCCTCGACGCTTTCGCGTCGACCGACGCGCCGCCGGTCGACGAGGACCTGGACCGCCTCACGCAGCGCGAGCGGGAGGTACTGCGGCTGATCGCGCGCGGGTACGCGTACAAGGAGATCGCCAAGCAGCTGTTCATCTCGGTGAAGACGGTCGAGTCGCATGTGTCGGCGGTGCTGCGGAAGCTCCAGCTCTCCAACCGGCACGAGCTGACCCGGTGGGCGACGGCACGGCGACTGGTCTGACGGGCCTGCCGGACCTGACGGGCCTGGCTCGTTCCGCGGGCCTCAGGCCCGGTGGGGTGCGTCAGTGGTGCGCGCCGTCGGGCATCGAGGCCGGGGCGGGGCTCAGTTTCCGTATCGCCCAGCGGTAGTGGCCGACCGCCTTGGTGATGCCGATGAGGCCCGTCAGCCACAGGATGAGGCCCGTGCCCATGCCGAGCGCGACGTCGCTGTACGAGTCCCGGCCGGGCTCGGCGTAGGCGGCGGCCGCGAAGGACGCCCACAGGCCGAGCGTGCTCACGGCGAGGGACGACAGGAGCCAGCACAGGCTGAGTCCGGGGGAGCGCAGGGCGGAGTCCGACGCGGGGTGGCTGTCCAGCGCCAGCCAGCTGTCGGTGAGTTCGCGGATCTTCCGGTCCTTGCGGATGCCGGCGACGACGCCGATGACCGAGGGGGCGAGGGCCCCGAGGCCCAGGACGGCGCAGAGCGGGACCATCACGAAGGCCGTCACGTCGTGGTCCTCGATCATTTCGAGCGGCACCGTCAGGAGCGCCCAGCCGATGACGCCGCCGAGTGCGCACAGCCAGAGCAGCAGGAGGCGATGCACGCCCAGGCTCCGCTTGCGCAGGTCTTCGAGGGCGATGCCGCGGTCGTACAGCAGCGCGCTCCGGTCCGGCCAGGTGCGCAGATGGACGGGCGGCGGAGGCGGAGGCAGCGTACGGCGGGGCATGCCCCTGACAGTACCTGCGGGCCCGGGCGGCTTTCCGAGCCACCCGCGCGGCCCGCTGAGCCACCCGCGCGGCACGACAAACGACCCACGAAGCCCGTCAGGACACCCGCGTGGCTCCCGCGAACGGCATCTGGCTGATCGGTGCGAGGCGGACGGGGGCGCTCGGGTTCGGGGCGTGGATCATCTGGCCGTTGCCCACGTAGAGGCCCACATGGCTGATGCCCTGGTAGAAGAAGACCAGGTCGCCCGGCTGGAGTTGGGAGCGCGGGACGCGTTCGCCCGTGGCGATCTGCGCGTACGTCGTGCGCGGCAGCTCGACGCCGGCCGACCGGTAGGCGGCCTGGGTGAGCCCGGAGCAGTCGAAGGCGTCGGGGCCGGTGGCGCCCCACACGTACGGGCTGCCGAGTGCCTTGTAGGCGTACGAGACGGCCGCTGACGCACGGGCGTCGGCGGCCTTGGGCGGGGTGCCCGATACGCCGTCGCGGCCCGCCGTGCGGGATGCCCTGTCCTCGCCCGTGACCTCCGCGCGCTGTTCGCCGGTGAGCTGCGACAGGAGCCGCTTGGCCGCGTCGAGCTTTCCCGTCACCGTCTTCTTGTGCCGGTTCAGCTCCGCCTGGCGGGACTTGAGGTGCGCGAGGGTGGTGTCGGCCTCGGTGCGCAGCTGCTCGATCTCCTGGAGCTGCTTCTGGACGCCGGCGACGGTCGCGGCCCGGCGGCTGTCCGCCCGGTCGGCGAGCGCGGCGCGTTCGAGGTACTGGTCGGGGCCGGAGGAGAGCGCGAGCTGGACGGACGGGGCGATGCCGCCGCTGCGGTACTGCGCCGCCGCCAGCGAACCGAGGCCCTCGCGCGCCGCGTTGAGCTTCTCCGTCTTGCGGGCCGCCTCGTCGCGCAGCTCGCCCAGGGACTTCTCGGCGTTCTCGGCCTTCTCCTTGGCGCCGTTGTACTTCTCGGTGGCGACCTCTGCCTCGCGGTAGAGCGCGTCGACCTTGGACTTCACCTCGGCCGGGCTGAGCCGCGGATCCGCGTGTCCCGTGCCGTCGAAGGCGGTGGCCGTCGCGGCCCCGGCGAGGGCGATGGTGGCGGCGGTGCGGGCCGTATGGCCACTGAGCGAGCGCTGTCTGGGCTTGCGGTGCGCTGCCACGAAGGGGGGCTCCTTAAGGTTCCGGCGGCGGCCCGCACAGGGGGGACGGACCGCCGCCGGATTCTCGGCGGAGGTGGCCGACTGCCGCCCCTGGTCCGAGCGGCGGTGGGGAGCCGGTCACCTGACGAAGGACGCTAAACCTGACCGTCACGGGTTGGTGTCGGACTGTGCGCTACTGGCGGAAGTGCGTCGACAGGTGCCTCTTTGTGACCGCGCGATCCGCTGAGCCGCATGGCCTTCGCGTAGACCTGTGACCGATGTGGAGCTTGGGGCCCACCTGGCTACGGAGGGGTGCTAGGGCCCCGGCTAGGCTCCGCAACCATGGACGTTCTCACCCATCTCTTCGTCGGCCTGCACATCATCGGCATCGCCTCCCTCCTGGGCGGCTTCCTCACCCAGATGAAGCAGATGGGCCAGGGCACGGCCCGCTTCGTCCCCGCGATGCTTCACGGCGCGCTCACTATGCTCGTCACGGGCGTGATCCTGGTGGGTCTCAACCAGGCGGACGACAGCCCCGTCAACAACGTCAAGATCGGCATCAAGATGGCCGTCCTGATCGTGATTTTGGCGCTGGTCTACGTGAAGCGGGACGAGGAGAAGGTGGACAAGGGGATGTTCGGCGCCGTCGGTCTGCTGACCGTCGCGAACATCTTCATCGCGGTCCTCTGGACCTGATCCGCGGTCCTCGAGACCTCATCCGCGGCCTTCTGGACCCGAACCGCAGTGCTCCGGACCCGATCCGCGGTGCTCTGGGCTTGAGTCCGGAAAGCCAACCGACCCACTACGCGCGCGTGGCCCGCATCCCCCCGGGAATGCGGGCCACGCGCGCGTAGGTGGGCTTCAGGCGGGCCGCACCACGCTGTGGATCGGCATGTAGTAGATCGACTCGACGCGGACGTTCGCACCCGGCTTCGGGGCGTGGATCATCTTGCCGTCGCCGATGTAGATCCCCACGTGGCTGATGTCGTCGTAGAAGAAGACCAGGTCACCCGGCTTGGCGTCGGCAGTCTTCACGGTCGTGCCGACCTTCACCTGGTCCCACGTCGTGCGCGGCAGGGAGATCCCCGCCGCCTTCCACGCGTCCTGGGTGAGCCCGGAGCAGTCGTACGAGTCGGGGCCGGTGGCACCCCACACGTACGGCTTGCCGATCTGGGCCTCGGCGAAGTCGATCACCTTCGCGGCCTTCGTCGCGTAACCGCTGTCCGTACCGCCTGAGCCAGTGCCCGTGCCGGCCCCCGAACCCGCGCCGGTGCCGGACTCGGAGCCCGTGTCCGGGGTCTCCTTGTCCTGCTCGCGCTCCTTGGCCGCGGCCTCTTCCGCCGCCTTGCGCTTGGCCTCCGCCTCGGCCTCCTGCTTGCGCGCCAGCTCGGCGGCCTTGCGCTTGGCGGCTTCTTCCTTCTTCTTCTCGATCGCCGCGAGCCGCGCCTTCTCCTCGGCGGTCAGCTGCGAGAGCATCGTGCGCGCCTGGCCCAGCTTCTTCTGGACGGTCTGCTTGCTCGTCCTGAGGTCGTCCCGCGAGTCGCTCAGCGTCTCCAGGCTCTTGGTGGCCTTGGTGCGCTGCTTCGTCGCCGAGGCCTGCTGCGTCTGGTAGTCGTCGACAGCCCTCTTCTGGCGCGCGGTCAGCCGGTCGGAGAGGTGGTTCTGATCGAAGAACGACTGAGGGTCGTCGGCGAGCATCATCGTGGCGGTTTCGGAGACACCGCCGGTGCGGTACTGGGCCGCGGCGAACGTGCCCAGCTGGCGCCGGGCCTCGTTCAGCTTGTCGGTGCGCTCGGCCACGTCGTCGAGCAGCGTGTCCACCTTCTTGCGCTGCTTGTCGGTGCGCTCCTTGGCCGAGTTGTACTTCTGGGTGGCCACGCCCGCCTGGTGGTAGAGGTCGTCGACCTTCTTCTGGACTTCTTCGAGGCTGGGCTTCTGCGGAGCGGACGGTGCCGCCTGCGCGCTCTGCGACAACAGGGCCACAGAGGTCAGGGCCGCCGTCGTGATGCCGAGGGCGGGAGTGGCGCGTAGGCCGGCCATGCGGGTCCGCGGCTTGCGGTGCGACGCCAAGGGAGGCGACTCCTTCCGTAGACCGCCTACCGGGTTAGCTGTCGGGTTCGGGCGGGTGATTCCGGAAGGTTGCCCTACGGTCCCGTACTGCGTACGGGACCGATTCACCCCAAGTTCTTGGTGGGTCCCCGGCTCCGAGGAGATCGAACTCGGCGGAGGCCGCCCGTTCCCGGCGGGGTTCGCCGGTGGGAGTACGAGCAGCCCGGGCAGCAACCTAGCCAATTCGTGTGGCCCGTGTGAAGGTTGATGTTCGATATGCCCGATACGTTTTCGTTACTTTAAGAAGCGCTTGACGCGGGCACGCCGTGCCGTTGCGGAACGTGACGGTCCGCGGGCGGGGCGTATCCGGCCGGAGGTATCGGAACCCGGGGCGGGTTGTCAGTGGGGCCGCCTAGACTCGGGAGGCGATGAGCAGCCTCTTTGATGACAGCTTCCTGGCGGACCTCCAGCCCTCGCGGGCTTCGGAGGGGGAGCCCCCGCCGCCGCCCGAGGACAGTGCCCCGGAATCCATTCCGGACGACCTGTTCGACGGGAAGTTCGACGCGCCCGCACCCCGGGACGCGCACTACCGCGACGGTGCCCCACGCCCCGTGATCGACCCGGCGGCCCTGCTCGACGGGCTGAACGAGAACCAGCGCGCGGCCGTCGTGCACGCACACTCCCCGCTGCTCATCGTCGCGGGCGCCGGCTCCGGCAAGACCCGGGTCCTGACGCACCGCATCGCGTATCTCCTGGCCGAGCGGCACGTGCACCCGGGCCAGATCCTGGCGATCACGTTCACGAACAAGGCCGCGGGCGAGATGAAGGAGCGTGTCGAGCAGCTCGTCGGCCCTCGGGCCAACGCGATGTGGGTGTCGACGTTCCACAGCGCGTGCGTGCGCATACTGCGCCGCGAGTCGAAGACGATCGGCTTCACCTCCTCCTTCTCGATCTACGACGCCGCCGATTCCAAGCGCCTGATGGCGCTGGTCTGCCGTGATCTGGACATCGACCCGAAGAAGTTCCCGCCGAAGTCCTTCAGCGCCAAGATCTCGAACCTGAAGAACGAGCTGATCGACGAGGAGACCTTCGCGGGCCAGGCCGCCGACGGTTTCGAGAAGACCCTCGCTCAGGCGTACGCGATGTACCAGTCGCGCCTGCGCGAGGCGAACGCCCTCGACTTCGACGACCTGATCATGACGACGGTCAACATGTTCCGTGCGTTCCCGGACATCGCCGCGCACTACCGCCGCCGCTTCCGCCACGTGATGGTCGACGAGTACCAGGACACCAACCACGCCCAGTACGCCCTGGTGCGCGAGCTGGTGGGCCCCTCCGGGGGCGAGGGCGACGACCCCGCCGAGCTGTGTGTCGTGGGTGACGCGGACCAGTCGATCTACGCCTTCCGCGGCGCCACGATCCGCAACATCCTCCAGTTCGAGGAGGACTACCCGGACGCGACCACGATCCTCCTGGAGCAGAACTACCGCTCCAGCCAGACGATCCTGACCGCCGCCAACGCCGTCATCGAGCGCAACGAAAGCCGCCGCCCCAAGAACCTGTGGACCAACGCGGGCGAGGGCGCGGGCATCATCGGATACGTCGCCGACACCGAGCACGACGAGGCGCAGTTCGTCGCCGACGAGATCGACCGGCTCACCGACGCGGGCGACGCGAAGGCGGGCGACGTCGCGATCTTCTACCGGACGAACGCGCAGTCCCGTGTCTTCGAAGAGATCTTCATCCGCGTCGGCCTGCCCTACAAGGTCGTCGGCGGCGTCCGCTTCTACGAGCGCAAGGAGGTCCGGGACGTCCTCGCGTATCTGCGGGTGCTGGCCAACCCGGAGGACTCCGTCCCGCTCCGCCGAATTCTGAACGTACCCAAGCGGGGCATCGGCGACCGCGCGGAGGCCATGATCGACGCGCTCTCGCAGCGCGAGAAGATCTCCTTCCCGCAGGCGCTGAAGCGCGTCGACGAGGCGTACGGCATGGCGGCCCGCTCGGCGAACGCCGTCAAGCGGTTCAACGTGCTCATGGAGGAGCTGCGGACCATCGTCGAGTCCGGTGCCGGGCCCGCCGTCGTCCTGGAAGCCGTGCTCGAACGCACCGGGTACCTCGCCGAGCTCCAGGCCTCGACCGACCCGCAGGACGAGACGCGCATCGAGAACCTCCAGGAGCTCGCCGCCGTGGCCCTGGAATTCGAGCAGGACAGCAGCGCGGCCAATGCCGCCGGTGACGTCGGCGACGGCACGGGCGAAGGCACCGAAGGCACGGGGGAGACCGAGGCCGCGGAGGACCCGACCGAGGGCACCGACGACGCCGACGAGGGCGCGGGCACGGGCGTGGCGGGCACGCTCTCCGAGTTCCTGGAGCGCGTCGCGCTCGTCGCCGACTCGGACCAGATCCCGGACGAGGAGGACGACGGCTCCGGGGTCATCACGCTGATGACGCTGCACACCGCCAAGGGCCTCGAGTTCCCGGTCGTCTTCCTGACCGGCATGGAGGACGGCGTCTTCCCGCACATGCGCAGCCTCGGCCAGGTCAAGGAGCTGGAGGAGGAGCGCCGTCTCGCCTACGTGGGCATCACGCGCGCGCGTGAGCGGCTCTATCTGACGCGGTCCTCGATGCGCAGCGCCTGGGGACAGCCCTCGTACAACCCGCCCTCGCGCTTCCTGGAGGAGATCCCGGAGACCCATCTGGACTGGAAGCGGAAGGGTTCCGTCGGCGCACCGGCGTCCTCGTTCTCCGGGCCGACTGCCGGAATTGCCTCCTCCTTGTCGTCGTCGCGCTCGCGGACCGGGGGCGCGCAGGGCTTCGCCACGCGCCGTGCCTCGGAGAAGCCGGTGGTCGCGCTGGCGGTCGGGGACCGGGTCACGCACGACCAGTTCGGCCTGGGGACCGTGGTCGGGGTGAAGGGCACGGGCGCGAACGCCGAGGCGACGGTGGACTTCGGAGAGCCCAAGCCGAAGCGCCTCCTCCTGAGGTACGCGCCGGTGGAGAAGCTTTGACGCCGCGGGCGGCGGTTTGAGTTACGTCGGGTCGAGGCCGTGGCTGCGCAGCCACGGCAGCGGGTCGATCGCCGAGCCGCCGGCCGGGCGCACCTCGAAGTGCAGGTGCGGTCCGGTCGAGTTGCCGGAGTTCCCGGAGAAGGCGATGGGTTCGCCCGCCTTGACGGGGCCGCTGGAGATCTTGTGCGTGGAGAGGTGGCAGTACCACGTCTCCGTGCCGTCCTTGGCGGTCACGATCGCCATGTTGCCGTAGGCGCTGTTCCACTTCGTGGAGACCGTGCCGTCGGTGGCGGCGAGCACCTCGGTGCCGTACGACACCGGGAAGTCGATCCCGGAGTGCGCCGACATCCAGTTGACGCCGGCCTGTCCGTAGTACGCGCTCAGGCCGTGCTGCTTGACCGGGAGCGAGAACTTGGGGCGCAGGCGCTCCTTGCGTGCGGCTTCCTCGGCGGCCTTCTTCTCGGCGGCGACCTTCTCCGCCTTGAGGTCGATGCGCTCCTGGGTGCGGCTCGCGCGGTCGGCGAAGTCGCCGGCGTCCGCGGAGAGGTTCGCCAGCTGCGTGTCGAGCTTGTTGTTGGCCGCGGAGGGCTGCACCGACGTGGGGTCGGGGGCCGATGCCGCCTGCGTCTCCTTGCCGTCGTCGCCGCCGAAGTTGCCCACGGACGCGGCGGCGATACCGGCGACGCCCATCACGCAGGCCGAGGGCACGGCGACGGTGAAGAGAGCGGAGCGCTTGGCGGGGGAGCGGCGGCGGGACCGGGAGCGCGAGCCGTAAGAGCGGTCCATGACCGGCGGTTCGTCGTCCGCGGCCCGGCGGACGGGCTCGACCGGACCGAGTGAATCGGCGGGAGCCTCGTCGGGCGTGAACTCGTGCTCGGCGGGAGCGGGTTGGGCATATGCCTCGGAGAGATGCGAGGCGGAGGCGTACGCATCGGAGGCGTAGGACCCGGTGTCGTAAGGCGAATGCTCGTACGGTTCGGGTGACTCGTACGAGTCGGGCGTTCCTTGCGTCCCGGGCGTGTCCTGGGCCTCGTACGCGCCGAGGGTCTCGTGCGTGGCGGGAGGCTCGTGCGCCTCAAGCGTCTCGGTGGTGCCGTAGGCCTCGTGCGCCCCGGTGGACCCGTAGGCCATGTCCTGGCCGCCGGAGTTCCACGCGGTCGCGTCGTACGCGCCGGTGTCGAAGGCCTGGGTCTCCCACTGGCCGGTCTGCTGCGGCTGGTTCCAGGCGGTGGAGTCCCACTGACCGGTGGAACCGTCGGGGCCGGGCTGGGCCGGGATGTCGGCGGAGAGGTGCTGATAGCCGCCGGTGGACCACATGGCCGTGGTGTCGTACCCGCCGGTCTCGTAGCCGGCGGTGTCGTACGCGGCTTGGTGCTGCGCGGCGTACGGGTCGTGGTTCAGCGTCTGTTGCGTCCCCGTGGTCGACCACCGGCCGGTGTCGTACGAACCGCCGGGCATGTCGCCGAAGAGGGGGTCGGACGCGAAGCTTCCGGTGTCGTGACCGGCCGTCGCATAGCTGCCCGTGGTTTCGAAGCTTCCCGTGGAGTAGCCGTCGTAACCGGTGTAGGCGCCGTGCGCGGTGCTCTGCGGGTCATACGCCGCGTAGGGCGCATGGTCGGCGGGTGCCGAGGCCGGGGGTGTCGAGCTCCCCGACGGGTGACGGTCGTTCACCAACTTCTCTTTCGCCTCGGCAGCAGGGGCAGAGCAGTGCGGTGACTGTACCCGGCGGTATGCGGGCGCGACAATCTTCGGCAGGTTTCACGCTCTCAGGAAACGGGCATTCGGACGCCTTTCGGCGGTCGGCGGGCACAGCTTTGGCCCTGCGTTCGAGCTCCGTTCGACAAATTTCCCTCGTTGCGAGGTCTGCGAGCTGCTTCTCAGGCCACGGTCAGTCCGTTCCGCTCGTCCGTCGCGGCGCTCCCCGTGGCGGGCAGATCGAGGGCCTGGCGGATGCCGGCGGCGACCGCGGGATGCACGGGAAGGGCGAGATGACCGATTCCCGAGACGCGGACGTTCTGTGCGATCAGGTCGGGATGGTTGACGCAGGCCGTCTCCAGCGGGGCCATCAGCTGGTCAAGGTCGCTCCAGAAGCTCACGAAGCGGGTCCGGCAGCCCGGCGCGGGCTCGCGCAGCTCCTGGATCACGTCCGAGCCGGGGCGCATCTGGCGCACGATCGGGTGCGCGTCGGCCAGCGGCACGACACGCGTTCCCTCGTGTGGGGTACCGAGAGTGACCAGGGTGCGGACGCGCTCGTCGCCGCCGAGGCGCTGCGCGTAATAGCGGGCTATGAGGCCGCCGAGGCTGTGCCCGACGATGTCCACCCGGTGGTGTCCCGTGCGCTCGCAGATCTCCTCTATATGGCGGCCGAGCAGCTCGGCCGCGGTGCGGATGTCGCAGGTGAGAGGGGAGTAGTTGAGGGACTCCACGTGCTGCCCGCCGTGCTGGGCCAGGGAGCGGCGCAGCAGGACGAAGACCGAGCGGTTGTCGATGAAGCCGTGCAGGAGGACGACCGGCGGCCGGTCCTGCGCGGGGAGCCGGGGCGCGTCGTGGGAGGCCAGTTCGGCCACGACCCTGCGTTCCTGGGCGATGCCCGAGGGGTAGAGGAGAAGGTGGCCGGCGAGGATCGCCACCTCCAGTGCGGTCGCCTTCAGCAGGGCCACGGAGAGCCCCGCCAGTCTGGCGGGCAGCAGAAAACAGGGCGGGCGAAAGGGTAAGACCCTCGTGATGGTCATGGTCGACCTCCCGGTCGGCACGCGGGAGGACGGCTCCGGCCCCCGTGTGCCCATAGTGGAGAGGCGTGGCAGAGGTCGTACGACGATGCGTGCTCGGCGCCGGTGGCGCTCCGCACACCGGCGTGATCGCCGATGTGCCGCATCACCACGGCGCGCGGCGGACGGCGCGGTGGCACGGCGACCTCGTTGCGGCTCCCCTTGCGCCGTCCCCGATGCGGTCCGCATGCCGCTGGATACGGGGGTGGCGCGCAGCGAACGTGTCCCATCGTGTGATTTCCCCCTCGCTCTCCACCGTGAAACTGCCGGGTGAGAGATGCTGGAGATAACGTTCGTTCACTTCCCCGGCCGGTGCGGCACGGGGTGCCAGTGCTTGGACAGATGGATATCGGTACATGGAGGCAGTGATGGGTGTGGCAGCCGGTCCGATCCGCGTGGTGGTGGCCAAGCCGGGTCTCGACGGTCATGATCGCGGCGCCAAGGTGATCGCGAGGGCACTGCGTGACGCGGGTATGGAGGTCATCTACACCGGCCTGCACCAGACACCCGAGCAGGTCGTGGACACCGCGATCCAGGAGGACGCCGACGCGATCGGCCTGTCCATCCTCTCCGGTGCGCACAACACGCTCTTCGCGCGCGTGATCGAGCTCCTCAAGGAGCGCGACGCGGAGGACATCAAGGTCTTCGGCGGCGGCATCATCCCCGAGGCGGACATCGCGCCGCTCAAGGAGAAGGGCGTCGCGGAGATCTTCACGCCCGGAGCGACGACGGCCTCGATCGTGGACTGGGTCCGGGCGAACGTCCGCCAGCCGGCGGGCGCCTGAGAGGCGTCGTTTCAGTCGGCGGGTGTCTGCGAGCCATCGCGCCGGTTGGCAGCTGCCTGAGAGCCACCGCGCCAGCCCGCGGCTGCCTGAGAGCCAGCGCACCAGTCGGCGGGTGTCTGCGAGCCGGCGCACCAGTCGATGGCTGGCTGAGAGCCGGCGTGCCGGGGCGGGAGTGGCTGCGGGCCGCCACGATTCGGCGGGGGCGCCTGAGAGCTGCCGTGCTGCGGTGGGGGTGCCCGGCACCCTCTGCTGGCCGTGCTCAACGACCTGCTCCGGTTCGGTGACGGGAGCGCCTGACGCGGTGAGGGAGGTGCCTAGGATGACGGCACCTCCGGCTCTTCCGGCGGCGCGCCCGTGTTCCCGGGCCCCGCGCCCAGCTCCGCCCGCATCGCCGCGCGTAGACGCAACGTACTGACCAGCCGCTGGAACGCCTCCGACCAGTAGCCGCCCGCGCCGGGAGACGCGTCCTCCGGCTCGTCCGGTATCGCGGTCAGCACGTCGAGACGGACCGCCTCCGCCGGGTCGAGACAGCGCTCGGCCAGGCCCATCACCCCGCTGAAACTCCAGGGGTAACTCCCCGCGTCCCGCGCGATGTTCAGTGCGTCCACCACGGCCCGGCCCAGCGGCTCCGACCAGGGCAGGCCGCACACGCCGAGCAGCTGGAAGGCCTCCGAGAGGCCGTGCGTGGCGATGAACCCCGCGACCCACTCCGCCCGCTCCCCGGCGGGCAGCGCGGCCAGGAGCTTCGCGCGTTCGGCGAGCGAGGCCGCGCCGGGCCCCGCCGCGTCGGGGGACGAGGGAGCGCCGAGCAGCGCCCGGGACCAGACCGCGTCCCGCTGCCGCACCGCGGCACGGCACCACGCGGCGTGCAGCTCGCTCTGCCAGTCGTCGGCCACGGGCAGCGCCACGATCTCGGCGGGGGTACGCCCGCCGAGCCGCTCGGGCCAGACGCCGAGCGGGGCAGCCTCCACCAACTGGCCGAGCCACCAGGAGCGTTCTCCCCGCCCGGCCGGGGGCTTCGGGGTGACGCCGTCGCGCTCCATACCCGCGTCGCACTCGTGCGGTGCCTCGACCGTGAGGGTCGGCAGGGCCTTCGTGCCCTGCGCGTGGTCGATGGCCACGCAGGACGCGGCCCGGTCCGCCATCCGCGCGGCCAGGGCGGAGGAGGGGAGCGCGGAGAGGAGCTCGGCGGCCGTGGCGCGGACGTTGCGGCTGCGGTCGGTGAGGGCCTGCTCCAGGAACGGCTCGTCGGCGTCGCACAGGTGGGTGCGCAGGGAGTCGAGGAACATCAGACGGTCCTCGGCGCGCTCCGTGCTCCAGGTGGAGGCGAGCAGATCCCGGGCGGCCGCCGGGTCATGGGACCGCACGGCACCGAGCAGCGCGACGCGCTCGGCGAAGAGCCCCTCCTCCCAGAGCTGCTGGACCTGCGCGGTCTCCTCCGGGGCGGGCAGGGCCACACCGCCGCCGGGGGTCGAGCGGAGCGCGAACTTCCAGTCCGGGTTGAGCCGGGCGAGCCACAGGGCCCGCGGGCCCGCGAAGGTGAGGGCCTGCGGTCGGATGTCCGTGCGCCCGCGGGCCGCGTTCAGGAGGGCCGGCAGCAGCTCGGGCGGGGCCGCGAAGCCGCGGTCGTTGGCCAACGCCAGCCACTGGGGCAGCAGTTCCATCAGGTCCGGTGCGGCGCCCCGGCGCCCGCCGCTGCCCGCTCCGGGGTGATCGGTGAGGAGCGTGGCGAGCCTGCGCCGCGCCGAAGGCGGCACCAGGGGCCTGGGATCGTCCGCGGCGGGTTCCGGAGGCGTGGCGGCGGGCGCCGGGGTCAGCCCCGCTCTGCGCCGCACGGTCTGCACCGCGGCCGCGTCCAGCAGGGCGGTCGGTGCGTCCCTGCCCTGGGCGCGTACGGGCGGCGTGCGGCGGTCGGTGCCGAGGAGCGCGGCGGTCACCAGGTCTTCCCAGGGGGTGACGGTCGCTTCGGTGAGTGCGGTGGTGCCGGTCATGTGGACTCCTCTCCCGGACGGATCTCCCGGTCCTTCGTGCGGATCTCTCGGTCCTTCGTACGGATGCGCTGTCTTGGATTGGGTGGCGGGTGACGCGGTCGCCGCCGCGTCGCGGTGATGCGCCGTCCGCTGCGGTGCACGCGACGGACCCGGCGCGGCCCTACGGGCCCGCCAGTGCGCGCGGCTCACGCGTCGACGCGCCCGGGGGACGCATCTGTTCCCCATGGCCGGTGGCGGTGCGGCGGGGGTGGGGCGTGGTGGTCAGCTCAGGGCCACCGCCTCTCCCGCTCCGCGCGGCCAGGCCGTCAGAGGGGTGAAGCCCTCGTGTCCACACTCGCCGAAGACCGTCACCGGAGCGCCTCCGGAGAGTGCCACCAGCCGCCACAGGCCCCCTCGGGACGCTGCGGAAGGGGTGACGGGCAGCGCCGATCCGCCTTCCGCATCCACCAGTTGCCAGCCGTCCGAGGAAAGCTCCGAGTGCGGGGTCGGTATCACGTCGTGCAACGTCACCGGCCAGGAGTCCAGCCAGGGGTCGTCCCGCAGCACCTCCCCGTAACGCCGCGCGGCCTGTTCCGTTCGGACGCCCGGCGGCCGGACCGCCGTCGGCGCGGGAGCACCGAATTGCTCGCCCAGATCGGCCCGCAGCTGGCCCGCACCCGGGTAGGAGGCGAGCTCGGCGTCCAGAGCCAGGCCCACCGGCAGCGCGAGCGCGGGTGCGCGGCCCGCCGCTCCGTACGACAGGAGCAGGGCCGTCCGGCCGGATTCCTCGCCGTGGAGCCATATCCGGCGCGTGGTGAGCTTGCTGTCCGCCGTGTCGTACTGCGCGAGCACCAGCCAGCGGTCACGCACCGGCGGGCCCTCCGCGGACGTGGGCAGGCCTATGCGGGAGCGGACCGTGGCCGCCAGGGCATCCGGCAGTTCTTCGCGGTGCAGCCAGCCCTGGGACAGCAGGTGGAGGAGCGCGCACTCCTCCAGCATCCGCACCGGCCAGCCGTGCCCCGAGGAAGGAATCGCTCCCAACTCCCGCACGCGCGCCGCGAGCCCGGGCGCCTGCGCGTCGACCATGCGGGCCGCGGTCTCCTCCCACAGCCCGTACCCCGTCTGCTCGGCGGCTGCCATGCCGCCCCGCAGCAGATCGGAGAGGCGCTGCTCCAGCTCCGTCACCCCCGCCGTGACCCGCTCGGCCCGCCGCTCCACCCTGCGGCGCGCGGCCTCGGGATCGGCGACCGGCGAGCCCGGCTGCGCGTCCGGCGCCCGCTTCGTCTCGGCTCTCTTACGCCGCCCCGCCAGCCACTCCTGCGCCCATCCCGGCGGCTGCGCGTCCGGCACCGCTCCGGCCGACCCGCCTTCGCCCGCCCAGAGCAGCAGCAGCCCGAGCGCGTGTTTGCACGGGAACTTCCGGCTCGGACAACTGCACTTGTACGCCGGGCCCGCGGCGCCGGTCATGTCCCCGATGTCGACGACCGTCTGATACGGCTTGCTGCCACTGCCCTTGCACAGTCCCCACACCGCCCCCTCGCCCGAACTGCCCGCCTCCGACCATGGACCGGCGACGCCGAGTTTGCTTCCCGCCTTGCGTGACGGGGCGTCAGGCGCCAAGGCCAGCACCTGATCCGCCGTCCAGCGCACCCCCTGCTGAGTCATGTCGTCGAAGGTAGATCCCGGCACTGACAATCGACCCAGCCATGGAGATCTGTGCAGTTCAGAGGCTTGCGAGGGTCGATTGTCAGTGGCGTGGTGCACGGTTGGAATCACATCCGGGCCAGATGCGTCCGGACGAGTTGGAGGGGGATCGCTCCATGACCGTGTCCGTCGACTCGACGACCTCGGCGACCTCGTCGACCGAGAACCTGCCCGCCGCTGGGCCGACCGCGCACGCGGGAGAAGCGGAGGCTCTGCGGCCACACGCCGAGCACGCCTTCGCCGCCGAACTCGCGGCGCTCGCCGCGCAGGACGACCGGCCTCGGCCTGCCCGCTGGCGGCTCTCGCCCTGGGCGGTCGCGACCTATCTGCTCGGCGGCACGCTGCCCGACGGGACGGTGATCACGCCGAAGTACGTGGGGCCGCGCCGCATCGTCGAGGTCGCCGTCACCACCCTCGCCACCGACCGCGCCCTGCTCCTGCTCGGTGTGCCCGGCACCGCGAAGACATGGGTGTCCGAGCATCTGGCGGCCGCCGTCAGCGGGGACTCGACGCTGCTCGTGCAGGGCACGGCCGGCACGCCGGAAGAGGCGATCCGGTACGGCTGGAACTACGCGCAGCTGCTCGCGCACGGCCCCAGTCGCGACGCGCTCGTGCCCAGCCCCGTCATGCGGGCCATGGCAGACGGCATGACGGCACGGGTCGAGGAACTGACCCGCATCCCCGCCGACGTGCAGGACACCTTGATCACGATCCTCTCGGAAAAGACCCTGCCCATACCGGAGTTGGGCCAGGAGGTGCAGGCCGTGCGCGGCTTCAACCTCATCGCCACGGCCAACAACCGCGACCGCGGGGTCAACGACCTGTCGAGCGCGCTGCGCCGCCGGTTCAACACGGTGGTCCTGCCGCTGCCGGAGAGCGCCGACGCCGAGGTCGACATCGTCGCGCGGCGCGTCGACCAGATCGGGCGCTCGCTCGACCTGCCGTCCGGGCCCGAGGGGATCGACGAGATACGCCGCGTCGTCACCGTCTTCCGCGAGCTGCGGGACGGCGTCACGGCCGACGGGCGTACGAAGGTGAAGTCGCCGAGCGGCACCCTCTCGACGGCCGAGGCGATCTCCGTCGTGACGAACGGCCTCGCGTTGGCCGCCCACTTCGGGGACGGCGTGCTGCGGCCGGGCGATGTCGCGGCGGGCATCCTCGGCGCGGTCGTCCGCGACCCGGCGGCGGACCGGGTCATCTGGCAGGAGTACTTGGAGGCGGTGGTCCGTGAGCGTGACGGCTGGAAGGACTTCTACCGCGCGTGCCGTGAGGTGAGCGCGTGACGTACGGGGGCGGCCCGGGCGGGTCGGATACATCGGGTGCGGGCGTGACGGTGGCTGCTTCGCGGGAGAAGGGGAGGGGTGGACGTGAGCGACGAGGCGCGGGGGACGATTCGGGCTGGCGAGGGGCCTTTGCTGCTCGGGGTTAGGCATCACGGGCCGGGGTCGGCGCGTGCGGTGCGGGCCGCGCTCGACGCGGGTGCGCCCCGCGTCGTGCTGATCGAGGGGCCTCCGGAGGCCGATGGGCTGGTGGCGCTCGCGGCGGACGAGGGGATGCGGCCGCCGGTCGCGCTGCTCGCGCACGTGGTGGACGAGCCGGGCCGGTCGGCGTTCTGGCCGCTGGCGGATTTCTCGCCGGAATGGGTCGCCATCAAGTGGGCGGCGGAAGCGGGGGTCCCGGTCCGGTTCATGGACCTTCCGGCGGCGCATTCGCTGGCGCGGGACGAGGCGAAGGAGGGGGCGGAGGACGCCGCGGAGGGGGAGCCGGGCGAACCCGGGTCTGCTGACGGGGCGGACGTCGACGCGGTGCGGATCGATCCGCTTGCGGTGCTCGCCGAGACCGCCGGGTACGACGACCCCGAGCGGTGGTGGGAGGACGTCGTCGAGCACCGGGGTTCGGGCGAGGACGCGTTCGCGCCGTTCGACGCGCTGGGCGAGGCCATGGGGGCGCTGCGCGAGGAGTACGGGGCCGGCGGGTACGACCGCGACCTGGTGCGCGAGGCATACATGCGCATTCAGCTGCGGTCGGCGCAGCGGGAGTTCGGAGCGGACGACGTCGCCGTCGTGTGCGGGGCGTGGCACGTGCCCGCGCTGCGGCAGAAGGTCACCGTGGCGGCCGACCGGGCGCTGCTCAAGGGGCTGCCCAAGGTGAAGGTCGACATGACCTGGGTGCCCTGGACGCACCGCCGCCTCGCCCGGTCCAGCGGGTACGGCGCGGGGATAGCGTCGCCCGGTTGGTACGGCCATCTGTTCAGCGCGCCCGACCGGCCCGTCGAGCGCTGGCTGACCAAGGTCGCGCGGCTCTTCCGGGACGAGGACAGGATGGTGTCGTCCGCGCACGTCATCGAGGCGGTCCGGCTCGCGGACACGCTCGCCACGATGCGGGGACGGCCGCTGCCGGGGCTCACCGAGACGACGGACGCGATCCGGGCGGTGATGTGCGAGGGCTCCGACGTCCCGCTCTCCCTCGTGCACGACAAGCTCGTCGTCGGGAATGTTCTGGGGGAGGTGCCGGACTCGGCGCCGGCGGTGCCGTTGCAGCGTGACCTCACGCGGCTCCAGCGCAAGCTGCGGCTCAAACCGGAGGCGCTCGAGCGGGAGTTGGAGCTGGACCTGCGGAAGGAGACGGACGCGGCGCGCAGCAGGCTGCTGCATCGCCTCCGGCTGCTCGGGATCGGCTGGGGCGAGCCGGCCGCGTCGCGGGGCAGCACCGGTACGTTTCGGGAGACCTGGCGGCTGCGGTGGGAGCCGGAGCTTTCCGTGCGGGTGGCGGAGGCGGGGATATGGGGGACGACCGTGCAGGCGGCGGCCACCGCTCGGGCGGAGTCCGATGCCGTCGGGGCCAGGGCCCTGGCCGATGTCACCGCGCTGGCCGAGCGGTGTCTGCTGGCCGAGCTGCCGGACGCGCTGCCCGTGGTGATGCGGGTCCTCGCCGACCGGGCGGCGCTGGACGCGGACGTCGGTCACTTGGCGCAGGCGTTGCCGGCGCTGGTGCGGTCGCTCCGGTACGGGGATGTGCGGGGCACGGACACGGCCGCCCTCGGGGAGGTGGCGGTGGGCCTGGCCGAGCGGGTCTTCGTCGGACTGCCGCCCGCGTGTGCGGGGCTCGATCAGGACGCGGCGCTGGAGATGCGGGGGCATGTCGACGCGGTACACCAGGCGGTTGGCCTGCTGGGGGAGTTGGGTGCTGCGCCGGTGGGTCCTGAGGTTTCGGTGGGTCCGGTGGGTCCGGTGGGTCCGGTGGGTCCGGTGGCCTCGGTGGGCCCGGGGGAAACAGTGGGCTCAGGGGGTGACGGGACGCCTGACCAGCGTGCGAGTCCTCTGGGGGGCGACATACGGGGGCGGTGGCACTCCGTGCTCAGGGTGCTGGGGAAGCGGGACAGCATCGCGGGGGTGGTGCGGGGCCGGTGCGTGCGCATCCTGATGGACGGGGGTGCGCTGGCCGAGGGGGAGGCCGCGCGGTTCATGGGGCTCGCCCTGTCACGGGGGACGGAGCCCGCCGAAGCCGCCGCGTGGATTGAGGGGTTCGTGGGCGGTGGCTCGGGCGGGGGCATGCTCCTCGTCCACGACGAGCGGCTGCTCGGCCTGGTCGACGAGTGGCTGACCGGAGTCCCTGACCGCGCCTTCACCGACGTACTGCCGCTGCTGCGGCGCACCTTCTCGGCATACGAACCGGGTGTGCGGCGCACGCTGGGCGAGCTGGTGCGGCGCGGCCCGGAGGCGACCGGCACGGGCGGCTCGACCCTGGCGGGCGGGATCCCCGGCTTCGGACCAGAACTGGACGCCGAGCGGGCGGACGCGGTGCTGCCGGTGCTGAGTCTGCTGCTCGGGGGCGGAGGCGGAGGCGAGGACGCAGGGGGAGGCAAGGGGAGGGGAAGAGGCGAAGGCAGCGGCATAGGCAGAGGTGCGGCCGGGGCCGGGGCCGGGGCCGGGAACGTGTCAGGGGCTGGGGCCGGTGCGGGGGACGGCAGCGGTAACGGGCTTGTGGGGGTGGGGCGATGACGCGGGATGCGGTGGATGAGACGGGTGGGGTGACGGTGGAGGCGGCTGGGGGGACGGAGGCTGGCGTGGCTGGGGGAGTGGGGATGGGCGTTGCGTCAGGATCGGGGGCTGATGTGGCTGGGGGAATGAGGGCTGGCGTGGTTGGGGGAGTTGGGGTGGCGTCGGCAGCGGGGGCTGCGGGAGTTGGAGTGGATGTGGTGGCTGGTGTCGCGTCGGGATCGGGGGCTGGCGTGGTCGGGGGAATGAGGGCTGGGGGAGCGGGGGTGGCGTCGAGAGCGGGGGCTGGCGTGGTTGGGGGCGTGAGGGCTGGAGTGGTTGGGGGAGCGGGGGTGGCGTCGGGAATGGGGGCTGGCGTGGTTGGGGGAGTTGGGGTGGATGTGGTGGCTGATGTGACTGGCGTGGCTGGGGTGGGGGCTGGGATGAGTGGTGGGCGGGGGGAGGAGCGGTTGCGGCGGTGGCGGCTCGTGTTGGGTGGGGGCGCCGCCGATGGGACCGGGTGTGAGCTCGGTGGGCGGGATGCCGCCATGGACGGGGCGCTCGGGGCGCTCTATGGGGGAGGGGACGCGGGGAAGAAGGACCGGGGGCGGGACCGTTCGGCGGGGCTCGGGGCGTCCGCGCCGTCCGTGTCGCGCTGGCTCGGGGACATCCGGAAGTACTTCCCCTCGTCCGTGGTCCAGGTCATGCAGCGCGATGCCATCGAGCGGCTCGGACTCTCCACGCTGCTCCTGGAGCCCGAGATGCTGGAGGCCGTGGAAGCCGACGTCCATCTGGTGGGGACCTTGCTCTCCCTCAACAAGGCCATGCCGGAGACCACGAAGGAGACCGCGCGGGCCGTCGTGCGCAAGGTCGTCGAGGACCTGGAGAAGCGGCTCGCCACGCGTACCCGGGCCACCCTCACCGGTGCGCTCGACCGCAGCGCCCGCGTCAGCAGGCCCCGCCACCACGACATCGACTGGAACCGCACGATCGCGGTCAACCTCAAGAACTATCTGCCGCAGTACAAGACGATCGTGCCCGAGCGTCTCGTCGGGTACGGGCGTGCGGCGCAGTCCGTGAAGAAGGAGGTCATCCTCTGCATCGACCAGTCGGGCTCGATGGCCGCGTCGGTCGTCTACGCCTCGGTGTTCGGTGCGGTGCTCGGTTCGATGCGGTCGCTCAACACGCGGCTCGTCGTCTTCGACACGAACGTCGTCGATCTGACCGATCAGCTGGACGACCCGGTGGATGTCCTGTTCGGCACGCAGTTGGGGGGCGGTACCGACATCAACCGGGCGCTCGCGTACTGCCAGTCGCAGATCACCCGGCCCGCCGACACCATCGTCGTCCTCATCAGCGACCTCTACGAAGGGGGTATCCGCAACGAGATGCTGAAGCGGGTCGCGGCGATGAAGGCCTCCGGCGTGCAGTTCGTGACGCTGCTCGCGCTCTCCGACGAGGGGACGCCCGCGTACGACCGTGAACACGCGGCGGCGCTCTCGGCCCTGGACGCGCCGGCCTTCGCCTGTACCCCGGACCTCTTCCCGGAGGTGATGGCGGCGGCGATCGAAAAGCGCCCACTGCCCATACCGGACATGAATACGCATCGGTAACGGGGGACTTGCGCGAGTGCGGGAGGCCCGTGCGAGGATCGGCGGGCTTCACTCCCGGAGCGTTGCGCTCCGGTCTCGTCCGGCCCCGCAGAGGAAGCCCCCTCTGCCCAGCGGAGGAATCTCTTCGTCTTGACTCCCGCAGCAGTGGTCCTGCCCGATGCCGCCGTGCGCACGCCGCGCGCCGTGGCCGGGCGGCGTGCGCTGCAAGTGGTGTTGCTGCTGGCCGGGTTGCTCGCGCTGGGTTTCCTCTGCGGCGAGCGCGCGCAGGCGGCGGTCGGTGTGCCGGAGTCGGGGCGGGAGACCGTGCCCTCGGCTGCCTCGGCTGCCTCGGTGACATTGGCGGCCGCCGCGTCCCCGGCGTCCCCAGCGTCCCCGGCGTCCCCGGCGACTTCGGAGGCAGAGGCGGCTCCGGTGCCGGTGTCGGCAGCGCGGGCTGGGCGGCAGCAGCAAGTGGGTGGAGTCTCCGAGGGGGGCTCCGGGCTTGCGCGGGGGAACGCTTCGGAGCCTGCGGGCGCGAAGACCTCCGGTGGCGGGGCTGCGCGGGGCGGGCATGAGGCCGTGCGCGATGCCGCCGTCACGCCTGGGGTTGACGTTGCCGAGCCTGGAGTTGATGCCGCCGAGCCAGTGGTCCGGAGCGTGCGGGGTGCCGTGCCGCCGGTCGTGGACGGGGCCGCCGGGGTTCTTGAGGGTGCGTCGCAGCAGCGAGTGTTGCCTCACGCTCCCGATCTCCATGGCTTTACCGGCTATCCCGGCTTCCCTGGAAAGCTTGAGCTTCCCGGCTTCAGTGGAAAGCCCGAGCTTCCCGGCCTCCCTGGAAGGCCCGGGGTTCCAGGACTCCCAGGTGTTCCCGGGTTCCCTGATGTCCCTGGTCTTCCTGCTGGGACCGAGCTGCCGCAGCCCGGATCTTCTGCCGGTCACGATGCCGTGGATGGCGGCGGGGCGCGGTCGTCCGATGGCGAAGGGGTGCAAGGCAAGGGCTCGTACCGAGCGGGGGCCGAGGCAGGCGCTCGCGCCCTTGCCGGGACCGGAGTCCTTCGGCCGAGCGGTGGCGTCCCGTTCCCGGGTGGGTCGGACGACGTGCGCCGCACCGAGCACGGACCGTTGCCGCTCCCGTTCCCGTCCGCGCCCGGTGATCCGGTGCGGACGCTGGGCGGGCAGTCCGCCGGTGACGGAAGTTCGACGCGGCACGGTGATCCCGGTGCCGCCTCGTCCGGTGACCGTGCGCCGGTGAGGCTTCTGCCGGGTGCCGGGGCCGGTCAGGTCTCCGCGCCGATCCGCGAACGACACCGGGACATTCCCGAATTCCCTGGCTAGGGCAGCCCTTTCCCCGCGAAGACCTGCCGCGCGGGGGTGGCAAAGGTCTGCCCGCCGACCGGACGTATCTCGTACCGGATCGGATCCACAGCCAGAGTCCGAAGGATCTGAAGCACGCATGAACAAGAACATCCGTCGTTCCATCGTCATAGCCGCCGGTGTCACGGGAGCCTGGGCCCTCGGGTCCGCCGTGGCCAGCGCGGACGAGCTGCCGCAGCACTCCGTCGCCCTGCCGGACAACGCGGTCGACGCGGTCGACGCGTCCGAGGCGGTCGATGACGTCACGCTCACGGGTGACGTCGCCGGTGGCGCCCAGGACAAGGCGAAGTCCACCGTCGCCGACGTCCGGGACACCGCGAAGTCCACCGTCGCCGATGCGAAGGCCGCCGCCCCCAAGGCTCCCGAGGTCAGCGTCCCGGATGTTCGTACCCCGGACGTCACCACGCCCGAGGACTCCGTCGACTACCTCTTCGGGCCCCTCTCCGCCTTCGCTCCCGAGATCGAGGACGCCCCGGCCACCGCCACGGCGACCGCCGCGCCCATCGTCGACGAGACCGCCGAAGACGTGCTGCCGCCCGTCGCCGCCACCGCGGTCGACGGTGTCGTGCCGGTCGCCGGGCAGGCCGTCGGCGGCGTCGGTCACCTGGCGCAGGGCGTGGTGGGCGACGTGCAGCCGTTCGCCGGCGGGGTCGTCGGCGAGGTTCCGCCGTTCGCGCAGGGTGTCGTCGGCGACGACGTGCGGCCCTTCGCGGGCGGTGTCGTCGGGGCGGTCTCGCCGCTCGTGCAGACCGTCGCCGACCAGGTGCGGCCCGTCGTGCAGGGCGTCGGCGGCAGCGCGGGCGAGCTGGCGTACGGCGTCACGGGCGACGTTCACCCCTTCGCCGGTGGTGTCGTCGGGCAGGTCTCGCCCTTCGCGCAGGACCTGACCGGCACCGTCGCCCCCGACGCGCGGTCCCTCGCCGACAACGCCGTCACGGGCGTCCGGGGCGTGGCCACCTCGGTCACCCCGGACTACCTGCCGACGTACCAGCAGGCGTACAACGCGACGTACGACGCGACGCACAGCAGCTGAAACCGTTACAGCAGTACCAAGCGGTAACAAGAGCAAACGGGCGGTCCCTGGTGTCTCAGGGGCCGCCCCGCCCCTCCCCGCGGCCGCGATCTGTGACAGTCATCACCGCCCAAATGTGATCTGCGATTTAGGGACCTACGGCCCACGGCGATAACCTGCGAGACGGACATGCCGCGTACCGGACTCCGTCCTACGCCTCCCTTGTGACAGCGCAGTCACGTTGCCCTCCGCGGCACGCCCACGCAGACAGCTGACCACAAAGCAGCGAGATCGCAGCGAGATCACGGAAAAGGGACGGACGCGCGTGGACCTGTTCGAGTACCAGGCGAGGGACCTCTTCGCCAAGCACGGTGTACCGGTGCTGGCCGGTGAAGTCATCGACACGCCTGAGGCGGCGCGCGAGGCCACCGAGAAGCTGGGCGGCAAGTCGGTCGTCAAGGCACAGGTGAAGGTCGGTGGCCGCGGCAAGGCCGGCGGCGTGAAGCTGGCCGCCAACCCGGATGAGGCCGTCGCTCGCGCGACGGACATCCTCGGGATGGACATCAAGGGCCACACGGTCCACAAGGTGATGATCGCCGAGCTGTCCCCGGAGATCGAGGCGGAGTACTACGTCTCGTACCTCCTCGACCGCACCAACCGCACCTTCCTCGCCATGGCGTCGGTGCAGGGCGGCATGGACATCGAGGAGGTCGCGGAGAAGACCCCCGAGGCCCTCGCGAAGGTCCCGGTCAACGCCGTCGAAGGCGTCAACATCGAGAAGGCCCGCGAGATCGTCGCGCAGGCGAAGTTCCCGGCCGACGTGGCCGAGGGCGTCGCCGAGGCCATGGTCACCCTGTGGGACACCTTCGTCGCCGAGGACGCGCTCCTCGTCGAGGTCAACCCCCTGGTGAAGACCAAGGACGGCCGCATCCTGGCCCTGGACGGCAAGGTCTCGCTCGACGAGAACGCCGACTTCCGCCAGGCCGACCACGAGGCCCTCGAGGACAAGGACGCAGCCAACCCGCTCGAGGCTGCCGCCAAGGCCAAGAACCTCAACTACGTGAAGCTCGACGGCGAGGTCGGCATCATCGGCAACGGCGCGGGTCTCGTCATGAGCACCCTGGACGTCGTCGCGTACGCCGGTGAGGCGCACGACAACGTCAAGCCGGCCAACTTCCTCGACATCGGCGGCGGCGCTTCGGCCGAGGTCATGGCGAACGGCCTGGAGATCATCCTCGGCGACCCGGACGTCAAGTCCGTCTTCGTCAACGTCTTCGGTGGCATCACCGCTTGTGACGAGGTCGCCAACGGTATCGTCCAGGCGCTCGAGCTGCTCAAGTCCAAGGGCGAGGAAGTCACCAAGCCCCTGGTCGTGCGTCTCGACGGCAACAACGCGGAGCTGGGTCGCAAGATCCTGAGCGACGCCAACCACCCGCTCGTGCAGCGCGTGGACACCATGGACGGCGCGGCCGACAAGGCCGCCGAGCTCGCGGCCGCGAAGTAAGGGACGAGGGACAGAACAGCCATGGCTATCTTCCTCAACAAGGACAGCAAGGTCATCGTCCAGGGCATGACCGGTGCCACGGGCATGAAGCACACCAAGCTCATGCTCGGTGACGGCACGAACATCGTCGGCGGCGTGAACCCGCGCAAGGCGGGCACGAAGGTCGACTTCGACGGCACCGAGGTACCGGTCTTCGGCTCGGTCAAGGAGGCCATGGAGGCCACGGGCGCCAACGTGTCCGTCCTCTTCGTGCCCCCGGCCTTCTCCAAGGCCGCCGTCGTCGAGGCGATCGACGCCGAGATCCCCCTCGCGGTCGTCATCACCGAGGGCATCGCCGTCCACGACTCCGCCGCCTTCTGGGCGTACGCGAAGTCGAAGGGCAACAAGACCCGCATCATCGGCCCGAACTGCCCCGGTCTCATCACCCCGGGCCAGTCGAACGCCGGCATCATCCCGGGCGACATCACGAAGCCGGGCCGCATCGGCCTGGTCTCGAAGTCCGGCACGCTGACGTACCAGATGATGTACGAGCTCCGTGACATCGGCTTCTCGTCGGCCGTCGGCATCGGTGGCGACCCGGTCATCGGCACGACGCACATCGACGCCCTCGAGGCGTTCGAGGCGGACCCCGACACCGACCTGATCGTCATGATCGGTGAGATCGGCGGTGACGCCGAGGAGCGTGCGGCGGACTACATCAAGGCCAACGTGACGAAGCCGGTCGTCGGCTACGTCGCCGGCTTCACCGCGCCCGAGGGCAAGACCATGGGCCACGCCGGTGCCATCGTCTCCGGCTCCTCCGGTACGGCTGCCGCCAAGAAGGAGGCGCTCGAGGCTGCGGGCGTCAAGGTGGGCAAGACGCCTACCGAGACCGCGAAGCTTGCGCGCGCGATTCTCGCGGGCTGAAGCCGAAGTCTGAGCCAGCTTTTTGAGGTGGGCCCGCATTTCACTCACGTGAGGTGCGGGTCCACTTTTGTGTCTGTCCGCGCTTCGACCGACCGCGGGCCGTCCGTGGGCGCTCGCGCAGTTCCCCGCGCCCCTTAAAGACAAAGACTGCGCCGTTCCCCGCGCCCCTGAAGGACTGCGCCCCCGAAGGATTGCGCCGTTCGCCGCGCCCCCGAGAAAGGCTGGGCCAGGCCCCCCAAGGCCCGGCCCAGTCGTCCTACCTCGCCTCTGGTGTCAGTCTTTCTGGGCCGCTCGACAAGTCTTCTCGCAGTTTTTTGTGGAGGAGTTGGTCCGCGTACGTCAGGTGGCCCGGGCCCATTCTCGGGGGGACTCCGCTGATGGCCTTGCCCGGGGACTGGGGTGGTTCGTAGTGCGTGGGGGCCGTTCTCAGGGTGAGGGCCGTCGCGCCGACGATCAGGGCGGTGAACGCGATGGCCGCCCGGGTCCAGAACCGGGCGCGGTGCTCGCTGCCGGTGCGGACCCGGACCGCGTTCGGGGGCCGCAGTTTCTCCGCGCCGCACAGTTCGCCCAGGCGCTGGTGCAGGGCGTCGGGCGTCGCCGCCAGTTCGGGGAGCTTCTCGGCGATCGTCTCGCGCGCGTGCAGCAGCCGGTTGGCCGTCGCGGGCGTGCTCGCCTCCGTCTCGGCCGCGGTCTCGGGCAGGTCGAGCCCGACGCCGTCGTACAGCAGGAGGGCGCGGCGCTGCGCGGGCGGCAGGCTCATCAGCACCTTGAGGAACGCGCGGTCGGCCGCATCGGCGGGCGGCGCGTCGGGATGCCGGTGGGCGGGGCGCAGGCGGTGCCAGGGGGACATCGCGTACTCGTACGCCGCCGCCCGCACCCAGCCCGCCGGGTCGCGGTCCACGGCGACCTCGGGCCAGCGCTGCCAGGCGAGCTGGAAAGCGCGTTCGACGGATTCCTGAGCGAGGGTACGGCGGCCGGTGAGCAGGTACGTCTGGCGTACGAGGCCCGGGGCGCAGGTCGCGCACAGCGTGTCGAAGGCTTCGGCGGGGGTTGTCGCCGCAGTGGGCCTGGCCCCGGTGGGGGCCCCGGGCCGCGCCTCGGGCTCGGCGGCGCGCTCCGGCTCCCGTCCCGGCTCCGGGTCGGCGGGCCGGGTGACGTCCGTGGCCCGGAGCTCCGGGGCCGGTTCGGGCCGCGTGTAGCTGTTCATCGCTGCGCCCACCGGGATGCGCGCGGGGGCCTTGCCGTCCTTGGCGTCGAGGGCCGGGGCCGGCTCGCGGGCCCAGCTCGGGCTCCGTACGGGACGCTCGTCCGTGACGGCCCGCTCGTTCGAGATCTCGGCGAGCAGCTTCGCGTAGACGTCACGCCTGCGGCCGCGTGGCGTCGAGCGGCCCGATTCCCAGGCGCGGACCGTCTCCCGGGTGACGCCCACCTTCGCGGCGATCTCGGCCTGGCTCAGGTGCTTCGCCTCGCGCAGGCGGCGGCGTTCCTTCGGGGACGGCAACGAGGGGGTCCCCCTCCGCTCGGCCGCAGTCGAGCGCTTGGGGTCGGCAGGGCTCTGGGTCATGTCGGACTCTCCGCGCCGTGGGCCGTGGGCCTTCGTGCGGCGGGTCGCCGGGCGCGGCTGATCCGTCGTACGAAAAAGTACATAAACGTATCTTGAGCGACACATCCGGTATTCGCCTGTTACAGGGCGAAAGCGCGTGTCGTTGGGACCATGGCGGGCGTGACTCAAATCACCGACCGCAGCTCACCGTTGCCACCCCTGAAGACGCTGGTCGAGCGGTTTCGGGACCGCTCACCCGGACTGGCGACCTGCCTGTTCGGCGGGGCCGTCGCCGCCGGGCTCGGCCTGGGATCGTGCGCCGTCCTGGTGATGGTCCTCTGGATCAGCTCGCCCTATCCGGACAGCGGGCCCGACGGGGCGCTGCACGTGGCGGCCTCGGTGTGGCTGCTGGCCCACGGCACCGAGCTGATCAGGACGGACACGGTCTCCGGGGTCCCCGCGCCGGTCGGCGTGACCCCCTTGCTCCTGATGGCGCTGCCGGGCTGGCTCGCGCACCGGGCGGCGCGGGACGCGGCGGATCCGGAGGAGCGAGGGATGGCGCCGCGGACCGCGTGGTGCGGGGTCGTCGGCGGCTATCTGCTGGTCGGCGCCGCCGCGACGCTGTACGCCGCCGGGGGTGAGCTGCGGCCGTCCTGGCCGAGCGCGGCCCTCCATCTGCCGATGCTCGTGGCGGGGGCGGCGACCGTGGGCGTGTGGACGGCGCTCGGCCGCCCCCGGGAGCCGCTGCCTGGCGTGGTCCAGGTGGGCCTGCGCACGCTGCCCGGAGTCCTGCGTCCCTTCCTCGTACGGCGGCACTTCCGCGCCGTCACGCGGGCCGGAGCGGCCGGGACGGTGGTGCTCGTCGGCGGCGGAGCGCTTCTGGTCGCGGTGTCGCTCGCGCTGCACGGTGGCCTGGCGCGGGCGTCGTTCGCGCAGGTCACGGACGTGTGGTCGGGCCGGTTCGCGGTGCTGCTGCTGGCCGCCGCGCTGGTGCCGAACGCGGCGGTGTGGGGTGCGGCGTACGGCCTCGGGCCCGGGTTCGCGCTGGGCACCGGGAGCGTGGCGGGGCCGCTCGCCGTGAGCGCGGGGCCGCTGCTGCCGGCGTTCCCGCTGCTCGCCGCGGTGCCGGCGGAGGGGCCGGGGACGCCGTTGACCTGGGCGGCGGGCGCGGTGCCGCTGGCGGCGGGGATCGCGGTCGGGTGGTTCACGGCGGGGGCGGCGGCGCCTGCCTCCGGGGAGCGGGACCAGGCGTGGTCGCGGGGGCGGACGGCGCTGGTGGGCCTCGGAGCCGCGGCGGTGTGCGGGGCCGCGCTGGCGGGGCTCGCGGCGTTGGCGGGGGGCCCGATGGGGGTGGCCGTCCTGGCCGACTTCGGGCCGGTGTGGTGGCAGGTGGGGGCGGCGGCTCTGGGGTGGACGGCGGTGGTGGGGGTGCCGGTGGCCCTGGCGGTGCGGGGGTGGCGGGTGCGGACGCGGTGGGCTGCGCCGGGGTGGGCGTGGCCTCGCCTCGGTTTGCGCCTCGGTTTGCCGAAGCCGCGGGTTCCCCGTCTTCGGATGCGGGCGCCTCGGCTGCGGGCGCCTCAGCGGCGGGCGTCTCAGCGGCGGGCGCCTCAGCGGCGGCTGCCGGTGCCGAGGATGCCCCGGCGTCGCCCGAAGCCGGCGGTCGCGGCGCCGCCCACGCCGGAGCCCTTCGAGCCGTACGACTTCCTGCCGCGGGGCCCTGTCGGGGACGCGGGGGACTGGGGCGTGGCCGAGTGGCATGACGAGGCGGCTCGGGAGGCGCGGTGGGCGGCGCTGCGGGATGCGGATCCGGGGGGACCGCCGGGGGCCTGAGCGGCGGTAAGCCCTCCTCCACGGCTCCATCCGCCCCCTGCGGCGGCGCCCCAGGCCCGCCGCTCCGCGGCGGATCTTCCCCACCCACCCACCCACCCGATCACCCCGCGGCGAGACCATGAACGACCCCTACGTGCTCTCGCCCGCACTGCCTTGGTCGCCCCGGGGCCACCCACCCCCGCCGCTCCGCGGCGGATCTTTCCCACCCACCCACCCGATTGCCCCGCAGTGAACGGGTGGAGTGGGGCGGGTGGGAGTCTCCCCGGCGAAGCCGCCCCGAAGAGCGCCGAGGAGACCCACCCAAGCCGCATCCCGGGTCATCCCCGCTCAGCCCGGGTCATCCCCGCTCAGCCCTGCTCAGCCCTGCTCAGTCCCGCTCAGCCCTGCTCAGTCCTGCTCCGCCAAAAGCGGTCGCAGTGGCTTGGGGAGGAGGTCTTCGCATTCCTGTTGTGACTGGCTCGTCAGGGAGTCCGTCACGCACGTGTAGTAGTCCCGGTACACCAGCTGCGCGGCGAACGTCGCCGCCACCATCGCCAGCGCCAGTGACGCCGTCACCAGGCCGCTGATCGCCGCCGTCCGCTGCGGCTTCGAGCCCGCGGGGTCGCTCGTGGCCTGCTGGGCCACCGGCGCCGTCGGATCCGGCTGCTTCGGCTTCGCCCGCAGCGAGCTGATGCCCCAGTTCAGCGCGAGCGCGCCCAGGAGCAGCGCCACGTACCGCCAGCCGAAGAGCGCGAAGAAGAACGCCCACATGCCGGAGAGCAGGGCGTACCGAGCGCGGCGCTGGGCCGGGTCCGTCGGGTCCCAGCGCATGCCGGACCCGGAGCCGGACGACCCGTCGGAACCCTGGCCGCCCTGCTGGCCGGGGCGCTCGCCGAAGCCACCGCCCTGGGCGCGGCCGGGCTGCCGGTCGCTCCACTGGCTGCCCCAGGGGGAACGGCCCTGGCCGTCCTCGCCGTCGCCGCCGTTGCCCGGCCGTGGCCGCCACGGCTGGTCCGGAGTCCCCTCCGGCGGCGGCGCGAAGGGATTGTCCTCGTCCCTCCTGCCGGAGTCGCTGCCGGAGTCGCTGCCGGAACCACTCCCGGATCCGGTCCCGGAATGACTGCCGGAATCAGGCCCGGAACCGCTCCCGGAACCCTTCCCGAACTTCTTCCCGAACCTCTTTCCGGAGCCCGTGGAGTCGGAGCTGCCGGAGTCCTGGGAGTCCTGCGGCGGGGACGACGGGCGGCCGTCGCGCAGCAGCGTCGAGCCGCGCTCCCCTGCGTGCGTCAGTCCGAACGCGAGGGACAGCGGGAGGCGGAGGCTACGGTCCGGCATCAGGTGTGCGTCTTCCCCTTGGTCGAGCGAGCTTCTGATCGGCGTGACGGCATGTGACGTCTTGGTGCAGACGCTACCTTCCGGCCGCGCCCCCGTCCCGTGAGGGGCCGCACCGTGTGCCGGTATCGTTGCTGACGGTCGGCCGCTTCGTAGAGTTCCCCGTATCGCGGGGTGCGAAGCCTTTGTACGACCCTACAAAGACGCACCTCCCGAGAAAGGGCCCCGCTGTGGCCAAGAGCCCTGTGGCCAAGCGCCTGGTCGTGCTGGTCTCCGGATCAGGCACGAATCTGCAGGCTCTGCTCGACAAGATCGCGACGGACGGGACGTCGGGCTACGGCGCCGAGATCGTCGCCGTCGGCGCCGACCGCGACGGCATCGCGGGACTCGAAAGGGCCGAGCAGGCGGGGATTCCCACCTTCGTCTGCCGCGTTAAGGACCACGCGACACGCGACGAGTGGGACGCGGCCCTGGCCGAGGCGACCGCCGCGTACGAGCCCGATCTGGTCGTGTCGGCCGGGTTCATGAAGATCGTGGGGAAGGCATTCCTCGCACGGTTCGGCGGGCGGTTCGTCAACACGCACCCCGCCCTGCTGCCCAGCTTCCCGGGGGCCCACGGTGTGCGCGACGCGCTCGCGTACGGCGCGAAGGTCACGGGATGCACCGTCCACTTCGTCGACGACGGCGTCGACACCGGCCCGATCATCGCCCAGGGCGTGGTCCCGGTCGGGGATGAGGACGACGAGAGCGCTCTGCACGAGCGCATCAAGGAAGTCGAGCGAAGGCTGCTCGTCGATGTCGTGGGGCGTCTGGCCCGTAACGGCTACCGCATTGAGGGACGAAAGGTACTTATCCCGTGACCGCCGAAGGTACGCACGGTTCGCAGCGCCCGATCAAGCGCGCGCTCATCAGCGTCTATGACAAGACCGGGCTCGAGGAGCTCGCGCGCGGGCTGCACGAGGCCGGCGTCGAGCTCGTCTCGACCGGTTCGACCGCCGCGAAGATCGCCGCCACCGGGGTGCCCGTCACCAAGGTCGAGGAGCTCACCGGCTTCCCCGAGTGCCTGGACGGCCGGGTCAAGACGCTGCACCCGCGCGTGCACGCCGGGATCCTCGCCGACCTGCGCCTGGAGGACCACCGGCGCCAGCTCGCCGACCTCGGCATCGAGCCGTTCCAGCTCGTCGTCGTGAACCTCTACCCCTTCAAGGCGACCGTCGCCTCGGGCGCGACGCCCGACGAGTGCGTGGAGCAGATCGACATCGGCGGCCCCTCGATGGTCCGCGCCGCCGCCAAGAACCACCCCTCGGTGTCGGTCATCACGAGTCCCTCCCGGTACGCCGACGTGCTCGCCGCCGTCCGGGACGGCGGGTTCGACCTGACCGCCCGCAAGCGCCTGGCCGCCGAGGCGTTCCGCCACACCGCCGAGTACGACCTCGCGGTCGCCTCCTGGTTCGCGGACGACTACGCGTCGGACGGTACGGACTTCCCCGAGTTCATCGGCAGCGCGTACGCCCGCAAGAACGTCCTGCGCTACGGCGAGAACCCGCACCAGGGCGCCGCCCTCTACGTCGACGGCAATGGCGGCCTCGCCGAGGCCGAGCAGCTGCACGGCAAGGAGATGTCGTACAACAACTACACGGACACGGACGCCGCGCGCCGTGCCGCGTACGACCACGACGACCCCTGCGTCGCGATCATCAAGCACGCCAACCCCTGCGGCATCGCGATCGGCGCGAACGTCGCCGAGGCGCACCGCAAGGCGCACGCCTGCGACCCGCTCTCCGCGTTCGGCGGCGTGATCGCCGTCAACCGCCCGGTCTCCAAGGAGATGGCCGAGCAGGTCGCCGACATCTTCACCGAGGTCATCGTCGCGCCCGAGTACGAGGACGGCGCGCTCGAAGCCCTCACCAAGAAGAAGAACATCCGCGTCCTGCGCGCCCACCAGGCCCCGGCCAACACGGTGGAGGTCAAGCAGATCGACGGCGGCGCGCTCCTCCAGGTCACCGACCGCCTCCAGGCCGACGGCGACAACCCCGCCAACTGGACGCTCGCCACGGGCGAGGCCCTGAACGCGGGCGAGCTCGCCGAACTGGCCTTCGCCTGGAAGGCGTCGCGCGCGGTGAAGTCCAACGCGATCCTGCTCGCCAAGGACGGCGCCTCGGTCGGCGTCGGCATGGGCCAGGTCAACCGTGTCGACTCCGCGAAGCTCGCCGTCGAGCGGGCGGGCGAGGAGCGCGCGCACGGGGCGTACGCCGCGTCGGACGCGTTCTTCCCGTTCCCCGACGGCCTGGAGATCCTGACCGCCGCGGGCGTCAAGGCCGTGGTGCAGCCGGGCGGTTCGGTCCGCGACGAGCTGGTGATCGAGGCCGCGAAGAAGGCGGGCGTGACGATGTACTTCACCGGTACGCGGCACTTCTTCCACTGAGCGGACGGGTGGCAAAAACCCACGGGCCGTGTTCCCCTGCGCGGGGGAACACGGCCCGTGGGTGTAGGAGCTGCCTCGCCGAACGCCTCAGTAGCGGGGGCGGTTGAACCAGGCGGTGCCGCTGGGGACGACCGGAGCTATCGTGATGATGACGGCGAAGACGACCCAGATCAGCGGGCCGATGATGGCGGTCGCGAGACCCGAGTCGAGGCCCACGAAGAGAGCGATCAGGCCGACGATGCCGCCGAGCGCGCCGTAGATGACCGTGGTGATGCGGACACCCTGGCCGCCGCGGCCGAACTTCACGCCGAGCGTGATGGACAGCGCCGCGAGGGCGGCCGCGATCAGCGCGCCGATGATGGCGATGCCGGCCACCGCGTCACCGGCGTCGCTCATGCCGCTGAGGCCCAGGTCCTCGCCGCTGTCACCGGCGTCGCTGGCGATCGCGCCCACGTACAGGTAAATGATCGCGAAGAGGATCTGCACCGCCGAGATCAGGTACAGAAAGACGCGCGCCGTGACCAGGAGACCCGGCATCGACTGCTGCATCGCGTTGCCGCCCGGGTAGCCGGGGTAGGCCGGTTGCTGCGGGTAGCCGTAACCCTGCTGCGGCGGGACGCCGGGCGGGGCCTGGGGGTAGCCGTATCCGGGAGCGGCCGGGGGCTGCTGGGGCGGCTGCCCGTAGGGGTTGTTCGGGTCGCCGAAACTCATGGCGGTCTTCCTCCGTCGGGTCATGCGGGGACGACGCGGCACATCACGGAGGAATGTTCTACAGATGCGGTCCGTCCCCCCGACACTGCCCGCGGCACTGTGCCGCACATCGTTCTTTAGGCCGGGCTTATTTGTCCAGCCGCATTCCCTATGTGTTGTGCAAGTGCAACAGAGCTGGTCAGGTCTCGGGACACAGCTGAGACACAGTCGGTCCCCGGGGCCGACCTGATTGGTACCAGGCGGGTCCCATCCGGGAAGATGGGGTCATGACCGCCCAGATTCTCGATGGCAAGGCCACCGCAGCCGCGATCAAGTCCGAACTGACCGCCCGCGTGGCGGCCCTGAAGGAGAGGGGCTCCACGCCCGGTCTCGGGACCGTCCTGGTCGGTGACGACCCCGGCAGCCAGAAGTACGTCGCCGGCAAGCACCGCGACTGTGCGCAGGTCGGCATCGCCTCCATCCAGCGCGAGCTGCCCGCGACCGCGACGCAGGAGGAGATCGAGGCCGTCGTCCGCGAGCTCAACGACGACCCGGCCTGCACCGGCTACATCGTGCAACTCCCGCTCCCCAAGGGCATCGACGAGAACCGCGTCCTCGAACTCATGGACCCGGCGAAGGACGCCGACGGCCTGCACCCGACGAACCTCGGCCGCCTCGTCCTGAACGAGTCCGCGCCGCTGCCCTGCACGCCCTTCGGCATCATCACGCTGCTGCGCCAGTACGGCGTGGAGATCAACGGCGCCGAGGTCGTGGTCGTCGGCCGCGGCGTGACGATCGGCCGCTCGATGCCGCTGCTGCTCACCCGCCGCTCGGAGAACGCGACGGTCACGCAGTGCCACACCGGTACGCGCGACCTCTCGGCGCATCTGAAGCAGGCCGACATCATCGTGGCCGCGGCGGGCGTGCCGCACCTGATCAAGCCCGAGGACGTGAAGCCGGGCGCCGCGGTCCTGGACGTGGGCGTCTCGCGCGACGAGTCCGGCAAGATCGTCGGCGACGTGCACCCGGGCGTCCGGGAGATCGCCGGGTGGATCTCGCCGAACCCCGGCGGCGTCGGCCCGATGACGCGGGCCCAGCTGCTCGTCAACGTCGTCGAGGCGGCCGAGCGCGCCGCGTCCGCCGCCGCGAGCTGACGCGGGAAGCCGAACGGGAAAGGGTGAGCCCATGAGCGCCGAACCTGAGCAGGGGGCATCGCAGGCCGACGTCACGGAGACCGGGACCGAGGCCGTGGAGGACGTCGAAGCCAAGGGTGCCGTCAGCGCCCCCGGCCCCGACGGGCCGAAGAAGACCACGCGGCGCTTCCCGCTCCTGACCCGGGACACCGCGCGGCCCGAGGGCGGTGGCCGGGCCGCGCCCGGCGACGCCCCCGCGCCCGCCCGGCAGTGGCCGCTGCTCACCGTGCTCTCGACGGTGGGGCTCGGGCTGCTGCTCACGGCCTTCGACGTGTTCCGCGTCGGCACGATACTGATCGGCCTCGCGCTGCTCGCGGGCGCCGTCATGCGCTGGGCGCTGCCCGGCGTCGGCATGCTCGCGGTGCGCTCGCGCTTCACGGACATGGTCACGTACGGCTCGCTCGGCCTCGCCATCGTGCTGCTCGCGATGATGGCGCAGCCGAACCCGTGGCTCAGGATCCCGTTCCTGGGCGAGACGCTGCACCGGACGATCACGACCTAGAGGAACACGGCCCAGAGGAACACGACCTGGGCGAACGAGACCCGGCGGCCGGCGGCCGCGGGGCCGCGCACGCCACGGCGGGCGGCCCGTCCTCTCCCCCGAGGAGGACGGGCCGCCCGTTTCCGTCGCGGTCCCGCCGGCCGGAGCCGTGTGGTGCCGGTCCACGAAACTACGGCGGCGCGGCGGACGAGTCGTCCCGTGCCGGGTTGAGCTTCGGGTACTCCCTGGGGAGTACGCCCGCGGTTCCTGCAACTTCCGCGGTACCGCCGTAGTTTGACGTTCCGGTGCCCGCACCCGGGCTACGCTGCGGCGATGCGGATCCGCCCCCTCGTCGCCGACACGTCGATCGCGGTCGCCCTGACCACGGTCGCCGTGCTCCTCGGCCAGGAGTCGGTCCGCCAGGGGTGGCCCGAACTCGACGTGCCGGGTTACGTGTTGGTGGCCCTGGTCAACGTGCCGATCGCGGTCCGGAGCAAGGCCCCGCTCACCGTCCTGATCGTCGTGCACCTCGCCTGGATCGCGTACGTCACCGCCGGCTACTGGCCCGTGGTGAACACCTTCGGGCCCATGCTCGCGGTCTACACCGTGGCGTCCCTGAAGCCGCCGCGCGTCTCCCTGCCCTGTGCCGCCCTGATGAGCGCGGTCTGGATCTACTCGGGCGCGATCAGCGAGGACGCCGCGATGGCCTCCGTGATCGGGCAGGCCGTCGGATTCCCCGTGGTGATCTGGCGGTTCGGTCATGTCGCGCGCCGCTCCGCCGAGCTGGCCCGGCAGCTGAAGCGTGAGCAGGACGAGCGGGCCCGGCGCGAGGTGGCCGAGGAACGCGGGCGCATCGCACGGGAGTTGCACGACGTCGTCGCCCACCACATGTCGGTGATCTCCGTGCAGGCGGGCCTCGCGACGTTCGTCTTCTCCTCCGATCCGGCCACCGCCCGTGCCGCGCTCTCCACCATCGCGGGCACCAGCGGCGAGGCGCTGGAGGAGTTGCGCCGCATGCTGCGGGTGCTGCGGGCCCGTGAGGAGGGCGACGGCGCTCCCGACGCGCCGATGCCGGGGCTCGCGCGGCTCGGCGAGATGGTCGAGCGGGTGCGGGCCGGGGGAGTGGACGTGGAACTGCACGTCGAGGGGGCGCCGCGGCAGCTCGCCCCCGGTGTCGAGCTCTGCGCGTACCGCGTGGTCCAGGAGGCCCTGACCAACGTCCTGAAGCACGCGCGAGGGGCTGCCGCGAGGGTCGAACTCCGCTATCGGCCGCACCACGTGACGGTCTCGGTCACCAATGACGGGGAGGGGGTGATTCCGGACAGAATGGGCACGGGAAGCGGCCATGGGTTGATTGGGATGCGGGAGCGGGCCAAGCTCTACGGCGGGACGATCAGCATCGGCCCGCGGAGCGAGGGAGGGTTCGCCGTGCGCCTGACCCTGCCGACCTCCGCGCAGGCCGCATCGCAGGGGGACGACGCGACTTAGATGACCAGAGTGCTCGTGGTCGACGACCAGTTCCTCATCCGGGCGGGCCTGGTGGGGCTGCTGCGTGCCGCGCCGGGCATCGAGGTCGTGGGCGAGGCGGGTGACGGGGAGGAAGCCGTCGCGCTCGCCGCGACGACCCGGCCCGACGTGATCCTGATGGACATCCGCATGCCCGGCATGAGCGGCATCGTGGCCACCGAGAAGATCCTCGCCGAGGCGTCCGACCCGGCGCCGCGCGTCCTGGTCCTGACCACGTTCGACCTCGACGAGTACGTGTACGGAGCGCTGCGGGCCGGGGCGTCGGGCTTCCTGCTCAAGGACTCCGGGCCCGAGCGCCTGCTCGCCGCGGTGGCCGCCGTCGGTGGCGGCGACGCGCTCTTCGCGCCCAGTGTCACCTGCCGCCTGGTGGAGGCCTTCGCCCGGCAGGCGGGGGCCGGTTCCGGTGGGCCCGGGGGATCGGGCGCTCCCGGTGACGGCGGCGGCGCCGAGCCGCCGCCCGACCTGCGGGCGCTGACCCTGCGCGAGGTCGAGGTCCTGAAGCTGATCGCCACGGGCCTGTCGAACGCGGACATCGCCGACCGCCTCTACATCAGCGAGGCCACCGTCAAGACCCACCTGAACCGCACGATGTCCAAACTCGATCTGGACAGCAGGGCGCAGGCCGTGGTCGTGGCGTACGAGACGGGCCTCGTCACGCCGGGCGGCGGTCGCTGAACGACGGCCCCTGACGGCGGCCCATGGACGAAGACGACGGCCCCCGAACGAAGACGGCGCCCGTCCTCTCCCCCGTGGGAGGACGAGCGCCGCCGGTCTGTGGGGGTCCGCTCCAACGGGAACCAGCGTCATGCCCCGGCCGGTTCCGTACAAGGGAAGCTTTGCCCCTGTGGCACGGAGGTGACCATTCCGCAACGGTGTTCCCAGCCCGCAACAGTGTGTCGTCCGTCGCTGGTCGGGGTTCCGCATCGTGGGCCGTGACAACGATGGGAGACTGGACGCCGGACCGCACGGAGTGCGACGGTGCACGCCGGCGGCCCGGATGCTCCCGTACGCCCCCGGTCCGGGAACTGACATCCTGACTTTTGGCATCCCTTTGGGTAGCCCATGGCAGGAAAAGCGGGGGCTGCCTCAGAGGCAGAGCGGGGGGAACCACGCGCGGGGGCACGTTGGCACGTACGGGGGGATGAGGGGAAGCAAATGCCTCGTTGGAAGGCGCTACCGGATGAGCTGGATCCGCAGGTCAGGGAGTTCGCCAGCCAGTTGCGCAGGCTCGTCGACCGCAGTGGTCTGAGCATCGCGGCGGTGTCGGACCGCACCGGGTACAGCAAGACGTCGTGGGAGCGCTATCTGAACGGGCGGCTGCTCGCCCCGAAGGGTGCGATCGTCGCGCTCGCCGAGGTGACGGGCACCAATCCCGTGCACCTCATCACCATGTGGGAGCTCGCGGAGCGCGCCTGGAGCCGCTCCGAGATGCGCCACGACATGACCATGCAGGCGATCCGGATCTCCCAGGCGCGGGCCGCGCTCGGCGAGCTCGGCCCCAACCCGCCCAAGAGCGGCGGCAAGGGGGACAGCGGCGCCGCGCGCACCGGAGCCGCGGGAGCGGCCACCGGCTCCGCCGGGCGCCACGGCCGCGCGGGCGGCGGCGTCACCGGCGTCGCGGGCCCCGCGGGCGTCTCGCCCACGGTGCCGCCGCAGACACCGTCGTACGGACCCGTCGGCGGCCAGGGGCCCGCGGCGGCGCCGTCCGGCCCGGCCGCCCCGGCGCGAGGCGCCGACTCGCCCGACCGGCAGCGGCGGCGCAGGAAGCTGACGATGTTCCTCGCGGGGGTCGTCGGCGCGCTCGTCGTCATCGCCGCTGCGGTCTTCCTGACCGACCTGGGCAAGGACGACAAGGGCAAGGAGAGCGCGAAGCCGCCGACGACGCCGAGCACCAGCCAGAAGGACCTGCCCGCGGGCGTCGAGTGCAGCGGCAAGAGCTGCACCGGCAAGGACCCGGAGACCATGGGCTGCGGCGGCGAGCTGGCCACCACGACGACACGCGCGACGGTGGGCAAGGCCGTGGTCGAGGTCCGCTACAGCAAGACGTGCGGTGCGGCCTGGGCGCGCATCACGCAGGCGGCCCCGGGCGACAAGGTCACGATCTCCGGCGACGGCGCCAAGCAGAACGGAACGGTCAACGCGGACTTCGACGCGTACACGCCGATGGTGGCCGTCAAGGACGGTGCCACGGCGGAGGCGTGCGCGACCCTCAAGGCCGGCCAGACCGGCTGCACCAAGTAGGTCCAGACCGGCTGCACCGTGTCGGTGCAGCCGGGTCCGGAACGTCGGGAGTGACCACCGGGAGGTGGCGGCCGCCAACACAGGGGGGGGAGCGTGGCGGCCGCCTGGGGGTGTGACCACTCCCGTGGGGGTACTCGTGCGTGTGCCCGGACCTGTGCAAGACATGCCTGTTGATTTCGCGGAATTTTTCCGGAGGCCCGCGGACCCCGTCTTCCTGCGGTTCTTCGCCCTCCGACGGCGGTCGTACGCCGCGTCCGGATCTTTGTGGGGTGGGCCACACCCTCCCGGGGTTCGGGGGTCGGCGGGGCGCGATAGCCTGAGCGGCGGATCTCTCTTGATGCCAAGAGATCGATCATCGAGGGCGTCCTTGGGGATCCAGCACAAGGGGCAGGGACCCCCACCGCCAGCTGTCTTACGGAGATCGCCATGACCCGCACTCCCGTGAATGTCACCGTCACCGGCGCGGCCGGCCAGATCGGCTACGCGCTGCTCTTCCGCATCGCCTCGGGCCACCTGCTCGGCGCGGACGTGCCGGTCAATCTGCGACTGCTCGAGATCACGCCGGCCCTGAAGGCCGCCGAGGGCACCGCCATGGAGCTCGACGACTGCGCCTTCCCGCTGCTGAACTCGATCGAGATCAGCGACGACCCGAACGTCGCCTTCGACGGCGCCAACGTCGCCCTCCTCGTCGGCGCCCGCCCCCGCACCAAGGGCATGGAGCGCGGCGACCTGCTCTCCGCCAACGGCGGCATCTTCAAGCCCCAGGGCAAGGCGATCAACGACAACGCCGCGGACGACATCAAGGTCCTCGTCGTGGGCAACCCGGCCAACACGAACGCGCTCATCGCGCAGGCCGCCGCCCCGGACGTACCGGCCGAGCGCTTCACCGCGATGACCCGCCTGGACCACAACCGCGCCCTGTCGCAGCTGTCGAAGAAGACCGGCGCCCCGGTCTCCGACATCAAGCGCCTCACCATCTGGGGCAACCACTCGGCCACCCAGTACCCCGACATCTTCCACGCGGAGATCGCCGGCAAGAACGCCGCGGACGTCGTGAGCGACCAGACCTGGCTCGCCGACGAGTTCATCCCGACCGTCGCCAAGCGCGGCGCCGCGATCATCGAGGCCCGTGGCGCGTCCTCGGCCGCCTCCGCCGCCAACGCCGCCATCGACCACGTGCACACGTGGGTCAACGGCACGGCCGCCGGCGACTGGACCTCCATGGGCATCCCGTCCGACGGTTCGTACGGCGTTCCGGAGGGCCTCATCTCCTCCTTCCCCGTCACCACCAAGGACGGCAAGTACGAGATCGTCCAGGGCCTGGACATCAACGAGTTCTCGCGCACGCGCATCGACGCGTCCGTCAAGGAGCTCACCGAGGAGCGCGAGGCGGTCCGCGGCCTCGGCCTCATCTAGTACGCCCCCGTACGGCCCGTCCCGTACGGCGTTTTCTCCGCCTCGCCCCCGGCAGCCCCCATCGGCCGCCGGGGGCGAGGCGCGTGCGGCCCCTCGTTCACTTGCTCGGATTCACTTGTTCGAGGGGCATCATCACCTTTCCGTGGCCCGTGGGTGCACGCTCCGTTACGATCCAATTCCGCTTCCCCTCAACGGAGTTGGCCATGGCAGCTCACACCGAGGCCACCAGACTGCTGTGCGCCGGCGTCCATCTGGACGCGGCCTTCCGCAGGCGGGTCGTCTCAGAACTCGTCGGCCACGCGGAGCGCCCCGTGGCGCCCCCGCTCGGTGCCGACGTGCTTCCGGTGCTCGCGCACGCGCTGCGCGCCCGGCGCGAGGAGTTGTTCACCGCGCTGCTCCTGGCAGCCGTGTGGACCGGGTTCCTCGTCACCGACGCGGTGATGCTCTGGGACACGCTCGAAGACGACCGGGGCGGAACGTCCGGCGTCTCCGGGGTCGATCTCGCGCTGCTCGCCTTCGACCCGGACGACCTCGTGGACACGGGCCCCGACGGCACGCTCGGCTCCTTCGTGCCGGGCGGCTGGGCGATGGCGTACGCCGTGGTCGTCCTCTCGCTGTGGCTGGCGCGGATCGTCTCCGGCCGGGGCGCGGACGGCGGCATCCTGCGGCGGGTGGAGCTGCCGGCCCCGCTGGCCTGGCTGCGGCGCCGGATCGGCTGGCTGGTGACCGCGTTCGTGTGGTGGGGCGCCGCGGCGTACGGATACGCCGCGTTCGCCGTCATCAAGGACACCCCGTACCCCGTGATCTTCCCGCTGCTCGTCGCGGCCGTGGTGTGGCGCCACCAGTTCCTGCGCAAGCGGGCCCTGCGCTCCCAGCTCTCCCGGCAGGCCTTCGCCGAGACCGAACAGCCCCGGGTTCCGCGGCGGTTCTCCCGCATCGTCGACTGCATCCACCGCGAGCAGAACGCCCGGGTCACCCTCTACGACGCCAACCGCCCCTTCGTGGGCGCCGGAAAGCCCCGTAAACCGTGGTCGGTCGTGCTCGAACTCCAGCGTGCCGACCAGGACGTGGAGGGCGGAGTGCCGCCCCAGCGGACGTACGAACCGCTCGCCGCGCGCGAGGTCATCAGGATGATCGAGCCCCGCCTGAAGGACCTGCGCAGATCGGCCGCGGCCACCAGCGTGGACCGGCTGCGGGACCTGGAGATCGAGGAGGTCGTCTACCTCCCGGCGGGCGCGGGCCGCGACGAACAGCTCTACACCGGACAGGGGTACGAGACCGCGGGGCTCTACGACGCCGGGCAGGCGGCCCGCCATCTCGAACGGGCGGCCGGCGAGGGCGGGGAGGCGCGGCGCCACTTCCTGCGGATCCGGGTCGGCGCCTGGAACGAACAGGTCGTCGTCTCGCTCCTGGTCAGGGTGCACACCCAGGGCGGCATGCTGGTCCTCGAAGTGGTGCCGCACGTGCTCGGGCCGATCGTCCCCGAGTTCCGCGAGGTCGACACGCTCGTGGCCGGCGAACCGGAGGGGCCCGTCCGCGACGCCCTGCGCGCCTGCGTCGACGGGCCCGCGGTCGGTGTGGCGGTCGGTGTCGCCGCCCTGCGCACGCTGCCCTCGCTCGTCCCCTCGTTCCGGCTCTGGCTCACGCACCCCGAGACCCCCGACACGCCCGTCGTGCGCGCCCTGCGGACCGTGTGCTCCTGGCTGGGCGTCGGCGCTCCCGTGCGGCGGCCGCCGGACGCCCCGCTGGTCTCGCTGCGCGAACTGGCCAGCACCGACGACCTCTCGCTCTTCCAGCAGATGGACGTCGCCCGCTACATCCGCACGCTCCAGGACCGCATCGGCGAAGGCGTCCGGGACGCGCTGCGGGCCGGCGGCTTCCGCACGGACCGCCTGGAACAGAACATCACGCAGATCACCAACAGCGGGGTCTACATCTCGGAGATGTCCGGCGGCGCGCTCGCCACCGGCTCCCACGGCCAGGCCACGCACACCGAGAGGAGCACGGCATGAGCGGCGAGCAGGACGCCGGCGGCGGCGCACACGTCCAGATCGGTTCGATCACCGGCGGTTCACAGGCCTTCGGGTCGCACGGCAAGGCGGAGTCCACCAACCACACGGTGGTGGCGGCCGACCCCAAGCAGCAGCATCTGCTCACCCAGGTCCGGGCCCTGCGCGCCGAACTGGGCCGGGCCGACGGGCGCACGGCCGACGACGAGGCGCTGGACGCCGAACTGGGCGAGGTGGAGGGTGAGATCAGCCGCGCGGGCCGCAGCGCGCCGGGCCCGCTCGGCGCGCTCCGCACCCGCCTGGAGCAGTACGGCGCCGCCGCCGCGACCGCCGCGTCCGTGACGGCCGTCCTGCAAGCGATCGCCCAGATCACGGGCTGAGGGACGAGGGACGAGGGACGAGCGGTGCGCATCTTCGACGCCGACCGCCAGGAGTGGGTCGCGCACGACGAGGAACGACGGATCGCCGAGCTCCACGACCGGGACGCGGTCCTCCAGGGCAAAGCGCTGCGCGGTGTCGTGGCGGTGCTCGCCGTGTGCGGACTCGCCTTCGGGGGCTGGGCGCTCGGCTGGAAGGACGAGCCGCGGCCGACGGGGTATCTGACGGTGCTCGAACAGCCGCCGCACGAGGCGGCGGACGCGGGCACGGAGGGCGACACCGCCGCACCGTCGCCCTCGGGGGTGCCGCCCGCTCCGTACGAGGAGGTGTTCGACGAGGAGGGGTACCGCCTCGCGGTGCCGCGGGGGTGGGTGCGTGACCTGGTCGAACCGAGCGCCGAGTTCAACGTCGTCAACTACCGCAGCCCGCAGGGGGACGCGCGGCTCCAGGTGTACCGGGTGAGCGAGTCGTCGCCGTACGCCTCGCTGCGCACCTGGCTCGACGAGACCCGGATGCCCGGCGGCTTCGACCGGATCGGCGCGCTGAAGCGCAGGAACGACGACGGCCGCCCCGCGGCCCGGCTCGAATACGTCGCCGACGGGTTCAAGGGCGAACCGGACATCGGCACCTGGCACGTCATCGACCACCGCTTCGAGGCGGTGGACGGACAGCTGTACGCCGTGGCGGTGTACGGCTCCGACGCGGACGGCAGGGACGACGAGGAGGAGTTCATGTCCACCGTCCTGTCGTGGTTCTGCCCGCCCGACGAGGCCTGTGCCACGCCGTGATGCGCGACCTCCCTTCTCTCTGTTGCGCCCCTGCTCAGTAATGTAGTACTTCTTATACATGAGCGAGCAGGTGCACAACAGGTTGGCGATGGTGCGCGCGGAGCGGAAAGTGTCGCGCCAGAGCCTGGCCGAGGCGGTGGGGGTCCACTACCAGACCATCGGCTACATCGAGCGCGGGCAGTACAACCCCAGCCTCGACCTGGCACTGAAGATCGCGGGATTCTTCGGGCTCCCGGTGGAGGCGCTGTTCTCCCTGGAGCCGTTCCGCCCGCTCACGGACGAGGTCTACGGCAGGAGTCAGGGATGACGGACCAGCGGGTGCGGGAGACGGGGACGGGCACGCGGCGGATGACCGCCTACGACCGGCGGATGCTCGCGCTCATGAACCGGCGCGAGGGCGCACCGATGTACGCCACCGCCGGGCGCAGGCGGCTCGCGGTCGGCGCCCACATCGCGCTGACCGTGGCGAGCGTCGTGGCCTGGCTGCTCACGGTCGTCGGCGACCAGCGCTGGGCGATGTGGACGATGCTCGCGCTGCTGCTTCCGTGGTGCGTCGCCACCGGTGTCATCAACGGCGCCACGCGCGGCCTCCTCGAACTGCGCGAACGCGTCCTCGACGAGCGGCAGCGCGCGGAGCGGGTCCGCGTCGCGGCGCGCGCCCGGCAGAACATGCTGTGGCTGCTCCTGGCGGCGGCGGTCTGCGCCGGATTCGCCGCGTACCAGGGGTGGGAGGCCGAAGGGCTGCTCTTCCCCGTGCTCTTCACCGCGTTCGTCGTGCACTGGCTGATGCCGCTGTGGGTGGCGGGACTCGCCGTACAGGACGAGCCCGCGGACCCCGACGACGACATCTCCTGAGTGCGGCGCGGGCGTGCCGGGCGCCCGTGTCGGAAATGATGGCGCGCATGAACGATCCTCAGAACGCCGACAAGCACCGCGAGCCCGCCGGTCCCGGCCCGCGCGGCCTGTCGCGCCGGCTGATTCCGATGACCGGCCGCGACCCCGAGGAGCACGGCCGGGTCTCCTCGCCCCTGGAGCTGCTGTTCGACCTGACCTTCGTGGTCGCGGTCGGCACGGCGTCGTCCCAGTTCGCCGAGATGGTCGCCGAAGGGCACGCGGGCCAGGCGGTCGTCGCGTTCGTCCTGGCCATGTTCGCGATCAGCGTCGCCTGGATCAGCTTCAGCTGGTTCGCCTCCGCCTTCGCCACCGACGACTGGCTCTACCGGGCCCTGACGATGGTGCAGATGATCGGCGTGGTCGTCTTCGCGCTCGGACTGCCCGCGCTGTTCCACTCCGTGGAGGAGGGCGGCCACCTCGAACTGCGCGCCATGGTCATCGGGTACGTCGTGATGCGGATCGCGATGGTGCTCCAGTGGTATCGCGCCGCCCGGCAGTCCCCGTCGTTCCACGCCGTCGGCATGGCCAACATCCGCTGGACGGTGATCGCCCAGGTCGGCTGGATCGTCGTGGCCTTCCTCCAGCTGCCCGTCGCCGCCGTCTTCGTCGCGTTCGGCGTCCTGGGCGCCCTCGAACTCCTCCTGCCGGTGCTCACGCAGGGCTCCGCCGGCGGCACCCCGTGGCACCCGCACCATGTCGCCGAGCGATACGGCCTGTTCGCGATCATCACGCTGGGCGAGGGCGTCGTCGGTACCGTCGCCTCCTCCGGCGACCTCCTGGGCGGCGGCGACGGCACCCACTGGACCGGGAACGCGGTCGCGGTCGTGGTCGCCGGGGTGGGCCTGACCTTCGGCATGTGGTGGACGTACTTCATGACGCCGTTCGGCGACATCCTGGTGCACCGCCGCAGCCGCGGGTACCTCTTCGGCTACGGTCACATCCCGGTGTTCATCGGCATCGCCGGAGCCGGCGCGGGACTGCACGTGGCGGGCCTGTACATGGAGCACCACGCAGAGCTCTCCGGCACGGGCGTGGTCCTCTCGCTCGCGCTGCCGGTCGGCGTCTTCCTCAGCATGGTCTATCTGCTGCACACCCTCCTGCTGTCCGCGGCCGACCGCTTCCACCTGCTCCTGCTCGCCCTCACCCTCGCCGTGCTGCTCGCCGCGGTCCTGCTGGCCGCCGCCGGCGCGTCCATCGCGGTGTGCCTGCTCGTGGTCATGCTCGCGCCGTTCGTCACCGTGATCGGCTACGAGACGGTCGGCCACCGGCACCAGCGGCGGATGCTGGCGGAGCTCGGCACGCGCACCGCGTAACGGCCGCGCGTTTCCCGGAGGGTGGCGGCATGGCGCACTCTCCACGGACAAACCGTTCTTCCGGCGTACGTATCGCCCCAGGTACCCGCACGCGCAGTGACACAGCGCACTTTCAGTTATGTAATGCGCATGGTTTCTTCACTCCGGGGCATGTGCTCCCGGCTACCGCGGGTGACAGGCGGGGCGTATGACAGGAACGGAAGGCAAACGGGACGTGTCGGCACAACAGACCATCCACGTGGGCGGGGAGTGGCGCGACGCCCTCTCCGGCGCCACACGCGAGATTCTCGACCCGGCTGACGCCAAGCCGTTCGCAACGATCGCCGAGGGCGGCACCGAGGACACCGACGCGGCCATCGCCGCCGCGCGCGAGGCGTTCGACCACGGACCGTGGCCGGCCACACCCGTGGCCGAACGGGCCGCGCTGCTGCGCCGCGTGGCGGACCTCCTCGTACGCGACCGGGAGAAGATCGGGCTCCTGGAGAGCCGCGACGCGGGCAAGACCGTCGAGGAGGGCCGGGTCGACGTCGACTGCGTGGCCGACGCCTTCCGTTACTTCGCCGACCTGGTGATCGGCGAGGGCGCAGGCCGTGTCGTCGACGCCGGGTCCGACGACATCCACAGCGTCGTCGTGCACGAGCCGGTCGGCGTCTGCACGATGATCACGCCCTGGAACTACCCCCTCCTCCAGGCCAGCTGGAAGATCGCCCCCGCGCTCGCCGCGGGCAACACCTTCGTCATCAAGCCGAGTGAGGTCACTCCGCTGACGACGGTCGTGCTGATCGAGCTGCTCGTCGAGGCGGGCCTGCCGGCCGGCGTCGCCAACATCGTGACCGGCCCCGGCCACACCGTCGGCGCGCGCCTGTCCGACCACCCCGACGTCGACTTGGTCTCCTTCACCGGCGGCCTCGTCTCCGGCACCAAGGTCGCGCAGGCCGCCGCCCTCGGCGTGAAGAAGGTCGCCCTCGAACTCGGCGGCAAGAACCCGAACGTCGTCTTCGCCGACGCCTGCGCCACCGAAGAAGGCTTCGACACCGCGGTCGACCAGGCGCTGAACGCCGCCTTCATCCACAGCGGGCAGGTCTGCTCCGCCGGTGGCCGCCTCATCATCGAGGAGTCGGTGCGCGAGCGCTTCGTCGCCGAACTCGCCCGCCGCGCACGCCGCATCAAGCTCGGCCGCGGCACCGAGGCCGGCGTCGAGTGCGGCCCGCTCGTCTCGCGGCAGCAGCGCGAGAAGACCGAGGCGTACGTCGCCTCCGCGCTGGAGGAAGGCGCGGTCCTGCGCTCCGGCGGCAAGCGCCCCGAGCCCAGCGACGTGCGCCCCGCGACCGGCTACTTCTACGAGCCGACCGTCCTCGACCAGTGCCACCGCGAGATGCGCGTCGTGCGCGAGGAGGTCTTCGGCCCGGTCCTGACCGTCGAGACCTTCCGCACCGAGGACGAAGCGGTCGCGCTGGCCAACGACACCGAGTACGGTCTCGCGGGTGCCGTCTGGACCAATGACGCGGGCCTCGGGCGCCGCATGGCGCGGCGCCTGCGCCACGGCACGGTCTGGATCAACGACTTCCACCCCTACCTTCCGCAGGCCGAGTGGGGCGGCTTCGGCAAGAGCGGCGTCGGGCGCGAGCTCGGACCCGCCGGACTCGCCGAGTACCGCGAGTCCAAGCACATCTACCAGAACCTCGCGCCGCGGCCGGTCCGCTGGTTCGCGGGCTAGCCCCGACTCGTCACGGCGTGCGCGGGGGCGGTTCCGCCGCCCCCGCGCACGCTGCATGTCGGCAGGTCCGAGCACTCCCCGCTCACTACGCGCAAGCACTTTGCACGACACCTCGCAGGAAGAGGAGCAGCACGCATGGCTGAGACCACCCAGTACGACTACGTCATCGTCGGCGGCGGCACCGCCGGTTCGGTGATCGCATCCCGCCTCACCGAGGACCCGGACGTCACCGTCGCCGTCATCGAGGGCGGCCCCAGCGACATCGACCGCGAGGACGTCCTCACGCTGCGCCGCTGGCTCGGCCTGCTCGGCGGCGACCTCGACTACGGCTACACGACCACCGAGCAGCCGCGCGGCAACTCGCACATCCTGCACAGCCGCGCCAAGGTCCTGGGCGGCTGCTCGTCGCACAACACCCTGATCTCGTTCAAGCCGCTGCCGTCCGACTGGGACGAGTGGGAAGAGGCGGGCGCCACCGGCTGGGGCTCGGCCGCGATGGACCCCTTCTTCGGCAAGCTGCGCAACAACATCGTGCGCGTCGCCAAGAAGGACCAGAACCAGATCGCCACCGACTGGGTCGAGGCGGCCAAGACCGCGCTCGGCGTCCCCGAGGTCGTCGGCTTCAACGACAAGCCCTTCGACGAGGGCGTCGGCTTCTTCGACCTGTCGTACCACCCGGAGAACAACAAGCGCTCCTCCGCGTCCGTCGCCTACCTGCACCCCCACATGGAGGCCGGCGACCGCCCCAACCTGCGGCTGTTCCTGGAGACGTGGGCCACCAGGCTGGAGCTCGACGGCACGACCGCGCGCGGCGTGCACATCCGTACGAAGGACGGCGCCGAGCAGCTGCTCACCGCCCGCCGCGAGGTGCTCGTCTGCGCGGGCGCCGTCGACACGCCCCGGCTGCTCATGCTCTCCGGCATCGGCCCCGCCAAGGACCTCGAAGCCCTCGGCATCCCCGTCGTACACGATCTCCCGGGCGTCGGCGAGAACCTCATCGACCACCCCGAGTCGGTCATCGTCTGGGAGACCGAAGGACCGATCCCCGGCAACTCCGCGATGGACTCCGACGCGGGCCTGTTCGTGAAGCGGGACCCGGACCACAAGGGCCCCGATCTGATGTTCCACTTCTACCAGATCCCCTTCACGGACAACCCGGAGCGCCTGGGCTACGAACGCCCGGAGCACGGTGTCTCGATGACGCCCAACATCCCCAAGTCCCGTGCCCGCGGCCGTCTCTTCCTGACATCCGCGGACCCGGAGGTAAAGCCCTCGCTCGACTTCCGTTACTTCGAGGACGAAGGCGACTACGACGGGCAGACTCTTGTCGACGGCATCAAGCTGGCCCGCAAGGTCGCGCAGGCCGAGCCCTTCGCCAAGTGGCTCAAGCGCGAGGTCTTCCCCGGTCCCGACGTCACCGACGACGCCGAGATCGGTGAACTCGTGCGCAAGGCCGCGCACACCGTGTACCACCCTGCGGGAACCTGCCGAATGGGAGCTTCCGCTGATGAACTTGCTGTAGTCGACCCGGAGCTGCGGATCCGGGGTCTCGAGGGAATCCGAATCGCGGACGCATCCGTCTTCCCGACGATGCCTGCCGTGAACCCGATGATCGGAGTGCTCATGGTCGGGGAAAAGTGCGCGGAACTGCTGACCGGGAGTGATGTCCGATGACCACCACCACTGACAAGACGCCTGTCCCCGAGACGCCCGCCTCCGAGGAGGCCGCGCCCGTGTTCGCGGTCCGGGACCTGTGGAAGGTCTTCGGCCCCAAGGCCCGGAGCATCCCGGGCAACGAGGAGTACGCGGACCTCTCCGCGGTCGAGCTGCGCGAGCGCACCGGCTGCACGGCGGCCGTGCGCGACGTCAGCTTCGACGTCCGGCGCGGCGAGGTCTTCGTCGTCATGGGCCTGTCCGGCTCCGGCAAGTCGACGCTGGTGCGCACCCTGACCCGGCTCATCGAGCCGACCAGCGGATCCATATCCATGGACGGCCGGGACGTGCTCGGCATGGACAAGAACCAGCTGCGCGAGCTGCGCCGCCACAAGGCCGCGATGGTCTTCCAGAACTTCGGCCTGCTGCCGCACCGTTCGGTCCTCGACAACGTCGCCTACGGCCTGGAGATCCAGGGCGTAGGCAAGGCCGAGCGCCGCGCCAAGGCCCTGGAGGTCGTCGCCAAGGTCGGCCTCGAAGGCATGGAGGAGCGCCGCCCCACCCAGCTCTCCGGCGGCCAGCAGCAGCGCGTCGGCCTGGCCCGCGCCCTCGCCGTCGACCCCGAAGTCCTCCTCTTCGACGAGCCGTTCAGCGCGCTCGACCCGCTGATCCGCCGCGACATGCAGGAAGAAGTCATCCGCCTGCACCGCGAAGAGGGCCGCACGATGGTCTTCATCACCCACGACCTCAGCGAGGCGCTGCGCCTCGGCGACCGCATCATGCTGATGCGCGACGGCGCCATCGTGCAGCTCGGCACCCCCGAGGAGATCGTCGCCAACCCGGCCGACGACTACGTCCGCGACTTCGTCCAGGACGTCTCGCGCGAGCAGGTCATCTCCGTGCGCCGCGCCATGCGCCCGGCCGAGGGCGACGAGGCCGAGTCCGGTGCCGCGATCGGCCCGGACATGCTGGTCGTCGACGCGATCGAGGCCGTGGCCCGCAGCGGCGCGTACTGCCGTGTCGTGGACAACGGCCGCACGCTCGGCATCGTCGACCACGAGCAGCTCCTCGCCGTGGTCGCGGGCCTCGACAGCGATCCCCGGGACAAGGCGGTGGCCGCCGTATGAGTGCCCCGGCTCCCGTCCTGGAGAAGAAGGACACCGTGTCCCCGCCGGGTCCTCCGGCCGACGGCCCCCGGCCGCTCGCCGGTCTCCTGCGCAACCCCAAGGCGATCCTGCTGCTCTGCGCCGTCCTGGTCGCGGTCGTCTCGGCGGCCGTCACCGCGAACGGCGTCTGGCCCGCCGACCTGACCTTCGACGTGCGCTCGCCGCTCGACGACGTCAACACCTGGATGGCGCAGAACCGCGACACCCACCCGGTCTTCCTGTACTTCCTGCTGCACATCAGCAACGCCGCCGAGTCCTCCGTGGACGGGGTGCTCAGCGGTCTGGAGAGCCTCGGCTTCATCGGTGTGACCGTCGCCGCCGTGCTCATCTCCTGGTACGCGGGCGGGGCGAACCTGCGCCGCCGCGCACTGGCCCTCGCGGGCACCGCCTTCGGCACGTTCGCCGTGATCGGCGTGCTCGACGTGTGGGAGGAGGCGATGGAGACCCTCGCCCTGATGGTGGTCTGTGTCGCCGTCGCGGCGCTGGTCGGCGTGCTCCTCGGCCTCGCGGCCGGTCTCTCCGACCGTGCCGAGCGCATCCTGCGGCCGGTCTTCGACACCATGCAGGTGCTGCCGGCCTTCTCGTACCTCCTGCCCTTCGTGTTGATGTTCGACGTCGGCACCCCGGCCGTCTTCATGGCGACCGTCATCTACGCCGCCCCGCCGATGGCCAGGCTCACCTCGCTCGGCCTGCGCGGCGCCGACGCGGCGGCCCTCGAGGCCTCGCAGTCGCTTGGCGCCAGCGCCTGGCAGCGGCTGTGGACGGCCCGCCTCCCGCTGGCCCGCAAGCCGATGCTGCTCGGCCTCAACCAGACGATCATGATGTGTCTTTCGATGGTCGTGCTCGCCACGGTCGTCGGCGCCGGCGGTCTTGGCGACCCGATCTTCACCGCGATCTCCACCCTCGACGTGGGTCTCGCGGCCCCGGCCGGCATCGCGATCGTGCTGATCGCCGTCTGGCTGGACCGCACGACCGCCGGATTCGGCGAGCGCGTCGACGACGCGGCACCGGCGCGCGGCGCCGTCGCCACCCGCATCCTGTGGGCCGTCTCGGCCGCCGTGCTCGCGGGCGCCGTGGTGCTCGGCCAGGTGCTCGGGCGCACGGAGTGGCCCGAGAACTGGGTCATCTCCATCTCCCAGCCGATCAACGAGGCCGTCGGCTGGATCGAGCGCGAGCTCGGCTCCGGCATCCCGGTCATCGGCGGCACGCTCACCTGGGCCAACGGCTTCATCCGCTGGGGCATCAACCCGCTCTTCGACGGCCTGCTCGCCACCCCGTGGTGGGCGGTGCTCCTGGTGGCCGGTGTCCTCGCCTACCTCGCCGGCCGCTGGCGCGCGGCGGTCACCGTCGTGCTCGCGCTCGCCGCGATCGGCGCGATGGGGCTGTGGAACCGCTCCATGGACACGCTCTCGCAGGTGATCGCCGCCCTGGTCGTCACGCTGATCCTGGGCTTCGCCATCGGCGTGCTCGCCGCCCGCGTGTCCTGGGTGGAGCGGGGCATCCGCCCGGTGCTCGACACCATGCAGACCCTGCCGGCGTTCATCTATCTCATCCCGATGATCGCGCTGTTCGGCTCCAACCCCGCGGCCGCCGCGGTGGCCTCGGTCATCTACGCGCTGCCCGCCGTCATCCGCATCACGGCCCAGGGCATCCGGCAGGTCGACCCCTCGGCCCTGGAGGCGGCCCGCTCGCTCGGCGCCTCCACCGGCCAGCAGCTCTGGCAGGTGCAGCTGCCGCTCGCCAGGCCCGCGCTGCTCGTCGCCCTCAACCAGGGCGTCGTCCTGGTCCTCTCCATGGTCGTCATCGGCGGCATGATCGGCGGTGGCGCGCTCGGCGTCGACGTGGTCAGGGGTCTCACCAAGGGCGACCTCGGCCTCGGCCTGACCGCCGGCATCGCGATCGTCTGCCTCGGCGTCCTGCTCGACCGCATCTCCCAGCCCGGCGCCGACGTCAAGGAACGCGCACTGCGCTGACGTACTGACGTACGATCCCGGACCCCGCTCTCCTGCTACGTAAGGGAACAATCTCGTGAACTACAGCAAGCGGACACGCACTTCGGTCCTCGCCGGTCTCGGCGTCGCCTCGATGCTGGCGCTCAGTGCCTGCGGCGCCGCGGACACCAAGTCCTCCGGCGGCTCGGACGAGGTCACCATCACGGTCCCCTCGTGGGTCGGCGCACGCGCCAACGCCGAGGTCGCCAAGGTGCTCCTCGAGGACGAGGTCGGCGTCAAGAAGGTCGACCTCCAGCAGCTCGACGAGCCGATCGCGTGGGACGCGCTCAACAACGGCAAGGCCGACGCGATCCTGGAGGACTGGGACGGCCAGCCCAACAAGCAGAAGCTCTACATCGACCAGAAGAAGACGGTCGTCAAGGGCGGCGACCTGGGCGTCACCGGGCACATCGGCTGGTACGTGCCGAAGTACTACGCGGACAAGCACCCGGACGTCCTGGACTACAAGAACCTCAACAAGTACGCCAAGGACTTCAAGAGCAACCGCAGCGGCGACAAGGGCGAGTTCATCGGCGCGGCCCCCTCGTACACCACGTACGACGAGTTCCTGATCAAGAACCACAAGCTGAACTTCAAGATCAAGGACACCGGCAACGAGGCGGCGCAGATCAAGGAGATCCAGCGCAAGTACGCCGCCAAGGAGCCCTTCATCAGCTACTGGTGGGAGCCCCTGTGGGCGAACGCCGACATGGACCTGGTCGAGGTGAAGCTCCCGGAGTTCAAGGAGGGCTGCAACGAGCCCGAGACCAAGACCGAGTGCGGCTACGCCAACACCCCGCTCCAGAAGTACTTCAACGCCGACTTCGCCAAGGACGGCGGTGACGCGGCGGAGTTCCTGAAGAACTTCAAGTGGACGACCGAGGAGCAGAACGAGGTCGCCATGTCCATCGCCAAGGACAAGATGAGCGGCGAGGCCGCGGCCAAGAAGTGGGTCAAGGCCAACAAGGACGTCTGGGAGTCCTGGATCCCCAAGAAGTGACGTGACGCCGCCGCTCACCCGCAGGCAGGTGAGCCGGACGGCCGGCATGACGGTGCCCCTTCAGGCTCGCCGCGCGCGCTCCGTGGTGCAGCGCGCGGAAGTCGTCCACGAGACTCACGGCACGTACCCGCCCGGTTCGGTACGACGGCTGACCATCAGCCCTTGCTTCGCCGCCGCGCCGCCGCGCCGAGCGCGACCAGGGCGGAACCGAAGCGCTTGTCCAAGTGGGTGGTCCGAGCGGTCACTTGTGGTCTCCGGCCTTGTAGTGACCCGGCACCTGGCGCGTCGAGACGCCGAAGCGGTTCCACGCGTTGATCACCGTGATCGCGGCGATCAGCTGCGTCAGCTCCTGCTCCCCGAAGAGGGCCGCGGCCTTGTCGTACACCGCGTCCGGCACGAAGCCGTCCGTCAGGACGGTGATCGCCTCCGTCAGCTCGATCGCGGCGACCTCCTTCGCCGTGTAGAAGTGCTGCGACTCCTCCCAGGCGCTGAGCTGGATGATCCGCTCCACGCTCTCGCCCGCCGCGAGGGCGTCCTTGCTGTGCATGTCGACGCAGAGGGCGCAGTGGTTGATCTGCGAGGCCCTGATCTTCACGAGTTCAAGGATCACCGGGTCGACGCCCTGACGGGCGGCCGCGTCGAGCCGGACCATCGCCTTGAAGACCTCGGGGGCCTGCGCGTGCCAGTCGAGGCGGGGGGTGTGCTCGGGGACGTACTCCTTGGGCCGGGGTGCGTCGGTGGGGGAGAGGCTGTCGTTCGTCGTCGTCATGTCATCGACGGTACGGGCGGAGTAGCCCACGGGTATGGTCCATTTCCATGGAAGAATCCTGGGCCACTTTGGGCGTCGACCTCCACCTGGAGCTGGAAAAACTGGGCAGGGCGGGGAAGGCGGGGAGGGTTGGGGGGTCCGGGGAGACTTCGGGGGCCGGGAAGGGCGGGAAAGCTGCGGGGGCCGGGAAGGCTGGGAGGTCCGGGGAGTCTGCGGCAGCCGGGGAGGCCGGGGAGCCCGGGAGGCTCGCGGCAGCCGGGGAGACCGGGAGGTTCGCGGAGGCCAGGGAGCCCGGGGAGGCCGGGAGGCTCGCGGAGGCCGGGGAGGCCGGGGAGACCGGGGGAGAGGGGGCGCGCTCCGGCGTGCGCAAGGGCCTCACGGACGCTCTGCGTGAGGCGGTGCGCGGCGGCAGGCTCGCCCCCGGCACGCGCCTGCCCTCGTCCCGCTCCCTCGCCGTCGACCTGGGCATCGCCCGCAACACCGTCGCCGACGCGTACGCGGACCTCGTCGCCGAGGGCTGGCTCACCGCGCGCCAGGGTTCCGGCACCCGGGTGGCGGAACGCGCCGTGCCGCGTCCCGCCGAACCCGCACCGCGCCGCAGGGCCGCCGGCGGTCCCACGTACGACCTGATGCCGGGCACCCCCGACCTCTCCGCGTTCCCGCGCGCCGCCTGGCTCAAGGCCGCGCGCCGGGCCATGGCGACCGCCCCGAACGACGCGCTCGGCTACGGCGACCCGCGCGGGCGCATCGAGCTGCGCACCGCCCTTGCCGGCTATCTCTCCCGGGCGCGCGGCGTGCACGCGGACCCGGACCGCATCGTCGTCTGCGCCGGGTTCGCGCAGGGGCTGAGCCTGCTGGGCGGCGTGCTGCGGGCCCGCGGTCTGCGGGAGGTGACGGTCGAGTCGTACGGCCTGGACGTGCACTGGGACCTGCTGAAGCGGGCGGGGCTGCGGACGAGACCGCTGCCCTTCGACGAACTGGGCACCTGCACAGCCGAGTTGAGTGCGGGTGCGGGCTCAGGTGCGCGTGCGGGTGCGGGTTCACGTGCGGGCTCGGGCTCTGGATCGGGCTCGGCGAAGGCGGTGCTCCTGACGCCCGCCCACCAGTTCCCGATGGGGGTGCCGCTGCACCCCGACCGGCGTGCGGCCGCCGTGGACTGGGCGCGGCGCGAGGGCGGCCTGATCCTGGAGGACGACTACGACGGGGAGTTCCGCTACGACCGGCAGCCGGTGGGCGCGCTCCAGGGCCTCGACCCCGACCGCGTGGTCTACCTGGGCACGGCCAGCAAGTCCCTCGCCCCGGGCCTGCGGCTCGGCTGGATGGTGCTGCCCGAGCCGATCGCCGCCGAGGTCATCGAGGCGAAGGGGGGGCGCGGAATGGGCGTGCGGGGCGCTGGACCAACTGACGCTCGCGGAGTTCATCACGTCGGGCGCGTACGACCGCCATGTGCGGGGCGCGCGGCTGCGTTACCGCCGCCGGCGGGACCAACTGGTCGCCGCGCTGGCCGCACGTGCACCGGAGGTACGGGCCACGGGGATCGCCGCGGGGCTGCACGCGGTGCTCGAACTTCCGCCGGGCACGGAACGCACGGTGGTGCAGGCGGCCAGCTGGCAACGCCTCGCGGTCCAGGGCCTGGCCAGCTTCCGCCACCCCGACGCACGCCCCCCGGAACGGGACGCCCTGGTCGTGGGCTACGGCACACCGGCGGACCACGGGTGGGCGGGGGCGCTGGAGGCGCTGTGCGCGGTCTTGCCGTAGGGGGGTCCGGTACGGGGAGCCCTGAGGGTTCTCCCTGCGGGGCAGCGCCGAAGCGAAAACCCCGCAAGTACGGCCCCCCGGGGCGCCCGAGGCGGCGTAAGCCTTACGCCGCCCCTGCCCCCGTCCCCTCCACCGGACTCGTCCCCTCCCCCGGAGGCGGCGCCTCGCCGAAGCGGGCCAAGGCCAGCGCCCCCGCCACGGCCACCACGAAGCCCAGGACCGCGACCCACTCCATACCGTCCCGGGTCCGGTCGCCGAGCCACACCACGCCCACCACCGCGGGCCCGATCGTCTCCCCGATCACCATCCCCGCGGTCGCGGTCGTCACGGAGCCCCGCTGCAAGGCCGACGTGAGCAGCAGGAAGGCCGCGCCTCCGCCCACCAGCAGGGCGTACGCGGCCGGGTTCCTCAGCAGCGCGCCCGGCGAGACCTCGTCGATCAGCCGCACGGCCACCTCCACCACCCCGAACCCGAGCCCCGCCCCGAGCCCCAGGGCCAACGCCCGCCCCCGCCCCGGCAGCCGCCCGGCCACCGCGCCGAGCAGCAGCACGCCCATCGCGACGCCCAGCATCACGTACCGCAGAGCCGTCGACCCGACGCCCTCCCCCTCGTCCCCCGAAGCGAGTCCCAGGAGGGCGAGCCCCGCGCACACCACTCCCACCGCCGCCCACTCCACACCGCTGAGCCGCACCCGCAGCATCCGCGAGGCCACCACCGCCGTGACGGCGAGGCTCGCGGCGAGGGCCGCACCCACGGCGTAGATCGGGATGGAGCGCAACGCCACGATCTGGAGCAGGAACCCGAGCCCGTCGAGCGCGAGCCCCACGACGTACCGCCACTGCCTCACCGCACGCAGCAGCAGCGCGGGGTCGACCCCGGAGCCCGTCCCCGGCGTCGTGGCGCGGGCGGCGACGGCCTGGAAGACGGAGGCCGTGCCGAAGCAGACCGCTGAACCAAGTGCACAAATCATCCCAAGAGACACGAAGTGACTGTAGAGGAAGCGGATTCGGCTGAGCCGGTTGGCATGGCGCGGGACCGTTTACCTACGCTGGTCGCCGAGCACGTCTTGACACATGTACGACAACGGGGGAGTACGGCAGATGGCAGCCGAGAAGGAAACAGGGGCCCCGCGGCGCAGGCTGCGGTCCAGCACGGTCGTCCTCGGCGGGATGGGCGTCCTCGCGGCGGCCCTGACCTCGTGCGGCTCGGAGCCGGACAAGCGGTGCGTGGACCGCGACAGCTACGACTACCTCACCGGCTACAAGATCGTCGCAGACAAGAACTGCAAGAGCGGTGCCGGCTCGTCCTCCTCGAACGGCGGCGGCAAGGGACGGAAGACCGGCGGCAGTTCCTACGGAACCGGGACGGGAACGGGGACAGGAACAGGCGCCGGCAAGTCTTCCGGCCGCATGGACCCGAACTGGTACTACGACGCCGACATCGACGGCCGCCACGCCGACAACGGCACCTTCAGCCGCAGCGAGGCCGTGGACCGCGACGGCTTCGGCTGCTCGGGCAGCGGCGGCGGCTGAGCCGGCCGCGAAGGAGACCGGGACCCCGGACCATGGAACGCCGCACCCTCACCCCACGCCCCGGCTGGCAGCAGACCGTCGAGGACCAGGGGCTCATCTACCCCCTCACGCGCTACCCCGACGACTCCCTGCGCCCCTACTGGGACGAGTCCGCCTGCTACGTCTTCTCCTTGCCCGAGGTGGAAGCCCTGGAAGAGGTCGTCGAGGAGCTGCACGCGATGTGCCTCGCGGCGGCCGAGCACATCGTCACGCACGACCGCCTCGCCGACCTCGGCATCACGGACCCGAGGGTGGCCGACGCCGTCACCGAGGCCTGGCGCCGCCGCGCCGAACTGCCGTCCCTCTACGGGCGGTTCGACCTGCACTACGCGGGCCCGGGCGCCGGCCCCGCCAAGCTCCTGGAGTACAACGCCGACACCCCCACGTCCCTGGTCGAGGCCGCGAGCCCCCAGTGGTTCTGGATGGAGGAGTGCTTCCCGGGCGCCGACCAGTGGAACTCCCTGCACGAGCGGCTCGTCGACGCCTGGAAGAAGCAGGCCCCGCTCCTCCCGCCCGGCGGCCCGCTGTACTTCGCGCACTCCGCGGGCGACGAACTCGGCGAGGACCTGATGACGGTCGCGTACCTGCGCGAGACCGCGCAGCAGGCCGGGCTCGCCACCGAGGCGATCTCCATGGAGGACATCGGCTGGGACCGGCTCTCGCGGCGCTTCGTCGACAAGAGACTCGGCTTCATCCGCAGCTGCTTCAAGCTCTACCCCTGGGAGTGGCTGACCACCGACCGCTTCGCCCCGCACGTCCTGGAGACCCTCGACAACGGCGGCGGCACCGGCTCCACCCTGTGGATCGAGCCCGCCTGGAAGATGCTGCTCTCCAACAAGGCGCTGCTCGCGATCCTCTGGGAGCTGTACCCCGGCCACCCCAACCTCCTCCCCGCCTACCTGGACGGCCCCCGGGAGCTTGCGTCCGAGCGCGGCTACGTCGCCAAGCCCCTCCTCGGCCGCGAAGGCGCCGGAGTCACGGTCCACCCGCCGGGCGCCGAGCCCGTCGTACGCGAAGAGGCCTGCTGCTACCAGGAGTTCGCCCCACTGCCCGACTTCGACGGCAACCGCGTGGTGCTCGGTGCCTGGGTGGTCGAGGACGAGGCGGCGGGACTCGGCATCCGGGAGTCGGCGGGCCTGATCACGGACGAGTACGCGAGATTCCTGCCGCACGTGATTCTCTGAGGCGGACGGAGGCCCTCCGTCAAGTCCCCCTAGTACGCTGCCGATTGATCGACCACGGACCCGGAGGCGACGACGCACATGGCCGACAGCAGGATCAACACCACGCAGCCTCACACGGCCCGCATCTGGAACTACTGGCTCGGCGGCAAGGACAACTACCCCGTCGACCAGGCCGCCGGGGACCAGATCCGCACCCTGCACCCGGGCATCGGCGCCTACGCCCTGGCCGACCGGCAGTTCCTCGGGCGGGCCGTGAGCCACCTCGTGACCGAGTGCGGCATCCGGCAGTTCCTCGACATCGGCACCGGACTGCCGACCGCCGACAACACCCACGAGGTCGCCCAGCGGATCGCCTCCGAGTCCCGCGTCGTCTACGTGGACAACGACCCCCTGGTCCTCACTCACGCGCGCGCCCTGCTCACCAGCACCCCCGAGGGCAGGACCGACTACCTCGACGAGGACCTGCGCAACGTCGACACGATCCTCGAACACGCCGCCAAGACCCTGGACCTCACGCAGCCGGTCGCGCTGATGCTGCTCGGGGTCGTCATCTTCATCGACGACGACTCCGAGGCGTACGGCATCGTGCGCCGTTTGCTCGACGCGCTGCCGTCCGGCAGCCATCTGGTCCTCTCGCACACCATCACCAGCCCGGAGATGCCCGACGTGGACGAGGCGGTGGCGTTCTGGAACGAGAACGGCACCCCCAAGCTCACGCAGCGCACCCCCGAGCAGGTCACCGGCTTCTTCGAAGGCCTCGAACTCCTCGACCCCGGCGTGGTCTCGTGCAACCGCTGGCGCCCGGCCGCCGACGCCGCACCGGTCCTGGAGGACGTGGCGATGTTCGGCGGCGTCGGCACCAAACCCTGACACCGCCCCCGACGACCCGGCCACCCCTGACGGCCCCGCCGCCCCTGACGCCCCCGCCACCCCCGACGACTCCGCCGCCCGGCTGCCCGGCCGCCCCGCTGACCGCACAGGAGCTACGCCAGCACCTCCCGCAGTTGGTCGAGGCCCCAGTCCAGGTCCTCCTTGCTGATCACCAGGGGCGGGGCGATGCGGATCGTGGAGCCGTGGGTGTCCTTGACCAGGACACCGCGGTCCATCAGCTTCTCGGAGATCTCGCGGCCCGTGCCGTGCGACGGCTCGATGTCGACGCCCGCCCACAGCCCGCGCCCCCGCACCTGGGTCACCGCGCCCGCACCGGCCAGCAGGCCCAGCTCGGCGTGCAGGTGCTCGCCCAGTTCCGTGGCCCGCTGCTGGAACTCGCCCGAGCTCAGCATCGCGACGACCTCCAGGCCCACCGCACACGCCAGCGGGTTGCCGCCGAACGTCGACCCGTGCTCGCCCGGCTTGAACACCCCGAGGACCTCCGCGTCCGCCACCACCGCCGACACCGGCACGACACCCCCGCCCAGCGCCTTGCCCAGGATGTACACGTCCGGCACCACACCCTCGTGCTCGCACGCGAACGTCTTCCCCGTCCTGCCGAGCCCCGACTGGATCTCGTCCGCCATGAGGAGGACGTTCCGCTCCCGCGTCAGCTCCCGCACACCCGCGAGATACCCGGCCGGTGGCACCAGGACCCCGGCCTCTCCCTGGATCGGCTCGATGAGCACGGCCACGGTGTTCTCCGTGACCGCCTCCCGCATGGCCGTCAGATCGCCGTACGGAACGATCTCGAACCCCGGGGTGTACGGGCCGAAGTCCGCCCGCGCCTCCTGGTCCGTCGAGAAGCTGACGATGGTCGTGGTCCGCCCGTGGAAGTTGTCCCGGGCCACGACGATCTTCGCTCGCCCGTCGGGCACGCCCTTGACCTGGTACCCCCACTTCCTGGCGGTCTTCACGGCCGTCTCCACGGCCTCCGCCCCGGTGTTCATCGGCAGCACCATCTCCTTGCCGCACAGCTCCGCGAGCCGCGTACAGAAGTCGGCGAACCGGTCGTGGTGGAAGGCCCGCGAGGTGAGCGTCACGCGCTCCAGCTGCGCCTTGGCCGTGTCGATCAGGCGGCGGTTGCCGTGCCCGAAATTCAGCGCGGAGTACCCGGCCAGCATGTCGAGGTAGCGGCGCCCCTCGACGTCCGTCATCCAGGCACCCTCCGCCGACGCGACCACGATGGGCAGCGGGTGATAGTTGTGCGCGCTGTGCGCTTCGGCCGAGGTGATGAACTCTTCGGTAGTCGACACGGGGTCTCCGTTCGTCCTGCGGCTTGGGGCGGGTGTGGCGCCCCATTCCTATCGTCGCTCGGATCGCGGACGAAGAAACCTGCCGACGTGGCGTGCCCGCTAGGCTGCTTCCTACAGCACGGCGACTGGCGCACGGGGAACGGACCCCGGGGGAGCCGTGCGAGGCAGAACCTTCGAGGTGCCGACCGCCTGGGCACCCCGGGACCACGACCGGAAACTCACCGCTCGCCCCGGAGGACGCCATGACCCACCCCTCTTCTCCCGGTTCCCCGAATCCCTCGGATTCGCCCCACGCCCTCAGCCATCCCGCGCTCACCGCCGAGGACCCCGAACTGGCCGCCCTCGTCGGCGCCGAGGAGCAGCTCCAGGCCGACACGCTGCGGCTGATCCCCAGCGAGAACTACGTCTCCACCGCCGTCCTCGAAGCCTCCGGCACGGTCCTTCAGAACAAGTACAGCGAGGGCTACCCGGGCCGCCGCTACTACGAGGGCCAGCAGAACATCGACCCCGTCGAGCGCCTCGCCGTCGCCCGCGCCAAGTCCCTCTTCGGCGTCGATCACGCCAACGTCCAGCCCTACTCCGGCTCCCCGGCCAACCTCGCCGTCTACCTCGCCTTCGCCGAGCCCGGCGACACCGTGATGGGCATGGCCCTCCCCATGGGCGGCCACCTCACCCACGGCTGGGGCGTCTCCGCCACGGGCAAGTGGTTCCGCGGCGTCCAGTACGGCGTCCGCCACGACACGGGCCGCATCGACTTCGACGAGGTGCGCGACCTCGCCCTCAAGGAACGTCCGAAGCTGATCTTCTGCGGTGGCACCGCCCTCCCTCGCACCATCGACTTCGCCGCCTTCGCCGAGATCGCCCGCGAGGCGGGGGCCGTCCTCGTCGCCGACATCGCGCACATCGCCGGCCTGATCGCGGGCGGCGCCCACCCCTCACCGGTGCCGCACGCCGACGTGATCTCCACGACCACCCACAAGACCCTGCGCGGCCCGCGCGGCGCGATGCTGATGTCCCGCGAGGAGCACGCCAAGGCCATCGACAAGGCGGTCTTCCCCGGCTTGCAGGGCGGCCCCCACAACCAGACCACCGCGGCCATCGCCGTCGCCCTGCACGAGGCGTCACGTCCCTCCTTCCGCGACTACGCCCACGCGGTCGTCGCCAACGCCCGGGCCCTCGCCGAAGCGCTGCTCGCCCGCGGTTTCGACCTGGTCTCCGGCGGCACCGACAACCACCTCATCCTGATGGACCTCACCCCCAAGGACGTCCCGGGCAAGATCGCCGCTAAGGCCCTCGACCGCGCCGGGATCGTCGTCAACCACAACACCGTGCCGTACGACCCCAGGAAGCCGTTCGACCCGTCCGGTGTCCGCATCGGCACCCCCTCGCTCACCTCCCGCGGTCTCGGCGTCGAGCACATGCCGACCGTCGCCGACTGGATCGACCGAGGCGTCGCCGCGGCCCGCACCGGTGACGAGGACGCCCTGACGAAGATCCGCGCCGAGGTAGCCGACCTGATGACCGCCCACCCGGCCCCGGGCCTCCCGCCCCACTGACCCACGGGGCGAAACCGCTACCCCTCCCGGGGGACCCTCCCGGCCAACTCGCCGGCCGGGGGGTCCGTCGCCGTCCTCACAGGTCCCTCAACTCCTGCCGTGGGCCCCCGTCATGACGCCGCCGCCCGCGCAGTGAGGCAAGCAGGGCACGACGCTCGGTGAGCGGCCCCCGCAGCAGCAGTGCTCCCACGACCCCCACCGCGGCGCCCGGTATCGCCCACCACCAGCCCGCCCCGCCGAAGCCCTGCGGGACATCGCTCCGGTCACCGGCAGCCTGCCCGTCCCCGTCCCCGTCCTCGGCGGCGGGCGGCGGTGCCGGTGGCCCACCGGCATCTGCCTCCGGCCGTATCGGCTGATTGCCCCCGTCCGTGGACGCGCCCATGACCCCGAGCTTCTTGAACAGGGCCGTCAGGCGTGCCGGGTCCTTGGCCCTGTGCCAGGTGCCGCTCATGGACTCGATGTCCGTCGAGGTGTGGATCCACACGGCAGCGACGTCTTCACCGCCCTTGCCGCCGCCCTGGCCGCCCTTGCTCTCCGTATCGCCCTCATCGCCTTTCTCACCCCTTTTGCCCCTCTTGCCCTTCGCGCTCTCCCCGCCCCTGTCGTCCTCGGAGCCCGGCGGCACCGCGTACGCCCGGTCCACCCGCCACGGGCGCACGTCGTGGAGCATCCACGTCACGTTGATCTGATGGCTCTCCTCGCTCATGCTCAGGCCCGGTGGCTGCTCGGGCCGGCCCTTGTCTATCTCGCCGAGGGTGCCGAGGCCGCGCTCCAGCTGCACGTACTCCTTGTCGCTCACATACAGCGCCGAGCTCTGTCCGCTCTCGGGGGAGACCACCAGAACGCTCGTCGGTCCGCCCGCCATCGCCGGGGGCGCTCCCGCCACCACCAGCGCCAGCGCGGCCGCGACTCCCGCCACCGACCCGCACTGTCCCCGTGCCGTCCGCTTCCGCATGTCCCGTCCCCCACCGCTCCCGGCACGGCCCGTCCGCGCCGCCTCACTTCTGGTACACCGCCCGAGCCCTTCAGGTTCCCGATCCGTCCGCCCCGCCAGGAATCGAGTTCCCGATCTTCAGCGCGCGCTCCTTCGACGCCACGCCCTCCAGGCGCAGCGTGAGCTCAGGGCCGTGCGTCCACAGGAGCGTCGGACCCGCCGTCCGCTCGGAGCGAGACCAGCGGTCGCCCTCTCCGTCCACCATCCAGAACGCGAGCCGATGCGGGCGCGGGAACCACAGCGCCTGCTCCCGGCCGACCTGGACCCAGTCCGGCTGCTCCGTCACCGTCTTGGTGAAGCCCACGTCCAGCCGGGCCCCGAACTCGTCGAGCCGTATCGTCCGGTCCTCCTCGCGCCAGCACAGCGTGACCACGACGCGCGCGCCCCGCTCCCGCGTCACCGCCACGCCGTCCGGAGCGCCCAGCGCCTTCGGCACCGCCGGGACGAACCCGGCCCGCCGCCCGACCTCGGCAAGGCTCACCCCATCACCGCACCCCGGCACGCGTGCGTCACCCGGCGGAGGCGCCGAGGGGTCGTACCGCACCTCGACCCCGCCGAAGTCGAACCACTCGAAGACCGCCGCCCGCACCGGCGGTGTCAGCACCGCCGCCGTCAGGAGCCCGCACAGCGCCGCCGTCAGGACCCGCCACCGCACCCGCAGCCACGACCGCAGCCGGGAGAAGAGCCCGGGAGGCTCGGCCACCGGGACCGGCACCGACTCCGCGATGATCTGCGCGATGACCCGCTCGGCCATCGACGCGCCGGTGAGCCCGGGCGGATCCATGGACCGGCCGAGCGCCCGCAGCTCCTCAGGAAGCCGACGGGCACGCCCGACGCCACCGGACACGCCCTGCTCACCGCCGCCCCGGCCTCGACCGCCCCGATCGCCCTGCTCACCGCCGCCCCGGCCCCGCAGGCTGTCGTCCCGCTCGTGCTCCCGCTCACCCACGCCCATCACCTCCCTCCGCCGAGTCCGCTCCCTCAGCCCTCGCAGCCCTCGCAGCCCTCTCAGCTCCCTTGGCTCCCTCCGCTTTCTCCCTGTCCTCGTCCGCTCCCCGCGGCAGGATCCGCTCCAGCTTCCGCAGCGCGCGGTTCAGCCGGGACTTGACCGTGCCCCGAGGCCAGCCCAGCGCCTCGGCCGTCTCCGCCTCGTCCATTTCCAGGAGATAGCGATACGTGACGACCAGGCGGTGCTCCTCGCTCAGCCGGTCGAGCGCGGCGAGCAGGGCCGTCCTGCGCTCGTCCCGAAGGGCCGCCACCGCCGGGTCCGCCGATTCCGGTATCAGCGGCTCCGCCTCGACGAGCGCCGCCTCGCGGCCGACGAGCGACCGCTGCCGGACCGCCGAACGCACTGTGTTCCTCGTCTCATTGGCGACGATCGACAACAGCCACGGCTTGAACGCCGAGCCGTCCCTGAACCGCCCCAAGGAGCAGTACGCCTTGAAGAAGGCCTGCTGCACCACGTCTTCCGCGTCCGCTCCCGCCCCGAGTGCCACGGCCGCCCTGAGCGCGAGTCCGGTGAAGGCGCGCACCAATTCCGCGTACGCCTCGGCCTCACCGGCGCGCACACGTGCGATCACCGCACCCTCGTCGACGACGCGGCCCCCCTCCAGGACCTCCCCCTGTGCCCTCACACTGTTGATACACCGGCCGGACGCGATCGGTTCCGCATGCGCGACCATCGGATCCAGACGACGCACCACCGGCCCGGAGCAGACCCGGCCGAGACCCGCCGAACACCCCGCGAAGGCCCGCGAAGAACCGCCGGAACAAGATCGGGTTCGAGGCCGGGAACAAGGCCGGGAACAAGGCCGGGAACAAGGCCGGGAACAAGATCGGAAACGAGGCCGGGGACAAGATCGCGGCACACCCGTCACATGTCTGTTTCCGAGCAATGAGAGTCACCTGAGAGAATGAGCCTCATGGCCTCTGATCGTCCCCGCGTGCTCTCCGGAATCCAGCCCACCGCAGGCTCGTTCCACCTCGGCAACTACCTCGGCGCGGTCCGCCAGTGGGTGGCGCTGCAGGAGTCCCACGACGCCTTCTACATGGTGGTGGACCTGCACGCGATCACGATCCCGCAGGACCCGGCCGAGCTCCGCGCCAACACCCGGCTCGCCGCCGCGCAGCTCCTCGCGGCCGGTCTCGACCCGGAGCGCTGCACGCTCTTCGTCCAGAGCCACGTCCCCGAGCACGCCCAGCTCGGCTGGGTCATGAACTGCCTCACGGGCTTCGGCGAGGCGTCGCGCATGACGCAGTTCAAGGACAAGGCCGCCAAGCAGGGTGCGGACCGCGCTTCGGTGGGCCTCTTCACGTACCCCGTCCTCCAGGTCGCGGACATCCTGCTCTACCAGGCCAACCAGGTCCCGGTCGGCGAGGACCAGCGCCAGCACATCGAGCTGACCCGCGACCTCGCGGAGCGTTTCAACGGCCGCTTCGGCGAGACGTTCACCGTCCCGGCGGCGTACATCCTCAAGGAGACGGCGAAGATCTTCGACCTTCAGGACCCGTCGATCAAGATGAGCAAGTCGGCGTCCACCCCGAAGGGCCTGATCAACCTCCTCGACGAGCCCAAGGCCACCGCGAAGAAGGTCAAGAGCGCGGTCACGGACACCGACACCGTGGTGCGCTACGACACGGCGGAGAAGCCGGGCGTCAGCAACCTCCTCACCATCTACTCGACGCTCACCGGTACCGGTATCCCGGAACTGGAGCAGAAGTACGCCGGCAAGGGCTACGGTGCGCTGAAGACTGACCTCGCCGAGGTCATGGTCGACTTCGTGACTCCCTTCCGGGACCGGACCCAGGCCTACCTGGACGACCCGGAGACGCTCGACTCGATCCTGGCCAAGGGTGCGGAGAAGGCACGCGCCGTCGCCGCGGAGACCCTCGCCCAGGCGTACGACAAGGTGGGCCTCCTGCCCGCCAAGCACTGAGCCACACAGCCCCCGGCACCACGCCGGGTACAACAGCGCCCTCCGCCCGCCACCCGACCGACAGGAGTACGACGTGGGGACCGTAACGATCGGTGTGTCGATCGCGGTCCCGGAGCCTCACGGCAGCCTGCTCCAGGAGCGGCGCGCGGGCTTCGGGGACCCCGCGGCGCACGGCATCCCCACCCACGTCACGCTGCTGCCGCCGACCGAGGTGGACGCCATGGCGCTGCCCGCCGTGGAGGCGCACCTGGGGGCCGTCGCGGCCGCCGGGCGCCCCTTCCCGATGCGGCTCTTCGGGACGGGCACTTTCCGTCCGCTGTCGCCCGTGGTCTTCGTGCAGGTCGTGGCCGGCGGCGCGGCCTGCGGCTGGCTCCAGGAGCGGGTGCGGGACGCGTCCGGGCCCATCGCCCGCGAACTGCAGTTCCCGTACCACCCGCACGTCACGGTGGCGCACGGCATCTCCGAAGAGGCGATGGACCGGGCGTACGCGGAGCTTTCCGAGTACGAGGCCGAGTGGCCCTGCACGGGCTTCGCGCTCTACGAGCAGGGGGCCGACGGCGTGTGGCGCAAGCTGCGCGAGTTCGTCTTCGGCGGCGGTGGCCCGGTGGTGCCGCCCCAGGCCGCGGCCCCGGTCACGCACAGCACGCTGCCCACTCGCTGACCCTCTCCGGGGGACGCCCGCCTCAGGCGCGCCCCCGGAGGCCGTTCACACCGGAAGCCGCCGGAACACCGTCCGCGGCACGTGACGCAGCGCCGACATGACCACCCGCAGCGCGCCGGGCACCCACACCGTCTCCGAGCGCCGCCGCAGGCCCGTCTCGATGGCCTCCGCGACCGCCTCCGGAGTGGTGGCCATGGGGGCCTCCTCCAGGCCCGCCGTCATCTTGGAGCGCACGAAGCCGGGGCGTACGACCATCACGTGCACCCCGGTGCCGTGCAGCGCGTCGCCCAGGCCCTGGGCGAAGGCGTCCAGGCCCGCCTTGCTCGACCCGTAGATGAAGTTCGAGCGGCGCGCGCGCTCGCCCGCGACCGAGGAGAGCACCACCAGGGAGCCGTGCCCCTGGGCCTGGAGCGAGCGCGCGCACACCAGGCCGGCCGAGACCGCGCCCGTGTAGTTCGTCTGGGCGACCCGCACCGCGGACAGCGGCTCGTCCTCGTCGCGTGCCTGGTCGCCGAGGATGCCGAAGGCCAGCAGGACCATGTCGATGTCGCCCTCGGCGAAGATCTTGCCGAGCGTCTCTTCGTGGGACTCGGAGTCCAGCGCGTCGAAGGCGACGGTACGGACGTCCGCGCCCATGTCGCGCAGGCCCGCTGCGGCCTTCTCCAGGCCCGGGGACGGCCGCCCGGCGAGCCACACGGTGCGGGTGCGCCGCGCGACCAGACGGCGGGCCGTGGCGAGGCCGATCTCCGAGGTGCCGCCGAGTACGAGCAGGGACTGGGGGGTGCCGAAGGCGTCCTTCATGGGACCAACTCCTGGAGGTGCTAGAGGGCGAGGCGGCGCGAGAGGTCCGAGCGGAACACGCCGCGCGGGTCGAGGTCCGCCCGCAGGGCGCGGAAGTCGTCGAGCCGCGGATACATCGCGGCGAGCATCTCCGGCCGCAGACGGGAGTCCTTGGCGAGGTAGACGCGGCCGTCGGCGGACGCGACCTCCTCGTCGAGTTCGTCGAGGAAGGCGCCGAGGCCCGGCAGGTTCGCCGGGATGTCCAGGGCGAGGGTCCAGCCCGCCATCGGGAAGGACAGCCAGCCCGGGTCGCCCTCTCCGAAGCGCTTCAGCACGGCGAGGAAGGACGGGCAGCGGCGCTCCGAGATGCGCCGCACGATGCGCCGCAGGGACTCCTCCGCGCCGTACCCGACGACGAACTGGTACTGCACGAAGCCGCCGCGGCCGTACACGCGGTTCCAGTGCGGCACGCCGTCCAGGGGGTGGAAGAACGTCGACATCTTCTGGAGCTCGCCCCTCCGTGAGCGGGGCGCCTTGCGGTACCAGAGCTCGTTGAAGAGGCCCACCGACGTGCGGCCGAGCAGCCCTTCGGGCAGGAAGCCCGGGGCGGCGGGCAGTTGGCCGGGACGGAACGCCAACGGGGCTCTACGCGCGCGTGCCGGGAGGGCGTCCAGGGGTGCGTGGTCGCCGCGCGTGAGCACCGCGCGCCCCATCGCCGCCCCGCGCGCCAGGAGGTCGATCCATGCCACGGAGTAGCGGTAGCGGTGGTCGGTGGCGGTGAGGCGGGCCATCAGGTCGTCCAGGTCGGTGGCGCGCTCGGTGTCCACCGTCATCAGCGACGTCTCGACCGGCTGGAGCCGAAGGGTCGCGGCGAGGATCATGCCGGTCAGGCCCATGCCGCCGGCCGTCGCGTCGAACAGGTCGGTGCCGTGCTCGACCGCCCGCACCTCGCCGTCCGCGGTGAGCAGTTCCACGGCCATCACGTGGCGCGAGAACGATCCCGACCCGTGGTGGTTCTTGCCGTGGATGTCCGCGCCGATCGCGCCGCCCACGGTCACGTAGCGGGTCCCCGGGGTGACCGGCACGAACCAGCCGAGCGGCAGCAGGACCTCCATCAGGTGGTGCAGGGAGACCCCGGCGTCGCACAGGACGGTGCCCGCGTCGGCGTCGATGGCGTGCACGCGGGCCATGCCGGTCATGTCGAAGACGGCACCGCCCGCGTTCTGCGCGGCGTCCCCGTAGGCCCGTCCCAGGCCCCTGGCGATGCCGCCGCGCTCCCCGCAGGCCCGGAGGGCCGCCACGGCCTCCTCGGGCGAACGGGGGCGGATCAGACGGGCGGTGGACGGGGCGGTGCGCCCCCAGCCCGACACGGACACGGCCTCGGTCGTCGCCATGGACGGGGCCCGGGGTGTCGTCGCCCCCGACGCGGCCTCGGTCGTCGTCGCGGTCGCGGAGTCGGCGGGCGGAGCGGAGTCGGCAGGCATAGGCGTGACCGTATCGTCCACGCAAGGGCACTTTGCCCATATTCATCCAAGCCCTCACCGAAATGGGTGATTGATGGAGTGTCGTCCTATATTGCCGTAAATATTGAGAGGTCGCCTAGAAGAGTCGGGAGGTCAGGTCCTTGAAGTCCCCGGAGAAGGAGGCCACATGCACGACATGGACCACCGGCTGCTGTCGGCCCTGCGCGACTGCGGCTCCGACGCGCGCGTGGCCGCCGCCGCACGGGCCCTGTCCCAGGCCGGCGAGCACGGCGCCCTCTGGATCGCCGCGGGGCTCGCGGGCGCCGCGGTCGACCGCGGACGGCGCGGCGCGTGGCTGCGCGGCACGGCGCTGACCGCCGCGGCCCACCTGGCCAGCATGGGCGTCAAGCGGGTCGTACGGCGTCCGCGGCCCGGCGGCGACACGGGTGTGGAGCCCCTCGTCAGGACCGCGGGGCGGCACTCCTTCCCCAGCTCGCACGCCACTTCGGCCGCCGCGGCCACGGTCGCGTTCGGCGCGCTGAGCCCCCTGGGCGCCCGCGTCGTCCCGCCGCTCGCCGCCGCGATGTGCGTCTCGCGGATGGTCGTCGGCGTCCACTACCCCAGTGACGTGGCGGCGGGGGCGGCTCTCGGCGCCCTCACCGCGCGCGTGGGGTCCGCCTGGATGAACGGGGGCCGCGCCCATGGCTGACCGCACCGCCCTGCTCGAACGCCCCCAGCCGCCCGGGCCGTCGGGGACCAAGACCCTGGCCCTGCCGCTCGGCCTCCTGAAGACCGCGCGCCCCCGCCAGTGGGTGAAGAACGTCCTGGTCGTCGCGGCCCCGGCCGCCGCGGGCGAGCTCTTCTCGCGCCACTCGCTGATCCAACTGGTACTGGTGTTCGCGCTGTTCACGGCCGCCGCGTCCGCCGTCTACCTCATCAACGACGCACGGGACGCCGAAGCCGACCGCGCCCACCCCACCAAGTGCCGCAGACCGGTCGCCGCGGGCCAGGTGCCGGTGGCGGTCGCGTACGCGGTGGGCGGGCTGCTCGCCGTGCTGGCGCCGGTGGCCGCCGCCGCGCTCTGCACGCCCCTGACCGCGGGCCTGCTCGCCGCCTACGTGGTGATGCAACTGGCGTACTGCGTCAGCCTTAAGCACGTCCTCGTCGTCGATCTCGCCGTCGTCACCACGGGCTTCCTTATGCGGGCGATGATCGGGGGAGTGGCCCTCGGCATCCCGCTCTCGCGCTGGTTCCTGATCACCACGGGCTTCGGCGCGCTCTTCATGGTCGCCGCCAAGCGCTACTCCGAGGCCGTGCAGATGTCCGGGAAAGCGGGCGCCACGCGCGCGTTGCTCACCGAATACACCACCGGCTACCTCCGCTTCGTCTGGCAGCTGGCCGCCGGGGTCGCCGTCCTCGCGTACTGCCTGTGGGCCATGGAGAGCGGCGGCACCACCAACGGCCTGCTGCCCTGGCGCCAGCTGTCCATGGCGGCCTTCGTCCTCGCCGTCCTGCGGTACGCCGTCTTCGCCGACCGGGGCACCGCGGGCGAGCCCGAGGACGTCGTCCTGCGCGACCGGGCGCTCGCCGTCATCGGCCTCGTGTGGATCGCCATGTACGGCCTCGCGGTCGCCGACTGGTGAGCGCCCTCAGGGAGCGGCTGCGGGCCATGGGTCCCGAACTGCTCGGCTTCGCCGCCGCCGGGATCTGCGCGTACGCCGTCGACCTCGGCCTCTTCGTCTGGCTGCGCGGCCCCGTCGGTCTCGACCCGCTGACCGCCAAGGCCCTGTCCTTCGTGGCCGGCTGCACGGTCGCCTACGCGGGCAACGCGCTCGGCACCTACCGGCGGCGCGAAGGAGCCCGGGTCTCGCGGCTGCGCCAGTACGGGATCTTCTTCGCCGTCAACATCGCGGGCGCCCTGGTGCAACTGCTCTGCATCGCGGTCTCCCACTACGGCCTCGGCCTCACGTCGCAGCGTGCGGACACCGTCTCGGGGGCGGGCGTCGGCATGGCACTCGCCACCGTTCTGCGCTTCTGGGGTACTCGGACCTTGGTCTTCCGCACAACGGGCAGGGAGGCATCATGGACTGGCTGAAAAAACTCCCCGGCATCGGACCCCTGGTGGAACGTCTGATGCGCACGCACGCGTGGAGCGCGTACGAACGGCTCGACGGCGTGCACTGGACCCGCCTCGCGGCCGCGATGACCTTCATCAGCTTCTTGGCGCTCTTCCCGCTGATCACCGTCGCCGCGGCCGCCGCCGCCGCGACCCTCTCCAAGAGCCAGCAGAACAAGCTCGAGGACACCCTCTCGAAGCAGATCCCCGGCATCGCCGACCAGCTGGACCTGGACGCCCTCGTCGCCAACGCGGGCACCGTCGGGCTCATCGCGGGCGCCCTGCTGCTCTTCACCGGCATCGGCTGGGTCGGCTCGATGCGGGAGTGCCTGCGGGTCGTCTGGGAGCTGGCGGACGAGGAGGAGAACCCCGTCCTGCGCAAGGTCAAGGACGCCGGTGTGCTCATCGGGCTCGGCGGCGCGGGACTCGCGTCCGTCGTCGCCTCTACCCTCGCGTCGACCGCCGTCGGCTGGAGCGCCGACCTCCTGGGGATCTCCGAGAACGGCTGGGGCGGCGTGGTGCTCCAGGTGATCGCGTTCGCCATCGCCGTCCTCGCGGACTTCCTGCTCCTGCTCTACGTCCTGACCCTGCTGCCGGGCGTCCACCCCCCGCGCCGGCACCTGATCACCGCGGGGCTGATCGGCGCCGCCGGGTTCGAGCTGCTCAAGCTGCTGATCGGCGGCTACATCAAGGGCGTCGCCGCGAAGAGCATGTACGGCGCCTTCGGCGTCCCCGTCGCGCTGCTCCTGTGGATCAACTTCACCGCGAAGCTCCTGCTGTTCTGCGCCGCCTGGACGGCGACGCGGAAGGAGGGACGTACGGAAGCGGAGCAAGAAGAGCGGCAAGAGCAGCGGGAGCAGGAAGAAGGGGCCGGGCGGCGCGAAGGGCCGCCCGGTGACGTCAGCGGCGGTTCTTCGGCAGCGGCAGCCGGCGGCTGAGCACGAACCAGCCGGCGGCGATCAGCGCGAGGACGCCGGCCGCGACCCCGAGCGCGACGCCGGCGCCGCCGCCGCCCGACTCCTTGGCGGAGGCGTGCGCCACGTTCTTCGACGCGTCCGACCCGCTCTTGCCGGCCCCGGGAGCGCCCTTGCCGCTGCCCGTGGCGGCACCCTTCGGGGCGACGAGCTCGCCGACGGGCTCGACCTTGCCGGAGGCCTTGAAGCCCCAGTCGAGGAGGCGCTCGGTCTCCTTGTAGACCGCGTGCTGCTCGCCCGAGTCGGGGTTCATGACGGTCACGAGCAGCACCTTGCCGTCGCGCTCGGCGACGCCGGTGAAGGTGTTGCCCGCGTTCGTGGTGCTGCCGTTCTTGACGCCCGCGATGCCCTTGTAGGCGTCCAGACCGACGTCCCCGGTGAGGAGCCGGTTGGTGTTCTGGATGGCGAAGGACTCGCGCTTCGTCTTGCCCTTGTCCTTGCCCTTCTTGATCTTCTTGGTCTCGCCGGGGAACTGGGCGGTGGCCGTCGAGCAGTACTCGCGGAAGTCCTTCTTCTGGAGCCCGGAGCGGGCGAACAGCGTCAGGTCGTACGCGGAGGAGACCTGCCCCTTCTCGTCGTAGCCGTCCGGGCTGACCACGTGCGTGTCGAGGGCCTGGAGCTCCTCGGCGTGCGCCTGCATGTCCTTGACGGTCTCCGGGACCCCGTCGTTCATCGCCGAAAGGACGTGCACCGCGTCGTTGCCCGAACGCAGGAAGACGCCGAGCCACAGGTCGTGGACCGTGTACGTCTCGTTCTCCTTGACGCCGACCATGCTGCTGCCCGCGCCGATGCCGGCCAGGTCGGAGAGCTCGACCTTGTGCTTCTGTGACTTGGGGAACTTCGGCAGGACCGTGTCGGCGAAGAGCATCTTCAGGGTGCTCGCGGGGGGCAGCCGCCAGTGCGGGTTGTGCGAGGCGAGGACCTCGCCCGTCTCGGCGTCCGACACCATCCAGGAGCGCGCCGACAGGTCCTTGGGGAGGACGGGGGCGCCGTCCTTCAGGGTCACCTGGGTGCCCGGCTCACCGAGCCTGGCGCCGCCGACGGTCGACATCCTGGCGGGCGGCTTGGGTTTGTTCTCGCCCCCCGGCTTGCCGTCCGCCCATGCGGGAGCCGTGGTCGACATGGTGAGCAATGCGGCGGAAGTGACCAACAGGGCGGTCTTTTTTACGGCAGGCACGGACGAGAACGTACAGGGCGTCGCTGTGGACGTCGCCGCCGAGGTGGACTGTGTCCGCGCCGGTCCGGACAGCGCGGGCGGCCCGGACTCCCCACCCCGGCGGCGGTACGGAACGGAGGCTCGCGATACTGAACGCATGAAGCTCAGCCGCCCGGTCTCCTGGTTCCTGCTCGCCTTCGGGGTGTGGAGCTGGTTCATCTGGATCACTTTCGTCAAGAACCTGTGGAACGACGGCAGTGGGCTCGCCTTCGATGACGCAGGCGACCCGACCACGTACTTCTGGGTCCACCTGACGCTCGCCGTCGTCTCCTTTGTCTTGGGGACGGTGGTAGGGGCCATCGGGTTGCGCGGAGTGCGTGCTCTGCGCCGTACGTCATAGCTGATCGGTCACTTCGGGCACTGCTGAGGGGCGCACCACCGTGGTCATCCTGTTCGTGCTGATCGGCATCGCCGCGCTCGCGGCTCTCGCCGCCATGCAGTGGTACGCGTGGCGGCGCCTGGTGCGGGACACCACCGCCCGCCCCGGGTTCGCCCGGCGCGCGGGCGCCGTGGTCTTCGTGGCGGGGCCGCTCCTGATGTTCGCGGCGGTCGCCAGCGAGCGGGCCGGGGCGCCGTTCTGGCTCCAGAAGGTGCTGGCCTGGCCCGGCTTCATGTGGATGGCGCTGTCGATCTACCTGGTGCTCGCCCTGCTCGTCGGTGAGCTCGTACGGCCCTTCTTCTTGCGCCGCGGCACGAAACACGCCGCCAAGGAGGAGGCCGGTTCGGAGGGCGCCCCTACGGAGGAGGCCGGTTCGCACGGCACCTCTACGGAGGGAGCCGGTTCGCGGGTCGCCGCTACGGAGGAGGCCGGTTCGGGGGCGGCTGTCTCCGGGGGCAACGGCACTCGTACGGATGACCCCGTCCGGCCGCCCGATGAGGACGCCGCTACCGCGCGGACGAACCCGGTCGGCCCCTCGCGTCGCCTCTTCGTCTCCCGCGTCGTCGGCGGGACCGCCGCGGCCGTCGCCGTCGGAACAGTGGCTCACGGAACCTACGGCGTCCTGCGCGGACCGCGCGTGAAGCGCGTCACCGTGCCGCTGGCCAAGCTGCCGCGCGCGGCGCACGGGTTCCGGATCGCCGTGGTCAGCGACGTCCACCTGGGGCCGATTCTCGGCCGCGGCTTCACCCAGCGCGTGGTCGACACGATCAACGGCACGCAGCCCGACCTCATCGCGGTCGTCGGCGACCTGGTCGACGGCAGCGTGGCGGACCTGGGGCCCGCCGCCGCCCCGCTCGCGCAGCTGCGGGCGCGGCACGGCGCGTACTTCGTGACCGGCAACCACGAGTACTTCTCGGGAGCCGAGCAGTGGGTCGACCACGTACGCGAACTGGGCCTGCGTCCCCTGGAGAACGCCCGCACCGAGCTGCCCGGCTTCGACCTCGCCGGAGTGGACGACGTGGCGGGCGAGAGCGAGGGGCACGGGCCCGACTTCGCCAAGGCCCTCGGCGACCGGGACCGCTCGCGGGCCTCCGTGCTCCTGGCCCACCAGCCGGTCGTCATCCACGACGCCGTCAAACACGGCGTCGACCTCCAGCTCTCCGGGCACACCCACGGCGGACAGCTGTGGCCCGGCAATTTCATCGCCGACCTGGCGAACCCGACGCTCGCGGGACTGGAGCGGTACGGCGACACGCAGTTGTACGTGACCCGGGGCGCGGGGGCGTGGGGGCCGCCGGTACGGGTGGGGGCGCCGTCCGACGTGACGGTCGTCGAACTGGCCTCCCGCCAGGCGTGATCGGGCGTTCGTTCGACGCGGTACAACCTGGCCGGATACAGCCGGGCTGCACGGTGACGGTGTGACACCGACCATGACCTCTGCGCAGCATTAAGTGTCGGAAGTGTGTGCGGTTCTTGGCGCTTTGGTGTGCCCGAGGGGGATACGTTGTTGAGACGTCAGGCTTTCCGGCTGCCACCGCACCCGGCATCCGTCTCGCTCGCCCGGCTCCGCGTGCATGATCATCTCTCCGCCTGGGGGCACAAGGAGGAGAGCGAGACGCTGCACGACGCCGTGCTCCTCGTGTCGGAACTCGTGACGAACGCGGTCTGCCACGGCCTCGTCCTGGAGCGGGAGTTCGAGGTCGCGGTCACGGTGCTCGCCGACGGCGACTGCTTCATAGAGGTCTCCGACGAGAGCCCGGCCCACCCGGAGCTGCGGGAAGTGGGCCCCCTGGAGGAGGGCGGCCGCGGCCTGCGGCTCCTCGACGTCCTGGCCGAGGCGTGGGGCGTCTGGCAGCGGGGCCGGCACGGGAAGACCGTCTGGGCACTGGTACGGGCCTGAGACAGGCGGCCAAGGACCCTCAGGCCCCCAAGCCCCACCCACCCGCAGGACCGCACGCCCTCACCCGCAGGACCGCACACCCCCTCCCGCAGCACCCGCCCCCACCCGCAGCACCCGCCCCAAGCTCCACCCACCCCCAGCACCCAAGCCCCCACGAGTACCCCGCACCCGCACCCGCACCCCCCTCAATCGGCCGTTCCGGCGGGCAGCGTGACCGTCACCGTCAGCCCCGCCCCCGGCGCCGTCTGCACCCCCACCTCACCGCCGTGCGCGGTCACCACCCCCTGCACGATCGCCATCCCGAGGCCACTGCCCGCGCCCCCTCCCGCGCGGAAGAACCGGTCGAAGACGCGGGCCGCGTCCTCCTCGGCGAGACCGGGCCCCCGGTCGGCCACCCGCAGCCGCACCACCCCGTCCCGCCGCTCCACGCCCAGCGTGACCGGCGCGTCGGAAGGCGTGTGCACGCGGACGTTGCCCAGCAGATTGCCGAGCACCTGACGCAGCCCCGACTCGTCCGCGCGGATCAGCACCGCCCCGTCGGCCCGGACCGTGAGCGGGCGCTCCGGTTCCTGCATCCGCAGGTCGTCGGCGGCGTCCCGTACGAGACGGCTCAGGTCGACGTTCGTGAAGCGCAGTTCCGGCTGCTGGTCCAGGCGGGCCAGGGTGAGCAGCTCGTCGACGAGGTGGCCCATCCGGTCGGTCTCGGCGATGACGCGGCTCCACGCGCGCGTGCGGTCCGCCGGATCGCGGAGCATCCCCTTGTCGTACAGCTGGAGGTAGCCGCGGATCGCCGACAAGGGCGTACGCAGCTCGTGCGAGGCGTCGGCGACGAAGCGGCGCAGCTGCGCCGAGCTGCGTTCGCGGGTCTCGAAGGCCGATTCGACCTGGTGGAGCATGGAGTTGAGGGCCAGGCGCAGCTGCTCGGTCTCCGTCGTCGGATCGCGGCTCGACGGCACGCGCCGGGTGAGGTCGCCCTCGGCGATGGCGGACGCGGTCTCGACCATGTCCTCCAGCGGCCGCAGCCGATGGTGCGCGGAGATCATCGTCAGGACGGCGAGCAGCGCCAACAGGATCACTCCGAAGGCGGCGTCGAGCTTGAGCGCCTTCTTGATGCCCGATTCCACGTCCTCCGTGTCCGCGGCCATCAGGACCGTCGTACCGTCGGCGAGCTTGGCGCCCACCATGCGGTGGGCGTCGCCGTCCAGGGTGACGTCCCGCGGCTCGGAGCTGCCCGCGACCGCCTCCGGGTCGTCGACGGCGGCGGCCAGGGCGCGCTGGCGCGGGGTCGGGGCGAGCGAACCGACGGCGACGGGCTCCCCGCGCGTGTTCACCGCCACGAACACCGTGTCCCGGCGCGGGAGGGCGCCCGCGCGCTCCTTGCCGCCGGGCGAGAGCTTGTCGAGCGCGATGCCCAGCTCGCTGAGCCGGTCGACCTCCTTCATGGTCAGGCCGGTGCTCAGGAGCGAGGTGCGCGACTGCGCGAGCTCCGCGTCCACGTCGTCAAGGAGGTAGTGCCGCATGCCCATGACGCTCACCGCGGTCGCGACGATCACGCCGAGCGCGAGCAGGGCCACGTTCACCCAGGTGAGCTTGGCCCGCAGCGAGCTCATGCCGCGGCGCGCACGCCTCATGCGAGGCCGTATCCGACGCCCCGCCGGGTCGTGATCACCGGCGGGCCGAGCACGGCGAGCTTGCGCCGCAGATAGCTGATGTAGGTCTCCACGACGGTCGACTCCGCCGGGTGCTCGTACTGCCAGACGTGCCGCAGCAGCTGCTCCTTGGGCACCACGCGGCCGCCGTTGCGGACCAGGAAGCGCAGCAGGGCGTACTCGGTGGGGGTGAGCTGCGCCGTGCGGCCCTCGCGGCGCACCACGTACGTCGTCTCGTCCAGCTCCAGGTCGCCGTAGCGCAGCGGCGGGCGCTGCGGGAGCACGTCGCGTGCCCGGGTGCGGCGCAGGACCGCGCGGACACGGGCGACGACCTCGTCGATGTTGAACGGCTTGGTGATGTAGTCGTCGCCGAACGCGAGCGCGCCCACGACCTCCGCCGGAGCGTCCCGCGCGGTCAGGAAGAGCAGCGCCGCGTCGGGGCAGCGGGCGCGCAACTCCCGGGCCAGCGCGCGGCCGTCGCCGTCCGGCAGCATCACGTCCAAGAGCGCCACGTCGGGCCGGGTGCGCCCGGCGAGCGCGAGGGCCTCGCGGACGGTGCCCGCCACCATCACGTCGAAGCGGTGGAAGCGCAGGGCGATGGTGAGCACGTCGGCGATGCTCGGCTCGTCCTCGACGACGAGCACGGTGGCCCCCGCCCCGGGCCCCTCCGCGGCGCCGGCGCCGGCTCCCGTGCGCACTCCGACATCTGTTCCCTGCTGCCCTTCGGCGTGGCTCATGCCCCCAGTATCGGCGCGCGCGTTGTACGAAGACCCGGTCCGTGCCTTGGAGTTACTTGAGAATCATGGCCGCGTCACGCCGCTCGGGCGCGGTGCCGCCGATGCTGAGGCTCCTGAAAGCACGGACCCGGGGGACCTGACGACGCGAAGGAGGAGTGGATCGTGGCGGCATTGGCGCGATGGTGCTATCGGCACCGTCTGGTGGTCCTTGTGCTGTGGGTGGGAGCCCTGTTCGGACTGGGGGCCGCGGGGACCTCGGCGGGAACCGACTATTCGAACGTGTTCTCCCTGCCGGACACGGATTCCAAGCGCGCGTACGACCTGATGACGAAGGCCTTCCCGGAGAGCTCCGGAGACACCGACACGGTCGTCTGGCGCGTCGACGAGGGCGCCTCGGCCCGCGACACGGACGTACGTTCCCGTGTCGAGCCCGCGCTCAAGGAGATCGCCGGCATGAAGGGCGTCGGCGAGGTCACGAGCCCGTACGCGTCCAAGGCGGCGGGCGCCGCGCAGATCAGCGGGGACGGGCGCATCGCCTACGCCCAGGTGACCTTCGCCCAGGAGGCCAACTCCGTGCCCAAGGAGCTCGTCCAGGACGTCGTGGACACCGCTCAGCGGGCCGAACGCGACGGCCTCCAGGTCGAGCTGGGCGGCCAGGCCATCACCCGCATCCAGGAGCCGCCCACGGGCATCGCCGAGATGGTCGGCATCGCGGCCGCGGCCGTCGTCCTCTTCCTGGCCTTCGGCTCGCTCTTCGCGATGGTCCTGCCGATCGTCGTCGCGGTCTTCGGGGTCGGCCTCGGGATGCTCTCGACGATGCTGCTCAGCCACGTCACGGACATCCCCGAAGTCGCGCCCCTGCTCGGCTCGCTGATCGGCCTGGGCGTCGGCATCGACTACGCGCTCTTCATCGTCACCCGGCACCGGCGCGGCATCCTGCGCGGCATGGAGCCCGAGAAGTCCGCGGTGCAGGCCCTGAACACCTCGGGGCGTGCGGTGCTCTTCGCGGGAGGCACGGTGTGCATCGCGCTGGCCGGGATGCTGGTGATGAACATGCGCTTCCTGGACGGCGTGGTCATCGCGGCCTCCCTGACGGTCGTCCTGAGCGTGCTCGCGGCCATCACCCTGCTGCCCTCGCTCCTCGGACTGCTCGGCCCCCGGGTGCTCAGCCGCAGGCAGCGCCGCCGCCTCGCGGCCACGGGACCGGAGCCGGCCGAGGCGAGCGGACTCGCGGCGCGCTGGTCCTCGTACGTCCAGAAGCGGCCGCGCTCGATCGCGGCGCTCGCCCTCGTCGTGATGGCCTTCCTGGCGCTGCCGCTGCTCTCCTTGCGGCTCGGCGCGACCGACCAGGGCAACCACCAGGAGTCGACGACGACCCGGCAGGCGTACGACATGCTGGCCGAGGGATTCGGGCCGGGATTCAACGGGCCGCTCCAAGTGGTGGCCGAGGAGACCGACACCGGGGCCCTGGTGTCGACCATCCGTGGGACGGAGGGCGTCGCCCGGGTGGCGGCCGCCCCGCCGGCGGACGGGATCTCGGTCATCACGGTCGTGCCGACCACCTCCCCGCAGTCCGAGGAGACCGACCGGCTCATCGACCGGCTACGGGACGACGTGATCCCGGAAGCCGGGGTCGAGGCCCATGTGGGCGGCGTGACCGCCGTCTTCAAGGACTTCGCCGCGGTGACCGGCGACCGGCTGCCCTACTTCGTGGGCGCGATCATCGCGCTCGGCTTCCTCCTGCTGCTGATCGCGTTCCGGTCGCTGGTGGTGCCGCTGACGGCGGCCCTGATGAACCTGATCGCGGCGGCGGCGTCCTTCGGTGTCCTGGTGGCGGTCTTCCAGTGGGGCTGGGGCACGGAGATCCTCGGCGTCGGCAAGGAGGGCCCGATCACCGCCTTCCTGCCCGTCATCATGCTGTCGCTGCTCTTCGGGCTCTCGATGGACTACCAGGTGTTCCTGGTGAGCCGCATGCACGAGGAGTGGGTGCACACGAAGGACAACGCGCGCGCGGTGCGGGTGGGCCTCGCCGAGACGAGCAGGGTCATCAACTGCGCGGCCCTCATCATGATCTGCGTCTTCTCCGCGTTCGTCCTGAGCGGCGACATGGAGGGCGCGATGGCGGGCATCGGCCTGGCCGCGGCGGTCGCCCTGGACGCGTTCATCCTGCGCACGGCCCTCGTACCGGCCGCCATGCATCTGCTCGGCCGCGCCAACTGGTGGCTCCCCGCGGGCCTGGAGAAGCGCCTCCCGCACCTGGCGGTGGAGCCGCGGGAGGATCCGGAAGCCCCGCTACCGGTGCCCCACGCGCGCGTGCCCGAGCCGCACGAGGCGGGCGGCGCCTCCGTGGTGCACGGTTTCATCCGCACCGCGGAGGGCGAGCCGGTGGAGGGCGCGACCCTGACCCTCCTCTCCAAGGGCGGCCGCCAGCTGGACCGCGTGCTGTCCCTGGCCGACGGTTCGTACATCGTCGCGGCCCCGTCGCCGGGCGCGTACCTGCTGGCCGTGACGGCTCCCGGGTACGCGGCCCGCGCACGGCACGTCGTGGTCGCGGACGAACCGCTGGTGTACGACGTGGAGCTGGCGGTGGGCGAGATGGACACGGTGAACTGAGGCGGGACCCGGGTCAGGGGGCGGTCAGCGTCCTGACCCGGGGCCTGGGTCAGACGGCGGTGGTCGTCCCGACCCGGAGCCTGGGGCAGAGGCCGCAGACTAGCTCCGCGCCAGCTCGGGGCGCTTGCGGTAGTCGGTGAAACCCACGACGTTCCCCCACGGGTCGGCGAACTCCACGGTGTACCCGGTGGCCACGGAGAACGGCGGTGCCAGGAGCTTGACCCCGGCTCCGTCGAGGGCCTGCCCGGCGGCCCGCGCGTCGGGGACCTCCAGCCACACCCGGGGCGTGGACCAGGCGGACGGCCGGTGCTCGACCCCTTCCTCGACCCGCAGCAGGATCCCGGGCGTCTCCTTGCCCACCTTCAGGATGGCGAGCCCGATCTCGTCGATCCGATGCGTCACGGGAAACCCGGCACGCTCGTAGAAGTCGACGGCCTCGCCGAGGTCACCGACGGGGAAGAGGACGTTGTCGAACCCGAGCAGCTCGGTCGACCGGTCACCGGATTGACGCACGGACTGGTCAACCGACAGGCCGACCGACTGGTTGTCTGACATTCCGTCAGGGTAGGCCGGGGGGCATGATTTCAGCCGTATTGTCACCGCCGAACCCCCACATGGCCCCGGCCGTCACCCACCCGGGGAGCCCGGAGGCCGACGGGCCGAACGTGCCCGCCGTGCCCTACCGGTTGATGGACTGGATCTCTTGCACCTCGACGGCCTGCGTCCCGTCGAAGGTTCCGTTCGGCAGGTCGCCGCCCGTGTTGCCGGAGCCCTCCCAGGTGATCTCCCAAGTGATGGACGCCTTCAGCTGGAACGGCTTGCCGTTGGTGGAGCGCAGGTAGGCGATGCCGCACGGCGGGTCCTCCTTCGAGGAGCCCTTCGTGTACGGAGTGCCGATGCTGCCGTCCTCGTTGACCTCGCAGTCCCCGGACGCGGGAAAGGTCCGCGCGTCCGCCGTGCCGGGCTCCAGGTGGAGGGCGACGGGCTTGGCCGTGGTCTCCGCCCACAGGTCCGTGCCGGGCAGTTCGGCACGGACCTTGACGTCCTCGAACTTGCCCTTGTCCAGCCAGATCCAGGTCGGCAGATTCACCGTCGACCCGCCTTCCGGCTTCAGCTCGACCTTGGTGTCGGGGACCTTGATCTTGTCGTAGGCGTACGAGGCGAGGGTTTTTGGCGTGGGCGCGTTGGCGATCTGCGGGAGTGTCCCGGCATCTTGCCAGAAGAGGATCTCCTGGCAGTTGTACGCTTCCGGGTCGTCTTCCATGTCCGGGTTGACGACACCGCGCCAGAACTTCCCGTCCTTGCCCAGGTTGAAGTTCTTGTAGCTCTTGATGCCGTCGCTGGGCGACTTGTCCTTCTCGAAGGTGTCGACCATCAACTGCTCGCCCCAGCTGAGCGAGGGGGTGACCGGGACCAGGTTCTCGTTCGGGGTCTTCTTGAGCTGGTCCGTCGCGGTCTTTACCTGCTGGGGCGTCGCCACCGGCTCATACCAACAGGCCGGTGGCTTCCAGTTCGGGTCCACCGGGGCAAGGCCCTTGCCGGACGTGCCGGACTTCCCGCCGGCGACTTGCTCGACCGTCACGTTCGTGGCGGTGGCGCCGGCGGTGAGCGTGTTGCCGGAGGCGCCACCGGACGGGCCGGTGGGCGGCGCGTGGTCGTTGTCCTCGCCGAACGCGTGCGCCGCCGTCGGCCAGGCCCCCAGGGTGAGCACCACGACGGTGAGCACGGGGAGTGACCTCTTCAGCGGCGCCTTCACTTGTCGCAACCCCCGCGCACCGTCTCGAGCGAAACGGTGCTCCAGACGCCCTCGGGAGTCTTCTTCAGGGTGGTCCGGTACTGGAGGACCGGGTTCACGTCCTCGGGCGTGCCCGTCTTCTCTTTGGTCTTGCGGTCCAGGGTGTAGCCCTTGCTCTCGTCCACGCAGTAGAAGAGCACGCCGCCACCGGTATCCGAGATGCTCACCCGGGGGTCGAAGACCCTCGCCTTGCCGATCAGGTCGTGGTTGTTGTCCACGTACCCCTTGATGTAGGTCTTGGACGAGGTCAGCGCCTGCTGCGAGTTGTAGAAACTCACCGCCTTGGACTGGACGTCAGAGTCGATGATCGCCAAGTACTCCGCCTTGAGGCGTTCCTTGCCGTCGTCCAGGATCGCTTGCTTCTTCGGGTCGCTGTTGCGCCACCCGGCGAAGTCGGCCCGGAAAGAGTCCGGCAGCTCCACTTCCGGACGCTTCTCCGCGCCAGGCTGCTTCGACGCACTCGCCGAAGCCTTGGAGTCCTTGTGTCCCGCCCCCTTGATCTTGTCCGGGGAGCCCTCGTCCCCGCCTCCCGAACCGCAGGCGGTCAACAGCAGGGCCGCGGACGCGGTGAAGGTGGCCGTCAGGAGACGGATGGGGCGGTTCACTCGGGACTCCCGTGGGGTGGGGGGTAACTGAAGCGAACCAACGCTATCCCTGGGGCGAGTGAGGACACCAGGCGGATTCCGGCAAGGAGAGCGGCTTCTGTGGCGATTCATGCCCAATGGTCGGCGTATCCGAGGGCAGTGACCTTTGCCGTTGCAGGCGTTCGCTGAACGAACCGTCCGCTGATCGGCCCGCGGTGAAGCTCAGTTGGCCTCGCACAGGGATTTCCCCGCTCCCAGGATGTCCGTCACGTCCAGGGTGACCTTCGCGCCGATCGACTCGGGGAGCGTGACCAGTCGGCCGGGGGCGTGGTCCTGGCGAGTGAGGCGGGGGCGCGGGCCGTGGGCGGTCCCGGCTGACGTCCCCGCCCCCGCGCAGAGGACTCGGCTCGGTACGGCTGAGGGCCCCGCCCCGGTGCGATACCGGGAACAGGGCCCTCAGCCGAGCGGCGTCTGGCGTACGGCGTACCGCCGGACCAGGAGGTCAGAAGCGGCGCGTGATCAGTGCTCGCTTCACTTCCTGGATCGCCTTCGTGACCTCGATGCCACGCGGGCACGCGTCCGTGCAGTTGAACGTCGTGCGGCAGCGCCACACGCCGTCCTTGTCGTTCAGGATCTCCAGGCGCTGCTCGCCCGCCTCGTCACGCGAGTCGAAGATGAAGCGGTGCGCGTTGACGATCGCGGCCGGGCCGAAGTACTGGCCGTCGTTCCAGAAGACCGGGCACGAGGACGTGCACGCCGCGCACAGGATGCACTTCGTCGTGTCGTCGAACCGCTCGCGGTCCTCCGGCGACTGGAGGCGTTCACGGGTCGGCTCGTTGCCCGTCGTCACCAGGAACGGCATGACGTCGCGGTAGGCCTGGAAGAACGGGTCCATGTCGACGACCAGGTCCTTCAGGACCGTCAGACCCTTGATCGCCTCGACCGTGATCGGCTTGGACGGGTTGATGTCCTTGATCAGGGTCTTGCAGGCGAGGCGGTTGCGGCCGTTGATGCGCATGGCGTCCGAGCCGCAGATGCCGTGGGCGCAGGAGCGGCGGAAGGTCAGCGACCCGTCCAGCTCCCACTTGATCTTGTGGAGGGCGTCGAGGACACGCTCCTTGGGGTCGATCTCCACCTGGAAGTCTTCCCAGGTCGCGTCCGCCGAGATCTCCGGGTTGTAGCGGCGGATGCGGAAGGTCGCCGTGATGTACGGGGAGTCGGCGAAGCCGGCCTCGGGCTTGGCGTCTTCCTTGTCGAGGGTCGGGGTTGCCATCAGTACTTACGCTCCATCGGCTGGTAGCGGGTCTGCACGACCGGCTTGTAGTCGAGTCGGATGGACTCGGTGCCGTCATCGCCGACCTCGCGGTACGCCATGGTGTGGCGCATGAAGTTGACGTCGTCGCGGTTCGGGAAGTCCTCGCGGTAGTGACCGCCGCGCGACTCCTTGCGGGCCAGGGCCGACTGCGCCATGACCTCGGCCAGGTCGAGCAGGTTGCCCAGCTCGATGGCCTCCAGGAGGTCGGTGTTGAAGCGCCGGCCCTTGTCCTGGATCGAGACGTTGAGGTAGCGCTCGCGGAGCTCCGCGATCTTCTCCACCGCCGTCTTGATCGTCTGCTCCGTGCGGAACACCATGACGTTGGCGTCCATGGTCTCCTGGAGCTCCTTGCGCAGCTCGGCGACCCGCTCGTTGCCCGTGGCGTCGCGCAGGCGCTCGACCTGGGCGACGACGAGCTCCTCGGCGTTCTCCGGGAGCTCGACGAAGTCGTTCTTCGCCGAGTACTCCGCCGCGGCGATACCCGCGCGACGGCCGAAGACGTTGATGTCCAGGAGCGAGTTGGTGCCCAGGCGGTTGGCGCCGTGCACCGAGACGCAGGCCACCTCGCCCGCCGCGTACAGACCCGGGACGACGGTGGTGTTGTCCGCGAGGACCTCACCCTCGACGTTCGTCGGGATGCCGCCCATGGCGTAGTGCGCGGTCGGCTGGATCGGGATCGGGTCCGTGTAGGGCTCGATGCCGAGGTACGTGCGCGCGAACTCCGTGATGTCCGGGAGCTTGGCGTCCAGCTGCTCCGGCGGGAGGTGCGTGAGGTCGAGGTAGACGTGGTCGCCCTCGGGACCGCAGCCGCGGCCCTCGCGGATCTCCGTGTAGATGGAGCGCGAGACGACGTCACGGGACGCGAGGTCCTTCATGACCGGCGCGTACTTCTCCATGAAGCGCTCGCCGTCCTTGTTGCGGAGGATGCCGCCCTCACCGCGGGCGCCCTCCGTGAGAAGGATGCCCATGCGCCAGATGCCGGTCGGGTGGAACTGGAAGAACTCCATGTCCTCCAGCGGCAGACCGCGGCGGTAGCAGGCCGCCTGGCCGTCACCCGTCAGCGTGTGCGCGTTCGACGTCACCTTGAAGAACTTGCCGGTGCCGCCCGACGCGTAGACCACGGACTTCGCCTGGAAGAGGTGGATCTCGCCGGTCGCCAGCTCGTAGGCGACGACGCCCGCGCTCTTCTTGACGCCGTCGACCTCGACCAGGAGCTGGTCGAGGACGTAGAACTCGTTGAAGAACTCCACGCCCTCCTTGATGCAGTTCTGGTACAGCGTCTGGAGGATCATGTGGCCGGTGCGGTCGCCCGAGTAGCAGGCACGGCGGACCGGGGCCTCGCCGTGGTTGCGGGAGTGACCGCCGAAGCGGCGCTGGTCGATCTCACCCTTGGGCGTACGGCCGAAGGGCAGGCCCATCTTCTCCAGGTCGAGGACCGCGTCGATGGCTTCCTTCGCCAGGATCTCGGCGGCGTCCTGGTCGACCAGGTAGTCGCCGCCCTTGATCGTGTCGAAGGTGTGCCACTCCCAGTTGTCCTCTTCCACGTTGGCGAGCGCGGCGGCCATGCCGCCCTGCGCCGCACCGGTGTGGGAGCGGGTCGGGTAGAGCTTCGTCAGGACCGCGGTGCGGCTGCGCTTCGTCGCCTCGATGGCCGCGCGCATGCCCGCGCCACCGGCGCCGACGATGACGGTGTCGTACTTGTGAATCTTCACTGGGTTCGCCTCGGCTTTAGCGGATGTTCGGGTCGAAGGTGAAGATCACCAGCGTGCCCAGAAGGATGGTGAACACCGTGGCGGTGTACAGCAGGCCCTTGAGCCACAGGCGCGTGTTGGCGCGCTCCGCGTAGTCGTTGATGACCGTGCGCAGGCCGTTGGCCCCGTGCAGCATCGCGAGCCACAGCATCAGCAGGTCCCAGACCTGCCAGAACGGCGAGGCCCAGCGACCGGCGACGAACGCGAAGCCGATCTTGCTCACGCCCCCGTCGAGCACCAGCTGGATCAGCAGGTGGCCCAGGACCAGGACGACCAGGACGACGCCGGACAGGCGCATGAAGAGCCATGCGGCCATCTCGAAGTTGCCGCGGGTCGAGCGCGGGGTCTTGGAGGTGCGCTTGCGCGGTGCCTCGATGAGGGGGGCCGGGTTGTCGGCGTCGTAGAGCGAGGCGCCTTCGACGGGACCCACTCCGGACTTCTCGAGCGTGGTGTCGGACATCAGGCGTCAGCTCCCGAAGACTTCGCGGACGGCGTGGCCGAGGACCGGGTAGAGCGCCCCCACCATCAGGACGACCCAGATGCCCACGACGGTCCAGAGCATCTGCTTCTGGAAGCGCGGGCCCTTCGACCAGAAGTCGACGGCGATGACACGCAGGCCGTTCAGCGCGTGGAAGAGGATGGCGGCGACCAGGCCGTACTCAAGGAGTGCGACGAGGGGCGTCTTGTAGGTGCTGACGACATCGTCGTACGCCTCCGGGGAGACGCGGACGAGAGCGGTGTCCAGCACATGCACGAACAGGAAGAAGAAGATGAGGACGCCGGTGACTCGGTGAGCCACCCAGGACCACATTCCTTCCCGGCCGCGGTACAGCGTTCCAGCCGGCACGGCAGAACCCTCCGGGAGCGGGGATTGGGGCCAGCCGGCTTGGGTGGTCGGACGGGCCCGGCCGGGTACGGTCCACCGGCCGCTCGTCATCGTATCGACGAGTTGTCGGTTCGCTCACGCGGGGTAGCGCAGGTGTGATCAAACAGGCAATCAAACAGGCACGTACGGGCTATTCAGGTCGTGGACCAGCCGGGTGAGTCGCCCGCGGGCGAGCTTCCGCATTTCCTCGGCCGCGATGACCCGCTCCTCCTCCGGGTCGTTGGCGAGGCGGTCGCGGATCCCGGCGAGCAGATGGTCGAGGGCCTGGGTCGGCGGGACGTCGTCCAGACAGATCACGAAGACGTGCCCGAACCGGCTCTCGTACGCGGCGTGGGCGGCCTGAAGGGCCGTGTCGGCGGCGCCGTACGCGCTCTGGCGGGGGATGACCGGGCGCAGAGGTTCGCAGGCCAGGGCCTCGGCGAGGTCCGCGGGCGGCAGGTCGTACGCCGCTTCGTCGGACGCGGCGAGCAGGGCCTCCAGGTCCGGGTAGGGCCGGTGGGCGACGAGCCGCCGGGCCCAGAGGTGGCTGCCGCAGCAGGTGAGCAGCGCGGCTTCGGCGGCGGCCGGCTCCGCGGAATTCAGTAGCTCCGGGGAACGGGCCGGTTCCGCCGGAGGGATGGATGAACGGTGCGGGGGCAGCGGGACTCCAGGTCAGGGGGCATCGGCGAGGGGCTGTGGGGGTTTTGTCGTAACGCTAGCGACGTGTCGTGACGGGAGTCGGACGGATGCGTGAAATATCACCCGGATGGGAGAGTTTCACTTCGCGTGGTGGACGGGAAGGCCGCGGGCCCGGCTCTACGGTGGGCGCATGCTGGCTCTGACTGCTGATGTCCGTGGTGCCCGCCCCGCCCGGTGGGGGGGTCCCCGGGCCGCCGCCGCGCGGCTGATCTCTCCCTCTTGTCCCTCCGTGTGCCCCGCCGGGCACCGCCCCGTACAAGGCGTCAGCCGATGATCCCCCGCCGTCTCGCCCTCGGAGCCGCCGCCGTCGCCGTCGGGGGTGTGGCCGTGGCCGTCGCCGTGTGGCCCGGTGGCGGGGACGGGGGTGCGCCCGCCGATCCGCCCTCCGACAGCAAGTCCGCGGTCTCCCCGACCCCCGCGCCCACGAAGTCCTACCCCCTCTCCAAGGCCCCCGCCACCATCCCCGCGGTCGGCGCGCACAAGCCCGCGCGCGGGCCCGGGTGGAAGCCGGCCGCCGGCGGGCGTGTCGTCGTGGGGGACGACGACCTCGCGGACGAGGGCAAGCTGCTCGCCGGCGAGCTGAAGCTCTCGTACGCGGGGGACGCCAAGCCCCGCGAGGGAGACGTGGAGCTCGCGCTCGACCCGGACCGCGCCGACGCCTCCGCGGGCCGGAACGAGTCGTACACCCTCTCCGTGAAGGGGCGGCGGGTGAAGATCACCGCTCCCGAGGAGGCCGGTGTCTTCTACGGGACCCGCACCCTCAAGCAGGAGGTGCGCGGCGGCCGGGCCGCGCCCGAGGGCGTGGTGCGCGACGAGCCCGCCAAGCCGCGGCGCGGATTCATGATCGACATCGCGCGCAAGCACTTCGACGCCGAGTGGATCGAGGACCGCGTACGCGAGCTCGGCGACCTCAAGTACAACGAGCTGGGCCTGCACTTCTCCGACGACCAGGCCTTCCGCATCGAGTCGGACTCGCACCCCGAGATCGTCTCGCGCGACCACCTCAGCAAGGCTCAGGTCCGCCGCATCCTCAAGCTCGCGGCGAGCCGCCACATCACCGTGGTGCCCGAGATCGACTCGCCGGGCCACCTCGGCACGGTCATCGCCGCGCACCCCTCGCTCCAGCTCCGCGACACCCGTGGCGTGGCCGCGCGTGGCGCCGTCGACATCTCCAAGCCGCTGGCCGCGGAGATCGTCGACGACCTCCTGGAGGAGTACGCGGACCTCTTCCCGGGGCGCTACTGGCACCTCGGCGCCGACGAGTACCGCGCCCTCACGGTCGCGAACCCCGAGGCCAGCTATCCGCAGCTGGCCGCCGCCGCCCGCGAGAAGTACGGGTCGGACGCCCGCGTCCAGGACCTCGCGACCGGCTGGCTCAACGACCGCGCCGAGACCATGCGCCCCTACGAGCGCGGGCTCAGGGCCTGGAACGACGGGTTCTTCCGCGGCGGGGTCGAGAAGGCCGACGACGACCTCGAAGTGGCGTACTGGACGGGCAAGGAGATCGGGGCCCGGGAACCGGTCGAGTACCTCAAGGAGGGCCGGAAGGTCATCAACTACAACGACGAGTACCTCTACTACGTCCTCGGCCAGCCCAACACCTTCCGCTATCCGACCGGGCAGCGGATCTACGAGCAGTGGACCCCGCTGGTGATCCGCGGCACGAAGCCCGTGGCCGCGAAGTACGACGACCGGATCCTCGGCGGTTCCTTCGCGGTCTGGTGCGATCTGGCGAACTCGCAGACGCAGGAGCAGGTGGCGCGGGGCATCCGGATGCCGCTGCGGGCGACGGTCCAGAAGCTGTGGGATGCGCGCGAACCGGGTCTGTCCTGGAAAGAATTCGTGAAGCTGGCCGACCGGGTGGGATAGGTTCCGGGGGCCGCCGACGCCCTGGGGAGGGACGTGGGCGGCCTCTGCTGTCCTGTTCTGGATGAACCCGTGGGGGGTTGCCCGGCCATGCTGTGCTCGGAATGTCAGTTTCATCAGGCCACGACGTCGGCGGGACTCTGCGACATCTGCGTCTCGGTGGCCGCCAACGCACGGCCGGCGCCCGGAACCGGGTACGCGCCCGGCCTCGGGTACGCGTCCGGCGGGCTCCCCGCCCACCTCCGCTCGCCGGTCGGACTCTCGCGGGCCACCACCGCCCTGCTGGGCGTGGTCGTGGCCGCCGACCTGTACTCGCTGTGGGCGGGCACGGTCGTCCAGGGCGTGATGGAAGAGCTGCGGAGCCCCCGGCACGCGTTCGGCTACGGGACGGATCTGATGCGGGACGCCGAGCGCGCCGACACGCTGTACGCCGTCTCCGGCTGGTTGCAGGCCGCCGCTCTCGTCGCCACCTGCGTCGTCTTCCTCTGCTGGTTCCACCGCGTCCGCGTGAACGCCGAGGTGTTCGAGCCGCACCAGCACAGCAAGGCGCGCGGCTGGACGGTGGGCGGTTGGTTCGTGCCGGTCGTGAACCTGTGGTTCCCGCGGCGGATCGCCCTGGACATCTGGGACGCGAGCGTCGAGAGCCCGGCGGCCCCGGACCGCCCGGTGCGCCTGGGCGCCGCGACGACGCGCGCCGCGCACCCGCTGATCAACGGCTGGTGGACGCTGTGGGTGGCGAGCCTCTTCTTCGGTCGGTGGGCGACGTCGGCGTACTGGGAGGCGGAGGCGGCCGACGAGGTCGACGCGGCGATCTCCCGGATGATGTTCTCGGACGCCCTGGACATCGCGGCGGCGGTGCTGGCGATCCTGTTCGTGCGCCGGCTGACGCGGATGCAGGACGCGAAGGCGCGCGCGGGCGCGGGCGCGGTGCCGAGCGGGCCCGGGCCCGTCCGAGAAGCGCCGGCCGGCACATGACCGCTAGATCCGTTTTCGGCTTTTTGGTGGCGAACTTGCTTACGTCTGTGGTGTATTCGGCCCAAAGCCGATCGCAGCCGTCGAGGCAGTTGAGCGGAGTCGAGTACACGGGGGGACGCGGGCATGGGCTACTGGGGTTACTACGTCGTGGGCAGGAGTGAACGGCCACTCGTGGAGCTCGCGGCGGTGTCGGCGGTGCGCGACGAGCTGAGCCTCCTCGTCTCACGGGACGACGGCTGGCAGGTGTGGGAGGTGCCGGGCGGCGAGGGCACGCGCGACGTCGGCAACATGAACACCCTGGCCCTGGAGACGGGATCGCCCGCCCTGTTCGGTTACGTCATGGACAGCGACTGCGTGGTCGTCGAGGCGGCGGCCCCGGAGAGCGGCGTCTGGACGACGTGCCTGGCCCGCGAGGCGATGGCCGGGTATCTGGGCGACGACGGCCTCAGCCTGGACGACTACTTCCTCGAACCGCGCGACGCGGCGGACCGCGCGGTGACCTGGGCGGCGGAGTCGGGCCGGACGGTGAAGCCCGCAGCGCTCCTCGACGTGCTGAACGCGGCGGCGGAACCCTCGGCGGAGGAGCTCTTCTTCCGCTTCCTCGACCGGCTCGGCGTGGTGCCGCAGTGACGTTCCCGCGGGTCCGAACGCAGTAGGGGTCAAACATGGTCCGCAACGGGAGGCGTACGACATGGGCGGCGCGAGTCTGGTCGAGCTGATTGCCGAGGCCGACGAGAGGGGTCTGGCGGCGAGCGGGCTCGCCTGCCTCGACCGGTGTGTACCGCTCCTGGGCGGCGGTGACGAGGTCCTGCGCCCCCTGTGGGCCGGCCTCGCCGAGGGCGTGCCCTGGGACGCGGCGCTCGTGGAGGCGCGGATGACGCTGGGCGGCGCCGACGTCCTGGAGGACCCGTCCGCGGACGAGGCGAGCACCCTCGCCCACCGCATGCTCGGCGCCGTGCCCTCCCGGCGGTCCGCCGCGGGGCTGCGCGAATGGGCCGACGCCTGCTCCGTCGCCGCCCTCCAGATCCACCGCCTGCTGGACACCGTGCCGGACGCGGGCGCGGGCCCGTCGAGCGTGGACGCGCGGCGCGCGGGACGCACGGAGGGCATGTCGCCGCTGGTCGCCGCCGAGTTGCGGCGCCAGGTGCGGATCCTGGAGATCCTCGCCCAGCAGGACCCGGGCACGGGCGGGCTGCGCCAGGCGCTCGACCTGTCCACCGAGGGGCGGCGCGTCCTGCGGGCCGTGGTCTCGCGGCGGGAGCGGGGGAGCAGGGTCTGAGCGACTTCGGGGCACGACTGTCGCGGGCGCGTCGGCGCGGGGCGTGGGGCCGGCTCGGCCTTGTCCTGTGGAGCCTGGGGGTCACGCCTCTGGTGTCCGTCCTGGCCCATGCCGCGTTCGGGCATCCGTCGCAGCCGCTCGCCGCCGGTCTCACCAGCGGGTGCGTATGGCTCGTGCTGGCCGGTGAGCAGGCCTGGAAGCAGCCGGGACGCGTACGGGCCCTGCTGGACGACGGCGAGGAGCTGACCGCGGTCTTCCCTGCCAGGCGGCTCGCCCGCGGCGCTTCCTCCCGCACCTCGGGCGGGTACGACAGCTGCTTCGTCGTGCTGACCAACCGGCGCGTGCTGGTCTTCGCGCACAACCGGCTCGTGGACGTTCCCACCGGGCTCGTCCTGGACGCGCCGCGCCGCACGTGTGCGGCCGAGCTCCGCGCGGACGGGCGCCGCCTGACGGTCCACCGCGGTGACGAGCACCAGGAGTTCCGGGTCTCCCCGCGGCGCAGGGGAGTCGTCGGACGGTTCGTCGTCGCGCTCAACCGGGGGTGGTGGTGAGGAAACGTCCCGGCACCCGTACGGCGAAGGGGCGCGGCACCTCGTACGGCGAAGGGGCGCGGCCGCACCGGCGGCCGCGCCCCTTCCCCCTGGTGTGACGGAGCGCTCTACGGCGTCAGCGTCTCGCCCAAGTGGGCCGCCGCCGGAGTGCCCAGCTGCGGCTGCCCGTAGTAGACGCCGCCCGACGCCGAGACGCCGGAGGCACCGCTGTCCAGCTGGAGGATCGTGCCGTTGCCCGCGTCCTCGCCGTCCACGCCGATGGCGAGGTCCGCGCGGCCGAAGCCCGACAGGTCGGCCAGCAGCACCGAGGAGCCCAGGCGGTCGGCGGACTCCGTGGAGCCCGGGACGCCCTCCGTGTCCTGCGAGAAGGCCTGGGCGCCGGTGCCGGTCAGACCGGCGGAGGTGCCCTTCAGGAGGAGCGAGGTGCCCGCGTCCTTCCTGGCCGCACCGGAGCGCGTGATGTCCTCGTTCGGCGCGCCCGCCAGGACGTCCGCGTACCCGTCCAGGTTGAAGTCGCCCGCCGAGACCGACCAGCCCATCGCGTCGCCCGACTCGGCGGCGCCCGGGACCCCGGACGTGTCCTGGTGGACCGTCTTGAGGCCCGTCGTCGTGAAGCCCGTCGAGGTGCCGGGGACGACCGTCACCTGGCCGCCCGCGAAGGCGCCCGACTCGGCCGTGTACGGCTGGCCGACGACCAGGTCGTCGTAGCCGTTGCCGTTCACGTCGCCCACGGCCACCGAGCGGCCGCCCTTGACCGAGAGCGCGCCGACCCGGCTCAGGCCGGACCGGGTGCCCTTGAACCACTGGACGCGGCCGACGCCCGACTGGTCGCGGTAGTTCAGGGCCACGTCCGCGTAGCCGTCGCGGTTGAAGTCGCCGGACGCGGCGTCGGCGTACGAGAGGGCGGTGTCGCCCGAGGTCAGGGTGCCGCCCACCTCGCTGCCCGCCTTGAAGCGCGCCGCCCAGGTGCCGCCGGTGCCGGTGGACGCCGAGAAGACGTCCGCCTTGCCGTCGGCGTTGAAGTCACCGACCGCCACGGCCGAGCCGAACCTGGCGCCCGGGTAGTGGAAGTCGTCCGCCAGCTGCATGTCCGTGCCGGTGTCGAAGGCGGGGCCGTAGAGGATCGTGACCGCGCCGCGGTCCTTGTTCGTGGTGTCGTCCTCGCCGGGGGCGCCGATCGCCAGGTCCGCGTGTCCGTCGCCGTTGATGTCGCCCCACGCCGTGGCCGCGGCCCAGTTGTCGCCCGCCTCGGAGGCGCCGGGGACGCCGGGGCTCGACTGGGTCAGGGTCTTCTTGGAGCCGGCCACCGGGCCGTCCAGACCGCCGGGCACGATCGTCAGCGAGCCGACGCCGCCCGAGGCCTTGGGGGTGCCCGCCACCAGGTCCGTGATGCCGTCGCGGTTGAAGTCCGCCGTCGGGATCGCGGAGTTGCGGCCCGCGCCGGTGGCGTAGCGGCGGATCTCGGCGAGCTTGGAGTACAGGTTCTTGCCGGGGCAGGCGGTCGCGAAGCCGTCGCGGTGGCCCGAGACCGTGTTGAGCGACGGGGTGTCGCCCTTCTTCCACACGCCGGTGTCGTCGGCCGCCGTCAGCGTGACCTTGCCCGACGGGTCGCCGCCGTACTGGCCCAGCTTCCAGGCCGCCACGCGCGAGACCGACTCCAGCGCGGCGCGGGTCGGCTTGCCCGCCTTCTTGTACGTCTCGCCCGGGGCCGGGTTCTCGTTGCCCTCGAAGTCACCGAGGACCGCGATGCCCGCGGACTCGCCGTTGAAGCCGTACGTGTGCGCGCCGCGCACCGGCAGATCGGTGCCGCCGCCGCGGCCCTCGAAGATCTGGCCGCACTTGTCCACGAGGAAGTTGTAGCCGAGGTCGTTCCAGCGCTCGGTCTCCACGTGGTACGCCATGATCCCGCGGACCAGGGACGCCGACTGGGCGCAGCTGTAGTCGTTCGTGCCGACCGTGTGGTGGACGAAGACCGCCTTGACCTTCTCGATGTACTCCGGCGGGTCCTTGACGAGGGATTCGTCGGCGCCCCAGGCGGCCCTGCCGATGACCGGCGGCTTGGTGACGGTGGACGGCGGAGCCGACGGAACCGTGGGTTCCGGGTCGGGGGTCGGCGAACCCGAGGGGGCGGGGGAGGTGGGCGGTTCGCCGCCGGGGTCCGACGTGGTCGGCTCCGGTGACGAGGGGGCCTCCGAGGGGGCCTCCGACGGCTCGGGCGATCCGGAGCCGCCGCCCGAACCCGGGTCGGGCGGTACGGGGGTCTCGTCGGCCGCGAACGCCGCCGGCGCCATCGCCGAACCGTCGAGGGCCGGGTTCTTCGCCTCCTTGGCCGTCACGCCCGGGTCCACGAGGTTGACCTCAAGTCCCTTGGGCAGCGCGGCGCTCGCGGTGCCGTCGGCCGCGACCACGCGGACCTCCACACCGTCCGAGGGGCCCACCCACAGCGGATCGGACGCGGCCCGGGTGTCCGCCTCGGTCTTCTCGGCCGGGTGCAGCTCCAGGTCGAGGTTCCGCCAGCCGCTCCACTTGGCGCCCCCGACCGAGCGGGTGCGGACCTGGGCGGTGCCGTCGAGCTCCTTCGTCGCGCCGGTCCACGAGACGCCGAGCAGCGAGAACTGCTCGGTCGACGTGCGTGCCAGCTCCCTCTTCGCGGCGCCGTCGGCCTTGAGCGCGATGTCGTGCACGCTCACCGGGCGCTTCCCGCGTGCGGCGTCGCCCGGCTGATCCCCGGCGGAGGGATCGGCCATCGCGTACGTGACGGCCCCCGCGCCCCCCAGTACGACGGCGCCGATCGTCAGCCACGCCCTGCGCTTGAGACTCAGTGGCCGGTACGCGTGCGTGCTTCGCGCTGCTTCGCGCGGTTTGCGCGGGCTCAAATGCCCCACCCCTTAGCGGAATTGCCGGTTGAACGGTTGGCCAACAACGAGTGCTTACGACTGCCCGAAGCGCCAAACGGTTGTATGCGGGCGGGGGAAATGTGACGTGACGTATCCCGCAGTCCCGGGGTGTGACGGATGGACGGATCATTGCGCTGGACCACGTGACAGCTGTGAACGAAGAGTGTGGGTGGGGACTGTGGGGGCTACGGGTTCGGTGCGCGAGAAGAGACGCCGGTGGGCGCGGGGAATCGCCTGCTGTCTCGTGACGGGGGCGCTGGCCTCCTGCGGCACCGGGGGCGGGGGGAAGGTCTACGAGGGGCTGGTCGAGCGGACGCCGTCCAAGACGCCGGCCCCCGCCGACCAGGTGCGCGGCGAGCGGCTCGGGCGGGAGGCCCTTGAGCTGCTGAAGAACGCCGACTCCGTACGCATCGGGGTCGAGATGAACACGCCCAAGGGGCATCAGGAGGTCTCGGTCCACATGGACCGGCGCAACAACTGCACGGGCACGTTCGACTCCGGGCCCATGCAGCGGGGCGAGTTGGTCATGGTCGCCGGAGGAGAGGCCTACATCAAGTTCTCGGACGCGTCGCTCGACGCGATCCGCGACGCCGCCGTGACGCGGGGGCCGCAGATCGCCGCCAGGGCCAGGGAGCGGACGGCGCTGGCGCGCGGCAAGTACATGAAGATGCCGAAGGGGACCGGGAGTTCGGGTGCCGCGTCCCCGACGAGGATGTGCGACCTCGACAAGGTCTTCGGGCAGCTGGGCAACGGCACGGACACCGAGATGAACGGCGCCCGCGCGCTGCCGGACCGGCGGTGGCACGGGGAGAAGGTCACCCCGCTGACCGCGACGGACGGCGGCCACGACATGACGGCGTACGTGGCGACGGGCGGCAAGGCGTATCTGGTCGGCATGGCGCAGACGCGGGGCGACGAGCAGATGGAGATGCGGATGTCCGACTACGGCAAGCCGGTCGGCGCGCGCGTGCCCGACCCGTCCCTGGTCCTGGACCTCGAAGCGCTCGGCATGGGCCGGGGCGGCGGCTCGCTGTTCGAGGTCTGACACCGGCCGCTCTCTCCTCCGGCCTGTGACATTTCCGCGGGTCCTGGCGCAGCTCAGCGTGGGGGCACGGACACGGTGAGCTGTGTCGCGTCGGTACGGATGGGAAAGCGTGGGTCGAGGAGGGGAACCCCGTCGCGCACGGGCGCGGGACGAGGAGCTCGGTGCCGCGGTGGCGCGGGCACAGGAGGGCGACGAGGCGGCCTTCGCGGTGGCCTACCGCCTGGTGCAGCCGGGGCTCGTCGGCTATCTGCGGGGCCTGGTCGGCCACCACGGCGAGGTCGCCGAGGACATCGCGGCCGAGGCCTGGCTGGAGATCGCCCGGGATCTGGGGCGGTTCCGCGGGGACGGCGCCGGGTTCCGGGGCTGGACGGCGACGATCGCCCGCCACCGGGCGCTCGACCATCTGCGGCGCCAGAAGGTCAGGCCGCGGCCGTCCCCCCTCGAACAGGACGTACTCGATCTTCCCGGGCCGCACAGCACGTCCGAGCAGGCGCTGGAGTCGATCTCCACGGAGGAGGCGCTCGCCCTGATCGCCGGGTTGCCGCGGGATCAGGCGGAGGCGGTGCTGCTGCGGGTCGTGGTCGGGCTCGACGCCCCGACGGCGGCGCGGGTGCTCGGCAAGCGGCCCGGGGCGGTGCGGACCGCGGCGTACCGGGGGCTTCGGCGGCTCGCGCGGCAGCTGGGCGGTCTGCGGTGAAGCCGCCCCGGCTCGTGGTGTTGCTCGCCGGGGCGATGCGGGTGGAGCGGGTGGATGCGCAGGCCCAGCTCCGGGCTGTGGCCGCGTTCCGCTCGGCCCTGCGGGCCGGGGCTTCGCGTCCGCCTACGCGGCCGCGGGACGACTGGCGCTGACCCCTTGCCGGGGGGCTTGAACCGGCCCCCCGCTTCCCTCGCTCTTCGTCTGCACGTGCGTGGGGGCCGTTCGCGCAGTTCCCCGCGCCCCCAAAGGGCGCCCCTTCAGGGGCGCGGGGAACTGCGCGATCAGCCACAGGAGGGCCGCAGATGAAAGGAGTCGGGGGGACAGCTGTCGGCCCCGCCAAGGTGAGCGGCCGGGGTCGCCACCCCCCACAGGAGAGACCCCGGCCGTCACGCGGACGGACCGCACGCGGCCCGTACTCCCTTCAGCGCCGCGGGTGCGTTTTCTGTCACACCGCGTTCTGTCACGCGCTAGTTGCACGTTGTACCAAACATGGACGCGGGCCCACTTCAGCCCGTAGCGTGCTGCTTCGCGCCAGGCTGCGGGGTCAGAACCGCAGCCGGTGTAGGCGCATAGGGAGAAGTTGTGCTGGGGGACGACGCGGAACTGACCGCCGCGGTGCTTGCGGCGCAGGACGGGGACGAGACCGCGTTCCGGACTGTGTACCGCGCCGTGCACCCGCGGCTGCTGGGCTACGTGCGCACGCTGGTCGGAGACCTGGACGCGGAGGACGTCGCGTCCGAGGCCTGGCTGCAGATAGCCCGCGACATCGAGCGGTTCAGCGGCGACGCGGACCGCTTCCGCGGCTGGGCCGCACGCATAGCGCGCAACCGCGCCCTCGACCACATACGCATGCGGGGCCGCCGCCCGGCGATAGGCGGCGACGAGACCGAGCTCACCGGAAAGCCCGGCGACGCCGACACCGCGGACGAGGCGATGGAATCCCTCGCCACCGGTGACGCCCTCGCGTTGATAGCCCAGCTCCCGCAGGACCAGGCGGAAGCGGTCGTGCTCCGGGTCGTCGTCGGCCTCGACGCCAAGAGCGCGGCCCAGACCCTCGGCAAGCGCCCCGGCGCAGTCCGCACCGCCGCGCACCGCGGCCTGAAGCGGCTCGCGGAACTGCTCGGCGCGGACGGCCCGCAGAGCGAGGGCGCGCTGGACGCCGTGCCGCCCCAGAGGGAGCGGCGTGGGCGGGCGGTGACACCCGCCGGTGTGACGCATTCGCGTGTCCGGGCGCAGAAGGACATGTGATGGCCGACGAGGATTACAGGTGGCTGGACCGCGACGCGGCGGAGCGTTTGCTGAGCGGTGAGTCCATCGACGGCTCCGACCTTCACGCGCGCGAGCAGGCCGCGGAGCTGGCCAAGGCCTTGGCCTCGCTGGCGGCGGACGACCGCGCGGGCTCCGTCGTACCGGCCGACGTCTCCGCCGAACTCCCCGGTGAGGCCGCCGCGCTCGCGGCGTTCCGGGAGGCCCGTGGCTCCAAGGCCCGAACGACGTCTACGCGCGTGGGAGCGGGCGAAACCGTTCACATCGGACACTCGGCCGCGCCTGCGCGCCCCGCGCGCTGGACCGGCCCCCTGCGGTACGGACTGGCCGCCGTGCTCGCCGGCTGCATGATCGGCGGAGTCGCGGTCGCGGCCGGTACGGGCGTGCTGCCCTCGCCGTTCGGCGACCGGCACCAGCCGGGCCCCGCGGCCTCCGCGTCGTCCGTCGCCTCGCCCGAGCCGCTCTCCTCCCCGTCGGGTGAGGTGAGCGACAGCCCGGACGTGGAGCCCGACGACGTGACCACCGCGCCGGAAGACTCCTCGCCCGCCCCCGGCAGCAGCGCGCCGCCGCGGCAGGAGACCGGGGACGAGGAAGGCGCGTCCAAGGGCACGGCGGGCACCGAGCAGCCCGGCTCCGGCGACCCGGGGCGCGAGGACGAAGCGGGCAACTGGTACCGCAAGGCGGTCTCCGCCTGCCGCGACTACCGCAGCGGGGAGCTCCAGGGCGAGAAGAGGCGCCGCCTGGAGGAAGCAGCCAAGGGACCCCAGCGGGTGACCGAGTTCTGCGGCCGCGTCCTGGGCGGATCGGGCGGCGACCGCGAGCCCACCGGCGGCAACGGCGACAACGGCAACGGCGGCGACAACGACGACAAGGCCGGCGACGGGGACGACGACAAGGGCGGCGACGGACCCACCGGCGGCGGCAACGACCACTGGGGCAACGGCGGCAGCAGGCCCGTCCCGCCGGTCATCGCGCCCTCGTTCCCGCACCCGGCGCCCGCACCCACCGCCTCGTACAGCGCGCAGCCCGTGCTGCCCGGCTCCTCGTCCGGCTCCTGACCTGCCGGAAAGCCCCGCGGACCGCGGGTGTGACGTTTTTCGGAGCAGTGACGCAGTAAGAAGTGAGCCGACTGGTCATCGGCCCGCGCACGAGCCAGGGGTTCCCCCCGTACCTTTGGCTCAGTGCCACCAGCGTGGGCGGGAGACGTTCCCCCGATCCCGCCCACGCTGATTAATCGGCCCGCTCTCGCGCCTCACTTGTAGACGACGACCTTGTCGCCCTTCTTCACCTGCGCGAACAGGCTCGCGATCTTCTTCTCGTCCCGTACGTTCACACAGCCGTGCGACGCGCCGTTGTAGCCGGTCGCCGCGAAGTCCGACGAGTAGTGCACGGCCTGGCCGCCGCTGAAGAACATCGCGTACGGCATGGAGCTGTCGTACAGCGTCGAGACGTGGTGCCGGGACTTCCAGTAGACGGTGAACGTGCCGTCGCGGGTGGGCGTGTACTGCGAGCCGAAGCGCACGTCCATCGTCGAGACGGTCCTGCCGTCGATCATCCAGGTCAGCGTCCGGCTCTCCTTGCTGATGCACAGCACACGGCCGGTCATGCAGCGCTTGTCGGGCTTCGACGCCGGGATGCCGCCGCCCGAGTAGAGCTCGTACTTCGTGGGCTCGCGGGTCATGTCGACCAGCTTCCGCCAGGTGACCGTGTCCGCCGTGCCCGTGCCGGGCAGCCCGCGCTTGACCTGGAACCCCTTGACCGCCGAGGTCGTGGCCGGGCCGTACGTGCCCGAGGGGTTGTCGAAGAACCAGGCGATCTGGCGGAGCCTCGCCTGCATCTCGCGCACCTGGTCGCCGCGCTGCCCCGGGGCGAGCAGGATCTTCGGGGGCGGCGTCGGCTTCGGCTTCGACGTCGGCTTCGACGCGGGCTTCGAGGCCGGGGTCCGCTCCTGGCGCTCCGGCGCGTCCGCGTCGCCCGGTCCGCCCGCGTCCGTCTTCGTCGGGGAGATCCGGACCGGCTGCGCCTTGCCGTCCGAGTCGACCGCCTGTGCCTTGCATCCGCCCACCAGGGCGACCGCGACCACGGCCCCCACGGCTATCGCACCCTTGCGCACAATGACCCCCGTCATCGCTCGACCGATCGACAGACTCGCCGAGAGTGTTCCCCGCGAGTGACCACCCCTGAACGTTGCCCCATGCTGGAGGAGCACCGCTATACCGGAGAAGTAACGAAGGATCTCTGGCAGGAGGCACAGAGCGATGGCGCGTGAGTCGGAATCCGGACTGCCCTTCGAGCCCGTGTACGGCCCGGAGGCCCTCGACGGCTGGGACCCCGCGACGAAGCTGGGCGCCCCCGGCGCCTACCCCTTCACGCGCGGCGTCTACCCGTCGATGTACACCGGCCGCCCCTGGACGATGCGCCAGTACGCGGGCTTCGGCACGGCCGTCGAGTCCAACGCGCGCTACAAACAGCTGATCGCGAACGGCACCGCGGGCCTCTCCGTCGCCTTCGACCTGCCCACGCAGATGGGCCACGACAGCGACGCGCCGCTCGCGAGCGGCGAGGTCGGCAAGGTCGGCGTGGCGGTCGACTCGGTCGACGACATGCGGATCCTGTTCGACGGCATCCCGCTGGACCAGGTGTCGACGTCGATGACGATCAACGCCCCGGCCGCCCTGCTGCTCCTGATGTACCAACTGGTCGCCGAGGAGCAGGGCGTCGACGCGGGCGAGCTGACCGGCACGATCCAGAACGACGTCCTGAAGGAGTACATCGCGCGCGGCACGTACATCTTCCCGCCCAAGCCGTCGCTGCGCCTGATCGCGGACATCTTCCGGTACTGCCGGGCCGAGCTGCCGAAGTGGAACACCATCTCGATCTCCGGCTATCACATGGCCGAGGCGGGCGCGACGCCCGCGCAGGAGATCGCCTTCACCCTCGCCGACGGCATCGAGTACGTCCGCACGGCGGTCGCCGCGGGCATGGACGTGGACGACTTCGCGCCCCGCCTGTCCTTCTTCTTCGTGGCGCGCACGACGCTCCTGGAGGAGGTCGCCAAGTTCCGTGCCGCGCGCCGGGTCTGGGCCCGCGTGATGCGCGAGGAGTTCGGCGCGAAGAACCCCAAGTCGCTGATGCTGCGCTTCCACACCCAGACGGCCGGGGTCCAGCTCACCGCCCAGCAGCCCGAGGTGAACCTCGTCCGGGTCGCCGTCCAGGGCCTGGGCGCGGTGCTCGGCGGCACCCAGTCCCTGCACACGAACTCCTTCGACGAGGCGATCGCGCTGCCGACCGACAAGAGCGCGCGCCTGGCCCTGCGCACCCAGCAGGTCCTGGCGTACGAGACGGACGTGACCGCCACGGTCGACCCGTTCGCCGGGTCGTACGTGGTCGAGAAGATGACGGACGACATCGAGGAGGCGATCCTCGGCCTCATGGAGCGCGTCGAGGACATGGGCGGCGCGGTGGCCGCCATCGAGAACGGCTTCCAGAAGAGCGAGATCGAGCGCAGCGCCTACCGCATCGCCCAGGAGACCGACTCCGGCGAGCGCGTCGTGGTCGGCCTCAACCGCTTCCGGCTGGACGCCGAGGAGCCCTACGAACCCCTGCGCGTCGACCCCGCCATCGAGGCCCAGCAGGCGGCCCGCCTCGCGCGGTTGCGGGCCGAGCGCGACCAGGCGGCCGTGGACGCGGCGCTCTCCTCGCTCCAGGAGGCGGCGAAGGGCGAGGCGAACGTCCTGCACCCGATGAAGGACGCGCTGCGGGCGCGGGCCACCGTGGGCGAGGTCTGCGACGCACTGCGGGAGGTCTGGGGGGCGTACGAACCCTCGGACGTCTTCTGACGGGACGCGGGTGTCCGCTGTGCGGACACCCCATCCTTCATGTCGTACGCGCGTGCGAGACTCCGCCCCATGCTGGGTGTCACCGATCTTCCGACCTATCTCGCGGGCCTCGCCCTGATCATTCTGCTGCCGGGGCCGAACTCGCTGTACGTGCTCTCCGTCGCCGCGCGCCGCGGCGTCCGCACGGGCTATACCGCCGCGGCGGGCGTCTGGTGCGGCGACGCCGTCCTGATGACGCTGTCGGCCGCCGGTGTGGCCTCGCTCCTCCAAGGCAACGCGGTGTTGTTCGGGATCGTGAAGTACGCCGGTGCCGGATATCTGACCTGGCTGGCGATCGGGATGCTGCGGGCGGCCCTGGCGCTGTGGCGCGAGCGCCGGCAGCCGGTGGCCGACGCGGTTCCGCAGGCGCAGGAGGGCGCGGCCGAGCGGCCGTTCCGCAGGGCCCTGGTGATCAGCCTGCTCAACCCGAAGGCCATCCTCTTCTTCATCGCCTTCTTCGTGCAGTTCGTCGACCCGGGATACGCCTATCCCGCGCTCTCCTTCCTGGTGCTCGGCGTCCTCGCCCAGCTGGCGAGCGTCCTGTACCTGACCGCCCTGATCTTCAGCGGCACCAAGCTGTCGGCCGCCTTCCGCCGCCGCAAGCGGCTCTCGGCGGGAGCCACTTCGGCGGCGGGCGCGCTGTTCCTCGGGTTCGCGGCGAAGCTCTCGCTCGCCGGTGGCTGAGCGGTAGCGGCTCGGCGGCCGAGCGGCGGCGGCTCGGTGGCCGGGCGGCACCGAAGGCCGGCCTCAGTGGTGCCAGGCCGCCCCGCCCACGTTGTGGATCATGCGCTGGAGGACCTTGAGCGTCCGGACGTACTCCTCGTCCGAGATGCCCTCGTGGATCTCCGCGCGCACCTTCCCCTGGCGCCCCGCGGTCTCGTCCCGGAGCCTGCGCCCCTCCTCGGAGAGGCGCAGCCGCCCGCCGATGTCCTCGGTGAGCAGGGCGCGGTCGTGCAGGGCGCTGATGTCGTGGAGCAGGGCGCCGTCGCCGGTGTTCAGATAGCCGCGCAGGGTCGCCACGACGGCGGTCTTGTCCCGGCCGCCCTCGGTGTCGATCTGGTTCAGGATCCACCACTGGGGCTGGGTGAGCCCGGCCTCGGCCAGCATGGTGCGGATGTGGTGGACGACGGCTTCGCCCGCGGCCGACGCCCAGTAGCCGACGGGCTGGTCGATGAGGTCTTCGTCGCTGTGGGAGTACGTGAAGGTGTCCATGCCCAGAACGTAGAACCTCAACTTAGATAGAGGTCAACCGCCGTGGCGGGCCGCGCCTCCGTGGACCAGCCCGACGTACTCCGTCAGACCCGTCGCGTCCTCGCCCGCCCAGCCCACGTACCCGTCCGGGCGCACCAGGAACAGGCCCTTTCCGTACGGTGCGTAGGCCTCGATCCGGTGGACGCGGCCCCATCCCGCGGCCAGGGACGGGAGTTCCGCGTCCGTGCCGACCGCGAGGAGCGTGAAGTGCGGTCCCCTGAACACGTCGAACAGCCGCCCCCCGCCGCCGCACGGCCCGTCCGGCGCACGGTCGCCGGCCCGCAGCGCCTCCTCGGCGAGGCCGTCCCGGGTCTCCACGGCCAAGGGGCCGCCCCGGTAGCCGAGGCCCAGTTGACGGGTGGCGTCCCCGCGCCGCTCCTCGCCCCGGTGGATGCGGGTGGACAGGCCCAGCATCCGCTCGGCCACCGGCATCCGCTCGGCCTCGTAGGTGTCCAGGAGCTCCGCGGGCGCGCCGTCCCGCAGGACCGCGCCCAGCTTCCACCCCAGGTTGTAGGCGTCCTGCACGCTGGTGTTCAGGCCCTGCCCGCCCGCCGGTGAGTGCACGTGCGCCGCGTCCCCCGCGAGGAACACGCGGCCCGCGCGGAACCGGTCCGCCATCGCCGCGCGCGGCCGGAAGTCGGAGGCCCAGCGCACCTCGGTCACCGCGTCGGCGGCGAGATGCGTACGGGCGGCCACGACCGCGCGTACGCCGTCGAGCGAGGTGTCGGGGGCGCTCCCGTCCGTGAACTGGGCCGTCAGCTGGAAGTCCGGCGTGCCCGCCAGCGGGCAGATCGCCAGGGCGCCGCCGCCCTCCGCGGCGGGCGGGAACATGTGCCAGTGGTCGCGGTCCAGGGTGGGGACGCGGACGTCGGCGACCAGGACCGGATGCGGGTCGACGCTCTCGCCCGTCATGCCGATGCCGAGCGCCGCGCGCACGGTCGAGCGGCCGCCGTCCGCCGCCACGGCGTACGCGGCGCGGACGACTCCGCCGTCCGCGAGCCGTGCGGTGACGCCCCGCGCGTCCTGGGCCAGGTCGGTCAGCCCGGCGCCGAACCGGACGTCGTCACCGCCGAGTTCCTTCAGGCGGGCGTACAGGATCTCCTGCGTGCGCCACTGGGGGAGCATCAGCGGCCGGTCGTACGGGGCGTCCTGCGTGGGGCCCTTCTCGTCGAACATCCGGTGCTCGCCCTGCCGCTCGCCGTCCCGCCAGACCATGCCGACGGGGTAGGGGCCGCCCGCCGCCTCGGCCGCGGCGATGATCCCGAGGTCGTCGAAGACCTCCTGGGTGCGGGGCTGGACGCCCTTGCCGCGGGAGCCGGGGAAGAGGGCGCTGGACCGCTCGACGACCAGTGCGCGGACGCCGCGCCGCGCGAGGTCGCAGGCCAGGGTCAGGCCGGTGGGGCCCGCGCCCACGATCAGTACGTCGGTCTCGACGGCGGAAGCGCCGCTCCGGGCAGCCCGCTCCTTAACGGTGTTAAGTTCCATGCTCCAGAGCCTGCGCTTAACGGTGTTAAATTGTCAAGGTGGCTACGACACCCCTGGACCGCGCCCGTGTGGCGAGCACCGCCCTGGAGCTCCTGAACGAAACGGGCCTCGACGGCCTCTCCCTGCGCGCCATCGCCAAGGAACTGGACGTCAAGGCGCCCGCTCTGTACTGGCACTTCAAGGACAAGCAGGCGCTGCTCGACGAGATGGCGACGGTGATGCTGCGGCGCATGAACGAGGAGTTCGCGGCGGACGCGCCGCCCGGCGCCGACTGGTCGCAGTCGCTGGCCGCGGCCATGCGGGGCCTGCGGCGCCATCTGCTCAAGTACCGCGACGGCGCGAAGGTCTACAGCGGCACGCACTTCACGGACCTGTCGTACGCGGCCCCCATGGAGGCCCATCTGCGCCGGCTCACCGACGGCGGCTTCACGCCGGGCGGCGCGGCCCGCGCCTGGCTCACGGCGTACAGCTTCACGATCGGCTACGTGATCGAGGAGCAGTCCATGGGCCCCGACCCCGCGAAGGAGGAGGGCGGTTACGACCTGGAGGCCCGCGCGCGGCGCCTGGACGGCTATCCGCTGGCGGCGGCCGCGGGACACGAGCTGTTCCGCGACTTCGACGCGGGGTTCGAGAAGGGCCTCACCGCGGTGGTCGCCGGGATCGGGGCGACGCTCCTGGAACCGTAGGCTGGGCCCATGGACGCCATGGACGAAGACCCGGGTGAGACCTTGGACCGCCTGGTCCAGGAGCTGGTGAACGCGATGGGCGAGGCCGAGACCGTGATGGGCGAGGCGATGGACGTCGCCCGCGCGGCGGCGGGCGACGCCGCCCCCGGAGCCGGGGAAGCCGCTGCTCCCGGGGCGTGAGCCCGCCCCGGACCGGCCGCGTCACCTATTTCCGGGTCATGAGCCCGTTGCGGATCAACGGCGTGAGCCGCTCCTCGACGAAACGGTTCAGCAGCCACGCGAGCAGCAGCATCGCCGCGATCGTCAGCCCGAAGGTCGCGTACGAGGGAAGTCCGAGCCCGCGGTGCAGCGCGCCCACGGTCACCCAGCCCAGGTGCTCGTGCACCAGGTAGAACGGGTACGTCAGGGCGCCCGCCACCGTCAGCCACTTCCAGTCGGCCCGGTGCAGCGCGCCGAGCGCGATCAGGAGCACCGCCGCGAAGCCCGCCGTCACGACCGCGATGATGCCGAAGGACGTGCGGTAGGAGAAGAAATCGGGGTTCGGCGCGTGCCACAGGCGCGAGACCGCGTAGTGCTGCCCGATCAGCCAGCTGACCCCCACGATCCCCCAGGCCGTGAGGTCCTTGCGGTCGCGGTGGACGAGGTAGATGCCGATGCCGCCGACGAAGAAGGGGGCGTACTCGGGCATCAGGACGAGGTCGAGCAGCGGCTCGTTCGCGCCCTCCGCGACGACCGCGGCCAGGGTCCACACCGCGCAGAACAGGATCACCCGGGCCCGGTCGGCGCCCGGCATGACCACGCAGAGCGCGAACAGGGCGTAGAAGCGCAGCTCGGCCCAGAGCGTCCAGCACACGCCGAGGACCCGGTCCACGCCGAGCGGCTGCTGGAGCATGGTCAGGTTCACCAGGGCGTCGCTGGGCGAGACCGCCTCGTACGCCACCACCGGCAGTGCGAAGACCGCCGTCACCAGGACGATCGCTGCCCAGTACGAGGGCAGCAGCCGCGAGGCGCGGGAGGCGAAGAACGCGCGCAGCGGACGCCCCCAGCCGCTCATGCAGATCACGAAGCCGCTGATCACGAAGAAGATCTGCACGCCCAGGCAGCCGTAGGCGAACCAGCCGTGCGCCGTGGGGAACTGCGTCTGCGGCGAGCTGCCCCAGGCCTCGCTGATCTCGCCGTCACGCCCGCCGTAGTGGTAGGCCGCGACCATCAGGGCCGCCACGAGCCGCAGCCCGTCCAGGGCCCTGAGGCGGGGCCGCGCGCGTCTGCCGGGCGGGGCCGGAGCGGTGCGCGGGAGCGGGGCGGCGGTGTCCGGCCCCGCGACGTGCTGCGGGAGCGTGGTTCCGGGAGAGGTCATCCGAGTGCGGTCCGCTTGATGGAGCGCTGGACCGAACGGGCGCGGCGCGCGACCCGGCGTACGGCCGCGTTGCGCGGGATGAACGAGAGCTGCGAGGGCAGCGCTCCGGGCAGGGCGAGGGCCGTGAGGCGGCGCCGCTTGAAGTACCGCCAGGTGTGCGGCGTGAGGTGCGTCGAGAGATACCGCTCGGCGGCCGTGCGCCGGCGCGGATAGATCTGCGGCTGCATGGCGAAGCCCACGGCGACCAGCAGTTCGCCCAGGTCGGCGACCGGCATGCCCGGCTGCCGTCCGGTGACCGCGCCCTTGTCGGCGAGGTCGGGGATCAGCGCGTCCACGATGGTGACCGGCACCCGGTTGCTGTTCTGGTAGGGCGCGAGCCGCTCCAGGAGGGTCTCCGTGCCCGTGCGGGCCACGGGCAGGCCGTAGAGCGCGGACGCGGTGAGCAGCGCCGTCGAGAAGCAGCCGACGACGAGCGCGGGCCGCATCCGCTGGTACAGGACCTCGGCGAGGACCGGCGAGTCGAGGACGGTCAGCTCCACGCCGATCGCCTCCGCCTCCTTCTCCAGGAGGCGCGACCAGCGGGCCGGGGCCGTCGGGTGCGGCTTGAACACCACGCGCGTATGGCCCAGTTCGGCGGCGCCGCGCACCATGCGCACGTGCAGCTCTTCCTCCTCCTCGGCGGTCAGGATGCCGAGGGCGGAGAGGTACTGGCCCAGGAGCAGGGCGGGTTCGTGCAGGTCCGGCACCTCGTCCTCACCGACGGCGAGGTGGTCGAGCACCTTCACGAACGCCTCGGTCGGCACGATCTCCGGCTCGACGCCGAACTCGGTCAGGAGCAGCGGGGTCAGGCCCGGCACCAGGTCCAGGTGCAGCAGGCGCCGCACCCGCGTGCCGACCAGCGGGTCGATCTTGTTGCGGGTCGGGCCGTAGCTCATCAGGCCGTCGGCGTAGACGTCCACGGGCGCGCCCGTGAAGATCTGCGCGAGGGCCAGGGCCGGGTTGACCTGGATCGACTCGACGGCCAGCTCGACGTCGTCGTCGCCGAGGCCCCACAGGAGGCGGATGTAGCGCTCCCACATCGGGATGTCGTCCCCGCGCGGGGCCCAACCACCCGGGTGGAAGGGCGAGATGGCCTCGTTCCAGGACCGTACGTCGTCGAAGCGGTCCCGCAGGCGTTCAAAACCCGGCATCCCGTCCACGGAGGGGGTCGTCTCCGGTGTCGCCGCGTTGTTGCTGACCAGGAGGATCCGCCGGTCGGCGGGGCCGAAGCGGTCGGCGTCGATCGCGGCGGCCAGCGTCGCGGTGCCGTAGAGCGTGGACGCGAGGAAGATCTGCGTCGTCGCCATTACGCGGCCACCTCCGCCGACACCGGTCGCCGGCGAAGACGGCGCAGGCGGGTCGCGCGCTGTATGTCCATGGAGTCGAGGGCGTCGTCGAGAACGCCCTGCGGCATCCGCTTCAGGGCGGCCGCACTCAGTGACTTCAATTTCCGCGCCACTTGTGGCTCGAACCTTTCGATGGATCCAAGATGGTGAGAAATGATCGCGCAGTAAGTACGGACCGCCTTCGGCAGGAGTTTGTCCGCGTCCCTGTCCTCGGCCGTTTCCCGGACCACCTGGTCGAATGCCCGAATGAAATCGAGCTGGCGTACGTCACCGATCTGGGTCAGGGACGAGGCGACCCCGCGCCGGTAGAAGACGCCGAGCAGACCGACCGCGGCGAAGGATTCCGCCTCGCGGTGCAGCCGCCAGATCCAGGGCCGGTCCTCCGCGGTGCGCAGGCCGTCCGTGAAGTGCAGCAGGCCCTGGTCGGCCAGGCGCCGGTGGTAGATGCCCGCCCAGGCGTAGGCGTAGTCGACGGACGTCGACCGGTCGGCGGGCAGGATGACGTCCCGCGGCGGCATGACGACGCCGCGCCTGCCGTGCGGGACACGGTGGATGCTGCGGGCCCGAGCGGTGCACTGCACATGGTCGGTCCGCACGAAGTCGCAGCCCAACTGCTCGATGGAGGCCACGAGTTGCGCGTAATAACCGGGCGCGAGCCAGTCGTCACCGTCCAGGAAGGTGAGGTACTCGCCGCGCGCCGCGTCAAGGCCCGTGTTGCGGGCGGTCGCCAGACCGCCGTTCGTCTCGTGTCTGAGATGGACGGCGCCGGGCAGCTCGCGCGCGGCACGCTCCAGGATCTCTGGAGTCTCGTCCTTCGAACAGTCGTCGACGAGAATGAATTCGAAGTCTTCGCGTGCGTTCGCCCGCAGACTCTTCAAGGTGTCGGGCGCGTATTGCTGCACGTTGTAGAACGGCACGATGACGGAGAGCTTAACCACGTGGGTGACGTTAGGTGTCGGCCCGGCATTCGTCTTGGCCGAAGGTGAGATGCCAGGTGAACGACGCATGGCGGAATGGTTAACCCGCCTGCCCGCCGGGGCTTTCCCGGGCTGATTCGCCATTCGTCGGCGTGCTGTTAACCGTTTGTTGCACCTGAGTTGGGCCGCCAATCTCCATGCCTTCCTAGCGTCCTTCCTGTGCCAGTAAGCAACAGCGGGACGACACGGATCACCGTGCTCGCCGACTCCGACACCCGGTGGAAATGGGGTGCGCTCACCGCGAGCCGCCTCACCGCCGAGGGCGCGGACACGCGCCTCGACGGACGCCTCCTGCGCGGCCGTGCCACCCCCACCGTCCGACAGCTGCAAGAGGTCGGTGTGCGCGCGGACTCGCTCCGGGAGGTCACCGCCGTCGAGTTCCTGCGCGAGGTGGAGCGCGAAGCGCCCGACGTGATCGTGCTCGCCCTCGTGGGCGGCGCGGTCCAGGCGGTCCTGCACGGACTCGCCAGGATCGCCGCTGACTCCACGGGCGCCACGGGCACCACGGGCTCAGGCAAGCGGCCCGTCGTCGTCACCGGCTATGTCGGCGTCGTCTACGAGAAGCTCGCCGACGGCCTGCTGCTGCGGCACGGCGCGGACGTCGTCCTCGCCAACTCCCGGCAGGACGCGGAGCGCTTCCGCGCCGTGTACGAGGGCGTGGGCGCCGACGCGTCGGGCGTCGTGGAGAGCGCGCTGCCGTTCCTAGGCGGCGCCGCCTACCGCGAGAAGGACCAGAAGGACCCGAAGGATCAGACGGACGACCCCTACACGGTCGTCTTCGCCGCGCAGCCCTCCGTGCCGGACAGCCGCGCCCACCGGACCTACCTGCTGCGCCGCATGGCCCGGCACGCCCGGATGCACCCCGACCGCGAGGTCCTGCTCAAGCTGCGCAGCAAGCCCGGCGAGCACACCACGCACATCGAGGAACTGCCCTACCAGAAGCTCGCCAAGGGCGAGGACCTGCCGCCCAACTGCCGCCTGGTGTACGGCAACATGGGCGAGGTCCTGGACCGTACCGACCTGCTCGTCACGGTCAGCTCCACCGCCGCGCTCGAATCCCTGCACCGCCGCATCCCCACCGTGGTCCTCACCGACCTCGGGGTGCGCGAGGCGCTCGGCAACCACCACTTCATCGGCTCCGGATGCCTGGCGTCCTGGGACGAGATCGACGCCGGGCACAGCCCCGATGCCGATCCCGAGTGGGTCGCACGGCAGGGCGTCGCGCCCGGCGGGACGTACGAGAAGGCATTCGACGCGGCACGGGCCCGCGTGGCGTCGCTGCTCGCCGAGCCCGCGCTGCCCCCGATCGCCCCGTACTACAGCCCCACCACGGCCCCCGGCTACCTCCCCGGCATCCTGGCCCGCCACCACCTCGGCCCGGACGGAGCCCCGCTCCCCGGCGCCCCCGCGGCGGACCGCGGGCCAGGACCCGTGCGCCAGGCCGTCCGCAGCGCGGCACGCGGCGCCTACCGGCACGGGGTGCAGCGCGTGGCCCCCGTCATCCGGCGGATGGGCGAGCTGTGACCCCGCCCCGAGGCATCCCCCCGCAAGGCCCCCTTCCTGGCCCTCAAGGAGCCCCCATGTCCCACCCCCACCCAGCGGGAACCCCCGTACACCGTGTCCTGGCCGTCATCCCGGCCCGCGGCGGCTCCAAGGGCGTGCCCGCCAAGAACCTCGCCCCGGTCGGCGGCGTGCCCCTGGTGGCCCGCGCCGTCCGCGAGTGCCTGGCCGCGCGGCTCGTCACGGACGTCGTCGTCTCCACGGACGACCACGTGATCGCCGAGGCCGCCCGCGCCGCCGGCGCCGAGGTGGTCCTGCGGCCCGCGGCCATCGCGGGGGACACGGCGACCAGCGAGGCGGCGGTGCTGCACGCGATGGACGCCCACGAGGCACTGCACGGCACCACCGTGGACGTCGTCCTGCTCGTGCAGTGCACCAGCCCCTTCATCGTCCGCGAGGACGTCGACGGCGTGGTCGGTTCGATCGTCGACGGCGGCGCCGACACCGCGCTGACCGTCGCGCCCTTCCACGGCTTCGTGTGGCGCGACGCCGACGACGAGCCCGCCGCCCTGGACGCGCGGCACACCGGCCAGGTCGGCGGCAGCACGAAGGTCGCACGCTCCACCGCCACCGACGGCGGGTACGGCGTCAACCACGACAAATCGTTCCGCCCGCGCCGGCAGGACCGCCCCCAGGACCTCCTGGAGACCGGCGCGGTCTACGCGATGGACGTGACCGGGTTCCGCGAGCACAAGCACCGCTTCTTCGGCCGCACCGAGCTGGTCCGCACGGACCCGGCGCGCGTCCTGGAGATCGACGACCCGCACGACCTCGCCCGCGCCCGGGCCCTCGCGCCCCTCTTCGACTCCGGCCGGGCCGACGCCCTGCCGACCCGCGACGACATCGACGCGGTCGTACTCGACTTCGACGGCACCCAGACCGACGACAGGGTGCTGATCGACTCCGAAGGACGGGAGTTCGTCTCCGTGCACCGCGGGGACGGCCTCGGCATCGCGGCCCTGCGGGACGCGGGCATCCCGCTGCTGATCCTGTCCACGGAACAGAACCCGGTCGTCGCCGCGCGCGCCAGGAAGCTGAAGCTTCCCGTCCTGCACGGCATCGACCGCAAGGACCTCGCACTCAAGCAGTGGTGCGAGGAGCAGGGCATCGCTCCCGAGCGCGTGCTCTACGTCGGCAACGACGTCAATGACCTCCCGTGCTTCGGCCTCGTCGGCTGGCCCGTGGCGGTCGCGAGCGCCCACGACGTCGTGCGCGGCGCCGCACGCGCGGTCACCGCTCTCCCCGGCGGTGACGGCGCGATCCGAGAGATCGCCGCATGGATCCTCGGCCCCTCCCTCAACAAGTAAGGAAAGTTCCTGCCATGAGCTCCAACTCCCGTCTGCGCACCTTCGGTTCCAAGACCGCCGGTCCCGGCCACCCCGTCTACATCACCGGTGAGATCGGCATCAACCACAACGGCGAGCTCGACAACGCCCTCGCCCTGATCGACGTGGCCGCCGACGCCGGCTGCGACGCGGTCAAGTTCCAGAAGCGCACCCCGGAGATCTGCACCCCGCGCGACCAGTGGGACATCGAGCGCGACACCCCCTGGGGCCGGATGACGTACATCGACTACCGCCACCGCGTGGAGTTCGGCGAGGCCGAGTACCAGGCCATCGGCGAGCACTGCAAGAAGCGCGGCATCGACTGGTTCGCCTCCCCGTGGGACACCGAGGCCGTCGCCTTCCTGGAGAAGTTCGACGTCCCGGCCCACAAGGTCGCCTCCGCGTCCCTGACGGACGACGAGCTGCTGCGCTCGCTGCGCGCCACGGGCCGCACGGTCATCCTCTCGACCGGCATGTCGACCCCGAAGCAGATCCGCCACGCGGTCGAGGTCCTCGGCTCGGACAACATCCTGCTCTGCCACGCCACGTCGACGTACCCGGCCAAGGCCGAGGAGCTGAACCTGCGCGTCATCAACACCCTCCAGCAGGAGTTCCCGAACGTCCCGATCGGCTACTCCGGCCACGAGACGGGCCTGCAGACCACGCTCGCCGCGGTCGCGCTCGGCGCCACCTTCGTGGAGCGCCACATCACCCTCGACCGCGCCATGTGGGGCTCGGACCAGGCCGCGTCGGTCGAGCCGCAGGGCCTGACCCGCCTGGTACGCGACATCCGCACCATCGAGGCCTCCCTCGGCGACGGCGTCAAGAAGGTCTACGAGTCGGAGCTCGGCCCGATGAAGAAGCTGCGCCGCGTCGCGGGCGTCGTCGCCGAGGCCGACGCCGCCGAGCGCGAGCCGGTCGCGGTCTGAGCGTCCGTGCGCTCTCGCCGGGACCCCTCACCGGGACCCCGGCACCCCTCTCGACAAGGACAGGACACGGTCATACGACGATGAGCCCCCGACCCGGGCCGAGTGCCCCCACCGCTGCGGCGCCCACCACGCTGGCGTTCGTGGAGAGCCCCGTGCAGCTCCTCAACGTCCTGGAGTGGGCGCATTCGGCGGGGGCCACCGGCCCGGCCGGGGGACTCACCGTCGTCGTCCTCTCCCCGAACGACCCCATGACCCGGGGCCAGCTGCGCCGCATGGCCCAGCTGGCCCGTGACGAGAGCCTGAACGTCCGCTGGGAGGAGGCGCGCGGCGGCGGCGCCGCTCCCTTCCACACGATCGGCGGTCTGACGGGCGCCCTGCGCGCGGCGGACCGGATCGTGATCGGCGACCCGTTCTCGCGCTACGTGCAGCTGCTCCTGACCATCACGCGGGCCCGCTCCCTGGTGGTCGTGGACGACGGCACGGCCACGATGGAGTTCGTGGCCCAACTGGCCGCGGGGGAGCGCCTGGTCCGCTGGCACCGGCGCGGCGGGCGTCCCGGGGCGCGCGACATCGCCTTCGCCCCCATCTCGGCCTCCGCGCGCCGCCGCCTGACCCCCGGCGGCAAGCGCACCGTGGAGGTCTTCTCCTCCATGCCGATCGAATCGGCGCCGGACGGCGTCCTGATCACGGCCAACACCTTCGCCTGGACGCGGGAGCGGTTCGGCCCGCCCCGGGTGGCCAAGGGCGCCGACCTGGTCGGCACGTCCCTCGTGGAGACGGGCGTGGTGGACCTGGACCGCTACGTGGAAGCGGTCCGCGCCCTCGCGCGCGCCCACGGCGCGACCCGCTACTTCGCCCACCGCCGCGAGAGCTCCGAGAAGCTCCACCGCCTGGCGGTCGAGACGGGCCTCCAGGTGGTGCGCCCCGACCTGCCCCTGGAGCTGATCGCCCGCCGTGGCCCGATCGGCCGCACGATCCTGAGCTTCCCCTCGACGGTGGTCCACACCCTCCCCCTGGCCCTCGCGGGCACGGAGGTCCGCGTGGCCGTCTGCGACATCGACCCGGCCTGGCTGACGGAGAACGCGTCCCCCCGGGCCCAGGGCTTCCTCTCGGGCGTCACCGGCACGGCCCGCGACGTCCACCGCCTGGCGTCCGTGAGCCCCGCGGCCCAGGGCATCGCCGCGACGGCCTGACACCGCGCCCCCGGGCCCCCGGGACCCCGCCGCGAGCCCCGCCGCGACCGCTGAGCGCGCATCATCCCCGGCATCCGTGGTACCTGTGGAGGGGCCGGGGCCACTGTTCCGTCTGGACGGAGCACGGCGCCGGCGAGCTCGCGTACGGCGGAGAAGGGGTGTGCGAGCGCATGTGACCAGGGCATTACCCCCCTGAAAAAGCGGGGAGTTTACCCATCTCAACTAGCGCCCATGCGCCACGCGGCCACTTTTTCTTACCCTATCGGGCTGAACTTTTGTTGATCGTGGGTCAGTTGACCCACGCGCCGCCCTACCCTTCAGAGGGTGAACCAACTGATGTCACGAGAGTCCGAGCGAGGGTCCGGGGCTGATCTGCCCGGGGAAACAGCGGGGGACGCCCCCGGGGAAGCGCTCCCCGGTGCGCTCCCGGACGCCTTGCGCACCGAACTCATCGCCTTCCGCCGCGACTTGCACATGCACCCCGAGCTGGGCAACCAGGAGTTCCGCACCACGGCGGCGCTCAAGGCCCGGCTGGAGCGCGCGGGGCTCGAACCCCGGGTACTGGACATCGGCACGGGTCTCGTCTGTGACATCGGCACCGCACGGGAGGACGGCGTACGCCCCATGCTGGCGCTGCGCGCCGACATCGACGCGCTCCCCATCCCGGACACCAAGCTCGGCGTCCCCTACCGCTCCACGGTGCCCGACCGCGCCCACGCCTGCGGCCACGACGTGCACACCACCGTGGTGCTCGGGGCCGGCCTCGTCCTGGCCGAGCTCGCGAAGCGGGGGCAACTGCCCAGGCCCGTACGGCTGATCTTCCAGCCCGCCGAGGAGGTCCTGCCCGGCGGCGCGCCCGACGCCATCGAGTCGGGCGTGCTCGACGGAGTCGGGCGGATCATCGGCGTGCACTGCGACCCCCGGGTCGACGCCGGGAAGATCGGGTTGCGGGCCGGGGCGATCACCTCCGCCTGCGACCGGCTTGAGGTCTCCCTCGACGGCCCCGGCGGGCACACCGCGCGCCCCCACCTCACCACCGACCTGGTGACCGCCGCCGCCAAGGTCGTCACCGAGGTCCCGGCCCTGGTGGCGCGGCGCATCGACGCCCGCTCGGGGCTCGCGGTGACCTGGGGCCGCATCGAGTCGGGCCACGCCTGCAACGTCATCCCGCAGCACGCCGAACTCTCCGGCACCGTCCGCTGCCTGGACCTCGACGCCTGGCGCAAGGCGCCCGACCTGGTGCACGGCGCCATCCAGGAGATCGCCGACCTGTACCGCGCCAAGTCCGAGGTGAACTACATCCGCGGCGTGCCGCCCGTGGTGAACGACCCCGAGGTGACGGACCTGCTGCGCGAGTCCATGGAGCTGCGCCGGGGGCCGTACTCCGTCGAGGACACCGAACAGAGCCTCGGCGGCGAGGACTTCTCCTGGTACCTGGAGCACGTGCCGGGCGCCATGGCCCGCCTGGGCGTGCGGACGCCCGGCGAGCGCACCGTCCGGGATCTGCACCAGGGCGACTTCGACGCGGACGAGTCGGCGATCACCGCGGGCGTGGAGCTCTTCACGGCGGCGGCACTGATCGACGGCGTGCGCTAGGTAACCACCGCTATCGGCCGGTTACGTCGGGCCCGTTCACCCGGACGTAACCGGCCCTCGGCACGAATAGGTAACGGCCGCGCGATACCCCGTTCCCCTCCCTTTCTACGCGCGTTACTGTGCGCCGAAATCAGGCCCGTCAAGGGTGCTTTGGGGAACGTAAGGGGTGCGTCCTATGCGTCTTCGTCGAGGATCTCGTGGAACCCGGGGATCGAAGCTCTCCCAAGTGGCCGTGGTGGTGGCGTCCCTCGCCCTCGCGGCCTCAGCGTGCGGCAAGACCAGCAGCGAGGCGTCACAGGACGACGGCAAGGACGACAAGGCCGGCGGTTCCTCGGAGTACAAGGACAAGGGCATCGGCCTCGCGTACGACATCGGCGGCCAGGGCGACCAGTCGTTCAACGACGCCGCCTACGCCGGGTACGAGAAGGCCCGCAAGGAGTTCAAGATCGGCGGCGTGGACATGGAGCCGGGCGACGGCGAGTCCAGCGCCGACAAGGTGCAGCGCATCGAGCAGCTGGCCAAGCAGGGCTACAACCCGGTGATAGGCGTCGGATTCATCTACGCCCCCGCCATCAAGGAGGCCGCCGCGAAGTTCCCGAAGACCACCTTCGGGATCATCGACGACAACACCGTCAAGGCCGACAACGTCGCCGACCTGGTGTTCCACGAGGAGCAGGGGTCCTATCTGGCAGGTGTCGCCGCCGCGAAGGCGACCAAGGCCGACCACGTCGGTTTCATCGGCGGCGTCGACATCAACCTCATCCACAAGTTCGAGGCGGGCTTCGTCCAGGGCGTCAAGTCCGTCGACCCCAAGATCAAGATCGAGAAGCGGTATCTGACCGAGAAGCCCGAGGACGGCGGCTTCAGCAGCCCCGACAAGGGCCAGAACGCGGCCAGCGGCCAGATCGAGTCGGGCGCCGACGTGCTGTACCACGCGGCGGGCCTCTCCGGGCAGGGCGTGATCCAGGAGGCCGGCTCCCAGAAGGTGTGGGCGATCGGCGTCGACTCCGACCAGTACCGGCAGAAGGCCCTGGCCAAGTACAAGGACTACATCCTCGGCTCGGCCCTCAAGGACGTCGGCGGCGCCGTCTACGACCTCACGAAGTCGGTCGTCGAGGGCAAGCCGATCACGGGTGAGCAGCGCTACGACCTGAAGTCGGGACGCGTCGGCTTCGCCGACTCCAATCCGAAGTACACGGCGATGAAGGACGTGGTCGCCGCCGTGGAGAAGGCCGAGAAGGACATCGTCGACGGCAAGGTCACGGTCAAGACCGTCCCGTAACCCGGTCCGCGACAGGTGGGGCGCCCCGTGCGGTGAGGGGCGCCCCACAGTGCGTACACGCTCCCGCAACCTCGCGGCCACAGCTCGATAACGGACGGGACAGAAGGGTTCTTATGTCAGGTCTACGCGCGTTACGCTGCGGCGAAATCAGCGCCAGGTGAGGCGCTCGTACGTGCTTGTGCTTGCTTGTACATAAGGAGTTCCTCTCTATGCGCCGGGTTTCCCGAATCGCCGCCGCGGGTGTCGCCACCGCCGCACTCGCCGTCTCCGCCACCGCCTGCGGCGGCACGTCCAGCGACGCCGCAGGCTCCAAGAGCGACGGCAAGAGCAAGGGCGTCGCCATCGCGTACGACGTCGGCGGCAAGGGCGACCAGTCCTTCAACGACGCCGCGACCGCCGGCATGGACAAGGCCGCCAAGGACCTGAAGGTCGGCAAGAAGGCCGTCGAGCCGACGGACGGCGAGTCCGACGCCGACAAGGCCCAGCGCCTCACCGAGCTGGCCAAGCAGGGCTACAACCCGGTGATCGGCATCGGCTACGCCTACGCCCCGGCCGTCAAGGAGGTGGCCGCGAAGTTCCCGAAGGTCAGCTTCGGCATCGTCGACGACGCCACCATCGAGGCGGACAACGTCTCGGACCTGGTCTTCAACGAGGAGCAGTCCTCGTACCTGGCGGGCGTCGCCGCGGCCAAGGCCACCAAGAGCAAGACGGTCGGCTTCATCGGCGGCGTGAACAACAACCTGATCCGCAAGTTCGAGGCCGGCTACGTCCAGGGCGTCAAGTCCGTCGACCCGAAGATCAAGATCAAGCGCCAGATGCTCACCGAGAAGGCCGAGGACGGCGGCTTCTCCAGCCCGGACAAGGGCAAGGAGGGCGCCAGCGGCCAGATCGAGGGCGGCGCCGACGTGGTCTACCACGCGGCCGGTCTCTCGGGCCAGGGCGTCATCGAGGCCGCCGCCGCCGAGAAGGTGTGGGCGATCGGTGTCGACTCCGACCAGTACAAGCAGAAGGCCCTGGCCAAGTACAAGAAGTACATCCTGACCTCGGCGACCAAGGACGTCGCCGGAGCGGTGTACAACCTGACCAAGTCGGTCCAGGATGGCAACGCCAAGGGTGGCGTGGTCCGTGCCGACCTGAAGTCCGGCGGTGTCGCGCTCGCCGACTCGAACCCCGAGTTCCAGAAGATGAAGGACCTGCAGGCCGCCGTGAAGAAGGCCGAGCAGGACATCATCAGCGGCAAGATCAAGGTCAAGATCACGCTGTAACGGGACTGCGCCTTAACGGCGAAGTCACGGCCGCGGAACGGGGTGTGGGGGACGATGGTTCCCCGCGCCCCGTTCGCGCGGCCCACTGCCCAACTCCCGTCGAACCAGGGGCGCTACGCGCGTAGGTGGCCCCTTTCCTGAGGATTCCCGAGGAGAGTGCGCCATCGACGCGTCCACAAGCCCCGACACGGGCAAGACCTCCGCCCAGGTGGTTGCCGTTGAACTCACCGGCATCACCAAGCGCTTCCCCGGCGTCGTGGCCAACCACGACATCCGCCTGACCGTCCGCAAGGGCACCGTGCACGCCCTCGTCGGCGAGAACGGCGCGGGCAAGTCGACCCTGATGAAGATCCTCTACGGCATGCAGAAGCCGGACGAGGGCACCATCTCCGTCGACGGCACCCAGGTGACCTTCGCCAGCCCCGCCGACGCCATCGCGCGCGGCATCGGCATGGTCCACCAGCACTTCATGCTCGCCGACCAGCTCACGGTCCTGGAGAACATCGTTCTCGGCAGCGAGAAGCTGCACGGCATCGGAGCCGCCGCCCGCCGCAAGATCGCCGAGATATCCGACCGGTACGGCCTCGGGGTGCGCCCCGACGCCATGGTCGAGGACCTCGGCGTCGCCGACCGCCAGCGCGTGGAGATCCTCAAGGTCCTCTACCGCGGCGCCACGACGCTCATCCTGGACGAGCCGACCGCGGTCCTCGTGCCGCAGGAGGTCGACGCGCTCTTCGACAACCTGCGCGAGCTGAAGTCCGAGGGCCTGTCCGTCATCTTCATCTCCCACAAGCTGGGCGAGGTCCTGTCCGTCGCCGACGACATCACCGTCATCCGGCGCGGCACGACCGTCGGCACGGCGGTCCCGTCCGAGACGACCCCGCGCCAGCTCGCCGAGCTGATGGTCGGCAGCGAGCTGCCCACCCCGGAGACCGCCGAGTCGACGGTCACCGAGCGGGCGATGATCGAGGTCGAGGAGCTGAAGCTGCTCGCCGACGGCGAGTCGGGCCGCGCCCTCCTCGACGACATCTCCTTCACCATCCACGAGGGCGAAGTGCTCGGCCTCGCGGGTGTCGAGGGCAACGGCCAGACCGAGCTGATCGACGCGCTCATCGGCCTCAAGCACGCCGACTCCGGCGTCATCCGCATGGCGGGCCAGGACATCACCGCCATGGCCACCCGCCACCGCCGCGAGCAGGGCGTCGGCTACATCCCCGAGGACCGCCACCGCCACGGCCTCCTCCTGGAGTCGCCGCTCTGGGAGAACCGCATGCTCGGGCACATCACCGAGAAGCCCAACTCGCGCGGCAAGGGCGGCTTCTGGCTCGACCCCAAGGGCGCCCAGGCCGACACCCGGCGCATCGTCGAGGCGTACGACGTCCGTACCCCCGGCATCGACGTCACGGCCGCGTCCCTCTCCGGCGGCAACCAGCAGAAGCTGATCGTCGGCCGCGAGATGAGCCACAAGCCCCGCTTCCTGATCGCCGCCCACCCCACCCGCGGGGTGGACGTCGGCGCGCAGGCCCAGATCTGGGACCAGATCCGCGAGGCCCGCCGCGAAGGACTCGCCGTCCTGCTGATCTCGGCGGACCTGGACGAGCTGATCGGCCTCTCCGACACCCTCCGCGTGATCTACCGCGGACGGCTCGTCGCCGACGCCGATCCGGCCACCGTCACGCCGGAGGAGCTCGGCTCGGCCATGACCGGCGCGGCCTCCGGCCACCTGGAGCACGTAGAAGAAGGCGCCGACGCCCCGGAGGACGAGGCCCGATGAAGAAGTTCGACAAGGAGCGGGTGCTCCTCGCGGTGGCCGGGCCGGTCATCGCCCTGGTCGTGGCCGTGGCGCTGACCTCGGTCGTGCTGCTGGCCTCGGGCAAGAACCCGATCGAGCCGTACACCCTGATGCTGGAGCAGATCAGCTACTCCGACGTCCAGGTCCTGACCATCAACCAGGCCGGGATGTACTACCTGGCGGCGCTCGCGGTGGCCGTCGGCTTCCGCATGAACCTGTTCAACATCGGCGTGGACGGGCAGTACCGCCTCGCCGCGATGACCACCGCGGTCGTCGGCGCGCACGTCGCGCTGCCGGCCCCGCTCCAGATACCGCTCCTGATGCTGGTCGCCATGCTCACCGGCGCCTTCTGGGCGGGCATCGCGGGCATCCTCAAGACCACCCGCGGGGTCAGCGAGGTCGTCGCGACGATCATGCTCAACGCGATCGCGACGAGCGTCATCGGCTATCTGACCCTCACCGACAACTTCGGTGTCCCGGTCGGCAACAACCAGACCACCGGCGAGATGCACGAGTCCGGCTGGTTCCCCGGCATCAGCATGGGCGAGTCCGGCGAGATCTACGGCTTCGTGATCATCGCCGCGCTCGCGGGTGTCCTGTACTGGCTGATCCTCAATCGCACCCGCTTCGGCTTCGACCTGCGCGCCACCGGCGCCTCCACGTCGGCCGCCGCGGCCTCCGGCGTCAACGCCAAGCGCATGGTGCTCAGCGCGATGCTGATCTCCGGCGCGGTCGCGGGCCTCGCGGGCATGCCGATCCTGCTCGGCGACACCCACACCTACAGCCTCAGCTTCCCCGCGGGGCTCGGCTTCACCGGCATCGGCATCGCGCTCCTCGGCCGCAACAACCCGGTCGGCATCGCGTTCGCCTCGCTGCTCTGGGCCTTCCTCGACAAGGCGTCGCCCGCCCTGGACTACGCGCAGCCGGTCGCGTACGACAAGGAGATCGCGGTGATCATGCAGGGCCTCATCGTGATCGCGGTCGTCGTCTCCTACGAGGCCGTACGCCGCTGGGGCCTGAGCCGTCAGCAGCGCCGCGTGGGCGAGGAGCTGGCCGCCGCGGCCCGCGGCGCCGACGGCGGCAACAACGACACCGTGAAGGAGGTGGCTGCCCGATGAGCTCGGCAACCGTAGCCAAGTCCCCGGCCAAGCAGCCCGCACCGGGCCGCCGCCGCGTCTCGCTCCCCGTCCTCCTGCTGATCATCGCGGGCGTCCTCGTCCTGACCTCGGTGGTCCGGCTGATCACCGACGCGGACGGCATCACCTCCACCGGCCAGATGTCCACCGCACTGCGGCTCGCCGTGCCGATCGGCCTCGCGGGCCTCGGCGGTCTGTGGGCCGAGCGCGCGGGCGTGGTCAACATCGGCCTGGAGGGCATGCTCATCCTCGGCACCTGGTTCGGCGCGTTCGCCGGTTACCAGTGGGGCCCGTGGGTCGGCATCCTGTTCGGCATCCTCGGCGGCGCGCTCGGCGGTCTGCTGCACGCGATCGTCACGGTCACCTTCAACGTCAACCACATCGTCTCCGGTGTGGCCCTGAACATTCTGGCGCTCGGCGTCACCCGCTACCTCTCCACCTTCGCCTTCGAGGGCAAGGAGGGCGGTACGTCCAAGCAGTCGCCCCCGGTCGACTCGCTCGGCGAGTTCTCCGTGCCGGGTCTGTCCGACTGGCTCCAGGACCTCAACGAGAAGCACTGGTTCCTCGTCTCGGACCTCGCCGGCCTGCTCGGCGGACTGTTCACCGACCTCTCGCCGCTCACCGTCATCGCCGTCGCGATGGTGCCGCTGAGCTGGTGGGTCCTGTGGCGCACGTCGTTCGGTCTGCGGCTGCGCTCCTGCGGCGAGAACCCGGTCGCCGCCGAGTCCCTCGGCGTGAACGTCTACAAGTACAAGTACCTCGCGGTGATCATCTCCGGTGGTCTGGCGGGCCTGGGCGGCGCGTTCCTCTCCCTGGTCGCCTCGAACATCTACCTGGAGGGCCAGACCGGCGGGCGCGGCTACATCGGCCTCGCGGCGATGATCTTCGGCAACTGGATGCCCGGCGGCCTCGCGCTCGGTGCCGGACTGTTCGGTTACACCGACAGCCTGAAGCTCCGGGGCGGCGGCACGAACGTGCACGCACTGCTCCTGCTGCTCGCGATCCTGCTGGTCATCGGCGCGGCGTACCTCGTATGGCGCAAGCGTTACGTCCCCGCGGCGATCACCGCGGCCGTCTCGGCGCTGATGTTCGCGTGGTACGGCTTGACCGACGAGGTGCCCAACCAGGTCGTCACCGCGACGCCGTACGTCGTCACGCTGCTGGTGCTCTCGCTCTCCGCCCAGCGCCTGCGGATGCCGAAGGCGGACGGCCAGCCCTACCGAAAGGGGCAAGGAACGTGACCGAGACCGACTGGGACGCGCTGCGGGACGCTGCGCGCGAGGCCATGTCCCGTGCGTACGCGCCCTACTCGGGCTTCCCGGTCGGTGCCGCGGCCCTGGTGGACGACGGCCGCACGGTGTCGGGCTGCAACGTCGAGAACGCGTCGTACGGCCTCGGCCTGTGCGCCGAATGCGGCCTCGTCTCGCAGCTCCAGCTCACCGGGGGCGGCCGTCTGACGCACTTCACGTGCGTCGACGCCAAGGGCGAGATCCTGATGCCCTGCGGCCGCTGCCGCCAGCTGCTCTACGAGTTCGGCGGCGCGACGCTCCTCCTGGAGACGGCCGCGGGCGTCCGGACCCTGGGCGAGATGCTGCCGGACCCGTTCGGACCGCAGCACCTCAACTGACGCAAGGCCCCTGCCCGTTGCCTCAGGCCGGGTGGGGGCCGTCTTCATCGCGTGGCTCTATGCGCGTAGAGTCACGCTCACCGTTTTAGGCGCAAAGAGGGGTTATGCCATGGACGTCATCTCCGTGATTCGTACGAAGCGGGACCGCGGCGAGCTGAGCGGCGAGCAGATCGACTGGGTCATCGACGCGTACACGCGCGGTGTGGTCGCCGACGAGCAGATGTCCGCCCTCGCCATGGCGATCCTGCTCAACGGCATGAACCGCGGCGAGATCGCCCGCTGGACCGCCGCGATGATCGCGAGCGGCGAGCGCATGGACTTCTCGTCCCTGGCCCGCCCCACGGCCGACAAGCACTCCACGGGCGGTGTCGGCGACAAGATCACGCTGCCGCTCGCCCCGCTGGTCGCCGCGTGCGGCGCGGCCGTGCCGCAGCTCTCGGGCCGGGGCCTCGGCCACACCGGCGGCACCCTGGACAAGCTGGAGTCGATCCCGGGCTGGCGCGCCCTCCTCTCGAACGAGGAGATGCTCTCCGTCCTGGACTCCGTCGGCTCGGTCATCTGCGCCGCGGGCGACGGCCTGGCCCCCGCGGACAAGAAGCTGTACGCGCTGCGGGACGTGACCGGCACGGTAGAGGCGATCCCGCTGATCGCCTCCTCGATCATGTCGAAGAAGATCGCCGAGGGCACGGGCTCGCTCGTCCTGGACGTGAAGGTCGGCACCGGCGCCTTCATGAAGACCCTGGAGGACGCGCGCGAGCTGGCCTCCACGATGGTGGGCCTCGGCACGGACCACGGCGTACGCACGGTGGCGCTGCTCACGGACATGGCCACGCCGCTCGGCCTGACGGCGGGCAACGCCCTCGAGGTCCGCGAATCGGTGGAGGTCCTGGCGGGCGGCGGCCCCTCGGACGTCGTCGAGCTGACCCTCGCGCTGGCGCGGGAGATGCTGGACGCGGCCGGGCTCACGGACGTGGATCCGGCGAAGGCGCTGGCCGACGGCTCGGCGATGGACGTGTGGCGCCGGATGATCTCCGCCCAGGGCGGTGACCCGGACGCGACCCTGCCGGTGGCCCGCGAGACCCACGTCGTGACGGCGCCGTCGTCCGGCGTCCTGACCCGCCTCGACGCGTACGACGTCGGTGTCGCCGCGTGGCGCCTGGGCGCGGGGCGGGCCCGCAAGGAGGACGTGGTGCAGGCGGGCGCGGGCGTCGAGCTGCACGCGAAGCCGGGCGCTCAGGTCCGCGCGGGACAGCCGCTGATGACGCTGCACACGGACACCCCCGAGCGCTTCGCGTACGCCTTGCAGGCGGTGGAGGGCTCCTTCGACATCGCCCCGGAGGGCACGGCCTTCACGGCCACGCCGATCGTCCTGGACCGCATCGCCTGAGCCTTCGGGCAAGACGCCCTCACGTGCCGGGCGGGCCGGACCTCCGGCCCGCCCGGCACGTGAGGACAGGTGTGGGGGTCACGTACCTGGTGTGGGGGTCACGTACCTACCGATGAGTTTCGCGCCGAGGGCCAGTCATCCCCACGTGAACCCGAAACCGCAGCCAGACCTGACCCTCACCGGAACCCTCGACAAAGAAGCCACGCACCGCCTCTGCGAGGAGGCCGGCGCCGCCCTGCGAGCGACCGGCGCGGACGTGCTCGTGTGCGACGTGGCGGGCCTCGGCCCGCCCGTCCTCGCGGCCGTGGACGCCCTGGCCAGACTCCAGCTCACCGCCCGCAGAGCGGGCGGCCGGATCCGCCTGCGGAATCCGGCCCCGCACCTGTGCGAGCTACTGGACCTCGTCGGGCTCCCCATGGAGGTCGAGATGGAGCGGCAGGCCGAACAGCGGGAACCACCGGGGCGTGTCCAGGAAGCAGTGGAAGCCCGCGATCCGCCCCTCTGAGATCTCGATGACCTGAACCGCCCACGGCGCGAACCCGCCCTTCTCGGGGTCGGGCTTGTAGTGGGCGAAGCCCGGCGTGCCGTTGACCTCGACCGGGACGAGCCGGCTGTCGGCGCAGGAGGCGCCGATGGTCGACATGAAGCCCGTGATGTCCGACGTGCCGCGCAGCCACAGGTCGAACGGGGGCATCGTCATGATGGCGTCCTCGTGCAGCAGCGCCGTCAGGGCCGCCATGTCATACCCCTCGAAGGCGGCGACGTACCGCTCGAGGAGCTTTTGCTGCTCCTCGTCCAGGGGGTCGGAGACGGCGGTGTCGTCGGCCGGGCCCTCGGCCAGCGTCGCCCGCGCCCGCTGCAACGCGCTGTTGACGGAGGCCACCGAGGTGTCGAGGAGCTCCGCCGCCTCACTGGCCTTCCAGGCCAGGACCTCGCGCAGGATCAGCACCGCCCGCTGCTTGGGCGGCAGTTGCTGGAGGGCCGCCACGAACGCGAGCCGCACCGACTCCTTCGCCACCGCGGCCTCCGCGGGGTCGCTGGGCGAGGGCAGCACGCGGGCGTCCGGCATCGGCTCCAGCCATACGTTGTCCGGGCGGGGCGTGAGTGCGGCCTGGGCCAGCGGCGCCGCCGCGGTCAGGTCCATGGGGCGGGCGCGGCGGTTGCCGGCGTTCAGCATGTCCAGGCAGACGTTCGTCGCGATGCGGTACAGCCAGGACCGCAGGCTGGAGCGGCCTTCGAACTTGTCGTAACTCCGCCAGGCGCGGACCATCGTGTCCTGCACCGCGTCCTCGGCCTCGAAGGCCGACCCCAGCATGCGATAGCAGTACCCGGTCAGCTCGACCCGGTGCTTCTCCAGCGTGACGTCCAGTTCCGACGTCGTCCCTGCGATGTCAGTCATCCCAACCCACCCCTGCGGCTGCCACGAAAGTCCCGGCACTTCGGAAGCTACCGCAGCCCACTGACAACGGCCCCCGGAGTCGGAAAACCCGCAGGCGGGAGAGGTGGCTCAGTGCGCGGCCACGAGCCCCCGCCGCCGCTGCTCCCGCTCCTGGACGCGGGCCGCGTGCGACCCCCAGACGGTGAGCGAGACGACCCCGAGCACCGCGAGCAGCCCCAGGCCCACCGTCCCGGCCCAGCCCCCCGCGTGGAAGGCGACCGCGCCGAGCGTGCCGCCCGCGCTGGAGCCCAGGTAGTACGCGGACTGGTAGAGCGCCGAAGCCTGCGCGCGCCCCGCGGTGGCCGTACGGCTCACGGACGAGGAGGCGACCGCGTGGCCCGCGAAGAAGCCCGCGGTGATCAGGACGAGCCCGAGCAGCACCATGGCCAGCGATTCGGACAGGGAGAGCAGCAGCCCGCCGGCCGTCGTGCTCACCGCCAGGTACAGCGCCCCGCGCCGCCCGAGCCGCGTCACCAGCTTGCCCGCGGCGGCCGAGGAGACCGTGCCGACGAGGTAGACCAGGAAGATCGAGCCGATGATGCCCTGGGGGAGCGAGAAGGGCGCCTCGGTGAGCCGGTAGCCGATCACCGTGTAGACCGCGCCGAACACCGTCATGAACAGCGCGCCGATCGCGTACAGCCTGCACAGCAGCGGGTTGGACAGGTGCGAACGGATCGTCCTGCCGAGCGCCTTGGGGTTGAGCGAGCCCGCCGTGAAGTGGCGCGGCGCGGGGAGCAGCGCGCGGAAGGCGAGGGCGCACAGGACCGCCACGACGCCCACCACGCCCACGGCCACGCGCCAGCCCCAGGCCTGGGCGACCCAGCCGGTGATGATGCGCCCGCTCATGCCGCCGATGGAGTTGCCCGCCACGAACATGCCGATCGCGGCGACCAGCGCCTTGGGCCTGACCTCCTCGGCGAGGAAGGCCATCGCGGAGGCCGGGAGACCGGCGAGCGCCGCGCCCTGGACGGCACGCAGGGCGATGAGCGCGCCTATGGAGGGCGCGAAGGGGACGAGCAGCCCCACGACCACCGCGACGGTCAGCGAGAGAGTCATCAGCGTCCGCCGCCCGAACCGCTCGCTGAGCGCGCTCAGGGGCAGGACGAAGAGGGCCAGGGCGCCCGTGGCCGCCGACACCGTCCAGCTCGCGGAGCTCGCGCTGACGCCGAAGTCGGCGGAGACGAGGGGGAGCAGCGCCTGCGTGGAGTAGAGGAGCGCGAAGGTGGCGACACCGGCGAGGAAGAGGGCGAAGCTCATCCGGCGGTAGCCGGGACCGCCGGGGTTCAGACGGGTGTCGGCGGGAGCGGCGGGATCAGTGGGAGGCGACGACGGGGTGAGGGCGGCCGCGTGGGTGACGGACGCCCCGCTACTGGCAGGAGGCATACGTCGAACGTAGGCACACACGACTCATCCGTCCAATGCATGGATTGGCCATAATCGTTCCCATGGTGCATGAGCGCAGTTCAGGGCGGCCTCTGTCGCAGAGCAGTTACACGGGAGACATCGGGGCGGCCGTCGCGTCGGCGCCCGCGGGGCTGACCCCGGAGTCGTGGTCCGCGCTGCTCTCGCCGCGCCTCGCGTACTTCGCGGGGGTCGCGCGCACGGAGCACGTGACGCGGGCCGCACAGGAGATGCAGGTCCCGCAGTCGACCCTTTCGCGCGCGCTGGTGCGCCTCGAACAGGACCTGGGGGTCGACCTGTTCGCGCGGCACGGCCGCACGGTGTCGCTCACCCCGGCGGGCCGCACGTTCCTCGCCTCCGTCGAGCGGGCGCTCGGCGAGGTGGAGCGCGCCGCCGAGTCCGTACGGGCCGACGCGGACCCGGCGTCGGGCAAGGTGGCCTTCGGGTTCCTGCACACCATGGGCTCGGAGACCGTCCCGGGCCTGATCCGGGCCTTCCGCGCGGACCACCCGAGGATCCGCTTCAGCCTCGTGCAGAACTACGGGGAGGCGATGATCGAGCGGCTCCGGGCGGGCGAGCTCGACCTCTGCCTGACCTCGCCCGTGCCAGACGCCCCCGACCTCGTGGCCCGCCGCCTGGACGAGCAGCGGCTGCGCCTGGTCGTGCCGGACGACCACCGCCTCGCGTCCCGGAAGCGGGTGCGCCTCGCGGAGGCCGCGGAGGAGGTCTTCGTGACCCTGGAGCCCGGCTACGGCCTGCGGCGCATCACGGACGACCTCTGCCAGGAGGCCGGCTTCACGCCGCGGATCGCGTTCGAGGGCGAGGAGGCGGAGACGCTGCGGGGCCTGGTCGCGGCGGGCCTCGGGGTGGCCCTCCTGCCGCCGCCCGCCGTCCCGCGGCCGGGAGTCGTCGAGCTGACGGTGACGGGCCAGCGGGCGGTCCGCGAGATCGGCGTGGCCTGGCTCGACGGCCATCCGGACACGCCCCCGGTGGCGGCCTTCAAGAAGTTCCTCCTGGGGCGCCGCGGCCGGCTGCTGCCGGAGTAGCGGCCGCTCAGTGCCGCATCGAGTCCCCGAACCCCGCGGCGAGCGGCATGCGCAGCCCCAGCGGCGGCGGGGCCGCGAGCGCGTCCTCCAGCGGGCGGGCGTACGCGTGCCCGAAGAGCGACCCCATGACGAAGTCCGAAGCCAGCGCCTGGACTTCGGACTGATGCTGCTGCAACCGGTGGCCGTCGGAGTGGACTTCGAACCGGCACACCTCCCGGTTGGCCTTCTTCGCCCGCTCCGCGAGGCGGAAGGAGAGCTCGGGGTCGGTCCGCTCGTCGTTCGTGCCGTGCACGATCAGGACGCGGCGTCCCGCGAGCTGTCTCACCGGTTCGGGGGTGGCGGCCACGTCGTCCTCGGGGAGCCAGGGTGCCAGCGCCAGAACGGAATTGACCGCGTCGTGGCCACCGGCCCGCAAGGCCGCCCGACCGCCCATGTCCCTGCCGACCAGGCAGATCGAGACGTCGCCGTACAGCCGGACGATCTCGTCCGCCGCCCACTCGGCGTCCCGCGCGAGTTCGGCCTGCGCGCCGTTCCAGCCGCGGCAGCGGTAGTGCACCACGTGCGTGGCGAGCCCCTCGCTCCGGCCGTCCTGGGCGAGCCTGCTGCCCAGCGCGCGCATCGCTGCCGCGGCGAAGGGGGACGGCTTGCGGGCGGAGGTCTCGTGGCCGCCGGGGAGCAGCAGCACCACGCCGCTGACCGCCGAGGGCCGGGTGCCGATCACGCGCCCCAGCCTGGCCGCGCGCGCGGAATCGGGCGTCGCTTGCTGTGCCATGACAGAACAGTGTCAGAAGCGATGGTGTACGCCACCCGTCCGCGGGGTCACTGTTACGTATCGACCCGTGAGATCCACCCGGCGATCTACGCGCGTAGGCGCTAGAGTGCCGAGATGACGAGCCAGACCACCAAAGCCGGTCAGACGGACCGCGAAACGCCCAGCGCCGACCAGATCCGCCGCGCCCCCAAGGTGCTCCTGCACGACCACCTCGACGGCGGCCTGCGCCCCGGCACGATCGTCGACCTCGCCCGCGCGTCCGGGTACGAGTCACTGCCCGAGACCGACCCCGACAAGCTGGGGATCTGGTTCCGGGAGGCCGCCGACTCCGGTTCGCTGCCGCGCTATCTGGAAACCTTCGCGCACACCTGTGCGGTGATGCAGACGAAGGACGCCCTCAAGCGCGTGGCCGCCGAGTGCGCCGAGGACCTCGCCGAGGACGGCGTCGTCTACGCCGAGATCCGGTACGCCCCCGAGCAGCACCTGGAGCAGGGCCTCACCCTCGAAGAGGTCGTCGAGGCCGTCAACGAAGGCTTCCGGGAGGGCGAGCGGCGCGCGAAGGCGAGCGGCCACCGCATCCGCGTGGGCGCGCTGCTCACCGCCATGCGGCACGCGGCCCGCGCCCTGGAGATCGCCGAACTCGCCAACCGCTACCGCGGCCCCGGCCCTCAGAACGGAGTGGTCGGCTTCGACATCGCGGGCGCGGAGGCGGGCTTCCCGCCCACCCGGCACCTCGACGCGTTCGAGTACCTCAAGCGCGAGAACAACCACTTCACGATCCACGCGGGCGAGGCCTTCGGCCTGCCGTCGATCTGGCAGGCCCTCCAGTGGTGCGGCGCCGACCGGCTCGGCCACGGCGTGCGGATCATCGACGACATCCAGGTCGCCGACGACGGCACGGTGAAGCTCGGCCGCCTCGCCAGCTACGTGCGCGACAAGCGCATCCCCCTGGAGATGTGCCCCAGCTCCAACCTCCAGACCGGCGCCGCGAGCTCGTACGCCGAGCACCCCATCGGGCTGCTGCGCAAGCTGCACTTCCGGGCCACGGTGAACACCGACAACCGCCTGATGTCCGGCACCAGCATGAGCCGCGAATTCGAGCACCTGGTCGACACGTTCGGCTACACGCTCGACGACATGCAGTGGTTCACAGTCAATGCGATGAAATCAGCGTTCATTCCTTTCGATGAACGCCTGGCCATGATCAATGACGTCATAAAGCCCGGATATGCCGAGCTGAAGTCCGAATGGCTGTTCCGTCAGACCGCCTCCACCAGGGCTTCTGTCGACATGTAACAGGAATTGAAGCAATACGGACGCGGCCGGGAACATTAATTCCGGGCCGCGTTTTGCTGTTTGCGGACTGCCCCTTCACATGTTTACGGTCTTGGGCCGCTCAAAAGTCCCCGTCATCAAGGACGCATTGAACATGAAGCAGTCTGCCGCCAAGACCCTCGGTGTCGCCGCTCTCGGCGCCGCCTTCGCCGCCGCGGGCGCGGGTGCCGCCAACGCCGCGCCGGCCCTGCCCGACGCCACGGGCGCCCTGGGCTCCGCCACCTCCGTGCTCCCCATGGACCAGGTCGCCGACAACCTGCCCGCCGGTGGCCCCGAGGCGGTCTCCGCCGGCCAGAACGCGCTCGGCAGCACCCTCCAGGCCGCCGCACCGACCGTCGACAAGCTCGGCGAGAGCACCAAGGCCGCCGCCGACCGGGGCAAGCCCGCCCCGGCCGACCCGGTCTCCGGCCTGCTCGGCGGCCTGCCGGTCGCCGGCTCGCTGCCGACCCAGGGCCTGCCCCTCCAGGGTCTGCCGCTCGGCTGACCTCGCGGTCCGCGCGTACGCCGATGGGGCGCACCCTTGTCGCAAGGGCGCGCCCCATCGGCGTGCACGGGTGACGGCGTGGGCCGCCGGATCACCAGGCGGCCTGCCTGGCCTTGCCCTCGGAGGGCAACAGGACCCAGAGCGCGATGTAGAGCAGGAACTGCGGGCCCGGAAGAAGACACGAGAGCACGAAGATCACGCGCATCGTGGTCGCCGACGTACCGAAGCGCTTGGCGAGGGCGGCGCACACTCCGCCGATCATCCGGCCGTGGGTGGGGCGGGCAAGGGCGGTCATGGTGGCTCCTTCGTGAACCGTGCGGCTGAGGTCCGGGGCGTTTCCCCGATGACTCAAAGCTACGGTCGCGAAGCGGACGAAGCGTCGCTCTAGGGTGCGATCCCGACCCTGGGAATCGTCGGGGTCGGACCCTGAGACGCCTCCTCCCGCAGGAGGGGCGCGTGCTCCACCCCGTCCGTACGGCGGCGGAGTCTGGCCCTGGCCGCGGGCACCACGGCCAGATGCACCAGGGCCACGCCCACGCCGTTCAGGAACAGCGAGTCGATGTCGACGACCTGCCCGGGCACCCCGGTCTGGAGCAGTTCGATGCCGAGCGAGATCAGCGCGCCCGCCGCGACCGTCCGCACCAGCGAACCGAGCGGTGACACGTGGACCCGGCCACCGGCGAGCGGAAGCAGCACGCCGAGCGGGGCCAGGAGGAGCAGACCACCGCCTATCTGCCGGGCGGCCTGGAGCGGTCCGAGCGCCAGATCCGCCTTGATGCCGGCGAACGGCTGAAGGTTCGCCGCGCTGACCCAGGGCACGTCCAGGGGACGCAGCGTGAACCATCCGACGAACAGAAGATGCGCGACGAGGAGGAATCCTCCTGTCGCACGGAAGCGGATGGCGGCCCCGTGGCCGCCCGAGCCTTGACGCACGCCCCCCAAGACGCGCCTAGCGGCAGGATCGGTTCCGCGCATCTCATCCCGGTACGCGGCACTGTCCTGATCGCACACCGTGACTGTCTTGTTCGGCTACTTCACCGTCTCCGTCGGCGGAGCCACCGTCCCGGGGCGCTGGCGGACCGCCTGGGTGCACTCGTAGCGCCGCAGGGGCGCGTCTCCGGGACCGCCCATGATCACGTCACGGTCGTCGCCCGCCGCCGCGCTGTCCGCGAACGTGCACACGATCTGTGCCAGTGCGAACGCCGAAAGATCCTCCGGGGAGGTGCTGAACCGCAGCGCGTCCGCGGGATCCCCCTTCCCGGGCCCGCGCACCACCGTGCCGCCCCGGACGTCGGTCGCGAAGCCCGCCTGCTTCTCCGGGGCCGACGGGGGCTGCGACAGCTCGTCCAGGAGCGCCTGCGCGATCCGGACCCGGTCCGTCGTCGCCTTCTCGGTGGGGATGCGCACCGAGCGGTCCACGGTCACCAGCTGCGCCGCGCACACCAGGAAGACCTGCACGGGGACCCCGCTGGTGGACTGCGAGGCGATGCTCGACCCGGACATCACGCAGGGCACCCGCGAGGGGCCGGGCCCGAAGTCCGTCGGCACCTCCGTCGAGCGGATCCCGCACCCGGCGAGCGTCGCGGTCAGCGCGGCGGCGAGAAGCACGGCACGCGGCCATCGGCGGTTCATCGTGCCTCTCCCTCGACGGCGTCGTCGCCGTCCGTGCCCTCCGCGGCCTCGTCCCGCGGCAGCAGCGCCGACGGGTCGCGCGGCAGCCACAGCGTGAACACCGCACCGCCCTCGGGCGAGTTCGCGGCGGTGATCTCCCCGCCGTGGATGTGGGCGTTCTCCAAGGCGATGGAGAGCCCCAGCCCGCTGCCCTCCGACCGCGGCCGGGACGCGCTCGCCTTGTAGAACCGGTCGAAGACGTGCGGCAGCACGTCCTCGGGGATGCCGGGACCCCCGTCACGCACCGCGATGACGAGCTTCTCGCCCGCGAGCCGCACCGACACCTCCACCGGGGAGCCGCCGTGCTTGAGCGCGTTGCCGATGAGGTTCGCCAGGATGACGTCCAGGCGGCGCGGGTCGAGCCGCACCATGATGCCGCGCTCCGCGTCCAGCTCCACCGCGTCGAGCCAGGCACGGGCGTCGATGCAGGCCGTGATCTGGTCGGCGATGTCGACGTGGTCCAGGACGAGCCTGGCCGTGCCCGCGTCGAAGCGGGTGACCTCCATCAGGTTCTCCACCAGGTCGTTCAGCCGGCGGGTCTCGCTGACGACGAGCCGCACGGCGGGCTCGATCATCGGGTCGACGGACCCGGTCTCGGCGTCCAGCTCCTCTTCGAGCACCTCCGTCACCGCGGTGATCGCGGTCAGCGGCGTACGCAGCTCGTGCGACATGTCGGCGACGAAGCGCCGCGACGCCTCGTCACGGGCGCTCATGTCGTCGACCTTCTTCTCCAGGCTCTCCGCGGTCCGGTTGAACGTCCGCGACAGATCGGCCAGTTCGTCCGTGCCCGACACCCGAAGGCGCGTGTCCAGCTTGCCCTCGCCCAGCCGCCGCGCGGCGACGCCGAGCCGGTGCACCGGTTTGAGCACGGTGGTCGCCGCGGCCTGCGCGAGCAGCGCGGAGCCGATCAGCGCGAGCCCCGTGGCGATGGCCAGCGACCAGCCCAGCGAACTCAGGTCCTTCGCCTCGGGCTCCAGGGACTTGAGCATGTAACCGGTCGGACCGCCGCCGATGACCTTGGCACCGCCCACGAGATACGGGGTGCCGCCGTCGACGGTCCGCTGCCAGTACAGGTGGTACGGGCTCTTGTTGCCGGAGGTGAGCGGCTGCTCCTTGTTCACCGTCTCGCGCAGCGACTTGGGCACGTCGGCGAGCGTGAAGGCGTCCAGGTCGGAGTAGCCGACGATCGTGTCGCCGTCGGGGTTCTTCCCGATCAACAGCACGCTGTAGCGCTGGCTGCTGTTGGCCATCGTGCCCGCGGCCTGCTGGAGTTCGTCCTGGGTCGGGTTGGGCGGCAGCGCGCCGGCCCGGGTCTGCATCTCCTGCTGGAAGTCCTTCAGGGCCGCGTCCTGCGCACGCGTCAGGACCGCCTCGCGGTTCAGCCAGTACGCGATGCCGGACGCCGTCACGGCGGCGGTGAGCGCCACCAGGCCGAACACCACGACCAGCCGCAGCCGCAGGCTCGTGAAGCGCAGCCCCGACATGATCGCCTTGCGCGCCGCGGCCCAGCCGCGGAGCTTGTCCTGCGGTTTGGTCACTGAGGAGTGTCCAGCCGATAGCCGACGCCACGCACCGTACGGATCAGGGTCGGCGAGGACGGCACGTCCTCCACCTTCGCGCGCAGGCGCTGCACGCACGCGTCGACGAGCCGGGAGTCGCCGAGGTAGTCGTGCTCCCACACCAGACGCAGCAACTGCTGCCGCGACAGGGCCTGTCCGGGCCTGCGGCTCAGCTCCAGGAGCAGCCGCAGCTCGGTCGGCGTGAGCTGGAGGTCCTCGCCGTTCTTCGTGACGGTCATCGCGGCACGGTCGATGACGAGCGAACCGAACGTCGCCGCGTCGTTGGCCTCGCGCTCACCGCGCCGCAGCACCGCACGGATACGGGCGTCGAGCACCCGTCCCTGCACGGGTTTGACGACGTAGTCGTCGGCACCGGACTCGAGTCCGACGACCACGTCGATGTCATCGCTGCGCGCGGTCAGCAGGATGATCGGCAGCTGGTCGGTGCGCCGGATGCGACGGCACACCTCGAACCCGTCGATGCCCGGCAGCATCACGTCCAGCACGATCAGGTCCGGCCGCTGCTCGCCGAGCAGCTTCAGGCCGTCCTCGCCGGTGGCAGCAGTAGCCACCCGATGCCCTTGGCGGGTGAGCGAAAGCTCAAGGGCCGTACGGATGGCGTCGTCGTCCTCGATCAGCAACAGGGAAGGCACGGACGTCATTCTGTCCCATGGCAGGGGCACAGTTCGACTGTTGGAGCCTCCCCGGGCCCTCAAAGGGCCGGTGAGGGCCCCCATCCTCACATCTCCCCTACATACGGACCGCCTGTTGCAGGCCTGTGACAGTCGGCGGACACCGTCATGAAGTGGGTCGGGCAGAGTTCTGGTCACACGGAAAAGCCGGACTCCACCGACGGGGGGCGCGAGATGAACACACTGCACAGCACCAGCTCAAGCGCAGTAATCACGCGTCTCCACGACGTGATCCGGCCTGCCGAGAGGCACGAGAAGTCCGGTGCCGTGAGCGGGCGGGGGTGCGCTCGCGGCACCGGGCGTCAGCACACCGCGTACATGACGGTGGTTGACGCGTTCCCGGGGGCGACCCGCGGGGACAACGGGGGAACCGATGGGGGGGCTCACGGGGGAGCCGCGTACAGGGAGGACACGGGGGAGCGCACCTCGGTGTCGGAGGCGGAGTTCACCGCCTACGTCCAGGAGCGTCGTGCCTCCCTGTACGCAACCGCCTATCACCTGACCGGTGACCGCTTCGAGGCCGAGGACCTGCTCCAGAGCGCCCTCTTCTCGACGTACCGCGCCTGGGACAGGATCAGCGACAAGGCCGCGGTCGGCGGATACCTCCGCCGGACCATGACCAACCTGCACATCAGCGCCTGGCGGCGCCGCAAGCTCAACGAATACCCGACCGAGGAGCTGCCGGAGACAGCGGGCGACACGGACGCGATGCGGGGCACCGAACTCCGCGCGGTTCTCTGGCAGGCCCTGGCCCGCCTCCCCGAACTGCAGCGGACGATGCTGGTCCTGCGGTACTACGAGGGCCGCACGGACCCCGAGATCGCCGACATCCTCGACATCAGCGTGGGCACGGTCAAGTCCAGCATCTGGCGCTCCCTGCGCCGGCTGCGCGAGGACGACGTCCTCAGCTTCGGCCGTGACCAGGAAGAGTCCTTCGGCGAGTTGGTCGCCTAGGGATCATGGGGGCCGCCGCTCCCGGGGGGAAGCGGCGGAAGTGGGGGGATCCACGGGGGAAAACGGGGATCACGGGGGATCCACGGGGGAAAAGTGGCGGGACCGGAAGGCCGGGGGGTCTTTCCGGTCCTTCTGCTGTGCACGGCCGCCCGGCTCCGGCCCGGTGGTCCGGGCGACCGCCGGGCCGCGCGGATCCCGCACCCCCGTGCCGGTTACGCCGCCTCGGCGCCGGCCTTCACGCACCGTCCGGCGGCGGCCGCCGCGAGCCGGCCCAGGGCCTCGTCCTTGCCGCAGGGGTGCGCGCCCAGCGCGGTGTGCCGGGCGACGATCGCGCGCTCGGCCCGCATCAGCCGCCAGCCGCGCCGCAGCAGGAAGGCCACGGACTTGCGGCCTTCGCGCAGGTCACGCAGCAGCCGCCGCCGGAACGTGGTGGACGGCCGTCCCCGCAGGCAGATCGCGTCGGCGAGCACACCGGCCGCCCGGCACCGCTCCACGATGTCGGCGGCGAAGATCCCCTCGGCGATGAACAGCGGCGTGCGCTCGATGTCCAGCGTGGTCTCGCCCGTGCGCGAGCTGGTGGCGATGTCGTAGACGGGGACGCGCGTACGTCCCGTACGGCACAGCTCGTCGATCGCGGCGAGGGCGGCCTCCGTGTCCCAGGAGGCGGGGGAGTCCCAGTCGATGTCCGTGCTGCCGGGGACCTGCGGCAGCGTCGGATCGTCGCCCTCCTTGTAGAAGTCGTCGAGGCACAGGACGGGCAGCCCGGAGCGGACGGCGAACGACGACTTGCCTGAGCCCGAGGGACCGGCGAGCAGCACGACTCGGGTGGGTATCGGGGGATGGGAACTCACGAGAGAACAGTGTGCTGCATTGCGCCGCCCAGGGGACCCGAAGGGTAGGGCTTTGGTGCCCGCAACCCCCCTCAACTACGCTACGTGCGCATCTGATTACCCAAGAGGATTCGGGCGGTACCCATGGCACGGCACGCAACAGCCTCCAAGCACCTCTCCCGCGCACTGCTGCGGGCGGGCCTCACGGTCACCGTCGCGGGCACCGCGCTCGGCATCGGCGGTGCGGCGACGGCGAGCGCCGCACCGGCGGCACCCGCGGCTCCCGCGTCCGACAACCTGCCGGCGGCCGGTGAGGGCATGCTCGTGGCGGTGCAGGAGGTCGCCGCGGGCGGCATCGGCCCCACCAAGGACCTGAAGCTCAACCCGCTCGCGGGCACCGGCGTGGACCCGCTGGACAACGCGGTGGGCACCAGCATCGCGGACTTCAAGCCGGTCTCCACCGCGCCCCTGACGGCGCCACTGGCCAAGGGCGCCTCGCTGAACGACCTGCCGGTGGTGAGCACCGCCGCGGGGCTGCTGCCCGGCTAGGTCCTGCCACGGTGACAAGGCGGAGCCCCGGTCCTCCTGGACGGAGGAGGGCCGGGGCTTCGCCGTGCGGGACGGCTCGGTGCGGGGGTGCGGGGCTTGCGGACTCAGTACGAGGAGCCGGAGGCGCCCAGCGAACCCGTGGGGTGCCAGACCGTCTTGGTCTCCAGGAAGGCCGTCAGACGGTGCGTGCCCGGGTCGGCCGACCAGTCCACAGGCTGTGGACGGACGACGCGCTTCAAGTTGTCGGCCGCCGCGATCTCCAGCTCCTTGGCCAGGACGCCGTCCTCGACGCCCGCCAGGTCGATGGCGTTCACGTCCTGGTGCGCGGCGAGCGACGGGGCGATCTCCGCCGCCCGGCCGGACAGGATGTTCACGACGCCGCCCGGCAGGTCGGAGGTGGCGAGCACCTCGCCCAGCGAGAGCGCGGGGAGCGGGGCGGACTCGCTCGCGATCACCACGGCCGTGTTGCCCGTCGCGATCACCGGGGCGATCACCGAGACCAGGCCGAGGAACGACGACTTCTGCGGGGCGACGACCGCCACCACGCCGGTCGGCTCGGGCGAGGAGAGGTTGAAGAACGGGCCCGCGACGGGGTTGCCGCCGCCCGCGAGCTGGGCGATCTTGTCGGTCCAGCCCGCGTACCAGACCCAGCGGTCGATCGCGGCGTCCACGACCGCGGCGGCCTTGGACTTGGACAGGCCCTCCGCATCGGCGACCTCGCGGACGAACTGGTCCCTGCGGCCCTCCAGCATCTCCGCGACGCGGTAGAGGATCTGGCCGCGCAGATAGGCCGTCTTGCCGGCCCAGCCGCCCTGCGCCTTGCGCGCGGCCACGACCGCGTCACGCCCGTCCTTGCGGGACGACAGCGGGGCGTTGGCCAGCCACTTGTCCTTCGAGTCCGTCACTTCGTACACCCGGCCGCTCTCGCTGCGGGGGAACTTGCCCCCGACGTACAGCTTGTAGGTCTTGAAGACGCTCAAACGCTGCTCAGACATCGAGGTAAGCCTCCAGGCCGTGGCGACCGCCCTCGCGGCCGTAACCCGATTCCTTGTAGCCGCCGAAGGGCGAGGTCGGGTCGAACTTGTTGAACGTGTTGGCCCAGATGACGCCCGCACGGAGGCGCTCGGCGACCGCGAGGATGCGCGAGCCCTTCTCCGTCCAGATGCCCGCGGAGAGGCCGTACTGGGTGTTGTTGGCCTTGGCGACCGCTTCTTCCGGCGTGCGGAAGGTCAGCACCGAGAGCACCGGGCCGAAGATCTCGTCGCGTGCGACCGTGTGCGCCTGCGTGACGTTCGTGAAGAGCGTCGGCGCGAACCAGTAGCCCGAGGACGGCAGTTCGCACGGGGCGGACCAGCGCTCGGCGCCCTCGGCCTCGCCGGTCTCGGTCAGGGCGGTGATGCGGGCGAGCTGCTCGGCGGAGTTGATCGCACCGATGTCCGTGTTCTTGTCCAGCGGATCGCCGAGGCGCAGGGTGGTCAGGCGGCGCTTCAACGCGTCAAGGACCTCGCCTTGGACCGACTCCTGGACGAGGAGGCGCGATCCGGCGCAGCAGACCTGGCCCTGGTTGAAGAAGATGCCGGTGACGATGCCCTCGACGGCCTGGTCGACGGGGGCGTCGTCAAAGACGATGTTGGCGCCCTTGCCGCCCAGTTCGAGCGTGACCTTCTTGTCCGTGCCCGCGACCTGGCGCGCGATGGCCTTGCCGACGGCGGTCGAGCCGGTGAAGGCGACCTTGTCCACGTCCGGGTGGGCGGTGAGGGCCGCGCCCGCGTCGCCGTACCCGGGAAGGATGTTGACGACGCCCTTGGGCAGGCCCGCCTGGCGGCAGATGTCCGCGAAGAACAGGGCGCTCAGGGGCGTGGTCTCGGCGGGCTTCAGGACGACCGTGTTGCCCGTGGCGAGAGCCGGGGCGATCTTCCAGGCGAGCATCAGGAGCGGGAAGTTCCACGGGATGACCTGGCCCGCGACACCGAGCGGGCGGGGATCGGCGCCGTACCCCGCGTGGCCGAGCTTGTCGGCCCAGCCCGCGTAGTAGAAGAAGTGCGCGGCGACCAGCGGGAGGTCCGCGTCGCGCGTCTCCTTGATGGGCTTTCCGTTGTCCAGGGTCTCCAGGACGGCCAGCTCGCGGCTGCGCTCCTGGATGATCCGGGCGATCCGGAAGAGGTACTTGGCGCGCTCGGTGCCCGGCAGCGCCGACCACTTCTCGAAGGCCTTGCGGGCGGCCTTCACCGCACGGTCGACGTCCTCGGACGAGGCCCGCGCGACCTCGGAGAGGACCTCTTCGGTGGAGGGCGAGACGGTCTTGAAGACCTTGCCGTCGGCGGCCTCCACGAACTCGCCGTCGATGAACAGGCCGTACGACGGCTTGATGTCGACGACGGAGCGGGACTCCGGCGCGGGGGCGTACTCGAAGGGCGAGGTAGTCATAGGTCAGTCCACCGTGACGTAGTCGGGGCCGGAGTAGCGGCCCGTGGCCAGCTTCTGGCGCTGCATCAGCAGGTCGTTGAGGAGCGACGAGGCGCCGAAGCGGAACCAGTGGTTGTCCAGCCAGTCCCCGCCCGCGGTCTCGTTCACCAGGACGAGGAACTTGATCGCGTCCTTGGAGGTGCGGATGCCGCCCGCGGGCTTCACCCCGATCTGCACCCCGGTCTGCTCGCGGAAGTCGCGCACGGCCTCCAGCATCAGGAGGGTGTTGGCGGGGGTGGCGTTGACGCCGACCTTGCCGGTCGAGGTCTTGATGAAGTCGGCGCCCGCGAGCATGCCGATCCAGGAGGCGCGGCGGATGTTGTCGTACGTCGACAGCTCGCCGGTCTCGAAGATGACCTTGAGGCGGGCCTCGCCGGAGGCTTCCTTGACGGCGCGGATCTGCTCGAACACCGTCATGTAGTCGCCCGCGAGGAAGGCGCCGCGGTCGATGACCATGTCGATCTCGTCGGCACCCGCCGCGACGGCCTCGCGGACGTCACCGAGCTTCACGTCGATGGCGGCGCGGCCCGCGGGGAAGGCGGTCGCGACGGAGGCGACCTTGACCCCGCTGTCGCCGACGGCTTCCTTGGCGGTGGCCACCATGTCCGGATAGACGCAGACCGCGGCGGTCCGTGGTGTGCCGCGGTCGGTCGGATCGGGGTTCACGGCCTTCGCGCCGAGCGCCCGGACCTTGCCCGGGGTGTCGGCGCCCTCCAGCGTCGTCAGGTCGATCATGGAGATGGCGAGATCGATGGCGTACGCCTTCGCCGTGCTCTTGATCGAACGGGTGCCGAGCGCCGCGGCACGCGCCTCGAGGCCGACCGTGTCGACGCCGGGCAGCCCGTGGAGAAAGCGGCGCAGCGTGCGGTCCGACGCGGTGGCGTCGGACAGTGCGTGCGGAGTTGCGGGTGCAGTGGGCATGGTCACGAGGGGAGCATATCTACGCGCGTAGCGGCTGTACAGGGGGTGGGTCGGGGTGGGTCCCGGCCGGGGCGCCCGCGCTTTGTGAGGGCGCCCCTGAGGGCCTCCCGGCGGGTTCAGGCAGAATCAGGGGTATGACCGACCCCCAGCCCTCCGCGGCGGAGCCCCAGTACAAGGACCGGACCTTCCGGTCGTCCGGCGGTATCGCCGGAGGCGTCCTGCTGCTCGCCCTCGGCGGCTGGCTCGGCATCGACGCGATCATCCGGGGGGAGGGCCGCACCCCGTGGCTCGCACTCGCCGGACTGCTCCTCGCGGTGCCGCTCGTCGTCGCCTTCACCGTGCGCCCCGCCGTGTACGCCAACGACGACCGGCTGCGCATCCGCAACCCCTTCCGGACCATCACGCTCCCGTGGGCGTCGGTCTCGGGGCTGCGCTCCGGGTACTCGAACGAGGTCTTCACCCAGTCGGGCACCAAGTACCAGCTCTGGGCCATCCCCGTCTCCCTGAGGGGCCGCAAGAAGGTCGCCCGCAGGAAGTCGCAGGGGGCCGCAGCGGGCGACCCGAGCGTCGCGACCGCGCATCACCCCGGGCACCCGGACTCCCTGCGCGCCGCCGGCGACCAGATCATGGACGACCTGCGCGACCTCTCCGAGCAGCGGGCCGGTGCGCTGTCCGCGCAGGGCGAGCCCGTGGTCCGCTGGGGGTACGAGATCATCGCCCCGGCCGTGGCCGGAGCGGTGCTGCTCGCGGTCGTGCTCGCCGTCGCCTGAGGCCTGGCACCCAGGAGCCCGGAACCAGGAACCAGGAGGACTCCCGCTCCCGTGCCTCCCTACGGCGGGCCCATCCACGCCAGCAGCATGTGGCCCCCGAACGCCGCCGACGTCAGGGCCGCGGCCGTCAGCACCGTCACGGCGACCTGCGTGCGGGCGCGGGCCAGGGCCACCGCGAGCGGCAGCAGCAGCGGGAAGCCGGGGAGCAGGAAGCGCGCCCGGGGGAAGTAGACCCCCTTGCTGCCGAGCACGATCAGGAGCAGCAGTCCCGTGAAGACCAGCAGCGGCAGCGGCTGCCGGTCGCCCACCGACAGGACGTACAGGACCGCTGACGCCAGCAGCGTCGCCGTCACCATGATCAGGAACAGCTGCGGGCGCTGGGCCGACAGCAGGTCCCGCACGGTCCGCCACGTCCCCACCCCGCCGTCCCACTCGTTGTGCCACAGCTCCTGCACGGCGAAGTACCCGTCCCAGCGGCCCAGGCGCAGCCCCACCCAGCCGACGTACGAGAGCCAGCCGAGCGGGGCGAGCAGGGCGCCCAGGAGGGCACGCGGGGCCTCCCCCCGGCGCAGGAGCCCGCGGCGCCGGACCAGTGCGAGCAGCGCCGTCAGGGAGACGGCCGCCGCGAGCGCCACGCCCGTCGGGCGGGTCAGGCCCGCGAGCGCGGCCAGCGCGCCCGCCCAGATCCAGCGGCCGGTGAGCACGGCGTACAGGGACCAGGCGGCGAGCGCCGTGAAGAGGGACTCCGTGTAGCCCATCCACTGCACGAGAGCGACGGGGAGCGACCCCCAGAGGGCGGCGAGCAGGACGCCGGTCCTGCGGCCGTACAGGCGCTCGCCCACCGCGAAGATCCCCCACGCCGCCAGGAACGAGCAGCCGACGGAGACCGCGAGCCCCACCGCGCCGCGCGGCTCCGGCACGACCAGGCTGCCCGCCCTGATGAGCAGGGAGTGCAGCGGGAAGAAGGCGAGGTTGTTCGCGTCGACCTGCGTCCCCAGGGTGTGCGCGTACCCCTGGTCGGCGATCTTCAGATACCAGTCGCAGTCCCACGACTCCGCGAGAAGATGCCAGACGTCCCGGCGCTCCCCCCGGGCCCAGAGGGCGAACACCAGGGCGCCGAAGAGGCGTACGGCGGCATACGCGAGGAGTGCGGGCGAGGCGTGCCGCAGGGCGCGGGCGACGCGCGCCGGGCGGTCCGGGGGCCGTCCCGGGGCGCTGCGGGGGCGGCGGGCCGGGGAGACGATCCGGGGTCCGGCGGCGGGCACCGACGCGGTCGAGGTCTCTGGGGAGGGTCCGTACGGCACTGCGGCAGCTCCTGGAACGTGATCGTGCGCTGCCGGTCACCCTTCCCGGGGGACCGGCAGCGCACGAGAGAGCTGCGGCGGCTGCGCCGACTCAACCACTCGGACGGGTGGCGGCCCTGCGCCACCCGCCCGCGCGGGTCGCTAGATGCCCGCGGCGGCGGACAGGTCGCGCTTGATGGTCGCGAGGCGTTCCGCGGCCTCGGAGCGGGCGGCGGGCAGGGCGGACCGCTCCGGCACCGGGACGACCACCTCCAGGTAGCACTTCAGTTTCGGCTCCGTGCCGCTCGGGCGGACGATGACGCGGGCGCCGTCCAGCGTGTAGCGCAGGCCGTCCGTGGGCGGCAGCGTCTCCGTGCCGCGCGTCAGGTCCTCGGCCTTCGTCACGGGCAGGCCCGCGAGCGACGTCGGGGGCTGCTCGCGCAGGCGGCGCATCGCGTCCGCGATCAGGGAGAGGTCCTCCACGCGGACCGACAGCTGGTCGGTGGCGTGCAGACCGTGCTCCACGGCCAGGTCGTCCAGGAGGTCGAGGAGCGTGCGGCCCTGCTCCTTGAGCTCGGACGCCAGCTCGGTGAGCAGGAGCGCCGCCGTGATGCCGTCCTTGTCGCGTACCCCTTCGGGGTCCACGCAGTAGCCGAGGGCCTCCTCGTAGCCGTAGCGCAGGCCGTCCACGCGGGCGATCCACTTGAAGCCGGTGAGGGTCTCCTCGTACGGGAGGCCCGCCTTCCCGGCGATCCGGCCCAGCAGGGACGAGGAGACGATCGACTCGGCGAAGGTGCCGCGGGCGCCGCGGCGCACGAGGTGGGCCGCCAGGAGCGCGCCGACCTCGTCGCCCCGGAGCATGCGCCAGTCCGCCCCGTCCTTGACCGCCGCGGCACAGCGGTCCGCGTCCGGGTCGTTGGCGATGATCAGGTCCGGGTCCGCCGCGCGGGCCGTCGCGAAGGACAGGTCCATCGCGCCCGGCTCCTCCGGGTTGGGGAAGGCGACCGTGGGGAAGTCCGGGTCGGGCTCGGCCTGTTCGGCGACGAGGACGGGGGCGGGGAAGCCCGCCCGGGCGAACGCCGCGAGGAGGGTCTCCTTGCCGACGCCGTGCATCGCCGTGTAGACGGTGCGGGCCGTACGGGGGGAGCCCGGGGACAGGACGGCGTCCGTGCGGGCCAGGTAGGCCTCCAGGACGTCGTCCCCGAGGGTTTCCCAGCCGCTGTCGGGACGGGGGACGTCGTGCAGGGTGGCGACCGCGTCGATCCGGGCCGCGATCTCCGCGTCCGCGGGCGGGACGATCTGGGAGCCGTCGCCCAGATAGACCTTGTAGCCGTTGTCGCGCGGCGGGTTGTGGCTCGCCGTCACCTCCACGCCCGCGACCGCGCCGAGGTGCCGTATGGCGAAGGCGAGCACGGGGGTGGGGAGCGGGCGGGGCAGGACGGCGGCCCGGAGTCCGGCGCCGGTCATGACGGCGGCCGTGTCGCGCGCGAAGTCCGCGGACTTGTGGCGGGCGTCGTAGCCGACGACGACCAGACCGCCGGTCCGGCCCTTGTCCTTGAGGTACGCGGCGAGGCCGGCGGCGGCGCGGACGACCACGGAGCGGTTCATGCGCATGGGGCCCGCGCCGAGTTCGCCGCGGAGGCCGGCGGTGCCGAACTGGAGGGTCCCGCTGAAGCGGGCCGCCAGCTCTTCGGTGTCCTCGGCGTCGATGAGCTTCGCGAGTTCCTCGCGGGTCTCGGGGTCCGGGTCCTCGGCCAGCCAGGCCTGGGCCCGCGCGATGAGTTCAGAGTCGTCCAGCACGTGACGTCAGCCTCTCGTATGCGGAGTTATTAGTGCGGGTCCCCTGCGGGGGGCGTTTCGCGTGTGGGCCGGTGCGGGTCCGGCGGTCGCTCCTGTCCCGCCGCTGCGCGACGGATCTTTCCCGCCCACCCACCCGATTACCCCGGGGTGACGGGGGGTGCGCAACGGCGGGCGGGAAAGCCCGGGGTGCCAGGGGGGTGCACCCCCCTGTTCCACCGCCGGGCAAACGGGTGGGCGGGCGGGAAAGCATGTGCGGGCACCCCGGCTACGGGCCGCCAAGCACAGCCGGGGGGCAAGAAGCACGCCGGGCAAGGCGAGGCCCAGCCAAGGCGCCCTGCCAGGCAAGGCGCCCCCGCCCGCTAAACGCGGTTCAGGACCTTGCCCAGGAGCTCTCCCATGCGGGTGGCGCTGTCGCGGCCCGCCTGGAGCACCTCCTCGTGGTTCAGGGGCTCACCCGTCATGCCCGCGGCGAGGTTCGTGACCAGGGAGATGCCCAGCACCTCCGCGCCCGCCTCGCGTGCGGCGATCGCCTCGAGGACCGTCGACATGCCCACCAGGTCCGCACCGATCGTGCGGGCCATGTGGATCTCGGCCGGGGTCTCGTAGTGCGGGCCGGGGAACTGCGCGTAGACGCCCTCCTCCAGGGAGGGGTCGATCTCCTTGCACAGGGTGCGCAGCCGCGGCGAGTACAGATCCGTCAGGTCCACGAAGTTCGCGCCGACGATCGGCGAGGTGGCCGTCAGGTTGAGGTGATCGCTGATCAGGACCGGCTGACCGGGGCGCATGCCCTCGCGCAGACCGCCGCAGCCGTTCGTCAGCACGATCGTCTTGCAGCCCGCGGCCACCGCGGTGCGCACGCCGTGCGCGACGGCGGCGACGCCACGGCCCTCGTAGTAGTGGGTGCGGCCCAGGAAGACGAGGGCGCGCTTCTCACCGATCTTGATGGATCGGATGCGGCCGCCGTGCCCCTGGACCGCCGGCATCGGGAAGCCGGGCAGGTCGGTGACGGGGAACTCGGCGTCGGGCGCGCCGAGCGCGTCCACCGCCGGCGCCCAGCCGGAGCCCATCACCAGGGCTACGTCGTGGGTCTCGGCGCCCGTCAGCTCACGCAGGCGCGCGGCGGCGGTGTCGGCGGCGGCGTAGGGGTCGCCCTGGATGTCGTCCGGAATAACTGAAGCGTTCACGCGGACGAGAGTAGCCGCTCACGCCCTACGCGCGTAGATGACGATGCTCACGGGATTCGGATCGTTGTCTTGTCGTTTCCGACGAGAGCCCCCGGAGACGGAAAGAGCCGATCGAGGCAGGCGCCTAACAGGGCCGCTTCCTGAGCTCCATCACATAGTCGTGCGGCGCCCCCGCCGTCTCCGCCGCGTCGGCCAGCTCCCCCAGGTAGCGCGCCGACGGCAGGCCGCCCTCGTATCCGTTGAGGACGTACACCCAGGCGGGTTCCTCGCCGTCCAGGGTGTGCACCCGCACCCGCATCCTGCGGTAGATGTCGAGCCCCACGCCCTCCCAGCGGTCCATGGAGTCCTCGTCCATGGGGGCGACGTCGTAGAGCGTGACGAAGACCTGTGAGCGGGGCGCCTCCACGATGGTGGCCAGCGCGCCCTCCCACCCCATGTGCTCCCCGCCGAACGTCAGCCGCCAGCCGTTCAGCCAGCCCGTCTGGCGCAGCGGCGAGTGCGGGGCGCGGCGGGACATGAGCCGCGGATCCAGATTGCCGGCGTACGCGGCGTAGAGCGACATGTCGTCGAGGGTACGGCAGGCGACGCGTGCGTCACTTCCGTCACGGAAGTGCCCTGCTCGCGGGGAGAACGGCCCGGATGGAGCCCCCGGGGCGAAGCACCTTGAAGCGTGCGGGACAATGGAGTACGTGACTCGGATCGTGATCATTGGCGGCGGACCCGGCGGATACGAGGCGGCACTCGTTGCCGCCCAGCTCGGCGCGGAGGTGACCGTCGTCGACTGCGACGGTCTGGGCGGGGCGTCGGTGCTCACCGACTGCGTCCCGTCGAAGACTCTGATCGCCACGGCCGAGGTGATGACCAGCTTCGACTCCTCGTACGAGGAGCTCGGCATCATCGTCGCGGACGACACCCCGCACATCGACACCCCGGCGCGCGTCGTCGGCGTCGACCTGGGCAAGGTCAACCGCCGTGTGAAGCGCCTCGCGCTCGCCCAGTCCCACGACATCACCGCGTCCGTCACGCGGGCGGGCGCGCGCGTGCTGCGCGGCCGCGGCCGTCTGGAGGGCCAGCAGGACACGGACGGCTCGCGCAAGGTCGTCGTGCGCGCGGCCGACGGCACCGAGGAGACCCTCGTCGCCGACGCCGTCCTGATCGCCACCGGCGGGCACCCGCGCGAGGTCCCGGACGCGCAGCCCGACGGCGAGCGGATCCTGAACTGGACGCAGGTGTACGACCTGGACGAGCTCCCGGAGGAGCTCATCGTGGTCGGCTCCGGTGTCACCGGCGCGGAGTTCGCCGGTGCCTACCAGGCCCTCGGTTCGAACGTCACGCTCGTCTCCAGCCGCGACCGCGTGCTGCCGGGTGAGGACCCGGACGCCGCCGCGGTCCTGGAGGACGTCTTCCGGCGCCGCGGCATGAACGTCATGTCCCGCTCGCGCGCCGCCTCCGCCAAGCGCGTGGGCGACCGGGTCGAGGTCACGCTCAACGACGGCCGCGTCATCTCCGGCACGCACTGCCTGATGGCCGTCGGCGCCATCCCGAACAGCAGCGGCATGGGCCTGGAGGAGGCCGGGGTCAAGCTCAAGGACTCCGGGCACATCTGGACCGACAAGGTCTCGCGCACCTCCGCGCCGGGCGTGTACGCCGCCGGTGACGTCACCGGGATCTTCGCGCTGGCCTCCGTCGCCGCCATGCAGGGGCGCATCGCGATGTACCACTTCCTGGGCGACGCGGTGCAGCCGCTGAACCTGAAGACCGTGTCGTCGAACGTCTTCACCGACCCCGAGATCGCGACCGTCGGCTACAGCCAGTCCGACGTCGACGGCGGCAAGATCGACGCCCGCGTCGTCAAGCTGCCGCTCCTGCGCAACCCGCGCGCGAAGATGCAGGGCATCCGCGACGGCTTCGTCAAGATCTTCTGCCGTCCCGGTACGGGCATCGTGGTGGGCGGTGTGGTCGTCGCGCCGCGCGCTTCGGAACTGATCCACCCCATCTCGATCGCGGTCGACAACAATCTGACGGTCGAGCAGATCGCGAATGCGTTCACCGTGTATCCCTCCCTTTCGGGCTCGATCGCCGAGGTCGCCCGGCAGCTGCACACCCGGAAGTCGGCGGGCGAAGCCTGATCGCGGACCGATCGTCGGTTGAACGCCGAATGATCGGAGTCGGTCCGGGGTAACAACTCCCCGCAGGTCACGGGCTGTCGTCGCCCATTCGCCCGGCATAGGCGGGGCGAGTAGGCGCCTATACCACTTCCCACCCTGTCGTGCGAACAACTTCTGTAATTCGGCGCAAACTGCTGAAAGCAGACGGTCGTTGGGGTTACTGTCAGTTTCGTGTTCGCTGCAGAACGTCGCCAATTGATCCTCGAAATGGTGCGGGCCAACGGAGCTGTATCGCTCCGGGAGCTCGCCCGCGTCGTCCAGACCTCAGAAGTGACCGTACGGCGGGACGTGCGCGCGCTGGAGGCAGAAGGACTCCTCGACCGCAGACATGGCGGTGCGGTATTGCCGGGCGGATTCACGCGGGAGTCCGGCTTTCCGCAGAAATCACATCTCGCGACCGCCGAGAAGACGGCCATCGCCGATCTCGCGGCGGGACTCGTCGAAGAAGGCGAAGCCATCGTCGTCGGAGCGGGTACGACCACGCAGGAGCTGGCCCGACGGCTCGCGCGGGTACCCGGTCTGACCGTCGTCACCAACTCCCTCCTGGTGGCACAGGCCTTGGCCCATGCCAACCGCGTCGAGGTCGTCATGACCGGCGGCACCCTGCGCGGTTCCAACTACGCGCTCGTGGGCAGCGGGGCCGAACAGTCCCTGCAAGGCCTGCGGGTCTCGCGCGCCTTCCTGTCGGGCAGTGGTCTGACCGCCGAGCGCGGGCTCTCCACGTCCAACATGCTCTCGGCGAGCGTGGACCGCGCGCTAGTCCAGGCCGCCGCCGAGGTCGTGGTCCTCGCCGACCACACCAAGCTGGGCACCGACACGATGTTCCAGACGGTGCCGACGGACGTCATCACCCGCCTGGTCACGGACGAGCCGCCCCCGCACGACGACCGTGCGGCGACCGAACTGCAAGCCCTGGCGGACCAGGGCGTGCAGATCGCCGTCGCGGGCGGGAGCGCGGGCGCGGGCTCCGGACCAGGGGTGGATCCCGTCCCGGCGCGGCAGCCGCGCCGGGACGTGCCACTGCCGGGTCAGCGCCGTAACCACGGCGGTCACGGGCAGAGTCCCGGGGCGCAGCTGCGCAGTGCGGTGCTCGGGGAGCAGCAGCCCGGGGAGCGGGCCGCGCGGGTGGCGGATCTACGCCGCCGCTGAGCCGGCCGTCGGGCCCGGTTCGCCGGGCTCATCGGGCGCCGACCCCTCGGCCTTCAGGCCGCGCAGGGTCAGCATCAGGAGACGGTCGGCCAACTCCGGCTCCTCCGGGGTCTCTTCGGCGGCCAGCGCGATCGCGTTGGTCAGCTGCATCAGATCGCCGATCGACACACCGGGGCGTACGGCACCGGCCCGCTGTGCTCGTACGAGCAGGGCCGTGCCCGCCTCACGCATGGGCCGGCTGCATCGGGAGAGTGCCGAACTGTCGTCGTGCGACGCCGACATGAGGGCGCGGGAGAGCCCGCGGTACTCACCCGCATGAGTGATGATGGCGCGCAGCCACGTCACGAGGGCCGAACAGGGCTGCGGATCCTGGAGCAGCGCGCGGGAGCGGTCCAGGAGGTCGCTCACCGCCTCTTCGAAGACGGCGCTCATCAGGGCGTGCCGGTTGGGGAAGTGGCGGTAGAGGGTGCCGATGCCCACGTTCGCGTGCCGGGCGATGTCCTCCAGGGAGGCGTCCGTGCCGTGCTCCGCGAAGGCGGCACGGGCTTCCGCCAGGAGCCGGTCGTAGTTGCGGCGCGCATCCGCTCTCTTCGAGCGGTGGCGCTCCTGCGGGCTCACTGCCTCTGCCATGGCGTGCCTCCCTGACCCGACCCGAACGTACGCGTGCCTACGCGTGCCTCAAGTCTGCCCGAAGCCCGCATACCGCCGATCACCGGCTCCGCCGCTCCCGTCCTCGCACGCCGGGCGGGCTGGAGAGTCCCCAGCCCGCCCGGCGGTCACGCGACAAGCGGCAGGGTCAGTCCTTGATCTCGCAGATGACCGCGCCGGAGGTCAGGCTCGCGCCCACCTCCGCCGTGAGGCCCTTGATCGTTCCCGACCGGTGGGCGTTCAGGGGCTGTTCCATCTTCATGGCCTCCAGGACGACGATCAGGTCGCCCTCCTGCACCTCCTGGCCCTCCTCGACGGCGATCTTGACGATCGTGCCCTGCATCGGGGAGGCGAGGGTGTCACCGGAGGCCGCCGGGCCGGACTTCTTCGCCGCGCGCCGCTTGGGGCGGGCGCCGCCCGCCGCCGCGGTGCGGGCGATGGTCATGCCCAGCGAGGAGGGGAGCGAGACCTCAAGACGCTTGCCGCCGACCTCGACGACCACCGTCTCGCGGCCCGGCTCTTCGTCCGTCTCGGTGTCGGCCGCCGCGGCGAACGCCGGGATCTCGTTGACGAACTCGGTCTCGATCCACCGGGTGTGGACCGTGAACGGGTCGGCGGAGCCGGTCAGTTCGGGGGCGAAGGCCGTGTCCCTGACCACCGTGCGGTGGAACGGGATGGCCGTGGCCATGCCCTCCACGGTGAACTCGTCCAGGGCGCGTGCGGCCCGCTGGAGGGCCTGCTGGCGCGTCGCGCCGGTCACGATCAGCTTGGCGAGGAGCGAGTCCCACGCCGGGCCGATGACGCTGCCGGACTCCACGCCCGCGTCCAGGCGCACGCCCGGACCCGACGGCGGCTCGAACACGGTCACGGTGCCGGGGGCGGGCAGGAAGCCGCGGCCCGGGTCCTCGCCGTTGATGCGGAACTCGAAGGAGTGACCGCGCATCTCCGGGTCGCCGTACCCCAGTTCCTCGCCGTCGGCGATGCGGAACATCTCGCGGACCAGGTCGATGCCGGTGACCTCTTCGGTGACCGGGTGCTCCACCTGGAGACGGGTGTTGACCTCCAGGAAGGAGATCGTGCCGTCCATGCCGACGAGGAACTCGACGGTGCCGGCGCCGACGTAGCCGGCTTCCTTCAGGATCGCCTTGGACGCCGCGTACAGCTCGGCGTTCTGCGCCTCGCTCAGGAACGGCGCGGGCGCCTCCTCCACGAGCTTCTGGTGGCGGCGCTGGAGCGAGCAGTCACGGGTCGACACGACCACCACGTTGCCGTGCTGGTCGGCCAGGCACTGGGTCTCCACGTGCCGCGGCTTGTCGAGGTAGCGCTCCACGAAGCACTCGCCGCGGCCGAAGGCCGCGACGGCCTCGCGCACCGCGGAGTCGTACAGCTCCGGCACCTCTTCGAGGGTCCGGGCGACCTTCAGGCCGCGTCCGCCGCCACCGAAGGCGGCCTTGATCGCGATCGGCAGGCCGTTCTCCTCGGCGAACGCCACGACCTCGTCGGAACCGCTGACCGGGTCCGGCGTACCGGCGACCAGCGGGGCACCCGCGCGCTGCGCGATGTGCCGGGCGGCGACCTTGTCGCCCAGGTCGCGGATGGCTTGCGGCGGCGGGCCGATCCAGATCAGGCCCGCGTCCAGGACGGCCTGCGCGAAGTCGGCGTTCTCCGAAAGGAAGCCGTAACCGGGGTGGACCGCGTCCGCCCCCGCGTCCTTGGCCGCTGCCAGAACCTTGGAAATGTCCAGGTAGCTGGTGGCCGGAGTGTCACCGCCCAGCGCGAACGCCTCATCTGCCGCACGTACATGCAGAGCGTCCCGGTCAGGATCTGCGTAGACGGCTACGCTCGCGATCCCTGCATCCCGGCATGCCCGAGCAACGCGGACAGCGATTTCGCCACGGTTGGCGATGAGCACCTTGCGCACGATGGCTCCCTCCTTGAAACAAGCCGAGTTTAGGGACTGCCGACACGACCTTTCGACCCGTCCCCAATGGTGAGCTTGCCCACACGGAGCGTGATCCGGGGCCTGCCCGTCCGCGAAATCCCTTGTCGCACCACGGTGTGCAGGGTCCCTTGCGGGCAGACTAACGCGCCGATGTGGTCAAGGTCTCTGTGAGAGCGCGCTGCGGCGAGGCGGCATTCTTTGTCGAGTCCCTACGAATGGCCCAATGATTCTTTGCCTTGGGCCGAGCCCTTGTCCCCCGGTTTACCCGTTAGTAGCGTTCACGATGTCTGGCACGTACTGGCGGTAACAGCGGAAGAGGGTGGGCGCCGTGGCGCGTAGACCGGTTGCCTGGGTGGGCGCGATCGTGCTCCTGGTGGAGGCGGTGGGCATCGCGTGGCTCAACTGGTTCCTCGGACTCGTCGTCAGCAACCAGGACATGTCGCTCGCCGGCCTCGACCCGCACGCGATGTCCGTGTCGACGTGGATCGCGGGCGGCCTCTTCGGCCTCTACCTCGCGCTGTGCGCCGTCGTCATGCTGCGCTCGGCGATCCGCGACCGCGCGCCGGGCCGCATCGGCCGGCTGCTCCTGATCAGCGCCGCCGTGGTGCACGCGCTGCTCGGGGCGTTCTCCGTCGGCCTGGTGGGCTGGCCCGCCTTCGTCTTCATGATGGTCGTGCTCGGCCTGATCGTCCTGACGCTCGTGGCGTACGACAAGAAGCCCGTGGAGGGCGCCGACGCGGCTCGCGGGAGCGACGGGGCAGCGGGCGGCGGCGCGCCGGAGAACGGCGCCCCACAGCCCGCCTGAGCCCTCGCGGGCCCCGCGTCCGGGTGCCGGCGGGGCCTACTTCGCCCACAACTCCGTGATGCCCACGCCCAATTCGGACAAAAGGCGGCGCAGCAGCGGCAGCGAGAGCCCGATGACGTTGCCGTGGTCGCCCTCGATGGAGTCGACGAAGGGCGCCGAGCGGCCGTCGAGGGTGAACGCGCCCGCCACGTGCAGCGGTTCGCCGCTGGCCACGTACGCGGCGATCTCCTCGTCCGAGGGATCGCCGAAGCGCACGACGGTCGAGGCCACCGCCGCCACGTGGCGGCCGCTCGCGGTGTCGTACACGCAGTGCCCGGTCTGGAGGACGCCCGCGCGCCCGCGCATGGCCTTCCAGCGGGCGGTGGCCTCCTCGGCGTCGGCGGGCTTGCCCAGCGCCTCGCCGTCCAGTTCGAGCACCGAGTCGCAGCCCACCACCAGGGCGCCCTTGGCGTCCGGGCGCGCCGAGACGACCGACGCCTTGGCCTTGGCCAACGCGAGGGCGAGTTCGGCGGGGGTCGGTGCGGAGATCGCGTCCTCGTCGACCCCGCTGACGATCACGTCGGGGGCGAGACCGGCCTGGCGCAGGAGGCCGAGCCGGGCGGGGGACTGGGAGGCGAGGACGAGACGGCGGGGCTGATCACTCATGCGGTCAGCGTAGCGAGCCCCGGCGGGCGAATCCTCAGTGCAGGCCCAGGACGAACATCGCCACGACCATGGCCAGGGCGAGGACGAGACCGGCACGGCGCATCTTCGCCTGCATGTCCCGCATGTCCTTGGGCGGGTTGTTCTCAGGGTCGGACCACAGCATGAGTCCGATACTGCGCGCGGCGGGCGCGGGGCGCCTGAGTACGCGTACTCAGGCGCCCCGGCCCATGCCACTCATTCGCAGTGGGCCCCGTCAGGGCTCATCAGGGCCCATCAGTCTCACCCGGGCCAGTAGGTGCGGCCCCACGACGTCGGTCCCGGCGCGGGCAGCCGGTCGCGGGCCACGCGCGCGGGGTCCGCCCAGGCGTCGAGCACCGCGGGCGCGCCGGACGGCTGGTTCGCGACCGCCGCGGCGCGCGCCTGGACCACCGCGAGCGCGGCGGCGAGCTCCTCAGGGGTCGGATTGCCCCGTACGACCTTGATCATGAACGCTCTCCTCGCTCTCCTCGCTGGGGCACGGTCTAGAGGGGGATGTTGCCGTGCTTCTTCGGGGGCAGGGATTCCCGCTTCGTGCGCAGCTGACGCAGGCCGCGCACCAGGTGGGAGCGGGTCTCCGACGGCATGACCACCGCGTCGATGTAACCGCGCTCGGCGGCCGTGTACGGGTTGAGGAGGCGGTCCTCGTACTCCTGGATCAGGCGGGCGCGGGTGGCCTCCACGTCGCCGGAGGCCTCGGCCGCCGCGATGGTCTTGCGGTGCAGGATGTTGACCGCGCCCTGCGCGCCCATCACCGCGATCTGCGCGGTCGGCCAGGCGAGGTTGAGGTCGGCGCCCAGGTGCTTGGAGCCCATGACGTCGTACGCGCCGCCGAACGCCTTGCGGGTGATGACGGTGATCAGCGGGACCGTCGCCTCGGCGTACGCGTAGATCAGCTTCGCGCCGCGGCGGATGATGCCCGTGTGCTCCTGCTCGACGCCCGGCAGGAAGCCCGGCACGTCGACGAAGGTGATGACCGGGACGTTGAACGCGTCGCAGGTGCGCACGAAGCGGGCGCCCTTCTCCGATGCGTCGATGTTCAGGCAGCCGGCGAACTGCGTCGGCTGGTTGGCGACGATGCCCACCGGGCGGCCCTCGATCCGGCCGAAGCCGGTGAGGATGTTCGGCGCGAACAGCGGCTGCGTCTCGAAGAACTCGGCGTCGTCCAGGACGTGTTCGATCACCGTGTGCATGTCGTACGGCTGGTTGGCGCTGTCCGGGATGAGGGTGTCGAGCTCGCGGTCCTCGTCCGTCAGCTCCAGGTCCGCCTCCTCGGGGAAGGCGGGCGGCTCGCTGAGGTTGTTCGACGGCAGGTAGGAGAGAAGGGACTTGACGTACTCGATCGCGTCCTTCTCGTCGCCCGCCATGTGGTGCGCGACGCCCGAGGTGCTGTTGTGGGTGCGGGCACCGCCCAGCTCCTCGAAGCCGACGTCCTCGCCGGTGACCGTCTTGATGACGTCGGGCCCGGTGATGAACATGTGCGAGGTCTGGTCGACCATCACCGTGAAGTCGGTGATCGCGGGGGAGTAGACGGCGCCGCCCGCGCACGGGCCGACGACCAGGCTGATCTGCGGGATCACACCGGAGGCGTGGGTGTTCCTGCGGAAGATCTCCCCGTACATCCCCAGGGCCATGACGCCCTCCTGGATGCGGGCGCCGCCGGAGTCGTTGATCCCGATGACCGGACATCCGGTCTTCAGGGCGAAGTCCATGACCTTCACGATCTTCTGGCCGAAGACCTCGCCGAGGGCGCCGCCGAAGACGGTGAAGTCCTGGGAGAAGACGGCCACCGGGCGGCCGTCGACGGTGCCGTAACCGGTCACGACCCCGTCGCCGTACGGGCGGTTGGCCTCCAGGCCGAAGTCGGTGGAGCGGTGCTGGGCGAACTCGTCGAACTCGACGAAGGAGCTCTCGTCCAGGAGCAGCTCGATGCGCTCACGCGCCGTCAACTTCCCCTTGGCGTGCTGCTTCTCGACCGCGCGAGCCGAACCGGCGTGCTTGGCCTCCTCGATGCGGCGCCGGAGATCGGCGAGTTTTCCCGCAGTCGTATGGATGTCGATCCCCGCGTCGCCCGTGTCGGGGGTGGTGGGGGTATCGCTTGCGGCGCTGGGCACGGGCACGTTGGGCTCTTCCGGCTCGGACATAGGGATGCGGCTCCCTGCCTGCTCAAAGGGGCGACTGGCGGCTTGCGGCTGCTGGTGACTCGCTTGCTACTGACTCGTAGGGTATCGGCGTGCCTACGGATCGGCAGTGCGGCGTTTACCACACCTAAGGTGGCTTGCATGACGCCGCGAGATGCTTCAGACGACTCCTCGGACACTCCTTCCGGTACGCCTTCGGGCGACCCCTCCGGCACCTCTTCCGGCGCGCCCTCCGGCTCTCCCGGCGGCGGGCGCTGGTCCGATCTCGACCGGCCGCCGCTGAACGCCGCCGCGCTGCGGCGGGCGCTGGTCCGCGACGGGGGGCTGTGGACCTCTCTGGAGGTGGTGCCCGCGACGGGCTCGACCAACACGGATCTGGCCGCCCGCGCGGACGAGCTGCCCGAGGGCGCGGTCCTGGTCGCCGAGGAGCAGAGCTCGGGGCGCGGGCGCCTGGACCGCCGCTGGTCGGCGCCGCCGCGCTCCGGCCTCTTCTTCTCCGTGCTCCTGAAGCCGGGGGCCGCGGTCCCGGTCGAGCGCTGGGGGTGGCTGCCGCTCCTGACCGGGGTCGCCGTCGCCACGGGCCTCTCGCGCGCCGCCGGGGTGGACACGGCCCTCAAGTGGCCCAACGACCTGCTCGTGACGGTGGCGGGCGAGGAGCGCAAGGCCGGCGGGATCCTCGCCGAGCGGGCGGGGTCCGCCGACGGCGGGGGCGTGGTCGTCGGCATCGGCATCAACGTCACCCTGCGCGCGATCGAGCTGCCGGTGCCGGGGGCCGGGTCCCTCGCGCTGGCCGGGGCGGCGACGACGGACCGGGACACGGTGCTGCGGGCCGTGCTGCGGTCCCTGGAGCAGTGGTACGGGGACTGGCGCACCGCCGAGGGCGACCCCGCGGCCTCCCGCCTCCAGGAGACGTACGCGGCGGGCTGCGCGACGCTGGGCCGCAAGGTCCGCGCGCAACTCCCGGGCGACCGCTCGATCACGGGGGAAGCGGTGGCGGTGGACGCGGACGGCCGCCTGGTGCTGGCCACGGGGGAAGGGGTGCAGGAGCCCGTGGGGGCGGGGGACGTGGTGCATTTGCGGGGCGCGTAGGGGTGCGCGGGAGTGCGGGCGGGCGACGGGTGGCAGGGGTGGTTCGAGGACGGGGGATTGCGTGGGGGAGGGTGTTCGTTCAGGTGAGGTTGCGGGGCAAATGGGCGGGTGGGTGTTCGACGAGGTGGCTTCGGGATACCCACAGTCCGAGGCGCCCCGCCGGGAAAGGCGTGAGCTGCGGCACACCTGCCGTAAAGTTGGCGCCGGTCGATACCTGACCGCGGCAGATCGGAAGGGCAGCAGGCGTGACCGTCGACGACACGGGCTCCGGCACGGGTGCATCGCCCGACGGTGAGCCCGGGCGAACAGCTGGCTCCGTCAGCCACGCGTTCGACTCGATGGACTCCGGGGACGAGAAACCGGGAGACCCGGACAAGGACCCCCTCGCGCTGCGCCTCGAAGGGCTGATCCTCGGCGCCGACCGCCGCTACACCCCGTTCCAGGCGGCCCGCAGCGCCGGCGTCTCCATGGAGCTCGCCTCCCGCTTCTGGCGGGCCATGGGCTTCCCCGACGTGGGCCAGGCCAAGGCCCTGACCGAGGCGGACGTGCTCGCCCTGCGCCGCCTCGCCGGCCTGGTCGAGGCGGGCCTGCTCAGCGAGGCCATGGCGGTGCAGGTGGCCCGGTCCACCGGGCAGACCACCGCCCGCCTGGCCGAATGGCAGATCGACTCCTTCCTGGAGGGCCTGACGGAGCCGCCCGAGCCGGGCATGACGCGGACCGAAGTCACGTATCCGCTGATAGAGCTGCTCCTTCCCGAGCTGGAGGAGTTCCTCGTCTATGTCTGGCGGCGCCAGCTCGCCGCCGCCACCGGCCGCGTCGTCCAGGCCGCGGACGACGAGGAAATGGTCGACCGGCGCCTCGCCGTCGGGTTCGCCGACCTCGTCGGCTTCACGCGGCTGACCCGGCGCATGGAGGAGGAGGAGCTCGGCGAACTCGTCGAGGCCTTCGAGACCACGGCCGCCGACCTCGTGGCCGCGCACGGCGGCCGGCTCATCAAGACGCTGGGCGACGAAGTCCTGTACGCCGCCGACAACGCCGGTGTCGCCGCGGAGATCGCGCTGCGGCTCATCGAGACCATGGCGAACGACGAGACGATGCCCGAGCTGCGCGTCGGCATCGCCTTCGGCACGGTCACGACCCGGATGGGCGACGTCTTCGGCACCACGGTGAACCTCGCGAGCCGCCTCACGTCGATAGCGCCGCGGGACGCCGTCCTGGTGGACGGCGCGCTCGCCGAGGAGCTGACGCGGACCGGTGACGCCCCCGCCTCGGAGACCGAGGCGGCGGAAGCGGCCGAGCTGGCCGAGAAGGAGGGCACCGAGCCGCCTTCCTACCGCTTCGCCCTCCAGCCGATGTGGCAGCGGCCCGTGCGCGGCCTTGGCGTCGTGGAGCCCTGGCTGCTCGCCCGCCGCGGCTGAGCCCTGCCCGCATCCCGTGCGCGGCACGGAATTTTCCGGCACGCCCCTCCCGGCGCCGTGCCGCGATGACATGATCCTCCTGCAATGCGGTAACGAGCGTTAACCGGACGTGGAGGAATGCAATGGGTGGCGAGCAGCGGTTCGGGGAATTCGTCGGTGTCAGGCGGCATGCCTACGTCGCCGAGCTCGTACTCGACCGGCCCAAGGCCATGAACGCCGTGTCCACGGACATGGCCCGCTCCATCGGCGCGGCCTGCGCGGCCCTCGCCGATGACCGCGACGCCCGGGTCGTGGTCCTCACCTCCACCCATGAGCGGGCCTTCTGCGTCGGGGCGGACCTGAAGGAGCGCAATTCCTTCACCGACGCCGAGTTGGTGCGCCAGCGCCCCACCGCGCGGGCCGCCTACACCGGCGTACTGGAGCTGCCCATGCCGACCGTCGCGGCCGTGCACGGCTTCGCGCTCGGCGGCGGCTTCGAGCTCGCGCTCGCCTGCGATCTCATCGTCGCCGACCCGACCGCCGTGGTCGGCCTCCCCGAGGTGTCGGTCGGCGTGATCCCGGGCGGCGGCGGCACGCAGCTGCTTCCGCGCCGCGTGGGGGCCGCGCGGGCCGCCGAGCTGATCTTCACCGCGCGGCGCCTCGAGGCGGGCGAGGCGCGGGAGTTGGGCCTCGTGGACCAGCTCGTGGGCGAGGGCGAGGACCGTACGGAGGCGCTCGCGCTCGCCGGGCGGATCGCCGCGAACTCCCCGGTGGGGCTGCGCGCCGCCAAGCGGGCCCTGCGGCTCGGGCACGGCCTTGACCTGCGGGCCGGTCTGGAGGTCGAGGACGCGGCCTGGCGCTCGGTGGCCTTCTCCGGCGACCGGGCCGAGGGGGTGGCGGCGTTCAACGAGAAGCGCACGCCGCAGTGGCCCGGGGAGTGAAGCCGGCGCCCGCCCCACACGCTGTGTAATGTTCCAAACGCCCAAATTGTCGTAAATCTCCTAGCCTAGGGAGATGGGAGAGGATGTCCGGCTGCGGGCCGTGGTCGTGCTGGCGCAGGGGATGGCCGCCGCGCACACTCCGCGTGAGTCCTGGCGGGCGGCAGCGCGCGGCGCGTGCCGTGCGCTGTCCGGGAGTTTCGCGGCCCTGTCCGTCTGGGAGCGCGACCTCGGGCGGCTGAGGGTGCTCGTGAACGTGGGCGAACGGGCCGAGGGGGAGAAAGAGTTCCCGGAGCGCGAGGCGTACCCCGTGAACGAGTTCCCGGAGATCACCGAGTTCCTGCACGAGCGGTGGGCGGGCGGCGGTGAGCCGCACGCCTGGGTCGAGACGTCCCGGGGCCCCTCGGAGGCCACCGCCCCCGGCTACTGCCACCAGCGGGTCGCCGCCCTGCGCAGGCGCGGGCGCGGCTGCTGCGTGGTCGCGCCGATCGTGCTGCACGGGCGGGCGTGGGGCGAGCTGTACGTGGCGCGGCCGGTGGGGGCGCCGCCCTTCGGCCGTGCGGACGCGGACTTCGCGACGGTGCTCGCCTCGGTCGTCGCGGCGGGCATCGCGCAGACCGAACGCCTGGAGGAGGCCCGCAGGCTCGCCTTCACCGACGCCCTGACGGGTCTTGCCAACCGGCGCGCGGTCGATCTGCGCCTGGAGGAGGCGGTGGAGCGCCACCGGGCGGACGGGACGGTGGTGAGCCTGGTGGTGTGCGACGTGAACGGGCTCAAGTGGGTCAACGACACCCGGGGCCACGCGGTCGGCGACCGCCTCCTCGAACGCTTCGGTTCGGTGCTCTCGCTGTGCGGGGCGATGCTGCCGGGGACGCTGGCCGCGCGGCTGGGCGGGGACGAGTTCTGCCTGCTCTCCGTGGGTCCTTCCGCCGACGAGGTGGTGCGGGTCGCGGACGAACTGTGCGTACGGGCCGCCGAGTTGGAGCTGGGGGACGGGGTCGCGTGCGGGGTCGCCTCCACGCAGGACCCGATCGGCGAGGTCCGCTCGGCCCGCCGCCTGTTCCGCCTCGCGGACGCGGCCCAGTACCGCGCGAAGGCGGCGCGAGCGCCGAAGCCGGTGGTCGCGGGCCGCGAGGGCGCGGACGACCCGGTGGTGCGCCTCGCCAACTCGGCGGACGCGCCCCCGGCAGGCGAAAGGCGCCACTTCCGGGGCCGGGGACCAGACCCGCACCCCACCCGGGAGGACGGGCGGGGGACGCGCTGAGGAATCCCGGGCCCAGGGGACGCGAGGGGAGTAAGTGGCCAACCCCGGATCCGACCGTGACACTCGGCGATTCAATCCGTACTCTGCTGAATATGGATATGCACACCGTGGTCCTGGGGACGTCCGGGACAACCGCGGCGGACGTCGTCGCCGTCGCACGCGGCAACGCCCGCATCGAGCTGTCGGCCGACGCCGTCACCGCCCTCGCCGCAGCGCGGGAGATCGTCGACGCCCTCGCGGCCAAGCCCGAGCCCGTCTACGGCGTCTCGACCGGCTTCGGCGCCCTCGCCACCCGGCACATCGGGCCGGACCTGCGCGCCCAGCTCCAGCGCAACATCGTCCGCTCGCACGCGGCCGGCATGGGCCCGCGCGTCGAGCGCGAGGTCGTGCGCGCCCTGATGTTCCTGCGCCTGAAGACGGTCTGCTCCGGCCGTACCGGCGTACGCCCCGAGGTCGCCCAGACCATGGCCGACGTGCTCAACGCGGGCATCACGCCCGTCGTGCACGAGTACGGCTCCCTCGGCTGCTCCGGCGACCTCGCGCCGCTCAGCCACTGCGCCCTCGCGCTCATGGGCGAAGGGGACGCGGAAGGCCCGGACGGCGAGCTGAAGCCGGCCGGCGAGCTGCTCGCCGCGCACGGCATCACGCCGGTCGAGCTGCGCGAGAAGGAGGGCCTCGCCCTCCTGAACGGCACCGACGGCATGCTCGGCATGCTGGTCATGGCCCTCGCCGACCTCGACGCCCTCTACAAGTCCGCGGACGTCACCGCGGCCCTGACCCTCGAAGCGCTCCTCGGCACCGCCAAGGTCCTCGCCCCCGAGCTGCACGCCATCCGGCCCCACCCGGGCCAGGGCGCCTCCGCCGCCAACATGCTCGCGGTCCTCGCCGGTTCGGGCCTCACCGGCCACCACCAGGACGACGCGCCGCGCGTGCAGGACGCGTACTCGGTGCGCTGCGCGCCCCAGGTCGCCGGCGCGGGCCGGGACACCGTCGCCCACGCCCGCACGGTCGCCGAGCGCGAGCTCGCCGCCGCCGTCGACAACCCGGTCGTCCTGCCCGACGGCCGCGTCGAGTCGAACGGCAACTTCCACGGGGCCCCGGTCGCGTACGTCCTGGACTTCCTCGCGATCGCCGCGGCGGACCTCGGCTCCATCGCCGAGCGCCGCACGGACCGGCTGCTCGACAAGAACCGCTCGCACGGCCTGCCGCCGTTCCTCGCGGACGACGCGGGCGTGGACTCGGGCCTGATGATCGCCCAGTACACGCAGGCGGCGCTCGTCAGCGAGATGAAGCGGCTGGCCGTCCCGGCGTCCGCCGACTCGATCCCGTCCTCGGCGATGCAGGAGGACCACGTCTCGATGGGCTGGTCCGCGGCCCGCAAGCTGCGCACGGCGGTCGACAACCTGACCCGCATCGTCGCGATCGAGCTGTACGCGGCGACGCGCGCGGTCGAACTCCGCGAGGGCCTCGTGCCCGCCCCGGCGACCCGTGCGGTCATCGAGGCGATCCGCAAGGCCGGCGTCCAGGGCCCGGGGCCGGATCGTTTCCTCGCACCGGACCTGGCGGCGGCCGACGCGTTCGTGCGCTCCGGCGCGCTGCTCGCCGCGGTCGAGCCGATCACGGGCCCGCTGGCCTGACCCCGGCATCCCGTACGCCGACGAGGGGCGCCGTCACCCGTGACGGCGCCCCTCGGGCTTGCTGACGGCGGCCCCGCACACGTGGTGACGGCGCGTCAGTCGCGGTCGACGTGCTCGTGCGTGATGTCGCCCTTGACCGCGTCGATCTCGAAGTCGGTCTTGTTCCAGTCCTTGGTGACGACGTCCACGGACCAGACCAGCTTGTCGCTGTCGTCGTCGTCCAGGCCGATCGACGTGACCGTGCCCTTCTTCTTGTCGGTCGCGGCCTTCGCGGCCTGCTCCGGCGACTGCTCGACGCGGGCGAGGCGGTCGGCCGTCTCCTTCTTGTCGTCGGCCTCTTGGTCGCCGTCGGGCGCGGAGCTGATCACCTTGCCCGAGACCGCGTCGACGCGGACGTCGTGCACGGTGCCGTCCTTCTCGGCGACCTCGGCGACCCACTGCGGGGCCCCCGCGCTGCCGCTCGGGCTCGGGCTGGAGCCGGGGCTCTGGCTCGCGGCGTCGTCATCGTCGTCGTCGCCGTCGTCGCCGTCGTCCGCGCCCTCCAGATCGAGGTCGGTCAGCTTGCCGCCCGGGACCTTGTCCACCGCGGTGGCGGCGGCCTTGTCCCAGGTGACCTTGGTGGCGGCGAGCAGCGCCTTGCGCTCCTGCTGGTCCTGCGTGAGGGACGCGCCGCCCGTGGGGCTCTCCGAGGGCGCCTCCCGCGGAACGGACTTCGCCGCTTCCGAGGTGGCGTCGCCGGCGGACGAGGTGCCGCCGTCCGACCCGCAGCCCGTCACCAGCGCCGCCGACGCCGCGACGGCGCACAGGGCGCCGACGAGGCGCAGGTGGCGGGAGCGGAGGGTGCCGGGCTTCTTGTTCCGGGGCTCGAATCTCATACCCGCATGCCTAGCCCTCGCCCCGGATCAGGCCGCGGTGCCGCGCGGCCGGGTCACCCGAGTGCCCGGCGCGTACGGGGGCGGGCCCCCGGCGTCCGGGCGCGCGGCCCGCGGCGAGCGCCCCTCAGTAAGCGGGACCCTGACGTTAGTAAGCGGGACCCTGACGTTCGCGGCGCACCGAGTACGCGACGAAGCCCGCGCCGAGGCCCAGGAACGCCGTTCCGCCGATCAGATAGGGCGTCGTGTCCACGCCGGCGCCGGTGTCGGCGAGGCGGTCCTGCGTGGCGGAGGCGCTGGTGGCGGTGGCTGCGGCAGCTGCGCTGTCTGCGGTGTCCTTCGAGTTCAGCGTCGCGCGGTGCTGTTCGGTGTGGACCACCCGGGGGGCCTCGGGGGCCTCGGGAGATCTGAAGGTCGCCGACGCATTCGCGGAGGGAACGAACCACAGGCCCCCGAGGAGGGCCCCTGCGGCAGTGGCGGTGAGCAACGATCGACGTGCGGACACGGAATCGGATCCCCCTTGTGGTGCTGGCGAATTGGCCGTGTGGGGCGATGGTAATGAAAGGCGCGGGTCGCGGGAAAGTCGCGGGGGTCATGGGTCGTACGCTCCGACGCATGAGCACATCAGAGACATCACGTTTTGTACGCCTCCGCGTCGAATTGGTGGTCGAGGTCGACGACTCCGGCGAACTGGCGTCCTCCGCCCTGCGCCGGATCGCGGAGGACGAGCACATGCCCGCCGAGGAGCGGCAGCACGCCGAGGCGGCCGTCAAGGAGGACGACGCCGAGGCACTCGCCTATCTGGTGGATCCCTTCGACCTGGTCAGCGAGGTGCCCGGGGTGGAGCTCGCGCAGGCCTCCTGGAGCAGCGAGCAGATCGACTACGACCCCGATTCGCCGGACTGGGACCCCGACGAGGATGATGACGACGACGAGGATGACGCGGCCGGAGAGGCTGTCGTCGGGGGCGGCGCCGGTAGCCGGGGGTTGTAGGCGGTGGACGGAAAGTAGTACGTCTGCCGGACGGAAAAAACGGAACCCGTAGCCCCGGACGGCAACCGCCGCCCGGGGTTCCGTCGTCTCAGTGGTGCACGGGTGTCACCGGTACATCGCGGGACGTGGTGTTCCCCACATCTTCCGCAGAAGTGGAACGGGATGAACCGGGCAGGACGTTATGCGGGACTACGGGGACTCTCGACGTTCATGGCGTGTTGGGGATTTCGGCAACGATGGAGAAGCGTGTGATGACGGACAGTAGGCGGCAGCGCGGACGTCGCAAGGGTCTTGCGGCCGTTTCCGCTCTGGTCGGCGGCGTCCTGGTGCTCTCGGCCTGCAGCAGCGACGACGGCGACAAGAACAGTGCCGGCGGCGGCAAGGAGTCGCAGAACCAGGTCGACGAAGCAGCCGCCAAGAAGACGTCCGACGCGGACATCAAGATCGCGCCGAAGGACGGCTCCGACAACGCGGGCATCAACAGCGCTGCCGTGGTCAAGGTGAGCAAGGGTTCCCTGACGGACGTCACCATGACGTCGGCCGAGGGGACCGCGGTCGAGGGGCAGATAGCTGCCGACAAGAAGAGCTGGAAGCCCACCGGCCAGCTGGAGCGCGCGACCACGTACAAGATCTCCGCCACCGCCAAGGACTCCGAGGGCCGCAAGGCGCACGAGAACTCGAAGTTCACGACGGTCTCGCCGGCCAACAGCTTCATCGGGAACTTCACGCCCGAGGACGGGTCCACGGTCGGCGTGGGCATGCCGGTGTCGATCAACTTCGACAAGGCGATCACCAACAAGAAGGACGTCCAGTCCAACATCAAGGTGTCGTCCAGCAGCGGCCAGGAGGTCGTCGGCCACTGGTTCGGCAACAACCGCATCGACTTCCGCCCCCAGGACTACTGGCAGGGCAACTCCACGGTCACCCTGAAGCTGTCCCTGGACGGCGTCGAGGGCGCGGACGGCGTCACCGGCGTCCAGGAGAAGACGGTCCAGTTCAAGATCGGCCGTAACCAGGTCTCCGTCGTCGACGCCAAGACGAAGCAGATGAAGGTCATGCGGGACGGCAAGGTCGTCAAGACCATCCCGATCTCCGCGGGCTCCCCGGAGAACAAGACGTACAACGGCAAGATGGTGATCTCCGAGAAGTTCAAGGAGACCCGGATGAACGGCGCGACGGTCGGCTTCACGGACGACGACGGCAAGGGCGAGTACGACATCAAGGACGTGCCGCACGCCATGCGTCTGTCGAACTCGGGCACGTTCATCCACGGCAACTACTGGGGCGCGAAGTCCATCTTCGGCGGCGCCAACACCAGCCACGGCTGTGTCGGCCTGGAAGACGCCAAGGGCGCGAACGACAAGAGCACCCCGGGTGCCTGGTTCTACGAGAACTCGATGGTCGGTGACGTCGTGGACGTCCGGAACACCGGCGACAAGACGGTCCAGCCCGACAACGGCTTCAACGGCTGGGTCATGGACTGGGCGCAGTGGAAGGCCGGTTCGGCCGTCTGAGGACTCTCAGGGACGCACCGGAGCGAACGGCGGTGGCCCGCACCCCCCACGGGGGGTGCGGGCCACCGCCGTTCGGGCTTCTCATGGTTCTCTTATGCCGCCCTTATCCGTTCATCACGGCGCGTACTTAGCTTCACGCACATGTTCTTCACCTACCTGAGGCGCGAGCTGCGCCGCCGCAGAAAAGCGGCCCTCGTCGTGGCCTCCGGTCTCGCGCTCGGCATCGCGCTGGTCATCGTCGTCAGCTCCGTGTCGTCCGGCATGAAGCAGGCGCAGGGCAAGGTCCTGGAGTCGCTCTACGGGCTCGGCACGGACATGACCGTCACCAAGGCGGCGACGCCCCCGAAGGAGGGGAGCGGGCAGAGCGGCCGCCCGCGCTTCAAGTTCGACGCCAAGGCCCCCGGTGACGGCGGCGGCAGCGAGGAGCAGAGCAGCGACCGCGTCATGGTGCAGGGCTTCCAGACGCTGTCCTCGGCCACCGTCGCCGAGGTCGGCGGGCAGAGCGGGGTCGCGGACGCCGTCGGCGGTCTGAGCCTCCAGGTCATGAAGGTCGACGGCCGGTTCGAGCGCGGCGAGTTCGAGCAGGCGCCCGAAGCCACCGGCAAGGCGCAGCCGCCCGGGAGCGGCGGTGACGGCGGGCAGCAGCAGGGCCGGGTGCGCGGCGGAGGCGCCGACTTCGACGTCGACTCCTACAGCGTCTACGGCACGGACGTCGGCAAGCTCGGCCTCGGTCCGCTGACGTCCTCGAAGATCAGCAAGGGGCGTACGTTCACGGGGTCGGAGTCCGACGCCAAGGTGGCCGTCGCCGACGCCTCGTACGCCAAGGAGAAGAAGCTCGCCGTCGGGGACACCGTCACGATCTCCGGCACCAAGATCGAGGTCGTGGGCATCGCGACCCCCGACAGCGGGGACGCCGCGGCCAACCTCTATCTGCCGCTCGAGCGCGCGCAGACCCTCGCCGACGCGAAGAACAAGATCACCACGGTGTACGTCAAGGCCGCGGACTCGCAGCGGATCGACGACGTCAAGAGCGCCATCCAGAAGAACGTCTCCGGGACGACCGTGACCACCTCCGCCGACCTCGCCGACACCGTCTCGGGCTCCCTCTCCACCGCCTCCGACCTCGCCTCCAGCGTCGGCACCTGGCTGTCCGTGGCCGTGCTCGTCGCCGCCTTCCTGGTCGCGGGCCTCCTCACGTCGTCCGCGGTCAGCCGGCGCGTACGGGAGTTCGGCACCCTGAAGGCCCTCGGCTGGAAGAGCGGCCGTGTCACCCGGCAGGTCGTCGGCGAGGCGGTCGTCAACGGCCTGGTGGGCGGTGTGCTCGGCATAGTCGTCGGCCTCGGCGGCGCGTACGCGGTCACGGCGGTCAGCCCCACCCTGACGGCGGAACTCGGCTCGGCGGGCGGGCAGTCCGGTGGCCTCATGGGCGGCGGCCCCGGCGGCGGTCCGGGCGGCGCGATGCGTGAGTCCGCGGCCAAGGCCCTGGACATCTCCCTCACCGCTCCGGTCAGCGCCACCACCATCGCGCTCGCCGTCGGCCTCGCCGTGGCCGGTGGTCTCGTCGCGGGCGCCTTCGGCGGCTGGCGCGCCTCGCGGCTGCGGCCGGCGGACGCCCTGCGCCGCGTCGAGTAGGCGGCTCCAGCGACCCCGCCCGAGCCGCCCACCCCCTCACGTATCGCAGGAGTCACACCATGTACCAGCTCAAGGACGTCACCAAGCAGTACCGCAGGGGCAAGGAGACCGTCGACGCGCTCGCCGGGGTCGACCTGGCCATCGGCGACGGTGACCGGCTCGTCATCCAGGGGCCCACGGGCGGCGGCAAGTCCACGCTCCTCCAGATGCTCGGCGGACTCGACCGGCCGACGTCCGGCAGCGTCGAGCTCGACGGCGTCGACCTGGCCGCGCTGCCCGAGGCGCGCCTGACCAAGGTGCGCGCCGAGTCCATCGGCTTCGTCTTCCAGTCCTTCAACCTGATCCCCACGCTCAGCGCCCAGGAGAACGTCGAGACGGCGCTCGTCCCGCTGGGGCTCGGCGCCGCCGACCGCCGTGAACGCGCCGCCGACGCACTGGCGTCCGTGGGCCTCGGCGAACGCCGCAGCCATCTGCCCGCCGAGCTGTCCGGCGGCCAGCAGCAGCGCGTGGCCATCGCCCGCGCCCTGGTCAAGCGGCCGAAGGTACTCCTTGCCGACGAGCCGACCGGCAACCTCGACGAGTCCATGCGCGACGAGATCATGGACCTGCTCGAAGGGCTCTGGACGGAGCACGGCCTGACGTTCGTGATGGTCACCCACGACAGCGCCATCGCCCGCAAGGCACCCCGCCTGGCGACGATCCGGCGCGGCCGCATCAAGGTCACCGAGCGAACCCCTCAGTGAGCAACTCTTCACTCCTGCCGCACTATTGAGCAAATGTTCGACCTTGGGCGATACTTCCTCGCTCAGGGGCGGGAGCCCCTTGACCTCCAGGGGGAGACTTGCGCAGAAAAGTGAAGAGAGCCTATGGGGCCACGATCGCCACAGCGGCGGCCGTGGCCCTTGCCGCGGGCATGACCAGCCCGGCGTCGGCGGCGAAGCAGTCGCCGGACGCGCCGGTGCCCGCCGCGTCGTCGGGGGGCGGCCTCCAGGGCGCCGGAGCGGCCACGCACCGCATCACCCTCATCACCGGTGACCGCGTCACCGCCGACTCCAAGGGCCGAGTCGTCGGCTTCGAGCGGGCCGAGGGGCGGGAGAAGATACCCGTCCTGACCAAGCGCGTGGGCGGGCACACGCTCGCGATCCCGGCCGACGCCCGGCGTCTGATAGCCGACGGCAAGCTCGACCAGCGGCTCTTCGACATCACCGAGCTCAGCAAGAAGGACAACCGCAGGGCCCAGCAGAAGGGCCTCAAGCTGATCGTCGGCTACCGGGGCGCCGCGGCAGGGGCCAGGGCCGATGTGCGCGCCGCGGGGGACACCACGGTCCGCAGGACCCTGAAGTCCCTCAACGCCGACGCCATCACCACCCCGAAGCGGGACGCCGGCGACCTGTGGTCCGCGCTGATCGCGGAGAAGGGCGGCGCCACGGCGTCCGGCGTCAGCCGCGTGTGGCTGGACGGCGTCCGCAAGGCGCGGCTGGACAAGAGCGTCAAGCAGATCGGCGCCGACAAGGCCTGGGCGGCCGGGTTCGACGGCAAGGGCGTCAAGGTCGCCGTCCTGGACACCGGCGTCGACGCCACGCACGCCGACCTCAAGGACCAGGTCGTCGGCGAGAAGAACTTCACGCGCGCGGCGGACGCCAAGGACCGCTACGGCCACGGCACCCACGTCGCGTCCATCGCGGCCGGCACCGGCGCGAAGTCGGGCGGCAAGTTCAAGGGCGTGGCGCCCGGCGCCAAGCTCCTGAACGGCAAGGTTCTCGACGACACCGGCTACGGCGACGACTCCGGGATCCTCGCGGGCATGGAGTGGGCGGCCGAACAGGGCGCCGACATCGTGAACCTGAGCCTGGGCGGCGGCGACACCCCCGGCGTCGACCCGCTCGAAGCCCAGGTGGACAAGCTCTCCGCGGAGAAGGGCATCCTCTTCGCGATCGCGGCGGGCAACGACGGAGAGCCCGGCAGCGTCGGCTCCCCGGGCAGCGCGGACGCGGCCCTCACGGTCGGCGCGGTCGACGACGCCGACAAGCTCGCCGACTTCTCCAGCCAGGGCCCGCGCGTCGGCGACGGCGCCATCAAGCCCGACGTGACGGCCCCCGGCGTGGACATCACCGCCGCCGCGGCGCCGGGCAGCGTCATCGAGCAGGAGGTCGGCCAGCGGCCCGAGGGCTATCTGACGATCTCCGGCACGTCGATGGCCACCCCGCACGTGGCGGGCGCCGCGGCCCTCCTGAAGCAGCAGCACCCGGACTGGAAGTACGCCGAGCTCAAGGGCGCGCTCACCGCGTCCACCAAGGGCGGCGCGTACACGCCGTTCCAGCAGGGTTCGGGACGCATCGCCGTCGACAAGGCCATCAAGCAGACGGTCGTCGCCGAGCCGGTCTCCCTCACCTTCGAGACCCAGCAGTGGCCGCACACCGACGACAAGCCGGCCACGAAGAAGGTGACGTACAAGAACCTCGGCAAGGACGACGTCACGCTCGACCTCACCGTGGCGGGCACGAACCCCAAGGGCGCCCCGGCCCCCGCGGGCTTCTTCACGCTCGGCGCCAAGACGGTGCAGGTCCCCGCGGGCGGCACCGCCGCGGTCGACCTGACCATCGACACCAAGCTGGGCGGCACGGTCGACGGCGCGTACTCGGCGTACGTCGTGGCGACCGGCGGCGGGCAGTCCGTGCGCACGGCGGCCGCGGTCGAGCGCGAGATCGAGTCGTACGAGCTGACGCTGAAGCACGTCGGGCGCGACGGGCAGGCCCCGAAGTACTACGACACCGACCTGGAGGGCGTCTCGGGGCTCGCCGCCCGGAAGTCCTTCGACCCGTTCGACGCGTCCGGCACGGTCAAGCTCCGTGTCCCCAAGGGCGGCTACCTGCTGAACAGCGGCATGTACGCCGACCCGACCGACTTCACCAAGGGCGCCGACTGGATCGCCCAGCCGAAGCTGAGCATCACCAAGGACACGACGGTGACGCTGGACGCGCGCACGACGAAGCCGGTCGACATCACCGTTCCGTCGGCGGACGCCAAGCCCTACTTCGCCGCTCCCGACTACACGGTCGACCTGGCCTACGGCAGCTACTCCTTCGGCTGGTTCCTCGACGGCGGGTACACCAACTTCCGGTCCGCGCACCTGGGGCCGCAGGTCACCGACGGCTCGCTGCACCAGCAGTGGAGCGGTCACTGGACCAAGGGTGACGACGCCGAGTACGACACCGTGGCCGGCGGCGGCGTCAAGCAGGTCGCGACCGGCTACACCAAGCACTACAAGGCGTCCGAGCTCGCCACGGTCACGGTGGACATGGGCGCGGCGGCCAAGGACAAGAAGGGCACGATCACCGCCTTCGGCTACCTCCCCGGCAGCTCCGGCGGCTCCGCGATCAGCGTCCCGCAGGCCCTGCCGAGCAGCCGCACGCTGTACCTGTCCACGGCGGGCGCCGTGAAGTGGGGCATGACCTTCGAGCAGCAGTTCGGGGTCGACGACGAGGGCTGGCCGCAGATCGACGCGGGCTACTCACTGGGCGCGGCGCAGAAGTTCGCGGCGGGCAAGAGCTACGAGAAGACCTTCAACACGGCCGTCTTCGGCCCGCGCGTCGGCGGCGAGTACGGCGTCTTCCGCCAGGGCAACGAGATCATCGGCTCCCTGCCGCTGTTCGCCGACGGCAAGACGCACGCGGGCTCCTCGCTCTACACGTCGGTGAAGACGACCCTCTACAAGGGCTCCACCAAGATCGGCGAGAACGAGGACCCGGTGGCCGGTGGCGCCTCGTTCAAGGTCCCCGCGGCCGAGGCCGCGTACAAGCTGACGACGTCCGTGAAGCGCAGCGTCAAGGTGGCCGCGGCCTCCACGCGCATCGACGCGAGCTGGACGTTCCGCTCGAAGAAGGCCGACGGCGCCAAGCTGCCGGTCTCCACCGCGCGGTTCGCCGCGGCGACCGACCTGAGCAGCAAGGCCAAGGCGGGCGCGACCCAGTCCGTGCCGGTGACGGTCCAGGGCGCGGCCGCCGGCTCGAACCTGAAGTCCCTCGCCGCGTACGTGTCGTACGACTACGGCCAGACCTGGAAGAAGGTCACCGTCAGCGGCGGCAAGATCAAGGTCAAGAACCCGGCCGCGGGCAAGGGGATCTCCTTCCACGCCAAGATCACGGACAAGAAGGGCAACAAGTCCACGCTGTCGATCTACAACGCGTACTACGGCAAGTGAGCAGCCGCACGACGCGCTGAACGGACGGAAAGCCGCGGCGCCGGAGGAGCCGCCGACCACGAGTCGGCGGCGTCCCTCGGCGCCGCGGCGCGTCACGCGGTGTCCGCGCGCCGGGCCGGCCGCCCCGAGCGGCCGCGCCTCCTACGCGTACAGCGAACCGGCCTCCCCACGCGGGGAGTTGTCGGAGACAGTGCTCACGCGTGCCGGCACCGCCCACCACCGAGGAGCCGACGTCACATGACCACCCACACCGTCGAGTACATCCGCTACCGCATCCCCTCCGAGCGCTCCGCCGAGTTCCTCTCCGCCTACACTCGGGCCGCCGTCCCGCTCGCCGCGGCGCCGCAGTGCGTGGACTACGAACTCACCCGCTGCGAGGAGGACTTCGAGCACTTCGTCCTGCGCATCACCTGGACGTCGACCAAGGACCACCTGGAGGGCTTCCGCGGCTCGGAACTCTTCCGCGACTTCCTCGCGGAGATCCGTCCGTACGTCGAGAACATCGAGGAGATGCGCCACTACACGCCCACCGCCGTCCGCGGCACGGGCGCGTCCACCCCGACCCTGTACGCCTGGGCGGGAGGTGAGGAGAGCTTCGAGCGGCTGACCGAGGTCTTCTACGAGAAGGTCCTCAAGGACGAGCTCCTCGCCCCGCTCTTCGAGGGCCTGCCCGCCGAGCACGCCCGGCACGTCGCCCAGTGGCTCGGCGAGGTCTTCGGCGGCCCCGCCACCTACTCCCAGGAGCACGGCGGGCACACCCAGATGGTCGGCAAGCACCTCGGCAAGGGCATCACCGAGCCGCAGCGCCGCCGCTGGGTCAACCTCATGCAGGACGCCGCGGACGACGCGGGCCTGCCCACGGACGCCGAGTTCCGCTCCGCCTTCCTCGCCTACGTCGAGTGGGGCACCCGCCTCGCGGTCTACTTCTCGGGGCCCGGCGCGACCCGCCCCACCGACCAGCCGGTGCCGTCGTGGCACTGGGGCGCGGCGCCTCCGTACCAGCCGTGACGCGCGGGGCGGCGGGGGCCTACTTCCGGGTGCCCGCCGCGCCCGTCCCCGCCGCGCCCGTGCTCGTACGTGTCGCGTCCGCTCCCCAGCTGGCGAGCAGCCGCAGGGCGTCGGCCGACGCCGAATCCGGCTCCGCGTGGTAGGTCACCAGTGACTGGTCGTGGTCGTCCGGCAGCCTCAGCGTCTCGAACGACAGGGTCAGATCGCCCACCAGGGAGTGGTGCAGGCGCTTGACGCCGTGGCCCTTCTCCCGCACGTCGTGCGTGGCCCACAGGCTCCGGAACTCCTCGCTCTTCACGGAGAGCTCGCCGACCAGGGCCGAAAGCAGCGGATCGTTCGGAAAGCAGCCCGCGTCCATCCGCAGGAAGCTCACGATGTCCGACGCCTTCTGCTCCCAGTCCCGGAACAGCACGCGGGAATCGGGCCGCAGGAAGCAGATCCGCGCCCAGTTCCGCTCCTCGGGCGGCACCTCGCCCCAGTCCCCGAAGACCGCCGCGGCCATGCGGTTCCAGCCGAGGATGTCCGAGCGGCGCCCGACCACGTAGGCGGGGACGCCCTCCATGGCGTCCATCAGCTGGAGCAGCGCGGGCCGCACGCGCTGCGGGCGCGCCGGACGCTTCTTCTTGTGCTGCTTCGGCTTCGCCAGGTGCGTCAGATGGGCGTGCTCGGCGTCCGTGAGCCGCAGCGCACGCGCGATCGCGTCCAGGACCTCACCCGAGACGTTGCGGCCGTTGCCCTGCTCCAGACGGGTGTAGTACGCGACGGACACCCCCGCCAGCTGCGCCAGCTCCTCGCGCCGCAGCCCGGGCACCCGCCGGTGCCGCCCGAAGTTCGGCAGGCCGACGTCCTCCGGCTGGAGCCGCGCCCTGCGGGTGCGCAGGAACTCGCTGAGCTCGGCGCGGCCGTCGAGGGGCTCGGGGACGGGGGAGCTCGGGGGCTGCTCGGCGTCGGCGTTCATGCGTTCCAGTATCCGGCGTCGCGGACGTACGAGCCTGTCCCCGCCAGTAGTAGGACCACTGGACGTAGGCAGAGCCGTGACCTGGGTAGATGCCCCTGTGGCTGGCACGGTGGACGGCATGACCGCACAGACCAGCACCACCACCGTTTCCGCTTACGCCGCCCCGTCCGCCAAGGCCCCCCTGGAGCGGACCACCATCCCGCGCCGCCCGGTGGGCGCGTCCGACGTGCTGATCGAGATCCAGTACGCGGGCATCTGCCACTCGGACATCCACCAGGCCCGCGACGGCTGGGGCGAGGGCATCTTCCCGATGGTCCCGGGTCATGAGATCGCCGGTGTCGTCACCGAGGTCGGCCCGGCCGTCACCAAGTTCGCCGTCGGCGACCGCGTCGGCGTCGGCTGCATGGTCGACTCCTGCCGCGAGTGCGACAACTGCAAGGCGGGCCTCGAGCAGTACTGCGACCAGGGCAACGTCCAGACGTACAACGCCCTCGGCAAGGACGGCGAGCCGAACTACGGCGGCTACTCCACCCACGTCGTCGTCGACGAGGCGTTCACCCTCCGCATCCCCGACGGCCTCTCCCTCGACGTCGCCGCGCCGCTGCTGTGCGCGGGCATCACCACGTACTCCCCGCTCCACCGCTGGAACGCGGGCCCCGGCAAGAAGATCGCCGTCGTGGGCCTCGGCGGCCTCGGCCACATGGCCGTCAAGATCGCGCACGCCATGGGCGCCGAGGTGACCGTCCTGTCGCAGTCCCTGCGCAAGAAGGACGACGGCCTGCGCCTGGGCGCCGACCACTACTACGCGACCAGTGACGACGCGACCTTCGAGCAGCTCGCCGGGTCCTTCGACCTGATCCTCTCGACGGTCTCCGCGCCGCTGCCGCTGGACAAGTACCTCGGCCTCCTGCGCCCGGAGGGTGCCTTCGTGAACGTCGGCGCCCCCGAGGAGCCGGTCTCGCTCAACCTGTTCTCCGTCATCGGCGGCGGCAAGACCCTCGCCGGCTCCATGATCGGCGGCATCCGGGAGACCCAGGAGATGCTCGACTTCTGCGCCGAGCACGGCCTGGGCTCGGAGATCGAACTGATCGAGGCGAGCCAGATCAACGAGGCCTACGAGCGCGTCCTCGCCAGCGACGTCCGCTACCGCTTCGTGATCGACGCGGCGACGATCTGAGCCTGAGGCGTCTGAGACGTCTGTGATCTCTGGGATGCCTGAGTCACCTGAGGCGTCTGTGGCGGCCAGGGCCGTGGTGGGGGCGTGATCCGGATGCGCGGCGCGTGCGCGTGCGTGTGTGTGCGTGTGCGAGTGCGTGTGCGCGTGGCCGGAACTCGCCTCGGGCCGCGGCCCTAGGCCGCATTGCGCAGGTGGTGGGGGGTCCTGCGGCCGATGCCGGGGAGACGGGGCGTGCCTAGGGTGAGGGGCGTCCGGTCGGGCACTTCAGACGCACAGGAAGAGGTCGCACGATGTCCATCGCGCTCAACCACACCATCGTCGCCGCCAAGGACAGCAAGGCGTCCGCCCAGTTCCTCGCCGACATCCTCGGCCTTGAGGTCGGCCCGCGGTACGGACCGTTCCTCCCGGTCGAGATCCCGAACGGCGTGACGCTCGACTACATGGAGGCCGGCGACGGCCCGGTCACCTCCCAGCACTACGCCTTCCTGGTCTCCGAGGACGAGTTCGACGCCATCTTCGGGCGCATCGAGGACGCGGGCCTCACCTACTGGGCCGACCCGTACCACACGGTCAAGAACGAGATCAACACCAACGACGGCGGCCGGGGCGCGTACTGGGACGACCCGAACGGCCACAGCCTGGAGATCCTCACCAGGCCGTACGGCAGCGGCAGTTAGGCACCCGCCAGCCCCTGCGCCAGGAAGTCGAGCACGAGCGGCGTCGCCACGTCCGCGAACTCCTCGAAGTACGCGTGCCGCGCACCCGGCACGAGACGCATCCGGGCCCCGGCGATGCGTTCCGTGAGCAGGGGAGCGTTCGCGGCCGGGTTGAACACGTCGTCCGTGCCGTGCACGACGAGCGTCGGCGCCGTGATCCGCGGCAGGGCGTCCCAGGAGTCGTGCCGGGCGCTGGCCCGCAGATGGCGCCGCCTGGCGTGCGGGGGCATGTCCGGATCGCCGAGGGTGTGGAACACCGGCTTCGCGGCGCCGCGCTCCCGCTCGGCGATCCAGCCGGGGGTGTACATCAGCTCCATCAGCGCGCGGTGCGCCGCCGCCGGGTCGCCCTGGGTGAGGGCGGCCTGTACCGCGGGGCCGCGCTCGATGCCGTGCGGCGCCCCCGGTGACGTACAGCCGAGGACGAGGCGGTCCACCCGCCCGGGGTGGTCGGCGGCGATCCACTGGGCGACCCGGCCGCCCATAGAGGTGCCGTACACGTGCGCGCGTTCGATGCCCGCGTGGTCCAGGACGGCGACGACGTCACGGGCGAAGCCGGGCGTGCTGTAGCTGTCGGTGTCGGGGCGCCCGCTCTCGCCGGTGCCGCGCCAGTCCAGGACGACGGTCCGGTACGCGGCGGCGAAGTCGTCCCGCACCGGGTCCCACCAGCGGCGGCTGTTGGACTGCCCGCTGAGCAGGACCAGGGGGCGGCCGGAGCCGTGGACTTCGTAGTGCAGGGCGGTTCCGTCGGCGGCTTCGGCGAAGGGCATGGGACGAACGGTAACCATCGGCGGTCCGCCGACGGGACCTAGGGGGCCGGACGGGACGGTACCTAGGGCGTCGGACGGGACGGGACGGGGCCTAGGGGGTCGGGCAGGGCAGGACCTAGGGTGCCGGGATGACCGGGACACCCATCGACGTACCAGAGGACTTCGCGCGCGGCACGGTCCACCGGGAGGGCGAACGCGGCCGGGCCTGGCTCGCGACGCTGCCGGGACTCGCCGACGAACTGCTGCGGCGCTGGGACTGCGAGCCGACGGACGCCGTCACGCACGGGCAGGTCGGCCTCGTCGTCCCCGTGAGACGGCGGTACGACCGGACGCCCGCCGTCCTGAAGATCTCCTTCCCGCACCCCGGCAACGCGCACGAGCCGGACGCCTTCGCGGTGTGGTCGGGCCGGGGCGCGGTCCGCCTGTACGAACGGGACGACGCCCGGTTCGCGATGCTCCTGGAGCGCGCGGGAGGGGGAGGGGCAGGGGCGAACGGCGTAGGGGCGAACGGCGCTGGAGCGGGCGGGGGCTCCCTCGCCGACGTGGCGGACACCGACGAGGCGGTGGCCGTGGCCGGGCGCCTGGCCCGCCGCCTCGCCGTGCCCGCACCCGCCGGGCTGCCCCGGATGAGCTCGCTCGTCGCCGAGTGGGAGTGCGAACTGCGGGACGAGGGCCGGGATCTGGGGTCACCGCTGCCCGCGCGCGTGGTGGCCGCGGCGATCGCGACCGTGCGCGAGCTCGGCCGCGACCAGCCGGACACCCTCGTCCACGGCGACCTGCACTTCACCAACGTCCTGAGGTCCGACCGCGAACCCTGGCTGGCCATCGACCCCAAGGGTTACGTCGGCGACCCGGCGTACGACTCCATCACGCTGCTCCGCACCCGTTTCGACGCCCTGCTCACCGCCCCCGATCCCCGCGCCGCGGCCCTGCGCCGCCTGGACGTCTTCGCCGACGCGGCGGAGGTCGACCGCGAACGGGCCAGGAGGTGGGCGCAGGCGCGGGCGGTGACGGCGGCCCACTGGGGGCTGCGGCACGGCGACCCCGCATGGCTGGTCAAGGCGACGGAGGCGCTCGCGGAGGCCCTGACGTGAGGCGGCGCCCGGCGCCTGACGCGAGGCGGCGGCAGGCGCCGGGCCGCCCGGTGGGGTGGTGCCGCTCGGGGGATTTCGCCGGGGGCGGAACGCCGATCACTGCCCGGGAAGCGGGACGGCTCCTACGCTGAGGGGGTGAGCAGCCACGAGCGGTACAACGAGCCGGAGCAGGCAGAGCCCGGGGAGCAGGCCGGGCCCCGGAAGCGGGCCGGCTCCCAGGAGCCGGCCCGCGTCATCCCGTTGCGTCCACGCGCCGCGCGTACGGCCGGGACGCGCCCCGCCCCGATGCGCACCACGCCCCTGACCCCGCCTGCCGTCCCCGCCGCCCCCGCCGTACCGGCCGCCCCGGATGCACCGGCGGCGAAAGAGCCCCTGTGGCGGGACGTGATCGGTGACGTGCTGCGCCGCGAGCGCCTCGCCCAGGAGCGCACGCTCAAGGACGTCGCCGACGCGGCCCGCATCTCGATGCCGTACCTCTCCGAGGTGGAGCGCGGCCGCAAGGAGGCTTCCTCCGAAGTCCTCGCGGCCGGCGCCCGGGCACTCGGCCTGAGCCTGGCGGACCTGCTCTCCCTGGCCCAGACCGAGTTGACCCGCCACACGCAACTGACCCGTCCCGCGCAGCTGACCCGCCCCACGCAGCCGGTCCGCCACGCGCAGCCCGCGCGACCGCGCCAAGGAGACATCCGCCTGGCCGCGTAAGGCTGTTCGAGGGCTACGCCGCGGCGAGCATCCGGCGGCTGAGGACCTCGTCCGCGAGCCCGTACGCCACCGCGTCCTGCGCGGTGAACACCTTGTCGCGGTCCATGTCCGCGCGCAGGGTGGCGACGTCGTGCCCCGAGTGCCGGGACAGCACCTCCTCCACCTGCGAGCGGATCCGCAGCATCTCCTTGGCCTGGAGGCTGAGGTCGGAGACCGTGCCCTGCTGCCCGCCGCTCGCGGGCTGCCCGAGCAGCACCCGCGAGTGCTCCAGGACGAAGCGCCGCCCGGGGTCGCCGCCCGCGAGCAGCACGGCGGCGGTGGAGGCCGCCTGCCCGACGCAGAACGTCGAGATGGGGGCGCTGATGAAACTCATGGTGTCGTAGATCGCCATGAGCGAAGTGAAGGAGCCGCCGGGAGAATTGATGTAGATGGCGACTTCGCGCTCGGGGTTCGAGGACTCCAGGTGGAGCAGCTGCGCGATGACGACGTTGGCCACGCCGTCGTCGATCTCGGTCCCGAGGAAGATGATCCGTTCCGAGAGCAGCCGGCTGTAGATGTCGTAGGCGCGCTCGCCCTGCGGGGTGCGTTCGACGACGGTCGGAATCGTGTACTGGCTCATCGTCAGATCCCCAGTCCCATCCGCGGCTTGGACGCGGCCGGCCGCACGTCGGCGAGCGAGTCGAGCACCCGGTCGACCATCCCGTACTCCCTGGCCTGCTCGGCGGTGAACCACCGGTCGCGGTCGCCGTCGCGCGAGATGACCTCCTCGCTCTGCCCGGTGTGGTCGGCGGTGATCCGCTCGACGGACTTCTTCGTGAACTCCAGGTTCTCGGCCTGGATCGCGATGTCGGCGGTCGTGCCGCCGATGCCCGCGGAGGGCTGGTGCATCATGATCCGCGCGTTGGGCAGGGCGTACCGCTTGCCCGCGGTGCCGACGGTCAGCAGGAACTGTCCCATGCTGGCGGCGAATCCCATGGCGAGGGTCGACACGTCGTTCGGGATCAGCCGCATGGTGTCGTAGATGGCGAGCCCGGCGGTGACGGAACCTCCGGGGCTGTTGATGTAGAGGCTGATGTCGGTCCGCGGGTCCTCGGCGGAGAGCAGCAGGAGCTGCGCGCAGACCCGGTTCGCGGAGACCTCGTCGACCTGGGTGCCGAGGAAGACGATCCGCTGGGTCAGCAACTGCGCGGCCAGATGGTCGTCGAACCGCGTCGAGGGCGTCTCGTCCCCGGAGGCCCGCGGGGCAGTGTCGATGGGGGGCATGGTTCGTCCTCCTGACGGTGGAAGCGGCACACCGGCCGGCCGCTGTCGTGTCCCCCCACCTTCGACCGCCCCCACCCACCACGTAAGACTTCTCGGCCTGCGGCAGATTCGCTGACGGCAGAGCGTTCCCGAGGCCGACTGGTGCCTTCCCGCTAACGCGTGCGCGTTAGCCGGTGCAGTTCACGCACTACGTCCAGGAAGGCCGAGCGCAGTTCATTCCGGGTGCTGCCACGGGTCTTGACGGCGTGGCAGTTCGGGCACAGGGCGATCATCTGGGCCGGGTGGTCGCGGCCGCCTCGCGCGATTTCCACGATGTGGTCGACCTCCAGGATCGGCTCGCCCGAGTCCGTCACGTCATCGGGCTGCCCGGCGCAGGCGGGATTCTCGCAACGCCCCCGGCTCCGCAGGAGCACCGCCCGTCTGGCAGCTCCCGAACGGATGGGGTCGCGGGAGATCCTCTCGCGGCGCCGCACGGCGCCATGAGTCTCCTCCCGCCGCTCCACGACCGTGCACAGCCTTTCGTACTGTGCCGCCGAGGTGACCGCATCCATGGTGGGGGAAGGCGCGGCGGTGCCTTCCGGCCGGCCAGGCCGGTCGTCGGCCACGGACTCGTCGTACAGACCGACCCCGGTGAGGAGCGGCACCTCGTCCAGGTCCCCGAAGAACCGGTCGGTGAGCGTCTGGATGACGGCGACGCGGGCCTGCCCGGAGGTCCGCATGAGTTCGTACGCCGCGGGGGCCAGGCCCCCGTCCGGCTGCTGCTCGGCGAACCACCGGCGGGGCCCGGCATCGCCGTGGGCGAGCGGAACCGTGCCGTGATGGCCGCTGAGAGTCCAGAGCCCGGCGTGGTAGAGCGCGAGGACGGGGTAGTCGGGACGGAGGCGCTCGCCCCGGAGGCCGTACGTGTGCAGCAGGCCGCTCAGGGCCGTGCTCGTCTCGCCCCAGGGCAGCGTGCGTGACTCGCCACGGAAAGCCCGGCCGATCGCCCACAGAAGGGTGATCGGCTGGTAGAGGCGGGGGCCCGTGTCCGTATGGGCCACGCGGAGTCGGGCGATGTGGTCGATCAAACCGTCAGGGGTGGCATCGGCCGGGGCCTCCTGGGCCACCACCTGGAACCCCAGCGCTCCGAGCAGCTTCGCCGCGTGGTCCCGGCCGCCGGAGAACTCCGAGGCCGCCAGCGGACGTTGCCCTTCCAAGTAGCCGTGGGCGGCGCCGAGAACGGCCTTCGAGTCGTAGTGCCGGCCGTCGACGACGAGGAAATAGGCGCGGGAGGGCTTGAAGCCGAAGTCGTGCAGGAAGGTGCTCCGACCCCGCCGGTCGAACTCCTCGACGGCCCGCAGGACTTCCCGTTCACCTATGTCGCTCAGAGCCATGGCGCCCACGATAGGCCGGGGGCCGCACCGCCACGTCGTACCCACGGCCCCCGAGCCGTCGAGCCAGGGGGCCGGTCCGTCCTCAGCTCTCGGAAGGCGCAGACGCGATGCCCGTCGGGCAGGCTCGGCCCCAGTTTGTTTCCGAGGGGCTGTCCAGGTGGAGGCCCGTGCCGCCGATTCCGCAGTAGCCGTCGGGGTTCTTGTCCAGGTACTGCTGGTGGTAGCCCTCGGCCGGCCAGAACGGGCGGGAGGCCGCCGGGAGGATCGTCGTGGTGATCTCGCCGAGGCCCGCCGCGTTCAGGACCTGCTGGTAGGCGTCGCGGGACGCCACCGCGCCCGCCTCCTGCTCGGCGGAGTGGGTGTAGATCGCCGAGCGGTACTGGGTGCCCACGTCGTTGCCCTGGCGGAAGCCCTGCGTGGGGTTGTGGGACTCCCAGAAGAGCTTCAGGAGCGCGGCGTACGAGACGCGGGTCGGGTCGAAGACCACGCGGACCACCTCGGCGTGACCGGTCAGGCCCGAGCAGACCTCCTCGTACGAGGGATTCTCGGTGAAGCCGCCCTGGTAGCCGACGTAGGTCGTCCAGACGCCTTCCGTCTGCCAGAACTTGCGCTCGGCACCCCAGAAGCAGCCGAGCCCGAAGTCCGCGATCTCCAGACCGTCGGGGTACGGGCCCAGGAGGGGGTTGCCGAGGACCGTGTGGCGGGACGGGACCTCGAATTCGGGGGTCGCGCGGCCCTTGAGGGCCTGCTCGGGGGTGGGGAGCTCGGGCGTACGACCGAAGAGCATGGGAGCTTTCCTCCTGCGACGGGGCGGGACGGGACGGGAAGGGAAGGGGCGGGACGGAACGGAACGGGGGCGGGCGCTGCCTGCTTGGTGTGCCGCTTCCGCGTCCAGCCGGGCGTGCGGCTTCTACGTCAACGTGTGCGGAGTGGGCCGCATTCCTGCGCCGGCCCGCCCGCCCCCGGACGCACCCGGCTCAGTGCGACAGCGTCGCCGGGCTGCCGCCGTTCGCCTCGTACCCCGCGACCGCCAGCGCCCTGTACACCGCGTAGTCCGCGGCCGGGTCGCCGGAGACCGTCCAGGGCAGGGCGCCGACGTGGCCGTCCACGTGGACCAGCTGGTTCATCGCCTCCGCCCAGCGCTCGCCGCGGACCAGGAAGAAGATCAGCAGATGCCGCACGTGCGCCAGCATCGGGTCGTCCGGACGGGCCGAGTGCACGGCGTACAGCGCGCCCTCGACGGCCTTGGTGACGACCTCGCTCTCGTAGAACCCGCTGACGAGGTTCAGGTCGGGCAGGTGTTCGTACACCGCGAAGAGCGGGAGCGCGGACAGGAGCGAGCCCTTGGGTGCGCGGGCCGCCGCGGCTTCGGTGAAGCCGTAGGCAAGGTCGCGCGAGCCGTGCCACTTCTCGCACCAGTAGTGCAGGGCCGCCAGATGCGCCCCCATGTGCGCGGGCGCGCGGTCCAGGATCTTCAGCCACAGCTGTTCGAACTCCTCGCGCGGGTACGCCAGGCCGCGCGCGATCGACAGCTCGATGATGTACGGGACGGGGTCGCCGGGGGAGAGGAGCGCGGCCTGCGCGCACGCTTCCTTCGCCTCCTCCAGGATGATCCGGAACTCGTCCGTCCCGGTCGTCGACGAGCGCCAGGCCTGCTGGACCAGGAACTCCGCGTGCACCGCCGCGCCGCCCGCGTCCTTGGGCGCCTCGGCCCGCCACACCCGCAGCCACTGCCCGCCCGGCTGGTCACCGACCCCGCCGGGGCGCTCCTGGAGCTCCAGGGAGGCCGCGCCCGCGAAGGCCTGCACACGCTGCCAGCGCACCTCGCCGTGCACCTCCGTGCCCGCGAGGAGCTGCGAGGCCGCCTTCCAGCTCTGCGACTGCTGGACGACGTCCAGGACGTCCAGGAGGTCGCGGTCCGGGCCCGGCATGCGGATGTCCAGCTCCTCCTGGCGCGCGAAGCCGTAGTCCGCCGGGTCCGCGGCGTCCGGTGAACCGGGGGCGACCTGGCGGATCCCGCCCCGCCTGCGCAGCAGGAACGGCCCCAGGACCGCCCCGATCATGATGGCTGCCATCAGCACCCAGAGAATCTCCATGACTACAAGCGAACCAGACTGCTCTGACACTTGGCGAACCAGTCTCGAACTTGTCGGCCGCGCCCTCGTCCCGGACTAGGCTCTGGCCACATGAGTGACACGTTCAGGAGCCAGAGTTTCGAGACCGCCGCGATCCACGCGGGCAACACCGCGGACCCGCTCACCGGCGCGGTCGTCCCGCCGATCTACCAGGTGTCGACGTACAAGCAGGACGGTGTCGGCGGGCTGCGCGGCGGATACGAGTACAGCCGCAGCGCCAACCCCACCCGCACCGCCCTGGAGGAGAACCTGGCCGCCATCGAGGGCGGCAGCCGGGGGCTCGCCTTCGCGTCGGGTCTCGCCGCCGAGGACTGCCTCCTGCGTACGCTGCTCGCTCCCGGTGACCACGTGGTCATCCCGAACGACGCGTACGGCGGCACGTTCCGGCTCTTCGCGAAGGTCGTCTCCCGGTGGGGCGTCGAGTGGTCGGTCGCCGACACCTCCGACCCGGCGGCGGTACGGGCCGCGGTGACCAACCGGACGAAGGCGATCTGGGTGGAGACGCCCTCCAACCCGCTGCTGGGCATCACGGACATCGCCGCGGTCGCGCAGGTCGCCAAGGAGACGGGCGCCCGGCTCGTCGTCGACAACACCTTCGCGAGCCCCTACCTCCAGCAGCCGCTCACGCTCGGCGCGGACGTCGTCGTGCACTCCCTGACCAAGTACATGGGCGGGCACTCGGACGTCGTGGGCGGCGCGCTGGTGGTCAGCGACGCGGCGCTCGGCGAGGAGCTGGCGTACCACCAGAACGCGATGGGCGCGGTGGCCGGGCCCTTCGACGCGTGGCTGGTGCTGCGCGGCATCAAGACGCTGGCCGTCCGGATGGACCGGCACAGCGAGAACGCGACGAAGGTCGCCGAGATGCTGACGCGGCACGCGCGCGTGACGCGTGTCCTGTACCCCGGGCTTCCCGACCACCCCGGTCACGAGACCGCGGCGAAGCAGATGAAGGCGTTCGGCGGGATGGTCTCCTTCCAGGTCGCCGGGGGCGAGGAGGCGGCGGTCGCCGTCTGCGACCGCGCGAAGCTGTTCACCCTGGGCGAGTCGCTCGGCGGCGTGGAGTCCCTGATCGAGCACCCCGGGCGGATGACGCACGCCTCCGTGGTGGGCTCGGCCCTGGAGGTCCCCGCGGACCTGGTGCGGCTCTCCGTGGGCATCGAGGCCGCGGACGACCTGCTGGCCGACCTCCAGCAGGCGCTGGGCTAGAGCGGGCCGCGGGTCACCACTGTGTGAGCGGTGGAGTCGTCTCCGAGGGCGGCTCCACCCACGGCTGCTCGGCCGACGCCCAGATCACGAAGGCGATCGCCGCCGCGAGCAGCAGGAGCCACAGCAGCCGGCGCACCGCCCGCCTGCGGCGGAGCATGCGGCCGCCGCGGCGGACCGCCTCCTCGTGGAGCTCGGGCGGTGCCGAAGGCGGCGTGCCGTCGTCCAGGAGGTGGCGGACCTCGCTCGCCCTGCGGTCGTAGTGGTTCATGACGGGGCCGCCTCTCCCAGGACCGTCGGCGCCGGGCCGCGCGGCGGGTGCAGGACGGTCTCCATCGCCCGGGCGCAGATCGTCTCCACGCGGTCGGCGGGCAGGCCGAGCAGCGCCGCCGTCTGCTCCTCGGCGACGCCCTCGTACAGCCGCAGGACGAGAATCAGCCGCTCCTGGGGCGTGAGGCGGGCCAGGACGCCGCCGTGGCCGCGGTGCCTGCGCCAGGCCCCGCGGGCGAAGCGGACGGCCAGCTGCTGGCGCGTGCGGTCGTACGGGTCCTCGCCGCGCATCCGGTCCCAGGTCGCGTACGAGTGCGCGAGGGACGCGGTCAGCAGGGCACGCGCGCGTGGGTTGGCGTCCGGGGGCTCGGCCGTGAGCAGCGTCGCCGCATGCAGCAGCCGCCCTGCCGCGCCCGCGACGAATGCCTCGAACTCCCGGGCCCGGCGGGCGCTCACCGACGCCTGCCGTCCGCGCACCGCGCCTCCCGCCTGGAGGGGGACGGGCCCCCGGTCTCATATGAGGCCAGGCGGGTGGCCGGGGTCAAGAGGCGGGCACGGCCCGGGAGCCGCAGGGCCGCGGAAAGCGGGCGCCCCGGGTCAGGAAGCGGGGGTGTCCGGAGTGGACTGCGAGGTCTGGCGGGCGGAGAGCGCGGAATTGAAGCGCGTGAGGAGCGTGCAGAAGCTCTCGCGCTCCTCCGGGGACCAGTCACCCGTCAACTCGGCCATGAGGTCGCGCCGCGAGGAGCGCACTTCGTTGAGGCGTGCCTCGCCGCGCGGCGACAGCTGGAGCACCACGGCACGGCCGTCCTCGGGGTGCGAGGTGCGCTTGACGAGCCCCGTGTCGACCAGCGGGGCGACCTGCCGGGTGACCGTCGACGAGTCGATCCCCATGCTCGCCGCGAGCGCCTTCACGCCCATCGGCCCCTCCTTGTCGAGGCGGTTGAGCAGCAGATACGCGGCGCGGTCCATGGAGTTGCGGACCTGTCCTACGCCGCCGAGGCGGGTCTGCTCCGCACGGCGGGCGAACACGGCCACCTGGTGTTGCAGCGTGTCGAGGAGGCCGGGATCGCTGGCGGTCGTCATGTCCGGAGTTGTGGGCATGGCCGGGGGCTCACTTCATGCGAGGGCGATGGGTTGGGGGACAGGGTACGCGGCCGGGACGCGGGGCGTACCGGCGCTGCGCAAACCAGTCTCGGCACGTGGGCACCGCAAGAGGACCCCGGTGTGAACTGGGAGACTGGAGGTCATGAGCTACCGCACGCCTCACTCCTTGCCGACGGTCACCCTCGACGACGTGCGCGGTGCCCAGAAGATGCTCTCCGGTGTGTCCAGGGTGACGGCGATGGAGGGCAGCAGGCACCTGTCGCAGCTGGTGGGCTCGCCGGTGCACCTCAAGTGCGAGAACCTCCAGCGGACCGGCTCGTTCAAGCTGCGCGGCGCGTACGTGCGGATCGCGGGCCTGTATCCCGAGGAGCGCGCGGCCGGTGTGGTGGCCGCGAGCGCGGGCAACCACGCGCAGGGCGTGGCCCTCGCGTCCTCGCTGCTCGGCGTGCGCTCCACGGTGTTCATGCCGGTGGGCGCGCCGCTGCCCAAGGTCGCCGCGACCCGGGAGTACGGCGCGGAGGTGCGGCTGCACGGCCAGGTGGTCGACGAGACGCTCGCCGCGGCCCAGGAGTACGCGCACGAGACGGGAGCGGTCTTCATCCACCCCTTCGACCACCCCGACATCATCGCGGGGCAGGGCACGGTGGGCCTGGAGATCCTGGAGCAGTGCCCCGAGCTGCGCACCCTGGTCCTGGGGGTCGGCGGCGGCGGGCTGGCCGCGGGCATCGCGGTGGCCGTCAAGACGGTGCGCCCGGACGTCAAGGTGATCGGCGTGCAGGCCGCGGGCGCGGCGGCGTACCCGCCCTCGATCGCCGCGGGGCACCCGGTGTCGATCGAGAACCCGGCGACGATGGCCGACGGCATCAAGGTCGGGCGCCCCGGTGACGTGCCGTTCCGGATCATCGACGAGCTGCTCGACGACATCGTGACCGTCTCCGAGGACGAGCTGTCCAGCGCGCTGCTGCTGTGCCTGGAGCGCGCCAAGATGGTCGTCGAGCCGGCGGGCGCGAGCCCGGTCGCGGCGCTCCTGAGCAGGCCGCGGTCGTTCGAGGGGCCGGTGGTCGCGCTCCTGTCCGGCGGCAACGTCGACCCGCTCCTGATGCAGCGGATCCTGCGCCACGGCATGGCGGCCGCGGGCCGCTACCTCTCGCTGCGCCTGCGCCTGACGGACCGGCCGGGGGCGCTGGCCACGCTCCTCGGGGTGCTGTCGGTGGTGGACGCCAACGTCCTCGACGTGGGCCACGTGCGGACCGATCCGCGCCTCGGACTCACCGAGGTGGAGGTGGAGCTGCACCTGGAGACCAAGGGACCGGCGCACTGCGCCGAGGTCGGCGCGGCCCTGCGCGAGGCGGGCTACACCGTCATCGGCTGAGGCCGGGCGCCGCGCCCGTCACCGCGCCGAAATTCCCGGGCGCGCACGGCTGTTCCCCGATATTTTGCGTTGTCCACAGGCTTCACCAAACCCGTTGAACAGACGCGATGTATCGCGTTATGGTGTGTCTCACGTCACTGGTCGCCGGGCGCTTCACACCCGGCAAATCTAAAGTTTTCCGTAGGAAGTCACCCACACCACGGGGAGAACCCACATGCCAGGCGCCATCTACGCCGAAGGTCTCGTGAAGACCTTCGGCGACGTAAGGGCTCTGGACGGCGTCGATCTGGATGTCCCGGAAGGCACCGTGCTCGGCCTCCTCGGGCCGAACGGCGCGGGCAAGACCACGGCGGTCCGCTGTCTGACGACGCTTCTCACGCCGGACAGCGGCCGCGCGGTCGTCGCGGGCATCGACGTACTGAAGCATCCGAACGAAGTACGGCGGTCGATCGGCCTCTCCGGCCAGTTCGCCGCCGTCGACGAGTACTTGACCGGCCGCGAGAACCTCCAGATGGTCGGCCAGCTCTACCAGATGAAGGCCAAGGAGGCGAAGGTCAGGGCGGGCGAGCTGCTCGACCGGTTCCACCTCGCCGACGCCGCCGACCGCCCCTCCAAGACGTACTCAGGCGGTATGCGCCGCCGCCTCGACCTCGCGGCCGCACTCGTCGTGTCACCCCCGGTGATGTTCATGGACGAGCCGACCACCGGCCTCGACCCGCGCAACCGCCAGCAGCTCTGGGAGGTCATCCAGGAACTGGTGTCGGGCGGCACGACCCTGCTGCTCACCACCCAGTACCTCGAAGAGGCCGACCACCTGGCGCACGACATCTGCGTCGTCGACCACGGCCGGGTCATCGCCCGCGGCACCTCCGACCAGCTCAAGGCGCAGACGGGCGGCGAGCGCGTCGAGGTCGTGGTGCACGAGCGCGAGCAGATCACCGCGGCCACCGAGGTCCTGCGCGGCTTCGGCAAGGGCGAGGTCGCCGTCGAGAGCCACACCCGCAAGCTCACCGTCCCGGTCTCCGGCGGCGCCAAGCTGCTCGCGGAGGTCATCCGCGAGCTGGACAACCGCGGGGTCGAGATCGACGACATCGGCCTGCGCCGCCCGACCCTGGACGACGTGTTCATCTCGCTGACGGGACACGTGGCCGAGGTGGCCACGAACGGCGAGGACGCCACGGACACCACGGACGGCTCGGGTGCCACAGGTGCCACGGCCGCCACGGCCGCCACGGACACGGAGGGTGCGAAGTGAGCGCTGTATCCGACACACGACAGCTCCTTGCGCCCCGCCCCAAGGGCGGCATCGTCCAATCGGCCAGGGACTCGCTCGTCGTGGCCCGCAGGAACCTCATCCGCATGACCCGGATCCCCGAGATGATCCTGTTCGGGGTCATCCAGCCGGTGATGTTCGTGGTGCTGTTCACGTACGTCTTCGGCGGTTCCATCAACATCCCGGGTGCGCCCGCGGGCAGCGCGAGCGCCTACAAGGAATTCCTGATGGCGGGCATCTTCGCGCAGACCGTCACGTTCGCCACGGCGGGCGCCGGCGCGGGCATCGCCGACGACATGCACAAGGGCCTGATCGACCGCTTCCGGTCGCTGCCGATGGCGCGCGGTGCCGTGCTGACCGGGCGCACCCTCGCGGATCTGGTGCAGACGGCCGTGACCCTGGCCGTGCTCGCGGCGGTGGCGCTGATCGTCGGCTGGCGCACGCACGAGAACATCGGCAAGGTCCTCGCGGGCTTCGCCCTGCTCCTCCTCCTGGGGTACGCGTTCACGTGGATCGGCGCGCTGATCGGCCTGTCCGTGCGCACTCCCGAGGCGGCGACCTCGGGCGGACTGATCTGGCTGTTCCCGCTGACGTTCATCTCGAACGCCTTCGTGCCGGTCAACGGCATGCCGAAGTTCTTGCAGTACGTCGCCGAGTGGAACCCCTTCAGTGCCACGGTGGCGGCGGCCCGGGAGCTGTTCGGCAACACGATCGAGGGAGTTCCGAAGTCGGTCACGGGGGCCTGGCCGATGGAGCACCCGATCCTGGCCTCGCTGATCTGGTCCGTGCTGATCATCGTGGTGTTCCGTACGCTCGCGGTCCGGAAGTACCGCCGGGCGGACTAGCCGGGCCCGGACACGCGAAAGGCCCCCGCACCTCAGGTGCGGGGGCCTTTCGCGTGTCGCTGTCGCGGGCCTCAGGCCTGGTACGGCTGAGCCTGGAGGATCTTCACCGAGGCGAGCTTGCCGTTCGGAAGCTCGTACTGCGCGTCCTCGCCGATCTTCTTGCCGTTCACGCCGCTGCCGAGCGGGGACTGCGGCGAATACGTCTCGATGTCGGCGCTCGCGTACTCGCGCGAGGCGAGCAGGAACGTCAGGGTGTCGTCCTCGTCACCGTCAAAGGCGATCGTCACGACCATGCCGGGCGCGACCACGCCGTCCGCGGCCGGCGCCTCGCCGACCTTCGCGTGTTCCAGGAGCTGGGTCAGCTGGCGGACGCGGAGCTCCTGCTTGCCCTGCTCCTCCTTGGCTGCGTGGTACCCGCCGTTCTCGCGCAGGTCGCCCTCCTCACGTGCCGCCGCGATCTTCGTAGCGATCTCGGTGCGCGCAGGACCAGACAGGTACTCCAGCTCGGCCTTGAGCTGGTTGTACGCCTCCTGGGTCAGCCAGGTGACGTTCTCGCTGGTCTGGGTCACAGGTGCTCCTCGTAGGTACTGGGAATACAAAGCATCGCCCTACCCAGAAGGATGTTCCCTAACGGGTGGGCGAAACCACGAGCCTAACAATTCCGGCGCGTGAGGGGGAGGACATAAGCCATCAGAAATACGTCAACGCAGGTGAGGGCAGGTACACCGGGGGAGTCGGGTGGCCGGTGTGGCGCAAGGGGCGCCCCAGGGCGGCCGGACGTCAGCCCGAGTGGCAGCCGAGCAGCTCGGCGCTCGTCCCGCGGGCCTTTGTGCGGAGCGTGACGACCTTGTCGATGCGGCCGTCGTTCTGGTCGAAGCGGAAGTCCGCCCGGCCCACCTCTTCGCCGTCCTCGGCCTGTGAGCGCAGGGTGCAGTAGCCCTTGGCGTCCGCGTCCTTGCGCACCTCCAGGTGCACCTCGACCGCGCTGTCCGAGACGACGTCGAACTTGATCACTTCACCGCTGATCTTGGTGCCGGAGACGTAGTCGTATCCGAACCAGCCGATCATCAGGAGGAAGAGGACGCCGAGGATGCCACCGGCGACCTTCAGCTTGCGGTCCGCGCGCTCGTCGTCCGAGCGCACGTGGCCGTACCGGCCATCGGGGGCGGGCGCCGTGGAGCCGCTGATGTCGCTGTCGCTCGCGGCCACCATGATCGTCCTCCAGGAAAAAGGGATGCCGGAATTTTCCACCCCCCGGTTCCGTCACTATAGAAGCCGCCCATTGCGCCGAATGACCGAGGGCGCCGGATCACTGAGGATCAGAGTCTTGACTGAGCAGCTGCGACTGATGGCCGTACACGCCCACCCCGACGACGAGTCGTCGAAGGGCGCGGCCACCATGGCCAAGTACGTGTCCGAGGGGGTGGACGTGCATGTCGTGACCTGCACGGGCGGGGAGCGCGGCGACATCCTCAACCCCAAACTCCAGGGCGACACGTACATCCAGGAGAACATCCACGAGGTGCGCAGGAAGGAGATGGAGGAGGCCCGCGAGATCCTCGGCGTCAAGCAGGACTGGCTCGGCTTCGTCGACTCGGGTCTGCCCGAGGGCGACCCGCTGCCGCCGCTGCCCGAGGGCTGCTTCGCCCTGGAGGACGTCGACAAGGCGGCCGGCGAGCTGGTCCGGCAGATCCGCTCCTTCCGTCCGCAGGTCATCACGACGTACGACGAGAACGGCGGCTATCCGCACCCCGACCACATCATGACCCACAAGATCTCGATGGTGGCCTTCGACGGTGCGGCGGACGCCGAGAAGTACCCGGAGAGCGAGTTCGGCCCGGTCTACCAGCCGAAGAAGCTCTACTACAACCAGGGCTTCAACCGGCCGCGCACCGAGGCGCTGCACCAGGCGATGCTCGACCGCGGCCTGGAGTCGCCCTACGGGGACTGGCTCAAGCGCTGGGACGAGTTCGAGCGGGTCGAGCGCACGCTGACCACGCACGTTCCCTGCGCCGACTTCTACGAGGTCCGTGACCGGGCGCTGATCGCGCACGCCACGCAGATCGACCCCGAGGGCGGCTGGTTCCGCGTCCCGATGGAGCTCCAGAAGGAGGTCTGGCCCACGGAGGAGTACGAGCTCGCGAAGTCGCTCGTCGATACATCCCTCCCCGAGGACGACCTCTTTGCGGGCATCCGCGACAATGCCTAGCGTGAACGCACATCTGGCAATGACGCATCTCGTCCCTCTCGCCAAAGAGGTCGACGATGACAAGGTGACCCCGGGTGTTCTCGGCTTCATCGTCTTCGCGGTGATGGCTCTCGCCGTCTGGGGACTGATGAAGTCGATGAGCAAGCACATGCGGAAGGTCGACTTCAAGGAGCCCGCGGAGGCCTCCACCGGTGAGGCGAAGGCCTCCGAGGCCGAGTCCCGCAAGGGCTAGCCCGCCGTGGCCACCGTCACTCCCATCACCTCGCGGGAGTGACGGTTCGGCACCATGCCCAGGCGCCAGGCCTGCCAGCCGGCCTCCAGCTCGGCGCCGCGCTCCAGGAGCAGGCCGAACGCCTCCATGTAGTCGTCCAGCTTGCCGTCGCGCGTCGGATGACCGGCGCGGGCCAGCTGGGCGAGCTCCTCCTGCGCGACGGCGGTGCCGATCTCCCAGCCGCCGGGCGAGCCGTACGGCAGCAGGGTGCAGCGCAGGAAGCGGGCCCAGTCCTCGCCCCGCCGGTCGCCGTACGACGCGAACAGCGCGGCGGCCTCGTCGCACAGGGCGAGCGCCTGCTGGGCGCGCGCGTTGCCCGCGTCCACGACCGCCAGCTCCAGGCACGTCCACGCCTCGCCGTGCGCGACGCCGATGCGCTGGAAGTCGGCGCGGGCGTCCACCAGGAGCTGGCGCGCGAAGCCGGAGTTGCGCAGCGAGCCCGTCTGCGCGGCACGCTGGTCGCGGGTGACCCGGGCCGAGTGGTGCCGGGCGCAGGCCAGGCCGTACACGTCCCGCATCCGCGAGAACATCGTCCGCGAGCGCTCAAGCTCGCGCACCGCCTGGTCGAGGCTGCCCGCCTCCTCCAGGGCCTGGCCCAGGTAGTAGGCGCTCCACGCCTCGCCCCGCGCGTCCTCGTTCTCGCGGTGCCGGGCCACCGCCTGCCGCAGCCCGTCCACCGCGGCCGTCGCGTCACCGTCCACCAGGCGGGCCCGCGCCAGCTGCGTCAGGGCCCAGGCCTCGCCGCGGCCGTCCCGCGTGCGCCCGTACAGGTCGAGGGCGCCGCGCAGCTGCTCCTCCGCGCGCGGTACGTCGCCCCTGCGCAGGCAGAGCTGGCCGAGCTGGAAGTGCGCCCAGGCCTCGCCGTGCAGGGAGTCGTTCTCGCGGTGCAGGGCGAGGGAGTCCTCCAGGAGCCGCAGCGCCTCGTTGAGGTTGGCGCGGTCCCGCTCCACCGCGGCGAGGGCGTGCATCGTCCAGGCGCGGTCACCGGCCAGCTCGTCGGCGGACTGGAGCTCCAGGGCCTCGCGCAGGCGGGCCGACGCCTCCGTCAGATTGCCCTGGTGGTGCAGGGTGATCCCCAGTGAGCACAGGGCCAGGGCGGCGCCCGCGTCCTGCTGGGCCTCCATGTACAGGTCCACGACCGACGTCAGGGTCGTGCGCGCCTGGTCGAGCTCGCCGAGCTGACGGGACGCGATGCCGGTGCGCCACCGCACGCTCCGTACGAGAAGGCCCTGGTCGACGGCTTGCGTCAGCTCGCTGATCTCGCCCAGGCGGTAGAGGTCGCCGCGCAGCAGGCAGTAGTCGCACAGGGCGCCCAGCAGATTGAGCACCGCCGCCTGGTCGACGCCCTCCGCGTGCCGCAGCGCCGCCGTGATGAAGCTCGACTCGTCGTCCAGCCAGCGCAGGGCCGCGTCCAGCGAGGAGAAGCCGTGCCGGTCGAACTGGCCGGCCCGCGTCGACATCTTGCCGTCGACCAGGCGGATCACCGACCCGGCGAGCTCGCTGTAGCTGACGATCAGGCGCTCCTGCGCGGCGGTGCGCTCGGCGGGCTCCTCCTCGTCGATGAGCCGGGCCAGCGCGAAGGCCCGTACGAGATCGTGCAGGCGGTAGCGGCTGCCGCGCACGTGGTCGACGAGGCCCGCGCGGGAGAGCGCGGTCAGCTGGCGGGCCGCCTCGTTCTCGTCGGCGCCGAGCAGGGCGGCGGCGGCCGCCGTGCCCAGGGAGGCTCGCCCGGCGAGCGCGAGCCTGCGCAGCAGGCGCCGCGCGGGCTCGGTCTGGTCGGTGTAGCGCAGCCACAGCACCCGCTCGACGGGTTCCACGGGGCCGTACGCGGCCAGGTCGGCGGCGAGCTGACGTGTCGTCCGCGTCCCGATCGAGGACCCGGCGACGCGCAGCGCCAGCGGCAGACCGCCGCACAACTCCCGCACCGCGTCGGCGGACTCGGCGTCGTAGGGACCGGAGGCGTCCTCGGCCGCCTCGCGCAGGAGCTGCTCCGCGCCCGCCGCGTCCAGCGGCTCCACCGGCAGCTGGTGCACCCAGGCGGGGAGGTCGGCGGGAAACTCCAGGGGCTTGCGGGAGGTGACGACGACGAGGCTGTCGGAGCGCTCGGGCACCAGGGTGCGCACCTGCTCCGGATCGCTCGCGTCGTCGAGCACGACCGTGACGGCGAGGCCGGTCAGATACTGGTGGTAGAGCTCGCCGAGCCGCTTGACCTGCTGTTCCTGCGAGGAACGCTCACGGAAGAGCAGCTGCTCGCGCGGGGCGCCCAATCGATTCAGCAGGTGCAGCAGCGCGTCCCGCGTGGACAGCGGCTGGGAGCTCTCGCCCCGCAGATCCACGACGCAGGCGCCCCGGAACTGGTCCCGCAGGTCATGCGCCGCCCGGACGGCGAGCGTGGAGCGCCCGGAGCCCGGCGCGCCGTGCAGCACGACGACGGTGGGCCGGGTCTCGGTGGAGGCCCGCGCGGCGTGCACCCACTGGGTGACCCGGGCCAGCTCGGCCCGGCGTCCGGCGAACGGGCCGTCGGGCTCGGGGAGTTGCGCGAAGGACTGCTCCAGTACGGTGCGCCTGCGGGCCGCCGCGCTCTTGTCCGTGCCCCGCAGCTGCGGGGCGGCCTTCTTCTTGCCGGTGGGCGCCTGGAGCACCCGCTGCTGGTCCAGGAAGGGCCGGATGCCCCGCACCTCAAGGGCCGTCAGCCACTGGAGCCGCAGCTGCTCGGGCCCGCCCGGCTGGCTGATCGCGCCGGCGCGGCGGCTGGCCGCGGGCACATGGGAGGCGGTGACCTTCACGACGGTGGTGGCCGCGCCGACGACGGCGACGGCGGCGCCCGCACTCATGGCGGTCGAGACCTCCGTGCCGAGCACCAGGTCGGCCAGACACGCGCCGACGGCCGCGACCGCCGCCACCAGCAGCGGCGTCCCGGCGCCCTCCTTCGCGTACCGCTGCCGGAAGGAGAGCTGTCCGGCCTCCGACTCGTCCAGGGCGTGCGTGTACGCCGCGTACTCCTCGGCCGCGGTCCGTCCCATGGCGTCGAGCGAGGACCTGGCCCGGGAGAGCAGTACGCCCCCGTCGACACGGCCGCCGGAGCGCCGCACCTCTTCCTCCACCGCCCGCACCAACAGCCGCTCGGCTTCGGCCCGATGGCTGTCCCGCATATGGGTCCCCCTCCGCGTGCACTGGTCGCCTGCGGACCCAAGTGTCCTGCGTACGGGCCTCCGGCGCGAGGGAGTCCACGGATCACGTGGGCCAGTACCCGGATCGGCGCGCCATGTGCGCGAGGATGGGAGGTATGCCGAACCGACTGGCCCACGAGACGTCCCCCTACCTTCTTCAGCACGCCGACAACCCCGTCGACTGGTGGCCCTGGTCGGCGGAGGCCTTCGACGAGGCGCGCGAACGGGGTGTGCCGGTGCTGCTCAGCGTCGGGTACAGCAGCTGCCACTGGTGCCATGTCATGGCCCACGAGTCCTTCGAGGACGCCGGCACGGCCGCCTTCCTGAACGCCCACTTCGTCAACATCAAGGTCGACCGCGAGGAGCGGCCCGACATCGACGCCGTCTACATGGAGGCCGTGCAGGCCGCGACCGGCCAGGGCGGCTGGCCCATGACGGTCTTCCTGACGCCCGACGCCGAACCCTTCTACTTCGGCACCTACTTCCCGCCCGAGCCGCGCCACGGCATGCCGTCCTTCCAGCAGGTGGCCGACGGGGTCCGGCGCGCCTGGGAGGACCGGCGCGACGAGGTCGGCGAGGTCGCCGGGAAGATCGTGCGGGACCTCGCGGACCGCCAGCTGTCGTTCGGGGCCGACGAACTGCCCGGCGAGGACGAGCTCGCCCAGGCGCTCCTCGGCCTGACCCGCGACTACGACGCCGCACACGGCGGCTTCGGCGGCGCGCCCAAGTTCCCGCCGTCCATGGTCGTCGAGTTCCTGCTGCGGCACTACGCCCGCACCGGCTCGGAGGGCGCCCTCCAGATGGCGGCCGACACCTGCGAGCGGATGGCGCGCGGCGGGATCTACGACCAGCTGGGCGGCGGCTTCGCCCGGTACTCCGTGGACCGGGAGTGGGTCGTGCCGCACTTCGAGAAGATGCTGTACGACAACGCGCTGCTCTGCCGGGTGTACGCCCATCTGTGGCGGGCCACGGGCTCGGACCTCGCGCGGCGCGTCGCCCTGGAGACCGCCGACTTCATGGTGCGCGAACTGCGCACGAACGAAGGCGGCTTCGCCTCGGCGCTCGACGCGGACAGCGAGGACGCCGCCACCGGCAAGCACGTCGAGGGCGCCTATTACGTGTGGACGCCGGAGCAGTTGCGCGAGGTGCTCGGCGACGCGGACGCCGAGCTGGCCGCCACGTACTTCGGGGTGACCGAGGAGGGCACCTTCGAGGAGGGCGCCTCGGTGCTCCAACTCCCCGCCGGGCAGGACGGGGCGGCGGACGCCGCCCGTATCGGGTCGATCCGGGAGCGGCTCCTCGTCGCGCGCTCGCTGCGGCCCGCGCCCGGCCGTGACGACAAGATCGTCGCCGCCTGGAACGGCCTCGCCGTCGCCGCGCTCGCGGAGGTCGGGGCGTACTTCGACCGGCCGGACCTGGTGGCGGCCGCGGTCGGTGCCGGCGACCTTCTCGTACGGCTGCACATGGACGACCGGGCGCGGATCTCCCGTACCTCCAAGGACGGCCAGGTCGGCGCCAACGCGGGTGTCCTGGAGGACTACGCGGATGTCGCCGAGGGGTTCCTCGCGCTGGCCTCCGTGACGGGGGAGGGAGTCTGGCTGGAGTTCGCCGGGTTCCTGCTCGACCATGTGCTCGGCCAGTTCGTCGACGAGGAGTCGGGCTCCCTGTACGACACGGCCGCCGACGCCGAGCAGTTGATCCGGCGGCCGCAGGACCCCACGGACAACGCGGTGCCGTCCGGCTGGACGGCGGCCGCGGGCGCGCTGCTCTCGTACGCGGCGCAGACCGGGGCCGAGCCGCATCGCCTGGCGGCGGAGCGGGCCCTCGGCGTCGTGAAGGGGCTCGCGCCCCGGGCGCCCCGGTTCATCGGCAACGGCCTCGCGGTGGCCGAGGCCGCGCTCGACGGCCCGCGCGAGGTCGCGGTGATCGGGCCGGTGGGCGGCGAGCTGCACCGCACCGCGCTGCTGGGGACGGCCCCCGGGGCCGTCGTCGCCGTCGGCCCCGCGGGCGGGGACGAGTTCCCGCTGCTCGCGGGCCGGGAGAAGCCCGCAGCCTACGTCTGCCGCCACTTCGTCTGCGACGCACCGACCACGGACGCAAAGGAACTGGCGGCAAAACTGTCGAACTGAGGCCTCGGCCGGGCCGGGCCGGGATGTGCCCGGCCCGCCCCGGCGTCCGCAGGGCGACGGTCAGCTGACCCCCAGCGCGACGGTCCGTTGACCCCCAGCGCGACGGTCAACGGGCCCCTGGCCCCCAGCGGCACGGTCAGCGGACCCCCGAGGGAAACTCCGCCACCGCCCGGGCCACGATCTCCTCCAGGCGGTCGTGGTGGGCGCCGCGCCAGTACACCCGGGCGCACTCCCCGCACTCCGCGAACACGTCGTACGTCCCCCGCGTGCCTCCTTCGAGGCGGGACGCCACGTCCTCCTTCGTCGCCGCCCGCAGGGAGCCGTTGCAGGCGGTGCAGCGGGTCCAGGGGCGCAGGGCGGGCGCGAAGCGGCCCAGTACGTCCCGGAGTTGTTCGTCCGGCGCGTCGCTGTAGACGTACGCGCCCGCCCACAGCTCGCGGCGCCGCAGCAGACCCCGGTCCCGGCTCAGGAGCACCCGCCGCTCGGCGGCCGAGCGCTTGGCGAGGGCGGGGTCGCCGATGTCCGTGCTCTCGTACGCCGCGTCGACGCCCAGGAGCCGCATCCTGCGGGCCAGCGTGCCGAGATGGACGTCGAGCAGGAAGCGCAGGGGAGCGCCGGGCACGGGCTGGGGGCGGGGAACGGCGCGGACCTCCACCGACTCGTCCGCCGCGGGCACGTGCGAGACCGGGACCTCGGTGCCGTCCACGAGGAGCGCGCCGACCTCCGTCAGCGGGACCCCGAGCGATTCGACGACGTGCCCGAGCGTGGACACGCCGTCCGTAACGGCCTTGGCGGGTCCGCCCCTTCGCTCGTGCGGGACGAAAAGCCCCAGCTCGGGGGCGAATTCGATGAGGATCTCCGGACCGTTCATGCGGTCAGGATGGCACGGGGCGAGCAGCCGCGGCCGGGGATTTGCGGCGCGCTGCGAGGAGCCCGGCGTCAGGCCGCGGGCCCGCCCGCGCCGAAGCCGGTCGTCAGCATGGTCAGGGAGCGGTCCACCAGCTCGCCCGGGTCGTCCTGGTGGCCGTGCTCCGCCCAGTACGCCGCCGCCTCCGTCAGCGCCCCGATCAGGCCCATCGAGAACACCCGGACCTCCAGCTCCCCCGGGTCGCGCCCGCTGCGTTCGGCGATGACCCGGCAGAGCATCCGGCCGGTGACCGACATGCTCTCCAGCATCCGGGAGCGCACGGCGGGGACCTCGATCATCAGGCGCGTGCGCAGGCGCGAGATCTCGGCGCCCTCGGCGAAACCGAGGTCGACCGCCCTGCGCAGCACGTGCCGCAGGGACTCCACGATCGGCTCGTCCAGGGGGCGCGCCCGCAGCTCGCCCTCGATCACCTGGTCGTACTCGTCGGTGAGGACGATGTCCTCCTTGACCGGGAAGTACCGGAAGACGGTCGACGCCGACACCTCGGCGGCCTCGGCGATCTGCTCCACCGTCGTCGCCTCGTACCCCTGCTCCCCGATCAGCCGGTAGGTGGCCTCACGGATGGCGATGCGGGTCTTGAGCTTCTTCCGCTCACGCAGCCCCGGCCGGGGCCCTTGCGGAGCAGAGGTGGTGCGTACGGCCGTCATGCCCCTCATTCTCCGGCACCCTCACCCTCACCCTCACCCCCGCGCCGCCGCCCGCACGCGCATGGCCGCGGCTCGGAAGCCGCGGCCATGAAGGGGCAGAGGGGAAGAGGGGAGCGCGGTCACCCGTACCGGTACGCCACCAGGGAGATGCCCACGTAGTGCACGGCGAAGGCGGCCAGGGTCAGGGAGTGGAAGACCTCGTGGAAGCCGAAGAAGCGGGGGGACGGGTTCGGGCGCTTGATGCCGTAGATCACGCCGCCCGCGCTGTAGAGCAGGCCGCCGACGATCACGAGGACCAGGACGGCGATGCCGCCCGCCCGCAGGAAGTCGGGCAGGAAGAAGACCGCCGCCCAGCCCATCGCGATGTAGCACGGGGTGTAGAGCCAGCGCGGGGCGCCGACCCAGAAGACCCGGAAGAGGATGCCGGCCACCGCCGCGCCCCAGACGCCCCAGAGCAGCCACTGCCCCTTGGAGTCGGGCAGGAGCAGCATCGTCAGCGGGGTGTACGTGCCGGCGATGATCAGGAAGATGTTGGCGTGGTCGAGTCTGCGCAGCACGCCGTCCGCGCGCGGGCCCCAGGTGCCCCGGTGGTAGATCGCACTGACCCCGAAGAGGAGGCAGGCCGTCAGGACGTAGATCCCGCAGGCGATCCGCCCGCGGGTGGAGTCCGTGAGCGCCGTCAGGACGATGCCGGAGACGAGCACCGCGGGGAACATGCCCGCGTGCAGCCAGCCGCGCATCTTCGGCTTCACTTCTGCGAGGTCGGGAAGCGGCAGGGCGTCGAGCGCGGACGAGTCCGAACTCGCGTCCTGCGAGTTCGAGATCGCGTCGGGGACGGGAGCGGTCATAAACGGCATCGTACCTACGCAACCGTAAGTTAAGCATCAGTCATGGGGCCTCCGTGGCCCACAAGTGGCGATGCTCACGGTGATACCCGAGCGTACAAGTGACGGATTCGTGTACGGAGGGCGACCGGAACGAGTGGCGATCCTCACGCCGCTCACCTGTGAGGCCCTCTGGACATATGCGCGGAAGCGTCGGATGATCAAATGAGTGCGGTCGGCACCGGATGAGCGCCAGAGGGAACAACACGTGAAGCGTCCGGGTCGCAGCCCCCACGGGGCAACAAACCTATAAACCCCTCGTATAGGAGCAATCGTGGCGCGCGACATCGCGGCTCCCCTTCTCTCTGAGTCCCTGGGCACCGTCCCCACCCACCACCAGGACCTCGTCTCCTGGGTGAACGAGATCGCCGAACTGACCCAGCCGGACAGCGTGGTCTGGTGCGACGGATCCGAGGCCGAGTACGAGCGCCTGTGCGAGGAGCTCGTCGCCAAGGGGACGTTCAAGAAGCTCGACCCGATCAAGCGCCCGAACTCGTACTACGCGGCCTCCGACCCGACCGACGTCGCGCGCGTCGAGGACCGCACCTTCATCTGCTCCGAGAAGGAAGAGGACGCGGGCCCGACCAACCACTGGAAGGCCCCCGCCGAGATGCGGGAGATCTTCGCGGGGGAGCAGGGCGTCTTCCGCGGCTCCATGCGCGGCCGCACCATGTACGTCGTGCCCTTCTGCATGGGCCCGGTCGGCTCACCGCTGTCCGCCATCGGTGTGGAGATCACCGACTCGGCGTACGTCGCCGTCTCCATGCGCACCATGACCCGCATGGGCCAGGCGGTCCTGGACGAGCTCGGCGAGGACGGCTTCTTCGTCAAGGCCGTCCACACGCTGGGCGCGCCCCTCGAAGAGGGCGAGGCCGACGTGCCGTGGCCCTGCAACTCCACGAAGTACATCTCGCACTTCCCCGAGGACCGCGAGATCTGGTCGTACGGCTCGGGCTACGGCGGCAACGCCCTGCTCGGCAAGAAGTGCTACGCCCTGCGCATCGCCTCCGTCATGGCGCGCGACGAGGGCTGGCTGGCCGAGCACATGCTCATCCTCAAGCTCACGCCCCCGCAGGGCGAGAGCAAGTACGTCGCGGCCGCGTTCCCGAGCGCCTGCGGCAAGACCAACCTCGCCATGCTGGAGCCGACGGTCCGCGGCTGGACGGTCGAGACCATCGGCGACGACATCGCCTGGATGCGCTTCGGCGAGGACGGCCGCCTCTACGCGATCAACCCCGAGGCCGGCTTCTTCGGCGTCGCCCCCGGCACCGGCGAGCACACCAACGCCAACGCCATGAAGACCCTGTGGGGCAACTCGGTCTTCACGAACGTCGCGCTCACCGACGACAACGACGTCTGGTGGGAGGGCATGACGGAGGAGACCCCCGCCCACCTCACCGACTGGAAGGGCAACGACTGGACCCCCGAGTCCGGCGTCCCCGCGGCTCACCCCAACGCCCGCTTCACCACCCCCGCCTCGCAGTGCCCGATCATCGCGCCCGAGTGGGAGGACCCCAAGGGCGTGCCGATCTCGGCGATCCTCTTCGGCGGCCGCCGCGCCAGCGCGGTGCCGCTGGTGACGGAGTCCTTCGACTGGCAGCACGGCGTCTTCCTGGGCGCGAACGTGGCGAGCGAGAAGACCGCCGCGGCCGAGGGCAAGGTCGGCGAGCTGCGCCGCGACCCGTTCGCGATGCTGCCGTTCTGCGGCTACAACATGGGCGACTACATGGCCCACTGGGTCAAGGTCGGCGCGGACAAGCCCGACCAGTCCAAGCTCCCGAAGATCTACTACGTGAACTGGTTCCGGAAGAACGCCGACGGCAAGTTCGTGTGGCCCGGCTTCGGCGAGAACAGCCGCGTCCTGAAGTGGATCGTCGACCGCCTGGACGGCAAGGCCGAGGGCGTCGAGACCCCCATCGGCATCCTGCCGACGGTCGACTCGCTGGACACCGAGGGCCTCGACCTGGCCAAGGACGACCTGGAGTTCCTGCTCACGGTCGACAAGGAGGTCTGGCGCGACGAGGCCTCGCTGATCCCCGAGCACCTGAACACCTTCGGCGACCACACGCCCAAGGAGCTGTGGGACGAGTACCGCGCGCTGGTGCGGCGTCTGGGCTGACGTCCCGCGCGTTCCGGAAGGGCCCCGCACAACGGCGTGCGGGGCCCTTCCGCATGTGTACGCATCTCGCGCACCCTGCCTTCACATGGCCCTCACATGTTTCAATGACCCCACACGGGGGGCCGTTGATCGACGCGTGCCCCAAATGAGCCTGTGGGGGGCAAAGTTGAAGAAGTCTCAGCGGTTGAGACGGGTGACGGGTGCCGCGCTCGCGGTGATCCTCGGCTCGGCGGGTCTGACCGCCGTCGGGGCACCCGCCGCGTATGCCGCCACGCCGTCGGACGAGGTGGCCAAGCTGCCGATCTCCTCGTTCGGGGCACTGGTGGTCGACGACGCGCACGAGCGGGTCTACGTCACCGACGCACGCAAGACCAGTGGCGCGAGCCAGGTCTGGGTCTACAACTTCGAGGGGCAGCGCGTCGGTTCGCTCGCCACCGACCAGCCGGCCTCCGGCATGGCGCTCAGCGCGGACGGCGCGACCCTGAACGTGTCGGTGTCCAACCGGATCGTCACGTTCGACACGGCCACGCAGACCAAGAGCGGCGCGTCCTACACGCCCTACGACGTCGAGTGCGGCCGGGACGTCGCCGTGGCGGGCGGCAAGACGTGGTTCACCGAGACGCCGTACACCAGCTCGTACTGCGACCGGACCGACAACGCCGCGTACCTGTACGGCGTCAAGGACACCTCGTTCGTCAGCACCGGCTGGAACAGCGAGGGGCGGCTGAAGCTGGCGGCGGGGCCCGGGGCTCCCGACCGGCTCGTGATGGGGCAGGCGGGGGCGGGCAGCGCGGCCAACGCGTTCCTCACCACGTTCGACGCCAGCGGCGAGACCCTGGTGCGCGGCCCGCAGCGGCGGTTCGCGGACGCCGAGGGCAAGGGCGCGCTCGACCTCAAGGACATCGCCCTGAGCGCCGACGGCAAGCGGATCGCGGTCGCCGACGCGGCCTACGGCACCCGGCTCCTTGACGCCTCCGACCTGGCGGACGCCCCGGCCGGCTACCAGCCGCTGCCGGAGGGCGCCAAGGCATCGGCGGTGGCGTTCAGCGGCGACGGGACGTACGTGGCGCGCGGTGCGGCCGCCGCGGGCAGCGTGTCCGATCTGCTGATCCAGCCCGCCGACCCGGCGGACGGCGCCACGCCGATCGAGTTCGCCTTCGAGGGCGAGCTCGACGGCTCGCGGATCGTGCCGCGGGGACTCGGCTGGGCCAAGGACGGCTCGCGGCTCTTCGCGGTGGCCTCGGACGGCGGCACCAGTCACTGGTTGCACGTCATCAAGCCCCCGGCCGCCCAGTACGACGCGCGCTTCACGGGCGCCCTGAGCACCACGCCCACCAAGCCCATGGTCGGTGAGCCGCTCGGCATCCGCGGCAGGCTCGAGCTGGACGGCCCCGCGCCCGCGGAGCCCGTGAAGGTCGCCGCGGTCCGCAAGGACGCCGACGGCACGACGGAGGTGGCGTCCGCCAAGGTCGCCGCCGACGGCAGCTTCACCGTCCTGGACGTGCCGGACCGGCTCGGCGAGGCGACGTACACGCTGCGGTTCCTCGGTGACGTCACGCACCGGCCCGCCGAGGACGTCACGGTCACCGTCGACGTGGCGAAGGCGACGACGGCGATCGAGCTGACGGCCCCGGCCGACGCGACCCGCGCGGGCGGCGTCGACATCACCGGGAAGCTGACCGGACAGGGGCGTGCGCTGCCGTCCGGGATCGCCCTGAAGGTGACGCGGACCGACCGGCTCGGCACGACGGGCGAGCTGACGTCGGCGCCGGTGGCGGCGGACGGCTCGTTCCGGATCAGGGACCTGCCGAGCAAGAAGGGCAGGACCGTCTACGCCGTGAGCTACGAGGGTGATGCCCTGCACGCGGGCTCGTCGGCCGAGGCGACGGTGCGGGTGACCGGCTAGCCGGGTAGATGGCACCCGGTCCGAACGCCTCCAGGCGTTCGGACCGGGGCCGTTCCTGGGGGCCCGGGCGCGGGCTCAGTGGGCGCCGACGAGGTGGGCGGCGCCCGCGTGAGCGTCCATGCGCCGGGCGGCGAGGATCGCCGCCGCGGTGTCGGCGCGGGAGGCCGCCACCACCAGGGCGCGGCCCGCGAGGGCGTGGGCGCGCTGGTGCAGGGCGGTGAGGTGCGGTTCGTGGATCGCGGTCACCACGGCCGAGCGGACGGGCGGCAGACCGCCGCGGAGCCGGGCCACCTCGGACGCCAGCCTCTCGGCGGCGTCGTCCAGGTCGGCGTCGGGCGCGAGGGCGCGCAGCTCGTCCGTGACGGCGAGGAGCGCCGCCAGATGCGCGGCGAGCTGGATGTCCAGCTCCTCCTCGCGGGAGCGGTGCGGGAAGTCGCCCGGGTCGGCCATGGCATGGACCGACTTGGTGCGGATCGGCTCGTACATGGGATGGCCTCCTGGCGGGTAGCTTGAAAGCCATCCTACATTAGATTCAGTCTAAAGTTGAGTCGAGTGGCCGCGGCGGCCCGTCCGTCCCGGCCGCCCGCGGCTAGTGCTGGCCGTAGCCGTCCAGGAAGGTGCCGATCCGGGTCACCGCCTCGGCCAGGTCCGTCGCCGTGGGCAGGGTGACCACCCGGAAGTGATCGGGCTCGGGCCAGTTGAAACCGGTGCCGTGGACGACCATGATCTTCTCGGCGCGCAGCAGGTCGAGCACCATCTGGCGGTCGTCCTTGATCTTGAAGACCTTCGGATCGAGCCGCGGGAAGAGATAGAGCGACCCCTTGGGCTTCACGCAGGTCACGCCGGGGATCTGCGTCAGCAGGTCGTACGCCGTGTCGCGCTGCTCCACCAGGCGCCCGCCCGGCAGCACGAGGTCGGTGATGGTCTGGCGCCCGCTGAGCGCGGCGACCACGCCGTGCTGGCCCGGCATGTTCGCGCACAGGCGCATGTTGGCGAGGATCGTCAGACCCTCGATGTACGAGGACGCGTGCGCCTTCGGCCCGGAGATGGCCACCCAGCCGACGCGGTAACCGGCCACCCGGTACGCCTTCGACATGCCGTTGAAGGTGAGGGTGAGGAGGTCGGGGGCGATGGCGGCGGTGGGGGTGTGGACCGCGTCGTCGTAGAGGATCTTGTCGTAGATCTCGTCCGAGCAGACCAGGAGGTTGTGGCGGCGGGCGATGTCGGTCAGGCCGCGCAGCATGTCCTCGCTGTAGACGGCGCCCGTCGGGTTGTTCGGGTTGATGATCACGAGCGCCTTGGTGCGGTCGGTCACCTTGCGCTCGATGTCGGCGAGGTCCGGCATCCAGTCCGCCTGCTCGTCGCAGCGGTAGTGCACGGCCGTGCCGCCGGAGAGCGAGACCGCGGCCGTCCACAGCGGATAGTCCGGCGCCGGTACGAGGACCTCGTCGCCGTCGTCGAGCAGGCCCTGCATGGCCATGACGATGAGTTCGGAGACGCCGTTGCCGATGAAGACGTGCTCGACGTCGGTCTCGATGCCCAGGGTCTGGTTGTGCATCACCACCGCGCGGCGGGCGGCGAGGAGGCCCTTCGCGTCGCCGTAGCCGTGCGCGTCGCCGACGTTGCGGAGGATGTCCTCCAGGATCTCGGGCGGGCACTCGAATCCGAAGGCCGCGGGGTTGCCCGTATTGAGCTTGAGGATGCGGTGGCCCGCCGCTTCCAGCCGCATCGCCTCCTCGAGCACCGGACCCCGGATCTCGTAACAGACGTTGGCGAGCTTCGTCGACTGGATGACCTGCATGTCCGCGAGCTTACGGCCGCGTAACGGCACCCGCCTCGTGTTTTCCGCCACGTCGGGGCGTGGCGGGGGCCGGTGCGGCGTGGCGCGCCCGGCGGGGTGCCCGGGACCGTCCTGTCAGCGGTCAGCGGTGTCCGCATGCGGTCTTGTTCTCACGGCCCGGTACCTCAACAATGCGCATGACAAAACCGAAGCAACTTCGGTCACATGGTCAACAGAGGGGACCCCCCACATGAACAAGCCTCTCGTCGTCGCGTGCTTCTCCGCCCTGCTCCTCGGGGTGACGGCGGTGCCCGCGACGGCCGTCGGCGACGAACGGCCCGTCAAGGCGCAGGCAGTTGACTTCGCGGGCACCGTGGCGCTGAGCAACTGTTCCGGCTCCGTCGTCCGCGTGGCGGACTCCAAGCCGCAGGACCCGGCGCTCGTGATGTCCAACGGCCACTGCCTGGAGTCCGGGTTCCCGGCGCCCGGCGAAGTCGTCGTCGACAAGCCGTCGTCCCGCAGCTTCACGCTCCTCGACGCCGGTGGCGGCGACGCCGGCACGGTCAAGGCCAGCAAGATCGCCTACGGCACGATGACGGACACCGACCTCTCGCTCTACGAACTCACCAGCACCTACGCCGAGATCGAGAGCGAGTTCGGCATCAAGGCCCTTGAGCTGAACGCGGCACGTCCGGAGCAGGGGAAGGCGATCACCGTCGTCTCCGGCTACTGGAAGAAGACGTACAAGTGCAGCGTCGACGGCTTCGCCTACCGCCTCAAGGAGGGGAACTGGACCTGGAAGGACTCGGTCCGCTACACCCCCGACTGCAAGACGATCGGCGGCACTTCGGGCTCGCCCGTGGTCGATGACGCGACCGGCAAGGTGGTCGCCGTCAACAACACCGGCAACGAGAGCGGCGAGGAGTGCACGGACAACAATCCGTGCGAGGTCGACGAGAGCGGCAAGGTGACGGTCCGCGAGGGCATCAACTACGCCCAGCAGACGTACGGCATCGTGCCGTGCGTGGCACCCGGCAACAAGATCGACCTGAGCCGCGAGGGCTGCGCGCTCCCCAAGCCGTAGGGCTTCGGACCACGGCGGCGGGCCGGCCCTTCCGGGCCGGCCCGCCGAATTGTCAAGAGTTCCCACCCCTTGTCCCCCCTCCGCGGGCCCCCGAAGAATGCCCATGACAACCACACAGGGCACGGTGACAAGGGGGGCTCCACACATGAAGAAGGCTCTCGCGGGCAGCTTGCTCGCCCTCTCCCTCGCAGGAGTGGGCTCCGCGCCGGCGGTCGCGGCGCCGGACGGCGCACCGGCACAACGGGCCGCGGACCGGGCCACGGACCAGGCCGCGGACCAGGCCGCGAAGAAGGGCGTCGACTTCGCGGGGACCGTCGCGCTCAGCAACTGCTCCGGCTCCGTCGTCCGCGTGCCCCGGTCCCAGCCGGACGACCCCGCGCTCGTCCTCTCCAACGGCCACTGCCTGGAGAGCGGGTTCCCGGCGGCGGGCGAAGTCGTCGTCGACCAGCCGTCCACCCGCACCTTTAAGCTGCTCGACGCGAAGGGCGCGGAGAAGGCGACGCTCCGGGCGAGCAAGATCTCGTACGCCACGATGACCGACACGGACATCTCGCTGTACCAACTCACCAGCAGCTACGCCGACATCAAGAAGAAGTACGGCATCAAGGCGCTGGAGATCGAGGACGACCACCCGGTCAGGAAGCGGGCCGTCACGGTCGTCTCCGGGTACTGGAAGAAGACGTACACCTGCGAGATCGACGGCTTCGCATACCGCCTCAAGGAGGGGGAGTGGACCTGGAAGGACTCGGTCCGCTACACCCCCGCGTGCCGCACGATCGGCGGCACGTCCGGCTCACCCGTGATCGACCACAAGACCGGCAAGGTCACGGCCGTCAACAACACGGGGAACGAGGACGGCGAGCGCTGCACGCTCAACAACCCGTGCGAGGTCGACCGGCGCGGCAAGGTGACCGTCCGCAAGGGCATCAACTACGCCCAGCAGACCTACGGGATCGTGCCCTGCGTCGGACACGACAGCAAGATCGACCTCGGCCGCAAGGGCTGCAAGCTGCCGCGCCCGGCAGCCGCCCGGAGGTAGCGCGCCCGCAGGCGTGAACCGGACGGGCCGCCACCCGGTGACGGCGGCCCGTGCCGGTGAGACGTTGCCCGCGGACTTCCCGCCGGAGGGGCCGGCGGGGACGAAGGGGGCACCATGACCAAGATGATCGGTCACGTGGAGTACGCGGACGACGAGACGGAAGCGACCGACCTGCTCACCGAATACAGCGAGTCGATCGGCCTGCCCTGGGGACTGATCCCGCAGCGCAAGCGGGAAGCCTCCGTCCGCATCGCGACCGTCGAGGACAAGAACAACGGTCTGGCGGCGGCCAAGAAGACCCTCGACGACGACCTGAACGAACAGCGGCGCGCGGAACGGGTCGCGGAACGCACGGCGGCGATCCAGAAGCAGGCCGACTCCTTCGTGAAGGCGGTCGGGGTCAAGACCGACGCCGGCCGCCTCCTCGACCTGTGCAGGCACCACTACGAGCAGGCCAACCACCCCAACTTCACCTTCGGGTCGGGCATGACCGAGGTCGAATACGCCGCCTTCCGGCAGGAGTGGCGGGACGCCGCCGAGCTGGCCGAGGAGCGCTACGACCAGTTCACGGACCTCCGCGCGACGGACGTCCAGGACAAGGCGGCCCTCGGCAAGGGGCAGGTCGGGGACACCCTGGACACGCGCGGGCGGCAGGGCAACGTCTTCGTGACGGTCCTGGGCGCGAAGTTCAACGCCCACATCGACATCAAGGGCAAGAAGAAGTGAGGCGGTAGCGGAGCCTACGGGGTCCGGCGCACGGACCGTCCCGCCAGGACGTCCGTGCGCCGGCCGTCCTCCATCACGAACTTGCCGTCGATCAGGACGTGCGGGATGCCCGTCGGCAGCGTGCGGGGAGCGTCGAACGTCGAGCCCGCCGCGACCGTCTCCGGATCGAAGAGGACCAGGTCCGCGCGGTGTCCCTCGCGCACGACACCCCGGTCGGCGAGCCGGAGCCGGGCCGCGGGGCGCCCGGTCAGATGGGCGACGCACTCTTCGAGGCCGAGGACGCCGAGTTCGCGCACGTAGCGGCCGAGGTATTGCGGGAACGTGCCGTACGCGCGCGGGTGCGGCTTGAAGCCCTGGAGGATGCCGTCGCTGCCGCCGGTGTGCACGCGGTGGCGCATGATCGCCTGGACGTTCTCCTCGTGACCGACGTGCTGGAGGATCGTCGAGCCCAGCTTGTCGTTGATCAGCAGGCGCCGGGCGGTGACCCACGGTTCCTCGGCGCGCTGCCGGGCCGACTCCGCGATCGTCTTGCCCACGCAGGAGGCCAGCCCCGGGTCGGAGACGCCGGAGATCTCGATCTTGTCCCACTCGATCGGTACGCCGTGACAGCCGTCGGCGCCGATGACCTCCATGTGGTGGCGGATCTTCTCGGCGGTCGCGTCGTCCTGGAGCCGGGCCAGGATCGCGTCGGGCCCGCCCTCGCTCGCCCAGCTGGGCAGCATGGCCACCAGGGTCGTGCAGCCGGGGGTGTAGGGGTACGTGTCGAGCGTGATGTCCGCGCCGGACGCGAGCGCGTCGTCCAGGAGGGCGAGCAGATCGGGCGCCTTGCCCTTGTTCACGCCGAAGTTCATGGTGGCGTGCGCGAGGTGGAGGGGGCAGTTCGCGACGCGCGTGAGGTCGACCATCTCCTCGTACGCCTGGAGGGCGCCGGCGCCGTAACTGCGGTGGTGGGGGCAGTAGTAGCCCTTGTACCGGGCCACCACCTTGCACAGCTCCGTGAGTTCGGAGTCGTCGGCGTACATGCCGGGGGTGTAGGTGAGGCCCGACGACATGCCGACGGCGCCCTGCTCCATGCCCTCGGCGACCAGCTGCTTCATCCGCTCGACCTCGGCGGGGGTCGCCGGGCGGTCGTCCCAGCCGACCGCGTACATGCGGACGGTGCCCTGCGGGATGAGGTAGGCCGCGTTCACGGCGGTGCCCTGCCGGTCCAGGCGGTCCAGGTACTCGCCGACCGTGCGCCAGTCGAAGTCGATGTCACCGCCGTCGCCGTTCCAGCCGGTGATGGCCTGGCGGACCTGGGCGAGGGTGCGGTCGTCGACGGGGGCGTAGCTCAGCCCGTCCTGGCCGATGACCTCCAGGGTCACGCCCTGGGCGGCCTTCGCGCTGTGGTCCGGGTCGCGCAGGAGGGCGAGGTCGCTGTGGGCGTGCATGTCGATGAAGCCGGGCGCGAGCGCGAGACCGTGGGCGTCGACGGTGCGGGCCCCCGTGGGGCGGGGACCCGCGTCCTGCGCGCGGTGGATCTCGGCGATCCTGCCCTCGTGCACGCCGACGTCGGCGCGGTAGGAGGCACCTCCGGTGCCGTCGATGACGCGTGCGTCCCGGATGACGAGGTCCATGGGGGTGCCTCTCTCTGCTTGTCTGCGGGTTGCGGGGCAATCGGGTGGGTGGGTGGGAGACATCCGTCGCGGGGCGGCGGTTCTGCTTGTTCGCCCACCCTCAGAGGCCCAGGGGCCAGAAGAGGTCAGAAGTAGGTGCGGACGTAGTCCGTGACCGTGCCGTCGGCCTCGACCAGCGGAATCAGCTGCCACTTGTCGAAGGACGTGCAGGGGTGGGAGAGCCCCAGGCCCACCCAGTCGCCCACGGCGAGATCGGCCTCGGACGCCGTGCGGACCCAGCCGTGCTGGTCGGAGAGGCCCGTCACCGTGACGCCCGTCGCGGCCCGGTCCGCCCCGTCCCGGTGCACGACCTGCGCCTCGGGCAGATCGATGTCGTACGCCGCGTCCCGCTTGCCCGCGTTGATGAACGCCTGCTCCGGCGTGGGCCGGGACACCACCTGCGCCCAGAGGCGGAACGCGGGGTGCAGGGCGCCCTCGTCCGGGATCCGGTTGAAGGGGGTCAGGTGGCGGTAGTGGCCGTCGTCGTGCGAGACGTACGCACCCGAGCGCAGCAGCTTCAGGACCGGCACGGACAGGGCGGGGATCTCGGCGAAGACGTCCGCCACCGCGTCGAACCACGCGCTGCCGCCCGCGCTGACGACGATCTGGTCCAGGTCCGCGAACCGGTTCGCCTTGTCGAACTCGACGGCGAGCGCGGTGAGCCGGCCGAGCCAGGCCCGCACCCGCTCGGGGGTCGCGTCCGGCACTTCGCCCTCGTACCCGGCGACGCCCACCAGGCGCAAGGTGTCCGCCGCCGCGACCGCGTTGGCGATCTCGACGCACTCGTCCTCCGTGCGCACCCCGGTACGCGCGCCCTCGCCCGCGCCGAGCTCCACCACGACGTCGACCGGACGCGTCGCGCCCGCCTCGCGCAGCGCGGCGTCCATCAGGGCGACGCCGGGCACGGAGTCGACGTAGCAGATGAAGCGGAAGGAGGGGTCGGCGTCCAGCTCGCCCGCGATCCAGCGCAGCGCCGCCGCGTCCACCAGCTCGTTGGCGAGAAAGATCCGCTCGATGCCGAAGGCCCGCGCGACGCGCACCTGGTGCGGCACGGCGAGAGTGATGCCCCACGCGCCGTGCTCGATCTGCCGCGCGAAGAGCTGCGGCGCCATGGAGGTCTTGCCGTGCGGCGCGAAGGCGAGGCCGTGCCGCGTGGAGTACGTCTCCATCAGCGCGAGGTTGTGCTCAAGGCGCTCGGCGGAGAGCGCGAGGACGGGGGTGGTGAAGCCGCCCGTGAAGAGGTTCCTGCGCTGGGCCGCCAGCTCGCCGACCGTCAGGCCTTCCGCGTCCGGCGGAAGGCCCTTGAAGCGGTGGTCGACCCGCTCTTCCGCGAGCCGGGTCAGCTCCTGGGCCCGCCGTCCGGCGGAGCGGTCGGCTGCGTTGTCGGCGGCCATGGCGCCTCCTCGAAAAGGTGCGTTGCATGATGTGCAACGGTCATTGCGTATGTCGCTTACTGCTGTCTAACATCCGAGCCAACGCCGGGTCAACGGATCCGGGCAGTCGGTTGAGGGGCAGGAAGATCGTGACCGCACAGGCCGCGCAGCCAGCAGTGGACGTCGTCGCGCTCGGCGAGTCCATGGTCACGTTCCTGCCCTCCCGCGCGGGCCGCCTCGCCGACGTGCCCTCCTTCGACCGCGGGATCGGCGGCGCCGAGTCGAACGTCGCCTGCGCGCTCGCCGCGGCCGGACACCGCACCCGCTGGGTCAGCCGCGTCGGCGCCGACGGCTTCGGCGACCACCTCGTCGAGGCGATCGCCCGCTACGGCGTCGACACCAGCGCCGTGCGCCGCGACCCCCGGCGCCCCACCGGCATCTACTTCCGCACCGCCGACGACCGCGACACCGACGCCCACGAGGTCCTCTACTACCGCGCGGGATCGGCCGCCTCCGCGATGTCCCCCGACCCGGAGTCCGTGGACCACGAGGCGCTCGCCTCCGGCCGGATCCTGCACCTGTCCGGCATCACGGCCGCCCTGTCCGCGGACTGCCTGGCCCTCCTGCGCGAACTGACCGCGCCCCGCCCCGGCCGCCCCCTGGTCTCCTTCGACGTCAATCACCGCCCGGGCCTGTGGACCGGCCAGGCGAGCGAAGGGCCCGGCGTCCTCCTGGAGCTGGCACGCGGCGCCGACCTCGTCTTCGTCGGCGAGGACGAGGCCGCCGACGCCTGGGGCGTCACCGGCGGCCCCGACGCCATCCGCGCCGCGCTGCCCGAGCCCGCCACCCTGGTCGTCAAGCAGGGCGACCGCGGCGCCACCGTCTACACCGGAGGGGCCGCCGCGGGCGAGCCCGCCGTCTTCCAGGCCGCGCTCAAGGTCGACGTCGTCGCCCCCGTGGGCGCCGGTGACGCCTTCGCCGCCGGGTTCCTCTCCGCCACCCTGCGCGGACTGCCCGCCGAGCGGCGCCTGCGCCACGGGCACCTCATGGCGGCCGCCGCGCTCACCGTCGCCGGCGACCTCGCCACCCCTCCCGCGCGGGAGCACACCGACCGTCTTGCCGCCCTGGACGCCGACGCCTGGGGGACACTTCGTCTCGGCCCCGGCTGGACGGACGGCGTCCCCGCGCACACTGAGGCCAAGGAGGAGGCACGTACATGAGCCAGACCGTCGACCGCGCCCTGTCCATCCTGCCGCTGCTCGCCGAAGGCCCCGCCGACCTCGGCCAGGTCGCCGAGCGCCTGGACGTGCACAAGTCCACCGCCCTGCGGCTCCTGCGCACGCTCCACGAACACGGCCTGGTCTACCGCCAGTCCGACCAGCGCTACCGCCTGGGCGCCCGCCTCTTCGCGCTCGCCCAGGAGGCCGTCGAGAACCTCGACGTACGCGAGATCGCGCACCCCCACCTCCTCGCGCTCAACGAGAAGTGCGGCCACACCGTGCACCTCGCGGTCTACGAGGAGCAGGAAGTCCTCTACATCGACAAGGTCGAGAGCCGCTACCCGGTGCGGATGTACTCGCGCATCGGCAAGCCCGTGGCGATCACCGTCGCCGCCGTGGCCAAGCTGCTGCTCTCCGACCTGCCCGAAGCCGAGCGCCGCGCCATCGCGGAGAAGCTCGACTACCCCACGTACACGTCCCGTTCGACGCCCAACGCCGCCGCGTTCCTCAAGGAGCTCGGCGCCGTGCGCGAGCAGGGATGGGCCACCGACCTCGGTGGCCACGAGGAGTCCATCAACTGCATCGGGGCCCCCATCCGCGGTGCGGACGGGCGCGTCGTCGCCGCCATGTCGGTCTCCGCGCCGAATGTCGTCGTCACCGCCGACGAACTCCTCACGCTGCTCCCGCTGGTGCGCCGTACGGCGGACGCCATCAGCCGGGAGTACTCCGGCAAGTCACCCCTCAAGGAAGCCTGAACGACCATGACCGACAAGACCGCACTGACCCCGGCCACCCACACGACCCCGCCCGCGAAGTTCTCCCACGGCGTCAAGAAGGGCAACATCCTTCAGGTCGCCGGTCAGGTCGGCTTCCTCCCGGCCGAGGAGGGCAAGGCCCCCACCCCCGCCGGCCCCACCCTGCGCGAGCAGACCCTCCAGACCTTCGCCAACGTCAAGGCGATCCTCGAAGAGGGCGGCGCGACCTGGGACGACGTGATGATGATGCGCGTCTACCTCACGGACGTGGACCATTTCGCCGAGATGAACGAGATCTACAACGCCTACTTCGAGGAGCAGGGCCTCAAGGCCCCCGCCTCGGCCCGCACCACGGTCTACGTGGGCCTGCCCAAGGGGCTGCTCATCGAGATCGACGCGCTCGCCGTCCTGGGCTGATCCGCACCCCTCGCTGAAACCCCCGCAAGCCGTACGTCTTCACGGCGCGGCTCCGAACTCCCCCCTTCCGGAGCCGCGCCGTGATCCCCCCTGCCCCGAAAGCTCCATGCACTTACGAGGTCAAAGATGTCCCCGTCCCCCTTCGCCGCGCTCGCGGCCGCCGCCCCCGCCGAGGCACCACCCCACACGGGCGGAATCCTCACCCTGATCGACGGCACCGCCGGTCTGCTGACCGTCGCCGCGCTCGGCATCGTGCTTCTCCTCTTCCTGATCATCAAGGTCAGGCTCCAGCCCTTCGTGGCGCTGCTCGCGGTCTCCATAGTCGTCGGCCTCTCGGCCGGCCTCTCCGTCACCGAACTCTTCGGCACGGTCCAGAAGTCCGACGCGGTCTCCGTCATCGAGTCCGGCATGGGCGGCATCCTCGGCCATGTGGCGATCATCATCGGCCTCGGCACGATGCTCGGCGCGATCCTGGAGGTCTCCGGCGGCGCGGAAGTGCTCGCCTCCCGGCTGCTCGGCCTCTTCGGCGAGAAGCGCGCACCGCTGGCCATGGGCCTGACGGGTCTGATCTTCGGCATCCCCGTCTTCTTCGACGTCGGCATCTTCGTCCTCGCGCCGATCGTGTACGCCGCCGCCAAGCGCTCCGGCAAATCGATTCTGCTCTACTGCCTGCCCCTGCTCGCGGGTCTGTCGATGACCCACGCGTTCCTGCCCCCGCACCCCGGCCCGGTGGCCGCGGCCGGTCTGCTCCACGTGGACCTCGGCTGGGTCATCCTCATGGGCATCGTCTGCGGCATCCCCGCCGTCCTCGCCGCCTGGGTGTACTCCGCGTGGATCGGCAAGCGCATCTTCGTGCCCGTCCCGCAGGACATGGTCGAGGCCGCCGACGAGGCGCGCCAGGCGGTCATCGCCGAGCAGCGTGAGGCGGGCGTGGCGCCCCGGGAGAAGCCGGTGCCGCTCGGCATCGTCTTCGCGATCATCGGGACGCCGCTGTTCCTGATCCTCCTGGCGACCTTCTCCTCGATCGCCTTCGACCCCTCGACCCTGCGCTCGGTCATCGAGTTCTTCGGCAGCCCCTTCGTCGCCCTGACGATCGCCCTGCTGATGGCGTACTACCTCCTGGGCATCCGGCGCGGCTGGTCGCGCAAGTCCCTGGAGACGGTCTCGACCTCGTCCCTGAAGCCGGTCGGCAACATCCTCCTGGTGGTCGGCGCCGGCGGCATCTTCGGCGCGGTCCTCAAGGCGAGCGGTGTCGCCGCCGCCCTCTCGGACACCTTCCAGGACGTGGGCCTGCCCATCATCGTCCTCGCCTACCTGCTCTCCCTGGTCCTGCGCGTCGCCCAGGGCTCGGCGACGGTGGCGATCGTGACGACGGCCGGCATCGTGGCCCCCCTCCTCGCCGAGGGCGACCACTCGCAGGCGTTCGTCGCCCTGGTCATCATGGCGATCTCGGCGGGCTCGATCTTCGCCTCGCACGTCAACGACGGCGGCTTCTGGATGGTCGCGAAGTACTTCGGCATCTCGGAGCGCGACACGCTCAAGACGTGGACGGTCCTGGAGTCGGTCCTCTCCCTGGCCGGCTTCGCGGTCGCGGCCGTGGTCAGCCTGTTCGTGTAGCGGTCCCTGCGCCCGTGGGGGCGCCCGGCGAATGCGCCGGGCGCCCCTTTTCGGCGTACGGGATCAGCTCGTGCAGTACTGCTGTTCCTTGCCGATGGAGCGGTACATGCAGTCCGAGTTCTCCAGGAGCTGGAGGACCGCGTCCCGGTTGCGGTTCGTCTCCCGCTCGATCACCTCGTCGGGCGGGTAGAAGCCGCCGCCGCCCGCGGACGACGGGTACATCTCGAAGGTGTAGCTGAAGATCTTCTGGTTGCCCCACAGCCAGTCGTTGATCGACCCGTCCGTGATGTAGAGGTCACTGGACTGCTGCGGCGTGTAGCCGTTGCTCGCGGCCATCTTCCGGCCGATGGCGGCGTGCGCGTCGCGGTCGTCCTGGGTGAGGCCGGGGCCCGTGTCGCTGTACGTGTAGCCGTAGGGCCACAGGACCAGCTCGCTGTACGTGTGGAAGTCGATGGAGGCCTTGATCTGCTGCTTGCCGCCGACGACGCGGCTGCGCACGAAGTTGGAGACGACCTTCGTCTCGGGTGCCGACTCGGCGCTCGGGCCGCGGTAGGTCTCGGACCCCGTGGAGCCGGACGAGCCGCCGCAGCAGCCCCACCGGTAGGCCCAGTTGCGGTTCAGGTCGGTGCCGACGTTCGACGAACCGCTGTTGGGCTGGCGGTTCTTGCGCCAGCTGCGGTAGGAGCCGGTCGCGATGTCGTACTCGCCGCCGTCCGGGTTCAGGTCAGGCACGATCCAGATCTCGCGCTCGTCGACCATCTTCTTGATGCGCGCGTCCGTGCCGTAGTCGTCGCCGAGTTCGCGCAGCAGATAGAGCGCCATCTCGACGGTCAGGTGCTCGCGGGCGTGCTGGTGGTGGGTGAACAGGACCTCGGGCTCGGCCTCGTCCGTGCCGACGTTGTCGCTGATCTTGATGGCGACGATGTCCCGGCCGGAGTAGGACTTGCCGATGACCCTCTTGCTCATCAGGGTCGGATGGGCCGCGATGCGCTGGTCGATCTCCGCGGTCATCTCGGCGTAGTTGTGGTACCTGGAGTCGGCGGGCGGGAAGTCCTTGGCCTCCACCGGCTCGCCGTTCGTCCGCTTCGGGGGTCCGGCCAGGGCCTTGAGCGCGTAGCCCGCGTCCCTCAGGCCCGCGGCCTCGCGGCCGTCGGCCGAGACGACCACCGAGCGGGCGTCCACCTCGTCGATGGCGACGCCGGTGCGGGCGAGCGCGGTGCGGGCGGCGGGGTCGTCGCCGAGGCGGATCTCGTACTGGCGCGTCTCGTTGTCGTCGGCCGCCGCGGTCCGTGCCGCGGACCGGCCGGCCGAGTCGGGTACGGCGGTCGCGGTCACGGGGGCCGCGACGGCGAGGGCGAGAAGGACCGCGAGAGAGGCGGATCTTCTGCCGCGTATGCGAAGTCGCATGAAGTCTCCTGGGGGGTGGGGGTGGTTCAGTGCGACGCTTGGTCGTGCGGGGTACGGTGCGTGCTGTGGCGCATGCCGTGGTGCGTCGTGCGGTGCGGATCGCGCGGGCCCATCGTGGGCGCCTGGCATGCTCCGGTCAACGCTGTCTTCGGCCAACCCCTTGTGCCACGCGCGCCCATGCGGTTTCTTGATCGGCATGGCTGAAACGACAGGCAGCGGCGCTGCCACGGGAGATGCGGCTCCCCGGCTCCGCAAAGCGAGCTGGAAGTACGTCGGCCCCGGCATCGTCGTCGCCGCTACCGGCGTCGGTGCGGGCGACCTCGTCGCGACGCTCATCGCGGGCAGCAAATTCGGCTACACGCTCATGTGGGCCGCGATCATCGGCTGCCTCGTGAAGATCTCGCTCGCCGAGGCGACGGGCCGCTGGCACCTCGCGACCGGAAAGACACTGTTCGAGGGCTGGCGCAGCCTCGGGCAGTGGACCACCTGGTACTTCGCGGTCTACGTCGTCGTCTGGGGCTTCGTCTACGGCGCCACGGCGATGTCGTCGAGCGCCCTGCCGCTCGTCGCGCTCTTCCCGGACGGCCCGTCCCTGAAGGCCTGGGCGATCCTGTGCGGCCTGCTGGGCCTCGCCTTCGTCTGGTTCAACCGGTACGCCGTCTTCGAGAAGGTCATGACGGTCGTCATCGGAATGAAGTTCCTGATCGTCGTGTACGTCGCCATCCGCGTCGCCCCCGACCTCGGCAACGCCTTCGCGGGCCTCGCGCCGGTCCTGCCCGACGGCTCGCTCCTGTACACGCTCGGCCTGATCGGCGGAGTCGGCGGCACCATCACCATGGCGGCGTACGGGTACTGGGTGAACTCCAAGGGCTGGACCGACATCAGCTGGCTCAAGGTCATGCGGCTCGACAACCGCGTCGCCTACATCACCACCGGCATCTTCGTCGTCGCGATGATGATCATCGGTGCCGAGCTCCTGCACTCCACGAACATCGCCCTCACCTCGGGCGACCGGGGCCTGATCGACCTCGGCAACGTCCTGGAGGACAAGTTCGGGGCGGTCACCGCGAACCTCTTCCTGATCGGCTTCTTCGCCACGTCCTTCGGCGCCCTGATGGGCGTGTGGCACGGCGTGAGCCTGATGTTCGCCGACTTCGTGGAGCGGCTGCGGCGCGAGCGGGCCGGTGTGGCCGCCGCCGCCAAGACCGCCCCCGGGAAGACCGCCGAGGGTGCCGACGGAACGGTCACGCCCGCGGGTACGGTCACGCCGGCGGGTGCGGTCACGCCCGACGGCGTGATCGAGCCGGACGGCATGGTCAAGGAGGTCGCGGCCGGCAAGCGCGAGAAGTCGGCGCCCTTCCGGGCGTACCTCCTGTGGCTCACCTTCCCGCCGATGGGCCTGCTCTTCCTGGACCAGCCGTTCGGCCTGGTCGTGGCCTACGGCGTGCTCGGCGCGTTCTTCATGCCCTTCCTCGCGCTCACGCTGCTCTGGCTGCTCAACTCCTCGCGTACGCCGAAGGAATGGCGCAACGGCATCCTGAGCAACGGCATGCTCGCGGCGGCCGGACTGCTCTTCCTCGTCCTGTGCGTGCAGCAGGTGCGCGACCTGCCCTGGTAAGGCGGCACAAACCCGGCAGCGCCGCCGGGGGAGCGGCGGCGCTGCGGTCTGCGGGGTCCGGAGCGTGCGCTCCGCGGCCCTTCGGGGTTACGGCAGCCCGTGGACGTGCGGGCCGACCGCCTTGGACCAGGCGTCGCCGTCACTGGCGTCCCAGTTCGTCGACCAGGTCATCGCGCCCCGGATGCCGGGGTACGTCGTGGACGGCTTGAAGGAACCGCAGCCGGTGCCCTTCGCCAGGCAGTCGAGGGCCTGGTTCACGACGGACGGCGGGACGTAGCCGCCGCCCGCCGCCTTCGCCGACGCCGGGACGCCGATGCCGACCTGCGACGGGTCGAGGCCGCCCTCCAGCTGGATGCAGGCGAGCGCGGTGAGGAAGTCCACCGAGCCCTGGCTGTAGACCTTGCCGTCACAGCCCAGCATCGAACCGCTGTTGTAGTACTGCATGTTGACGACCGTGAGGATGTCCTTCACCGCGAGCGCCGTCTTGAAGTACTCGTTCGACGTCGACTGCATGTCGATCGTCTGCGGCGCCATGGTCAGCACGAACCCCGAACCGGCCTTCCCGGCCAGGGACTTCAGTGCCTGGGACATATAGGTCGAGTTGAGTCCGTTCTCCAGGTCGATGTCGACGCCGTCGAAGCCGTACTCCTGCATGAGCCCGTACGCCGAGTCCGCGAAGGCGGTCGCGGACGCGGAGTCGTTGACCGCCACCGCGCCCTTCTCGCCGCCGACCGAGAGGATCACGGACTTCCCGGCCGCCTGCTTGGCCTTGATGTCGGCCTTGAACTGGTCGACGGTGTACCCGCCGAGCCCGGCCGAGTCCAGGTTGAACGCCAGCTGGCCCGGTGTGGCGGTCGCGTCGGCGAACGAGACCGCGATGATGTCGTACTCGTCCTGTACGTCGGCCAGCTTCTGGACGGTGGCGCCGTTGTCGAAGTTCTGCCAGTAGCCCGTCACCGCGTGCTTCGGCACGGCGCGGGTGTCGGCGTCGGCTTCGTCGGCGCCGCCGGTGAGCAGGCCGGTGAGCGCGAGGGCGAGTGCCGTTGTCAGACCGATGACGGAACCTGCCTTCCTGCGTGTCCTGCCGCGTGCGTGGTCCATTCATGCCTCCGGTGGGGGGAGTTGGGGCATTCGGAGAGCTCTCACCTGGTCGTACAAGCTGGTCCAGACCAATTGAGTTGTCAAGACCTCTGGCATCACCCCGGCCCCGCGCGTCCGGCCAACCTCAATGTGAACAGTGGGAAGTTGGGTGTTGAGGTGGCGATGACCTGGATAAGGTGCTGAGGCAGAAGTGCACGAAGACCGGGGGGTGTGCGTATGCCGACCGCCATAGCCGTCACCGGCCCTGACCTGGTGCTGCCGTCGCCCGACCGGCACACCCCGTCCGCGGCCGTCCTGCAGAGCGCCGTCCAGTCGCCGCGGACGTACTCCCTGGACCAGGCGCTCACCGAGATGCACACGCTGATCGAGCACCACGGCTACGTGATCGTCCTGTGCCCCGCGTCGGCGCCGCCCGCCCTCGTCCAGCGCATGCACGCCATCCGGTCCGTCCTGGAGAGCGACCGCATCGCGATCCTCCGCCCCGACCTGCCGCCGCTGGGCCTCGCGGTCCTCGCGCTCCAGCTCCGCCAGCTCTCGATCTGCGACTTCAGCCCCGGCGTCCTGGCGTCCGCGGCCCGCCTCCTGTCCCACTACATCTACGCGGGCGCGCTGCTCGGCTCGGTGGCGAAGCTGGACCGGGTCCCGGTCACGCTCCAGTCCCACGCCAAGTCGTGGATGCCGGGCACCCAGTTCGCCGTACTCGCCACCCCGCGCCCCGAGCTGATCAAGGTGACGGGGGACGCGGTGCTGCCCGGCCCCGGGTTCGGCACGAAGCTGCTGTACGCCACCGGGCAGCTGGCCGCCGGCTGGGTCACCGACACGCTCGCTCCGGCATGGCGTACGCAAGGGGCGTCGGAGACGCGGCTTCCCGGGGAGTCCGCGCGGTGGTGGGCCACGGGCAAGCTCGTCGAGTTCGCCGCGGCGATCCCCGACATCTCCGTGCTCTACCAACTGGTGTCGTCCGTCCGGCGGGACGACTGCCACTGGTGCGGTCTCGAACTCATCGGCGACCGCTGCGGCTTCTGCGCCGCACCGCTGGCGCCACCGCCCGAACGTCCGGCGCCCGCCGCGGCCCCGGGCCCCGCCCCGGCCCGGGTGCTACGGGCACTGCCGAGAGGCGCGACGTAGGAGCCGCCACCGGCCTGCCCGCCCGTACCGCATGTACGGCACCTGCCGCACGCGCCACCCGTACCGCACGCGCCACCCGTACCGCACGCACCACCCGTACCGCACAGGCACTTCCCGCACCGCTCGCACCTGAAATGAACTGAATCGAACGCGCGCCACACTGCTCACTGTCCGTAGCCGTCCGCACCCGATCGAGGTAGTCCGGTCCATGAACTCACGCCAGCGCCGCGGCGTCATCCTGCTGGTCCTGTCGGTCCTGGCCGCGTTCGGTGCGTTCGCGGGCGTCCTCTCGCTGGTCCGGGACGTGAACTCGAAGGTGGGGCCGGAGGTGGCCGCGTACAAGCTCAAGGGGGACATCGCCCCGTACAAGGAGCTCAGCGCGGACCAGTTCCAGAAGGTCGAGATGCCCGAGCGGTGGCTCTCGGAGAACGCGGTCACCGATCTGCGCCAGCTCCGCGGCAAGATCGCGGTGACCGAGCTGCGGAAGGGCTCGCTGCTCCAGACCGACATGATCGTCGACCGCCCGGAACTCGCCCCGGGCCAGCAGGAGATCGCCATCATGATCGACGCGGCGACGGGCGTCGCGGGCAAGATCACGCCGGGCTCGACCGTCAACATCTACGCCACCTTCAAGGGCGAGACCGACAACGCCAAGGACCAGTCGAAGGTCATCGTCGAGTCCGCGAAGGTGATCGACGTGGGCAAGCTGACGGCACTCGACCCGGACCAGGACGACCGCAGTGGCAGCCGTCGGCGCACGGAGGCGGTGCCGATCACGTTCGCGCTCGACACGGCGGACGCGCAGCGCGTCGCGTACGCGGAGTCGTTCGCCACGCACGTGCGGCTCGCGCTGGTCGGGCAGGGCGGGGAGAGCAGTATCCCGCGGGGGGACCGGACTTACACACTCGACGAGGACAAGTAGGGGGCCTGCGGATGTGCTGCACGTCTGAACCGCCGCTTCTCGCTCCCGCCGCGGGGGGCCGCCCGGGGGCGCGGCTGCGTGGCGGATCTCGGAGGTTGTTCGTCCGGGGCTGGGTGCGGGGTAATCGGGTGGGTGGGTGGGAAGGGTCTGTTCGGCAGGACCCACCGCAGGGCTCGCTGCTGGACCTACCGCAGGACCCGCCGCTGGGTCGACCGCAGGACCCGCTGCCGGGCAACGAGGGGCAAGGCGCAGACGGCCGGTCCCCCCAACCGGGAGGTGCCCCCGCATGACGACCCGTATCCTCCCCGTCGTAGCGGACCTGGAAGCCGCCCGTGCCCTCTCGACCCTCGCCGGCCAGCTCCCGGACGCCGAACCCGCCCTCCCCGTGGCCGACTCCACGGCCCTGCTCGACACCCTGGCGAGGCTCGCCGCCGAGTCCCTGGACGAGCTGCCCGAAGTCGTCCTCATCCACGAGCGCATCGGCCCCGTCCCCGCCCTCGACCTGATCCGTGACCTGGTCCTCCGCTTCCCGGCGGTCGGCGTCGTCCTGATCACCGCCGACACGAGCCCGGCGCTCCTGACCGCCGCGATGGACTCCGGCGCCCGCGGCATCGTCGGCTTCCCCCTCGCGTACGACGCCCTCGCCGAGCGCGTGCACGCGGCGGCCGCCTGGTCCGCCGGGATGCGCAGGCACCTGGGCAGTGCGGGCCTGGAGATCTACGCGGGCCCCGGCGGCGACACCCCGGGCGGCGGTCACGTCGTGGCGGTGAGCGGGGCCAAGGGAGGCGTGGGGACCACCCTCGCCACGGTCCAACTCGCCCTCGCCGCCCGCGCGTCCGGCCGTACCGTCGCTCTCCTCGACCTGGACCTCCAGGCGGGAGACGTCTCCTCGTACCTGGACGTCCAGTTCCGCCGCTCCATCGCGGACCTCGCGTCGATCACCGACATCACGCCCCGCGTGCTCCAGGACGCCGTCTACACCCACGAGACCGGCATCGGCCTCCTCCTCGCCCCCAGCGAGGGCGAACGCGGCGAGGAGATCACCGACCGGGTGGCCCGCCAGACGCTCAGCGCCCTGCGCAGCCGGTACGACGTCGTGCTCGTGGACTGCGGTACGTACGTCACCGGGGCGAGCGCGGCGGCCATCGAGCTCGCCGACCAGGCGATCCTCCTGGTCACCCCGGACGTCGTCTCCGTACGCGCGGCCAAGCGCATGGTGCGCCTGTGGGACCGCCTCCAGATCCGCAAGGCGGAGGAGACGCTCACGGTCGTCAACCGCCACGGCAAGGGCGCCGACATCCAGCCCTCCCTGGTGGAACGGGTGACGGGGACCCGCGTGGCCCGCACCACCGTCCCCGCGAACTTCAAGGAACTCCAGGGCGCGGTCGACGCGGGCCGCATGCAGGACCTGGACAGCAAGTCCACGGTCAAGCAGGCCCTGTGGGCGCTGGCGGGCGAGCTGGGCCTGGTGGACCCGGAGGCCGCGGCGGGCAGCACCAAGCGCGGTGCGCTGAACCTCCGCAAACGCGTCGGCGGCGACCGGGGCGCGGTCACGCTGGAGTTCGCCGGGATGTTCCCGCTGCTGCTCGCCGTGATGGGCCTCCTGTGGCAGTGCGCGCTGTACGGCTACACGTTCTCCCTCGCGGGCAACGCGGCCGACGAGGCGGCGCGGGCGGCGACGGCCGCGTACGCGGTGGGACAGGGCGGCGCGGCGGCGTGCGAGGCCGCGGCGAAGGAGCATCTGCCGTCGGCGTGGCAGGGCGCGGAGGTGGCCTGCACGGACGAGGGAGCGGTGTGGAAGGCCCACGTGGACGCGGACGTACCGCTGTTCTTCCCCGGGATCGACGCGGGGTGGAGCGTCAGCGGGGAGGCGGGCGCGGCGAAGGAGGGTGAGGACGGTGAGGGGTGACCCGGCAGCGTTGCGTACCGTCGATCACCGGCTCCGCCGAGTTCGTCCTCAAACGCCGGACGGGCTGGATCGTCCCCGTGGGCGGCGAGGCCCGAACAGGCGGCAGAGCCTGAACAGGCCGCAGGACCCAAACAGGCCGCAGGGCACGAACAGGCCGCAGGACCCAAACAGGCCGCAGGGCACGAACAGGCGGCAGGGCGCGAACAGGCGGCAGGGCGCGAACAGGCGGCAGGGTCCAAGCAGGAAGCACGGCTTCGACGACCGAGGCGTGTCCATGCTGGAGTTCGCTGGCTTCCTCCCCATCCTGCTCCTCGTAGGCCTGGCCGCCATCCAGCTCGGCCTCGTCGGCTACGCCGTCAACCAGGCGGGATCCGGCGCCCGCGCCGCGGCCCGTGTCGCCTCGCAGGGCGAGGGCGGCGAGGCCGCGGGCATGGCGGCGATGGACGGCAGCCTCGACGCCCAGGTCGCCATCAGCGGCGGCGGCGCCACGACGACGGCGGACGTCACCGTCCAGGTCCCCACGCTCCTCCCCTTCGTGGACGCCGGCTGGTCCGTCACGAAGTCGGCCACGATGCCCAACGACGAAGACGACGAGGGGAGCTGAGAGAGAAGATGAGCCTCCGCGACCGCGTGGCCACCCCGCACGACCACGGCAAGGGCAGCGGCCCAAGCCGCGACGACAGCCTGGTGGCCGTCTACCGCTCCAAGCTCCTGGAAGAGATCGACCTCGCCGAGATGTCGTCCCTGACGGCGGCGGACCGCCGCGTCCGTCTCGAACGCGTCATGGGCCACATCATCAGCAGGGAAGGCCCCGTCCTCTCGACCTCGGAGCGCTCGCAGCTGATCCGCCGCGTCGTGGACGAGGCCCTCGGACTCGGCGTACTGGAACCGCTCCTCGCCGACGCCTCCATCACGGAGATCATGGTCAACGGCCCCGACTCGATCTTCGTCGAGCGCGCCGGACGCGTCGAGCAGCTGCCGCTGCGCTTCGCGTCGAACGACCAGCTCATGCAGACCATCGAGCGCATCGTCTCCACGGTCAACCGCCGCGTCGACGAGTCGAACCCGATGGTCGACGCCCGCCTGCCCACCGGCGAGCGCGTCAACGTGATCATCCCGCCGCTGGCCCTCACCGGCGCGACCCTCACCATCCGCCGCTTCCCGCGCGCGTACACGCTGCACGAGCTGATCGGCCTCGGGTCGCTCGACGAGCACATGCTGCTCCTGCTCTCGGCGTTCGTGCGCGCCCGTTTCAACATCATCGTCAGCGGCGGCACGGGCTCCGGCAAGACGACGCTCCTCAACGCGCTCTCCGGCCTGCTGCCGGGCCACGAACGCATCATCACCATCGAGGACTCGGCCGAACTCCAGCTCCAGCAGGACCACGTCATCCGCCTGGAGTCCCGCCCCCCGAACGTGGAGGGCAAGGGCCAGATCACCATCCGCGACCTGGTCCGCAACAGCCTCCGCATGCGCCCCGACCGCATCATCGTCGGTGAGGTCCGAGGCGGCGAGACGCTGGACATGCTCCAGGCGATGTCGACGGGCCACGACGGCTCCCTCGCCACGGTCCACGCGAACACGGCGGAGGACGCCCTGATGCGCCTCCAGACCCTGGGCTCGATGTCCGAGGTCCAGATCCCCTTCGAGGCCCTGAAGGACCAGATCAACTCGGCGGTCGACGTCGTCGTCCAGCTCGCCCGGCACGCGGACGGCTCCCGCAAGATCGCCGAGATCGTCCTGCTCGTCTCGCACGGCCGCGAACAGTTCCGCATCGCGCCGGTGACCCGCTTCGTCCCGCACCAGCCGGGCGGCAACGGCCTGGACCGCCGCGTGCACGGCTACTTCGAGCACCTCCCGCTGCCGCGTTCCGTCGCCGAGCGGCTGTACGTGGCGGGCGAGCCGGTGCCGCCCGGCTTCGGCGTGGCCCAGGCGATCGACGTACTGAACACGAGGGAGGCGATCGGATGAGGGCGCGGGCGAGGGCGCGTACGCATCCGTCGACGCGCGGACGGACGTATGTGAGTACCCACCCGAGGACACATACGAGCACACATACGAGGGAGGCAAAGGGCTGATGGCGAACCAATCCGCGCTGCTGGCCCTCGGCGCCACGATCCTGACCTGCACGCTCGCCGTGGCGGGCGTCCACGCGTACGCGTCGGGGCGGGCCCAGCGCCAGGCGCTGGTCGACCGCCTGTCGATCGGCCCCGGCACGGGGGACACCGGTGGCCGTGGCCGCCGGTTCTCGGCCGTCGACCGCCGCCTGCGCCGCACGCGCCTCGGCCGCGCGATCCACCTGCGCCTGTCGGCGACGGGCCTCGACCTGACGGCGGGCGAGTTCTTCGTCTACGTCGTGGCGGTCGTCGCCGCGCTGTGGCTGATGGCAGCGGCGACGCTGGCCCCGTTCTTCGGCCCGATCGCGGGCATCGTGGCGGTGTGGAGCGCGGTGGTCTTCCTCAACTGGCAACGCCAGAAGAGGATCGAGGCGTTCATCAACCAACTCCCCGACGTGGCGCGCATCCTGGCGAACGCGACGGCGGCGGGCCTGGCCCTTCGTACGTCCCTTGCGATGGCGGCGGAGGAGCTGGAGGCGCCGGCGGGGGAGGAACTGTCGATGGTGGCGGACCAGTTGACGCTGGGCCGATCGATCGACGACACCCTGGGTGAGCTGGCCGCGCGGCTGCCGTCCCGCGAACTGATAGTGCTCGTGACGACCTTGGTCCTGTCCAACAAGGCGGGTGGCTCGGTGGTGAACTCCCTGCGGAACCTCACGCAGACCCTGGAGGACCGCAAGGAGACCCGGCGTGAGGTCCGCACGATGCTCTCGGAGGTGCACGCGACGGCGTTCACGGTGCCGCTCCTCGGCCTCGGCTCGCTGCTCCTCATCAACTCCTCCAACGAGGGCGCGCTGGCCCGGGTGACGGGTTCACCGATGGGCCAGACGCTGATCCTGATCGCGCTGGGCCTGTACGCCGTGGGCTTCTTCGTGATCAGGCGCCTCGGCAAGATCGAAGTGTAGGGAGCGGGTCACGTGTTCGGTCTGGCGATGGCGGCCGTGATGGGCCTCGCGGTGGCGGGGGTCTGCCAGGGCATCCGCATGTACCGGGCGGAGGCGAAGCTCCCCACGGACCTGGCGATAGCCCTGGAGGTCGGCGCCACGCGCGTCTCCACGGCGGGCTCGGCGGTGGACCGCCTGGGCATGCGCTTCGCGCCCTTCGTGCTGCGCGTGATGGGCCCCAAGCGGGTGGACGCCAAGCGCCGCAAGATCGACATGGCGGGCAACCCCGGGGGCCTGACGATCGACCGCTATGCGGCTCGGCGGGCGGTGTACGGCTTGTTCGGTCTGGTGATGGGCCTGGTCTTCCTGACGAACGGCTCGTCGCTGTTCGGTCTGCTGACCTTCGCTTTCGGCGTGACGGCGGCGGACGCGCTGATCTGGCAGGCGATACGGGAACGGCGCGAGGTCATCGACCGCACGCTGCCGGACTTCCTGGACGTCCTCGCGGTGGTGGTGTCGGCGGGTCTTGGCTTCCGCCAGGCGCTGGACCGCGTGGCGGAGCGTTACGAGGGGCCGTGGGCGGACGAACTGCGCATCACCCTGCGGCAGATGGACATGGGCGTGAGCCGCCGCCAGGCCTTCGACGAACTGCGCCGCAGGAACGCCTCCGAGCAGGTCTCGCAGTTCGTGTCGGCGCTCCAGCAGGGCGAGGAGCTTGGCTCGCCGATCGCGGACACGCTCATCCAGCTGGCCACGGACATGCGCCGCACGGACGCCCAGAACTCCCGCCGCAGGGCGGCGAAGACGATCCCCAAGGCGACGATGGTGACGCTGGTCTTCATGCTTCCGGCCACGATGATTCTGATCGCGGCGGGGATGTTCCTGGGTTCGGGGTCGGACTTCGGCTCGATCCTGGGGAAGTGAGGGTGCCGTGAACAGCGCGGTGAGCCTGCCGACGGCAGCCGGAATCAAGCCACTCGGCGAAACCTCTTCGCGGCTGCAACCAGATATGGGACAGTCACGGGAAGAGGGAATGGGCGCGAAGACTCCGAAGGGCGGCCCCTCCGGACCGAGCCCCACCACCCGACCTTTGCAAAAGGCGAGTTCACGGAATCCATGGGAGGGGACGTCGTGAAACACCCCGCACAGCCGACCGCCCGGTCACGGATCCCCACCACCTGCCCCCGGGGTGCGTGATGACCTCGCACCCGGGGAAGGGAACTCGCCAACTTCCGCGTCTCGAACGGTATTGGTTGCGGAGAGTGGCTGAAGGGTCACATGATCTCGCGTACGTTGCCTATGACGACAACGGCGCCGAAATTGGCTGCGCCAACAGCGCGTGTATCGGGTGGGAGAGAAGGGGCCGTCGTGCTGAAAGATCGCGTACTCAGAGTCTGGATCGACTGGGCCGTAACCGTCACCACCCGAGCACGGGGGAGGGAACGGGACGCGGGGGCTGGGTTTGTGGAGTATGCGGGGCTGATGATTCTCATTGCGGGGATCTTTACGTTGATCGATCAGCTGGGGCTGGACGGGACGATTTCCTCGGCCATAGGGGACGCGGTCGACGACGTGGTCGGCGGTGGCTGACAGCAGCCCGCCTGTATGGCGACCGAGGGCAGACTCTCCCGATCTACATCTGGATGACGGGGATTCTGCTCTTCGTTGCTTTCGCCTTCTTCGCGTTCGCTCAAGCGGCGTCCGCGCGTAACGGCGCCCAGTCCGCCGCGGACGCCGCAGCTCTGGCGGCTGCCCAGGATGCCAGGGATGAGCTTGTCGACGGGCTTGGGGGATCCATCGGTGAGGGTGATGACTGGCTCGACTGGCTGGGTGGCGACGAGTTCACCGGTGAAGGCGCCAAGGGTGCAGCGGTCGCGTTGGCCGCGGACAACGACTCGTCCGTTGTGGGTTTCGGTCCGGCTGAAGTGAACGGCTATCCGGGTTTTCGGGCAGAGATCGAAACCAACTACACGGTGGGTGACTCGATCATTCCGGGTACGGAGTCCAAGCATGCACAGGCCGAAGCTACGGCCATCATCAAGCCGCGATGCGACGTCGGCCCGTCCACGGATCCCGAGAAGGCTGTGGAATTCGAATGCGACGGCAGCGGATCTTTCGAGATAGATCCGGATGACTTCGAGCTCGGCGATCTTCCAGACGCATCCGTTCTCTTCTCCGTTCACCTGGCCGATTGATGAGTGTTCGACGAAAGAAGGAAGCTGTACCGATGAGCATTCGGCGCACCACAAAGACCCGCAGGGCGATGACCGCTGTGGCGATCACTACTGGGCTGGTCCTGACGGTGGCCGGTTGCGGTGGCAGTGATGGCGGGGACGAGGACAAGCCTGACAAGGGAGCGTCATCCTCTTCATCGGCAAAGGACAACAAGGGCGACGAGCAGGAGAAGCCGGAAGCACCTGAGGACGACAAAGCCCTGGCAGAGGGCAAAGACGGTGACATCAGCGTCGTGATCGATTCGGCCCTCCGTGACGGGGGCGGCTTCGTCACCGTGTCCGGAACGGTGACGAACAACGGCAGTCAGTCCTGGCTCGGAGCCAACTGGGCAAGCGACGAGCGGGAGCTTCGCTCGAACGGAGGCTCTCTCTCCGGCGCCAGCTTGGTGGACAACGACGGGAAGAAGAAGTACCTCGTACTCCGAGACACCTCGGGGCGTTGCCTGTGCACGAAGTTCAACGGCCGAGTGAAGCAGGGTGATACGGCCAGTTGGTTCGCCCAGTTCCCCGCGCCACCCGAGGGGACCAGCAAGGTCACGTTCCAGGTCGGGTCGATGCCCCCCGCCTCCATCGAGATCTCCGAGGGCGAGTGACCCATGGGCCACCCACGATCACGCCCCCGCACACGGACCCTTGCCACGGTGAGCACCCTCACCGTGCTGATCTTCCTGACCGGCACCCCCGCCTTCGCCGACGAAGACGACCCCAGCGCACCCCCCGGCAGCAGCACCACGTCACCGCCCCCCGAGGTGGACTCCAACAGCCCCGGCCTGAAGCTGGCCGATGGGGCGACCTTGGCCCCGGCGAAGGTCCTGGACATCAAGTCAGTGGTGGAAGACCTCGGTGGTGAGGAGCGCCGCGAGGACACGAACACGGACGTCAAGTTCGCGCTCCAGGCGGAGGTCCTGTTCCCCAAGGACAGCAACAACCTCAATCCAGAGGCGAACGCTCGTATCAAGGCGATCGCGGAGGAGGCGAAGGCCCAGAAGGCGACGACCATCAGGGTGTTCGGCTTCACGGACAACCTCGGCTCGTACAGCCACGGCAAGACGCTGTCGCGTAAGCGCGCGGAGGCGGTGCACGACAAGCTGGCGAGTTATCTGGGCCCGGAGGTCACGTACTCCGTACGCGGCTACAGCGAGGACTACCCGATCGCGGACAACACGTCGGAGCAGGGCCGCAAGAAGAACCGCCGAGTCGAGGTGACCTTCCCGCGGGGCGCCGGCGCAGGCACGGGAACGGCCCCGTCCGGCAGCCAGGACTGAACCGTCGGGGTGGCTTTGGTGGGCCTGTGGTGGTGTGGGTGCCGGGGCCGTCCGGTTGTCCCGAGGCTGGTGGTTCCGGGGTGGGAGTCAAGGGCGCTCCTGCGTCGCGTCGGCTACGCCGATTCCGCTCCGCTCCACCCTTGACACCCACCCCTCCACCACGCGAGGAAACCCGACCGAACGGCCCAAGAGGCGAGACTCTCGACCACTCCCGTGGGGAGAAGAGGTATTCCGGTCGAGCGCGGACTGGTTCTTCTGAGGTGACCGTCACGGGAAACGGCGAGGAGAAACCGGGCGGGAGGGAGGGAGGGAGGGAGGGGGAGGGAGCGGGCGGAGCAGAGCGGGGCTGAACAGGGGCGGGGGGCAGGGCGCGCGGGCGCGGTCGCTCCGGAAATGGGCACCGGTCTCGTCAAGCGACTGCGAACCGGATCTCCGGGGGCGAGCGCCAGGTGGTGAGGGGGCGCGCGACCGCTCCGGAGATGGGGGACCCGCTTCGTCGAGCGACTGTCGACCGGATCTTTTGGGGTGAGCGCCAGGTGGTGAGGGGGCGCGCGATCGCTCCGGAGAGTGGCACCGGTCTCCTCAAGCGACTGCGGATCGGGTCTCCCGGAGAGACTGGCAGGTCTTGAAGAGGGCGCGACCACTCGGAGATGGGCACCGGAATCGTGGAGCGGTACCCCACTCCTGGGCGCCTTGCCGGACCAGAGCCCCGTAAAGATCCCGAACCCCAACGGGAACTGATAGCCCAAGGCAAGGCGACCAACATCCACAACTGCGACGAGGCCCACCCAGCGCCCGTTCCGCAGGTCCACCCCGCGAACGGCAAGAAAGTCCCACGGAGTGGCCCACGTGACGTCAGGGCTTGGGAATCCCTTGCCATGCGAAGGTATGTAGACCAATGCGGCTGCCCCCGATGCCGACCACACGCCGCAAGCCTCCCCCGTAGACGCGCTGGACCGTGGCTACTTGGCAAACCTGCTGTCTTTCCCAGCGCACTCACACATCAGAGCCTCACGGGTACGGACGACATCCGCCGCCTCACCGATGCCCGACGGCACCAGCCCGCCCTGCCCCGCCCTGCCCCGCCCTGCCCTGGCCTGATGTGGCGCGGGGCGTCGTATTCCGCCCTCCTCGTGCTCAGCCTCCTCGTCCGGCCCCCCCTCTCGGCCCGCCTCAGCCTCTCCCCGCCCCCCCCGTTAAATGACGTGAGTCCCCGCCCCTCGCGATGCGAAGATCGCAGCATGCGTAGTTTTGACGTGCTTGTGGCGGAAGCGGAGTCTGCTCCTACCGAAGGCTGGGACTTCTCCTGGTTCGAGGGGCGGGCCACCGAGCAGCGGCCCTCCTGGAGGTATGCCCACGCCATGGGAGAGCAGCTCCGGCACGCCGGCGCCTCCCTCGACGTGCAGACCGGCGGCGGTGAAGTCCTCGCCTCCGCGCCTTCCCTGCCGCCGCTCGCCGTCGCCACGGAAGGGTGGCCGCCGAACGTCGCCAAGGCCACCGCCCTGCTGCATCCGCGGGGCGCGGTCGTCGTGGCCTCGCCGGAGGACGCCCCGCTGCCGTTCGCCGCGGAGGCCTTCGACCTGGTCACCAGCCGGCATCCGGTGAAGGCCGACTTCGAGGAGATCGCCCGCGTGCTGCGGCCGGGCGGCACGTACTTCGCCCAGCACGTCGGACCCGCCAGCGTCTTCGAGGTCGTCGAGTACTTCCTCGGCCCGCAGCCCGAGGAGATCCGGCAGGGGCGCCACCCCGACCAGGAGCGCGCGGAGGCCGAGGCCGCGGGGCTCGAGGTCGTGGACCTGCGGGCCGAGCGGCTGCGCATGGAGTTCTTCGACGTCGGCGCCGTCGTCCACTTCCTGCGGAAGGTCGTCTGGATGGTGCCTGACTTCTCCGTGGAGAAGTACCGGCCCCGTCTCCGTGAGCTGCACGAGCAGATCCAGACCGACGGCCCCTTTGTCGCCCACAGCAGTCGGCATCTCTTCCGGCTGCGTAAGCCGTAGCCCCCCGGCGCACGCACTTCGGCCCCCGACCCCCGGCCCTTCCCCTGGCCGCCGCCACGATCCAGGCCCCGCCCCCACTCACGTTCACCCCCCACCCCTACGCATGCGGCCCCACCCCCACCAGCCCCACCACCAGCTCCGCCCGTGCCTCCAGTACCTCGCCCACCCTCTCCGCCTCCACCGCGAGCTCCCGTTCCTGGTGGGTGCTCAAGGCGTCCAGGGGTTCCACCGTCACCGTCACCCGGCGGCCCGAGCGTCGCTGGTGCCAGACTCCCGCCGCGATTCCGTCGACGAGCAGCACGGGGAAGTTGCCCGCCTGGCCCCGGTTGAGCGCACGCTCGTAGGCGCGGCCCGGGAAAAGGCGGGCGCGGGGGTGTGAGGCGATGACGAACGCGTCGAAGTAGGGGAGAAGGCGGACCCCCCGAGGCGGCCCCGCCGGGAACTCGGTGTCGCCCGCCACCACCCACGACCCGGGCTCCCCGGCCAGCTCGACCGCCTCGATCTCACCGGCGGACGCGAGCGAGGCGAACAGCGCGGAGGCCCACCCCGGCGGGCCCGAGAGCCACCTGGCGAAGTCCTGCGCCGTCGCGGGCCCGTACGCGCACAGGAAGCGCCGCACCAGCAGCCGTGTCGCCTCCTCGGCCCCCAGCGGCTCCCCGATGTCCCGAGGGCGTGTGTACGTCACCTTGCGGCCCCGGTCCGGCGCGAAGCACAGCGCCCCGCGTTGGCCCGCCAGGTGCACGACCTGCCGCCAGCGCGGCCACATGCCCTGAAACGCGGGCATCACCAGGTCGCCGGCCCACGGCCCGGTGCGCGCCACCACCTCCGCGCCCAACTCGTCGATGGTCAGCCGTACGCCGTCCAGCGCCTCACCGATCGCCGTGACGATCTCCTCCGCCTGGTCGGGCGTCACGCGCGCCTCGGGCTTGAAAGGACTCGCCCCGGACGGTACGGCGGGCAACGCGGCCGTCCAGAGGGGGAGTTCGTCGTACGGGAGGAGGTGGATGGTGCCGCGTGGCCCGTACGTCTTGACCAGGCTCGGCTCCTCGCCCCACAACGCGTCGCGTACGTCCTGCCGCGACGCCCCGTTCATCCGCAGCCCCACGGACAGTTCGGCGGCGGACAGCACCTGCGCCTGCGCGCCGAGCATGGCGGCGACGACCTCGCCCGGCCCCGCCTCGCCCGGCATCGCCGGACGCAGCAGGAACTGCCGCTCCATGCGCCGGGCGTTGGCGGCACTCCACGTGACGGCGGCAGGGGCGCTCATCGGAGGTCTCCTTCGGTACTGTCGAACGGGCAACTGGCCCTGCGGACACGAGGAGTGGACCATGCCGAAGAGCGGCGCGGAGGGCAATTCGGTGTCAGTGTCGGTGACGGGGGGCGGCGTGGCGGACGGTTCGGACGGCTGCACGGAGACCAAAGCCTTGTACGCGTGCGGCCTCGACGCGGCCGTGGACGTCGTCGGCGGCAAGTGGAAGCCGATGATCCTCTGGGCGCTGTACGCGGGCGCGACCCTGCGCTTCGGCGAGCTGCGGCGGCACATCGCCGGAATCAGCGAGAAGGTCCTCGTCCAGCAGCTGCGCGAGCTGGAGTCCGACGGCATCGTGCACCGCGAGGTGTACCGGGAGGTCCCGCCGAAGGTCGAGTACTCGCTGACGCCCCTCGGCATGTCCCTCAACGAGGCGCTGATCCCGCTGGGCGTGTGGGGCGACGAACACATGCAGCAGCTCGTGGCCAACAGGACATGTGACCCAAGGCATCAAAAGTCGGGCAAAGGCGACGGACGCGCCGCCTGACGGGAAACGGCCGCCCGAGGTTGCCTGTCGGGGCGATCGTTAGCCAAGTGATCCCGAACCAGGTCCCGTTGATTCCGCATCGTTATCCGTACTGGCTCGATCCGATCGCGAGAATCACGTAAGTTCAGACCAAGGCGAATTCGCGTGAGCAAAGCCACGTGTGCGGTGCCGCGCGGCGGAGGGGGCTGCGCGGCACCGCGCGCCCTCATCTCTCATCCTTCGTCCTCCATCCCTTGTCCCGGCCAGCGGGGCTGCCTGACAGTCCTTTCTAGGCCCCGAGCGGCCCTAGCGGCCCTTGTGTCCCAAGCGCCCCCACCGTTCCGCACCTCCACCCGTACGCCCCGCCGCACCTCCCACCGGGCCATCGCCCCGGCCTCCGCCTCCAGGACGTGCCGGGCCCGCAGCCGGGGGCGCCCGATCCGGCCGGGGCGCATCGTCCGTACGGACAGCACCCGCAGCTTCCGGTCCAGGTAGGCCACGTCGACGGTGAACCGCATGCGCACGGTGTGCACGCTGTTCGCGGGGCTCAGGAGCAGCGCCCCCGTCACCCCGTCCCGGCCGAGCAGCCCGCGCCGCCGCGCGCCGGCGGAGTCCGCGATCTCCAGGGGAAGTGCTCGCCCGGTCGGAAGCAGAAGCGTCGCCATGCGAGCCGAAGCTAGTGGCGCGCCCCCGCGTCGCGTCAAGCGGGCGCCTCACCCTCCGTTCCCCCCAACGGGCTATCGCCGCGCGAGGCCTGAATCGGTCGGCGGGGCCGAAATCCGGTGGGAGAACAGGGTCGCGGAGTCGTCAGGCGATTTCGGAGAGTAGTTGTGGCACGCCGATGCGCGCAGCATCACTTACGAAGGGTTATGGTGGAAACCCCCCCTCGGGCCGGTCCGTCTCCCCCCCACGGACCGGCCCGATTTTTTGTGCCCGGACGCGGTGGAGCCGTCTCCCGCCGCTCCTCTCGGAGCAGAAGCCTCCGGATATGGTCAGGGACATGTCGAATCAGTTCCCCCCGCCGCCCCATGACCCCCAGGCCGGCCCCCAGCAGGGACTCCCCTCCTACGGCGGCCCCGCCCAGCACCCCGTATACGGAAACGCCCCCGGACAGGCCCCCGGCCACGGCGCCGGACAGGCCCCCGGCCACGGGCCCGCCTACGGGCCGGGCTACGGCTACGGACCAGCCGCCCCGCTCACGATGCCCGGTGTCGTCCGTGCCGCGCAGATCATCATGTGGGTGCTCGGCGGCCTCGTCCTGCTCGGCACGATCGCCATCGCCGCGTCGGGTGACGCCGAGACGGCCGGAGCCGCCTTCGGGTCGAGCCTGTGCCTGCTCGTGGCCGCCGGTTTCGCCTTCACGTTCAAGAACGCGGGCCACGGCATACGCGTGACCTGCATTGTCCTGATGAGCGTCCAGATCGCTCTCGGACTCGGCAGCCTCGCCGCCGGCAACCCCGCCGGCCTCCTGGGGCTGCTCGCCTCCATCGCCACGGTGGTCCTGCTGAGTCAGGGTGCCGCGGGCGCCTGGTTCAAGCGCCCGCGCACCCACCCGTAGGACCCGGGCACCCGTCCACAGGACCCGCGCGCCCGCCGGTAGGCCCAGCCCCGAAGGGCAGGATCCGCGCGCGCCGGGTCCCGGACGTCAGCCCCGCCCGGCCCAGATGTTGGTGCCGGGTGTGGAGACCGCGTACGTGTCGATCTCCGTCAGCTCCTCGTCCGTCAGCTTCGGACCGGCCAGCGCCGCGACGTTCTCCTCCAGCTGCTTCACGCTGGAGGCGCCGATGAGCGCGGAGGTCATGCGCTCGTCGCGCAGCACCCAGTTGAGCGCCAGCTGCGCGAGCGACTGGTCGCGGCGGGCCGCGATGTCGTTCAGGCCGTTGAGGCGGCGCAGGACCTCGTCGCTCAGGAGGTCGGGGTCGAGCGACTTGCCCTGCGTGGCGCGCGAACCCTCGGGGATGCCCTTGAGGTACTTGTTCGTGAGCAGGCCCTGGGCGAGCGGCACGAACGAGATGCAGCCCATGCCCGCGCTCTCCAGCGTGTCGAGCAGGCCGTCGTCCTCGGTCCAGCGGTTGATCATCGAGTACGAGGGCTGGTGGATGAGGGCCGGCACGCCCATCTCCCGCAGCAGGCGCGCCGCTTCGGCGGTCTGCTCGCTGTTGTAGGAGGAGACGCCCACGTACAGCGCCTTGCCCTGCTGGACGGCGGAGGCGAGCGCGCCCATCGTCTCTTCGAGCGGGGTCTCGGGGTCGAAGCGGTGCGAGTAGAAGATGTCGACGTAGTCGACGCCCATCCGCTTCAGCGAGGCGTCGAGGGACGAGAGCAGGTACTTGCGCGAACCCCACTCGCCGTACGGGCCGGGGTGCATGAGGTAGCCCGCCTTGGTCGAAATGACCAATTCATCGCGGTACGGGGCGAAATCCTGTGCGAACAGCTTGCCGAAGTTGAGCTCGGCCGAACCGGCCGGCGGGCCGTAGTTGTTCGCCAGGTCGAAGTGCGTGACGCCCAGGTCGAAGGCGCGGCGCAGGATCGCGCGCTGGCTCTCCAGGGACTTGTCGTCGCCGAAGTTGTGCCACAGGCCGAGGGAGACGGCGGGCAGCTTCAGGCCGCTGCGGCCCGTGCGCCGGTACTCCATGGTGCTGTAACGGTCCGTTGCCGCTCGGTACAGAGACGTGTCGTTCATGGGTACGAAGCTACGCCAGCCGGGGATCTTCCGGTGCCGCCCCGCGACCGCCGAACGTCCGGACACCCGCCCGACCGAAGAGCGATCGCCCGCTCACCCGAGGGCGGAGGCCCGCCCCCGCAGCGGTAGGCTTTCGCCTTCGGGGACTGCCATCTGCTGGAGGGGCTGACAGAAGTGAACCTGCGCGACCTGGTGTACGGACTTTACGCACGCCGGGTGGAAGGCCGCCTCGACCACGATCAGGTGCCCAAGCACATCGGGGTCATCCTCGACGGCAACAGGCGCTGGGCGAAGGCATCCGGCGGGACCACCGAACAGGGCCATCAGGCGGGCGCGTACAAGATCGAGGAGTTCCTCGGCTGGTGCGCCGAGACGGACGTCGAGGTCGTCACGCTCTGGATGCTGTCGACGGACAACTTCGACCGTCCCGAGCGGGAGCTGATCCCGCTCCTCGGCATCATCGAGGACACCGTCCGCTCCCTCGCGGCCGACGGCCGCTGGCGCGTGCACCACGTGGGCACGATGGACCTGCTGCCCTCCCGCACCCAGGCCGTCCTGAAGGAGGCCGAGCAGGCCACCCACGGCAACAAGGGAATACTGGTCAACGTGGCCGTCGGGTACGGCGGCCGGCAGGAGATCGCCGACGCGGTCCGCTCGCTGATCCTGGACCACGCGGACAAGGGCACCAGCCTGGAGGACGTCGCCGAGACGGTCGACGTCGACCTGATCTCCAAGCACCTCTACACGCGCGGCCAGCCGGACCCGGACCTGGTGATCCGAACGAGTGGTGAGCAGCGCCTGTCCGGCTTCATGCTCTGGCAGTCGGCCCACTCCGAGTACTACTTCTGTGAAGTTTTCTGGCCGGCCTTCCGCAAGGTCGATTTCCTGCGCGCGCTGCGTGATTACGCGGCCCGGCACCGGCGCTACGGCGGCTGACACCCCCTCGGGTGCTCGCGTGGGTGAGGCGTGAGTAACCCAGAGTTCACGGACGCGCCGTCATATGCCCTGGCATGGCTGCGCGTGTTCGAGGGAATAAGCCTTGCAGGTCGACATCCGATTCACGGATGTCGTATCTCAGCGGGCGGCATGGGGCCGTCCGCCCGGGAGGCCCTTTGCACCAGGACGACCGTGCGGTGAGTACGGGCGAAGTGGAGGGCCGGAGCTCGGCCCGCGCACTGCGGTCCGAGACCGGTCCGGACTTCTCCCGGCATCCTTCCCGTCGCTCCCCGACCTCATCCGAGGGGGTACGTCCTTCCGTGGTGACCAGCGCGAAGCGCCGCATGTCCGACAGGCGCACCTATGTTCTCGACACCAGCGTTCTGCTCGCAGACCCGAACTCCATGTACCGCTTCGACGAGCACGAAGTCGTGCTGCCCGTCGTCGTGGTCACGGAGCTGGAGGCCAAGCGGCACCATCCCGAGCTCGGCTACTTCGCCCGGCAGGCCCTGCGCCTCCTGGACGACTGCCGGGTCCGGCACGGTCGCCTGGACGCGCCGATCCCGATCGGCGATCTGGGCGGCACGCTGCGCGTCGAGCTCAACCACTCCGATCCCGGCGTGCTTCCGGCCGGCTACCGGTTGGGGGACAACGACTCACGGATTCTCGCCGTAGCGCGAAACCTCCAGGCAGAGGGATACGACGTCACCGTCGTGTCGAAGGATCTGCCTCTGAGGATCAAGGCGTCCTCGGTCGGCCTCCTCGCGGAGGAGTACCGCGCCGAGCTCGCCATCACGGACTCCGGCTGGACCGGAATGTCCGAACTGACCCTCTCCGGTGAACAGGTGGATCTCCTCTTCGAGGAAGAGACCCTGCACGTGCCGGAGGCGGCCGGTCTGCCCGTCCACACGGGCCTCACCATCCAGTCGGAGAGGGGCAAGGCGCTGGGCCGGGTCACGGCCGAGGGCGATGTCCGTCTCGTGCGCGGCGACCGTGAGGCCTTCGGCATCAAGGGGAGGAGCGCGGAGCAGCGCATCGCGCTGGATCTGCTGCTCGACCCGGACATCGGCATCCTGTCGATGGGCGGCAGGGCGGGCACCGGCAAGTCGGCCCTCGCGCTCTGCGCGGGACTTGAAGCGGTCCTGGAGCGCCGCCAGCACCAGAAGGTGATGGTCTTCCGGCCGCTGTACGCGGTGGGCGGGCAGGAGCTCGGCTATCTGCCCGGCACCGAGGCCGAGAAGATGGGCCCCTGGGCCCAGGCGGTCTTCGACACGCTCGGGTCGGTGGCGGGCAAGGCGGTCATCGAGGAGGTGACGGCGCGCGGCATGCTCGAAGTGCTCCCGCTCACCCATATCCGCGGGCGCTCGCTGCACGACGCGTTCGTGATCGTCGACGAGGCCCAATCCCTGGAACGAAACGTTCTTTTGACCGTTCTGTCCAGGATCGGGGCGAACTCCCGTGTCGTCCTCACCCATGACGTCGCCCAGCGCGACAACCTCCGAGTGGGGCGGTACGACGGGGTAGTTGCCGTGGTGGAGAAGCTGAAGGGCCATCCGCTGTTCGCCCACGTCACCCTCACCCGATCGGAGCGCTCGCCGATCGCGGCGCTCGTGACCGAAATGCTGGAGGACGGAGCGATCTGAACCAGTTCACCCTGGTTACGCGGTAGTTGGCGCCGCCCGGCGAAGCGAAGGAGCTTAGCCGGGCGGCGTCGTGGTGCTCGCCCTTTTCCGAAAAACTTCTGGGGCAAACGAGGTGTGAGCTTTCACACGGCACGGAGAATTGCCTTGCGGCATCCGGCTGGGGCAGAGTCTGGGTCCTGTCAGGCCCCGCATGCGACACACCGGTACCCCCTGCGGTACTGCAACTCAGAGACACCAGAACTTCATAGTGGCCGTCGCATGCCGCCCGAAGCACCACGCGACGCTCCCGTCACGGGAGTTGTCCACCGGGCCCGTGCCTCCCGTGACCGAGATACCAGCGGAGGCCAGCGCCAGGGGCACGATTGCGTCCGCGAGGTCACCCATGCGGGCGATGCTGGAAGGAAACCGTGTGAGCCGGATTTCGGTCCGGGGATTCGCCGTGGCATCCGCCACCGCGGTCACCACCGTCGGCGCTGTTGTCGGTGTCGCCTCGGGCAGCACCCCGGGCGCCTCGAACGACAACGACTTCGAGGCGACGGCAAGCGAAGCGACCCTCCTCGCAGACATCCCCGCTGGTCAGCAGGCCCAGGTGCAGACCGCGTCCCTGACGCAGCAGGCCGACGCACAGGCCATGGCTGCCGACACGGCCGCGAAGAAGTCGGCGGCGGAAGCAGCGCGCAAGCAGGCCGCCGAGTCGGCGATCGCGAAGCAGAAGGCCGCGGAGAAGGCGGAAGCCGCCGAGAAGGCGGAGAAGGCGGCGGCCAAGAAGGAGCGTGAGGCGGCGGCGGAGACCAAGGCCAGCCGTTCCTCCGCGCGCGACGCCTCCGACTTCGCCCCGCAGTCCTCGTACTCCGTCTCGCAGGTTCAGGCGATGGCACGGCAGATGGTCCCCGGTGACCAGTTCCAGTGCTTCAGCAACATCGTCAACCACGAGTCCACCTGGAACTACAAGGCCACCAACGCCTCTTCCGGCGCGTACGGCCTCGTCCAGGCGCTCCCCGGCTCCAAGATGTCCTCGGCCGGAGCCGACTGGCAGACGAACCCCGCCACGCAGATCAAGTGGGGCCTGGGCTACATGAACGACCGCTACGGAAGCCCGTGCGGAGCCTGGGACTTCTGGCAGGCGAACAACTGGTACTGAGCCGCGTATCGCTCAACCTTTCAGAGGCCCCTCACCGTCCTTCGGTGGGGGGTCTCAGCCGTGTACGGTCAGTCCGACGACTCCAGGGGGGAGTGGTGGGGAAAGACGGGGGAAGAGGATGGATCATGTCGCGTGTACCAGGGTGGATCGGCCGGCTGGGTTCCGGGCTCTCTCAGATGGGGGAGCGGATGGGGCGCGACGACGCTGACTCCGACCCCGAGGACGACGTCAGGCCGGCGCGGCGGTTCGCGCCCCGCGACGCCGACGGTGACGCGGCAGCAGCCGACGACTCCTCGGACGTCGTTCCCGCGCCTCCCGCGTACGCCCCCGCCGTAGCGGCACGCCCCGACCCCGTCGCGGCGGTCCCGTGGGGCATGCGGGTCGCGGCCGAGGCCGGCTGGCGGCTGCTCGTGCTCGCGGGCACGCTCTGGGTGCTGATGAAGGTGATCAGCGCCGTACAGCTCGTCGTCTTCGCCTTCGTCGCCGCGCTCCTCGTCACCGCGATGCTCCAGCCGACGGTGGTCCGCCTCAAGCGGTTCGGCCTGCCGAGGGGCCTGGCGACGGTCGTCACGGCCGTGCTCGGCTTCGTCGTCATCGGCCTGGTCGGCTGGTTCGTGGTCTGGCAGGTCATGGACAACGTGGACACGCTGTCCAGCCAGGTCCAGGACGGCATCGACGATCTGCGCAACTGGCTGCTCACCAGCCCGTTCCACGTCACCGAGGACCAGATCAACGACATCGCCAAGAGCCTGCGCGAGGCGGTCGGCGCCAACACCGAGGAGCTGACCTCGGCGGGGCTCGAAGGCGTCACCGTGATCGTGGAGGCCATGACCGGCATCCTGCTCGCGATGTTCTCGACGCTGTTCCTGCTCTACGACGGCAAGCGCATCTGGCAGTGGGTCCTGAAGCTGGTCCCGGCGCCCGCGCGGCCCGGCATCGCGGGCGCGGGGCCGCGTGCCTGGCGCACGCTGACGGCCTATGTGCGCGGCACGGTGATAGTGGCTCTGATCGACGCGATCTTCATCGGGCTCGGGATCTACTTCCTCGGGGTGCCGATGGCGGTGCCGCTGGCCGTCTTCATCTTCCTGTTCGCGTTCATCCCGCTGGTGGGCGCGGTCATCTCGGGCGCGCTCGCCGTGGTGGTGGGCCTGGTGACCCAGGGCGTCTTCACCGGTGTGATGACCCTCGTGGTGGTCCTGGCCGTGCAGCAGATCGAGGGCCACATCCTCCAGCCGTTCATCCTGGGCCGTGCCGTACGGGTGCATCCGCTGGCCGTGGTGCTCTCGGTGGCCGCCGGCGGTCTGGTCGCCGGGATCGGCGGAGCCGTCGTCGCGGTGCCGCTGGTCGCCGTCACGAACACGGTGGTGGGCTATCTGCGGGCGTACTCGCAGGAGGCCGCCCTGAAGCAGGCACCGCAGCCGCGGGGGGCCACGGCCCTGGACGTCGCGCCGGTGGAACCGGAGCCCACCGCCGAGCGGTAGAGCGGTCCCCTACGCGAAAGGGCCCCGCCGACCAAGAGGTCTGCGGGGCCCTTCGTGGTGTCCGGAGGTTACTCGGAGAGCACTGCCTCGGAGTCCAGCGTGACGCCGACCGCCTGGATCACCGCGGCGATCTTGACGGCTTCCTGGATCGTCTCGCGGTCCACGCCGGCCTTGCGGAGCACCTGCTCGTGCGAGTCGAGGCACTGGCCGCAGCCGTTGATGGCGGAGACGGCGAGCGACCACAGCTCGAAGTCGACCTTCTCCACACCGGGGTTGCCGATGACGTTCATCCGCAGACCGGCGCGCAGGTTCCCGTACTCCGGGTCCGACAGCAGGTGGCGTGTGCGGTAGAAGACGTTGTTCATCGCCATGACCGCGGCGGCGGACTTGGCGGCGGTGTACGCCTCGGGGGAGAGGTTCGCCTTCGCCTCGGGCTCCAGCTCGCGCAGCACCTTCGGGGAGCGGGAGGCGATCGCGCAGGCGAGCACCGTGCCCCACAGCTGCTGCTGCGGCAGGTCCGAATTGCCGATGACCGAGCCGAGGTTCAGCTTCAGGTCCTTGGCGTAGTCCGGTACGGCGGACTTCAGTTCGTCGAGTGCCATGTCAGAGCCTTCCGTTCACTCGCCCGAGAGCAGCGCGACCGGGTCCAGGGTCTCGTCGCCCTGGGTCCAGTTGCAGGGGCACAGCTCGTCGGTCTGGAGCGCGTCGAGGACCCGGAGGACCTCCTTGGGGTTACGGCCGACGGAACCGGCGGTCACCATCGTGAACTGGATCTCGTTGTTCTGGTCGACGATGAAGACGGCGCGCTGGGCGAAGCCGTCCGCGCCCTCGATGCCGAGGTCACGCATGAGCTCGTGCTTCGAGTCGGCCAGCATCGGGAAGGGCAGGTCCGTCAGGTCCGGGTGGTCCTTGCGCCAGGCGTGGTGCACGAACTCGGAGTCGCCGGAGAAGCCGAGGATCTGGGCGTCACGGTCGGCGAACTCGTCGTTCAGCTTGCCGAAAGCGGCGATCTCGGTCGGGCACACGAAGGTGAAGTCCTTGGGCCACGCGAAGACGATCTTCCACTTGCCCTCGTAGGTCTTGTGGTCGATCTGCTGGAACTCCGAGCCCTTCTCCAGCGAGACACAGGCAGTCAGATCGAACTGGGGGAACTTGTCACCGACAGTGAGCACGCGCTCTCCTTGCTGCACAGAAATTCCCTTTTGGGGAGTTTCCTGGGGGGTTGGACTGATGTTGATCGTGGCACAGAGTGCATTGATTAGGGAAATAGCTAGAGTGGGTCGTGTTGATCGAACCTGGCTATCAGTACCCGTAGAGAGAAGAGGAGGGCCCGTGGCCACCAGTGCCAAGCCCGTGGCCCGGCGTGGGGCCCGCCAGCCCAGTCTCGCCCAGCTGCGCGCCTTCGCCGCCGTCGCCGAGCATCTGCACTTCCGGGACGCCGCGGCCGCGATCGGGATGAGTCAGCCCGCGCTCTCCGGGGCCGTGTCGGCCCTGGAGGAGACACTCGGTGTCACCCTGCTGGAGCGTACGACCCGCAAGGTGCTGCTCTCCACGGCCGGTGAGCGCCTCGCGGTGCGCGCCAGGGCCGTGCTCGAAGAGGTCGGGGCGCTGATGGAGGAGGCCGACGCGGTGCGCGCGCCGTTCACCGGGGCGCTGCGGCTCGGCGTGATCCCCACCGTGGCGCCCTATCTGCTGCCCACGCTGATCGGCCTGGTCCACGAGAAGTACCCGGACCTGGATCTCCAGGTGCACGAGGAGCAGACGTCGTCGCTGATCGAGGGGCTCGCCGCGGGCCGCCTCGACCTGCTGCTGCTCGCGGTGCCGCTCGGTGTGCCAGGGGTCACCGAACTGCCGCTCTTCGACGAGGACTTCGTGCTCGTCACGCCGCTGGACCACTGGCTCGGGGGGCGCGAGGGCATTCCGCGCGACGCCCTGCGCGAGCTGAACCTGCTGCTGCTCGACGAGGGGCACTGCCTGCGCGACCAGGCCCTGGACATCTGCCGGGAGGCGGGCCGCGCGGACGCCCCGGTGACCACCACCGCCGCCGGGCTCTCCACCCTCGTCCAGCTGGTGGCCGGCGGGCTCGGCGTGACGCTGCTGCCGCGGACCGCCGTCCGGGTCGAGACCAGCCGCAGCAACCAGCTGCTCACCGGGTACTTCGCGGACCCGGCCCCGACCCGGCGCATCGCCCTCGCCATGCGGACGGGGGCCGCGCGCGCGGCGGAGTACGAGGCGCTGGCCGCCGCGATGCGGGGTGCCGTGAAGCCGTTGCCGGTGCGGGTGGTGTGACCCCGCACCGGCGACGTAGCGCCCCTGGCCGGGGAGTTACTCCGTGCGCAGGCCGTCCGGGCGCATCATGCGCCACAGCGGCGGCAGGCTGAGCAGCGTCACGACCGCGACCAGAGCGGCGCCCGCGGCCATCAGGGGCGCGAACAGCCACCAGTCGGTGACCGTCTTCTGGATCATGCGGACCATGACCCAGCCGAGACCGAGGCCGCCGGCCACGGCGAGTGCCAGGCCGATCGCCACCGGCACGGCGGTCTGCCACAGGATCGACCACGCCATGGAGCCGCGGCGGGTGCCGAACGCGGTGAGGGCCGCGAGCAGGCGCTTGCGCTCCCGCAGTTGCTCGATCATCGAGACCAGCATGGACGCCGCGATCAGCGCCATCGTCGCCATCGCACCGGCCTGGAGGCCCTTCTGGATGGTGGCGTACTGCTTGTCGCGCTCGACCATGCGCAGCGTCCGCACGTCGAGGAACGGGTCCACGTGGGCCGCGGTGTTGCGGATGTACTCCTCGGCGTCCGGGACCTCCGGGTCGACCTGGATCATCGCGGTCGTCAAGGCGTCGGTCATCTTGGACAGGTCGATCGCGCCGGGCGTGGCATAGATGCCGTCGTGCAGCTCGCCGCCCGGGTCGGGGCGGGCCGTGACCGTGCGGGAGTCGGCGGGCAGCGTCCACGGGACGTGCCGGTGGCCGTGCTCGTCCCAGCTGATGGCGTTGAGGTCGACCGGCTTGCCGGGGCGGGCCGACTGGTCGACCCACTGGTTCATCTCGGGGTCGCCGGTGTGCACGACGAAGGTGTCGCCGTCCTCGCACGCGCCGATCCGGGCCAGCTCGCGCAGGTTCGCGCAGGTGCCGACCGTCAGCTCGGTGGTGGGCCGGACGTCCTCGGACTTCTTGAGCTTGCCGGGCCTGACGACGTACGAGGAGACCGTGCCGATGACGTTCGAGACGCCCTTGGTCTCGCGGAACTCGTCGATCATCCGGTCGGCCAGATCGGCGTCGCCGCCGTCGGCCCTGACGATGATCTTGGCGCGGGCGGGGTCGTTGCCGGTCATCCGGTTGAAGTCGTCGTGCATCGCGACGAACAGCATCTGGAGGGCGACCGCGCCGGCCACCGCGACGGTGATGCCGCTGACCGCGCGGGCGGCCGTACCGCTGCTCAACTGGAGCCTGCGGACGGCCAGCTGCCAGGGCACGGGGCCCCTGCCGCGCAGCCGGGACACGCTCGCCTCCACGAGCCAGGGCAGCAGCGCGGCCAGGCCCACCAGGGTGAGCGTCGCGCCGGCGCCGATGGCGAAGACCGGCGGCGCCATGCCGTCGCCGACCTGCCCCGCGGCCAGCAGGATGCCGAGGCCGAGGAGCGGCATGACGACGCGCCACCACACCCGCCGCTTGCGGGGCTTGGTGCTCCGCACGACGCCCAGCGGCTCGATGGAGACGGCCCGCAGCGAGATCAGCGTGACCAGGACCGCCGTGACGGGCACGGCGAGCAGGATGAGCACCGCGAGGGCGGGCACCGGCACCACGTCGGAGGGGAAGGCGCTGATCTTCCACCCGTCGAGGGTGCCGATCACCTCGCGTACGCCCAGGAAGAGCAGACCGCCCACGGCCAGGCCGAGCAGGGCACCGCACAGGGCCTCGCCCGCGGCGATCCGCCGCACGCTGTGGGCGTCCGCGCCGACCAGGCGCAGCGCGGCGAGGCGCCGGTCGCGCCGGTCGCCGCCGAAGCGGACCGCCGTGCCGATGAAGATGATCACCGGGGTCAGCAGGACCACGCAGATCAGCACCACCAGGACGACCAGCATCGGGTCCAGGGGCTCGGGGGGCTCCTGGTAGCCGAACTTGTCCACGCGGTGGCCGCCCTTGGCCGGGGTGAGGGCGTCGGAACCGGCGTAGTAGTACAGCTCCTTGGGGTTGGTCAGGCCCGCGTCGCCGATGGTGGCCGTGATGCGGTAGTCGGCGAGCCGCTCCTTCAGGAGGGCGCCGTCGGAGCTGTCGAGGAGCTCGCGCAGGGCGGGCGACACGGCCATCTCGCCGGGCGCGGGGAGCTTCTCCAGGCCCGGCGGCAGGACCGGGTGCTTGCCCTCGGCGCGCAGCACGCGGCCGCTCACCGTGGCGTCGCGGTAGTCGGTGGGCACGTCGCGCTGGAGGACCGTCGAGTCGGACCGGTCGATCTTCCTGGCCGAGAACTCGCCCTCGGCCGAGCGGGCCACCGAGCGCTCCTCGCGGTGCTGGAGCAGGTTGGGCACGGAGGCCGCGCCGAGCAGCAGGGCCACGCCGAGGCCGACGCCGACCGCGGTGAGGAGGGTGCGGGTCCAGCCCTCGCGACCGCCGCCGACGGCGAAGCGGATGCCCATGGCGAGGTCGCGGAGGAAGGCGCGGGCGCCCTTGGAAGCGGAGTCGTCGGCGAGCGGGGGCCGGGTCCCGCCGGCCGCCCGGGCACGCGTGTCGAGGCTCATATCGCCCGCTCCATGTCCCGTGACCTGCCGTCGCGTACGACGATCTCGCGGTCGGAGTAGGCGGCGACCCGCGTCTCGTGCGTGACCAGGACCACGGCGGCGTTCGTCGAGCGGGCGGCGTCGGTGAGCAGCTCCATCACGCGCTCGCCGTTGAGCGAGTCCAGGGCGCCGGTCGGTTCGTCGGCGAAGAGCACCCGCGGGCCGGTGGCGAGCGCGCGGGCCACCGCGACCCGCTGGCCCTGGCCGCCGGAGACCTCGCCGGGCCGCTTGGCGGCGACGTCCTCGACCTCCAGGCGCTCCATCCAGGTACGGGCGGTGGCCTCGGCGTCCTTGCGCTTGACGCCGTTCAGGCGCAGCGGAAGCGCCACGTTCTCCACGCACGTCAGCTCGGGGACCAGCTGCCCGAACTGGAAGACGAAGCCGAACTCGCTGCGGCGCAGGGCGCTGAGCGTGGTGTCCGGCAGCCCCGTGAGTTCGCGGCCGTTGTAGGTGATGGAGCCCGCGTCGGGCTTGACGATCCCCGCGAGGCAGTGCAGGAGCGTCGACTTGCCGGAGCCGGAGGGGCCCATGACGGCGACGACCTCGCCGGGGTGGATGGAGAACGCGGCGTCGTCGAGCGCGGTCGTCGGACCGTACGTCTTGCGCAGCCCGGAGGCGGTGAGGAGGGAACCGGCGGGGGTCATGCGGGGCGAACCTCCTGGGCGAGCCTGCCGAGGCGTGCGGCGGCGAGCTCCAGCCAGCGCAGGTCGGCTTCGAGATGGAACAGCGCGTGGTCGCAGATGAGCTGGTCGGCGAGGTCGCCCTTGCGCTTGCGGTCGGTGAGGATGCGCATCAGGCGCAGGTGCTCGGCGCGCTGGGAGTCGAGCATCCCCGAGGCGTCGCGCTCGGTGAGGAGCGCGAGGACGACCTTCGTGTAGAGGGTCGACTGGAGGTAGGGCTCGGGCTTCTCCGGGGTGGCGAGCCACTGCTCGACGTCGGTGATGCCGGCGTCGGTGATCGCGTACCGCTTGCGCTCGGGGCCGCCGCCCGCCTCTATGCCGTCGACCTCGACGAGGCCGTTCTTCAGGAGGCGGGACATGGTCGAGTAGACCTGCCCGTAGTGCAGTGGCTTGTCGTGACCGAACTTCTCGTCGAAGGTGCGCTTGAGGTCGTAGCCGTGGCGCGGGCCCGACTCAAGCAGGCCGAGGAGGGTGTGACCGATGGACATGCGGAGCACTCTACACGGTGTGTATACCCGCGATGTATACCGGTCACGGGGTGCTCACGGACAGTTCACGGGTTCGAAAGACGGGCAACCTTCTGGGGCCTGTGTTCGTCGGTTCATACGGGCAGGTGCTCATTGTCACGTCCGGAAAAGACTGGATCGGCATGAGTTTGTCCCAGGGTGCGGTGTTAGCTTCATGAGCTGACTCGACGTACGGATGAGACCTAGACGGAAGCGGAGCACTCAGACTCATGGGCCGAGCGGAAGAGCGACAAGCGCGGCAGCGCGGCGCGCGCCGGGCAGCGCGCGTGCGCCCCGCCGGCGGCGGAAAACCCAAGCGCACGGGCATACGCCGCTTCTTCACGCTGAAGAAGGTCCTCGGGACCTTCTTCGGACTCTGCCTGCTCGGCATGCTCGGCTTCGTCGTCCTGTACATGGTCGTCGACGTGCCCGAGGGCAACGCCGCGGCCAAGCTCCAGAGCAACGTCTACAAGTACAAGAACGGCGACGTCATAGCCCGCACCGGCGAGCTGAACCGCGAGGTCGTCGAGCTGGACAAGGTGCCCAAGAAGGTCCAGCGCACCTTCGTGGCCGCCGAGAACAAGTCCTTCTACAAGGACAAGGGCGTCGACTTCAAGGGCACGGCCCGCGGCCTGATCAACACCGTCACCGGCAAGGGCAAGCAGGGCGGCTCGACGATCACCCAGCAGTACGTCAAGAACTACTACTTGACGCAGGACCAGACGGTGACCCGCAAGTTCAAGGAACTGGTCATCTCGCTGAAGGTGGACCAGAACAAGAGCAAGGACTACATCCTCGCCGGGTACATCAACACCAGCTACTACGGCCGCGGCGCCTACGGCATCCAGGCCGCGGCCCAGGCGTACTACGGCGTCGACGCCGAGAAGCTGAGCGTCTCGCAGGGCGCCTACCTCGCCGCTCTCCTCCAGGCCCCGAGCCAGTACGACTGGACGTCCGCGACGGACGCCAGCAGGAAGCTGGTCAAGGCCCGCTGGAACTACGTGCTCGACAACATGGTCGAGGAGGACTGGCTGTCCGCGAGCGAGCGCGAGGGCCTCACCTTCAAGAAGCCGCAGCCGCCCAAGGCCGCGCCGGGCCTGGAGGGCCAGACCGGCTATCTGGTGACGCGGGCCAAGGCCGAGGTCATGAAGGCCGGCCACCTGAGCGAGAAGCAGTTCGACGCCGGCGGCTACACCATCACGCTCAACATCGACAAGAAGAAGCAGAGGCTTCTGGAGAAGGCCGTCGACAAGAAGCTGAACGACCGGCTCGACCCCGACAAGCGCAAGGCCGACGCCCGGGTGCAGGCGGGCGCCGCGTCCGTCGACCCCAAGACCGGCAAGGTCCTCGCCATGTACGGCGGCCAGGACTTCGTCAAGCACTACACGAACAACGCGACCCGGCGTGACTACCAGCCGGCCTCCACCTTCAAGCCGCTGATCCTGGCCGCCGCCCTGGAGAACGGGGCCAAGACGCAGTCGGGCCAGCCGATCACGGCGAACACCATCTACGACGGCACCACCAAGCGCCCGGTCAAGGGCAGCGACGTCGCCTTCGCGCCGCCGAACGAGGACGACAAGAGCTATGGCCCGGTCACCGTCCAGAAGGCGATGAACAAGTCCATCAACTCCGTCTTCGCGCAGATGGGCGTGGACGTCGGCATGGAGGACGTCCTGGAGACCGCGGGCAAGCTCGGCATGGACGTCGAGGACCTGCCCGCCGTGCCCGCGCAGACCCTGGGCACCATGGGCGCGAGCCCGCTGGAGATGGCGGGCGTCTACGCCACGCTCGACAACCACGGCAAGAAGGTCACGCCCGCGCTCGTGGCCTCCGTGGAGCACAAGGACCGCACCATCGAGCTGCCGGACCCGATCGGCGAAGAGGTCGTCGACCGCGGCACGGCGGACTCGCTCACCTCGGTCCTGACCGGCGTGGTCGACGACGGCACGGGCCGCGCGGTGCGCAGCCCGGTGCAGGACGTGGCGGGCAAGACCGGTACGTCCGACGACAACAAGTCGGCCTGGTTCACCGGCTACACGCCGAAGCTGGTCACCTCGGTCGGCCTCTTCGGCGAGGGCGCGGCCGGCACCGCCGAGGAGAGCAAGCAGGTCTCCATGCGGGGCGCGGGCGGTCTGCCGCGCGTCGACGGCGGCAGCTTCCCGGCGCAGATCTGGGCGGCGTACACCTTCGACGCGATGGGCTCACCCAGCCAGTTCGACCTGGACACGTCCATGGGAGCGGCCATCGCACCGCCCCCGGACCCGACGACGAAGGCCCCCGAGGAGCCGACGGAGGAGCCGTCGAAGACCAAGGAGCCGACGACGAAGCCGCCGACGGACGACCCGACGACGGACAAGCCGACTGAGACCCCGACGACGCAGCCGCCGACGGACGAGCCGACCACGGATCCGCCCACGGAGGACCCGGAGGAGCCCGACCCCACGGACTCCATCGAGATCCCGGAGAACCCGAACGGGCGGCCCGGCAGGGACTGAGGGCCAGACACGGCGAAGGCGCCCGGAAGCAGTTGCTTCCGGGCGCCTTCGCCGTGTGCCGTTCCTGTTCCCGCTCCGGTTCCAGTGCCGGTTGCCGCCCCGGACTGCCCCGGACTGCCCCGGACTCAGCCGTGGTTGTTGTGGTTCAGCTCGAACCACACGACCTTGCCGGTGCTCAGGCGCGTCGCGCCCCACCGCCGGGCCAGCCTGTTGACCAGGTAGAGCCCGCGTCCGCCCTCGTCCGTGGCCCGCGCCTGGCGCAGCCGCGGCAGCTGCGGCACGTCGTCGCCGACCTCGCAGCGCAGCACGTCCGTGCGCAGCAGCCGCAGGGTCACCGGACGGGTGGCGTACCGCACGGCGTTCGTCACGACCTCGCTGACCAGGAGCTCCACGGAGTCGGTCAGCTCTTCGAGGCCCCAGCGCTCCAGGGCGCTGCGGGCCAGGCGGCGGGCGCGGGACGGCGTGGCGTCCTCCGGCTCCAGGAACCAGTACGCGACGTCGCTGGGCGCGATGCCGTCGAACCGGGCGGCCAGGAGCGCGATGTCGTCGTCCCGGTCACCGGGGCCGAGCATGTCCAGGACGTCGTCGCACAGGGCCTCCAGGGGCGGCGGATGGTCCGGCCCGGTCAACTGGGCGGTGGCGGCGAGCCGTTCGCGCAGTTGCTCTATGCCGGTCCACACGTCCCGCAGGCGCGACTCGACCAGGCCGTCCGTGTAGAGCAGCAGCGTGGCGCCCGCGGGCGCGTCCAGCTCCACGGCTTCGAAGTCGACGCCGCCCACGCCGATGGGCGCGCCCGGCGGGACCCGCAGGACCTCGGCGCGGCCGCCCAGATGCAGCAGGACGGGCGGCGGATGCCCGGCGTTGGCGATGGTGATGCGGTGGGCGACCGGGTCGTAGACCGCGTAGAGGCAGGTCGCCATCCGGTCCGAGCCGAGCCGCTGGGCCTGCTCGTCCAGGTGGTGCAGGACCTCCTGGGGCGGCAGGTCGAGCCCGGCCAGGGTCTGCGCGGTGGTCCGCAGCTGGCCCATGATGGCCGCCGAGGTCATGGAGTGCCCCATGACGTCGCCCACGACGAGCGCGACCCTGCTGCCGGGCAGCGGAATCGCGTCGTACCAGTCGCCGCCGACCCGGGCCGTCTCGGCGGCCGGGAGATAGCGGGACGCCAGGCGGACGCCGGTGGGGCGCGGCAGGGTCTCGGGCAGCATCGTGCGCTGGAGCTCGTCGGCGATGTACGCCTCGCGGCCATAGAGCACGGCCTTGTCGATGCCGAGCGCGCTGTGCGTGGCCAGCTGGGCGGCGACGAGGAGGTCGTCGTTCTCGAACGCGGGCCGGTCGGGGCGGCGCAGGAACACCGCGGCGCCGATCACCCGGCGTCTGCCCCGCAGCGGCGCGAGGATCGTCCGCTGCCCGGCGGGCACCGTGCGTCCCTCGCCGAGCAGTTCGGGCAGCGCGGCACGGGCCGCGGGGGCGTCGGCGAAGACCGGGCGTACCCCGCGCAGGACCTCGGCGAGGGCGCCGCCGGGGTGCACCTCGCACAGCTCGGAGGTGGTCACCAGGTCGGTCTGCACCTGGAGGGAGGGCATGCCGTTGCTCTCGGTGTCGGGGTCCTCGGCCCCCTCCTCGATCGAGCGCAGCCGGTCGGTCCGGCGCAGGCGCAGGATGAGTGCGCCGCTGGGCCGCTCCTCGCCGACCGGCAGCGGGTCGCGCAGATAGACGAGTATCGCGTCGGAGAACGTGGGGACCGTGGCCCGGCACAGGCCCATCACGATCTCGTCCAGGTCGATGCCGCGCGCGATGCGCCGGGTCGCGGCACCCACGAAACGCAGCCGGTCGCCGTCACGTCGCATCGCCGCGGGGCCGGAGCCCGGCGGCCGTGGCTGTCCCGTACGCCGCTCCTCACCGCCGGGGGCGCCCGGGGGGACGCCGTCGTGGATGTCCTGTCCGCCGCTCTGCCCCGCGCCCTGGTCGGGCCGCGGCCGGTGCTGGTCGGGCTGCTGCCCCGAGGGCCCCGGCGACTGGGAGTGCTCGTCGCTGGGGCTCGCGGTGGAGTCGCCCGTCCGGGCCTGTGCGGGTAAAGCGGCCGCGCTCTGGGTGCCCCGTGCCTTCGGGGCACGCGCCGGTGCCCCGCGGTGATCCGCGGGGGCGGCGGGCCGGGCAGCTCGGGGCTGTCGGCCCTCGTCGGGGATGGAGTGCTCCGTCACGCGTTTCGAATCCGTCCGTCCGGGGCTGCGCCTTGGTGTCCGGTGGCTACGTTGGTCAGCCGCGTCGGCAGTGCAGGAAGAGCTGGTGCTCGGGTGGTACCTCGGTGCTCGCCGGGGCGTAGGAGTACGTGTCCTCTTCGACGATGTCGAAGCCCGCGTCACGCACGACCTGCCGCAGTTCGCTCCGCAGGTATCCGGATACCCGGATTGTGTGCCCCAGGAACGGAATCCCCGCGTCGTCCAGGTCGGCCTCGACCATGGAGAGCGCGAGCAGGCCACCGGGGCGCAGCAGTCCGTGCAGCAGGCGCAGAGCGTACGGGATCTCGGCGCGCGGCAGCATCAGGAGCGCGAAGAATGCCGCGATCCCGTCGAACCGGCCGACCCCGTCGGGGCCTTCGGAGCGCAGTGCCGCCACGTCGAGCTGCCGGAACTCGGCGCTCTGCGCAGGCACGTTCTTCCTGGCCAGATCGAGCATGCCGGCGGAGAGATCGATCCCGAGGACGGAGTGCCCGGCCTCCACGAGCTGAAGGGCGGTCGGCACGCCGGTGCCGCAGCCCACGTCGAGCAACCGCGACCCGGGCGGCAGCGCGTCGGCGAGCCTGCGCCCGGCGGCGAGCTGGCCGTCCTTGTGGGGGAAGGCGTCGTCGTAGTACTGACCGATGGCGTCGAAGGCCTCGGCCTGACCGGTCCGGTCGGGCAGCACGCCGGATGGCCCGCCGTACCGGTCGAACTCGCTCGCCTCGCTCACGTTCTGCCGCCCTTCGATGACATCCTGTCAGGCAACGCGCAAGCTCAGGGAGTTGCTGCTGAGTTGCTGCTGTGCGCCCTTGCGGAGGACGATCCTACGTTTGAACCATGGGGGCGCATCAAGGGTCTCATGACGTCACATGTGCGGGCGTGCGGTCCCAGTCATCCGGAAGGCGTGGAATCTCCCAGTCCGGATCGGGGCGCCAGTGCGGCCAGTTGTCCGAGAACGGCAGTCCCCACGAGCGGATCACATCGATCGCGGCGTCTCCCGCGGCCCGCACCTCCCGCGCCTTGGACGCTCCCATCAGACCGGCGCGCTGGGCCTGGGCGAACTCGTCCTCGTCGTGCCAGCGCCAGGTCCGGTCGGGCCGCACGGAGATGTCCAGAAAGTGATCCTCGGAATCGATGCCTCCGGCCCAACGGGCGCGCGGCTCCTCCAGGTTCACGTACCAGTTCTTGAACCGCCATCCCGGGTCCCAGAACAGCCACACCGACCAGGGCTCCGCGGGGCGGGCCAGCTTCAGGACGCCGGTGCCGGACCAGTGGTCCCTGCGCAGGGCGCGCGGCTTGGTGTACCGGGTGGCGAGCGGCTCGTGGTGCACGGGGGTCCCGTCCGCGATCACGGGCTTCACGCACTCGGTGCCGGGCGCCATCCACACGGCGAGCAGCTCCGCGGTGTCCTGCACGACCGTGACGGGCCGGCAGATGTGGATCCTGTCCCCGGCGTTCTCCTTGTACCGCCACAGCACCTGGGCGCCGGGGGCCCAGTGTGCTGCTTCGCTGCTCGTCGTTGGCGGCGTGGTGAGGTCTGTCATGCAGAGATATTAGTCGCCGCCCGGACACGCTCCCGGGAACGGGACCGGGCGGCGGGGAGAACGGCCGCTACGGACGGGTCATCCGCAGCACGTCCAGCGCCTCGTCCAGCTGCTCCAGGGTGAGGTCGCCCCGCTCGACGTATCCGCCGTCGAGCACGACCTCGCGGATGGTCTTCCGCTCGGCCAGCGACTTCTTGGCGACCTTCGCCGCCTCCTCGTACCCGATGTACTTGTTCAGCGGGGTGACGACCGAGGGCGAGGACTCGGCGTACTCCCGGGCCCGCTCGGCGTTCGCGGTGATGCCGTCCACCGTCCGGTCGGCCAGGAGCCGCGAGACGTTGGCGAGGAGGCGTACGGACTCCAGGACGTTCTTGGCGATGACGGGCAGCATCACGTTCAGCTCGAAGTTGCCCGCGGCCCCCGCCGCGGCGACCGTCGCGTCGTTGCCGGTGACCTGCGCGGCGACCATCAGGGCGGCTTCCGGGATGACCGGGTTCACCTTGCCCGGCATGATCGAGGAGCCGGGCTGAAGATCGGGCAGGTTGATCTCGGCCAGGCCGGTGCGCGGGCCGGAGGCCATCCAGCGCAGATCGTTGGCGATCTTCGTCAGGCCGACGCCGATGGTCCGCAGCTGGCCGCTGGTCTCCACGATGCCGTCGCGCGCGCCCTGGGCCTCGAAGTGGTCCCTGGCCTCGGTCAGCGGAAGCCCGGTGGTGCGCGCCACCTCGTCGATCACGGCCGCCGAGAAGCCGGGCGGGGTGTTGATCCCGGTGCCCACCGCCGTGCCGCCCAGCGGGAGTTCGGCCAGGCGCGGCAGCGAGGCCTCCAGCCGCTCGATGCCGTACCGCACCTGGGCCGCGTACCCGCCGAACTCCTGGCCGAGGGTCACGGGCGTCGCGTCCATCAGGTGCGTGCGCCCGGACTTCACCACGTCGGCGAACTCCGCCGCCTTGCGTTCGAGGGCGGTCGCCAGATGGCCGAGCGCCGGGATCAGGTCCTGGGTCACCGCGCCCGTGGCCGCGATGTGGATCGAGGAGGGGAAGACGTCGTTCGACGACTGGGAGGCGTTCACGTGGTCGTTCGGGTGGACGTCCCGGCCCAGGCGCTCGGTGGCGAGCGTGGCGAGGACCTCGTTCGTGTTCATGTTGGACGACGTGCCGGAGCCGGTCTGGAAGACGTCCACCGGGAAGTGCTCGTCCCAGCGGCCCTCGGCCACCTCGGCCGCCGCGTCGGCGATCGCCTGCGCGACGTCCTTGTCGAGCACCCCGAGGTCCGCGTTGACCTTGGCCGCGGCGGCCTTGATGCGGGCGAGCGCCGCGATGTGCGCGCGCTCCAGACGCTGCCCCGAGACGGGGAAGTTCTCCACCGCCCGCTGCGTCTGCGCCCGCCATTTGGCGTGGGCGGGGACCCGCACCTCGCCCATGGAGTCGTGTTCGATCCGGTACTCACCGCTTGCGCTTGCGCTGGCGTCGCTGGTCATGCCACGAACCTACCTCTCCGTCAAACCCCGCTGAAAAGTTGAGCACTTGTCTTGTTCTAGGTATTCCCAAGGCTCTTACTGACCAGTAAAAACCGTGGGTAACACCAAACCGGGGAGGCGCAATGAAGCGCATCAGACGCGGCCACCGAGGCCGGTCGCGAGGGACGTTCGCGGCGGCCGTGGCGATGGCGGCGGTGCTCGGCACCGTCGCCGCCGCACCCGCCCAGGCGACCGGAGGCACCGGCCGGGGGAGCGCCGCACCCGCGGCCCCCGCGGCCACGTCCCTGCCGCCCGAGCTGGAGAAGATCCGCGCGGCCGAGGCCACCAAGCTGTACGGCGACCCGGCCGAGCGCCCGTTCGCCGACCGGAAGACGGGGCTCATCTCGCTCGGCGACAGCGAGATCTCGGGGGAGGGCGTCGGGACGTACGAACCCGGCACCGACGGCCCCGACAACTGGTGTCACCGCTCCCCGGACGCCGCGATCCACCGCACCGGCATCCCCGCGGACGTGACGTACAACGTCGCCTGCTCGGGAGCGCAGACCGTCAACATCAAGATCGGCGGGCAGAAGCAGTACCCCGACGAGCTGGTGCAGAGCGACAACCTCGCGGTCAAGGCGCGCAACACCAAGATCAAGGCGGTGATGCTCGTCATCGGGGCCAACGACGACCTCGAATTCGCGCCGGTGATGACCGACTGCGTGACGCGCTTCCTGCTCAGCCAGGGCTCCTGCGTGGGCAAGTACACGCCCGGCTGGCAGGCGCGGGTCGACGCGCTCGTGCCCAAGGTCGAGCAGTCCATCCGCGACCTGAAGACCGTCATGAAGGACGCGGGGTACGCGGGCGACGACTACAAGCTGGTCGTCATGGGCTATCCGAGCCCGATCGGCCCGGACTTCCGGGACAACCCGTCCTTCCCGGGCAAGCTGGTCTGCGGCGGTCTCGGCTACGACTCCGACACCGAGTGGGGCCGCAACTTCGCCGTCCCCGCCTTCGAGACGGGCATGCGCAAGGCCGCCAAGGCCGCGGGCGCGACCTACCTCGACAACTCCCGCCTCTTCCACGGCCACGAGGTCTGCATGGAGGACACCTGGGCGCGCGGTCTGTACGTGGACCTCTCCAACCCCTTCCCGCCGGACTCCAACTCGGTCCGCCAGTCCTTCCACCCCAACGCCCGCGGACACGCGGCCTTCGCCTCCTGCCTGACGCAGATCTACGACTCCGGCTGGCGCGAGGGCGGCTGCGCGGACCCGGCGAGCACGGGCAGCCCCAAGCTCTACCAGGGCGGCTGGGACGACGCGTACAAGCCGCTGAAGAACGCGGGCACGGGCACGTGCGTGGACGTCGACGCCTCCAAGAGCCGCAACGGCACCAAGGTCCAGGGCTGGGACTGCACCGGCAACCGCAACCAGACCTGGTGGTACGACGCCGGGCAGCGGTCCCTGCACACCGGCCTGACCCAGGACCGCTGCCTGGACGTCCCGGGCACCGCCGGGGAAGGCACCGCCGTGACGCTGTGGAACTGCCACGGGGGCGCCAACCAGAAGTTCGCCCGTGAGGCGGGCACGCTGCGGCCCGCCGCGGCGAACGACCTCTGCCTGACCCTGGCGGGCGCCAAGGAGCCGCTGCGGCTCCAGAAGTGCACGGGGGCGGCGAACCAGCGGTTCGCCTGACCTCGCTCCCGGGAGGCTCCGGGGTCGCTTCGGGGATTCCCGGAGACACGGAAGGGCCCTCTCCGCCGATGCGCGGAGAGGGCCCTTCCGTCCGTACTACGCCAGGCCCGGACCCCGCACCGGGATGGTCGTGAACGTCGGCTCCGGGGCCGGGTTCTGGAAGAAGTCGTTGCCCTTGTCGTCGACCACGACGAACGCGGGGAAGCCCTCGACCTCGATCTTCCACACGGCTTCCATGCCGAGCTCCTCGTACTCGACGACCTCGACCTTCTTGATGCAGTCCTGCGCCAGACGCGCGGCGGGGCCGCCGATCGAGCCAAGGTAGAAGCCGCCGTGCGTGCCGCAGGCATCCGTGACCTGCTTCGAGCGGTTGCCCTTGGCGAGCATGACCTTGGAGCCGCCCGCGGCCTGGAACTGCTCCACGTAGGAGTCCATCCGGCCGGCCGTCGTCGGGCCGAAGGAACCGGAGGCGTAGCCCTCGGGGGTCTTGGCGGGACCGGCGTAGTAGACCGGGTGGTCCTTCAGGTACTGCGGCATCTCCTCGCCCGCGTCGAGCCGCTCCTTGATCTTGGCGTGCGCGATGTCGCGGGCCACGACCAGGGGGCCGGTGAGGGAGAGGCGGGTCTTCACCGGGTGCTTGGTGAGCTCGGCGAGGATGGCGTCCATGGGCTGGTTGAGGTCGATCCTGACGACGTCCGCGGACTCGTCGCTCTCGCCCAGGTGCTCGTCGGTGGTGTCCGGCAGGAAGCGCGCCGGGTCCGTCTCCAGCTGCTCCAGGAAGACGCCCTCGGCGGTGATCTTCGCCGTGGCCTGGCGGTCGGCCGAGCAGGAGACGGCGATCGCGACGGGCAGCGAGGCACCGTGCCGGGGCAGCCGCACCACGCGCACGTCGTGGCAGAAGTACTTGCCGCCGAACTGCGCGCCGATGCCGATCTTCTGCGTCAGCTCGAAGACCTTCTCCTCCAGCTCCTTGTCGCGGAAGCCGTGGCCGGTCGGCGAACCCTCGGCGGGCAGCTCGTCCAGGTAGTGCGCGGAGGCGTACTTCGCGGTCTTCAGGGCGAACTCGGCGCTGGTGCCGCCGACGACGATCGCCAGGTGGTACGGCGGGCAGGCGGCCGTGCCCAGGGAGCGGATCTTCTCCTCCAGGAACTTCATCATGGAGGCCTCGTTCAGAACGGCCTTCGTCTCCTGGTAGAGGAACGACTTGTTGGCCGAGCCGCCGCCCTTGGCCATGAAGAGGAACTTGTAGGCGCCGCCGTCGGTCGCGTACAGCTCGATCTGGGCGGGGAGGTTGGAGCCGGTGTTCTTCTCCTCCCACATGTTCAGGGGAGCCATCTGCGAGTAGCGCAGGTTCAGCTTCGTGTACGCGTCGTAGATGCCGTGCGAGAGCGCCTTCTCGTCCTCACCTTCGGTGAGGACGTTCTGGCCGCGCTTGCCCATGACGATGGCCGTGCCGGTGTCCTGGCACATGGGGAGCACGCCCGCGGCCGCGATGTTCGCGTTCTTCAGCAGGTCGAGCGCCACGAACTTGTCGTTGCCCGACGCCTCCGGGTCGTCGACGATGCGCCGCAGCTGGGCCAGGTGCGCGGGCCGCAGGTAGTGCTGGATGTCGTGGATCGCCTCGGCGGCGAGCGTGCGCAGCGCCTCCGGATCGACCTTGAGGAACGTCCGCCCGTCGGCCTCGAAAGTGGAGACACCCTCGGAGGTCACCAGCCGGTACGGCGTGGTGTCCTCTCCCAGCGGGAGCAGATCGGAGTACTCAAACTCTGGCATTACGGCCATTCCTCACTCGGCAGACAGCGGCGCGGCCTCCATTGGCGACGCGCCAACCAGCGTAGAACGCCCGAAGCGGGGCGAGCCTGTGAGGTAAGGCTCAGTAGCGCGCGCCGGGCGGCGGACGGGTTGTCCACAGGGGCTAGTCGCGATCTATCGCGTCTGGGTACGCTGAGTGGTGTGGACCTAGACAAGCGCCCCCAGCAGACCCACCCGGAACCGCGGCCGGCAGACCTGCGCGCGTCGGACGCGGACCGGGACCGCACGGCGGACATCCTCCGCGAGGCACTCGCCGAGGGGCGCCTGACCGCGGAGGAGCACGGCGAGCGCATCGACGGCGTCTACCGCGCCAAGACCATGGGTGAACTGAAGCCGCTGGTCAGCGACTTGCCCGCGGCCAGCGACACGGCGTACCGCGCGGTGCGGCCCGAGCCCGTCCCCTCCCGCCCTTCGGACGGCGTGGTGCCCCCGGTCGCCGACGAGAACCTGGTCGCGGTCTTCAGCAGTTCGGTCCGCAAGGGCCGCTGGCGCGTGAGCCGCCGCACGCACGCGTACGCCATCTTCGGCAGCGTGGAGATCGACCTCAGCGAGGCGATCTTCGAGCAGCGGCAGGTCGTCATCCGGGCGATCTCCGTCTTCGGGGACGTCCAGATCCGCGTCCCGGAGAACATCTCCCTGCGGGGGAACGGCACGGGTGTCCTCGGCAACTTCGAGGTGGACACCCTCGATTCGGCCGAGCGGGACGCGCCGGTCGTCTTCGTCGACGGGTTCGCGGTCCTCGGCAACATCGAGGCGAAGCCCCGGCGCGGGAAGCTGATCCGGGACCTGCACAAGCACTTGCGCAAACATCTCGGCCACTGAGGGGCGCATCCGGCCACTGACGGCGCGAACTTCCGTACATCGGAACTCAGTGCATAGGCGTGTGCACAGCGGGTAGAGCTTGCTGCATCGTCTCTCGCTCGCGAAGCCGTCGTCAGGAGTAGACCCGTGCTGCAGCCGTCGCATCAGTCCCTGCAGGTAGCCGCTGTTCCGGCCGATGGGGCATCCCCTGGACGCGTGCAGGCGAGCCCTTGGGGAAAGGCGCCAGTGCGCGACCAAGATTCTCCGTGGCACACCGAGGCGGTGTGCCGGCGAGACGAGGCCGGGCTGTTCTTCGCCCCGTCCAAGGAACCCACGGCCTCACGCCTGTCCAGGGAAGAAGCCGCGAAGCGCGTCTGCGGCGGCTGTCCGGTGATGGTCGAGTGCCGGGAGCACGCCCTGCTCCAGCCCGAGCCGTACGGCGTCTGGGGCGGCCTCACGGCCGCGGAGCGCCGCGTGGTGCTCGCCAGGCGGCGCCGGCGCGACATGGAGCTCAAGAAGGCCGCGCACACGACCGCGGGTCCGATCGCCGCCGCCGGATAGCTCGCTGCCGGCGGATGGCTTGCTGCCGGCGGAAGGCTCGCCGCCGCCGGATGGCGCTTCCGTCGGTCCTTCATCGCCCTTTTGCTACGCCGAAGGGGGCGTCCCCCGCACGGGGCGCCCCCTCCGGTGTGCGCAACTCGCGCGCTGTAGAGCCTACTTGGCCCGGTCGAAGTCGATGGCGCTGTAAGCGCGCAGCTTCGCGAGCCGGTGGTCGGAGTCGATCTTGCGGATCGTGCCCGACTTGGAGCGCATGACCAGGGACGAGGTCGAGGCCTTCTCCGCGGCGTACCGCACGCCCTGGAGGAGTTCGCCGTCCGTGATGCCGGTCGCGACGAAGAAGACGTTGTCCCCGCGGACCAGGTCGGTCGTCGACAGCGTGCGGTCCAGGTCGTGGCCCGCGTCGAGCGCGCGCTGGCGCTCCGCCTCGTCCTTCGGCCACAGCTTGCCCTGGATCACGCCGCCCAGGCACTTGATCGCGCAGGCCGAGATGATGCCCTCGGGGGTGCCGCCGATGCCCATGAGCATGTCGACGCCGGTGCCCTCGCGCACGGCCATGATCGAACCGGCGACGTCGCCGTCCGAGATGAACTTGATGCGCGCGCCCGTCTCGCGGATCTCCTTGACGATGCCCTCGTGGCGGGGGCGGTCGAGGATCATGACCGTGACGTCCTCGGGCGAGCGGCCCTTGGCCTTGGCGACGCGGCGGATGTTGACGGACGCCGGGGCGTTGATGTCGACGTAGTCGGCGGCTTCCGGGCCCGTGACCAGCTTGTCCATGTAGAAGACCGCGGACGGGTCGAACATGGCACCGCGGTCGGCGGCGGCGAGCACGGCGATGGCGTTCGGCATCCCCTTCGCGCACAGGGTCGTGCCGTCGATCGGGTCGACGGCGATGTCGACCTCGGCGCCGGTGGTGTCACCGATGCGCTCTCCGTTGAAGAGCATCGGGGCCTCGTCCTTCTCGCCCTCACCGATGACGACGACGCCGTTCATCGAGACGGTGGAGACGAGGGTCCGCATGGCCCTGACGGCGGCGCCGTCGGCGCCGATCTTGTCGCCGCGGCCGACCCAGCGGCCCGCGGCCATGGCGGCGGCCTCGGTGACCCGGACGAGCTCCAGGGCGAGGTTGCGGTCGGGAGCCTCGGGAGAGACTTCGAGCTCGGAAGGGAGATGATGCTCGGTCATCGGAGCGCACCTTTCTGCTGATACGACGACGGCCGGATGAGGGTGTGGCACGACTCTATCCGTAGGCCGACAAAATGAGCAGAGGGCCCCACGCATGAGCGGATCGGGCGCGAGGGGTCTGCGGGGGAGGCCGAGGGGAAGCCGGGGGAAAGGTCGCGTTCGTGGCCTGAGACCATGGGGGCGTGGCAGGCAGACAAGGCAAGCAGACCGTACGGAACATGCTGTGGTCGATGGTGGTGATCACCCTCGTGGCCGGCGCGATGTACGTGTTCATCCCGCACGACGACTCCAAGAGCCCCGTCAAGCGCGTCGACTACAGGATCGAGCTGCTGAGCGCGCGAAGGGCGGCGGCGTACCCGGTGGCGGCCCCCGAGGGCCTGGCCAAGGCGTGGAAGCCGACGTCGGTGCGGTTCAACGGCGCCGAGGGCGACGCCTGGCACCTGGGCTTCCTCGACCCGTCCGACGAGTACGTCGTGGTCAAGCAGTCCACGGCGAAGCCGTCCAAGTTCATCGAAGAGGCCACGCAGCGGGCCGAGCGGACGAAGGTCACCGAGAAGATCAACGACCGGACGTGGCACCGCTACAAGGGCGGGACGTACGACGCCCTGGTACGCGAGGACAAGGGCGCGACGACGGTGATCGCGGGCACGGCGTCGTTCGACCGCCTTACGGAGATGGCGCGGGCGCTGAAGACGTCCTGACGCGTCCGGACGAGTCGCAGCGCGCGTGAGACGACGAGCGTGAGGCGACGCGCGAGAGACGACACGGGTGAGACGAGTGAGGGCCCCGGCGTGGTCGCCGGGGCCCTCACTCGTGCCGCCCGCTCGTCGGCGGGCGTCGGTCTCAGATGTCTTGAGACGTCTCAGATGTCTCAGACGGTCTCGATGACCTGGTCGAACTCCAGGCGCGGGGAGCGCGGGAACCAGGCGTTCTCGGCCGGCTTGCCGATGTTGACGATCATCAGCGGGGTGTGGTCGCCGTCCAGGAACTCCTTCTGGACGCCGGCGGCCTCGAAGCCGGTCATCGGGCCCGCGGCCAGACCGGCGGCACGCACGCCGATGATGAAGTAGGCGGCCTGGAGGGCGGCGTTGAGGTGCGCGGCGCCTTCACGGGCCGGACGCTCCGAGAAGAACACGTCCTTGGCCTGCGGGAAGTGCGGGAACAGCGCCGGCAGCTCCTCGTGGAACTCGTTGTCCGCGGAGAGGATCGCGACGAGCGGGGCGCTCGCGGTCTTCGGCTGGTTGCCCTCGGCCATGTGCTGGACCAGGCGCTCGCGGGCCTCGGGGGAGCGGACCAGCGTGATGCGCAGCGACGACAGGTTGAAGGCGGTCGGGCCGAACTTGACCAGGTCGTAGATGGCCTGCACCTGCTCGTCGGTGACCGGCTCATCGGTGAAGGAGTTCGCGGTGCGGGCCTCGCGGAAGAGCAGGTCCTGCGCGGCGGGGTCAAGGACGAGAGACATGGATCAACCTTCTCGGTGCGTGCGTGGGGCGTGAATCAGCTTGCGGTACCGACCGTACGGCGTTGCGGTTTAAGTTTCAACCAAATCGGCCGCTTGGTGATCCGCTTCACAACGCACCAGGTCAGGGCGGGGTGCCGGGAGGGGCGCGGCGTGGCTCAGGCGTCGTCGCCCTCCGCGTCGTCCTCGTCCTCGCCCTCGCCCCCGGCCAGGGCGGCGTCCAGGCGGGCGCGGGCACCGTCGAGCCAGCGGCGGCACACCTTCGCCAGCTCCTCGCCGCGCTCCCACAGGGCGAGCGACTCCTCCAGCGTGGTGCCGCCCGTCTCCAGGCGGCGTACGACCTCGATGAGCTCGTCCCGCGCCTGCTCGTAGCCGAGTGCGTCCGCCGGGCTCGTGGCCTCGTCCGTCTTGCTGGTCATGTGCCCACCCTAAATGTCGGTTCGTTCAGCTCATGTGGCTTGTGAGGCTCGTGCGGCTTGTGCGGCTCACGCGACGTCTGTTGCTCGCCCGGCTCGCACGGCTCCTACGGTTCGTGTGGCCAGCGGGTCCTGCGTGCTGCGGTGCGTCTCACTCGGAGGGTGCGGCTGTGACGGCGGGCGCGGCTGTGGCGGCCGGGTCCTCCCGGTCCTCCGGGTCTCCCGCGCCGGCCAGGGCCCGTACGGTGAAATCGCCCTCGGCGACCCGGGCCCGCAGCTCCTCGCCGGGGATCACCTCGTCCGCCGCCCGGACCACCGCGCCGTCGGCCTTCTGCAACACCGCGTACCCCCGCTGGAGCGTCGCGGCGGGGGAGAGGCCCACCACGCGCGCGTGGGTGTGCGTCAGCTCCGACTCGGCGCGGTCGAGCAGATGCCCCAGCGTGCGGCGGCTGCGGTCGACGAGCGCCGATACCTGCTCCTCGCGCTCCTCGATCATGCGGTGCGGATTCTCCATGGAGGGGCGGGCCAGCGCGTGCGCGAGGCCGCGGTCCTCGCGGTCCAGGAAGGCGTCCATGCAGCGCCGGGCCCGGTCCCGCAGCCACCGCACGCGCTCGTACTCCTCGCCGACGTCCGGGACGACCTTCTTGGCGGCGTCGGTCGGGGTGGAGGCGCGCAGGTCGGCGACGTGGTCGAGCAGGGGGTTGTCCGGCTCGTGGCCGATCGCGGAGACGACGGGCGTACGGCAGGAGGCGACGGCCCGTACGAGCTGTTCGTCCGAGAACGGCAGCAGGTCCTCCACGCTGCCGCCGCCGCGCGCCACGATGATCACGTCCACGGCGTCGAGCGCGTCGAGTTCCTTCACCGCCTGGACGACCTGCGGGACGGCGTGCACGCCCTGGACGGGGACGTTGCGCACCTCGAAGCGGACGGCGGGCCAGCGGTGCCGGGCGTTCTCCAGGACGTCCCGCTCGGCGGCGGAGGCGCGGCCGGTGACGAGCCCGATGAGCTGCGGCAGGAAGGGCAGGGCCTTCTTGCGCTCGGGCGCGAAGAGCCCTTCCCCGGCGAGGCTCTTCTTCAGCTGCTCGATCCGCGCGAGCAGCTCTCCCACGCCGACGGGCTTTATCTCGACGGCCCGCAGGGAGAGCTGGCCCCGGGGCGCGTACCACTCGGGCTTGGCGTGGACGACGACTCGGGCGCCTTCGGAGACGACGTCGGCGACGGCGTCGAACACCTGGCGGTAGCAGGTGACGCTGACGGAGATGTCGTGCGAGGGGTCGCGCAGCGTCATGAAGACCACGCCGGCGCCGGGCCTGCGGGACAGCTGGGTGATCTGCCCCTCGACCCACACGGCACCGAGCCGGTCGATCCACCCGCCGATGAGCCGCGACACCTCGCCGACGGGCAGCGGGGCATCAGCGGACGTGTTCAAAGCCATGCGCCGAGCGTATCGGCACCCTCTGACACGAGGGGGGTCCCGTTTCGGCGAGGTGGGGGCGGACACCGAGGCCCCCGGCCTCTGCGGCTCTTGCGTCGCTGACCGGACGCGGAGTGTCGGGTGAGCGGGCGGGAGAGAATCGCCGGGAGGCTGCGGCTAGGCGTCCCCCCGCTGAGCCCGCTCAGCCCGCCGAGCCCGCTGGGCAAAGAGCACGATGAGCCCCACGGCCAGCCACACCGCCCCCACCACCTGCGCGGACCCCGCGGCCTCGAAGATCACCGCCAGGGTGATCGCCGCCCCGAGCACCGGCACCAGAACATGCCGCCACCAGCTCACCGGGCCCCCCTGCCGCCGGACGGCGAACCACCCCACCACGCTCGCGTGCAGCAAGACGAACGCCGTCAGGGCCCCGACGTTCACCACCGAGACCAGGTGATCCATCCCGTCGTCCCGCCGGGCCGCCCACACCGCGGCGACCATCGTGATCACGGCCGCGCACAGCAGCGCGAGCCGCGGAGTCCCGGACTCCGTCTTGGACAGGGCCCCCGGCAGCCGCCGGTCGCGCGCCATGGCGAACAGCAGCCGCCCCGCCGCCGCCTGCCCGGCCAGCGCGGCGAACGCCGCACCGATCGCCTTGCTCACGGCCACCAGATCGTGCAGCCAGTCCCCGACCGCCGAGTCGACCGCATCGTAGAAAGCGGACCCCTGCTTGGCCGGCTCGGCGGCCAGCTGGGCCGACGACACCGGCTCCAGGAGCGCCACCAGGTACGTCTGGGCGATGAACAGGGCGCCCGCCAGCACCAGGCAGAACAGCACCGCCCGCGCCACCTTCGCCGAGCCTCCCGTCACCTCCTCCGCGAACGAGGCGATCGCGTCGAAGCCCAGATACGAGAGCACCGCCACCGACACCGCCCCCACCACGGCACCCAGCGCGAACGCCCCCTGCGAGCCGTCCCCGCTCAGCGGCGAGAGCCAGTCCCGCTGCGCCCCGTCCTGCGCCAGTACGACGATCGCCGACACCACGAAGACGAGGAGGACGACGATCTCCATGGCGAGCACCAGGAACCCGACCCGCGCCGCCGCCCGTACGCCCCACAGGTTCAGCGCGGTCGTCACCAGGACCGCGATCGCCGTCCACACCCACCGGGAGACGGACGGCACGAGTGCCTCCATCGCGATGCCGGAGAAGAGATAGGCGACGGCCGGGATGAGGAGGTAGTCCAGCATCGCCATCCACCCGGCGATGAACCCCGGGCCGTTGCCGAGCCCCACGCGCGCGTAGGCGAAGACGGAACCCGCCTGCGGGACCACCTTCACCATCTGGGCGTAGCTGAAGGCGGTGAACGCCATCGCGACGGTGGCGATGATGTAGACGAGGGCCACGGCGCCGTGCGACTTGGCGTCGAGCGTTCCGAAGACTCCGACCGGCGCCATCGGGGCGATGAACAGCAGCCCGTAGACGACGAGATCGCGGAAACCGAGGCTGCGACGCAGCCCGTCGCCGCCGCCCTCGCCCTCGCCGGTGGCGCCGGGGTGGGCGCCGGCCGCCCTGTCTGAGTTGCCGGAGTAACCGGACATCGTGCCTCCGTAAGTGAACGCAGGCCTCCAGTCTCCCCAAGAAGGCGATCTTTGACGCGCTGGGCTCGGCCTTACGATGGGGGTATGACTGCTTCGACTCCTGCCCGCCGAGTCCTGCTCGCCGCCCCCCGCGGCTACTGCGCGGGTGTGGACCGTGCCGTGATCGCCGTCGAGAAGGCCCTTGAGCAGTACGGGGCCCCGATCTATGTCCGCCACGAGATCGTCCACAACAAGTACGTGGTGCAGACCCTGGAGAAGAAGGGGGCCATCTTCGTCGACCAGACGGCGGAGGTCCCCGAGGGCTCCATCGTCATGTTCTCCGCGCACGGCGTGGCGCCGACGGTCCACGCGGAAGCCGCCGAGCGGAAACTGGCGACGATCGACGCGACGTGCCCCCTGGTCACGAAGGTCCACAAGGAAGCCGTCCGGTTCGCCAAGGACGACTTCGACATCCTCCTGATCGGCCACGAGGGCCACGAGGAGGTCATCGGCACGTCCGGTGAGGCGCCCGACCACATCACGCTGGTCGACGGCCCCGACGACGTCGCGAACGTCGAGGTCCGCGACCCGGACAAGGTCGTCTGGCTCTCCCAGACCACGCTGTCGGTCGACGAGACCATGGAGACGGTCGACGCCCTCAAGACCAAGTTCCCCGGCCTGATCTCCCCGCCGAGCGACGACATCTGCTACGCCACGCAGAACCGCCAGATCGCGGTGAAGAAGCTGGCGGAGGACGCCGAGCTCGTCATCGTCGTCGGCTCCAAGAACTCCTCGAACTCCATCCGCATGGTCGAGGTCGCCCTGGACGCGGGCGCCCCCGCCTCCCACCTGGTGGACGGCGCGGACGAGATCGACGAGGCGTGGCTGGAGGGCGTGTCCACGGTCGGTCTCACCTCGGGCGCCTCCGTCCCCGACATCCTGGTGGACGGCGTCATCGAGTGGCTGGCCGAGCGGGGGTACGCGGACGTGGAGACGGTGAAGACGGCCGACGAGTCGATCACCTTCTCGCTGCCGAAGGAGCTCCGCCGCGACCTGCGCGCCGAGGCCGCCGAGCTGTCCCGGAAGTAACGCGCGTGCCAGGCACTGCCCGTAACGTGGGTCGCATGCAGATCTTCGGTGTGGACATCGGCGGATCAGGGATCAAGGGCGCGCCCGTGGACCTGAACCGTGGAGACCTGGCAAAAGAGCGGCACAAAGTGCTCACTCCGCAACCGGCGACGCCCGACGGCGTGGTCGACAAGGTGCGCGAGGTCGTCGAGCACTTCGGCTGGACGGGCCCGGTCGGCGCCACGTTCCCCGGAGTGATCACCGGCGGCACCGCGCGCACGGCGGCGAACGTCGACAAGAGCTGGATCGGCACGGACATCCAGAAGCTGGTCTCGGACCGGATCGGCGGTGCCCCCGTCACCGTCCTGAACGACGCGGACGCGGCGGGCGTCGCCGAGATGCACTTCGGTGCCGGCCGCGGCCGCACGGGCACGGTCATCCTGCTCACCCTCGGCACGGGCATCGGCAGCGCCCTGTTCACCGGCGGCCGCCTCGTCCCGAACACCGAGCTGGGCCATCTGGAGCTGCACGGGCACGACGCGGAGAAGCGGGCCTCGTCCAAGGCCAAGGAGGACGAGGACCTCACCTGGGAGCACTGGGCGCACCGCGTCCAGAAGTACCTGGCGCACGTGGAGATGCTGTTCTCGCCCGAGCTGTTCATCATCGGCGGCGGCGTGAGCCGCAAGGCCCACAAGTTCCTGCCGCTGATCGAGGGCATCCGGGCCGAGCTGGTCCCCGCGGAGCTTCAGAACAACGCGGGGATCGTGGGCGCGGCGATGGCGGCGGAGAAGGCGTAGGGCAAGACGCCGCAAACCTGACCGGCGCATGCCTGACCGCCGCGAACCTGACCGGCGGATGCCTGACCGCCGCAAACCTGCCTGGCGCATGCCTCACCGCCGCAAGCCTGCCTGGCGCATGCCTGCCTACGCGGTGGGCATGCGCCGTTTCGCGCCCTGGGGCGGCCGAGGCCGCGCCCCGGCGGTGGCGGGGGACGCGGCCCGCGCCCGGCGCCGCTGCCCCATGAGCTTGACGCGCCGCCCGAGCACGACGAGACCGGCGACGAGCGTCCCGCCGTACAGCCAGCCCGCGTGCAGCGCGAGCAGGGTGATCAGGCCCATGAAGTGCCCGCCGAAGCCTCCGCCGTTTCCTCCGGAGATCGGCACGAGGCCGACGGCGAAGGCGATGGGCACGGCGATCGGCGCGGTCACCAGGTCGGCGGGCCGCACCCAGAACGCGGTCAGACCGCTCACCAGCACGAAGAGCACGCCGTACGCGACGGCGGAACCCCCGAAGAGCAGCCACAGCAGACAGGCGAGCAGGAACATCGTCGCGGCGCAGAAGAGAGCGCTGCCGAGCCCCGTGAGACGCGGGTTCGGCATCCCGCGCAGGACGCGGTAGAGCGGCAGCGCGTGCAGTCTGCGGACGAAGGGGGGCATCGGGCGGCGGGGACGGGAGGCGGCGCGGTAGACCGTCGCCGCATCGGCGGGCCTGCCCTGCGGGGGCAGGGGCGCGGTGCGTCGCGGCCGGGCCGGAGGCTGAGGGGGACGCGTCCTGTGTTGCTCCACCGGACCAACCTAGGTCGAGCCATACCGATAATCCTGCCTGGGACACGCCCTTTGGCCGACCTTGGCCATGCGTTCGAAAGGAGGGCGGTACGCCGACGAGGGCGGGGCACGCACGCCGTAGACTGGGGGACTGCCCTACGGTCGCTCCGGCCCTCCGGGCCGTCCACCCCCAGCACTCACGTACGGGAAGTCGCAACGTGTCGCTCACGATCGGAATCGTCGGTCTGCCCAATGTCGGCAAGTCGACCCTGTTCAACGCCCTGACCAAGAACGACGTGCTTGCGGCCAACTACCCGTTCGCCACGATCGAGCCGAACGTCGGCGTGGTCGGCGTCCCCGACCCCCGCCTCACGAAATTGGCGGAAATCTTCAGCTCGCAGAAGGTCCTCCCGGCGACGGTCGACTTCGTCGACATCGCCGGCATCGTGCGCGGCGCGAGCGAGGGCGAGGGCCTGGGCAACAAGTTCCTCGCGAACATTCGCGAGTCGGACGCCATCTGCCAGGTCATCCGCGCCTTCAAGGACGAGAACGTCGTGCACGTGGACGGCAAGGTCTCGCCCAAGGACGACATCGAGACGATCAACACCGAGCTGATCCTCGCGGACCTCCAGACGATCGAGAAGGTCCTGCCGCGCCTCCAGAAGGAGTCGCGGATCAAGAAGGACGTGGCGCCCAAGGTCAAGGCGGTCGAGGAGGCCCAGGCGATCCTGGAGAAGGGTGACACGCTCTTCTCGGCGGGCATCGTCCAGGGCTCGGGCCGCGAGGAGCTCCTCCACGACCTGCACCTCCTGACCACCAAGCCCTTCCTCTACGTCTTCAACGTGGACGAGGACGAGCTGACGGACGACGCGTTCAAGGCGGAGCAGAGCGCCCTGGTCGCCCCGGCCGAGGCGATCTTCCTGAACGCCAAGCTGGAGTCGGAGCTGGTGGAGCTGGAGGAGGACGAGGCACTCGAACTCCTCCAGTCGGTGGGCCAGGAAGAGCCGGGCCTCGCCACTCTCGCCCACGTGGGCTTCCGCACCCTCGGCCTCCAGACCTACCTCACGGCAGGCCCCAAGGAATCCCGCGCCTGGACGATCCCCCAGGGCGCCACGGCCCCCGAGGCGGCGGGCGTGATCCACACGGACTTCCAGAAGGGCTTCATCAAGGCCGAGGTCATCTCCTTCGAGGACCTGGTCGAAACGGGCTCGGTCGCCGACGCCCGCGCGGCGGGCAAGGCCCGCATGGAGGGCAAGGAGTACGTGATGCAGGACGGCGACGTGGTGGAGTTCCGCTTCAACGTGTGACGGCCGACGCATCCCGCATCACCGCGCCGCTGCCCGGCGACCATGCAGTTCAGAAAGGGCCCGACTCTTCGGAGTCGGGCCCTTTGCTCTTTCCCGTGCCGGGATGGCGCCGGGGCGAGGATGCCCATACCGGGATGTGCGCACGCCAGGCGCCGATCAGCGGGGCGGGCGTGCGGGCGTGGCGCTTTTCCTTCGGCGTATGACTGGCAGGGGCACGCAAATTTTTGATGGGATCGAGCAAGAAATTTGCTGCCCGGGGTGACGTGTGGTGACAGGTGTGCCCTCCGTCCCATCCCGCCGACCCCCACTGGCCAGCCCCAAGCCCCTGCCGTCCGCTACGCAACCGCAGCGCAAGTCGAAAACCCTTGCTGCGTACAGGGGTTGAGTGGTGTGTGCGAAGCGTTGACATTCCCGGGGCGTGGGGCAAATCTGTGGCCCGCAGCCGCAAAAAACTGACTGTGTGTCGGAAATCCCGCATCTTCTGCAATCCGGCTGTGCCCCCTCCACTGCACCCCATCTACCGCACCACTCTCCACCGCACTCCCTCCACCGCACTCCCTCCACCGCACCCCCCGTGCGACACCCCCGTGGAACAAGAGGACGCCATGAGACGTAAGCAACGACGCGGCCGGCGGCTGATCACCGCCGCGCTCTGTGCCGGACTGACCGCCCTGGGGCTCGTGCCCCTCGGCGGTGGCGCGGCTGCCGCGCGGCCCGCCGCCGAGCCCGTGAACCTCGCCCTGAACAAGCCGATCGAGGCGTCCTCGTCGACGCAGAACTACTTCGCCCCGAACGCCAACGACAACAACACCAACACCTACTGGGAGTCGAGCGGCCACCCGTCGACGCTCACGGTGAAGCTCGGCGCCAACGCCGACCTGACCTCGGTCGTCGTCAAGCTCAACTCCGACCCCGCCTGGGCGACCCGCACGCAGAGCATCGAGGTCCTCGGCCGTGAGCAGTCGGCGCAGGGCTTCACGTCCGTCAAAGCCCGCGCCGACCACTCCTTCAGCCCGTCCGGGAACCAGAACTCGGTGACCATCCCGGTCAGCGGCCGATACGCCGACGTACAGCTGAAGATCTTCAGCAACAGTTCCGGATACGGCGCCCAGGCCGCCGAGTTCCAGGTCATGGGGACCCCGGCGCCCAACCCCGACCTCACCGTCTCGAACCTCACCTGGGACCCCGCGCAGCCCTCCGAGAGCGACCCGGTCACCGTGAACGCGACGGTCCGCAACACCGGCAGTGCGGCAGCAGCCGCCACCACCGTGAACGTCAGCCTCGGCGGCACGGTCGCGGGCAGCGCCGCGGTACCCGCCCTCGGCGCCGGCGAGTCGGCCGTCGTGAAGGTCGCCATCGGCAAGCGCGCGCAGGGGAGTTACACCGTCTCCGCCGTGGTCGACCCGACCGACACCGTCGACGAGCAGAACGACGACAACAACAGCCGTACGGCCGACAGCAAATTGACGGTCAGTCAGAGCCCCGGGCCCGATCTGGAAGTCACCGGCATCACCTCCGACCCGGCGAACCCCGCCGTCGGCGCCAAGGTCACCTTCGCCGCGAAGGTCCACAACCGCGGCACCAGCGGCGTGAGCGCCGGATCGGTGACCCGGCTGACGGTCGGCGGCGCCACCCTCACCGGCACGGCTCCCGCCATCGCCGCCGGTGAGACGGCCACGGTGACCATCAGCGGCAGCTGGACCGCCGTCAGCGGCGGCGCCACGCTCACCGCGACCGCCGACGCCACGAACACGGTCGCCGAGACCAACGAGAACAACAACGTCTTCGCCCGCTCCATCGTGGTCGGACGCGGGGCGGCCGTGCCGTACGTCGAGTACGAGGCCGAGGACGGGCGGTACGAGGGCACGCTCCTCCAAGCCGACGCCGAGCGCACCTTCGGCCACACCAACTACGCGACCGAGTCCTCGGGGCGCAAGTCCGTGCGCCTCACCTCCACCGGCCAGTTCGTCGAGTTCACCTCGACCAGCGCCGCCAACTCCATCGTCGTACGCAACTCCATACCCGACGCGCCCGGCGGCGGTGGCCAGGAGAAGACCCTCAGCCTCTACGCCGACGGCAAGTTCGTGCAGAAGCTGACCCTCTCCTCCAAGCACAGCTGGCTGTACGGCAACACCGACCAGCCCGAGGGCCTGACCAACACCCCCGGCGGCGACGCGCGGCGGCTCTTCGACGAGTCGCACGCGCTGCTCACGCAGACGTATCCGCAGGGCACCAAGTTCAAGCTCCAGCGCGACGCCGGTGACGACGCCGCGTTCTACGTCGTCGACCTGGTCGACCTGGAGCAGGTGGCCCCCGCGGCGAGCAAGCCCGCCGAGTGCACCTCGATCACCCAGTACGGCGCCATCCCGAACGACGGTATCGACGACACCTCCGCCATCCAGCGCGCGGTGACGGCCGACCAGAAGGGCGACATCGCCTGCGTGTGGATCCCGGCCGGGCAGTGGCGCCAGGAGCAGAAGATCCTCACCGACGACCCGCTGAACCGCGGCCAGTTCAACCAGGTGGGCATCCGTGACGTCACGATCCGCGGCGCGGGCATGTGGCACTCCCAGCTCTACACGCTGACCCCGCCGCACGAGGCGGGCGGCATCAACCATCCGCACGAGGGCAACTTCGGCTTCGACATCGACGACAACACCAAGATCTCCGGTATCGCCATCTTCGGCTCCGGCGCCATCCGCGGCGGCGACGGCAACGCGGAGGGCGGCGTCGGCCTCAACGGCCGCTTCGGCAAGAACACGAAGATCAACGACGTGTGGATCGAGCACGCCAACGTCGGTGCCTGGGTCGGCCGCGACTACAGCAACATCCCCGAGCTGTGGGGCCCCGGCGACGGCCTGGAGTTCAGCGGCATGCGGATCCGCAACACGTACGCGGACGGGGTGAACTTCACCAACGGCACCCGCAACTCCACCGTCTTCAACTCGTCGTTCCGCAACACCGGCGACGACGCGCTCGCCGTGTGGGCCAGCAAGTACGTCAAGGACACCTCGGTGGACGTCGGCCACGACAACGCCTTCCGCAACAACACGGTCCAGCTGCCGTGGCGGGCCAACGGCATCGCGGTGTACGGCGGTTACGGCAACAAGATCGAGAACAACCTCGTGTACGACACCATGAACTACCCCGGCATCATGCTCGCGACCGACCACGACCCGATCCCCTTCACCGGGCAGACGCTGATCGCCAACAACGGGCTCTACCGCACCGGCGGCGCGTTCTGGAACGAGGACCAGGAGTTCGGCGCCATCACGCTGTTCGCGCAGGGCCCGGACATCCCCGGCGTCACGATCCGCGACACCGACATCCACGACTCGACGTACGACGGCATCCAGTTCAAGACGGGTGGCGGCACCATGCCGGACGTGAAGATCTCCGACGTGACGATCTCCAAGTCCAACAACGGCTCCGGCATCCTCGCCATGAGCGGCGCGCGGGGCAGCGCCACGCTCACCGACGTGTCGATCAGCGGTTCGCGGGACGGCGACATCTTCAAGGAACCCGGATCGCAGTTCGTGATCAACGGAGGAGGTGCGAAGAAGTCCTCCACCAGGAGTTTCTCCCTCCGGTAAGGGTGGCCCGCTAGGGGCGGCATCGAAGCGGGGCCACGCCGTGGGGGCGTGACCCCGCTTCTCCCGCTCACCTAGCGGTCATGCACCCCGGCCGGTGCCGGCGCGTATCCCAGCGGGCGGCTGGTGAACGTGCCCCGCCCCTGCGTACGGCTGCGCAGTCGCGACGCGTAGCCGAACAGCTCGGACAGCGGCACCGTCGCCGTGACCGTGGCCGTCCCGGAGCGCGTGGCCGAGTCCGTGACCCGGCCGCGGCGCGCCGCCAGGTCGCCGAGCACACCGCCCACCGCGTCGTCCGGCAGCGTCGCCGTCAACTCCACCACCGGTTCCAGGAGTTGCATCGTCGCCGCGCGCAGTGCCGTACGCAGCGCGAACCGGCCCGCCGCCCGGAACGCCATCTCCGAGGAGTCCTTGGGATGGGTCGCCCCGTCGGTGAGCGTGACGCGCAGGCCCGTCACCGGATGCCCGCCGAGGGGACCCTCCGCGAGCGCGTCCCGGCAGCCGGCCTCGACCGCGCGGATGTACTCCTGCGGCACCCGGCCCCCGGTGACCGTGGCGCCGAAGGCGAACGTCAGCGGCGTGCCCGGCTCGGCCGCCAGCGGTTCGACGTCCAGGACGACGTGCGCGAACTGGCCCGCGCCACCGTCCTGTTTGACGTGCCGGTAGACCAGACCCGACACCCCGCGCACGACGGTCTCGCGGTACGCCACCTGCGGACGGCCGACGCCGACCTCGATGCCGTGGGCCCGGCGGATCTTCTCCACCGCCACCTCCAGGTGCAGCTCGCCCATGCCGGAGAGGACCGTCTGGCCCGTCTCGCGGTCGACCCGCACCGCGAGGGACGGATCCTCCTCGACCAGACGTGCCAGCGCCGCCGACAGCCGGCCGGTGTCCACGCTCCTGCGGGCCTCGACCGCCACGGAGACCACCGAGACGGCCACCGCCGGAGGTTCGAGGACCAGCGGCGCCGCGGGGGAGCACAGCGTCGTGCCCGCGCGGGCCGTCTTCAGGCCCACCACGGCCACGATGTCGCCCGCGGCGGCCCGGTCCAGCTCCGCGTGGCGGTCGGCCCGCACCCGCAGGATCCGGCCGACGCGCTCGGTCCGGCCCGTTCCCGCGTCCATCACCGTGTCTCCCTTCGTGATCGTTCCGGCGTACACGCGTACGTACGTCAGGCGTCCGGTCGCCGTCGCGTTCACCTTGAACGCCAGGCCCACGAACGGCGCCTCCGGGTCGGCCGCCCGCTCCTGCACGGCGTCGCCCAGGGTGCCGCGCACCGCGGGCACGTCCGCCGGGGACGGCAGATAGGCCACGACGGCTTCGAGCAGCGGCTCGATCCCGCGGTTGCGGTAGGCCGACCCGCACAGCACCACGAGCCCCTCGCGGCTGAGGGTGAGGTCGCGCAGCGCGGCCGTCAGCGCGGCGGTGGAGAGCGCCGACGTCGTGCAGTACTCCTCCATCGCCGCCGCGTGCAGCTCCGCCACCGCTTCCTCAAGGGCGCGCCTGCGCCGGTGCGCCTCCTCGCGCAGCGCCTCGGGGACCGGCGCCACTTCGTACGTGTCGCTGCCCGCGTGCCAGATCAGCGCCCGCATGCCCAGCAGATCCACGACTCCCGTGAACGCGTCATCGCGCCCGATCGGCAGCTGCACCACCAGCGGGACCGTGTGCAGGCGTTCCCGTATCGACGCGACCGCCGTGTCGAGGTCGGCGCCCGCACGGTCCAGCTTGTTGACGAACGCGATCCGCGGCACCTCGTACCGGTCGGCCTGCCGCCACACCGACTCGCTCTGCGGCTCCACGCCCGCGACGGCGTCGAACACCGCGACCGCGCCGTCGAGCACCCGCAGCGAGCGCTCCACCTCGTCGGCGAAGTCGACGTGCCCCGGGGTGTCGATCAGGTTGATGCGGTGGCCGTCCCAGGCGCAGCTGACGGCCGCGGCGAAGATGGTGATCCCGCGGTCGCGCTCCTGCGCGTCGAAGTCGGTGACGGTCGTGCCGTCATGGACCTCACCTCTCTTGTGGGTGGCACCGGTCAGGAACAGGATCCGTTCGGTGACGGTGGTCTTGCCCGCGTCGACGTGGGCGAGGATGCCGAGATTGCGTACGTCGGCACAGGTGCCGGAAGAACGCGGAGGCAGGTGTGTGGTCCGGGTGTTGACGGTGGTGCGCACGGCCCGTGGCCTTTCGGTGTGATGGGGGCGGGGCAGCGCGAATGTCCGGGCGTACTCGGGCGTACTCGGGCGCACGTGCTCACAGGGGAGACGTGCGTCCGTGGATCAGAGGGTCGCCGCGGAGTTCCGGTGACGGCCGCGCAGCCGGCACCGCACGCACGAAGACACCAGGATCACGTCGAACCGGGACCGGGGAGCGTGGGCAGCTGTGCGTTCACGCATGGCCCGGCCCCCCTCACTTGACGTGCTGAATCGTTCGGTCGGCCGATCGTCCGATCGGCGTGCGCGTGCCGCCGACTTCCCGTCGCGGCCCGCCCGGCGAGTCTAGAAAGCCGTACGCCGTGTTGTCACCGGAGTATCCGGAGCACGGCGACCGTCCACCGCCGCACACGGGGCGGCACACGAAAGGCGGGGCCCGGCCCGAAAGGACCTGGCCCCGCCTGCGCGCAGGGGTGCATCAGCGGCGGATCAGTACTCCACCGCGGGCACCAGGCCCGTGACCGGGGCGGCCAGGTCGGTCAGCTGGTGCAGCTGCTGGAGCTCGTACAGGCCGTTGACGCCGTTGAGCTGCTCGGTGACGGTGGGCAGCTCGGCGCGGTGCTCCTCGGGGACCGAGGACGCGGCCAGCGAGTCCAGCGTGCCGGTCGGGGAGATGTCGGCGGCGCTCGCGGCGGGCGCGGCCAGGGCGGTGGCGCCGGCGGCGAGAGCCAGGGCGGCGGCGATGCGTCGTGTTGAGATCATGTGCTGCGCAACGGGCTCGGAACAGCGGTGGTCACGGGCGTTCGGCCGATTTCACCAATGATGTACCGATGAGTGCCGTTACCTGCGGTCGATGACGCCGTTGAAGGGACAGTACGGCCGCGTGCATGCGGCGGTACTCGTCAATTCAAAGGAGAACGTGATGTCTCGCATCGCGAAGGCAGCCGCTGTTGCCCTCGGCACGGGCGCCGTGGTGCTCAGTGGCACCGGCATGGCCATGGCGGACGCGGGCGCCGAGGGTGCGGCCGTGGGCTCGCCCGGCGTCCTTTCGGGCAACCTCGTCCAGGTCCCCGTCCACGTCCCGGTCAACGTGTGCGGCAACACTGTGGACGTCATCGGTCTGCTGAACCCGGCGTTCGGCAACCAGTGCGTCAACGCCGACGGCGGCCACGGCGGTCACCCGGGCGCCCCGGGCGGCTACGGCGGCTGACCCCCCGTGCATGAGCCCCCGGCGGTCCACGACCGCCGGGGGCTTTTCCGCGCCCCGCGCCAAGGACCTGCTGGGTGCGCGTCCCGGTGGGACCGCGTCACGCTCACGCGTACCGGTAGATGCCCCGGTGGCCGATCAGGTCGTCCGGCTTCGCGTCCCACGGCGGCATCCCCTCGTGACGTGCGCAGATACGGCCGTTCAGCGGGCCGTGCCCGGGACCCGGCGGCTGCTCGGGCAGGTAGGGCGCGGACCGCGGGTGCCTCTCCTGCCAGCGGTCCCACAGCAGGTCCACGAAGGCGTGGTTGAGCCAGAAGACGGGGTCGTTGACCGACGCGCCGCCGAGCATGTGCCCGCCGACCCAGCGGTGGACCAGGTTGTGGTTGCGCCACTTGGCGTTGCCGACGCCGGAGGTCCACCCCTCCAGCTTGTTGCGGAAGCCGGTGGACGAGGTGGAGTCCCAGGGCTCGGTGTCGTAGACCGGGTCGCGCATCGCCCAGTCCAGGGTCGCCTCGGTGGGCAGGTCGATCGGGTTCTGCGGGCGGCCGAAGTCGCGCATGAGGAAGTCGCCGTCCGTCTCCCCTTCCTTGATGACCCAGATGCCGTTCGAGCGGGCGAAGGGACCGGTCGTGACCCGCCGGTCGGAGCGCCGGCCGTTGCCGCCCATGAGGCCGCTGCCCCAGAGCGAGGCGGTGGATTCCCGGTCCGCCGTCCAGTCCCAGTACGGGACGGTCACCGACGCGTCCATCCGTTGCAGGGCCCGCTCGAACTCCAGGAGGAACCGGCGGTGCCAGGGCAGGAACGAAGGCGTCATGTGGGCCACCCTGAGCCCGCTGTCCCCGTCGGAGACGTAGTGCTCGACGTGGATCCGGACGAACTCGTCGTACTCGCCCCTGCGTTTGAGGTCGAGCACCGCGTTGACGAAGCGTCGCTTCTCGGCGCTGGTGAGCCGGGCCTGGTTCTTGCGCGTGTACACCACGGGGGTTCGCTCCTGCGGGCCGGGGATGCGGGGGCGGCGGTCGGACGTTCAGGCGCTCTCGCCGCGCAGCCGCTGGCCGCGGCCGAGTTCGTCCACCGCTCGGCGGGTGGCGATGAGGGGCGTCGGATACGACTGGTAGTGGTCGATCATGCTGAGATAGCCGCCGTCGGCGCGCCGCATCAGATGCAGCGGACGCCCGTCGACGGTGATGTCCCAGGCGGCGCCCGCGTGTCCGCTGCCCGCGGCGGCCCTCGACCCCCGGATGTGCCGGCCCGCGTACACCTCGTCGAACCCGCCGTCACCGAGGTCGTCGGACGGCGGTTGCCGGTCCGGTCGCCGTGACCACCACTGGAGGGCCGCCTGCCCCGTCACGGCGGCCACGGCGACGCCGATGAGGCCGCCCGTCGTGGCCCGGCGCGTGAGCCACCCCGGGCGCCGTCCACCTGCTGTTCCGACCATGGTGATGCCTCCTTGCGCGTGCTGCCTTAAGGGGATGTCAGCTGGTCCAGAAGTCCCACCAGCGCGTGAGGATCAGCATTCCGACGATGCCGACGTGCAGGACCGGGAAGACCCAGGTGAACTCGCCCAGGAACGTCCGCAGTCCGCGGGGTGCGGGCAGGAAGCCGTTGCGGACGTTGAACGAGGTCACGTACCAGAACATGACGATCGTGGCGACCCAGGCCAGGCAGCACCACAGGCACAGCGAGTTGATCTCGTAGAGCGACTGGTGCTGGAGCCAGGTGCAGAAGGCGACGCCGAAGAGCGTGCCCGCGTTCAGCGTCAGGTGGTACCAGCGCGGGAAGCGCGCCCCGCCCAGCAGGCCCATGCCGACACAGATCACGGCGGCGTACGCGGCGATGCCCAGCATCGGGTTCGGGAATCCGAAGACGGCGGCCTGCTCGCTCTTCATGATGTTGCCGCAGGAGACCACCGGATTGAGGCTGCACGCCGGCGAGAAGTCCGGGTCTTCGAGCAGCTTGAACTTGTCCAGCGTGATCACCCAGGCGGCCAGCAGGCCGGCCGCGCCCGTGATCACCAGAAGCAGCGCGAACGCCCGGCTCCCGCCTGCGGCACCGGAGGGCGGATCCACCTGCCCTAAGGGGGCCTCGGGCACCCGGGCCCCGGGCTCACGGACCCCGGGCTTGCGGGCTTCGGGAAGGGACGTCTTGGTCTGCATCGCTGCGGTCCTCACTGGGTTGACCCGCGGCGCGCGCGGCACCCTTTTGCAGTAGTCGGCGATCTCTCGGCAGGACAGGGTCTGTGGGGCTGATTAGCGTCGGACGCGTCCCCGACGGATCTAGGAGATCCCCCATGAACATCAAGCTTCGTCGTGCGGCGGCGACCGCCGTGCTCACCTTCGCCGTGGCGGTTCCGCTCACCACCGCCGCGCAGGCCGCGGACGTTCCGGCGCGGAAGGTGGCCTCCCACCCGTGCGACCACGGTGGCTGCTGGGGCGACCACCACCATCACCACCACGACCACCACCTGCTGGACGCGGACCTGGGCCTCGGTCTGCTCTGACGGCGAGCGCCGAACCACCGCGTCACGGGTACTGGGGTCCGCCGGTCTGTCCCGACCGGCGGACCCCAGGCGTGTGCGGGCCCTGGCGGTGACTCCCGGTCCTAGCCGCGCAGGCTCTTCGAGGTGAGCAGGCAGTGCGCGGCCCGCGTCATCGTCTCCTCGGCGCCCGCGAAGGCGGCGAGCGCGCCCTCGGCGAGGGGGACGCCGGGCTTGGCCTCGGGCCAGGGGCGCGTGGTGAACATGAAGTAGGCGTGACCGCGTGCCTCCACCGCGGCGAGCCACTCCGGCGGTACGACGCACTGGGCGTTGAGATAGGGCATGTTCAGGACCGCCTGGCCGGCCTCGACGAGGAGGGTGACGGGCAGGCTCGGGTTGCGCGAACTCTCCACGACGGGGCCGCCGATGGGCAGTCCGGTGTTCTGGAGGAGGGTCTCGATGGCCGCGGTCGCCGCCTCGGGGCCGCCTTCGCCGTCACCGAGCGAGTAGGCGAGGAGGAAGGGCATGTCGTGCTCTTCCTCGGGGTGTTCACCGCTCCAGGCGACCACGGTGAGAGTGCCCAGATCGGCGGCTCGGAAGGTGCGGGTTTCGCTCGATGTCGAGGTCATCTTGGAACGGTAGCGAGGTGCCCGGGCGTCCCGTTCCCGCCGTTCACTTGACTGGGTGAGTGCGGGCGCGCGATCACACGATCGGGTCACGGGCCGGTCGAACTCCGGGGCTCTCCAGTCGAACTGGGCGCCGGGGAGGGTGAATCGGGCCGGAGACAAGCCCGAGGGCCGGTACCGTGGCATGTGCCCGCGGGACCGGCCCTCGCTGCCGCGTGCCGTTCGCTCGCGGCGGTACGGCTCGGGGTGGTGACAAGGAGCAGAGGAGAAGCTCTACTTCGCGACGGGGAGGCCGCCGAGGAGCTTGCCGGCGCCGCCACCCGCGTGCAGGCTGTCCGCCGCGCCCGACACGGTGTTGACGACCGAGTCCTTGTTCTCCTTGTCGAGGGCGTTGGTGGCCACCGGCGCGGCGTCGAGCGTCTGCTGGGCGGTGATCGTGTCCAGGGCACCGTTCAGGCTGGTGGGCGTGAGGTCGGCGGCGAAAGCGGGTGCGGCGGCACCTGCGATGACCATGGACCCGGCGACGACGGCGGCAGCCTTCAGGGGCTTCATCGTGTTCCTTTCTGCGGCGACACACGGTCGCCTGGGGGGATTTCCACTTCGCCTTGGGTAACGAGCGCTCTGTACGGCGGAAACTCTGTGCGGCGGAAATTCCCGGAACCCACCCGAACGAAGGCGGTGTCTCATTCTCTTATGAGATGGACGCACGAACTCCCCGTGGAGCACGGTCATTCGCACGTGAAAAACCCGTCGCGCCGGCCGTGAGGGCCGACGCGACGGGAAACCGGCAGCGGCTCAGGAGAGCGCGGGCGCCTGGGGCAGACCGGCGGCCGGGAGCTGGGGTGCCTGCGGCAGTCCGGCGGCCGGCAGCTCCGGTGCCTTCGGCAGGGCCGGGAGGCCCGCCAGGTCGGGTGCCGGGAGACCGCCGCCGAGCAGCGTGGCCGCGACGAGGTTGACCAGACCGGTGAGCACGGTCGGCACCGCGCCGGTCACCGCCTTGACGTCGCCGCTGGTGGCGGCCTTGACCAGGGTGTCGACCGCGGTCTGGAGCGCCTTCAGGGCGTCGGCCTTCGGGTCGGCCGCCGCCGCCCTGTCGTCGTCGGACAGGGCCTTGGGGAGGGCCGGGGCCTGCGGGAGCGCCGGGGTCTCGGGTGCCGCCGGGGTCTCGGGGAGCTCCGGGGCCTTGGGGGCCGCGGCCGAGGCCTTGGTGATGGCGTCCTTCACCGGGGCGGCGAGCTTCGTGGCCTGCTCGGGCGTCAGCTTCCCGGCGTCGGCCTTGAGTACGGCGGTGAGCAGATCGGTGACGGGGGTGAGCACGCCGCCGGCGTCGCCCAGGGTCTTGGCCTGGGCCAGCAGCTTGTCCGCACCGGGGACCGGCGCGCGGGCCGCCTCCTGGGAGCTGCCATGCGGAGAGTCGCTCTCGGCGGCGATGACGGGGCCGGCTGTCCCGAGGAGGAGAGAGGCGCAGAGGACGGACGTCGCGATGCGCCGTACGGGCAGAGCACGCATGGATGTTCCCTTCGGTGATGCGTCGGATCTTGTGTTCACCGTGAAAGCGGTGGGGACCGACCGCAACCGAGCGACTGCCATTCGGGGGCATGGCGGCCGTCGGAGGGACCTTGGGGAACGCACGACGGCCGTCCTCCTCGGGGGAGAACGGCCGTCGCTCAGGGCGTGCTGCCGAAGCGTCAGCTGTTGACGCAGGTGTTGCCGAACGCCGGGTTCAGGAGACCGATGACGTTGACGGTGTTGCCGCAGGCGTTGACCGGGACGTGGACCGGGACCTGGACGGCGTTGCCGGAGATGACACCGGGGGAGTTGGTGGCGGCACCCTGGGCACCGGCGTCGGCGGCGGCGATGCCGGCGCTGCCGGCCATGGCGGCGACGGCAACGGTGGAGAGGGCGAGGGCCTTCGCGGTACGCGACATGGAGAGTTGCTCCTTGGTCAGTTGATGCTCGGCAGGGCGGGGTGCCCGGCGCATGGATCAACGGGCGTCGCCCGAGAGAGTTGTGGGCCCAAAAGGGTGATCTGTCGGCGCGCGGTTGCCACGCGCGCCCGCGAACCGTGATTGCGGGCGCCTTCGGGCGTTAGTCACTTCACCAATCCGACACACTTGTCAGCCTTCCTTGATTAATCCTCAAAGCCGCTAGTGTTGCTCTCCTCCTGATGTCATTTGAACGAACAAGTGCGGGAAGTTACGGGTCCGGTGTGACTTTCGCATTCCATTCCCTCTTATGGTCCCCCTCCTGGTTCGGCCTTTCCCGAAAGGGCACCCCCGGTCATGCGTAATTCCCTGGCCCCCCTGCTGCGGCGCGTGACGTGGTGCGCCCTTTCCCTCGCGGTGGTCGCCGCGCCCGGCGCCGCCGTGGCCGCGCCCGCGCCCCCCGCCGCCGAGGCGGCGAGCATCGAGTTCAAGCAGCGCTACCACTCCCTCCAGCACGGCGGGATCACCCGCGCCGCCAACACCTCCATCACCTGCCGCGAGCCGATGGCCGAGCGCGCCGTGTCGTGCCCCTCCGCGCGCGGCGGCGGGACGGCCGCCAACAACGACTTCGACATGTTCTACGTCGACGTCGACCAGGACCCGAACACCTACAACTCCAGCCGCGGCGAGGTCCGGATCCCGTCCGGCTCCCGGGTGTCCTACGCGCGCCTGTACTGGGGCGGCAACCTCCGCGTCGGCGAGCAGAAGCCGCCCAAGGACAACGGCAAGGCCCTCATCGCCGAGCCGGGCGGCAGCTACCAGCACGTCAGGGCCGACACCCTGGTCGGACACCGCACCGCCAACGGGGCGGACGCCTTCCAGGCATCGGCCGACGTCACGCCGCTGGTGCGCGCCAGCGGGGCGGGGCTCTACACCGTCGCGCAGGTCAACGTGGCCATGGGGCACTCCAAGGCCGGCGCGTGGGGCGGCTGGACGCTGGTCGTCGCGTACGAGAACGAGGCCGAGCCGCTGCGCCACCTGGCCGTGTGGGACGGCTTCGACGCCTTCGACGCGCGCGGTCGCAGCCACGCGGTCCGGCTGGGCGGCGTACCGGTCGCGGCCAGCGCCCGGGGCAGCGTCGGCGTGGTCGCGTACAACGGCGACCGCGGAACGACCGGCGACACGCTCACCGTGTCCACCGACCGGAGCAGGCCCGTGCGGCTCTCCGACGCGGCGAACCCCGCCCGCGACGTACTGAACTCGACCATCAGCGAGCCCGGCAGGCAGAGCGCGAGGACGCCCGCGTACGCCAACACGCTCGGCTACGACTCCGACATCTTCCGCCTCGACGGAGGCCTCAAGGCCGATCGAAAGGGCCTGCTCATCCGCCTCGCCTCGCAGCGAGAGTCCGCGTGGGCCGGTGTGCTCTTCGCCGCCGTGGACGCGAAGCGGTAGCGCACCACCTTCCCCCCTGAGCAAGGCGCCGTGCATGCAACTGTCATCAACTGACCCCCGGCCGAGCGTCCTCCACGTCGCCCAGCCCGTCGACGGCGGAGTGGCCCGCGTCGTCACCGACCTGGTGAGGTCCCAGCTGGCCGCCGGGATGCGGGTCGACGTGGCGTGTCCGGACGGCGGCCGGCTCCCCGACGCCGTACGCGGCCTGGGCGGCGGCCTGCACGCGTGGGCGGCGACCCGCTCCCCGGGGCCCGGGCTGCCCGACGAGGTACGGCGCGTCGCCCGCCTCGTCGACGCGCTGCGGCCCGACGTCGTGCACGCGCACAGTGCCAAGGCCGGGCTCGCCGTCCGGCTCGCCGTGCGCGGCAGGGTGCCCACGGTGTTCCAGCCGCACGCGTGGTCCTTCGAGGCCGTCGGCGGCGTGACCGCGCGGCTCGCCCGGCACTGGGAGCGCTTCGGGGCGCGCTGGGCCACGCACCTGGTCTGCGTCAGCGAGGCGGAGCGGCTCACCGGTCTGCGGTGCGGGATCGACGCGCCCTGGTCCGTGATCCCGAACGGCGTGGACGTCGGGCACTTCCGGCCCGTGGCCACCCGACCCGCGCGCGACGCCCTGGGCCTGTCCCGGGACGAACTCCTGGTGGTGTGCGTGGGACGGCTGTGCCGGCAGAAGGGGCAGGACGTCCTGCTGCGGGCCTGGGCCGAGATCGCCGGACGGCTGCCGCACGCCCGGCTCGTCCTGGTCGGCGACGGGCCCGACGAGGCCGGCCTGCGCGAACGGGCGCCCGCGTCCGTGCGGTTCGCCGGCGGCGTCCGGGACGCCACCCCCTGGTACCAGGCGGCCGACGTCGTGGTCCTGCCCTCCCGGTGGGAGGGCATGGCCCTCGTCCCCCTGGAGGCGATGGCCTGCGCCCGGCCCGTGGTCGTCACCGACGTGGACGGCGCGCGCGAGAGCCTGCCGCCCGCCCTCGTGCCGCACGGCCTCGTGCCGGCCGAGGACCCGCGGGCGCTGGCCCGCGCCCTCGCCGGACTGCTCGGCGACCCGCACCTCCGTGAATCCCTCGGCCGTGCGGCACACCGCCACGTTCTGAACACCCACGACGTGCGGCACACCGCGGACGCTGTCGCGGCCGTGTACCGCGAGCTACTGGGCGTGGGGTCCATCAAGTGCAGGGAGTCCATCAACCCGTGAGTGCGGAACGAACCGTCGCCCCTGCCGCGCAGCCACGGCCGGCCGACCATGCCACCGCCGTCGCCTCGGTCATCCCGCCCCGCGGGGCCGGGGGCGGCCGCAGGACGAGCGTCAACTGGGGGACTTCGGCGCGCCGTGCGTCGGTCCTGCCGCTGTTCGCGGTCGACTGCAGCGCCGCCCTCCTGGGCACCGTGCTGCTCACCGCCCCGCAGCGCCACCCCCTCCTCGTGGTGCTGCTCCTGGCCGCGGTGACCGCGCTGAACGCGCGCGCCGCGCTGTACCGCCCGCTCGCCGTGCCCTCCGCGCTCGACGAACTCCCCTCGCTGGCCTGGCAGGCCCTGCTGAGCTGGTGCGGCGTGGCGCTGCTCGCCACCAGCGTCTCCGTCCTGAGCCCGCTCTCCCTCACCACCCTGTGCACGGGCGCGGCGCTCCAGAGCGTGCTGTGCTGCGCGGGCCGCGGCGCCCTGTACTGGTGGGCGCGCAGAGCGGCGCTCCGCCAGCCGCGCCCGGCCCTGGTGGTCGGCCCCGGCGACGTCGCGCGGCGCGTGGCCGACGCGGTCCTGCGCCATCCGCGGGCCGGGGTGCGGCCCGTGGGCATCGTGGGCGACGCGCCCACCGAGCGCCCGGAGCCGGAGGGGGCCGAACTGCCGGTGCTCTCCACCATGGAGGAGCTGCGCCGCGCGGTCATCCAGAACGCCGTACGCACCGTCCTGGTCGTCGGACCGACCCCGGGCGCCGAGCAGATCGGGTGGCTGCGGACGCTGAGCGGTTCGGGCTGTGACGTGTGGGCGGTCGACGCGACACGGCCGCCGGGCTACGACGCGCCCGGGCGCCAGGCGAGAACCGGGCGGCTCGCGGGGTTCCCCTGCCGGCAGCTCGTGCCCGTCCGGCGCCGCCACATCAGCTTCAGCAAGCGCGCCCTCGACCTGGTGACCTCGGGGATCCTGCTGCTGCTCATCAGCCCGGTGCTCCTCGCGTGCGCCGTCGTCCTGCGGGCCACCGACGGCCCCGGGGTGATCTTCCGTCAGGAGCGCATCGGGCGGGACGGGCGGCCGTTCACCCTCCTGAAGTTCCGCACGCACCGTCCCGCCGACCCGCACGAGGCCGCCACCCGGTGGACCGTCGCGGGCGAGCAGCAGATGAGCCGGTTCTGCCAGTTCCTGCGCCGGACCTCGCTCGACGAGCTGCCCCAGCTGTGGAACGTCCTGCGGGGCGACATGAGCCTGGTCGGTCCGCGCCCCGAACGCCCCTTCTTCGTCGCCCAGTTCAGCAAGGCGCACCCCGGCTACGCCGAGCGCCACCGCATGCCGACCGGCATCACCGGGCTCGCCCAGATCCAGGGCCTGCGCGGCGACACCTCGATCGAGGACCGCTGCCGGTTCGACAACGCCTACATCGACAGCTGGTCGTTCTGGCAGGACCTGTGCATCCTGCTGCGCACCGCCGCGTCCCTCGTCCGCCCGACGGGGAGCTGACCCGGTGACCGCTGCCCCCCTCACGCTCGTCCCGGCCGGTTCACCGGCCGCCGCGGTGTTCTCGGCCCTGCGCGGCGCCGCTCCCGTGCTGCCCGTCATGGCCGTGATCGCCCTGCTGGCGCTGCCCGTGCCGCCGGGCGACGGCGGCGCCGGTGGCGGCGGCACGATCGCCGACGCGGTCTCCGCCCTGGTGGTGCTCTGGTGCGTGGCCCGCGCCGTGCACGGGGCGCGGCGCCCGCTGACGCGGACCGCCGCCGTCGTGCTCGGTCTGCCGGTGATCGGCATCGCCGTCGCGGCGGTCGGCGCGAGCACCACGTCCGCCGGCCTGACCGGCCTGGCGCGCTACCTCCAGATCTTCGTCCTCGTCCCGGCCGCGGTCCTGCTGCTCGTCCGGGACCGCCGCGACTTCCGCCTGGTGGCCTGGTCCCTCATCGGCCTCGCCCTCTTCCAGGGCACGCTGGGCGTCTACCAGTACGCGACGGGGACCGGCGCCAGCTACATGGGCTCGGACATCCGGGCCGTGGGCACCTTCGGCCCCACGGACGTCATGGGGATGGCGACCGTCGTGTCGTACGGCGTGGTGGCCGCGGTGGCCCTCGCGCTCGGCCCGGCCTCCCCGGCGCAGCGCAGGACGGCGCTGGCCTGCGCGCTCCTCCTGACCGTCCCGCTCGCGCTCTCCTTCAGCCGCGGCGCCTGGATCGCCACCGTCGTGGCCTGCGGCGCGCAGCTGGGGCTCGCGGGGGTGCGCAACGCCCTGCGGGCCCTCGCGGTGCTCGCGGCCTGCGCCGTGGTCCTCGTCGGCGGGTTCGGCATCGGCTCGCAGATGCTCCAGGAGCGCGTCACCAGCATCACGCAGGTCTCCGACGCCCCCGACCAGTCGGTCACCGACCGGTACACGATGTGGGCCGCGGCGGTGGACATGTGGCGCGACGAACCGGTGACGGGCGTGGGTCTCAAGGCCTTCCCCGACCACCGCGACAGCCACGCGTCCCTGGCCCTGTCGTCGGCGAGCGACACCGGGGGCGCGGGCGCGGCCTTCAGCCGCCAGCCACTGCTCTCCCCGCACAACATGTACCTGCTCGTCCTCGGCGAGCAGGGGCTGCTCGGCCTGTGCACGCTCGTCGGCAGCTGGGCGGCCTTCCTGCTGCTCGGCCTGCGGCGGCTGGCCCGGGTGCGCCAGGGCGCCGGCGCGGACTGCGCGCTCGTCGCGTGCGGGCTGCTCCTGTGGCAGCTGGTCGACTTCTCGTACGCCGACATCGGCGGGCCGTCGACGGTGCTCATGGCCGTGGTCCTCGGGCTCGTGGCCTGGTGGGCGCTGTCCGACCGCGCCCTCGCCGCCCCGGTGCCGGGGGAGGTCCCGCGATGACGTCGACGACCCACTCCCAGTCCCCGTCCCCTTCCCGGGACGCCGACCCGTCCGGCAAGGTGCCCGCTCCGGCCACCGAGGCCGAGCCCGTCAAGGGCGCCGACCCCTCCAACGGCTTCCTCGCGAAGGCCGCCCTGGTCACCGCCGCCCTCACGGTGGCCGGATCGGTGCTGGGGCTCGTGCGCGACCAGGCGCTCGCCCACTTCTTCGGGGCGGGTTCCGAGACGGACGCCTTCCTCGTCGCGTGGACCGTGCCCGAGGTGGCCACCACCCTGCTCATCGAGGACGGCCTCGCGTTCGCGCTCGTCCCCGCCTTCAGCATGGCGCTCGCCCGCCGCGGCCAGGGCGCACGCCGCGATCCGGTCCGCGCCCTGGTGGCCGCGTCGCTGCCCCGGCTGATGCTGGCCTCCGGGGTCGTCGCGCTGCTGCTGATGGTGGGCGCGCCGGTCCTGGTCGAGATCCTCGCGCCGGGCCTGCCCGACCCGCGCCTCGCCGTGGACTGCACGCTCCTGACCGCCACCTGCGTCTTCACGTTCGGCCTCGCCGGTTATTGCAGCGCGGCCCTGCGCGCCCACCGCCGGTTCGTGGCCCCCGCGGCCATCTACGTCTTCTACAACATCGGCATCATCACCGCGGTGTTCGTCCTGGCTCCCCGCTACGGCGTCCGGGCCGCGGCGCTCGGCGTCGCCATCGGCGGCGTCCTCATGGTCCTCGTCCAGGCCCCCTCGCTCTGGCGCCGGCTCACCCGCGACACGGCCGACGCGCCCGACGACGAGGCGACCGGGCCCTCGGCCCCCGCCCTGATGAGCACCACGCTCGTCGCCACCGTCCTGCTCTTCGCGCTCTGCCGGCAGTCGCAGGTGCTCATCGAGCGCTTCCTGGCGTCCTCGCTGCCCTCGGGGGCCATCTCGCACCTCAACTACGCCCAGAAAGTGGCGCAGGTGCCGATGATCCTCTCCCTGATGCTGTGCACGGTCACGCTCCCCGTCGTCGCGCGGGCCCTGGCCGAGGGAGACGTCAAGCGCGCCAGGTCGCGCGTCGAGCGGGACCTGGGCCTGGCGGGCTGCGTGGTCCTCCTGGGCACCGCCGTCGTCATCGCCTGCGCGCCCCAGATCATCCAGCTCCTCTTCCAACGGGGCGCGTTCACCGACCAGGACACCGTCGCCACGGCCGCCGTGATGCGCGTCTACGCCCTGGGGCTCCTGGGCCACACGCTGGTGGGGGCGCTCGTCCGCTCGTACTTCTCCGGCGGGCGGGCCACCTGGTACCCGCTGGGCGCGATGGGCGTCGGGGTCGTGGCGACCGCCGGGATCGGGGTCTGGGCCGTGGACCTGTGGGGCGTACGGGGCATCGCGCTCGCCAACGCCGCGGGCATCAGCGTCACCGCCCTCGTGCTGCTGCGCGGCATGGGCCCGCGCAACGTGCCGATCCGGGTCCGCCAGGTCCTGGGCGAACTGGTCAAACCGGTGGCCGCGATGGTGTGCGCCACCGGGTTCGGCGGCGCCTTCGCGAGCCGCGTCGACTCCCCGGCCCTCGCCTTCGGCGTCGGCTGCGTGATCGTCCTGGCCGTCTTCTCCGTCGTGCTCGGGGCCCTGAAGGCCCAGGCCTTCGAGCCCGTCGTCCGTACCGTCACGTCCGCCACACGAAAGCTGACGCATGTCCGTTGACACAGCACTCGGTGAGACCCCGCGCTCGCGGCGCACGCGGCCCTGGCTGCCCGAAGCGCCGATGTGGGTGGCGATGTACCACTCCGTGGACGACTGCGCGGACGACCCGTACAAGATCACCGTCTCGCCCGAACGCCTCGACGCCCAGCTGCGCTGGATGCGAAGACAGGGCCTGCGCGGCGTGAGCATGTCGCGACTGCTCACGGCGCGGGCCCGCGGCGAGGGCCGCGACCTGGTCGGCCTCACCTTCGACGACGGGTACACCGACTTCGTCGACCACGCCCTGCCGCTCCTGCACCACCACGGCTTCGACGCCACCGTCTTCGTGCTCCCCGGCCGCCTCGCCGGCGAGAACGCCTGGGACCCGCTCGGCCCGCGCAAACCGCTGCTCGACGCGGCCGGCATCCGGCGCGCCGCGGCCGAGGGGATGGAGGTCGCCTCGCACGGTCTGACGCACGTCGACCTCACCCGGGCCGACGACCGGCTCCTGTGGCAGGAGACCAGCGGCAGCCGGGTCGCCCTCTCCGACCTCATCGGCCACGAGGTGGAGGGCTTCTGCTACCCGTACGGCACGGTCGACCAGCGCGTCGTCGAGACCGTACGGGCGGCCGGCTACCGCTACGCCTGCGCGATCTCCCCGGGCCCCCTGACCGGGCCGCACGCCCTGCCCCGCGTCCACATCGGGCAGGAGGACACCGCCCTGCGGCTCCAGCTGAAGCTGCGGCTCAACCGGCTGCGCCGCCGCTCGATCCGCGAACCGGCGGTGACCGGATGAGGGCCCTGCACATCATCACCGGCCTCGGCGTCGGCGGCGCCGAGCAGCAGCTGCGCCTCCTGCTGCGGCACCTGCCCGCCGACTGCGACGTCGTGACCCTCACCAACCCCGGCCCGGTCGCGGACGGCCTGAGCGCCGACGGGGTACGCGTGATCCACCTGGGCATGGCGGGCAACCGCGACCTGGGGGCCGTGCCCCGCCTCGTGAAGATCATCCGCACCGGCCGATACGACCTCGTGCACACCCACCTCTTCCGCGCCTGCCTCTACGGGCGCGTCGCCGCCCGCCTGGCGGGCACGCGCGCCGTCGTGGCCACCGAACACTCCCTCGGCGACTCGCAGATGGAGGGCCGTCCGCTCACCGCGGGCGTCCGCGCGCTGTACCTGACCGGGGAGCGCCTGGGCCGGGCCACGGTGGCGGTCTCCCCGTCCGTCGCCGAGCGGCTCAGCCGGTGGGGCGTGCCCCGGCAGCGCATCCACGTCGTGCCCAACGGCATCGACGCCGAGCGGTTCCGCTTCGACCCCCGGGCCCGTACTTCCGTACGCCGCCAACTCGGTCTCCCCGAAGAGGCGTTCGTCGTCGGCGGGGTCGGGCGGCTGGCCCCCGGGAAGCGGTTCGACGTCCTGCTGCACGCCCTGGCCGCGCTGCCCCGGGACGTCCGTGTCCTGCTGGTGGGCGGCGGACCCGACGAGGCCGGGCTGCGCGCCACGGCCGCACGGCTCGGCGTGGCGGACCGGGTGGTGTTCGCGGGAGAGCGGCCCCACCTGTCCGACGGGGCCACGGACCTCCCGGCGTTCCTCGCCGCCATGGACGTCCTCGCGTCGCCGTCGCCCGAGGAGGCCTTCGGCCTGGCCGTCGTCGAGGGACTCGCCGCCGGTCTGCCGGTGCTGTACGTACGGTGCCCCGCCGTCGAGGACCTTCCGCCGGAGGCGGCCGCCGGCGCCGAGCGCGTGCCGGGCGACCCGGATTCCTTCGCGCGGGCGCTGCTGCGGGCCCGGGAGGCGGGCCGGGGGCAGCGCCTGCCGCGGGAGGCCGCGCGGCACTACGACATCACCCGCAGCGCAGCACAGCTGATGCACGTCTACGAGGCAGCAGCCTCCGGTTCGACCCCGAGAGTGAGTTCCCGATGACCGATACCCTCAGCAGGCGGCACCACCCGGTGGGCGCGGCCCCCGTGCTGGCCCGCGTCAAGCGACTGCCCGCGTGGTGGCTCCTGCCGGCGGGAGCCGCGCTCGGCGCCCTCACCGGCGGTCTGTACGGCGTGGTCAAGACGCCCGAGTACACCGCGACGAGCTATGTGATCGCCGTCCCGCAGAAGGACTCCGACCCCACCGCGGCACTGGGCTTCGCCACCGCGTACGGCCGGGTCGCCACCCAGCTCGCGGTGCTCGGCGACGCCCAGGTCGAGTCGCGGGTCTCGGCGGCGACCCTGCGCGAGAGCGTGCAGGCGGCCACCTCGCCCGACGCACCGATGATCTCCATCTCGGCGACCGCGGCCAAGCCCGGCAAGGCGGCCGACATCGCCAACGCGGTGTCGCGCTCCCTGACCAACAACGCCAACCACACCAAGGACAGCACGCGGGTACGCCTCCTCCAGCTCTCCCGGGCGGTCGAGCCCGAGGCTCCCGCGTCGGCGGCGGCTCCCATGACCGCCCTGGTCGGAGCCTGCGCGGGAGGCCTGCTCGGCGGACTCGGCCTCCTCGTGCGCCCCCGCCGGGGCGAGGGCGCGCCGTCGGCCGCGGTGCCGGGACCCGCGCAGTCCGCCGACCTCGACCGGGAGAGGTGATGGCGGTGGCCGACAGCGCCCTGACGGTCGAACTCTGCACGGACGAGGCGCAGTTCGGGGAGCTCGCACAGGCGTGGGCCCGGCTGCACCGCGGCTGCCGCACGGCGACCCCCTTCCAGAGCCACGCGTGGCTGCACTCGTGGTGGCTCTCCTACGGCAGGCGCGGACGGCTGCGCGTGGTCCTCGTGCGCAGGGGCGGCGAGCTCGTCGCCGCGGCGCCGCTGATGCGCGCGTACCTGCCGCTGCCCGCGCTCGTGCCCCTCGGCGGTGCGATCTCCGACTTCACCGACGTGCTCATCGACGACACGTGCGCCGACGAGGCGGCGGACGCGCTGGCCGACGGCCTGGCGCGGCTGGCGCGCGGCGCGCTGATCGACTTCCGCGAGGTCCGCTCGGGAGCCGCGGTGGAGCGCGTCTACGACCGCTGGCGCGGGCCCCGGCTGCGCCTGGTGGACTCGCTCTGCCTGGAGCTGCCCGCGGCGTCGATGGAGGAGCTGCTGGGACGGCTGCCCGCGCCACGGGCCCAGCGGGCGCGCGCCAAGATCCGGAAGATGGACGCGCTCGGCGTCCGGCGACGGGTCGTGGGGCACGACGAGGTGGACGCGTCGGTGCGCACGCTCCTGCGGCTGCACCAACTCCAGTGGCAGGGGCGCAAGGTGACGTCCGAGCACCTCCAGCCGCGGTTCTCCGAGCACCTCATCAGGTCGGTGGGGCTCATGGTCCGGGCGGGCGACGCGGTGGTCACCGAGTTCCGGCTCGACGACGACGTGGTGGCGGCCGACCTCACCCTGCTCTCGCCGCACCTGGTCGGCGGTTACCTCTACGGGGCGCACCCGCGGCTGCGGGAGCGGAAGGTCGACGTGGCGACGATGCTCCTGAACGCCTGCGCCGAGCACGCCGAGGGCGACCGGAGCCGCGTCCTGAGCCTCCTGCGCGGCAACGAACCGTACAAGCACCACTGGCGCCCCGAGGAGGCCACCAATCACCGGCTGCTCCTCGCCCGCAAGCGCACCGCCCCCTTGCTGCGGGCCGCCGCGTGGGACGCGGCGGCCCGCAGCAAGGGCAAGGAGATCCTGCGCAAGCGCCGGGAACGCCAGGAGAGATCCTGAGCGTTCCCGGCCGCCGGCCCCGGGGCCCCCGCCTAGGGGCGCTTGAACCAGTCGAGGCGCATGCACAGCTTGCCGCCCAGCCAGTGCTCGACCCATTCGCCCAGGTTCAGCGGCGAGCAGTTCGGCGGTGTCGTGGGCTTGGTCGGCTCCGGCGCGGTCGGCTCGGTGTCCGTACGGCCGTAGAGCAGGGTCCGGTAGGCCTTGGAGGACTTGGGGTTGTCCTCGCACTGCCACACGCCGTGCGGGCAGTAGTCGGTGACGGTGTTGTACAGCGGTTTGTGCTCGTCCATCCAGGCGAGCATCTTCCGCATGTAGTCCTCGTTGTCGCCGTTACGGAAAAGACCCCACTCCGGGTAGGAGATGTCCTTGCCGTGGGCCTTGGCGAATTCCACGTGCTGTTTCAGGCCGTACGGCTCGCTGACCTGTTCGGCGAAATCGGTGCCGCTCGGCTGGTCGTACGAATCCATGCCGACGATGTCCACGACGTCGTCACCCGGATAGCACTGCGTCCACGGAATGGCGTCCCGGCCCCGGTTCGGCGTGAAGTCGAACTTGAACTTCTGGCCGGGCACCGAACGCATCGTCGTGACGATGCGCTTCCAGTACTTCTTCCAGGCCTCCGGGTCCGGACCGCAACGATGGGTGTACGTGATGCCGTTCATTTCCCAGCCGAGCACCACCACGGTGTCCGGGACCTTCAGCTTCACGAGCCGCTCGGCGAGCGTGCGGTAATGCTCGTCGAATTCGCCCTCGGCGCCCCGGCGGAGCAGCGAACGGACCTCCGCGTCACCGACGCGGTCTTCGTTGCGCTCCATCATGGGGACGTTGAGCACGAAGAGCCGGTCGTCCTTCTCGCGCCGCCACTCGGCCCAGCTCTCCAGGAAGTTCGGCGCCCCCGCGATGTTGCTCCACCGGTCGCCCGGCAGGTAGGTGTGCCCCACGCGCAGCTCGGCGCCGCCCAGCCATTTGCTGAGCTCGGCCATGCGCTCCACGCCCTGCGGCCCGTAGGCGAGGTAGGCGCCGAACGCGGGCTTCTTGGCCGTGGCGCCCGCGTCCGTGGGGCTCGGCGTCGGGGCGGGGTCCGTGCCGGTCGGGGCCGTCGGGGCGGTGGGTGCGGCCGGAGTCGTCGGGACGGCCGGGGCGGCCGGGGAGGGGACCTCGGCGGGCAGTGCCGTCGGCAGTCCGGGCAGCGCGACCGGTGGCTCGGGGTCCTGGCCGGCCCCCCACGCGTAGCCGGGTCCGACGGCGAGCGCTGCCGACGCGACGATTCCGGTGGCAATGAATGCCAGTCGTTTACTGGTGGTCGTGCGTCTCTGCATGGCCATGGTCGCTCCTCATGCTGCTCCTCCATCTACTGACACTCAGTCATATGTATTTCTATTGCGCCAATCGAGCCCCTAATCCTCTGGGCGTGCCCATCGCCCGCATGGGGGATCGAATTGAGAGGATTTGGCCGTGCTCACTCTCGACACCCGTGTCCCCGCGGTTCTGCTGCGGATCGACAGGAACCCTTTCCACCACGGCACGCTCGGAGCCGTCCGGTCACTGGGCCGCGCGGGAGTGGAGGTCCACGTGGCGGCCGCGGATTCCGCGGAAAGCCCCGTCCGCAGCTCCCGCTATCTGCACCAGACACACCCCCCGCCTCCGCCGGGAGCCTCGCTCCAGGAGATCTCCGCAGTATTGCGCCGCATTTCCCACCGGGTGGCCAGACCGTCCGTCCTCATCCCCATGGATGACGCGGGCGCCCTCGCGATCGGGCGCCTCCAGAAAGACCTGTCGAGCTCCTATCTCCTGCCGGACCAGGCGGACGGACTCGCGGAACGCGTCGCCGACAAGGCGAGCCTGGTCCAGGTCTGCGCCGCGGCCGGCATCCCGCACCCCGTGACCCTCCTGCCGGAGTCCCCGGCCCAGGCGGCAGCCGCCGTACGCCGGTTGGGGCTGCCCGTGGTGGCCAAGTGGAGCCGCCCCTGGCTGATCCCCGCCGGGACGGACCTGCGCAGCACGGTCCTGGTCCGGTCGGCCGCCCAGGCCCAGGAGCTGTACCGCCGCAGCGAGGAGGCCGGCAGCCGGCTCCTGCTCCAGGCCTTCCTGCCGGACGGCCCCGGCCGCGACTGGTTCGTCCACGGCTACGCCGACCGCACGGGGGCCGTGCGCGGCGGAGGCTCCGGGCGCAAGCACCGCTCCTGGCCGCGCGGGGCCGGCCTGACGGCGGTGGGCGCGTGGACGCCCGACCCGGGCCTGCGGACCGGCGTGGAGCGGCTGGTCGCCACCCTGGGCTACCGGGGGATCTTCGACCTCGACTTCCGGGTGGACCACGCGACGGGCGAGCACTGCCTGCTCGACTTCAACCCGCGGCCCGGCGCCCAGTTCCGGCTGTTCGCCGACGGGGCCGACCTGGACGTGGTGCGCGCCCAGCACCTGGACATGACGCACCGGCCGCTGCCGCCCGCCGCCGTGCTCCCGGGCCGCTCGTTCGTCGTGGAGAACTACTCGCCGCTGGCCGCCCTGCGCGTCCTGGCGGCGGCGGGGCCCGCCTCGTCCGCCGCCCGCCGCCGCGAGCTGGCCTGGCACGCCCGGGACGACATGGCCCCCGCGCGCGCCATGTGGGTGCTGTGGTGCCGGCACGTGACGCGGCGTCTGCTCGGCCGGATGCGGCGGACGGTGCGCCCCACCGGGCCGCCGGGGGAGGAGGTGCGGATGCGGATGGTGCGCCAGGCGGGCGCACCCGAGGAGGCGTGCGGCACCCGTACCGACGACGCCCGGACCGACGACGCCCGCAGTGACGACGCCCGTACCGACGACGAGAGAGCGAGCAGTTGCTGATGTATGACCTGTTGGTTGTGGGGGCCGGTCCCTACGGGCTCTCCATCGCCTCGCACGCCGCCGGGGCCGGACTCGACGTCCGCGTCTTCGGCAGGCCCATGGCGTCCTGGCGCGACCACATGCCGCGCGGCATGTTCCTGAAGTCGGAGCCCTGGGCCTCGAACCTCTCCGACCCCCGCGGCCGCTACGGCCTGGCCGCGTACTGCGAACGCAACGGGACGCGGGCCCGGCACGGCGAACCCATCCCGGTGGAGACGTTCGCCTCGTACGGCCTGTGGTTCGCCCGGCACGCGGTGCCGGACGTCGACGAACGGATGGTGGCCTCGGTCGGCGCCTGCCCCGGAGGCTTCGAGCTGATCACCGAGGACGGTCAGGCCGTCCGCGGCCGCACGGTGGCCCTTGCCGTCGGCGTGATCCCCTTCGTCGAGATCCCCCCGGCGCTGCGCGGGCTCGGCGTCGAGCACGTCTCGCACAGCAGCCACCACCGGGACCTGGACCGCTTCCGCGGCCGGGACGTCACCGTGATCGGCGGGGGCCAGGCGGCCCTGGAGACCGCGGCGCTCCTCGCCGAGCAGGGCACCCGGGTACGGGTCCTGGCCCGCTCGCCGCGGCTGACCTGGAACACCCTGCCCCCGGCGTGGAAACGCCCGTGGCGCGAGGCCGCCCGCGCCCCGCACAGCGGCCTGGGCTGCGGCTGGCGCAACTGGTTCTACGCGGAGGTGCCGGGCGGCTTCCGGCGGCTCCCCGAGGCCACCCGCGCCCGCATCTCGGAGTCGGCGCTCGGCCCGGCGGGAGCCTGGTGGGTGCGCGACCGGGTCGAGTCACGCGTCGAGGTGCTGCTGGACCACGAGGTGGCCACGGCGTCGGTCGCCGCGGGGCGCGTGCGGCTGGCGACCGTCGGCGGCTCGGGCGGCGGCCCGGACTTCGAGACGGACCACGTCATCGCGGCCACCGGCTTCAGGGCCACGACCGCGCGCCTGGGCCTGCTCGCCCCGGAGGTGCGCGAGGGCCTGGCGGTGAACGCCGCCGGAGAGCCCCGTGCCTCCGTCGCGTTCGAGTCCTCGTACCCCGGTCTGTTCCTGGCGGGTCTGGTGACGGCGTCCAGCTTCGGTCCGGCCATGCGCTTCGTGCACGGGGCCTCCTTCACGGCGGGCCGGCTGGTGCGGGGCGTGCGGCGCAGTCTGCGGCGCGGCCCGTCGGGCGTCCCCGTCCCGGCCCCCGCGGGCGGGCGGGAAGCCCGGACGCCCGTGGACGCCGTCAAGCGCTGACCGGGATCCCGGGCTTTCGGAAACCCGATCAGGTGATGCCGTCGGCGAACGGGTGAATCGGTTCTTCGGACCCGGCGGTCAGGTGGTGGACTCTGTCGTCGTGGGACGGGCCTGGTTGCCCTCCGCCAGCCGTCGGCTCCATGCCGTGGGTAGGCAACACCCCCCTCAGCGGGCCGGCCCTCTCCCGTTCTGGCGGGGAAGAGACTCTCGGGTGTCTCTTCCCCGCCAGCGGCGTGTCCGGGGCTCTAGCGGCCCGAGGTGGCGAGTCCGCGGCGGTACAGGATCCCTCCGCCGACCAGCAGGGCCGCGGCCGCGGCTCCGGCGGCCAGGAGGTTCTGGTCGCTGCCCGTCTCGGCGAGCTGCGCGACGGCGTGCGGCGCCCGGTGGGCGGCCGTCGGCACCTCCCGCGCGATCGAGGAGTCGACCTGCCGGGGCGGCGAGGCGTGCTTCACCGGCGGCACGGAGCGGTCGGTCGGCGGCTCGACGGTCCGCGGCGGCGTCTCGGGCGACACGGGCGTCTCGGGCTGCGGGGGCGTCGGCGCTCCGTTGGCGCAGTCGTTGCCCATGGCCGGGTTCAGCAGGCCGACCACGTCGACGGTGTTGCCGCAGGCGTTGACCGGGATGTCCAGGGGGGCCTGCGCGCTGTTGCCCGACAGGATGCCGGGCGAGTTGCTGGTGGTGCCCTGGGCCTGCGCCTGGGTGCCCGCGTGCGTGCCGGGGTGGGCGTCCCTGTCCGGGCTGTCGCCGTATCCCTGGTCGCCCTGGTCGCCCTGGTCGCCCTGGTCGCCGTATCCCCGGTCGCCGTGCGTGGTGCCGGACGCCCGCTCCGGAGCGGCCTCGTGCCGCTGGGGGGCCTCGGCGTTCGCGCAGCCGTTGCCCATGGCGGGGTTGCCCACGGCGACCGCGTTCGCGGAGTTGCCACAGGCGTTCACGGGCACCTCCACGGGCGCCTGCACGCTGTTCCCCGACAAGATCCCGGGCGAGTTCGCCGTCACGCCGTCCGCGCCCGCGGCGATCGCGTTCGAGCCGGACAGGGAGAGGATGCTGGTCGCGGCCGCGGTCGCGAGCATCCCCTTACCAATGACCTGTCGCATGTCGTTGTCTTCCTCTGAGCAGTGGAAAGCCGGCCTTGGAGTCGTAGCGACTGTCCAAGGCCGGCCATGAAAAACAGCCTGGTGGCTGGGTGCTACCTCAGGTGTTGGCGCAGGTGTTGCCGAACGCCGGGTTCAGCAGGGCGATCACGTCGACGCTGTTGCCGCACAGGTTGACGGGAACGTGGACCGGGACCTGGACCACGTTGCCGGAGAGAACGCCCGGGGACCCGACGGCCGCACCCTCGGCGCCGGCGTCGGCGAACGCGGGGGCCGCCATGCTCATGGCCATGACGACACCAGCGATGATCGTTGCGCTCTTCTTGTGCTTCACAGATGTTCCCTTCTCTGTGGTCATGCCGATCTGGCAGTCGAAACCGAGCGAGAACTTCGTATACGTCTCGCACCATGACCCGCAGTCTGCAAACGAGTTGAGGGTCCTGAGGAAACCGCCGATCGCGACCGTTCGGAAAATTCACCCGAATTACCGCAGCAATAAAATGAAGAAACCCGGGCCGCCCGGCCTGGAAACAGGCGGGCGCCCGGGCTTTCTCAGACCGGCGGATCAGCCGTTGAGCTCACCGTTCCCGGACAGGACCGGGATGTCGTTCAGGATGTGCGACAGCGGCTCGTCACCCTTGGCCTGCGTCGAGTTCTCGGTGCACTGCTGGTTCTGCGGCGCCGACAGGATCGGGATGTCCTGGACGGCGATCGGGACCAGGCCGACGAGCGAGCCGATGTTGCCCTTGATCGGGAGACCGACGCAGGGCTTGTTCAGCGAGCCCTGGACCAGCGAGAGCTGGGGGCTCATGTCGCCGTGGGTCGCGGAGTTGCCGAACGCCTGCTTGGCACCGTTGCCGCTGAGCGAGGTGGTGCCGTGGTCGTCACCGATGGCCAGCGCCGTCGGGGCCGCGGCGGCGGACATACCGACGACCGAAACGGCAACTGCCGCCGTGGCCATAGCCTTCTTCATCATGCTGTGTTCCTTTTCTGGCAGACGCTCGAGTCACTGCGGGCTGACCAACCTGTCGGCACGAGTTTGAGTTGCGGGGCTTCACTCGGTTGGGGCCCGCCCCGCACCCGCATTGGGCCATCGGAGTGAACCGGAGCAACCAAGTGCGGGCCGTGGAGTTAATCAGCACGCTCCGGCGAACGGGGTTTCTTCAGAAGGGAATTAGTTGTGATCAAGAAGGGTATGGCTGCAGCCGCGGTTGCCGTCTCCGTCGTCGGCATGTCGGCCGCCGCAGCTCCGTCCGCGCTGGCGATCGGCGACGACCACGGCACCACCTCGCTCAGCGGCAACGGCGCCCAGCAGGCGTACGGCAACTCCGCCACGTACGGCAACATGAGCCCGCAGATGGCGCTCATCCAGGGTTCGCTGAACAAGCCCTGCATCGGTCTGCCGGCCAAGGCGAACGTCGGCTCCCTCGTGGGTCTCGTGCCGATCGCCGTCCAGGACATCCCGATCCTGTCGGCCCCGCAGAACCAGCAGTGCGTGGAGAACTCCACGCAGGCCAAGGGCGACGAGCCGCTGTCGCACATCCTCTCGGACATCCCGGTCCTGTCGGGCAACGGGACGGCCAACCGCTGATTCCCCACGCACCGCACAGCGGGCCGCCGTTCACCGGCGGCCCGCTGCCGCGTTCCCCGGGACATTCCGAAAGCCGCCGTCAGTCCCGCGGCCAGGGGTCGCGTTCCATGAGGGCTCTCCATTCCTGGTCGGGCCGGCCGGGAACGGTCTTGCCCTGCTTTTCCCAGGAATCCTGCAACGACGTGAAGATGGGGTCATCGACACGGCGTTCCGGGGAATTCCTGCTCAACGGGATGAGGCCCTGCCGCTTCCACTGATGCCTGAAGTCAGCCATGTTCCCTCGCCATCGACGGGCGTGTGTCGAGCCATCTGTTCCAGATGCGCCGTCGCGGGAAACAGGGGGCACCGGGGGAAACCGAACGGCTTAGGGCGAACGAGTTGTTGTTCGTGCGTGCCGTGAACTGCCACGCTCCGCAGTGGCGTCCAGCGGTTTACCTTTTCTTCGTCCCGGTTCCCCGGCAGCGGAGTTCAGCTTGCTCACCCACATCGACCCACCGGCCGGATCCCGGCGTGCGCGACGGCTGCGTCTCGCCGTTCCGGGGGTATTTCTGATCGTCGCCGCCGTCGGAACGGGACATGCCGCGGCGCAGCCGCTTCCCGTCCAACGCGTCGACGTTTTCGACGACATGAAGAACCGGCCGGACGCGGGTAACGGCACGAACATCCTCCTGATGGGCACGGACGGCCGCGACACCATCACCCGCAAGGAGAAGCGCGAATTCCACGCGGGCGGAGTCGCCTGCAACTGCACGGACACGCTCATGCTGGTCCACGTCTCCGAGGCGCGGGACCGCGTCAGCGTCGTCGGGCTGCCCAGGGACTCGTACGCCGACATCCCCGCGCACCGCGACGAGGCCACCGGAGAGGAACGCCCCGCCCATCCGGGGAAGATCAACGGCGCCTACGCGGAAGGCGGCCCCGAGCTGTCGGTGCGGACCGTCGAGGAGATGACGGGCGTACGCGTCGACCGGTATCTGCAACTCGACTTCCGGCGCTTCATGGACAGCGTCGAGACGGTCGGCGGTGTACGGGTCTGCACGTCCCGCCCCCTCAAGGACCGGACGACCAAGCTCGACCTCGCGCCCGGCAGCCATCTGCTCGACGGCGGCCGGTCCCTTCAGTACGTCCGCTCCCGCCATGTGGACGGGAGCGCCGACTTCGGGCGGATCCAGCGCCAGCAGCGCTTCCTCGTCGCCGCGATGAAGAGCGTGCGCACGGGGAACGTCCTCACCGACTCGGTCCGGGCGGCGCGCCTTGGCCGGTCCCTGGTGGGCGCGGCGCAGGTCGACCGGGGGTTCAGCGCCGAGCAGATCCTGACGCTCGCCAAGGATCTCGGCAAACTCCCGGCGTCCTCCATGGAGTTCACCACGGTCCCCGTCAACGGCTTCAGCGAGACGCTGAACGGGGCGCTCCAGTGGGACAGGCCCAAGGCCGACAAGGTCTTCCGGGCCCTCGGCCAGGACCGGCCCCTGACGCGTGACTCGAAGGCCCGGCTGAGCGACCCGCCGCGGTTCGGGAGCCCCGTCACCGTCCGCGGCGACACCATCGAATGCCGTTGACGGCCGTCTTATTACTAGGCCAACCGGGTCGAACGTCGCAACCATCACCGTGTCGGGCAGTTGATCATCACGCGGCTCTGCCAAGGGAGCCCGCTCTTGAAAGGGAATCAAAATGAAGAAGCTGTGGGCATCCGCGGCCATTGCCGCCTCCGTCGCCGGTATCTCGGCAGGGATGGCCCCCCAGGCCCTGGCGATCGGTGACGATCACGGCACCACCTCGCTCAGCGGCAACGGCGCCGAGTCGGCGTTCGGCAACTCCGCGACCGCGGGCAACCAGAGCCCCCAGCTCACCCTCGTCCAGGGCACGCTGAACAAGCCCTGCGTCGGCCTCCCGGTCAAGGCCAACGTCGGCTCCCTCGTGGGCCTCGTGCCGATCGCCGTCCAGGACATCCCGGTCCTGTCGGCCCCGCAGAACCAGCAGTGCACCGAGAACTCCACGCAGGCCAAGGGCGACGAGCCGCTGTCGCACATCCTGTCGGACATCCCGGTCCTGTCCGGCAACGGCGCCGGCAACGGCTGATCCTCGCCTCAGGGGGCCGGCCGTCGTCGTGCCGGCCGGCCCCTTCGGCTTTCCCTCCCTCGGGGAAGCCCGGGCCGTGTGGAGGCGACGCGCCGCGGGTAAAGGCCCGGCGTGATTGAACTCGCCGAGATGATCGCGCAGTTGCGTGGGGAACTCACCGCCGCCATGGCCGCGGCGAAGGACTCCGAGGACGACGCCCTGCGCTTCGAACTGGGTCCCGTCCAGCTGGAGACGGAGTTCACCGTCCAGCGGACCGCCGGGGCCAACGGCAAGATCCGCTTCTGGGTCGTCGAGGCAGGCGCCTCCGGCCAGCAGGCGAACAGCACCACCCACCGCGTCACCCTCAGCCTGGAGCCCCGCGCCCACGGCACCGGTGCACGCCCCTGGGTCAGCGGTGACGCGACCGCACGCGAACGCTGAGCCACGCCACCGTGCCGACGGCGAAGGGGCTCGATGCGGCGCGTGTCGCCGAAGTGCTGGTGGAGAGGGCGGGCGGACGGCCCGGACGACGCGGCTCCGGCTACCGCGTGGGGGAGAGGTCCGTCCTGACGGCCGCCCATGTGGTCGCGGGCCACGTGGCGTCGGTGCGGGTGCGCTTCGACGCCGATCTGCCCGGGGAGTGGAGCACCGGCGTACGCGTCGTGCTGCTCGCCGAGGCCGCGGACATCGCGCTCCTGGAGCTCTCGTCCGTCCCGCCCGGGGACGCGGCCGTCGTGAGTCCGCTCTACGGCGCCGTGCCCGTGTCCGACGTGGTGCTGCCCGTCAGCGCGATGGGCTTCCCCCGGTTCAAGCTGCGGGACGACTCCATGCGCCTCCTCGACGACGGCGCTCCCGGCCAGTACCGCGACTCCTGCCATGTCTCCGGAACCGTCTCCGTGCTGTCCAACCGCCGCGAGGGCACACTCGAACTGGCCGTTCTCGCGCCGCGCGAAGACCCCGAACCGCAGCGCTCGCCCTGGGAGGGAATGTCCGGTGCGGTGGTCTGGTCCGGCGGTGCCGTCATCGGAGTGATCAGCTCCCACCACCGGTCCGACGGCCTCGGGCGGCTGGCGGCCTCCAGGGTGGAGCACTGGTACGGCGCACTGTCCCCCGGCGAGGTCGAACACCTGCACAAGGAGGCGGGACTCCCGCCGCTCGGAGCGCTTGGTTCCGCCGTGGGTCCGGCGGGCTCCGCGGCCCCCGCGAGCCTGGCCGATCTCCCCTCTGACCTGCCCTTGCGTGAACTGATGGGGCTCGTCGACGCACTGGTGGACATCCCCTCGCTCCAGGACGTGAACGGGCTCGCTCTGGTGCTCTCCAGCATCGACGCGGAGATCGCCGCGAACCGGCCGAGGGACACCCGGCTCAGGATGGACATCTACGGCATCCTGCGCACCTGTCTGCGCTACCGGGGCACGCTCGATCAGCTCCTGGAGACCGTCCGGCTGCTGGAGGGGCAGTCGGCACAAGTGGCCCGCGTCGACCGCGAGGCGGCCCAACTGGCCAAGCGATACTGCTGACTTGATGTCGGGCACGGCTCGGATGCGGGGTTTCGCAGCGTGCCGTGCTGGGTCATCATGAGGGGGAAAGGGATGGCGCATGCACGGAATCACGGGAGGGGACTTGGCAGCCGTGGAGCAATCGATGCCTGCCGTCGAGTCCGATCTCGTAGATCTCTCGGGGGTTTCTCTTGAAGCGCTGCTCTCCATGGACGGCAGTGCCATCGAAGAGTCACTGGCGCCACTGCTGCGCCACATCGACGACGCACGGGCCGTCACCATGTCCTACAGCCCCTCCCGCTTCGACTGACACGGCAGGAGCGTCCGGCGGACACCGGGCCGTGGCCGCGCCGTGGAGCACCCATGGCGGATAGGGACGCGGCGCAAGGCCTGACGTTCCACCGGCTCTCGGCGCCCGGCGCGCTCGCCCTCGCGCGCGGCGAGGGCGACGGCGCGGCCGTGGCGGAGCTCCTGGCCGCCGAGCGCAGCCGGCGCCTGCTGCTGCTGCGGGCCCTCGCCGACGGCCTGGCCGCGGGCGGGCCGCCGCAGCCCGCGGGCACGGACGCCCTGTCGCACCAGGACGCCTGGTCGCTGCTCGGCCGGGCCCAACGAACCTCCGCGCAGGCGTTCGAGGACATCCTGATGTCACCGCACACCGGCATGTGGCTCTCGATCGCCCTGCGCGGACTGCGGGGCGCCGCGACCTACGAGGAAGCGCCCCTGTGGGTGGTCGTGGGCCATCTGTCGGCGCTGGCCGCCGCCGCGGCCACCCGGGCGGGCCTCGACTTCTCCCTCACCGTCCCCATCCGGCACGGCGGGGTGCCGCTGCCCACCCTGGGCTGCGCGGTGTTCGAGGACGCGCCGCAGCCGTGGGGCACGGCCCGGGTCGAGACGCGGGGCGGACGGCTGCGGATCACCGGCGGCCGCGAGACGGTGACGGCCGGCCCCGACTGGTCCCTGGACGCACCGGGCTGGCACGCCGTGCGGCGCGTACGGCTGGCGGGCACCGGCCCCGGAAAGCTCCTCGACCTCGACGAGATCGACCCGTACCGCACCCTGCCGTACCCCAGCCCGCCCCGCTTCCTGTCCGCGGCCGAGGCGCGGACCTGGCAGGACCTGCTCGTCGAGGCGTGGGCGATCCTGCGGCGCGACGAGCCCGAGAGCGCGGACGCCATGCGGGTGGGGCTGCTGTCGCTGGCCCCCACGCCGGCCAGGGAACGGTACCGGCCCCACAGCGTCACGGCCGGGGACGCGTTCGGCGGGGTCATGGCCTCGCGGCCGGACGATGTGGCCCAGCTCGCCGCGACGCTGGTCCACGAGTTCCAGCACACCAAGCTCGGCGGCCTGATCCACCTGGGCCCGCTGAGCGAGCCCGCGGACCGGCGGGGGACGGGCGAGCCGCTCTTCTACGCCCCCTGGCGGGACGATCCGCGGCCGTTGAGCGGACTGCTCCAGGGGATCTACGCCTTCGCGGGCGTCGCCCGGTTCTGGTCCGTCCACCGGCACGCGGCCGACGCGGCGTACGCGCCCATGGCGCACTTCGAGTTCGCGCTGTGGCGCACCCAGGTGTCCTCCACCGTCCGGCTCGTCCACCGTCACGAGAACCTGACGCCCCTCGGGCATCGGCTCCTCGGCGCGCTGCACGGGCGGTGCGCGCGGTGGATGGCGGAGCCGGTGCCGCCCGCCGCGCTCGCGATGGCCGATGAGGCGGCGGCCGACCACCGGGCCCGCTGGCGCGCCCACCACCTGATGCCGCCCGCCGACGCGGTGGCACAGACCGTGCGGGCCTGGCTGCGGGGGGACGCCCGGCCGCCGGCCGCGCTCGCCGCGCCGCCCGCGCTCGTGCCGGACGCCGAGACCCGCTACCTCGACACCGCGGCGGTCCTGGCCCGCTACCGCCTGGGCGCCCCCGAGGCCGACCCGGGGGACGTGGAGGGGGTCCGCACCGCCGATCTGCTGCTCGCGCGCGGTGATCTCACGGGAGCGCGGGAGGCGTTCGTCGCCCAGCTCACGGGCAAGGAACCGGTGTCCGCCGCCTGGGCGGGCCTCGGTCTGGCCCTCGCCGGGGCCGATGAGCACCAGGGGGCGTCCCGTCTCCTGCGTGACGTCCCGGAGCGGGCCCGCGCCGTACAGAGCGCGCTGGAGCACGCCACGGGGCAGCGGGCCGACCCGGTGGAGCTGGCGGCGTGGCTGGCCGGGGCGGGGCGAGCGGGCCGCTGACCGACGCGCACGCACCGCACTGACGCGCATGCACCGCACTGACGCGCATGCACCGCACTGACGCGCATGCACCGCACGTACCGGACTGGCCCGCATGCACCGCACTGACCCTGACGGACGCGGCGGGGGCGCGGGCCCCCGCCGCCACGGGTTACAGCGGCACCGGGTCGATGTCGCAGTTGGCGCGCTGGCCGGCCTTGGCCTGGACGGTGGCCGGGTGCGGGGCCGCGGTCTCCGTGTTCATCCGGGGTTCGTCGAGGACGCGTTCCATCCGCGCGATGGTGTCGGCCCGCAGGGCGTTGCCGTCGTCCTCCTCGCCCAGCGTGATGAGGTCGGCGGCCAGGTTGATGGCGCAGGCCAGCGTGGTGGGGTGGTCCTCGCCGAGCGTGGCGCGGCAGCGCTCCAGGGTCTGCTCGCCGAGCGTGCGGGCCGCGACGTGGTCGCCGAGCGCCGCCAGGTCGCTGGCGAGGTTGATGGCGCCCGCCAGAGCGATGGGGTGGGCCGGGCCGAGCCGCTCCGAGAGCGAGGCGAGGGCCGCTTCGTCGAGCCTGCGCGCCTCGTCGGGCCGCCCCAGCAGCCGCAGCGTCACGGCGAGGTCGATGTCGGCGGCCAGCACGTGCGGATGGGTCGGGTTGAAGATGGCGCGGTAGCCCTGGCAGGCCTTGACGCCCCGCTCGCGGGCCGCCTGGAGGTCGCCGTTCTCGCGCAGCGCGATGGCCAGCGTCAGGGCGGCGGAGAGGGACTGGGGGTGGTTCTCGCCGTACCGGCGGGTGAAGCGGGAGCTGGCGTCGAGCGCGAGCTCCAGGGACTTGGCGTGGTCGCCTTCCTTGCGGCAGGCCTCGCTGAGCTGGCGCACGGTCTCGATGGTGGCGGGGTTGCCGCGGCCGAACGCCTCGCGGTACGCGATCATGACGGCTTCCTGGCGCGCCCGCGCGCCGACGTAGTCACCGGTCTCGCGCATGTCGATGGCGACGTTGTTCTCGGTGTGCAGCGTCTGCTGGTGGTCCTGGCCGAGCACCCGCAGCTTCAACGCCAGGGTCTGCTGGTCCAGTTCGAACGCCTGGCGGTAGTCGCCGATCAGACGCAGGCTCACCGCGAGGTTGTGGGCGGTGTTGAGGGTGGTCGGGTCCTCCTCGCCGAAGGCCCTGCGCGCCCGCTCGTACACCGTCCGGTCCAGTTCGGCGCCGAGGGCGAAGTCGCCTTCGACGCGGCGCACGGCCGCCTCGAAGTTCATCGCGTCCAGGGCGTCCTCGCGGGAGTCCTCGTGGTCGGCCGGGGCCGTGCGCTCGTAGATCTCCCTGATCCGGGTCACCAGCTCGGCGGCCTCGCGGTGGCGGCCGACGCTCCAGTAGAAGAAGCCCAGCTTCCGCCCCATGATGAGCGTCATCTGGTCCTCCTCGCCGAAGACCTCCCGCCAGGTCTCCCAGGCCCGCTCGGAGAAGTCGATCGCCACGTCGTGGTCGCCCCAGCGGTACAGGTACTCGGAGACGTTCAGGACGAGCTGGCGCACCCAGGGCTGGTCCGACTCGACGGCCTCCGACGCGATGACGTGGCTGTAGAGCTCCGCGTACCGCGGCCAGTTCGCCGGGGAGACCGGCGACTTCGGGTCGGCGGCGGCCAGCAGGGTGTGCGCCCCGTGCCGCATCCGGGCCTGCTCCTCGGGGGACATGCGGTTGTTCAGGACCAGCTGGACCAGGCGGTGCATCTCGATGGAGTTCGTACGGTGGTCGATGCGGGCGAGGGAGTAGCGGTTCACTTCCCTTATGGCGCGCGCGAGCCGCATCGGGTCGTTCAGCGTCGCGTCGAGCTCGGGGAAGATGCTGCTGTTCCCCAGGCCGGAGAAGATGGACCGCGAGATCGGGTCGGGCGCGAAGTACGAGCAGAGCTGCAACAGGCGCAGGGCCGCGGGGCTGCGGGTCTCCAGGTGGTCCAGGGAGACGTTCCAGGCGGCCGCGACCGGCAGTTGGTAGTCCGGGGGCGGCGACGTCTCCAGGAGCTCGGTCCGCTTGTTCTCGAAGAGGCGCAGGTACTCGGACGCGGGCATGCCCGTCTCGGCCCGCCACGCGGCGGCCTGCTCCAGGGCGAGCGGCAGGTCGCCCAGGGCCTCGGCGAGCCGGTCGGCCTCCTCGTCCTGGAGGGGCGGACCGGAGTGGCGCAGGAGCTGCTTGCTCTCCTCGCGCGTGAAGACGTCCACTTCGAGGGAGCCGCCGACCAGTCCCCAGCGCCGGTTGCGGGAGGTGACCAGGATCGTGCCGTTGCCCCCGGTGGGGAAGTAGTGGCGTACCTGCTCGGGGTTGTCGGCGTTGTCGAAGATCAGCAGCCAGCGGGCGAAGGGGCGGCCCTCGCGCAGTGCCTCACGGACCGCGGGACCCGCGATGTTCGCCTCGGTGCTGGTCTCCAGGCCCAGGCGCCCGGCCAGCTCCACCAGGGCCTGACCGATCTGGCCGGGCCGCTCGGAGGGAATCCACCAGACGATGTCGTACTCACTCTGATGGCGATACGCGTACTCGATGGCGAGCTGCGTCTTGCCCACGCCGCCCATGCCGTGGATCGCCTCGGGCAGGACCGTGGTCGTGCCCTCCCGCAGCCGCTCGCCGAGCATTTCGAGCAGCTCGGCGCGGCCCGTGAAGTTCGGGTTGCGGGGCGGCAGGTTTCCCCAGACACGCGGCAGTGATGTGCGGTTCCCCTCCATCGTTTGCTGGGGCGTAGTCGACATCACCGATGCTCCTTCAGAATGGGGCCGAGAGACGGGGGTTCCACCGCTTTTCTCCAGGCTGACTGCGTATCGACGATCGTGCCAGCCAAGTACCCCTGCCAGCAGGGCGGCGCGCTGCATGAATCGTCCCGAGAGTGCTCTGAGCGCGGCGAGCTCCACGCGCAAGAAGTCGATGTTGCGGCTGTTCACCCGGGGCATCACCAGCGTGTCCAGCGGTTCGGCCGGCGAGGGGAGCAGCGCGGAGGCCCCTGCTCCGGCGCGCGCGAGCAGCGCGCGGACGTCCCGCAGGATCCGTGCCGTGTCGCTGCGGCGGCCCAGCGCGAGCAGTTCCTCGCGGATGTCGGGGGCGAAGGAGAACGCCACGTCCGCCACGTCGTCGCCCTGTGCCCCGCTGGGCCGGACGAGGCCGCTCATCAGGAGTTCGGAGACGTGCACCGGGCCCGCCCCCGGGGTGGTCTCCAGGACCTTGCGGATGAGGGGCAGGCTCAGCGGGACCGCGGCTAAGCGCGTCGCCAGGGTGAAGGCGGTGGGCGAGGCTCCGGCGCGGAAGTCCGACACGCGCTCCGAGGCGGGCACCGTGCTGCGCGGGTCGGGGACGTCGTTCGTCCAGGGCAGGGCGCGCGCGGCGTCGGGCCTGCGCTTCCACTCCCGCGCCCGGACGGCGGTCATCTCCAGCCAGCGCGGCTCGGGGCCCGTCACCAGCTGGGTCCAGGCCTCGGCCCAGCGGTTGGTCAGGGCCAGGACCGGTACGAGGACCGTGTCGCCGCCGGTCTCCGGTTCGTCCGGGTCGGGCGCCTCGACCGGGGCCTCGCGCAGCTCCCAGTCGAGCTCGCTGTTGACCGGCCAGGCGTGGTCGGCGCGCAGCCGCACCCGGCAGACGTCAAGCCCCGTGCGGAACCACAGCTGCTGGGGGAGCACGTGCACCACGGCCACCGGGCAGGTGCGGCCCCAGGCGCGCAGCAGGGGCATGACGGCGCCCGAACGCCAGCCCGCGGCGAGACCGTCGGTCAGCACCAGGACCACGCGGCGGGCGTCGCCCGCGCTGCCGAGGGGTTCTTCCAGGGCGATGCGGGCGGGGTCGGTCTCGTCGGTGCCGCGCAGGCGCAGGACGCGGACGCGCGCGAAGTCGCCCCCGCGGTTCAGCTCGTCGACCAGGTCGCCGACCGCGTGGTCCCAGATCCGCATCGTCAGGTGGCCGTCCAGGACGAGGACCGCTTCGGAGCGCTCCGGTCCGCCGGACCGGCCGGACCGCGCGTGCCCGAGCCGGCCGAGAACGGACGCGGCCTCTCTGCGTGCCCGCGTCGCCGGTCCCTGCCGCTGTCCTCCGTCGTCATGCATATGCGCCCTCAAGGCGTCGTGGCGGCCAGGACAATGGTGCGGAGTCCCGCAGAGCGCGGGCATGCGTGACATCCACAAGCGCAGCCTGACAGTGCGCCCGCACTGCAAGCAAGGGGGTACGGCGGCATGGCCCGGGGCGCACGGAAATCGTGCTAGAAGTCGGGCCTTCGGCAGGAAAAGTCGTGCTTACGGGGTGTGGTCCCCTGCGCCCGGCCGCCGCACGCGTGCGCCCGTACCCGCCGTTTCGGCACCCGGCGGACAGAGGTCGCACGGCGGCGCAGACCGGCTCGTGCACGGCACGGCACCCCCTCTCGCCCGGCGCGGGAGGCTCACGGACCTGTACCCGCGGTCGGCGGGGCCCGGTCAACTCGTCACCGGCGCACGGTCGGGGCCGGGCGGCCCGGGTCTGCGTTCCGGATCGTCGAACAGGATCGCCAGATGGCGTCCCACGTGGTTGTCCCAGCCCTCGGGGCCCAGCGCCAGAGCCTCCTTGCGCCAATTTCCGGCGCGCGTCACGAGGCTGGACAGGCCCCTGTCCTGGACCATCTCGGCGACGGCTTCCTTGAAGGCGGGGTCACCGCAGTCACCGCGGTGCCAGATCATCGCGGGCACCCCGGCCCGCAGTCCCGCCATGAACTCCTGGTGGCCGGCCGCCGAGTCCGTGCCGGGCGGCTGGCTGAGCACCAGGCAGACCGCGTGGTCGTCCTCCTTGAGCTCGCGCTCCAGGTGGAAGTGCGACTGGCCGGGAGGGTTGTAGTACGAATGGCTGTCGGCGGGCTGTTCCTTGAGCTGGCGCCACTTCCGGTGCCAGGGCCGGTGCCAGGCGGCCTTGCGCAGCCGCTCGAAGCTGCGGATCAGCACCGAGTAGTCCATCACCAGGGGGATCGGCGACGCGGAGGACGACTCCTTGTGCCACCACTCCACGGGTTCGCCCAGCAATTCCCACGGGAGGATGAATTCCAGGACGACCGGTTGTCGCAGGTCCGCCCACCGCTCCTCGGTCTGCTCGATCAGGACCTCGACCTCGGCGGGCAGGTCGTCGCGGTGCACGTGCAGCGTCTCGCCCGGCACGGGGTGCCAGCCCTCGGCGTCCGACTGCCGCCAGTGGGAGAGGAAGTAGCGGTCGGGATCCACGCCGTCCGGCTCGAACTGGATCATCAGATACGCCGGCACCATGGGCGGCGGGGCCTGCTGGGTCATGCCGCTGCGCTGCCAGTCGGCGATCTGCTCCTCAAGGCCCCAGGCCCTGGCCTGCTGACGGTTCCAGCGGCGCAGGTCTTCGGCTGCCTCCATCTGTCCGTCCTCCACGAGCCGTTCGGCGGCCAGGGCCAGGAACGCCATGCTGACGGGGAGCTCCTTCGCTGCGGTGTTGTCGCCGGCCAGTCGTAAGAAGACTGCCCATCCCGTGTCGCACCACGCGGGCAATTCCTGGGTGCGTGAGCGGCTGGCCCGCCGGGCGAGCGTGGTCAGCCCGGCCGACGACCGCATGTCCCGCAGGACGGGCTGCAAGGGGCGCAGGTCGGCGCCGTCGAAGAACTCCACGGCCTCCCACTCGTCCACCAGGCGCAGCAGCGACAGGGTGGTGGAGGACTGCTGCTCCAGATAGCGCAGGCAGCGCACCAGGCAGCCCAGCCCGTCGGGAGCCTGCGAGCAGCGCTCCACCAGGTGCAGGAGCCAGGGCCGCAGCGCCGCGTTGCGCGGGGGCTCCACGGCGGATCCCAGCTCGTCGCCGAGCATGCGCACCCAGATGTCGGCGCTGTTCTCCTGTCGTACCGTGCTCGATTCCTGAAGTACGTCGACGATGTCGGCGACCAATTCGTTGCGAACCCTCGCAGGGCTGCGCCCTTCCACCCCCGTGACCTCCCCGATCGCCACCAGCAGTCAGCCGTCGGCACTCCTGTGCGCGGACGGTGTGCGGCACCTTCACATCGATGGTGGCCACAAGCGTACGGCCACGGCCCGGCGTGGGGCAGACCTCCGGCCATGAGCGGCGCCGAGCTGTGACCAACGGTCGTTTTCTGTCAACTGCCTTGCGTTCGGTGTCAGTTCGCGGCCAGTCCGGATTTGAGGCCCGCCCCGCACAGCGGGACCACGGCCGTCCGTTCGTCCAGTGCGCCGTCCTTCACCGCGGCCCAGCAGGCGACACCGGTCGCCTCGACGTACAGGCCGCGCCCCGCCAGGTCCCGTTGGGCGTCCCGGATCTGCTCCTCCGTGACCGTCAGGAAGCCGCCGCCGAGGCCGCGCACGGCCCGCAGGATCTGCCGGGCGCGGGGCGGGCGCGGGATGGCGATGCCCTCGGCGAGCGTGGGCGCCGCCGGGCTGGTGTCCAGGGGCTCGTCGGCGCCCGCGCGCCACGCCTCGGCCAGCGGGGAGACCGCGGCGGCCTGCACGGCGTACAGCGCGGGTGCCTTCGCGATCAGGCCCGCCGTGTGCAGTTCCCGCACCGCGAGGGCCGCGCCGAGCAGCAGGGTGCCGTTGCCGACGGGCACCACGAGCACGTCCGGCAGCCGGCCGCCCAGGTCCTCCCACAGCTCGTGGACGTACGTCTTGGTGCCTTGCAGGAAGTAGGGGTTGTGGACGTGCGAGGCGTAGAAGGTGCCCGGTTCGTCGGCGGCCGTCCGGGCCGCCCACGCCGTCTTCTCGCGGTCCCCGGGGACGACGTCGAGCCGCGCCCCGTGCGCGCCGATCTGCTCCAGCTTCTTGGGCGACGTGCCCTCGGGGACGTAGACCGTGCAGGGCAGTCCGGCGCGCGCGCAGTACGCGGCGACCGCCGTGCCCGCGTTGCCGCTGCTGTCGGCGATCACCCGGTCCGGGGCGAGCCGCTGCGCGAGGGCGGCGAGCATGACCGCGCCCCGGTCCTTGAAGGAGAGCGTCGGCATCAGGAAGTCGAGCTTGGCCGAGATCCCGCCATCCAGCGGTACGAGCGGTGTGCGGCCCTCGCCGAGCGAGAAGGCGGGGGCGGGCAGCGGCAGCGACTCCGCGTACCGCCACAGGGAATTGACCCTTCCGTTCAACGATTTCAGCGGTGCGGGATTGGGGGAGAAGTCCAGGTCGAGCGGGCCGCGGCAGACGGGGCAGCACCAGGCGAGGGTGCCCGCGGGGACGCGGGTGCCGTCGGCGGGGCAGAAACAATCCGGCAATGCTGTCATGTGAGCACGCTAGTTGCGGCAGTTGGGGCGGATGTGTCATGACGGGTGCGTGGCGGTCATATTGCGTCCGGTACTGACCCTTGTGGGTTTCCTATGGGTCCGCCAATCTTTCGTCCCGAAGGAGGCAAGAGCAGGTAAGGCTTCTTGACATGCACCTGTCTTTTGTCGTCGTGCGCGCAGGGCACCGCTCCCGCACCCCGGCACCGCCTCGGCGCGATCAGCACCACCCCCCACCAGCGCACCACCTATTGAGGAGGACCCCTCAGATGGCAGTGATGCGTCACACCCGCCGAAGACTGGCCGGGATCAGCGCGACAGCGGTCGCGGCCCTCGCCCTCGGCGTCGTCTCCGCCCTCCCCGCGACCGCTCAGCCGACCCGGGCCGAAGGCACCGTCGAGAACGCCGGAGCCCCCGGCGCGATACCCGGCAGCTACATCGTCAGCCTCGACGAGGACGCCGCGAAGGCCGACTCCCGGGCGGGCAAGGCACTGGCCGCCGAGTACGGCGCCGAGATCAAGCGCACGTACAAGAAGGCCCTCAACGGTTACGCGGTCGAGCTCACCGCGGCCGAGGCGAGAAAGTTCGCGGCCGACCCGGCGGTCGACTCCGTCGTGCAGAACCGGACGTTCACGGTCGACGCCACCCAGCCCAATCCGCCGTCCTGGGGCCTGGACCGCATCGACCAGAAGACGCTCCCGCTGAACAACTCCTACACCTACCCGGACTCCGCGGGTGAGGGCGTCACGGCGTACGTCATCGACACCGGGGTGCGCATCAGCCACAGCGACTTCGGCGGCCGTGCCTCCTACGGCTACGACGCCATCGACAACGACAACACCGCGCAGGACGGCCACGGCCACGGCACGCACGTCGCGGGCACCGTCGGCGGAACCCTGCACGGCGTCGCCAAGAAGGCCAAGATCGTCGGCGTGCGCGTCCTGAACAACCAGGGCTCCGGCACCACCGCGCAGGTCGTCGCCGGCATCGACTGGGTCGCCCGGAACGCGGTCAAGCCCGCCGTCGCGAACATGTCCCTCGGCGGCGGCGCCGACAGCGCCCTGGACACGGCCGTACGCAACGCCGTCGCGTCCGGCATCACCTTCGCGGTCGCGGCGGGCAACGAGTCCGTCAACGCCTCGACCCGCTCTCCCGCGCGCGTGACCGAGGCCATCACGGTCGGCGCCACCACCAACACCGACGCCAAGGCAAGCTACTCCAACTTCGGCAGCGTCCTCGACCTGTTCGCGCCGGGCTCGTCCATCACCTCGACCTGGAACACCGGCGACAGCGCCACGAACACCATCTCCGGCACGTCGATGGCGTCCCCGCACACCGCGGGCGCCGCGGCGCTCTACCTCGCGGACAACCGTACGGCGACCCCGGCGCAGGTGTCCGCGGCGCTGGTGGCCGCGGCCTCCACGGGCGTCGTCACCAGCCCCGGAACGGGCTCGCCCAACCGCCTCCTGAACGTGGGCACCGGGTCGACGAACCCGCCGGGCCCCAAGTTCGAGAACACCACCGACTACGCGATCAACGACAACGCCACGGTCGAATCGCCGGTCACCGTCAGCGGTGTCCCCGGGTCCGCGCCCGCCGCCCTGAGCGTGCCGGTCGCCATCAAGCACACCTACGTGGGTGACCTCCAGGTGCAGCTGATCGCGCCGGACGGCAGCGCGTACACGCTGAAGGGCTATGGGACCGGCGGCAGTTCGGACGACATCAACACCACGTACTCGGTCAACGCCTCGTCCGAGACGGCCAACGGGACGTGGAAGCTGCGGGTGAGCGACAACGCGGCACAGGACGTCGGGAAGATCGACTCATGGGGGCTTCAGTTCTGAGCCCTCGGTAGGTCCCTCGCGGGGCTGATTCCTTCTGGAGCCTCGTCCTCGCGGTCCGGCCCCGGGTCACCGCCCCGGGCCGCCGCGGGGACGAGGCATGAGGTGCGAGGGGGCGGGCGCGGTGAGAGGGGTGGCGCTATGAGGGCAGATCTCCCCATTTAGGGTGCCGGGCCGCAGGCCGCATACGATGCGAGGCCGCGCGCATCCACCGACCCGCCCGAAACAGGAGCACGGAACCCGTGGCCATACCCCCGCCCCCCGACTTCGGAGGCCGTCCCCAGCAGCCGTACGGACAGGCCCCGTACGGACAGGCCCCGTACGGACAGGCCCCGTACGGACAGAGCCCGTACGGACCGCCCGCGCAGGCCCCGGACCCGGGCGGGCAGCCCCAGGTGCCCTACCAGCGGTGGCCCGGCGGGTACACGCCGTACTCGCGTCCCCCCGTCAACGGGTTCGCGATCGCCTCGCTCGTCCTCGGCATCCTGTGCTTCCTGCCGGCGGTCGGTCTGGTCCTCGGGCTCGTGGCGCTCGCGCAGATCGCGAAGAAGGGGGAGCGCGGCAAGGGCCTGGCGATCGCGGGCAGCATCCTCTCCGCCGTCGGCGTCGTGCTGCTGGTGCTCGCCGTCGTCACCGGAGGCGCGCGTGACTTTGTGGACGGCTTCAGGGACGCCGCGCGTGACGCCAGGAACGGCTCCGGGTTCCCCGTCGACAAGGGGGAGTGCTTCAACGTCCCCGGCGGCAAGCTCGAAGGGGCGCGGTACGCCTTCGAGGTCGACCAAGTGCCCTGCGCCTCACGCCACGACGGGGAGGTCTTCGCCTCGTTCCGGGTGAACCACACCCGTTTCCCGGGCGACTCCGCGCTCGCGTCCCTCGCCGAGAGGAAGTGCGTCGACCTCCAGGCCGGGTATGTCCTCGACGGCTGGACCGACTGGGGTGACGCCCAGATCAACTACTTCGCGCCCGACCGGGACACCTGGCGCGAGGGAGCCCGCCACGTCACCTGCCTCTTCGGCGACGCGGAGGAGAAGCGCACCCTGAAGGGCTCGCTGCGCCGCGACCGCACGAACCTCGACGCCGATCAGCTCGCCTATCTGAAGGCGGACGAGGCCCTTTACGACGCCTACGGGACCGCGCCCGAGACGGAGAGGTTCGAGGACGACCTGCCGGGCCACAAGGAGTGGGCGGGCCGCGTCGACAAGGGTCTGGCCGAGCAGGCGCGGCTGCTGCGCGCGCACGACTGGCCCGCGAAGGCGGACGCCCGCGTCACCGCCCTCGTCGAGGCGATCGAGCGCGACCGGAGGCACTGGCGGAAGGCGTCCACGGCCACGGACGCCGACGCCTTCTCCGAGCACTACGTGCCCGCGCAGCGGCACATCAGCGGGCCTCCCGAGGCCGCGGTCCGCAAGACCCTGGGCCTGGCGACCACTTCACCGCGTGACGCGACCCCCGGGGACGGCGGAGACGGCGAGAGCCACGACGGTGACGGCGACGCAGGCGGGGCGGGCGCGGCCGTGTGATCCGGGGGCCGGTGTGACCCGGGGGGCGGTGAGGTGCTGCGGCGAGGTGGCGGAACCGGGGCGCGGCGACCGGGTGCGGGTGCCGCGAAGTCGCTCACCTTAAGGACCTTTTGTCCGCTTCTGTGATAGTTCTTCGGCGTGACGACCGTCGTGACGCCGACCGTCGCGGGCCCGCGCGCTCCGGGGCCCGCGGTCTCGGCCTCTCCCCGAAGGGGCAGCCGCAACGGCAGGCACGGGCCCGGGGTTTCGCGTGTCGCGCACCTCTCCCGCGGGCTCCTTCTCCTCGTCGCCCTCCTGAACGCCGCCCTGGCCGTGCTCGTCGCCGCCCCGCTGCCCCGCATCTCCCTCCTGGTGCTCGTCGCGGGGGCGGTCACCTCCTGGGGGCTGGTGCTCGTGCCGCCCGCGGTCGTCGGCCTGGTGGCCGGAGCGGCCGCGGGGCGGCGCCACCCCTGGTGCGGCGGTCTGGCCGTCCTGACCGCGTTCGTGGCCCTCGTGTACGGAGTCATGCCGTACGCCGCCGGCTACCGCACCGCCCGGGAGCAGGGGCAACCCCTGGCTCCCGCCGCCTACTTCCAGGGCGTCAACTACGCCAAGGCGCCCGACGGCGACCGCACCCGCCGGTACGCGCGCACCGGCGAGCAGCGCGGGAAGCTGGACCTCTGGACCCTGCCGAAGCGCCCCGGGGTGCGGCACCCGGCCGTGGTGTGGGTGCACGGCGGGGGCTGGAACAAGGGGCACCGGGGGCAGAGCCCCGCATGGAACCGCTGGTTCAACGCGCGGGGCTGGTCGGTCTTCGACATCGACTACCGGCTCGCGCCCCGGGTGACCCAGCTCGACCAGATCGGCGACGTGAAGTGTGCCGTGGGCTGGGTGCGGCGGCACGCGCGCGTGTTCGGCGTCGATCCCGAACGCCTCGTCCTCGCGGGGAGTTCGGCCGGCGGGAACCTCGCCCTCGCGGCGGCCTACACGGAGGGTGATGACCGCGTCCCGGCGTCCTGTGCGGTGCGTGACAGCTCGGTGGCCGGGGTGATCTCCCTCTACGGGCCGACCGACATGGGGCGCCTCATCGCGGGCACCGCGCTGCGCGGGGACCCCATGATCCCGCGTCTGATGGGCGGTTCGGCGAAGGCCGTGCCCGCCCGCTACCTGCTGGGTTCCCCCGCGAAGCTCGTACGGAACGACGTGCCGCCCACGCTCCTGCTGCACGGCAGCGCGGACCGGGCGGTGCCGGTGGCGCAGGCGCGGGAGCTGGCGCGGCGCCTCGACGCGGCCGGCGCTCCGGCGACGTACGTCGAACTCCCCTGGGCCGACCACTGCTTCGACGTGAACTGGGGCGGCTGGGGGAGTCAGATCGCGCGGTCGGCGATCTCGCGCTTCCTCGACATCCGGGGTGCGAGCGCCTGATCGTTGCGCCCCCGGGGGCGTCGCGGGAAAGTGATCGCCATAGCTGCGGAAAGCCCCTGCGTAAAGACCTGAGCACCCCAAAATCATCACTTCGGGTGATTCCTTGGCCTTGGGTTGCGGCCAACAACCCACGGTTGCCAGGCTGTTGCTGTCTGTCAACCTGATGGGAGTGGCCAGTGACTTTCGGTGAACAGCCGGCGTATCTGCGTGTCGCGGGTGATCTCCGCAAAAAGATCGTCGACGGTTCGCTGCCGCCGCACACCCGGCTCCCCTCGCAGGCCAGGATCCGCGAGGAGTACGGCGTGTCGGACACGGTCGCCCTGGAGGCCCGCAAGGTCCTGATGGCCGAAGGCCTGGTCGAAGGACGTTCCGGATCGGGGACGTACGTGCGCGAGCGACCCGTGCCCCGCCGCGTGGCACGGACCGGTTACCGCGCCTCCGGCGGCTCGACGCCGTTCCGCCAGGAGCAGGCGGAGGACGGCGCGCGCGGCACCTGGGAGTCGCGCAGCGAGCAGGTGGAGGCGGGCAGCGGGATCGCCGAGCGCCTCGGCATCCGCGCGGGTGACCGCGTGATGTGCACGAAGTACGTGTACCGCGACGCGGGCGAGGTGATGATGCTCTCCACCTCCTGGGAGCCCCTCGCCGTCACCGGGCGCACCCCGGTGATGCTCCCCGAGGAGGGGCCGCTCGGCGGCTGCGGAGTGGTCGAACGCATGGCGGCCATCGACGTGATCGTGGACAACGTCGCGGAGGAGGTCGGCGCGCGCCCGGGGCTCGCGGAGGAGCTCATGGCGCTCGGCGGGGTCCCCGGCCATGTGGTGATCGTCGTGCACCGGACGTACTTCGCGTCGGGCAAACCGGTCGAGACGGCGGACGTGGTGGTCCCCGCCGACCGGTACCGAGTCGCATACCACCTGCCGGTGAAATGACCGAACGCTCCGGCGTACGCCCGGAATCCGGTGGGGCCCGTCCGCCCTGCGTGATCCCGAGTTAACGCGCCCCCGGCTTCCGTAACGCCGGAGCAATCAGGTCCTGTGCGGACTTGTCATGTACGGCTCCTAACTTCATCGCCCGTACCCGCAACCCGGTCGGACGACAGGAACCCTCATGACGGATACGGCCACCCGCGACACCAGCGCCGCCGCCGGCCCACCGCCCCGGCGCAGCTACGCGAAAATGGCGGCCGACGAGAGCCGCGAGGACTACTCCCTGCGGTACGCGCCGCACTCCTTCCGGCGCTGGTCGCCGACGATGGTGGCGTCGACCGCGCTCGGCGGCATCGCCTACCTCGCGGACTTCGCCATCGGCGCGTCCATCGTCTTCACGTACGGCTTCACCAGCGGACTCGCCTCGATCCTGTGCGCCGCGACGATCATCTTCGTCACCGGCATCCCGATCGCGCGGGCCTGCGCCAAGTACGGCCTGGACATGGACCTGGTGACCCGGGGCGCGGGCTTCGGCTATTTCGGCTCCACGCTGACGTCGCTGATCTACGCCTCGTTCACCTTCATCTTCTTCGCGCTCGAAGGCTCGATCATGGCCCAGGCCATGCACCAGGCCGTCGGACTCCCGGTGGAGATCGGCTACTTGGTCACGACGCTCATCGTGATCCCGATCGTCTTCCGCGGCATGGGAGCCCTGGCCAAGGTGCAGGCCTGGACGCAGCCGATCTGGCTGGTGGGCATGGTGCTGCCCTTCGTGGTGCTGGCCTTCGAGGCGCCGGACGCCTGGGGCGCCTTCAGCTCCTTCGGGGGCACGGAGGGCGCGGGCAGCGGCTTCTCCTGGGTGGCCTTCGGGCTCGGCACGGGCGTCGCGCTCTCGCTCATCGCCCAGATCGGCGAGCAGGCGGACTACCTGCGCTTCATGCCGGCCAAGACCGAGCAGAACAGGAAGCGCTGGAATCTCGCCGTTCTCGCGGCGGGCCCCGGCTGGGTCATCATCGGCGCGGCCAAGCAGCTCGGCGGCGCACTCCTGGCGTTCGCGGCCCTCGAAGCGGTCGGCAAGACGCACGCCCTGGAGCCGATCGCCCCGCAGATCGAGGCCCTCAAGCCCTGGCTCGGCTCCTTCGCGCTGCCCGCCGCCGCCCTCTTCGTGATCGTCTCGCAGATCAAGATCAACGTGACCAACGCCTACAGCGGTTCGCTGTCCTGGTCGAACTTCTTCTCCCGCATCACGCACCGGCACCCGGGCCGGGTCTGGTACATCTTCCTCAACCTCGCCATCGCGCTGACGCTGATGGAGATGAACATGTTCGCGGCCCTCAACAAGCTGCTGGGCTTCTACTCGAACGTGGGCATCGCCTGGATCGTGGCCGTCGCCGCCGACCTCGTCATCAACAAGCGGATGGGCTGGAGCCCGCCGTACATCGAGTTCAAGAGGGCCTATCTGTACGCGGTGAACCCGGCGGGCTTCGGTTCGATGGTGATCGCCTCGGTCGTCTCGATCCTGGCCTTCTTCGGCCTCTTCGGGCGGTACGCGGAAGCCTTCTCGACGTTCATCGCGGCCGGCCTCGCCGTCGTCCTGTGCCCGCTGATCGCCTGGGCGACGAAGGGCAAGTACTACCTGGCGCGCCCGAACCCGGTGAACGGTCCGCACGTGGAGATCGCCGACGTGACGGCCACGCACGCGTGCGCCGTCTGCGAGACGGCGTACGAGCTCCCGGACATCGCGGACTGCCCGGTCCAGGCGGGTCCGATCTGCTCCCTGTGCTGCTCGCTGGACGCGCAGTGCGGCGACGTCTGCCGTACGTCTCCGCCGAGTGAGCCGGTGCTCATGCCGCTGCCGACGGTGCGCGCGGACTGACGGGGGCTCGTACCGGACGGACCGGTGACACCAGGGGGCGCATCCGCCAAGGTGCGCCCCCTGTCCGTTGGCCGATTGCGTACCTCTTTGTGCAAAGCCGTATCCGCTGAGTAAAGGTCGGGCGTAGGCTCGGGCATATGCGGATTGCGGTTTCCTTACTGATCGAGGCGTGGCGCGCGCCGGGGGCGGCGAGCGGAGGGGCGCGATGAATGACGGAACGGCCGTACTGCCCTGGTTCGTCATCCGGCAGGACGACAACGGCAACCGCTACAGGGTGGGCAGGTACGCGACGAAGGCCGAGGCCGAGCGGATCGCGAACAGCCTCGACGACGACGGCCGTCACCAGCTGTACTGGGTGGAGAAGCTGAGCCCGAACGGCAGCGCGCGCTGACCGCATAGGCTCCGCCGTATGACGGATCGGATCGTGGTGGGCGCCGCCCTGTACGACGACGGGCGCCTGCTGGCCGCGAGGCGCAGCGCACCCCCCGAGCTCGCGGGCCGCTGGGAACTGCCCGGCGGGAAGGTCGAGCCGGGCGAACATCCCGAGGAAGCTCTGGTCCGGGAGCTGCGCGAGGAACTCGGCGTCGTCGCCGAGCCGGTCGCGAGAGTGCCGGGGCAGTGGCCCCTCAAGCCCGGATACGTCCTGTGGGTGTGGACGGCGAAGCTCCTCTCCGGAGCCCCCGAGCCCCTGGAAGACCACGACGCGCTGCGCTGGCTCTCGCCGGACGAGGTCTGGTCGGTGGAGTGGCTGGACGCGGACGTCCCCGCGGTGGCGGCCGCGATCGAGAGCCGCTGACCGGGGAGCGCGCGAGGTCAGAACTCGCTCACTTGAGCCCCTCCTACGCCGTTCGTGCCACAGTGCGCCCAGGTAAGCGGTAATTCCGCCGGGATATCGGGTATGTGCCCATTAACCCCATGAAACCGGACAAGGGTCCGCTGTTGCTGGTCTGGAAGTGATCGGCGTGATCGACACCGAAGGCGACTGCGCCGAGTGGGATTTTCCCGCGGAACCGGGCGCCGTCCGCATGGCCCGTGCCGTCGTCCGCAAACAACTCGGCGCCTGGGGTCTGGCCGCCCTCGGTGACATCACCGTCCTTCTCGTGAGCGAACTGGTGACCAACTCGCTGCGGCATGCTTCGGGCCCCATCGGGGTAAGGCTCGTGCGCCCGGCCGGACCTTCGGGCACCCTTCTCGTAGAAGTCTCCGATCCGCTTCCCGACCCGCCCCAGGAGCGCGACGCGGCACCCGACGACGAGGGGGGCAGGGGTATCCAGTTGGTGGCCCGCGCGTCACGGCGGTGGGGGACACGACAGGGCAGGACGGGGAAAACGGGGAAGACGGTGTGGTTCGAGCTGGTGCTGCCGGGTTAGAAGACTGGCAGCGTGAGACGGACACAAGACGGTCACGGGCCAAAAAGAGTTGAGTCCGTGCTGTGATCGTGAACGCCGTGTGGCATGGCTCCGTAGTGCTGGATACTGCGGGCAGCCGCATCCGGTGACCGGTGCCGGACGTGGTGAGCTGGAGGGGACGGTTCGCGTGAGCGAGATACCAGCGAAGGCGACGGAGCAGGACGGGCCGTCGGGTGACGCTAGGGGCGAAGCTGCGGATGACGTGATGTGGCAGAGCAGTCCACCCGGTTCGATCTATGACTACATCAAGGTGGCCTCGTTCTCAATCGGCCCCGACGGTCTCATCGACCAGTGGAGTCTGCGGGCCGAGCGGCTGTTCGGCGTGGCCGCGGAGGACGCCGTGGGCAGGGACCCGATCGAGGCCTTCGTCCCCGCCGAGCTGCGCGGCAGCGGGCACCGCAAGATGGCGGAGATCCTGGACGGCAGGGAGTGGACCGGATCGGTTCCCTTCCGGGCGCCCGCGAAGACCGAAGGGCCCGACGCGGCGTCCTTCGGGGGCTCCGAGGGGATCGCCGAGATCTATGTGATGCCGACCGAGACGGAGGAGGGCGAGCGGGCCGCCGTCTGCATCGTCGTCGACGTACGGGCGCTGCGGCAGATCGAGACCGACCTCGCCGCCTCGCAGGCCATTTTCGGCCAATCTCCCTTCGGCTTCCTGCTGTTCGGCACGGATCTACGGGTGCTGCGCGCCAACCGCCGCTTCGCCGCCGTCTTCGGGGGCGGCGTCGACGACCACCGCGGCCGCACCGTCCACGACTATCTGCCGCGCCACGAGGCCGACCGCATGGCCGCCGCGCTCAAGCGCGTCCTGGAGACCGGCGAGTCCGTCACGGACATGCAGATCGTCGGCCCCGCCCCCGGCAGCAAGGACCGCCGCCACTGGTCGATCAACCTCTACCGCGTGCACAGCGGTTCGGGACGCCCCATCGGCGTCGCCGGTCTCGGCAACGACGTCACGCAGCGGCACGCCGCCGCCCGCGAAGCCGCCCACGCCCGCCGCAACCTCGCCCTCCTGAACGAGGCGGGCGCCCGCATCGGCAACTCCCTCGACCTGGAGACCACCGCGCGCGAACTGCTCGACGTCACCGTCCCCGGCTTCTGCGACCTCGCGTCCGTCGACCTCTACCAAGGGCTGCTCGACGGCGACGAGACCCCTCCGGGCCTCGCCGACGGCAGCGCCGAACTGCGCCGCGTCGCCTACGCCAGCGCGGTCGCCGACGCCCCCTTCCCGGACGGCGGCACCCCCATCGACGTGGGCGCCGTGCACCGGTTCGGCTTCACGTCGCCCTGCGCCGACGCCCTGCGCACGGCTCGGCCCCGGCTCGTCTCCGCGGCCGACGAGGGCTCCGCGAGCCGGCTCACCGGCGGGCTCGTCCAGTCGACGCTCGCCGTGCCGATGGTGGCCCACGACACCGTCGTCGGCCTCGCCCAGTTCTCCCGCACGAAGGGGAGCGAACCCTTCGGCGAGCGTGACCGCGCCCTCGCCGTCGAGCTCGCCGCACGGGCCGCCGTCTGCATCGACAACGCCCGTCTCTACCGCCGCGAGCACGAGCGCGCGCTGATACTGCAACGCTCCCTGCTCCCGCCCGACGACCCCGAGGCGTCCGGCCTGGACATCGCCTGCCGCTACCTCCCGGGCAACGCGGCCACCGAGGTCGGCGGCGACTGGTTCGACGTCATCGAACTGCCGGGCCACCGCACCGCCCTGGTCGTCGGCGACGTCATGGGGCGCGGCCTGCGGGCCGCCGTCGCCATGGGCGAACTGCGCACCGCCGTGCGCACCTTGGCGCTCCTGGACCTGGAGCCCGCCGAGGTGCTCTCCGCGCTCGACGAGATCGCCCGCGGCCTCGGTGACCCCTCGGGCACCCAGCAGGCCACCCGAGCGGCCCGCCAGACGCGGTCCGCGAGCGAGACGGACCTCTCCGAGGTCTACCTCGCCACCTGCGTCTACGCGGTCTACGACGCCGTCACGCGCCGCTGCACGTTCGCCAACGCCGGTCACCTGCCGCCCGTGCTCGTCGAGCCGGGGGAGTCGCCGCTCATGCTCGACGTGCCGCCCGGCATGCCGCTGGGCGTCGGCGGTGAGCCCTTCGAGGAGGTCGAGGTCGAGCTGCCCGAGGGAGGCCTCCTCGCGCTCTACACGGACGGGCTCGTCGAATCCCGCGACCACCCCCTCGACGAGGGCCTGAACGCCTTCGTACGGGCGCTCGACGACCCCGCGCCCGCCCTCGAAGACGTCTGCGACCACGTCCTGAACACCCTCGACACCCACCACGGAGAGGACGACATCGCGCTGCTCATGGCGCGCATCCAGGGCCTGCCCGCCGAGGCCGTCGGCGACTGGACGCTGGAGCGCGACCCGAAGTCCGTGGGCCGGGCCCGCGAACTGGCCTGCGAGCAGCTGCGCTCCTGGGATCTGGAACCCCTCTGCGACACCACCGAACTCCTGGTCAGCGAGCTCGTCACCAACGCCCTGCGGTACGGCGAGGGCGACATCCGGGTGCGGCTCCTGCTCGACCGCACCCTGGTGTGCGAGGTGTGGGACGCGGGGCTCGTCCAGCCGCGCCGCCGCCGGGCGCGCGACACCGACGAGGGCGGCCGCGGACTGCAACTGGTGGGCCTGCTGAGCGCCGCATGGGGTTCGCGCAGGACGCCGCGCGGCAAGACGGTGTGGTTCGAGATGTCGCTGCCGGACAGCGGGGTGCGGCAGATGGACGCGGCGGAGGCGCTGCTCAGCCTGTTCTGAGGGCTTCGGGCCAGGCCTGTCCTGAGGTCGTCGAGGAGGCTGCCTCCGCCGTCACGTCGTGGCCTTCAGGGCGGCGAGGCGGGCCGCGATCTCCGCCTCGTCGCCCATGCTGTCCAGCTGCTCGAACTGGGCGTCGAGGGAGGACGCGGCGAGCTCCTGCTTCCCCAGGGCCCTGGCCTCCTCGCGGCGCACCTTGTCCTCGAAGCGGCTCAACCCGCTCGCCGGGTCGAGCACGTCGATGCTCTGGGCGGCGTCCATCATCTGGTTCTGCGCCTGCGCGGTCTTGGCGCGGGCGACCAGCTGGTCGCGCTTCGACCGCAGCTCGGTCAGCTTGACCTGCATCTGGTCGAGGCCGGACTTCAGCTTGTCGACGACCTCGGTCTGCGAGGCGATCGTCGGCTCGGCGTCCTTGGCCTCCCGCTCGGACTGGAGCTGGCGCTGCAAGGCGACCTTGGCGAGCCCGTCGAACTTGTCGGCCTCCACCGCGCTCCCGCCGGAGCGCAGTTCGTCCGCCTTCTTGCTCGCGGCGACCGCCTTGGTGCCCCACTCGGCCGCCGCGTCCTGGTCCTCCTTGTGGTCGAGCTCCAGCATCCGCAGATTGCCGATCGTGGTCGCGACGGCCTCCTCGGCCTCCCGGATGTTGTTCGTGTAGTCGCGGATCAGCTGGTCGAGCATCTTCTGCGGGTCCTCGGCCTGGTCGAGGAGGGCGTTGATGTTGGCCTTGGCGAGCTGGGCCACGCGTCCGAGGATCGTCTGCTTCGTCATGGGGGCTCCCTTGGGTGGAGTCTGAGTGGCGTCTGAGTGCAGTCGAGGAGTACGAGGGCTACGGGGGCGTACGAAAGGGCTGCGGGGACGTACGAACCGGCTATGGGGACGTAGGAGACGGCTACGGGGGACGTACGAAACGGTCATGGGGGACGTAGGGCATGGTCGCCGCGAGGGCGGTGTGGGGCGCCGGTCTCAGAACCTCCCGCCCCCGCCCATCCGCCCCCGCGTCCCGCCGCCCCCGAAGCTTCCGGGGCCGCCTCCGCCGAAACCGCCCCCTCCGAAGCCGCCGCCCCCGCCGCCCGCCCCGCGCCCCATGCCGCCGAACAGCTCGCCGAGGATGATGCCGCCGAGGACCGCGCCGCCCATGCCGCCGCCGCGCCCGCCACCGCCTCCGTAGGGATTGCCGTACCCCCGGACGTCCCGCTCGGCGAGCTGAAGGGCCTGGCGGGCCTGGGCGTCGGCCTGCTGGGCCTCGGCGAGGGCGGCGGCGGCATCGCTGTCCCGGGCGGCCTCCGCGCCCGAGAGGTGCCGCTGGGCCTCCGCCAGCCGGGTCCTCGCCTCGCTGCCCACCCCGCCCCGGTGGGTGTCGACGAAGTCCGCGGCCGTCCCCACGGCGCTGCGCGCGGTGAGCAGGGCCTGGCCCAGGAGGGCCGCCGCGCGCCTGCCGGTGACCTCGCGCTCGCGGGCACCCTTGAGGGACTCGTCCAGGACCGTGTCGGCCTCCTCGACCCGGCGCAGGGCGTCGATCGGGTCGTACGGACCCGCCGCCATGCTCGCGCGCACCTCGGCGGCGACCGTCTCCGCACGGGCGATGCGGCCGTGCAGGTCGGCCGTGGAGGCTCCCGCCGCGGTCCCTTCGAGGAGGCCGCGCGCCTCGGCGAGGTCGGTCTCCGTCTCGGTGAGCGCGGCGGGCAGCTTCTCCGCTGCCTGCGCGAGCTCGTCCGCGAGCCGGTCGACGGCGTCCACGAAGGTGCCCGCCTGGTCGACGGCCCCTTCGGCGGCCCGCAGGTGCACGGCCGCCTTGCCGTTGTCGCCCGCGTCGATGGCCTGGCGGGCCTCGTTCAGATGCGTCGTGGCGAAGACCAGGCGGTCCTTGGCCTGCTCCACGTGGCCGACGACGGGCGCCGACGCGGATGCCGCGTACTGCTCGCGGATCTTTCCGAGGGTGGTGTCCGCCGCCGTGGTGCGGCCCGTGACCTCACGGAACACCTGCTCGGCGTGGGTCAGGGCGCCCGTCACGTCGCGTTCGAGGGCGCGCAACTGGTCGAAGCCCGCGGCTTCCGCGTCCAGACGACGGCCCGCATCGGTGCAGCGCGCGACGATCTCGTCCAGCATGGTGCGCCGGGTCGCGTCGTCCTCCGGATAGGCGTCGTCCAGCTGCTGGCGCAGCTTGAAGGCCTTCGTCAGCTCGGAGCGCGCGTGGGCGAGCGCCTCCGTGAAGGGCCGCACCGCCTCGTCGCCGAACTGGGCGGTGGCGAAGCCCAGTTCCTCCGCGCTGGTGCGGATCGCGTCGTCGGTCTCCACCAGAAGCTGCTTGCTCCGCTGGTCGAGCTCGGGGAGCGGGGTCTGCCCCTCGCCCGCCGCCCCCGTTCCCCAGCCACCGCCTCCCGGCGTCGTACGGGTCCGGGTGCGCTTCTTGCGGCGGCTGTACGCGACCGCCGCGAGGGCCCCGGCGCCGCCGACCGCCACGATCGGCAGCACGAGGTCCCCGGCGCCGGCCTCCTCGCCGCTGCCGCCGCCCCCGCCGCCCGGGTCGGCCACCCCCGGGGTGATCGCCGGGGTGGGGACGGCCCGGCCCGCGAGGACCGCGCTGTAGCCGTTCGCGGCGCCGATGGCCGCCCCGGCCCAGTCGTTCTGCCGCAGCGCGGGCTTGATCGCGGTGGTGGCCACGTCCTGGAGCTGGGCCTCGGTGAGCCGGGAGTCGGCGTCCGCGGAGTAGGCGTACTGGCGGTCGTGCGTGGCCACGGCCAGCAGCAGGTCGTCCAGGCCGAGGCCGTTGCGCCGGGCTGTGGCGTCCGCCCAGTCCTGCGCGCCGCGCCCGGAGAAGTCGCGTACGTAGACGACGAAGAGCTGGAGTCCGCGATCGTCGTAGAGCTGGTCGAGTGCCCGGGCGGTGGCGTCCTCGCGGTCGCCGAGCGCACCCACCTTGTCGGTGATCTGGCCGTCACGGGAGAGCGTGACCGGGTCGTCGGCCGGGGCGGCGAGTGCTGCGGGGGCGGGCAGGAGCAGCAGGCACCACGTGAGCACTGCGGTGGCTGCCGCTGCGGCCCGCACGGCTATGTGCGAGGGCGGCGTCACATTTGGGAGCGTATGACCGTCTTGTGGGGCGCGCGACCGGGGGCCGCCGGTGCGGCAGCACCCGCGAAGACCCTCAGCCCGCGAACTCCACGTCCGGGTGGCGTCCCGAAGGGCCGTCCAGCAGGTGGTCGTCATCGCCGCGCAGCCAGCGGTCGAAGAACGACGTCGGGTAGGACCGTATCGCCGTGATCGCGCGGCCCGGGTCGACCGTGCCCAGGTGCTCCTCGACGACCTCGCGGCCCACCCCGGCCTGCGGCAGCAGCGCGGAGAGATCGGTGTACGTCTGGTGCATCGAGCCGCGCAGGGTGAGGTTGCGCTTCCAGCCGGTGCTGTGGGTCCAGAACGCGCGCCACGAGGGCTCCGTCGTCCGGTCGCTGCCCTCCCTGCCCATCAGGAGGAACGGGCCGGTCAGGCCGTGCCGGGCCACCGGCGTGAGGTTCGTGCCGTTCGGCTCGGGGTTGTGCTCCAGGGTGCCGTCCATGTTCAGGCCGGCCTTGACCCGCCGGTCCTCGTACATCGTCTCGGCGGCCGCGACGCCGCCCGCCGACTGGCCGAGCATGCCCACCCGCCGGCGGTCCACGACCTCGGACAGGCCGTTCGGCAGCGCACCGAGGCGGTCCGTCACGAACTTCGAGTCGGCCACCCGGACGTCCAGGACCTTCTTGAGCAGCGCGGGCACCGTCCCGCTCTGCTGGGCGTCCGCGAAGGCCTTGCGGAGCGGGGCGTCGTCCTTGACCGAGCCGTCGGGGAACTGCACCCCCGGCGCCTCATACGTGTGGTCGATCGTCACCACCACGTAGCCGCGGCTGGCGAGCTCCTCGACCAGGGAGGTGCCCCACGTACGGGGATCGTTGGCCCCCGACGCGTACAGCAGGACCGGACGCCGGCCCTCGCTCATGTCGGCCGGGGCGCCCTCCCGCGCGTGTGTGCGCAGGGCCGCGAAGTCGATCGCGTCCTCGGGGATGCCGTGCGGCGCGGTCGCGTTCCAGCGCTCCGCCGCGCCCGGCGCCATGTACGCGGCGAGCGGGTGGCCCGCGCCGCCGGACGTTCCCGCCGCGGGGTACCAGACGCTGATCATCAGCTCTCTGTACGGCACGGACTTCACCCAGGGATCGCGCCGGGAGGTGTCGACCAGACGCGTCGACACCGTGCCGATCCGGTGCGGTCCCGTGGGCGCGGGAAGCTTCGCCACCATGCCCCGGCGGCCTGGATCAGCAGGGCCTGGATCAGCCGGGCCCGGATCCGCCGGTCCCGCATGGGCCTGCGCCGATACGCCCGGTGTCGTCGCCAGGCCGGCCGCCGCGAGGCCCGCCGCCGCGAGGCCGAGCGCCGAGCGGCGGGTCACGGCGTACCGAGCAGCCGAACACGTCACGTCCGAGGAAGAGTTCATGCCTCCATGCTGATCTCGCCCCGCCCCCGTGACCATGGGGGAAATCTCGAGTCTTCGCCCTGGGGGATAACCCCCAGGACCTCAGACCTCAGGCCTCAGGCCTCAGGCCTCAGGCCTCAGGCCCCAGGCCTCAGGACCCGGATCCGGATCCGGATCCGGATCCGCAGGCGGCTACTCCCCCCGCCGCCGGATCTTGTTCCCCAGCCAGACCAGCGGGTCGTACTTCCGGTCGACCGCCCGTTCTTTCAGGGGGATCAGCGCGTTGTCCGTGATCTTGATGCCCTCCGGGCACACCTCCGTACAGCACTTCGTGATGTTGCAGTAGCCGAGCCCGTGCTCGTCCTGGGCCGTCTGCTTGCGGTCGATGCCGGACTCCGCCGCCGCGTCCAGCGGGTGCATGTCCAGTTCCGCGACCCGCATGAGGAAGCGCGGCCCGGCGAACGCCGCCTTGTTCTCCTCGTGGTCGCGCACCACGTGGCAGGTGTCCTGGCACAGGAAGCACTCGATGCACTTGCGGAACTCCTGGGAGCGGTCCACGTCCTCCTGCATCATGCGGTACTCGCCGGGACCGAGGTCGGCGGGCGGCACGAAGGCCGGCACCTCGCGCGCCTTCGTGTAGTTGAAGCCGACGTCCGTCACCAGGTCCCGCACCACGGGAAAGGCCCGCAGCGGCGTCACCGTGATGACGTCCTCGCGGTCGAACACCGACATCCGCGTCATGCACATCAGCCGCGGCCGGCCGTTGATCTCCGCCGAGCACGAACCGCACTTGCCCGCCTTGCAGTTCCAGCGCACCGCGAGGTCGGGGGTCTGGGTCGCCTGGAGGCGGTGGATGATGTCGAGCACGACCTCGCCTTCGTTGACCTCGACCGTGAAGTCCTCCAGGCCGCCGCCCCCGACGTCCCCGCGCCAGACCCGGAACCGCGCGTCATAGGACGTGTTCGAAGAGCCAGAGGTGCCAGAGGTGCCAGAGGTGCCAGAGGTGCCAGAAGGGCCGGAAGGGCCAGAAGGTCCTGAAGCGCCCGTTGCGGTACTCACTCGAAAAGCTCCTCTTCGGCCAGGTACTTGACCAGCTCTTCCTTCTCGAAGAGAGCAAGCAGGTCGGGACGGATGGGCTCGGTGGTGACCCGCACCAGGTCGATCTGGCCGCGCACGGGATCCGTCGCCGCCAGACCGCCGGAGGGGTCCGTGAGCTGGCAGAGCAGATTCGCGCGGCGCCACTCGCGGTTCATGCCGGGATGGTCCTCGCGCGTGTGCCCGCCCCGGCTCTCCGTGCGCTCCAGGGCGGCCCGCGCCACGCACTCGCTGACCAGCAGCATGTTGCGCAGGTCGAGCGCGAGGTGCCAGCCGGGGTTGAACTGGCGGTGGCCCTCGACGCCGGCCCGCCGCGCCCGTACCCGCAGCTCCGCCAGCTTCTCCAGGGCCTGTTCCATCTCGGCCTCGCGGCGGATGATCCCGACCAGGTCGTTCATCGTCTGCTGGAGTTCCTGGTGCAGGGTGTACGGGTTCTCCGGCGCGGTCCCGGTCTCCGGGCCCTCCGCGCTGAACGGCCGCAGCGCCTCGGCCGCCGCCGTGTCCACCTGGACCTCGTCCACCAGGGGACGCGCGTCGCTCCCGGCGAACCCGGCCGCGTACTGCGCCGCGTGCAGTCCCGCGCGGCGGCCGAAGACGAGCAGGTCGGAGAGGGAGTTGCCGCCGAGCCGGTTGGAGCCGTGCATGCCGCCGGCGACCTCCCCGGCCGCGTAGAGGCCCGGTACGCGCCGGGCCGCCGCCGTGTCAGACTCGACCGCGATGCCGCCCATCACGTAGTGGCAGGTCGGTCCGACCTCCATCGCCTCGGCCGTGATGTCGACGTCCGCCAGCTCCTTGAACTGGTGGTACATCGACGGCAGCCGGCGCCGGATGACCTCGGCGGGCATGCGCGTCGACACGTCGAGGAAGACCCCGCCGTGCGGCGAGCCGCGGCCCGCCTTCACCTCGGAGTTGATGGCGCGCGCCACCTCGTCGCGGGGCAGGAGCTCCGGAGGGCGCCGGTTGTTGTCGGGGTCCTCGTACCAGCGGTCGCCCTCGTCCTCCGACTGCGCGTACTTCTCCTTGAAGACGTCCGGCACGTAGTCGAACATGAACCGCTTGCCCTCGGAGTTGCGCAGGACCCCGCCGTCGCCGCGCACCGACTCGGTGACCAGGATGCCCTTCACCGAGGGCGGCCAGACCATGCCCGTCGGGTGGAACTGCACGAACTCCATGTTGAGCAGCGGGGCTCCGGCGAGCAGCGCGAGCGCGTGCCCGTCGCCCGTGTACTCCCACGAGTTCGACGTCACCTTGAAGGACTTGCCGATGCCGCCGGTCGCGAGCACCACGCTGGGCGCCTCGAGGACGAAGAAGCGGCCCGACTCGCGGTCGTAGCAGAACGTGCCGCTGACGCGCTCGCCCTCCTTGAGGACCCGCGTGACCGTGCACTCCTGGAAGACCTTCAACCGCGCTTCGTGGTCGCCGAATTCGCGTTCGTCCTCCTGCTGGAGGGAGACGATCTTCTGCTGGAGCGTGCGGATCAGTTCGAGGCCCGTCCGGTCGCCGACGTGCGCGAGCCGCGGATACTCGTGACCCCCGAAGTTCCGCTGGGAGATCCGCCCGTCCGCCGTACGGTCGAACAGGGCGCCCCAGGTCTCCAGCTCCCAGACGCGGTCGGGCGCTTCGCGCGCGTGCAGCTCGGCCATCCGCCACTGGTTGAGGAACTTGCCGCCGCGCAGGGTGTCGCGGAAGTGCACCTGCCAGTTGTCGCCGGAGTTCACGTTGCCCATGGAGGCGGCGATGCCGCCCTCCGCCATCACCGTGTGGGCCTTGCCGAACAGGGACTTGCAGATCACGGCCGTACGCGCGCCTTGCTCACGTGCCTCGATCGCGGCCCGCAGGCCCGCTCCTCCGGCTCCCACCACGACAACATCCCACTGCTGCCGCTCCACTTGAGACATCAGAACAACCTCGGATCGTCGAAGACGCCGGACGCGACCAGATACACGTAGAAGTCGGCGAGCGCCACGCTCACCAAGGAGGCCCAGGCGAGCAGCATGTGGCGTGCGTTCAGTTTTCCGACCCACTGCCACATGCGGTAGCGCACGGGATGCTTGGAGAAGTGCTTGAGCTTGCCGCCGACGATGTGCCGGCAGGAGTGACAGGAGAGCGTGTACGCCCAGATCAGCACGATGTTGACCAGGAAGACGAGCGTGCCGAGGCCCATGTGGCCCCACTCGTAGTGCTCGTCACGGAACGAGAGCACGGTGTCGTACGTGAGGATGCCCGCCACCGGAACCGCCGCGTAGAAGAAGTAGCGGTGGATGTTCTGGAGGATCAGCGGGAAGCGGGTCTCTCCGGAGTACTTCTTGTGCGGCTCGGCCACCGCGCAGGCCGGCGGCGAGGCCCAGAAGCCGCGGTAGTAGGCCTTGCGGTAGTAGTAGCAGGTCAGGCGGAAGCCGAGCGGGAAGATCAGGATCAGCAGGGCGGGGGACAGGCCCCACCAGCTGCCGAAGATCTCCCAGTTGGGCCCCGACCGCATCGGCTCGCAGTTCTCGGCGAGGCACGGCGAGTAGAACGGTGAGACATAGGGCGCCGCGTAGTAGTCGGCGTTCGCGAAGGCCCGCCACGTCGAGTAGACGATGAAGGCCAGGAGTCCGGCGGCCGTCGCGGCGGGCGCGAGCCACCAGCGGTCGGTCCGCAGATGGGCAGCGCTGATCGCGGCGCGCGTCGCCGCTCGTACGCCGCCCGGATCCTGACCGCTTTTCAGATGGGGTTCCGTGCCAGTGGCCAACGAGGCTCCACTCCTTTGTCCTCAGATCGGCGGTCCTCGGAAGTTCGGCGGTACGGCACCGGCGGCGTACCGGTCCGGTGGCGGTACCGGTTCAGCGGTGGTGCCCGGTGCGGGGGCGGCGCCTCAGGGGGCACGCCGGTCGCGCGCCCCCAGGCCCTCGTCGTCCGAGTCCGTCCACAGCGAGCTGTCGTACGGCGTGTCGGGGATGGTGACCAGGTCGGGCCGCTTCAGCGGAGCTCCCGCGGGATCCGTGGCGGCGGCGCGCAGGAGCGCGACGCTCTCGCGCAGGTGGTCGGCGTCCGTGCGGACGCGGCGTACGTCGATCGCGGCAAGGCCACCCTGGGAGCCCGCGCCTACCTGCTGCTCCAGCTTGCCGACGGTGCGGACCAGATCGTCGACGCATCGCTGAACAGCCGTCAGATCATCCTGCAGAGCCATGACTTGCCCTCACTTCAGGGGTGCGGCGGCAACGTTCATGCGCCTGCGAGTGTCGCGCGTCACATCCCGGCTTGTGAAGGGATCTGCCGGGATTCCCGGCTCGTACGGCCGGAAACGCGCTGCCGATACGCGCCGGGGGTGTGCGCCTCCGCCCCCGCCGCGTCCCGAACGGGCCCTCGCCGCTCTCCCGGGCCTTTCCCGGCCGCCCGCCGGGCCTCTCCCGCATGCCTGCCGGGCCTCTCCTGGTCCTCTCGCGGGCCCGGTACGGGCCTGCGGCCCCGCCCGGTCACGCTCGGTGACGCGCGGTTGGGCCGCACGAGTGGGATCTGGCGCCCCCACGCCGTGTCGTCCCCGTGCGCCGGTTCCCGTCCCCTTCAGTGGATCGATAGATGTGATCAGCTCCATATACCGCCAAACGTGATCAAACCCGGCCCGGTCCTGGTAGCGGGCGGCCGGGCGAGCCCCGGAGGTTCCCGTCATGTCCCCAGACCGCGCCAGACTGAGATCTGCCGTGTTCCTCGTCACGGGCGTGCTAGCCCTGCCCACCCTCTCCGCCTGCAGCTCCCAGGACGAGGCGGGTGTCCCGACCGCGGGCCAGGACATCGCGCCCGCGGCCCGGGACCTCGTCGCCGACGGCGGGACCATGAACTGGGCCCTCGACTCGATGCCGGAGACCCTCAACTCCTTCCAGTCGGACGCGGACGCGGGCACCTCACGGATCGCGGGAGCCGTCCTGCCGTCGATGTTCCGACTGGACGCGCAGGGCAGGGCGCAGCAGAACAAGGACTTCCTGGAGTCCGCGAAGGTCGTCGAGAGCGAGCCCAAGCAGGTCGTGCTCTACAAGCTCAACCAGCAGGCGGTGTGGAGCGACGGCCGGGAGATCGGCGCGGACGACTTCGCGGCGCAGCAGCGTGCCCTGTCCGGGAAGGACAGCGCGTACTGGACGGCGCGCAACGCGGGCTACGACCGCATCGAGAAGATCGAGCGGGGCGCGAACAACCTGGAGGTGCGCGTCACCTTCGACAAGCCGTACGCGGACTGGCGCTCGCTCTTCTCGCCGCTGTACCCGAAGGAGGTCATGGGCACGCCCGACTCCTTCAACGACGGCGCGCGGCGCAAGCTCAAGGTGAGCGCCGGCCCGTTCGCGGTGCAGGTCTTCGACGCCAAGGCGGACGAGGTCACGCTGGTCCGCAACCCGCGCTGGTGGGGCAGGCCCGCGAAGCTCTCCAAGCTGGTGCTGCGGGAGGTGCCGCGCGAGAAGCGGGCCGCCGCGCTCGCCGAGGGCAAGGTCGACCTGGCCGAGATCGACGCCCCCGAGGCCCGGCGCATCGCGAACGCGGCCAGGGACCAGGGCGCGCAGGGGCCGCTGAGCCACGGACCCGAGGCGCAGCTGACGCCCGCCAAGGCGCTGCGCTCCTGGGCGCTCGCCCACGGCTCCGACGAGGAGGCGGCGGACAGCGAGAAGCAGGTCCGCGAGCGGACCACCAAGGCGATCAAGAGGTACGCCACCGAGCAGTCGGGCCTGCGGGGCTACACCGTCCGCAAGTCCCTCGAACCGGCGTACACGCAGCTCGCCCTCAACGGCACCGAGGGCCCGCTCGCCGACGACCGGGTGCGGCGGGCCGTGGCCCGCGCCCTCGACCGCGACGAGCTGGCCAAGGCGGTCCTCTCGCCGCTCGGCCTGCCCGCGAAGCCGGTCGGCAGCCACCTGGCCCTCGCCGGGCAGCAGGCGTACGCGGACAACAGCGGGGCCCTCGGCGACCAGGACACCACCGAGGCGCGGGCGCTGCTCGCCGACGCGGGGTGGACGCCGGGCGGCCCGGTGAAGGAGCCGAAGGGGAAGACGGCCGGGAGCGAGTCGGACGCCAAGAAGGCGAAGGCGGACGCTGACTCGGACGAGAACTCGGACGGGGACTCCGCGGCGGGTTCGGGACAGGACTCGGGTGACGACGGCACGTACGTCGTCGGCGAGGACGACCAGAAGCCGGGCGACAGCGGCACCTCGGTGCTCGCGCCCGCTCCGGCCGCCGCCTACCAGCGGGCGGCGCTGACCCGCCAGGCCGCGTCCCTCACGGCTCCCCGCGAGGCGGACAAGGAGAAGAAGAAGGACCCCGGCGGGCCCGCGAAGCAGCAGGCCGAGAAGCACGCCGAGAAGCACACGGACAAGCAGGCGGCGAAGGGCGGCGCGCCCGGCGCGTACGCCCCCAAGGGCACGGCGGCGCCCGCGTCGGGGAACCCGGCGGCCGGCGGCCCCATGGCCAAGGACGGCAAGCCCCTCACGCTCCGCTTCGTCCTGCCCTCCGGTGAGGGCTCGGAGTCCCTGCGGACGGTGGCCGAGCGGATCTCGCGGATGCTGGAGAAGATCGGCGTCCGCACGGAGACGGCGAAGGTCGCCGACGACAGTTACTTCAAGGACCACATCGCGTCCGGCCAGTACGACCTCGCCCTCTACTCCTGGCCCGCGTCGGCCTTCCCGGCCACGGACGCGCGTCCGATCTTCGCCAAGCCGGTGCCGGCCGCGGACGGCTCGCTGAACGTCGAGCAGAACTACACGCGGGTCGGTACGGATCACATCGATCAGCTGTTCGACCAGGCGATGGGTGAACTGGACGAGGACGAGAGCCGGGCCCTGGTGAAGAAGGCCGACGCCCGCATCTGGGCCGAGGCCGGCTCCATTCCCCTCTATCAGCGGCCCCAGCTCCTCGCGGCCCGCACGAACCTCGCGAACGCGGGCGCCTTCGGCTTCCAGGCCCCGGCCTACGAGGACATGGGCTTCCTGAAGCAGGGCGCCAAGCCCGCGGCAAAGCCCGCCGAGAAGTAGCTCCGCCGCGGGTCACGCTCAGATTCCCCTCAACTCCCTTGCCCGCCGCCACCCGCGGCGGGCAAGGTCGTCTCCACCCATTGACCTGCACGTTCCCCACCCCACACCCACCCCCGCGCCTACGGGCGGCGCGTTCACGGGCCCCACGCGTCCGGCGGAGTCCGGCGGAGTCCGGCGAAGGCCCGCCACAAGAGCCGTCTGAGCGGCTAAACCCCTGGTCAGGGCCGCCGCGAGCCCCCCGCGGAGGTCACCTCCGCGTAAGGCACGTAGACTGGGGTGAGGCCGTGGCGTGTTCTGCCCGGCAGGGCACGCGTGCCAGACCGTACGCGCGGCCATCCACTCTTCCCGGGAGAAGCGCAGCTCGTATGCCCACGCGCCATGACATTCGTAATGTTGCCATCGTCGCCCACGTCGACCACGGCAAGACCACCCTGGTCGACGCCATGCTCAAGCAGGCCGGCTCCTTCGCCGCGCACGCAGCCGAGTCCCTCGACGACCGCATGATGGACTCGAACGACCTGGAGCGTGAGAAGGGCATCACGATCCTGGCCAAGAACACGGCCGTCAAGTACCACCCCAAGGATGGCGGCGACGTCATCACCATCAACATCATCGACACCCCCGGCCACGCCGACTTCGGTGGCGAGGTCGAGCGCGGCCTGTCGATGGTGGACGCGGTGGTGCTCCTCGTGGACGCCTCCGAGGGTCCGCTGCCCCAGACCCGCTTCGTGCTCCGCAAGGCCCTCGCGGCCAAGATGCCGGTCATCCTGTGCATCAACAAGACGGACCGTCCCGACTCGCGCATCGCCGAGGTCGTCGACGAGACGTACGACCTCTTCCTGGACCTCGACGCGGACGAGGACCAGATCGAGTTCCCGATCGTCTACGCCTGCGCCCGTGACGGCGTCGCCTCGCTGACCAAGCCGGAGGACGGCACCGTCCCGGCCGACAGCGAGAACCTCGAGCCGTTCTTCTCCACGATCCTGGACACCGTCCCGGCTCCGGAGTACGACGAGGACGCGCCGCTCCAGGCTCACGTCACGAACCTGGACGCCGACAACTTCCTCGGCCGTATCGCTCTCTGCCGTGTCGAGCAGGGCGAGCTGCGCAAGGGTCAGACCGTCACGTGGATCAAGCGCGACGGAACGCAGTCCAACGTCCGCATCACCGAGCTGATGATGACCGAGGCGCTCACCCGCAAGCCCGCCGAGAAGGCGGGCCCCGGTGACATCTGTGCCATCGCCGGTATCGCGGACATCATGATCGGCGAGACCCTCGCCGACCCCGAGAACCCGATCGCCCTGCCGCTCATCACGGTCGACGAGCCCGCGATCTCCATGACCATCGGCACCAACACCTCGCCGCTCGTCGGCAAGGGCGGCAAGGGCCACAAGGTCACCGCCCGCCAGGTGAAGGACCGTCTGGACAAGGAGCTCATCGGCAACGTCTCGCTCCGTGTCCTCGACACCGAGCGTCCCGACGCCTGGGAGGTCCAGGGCCGTGGTGAGCTCGCGCTCGCCATCCTGGTCGAGCAGATGCGCCGCGAGGGCTTCGAGCTGACCGTCGGCAAGCCCGAGGTCGTCACCAAGCAGATCGACGGCAAGACGTACGAGCCGATCGAGCGCATGACGATCGACTCGCCCGAGGAGCACCTCGGCGCCATCACGCAGCTGATGGCGACCCGCAAGGGCCGCATGGAGACGATGACCAACCACGGCTCCGGCTGGATCCGCATGGAGTGGATCGTCCCGTCCCGCGGCCTCATCGGCTTCCGTACGGAGTTCCTGACCCAGACCCGCGGCACCGGCATCGCGCACTCGATCTTCGAGGGCCACGAGCCGTGGTTCGGCGATCTGCGCACCCGTCACAACGGCTCGCTCGTCGCGGACCGCTCGGGCTCGGTCACGCCGTTCGCCATGGTCAACCTCCAGGAGCGCGGTGTCATCTTCACCGAGGCCGGCACCGAGGTGTACGAGGGCATGATCGTCGGCGAGAACTCGCGCGCCGACGACATGGACGTGAACATCACCAAGGAGAAGAAGCTCACCAACATGCGTGCGGCTTCCGCGGACACGACCGAGAACGTCGTGCCCGCCCGCAAGCTCTCCCTGGAGCAGTCGCTCGAGTTCTGCCGCGACGACGAGTGCATCGAGGTGACCCCGGAGACCGTGCGCATCCGCAAGGTCGTCCTGGACCAGAAGCAGCGCGGCCGCACCGCCTCGCGCGCCAAGCACGGCTAAGGCCGCGGCAAAGCCCGGCTAAAACCTCGGGCTCGCTCAACTGCCGCAGACGCCCGGCGAATTCGGCATCCGAGGCCGGTTTCCGCCTCTCCCCGGGGAGAAGCGGAGGCCGGCCTCTCGCGCGTCTGCGGGGGATACCCCTGTGCGGGGGCCTCAGCGGCACTACGCTGGCCCAGGCCTCCGGGGGTGACGGTTCCGTATCGTTCCCCCGCCGTCGCGACTCTCCGCGCATCTACGCGCGTCCGCGCCTTCGCCTCCGAAAGCGTCACGAGAAGCGTCACGAGCGGTCTTCCGCACGGCCCGCCGCAACCCGTTTTCCTGAGCCATCTGTCCGGAATACGGACACCGTTGACCGTTAGATGTGTAACACGTCCGTTTCGCAACCATCTATCTCGGATCGGTTTGTCCGGATTTTGGAAGTTGTACGCACCAGGTGTGATTGAACCGAGACCAAAAGAGTGTGGTCGGGCGGTACCTCATGGCTAATAGTTGACCGCGTATAGCTCGGGTCAATGGGTCACGCGCTGTGGGGAGCGCCGACTCACGAGCACACTGGGGTACTTCGATCTACGCGCCGTCAGGGGTGTCGGCGCGGTTTCTTGTACCCCCTCTTGTAGTGAACAAGTGGACTCATGAGGAGGAACCCCATGCGTGGTGCCAAGAGCGCCAAGTGGGTCGCGATAGCGGGTGTCGTGGCGCTGACGGCAACGGCCTGCGGCGGCGGCGACAGCGACAGCGGCAACAGTGGCAAGGTCGACCCCAAGGGGATCGTCAGCTACGCCAACGGCGAGCCGCAGAACGCCCTGCAGCCTTCCAACACCATGGAGGCGTACGGCAGCGTCGTCATCGACTCGCTCTTCACGGGCCTGGTCCACTACGACAAGCAGGGCAACATCACCTACGAGAACGCCGAGTCGGTCACCCCCGACAAGGACTCGAAGGTGTGGACCGTCAAGCTGAAGCCCGGCTGGAAGTTCCACAACGGTGAGGCCGTTACCGCCAAGTCGTACGTGGACGCCTGGAACTGGGCCGCAGACCCGGCCAACGGCCAGCAGAACAGTGCCTGGTACCGGGACATCGTCGGTTACGACAAGGTCCACCCGGAGAAGGGCAAGGCCAAGGCGAAGGCCATGGACGGCCTGAAGGTCGTCGACGACAACACCTTCACCATCACGCTGAACTCGGGCATCCCGTACTACGCGTACAAGCTCGTCTACGCGCCCTTCTACCCGCTGCCCTCGGGCGCGCTGAAGGACCCGAAGGGCTACGGCGAGAAGCCGGTCGGCAACGGTCCGTACAAGTTCAAGAGCTGGGACCACAAGAAGTCGATCCAGGTCACCGCCTGGCCGCAGTACAAGGGCTCCAACAAGCCCAAGAACGGCGGCGTGAACTTCAAGGCGTACAACAAGGACACGGCCGCGTACGCCGACCTGAAGTCGGACAACGTCGACTCCATGCCGATCGTGCCGAACAGCGAGATCGCCAACTTCAAGCAGGACTTCGGCGACCGCGCCATCGAGCAGGACTTCTCGGCGATCAACACGGTCAACTTCGCCTTCTACACGAAGCAGTGGAAGGACGTCGACGTCAAGGTCCTCCAGGGCCTGTCGATGGCGATCGACCGCGACACCATCGCCAAGACGGTGTTCAACGGCACGCGTGAGTCGGCCACCGGCTGGGTCGCCAAGGGCGTCAAGGGCTACCAGAACGACGCCTGTGGCGAGTTCTGCAAGTTCGACGCCAAGAAGGCCAAGCAGTCCATCAAGGACGGCGGCGGCGTTCCCGGCAACAAGATCCAGATCCAGTACAACGCGGACCAGCCGCACAAGGACTGGGTCGTCGCGGTCTGCAACTCGATCACCAACGCGACCGGCGTCAAGTGCGTCGGCGACCCGGTGACCGACTTCGCGGCGGACACGGAGATCCGTGACCAGAAGAAGGTCAAGTCGATGTACCGCTCCGGCTGGGTGCTCGACTACCCGTTCAACGGCAACTTCCTCGCCGACCTCTACGGCACGAACGTCGACGGCAACAAGGGCGGCTTCTCGGACAAGAAGTTCGACGAGCTGACCAAGAAGGCCGACGCGGCCAAGACGATCGACGAGTCCGCGAAGCTGTACGGCGAGGCCGAGAAGCAGCTCGTCAACACCTTCCCGGGCATTCCGCTCTGGTACAACAAGACGCTCTCCGCGTACTCGAACAACGTGAAGAAGATCGAGTTCGACCAGGCCGGTGACCCGATCCTCACCGAGGTCGAGGTCTTCGAGAAGTAGCAGTCGCCGGAGTTCCGTATCCGTGAAGCGACGCCCGGCGATCCCGGGCGTCGCTTCACGGACGGCTCCGCAATGGACGGAGGCACCACCATGGGGCGTTACGTCGCGAGGCGACTGCTCCAGATGATCCCGGTCTTCATCGGGACAACCCTGCTGATCTTCCTGATGGTCAACGTGCTGCCCGGCGACCCGGTCGCGGCACTCTGGGGAGACAAGCCGCCAGACCCTGCACAGGTGGCGCAGATCAAGCACGACCGCGGGCTCGATCTGCCGCTGTGGCAGCAGTATTTCCACTACATGGGCGGTTTGCTGCAGGGCGATTTCGGCAACACCATCGCCGGTAACCGGCCGATCCTCGACGAGATCACGCAGGCCTTCCCGGTCTCCGCGCGGCTCGCCGCCATGGCCTGGACGTTCGAGCTCGTCGTCGGCATCAGCCTGGGCGTACTGGCCGGGGTGAAGCGAGGACGCATCCTCGACAACTCTGTGACGCTCTTCACGCTGCTCGTGATCTCCGTGCCGATCTTCGTGTTCGGCCTGTTCCTCCAGCTGATCTTCGGCAACCAGCTCGGCTGGGTGACGCCGACGGTCCAGGACTCGGAGAACTTCGGCGAGCTGATCCTGCCGGCCCTCGTGCTCGGCCTCGTCGGTCTGGCGTACGTGGCGCGGCTCAGCCGCACCTCCATCGCCGAGAACCGGCAGGCGGACTACATCCGTACGGCTGTCGCCAAGGGTCTGCCGCGCAAGCGGATCATCACCCGGCACCTGCTGCGCAACTCGCTGATCCCGGTGGTCACCTACCTCGGCACGGACATCGGCACCCTGATGGGTGGCGCGGTCATCACCGAGGGCATCTTCAACGTGACCGGCGTCGGAAATCTGCTCTACCGAGCGTTGTTCCAGCGCGAGGGAGCCGTCATCGTCGGAGTTGTCACCGTCCTGGTGCTCGTGTACCTCCTCGCCAGCCTGCTCGTCGACCTGCTTTACGCGGTCCTGGACCCGAGGATCCGTTATGCCTGACATCACCAAGACCGCAGCCACGGACGACCAGGCCGTCATCGCCGCGGACGTGGCCGCCGTCGCCGACGCGGGCGAGGCGCCCGGCAAGCCGCGCAGCCTCTGGGACGACGCCTGGCGCGATCTGCGCCGCAGGCCGCTGTTCCTCATCTCGTCGGCGCTCATCCTGGTGCTGCTGCTCGTGGCGGCCTTCCCCGGTCTGTTCACCAGCGCGAGTCCGAGTTCAGGCGACCTGACGAACCACTTCCTCCAGAAGCCCAACCTCGGTCACGTCTTCCAGCCGGACTGGTTCGGCTACGACCGCCAGGGGCGCAGCATCTACGCCCGCGTGGTGTACGGCGCACGTAACTCGATCATGGTCGGCCTCGGCGTGACCATCCTGGTCACCCTCTTCGGCGGCCTGGTCGGCATGCTCGCCGGATACTTCGGCGGATTCTGGGACAGCCTGCTGTCCCGGCTCATCGACGTGTTCTTCGGCATCCCGTTCCTGCTCGGCGCCATGGTCGTCCTGAACGCCTTCACCGAGCGCAACGTCTGGGTGATCACGGGCGCGCTGGCCTTCCTGGGCTGGACGCAGATCGCCCGCGTCATGCGCGGTGCGGTGATCACGACGAAGCACTCGGACTACGTGGTGGCGGCACGTGCCCTCGGAGCGGACACCAAGCGGATCCTCTTCCGGCACATCCTGCCGAACGCCATCGCCCCGGTCATCGTCATCTCGACCATCGCGCTCGGCACCTACATCGTCGCCGAGTCGACGCTGTCCTACCTGGGCCTCGGCTTCGGTGACGACGCGCTCTCCTGGGGCGGCGACATCTCCGACGCCCTCAGCGACATCCGGAACAACCCGCACACGCTGATCTTCCCCGCCGGGATGCTCAGCATGACCGTGCTGGCGTTCATCATGCTCGGCGACGCCGTACGCGAAGCCCTCGACCCGAAGCTGCGCTGAGGGAGGCGTAAATGACCAGCATCGACATCAAGGAAGACTCGGTTCCCGCCCCCCGCTCGGGCGAGGAAAAGAGCGGCAGGCTCCTGGACGTCAGGGACCTGCACGTCGAGTTCCACACCCGCGAAGGTGTGGTCAAGGCAGTCAACGGCGTCAACTACAGCGTGGACGCGGGCGAGACGCTCGCCGTCCTCGGTGAGTCCGGTTCCGGCAAGTCCGTGACGGCCCAGGCCATCATGGGCATCCTCGACATGCCGCCCGGCAAGATCCCGCAGGGCGAGATCCTGTTCCGGGGCCAGGACATGCTGAAGATGTCCGGCGAGGAGCGCAGGAAGATCCGCGGCCGCAAGATCGCGATGATCTTCCAGGACGCGCTCTCGTCCCTCAACCCCGTGCTCTCGGTGGGCTACCAGCTCGGCGAGATGTTCCGGGTGCACGACGGGCTCAGCCGCAAGGAAGCCAAGGCCAAGGCCGTCGAGCTCATGGAGCGGGTGAAGATCCCGGCCGCCAAGGAGCGGGTGAACGACTACCCGCACCAGTTCTCCGGCGGTATGCGCCAGCGCATCATGATCGCGATGGCGCTCGCCCTCGAACCCGACCTGATCATCGCGGACGAGCCCACCACGGCTCTCGACGTGACGGTCCAGGCGCAGGTCATGGACCTGCTGGCGGACCTTCAGCGCGAGTACAACATGGGCCTGATCCTGATCACCCACGACCTCGGCGTGGTCGCCGACGTCGCGGACAAGATCGCGGTGATGTACGCGGGCCGGATCGTCGAGACGGCGCCGGTCCACGAGCTCTACAAGCGCCCCGCGCACCCGTACACGCGCGGTCTGCTCGAGTCGATTCCCCGGCTCGACCAGAAGGGCCAGGAGCTCTACGCGATCAAGGGCCTGCCGCCCAACCTGCTCCGCATCCCGTCGGGCTGCGCCTTCAACCCGCGCTGCCCCAAGGCCGAGGACATCTGCCGTACGGACGTCCCGCCGCTGGTGCAGGTGACGGAGCGGGACGGCGCGGAACTGCCGGGCCGCGGCAGCGCGTGCCACTTCTGGAAGGAGACGATCCATGGCTGAGCTCAAGAAGACGGGCGAGCCTCAGGACGCGACCCCGAACGTCTCCGAGGTGGAAACGGTCGACGCGGCCACCGCCGAGGAGGCCGTCGCGGCCATCGAGGCGCCGGTCGGGCGCGGCGAGCCGATCCTCCAGGTCCGCAACCTGGTCAAGCACTTCCCGCTCACGCAGGGAATCCTGATCAAGAAGCAGATCGGCGCGGTCAAGGCGGTCGACGGCATCTCGTTCGACCTTTACCAGGGCGAGACGCTGGGCATCGTGGGCGAGTCCGGCTGTGGCAAGTCCACGGTCGCCAAGCTCCTGATGACGCTGGAGCGTGCCACGGCCGGCGAGGTCTTCTACAAGGGCCAGGACATCACCAAGCTGTCCGGGCGCGCGCTGAAGGCGGTCCGCCGCAACATCCAGATGGTGTTCCAGGACCCGTACACCTCGCTCAACCCGCGTATGACGGTGGGCGACATCATCGGGGAGCCCTTCGAGATCCACCCCGAGGTGGCTCCCAAGGGCTCGCGCCGCCAGAAGGTCCAGGACCTCCTGGACGTGGTGGGCCTGAACCCGGAGTACATCAACCGCTACCCGCACCAGTTCTCGGGCGGTCAGCGCCAGCGCATCGGCATCGCCCGCGGTCTGGCCCTGAACCCCGAGATCATCATCTGCGACGAGCCGGTCTCGGCCCTGGACGTTTCCGTCCAGGCCCAGGTCATCAACCTGATGGAGAAGCTCCAGGACGAGTTCAACCTCTCCTACCTCTTCATCGCGCACGACCTGTCGATCGTCCGGCACATCTCGGACCGCGTGGGCGTGATGTACCTCGGCAAGATGGCGGAGATCGGCTCCGACGAGCAGATCTACGAGCACCCGACGCACCCGTACACGCAGGCGCTGCTCTCCGCCGTGCCGGTGCCGGACCCGGAGGCCCGCGAGGGCCGCGAGCGCATCATCCTCACCGGTGACGTGCCGTCCCCCGCGAACCCGCCCTCGGGCTGCCGCTTCCGCACCCGCTGCTGGAAGGCGGAGGCGAAGTGCGCGGAGGAGACCCCGCTGCTCGCGATCCCGCAGCGCTTCGCGGGCCAGGACACCCCGGCGGCCCACGAGTCGGCGTGTCACTTCGCGGAGGAGAAGGACGTCGTGCACGCGGCGTAGCTCTGCCCCGGCTCATGGCCGTACGCAATGGGGACGCCCGGAACCACCAGGTTCCGGGCGTCCCCATTTTCGCGCGTAACGTCTGGGCGCCGCCGGGCGTGAAGGTGTCAGGAGATGACCTAGGGACGGACGGGGGACGATGACGCAGCGACCGGAAGGGCCCGACCAGGCCACCGACCACGCGCAGGAGTTCGACGCGTTCTACGCCGCCACCGCCAAGAGGATGGTCGCCGCGGTCTACGCGATGACCGGTGATCTGGCGGAGGCGGAGGACGCGGTGCAGGAGGCGTACGTACGGGCGTGGCAGCGGTGGGAGCGGCTGACGCGGGAAGGGGATCCGCTGCCGTGGGTGCGGACGGTGGCCTCGCGGCTCGCCATCAGTACCTGGCGCCGGACCAGGAACCGGCTGCGGGCGCAGCTCAGGCACGGTGTCGCGCCCGACGCCCCGGAGCTCTCCGCGGACCGGGTGGCCCTGCTCGCGGCGCTGCGTGAGCTGCCGCCGCAGCAGCGCCGGGCGGTGGTGCTGCATCACCTGCTCGACCTCCCCGTGGAACAGGTCGCCCGGGAGACGGGCGCGTCGAACGGGGCGGTGCGCACCCGGCTGAGCCGGGCCCGCAAGGCGCTGGGGGAGCGCCTGACCGACAGGACTGCTTTCACCGCGGAAGGGGCGGCCCACCATGGCTGAGGTCGAAGAGCTGCTGGACGACGTGACGGTACGGATGCCGAGCGGCGCGGAGCTGCGGGCGCGGGGCGGCAGGCGGACCGTGCGGCGGCGGGCGGCTGGGGGAGCGGCTGTCGCGGCGGTGCTCGCGGGCGCGCTGACGTGGGGTGCGGTCTCGGGCGGAGGAGGCGGCGACGGCAGGGAGGTGAGGCCCGCGGTCACGCCGACGAAGAACCCGTTCAAGGTGGGCGGGGTCGTGCGCCTGCTGTCGCCCGAGCTGATGCCGCAGGACGCGAAGTGGCACTGGAAGGGCATGGAGGAGGAGATGCCGGATCTGCCACTGCCGCGGGTGGGCTTCGAGAACAGCTGCCCGGGTTCGCACACCGCGGGGAAGGCGCCCGGCCAGGTCCAGTACGGCACGGAGTACTACAGCGAGAAGGACGCCGGGGCCCGGCAGCGCGTCACCGAGTACGACCGTGTGTCCGTCGCGGCGGACGAGGTCTCGCTCCTGCGCCGGACGCTGACCGAATGCGGCCTGCGGGAGCAGACGGAGGGGGTGACCCCCTACTGGTCCGGCACCACCGCGTCCTCGTCACGGCTGCGGGTGACGGTCGAGCGCTGGCGGGAGTGGGTCTCCGTGGTGGAGGTCGAGGTGGAGGGGTGGGACTGACGCGGCGGCGGTGGAGGTTATCGCGTCGGCTCCCCCGGAAAGACCCCATCAAGATGCGCGGCGCCCGGCATTGGGGTGTATTTGGGCCTAAGTGAGGCTTAGGTCTGAAAAGGGAGGCTCTCCATGCGTGGAGCCACGCACGCCAAGTGGGCCGCATGTGCGGTGACCGTCGCGCTCGCGGCGACTGCCTGTGGCGGAGGCGGGGACAGCGGCGGCGGTGGCGGCGACGGCTCCGGGATCGTGGGGTCCTCCTGGGGTGATCCGCAGAACCCGCTGGAGCCCGCCAACACCAACGAGGTGCAGGGCGGCAAGGTGCTCGACATGATCTTCCGGGGTCTCATGCGGTACGACCCGAAGACCGGCGAGGCCAAGAACATGATCGCCGAGAAGATCGACACCAAGGACTCGCAGAACTTCACCGTGAAGATCAAGGACGGGTGGACGTTCAGCAACGGCGAAAAGGTCACCGCGAAGTCCTTCGTCGACGCCTGGAATTACGGCGCCCATCTGAAGAACAACCAGAAGAACGCCTACTTCTTCGGCTACATCGAGGGCTACGACAAGGTCCACCCGGAGAAGGGCGACGCCACCGCCGACAAGCTCTCCGGCCTCAAGGTCGTCGACGACACCAGCTTCACGGTGAAGCTCACGCAGAAGTTCTCCACCTGGCCCAAGACCCTCGGCTATCCGGCATTCGCGCCCCTGCCCAAGGCGTTCTACGACGACCACGACGCCTGGCTCGCCAAGCCCGTCGGAAACGGCCCGTACACCGTCGACTCGTACGACAAGGGCTCCAAGATGGCCCTGCGGAAGTGGGACGACTACAAGGGCGACGACAAGGCGAAGAACGGCGGCGTGGACCTCAAGGTCTACACCGACAACAACACCGCCTACACGGACCTGATGGCGGGCAACCTCGACCTCGTCGACGACGTTCCCGCGTCCCAGCTCAAGAACGCCAAGAACGACCTGGGTGACCGCTACATCAACACCCCGGCCGGCATCATCCAGACGCTCGCTTTCCCCTTCTACGACAGCAAGTGGTCGAAGGCGGGAACGGAGAAGGTCCGGCAGGGACTCTCCATGGCGATCAACCGCGAGCAGATCACCGAGACCATCTTCCAGAAGACCCGCACCCCGGCCACCGACTGGACGTCCCCGGTGCTCGGCGAGGCCGGCGGCTACAAGTCCGGCCTCTGCGGCGACCCCTGCAAGTACGACGCGGCCAAGGCCAAGAAGCTGATCGCGGACGGCGGCGGCATCCCCGGCGGCACGCTGAAGATCACGTACAACGCGGACACCGGCTCGCACAAGGAATGGGTCGACGCGGTCTGCAACTCCATCAACAAGGCCCTCGGAAACGACAAGTCCTGCGTCGGAAGCCCGGTCGGCACCTTCGCCGACTTCCGCAGCAAGGCCTCCCAGCAGAAGCTGGACGGCGCCTGGCGCGCGGGCTGGCAGATGGACTACCCGCTGATCCAGAACTTCCTCCAGCCGCTGTACTACACGGACGCCCCGTCCAACGACGGCAAGTGGTCCGACAAGGAATTCGACGAGCTCGTCGACAAGGCCAACGCCGAGACCGACACCAAGAAGGCCGTCTCCACGTTCCAGGACGCCGAAAAGGTGCTCGCCGACCAGATGGCGGTCATTCCGCTCTGGTACCAGAACGGCAGCGCCGGCTATTCGGAGAAGATCTCCGACGTGGCCCTGAACCAGTTCAGCGTCCCGGTCTACAACGAGATCAAGGTCAGCTGAGGCCCAGGGAGCGGTCGTCCGGCGTCGCGCGCCGGACGACCGCTCCCATTACTTCCGGAGCCCCTCATGGGACGTTATGTGATCCGGCGTCTGCTGCAGATGATCCCGGTCTTCTTCGGCGCCACGCTGCTGATCTTCCTGATGGTGAACGTGATGGGCGACCCCATCGCGGGACTGTGCGGGGACCGAAAGTGCGACCCCGCGACGGCCACCCAGCTGAAGAAGGAGTTCGGCCTCGACAAACCCGTGTGGCAGCAATACGCGACCTACATGGGCAATGTCTTCACCGGTGATTTCGGCACGGCCTTCAACGGCCAGAAGGTCACCGAGCTGATGTCGACGGCCTTCCCGCTCACGATCCGCCTGACGCTCGTCGCGATCGTCTTCGAGATCGTCATCGGCATCTCCCTGGGCGTGGTGACCGGACTGCGGCGCGGGCGGCCCATCGACACCGTGGTCCTGCTCCTGACGCTCGTCGTCATCGCGATCCCCACGTTCGTCACCGGCCTGCTGCTCCAGCTGCTGCTCGGCGTCGAATGGGGCGTCATCAAACCCTCCGTCTCCTCGGAGGCACCGGTCAACGAACTCATCGTGCCGGGGCTCGTGCTCGCCTCGGTGTCCCTGGCCTACGTCACCCGGCTCACCCGGACCTCCATCGCCGAGAACCGCCGCGCCGACTACGTCCGTACGGCCATCGCGAAGGGGCTCCCCAGGCGCCGCGTCATCACCCGGCACCTGCTGCGCAATTCACTCATCCCGGTGGTCACCTTCATCGGCACGGACATCGGCGCCCTGATGGGCGGCGCGATCGTCACCGAGCGGATCTTCAACATCCACGGCGTCGGCTTCCAGCTCTACCAGGGGATCCTCCGCCAGAGCACCCAGACCGTCGTCGGCTTCGTGACCGTCCTCGTCCTGGTCTTCCTGGTGGCCAACCTGATCGTCGACCTCCTGTACGCCGTACTCGACCCGAGGATCCGCTATGCCTGAACCCCGAGAGCCAGACGGAGCCATCGCCCCGACCGGTGCGGGCGGCGCGATGGACCTCGCGGCGACCGAGGGGGCGACGCTGGAGAAGACCCCCGGGGGACCGGCGGGCACCGGCCCCTCGTCCCCGGCCCGCAGCCTGTGGTCCGACGCCTGGCACGAGCTGCGGCGCAACCCGGTCTTCATCATCTCGGGCCTCATCATCCTCTTCCTCGTCTTCATCTCCCTCTGGCCGTCCGCGATCGCCTCCGGCAACCCGCTCGACTGCGATCTCTCCAACGCCCAGAAGGGCTCCGCCGCCGGGCACCCCTTCGGCTTCGACGGCCAGGGCTGCGACGTCTACACGCGGACCGTGTACGGCGCCCGCGCCTCGGTCACCGTCGGCGTCTGCGCCACGCTCGGCGTCGCGATCCTGGGCAGTGTGCTCGGCGGTCTCGCGGGCTTCTTCGGCGGGTTCTGGGACGCGATCCTCTCCCGCATCACCGACGTCTTCTTCGCCATCCCCGTCGTGCTCGGCGGCCTGGTGCTCCTGTCGGTCGTCACCAGCAACACCGTCTGGCCGGTGATCGGCTTCATGGTCCTGCTCGGCTGGCCGCAGCTCTCGCGCATCGCCCGGGGGTCGGTCATCACCGCCAAGCAGAACGACTACGTCCAGGCGGCCCGCGCGCTCGGGGCCTCCAACTCGCGGATGCTGCTGCGGCACATCGCGCCGAACGCGGTCGCCCCGGTGATCGTCGTGGCCACCATCGCCCTCGGCACGTACATCGCCCTGGAGGCGACCCTCTCGTACCTCGGCGTCGGTCTGAAGCCGCCGACCGTCAGCTGGGGCATCGACATCTCGGCCGCCTCCCAGTACATCCGCAACGCCCCGCACATGCTGCTCTGGCCCGCCGGAGCGCTTGCGATCACCGTGCTCGCGTTCATCATGCTCGGCGACGCGGTGCGCGACGCCCTCGACCCCAAGCTGAGGTAGGCGCCCATGGCAACCGTGGCATCCGAGGCGTCCGCATCCGGAGCGCCCGGCACAGCGAAGCTGCTCGAAGTGCGCGACCTGCACGTGGAGTTCCGGACCCGGGACGGCGTGGCCAAGGCCGTCAACGGCGTCGACTACACGGTCGGCGAGGGCGAGACGCTCGCCGTGCTCGGCGAGTCCGGGTCCGGCAAGTCCGTGACCGCGCAGGCCATCATGGGCATCCTCGACATGCCGCCCGGCAAGATCACCGGCGGCGAGATCCTCTTCAAGGGCCAGGACCTCCTCAAGCTCAAGCCCGAGGAGCGGCGCAGGACGCGCGGCGCCGGCATGGCGATGATCTTCCAGGACGCCCTGTCGTCCCTGAACCCCGTGCTCAGCGTCGGCCAGCAGCTCGGCGAGATGTACGTGGTCCACCAGGGGATGTCCCGCAAGGACGCCAAGGCCAAGGCCGTCGAGCTGATGGACCGGGTGCGCATCCCGGCCGCGAAGGAACGCGTCGGGCAGTATCCCCACCAGTTCAGCGGCGGCATGCGCCAGCGCATCATGATCGCCATGGCGATGGCGCTCGAACCCTCGCTGATCATCGCCGACGAACCGACCACCGCCCTGGACGTCACCGTCCAGGCCCAGGTGATGGACCTCCTGGCCGAGCTCCAGCGCGAGCTGCACATGGGCCTGATCCTCATCACCCACGACCTGGGCGTCGTGGCGGACGTCGCCGACACCATCGCCGTCATGTACGCGGGCCGCATCGTCGAGAAGGCCCCCGTCCACGAGATCTACAAGGCGCCCGCGCACCCGTACACGCGCGGCCTCCTGGAGTCGATCCCCCGGCTCGACCAGAAGGGCCAGGAGCTCTACGCGATCAAGGGCCTGCCGCCCAACCTCATGAACATCCCGCCGGGCTGCGCCTTCAACCCCCGCTGCCCGATGGCCCAGGACGTGTGCAGGACCGACGTGCCGCCGCTCCACCAGGTGGCGTACGAGGGTCTGGCCGCCGACCGCAGGAGCGCCTGCCACTTCTGGAAGGAGACGCTCGATGCCGCACGGTGAGCACGTCAGCAAGAGGCAGCTGGAGGAGGAGGGCGAGACGGCGCGGCAGCTGATGCACAAGGCGCGGGCCGAGAGCGAGTTCGCCGCGCACGGCTCGGCGTCGGGCCGTGAGCCGATCCTCCAGGTGCGGGGTCTGGTCAAGCACTACCCGCTCACCCAGGGCATCGTCATCCGCAAGCAGGTGGGTGCGGTCAAGGCCGTGGACGGCGTCGACTTCGACCTCGGCCGGGGCGAGACGCTCGGCATCGTGGGGGAGTCGGGCTGCGGCAAGTCGACGGTCGCCAAGATGCTGGTGAACCTGGAGCGGCCCACGGCGGGCGAGATCCGCTACAAGGGCGAGGACATCACCAAGCTGTCCGGGCGCGCGCTGAAGGCCGTGCGGCGCAACATCCAGATGGTGTTCCAGGACCCCTACACCTCGCTGAACCCCCGCATGACGGTCGGCGACATCATCGGGGAGCCGTACGAGATCCATCCCGAGGTCGCGCCGAAGGGCTCGCGGCGGCAGAAGGTGCAGGAACTGCTCGACGTGGTCGGGCTGAACCCGGAGTACATCAACCGCTATCCGCACCAGTTCTCCGGCGGCCAGCGCCAGCGCATCGGCATCGCGCGTGGCCTCGCGCTGCGGCCCGAGATCATCGTGGCCGACGAGCCGGTCTCGGCCCTCGATGTCTCGGTGCAGGCGCAGGTGGTGAACCTCCTGGACCAGCTCCAGAACGAGTTCGACCTGTCGTACGTGTTCATCGCCCACGACCTGTCGATCGTGCGGCACATCTCCGACCGGGTCGGCGTGATGTACCTGGGCCGGATCGTCGAGATCGGCTCCGAGGACGAGATCTACGAACACCCGACGCACCCGTACACGCAGGCGCTGCTCTCGGCGGTGCCGGTGCCCGACCCCGAGGCGCGCGACCACCGCGAGCGGATCATCCTGAGCGGGGACGTGCCGTCCCCGGCGAACCCGCCCTCGGGCTGCCGCTTCCGCACCCGGTGCTGGAAGGCACGGGAACGCTGCGCCCTGGAGGTCCCGGTCCTGGCCGTCCCCGCGGAGTTCCGGGACGTCACGGGCCCCGCGGCCCACGACTCGGCCTGCCACTTCGCGGAGGAGAAGCAGGTGGTGCCGTAGCCCGGCGAGGCCGGCGCCGAGCGGCAAGGAAACATACGGGCAACCCCGGCGACCCCGTCCCGCCACACACACCCGGCAGGCTGAGGAACGTACGGCCGTGCGGGTGCCGTAGACCGGCCGGGGCAAGCCATGTCGCCCCGGCCGGTCGTCTTGCCGGGGTCAGGGGCGGGGGAGGCCCAGCGAGCGCTTCAGGAAGTCGACCTGGAGCAGCAGCAGGTTCTCCGCGACCTGTTCCTGCGGGGTCATGTGCGTCACCCCGGAGAGCGGCAGGACCTCGTGCGGGCGGCCCGCGGCGAGCAGCGCCGACGACAGCCGCAGGGCGTGCGCCACCACCACGTTGTCGTCCGCGAGGCCGTGCACGATCATCAGCGGCCGGTGCGGGCCCTCCGGCGCCACCAGGCCCTCCTCGGTCACCAGCGAGCTCAGGGCGTACGCCTGCGGGTCCTCCCCGGGGTCGCCGAGGTACCGCTCGGTGTAGTGCGTGTCGTACAGGTGCCAGTCCGTCACCGGCGCCCCCGCCACCCCCGCGTGGAAGACGTCGGGGCGGCGCAGGACCGCGAGCCCGGCGAGGTAGCCGCCGTAGGACCAGCCCCGGATGCCCACCCGCTCCAGATCGAGCGGATGGTCGGCGGCCAGGCCCTGGAGCGCGTCCACCTGGTCGTCCAGGGTCAGCGTGAAGTCCCGGCGGATCTCCTTCTCCCAGGCGGGGGAGCGGCCCGGGGTGCCCCGGCCGTCGGCGACGACCACCGCGAAACCCTGGTCGGCGAACCACTGGGACGTGAGGTACGCGTTGTGGGCCGCGAGGACCCGCTGGCCGTGCGGGCCGCCGTACGGATCGAGGAGCACGGGCAGGGGGCCCGAACCCTCCTGGTAGTCCGTGGGGAGCAGGACGGCGCACGGGATCTTGCGTGCGCCCCCCTCGGTCAACGTCACGCGCGGGGTGAGCCCCGGATGGCGCGCGTGCGAGGCGATGACGGCCACCTGCTTGCCGTCACGCAGCACCTGGATCCGGGAGCCCGCCTCACCCGGCGTGGCCGACACGAGCACCGTGAGGCCGCCCGCGCGCACCGCCGAGTGCACCCCCGGCTCGGCGGAGACCCGCTCGACGCCCAGCTCGTTGACCCGGTAGACGTGCACCTCGCCGGTCTCCGGAGCCGCGGCCGCCGCGCCCGCCGACGCCGAGACGAGCACGTCGTCGTCGGCCACGTCGAGCACCGCGCGCACATGCAGCTGCGGGCCCGTCAGCGGGCGTTCGCCCACCGCGAGCACCCGCGCGCCGCCCTCGTCCACGATCCGCACGAGACGCCCGCTGGGGGACCAGGACGGCGCGCCCGGGAAGAGTTCGAGCCACTGCGGATCCTCCTCCGCGTGCACCATCCGGGTCGACCCGTCGTCCGGGTCCACCGCCAGATAGAGCTGGCTGAGCTGGTCCCTCGACTGGACGAGGAGCAGCGGCGCCCCGGCCGCCGACCAGTGCACCCGCGCCAGGTACGGATAGCGGGCGCGGTCCCACGTCACCTCGGTGCGCGTGCCGTCCAGGTCGACGACGAAGAGCCGTACGTCCGCGTTGGCCGTGCCCGCCGCCGGGTACGCCACCCGCGCGGGCTCCGTCTCCGGGTGCGCGGGGTCGGCGATCCACCAGCGCCGCACCGGAGCGTCGTCGGCGCGCGCGACCAGCAGCCGGTCCGACTCCGGAGACCACCAAAAGCCCCGCGACCGCTGCATCTCCTCGGCCGCGATGAACTCCGCGAGGCCGTACGTCACGGTCTGGCTCTCGACGGAGTCCGGCTCCGGCTCGATCAGCGCCCGGTCACCCTCGCCGTCCGCGCCCGTCACCCGCAGGGCGCCGCCGGCGACGTACGCGATGTGGCGCCCGTCGGGCGAGGGGCGCGGGTCGATCACCGGCGCGGGGGCGGGCAGTTCGCGCGCCGTGCCCACCCGCAGCTCCGCGGCGAAGAGCCGCCCGGAGAGCGCGAAGGCGGCGAGCTCCACCGCCGCGTCCGTCGCGTAGCCCACGATGCCCGCGCCGCCCTCGCGGCTGCGCTCACGGCGGGCCCGCTCCTCGGCGGAGAGCCGCTCGACGGCGCCCTTCAGCAGGGCCCGGGGGTCGGCCGCCACCCGCTCGGCGGCGCCGTCCGCCAGGTCGAGGACCCAGAGTTGGTTCGCCCGGTCCGTGCCCGACGGCGAGCGCAGGAAGGCGACGCGGGACCCGTCCGGCGCCACCGTGAACGCGCGGGGCGCACCGAGAGTGAAGCGTTGCGTGCGGGCGTGCAGGCGGGGGAAGGAGAGCCGCGGCGCGTGACTCTCGGCGGGCCCGGCGGTTCCGGGCGTCTCGGTGGTCATCCTCCGAGCCTATGGGGCATGCGCCCCCCTGTGCTGCCATGCTCCGAGTCATGCGGACCCACGGATAGTTATGATCCGTAGCGCTTAGTGGGTATGTACCTGCTGGCGTCCGCACTGGTGCAGGGTCTGGGACTTGGAGGTGAGCCGCCGTGGCACTCTCGATTTCGGCGGTGGTGCTGCTGGCGATCATTGTCTTCTTGCTGGTCAAGAAGTCAGGGTTGAAAGCGGGCCACATGATCGTCTGTGTCTTGCTCGGCTTCTATCTGGCGAGCTCCTCCATCGCCCCGACGATCAACGAGCTGACGACGAACGTGGCGGGGATGATCGGCGACATCAAGTTCTGATCCGCTTCTGATCCGCGCGCACCACGTTCCGGTCGGAGCGCAGCACGTTCCGACCGGTGCGCGGGGTGCTCGTAGGGTGGTCCCATGACGGAACTGCCCGCCCGGCGTCTGCTGCTCGTGCACGCGCACCCCGACGACGAGTCGATCAACAATGGCGCGACGATGGCCAAGTACGCGGCCGACGGCGCCCATGTCACGTTGGTGACCTGCACGCTGGGCGAGGAGGGCGAGGTCATCCCGCCCGACCTCGCCCATCTCGCGCCCGACCGCGAGGACGCGCTCGGTCCGCGGCGCATCGGCGAGCTGGCCGCCGCGATGAAGGAGCTGGGGGTCACCGACCACCGCTTCCTCGGCGGCACCGGCCGCTACCGCGACTCCGGGATGATGGGCATCGAGCAGAACCACCGCCCGGGCGCCTTCTGGTCCGCCGATCTCGACGAAGCCGCCGCGCACCTCGTCGAGGTGATCCGCGAGGTGCGGCCCCAGGTGCTCGTGACGTACGACCCGGACGGCGGGTACGGCCACCCCGACCACATCCAGGCCCACCGGGTCGCGATGCGCGCCGCGGACCTCGCGGCCGAGAGCGCCTTCCGCGCCGATCTCGGCGCACCGCACACCATCGACAAGATCTACTGGAACCGCGCGCCGCGCTCGGTCGTCGAAGAGCGGTTCCGGTGGATGGCGGGTGCCCTGCGGCACACGTCGTTCACGACCCCCGGCGTGCCCGCGGACGTGCCCGGTGTGACGGACGACGAACGCATCACGACGGAGATCGACGGAACGGCCCACGCGCGGGCGAAGGCCGCGGCGATGCGCGCGCACGCCACCCAGATCGAGGTGCAGGGTCCGCTCTTCGTCCTGTCGAACGGGCTCGCGCAGCCGGTCTTCGACGTGGAGTACTACGAGTTGGTGCGAGGAGAGGCAGGTGCGGTGGACGGCGGACGTGAGACGGATCTGTTCGCGGGGCTCGCGGGAGCCGCGGGACCTGCGGGAGCCGCGGGACCTGCGGGAGCCGCGGGACCTGCGGGCACGGGAAACGAAGGGGTGACGCCGCGATGAGCACTCGTTCGCGTGCCACGTCCACGCCGGGCTCCGGCTCGTCCTCCGCGGCCCCGCCGCCGGGCGGCGGCTTCCTGGCCCAGCCGCTCAACTTCGGCCGTCTCGCCTCGTACGCAGGGCTTTTCGTGCTGGGGGCGCTCATCGGCACCGCCGGTGCGCTCGTCCAAGGGGGCTGGTTCCCGGGCGGGTTGCTGCTCGCGCTCCTGGGGGCCGCGGGGCTCTTCTACGGAGGGGTGCGCCTCTTCGGCACCAGAGCGGGGGCGGTGGCGCCGGCGGCGGGCTGGCTCGTCTCCGTCATGCTGCTCACGGCCACCCGGCCCGAGGGGGACTTCCTCTTCGGCGCGGGACTCGGCTCGTACGCCTTCCTGCTCGGCGGGATGGCGGTCGCTGTGATGTGTGCCACCCTCGGCGTACGACCGCAACCAGCCGGGCCCGCCGCCCGACTTGGCAAGTGACGTACCACTTCAGCCCGTGTCCTGCCCGGGTTTGACGGCGGTCACAGGATGAGTGCGGACGGCGGCCAGTATGGTGGTGCGCGCCGCCGAGCCTCCCCCAGCCTCCGGCCGGGGGGAATCCCCCTCCGCGCGGGGAGCACGGGCGGTGGAGCCAACCGGGAGAACCTGCCTTGAGTCGTGAAACTGACAGTTCGTCCTCCGGGCCCCAGGGGCGCGGTGGAGCCGCTTACCCCTCGGGGACGCCGCCGTACGGCTCCCCCGCGCAGGGTGCCGCGTCGGACGGCGCCGCGGACGGCGCACAGCGGCAGCCCGCCGAGGGGCGGCCCGACGAGCCCAAGACCGAGACCACGCTGACCACGCGCATCCGGATCAACATCCCCGGATCGCGGCCCATCCCCCCGGTCGTCATGCGCACGCCCGTCGTGGACACCGACCCCGGTGCGTCCCGTCCACTGAACGCGGGCCGTTCGTCGGACGGGTCCGACGGCGGGGACGCCACGGCGCGCCCGGGATCCGCGAACGGCGCGGGCGGTCCCGGCTCCGCCGGGCTGCCCGCCGCGGGCTCCGCGCCCGCCGGACCGTCCTCCGCCGGGCCGCAGACGCCCTCCGCTCCGGCGGAGGAGAAGACGAGCGACTGGTTCGCGCCGCGCAAGAGCGGCGGGGGAGCCGGCGGGAACGGCACGTCCGGGACCCTCGGCCAGGGATCGAACGGCTCCGGTACGGGCTCCTTCGACGTGTCCGGCGCCGTGGCGTCCGGCCCGCTCGGCACGGGTGCGCCGCAGGGCGGCGACGCGCAGCGCGGTGACCTGCCGTACTTCTCCGGAGGCGGCGCGGGCGACGACGGCCGCGGACCGTCCGGTCCGACCAGCGGACCGATGACCGGCGAAGGCCCCATGGCGGCCAAGCCCGCCGGTCCGTCCGGTCCGTCCGACCCGGCCAACCCGGCGGGCCGCGCGAACCCGATGGCTTCGCCGAACCAGGGTGTTCCCGGCAACACAGGCAGCACGAGCAACACAGGCAATTCGGGTTTCTCGGGCAATCCGGGTGGTCCGGGCAATCGCCCCCATGCCGCCAATCCCGGCAAACCCGCCAATTCCGGCAACCCCGCCGCCCGTTCGGGTGCGGGCGCGCCCGTCCTGGGCGACGACACCGCCATCCTCACCCCGCAGAAGGCCGGCCCCCTCCAGGGCCCCGGCGGCGGCCCGGTCCACGGCGGCCCCGGTTCCATCCCCGGCGGCCCCAGCGCGCCGACCCCCGGCACCAACGTCTCGGGCGACACCCTCACCAGCGGTATCCCCGTCGTACCGCCCGCGCAGAACTCGCCGTTCGCCGCGGGCCCGCAGGGCGACGGACCCCTGCCGCACACCCCGCCCAAGCTGCCCGAGCCGGTGCAGCCGAACGTGCCCGCCGCCGCGGCCCCGGCCAAGAAGAAGGGGCGCAACAAGCTCGTCCTGGTGGCCGTCGCCGTGGTCGTCGTGGCCTGCGGTGCTTACGGCGCCGGTCTCCTGATGAACCACGCCGACGTGCCGAAGGGCACCACCGTGCTCGGCGTCGACATCGGCGGCGGCACGCGCGACGAGGCCGTGAAGAAGCTCGACGCGGCGATCGGCCAGCGCGTCGCCAAGCCCCTGAAGCTGTCGGTCGACGGCGAGACGGTCTCGCTCAAGCCGGACCAGGCGGGTCTGACCTTGGACAGCCAGGCGACCGTCCGCGAGGCCGCGGGCAGCGACTACAACCCCGTGTCGGTGATCGGGTCGCTCTTCGGCGGCGCGCGCGTCGCCGAGCCGGTCATGCCCGTGGACGAGGAGAAGCTGGCGGCCGCCCTGGAGCGCGCCGCGGGCGGCTCCGGCACGGCCAAGGAGGGCACGGTCAAGTTCGTGCCCGGCAAGGCCGTGCCCGTGTACGGCAAGGCGGGCAACGGCATCGACGTCGACGCCTCCACGAAGGCCGTGTCCGACGCGTACAAGAAGCAGGTCGAGACCGGCAGTGCCGGTACGGTCGAGGTGCCCGTCACGACCCGCAAGCCGACCGTCCCGAACGCCGAGGTCGACAAGTTCATGACGCGCTTCGCGAAGCCCGCCATGTCGGCCAACGTGACCATCAAGGCGGGCACCGCCTCGATCCCGTTCGGCCCGGCCAAGTCGCTGCCGAAGGTCCTGGAGACGAAGGTGCTCAAGAACGGCACCCTCCAGGTGCACTACAACACCGTCGAGCTCAAGAAGCTCTACGGCAACGTCTTCGACGGCATCCTCATCCAGCGCGGCAACGGCGAGAAGACCCCGGTCCAGCCGACGGACGTGGCCGCCGCGATGAACAAGGCGCTCATCGGCAAGACGCCGGCCAAGCGGGTCGGAGTGATCGAGACCAACGCCAGCTGATGCGCTGACCTCCACGCGACGCCGGGCGGCCCCCTCCTGTGGGGCCGCCCGGTTCTCGTCCGGCGCGGCATGACATCTGTCATCCCGGAGCCGGCACACACGACACTGCCGCCACCGCCCCGCCCCCCGCGACGATGGGGCGCATGACGACGACCGCAGCACCGCCCGCCACCGCGGTGAGCTTCGACACGGCGAGCAAGAGCTACGGCGACGTCCGCGCCGCCGACGCCCTCACCGCCGTCCTCATGGGCGACAGCGAGCGCATCGCCAAGCAGCGCGAGAACGGCTGGGTGGGCCGGCTGTGACCGGCGCGATCTGGGCCGGCAGCCTCTGCTTGGCGGCGCTCGGCCCGGCCATCGGCCACCTGGCGACCAGCCTGGCCGCCGACCCATGCGTACGCTGCCCTCGGACAGGCCATCGAACCGGGCGACGCCCCGCACGCGAGGGACATCGCGCTCCTCGCCGGGTACTTCGTCCTTTTCGCGGGCGGCGCCGCACGGCTGTACCGGAAGGACACATCGAAGGCGTGAACGAGACCGACCGCTCCGAGCGGGCGCATCCGATGGACACCTTCGGGCACCCGGCGTCCGGCCGCCGGCAAGTCCTCACCAAGGTGCTCTGGATCGGCATCTGGCTGGTCTTCCTGGCCGGTCCGGTGCAGGACCTGCTGGGCACGGAGCGCGGCGCCGCGGCGAAGGCGTTCGGCTGGCTCGGCCTCGCCGCCTTCGTGTGCTGCTATCTGACCCTGGTCTTCCGCTACACCTCCAAGGTGTCCGAGTGGCGCGTGGTGCACGCGTCGTTCGCCGTGCTGCTCGCGCTCGCGATCGTCCTCTCGTTCGCCTTCGGCACGGCCTGGCTCGGACTCTTCGTGTACGTGGCCGTCTCCGCCGGGGCCGTCCTTCCGCTGTGGCACGCGACGTGGGTCATCCCGGCCGTCACCGGCGTCATGGTCGCCGTGGGGCTGCGCACCGACAGCGTCAAGGACCTGCTCGGCAGCCTCGCGGTGCTGACCCTCCTCGTCGGCTTCGCGATGACCGGCGTACGCCAATTGGTGCGGACGACCATCCAGTTGCGCCAGGCGCGGGCCACCGTCGCCCAACTGGCGGCGAACGAGGAGCGGTTGCGGCTGGCCCGGGACCTGCACGACCTGCTGGGGCACTCGCTCTCCCTCATCACGCTCAAGAGCGAGCTGGCCGGGCGGATGCTCCCGGACCACCCCGACAAGGCCGCGGCCCAGGTCGCGGACATCGAGCAGGTCAGCCGCCAGGCCCTGGTGGACGTGCGCGCGGCGGTCTCCGGCTACCGCAGGCGCACCCTGGCCGGTGAGCTCGCGGGCGCCCGTACGGCGCTGACGGCCGCCGGTGTCGAGGCCGACGTACCCCTGGAGGTGCCCGGCGCGCTGCCCGCCGAGCAGGGGGAGACGGCGCTGGCCTGGGCGCTGCGCGAGGCGGTGACGAACGTCGTGCGGCACAGCGGTGCGCGCCGCTGCACGGTGGCGCTCACGTCACGGCACACCCTGGACGGGCCGGTCGTCGAGCTGTCCGTGGAGGACGACGGCAGGGGCGGTTCCTCCGCCGCCCGGGGCAACGGCCTCACCGGCCTGACCGAGCGGGTGGAGGCGGCCGGCGGCGCCGTCGACGTGGGGCCCGGCACCCGGGGCGGCTTCCGGCTCACGGCCCGGGTGCCGCTGGGCGTCGGCGCGGGCGAGGCCAGGGGCGAAGGCGGTGACATCGGCAACGGCGCGTCCGCCCGGGGATCTTCACCCCTAGGATCCTCCGCATGAGTACGAACAGCGGGAGCCCCGCCGTCCGGGTGCTCCTCGCCGAGGACCAGTCGATGGTCCGCGAGGCGCTGGCGGCGCTCCTCGGTCTTGAGCCGGACATCGAGGTGGTCGCCCAGGCGGCCCGCGGCGACGAGGTCCTCGCGGCGGCCCGCGAGCACGCGGTGGACGTGGCGCTCCTCGACATCGAGATGCCCGGCCGCACGGGCATCGAGGCCGCGGCCGAACTCCACGCGGAGCTGCCGGAGGTGAAGATCGTCGTGCTCACCACCTTCGGCCGGCCCGGCTACCTCCGCAGCGCCATGGAAGCGGGCGCCGACGCCTTCCTCGTCAAGGACGCGCCCGCGGCCCAGCTCGCCGACGCGGTCCGCAAGGTCCTCGCGGGGGAGCGGGTCATCGACCCCACGCTCGCCGCGGCGGCCCTCGCCGGGGGCGCGAACCCGCTGACCGACCGCGAGCGCGAGGTCCTGCGCGCCGCGGCCGACGGAGCGACCAACGCCGAGCTGGCCACGGCCCTGCACCTCTCCGCGGGCACGGTCCGCAACTACCTCTCCACGGCCATCCAGAAGCTCGCCGTGCGCAACCGCGCCGAAGCGGTCAAGGTGGCCCGGGACAAGGGCTGGCTCTGAACCACCGGCTGCCGGGCCTCAGTTCAGCATCGCCCGCGCCCCGTGTGCCTCCTGGCGCAGCCGCACCGCCGCCGCCTCGTCCGTGGCGGCCAGGGCGTCGGCGTACGTCTCGATCTCCAGGGCGCCCGCCAGGAAGTCGCCGCGCCGGACGAGCAGTTGGGCCCGGTCGTAGTGCAGCCGGTCGGAGTGGGCGGGCAGCAGCAGGGAGAGTTCGACGGCCCAGAGCGCGACGTCCGAGCGCTCGGGGCGGGCCGCCGCCCACGCCCGGATGTTGTTGAGGACGCGCAGGACGATGTCGAGGGGCCCGGCGGGGCTCAGCATCGACGGCACGAGCGGCGCGCCCGTGGCCCCCGCCACCAGCAGCTCCGCGTCCATGGCGGACAGGACGCGCCCTCCCGCGAACGGATCGGCGAGTACCTGTTCCTCCCGCGCGCCGAAGCCGACCACGAAGTGGCCGGGCAGGGCCACCCCGTGGACGGGGACGCCCGCGCGCCGCGCGACCTCGATCCACACCACCGACAGGAGGATCGGCAGGCCTCTGCGCCGCCGCAGCACCTCGTGCAGCAGCGCGGAACGAAGGTGCTGGTATTCGCCGGGCCTGCCCTTGAACCCGTACCGCGCGCCGAGCAGTTCGGCCAGCGCGAGCGCCCAGGACCGGGGGCCGCCGGTCCGGTCGTCGGTCAGCAGCTCCGCCAGCTGGCCGGCGAGGCGGTCGAGGATGCGCGGCGCCGCGCGCAGGCCCGCGTCGTCGAGATCCGGGTCGGCCTCCGCGCCGATCAGCAGGCACAGCAGCGCGAGATCGGGCCGCGCGGACCGTGCCTGATCGGCGAAGAGGCGTCGCCGCTCCGGGGATTGGGGGTGCATAGCTGCTTCGTGCCCGGCCGGGCCGATCGCTAGCGCTCCGATCTCGCCCCGGGCCCGCGCCCCCGTCGGTCAAGGGTGCATCCGGGCCCCTTTGAGGACCTTGTCGACCGCGTTGCGCGGCCCGTGGACCAGGATCCCCACCAGGTCGAGGCGGCTCTTCGGGACGGCCCGCACGGCGGCCCGGTTGTCGCGGTCGTTGCCGGTGGCGAACAGGTCGGACGTGAACACGGCCCGCGGCAGCGCACGGGAGAGCGCGCGGCCGTGCGCGGCGGTCAGGGTCTCCTTCGACCCCTCGAAGACCATCACGGGCTGGCGGAACATCGGCAGGTAGGGGGTGCCGTCGGCGTCCTCGTACGGCTCGCCGACCACCTCGGGCACCGTCGTGCCGAGCCCGCTGACCAGGAACGCGGTCACATTCAGGCGCTGCCAGGACTCCAGGTCGTCCCGGAGCAGCACGGCGATCTTCGTGTCGAAGCGGACGGGCACGGAGTCCGTGACCTCGCTCACGCCGGTGACGGCGCCCGCCGGGGCCGCCGCGGCCTGCGGGGCGCCCGTGGCGGCCTGTGCGGCCTTCGGTGCGGCTTCCTGCCCGGCGTTCTCTGTCTCAGGGGTGGTTCTCATGCGTCGAGACTGCCGAGTGGGCCCCTGTCCCGTCTTGTACGTTCTTTGCATGGTGGTCCGGCAGGAGATATCCGCATGGCGCCCGCCGGTCGCGGGTGTCGTGGAGGTCTTCCACGCCCACTTCACCGAGCACGCGTACCCGATGCACGTCCACGACGCGTGGACCCTCCTGATCGTCGACGACGGAGCCGTCCGCTACGACCTGGAGCGCCACGCGCACGGCACACCCGGCGACACCGTCTCCCTGCTGCCGCCCCAGGTCCCGCACAACGGCTCGCCCGCCACCCCGGAGGGCTTCCGCAAGCGCGTGCTCTACCTGGACATGACGCAGCTGGACGCGAGCTTCATCGGCCCCGCGGTGGACGGCCCGGACTTGGTCGACCCCGTCCTGCGCCGCCGCGTGGGGCAGCTGCACGCGGCCCTGGCGCACCCGGGCGACGAGCTGGAGGCCGAGAGCCGCCTGGCCCTGATCGGCGAGCGGCTGCGCGGCCACCTGCGCCCCAGGATCACCCCCGAGGCGCCCGGCGCCCCCTCCCGCGCCCCCGGCCGGGGCGTCGCGCGGGACCTCCGTGACCTCCTCGACGAGCGGCTGCTGGACGGCGTGACCCTGGACGAGGCCGCGCGCCTGGTCCACGCCCACCCCACCCATCTCGTCCGCGCCTTCAGCGGGGCCTTCGGCATCGCGCCGCACCAGTACGTGATGTCCCGCCGCGTCGACCACGCCCGCCGGCTCCTGCTGGCGGGCCGGCCCGCGGGCGAGGTGGCGACCGCCGCGGGGTTCTACGACCAGTCGCACCTGACCCGGCACTTCAAGCGGGTGGTGGGCATCGCTCCCGGACGCTACGCCCGTACGAGAGCGACCGGGTGAGCAAAGACCTTACGTGGGAGGGCTGTTGGGCAAAGGCTCTACGTGGGAGGTCAGTTGCGCAACAACCGCGCCTGGAACGTCAGTTGAGCATGGCCCGTGCCGCCCGGGCCTGGTCCCTGACCCGGTCGGCGGTGGTCGGCTCCACCGTCGTCACCACGTCGGCGTACTCCTCCAGCTCCGCGGCCCCCTTGAGGAAGTCCCCGCGCTGGACCAGGAGTTGAGCCCTCTCGTAGCGCAGCCGCGCCGGATGGGCGGGCAGCAGCAGGGAGAGTTCCACGGCCCAGAGGGCGACGTCCGAGCGCTCGGGGCGGGCCGCCGCCCACGCCCGGATGTTGTTCAGGATGCGCAGCACGATGTTCAGCGGATCGGCGGGCGTCAGCATCGAGGCGGACACCGTGCCGCCCGACGACCCGGCGACGAGCAGTTCCGCGTCCTCGCCCGTGAGGATCCGGCCCCCGGCGAACGGATCGGTGAGGACCTGCTCCTCGCGGGCGCCGAAACCGACCACGAAATGACCGGGCAGCGCGACGCCGTAGACGGGTGCGCCCGCCCGCCGCGCCACCTCGATCCACACCACCGAGAGCAGGATCGGCAGCCCGCGGCGGCGCCGGAGGACCTCGTGGAGGAGGGAGGACTCCAGGCGCTGGTAGTCGGCGGGCGTGCCCATGAACCCCTGGCGTGCGCCCAGGAGTTCGGCGAGCGCGGCGGCCCACTCGCGGGCTCCGCCGGGGCGGTAGGGGAGCTGCCCGGCGAGCCCGTCCAGCTCGATCTGCGCCGCGTCGATGCCGTCGTCGCCGAGCTCCGGGTCGGCCTCCGCGCCCAGCAGGAGGCACAGCAGGGACAGGTCGGGCCGCTCGGACCTGGCTTCCTCGGCGAACCGCCGCCGGGACGCGGCCGTCCTTGACTCCTCGTGCATGCGTGCCTCGTGCCTTACTTACCGCGCCGGCCGGTAGGAGCTACCGGGCCGACGGGTATCGATAGTGGTGGTACGTGTGGTGCGCGGCGAAGCCAAGACCGCCGTACAGCGCCCGCGCACCCTCGTTGTCGTCCTCGACCTGTAGCCAGGCCGCCGAGGCGCCTTCGGCGAGCGCCTGCCGGGACAGCGCGGCCATCACCGCGGTCGCCAGTCCCTGCCTGCGGTGCGCCGGATCCACCTCGACCGCCATGAATCCCGCCCAGCGCCCGTCCACGACGCACCGCCCGATCGCCGCGGGCCCCGTCTCGGGAGAGGCCCCGGGCACGGAAGCGAACCACACCGAGGGGCCGCCCGCCAGCACCTTGTCCACATGGGGTCCGGCGACCCCGAATCGCTTGTAGCGCCGCAGCCAGGCCTCGTCGAAAGAGCGTGCGAGACGCACCTGTTCCACGCCTGCTCCGGGCACGTCCAGATCGCCGAGGGGCGCGAGAGCGCCGATGTGGAGCTCCGCGCTCACCTCGCGCTCCCAGCCCCGCTCCTCCAGGTGCGCGCAGAGCACCTCCTGGGTGCCTTCCGCCCCGGTCGCGGTCTGGATGTACGCGGGCAGCTCCCGCGCCGCGTACCACTCGCGCACGTAGGTGAGGGCGTCGTCCAGCGGCCGGTCCGGATCGCCCGCCGGCAGCACCGAGTTGGCCCGCCGGGTGAATCCGCCCGCCGCGCGCAGCTCCCACGCGCCGAGGAGCTCGCTCTCCACGGGGGGCCAGGCGCGGGCGGACACGCGGGCCAGCTCCGCGTAGGAAGCCGCCGGGCCGCGCCTGCGGGCCGGGGCGGCGGGGACGACCTTGCCCGCCACCAGGGAACTTTCCACGATGCGGACACGCTCACCGTCGCGACGTGTGATCAGTACCACACCGTCGTTCCACGATGTGAGAACACCCACCGTGTCAGTGAACTTGCCGGCCGGGCCAGTCCCTTCGTACAGGCGCCGAACGGAGACCCGTTTGCCCACGTCAGCAGGGGTGATGCGCACCTCAAGCCGTCCGCCCGCAGTGAATTCCACAGCTCTGTACGCCCCTCCTGTTCGGATCATGCCCGGGAACGGAGATACTAGAGGCGGGCATCGACGACGCCGCGCTCCCGCGCGCCAGGCGAGCGGAGCCTGAAGACGGCCCGCCAACGCCCGTATCGAGGAGGAACGACAGCGTGACCTACGTCATCGCGCAGCCTTGTGTCGACGTCAAGGACAAGGCGTGCATCGAGGAGTGCCCGGTCGACTGCATTTACGAGGGCTCCCGGTCCTTGTACATCCACCCGGACGAATGCGTCGACTGTGGAGCCTGTGAACCGGTCTGCCCGGTCGAGGCGATCTTCTACGAGGACGACACCCCGGAAGAGTGGAAGGACTACTACAAGGCGAACGTCGAGTTCTTCGACGAGCTCGGATCGCCCGGTGGTGCCAGCAAGCTCGGTCTGATCGAGCGCGACCACGCCTTCATCGCCGCATTGCCGCCGCAGAACCAGTAACGGCGGCTTGAAGCGCCGCCCCGGTCCCGTACGGCACACGTCGCCGTACGGGACCGAGGCATTTGCCCATACACGCAGCACGGGAGTCAGCACGTGTCCGTAGTCTCCGGTCTCTCCGGCCGCCTTCCCGCCTTCCCCTGGGACAAGCTCGAGCCGTACAAGGCCACGGCGGCCGCCCATCCGGGCGGCATCGTCGACCTGTCGGTCGGCACCCCGGTCGACCCGGTGCCCGAGCTGATCCAGAAAGCACTGGTCGCGGCGGCGGACTCGCCGGGCTACCCGACGGTCTGGGGCACGCCCGAGCTGCGGGACGCGATCACCGGCTGGTGCGAGCGGCGCCTGGGCGCCCGCGGCATCACCCACCGGAACGTCCTGCCGGTCGTGGGCTCCAAGGAGCTGGTGGCCTGGCTCCCGACGCAGCTGGGCCTGGGCCCGGGCGACGTCGTCGCCTACCCCCGCCTGGCCTACCCGACGTACGAGGTGGGCGCGCGGCTGGCCCGCGCGGAGTACGTCGCGTACGACGAACCGACGGAGCTCGACCCGACGGGGCTCAAGCTCCTCTGGCTCAACTCGCCCTCGAACCCCACCGGTCGCGTCCTGTCCAAGGACGAGCTGATCCGCACGGTCGCCTGGGCGCGCGAGCACGGCGTGCTCCTCGTCAGCGACGAGTGCTACCTGGAACTCGGCTGGGAGGCGGAGCCCGTCTCGGTGCTCCACCCGGACGTGTGCGGTGGTTCGTACGAGGGCATCGTCGCCGTCCACTCGCTCTCGAAGCGCTCGAACCTCGCGGGCTACCGCGCGGCGTTCGCCGCCGGTGACGCGGACGTCCTCGGCGAGCTGCTCCAGATCCGCAAGCACGGCGGCATGATGACGTCCGCGCCGACGCAGGCGGCGGTCGTCGCGGCGCTCGGGGACGACCAGCACGTGCGGGAGCAGCGCGAGCGGTACGCGGCCCGCCGTACCGCCCTGCGCGATGCCCTCCTGAAGCACGGCTTCCGCATCGAGCACAGCGAGGCGAGCCTCTACCTCTGGGTGACCCGCGAGGAGTCCTGCTGGGACACCGTCGCCCACCTCGCAGGGCTCGGCATCCTCGTGGCTCCGGGCGACTTCTACGGGCCGGCGGGCGCCGAATTCGTACGGGTGGCCCTGACGGCGTCGGACGAGCGCGTGGCGGCGGCGGTGCGGCGCCTGGCCTGAGCGGGCCGGCACAGACGTGACGAGGGCCCGGAGCCACTGGCTCCGGGCCCTCGTCGGGTGTGCGCGGGGATCAGCCGATCGGCAGGCTCTTGACCGGCAGCTGGTCGGTGGGCAGGCCGCCCTTGGTGACCGCGTCCGTCGGCAGGCCGCCGCCCACGGCGTCGGTGGGCAGGCCGTCCTCGGTGGCCGTGCTCGCGGTGTCGCCGACCACGTCACCGGCGTTGCCCGCGAGGTCGCCCGCGGCCTTCTGTGCGACGGGGGTGGTGGTCTTGGCGCCCGAGCCGACGACCTTGCCCGCGGTCGGGACGCCCTTCTTCACGGCCTTGCTGCCGGTCTCGCCCGCGAGTCCGGTGGTGTTCTGCGCCGCGCCGTCGACGGTGTCGCCCAGACCGGCACTGTCCAGAGCGGTGACGCCGCCCAGGTCGGGGGTGGCCGGAAGCTCGGCGGCGCTTGCGGAGCCGGCCGCACCGACCACGGGAGCCGCCCCCGCTGCGATCAGCAGCGCGGCGCGGGCGATCCGACGGGTCAGGGGGAGGGACATGATGCTCCTTCAGACGGGAGAGAACGGTGGGGTGTCCGGCCGGATGGGGTCCGGCGCTCGGACGCAGTGACTACCGCTCGAAGTCCTCGAAGGTTGCGGTGGCCCGACGTAAAGAATCCGCAATGCATCGCATAATCGGCTGTGGATAAAAACGGGCAAAAGGATCAGCTCGCGCGGGTCTGCTGAAACGTCAATGCCCTGTGTTCGCAAGGGGCCCGGCAGGTGTGGGGAGGGGCGCGCGAAAGTCTGGACGGCCCATCGCCCGCCAGTGATCAGCGTGACTCGTTCGGGGGACCGCCCGCACTACTGACCAAGGACGATTCGGACCTGGTCCGCGCCCGTCCTGGCCCCCGTGGACGGTCCGCCCGCGCCCGCCTTGCCCGGCTTGCGCCATTCCTGCCCGGAGTCGGCGCTCCACTCCCGGCCGCCGTACGTGACGCGCTCGATGCCGAGCTCCGACGCCCGGGCCACCGCCCACTGCGCGAGCTCCCAGCCCCGCTGTTCGGCGCGGCCCTCCGCGCCGCCCGCCACGGAGTCCACCGGCACGGTGACCGTGCGCCCGCCGCTCCGGGGCGTCACGTCCCGGCCGAAGTCCCGCACCAGGGCCTTCGTCACCTTCGCCGGGTCGCCCGGGTCGTCGGCCGTGCGGCCCTCGCAGGTGAGGGTGGCGGGCGCGCGGCCCGTCAGCGCGGCGGCGAGCAGCGCGGCGTCCGGCTCGTGCTTCGCGTACGCCTGGGGGTAGCCGCTGCGCTGCACGCGCTGCGCGGCGACCGTCAGGGGCAGCCGTGAATAGCCCGGGACGTCCTTCAGATGGGCGTAGAAGCGCTCCGCGGAGTACGCCGGGTCCATGATCTGCTTCTCGTTGCCCCAGCCCTGTGTGGGCCGCTGCTGGAAGAGGCCGAGCGAGTCCCGGTCACCGTGGCTGATGTTGCGCAGCCCCGACTCCTGGAGCGCCGTCGCCAGGGCGATCGTGATCGCGCGCTCCGGCATCCCGCGCGAGGTGCCCACGGCGGCGACCGTGGCCGCGTTCTGCGCCTGGTCGGCGCCGAACTCGTAGCTCGCCCCGTCGCCGTTGCCCGAGACCACCCGGCAGCGCGGGTCGGCCTTGCCCCCGAAGACGTACTGCACGGCCACATAGGCCACGAGCGCGAGAAGGACCGCGACGGCGGCCCCGATGCGTACGAGGCGGCCGCGCCGGACGAGGGTGGGGGGCTCAGGCACGCGACCAAGGTACTGGAGGGCACCGACAGGGCCGTGCGCCGAGGGGCGTTAGGGTCGAAGCCATGGCCCAGACCTCACACGAAGCGTCGCTCGACCTCACGCTCGACGCCGCCGCGCTCACCGCCCAGCTGGTCGATTTCCCCTCGCCGAGCGGCCAGGAGAAAGCCCTCGCGGACGCGATCGAGACGGCGCTGCGCGGTCTGCCGCACCTCACGGTGGACCGGCACGGCAACAACGTCGTGGCGCGCACGCACCTGGGCCGGGCCGAGCGCGTGATCCTCGCCGGGCACATCGACACGGTCCCGATCGCGGACAACGTCCCCTCCCGCCTGGACGAGGACGGCGTCCTGTGGGGCTGCGGCACCTGTGACATGAAGGCGGGCGTCGCCGTCCAGCTGCGCATCGCGCAGACGGTGACCGAGCCCAACCGCGACCTCACCTTCGTCTTCTACGACAACGAAGAGGTCGCCGCCCACCTGAACGGCCTCGGCCACGTCGCCGAAGCCCACCCCGACTGGCTCGCGGGTGACTTCGCGGTCCTCCTGGAGCCCACCGACAACCAGGTCGAGGGCGGCTGCCAGGGCACGCTGCGGGTCCTGCTGAAGACGAAGGGCACGCGCGCGCACTCCGCGCGCGCGTGGATGGGCTCCAACGCCATCCACAAGGCCGCGCCGATCCTGGCGAAGCTCGCCGCGTACGAGCCGCGCACACCGGTCGTGGACGGCCTGCGGTTCCACGAGGGCCTCAACGCCGTACGCGTCGAGGGCGGTGTCGCGACCAACGTCATTCCCGACGAGTGCACCGTCGTCGTGAACTTCCGCTACGCCCCGGACCGCTCCGAGGACGAGGCGCTCGCCTTCGTGAAGGACTACTTCGCCGACTGCGAGATCGACGAGTTCGTCGTCGACGACCACACCGGCGGGGCGCGCCCGGGCCTGAACCACCCGGCCGCCGCGGCCTTCATGGCCGCCGTCGGCGGGAAGGCCTTCCCGAAGTTCGGCTGGACGGACGTCTCGCGCTTCAGCGCGCTCGGCGTGCCCGCCGTGAACTACAGCCCGGGCGACCCGCTGCTCGCCCACAAGATCGACGAGCGCGTCCTTGCCTCGCTGATCCCGGAGGCGGAGAAGCGGCTGAGCGACTGGCTGACATCCTGAGTTCTGTTAAGGATGCGACGCCTGTAACGCCCGTAGACCTACGCTGAAGTGGCACGTCGAGCAGGACCGTCAGCGGAAGGGGACGTTCATGGGCAGTCCAGCAGGGCAGTACCCGGAGGAGCAGCACTTGGGGCCCGTGGTGCGGCGGCGAGAGCAGATCACCCCCGGCACGACGGACCAGCGGCTCCTCGACTCCGACGCCGAGGGTGAGTCGGAGTGGGTGCACACCGACCCCTGGCGGGTCATGCGCATCCAGTCGGAGTTCGTGGAGGGCTTCGGCGCGCTCGCCGAACTCCCCAGCGCCATCAGCGTCTTCGGATCGGCGCGCACCCCGGTCGGCTCGGTCGAGTACGAGGCGGGCATCCGCATCGGCAAGGCGCTGGTCGACGCGGGCTTCGCCGTGATCACCGGGGGCGGCCCCGGCGCCATGGAGGCGGCCAACAGGGGAGCGCGGGAGGCCAAGGGCGTCTCCGTGGGCCTCGGCATCGAGCTGCCCTTCGAGCAGGGCCTGAACGAGCACGTCGACATCGGCGTGAACTTCCGCTACTTCTTCGTGCGGAAGACCATGTTCGTGAAGTACGCGCAGGGCTTCGTGGTCCTGCCCGGCGGTCTCGGCACCCTGGACGAGCTCTTCGAGGCGCTCACCCTCGTCCAGACCCGCAAGGTGACCCGCTTCCCGATCGTCCTCTTCGGCTCGGCGTACTGGGGCGGTCTCGTCGACTGGCTGCGCGACACGGTCGTGGCGGGCGGCAAGGCGTCGGAGCACGACCTGCACCTCTTCCACGTCACGGACGACGTGGACGAGGCGGTCTCCCTGGTGACCAAGGAGGTCGGCCGCTAGCGCGCGGCCGGGCCGCGCCGGGCGGTTCGCACGGGGTCCGTACGCGGGTCCTAGGCGAGCCCCCGGCGGGCCACGGCCGGATCCCGGTGCCCGGCGATGGTGGCGACCATGTCGAGCACCTGCCGGGTCTCCGCGACCTCGTGCACCCGGTACACCTGCGCCCCGAGCCAGGCCGACACCGCGGTCGTGGCGAGGGTCCCCACCACCCGCTCCTTGACCGGCTTGTCGAGCGTCTCGCCGACGAAGTCCTTGTTGGACAGGGACACGAGCACGGGCCACCCGGTGTCCACCATCTCCCCGAGCCGCCGCGTCGCCTCCAGGGAGTGCCGCGTGTTCTTCCCGAAGTCGTGCCCGGGGTCGATCATCACGGACTCGCGCGGCACCCCGAGCGCGACCGCGCGCTCGGCCAGGCCGAGGGTGACCGAGAGGATGTCGGCCATCACGTCGTCGTACGTCAGGCGGTGTGGGCGGGTCCGCGGCTCGGCGCCGCCCGCGTGCGTGCACACCAGGCCCACGCCGTACCGCGCGGCCACCTCGGCGAGCCGGGGGTCGACCCCGCCCCACGCGTCGTTCAGGAGGTCCGCCCCCGCCTCGCAGACCGCCTCGCCGACCTCGTGCCGCCAGGTGTCGACGCTGATGACGACCTCGGGGAACCGCTTGCGCACGTCGGCGACGAAGCCGACCGTACGCCGCGCCTCCTCCTCGGCGGTCACCTCTTCGCCGGGGCCTGCCTTGACCCCGCCGATGTCGATGATGGCGGCGCCCTCCGCCACCGCCTGCTCCACGCGGGCGAGCGCGGGCTCGTCGCGGAACGTGGCGCCCTGGTCGTAGAAGGAGTCGGGGGTCCGGTTCACGATCGCCATGATCACCGGCTCGTGCGCGTCGAATTCACGCCTGCCAAGCCTGAGCATCCCCGGTGAGCCTCCTCTGTCGGTGCCGTGGTTCGGCCGCCTGCGACCTTAACCGTCACGGGGTCATGGCACGATCGGACCCTGACAGTTTCAGCACGGCAGTCGAGCGTGGGGGCCTGAAGAGATGGTCTTGTTCTTGTTCCTGGTCATCGCCCTCGTCGTGGTGGTCGGCGCGGTGACCCTGGCCGTGGTGGGCGGAGGGGAGCGCGCCGTGCTGCCCGACGTCGCGGCGGAGCGGTTCACCGATCCGCTGCCGCAGGACCGCGCCCTGCGCCGCGCGGACGTGGAGGCGCTGCGCTTCCCGCTGACCCTGCGGGGCTACCGCATGTGGGACGTGGACGAGGCGCTCGGCCGCATCGCCGCCGAACTGGCCGAGCGTGACGCCCACATCGCGGAGCTGGAGGCGGCGCTCGCCGGCGCCCAGGCCACCGCGGTCGGCGGCGCGGGACTCCTCAAGACGCACGCCCCGGCCGCGCTCCAGGACGAGCCGGAGCCGAAGGACGCGGCCGAAGGGGAGGACGGGCGATGAGCGGCGACGCCGTGGCGGGTCCGGACGGCAGACTCCGCTGTCCGTGGGGCCTGTCGACCGAGGACTACGTCGCGTACCACGACGAGGAGTGGGGCCGCCCGGTCCACGGGGACGACGCGCTGTACGAACGGCTCTGCCTGGAGGCCTTCCAGTCGGGCCTCTCCTGGATCACGATCCTGCGCCGCCGCGAGGGCTTCCGCGCCGCCTTCGCCGGGTTCGAGATCGCCGAGGTCGCGCGGTTCACGGACGCCGACCGGGAGCGCCTCCTGGCCGACCCCGGCATCATCCGCAACCGCGCCAAGGTCGACGCGACGCTCGCCAACGCGCGCGTGCTCGCCGGCTGGAGCGCCGGAGAGCTCGACGCACTCATCTGGTCGTACGCGCCGGACCCCGCGTCCCGCAAGGCACCGGGCGCGCTGGCCGACGTACCGGCGATCACGCCCGAGTCCACGGCCCTGTCCAAGGACCTGAAGAAGCGCGGCATCCGGTTCGTCGGCCCGACCACGGCGTACGCCCTGATGCAGGCCTGCGGCCTGGTGAACGACCACCTGGAGGACTGCGTGATCCGCGTCCCGGGAGCGGCCGCCTAGCGGCCGAGGTACTTGGGCTTGGCCTTGTCCAGGAAGGCCTGGACGGCGATCGCGTGGTCCTCGGACGCGCCCGCCTTCGCCTGGAGCTCGTCCTCCTTCTCCAGGGCCTCCTCCAGGGTGTGGCCCGCGGCGTAGGCGAGCGACTCCTTGAGGGCCCCGTAGGCGAGCGTGGGGCCCTCGGCGAGGGTGCGGGCCACCTTCTCCGCCTCCGCGGCCAACTCCGCCTCGGGGACGACCTTGTTGGCGATGCCCAGGTCGTACGCCTCCTGCGCGCCGATGTTGCGCGGGAAGAGCAGGAGATCGCTCGCGCGGCCGGGGCCGATCACGCGCTGGAGCGTCCAGGAGACGCCCGAGTCGGCGGTCAGGGCGACCCCGGCGAAGGACGTGTTGAACCGTGCGGTGTCCGCCACGATCCGGTAGTCGGCGGCGAGCGCGAAGCCGAGGCCCGCGCCGGCCGCCACGCCGTTGACGCCCGCGACGACCGGCTTGGCCATCCCGGTGAGCGCCCGCAGGACGGGGTTGTAGTGCTCCCGCACCGTGCTCATCGTCTGCCCGGTGCCCGCCGCGCGGTCCGCCATGAGTGAGCCGACGTGTTCCTTCAGGTCCTGTCCCACGCAGAAGGCGCGCCCGGTCGCGGTGAGCAGTACGGCACGGACCGCGGGGTCCGACCCGGCCGAGCGCACCGCCTCCCGCAGCGCGACCTTGGCCTCGACGTTCATCGCGTTCATCGCCTCGGGGCGGTTGAGCGTGATGGTCGCGAGCCCGTCGCTCACCTCGTAGAGCACGGTGTCGGCCATGGTGTATCCCCTCCGGTGGTCCTGCGGCGGTCATCTTTGTCCGAGCCCAGCATGACGGAGATCATCGGGCTCCGACATGAGGGGAGATATGTGACCTGCGTCAAAGAATTCCTGGCCGTCGAGGGGTAAGAAGTGGCGCAGTATCGCAGCCACATCGCCGAATTGAGTGGTTTTGCGGGCGCGCGTTGCGCAAGCGATGCAGACCGATGTTGGTCATCGGGTCCCGCCATGCGGGATAATGGCCTGGAAGCAATGTGTTCGATGCCGGTGACACCTGGGTTGTCGGCTGCGATGAGCTGGTTTCAGGAAGGGGAACGAGCATGGCGGCCATGAAGCCGCGGACGGGCGACGGCCCGCTCGAGGTGACCAAGGAGGGGCGGGGCATCGTCATGCGCGTTCCGCTCGAAGGCGGCGGACGACTTGTCGTCGAACTGACTCCGGACGAGGCCGATGCACTCGGCGACGCCCTGAAGAAGGTCGTCGGCTGACGCGGAAGCGCCCACACTTTTTCACTGCCCCGGCATCGTCAAGACATGCCGGGGCAGTGCTATGTCCGGTGCGGGCGGGTCCGGTGCCCCGCGGAGGGTCAGCGCTTGACGGCGCAGAGCAGCCCGTCGCCCACCGGGAGCAGCGCCGGCATCAGGTCCTGGCTCTCGCGCACGGTGCGCAGGAGCTCCCGGATGCGCAGCACCTCGACGGGCTGCGGGCCGGAGTCCACGGTGCGGCCGTCGGAGAAGGCGCCCTCGAAGCAGACGAGCCCGCCGGGGCGGAGCAGGCGCAACGATTCAGCGAGGTAGTCCAGGTACTCCGTGCGGTCGCCGTCACAGAACACGAGGTCATAGCCGCCGTCCGCGAGACGCGGCAGTACGTCGAGTGCGCGGCCGGGGATGAACCGCGCGCGGTTGCCCGCGAACCCGGCGGCGCGGAACGCCTCACGGGCGAACTGCTGGCGGTCGGGTTCGGGGTCGACGGTCGTCAGGACGCCGTCGGGCCGCATTCCGTGCAGCAGGTGGAGCCCGGACACGCCCGTGCCCGTGCCGATCTCGGCGACGGCCTTGGCGTCCGCGGTGGCGGCCAGCAGGCGCAGCGCGGCGCCGGTACCGGGAGACACCGAGGGCAGGCCCGCGTCCTCGGCCCGGTCACGGGCCCAGCGTGTGGCCTCGTCCTCGGCGACAAAGGCGTCGGCGAACGCCCAGCTCGTCTGCCGGTTGCCGGTAATGGCCCTCTCCTGTCCCCGTGGATGCCTGGCCGTGACTGTATCCGTTGGGGGTGGGAACCCGCAGATGGGACCGGGCGTTTAGTAGGGGTAGGCGGACCCCGGGGGTAACGAATGGATCAAGACTGGCTGCGGGCCCTTCGACCAGGCAGGACAGCGGGCAAGAAGCCCGTACCAAATTCCAGTAAAAACGCTTATCCGGAGCTAACGGGCGAGGTGGTTATGGTAGGGGCTCCACTGGACACCACCAGAGCCGACAGGGGAGGTGCGGCTGCGTCCGCGGATCGGGGAGGAGCGCTGAAGCGCTTTCTTCGGTTGGCGGGTGAGCCGAAATCCGTGACCGAGACCGCTGACCGTTTCCACACCGCCAGTTCCGCTCAGACCGCGACCTTTGCCGCTGACGCGGAATCGCAGGCGTGGACTCCGCCCACCTGGGAGGAGATCGTCAGCACGCACAGCGGACGGGTCTATCGCCTGGCGTACCGCCTGACCGGCAATCAGCACGACGCCGAGGACCTCACGCAAGAGGTCTTCGTCCGTGTCTTCCGGTCCCTGTCGACCTACACCCCCGGCACGTTCGAGGGCTGGCTGCACCGCATCACCACGAACCTCTTCCTGGACATGGTGCGCCGCAAGCAGCGGATCCGCTTCGACGCCCTCGGCGACGACGCGGCCGAGCGCCTCCCCAGCCGTGAGCCGTCACCGCAGCAGGTCTTCAACGACACGCACTTCGACGCGGACGTGCAGCAGGCGCTCGACACCCTCGCCCCCGAGTTCCGCGCGGCCGTGGTCCTGTGCGACATCGAAGGTCTCTCGTACGAGGAGATCGCCGCGACCCTGGGCGTCAAGCTGGGCACGGTCCGCAGCCGTATCCACCGTGGCCGCTCGCAGCTGCGCAAGGCCCTTCAGCACCGGTCGCCCGAAGCCCGCGCCGAGCGCCGCTCGCTCGCAGGAGCCGTGGCGCTGGGAGGAGGGGGCGCGACCGCGTGAGTGGATCACGGTCGAATCCTGCCGAGCGGCATCTGGCCGAGCAGCATCTGGGGGACCGACTCGCCGCCCTGGTGGACGGTGAGCTCGGCCATGACGCGCGTGAGCGGGTCCTCGCTCATCTCGCGACCTGTCCGAAGTGCAAGACCGAGGCCGACGCCCAGCGGCGGCTCAAGAGCGTCTTCGCCGAGGCGGCGCCGCCGCCTCCCTCCGAGAGTTTCCTCGCCCGGCTGCAAGGCCTTCCCGGCGGCGGCAGTGAGCCTCCTTCCGGGCCCAAGGCTCCCGGCGGCGGCTTCGCCACCGCGGACAGCGAGTCGGGGCTGCCGCCGAGCGGTGTCTTCGGCGTGCGTCCGGAGACCTTCGGCTACGCGCCATCGGGCAGCCATGCCGCGGTGCTGCCGAGTTCCGGGCGCGGTTTCCGCATCCATGACGTCGACCGCCATGACGTCGACCGCCGTGACGTCGGGCGCCACGAGGCCGAGCGGTCGCTGTGGCGCGGGCGCCGGTTCGCCTTTGCCGCGGCCGGGGCGGTGTCGCTTGCCGCGATAGCCCTGGGCGGCGTCACGACGGGCATCCCCGCCGACCCGGGTGACCCGCGCGCGGGTTCCGGCAGCAGCAACAGCTCGGGCAGCAGCACCTCGGGCAGCAACAACAGCAACGCCTCGCCGACGCGCTCGCCGGGTGCGGCCGCCAGCGTGGCGCCCGACTCCGTCCGCCGCCGGGGCAGTGGACTGCTCTCCGTGCAGGGCCAGCGTCCCGGGGTCCTCGCGGCGCCGGTCGCGCCGACGCAGGCGACCGGGCCCCTGCTGCCCGGAGTGCCCGCTCGGGGGCCTCGCGTCCAGCAGCCCCAGCCCGTCGCCGCGGGGCATCAGTTCGCGGCGCCGATGCTGACCGGTGCGGCGATCATGTCCCCGCTGATCCGGCCGCTCACCCCGGTCGTCCGGCCCGGCACGTCCCTCGCGGGTACGGTCCCGCGGCTGGACGGGGTCTCCGGGGGCGGTGCGGCATCGAACGACGCGGCGGACCCCACGCGCGCCACGGCGTCGGCACCCGTGGAGGGCACGCTTCAGGGCACTTCGCAGATCCGCTGACGTGCCCTGCGCTTCCGCGCGGGAACCTGGTTGAATCCTCGGTGGGCCGTGCCTGCCCGAGGCGTGTGGCGGGCGCGGAGTTGAGCACGTGATCGGCGTTCGCCGTGAGCCAGGTGTGGGGAGAGCATGGACGAGGGCAAGCCCACGAAGGCGAAGTGGTGGAGCCGCCCCAGGTCGGCCTCCGAGGGGGAGCGGGGCGGCCCGGACGAGGCCATAGGCACCGCCCGAGCGGAAGACGCCTCGGGCGACTTCACCCTGGCCGCAGCGGTTCCGCCTGCCGCGGGACCTGACCGGACCTTGCCGGGGGCAGCCGAGGGGGCCCCACAGCCTGGGGCGAGCCTTGAGACGGCTGCACCCGGGGCCGGCGCCGGCGCCGAGACGACCCGCCCCGGGACCGGCTCCGGGCCCGCCGAGGGCCACGGTGAGCCCGCTCCCGACACCCCGGCTCAGGGCACCCCGGGAACGGCTTTCCCCACCCAGACGGGCACTGCCCCCGCCGGACCGGGCAACCCTGCCCGGGGCGACGCCGCTCCCGGCGGCTCGGCTTCGGGGGCCTCGGCCTCGGCGGTCGGCGCTCCCGGGCCGGGCGTTCCCGCTCAGGCGGGTAGTGCTCCCGCAGGGCCGGGTAATCCTGCCCCCGGTGACGCCGCTCCTGCTGGTCCGGCTTTGGGTGCCTCGGTCCCGGCGGGAGGAACTCCTGATCCGGGTTTTCCCAGCCAGACGGGCACTGCCCCCGGCGGCCGTGCCCCCGGTGACGCCGCTCCCGGTGGCTCGGCTTCGGGGGCCTCGGTCCCGGTGGGCGGTGGTTCCGGCTCCGGTGGCCCGTCGCAGGACGCCTCCGCCCCCGGCGTTTCCGCCGACCGGCCTCGTCCGTTGCACGATCCCGACCCGTACAGCACTCCGCCCTATGGTGAGCCCGGTCCCTGGGCGCCCGCTCCGCCCGTGCAGCACCCGGCGGCGACCCCCGCCCACGGCACGCAGGTCCCGGCGGCGAACCACGGCGGAACCCCGCCCCACGGCACCCCGCAGCCCCAGCCCCACCCGGGTCCCCAGCCCCCGCAGCCGTCCCACCCCCAGCCCCACCCCCAAGCCGTCCCGCCCCGGCAGGCCTATGACCCCTGGAACGCGCCCCTTCAGCAGAACGGGGCCGTTCCCGTGACTGCCGCGGACAAGGAGCGGCAGCGGAAGCGGGGGCGGCGGGTCATTCTCGTCGGGATCGCCGTCATCACCCTCGTGGCCGGAGGCCTGGGCGGGGCCCTCGGGGCCTACCTGGAGCGGAACGCCGGCGTCTCGGACATCGAGCTGCCGCAGGCGGACTCCGAGCACAAGGCCCGCGCCAAGGACAGCGTCGCCGGCATCGCGGCGAGCTCGCTGCCCGGCGTCGTGACCCTGCACGTCAGCGGCGACGACGCCCAGGGCACCGGCACCGGCTTCGTCCTGGACGGCAAGGGCCACATCCTCACCAACAACCACGTCGTGGAGCCCGCGGGGACCGGCGGCGAGATAACGGTGACCTTCAGCGGCGGCCAGACCGCCAAGGCGGAGGTCATCGGCCGCGACACGGGGTACGACCTCGCCGTGGTCAAGGTCTCCGGCGTACGCGGGCTCAGGCCGCTGCCCCTCGGCAACTCCGAGGACGTGCAGGTGGGCGACCCCGTGGTCGCCATCGGCGCCCCCTTCGACCTGCCCAACACCGTCACCTCCGGCATCATCAGCGCCAAGGAGCGCCCCATCACCGCGGGCGGGGAGAAGGGCGACGGCAGCGACGTCAGCTACGTCGACGCGCTCCAGACCGACGCCCCCATCAACCCCGGCAACTCCGGCGGCCCTCTGATGGACTCCGAGGCCCGCGTCATCGGCATCAACAGCGCCATACGCTCCGCCGACGACAGCTCCGCGCCCGAAGGCGGCCAGGCGGGCTCCATCGGCCTCGGCTTCGCCATCCCCATCAACCAGGGCAAGCGCGTCGCCGAGGAGCTGATCAACACCGGCAAGGCCGTGCACCCCGTGATCGGCGTCACGCTCGACATGGAGTACAACGGCGACGGCGCCCGCGTCGGCGACAAGGGCAAGGACGGCGGCCCGGCCGTGAACACGGGCGGCCCCGGCGACCGTGCCGGGATCAAGGCGGGCGACGTCATCACCGCCGTGGACGGCCGCCGCATCCACTCCGGCGACGAACTCATCGTGAAGATCCGCGCCCACCGCCCGAAGGACAGCCTTGAATTGACCGTCCGGCGAGCGGGAAAGGACCGGAAAGTGACGCTGGTGCTCGGCGCATCGGACGGGAACTGATCCACGTCCGTCGCCCAGCGGCTACCGGACGGACAGGAACGCCGGGTACCGTGGACCCGGTCCGGATGGCAAGGAGCTCAAGGTGTTCTCAGACATTGGCCCGCTCGAGGTAGTGGCGCTGGTCGTCCTCGCCGTGCTCGTTTTCGGCCCGGACAAGCTGCCCAAGCTCATTCAGGACGCCTCGCGGACCATACGCAAGATCCGGGAATTCTCGGACAGCGCCAAGGCGGATATACGCAGTGAACTGGGCCCGGAATTCAAGGACTTCGAGTTCGAGGACCTGAATCCGAAGACCTTCATCCGCAAGCAGCTCGACAACGACGAGCTGGGCCTGAAGGAAATCCGGAACGGCTTCGACCTCAAGAAGGAGATGGCCGAGGTCACGGACGCCGTCCACGGGCGGGAGAGCGAATCCTCCGAGGGCTCGGACGGCACGTCCGGCGCCGCCGGCGGCCGCGTCGACATGGCCAAGAAGGACGGCCCCGGCGCCCCCGTCGACATGGACAAGAAGTCCGGCAAGGCCGCGCCCGCCGACCCGCCGCCGTTCGACGCGGACGCCACCTGACCTCCTCCGCGGCACCCGCGGCACGCCCCCCGACCCACCCCGCGGCACGTCTTTCCGGACACCCGTACGCCGACCGGTGTCCCAGCTTCCGGAACGGGTGTGGCTATCCTGCCTTGTTGTCCGGCTGAGGACGCCCGAGGGGGGCGGGCCCTGCGGACCGATGAGAACGAGGAGGCGGCCGGGTACATGGAGACGACAAGTCGCGTAGGCGCACAGGCGCCGGCCGCGGACGGCACCGCACAAGCGATGCCCTCCGCCCGGCGCACGGTCGACAGCTATCTGCTGGCGCCCTTCCCCTGGTACGGCCTCGACGAGGCCTTCACGGGCGAGCGCTGGCTGATGCAGGTCGGCACCGCCGCGGACGGCGCGGTGGAGCACGGCTCCATCGGGCACGGCGATGAGCCGTCGGTACGGAGTGACGGACCCTTCGGAAGCAGCGACAAGGAGCGCTTCGCGGTCGTGGTGACCGTCGCGGCCAACCCCGTGCGCCGCAGCCCGGACGGCACGGGCCTGCTGGAGGCGACCTCGGTGTCGTCCGCGGCCTGGCTCGCCGGTGTGGGGCTGCTGTCCTTCACCTGGCCCAGCCAGATGGACCACAGCCTGCGCGACGACTGGCTCGACCAGCAGACCGAGACCGCCTGGGTGCTCGCGGACGATCTTCAGGGCGAGGACTGGTCGACGCTCTCGCTCCCGGTGGACGGGGTGCCGACCTCGTTCCACTACCGCGAGTCGGAGTTCGGCTGGGTGCTCGCGGGCTCCACCCGGGACGGCGTGCCCCTGGGCGCCTACGGGCGCGGCATGAGCGCGTACGGCCTGGGCTTCTCGGTGGTCAAGGACATCCACGAGTACGCCGCTTAGCCCGGCCACCGCACACGTACGCCGATGGGGGCGCCGCTCATGACGAGCGGCGCCCCCATCGGCGTACGGCACAGAAGCCCGGAGGAAGCCTCAGAACTTGTTGCGCGGGGTGATCCCCAGCGTCATGCCCGCAAGGCCGCGCTGGCGGCCGCCCAGCTTGCCCGCGATCGTGCGCAGCGCGGAGCCCGCGGGGGACTCCGGGTCGGTGAGGACGACCGGCTTGCCCTCGTCGCCGCCCTCGCGCAGGCGGACGTCGATCGGGATGGAGCCGAGGACGGGGACGCTGGCGCCCGTCGTCTTCGTGAGGCCCTCGGCGACCCGCTGGCCGCCGCCGGTGCCGAAGACGTCGACCATCTCGCCGCAGTGCGGGCAGGGCAGGCCCGCCATGTTCTCGACGACACCGACGATCTTCTGATGGGTCTGTACGGCGATGGAGCCCGCGCGCTCGGCGACCTCGGCCGCCGCCTGCTGGGGCGTCGTCACGACCAGGATCTCGGCGTTCGGGACGAGCTGCGCCACGGAGATCGCGATGTCTCCCGTGCCCGGGGGCAGGTCGAGCAGGAGGACGTCCAGGTCGCCCCAGAAGACGTCCGCGAGGAACTGCTGGAGGGCGCGGTGGAGCATCGGGCCGCGCCAGACGACCGGTGCGTTGCCCGGGGTGAACATGCCGATCGAGATGACCTTCACGCCGTGCGCCGACGGCGGCATGATCATGTCCTCGACCTGGGTGGGCTTGCCGTCCGCACCCAGCATCCGGGGCACGGAGTGGCCGTAGATGTCCGCGTCCACGACGCCGACCTTCAGGCCGTCCGCCGCCATCGCGGCCGCGAGGTTCACCGTCACCGAGGACTTGCCGACGCCGCCCTTGCCGGACGCGACGGCGTACACACGGGTCAGCGAGCCGGGCTTGGCGAAGGGCACCTCGCGCTCGGCGGTGCCGCCGCGCAGCGCGCTCGCCAGCTCCTTGCGCTGCTCGTCGCTCATCACGTCGAGGGTGACGTCGACGCGCGTGACGCCTTCGACGGCGGCGACCGCGTCGGTCACGTTCTTCGTGATGGTCTCGCGCATCGGGCACCCGGAGACCGTGAGGTACACGGTGACCGCCACCACCCCGTCCGGGGAGATGTCCACCGATTTGACCATCCCCAGCTCGGTGATGGGTCGGTGGATCTCGGGGTCGTTCACCGTCGCCAGTGCTTCACGCACCGCGTCTTCCGTAGCCATACAACCGATAGTACGGCGCGGTAACCCCGCCCCGGAAAGAGCGGTCAACGGTCGCCTACGTCACGCCCGCCGCTCTCCTCGGCCGGGAATACGGCGCGAGGCCCCCTGCGCTGCTCCTCCAGCTCCCTGACCAGGTCCTGGAGTTCGCTGCGGATCCAGTCGCGGGTGGCCACCTCGCCCAGGCCCATGCGCAGCGAGGCGATCTCGCGGCTCAGGTACTCGGTGTCCGCGATGGACCGCTCGTTCTGTTTGCGGTCCTGTTCGAGGTTGACCCGGTCCCGGTCGTCCTGCCGGTTCTGCGCGAGCAGGATCAGCGGAGCCGCGTAGGACGCCTGGAGGGAGAGCGCGAGGGTCAGGAACAGGAAGGGGAACGGGTCGAAGCGCAGCACCTCGGGCGCCCAGACGTTCCAGGCGACCCACACGATGATCGTGACCGTCATCCAGACGATGAAGCGCCCGGTGCCCAGGAACCGCGCGATCCGCTCCGACAGCCGGCCGAAGGCCTCGGGGTCGTACTCCGGCAGGAACTTGCGGCGCGGCGGCCGGGGCTGGTCGAGCCGGAAGCGGGGCGCGGTCCGCGGCTCGGGGCGGCCGTCCCGCTCGCGGTCAGCCGGCGGCATGGAACTCGGTCTCGCGCCAGTCGTCGGGCAGCATGTGGTCGAGCACGTCGTCGACGGTGACCGCGCCGAGCAGCGAGCCGCCCTCGTCGACGACGGGCGCGGCCACCATGTCGTACGTGGCGAAGAACCCGGCGACCTGCGGCAGCGCGGTCTCCGGCGCGAGGGTCTGGAGATCGTCGTCGAGGATCGAGCTGACCAGCGTGTACGGCGGATCGCGCAGGAGCCGCTGGAAGTGCACCGTGCCCAGGTACTTGCCCGTCGGCGTCTCGTCCGGCGGGCGGCACACGTAGACCTGCGCGGCGAGCGCGGGGGACAGGTCCTGCTGGCGCACCCGCGCGAGGGCGTCGGCGACCGTCGCGTCCGGCCTGAGCACGATCGGCTCGGTGGTCATCAGACCGCCGGCGGTGCGCTCCTCGTACGCCATCAGGCGCCGCACGTCGGCCGCGTCGTCCGGCTGCATCAGCGTGAGCAGCCGCTCCTTGTCGTCCTCGGGCAGCTCGGCGAGCAGGTCGGCGGCGTCGTCCGGGTCCATCGCCTCCAGGACGTCGGCGGCGCGCTCCTCCTTGAGCTTGCCGAGGATCTCGATCTGGTCGTCCTCGGGCAGCTCTTCGAGGACGTCCGCGAGCCGGTCGTCGTCGAGCGCCGCGGCCACCTCGGCCCGCCGTTTGGGCGACAGGTGGTGCAGGACGTTGGCCAGGTCGGCCGGGCGCAGCTGTTCGAAGGTGGCGAGCAGGCTCTCGGCGCCCTGGCCGTGCTCCTCCAGGGAGAAACCCTCCACGGCCCCCCACTCGACGGTGAGGGTCTCTCCCTTGCGCCGGAAGGTGCCCCCCTTCCCCTTGCGCACGAAGACCCGGTCGATCTCCCAGTCGCGGCGGGCCGGCAGCTGCTGGACCGACACGTCGAGGACGGTCACCTCCTCGTCCGACTCGACGAGCCTGACCCGCCGGTCGAGCATCTCGCCGAGCACGAGCCGCTCGGTGGGCCGCTGCTCGAATCGGCGTACGTTCAGTACGCCGGTCGTGATGACCTGGCCCGACTCGATGCCGGTCACCCGGGTCATGGGCAGGAAGATGCGGCGCCGCGTGGACAGCTCCACGACCAGGCCGAGGAGGCGGGGCGGTCTGCGCTGCACCCGGAGCATCGCCACCAGGTCGCGCACCCGGCCCACCTGGTCGCCGTTCGGGTCGAAGACGGCGGTGCCGGCCAGATGCGAGACGAAGACCCGGGAGGTGCTTGCCGCCATTGCGCGCGCCTCCTCTGCTCTGGTCCGGCCTGGTCCGCTCGTGGGCTTTTGTGTCGTTCTGTCGGGCAATGCGGGCTTCAGGCTAGCCCGTCCCGGTCGGATACGCCCCGGCGGAGCGTCCGACCGCACTGGCGACGATCCACCTAGTCAGCACGGGTACGCTGCCGTACTGCCGTAGCCGTAGCCGTCGTCCCCACGAGAGGCAGCGCCCCCTGTGTCAGCGATTCCCCCGGTCCGCCGCGCCCGTAAGACGGCACTCGTGAGCGCGATGTGCGCGGGTCTCGTCCTGGGGGCCGCCGGTCTGACCGGGTGCAGCAGCGAGGAGGACCCGGACGCCGGCACGAACGGCATCGGCAAGCTCTCCGCCGCGAAGATCCAGAGCAAGTCCCGCGCCGCCGCCGACGCGGCGCCCGCGGTGCGGCTCTCGGGCACGCTGGTCAGCAAGGGCCACACGTACAAGCTCGACATGCGCCTCAAGGACGAGGGCGGCACCGGCTCGGTCACCTCGAAGGGCGAGACGTTCCAGCTGCTGCGGGTCGGCAAGCAGCTCTTCCTGATGGCCGACTCCGCCTTCTGGACGCACGAGGACGCCAAGGGCGGCCAGAAGCCCGGCAAGGCGGACGACGACGCCGCGGCCAAGCTCGACGGCAAGTACGTGAAGGTCCCCGAGGAGGACCCGGCCTACCGGCAGCTGAGCGGCTTCACCGACAAGGACGTCCTCCTGGACGGCATGCTCACCCTGCACGGCAAGCTGGCCACCGGCGAGCGCGGCACGACGTCGGGCAACCCCAGCATCAAGATCACCGGCGACAAGGGCGCGGGCGGCACCCTGGACGTCTCCCTCAAGGGCAAGCCCTACCCGCTGCGCCTGGTGCGCGCCGGTGACGCGGGCACCCTGCGGCTCAGCGACTGGGGCAGGGACTTCTCCCTCGGCGAGCCGGACGCGGACGAGATGGTGGACTACGGCGAGCAGCTGCCCGACTCGTAGACCGGCCTACGACGGCTTCTGGCCCCGCCGCTTCTTGCGCTTGAACAGCAGCCGCGGCAGCGCCTCGGGCACCGGCTTGCGGGTGGTCGCCCCGGTCGGCACGGGCGGGGCCGCGAGGGAGCCGTCGGGCAGGTCGGTGATCGTGTCCTGCGGGGTGACGCTCACGACCCGGCACTCGTCCGCCCAGCGCTGCGGCATCCGCTCGCCGTCGGGGGCGTTCAGGCGCTTGCCCTTGAGCTCGGCGACGGCCGCCTCCCACGCCGCGGAGCGCGGCGCGAGCTCGGTCACCTTCGCCGTCCACGCGATGAGCCGGCCGCCCTTGTCCTTGCTGCGTACGGTCACTTCGGCCGTGCCGCCGTCGACGAGACCCGGCAGCGGCTGCTCGCCGGGGCCGTCGCCGATCAGGTGCGCCGCGCCCTCGTGCCACACGTGCCACAGGGCGCGCGCGGGCTCCTCGCCGCGCACCCAGATGAGGCCCGACTTCTTGGTGGCCTCCTCGACGAGGGCCTGGGCGAGCAGCGTTTCTGTCATGCGCGCAGCCTATCGACGAGCGCCGGGCCGGGACGAGAGGCCCTAGAGCCAGCCGTTGCGCTTGAGGGTGCGGTGGATGGTCCAGCAGGCGCCCGCGATGAGGGCCAGGACCATCGGGTAGCCGAAGCGCCAGTGCAGCTCGGGCATGTGGTCGAAGTTCATGCCGTAGACCCCGCAGACCGCCGTCGGCACGGCGATGATCGCCGCCCAGGAGGTGATCTTGCGCATGTCCTCGTTCTGCGCGACCGCGGCCTGCGCGAGGTTGGCCTGGAGGATCGAGTTGAGCAGTTCGTCGAAGCCGACGACCTGCTCCTGGACGCGGGCCAGGTGGTCGGCGACGTCCCGGAAGTACTTCTGGATGTCCGGGTCGACCAGGCGCATCGGCCGCTCGCTCAGGAGCAGCATGGGACGCAGGAGCGGCGACACGGCCCGCTTGAACTCCAGGACCTCGCGCTTGAGCTGGTAGATCCGCCCGGCGTCGACACCGCGCGAGGTGCCCTTGCCCGGCGCGGAGAACACCTCGGTCTCCACGTCGTCGATGTCGTCCTGCATGGCGTCGGCCACCGCGAGATAGCCGTCGACGACGTGGTCGGCGATGGTGTGCAGGACGGCGGACGGGCCCTTGGCCAGGAGCTCGGGCTCCTCCTGGAGGCGGCGGCGCAGGCCGCGCAGCGAGCCGTGCCCGCCGTGCCGCACGGTGATGAAGAAGTCCCGCCCGGTGAAGCACATCACCTCGCCGGTCTCCACGATCTCGCTGGTGGCGGTGAGTTCGGCGTGCTCCACGTAGTGGATGGTCTTGAAGACGGTGAACAGCGTGTCGTCGTAGCGCTCCAGCTTGGGCCGCTGGTGGGCGTGGACCGCGTCCTCGACGGCGAGGGGGTGCAGCCCGAACTCGGCGGCGATACCGGAGAATTCGGCCTCGGTAGGCTCGTGCAGGCCGATCCAGGCGAAGCCGCCGTCGCGCCGCACCTGGAGCATCGCCTCGTGCGGCGTGAGCGTGTCGTCGCAGGCCGCGCGGCGCCCGTCGCGGTAGACGGCACAGTCGACGACGGCGGAGGCGGCGGTGGGGTCGCGCGTGGGGTCGTACGAGTTGTAGGCGCCGCCGTCCTTGCGGAGCGAGGGGCGGACGGCGGCGCGGAGGTCACGGATCATCGACATGGGCAGGCTCCTTTGACGGAGGCCGCCGGCGGCGGGTGGAACTACCCGGAATGGGGACGTCCTGCTGAGGATGTTTGGCACGTCCACAAAGCGGGGAGCACCGCACCATCGCGGTGGCAGCTTCGCTACTGACTCAGATTCAGAGAACTCAGAGAGATCAGGTGGAAACGAAGTGCTCTTCCGTCGTACGCGAGCACGGGGAGTACGGGCGCACAGTGGCAGCTACAGGGCTGCGTGAGGTGTCAGACGGAAGAACGGGTGGTACTGCACGGTCGACTTCGATCCATGGCAGCCCCACCTCCTCCGGCCGGTCCCCCGTGGGGGAAGTCCCAAGCGCGTAGCGCGCGAAGTCATCTGCCCGGGCTTGAGAGCGCGCTCTGCGTGCTGCCCGGGACCAGCGGCCAACACTATCAGCCGACTGAAGTGTCAAGCCCCGCCTTTACCCGCCACTGACGAGTTCTATGCTCGCGGCATGGCTGATGTTCTTGCTCTGGTCGAAGCCCGTCTCCGCACGGGCCTCGGTGAACCGGACGCCCGCGCCGCGGTGACCTTCCTCGGCACCGACCGCGTCGAAGTGCTGCGTTTCACGGACGGCGACGTGGTGCGGTACGCCACGCTCGGCATGTCGGCCCAGCCGATGGCCGACCCCACCGCCGCCCTGGCCGACCCCGTCAAGGGCCCGCGCGCCGAGCTGATCCTCTCCGTGCGCGGCGGCGAGGCGGACACGGACAAGGTGCTGCGCCCCCTCGCCGTACTGGCCGCCTCACCCCAGGTCGAGGGCCTGATCGTGGCCCCCGGCGCCTCGCTCGACGTGGGCGAACCGCTGTGGCCCGGGGCGCAGTTCACCTCGGTCCTGGTCGCGGAGCCCGGCGGCCTGGTGGAGGACCTGGAGCTCGACGAGCCGATGGAGCCCGTACGGTTCTTGCCGCTGCTGCCCATGACGCCGAACGAGGGCGCGTGGAAGCGGGTGCACGGCGCGCAGGCCTTGCAGGAGCGCTGGCTGAACAGCGGGACGGACCTGCGCGATCCGCTGCGCAAGTCCGTGTCCCTGGACTGACGGTGCCGGGACCGAAGCTCCCTGGACCGAAATCCCGTACGAGGATGATCAGTTGGCGAAGACGGTGACGCCGTCCTCCGTCGCGTGCCGCGGTTCGAGCCGGGCCGCCTCGTGGGTGAGGGAGTCCTTGCGGACCCAGACCACGACCGCGCCGAGCACCGCCGTGACGGCCGCGACCAGGAACGGCACGTGGATGTCGCTCCACTCCTCGATCTTCGGCGCGAAGAACGGCGCGGCGGCGGCCGCGAACCACCGGACGAAGTTGTAACCGGCGCTGGCCACCGGGCGCGGCGCGTCGGAGACGCCGAGCGCGAGCTCGGTGTAGACGGTGTTGTTCACGCCGATGAAGGCGCCGGACAGGATCGTGCAGACGATGGCCGTGGCGTGGTCGCCGTACCCGAGCACCAGGACGTCCGCCGCGAGGAGCACCAGCGAACCGCCGAGCACCTTCAGCGAGCCGAACCGCGCCTGGAGCCGCGGGGCCACGAGCACCGAGAACACCGCGAGCAGCAGACCCCAGGCGAAGAAGATCGCACCCGACTTGTACGGGGTCATGTTCAGCACGAACGGCGTGAAGGCCAGGACCGTGAAGAACGTGTAGTTGTAGAAGAAGGCGGATGCGGCGGCCGAGGCGAGCCCGCCGTGGCCCAGCGCCTTGATCGGCGCGAGCAGGGACGTCTTCTCCGCGGGCTTCGGCTGCTCCTTGAGGAACGCCGTGATGCACAGGAAGCCGACCGCCATCAGGGCCGCGGTGCCGAAGAAGGGGTAGCGCCAGCTGGCGTTGCCGAGCACCGCGCCGAGCAGCGGTCCGCACGCCATGCCGAGACCGAGCGCCGACTCGTAGAGCAGGATCGCGGCGGCGCTGCCGCCGGCCGCGGCGCCGACGATGACGGCGAGGGCGGTCGACACGAAGAGCGCGTTGCCGAGCCCCCAGCCCGCGCGGAAGCCGACGAGCTCGCCGACCGATCCCGAGGTTCCGGCGAGGCCGGCGAAGACCACCACGAGCGCGAGGCCGAGCAGCAGGGTCTTCTTGCCGCCGATCCGGCTGGAGACGAACCCGGTCACCAGCATCGCGACGGCGGTGATCAGGAAGTACGAGGTGAAGAGCAGGGAGACCTGGCTTGCGGAGGCGTCCAGACCCTTGGCGATGGAGGGGAGGATCGGGTCGACGAGCCCGATGCCCATGAAGGCGACGACCGAGGCGCCCGCGGTGGCCCAGACGGCCTTCGGCTGACGCAGCAGACTGGTCGCCCCCTCGTCGAACGGGTCCCCTTCCGCGGGACCTCCGGTGCTGCTGTTCATGCCTGCTCCTTAGCGGCGTACCTGGTGGCTTCCGTCGAGATCGTTGACGTATGCACATATTAGTTAGCCAAGCTAAAAGATGCAAGCTACATCTAGTTTCCCCTGGTGGTGGGGCCACCGGACGGGTGATCGTCCTTGACGGGGCGACGGCCGGGGAGGACCGTTGGTCGTTATGAGGGGCGAACCCAGTTGCCCGAAGTGTGGTGGCCGGGTCAGGGCTCCCGGTCTCTTTGCCGATTCCTGGCAGTGTGATGTGCACGGGACGGTACATCCGCTGCAACCTGTGATCCCGCCCAGCGTCGAGGCCCTCCAGGTCGTGGTGCACCGCGCTCAGGTACCGGTGTGGATGCCGTGGCCGCTGCCGGTCGGCTGGCTGTTCACGGGCGTGGCCTGCGCGGGCGACGACCGCAGTGGCGGCCGTGCGACCGTCGTGGCCTGCTCGGGTCCCGCGCCGCTCGGCGGCATGGGCGAGCTGGTCCTGGTCGCCGAGGAGCTCGGCGTCGGCCTCGGCGCGCGGTACGCGGGCGTGGACGGCCCGGACCCGGGTCCCTATCTGAACGTCGAGAAGCCGCCGCAGGCCAAGCTCCTCGCGGCGGGCCGGCCGACCCCGATGTGGCACGTGGCGGGCACGCCGGACGACCGCGCGGTCTTCGCGGGCGAGGCGCGCGGCCTGTGGCTGTGGGCGATCGCGTGGCCGGAGCAGTCGGGGCTCCTGATGTACGACGAACTGGTGCTCACGGACTTGCGGGACGCGGGAGCCGAGGTGGACCTGCTGCCGTGCGGGGCGCTTTCGCCGCGGATTCTGTCGCCGTGAGGGTGAGGGTGAGGGTGAGGGGCGCGGGCTGATCGACCCGGTGCGGCGCGTGGCGGGCGGGGCGGACGGCCGTGCGGTCTTTTCCGGGTGGCGCGTCGGTGCCGGGCGGCGGTGAGGGGTGTCTCCTTGGGGGGCGTGCGGGGGTGAGAGGTGTCTCCTTGAGAGCGGGCGGCGGAACGGTCGAGTCCCGTTATCCTTGAGCGTCCCCCTCGTCAGATCGGTCAGCCGGCCCCGTCAGTGCGGCCGGCCCGGCAGATCTGTCAGCACCGCCAGACCCGTCAGACCCGTCCGTCCCGTCCGTCCCGTCAGAGCCTGGAGTCCGCGTCGTGCGCATCGACCTGCACACCCACTCCACCGCGTCCGACGGCACGGACACCCCGGCCCAGCTGGTGCGCAACGCCGCCGCGGCCGGTCTCGACGTCGTCGCGCTGACGGACCACGACACCACCCGCGGGCACGCGGAGGCGGTCGCGGCGCTCGCGACCCTCGACCGGGACCTCACCCTCGTCACCGGCGCCGAACTCTCCTGCCGCCTCGACGGCGTGGGCCTGCACATGCTGGCGTACCTCTTCGACCCCGACGAGCCGGAACTCGCCCGTGAGCGCGAGCTGGTGCGCGACGACCGCGTGCCCCGCGCCAAGGCGATGATCGGCAAGCTACGGGAGCTCGGCGTCGACGTCACCTGGGAGCAGGTCGCGCGCATCGCGGGCGACGGCTCGGTCGGCCGCCCGCACATCGCCGAGGCCCTGGTGGAACTGGGCGTCGTGCCCACCGTCTCGGACGCCTTCACGCGGGACTGGCTCGCCGACGGCGGCCGCGCGTACGCCGAGAAGCACGAACTGGACCCCTTCGACGCGATCCGCCTGGTCAAGGCGGCGGGCGGTGTCACCGTCTTCGCGCACCCGGCGGCCGTCAAGCGCGGTCAGGTGGTGCCGGAGTCGGCGATAGCGGAACTGGCGGCAGCGGGCCTCGACGGCATCGAGGCCGACCACATGGACCACGAGCCCGCCACCCGCACCCGGCTGCACGGCCTCGCCGCGGACCTCGGCCTGCTGGCCACGGGGTCGAGCGACTACCACGGCAGCCGCAAGACCTGTGTCCTCGGGGAGTTCACCACCGACCCCGAGATCTACGGGGAGATCACGCGCCGGGCGACCGGGGCGTTCCCGGTGCCGGGCGCGGGCGGAGGCCCGTCCGCGTAACGCGGCTCCGCTCCCCACCTTTTCCGCCGCCCCCGCGCGGCACTCTCGTACGACTCACTGCAAGGCCATCACTGTGTTCGACGCTGCCGTCTTCGGATCCCTCTTCCTCACCCTCTTCGTCATCATGGATCCCCCCGGGATCACCCCGATCTTCCTCGGACTCACCTCCGGCCGTCCCGCCAAGGTGCAGAAGAAGATGGCCTTCCAGGCCGTGTGCGTCGCCTTCGGCGTGATCGCGGTCTTCGGGGTCCTGGGCCACCAGATCCTCGACTACCTGCACGTCTCCGTCCCCGCGCTGATGATCGCGGGCGGGCTGCTGCTCCTGCTCATCGCGCTCGACCTGCTCACCGGCAAGTCGGACGAGCCGACGCAGACCAAGGACGTCAACGTCGCCCTCGTCCCGCTCGGCATGCCGCTCCTCGCGGGCCCCGGCGCGATCGTCTCGGTCATCCTCGCCGTGCAGGACGCCGACAGTCTCGGCACGCAGATCTCCGTCTGGGCGGCCATCGTGGCCATGCACGTCGTGCTGTGGCTGGTGATGCGCTACTCGCTGCTGATCATCCGGGTCATCAAGGACGGCGGCGTGGTCCTCGTGACGCGGCTCGCGGGCATGATGCTCTCCGCGATCGCCGTGCAGCAGATCATCAACGGCGTGACGCAGGTGATCAACGGCGGCTAGACCCGCGCGCCGGGCGCGGGCCGGCGGCGCGGCCCGGCTCTCCCGGGCCTGCCGGTCGGTGCGCCCGGCTCTCCCGACCCTCCCGGGCATGCCAAGGGCCCCCGTACCAAAGGTGTACGGGGGCCCCTCAACCTGTATCTCAACCTGTGCGTTACGAGGCCGGGGATTCGGCCGGTCGGATATAGATGCGCTGGCCGATCGCTGCGGCCTGCTGCACGATCCGATTGACGGAGGCGGCGTCTACGACGGTCCGGTCCACGGCGGAGCCGTCGACGTCGTCGAGTCGCATGATTTCGAAGCGCATATGGCTTCTCCCTTCGTCTGGTCATCCTCCTGAAGGAGAACTACTGGAGTGGCCACCGGGACAGCTGTGTCCGGCGTTCCATACGGGTACAACGAGTTGCCCCCAGCAAACATTCCCTACGCTAAAGAAATTTTTCGACAGGCTAATTACTCGCGAGTAGCGAGACCGGTTGTGTTCGCTGCGTGACCGACGGGACAATGGCCCCGATGAACGACGAGATCGAGATCAGCGCCCAGATCAGCGCTCAGCTGGAGCGGGCCAACGGACTCCTGGAGCGCGTGCTCGCCGAGGTGGCGAAGACGCCGTCCACCCACGCGATCTTTGTCGACGCCGGGTACGTTTACGCGGCGGCGGGCCGGCTCGCGGTCGGCACGGAGGACCGGCGCGCCTTCGACCTGGACGCGGAGGGCCTGATCGAGGCGTTCATCGACAAGGCGCGCACGATCTTCGCGGACAGCCGTCTGCTGCGCGTCTACTGGTACGACGGCGCGCGGCGCCGCATCCACACCGTCGAGCAGCAGTCGATCGCGGAGCTGCCTGACGTCAAGGTGCGGCTCGGCAACCTCAACGCGAACAATCAGCAGAAAGGCGTGGACTCACTCATCCGGACGGATCTGGAGTCGCTCGCCCGGCACCGCGCGATCAGTGACGCGGCCCTGATCGGGGGCGACGAGGACCTGGTCTCGGCGGTCGAGGCGGCGCAGGGGTACGGCGCGCGGGTCCATCTGTGGGGCATCGAGGCGGCCGAGGGCCGCAATCAGGCGGAGCCGCTGCTGTGGGAGGTCGACAGCCAGCGCACGTTCGACCTCGACTTCTTCAAGCCGTACGTCTCCCGGCGCAACGTCTCGACGTACACCACCTACGAGAACGCGGGCACGCCGCGGCCCGCGCGGGACGACGTGCGGTTCGTGGGCGCGCAGATCGCCGCGAAGTGGCTGGCGGCGCGGGGCCGTGAGGCCCTGGTGGATCTGCTGCCGGGCCATCCGTACCTGCCCGGCTCCGTGGACCAGGAGCTCCTGGTGGAGGCCGAGAAGCTGCTCGCGTACTCGCTGCGGGGGCAGTCGGATCTGCGGCGGGCGCTGCGGGACGGGTTCTGGGAGCACCTTCAGACGCAGTATTAGCGGGGGTCGTCGGTGCCGGTGTGGTCCGTCAGGGCCGCTTGGCCGTCCGGTCCCAGAAGGTGATGAGGGCGGCAGCCGTCTCCGCGGGGCGGTCGGTGTTGGGGGAGTGCTCGGCCCCGGAGATGACCGTCCGGTGGGCGTGCAGGCGGGCCGCCATGTCGTCGAGCCAGGGGATGGGCCAGGTGTCGTCGCGCTCGCCGGAGACGACGTGCTTGGGCAGCGGGACGGCGGCCAGTTCCGTGACGCGGTCGGGCTCCACGCAGAGCTGCTTGCCGGTGGCGATGAGCTGGGCGGGGCTGTGCCGCAGCCAGCGATCGCGCAGGGCGGTGCCGTCGAGGTCGGCGTCCTCCGGCGGATCCATGGCCTGGATGGCCGCCCAGGCCTCGGCCATCGACAGGACCCCGAGCGCGTCCGTCAGCATCGTGGCGCGGGCCTGCTGCGACGGCGCGATGCGGGCCGGGCCCGAGGCCATCAGCGTGAGCGAGGCGAAGGTGTCCGCCGGGGCGCGGAGGGCGGCGGCGCGGGCGATGAGTCCGCCGAGGGAGTGGCCGAGGAGGTGCGGGGTGCCGCCCACGGCGTCGGCTTGAGCGAGGACGTCTTGGGCCAACTCCCCTTGTTCATAAGGGGATTCGTCGTCGGTGGGGCCCGTGCTCTCGTACTGTCCGCGACCGTCCACGGCGATGGTCCGGTACCCGGCCTCTGCGAGGGGCCTCAGCAGGGCGATGAAGTCCTCCTTGCTGCCGGTGAATCCGGGGAGGAGGAGGGCGGTCCCCTTGGCCTCGCCCGCCGGGCGGGCCTCCAGGACGGCGAAGTCGCCCCTGGCCGTCTTGAGGACGCGGGCGTCCACGCCGGGGGGTGGGATGAAGGTGGGGGGCCTGCTCATGGGTCGAGGTTAGCCGCCGAGGCGTTCTTGCGGGGCGGGGGTTGGGTCGCCCTGGGCGGTGTGCGGGTACGGGAAAGGCCCGGTCCCCCCCTCGGGGGCCGGGCCTTTCTCGTGGGTTCGCCTTCGCGGAGCGGTCTAGCTCTCCTCGGCCGGCGCAGCGACCGCCTTGCGGGTGCGGCGGCGCGGCTTCGCGACCGCCGTCTCCTCGGCGGCAGCCGGAGCTTCCGCGGCCTTGCGCGTCCGGCGGCGGGGCTTCGTCTCCTCCGTCGGCTGAGCGGGGATCTCCGCGGCCTCGACCGTGTCGACGACCGCTTCGGCCGCCTTGCGGGTGCGGCGGCGCGGCTTGGTGGCCGGGGCCTCGGCGGCTTCCGCCGTCTCGGCCACGGGCTCGGCGGCCTTGCGGGTGCGGCGCGGCTTCGTCGCGACCGGCTCCGCCGTCTCCACGACGGCCTCGACCGCGTCGACGGCCGCTTCCGCGGCCTTGCGGGTGCGGCGGCGCGGCTTGGTGGCCGGGGCCTCGGCGGCTTCCGCCGTCTCGGCCACGGGCTCGGCGGCCTTGCGGGTCCGGCGCGGCTTCGTCGCCACCGGCTCCACGACGGCCTCGGCCGTCTCCGCCGTGTCGACGGCGGGCGCCGCCGTCTTGCGAGTGCGGCGCGGCTTCGTCGCGACCGGCTCCGCCGTCTCCACGACTGCCTCGACCGCGTCGACGACCGCTTCCGCGGCCTTGCGGGTCCTGCGGCGCGGCTTCGTCGCCGGGGCTTCGGCCACGGGGGCCTCGGCCACGGGGGTCTCCACGGCCTCGACCGTGGCGACCGCGGCCTCCGCCGCCTCGGAACCGCTCCGCGTCCGGCGGCGGCGACGCGGCGTGCGCGGCTCCGTCGGCTCGGTGGCGGCGGGGGCGGCCACGGGTGCGGGAGCGGCGGCCTCGGCGACCACTGCCGCCGGAGCCTCCAGCGGCGTACCCGAACGGGTGCGGCGGCGGCGACGCGGCGTACGCGCCTCACGCGGCTCGCGCTCCGCCTCGGCGGCGCGCCCACCACGGTCACGGTCACGGCTGTCCCGGCCGTCACGACCACCGCGGTCGCGACCGCGCGAGCCACCCTTGCCGCCCGTCTCGCCGAGGTCCTCGACCTCTTCGGCACGGAGCCCGGCACGGGTCCGCTCGGCGCGCGGCAGCACACCCTTCGTGCCCGCCGGGATGTTCAGCTCCTCGTACAGGTGAGGAGAGCTGGAGTACGTCTCGACCGGGTCGCTGAGACCGAGGTTCAGCGCCTTGTTGATCAGCTGCCAGCGCGGGATGTCGTCCCAGTCGACCAGCGTGATCGCGATGCCCTTGGCGCCCGCGCGGCCGGTGCGGCCGATGCGGTGCAGGTAGGTCTTCTCGTCCTCGGGGGACTGGTAGTTGATGACGTGCGTGACGCCACCGACGTCGATGCCGCGCGCGGCGACGTCCGTGCAGACGAGCACGTCCACCTTGCCGTTGCGGAAGGCGCGCAGCGCCTGCTCGCGGGCGCCCTGGCCGAGGTCGCCGTGCACGGCGCCCGAGGCGAAGCCGCGCTTCTCGAGCTGCTCGGCGATGTCCGCGGCGGTCCGCTTCGTGCGGCAGAAGATCATCGCGAGTCCGCGGCCCTCGGCCTGGAGGATGCGCGAGACCATCTCGGGCTTGTCCATGTTGTGCGCGCGGTACACGTGCTGCTTGGTGTTCGCGACGGTCTGGCCCTCGTCGTCCGGCGCGGTGGCGCGGATGTGCGTGGGCTGCGACATGTAGCGACGGGCCAGGCCGATGACCGCGCCCGGCATGGTCGCCGAGAACAGCATCGTCTGGCGCTTGGGCGGCAGCATGTTGATGATGCGCTCGACGTCGGGCAGGAAGCCCAGGTCGAGCATCTCGTCGGCCTCGTCGAGGACCAGGCACTTGATGTGCTTGAGGTTGAGCTTCTTCTGGCCCGCGAGGTCGAGCAGCCGGCCCGGCGTGCCGACGACGATGTCGATGCCCTTCTTGAGGGCCTCGACCTGCGGCTCGTAGGCACGGCCGCCGTATATGGCGAGGACGCGGACGTTGCGCGCCTTGCCGGCGGTCAGGAGGTCGTTCGTGACCTGCTGGCACAGCTCACGGGTGGGGACGACGATGAGCGCCTGCGGGGCGTCGGTCAGCTGCTCGGGCTTGGCCCGGCCCGCCTCGACGTCCGCGGGGACGGTGACGCGCTCCAGGAGCGGCAGTCCGAAGCCGAGCGTCTTGCCGGTGCCGGTCTTGGCCTGGCCGATGACGTCGGTCCCGGAGAGCGCCACGGGCAGCGTCATCTCTTGGATGGGGAAAGGGCTGATGATGCCGACGGCCTCAAGGGCCTCGGCCGTCTCGGGAAGAATTCCGAGATCGCGGAAAGTCGTAGTCAGGGCATTGCCTCTTCTGTGGACGCAGTCCGAGGCGAACGCTGGGGGTCGTGACCGTGCCACTACCGCCGGCTGCTTGGGGGGCGGGGCCGGGGGCGCGGGACCACTGCCTGCGCTCGAGCGCTCGTACCGCTGAGGTTCCCTCCTCGTGCCGTCCGCACTGTGCGGGCCGCCTGGAGGGCTGTCGGGTCGGAGCCGATCGGGCCTCCGACCGGGCATCCTCATTCGTACGGCCCGTCGAATATTCGGCAGGCGCATTACCACTGTACCCCGGAATCTCGCAGCCGTGTCTGGCGAATTGGTCACGTAGTCGTCGTCACAGTCACTGACCAGGCCCTTACACGTTGCTGCGAGCGGGCTATTGTGCGGTTTATGGAGACGCCTGACACCGCCGCTGACACGCCTGCCGAACCCAAGGGAATCGCCGCCCAGGACTGGACGACCGCCGCCGCCGACCCGAACTACCGCGCCGCGGTCGTGGACCTGCTCGGAGCGCTCGCCTACGGAGAGCTCGCGGCGTTCGAGCGGCTCGCGGAGGACGCGAAGCTGGCGCCGACGCTCGGCGACAAGGCGGAGCTGGCGAAGATGGCGTCGGCCGAGTTCCACCACTTCGAGCAGCTGCGGGACCGGCTCTCGGCGATCGGCGCGGACGCGACCGAGGCCATGGAGCCCTTCGTGGCCGCGCTCGACGGCTTCCACCGCCAGACGGCGCCGTCCGACTGGCTGGAGGGCCTGGTCAAGGCGTACGTGGGCGACTCGATCGCCAGTGACTTCTACCGCGAGGTCGCCGCGCGGCTCGACGGCGACACCCGCGGGCTCGTCCTCGGGGTGCTCGACGACACGGGGCACGCGAGCTTCGCCGTGGAGAAGGTCCGCGCCGCGATCGACGCGGATCCGCGGGTGGGCGGGCGGCTCGCGCTGTGGGCGCGGCGGCTGATGGGCGAGGCGCTCTCGCAGTCGCAGCGGGTCGTCGCCGACCGGGACGCCCTGTCGACCATGCTGGTCGGGGGCGTTGCCGACGGCTTCGACCTCGCCGAGGTCGGGCGGATGTTCTCGCGGATCACCGAGGCGCACACGAAGCGGATGGCTGCGCTGGGGCTCGCCGCGTAGCGCTCCGCTGGGGGGTGCGGTGTTTCTCTGCGGGTGCGTCGTGGCTGGGCGCGCCGTTCCCCGCGCCCCCTCGGGCGCGGGTGCCTCTCTTTTTTCTGCGGGCGCGTCCTGGTTGCTCGCGCCGTTCCCCGCGCCCCTTCGGGGGCGGATGTCCCCCGTTCTCTGCGGGTGCGTGGAGGCTGTTCGCGCCGTTCCCCGCGCCCCTTCCGGGGCTTCTTGCCCTACGCCGTCGCTGAGCGACGGCGTAGGCGGCTCCTGCTCGGGCGGAGCAGGAGGGAGAGCAGGGCGGCCGCCACGGCCACCGCGCCCACGAGCGTGCCGAGTGCGTGGCCCGCGCCCAGGGCCATGTGCGTGACGAAGGACCCGATCACTGCGCCCGCGGCCCCGGTCGACAGGACCAGGTTGCGTGCGGGGAGCCGGTGGGCCAGTCGGTGGGCCGCAACCCATGCCAGGGCGAAACCGAGCAGTGCGGATCCGAGTGCTTCCAGAATCACAGGGTGTTCCCTCCCTCGCGGCCAGGTGCAAAACGGTCGTAGCCGGTCTTACCCCCGGGGGCCGGAATGCAATCCTCCATAGGGTTCCCGCACGGGCCGCGTCGGAACATCGCAGTCGGCGCATGGGGTCGGAGCCACCACACATCAGGTCGGAGCCAACACACGGGAACGGCCCGGTGGTTGTCACCACCGGGCCGTTCCCGTACTTCGTCCTGCGTGCAGCGCCCCGGACTACAGGGCGCTGAAGCCCACCTTGCGTGCGGTCGGCTCGCCGAGCTCGACGTACGCGAGGCGGTCGGCCGGAACCAGGACCTTGCGGCCGTGGTCGTCCACGAGGCTCAGCAGCGGCGACTTGCCGGTCAGCGCCTCGGACACCGCGTGCTCGACTTCCTCGGCGCTCTGGCCGCTCTCCAGCACGATCTCGCGGGGCGCGTACTGCACGCCGATCTTGACCTCCACGGCTTTGTCCCTCCGACGGTCAGTGATGTGCGCGGCCTGCCGCGCCGTACTCAGCACACATTAGCCCGGTGAGGCGATGCGTACGGTTCCGCCGCTGCACGCCGGTAGCGAACAGAGATCGGGAACAGAACGCGGGATCCGTGATCCCGGCCCCGGGCCGGCGTCAGCTGCCTTCCAGGCCGTGCAGCGGGAAGCCCGCGATACCGCGCCAGGCCAGCGAGGTCAGCAGCTCCACCGCCTTGTCGCGCGGGACCGTGCTGCCGCTGGCGAGCCAGTACCGGGCGACCACCTGGGAGTAGCCCCCGAGGCCCACCGCGAGCAGCATCGCTTCGTCACGGGGCAGGCCCGTGTCCTCGGCGATGACCTCGCAGATCGCTTCCGCGCACTGGAGAGTCACCCGGTCCACGCGCTCGCGGACCGCGGCCTCGTTCGTCAGGTCCGACTCGAAGACCAGCCGGAACGCGCCGCCCTCGTCCTCCACGTACGCGAAGTACGCGTCCATCGTGGCCGCGACGCGCAGCTTGTTGTCCGAGGTGGACGCCAGCGCCGTACGGACGGACTGGAGCAGTGATTCGCAGTGCTGGTCGAGCAGGGCGAGGTAGAGGTCGAGCTTGCCGGGAAAGTGCTGGTAGAGCACCGGCTTGCTGACTCCGGCCCGCTCGGCGATGTCGTCCATCGCCGCCGCGTGATACCCCTGCGCGACGAATACCTCCTGCGCCGCGCCCAGCAACTGATTGCGTCGGGCACGACGCGGCAGGCGTGTGCCCCGCGGGCGCGCTGCCTCTGTCTGCTCGATGGCTGTCACGCCGCCTCCCATGATCGTGAATGTGCGGTGTGCGCCGCGCGGCCATCGTACTTTTCGGTAACCGTGATGTGCGCGGTACGAGCGGAGAATTTCACGGACCGGATGGCCGTGAAAGCCGTGCGTAGCAGGGCAAACACGGGCAGCTCAGCGATAGTCGTCTTCGTCGAGACTGACGACGCGGGCCTGTTCGGCCAGGTCCGCCTCGCTGCCCGCTGCCGGGTCCGCGTCCTGCAAGGAGTCGTCCTCGCGCGGCGTCAGCTCGGTCTGCTGCTCCGCGGCATCGGCCTCGGGTGCTTCGGTGCTGCTGTCGCCGATGGTGTGGTCGGCGGTTACCTCGGCCTCGAAGGTCTCGGGGTCGGACGGGTCGACGGTCATCGTGGCTCTCTTCCCTTGAGGACTAGTGGTGCGAGTGCCCTGATCGCCCTCACTTATGAGCGTAGGAGACCCTCGATGCGGGCGCTACGCGATCTCCGGGCGAGATCGGCCGGATCTGTGACTGCGAACACATGAACCACCGTGTGATCGTCTCGTAACATTGCCGCATGTCTTCGACCGAGCTGCCGAACGTGATCGCCGCTTCCGTCGCGCCCAAGCCGGGTGTCGTCGCGGTCGCGCCGGGCGAGCAGCTCGATTCGGTCACCCTCCCCGGGCTCACGCTTTCCGTGCGTTCCAGGCCCTCGGTCCGTGAGGGGCTGTCGTCCGCCCTTTTCGTGCACGGGCTCGGCGGATCGTCGCAGAACTGGTCGGCCCTGATGCCGCTGCTCGAGGACGTCGTGGACTGTGCGGCCGTCGACCTCCCGGGCTTCGGCGACTCGCCGCCGCCGGACGACGGCGACTATTCGGTCACCGGGCACGCGCGCGCGGTCATCCGCTATCTGGACACGCGCGAAGACGGGCCCGTCCATCTGATCGCGAACTCGATGGGCGGGGCGGTCACCACCCGCGTCGCCGCCGTCCGCCCCGATCTGGTCCGCACCCTCACGCTGATCTCGCCCGCGCTCCCGGAGCTGCGGGTGCAGCGCACGGCACTGCCGACCGGCCTCCTCGCGGTGCCCGGCGTCGCGGCCCTGTTCACCCGGCTCACCAAGGACTGGACCGCCGAGCAGCGTGTCCGCGGCGTCATGGCACTCTGTTACGGGGACCCGGACCGGGTCTCGCCGGAGGGGTACAGCGCGGCGGTGCGGGAGATGGAGCGCAGGCTCGCCCTTCCGTACATGTGGGACGCGATGGCCCGCTCGGCGCGCGGCATCGTGAACGCCTACACCCTGGGCGGGCAGCACGGCCTGTGGCGACAGGCGGAGCGGGTGCTCGCGCCGACGCTGCTCGTCTACGGAGGCAAGGACCTGCTCGTCTCGTACCGCATGGCCCGGAAGGCCGCCGCCGCGTTCCGTGACTCACGGTTGCTCACCCTGCCGGACGCAGGACATGTGGCAATGATGGAGTATCCCGATACGGTGGCCACGGCATTCCGCGAACTGCTCGCGGACACGGGCGAGTTGAATGCATCCGGTCAACCGGGCGCGGGGAGCTGAGGCGGCGAGTGGGACGTCATAGCCGCCGGGGTTCGGCCGACCTCGCGGACACCACGGGCAACACCAACACCGACGACATACCGTCACCCCAGGGCACGCGCCCCGCGGGCCCCGGCACGGGCCGCCGCCGACGCGCCCCGGGGGACGACGGCACGCCCGCCCACGGATTCCCGCAGGCGACACCGCCGCACGGTTTCCCCCGGGCGTCGACCCCGCCGCACGGCGTCCCGCAGGCCACCCCGCCGCGCGGCATGCCGCACGTCCGCGGCGGGCACCCCGAGCAGCGTGAGCCGGGCGGGGCCTGGGGAGCCGGGCCGCGGCCGGGCGCCGCCCACGGGACACCGGGAGCGCGGACCGCGCCGCCCCGCGTGCCGGGGCCCCGCAGGGAGTACGTGGACGCGTTCGGCGACGAGTTCGCCGAAGAGGACCTCTTCGGCGGCGGCGCGACCGGCGCCACGCCCACCGTGACCGGGCCTTCGCCGCGGCGTACGCCCCCGCTCCCCGATCCGTACGCCTCCGTCACGGACTGGGACCGCGCGGTCGACGAGGACGAGGAAGCACGGGGAGACCTCTGGGCGGCCGACGGCACCGACGGGACCGACAAGACCGATGCGACCCGCAGGAGCGCCGGGACCGACGGCGGCCCCGGTGCTCCCGGCGACGGCGACCTCAGCGACCTCCCGGAAGGCACCGGCGGCGGTAGGGGCCGCACCTTCACCGGGATAGCCGCCGCCGCGGTCACCACCGTCCTCGCGGTCGTGGTGGCCGGCCAGGTGACCGACGGACCCAAGGACTCCGCCACTCCCCGGACCCAGGCCGCGAAGGAGCAGGGCAGCCGCGCCGCGGGCGAGGACGCCTCCCGCTCCGACGACCGGCCCACGCCTCCCGAGTCCGCCCCGGCGACGTACGAGGCGAAGATGGCCGAGAAGTACCCGCTGGACGCCAAGCTCACGGCCTCCGGCGACTTCGAGGCGATGGCCGGCTTCGACAAGGCGCCGGGCAAGGGGCAGCTGTTCCGCTACCGCGTGGACGTCGAGAAGGGGATGGGTCTGGACGGCGAGCTGTTCGCGGCGGCCGTGCAGAAGACCCTGAACGACGACCGGAGCTGGGCGCACCAGGGCGGCCGGGCCTTCGAGCGGATCTCCTCGGGGAAGCCCGACTTCGTCATCACGCTCGCGAGCCCCGGCACCACCGCGAAATGGTGCGCGAAGTCCGGGCTCGACACGATGCAGCAGAACGTCTCCTGCGACTCCGCCGCCACGGAGCGCGTGATGATCAACGCCTATCGGTGGGCGCAGGGCGCCAAGACCTACGGCGACCGCATCCACCCGTACCGGCAGATGCTCATCAACCACGAGGTCGGTCACCGGCTCGGCTTCAACCACACGGACTGCGCGAAGGACGGCGAGCTCGCGCCCGTCATGCAGCAGCAGACGAAGTTCCTCGACCACGACGGCATCAAGTGCAAGGCCAACCCCTGGGCGTTTCCCAAAAGTTGAGCCCACGGAGTGAGACGGAAATGCTCGGCATACGGTCGTTTTCCGATCGGAAGCTTTGACATCCGCCGAAAGTTCGTTCATATTTCTCCGCATGTCGCCTCGTCACGCCTCCTCGCGCGCCGCCCTTGAGCTGGCGCTCTTTGGCGTGACCGCGCTCTGCGTGTCCGACATTCACTGTTGCTGACGTCCGCCCCAGGCGCGTGCGTCGCATCCTCATGACCCTTCCGCGGTCCTGACCCTCTTTCGGCGACCCCCGGGGCGAGCTCTGCTCTTTCCTGCTGATTGCTGCCGTACGCCCGTGTGCCGTGCAGCGCTCCCGAGAGGCCCCTACCCATGCGTCAACCGTCCGTCATAGCCCGCCGTGTGGCAGCGGCATCCGTCAGCCTCGTCCTGGCAGCGGGCGCCGCCGCCTGCGCGGGTCCCGAGGGCTCCGAGGGCAAGGGCGCCGGGGGCGCCGAGGGCAAGCCCGCCAAGGGCGGCACGCTCACCGTCCTCAACAGCGACCCGCAGGTCGACTTCGACCCCGCCCGGCTCTACACCTCCGGCGGCGGCAACGTCCCCTCGCTCGTCTTCCGCACCCTGACCACCCGCAACCGCGAGGACGGCGCCAAGGGCGCGGAGGTCGTGCCCGACCTCGCCACGGACCTCGGCAAGTCCAGCAAGAACGCCACCGTGTGGACGTACACCCTGAAGAAGGGGCTCAAGTACGAGGACGGTTCGCCGATCACCTCCGCCGACGTCAAGTACGGCATCGAGCGCTCCTTCGCCGGTGAACTCTCCGGTGGCGCCCCCTACTTGAGGGACTGGCTGATCGGCGGCGACAAGTACGCCGGGCCGTACAAGGACAAGAGCGGCAAGGGCCTCGAGTCGATCGAGACGCCCGACGAGCGCACCATCGTCTTCCACCTGAACAAGCCCGAGGGCGAGTTCCCCTACCTGGCGACGCAGACGCAGTTCACGCCCGTCCCCAAGAGCAAGGACAAGGGCACCAAGTACGAGGAGCACCCGGTCTCTTCGGGCCCGTACAAGGTCGTGAAGAACGAGAACGACGGCGAGCGCCTGATCCTGGAGCGCAACCCGCACTGGTCGGCGAAGACCGACCCCGAGCGCAAGGCCTACCCCGACAAGATCGACGTGCGGTCCGGCCTCAACTCCTCCGTCATCAACCAGCGGCTCTCCGCCGGCCAGGGCGCGGACGCCGCCGCCGTGACCACCGACACGAACCTCGGCCCCGCCGAGCTCGCCAAGGTCACCGGCGACAAGGCGCTCGCCTCGCGCGTCGGCACCGGGCACTTCGGCTATACGAACTACCTCGCCTTCAACCCGAAGGTGAAGCCGTTCGACGACCCGAAGGTGCGCCAGGCCATCTCGTACGCCGTCGACCGGTCGTCCGTGATCAACGCCGCCGGCGGTTCGTCGCTCGCCGAGCCCGCGACCACGTACCTGCCCAACCAGAAGTCCTTCGGCTACACGAAGTACGACCACTTCCCCGCGGGCAAGTCCGGCAACGCGAAGAAGGCCAAGGAGCTCCTGAAGGAGGCCGGTCACAAGGACGGGCTCACCATCACGCTGACCCACTCCAACGCCAAGGACTTCGAGACGAGCCCCGAGATCGCCACCGCGATCCAGGACGCCCTGAAGAAGGCCGGGATCACCGTCAAGCTCCAGGGCCTGGAGGACAACGACTACTCGGACAAGATCCACAGCGCCAAGGACGAGCCGGGCCTCTTCCTCGCCCACTGGGGAGCCGACTGGCCCTCCGGCGGCCCCTTCCTCGCCCCGATCTTCGACGGGCGGCAGATCGTCAAGGACGGCGCCAACTTCAACACCGGCTTCCTGGACGACAAGTCCGTCAACGACGAGATCGACGAGATCAACAAGCTCACCGACCTCGACGCGGCCGCCGAGCGCTGGGGCGCCCTCGACAAGAAGATCGGTGAGCAGGCCCTGACCGTGCCGCTCTTCCACCCGGTCTACAAGCGCCTGTACGGCAAGGACGTCAAGAACATCGTGATCAGCGACTGGACGGGTGTCCTCGACATCTCCCAGGTCGCGGTCAAGTAAGGGCCAGCGGTCACATCACCATGAGCGAGGCCCTGTTGGCCTCGGAAGCGGGGACGGGCGCCACGGCGTCCGCCCCGACTTCCGGTGCCCGTCAGTTCTGGCGGCGGCTGCGCACGCAGCGCGCCGCCCTCGTCGCGGCGTCCGTCGTCGCGCTTCTCGTCCTGGTCGCGCTCGCCGCGCCGCTGCTCACCGCCATCGAGGGCCAGGACCCCAGCACGTACCACCCCGACCTCATCGACTCCGGCCGCGGCGGTGTGCCGATCGGCCCGTTCGGCGGGATCAGCGCCGAGCACTGGCTCGGCGTCGAACCGCAGACCGGCCGCGACCTGTTCGCCCGGCTCGTGTACGGCGCCCGGGTCTCCCTCGGCGTCGCGCTCGCCGCCACCGTCGTCCAGGTCGTGCTCGGCGTCGGCATCGGCATCGCGGCCGGGCTCGGCAACCGCCTGGTCGACCAGGTCCTCAGCCGCGCCACCGACGTCATCGTCGCCATGCCGCTGATGGTCCTCGCGCTCGCCCTGATGGCGATCGTGCCCAGCGGCTTCCCGCGCCCGGTCCTGGTCGCCCTGGTCATCGGGCTCGTCGCCTGGGGCGGCACGGCCAAGATCGTGCGCGCGCAGACCATGACCCTCAAGGAGCTCGACCACGTGGCCGCCGCCCGGCTCAGCGGCTGGAGCACCCGGCGCATCGCGCGCCGCGAACTCCTGCCGGGACTCGCCGCCCCCGTCATCACCTACGCGGCCCTGCTCGTCCCGATCAACATCACGGTGGAGGCCGCGCTGTCCTTCCTCGGCGTCGGCGTCAAACCGCCGACCGCGTCCTGGGGACAGATGCTGACCTCGGCCGACATCTGGTACCAGGCCGCACCGCAGTACCTCCTGCTTCCCGCCGGGGCGCTGTTCGTGACCGTGCTCGCGCTGACCGTCCTCGGGGACGGCGTGCGGACCGCGCTCGATCCGAGGGCCGCGTCGCGGCTGCGGGTCGGGACCGGACGCAAGCGGGAGGGCAAGGCATGACCGGCTTCCTCCTGAGGCGCTCGGTGGGCGCCCTCGTCACGCTCCTCGCCATCTCCGTGATCATCTACGCGGTCTTCTACGTCGCTCCCGGCGACGTCGCCCAGATCACCTGCGGGCCGCGCTGCTCACCGGCCCAAGTGGCGCAGGTCTCCGAGCAGTTGCGGCTCGACGACCCCGTGTACGTCCGCTACTGGGACTTCCTCCAGGGCATCGTCACCGGCCAGACCTACTCGACGGGCACGGGCGTGGAGCACTGCGACGCCCCCTGCCTCGGGCTCTCCTACCAGAGCGACCAGCAGGTCACCCAGCTGATCCTGGCGAAGCTGCCGGTCACCGGGTCGCTCGCGCTCGGCGCCATGGTGATGTGGCTGATCCTCGGCGTCGGCACCGGCGTCCTGTCCGCCTGGCGGCGCGGGCGCGTCACCGAGCGCGTCCTGACCGCCGTCACGCTCGCGGGCACGGCCACGCCCGTCTTCGTCATCGGCCTGCTGCTGATGATCGTGGTCTGCGGGCAGCTCAACTGGCTTCCCTTCCCGCAGTACGTGCCGTTCACCGACGACCCGCAGCAGTGGGCGTGGAACCTGCTCCTGCCCTGGCTCTCCCTCGCGCTGATCGAGGCCGCCAAGTACGCGCGCCTGACCCGCTCCTCGATGCTGGAGACCCTCGCCGACGTCCATGTGCGGACCTTTCGCGCGTACGGCGTCGGGGAGCGCTCGATCATCGGCAAGCACGCCCTGCGGGGCGCGGTCGCGCCGGTCATCGCGCTCAGCGCCAACGACTTCGGGTCGATGTTCGGCGGCGCGGTGCTCAGCGAGACGCTCTTCGGGCTGCCCGGCATGGGCCGCGAACTCGTGCACGCCGTCAAGGTCGTCGATCTGCCGGTCGTGGTCGGCATGGTCCTGGTGACCGGCTTCTTCGTGGTGCTCGCCAACGCCGTCGCGGACGTCCTGTACGCGGTGGCCGACCGAAGGGTGGTCCTGTCATGAGCCCGGCCCAGAACCCGGCCCAGAACCCGGCCCAGAACCCGGCCCAGAACCCGGCCCAGAACCCGGACCAGAACCCGGCCCAGAGCCTCGTCCAGGTGACCGACCTGGTGGTCGACTTCGGGGAGACGCGCGCCGTGGACCGGCTCTCCTTCACGCTGGAGAAGGGCGCCGCGCTCGGTCTCGTCGGCGAGTCGGGGTCCGGCAAGAGCACGGTGGCGTCCGCGCTGCTCGGGCTCCACCGGGGCACCGGCGCGCACGTCGGCGGTGAGGTGCGGGTCGGCGGCATCGACGTACAAGAGGCGTCGGGCGAGGAGTTGCGGCGGCTGCGGGGCGGGAAGGCGGCCATGGTCTTCCAGGACCCGCTGTCGTCCCTCGACCCGTACTACGCGGTGGGCGACCAGATCGCCGAGGTGTACCGCGTGCACACGGGCGCCTCGCGCCGGGCGGCACGCGCGCGTGCCGTCGACGTCCTCGACCGGGTGGGCATCCCGGACGCCGTCCGCAGGGCGCGGTCCCGGCCGCACGAGTTCAGCGGCGGCATGCGGCAGCGCGCGCTCATCGCCATGGCGCTCGCCTGCGAGCCCGAGCTCTTGATCGCCGACGAGCCGACGACCGCCCTGGACGTCACCGTGCAGGCCCAGATCCTCGACCTGCTGCACGTGCTGCGGGCCGAGACGGGGATGGGACTGCTCCTGGTCACCCATGACGTGGGCGTGGCGGCGGAGAGCGTCGACGACGTCCTGGTCATGCGGTACGGGCGGGCCGTCGAGCGCGGGCCCGTGCGCGAGATCCTGGGGGCGCCCCGGGAGGCGTACACCAAGGAGCTGCTCGGGGCGGTGCCGCGCGTCGACTCGCCGCGCGAGGCCGCCGCTCCCGCGCGGGGTGACGTCGTCCTCGAAGCGGTGGACCTGCGCAAGGAGTTCGGCCGCGGCAAGCGCGCGTTCGCCGCGGTGGACGGGGTCTCGCTCACGGTCCGCCGGGGGGAGACGCTCGGGATCGTGGGGGAGAGCGGCAGCGGCAAGACGACCCTCGGCCGGATGCTGGTGGGGCTCCTGGACCCCTCGGCCGGGGAGATCCGGCACGAGGGCGCTTCGGCGCCGGGCGGGGGAGTGCGGGCCGGGGTGCAGATGGTGTTCCAGGACCCCGTCTCCTCGCTCAACCCGCGCCGCGGCATCGGGGAGTCCATCGCCGATCCGCTGCGCGCACGGGGTGAGCGCGACGATGCCGCCGTGCGCGCACGCGTGCGTGACCTCATGGAGCGCGTGGGGCTCGATCCGGCGTACTACGGGCGCTATCCGCACGAGTTCAGCGGCGGCCAGCGCCAGCGGGTCGGGATCGCGCGGGCCCTCGCGGCCGAGCCGCGGGTCATCGTGTGCGACGAGCCGGTGTCGGCGCTCGACGTGACCACGCAGGCCCAGGTGACCGCGCTGCTCGCCGAACTCCAGGAGGAGCACGGGCTCGCCCTCGTCTTCATCGCCCACGACCTCGCGGTGGTACGCCAGGTCAGCGACCGGGTCGCGGTGATGCGCACGGGGCGGATCGTCGAGCACGGAACCGTCGACGAGGTGTACGGGTCGCCGCGCCAGGCGTACACCAGACAGCTGTTGGCGGCCGTGCCCGCCCTCGACCCGGAGGCCGCGGCGCGCCGCCGTACGGCCCGCAGGGAGCTGGCCGCAGCTTAACCCTCCGTAGCGAAAGAGCGCTCTCCCGGCGCCATAGCGCGACAGAACGCAACCGGCGCGGGAAAGTTACTGCCGTTCACCCCTTTTGGTGGCGTGATGGACAACCGTCCATCACGCCACCGGCATGTCCGCATACGTTCGTCCCGCTGCGAGCCGCCGGGTCAACGGGGGCTCTCCACATGGGAGATCGGGGGTGTACGCGTGCGCATCGGACTGCTTACGGAGGGTGGCTATCCGTATGTGAGCGGTGAGGCCAGGCTCTGGTGCGACCGGCTCGTGCGCGGGCTCGGGCAGCACGAATTCGACGTCTACGCGCTCAGCCGCAGCGAGCGGCAGGATGCGCAGGGCTGGATCGAGCTGCCGCCCCAGGTGAACCGCGTGCGGACGGCGCCCCTGTGGACGGTCGACGACGACGGCGTGGCCCTCGGAGCCGGGTACGGACGGCGGGCGCGGCGGCGCTTCGCGGAGTGCTTCGGCGACCTGGCCGCGGCCGTCTGCGACTCCGGAGCGGCCGGCGCCCCGCACGGCTCCGGCGCCTCGGACGCCCTGGCGGACCGTTTCGGCAGCGCGCTCTACGGCCTCGCCGACCTCGCCAGGGACCAGGGCGGCCTGGTGAGCGCACTGCGCTCCGAAACGGTGGTGCGCGCCCTGGAACGCGCCTGCCGCGCGCCGGGCGCACTCCGCGCCGCGCGCACCGCACGGGTGTCCGACCTGCTGGTCGTGGCGGGCCTCCTGGAGCGCGCCCTGCGACCCCTCTCCCTGGACTGGTACGGCGACGACGGCCTCGGCGCGGTGGATCTGTGCCACGCCACCTCCGGCGGCCCGGCGGCCATCCCCGGCCTCCTCGCCCGGCACTTCTCCGGAGTGCCGCTCCTGGTCACCGAGTACGGCGTACAGCTGCGGGCGCACTACCTCGCCACCGGCGACGAGGCGCTCAGCGCGCCGGCGCGGGCGCTGCTGACCTCCTTCCACGGCAGGCTCGCCACCGAGGTGTACGGCAAGGCCACCCTCATCACGCCCGGCAACACGCACGCCCGCCGCTGGCAGGAGCGGTGCGGGGCCGAGCGGGCGAAGCTGCGCACGGTCTACCCCGGCATGGAGGCGTCCCGCTTCGCGGAGGTCGGCGAGCGGGAGGACCCGGGCGACCCCGACACGCTCCTGTGGGTCGGGCGCATCGCACCGGCCAAGGACTTGATCTCCCTGCTCCACGCCTTCGCGGAGGTCCGCAAGGACGAGCCGAAGGCGCGGCTGCGCATCGTCGGGGCGTCCGCCGAGGGCCCGGAGGCCGACGCCTACCTCGCGCACTGCAAAGCGCTGGCCGCGCAGCTCTTCCCGGACGAGGCGGACGGCGTGCACGCCGTCGGCGACAACCCCGTGTCCTTCGAGGAGATCGGCGCACCCGGGACCCCCGAGCTCGCGGACGCGTACGCCGCCGGGAGCGTCGTCGTCCTGTCGAGCGTCGTCGAGGGCTTCCCGATCAGCCTCGTCGAGGCCATGTTCTGCGGGCGCGCCACCGTCTCCACCGATGTCGGCGCGGTCGTCGAGGTCATCGGCGGCACCGGGCTCGTCGTGCCGCCGCGCAATCCGCGGGCCCTCGCCGAGGCGTGCGTGGCGCTGCTGCGCGACGCCGGGCGGCGCGAGCGGCTCGGGGCGGCGGCGCGTGCGCGGGCGCTCGAACTGTTCACCGTGGAGCAGAACACCGAAGCGTTCCGCGACATCTACCTGGAGATCGTCTCGCACTGCCCGGTGCGTCGTGAGGCCCTCGACGACGCGGGCGAGCCCGTGCCCTTCGGTCATCCGGCGGAGGCGTACCTGCCGGGACGGTGGGCGGTCGCCGCGGGCGCGGGAGACGCGGGCGCGGGCCCGGCCGGCGCCCCCAGCTGGGCCCAAGAGGCGGACGGCACCGAGCAGTTGAAGGGGGCGGGCGTATGAGCCACGACCAGCAGGTGGACACCCCGCGGGCGCCCGACAGCCCCGGCGGCTGGGACCCGCGCTCGGAGGAGCTGGTGGCCGAAGCGGCCCTGGTCCGCGAGCCCGCGGCCTGGCGCGGGACGGTGGCGGGCGCTGCCGGGACCGGCCCCGCCAAGCCCGCCCGGCGCGGCGCCGTGGACCCGGTGAAGGCCCTGATGCACCGGCACCGCGAGCTGTGCGAGCGCGCGGTCGACCCGCTGGAGATCGCCGCGGGCCTCGAAGCGCACGGCGTGACCGACCGGACCGCGGCGCGGTTCAGGCACCGGGACGTGTTCGCCCTCGCCGAGGAGATGTACGCGCGCGTGCCCCGCGACGAGGAGGAGCGCGGCGCCCCCGCGCCCGCCGCCTCGCGCCGGGGCCCCGAAGGACCCACCGGATGGGCGCTGTTCGCCCTGCTCCCGGGCGCGGTCTGCGGACTCGCCGCCGCAGGGGTCGAGCTGAGCGCGGGGCACACGCGGTACGCCGTGGGGCTCGGCGGAGCACTCGCCGTGGCCGCCGCCCTGCGGGTGGCCCTCCGGCGCGGGCCGTTGCGGGCCGCGCGCCATGTCCCACCGGCCACGCACGCGTGGAGCTGCTTCCTCGTCGCGTACGCCCTCTTCGGCGACGGTCTGCTGCGGGCCGCCCTCTCCGGCGGCCCCGACGGGCCCTGGGCACCGTCGACCGCCGCGGCCCTCGCGCTCTCGCTCGCCGTCGCGCCCGCCGTGTGGTGCGCGCGGCTGTTCGCCGCGGGGGCCCGGCGGCGGCTCTCGCTCAGCCGGGGGCTCGCCGATTTCACCTCGGCCGTGCGGCCCCTGCTGCTGGGGACCGTCGCGCTGTACGTGTGCGCCCTGGGGGCCCTCCTCGTGGGGGCCGGGGCCGTCTACGGCGTCCCGGCCTCCGCCGGGGCCGGCGCCCTGGGCGCGCTGCTGCTCCTCGCCCGCCTCCTCTCCTCGTACGGCTTCCTGCGCGCCCCCCTGCTGATGCTGGGGGCCGCGGGCGCGGTGGAGGTGGTCTGCCTCGCCTCCGTGTTCGCGGCCCGCCTGCCCGGCGTCGCCTGGCTCGCGGCGCCGGTGGAGGAGGCGGTCCGGGCCTGGGGGCCCGGTGCCGTGCCCGTCGTCGCGTGCGGCGCCGCGGCCGGTGTGCTGCTGCTCCACTGCCTGCGGGTGCTCGGCCGGGCCTCCGCGCACGGGGACGGGGCGCCCTGAGAATGCGCGCCGCCGACCCCGGCTCACCCCATCCGACACCTCACTCTCCCGCGGGGCCGACACCGCGGGCCTTACCCCGTGCATTACGGCAACCCCCTGAAGGAGAACGCCAGATGAGCACCCCCAGCATCCGAGAATCCGATTCGGGAGCCGCCCGATGAGGGTGCTGCTGATCGGAGCCAACGGATACCTCGGCCGCTTCGTCGCCGACCGGCTGCTCGCCGACCCGGCGGTGCAGCTCACCGCGCTCGGCCGCGGCGACGACTCGGACGTACGGTTCGACCTCGCGAGCGGCAGCCCCGGCGCGCTCACCCGCTTCCTGGACGCCGTGCACCCGGGCGTCGTCATCAACTGCGCGGGTGCCACGCGCGGCGGTGCCCGTGAGCTGACCCGGCACAACACCGTCGCCGTCGCCACCGTCTGCGAGGCCCTGCGCCGCAGCGGCTGCGGGGCGCGGCTCGTGCAGCTGGGCTGCGCCGCCGAGTACGGGCCGAGCCAGCCGGGGTCCTCGACCGCCGAGGACGCCGTGCCCAGGCCCGGCGGACCGTACGGCGTCAGCAAGCTCGCGGCCACCGAACTCGTCCTCGGGTCGGGTCTCGACGCCGTCGTCCTGCGGGTGTTCTCGCCCGCGGGGCCCGGCACCCCGGCCGGCTCCCCGCTCGGGCGGCTCGCCGAGGCCATGCGGCGCGCCATGCAGGCCGGTGACGGCGAGCTCAAGCTCGGGGGACTCGGCGTCCAGCGGGACTTCATCGACGTACGCGACGTGGCACGCGCCGTGCACGCCGCCTCGCTCTCCGCCGCCCAGGGGATCGTGAACATCGGCGCGGGCCGTGCCGTACGGCTGCGGGACGCGGCGGCCGTCCTGGCGCGCGTCGCCGGGTACGGCGGCGCCCTGCACGAACTCGACCAGGGCGCCCTGAGGCAATCCATCGGGCACCCCCGGAGCGAATCCGACCACGGGAGCCCGGCCGCCTACCCCTATCCCGACGGGTGCGGCAGCTGGCAGCAGGCCGACGTGCGCACCGCGCGCGACCGGCTCGGCTGGCGCCCCCGCATCAACCTCGAAGAATCACTCGCCGACATCTGGATGGAGGCGGCATGCCGCATCTGACAAGGACCGGCACCGGCACCGCACACACCGACGTACGTCTCGGCTTCGGCATCCCCGGCTTCGCGCACCCTCTGGTCGCACCCGCCGAATGGTCCGAACTCACCCGCCCCGCCACCCCTTTGCACTGGGTCGTCCTGAATGTGAGCAGAGGCCCGGGGGACCGGCCCGACCCGCACTGCCTGGCGGCGGCGGGGCGGCTGCGGAACGCGGGCGTACGTGTTCTCGGTCACCTCGACGTGACGTACGGGGCGCGCGGCTTCGGGGAGCTGATCTCCGACGCCCACCGCTACCTCGACTGGTACCAGGTCGACGGCTTCTCGCTGGACCGCTGCCCCACGGAGCGTGCCGCGCTCCCCGAGGTGCGCAGGACGGTCACCACCCTGCGGGCGCTCTGTGACGACGCGCACATCGTCCTGGGGCACGGCACCCACCCCTATCCCGGATACGCCGAATCCGCCGATCAGTTGGTGACCTTCTCCGGCCCCTGGAGCGACTACCGCTGGTCGCAGGTGGCCGAGTGGACCGCCGACTATCCGCCCGAGCGGTTCTGCCACTTCGTCCACGGCATGCCGCGCGGCCACCTCGACGAGGCACTGCGCATCGCACGCTGGCAGGGCGCGTCGACGATCTACTTCACCGACCGGGTCGACGGCCGGGGCGCGGACGACCCGTGGGAGTCCATGCCCGGGTACTGGGACGAAATCGTCTCGCGCATCGGAACGGGTGTCTCGGAATGAAGAGGGGCGTGGCAGTGTTACGGACAGAACAACCGTTTCCACATACCGACCAACGGAGTCTCCGTGTCGCTGCCACCCCTGGTCGAGCCAGCATCTGAGCTCACCGTCGACGAGGTCCGCAGGTACTCCCGCCACCTGATCATCCCCGACGTCGGGATGGACGGGCAGAAGCGGCTGAAGAACGCCAAGGTGCTGTGTGTCGGCGCCGGCGGCCTCGGGTCACCGGCGCTGATGTACCTCGCCGCGGCGGGCGTCGGCACGCTCGGCATCGTGGAGTTCGACGAGGTCGACGAGTCGAACCTGCAGCGCCAGATCATCCACAGCCAGGCCGACATCGGCCGCTCCAAGGCGGCGTCGGCGAAGGACTCCGTCCTCGGCATCAACCCGTACGTGAACGTGATCCTCCACGAAGAGCGGCTCGAAGCCGAGAACGTGATGGACATCTTCAGCCAGTACGACCTGATCGTCGACGGCACGGACAACTTCGCCACGCGCTACCTGGTCAACGACGCCTGCGTGCTGCTCAACAAGCCGTACGTATGGGGTTCGATCTACCGCTTCGACGGCCAGGCCTCCGTCTTCTGGAGCGAGCACGGCCCGTGCTACCGCTGCCTCTACCCGGAGCCCCCGCCCCCCGGCATGGTCCCGTCCTGCGCCGAGGGCGGCGTGCTCGGCGTGCTCTGCGCGTCGATCGGCTCCATCCAGGTCACCGAGGCGATCAAGGTCCTGGCCGGCGTGGGCGACCCGCTGGTCGGCCGCCTGATGATCTACGACGCCCTGGAGATGCAGTACCGCCAGGTCAAGGTCCGCAAGGACCCCGACTGCGCGGTCTGCGGCCCGAACGCCACCGTCACCGAGCTCATCGACTACGAGGCCTTCTGCGGCGTCGTGTCGGACGAGGCCCAGGAGGCGGCGCTCGGCTCGACGATCACTCCCAAGCAGCTCAAGGAGTGGATCGACGCGGACGAGAAGATCGAGATCATCGACGTCCGCGAGCAGAACGAGTGGGAGATCGTCTCGATCCCCGGCGCCAAGCTGATCCCGAAGAACGAGTTCCTCATGGGCACCGCCCTGGAGAGCCTGCCGCAGGACAAGAAGATCGTCTTGCACTGCAAGACCGGTGTCCGGTCCGCGGAGGTCCTCGCCGTGCTGAAGTCCGCGGGCTTCAGCGACGCCGTGCACGTGGGCGGCGGCGTGATCGGCTGGGTCAACCAGATCGAGCCCGAGAAGCCTGTCTACTAGGCCCGGCGCTGAACGCAGAGGGGGCCCGCACCGTCCGGTGCGGGCCCCCTCTGCGTCCGGTGCGGCTCAGGTCTCGCAGACCTTGCCGTCCCGCGGGGCCTTGCCGTTCAGCAGGTAGGCGTCGACCGTGTCGTCCACGCAGTCGCTGCCGCTGCCGTACGCGCCGTGGCCCTCGCCCTTCCAGGTCAGCTCGACGCCGACCCCCTTGCCCAGCTCGTCCGCCATCTTGCGGGCGCCTTCGTAGGGCGTCGCGGGGTCTCCGGTGTTGCCGACGACCAGGACCGGCGCCGCGCCCGGCGCGCTCACGTCGGGGGAGTCGTGCAGCCCGGCCACCGGCCACTTGTGGCACCAGCCCGCCGTGTCCCAGCCCATGAACTCGCCGAAGACCGGCGAGATCTCCCGGAAGTCGGCCAGCTGCGCCTTGGCCTGCGCGGGCGTCGTCCGCGCCGTGTCGTCCCGGCAGGCGATGGAGCGCTGCGAATGGCTCTGCGTGCTGTAACGCCCGGACTCGTCCCGCTCGTTGTAGGCGTCGGCCAGCTGGAGCAGCGCCGCGCCGTCCCCCTTCTCGGCCTGCTCCAGGCCGCGGGTCAGGGCGGGCCAGCTCTGCTGGCTGTACAGGGTGACCGTGATGCCGGTGAGCGCCAGGGACTGGGTGAGCTTCCGGTCGCCCGACCCCGGCAGGGGCTCGGCGTCGAGGCGCTTCAGGAGGCGCACTATCTTCCGCGAGCCCGCCTCGGGGTCCTGGCCCGAGGACTTCAGGTAGTTCTCCAGGGCGCGCTGGAAGCCCCGCGCCTGGTTCTTGGCGTGGCCGATGGAGTCCGCGCTCGGGTCGACGACCGCGTCCAGCGTCAGCCGCCCGACCTTGCCGGGGAACAAGTGGGCGTACGTGCCGCCCAGTTCGGTGCCGTACGACACGCCCATGTAGTGCAGCTTCTCGTCGCCGAGCACCTGGCGCATCACGTCCATGTCCTGGGCGGCCTCGACCGTCGAGACATGGCCCAGGAGCTTGCCCGCGGCACGGGCGCAGCCCGCGCCGAAGTCGGCCGCGTCCTTGAAGTACGCCGCTTCCTCGGCCGGGGTGTCCGGGGTGAGGTCGACGGCCTCCGCGGCCTGCGTCTGCCGGTCGCTGCGGCAGCGGATGCCCTCGCTGCCCGCGACCCCGCGCGGGTCGAAGCTCACCAGGTCGTACCGCTCGCGCAGCGTGCCGTACATGTCCACGAACGACGGCAGCATGGAGACGCCGGAGCCGCCGGGGCCGCCGAAGTTGAACAGGAGCGAGCCGATGCGCTTGCCCTCGCCGGTGGACCTGGCGCGGATCAGCGCGACGTCGATCGTCTCGCCGTCCGGCTTCGCGTAGTCCAGGGGGACCTTGAGCGTCGAGCACTGCCACTCGGAGCCCGGGGCCGGCTCGCTGCCGGTGGCCTTGCAGCCGCCCCAGTCGAGCTTCTGGCCCGTGAGCGAGGCGGGCAGGGTGGAGGAGGGGTCGGGCTTCGGTGACTGCTCGGGGCCGGTCGGCGCGGGCTTCGCGTCGCCCTCGCCCCCGTCGGATCCACCGCAGCCGACGGCGAGCCCCGCCACCAGAACCCCTGCGGCGGCCAGTGCTGCTGACCGTACGAAACGCGGCATGGAGCGCTTCCCCCCTCGGAAGACAGTCAAGCCATAGTAGGCGGGGCCACCGACGGTGACCTGGGCGGGCCGTGCGGCCCGCCCTCCCGTCACGAGCAGACCGTGCCCTCCTTGGGCACCGTGCCGTCGAGCAGATAGCCGTTCACCGCGTCGCGCACACAGGTGTTCTTGCTGTCGTACGCCCCGTGCCCCTGGCCCTTGTACGTCAGCTCGACCCCGACCCCCTTGCCGAGTGCTTGCGCCATCTTCTTCGCGCCCTCGTACGGCGTGGCCGGGTCGCCGGTGTTGCCGATGACCACGATGGGCGGTGCGCCCGCCGCGCCGACGTCCGGGTGGTCGGCGGCGCCGTCCACCGCCCAGTCGGTGCAGCCGACCATGCCCCACGCCAGGTAGTCCCCGAACAGCGGCGACGCCTCACGGAACGCCGGGAGCTTCTTCTCGACGTACTCCGGCGTGTAGCGCGCCTTGTCGTCCGCGCAGTTGATGGAGATGTTGGCGGCCTGGATGTTGCTGTAGGTGCCGTCCTGGTTGCGGCCGTTCATGGAGTCGGAGAGCGTCATCAGGATCTTGCCGTCGCCGTCGTACGCCTCGTCCAGGCCCTCGGTGAGGTACGGCCAGAAGTCCTTGGAGTACAGCGACTGCGCGATGCCGTTCGTGGCGGCGGTCTGCGTCAGCTCGCGCTCGCCCAGGCCGGGCAGCGGCTTGGCGTCCAGGCCGTCGAGCAGCTTCGCGATCTTGTCCTTGACGTCCTGCCCGGTGTCGCCGACCGGGCAGTCCTCGACCTGGGACGTGCAGTCCTCGGCGTAGTTGTCGAGGGCGAGCTGGAAGCCCTCGGCCTGCCCGAGCGAGCCCTCCTCCGCCGTCTCGGTGGGGTCGACGACCGCGTCGAAGACGGCTCGGCCCACCTTCTTGGGGAACAAGTGGGCGTAGACGCCGCCGAGTTCGGTGCCGTACGAGATGCCGAAGTAGTGCAGCTTGTCGTCGCCGAGCACCTGGCGCATCAGGTCCATGTCGCGGGCCGCGTCCGTGGTGCGCACGTGGGGGAGCACCTCGCCGGAGTTCTTCTCGCAGGCGCCGTTGAAGCCCTTCACGTTCTCGACGAGCTTCTTCCGCTCGGCGTCGTCGTCGGGGGTGGCGTCCTGCTGGAAGTACGTGTCGAGCTGTTCGTCGTCCTCGCACTTCACGCCCGCGCTGCGGCCGACGCCGCGCGGGTCGAAGCTCACCAGGTCGTAGCGGGTGCGCAGCTTGGCGTAGTCCTCGCCGAAGGCGGGCAGCGTGGTGACGCCCGAGCCGCCGGGGCCGCCGAAGTTGAAGACGAGCGAGCCGATCCGCTTGTCCTTCTGCCCGCTCGCCGCGGCGCGGATCAGGGCGACGTCGAGGGTGTCGCCCTTGGGCTCGTCCCAGTCGACGGGGGCCTTCATGGTGGCGCACTGCCAGGCGGCGCCGCCCGGCAGCGGGGAGGGGGCCTCGCCGCCGCCCTCGGAGGCGCTGGGCGCGGGGCAGTCCTTCCAGCTCAGTTCCTGGGCCGAGAGGTTCGCGTCCGCTGAGTCCTTGGTGTCCCTGGTGTCCTTGGTGTCCTTGGAGTCGTCACCGCCACAGGCCGCGAGGGACGCAGACAGCAGGAGCACGGTGGCGGCGACACGCGCCTTCAGGTTGGGCATGCTTCCCATCCTGCGGGGGGCGCAGACGGGGCGCACGGCTGGCTCGGCCTTCCGTGAACGGGCGCCGCTTCCTTCAGAGAAGGCCGTTCCTCAGGGGCTTGTCCCTCAGAGCCTCCTCTCTCAGAGAAGGCCCTTCCTCGTCAGGTGGTTGAAGAACAGCCACCCCGGGAGCACCGGCAGCCACAGCGTGAGGAGCCGGAACAGCAGGACCGCGGGCGCCGCCACGTCCTTGGGCACTCCCACTGCGATCAGACCGAAGGTGAGCGTCGCCTCGACCGCTCCGACACCGCCGGGCGTGGGCGCGGCCGAGCCGAGCGCGTTGCCCGCGAGGAAGACCACGGCGACGCTGGCCAGGGTCAGCGGCTTCATCTCCGTGGTGCTGAAGGCACGTACCGAAGCGTCGAGGCAGAGCACGAACATCAGCGTCAGGAGGAGCATGCCGCCGATGCCCGTGAGCAGCTTCTGGGGGCGTTGCAGCACGTCCAGCATGCGCGGCACGACGCCCGCGAAGAGCGAGCGCACGCGCGTGACGACGAATTTCCGCAGGAAGGGGATGGCGGTCACCACGAGCACCAGGACCGCGACCGAGAGGAGACCGGCGATGACCGTCCGGGACGGCGAGAGGGACGGCGTCTTCTCCGTGCCGGTCACATAACCGAAGATCATCAGCAGCATGATGTGCGAGCCGAGGCCGAACAGCTGCGAGGCGCCGACGCTCGCCACCGCGAGACCGGAGCGCACCCCGGAGCGCTGGAGGAAGCGCGTGTTGAGCGCGACGCCGCCGACCGCGGCGGGCGCCACGATCTTCACGAACGACCCGGCGACCTGCGCCTGCACGGCCCGCAGGAACGGCACCCGCTCCGGCACGAAGCCCAGCAGGCTCATCGCCGCAGCGAAGTAGCTGAGCGCCGAGCACGCCACGGCCACCGCGACCCAGCCCCACTCCGCCTCGCCGACGATGGTGTTGAAGTCCACGTGCGTGAGCTGCGAGAGCAGGAAGTACGCGCCGATGGCGCCGGCGATGAAACTGATGAGCGTGCGCGGCCTGATCCGCTCCAGCTGGGCGGGCTCGACGGGCGCCTGCGGCCGGATGAGCAGCACCTGGTGCCGGATCTGGGTGAGCAGGTCCTCCTCGCGGGCCTGGTCGAGCGCGACGTCTATGGCCTGCTTCTCGGCCTGCTTCTCCGCCCGGACGGTCTTGCGGTCGGGGCCCTTGCCGCCGCCCTCGGCGGCCTCCAGGGCGTCCGCGGCCGCGTCGGCGTCCGCCTCCGCCGCGCGGGCCAGCTTGTCCTTGCGGGACGCCTCGAGGACCGCCTCGCGCTCGCGCTGCGACCGCTCCCGGGCCAGCCTGCGCAGGGTGCCCCGGGTGGAGCGGGTCAGTGCGATGGGCTGGAGCAGCGGCAGGCAGTCGGCGACCGAGTCGGGGCCGAGCACGTCGACCGCGGTCGCGACCGCGCGCTCGGCGCCCACGCGCAGTCCGAAGGCGGTCAGGAGCTGGGCGATGTCCATCCGCAGGACCAGGTCGCCCGCGGCGATCTCACCGCCCCGCAGGTCGGTCAGGATCACCGTGCCGGAACGATCCACCAGAATCGCGTCGCCCGCGAGCCTGCGGTGCGCGATCCGGCGCGACTGGAGCGCCCGCACCTGCCGCCAGGTGTCGCACAGCAGCTCGTCGGTGATGACCTCGTCCGGCAGGGAGTCCAGGGTGCGGCCGCCGGTGTGCTCGTAGACGAGGATCACCGCGTCGGGGCCGAGCTCGGAGGTGGCGATCAGCTTGGGGGCGTTGGCCCCGGCCGCGATCGCCGCGTACGCGAGGAGGGCCTCCTGCTCCAGGGCCTGGCGCAGCGACTGAAGGCTGCGGCGCTGGGTGATGCCGCGCAGCGTGAGCCTGCGCCACACGCGGTAGAAGAAGCCCTGCGCCTGTTGTTCGCGGTCGATGACCGTGACGTCCAGGGGCGGGCCGTCCTCCAGGGTGACGAAGTAGCGGCGGCCGCGGTCGTGCTCGCTGTCCGGGGAGTCCTCGCGGGCCGCGCTCACCGGGTGGAAGCCGACGTGCCGCAGGCCGGCGAGCAGTGTCTGGCCGGTGGGCCGGACGTTCGGCGAGCCGACCGCGTACAGCGTGCCGTAGGCCACGCTCCAGCCGAGCAGGACCGTCAGGATGATCGAGAACGGCGTGGTGTAGCCGGTGACCAGCATGGTGAAGGCGTCGAGCAGCAGCACCACCCACAGGACCACGCGCCACCGTGGTCTTCGGGACATCCCCACGGCCGTCATATAGGCGATGACCGGGGCGAGATAGCCGTGCACGGGATCGGTGAGCGCGTGCAGATCGCCGGGGGACGGCCGGGTCAGGGCCTCTTGGATGGAGCCCGGCGCGGCCTTGGCGACCCAGAGATCGGTGGCCAGCGTCACGCCGTGCGCGAGGACGGCGGCGAGGACGCCGTCGGCGATGCGCAGTCCGTCCCGCTTGACCAGGCGTTCGATGGCGAAGGCGACGGGTACGAGCAGGACACCGATGCTGGCGGTGAGGCCCGCGAACTTGATCAGGAGGTCGGGCGCCTGGTCCGTGCCCTTGTCGATGTCCTGGGCGAGGCCCGAGGTCGTGCCGTGGGCGAAGGCGGCGATGGCGAGGACGACGACGATCCCGAGGACGCCGACGAGGAGCCGCATGAGGTCCGAGGGGCGGTGCACGCGCGCGGCGAGCAGCGGTTCGTCACCGGCGACCCGGTCGCTGTGGGATTCCTCGCCGTCGGCGCAGTCGTCCGCGCTCCGGCGTGCGCCTTGGCCGGCGCCTTGGCCGGCGTCCTGGCCTGTGCCCTGGCCTGTGCCGTGGTCCAGGCTCTCGTCGGCGCTCTCGTCGGTGCTCTCGGCGGGCACGAAGGCGTCCTGGGCTTCGTAGGCGCGGGGAACCTCGGAGGCGGCGTCCCGTGCGTCTTCGCCGGGCCTCTCGTGCTTCTCGCCGGGCTTCTCGCCGGACTTCTCGTGCTTCTCGTGCTTCTTCAGGGAGTGCCCACCGGTGTCCGGGTGCGCCTCGGCCGCAGGGGTGCCCGCCGTCTCATCGGGGTGCACGTCCTGCTGCTCCGTCGCCTCTTCTTGATCTCGTATCACCAGTCACCGCCCGCATGATGGTGGCATGTCCCACCGACAGAGGGGGGCATCAGGGTGCAATGCGGGGGCGCAAAGTGTTCACCGGGCTCCAGTTTGTCTCGTACCGCACACTCTGTCGCGGGCCGCTCACGGTGTCGGTGGGGTGCGGCAGGATGGACCGGATGAGCGAGGAGAGTGGAGCGGAGCAAGACCTTCCGGAGTATCCCGAGTACGCGGAGCGGGTGCTCGAGGTCGCGGAGCTGATCCCGCCGGGGCGGGTGATGACCTACGGGGACGTCGCCGAGTGGCTGGAGGAGGGCGGCCCCCGGCAGGTCGGCCGGGCGATGGCCCTCTACGGAGGGGCCGTGCCGTGGTGGCGTGTCGTGCGTTCGGACGGCGTGCTCCTGCCGGGCCACGAACTGCGGGCGATGGACCACTACCGCGCGGAGGGCACGCCGCTGCGCGAGGCGAGCCGGGCGTCCCAGGGCCATCTGCCGCGCCTCGACATGCGCAGGGCGCGCTGGGACGGCGCGGCGGCCGTCGACGACGCGACGGCGGGCGGCGGGGCCGCTCACCCGCGGGCTCCGGAGGCTCACACCTGACAGCTTCGGCCATCCCGCGGCGTCGCGGGGGCCCGGTGGCCCGTACGGGGGAAGCGACGCGTCCCGCACGTCCCCTGGCGTAGCGTCGACCGCACGCATTTCCCTCACCCCGCAGCCATCGCGCAGCTGATTTTCGATCCGTAACCCCACCAGGACCGGCGACCCACGTGAGCTCCACTTCTTCCGCCCGGCACACCCGGCACCCGTCGCACCACCAGGCGCGACAGGGGACCCAGGGTGCCTATCGGCTGGTGCGCACCCCGCCGGTCCGCGTGGATCCCCCTCGTCTTGACGCACGTCAGCGTGCGGTGGTTGACCACCCCGGCGGTCCGCTGCTCGTCCTCGCGGGGCCCGGCACCGGCAAGACGACGACGCTCGTGGAGTCCGTCGCCGCGCGGATCGCGAAGGGCACGGAGCCGGAGCGGGTCCTCGTCCTCACGTTCAGCCGCAAGGCCGCGGTGGAGCTGCGCGACCGCATGGCGCTGCGCATAGGCGCGGCCAACGCGCCGCAGGCGACGACCTTCCACTCCTTCTGCTACGCCCTCATCCGCGCCCACCAGGACGCGGACCTGTTCGTCGAGCCGCTCCGGCTGCTCTCGGGCCCCGAGCAGGACGTGGCGGTACGGGAGCTGCTCGCGGGCCAGATCGACCTGGCGGGGGAGGGGCGCGCCCACGTCCGCTGGCCGGACGAGCTGCGGGCCTGTCTGACGACGCGGGGCTTCGCCGACGAGGTGCGCGCGGTGCTCGCGCGGAGCCGTGAACTGGGGCTCGGGCCCGATGCCCTGGACGCCTTCGCGCGCCGCGCGGGGCGCCCGGACTGGCGCGCGGCCGCGGCGTTCCTCGCGGAGTACCTGGACGTGCTCGACATGCAGGGCGTGCTCGACTACGCGGAACTGGTGCACCGCGCGGTCCTGCTCGCGCGCCGCCCCGAGGTCGCGCGGGCGCTCGGCACGCAGTACGACGCCGTGTTCGTCGACGAGTACCAGGACACCGATCCCGCGCAGGTGCGGCTGCTGCACGCGCTGGCCGGGGGCGGGCGCTCCCTCGTCGCGTTCGGCGACCCGGACCAGTCGATCTACACCTTCCGCGGCGCCGACGTGAACGGCATCCTGGAGTTCCCTTCCGACTTCCCGCGCGCGGACGGCACCCCGGCGCCGGTGGAGGTCCTCACGACGTCCCGCAGGTCGGGCGCCGGCCTGCTGGCCGCCACCCGCCTGCTCACCCGGCGGATGCCGCTGACCCGGCTGCCCGCCGAGAAGGTACGGGCCCACAGGGAGCTGGCCGCGGTCAGGGACGGCGGCCGGGTGGAGGCGTACACCTATCCGACGTCCGGCGCCGAGCTCGACAACATCGCGGACATCCTGCGCCGCGCGCATCTGGAGGACGGCGTCCCCTGGGGCGAGATGGCGGTCCTGGTCCGCGCGGGCGCCCACACGATCCCGGCGGTCCGCCGCAGCCTCACCGCGGCGGGCGTCCCCCTGGACATCGACGGCGACGACATCGCCCTCCGCCACGAACCAGCGGTGACCCCTCTGCTGACGGCACTGAGGGCGGTGGCGGAGGCGGTGGTGTCCCAGGGCCCGGCGCCCGAGCCCGAGCCCGAAGCCTCCACGCCCTCCGAGTCCAAGTCCGAGCCCGAGTCCGAGCCCGAGTCCGAGCCTCAGTCCGAGCCCGAGCCCGAGTCCGAGCCCCAGCCCGAAGCCACCACGCCCCCCGGGCCCCCCGCCCCCGTCTGGCTCGGTACCGAGACCGCCTTGGCGCTTCTCGCCTCGCCCCTCGCCGGGATGGACGCCGCCGATCTGCGGCGGCTCGGGCGGGCCCTTCGCGCGGAGGAGCGGGCCGCGGGCAATCATCTGCCCGCGCCCTCCGACGAGCTGCTGGCCCGCGCGCTGGCCGAGCCGGAGCGGCTCGTCGCGCACGACCCCGCGTACGCCCGAGGCGCCCAGCGGCTCGGCGCGCTGCTGCGCAAGGCCCGCGAGCGGCTCGCGGGCGGCGGCACCGCCGAGGAGGCCCTCTGGGAGCTGTGGGACGGCACCCCGTGGCCGCGCCGCCTGGAGCGGACCGCGCGCCGGGGCGGCGCCGCGGGACGCAACGCGGACCGGGACCTCGACGCGGTCTGCGCCCTGTTCGCGTACGCCTCCCGCGCCGAGGAACGCACCGGGGGCCGCGGCGCCCTCAACTTCCTGGAGGAGACCGAGGCGCAGGACATCGCCGCCGACACCCTCACGCGCAGGGCGGTACGCCCCGACGCCGTACGCCTGATGACGGCGCACCGCTCCAAGGGCCTGGAGTGGCGGCTCGTGGTGGTCGCCGGCGTCCAGGAGGGCCTCTGGCCCGACCTGCGCCGCCGCGGCTCCCTCCTGGAGGCCGACCGCATCGGAAGCGACGGCCTCGCCGAACCCCTCACCCCCGGAGCGCTCCTCGCCGAAGAGCGCCGGCTGTTCTACGTGGCCGCCACACGCGCGCGTGAACGCCTCGTCGTCACCGCCGTCAAGGCGCCCGCGGACGACGGCGACCAGCCCTCCCGCTTCCTCACCGAACTCGGCGTCGAACCCAAGGACGTCACGGGCCGCCCCCGCCGCCCCCTGTCCGTCTCCGCGCTCGTCGCCGAGCTGCGCTCCACCACCGTCGACCCCCGGGTCTCCCCGCCGCTGCGGGAGGCCGCGGCCCAGCGCCTGGCCCGGCTCGCCGCGCTCAGCGACGCCGACGGGCGGCCGCTCGTGCCCTCGGCGCACCCGTACCGCTGGTGGGGGATGTACGAGCCGACGGCGAGCGAGGTCCCCCTCAGGGACCGCGACAAGCCCGTCGTCCTCTCCGGAAGCGCCCTGGACCAGCTCGCCAACACCTGCTCCCTCCAGTGGTTCCTGGGCCGCGAGGTGAAGGCGGACGCCCCGGCGACCGCCGCCCAGGGCTTCGGCAACGTGGTGCACGTCCTGGCCGACGAGGTCGCGTCCGGCAGGACACCCGCCGACCTCGCCGTCCTCATGGAGCGCCTCGACTCGGTCTGGGACGCGCTGGCCTTCGACGCCCCCTGGAAGTCGGAGCAGGAGAAGGGCCACGCGCGCGTGGCGCTCGAACGCTTCCTCCAGTGGCACGTGATGGACCGCGCGGCCCGCACCCCCGTCAGCAGCGAGCACGACTTCGACGTGACCCTCGAAGCGGGCCCCTACGAAGTACGCGTCCGCGGCTCCATGGACCGCGTCGAGCAGGACGCGCACGGGCGCGCGTACGTGGTCGACTTCAAGACGGGCAAGCAGACCCCCAGCGCCGCCGAGGTCGCCCGCCACCCGCAGCTCGCCGTCTACCAGCTCGCCCTGCGCGAAGGCGCGGTCGACGACGTCTTCGGGGGCGAACGCCCGGAGGCGGGCGGCGCGGAACTGGTGCAGCTGCGTCAGGGGGCCGCCAAGAAGGACGGCGGCGAGATCCTCCCCAAGGTGCAGGCCCAGGAGCCCCTTTCGGGGGACTGGGTGGGCGACCTGCTCGCCACCGCGGCCGGCAAGGTGCTGGACGAACGCTTCTCGCCGACCACGGGACAGCACTGCACCCACTGCGCGTTCCGCGCCTCGTGCAGCGCCCGCCCGGAGGGCCGGCAGGTCGTGGACTGACGTGTGCGCCACCCGTGCGGTTGGTGGCCAAGCTCACGTCACGGCACGTGCGTTCATAGCAGCCTCACAGGCCATCTAAAGTCTCGGTAAAGCTGATTTGTGCACCAGTGGACCTCCGATCGTGCACCTTCCCTAGGAGATACAGACATGGCAGCCAACCGGAAGCTCCTGACCGCGGCAGTCGCATGCGCCGCCGTGTTCGTCGGCGTGACGGGCTGCTCCAGCGAGGAGAAGGACCCGTTCGACGGCATGAGTGCCGACAAGATCGCCAAGAAGGCGGCCGACGCGTCCAAGGGCGCGGGCTCCTTCCGGGTGTCCGGCGAGGGCAAGCAGGACGCCAAGACGGTCAAGGTCGACTTCTCGGTCGCCAAGTCCGGTGACTGCAAGGGCAAGATGGACGGCGGCAAGGGTGGCGTCGCCGAGCTGCTCGTCTCGGGCGACAACCAGTACATGAAGGGCGACGAGGCGTTCTGGAAGGACGCCATGGGCGGCAGCGGTCAGGCCGCGACCCTCAAGCTCGAGGACAAGTGGGTGAAGACGCCGAACGCCAAGGGCGAGGGCGTCTGTGACGCCGACGCCATGTTCCGGTCCAAGGAGCTGAAGAAGCTCAAGCGCGAGAAGGACTCCGAGGTGGACGGCAAGAAGGCGGCCGTCCTCACGAAGGACGACGCGGGCAAGAAGACCACCTTCTACGTCGCCGCCGAGGGCAAGCCGTACTTCCTGAAGGTCGTCACCTCCGGCAAGGAGGACCCGGGGACGATGCACTTCTCCGACTACGGCAAGACCGTCACCGTCAAGGCGCCGGCGTCGAGCGAGATCATGGACATGGAAGAGCTCATGAAGTCCTGACGCACGAGGCGACGGCGGTCACCGGCGACCGGGCATGCCCCGATTGTCGGTGGCCGCCGCTAGCCTCTCTGACGTGCCACCTCGTATCACCGACCCCGAGCAGCTCAAAGAGCTCCTCGGCATCCCGTTCACCCCGGAGCAGACGGCCTGCATCACCGCGCCGCCCGCCCCGCAGGTGATCGTGGCCGGAGCCGGGTCGGGCAAGACGACGGTGATGGCGGCCCGCGTGGTCTGGCTGGTCGGCACCGGGCAGGTCGCCCCCGAGCAGGTCCTCGGCCTGACGTTCACGAACAAGGCGGCCGGTGAGCTGGCCGAGCGGGTGCGCCAGGCCCTCGTCAAGGCCGGGGTCACCGACCCCGAGGCCCTGGACCCGGACCACCCGCCGGGCGAGCCGGTCATCTCCACGTACCACGCCTTCGCGGGCCGCCTCCTGACCGACCACGGGCTGCGCATAGGGCTCGAACCCACCGCCCGGCTGCTCGCCGACGCCACCCGCTTCCAGCTCGCCGCGCGCGTGCTGCGCGAGGCACCGGGCCCCTATCCCGCGCTGACCCGCTCCTTCCCCGACCTCGTCAGCGACCTCCTTACGCTCGACGGCGAGCTCGCGGAACATCTCGTACGGCCCGAAAGGCTCCGCGCGTACGACACCGAGCTGCTGCGCGCCCTGGAGGGCGCCAAGCTCTCCAACGCCGACCTGCGCAAGGTGCCCGAGACGGCGGCGGCCCGGCTCGAACTGGCCGATCTGGTGGGCCGCTACAGGGAGGCGAAGCGCTCCCGCGACCTCCTCGACTTCGGCGACCAGATCGCCCTGTCCGCGACCCTCGCCCGCACCCGCGCGGAGGTCGGCGAGATCCTGCGCGAGGAGTTCCGCGTCGTCCTGCTCGACGAGTACCAGGACACGTCGGTGGCCCAGCGCATCCTCCTCGCGGGCCTCTTCGGAGGCGGCACGGGCCACCCGGTGACGGCGGTCGGCGACCCCTGCCAGGCGATCTACGGCTGGCGCGGCGCCTCCGTGGCGAACCTCGACGACTTCCCCGAGCACTTCGCGCACGCCGACGGACGCCCCGCGGCCCGCCACGCGCTCAGCGAGAACCGCCGCAGCGGCGGCCGCCTCCTGGACCTGGCGAACGGCCTCGCGGAGCCGCTGCGCGCGATGCACGCGGGCGTGGAGGCCCTGCGGCCCGCGCCCGGCGCCGAGCGCGACGGCATGGTGCGCTGCGCCCTGCTGCGGACGCACGCCGAGGAGATCGACTGGATCGCCGACTCGATCGCGCACCTCGTGCGCACCGGCAAGGCCCCCGGCGAGATCGCGGTCCTGTGCCGCACGGCGACGGACTTCGCGCAGATCCAGGGCGCCCTGGTCGCCCGCGACGTCCCCGTGGAGGTCGTCGGCCTCTCCGGGCTCCTGCACCTGCCCGAGGTCGCCGACCTGGTCGCCGTCTGCGAGGTGCTCCAAGACCCGGGCGCCAACGCCTCCTTGGTGCGCCTGCTGACCGGCCCGCGCTGGCGCATCGGCCCGCGCGACCTCGCCCTCCTGGGCCGCCGCGCCCGCCTTCTCGTACGGCACGGGCGTGCGGCCCCGGGCGACGACCCGGACCGGCGGCTCGCCGAAGCGGTCGAGGGGGTCGACCCCGCCGAGGTGATATCGCTCGCGGACGCGCTCGACACGTTCCTGGAGACGCCCCTGGAGGGGGACGCGGAGGACGACGGGCTGCCCTTCTCGCCGGAGGCACGGGTGCGGTTCGCCCGTCTCGCTGCCGAACTGCGCGACCTGCGCCGCTCGCTCGCCGACCCGCTGATGGACGTGCTGCACCGCGTGCTCGCCGTCACGGGCCTGGAGGTCGAGCTCTCCGCGTCGCCGCACGCCCTGGCGGCCCGCCGCCGCGAGACCCTCTCGAACTTCCTGGACGTCGCCGCGTCCTTCGCCGCGAACGACGGCGGGGCGAGCCTGCTGGCCTTCCTCGCCTTCCTGCGGACGGCCGCGCAGTACGAGAAGGGCCTGGACAACGCCCTGCCCGGCGGCGAGAACACGGTCAAGGTGCTCACCGCCCACAAGTCGAAGGGCCTGGAGTGGGACGTCGTGGCCGTCCCCGGCCTGGTCACCGGGACGTTCCCCAGCACCCAGGGCCGCGAGAAGTGGACGGCCCAGGGCAAGGTCGTCCCGCACGCGCTGCGCGGGGACGCGGCGACCCTGCCCGACATCGAGGCGTGGGACGCCCGGTCCATGAAGGCGTTCCACGAGGACATGAAGGAGCACCAGCGCACGGAGGAGCTCCGCCTGGGCTACGTGACGTTCACGCGCCCCCGCTCGCTGCTCCTGGGCTCCGGCCACTGGTGGGGCCCCTCGCAGAAGAAGCCGCGCGGCCCCTCGGACTTCCTCCGCGCGCTGTACGACCACTGCGTGCTGGGCCACGGCGAGATCGAGGCCTGGGCGGACGAACCGGAGGAGGACGAGGAGAACCCCGCCCTCGCGAAGGGCGCCGCCGAGCACGCGTGGCCGCTGCCGCTGGACGACGCCTCCCTGGCCCGCCGCAGGGCCGCCGCGCAGACGGTCCTGACGCATCTGGACCTCCTTACGGGGCAGGGCCCGCCGGACGACGCCCGCTCGCACGAGGAGCCCCACCCCTCGGCGTACGACGACGTGCCCCCGGCCGAGGACCCGGACTGGCCGCCCCCTCCCGAGGACGAGGAGCCGCCCTTCGAAGAGGGCGAAGTGCCGGACGTCACCCCGGAGGACTGGGACGCCCTGGCCCAGGAGCGCCCCGCGCTGCCCCACGCGCGCGTGCACCCGCCCACCGCCCCCGGAGCAGATCCGCACCAGGCCCCCGTCCCGCACCAGGCCCCCGAGCCCGAGGCGCTGCCCCACCCGCCCGGGCCCGCCCCGGAGCGCCCCCGCCTCACCCCGGAGGAGGCCCGCACGCTCGCCTCCTGGGACCGCGACCTGGACGCCCTCACCGGCGAGCTCCTGCGCGCCCGCGAGGCGGTCAGGGACATCCCCGTACCCGCGTCGCTCACCGCGTCCGAGGTGCTGCGTCTCGCCGCCGACCCGGAGGGCTTCGCGCAGGAACTCGCGCGCCCCATGCCGCGCCCGCCGCAGCCCGCGGCCCGGCGCGGCACCCGCTTCCACGCCTGGATCGAGACCCGCTTCGAGGAGCTGCGCCTCCCGCTGCTCGCCCCCGAGGACCTGCCGGGCGGCGGTCCGGGCGAGGCCGAGATCGCCGACGAACGCGACCTGGAGGCGCTCAAGGAGGCCTTCGAGCGCACCGAGTACGCCCACCGCTCCCCGCACCGCGTCGAGGTGCCCTTCCAGCTGACGCTCGCCGGCCGCGTCGTCCGCGGCCGCATCGACGCGGTCTACAAGGAGGTGGACGGCGACGACGTGACGTACGAGATCGTCGACTGGAAGACGAGCCGCACCCGCACCGCCGACCCCCTCCAGCTCGCCGTCTACCGTCTGGCCTGGGCCGAGCTGCACGATCTGCCCCCGGAGTCCGTGAAGGCCTCGTTCCTGTACGTGCGCAGCGGCGAGACCTCGCGCCCCGCGCACCTGCCCGGCCGGGCCGAGCTGGAGCGGATCCTGCTGGAGGAACCGGGCGGGCGTCCGGGTGACGAACCACCGGCGTGACCGGCTCCCGGAGGCGGCTAGGCTCGTGACCATGAGCCAGTCCGTTGACAGTGACGTCAGTGGCGTCAGCGCCGTTCGTACGTACATTCAGTCCCACCGTGCCGCCTTCCTCGACGACCTCGCCGAGTGGCTGCGCATCCCCTCGGTGTCGGTACAGCCCGACCACGCGCCGGACGTGCGGCGCAGCGCGGACTGGCTCGCCGCACGCCTCAAGGAGACCGGCTTCCCGACCGCCGAGGTCTGGCAGACGCCCGGCGCTCCCGCCGTCTTCGCCGAGTGGCCTTCCGGGGACCCAAAGGCGCCCACGGTCCTCGTCTACGGCCACCACGACGTGCAGCCCGCGGCCCGCGAGGACGGCTGGCACACGGACCCCTTCGAGCCCGTCGTCCAGGGCAATCGCCTCTACGCGCGCGGTGCCGCCGACGACAAGGGCCAGGTGTTCTTCCACACACTCGGCGTCCGCGCCCACCTCGCCGCCACCGGCCGCAGCGCCCCCGCGGTGAACCTGAAGCTCCTGATCGAGGGCGAGGAGGAGTCGGGCTCCCCGCACTTCCGCGCGCTGATCGAGGAGCACAAGGAGCGCATCGCGGCCGACGCGGTGATCGTCTCGGACACCGGCATGTGGGCGGAGGACACCCCCACGGTCTGCACCGGCATGCGCGGCCTCGCCGACTGCGAGATCGAGCTGCGCGGCCCCGACCAGGACATCCACTCGGGCTCCTTCGGCGGCGCGGTGCCGAACCCGGCGACCGCCGCCGCCCGTCTCGTCGCCGCGCTGCACGACGAGCACGCGCGCGTGGCCGTCCCCGGCTTCTACGAGGGCATCACCGAACTCACCGACCGCGAGCGCGAACTCTTCGCCGAGCTGCCCTTCGACGAGGAGCGCTGGCTGCGTACGGCCAAGTCGCACGCGACCCACGGAGAGGCGGGCCACACCACCCTGGAGCGCATCTGGGCCCGCCCCACCGCCGAGGTGAACGGCATCGGCGGCGGCTACCAGGGAGCGGGCGGCAAGACGATCATTCCGTCGTCCGCCCTCCTGAAGCTGTCCTTCCGGCTGGTCGCGGGCCAGGACCCCGACCGCGTCGAGGACGCCGTGCGCACCTGGGTCGCCGACCAGCTGCCGGCCGGGATCAGCCACACGATCACCTTCGGCGCCGCCACGCGCCCGTGCCTGACGCCGCTCGACCACCCCGCCCTCCAGTCCGTCGTACGGGCGATGGGGCAGGCGTTCGAGCAGCCGATCCGCTTCACCCGCGAGGGCGGTTCGGGACCGGCGGCCGACCTCCAGGACGTGCTCGCCGCCCCCGTGCTCTTCCTGGGCATCTCCGTGCCGTCCGACGGCTGGCACGCGCCGAACGAGAAGGTCGAGATCGACCTGCTCCTCAAGGGAGTCGAGACGACGGCCTACCTGTGGGGCGATCTCGCCGAGCACTGGCGCGCGGCACACTGAGCCCCGCCTTGACGACCTTGCTGAACCACCCATTCCATCGGGGGAGTTGGAAGCACCTGTGACCACCTGGACCGACCGCACCGCTGATCGTCCCGTCTCGCTCACCGCACCGAGCGGCATCGACCGCGCGGCCCACCACCGCCTCGACGAGGCCTGGCTCGCCGCCGCCTGGAGCCACCCCACGACACGGGTCTTCGTGGTCTCCGGCGGCCAGGTCCTCATCGACGAGACGCCGGACGGCACCACCGAACTGGTGATGACCCCGTCCTTTGAGGCACCCCTCACCGAGGCCCACCGCTACTTCCTGGGCACGGACGACGACGGCGTCAGCTACTTCGCGCTCCAGAAGGACTCCCTGCCGGGCCGCATGGACCAGCAGGCGCGCCCCGCGGGCCTGCGCGAGGCGGGCCTGCTCCTGTCGCCCCGCGACGCGGGCCTGATGGTGCACGCCGTGGCCCTGGAGAACTGGCAGCGCCTGCACCGCTTCTGCTCGCGCTGCGGCGAGCGCACCGTCATCGCGGCGGCCGGCCACATCCGCCGCTGCCAGGCGTGCGGCGCCGAGCACTACCCGCGGACGGACCCGGCCGTGATCATGGCGGTCACGGACGACGAGGACCGCCTCCTGCTCGGCCGCCAGGTGCACTGGCCCGAAGGCCGCTTCTCGACCCTCGCGGGCTTCGTCGAGCCCGGCGAGTCCATCGAGCAGTCCGTGCGCCGCGAGGTCTGGGAGGAGGCCGGCGTGACGGTCGGCGCCGTCGAGTACGTCGCCAGCCAGCCCTGGCCGTTCCCCTCCAGCCTCATGCTGGGCTTCATGGCGTCGGCGACCTCTTCGGAGATCAACGTCGACGGCGAGGAGATCGAGGAGGCCCGCTGGTTCTCCCGGGAGGACCTGCGGGCGGCGTTCGAGTCCGGAGAGGTCCTGCCGCCCTACGGGATCTCGATCGCGGCCCGGCTGATCGAACTCTGGTACGGAAAGCCCCTGCCGAAGCCGGGCAGCGTCGGCTGAGCCCCGCCGCACGCCGTCCCCCGCGGCACGCGGACGCAGAAGACCCCCGCACCCTGAGGTGCGGGGGTCTTCGCGGTGGAGCGGGAGACTCAGGCGGCGATGGCCTGCTTCACCTGGGCGAGGCTCGGGTTCGTCATCACGGACTCGGTGCCCGCGTCGGAGACGACCAGCAAGGTCGGGACCGTCTGGTTCCCGCCGTTCGCCTTCTCCACGAAGGCCGCGGAATCCGGGTCGTGCTCAATGTTGATCTCGTTGTACGTGATGCCCTCGCGGTCCATCTGGCTCTTCAGCCTGCGGCAGTAGCCGCACCACGTGGTGCTGTACATCGTCACAGTGCCCGGCATGTGTCTCGCGCTCCTTTGCTGCTCGGGGTGCGTCATCGCAATGACCAGAACGTACGTGACCCGGCCACCATTCCCGTATTAGTACGACTGCACCCGCCTCCCTGTGGACAACCGTGCTCACGCGCCTCCGGCGACCTGGCAGCATGGCGGGGTGACAGCAGCAACGCGCTCCACCCTCTTCCCGCAGGTCCCGGACTCTGCCGACGCGGTGCTCGCCGGGCTCGACCCCGAGCAGCGCGAGGTGGCCACCGCCCTGCACGGGCCGGTGTGTGTCCTGGCGGGCGCGGGCACGGGAAAGACCCGCGCGATCACCCACCGGATCGCCTACGGCGTGCGGGCCGGCATCCTCCAGCCGGCCAGCGTGCTCGCCGTCACGTTCACCAACCGCGCGGCGGGCGAGATGCGCGGCCGCCTGCGCCAGCTCGGCGCCTCCGGGGTCCAGGCGCGCACGTTCCACTCCGCGGCCCTGCGCCAGCTCCAGTTCTTCTGGCCCAAGGCGGTCGGCGGCCAGCTGCCCCGGATCGTCGACCGCAAGATCAAACTCGTCGCGGACGCCGCGGCCGCCTCCCGCATCCGCCTGGACCGCAACGAACTGCGGGACGTGACGAGCGAGATCGAGTGGTCCAAGGTCACCCAGACCGTCCCCGCGGACTACGCCGCCGCCGCCGCGAAGTCCGGCCGCCTCATCCCCCGGGACGCGGCGGAGATCGCCCAGATCTACGGCGCGTACGAAGACCTCAAGCGCGATCGTTCGGTCATCGACTTCGAGGACGTCCTGCTCCTGGCCGTCGGCATCCTCCAGGACCGGCACGACATCGCCGACCAGGTCCGCGCCCAGTACCAGCACTTCGTGGTCGACGAGTACCAGGACGTCAGCCCCCTCCAGCAGCGCCTCCTGGAGCTGTGGCTCGGCGACCGCGACAGCCTCTGCGTCGTCGGCGACGCCAGCCAGACGATCTACTCCTTCACCGGCGCGACCCCCGACCACCTGCTGAACTTCCGCACCCGCCACCCCGGGGCGACGGTCGTCAAGCTCGTCCGGGACTACCGCTCCACGCCCCAGGTCGTCCACCTCGCCAACGGCCTGCTCTCCCAGGCCCGTGGCCGCGCCGCCGACCACCGCTTGGAGCTGATCTCCCAGCGCGAAGCCGGAGCCGAACCCTTCTACACGGAGTATGCGGACGAGCCCGCCGAGGCCGAAGGCGCCGCCCGCCGCATCCGCGCCCTCATCGCCGACGGCGTCCCGGCGAGCGAGATCGCGGTCCTCTTCCGCACGAACTCCCAGTCCGAGATCTATGAACAAGCCCTCGCCGACGCCGGTGTGGCCTATCAGCTGCGGGGCGCCGAGCGGTTCTTCGAGCGCACCGAGGTCAGGGAGGCGGGCGCGGCCCTGCGCGGCGCGGCCCGCTTCGGGGGCAACGACTCCCTCCTCGACGACGTCGTCGACCTGCCCTCGCAGGTGCGGGCCGTCCTGTCCACGAAGGGCTGGACGACCCAGCCCCCCGCGGGCTCCGGCGCGGCCCGCGACCGCTGGGAGTCCCTGGCGGCCCTGGTGCGCCTTGCCGAGGACTTCGCGCGGGCCAAGCCCGACGCGACGCTGTCGGACCTCGTGGGGGAGCTGGACGAGCGCGCGAGCGCCCAGCACGCGCCGACCGTCGAGGGCGTCACGCTCGCCTCGCTGCACGCCGCCAAGGGCCTGGAGTGGGACGCCGTCTTCCTGGTAGGTCTCGCCGAGGGCATGATGCCGATCACGTACGCCAAGACCGACGAGCAGGTGGAGGAGGAGCGCCGCCTCCTGTACGTGGGCGTCACCCGGGCCCGTGTCCACCTCTCCCTGTCCTGGGCCCTGTCCCGCTCCCCGGGCGGCCGCGGCGGACGCCGCCCCAGCCGCTTCCTCGACGGGCTGCGGCCCGGCTCGGGCGCGGGCAGCGGGGCGCGCGCGGCGGGCGGCGGTCCCGGCGGCGTGGAGCGCGGCACCGGCGGCGAGGAGAGCCCCGGCCCCCGCAGCCGCCGGAGGACGAGCAGGTCACCGGCCCGCTGCCGGGTCTGCGGGCGGTCCCTGACCGACGCGGGCGAGATGAAGCTGATGCGGTGCGAGGACTGCCCGTCCGACATGGACGAGGGGCTGTACGAACGCCTGCGGGAGTGGCGCGAGGGCCAGGCCGAGCTCCTGGGACAGCCCGCCTTCTGCGTGTTCACGGACAAGACCCTGATGGCCATCGCGGAGGCCTCGCCGGACGAGGAGGGCGAGCTGGCCCGCATTCCCGGCGTCGGCGTCCGCAAGCTGAATCGCTTCGGCTCCGATGTCCTCGCCATTTGTGCAGGTGAGGAGCGTGTAAGGGGCGCCGATGTCGACTGATTCAAACTCGTCGAAAAAATAGTTTGCGCATGCGCAAGGAAGACCCATAGGTTCTTAAGCACGGGAACGGCGGCTTCTCCGAAGCCCTCGCCCCGTGCTGTACTTAATAGCCCGCAGGATCGGTCCCGGCCGATCCCATAGACGCCGAGAGGAGGCGATTCCAGTGATCAGCATCAACAAGAGCTTCATCAGCACCGCGAAAATGACCGATCGCTCGGTCGTCGCTTCCTGCCTGCTCGGCTTCTCGAACCTGGGCACCGGTCTGTCCGGTGGCATTGCTGCCGCCGCCGTCCGTCCGGAGTCCTCCGTCCTGCCTCTGGCCCGCCCGCGCACCCTCGGTACCGCTGTCGCCGTGCTTCCGATGCGTGAGGTCAATGAAGGCAGCGAGCGAGCGACCAAGGCACCGGAAGCAGTAGTGACGGCTCAGGCGCAGGCCTATGCCTTTGCCGCCGCCGGTGCCGGATCCAAGAAGCAGACGACGCAGCACCAGCACCACACGATGTGGGCCTTCCGTGGGCTCGAACCCTGGAGTGATCCAGTCTGATCCTCGATCAGACCGGCGCCTTCAGGGCCGCGGAACCCCACCCGGGATCCGCGGCCCTTCTGTTTTCCCCAAAACGGGATGACGGAGCGAAGGGGCCGAGCAAGACCCGGTACCAGCCGCCAACCGGCCGACCCAGGCCGGCACGACCAGACGAGGAAAACACCACCGTGCAACTCGAAGCGCACGCCCCGTCCGTACCGCCTTCAGAGACTCTCCCGCCGCCCGCTCCCACGGAGGACCCGACCTTGACTCCCCTCACCGCGCTCACCGCGCTCGACGACGCCATCGAGAACCTCGGCGTACCCGTTCCCTGCCGTGCCTACGACCCCGAGGTCTTCTTCGCCGAGTCGCCCGCCGACGTCGAGTACGCCAAGTCGCTCTGCCGCACCTGCCCGCTGATGGAGGCCTGCCTCGCCGGCGCCAAGGAGCGGCGTGAGCCGTGGGGCGTCTGGGGCGGCGAGCTCTTCGTCCAGGGTGTCGTCGTGGCCCGCAAGCGTCCGCGTGGGCGTCCGCGCAAGAACCCGGTCGCCGCATGAACACCGCCGGAACCATCGATCGCCCCCTGACGCACGACCCCAAGAAGCAGGCCCCGATGAAGGCAGCCACCGCCGAGCCCGCAGGCTCCGCCACCCCGGACTTCACCACCACCGGCGCGAACGACTCGCGTCAGAACAGGACCCGCGAGATGCAACTCATCCCAGAAGCCATGGCTCGTGCGCATATGCACGAACGCATGCGGGAGGCCGAGGCCCAGCGCCCCGCCGTCCGTCTGATGGCGGCCCGTCGGATGCAGCGCCGCGCCGAGCGCGCGTCGCTGCGTGCCCGGCGCGCGCTCGCCCTCGCCGTCATGCAGTGACGCGTCGGCCCACACGCTGACGCGACCGACGAGCTTCACCACGATGCCCGCGGGGGCCGGTCCGAACGGACCGGCCCCCGCGGTGCGTTGTGCCCTGCGAACCCCCGGGAGCGGCGATAGGGTCGCAGGGTGGACCAGCAGACTCCTCAGCCCGCGGGCAGCGAGAATGCCGAGCAACTCGTGTGTTCCCGCTGCGGCACGGTCGCCGAAGGCACGCCGCCCACCTGGACCTGCTCCGTGGAGAACGGCGTGCGTCGCTATTTCTGCGACTCCTGCGCCCGCGAGAACCTCAGAGCCATCGAGGGCCGCCTCGACTCCCCCTGGTGGTGAGCCTCAGGCCCACCCGGTGGTGAGCCTCAAGCCACCCGGTGGTGAGCCTCAGGCTCCGGCCGCCGGGTCGTCCGCCTCCAGCTCTTCCTGTTCTTCGTGACCGTCCGGCTCCTCCTCCAGGAAGCCCGGCAGCCACTCCTCCAGCTCCTCCCGCATCCGCACGGTCGCCCCGAGCTGACAGAGCACCCCGATCGTGCTCAACGTCACACGGTGGATCAGCAGATACGACGGCGGGAGGTTCAGCCGCTTGCCCAGCTGATAGGCGGGGGAGCGGGGATCGGCCACCCGCGCCGCCTGGCCGCGCATCCAGCCGCGAGTGAAGGTGAACTCCTCCACCAGCATCGGCTCGATGATCGGCAGCAGATAGTCGAGCACCGCGTCCGGTTCGAGCTCCACGGACTCCTGGACGAAGTCCTCCTCGCGCAGCATCGCGTAGACCGCGTCGGCCTCGCCGTCCAGCGTCATCCGCAGGGAGCGGCCGATGGTCGGGGGGAGCCCGCCGGGCAGCCGGTCGACCGTGCCGAAGTCGAGGACCCCGAGCCGCCAGCCGTCCTTCTCGTCCGGCACGAGGCGGAAGTTGCCCGGATGCGGGTCGGCGTGCAGCAGGCCGGTGCGCGCCGGACCCGAGAAGAGGAAACGGGCGAGGAGCTGTCCCGCCCGGTCCCGCTGCTCCTGGGTGCCGTCCGCGATGATGTCCGAGAGCGGCGTCCCGTCCATCCACTCGGTCACCAGGACCTGATCGCACTGGTGCACCACGCCCGGCACCACGACGTCCGGATCGTCCGCGAACTCCTCGGCGTGCGCGCGCTGGGCCTGGGCCTCCAGGCCGTAGTCGAGCTCCTCGGAGACGCGGTCGCGCAGCTCGGCGATGAGCGGCTTGATGTCCATGCCCGGGATCAGCGGTCCGAGCAGCTTGGCGAACCGGCTGAGTTGGTTCAGGTCCGAGAGCAGCGCCTCGCCCGCCCCCGGATACTGCACCTTGACCGCGACCTCGCGACCGTCCGCCCACACCGCGCGGTGGACCTGGCCTATCGAGGCGGCCGCGGCCGGCTTGTCCTCGAATTCCAGGAACAACTCGCGCCAGTCCTCGCCCAGGCGCTCCGCGAGCACGGTATGCACCGTGCGCGTCGGCATCGGCGGCGCCGCTTCCTGGAGCTTCGTCAGCGCGGCGCGATAGGGCCCCGCGACCTCCTCCGGCAGCGCCGACTCGAAGACCGACAGGGCCTGGCCGAACTTCATGGCCCCGCCCTTGAGCTCGCCGAGCACCTTGAACAGCTGCTCCGCCGTGCGCTGCTGGAGCTCACGGCCGACGATCTCCGCCGACTTGCCGCCGATCCGCTTCCCGAGCCCCCAGGTCGCCCGCCCGGCGAAGCCGAGTGGCAGCGCGGCCAATTTGGCGGTTCGGGTTACCGCCTTCCGGGGAAGATCAGACATGCGCCCCTCCAAGTCCCAGACAGCCACGCCCTCGCAGGCGGTTACCCGGCCATTGTGTCGTGCGGCTCTTCGTCCCCGGTGGGGTGTTCCCCCTTATCCATCACACCCGCCCCGCACGGGCACGTGAGATGCGGTGGCACCGGCCGTGCGTGCCAGTCGAATCCCGGCACGGACGCCTCCCAGCGGACCCCCGCGCTCGCCGGTGCCGCTCCGTCCAGAAAGGCCAGGGCGTGCGCCGCGGCGAGGCCGGCGACCGTGGTCGACAGTGCCAGATCGCAGGCGTGGACCGGGCGGGCACGTCCTGAACGCCACTGTGCCAGCATGCGCGGCCAGGTCGGGTCCCGCTCGGCGCGGCCAAGCGCCAGGCAGTTCGCGCAGGCCGTCGTCCCCGGGAGGACGAGCGGCCCCACCACTCCGGTTCCCTCGATCACCCCCGCGTAGAGATGGGGGGTCCCCGATGTGACGAGTGCCTCGGCGGCGCGCGGATCGGGCGCGTGGACGTCCAGCCCGTCCCGCGGCGCGAGGATCACGAGGGACAGCCCCGCCTCGCCTTCTCCCCGGGCCCGGCGGGGCGGCCGGTCCGGAGCCCACTGCCGCACCGCCCGCCGCGCCGCGGTGTCCCTGCGGTCGCCGACCGCTTCGGCGGGCAGCCCGCCCGGCGCCACGTCCCAGGGTTCGACGACCCCGCCCTCCATCACGTCGACCTGCCCCACGCCCGCCCCCGACAGGACCGAGGCCACCACCGCTCCCACCCGGCCCGCGCCCCGCACCTGCACCCGCCCCGCGCGGCGGGCCGCAAGCCGCCGCATCCCGTCGCCCGGCTCGCGGGTCACCACCGAAAGACCGGCGAGGTCCGGGCGCAGCCGGTCCATGGCCGCCGTCCGCTCGCGTAGGGCCTCGGCCGCCTCGCCGCCGCCCCGCGCGTCGTCGACGAGCCCGGCCCTGGACAGCCGCCGCACCAGCGTGTCCACGTGGTCGTCGGGCAGGCCCATCCGCTTGCCCTCCTCGCGCAGGAGCGGCAGCCCGCGTGTCCCGTCCAGGAGCTGGAGGAAGCTGCCCGTCGCCGTGTCGACGGGACCCAGCACCAGGGCGTGGGCGGGCGCCACGCCGAACTGGATCGTGTTCAGATCGCGCCAGCCGCGCCGCAACGCCGGTTTCAAGATCGGATACATGGTCTTCGTCCCCCGTGCTTCTGTGGCGCCGTTCCCGTCCGCACCACCGGTCGACAGCCAGAATGCCCGCCTCGGCGAACAGTCGCGGAACGTTGTCCACAGGCTGGGGGTATTCGTCGTACTAATCGATCGCACGGGGAGCGATACCCCGCCGAACCGTCCCGGAGGCGGGACTTCCCCCACGCCCAGCGGGTAACGTCGGGGCGTGCCCGCCGACCCACTGCACCGCGCCGGAAACCCACAGCGCAGCATGACCAGCCCGCCGCCACCCGGCTCGGGGGCGAGCGCGGTCGAGGTCAGACGGAGCGCCCGCCGCCGCAGAACGGTCTCCGCGTACCGCGAGGGCGACCGGACCGTCGTGCTCATCCCCGCCCGGATGTCCGAGGCCGAGGAGCAGCGCTGGGTCAACGTCATGCTGGACAAGCTCGCGGCCCAGGAGAGCAAACGGGTCCTGGGCGACGCGGAACTCGCCGAGCGCGCCGAGCGGCTTTCCGAGCAGTACTTCGGCGGCCGGGCCAGGCCCGCCTCCGTTCGCTGGGTCACGAACCAGAACACCCGGTGGGGCTCGTGCACCCCGTCGGAGGGCAGCATCCGCCTTTCGCACCGGTTGCAGGGCATGCCCGAGTACGTCGTCGACTACGTCCTCGTCCACGAGCTCGCCCACCTGCTCGTCCCCGGGCACGGCCCCAATTTCTGGCAGCTCCTCGAGGCCTATCCCCGTACGGAACGGGCCCGTGGGTACCTCGAAGGTGTGGTCGCGGCCGACCGGCTGCCCCACCTGCCCGCCGCCCGCGACGAGTGAACTTCCCCCGCCCGCGGACGTTGTGTACCGGGTCTGTACCGGCTTGGTCCGCCGTCGGACTTTCCGGTTAGCCTGACGCGACGCATTTACATTCGGGATGGGGGACGGTCGTTACGTATGGCCAGGGAATTCCAACGCGGCCACAAGGCCAAGATCAGTGACCTCACCGCTGGGACCGATCTGTACGTAGGCGTGCAGATCTCCGCCCCCGGACTGAGCTTCGACATCAGCTGCTTCGGCCTGGACGCGGACGAGCGCCTGTCGGACGACAGCTACTTCATCTTCTTCAACCAGCCGAAGTCGCCCGAGGAGTCCATCCAGCTTCTCGGCGCCCAGGCGGGCGACACGGAGTCCTTCCGGGTCACGCTCGACCGCATCCCGGCGAAGATCCAGAAGCTGTCGTTCACCGCGACGATCGACGGCGCGGGACAGATGTCGCAGGTCGCCCCCGGATACATCCGGATCGTCGCGGGCGGCGAGGAAGTGGCCCGCTACTCCTTCAACGGCGCCGAGTTCTCCACGGAACGTGCCGTGATGCTGGGCGACTTCTACCTGAAGGACGTCTGGCGGTTCGCCGCCATCGGCCAGGGCTTCGACGGCGGTCTCGACGCGCTCCTGAGGAACTTCGGCGGCGAGGTCGCCGAGGAGGAGCCCGCCCCGCAGGCACCGCAGCCCACCGGCGCCCCGGCCTTCGCGCCGCCCGCCCAGGCCGCCGCCCCGCCCGCGTTCGGCGCCCCCGCCGCACCCGCGCAGACCCCGGCCCCGGCTCCCGCCCCGGCCCCCGCTCCCGCTCCCGCCCAGCACTTCGCGCCCCCGCAGGGCGCCACCCCGCCGCCCGCCCCGGCACCGGCGGACCCCTCGGTGCACGCCGCGCAGACCATCGTGGCGCCGCTGAACCAGCCGCCCGGCGGCACGGTCCCGCCCCCGCCGGCTCCCGCGCCGTACGGCCAGCAGCCCGGCCAAGCACCCCACCAGCCCCAGCAGCCCCAGGCGCCCCACCAGCCGCAGTTCGGCCAGGTCCCCGGCCAGTCCGCGCCCCCGCCGCCCGGCTACGGCCAGCAGCCGAGCGCCCCGATGCCGCCCGGCTACGGCCAGCAGCCCCCCGGTCAGTTCCCCGGTCAGCCCGCCGCTGGGCAGGGCGCGGCCCCGCAGGGCGCCGGAGTGGCCGCGGCCCTCCAGAAGTACCGCGAGGCCCCCACCGGTCAGCGCTGGACGCAGCAGAACGACAAGCTGGTCCGCGTCGACCTCGGCGTCAGCGAGCAGGCCGTGCTCGCCCGGCAGGGCAGCATGGTGCTCTACCAGGGCAAGGTCGAGTTCAGCTACAAGGGCGCGGGCTTCGCCGGCCGCGTCGTGGGCAACTCCACCGGCCAGGAGATGCAGCTGATGCGCTGCTCGGGCCGCGGCCAGGTCTTCCTCGCCGAGGAGGCCACGCATCTGCACCCCATCGAGCTCCAGGGCGACGCGATCTGTGTCTCCGCGGAGAATGTCCTCGCGTTCGACGAGTCCCTCCAGCACGAGGTGCGCAGGATCGAGGGCCACGGGATTCCCGGCGGGGCGCTGTTCGTCATGCAGTTCCAGGGCACCGGCACGGTCGTCGTCAAGACGCACGGCGTGCCCGTCGTCCTGCCCGTCACGCCGACGACGTTCGCCGACTGCCACGCCGTGGTCGCCTGGTCGGCGGCGGCTCAGGCGATCGTCTCCAGCCAGGTGCGGCTGCGCAGCAACGCGTACGCGGGCTCCACGGGGGAGAGCGTGAACCTCCAGTTCCGGGGTGCGCCCGGAAACTTCATCATCGTCCAGCCGTTCGAGGTCTGAGGGAGCCCGTCATGAATCAGCAACTCTCGGGCTTCGCCCCGGCGCCCGTTGCCGCCCGTATGGAGAACCACGGCCACCACATGCTCAAGGTGGCGATGCAGACCGGAAACGACCTCCTCGCGCGCGTGGGCTCGATGGTCGCCTACGAAGGGTTCGTGCAGTACGAGCCCAATCCGCCCGCCGTGCGCCAGATCGCGCGGGAGTGGATGACCGGCGAGGGCGCGCCCTTGATGAAGTGCTCCGGAGACGGCCTGCTCTACCTCGCCGACTACGGGGCCGACGTCGTCGTCATCAACCTCGCGGGCGACTCGCTCTCGGTGAACGGCACGAACCTCCTGGCCTTCGACGCGAGCCTCCAGTGGGGCGTCGAGCGGGTCAAGGGCCTGGCCAAGTTCGCCGGCCAGGGCCTGTGGAACATCAAGATCTCCGGCCAGGGCTGGGTGGCGCTGACCTCCCGCGGCACGCCGATCGTCGTCGACTGCGGACGCGGCGAGGACGAGACGTACGTCGACCCGGACGCCCTGATCGCGTGGTCCCCGAACCTCAAGGTGAAGGGCAAGCGCAGCTTCAAGGCCGGTTCGCTCATCGGGCGCGGCAGCGGCGAGGCCTACCAGATGGGCTTCTCCGGCGAGGGCATCGTCGTCGTACAGCCCAGCGAGGACAGCACCGACCGTCTCCGGGCCCGGGGCTGAGGGGGAGCAGGACACCATGCAGAGTTCACTTTTCGCGCACACCGAGCAGCAGACCCAGGAGCGCTACGCCGTCCAGAACCCGCAGCTGCTGCGGGTCGCCCTCACGGGGCACGACGACGTCCTGGCCCGCAAGGGCGCCATGGTCGCCTACCAGGGCCTGGTCGAGTTCGACGCCGAGTACCAGAGCCAGGGCAACCAGCGGGCCCGCGCGCACACCGGCGAGGGTCTCGACCTCATGCGCTGCCACGGCCAGGGCACGGTCTACCTCGCCAACCTGGCCCAGTACATCCACGTGGTGGACGTGGACCAGGACGGCCTGACCGTGGACAGCAGCTACGTCCTCGCGCTCGACTCGTCGCTGACCCACCAGGTCATCGCCGTGGACAGCCAGTACGGCATCTCCGGCTCGGGCAAGTACCAGCTCAACATCACGGGCCGCGGCAAGGTCGCCCTGATGACGTCGGGCCAGCCGCTGATGCTCCAGGTCACGCCGGACCAGTACGTGAACGCCGACGCCGACGCGGTCGTCGCCTGGTCGAACGGCCTGCGGGTGCAGATGCAGGCCCAGACGCACTCCTCCGGGGTGTGGCGGCGGCGCGGCAACACCGGTGAGGGCTGGGAGCTCAGCTTCATGGGCCAGGGGTACGCCCTCGTCCAGCCGAGCGAGCTGCTGCCGCCGCAGAACGCCGTCATCGGACAGGGCGCGCGGGCACAGTTCGGCATGGGACAGCAGGGGGCCCGGGGGCAGAACCAGGGCAACGTCTGGAGCTAGCCCCCGCGCGGGGGCGGGAGCAGTGACATGACAGGAGCGTGGGGAACCGCGGACCGGCTGTGGCTGGTCGCGCGGTTCCCCGCGCCCCTTCGGGGCGCCCCTAGGGCGCCCTCTTAAAGTCGCGCCCTTGTTGCTTCCACCAGGCGTACGACCGACGTGTCGGCGACCTCCGCCACCTCGTCGTACGCGAACCAGCGCAGGTCCAGTGACTCGTCGCTGATCGCCTCGACGGCGTCGGCGGGAGCCAGCGCGGCGTACTGCACGTCCAGGTGCTGCGTGCAGGGGCCCGGGATCGGGTGCCGGTCCAGGCGGACCGGGCCGCCCGGCAGCAGCGTCAGGCCCGGCACGCCCGACTCCTCGGTGGCCTCACGCAGCGCGGCCGCGGCCAGCGTCGGGTCGCCCGGCTCGCAGTGGCCGCCCATCTGAAGCCACATCCGCAGCTTCTTGTGCAGCGTCAGCAGCACCCGCCCGCGCTCGGGGTCGACCACCAGGGCGCTGCCCGTCAGGTGTCCGTCCGTGCAGGCCTTCCACATGCCGTCCTCGGGATGGGCGGCGAGGTGGTCCAGGTAGTACTGGCGCAGTTCTTCCTGGTCCTCGTAGCCCTTCAGCACGAGGACCGCGTCGTCGTGAAGGCTCACTTCTCGCCGTCGCCCTCGGTGCCGCCCTGCTCCTTGTCGGTCTCCCCGGCGGTCCCGGTGTCCCCGGCGGCCCCGGTGTCACCGGTGTCCTTCTTGAGGTCCGGCTTGGCCGAGCCGCCCGCCGCCTCGCCGAGCATCTTGTCCAGCTCGGAGAAGTCCAGCTGCTCGTGGTGCACGAAGCCGTCCGGGTCGTCCAGGTCCGATGCCGTCGGCAGCATGTCCGGGTGGGCCCACAGGCCGTCACGGCCGTCCACGCCGCGTGCGTCCGTGAGCGAGGCCCACAGGCGCGAGGCGTCCCGAAGCCGGCGCGGACGCAGCTCAAGGCCGATGAGCGTGGCGAAGGTCTGCTCCGCGGGACCGCCCGACGCACGGCGGCGGCGCAGCGTCTCGCGCAGGGCGTCGGCGGACGACAGGCGGGGCTTGGCCGCCGCGTGCACGACCGCGTCCACCCAGCCCTCGACGAGCGCGAGAGCCGTCTCCAGGCGGGCCAGGGCGGCCTTCTGGGCGGGCGTGTCCTCCGGCTGGAACATGCCCTGCTGGAGCGCTTCCTGAAGCTGCTCGGGGTTCTGCGGGTCGAGCTGGCCGACCACGTCCTCCAGCTTGGCGGTGTCGACCTTGATGCCGCGGGCGTACCCCTCGACCGCGCCGAACAGGTGCGAGCGCAGCCACGGCACGTGGGCGAAGAGCCGCTGGTGGGCGGCCTCGCGCAGCGCGAGATAGAGCCGGACCTCGTCCTGCGGGACGCCCAGGTCCTTGCCGAAGGCCTCGACGTTCGCCGGGAGGAGGGCGGCCTTGCCGGACGGGCCGAGCGGAAGGCCGATGTCCGTGGAGCCGACGACCTCGCCCGCGAGCACGCCCACGGCCTGGCCGATCTGCTGGCCGAACATGGCGCCGCCCATGGAGCGCATCATCCCGATCAGCGGGCCCGCCATGGCCTGCATCTCCTCGGGGAGCACGTCACCCATGGCCAGGCCGACACGCTCGGCGACCGGGTCGACCAGCTCCTTCCACACGGGGAGGGTCGCCTCGACCCACTCGGCGCGGCTCCAGGCCACCGCGAGGCCCGAGCCGGACGGCAGGGACGTCGCGTCGTCGAGCCACAGGTCGGCGAGGCGGATGGCCTCCTCGACCGCGCCGCGCTCGGCGGGGCCGACGCTCGCGTCCTTGGTGCCGTCGGGCGTCCCCTGGGAGACGGTCTGGCGGGCGATGTCCTTGGCCATGTCCCAGTTCACCGGGCCGCCCTCGTACGAGAGCATCTGGCCGAGCTGCTGGAAGGCGGCGCCCAGGTCGTTCGGGTTCATCGAGCCGAACATCGCGGCGAAGGGGTTGTCGCCGCCCGGGCCGCCGGCGCCGGGCAGGCCGCCGAAGCCGAACGGGTTCCCAGGGCCGCCCGCACCCTGTCCCCCTCCGGGGCTGTCCTTCTTCTTGCCCTCGTCGCCGTTCTCCGGCTCCTCCGGCGGAAGGCCGAATCCGAATGGGGTGTCACTCACGGGATTCCTCGGCTCGTCAGGCCGCCGGTACTGTTCCGGCGGCGGCTGCCCTACAACACCACCCAGCGTAGACACCGTGACGGGATCGGGCCTCAGTGCTTCGCCGACTCATGGCCTGCGGCAGGATGGATGCCACCTGGTACGTACGCGTCATGCGCGTATCTACTGAAGACAACCGCTGGAGACGCCTGGTGAGTTCCCCAGATCCACAGGTTCGCGCAGCGCGAAACCTTTCTACTCCGGCCCCTGTCCGCGGGCCCGTGGTCGCCGTCACCGGCGCCGCCTCCGGCGTGGGCGCGCTCCTGACCGAGCGCCTGGCCGCGTCCGAGGAGATCAAGCAGGTCATCGCCATCGACGAGCGGCGGGGCGAGTGCGCCCAGGCCCAGTGGCACATCCTGGACGTCAGGGACCCGGCCATCGCCGAGAAGCTGCGGGGCGCGGACGTCGTGGTCCACCTCGCGCTCGACCTCGACCTGGAGACGGACGCCGCGGCCCGTACGGCGTACAACGTACGGGGCACGCAGACCGTCCTCACGGCCGCCGCCGCGGCCGGTGTCCACCGTGTCGTGCTCTGCACGTCGGCGATGGTCTACGGGGCGCTGGAGGACAACGAACTGCCCCTCTCCGAGGACGCCGAACTGCGCGCCACCGCGGAGGCGACCGGCGTCGGCGACCTCCTGGAGGTCGAGCGGCTCGCCCGGCGGGCGCCCCGCGCCCACCCCGGTCTGAACGTCACCGTGGTGCGGCCCGCGATCCTGGTGGGCGGCACGGACACCGCCCTCACGCGCTACTTCGAGTCGCCCCGGCTGCTCGTGGTGGCGGGCTCGCGCCCCGCCTGGCAGTTCTGCCACGTCGAGGACCTGTGCAGCGCTCTGGAGTACGCCGTCCTGGAGAAGGTCGACGGCGAGCTCGCGGTCGGCTGCGACGGCTGGCTGGAGCAGGAGGAGGTCGAGGAGCTCAGCGAGATCCGGCGCATGGAGCTGCCCTCCACGGTGGCCCTGGGCGCCGCCGCGCGGCTGCACCGGATCGGCCTCACCCCGTCCCCGGCCGGGGACCTCGCGTACACGATGTACCCGTGGGTGGTCAGCGTCAGCAGGCTGCACGACGCGGGCTGGCGGCCCCGGTGGACCAACGAGGAGGTGCTCGGGGAGCTCCTGGAGGAGGTCGCGGGGCGCCGGACCGTGGCGGGACGCCGGCTCGGCCGCAAGGACGCGACGGCGGCGGGTGCCGCGGGCGCGACGGTCGCGCTGCTGGGCGCCGCGGCGGTGGTGCGGCGCGCCCGGAAGGCGCGGCGCCGGATCTGAGGCACGCAGGGCCGTGCCGCGGGCCTGTAGAGAACTCCAACGCGGCACGCGCGTGTGCCGGGCGAAAGCGCTATTCCGTGATGTCCGTGCCGTGCGGCACCATGGCCGCATGGCACGCACCACGAACGACCACCCCGGCGAGCAGGCCGCGCAGGACCCCATCAGGCTCCTCGCGATCCGCGACGCACCGCTCTCCCTGGACGAGGTCTTCCGGGCCGTCGGCGACGAGGCCGCGGGCGGTACGGCGCTCTTCGTGGGGACGGTGCGCAACCACGACGGCGGTGCGGACGTCGACGAGCTCGGGTACTCCACCCATCCGACGGCCGAGGTCGAGATGCGCCGGGTGGCCGAGAAGGTCGCCGCCGAGTATCCGGTGCGCGCCCTGGCCGCCGTCCACCGGGTGGGCGACCTGGCGGTGGGCGACCTCGCCGTCGTCGTGGCGGTCTCCTGCCCGCACCGCGCGGAGGCCTTCGCCGCCTGCCGCAAGCTGATCGACGACCTCAAGCACGAGGTGCCGATCTGGAAGCACCAGCGCTTCTCCGACGGCCAGGAGGAGTGGGTCGGCGCCTGCTGATCTCCGGCCGCCTCCACCGGGCCAGTTGGCCCCAAGAGTCTCCGGTTGCGTAACCCGACCCCTGGCGTGAGCGTTGTCGCAGCGGATGGTTAATCTGCTGATCTGTCAGTTGCGTTCGCTCATGGGGTCGGGAGGTCGACATGGCGTCACTTGCCTGGTTGCTGATTCCGCTTGCGGCAGCTGTCGGTGCGGGTCTGTGGGGTGGCTGGGCCGCGCGCAACCGCAAGTCCGGCAAGACCGGAGACCACAGCGAACTGAACGGCTACGCGGCCTTCCGCGAGGCGATGGACAAGTCCCACTCGGGAACCTGAGCCATCGGGCCCCCGACGTCCACAGGGGGCCTCTGAGGGCCTCCTGGGCCCCGTACGGACCGGCCCCAGCGGTGCACCGACAGGCAGGTCCCGTACTGTCGTTCCATGCCACGCCGCACCGCGACGATGCTCGCCTCCACCCTGATGCTGATCGCGCTGCTCTGCGCCGGAGTGCTCATCAAAGTGCCGTACTCGGAGATGTCCCCGGGTCCCACGGTGAACACCCTCGGCGACCACGGCGGCGAGCCGGTGCTCCAGATCTCCGGCCACAAGACGTATCCGACGACCGGTCACCTCAACATGACGACGGTCCGGGTCACGAGTGCCGACTACAACATGAACATCGCGGAGGCCGTGTACGGGTGGCTGGCCCACGACAACATCGTGGTGCCGCACGACACCCTCTACCCGGACGGCAAGACCGAGCAGCAGTCGACCCAGGAGAACGCCGAGGAGTTCAGCCAGTCCCAGGAGAGCGCCAAGGTCGCGGCGCTCAAGGAGCTGGACCTCCCGGTGAAGTCCCAGGTGGTCGTCTCGACCGTCTTCAAGGACAGCCCCGCCGAGGGCAAGCTGCACGCGGGCGACGTCATCAGGAAGGTCGACGGCACGCCCGTGAAGGAGATGACGGACGTCGCCAAGCTGGTCACCAAGCGCAAGGCCGGCCAGGACGTCGTCTTCAGCGTGGTCCCCGTCAAGGAGGCGGCCGCCGCCGAGAAGGCCGGCAAGGAGCCGACCCGGACGGACGAGATCAAGATCACCACGGAGAAGGCGGAGGACGACGGCCGCGCGGTGGTCGGCATCAAGGCGGGGACCGATCACACGTTCCCCTTCACCATCGACATCAAGCTCGCCGACGTCGGCGGCCCCAGCGCCGGCCTGATGTTCGCGCTCGGCATCGTCGACAAGCTCACCCCGGACGACCTCACCGGCGGCCGTTTCGTGGCCGGCACCGGCACGATCGACGACGACGGCAAGGTCGGCCCGATCGGCGGCATCGGCATGAAGACGGTCGGCGCGCGCGCCAAGGGCGCGGAGTACTTCCTGACGCCGAAGGACAACTGCGCCACGGCGGCCAAGGACGTCCCGGACGGCCTCACGCTGGTCAAGGTGAACACCATCGACGACGCGGTGGACTCCCTCGACGCCATCCGCAAGGGCGACACCGCGGACCTGCCGCAGTGCACGGCCAAGAAGTAGCGGCCACCCGGACACGCAGGCACACAGGCACGCAGGCACACAGAAATTCGGCGGCAGGGTCCCGGGCGGGGCGTACGCGGGTGAGGGCGACCCCACCCGCGTACGGGAGACGGCGGCGGGGTCAGTCGGCGAACGTGGCCGACAGCGCCTCGGCCAGCCCCGGAACCAGGTCGGACCCGGTGAGGACCTCGGTGGGCGAGTCCTTCTCGCGCAGCCGCAGGGCCGACTCGCGCGCCCCGTCACGGAGCACCGCGACCGTCATGCGGACCTCCTGGCGGTCCGGGTGCTCGGCCACCCACTTCGCGAGCTGGGTCTCGCTGAGCCCTTCGGGGACGGACGTCTCCGCCGACGGGGGCAGCATCAGCCGCTCCACCGTGAGCGCGCAGCCCACCACGGCGTCCGGCCAGGCGATGGTGCCGAGGAACTCGTCCAGCGGCTTGCCCTCCGGGATCTCCTCCTGCTCGATGGGGGTGAGGCCGGTCACCTCGGGAGAGTTGTCGAGGCCGAGCTGGTCGGCGAGGCCGGGTTCCTGGGAGCGCAGTCGCGCCGTGTCGACGAGCGCGAAGAGGCGTGCGGGCCGGTCCCAGCCGAGGCCGGACGCGTACTCGTCGATCTCGAGTACGGCACGGGTGAGGGGGCTCGCTGCCATGGGAGTGTTGGACATGGTCACAATCCTGCCTCGTTAGTCCCGAGAAACGGGAACCGAGTAAAGCGTGAGTAAGTTGCATAGGTGTGGGTCCACGATCACCGGGCCCTGACGGATCAACAGAATCAACATCGAACTTCGAGGTGCGCACCTTGGCTTTCCAGATGCCGGACCGCGGCGGAGGCCCGACGGGGCCACGGATCAGAGTGGGCCGACCGTCCCGTCGCGTCCGGACCCTGCTCATGACGTTGGGCATCCTGGCGGTTCTCGCCATGGTGTTCGTCATGTTCGCGGGGTTCTGGACGGACTGGCTGTGGTACCGCTCGGTCAACTATTCGTCGGTCTTCACGACGACCCTGTGGACCAAGATCGGCTTGTTCTTCGTCTTCGGCCTCCTGATGGCGGCCGCGGTCGGACTGAACATCTGGCTGGCGCACCGGCTGCGCCCGCCGCTGAGTGCCATGTCGATGGAGCAGCAGAGCCTCGACCGGTACCGCATGAGCATCGCGCCGTACAAGAAGTGGCTGCTGCTCGGCATCGCCACGCTCGTCGGTCTGATCGCGGGCGCTTCCGCGGCGGGCCAGTGGCGCACGTGGCTCCTGTGGGTGAACGGCGTCTCCTTCGGCCAGAAGGACCCGCAGTTCAAGCTGGACGTGTCGTTCTTCGCGTTCGACCTGCCGTGGTACCGCTTCATGCTCGGCTTCGGCTTCGCGGCCACCGTGCTCTCCCTGATCGCCGCCGCCCTCACGCACTACCTGTACGGCGGGCTGCGGATCACCAGCCCCGGAGCGCGCGCCACGGCCGCGTCCACCGGGCACCTGTCGGTGCTGCTCGGCGTCTTCGTGACGCTGAAGGCGGTGGCGTACTGGCTCGACCGGTACGGCCTCGCGGTGAAGTCCAGTGACTTCAAGGCGACGGGCGACTGGACGGGCCTTCGCTACGTGGACGCGAACGCGTACCTGCCGGCGAAGACCATCCTGTTCTGCATCGCCGTCATCTGCGCGCTGCTCTTCTTCGGCACGCTGTGGCGCCGCACCTGGCAGCTGCCGGTCATCGGCTTCGGCCTGATGGTCCTCTCCGCCATCCTCATCGGCGGTCTGTACCCGGCCATCGTGCAGAAGTTCCAGGTCCAGCCGAACGAGCAGGCCAAGGAAGCGCCGTACATCGAGAAGAACATCGAGGCGACGCGCGACGCGTACGGCATCAGCGGTGTGAAGCCCGAGGACTACAAGGGCGCGGGCAAGGCCGACGAGGACCCCAAGAAGAAGCGCAGCGACGCGGACTCGGCCGCCAACTACCGGCTGAACGACCCGAACATCGTCTCGCCGACGTTCCAGCAGCTGGAGCAGGAGCGCGAGTACTACCGCTTCCCGAAGACCCTGGACGTGGACCGCTACAACGGCCAGGACACCATCGTCGGTCTGCGTGAGCTCAGCCTCGACAAGCTCGACAAGCGCAACTGGATCAACGACCACTTCGCCTACACCCACGGCTACGGCATGGTGACGGCCAAGGGCACCGAGACGAAGAAGGGCTCCAAGGGCGCCCCGGACTTCACGGAGTCCGGCCTGCCGACCACCGGCAACCTCGGCCCGTACGAGCAGCGGATCTACTACGGCGAGAAGACCACCCAGTACTCGATCGTGGGCGGGCCCCAGAAGGAGCTCGACTACGAAGAGGACGGGGGCGGCCAGAAGACGTACAGCTACAAGGGCGACAGCGGCGTCAACCTCTCCAACCCGATCAACCGCGCCGCCTACGCGGTCTCCTTCGGAGAGCCGCAGATGCTGTACTCCGGCGCGATCGGCGACGGCTCGCGGATCCTCTACAACCGCACGCCCAAGGAGCGCGTCGAGTCGGTGGCTCCCTGGCTGACCATCGACGGCGACACGTACCCGACGGTCGTCGACGGCAAGATCCAGTGGGTCGTCGACGCCTACACGACGAGCAACGGCTATCCGTACGCCTCGCGGACCACGCTCGGAGACACGACGGCCGACTCGCTGTCGGAGTCGGACGACGCGCGCGCGGTGGTGGCCCAGCAGAACCAGGTCAACTACATCCGCAACTCGGTGAAGGCGACCGTCGACGCGTACACCGGCGAGGTCAAGCTCTACACCTGGGACGAGAAGGACCCGGTCCTCAAGACCTGGAAGAAGGCGTTCCCGGACACCGTCAAGGACAAGGGCGACATCCCCAAGACCCTGATGGACCACCTGCGCTACCCCCAGGACATGTTCAAGGTGCAGCGCGAGCTCCTGACGCTCTACCACGTCACGGACCCGGGCCAGTTCTACAACGCGTCCGACGCCTGGCAGGTGCCGAACGACCCGACGAAGAAGGACAACAGCGCGGTCCCGCCGTACTACCTGTCCATGAAGACGCCGGGCCAGACGCAGCAGCAGTTCTCCCTGACGACGACGTTCACCCCCAGCGGGCGCCCGAACCTGCGCGCCTTCATGACGGTCGACGCCGACGCCAGAAGCGAGAACTTCGGCACGATGAAGCTGCTGAGAGTCACGGGCGACGTGGACGGCCCCGAACAGGTCCAGAACAAGCTGAACTCGATGACCGAGGTCGGCAACTTCGTCCGGGACATGAAGGGCGCCGACTCCGACGTCCTCTACGGAAACCTGCTCACCGTGCCCCTGGACGACGGGTTCCTCTACGTCGAGCCGGTGTACGTCCAGGGACGTAAATCGGCGTATCCGCTCCTGAAGAAGGTCGCCGTGTCGTACGGCACGGAGACCGCGTTCGCCGACTCCCTGAGCGACGGCCTCAACCAGGTGTTCGGCGCCGACGGCGGAACCACCAAGCCGCCGGCCGACGACACCGACGAGCCCACCGAGCCGCCGAAGTCCGAGGACCCGACCGTGCAGGCCGCCCTGGACGACGCCCAGCAGGCCTTCGAGGACGGTGAGACGGCCTTGAAGGACGGCGACTGGAAGGCGTACGGCGAAGCGCAGGAGAAGCTCCAGGAAGCCCTCCAGCGGGCCGAGGACGCCCAGGACAAGGCGGGCGAGAAGAGCGGGGCGAGCGGCGACAAGAACGCCGACAAGGACGGCGGCGACAAGAACGCGGACAAGGACGCCGACAAGAACGCGGACAAGGACGGCGACAAGAACGGCGGCTGACCAGCTGCGAAACACCCCCTCCGCGCCGTGGTACGGTTTGAACACAACGGCGCGGGGTGGAGCAGCTCGGTAGCTCGCTGGGCTCATAACCCAGAGGTCGCAGGTTCAAATCCTGTCCCCGCTACTCAAGACGAAGGCCCGGATCCTTATCGGATCCGGGCCTTCGTCGTGTGTGACCGGGGCCCGTGGCGGCGTGCGCTGGTCTGTGCGAACCGTGCTCCCCGAGGGGGGAGTTGGGAGAATCGTGTTTGACTTATCTCTCTGTGGGCAAGTCGACAAAACGCTGAAGTGACCTCACTGGCTGCGGTATACCAGGTGTACCCAGGTTGCAGGTGGTGCGACGATGGACGTTATGGGGGACAAGGCAACTCTGTTGGAGACAGGGCGGTTTGTGCAGCCGGCCGACCGGGAGGATCCCGGGACGGCCGCCGAGGAGTTGCGTCATCGACTGGCCGCGGAGGCCGGAGACGTCGACGCGATGAGCGTCCTCGGAAGCCTTCTGCTGCGCCGCGGTGATCTCGACGGAGCCGAGTCTCTGCTGCGTGCCGCGACCGCCGAGGGCGACCGCGCCGCGGCCAACAACCTCGGGGTCCTCCTCCACCAGCGCGGGTACGCCGACGAGGCGGCCGGATGGTGGCGCGTCGCCGCCGTCGCCGGTTCCGCCGCGGCCGCGCACGCGCTCGGCCGCCACCACCGCGAGCGCGGCGACGAGCCCGCCGCGGAGTACTGGCTGCGGCAGTCCGCCGAGCAGGGCCACGCCCTGGGGGCGTACGCCCTCGCCGATCTTCTCGAACACCGCGGTGACGTCGGGGCCGAGCGCTGGATGCGGGCGTCGGCCGAGCGCGGTCACCGCGAGGCCGCCTACCGCATCGCCCGCGCCCTGGACCGGCGGGCCACCGCCGAGCGCGGCACCGGCAGCGGCAAGGCCGGCGCCAAGGCGGCCGCCAGGACCGACCCCAAGGCCAAAGGCGCGCGTTCCGCCGCGGCCGAGGCCGAGCAGTGGTACCGCCAGGCCGCCGCGCGCGGCCACCGGCGGGCCGCCCTGCACCTCGGCGCGATCCTGGAGCAGCGCGGCGAGCTGAAGGAGGCCGGGCGCTGGTACCTCAACTCCGCGAAGGACGGGGAGGCGCGTGCCGCCTGCGCCCTCGGCTTCCTGCTGCGCGACGCGGGCGACGAGGAGAGCGCCGCCGTCTGGTGGCTGAAAGCCGCCCAGGACGGCGACGGGAACGCCGCCAACGCCCTGGGCGCGCTGCACGCCGAGCGGGGCGAGACCCAGACCGCCGAGCGGTGGTACAGGGCCGCCATGGACGCGGGGGACGTGAACGGCGCGTACAACCTCGGTCTGCTCTGCGCCGAGCAGGGGCGGACCGCGCAGGCCGACCAGTGGTACCGCCGTGCGGCGTACGCCGGCCACCGCGAGGCCGCCAACGCGCTCGCCGTGCTGCTGCTCCAGGGCGGCGACGCGGCGGGTGCCGAGCCGTGGTTCTCCAAGGCCGCCGAGGCGGGCAGCGTGGACGCCGCCTTCAACCTCGGGATCCTGTACGCGTCCCGTGACGACGAGGACTCGGCCCTGCCCTGGTACGAGCGTGCGGCGGCCGCCGGGCACACCGAGGCCGCGCTCCAGGTGGGCACCGCGCGGCTGCGGGAGGGCGACGAGCAGGAGGCCGAGCGGCATCTGCGGTGCGCGGCGGGCGGCGGCAGCGCCGAGGCGGCGTACCGCCTGGGCACCGTGCTCGACGCGCGGCGCTCCGCCGCGGGCCCGCCCGCGCTCGGGGAGCCGGTGGCGGTGAAGACCGAGTGCGAGGAGTGGTACGAGCGGGCTGCCCAGCAGGGGCACCGGCGTGCGCAGGTGCGGGTCGGGATGCTGGCCGCGGGGCGCGGGGACGTCGTCGAGGCGGCCCGGTGGTACCGCCTGGCGGCGGACGCGGGCAGCCGGAACGGCGCGTTCAACCTCGGGCTACTGCTGGCCCGCGAGGGCAGTGAGCCGGAGGCGGCGCTGTGGTGGACGCGGGCCGCTGACGCGGGGCACGGGCGCGCGGCGCTGCGGCTCGCGCTGCTCTACGCTCGGCGCGGGCAGCTGGTGGAGGGGCAGCGGTGGGCTTCCCGGGCGGTCGAGCTGGGGCCCGCTGAGGTGTCCGAGCGGGCGGCTCGGCTGCGTGAGGCCTTGCAGCAGGAGCTGACCGCTTAGCCCTCTGCCTCGCCTTGGTCCGCTCTGCCCTCGTGTGCCGTGCGCCTGCGCTCGTCCCGCCTTGCGGCCGCCGGGCGGGTGCGGCCCGGCGGGCGGGCTGTGCCCACCCGCCCTGCGGAACGCCTGCCCACAGCAGGGACGGGCGGTGTGGGCGCCGGGCCGGGAATGGATTTGCGCTGGTCGGGGGCGCTGGCGTACGGTTACAACACAACGGCGCGGGGTGGAGCAGCTCGGTAGCTCGCTGGGCTCATAACCCAGAGGTCGCAGGTTCAAATCCTGTCCCCGCTACTGAAGGCCAAGGGCCGGAATGCTTTTCGAAGCTTTCCGGCCCTTGGTGCATTCCTGGACGTCACCGTTCCGGGACGCTACCGCTTGTGGCCCACCGCCTCCTCGTACAGCCTGCGGTCCACCGCCCTGCCCTCCGGGACCCGGTCGCCCTCGGCGACGCCCGCGGCCTCGTACGCCGCCTGGAGCCGGTCCGTCGTGCCGGCCCTGATCTCCCAGTCCATGCGCAGCGACGGAGTCGACCTCAGGACCGCCTCGTCGGTCTTCAGGAGCTTCGCGAGCTCGGTCACGAAGGCCTTGTCCGCCTTGTAGTCCCCGGCGAAGTACGTGTTCACGGTCCTGATGTACGCGCGCAGCAGCGCGACCCCCGCGTCCGGGTCCTCGGTCAGGAAGTTCGGCCCGAACAGGAGGCCGCCGAGCGGCTCGCCCCGGGGCTGGCCGCCGAGGAAGGCGTACCGCTCGTCGCCGTCGACCTTGCGCCAGACCGGGTCCAGGAGCCAGGCGGAGTCGGTGCCGCCGTTCTGGAGCGCGGTCAGGACGTCCGCGGAACCCAGCTGCTGGAACCGGATCTCGTCGAGGCCGCCGCCGTGCTTCTTCAGGGCCTTGCTCATGGGGTACGAGATGACCGAACCCTTGCCGATCATGGTGCCGAGTCTGCGGCCCGCCATCGGGACGTGCCCGGGGCTCTCGCCCTTCTTCAGCTTCACCCACAGGCCGCTCTTGGACCGGGCGTCGGGGGAGAAGTTCCCGGCCGCCCACTTGATGGTGAAGCCACCGGTGATGCCGTTCATGACGGCGGCCTCGGGCGCGGCCCACTGGGCGTCGATGTCTCCCTTGGCCAGCAGCGGCAGGGCGTCGGGAGTGGGGAGCACCTTGAGGTCGACGTTCAGGCCCTCCTTCTTGAATTCGCCCTTCTCGACGGCCATCTGGAGGGGCGCGACGTACTCGGCGCTGAGCGTGCCGGTCGCGATGGTGAGGTCGCGTTCCTTCGCCAGGGGCCGAGGGGCGGGCGCGCCCTTGGCGCAGCGGGCCGGTTTCCGGTCCGGCGCGAGGTCCGCGGGGTCCGTCCAGCTGCCCTTGCCGCAGCCGGCGACCGCCTTGACGGCGCGGGGCTTCGCGGAGGCGGCGGCGTCCGCGGGGTCGGTGTCGTCCTCCTTGGCGCAGCCCGCGGCGGCGAGCAGCGAGCCCGCCAGGAGCAGCGTGGTGAGGGCGGTGGTGCGGGTACGGGTACGACGGGCATGGGTACGACGGGTACGGGTACGACGGGTGCGGGTACGCATGGAGCCTCCGAGCGGGTTCGTACGTACGGTCATGACTGGCTTCTTCCGCGGTCGCGCGGCGCCCACGGGGTGAGCAGCCGGCCCGCGATCCGCACCAGTTCGGAGAAGACGACGCCGAGCACGGCGACGCAGACGATGCCGACGAACATCACGTCGTTCTGGAACAGCGCCCGGGAGTCGAAGATCAGATGGCCGAGCCCGTTCGACGCCGCGATCTGCTCCGAGGCCACGATCACCAGGACGGCGACCCCCGCCGCGATCCGCGCGCCCACGAGCACGGCGGGCAGCGAGGCGGGCAGCAGCACATGGCGGAACATCTGCCAGGGCGAGGCGCCGAAGACCTGGCCCGCGTCGCGGTGGCCGGAGGGCACGGCGAGCACCGCGGCCATCGTCGAGATCCAGACGAAGAAGAAGACGGTGGCCGCCACGAGCGCGATCTGCGGCCCTTCGCCGAGGCCGAACATGTTCAGGAAGACGGGCAGCAGGGCCAGCTTCGGTACGACGTACAGCGCGTCCAGGAGGGGTTCGAGCGCCGCGCGCACCAGGGAGAGCGAGCCCATGAGCAGGCCGAGCGCATAGCCGGTGACCGTGCCGATGGCGTAACCGGCGAGGACGCGCTTGAGGGTGGCCCAGACGTCGGGCCACAGGTCGCCCCGCGCCGCGCGCTCCCAGCCGTCCTCCAGGATGGTCTGGGGAGCGGGGTAGACGCGGTCGTCGATCCAGGCCTGGGTGGCGGCCAGCTGCCACAGGAGGATCAGGGCGAGGGGGACGGCGACGGCGAGGCCGGTCTCCAGGGTGCGGCGCCTGCGGTGGGTGCGGGCGGGGTGCAGTTCCTGGGGGCCGGGGCTGCGGACGAGTACGCCGTCCTCGTCGTCCCCGGGGTCCGCCGCCTTGCGCGGGGTGGCCGTCGTCATGCCGGGACCGCCTCGTCCTCGCGGACCACCTCGCCGCGCAGCAGGTCCCACAGCTCGCCCTTGAGGGCGGTGAACTCGGGGGTCGCGCGGACGTCTCCGGTGCGGGGCCTGGGGAACGGCGGGCGGTGCTCGGCGATGACGCGGCCCGGCCGGGCGGACATGACCAGGACGCGGTCGCCGAGGACGATCGCCTCTTCGAGGCTGTGGGTGATGAAGAGCGTGGTGGTGCGGGTGGTCTGGGTGAGGTCGAGGAGTTCGTCCTGGAGGATCGTGCGGAGCTGGGCGTCCAGGGCCGCGAACGGCTCGTCCATCAGCAGGATCTCGGGCTCCACGGCCAGGGCGCGGGCGATGGCCACGCGCTGGCGCATGCCGCCGGAGAGGGTGGCGGGGTAGGCGTCGGCGAAGTCGGCCAGGCCCAGGCGGGTCAGCCAGTCCCTGGCCCGGGCGTCCGCCTCGCGGCGGGTGACCTTCTGGATGTCCAGGCCGAAGCGGACGTTGGCCTGGACGGTCTTCCAGTCGTAGATGCCGTAGTCCTGGAAGATCATCGCGGCGGGGCGCGGATCGGTGGTGCGGATCTTCAGGGCGCCCTCGCTGGGGCGCAGGAGGCCGGCGGCTATGCGCAGCAGCGTCGACTTGCCGCAGCCGGAGGGGCCGACGATGCAGGTGAACTCGCCCGGGGCCATCTCCAGGTCCACGGGGCCCAGGGCGTGCACGGCCTTGGAGCCGCGGCCGAAGGTTCTCGTCACTGCGTGGGCTTCTAGTTTCGGGTGCGGATCTCCCACGGGATTCTCCTTGCGGAGGGCAGGCGGATACGGGGCCCGCCCGACGATATGACGCACCGTCAGATTCCGGAAGGGTCCTGCACCGGCCGAGATGCGCTGCCCACGCAGCACGAACCCCCGGCGCCTGACCGGCTGCCGGGGGTTCGTGACCGTACGAGAAGGGCTATGCCGCGCAGTTCGGGCACGTGCCCCTGTACGTGACGTCGGCGCCCTCGATCGTGAAGCCGAAGCGCTCCGAGTCGGGGAGGCTGCTCAGCGGGTTCCCCGTGGGGTGGACGTCACGGATCGTGCCGCACTGCGCGCACACCAGGTGCTGGTGGGGGCGGTGGGCGTTCGGGTCGTACCGCTTGGCCCTGCGGTCCGTGGAGACCTCCAGGACCTCGCCGAGGGTCACCAGCTCGCCCAGGGTGTTGTAGACGGTCGCCCGGGAGATCTCGGGCAGCTTGCCCACGGCGCGGGCGTGCACTTCGTCCGCGGTCAGGTGGACGTGGTCGCCGTCGAGGACCTCGGCCACGACACGTCGCTGCGCGGTCATGCGCCAGCCGCGTCCGCGCAGTCGTTCCAACAGGTCGCTCATGAGAACCAGCCTAACAGGCGAGGGGGTCAAGTCCCGACGAGGTGTGACTTTGGATGTCTGCTTGACTTGGACAAAGTCCATTGTAGGATCGAGTTCGGCAGAAGCCAAGGGCAACCGCCGAAGGACAGGACTTGCAGGTAATGACGCAGGAGGCGCACGTGACGCAGGGACCCCTCACCACGGAGGCCGGCGCGCCGGTCGCCGACAATCAGAACAGCGAGACCGCTGGTGTCGGCGGTCCGGTGCTCGTGCAGGACCAGGCACTCCTGGAGAAGCTCGCGCACTTCAACCGCGAGCGCATCCCGGAGCGGGTCGTCCACGCGCGGGGCGCCGGCGCGTACGGCACCTTCACGCTGACCCGTGACGTCTCGCGGTGGACGCGTGCGAAGTTCCTCTCCGAGGTCGGCAAGCAGACGGAGACCTTCCTGCGCTTCTCGACCGTGGCCGGCAACCTCGGCTCCGCCGACGCCGTGCGCGACCCCCGTGGCTTCGCCCTGAAGTTCTACACGGAGGAGGGGAACTACGACCTGGTCGGGAACAACACCCCCGTCTTCTTCATCAAGGACGCCATCAAGTTCCCCGACTTCATCCACACGCAGAAGCGCGACCCGTACACGGGCTCGCAGGAAGCCGACAACGTGTGGGACTTCTGGGGCCTGAGCCCCGAGTCGACCCACCAGGTCACCTGGCTCTTCGGCGACCGCGGCATCCCGGCGACGCTGCGCCACATGAACGGGTACGGCTCGCACACGTACCAGTGGAACAACGAGGCCGGCGAGGTCTTCTGGGTCAAGTACCACTTCAAGACCGACCAGGGCATCAAGAGCCTCACCCAGGACGAGGCCAACAAGCTCGCCGGTGAGGACCCCGACTCCCACCAGCGCGACCTGCGCGAGGCCATCGAGCGCGGTGAGTACCCGTCCTGGACCGTGCAGGTGCAGATCATGCCGGCGGCCGAGGCGGCGACCTACCGCTTCAACCCGTTCGACCTCACCAAGGTGTGGCCGCACGAGGACTACCCGCCGATCGAGATCGGCAAGCTGGAGCTCAACCGCAACCCGGAGAACGTCTTCGCCGAGGTCGAGCAGTCCATCTTCAGCCCCGCCCACTTCGTGCCGGGCATCGGTCCCTCCCCGGACAAGATGCTCCAGGGCCGCCTCTTCGCGTACGGCGACGCCCACCGCTACCGCGTCGGCATCAACGCCGACCACCTGCCGGTGAACCGCCCGCACGCCACCGAGGCGCGCACCAACTCGCGTGACGGCGCGCTGTACGACGGCCGCCACAAGGGCGCGAAGAACTACGAGCCGAACTCCTTCGGCGGCCCCTTCCAGACCGACCGGCCGCTGTGGGTGACCACGCCGGTCAGCGGCGGCACGGGCAACCACGAGGCCCCCTCGCACGCCGAGGACGACGACTTCGTGCAGGCGGGCAACCTCTACCGCCTGATGTCCGAGGACGAGAAGGTCCGTCTGATCGAGAACCTGTCGGGCTTCATCGCCAAGGTCTCGCGCGACGAGATCGCCGAGCGCGCGATCAACAACTTCCGTCAGGCGGACGGTGACTTCGGCAAGCGTCTGGAGGCCGCGGTCCAGGCCCTGCGCGGCTGACCGCGCTTGTCGTAGGGAGAAAGGCGGGCCGGATCCCCTCGGGGGTCCGGCCCGCCTTCCGTTCGCGGGGAGCGCTCAGACCGTGAGCGTGGGCGCGGGGCGCCTGCTCGGGGCCCAGCAGCGGATGATGTCGCGGACCGAGACGATCCCGGCCGGTTCGTTCCCTTCGAGGACGATCAGGTGCCGGAAGCCGCCGTGCGACATGGCGTCGGCCGCTTCCTCCAGGGTCCAGGACGGGGCGGCGAAGACGACGTCGGTCGTGGTGTGGGTGCCGGCGGTCTCGGTGTCCGGGTTCTGGCCGAGCCCCAGGGAGACCAGGACGTCGCGCTCGGTCAGGATTCCGAGGCCGCAGGTATCGGAGTCGAGGACGACGGCCGCGCCGACACGGCGCGCGGACATCAGGCGGGCTGCCTGGCGCAGTGTGTGGGCGGGGCCGATGGTGAGGACCACCGTGCTCATGGCGTCGCGGACGAGCATGGGCTTGAGCCACCTCCTGAGTGGACCGCAAGAGAAGCGATTCACAAGTTCACAAGTGGGGGAACTCTCAGAGTCGCAGCGATGTCCGCGGTCAACAAGGGGGCGCGTGCCGCCGGTTCAGGGCGTGCGGGAGCGAGGCGTGCGCTTCAGTAGCGCTGGTTGAGGTAGCCGAGCAGCTCGTCGTGGAGCAGGCCGTTCGACGCCGCCGCGTTGCCGCTGTGCGGGCCCGGAGCGCCGTCGAGGCCGGTGAAGGTGCCGCCCGCCTCGGTCACGATGATCGCGGTCGCCGCCATGTCCCAGAGCGAGAGCTCGGGCTCCGCGCAGATGTCGACCGACCCCTCGGCGACCATCATGTACGGCCAGAAGTCGCCGTACCCGCGCGTGCGCCAGACCGCGCGCGTGAGGTCCATGAACCCGTCAAGGCGGCCCTGCTCCTCCCAGCCCGTGAGCGAGGAGTACGCGAACGAGGCGTCCTGGAGCCGCGAGACCTTCGAGGCGTGCAGCCGGGTCGCGGAGGTCAGGCTGCGCCCGGTGTAGGCACCGGCGCCCTTGGCCGCCCACCAGCGCCGGCCGAGCGCGGGCGCCGACACGACGCCCACCACCGGCTGGAAGCCGCCCTCGCCCGCCTCCATCAGGGCGATCAGCGTGGCCCAGACCGGCACCCCGCGCACGTAGTTCTTGGTGCCGTCGATCGGGTCGATCACCCAGCGGCGGGGACCCGTGCCCTCGACGCCGAACTCCTCGCCCAGGATCGCGTCGCGCGGCCGACCCCGCTTCAGGTTCGAACGGATCAGCTCCTCGGCCGTTTTGTCCGCCTCGCTCACCGGCGTCATGTCCGGCTTGGTCTCGACCTTGAGGTCCAGAGCCTTGAACCGGTCCATCGTCGCGGCGTCGGCGGCGTCCGCGAGGACGTGGGCAAGACGCAGATCATCGTGGTAGTCGGGCATGAGTGAACAGTATCGATCTCGTTCTGCCTGAGCCACAGCGCCGTATGTCCGGGCCATTCCGGGACATGACGCATACCGCGCCACCTCGCGCCGGGCCTCTTGACACCGCTTCGGAGCACGTCAACTCTGGCCGCAGAGCCGCTGCGGCCCCGGGAGGCGACGATGCCTGCAGCACGGGAATCCTTACTGGACGCGGCCGGCACGGCGCTCGCCCGCCGCCCCTGGCCAGGTGTCCGCATGGTCGATGTCGCGGCCACCGCAGGAGTGTCCCGCCAGACCCTCTACAACGAGTTCGGCAGCAAGGACGGCCTCGCGCGCGCCCTGCTCCGCCGCGAGACCGACGCGTATCTGCACGGCGTGGAGCAGGCGTTGGCCGGGGAGGGCGGACCGGTGGACCGCCTCGCGGCCGTGACCGCGTGGACGATCTCCGCCGCCCGCGGGAACGACCTCGCGCGCGCCATGCTCACCGGCTGCTGGAGCGAGCGGCTGCCCGCGCCGAGCAGGCCCGGGATCTCCGCGTCGGCCGTACCGGCGCAGCGGCGCGCGGACGCGGGCGTCCCGTCGCCCGCCGAGCTGCTCGCCCTGGTCCGGGAGAAGGCGGTGACCGCGCTGAACGGCCGGGCGCGGCCCAAGGACACGGAGGAGCTCGCCATGGCCTGCGAGAGCGCGATACGGATGGCGCTGTCGTACGTCGTCGCGCCCTCGCCCGCGGGGGAGGACCCCGTGGAGCTGGTGCGCGGGACACTCGGGCGCTGGATCAACGCCTGAGACGAGCGCGCGGTGCCCGGATCGGGCGGATCGGGCGGATCAGGCGGACAGGCGGATCACCGGGCCGAGGCCGAAAGCTGTCCGGGCCCGGGGGCCGTCAGTGCACCGGGCCCGGGGGCCGTCAGTGCGCCGAGCCCGAGAGCTGGAGGCCGATGACGCCGGCGATCACCAGCGAGATGGAGACGATCTTGAGGGTGGAGACCACGTCGCCGAGGAAGACCATGCCGTAGATCGCGGTGCCCGCGGCGCCGATGCCCGTCCACACCGCGTACGCCGGACCCACGTCGAGCTTGCGCAGCGCGAGGGTGAGCAGACCGAAGCTGCCGAGGGCGAAGGCCGCGAACGTGATGGTCGGCCAGAGCCGGGTGAAGCCGTGCGACAGTTTCAGACAGACCGCGAAGCCGGTCTCCAGGAACCCCGCGACGATGACCAGCAGCCACGCCATGTCTCTGCCTCCCGCAAACGTACGTTCGGTGACCGCTTCGCCTGGCTCGGATCAGGCTTGCTGCGATTATGCCTTTGCCGCCGCGCCCCCGGCGCAAACAACGGCCAGGTCAGTCGCCGTCGCGTCGCTCACGGGTCGCGAGGAGCCTGCGCAGCGAGTAGAGGCGCGCGGGATCGGCGTGCCCCTCCGCCACCCAGGCGTCGAGCGCGCAGTCCGCCTCGTCGTGGCTGCACGCGCGCGGACAGTTCTCCGTCCCCGGCACCAGGTCGGGGAAGGCGAGGATGACGCGGGACGGGTCCACGTGGTGCAGGCCGAAGGAGCGCACGCCGGGCGTGTCGACCACCCATCCGCCGGGTGAGCCCGCGAGCGGCAGCGCCAGCGCCGACGTCGTGGTGTGGCGGCCGCGGCCCGTGACGGCGTTGACGTGCCCGGTGCTGCGCCGCCGGTCCTCCGGGACGAGGGCGTTCACCAGGGTCGTCTTGCCCACCCCGGAGTGCCCGACGAACGCGGTGATCTTGCCGTCGAGCACCTCGTGCACCCGGGCGAGCTCCGCGCCGTCGGTGAACTCCTCGCGGCTGGTGACGACATAGGGCATGTCGAGCGTGGAGTAGGTCTCCAGGATCTTGTCGGCGGACGCCAGGTCGGACTTGGTCAGGACGAGCAGCGGCGTGAGACCGCCGTCGTACGCCGCCACGATGCAGCGGTCGATCAAGCGCGTGCGCGGCTCCGGATCGGCGAGGGCCGTGACGATGGCGAGCTGGTCGGCGTTGGCGACGACCACCCGCTCGTACGGATCGTCGTCGTCGGCCGTGCGCCGCAGGACCGACGTGCGCGGCGCGATGCGCACGATGCGCGCGAGGGTGTCCTTCTTGCCGGAGAGGTCACCGACGAGCGAGACCCGGTCGCCCACCACGGCGGCCTTGCGGCCCAGTTCGCGGGCCTTCATGGCCATCACGGTCCGGTCCTCGACCAGGACCGTCAGACGGCCCCGGTCGACGGTGAGGACCATGCCGTCGGACGCGTCCTCGTGCTTGGGCCTGATGTGCGTGCGCGGGCGGTTGCCCTTGCGGTTGGGGCGGACGCGGATGTCGTCCTCGTCGGGGTTCTTTCCGTAGCGGCGCATGTTCTGGATCCGCCCGTCAGTTCCCGAGCATTCCGGTCCAGAGGTCGGGGAAGTCGGGCAGCGTCTTCGCCGTCGTCGCGACGTTCTCGATCTGCACGCCCTCCACCGCCAGGCCGATGACGGCGCCGGCGGTGGCCATACGGTGGTCGTCGTACGTGTGGAAGATCCCGCCGTGCAGGCGGCGCGGCCGGATGTGCAGGCCGTCGGCGGTCTCGGTGACGTCGCCGCCGAGTTCGTTGATCTCCTTGGTGAGGGCCGCCAGGCGGTCCGTCTCGTGCAGGCGCAGGTGGGCGACGCCGCGCAGGGTCGAGGGGGAGTCGGCGAGGGCCGCCACGGCCGCGATGCCGGGAGTCAGCTCGCCGACCTCGCTCAGGTCCACGTCCAGGCCGTGGATCGAGCCGGAGCCGGTGAACACCAGCCCCTGCTCGGTCAGCTCGCAGGAGCCGCCCATCTCGGTGAAGATCTCCCGCAGCCTGTCGCCGGGCTGTGTGGTGTGCGCGGGCCAGTCCGGGATGGTGACGCGTCCGCCGGTGACCAGGGCCGCCGCCAGGAACGGCTGGGCGTTGGACAGGTCCGGCTCGACGGTCAGGTCACGGCCGAGCAGGGCGCCGGGGGTGACCCGCCACACGTTCGGCTCGCCGCCCGACTCCGGGGTGTCCACCTGGGCGCCGACCGCGCGGAGCATGTCGACGGTCATCCGGATGTGGGGCATGGAGGGCAGCGCGGAGCCGGTGTGCCGCACCTCGACGCCCTGGTTGAAGCGCGGGCCCGAGAGCAGCAGGGCGCTCACGAACTGCGAGGACGAGGAGGCGTCGATCTCGACCGGGCCGCCGTCCACGGCGCCGGCGCCGTGCACGGTCAGCGGCAGCGCGCCGCGGCTGTCGTCGTCGATGCGGGCACCGAGCGCGCGCAGGGCGTCGATCACGCCGTTCAGCGGCCGCTCGTACGAACGGGGGTCGCCGTCGAAGCGGATCGGGCCGTCGGCGAGGGCGGCGACCGGGGGCAGGAAGCGCATGACCGTGCCCGCGTTGCCGACGTCGACCGTGGCGGGGCCGTGCAGTCCGGAGGGGATGACCCGCCAGGCCTCGCCGGAGCCGTCCGGACCCACGCCCTCCTCGATGCCGACGCCGAGCGCGCGCAGGGCGCCCGCCATCAGGAGCGTGTCGCGGGAGCGCAGCGGCCGGCGCAGCCAGCCGGGCTCGGCGGCGAGCGCGGCGAGGACGAGACCGCGGTTGGTGACCGATTTGGACCCGGGCACATGGACCGTCGCGGCGACGGCTCCGCTCGCGTGCGGGGCTGGCCAGAGGGTGCTGTGCGCTGGGTTAACGGTCATGCCCACACTTTAGTGGCTCACGGTGACGGCGCAGTCGGCGCTGCTCAGAGGCCGAGAAGCCAGCGACCGCCGCCTATCAGTGAGCACAGTGAGACGGCGTGGAAGAGGAAGAGCCACATCCCGGCGGGAACGTGCGTCAGCCGGGACAGCTGGTCCGCGTCCGAGTCGCCCGCCCCGCCGCGCCTGCGCTTGGACTGAAGCTCGAAGGCGGGACGCACGCCGCCCAGGAGCAGGAACCACACCACCGCGTACGCGAACGCCGCCTGCACCTGCGAGCTGGTCAGCCAGGAGACGAGCAGGAAGGTGCCGCCGGTGAGGACCACCGTGAGGGCGCCGTACGCGTTCCGGATCATGACGAGCATCACCAGGAGCAGCGCCGTGGCGAGCCACAGGAACGCGGTGATGTGCCCGGCGGCCAGCAGCGCGGCGCCGCCGAGACCGAGCAGCGGCGGGGCGGTGTAGCCCGAGGCGGCGGTGAGGATCATGCCGATGCCGGTGGGCTTGCCCCGGGAGACCGTGAGGCCGCTGGTGTCGGAGTGCAGCCGGATGCCGTCGAGGCGGCGGCCGGTCAGGAGGGCGACCAGGCCGTGGCCGCCCTCGTGCGCGATGGTGATGGCGTTGCGGGCGAGCCGCCAGATGCCGTGCGGGACGACGACGGCGAGCGCGACGAGGCCGGTGGCGATCACCAGCCACTCGTCGGGGGCCGCCTGCGTGCCGAAGACCCGGTCCCAGAGGTCCGTCAGACCGGCGTTCGCGGTGACTTCCATTGCTCGTGCCATCTTCGGGACCGGCTCCTCTGGTCGTACGGGGTCTGGCAGTCTGGCACGTATGTGCGGACGGTATGCATCGAGTCGTAGGCCCGAGGATCTCGCAGGAATCTTTGAGATCGAGAAGTGGGAGCCGGAAGAAGCGCTCGCCCCTGATTTCAACGTGGCCCCCACCAAGGAGGTCTACGCGGTCCTCGACCGTCCCGTGAAAGACGCGGAAGACCCCCGCCCGGTTCGCCAGCTGCGCACGCTCAAGTGGGGCCTGGTCCCGTCCTGGTCCAAGACGCCCGAGGGCGGCGCCCGGATGATCAACGCCCGCGCGGAGACCGTGCACGAGAAGCCCTCGTACCGCCGGGCCTTCACCTCCCGCCGCTGCGTCATCCCGGCCGACGGCTACTACGAGTGGGTCACCGGATCCGGCGAGCGGGAGCTGGAGGTCGAGGGCAAGAAGAAGCGCCCCCGCAAGCAGCCGTACTTCGTGACGCCCGCCGACGGCTCGGTCTTCGCGATGGCGGGGCTCTACGAATTCTGGCGGGACAAGACGCTCCCCGACGAGCACCCCCTGGCCTGGTGGGTGACGTGCACGGTGATCACCACGGAGGCGGAGACCGCGCCCCTGGCGGTCGCCCCCGAGGAAGGCCCGCGCACGCTGGCCGACATCCACCCGCGGATGCCCCTGATGCTGACCCCGGACCGCTGGGACGCCTGGCTCGACCCCTCGCGCAAGGACCCCGAGGACCTGCGCACGCTCCTGGAGCCGCCCCCGCACGGCCTGATGCGGGCCTACCCGGTGTCCACGGCGGTCAGCAACGTCCGCAACAACGGCCCGGAGCTGCTGAAGGAGCTGGAGGGCCCCGAAGAAGGCACACTCTTCTGACGTGACCAAGAGTGAGCCCCAGAGTGGGCCCCAGCGCGAGACCCAGAGCGAGCCCCAGTCCGAGCCCCAGTCCGAGCCCCGGACCGAGACCGTCGAGACCGACGCCGGTGAGGCACGCGTCACCTGGCATCCCGCCCCGCGGCGCGAAGCCCGCCTCGTGCTCGCCGTGAGCCACGGCGCGGGCGGCGGCATCGAGGCGCGCGACCTGCGGGCCATCGCCGCCGCCCTGCCCGCGCACGGCGTCACCGTCGCCCTGGTGGAGCAGCCCTGGCGCGTCGCGGGCAAGAAGCTGGCGCCCGCGCCGAAGACGCTGGACGCGGGCTGGCGCGGCCTGTGGCCCGCGCTCGCCGCGCCCGGCCTTCCGGTGATCGCGGGCGGCCGCAGCGCCGGGGCCCGCGTCGCCTGCCGCACGGCCACCGAGCTGGGCGCCGCAGCCGTGCTCGCGCTCAGTTTCCCGCTGCACCCGCCGGGCAAGCCGGAGAAGTCGCGCGCGGCGGAACTGCTCGGCGCCGGCGTGCCCACGCTGGTCGTGCAGGGCGGAAACGACCCCTTCGGAAAGCCCGCGGAGTTCCCCGAGGGGGCGTACGAGCTCGTGGAGATCCCCTGCGGCGACCACGGCTTCGCGATCCCGAAACGGGCGGGCATCGGCGAGGCCGAGGCCATGACGCGCATCACGGATGGCGTCATCCGGTGGGCGGGAATGTTGGATGCGTGACCTCTGTTGTGCCGAACAGACACCGAAGACTGTTAGGTACGAGAGGAAGTCCGCCGCATGGGTTCGACCATCTGCCCGGCCCGCTCCAGCGCCCCTGACCTGGAATGGACGGTGCTGAGCGCGCCCAAGACCGCTCCTGTTCGGGCGGCGGCGGGACCGGATCGTCGTCTATCCTCCGATTCGAGTGGGACTGCTTTCGGTTCCATCACGTCTTTGGAGGAGGTGGGTCCGGTCACTGGGACCGACGCAGGGGCCGAGAACGGCCGGGCGGAGCGACCCGACGGAGGCGCCGAGACGTCGGCGGAGCGCACGGCCCGCTTCGAGCGGGACGCCCTGGGCTTCCTCGACCAGATGTACTCGGCCGCGCTGCGCATGACGCGCAATCCGGCGGACGCGGAGGACCTGGTGCAGGAGACCTACGCCAAGGCGTACGCGTCGTTCCACCAGTTCCGTGAGGGCACGAACCTCAAGGCGTGGCTGTACCGCATCCTCACCAACACGTTCATCAACTCGTACCGCAAGAAGCAGCGCGAGCCCCAGCGCAGCGCCGCCGAGGAGATCGAGGACTGGCAGCTCGCACGCGCCGAGTCGCACATGTCCACCGGTCTGCGCTCCGCCGAGTCGCAGGCGCTCGACCACCTGCCCGACTCGGACGTGAAGTCGGCGCTTCAGGCGATCCCCGAGGAATTCCGCATCGCCGTCTATCTCGCCGATGTCGAGGGCTTTGCGTACAAGGAGATCGCGGACATTATGGGGACACCCATCGGTACGGTGATGTCCCGGTTGCACCGCGGCCGTCGCCAACTGCGCGGCATGCTCGAGGACTACGCCCGTGACCGCGGCCTCGTCCCCGCCGGCGCCGCGTCAGAGTCGTCGAACGAAGCGAAAGGCTCAGGCTCATGAGCTGCGGAGAGCCGCACGAGACGGATTGCAGTGAAGTCCTGGACCATCTGTACGAGTTCCTGGACCACGAGATGCCGGACAGTGACTGCACCAAGTTCGAGACGCACTTCGAGGAGTGCTCTCCGTGCCTGGAGAAGTACGGCCTGGAGCAGGCGGTCAAGAAGCTGGTGAAGCGCTGCTGCGGCCAGGACGACGTCCCCGTCGACCTGCGCGCCAAGGTCATGGGCCGCATCGATCTGATCCGCTCGGGCGAGGCGGTGCCCGAGCACGACGTGACGGTGGAGACGGTGACGGCGGAGGGCAGTGTGTCCGCCAAGGGTCTGCGGGCCAAGGAAGCCTGAACTTCCGGTAGTTGAGCATGAGCAGGCCGTGACGGGAAAGCCGTCACGGCCTGCTTTTTGCGTGTGCCGTCACTCGTACGGTGCCAATTTCCGCCGGAGGGGCGCTGCGCGCGCGGCGGTCGTTCTAGTCTCCGGACCTTGGAACGTGATCCCGGGGGCGGTCACGGGGGAGGAGGCAGTGCCATGCGGTCCATCGCCCCCTGGGCGCGCGCCTACATCCTGTGCGCCGCCCTGGCCGCCGGGGCCTGCGCGGCGCCCGCGCTGACCGCCCGCACGCCGTGGCCCGCGCTCGTGTCGCTCGCCGCGCTCTACGCCGGGTGCGAGCAGGCCTCGCGCTGCCGGATCATCGGCCGCCGCGCGGGGACCCCGCGCCACGGCCTCGGCGGGCTCGGCACCTTCTTCCCGGTGCTGCTCGCCGCCGTCTTCCTGCTGCCGCCCGCGGCCGCCGCGCTCGTGGCGGTGCCCGGGGCGCTGCTCGCCCGCGTGGAGCGCCGCCCCCGGTGGGTGCGCAGGATCTGGCGCACGGCCCAACTAGTCCTGGCCGCCTGGGCGTCCGCGTGGGTGTACGGCTCGCTGGGCGGGCACCAGGCCGTGGCCGCGCCCGCCTTTCCGTACGCGCTCGTGCCCGCGGGAGCGGCCGTCCTCGCCTTCTCCGCCGTCCTGACCGTCCTGGACGGCGGCATCCTGGCCACCGCGGAACGGGTGCCGGCGCGCACCGCGTGGCGGGGGCTCTTCCTGCGGTCGTTCGCGCCGGTCGCGGTGCACGGCCTGGCCGGTCTGATGATGGCGGTGCTGTGGCGCAGTCCCTACGGGCCACTGGCCGCCCTCCTGGTGCTGCTCCCGATGGGCGTCTCCTGCTGGGTCTTCGCGCAGTACCACCGCGAGCGCGCCGCCCACCAGGCCACCATCCGCGCGCTCGTCCAGGCCGTGGACATCAAGGACCGGTACACCCGCGGGCACAGCGAGCGCGTGGGGCGGGCCTCCGTGCTGATCGCGCGGGAGCTGGGGATGGCGGACGAGCGGGTGGAGAGCCTGCGGTTCGCCGGAATCCTGCACGACGTCGGCAAACTCGGCGTCCCCACCCGGCTGCTGCGCAAGGACGGGCCGCTGACCCCGGAGGAGCGCCGGGTCATCGAGCTGCACCCCGAGTACGGGCACGAGATGGTGCGCGGCATCGGCTTCCTCGGCGAGGCACGGGCGGCGATCCTCCACCACCACGAGCGGATCGACGGCAGCGGCTATCCGTACGGGCTCGTGGGGCGGCAGATCCCCGAGTTCGCCCGGGTGGTGGCCGTCGCGGACGCGTTCGACGCCATGACGTCCACGCGGTCCTACCGCAGGGGACGGCCCGTGGAGGCCGCCGTGGCCGAGCTGAGCCGGTGCGCGGGCTCGCAGTTCGACCCCGCGATGGTCACCGCCCTGCGGCGGGCCCTGGACCGGCACGGATGGCATCCCGCGGTCACCTCGGACACCGGTGAGGTGCCGGGGCCCCGCCAGGGGGAGCCCGGAGTCCCCGCCGCCCCGGGGACGGCCCAGCGGTGAGGGCCGCCCGCGCGCGGCGCCCGCCCACCCCGGTGACGGCCCTGGTCCACGGCTCCGCCGGGCTGCTCACCCTCATCGCCCTCGCCTGGACCCTGTGGCACGGCGTCGCCGAAGGGGGGATCGCGCTCGCCTTCGGGGCGCTGGTCGTCGTGGGGGAGCTGGCCCGCTGGGGCTCCGGCGGCAGCGACCGGGAGCCCGCGCCGCTCGGGGCCGCGGGCGCGCTCGCGTACGCGCTGCTGGGGGAGGCCGGCGGGCGGCCCACGCACCACGGGGTGTTCCAGGTGATCGCCGTGGTGGTCGCCGCCGCGCTCGTCGGGGCGGTGCCGCACGTGGCGCTCGGCAAGGCGCCCGCCCTCGACCACGTGGCCCGGCGGGTGCTCACGGTGGGGTTCGCCGCCGCCTGCTTCCAACCGCTCTACAACGCGGGCAAGTTGGAGGAGTGGGTGGGCCAGGGCCCCGGCTTCGCCGCCGTCATCGCCGCCCTGCTCGTCCTCACCGCCCTGTGCGACGCCGTGCTCGCCGCGGCCATGGCGCACGCCAGGACCCGCTGGCCCTTCGGACCGCTCCTGCGCGACGAGCTGCGGGCCATGCTCGGCATCGGGTCCGCCGTGTGCGCGACGGGGGCCGTCATGGCGCTCGCGGTGGCCGTGGCGGGGCTCTGGGCGCTGCCGGTGTTCAGCCTGCCGCTGCTCCTGACCCAGCTGTCGTTCGGGCGGTACGCCGCGGTGCGGACCACCTACCGGCAGACCATCACCTCGCTCGCCAGGTCCACCGAGATCGCCGGATACACCCCGCAGGGCCACGCGCGCCGGGTGGCGGGGCTCAGCCGGGCGGTGGGGCGTGAGCTGGGTCTCTCCGCGCCGGACCTCGCCGTCCTGGAGTACGCGGCCCTGATGCACGACATCGGGCAGCTCTCCCTGCTCGACCCGGTGCCCGCGGGCGCGACCGCGGGCCTGCCGGACGCCGAACAGCGGCGGATAGCCCTGCTCGGGGGCGCCGTCGTGCGTCAGACGGGGGTGAAGGGCGACGTCGCCGTGGTCGTGGAGCGGCAGGCGGATCCGTACCGCGACCAGCCGCTCACCGCCCGTATCGTGCGCGCCGCGAACGCGTACGACGAGATGGCGCGGGGAGAAGGTCCCACGGGCCCGCTCAACGCCCTGGAGCGGCTGCGCCTCGGCACCGGCCGCGACTATCAGCCCGAAGTGGTGGAAGCCCTGGCCCGGGTGCTCGCACGGGGCGGTCATAGCTTGCCGTCGGCTGGGTAACCCATGGGTAATGAGCGGCCGTCCGACCGTACGTGGTTGGATGCGAAGAGGGCCCTCAGGGCACATCGGAACGCAGGAACTCAAGTACCGGCAGGCGGGAATCGTGAGGATCTTCGGCAAGGGACGGCACCGGCCCTCCGCCTCATGGCGGCAGGCCACCGACCGCGCCTTCACGCTGATCGGCGACGGGCGGTACGAGGACGCGGGCGCGCTCCTTACCCGCGCGGCGGATCTCGAGCCGTGGCTCTCGGAGTCCTGGTTCAACCTCGCGCTGCTCCACAAGTTCCGGCACGACTGGGAGCAGGCGCGGGCCGCGGGCCTGCGGGCCGTCGCGCTGCTCGACCGTTCGGCGGGCGCCCCCGACTGGTGGAACGTGGGCATCGCCGCCACCGCCCTCCAGGACTGGCCGCTGGCCCGGCGGGCCTGGCAGGCGTACGGCCTGAAGGTGCCCGGTGGCGTGGCCGCCTCCGGGGAGCCGACCGGCATGGACCTGGGCAGCGCCGCCGTGCGGCTGTCGCCCGAGGGGGAGGCCGAGGTCGTGTGGGGCCGCAGGCTCGACCCCGCGCGGATCGAGGTGCTCTCCATCCCGCTGCCCTCCTCCGGGCGCCGCTGGGGAGAGGTCGTGCTGCACGACGGCGTCCCGCACGGCGAGCGGACGACGGGGGCGGGGGACTCGTATCCCGTCTTCGACGAGATCGAGCTGTGGGCTCCCTCACCTGTCCCGACCTGGGTGGTCCTCCTGGAGGCCGCCACCGAAGACGACCGGGACGCCCTGGAGAAGCTCGCCGCGGACGCGGGCTTCGCCGCCGAGGACTGGTCCTCGTCCGTGCGGCTGCTGTGCCGCATGTGCTCCGAGAGCCGCATGCCGAGCGACGAGGGCGACGGCGAGCACCTGGACCCGCACGACCACAGCGAGCCGGGCCACCCCGGGCCGCTCGGTCACCGCAGCCCCGGCGCCCTGTGGGTGCCCGAGCGCGAATGCGGCATCGCGGCGCCCGCCGCCCTGGTGCGCGGGCTGCTCGACGGCTGGGTCGCGGACAGCCCGGACTCCCGCGACTGGCGGGATCTGGAAGAGGTCTGCTGACTCCTGGCCGTAGGCTGTACCGGCACCATCTCTTGTGGATCCCCAGGAAGGCGTACGTCGGACAATGGCGCAGGACACTGAGCAGCAGGCCTCGGGCGGGGTCCTCCCCGTAGACGACGAGGGCTTCGTCATCGACACGGAGGACTGCGAGGAGCGGGAGACGGGCTACCGCGAGCGCGGCACGTCCCGGCCCATCACGGTCGTCGGCAACCCCGTGCTGCACAAGGAGTGCAAGGACGTCACCGCCTTCGACGCCGACCTCGAACAGCTCGTCGCCGACATGTTCGCCAGTCAGCGGACCGCCGAGGGCGTGGGCCTGGCCGCCAACCAGATCGGCGTCGACCTGAAGGTCTTCGTCTACGACTGCATGGACGACGAGGGCAGGCGGCACGTCGGCGCGGTGTGCAACCCCGTGCTGAGCGAGCTGCCGGCCGACCGGCGCCAGCTGGACGAGTCGAACGAAGGCTGCCTCTCCGTGCCCACGGCCTACGCCGAGCTGGCCCGCCCGGACTACGCCGAGGTCACCGGCCAGGACGAGAAGGGCAACCCCATCAAGGTGCGGGGCACGGGCTACTTCTCCCGCTGCCTCCAGCACGAGACGGACCACCTGTACGGCTACCTCTACATCGACCGCCTGTCCAAGCGCGACCGCAAGGACGCGCTGCGGCAGATGGAAGAAGGCACTCCGCGCTACCCCGTGGTGCCGAACGCCTAGTCGACTCCTGACGCGCGCGCACCGCGCGTCACCTGCGGCCCCTGGCCGGGAACTCCTTCCCGGCCAGGGGCCGTTCGCATGAACCGACCCGGACCGGTCAGCTGTGCGATCGAATCAGGCTCTTGATGATCCAGAATCAGTCACGTACAGGGATTTTCTCGGCACTGGGGGGTAGTGAATGGCGCAAATCTGTTCCCTGAACGGTCAGTTGTGGTGCTGAATGGAAAGCGCGGGGATACACAACGGCGCGCGCCCGGTACGGCGGGAGGGGCGTACGTCTCACGCGGCTGAGAGGGGTTTGTCCGTGCCTGCATATTCACATGGCATTTCACCGACACAGACACATGCGCGGGCGGTATCCGTGCCACCGGCGCTGGTGCTTCCGGTGATCGAGTCAGGGTTTCCTCGCCAACTGCATCCGTATTGGCCGCAGCTACAGGAGAAGTCCAGGACGTGGCTGCGCGAAATGCGCCTCATGCCCGCGGACAAGGTCGAGCGGTACGCGGACAGCCTGTGCTACACCGACCTGGTCGCCGGCTACTACATTGGCGCCCCCGACGAGTTGCTCAGCGCGATAGCCGACCTCAGCAGTTGGTTCTTCGCGTGGGACGACCGGCACGACCGCGACTCGGTGCACGGCAGGACGGCGCAGTGGCGCCGCCTGTGCCGCGGGCTCCACGAGGCGCTCCGGGCACCCCGGCAGCAACTGCACCACCGCGACCCCTTGGTCGCGGGCTTCGCGGACTGCGTCCTGCGGCTGTACTCGCACCTCGGGGCCAGCTGGAACGCCCGGTTCGCCCGGCATTTCCACAGCGTCATCGAAGCGTACGACCTGGAGTTCAGGAACCGCAGGACCGGTACGGTCCCGACGGTCGAGGCGTACATTGAGCTGCGCAGGCTGACGTTCGCCCACTGGACGTGGATCGACCTGCTGGAGCCCACGGCACGCCACGAGCTGCCGTCGGCGGTGCGGAAGCATCCGGCATATCGGCGGGCCGCGCTCGCCACGCAGGATTTCTCCGCCTGGTACAACGACCTGTGCTCGCTCCCCAAAGAACTCGCGGGAGATGAATTGCACAATCTCGGGATCAGCCTGATCCAGCACGAGGGACTTTCCCTCGAAGAGGCCGTGACAGAAGTACACCGCCGGGTGACCCGATGCATATCGGATTTCCTCGTCGCGGAGAAAGAAGTGCTGCGTCTGGCCGGACAGTTGGCGGACGGAAGCGTCCAGGGCAGGGCACTCGCGGACGCGGTGGAATCCTGCATCGCGAACATGCGGAACTGGTTCTCTTCCGTGTACTGGTTCCATCACGAATCCGGCCGCTATCGGGTGGATTCCTGGGACGACCGGTCCATTCCCCCGTATGTGAGCGACGCGGCAATCATCGACTTGGCCGAAAACGATGTGGTAGGTGACGAATGAGCGTCGAATCCGCGATACCCGCGACCATGACCCCACCGCTCGTCAGCGGAGGTGCCCCGCTCATCGGTCACGCATGGAACCTGGTGCGTGACCCGCTCGGCTTCCTCGCCGCGCTACGGGACCACGGTGATCTCGTACGGATAAGGCTGGGACCCAAGACTGCCTACGCGGTCTGCGATCCGGAGCTGGTCGGGCAGATGCTGCGCAGCCCCGAGTACATCGTCGGCGGACCGCTCTGGGAGACCCTTGAGGTGCTCCTCGGCAAGGGCGTGGCGACCAGCAACGGCAAGCTGCACCGGCGTCAACGGCGCATGATGCAGCCCGCGTTCAGGCCCGAGCGGATCGCCGACTACGCCAAGGTGATGGAGGAGGAGGCCCGTGCGACGGCCGCGCGGTGGCGGCCGGGCGACACGGTCGACATCAACGCGGAGATGTTCCGCACCGCCGTGCGCGTCGTGTCCCGCTCGCTCCTGGAGGTCGACGCGATCAGCGACAAGGCGGACCGCATCGCCGAATCGCTGCACACGGTCTTCGAGGGGCTCTACCGCAGGATGGTCCTCTCGGTCGGGCCGCTGTACCGCGTGCCGACCCAGGGAAACCGGCGGTTCCAGAGCGCGCTGGCCGATCTGCACGCGCTCGTCGACGAGATCATCGCCGAAGGCAGGGCGGCCGGCGGTGACCAGAACGACCTGTTGGCCGAAATGCTGCGGGCCCGCGACGAATCGGGCCGGCCGCTCAGCGATCAAGAGGTCCACGACCATGTGATCTCCCTTGTCGTGGCAGGCGCGGAGAATATCGCGTCGACCTTGGCATGGACGTTCCATCTCCTTGCCGAACACCCCGAGCAGGAAAGGAGATTGGTTGAAGAAGTGAATGCCGTCGCCCCGGACCGGGAGATCACATTCGCCGACCTCGGAAGCCTTCCGCACACCCGGAATGTCGTCACCGAGGCCATGCGCATACAGCCGGCGGCGTGGATATTCACCCGCAGGTCGGTGGGGGAAACCAGCCTCGGCGGCTACCGCATTCCGGCCGGGGCCGACATCGTCTACAGCGTGTACGCGATGCAGCGTGATCCGCGTTCCTTCGAGCAGCATCTCGCGTTCGACCCGGACCGCTGGAATCCGGAACGTGCGGGTGACGTCCCGGAGTTCGCGATGATGCCGTTCGGCACCGGCAACCGCAAGTGCCCCGGCGACCATTTCAGCCTGGCGGAACTCGCCATCATCCTGGCGACGGTGGCGCCGAAGTGGCACCTGGCGCCGGTCGCGGAGACCGACGCCGACGCCAAGATCGGCATCACGCTGCAGCCGAAGAAGGCCCTCCTGCGGGCCGAGCGGCGCTGACGGCCGGGCCGCGGAAGGTACGGCGGTAGGCGTTCGGCGTGGTGCCGAGCGCCCGCAGGAACTGGTGGCGCATCGCCGCGGCGTTGCCGAAACCGGCACGCCCGGCGATGGCGTCCACCGTCTCGTCCGAGCTCTCCAGCAACTCCTGCGCCAGGAGCACGCGCTGGCGCAGGAGCCAGCGGTAGGGCGTGGTGCCGGTCTCCTGCTGGAAGCGGCGGGCGAAGGTGCGCGGCGACATGTGGGCCCGCTCGGCGAGCCGCTCGACGGTGATGTCCGAGTCCAGATGGCGCTCCATCCAGGCCAGCACCCCGCCCACCGTGTCGCACGACGTGCGCGGCAGCGGGCGCTCCACGAACTGGGCCTGGCCGCCGTCCCGGTGGGGCGGTACGACCATGCGCCGGGCGATGGCGTTGGCGACCTCGGTGCCGTGCTCCTGGCGCACGATGTGCAGGCAGGCGTCGATCCCGGCGGCGGTGCCCGCGGAGGTGATCACGGGACCCTCGTCCACGTACAGGACGTCGGGCTCGACCTCGGCGCGCGGATGGCGCACCGCGAGCTCCGTGGCGTGCCGCCAGTGCACCGCGCAGCGGCGGCCGTCGAGCAGGCCCGCGGCGCCGAGCACGAAGACGCCGGAGCAGACCGACAGGACGCGTGCCCCGCGGTCCACCGCGCGGCGCAGGGCGGCGAGCAGCTCCTCGGGGTAGTCGCGGTCCACGAAGGACTGGCCCGCGGGCACGGCGATGAGATCGGCCTCTTCGAGCCGGTCGAGGCCGTGCTCAGCGGTGATCGAGAACCCGGCGTGGTTGCTCAGGGGCCCGCTCTCCGCCGCGACCACCGCGAAGTCGTACACGGGCAGGTCCTCGTCGCTGCGGTCGAGGCCGAACACCTCGCAGACGACGCCGAGTTCGAAGGGGTTCGCGCCGTCGAGCAGCACGACGGCCACGTTCTTCAGGGTGCCGGTCCGCAACATGCCGCCAGTGTGCCGCAGGGCTGGCAGTAAGTCGATGGTGTGTGGCAGTCCTGCCACTGACGCTTCCGTCCGGCGCGCAGGACAGTGAGGACATGAACGCATTCACCGATTACGCGACCGTCCTGACCGTCTTCCTCCTGCTGGCCGCACCCGGGCTCGTCGGGTACCTCCACGACCGCCGGATCGACCGCGAGCTGCGCGAGGCGGCGTCCGCCCCGCGCAGCTCCGAAGGGCCCGCGGCCCTAGAACTCGTCGTCGAAGGAGACCGAGCCCTCGACGGCGACCTGGTAGGCCGAAGGACGCCGCTCGAAGAAGTTGGTCAGCTCCTGGACTCCCTGGAGCTCCATGAACGAGAACGGGTTTGACGAGCCGTAGACCGGCGCGAAGCCAAGGCGCTGGAGGCGCTGGTCGGCGACGCACTGGAGGTACTCGCGCATGGAGTCGGTGTTCATGCCGGGCAGTCCCTCGCCGCACAGGTCGCGGGCGAACTGGAGCTCGGCCTCGACGGCCTCCTTGAGCATGTCCGTGACCTGCGTCTGGAGCGCGTCGTCGAAGAGCTCCGGCTCCTCCTTGCGCACGGTGTCCACCACGTCGAAGGCGAAGCTCATGTGCATCGTCTCGTCGCGGAAGACCCAGTTGGTGCCGGTCGCCAGGCCGTGCAGCAGACCGCGCGAGCGGAACCAGTAGACGTACGCGAAGGCACCGTAGAAGAAGAGGCCCTCGATGCACGCGGCGAAGCAGATCAGGTTCAGCAGGAAGCGCCGGCGGTCGGCCTTGCTCTCCAGGCGGTCCATCTTCTCGACGGAGTCCATCCACTTGAAGCAGAACTCGGCCTTCTCGCGGATGGAGGGGATCTCCTCGACCGCGTCGAAGGCCGCGGCGCGGTCCTCCGGGTCGGGCAGATAGGTGTCGAGCAGCGTCAGATAGAACTGGACGTGCACGGCCTCCTCGAACAGCTGACGGCTCAGGTAGAGCCGGGCCTCGGGGGAGTTGATGTGCTTGTAGAGCGTGAGCACGAGGTTGTTGGAGACGATCGAGTCGCCGGTGGCGAAGAACGCGACCAGGCGGCCGATCATGTGCTGCTCGCCGGGCGAGAGCTTGGCGAGGTCGGCGACGTCCGAGTGGAGGTCGACCTCCTCGACGGTCCAGGTGTTCTTGATCGCGTCCCGGTAGCGCTCGTAGAAGTCCGGGTAGCGCATGGGCCGCAGGGTCAGCTCGAAGCCCGGGTCAAGCAGGTTCTTTTCCGCGTTCGTGGTGGAGCTCATTACTGGCAGGCCTCGCAGGACTCGGGGTTTTCCAGGGAGCAGGCGACGGCTTCTTCGGCCGTGACCTGCGCGGGTACGGGAGCGGCGGCGGGCGCGGGCTCGGCGGCGGCGGTCTGCCCGGCCGCCGCGCGGGCGATGCGGGTCGCCGGGCGCGAACGCAGGTAGTACGTGGTCTTCAGACCCTGCTGCCAGGCGTAGGCGTACATCGAGGAGAGCTTGCCGATGGTCGGCGTCTCCAGGAACAGGTTCAGGGACTGCGCCTGGTCGAGGAACGGCGTGCGCGCGGCGGCCATGTCGATCAGGCCGCGCTGCGGGATCTCCCACGCGGTGCGGTAGAGGTCGCGCACCTCGGCGGGGATCCAGCCGAAGCCCTGCACGGAGCCGTTGGCCTCGCGCAGCGCCTCGCGGGTCTGGGCGTCCCAGACGCCGAGCCGCTTCAGCTCCTGCACCAGGTAGGAGTTGACCTGGAGGAACTCGCCGGACAGCGTCTCGCGCTTGAAGAGGTTGGAGACCTGCGGCTCGATGCACTCGTAGACGCCCGCGATGGACGCGATCGTGGCGGTCGGCGCGATGGCGAGCAGCAGCGAGTTGCGCATGCCGGTCGCGGCGACACGTTCCCGCAGGGCGGCCCAGCGCTCCGGCCAGGTCAGCTCGACGCCGTAGTGGTCGGGGTGCAGGACGCCGCGCGCGGTGCGGGTCTTCTCCCAGGCGGGAAAGGGACCGATGGGGGTCCCCCCTGCACCGGAGCTTGTCGAAGGTGCTTGGGGGCGCTCGGCCAGGTCGGCGGACGCCTCGTACGCGGCGAGCATGATCCGCTCGGCGACGCGTGTCGAGAGGGCGCGCGCGGCGGGGGAGTCGAAGGGCAGCTTCAGCTGGAAGAAGACGTCCTGGAGACCCATCGCGCCCAGGCCCACGGGCCGCCACCTGGCGTTGGAGCGTCCCGCCTGCTCGGTCGGGTAGAAGTTGATGTCGACCACGCGGTCGAGGAAGGTGACGGCGGTACGGACGGTCTCGTCGAGCCGCTCCCAGTCGATGTCGCCGGCGGCCGTGTCCACGAACGCGCCGAGGTTCACCGAGCCCAGGTTGCAGACGGCCGTCTCCCCGTCGTCCGTCACCTCCAGGATCTCCGTGCAGAGGTTGGAGGAGTGGACGGTGTGGCCGGGCTCCGCCGTCTGGTTGGCCGTGCGGTTGGCGGCGTCCTTGAACGTCATCCAGCCGTTGCCGGTCTGCGCGAGGGTGCGCATCATGCGGCCGTACAGATCGCGGGCCGGGATGGTCTTGCGGGCGAGCCCGGCGGCCTCGGCCTCACGGTACGCGGCGTCGAACTCCTCGCCCCACAGGTCGACGAACTCGGGCACGTCGGCCGGCGAGAACAGCGACCAGTCCTGGTCGGCGGCGACCCGGCGCATGAACTCGTCCGGGATCCAGTGCGCGAGGTTGAGGTTGTGCGTGCGGCGCTGGTCCTCACCCGTGTTGTCGCGCAGCTCCAGGAACTCCTCGATGTCGGAGTGCCACGTCTCCAGATAGACCGCGGCGGCGCCCTTGCGACGGCCGCCCTGGTTCACGGCGGCGACGGAGGCGTCCAGGGTCTTGAGGAACGGCACGATGCCGTTGGAGTGCCCGTTCGTGCCGCGGATCAGCGAACCGCGGGCGCGGACGCGGGAGTACGAGAGGCCGATGCCGCCCGCGTGCTTGGAGAGCCGCGCGACCTGGTGGTAGCGGTCGTAGATGGAGTCCAGCTCGTCCAGCGGGGAGTCGAGGAGATAGCAGGAGGACATCTGCGGGTGGCGGGTGCCGGAGTTGAAGAGCGTCGGCGAGGACGGCAGGTAGTCCAGGCGGCTCATCAGGCGGTACAAGGAGGCGACTTCGTCCAGGGCGCGGACGCTGCCGTCCTCGGCGAGACCGCTCGCGACACGCAGCATGAAGTGCTGCGGGGTCTCGATGACGTGCCGGGTGATCGGGTGGCGAAGGAGATAGCGGCTGTGCAGGGTGCGCAGACCGAAGTAGCCGAAGCGGAAGTCCGCGCCGTCCTCGAGGGCGGCCTCCACGAGACCGTCCAGGCGGTCCGTGTGGTCGGCCACGAACGCGGCGGTACGGTCCGCGATCAGGCCCTCGCGGTGCCCCACGGCCACCGAGTCGGAGAAGGAGCGCACGCCCTGCGACGCCGCCTCGTCACGGATGCTGAGGCTGAGGAGCCTGGCCGCGAGCTGCGAGTACGTCGGGTCCTCGGAGATGAGCCCCGCGGCGGCCTCGGTCGCCAGCTCCCGCAGCTCCGCCAGATCCGCCTTGGCCGAGCGGCCGCGCAGCGCGGCGGCGGCGACTCTGCCGGGGTCGGCGTCGGGGAGGTCGGCGGTGAGGTCGGTCAGGGTACGCAGCAGCGCGGTTCCTGGGCCGTCGGCGGTCTGCTGACCGTCGGAAGTCTGCGCTGACGCAGGTTCGGCTGGCGCGATGGTCACGGAGCACTCCCTCGCTCGGCTCGGAGCCTTGAGGAGGGCAGGAGTGACACACGGGCGCGCCCGGGCAGGGCTGCGCTCCGCGTCCACCAGCCCATTCCACGAGGCCCGGACGTCGTCGGCACCCGGACCGGTCGGAACGGGTGCGCTGTCGACAGGTCTTCGGACTCACGAGCACGACAAATGCGTACTCATACACCGTTGCGGGACAGTTCCGGACTTGCACCGGATTCCCCTGCGGCGACAGCGAGCACGAGCATACATCTTGTGCTGGCCCTGGGAGTCAGCCCCATATCTTGTGTCGGAACGACAGCGGGCCGCCGGATCACTCCGGCGGCCCGCTGTGGTGAGCGTACGAGAACGGGATCAGTGCCCGCCCGGCGCCCCCGCCGTGGCCGGGGGCAGTTCCTCGACGACGCCGGGGTCGCCGACGTCCGCCGTGTAGTCACCGGGAGAGGTCTCGTCGACGCCGTCAGGGGCCTTCATGGCGCGCAGGACGAAGGTCATGACCACGGTGACCACCACGTTCAGGACGAACGCCGTGAGGCCGATGTAGCCGATCTCGCCGATGCCGGGGATCTCGTCGGACGAGCCGCCGAAGTGCTTCTGCGTCGGCGACGCGACGCCGTACGCGGCGACCGTGCCGTAGAGCATGCCGACCGCCCAGCCCGCGAGCAGCGCCCAGCGGTGGAACCACCGGGTGAACAGACCGCCGACCAGGGCGGGCATCGTCTGGAGGATCCAGATGCCGCCCAGGAGCTGGAAGTTGATCGCGACCGTCTTGTCCATGGTCAGGACGAAGGCGAGCGCGCCCACCTTCACCAGGAGCGAGACCAGCTTGGAGACCTTGGTCTCCTGCGCGGGTGTCGCGTCCGGCCGGATGAAGTCCTTGTAGATGTTCCGGGTGAAGAGATTCGCGGCCGCGATCGACATGATGGCGGCCGGCACGAGCGCGCCGATGCCGATGGCGGCGAACGCGACACCGGTGAACCAGTCGGGGAACATGTTCTCGAACAGCTGCGGAATCGCCAGCTGCCCGTTCTCCACCTTCACCCCGGCCGCGATCGCCATGAAGCCGAGCAGCGCGAGCAGGCCCAGCATCAGCGAGTAGAGCGGCAGGATCGTGGTGTTGCGGCGGATCACGTCACGGCTCTTGGAGGAGAGCGTCGCCGTGATCGAGTGCGGGTACATGAACAGCGCGAGCGCGGAGCCGAGCGCCAGCGTGGCGTAGGTCCACTGCCCGGCCTCGCCGGGCGCGAGGCCCGCGACGGGCTTGCCCGCCGCCTCGTTCGTCGCCGAGAACTTGTCGCTCGCCGCCCGGAAGATCTCGTCGAACCCGCCGAGCTTGATCGGGATGTAGATGATCGCGACGGCGATCACGAGGTAGATCAGGCCGTCCTTCACGAACGCGATCAGCGCGGGCGCGCGCAGCCCGGACGAGTACGTGTACGCGGCGAGCACCGCGAACGCGATCAGGAGCGGCAGGTCCTTGATGAACCAGTTGGTGTCAGGACCGCCGCCGACGCCCATGACGTCGAGCACGGCCTGGATGCCGACCAGCTGGAGCGCGATGTACGGCATCGTGGCGAGGATGCCGGTGACCGCGACGGCCAGCGAGAGGCCCTTCGAGCCGAACCGCCCGCGCACGAAGTCGGAGGTGGTCACGTATCCGTGCTTGTGCGAGACGGACCACAGGCGCGGCAGGAAAGTGAAGATCAGCGGGTAGACGAGGATCGTGTACGGCACGGCGAAGAAGCCGGCCGCGCCCGCCGCGTAGATCGCCGCCGGGACGGCCACGAACGTATAGGCGGTGTAGAGGTCGCCGCCGAGCAGGAACCACGTGACCCAGGTGCCGAACGACCGGCCGCCCAGGCCCCATTCGTCCAGGCTCTCGGTCTCGGCCTTGCGCCAGCGCGCGGCCAGGAAGCCCATCGCCGTGACGGCGGCGAAGAAGAAGATGAAGACGGCGAGGGCGATGCCGTTCACGCCGCCCGTGTCCGCTGCGAGCACGTTCATCGGGTCGCACCCCCCTGGGCCTGCTCGGCCTTGCGGGCGCGCTGGTCACGCTGCCACAGCTTGTAAGCGATCATGGTGAGAGCGGTGGAGATGAGCACCCACAGCATCTGGTACCAGTAGAAGAAGGGGATGCCGATGAAGGTCGGGTCGACCTTCGCGTAGGAGCTCACCCAGAGCATCGCCACGAACGGCGCGACGAGACAGAGGGCAATGACCACGCGGACCGGCGTGATCACCGGTCTGCTCACTTCAGGCGCATCTGACACTTCGCGGCTCCGCTCCCTCGCTTATCCCACCTTTAACGTGCGGGAAATCTAAGCGAGGGAATTGATCTATGGAACCCCCGTCCGGATTCCGGACGGCTGCCGGACGGGTCGACGTGCCTGCTCAGCAGCAGCGGAACCCCTGGGTGGGGTCGGACTCCTGGCGGTCCGTCCGCATTCGCTCGAACTCCCTCCGGGAGGGCACGGATGCCCCGGGATGCGTCGTGCGCCGATGGGCGACATACCGGTCGTACGCGGACTCGTCGGTCAGCTCGCGGGTGTACCACCGCACCCAGCGCAGCCCGCGCAGCACCCACGTCATGACGGGACCTGCGCGTCGTCCGCGGCCCGCGACGACGCCGCCGCCAGTTCGGCCTTCTCCTCCCGGGTGGGGATGAGCCCGGCCGGGGCGACCAGCTTCGACTCCACGTACTCCGCCTCGCTCAGCTTCGAGGACTGCGGGTCGCGCACGTGCTTCACGCAGATCCGGGCCGCGTCCACGATCACGACGACGATGAGCAGGGCGAGCGCGGCCGACAGGACGCCGTCCACCGTGGAGTTGGTGACGACGGTGTGCATGTCGTCCATGTTCTTGGCGGGCGGCAGGACCTTGCCCGCGTCGATGGCGTCCTGGTAGTTGGCGCGCTGCTGGAAGAAGCCCACGCGCGGGTCGCTGGAGAACACCTTCTGCCAGCTCGCGGTGAGCGTCACCGTGGCGTCCCAGGCGAGCGGGATGCCGGTGACCCAGGCCCACTTGAGGCGCCCGGACTTCACCAGGAGCGTCGTGCAGACGGCGAGCGCGACCGCGGCCAGGAGCTGGTTGGAGATGCCGAAGATCGGGAAGAGCTGGTTGATCCCGCCGAGCGGCTCGTGCACGCCCACCCACAGGAAGTAGCCCCACAGGCCGGTCACGACCGCGCTGGTGATGATGAGCCCGGGCTTCCAGCTGACCCGCTTGAAGGGCTTGTAGACGTTCCCGAGCATGTCCTGGAGCATGAAGCGGCCCACGCGCGTGCCCGCGTCGAGAGCGGTCAGGATGAACAGCGCCTCGAACATGATCGCGAAGTGATACCAGAACGCCTTCATGGAGCCGCCGGTGACCTTCGAGAAGATCTCGGAGACCCCGACCGCGAGCGTGGGCGCGCCGCCGGTGCGCGAGAGCAGCGAGGACTCCTCGACGTTCTTGGCGGCCTGTGCGAGGTCCTGCGGCGAGATGGAGTACCCGAAGTTCGCCACCGCCTGCGACGCGGCCTGGACGTTGTCCCCGATGACGCCAGCCGGCGCGTTCATCGCGAAGTAGAGCCCCGGGTCGATGATGCTCGCCGCGACGAGCGCCATGACCGCGACGGACGACTCCATCAGCATGGAGCCGTAGCCGATCATCCGGACCTGCGTCTCCTTCTGGATCATCTTCGGCGTGGTGCCCGATGAGATCAGCGCGTGGAACCCGGACAGGGCCCCGCAGGCGATGGTGATGAAGACGAACGGGAAGAGCGACCCCGCGAAGACGGGCCCGTCGCCGCGCGAGGCGAAGTCGGTCACCGGGTCCATCTTCAGCGTCGGCAGCGTGACGACGACACCGACCGCGAGCAGCAGAATCGTGCCGATCTTCATGAACGTGGAGAGGTAGTCGCGCGGCGCGAGCAGCATCCACACCGGCAGGATCGAGGCGACGAATCCGTACGCCACCAGCCAGATGACCAGCGTCGAGGGCGCGAGCGTGAAGGTGTCCGCGAGGGACGACTCGGCGACCCAGCGCCCGGCGACCAGGGCGATCAGGAGCAGCGTGATCCCGATGAGGGAGACCTCGCTGACCCGGCCGGGCCGCAGGACCCGCAGGTAGAAGCCCATGAACAGGGCGATCGGGATGGTCATCGCGATGGAGAAGGTGCCCCACGGCGAGTCCGCGAGCGCGTTGACGACGACGAGGGCGAGCACCCCGAGCAGGATGATCATGATGGCGAAGGCGGCGAGCAGCGCGGCGGCCCCGCCGAAGGGCCCGATCTCCTCGCGCGCCATCTGGCCCAGCGACTTGCCGTCCCGCCGGGTGGAGAAGAAGAGGACCACCATGTCCTGGACGGCGCCCGCGAAGATCACGCCGACGATGATCCAGATCGTGCCCGGCAGATACCCCATCTGGGCGGCCAGTACAGGCCCCACCAGCGGTCCCGCGCCCGCGATCGCCGCGAAGTGGTGGCCGAGCAGGACGCGGCGGTCGGTCGGATGGAAGTCGATGCCGTTGTCCAGGCGCTCGGCCGGGGTGGCCCGCTTCTTGTCGACCCGCAGGACGCGGTGGAGGATGAACTTGGAGTAGAAGCGATAGGCGATGGCGTACGAGCCGAGGGCCGCGGCCACCATCCAGGCCGCCGACACCTCCTCGTCGCGCGCCAGTGCGAGCACGGTCCATCCCGCGGCGCCCACCAGCGCGACGAGGGACCAGATGACGATCGTTCGGGGATTCGCTGTGCGCACCGGCCTGTCCTCCCGTTCATCATGCGATGACGGGAGGAACGTAGAGCAGCACGGTTCCCCGCGCCAGACCCCCGAAGAGGATCAGGCCGCCGAGAAGGTCTTGACCGCCGCCCAAGACCGGAGCGCCGGGGCGGGGCGGGTCACTCCGTGGGGCGCTTGAGGCGGGCGACGAACTTGTAGCGGTCGCCGCGGTAGACCGAGCGGACCCATTCCACCGGCTGGCCGCCGCCGTCCAGGGAGTGCCGGGACAGGAGCAGCATCGGCAGGCCCACGTCCGTCCCGAGCAGGCCAGCCTCGCGCGGGGTTGCCAGGGAGGTCTCGATCGTCTCCTCGGCCTCCGCGAGGTGGACGTCGTACACCTCGGCGAGGGCGGTGTAGAGCGAGGTGTACTTCACCAGGGAGCGGCGCAGGGCCGGGAAGCGCTTGGCCGAGAGGTGCGTCGTCTCGATGGCCATCGCCTCGCCGTTGGCCAGCCGCAGGCGCTCGATGCGCAGGACCCGGCCGCCCGTGCCGATGTCGAGCAGTCCGGCCAGGGTGTCGTCGGCGGTGATGTACCCGATGTCCAGGAGCTGGGAGGTCGGCTCCAGGCCCTGGGCCCGCATGTCCTCGGTGTACGAGGTGAGTTGCAGCGCCTGGGAGACCTTCGGCTTGGCCACGAAGGTGCCCTTGCCCTGGATCCGCTCCAGACGGCCCTCGACGACCAGCTCCTGGAGGGCCTGGCGCACCGTCGTGCGCGAGGTGTCGAACTCGGCGGCCAGCGTGCGCTCCGGGGGGACGGGGGTGCCGGGCGGCAGTGTCTCCGTCATGTCGAGCAAGTGCCGCTTCAGGCGGTAGTACTTGGGCACGCGCGCGGTACGGCCGACTTGCGCGGCCGTGCCGGTCTCCGGGGCCTCCAGGGGAGCTGCCGCACCCGCTTCGGTTCCCGTACTCCCCGCCTCGGTGCCCATGGTCCGCCTTCCTGCTGCCGTCACCGGCTCCTCCGTCTGTCGCGGCTCACATCGTGGCACGTACCGGGCCGTGGGGGCGCCCCCTGCTCGAGCGAAGTCGAGAGTTCGGGGGGAGGACCGTGCCCGCTGAGGTGTCGGTCCGATAACGGACCTGACAGCCCTTCTTATACACCCTTGACACCCCTAAAGGTCTAGGCCAAGCTCCCCGTACTGGTCTACACCATTAAAGACCAGGTTCCAGTCCCACGGGCAGATCTCGGTCCATTTGGTCGCTGCGGGTGGGGGGTTGACTGGCATCCCTTGAGGAGGGTGACGTGAAGCGCAAGCTCATAGCGGCCATCGGTGTCGCGGGCATGTTGGTCTCGATCGCGGCCTGCGGCGGCGACGACAGCGGTGACAAGAAGGCCGGAGCGGACGGCTTCAAGGGGGAGACCCTGACGCTCTGGGCGATGGACGGTTCCACGCCCGACGGCTGGACCAAGGACGTCAAGGCCGCCTTCGAGAAGAAGACCGGCGCCAAGCTGAAGCTCGAAGTCCAGCAGTGGAACGGCATCCAGCAGAAGCTGACCACGGCCCTCTCCGAGGAGAACCCGCCGGACGTCTTCGAGATCGGCAACACCCAGACCGCCGCGTACGCCAAGACCGGCGGCCTCGCCGAGCTCGGCGACCTGAAGGAAGGCGTCGGCGCCGACTGGACCGAGTCGATCAACAAGTCCTCGGTCGTGGACGGCAAGCAGTACGCCGCCCCGTGGTTCGTCCTGAACCGCGTCGTCATCTACAACAAGAAGGTCTGGGCCGACGCGGGCATCAAGGAGACGCCCAAGACCCGCGAGGAGTTCCTCAAGGACCTCAAGCAGATCGGCTCCAAGACCGAAGCCGAGCCGATCTACCTGCCGGGCCAGAACTGGTACCACTTCGTCGGCCTGACCATCGGTGAGGGCGCCGAGCTGGTCAAGAAGGACGGCGACAAGTACGTCTCCAACCTGACCGACCCCAAGGTCGCCAAGGCCATGAAGACGTACAAGCAGTTCGCGGACCTCTCCAAGGCCCCCAAGAACAAGGACGAGGCCACCCCGCAGCAGGCCGAGGTCTTCGCCAAGGGCAAGACCGGCGCCTTCATCGGCATGAGCTGGGAGGCCGCGACGGCGATCAAGGCCAACCCCAAGATCGAGAAGGACATCGGTTACTTCACGATCCCCGGCGCCACCGCCGACAAGCCCGAGGGCGTCTTCCTCGGCGGCTCGAACCTCGCCGTGGCCGCGACCAGCAAGAAGCAGGAGCTCGCCAAGGAGTTCCTGAAGATCGCGCTGAACGACAAGCACGAGGGCGCGCTCGCCAAGGAAGGTGGCGTCATCCCCAACAAGCAGGCCCTGGAGGCCCAGCTCAAGGGCAACCCGGCCGCCGAGGCCATGGCCCCCGCCACCTCCGGCGGTGGCACCACCCCGCTGATCCCGGAGTGGGCCGCGGTGGAGAACCCGCCGAACCCGATCAAGAACTACATGACCGCGGTGCTGAACGGTAAGTCCAACGACGAAGCCGCCAAGCAGGTCGAGGGCGAGCTCAACAAGCGCCTGTCGCAGAAGCAGTAAGGACGCGCTCCTGCCGGGGACTTCGGGCCCGGGGTGTCTTTTTCCCCCGGGCCCGCTGCCCCGGCTCAGCGCTGCGTTCCGCGATGCCCACGAAAGAGATGGCGAAGCATGACCGTGCAGACCGAACGGCCGCCCTCCGGCCCGACGGAGGATCTGAAATCGGACAGGCGGCCGGCGGATCCGGGTAAGCCCCGCACGGGGGCCCGGTCGTTCGCGCCCTACTTGCTGCTGCTTCCCGCACTCGCGGCCACCCTGGTGTTCCTCGGCTGGCCGCTGGTCAACAACGGGATCCTGTCGTTCCAGAACCTCAACATGAGGCAGTTCATCCTCCACCTCACGGAGTGGAACGGGATCGACAACTTCAAGGAGGTCCTCAGCGGCGAGGACTTCTGGCGGGTGACCGGCCGCTCGATCGCGTTCACCGCGGTCAACGTCGTACTGATCATGCTGATCGGCACCCTGGTGGGCCTGCTGCTCGCCCGGCTCGGCAAGCGGATGCGGACGCTTCTCCTCGTCGGCCTCGTGCTCGCCTGGGCCATGCCGGTCATCGCCTCGACCACCGTCTACCAGTGGCTGTTCGCGACCCGCTTCGGCGTCGTCAACTGGGTCCTGGACAAGGCCGGCTGGCACTCGATGGCCGAGTACGACTGGATGGGAAGCCAGTACTCCACGTTCTTCGTGGTCATCGTCCTGATCGTCTGGCAGTCGATCCCCTTCGTGGCGATCAACCTGTACGCCGCGACGACGACGATCCCCAAGGAGCTCTACGAGGCCGCGTCGCTCGACGGCGCCGGCGCCTGGAAGCGCTTCACGAACGTCACGCTGCCCTACCTGCGGCCCTTCCTCTACGCGACGACGTTCCTGGAGATCATCTGGGTCTTCAAGGCGTTCGCGCAGGTCTTCGCGCTCAACGAGGGCGGCCCGGACCGGCTCACCGAGATCCTGCCCGTCTACGCCTACATCGAGGGCATGGGCAACCAGCACTTCGGCATGGGTGCGGCGATCGCGCTGCTCACCATCGTCATCCTGCTGGCCCTGACCGCCTTCTACCTGCGGATCGTGCTCAAGCAAGAGGAGGACGAGCTGTGAACGGCACCGCATCGTCGAGGTTCCGCCGCATCTGGCCCAACGCCGTGGCCGTCGTGCTCTTCATCGGCTTCGTCTTCCCGGTCTACTGGATGTTCGCCACGGCCTTCAAGCCGACCGGCGACATCATCAGCGAGGACCCGGTGTGGTTCCCGACCGACGCGACGTTCGAGCACTTCAAGACGGCCGTCGAGGCCGACCACTTCTGGACGATGGTCGGCAACTCGCTCACCGTCACGGTGCTCGCCGTGCTCTTCTCGCTGATCATCGGCTTGGCGTCGGCGTTCGCGCTCGCCCGCATGCGCTTCAAGGGCCGCAAGGGCTTCATCATCGGCTTCATGCTGGCCCAGATGGCGCCCTGGGAAGTCATGGTCATCGCGATCTACATCATCGTGCGCGACGCCGACATGCTGAACAGCCTGGTTCCCCTCACCCTCTTCTACATGGTGATGATCCTGCCCTTCACGCTCCTGACGCTGCGCGGCTTCGTCGCCGCGGTGCCGCGCGAGCTGGAGGAGTCGGCGATGGTCGACGGCTGTTCCCGGATGCAGGCGTTCCGCCGGGTGATCCTGCCGCTGCTCGCACCGGGCCTGATGTCCACCTCGCTCTTCGGATTCATCACCGCCTGGAACGAATTCCCGCTCGTCCTTGTCCTCAACAAGGAGGCGGAGGCCAAGACACTCCCGGTGTGGCTCTCCGGCTTCCAGACCGCCTTCGGCGACGACTGGGGTGCCACGATGGCCGCCGCCTCGCTCTTCGCCATCCCGATCCTCGTCCTCTTCGTCTTCCTGCAGCGCAGGGCCGTCAGCGGTCTGACCGACGGCGCCGTGAAGGGATAACACGCCATATGACGACACTCACCCGCCCCGCCGACACCCTGACCCGCGACGCCCTGACCGTCCTCCAGCCCGGCTTCGTCGGGACCAGCGCGCCGGACTGGCTGCTGCGCCGGATCGGTGAAGGCCTCGCCTCGGTCGGCCTGTTCGGCCGCAACATCGCCTCGCCCGAACAGCTGGCCGCCCTGACCGCCCAGCTGCGCGCCGAGCGCGACGACGTCCTGGTCGCCATCGACGAGGAGGGCGGTGACGTGACCCGCCTGGAGGTCCGCTCCGGCTCCTCCTTCCCGGGCAACCACGCCCTCGGCGCGGTCGACGACACGGCGCTGACCCGTGACGTGGCCGCCGAGCTGGGCCGCCGGCTCGCGGCGTGCGGCGTCAACCTCAACTGGGCGCCGTCCGCCGACGTCAACTCCAACCCGGACAACCCCGTCATCGGCGTACGGTCCTTCGGCGCCGACCCCGGCCTGGTGGCCCGGCACACCGCCGCGTACGTCGAGGGGCTCCAGTCCGCGGGCGTCGCCGCCTGCACCAAGCACTTCCCCGGGCACGGCGACACCGCCGTCGACTCGCACCACGACATGCCCCGCATCGGCGTGGACCCCGAGGTGCTCCGGGCGCGTGACCTCGCGCCGTTCCGGGCCGCGATCGCCGCGGGCACGCGGGCCATGATGAGCGCGCACATCCTCGTGCCGTCCCTGGACGCGGAGTACCCGGCGACCCTCTCGCGCCGCATCCTGACGGGTGTCCTGCGCGAGGAGCTCGGCTTCGACGGCCTGATCGTCACCGACGGCATGGAGATGCAGGCCATCTCCGCCACGTACGGCATCGAGCGCGGCAGCGTCCTGGCCATCGCGGCCGGCGCCGACGCGATCTGCGTGGGCGGCGGCCTCGCGGACGACGAGACGGTCACGCGCCTGCGCGACGCCCTCGTCGGGGCCGTCCGCACGGGCGAGCTCTCCGAGGAGCGCCTCGCCGACGCGGCCACGCGGGTGCGGGCCCTCGCCCACTGGACTTCGGTGTCGGGCGCGGCCGAGCGTTCGGGGGGCGCGCCCGGCACCGAGATCGGCCTGGTCGCGGCCCGCCGCGCCCTGACGGTCACCCGCGGGGAGTCCTACACGGCCCCGCTGACCGAGGCCCCGTTCGTCGCCGCCTTCACCCCGATGGCCAACATCGCGGTGGGCGACGAGACCCCGTGGGGCGTGGCCGCGGAGCTCGAGCGCCTGCTGCCGGGCACCGAGACGGGCAGTTTCACGGGTGCGGACGCGGGTGCGCTCGCGCTGGCCGAGGCGGGGGAGCGGCGGATCGTGGCCGTGGTCCGCGACGCCCACCGCCACGCGTGGATGGCGGAGTCCCTGGCCACCCTCCTGACCGCCCGCCCGGACACGATCGTGGTCGAGATGGGCGTCCCCCGGTCATCCCCGGCGGGCGCCCTGTACATCGCCACCCACGGAGCGGCACGGGTCTGCGGCCTGGCGGCGGCAGAGGTCATCACAGGGGCGTGATCAGCGCCGGACAGAAAGGTGCCGGGGCGCCCCCAGCGGGGGCGCCCCGGCACCTTCGCGTGACGCCGACCCCGCTTACAGACCCTGCCAGTCGGGCTTGGCCGCGTACGTCGCCCGGAAGTACTCCCCGAGCTTCAGCTTGGAGGCGGCGGCCTCGTCCACGACGACGGTCGCGTGCGGGTGCAGCTGGAGGGCCGACGCCGGAACCACCGCGGCGACGGGACCCTCCACCGTCGCGGCGACCGCGTCCGCCTTGCCCTCACCGGTGGCGAGCAGCACCAGGTGCCGCGCCTCCAGGATCGTCCCGATGCCCTGCGTGATGACGTGGTGCGGCACCTGCTCGATGTCGCCGTCGAAGAAGCGGGCGTTGTCCACCCGCGTCTGGTTCGTCAGGGTCTTGATCCGCGTGCGCGAGGCGAGGGAAGAGCACGGTTCGTTGAAGCCGATGTGCCCGTCCGTGCCGATCCCCAGCAGCTGGAGGTCCACGCCGCCGGCGTCCGCGAGCGCCTGGTCGTACGCCTCGCACGCCGCCTGGACGTCCTGGGCGGTGCCGTCGGGCCCCATGAAGGACTTCTCGCTGAGCCCCAGCGGCTCGACGACCTCGCGCAGCACCACGGAGCGGTAGGACTCGGGGTGCCCGGCCGGCAGCCCCACGTACTCGTCGAGCTGGCAGATCCGCACCCGCGAGGCATCCACGGCACCGGAGCCGACCTTGGCGGCCAGGGCTTCGTAGATGGGCAGCGGGGTGGATCCGGTGGCGACACCGAGCAGGGCGTCAGGCTTGCGGCGCACCAAGGCGGCCATGGCCTCCGCGATGAGCTCGCCGCCTGCCTTGGCGTCCGGGACGATGACAACTTCCACGCTGGGCCTGCCGATCTGGAGAGGGGACTCACGGGTCCGGGGAGAGAACCCACGGGGGTCTATGTGGTATAGACCAATCTAGCAGAGCTGGCCCACCCGGGTCCCGGGTTCCCGGGCCTCAAGTTCCACCCTTCCCGCACACTCGTCTCCATGCTCGGCCCTCCCGGCCGACCCCGCCCGTCGGGCTGGCCATGGTGGTCCGGGGCGGGGTATAACGCGGCTGGGCGGAACGCGTCCGCCGGGCGGCAGGCGGGGGAAAGAGACAACGACAAACATCTGCCGACGCGTAGACATGGGCGAATGGTCTAGTCCACAATGCGTTGGTAAAGCATCCGCTCTCCCCGCACAGGAGAGCGGACCGAGGAACCGGCACTCTCTGCCCTGACCGTGCCGGGTCCTCCGACCGGCCGTCCGGTACCGCACATTCCGGTGGTCGGTGTTCCTGAAGGGCTGCGGTGCCGTGGGTGGGTTGAGGGTCCCGCCCTGGCGCCGCGGCTCGTCGGGAAATCGCCCGGAGCAGACCCGCGGGACCTGCCAGGTACGCTCGCACACGTGCCCTCCATGAACGACCTCGTACGCCAGCACACCGCTCTCGGTGACTCCGATCTCGAGTGGCTGCACTTGCTGGTCTCGGAGTGGCAGCTGCTCTCCGACCTCTCCTTCGCCGACCTCGTGCTGTGGGTCCCCACGCGCGACGGCACCCGCTATGTCTCCGTGGCGCAGATGCGGCCCAACACCGGGCCCACCTCGTACCAGGACGACATGGTCGGCCACCTGGTCCCGCGCGGCCGCCGCCCGCTGCTCGACGCCGCCCTGGACGAGGGCCGCATCGTGCGCGAGGGCGACCCCGAGTGGCGCGAAGAGGTCCCGGTGCGGGTCGAGTCCATCCCCGTACGCAGGGAAGGGCGCGTCCTGGGTGTCATCGCCCGCAACACGAACCTGCTCACGGTGCGTACCCCTTCCCGACTGGAGCTCACCTACCTCCAGTCGGCGTCCGACCTGGCGCAGATGATCGCCGCGGGGTCCTTCCCGTTCCCCGGCCAGCAGGTCGACATGGACGCGTCCCCGCGCGTGGGCGACGGTCTGCTCCGGCTCGACGCGGACGGCATCGTCCAGTACGCGTCACCGAACGCGCTCTCCGCCTACCACCGGCTCGGCCTCGCCGCCGACCTGGTCGGCCACCACCTCGGCACGGCGACCGCCGAACTCGCCCCCTCCCGCGGCCCGGTGGACGAGGCGCTGTCCAAGGTCGCCAGCGGCTGGGCGCCCCGCGAGTTCGAGATCGAGGGCGGCGACGGCGTGATCCAGCTCCGCGCGATCCCGCTCAAGCCCAAGGGCCCGCGAATCGGCTCGCTCGTGCTGCTCCGCGACGTCACCGAACTGCGCCGCCGCGAGCGGGAGTTGATCACCAAGGACGCGACCATCCGGGAGATCCACCACCGGGTGAAGAACAACCTCCAGACGGTCGCCGCGCTGCTGCGCCTCCAGGCGCGCCGCATCGACTCCGCGACCGGCCGCGAAGCCCTCGAAGAGGCCGTACGCCGCGTGGGCTCCATCGCCATCGTGCACGAGACGCTGTCCCAGAACCTGGACGAGCGCGTGGAGTTCGACGAGATCGCCGACCGCGTCCTCGCGATGGTCGCCGAGATCTCGCCCGGCAAGGTGACCGGCCGGCGCACCGGACGCTTCGGCATCCTGGACGCCGAGGTCGCGACCCCGCTGTCGATGGTCCTCACCGAGGTACTCCAGAACGCCCTGGAGCACGGCTTCCAGGAAGGCGACACCGGCACGGTCGAGGTCTCCGCCGTGCGCGGCGGCACCAGCAAGGACGCCCGGCTGCTCATCACCGTCCAGGACGACGGGGTCGGTCTGCCCGACGGCTTCGACCCGCACCGCTCGGGCAACCTCGGCCTTCAGATCGTCCGCACCCTGGTCGAGGGAGAGATGGGCGGCACGTTCGACATGGTGCGGGCCCCGGAGCGCGGCACGCAGGTCGTCCTCGACATCCCGGTGCGCGCGGACAAGTGACGCACGCGGACGCACAGCAGTGAGCCCCGGACCGAAGTGGTCCGGGGCTCACTGCTCACGTTGCGTTGCGCATCGGGGGTACTGCGCGGCTGCGGCTCGGGGGCGGGAGATGCGTACTCGCTGTACGCGCCGCCGGGCTCAGGCTCGTAGGGGTGTGGGCGTCAGGCGCTTGCCTGGCGTGCACGGTTGCGAGCGGCGCGGCGCTTCATTGCGCGGCGCTCGTCCTCGCTGAGGCCACCCCAGACGCCGGAGTCCTGGCCGGACTCGAGCGCCCACTGCAGGCACTGCTCCATGACGGGGCAGCGGCGGCAGACGGCCTTGGCTTCCTCGATCTGCAGCAGCGCAGGACCGGTGTTGCCGATGGGGAAGAAGAGCTCGGGGTCTTCCTCGCGGCAAACGGCGTTGTGACGCCAGTCCATGGCTGCTACCTCTCCTTGGTATTACATGCAGGTTGCTTGTGAATGTGAACGCTTTCACGAATCCCTCGACGACGGAAGGGACTTTCGTCACAAACGCGACGATGTCCTATGCGTTGAGGAGGGGGTTCTGGCTATCTGTGGGGCCGATGTTGCGGGCCGTCCCGATCGCCATGTAGAGATTCGCAAACCTCGGCGGCGGATACAACCCCTTCAAGGAAGTTTTTTTTGATTCCTTAGTGTCGGCTGAGTCACAGCCGTACTTCCATGGGGTGGACCCTGGCCTAAACGTTCGAGTGAAAGGAGTTTGGGCCCTTCTACTCACACAATCACACGCAGTGCACGGCGTACGCCTGTGAACGTCACGCTCGTACGCAGTCCCAGGTGGTCGCCGTCCATCTGGAGGGGGAGCGGCACCTTCGAATGCAAGGTGAAGTCGGTGAGGTCATGGAGCGTAACCGCGTGCTTGCCGTGAGGTCCGCGCTCGGGCGTCGAGGTCAGGAGCTGCGTCCCGTAACGCGCCACGGCGGTGGTCGACAGCTTGCTCAGACCGAGCACGTCGAGGCCGGTGTCGAAGGAGGCCTGCGGGGAGGCGTACATCGGGCGATTGCCCAGGTAGGTGTACGGAGAGGTGTTGCAGACTATGGAGAGCACCAGGTCCGTCACGGGGTCCTCGCCGGCCCGTTCCAGCGTGATCATCCCGTGTCTGCGGTGCGGCTCGTCGAGGAACTGGCGGAACACCTGGCGCAAATACAGCGCATGGGTGGACCGCTTCCCGCGCTCCCTCTGCTGTTCGACCCGTCCCACCACTCCGGCGTCGAATCCGAATCCCGCGGCGAAAGTGAACCAGCGCGAGGGGACCGCTTCGTCCTCCGTGCCCGGAGTGCCCGAAAGCTGCCCCAGGCTCACTGTGCGTTCACTTCCCTCACGCAGGGCGTCGAGCAGGGCGCCGGTCGCCTCCACCGCGTCGTTGGGCAGACCGAGGGCGCGTGCGAAGACGTTGGTGGAACCGCCGGGAACGACGGCAAGGCGCGGCAGCCGGGCCGGATCGGGGCCGTTGTGCAGCAGGCCGTTCACGACCTCGTTGACCGTGCCGTCCCCGCCGAGGGCGACGACCAGCTCGATGTCCTTGCTCTCCGCGGCCTGTCTGCCGAGGTCCCGGGCGTGCCCGCGGTACTCGGTGGTGACCGCTTCGAGTTTCATCTCGCTCGCCAGCGCGTGGATCAATACGTCACGCGTGCGCGCGCTGGTGGTGGTTGCCGCCGGGTTGACCACAAGGAGTGCACGCATGCGAAGCAGAGTACCTAGGGGTCGTGATCCGGCCTAGACCGAGGGGTACCGGCCGGGGGCCGGAGCCCGGACACGCACAGCTACCCTGCAAGGGTGAGCACTGAGCGGAACTCCACCCCCGAAGCCCCGGAAGAAGGCCCGCGACCCGGGCGCCTGACGGCTGCCGCGGCCCTGGCCGGGCTGGAGGGCGCCGCCCTCATCGCCGCCGGTGTCTACATGCTCGTGATGGGTCTGGCGGGTGACCCCGACAACCCGGAACAGGCCACGACCGGCGGCGTCACCCTCATCGTCCTCGCGCTGCTTCCCCTGCTGGCCGCCCGCGGTCTGCTGCGCCGGCGGAGCTGGAGCCGGGGGCCCGCCATCATCACGCAGATCATGGCGCTTCCGGTGGCCTGGCAGCTGCTCCAGGCCGACAGCATGGCCATCCCGGCCGGGATCGCGCTCGCGGCCGTCGCGGTGGCGGCGCTCGTCCTGCTGGTGAATCCGGCCACGACCGAGGCCCTCGGCATCCGGGGCCCGGGGAGCGCGCCGGACGACGCGAAGTAACCGGCGGGCACGGGGGCCGGTCCGCCGGCCGGCCCGGGACCGGTCTGCCGAAGGAGCAGGCCCGGAGGGGCGGCCTGCTCCTCCGTCACTCCTCGACGAGGAGCTTCTCGCGCAGCTGCGCGAGTGTGCGGGCGAGAAGCCGGGAGACGTGCATCTGGGAGATGCCGACTTCCTGGGCGATCTGCGACTGCGTCATGTTGCCGAAGAACCGCAGGAGCAGGATGCGCTTCTCGCGGGGCGGAAGGTCTTCCAGGAGCGGTTTGAGGGACTCCCTGTACTCGACGCCCTCCAGGGCCTCGTCCTCCGCGCCCAGGGTGTCCGCGACCGCCGGTGACTCGTCGTCCGTGTCCGGGACGTCCAGGGACAGCGTGGAGTACGCGTTGGCCGACTCCAGGCCTTCGAGGACCTCCTCCTCGGAGATGCCCAGCTTCTCGGCCAGCTCGTGCACCGTGGGGGAGCGGCCGTGCAGCTGGGACAGCTCGGCGGTCGCCGTGGTCAGCGCGAGCCGCAGCTCCTGGAGGCGCCGCGGCACCCGGACCGCCCAGCCCTTGTCGCGGAAGTGGCGCTTGATCTCGCCGACGACCGTGGGCGTGGCGTACGTCGAGAACTCCACGCCGCGCTCCGGGTCGAAGCGGTCGACGGACTTGATCAGGCCGATGGTGGCGACCTGCGTCAGGTCGTCGAGCGGCTCGCCGCGGTTGCGGAAGCGACGGGCCAGGTGCTCGACGAGCGGCAGGTGCATGCGGACCAGCTTGTTGCGCAGCTCCGCGTACGCGGTACTGCCGCTCTCCAGCTCGCGCAGCTCGACGAACATCGCGCGTGCGCCGCTGCGGTCCTGCGGATTGTGCCGGGTGTGCTGCTGCTCACCGTGTTCGCTCATGTATCCCGCCCGTTGCGCGCCGCCTCCGGCGGAGGGCTGTGGGCGCTCCTCCTCGGCGGTCGGCTCTGCCTGCTCCGACGCGTCGGCCACCGTCGGGGGACCCGGCTGCTCCGAGTCCTCCGGGTGCGGCCTGGCCTGCTGCTCGGGGATGCCCGTGAGCATCGGCTCGACCGGAGCGTCGCGCCCCCTCGTCGGCGTACCTCCCCGGCCTCCGGACAGATCCCGCGTGCCGCGCTCTTCGTCCCGCACCGGCCCCTCCCCGCCCCTCACGCCGGCCCGGGTCCCGCGCCGCGCTTCTTGTAGAGACTGATCGAGACGGTGTTGTCCTCGGCCACGGTGGAGTCGACCTGACCCGCGAGGGCGGACAGCACAGTCCAGGCGAAGGTGTCCCGCTCAGGGGCCCGGCCGTCGGTGGTCGGCGCCGAGACGGTCACCTCCAGGGAGTCGTCCACGAGGCGGAAGACGCAGCTGAGCACCGAACCGGGCACGGCCTGCTGGAGCAGGATCGCGCAGGCCTCGTCGACCGCGATGCGCAGGTCCTCGATCTCGTCGAGAGTGAAGTCCAAACGGGCCGCGAGGCCGGCCGTGGCCGTCCGCAGCACCGACAGATAGGCACCCGCAGCCGGAAGGCGGACCTCGACGAAGTCCTGATTCCCGGGCTCGCCTGCGATCTGGGACACCCTCACCTCCAAGGTGGTACAAGCACTTTCGGGGCTCCAGGTCCGCCGTCAGCGGCGGTCCGGACTGCGTCACACGGGTAACGCACCACGTAGTTATGCGGTGACGCTACCGCGCTCCCCAGTTCCGTGTCCCGGGGACCCCGCTCCGTTGCTGTCACTCATAGTAAGCCTAAGGGTACGGAGAGTGGCTAGGGGTCGCACGGTCCCAATTGGAGAGTACGGGCGTCGGGTTGACGTACCCAGGCCTCAGACGATCGAACCGTCGACGAAGCACCAACGCCAGCTCTCGCCCGGTTCGAACGTCCTCATCACCGCGTGTCCGGTGTCCCGGAAGTGGGCCGTCGCATGGCGGTAGGGCGAGGAGTCGCAGCAGCCCACGTGGCCGCAGTCCAGACAGAGCCGCAGTTGCACCGGGTGACTGCCGACCGCCAGACACTCCAGGCAGGTCTCGCTCAGGGGAGCGGGTTCGGGGTGCGGCAGCGTCGCGACATGCGGGCACTCGTTCATGATTGCCAGGTTACGACGGGATCGCGTGTGGCGGAGGGCCTGACCCATGGACGTACTGCCCCTGGTGGCATTGATCGCGGCGAGTGCCGCCGTGGCCGGCGCCGCGCGCCGGACACCGGTGCCCGCACCGCTGCTCCTCGTCGCGGTGGGCCTCGTGGCCGCCTACGTGCCCGGGGTCCCGGACTACCACCTGGACCCGCACATCGTGCTGCCGCTGATCCTGCCGCCCCTGCTGCACACCGCGGCCCTGGAGAGCTCGTACCTCGATCTGCGCGCCAACATCAGACCCGTGGCGCTGCTCTCGGTCGGGTACACGCTGTTCGCCACCCTCGCCGTCGGCTATCTCGCCTATCTGCTGATCCCCGACCTGCCGCTGACCGCCGCGCTGGTCCTGGGCGCGGTGATCGCGCCGCCGGACGCGGTCGCGGCCACGGCGATCGCGCGGAAGGTGGGCCTGCCCTCCCGGATCACCACGATCCTCCAGGGCGAGTCGCTGGTGAACGACGCGACCGCGATCACCGCCTACAAGGTCGCCCTCGCGGCGGCCGTCGGCGAGGGCGCGAGCTGGTCGGGCGGCGTCAAGGAGTTCCTGGTCGCCGCGGTCGGCGGGGTCGGGGTCGGGCTCGTCCTCATGGTGCCGATCCACTGGCTGCGCCGGCACCTGAAGGAGGCGGTGCTCCTGAACACCCTCTCCTTGCTGATCCCCTTCGTCGCGTACGCGGCCGCCGAGCAGGTGGGGGCCTCCGGAGTGCTCGCCGTGGTCGTCGTCGCCCTCTTCCTGGGGCACCGCTCCTGGGAGGTCGACTTCGAGACGCGACTCCAGGAGGCCGCCGTGTGGAAGGTGGTCGCGTTCATCCTGGAGTCGGCCGTCTTCGCGCTCATCGGCCTCCAGTTGCCGCTGGTGCTCAAGGGGCTCGGCGAGTACAGCGGCATCCAGGCGGCCTGGTACGCCCTCGGCGTCTTCCTGCTGGTCGTCCTCTCGCGGTTCGTGTGGTCCTATCCGGCGACCTATCTGCCGCGGATGCTGTCCAAGCGCATCAAGGAGCGGGAGAGCGACATGGACTGGCGGCGGCCGCTCATCGTCAGCTGGGCCGGCATGCGCGGCGTGGTGTCGCTGGCGATCGCCTTCTCCATCCCGCTCGTCATGGACGACGGGGAGCCGTTCCCCGCGCGCAACCTCGTCCTGTTCCTGACCTTCACCACGGTGATCGGCACCCTGGTCGTCCAGGGGCTCTCGCTGCCGTGGCTGATCCGGGCCCTGAAGCTGCCGGGGCGTGACGTCCAGGCGGAGACGCTCGCGGAGGCGCAGGCGCAGAACGCCGCCTCGCAGGCCGCGGAGCAGCGGGTGGAGGAACTCATGCGGGACGAGCGCAACTGCCTCCCACAGCCCCTCCAGGACCGTCTGCGCACCGTCCTGGAACGGCGCCGCAACTCCGTGTGGGAGCGGCTCGGCCAACCCAACCCCGTCACGGGGGAGTCGGCCGACGACACGTACCGCAGGCTCGCCCGGGAGGCGATCGCGGCGGAGCGGGAGGTGTTCGTGACGATGCGGGACGAGCGGCGCATCGACGACGAGATGATGCGCACGCTCCTGCGGAAGCTGGACCTGGAGGAGGCGGCGGCCTACCGGGAGGTCGAGGACTGAGCCGCGGGGCCGCCGGGGTCCGCGGGACCGGCGGGTTCCGCGGGACCGACGGGTTCCGCGGCGGTGATCACCGCCGTGACCGTGGCGCCCGGCGGGAAGGCGCCCTCTTCGGAGAGGGCCGTCAGCGCGTACAGGAGCTTGGCCACGTAGACGCGCTCCACGGGCAGGCCGTGCCGGTCCTCGAAGTCGTCCGCGAACGCGGTGAGTCCGGGTGTCGTACGGGCGAAACCGCCGAAGTGGAAGCGCTCGTCCAGATGCCAGTTGGCGGTGGGCGCGCCGAAGGTCCGCTCCTGGAGCGCCCGTGTCCCGGCGCCGAGGAAGCCGCCCTTGAGCACCGGTATGCCGAGGGCGCGCTGGCCGGGGGCGAGGCCCGCGGCCAGGCCGGCCAGGGTGCCGCCAGTGCCGCAGGCCACGGCCGCCGTGTGGGCGTGGCCGCGCAGCTCCTCGCCCAGAGCCGTACAGCCCCGCACCGCAAGGGAGTTGCTGCCCCCTTCGGGGATGACGTAGGGATCTGCGGCGCCCAGCGTGCTCAGGAGGGCGGCCAGGACCTCCGGTTCGGTCTTCCTGCGGTAGGTGGCGCGGTCGACGAAGTGCAGGCGCATCCCGTCGGCCGCGCACCGGGCCAGCGACGGGTTCAGGGGGCGGTCGGCGAGTTCGTGGCCGCGGACGACGCCGATCGTGCGCACGCCGAGGAGGCGGCCCGCCGCGGCGGTCGCCCTGAGGTGGTTGGAGTAGGCGCCGCCGAAGGTCAGCAGGGACCCGTGCCCCGCCGCGACGGCGGCGTCCAGGTTGAGGGAGAGCTTGCGGTACTTGTTGCCCGGGAGGTCCGGGTGGATGAGGTCGTCCCGCTTGAGCGTGAGGGTGATCCCGTGCCGCGCGAACCGGTCGTCCCGCAGCTCCTGGAGCGGGGACGGCAGCGCGGGGCGCGGGATGGCCGGCGGGGTGGTGCTCACCCCGCCATTCTGCCCGGCGCCGCGGCGGCGGGCACGGTCACGGTCCGCCGGCCCGGACCCCTTGTCCGTCCGGGCCTTCGGGTGCTTGTCTGTCCGGGCCTCCGGGTGCGTGCTGTCCGCGCCTCTACTTGAGGCGTTCCTCGATGCGGGCCCGCATGGCGTTCATGGTGAAGCCCTTGGGGTCGATCTTGCCCGGCTGCCATTCGAGATGGCCGATCACCGAGCGCTGCGTCCAGCCGTGGTGACGGCAGATGGCCGCCGAGACCCGCTCGATCGCGTCCAGCTGCGCCTCGGGCCACGGGTCCTCGCCGTCGCCGAGGTTCTCGCACTCGAAGCCGTAGAAGTGGCGGTTTCCGTCGGTGTTCGCCTCGTTGTCCGGCGGGAGCGCCTTCTCAGCGATGACGGCCCGCAGGACGTCGTCGTCGCCCATGCCCGCGTGGTTGGCGCGGCCGTACCCGACGAGGTGGACGCGGCCGTCCTTGGTGATGACGCCGTGACAGAGCGGGCCGGGCAGTGAGGCGTGCCCGTCGCGGCAGATCTCCACCGTCCGACTGCTGCCCGACGTGACGGTGTGATGGATCATCACGCCGTGCACGGGCCCCCACGGCCCCTTGTGGTTGCGGTTGTGGTGACGCCAGTCGCCGACTTCGACGACCGTCACCTCTTCGTCCTTGAGCACGCCGATGAAGTTGCCCGCGGACATGGGTGGGGCCATGGCCGACTCCTTTGCGGAGCACGACGGCCGCCGGTCGCGAACCGTCTTGTATGTCCGCTTTTACCGGAACCACGGTGCGCCGACCAGCCATTCGGCGTGATTGCGTCGCTGTTCGGGCACCGTGCGAGCCGATCCGGTCAGCCGCGCTGGTCGCCGCCGTGCAGGAACGCGTCGCCGTTCGTCGCGATGTGGGCTTCCAGCGCCTGAAGGGCCTGCTGCGTGGCCTGGGGGGTTCCCGTGCCGTGCTGCTGGGCGTAGTACGCGGCGCCCAGCTTCTTCAGGAGGTCGCCGCCCGTGCGCTGCGCCTGGACCTCGTCGATCTTCTGCTTGCCCTGGTTGAGTCCGCGCTGCGCCTGTTCCTTGGCGCGATCCAGGAAGCCTGCCATTGCCGTCTCCTACGGATTGGTGCGGAAAAGTGCCGATCGGTGCATACCGGCACGAAGGGTATCGGCCGTTGTGTCTCGTTCAACGCATGCACGGATCTTGGAGTTCCCCGCGTCCCCGGCCCCCGCTCCTGGTACGCGGGTGAGTGCCCCGTCTCGCCTGATCCATTCCCGCTCGTTTGTGTAATGGCGCGGGCACTCACCGTGCTGGAAGGGTTACCGACGCAGATCAGCGCTTGATCGGGAGGGCATTGCCAATGTCGGTAGGCGAAGAGGTCCGGGCGGATCAGTCCACGCCACAGCAGAGCCTGGGCACATCGGCCGCACGGAATCTGGCCACCACCACCAAGTCCGCGCCGCAGATGCAGGAGATCAGCTCCCGCTGGCTCCTGCGGACGCTTCCGTGGGTGCAGGTGCAGGGCGGTACGTATCGGGTGAACCGCAGGCTGAGTTACTCGGTCGGCGACGGCCGGGTGACGTTCGTGAAGACCGGGGACCGGGTGCAGGTCATCCCGGCGGAGCTCGGCGAACTGCCGGTCCTGCGGGACTACGAGGACGTCGAGGTCCTGGGGGAGCTGGCGCAGCGCTGCCAGCAGCGGGAGTTCGCCGCGGGTTCGGTCATCACCTCCTTCGGCAGCCAGGCCGACGAGGTGTTCCTGCTCGCGCACGGCAGGGTCGAGAAGATCGGCACCGGGCCGTACGGGGACGACACGGTCCTCGGTTCGCTCGCCGACGGCTCCTACTTCGGCGAGCAGGCCCTGCTCGACCCCGAGGCCATCTGGGAGTACACGACCCGCGCGGTGACCGCCTGCACCGTGCTCACCCTGCCCCGCCAGGACCTGGAGCAGGTGGCCGAGCGCACGGAATCGCTGCGCGAGCACCTGCGGCGGCTGCGGTCCATCCCGGCCCAGCGGACCAACAAGTTCGGCGAGGCGCCCATCGACCTCTCCGCGGGACACGTCGGCGAGGCCGTGCTGCCGGGCACCTTCGTCGACTACGAATCAGCACCGCGTGAGTACGAACTGAGCGTCGCCCAGACCGTTCTGCGCATCCACACGCGCGTGGCCGACCTCTACAACCAGCCGATGAACCAGACCGAGCACCAGCTGCGGCTCACGGTCGAGGCGCTCAAGGAGCGCCAGGAGCACGAGCTGATCAACAACCGCGAGTTCGGTCTGCTCAACAACTGCGAGTACGAACAGCGGCTCCAGCCGCACGACGGCGTGCCGAGCCCGGACGACCTGGACGAACTGCTCAGCCGCAGGCGGGGATCGAAGCTCTTCCTCGCCCATCCGCGCGCCATCTCCGCGTTCGGCCGCGAGCTCAACAAGCGCGGTCTCGTGCCGGAGACCATCGACATGGGCGGCCACCGCATCCCCACCTGGCGCGGCGTGCCGATCTATCCCTGCAACAAGATCCCGGTCACCGAGGCCCGCACCACCTCGATCATCTGCATGCGTACGGGCGAGGAGGAGCAGGGCGTCGTCGGCCTCCACCAGGCCGGCATCCCGGACGAGATCGAGCCGAGCCTGTCCGTGCGCTTCATGGGGATCAGCGAGCAGGCGATCATCTCGTACCTCGTGTCGACCTACTACTCCGCGGCGGTCCTGGTGCCGGACGCGCTGGGCGTGCTGGAGAACGTCGAGATCGGCCGCTGGCGATGAGGCCGTGTCTGCGGGCGCGCCACCGGGTAGACCCTTTCCGTACGCGCCCGCAGGCCCAGGAACCGCCACCGTCCGCATCCTCCCCGGGGTGAGTCCATGACGGACACGACGACGGACAGGTCGGAGAAGCAGGAAGAGCACGAGGGACACGACGGTCACGACGGACACGAGGAACACGAGGGCCGGGCGGGGCACGACGCGCCCGAGGCCGCGGAGATCCTCACGGCGGCGCGGCTGCGCGTCGACCCGGAGCTGCGCCGGGCGGTCGACTCGCTGCCCGGGGCCATGCGCCGCATCGCGCTCTACCACTTCGGCTGGGAACACGCGGACGGCACACCGGCGGCCGGGCACGCGGGCAAGGCCATCAGGCCCGCGCTCGTGCTCGCCGCGGTGCGGGCGCTCGGCGGGGACCAGGCCCTGGCCGTCCGGGCCGCGGCGGCGGTGGAGCTGACCCACAACTTCACCCTGCTGCACGACGACGTCATCGACGGGGACACCACCCGCAGGCACCGGCCCACCGCCTGGACCGTGTTCGGCGAGGCCGACGCGATCCTGGCCGGTGACGCGCTCCAGGCACTGGCGCAGCGGCTGCTCGCCGAGGACCCGCACCCCGGGGCCCCGGCGGCGGCCGCCCGGCTCGCTTCCTGCGTGGTCGAGCTCTGCGCGGGCCAGCACGCCGACGCCGCGCTGGAGCGGCGCGGCCCCGACGAGGTCACGCTCGACGAGTGCCTCGCCATGGCCGAGGCCAAGACGGGTGCGCTCCTTGGCTGCGCCTGTGCGGTGGGGGCGCTGTACGCGGGGGCGGGGCGCGGCGTGGTGGACGCGCTGGACGGGTTCGGCCGCGAGGCCGGGCTCGCCTTCCAGCTCATCGACGACGTGATCGGCATCTGGGGCGATCCGGGGCACACGGGCAAGCCGGCCCGTGCCGACCTCGCGGCCCGCAAGAAGTCCCTGCCGGTGGTCGCCGCACTGGCGTCCGGCACCCCGGCCGCCGCCGAACTGGCCGAGCTGTACGGACGTCCGTCGGCCGACGGCGACCTGGACCGCATGGCGCGCGCCGTGGAGGCGGCGGGCGGCAAGGACTGGGCGCTGCTGCACGCGGGCGACCGGATGTCCCGCGCGATCAACCAACTGGCCGGCGCGGTGCCGGCCCCCGAGGCGGCGGGCGGCCTGCTGACGCTCGCGGAGTTCGTGACGCGGCGCTCGTACTGAACGTCCGCACCTCTCCGAGAAGACCGCGGGCAAGTACCCGGCGGCCGTTCGCCACCGTGAGCCCCGCGCCCTGCCGAGCCCCGCGCCCTGCCGAGATCCGGTCAGGGTGCGGGGCTCACCCGTGCGCCGGGTCCCGATCGCCTAGGCTGCCACCGAGGCAACCGGTGGGGCGGTACGCGCAGTTGGGCGTGGCCGTGGGGCGAAGGGGCGGGCTGGTGGGCGTAGTCATACGGAGGGCCGGGGAGAGCGACCGGGCGGACGTGGTCCGGCTGCTCGACGAGGCGTTCCAGGACGATCCGGTGAGCAGCTGGGTCTTCCCCGAGGCGGAGTACCGCCGCCGCAGGCACGGCGCTCTGATGGAAGGCTTCCTCGACCTCGCCCTGAGCCTGGGCCACGTGGACGTCACGGAGGACGGTTCGGCCGTCGCGCTGTGGTGGTCCGTCCCCGCGGGCGAGGACGACGACGCGGAGGAGGGCCCCGCGCGGCTGCGCGCCGCCGTGGACCCGGACAACGCCCGGATCGAGGAGATCGCCCGGCTGACCGGTGAGGCGCATCCGACCGACCGCCCCCACCAGTACTTGCACATGATCGGTGTGAGCCCCGGACGGCAGGGCGAAGGTCTGGGCACCGCGCTGATCGGCGCCGTGCTCGAACGCTGCGACCGGGAGGGGGCGCACGCCTATCTGGAGGCGAGCAACAGCCGCAGCCGCGCGCTCTACGAGCGGCTCGGATTCCGTTTCACCGGAAGCACCGTCGATCTGCCGGACGGCCCGCGGTTGTGGCCGATGTGGCGGGAGCCGGAGCCTTTCGTCACGGACGGTGGCGGCACCGGCTGATTCGCATAAAGTCGTTGCAGCACCGCTGTGTTGTCCATGGACACAACGAAGGGGGGGTGGGCCCCGTGTCCCGTGAAATGACCCGAGAGGTGACCGGCGCGGCATCCCGCGAGCGACTTCTGGCGGAGGCTTTCGTGGAGCTGGCCGACTCCTTGACCGACGATTTCGACGTGACCGAGTTTCTGCGGAGCCTCGCCGTGCGTTGCGTGGAACTCCTGGGCGTCTCGGCCGCGGGCGTCCTGCTGGCCGATTCCGAGGGCGAGTTGCAGCTCGTGGCGGCGTCCGGACGGCACGCCTGGGTGCGCGACCTGTTCTCGCAGCAGCGGGACCAGGGCCCGTGCCTGGACTGCCATCGCTCCGGGACGGCCTACGCGAACGTCGCGCTGGGCGGCCTGGAGGCGAACACCGCCTGGCCGCGGTTCACCACGCGTGCCAGGGCGGCCGGTTACGAGATGACGCAGGTGCTGCCCCTGCGCCAGGGCGATCAGGCGCTCGGCACGCTGAACCTCTTCCAGGCGAAGCCGCGGGTGATGGGACCCGACGAGATCGCGCTCGCGCAGGCCCTCGCGGATGTCGCCACGATCGCCATACTCCAGCGGCGTTCCCTGGAGCAGAGCCAGGTGGAGCGGGGCCAGTTGCAGCATGCGCTCACCAGCCGGATCGCCATCGAGCAGGCGAAGGGCACGCTCGCCGAGCGCTGGCACTGCACGGTCGACGAGGCGTTCGGGGCCCTGCGACGCCATGCGCGGGCGCATCGGCTCCGGCTGACGGAGTGCGCACAGCAGGTGGTGACGGGGGAACTCGACACCGAAAGCATTCAGCGGGGCTGACGCAGTACAAGAGCACCGCCCGGACCACGAGAAGCACACCCGAGTCAGGAGCTCCCTTGCGCAAGCTCGTCTACTTCGTCGCCGTGTCGATCGACGGATTCATCGGGGACCGGAGCGGTGACGCGGAATCCTTCATGCGGTTCGTGGACGAGGAGTTCCTGGAGTTTCTCCGCTCGGAGTATCCCGAGACCGTTCCTGTGCAGGGCCGCCGGATGCTCGGTCTCGAAGACGCGGAGAACAAGCACTTCGACACGGTCGTCCAGGGCAGGGGCAGCTACCGCCTCGCCCTGGACGCCGGCATCACGAGCCCGTACGGGCACCTGCGCGAGTACGTGGCGTCCACCACCCTCGACAAGTCGCCCGATCCGAACGTCGAGATCATCTCCGGCGACCCGGCCGGCAAGATCCGCGAACTCAAGCAGGAGGACGGCGAGCTCGACATCTGGCTGTGCGGCGGCGCGAAGATCGCGGGTGAGCTGCGGGACGAGATCGACGAGCTGGTGGTCAAGACGTATCCGCTGCTGCTGGGGACCGGTATGCCGATGTTCGACGGGGGCGCGGGCGCGGAGACGGTGACAGTTGAGTTCACGCTCGAATCGACCCGTACCTTCGGCAACGGCCTCGTCGTGCGGAGCTACCGCAGGAACCCCTGACGCCCGGCTTTCCGGCCGCCGTGCGCCGCCCTACCCTGGACGTATGGGCAGCGACGGGAGCCGCTCCGGCCCCCGCCCGCAGCGCGAGCCGGTGTGCGCGACCTGCGGACGGCCAGTCGGTACGGCCATCAAGCGGCGCAAGGTGCTCGGGGCGTACGTCCCCGTGTGGGGCCCCGGCCCTTGCCACAACCCGCAGTGCGGCGCGTGCGTCGACGAACCCGCGGAGCGCGGGTCCGCGGAGCGCGAGCCGACGGTCGGCGACGAGACACCGTCTCCCGCACCCACTCCCACTCCCGCCCCCTCTCCCTCTACCTCTCCCTCCGAGGACGACTGAGCCGCAGGGGGAGGGCAACGGACACGTCCAGGGCGCGCCCCTGCGGAAAGCGGCCGCGGTCTGAGGAGTAGGCCACATCCGTCCCACGGGCCACGGGGGACATCTGCATCATGGGCTCATGGACATGACCGAGCGGGACCACCCGGGCGACGGACCGCGCGCCCAGCACGCCCAGCACGCCCAGCACGCCCACGCGCCCGGCGACGGAAGCGGCGACGCGCCCCGCGTGCGGCACGCCCGCCCCGCCGATCTGCCGCGCGTCGTGGAACTCGTCGCCGAGCACGCCGCGTACGAGAAGGGCACCCCGCCGGCCCCCGGCCTCGACCGGCGCCTGCACACCCTCCTCTTCGAGGTGCCGGACCCGCGGCTGCGCTGTCTGGTGGCCGAGCTGCCCGGCGGCGAGGTCGTCGGCTACGCCACGTGCGCGCCGGAGATCTCCACCTGGGACGGCGCCGAGTACGTCCACATGGACTGCCTCTTCCTGCGCGACGGCCACCGGGGTCTGGGCCTGGGGGAGCTCCTGACGGACGCGGTGGCGGCGGAGGCCCGCGCACTGGGCCTCACCGAGGTCCAGTGGCAGACCCCCGCGTGGAACGAGGGCGCGATCCGCTTCTACGGCCGCATCGGCGCCGAGGCCAAGGAGAAGCTGCGCTTCACCTGGCAGGTACCGCCCGAGCCGCGAAAGCACGCCGATCCGCTGCCCTTCGACGCCGTTCTGTGCGACCTCGACGGCGTGATCCGCTTCTACGACATGTCCGCCCTGGAGGAGCAGGAGCGCGCCGCGGGCCTCCCGCACGGCAGCATCGCCGAGATCGCCTTCGCGCCCGAGACCGACGGCCCCCTGATGCGCGGGCAGATCGGCAAGCAGGAGTGGGTGGAGGCCATCGCGCGCGGCCTCGCCGACCGCGTGCCCCACGAGCGCGGCCACGCCCTGGGCACCGCGCTCGCCGAGGCCGGTTTCTCCGCCGACGCCACCGTGGTGGACCTGCTGCGGCGGGCCCGCGCGCACCTGCACGTGGCGCTCGTGACGAACGCGACGCCCTGGCTCGCGGCGGACCTGGCCGAACTCGGCATCGACGACCTCGCGCACACCGTGGTCAGCAGCGCGGACGTCGGCATCGTCAAGCCCGACCGGCGGATCTACGAGATCGCCCTGGAGCGCACGGGCATCCCTGCCGAGCGCTGCCTGTTCGTGGACGACCGCAAGGAGAACGTGGAGGCGGCCGTCGCGCTCGGCATGACGGGGCTGCACTACACCGGACCCGACGACCTCCGCGAGGCGCTCGCCCCGCTGCTCGGCCGGGACTGACCCGGGCCGGGCCCCGGCTACCGCACCGTCCACCGCCCGCCCAGCATCAAGTCCCTGCCCTCCAGTTCGTCGGCCTCGCGCCAGGCCTGGAGCCGCTGCGGAGTGATGCGGAAGTAGGTGTAGACGGTGTCGAGCTTGCGCGGGTCGAAGCCGGTCTTCTCGGCGAAGACGTCGAGCTCCTCGGGGCTCAGATCACCGTCGTCCAAGGCGCGTACGGCCCCCTCGATGATGATCACGTCGCGGGTCGGCCCCACGCCGACCCGCGCCTTGCCGGTGCTCCGGAAGTTGCGCCCGGTGACGCTGGCGTCGGGCGTGGCCACCAGCAGGCTCTCGCCCTCCCAGAGGTAGGACAGCGGGATCAGGTACGGGGTCCCGCTGTCCGCGTCGGCGGTGGCCACCCAGGCGTCGATGTCGTGGGCGAGGCGCTTCAGGGTGTCGTGCTTGCGCTGCTCGGGCGTCCGGGGTCCTGCGGCTTCCGCGTTCATGGCTGTTCCTCCAAGTGCGCTGGCACGGGGCGTCGTCTCTCTGACGTTTCACGGCGAGGGAATGTGACAGATGCACGGGAACCGGGGCCCCGGGGCTCAGCGCCGGACACCCGCCACCTCCCGCAAGTACTCCTTGCGGCAGAGCGGGTTGCGGTCGGTGCGCGGCCGGATCGGGGGCTCGCCCCGGACCGGCGCGTACCGCTCGAAGGCGGACTCCAGCTCGCCCTCGCCGCGCGTCAGCGAGGGCAGCAGCTGCTCCAGCGCGTGGACCCGGGCCGCCGGGATCTCGCCCTCGACCACGTACGAGGCTCCGCGTGCGCTCTGGGTGTGCGGGATCGCCCGCAGCCGCGACAGCGCGGGCAGGAGCCAGCCGAACACGTCGTCCGGCACGCTGAGCCGGAAGCGGTGCAGCGGCTCGTGCACCCGTGTGCCCGCCCTGCGCAGCGCGCTCAGGAGGACCAGCGGGGTCATCTGCCGGAAGTCACCGGCCGTGCTCGACATGCTCTTGTCGAAGGTGCCGTGCGCGTGGCTCTGCCGGGGCCAGTAACCGGAGTGGGTCATGGTGATCACGCAGTCGCTCACCTCCCACCCGTGCACCCCCTGCCGCAGGGACTCCCGCACGGTCTCCTCGACGGCGCGGAAGAACGCGTACGGCATCGAACCGAGCTCGACCTCCAGGCGGAACTCCACGCCCGAGCCCGGCACTCCGGGGTCCACGCGCAGCCCGACGGTGGCCAGGAAGGGGTTGTCGTCCTTGTCGATGATCTCGTGGGCGGCTCCGCTGCCGGTCACGCGCTCGACGCAGAGGGTCGTGGTCTCGCGGAACGCGACCGCGATGCCGTACTCGTCGAGGAGGGTCGCCTCGATGACCTCCTTCTGGACCTCGCCGTAGAGGGAGACGTGGACCTCCTGGCGGAGGTCGTCCTGGCGCAGGTCGATCAGCGGGTCCTGCTCGGCGAGCTGGGTGAGCGCCAGATGCAGCGCCCCCTTGTCGCCGGGCCGGGCGGGGACGACGACGGTTTCGAGGGTGGGCGGCGAGAAGTGGTGCCGGCCGCTGCCGCCCCTTCTCCCGTCCGCCCGCGGTACGCCGACGACATCACCGATCCGGATGTCGCCGAGCCCCCACAGCTTTCCGATCTGCCCCGCACGGACTTCTTCGCGCGGGGTCGCCGACCCGCGGTCGAAGACGCTCACCGCGGTGACCTTGCCCTCGCGTCCGCCGCCGAACGGCAGCCGGTCACGGGTGCGGACCGTCCCCGCGAACATCCGTACGTACGCGATCTTCTCCCCGGCGTCCCCGCGCTCGACCTTGAAGACGGTGCCGGATGCCGGGGCGTCGGCGAGCGGGGTGCCGTCCTCGGACGGCAGCAACTCCCGGATGCCCGCGACGAGTTCCGCGACGCCCGCGCCGGTGGCGGCCGAACCGAAGTACACCGGGTGCACCAGCGCCCGCCCGGTCTGCGCGCCCAGCGCGGCGCGCAGCCGCCGGTAGGACAGGCCCGCCTCGTCGTCGACGTACGCGGACAGCAGGTCGTCGTCGTGCGCGGCCAGTACGTCGACGAGGCGGGCGGTGAAGGAGGGGTCGCCGCCGTCGAAGGGCACGAAGGCGCCCTCGCGTCCGCCGAGGTCACGGGGCGCCCCCATGGGGACGATGTCGGGGACGAGCCGCTCGGCGATCTCGCGCAGCAGATCCTCGTGGCGCGCGCCCCGTCGGTCGATCTTGTTCACGAAGACGAGCGTGGGGATGCGGAGCCTGCGCAGCGTCCGCAGGAGGACGCGGGTCTGCGCCTGGACGCCCTCGACGGCGGAGACGACGAGCACGGCGCCGTCGAGCACGCTCAGGACCCGCTCCACCTCGGCGATGAAGTCCGGGTGACCGGGGGTGTCGATGAGGTTGACGGTGACGTCGTCGACGGCGAAGGAGACGACGGCGGACTTGATGGTGATGCCGCGCTGCCGCTCCAGGGCGAGGGAGTCGGTCCGGGTGGTTCCGGCGTCGACGCGACCGATCTCGTCGATGACACCGGCGGCGTGCAGCAGCCGCTCGGTCAGGCTGGTCTTTCCGGCGTCAACGTGCGCCAGGATCCCCAGGTTCAGGGTGCGGGGCGTGCTCGACGTGTGCACTGCGTGTCATGTCCTCTGGGTCGACGGCGATTCCCTTCTGGCTGGACATGAACGAACGGCGCATTGCGTCTCCTTGACGGGTCGGGGTGTGCCGCAAGTGCACCAGGGCGCACGGCGGGACGGCAACCGATTTACCGCGCGGCGATCTCCTTCGCGCACCGGGCGGCCCGGGCCGCCGTGCCCGCGATGCCCGACGTGATGAACGGGCCGCCCCCGGCGAGGTCGCCCACCACGTGCAGCCGCGGGTCGGCCGGAACCAGGCCCCCGGCCGGGTGCGGTGCGGCCCAACCGTCGGCGAGGAGGGCCGTGATCAGCGGCCCGGCCGCCCGCGGGTACGCGCTCGGCGGCGGGTTCACGGCGTTGACGACGGTGTCGAAGGTGCGTTCCCCGTGGTCGCCGTGGACCGTGAAGGCCCCGTCCGCCGCCTCGATCTTGTTCAGGCCCGCGACGGCGGTGAGCTGCCCGGAGTCCCACAGCCGCAGCAGGACGGCGGCGTTCACCGGCACCATCGGGGAGGCCACGCTCGTCGCCAGGCGGAAGTGGCGCCGCAGGCGGGCGCGGTCGGACTCGGGCAGCAGGCGCCACGCGTACGGGCCGACGCTGTGCGCCGTCTCCTGGAGGACCCGGCGGCCGATCCCGGGGTCGTCGACGGCGGCCAGCTGTCGCCGCAGGCGCACCATGGGGTCTTCGGTCCCGGTCGCGAGCAGGTCGGCCACGAAGGCGTCGAAGTCCTCACCCGCTTCGGCCAGTTCGGCGCGCAGCAGCCCGCCGAGGTCGTCGAGGGTGAGGCTGCCGCGCCGCCGGTGCAGCTCCGCCACCCGCTCGGCGGTCACGTGCTGCGGCCGGTGGCCGACCGGGCGCTGCCAGACGTGGGGCAGCACACCGCTGCGGGACAGCAGCGTGATCGGCCCGGTGTGCTCGCGTGCGGCGAGCGCCACGACGACGTCGACCGCGGTCAGGCCGCTCCCGATCACCGCGACGCCGTCGCCGGGCGTGACCCGGTCGAGTGTGCGGGCCAGCGGGTACGGATCGTCCACGTGGCCCGGGGCGCCGGCGAGACCGTAGTGGTCGTGCGGTGTTCCGCCGCCCACGCACAGGGCCAGGTGGTCCGCTTCGTGGGCGCCGCCGTCCTCGGTGCGCAGCGACCAGCGGGCCCCGGACCGGACGGCGCCGGTGACGCGGCCTCTCACGACGCGCACGTGCCGCCCGGCCGCGCGCAGGGCCGCCAGCGCCGTCTCGGCGGTGTGCGCGAGGTAGTCGCCGTACAGCGCGCGCGGGACCAGCGGCTGCCCCAGCCGGTCGTCGAGGTGATCGGCGCCGCGCGCGCCCAGCCACGCCGCGTAGTGCCCGACGTCCGAAGCCCGGATCGACATGAGCGCCGGTGGCGTGTTGACCAGCACCGCGTCCAGGTCCGGTCCGTACGGGCGGCCGCGCCAGAGGTGCGGGGACGGCTCGAACACGGTGATGGTCCCGGGCCCGTCGGCGGTGGCCGCCAGGCCGTCCAGCAGAGCGACCGCTGCGGCACCCGCTCCGACGACTGCGATGTCCATGCTCTTCTCCTTCGCTGCGTGGGCCGCCGCGGACAGGAGCCGCGGCCTCGACGAGCCTCGCCCCCGCCCGCGCCGCGTCCCATCCCTCCCCGGCGGGGACCGGCCGGGAACGACCCCCCTCAGACGAGGGGTTGGCGGCAGGACACGAGGGCGGGCAGGCTGGCCCGCATCAAGACCACGGGGGGTCGCCATGTCCGTCGCACATCGCCGCACCGACGCGCCATCGGCGCACGCCAGAGTGCTCGCGGGCGCGGAGCGGGCCACCGGCCCCCACGACTTCTTCCGGCTGACGTCGGCGGCGCTGCGGCGGCTCGTGCCGTTCGACTCGGCCGTATGGGCGGCCACCGACCCGGAGACCGGCCTCATCACCGCGCCGATGCTGGTGGAGAACCTCGGTCCGAGGGAGGACTGCGCCGCCTACTGGGAGAGCGAGCTCCTGGAGGAGAACGTCCTGCCGTTCCGTGACCTCGCCCGCGCGGCCGTCCCGGTGGCCGGACTGCGCGCGGCCACCGGCGATCTGCCCGCACGCAGCGCGCGCTTCCGCCGGCTGCTCAGGAGCCAGGGCGTGGCCGACGAACTGCGGGCCGTGCTGCGGACCGGCGACCGGCCGTGGGCCGTCATCAGCCTGTTCCGTACGGGCGACGGCGCCGCGTTCGGCCCGGACGAGACCACGCTGCTCGCCGGTCTGTCCGCTCCGCTGGCCTCGCGCCTTCGCCGGTTCGCCCGCCCTTCGCCGTCCGACGGCGCGGCCGACGGGTCCCCGCCCGGCCTGGTGCTCTTCGATCCCTCCGGTGAGCCGACCTCGATCAACGAAGAGGCGCGGCAGCACCTCGCACGGCTCCCCGAAGGCCCCTCCATCCCCACGCCGTTGGGGCTGAGGCTGCCGATCTGGCTGGTCACCACCGCCCTTCAGGCCCGTGCGATCGCCCGGGGCAGGGAGCGGGCGGGCGGGGCGAGGACACGCATCCGGACCGTGGACGGCCGCTGGCTGACGTGCCACGCCTCCTGCCTCAGCGGCCCCGGCGGGCGACCCGGCCCCGTCGCGCTCGTCATCGAACCGGCGGCCGCCGCCGACCGGGCGGTCCTCATGGCCGAGGCGTACGGACTGACGCCGCGCGAGCTCCAGATCACCCTGCTCGTCACGCGCGGGCTGCCCACCGCCGAGATCGCCGCGACGCTGTTCATCTCCCCGCACACCGTGCGCGACCACCTCAAGGCCGTCTTCGGCAAGGCGGAGGTGTCCAGCCGGGGCGAGCTCGTCGCGCGGCTGTTCGCCGGGCACCACCGGCCCGTATGAGGGCAGCACGGCCCGTGCGCGCCTGCGGCCGGGCGGAGAAAGACCGCACCCGGTCCGCCATGGCCACCGTGTTCGGCGGCCCGCGGACCGGGCGCGGTCAGGTGGGCGGTGCGGCCCGCGGAAATCGCGGGTCGGACGGCCCGGCCGAAGATCAGGCCTTCTTGGTCTCCCAGAAGATCTTGTCGATCTGGGCGATGTAGTCCAGCGCCTTCTGGCCCGTGGCCGGGTCCGACGAGCCCTTGGCGGCCGAGAGGGCCTTCAGGGTGTCGTTGACCAGCTGGTGCAGCTCCGGGTACTTCTCGAAGTGCGGGGGCTTGAAGTAGTCGCTCCAGAGCACCGACACGTGGTGCTTGGCGAGCTCCGCGCGCTGCTCCTTGATGCCGATGGCGCGCGTCTGGAACTGCGCGTCGTCGTTGGCGGCCATCTTCTCCTGGACGGCCTTGACCGACTCCGCCTCGATGCGGGCCTGGGCCGGGTCGTACACGCCGCAGGGGAGGTCGCAGTGGGCGCTGACCTTTACCTTGGGGGCAAACAGGCGGGAAAGCATGCAGCGGTCCTTCCTCGTGATCGTCTTCTCAGGTGGGACATTACTCCGTGAGAGGCGGCTTTTCGCGAGTGCCCCCATGGGCTTAGGACAAAAGTCCAGGGTCAGACTGGGACTCGTGGAGGATAGGACCGGGGAGGTGCGGTGATGCCGGAGCTGTCGCAGGAGAGCGAAGGGAGAAGGGCCATCTTGCCGTGGGGCGCGGCCGAGGTGACCGGCCCTTCGATGGTGCCGACGCTGTTCCACGGGGACCGTCTGGTGGTGCAGTGGGGCGCACGGGTCCGAGCGGGTGACGTCGTGGTGCTCCGCCATCCGTTCCAGCAGGATCTCCTGGTCGTCAAGCGGGCCGCCGAGCGGCGCGAGGGCGGCTGGTGGGTGCTCGGGGACAACACGTTCGCGGGAGGGGACAGCACGGACTACGGCACGGTGCCCGAGGAACTCGTCCTGGGGAAGGTGTGGTTCCGCTACCGCCCGCCCCAGTTCCCCTCCGGTCAGCGCTCGCCGTTCGCCCTGCTGCGCTGGGCCGTGTCGGCCGCGCGGCCGGTGCTGGCCGACCGTTCGGTCTCCAGGCGTTTGCGGGCGCGGTAGGCGGCGACATTGGCGCGGGTCGCGCAGCGGTCCGAGCAGTAGCGTCGGGAGCGGTTCGTCGACGTGTCGAGATAGGCGTTGCGGCACGGCGCTGCCTCGCACAGGCCCAGGCGGTCCACCCCGTGCTCGGTGAGGTGGAAGGCGAGGCCCATCGCGGCGATCGCCGCGTACCCGGACGTCGCGTTCGAGGGGTGGTCCGCGAGGTGCATGTGCCACAGCGGGTTGTCGTCGTCGTCGCGGTGGTCGTGCCCCGAGATCTGCGGGCTGACCGGGAACTCCATCAGGAGTGAGTTCAGCAGGTCGACCGCGAGGGTCTCGTCCCCGCCGTCGGCCGCCTCGAAGACCGCCCGGAGCCTGGCCCGCACCGAGCGCAAGCGGGTCACGTCGGAGTCCGTGGCCCGGCGAGCCGCCTGCGCGTTGCCTCCGAACAGCTCGCGGACCGCCTCCACCGAGGTCAGCGTGTCCTTGTTGCGACCCGGCTCCTCGCTGTTGACCAGACGTACGGCGTAGTCCGAGTAATAGGCCAGTTCCACTTGTAGTCCTTACCGGGGCGGGCTATCTTCGTCAGTGCGTAAGTAACGGTTGCGCGTGCTTCTAGGGTATTACGAGAGCGTATTACGTACGGGAGGGCTTCTCATGACGGAAACGGTGTCCCAGGCCGACTGGCGCGCCTGGCAGGACAGCTGGGACCGGCAGCAGGAGTGGTATCTGCCCGACCGCGAAGAGCGGTTCAGGGTCATGCTGGACATGGTCGAGGCGGTCGTCGGCACCGAGCCGCGCGTCCTCGACCTCGCGTGCGGTACGGGGAGTATTACGGACCGGCTGCTCAAGAGGTTCCCGAACGCGGTCAGTACGGGCGTCGACCTCGACCCCGCGCTCCTCGCCATCGCCGAGGGCACCTTCGCCGGGGACGACCGCGTCACGTTCGTGACCGCCGACCTCAAGGATCCGGACTGGACCGCCCAGCTCCCGTACGACTCCTATGACGCCGTCCTGACCGCCACCGCGCTGCACTGGCTGCACAGCGAGCCCCTGACCACGCTCTACGGCCAGCTCGCGGGCCTCGTCAGGGACGGCGGCGTCTTCCTGAACGCCGACCACATGCCCGACCCCGCCACGCCCCGCCTGAACGAGGCCGACCGCGCCCAGCGGCACGCCCGGATGGATCGGGCCAAGGCCGACGGCGCCCTGGACTGGCGCGAATGGTGGGAGCTCGCGGCCAAGGACCCGGTGCTCGCCGGACCCACCGCCAAGCGGTTCGAGATCTACGGCGAGCACGCGGACGGCGACACCCCCTCGCCCGAGTGGCACGCGCGGACCCTGCGCGACGCGGGCTTCGGCGAGGCGCGCACGGTGTGGGCGTCGCCTTCGGACGCGATGGTGCTGGGCCTCAAGTAAGGCCCCGGGCACGGCAGCACGAAGGGGCGGTACGGATCCGCGATCCGTACCGCCCCTTCGTGTGTGCGCGTCACGGGACGTGCGCGCGTTACAGGACCTTCGACAGGAACGACTGCGTGCGCTCGTGCTGAGGGTTCGTCAGCACGTCGCGCGGATGGCCGGATTCGACCACCACGCCCTCGTCCATGAAGACGAGGCTGTCGCCGACCTCGCGCGCGAAGCCCATCTCGTGCGTGACGACGATCATCGTCATGCCGGACTCCGCGAGGTCGCGCATGACGTCGAGCACGTCACCCACCAGCTCCGGGTCGAGCGCGGACGTCGGCTCGTCGAAGAGCATCAGCTTCGGCTCCATCGCGAGCGCGCGGGCGATGGCCACGCGCTGCTGCTGGCCGCCCGAGAGCTGCGAGGGGTAGTTCTTCGCCTTGTCGGCCAGGCCCACGCGCTCCAGGAGCTGCCCGGCCCGTGCCTTCGCCGCCGCCTTCGACTCGCCCTTGACCTGGACCGGCGCCTCCATGACGTTCTCGAGGGCCGTCATGTGCGGGAAGAGGTTGAAGCGCTGGAAGACCATGCCGATGTCCCGGCGCTTGAGGGCGACTTCGCTGTCCTTGAGCTCGTACAGCTTGTCTCCCTTCTGCCGGTAGCCGACCAGCTCGCCGTCCACGTAGAGCCGCCCGGCGTTGATCTTCTCCAGGTGGTTGATGCAGCGCAGGAACGTCGACTTGCCGGAGCCGGACGGGCCGATGAGGCAGAAGACCTCACCCGACTTGACCTCCAGGTCGATGCCCTTGAGGACCTCGACGGGGCCGAAGGACTTGTGGACGCCCTCGGACTTCACCATGGCGGTGGTCATCAGCGCACACCTCCCGCGCGGTTGCCGAGCGACAGCATGTTGGCCTTGATCTTCTGGAAGGGGGTGTCCGGCAGGGAGCGCGACGAACCACGTGCGTAGTAGCGCTCCAGGTAGTACTGACCGACGCTGAGGATCGACGTCATGATCAGGTACCAGCAGGCGGCGAGCAGCAGGGTCTCCACCGTCGCGCCGGACGACGTGCCGATGTCCTGGGCGTACCGCAGGAGCTCGTAGTACTGGACGGCCGCGACCAGCGAGGTCGTCTTCAGCATGTTGATGACTTCGTTGCCCGTCGGCGGCACGACCACGCGCATCGCCTGCGGGAGCACGACCCGGCGCAGCGTCTTGCCGTGGCTCATGCCGAGCGCCTGGGACGCCTCGGTCTGGCCCTCGTCGACCGAGAGCAGGCCGGCGCGGCAGATCTCCGCCATGTACGCGGCCTCGTTGAGGCCGAGGCCCAGCAGCGCCGTCAGGAACGGCGTCATGAAGTCCGACCACTCGTCCTTGTAGAACGGGCCGAGGTTCACGTAGTCGAAGACGAAGCCGAGGTTGAACCAGACGAAGAGCTGGACCAGGACCGGCGTTCCCCGGAAGAACCAGATGTAGAACCAGGCGATCGACGAGGTCACCGGGTTCCGCGACATCCTCATCACGGAGAGGATGACGCCGCCGACCACGCCGATGAGCATCGACAGGGCCGTCAGGATCAACGTCTCGCGGACACCCCGCAGGATGCGGTCGTCGAAGAAGTTGTCCGGGATCGCGTTCCAGTTGATGTCGCCCTGGGAGAACGCGTAGACGATCGCGGCGAGCGCCCCGATGGCGATGACCGCGGCGACGTACCGGCCGTAGTGCCGGACGGGGATGGCCTTGATGGCCTCAGGGTGGGAGGACGGGGGTGTGTCCTCCGGACCCTTCTTGGAGATGTCGGTTGTCACGGGAGTGGCCTTTCAGCGGCGAGACGACGGTGCGGTCACTTGCCGCCGTTGATCTGGGCTTCCTTGACCGCGCCGTCCTCGACGCCCCACTTCGAGATGACCTTGTCGTACTCGCCGTTCTTGATGATCGCGTCGAGCGCGGCCTTGATCGCGTCGCGCAGCTCGGGGTTCTTCTTGGAGATCGCGATGCCGTACGGGGCGGCCTCGACCTGCTCGCCGACCAGCTCGAAGTCCTTGCCGCCGCCCGAGGTCTTCACCGCGTACGCGGCGACCGGGAAGTCGGAGGAGCCGGCGTCGGCGCCGCCGGAGCGCAGCCGGGTCTGGGCCTGCTGGTCGTTGTCGAAGGACTCGATGGCGATCTTCTTGCCGCTCTTGCACTTCTTCGACTCGGCCTTGGCCAGGTCGTGCGAGACGGTGCCGCGCTGGACGACGATCTTCTTGCCGCAGAGGTCGGCCCAGGTCTTGATGCCCTGGTCGTCGCCCTTCTTGGTGTAGATCGAGACGCCGGCCGTGAAGTAGTCGACGAAGTCGACGCCGGTGCCGATCTTCTTGCCGGTCTCCTCGTCGACGCCTTCCTGGCGGTTCTTGGTGTCGGTCATGGCCGACATCGCCAGGTCGTAGCGCTTGGAGCGCAGACCGCCGAGCAGGGTGTCGAACGTTCCGTTGTCGAACTGGAACTCCACGCCGAGCTGCTTGCCCAGGGCGTCGCCGAGGTCGGGGTCGATGCCGACCGTCTTGCCGGACTTGTCCTTGAACTCGACGGGCGGGTACGCGATGTCCGAACCGACCTTGATGACTCCGGCGTCACGGATGTCCTTGGGGAGCTTGTCGGCGAGCGGGGCGTTGCTCACCTTCTCGCCGCCCTCGTCCTTGCTCTTGGTCTGGTCACCGCAGCCGGTCAGCAGCAGCGCGCCGGCGACCGCGATCGCGCCGACCGTGGCCATCCGGGACTTCGCGGACTTACCGGCGGTGGTACGACAAATGGAGCGTGCGGTCATGAGGGTCCTCCGGCGGATGAGGGAGTTGCCGAGCGGTCGTGCACACACCTTCGGGTGTCGCGACCTCGTGTGATGACGGCATCTTGCCATTCGGACCGTCCGATTCTGGGTGCCAGAGATGTCAAAATCGGATAACGGGTGATCCCGGTACCCAGACAGGCCGGGACAACAGGGCCGTACCGCCCCGGAACGAAGTACCGCCATTTGAGATCTTCGGTGAATCCCGGATGAATCTCGCGATGTGGACCGCCGGTGGATGGTCCACGAAAAATTCGGGCATCGGCCCGTCATCCGTTCTTGTCGGACCACTACAACGGCCAGGGGCACCTCAGGTAACCAATCCCACTCGCCCATGCCGAGCGCCGTCAGGTAGAAAGGTGCGTTACACCCCTCATCCGGGGCCCAGAGCGCGTGTGCGGCGCGCTCGCGTGTCTGTACCTCCCTCCGCCGACAGGCGGGGAACAGACGCGGTGCCCGCCCACTTCTCAACCAGGAGTGGACACCCTCAACTGATGATTTAAGACTTAAGGGGTCAGACAAGTGGCAGCGGAGATCGTCAATCCTCGCAGCGACAGCACTACGGGTCACGAAGGCGCGGACGAGCCCTTCGATCCGGCGTTCGCGCTGCACCGTGGTGGCAAGATGGCCGTGCAGGCCACCGTGCCCGTGCGGGACAAGGACGACCTGTCCCTGGCGTACACGCCCGGCGTCGCGAAAGTGTGCACCGCGATCGCCGAGCAGCCGGAGCTGGTGAACGACTACACATGGAAGTCGAACGTCGTGGCCGTGGTCACCGACGGCACGGCCGTGCTCGGTCTCGGTGACATCGGTCCCGAGGCCTCCCTCCCCGTCATGGAGGGCAAGGCCATTCTGTTCAAGCAGTTCGGCGGCGTGGACGCGGTGCCGATCGCGCTCGCGACCACGGACGCGGACGAGATCGTCGAGACCGTGGTGCGGCTCGCGCCGTCCTTCGGCGGTGTGAACCTCGAGGACATCTCGGCCCCGCGCTGCTTCGAGATCGAGCGCAAGCTCCAGGAGCGGCTCGACATCCCCGTCTTCCACGACGACCAGCACGGCACGGCGGTCGTGACGCTCGCCGCGCTGCGGAACGCGGCACGGCTGACCGGGCGCACGCTCGGTGAGCTGCGCGCCGTGATCTCCGGTGCCGGTGCGGCCGGGGTCGCCATCGCCAAGTTCCTGCTCGAAGCGGGCCTGGGCGACGTGGCGGTCGCGGACCGCAAGGGCGTCGTGAGCAGGGACCGGGACGACCTCACCCCGGTCAAGCGTGAGCTCGCGGAGATCACCAACAAGGCCGGGCTCAGCGGTTCCCTCGAGAGCGCCCTCGCGGGTGCGGACGTGTTCATCGGCGTCTCGGGCGGCACCGTCCCCGAGCCCGCGGTCGCCTCCATGGCGCCGAACTCGTTCGTGTTCGCCATGGCCAACCCGAACCCCGAGGTGCACCCGGACATCGCCCACAAGTACGCGGCGGTCGTCGCGACGGGCCGTTCGGACTACCCGAACCAGATCAACAACGTGCTCGCGTTCCCCGGCATCTTCGCGGGCGCGCTCCAGGTCCGGGCCTCGCGCATCACCGAGACGATGAAGATCGCCGCGGCCGAGGCACTGGCCGGTGTGGTGGGCGACGAGCTCTCCGCCGACTACGTGATCCCCTCGCCGTTCGACGAGCGGGTCGCGCCGGCCGTGACCGCCGCCGTCGCCGCGGCGGCCCGCGCCGAGGGCGTGGCCCGACGCTGATCGCCGGTTCGCCCGACCGGGGCCCCGCCACGTGGTGGCGGGGCCCCGGTCGTTTTGGGGCGGCCGTCGGTCGCCGTCGGTCTCTGGCGGGCCCCTGACCCGGTGCGGGGTGTGTCACAGGCGCTCCCGGTTACGTACGGGTAGGGCCCGCGCCTATCGTCTGCCTCATGTTCGCCGCTTACGCCGCCCGCATCGACCGTGACCAGCCGCTCAGTGGCCTTGAGTTGGGGGAGCGTCCCGCCCCCGAGGCCCGGCCCGGCTGGTCGACCGTGAACGTCCGGGCCGCCTCCCTCAACCACCACGACCTGTGGTCCCTGCGCGGGGTCGGCCTCCCCGAGGCCAGGCTGCCGATGATCCTCGGCTGCGACGCCGCGGGGATCGACGAGGACGGCAACGAGGTCGTCCTGCACTCCGTCATCGGCCAGACCGGGTACGGGGTCGGCCCCACCGAAGGCCGCTCCATCCTGACCGAGAAGTACCAGGGGACGTTCGCCGAGCAGGTCTCCGTCCCCACCTGGAACGTGCTGCCGAAGCCGAAGGAGCTGTCGTTCGCACAGGCCGCCTGCCTGCCGACCGCGTGGCTCACCGCGTACCGCATGCTCTTCACCAACGCCGGTGTGCGCCCCGGGGATTCGGTGCTCGTCCAGGGCGCGGGCGGTGGCGTCGCGACCGCCGCGATCGTGCTCGGCAAGGCGGCGGGACTGCGGGTCTTCGCCACGAGCCGCGACGAGGCCAAGCGCAAGCGGGCCCTCGAACTGGGCGCGGTGGAGGCCGTCGAGTCCGGTGCGCGTCTTTCGCAGCGGGTGGACGCCGTCATCGAGACGGTGGGGGCGGCGACCTGGTCGCACTCCGTGAAGTCCCTCAAGCCGGGCGGCACGCTGGTGATCTCGGGTGCGACCAGCGGTGACCGGCCCTCGCACGCGGAGCTGACCCGGGTCTTCTTCCTGGAGCTGAAGATCGTCGGTTCGACGATGGGCTCCAAGGACGAACTGGAGGACCTGCTCTCCTTCTGCGCGGCCACGGGCGTGCGTCCCGTCATCGACGAGATCCTGCCGCTGGACCGGGCGCGCGAGGGCTTCGAGCGCATCGAGTCCGGCGACGTGTTCGGAAAGGTCGTCCTGGAGGTCTGATCCGGGCCGACCCCACCGTCATTCGAAGCGTCAACCATGGTTGACGCGCCTCTCATGTCAACGTAAGTTGACGTGCATGACCGAAGCTACGGATCTCGCCGAGCGTGCGGGTGACCGTGACCCACGAGTCGGACTGCGAGCCGTCTCCGCGCTGCGGAGGCTGGTGGAGCAGCTGGAGGCCGTGCAGGTGCGCAGTGCGCGCCGGCAGGGCTGGTCGTGGCAGGGGATCGCCGCGGAGCTCGGAGTGAGCAGGCAGGCCGTGCACAAGAAGTACGGGAGGCAGTGATGTTCGAGCGGTTCACGAAGGACGCCCGCGCCGTGGTCAAGGGTGCGGTGGAGCACGCCGAGAGCGAGGACGCCGCCTCCGTCGACGACGGGCACATGCTGCTCGCCCTGCTCGACCGCGAGGCGAGCCGGGCGTCCTTCGCCCTGGCCTCGCTCGGCGCCGCGCGCCGCCGGGAGTCGATCGAGGACGCCCTGGGAGAGTCGCGGCGCCGAGGCGGCCTCTCGCAGGCCGACACGGAGGCACTGGCCGGACTCGGCATCGACGTGTCCGAGATCGTCTCGCGGGTCGAAGAGGCCCACGGCGTGGGTGCGTTGGCCGGCGGCGGCAGGACCGGCCGACGGTCCGGGCGCGGCTGGACCGGCCACCGGCCCTTCACCCGCGAGGCCAAGGACACCCTGGAGAAGTCCCTGCGCATCGCCACCGCGCGCCGGGACCGGCACATCGGCGACGAGCACATCCTGTTCGCCCTGACCGTCCGCCCCGGCCCCGTCGCCGAGGTCCTCGCGGACCACGGCGTGACCCACGAGTCGGTGGAGAGGGTGCTGTACGGCGGAGGCGCCGCCCAGCAGTGACCACCGAGCGGCCGAGCACCCGTGACCGCCGAGCGGCCGAGCACGAATGACCCCGAGCGGCCGCCCTCCCGGGCGGCCGCTCCCGTCACGCCTTCGGGGTGCGCAGGGTCGCGGCGATGTGGGCCGCCGCCGACGAGAGGTGACGGCGGGCGTCGCGCAGTTGCTCCTCCGTCACGCCGTGGTCCCGGGCCGCGTCACGGATGTCGTCCCGGAAGCGGTCCAACAGGCGGTCCAGGTCACGCGCCGGATGGCCGGTGGTGTCCTCCTGGGCCCACTGAGGGACGTACTCCGCGGGAACCCCGTCCTCCGGGGCCGCCGTGAACTTGGGCTCCTCGGCGGCCGGCCGTGAGCCCTTGCGGCCGAAGTCCTTGCCGAAGTCCTTGCCCAGGTCCTTGCCGAAGTCGCCGAACTCCTTGGCCAGCTCGGTGAGGCCCTCGCGGACGCCCGTCGGCCAGTCGCCCCGGGTGAAGTGGTCCTGCACCTGGTCCTGGACGCGCCGCGCGATGCGCTGCACCTCCTCCTGGACCTGGGCGCGCGCGGTGTCCTGCGCGTCCTGTGCCTGGCGGCGGGCGCGCTGGGCCTCCTCGCGCGCCCTGCGGGTCTCGTCCTTCGCCCGCCGGGCCTGCTCCTTCCACTCCTGCCGCGCGCGCTTGAACTCCTCCTTGGCCTGGCGCCAGCCCTCCTTGTCGCCCCAGGAGCCGTCGAAGAAGTCCGCGGGGTCGGGGAAGGGCTTCCCGGTGCCGGTGCCGGTGCCGGAGCCGTTGCCCGTGCCGCTCTTGCCCTCGGGCGTGCCGCCGGACGCGCGCGCCTCCTTGGCGGCCTCCCGCATCTCCCGGCGGAGCTCGCCGGCCGCACCCCGCACGCCGTCCCGGATCTCCGCGGCGAGCTCGGCGACGGAATCGCGGATCTCCAGCTCCAGGTCGGCCAGCTCACCGCTGCGGTCGGCCAGTTCGGCGCGGCCCGCGTCCGTGATGGCGTACACCTTGCGGCCGCCCTCCGTGGTGTGCGTGACCAGGCCTTCGGCCTCCAGCTTCGCCAGGCGCGGGTAGACCGTGCCGGCCGAGGGTGCGTACAGCCCCTGGAAGCGCTCCTCCAGGAGGCGGATCACCTCGTACCCGTGGCGTGGTGCCTCGTCGAGGAGCTTCAGCAGATACAGGCGCAGTCGGCCGTGGGCGAACACGGGGGCCATCTCAGAGCACCTTCTTGTCGGTCGGGGCGATGCCGTCGGTCGGGGGAGTGTCCTGGGGCGAGGCGGCCGGCGGGGCCTGGGGTGACGGCTCGTCCTCCGTCGGCGGCCTGCGCAGCAGCGCGATGGACCCGGAGACCGTCGTCGCCTTGAGCTTCCCGCTGCCCGAACCCAGGCGGCCGGTGATCTTCTTCGCTCCCCACTGGCCGCTGACCCGCAGATCCTCGAAGGCGTTCGACACGGCGCCGCTCGTGGTGTTCGCCTCGACGTCCGCGTCCGTCGGGTGGGGCAGCCGGATGGCTATCTCGCCCGAGACGCTCGTCAGACCGATGTCGGCCGGGGTGCCCGCGGGGTCGAGGTCCACGACCATCGAGCCGCTCACCGAATCGGCCCGAACGGAGGAGCCCGCGCCCTCGAAGACGGTCAGGTCGCCGGAGACGGAGTTGAACCGGAGGTCGCCGGTGATGCCCTGGGCCTCCAGGCTGCCCGAGACCGTGTCGGCGCGGACCCGGCCCGACAGGCCCACGAGGGTGGTGTCCCCCGTGACGCCCTTGACCTCGGTGCTCCCCTCGATCCCCGAGACCACGGCCACCGCCCCGACCACGCCCACCTCGACGCGGGTGCCCGCGGGCACGGCCAGGGAGACCACCGCGCTGCGGCGCCAGCCCTTGCGGTCCAGCCACTTGAGGAAGCCCTTCCAGGGCAGGTCGTCATAGGCGACGGTCAGCGTGCCGTCCTCCTGCGTGACGGTCAGGGGCGGGCCCTCCATCTCGGAGACCTCAAGGCGGGCGGAAACTTCGTCGGTGCCCACGACGTTCACCGTTCCGTTGACGACGCGCACACGGAGGGTCTTCACGGGGGCGTCGAACGTGAGCTTCTGGGGCTCGGCGACGGACCACTCTGACATCGGGCTGACCTCCTCGGGCGAGCTGAACGACAACGCGCCATATCGCGTCTCTCAACACACGATATATCGCGGTCACGGAAAGTCAAGACACCTTCGCTTCTCTGCGCCAAAAATGGTGATTTGACCTAGCGTGGGGCCATGTCGTCCGAAGCTTTCGAGCAGGCCTCCGCCGGTGCGCTGCTGCTCTGCCGGGCCGAACCCGACGTGGTCGAGCCCGCCGCCCGCCTGTTGCGCGAACAGATGCTGCTCGCTCCCGCGGGGCACGACTGGAGCGTGCTCGTGCCCGAGGGCAAGCCCTGGGCGCACGGCGACGAACCGGTGGACCGCGTGCTCACCGGCTGGGCCACCGCGCTCGCCGTCGGTGCGCCCTGGCCCGTGCTCGCCCTGTGGTGGGACGCGGACCGCTCCGGCTGCACGCTCGCCGCGGGCTTCCGGCGCACGGTCGAGTACGTGTGGCTGGCGAACGGCACCCCCGTGGGCGAGGACGAGGCCCTGCGGACCTTCGCCGCGCGGCTCGGGCTCGACCCCGTCCTGGACCTTCAGGCCCTGGAGGCCCTGGGACGCCCCGACACGGACTCCGACGCCCGGACCCGCCTCCTGGGTCTCCTGGCCGTCCTGGGGCGCGCCGGAGTGGCTCTCCCGGCCGGTCTGAGCCCCGGCGAACCCGCGGACCGGCTGCGCGAGGTGGCCCGCGTGGCGCCGGGGGCGCGGGAAGTCGAATGGCACGGGTGGCGGGACGCCGTGCGGGCGGAACTCGACGTGGTCGAGCGGGGGCCCCTCGGACCGTGGCTGCGAGGACCCCGGGCCCGCGCGCTGGCCGTGGCGCAGATGGCCGCGGGACTGCCGCTCACCGCATGGGCGCTGCGGCGCCGCAGCGGGGGCTGGGCCACGGCAGGGGCGCTCCTGTTGGTGCAGGGCTCCCTGGGCCTGGCCTACGACAGAGTGCGGGCGGCCGACGCGGCGGCAGTACAGGCCTGAGAGGGCCGACGCGGCGTCCCCACACGCCTGAGAAGCTCCCTACTCGTCCTCGTCCTCGTCGTCCAGACGCGCCAGCCACGTGGCGAGGCGCTCCACCGGGACCTCGAAGTCCGGGTTGAGGTCCACGAAGGTGCGGAGCTGCTCGGCGAGCCACTCGAAGGTGACTTCCTCCTCGCCGCGCCGCTTCTCCAGCTCCTCGATGCCACGGTCGGTGAAGTACAAGACAGGCTCCGCGATGGGACGGGCGGCCGGAGGGCCGACGTGCTCTGGGACGGACGTTCAGGATAAGCCGGTACGCCGGTGGGCCCGGCCCCGGGTGACAAGCACTCGGGACCGGGCCCACCGGCGTACGGACTACTGGCTTACGCCTCGAAGACCTCGCGCAGCAGCTGCTCCTGCTCCTGCTCGTGGCGCTTCTTCGAGCCGACCGCCGGGGACGAGCCGTGCGGCCGCGAGATGCGGCGCAGGCGCTCGCCGTGCGGGATGTCCGCGCCGACCGCCAGGTCCAGGTGGTCGATGAGGTTGAGGGCGATGAAGGGCCACGCGCCCTGGTTCGCCGGCTCCTCCTGCGCCCACAGGTACTTCTCGGCGTTCGGGTACTTCGCGATCTCCGCCTGGAGCTCGGCACCCGGCAGCGGGTACAGACGCTCGATGCGGATGATCGCGGTGTCGGTGACCTCGCGCTTCTTTCGCTCGGCCTCCAGGTCGTAGTACAGCTTGCCGGCGCAGAAGACGACCTTGCGGACCGCCGACGCCTCGACCGACTCGTCGCCGATGACCGGACGGAAGCCGCCCGTCGTGAACTCCTCCGTCTTCGAGGCCGCCGCCTTGAGGCGCAGCATCGACTTCGGGGTGAAGACCACCAGCGGCTTGTGGTGCGGGTTGTGCACCTGCCACCGCAGGAGGTGGAAGTAGTTCGACGGAAGGGTCGGCATCGCGACCGTCATGTTGTTCTGCGCGCACAGCTGGAGGAAGCGCTCGATGCGGGCGGACGAGTGGTCCGGTCCCTGGCCCTCGTAGCCGTGGGGGAGCAGCAGCGTGACGCCGGAGTGCTGGTTCCACTTCTGCTCGGCGGCCGAGATGTACTCGTCCACCACCGTCTGCGCGCCGTTGACGAAGTCACCGAACTGCGCTTCCCACATGACCAGCGACTCGGGACGGGCCAGCGAGTAGCCGTACTCGAAGCCCATCACCGCGTACTCGGAGAGCAGCGAGTCGTAGACGTTGTAGCGGGCCTGGTCCTCGGAGAGGTACTGGAGCGGCGTGAAGTCCTCGCCCGTCTCGCGGTCGATGAGGACCGCGTGGCGCTGGCCGAACGTGCCGCGGCGCGAGTCCTGGCCCGAGAGCCGGACCGGGGTGCCTTCGAGGAGCAGCGAGCCGATGGCGAGGGTCTCGCCCATGCCCCAGTCGATCGTGCCTTCCTCGACCATCGACGCGCGGCGCTGGAGCTGCGGCAGCAGACGCGGGTGGACGGTGACCCGGTCGGGGATGTTGACCTGGGACTCGGCGATCCGCTTGACGACTTCCTGGGTGATCGCCGTGTCGACGTTCACCGGGAACTCGGCCTGCGGGGCCGGGACCTCGGCCTCGGCGGGCTGCGAGATGGCCTCGCGGACCTCCGTGAAGACCTTCTCCAGCTGCCCCTGGAAGTCCTGGAGGGCCTGCTCGGCCTCTTCCAGGGTGATGTCGCCGCGACCGATGAGGGACTCGGTGTAGAGCTTGCGCACCGAGCGCTTCTTGTCGATCAGGTCGTACATCAGGGGCTGCGTGAACGCCGGGTTGTCCGACTCGTTGTGACCGCGGCGGCGGTAGCAGATGAGGTCGATCACGACGTCCTTATTGAACGCCTGACGGAACTCGAACGCGAGCCGCGCGATGCGGACGACGGCCTCGGGGTCGTCGCCGTTCACGTGGAAGATCGGCGCCTCGATCATGCGGGCCACGTCCGTGGCGTACATGGAGGAGCGCGACGACTCCGGGGCGGCGGTGAAGCCGACCTGGTTGTTGATGACGATGTGGACCGTGCCGCCCGTGCGGTAACCGCGCAGCTGCGACATGTTGAGCGTCTCGGCGACCACACCCTGGCCCGCGAAGGCCGCGTCACCGTGCAGGGCGACGGGCAGGACCGTGAAGTCCGTGCCGCCCTTGTTGATGATGTCCTGCTTGGCGCGGGTGATGCCCTCGATGACCGGGTCGACCGTCTCCAGGTGGGAGGGGTTCGCGGCGAGCGAGACCTTGATCTGCTCGCCGTCCAGGCCGGTGAAGGTGCCCTCGGCGCCCAGGTGGTACTTCACGTCGCCGGAGCCGTGCATGGACTTGGGGTCCATGTTGCCCTCGAACTCGCGGAAGATCTGGGCGTACGACTTGCCCACGATGTTCGCGAGGACGTTCAGACGGCCGCGGTGGGCCATGCCGATGACGACCTCGTCCAGGCGCGACTCGGCGGCGCTGTCGATGACGGCGTCCAGCAGCGGGATGACGGACTCGCCGCCCTCCAGGGAGAAGCGCTTCTGGCCGACGTACTTCGTCTGGAGGAACGTCTCGAAGGCCTCGGCGGCGTTCAGCCTGCGCAGGATGCGCAGCTGCTCCTCGCGCTCGGGCTTCGTGGCGTGGGTGCGCTCGATGCGGTCCTGGAGCCACTTGCGCTGCTTCGGGTCCTGGATGTGCATGAACTCGATGCCGGTGGTGCGGCAGTACGAGTCGCGCAGGACGCCGAGGACGTCGCGCAGCTTCATCATCGACTTGCCGGCGAAGCCGCCGACCGCGAACTCCCGCTCCAGGTCCCACAGGGTGAGGCCGTGCTCGGTGATGTCCAGGTCGGGGTGCTTGCGCTGCTTGTACTCCAGCGGGTCCGTGTCGGCCATGACGTGGCCGCGGACACGGTAGGAGTGGATCAGCTCGAAGACGCGGGCGGCCTTCGTGACGTCGTCGTCGTGCGAGGCGTCGATGTCCTTGAGCCAGCGGACCGGCTCGTACGGAATGCGCAGCGCCTTGAAGATCTCGTCGTAGAAGTCGTTCTCGCCGAGCAGCAGGTTCGCGACGATCCGCAGGAACTCGCCCGAGGCGGCGCCCTGGATGACCCGGTGGTCGTAGGTCGACGTGAGCGTCATGACCTTCGAGATGCCGAGCTTGTTCAGGGTGTCCTGGGAGGTGCCCTGGAACTCCGCGGGGTAGTCCATCGAGCCGACGCCCATGATGACCGACTGTCCGGGCATCAGGCGGGGGACCGAGTGGACCGTGCCGAGGCCGCCGGGGTTGGTCAGCGAGACCGTGACACCGGTGAAGTCGTCCATGCCGAGCTTGCCGTCGCGGGCGCGCCGGACGATGTCCTCGTAGGCCTGCCAGAACTCGAAGAAGTTCAGCGTCTCGGCCTTCTTGATGCCCGCGACGACCAGCTGGCGGTCGCCGTTCGGCTTCACGAGGTCGATGGCGAGGCCGAAGTTGATGTGCTCCGGCTTGACCAGCGTCGGCTTGCCGTCCTTCTGCACGAAGGAGTAGTTCATCGACGGCATGGCCTTGATGGCCTGCACCATCGCGTACCCGATGAGGTGCGTGAAGGAGATCTTCCCGCCGCGGGCGCGCTTGAGGTGGTTGTTGATGACGATGCGGTTGTCGAAGAGCAGCTTCACCGGGACGGCGCGGACCGACGTGGCCGTCGGGACCTCCACCGAGGCGTTCATGTTCTTCGCGACCGCGGCGGCGGGGCCGCGCAGCGTCACGTACTCGGGCCCGGCCGGGGCCTCCTCGGCAGGGGCCGCGGGCTCCGCCTTGGCGGCGGGCTTCGCGGCGGCCGGCTTGGCGGCGGGGGCGGGAGCGGCTGCCGCGGGCTTCGCAGCCGGGGCTGCGGGCGCGGCGGGTGCTGCGGGAGCCGCGGGGGCGGCAGGCGCGGCCGCGGGTGCGGCGGGAGCTGCGGGGGACGTGGTGTCCGCAGCCCCCGCGGCTGCGTCACCCGCCGGCTTGGCCGGGGCGGCGGCCGGTGACGCGGCTGCTCCCGGCTTGTAGTCGGCGAAGAAGTCCCACCAGGCTCGGTCGACCGAATTCGGGTCCTGGAGGTACTGCTGATAGATCTCGTCGACGAGCCACTCGTTGGGACCGAAGGCAGCAGCAGGGTCCTTGCCCTGACCGTCTTGGTCGGTCGAGATGCTCGAGCTACTGGGGGACTGTGACGACACGGCGGTAACCGCCCTCTTCCGCTTCACAAGGTGATGGACAGCGGGAATTAAGGCTACGCCTCCATTGCCGCCAGGTGCAGACCGGCCCCGTCATCCGTCGCGTAAGTCACATTGGAGGGATGGTTTCGGCGGCTCGAATGGCGGGAAACAAGCGAGGTTCCGGAACGCAGGATTGCCGCGCGGGCCCTGCCCAGCGCGGCGGCGTCACCCGGGCGCGTAACCGGATGCGCCCGCGAATCGCTTCCTTTTCGAACCCTACGTCAACTTCGCACTTCGGGCAGGCCCGGAAGGGTGACCTGGATGCGGCAGCCACGAGGGGATTCGGCCACTCCGATGTGCCCGCCGTGCAGATCGACCGCCCAGCGCGCGATGGCGAGGCCGAGACCGGTGCCGCCGTCGCTGCCGGGTCCCTGGGGCGGGCTGTTCGTGTGGCTGCCGCGGTTGAAGCGCTCGAAGACGCGGTGCCACTCCGACTCCGGGATGCCGGGGCCCTCGTCCAGGACCTCCAGGTCCAGGGACTCGGGGTAGAGGCCGCGCCGGGCGCGCACGGTGACGCGGCCGTGCGGCGGGCTGTGCTTGACCGCGTTGTCGATGAGGTTGGCCACCACCTGGTGCAGGCGCTCGGCGTCCGCGTGCGCGGTCAGCTCGGGCGGCGTCACGTCCAGGTGCAGGTGCACGTCCGTACGGGTGTGGCTGCCGGAGCCCGAGGCCATGCCCGCGCGCGCGGAGGCCACCATGTTGGCCTCCTTCAGGACGCCCGACAGGTAGGGCCACACCTCGAAGCGGCGGGCCCGCAGCGGGACGACGCCGTTGTCCAGGCGGGAGAGGTCGAGCAGGGTCTCCACGAGGCGCCCGAGCCGCTCCGTCTGCTTCAGGGCCGTACGCATGGTCTCCGGGTCGGCGGCGGAGACTCCGTCGACGACGTTCTCCAGGACCGCGCGCAGCCCCGCGATGGGGGTGCGCAGCTCGTGCGAGACGTTGGCGACCAGCTCCTTGCGCTGCTGGTCCTGGGCCTCCAGGTCGTCCGCCATGCGGTTGATCGTGGTGGCCACGTCGCCCAGCTCGTCGCGGCGGTCCGCGCCGCGCACCCGGCGCGTGTAGTCGCCGTGCGAGACGGCGCGCGCCACGGAGTTCATCTCGTCCAGGGGCGCGGTGAGGCTGTGGGCCACGAACTGCGTGATCAGCAGCGTGGCGATCACCGAGAAGACGGTGATGAAGCGCAGCTCCGTCTCCGTCTTCATCGCCACCATCAGCAGACCCGTGGTGATGAAGACCGAGACGACCACGAGGGTGCCGAGCTTGGTCTTGATGGAGAACGGCCGCAGCCCGCCGAAGGGACCGGTCATGGGAGGGCCCACCTCACGGGGTCGGGGTCTCCAGGGCATAGCCCACGCCGTGCACCGTGCGGATCCGCTCGGCACCGATCTTCCGGCGCAGCGCCTTGATGTGGCTGTCGACGGTCCGGGTGCCCGACGCGTCCGCCCAGTCCCACACCTCGGCGAGCAGCTGCTCGCGCGAGAGGACGGCGCGCGGCGTGTTGGCCAGGCAGACCAGGAGGTCGAACTCCGTCGGTGTGAGGTGGACGTCCTCGCTGCGGACCCTGACCCGCCGCTGGGCGTGGTCGATCTCCAGCTCGCCCAGCCGCAGGATGCCGCTGCGCGGGGTGGTCGCGGCCAGCGCGGCCCGCTCGACCCTGCGCAGCAGGACGTGCACGCGGGCGGCCAGCTCCCGCATGGAGAACGGCTTGGTCATGTAGTCGTCGGCGCCGACGCCGAGCCCGACCAGCATGTCCGTCTCGTCGTCGCGCGCCGTCAGCATGAGGACCGGCACGGGCCGCTGGGCCTGCACCCGGCGGCACACTTCGAGCCCGTCGAAGCCCGGCAGCATGATGTCCAGGATCAGCAGATCGGGCTGCCAAGCCTGCGCGGTGTCGACGGCCGATGGGCCGTCCACCGCCGTTTGCACTACGAAACCCTCGGCACGTAGCCGGGCGGCGATGGCGTCGACGATCGTCGGGTCGTCCTCGACCACCAGAACCCGGCGCTGGGCGCCTGGCATCGCCGCCGTCGCGCCGTTGTGGGAGGTGTGTGTCTGCTCCATCGCCCCGCCCCTGACACTGATCGCTTGTGTTCGGTCAGCAGGGTACGGGTCGCGAAGGCACCTCGGCTACGCAGCCCTTACGCCGAGGTGCACCACGTCGGGTACGCCTCGGGCAACGGGCATCTCTTCCGTCCGTACCGACTGGAATCCGGCATTCCGTAGAGCGAAGTCGAAAGTGGACGAGGGCTGGGCCGACCACACGGCCAGCACGCCACCCGGGTTCAGACGGGCCCGGCAGGCCGCCAGACCGGCGGCGGAATAGAGGGAGTTGTTGTCCTCGGTGACGGTCCAGTCCGGTCCGTTGTCGATGTCCAGACAGAGCGCGTCGTACGTCCTCGGGGCGCCGCGCGGGACGTCGGTGCCCCGCAGATGGGCCACGAGGTCTGTGTGCAGGATCTCCGTGCGCGGGTCGGCGAGCGCGGCGCCCGAGATCCCGGCCAGCGGGGCGTCCGCCCCCGCGCGGTGCCAGTCGATGACGGCCTGCTCGCGCTCCACGACCGTGATGCGGCCCCAGCGCCGGTCGGCGGCCGCGTGGGCGAGGGAGAAGCCGACGCCCAGGCCGCCGATGAGCACGGTGGGCTCACGGGGGTCCGTCAGCGCGTCGTACGCCGCGTCGACGAGCAGCCGCTCCGAGCGGCCGTCCGAAGTGTCCATCAGGAAACAGCCGTTGGCGATGATCTGAAGCAGCGCACCGTGGCGCCGCAGTACGACTTCGCCGTACGGCCCCTCACGCCGGTCGATGACGACGGGGGCGGTGGTGTGGGTGTGCATGGCGGTCAGCGTAGGGGCCCGGTATCGGGGAAGGCTCGGGATATTCGGCGACGCGGACGCGGTGGAGGCCCGTGGGGTTGATGTGATTCGCGTCTCACGTGGCGCCGGTCATAGACAGCGCCGGAAAAATCATCAAAGGGTGGACGGGACGGAAGGAGCGCCACACCGTGAACCGGAGTGCGCCGGCTGCCCCCACGGCACCCGGGGAGCCCGAGGGCCCCAAGGAGCCCGAGGACCCCGAGGACCCCGCGGTCATCGCCCCGCCCGGCCTCGACGGCATCCCCCGTCAGCGGGACCACGCATGCGAGCCGGCCGTCCCGGCGGCCGCTTCCGGGACGAGCGCGCCGTCCGCGCCCGCCGGCGGCGCTCTGCGCCCGCGCCTTCCGCACCTCCGCAGGCTGCTGCCGACCCCCACCGGGACGCCTTTCACGTTCGGGTACGCGGCGGTCCTCGCCCTGACGTCTCTCCTGACCTCGTACGCGGACCCGTCCCTGATCGCGGAGCTGCACCGGCACTCCAGCACGGACGTCGCGCACCTGGCCCAGCAGCCGTTGCTCGTCCTGGTGGCCAGCGCCCTGTGGATCGCCGGGGGCATCGCGTCGCCGTACGCGATCGGCTTCCTGCTGGTCCTCACGGCCCTGGAGCGCCGCATAGGCGCGCTGCGCACGGCGGGCGTCTTCCTGCTCGGCCATGTCGTGGCCACCCTCGCCACCGAGGTCCCGGTGGGCCTCTCGGTCCTCGCGGGCCATCTGCCGGACAGTTCCCTGCACCGCCTCGACTACGGCATCAGCTTCGGCGTCGCGGCGAGCGTCGGCGCGCTGGCCGGGCTGTTCCGGCCGTGGCTGCGGTGGCTGGTGCTCGCGGGCTTCGGCGGCATGCTGATCGACGACCTGATCGCGTTCACGGACCCGATGACGAACTGGGGCCACCTCCTCGCCCTCGCACTCGGCATCGCCACCTGGCCGCTGGTACGCCGCCGACGCCTGCCCGCCTGACCGGAACCGCCCTCCACACCCCCCTTCGTGACCGTGCGTTCCGGCATGCGCCGAAGTGATCGCTCAGAGCGAACATCCCCCGGGGAACATTCATGGACTCACGAGCATTGAGTCCACATAGCTCAACTTGAATGCCGAAGGGGAGATCATGTCTGCTGAGTCCGCTGAGCCGAAGGCGTCCACGCCGCTCACCCTGCCCGTGCTGCCGCTCGACGACGAGGTCGTCCTGCCCGGCATGGTGGTTCCGTTCGACCTGTCCGACGCCGACGTACGAGCAGCGGTGGAGGCGGCCCAGGCGGCCGCCCGCTCCAACGGGAGCAGCAAGCCGCAGGTCCTTCTTGTTCCGCGCATCGACGGGAGGTACGCCGCGACCGGCGTCCTCGGCACCGTCGAGCAGGTCGGGCGGCTTTCCGACGGCGACCCCGGCGCCCTCATCCGCGGCCGCAGCCGTGTGCGCATCGGTGCCGGCACGACCGGGCCCGGTGCCGCGCTCTGGGTGGAGGGCGTCAAGGTCGACGAGACCGTGCCCGACCCGCTGCCCGGTGCCGTCACCGAACTGGTCAAGGAGTACAAGGCCCTCGCCACCAGCTGGCTGAAGAAGCGCGGGGCCTGGCAGGTCGTCGACCGCGTCACGCAGATCGACGACGTCTCCGCCCTTGCCGACAACTCCGGATACTCCCCCTTCCTCTCCACCCAGCAGAAGATCGAGCTCCTGGAGACCGACGACCCGGCCGCCCGCCTGAAGCTCGCCACCCAGCAGCTGCGCGAGCACCTCGCCGAGCAGGACGTCGCCGAGTCCATCGCCAAGGACGTCCAGGAGGGCGTCGACAAGCAGCAGCGCGAGTTCCTGCTGCGCCGCCAGCTCGACGCGGTGCGCAAGGAGCTGCGCGAGCTCAACGGCGACAGCAAGGACACGGCCGAGGAGTCCGACGACTACCGCACCCGCGTCGAGGCCGCCGACCTCCCCGAGCACGTCCGCGAGGCCGCCCTCAAGGAGGTCGACAAGCTGGAGCGCTCCAGCGACCAGTCGCCCGAGGGCTCCTGGATCAGGACCTGGCTGGACACCGTCCTCGAACTGCCCTGGAACGACCGCACCGAGGACGCGTACGACATCAAGGGCGCCCAGCGCGTCCTCGACGCCGAGCACGCGGGCCTGGAGGACGTGAAGGAGCGCATCACCGAGTACCTCGCCGTGCGCAAGCGGCGCAGCGACCGCGGCCTCGGGGTCGTGGGCGGCCGTCGCGGCGGCGCCGTCCTCGCGCTCGTGGGCCCGCCCGGTGTCGGCAAGACCTCCCTCGGCGAGTCCGTGGCGCACGCCATGGGCCGCAAGTTCGTGCGGGTCGCGCTCGGCGGCGTACGCGACGAGGCCGAGATCCGCGGCCACCGCCGTACGTACGTCGGCGCGCTGCCCGGCCGGATCGTGCGGGCCATCAAGGAGGCCGGGTCCATGAACCCGGTCGTGCTCCTCGACGAGATCGACAAGGTGGGCTCCGACTTCCGGGGCGACCCGGCCGCCGCCCTCCTCGAAGTCCTCGACCCGGCGCAGAACCACACCTTCCGCGACCACTACCTGGAGGTCGAGCTCGACCTGAGCGACGTGGTGTTCCTGGCCACGGCGAACGTCCTCGAAGCCATCCCCGAGGCGCTGCTCGACCGCATGGAGCTGGTCAGGCTCGACGGCTACACCGAGGACGAGAAGGTCGTCATCGCCCGCGACCACCTCCTCCCGCGCCAGCTGGAGCGCGCGGGCCTCCAGACGGACGAGGTGACCCTGGCCGAGAGCGCGCTGCGCAAGCTCGCGGGGGAGTACACCCGGGAAGCGGGCGTACGGAACCTGGAGCGGTCCGTGGCGCGGCTGCTCCGCAAGGTCGCGGCCCAGCACGAACTGGGCGAGCGGGAGCTGCCCTTCACCGTCGGCGAGGACGACCTGCGCGGTCTCATCGGGCGCCCGCACCACGTGCCCGAGTCGGCGCAGGACCCGGCCGAGCGGCGCACGGCGGTGCCGGGCGTGGCCACCGGGCTCGCGGTCACCGGAGCGGGAGGTGACGTCCTGTTCGTCGAGGCGTCGCTGGCCGACCCGGAGACCGGCGCCGCGGGACTGACCCTGACCGGTCAGCTCGGCGACGTGATGAAGGAGTCCGCGCAGATCGCGCTCTCCTTCCTGCGCTCACGCGGCGCCGAACTGGAACTGCCCGTCGCCGACCTGAAGGAGCGCGGCGTGCACATCCACTTCCCGGCGGGCGCGGTCCCCAAGGACGGGCCGAGCGCGGGCGTCACCATGACGACCGCCCTGGCGTCGCTGCTCAGCGGCCGGCTCGTCCGCACGGACGTGGCCATGACCGGTGAGGTCTCGCTGACCGGGCGCGTCCTGCCGATCGGCGGTGTCAAGCAGAAGCTGCTCGCCGCGCACCGCGCCGGGATCACCACGGTGATCATCCCCAAGCGCAACGAGGCCGATCTGGACGACGTCCCGGCGGAGATCCTGGAGAAGCTGGACGTCCACCCGGTGACGGACGTGCGCCAGGTGCTCGAACTGGCCCTGACGGAGGCCGAGGTGAGGGTTCCGGCCGCCGCGTGACGGAGGAGGCCGGCGCGTGCAGGCCCGGGGCCCCGCGAGGGGTCCCGGGCCCACGTGTGCGTGGCCGAGGGGCGCTCAGCCGTTGGCGAGCGCCTGTACCCGGTCCAGGGCGCCGTTGAACTTGTTGTGGTCCCCGACCGTGGGGCCGGTCGAGGTGTACTGCCACATCGTGTGGACGCCCCAGCCGGCCGGCAGCTCGCCCGGCGAGGTGTTGTAGCGGGCGATCCAGAGCGGGTTGTTGGCGGCGAAGCCCCCGTAGTTGCCGGTGCACTGCTTCCACCAGCTGGTGGCCGTGTAGATCACCGCGTCGCGCCCGGTGCGCGCCTTGTACTGGTTCAGGAAGTCACGGATCCAGGTGACCATCCCGGACTGGGACTTGCCGAAGCAGGCCGCCCCGTACGGGTTCCACTCGATGTCGAGCGCGCCCGGCAGCGTCTTGCCGTCCCGCGACCAGCCGCCGCCGTTGTCCACGAAGTAGTTGGCCTGGGCGGCGCCGCTCGTCGTGTCGGGCGTGGCGAAGTGGTAGGCGCCGCGGATCATGCCGACGTTGTACGAGCCGTTGTACTGCTGGGCGAAGTAGGGGTTCTTGTAGTACGTCCCCTCGGTGGCCTTCACGTAGGACCACTTCACGCCGCTGTTCCAGAGCGTGGACCAGGCGACGTTGCCCTGATGGCTGCTGACGTCCACGCCTTCGGTCTGTACTGCGTCGCCGCCGGGGGGCAGACTGCCCTGCCCGTCGTGCTCGATGACGCCCTGGCCCATGCGGGCCGAGCCGCGGGCCGGGGTGTCGTCGCCGTCGGCGGCCTGTGCGGCGCCCGGCAGGGTGAGGAGGAGGGAGAGCGCGGAGAGGACTGAGAGCAGGATTCCTGCCGCCGACCGGCGGGAGCGGCGGGGCGTTCCGGGTCTGTGCACGGGCATGGGCGTGCCTCCGTGGGCCTCGGTGAGCTCGTCGGAGCTCGTGGGGGGACCTCGCGACATGCTCCTGGTGTGAACATGTCATGTACGACGCTACGCACGTAGACCCGCGGCTGGGAAGGGGATCCGGTGTCTGCCGTTGGTCTACTCCTGCGGCGGTGTCCCGGGCATGGCCGCCGGGGGCGTTACGAAATACTGGGCGAGCTGCGGCGATGGGCCGACGCGGATGTCTGCCGCCGTGCGGGGCGGAAAACTTCTCTGATCCGGAAAGAAAGCGTGCCATGGGTGCTGAAGTGCACGAGGGCGAGAACGACGGTGGAGTCGACGTGAACAGGGGGGTCGATCGTGAGTTCCTCTCCCTGGAGCGGGAGTTGACGCTCCTCCTGCGCCGGGCGCGTGCCTCGTCCGGCGAGATGGCACGCCAGGTCCACCCCGACCTGGAGCCCGCCGCGTACGGACTGCTGGTCTGCCTCGACGACTCGGGCCCGCAGCGCGCCACGGATCTCGCCGCGTTCATCGGCGTCGGCAAGGCGACCATGAGCCGTCAGCTGCGGGCCCTGGAGGAGCTGGGGCTCGTCGCGCGCGAACCCGACCCCGCCGACGGGCGCGCGTGGCTCGTCCACCTCACCACCGAGGGCCGGACGCGCTTCCGTACGGTGCGGGCCGCGCGGCGCGAGCGGTACGTGCGGCAGCTGGCCGGCTGGGACCGGCACGAGGTGGCGGAGCTGGCCCGTCTGCTGCGGCAGCTGAACACGTCCGCGGAGTCCTGAGCTCAGAACTCCGCGTAGACGACGGCCGCGTCGTCGTGGCGCTTGCCGCGGGGGTACGCCGTGCCCTCCGGGTCCGCGCGCTCCAGCTCCCGCACCCGGTCCACCAGGCGCTGCGGACCGTCCTTGCGCAGCAGCGCGAAGCACTCCGCCCAGTCGCCCTGCCGGAACGTCTCGACCCAGCGGCCGGCCCCGTCCGTCAGGGCCGCCACCGCGGTCACCTCCGCGCGCGGCCAGGTGCCGGTGACCGCGCGGTCCGCCGCCGCCGGGTCCGCCGCCGCGGTGAAGAAGCCGTCCTCCGCGTTCCGCAGGGCCTCGACGGCGGCGCCGTACGCCCGGCCCGCCTCCGCCCGCTCGGCGGAACCGCGCGGCAGCGCGCGCACCGCGTCACGCATCGCCCGGACCGCCGGGGGCAGCTGCGCCAGACGCCGGTCGAGCACCGGCGTGATCCGGCCGTCCGGGCCCGCCACCAGGAGCGCCGAGTCGGACAGGACGAGGTGTTCGACCTGCTCCTCGTCCCAACGCACCAGAATCACGGTCGCCTGAGGCGTGCGCGGGTGAGAAAGGTCACACGTGTGGCGATGAACCTCGGCGGTGCGCGCGATCGCCGCCGCGAGGATCTCAGAGAGCGTCATATCCCGTCGCGAAACGGACAGTTCGCCCAGTGCGCCCCCGAGTCGCGCCGTGAACCAGGGGACGGAATGCAGACAGCCGTCATCCCCGGCAGGCGGAGTCACCCCGTCGAGCAGGACGAGCGAACCGCCTTGTCCGGCAGCGGGAAGGATCACCGCGGCATGGTCCTCGTTGGGGCGTGCGGGGTCGCCGGGCTCGGTGGCGAGTTCGATGCGCATCCGGCCAGTCTGCACGAGGCCTTCACAAGGCGTCCGGGAGGCCGCGAAAAGCCGGGGGTTGGCCCGGACCAGCAGGTCAGACGCCGGATTTCAGTCGGAATGATCGCTTCCAGCGGCGTGTGGCGGCGCATCCTGCCAAAGCCTGCGGTCGACGTCCAACCGGCGCTCCGTGGCCGGGACTCTCCGCCCGTTCGGAGACTTGCTCGCCAACTCCCCGCCGATGTTCACTCCTTCGGGTGGCCAGGCATGTGATGCACGACTGCCACCCATCGGCACTGGAAGGGTCTGGAGCCGTACCGGGGGGCGCGTGTGTTGACGGATCGTCACCCGGGCCCATGGGCAGACGAAAAACAAGAATGCGAGCACCGGTGCAGAAGATGCGGCCTGGGCGCAAGGGCAAGCAGACGGCTTCCGAAGGGGCCACGCCGGGCGCGACCACCCCTGCGGAGCGCTCGCCCGAGCCCACAGCGGGAGAGAACCCCGAGCCCACGACGGGAGAGCACACAGCCCCCGCCGTGCCGGCTCCCGACGGACCAAAGCCCGCCACGCCGGTTCCTGACGGACCAAAGCCCGCCGAGCCGGTGAAGTCCGTCAACTCCAAGCCCACCGCGCGCGTGCGCAATCGGCTGATCGTCGCCGTCGCCGTGGTGGCCGCCGCGATCGCCGGCGCCGGAGCGCCCGCCATCATGGCCGCCTCCGGGCAACTGAGCGACGCGCAGCGTCTGGTGACCCTCGCCGAGCGCACCCAGAACGCCGTGTCCCTCGGCCACTCCCTGGCCGACGAACGCGACGAGGTCACCGCGTTCATCGCCGCGGGCCGTCCGCAGGGCAAGGGGCTCTCCGAGAGCCGCAGCGCCCGCGTCGACCGTCAGATCGACGAACTGCGCACCACCGACGCCCCGGCGGACCTGCGGGGGGACCTCGCCGACATCGCGGCCGTGCGCAGAGCGGCGCTCACCGGCAAGAGCACCGCTCTGGACGCCCACACCGCGTACTCGAACGTCATCACCGAACTGCACGGCCTCACCCGCGAACTCGCCGAGAAGACCCCGCCCCGCGCGGGCTCCGGCGGGTACGCCCTCGCCGACCTGGACCACGCCGTCGAGCAGGCGGCGAGCGCCCGCGGCCTCCTCCTCGCCACCCTCGCCGTCCCGAGCTCCACGGAGACCAGCACCGGCGTCGACCCCGTCACCGGCCTGCCCACCACCGTGGTCGACGAGTCCCCGGCCGTCAGCAAGACCCGCGACGCCCTCAGCGCGGCCGGCCAGCAGGCCCACGTCCGGGCGCAGGCGGCCCTCGCCGACTTCCGGGACGCGGCCACGGACGGCGCCCGCACCACGTACGACTCGGCGGTCACCGGCAGCGAGGTGACGACGGCCGAGAAGTACCTCGACCGCCTCACCGACCAGCCCACGCTCTCCGCCGCCGAGCGCGGCTACGACCGCAAGAAGCTCGACGCCGCGCTCTCCGCCCGCATCGACATGATGCGCGGCGCCGAGTCGGCGCTCACGGTGCAGCGCACCAAGGACCTCGCCGCGCTGCGCGACGACGACGTGACGGCCCTGGAGATCCGCGTCGCCCTCATCGGCGTCACGCTGCTCGTCGCGGTCGGCGTCTCCATGGCGATGGCCCGCAGCCTGACCCGCCCGCTCGCCGTCCTGCGCATCGGCTCGGCCCGGCTCGCCCACGAGCCCGCGCCCCAGGACCCCATCCGCTTCACCGGCCGCGACGACGAGTTCGCCCAGGTCGTCCGGTCCGTCAACGCCCTGCACGAGCACGCCGCCGCCCTCACCGAGCGCCTCACGACGCTGGAGGCGGACCGCAAGCACCTCATCGGCCAGCGGCAGTCCATGGCCGACGAGCGCGCCACCCTGCGCGCCGAACTGGCCGAGGCCTCCGCGCACCTGGAGCGCGTGCGCCAGTCCATCCACGGCACCTTCGTGAATCTGGCCCTGCGCACGCTCGGCCTGGTCGAGCGGCAGCTCGCCGTCATCGAGAACCTGGAGGACCGCGAGCAGGACCCCGACCGCCTCGCCACGCTCTTCAAGCTCGACCACTTCGCCACGGTCATGCGCCGCCACAGCGAGAACCTCCTGGTCCTCGCCGGTGCCGAGCACGGCCACCAGCACCCGGGACCGGTCCCGCTCGTCGACGTCGTGCGCGCCGCCGTCAGCGAGATCGAGCGGTACGAGCGGGTGCGCATCGCCACGCTGCCGCCGCACGCGCACGTCGCCGGCTTCGCCGCGGACGACATCAGCCACCTGGTCGCCGAGCTCCTGGAGAACGCGACCTCGTTCTCGCCGCCGGACGCCTCCGTGGAGGTCTCCGGGTGGCTCCTGGAGAGCGGCGAGGTGATGCTCTCCGTGCAGGACGAGGGCATAGGCGTCACCGAGGACCGCATGGGCGAGCTCAACGCCCGCCTCGCGGAGTTCCGTCCGGACGACGCGTACGACCAGGAGAGCGGGGACGGCCTCGGGCTCGGCCTCTACGTGGTGGCACGGCTCGCCGCGCGGCACGGGGCACGGGTGCGGCTGCGCGAGCAGAAGCAGGGCGGCGTCGCCGCGGTCGTGGTGCTCCCGAAGTCCATCCTCGCCGCGGCGCCCGCGATGGGTGCGCCGCCGGTCGGCGTCCCGGTCGCCGGGGCCGCGCCCGCGGTGCACCTGCCCGGCTCGGAGGCCGAGGCGAACTCCAACGTGCTGCCGGGGCGTGCCTCGGGGGCAGCCGCGACGGCCGCGCAGGACGCGCCCGACGTACAGGACGCGCCGCACGTACCGGACGCGCCGGACGTACCAGTGGACGCGGACCCGCTGATCGCGGCCGCGGAGCAGACGGTGCGGGCCGCTGAGGCGGAGCCCAAGGCCGCGCCCGACGTTTCGCCCGAGACGACCATGGAACTCGCGATTCCACCCGTCCCGGAGGAGACCCTGAAGGAGGCCCCGGAGGAGACGGAGGCCCCCGAAGCGGAAGCCCCGGAAGAAGCCCCGGAAGCCCCCGCCCCCAAGTGGGAGCGCGTCACCGACAAGGGCCTCCCCAAGCGCACACCCAAGATCACCGCGCCCGAGCCCACCGTGCCCAAGGCGCGCAGCGGCTCCGTGGACGCCGAAGCGCTGCGCAAGCGTCTCGGCGGCTTCCACCAGGGCGCCATCAGCGGCCGCCGCGACGTGGAGGCCGAGCTGACCGAACGGACCGAAGAGACCGAAAACATGGGGGACACAGTCGAGGAGGCAAGTAATTGACTGCGCCCATGCGCTCGCCCAGATCTTCCACCGGCGGTTCAGGCACCGACGCTTCAGGCACCGGCGCTTCAGCGACCGGCGTTTCGCCCACCGGTAGTTCGTCCCCCGGCGGCCCCAAGGCCGGCCCGGCCGCGTTCGGACTGAGCAGCGAAGCACGCAACCTGCACTGGCTCCTGACGAACCTCGTCGAGGAGGTCCCTGGCCTCCTGTCGGTCGCGGTCGTCTCCTCGGACGGCCTGCTCCTGCTCTCCTCCGACCCCGCGAGGAACGAGGAGACGGTCGACAACAGTTCGGGGCCCAAGGGCTCCAGCGCCGACCTCGCCACCATCGTGTCCGGCCTCGGCTCCCTGTGCATCGGCGCCGGGAAGCTGATGGACGCGGGGCCCGTGAAGCAGACCGTCGTCGCGATGGAGGAGGGCAGCCTCTTCGTCATGTCGATCAGCGACGGCTCGCTGCTCGGCGTGCACGCCACCCCGGACTGCGACATGAGCGTCGTCGCGTACCACATGGCGCTCTTCGTCGGCCGCGCCGGGCATGTCCTCACCCCCGAACTCCGCAGTGAGCTGCGCCAGTCGATGGAGAGCGTCCGATGAGCAGTAAGCCCGGCAAGCTGCCCCAGCGGGGCGGCGAACGCAAACCCGCCCGAGTACGCCCGTACTCGCTCACCGGCGGGCGCACCCGCTTCGGCCACGTCCTGCTCGTGGAGACCTTCGTGGCCGCTCTGGAGGCTCCCGAGGAGCGCCGCGAGCTGCCGCAGGGCAACGCCACCGCCCGCGTCATGCCGGAGATGCGGGCCATCGTCGAGATCTGCCGCCGTATGCGTACGGTCGCGGAGATCGCCGCGCTTTTGAAGATGCCGCTCGGCGTGGTCCGCGTACTGCTCAGCGACCTCGCAGACCAGGGAAAGATCCGCGTGTACGGAACGGGCCACGGCCCGGGACAGCCGGACCGCGCACTGCTCGAAAGGGTGCTGAGTGGACTCCGCCGTCTCTGAACTCCGCCGTCCGGGGCCCGACCCGGACGAGAACCTCCAAGCCTGGCAGACGGACCGCACCCGGGCCCCGATCGCGACGAAGATCGTGGTGGCGGGCGGCTTCGGCGTCGGCAAGACGACCCTGGTCACCGCGGTCTCCGAGATCACGCCCCTCCAGACGGAGGCGCTGATGACGCAGGCGAGCGAGGACACCGACGACCTCACGGCGACCCCGGACAAGACCACGACCACGGTCGCCATGGACTTCGGCCGGATCACGCTCGACGACGACCTGGTGCTCTACCTCTTCGGCACGCCGGGGCAGCAGCGCTTCTGGTTCATGTGGGACGACCTGGTGCGCGGCGCGATCGGTGCCGTCGTCCTCGCCGACACCCGCAGGCTCCCCGACTGCTTCCCCGCGCTCGACTACTTCGAGAGCTGCGGACTGCCGTACGTCGTGGCCGTCAACCACTTCGACGGCACCGAGGAGTTCGAGCCCGCGGACGTCCGCGAGGCGCTGACGATCCCCTCGCACATACCGGTGCTGATCATGGACGCGAGGCAGCGGATCTCGGTGATCGAGTCACTGCTCTCGCTCGTCGGTCACGCCCTCGAAGCAACCCCCGAATAGTTTTTGCTTGAGCAGTAGGAGAAGTTGCCGCATGCGGAAGATACTCGTCGTCGGAGCCGGTCAGGCCGGGCTCCAGATCGCCCTCGGACTCCAGTCGCAGGGGTACGAGGTCACCCTGATGTCCAACCGCACGGCGGACGAGGTCCGGTCCGGCCGTGTGATGTCCACGCAGTGCATGTTCCACACGGCGTTGCAGCACGAGCGCGACCTCCAGCTGAACTTCTGGGAGTCGCAGGCCCCGAAGATCGAGGGCCTCGGCGTCTCGGTCGCCGGGCCGGACTCCTCCCGCGTCATCGACTGGGTGGGCAAGCTGGACGGGTTCGCCCAGTCCGTCGACCAGCGCGTGAAGATGGCGGGCTGGATGGAGACGTTCGCGCAGCGGGGCGGCCAGCTGGTCATCCACGGCGCCGCGGTCTCGGACCTCGACTACTTCTCCCGCACGTACGACCTGGTGCTCGTCTCCGCGGGCAAGGGCGAGCTGGTCTCGATGTTCGAGCGTGACGCCTCCCGCTCCCCGTACGACGCCCCGCAGCGCGCGCTGGCCGTCGCGTACGTCCACGGGATGGGGCCGCGGCCCGAGCACCCCGAGTTCGACGCGGTGCGGTGCAACCTGGTGCCGGGCGTCGGCGAGCTCTTCGTCATGCCGACCTTCACGACCTCCGGCCGCGCCGACATCCTGTTCTGGGAGGGCGTGCCGGGCGGCCCGCTCGACGTCTTCCAGGGCATCAAGGACCCCTCCGAGCACCTGGCGCTGACGCTGGAGCTCCTGGAGAAGTACACGCCGTGGGAGTACGCGCGGGCCACCAAGGTCGAGCTGACGGACGCGGGCGGCACGCTGTCCGGCCGTTACGCGCCGACCGTGCGCAACCCGATCGGCCGGCTGCCCGGCGGCGGCGCCGTCCTCGGCGTCGCGGACGTGGTCGTCGCCAACGACCCGATCACCGGACAGGGCTCCAACTCGGCGTCCAAGTGCGCGGCCGCGTACCTCTCCTCGATCATCGGGCACGGCGACAAGCCGTTCGACGAGGCGTGGATGCAGGCCACGTTCGACCGGTACTGGGAGACGGCCCAGCACGTCACCAAGTGGACGAACGCGATGCTGTCGCCGCCGCCGGAGAACGTCCTGAACCTGATCGGCGCCGCGGGCCAGCTCCAGCCGGCCGCGGACCGCTTCGCGAACGGCTTCAACGACCCCTCGGACTTCGAGAACTTCTTCTACGAGCCCGAGAAGACGGACGCGTACCTGGCGTCCCTGACGGGCTGATCCCCTCGTGCGGGAGCATCACGCCGTGGGTGCTCCCGCCCGCCCGTACCCCGCGTCGCCGCCCTTGCGCGCGCCCCGGGGCAGCTTCGGCGGCACATAGCCCTTCATGGGCTTGGCCGAGGGGTCGGGGCGTACCGCGCCCAGCAGGGGGTTCGCCGCGATGGGGGAGACCTTGACCCGGGCTCCGGGGCGCGGGGCCTGGACCACCATGCCGTCGCCCAGGTACATCGCCACATGCGTGGCCTTGGGGAAGTAGACGATCAGGTCGCCCGGCCGCAGCTTGCGCAGGGAGACCCGCCGCAGCTTGGCCCACTGCTCCTGCGAGGTGCGGGGGATGTCCTTGCCGGCCGCCGCCCACGCCTGCGAGGTGAGCCCCGAGCAGTCGAAGGCCTTGGGCCCCTCCGCGCCCCACTTGTACGGCTTGCCGATCTGCCGCACGGCGTAGTCGACGGCCTCGTCCCCGCGCCGTGAGGGCGGCCGTGACGGCGCGGAGCCCGCGGACCCGCTCAGGGACCCCGACGCGAGGAACCTCCGCTGGGCCGCGGCCATCCCCTCCTCCTCGGCCCGCGCCAGCTCGGCGAGCTGCTCCGCGCTCAGCCCGGCGAGCAGCTCCTCGACCTCCTTGAGCTGCCCCTTGACCGTGTCGCGCGCCTCCTTCTGCCGGGCCGCGAGCGCCAGCTGGGTCTCCAGGGCGCCCTTCGCCCTGGCCGCCAGCTCGGACGCCGTCTTCTCGCCGCCGACGAGCCGCTTCACCGTCGCGGCCCGCTCCGCCGCCGCCCGCCCGATCACATGCCCCTGGTCGAGGGCCTGCTGCGCGTTGCGCGCCAGCAGGAGGCGTACGTAGGGGGAGATCTGCGAGGTGCCCTGGTACTGCTGCCGGACGAAGCGGGCCGCTGCGCCCCGGCTGTCGCGCACCGAGGTCCGGGCGCGGGCCAGGCTGCCGTTCAGGCGGGTGACCTCGGCGCGCTGTTCCTTCAGCTTCTCCGCGGTCGCGTTGTACGTCTCCGTCGACTCCTCGGCCTTGCGGTACAGCTCCTGAAGGTCGGTCAGAAGCTCGGAGACCGGCCGCTCCCCGGTGCCGTCGGGCCCCGGGACGGCGTACGCGGGGGCGGCGGGCGCGAGCAGGGCCCCGACCACCGCGCCCGTGCACACCCCTCGCAGCAACCTGCCTGACATGCCATCACCTCCGGCGCGCGGCGGAGGCTCCGCCCCGCTCCGCGAGCATCGGCCGCGCCCGGGCGGGCCGCCTCCGGAGGGTGCGCGGGTTGGCGCAATGCGGTCACCCGTCCAGGGCCCCACGGCGCGCCGCCCTTGCCAAGCCTGTGCTCAGCCCGCCCCGCCCGGCTTCGACCAGGGCCACTTCAGACCGGACCCGGCCGTGTCGGCCTCGGGGTCGTACTCGTACCGCCAGCCCTGGTGCAGCCCGAGCCGCTTGCCCGCGGCCTTGGCCGTGCGGCGGTACACGAGCACGGTCGGCGGGCCGCCGGCCTCGTCCGGCACCGGGACGCGGTACACCTTCGGGGGGTGGCCGGTCGGGCCGAGGAGGACGGGCAGGACGCGGCCGTCCAGGGGGCCACCCACGAAGGGGGTGTCTTCGCTCTTCACCCGGCCAGTGTCACAGCAGCCGGGGGCCGGGCGTCACAGCAGGTGCGCCGCGTCGCTCACCACGGGCAGGACCCGCCGGGCGAGCGAGCCCGCGGGGCCGTCGGGGCTCTCCATGGCCAGCGCGACCCGTACCGCCTCCGCGGTCTGCGGGTCGCGGCCCGCGGAGGCCACCAGGACCGCCATGAACTGCTCGACGAGCCAGTCCCGCAGCTCGTCGAGCGGCGGCTGCTTCTCCTCGTCCAGCCAGATCAGGGACGCCGCCTCGACGGAGGTGATCCACATCCGCACGGTCATCCGCAGCCGCGGGCCCGTGGCGCCCACGACCTCCAGGTGGGCGAGTATGTGCTCGGCGGCCGTCCTGCGCACCTCGTCCACGATGGCGGTGGTCCGCGAGGTCTCCACGACGCTGCCGCCCTGGAGGAGCGCGCTGAAGCCCGCGTCGTGCTGGTCGACGAAGGCGAGGTAGCGGTCGAGGGCGTTCGCCAGGCGCTGGGTGAGCGGGCCCTCGGGCGGTTCGGCGAAGCACTGCTCCAGCTCGTCGGCCGCGGACCGCAGCGCGGCCTCGTACAACTGCTGCTTGCCGCCCGGGAAGTAGCGGTAGACCAGCGGCCGGGAGACCCCGGCCGCCTCCGCGACGTCGTCGAGCGAGACCTCGTCGGGTGCGCGCACCGCGAAGAGGGACAGGGCGGCCTCCTTGAGCTGCCGCTGCCGCTCTTCGACACTGAGGCGCCGGTACGCGCGGGTGGGAGCAGGCGAGGTCATGCCTCGCAGCGTAACCGCCCTTTCGAACAAGCGCCCCGGAACCCTGCGTACCCGATCGGCTACGCCAGAAGTCCAGAGCTCTTCCACAGCCGCCGTCCCGCGCCCCTGAGCACCCCGATGTCGTCCAGGAAGTCCGTCAGGCGCTTGGCTCCCGTCTGCATGATCTCGCGGCGGTGGGCGCTCGCCTTGACCTGGGCCATGGCCTCGCGCTTGTCCAGGCCGACGTTGGTGTAGACGTCCGGGTTGATGAAGGCGACGGAGAAGACGCGGGCGAACTCGCCCGAGGTGAGGCGGGTGAACTCCTGGGACCAGCGCGGCGCCGTCACCATCTGGCGGCGCAGCTCCTCGCGGGCGTACCGCACATGGCGGGCCTCCTCCACGACGTGGATGCGGGTGACGCCGCGCACAAGGGTCTGGACGCGCTCGTCCGGGAACGTCAGGCGCTGCATCCAGTCCAGGATCTCCTCGCCGAGCAGCGTGGCCGTGAACGAACCGGGCGTCGTGGAGATGGTCTTGAAGAGGCGGCCGAGGTTCCGGTGCACCGCGCTGACCGGGTAGTACGGGGTGTCACCGCGCGAGATGAGCCGCGCGAACATCTTCGAGTGGCGGCACTCGTCCTCGATCTCGGTCAGGGCGTACCGCACATGGGCGCTCGTCGCCGGCTTGTCGTAGATGTGCCGTACGAGCAGCTGCATCAGGATCAGTTCGAACCAGATGCCGAGCGAGGCGAGCGCGGCGGCCTCGTGCTGGGAGAGCGCGATGCGCTGCTCCTCGCTCATCCGGCGCCACATCGGCGTGCCGTACAGGGACACCAGCTCCGGGGGCCAGAACCACTTGCCCTCCTCGAAGGGTGCCTCCCAGTCCAGCTCCTTGTCGGGATCGAAGGAGTGCTTGGCGGAGGAGTCGAGCAGCCGCTCGGCCACCTGCTCCCGGTCCTTGAGCAGTCCGAGCGCGTCCCGCAGCCCCTCGATCGCCGCGTCCTCCGTGATGGTCGTCATGGCTCTGCCCCTGCCTCGTCGTCAGAGTTACCGGCGGTCACGACTTATGAGACTGCCTGTCAGCAAGGGCGTCAATCCCTTGCGCACGACTTGTTGACCCCACGTCTACGACCATGTGAGCCTGCCAACTACCGGCAGTACGAGGCGATTACGGAGATGTCCAGGCCAATCCCGAGGAGCCGTCAGTGTCCACGCACGAGCTCTACACGCACGCCCCTGACGAGAACATCTGGCAGATACCGGCGAACGGCGCGGCCCGCTTCAGCTGGGAGTACGACGAGGGCCGTGCCCGGCTGCTCGCCCTGTACCAGAAGGGCAAGGACAAGCAGTGGGACGGCGCCAAGCGCATCGCCTGGGACCTGGAGGTCGACCCGTACGACCCCCTGGGCACCCCCGACGAGTCCCTCTCCCTCTACGGCACCCGGCACTGGGCGAAGATGACCGAGCGGGACAAGGGCGAGCTGCGCAAGCACTACGCCTCCTGGCAGTTCAGCCAGTTCCTGCACGGCGAACAGGGCGCGATGGTGTGCGCGGCACGCATCGTGGAGTCCGTCCCCGACCTCGACGCGAAGTTCTACTCCGCGACCCAGACCATGGACGAGGCGCGGCACGCGGAGGTGTACGGCCGCTTCCTGCACGACAAGATCGGGATGCTGTACCCGATCAACGACAACCTCCAGGCCCTGCTCGGCGACACCCTGCGCGACTCCCGCTGGGACATGCCCTACCTCGGCATGCAGGTCCTCATCGAGGGCCTCGCGCTCGCCGCCTTCGGCATGATCCGCGACACGACGGACAAGCCGCTGCCCAAGCAGATCCTCGCGTACGTCATGCAGGACGAGGCCCGGCACGTGGCCTTCGGCCGCATGGCCCTGCGGGACTACTACAAACAGCTCTCCGACGCCGAGCTGCGCGAGCGCGAGGAATTCGTCATCGAGGGCTGCTACCTGATGCGGGACCGGCTGCGCGGCGTCGAGGTCCTGGAGAACTTCGGCATCCCCAAGGCGGAGGCCGAGGAGGCCAGCGAGAACTCCGAGTTCCTCGCCATCTTCCGGCAGCTGCTCTTCAGCCGCATCGTGCCCTGTGTCAAGGACATCGGCCTGTGGGGCAAGCGCCTCCAGGAGGCGTACGTCGACATGGGCGTGTTCGAGATGGGCAACACCAACCTCGACCAGCTGATGGCCCAGGACGAGGAGATCGCCGAAAAGCTGGACGCGGAACGCTTCGCCGAGGAAGAGGGACTGCGGGTCGCGGAGGTCGAGGACATGATCACCTCGGGCGCCGCCCCGAACCCCTGAGCCGCGACCGCGTGGAGGCGGCTGCCCCGCCCTAGGCCCCGCCCAGCACCGCCTCCATCACCGCCTTCGCGATCGGGGCCGCGCTGCCGCCGCCGCTGATGTCGCCCCGGTCCGCCGCCGCGTCCTCCACCACCACCGCCACCGCCACCGAGGGCTGGGGCTCGTCGGACTTCTGGGCCCAGGAGATGAACCACGCGTACGGCGTGCCGGAGTTGTCGACGCCGTGCTGGGCCGTGCCGGTCTTTCCGCCCACGGTCGCCCCGGGGATCGCCGCGTTGCCGCCGGTGCCCTCCTCGACGACGTCGGTCATCATCTCCCGCAGCTGCATCGCCGTGGCCGGGTTCATCGCCTGGTGCAGGGACTTGGTGCCGGTGTTCGCCACCACGTCGCCGTCGTCGGCCGTGGTCTCGTCCACCAGGTGCGGCGCCTCGACCGAGCCGCCGTTGGCCACCGCCGCCGAGACCATCGCCATCTGAAGGGGCGTGGCGCGCGTGTTGAACTGGCCGATCGAGGAGAGCGCCAGCTGGGCCTTGTCCATCGACGTGTCGAAGTTGCTCGCCGCCACGGATGAGGGGATCTTCAGGCCGCCGTCGTTGAAGCCGAAGTTCCGCGCCGTGCCCACCATGGCGTCCAGGCCCGTGGTCGCGCCCAGCTTGGCGAAGACCGTGTTGCAGGACCACGCGAAGGCATGGCGCAGGGTCGCGTTCGTACAGCCGTCGACCTCGTTCGTCAGCTGGGTGCTCGTGCCGGGCAGCGTGTAGGGGTCGGGGGACTTGGTGGCGGCGTCCAGGTCCGTGACCGTGCCCGCGTCCAGCGCGGCGGCGGCCGTCACCACCTTGAACGTCGAACCGGGCGGGTAGGTCTGGCGGATCGCCCGGTTCAGCATCGGCTTGTCGGGGTCGCCGTTCAGCGCCGCCCAGGACCGGGCCACCGACCCGTTCGTCCCGGAGAGCCGCTCGGGGTCGTACGAAGGGGTGCTGACCAGGGCGAGGATCTTCCCCGTGGACGGTTCGACCGCGGCGACCGCGCCCTTCTTGCCGCCGAGCCCCGCGTACGCGGCCTGCTGCGCCGCCGCCCGGAGCGTGGTCCGCACCGTGCCCCCGGGATTCCGCGCGCGGCTGACGTCGTTCCACAGGGGGAGCGGGGCGAGCATCGGGTCGGTGCCGGAGAGGATGTCGTCCTCGGCGTTCTCCAGGAAGGTCGTGCCGTAGACCTGCGAGGCGTACCCGGTCACCGGCGCGTACAACGGACCGTGCCGGTACGTCCGTTCGTAGCGGAGCTGCTCCCCGGTGTCCCGGGAGCCGGTCACCGCGCGGCCGTCGACCATGATGTCGCCGCGCGGCTGGCCGAAGCGGGCGATGGCCTGGCGGCGGTTGGCGGGGTTCTCGTCGAAGGACTCGGACTGGACGACCTGGACGCGGGTCGCGTTCACGAGCAGGGCGATCAGGAGCAGCGCGCAGAACGCGGCGGCATGCCGGATGTACCTCGTCACGCGTCCTCCCGCGGGGGCGGCCCCACCGGCTGGCCGCGCGCCGAGTCGCTGAGCCGGATGAGCAGCGCCACGATGATCCAGTTGGTCACGACCGACGAGCCGCCCTGCGCCAGGAAGGGCATCGCCATGCCGGTCAGCGGAATGAGCCCGGTCACCCCGCCCGCGATCACGAAGACCTGGAGCGCGACGATCGAGGCGAGCCCCACCGCGAGCAGCCGCCCGAAGGAGTCCCGCAGGGCGAGCCCGGCCCGGAAGCCCCGCTCCACCAGGAGCGCGTAGAGCAGGAAGATCGCGGCGAGCCCGGCAAGACCCAGCTCCTCGCCCGCCGTCGCCAGGATGAAGTCGGACTTGGCGGCGAACCCGATGAGGATGGAGTGCCCGAGTCCGAGCCCGGTCCCGAGCATCCCGCCGGCCGCGAACGCGAAGAGGGACTGGGCCAGCTGGTTGGGCCCGTCGCCCGCCTCGATGGACGCGAAGGGGTGCAGCCAGTCCTCGACCCGGCCGTGCACGTGGGGTTCGAGCGAGCCGACCGCGAAGGCCCCCACCCCGGCGAGCATCATGCCGACCGCGATCCAGCCGGTCCGTCCGGTGGCGACGTACAGCAGGATCACGAAGAGCCCGAAGAAGAGCAGCGAGGTGCCGAGGTCCCGTTCGAGGATGAGGACGCCGACGCTGAGCAGCCAGATCGCGACGATCGGACCGAGCACGCGCCCGGTCGGCAGCTGGAGCCTCGTCAGCTTCCAGACCGTACGGCCGGTGTAGGCGAGGGCGTTGCGGTTGGCGGCCAGATAGCTGGCGAAGAAGATCGCGAACAGGATCTTCGCGAACTCGCCGGGCTGGATGGAGAATCCGCCGACCCTGATCCAGATCCGGGCGCCGTTCACGGCGGGGAAGAAGATCGGCACGATCATCAGGACGAGCGCGGAGACGACACAGATGTACGCGTAGCGCTGGAGCACCCGGTGGTCGCGCAGGAGGACCACCACGGCGATGAAGAGCGTCACCCCGACGGTGGACCAGACGAGCTGCGTGGGCGCGGCCTCGTCGCCGGGCGTCTCCAGGTCGAGGCGGTAGATCAGGACGAGACCCAGGCCGTTGAGGAGCACCGCGATCGGCAGGAGCAGCGGGTCGGCGTACGGCGCGCGGAAGCGGATCGCGAGATGGGCCAGGAGCGCGAGCACGCCGAGCCCGGCGCCGTAACCTGCGGCGCCGGGCGGCACGGTGCCGTTCTTGGCGAGGCCGACGTCGCAGTAGCCGTAGACCGAGAGCAGGACGGCCACGACGATCAGTGCGACCTCGGTGCCACGGCGCCGGGGTACGCGAACAGCGGATACGGAGGAGGGCGCCGTCGCTGTTCCGGTCATGCCCGGAACGTAGCAAGCGATAGGCCCCAATGTCCGTTTATGTCACCGTTCCCTTGTGGTGCGTCAGCACCAGCGCGGGGCGGGCCCGATGTTGGCGATGTAGTGGGCCGAACCCCAGGCCCAGGTGCCGTTGGTGAGGAGGTACCAGCGGTTGTTGCCGGACACGTGGTCGCCGGTCGTCTTGCAGTAGATCGAGACGACCTTGCCGTACGGCACGCTGCGGACCACCTTGCTGCCCCGGGTGGGGGCGGTGCGCAGCAGCAGCCCGCTCTTGGCGGTGACGCGGCCCTTGTAGACGCGCGGATGACCGCTGCCCGCGTCGTCGGCCGCGAAGGCCGGTCCGGTGAGGGTGAGGGCGGCGAGCGCGCCGCCGGCGGCGAGTATGCCGAGCCGGGTGCGGGTGGCGGTGGGCCGAAGCGACATGAGATCTCCTCTGCGAGAAGTGCGGATGCGATGCCGGCCGCCAACCCCCGAAAGATGGGTCATAGGCCGCGATTCACACTAAAATCGGCATCCTGCGCACGCAAAAGGTCACGCGGCGTCAAACCGCCCCTCAGAGCGCTCCGTCGGAGCCCGCGGCACGGTCCCGGCCGGACTCCTCGTGGGGCAGCGTCAGCGTCGCGACCGCCCCGCCGTCCGCCGCGTTCGCGAACGAGAGCCGGGCGCCGAGCACCGCCGTCTGGCCCAACGCGATGGTCAGGCCGAGCCCGTGGCCCCGGGTCGTGCCCTCCGTGCGGAACCGCTGCGGCCCGTGTTCCACCAGGTAGCCGGGGTATCCGTCGCCGTGGTCGCGCACCGAGACCACCGGGCCGTCGACGGTCACCACGACCGGCGGGCGCCCGTGCTTGGCCGCGTTGGCGATGAGGTTCCCGAGCACCCGCTCCAGACGCCGCCGGTCGGTCACCACACACACGTCCCGTACGACGACCAGCTCCGCGTCGACCGCCGAACCCCGCACGGCCCGCTCGGCCAGTGGGGCGAGATGGTGGTCGTCCAGGTCGACGCGCTCGCTCTTCGCGTCGAGCCGGGAGATCTCCAGGAGGTCCTCGGTGAGGGTCCGCAGCGCGGCCACCCGGTCCCGCACCAGCTCCGTGGGGCGGCCCGGCGGAAGCAGCTCGGCCGCCGCGTGCAGCCCGGTCAGCGGTGTACGCAGCTCGTGCGCCACGTCCGCGGTGAACCGCTGCTCGCTCTGGAGCTTGCCCTGCATCGAGGAGGCCATCGTGTCGAGCGCGCCGGAGACGTCGGCCACCTCGTCCTGCCGGCGTGCCGGCTCCCGCGTGCGCGGGTCGTTCACCCGGGCGTCGAGGTCGCCCGCGCTGATCCGGCGGGCGACGGTCGCCGTCTGGTGCAGCCGCCGCGTCACCCGGCTCACGGCGAACGCGCCGACCAGGAGCGTCGCCCCGATCGCCAGGACCGAGGAGCCGAGGATGGCCCGGTCGAGCCCGTCGATGGTGCGGGCGCCCTGGGCGTAGTCCACCTGGACGGCGAGGGCGCGCCCGTCCCTGGCGGGCCCCGCGGCCCACATCGTCGGCCGGGAGTCATGGGCGTCGACCATCGTGCCGCGCTCACCGCCCGCCGCGAGATCCCGCAGCCGCGCGGGAAGGCCCGGCGGATCGACCCCGGCGCCGGGGCCCAGATCGTCGCCCGCCTCGAACGCCTCGGTGGCGTCGTCGAGCCGGTCCAGGGCGTGCTCGCGGGCCTGGCCCACGGTCTGGTTCGTCACCGAGACGTGCACGAGCGCGCCCAGGAGCGCCGCGAGCGCGCAGCACATGACGGTGATGAAGACGGCGGCCTTCCAGGTCAGCGTCGCCGTCCAGGCGGGAAGCCGCGGCCCGCGCGGCAGCCGGTGGCTCATCGGCCGTCGCTCGGGGACGGCACGGGCCGGGTGCTCGCCCCCGGGTCGGGCTTGCGGGACGGCTTCCTCTTCGGCGCGTTCGGGGAGCGCACGATCTCGTCGGTCGTCGGCAGCATGGCCCCGCGGTGCGGGTCCCAGGACCAGACGGTGCGGTACTCGTAGTCCTGCATGCCGGAGACGGCCCGGACGATCACCTCGCGGCCCGCGAGCTCCACGCCGAGCACCGAGTCGCTCATGGCCATGATCTGCGTGAGCTGCCGCTTCTCCATGGCGTAGGCGCGGATGTCGAGGTTCTCGGCGTGCCCGCGGGCCAGCCGGACGCCGACGATGAGGTCGTCCTTGCCGTCCCCGGTGAGGTCGCGGTAGTAGGCCTTCAGGACGGGGCACTTGGCGTCGCCGACCTGGCCGCCGTCGCAGTCCGCGAGCTGCCGGACGGTCTCCTTGTAGACCGCGTCCGCGCGGTCGTACGTCCCCGGGTTCTTGTCGAAGTCGGTCTTCACGACGGTGACCGGATCGGCCTGGTGCAGGTCCCCGTCCGGTACGTCCACGCCCTTGACCGGCACGCTCTCCACGGTGCCGTAGTCCTCGGCGGCCGTCGACGGGAGCGGCAGCTTCGGCCACAGGCGGGTCGGCGCCTCCGCGGTGGGCGTCGCGCCCGCGCCCCGCAGACCACCGGGGTCGCCGCAGCCGCCCGCCAGCAGGACGGCGGGCAGCACGACGGCCGCAGCGAGCGCGAGACGGCTCCGGTGCACTGCACTCCTGCCTGCCGGTGGAGCGGCCCTGGGGCTGCCCCGTCGCGGCGCGGGGGTCGGGGGCGCGCCGCAGCTCCGGCTACGGCACGAGGTCGGCGTAGAGAATGATGTTGTCGGTGCGGTGACCGTCCTTGATCGGTCCGCCACAGGTCAGCAGGCGCAGCTCGGGACGGTCGGTCGCCCCATACACCTTATGGGTGGGGAAGTTCTTTTTGTCCACCTGTTGTATCTCGCGGACCTTGAACGTCGCGGTGCTCCCGTCCGCTCGCGGCACCTCGATCTCGTCCCCCATTCTCACCTTCGCCACGTCCTTCATCAGCGCGGGCCCCCGCGCGGTGTCGTAGTGCGCGACCAGGACGGCGGCCCCCTTCTCGCCGGGCGTGACACCACCGGTCCACCAGCCGGGCTCGTCCGCCTGGTCCACGGACGGCACCTCCAGCGCGCCGTCCGCGCCCACGGCCAGATCGAGCATCGACCGCGCGTCGACACCGGCCGCCGGTATGCGCAGGCCCGTCGGCCGGGACTTCTTCAGCGGGGCGTGCGGGCCGGCCGTGGCCGGTGCGGCGGTGGCGTTGTCGACCTTGATGTCGGCAGCGGGGTGGTGGCCGGAGCCCTGGCCGCAGGCGATGAGACCGAGGCCGAGGGCGGCGGTGAGCGTGGCGGCGGCCGCGATGCGGGCGGTGTGGCGGGGCTTTGCGGGGGCGGGGGCGGGTGCGGGTGCGGGGGCAGGGGATTCTTCGGTGGGGGTGCTCATGGGGGGCTCCTGGGGTGGCCGGTGGCCGGGGGTCGGTGGCCTGGGGGGGTGCGGGGCGCGTGGGGCGCGTGCGGCGGGGGGTTCAGGCGTCGGTGCGGCCGCGGCGCAGCATCGCGTACCCGAGACCGGCGGCACCGGCCGCCGCCATGGCGCCACCGGCGGCGATGACCACCGGGTCGCCGCCGTCGAACCCCTCGGTGCCGGCCTTGACCCCGCCCTCCGGGGTGCCGGGCGCGAGCGGCGCCACCGTCCGCGTGCCCTCGGAGTGTTCCGGCGCGTCCGCGACGGCGGCCACGGCCGGCACGAGGAGCGCGCCGCCGACGACGGTGGTCACGGCGGCGGAACGAAGGAGGGTGCGACGGCGCTGGCTGCTCATGAGCGGTCGGTCCTTACGGGGAGACGGTGGGGGAGTAGAGGAGGTGATCCGCAGAAGGCGGTCAGAGGGAGGAGGAGTGAAAGGGTCACCTCTGAAGCTAGATGTCCTTCATTGCGGCAATTCGTCAGCTATGTAACAACGAGCCATAGCTGCGGAGGCGGTGCCGTGACGAGTGGCTCAACTTCTCTCCGCGTCGCCCAGGTTCTTGCCCCAGGCATGTCCTTGCTGCTCCCATGGTCGGTGGGGTGATGGTGCATGAGCGGACTGCGCGTCATACCGGCCTGGCGGCACGGGCAGGAGCGGCTGTACGTCTGCCTCGCGGACGGCAGGAACGTGGCGTGGTACGAGAGGGAGTCGTCCCGCGTGAACCTCCTCGGCGAGGAGCACAGGGAAGCCGTCCTGCGTGCCTTGGCCCCCTTCCTGACCGGCGGTTTCTCGATCGGCCCGCCGCCCGTCCCCACCCCCGCCGAGCTGGCGCGCCTCTCCCTCCACCCGGACGACGACCTCGCGCCGAACCGCCCCGGCGAGGCACTCCTGATCGCCCTGGACCGCGAGCCGGCCCCCGCCCGCAGGCTGCGCGCCGACCCGCGGCAGCGGGCGCTCGCCGCCGAGCAGGCGGTCGGGGAGGTGCTCGACGGCCTCGAAGGCGCGGGCTGGCACACCCTGCACTCGGTGCCGCTGCCGGGCGGCGCCCGCATCCACCACCTCCTGATCGGCCCCGGCGGTCTGTTCAGCGTCCACACGCTCGCCGCCCGCAAGCAGCGGGTGCGCGTCGCCGACCCGATGATCACGGTCGGCCGCGCGGACCCGCGTCCACTCGTGAGGGAGGTCCGCGCCGACGCCGACCGGGCCTCCTTCGCGCTGACCGCCGAGATCCGCCCGGTCCTCGCCCTCTGCGGGGCGGTTGACCTGGACGTGATCTCCCCGCCGCGCGAGGTACGGATCGTGCGCGACGGGGAGGTGTCGGCTCTGGCCCGCACCGGCGGCGTACTGAAACCGGCCGATGTGGAGGCGCTGCACGCGATGGCGCGCGACCGGCGGACGTGGCTGCGGGTCTAGCCCGGACCGTGCCCGTGGGCCCGCGCCTCCGGGCGGGCGGGGAGGTGGCCGCTCAGAGTCTCCGGACGGGCGGGGCGGCGGCCGCTCAGAGGTTGTCGCCCCAGCCGCCCTGGATCATGGTCTGGAACGCCCAGGCCCCGCCCCGCTTCAGCAGGATGTCGGCGTACCGCAGCTGCTGCGTCTCGCCGTTCGCGGTCATCACCGAGTCGGTGAAGACCACGGCCATGGCGGGGGAGAGGAAGACGGGCGTGCGCGTGGACTCGAAGGTGATGTCCTCGCTCCCGTCCCCCATCACGTGCGTCATGGTCCCGACGAACTGGTCCCGGTCCCACTGCGCGGAGCGGCCGTCGCCCGCGGAGTCGTCGCTGACCAGGTTGAGCGGGAAGACGGCCAGGTCCGCCATGCGCTCCACGTCACGCTTGGCGCTGTGCGCGTCGTACTCGGCGAACCAGGCGGCCAGGCTCGCGCGGTCCTCGTCGGTCGGGACGTATCCGGTCTCGGGCAGAACGGTCATGCGCTCTCCTCGTCAAGTTTGACTACTGGGCTACGCGAAGAAAGATATGCTCGCTCGATAGTCTAGTCAAACTTGATTAGCTGTGATGCCGGTCACGACTGGACCGGACCGGGGCTCAGCGAAAGCGCACGACCACCGCGGTCGCGTGCCGGGTGGTGTTCTGCCGCACCTCCACCGTGACGGGCGGCTCGGACGGCAGGGCGGCATACGTGACCTCGCCGATCCCCGCGGCGATCGCGGTCCCCTCGCCCCTGGCCACCGGCAGCGCCGCCCCTGCCGCCTTCCGCAGCGCGGGGGAGAGCGGCGACGACACCACGGGCGTGCCGTCCCCCGGCAGGACGAGCACGAGTGCCTGCGGGCGCGCCCCGCTGCCGGTGAAGCCCACGACCAGCGCGTCCCGGGTGTCGCTGTGCCGCAGCTTCAGCCACGCGCGCGTGCCGCCCCGGTAGGTGCCGTCGAGTCGTTTGGCCACCAGGCCTTCGATGCCGGTGGCGGGCAGGGCCTCGTACCAGGTCAGGGCCAGTGCGCGGTCGGTCGTCATCGGGACGGGCTGGAGCGGCGGGCCGAGCGGCTCCAGGAGGCGTACGAGACGTGCGCGCCGCTCCTCGTAGGGCAGGGCGCGGCGATCCTCGCCCCCGTCGGCGAGCAGGTCGAAGGCGGCGTACGACGCGGGGAGCGTGCGCGCGAGCTGCGGGGCGCGGGCGCGGGTGGCGGCGGCGCGCCGCTGGACGGCACCGAAGTCGATGCGCCCCTCCACCCAGACGACCACCTCGCCGTCGAGGACGGTCCCGGCCGGCAGCCGTGCCGCCGCCTCGGCGATGTCGGGGAACGCGCTGGTGACGAAGCGCCCGGAGCGGGCCTGGAGCCGCACGCGGCGGCCGTCGGCGAAGACGACCAGGCGGTGGCCGTCGAACTTCGGCTCGTAGGCCCAGCCGTCGCCCGTCGGCAGGGCGGTCACGGAATCGGCGAGGGCGACCCGGAGCGGCGGGGTGATCATGATCCGGCCTCGCGGGTGCGTCCGCGGGGGCCGTGGGGTCCGTGGGGTCCGTGGGGGAGGGGCCGGCCTTGCCCGGGGTCGTTGAGCGGACCCAGCAGCTCCCCGTACCGCTCCAGGCGGGGCGCGATGTCGGCGGCCAGGAAGACGAGCTGGTCCTGGTCGCCGCAGCCTTCGACCTCCTCCCAGGTCACGGGGGTGGAGACGGTCGGCTCCGGGCGGGCGCGCAGGGTGTAGGGGGTGGCGGTGGTCTTGGCGGCGGCGTTCTGGCTGAAGTCGACGAAGACCTTGCCGGGGCGCAGGCTGCGCGTCATCCGGTGGACCACCAGGTCGGGCAGCTCGGCCTCGGCGTCCTGGGCGAGCTTCTTCGCGTACGCGGTCACCTGCTCGGAGGGCGTCGGCTCCAGGGGGCAGAGCAGGTGCAGGCCCTTGGAGCCCGAAGTCTTCGCGTAGACGTCGAGGCCGTCGGCCCGCAGGCGCTCGCGCAGCCACAGGCCCACCCGGCAGCACTCGACGACGGTGGCGGGCTCGCCGGGGTCCAGGTCCAGCACGAGCCGGTCCGCCCGGGCGGGGGCGTCCGTCCGCCACTGGGGGGTGTGGAACTCGGTCACGAGATTGCCCGCCCACATCAGGGTGGCCAGATCGTCCACGACGACCTGCCGGGAGGTTCCGTCCGAGCGCCGGACGTCGGCGGTGTGCACCCAGTCGGGGGTGCCCGGGGGCACGTTCTTGGCGAAGAAGCGCTGGCCGTCGGGCCCGTCGGGGAAGCGGAGGAAGGAGACGGGCCGGTGGCGCAGATGGGGCAGCAGGGCCTCGGCGGTACTGGCGTAGTAGTGCAGCATCTCGCCCTTGGTGAAGCCGGATGCGGCGTAGAGGACCTTGTCGAGATTGCTGAGGGCCAGTCGCCGCCCCTCCACCTCGGTGATCGGCGTCATACGATGAGAGTCCCACGAATGCGGATGAATCACCCCAAAACCGGGATCGGCTGCTGAGAGGTGCCTGACGTGCGATCCATATGGAACGGTGCGATCTCCTTCGGGCTGGTCAGCATCCCGATCAAGCTCATGAACGCCACCGAGAACCACGCGGTGTCCTTCCGGCAGATCCACCTGGAGGACGGGGGCCGGGTCCGCTACCGCAAGGTGTGCGAGCTGGAGGAGCGTGAGGTGACGCCCGCCGAGATAGGCAAGGGGTACGAGGACGCCGACGGCTCGATCATCCCGATCACGGACGAGGACCTGGCGGCCCTGCCGCTGCCGACGGCCAAGACGATCGAGATCGTCGCCTTCGTGCCGGCGGACGGGATCGACCCGATGCAGATGGACACGGCGTACTACCTGTCGGCCAACGGGGTGCCCGCGACGAAGCCGTACATCCTGCTGCGGGAGGCGCTGAAGCGGAGCCGGAAGGTGGCGATCGCGAGGTACGCGCTGCGGGGGCGCGAGCGGCTGGGGATGCTGCGGGTGGTGGACGACGTGATCGCGATGCACGCGCTGCTGTGGCCGGACGAGATCCGCCCGGCGGAGGGCGTGGCCCCGGACACGCAGGTGAAGGTGCGGGACGCGGAACTGGACCTGGCGGACGCGCTGATGGACACGCTGGGGGAGGTGGACGTCGCCGCCCTCCACGACGACTACCGCGCGGCGGTGGAGGAACTGATCGCCGCGAAGGCCTCGGGCACGGCCCCCGCGCGACCCACGGAGGAGGACTCCGGTGACGGCAAGGTGATCGACCTGATGGCGGCCCTGGAGAAGAGCGTGCGCGCGGCGAAGAAGGACCGGGATGACGGGGAGGTGGCGGAGGTGACGCAGCTGAAGGGGACGGCGGCGAAGCGCACGCAGGGAACGGCGGCGAAGCGCACGCAGGCGAAGAAGACGGCGAGGGCCACGCCGAAGGAGGTGGGGGGAAAGAAGTCGACGGCCAAGAAGACGACCCCCAAGAAGAAGCCCGAGGCGAAGAAGCGGGCGCGGGCGTAGGGAAGACCCCTGCGATCCGTGCCCGCGGTTCAGTGCCCCCGGAGGTCAGTGCCCCGCCGTTCAGTACCCCGCGTGGCGTCCCCAGGGTCGCCCCGGCCCCCGTACGCGGCGACCCTGGAGACATGACCCAGGACAAGAACCCCGACTACCGCCCCGTCGTCTTCCGCGACCGCTCGGCGGGCTACGCCTTCCTCACCCGTTCCACCGCCGAGAGCGACCAGACCATCGAGTGGGACGACGGAGAGACGTACCCCCTGGTGGAGGTGGAGATCTCCTCCGAGAGCCACCCCTTCTACACGGGCCGCGCCCGCGTCGTGGACTCCGAGGGCCAGGTGGCCAAGTTCGAACGCCGCTTCGGCGACCAGGAACCTCCGGCGACCTCGTAGTGCCCCGGGGAGCCTGGATCGCCGGGCTTCCGGACCCCGGCCCCCGGGACTCTCCACGCAGCGAACCGGCTTGACCACGAGAAGGCGACGGGCATGACCGACGGCACGACCGATCTCCAGGCGCTGGCGGCCGAGGCGTACATCTACGGCTACCCGATGGTGCTCAACCTCGACCAAGTCGACCGCGTCTCCCGCACGGGCCTGGGATCGGTACCTCCCGCGCCGTTCAACGAGTTCAGCCACGGCACCAAGCTCGCGGGTCCGGGCCCAGGTCCAGGCCCAGGTCCCAGCCCGTCCCCAGGCTCCGACGTGCCGACCGACGCCAGTGCCGGTCCCGCCGGTTCCGCCGGCCCCCCTGAGCCCCCGGCACCCCCGGACCCCAACGACGACCTCCTCTACTCCCTGGCCCAGCTCGACCTCTCCGGCGGAGCCCTGCTCCTGACCGTCCCGGACACCGGCGGCCGCTACTACGTCCTCCAGTTCGTGGACGCCTGGACCAACAACTTCGCCTACGTCGGCCGCCGCGCCACCGGCACGGGCGAGGCCAGCTACCTCCTCACGCCCCCCGGCTGGGACGAGGAGGTCCCCCTGGGCGCCACGCGGATCTCCGTACCGACCGAGCTGGCGACGATCGTCGGCAGGTGGGCCTGCACGGGCCCGGACGACGCGGCGGCGGTACGGGCCCTCCAGGAGGACACGCTTCTGGAGCCGTACTGGACGGCGACCGGAGAGTCCCACGGGCTGCCGACCCACACGTACATCCCCGAAGAGGAACCGGAAATCCGCTTCTACGAGAAGCTGCGGGCCCGCATGGCCGCCCTCCCGCCTGCCCCGGCGGACCGCTCCTACCAGCAACGCTTCGCGCCGCTCGGCCTGTTGGACGCCGAGAGCCCCTATGCCCACCCCGAACCGGAGCTGGCGAAAGCGCTGCGCGCGGGGTTCGCCGCGGGCAAGGAGCAGGTCGAGCAGGCAGCCGTCGCATCCGTCGCATCCGCCGCATCCGCCGCATCCGCCGCATCCGCCCACGCTGACCAAGGCGACGCACGGCAGAACGGCTGGCAACCCTCGTACCACGCCTTCGACTTCAACGCCGACCACTTCGAGGTCGGCACCCGCAAGGACCCCCAATGGATCTGCGCCGACCGCGAGTCGGGCCGCATGCGGCGCGCCACGTCGGCGCACACCATGCTCTGGGGCAAGCACGGATACGAAGCGGCGTACGCGATGGCGTGGGACGACGGCGACGGCAGGCCGCTGGACGGCGAGCACGCGTACACGCTGCGCTTCGAGAAGCCGCCGCCCGTGGACGCGTTCTGGTCGGTCACGATGTACGGCCTGCCGGACCGCGGCCTCGTCGCCGACCCCGTCGAGCGCCACTCCATCGGCGACCGCACCCCGGGCCTGAGTCACGACGACGACGGCTCCCTCACGCTCCTCCTCCAGCGGCAGCGCCCGGCCGACGACAAGACGGCCGCGAACTGGCTCCCCACGCCGGAGGGCCGCTTCCGCCCGGTCCTGCGGATGTACATGCCGCGGGCCGCGGTCTTCGACGGGACGTACGAGCTGCCGCCGATCCGCCGCGCCTGAGCCCTGCCCGGCGGGCGTGATCGGATGTGACCAGGCGGGATGGGGCGTGATCGGGCGTGATCAGGCGCGCTCACGGGGGAGTGGTGGTCCACCGAGGGGCGGTACGCGCCCAAGCCGCTTCCCAGCGGGCGAGGTTGTGCCGCTCCAGCCTGCGGTGGACGCCGGCGTACGCGGCGGCGCCCAGGATCGGGACGGCCATGGCGGCCAGGACGACGTAGCCCGTGGTGTGGTCACGGACCTCGTCCGTGGTGAGGGGCGGCCCGGTGAGCTCGCCGTCGTCGTCCGCCCATACGCGGACGGAGTCCCCCGCGGCCAGGGCGGGTTCGACGTCCGCCTGCGCGGTGTGGCCGTGCCCGTGGCGGTCGGTGAAGCGGACGGTGACCGGATACCGGGTCTTCCTCGCCTCGGCCGAGCCGGGCTCGGGATGGCGGGGCGCGTCGTGGACGAGCACGGCGGTGGTGCGGTGCCGGGTGTCGGCCTGGTGCCGCGCGGTCTGTTCCAGATGGCGCCGGGCCGTGTCACCGACCAGGACGACGGCGGCCGGGGTGGCGACCAGGACGGCGAGGAAGAGGCCGACGGCGATCCAGCCCTGGAGGAGGTCGGTGCGGCGCCGAAGGGGGTTGCGACGCCAGCGCCACAGGAGGAACGGGCGGACGGGCCGGGGGCTGGGGCGAGAGCGGAGGTCCGGGTGTTTGTCGGGAGGCGGCTGTGCCGGGGGGATGTGGCCGGCCACGGAAGCTCCTTATGGGGTGGAGGGGGCGGGGTCGGTGTAGGGGAGGGGGGCTAACGGGGGGAGAGAGAAGCGGAAGGCGGGGGCTAATGGGGGCGTATGGGGCCGGTGTCCTCGCTGCGGCTGCCGGTCGTGGAGGGGTGGCCGTGGGCGGCCCGGAGGAGTTTGGCGGCACCGCGGACGGCTGCGGTGTGCGGGGCGGGTACGGGCTGGACGGGGGCGTGCAGCCCGGCGGCGAGACCGCAGGTGACGTCGGGCAGCAGGGCGCCGCCACCGGCCAGCAGCGCGCCGCGCCGGAGGGCTTCGAGGGTCCGGGACGTGCGGTCCTGTTCGAGCATGGCGGTCACCATCGCGAGGACGCTGTCGGTGATCCGGGTGGGGGTGCACGGACCCGTGGGCCCGTCTCCGTCACTGGTCCCCAGGGCGGTGTGCCGCGCGTCGACGACGTCACCGTCGGCGAGCAGGGCGACCTCGGTGAGGTGGGCGCCGATGTCCACGACCAGCAGGGGACGCGACAGATCGGCGTCCACGGCCGAGGCCACGGCGCGCGCGGTGGGAAGGGTCAGGACGGCCCGCGGGCGGAGGACCTCGACGGCCGCGCGGGCCTCGGCCCGGTAGGCGACCCCGCCCAGGACGGGCGCGGTCAGGATGAGCAGGGGCCGCCCGAAGCGGGGCAGCCGTGGGCCGAGCAGCCGGTCGAGCATCAGGGCGGTGCCGGGGGTGTCGACGATGGCTCCGCGCCGGACGGGGTAGACGGCGGAGCCGCCGTGAAAGGTCACCGTGGGCACGTCGAGGATCATCCGCCGCCCGGACGTCCAGGCGCGGGTCCGGGCGCTGCCCAGGTCGAGGGCGATGCCGGAGCACTGCCGGCACCGGGGCCAGGAGCGGTGCCGGCCGCGGGGCACGTAGGTGGTGGCCGTCGTCGAGGGCGCGCTCATCGGTCGCCTCCGCGCACCTGCCGGCAGTGGGCGCAGCGAGCGCAGTAACGGGCCTGCGGCACGATCATCAGGCGCTCGCGGTCGATGGGGTGCCGGCACAGGTGGCAGGCGCCGTAATCGCCGCGGTCCATGCGTACGAGGGCTGCCTCGACGTCGGCGAGCACCATGCGGGCGGATGCGGCGAGCTTGATGCGCACCTCCGTACGGGAGGAACTCTGCCGGTCGAGGAGCGCGTCGGCGCGGGTCAGCGCGGAGGCGGAGAGCTGCTGCAACTGTTCGCGGCGGAACAGGAACTGCTCGCGCAGGTTCTCGTGCAGGGCGGCGAGATCCTCGGGCGAGAGCTGCCGCGTACGGGAGTCGTCGACGGTTTGTTGGTTCACCACTTCACCCCTCGGGCAGGGCGGGAGACGGAGAGAGGGACCGGCGGTCGGCCGGGAGACTGCGGTCTATCGGTGTGTGGGGTGGCCGGGAGGCCGGGGTATACCGGGGTATACCGGGGTATCGGGAGGCCGGGCTGCCGGTCGGTTCAGTCGGCTTTGCGCTGGCAGGGCACGCAGAACTGCGTGTAGGGCAGGATCTCCAGGCGCTCGACGGGGATGGGCTTGGCGCAGGCGGGGCAGGTTCCGTAGCTGCCGTCCCGGACGCGGGCGAGAGCGGCGTCGACTTCTTTGAGCACTCGTTCGATGGTGTCCTTCTGCGCGGACATCACCTGTTCCTCCGCCTCGTGCCCGGCTTCGTCGATGGCCCGCAACTGTGTCAGCCGCGAGGCACGTTCGTGCTCCAGGCGCCGACGGGCGTCGTGCGGGGTCAGCCGTTCGGTGCGGGCGGCGAGCGGGGGAGTGTCGAGCGACATGGCGGGTCCTTCTTCCGACAGGGTGGCCGCCGGGAGGGCGGCGCGTACGTACCCCCCACCGTGGCCGCTGCCCGACGTAAAACCCATCGGGCGCGATACCCATCTGTGCCGGGACCGGAGGTGGGGAAATGGGCATTGGGCCCCATCGACGGACGGAAGGGGAGCGGGCAGGCTGGACAGGAGGCGGGCCAAGATCAGCGGCAAGCGGTCAACGAAGATCAGCGGCAAGCGGTCGACCAAGATCAGCGGCAACCGGTCAACCAAGATCAACGAAGATCAACGAAGTCGTTGAAGCGAGCAGAGAGAAAGGCGCCACCCCGTTGTCCCTGTTCTGGCGGATCTTCGCGCTCAACGCGGTGGTGCTGGGAAGCGCCACCGCCCTGCTCCTGTGGGCGCCGGTGACCGTCTCCGTGCCGGTGGTGCTGACCGAGGCGGTCATCCTCGTGGGCGGTCTTGCCGTCATGCTGGTCGCCAACGCGGCCCTGCTGCGGATAGGCCTGGCCCCGCTGGAACGGCTCACCCGGCTGATGACCACCGTCGACCTGCTGCGCCCCGGGCACCGGCTGCCGGAGCAGGGCGGGGGCGAGACCGCCGAGTTGATCCGCACGTTCAACGCCATGCTCGAACGGCTGGAACAGGAACGGGCCGCCAGCAGTGCCCGCGTGCTCCTGGCGCAGGAATCCGAGCGGCGCCGTATCGCCCAGGAGCTCCACGACGAGGTGGGTCAGACGATGACCGCGGTCCTGCTGGCCCTCAAACGGGCGTCGGACGCGGCGGACGAACCCCTGCGGGGTGAGCTGCGCCAGGCGCAGGAGATCACCCGGGGGAGCCTGGACGAAGTACGCCGCCTGGTACGCAGACTGCGCCCCGGCGTGCTGGACGACCTGGGCCTGATCAGCGCCCTGACGTCGCTGACCACGGAGTTCGCCACGCACGCGGGCCTGCGGGTGGTACGCGGCTTCGACCCCGACCTGCCCCCACTGGACCAGCAGGCGGAACTGGTCCTCTACCGGGTGGCCCAGGAGGCTCTGACCAACGCCGCCCGCCATGCCGACGCGGACCGGGTCGAGGTGAGCCTGGCCCGGGCCGGCGGCGGGGTGGTCCTGTGCGTCGAGGACGACGGCCGGGGCACGGGGGTCGCGCACGAGGGGGCGGGGATCCGCGGGATGCGCGAACGGGCGCTGTTCATCGGGGCGTCGCTGGACGTGACGTCACGGCCGGGGGCGGGCACGCAGGTCAGACTGACGGTGCCGATGCCCGTACGGACCCCGGCCCCACCCCCAGAAGACAACGATGAGCACGACGGGCAGGCGCGGCGATGAACACGAGTGACACCCCTGACGCCCACGCGAGGAGCGCCTCGAACGCCGGGCCGGCCAGGATCCGCATCCTTTTGGCGGACGACCACGCGTTGGTACGGCGTGGGGTGCGGTTGATCCTCGACGGGGAGCCGGATCTGGAGGTCGTCGCCGAGGCGGGGGACGGGGCGGAAGCCGTCGCGCTGGCCCGCACGCACGAGGTGGACCTGGCGGTCCTGGACATCGCGATGCCCCGGATGACCGGTCTCCAGGCCGCACGCGAACTGGCCGCGCTGAAGCCGGGCGTACGGGTGCTGATGCTGACGATGCACGACAACGAGCAGTACTTCTTCCAGGCGCTGAAGGCGGGGGCGAGCGGATACGTGCTGAAGTCGGTGGCGGACCGGGACCTGGTCGCCGCGTGCCGCGCGGCCATGCGCGACGAGCCGTTCCTCTACCCGGGGGCGGTGACCGCCCTGGTCCGCAACTACCTGGACCGAATCCGCCAGGGCGAGGAACCACCGGACCAAGTGCTCACGCCGAGGGAGGAGGAGGTCCTCAAGCTGGTGGCCGAGGGGCACTCCTCGAAGGAGATCGCGGAGATGCTCTTCATCAGCATCAAGACGGTCCACCGGCACAGAGAGAACCTGCTCCACAAACTGGGCCTACGCAACCGCCTGGAACTCACGCGCTACGCCATCAGAGCAGGCCTGACGGAACCCTGACGCCAGGGCCCGCGCGTTACCGGCGCCGGGGCCACTGGTGCCGGGACCACTGGCGCCGGGACCGCCGGTGCCGGGACTAGGGCCGCTGGGACCGCTGGTGCCGGGACCAGGGCCGCCGGGGCCACCAGCGCCGGGACTACCGGCGCCGGGACCAGGGCGGCCGGGACCACCAGCCCCGGGTTCACGGCCGCCGTGACCACCGACACCGAGACCACGGCCGCCGGAACCACCGGGGCCGGGACCACGACCGCCGGAACCACCAGGGCCGAGCCGACAGGCCCGACCACCACTTCGCGAACTCGACCGGAACGACCCGAACCAACCACCAGACCGCCTCAAGGCCCGGCTGCTACTCCCCAGCTGGGCCTTGAGGTCCCGCCCCGGACAAACCTGAGCCGCCCACCGGAGCAGGCCCACCGGCAACCACCACCGACACGAAAGGGGACGGATCGTGCCAAGCTCCCCGCACGCCGTCCCGCACACAGCGGTGCCGCGCACAGCCCGGCACAGGCTCCAGCGCGCCGCCCGACCCACGCCCTCACGCGCCACCCGACCCACGCCTCCGCGTGCGGTCCGGCACACGCCCCCGCGTGCCATCGGCGGGAGCCCGGCAGTGCTACTCGCCGCAGTACTGGCCGTCCTCGTGGCCTTGCTGGGCGCACCCGAGCAGGGCAGCGCCCCCCAACCAACGGCGAACGCCGCAACGCCGGCCACGCCTTCCGGCCCGCCCCACAACGGCCCCCAGCCGCACCCGTACGAGACGTCCCCCCACCTCCCCAGCAAGCCCCACGCCCCGCCAAGCGCAGAGCCCACCCACGCCGTCAGCGAGACTTACCTCTCGACGAGCCCGGAACGCGCCCGCATCCCCAGCGCGGCCCACGCCCAGCCAAGCGCCGGACCGGCGCAGGTCCTCAGCGGGTTCTACGTTCCGCCGAACACCGCCAAGCCCACCCACGCCTCCATCCAGGCGGACCTCTCCTCAAGCCCGAGGCCCGCACGCATCCTGCGCGCGGTGCACGCCCAGCCAGGCCCTGGACCCGCGCAGCCCCTCAGCAAGCCCCACGCCCCACCAAGCTCAACAGCCGCATCTCCCCACACCCACGCACTCGGCGAGTCCAAGGCCGCGCCAACCCCCAACACCCCACGCACACACAGCGCACCGCACGCAGACGACGCGGACCCCGCAGTCTCCAGCGCCGCGACCCGCAGCCACCGCGACACCACCGGCGAGCGCCCGTCGCCGCCGCCCCCCGCCGCCCCGACGGCAGGCTGCACGCGTGCCGCCGCACATCAGCCCGCGTGGACGCCCCCGGCGGCAGTACTCCCGCCCGCGTCCCTGAAGGCGGCCGGCCCTCCCGGCGTACGCGCACCGCCCCCACCCCCGGCACCTGAGCTCCCCCTCTTCCCTTGACCGCGGCCCTTGCCTTGGCCGCGGCATGCCTGCCGGAGGTCACCTGTGCAACGCCCCGCACGCCGCGACGCGAACCGCTCCTCAAACCCCGACGCGGACCACCCCTCAAGCCCCGACGCAGACCACCCCACAAGCCCCGACGCAGACCACCCCACAAGCCCCAATGTGAACCGCCCCACAAACCCCGACGCGAACCGCTCCACACCCCCGGACGCAAAAAGCCCCCCAGAGCCAGACACGAACCACCCCCCACGCCAAGCCACCCCACGCCCCGCCACCCCGCGCCTCTCCTCCACCCCCCGCTCCCCGAGCCCAGCAACCACCCGACGCCCGCGCCAAGCGAACTCCCGGCTCCCACGCCCGCCCGCGACCCGCCGCCCACCACACCTCAGAGCCCTACTGGCCCTGGCCGCAGTAGCCCTCTCCCTCTACGTGGCCCTGACCGTCCCCGTCCAACTCGGCCTGGACCTACGCGGCGGCACCCAACTCGTACTGGAGACCCGCCCCACCGCCACCTCCGACACGGGCAAGCAGGCAACCGACCGCACCATGGAGGTCCTCCGCGGCCGCATCGACGCGCTGGGCGTCGCGGAGCCCACCATCGCCCGCTCCGGCGACCACCGCATCGTCATCGAACTACCCGGCGCCCAGGACCCCACCAAAGCGGCGGACATGCTCGGCCGCACCGCCGAACTCACCTTCCACGAGGTACTCGGCACAGCACCACGCAACCCCGACCAACCCCACCCCAAGCAACGCCCCGGCGAACAAGTCCTGCCCGACGAATCCAACGAAGCGGGCGAGTCCGGCGGGTCCGGTGAATCCCTGCACCTCGCCCCACCCTCACTGACAGGCAAGGACGTCGAAAAGGCAACGAACCGCTTCGACCAACAAGCAGGCGCCGGCTGGCACGTCAACGTCGACTTCAAGAACACCGACGACTCCGCCGGCCAAGGCGACCAAGCCAACACAAAGGGCCCCGACGACCCCGACGACCGCGACGGCCCCGGCGGTCAGGCCAGCTGGGCCCGCCTGACCGGCAAGGCGGCCTGCCACCAACCCGGAGACCCGTCCCGCCGAGTAGCCATCGTCCTGGACGGCAAGATCATCTCCTCACCCCAGGTGGACCCCTCGGTCCAGTGCGGAACAGGTATCACCGGCGGCTCGACCCAGATCACCGGCTCCTTCACCGACACCGAAGCCCGCGAACTGGCCCTGCTCATCAGCGGCGGCGCCCTACCCGTCCCCGTGGAAATCGTCGAACAGCGCACGGTAGGCGCCAGCCTGGGCGAACAAGCCATCACGGCCAGCATCTGGGCCGCCGCCATCGGCACCGCGCTGACCTCCCTCTTCATCATCGCCATCTACCGCCTCATGGGCCTCCTGGCCACCCTCGCCCTCGCCGCCTACGGCCTCATCTCCTACGCGGCCCTCGCCGCCCTCGGCGCCACCCTCACCCTCCCCGGCCTCGCCGGCTTCGTCCTGGCCATCGGCATGGCGGTCGACGCCAACGTCCTCGTCTTCGAACGGGCCCGCGAGGAGTACGCGGCCCGAAGCCGCCCCACGCCCCGCTCCTCCCTGACCGCCGGCTTCCGCAGCGCCTTCAGCGCGATCGCGGACTCGAACATCACCACGCTCATCGCCGCGGGCCTGCTGTTCTTCCTCGCGTCAGGCCCGGTACGAGGCTTCGGCGTCACCCTGGGCATCGGCGTCCTGGCCTCGATGTTCAGCGCCCTGGTCATCACCCGCGCCCTGGCCGACTACGCGGCGGCCCGTCCCGCCATACGCCGCCGCCCCGCCCTGACCGGCATCGCAGGAATCGGCACGATCCGCGCCCGCCTCATCAAGGCGAACCCCCACCTCATGAGCCACCCCCGCAGATGGCTGGCGGCTTCAGCGGCGGCCCTGGTCCTGGCCGGGTCCGGAATCGTCCTGCGCGGCCTGGACTTCGGCATCGAATTCACGGGCGGCCGCGTCATCGAGTACGCCATCAAGGCCCCGATCGACCCGGAAAAGGCCAGAACGGCCCTGGCGGAAGCCGGATTCCGGAAGGCGCTGGTGCAAACGACCGACGAAAACCACCTGATGGTCCGCACCGAACCCCTGACGAACCCCCAAGCGGACAAAATCACAGCAACAATCGCCACCCTGACGGACGAAGAGTCAGCCGCAGCCCCGAAGAAACTCCGAGACGAGACGATCGGCCCCAGCCTGGGCAAGGAACTACGCCAGAGCGCCCTCATAGCGCTAGCGGTAGCCCTGGCAGCCCAACTCGCTTACTTGGCGGCCCGCTTCCGCCTCCTGCTCGGAACGGCAGCGGTAGCTGCCCTGGCCCACGACGTGGTCATCCTCGTCGGCGTCTTCGCTTGGCTGGGCAAGCCGATAGACGGCATTTTCCTGGCAGCACTGCTGACGGTGATCGGCTACTCGGTGAACGACTCGGTGGTGGTATTCGACAGAATCAGAGAACTAACAAAGACGAAAAAACTCCAGAATCCCCTTAACGCGAGCACCCAACCCAAAACCCAAACCAGAAGCGAAAAGCAAACCGCAACCCCCCACAGCAATCCGACCACCCGCACCACCCCCTACGCCCAAACAACCAACAAGGCACTCCTACAAACCCTGCCCCGCACCATCAACACAGGAATGGGCGCGGCATTCATCCTCACGGCCCTGGCAACGCTGGGAGATCCACCCTTGACGGACTTCGCCCTGGCGCTCCTGATCGGCCTGGCGGTAGGCACGTACTCGTCCATGTTCACGGCCACACCCCTGGCCATAGAACTGAAAAACCGAGTACCGGGATAGGACGCGAAGGAGAGAAGAGAACTCACCCATGCCCATGCAAGATGGGCCGATAGACGAGATCCTGGATATGCCCGTCAAGGGTCCGCTGCTCGATCAACTCAAGGTCGAAGTCGGCGGACCCCCGGAAGATCGGATCCAACCCGGTCCGACCGGTGATCACGGGAAAGAGCGTCACCTGTACGCGATCCACTAGCCCGGCGGCCATCAACGCCCGGTTCATCGCAAGGCTGCCGTGCGAGCGCAGCGGCACAGGGGATTCCTTCTTGAGCCGAGCAACCACGTCGACGGCGTCACCCCTGGAAATTTCGGCATCGGGCCAGTCGAGAGGCCCTTCCAGCGTGCTGGACACAACGGTCGCCGGCAGATTCCGCATCCGAGTGACCCAGGGGTCACGCACATCGGCGTCATCGGCACTCGCGGCCACCATCTGCGCGAACGCCCGATACGTATGGGCCCCAAAGACCATCCGCTGCTCCTGGCGATACAACGCAAGCCGACGATCGAGAAGCTCGGGCCCTTGCTTCCCCCAATACCCGGTCCAGTCCCCACCGGCGGCCCCAAAGCCATCAAGACTGGAGAACACATCGAACGTATAACTGACGGACACGACAACCTCCCAATGACGAAGCACATGTCACAAGGAGGGACACCCCTGAACGCAAAAACTCATCGCCGCCACAAGCAAAGAATTCCCACACATGCCCCCCGAATGCAGGGCACGTGATCAACTCCGACGCCTGCTAGGCCCTGTACCGACTCCGAGGCCACGCCAAGCCTGCTCGGCTGCACATACGCGAAGACCCCGGCCTCAGCGTTTCCGCTGGTGACGGGGTCTTGGGCACCCAATACAAGGTGCCCCCGGCAGGATTCGAACCTGCGCACACGGCTCCGGAGGCCGATTCGCCCTACCAGGAATGACCAGGTCAGCGCGCCTGAGCGCCGAGCCAACCGCGCTCTCCGTCCACGGATAGTCCGCAAGCCAGGGCCAGTTGTCGTACCCCGCGCCTAGACTTCGACCAAGGTCGGTACGGGAGGGCTGGACAGTGCAAGAGGCAAGTGCGGTCTCGGCGGGGGCGGTTCGTCCGCAGGTACGAGTCTCCGAGATCGGTGAGTTTGTTCGGCACCAGTCGTGTCAGCGACGGTTCAAGTTGGACTCCAACCGCCGACGACTCACGCGGCGTCTCCCGTTTGCTGAGCGCCTATTCAACCCGCTGGACTATGTCTTGTCTGCGCGCGGCAAGGAGCAGGAGACTCACTGGGAGCAGGAGCTCCAGGAGGCTGGGTTCAGCGAGGTCACCTCGCACATGCCCAGCGTGGAGGAGACCGGCGCCTTCCCCTCATGGGACGATTTTGCTGCCGCTCTTGAGGGCTTGGAGGCTCAGCACACTGCGTACGGGCGCGAGATCCGCTTGGCTGGCAGCTTGGGTGCCTTTGACGTCGAGGGGCGTGCCGACTTCCTGTTGCTGCTGTGGGAGGGAGGGCTGCCAGTACTTCGGGTGGTCGAGTGCAAGGCTAGCCGCCGGGACAGGACCTATCAGAGGCTGCAAGTTGCCTTCTACGCCTTGCTCATTAAGGACAGGCTAACCTCTCGGCCTCTATTTGTAGCGGGCGAGCGGCTTGACCCTGAGCGCGTTGAATGTGTCGTAGCTAGAATCGATGCAGAGACCAATGAGCGGCAGCAGATTATGAATATGGCGCCGCTGGATCTTTCCCTTGAAGAGGCAGATGCCCTGAGGCTGGTAGCCGACGACGGCACGCTTGCCGACATCATGGCAACCGATCTCGATGACCTTGGTTATCAGCTTGACGCCAAGTGTGACGGGTGTGTGTTCAGCGTCGACTGTTTGACGGAGAGCGCCCGTCAGAGGCGTCACGAACTATTGGGAATCAGTGCGCCGACGGCAGCTGCGCTTCGGCAAGCGGGGATCGAAACGATCGATGATCTCGCCGAGATTGATTCAGATGACCCGCGCGCTCGGATGGTCCGAGCGGACCCCGGCTTCACAGAACCAGTTGAACGGCTACGCACCCTCGCGGCTACCCGCCGCTCGACATTGCCTGGCGGTGACCAGAACCCGGATAATTTCCGTGTGCAAGCTTATCGCCCCTCGCCCACGAGTCAGCTTCCTGAATACGAACAGGATGGCCAGAGGGTTATTCGTGTGTATCTCTCCGTCGACTACGACTACACGGAGAATCGAATCGGTGCGGTAGCGGCACACATCACGAAGAGTGATGGCACGATTCATACGCCTTGGCGTGATGAAGAGGGTGAGACTCGTCAGCCAAGCCCGGATGTGGTTGAGCGGTTGAACACCGTTGACTCTCAGGGGCGGAAGCAGTGGGGCGAACCCCGGCCGGTGCAAGGGCAGTCGATTGTTCATTTCCAGTCGTCCGAATGGAGCGGAGAGTATCGCTCTGACACAGGTTCCGAACGTCAAATTCTGCAGTCATTCTTTAATGATTTGACCACGGCCGTCGCCGAAATTTCGGATGGCGGAGACGTTAAGTTGCACTTCTATGTATGGTCCCGCAGTGAGATGAGCAGGCTTGTCGAGGCCTGCTCGCGAACCAGCGGCAAGCTTCTCAGCGCTCTGCGGGAGCTGCTCGGCTGCCGGGAAAGCCTTGAGCAGCTCATCTATTCCTGTGTGCAGGACGAGGTGAACAGTCGCTACGCCTTGGGCTGGACAGGGAGAGGGCTCTCTGTGGTTACCTCCTTGCCCTGGTTCGGCCGCTCTTACCACTGGCGTCGACGGGTAGCTGGTCAAGAAGTAGATTTGGATCAGGTATTTACGCAAGACATCTTCGACTTCAAGACCGCGCTCGGGGTGGACGGTCAAGGGAACTGGGCCAAAGGCCCGCAAGATTCGATCCTATCGCACCGCTTCGAAATTCGAAGCCGATTCCACGACAGCCTACCTGCTCCGTATTGGCATGCAGCCTGGGACACGCTGCCGGATCCCGATAGTAGCGTCATTGATATTCCCGCGAATACGCGGAATGCCATTCGGCGTTACCAGCAAGCCGGCGAGATTGGCATGCTGAAGGAGTACCTGAAAGCCCGTATCCTCGCTCTGCGGTGGGTCGAGGAAGCCATCGCCTTCAAGAATTCCGACATCGTGAAGCCGACTCTGCAGGTTGCGGATCTTCGACGCTTCACTCTCGGAGTGAATGATGTCGCCGCAGCAGGAATCGACTTCCTGCGACTAGATCACTTTGTAAAGCTGAACGACTGGACTGCGACCAACATTCAACCGCCGGCGTCTCGCGTTCCAACAGGCCGCACGCTGCCACTAGAAGGGGTGGAAAGTTTGGGGCGGGGACGCCTCGTTGGTAAAATTGTGCCAACGGAATACGGTTTGGAGCTCGAAGAACTTCGAAATAGAACCCCTATTCAAGTGGGATCAATGTGCAGGATCAACCCGTGCAGTGACGATACCTATCGGGGGCAAAGCATCCGTCAGCTGCGCAAGGGTGGACGCACGGGGACTATCAAAACCATTGATTGGATCACCGGAGACATTGAGATCGAAGAGTTTTTCAATCCTGAATCTCGGTATGTCCTCCACGCGTGGTCCAGCAAGGACCCTGAATCCGTCTTTGATTTCGCAACATTGGATGAATCCCCGTCCGATTACGTAGCCGGTAAAGTTGAGGATCGGCTTACGGCGGCGGTTGGCTCTCATGTCTATCCGTGGCTTGATCCGGAGCGTCCGCGGGTTGCTCCCCGACCGTCACTGACGTCGGCTGAAACAGCTAAGTGGAAATCGGTCGTGGAAGGAATCGAGTTTTCAGGCGGGTTCGGTCTATCTCCGGACCAAACGCAAGCTGTCCTCGAAGGCCTGGATACGCGTATGCAGGTGCTGCAGGGGCCGCCTGGGACTGGGAAAACCCAGACGACGAGCGTGGCTATAGCAATTCGGGCGGCGCATCGTTTGCAAGTTGGCGACATTATTTTGGTGGCGGCGCATACACATGCTGCCGTCGACACTTTGCTTGAGCGTCTGCAACGAGTTCTTCCGGATGTTCATGCAGCTGGTAGCAAGACTGGTGCGGCAATCCCGGACATCGAAATTGGGCGAATTCATTCGTCGAAGATCCCGGTAGCGGGAAACTCCTTCGGTGCGACAGATATTCTATCTACCTCGAGCGCCAATGCGATTAAGAAACTGAGCAAAAACGCGGTTGTTGTGCTCGGAGGTACGACGGCTGCATTGCTGAAGATGGCACAGAGCCTGGATTCTAAGGTGACGTGGCAAAAGCGGGGTGGGTTTTCCGCCCCCTTGCTCGTCGTCGATGAGGGCTCGATGATGGTTCTGCCTCATTTCTTGGGTTTGGCGACACTGGTGTCCACAGACGGCGACGTACTTGTTGCTGGTGACCATCGTCAGCTGCAGCCGATCGTTGCTCATGACTGGGATCACGAAGACCGTCCACCGTCCGTCGTGTATCAGCCCTTCTCCAGCGCCTTTAACGCGCTGCGTGGGATCGGGGCACGTGACGACGTCAGTCCCAATTCGGTGCGTCGCTCAGCCCTTGAATTGACTTTCCGAATGCCACCGCTGATCACTGAGGTGATCGCTCGCCTTTACCGCCTCGACGAGATCGAGCTCAAGAGCCTAAAGGAAGCGTCGTTTAGTGATGGGGAGGTTGATGACGACGTCGACCGGCAGGGTCTAGAGCAGGTATGGCGTGGGGAAGCAGGGCTATATCTCGTTCTGCACGACGATAAGTCGTCGAGACAGAGCAACTCTGTCGAGCTCGAAATTATTCAGCAAGTGCTGGAATCGAACAGTTCGCTACCTGCGGATAGCGTCGCTATCATCACCCCCCACAGGGCCCAGCGATCTATGCTCTCGGCTCAGATCACAAATCAGGGCGTGGGTGTCATTGACACTGTGGAGCGGCTCCAAGGAGGCGAGAGGCCAACCATCATCGTGAGTGGCACAGCGAGCGACCCTGCAGCCATCTCGTCGAACGCACGGTTTTTGCTCGACCTCAATCGGTCAAACGTGGCCTTCAGTAGGGCACAGGAGCGCCTCATCGTCGTCTGCGCCCGGTCTCTGCTGGACGCGCTGCCGGCGGAGCTAGAGGACTACCATGCAGCTCTGCTGTGGAAGTCTCTGCGCTCTCTCTGCACTCGCAAGGTCGGAGAGGGGAGTATGGCCGATGCCGAGTATGAGGTGTACACAGTCCCGCGGCAGCTTGATCATTAGAAGAAGACGGCGGTGTGGGCCTGCGCGGTCGGCAAACGACCAGGTCACTTGACACCAAGTCTCAGATACTGTGAGCTCGACATGACGGCTTATCGAGGCCACAGGAGGCGGACCAGGTGCGGGCGCGCAGGCCCATCGGGCGTGTTCTATCCCTTTTTTCGGGCGCTGGCGGCCTAGACCTCGGCCTTGAGCGTGCGGGGTTGGCAACCATCGCATGCCTTGAGACTGACGGTGATGCCCAGGCTGTCCTACGGGCGAACAGGCCGTCGTGGTGGCTGCCTGCTAACGGTGACGTGGCGGCCGCAGCAAGCTGGCTGGATCCAGCAGCACTTGGGCTGAAGCGGGGCGATCTGGACCTGATCGCGGGCGGGCCTCCCTGCCAGCCATTTTCAAAGGCTGCGCAGTGGAACAGGGCGGCCCGTGCAGGAATGCGTGATCCCCGCGCACAGAGCATCCATGGCATGTTCGATCTGATCGACGCCTTCCTCCCGAAGGCGTTGCTCCTTGAGAATGTTTCTGGATTCCTCCAGGGTAAAGAGAGTGCAGTCGACGTCGTGATGGAGCGGCTCGACGAAATAAATCGGAAGAATAGTACAAACTATTCCCTTTCGTGGGAGATTGTTGACTCAGCTGACTACGGTGTACCGCAGCATCGGCAGAGAGCTATTGCAATTGCTTACCGTGAAGGTCAGGCCGTGCAACTTCCGAGGCCAACGCACCTTGGCAAACCTGTGAGGTCCTGGGATGCCCTCTGGGATCTCAATGAGGAAAAGAAGCCCGAGCCTTCCGGCTACTGGTCCGGGTTGTTGCCCTCGATTCCGGAAGGTAGCAATTACCTTCACCATACGGCACGGGGTAATGGAGAAGAGATTTTCGGCTGGCGTACCCGATATTGGTCGTTTCTTCTAAAGTTGGCGAAGGATCGCCCGTCGTGGACTTTGCCCGCCTCGCCTGGGCCAAGTACAGGTCCATTCCACTGGGAAAACCGTCCCCTCTCTGTGCGTGAGCAAGCTCGACTTCAGAGTTTCCCGGACGCCTGGAGATTCTCGGGAATGGAGCGAGTGCAGCGACGAGTCGTTGGGAATGCGACCCCTCCTCTGTTGGCCGAGGTGCTAGGCCGATCAATTGTTGCGCAACTGGGGTTGGGAGAGGACGAGGAGCGTGTACAGCTCATGTCTCGGCGTCCCACTTTGCTCCGATCTCGACGCCGACTGATCCCCAGCGAAGGCCCTGTGCTCGCCGTACCAGACGCCTACCGAGAGCACATCGGAGCGAAGGCAGCGCATCCAGGCCACGGACGTGGCCCATCTCCTCGAATGGCCATTGAGGAAGTCGCTTAGCCCAGAGGGGGTTCTTGGGATCAGCCTCCGTGGCCTCAGATGGAGACGTAGTCGGTGATGTTTTTTGTCGACCACCGGTGAGATGACGACGAATCTAGGTCGCCCCTTAAGCTTCCGGCGAGTTGGGCAGTCTGTGGACTGCCCGCTAACCACGACGCTGGGTCCATGACCTTAGAGGCTCGCCCCAAAGTGACTGCTTAAGGCCGTGGGGCCGACTGGCCTCAGCTGCGGGGGAACGGCCCAGGGAGTAGGTTCCGCCCGTAGTTGTCAGCTCCCGCGATCCGGCCTCCTCAGTAACCCAAGGTGTCCGTTGCCGGTGGTGTGGTGACTCCCTGGCCTCTCACGGCCCGTTTGTTGGGCTCTGGTTACTGGGGTGCAGAGGGGGGCGACGGTGACACGAGGCGGTGGCGCAGACATTGAGCGGCGGGGCGGCGGCCGGCCGGTGGCCCGCCGCCGACCCCTTGTTGTTGCTCTTCGGTCCTTCGGCCCCTTGGGGACTGCTCGAGCCTGGTGGGGCTCTCTCTAGGCAACCATCTGTCAGCCGAAGGTCTGCCCGCGAACAACCGGATCACTCTGTGCGTGAGGCATGAGTCACCTAGAGTGTCGGGACTACTCCGCTTGGTCCTTGGAGCCGTATGCCTCCCCTACCGCCGTTTGCCTCGGACACGCAGTGTCCGCCTCCTGGTCGATACCCCATGACCTGGGAGGAGGTTGAGTACTCGCTGGTGAGGGCAGCAGCTTGGAAGGCGTCGAGCACTCGACCGGGCCTCTGGGTCGAACTCCAGTCACACAGGGCCCTGGTTGAGTGCCTGTTTGGTTCCGTGACGCGTATTTGGCTCGCAGGTAGCTTTGTAAGCGGCAAACTGGACCCCAGCGATATCGACCTGGCTTACCTGATTGACGCGGACGCCTACAGGGGAGTCACCGAGCCTGACGAGATTGCAGACCTTGCCAACCTCAGCGATCGGGAGTGGTGTGTGAAGCACGGCATGCGCATCGACGCCTACTTGCTGAGTTTGCCTGCCACTGTGGACTTCCGGGACCTGGGTACGGTTGGCGCGATGGCGGCGGGAGACAGTGAGGTCTTCCAGATGCTTGGTCTCTACGACGAAATCTGGCAGCGTTGCCGCGCTGGTCACCGCCAGCGTAGGGGCTACGTGGAGGTAGCACTATGAGCACTCCTCACAGCTTGCCTGACGCTACGGACAAGAAGGCCATGCGGGCTTGGTTGGCGGCTAGGCGGTCGGAGTCGTCGGAGAAGCCAGTGCCTCGTAATCTGTCTGAGCTGCGATCGGTCCAGCTCAGGCGCCTCGCGCGGTCACTTCATACCGAGGCCGGGACGGAAGCTCTTGATCGTCCTGGCCGTCCAGTCCTCCGTTTTGCGTTGGACGGAGAGACCGTGCGTGCCAATCGAGTCGAATCGGCTGTCCTGGGGGACTGGCTACGCGCCCTGCAAGCGGCTGTCCAGTCCGTTGCCAATGCGATCGATGACCTGCGTCCCACGCGCGACGCGGGGCCCGTGCCCAGAGAGATTCAGCGAGCAACCAAGCTCTTCTCTGGGCCTGTCTTCGCATCGTCTTACGGCATGATCTTGGAGGGGGCTGCGGACTCGGCGCAGGCTGAGCTACCCGGCATTGGGACTGATGCCCTGCTAGACAGGGCGATCAACCGAATCTTCGACGTGGCTGACCGCGCGAGTTCTGGGATTGGTGCGGAAGAAGCGGTCTTGGATGCGGCGCTGCCACTAGGCCGCCGCGTCATAAAGCATCTATCCGAATTGTCGGATGTGCTCGCCTCCTCGGGTACGGATGTCACTCTCAGCTGGGAGACCAAGGCAACTGCGCGACGGGCTTCTTTCAGTTCGGAGAGTGCTGAACGGTGCCGCAGTGCGCTACGGGCTGCACAGGTGGAGGACTCCAATGCCCGGCTCGAGGGGACAGTGGTCGGCGGGAGCAAGGTGCGGGGAGTAATTGAGATTGAAGTAGAGGGGAGCGGCGTGGTGGTCATCCGGACTCTAAAGGAGGACGTAACCGCGCTCGTGGCTGCGTACGCAGAGCGACACGTAGTGGCTGACGTGCACGTTCTCACAGCTCGTTCACCAGGTGGTCGAGAGCACCGCAGCTACGCCTTGCTCGATCTATCCCTTCAGGAAAATGCAGACGAGTAGGGAACCATCTCGCTGCTTCAGACCTTGTCTTTTACGCCAACACTTCCCACCACTCTCCCCAGCTCCCATCCCGTCCGCCGTCGACCCACACACCGTGGAGCGGGCGTGGTCCATGGCGTCCAGGTGGAGCGCGCCACTGTACGAACGACCTGGACGCCATGGACCGCGTCTGCTCGGCTCTGCCTGGGGCGATGGCGGACGGGATGGGAGCTCCCCACGCACGCCACGACGGGCCGGCACTCCGTACGGCGCCCCCTCCATCCCAGAGTCTGAGCGCCCCCGCCGGAGGCATGGCCCTGTTCTGGGTCCGCTTCGTGCGGTGATCGCCGATTGGCCTTCGGCCCTATCCACGTGGGCGGGCGTCGGCGCAGCCGGGGCGGAGCGGGCCGGAGGCAGGAGCGGCGCCCCGAGCGGAGCCGGGAAGCCCGCCCGGCGGAGCGGAGCGCAGCCGGGTGCTTGAAACCGTAGAGAAGGTTGTTACTCAGGCATCGGCTGGGATGTGCCACAGCGGTGCGACGTAGCGCTCCGGACGGCTACTGATGAGGAGCTGGCGCAGGTCATCGCGTTGTGAGCCGTTGAGGTTCAGGATCTCTGTGAGGTGGCGGAACGTCGTGTGGGTTACTCCGCGGCTTCGGGCCGCCTCCTCGAACCGGGCGAGCCGCGAGAGCACGTTGTCGCGGTCAAGGTTGACCGCTGGCTGGTCCTTGAGCCAAGCGGCCTTGTTGCGCTCGTAGTCGATTTCCGAATAGCCGCAGACTTCGCGGCTGTAGGTCTCCACCTCGTCCAGGCTGGCGGTCGACAGGATGGCGCGAGCCAGCTCGTTGCGATGCAGGGCGTCATCCAGGTCGACTTCATGGACCGCCGGGCCGTCGTCCGTGAGCGGAATGGGGAGTCCGGCGTCCCGTACTTCGCAGATGCCTCGTACTCCGCGCGCTGTTGCAGCGAGCATCCCGGTGGCCTCGGACGGGTGCCACTCCAGGACCGAGCTGACCGACTCTGCGTCCTTGGCGGTCAATGTGCGGACGAGGGGCCCGAGCAAGCTGCGCACCTTGTCGATCGGGAGTTCACCATCCAGGCCGGGACCGGCAACCAAGAGCCTGACGGGAGCGGTCACCTGGCAGCACGCGGCCAGCGTGAGGGCGTCGGCGAGCGGGCTCTTAAGTGTCGGTTCGTCGCCTCGCGCGAGGATGTCACCGCCCACGTCCAGGAGATCGATCGAGCTCGGCTCCAAGTGGTCGACGAGCTCTTCGAGTTGGCGTGTGATGCCTTCGGCTCCGTGGTGTGGGTCGATCAGAGCGAAAGTGTGCGGCAGCTCCGCTGCGAGTCGCGGGAGGGTGGATCCTGCCGGGGCGATCGGGCGGGCTTCGGCCGGCACCGACCAGACCGAGGGAGTGACGGGTTCGAGGCCCGTGAAGTCGGATGGGCCTCGGGGGCCTGGGACGGGGTCGACCAAGAGGCGGTCCCACGCGTACGTGAGGATCACCGCCTGGTCCTCGTCGCCGTAAAGGGCGGCGTCAAGCATTGCGGCGGCGACTGCGTCGCCCCCTCCTCCTGCTGCGACGATCAACCGCGTCATGTGGCCCAGGCACGCATCTCAGAACACGCCGAACGCATGATCCGCGTCGCCTGGAGTCTCGGCGCTCGCCCCGTACTCGCCGAGCTCCGCCTTCGGGCCTGGGCTCACATGCTCGGCTTCCGCGGCCACTTCTCCACCAAGTCCCGCCGCTACTCCACCACCCTCGGCGCACTCCGCAACGCACGAGCCGAATGGCGCCGAGCACAAGCCACCCCGGCGACCGAAACGGCCCCGGAATCGACCCTCGTCCTCTCTCACTGGGTCTTCGCCGGAACCGGGCTCAGCAACGCCGAAGCCTGGCTCGCCGTGTCCCTCGAACCCGCCCCCGGAACGGAAGGGGACCGACATGGACCACCGTCGCGACGAGCTGATGACTGTTTGCCAAGTCCTGGATGAGCTGGGCGGTGTTTCTCGCCGGACGTTCTATCGCTGGCGTGAGCTCGGATACGGGCCGGCCGTGTTCAAGCTGCCCAACGGGGAGCTCCGGGTGTGGCGGAGTGACTTCACCACGTGGCTGAGGCACTTGGAGGCGGCAGCGTGAAGTCTCTCGACGTGAAGGTGTGGGCCGTACGCAAGCGCGACACTAAAACGCCCTCCTACGGAGTCCGCTGGTCCGTGGCGGGCAACGTCTTCTCCGACTCCTTCCGTACCAAGGCCCTCGCCGATCACTACCGCACGAAGCTGATGCGTGCGATGCGCGACGGCGAGGAGTTCGACACGGAGTCGGGCCTTCCCGCCTCGATGGAAGAGAAGAAGTCGGCTGTGTCGTGGTACGGCTTCGCCCTCAGGTACCTCGCGATGAAGTGGCCGCATGCCGCCCCCAACACGCGGGATGGCATCAACGAATCGCTCACCAGCGTGACAGTGGAGCTCCTCGACGAGCGCGCCGGACGGCCGTCGGATGAAGTGATCCGCAAGGCGCTTCGGAACTGGGCTTTCGTGCTCCCGGGGCCCAACGACCGCGAAATCCCGGACGACGTGCGGAACGTTCTTCACTGGGTGTCCAAGGCATCCCGGCCCCTCGCCGACCTTGCCGAACCCGCCACGGCCCGTGCAGTTCTCGACTCGCTGAAGCTCAAGCTCGACGGCACCGCCGCAGCAGCTGAAACCGTACGGCGTAAGCGGCGGACGCTCGTCAACGCTGCAAACTACGCGGTCGACCTGGGAGAGCTTCGTGAGAACCCCATCACAGCTGTCCGCTGGCAGAAGCCGAAGGTGTCCAACCAGATCGCCCCGCGTTGTCGCCAACCCGGAGCAGGCACGCAATCTGCTGGCGGCCGTTTCCTACGTGGGCGGATACCGGCGAGCTCGTGGCCGTCGCCTTGTGGGTCTGTTCGCCGCCATGTACTTCGGCGGTCTCCGGCCGGCTGAGGCGGTGGGGCTCGTTGAGACGGACCTGATCCTCCCAGAGCTGGGATGGGGATCGGCCTTGCTCCACCGAACTCGCCCGTCGGTGGGCAAGCAGTGGACCGACTCGGGGGAGACCCATGACGACCGCGGGCTGAAAAATCGACCGAACGAGGATGTCCGGCGAGTGCCCATCCCGCCTCACCTCGTCGCCGTGCTTCGCGAGCACCTGGCCACCTTCGGCGCGGCAGATGACGGGCGGTTGTTCTTCAGCGAGAAGGGGGCCGTCGTCCCGTCCTCGACGTACTACCGCGTGTGGCAGGAGGCTCGGCTGCTCGCGCTGCCCACGGCCGTAGCGGCTTCGCCTCTCGCGAGTCGGCCGTACGACCTTCGGCACTCCGCCTTGTCGACGTGGCTCAACGCGGGTGTCGACCCCACCGAGGTGGCCGAGCGCGCCGGCAACAGTGTTGAGGTCCTGCTGACCCGCTACGCCAAGTGACTCGACGGACGTCAGGACGTCGCCAACCGACGTATCGAGGACCTGCTGCGCGAATACGAGTGACGGTACCTGACCGTGCCCCCGAGGCCTCTGGCGTGACGCCATGGGGCCTCGTCGTTTGCCCTGCCCGTCAAGTGGGCCTAGTGGCCTGGGCCTGTTCGGAGGCGAGCTGGCGCTCAAGGCTTCTCCGCTCAGTGTCGAGCGCAGCGAGCATCTGTGTGCGAGTGCGTTCGAAGTCGGGCTCGACCTCGACGCCGAGGTCGTGGCGCAGGGCGACCCGCAACAGATACACCCCGTCGGACAGCGGGCCACTGAACCAGGCTTTGGCCCGGTCGTACGACCCGTCTGGGGCAGGGCTGCTCGGCAACTGCTTTATGACGGAGTACCCGACTCCGAGCGCCCTGTTGAGGGTCGAGGCAATCTGATGGACATTTTTCGGCAGTGCCATCTGTGCCAAAGAGTACTGCTCTGACCACGCTTCCTTGGCGGTGTCGAGGACTGCTGGTTCGACGCTTTCACCGCGCTCGGCTGCTCGGACTGCGTCTCGGGCAGCGACCCGGTAAGCGCGAGCCGCGGTGTTCAGACGGGCATAGAGATCCCGCCTGGCTTCCTGCGCGCGGTCGTGGCGGTCCTCTGCCCGTTCACGATCGGCACGCTGGTTCTGCTCCCGGGTGACGCGCTGGCTGAGCACTGCCCCACCCAGAGTTCCGCCCAGCGTTCCACCGACGCCGATGAGCGCGACGGCAAGCGTGGTCACATCCACGAGATCCCCCAACTCGTCCATTCATCTGCCCGCGGCCAGCGGCCAGCGGCTGGAGACTGCACGACGGCCCCCAGCAACGCTCCGGCTCCCCACCCGCGGCACGGTCCAAGACCGGGACGACGATAACGAGGAGTGGGCCCGCTTGGCTCCAATGGGTCGCATCACCTGCGGGAATGATCCAAGATCCCGTCCACGCCTCGTCCACGGACCCCGACGTACGGTCGCTTCGGGCAGCATCTGGCTGCACATACGCGAAGACCCCGGCCTCAGCGTTTCCGCTGGTGACGGGGTCTTGGGCACCCAATACGAGGTGCCCCCGGCAGGATTCGAACCTGCGCACACGGCTCCGGAGGCCGTTGCTCTATCCCCTGAGCTACGGGGGCGTGTCGGCCCGCTTCGCGCGGCGACGTGTAGAACCCTACCAGCTCCGAACGGCTCCCCATGAACAGGTATTTCCGCACTCCATGGCCGTGAGGGCCGTCGCATCCGCACCCTGCGTCCCAGAGGTCACCCCCGGCTTCGTCCCGTCCTACCCCGCACGGGGCGGAAGTGGGGAAAACCCGGACGCGGCGGTGGGCGCGGACCTACTCTCGAGTTGTGTCAGGCGTGTCAGGCCGCGTGCTTGTTGTGGACGACAACAAGGTCATCCGGCAGCTGATCAGGGTCAACCTCGAGCTGGAGGGCTTCGAGGTCGTGACCGCGGCCGATGGTGCCGAATGCCTGGACGTCGTGCACCAGGTCAGACCCGATGTCGTCACCCTCGACGTCGTGATGCCCCGCCTGGACGGGCTGCGCACCGCCGCTCGGCTGCGTTCCGATCCGCGGACCCGGCATCTGCCCATCGTCATCGTCAGCGCCTGCACCCAGTACGAGGTCGAGAGCGGGCTCGAGGTCGGCGTGGACGCCTTCCTTGCCAAGCCCTTTGAGCCTGCCGAACTGCTGGGAATCGTACGGCAGTTGAGGGAATCTGGTACTCGCGTCGACAGCCTCGACGCCCTCGACGTCCGCGACACCCTTGACGCCCGCGGCACTGACGGGGGTAGCAATAGCAGTGGTGCTGGTGCGCTCAGTGGTGAGCTGGGGGCCTCTGCCTCCGGGGAAGCCGAGCGTGCCGGGCGGTCCGGCGGCTGACCTCCGCCCCCGCCCCTCGGTCACCCCCGCCTCCCGCAGCGGTCCCCGTCCACATCCCGGACCATCGGGTAAACCAGGTCGCGTCCCCACCCCCCTCCTCCCATACGCTTGACCCGTGACCCCCGTCGAGCTCTCCCGCACCGTGCTGCGCGCCATGCGTGGTGCCGTCGACGACGGCGAGCTCGGTGGTCTTGGTGACCTCAGCGGGGTCGAGCGGCTGAGCGGGCTCGAGGGGAGCGGCACCGGCGGCCAGGCCTGGCGTGTCGTCGTCGAGAGGCCTCGCCCGGGTGGCTGCGGGGACTACGCCACCAACGTCGCCCTCCAGGTCGCCCGTGCCGCCGGGCAGTCGCCCCGGCGCGTGGCCGAGGTGCTCTCCCCGCGGATCGCCGCGGAGCCCGGCATCGCGGCCATCGACATCACCGGGCCCGGCTTCCTCAACATCACCCTCGCCCGTGACGCCCGTGACGCCGGTACCGCCGGTGACGCCCGTGGCTCCGCTGACGCCCGTGACGCCCGTGCCTCCGGAGCCCCCGCCGATGCCACCAACCCCCGAGGCACCAGCGCCGCCCTCGTACGTGAGGTACTCGACCGCGGCCCCCTCTACGGCCACGCCCCCCACCCCCCCGCCGAGCCGACCCCCCACCCCGCCCCGGCCACCCCCGACGATTCCCACGGCTCCCACAACTCACACGGCTCCCACAACCCCCGCGCCGCCGCCCTCGCCGACTCCCTGCACCGCATCCTCCGCTCCCAGGGCACCCCCCTCCGCCCCACCCACGGCGCGCCGAGCAACGAGGCCGAGCGGCCCGCCCCGCTCCCCGCAGCCGTCCCCGCGCCCGCTGACCCCGCCCCCCTCGGCCCCGACGCCGCCCGCTGGGCCCTGCTGTCTCCCGCCGTGCACGATCGGCCCCGCATCAGTGACGAGCACCTGGTGCAGCGCGCGAGCAATCCCCTCTTCCGGGTGCGGTACGCGCACTCCCGGGCCCGGGCCCTGACCCGTAACGCCGCCGATCTCGGTTTCACCGGTGTCCCCGGTGACCTGGCCGGTCCGGGAGGCGGTGGCATACCCCCGTACGGGCAGGATCTGCTCGACGCCCTGGCCGACTACCCCCGCGTCCTCGCCGCCGCCGCCCGGCACCGCGCGCCCGACCGGCTCGCCCGGCATCTCGTGGTGACCGCCGACGCCCTCCTCGGCTTCCAGCCCGCCGTCCTGCCGATCGGTGACGAGAAACCCTCGGCCGCCCACCGCGCCCGGCTCGCGCTCGCCGAAGCCGCCGGGACGGTGCTCGCAGGCGGCCTGTCCCTGCTCGGCATCAGCGCCCCCGCGTACCTGTGACACGTGAAGACAGACGTGAATGAAGTGAGAGAGACGAACGCGACATGAGCCGTTCCGCACACCCCGCCGGGCCCCGCCACGCCGACGTACTGCCCGAAGGGCACTACACCGCCCCGGCCGACGACCTGAACTCCCTCGACCCGAAGGTCTGGGCGCAGACCGTCGGGCGTGACGCGGACGGTGTCGTCACCGTCGGCGGGATCAAGGTGACGCAGCTCGCCGAGGAGTTCGGCACCCCCGCCTACTTCCTCGACGAGGACGACTTCCGCGCCCGCTGCCACGCCTGGCGCGGCGCCTTCGGGGCCGACGCCGACGTCTTCTACGCCGGCAAGGCCTTCCTCTCGCGTGCCGTCGTCCGGTGGCTGCACGAGGAGGGGCTCAACCTCGACGTGTGCAGCGGCGGCGAGCTCGCCACCGCTCTCGCCGCCGGCATGCCCGCCGACCGCATCGCCTTCCACGGCAACAACAAGACCGAGGACGAGATCGAGCGGGCCGTCGGGGCCGGCGTGGGACGCATCGTCCTCGACTCCTTCCAGGAGATCGTGCGCGTCGCCCACATCGCCGACCGGCTCGGCGTCCGCCAGCGCGTGCAGATCCGCGTGACCGTCGGCGTCGAGGCCCACACGCACGAGTTCATCGCCACCGCGCACGAGGACCAGAAGTTCGGCATCGCCCTCGCCGGGGGACAGGCCGCCGAGGCCGTGCGCAGGGCGTTGCGGCTCGACGGTCTCGAACTCATCGGCGTGCACAGCCACATCGGCTCGCAGATCTTCGACATGGCCGGGTTCGAGGTGTCCGCGCGCCGCGTGGTGCAGCTGCTCGCCGAGGTGCGGGACGAGCACGGCGTCGAGCTGCCCGAGATCGACCTCGGCGGTGGCCTCGGCATCGCCTACACCTCCGAGGACGACCCCCGCGAGCCGCACGAGATCGCCAAGGCCCTCGGCGAGATCGTGACGCGTGAGTGCGAGGCCGCGAACCTGCGGACGCCCCGTATCTCCGTCGAGCCGGGGCGCGCCATCGTCGGGCCCACCGCCTTCACCCTGTACGAGGTCGGCACCGTCAAGCCGCTCGAAGGACTGCGTACGTACGTCTCCGTGGACGGCGGCATGTCCGACAACATCCGTACGGCCCTCTACGACGCCGAGTACAGCGTCGCGCTGGTGTCGCGGACGTCCGACGCCGAGCCCATGCTCGTGCGCGTCGTCGGCAAGCACTGCGAGAGCGGGGACATCGTGGTGAAGGACGCGTTCCTGCCCGCCGACCTCGCGCCCGGAGACCTGATCGCCGTGCCCGCGACCGGTGCGTACTGCCGGTCCATGGCGAGCAACTACAACCACGCTCTCCGTCCGCCGGTCGTCGCCGTGCGGGACGGACAGGCGCGGGTCATCGTCCGGCGCGAGACGGAGGAAGATCTCCTGCGTCTGGATGTCGGCTGAGGAAATACCGGCCGAGGAACAACGTCTGGCAGAGTATCGGCCAGTGAAATAGATGTCTCACCATCCGGACCGTGGACGGAAACCGCGATCCGGTGGGTGAGACTGGTCCCACTGTAGATGTATGAGAAGTGAGGTCGGATGATGCGTACGCGTCCGCTGAAGGTGGCGCTGCTGGGCTGTGGGGTTGTCGGCTCAGAGGTGGCGCGCATCATGACGACGCACGCCGACGACCTCACGGCCAGGATCGGCGCCCCGGTGGAGCTCGCCGGGGTCGCCGTCCGTCGTCCGTCCAGGGTGCGTGAGGGAATCGATCCCTCACTGGTCACCACGGACGCGACCGCCCTGGTCAAACGCGGCGACATCGACGTCGTCGTCGAGGTCATCGGGGGCATCGAGCCCGCCAGGACCCTCATCACCACGGCCTTCGAGCACGGCGCCTCCGTCGTCTCCGCCAACAAGGCGCTCATCGCGCAGGACGGCGCCGCACTGCACGCCGCCGCCGAGGAGCACGGCCGTGACCTCTACTACGAGGCCGCCGTCGCCGGTGCCATCCCGCTGATCCGGCCGCTGCGCGAGTCCCTCGTCGGCGACAAGGTGAACCGCGTCCTCGGCATCGTGAACGGCACCACCAACTTCATCCTCGACGCCATGGACACCACCGGCGCCGGCTATCAGGAAGCACTCGACGAGGCCACCGCCCTCGGGTACGCGGAAGCCGACCCCACCGCCGACGTCGAGGGCTTCGACGCCGCCGCCAAGGCCGCGATCCTCGCCGGCATCGCCTTCCACACGCGCGTGCGTCTCGACGACGTCTACCGCGAGGGCATGAGCGAGGTGACCGCCGCCGACTTCGCGTCGGCGAAGCGCATGGGCTGCACCATCAAGCTGCTCGCCATCTGCGAGCGGGCCGCCGACGGCGGGTCCGTCACCGCGCGCGTGCACCCCGCGATGATTCCGCTCAGCCACCCGCTCGCCTCGGTCCGCGAGGCGTACAACGCCGTCTTCGTCGAGGCAGAGGCCGCCGGACAGCTCATGTTCTACGGCCCCGGCGCGGGCGGTGCCCCCACCGCGTCGGCCGTGCTCGGCGACCTCGTCGCCGTCTGCCGCAACAAGCTCGGCGAGGCCACCGGGCCCGGCGAATCCGCGTACACCCAGCTGCCCGTGAACTCCATGGGCGCGGTCGTCACGCGGTACCACATCAGCCTCGACGTAGCCGACAAGCCGGGTGTCCTCGCCCAGGTCGCGACGGTCTTCGCCGAGCACGGCGTATCGATCGATACGGTCCGTCAGACGGGCAAGGACGGCGAGGCCTCCCTCGTCGTCGTCACCCACCGCGCGCCCGACGCCGCCCTCACCGGCACCGTCGAGGCACTGCGGAATCTCGACACCGTGCGTGGTGTCGCCAGCATCATGCGGGTTGAAGGGGAGTAGGCAGCAATGACCCACCAATGGCGCGGAATCATCGAGGAGTACCGGGACCGTCTTCCCGTCTCCGACACGACGCCGGTCGTGACGCTCCGCGAGGGCGGCACACCGCTCGTCCCCGCGCAGGTGCTCTCCGAGCGCACGGGCTGCGAGGTCCATCTCAAGGTTGAGGGCGCCAACCCGACCGGGTCCTTCAAGGACCGCGGCATGACGATGGCGATCACGAAGGCCAAGGAGGAGGGCGCCAAGGCCGTCATCTGCGCCTCCACCGGCAACACCTCGGCCTCGGCCGCCGCCTACGCCGTACGCGCCGGGATGGTCTGCGCGGTCCTCGTGCCGCAGGGCAAGATCGCGCTCGGCAAGATGGGCCAGGCGCTCGTCTACGGCTCGAAGATCCTCCAGGTCGACGGCAACTTCGACGACTGCCTGAACCTCGCCCGCGCCCTCTCCGAGAACTACCCGGTGGCGCTGGTCAATTCGGTGAACCCGTTCCGCATCGAGGGCCAGAAGACCGCCTCGTTCGAGATCGTCGACGCGCTCGGCGACGCCCCGGACATCCACGTCCTGCCGGTCGGCAACGCGGGCAACATCACGGCCTACTGGAAGGGCTACAAGGAGTACGCCGCCGACTCGATCTCGTCGCGCACTCCTCGTATGTGGGGCTTCCAGGCTTCCGGTTCCGCGCCCATCGTGCGCGGTGAGATCGTCAAGGACCCGTCGACCATCGCCACCGCGATTCGCATCGGCAACCCCGCGTCGTGGCAGTACGCCCTCGACGCGCGCGACGAGTCGGACGGCTTCATCGACGAGGTGACGGACCGTGAGATCCTGCGCGCCTACAAGCTGTTGGCCTCCCAGGAGGGTGTCTTCGTCGAGCCGGCGTCGGCCGCTTCCGTCGCCGGTCTCCTGAAGGCCGCCGAGCAGGGCAAGGTCGACAAGGGGCAGAAGATCGTCTGCACCGTCACCGGCAACGGCCTCAAGGACCCGGACTGGGCCGTCGCGGGCGCTCCGCAGCCGGTCACGGTCCCGGTCGACTCGGCCGCCGCGGCCGAACGCCTGGGTCTGGCCTGACCGAACGGCCGATTCCGGTCCGGCGGATTTACCGCCGGACCGGCATAACCGTCCCGGTCGGGGATAACCGCTACCGGACGGCGGGCATAACCGCCTGGAAAACCCGCAACTCCGTACAGGGGGTGCACAGGGGGCTTACGACACGCATCGTGCGCCTCCTGTGCGCCCTATGTCGCCACAGAACCTTCCTTCGATAGGCTGTACCGAACCCGCCCCGCCGCATATGCCGCGGTGCTGCCGCCGAGCGGCCTTCGGGTAGAGCCTCATCACGTGGCAAGTCCTCAAAAGATCGCAGCTCAAGGAGAGTCATCGAGCGATGGCCGGTCCCGCGTTCCGCGCCGCCGCCGTCCGGGTGCGCGTCCCCGCCACCAGCGCCAACCTCGGCCCGGGCTTCGACGCCCTCGGCCTGTCGCTGGGTCTGTACGACGACGTCGTCGTGCGGGTGGCCGACACCGGACTGAACATCGACATCGCAGGTGAGGGCAGCGAGACGCTCCCACGCGACGAGTCGCACCTGCTCGTACGCTCCCTGCGTACGGCCTTCGACCTGCTCGGCGGACAGCCGCGCGGACTGGAAATCGTCTGCGCCAACCGCATTCCGCACGGCCGGGGCCTCGGCTCATCCTCCGCCGCCATCTGCGCGGGCATCGTCGCCGCGCGCGCCGTGACGATAGGCGCGGACGCCCGGCTCGACGACAACGCCCTGCTCGAACTCGCCACCGAGATCGAGGGCCACCCGGACAACGTCGCCGCCTGTCTGCTCGGCGGTTTCACGCTGTCCTGGATGGACGGGGGAGCGGCGCGGGCGATCAGGATGGAGCCCGCCGATTCCATCGTTCCGGTGGTTTTCGTACCGGGAAAGCCCGTCCTCACCGAGACCGCGCGCGGACTGCTCCCGCGCACCGTCCCGCACGTCGACGCGGCCGCCAACGCGGGCCGGGCCGCCCTGCTCGTAGAGGCCCTGACCAGGCGCCCGGAGCTGCTGCTCCCCGCCACCGAGGACCGGCTCCACCAGGAGTACCGCGCACCCGCCATGCCCGAGAGCGCCGCACTGGTGGAACGCCTGCGCGCGGACGGCGTCCCGGCGATGATTTCCGGCGCGGGACCCACGGTCCTCGCGCTGGCCGACGAGAGTGCGGCGGACAAGGTCGCGCGCCTCGCGGGAGAGGGCTGGGCGGCCAATCGCCTGGCGCTCGACGCGACGGGTGCGAGCGTGCTGCCGCTCGCGCCTTGACACCTGGGTAGCCGGATTAGAGAGGGGGAATGTTTGTTGGATCCGGTAGTGTTAACCTCAAGTCTGCACCCGACCCCACCATGGCGAGGTGCTTTGTGTCCCCGTCCGGGACATCCATCCTTCCGGGAGCCTCCCAAACTGCTCTGTGCCCCGCACTGAGCGGTGCCGAGCACGCTCCGGAACCGGCGTGACCGAGCCGAGTGACACCGCACCTCAGTGGCACCTCACCGGGACTCGCCATCACCAGTGAATTCTTCCGCCGCGCGTTGGCGGACCACCGCCCCGGCACGGTCCACACACCAAAGGACCTCCGGACAGCACAACCGGTCGCCGAGCCAGACAGGCCGACGTCCGCTCCAGGGAAGGACCCTTCGTGAGCGACACCACCGATCTGATGGGCGTGACTGCCGACACGCCCGCCACGGACGCCTCTGCGGCGCCTGCCACCGGTGCATCGGCCGGGTCCCGGCGGCGCCGCGGCACCGGCCTCGATGGCATGGTGCTGGCGGAACTGCAGCAGGTCGCATCCGGCCTCGGTATCAAGGGCACCGCGCGGATGCGCAAGAGCCAGCTGATCGAGGTCATCAAGGAGGCGCAGGCCACAGGCGGCGCCCCCGCCAAGGCCGCCGCGTCCTCCGCTTCGCCGGCCGAGGCCGAGACGAAGCCCAAGCGCCGCGCGACCTCGAAGGCCCGGACGGGTGAGGACACCGCAGCCGGTACGGACAAGCCCGCCAAGGCGAGCAAGGCCGACAAGGCCGAGCAGCCCGCGCCCGCCCAGGCCGAAGAGGCCGCCCAGCAGCAGATCGACATCCCGGGCCAGCCCGCGGGTGCCGACAAGGGCGAGCGCCGCGGCCGCCGCCGTGCCACCGCCGACGCGGGCAGCCCCGAGACGGTCACCGCCGAGGCGAAGAGCGAGCCGAAGAACGACGCCAAGAACGAGGCCAGGACGGACGGACAGTCCGAGGCCAAGGGCGACGGCTCCGGCGACAACGACGGCCGTCGTGACCGCCGTGACCGCCAGGGCCGCGGCCGTGACCGCGACCGCCGCGGCAACAAGGGCGACGAGCAGCAGGGCGGCAACCGCCAGCAGGGCGGAGGCCGTCAGGACCGCCAGGACCGCGGTGACCGCCAGGACCGTCAGCAGCGGGACCAGCGTGACAACGGCCCGCAGGACGACTTCGACGACGAGGCCGGTGGCCGGCGCGGCCGCCGCGGCCGGTACCGCGACCGCCGTGGCCGTCGTGGCCGCGACGAGTTCGGCGGCGCCAACGAGCCGCAGGTCGCCGACGACGACGTACTGATCCCCGTCGCGGGCATCCTGGACATCCTCGACAACTACGCGTTCATCCGGACGTCGGGCTACCTCCCCGGCCCGAACGACGTGTACGTGTCGCTCGCCCAGGTCCGCAAGAACGGTCTGCGCAAGGGTGACCACGTCACCGGCGCCGTCCGCCAGCCCAAGGACGGCGAGCGCCGCGAGAAGTTCAACGCGCTCGTCCGCCTCGACTCGGCGAACGGCATGGCGGCCGAATCCGGGCGCGGGCGACCGGAGTTCAACAAGCTGACGCCCCTTTACCCCCAGGACCGGCTCCGTCTGGAGACCGACCCGGGCGTGCTCACCACCCGCATCATCGACCTCGTGTCGCCGATCGGTAAGGGCCAGCGCGGTCTGATCGTGGCTCCGCCGAAGACCGGCAAGACCATGATCATGCAGGCGGTCGCGAACGCGATCACCACGAACAGCCCCGAGTGCCACCTGATGGTCGTCCTGGTCGACGAGCGTCCGGAAGAGGTCACCGACATGCAGCGGTCGGTGAAGGGCGAGGTCATCTCCTCGACCTTCGACCGTCCGGCCGAGGACCACACCACGGTCGCCGAGCTGGCCATCGAGCGCGCCAAGCGTCTCGTCGAGCTGGGTCACGACGTGGTCGTCCTGCTCGACTCCATCACCCGTCTGGGCCGTGCGTACAACCTGGCGGCCCCGGCCTCCGGCCGCATCCTGTCCGGTGGTGTCGACTCGACCGCGCTCTACCCGCCGAAGCGCTTCTTCGGTGCGGCGCGCAACATCGAGGACGGCGGCTCGCTGACCATCCTCGCGACCGCGCTCGTCGACACCGGCTCCCGCATGGACGAGGTGATCTTCGAGGAGTTCAAGGGCACCGGCAACATGGAGCTCAAGCTCGACCGGAAGCTCTCCGACAAGCGCATCTTCCCGGCGGTGGACGTCGACGCGTCCTCCACCCGCAAGGAAGAGATCCTGCTCAACAGCGAAGAGCTCGCGATCGTCTGGAAGCTGCGCCGGGTGCTGCACGCGCTCGACTCGCAGCAGGCCATCGAGCTGCTTCTCGACAAGATGAAGCAGACGAAGTCGAACGCCGAGTTCCTCATGCAGATCGCGAAGACGACCCCGACGCCGGGCAACGGCAACGACTAGTCCTCGCGCGGGCGCGTCACGCGTCACGCAGGGCCGCCTCCGTCACACGACGGGGGCGGCCTTTTGCGTGGGCGGGGGTGTGGAGGGTGTGGAGGGGGCGCGCAGGGGGCGGTGAATGACCTTGGCCACACCCTTAAGAGATTCTCACGGTCACGGGCAGTAGTCCCAGGACGAAAAAAACCGCAGGTGAGAAGCTTGAAGCGTGGGGAAGGAGTGCACGACGGGTCACGAGCGCGCGCCGGGGCGCTCACAAAGCGCTGTGCAACCCTTCTTTCGGTTTCGACGTCTGACAAGTGACGACAAACCACGCCTGACCCTGAAAGCAGGGGGTACCGACCCGACGAGGACTGAGGAGCACATGGCCGACGAGAGCGCACCCGCGGCGGAACCGGCACCGAAACGCTCCCGGGGCGGTGGCGGTCGGCGTCGTAAGCCGCGCGAGAAGCGCAGCAAGGTCCTCGTCGTCACCGCGTGGACCGCGGCATCGGTGGTCGTCCTCGGCGGCGCGGGCCTCGGCTTCGTGTACTTCAAGCTCAACGGCAACATCAAGGGCGTCGACATCAACGCGGCGCTGGGCACGGACCGCCCCCAGGACGTCGACAACGGCTCGCAGGACATCCTCGTCCTCGGCTCCGACTCCCGCTCCGGGGACAACGCCAAGTACGGCAAGGACGAGGGCGCCGCCCGCTCGGACACGGCGATGGTCGTGCACGTGAACAAGGGGCACAAGTCGGCCAGCGTCGTCTCCATACCCCGCGACACCCTCATATCACGCCCCGAGTGCGCGACGGACGACGGCGGCAAGGACCCGGGCGGGCAGCGCCAGATGTTCAACACGGCGTACGAGGTCGGCGGCCCCGCCTGTGCCGTCAAGACCGTGGAGCAGATGTCCGGCATCCGGATGGACCACTACGTCGAAGTGGACTTCACGGGCTTCAAGAAGCTGATCAACACCCTCGGCGGCGTCGAGATCACCACCAAGAAGGCGATCAACGACAAGGACAGCCATCTCGACCTCGAGGCGGGCACCCACCAGCTCACCGGCGAGCAGGCCCTCGGCCTGGTCCGCACCCGGCACGGCGTCGGCGACGGCAGCGACCTGGGCCGCATCCAGCTCCAGCAGGCCTTCATCAAGGCCCTGATCAACCAGGTCAAGGACGTCGGCGTCTTCAGTAACCCGAAGAAGCTCTACGACCTGGCGAACGACGCGACCAGCGCCATCACCACCGACTCCGACCTGAACGACGTCAAGAGCCTGGCGGGCTTCGCGGGCGGCCTCAAGGGCATCGGCGCGGGCGACATGAAGATGGTCACGCTGCCCGTCCAGTACGACCCGGCGGACCCCAACCGTGTCCTGCCCCTGGAGAAGGCCGACCAGCAGGTCTGGGACGCGCTCAAGGCCGACAAGCCCATCCCCAAGTCCGCCACGGAGAAGTCCGCGGGCGACAAGGGTGACGCACGCGACGTCGTGACCAGCGGCTAGCGGCGCCCGCACCCGCCGCACGGCCCGCCGGGAATAGAACGGAACCCACCCCGGTTTGGGCAGATGCGACCAGTCCTGGCAGACTGGTCCGTCGGCCCCGGTTCACGTACGAGCAATCCGCGCGTACGACCCGGTGCCCTCCCGAAACTAGGAGACACCTTGAAGCGCGACATCCACCCCGAGTACTTCGAGACCCAGGTCAGCTGCACCTGCGGCGCGGAGTTCACCACCCGCAGCACGATCGCCAGCGGCACCGTCCGTGCCGAGGTCTGCTCCGAGTGCCACCCGTTCTACACGGGCAAGCAGAAGATCCTCGACACCGGTGGCCGCGTGGCCCGCTTCGAGGCCCGCTTCGGCAAGGCTGCAGCCGCCAACAAGTAGCGAGCCACTGCGCCGGTCTTCGGCCGCCCCCGGGAGGGGGCGGTGGGGACCGGCGCTTTGCCGTCTGACGCAGCAGCCACCTTCGCGTAGAACCCTTGCGCAGTACCTTCGCGTAGAAAACTCAGGAGACCCCGATGTTCGAGGCGGTCGAGGAACTGATCGGCGAGCACGCCGATCTGGAGACGAAGCTCGCGGACCCCTCGGTCCACGCCGACCAGGCCAACGCGCGCAAGCTCAACAAGCGCTACGCCGAGCTGACCCCGATCGTCTCGACGTACCGCGCCTGGAAGCAGACCGGCGAGGACATCGCGACGGCCCGTGAACTGGCCGCGGAGGACCCGGAGTTCGCCGCGGAGGTGAAGGACCTGGAGAAGCAGCGCGAGGAGATCACCGAGAAGCTGCGGCTCCTCCTGGTGCCCCGGGACCCCAACGACGACAAGGACGTCATCCTCGAGGTCAAGGCGGGCGCGGGCGGCGACGAGTCGGCCCTCTTCGCCGGCGACCTGCTGCGCATGTACCTGCGGTACGCGGAGCGCGTGGGCTGGAAGACCGAGATCATCGACGCCACCGAGTCCGAGCTGGGCGGCTACAAGGACGTCCAGGTCGCCGTGAAGACCAAGGGCGGCAACGGCGCGACCGAGCCCGGCCAGGGCGTCTGGGCGCGGCTGAAGTACGAGGGCGGCGTGCACCGCGTGCAGCGCGTGCCCTCCACCGAGTCGCAGGGCCGGATCCACACCTCCGCGGCCGGCGTCCTGGTGACGCCCGAGGCCGAGGAGGTCGACGTGGAGATCCACGCGAACGACCTGCGCATCGACGTGTACCGCTCCTCGGGCCCCGGCGGCCAGTCCGTCAACACCACCGACTCCGCGGTGCGCATCACGCACCTGCCCACCGGCGTCGTGGCGTCCTGCCAGAACGAGAAGAGCCAGTTGCAGAACAAGGAGCAGGCGATGCGTATCCTGCGCTCCAGGCTCCTTGCCGCGGCTGTGGAGGAAGCGGAGAAGGAGGCGGCGGACGCCCGTCGCAGCCAGGTCCGCACCGTCGACCGCTCCGAGAAGATCCGGACGTACAACTACCCCGAAAACCGGATCTCGGACCACCGTGTCGGCTTCAAGGCGTACAACTTGGACCAGGTGCTCGACGGAGACCTCGACGCGGTCATCCAGGCCTGCGTCGACGCGGACTCCGCAGCCAAGCTCGCGGCAGCCTGAGCCCCGACCGGACCGCACCCGCCCATCGCTCAGCTCAGCCCCGGAGGACCAGCGTGAACCTGCTGCTCGCGGAAGTGGCCCAGGCCACCCAGCGGCTGGCCGACGCCGGCGTGCCCTCGCCGCGCAACGACGCGGAGGAGCTCGCCGCCTTCGTGCACGGCGTGAAGCGGGGCGAGCTGCACTCCGTCAAGGATTCGGACTTCGACGCCCGCTACTGGGAGACGATCGCGCGCCGCGAGGCCCGCGAACCGCTCCAGCACATCACCGGACGCGCCTTCTTCCGCTATCTCGAACTTCAGGTCGGCCCCGGAGTCTTCGTGCCGCGCCCCGAGACCGAGTCGGTCGTCGGGTGGGCCATAGACGCCGTGCGCGCGATGGACGTCGTCGAGCCGCTCATCGTCGACCTCTGTACGGGCTCCGGGGCCATCGCCCTGGCCATGGCCCAAGAGGTCCCGCGCTCGCGCGTGCACGCCGTGGAGCTCTCCGAGGACGCCCTGAAGTGGACGCGCAAGAACGTCGAGGGATCCCGGGTCAAGCTCTCCCAGGGCGACGCGCGTGACGCGCTGCCCGAGCTCGACGGCCAGGTCGACCTGCTGATCTCCAACCCGCCGTACATCCCGCTCACCGAGTGGGAGTACGTCGCTCCGGAAGCCCGGGACTACGACCCGGAACTCTCGCTCTTCTCGGGCGAGGACGGCCTCGACCTGATCCGCGGCATCGAGCGCACCGCCCACCGGCTGCTGCGGCCCGGCGGCGTCGTCGTCATCGAGCACGCGGACACCCAGGGCGGCCAGGTGCCGTGGATCTTCACCGAGGAGCGGGGCTGGGCCGACGCGGCCGACCACCCCGACCTGAACAACCGGCCGAGGTTCGCCACGGCCCGCAAGGCCATGCCGTGAGCACACCCACTTCAACCCAGCTGTACGTGTACGAGGAGGCCAGCTAAATGGCACGGCGATACGACACCAACGACGCGACCGACCGTACGACCGGTCTGCGCGAGGCCGCGTCGGCCGTCCGCCGTGGCGAGCTGGTCGTCCTGCCCACCGACACCGTCTACGGGATCGGTGCCGACGCCTTCACGCCGGAGGCGTGCGCCGACCTGCTCGACGCCAAGGGCCGGGGCCGCAACATGCCCACCCCTGTCCTCATCGGCTCCCCGAACACGCTGCACGGCCTGGTCACCGACTTCTCGGAGTCGGCCTGGGAGCTCGTCGACGCCTTCTGGCCCGGGGCCCTGACCCTGGTCGCCAAGCAGCAGCCCTCGCTCCAGTGGGACCTCGGGGACACCCGTGGGACCGTCGCGATCCGGATGCCGCTGCACCCCGTCGCCATCGAACTGCTCACCGAGGTCGGCCCCATGGCCGTCTCCTCGGCCAACCTCACGGGCCACCCGGCCCCCGAGGACTGTGACGCCGCGCAGGAGATGCTCGGCGACTCCGTCTCGGTCTACCTCGACGGGGGCCCGACGCCGGGCATCGTCCCGTCGTCGATCGTGGACGTCACCGGCAAGGTGCCGGTACTGCTGCGCGCGGGCGCCCTCGACGCGGAGGAGCTCCGCAAGGTGGTACCCGACCTCGAGGTGGCGAATTGACAGCCCCTGAGACGGGGCGTGGCATAGCGGCTCTTCCCGACTCGTTCCGCATCCTCCACGTCAGCACGGGCAACGTCTGCCGCTCACCGATCACCGAGCGGCTGACCAGGCATGCCCTGGCCGACCGGCTGGGTGATCCCTTCACCGGCGGCCTGATCGTGGAGAGCGCGGGCACGTGGGGGCACGAGGGCGCCCCCATGGAGACCAACGCGGAGGCGGTGCTCGCGGACTTCGGCGCGGACGCCTCCGGCTTCAAGGGGCGCGAGCTCCTGGACGAGCACGTCATCCGCGCCGACCTCGTCCTGACGGCCACCCGGGACCACCGGGCGCAGGTCATCTCGATGGGCCACTCGGCGGGCCTGCGCACCTTCACCCTCAAGGAGTTCACGCGCCTCGTACGGGCCATAGACCCGGCGACGCTGCCGGACCCCGACGGGGGAGTCGTGGAGCGGGCCAGGGCCCTCGTACGGGCCGCCGCGGCGCTGCGTGGCTGGCTCCTGGCCCCCACGGCCGAGGCGGACGAGGTGTACGACCCCTATGGGGCGCCGCTGCCCTTCTTCCGCTCGGTGGGCGACGAGATCAACGAGGCGCTCGATCCGGTGGTGACGGCGCTGACGGGCGTCCGGGCGAAGGCTTAAACCTTTCTGTCGGCTTCCGGCGCCCCCGGGGCGGAAGATCCGGGCCGACGCCGCGCGGGCGGGGTGGGGCAGGCCTACATTGGAGGGACCCGCACCCCTCGCGAGGCCCGGAGCCCAAGATGCCGGTCAGCACCGCACCCACCGCCGCCCCGACGGCGCCCGCTGACTTCGACGCGCTCCGCCGCGCGGACCCCCAGATGGCGGAGATCCTCCTCGCCGAGCAGGAGCGGCAGGCGTCCGCCCTCCAGCTGATCGCCGCGGAGAACTTCACCTCGCCCGCGGTGCTCGCCGCCCTGGGCTCCCCGCTCGCCAACAAGTACGCCGAGGGCTACCCCGGCGCCCGCCACCACGGCGGCTGCGAGCTGGTGGACGTCGCCGAGCGCATCGCCGTCGACCGCGCCAAGGCCCTCTTCGGCGCCGAGCACGCCAACGTGCAGCCGCACTCCGGATCCTCCGCGGTCCTCGCCGCGTACGCCGCGCTGCTGCGCCCCGGCGACACCGTCCTGGCCATGGGCCTGCCGTACGGCGGACACCTCACGCACGGCTCGCCCTCGAACTTCTCGGGGCGCTGGTTCGACTTCGTGGGCTACGGCGTGGACGCGGAGAGCGGCCTCATCGACCACGACCAGGTCCGCGCGCTGGCCCACTCGCACAAGCCGAAGGCCATCGTCTGCGGCTCCATCGCCTACCCCCGGCACATCGACTACGCCGCCTTCCGCGACATCGCCGACGACGTCGGCGCGTACCTCATCGCCGACGCCGCCCACCCGATCGGCCTGATCGCCGGAGGCGCCGCCCCGAACCCCGTGCCGTACGCCGACGTCGTCTGCGCCACGACCCACAAGGTGCTCCGCGGCCCGCGCGGCGGCCTGATCCTGTGCGGCGCCGAGCTGGCATCGCGCATCGACCGGGCGGTGTTCCCCTTCACGCAGGGCGGCGCGCAGATGCACACGATCGCCGCCAAGGCCGTCGCGTTCGGCGAGGCGGCCACCCCGGCGTACACCGCGTACGCCCACCAGGTCGTCGCCAACGCCCGCATCCTGGCCCAGGCCCTGGGCGCGGCCGACTGCGCGATCACCACCGGCGGCACCGACACGCACCTGATCCTGGCCGACCCCACGCCCCTCGGCATCGACGCGCACACGGCCCGCGGCAGACTCGCCGCCTGCGGAATCGTCCTCGACACCTGCGCCCTGCCCTACGCCGACGGGCGGGGCCTGCGCCTCGGCACCGCGGCCGTCACCACGCAGGGCATGGGAGACGCGGAGATGGTGCGGATCGCGGGGCTCTTCGCCGACGCGCTGCGTGAGCAATCCGAGGAGGCGACCGACGCGAAAGTACGAGAGGAAGTGCGCGAACTGGTGGGGAGATTTCCGCCGTACTGAGGGTGAAACGCGAAGAGGTGGCCCAGCCTGGAGAATCAGGCTGGGCCACCTCTGTAGACACGCATACGTGCGCGGAGCCCCATCAAGAAGGCCTACTGCAGGTAACCGCAAGCGAACCCGAGGGTGATGGGGCTACTCAGCGAGTCTCGGCCGCGCAATCAGCACGAGACGCGCTTGATCCCGGTCCCCTTCGTCCACGCGATCCCGCTGTAGCGGAAGTCCTCGGTCTTGCGAGCGCCGATCGCGAACTCGGGGTCCCTCGATGCCGCGACGGTCACCGAGAAACAGACCTTGTAGCCGCAGGCGTTCTTGACCCTCACCATGCGGTTGAAGCGCTTGTTGTACCACTTCTTCACGGACACACACTTGCGCCGCTGGGCCTCAACGTCTCCCGAAGTGCTCTGCGTGGTGACGGAGACCGGTGTACCGGACTGCGGTTCGGCCGCTACGGCACTACCCGAAACGCCCAGCGTCCCCATCATGATGACCGCAGCTAGAGCGGTTCCTGCAATCTTTCGCATGCTACCTCCTTGGTATACCAAAGAGAGCGTCGACATTTGGTCATGAGCATGTCGACCCCCGTTTGCTCAGTATTTCTATCGCGAGCAAGCGAATGGAATCAACGGGTGATCTTCGATCGGGGAGGTTTCACCGTCAGTTGATGGCCTGAATTGTTCTTGACTTTCTGCCGGAAATTCGTGAGCGGAGGTGCACTGTGAAGAAAGATGCAGACGGAAGGACTTTTCCTTGCGGTCAACCTGGCGGCGTGAGGTGTCATGCATTGTGGATGTTGACTGATTCTCGATGGCTACTTAGCGGAATCATTGAACAGTGAATAGTTGAGTTAGCAAATTACGCAAATGATTTGACACGGATGGAATCGGCCAGGTAGTCACTACGGACAGGGCAGAGAGCGCCCGCAAGCCCCCTTCGCCCCAGCGGTATATGTGCCGCTGCGGCGTTCTCCCTTGGGCTCACCCCACTGCGGCCGTCAACGGTGCGCGCGTTGAGCCGCCCTGTGACACAGCAGTAAGGATGGGTGAGCTGACAGCCTGTGGAGGTGGGGTCGAGCCCGCAGGCGCGTACCCTTCGCTTTGAGACATAGCCTCGTCAGGGCACCGAGCGTGCTCAGTCCCAGGCACACATAGCTAGGCTGTGGGGCTGAGATGGCCAGCGATACCTGTGGGGAAGCCCGTGCGTGAATACCTGCTGACGCTCTGCATCACGGCCGCGGTGACTTACTTGCTGACCGGCCCGGTGCGGAAGTTCGCGATCGTGGCCGGCGCCATGCCGGAGATCCGCGCCCGCGACGTACACCGGGAGCCCACGCCCCGGCTCGGCGGTATCGCGATGTTCTTCGGTCTGTGCGCCGGACTCCTGGTCGCCGACCACCTGCCGAACCTGAACGACGTCTTCGAGCGGTCCAACGAACCGCGCGCGCTGCTCTCCGGCGCCGCGCTGATCTGGATCATCGGCGTCCTGGACGACAAGTTCGAGATCGACGCCCTGATCAAGCTGGGCGGCCAGATGATCGCCGCCGGCGTCATGGTCCTCCAGGGCCTGACGATCCTGTGGATCCCCGTCCCCGGTTACGGCATGGTCCTCCTGGACCAGGGCCAGGGCACGCTCCTGACGGTCGCGCTCGTGGTGATCACCATCAACGCGGTCAACTTCGTGGACGGCCTCGACGGCCTCGCCGCGGGCATGGTGTGCATCGCGGCCACGGCGTTCTTCCTCTACGCCTACCGCATCTGGTACGGCTACGGCATCGAGGCCGCGGCTCCCGCCACGCTCTTCGCGGCGATCCTGATGGGCATGTGCCTGGGCTTCCTGCCGCACAACATCCATCCCGCCCGGATCTTCATGGGGGACTCGGGCTCGATGCTGATCGGGCTGGTCCTCGCGGCGGGCGCCATCTCCGCCACCGGGCAGATCGACGGCGACGCCATGAGCCTGAACTTCGGGGGCAGCCGCGATGCCACGCACGCGATGCTCCCGGTCTTCATCCCGCTCCTGATGCCGCTGACGATCATCGCGATCCCGTTCGCCGACCTGGTCCTCGCGATCGTCAGGCGTACGTGGAACGGCAAGTCGCCGTTCGCCGCCGACCGCGGCCACCTCCACCACCGCCTCCTGGAGATCGGCCACTCCCACAGCCGCGCGGTGCTGATCATGTACTTCTGGTCGGCACTGATCGGCTTCGGCACGGTGGCCTACTCGGTCCACTCGGCCAGCATGTGGATCCTGCTGCTGATCGTCGCCCTGAGCGCGGTGGGCCTCGTGCTCCTGATGCTGCCGAGGTTCCGGCCGCACATCCCGCGCTGGGCCGAGTCGTTCGTGCCGCCGCGCTACCGGCGGCGCAAGCAGGCTGCCGCGCAGGAGCCGGCGGGCGGCGAGGCGGGCGTGACGGACGGGGCGGACGGGGCAGACGGGTCGGACGTGACGGACGCAGAGTCGGAGGGTCGGCCTCCGGTCGGGTCGGGCGTCAACGGAGCGACGGCCGTCGGCACCCGCTCGCGCTTCGAGGATCGGCGGAAGGCCGGTTCGTCGAGCTGACGCCCATCGTCAAACGTGCCCAATACCAGACAAGTTGCCGCCTCGCATGCACATACGCGCGGATTAACTCTCATGTGTGACACCGAGCACACCTAGCAGGTAAAGACCTCATCAAATAGTTTGTGATACCGTTCACGAAACCAGGGGATAGAGCCGAAGGACCGTAGTGCGACGGTCCATTGGCCCGAGGGACACTCTCGACCCCGGACTACGCTCGTCCATGACGACACCCTGCCCCCATCAGTAAGCGGAGCGCCGCCATGCCGTCTCAAGACACCCGAACTCTCCTTCAGTCCGCCGTGCCCACTGCTGCCGCCGGTGCGATCACCGCTGCGGTGAGCGCCGTGGTCGCGGGCGGCAAGGGAGCGCTCGGCGCGGTCGTCGGCACCTTGGTGGTCATTGCCTTCATGGGGCTCGGGTTGTTCGTACTGCAACGCACGGCGAAATCGCTTCCGCAGTTGTTCCAGGCGATGGGCTTGATGCTCTACGTCGCGCAACTCCTGCTGCTCCTCGTCTTCATGAGCCTGTTCAAGGACACCACGCTCTTCAACCCGAAGGCCTTCGCTGTCGCCCTCGTGGTCGCGACGGTTACGTGGATGGCCGCACAGGCTCGTGCACACATGAAGGCCAAGATCCTTTACGTTGAACCCCACTCCGAGCAGAACGACAAGCCGGAGAAGTCGGGGTCCTCCACGTGAAGGGTAGGGCCGGGATAAATGCACGTTCGAGATGCTGCTATCGTCCGGTGCCAACTGCGGCACTGCTGGCGCGGGCATCTGAGCTGACGCCTGCACGTTCGCGAGGCTCGATGCCTGAACGCCGCGCCCACATCCGAAACACCAGTCTGGTGCCGAATCGCGGCTGCGCGCCGCGCCGACACGACAACGAGGTTGCCGTACCTATGCGTCACGCCGAAGGAGCCCGCGGTGAGTGCTGACCAAACTGAGCTCGCCTTCAATTGGAGCTGTCGGATCATGTCCGACAACGGCTGCGGCTTCCCGGCTCCGGGCCTGCACTCGTTCCTCTTCAAGCCGATCTTCACCGTCGGTGGGTTCGAGTTCAACAAGGTGATGCTCCTTGCCTTGCTGGCCACGCTCGTCGTTGTCACCTTCTTCTACGCGGCGTTCGGCAAGGCCAAGGTTGTTCCGGGCAAGCTGCAGATGGTGGGCGAGGCCGGTTACGACTTCGTTCGCCGCGGCATCGTCTACGAGACGATGGGCAAGAAGGACGGCGAGAAGTACGTCCCGCTCATGGTGTCGCTCTTCTTCTTCATCTGGATCATGAACATCTGGTCGGTGATCCCGCTCGCACAGTTCCCGGTCGCGTCGATCTTCGCCTACCCGGTGGTTCTGGCGGTCATCGTCTACCTGATCTGGGTGCCGCTCACCTTCAAGAAGCATGGCTTCGTCGGTGGCTGGAAGAACATCACCGGTTACGACAACTCACTCGGTCCGATCAAGTGGCTCGTGTCGTTCATCGAGTTCTTCTCGAACCTGCTTGTGCGTCCCTTCACGCACGCGGTGCGACTCTTCGCCAACATGTTCGCCGGTCACCTGATGCTGGTGATGTTCACCGTCGCCTCCTGGTACCTGCTGAACAGCTGGCTGATCCCCGCGGCCGGCGTCTCCTTCGCGATGACGATCGGCATGATCCTCTTCGAACTCTTCGTGCAGGCCGTTCAGGCGTACGTCTTCGTGCTCCTTGCCTGCTCGTACATTCAGGGCGCTCTCGCCGAGCACCACTGAGCCCCTCCGCAACCCCTAAAGCGCCCGGTGGCCAACCCCCACCGGTCCATGAAAGAGAAGGAAGTAACGGCATGTCCGCGACTCTCGAACTCGCCGCCGTCACCGGTGACCTCAAGGCCCTCGGCTCCATTGGTTACGGTCTCGCCGCGATCGGCCCCGGCATCGGTGTTGGCATCGTCTTCGGTAAGGGCACCGAGGCTCTGGCCCGGCAGCCCGAAGCCGCTGGTCTGATCCGTGCCAACCAGATCCTCGGCTTCGCCTTCTGTGAGGCGCTCGCCCTCATCGGCATCGTCATGCCGTTCGTCTACGGCTCCTGATCGCCCAAGACGATTAGCCCCGTTCGACGAAAGGCACTGATGTGATCGCCAACCTGGTACAGCTGGCGGCCGAGCATGCGGAGGAGCAGAACCCGCTCATTCCGCCGGGCCCCGAGCTGCTCGTCGGCACCATCGCCTTCGCCATCGTCTTCTTCTTCTTCTGGAAGAAGCTCCTCCCGAACATCAACAAGGTTCTGGAAGAGCGCCGGGAGGCGATCGAGGGCGGTATCGAGAAGGCCGAGGCCGCTCAGACCGAGGCCCAGAGCGTGCTCGAGCAGTACAAGGCTCAGCTCGCCGAGGCTCGGCACGAGGCCGCGCGTCTGCGCCAGGAGGCGCAGGAGCAGGGCGCCCAGCTCATCGCCGAGATGCGCGCCGAAGGCCAGCGTCAGCGCGAGGAGATCGTGGCCGCAGGCCACGCGCAGCTCGCCGCCGACCGCAAGGCCGCCGCGCAGTCGCTGCGTCAGGACGTGGGCCAGCTGGCCACCGACCTGGCGGGCAAGCTCGTCGGCGAGTCCCTGGAGGACTCCGCACGGCAGAGCCGCACCATCGACCGTTTCCTCGACGAGCTCGAGGAGAAGGCCGAGGCGGCTCGATGACAGCGCACGGAGCCAGCCGCGAGGCCGTCGCGGCCGCGCGCGAGCGTCTCGACGCGCTGACCGACAACACCTCGGTGGACGTGAAGCGGCTCGCGGACGAGCTGGCCTCGGTCACCGCGCTGTTCAGCCGTGAGGTCTCCCTGCGCCGGGTCCTGACCGACCCGTCGCAGTCCGGTGAGGCCAAGGCGGAGCTCGCCGGGCGCCTGCTCGGCGGGCAGGTGAGCGGCGAGACCGCCGACCTGGTGGCCGGCATGGTCCGCTCGCGCTGGTCGCAGTCGCGTGACCTGGTGGACGCCCTCGAGGAGCTCACCAACCTCGCCGACCTGACCGGCGCGCAGAAGTCCGGCGCGCTGGACGACGTCGAGGACGAGCTGTTCCGGTTCGGCCGGATCGTCTCCTCGAACACCGGCCTCCGCTCGGCGCTGACCGACCGCGCCGCCACGGGTGCGGCCAAGAGCGAGCTGCTGCGCAGCCTGCTCGGTGGCCGGGCCAACGAGGTCACGGAGCGGCTCGTCGAGCGCCTCGTGACCGCGCCCCGTGGACGTAGCCTGGAGGCGGGACTCGAGTCCCTCTCCAAGCTGGCCGCGGACCGCCGGGACCGGATGGTCGCCGTCGTCACCTCCGCCGTTCCGCTTTCGGACCGGCAGAAGCAGCGCCTCGGTGCCGTCCTCGCGAAGGTCTACGGCCGCCAGATGCACCTGAACCTCGACGTGGACCCCTCGGTCCTCGGCGGGATCACGGTGCAGGTGGGCGACGAGATCATCAACGGCAGCATCGCGGACCGCCTCGAGGACGCGCACCGCCGCATGGCGAGCTAGCAGTAACTCAAAACGTAGGAATGACGGCCCTAGTTGGGCCGTGCAGAGGATTCACCTCTTACTTGGGGGGAGTCCCCAGACCCCCAAAGTGAAACTTCGGGCCCAACAAGGAGAGCAGGGAACCCAGATGGCGGAGCTCACGATCCGGCCGGAGGAGATCCGGGACGCACTGGAGAACTTTGTCCAGGCGTACAAGCCGGACGCGGCCTCGCGCGAGGAGGTCGGTTCGGTCACCGTTGCCGGTGACGGCATCGCGAAGGTCGAGGGCCTGCCCTCGGCCATGGCCAACGAGCTGCTGAAGTTCGAGGACGGCACCCTCGGTCTCGCCCTCAACCTTGAGGAGCGCGAGATCGGCGCCGTCGTCCTCGGCGAGTTCAGTGGCATCGAAGAGGGCCAGCCGGTCACCCGTACCGGCGAGGTCCTGTCGGTCGCGGTGGGCGAGGGCTACCTCGGCCGTGTCGTCGACCCGCTCGGCGCCCCGATCGACGGCCTCGGCGAGATCGAGACGTCCGGACGCCGCGCCCTCGAGCTGCAGGCCCCCACGGTCATGGACCGCAAGTCGGTCCACGAGCCGATGGAGACCGGCTACAAGGCCGTCGACGCGATGACCCCGATCGGCCGTGGCCAGCGTCAGCTGATCATCGGCGACCGCCAGACGGGCAAGACCGCCCTGGCCGTCGACACGATCATCAACCAGCGCGACAACTGGCGCTCGGGCGACGTGAACAAGCAGGTGCGCTGCATCTACGTCGCCGTCGGTCAGAAGGGCTCCACCATCGCCTCCGTGCGCGGTGCCCTCGAAGAGGCCGGCGCGCTGGAGTACACGACCATCGTCGCCGCCCCGGCGTCCGACCCGGCGGGCTTCAAGTACCTGGCGCCCTACACCGGCTCGGCCATCGGCCAGCAGTGGATGTACGAGGGCAAGCACGTCCTCATCATCTTCGACGACCTCTCGAAGCAGGCCGACGCCTACCGCGCCGTGTCCCTGCTGCTCCGCCGCCCGCCGGGGCGCGAGGCCTACCCGGGTGACGTCTTCTACCTGCACTCGCGTCTGCTCGAGCGCTGCGCGAAGCTGTCGGACGAGATGGGCAAGGGCTCGATGACGGGTCTCCCGATCGTCGAGACCAAGGCGAACGACGTGTCGGCGTTCATCCCGACCAACGTCATCTCCATCACCGACGGCCAGTGCTTCCTGGAGTCCGACCTGTTCAACGCCGGTCAGCGTCCGGCCCTGAACGTCGGTATCTCGGTCTCCCGTGTCGGTGGCTCCGCCCAGCACAAGGCGATCCGCCAGGTGTCAGGACGGCTCCGCGTGGACCTCGCCCAGTACCGCGAGCTGGAGGCGTTCGCCGCCTTCGGTTCCGACCTGGACGCCGCGTCGAAGGCCTCCCTCGAGCGTGGTTCGCGCATGGTCGAGCTGCTCAAGCAGGCTCAGTACCAGCCGATGGCCACCGAGGACCAGGTCATCTCGATCTGGGCCGGCACCACGGGCCGCATGGACGAGGTACCGGTCGCCGACATCCGGCGCTTCGAGCGCGAGCTGCTCGAGTACCTGCACCGCAAGGAGCAGGGCCTGATGACCTCCATCAAGGAGGGCGGCAAGATGTCCGACGACACGATCACGGCCATCGCCGACGCCGTCGCCGAGTTCAAGAAGCAGTTCGAGACCTCGGACGGCAAGCTGCTCGGCGAGGACGCTCCGGCCGCCGTCGACGCGTCCAAGTGACGACGGAAGGGACCTGACTCATGGGAGCCCAGCTCCGGGTCTACAAGCGTCGCATCAAATCCGTCACCGCGACCAAGAAGATCACCAAGGCGATGGAGATGATCGCCGCCTCGCGTGTCGTCAAGGCACAGCGCAAGGTGACCGCCTCCACTCCGTACGCGACCGAGCTCACCCGCGCGGTCACCGCGGTGGCCACGGGTGCCAACGACAAGCACCCGCTGACCACCGAGGCCGAGGCTCCGACCCGGGCCGCTGTCCTGCTCCTCTCGAGCGACCGCGGTCTGGCCGGCGCCTTCAACTCCAACGCCATCAAGGGTGCGGAGAAGCTCACGGAGAAGTTGAAGGGCGAGGGCAAGGAGGTCGACACGTACATCGTCGGCCGCCGTGGCATCGCGCACTACAACTTCCGTGAGCGGAAGATCGCCGGGCAGTGGACGGGCTTCACGGATGCCCCTTCCTACTCGGACGCCAAGGAGATCGCCGCACCCCTGATCGAGGCCATCGAGACGGACACGGCCGAGGGCGGCGTGGACGAGCTCCACATCGTCTACACCGAGTTCATCTCGATGATGACGCAGGAAGCGACCGGTTCCCGGTTGCTCCCGCTCAGCCTCGACAAGGTCGCCGAGGAGGCGGGCCAGAGTGACGAGGCCCGCCCGCTGTACGACTTCGAGCCGTCGGCGGAGGACGTCCTCGACGCCCTGCTGCCGCGCTACGTCGAGAGCCGGATCTACAACGCGCTGCTCCAGTCGGCTGCTTCCAAGCACGCCGCCACGCGCCGCGCGATGAAGTCGGCGACCGACAACGCGGGTGACCTGATCAACGCCCTCACCCGTTCTGCCAACGCGGCCCGCCAGGCCGAAATCACCCAGGAAATCAGCGAGATCGTCGGTGGCTCCAGTGCCCTGGCCGACGCGACCGCGGGGAGTGACAAGTAATGACGACCACTGTTGATACGGCCGTTGCCACGGGCCGCGTCGCCCGGGTGATCGGCCCGGTCGTCGACGTGGAGTTCCCCGTCGACGCGATGCCGGACATCTACAACGCGCTTCACGTCGAGGTGGCCGACCCGGCCAAGGACGGCGAGAAGAAGACGCTGACGCTCGAGGTCGCCCAGCACCTCGGCGACGGCATCGTCCGCGCGATCTCCATGCAGCCCACCGACGGCCTGGTCCGCCAGGCCGCGGTGACCGACACGGGCGCGGGCATCACCGTCCCCGTCGGTGACATCACCAAGGGCAAGGTGTTCAACACCCTCGGTGCGATCCTGAACCACCCCGAGGCCGAGGCCGACGTCACCGAGCGCTGGCCGATCCACCGCAAGGCCCCGGCCTTCGACCAGCTCGAGTCGAAGACCGAGATGTTCGAGACCGGCCTGAAGGTCGTCGACCTTCTCACCCCGTACGTCAAGGGTGGAAAGATCGGTCTGTTCGGTGGAGCGGGCGTCGGCAAGACCGTCCTCATCCAGGAAATGATCATGCGTGTGGCCAAGCTGCACGAGGGCGTTTCCGTGTTCGCCGGCGTCGGCGAGCGCACCCGTGAGGGCAACGACCTCATCGACGAGATGGAAGAGTCGGGCGTTCTGGACAAGACCGCCCTGGTCTTCGGCCAGATGGACGAGCCGCCGGGCACGCGTCTGCGCGTCGCCCTGGCCGGTCTGACCATGGCGGAGTACTTCCGCGATGTGCAGAAGCAGGACGTGCTGTTCTTCATCGACAACATCTTCCGCTTCACGCAGGCCGGTTCCGAGGTCTCGACCCTGCTCGGCCGTATGCCCTCCGCGGTGGGTTACCAGCCGAACCTGGCCGACGAGATGGGCCTCCTCCAGGAGCGCATCACCTCGACGCGTGGTCACTCGATCACCTCGATGCAGGCGATCTACGTCCCCGCGGACGACCTCACCGACCCGGCCCCGGCCACGACCTTCGCGCACCTCGACGCGACGACCGTGCTGTCGCGTCCGATCTCGGAGAAGGGCATCTACCCGGCGGTGGACCCGCTGGACTCGACGTCCCGCATCCTGGACCCGCGCTACATCGCGCAGGACCACTACGACGCCGCCATGCGCGTCAAGGGCATCCTGCAGAAGTACAAGGACCTCCAGGACATCATCGCGATCCTCGGCATCGACGAGCTCAGCGAAGAGGACAAGCTGGTCGTTCAGCGCGCCCGTCGCGTCGAGCGCTTCCTGTCGCAGAACACCCACGCCGCCAAGCAGTTCACCGGCCTGGACGGTTCGGACGTGCCGCTCGACGAGTCGATCGCCGCGTTCAACTCGATCATCGACGGTGAGTACGACCACTTCCCCGAGCAGGCGTTCTTCATGTGCGGTGGCATCGAGGACCTGAAGGCGAAGGCCAAGGAGCTCGGCGTCTCCTGAGTCCATGACTCACGGGAGGGGTGGGCCGGTCCCGCCCCTCCCGATACGCCCACTAGAATTTGACCCAACACCCGGCGAAGCCGCCGGGTGGTGACCCGAGGAGCCACCCTTGGCTGCTGAGCTGCATGTCGAGCTGGTCGCCGCGGACCGCAGTGTCTGGTCCGGCGAGGCCACCCTGGTCGTCGCGCGCACCACGTCCGGCGACATCGGCGTCATGCCCGGTCACCAGCCGCTGCTCGGTGTGCTGGAGTCGGGCCCGGTGACCATTCGTACGAGCGACGGCGACACCGTCGTCGCGGCCGTCCACGGAGGGTTCATCTCCTTCGCGGACAACAAGCTGTCACTGCTTGCTGAGATCGTCGAGCTGTCGGACGAGATCGATGTCCAGCGTGCGGAGCGGGCGCTCGAGCGCGCGAAGTCGGAGGCCGACGCCTCCGCCGAGCGTCGCGCGGACGTCCGACTGCGGGCGGTGGCGTCGCGCTGAAACCGGCGCGACGGCGTTTGACGTGACTCAGCCGCGGCCAGGTCCGGAGCAATCCGGACCGGGTCGCGGCTGAGGCAATGCGGGTGCAATTCTGTTGGTCCGTTTCGAAGAGGCGAGGAGGTCGGTGCCGATGATCCTCACTCTGCTCGTGTGCGGACTCGTGTTGGTCGTTCTGGTGTTGGTGGGGCTCTTCGTCTTCGGGCTCCGGCGCCGGCTCATCCAGCGTTCGGGCGGCACCTTCGACTGCAGCCTGCGCTGGGACGCCCCGGAGAAGGGCGACACGTCCGGCAAGGGCTGGGGCTACGGCGTCGCCCGCTACAACGGCGACCGGATCGAGTGGTTCCGCGTCTTCTCGTACGCTCCCCGGCCCCGTCGGGTCCTGGAGCGCTCGGCCATCGAGGTCGTCGACCGGCGCTCCCCGGACGGCGAGGAGGAGCTCGCGCTGCTCTCGGACGCGATCGTCCTCGGCTGTCTGCACCGCGGCGTCCGCCTGGAGCTCGCGATGGGCGAGGACGCGCTGACCGGTTTCCTGGCCTGGCTGGAGGCGGCGCCTCCCGGCCAGCGGGTCAACGTGGCCTAGAACGCGAGAAGCCGGGAAGACAAGGGGCGTACTTGTCTTCCCGGCTTCGTCCGTGGAGCGGCGGCCCTGTTACTTCAGGCCGTCGTTGATGGCGCTCACCAACTCGCCGTTGGTGGTGTCACCGCTGAACTCCCAGAAGAAGGCGCCTCCCAGGCCCTGCTGCTTCGACCAGGCCATCTTGCTCTTGACGGTGGCCGGGGTGTCGTAGGACCACCAGTTGGTGCCGCAGTGGGCGTAGGCCGTGCCGGCGATCGTGCCGTTGGCGGGGCAGCTGTTCTTGAGGACCTTGTAGTCCTCGATGCCCGCCTCGTACGTGCCCTGCGCGGCGCCGGTCGCCGTGCCGCCGGGCTCCTTCTGGGTGACGCCGGTCCAGCCGCGGCCGTAGAAGCCGATGCCGAGCAGGAGCTTGCTCGCGGGCACGCCCTTCGCCTTCAGCTTGGAGATCGCGTCGGCGGAGGTGAAGCCCTCCTGCGGGATGCCGGCGTACGAGGTGAGCGGGGAGTGCGGGGCCGTCGGGCCCTTGGCCGCCCACGCGCCGAAGAAGTCGTACGTCATCACGTTGAACCAGTCGGCGTACTGCGAGGCGCCGCCGTAGTCGGCCGCGTCGATCTTGCCGCCGCTGGAGCCGTCCGCGGTGATGGCGGCGGTGACCAGGGCGTCCTTGCCGAACTCGGTGCGGAACGCCTGCATCATGTTCTTCATGGCGGCCGGGCCGCTGGTGTCGCAGGTCAGGCCGCAGGCGTTGGGGTACTCCCAGTCCAGGTCGATGCCGTCGAAGACGTCGGCCCAGCGCGGGTCCTCCACCAGGTCGTGGCAGGACTTGGCGAAGGCGGCCGGGTTCTTCATGGCGTCGGTGAAGCCGCCGGACCAGGTCCAGCCGCCGAAGGACCACAGGACCTTGATGTTCGGGTGCTTGGCCTTGAGCTTGCGCAGCTGGTTGAAGTTGCCGCGCAGGGGCTGGTCCCAGGTGTCCGCCTTGCCGTCGACCGACTGGTCGGCCGTGTAGGCCTTGTCGTAGTCGGCGTAGGCGTCGCCGATGGTGCACTTGCCGCCCTGGACGTTGCCGAAGGCGTAGTTGATGTGCGTGATCTTGGAGGCGGAGGCCGAGGTGTCGATGTTCTTCACGTGGTAGTTGCGTCCGTAGACGCCCCACTGGGCGAAGTAACCGAGCTTGACCTTGTCACCGGGGCCGGGGCCCGGGTCGGTGCCGCCGCCGGTGGTGTGCACCTTGACGGCGCCGGACGCCGGTCCGGTCTGGTCCGCGGTGTCGCGGGCCTGGACCGTGTAGGAGTAGTCGGTGCCGGCGGTCAGACCGCTGTCGGCGTACGACGTTCCGGTGACGGTCGCGACCTTGGCGCCGTCGCGCAGGACGTCGTAGTTCTTGACGCCCTTGTCGTCGGTGGCCGCCTTCCAGTCCAGCTTCACCGAGGTGTTGGTGATGTCGGACGTGGTGGGGGTGCCGGGGGCCGAGGGCGGGTTGTCGCCGGGGACGCTGCCGCCGTCACAACTGCCGCCGTTGATCGTACAGTTGGAGGGCGATCCGGCGCCCGAGCCGTTGAACCCGAAGGAGACCGAGGCGCCGGGGGCGAGCGTCCCGTTCCAGCCGAGGTTCTTGGCGGTCCAGTGGTTGCCGGAGTTGGTGACGGTGGCGTCCCAGGCGGAGGACACCTTCGTGCCGGTGGGGAAGTCCCACTCGACGGCCCAGGCGCTGATGGTGGTGGTGCCGGTGTTCTTGACGGTCCACTTGCCCTCGAAGCCGCTGCCCCAGTCCTGGGTCTTGGCGTACGTGGCGGTGGCCGCGGGGGCGGCTTCCGGTGCGGCTTCGGCGGGACCGCCGAGCGCGACCAAAGTGGCGAGCGGGAGCAGCAGGGTGGTGAGGCCTGCCACGGCTCTGTGTCTGAAGCGCACTGTGTGCTCCTCGGGTGAGATCCGGGGGTCATAGGGGTGGAACCCTGCGCCGCCCGTGAACACGTGGGGGAGTGCTCACCGCAGTGCCGCGAGAATAGAAAGGTCTGGACCAGCGGTCAAGAGGTCTGAACCAATGGCCGGATCGCACCGGTCGAAACCGGTGCAGCCGGGCTCATACACCCAACTCCTGTGCCAACACGGCCGCTTGGACCCTGCTGCGCAGCTCCAGCTTGCCGAGCAGTCGGCTGACGTGGGTCTTCACCGTCGCCTCCGCCATGTCGAGGCGCCCCGCGATCTCCGCGTTCGACAGCCCCTCGCCGAGGCACGCGAGGACCTCGCGCTCGCGTCGCGTGAGGGTGTCGAGGATGGCGGGATCGGGTCCGTTCGCCCGCCGGGGGCGCGCGGTCCTGGGCGCCGCGAACTCGGCGATCAGCCGCCGGGTGACGGCCGGGGCGATCAGGCCCTCGCCGCGGCCGACCGCACGGACCGCCTCCAGGAGGTCCTTGGCCTCGGTGTTCTTCAGGAGGAAGCCGGATGCGCCCGCGCGCAGCGCGCCGAAGACGTACTCGTCGAGGTCGAAGGTGGTCAGGACGAGCACGTCCGCGAGCTCCTCGGCGACGACCTGCCGGGTCGCCGAGACGCCGTCCAGGCGCGGCATCTGGATGTCCATGAGGACCAGATCGGGCCGCAGTTCACGGGTGAGCGCCACCGCTTCCTCGCCGTCCGAGGCCTCCGCGACCACTTCGATGTCCGGGGCGCTGCGCAGGATCAGGACGAGCCCCGCCCGTACGGCTGACTGGTCCTCGGCGACGAGCACGCGGATCATTCGGTCACTCCTTCATCTGCGGGGTCGAGGTCCAGGGGGTCCACCGGCAGCGTCGCCCGCACGATCCACACCTTGCCGTCCGGGCCGCTCTCCGGACCCGACCCGAAGGTCCCGTCGAGGAGTTCGGTGCGCTCGCGCATGCCGACGAGGCCGGCTCCGGAGCCGGGGGCGCGCGGTCCCGAGGGCGAGTCGTACGGGCTGGTCACCAGGACGTCGAGGGAGCGGCGCCGCTGGGTGAGCGTCACGGTCACCAGGCCGGGCGAGGCGTGCTTGAGGGCGTTGGTCAGGGACTCCTGGACGATGCGGTACGCCGCGAGCTCCACCGGGGCGGGGAGCTTGGAGTCTTCCGGGGTGCGGGTGTCGTCGAGGGTGACGTCCAGACCATTGGTACGGGCGTTGCCCACCAGGGCGCCGAGGCCGATCAGGGTGGGGGTGGCCGCCGGCTCCCTGTCCTCGCTGGAGTCCCGGAGGATCCCGATGAGGCGGCGCATCTCGGCCAGGCCCTCGACGCTGTTCTCGCGGATGACGGCGAGGGCGTCGCGGGTGGTCTTCGGGTCGTCCAGGGAGAGCGCGGCCGTGGAGTGGATGGCGATCGCCGAGAGGTGGTTGGCCACCATGTCGTGCAGCTCGCGGGCCATCCGGGCCCGCTCGGCCGTGATCGCCTGGACGCGGTCCATCTCGGCGAGCAGCGCGGTCTGCTCGGCCCGCAGGCGCGCGGCGCCGGCGGCCTCGCGGTGGGTGCGGACGAGGACGCCGGTGGTGGCGGGGGCGAAGGACACCAGGCCGGTGACCACGCCGATGAGGAGCGCCTCCGGCTCCTTCCACCAGGCAAGGAACCCGATGGTCACCGCCACCGTGATCAGCCCGGTGGTCACCGGGATGCGCCGGGCGGCGGCCGGAGTCCCGTACACCACGGCCGCGTACATGATGTCCGTGAACATCATGACCGAGGCGAGGTTGCCGGCCGTGAACTGGTCGGCGACCAGGGCGACCGTGCCCACGGCCAGGGCGAACTGCGGCCTGCTCCTGCGCAGCAGCTCGAGGCCCGCGAGCACGAAGAGCGGGGCGAGCCCCCAGGCGGGGCCGAGCGGCCGGTCGGTCTGCATCTCGAGACCGAGCCCCCAGAACACGAGCCCGGCGAGCGCGCTGGCCACGGAGATCCGTACGTCGACGCGGTGCGGGCGGGGGAGGAGCGGGGCCATGCACCCATCCAACACGGCGTGCGGGGGCCATGCCTGATCCTGGGGGAGGAACCGCGCGCTACATCGAAGGATGCAGTCGGGTTTCGTCACTGACGACGACGATCAGCGCGCTCGGGGGCGGGAGCCTGGAAAGGTGACCGAGAGGAGCGAACCGTGATCGTCACGCTGATCATCATCTGCGAGGTCGGCTTCTGGGTGCTGCTGGCCGGCGGCCTTGCCCTGCGCTACGCGGCGAAGATGCCGCGCACCGGTGCCGCCGTCCTGCTGTGCGAGCCGGTTCTCGAGGTCGTCCTGCTCGTCGTGACCGCGATCGACCTGAAGAACGGCGCGGAGCCGGACTGGAAGCACGGACTCGCCGCCGTCTACATCGGCTACTCCGTCGCGCTCGGCCACTACACGATCAAGTGGGTGGACGTCCGCGTCGCCCACCGCTTCGCGGGCGGCCCGCCGCCGTCGACCCCGAAGTACGGCGTGGCCCGCGCGGTCCACGAGTGGAAGATCGCCGCCCGCTGGATCCTGGCGGGACTGATCGCCATGGCGCTGTTGCAGGGAGCGGTCTGGTACGTCGGGGACGACGGGGACATCGGGTCGCTGCGGGCCTGGCAGCAGCGGATGCTGTGGCTGATCGGCATCAACGTGATCATCGCCGGGACGTACACGGTCTTCCCGAAGAAGGCCCCGGCGGTCGGGCCCGGCAGGGACGCGGGGAACTCCGTGACGCACCACGAAGCGCCCGCCGAAGAGCGGCCGACCGCCCGGCGAAGCGGCTAGCGCTCGCCGCCCGGCACCCACAGCACGTCGCCGACCTCCTTGTTGGCCGCACGGGCCAGGATGAACAGGAGGTCGGAGAGACGGTTGAGATAGGTCGCCGTCAGGGGGTTCATGACCTCCCCGTGCACCTCGAAGGCCGCCCACGTCGACCGCTCGGCCCGCCGGACGACCGTGCACGCCTGGTGCAGCAGCGCCGCACCGGGCGTGCCGCCCGGCAGGATGAAGCTGCGCAGCTTCTCCAGCTCGTCCAGGAAGCGGTCGCAGTCCTTCTCCAGCTTGTCGACGTAGGACTGCTCGACGCGCAGCGGCGGGTACTTGGGCTCCTCGACGACCGGCGTGGACAGGTCGGCGCCCACGTCGAAGAGGTCGTTCTGGACCCGGACCAGGACCTTCACGACCTCTTCGTCGAGCTGTCCGAGGGCGATCGCCGTGCCGATGGCGGCGTTGGCCTCGTTGGCGTCGGCGTACGCCGAGATCCGCAGATCGGTCTTGGCGGTCCGGCTCATGTCACCGAGGGCGGTGGTGCCCTGGTCGCCGGTCCTGGTGTAGATGCGCGTCAGATTGACCATGAGGTCAGCCTAGTTACGCGCCGGCCCTCCGGAAGACACGTGTGCCGACCGTCACGGACGCCAGCGCGAGCGCGGCGGCGGTCAGGACGCCGTACAGCATCGCCGTGCCCGCGTACTCGCCCACGTAGGCAGCCCGTACCGCGTCCACGAGGTAGCGGAACGGCATGAGGTGCGAGAGCACGTCCAGCCAGCCCGGCGCGAGCGCCATCGGCAGCATCAGGCCGGAGAGCAGCATCGAGGGCATGCTCACCGCGTTGACGACGGGACCGAACTCGTGCGGCTTGGAGACGAGCAGCGCGAGCGCGTACGACAGGGACGCGAGGACGACCGTCAGGACCCCCACGAACGCGAAGCCGATGAGGATGCCGGCGAGCGGGGCCCGCAGCCCCATCACCACGGCGGCCAGGACCAGCAGCACCGCCTGGAAGACGAAGAGCGCGGCATCGCGCAGCACCCGCCCCAGCAGCAGTGCGAGGCGGCTGACCGGTGTCACACGCATCCGCTCCACCACGCCGAACTGCTTCTCGATGATGAGCGCGAAACCGCTGTACGAGGCGCCGAAGAGGCCGAGTTGCAGCAGCAGCCCCGGCACGAGCACCTGCCAGGAGTCGCCGCGCGGGCCGAGCGGCAGGCCGGTCAGGAGCGGGCCGAAGAAGAGCAGGTAGAGCAGCGGCATCAGGACGCCGAAGAGGATCTGGAACTTGGAGCGCAGGGTCTGGCGGGCGTACCGCCCGAAGATCAGCGCGGTGTCGGAGAGCAGCGCGGTCATGAGGGGTCCTGGGGTTCGGGGGAGAGTCGGGGGGGCGGGAGGTCAGACGGCGACGGGCGTCGTGTCCGCCGGAGCGAGGTCACGTCCGGTGATCGCGAGGAACGTGTCCTGGAGGGAGGCGTCGATGGAGCCGCCGTACCGGAGCTTGAGCGCGCTCGGCGTGCCTTCGGCGACCACGACGCCCTGGTCGATGACCACCAGGCGGTCGCAGAGCGCGTCGGCCTCGTCGAGGTAGTGCGTGGTCAGGACGACGGTGGTGCCGTGGTCGTCGCGCAGCCGCCGCACCAGCGCCCACAGGTCGGCCCTGCTGCCCGGGTCGAGCCCGGTGGTCGGCTCGTCGAGGAAGAGCACGTCGGGCCGGTGCATGAGCCCCATGGCGATGTCGAGACGCCTGCGCCGGCCCCCGGAGAGGGTCGCGCACGTGTGGTCGAGGAACTCGGCGAGACCCAGCTCGGCGGCCAACTCCGCGGCACGGGCCTCGGCCTGGGGCTTCGTCAGGCGGTAGAGCCGCCCCTGGGTGATCAGCTCCTCGCGTACGGAGACGGTCAGGTCGACGCCGCCGGACTGGGCCACGTAACCGATCTTGCGCCGTACGGCGGCGGGGTCGCGGGCCAGGTCGATGCCCGCGACGGTGGCGGCGCCGCCGGTGGGCGGCAGGAGCGTGGTGAGCATGCGCAGCGTCGTCGTCTTGCCCGCGCCGTTCGGCCCGAGGAAGCCCAGGATCTCGCCGGGGGCGACGGTGAGGTCGATGCCGCGCACCGCTTCGACGGTGGCGCGCTTGGTCCGGAAGGTCCGGGTGAGCCCGGCCGTGCTGATGATTGCCATGGCGACCACAAAAACAGAGTCTTTTAAATTTTGCAATGACTCCAAGTTTTTAGTGGCCCTAGTCCATGGCCGTAGGGTGAGGGCATGGCTGAAGGACTCAGGGAGCGCAAGAAGCGGCAGACGAAGCAGCGGATCTCGGACATCGCCACGGGGCTCTTCCTGGAGCACGGCTTCGTCACGGTGACCGTCGCGGACGTCGCGGAGGCCGCGGACGTCTCCGTGAACACCGTCTACAACTACTTCCCGGCCAAGGAGGACCTCTTCCTCGACCGGGGCGAGTCCGTCGTCGACCGGCTCTCCGGCCATGTGCGCGGCCGTCGCCCGGGGGAGTCCGCCGCCGCCGCGATCCTGCGCGAGCTGCGCTCGGACGTGGAGGGCGTCTCGCCGTCCGTCGGGCTCTTCACGGGCTGGGCCGACTTCATGAAGGTCATCACCGACGCCCACGCGCTGCGCTCCCGACTCTGGGAGATCCAGCAGGAGGCGCTCGGCCGCCTCACCGAGACCCTCGCCGCCGAGACGAAGGCCGCCGCCGACGACCCCCTGCCCGGCCTGATCGCGGGTCAGCTCTCCTGGGTCCACAGCACCCTCATGGCGTGGATCGGCGACGAGATGGTCAAGTGCCGCAAGCCCGCCGAAGTGTCGCGCGACGCCCTGGTGCTGCTCGACGAAATGGAGGACCTGCTGGGCGAGAAGGTCCTCAACTACGCGGTACGGGGCGCTGAATGACCCGGGTGCGCCGTACCAGTGTGATGTCCGTCATCTGAGACGTGACGCGCGTCTCTTCACCGCCACAGCCGCGCTCACGACCGCTAATGTCCGCCGGAAGGGCAAACGTAAACAGCGTGTAAGCCAGGCGTGATAAGCGGTAGGGGAGTCGGAACAGTGGCACGGAAGCTCGCCGTCATCGGAGCCGGACTCATGGGGTCCGGCATCGCTCAGGTCTCCGCCCAGGCGGGCTGGGACGTCGTCCTGCGCGACGTCACCGATGAGGCCCTGACCCGTGGCACCGACGGGATCAAGGCGTCGTACGACAAGTTCGTGAGCAAGGGCAAGCTCGCCGCCGAGGACGCCGAGGCGGCGCTCGGGCGCATCACGACGAGCACCGACATGGACGCCGTCGCCGACGCGGACATCGTCGTCGAGGCCGTCTTCGAGAAGCTCGAGGTCAAGCACGAGATCTTCCGTACGCTCGACAAACTCGTGCGGGAGGACGCCGTGCTCGCGTCGAACACCTCCGCCATCCCGATCACGAAGATCGCGGCCGTGACGGAGCGTCCGGAGCGGGTCGTGGGCGCCCACTTCTTCTCGCCGGTGCCGATGATGCAGCTGTGCGAACTGGTGCGCGGCTACAAGACGAGCGACGAAACCCTCGCCCGCACCCGTGAGTTCGCCGAGTCCGTCGGCAAGACCTGCATCGTCGTGAACCGCGACGTCGCCGGCTTCGTGACGACCCGTCTGATCTCGGCGCTCGTCGTCGAGGCCGCCAAGCTCTACGAGTCCGGCGTCGCCACCGCCGAGGACATCGACGTCGCCTGCAAGCTCGGCTTCGGGCACGCCATGGGACCGCTCGCCACCGCCGACCTGACGGGCGTCGACATCCTGCTGCACGCCACGAGCAACATCTACACGGAGTCCCAGGACGAGAAGTTCGCGCCCCCCGAGCTGATGCGCCGGATGGTTGACGCCGGTGACATCGGCCGCAAGAGCGGGCAGGGCTTCTACAAGCACTGACGTCTGCTTACACCCGTGCGGGGTCACCCCTCGGAGTGAATTCGGTATCGGTTCGCTTACAGACGGCAACTTCCTCGCCCATGCGGCAGTCAAGTGCAGTGACATACGCAGACGCCATACGGAACACACGTCACAGGAAACTCAGCACTCTCGGGGAGCGCATATGCACATCAGGGGCGACCAGGCCCAGCTGGTCGTCGGGGGACGCCTCGACGTACGCAGCGCGGCGGACGCCCGAACGGTCCTGCACTCGGCCGTCGACGACGGCGCCGGTGACCTGGTGCTCGACCTGTCCGAACTCGACTCGTGGGACGCCACGGGACTCGGCGTCATCATGGGCGCGCACCGGCGCGCGGGACGGTGCGGACGCCGCCTCGTGCTGCGCCACGTGCCGCCCCAGATGCAGCGCCTGCTGGTGGCCACCCGGCTCCACCGCATCCTCGCCATCGAGGGCGGCATCGGGGTGGAATCGCTTCCCCGCGTGTGATGCGCGACGATCTCCGGGGCATCCGGGCATCAAACGCATCTCGCGCACAATCCTCACGAGACTGTGACGTCTCGGACGGGGCGGTACCCCGCCCGTTCGGAGATACTGAGCGAAGGTCTAGGGTTCGGTCGCCCACCGTCATGACGAAGACAGACGCCCGAGCGGGGGCACCGGACCAGAAGCGACAGCGCAGTGTGCACAAGGCCGGAGGGGGCTGTGTACACGACGCATCTGGGGGGCTTTGACCATGGACCCGATGAACCGGGGACCGGAAGAGTACGGCCATGACGGCATCAACGACGACGATTCGGCGCGTCCCGTGCGCCCACCGCGCGATCCTCTGACGCCGGACTTCGGGCAGCCCGCACCCGCGCTCGCCCGCACCGTCCAGCTCGTCTCGGGCGACTTCCTGCTCACCGTGAACCCCGTCGACGGCAGCGAGATCGAACCCTGCCCGCCCGGCGAGCGGCCGACGCGGCCCGTCAAGCGCACCGCCGCCGAGCGGGCCGAGCAGCGCCGCGCCTCGGCGCCGCCCGTGCCGCCGGGTCCCGCCCTGCCCCGCATGCCGCTCCTGGAACGCCAGGAGGAGCGCGAGCGACTCGTGCGCCTGCTCGCCCGCGGGCGCTCGGTGCGGCTCACCGGCCCGGCGGGCTCGGGGCGCACGTCGCTCCTGAACGCCGTCGCCGAAGACTGCGCGGACCTCGCACCGGACGGAGTGATCCGGCTCTCCGGCTACCACAAGACGCCCGCCGACCTGCTCCAGGACCTCTTCGCCGCGGTCTACGACGCACCCCTGCACCGCCCCGACCGCGCCCTGCTGCTCGAACTCGTCCACGAGATCGGCGCGGTCGTCGTCCTGGACGACCTGGAGTTCGGCGCGGCCGCCCTCGAAGAGCTGCTCGACGCGACACCCGAGTGCGCCTTCCTCATCTCCGCGACCCCCGACGTCGCGGCGCCGTCCCCCGACTCGCACCTCGAAGAGGTCTTCCTCGGCGGCCTCGGCCGCGGCGGCGGCCTCGAACTCCTGGAGCGCGCCGTCGGCCGCGTCCTGACGGACGACGAGGCGGGCTGGGCAGGCGACCTCTGGTTCGAGTCGGAGGGCCTGCCCCTGCGCTTCGTCCAGGCGGGCGCCCTGCTGCGCCAGCGCGACCAGCTGCGCGCCGACCCGAACGCCTTCGACGAGTACGGCTACTACGCCGAAGGACCGGTCGACGCGCCCTTCGGCACCGAGGGCCACGAGGTCCCGCTGCCCTCGCTGGCCGACGGCGCGGCGCCCGCCGTGCTGCTCGCCTCCCGCCTCAGCCCGTCGGCGCGCACCACGCTGCGCTTCGCCGTCGCGCTCGGCGGTGAACTGCCGCACCAGGCGCATCTGCCCGCCCTCGTGGGCGACACCCACGCGGACGCGGCCTTGGCCGAGCTGGTCTCCGCCGCGCTCGTCACCCCCGTCGGCTCGCACTACCGCCTCGCCGCCGGGGTGCGCACCCAGCTCGAAGCCGCCGGGTACGCGGACGACAGCGCCGAGCGGGCCCAGAGCGCCGCCCAGCACTACGCCTGGTGGGCGGGGCACCCCTCGGTCGGCCCGGAGCGGGTCGTGGCCGAGGCGGACGCCGTGCTCGCCGCGCTGGGCGTCCTGGTGGCGGGGCAGACCGCTTCCGGGGAGCCCGCGGCCGGCGAGGAGAGCGCCGCGGTCCTGCTCGCCCGTACGGTCGCGCCCGCCTTCGCCGGAGGGCTCGACTGGGGCTCCTGGGAGCGTGCCCTGCGCGCGGGCCAGGAAGCGGCGCGGATCGCGGGCGAGGTCGCCGAGGAGGCGTACTTCCACCACGAGCTCGGCATCCTCGCGCTCTGCGGCGGGGACCTCGACCGGGCCCGCGTCGAGCTGGAGGCCTCCATCGGCCTGCGGGGCGCGCTCGCCGACAAGCGGGGCATGATCTCCGGCCGCCGGGCCCTCGCCCTGATCGTCGACCGCTCGGGCGGCATGCTGCCCGGCGCGAGCACGGCCGCCGCGGGCGAAGAGGTGCCCGACGCGCGCTACGAGGAGTCCGCGTCCCCGCCCGGCGGCGTACCGGCGGCCTTCGCGCTGCCCGCACCGCCCCCGGAGCCCGAGACCCTGGTCACCCGCAACGCCGCGTCCGGCGCCGGTGCCGGACCGGCGCCGACCCGCCGCTCCATCGTCAACGGCACCCGGCGCAACCTCGTGGCGGCGGGCGCGGGAGCCCTGCTCGCCGCCGTGCTCGGCACGGTGGTGACCCTCGGCGCCACGTCGGACAACAACGACAACCCGCCCGACAAGGTCAAGACGGAGCAGTCGGCGAGCGAGGAGCAGGGCGACGACGGCCTGACCGCCGACAAGCCCGCGAAGGACTCGACGAGCCGCCCGGACGACGACGGCCCCGACAACATCCCCGGCACCGCGGACGACGCGCCGAGCGGCACGGGCACTCCCTCGGACAAGCCCAGCGGCACCGGCAAGCCGTCCGGCGACCCCTCGGGCAAGCCGTCGGACAAGCCCACGGACAAGCCGACGACGAAGCCGCCCACGACCAAGCCCCCGACGACCAAGCCGCCGACCACGAAGCCGCCGACGACCAAGCCGCCCACGACGAAGCCGCCGACCACCCCGCCGCCGACGACGGACCCGACGCCGGATCCGCCGTCGTCCCCGGACACGTCGAACTCGGCGAGCGGCCCCACGGGCGGCCCGGCGACGAGCGACACCGCGTCCGGCTCCGCGTCGACGGCCTGACGCACGGGCCGGACGGACGCCCGTAAGCGGAAGAGGGCCGGGTCCCCGTGGACCCGGCCCTCTCGCGTACGGCGAACTCCTACGTACGGCGAACTCCCGCGTATGGGGAACTCCTAGAAGAGCCGCAGCTTGTCGTCCTCGATGCCGCGCATCGCGTTGTAGTCCAGGACCGTGCAGCCGATGCCGCGGTCCGTGGCGAGCACGCGGGCCTGCGGCTTGATCTCCTGGGCGGCGAAGATGCCCTTCACGGGGGCCAGGTGCGGGTCGCGGTTCAACAGCTCCAGATAGCGCGTGAGTTGCTCCACGCCGTCGATCTCGCCGCGCCGCTTGATCTCGACGGCGACGGTCTGCCCGTCGGCGTCGCGGCAGAGGATGTCCACCGGGCCGATCGCCGTCATGTACTCGCGCCGGATCAGCGAATAACCCTCGCCGAGCGTCTCGATCCGGTCGGCGAGCAGTTCCTGGAGGTGCGCTTCCACGCCGTCCTTGATGAGGCCGGGATCGACGCCCAGTTCGTGCGAGGAGTCGTGCAGGATCTCCTCCATCGTGATGATCAGTTTCTCGCCGCCCTTGTTCACGACGGTCCAGACGCCCGCGTCGTCCCCCGTCCCCTCCTTCAAGGTGCAGGGCGGGGACATCCAGTTGAGGGGTTTGTAGGCCCGGTCGTCCGCGTGGATGGAGACACTGCCGTCCGCCTTCACGAGGATCAGGCGGGGGGCCGACGGGAGATGGGCGGTGAGCCGGCCCGCGTAATCCACGGAGCAACGGGCAATGACGAGACGCATGGTGCGCAACGCTACTCGACCCCAGGTGCTCCGCGCGATTCCTCCATCGATGAACCTGTTCGATCCTGGCCGGTTATGTTCCCAATCTCCTGGTGCCGGGCCGATCCGATGCTTAACGTATAAGCAGGAGGTCGCCGTGCATGCACGCTGCGTGCACGGGCCCCTGCCCTGTCCGGAAGCCCCCGCTCCCCGGGGGTGCGAGAGGAGAACCCATGTCGCTCGACGTCTCACCGGCGCTGTTGGAACAGGCCGAGCGAGGCGAGGTCGATGAAGCGGAATTCGTCGACTGCGTCCGGACCTCCCTGCCTTACGCATGGGAGATGATCAGCTCCCTGGTGGCCCAGCTGAAGGTCGACGGCGGAGAGTTCGCCGACAACCAGACGCCTCCCCCCACCGAGCAGGCGCGCGGCCAGCTCCTGCGGGCTCTGGCGAGTGACGCCATTCGCGGCGCTCTTCAGCGCCACTTCGGAGTGCGGCTCGCATTCCAGAACTGCCACCGTGTGGCGGTGTTCCCGCTCGATGCTTCTGTGGACGACAGGCTCGCCCGGTTCACCTCGATCCGGGGCCAGCTGCTCAACCAGTCGCCCGAACTGCGGGACTGCTGACGCCTTTTGCTGCCGCTCCGTACGCGGGAGGTGTTCTAGTACCGGAGCGGCAGCTCCCCCGCCCCAACGGCTAGCCGAGCTGGGGCAGCACGTCGGCACCCAGCCTTCGGACGTTCTCCTCCGTCGTCGCCAGATCGCCCGATCCCTCCACCAGCAGCGCGAAGCGGGTGATCCCCGTGCGCTCCGAGGTGGCCGCGATCCGGTCCGCGCACAGCTGCGGGGTGCCCACCGGATGCAGTCCGCAGAGCAGCTCCGTGTACGCGAGCGGGTCCCGCATGGCCCGGGCGCGGCCGTCCACGGTGACGTGCGCGTCGAGCCCCTGCTTGAGCCAGCCCGGCATCGCCTTCTGGAGCGTCTCCGCCGCGTCCAGGCGCCGGTCCGCGATCTGCGCGACCCCCGCCGAGACGTGCGCGGCCCCACGGACCTCCTCCGGCGTACGCCCCGCGGCCTGCGCGTGCCTCCGCCACAACGCCACCATTTCGGCCTTCTCCTCGTCGCCGACGTGCATGCCGAGCAGCATCGGCAGACCGCGCTCCGCCGCGAGTCGCACGCTGGACGGCGAGGTGCAGGCGACGATCACCTCCGGCCCGTCCGCCGCGTCCACGGAGTCCGGGCCGGTGCCGGTCAGGGCCTCCTGCGGCCGGGGCACCACGGCGACCTCGCGGAACGGGAAGCGGTCGGTGTCGCTCGCGACCCGGGGCTCGTTCAGCCACCGCAGCAGCAGGTCGAGCGAGTCCGGGAAGCCCTTCTCGTACGCGTCGAGGCCGGATCCGAAGACCTCCAGGTCGACCCACGGCCCGCCCCGCCCCACGCCCAGCGAGAAGCGCCCGCCGGACGTCAGGTGCAGCAGGGCCGCCTGCTCGCCCAGGGCCACGGGATGCACGGTCGGCAGGACGCTGACCGCGGTGCCGACCCGGATGCGCCGCGTACGCCCGAGAAGGAGCGCGGCGAGGGTCACGGCGGACGGACACGTGCCGTACGGCACGAAGTGGTGCTCGGCGAGCCAGACCGAGTCCAGGCCCGCCTCCTCGGCCACCTCGGCGGACCGCACCGCGCGGTGCAGCGCCTCCCCCTGCCCCTGTCCCGGGAACTGGGCGGCCAGAACAAAACTACCTACACGCATCGCACTCCTGCCTCCTTGGCGCCGACGCAGGCACTCCCCCTACGGGCAACAACGCATGACACGTGCCAAAGGCACGGCTTGGCATGAAGATTGACGGATTTTCTGCGAAATGCAGGGGAGATCTGTGGGGGTTGGTGACGGACGCCTACCCCTGTCCGTGCCGCGTAGGCTGGACATGCCCCTGGCCCCGTACATCCCGTGAGGTGTCCCGTGTCCCCGCGTCGCAACCGCCCGAAGGGCGCCGGAGAAGACAGCCCGCGCCCGGGCGGGGAACCGGCGGGCCGCTACGGCGGCTTCCAGCCCACCGAGAGCTGGCAGGGCGAGCAGTGGAGCCTGCGCCACGTGGCGGGCGCGAGCGCGGCCGGCAAGAGCTACCGATGCCCCGGCTGCGACCAGGAGATCCCCTCCGGGGTCGCGCACGTGGTGGCCTGGCCCGAGCACTCGGGCGTGGACGAGCGCAGGCACTGGCACAAGGCGTGCTGGAACGCGAAGGACCGCCGCACCACGCGGGTGCAGCGGTCCCGTAACGCGCCGAGGTACTGACGGCCCCACGGCTACACGTCGCGCTTCTCCAGCAGGACGAAGGCGCCGGCCACGGCGGCCGCCGTCAGGCCGACGAGCAGGCCGAGCTGCGAGGTGCCGCCGCCCTCGCCGTCCATCTCGAAGATCTTGGCGAGCGAGTTGATGGCGTTGTAGTCCATCATCTTCTCGCCGAGGGGACGCGTGCCCTCGGAGATCATCAGGAACACCGGCAGGATCGCGGGCACCAGGACCACGCCGAGCATCGCGGTGATCGCGCCCGCCGAGTGGCGCAGCATCGATCCTGCGGCGAGCGCGAGGACGCCCAGGAGCGAGACGTAGAGCCCGCCCTTGAGGACCGTGCCCGCCCAGTCCACGTCGCCGGCCTCGGGGCCGCTGTGCATCCCCGAGGTCATCAGGCCCACCAGGAGGATGGAGCCCGCCGCGACGACGAAGGCGATGACGAAGAAGACGATGATCTTGGCGGCGAGCACGCGGTAGCGCTGGGGCGAGGCCGTGAACGTCGTACGGATCATGCCCGTGCCGTACTCGGACGAGGTCACCAGGACGCCGAGCGTGATCAGGCAGATCTGGCCGAGCACGAGACCGAAGAACGCGGGGATCGTGAACGGCACGTCCGCGTAGTCGCGGTCCTGCGTGTTCCCGGCCACGAGAAGGCCGATGCCGACGACCAGGAGGAAGAAGACGCCGAGGGTCCACATCGTCGAGCGGACCGACTTGATCTTCGTCCACTCGGAGGCCAGGGCGTTGCCGAGGTGGGTCTTCTTGACCGGGATCGGCGAGGTGTAGGCGTTGTTCATCGCCTGCTGCCAGGCGGACGGCGGTGCGGGGGCGGCCGGCGGGGGAGCCGTCGGGGCGCCACCCGGCGGCACCGGACCGCCCTGCGGCCCGGGAGCGCCGACCGGGGCCGGTACCTGGTGGGGCGCCTGCGCGGGAGCCTGGTGGGGTGCCTGCTGGGGCTGCGCCTGCGGCTGCGGAGTCGGAGGCGTGGTCATCGCGGGTCCTCGCTGTCGCGCTTGGTCATGTCGGGGGCGGGGGCGGGCGCAGGAGCCGCGGCCGGTGCCGGAGCGCCGGCGGGAGCCTGCGGGGCGGGTGCCTGCGGGGCGGGTGCCTGCGGGGTCGCGTACGGGTTCGGCGTGTGCTGCGGGGCGCCCTGGGGCCCGCCCTGCGGCATCGCGAACGGCTGACCGCCCTGCTGGGGCGGCGGCGGTGCGTACCACCCGGGCTGGCCCTGGCCGGGCACCGGCATCTGCGGCTGCGGCATCGCGCCGGGCGGCAGCTGCTGCTGGAGGCCCGCGCGCTGGTCGTGGGTCGAGCGGTAGTCCACGGCGCCCTGCGTCATCCGCATGTACGCCTCTTCCAGCGAGGCCTGGTGCGGGGAGAGCTCCCACACGCGCACGTCCGCGCCGTGCGCGAGGTCGCTGATGCGGGGGAGCGGCAGACCCGTGACGCGCAGCGCGCCGTCCTGCTCGGGCATGACCTGGCCGCCCGCCTCGCTCAGCGCCGCCGAGAGCTTCTCGCGCTGCTGGGTCTCGCCGTCCGGCACCCGCACCCGCGCGAAGTCGGCGGAGTTGTGCGAGATGAAGTCCTTCACGCTCATGTCGGCGAGCAGCTGGCCGCGGCCGATCACGATGAGGTGCTCGGCGGTGAGGGCCATCTCGCTCATGAGGTGCGAGGAGACGAAGACCGTGCGGCCCTCGGCGGCCAGGGACTTCATCAGGTTCCTGACCCAGAGGATGCCCTCGGGGTCGAGGCCGTTGACGGGCTCGTCGAAGAGCAGCACCTGGGGGTCGCCGAGCAGCGCGGCGGCGATGCCGAGCCGCTGGCCCATGCCGAGCGAGAAGCCCTTGGAGCGCTTCTTCGCGACCTCCTGGAGGCCCACGACGCCGAGCACCTCGTCCACGCGGCGGGCCGGGATGCCGGAGAGCTGCGCGAGGCACAGGAGGTGGTTGCGGGCGTGCCGGCCGCCGTGCACCGCCTTGGCGTCGAGCAGCGCGCCGACCTGGCGCGGTGCGTTGGGGAGCTTGCGGTACGGGTAGCCGCCGATCGTCACCTGACCCGTGGTGGGGTTGTCGAGCCCGAGGATCATGCGCATGGTCGTCGACTTGCCGGAGCCGTTCGGGCCCAGGAAGCCGGTGACCGTGCCGGGCCGCACCTGAAAGGAAAGGTTGTACACGGCTGTCTTGGCGCCGTAGCGCTTCGTCAGGCCGACTGCCTCGATCATTCTCCGCACCCATCGAATGGTTCAGGACGTCGGGGCAGACGCCCCCGTAAGGGTTAGGAGGATATCGGTGAGCTGACGGTTCCAGCCAAGAGCGGGTAAAACTCCCGGCCGCCCCGGACGTCCCGCCGACGGGTCAGGCGTCCCGCTTCTTCAGGAGCACATAGCCGCCGATCAGGGCCACCACGACCCAGACCAGCATGATCGCCAGCCCGCCCCAGGGGCCGTACGGAGTGTCGTCGTCCAGCGGGGTCTTCACCTGCATGATCTTGCTTCCCGCCTGGTCCGGCAGGAACCGGCCGATCTTCTTCGTCGCCGAGACGTTGCCCAGGATGTTGGAGATGAGGAAGAAGAACGGCATCAGGATGCCGAGCGAGAGCATCGGACTGCGCAGCATCATCGCGACGCCCATCGAGAACATCGCGATGAGCGTCATGTAGAGCCCGCCGCCGATCACCGCGCGCAGCACGCCCGGATCGCTGATCAGCGCCTTGTGCTCGCCGAGCATCGCCTGCCCCACGAAGAACGAGATGAAGCTCGTGACCAGGCCCACCACCAGGCTGAGCAGGGTGGCGACCGTGACCTTGCCCGCCATGAAGGCCGCGCGCTGCGGGACGGCGGAGAGCGAGGTGCGGATCATGCCGGTGCTGTACTCGTTCGAGACGACGAGCACACCGAAGACGATCATCGCGAGCTGGCCGAGGCTGGTGCCGGCGAAGCTGGTGTAGGTCGGGTCGAAGACGCTGCGGTCCTGGGCGTCGAGGTTGTCGTAGTCGTTCTTCGCCAGGATGCTGATCAGCAGGCCGAGCCCGACGGTGACGACCAGGGCGAGCCCCAGCGTCCACACGGTCGACGAGACCGAGCGGATCTTGGTCCACTCCGACTTCAGTACCTGTGTCGCGGCCATCGCTCAGGCCCCCTTCTTCGGCTGCTGCCAGCTCGCGCCCCAGCCGGCGCCCTGCGCGGGCGGCGGCTGGGCGGCGGCGGGGCCCGCGTGGTCGGTGTGCGCGTGGTACTCCACCGACTCCGCGGTGAGCTGCATGAAGGCCTCTTCGAGCGAGGCCCGCTGGGGGCTCAGCTCGTGGAGGACGAGCTGATGGCGGGCCGCGAGCTCACCGAGGTCCTCCGCGCTGGTCCCGTCGACCTCCAGGGTGCCGTTGCCCGCCTCGACGGCGGTGACGCCCTCCTGGTGCAGCGCGTCGAGGAGCCGTTCGCGCTGCGGGGAGCGCAGCCGTACGTAACTGCGTGAGTTCTGCTGGATGAAGTCCGCCATGGAGGTGTCCGCGAGGAGCCGGCCCTGTCCGATGACCACGAGGTGGTCGGCGGTCAGCGCCATCTCGCTCATCAGATGCGAGGAGACGAAGACCGTGCGGCCCTGCGCGGCCAGCGACTTCATCAGGTTCCGGATCCAGTGGATGCCCTCGGGGTCGAGCCCGTTGACCGGCTCGTCGAACATCAGGATCTCGGGGTCGCCGAGCAGCGCGCCCGCGATGCCGAGGCGCTGGCCCATGCCGAGCGAGAAGCCCTTGGCCTTCTTCTTGGCGACCTGCGTCAGGCCCACGGTGTCGAGGACCTCGTGGACGCGGGCGCGCGGGATGCCGTTGCTCTGCGCGAGGCACAGGAGGTGGTTGAAGGCGCTGCGGCCACCGTGCATGGCCTTGGCGTCGAGCAGGGCGCCGATGTACTTCAGGGGGTCCTTCAGCTGGGCGTACCGCTTGCCGTCGATGCGTGCGGCGCCCGCCGTGGGGTTGTCGAGCCCGAGCATCATCCGCATCGTCGTGGACTTGCCCGCGCCGTTGGGTCCGAGGAAGCCGGTGACGATGCCCGGATGCACGGTGAAGGTGAGGTCGTTGACGGCCAGCTTCTCGCCGTACCGCTTGGTCAGCCCCTCGAGCTCGATCATGCGGCCACGCTAAAACGGGACAGAGCCCCCTGCCACTTGGGCAGGGGGCTCCGCGGGCACCCCTTCAGGGGCGCGGGGAACCGCACGCTCGGCCTCGGCCGGCCCGCGGTTCTCCCGGACGCTTCAGCGGGTCTGCTGGGCCGGAACCCCGCGAGAGACCGGCTCGTCCTCGGCGGGCGAACCGGCGGCGGCCACGGCCGCACCCGTGAGGGTGGCCAGCATCTCGCGCACGTTGGTGAGCTGAGCGTTGATCGAGTCCCGGCGGTTGGTGAGCGCCGCCAGCTCGCGCTCGGACTCGCTCCGGATCCGGTCCGCCTTGGCGTTGGCGTCGGCGACGATGTCCTCGGCCTGACGCTGAGCGGTCTCCACCGTCTGGCGCGCGCGACGCTCGGCGTCCGTACGCAGCTTCTCCGCCTCGAGGCGCAGCTGCTCCGCACGGTGCTCGATCTCCGCGAGGCGCTTCTCGGCCTTGGCCTGACGCGAGGCCAGGTCACGCTCCGACTGCTCGCGGCGCTTGGCGAGGTTCGTCTCGAAGTCGGCCGCGGCCTGGGCGGCCTTGGCGCGGGTCTCCTCGAAGAGGGCGTCCGCCTCCTCGCGCTTCTGCTGGGCGTCCTTCTGCGCCTCGCTGCGCAGCGCGCCCGCCTCGCCCTTGGCCTTCTCGACGATCCGGACGCCCTCGTCCTCCGCCTTGGCCTTGCGCTCGGCCGCGAACGACTCGGCGTCGTTGCGCACCTGCTGGGCCGCCGACTCGGCGAGCTCGCGGTGCTGCTCGGCTGCGCGACGAGCCTCCTCGCGCAGGTCCTTCGCCTCCTCCTCGGCGAGGCGGAGGATCTTCTCGACACGGGCACCGAGGCCCGCGTACGACGGTTCGGCGTCGGCTACCTGCGCCTGCGCGTTCTGCGTCTCGAGGTGCAGCTCCTCAATGCGCTTTTCCAGAGCAGTGATACGAGCAAGAGCGCTGTCACGGTCGGAGACGAGCTTGGAGATACGTTCGTCCACCTGAGCGCGGTCGTACCCACGCCGCACAAGCTCGAAGCCGTAGGGGGAAGTGTCGCTCATGGGGTTCCTGTCGAATGAGACCGGTGAGGTGATAGGGGGAATCCTAGGGGTCCAAGCGGCGTGTCATCGAGCAGATGCCCGTTTGATCTGGAGAATGACACCCCTTTTGAGTGGCTAACCGCCGGAGCACTTGCCAGCGACAGTGCCGAAGGTCCTTACAAAGCACGCGAGATGTTCTTTGGCTAGCCCTCAGACGGCTTGCCACCCGATCGAGTTGACCCCGCGGCTGCACCGGCCTTGACGCCACCGTCCTTCGCGCCGGGGATCGGCGGGGCCTCAAAAGACTCCAACGCCTCCAGCACGTCCTGGACACGGGAAATCTCGGCGTTGATGTCCTCCCGGCGCCTGACGAGGACCTCCAGTTCTCGCTTGCCCTCGTCAACCGTACGCTCCGCTTCGGCCTGTGCCTCCGCCTTGACGCGTTCGGCCTCGCGCACCAGCTCGGCCACCTTCGTCTCGGCCTCCTTGAGCAGCGCCTCGGCCCGCTTCACGGCGGAGATCCGCACCTTGCCGGCCTCGGAACTCGCGTCCGAGACCATCTCCTTGGCCTTCGCCTCGGCCTCGGCGAGCTGCTCCTCCGCGGCCTTCACCAGAGCGTCACAGCGTTCACCCGCGGACCGCATCGCCTCGGCGGACTCGCGGCGCGCACGCTCGTGCAGCTCCTCGATCTCCGCGGTGAGGCGGTCGCGCTGCTCCTCGGAGCGCTCCCTTATGGCCGTGGCGTCCCTGCGGGCGCCGACGAGCAGTTCGTCCGCGTCCGTGCGGGCCTTCTCCACCAGGGAGTTGCCCTCGACCCTCGCCTCGGAGACCAGCCGGTCGGCCTCCGTGCGGGCCGCGCCCACCATCGTGTCGGCCTGGGCCTCCGCGTCCGTGGTCGCCTTGAGGGCCTTCTCCTGCGCGTCCTTGATCAGCTTGTCGGCCTCGGCCGCCGTCTCCGAGATGAGGGTGTCGACCTGCTCGGCCGCCTCCGAGCGGCGCTTGTTGGCCGCCTGGCGCGCCTCGTCCAGGGTCCGTTCGGCTTCCTCCCGGGCCTGCGAGGTGACCCGCTCGGCTTCGGCCGCGGCCTCCGCCTTGACGCGCTCGGCGTCGGACCGGATCCGCTCGGCGTGCTGCTGGGCGGAGCCGACCGTCTCGGCGGCGTCCGCGCGCAGCCGCTCGGCGTCGCCCGTCGCGTCCGAGATGAGCTTCTCGGCCTTGGCCACGGACTCCGAGCGCACCCGCTCGGCCTCCGAAGCCGCCTCGCCGCGCACCCGCTCGGCTTCCGCGGCGGTCTCGGTCCGCAGCCGCTCGGCCTCCGCGACCGTCTCGTTCTGGAGCCGCTCCGCCTCGCTGCGCGCCTCGCCGATCAGCTGGTCGGCCTGGCTCGCCGCGTCGCCGCGGATGCGGTTGGCGTCCTCACGGGCGTCGGCCCGCGTGCGGGACGCGTCCTGCTCGGCCGACGCGATCGCGTCCGAGGCTTCCGTACGCGACCGCTGGGCGTACTCGGAGGCGTCCGAGCGCAGCCGCTCGGCCTCCGCGATCGCCTCCGAAACCGTGCGCTCGGCGAGGGACTTGGCGGCCTCGGACTCCTCGCTCGCCTCGCGGCGGGTGCGGCCGGCGTCCTCGGCGGCGCGCTCCCGCTCGGCGTACGCGTCGGAGCGGACGCGGTCGGCCTCCTCCTGCGCCTCGGTCCTGGTGCGCTCCGCCGCGTGCTCGGCGGCGCTGCGCAGGCCCGCGATCTCCTCCTGCGCGGACTCCTGGAGGCCCGCCACCGCGTCCCGTACGGACTGGGCGGTCTGCTCGGCGCTGGAGACCATCTCGGTCGCCCTGCGGTCGGCTTCCTCGACGAGGCGCACGGCCTCGGCCTGCGCCTCCTCGACGCGCTTGCGGGCGGAGGCGAGAAGCTCCTCGCTCTGCTCGCGGGCCCGCTCGCGCTCCTGGTCGGCCTCGGACCGCGCGGAGCTTAGGGTCTCCTCGGCCTCCCTGCGGCGCCTGGCGGCCTCTTCCTGGGCGGCGGACAGCGCCTCGGCGGCCTCCGCGCCCACCCGCTCGGCGGCGGCTGCGGCCTCCGAGCGGAGGCGGTCGGCCGACTCCTGGGCCTCGGTCTTGAGCCGCTCGGCCTCGGCGGCGGCGTCCGAACGCAGCCGCACGGCGACGTTCTCGCCCTCGGCGCGCGCCTGCGAGGCGTCGGCAGCGGCCTCGGTGCGCAGCCGCTCGGCCTCGGTCTCGGCCTGCGACTGAAGGGTGCGGATCCGCTCGGCGGACTCCGAGCGCAGGCGGTCGGTCTCGTCCGACGCCTCCTTGCGGATGCGCTCGGCCTCGGCGCGGGCGTCGGTCAGCGCCTGCTCGGCGGAGGCGAGACGCTCCTCGGCCTCGCGGTGCAGGCGCGCCAGCTCGTCGGCCGCCTCGGCCTGACGTGCCGCTATCGCCCGCTCGGTCTCCTCGTGCAGGGCCCGCGCGGCGGCCTCGGCCTCGGACTTCGTGGCCTCGGCCTGCTCGGTGGCCTCCTCGCGGTGCCGCTCGGCCTCGGCGCGGGTGCGCTCCAGCGTCTCCTCGGCCTGCTTGCGCAGCGTCGTGGCGCGCTCGATGGCCTCGGTGCGGACGCGGTCGCTCTCGGTGGCCGCGGCGGACTTCAGCTCCTCGGCGTCGGCCTTGGCCTTGGCGAGCAGCTCCTCGGCGGACTTGGCCGCCTCCTCGATCTGCTGGACGGCCTCGCGCCGGGCCTCGCCGCGGATGCGCTCGCCCTCGGTGACCGCGTCGGCCCGCAGCTGCTCGGCCTCGCCGCGCAGCCTGCGCGCCTCCTCCTGCAACTCGACGGTCTTGGCGCGGTACTCCTTGGTGTCGTCCTTCGCCGTGCCCTTGAGCTGCTCGGCGATGTCGTGCGCCTCCGCGCGCAGCCGGTCCGCCTCGGACTCGGCCTCGGTGCGGATCCGCTCGGCCTCCTCGGTGGCGGCCTTCGTCGTCTCCTTGGCGTCCTTGGACGCCTTGTCGAGTACGTCCTCCGCGGTGCGGGCGGCCTTGGCGAGCTGGCCGGCGGTCTCCTCGGCGGTGATCGTGCGCGCCTTCTCGGCGGCGTCCTTGATCAGCTTCTCGGCCTCGGCACGGGCGTCCGCGACGAGCTGCTCGGCCTCGGCCTTCGTGGCCTCGGCTTCCTTGGTGGCCTCGCCGACGAGCCGCGCGACCTGTTCCTTGGCCGTACGCGTGCGCTGTTCGTTGGCGCCCTCGGCGGCCGAGAGCTGCTTGGAGGCCAGTTCCTTGGCCTCGGCGACGACCTTGTCGGCCTCGGCGCGCGCCTCGCGCAGCGCCGTCTCGGCCTCCGCCATGCGCTGCTCGGCGGCCCGGCTCGCCTCGGAGGCCTGGCGGCGCGCCTGCTCGGACTCGGTGGCCGTGCTGGAGCGCAGCTGCTCCGCGTGGTCGGTGGCCTCCTGCGCCTGCGTGGACGCGGCGTTCAGGAGGCGCTCGGCGTCCGAGCGGGCCCGGCGCAGGATGGCCTCGGCCTCGGCGCGGGCGGACTCGGCGTCGCTCGACATCCGCTGGCGGGCCTCTTCGGCCACGCGCTCGGCCTCGGCGCGGGCGGCGGCCAGGGCCTGGTCGGCCTCGGCGCGCGACTCGTCGAGCAGGCGGCGCGCCTGCTGTTCGGTGCGCGCCCGCAGCTGCTCGGCCCACGCCACGTTCTCGTTGACGTGCGACTCGACGGTCTGGCGGCGCTCGGACAGCTCCTGGTCGAGCTGCTGGCGCCGGGACACCGCCTCGGAGTGCAGCTCGGACTGGAGCCTGGCCTGCTGCTCGGCGTGCTCCTGGAGGATCCGCTGGGTCTGCGCACGGGCGTCGCGCAGCTCCCGCTCGGCGTCCTGGCGCAGCTGATCGGCCTGGATCTGGGCATTACGGAGCAATTGCTCGGCCTGGTAGCCGATGTCCGCGCCGTCATAGGCAGGGCGGGACGCGAGGTTGCGGCGCGCCTCGTGCAGCTTGGCGCGCAACACCTCGACCTGGTAGCCGAGGTCTTCGGCGTGCTGAACAGCCTTCTCTCGCTCGGTCTTCAGCCGGTCCATCTCGGCCTCGAACCGCGAAAGATGGTCCGTCTCAGCCCGCGAGCTCTCTTGGCGTTCGTAGCCCCGCACTGCGCGGTCCCATCCGTCCCCTGGTCGCAAGTCTCTTCTTACGAGCCCTGTCCATCCGCCGAACGGGGCCCACGGGGAATGGTGTCAGATCAACAGCAGAGCACGGGCTGCTGCCCCGACGCTCGTCCCCCGAAACCCGGACCCCGGCAAGCGGCCGCCCAGCGTACGGACGACCGGCCGCCCGAACTTCGGACGGCCGAGCCCAACCCTACCGGCCCAAGTATGCGGAGGTCAGTGCTCCGGTGACTCCTGAGCTGCCGAGGTGACGAGTTCGGTCAGCACACCGTGACAGTCCTTGGGGTGCAGGAAGGTGATGCGGGACCCCATGGAACCGATGCGGGGCTCCTCGTACAGGACCCGTACGCCCTTGTCCTTGACGGCGGCGGCGTCGCCGTCGACGTCCGCGGTGCCGAAGGCGATGTGGTGCACGCCCTCGCCGTTCTTCGCCAGCCACTTGCCCACGGCGGAGTCGTCGCGCGTGGGTTCGAGGAGCTGCAGGTAGGAGGCGCCGCCGTCGCTCGTCTCATTGATCTTGAGCATGGCCTCGCGCACGCCCTGCTCTTCGTTGACTTCGGTGTGGAACACCGTGAAGCCGTATGTCTCCCGGTAGAACTCGACGGTCTTGTCGAGGTCGAAACAGGCGATCCCGATGTGATCGATTCGCGTCAGCATGTTTTCAGTGCAGCCCTTCCGGCAGTGATTACGCAACGTGCGCGCGATCACACCGAACGCCCGATGACGCGCGGCGTACCGCTCAGTACATTCAAGTAAACCCTCATTAACTCCTCCTCCCAAGGGGCCGTGGCACATGTCTGGAACGACCGGTACCACCTCAGTGATCGTCGCGGGCGCGCGAACGCCCATGGGCCGCCTGCTCGGCTCGCTGAAGTCCTTCTCCGGCGCCGACCTGGGCGGTTTCGCGATCAAGGCCGCGCTCGACCGGGCCGGCATCGGCGGCGACCAGGTGCAGTACGTGATCATGGGGCAGGTCCTCACGGCCGGGGCAGGGCAGATCCCGGCGCGTCAGGCCGCCATCAAGGCGGGCATCCCCATGAACGTCCCCGCACTCACCGTCAACAAGGTGTGCCTCTCCGGGCTCGACGCGATCGCGCTCGCCGACCAGCTGATCCGCGCGGGCGAGTTCGACGTCGTCGTCGCCGGCGGCCAGGAGTCGATGACGAACGCACCGCACCTCCTCCCCAAGTCCCGCGAGGGCTACAAGTACGGCGCCGTGGAAATGCTCGACTCCATGGCGTACGACGGTCTGACCGACTCCATCGAGAACATCGCCATGGGCGAGTCCACGGAGAAGCACAACACCCGCCTGGGCATCGGCCGCCCCGAGCAGGACGAGATCGCCGCCGCATCGCACCAGCGCGCGGCCGCCGCCCAGAAGAACGGCATCTTCGAGGCCGAGATCACCCCGGTCGAGATCCCGCAGCGCAAGGGCGACCCGGTCCTGTTCTCCAAGGACGAGGGCATCCGCGCCGAGACGACCGCCGAGTCGCTCGGCAAGCTGCGCCCCGCCTTCACCAAGGACGGCACGATCACGGCCGGCACGTCCTCGCAGATCTCCGACGGCGCCGCTGCGGTCGTGGTGATGTCCAAGGCCAAGGCCGAGGAGCTCGGCCTGCACTGGATCGCCGAGATCGGGGCGCACGGCAACGTCGCGGGCCCGGACAACTCGCTCCAGTCGCAGCCCTCGAACGCCATCCGGCACGCGCTGAAGAAGGAGGGCCTGGACGTCGCGGACCTCGACCTCATCGAGATCAACGAGGCCTTCGCCGCGGTCGCGGTGCAGTCAATGAAGGACCTCGGGGTGTCCTCGGAAAAGGTGAACGTCAACGGTGGTGCCATTGCCCTGGGGCATCCGATCGGGATGTCCGGAGCACGCGTCGTGCTGCACCTCGCCCTGGAGCTGAAGCGGCGGGGCGGCGGCGTGGGCGCCGCCGCGCTGTGCGGTGGCGGCGGACAGGGTGACGCACTGATCGTGAAGGTGGCGAAGGCCTGACGCCGTCGTGCGTCTGAACCTTCCCTCCACTGCTTGGAACGGAGCTGTCTGACATGCAGGACGTCCCCTCCCTGGTGGCGCAGGCCCGCGAGGGCAGGCCACGGGCCGTGGCCCGGCTGATCTCACTGGTCGAGGGGGCGTCACCGCAGCTCCGCGAGGTCATGGCGGCGCTGGCTCCGCTGGCGGGCCGTGCGTACGTGGTGGGCCTCACGGGATCGCCCGGTGTCGGCAAGTCGACGTCGACGTCGGCGCTGGTCTCCGCGTACCGCAGGGCGGGCAAGCGGGTCGGCGTCCTCGCCGTCGACCCGTCGTCCCCGTTCTCCGGGGGCGCGCTGCTCGGTGACCGGGTCCGGATGTCGGAGCACGCGTCCGACCCCGGGGTCTACATCCGCTCCATGGCCACGCGCGGCCATCTGGGCGGCCTCGCCTGGTCGGCGCCGCAGGCGATCCGGGTGCTCGACGCGGCGGGCTGTGACGTGATCCTGGTGGAGACGGTCGGCGTGGGCCAGTCCGAGGTGGAGATCGCCTCGCAGGCGGACACGTCGGTGGTGCTGCTCGCCCCCGGCATGGGGGACGGGATCCAGGCGGCGAAGGCCGGGATCCTGGAGATCGGCGACGTGTACGTCGTCAACAAGGCGGACCGGGACGGCGCGGACGCGACCGCGCGCGAGCTGAACCACATGCTGGGGCTCGGGGAGTCCCGCGCGGCGGGGGACTGGCGGCCGCCCATCGTGAAGACGGTGGCCGCGCGGGGCGAGGGGATCGACGAGGTCGTCGAGGCCCTGGAGAAGCACCGGGCCTGGATGGAGGAGCGGGGTGTCCTCGCCGAGCGGCGTACCGCGCGGGCGGCCCGTGAGGTGGAGACCATCGCGGTCACGGCTTTGCGGGAGCGAATTGCCGATCTCCATGGCGACGCGCGGCTCTCGGCCCTGGCGGAGCGGATCGTCCTGGGCGAACTGGACCCGTACGCGGCGGCGGACGAACTGGTGGAGAACTTGACCTCTGGGTGAGGGGCCTTGGCGGGGCCTGAGGGGGTTTCGCTGCTCCGGGGTGACCGGCGACGCGGGTCGGCCCCGCAGGGGGTGCCCTGCGGGGCCGGTTTCCCGGGGGGACGGGGGATCAGTCGTCGGAGTCGTTGTCGTCCGAGTCGTCTTCGGAGTCACCCGCGGCGTCCGACTTGTCGGCGGTGACCTTGCCGGACCCGAGGTCGACCTTCCAGTCGGACTCCGCACCCTTGGCACCGGAGGTCTCGACCTCCCAGGCCTTGGCCGTACCGTCGTCGTCCAGGTCCACGGACGTCACCGCACCCTTGCCCGCGGCGGCCTTCGCCGCGTCCTCGGCGTTGACGGAGGCACCCTTGAGGGTCGCGGCCACCCGCTTCGCGTCGCCGTCGTCGTCCTTCTCGGTGTGCGAGCCGAGCACCTTGCCGGTGCCGGGGTCGACCTGGACGCTGTGCCACGTGTCGCCCTTGAGCACGTCGACGTCCCAGACCAGGCCACCGTTGTCCTCGTCGTCCAGCTCGGCGGAGACCGCCGTGCCGGACGTGCCGGCGAGCGCCGCCTTGATCGCGTCGGCCGCCGTCACCTTCGCGGCCTTCACCTCGGCGGTGTTCTCCGCGGCGTCGTCACGGTCGTCGTTCCGGTCGTCCGCCCGGTCGTCCGCCCGGTCGTCGCGGTCGTCGCGGTCGTCGCGGTCGTCCCGGTCGTTGTCCTTCAGCTGAACGCTCGACTTCTTCGCGGCGGCCGACGACTCGTCGTCGCCGCTGACGGCGAGCGCTGTCGCGGTGCCGCCCCCGACGAGGGCCATGGCCGCGACGGTGGCGATGACGATGTTGCGCTTCATAAGGGGGTTCCTCCCGAGTCGTTGGCCTCGCGGCCGGTGGGCCGCTGCCGTTCGCTTTCGACAAGGACCAATCTGGCTGAACGACCCTGAAGCCAGCCTGAAGCCGCCTGAAGAACTCTTCAGGTTCGCTCTGCCACCCTGAACGCATGCGCCTGTTGATCGTGGAGGACGAAAAGCGGCTCGCCCTGTCGCTCGCCAAGGGACTGACGGCCGAGGGCTTCGCCGTGGACGTCGTGCACGACGGCCTCGACGGACTGCACCGGGCGAGCGAGGGGACGTACGACCTGGTCATCCTGGACATCATGCTGCCCGGCATGAACGGCTACCGCGTCTGCTCCACCCTGCGCGCCGCCGGCCACGACGTGCCGATCCTGATGCTCACCGCCAAGGACGGCGAGTACGACGAGGCCGAGGGGCTCGACACGGGCGCCGACGACTACCTCACCAAGCCCTTCTCGTACGTCGTCCTGGTCGCCCGGGTGAAGGCGCTGCTGCGCCGCCGCGGCAACGCGGGCCCTTCCCCCGTGCACACCCTCGGCGACCTCAAGGTCGACACGGCGGCGCGGCGCGTCTTCCGCGGCGACGGCGACGGCGAGGGGAACGGCGACGGTGAAGTGACGCTCACCGCGAAGGAGTTCGCCGTCCTGGAGCAGCTCGTCCTGCGCGCGGGCGAGGTGGTCTCCAAGGGAGACATCCTGGAGCACGTGTGGGACTTCGCCTATGAAGGCGACCCGAACATCGTCGAGGTGTACATCAGCGCGCTGCGCCGCAAGCTCGGCGCACCCCTGATCAAGACCGTGCGCGGCGCCGGATACCGCCTGGAGACCCCCCGATGAAGCGCTTCTTCAGTTCCGTACGGGCCCGCGCCACCGTCGGCGCCAGCCTCGTCGTGGCCGTCGCGCTGGTCGCCGCCGGCGCGGCCGTCCTGCTCTCGCTGCGCGCGAGCCTGACCGACCAGGCGAGCGGCCAGGCCGAGTCCGCCGCCCGCGGGGTGGCGACGCAGCTCGCCACGAACGTGCCGTACGACGATCTGGATCTGGACGGAGAGGACCATCCCGTCCAGGTCGTCGACGGCAAGGGGCGGCTCGTCGCCGCCAGCGAGGACCTGGAGCGCGTCAGCGGCACGGGCACCGACGCCGTGAAGCCCCGGCCGGCGTCCGCGCCGCCCCGGGGCGACGGTGAGGACGACGACGAGGGCGACGGTGAATCGCCGGAAGCCGGGGAGATCTCCGAGGACCCGGCGGCCGTCACCACAGGATCGGCCACCGTCGACGGCGAGACGCGGGACTACCGCTTCGCCGCGGTCGAGGTGAACGTCGAGAAGAAGGGCGACCTCACCGTCTACGCGGGCGCCTCGCTCGCCGCCCGGCAGAGCGCGGTCTCCACGGCGCTGACGTCCATGCTCATCGGTTTCCCGCTGCTCCTGGCCGTCATCGCCCTGGTGACCTGGCTGGTGACGCGCCGCGCCCTGCGTCCGGTGGACGCGATCCGCTCCGAGATGGCGGCGATCACCGCCTCCGAGGACCTCGCGCGCCGCGTGCCCGAGCCGGACACGCACGACGAGATCGCCCGCCTGGCCACGACCACGAACGAGACGCTCGCCGCCCTCCAGCACTCGGTGGAACGTCAGCGCCGCTTCGTGGCCGACGCCTCGCACGAACTGCGCAGCCCCATCGCCTCCTTGCGTACCCAGCTCGAAGTGGGCGCGGCCCACCCGGAGTTGCTGGACGTGGACGGTGCGGTCGAGGACACCGTACGACTTCAGGAACTCGCCGCCGATCTGCTGCTCCTGGCCCGCCTCGACGCGGGCGAGAAGCCGGGCGAGGCTCTCGTGGACCTGGCGGCCCTGGCCCGCGAGGAGCTCTCGCAGCGCACGCGGGACCGCGCCGACGTCCGGATGGAGCTGAAGAGCGTCGAGGTCACCGGCTCCCGGGGCCAGTTGGCCCGGGTGCTCGGCAATCTCGTGAACAACGCGCAGCGGCACGCGCGCTCGTACGTCACGGTCGCCACCCGCGCCGAGGGCGCGTGGGCGGTCCTTGAGGTGTCCGACGACGGGGACGGCGTGCCGGAGGGCGAGCGCGACCGGATCTTCGAGCGCTTCGTCCGTCTCGACGACGCCCGCACCAGGGATGACGGCGGGGCGGGGCTGGGCCTGGCCATCGCGCGCGATGTCGCCGCACGCCACGGCGGGACGCTCGTGGTCAAGGAGGCCCCCGGTGGGGGAGCGCTCTTCGAGCTCAGGGTCCCTGCCGCCACCCGGTGAGGGTCAGGGCTTGCCCCGCTGGGCGCGGAGGTGTTCCGCGATCGGGGTCAGGGCCTTGTGGAGTTCGCCGAGCGCCTCGGGTGAGATCAGGTCGACGAAGTGCCGGCGGACGGAGGCCACGTGGTGCGGGGCGACCCGCTGCATGGTCTCCATGCCCTCGTCCGTGAGGACGGTGTAGAGCCCGCGCCGGTCGGACTCGCAGTTCTCCCGGCGGACCAGGCCCGCGTTCTCCATGCGGGTGATCTGATGGGACAGGCGGCTCTTGGACTGCAGTGTGGCGGCCGCCAGATCGCTCATGCGCATCCTCTTCTCTTCCGATTCGGAGAGATGCACGAGGATGTCGTAGTCGTTCATGGTCAGGTTGAACGGCTGGAGGTCCTTCTCGAGCTGATATGTCAGCATCCTGTTGACCTCCACGTGGGTGCGCCAGGCGCACTGTTCCTCGTTGGTCAGCCACTGCGGGGCCGTCTCGGTCTCCATGGAATCGATTCTACCTAAGAAGTTGAAAGGTGAACGAATGTCGGTGTGTGACGCGCACCTCTCACCCTCCAGGTGACAGAGGGGCACAGGCGTTCGCCGTCACACTCCGCAGACTACCGCTCACAGGCCGAAGCGACGCTGGAGGTCCCCCAGTTGTCCGGGAAGGCGCGGTTGTCCCGGCTGCTGTCCCTGCTGGCCCGGTGTGCCATGGCCGCCCGGCACGCCCGCCTGGTGCGGGACCGCACCCGTCGCCTGCTCGGTCATGAGCGCCTCGGAGGACTGGAGGAGCACCGTGCCGGCGCCCACGAACTCGAACTGGTGCTCCTCGCCTGAGGTTCCCCCGATGCCGGTCAGTGCCCGCACGCCACCGATGACCCCGGTCAGATATCCGTGGTCGTAGTGATGGCAGGGCGAGGGGCAGTCGGCCCAGCCCACCAGGGCCTGTGGATCGACCCGGATCGGCGGCTCCATGAACACCACCGGGCCGTTCGACGCGGCCACGAACTTTCCCGTCCCGATCAGGGTCAGGAAGCCCGGAACGATGGACTGCTTGAGCGCGAGAGTTGGCTGAAAAGCGAGGAGGTTGCCGGAGCGAATGGTCAGGTTGCCGTCTTCGAGGTCGTACGAATTCACGTCGAAGGCCCGGTCGGCGAGGAGCATCTTGCCCTGGCCGTCGGCCACCACCCAGTCGCTGGCGTGCAGGGGCGAATGGAAGCTCGTGCGCACCAGGCGGTCCAGGCGGCCGTGCCCGATGCCGTTGAACTCGATCGACCCGTAGTAGGCGATCATCTTTCCCTTCTGGAGGAACCACTGGCTCCCCTTGAGCTCCACGCAGAAGGTGTACGCGTTCACGCTGTCGTCGCTCGGCAGCGTCATCGGGTCGAGGGGCGCGGGCGCCCCCGCGGGCCCGGTGGGGACTGAGGGGTTCACAGCTTCTCCTCCGACGCCTGGACGTACACCGCACCGCTGCCCGACAGCTCCAGCTGGAACGCCTCGCCCGAGCCGCGTCCCACCATGTCGCGCCAGCCGAGTGCCGTGGAGAGTTTGTTGCGCACGTCGCCGTGGTGGGCCACATAGGCCTGCGGGTCGACGTGGACCGGGCGCTGGGGGGTGATCGGCACCTCGATGACCCCGCCGTGCGCCATGACGGCGACCGCGCCGTGTCCCTTGAGGGTGGTCGTGAAGAGGCCCTGGCCGGTGACCTGTCCGCGGACCATGCCCATGACGCCGCCCTGCGAGCCCATGAACATCGTGCCCTGCTGGAGCGTCCCGTCGAAGGCGAGCAGCCGGTCCGCCTCCACGAAGAGGGTGTCCCCGGTGAGGGTGATCACCTGGATGTGGTGGCCGCCGTGTCCGAACAGGACCGTGCCGCTGCCTTCCACGGTCATCAGGGGCGTCGCTTCGTTCGCCACGCGGCGGCCGATCATGGAGGCCAGGCCGCCCTGGCCGCCCTGGATGTTGGGCGTGAACGCCACGTCGCCCTTATAGGCGAGCATCGCGCCGCGCTGGCTGAACAGGCGCTGGCCCGGCAGGACGGTCGCCTCGACCATCTTCGAGTTGATCTCCCGGAAGGGCATGTCAGACGTCCCCCGCGATCGTGGTGCGCTCGCTGGGCTGGACGTAGACGAGGCCTTCGCCCTCGAAGCGGATCTGGAAGGCCTCGCCGCCGCCCTCGCCCAGCAACGTACGGAAAGTGACCCCCGACTGGAGGTTCTGCCGGAGGTCTCCCTGGTGGGCCACGTACGCGCCCGGGTCCACCGTGAGGGGATACTGCCGGCTCACGCGCAGCACCACCGCGGGGCCGTCGGACATGATCGCGGCCTGGCCCGAGCCCTCGACGGTCGTGGTGAACAGGCCGTTGCCCTGCGAGGCGCCGCGGACGCCCGTGAAGTGGGTGCCTGTGCGCAGTCCGCCGTCCGTGCACAGGAGATTGCCGGCCTCGACGAAGAGCGTCTCGCCGCGCAGCTGCACCAGATTGATCTCCGTCGCGCGGTCGGCGAACCAGCAGGTGCCGTGCCCCTTCACCTCCATCACCGTCATCTGCTCGCCGGTGAGGCGGCGGGTCACCATCCCCCGAATCCCCTCGCCCCCGCCCGTCATCTTTTTGAAGGCCATCTGGCCGTCGTACGCGACCATCGAGCCGTTCTTCGCCTTGACGGCGTCGCCGGACATGTCCACGGCGAGCACCCTGCTGCCTTGCAGTCGGAACGTTGCCACGCATCGACGGTAGCCGTCGGATATGGGGTCGGAACAGGGCAACGGCCCCTGAGCGAACCCCGAGAACACCCCGATGTCACAATGGGGGTCGCTTGTGCGCGCATTCACAAGATCCATGCCGCCGAGCCGCCCCGCCCCTCGCTCCCGCCTCCCACCGAAGGTGATCCGTGGACATCAAGACCGCTTCCGCCCTGCACCGACTGCGCCTGGCCTCCATTCCCGAGGCGCTCTCCTTCCCGGCGCTGCTGATCTTCGGTACTGGTTTCCGGATCGTCCTCGACTACGACTCCCTGGTCCTGCCGCTCGGCCTGATCCACGGTGTCCTCTTCACCATCTACGTGGTCCTGCTCCTCGACGTCTGGAACCGCGCGAAGTGGCCGTTCAAGCGGGTGGCCCTGTTCTTCGTGCTGGCGGTCCTGCCCTTCGGCGGGCTGTACGGGGACCGGCTCCTCAAGCGCGACGAGGAGGCCGGCGTGATCGCCGCCCGTGCCCGCAAGGAAGGCGTGGTCGGCGCATGATCGTCGCCTTCTCCGTGACGCCGCTCGGCGTCGGCGAGGACGTGGGGGAGTACGTCGCCGACGCGGTCCGCGTCGTCCGCGAGTCCGGGCTGCCCAACCGGACCGACGCCATGTTCACCTCCGTCGAAGGTGAGTGGGACGAGGTCATGGACGTCGTCAAGCGTGCCGTCGCCGCGGTCGAGGCGCGGGCGCCGCGGGTGTCCGTCGTCATGAAGGCGGACATCCGCCCCGGTGTGACGGACGGGATGACGTCGAAGGTCGAGACGGTGGAGCGGCACCTCTCCGCGTAGCCGCCCCCGCTCCTCCGCGCAGCCGTCCCCGCCCCGTCCTCGTACGCCCGCGAACGCCCTCGTAGGGCCCCGCACTGCCGCAAGCCCCCGCCGGAATCCGGCGGGGGCTTTCTGCCGCCCCCAGACTTGAGCGATCGCTCAAAACTCCCTACCCTCTTCTTGAGCAGTCGCTCAAAGTGCACTGACCTGGGGGTATGCCGTGAGTCTGTATGTCGAAGCGCGAATAGACGCCGACCTCGACGCGCTCTGGGCGTACACCCAGGAGCCGTCCCGGCATCAGCGCTGGGACCTCCGCTTCACCGAGATCGACTACCTGCCGCGGGTGCCGGGCGAGCCGCAGCACTTCCGGTACGGCACGCGCGTACTGCCCTTCCTCACCCTCGCCGGAACCGGCGTCTCCGCGGGCGAGAAGCTCCGCGCGGACGGCACCAGGACATCGGCCCTGCGCTTCGCGTCCCCGCACCCCCTGTCGCTCCTGCGGGAGGGTTCGGGGTACTGGCGCTACGTCCCGGACCCGGACGGCGGCATCCGTTTCCTCACCGGCTACGACTACCGGCCGCGCTGGGGCCGCTTCGGCGCCCTCGCCGACCGGGCCGTCTTCCGCCCCCTGATGGGCTGGGCCACCGCCTGGTCCTTCGACCGGCTGCGGCTCTGGCTGGAGCGGGGAATCACCCCCGAGCGCCTGCTGCTGCACGCCGTGGCCGAGGCGGGCGTCCGCGCCGGCTGCCTGATCGCCGCCGCCCTCGCCGCGCCGATGCTGGCGCCCGCGGTCCTGGCGCTTGCCTTCGTCCTGCCGCCCCTGCCCACGACGCCGGCGGCACGCCGCTGCCTCCGGAAACCGCCGCCACGCACGCGTGCGCCGCGCGTTCTGGCGACCCTTCAGGAGCGCTCATGACCTCGTCGATCTTCCGTACGGTCATGGGCGCCGACTTCGACCGTCTCCACCCCCAGCTGCGACGCCGCTTTTCGGTGGGCCTGGCGAGCGGCGAGACGTGCACGGGCCGGGGCGTCATGGACCGCATCTGGCACGGCAGGGGCTTCGTGAAACCGTTCCTCGCCCTGGGCGGAACCCGCAACATCCTCGTCTCGCGCGCGGGACGCCACGTGCCCTTCGTCATCGAGAACGTGCCGTACGTCGACACGTTCGGCCGTGAGACGGTGAGCTTCGTGCGCACCTTCGATCTTCCCGGCCGGTCCCGCCGCTTCGACGCCCAGATGGTCCTGGGCCCCGAGGGGGACCGGATCCTCGACTATCTGGGCACCCATCAGCACCTCGCCAGCGACCTCCACCCGCGGGCGGAGCCGGACGGCTCCCTCCTGATCCGCTCCGGGCGGCACCGTTTCCGGGAGGGGCCGGTGGACGTCGACGTGCCCGGCCTGATCGGCGGCGACGCCGAGGTGCGGGAGTCCTACGACGACTCCACCGGCCGCTTCCGCATCCAGGTCAGGGTGGTGAACCGCCACTTCGGACCGCTCTTCGGGTACGAGGGTTCCTTCACCGCGCAGTACGCGGACGTCCGCAGCCATGGGGTGCGGCCCGGACTGCGGCCCGTGCGCGAGGAGGCGAGGGCGTGAGCGCCGACACGAAACGCAAGCTCCTGGAGGGAGCGCTGCGCACGCTCACGGAGCAAGGCATCGCGAAGACGTCCGCCCGGACGATCGCGGCTGCCGCCGGGGTCAACCAGGCGCTGGTCTTCTACCACTTCGGCTCGGTCGACGAACTCCTCGCCGCGGCCTGCCGCCACGGCTCGGAGCAGCGGGTCTCCCGCTACCGGGAGCGGCTGGACGCGGTGTCCTCGCTGGCCGAGCTCCTCGAATTCGGGCGTGAGATGCACGCGGAGGAGCGGGCCGAGGGGCATGTCGCCGTGCTCGGCCAGCTGCTCGCGGGCGCCCAGACGCAGCCCCGCCTCGCCCCCGCTACGGCGGCGGGGCTCGCCCTGTGGATCGAGGAGATCGAGAAGGTCCTGGTGCGGGTCTTCGCCACGTCTCCGCTGGGGGAGTTCGCGGATCCCGCGGGGCTGGCGCGTGCGGTGGCCGCGTCCTTCGTAGGGTTGGAGCTGTACGAAGGGGTGGACGCGGAGGGGGCCGGCAGTGCGCTGGACGCCCTGGAGCAGTTGTCCGTCCTGGTGACGGCGGTCGAGGAGCTGGGCCCCCTTGCGCAGCGGGCCATGCGGCACCGCCTGCGGCGGGCCGTGCGGTCCTAGCGCTTGCCCCGCCGGGCGGGCTTGCTCCCGGCGGTGGCTCCTGCGAACGGGCCTTTCCCGCCCGCCCGTTTGCCCTGCGGTTCATCCCTGCCGAACAAGCGTTTCCCGCCCACCCGTCCGTGCCCCCGCGGCGCGCCCCCCGGACGGACCAGCGGTGAACCGATCACCCTAAAACCCCTCGCACGGACGCGTCCGGTTCGACACGCCGGGGAAACTCCACTTTTGTGTGGGTATCGGCTCGTTCGCACCTGAACCTGCCACAGCCAGTTCACCCACGACCTGGAGGGCGCTGTGCGGCCGGAGGGCTACGACTACGACACCCACAGCACACTCGCCGGACCGCTCACGGAGCCGGACGGCGGCGGCAGCGGCGAAGGCGGCCGCTATCGGGTGCAGTACAACAAGCTTCTCTCCAGCGAGCCCCACCGAATACGGGCCGTCATCCTGATGACGCTCGCGCCCGTCCTCACCGGCCTCCTCCTCGTCTACCTCGTGTGGCCGACGCACTGGACGCAACGTGAAGGCGCCGACCGCTGGCTCATCGGGCTCGACGTCACGATGCTCGTGGCCATCGGCCTCATCGAGATCTTCATGCTCGTCAACGTCATCTCGATCGCCCACGCGACGATGGTGGCGAGGGACCCGATACCGGTCACCCCCGAGCCCGGCACCCGCGTCGCCTTCCTCACGACGTACGTCCCGGGCAAGGAACCCCTCAGCATGGTCCGCGCCACCCTCGAAGGCGCGAAGCGCGTCCACCACACCGGCCCCCTCGACGTCTGGCTCCTGGACGAGGGCGACGACGCGGACGCCAAGGCACTCTGCGCCGAACTCGGCGTACGCCACTTCACCCGCAACGGCGTGCCCGAGTGGAACCGCAAGAATGGTGTCCACAAGGCCCGCACCAAGCACGGCAACTACAACGCCTGGCTCGCGATGCACGGCGGCGAGTACGAGTTCTTCGCCTCCGTGGACACCGACCACGTCCCGCTCCCCAACTTCCTGGAGCGGATGATGGGCTACTTCCGGGACGAGGACGTCGCCTTCGTCGTCGGACCCCAGGTCTACGGGAACTACGACACCCCCGTCACCAAGGCCGCCGAGTCCCAGCAGTTCCTCTTCCACGCGCTGATCCAGCGCGCGGGCAACCGCTACCGCGCCCCCATGTTCGTCGGCACCAACAACGTCGTACGCATCCAGGCGCTGCGCCAGGTCGGCGGTCTGTACGACTCCATCACCGAGGACATGGCCACCGGATTCGAGCTGCACCGGCACAAGAACCCGCTCACCAAGCGGCACTGGCGGTCCGTCTACACCCCGGACGTGCTCGCCGTCGGCGAGGGCCCCGCCTCCTGGACGGACTTCTTCACCCAGCAGATGCGCTGGTCGCGCGGGACGTACGAGACGCTGTTCAAGCAGTACTGGAAGGCACCGTTCACGATGCCGCCCGGCCGCCTCTTCTCGTACACGATGATGCTCGTCTACTACCCCATGACGGCCGTCAACTGGCTGCTCGGCGTGCTGAGCTGCGTGCTGTTCCTCTGGTTCGGCGCGTCCGGCACGCAGGTCGCCGCATCCGTCTGGCTGATGCTCTACAGCGACGCGGCGGCCCTCCAGGTCGGCCTCTACCTGTGGAACCGCCGCCACAACGTCTCCCCGCACGAACCGGAGGGCTCCGGAGGCCTCGCCGGCATGGCGATGTCCGCGCTCTCCGCGCCCATCTACGCCAAGTCGCTCGGCGCCGCCGTCGTGCGCCGCCCGAGCCGCTTCGTGGTCACGCCCAAGGGCGGCGACGCCAGCCCGGACCGGGTGATGACCTTCCGCATCCACCTCTTCTGGGCGGCGGTCCTCTCCAGTTCCCTGGTCGCCTCGTTCGTGCTCGGCCACACCCACGTGGCGATGCGGACCTGGGCCGTCCTGGCGATGGTCATCTCGCTCGCCCCGGTGGCGATCTGGAGCTTCACGCTCCTCAAGGAGCGCAGGGTCCGCGGGCAGGCCCGCCAGAAGGCGCGCCGCCTCGGCAGGCAGGACGCCGAGAACGCCGGGAACAGGGCAACCGCCGGTGCGGAGGGCGAGCCGGAGCCGGCCTTCGCCACCGGTACGACGACAGGAGGGAACTGACCCATGGCTTACCGGCCCTCGAAGCGCACCAAGAAGACGCTGCTCGGCGTCGGCGCGGGCGCGCTGCTCGTAGGACTCAACGCACCGGCGGCGGTCTCCTTCGCCGAGGAGCGGTACTACGAGTACAAGATCGCTCAGCCCGGCTACAAGGCCAAGTACGGCTCCTGGAAGCAGATCGGCATCCCCGAGGAGTTCCGCACCAACGCCATCCACGCCGCGCTCCTGCACACCGGCAAGGTCCTGATCGTCGCGGGCTCCGGGAACGAGCAGAAGAAGTTCGACGCGGGCTCGTTCGACACGATCCTCTGGGACCCGAAGACGGACACCTTCAAGAAGGTCAGGACCCCGGAGGACTTCTTCTGCTCGGGCCACGCCCAGCTCCCCGACGGCCGGCTCCTGGTCGCGGGCGGCACGGCCCGCTACGAACTCCTCGACGGCGAGGTCAACCGCGCGGGCGGCGGCATGCGCGTCAAGAACGAGAACCCCGACAAGGCGATGGTCCTCAAGAAGGGCACCCGCTTCCGCTCCCCGTCGGGCGTCGAGTACGTGAGCAAGTTCGACGTGAAGGTCCCCAAGGCCAAGCGGGACTACAAGATCACGTACTCCAAGAGCGGGGTGATGCAGCCCTGGAAGACGACGGTCAAGGCGAGCGAGGCACGCGTCTTCGTCGAGGCCGCCGAGGAGGGCCGGGAGTTCGTCACGCGCAAGTCCGCCCAGTACGAGATCGAGGGCCTCACCGGCAAGGACGCGGACAACGCGTACGGGATCGCCGAGAAGATCACCATGGACAAGCAGGACTTCCAGGGGATCAAGGCGGCCTACGAGTTCGACCCCAAGGCCGAGAAGTACGTCCCCGTGGAGCCGATGGAGAAGGCCCGGTGGTACCCCACGCTCGTCGGTCTCGACGACGGCAAGGTGCTCGCGGTCTCCGGCCTCGACGACGTGGGCATGATCGACCCGGGCGACAACGAGATCTACGACCCGAAGACGAAGAAGTGGACCGACGGCCCCAAGCGCTACTTCCCGACCTACCCGGCGCTCTTCCTCACCAAGGGCGGCAAGCTCTTCTACCCGGCGTCGAACGCGGGCTACGGGCCCGCCGACAAGGGCCGTGACCCCGGCCTGTGGGACCTGAAGACCAACAAGTTCGAGAAGATCCCCGGCCTCGTCGACCTCGACCAGACCGAGACGTCCGCGTCCCTCCTGCTGCCCCCGGCGCAGGACCAGAAGGTGATGATCCTGGGCGGCGGAGGCGTCGGCGAGTCCGAGAAGGCGACCCGGCGCACGGCCGTGGTGGACCTCAAAGAGAAGAGCCCCGCCTTCAGGACCGGGCCCGAACTGCCGCAGGGCACGCGGTACCTGAACAGCGTGATCCTGCCGGACGACTCGGTGTTCACGTCCAACGGCTCCAAGGACTACCGGGGTCGCGGCGGGAGCAACATCCTCAAGGCGCAGTTCTACGACCCCAAGTCGAACAGCTTCCGCTCGGCCGCGTCCCCCAAGGTGGGCCGCAACTACCACTCCGAGGCGCTGCTCCTGCCCGACGGACGGGTCGTCACCTTTGGCTCGGACCCGCTCTTCGACGACCATCAGAACACCAAGCTCGGCCACTTCGAGCAGCGCATGGAGGTCTTCACGCCGCCCACGCTGCACAAGGCGGGCGACCGCCGCCCGGTCCTCGGCGAGGGCCCGGAGCAGCTCGCGGCGGACGGCCGCGCGACGTTCCGCACGAAGGACCCCGGGAAGATCGCCTCGGCCCGTCTGATGCGCCCCAGCGCGGTGACGCACACGACGGACGTGGAGCAGCGGTCGATCGCGCTCGGCCTCACCAAGGGCAAGGGCGAGGTGACGGTGGACGTGCCCAGGGGCGACACCGCGCTGGTGCCGCCGGGCTGGTACATGCTCTTCGTGACGGACCAGGACGGCGCGTCGTCCGTGGCGAAGTGGATCCACGTGAACTAGCCGCAGCGCAGCCACGTGCACTGGCCGGAGCCCCCCGGCGGGACCATCGGTTCCGCCGGGTCAGGCAGGTCAGGCAGGTCAGGCAGGTCAGGCGGGTCAGCCGCGTCAGGCGTCCTTGGCGTTGCGCGCGAGGCCCAGTGCGTAGTCGGGCCACCACTGACCGGCCGCCGGGCCGCCGCGGCACGGTCCGTCCGAGTCGCCCGGCCGCTTGATCCACAGGACCGCGTCGAGCAGCTCCTCGCCGGTCTTGTCCGTGGGCGGGGTGCCGAGGCCGCGGCCCGGCGGATTGCACCAGGCGTCGGCGCGGTCACCGGCGAGCGGCCCCTTGCCGTTGCGGCTGGTGTCCATCACGAAGTGCTTGCCGCCGACGATCCCCGAGAGGCTGCGGCCGTACGCCTTGATGGTCGCGTCGTCCTGGAAGTTCGACACGTTCAGCGAGAAGCCGTCCGCCCGGTCGATGCCCGCCTGCTGGAGCGGCTCGGAGAGCTTGTCCGCCCGGTTGATCCAGCCGGGGTTGCCCGCGTCGAGGTAGACCTTCACCCGGGGCTGCTCCTTGAGCCGCTGGATGGCTCCGGAGAGCAGCGAGAAGCGTTCGTCGTGGTACTCGGCGGGAGTGCAGCCGTCCACGATGTGCGGGATGGCGTCGGGCTCCAGGATGACGACCGCGGGCCGGTCGCCGATGGCGCCCGCGAACGCGTCGACCCACTGCCGGTAGAAGTCGGAGCTGTGCGCGCCGCCCGCGGAGTGCTGGCCGCAGTCGCGGTGCGGGATGTTGTACGCCACGAGCACGGCGGTGCGGTCGTCCCGCGCGGCGCCGTCGACGGCCGCCTTGATGTCCGGGGCCGGGTCGTCGCCCGCCGGCCACACGGCCATGGGCCGCTCGGAGATCCGCTTGAGGGCGGCGGCGTCCTGGGTGCGGCCCTCCTGCTCCCACTGCCTGACCTGCCGGGCCGCGGCGCTCTGCGGGTCGACCCAGAAGGCGCTCTGCGAGGCCGTGCGGCCGGCGTCGGTGGAGGGGCCGGCCTCGGTGGCCGCCCGCTCCTCGCCCTTGCCGGATTCGGAGGAGCACCCTGCCGTGAGCCCGAGGGCCGTCAGGGCCGTGAGTGCGGTGAACGTGCGGAGCAGCCGGTGCATCCAGCCCCCTTGGGCGACGGTGACCGGGCAATCGTTACATAGCGGCCCAATCGCCCTCGGTTACGACACCGGACGGCCCCTCAGATGCCGCCGCCGGCCAGCGCGATGCCGAGCGGCGTGCGTGCGTACAGCACCTGGTGTCCGTACCGCCGCGAGACCAGCAGTCCCGCGTCGCGCAGGGCGCCGAGGTGCGCGGAGACGGACGAGGGCGCGAGCCCCAGACGGTGGGCGAGGGCGGACGTGGTGGCCGGATCGGTGAGCGCGGCGAGGACCGTGGCCCTGCCGCGCCCCAGCAGCCGCACCAGGGCCTCGGACGTACGGTCGCTCGGCTCGGCCCACAGGCCCGCGAGCCCGCGGGCGGGATAGACCAGGGTCGGCTGCCAGGGCGGGTCGTGGCCGCCCACCACGTCGGGCCAGGCGAAGACGCTGGGCATCAGGACCAGGCCCTGCCCCGCCAGATGCCGTACGTGACCGGCCGACCGCTCGACGGTCAGCGTCTCCGACTCCCAGGTGAACCGGGGGTCCAGCTCGGCCACCAGCGCCCCGAGGCCGATCTCCGCGAGCCGCCGCGAGTGGAAGGCGACGTCCGCCTCCAGGAGGGCGCGCAGCCGGGGCCAGTCCGGCTCGACCAGTGCGTGCCAGGCCGCCTCCATGGCGTCCGCGAGGTCCCGCACCGCGCGCGCCGGATCGGCAAGCAGCGTGCGCCCGAGCGCGGAGTCCGCGGCCCCCGGGGTGGAGGCGAGCGCCCGCACCAACTCCTCCCGCGCGGCCCCGGGATCGGCCGCGCGCACGGCCGCGATCTCCTCCTCGAAGGTGGCGGCCGGGCCGATGGGCGGCGGGCCGATGAAGTCCGGGCAGTACCCGCGCGCCGGCATCAGGAGCCACAGCGCCGCGAGGTCGAGTCCGGCACTCGCGCCGCGGATCCGCCGCAGCCACTGCGGGTGGTAGCCGTGCCGGTCGGGCCGCTTCAGGGTGCGCACGGCCTCCTGCGTCTCCCACAGCGGCGACACGGCGAAGCGGCACCGCAGAAGATCGTCGGGCCCGAAGTGCAACCGGTCCGGCACGCGCCGCCACCCCCCAACATTCGCCTGGAACCGAAACTCTAGGGCGACGGGCCCGCGCGCGTGCAGGGTGCGCACATGTCTGACGAGCCCACCCCCGAGGCACCCACCCCCGAGGCACCCACCTCCGAGGCACGCACCCCCGAACGTGCCCCCGAACCCGCCGGCTACCTCCGCCTCTTCACGATCCGCGAGTTCCGTGCCGTCTTCCTCGCCCACGCCCTCTCGCTGCTCGGCGTGATCATCAGCGAGGTCGCGCTCACCGTCCTCGTGTACGGGCTCACCGGATCGCCGCTCCTCGGCGCGCTCACCTTCGCGCTGGGGATGCTGCCCTACCTCGTCGGCGGCACCCTGCTCTCCGGGATCGCCGACCGCTACCCGCCGCGCCGGGTGCTCGTGCTGTGCGACGTCGTGTGCGCCGGGTGCGCGGCCCTGATGGCCCTGCCCGCCACGCCCGTCTTCGGACTGCTCGCGCTGCGCTGCCTCATCGCCCTCGTGTCGCCGGTCTTCAACGGCACGCGGATGGCCACCCTCACCGACATCCTGGGCGACGGGGACCTGTTCGTCCTCGGGCGCTCCCTGCTCCGGATCGTCTCGCAGAGCTCCGTGCTCGTCGGCTTCGGGCTGGGCGGCGTCCTGCTCACCGTCGTCCCCCCGCGCGGGGCACTCGTCATCACCGTCGGCACGTTCGCCGCGTCGGCGCTGCTCCTGCGGTGCGGTACCAAGCGCAGGCCCGCGCGCGGGGGCGGCGGCAGCGCCCTGCTGAAGTACTCGCTCAGCGGCGCCCGGCAGGTGCTCGGCGACCGGCGCACCAGGGCGCTGCTCCTGCTGCTGTGGGCGCCGCCCCTGTTCATGGTCGCCCCGGAGGCGCTCGCCGCCCCGTACGCGGACCAGATCGGGGTGGGCGTCGAGGGTGTGGGCCTCCTGATGTGCGCGCTGCCGGTCGGCACGATCGCCTCGGAGCTGTTCGCGGGCTCCGCGCTCTCCGCCGCGGGGCGGGCCCGCATCGCCCTGCCGCTCGCCTCGGTCACGCTGCTGCCGCTGACCGTGTACGCCGTCACGCCCGGCCTCCTGTGGGCGATGCTCGCCCTCGCCTTGGCCGGCGCCGGTTCCGCGTACACGCTGGGCGTCGACCGGTGGTTCGTCGACGCCGTCCCCGAGGAGCTGCGCGGGCGGGCCATGACCGTGCACACGGCGGGTCTGATGACGATCCAGGGGGTCGGGATGGCGCTCGCCGGGCTCGCGGCGGAGTTCTGCGCGGTGAGCACCGTCGTCACGGCGGCGGGCCTGCTCGGCACGGTCTGCTGCCTCGCGCTCGCGGCCGAGGTCCGCGCCACGGGCCGTACGGCCGGGGCCGAACCCGCCCCGGGCCGTACGGCCGGGGCCGAACCCGCCAACCCAGGGGAACAGGCGACCGAATCGCGAGACGGGGCTGACCACCATGTGACCGGCGGGTAAGGTCTTTGGCGTGCCGAAGCCGCTCAGCCTTCCCTTCGATCCCATCGCCCGCGCCGACGAGCTCTGGAAGCAGCGCTGGGGATCCGTACCGGCCATGGGCGCGATCACCTCGATCATGCGGGCGCACCAGATCCTGCTCGGCGAGGTCGACGCGGTCGTCAAGCCGTACGGCCTGACCTTCGCGCGGTACGAGGCGCTGGTCCTGCTCACGTTCTCGCAGGCCGGTGAGTTGCCGATGTCCAAGATCGGCGAGCGGCTGATGGTCCATCCCACCTCCGTCACCAACACCGTCGACCGCCTGGTCAAGTCCGGCCTGGTCGACAAGCGCCCCAACCCGAACGACGGGCGCGGCACCCTGGCCGCCATCACGGCGAAGGGCCGGGAGGTCGTCGAGGCGGCCACCCGCGAGCTGATGGCCATGGACTTCGGGCTCGGCGTGTACGACGCCGAGGAGTGCGCGGAGATCTTCGCGATGCTGCGGCCCCTGCGGGTGGCGGCGGAGGATTTCGAAGAGCAGTGAGGCTGCTGTTCCGGTTGTGCCGGGGCCGCCCGAAGATCGCGCAAAACGGGCCGATACGCTCGTGGGCATGAAGCGATCCGTGCTGACCCGATACCGGGTGATGGCCTACGTCACCGCCGTCATGTTGCTCGTGCTGTGCACGTGCATGATTTTCAAGTACGGCTTCGACAAGGGCGAGGGCCTGACGCTGGTCGTCTCCCAGGCCCACGGCATCCTCTACATCATTTACCTGATCTTCGCCTTCGACCTGGGCTCCAAGGCGAAGTGGCCGTTCGGCAAGCTCCTGTGGGTGCTCGTCTCGGGCACCATCCCGACGGCCGCCTTCTTCGTCGAGCGCAAGGTCGTCCGCGAGGTCGAGCCGCTGATCGACGACGGCTCCCCGGTCACCGCCAAGGCGTAACCGCACCGCCACGGAGAGGTCCGTGGCGGTGAGCCATCGACATTTACTAGGACGTCCAAGTAAATTCGAGGGTATGGACGCTGACGCCATCGAGGAGGGCCGCCGTCGCTGGCAGGCCCGGTACGACACCGCGAAGAAGCGCGACGCGGATTTCACCACGCTCTCCGGCGACCCGGTCGAGCCCGTCTACGGGCCGCGGCCCGGCGACGCCTACGAGGGATTCGAGCGGATCGGATGGCCCGGCGAATACCCCTTCACACGCGGACTCCACCCCACCGGCTACCGCGGCCGGACCTGGACCATCCGCCAGTTCGCCGGCTTCGGCAACGCCGAGCAGACGAACGAGCGCTACAAGATGATCCTGGCCGCCGGCGGCGGCGGTCTCTCCGTGGCGTTCGACATGCCGACCCTGATGGGCCGCGACTCCGACGAACCCCAGTCCCTCGGCGAGGTCGGGCACTGCGGGGTCGCCATCGACTCGGCGGCCGACATGGAGGTCCTGTTCGGGGGCATCCCGCTCGGTGACGTCACGACGTCGATGACGATCTCCGGACCGGCCGTCCCCGTCTTCTGCATGTACCTGGTGGCCGCCGAGCGCCAGGGCGTCGACCCGGGCGTCCTGAACGGCACGCTCCAGACGGACATCTTCAAGGAGTACATCGCGCAGAAGGAGTGGCTCTTCCAGCCCGAGCCGCATCTGCGCCTCATCGGCGACCTGATGGAGCACTGCGCGCGCGACATCCCCGCGTACAAGCCCCTGTCGGTCTCCGGCTACCACATCCGCGAGGCCGGGGCGACGGCCGCGCAGGAGCTTGCCTACACCCTCGCGGACGGCTTCGGGTACGTCGAGCTCGGCCTGAGCCGCGGCATGGACGTGGACGTGTTCGCGCCGGGGCTGAGCTTCTTCTTCGACGCCCACCTGGACTTCTTCGAGGAGATCGCCAAGTTCCGTGCCGCGCGCCGCATCTGGGCCCGCTGGATGCGGGACGTGTACGGCGCGCAGACCGACAAGGCCCAGTGGCTGCGCTTCCACACGCAGACCGCCGGGGTCTCCCTGACGGCCCAGCAGCCGTACAACAACGTCGTGCGCACCGCGGTCGAGGCGCTCTCCGCGGTCCTCGGCGGCACGAACTCCCTGCACACGAACGCCCTCGACGAGACCCTCGCGCTGCCCAGCGAGCAGGCCGCCGAGATCGCGCTGCGCACGCAGCAGGTGCTCATGGAGGAGACGGGCGTCGCCAACGTGGCGGACCCGCTGGGCGGTTCCTGGTACGTCGAGCAGCTCACCGACCGCATCGAGGCCGACGCCGAGAAGATCTTCGAGCAGATCAAGGAGCGGGGCCGCCGCGCCCACCCGGACGGCCAGCACCCCATCGGGCCGATCACCTCGGGCATCCTGCGCGGCATCGAGGACGGCTGGTTCACCGGGGAGATCGCCGAGTCGGCCTTCCAGTACCAGCAGTCACTGGAGAAGGGCGACAAGCGCGTCGTGGGCGTGAACGTCCACCACGGGTCCGTCACCGGCGACCTGGAGATCCTGCGCGTCTCCCACGAGGTGGAGCGGGAGCAGGTCAAGGTCCTGGGCGCGCGCAAGGCGGCACGGGACGACGCGAAGGTCCGGGCCTCGCTCGACGCCATGCTGGCGGCGGCGCGGGACGGGTCGAACATGATCGCCCCCATGCTGGAGGCGGTGCGTGCGGAGGCGACGCTCGGGGAGATCTGCGGAGTTCTGCGGGACGAGTGGGGGATCTACACCGAACCGCCGGGGTTCTAGTTCGGGATCTTTGGGTGCGTGGGGATCTGCGGGGCCGTTCTGGCTGGTCGCGCAGTTCCCCGCGCCCCTTGCGGGGCTCCCTTCGGAGCCCGGCCGAAAATTGTGGGTGTCAGATGCAAGTGGCTGGGTAGGCGCCGCCCGTCCCGACGCCCTGCCCCTGGAGTCACCCTGTGTCACCCGTGAGCCTGCCCGGCCCCACTCGTACCGCTGTGATCGCCATCGGAGCCGCCACGCTCACGCTGCTCGGCGCGCTGACGGTGTACGGCTCGGGTGAGGTCAGCGCGAGCCCGCCCGCCGAGCCGAAGGTCCAGGACACCTTCGACTCTCTCGGCCCCGACGTGCACGCCGCGAAGCTCTCGAACGGCCGGACGGCCCACTACTCCGACACCGGGAACAAGAAGGGCAAGCCCGTCCTGTTCATCGGCGGCACCGGCACGAGCGCCCGCGCGGCGCACATGACGGACTTCTTCCGCACGACCCGCGAAGACCTGGGCCTGCGCCTCATCTCCGTCGAGCGCAACGGCTTCGGCGACACCGAGTACGACGAGACGCTCGGCAAGGCCGACTTCGCGCAGGACACCCTGGAGGTCCTCGACCACCTCGGCGTGGACGACGTGAGCGTGATCGCGATCTCGGGCGGCGGTCCCTACGCGGCGGAGCTCGCCGGGCGCGCCCCCGAGCGGATCTCGGCCCTGCACCTGGCGGCCGCCCTGCCGCCCTACGGCGCGCAGCCCGCGTACTGCTCGATGTCCGACGACCAGCTCGCCGACACCGTGCGGGACTCCATCAGGGACCCGCGCAAGTGGTGGGCGTTCCCCGACGACAGCCCCGTGAAGTCGATACCGGGCTTCGCCGACACGGCGTACGAGGAAGGCGCGCGCACCTACAACCAGCGCGGCCAGCAGGCGGACCCCGCGCCGCAGGTGCACGAGCAGAAGCTGTACTGCGGCCGTCCCGGCCCTGACCTCTCCGGGCTCGACGCCCCGGTCTACCTCTACGGCGGCAAGAAGGACACCACCGTGCCGCCGGCGACGCTCAAGACCTGGCAGGACGAGCTGCCGGGCAAGGCGACGGTCCGTACGTACGCGGACTCCGGGCACGACGTGCAGTACCGCCACTGGGACCAGATCCTGGTCGACCTGGCGGGGCACGGCGACCGCACGGTCGTCTGCCGCGGCAAGCACACGCGCGTGCTCCCCGCCGACGAGGCCGACCGGCTGCTCGCCAAGGGCAAGGCCACGCTGGGCAGCTGCGCCTGGAAGAACGACTAGCCGGGCAGCGTCAGCCGGAACAGCGCGCCCCCGCCGGGCGCCCGCTCGGCCGCGAGCTCGGCTCCGTGCGCGCGGGCGATCTGGCGGGCCATCGCGAGACCGAGGCCCGAACCCGGCAGGGCGCGGGCCTTCTCGGCGCGGTAGAAGCGGTCGAAGACGTACGGCAGGTCCTCCTCCGCGATGCCGGGACCGTGATCGCGGACCGTCAGGGCGGCCGGGGTCAGGCAGACCTCCACGGGCGTGCCCGGCGGGCTGAACTTGGCCGCGTTGTCCAGGAGGTTGGTGACCAGCCGCGCCAGGCGCGCGGGGACCCCGGGGACGCTCGCGCCGACGGCGTCCGGCGCCACCTGGAGCGTGAAGGGCACCTGCGGCCAGTGGCCGCATGCCGCGTCCACGACATGCGTGACCAGGGGAGCGAGCCGCACCTCCTCCAGGAGAGGCTGCGGCTCCTCGTCGCGGGCCAGCTCGATCAGGTCGTTGACCAGGCCGGTGACCTCGCGGAGCTGGCGGGCCAGCGCGCCGGACGCCCGCTCGCGCTGAGCCTGACTCAACCGGTCGGCCCGGGCGAGGAGTTCGGCGTTCGTGCGCAGCGCGGTCAGCGGCGTACGCAGCTCGTGCGAGGCGTCGGCGACCAGACGGCGGCGGGCGGCGACCGACTCCTCCAGCTCGGCCAGCATCGCGTTGAACGCCGCGGCGAGGCGGGTCACCTCGTCCTCGCGGCCGGGCGGACCCGGCGGCAGCTCGATGCGGTGGCGGGCGTCACGCGTGGCCGCGATGCGTTCGGCGGTGGCGGTGAGCCGGGCGACCGGGGCCAGGCCGGTGCGCGAGACCCAGTAGCCGCCAAGCCCGGAAAGGAGCACTCCGGCGCCGCCCACCGCGGACAGCAGCCCGGCGGCCTGCCGCACCCCGCGCTCGGCGATGTCGGCCCGCAGGGCGACCTGCACGGCCTTCCCGTCGTCGAACCTGGTGGTGTACATCCGCGTCGGCCGCCCCTGGAACGTGAGGCTCGTGTAGTACGGGCCCGCCTTCCCCGCCGCGACCTCGCGGGTGGACCCCGTCACCGGGAGCAGGTACGGCTTGGCCGGGTCGGCCGCCGGGTCGGCGGGGACGATCTGCGAGCAGGCCGGGGCGCCCAGGAAGCGGCACTCACCGGTGACGACGCCCGGATCGCCGTCGTAGTGCCGCTGCTGGGAGATGAGGCCCGCCGACTGGGCGAGGTTCTGGTCGAGCTGCTGGTAGAGCTTGAAGCGGATGACGAGGAAAGCGGCCACGCACACCCCGACCGCCACCAGCGCCACGGCCGCCGCCGCGGCGAGCGCGAGGCGGGTGCGCAGCGGACGCCTGCGCCGCCACCGCGCGCCGAGCCTGCGCCGGGCGCTCACGGGCTGCCCAGGCGGTAGCCGACGCCGTGCACGGTGTGCACGAGGCGCGGTTCGCCGCCCGCTTCCAGCTTGCGGCGCAGATAGCCGACGTACACCGCGAGGGAGTTGGAGTCGGGGCCGAAGTCGCGCCCCCAGACCGACTCCTGGATGAGCTCGCGGGGCAGCACCTGCCCCGCGTTGCGCAGGAGCAGTTCGAGCAGGGCGGCCTCGGTGCGGCTGAACTCGACCGAGCGGTGGCCGCGGTGGCCGGTGCGGGTCGACGGGTCGAGGACGAGGTCGCCGTACGCCAGGCCGTCGCCCTCGGCGGGGGAGTGCTGCTCGGGGGCGGCGCGGCGCAGGAGGGCGCGGACGCGGGCGACGAGTTCGTCCAGGGCGAAGGGCTTCACCAGGTAGTCGTCGGCGCCCGCGTCGAGGCCGTCGACGCGTTCGCTGACGGAACCGAGGGCGGTGAGCACCAGGACCGGGGTGCGGTCGCCGAGGGCCCGCATCTGACGGCAGACGGCCAGGCCGTCCATGACCGGCATCATCACGTCGAGGACCACGAGGTCAGGCTCCCACCGGGCGACGGCGCTCAGCGCGCGCTGCCCGTCCGGGGCGCCGCGCACGAGGTGCCCCTCGATCGTGAGGCCGTCCTGCACCGCCGCGCGGACCTCCGGGTCGTCGTCGACCACGAGGATCCTGGCCGGCGGCGGACCGCCGCCGGTCGCGGGGGGTCCCGGCCTGCTCGTGAAGCTCATGGACCCAAGGTGCCAAACACGGCTCTTAAAACCCTCTTAGACCTGCTCGTGATGCTCCATTGCCATGCGAACACCCGATATGCGAGCTTCCGGGACAGGGCCCCGCGCCGACGTGCGCGCCCCTCTCTCCGTCGTCATCGGCGCGGGCGGCACCGGGGGGCACATCTATCCCGGGCTCGCCCTCGCCGACGCCCTGCGCCGTGCCGTGCCGGGCGCGGTCGTCTCCTTCGTCGGCACCGAGCGGGGCCTGGAGACCCGGCTGATACCCGACGCGGGGTACCGCCTGCACACCGTCGACATGATCCCGTTCGATCCGTCGCTCGGCGCCAAGCGGTTCCTGCTGCCCGCGGCCCTGGTGAAGTCCGGCGCCCAGTGCCGGGCGATCCTGCGGGAGCAGGGCGCGCGGGTCGCCGTGGGGATGGGCGGCTACCCCAGCGCCCCCGTCATCGTCGGCGCCCGCATGGCGGGCCTGCCCAGCCTGATCCACGAGTCCAACGCGGTGCCGGGCCGGGCCAACCGGTTCGCGGCCCGCCTCACCCCGAACATCGCCGTCGCCTTCGACCGCAGCCGGGAGCATCTGCCGGGCGGCGAGCGCGCGTACACCACCGGGATGCCCATCGCGGCGCCGCTCGCCGCACTCGACCGGGCCGCGCTGCGGGCCGAGGCCCGCAGGGAGTACGGGGTCGCGGACGAGGCCCGGCTGCTGCTCTTCAACGGCGGCAGTCTCGGCGCGGCCCGGCTGACCGAGGCGGCGGTGGGGCTCGCGGAGCGCTGGCGGCACCGCGGCGACGTCCAGCTGCTGATCAAGACCGGGCCCGCCGCGCTCGACGAGACGCGGCGGCGCCTGACGGAGGCGGGCGTGGAGTCGATCGCCCGCGCCGTGCCCTACCTCGACCGGATGGACCTCGCGTACGCCGCCGCCGACCTGGTGGTCTGTCGCGCCGGTTCGGCGACCGTCGCCGAACTCGCCGCCACCGGCGTGCCCGCCGTCCTCGTCCCCTACCCGCACGCCCCCGGCGACCACCAGACGCACAACGCGCGGGTCCTGTCCGACGCGGGCGCCGGGCTGCTCCTGCCCGACGGCGAGACGACGGCCGCGCGGCTCGCGGAGCTCGTCGGACCGCTGCTCGCCGATCCGGCCCGGCTGGCCGCGATGAGCGGGGCGGCCGACCCGGGCCCGCACGCACGGGCGGCCGACCTGCTCGCCGAACACGTCATCCGCCTCGCCCACCACACCCACCACACCTCTCACCTGGAGTACGCATGAGCACCGACGGCACGACGTTCAGCTGGGCCGGCCGCACGGTCCTGGTCACCGGGGCCGAGGGCTTCATCGGCTCGACGCTGGTCGACCTGCTCCTGGAACAGGGGGCGAAGGTCCGCGCCTTCGTGCACTACAAGCCGTACGCGGAGAAGGGGCACCTCGCGCATCTGCTGGGGGACCCGCGGGTCGAGATGCTCGCGGGCGACGTCCGGGACGCGGGGCGCGTGACGGACGCCGTCGAGGGCTGCGACACGGTCTTCCACCTGGCCGCGCTGATCGGCATCCCGTACTCGTACGATTCCCCGGGGGCGTACGTGCAGACGAACGTCGTCGGCACGCAGAACGTGGCGGAGGCGTGCCGGCGGCACGGCGTGCGGCGGCTCGTGCACACCTCCACGAGCGAGGTGTACGGGACGGCGCTGACCGCCCCCATCTCCGAGGACCACCCGCTCCAGCCCCAGTCCCCGTACTCCGCATCGAAGATCGGCGCCGACATGATGGCGCTCTCGCACTGGCACGCCTTCGAGCTGCCGGTGACGGTCGTCCGCCCCTTCAACACCTACGGCCCGCGGCAGTCCGCCCGCGCGGTGATCCCCACGATCCTGGCCCAACTGCACTCCGGCGCCCGCGAGATCAAGCTGGGCTCCCTCACGCCCACGCGGGACTTCACGTACGTCACGGACACCGCACGGGGGTTCCTGGCCCTGGCGACGTGCGACGCGGCCCTGGGGCACGCGGTGAACCTCGGGGTGGGCCAGGAGATCTCGGTCGGCGACCTGGCGGAGGCGTTGATCGAGGCGTCAGGACGGGCGGCGGAGGTGGTCGTCGACCCGTCCCGCCTGCGGCCTTCGGGCAGCGAGGTCCAGCGGCTGCTCTCGGACAACACCCGGGCCCGCGCGTGGTCCGGCTGGACTCCGGAAGTCGGTCTGGCCGAGGGCCTGAAGCGCACGTCCGAGTGGGTCGCCGACAACCTCCGGCTGTTCGCGCCGGACCGCTACCAGGTCTGACCCGCGGCTGCCGCGAGGCCGCCCAGCAGGAGCAGCGTGAAGCGGCGGGCCCAGTCCTCGTCCACCGGCTCCGCGCTGACCAGGGCGCGGTGCACCACGGCACCGGCGATCACGTCGAAGATGAGGTCGGCGGTGCGCCCGGCGGCCACGGGGTCGGGTTCCGGCGGCAGTTCCCCGCGCTCCTGCGCCCGCTTGCGCCCGGCGAGGACCAGCCGCTTCTGGCGGTCCACGATCGAGGTGCGGATCCGCTCCCGCAGCGGCTCGTCCGACGTCGACTCGGCCACCACCGCCATGAGGGCGGTCTTGGTCTCGGGGCGGCAGAGCAGCGCCGCGAACTGGAGGACCACGCCCTCGATGTCCGCCGCCAGGCTGCCGCGGTCCGGCAGCTCCAGCTGGTCGAACAGCTCCGCCACCGCGTCCACGACCAGCTCGCTCTTGCCCGCCCAGCGCCGGTACAGGGTCGTCTTGGCGACGCCCGCCCGCGTGGCGACGTCGCCCAGGGTCAGCTTGGACCAGCCGAGCTCGACCAGGGCCTGCCGGGTGGACTCCAGGATCGCGGTGTCCGCCGCGGCGCTGCGGGGGCGGCCGCCGGTGCGGGCGGTGGCGGGGGTGCGGCTCTGCATCCCGTGACCATACCGGCCAGTACGGAACGGTTCCGGGCGGCGGCGAGTGAGGCAGATCACCGGTATTCGCGCAGGCCCGCCGCCCACGCGGCCGTGCCGTGGAGTTACGCTACGACTCGTAGCGAAAGAGCGGTGGGCGAGACGAACGGCAACTCCTCGGCGCCCACGTTCTTTCGCGGCGGACGAACAGCGACAACCAGAGCGACAACCACAGCGGCAAGCACCGGCACGGGGTGGGGACCCCGCGCCACAACCATCGGTCCTCCTCGGGACCTTGGCGCCACGGCCGTCCGCGGCCCCGCAATCCGGCGGGGGGCCTCGGACGGGCGCGGTTCCCGCACGGCTTGGGGGAGGATGTACTCATGCAGCCACGGAACATGTCCATGAGCGGAGTCGTCGACCTCGCCGCCGTGAAGGCGGCCCAAGAGGCCAAGGCGAAAGCGGAGCAGGCGCGCGCCGAAGCGGCGCGGCAGGGCGGGGGCGTGGCCTCCGGCGTCTCCCCGTCGAGCCTGGTCATCGACGTCGACGAGGCCGGTTTTGAGCGCGACGTCCTTCAGCGCTCCTCCGAAGTACCCGTCGTCATCGACTTCTGGGCCGAGTGGTGCGAGCCGTGCAAGCAGCTGAGCCCGCTGCTCGAAGGCCTCGCGCGGGAGTACAACGGCCGTTTCGTCCTCGCCAAGATCGACGTGGACGCCAATCAGATGCTGATGCAGCAGTTCGGGGTCCAGGGGATCCCGGCGGTCTTCGCGGTGGTGGCCGGGCAGGCCCTGCCGCTCTTCCAGGGCGCGGCCCCGGTGGAGCAGATCCGCCAGACCCTGGACCAGTTGATCCAGGTCGGCGAGGAGCGCTTCGGCCTGACCGGCCTCGCCGTCGACCCGGCCGCCGGCGGTGACGGCCAGGAGGCGCCCGTCGCCGAGGTCCCGGCAGGCCCGTACGACGCCCTGCTCGAAGCCGCGGTCCAGGCGCTGGACGCGGGTGACCTGGGCGGCGCGGTCCAGGCGTACCGCAACGTCCTGAACGACGACCCGGGCAACACCGAGGCCAAGCTCGGCCTGGCCCAGGCCGAACTGCTCCAGCGCGTCCAGGGCCTCGACCCGCAGCAGGTCCGCAAGGAGGCCGCCGACCGGCCCGCGGACGTGGCCGCGCAGATCGCCGCCGCCGACCTCGACCTGGTGGGCGGTCATGTGGAGGACGCCTTCGGGCGGCTCATCGACGCGGTCCGGCGCACGGCGGGCGAGGACCGGGACGCCGCCCGGGTGCGGCTGCTCGAACTCCTCGACGTGGTCGGTTCGGACGATCCGCGGGTGACCGCGGCGCGCACGCAGCTCGCGCGCGTGCTTTTCTGACCGGTTTCCGACCCTGTTCAGACGTTCGACCCGGACTCGGCCGTTCGCCCCTTCGCGGGCCGTTCGCTGACCAGTCCCTAAACGCCGGGGCTTGTGTTGCCCGAGTGAAAATTTGCCGCTCAGGCGTCACAGTGGCCGCGCTTTACCAAAACTTGGTAAACGCGGCCACTGTTACTTGGAGTAAGCCCAGGTCGGACTTCTGTCCTGGTGTGCCCTTCAACATCCCGTTCTGCCCCTGCCCATGGGTGCACCGTCCGTGCCCGGTCGATACCGGGCGGTCGTGCTTCGGTTATCGCGCCGTTACTAGCGAGTAACGAACCCCCTTGTGCGGGGGCCGAGAATGCACCACGATCGGCGACGCTCGGTCCAATAACCCGCAGCCCGCAAGCCAGACGGGAGCGGGGTTTCTGGGTCCCCACCGAGCAGGCCGGAGGCACCCCGCCGCCGGCCTTGGACAGGGGGGTCTCTGCCAGTCCGGCAGGGCCTGTCCGGCAGGTTGTGCGTGTCGCGTGCGACCAGTGGTTGTCGCTCGGGGGTGATCGCCGGTGCTGAGTGGCGCAGTTCGTTGCGCGCCTCCCATGCGGGCGCTCTCCTTCCCGAGGACGTAGCGCTTCTCCCATCCCTGCCCGGCTGAGCCGCCCGAAAGGGACCAGTCAGGGCCGGAGATGTACGTCCGAGAAGGAGGAAAGTCATGGAGTCCGTGGCTCGTGGCGGAACCAGATGGAAGCGGTTCGCCGTAGTCATGGTGCCGAGCGTCGCGGCGACTGCCGCGATAGGCGTGGCCCTCTCGCAGGGTGCACTCGCGGCATCGTTCAGTGTGTCCGGTCAGCAGTTCAAGGTGACTGCCGACCAGCTCGACGGTACGGGTTTCGTCCAGTACGGGGCGCTTGACAGCGGTAAGTCGGGTAACCACCCGGTCGCCGTCGTCGGCCTCGAATCGGCCAAGATCACCAACCTGTGTCAGTCCGTCGTCGTTCCGGTCCCCGTCTTCGGCGATGTGTCGATGACCCTCAAGGCCGGCGCCAAGGGCGGCCCCAGGGTCGAGGCGAAGAAGCTCTACATCGACGCCGATGACCTGAAGGCCGACGCGACGTTCACCAACGTCGACATCGGCGTCTCGGTCGACCAGACCACCAAGGGCCCGGGTCCGTCGAAGGGCGACAAGTACGCCCCCGACTCGTTCGCGCAGCAGGCTGACAAGGTGCGTTTCACCGACGTCAAGCAGCGTGCGTGGGCGACCACCGCCGGCACCTTCAAGCTCTCTGGTCTGGGCATGTCGGTGAAGAAGGGCAAGCACGAGTGCTACTGAGGCGACTGACGCCTTAGCAGCGGTACTTGTCGCGAAGAAACGGCCGGGCGCGGGGGCGCACGGATCTCCACTCAACCGTCCCCGTGCCCGAATCCGCAGGACACAGAACCAACGCCATTCCCCGAGGAGCTGTACGACATGAGCGCCGAAGCGCAAGTGGGGCTGGGCGACAAGCTCGGCCGGATGCGCCGATCGTTCCGAGGGTGGCGCGGTCAGCGCCCGTTCTGGGGTGGTCTGCTGACGTTGCTCGGCGGCATCCCGATCATGTACTTCCCGTACGCGAACCTCACGATCGGCACGATGACGATCCGGATGGCGACGACCGCCGGTGCCGGTTCGCTGATCATCGGCGTCCTGCTTGTCGTGCTCGGCCTGACCATGTGGTTCCAGCCGCATTCCCGGATCTTCGCGGGTGTCGCGGCGATTCTGCTCGCCCTGGTCTCTCTGGTGGTCTCCAACTTCGGCGGCTTCGTCATCGGCTTCCTGCTCGCTCTGCTCGGCGGTGCCCTCGGCATCTCCTGGGCGGCGGCCAAGCCCGTGAAGGAGTCCGCGAGGAAGCGGACCGAAGGCTCCGACGACGGGGCGCCGGAGCCCGCGGCCGCGGGGGCCGCGAACGGGGTGAGCGGCACTACGGACGATCTGTCAGGAACGAGCCCGGACAACGGGACGAACGGGAGGCACCGTGCCGGCTGACGAGGTGCACCATGAGGACTCCGCGGGGGAGCCCCGCGCGAGATCCGGGCCGCGCCACGCGGCACCCAGAAAGCCGCTCCTCACCCGCCTGCACGTGCCGGCGGGCAAGGCGATAGCCATCGCGGCCATGCCGACCGCGGTCCTCATGGGCATGGGTCTGACCCCCCAGCTCGCGCAGGCCAAGCCGCTGCCGAAGAACCCCTTCCAGGACGGCCCGTGCGTCACGGCGCCGGACGACGCCTCCAAGGACACCGAGAAGGAAGCCGACGAGGCCGCCGCCCAGAAGGCGGCGAAGGAGAAGGCCGAGCAGGAGAAGGCCGACAAGGCCGACGAGAAGTCCGGCACGAGCGGCGACGACGAGTCCGGCAAGGCCACCGCCGAGCCGACGCCCGCGCCGTCCGCCGGTGACAAGGCGGGCTCCGAGGACTCCGACGACTCCGGCAAGGCCGAGCCCGCCCCGTCCGCATCCGAGGACGACAAGGCCGACGAGCCCGCTCCGGAGCCCTCCGAGACCAAGAACCCGCTGGACCCGCTGGGTGTCGGTGACGCGCTCAAGGACATCTTCACGCCCGACGAGAAGAAGACCGAGAGCCCCACGCCCACCCCCTCCGCCTCGGAGGAGAGCAAGACACCCGAGTCGGACGGCGACAAGGCCGGGGACGCGGCGAAGGACGCGGTCGACGACGTCACCAAGCCCGTCGAGGACACCGTCGACGGGGTCACGGACGGCGTCAAGGACGGTGCCGACAAGGCGAAGGACGAGGCCGAGAAGGCCAAGGCCGAAGCCGAGAAGGCCGCCGAAGAGGCCGCCGAGAAGGCCGGGGCCGAGGAGTCCGCCGACCCGATGGCACCGGACGAGGACGGCAAGAAGCCGTTCCCGTGCGTGGTCGAGAAGAAGGTCGACGGAAAGGCCGAGCAGACGCCCGCGCCGATCCCGAACCAGCCGTGGTACCTGGAAGCCAGCTCGCTCACCCTCAAGGGCGCGGACTACCAGGGCGTCGTGAACCTGACGATGCCCAACGGCGAGGGCAAGCAGGCGCTGAAGTACGTCATCCAGAACACGGACATCGGCGACCTGCACCAGATCGTCGACGGCCCGGCCGGGAAGAAGTACCACGTCCAGGCCGCCAAGGGCTCGACCTCCACGATCCGTGGCGGCGAGACGACGATGTACACCGAGTCGATCTCCGGCAAGCTCTTCGGTCTGATCCCGATCACGTTCGACCCGGAGCACCCGCCGCCCCTGAACATCCCGCTGATCTACTTCACGGACGTGAAGGTCAAGCAGGCGGGCCAGTTCGGCGGCAACCTGCACGTACCCGGCCTGAGCCAGACGATCACCGACTGACCTCACGGCCACCGCCCGGCAGCACGGACCACCGGGAGCCGCACAGCGCCGAGGGCGCCCCCTGTGTCAGGGGGCGCCCTCGGCGCTGTGCGGGGAGGCGGTGTCAGCCGCCCAGGTGGTGCACCCGGACCATGTTGGTGGTGCCGGGGACGCCGGGGGGCGAACCGGCCGTGATGATCACGGTGTCGCCGTCGTTGAAGCGGTTCAGCTTCACCAGCTCGGCGTCGACGAGCTCGACCATCGCGTCGGTGTTGTCGACGTGCGGGACCACGTACGAGTCCACGCCCCAGCTCAGGGTGAGCTGGTTGCGGGTGGCCTGGTCGGTGGTGAAGGCCAGGATCGGCTGGGCCGCGCGGTAGCGGGAGAGGCGGCGGGCCGTGTCACCGGACTGCGTGAAGGCGATCAGCGCCTCGCCGCCCAGGAAGTCCGCGATCTCGCACGCGGCACGGGCCACCGAACCACCCTGCGTACGCGGCTTCTTGCCGGGCACGAGCGGCTGGAGGCCCTTGGAGAGCAGCTCCTCCTCGGCCGCCACGACGATCTTCGACATCGTCTTGACGGTCTCGATCGGGTAGGCGCCCACGGACGACTCGGCGGACAGCATGACCGCGTCCGCGCCGTCCAGGATCGCGTTGGCGACGTCGGACGCCTCGGCGCGCGTGGGGCGCGAGTTGGTGATCATCGACTCCATCATCTGGGTCGCGACGATCACCGGCTTGGCGTTGCGGCGGCACATCTCCACGAGGCGCTTCTGCACCATCGGGACCTTTTCGAGCGGGTACTCGACGGCCAGGTCGCCGCGGGCGACCATGACGGCGTCGAAGGCCGCGACGACGCCCTCCATGTTGGCGACGGCCTGCGGCTTCTCCACCTTGGCGATGACGGGGACCCGGCGGCCCTCCTCGTCCATCACCTTGTGCACGTCCTTGACGTCGCCGGCGTCGCGCACGAAGGACAGGGCGACCATGTCGCAGCCCATCTTCAGGGCGAAGCGCAGGTCCTCGACGTCCTTCTCGGAGAGCGCGGGCACGTTCACGGCCGCGCCGGGCAGGTTGATGCCCTTGTGGTCGGAGATGACACCGCCCTCGACGACGATCGTCTTGACGCGCGGGCCGTCCACCTCGACGACGCGCAGCTCGACGTTGCCGTCGTTGATCAGGATCTGGTCGCCCTTGGAGACGTCACCGGGCAGACCCTTGTAGGTGGTGCCGCAGATGGACTTGTCGCCGGGGACGTCCTCGGTGGTGATGGTGAACTCGTCACCGCGCACCAGCTCGACGGGGCCCTCGGCGAAGGTCTCCAGACGGATCTTCGGGCCCTGGAGGTCGGCGAGGACGCCGACGGCACGGCCGGTCTTGTCGGCAGCCGCACGGACGCGGTCGTACCGCCCCTGGTGCTCGGCGTGCGTGCCGTGGCTGAAGTTGAAGCGGGCCACATTCATACCGGCTTCGATCAGCGAGACGAGCTGCTCTTCGGAGTCGACGGCGGGGCCCAGCGTGCAGACGATTTTGGAACGGCGCATGGGGGCGATCCTATCGGTTTGTTTCGCTTCGGAATATTCCGTCTGGTGGAATCTACAAATGGGCGGAAGCGCGCTCAGGCGTGGCGGTCACGACGGGTCGCCGAGCGCCGCCACCAGCGCGTAGGTCTGCTGCGCGATCTCCAGCTCCTCGTCGGTGGGGACGACGGCGACCGCGACCCGCGCGTACTCCGGCGAGATCAGCCGCGCCTCGTCGGAACGTACGACGTTGAGCTCTCCGTCGACCGCGAGTCCCAGTTCCTCCAGGCCCGCGACGGCAGCCTCCCGCACCGGCGCCGCGTTCTCGCCGACCCCCGCCGTGAACGCGATGGCGTCCACCCGGCCGAGCACGGCGTAGTAGGCGCCGATGTACTTCTTCAGCCGGTGGATGTAGATGTCGAAGGCGAGCGAGGCGGCCTCGTCGCCCTCGTCGATCCGCCGACGGATCTCCCGCATGTCGTTGTCACCGCAGAGACCGACCAGACCGCTCTTCTTGTTGAGCAGGGTGTCGACCTCGTCGATCGACATCCCGCCGACGCGGGCCAGGTGGAAGACGACCGCCGGGTCCACGTCACCGGAACGGGTACCCATCACGAGTCCCTCAAGCGGCGTGAGCCCCATCGAAGTCTCCACGCACCTGCCGCCCCGCACGGCGCTCGCGGACGCGCCGTTGCCCAGGTGCAGCACGATGACGTTCACGTCCTCGGGCGCCCTGCCCAGCAGCTTGGCGGTCTCCCGGGACACGTACGCGTGCGAGGTGCCGTGGAAGCCGTAGCGGCGCACCCGGTGCGCGTCCGCGGTGGCCACGTCGATCGCGTAGCGCGCCGCCGACTCCGGCATCGTCGTGTGGAACGCCGTGTCGAAGACGGCGACCTGCGGCAGGTCGGGGCGCAGGGCCCGGGCCGTGCGGATGCCGGTGACGTTGGCCGGGTTGTGCAGCGGCGCGACCGGGACGAGCCGCTGGATCTCCGCGAGCACCTCGTCCGTGACGACCGTCGGCGCGGTGAACTTCAGGCCGCCGTGCACCACGCGGTGGCCGATCGCCGCCAGGTCGGGGGAGTCCAGGCCAAGACCGTCGGCGCTCAGCTCGTCGGAGACCGCCCGCAGGGCAGCCTCGTGGTCGGCGATCGGCTCGTTGCGCTCGCGCGCCCGGCCGCCGCCCGTCAGCGGGGTGTGCTTGAGCCGCGAGGTCTCCTCGCCGATGCGCTCGACCAGGCCGACCGCGAGACGGGAGCTGTCGCGCATGTCGAGCAGCTGGTACTTCACCGACGACGAGCCGGAGTTGAGGACGAGGACACGGGTGGCTGTCACGGGTGCGGCGCTTTCTGTAGTGGTCATGCGGAGGTGGCGGGCCGGCCCTGGGCCTGGATCGCGGTGATCGCGACGGTGTTGACGATGTCCTGGACGAGGGCGCCGCGGGACAGGTCGTTCACCGGCTTGCGCAGCCCCTGGAGGACCGGTCCGACGGCGATCGCGCCGGCCGAGCGCTGGACCGCCTTGTACGTGTTGTTGCCGGTGTTCAGGTCCGGGAAGATCAGCACGCTGGCCTGGCCCGCGACCTCCGAGCCCGGCAGCTTCGTCGCCGCGACCGAGGGCTCCACGGCGGCGTCGTACTGGATCGGGCCCTCGATCTTCAGGTCGCTGCGGCTGCGGCGCACCAGCTCGGTCGCCTCGCGCACCTTGTCGACGTCGGCGCCCGAACCGGACGTGCCCGTGGAGTACGAGAGCATCGCGATCCGCGGCTCCACGCCGAACTGCTCGGCGGTGGCCGCCGCCTGGACGGCGATGTCGGCGAGCTGCTCGGCGTCCGGGTCCGGGTTGACCGCGCAGTCGCCGTAGACGAGCACCTTGTCGGCGAGGCACATGAAGAAGACCGAGCTGACGATCGAGGCGTCGGGCTTCGTCTTGATGATCTCGAAGGCGGGCCGGATGGTGGCCGCCGTGGAGTGCACGGACCCCGACACCATGCCGTCGGCGAAGCCCTCCTGCACCATCAGGGTGCCGAAGTAGTTCACGTCGGCGACGACGTCGTGCGCCAGCTCGACGGTGACGCCCTTGTGGGCGCGCAGCTCCGCGTACTTGGCGGCGAACGCGTCCCGCAGCTCGGAGGTCTGCGGGTCGATGAGCTGCGAGTCGGCGAGGTCGACGCCGAGGTCCGCGGCCTTCTTGCGGATCTGCTCGACGGGACCGAGCAGCGTCAGGTCGCAGACGCCGCGGCGAAGGAGCACGTCGGCGGCGCGCAGGACGCGCTCCTCGGTGCCCTCCGGCAGGACCACGCGGCGCTTGTCGGAGCGGGCCTGCTCCAGGAGCTTGTGCTCGAACATCATCGGCGTGACGCGGTCGCTGCTGGGCGCCTGGACGCGGCTGAGCAGGCCGGCCGTGTCGACGTACCGCTCGAAGAGGCCGAGGGCGGTCTCCGCCTTGCGGGGTGTGGCGGCGTTCAACTTCCCCTCCAGGGCGAAGAGTTCGCCCGCGGTGGGGAAGGAGCCGCCGGAGACCGCGATGACCGGGGTGCCGGGCGCGAGGCGGTCGGCGAGCTTCAGGATCGCCTCGCCCGGCTGCTCGTTCAGGGTGAGCAGGACGCCCGCGATGGGCGGCGTACCGGCGCTGTGCGCGGCGAGCGAGCCCACCACGAGGTCGGCGCGGTCGCCGGGGGTGACCACCAGGCAGCCCGGGGTCAGGGCGTTCAGGAAGTTCGGCAGCATCGCGCCGCCGAAGACGAAGTCGAGCGCGTCACGGGCCAGGCCCGCGTCGTCGCCGAGCACGACACGGCCGCCGAGCGCGTGGGTGATCTGGGCGACCGTGGGGGCGGCGAGCGCCGGCTCGTCCGGCAGGACGTAGCTGGGCACGGGGAGGCCGGCCGCGAGACTGTCGTGAATCTCGTCGCGGTCGGCGGGCGCCACCCGGTTGGTGACCATCGCCAGGACGTCGCAGCCCAGGCTCTCGTAGGCGCGGTAGGCGTTGCGCGTCTCGGAGCGGACGGACTCGGCGGTCTGGTTCTTGCCGCCGACGACGGGTATCACCGAGGCGCCGAACTCGTTGGCGAGGCGCGCGTTGAGCGACAGCTCGTCCGGGAGCTGGGTGTCGGCGAAGTCCGTGCCGAGCACCAGGACGATCTCGTAGTCCCGCGCCACCCGGTGAAAACGGTCGACGAGCCGGGAGACCAGCTCGTCGGTGCCCTGCTCGGCCTGGATCGCGGAGGCCTCGTGGTAGTCCATGCCGTAGCCGGACGCCGCGTCCTGCGCGAGGCGGTAGCGGGCCCGCAGCAGATCGAAGAGACGGTCGGGCCCGTCGTGGACGAGCGGACGGAAGACCCCCACCCGGTCGACCTGGCGGGTCAGGAGCTCCATGACTCCCAGCTCGATGACCTGGCGGCCGTCGCCCCGGTCGATCCCGGTCACGTACACGCTGCGCGTCACGCGTGCTCTTCCCTTCTCCGCTGCGGTTTCCCTCGCCGACCGGCGAGACCGGGCGACTTCCGTCAGGGCCGGACAAATGACCCGATATGGTTGCCGTGCCCTCTTGACAATACCTCTGCGGCTGGCTAGGTCGCCCGCCGACGAAAGGCCCTGTGGAGCGGGCCCAAAGCCCTCCTCCCCAGGATCTGGCCGTGCAGCCGTCGGGCGGGGGTGGTTCCTGTGCGAGCAGCGACCCCCGCGCGGCCGTGGAACAATCGGACCGGCTCACAAGTATCAACAGCGAGCAGGAGACACAGCACGATGCGCATCGGAATTCTCACCGCAGGCGGCGACTGCCCCGGCCTCAACGCAGTGATCCGGTCGGTCGTGCACCGAGCCGTCACGCACTACGGCGACGAGGTCATCGGCTTCGAGGACGGTTACGCGGGCCTGCTCGACGGCCGCTACCGCTCCCTCGGCCTGAACGAGGTCAGCGGCATCCTGGCCCGTGGCGGAACGATTCTCGGCTCCTCCCGCCTGGAGCGCGACCGCTTCCGCGCCGCTTGCGAGAACGCGCCCGCGCTCGCCAAGGAGATCGGCTTCGACGTGCTGATCCCCATCGGCGGCGAGGGCACGCTCACGGCCGCGAAGATGCTGTCGGACGCGGGCCTGCCGGTGGTGGGCGTCCCCAAGACCATCGACAACGACATCTCCTCCACGGACCGCACCTTCGGCTTCGACACGGCCGTGGGTGTGGCGACGGAGGCGATGGACCGCCTCAAGACGACCGCCGAGTCCCACCAGCGCGTGATGGTCGTCGAGGTCATGGGCCGCCACGCGGGCTGGATCGCCCTGGAGTCCGGCATGGCGGGCGGCGCCCACGGCATCTGCCTGCCCGAGCGCGCCTTCGACCCCGCCGACCTGGTCAAGATGGTCGAGGAGCGGTTCTCGCGCGGCAAGAAGTTCGCCGTGATCTGCGTGGCGGAGGGCGCGCACCCGGCCGAGGGCACCATGAACTACGGAAAGGGCGCGATCGACCAGTTCGGCCACGAGCGCTTCCAGGGCATCGGCACGGCGCTCGCGTACGAGCTGGAGACCCGCCTCGGCAAGGAGGCCAAGCCGGTCATCCTCGGCCACGTCCAGCGCGGCGGCACCCCGACGGCGTACGACCGCGTCCTCGCCACCCGCTTCGGCTGGTACGCGGTGGAGGCGGCGCACCGCGAGGAGTACGGCCGGATGACGGCCCTGCGGGGCACGGACATCACGATGGTGCCGCTGGCGGAGGCGGTCACGGAGCTGAAGACGGTGCCGAAGGACCGGATGGACGAGGCGGAGTCGGTTTTCTAGGGAGTCGGTTTTCCGGGGATACGGGTTCCCGGGGCCCGGCGGGTTGCCCGGTCAACGGCGGGGCGGCGCGCCGGGGGCTGAACGCCGGCGGGGCGGCGCGCCGGCAGGGCTGCGCGGTGAACGGCGGGGCGGCGCGCCGGCAGGGCTGCGCGCCGGCAGGGCTGCGCGCCGGCAGGGCTGAACGCTGGTCAGCCCCTCGCCGAGCTGCCCCGGACCTGGGTCCAGAAGTGCTCCAGGATCTTGTCCAGGAAGTCCTTCCCGGCGCTCCCCGACGCGTCGGCCCCGGCCCCGCCGCCCCAGCTGAGCGTGCGCACCATGCGTGACTGGTAGTCGGCGTGGAGCTGCTGGAGCACGTCTTCGAGGTGCCGCTTCTGCACGGGCAGCATCTTGCCGACCGGCCGCACGTACCCCTGCCAGCGGGAGGTCACCGCGCTGCGCAGCAGCTCGGCGAGCTCGTCGGCGCGCCCGATGACGTTGATGAAGTCGGGCAGGGGCAGCTGGAGCACCTCGGCGAGGGCGGCGGACTGCCGCTCGTTGCCCCGCCAGCTGTTGGTCTCCTCCATGTGCAGATAGGCCTGGATCTCGACCCCGGACCCCCGGGCCACGTCCTCCGGGGCGAGCCCTCGGGCCAGCCGGTGCTCGCGCAGGGTGGTCGCGGCGCCCATGAGCTCGCCGGGGGAGCACCACAGGGTCCCGGCGAGGGCGGTGAGCTCGGCGGAGGTGGGCGCGGCGAGCCCGCGCTCCCAGGCGGCGATGGTCTCCGGGGTGATGTAGGCGAGCCCATAGCTCGCCCGCATCCCATAGGCGACGTGCCCGTGCGCCATCCCCAGGGCCTCGCGGAGACGCCGGGCGGCGGGGAAGTTGAACGGGGGTGTGGGCTGGTGCGGCGATCGGCTCGGTTGCACGGGCACACGGTATGGGCGCGAAGCCCTGGCGACTACGGTGCGTTCATACGAGGTTGCGTATTGGTGCGAAGCTACGGGGCGGGGCTCGGGGCCGGCGGGGAAGCCGATCTCTCCGGCGGCCAGGACCGCGCTTCCACCCGCGCACGCCACATGCTCCGACCGGCGTGGTGCGAGCAGCAGGGTGTGCGACGTGTCGACGACGAAGGTGAACGGCTGATCCAGTTCGTCCTGATCGCGCGAAGCGAGAAATTCCGCCAGGTCTCGCGCGGACCGAATCGGATTCCCGCCGCGCAACGCAACCTCCTCCCTTATTTCAGGAGGCCCCACCTAGTCGTACACCGGGACGTGCACGCTCTACCCTTCCGCGTCGAGACGCAGATCGTGGACACCACGAAGAGAATCGTCGGTCGGGGACGGTTCTCCCGCGACATCGAGCAGGGGCCCAGGGGTGCCCGGACCCCAGGACTGCCAACCCTCGTGGAAGTAGTGAGCAGTCAGCACGGGTCCGTTGGGGCCCTTCGACACGTGGTCGGTCAGGTCTCTGCCCAGGGCTGACAGGAACTCTCTGACCCCAGCGTCCTCTTGGGCCGCTTGTCCGCTGCTCCAGCAGCCCAGCCAGCCCTTCCCCGCTGTCCGGCTTCCGGACCTCACGCATACCCAAAGGAGGTCGTTCCCTTGGCGGGGGTCGTGGATGATGTCGGCGATCAGACGGTCGGCATCGTTCAGCAGCACTGAGATCATGACGTTCACTCCCGTAGTGCAATGGAGGTCGGCGAGGTGGGCGACGCGCCACATCCGGAGAACGGTGCGGGCGCCCCGCCGGGAGCCGGGGTCTTCGTCCAGGGCTGCACCGACGAGACCGACCGCGATCCGCAGTGCCTCGGCGCTCGGCGCGGCGCCCCGCGTGACGTCCGGTCCACGGGCGATGGCGGCGTTGACCAAGGCCTGGAGGAGGCGGGTCAGCTGTAGGTCTGCGCCCGGACGGGTCATGCGGCGTACGGCGTCGGGTGCGTCCGGCGGGCCCCGCACGTCCTCGTATCTCGAGGACCAGAGCAGGAGGTTCGGCGGTTCCACGGGGTGCTCGCGCAGGTAGCCGAGTGGCCGAAGACCGAACGGGCGAGGATTTCCTGGGGGTGTCCCAGGTGGGGTGCCTTGGGGTGCTCGCCTGGGTCTGATCTCCTCCGCCTACCTGGACCCCGGGTAGTTGGGGTCCAGGTCGCAGTGACGGCTCATGCGGTAGCGGCAGTGGCGGCTGTGGCGGTGTCTGTCATCGGTTGATCGACTGGACTTCCTCGACCACCACGTCCTGGTCCGCGCCGAACTCGCCGTCGGGGAGCGCCACCGGTTCGTCCACCCCCGTGCCGGTCCAGCTGATCTCCCACGTGACGGTCGCCTTGAGCGGGTACGAGCCGTTGCCGGAGGAGCGCAGGTACTTCACGCCGCAGGGCGGGTCCTGCTCCGACTTCCCCTTGGCGTACGGCTCGCCGATCTTGCCGTCCTTGATGGGGCAGGCACCTGAGGCGGGGTAGGTCTCGGCGTCCTTGGTCCCGGGGTCGATCTTCAGCGACACCGGTTGGGCCGTGGTCGTCGCCTCGATGCCGATGTCGGGGACGGAGGCCGTCACCGACACCGGCTTGAACTCCGTCGCGTCCAGCCAGGCCCAGGTCGGCAGATTGACCTTCGTCTCGCCTTCGGGGGCGAGGGTGACCTCGGTGCCGGGTACGCGGATCTCGGCGTACGCGAGCTTGGCGAGCATCTCCGGAGTGATCGCCTCGGGGATGTCGGCCGGGGGCGGGTCGCCCTTGTCGACCCAGAAGGTCTCCTCGTCACAGCTGTTCCAGCCGGGCGGATAGGTCTTGTTGGGGAAGGACGTCCACCAGAAGCCCTTGCCCGTCTTGTCCATGTTGAAGTCCTTGTACGGCTCGCCCTCCACGTACCGCTTCCGCTGCTTCAAGTCCCACTCGTGGCCGGTCGACTCGGCCTGCCAGATCGGCTCGACGTACTTCTTGAACTCCGCGGGGGAGTAGGTGGGGGCGTACCAGCAGGGGGGCGGGGTCCAGTTCGTCGCCGGGGTGACGGCACCGGCCTTGGGCCCGGAGCCGTTCTTGGAACGGTCGTAGACGATGCCGCCCGCCGTGGCGGAGACCGTTCCGTCGTCATCGGCGTTGCCGGAGACTTCGGGATTCTGGGCTCCGCCCCCGATTTCGTTGTCGGCCACCGCCGGTGCGGCTGACAGGAGCACGCAGCCGAGGGCTGCGAGAGTCGCTGTTTTCAAACGAGTCTTCATGGCTGGCACTTGGCACTCCCCCGAGTCGAATTGAGCTGTGTGGTGACCCAGACGCCCGCGTCGTTCCTCTGTAGCTTGGCGGCGTAGAGGACGTAACTGTTCTTCGTCGCGGGAGTCTTCTTGACCGTGTCTTTCTTGAGGTACTTGTCGTAAGCCTTGCTCTGGTCCTCGCAGTAGACGAGGGAAGCCGAGCTGCCGTCGACGCTCACGGTCGGGTCGTAGTAGCGGTAGGCGCCGGTGGTCCGCGCCTTCGCGTCGACGTAGGCCTTGATGAACTTCTGCGTCTGGGCGGCGGCTTCCCCTTCGTAGTAGAAGCGGTAGGCCTTGTTGGCCGGGTCCTGCTCGGCGATGGCCATGTCGACCGCCTTGATGGACTGCTCGGCGTCGGCCAAGATCGCCTCGTGGTCCTTCTTGCCCGTCTTGCGCCAGTCGAAGGCGTACGTCAGATCCGCGGGCAGGTCGACCTTCGGGCGATCGGCGACCTCCGAGGCCGGCTCGCTGGGCTTCTCGGACTTCTTGGCGCCTCCGTCATCCGCTCCAGCGATCTTGTCGCTGTCCTTGGAATCGTCGCTGCCGCCGCAGGAAGAAAGCAGCAGAGCCGCGGACACGGCCAATGCGGACGTCGCCAGACGGAGAGGGCGGTTCACTGGAGGCTCCTGGTGAGGGTCGGAGTTGGCGCGAGTTCAGCACGCTAGTGGGCGCTGATCGGCTGCACCAGAGAGAAATCTGCCCAGCAATGGGGCGGCAGGGGCTTATCCCGGTGAATCCGGGCGAGGGATTTCCCTCACAAGCGGCGAAACAGGAATGAGGAGTTCTCGTGGAGATACGCCGGCACGCCATGGATCTCGAGGCCTATATGGAGCGGTCCCGCAGCGGTCCTTGTTTCCTCTGCGCGTTCGTCGCCAAAGATCCCGCCTTCGACCATCACACCGTGTACGAGGACGACGACCACATCGCGTTCCTCGACCGGTGGCCCACTCTCCCCGGCAAGCTCCTCGTCGCGCCGAAGGCCCACGTCGAGCACGTCGTCCGCGATCTCGACGAGGAGGCGTACACGCGGATCATGCTCGTCGTACGGAAGGTCGCCCTCGCCCTGGAGCAGGTTCTCGACGCCGAGCGGACCTACCTCTACTCCCTCGGCAGCCAGGAAGGGAACAGCCACCTCCACTGGCACATCGCCGCCCTGCCGCCCGGAGTCCCGTACGCCGAGCAGCAGTTCCACGTCCTCATGACCGAGAACGGCGTGCTGGACATGGCGCCGCAGGACCTGGCCGACCTCGCCGCGCGGCTACGGGCCGCCGTCGGGTCCTGACCCCGCGCCCTACTGCTTCGTCGGCTCGTACTTCTTCTCCACCTTGCCGATCTCCGTCCACGCGTCCCCGTCCCGGCGGTCGAACCACACCGGCCGTTCGCGTGCCGAGCGGCGCTTCTCGAAGGAGACCTCCGCGAGGACGCCGTTGACCGAGACACCCTGGATCTCGCGGTCCAGGGTGTGCCGCAGGGACGTGGCCGAGCCCTCCGCCGGGAGTTTCTCGAGCGCCGTGGCCAGGGCGAGCGCCCCGTCGTACAGCTCCTGGTTTCCGCGTGCGGGGAGGTTGTCGTCGGGCTCGCCCGAGTAGTTCCGGGTGCGCACGATTCCCTCGGGCAGGGGCTTGTCCCGCTCCTTTGACGACGCCCGCTCCTTGGAGTCCTCGCAGACGCCGTTCGGACGGCTCTGGGTCAGCACCGGGCCGGTGAACCCGCTGGCCCTGAGCTTCTTGGCCCATACGGCGATGTCCGTACCGGTGGGCACCACGACCGCGTCCGCCCGCGCCCCGGCGACCAGCCCAGGGATCTGCGACGTTCTCACCTTGTCCTGGCTGACGTCCAGCGCCTCGGCGCTCACGCCGGCCTTGCGCAGACCGGTGCCGACGCCGTCCTCGCGGTCCGCCCAGATCTTGTCCTCGGCCACCAGCACCCGGCGCGCCCCGGTCCGCGTCAGGAGGTACTCGCCCATCGCCTCGCCCTGCCGCGCCTCGTCGGGCGGGATCGCGAAGGCGCCGTCGGGGTGGGCCACGTCGTAACACGTGCTGATCTCCGGCAGGAACGCCTCGTCCGTGTCGTGCACCCAGGAGAAGTCGACGGTGTCCCCGATGACGGCGAGCATGTCCGGGTGCTCGGCCAGCAGCTCGCGGGAGGTCGTGTCCGGGTCGGCCACCACGGGGACGACACGGAAGCGGCTGCCGCTCTTGGCGCCCAGCGCCTCGGCGAACGCGGACTCGACGGTACGTTTCTGCTGCGTCGTGAACTGCTTGAACTCCGACCTCTCGTACGTGTCGCCGCCGCCACCGGAGCCCTCGGCGCCTACGTGCGTGTAGCTGTGGGCGACGCCGATCGTGTACGTGGCCGAGGAGCCCCCGGTGCCGGACGCGGACCCGGTGTCGGACGCGGCGAGGGACCGTATGCCGAGCCCGGCCGGGATACCGACCGCCAGGACCAGCGCGGCGGGGATCAGCAGCCGCCGTGCGCGCGAGCGGCGGGAGCGTGGCTCGGGGGTGGCGGGGTCCTTGCGGACGGCCGCCGAGGGCCGGGACCGGGGGACGGCATCCTGCACGTCGGCCGTCGCGGGGCGGCCCGCGACGTGCCTCACCGGCTCAACCCCGTCCGGAGACGCGTCCGCCGGGGTCGCCCCGGCCGGAGACGGGTTCGCCGGAGCCGCGTCGGACGGAGCCGCCCCGGCCGGAATCACCCTGGCCGGAGACGGGTTCGCCGGATTCGCGTCCGCCGGATTCGCGTCGGCCGGAGCCACATCCGCCGGTGGCGCCCCGTCCGGAGCCGCGTCCGCCGGAGTCGCCTCCGCCAGCGCCGCATCGGCCAGTTCAGCCGTCGCCCCCGTTGCCGCCTCCGCCCCTTCCGCCGCCTCCGCCCCCGTCATCCCCAAGATCCGCTCAAGCACCGCCCCCGCGTCCCCCGGCCGGTCCGCCGGGTTCTTGGCGAGGAGGTCGAGGACGAGGCGCTCCACCGGTGCCGGTACCTCCGCCCGCGCCCGCGACGGCCGCAGCGGGGCGTCGTTGACGTGGTTGTACATGACGCCCGCCGCCGTGCCGGTGAACGGCGGCCTGCCGACCAGGAGTTCATAGAGGACGCAGCCCAGGGCGTACAGGTCGGTGCGTCCGTCGCCCGTCTCCTGGCGGAACCGTTCCGGCGCCAGGTACGGCACGCTGCCGAACGGCAGTTGCCCGGTCCGGGTGAGCCGGGAGTCGTCCGTGACGCCCTCCATGAACGTCGCGATGCCGAAGTCGACGAGCTTGGCGGTGCCGTCCGGCGCGATCATGACGTTGCCGGGCTTGATGTCGCGGTGGACGACGCCCGCCGAGTGCGCCGCGTCCAGGGCGCGGCAGATGTCCGCCGCCCAGCGCAGCGCGTCCGCCACCGGCACCCGGATGCTCTCGCGCAGCACGCGGTCGAGCGACCGTCCCTGTACCAGGGCCATCACCAGGTACGCGGTGTCGCCGTCCGTGCCGTGGTCGTGGACGGCGACGATGTACGGGCTGTCCAGCGAGGCCGCGGCACGGGCCTCCTGCCGGAACCGCGCCAGGAGCTGCGCCGGCTCGTCCGCACCGGACCGCTCCGGCGGCACGAAGACCTTGACCGCCACCTCACGGCCCAGGCTCCGGTCCCGCGCCCGCCACACCTCTCCCATGCCGCCCGCACCGAGCCGCTCCAGCAACTCGTACCGGCCGTCCAGCAAACGCCCCCGCATGTGCCCTCCCTCTGACCGGGCGATCGTAGCCAGTGGGCCGGGCGCTCCGAAGGGTCCGGTCAGCCCTTCACCGCACCTCCCAGAGCGAAGCCTCCGCCCAGACGGCGCGATATCAGGACGTACAGGAGGATCACCGGGGTGGAGTAGATGATCGAGAACGCCGCCAACTGGCCGTAGACCACCGTCCCCTTGTTGCCGAAGAAGTCGTTGATGCTGACCGACGCCGGCATCTGCTCCGGGGTCAGGAGCAGCATGAACGGGACGAAGAAGTTGCCCCACATCATCACGAACGAGAAGACCGTCACCACCGCCACCCCGGGACCCATCAGGGGCAGCACGATCCGCAGCAGCGACTGGAACGACGAGGCGCCGTCCGTCCAGGCCGCCTCCTCGAGCTCCTTCGGCACGCCGTCCATGAAGTTCTTCATCAGCCAGATGGCGAAGGGGAGTTGGGACGCGGCGAAGAAGAAGATCGTGCCCTGCATGGTGTCGATCAGGTCGACCTGGACGAACAGCGCGTACACCGGGACCATGATCGCCGTGATCGGCAGGCTCGTCGCGAAGAGGATCGTCAGCATGAACGGGCGGTTCAGGCGGGACCTGAAGCGGGAGAGCGGGTACGCGGCGAGCGCCGCGCACACCACCGTCAGGACGGTGCCGCCGCCGCACAGGAGCAGGCTGTTGAGCAGAGGGGTGAAGGTGATCTCGGGGGTCAGGACCGCGTCGTAGTTGTCCAGGGTGATGCCGTCGGGGACCTTCACCTTCAGGTCGGCCTCGGTGTCGAGCGAGGACAGGACCACCCAGGCCAGCGGCAGCACGAACGCGGCCGCGACCACGAGCAGGCCCACGTCCGCCGCGAGCCGGCGTGTCGTACGGCGGGAACGCAGGCTGCGGGCAGGGGACTTCAGGGAGCTGGCGGACGACACTCAGACCTCCGTGCGGAGCAGGCGCATGTAGACGAGGGAGAAGAGTGAGCCGACGACCAGGAGCAGGAGCGCCACCGCCGTGCCGTAACCGATCATGCTCTTCTGGAAGGCCTGTTCGTACATGAACAGGGGAAGGGTCTGGCTGCGGTTTCCCGGTCCGCCGCGTGTCATCACCCAGATCAGACCGAAGACGGAGAGGGTCTGGAGGGTGTTCAGCATCAGGTTCGTGCCGATGGAGCGGCGGATCATCGGCAGCGTGATGTGCCACATGCGGCGCCAGCCGCCCGCGCCGTCCACCTCGGCGGCCTCGGTGATCTCCTTGGGGATCTCGTTCAGGGCCGCCGAGTAGACCAGCATCGAGAACGCCGTCCCGCGCCACACGTTGGCGAACGACACCGCCAGGATCGGCAGCGTGTACATCCAGTTCTGGTCCGGGAGGTGCAGGAAGTCCAGGACCGCGTTGAGGGTGCCCTCGCGGCGGAAGAACGCGTACAGGAGGAAGGCCGCCACCACCTCGGGCAGCACCCACGCGGTGATCACGATCGCGCCGGTGATCGTGCGGACCGGCTTGGACGCCCGCTGCATCAGGGAGGCGAGCGCGAGGCCGATGGTGTTCTGCCCGATGAGCGAGGACACGACGGTGAAGACCAGGGTCAGCCACACGGCGTTGAGGAACGCCTCGTCGCCGAAGGCCTGCCGGAAGTTGTCGAGCCCGACGAAGCTCGACTCCGCCTGGCCGGTGAGCTGGAGGTCGGTGAAGGCGATGTAGGCGCAGTAGCCGATGGGCCCCGCGAGGAAGAGGAGCAGCAGGACGACGGCGGGGGAGACGGGCAGCGCGCGGGACAGGGCGCGGCCCGTCCGCTTGCGGCGGGACGGCGGCCGCGCGGGGCGCGGGGCGCTCGGCCCCGGCGCGGTCTTCGCGATGTCGCCGGGCCCGGCGGGGGGTGCGGTGGTCACCTCGGGACACTCACTTCCCTTGCGTACGGATGGCGCTCACTTTCCGTGCCCTTGGACGCGTACGGGGGCGCCCGCTCGGACGCGTATGGCGCGCGCCCGCTTGGCCGCGTCCACGGGCGGCTGTGCGCGCGGGGCGGCGCGGCGGCCGGTCCGCGTGGGGCGGTGCGTACGGTGCACGCACCGCACCGCAACACCCCGCCCGGCGGCCCGGCGGCCCGGCGGCCCGGCGGCCCGGCGTACCGCGTCCCCGCGGCCACTGGGCTACTTCTCGACGACCTTGCCGTTGGTCGCCGCCTTGACCTCGCTGTCGTACTCGCTCGCTGCCTCGGCCACGGACGCGTCGCCCGTCGTGACCTTCTCCATGGCCTCCTGCACCGCGGTGGACACCCGCGGGTAGGCCGGGAACGCGGGCCGGTAGTGCGTGGAGGACACCAGGTCCGTGAAGAACTTCAGGCCGGGCTGCGCCTTGAGGTACGCGGGGTCGGCGGCGACGTCCTTGCGGACCGCGATGCCCGAGTTCGCCACGTACCACTTCTGGGCGTTGGCCTTGGTCTGCATCTGCTCGATGAACTTGAAGGCCAGGCCGGGGTTGGACGCCTTGGACGGGATCGCCCAGGTCCAGCCGCCGGACATGCTCACCTTGCCGGGGGCCTGGCCGTTCTGGGTCGGCATGTGGGCCAGGCCCAGCTCCTTCGGCCACTCGGGCCACTCGTGGCCCGCGCCCTTGCCCCAGTCCTGCGGCAGCCAGGAGCCGTCGAGGTTGATGCCGAGCTTGTTCTCGGGGAGCAGTTCACCGCGCACCCGGGTGGCGAAGTTCGGGTCGAGGGCGTCGGAGACCTCGGGGCCGAGCTTCTCCTTGTAGACCGTCTCGACGAACTCCAGGGAGTCCTTGAAACCCTGGCTGCCGGTGACCCACTTCTCCGACGCCGGGTCGTACATGGGGTCCTTGCCCGTCCCGTACAGGAGCATCTCCATGCCCTGCATGGTGGCCGCCTCGCCCGCGGGCTTGCCCGTGTAGACGTTCAGGGGGGTGACGCCGGGGACCTTCTTCTTGATGGTCCGGGCCGCCTCCAGGACGTCGTCCCAGGTCTTGGGCTGCCAGTCGGCGGGCAGCCCGGCCTTCTTGAAGATGCTCTTGCTGAACCACAGGCCGCGGGTGTCGGTGCCGTCCGGCACGCCGTACGTCTTCCCGTCCGCCGCCTTCGCCGCCGACTTGGACGTGTCGATGAACTGGTCCCAGTCCTTCCACTTGTTCAGGTACGCGTCGAGCGGCCGCAGGTACCCGCTGGTGATGTCCGAGTTGATGAGGAAGGTGTCCTCGTAGACCAGGTCGGGCGCGGTCTTGGGGGAGCGCATCATCTGCTGGAGCTTGGTGTAGTACTCGGAGTCCGGGGCCTTGATCGGCACCAGCTCGACCTTCTTGCCGGGGTTCGCCTTCTCGAACTGCTTCTTGATGTCCGCCAGATAGGTGTCCATGACCTTGATCTGGTTGTCCGTGGACTGCTTGAAGGAGACCTTCACGGTGTCCGGGTCGTCGCCGGAGTCCCCGCCGCACGCGGTGAGGGTGCAGGCGGCGACCAGGGCGGTGGCGAGGAGCAGAGGGGTGGTGGGACGCACGGGCACGACCTCCTACTGGCCGACGCGGCCGGGTTACCACGCAGGGCGCAACGCGGGGCTGCCCGGTGAACGTAAGGGCGGCCTCCGAGCAAGGTCAATGCCCGTGCGTCGCCCCTTGTCATCAACGTGACAACGTTGTTGTCCGAGGTGGTGCCGGGGGGCCGCCGGGGTGTGCGCGCCCGGTCAACCGGCGCGCCCGGAGGGGGACTTGGGGCCCCGGGGAGGGGTTCGGGGCGTCAGGTGTTCGACGTCAGCCAGCGGTAGGCGTACTCGGGGCGGCCCACGTGGCCGTACTGCGGGGTGCGGGCGGCGCGGCCCGTGGTGACCAGGTGCTCCAGGTAACGCCGTGCGGTGATACGGGAGATGCCCACGGCCTCGGCTGCGGTCGCGGCGGTGACGCCCGCCGCGGGGGCGTCGCGCAGGGCCCGGGTCACCCGCTCCAGGGTGGGTCCGCTGAGCCCTTTGGGCAGGGCGGCGGGGCCGGGCGCGCGCAGGGTGGCCAGGGCGCGGTCCACCTCGTCCTGGCCGGTGGCCTCGCCCGCGGCGGTACGGAACTCGGCGTACCGGGTGAGGCGGTCGCGGAGGGTGGCGAAGGTGAAGGGCTTGAGCACGTACTGGACGACGCCGAGGGACACGCCCTCGCGGACGACCGTGAGATCGCGGGCCGAGGTGACGGCGATGACGTCCGTGCGGTGGCCCGCGGCGCGCAGGGTGCGGGCCAGCTGGAGGCCGTGGCCGTCGGGGAGGTGGAGGTCCAGGAGCAGGAGGTCGACCTCCGTGCGGTCCAGGGCGCGTTTCGCCTCGGCCGCGCTGTGCGCCTTGCCCACGGCGTGGAAACCGGGGATGCGGTTCACGTACAGGACGTGGGCGTCGGCGGCCACGGGGTCGTCCTCCACGACCAGGACACGAATGGGCTCGGTCACGTGGTGCCTCCGTCTATTACGTCCGCCGTACGGTCGTGCTCGCCACGGGGTGCCGCCTTGCGCCGATCCCCGGGCGCGGCCGATCCGTCGGCCCTCGGCCCCGCTGCGTCACCGTCACTTGCCCCCGCCTCGCGGCCGGGGTCCGGCAGAGGCGGCTGCCCGCCCCCGGCCCCCGCCCCCCGGCCGGCGCCGGCCGCGCGGAGGTGGACCTCGAATTCCGCGCCGCCGCCGGGCGCCTCGCGCACCCTGAGTGTTCCCTCGTGCTTCGTCACCGTCTGGTGGACCAGGGCCAGGCCCAGGCCGCGGCCCGCCGTGGCCTTCGTGGACCAGCCGCGGCGGAAGACCGCCTCCGTGTGGGCGGGGTCGACGCCGGGCCCCGTGTCGGTGACCCGCAGGGTCAGCCCGGCCTCGTCGGCGCGTGCCGTCACCGTCACGCGGGCCGCGGGCGAGCCCTGGGCCGCGTCCACCGCGTTGTCGATCAGGTTGCCCAGGACGGTCACCAGGTCGCGCGCCGGCAGCTCCGCGGGCAGCATCCCGTCGTCGATGCTGCTGTCGGGGGAGACGACGAGCTCCACGCCGTGCTCGTTCGCCTGCGCGGCCTTGCCCAGGAGCAGGGCGGCCAGCACCGGCTCGCTCACGGCCGCGACCACCTGGTCCGTCAGCGTCTGCGCCAGCTCAAGCTCGGCGGTGGCGAAGTCCACGGCCTCGTCGGCGCGGCCCAGTTCGATCAGGGAGACCACCGTGTGGAGGCGGTTCGCCGCCTCGTGGGCCTGCGAGCGCAGCGCCCGCGTGAAGCCGCGCTCGGAGTCCAGCTCACCGGTCAGGGACTGGAGTTCGGTGTGGTCGCGCAGGGTGACCACCGTCCCGCGCCGCTCGCCGCTCGACACGGGCGAGGTGTTCACCACGACCACCCGGTCCGTCGTCAGGTGCAGCTCGTCCACCCGCGGCTCGGCCGCGAGCAGCGCGCCGGTCAGCGGCGCGGGCAGACCCAGCTCGGCGACGTTCCGGCCGACCGGGTCGCCCGAGACCCCGAGCAGTTCGCGGCCCCCGTCGTTGATGAGGGCGATGCGCCGCTGCCCGTCCAGCATCAGGAGCCCCTCGCGCACCGCGTGCAGCGCGGCCTCGTGGTAGTCGTGCATCCGGCTCAGCTCGGCGGCGTTCATGCCGTGGGTGTGGCGCCGCAGCCGGGCGTTGATGACGTACGTGCCGAGGCCGCCCAGCGCGAGCGCGCCCGCCGCGACGCCGAGCAGGGCGAGCAGCTGGCCGCGCGCCTTCTGGCTGATCTCCTCGATGGTGATGCCCGCGCTGACCAGGCCGGTGATGCGGTCCGTGCCGTCGGCGGCGTGGATCGGCGTGACCACGCGCACCGAGGGGCCCAGCGTCCCGGTGTACGTCTCGGTGAAGGTCCTGCCCCGCAGCGCCTGTGCCCGGTGGCCGAGGAAGCGCTCCCCGATCTGCTCCTCGTCGGGGTGCGTCCAGCGGATGCCGTCCGGGTCCATGATCGTGACGAAGTCGACCCCGGTGTGGCGGCGCACGTCGCTCGCGTACGGCTGGAGGGTCTTCGTCGGGTCCGGGCCGAGCGCCGCCTCGCGCACGGAAGGGGAGTCGGCGACCGCCCGCGCCGCGGCCGTCGCCTGGCGCCGCGCGCCCTCCTCGGCCTGCTGCCGGTCGCTCAGGAACGTGAACAGGGCACATCCGGCCACCACGACGGTGACCAGCACGATCTGCATCGCGAAGAGCTGCCCGGCGAGGCTGCGGGGCCGGGACGGGCGGGCGAGGGGCATGGGGCCAGTCTGCCTCGCCCGATCAGCACGAACTAAATGAACGTAAGGGTGACCGCCCTCACAGGGCGAGAGATAGTCACCCGAGATTCGCCTGCCCAGGACGTGAGCCGCACGCACTGGCCGAAAACGCCGACGTAGTCGTTCAAGGAGGGCCCTCGTGGCCGACACCACCGACAGCCAGGTGGCCAAGGCTCCCGCAGCCAAACGGGACCGAACCCACTATCTGTACATCGCCGTCATCATCGCCGTGGTTCTCGGTATCGGTGTCGGCCTGCTCTTCCCGGACTTCGCCAAGGAGCTCAAGCCGGTCGGCACCGGCTTCGTGAACCTGATCAAGATGATGATCTCGCCGATCATCTTCTGCACGATCGTCCTGGGCGTCGGATCCGTCCGCAAGGCCGCCAAGGTCGGCAAGGTCGGCGGTCTCGCGCTCGGCTACTTCGTCGCGATGTCGGTCGTCGCGCTCGCCATCGGTCTGCTGGTCGGCAACATCCTGCACCCGGGCTCGGGCATGGACATCTCCGACTCCGAGAAGGGCGCCGGTCACGACGCGGCCGAAGAGGCGAACAAGGGCCTGGTCGACTTCGCGCTCGGCATCATCCCCAAGACGCTCGTCTCCGCCTTCACCGAGGGCGAGGTCCTCCAGACGCTCCTCGTCGCGCTGCTCGTGGGCTTCGCGCTCCAGGCCATGGGCCGCTCCGGAGAACCGATCCTGCGCGGCATCGGGCACATCCAGCGCCTCGTCTTCCGCGTGCTCGGCATGATCATGTGGGCCGCCCCGGTCGGCGCGTTCGGCGCGATGGCTGCGGTGGTCGGCGAGACCGGCACGGACGCCCTGAAGGCCCTGGCCACGATCATGATCGGCTTCTACGTCACCTGTGCGCTGTTCATCCTGATCGTGCTCGGCACGCTGCTGCGCCTGGTGACCGGCGTCAGCCTCTTCAAGCTCCTGAAGTACCTGGGCCGCGAGTTCCTCCTGATCCTGTCCACCTCCTCGTCCGAGTCCGCGCTGCCGCGGCTCATCGCGAAGATGGAGCACCTGGGCGTCAGCCGCCCGGTCGTCGGCATCACCGTCCCGACGGGCTACTCCTTCAACCTCGACGGCACGATGATCTACCTGACCATGTCGTCGCTCTTCATCGCCGAGGCGATGGACCAGCCGCTGGGCGTGGGCGAGCAGATCTCCCTGCTCCTGTTCATGATGATCGCGTCCAAGGGCGCGGCGGGCGTCTCCGGTTCCGGCATCGCGGTCCTCGCCAGCGGCCTCCAGTCGCACAAGCCGGGCCTGGTGGACGGCGTCGGTCTGATCATCGGCGTCGACCGCTTCATGAGCGAGGCGCGCGCCCTGACCAACTTCGCCGGCAACGCGGTGGCGACGCTCCTGATCGGCACGTGGACCAAGGAGGTCGACCGGCAGCGGGTCGACGACGTCCTCGCCGGACGCCTGCCGTTCGACGAGAAGACGCTGCTCGACGAGGGTGAGCCCGAGCGGCAGGACGTCGACCCGGACGCGGCGGACGGTGTCCCCGCGCAGCCGGACGCCGTGGAGAAGAAGTCCCTGACGGCCTAGCCGTCGACGGTCGCGGCCCTGCGGTCGGCGACCCTGGTCACCAGTTCGGTGGCGCGTGAGGCGGGCAGGCCCGCCGCGGTCAGAAACGTGATCGCGGTGGACCTGCCCGCCTCTTGTGCCGGTACGACACCGTCGTTCACGGCCTCCATCACGGCGAACAGAATCCCTTCGAGGACGTAGCCGAGCGCCCGCGTCGGCAGCGGCGTCACGAACGTGCCGTCTTCCAGGCCGCGCCGGAACATCTCCATGCCGGACTCGTGGACCCCGCCGAGCCGCTCGCGCATGCCGCTCATCGTCACGCTCCGCTGGGCCAGGGACAGCAGCAGGCGGTAGCGGTCGGCCACGTCCCAGACGGCGAGCAGCGAGCTGGCCACCGCCTCCGCGGGGTCGTCGACACCCTTGCGGCCCGCCTCGTGCGCGGTCTCCACCGCGGCGACCGCCCGCTCCACGATGGCCTCGACCAGCGCGTCACGGCTGGGGAAGTGCCCGTACACCGTGCGGCGCACGACGCCCGCGGCGCGCGCGATCTGGTCCATGGACGCGTCGGGGTCGCGCAGCAGCTCGGCGACGGCGACGTCAAGGATGCGGCGGCGGTTGGCATCGGCTCTGACGCTGCTCGCTGGGCGGGGGTTCATGGCCCCATTCTGCCCACTCGGCGGCAGCACCGCTCCCCCCATTTGCACATAGGTGTGCAACATCGGGTATCTTGCACAGCAGTGTGTAGTTGCACAGGCTTGTGCAAGAAGGGATGGGTGGAATCCGGATGTCTCTGCTGATCAAGGAACCGGTCGAACGGATGGATCGCCCGTACGCCCGCCGCTGGTGGGCCCTGGGCGTGCTCTGTCTGAGTCTGCTCATCGCCGTGATGGCGAACACCGCGCTGACGGTGGCCGCGCCCGACATGACCATGGACCTCGGCCTGACCAGCTCCGACCTCCAGTGGGTCATCGACGCCTACACCGTCCCGTACGCCGCGCTGATGCTGCTGCTCGGCGCGATCGGCGACAAGTACAGCCGCCGGGGCGCCCTGGTGCTCGGCCTGGTGATCATGTCCGTCGGTGCCGCCGCGGGCTCGGTGGTCGACAGCTCGACGGCGGTCATCGCGGTCCGCGCGGTCATGGGCGTCGGCGCGGCGCTGATCATGCCCGCCACGCTGTCGCTGCTCGCGGCGACCTTCCCGCGCGCGGAGCGGGCCAAGGCGATCACCATCTGGGCGGCCACGTCCGGCATCGCGATCGCCGCCGGTCCGCTGATCGCCGGCGCACTGCTGCGGGACAACGGCTGGCACGCCACGTTCCTGATCAACATCCCGGTGGCGGTACTCGCGATCATCGGCGCGTTCGTCCTCGTACCGCCGTCGAAGGCGGCGCGGCACGGCCGGATCGACTACGTGGGCGGACTGCTCTCGGTCGTCTGGGTGGGCTCCCTGATCTTCATGATCATCGATGGTCCGCACTTCGGGTGGGGCGTGCGCGCCGTCTCCGCCGCCGTGGTGGCCGGCCTCGGTCTGGTCGCCTTCGTCCTCTGGGAGCTGCGGCACCCGCGCCCGGTCCTCGACGTACGCAAGTTCGCCCGGCGCGGCTTCGCGGGCTCGAACCTGGCCGTGGCGCTCTTCTTCCTCGCGGTGTTCGGCGCCTTCTACTACCTGACCCAGCACCTCCAGTTCGTCCTCGCCTACGACCCGCTGGAGACCGGCGTCCGCATGCTGCCGCTGGCCGGTGCGGTCTTCGTCGGCTCGGCGGTCACCGGGATCCTCGCGCCGCGCATCGGCGGCAAGATCATGGTGGTGGCGGGCATGGTCGGCGGCACGGTGGCGCTCGCCCTCCTGACGCGGATCGACGCGGGCTCCACGTACGCGGACTTCGTGCCGTCGCTGATCGTCCTCGGGCTGTCGCTCGGCTTCGCGGTCTCGCCGTGCACGGACGTCATCATGGGCGCGTTCCCCGAGTCGGAGCTCGGCGTCGGCGGCGCGGTCAACGACACCTCGCTGGAGCTCGGCGGCTCGCTCGGCATCGCGGTGCTCGGCTCGGTCCTCGCGGGCGCGTACTCGTCGAAGTTGTCCGACGAGGCGGCGGGCAGCAAGCTTCCGGCCTCCGCGCTCGACACGGCCCAGGACTCCGTGGGCGCGGGCAACGGCGTGGCGCAGGGTATCGCCGAGCAGGCGCGCGAACTCTCGGAGAAGGCGGCGAAGGCGTCCTCGCCCCAGGAGGCCGCGCAGCTCAAGTCGCAGGCGCAGGAACTCGCCGGGGGCGCGCACCAGATGGCGGACGCGGTGGGCTCCGCGTTCTCCGACGCCGTGGCCCACACCAGCCTGGTCGGCGCGGTGATCCTGGGCGTGGGGACCGTGGTCGTCGCGGTGCTGCTGCCGGGGCGGCGGAAGGCGGCGGAGAGCGCTGCCGGGGCCTCCGCGGAAACGGAAGAGCCCGCGGAGACCCCGGAGGTCGCCGAGACCGCGGGGCGGCGGTGATCCCGGGGAGGTCGTGATCCCGGAGGGGCGGTGATCCCGGGGAGGTCGTGATTCCGGTGTGTGCCGGGGGAGGGGTTCAGTCGCCTCCCCCGGCTTCGTTCGTCGGCGGGCATGGCGGGCATGGCGGTCGCGGCGGGCATGCGGGCGTGGCGGTCACGGCGGTGTGGCGGGATCGCGGGGGCGGTCGGGGCGTGTGCCGGGGGAGGGTTCCGCCATCCAGGTGGGCGCGTGCGCGAACTGTTGACTCTTGTTCAAACCTGCCAGTAACTTCAGCGTTGCACCACTGAGAATCGCCAGAAGCCGCTGAAGCCTGCCCAAATCACCTTCAGGGCAAGGCTGTTGGCGCGCCCGTGGCCTGCCCGCTCCTCCCCGGGACCGCCCCCCATCGGATTCAAAGGAGACTCCAGATGGTGATCCGCGCACGCGCCCTCGCTCCCTCCCCCTCACGGCCTTCGCGCCCCTCGCGCCCCCGCTCCCGCGCCCTGCGCCTCGCCGCCGCCCTCGCCGCCGCGGGCACCGCCACCCTCGGCCTGTCCGCACCCGCCCAGGCGTCCGGCGGCGACCCCCTCGACTACGTGGCCCTCGGCGACAGCTTCAGCGCCGGGTCCGGCGTCCTGCCCCTCGACCCGACCGCGCCGCTCCTCTGCGCGCGCTCCACGGCCAACTACCCGCACGTCGTGGCCCAGCGCACCGGCGCTCGGCTCACCGACGTGACCTGCGGCGGAGCCCAGACCAAGGACTTCGCGGGGTCGCAGTACCCCGGCGTCGCGCCCCAGCTCGACGCGGTCAAGGCCGACACGGACGTCGTGACGCTGACGATCGGCGGCAACGACAACAACACCTTCATCAGCGCGATCCTGGCCTGCGGTTCCGCCGGCGTCCTGTCCGGCGGCAAGGGCAGCCCCTGCAAGGACGCCAACGGGGACAAGTTCACCAAGGCGATCGACGCCAGTACGTACCCCGCGCTGAAGACCGCCCTGCGAGCGGTCAAGGCCAAGGCCCCGGACGCGCGCGTCGGCGTGCTCGGTTACCCCTGGATCGTGCCGGCCAAGGCCGACCCGGGCTGCTTCGCCAAGATGCCGATCGCCAGTGGGGACGTGCCCTATCTCCGCGATCTCCAGGCCCACTTGAACAAGGCCGTGCAGCGTGCCGCCGCCGAGACGGGCGCCACGTTCGTCGACATGGCGGCCGCCTCGGAGGGGCACGACGCCTGCAAGCCGCTGGGCACGCGCTGGATCGAGCCCGTCCTGTTCGGCACCAACTTCGTGCCGGTGCACCCGAACGCCCTCGGCGAGAAGGGCATGGCCGACCAGGCCATCGGCGTACTGAAGCTGGGCTGACGGTTCCGGGGCCTCGACGGACCGGGCACGCCGACTCGCCAAACTCGCCGCACGCCTAACGTAGTTGGATGAGCAGAGCACAGTACGTCGACTTCTGGTTCGACCCCGTGTGCCCGTACACCTGGCTGACCTCCCGGTGGATCCGTGAGGTCGAGCGGGTGCGGGACGTCACTGTCCGGTGGCGGGTCATGAGCCTCTCGGTCCTGAACGAGCACTTGGACGTCGACCCCGAGGACCCCGAGGGGCAGTGGGGCGACTCCATGCGAGGACCGGGCCGGGTCTGCGCTGCCGTCACCGGGCGGTACGGGAACGAGGCCCTGGGCAGGTACTTCGACGCACTCGGCGTGCGGCTGCACGAGCGGGGCGAGTGGGACGGCGCCGAGCGCGCACTCGCCGACGCGGGCCTGCCCGCGGAGCTCGCCGCGGCGGCCCGGACGGATGCGTACGACGACGCCGTACGGGCCTCGCACGAGCAGGGCATCGCCCTGGTCGGCCCCGAGGTCGGCACCCCGGTCCTCTCCGTCCCCGGAGCGGGCGGGCTCTTCGGCCCGGTCGTCTCGCCCGCACCGAAGGGAGAGGCGGCGGGCCGACTGTGGGACGGGGTGGTGCTGATGGCGGGCGTCCAGGACTTCTGCGAACTGAAGCGGGCGTACGGCGAAGCGGACTTCGGCTGACCGGACGCCTGCCGACCTCGCGTTCCCGCCCCGCCCCGGCCCACCCCGCACCCCGACCGCCGCCCACCCCACCCCCTCAACTGCCCCCGCACGCTTACCTTTTCGTAAGTACCTGACTATTTAGTCCGTACTTGTGGGGAAGCGGGCGCCCGTCAAGCATGGTCGTCATGACAGATCAGCAGCACAAGACATCCGTGACCGTCATCGGCCTCGGCGCCATGGGACAGGCCCTCGCCGGTGCCTTCCTCCGGGCCGGCCACCCCACCACCATCTGGAACCGCACGCCGGGCAAGGGCGATGACCTGGTCGCCGCGGGCGCCACGCGCGCCGGTACGGCGGCCGAGGCGGCCCGCGCCTCGGACCTGGTGGTCGTCTGCCTCTACGACTACGAGGTCTCGCGGGCCGTGCTCGGCCCGGTCGCCGCGGACCTGGCGGGGCGCGTCCTCGTCAACCTCACCTCGGACACCCCGGAGCGCTCGCGCGAGGCCGCTGCCTGGGCCGCGGAGCACGGCATCGCGTACCTGGACGGCGCCATCCTGGTGCCGGTGACCGTGATCGGCACCGCTGACGCGCTGCTCTTCCACAGCGGCCCGAGAGCCGTGTACGAGCGGCACGAGAGCACGCTCAAGGTGCTCGGCGGCAACACCGTGTACCTCGGCGAGGACCACGGCCTCGCGGCCGTCTACGACAACGCCCTGCTCGACTTCTTCTGGACCAGCATGTACGGCCTGGTGCACGCGTTCGCGCTGGCCGGGGCGGACGGCGTGAAGGGGGCGGAGCTGGCGCCCTACATGAGTGCCCTGCTCTCCATCTTCCCGGCGGCCGTCGAGTCGACCGCGGTCGAGGTCGACTCCGGCGAGTATCCGGGTGACCAGGCCCCGCTGGTCACCGAGGCCGCCAACGTCGATCACGTCATCCACGCCTCCGTGCACCGGGGCCTGGACGTGGAGGCCTTGAACGGCATCAAGGCCGTCCTGGACCGGGCGATCGCCCGGGGGCAAGGCGCCGACGGCTGGACGGCCATCATCGAGGCCATCCGCACCCCCGAAGCCCGGGCCCACTGAGCGACATGCGTGGCACGCCACCGTGGCTGACGGTGAACGCGACGGCCCGGACGAGCCGCCCGGAGCGCTGGCCTTGACGCCTGCGTCAAGGATTACCGTCGTACGCATGCGCATCGGCGAACTTGCGGAGCGGGCCGGCACCACCACGCGGACCCTCCGGTACTACGAGTCACGGGGGCTGCTGCCGGCTCGGCGCAGCGGCAACGGATACCGCACGTACGACGAGGACGACGTCCGCCTTCTGGAGCAGATCAGGACCTTGCAGGACTTCGGGTTCGATCTGGAGGAGACGCGGCCGTTCGTGGAGTGTCTGCGGTCGGGGCACCCGGCGGGCGACTCCTGCCCCGCCTCGCTCGACGTGTACCGCCGCAAGCTCGGTGAACTCGACGCGCTGATCCGTGAGTTGAGCGCGGTGCGCGCACAGGTCGGGGCGCAGCTCCTGCGTGCCGAGGCGGCGGTTCCGGGGGGTCCGGACCCGCGGTGCGAGCTGACGGACTGAGGGAGAGGGAGCGCAAGCATGGCGATGGTCGTGACGGACGGCGTGGCCGAGGTGACGGACGCGGACTTCGAGGGGGAGGTGCTCGGGGCGGAACTGCCGGTGCTCGTGGAGTTCGGGGCGCAGTGGTGCGGCCCGTGCCGGCAGCTCGCGCCGGTGCTCGGCGAGATCGCGCGCGAGGAGGCGGGCCGGCTGAAGATCGTGCAGATGGACGTGGACCACAACCCGCGGACGGCGATCGCGTACGGGATCCTCTCGGTGCCGTCCCTGGTGGTGTTCAAGGGCGGTGAGCCGGTGAAGTCCATGGTCGGCGCGCGCCCCAAGCGCAAGCTGCTCGCCGAGCTGGCCGAAGCCGAGGCGCTCTGACCGCGCGCAAGAAGTGCTCTGACCGCGCGCGACAAAGAGAAAAGCCCCGGACGAATTGACGTCCGGGGCTTTTCCTGGCGTATATTGGATCCTTTCGCGACCCCTGGCTCATTTGGGCGCACCGGAATCGCGAGAATCTGTATAAGAGCACTGTAACTGGCGAGGGGCTGAATTGTCAACCGAGGAATTGCGGGAAGAGCAGCAATTCGTCTCCGGGCTGTACGCGCGCCTCGACGCGCTGCGCGAGGAGGCGGAAGCCGCCGTGCGGGCGTCGTTGACGCAGGTCGGCAATGGTCTGCAGGCCAGGCTTGAGCGTGACGTCCTGGTGGCCGAGCGGTCCGGACTGCTGGCCGCCTTCAACGCGGAAGAAAACGGGCTCTGCTTTGGGAGGCTCGAATTCCGCGACGGCCGCGACCACCACATCGGGCGCATCGGAATCCGCGCGTCCGACGTCGAACGCACCCCACTCGTGATCGATTGGCGCGCGGACGTCGCACGCCCCTTCTATCTCGCGACCGGCCATGTCCCGATGGGGCTCCGGCGGCGCAGGCACATCACCACGAAGGGCCGTGACGTGACGGCCCTGCACGACGAGATCCTCGACCTCGGCGACACCACCCGCACCGGACACGAGGGCGCGAACGCCGACGAGGTGCTGCTCGCCGCCCTCGACTCGGCCCGCACCGGGCGCATGCACGACATCGTGCAGACCATCCAGGCCGAGCAGGACCGCATCATCCGGGCCCCGCACCAGGGAGTCCTGGTCGTCGAGGGCGGCCCCGGCACCGGCAAGACGGTCGTGGCGCTGCACCGCGCCGCGTTTCTCCTCTACGCCCACCGCCAACTGCTCGCCAAGCGCGCGGTCCTGATCGTCGGCCCGAACCCCGCCTTCCTCGGCTACATCAGCGAGGTCCTGCCCGCGCTCGGCGAGACGGGCGTCCTGCTCTCCACGGTCGGCGAGCTGTTCCCCGGCGTGACGGCCACCGCCACCGACACCCCCGAGGCCGCCGAGATCAAGGGCCGCGCGGAGATGGCGGACGTGCTCGCCGCCGCCCTGCGCGACCGGCAGCGCACCCCGGAGCCCGGCGCCCCGCTGATCATCGAGCACGACGACGGCGACCTGATCCTGGACTGGACGATCGCGAACGAGGCGCGCGAGGCGGCCCGTGAGGCGGACGTCCCGCACAACCTCGGCCGCCCGCACTTCGCCTTCCGCGTCATCGACATGCTCACCGGGCAGCTGGCCGAGCGGCTCGGCGCCGACCCGTACGGCGGCCCGAACTTCCTCGGCCCCGACGACATCGCGCAGCTCGGCAAGGCGATCGCCGCGAGCCCCGACGTGCACGCGGCCATCGAGGAGCTGTGGCCGCAGCTCACCCCCGAGGAGTTCCTCGCGGACTTCCTTCAGGAGCCGGCCCCGCATCTGCCGGACGAGGAGGCCCGGATCGTGCGGCGCCCGGCCGGAGCCGCCTGGACCGCCGCCGACGTCCCGCTGCTCGACGAGGCCGCCGAGCTGCTCGGCAGCGACGACAGCGCGGCACGCGCGAGGGCGGAGGCCGAGCGGGCCAAGCAGATCGCCTACGCGCAAGGAGTCCTCGACGTCTCGTACGCGTCCCGCACCCATGAGTTCGAGGACAAGGACGACGACGAGTCCGAGGTCCTGCTCGCGCACGACATCATCGACGCCGAGCGGATGGCCGAGCGCCAGGAGGAGGCCGACCACCGCAGCGCCGCCGAGCGGGCCGCCGCGGACCGGACGTGGGCCTTCGGGCACATCATCGTGGACGAGGCGCAGGAACTGTCCGCCATGGCCTGGCGGCTGTTGATGCGGCGCTGCCCGACCCGCTCGATGACCCTGGTCGGCGACCCCGCGCAGACGGCCGAGGCCGGCGGCTGCGGCTCCTGGGAGACGATCCTGTCGCCGTACGTCGAGGACCGCTGGGAGTACACCCGGCTCGGCGTCAACTACCGCACGCCCGTGGAGATCATGGACGTGGCCGCCGAGGTGCCCCGCGTCGAGCACCCCCGGTTCCGGCCGCCGAGTTCGGTGCGGTCCACGGGCGTGCTCCCCTGGGCGCGCCGCAGCGACGACCTCGCCGCCGACGTGGCCGACGCGGTGGCCGCCGAGGCGCGGGACGAGGGCCGCCTCGCGGTGATCGCCCCGCGCGAACTCCACCACGATCTCGCCGGAAAGCTTCCCGGGGTGACGGCCGGGGAGGCCCCGGACCTGACGCGGCCGGTCGTCCTGATCGACCCGCGTCAGGCGAAGGGCCTGGAGTTCGACACGGTCCTGGTCGTGGAACCGGGCCGCTACGGCACGAGCGACCTGTACGTGGCCCTGACCCGGGCCACGCAGCGCCTCGGCATCCTGCACGCCGAGGAGCTGCCGGTGGCGCTCAGACAGGTCGCAGCCACACCGTGGCCAGCGGCGGCAGGGTGAGCCGCAGGGACGCCGGACGGCCGTGCGAGGCCACCGGCTCGGTCTTGACCGGGTCCGGGTTGGAGACGTCGCTGCCGCCGTAGCGTCCCAGGTCCGTGTTGAGGACCTCGTGCCAGGCGGTGAACTCGCCGGGGACCCCGAGGCGGTACTCGTGCCGCACCACCGGCGAGAAGTGCGAGATGGCCAGGAGCGGCGTGCCCTCCGTGCCGTCGGCGTTCGCGGCGGGATAGCGCAGGAACGCGAACACGTTGTCCTCGGCGGCGTCGCCCTCGACCCAGGCGAAGCCGCCGGGGTCGGTGTCGCGCTGCCACAGGGCCGGGTCGCGGCGGTAGCCGGTGTTCAGGTCGCGCACGAGATCGCGCACGCCCCGGTGGTCGGCCTCCGCCCCGTACGCGGGATCGAGCAGCCACCAGTCGGGGCCGTGCCCCTCGGCCCATTCGGCGCCCTGGGCGAACTCCTGGCCCATGAAGAGGAGTTGCTTGCCCGGGTGGGCCCACATGAAGCCCAGGTAGGCGCGGTGGTTGGCGCGCTGCTGCCACCAGTCGCCGGGCATCTTGGAGACCAGGGAGCGCTTGCCGTGCACGACCTCGTCGTGCGAGATCGGCAGGACGTAGTTCTCGCTGTAGGCGTACACCATCGAGAACGTCATCTCGTGGTGGTGGAACTTGCGGTGCACGGGCTCCTTCGTCACGTAGTCGAGGGAGTCGTGCATCCACCCCATGTTCCACTTCAGGCCGAAGCCGAGCCCGCCGAAGCCGCCGGGGCCCTGGTGGTGCGTCGCGCGGGTGACGCCGTCCCAGGCGGTGGACTCCTCGGCGATGGTCACGACGCCGGGGCAGCGGCGGTAGACGGTGGCGTTCATCTCCTGGAGGAAGGCGACCGCGTCGAGGTTCTCCCGGCCGCCGTGCGCGTTCGGCGTCCATGCGCCGTCCTCGCGGGAGTAGTCCAGGTAGAGCATGGAGGCGACGGCGTCGACGCGCAGGCCGTCGATGTGGAACTCCTCGCACCAGTACGTGGCGTTGGCGACGAGGAAGTTGCGGACCTCCTTGCGACCGTAGTCGAACTCCAGGGTGCCCCAGTCGGGGTGCGCGGCCCGGCCCGGATCCTCGTGCTCGTACAGCGTGCGGCCGTCGAACTCCGCGAGCGCCCAGTCGTCGCGCGGGAAGTGCGCGGGCACCCAGTCCATGAGGACGCCGATGCCCGCCCGGTGCAGCGCGTCCACCAGGAACTTGAAGTCGTCGGGGGTGCCGAGGCGGGCCGTCGGCGCGTAGAACCCCGTCACCTGGTAACCCCAGGAGCCGCCGAAGGGATGCTCGGCGACCGGCATCAGCTCGACGTGCGTGAACCCCAGGTCGGCCACGTACGCGGGCAGCTGCTCGGCGAGCTGGCGGTACGTCAGGCCCGGCCGCCAGGACGCCAGATGGACCTCGTACACGGAGAAGGGCGCCTGGTGGACCGGCACCTCGGCCCGGCGCGCCAGCCACTCCGCGTCATGCCACTCGTGGTGCGACTCGTGCACGACCGAGGAGTTCGCGGGCGGTGTCTCCGTGCGGCGGGCCAGCGGGTCGGCGCGCAGCGTCTTCGTGCCGTCGGGCCGGGTGATCTCGTACTTGTAGAGCTCGCCCTCGCCGACGGACGGCACGAACAGCTCCCACACACCGCTGCCGCCCAGCGACCGCAGCGGGAATCCGGTGCCGTCCCAGAAGTTGAAGCCGCCCACCACGCGCACACCGAGGGCATTGGGCGCCCACACCGTGAAGCGCGTCCCGGTCGCCCCCTCGTGCACCATCGGGCGGGAACCGAGCGCGTGCCACAGCTGCTCGTGCCGGCCCTCGCCGATCAGATGCAGGTCCAGCTCGCCCACCGCCGGCAGGAAGCGGTACGCGTCGTGGATCTCCAGCTCCGCGTCCTCGTACGTGATGTGGAGCCGGTAGTCCTCGGGGATCTCGCGCAGCGGCAGCACCCCGGAGAAGAACCCGTCCCCGTCGTCCTGGAGCTCCGCCCGCAGGTCCTTGGCGACGACGGCGACGGAACGGGCGTACGGCCGAAGGGCGCGGAAGGCGATGCCCTCGGGCACGGCGTGCGCGCCGAGCACCCCGTGCGGGTCGTGGTGCGTGCCGCCCAGGAGGCGGGCGCGGTCGTCCTGGGGGACGGGTGACGTGGGCCGGACGGCGGCGGCCGGCGTCTGTACGGGCGGGATCGGTGCCTTCGGCTGCTTCTGCCGGGGCGCGGCGGACTTCCGGCTGGCGGGCTCCGGCTTCCGCTTGCCCTTCTTGCTGGCCTCGTCGGACGGTTTGCGCGGCTGCGGGCGGGGGGTCACGGGGGAGCCTCCAAGGCGATGGCGGGTCAGTGGGCTTCGGTGGCGGGGCCGTTCGTGGCGAGGCGCCGGATCGCGGCGAGGGGGACGGGGAGCCAGTCGGGGCGGTGGCGGGCCTCGTAGAGGACCTCGTAGACCGCCTTGTCCGTTTCGTAGGCGCGCAGCAGCACCGGGTCCATGCGCGGATCGCGGCCCGCGACCTCCGCGTACCCGGCGCAGTACGCCGCCCGGCAGTCGCCCGCCCACTGCGGAGCCCACGGCTGCCGGGAGCGTGCCGCGTAGTCGAAGGACCGGAGCATGCCCGCCACGTCGCGCACCGCGGGCTGCGGCAGCCTGCGCTCGGCCGGTGGCCGGGAGGGCTCGCCCTCGAAGTCGATGAGGGACCACTCCCCGGCGGGCGAGCGCAGGCACTGCCCCAGGTGCAGGTCGCCGTGGATGCGCTGGGCCGTCCACATCTCCTCGCCGCGCCCCAGGTCGGCGAGCGCCTCAAAGGTGGTGCGCAGGGTGGGGGCGTACGGCTGGAGGGCGGGCACCGCCCGGGCCGCGGCGTCCAGCCGGTCGGCCATGCCCTCGGCGATGAGTTCCATCTGGGCGCGGCCCAGCGTGACGGTGGGCAGCGCGTGCGCCAGCGCCAGATGCACCTCGGCGGTCACCCGGCCGAGCGCCCGCGCCTCGCCGCTGAACGCGCGCCCCGCGTCGAGTTCCTCCAGGGCCAGCTCCCAGCCGTCCGCCGTGCCCTTCAGATAGGGCTGGAGCACACCGAGGACGTATGCGTCATCCGTCGCGTCCTTGCCCTCGCCCAGGAACCAGGCGGCGGGCGCGGGCACTCGCGTGCAGCCCTCGCGGGACAGGACGAGTGGCAGCTCCAGGTCCGGATTGACGCCGGGCACCACGCGCCGGAACAGCTTCAGGATGAACGTATCTCCGTACACCAGCGAGGAGTTGGACTGCTCGGCGGCGAGCACGCGCGGGACGAGTCCTGCTCCTATGTCCTTGTGCGGGTCACGCTCGAAGCGGAGCCCGCCGATGCGCGCCCGCATCCGCAGCGCCTCGAGGAGGAAGCCGGACATACGGGAGTCGTGCAGCGCCTCGTAGACCGTGAACCCGGACAGCGGCCCCTGCGTCACATGGCCGATCAGGGCGGGTGCGAGCCGGGTCGGCAGCTCACGGCGTACCCCGACGAGGAGCTGATAGCAGTCGGCGGGCGGGGGCGGCGCGCCGCCGGTCTGCCCGGGCACGTGGGGCTGCCGCACCCGTACGAGCAGGTGCAGGAGGCCGGAGTCGGCGGTGGGCGGCAGCAGTTCGGTCACCGAGGTCACGGTGAACTCGGAGATGGGGCGGCCTTTGCCCGCGAACCAGCGCTGCCGTGGCAGCCACGGGCGCAGCAGCGGATCGAGCGAGGCGAGCAGCGCGTCCGCGGTGATGCCCGGGCGGGTGACGGCTTCCGACATGGCGTCGCGTCCTTTCCGCGGTGCGGACAAGGGAGAAGTGCGGGAGTGCCGGTTGTGCGGGGAGAGTTCCCAGGGCGGGGCGGTGGAAACGCCCCGCCCGGGAACGGCAGGGGTGGAGCCTACGCGGCGTCCCTGCGCAGCCGGAACCAGTAGAAGCCATGTCCGGCCAGCGTCAGCAGGTACGGGAGTTCACCGATGGCCGGGAAGCGCACCCCGCCGATCAGCTCCACCGGGTGCCTGCCGTTGAAGGTCTGGAGATCCAGTTCCGTCGGCTGCGCGAACCGCGAGAAGTTGTGCACGCACAGCACCAGGTCGTCCTTGTACTCGCGCAGGAACGCGATCACCGCCGGGTTCGACGACGGAAGTTCCGTGTACGAGCCGAGTCCGAAGGCGGGGTTCTGCTTGCGGATCTCGATCATCCGCCGGGTCCAGTGGAGCAGTGAGGACGGGGAGGACATGGAGGCTTCGACGTTGGTGACCTGGTAGCCGTAGACGGGGTCCATGATCGTGGGGAGGTAGAGGCGTCCGGGGTCGCAGGAGGAGAAGCCGGCGTTGCGGTCGGGTGTCCACTGCATGGGGGTGCGCACGGCGTCGCGGTCGCCGAGCCAGATGTTGTCGCCCATGCCGATCTCGTCGCCGTAGTAGAGGATCGGGGAGCCGGGCAGGGACAGGAGCAGGGCGGTGAACAGTTCGATCTGGTTGCGGTCGTTGTCCAGGAGGGGGGCCAGGCGGCGGCGGATGCCGATGTTGGCGCGCATGCGGGGGTCTTTGGCGTATTCCGCGTACATGTAGTCGCGCTCTTCGTCGGTGACCATTTCGAGGGTGAGCTCGTCGTGGTTGCGCAGGAAGATGCCCCACTGGCAGCCCGAGGGAATGGCCGGCGTCTTGGTCAGGATCTCCGAGACCGGATAGCGCGATTCGCGGCGCACGGCCATGAAGATGCGGGGCATGACGGGGAAGTGGAAGGCCATGTGGCATTCGTCGCCGCCGTCCTTGAAGTCGCCGAAGTAGTCGACGACGTCTTCGGGCCACTGGTTGGCTTCGGCGAGCAGCACGGTGTCGGGGTAGTGGGCGTCGATCTCGGCGCGCACCCGTTTGAGGAGGCCGTGGGAGCGGGGGAGGTTTTCGCAGTTGGTGCCCTCTTCGGCGAAGAGGTAGGGCACGGCGTCCAGGCGGAAGCCGTCGATGCCCAGGTCGAGCCAGAACCGCAGGGCGGAGATGATCTCTTCCTGGACGGCCGGGTTCTCGTAGTTGAGGTCGGGCTGGTGGGAGAAGAAGCGGTGCCAGAAGTACTGCTTGCGCACCGGGTCGAAGGTCCAGTTGGAGGCTTCGGTGTCGACGAAGATGATGCGGGCGTCCTGGTACTGCTTGTCGTCGTCGGCCCAGACGTAGTAGTCGCCGTAGGGGCCTTCGGGGTCGGTGCGGGACTGCTGGAACCACGGGTGCTGGTCGCTGGTGTGGTTCATGACGAAGTCGATGATCACGCGCATGCCCCGCTGATGCGCGGAGTCCACGAACTCCACGAAGTCGGCGAGATCCCCGAACTCGGGCAGGACGGCGGTGTAGTCCGACACGTCGTAACCGCCGTCCCGCAACGGCGATTTGAAGAACGGCGGCAGCCACAGGCAGTCCACGCCCAGCCATTGCAGATAGTCCAGCTTGGCGGTGATCCCCTTGAGGTCGCCGATGCCGTCGCCGTTGCTGTCCTGGAAGGAGCGGACGAGGACTTCGTAGAAGACGGCGCGCTTGAACCACTCGGGGTCTCGGTCCTTGGCGGGCGTGTCCTCGAATGTGTCCTGGACGGGCTCGTTGATGATCATGGTGTGGGTGACCCTCCGATCAACGGTGAGGACGGTCGCAGGACGCGGAAGATGTGCGCGGGCGCGCGGCCCGGCTCGAGGCGCACATAGTTGGCCCTGCCCCAGTGATAGGTGTCGCCGGTGAGCTCGTCGCGCACCGGCACGGTCTCGTGCCAGTGGAGGCCGAGTTTCGGCATGTCCAACGAGACCGTGGCCTCCTGGGTGTGGTGGGCGTCGAGGTTCACGACCACCAGAACCGTGTTCGACCCGTCCTTGTCACTGGATGTCTTGGAGTACGCGATCACCGCTTCTTGGTCCGTGGTGTGGAAGTGCAGGTCACGCAGTTGCCGCAGGGCGGGGTTGGAGCGCCGCACGCGGTTCAGCGTGGTGATGAGGGGCGTGATGGTGGAGCCCGTACGCTCTGCGGACTCCCAGTCCCGCGGCCGCAGTTCGTACTTCTCCGAATGCAGATACTCCTCGCTGTCGGCCCGCGCCGGGGCGTTCTCGCACAGTTCGTATCCGCTGTAGACGCCCCACGTGGGGGAGAGGGTTGCGGCGAGCACCGCGCGGGCCTCGAAGGCCGGGCGTCCGCCGTGCTGGAGGTAGGCGTGCAGGATGTCGGGGGTGTTGACGAAGAAGTTCGGCCGGAGGAAGTGGGCCGTCTCGCCCGACAACTCGCGCAGATAGTCGGTCAGTTCATCCTTGGTGTTGCGCCAGGTGAAGTAGGTGTAGGACTGCTGGAAGCCGATGGCGGCCAGGGTGTGCATCATGGCCGGGCGGGTGAAGGCCTCGGCCAGGAACAGGACGTCGGGGTCGGTGCGGTTGATGTCGGCCAGGACCTGTTCCCAGAAGACGACCGGCTTGGTGTGCGGGTTGTCGACGCGGAAGATACGCACGCCGTGGTCCATCCAGAACCGCAGCAGACGTAGGGTCTCGGCGACCAGGCCCGGCATGTCGCGGTCGAAGGCCAGCGGGTAGATGTCCTGGTACTTCTTCGGCGGGTTCTCGGCGTAGGCGATGCTGCCGTCGGCGCGGTGCTGGAACCATTCGGGGTGCTTGTCCACCCAGGGGTGGTCGGGGGAGCACTGGAGGGCGAAGTCCAGGGCCACCTCCAGGTCCAGGTCGCGGGCGCGGGCCACGAAGGCGTCGAAGTCGGCCAGGGTGCCCAGGTCGGGGTGGACGGCGTCGTGGCCGCCCTCGGGCGAGCCGATCGCCCAGGGCACGCCGACGTCGTGGGGACCGGGCGACAGGGAGTTGTCGGGTCCCTTGCGGAAGGTGCGGCCGATGGGGTGGATCGGCGGCAGGTACACCACGTCGAAGCCCATCGCGGCGATCGCCGGCAGCCGCTCGGCGGCGGTGCGCAAGGTGCCCGAGCGCGGCGGCTCACCCGCCCGCACGACGGCCCCCTCCGAGCGCGGGAAGAACTCGTACCAGGACCCGAACAACGCCCGCTCCCGCTCCACCAGCAGCGGCAACGGAGCGCTCTCGGTGACGAGTTCACGCAAGGGGTGCTCGGCGAGGACCGCGTCCACCTCGGGGGTGAGGGCGGCCGCCAGGCGCGCGGCGGGGGAGCGTGCCGTGTCGCGCAGGGCCTTGGCGGCGGCGCGGAGGACGGCGCGGCGGCCCTTGCTCGCCGGGGCGTCGGCCGCGGCGCGCTCGTGCAGCCGGGCGCCTTCCTCCAGGACGAGGTCGGTGTCGATGCCCGCCGGGATCTTGATGTGCGCGTGGTGGCGCCACTGGGACACGGGATCGCCCCACGCCTCGACGGTGAACGTCCATCTCCCCTCCGCGTCCGGGGTGACGTCCGCGCCCCACCGGTCGGTGCCGGGGGCCAGTTCCCGCATGGGCGTCCAGGGGCCGGGGCGTCCGGCCGGGTCGCGCAGGACGACGTTGGCGGCGACCGCCTCGTGTCCTTCGCGGAAGACGGTGGCGGTGACCTGGAAGGTCTCACCCGGCACCGCCTTGGCGGGCCGTCTCCCGCCGTGGACCTGGGGCGCGACGTCGAGGACGGGTATGCGCCCGGTGAGGGGTTCCGGCCGGGGGTCCCGCGGGTGATCCGGTTGCCGTGGTACGGGCCGCGATCCCTGCGGTGACTCCTGATCCGGGTCCTGCTCTGCTTCCCGCTGTGACTTCTGCTCTGGTGCCGGAGACTTGGGCACCCTTGTGGGGGCCTTTCCCGAGGGCGTCGCCGACGGGCGTGTTGAGGGCATTACCGCTCCTGTCCGCGTTGCGTGAGTGAGGCGGATACGGGGTGTGGAGGGGTTCAGCTACTGCATGCCGCTTGTGGGGGCCGTGGTGGAGCCGTGACTGCCGTACTGAGCCGTGCCGTACCGAGCCGTGACCGACCGTACTGAGCCGTGCGCGTACCGGGGGAGCCTTCCCACCAACTTCGGGTGGGCAATCCGGCGCTTTGTTAACTACTGGTGCGTAAGGCTCATACAAGACCGGCTCCCCATCGAGGGTGCTTCGGGATCGCCCCAGAGGCAAGGCCGCACCCGCACACGCAGAACCGGCCCCGCCGGGTGCGGCGGGGCCGGTTCGGTCGTGCGTCGTGCGCTACGGCTTGCTGACCTGCAACAACTTGTTCGGCGATCCGAGGCCGGCGCCCGTCACCTGGCCCGGGGCCGCTTGGTCGGCCAGTGCCTTGCCCACCGCGGCCGGGGTGGCCGAGGGGTGGGCGGCGAGGTAGAGCGCCGCCGCGCCCGCCGCGTGCGGCGAGGCCATCGAGGTGCCCGACAGGGTGTCCGTGGCCGTGTCGTCCGTCTTCCACGCGGAGGTGATGCCGACCCCCGGCGCGAACAGGTCGACGCTGCCTCCCCAGTTGGAGAAGCCCGCCTTGGCGTCCTTCGTGTCGGTGGCGCCGACCGTGACCGCCTCCTTCACGCGGGCCGGCGAGAACAGGAACGCCGGCAGGCCGTCGTTCCCCGCCGCGACCGTGTACGTGACACCCGACGCGATGGAGTTGCGTACGGCCGCGTCCAGTTGGGCGTTGGCGGTGCCGCCGAGGCTGAGGTTGGCGACGGCGGGCTTCTTCGCGTGCTTGGTCACCCAGTCGATGCCCGCGATGACCTGCGCGGTCGTCCCCGACCCCGCGTCGTCGAGCACCCTGACGCCCACGACGTCGGCCTTCTTGGCCACGCCGTGGCTCGCGCCGGCGACGGTCGCCGAGACGTGCGTGCCGTGTCCGTTCCCGTCCTGGGCCGTGGCGTCGCCGTCGACGAAGTCCCAGCCGCTGCGGGCACGTCCGCCGAAGTCCGCGTGCGAGGCGCGGATCCCGGTGTCGATGACGTACGCCGTCACACCCTGCCCCGCGGAGTCGGGAGAGGTGTAGGAGTTGTCGAGCGGCAGGGCCTTCTGGTCGATCCGGTCGAGCCCCCAGGAGGGCGGATCGCTCTGGGTGCCGTCCAGGGTCACGGTGCTGTCCTGGACGACGGAGGCGACGTTCGCGTCCCCCGCGAGTCTCTTGGCCTCGTCCGAACCGGCTTTCACCGCATAGCCGTTGAGGGCGGTGTCGTAGGTGTGGCTTATTTCCGCCCCGTACTTCGCGGCGAGTCCCTTGCCCGCGTCCGACGGGGCGTCGGTCCCGCCCTTGAGCGTGACGATGTAACTTCCGCTGATGGAACCGGGCTCCCCGGCGCCGAGTATCTCCCCGAGCGGGGGATCGGCGGGAGCGGCGTGTGCGGGCAGCGTGCTGGCCGAAAGCACCGCCGCCGTGGTGGCGGCGGTGACGGCCCCGGCCCACCGCAGACGCTTCGTTCGCGACAGAGTCATGCGCTGGATTCCCTCCCCAACTTGACGTGATTCTCGTGGAGTTGGAGGGGTCGGTGCCGGTTTCCCCGTATCCTCCACGAGCACCACTTGGCAGCCTCTCGTGCGGCGTGAGGGCCTACAAGACCACACGGCGTGGGGGAATCGGCCATACCGGCGGGTGGGGGTGCTGTGAGGGTTGCGCCGATTTCCGGACGTGTTCGGGACGCCTCCGTCAGGTGCGGGACCAACGGGTGACCGTCCGCGGGGAGAGTGTCCGGCGGCGTGACGGCGAGGTGACGGCGGCAGGGGTGCGGAGGCGTTCTCCGGGGCCGCTCGTGCGCCGTGGTTGCCGGGGGCCAACGCCGCTACCGTTGACGCGTCGGTCGCATACGTAACGCATTCCCCGTAGAGGTGGAGTCGCTGTGAAGGCCATCCGTCGATTCACCGTACGTCCCGCCCTCCCCGAACCCCTCACCCCGCTGTCGGAGCTGGCGCGCAATCTGCGCTGGTCCTGGCACCCGGACACCCGTGACCTGTTCGCCTCCGTCGACCCCGGGCAGTGGGCCGCGTCGGGCTGCGACCCCGTGCGGCTGCTCGGCGGCGTGTCGCCCGCGCGCCTGACCGAGCTGGCCGGGGACGCGGACTTCCTGCGGCGGCTCGCCGAGGCCTCGGACGGGCTGCGGGAGTACGTCACCGGGGCGCGCTGGTACCAGGCGCAGTCCGCCGAGCGCGGGGGCGAACTGCCGCGCGCCGTCGCGTACTTCTCGCCCGAGTTCGGCATCACCGCCGCCCTGCCGCAGTACTCCGGCGGGCTCGGCATCCTCGCGGGCGACCACCTGAAGGCGGCCAGCGACCTCGGGCTCCCGCTCATCGGGGTCGGGCTGCTCTACCGGCACGGCTACTTCCACCAGTCGCTGTCGCGCGACGGCTGGCAGCAGGAGACCTACCCGGTGCTCGACCCGAACGAGCTGCCCCTCTCGCTCCTGCGCGAGGCGGACGGCACCCCGAGCCTGGTGGCCATCGCGCTGCCCGGCGGACGTGCGCTGCGCGCCCACGTCTGGCACGCCAGCGTCGGGCGCGTACCGCTGCTCATGCTCGACTCGGACGTCGAGGAGAACGACCCCGCGGCCCGCGAGGTGACCGACCGGCTCTACGGCGGCGGCAGCGAGCACCGGCTGCTCCAGGAAATGCTGCTCGGCATCGGCGGGGTGCGCGCCATCCGGACGTACTGCCGGCTCAGCGGACACCCCGAGCCCGAGGTCTTCCACACGAACGAAGGCCACGCGGGCTTCCTCGGCCTGGAGCGCATCCACGAACTGGCCCTTGAAGGCGTGGAGTTCGAGGCGTCCCTGGAAGCCGTGCGGGCCGGGACCGTCTTCACCACGCACACGCCCGTGCCCGCCGGCATCGACCGCTTCGACCGTGAACTCGTCGCCCGGCACTTCGGCCCCGACGCCGAACTGCCCCGCATCGACGTCGAACGGATCCTGCGCCTGGGCATGGAGACCTATCCCGGCGGTGAGCCCAACCTCTTCAACATGGCGGTGATGGGCCTGCGTCTGGGAAGCCGCGCCAACGGCGTCTCCACCCTGCACGGCAAGGTGAGCCGCGAGATGTTCGCGGGCCTGTGGCCGGGCTTCGACGCCGAAGAGGTGCCGATCGCCTCCGTCACGAACGGCGTGCACGCCCCGACCTGGGTCGCTCCCGAGGTCTTCCGCCTCGGCGCCCGCCAGATCGGCGCGCAGCGCACCGAGGACGCGCTGTCGGTGGGCGGTTCGGACCGGTGGGACGCGGTCGCCGACATCCAGGACGCGGACATCTGGGAGCTGCGGCGGGAACTGCGCGGCCAGCTGGTGGCCGAGGTCAGGCAGCGGCTCTACGCGTCGTGGCGGCAGCGGGGCGCGGCGAGCGCCGAGCTGGGCTGGATCGACGAGGTGCTCGACCCCGACGTCCTGACCATCGGCTTCGCGCGCCGCGTCCCCTCGTACAAGCGGCTGACGCTGATGCTGCGGGACCGGGACCGGCTGATGGAGCTGCTCACGCATCCGGAGCGGCCCGTGCAGATCGTGGTGGCGGGCAAGGCGCATCCGGCGGACGACGGGGGCAAGCGGCTCATCCAGGAGCTGGTGCGCTTCACGGACGATCCGCGGGTGCGGCAGCGGATCGTGTTCCTGCCGGACTACGGCATGGCGATGGCGCAGAAGCTGTATCCGGGGTGCGACGTCTGGCTGAACAACCCGCTGCGCCCCCTGGAGGCGTGCGGGACGAGCGGGATGAAGGCCGCCCTGAACGGCTGCCTCAACCTGTCGGTGCTCGACGGCTGGTGGGACGAGTGGTTCGAGCCGGACTTCGGATGGGCCATCCCGACGGCGGACGGCGCGGCGACGGACGACGACCGGCGCGACGACCTGGAGGCCGCGGCGCTGTACGACCTCCTGGAGCGCAGGATCGCGCCCCGCTTCTACGAGCAGGGGCCCGGCGGCCTGCCCGACCGGTGGATCGAGATGGTGCGCAGGACGCTGACCCGGCTGGGCCCGAAGGTCCTCGCGGGGCGGATGGTGCGTGACTACGTGGAGCAGCTGTACGTGCCCGCCGCGCGGGCGCACCGCACCCTGGGCGTGGACGCCGCGGCGGAGCTGGCCGCATGGAAGGCGCGGGTGCGTGCCGCCTGGCCGCGGGTGGCCGTCGACCACGTCGAGGCGTCGGCGACGGGCGCCACCGCCGAACTGGGCGCCACGCTCGCGCTGCGGGTCCGCGTCCACCTGGGCGAGCTGACCCCGGACGACGTGGAGGTCCAGACGATCGCGGGCCGCGTCGACCCGGAGGACGTCATCGCCGACGCGAGCCCGGTCCCGCTGAAGCCCGTGGGCGGCCCGGACGCGGAGGGCCGCCGCCTCTACGAGGGCCCGCTGGCCCTGGACCGGACGGGCCCGTTCGGCTACACCGTCCGCATCCTGCCGGCCCACCGCCTCCTGGCCACCGGAGCGGACCTGGGCCTGGTGGCGGTCCCGTCGGAGGGCACGGGCGAGGCCGCCGGGGTGCTGCTGCGGTAGGCCGCCGCGACCGCGAACGCCGGGCGGGCCGGAAGATCCCGGCCCGCCCGGCGTCCCGTACGGGGAGTTACTTGACGTTGACGCCGGCCCAGGCCGCGTCCACGCCCTTGTACTCGGCGGAGTCCGCGCCGAAGAGGTCCTTCGCGGCGCTCAGCGTGCCCTCACGGGCCGCCTTGTAGTCCGTCGTCGTGGTGAAGTACGACGTCAGGGCCTTGAACCAGATCTTCTCGGCCTTGTCCCTGCCGATGCCCTCGACCTTGGAGCCGTCGGCCGTCGGGGAGTCGTACTTGACGCCGTTGATCTCCTTCGCGCCGCTGCCCTCGGCCAGCAGGTAGAAGAAGTGGTTGGCGATGCCCGAGGAGTAGTGGACGTCCACGTTGCCCGCGTCCGCGCTCCAGTTGTCCAGGGACTGGCCGTCCTTGGAGGGCTTGTCCATGTAGCGCAGCGGCGAGCCGTCGCCGTTGATGTCGATCTTCTCGCCGACGAGGTAGTCGCCGACGTCCTCGGCGTTCTTGGCGTTGAACTCGACGGCGGAGCCGAAGATGTCCGACGTGGCCTCGTTCAGACCGCCCGACTCACCGCTGTACTCCATGTTGCCGGTGGCCGCGGTGACGCCGTGCGTCATCTCGTGGCCCGCGACGTCGATCGACGTCAGGGGCTTCTTGTCGCCCTCGCCGTCGCCGTACGTCATGCAGAAGCAGCTGTCGTCCCAGAACGCGTTGACGTAGGCGTTGCCGTAGTGGACGCGTGAGGTCGCGCCCTTGCCGTCGCCCTTGATGCCTTCGCGGCCGTGCACGGCCTTGTAGTAGTCCCAGGTCAACTGGGCGCCGTAGGCGGCGTCGACGGCGGCGGTCTGGGCGTCGTCCGGCTTTCCGGTGCCCCAGGTGTCGTCGTCGTCCGTGACGAGCTTGCCCTCGCCGCTCTGACCGTGGTTCAGGTCGAACGTCGAGTGCCCGCCGCGCGCGTCGTCGGTCAGGTCGAAGCCGCTGGTGCCCTTCTTCGAGCCGATCTCGACGTCGCCGCTGTACTGGCTGTGGCCGGCGCCGTTCTCGATGGCCTGGTACTGGAAGAGCTTCTTGCCCGTGGCCGCGTCGGTGATGACGTGCAGCTTGCTGGGCGTGCCGTCCTTCTGGACGCCGGTGACGACGGTCTCGTGGGCGAGGACCGGCTTGCCGGAGGCGGCCCAGACGACCTTGCGCGGGGTCTGCGCGTCGGCCTTCTCGGTGTCGCCGGACTTCGCCGCGGTCGACTCGGCGGACTTCGCGGCCGACGTGGCCCCGATCTTCGCCGAGGTGGAGGCGACCTTGATGGTGGCCTTGGCCGCCTTGGTCACGCTCTTGACCGAGCCGCTCTTCGCGGTGTGCACGACGAGGTCGCCGCCGAGGACGGGCAGGCCGTCGTAGGTGCGCTCGTAGCGGGTGTGCGTGGTGCCGTCGCGGTCCTTGACGACGTCACGGACGACGAGCTTCTCCTTGGCGCCGAGGCCGATCTTCTCGGCGGTGGCCGCCTTGTCCGCGTTCGCGTCCTGGAGCAGGCCGGCGCGGGCGGTGGAGGAGAGCGCGATGGGCGATCCGGCGGGTGCCGCGGCCCGGTCGGGCTGCGCGGAGGCTCCGGTGGCCAGTCCGCCGGCGAGCAGTGCTCCGGCGGCGACGGCGGTGGCGATGGCCAGCGTGGAGCGCTTCCGGGATATGTGGGGGGTCACGCATGCTCCTTCTGTGGGGGGTCCGGACGGCATGGGGACCGTCCGAACTGAAAGATGCGGTGCGGGTGTACAGATGTTCAGTTGTGTCGTGCGAGGGAAGAGTGTCAGTTGAGCAAGGTGCATGTCAGGTACCTGACCGCAGGTTGGCCGGAATTCGTTCGTTGAGCGAAGGTCCATGTACGCAATGCGAACGGGGTGTTGCGCACATGGCTGCGCCGCCCCGGGGAGTCGGTCCACCCGGAGCGGCGCAAGTCGGTGCGTGTACCTACCGGTTTACGGGAACGTCAGCTTCCAGCTGTTGATGCGGCCGACGTCCTGCGCGGCCACGTCCTGGACCTTCAGCTTCCAGGTGCCGTTGGCCACCTCGGACGACGCGTTGACCGTGTAGGTCTCCACGATGTTGTCCGCCGAGTCGTTCGCGCTGGAGTTCTTCAGGCGGTACGTCGAACCGTCCGGGGCCACCAGGTCGACGACCAGGTCACCGCGCCAGGTGTGCACGATGTCGACGCCGACCTTCAGCGCGGCGGGCGCGTTGCCCGTGCGTCCGGTGACGGTGACCGACGAGGTGACGGCCGCTCCGTTGTCCGGGATGGCGACGTCGGTGGTGTTCTCGAAGTCCGTGCCACCGCCGCCACCGGGCCGCGAACCGACGTTGACGCCGGCCCACGCGTGGGCCACCGCCGCGTACTCGGCGCTGGTGGTGCCGTACAGCTCGCCGGCGACCGCGAGGGTGCCGGTGCGGGCCGCCGCGTAGTTGGTGGTCGTGGTGAACTTCGTCGTCAGCGCCTTGTACCAGATGAGCGACGCCTTGTCACGACCGATACCGGTCACGGGCAGGCCGTCCGAGGTGGGCGAGTCGTACGAGACGCCGTTGACCACCTTGGCGCCGCTGCCCTCGCTCAGCAGGTAGTAGAAGTGGTTGGCGACACCGGACGAGTAGTGGACGTCGATGTTGCCGATGCCCGAGTACCAGGAGTCCTTGGAGCCGCCGTCCTTGGAGGGCTTGTCCATGTAGCGCAGCGGCGTGCCGTTGCCGTTGATGTCGATCTTCTCGCCGACGAGGTAGTCGCCCTTGTCCTGCGCGTTGTTGGCGTTGAACTCCACGGCCGCCGCGAAGATGTCCGACGTCGCCTCGTTCAGGCCACCGGACTCGCCGCTGTAGGTCATGTTGCCGGTCGCGGCGGTGACGCCGTGCGTCATCTCGTGGGCCGCCACGTCGATGGACGTCAGCGGCTTGGCGTTGCCGGAGCCGTCGCCGTACGTCATGCAGAAGCAGGAGTCCTGCCAGAACGCGTTGACGTAGTTGTTGCCGTAGTGGACCCGGGAGTAGGCGCCGACGCCGTCTCCGCGGATGCCGCTGCGGCCGTGCACGTTCTTGTAGTAGTCCCACGTCAGCTGGGCGCCGTAGGCGGCGTCCGCGCCCGCGGTCTCCGCGTTGGAGGCCTGGCCGTTGCCCCACACGTCGTCCGGGCCACTGAAGAGCGTGCCGGTGCCGGACGTGCCGCGGTTGAGGTTGTACGTCTTGTGGCTGCCGCGAGCGGTGTCGGTCAGGGTGTAGTTCGACCCCGACTGGGTGCTGCCCACGGTGACCTGACCGCTGTACTGCGTGTTGCCCGTGCCGTTCTCGACGCCCTGCCACTGGAAGAGCTTCTTGCCGGTGGCCGCGTCCGTGATGACGTGCAGCTCGTTCGGGGTGCCGTCGTGCTGCAACCCGCCGACCACGGTCTCGTACGCGAGGGTCGGCTCGCCCTTGGCCATCCAGACGACCTTGCGCGGCGCGCGGTCCGCGTCGGTCTTCTTGGATCCCTCGGCCTTCGCCGCGCCGAGCGCCTGCTTCTCGGCGGTCGCCGCCTTCACGTCGGCGCTGGTGTCGACACCCTTGAGCTCGGCCTTGGCGGCCTTGGTGACGCCTTCGGTCTTCCCGGACTTCGCCTCGTCGACCACCAGGTCGCCGCCGAGGACGGGCAGGCCGTCGTAGGTGCGCTCGTAGCGGGTGTGGGTCGTGCCGTCGCCGTCCTTGGTGACGTCACGGACGACGAGCTTCTCCTTGGCGCCGAGCCCCAGGTCCTTGGCCGTGTCCGCCTTGGTGGCGTTGGCGTCCTTGAGGAGCGCCGCACGCTGGGCGGGAGTGAGCTTCACGGGCAGGGAGCCGGGGTCGGCCTTGCCTATCTTCGCGGCGGCCGGGGCCTTGGCCGCCGATATCGCGGGGTCGTCGGCGGATGCCGGGCCCGTCTGGAAGGCCACCGCGACGAGGGCGGCGACGGCGGTCAGGGCGCCGGCGGCGGTGGCGCGTCTGTGGGAGGCAGGTCTGTGAGAGGTGCTTCTCAACACGGACTCCTTCTGCGTGGCCGCGGGATACGCGGCCAGGGGGACCGGGCGGCGCGGTCGTGCCGTCCGGGCAGAACAAGGCAGAACGTGGAGCAGGGATGACGCACGGTGGAGCAGGGGTGGAGCAGTGGTGGAACAGGGTGGTGCTGGGAATCGAGGGGAAGAGTGGCACCGGCTCGCTCTGTTTGTCAGGGGTGCGTCAAGAGTTGGCCGGAAATTGCCCGCTGCCCGGTGGCCCACGTTCGATATACGGAGGGGTCGCGCAGGGTGAAGCACTTCGGATTGTTCGAGGAGAGCCCGCCGCCGGCGTCCGGAACGGTGTGGCTGATTCCCTACCCCGACCGCCCCTGGTTTCAGCCGAGTCGGGGCCGGCGCGTGGCAGAGGGACGGGGGACGCCGTGGACACCACTGTGCCCGTCTTTCACCCCACCACGCTGTCCCGCCACGCCCGGTGCAGATCCGCGAACGCCCCGCTTCCCGCGATGAGTTCGTCCGGGGTGCCGTCCTCCACGACACGGCCGTGCTCCATCACGAGCACCCGGTCGGCGATCTCCACCGTGGAGAGCCGGTGGGCGATCACCACGGCGGTCCTGCCGCGCAGCACGGTGTGCATGGCGCGCTGCACCGCCCGCTCGCCCGGGATGTCGAGCGAGCTGGTCGCCTCGTCGAGGATCAGCACCGCGGGGTCGGCGAGCAGCGCCCGCGCGAAGGCGACGAGCTGGCGCTGACCTGCGGAGATACGGCCGCCCCGCTTGCGTACGTCGGTGTCGTAGCCGTCGGGCAGGGACGCGATGAAGTCGTGCGCGCCGATCGCCTTCGCGGCCCGCTCGATGTCCTCGCGGGTGGCGTCCGGGCGGCCGATGGCGATGTTCTCGGCGACGGTCCCGGAGAAGAGGAAGGCCTCCTGCGTCACCATCACCACGCCGCGCCGCAGCTCCGCGTTGGCGAGATCCCGCAGGTCGACCCCGTCGAGCAGGACGCGGCCCTCCGTCGGGTCGTAGAAGCGGGCGAGCAGCTTGGCGAGCGTCGACTTTCCGGCGCCGGTGGAGCCGACGACGGCGACGGTCTGCCCGGCGGGCAGCGTCAGGTCGAAGCGGGGCAGGACCTCGCCGCCGGTGCGGTAGGCGAACCGCACGCCGTCGAAGTCGACCTCGCGGCCCGGGTGTTCGGAGGCGAGGGCGGGCAGCGGGCGGGCGCGGTCGGGGTGCGGCTCGGGCACGGAGGGCGTCTGGGCGAGGAGCCCGGCGACCTTCTCCAGGGACGCGGCGGCGGACTGGTAGGAGTTCAGGAACATGCCGAGCCGGTCGATCGGGTCGTACAGGCGCCGCAGGTAGAGCACGGCCGCGGCGAGGACGCCGAGCGCGAGGGTGCCGTCGGTGACGCGATGAGCGCCCCACAGGACGATGCCCGCGACGGCGGTGTTGGCGACGAGCCGGGAGCCGACCACGTAACGGGCCATCTCCAGCATGGCGTCGCCGTTGGCCCGCTCGTGGTGCCGGTTGAGCACGCCGAACTCCGCCTCGTTGGCGCGCTCGCGCCGGAACGCGCGCACCGGGCGGATGCCGTTCATCGTCTCGGCGAACTTCACGATGACGGAGGCGATCGCCGTGGAGCGCTTCCCGAAGAGGGGGCCCGCGCGGCGCTGGTAGCGGCGTACGAGGAGGTAGAGCGGCACGAACGACACCACGGCCGCGGCGCCCAGGCTCAGGTCGAGCCAGAGCAGCATCGCCGAGATGTAGACGAAGGACAGGATGACGGTGACCAGCTCCTGGAGCCCCTCGCTGAGGAGTTCGCGCAGGGACTCCACGTCGGTGGTGGACCGGGAGATGAGCCGCCCCGAGGTGTACCGCTCGTGGAAGTCCACGCTGAGGGCCTGCGCGTGCCGGAAGATCCGCCCGCGCAGGTCGAGCAGCACGTCCTGGTTGACGCGGGCGGAGGCCACGATGAACGCGTACTGGAACGCGCCGGATGCCGCCGCGCAGAGCAGATAGCCGATGCCGACGGCGACGAGCGGCCCGTAGTCGTCCGCGCGGACCGCGGGCACCCCGCTGTCGATGGCGTACGCGACGAGCAGCGGCCCGCCCTGCACGGCGGCCTGCTGGAGGAGCAGCAGCACGGTCGCGACGACGACCCGCCCGCGCAGAGGCTTGAGCAGCGACCGGAGCAGGGCGGCGGTGGCGCCCGGCGGCGCGGGGAGGGTGTCCTTGTCGAAGTGGTCGACGGGAGCGCCCTGTTCGGGGCCTGCTGCGGGTCCGGATCCCGTCCCTGCTCCGGATCCTGCCGCGGGTTCGGAGCCTGCTTCGGGTCGGGATCCTGTTCCGGGTCCGGAGTCTGCTTCGGGCCCGGAGCCCGCCTTGGACCTGGTGCCTGCCTTGGGCCTGGGGCCTGCCCCGGGTTCGGATCCCGTCTCGGGTTCGGAGCCTGCCTCGGGTTCGGAGCCGTTGGAGGCCGCGGGCTCGCCTGGCTCGCCCGTCGGTGGTGCGAGGGGGTCTTCCTTCTCGTCCGGGCTCGTGGTCCGTGACGCCGGTGTCGACGCGGTCATGCCGAGACCTCCCCTTCCGCGGACCCCGGGCCCGCCTCGATCTGCCCGTCGGCGGACGCGGCCGCCCGGTCCACCGGTCCCGGCGCGGGAACGGTCTCCGCCCCCGACATCAGCCACGCGTACTCCCCGCTCGTCCGCAGCAGTTCCTGGTGGGTGCCCACCGCGGTGATCCTGCCGCCGGAGAGAAGCGCGACCCGGTCGGCGAGCAGGACCGTGGACGGGCGGTGGGCCACCACCAGGGCCGTCGTGTCGGCCAGGACGCGACGCAGGGCCGCCTCCACCAGGGCCTCCGTGTGGACGTCCAGCGCCGAGAGCGGGTCGTCCAGGACCAGGAAGCGGGGGCCGCCGACCACCGCGCGGGCCAGCGCGAGCCGCTGGCGCTGACCTCCGGAGAGGCTCAGGCCCTGCTCGCCGACCTGGGTGGCCGTGCCCTGCGGGAGCGCGTGGACGAAGTCGGCCTGGGAGACGTCTAGCGCACGCCCCAACTCCGCGTCGCCCGCGGACTCTCCCGCGCCCATCAGGACGTTCTCGCCCACCGAAGCGGAGAACAGCGTCGGCTCCTCGAAGGCGACCGCCACCAGCGTGCGCAGCCGCTCGCGGTCCATCTCCGCGATGTCCTCGCCGTCCAGCGTGATGCGTCCGCCGCTCACCTCGTGCAGCCGGGGGACCAGAGCCGTCAGCGTCGTCTTGCCGCTGCCGGTCGCGCCGACCAGCGCCAGGGTCTCGCCGGTCCTGACGTGCAGGTCGATCCGGTCGAGCGCGGGCGGCGCGTCGGCGGGCGCGTCCGGGTAGCGGAACTCGACCCCGTGAAAGCGGAGTCCGGCTTGCTCCGACGCCGACGCCGACGCCGACGCTGACTCCGACACCCGCTCCGATGCCGACGCCGAGCCCGACGCCAGCTCCGACGCCGAGCCCGACGCCGACGCCGGCTCCAGCTCCGCCACCCGCTCCGACTCCGGCTCCGCGTCCATCACCTCGAAGTACCGCTCCGTGGCCGTCGCCGACTCCTGGCTCATCGCGAGCAGGAACCCGATCGACTCCACCGGCCAGCGCAGCGCAAGGGCCGTGGAGAGGAAGGCGACCAGCGTGCCCGTGGACAGGTTCCCGTCCGCCACCTCCACCGTCCCGAGGACGAGCGCCGCGCCGATCGCGAGTTCCGGCAGCGTCATGATGACGGCGTTGATCGCGGCGAGCAGCCGCGCCTTGGCCAGCTCCGTGCCCCGCAGCGTGTGCGACAGCTCGCGGAAGGCCCGCGCCTGGCTGCGGTGGCGGCCGAAGCCCTTGATGATGCGGATGCCGAGCACGCTCTCCTCGACGACCGTCGTCAGATCGCCGACCTGGTCCTGCGCCCGCCGCGCCACCGCCATGTACCGGCCCTCGAAGTACGCGGCGACGATCATCAGCGGCAGCAGCGGGGTCAGCAGCACCAGGCCGAGCGCCCAGTCCTGCGCCAGCAGGATGGCCATGCCGACCAGGATCGTCGTGCCGTTCACGATCAGGAACGTCAGCGGGAAGGCCAGGAACATCCGCAGCAGCATCAGATCGGTCGTGCCGCGCGAAAGGAGCTGGCCCGAGGCCCACCGGTCGTGGAAGGCCACCGGCAGCCGCTGAAGATGGCGGTAGAGGTCCGCCCGCATCGCCGCCTCGACCGAGGCGAGCGGCCGTGCCACGAGCCACCGCCGGAGGCCGAAGAGCAGCGCCTCCGCGATGCCGAGCAGCAGCAGGAGCAGCGCCCCGATCCACACCCCGCGAAGATCCCGGTCCGCCACCGGCCCGTCCACCAGCCACTTCAGTACGAGGGGGAAGACGAGCCCCGTACAGGAGGCGACGACGGCGACGAACGCGGCGCTGAACAGACGGGTCCGGACGGGCCGGACGTACGGCCACAGGCGCAGCAGCGTCCGTGCGGCGGACCGCTCCCGGCCCGGCTCCCCGGTGGGGTGCCCGGCCGGCTCCTGGACCGGCTCCCGGACCGGCTCCTGAACTAGCTTCCCGACGGGTTCCTTGGTCGGTGCATCTGGTTTCGGCATCAGGAGCGAGCCTACGGACGGCCGCTGACAGAACCCACCGAGTTTTGACCCGTCCCCGCTCGTCCGCTGGTCCTAGTCCCGGACCCCGCTCCGGGACCCCGCTCCCTCCCGGACCCCGCTCCCGGCCGCCGCCCGGCGGACCGGGCCGCGCCGGTGAAGTCGTACCCCGCCATCAACCGATCGGCTGATGTCCGTTCGAGCGCGATGGGCGATGCCCGGACCCCCGCCCACCCGCGAGGCTCGGCTCATGCCCATCATCGAAGTGCACGACCTGCGCAAGGCCTACGGCGGACGGACCGTCGTCGACGGCGTCTCCTTCGCCGTCGAGGAGGGCGAGATCTTCGGCGTCCTCGGACCGAACGGCGCCGGAAAGACCACCACCGTGGAGTGCGTCGAGGGCCTGCGCGTCCCCGACTCCGGAACGGTCCGCGTCGCCGGGCTCGACCCCGTCGCCGACCACGACCGCGTCACCCGGATCCTCGGCGCCCAGCTCCAGGAGAGCGAGCTTCAGCCCAAGCTCACCGTGCGCGAGGCCCTGGAGCTGTACGCCGCCTTCTACCCGGACCCCGCGGACTGGCGCCCCCTGGCCGAACGCCTGCGCCTGACCGACAAGCTGGACAGCCGCTTCGGCAAGCTCTCCGGCGGCCAGAAGCAGCGCCTGTTCATCGCGCTCGCACTGATCGGCAACCCCCGGGTCGTCGTGCTCGACGAGCTGACCACCGGGCTCGACCCGCGCGCCCGCCGCGACACCTGGCAGCTCATCGAGGACGTACGCGACAGCGGCGTCACCGTCCTGCTCGTCACGCACTTCATGGAGGAGGCCCAGCGCCTCTGCGACCGCATCGCGGTCATCGACCACGGCCGGATCGCCGCCCTGGACAGCCCGGCCGGCCTCATCAGCCGGGCCGCGGGATCCACCGTCATGTCCTTCACGCCGTCGGCGCCGCTCGACGAGCGGGAGCTCGCCGCGCTGCCCCGGGTGATCTCCGTAGACCACCGCGACGGCCGCTACACCCTCACCGGCACCGACGAGACCGTCGACGCCGCCATCACACTGCTCGCCCGGCACCACGTCACGGCCCACCAACTCCGGGTCTCCGACGCCACCTTGGACGACGCGTTCCTCGACCTGACGGGAGCCACGGCATGACCGCCGCCACGGCCCTTCGCCCCACCCGGACGCACGGGGCTTTCGCCGCCGTCCTCAAGGCGGAACTGCGCCTCTTCCGGCGCGAGCCCGGCGCCCTCTTCTGGATCATGGTCTTTCCCACGGCCCTCCTGCTGCTCCTCGGCTCGATCCCCTCCTTCCGGGACCCCTCGGACTCGCTCGGCGGGCTCAGGATGATCGACGCGTACGTGCCCGTGGCGGTGCTGCTCTCGCTGATCATGGCGGGCCTCCAGGCCATGCCGCCGCTCGTCACGGGCTACCGCGAACGCGGCATCCTGCGCCGCATGTCGGCCACGCCCGTGCGCCCCGCCGCCGTGCTCGGCGCGCAGACGGGCATCCACGGTTTTGCCGCCCTCGTCTCCGCACTGCTCTCGCTGGCCGCCGGACGCATCGCCTTCGACGTGACGCTGCCGCGCCAGGCGTTCGGTTACGCCCTCGCGCTGCTCCTCGCGATCCTGTGCGGGCTCGCACTCGGCGCCCTCGTCTCGGCGCTCGCCCGCACCACGAAGGCCGCTACCGCCATCGGCTCCGCGGTCTTCTTCCCGACGATGTTCAGCGCGGGCGTCTGGCTGCCGGTGCAGGCGATGCCGGACGCGCTCGCCCGCGTCGTGGAGATCACCCCGCTCGGCGCCGCGTCCCAGGCGCTCGGCGACGCCGCCGCCGGGGACTGGGCCGGGTGGATCCACCTGGGCGTCCTCGCGCTGTGGACGGTGGCCCTGACGGCCGGGGCCGTGCGCTGGTTCCGGTGGGAGTGACCCGACCGTGGCGACGTGGCCGGTCGAGGACACTGGGGCGGTGAGCACGAGCACGGCGGACGCCGCGGAGATGATCGAACGGCGGTGGGGCATGTTCCACCGCTGGGGCCCCTACGCCCTGCTGGCCTTCGGGCTGCTCATGGCGGTCGCCACGGGTGGCCCCATCGGCATGAGCCGGGGCGACTGGTACGTGGCCGGGGCCCTCGTCGGCGCGGGGTTCGCGCTCCAGCTGGGGTGGGGCGCGCTGGCCGTGTCCCGCCCGGGGCCCTCGCCCGCGGGCGTCGCCTACTACGCCCTGCGCTGGGCGATCGCCTTCGTCCTCAGCTGGATCAACCCGTTCTTCGCGTTCTACGCCGTCGTCGGCTACTTCGGTGCCGAGCGGCTGCTGCCGCGCCTGGTCAAGCCCGGCCTGTTCCTCACCGCCGTCACCATGTCGGGCTCGCAGTCCGGCGGCCTGCCGCCGCACGGCGAGCTCGGCTGGGGCGTCTTCGGCGGACTGCTCGCGGTGAACGTCGCGATGCTCGCCGTCTTCGCCCACCTCACGGAGCAGGAGGAGCAGCGTGCCCGCGACGCGGCCGACACGATCGTCGAGCTGGAGCGCACCAACACCGCGCTCCAGCAGGCCATGGACGAGAACGCCGCCCTGCACGCCCAACTCCTGGTCCAGGCACGGGAAGCGGGCGTCGCCGACGAGCGGCGCAGGCTCGCCGCGGAGATCCACGACACCATCGCGCAGGGCCTGACCGGCATCATCGCCCAGCTCCAGGTCGTCGCGAGCGCCTCCGACGAGACGCTGGCCCGCGAGCACCTGGGCCGCGCCGCCGATCTGGCCCGGCACAGCCTGGGCGAGGCCCGCCGCTCCGTGCACAACCTCTCCCCGACGGCCCTGGAGCACGACGCGCTCCCCGAGGCGTTGAAGAAGACGGTCGCGGAGTGGGCCGAACGCACGGGTGTCCGGGCCGAGTTCACCCTCACGGGCACCGCCGAGCCGCTCCACGAGGAGATCGACGCGACGCTCCTGCGCATCGTCCAGGAGGCCCTGTCCAACGCCTCGCGGCACGCGGCGGCCACCCGCCTCGGCGTCACCCTCTCGTACATGGACGACGAGGTCGCCCTGGACGTGCGTGACGACGGCCGCGGCTTCGATCCGCTGGACCTGGTGCAGCGCAGCGGCTCCGGCGGCTTCGGGCTCGACGGCATGCGGGTCCGCGCCGAACGCGTCGCGGGCTCCTTCACCGTGGAATCGGAGCCGGGTCACGGCACCGCGCTCTCGGCTCGCGTACCGTTGGTCCGCCATGGATGACCTGATCACTCTGCTCGTCGTCGACGACCACCCCGTCGTACGCGACGGCCTGCGCGGCATGTTCCGGTCGGCCCCCGGCTTCGAGGTGCTCGGCGAGGCCGCCGACGGCGTCGAGGCCGTCGCCCTGGTGGAGCGACTCGACCCCGACGTCGTCCTGATGGATCTGCGGATGCCGGGCGGCAACGGCGTCGACGCGATCGCCGAGCTCACCCGGCGCGGCTCCCGCGCCCGGGTCCTGGTCCTCACCACGTACGACACGGACTCGGACACGATCCCCGCGATCGAGGCGGGCGCGACCGGCTATCTCCTCAAGGACGCGCCCCGCGACGAGCTGTTCACCGCGGTCCGCGCGGCGGCCCAGGGCCGCACGGTCCTCTCGCCCGCCGTGGCGTCCCGGCTCGTCTCACGCGTACGTGCCCCCGGCAACGAGCCGCTGAGCACCCGTGAACGGGAGGTGCTCGCGCTCGTCGCCAAGGGCACGTCGAACCGTGCGATCGCCGTCGAACTCTTCATCAGCGAGGCCACGGTCAAGACGCATCTCACCCACATCTACGGCAAGTTGGGCGTCAAGGACCGCGCGGCGGCGGTGGCCACGGCGTACAGCAGGGGGATCCTGAGCTGAGCTTTGCTGAGCTGGTCTGAGCTGAGCTGAGCTGAGTCAGGTTCTGGCTCAGGCGGCCTGCCACAGGGCGGGAGTGTTCGGCGGCTCCCAGCCCGGCTGTGCCTGGTGCCCCTGGAGGCAGCGGTAGGTCGAGCCGCCGTACGTGACGGTGTCGCCCGGGGCGTACACCTTGCCCGCGGCCCACGTGCCGCCCGGCTCCGGGTCACCGGGACCGGGGCCGGGGTCGCCCCCGCCGGTCGTCTTCAGCGTCAGGCCGAACTGCTGGAGCAGCGGGTTGATCGGCTGGTGGAACGTCGTCCCGCCGCTGGAGCAGGTGCCCGAGCCGCCCGAGGTGACGCCCTGCGCCTGGCTCCCGGATATGTAGGAGCCGCCCGAGTCGCCCGGCTCCGCGCAGACCGTCGTCCGCGTCACGCCGCTGATGGTGCCCTCGGGGTAGGTGACACTGGTGTTGTGCTGCTGGATCGTGCCGCAGTGCCACCCCGTAGTGGAGCCGGAGCGGCAGACCGACGCACCCACCGGGGACTGCGTGGAGCCCCCGACGCCGATCCGCTGCCCGCCCTGGCCCTTCACGTACGGGGTGGCGGTCCATTGGGAGTTGACCGCGACCCAGGCCATGTCCTTGCCGGGGAAGATGGACGCCTGGAACGTGCCCTGGGCCACCTGGTTGTAGCCGCTGGTCGCGGTGCCGGCCCGCCCGCAGTGGCCCGCCGTGGCGAAGCCCTGCTGCGTGCCCTTGGTGATCGGGAAGCCGATGGAACACCGGCCGCCCATGTAGTACGCCTCACCGCCCACGAGGTCGTACAGCGGACGCGGCCGCTCCGTGGTCTTCTCGATCTGTACGAGGGAGGAGGGGACCCCCGCGGCGGAGACGAGGGACTTCGCGGCGGAGGCGTGCACGGCCCGCACCACGACGGCGTTGGAGCGTACGTCGACGTACCAGACGGGGGCGTCGCGCGTGGCGGCCTTCTTCGCGGCGCGGTCCAGCCGTGCCTTGGCGGCGTCGAGTTGTGCGGTGGAGTACGGCACGACCTCTGCCCGCGCGCCCCGGGCCTCGATCGCGGGGACGTCGGAGGCGTCGGTGGTGGCCACGGTGAGCCGCGCGGAGGTTGCGCCGTGCACCCAGGCACCCGCGAAGTCACGGCCGAGCGCGGCCCGCAGTGCTCCCGCGACGGCACCGGCGTCGGCCTCGTTGACCAGACGGGCCTTCGCCTGCGCCGACGTGAGGCCGAGGTCCCGCTGCATGGCCTTCAGGACCTCGGGCGATGTCCTGTCGACGGCGGCGGTCTCGGCGGGGGAGGGCGAAGAAGACGAGGGGGACGAAGAGGATGCGGCGGGGTCGGTCTGGGCGTTGGCGGTGCCGGGCAGGCCCGCGAGGACCAGGGCGCCGGCCGCGGCGAGCGCGGCGCACGCGGCGGTGGCGCGTCTGTGGTGGATGGGGGGCATGGGGCAACTCCTCGGTACGAGGGGCGAGCGGACCGGTGGGGGTGTCGCTCAGCGGAACGCCCACACCGTAGAACCCTCAACTGCCCCCCAGAAGCTGTCATCCGACCCCCGCCCCCGACGTTATGGAACAGCCACCACGGCCTCCCGGCAGGGGGCACGCCCCGCCCTCGCCGGCTGCGCCGAGCTCGTCCTCAAACGCCGGACGGGCTGATTACGCCGGCCCGGCGCGCGGGGAGAGTGCGACCAGGGGGAGGGGCGGGATGCGTGCTGCCCCTTGCACCCGGCCTCCCGGCAGTGGCACGCCCCGCCATCGCCGGCTGCGCCGAGCTCGTCCTCGAACGCCGGACGGGCTGGAGACGTCGGCTCGGCGTGGGAGGCCACGGTCGCCGTAACCCGCAGGGCGTCCTCACGGGCCCTGAGGGGAAGGGGCCGTCAGCCAGGCCGTGTAGCTTTCGCTGCGGGCTGCCGCTTCCGCGTGGGCCGCGCGGGCCTGGGCGTAGACCGTGGGGGCCGTGGCGTGGGCCGGGGTCGCGGGATGCCAGCCCAGCAGGTGGCGCCAGTACAGCGGCGCCCCGGCGAGCGGCCGGGTCACCAGGCCCGGCGTCGGCGGGAACGTCGCCCGGCACAGCCCCACCGCCCGCCCCACCTGGACCAGATGGACGCAGGACGCCACATCCGTCTCGTAGACGGACGCCGGAGTGAAGCCCGCACGGGCGCACGCCGCGGTGAAGCAGTCCGCGAAGCAGCCGTCGCCCGGCACGTCCGTCCACGCCTCGTCCGCGAGCCGGGCCAGCTCGATCTCCCGGCGGCCGGCCAGCGGATGCTCCGTCGGCAGCATGACGAAGACGGGGTCACGGGCCACCTCCCGCCACACCAGCACCTCGCTCTCCGGCGGCGGACTCGCCCCGCACGTCCCCACCAGCGCGAAGTCCAGGCGCCCGTCGGCCGTGCGGGACGCGATCTCCCGCTCCGACCAGGACGTGTGGGTCGTCACCGGCACCCCCGGATGCGCCGCCGCGAGCCGGTCCACCAGGGCCCCGAGCAGCGGCCCGTGCGTCGCGCCAAGACGGAACCCCGCCCCGCCCTCCCAGGCCCGGCCGAACCGCAGCGCCTCCTCCCGCAGCCCGCTGACCGCGGGCAGCACGACCCGGGCACGGGCCAGCACGAACTCCCCGAGCGCGGTGGCCCGCACCCCGTGCCGCCCCCGCTCGAAGAGCTCCCCTCCCAGGGCCCGCTCGATCCGCTTCAGCTGCGCGCTCAGGGCGGGCTGCGCCAGCCCGAGCACGGTGGCGGCCTTGGTCAGGCTGCCCGCGTCGGCGATCGCCCGGATCGTCTTCAGGTGCCGCAACTCCAGGTCCATGCGCCGAGCTTGACCCGTGCCGGTCAGCGCGGCAATGGGCAGGTACGGACCAATGCGGGCCGCCGCGGGCCACCACGGGCCACCGCGGGGCACTGCTCCCGCCCGGCCTCACCCGCCCGTCACCGTCACCCCTCCCGCACCCGCAGCAACAGCACCGACCGGGCCCCCACCGTCACCGCCGTGTCGGCGGGCAGGACCCGGCCGGGCTCGGCGGCCTGCTCCTCCAGCGCGGTGTCCACCACCACCTCGTACGCCCGCGCCCACGGCGCCCCGGGCAGGATGAAGCTGTCCGCCCGGTCCGCCGCGTGCAGGATCGCGAGGAAGCTGTCGTCGACGACCGGCGCGCCCCGGGCGTCCCGGCCCGGGATGTCGCGGCCGGACAGATACATGCCGAGCGTCGCGGCCGGCGCGTACCAGTCGCCCTCCGTCATCTCCGTCCCCCGCGCGGTGAACCACGCCAGATCCCGCAGCCCGTCCGCCGAGTGCGCCCGCCCGGAGAAGAAGGCCCGCCGCCGCAGCACGGGATGCCGGTGGCGCAGCGCGATCAGCCGCGACGTCAGGTCGAACAGCGCCCGCCACCCCGGCTCCTCCAGCAGCCCCCAGTCCACCCAGCTGACCTCGTTGTCCTGGCAGTATGCGTTGTTGCTGCCCCGCTGCGTGCGCCCCATCTCGTCCCCGGCGACCAGCATCGGCACCCCCGTCGAGAGCAGCAGCGTCGTCAGCAGATTGCGCAGCTGGCGCCGCCGCAGCCGCGTCACCCGCTCGTCCGCGCTCTCGCCCTCCACGCCGCAGTTCCAGGACCGGTTGTCGTCCGAGCCGTCCCGGTTCCCCTCGCCGTTGGCCTCGTTGTGCTTGCGCTCGTAACTCACCAGGTCCCGCAGCGTGAACCCGTCGTGCGCCGTCACGAAGTTCACCGACGCGTACGGACGGCGCCCGCCCCACGCGTACAGATCACTCGACCCGGACAGCCGGTACCCCAGATCCCGTACGTCGGGCAGCGCGCCCCGCCAGAAGTCCCGCACCGCCCCGCGGTAGCGGTCGTTCCACTCCGTCCACAGCGGAGGGAAGGCCCCCACCTGATAGCCGCCGGACCCCACGTCCCACGGCTCGGCGATCAGCTTCACGCGCCGAAGCACCGGGTCCTGCGCGATCACCGCCAGGAAGGGGGACAGCATGTCGACGTCGTGGAACGAGCGCGCGAGCGCCGCCGCCAGGTCGAAGCGGAAACCGTCCACGCCCATCTCGGTCACCCAGTACCGCAGGGAGTCCGTGATCAGGCGCAGCACGTGCGGCTGCACCACCTGGAGCGTGTTCCCGCAGCCCGTGTAGTCCGCGTACCGCCGCGCGTCGGACGGCTGGAGCCGGTAGTAGCCGCGGTTGTCGATCCCCTTGAGCGAGAACGTCGGGCCCAGCTCGCCCGCCTCCGCCGTGTGGTTGTAGACGACGTCCAGGATCACCTCGATCCCGGCTTCGTGCAGCGCCCGCACCATCCGCTTGAACTCCCCGACCTGCTCGCCCCGCGTCCCCGACGCCGCGTACGCCGCGTGCGGTGCGAAGTAGCCGATCGAGTTGTAGCCCCAGTAGTTCGTCAAGCCCCGGCGCAGGAGGTGGTCCTCGTGGGCGAACTGGTGCACGGGGAGCAGCTCGACCGCCGTCACCCCGAGGCGGACGAGATGACCGATCGCCGCGGGATGCGCCAGACCCGCGTACGTCCCCCGCAGCTCCTCGGGGATCTCCGGGTGCAGCTTGGTGAAGCCGCGTACGTGCACCTCGTAGATGACCGAGTCCGCCCACGGCGTCTTCGGGCGCCGGTCGTCGGCCCACTCGTCGTCCGGGGCGTCGTCGTGCACCACCACGCCCTTGGGGACGAACGGCGCCGAGTCCCGGTCGTCGCGCACGGTGTCGGCCACGTGCTGCTGGGGCCAGTCCCGCACGTGCCCGTAGACCTCGGGCGGCAGCCCGTGCGTGGCGAAGTCACCGTCCACCGCACGCGCGTACGGATCGAGGAGCAGTTTCGCCGGGTTCCAGCGGGCGCCCGTCCACGGGTCCCAGCGGCCGTGCACGCGGTAGCCGTAGCGCTGTCCCGGCCGGACGCCCGGCACGAAGCCGTGCCATATCTCGTGCGTCAGCTCGGTCAGCGCGGCGCGCGTCTCGACGCCCCGCCCGTCGAACAGACACAGCTCGACGGCCTCGGCGCCCCCCGCCCACAGCGCGAAGTTGGTCCCCGCGACTCCGTCGGGCCCCACCCTGAACCGCGCGCCGAGCGGCGTCGGCGCCCCCGGCCACACGGGCAGGGCACGCGCGCTCGCAACGGCCCGCGGCGCCGCCCGTGCCGCCGTCGACGTCCCGTTCACGGCGGCGGCCGTTCCGTTCACCGCGGTCGCGCCCGTCCCGCGCCGCCCGTCCCGGAGTGCTTCCTGTTCGGCTGCGCTGGACACCCATTCGCCTCCTGCGGCTCGACCCCCGCCGCGTCCCGGCGACGGAGGCTTACCCGACCGACGGCACGTGCGGACCCGAGGGCCCGTGCCGTCCTCCCCACTGTTCTGCCCAGCGTGTGCGTCGCACTCACGTTTCCCCAGGAGGGGGACGGTCGTTGGGACGGACGTGAGACAGGTAGCGAGGCGCGCTCGGCGCGCAGGGGCCGCGCTGGCCGCCGTAATGACATGGGCAGGACTGCTTGCCGGTGCCACGGGGTGCAGCGGTGACGGTGGCATCGACCGCCTTATGGGCAAGCCGCGGTCGCCCGCCGACGCCATCCGGGTGACGCCCGACGACGGGAGCAAGGGAGTCAAGGGGGACGAACCGCTCCGGATCGAGGTCCCCGACGGACGGCTCGAATCGGTGAAGGTCGTCCGGGTGCAGGACGCGCGCGAGCAGAACGTGCCCGGCCGCATCGACGAGGACGGCATGACCTGGAAGCCGCTGGACGACGGCGCCCTCGCGCTCGCCGCCAAGTACTCGGTGGACGCCGTCGCCCTCGACGGCCACGGCCGCCGCTCGGCCCGGCACACGACGTTCACCACCCAGGTCCCCGACGAGCGGTTCATCGCCTACGTGTCGCCGGAGAACCGCTCCACCGTCGGCACCGGCATGATCGTCTCCCTGGAGTTCAACCAGGAGATCGAGAACCGCGAGGCCGTCGAGCGCGCCATCGAGGTCACCGCGAAGCCCGCCGTCGACGTGCGGCCGCACTGGTTCGGCAAGACCCGCCTGGACTTCCGCCCCGAGAAGTACTGGAAGCCCGGCACGAAGGTCACCGTCGGCCTGCGCCTGCGCGACGTCGAGGCGGCCCCCGGCGTCTACGGCCTCCAGGACAAGAGCTTCGCGTTCACGGTCGGCCGCAGCCAGACCTCCCTGGTCGACGCCGCCGAGCACACCATGGAGGTACGCCGCGACGGCGAGCTCCTCTCCACGGTGCCGATCACCGCGGGCGCCCCCAAGACCACCACGTACAACGGGAAGATGGTGGTCACGGAGATGCTGGAGGTGACCCGGATGAACAGCCGCACCGTCGGCTTCGGCGGCGAGTACAACATCCCCGACGTGCCGCACGCGATCCGTCTGACGACGTCCGGCACCTTCCTGCACGGCAACTACTGGTCACCGAACGCGCCCGGCAACACGAATGTCAGCCACGGCTGCGTGGGCCTGCGCGACGTGAAGGGCGGCAGCTCGCGGACGCCGGCCGGGTGGTTCTTCGACCGCACCCTGATCGGTGACGTGGTGGAAGTCGTCAACAGCGATGACAAGAAAGTCGCTCCTGACAACGGGCTCGGTGGCTGGAACATGGACTGGAAGGAGTGGACGGCGCCGCCCGGATCCAAGCCGGTGACCAAGCCCGAGGACGGCCGCTGAGGCAGGGCCCGCACCGCATGCGCAGTTGGGACGGAACGGTGACATTGGCGGGGAGTCATCGGTCGGAGCCGTGTGGTTATCTAGCGCAGGCGCGTGTCTGTACGCGCTGAGGCACTGGGGTGCGGGCCTGACCAGGCCGTGCGAGGGGAGACACATCGTGAACGGGCGACCGATATCGGGGACGTCGGTTGGCGCACGGGGGAGTGCGCGACGACGGGGGACCAAGGGTCTCTTTGCGGTGGCATCGGGTGTGACGCTGCTGTTGGTCACGGCATGCGGCGGGGGCGGCTCGGACGCGGGCGGCGACGGCAAGGACAAGGCGGCCGACAAGAACGCGCCGTCGACGGCGGTGGTGACCATAGCCCCCAAGGACGGCGCCGACTCGGTGGCCACCAGCGGAGCGCTGAAGATAGCCGCCGACAAGGGCAAGCTGTCGCAGGTCAAGGTCGAGGACAGCAAGGGCAATCCGGTCCCGGGCAAGATCACTTCGGGCGGCGCGAGCTGGACGCCGGCGCATCACCTCGCCGCGTCCACGAAGTACAAGGTCCACGCGATAGCCAAGGACTCCGAGGGCCGGGAGTCCGCCAAAGACACGACGTTCACGACGCTGACCCCGAAGAACACCTTCATAGGTCAGTTCACGCCGGAGGACGGCTCGAAGGTCGGCGTCGGAATGCCGTTCTCGGTCCACTTCTCGCGTGGCATCACCGACCCGGAGGCCGTCGAGAAGGCCATCCGGATCAAGACGGAGCCCGCCGTCGACGTCGAGCCGCACTGGTTCGGCAACGACCGCATCGACTTCCGTCCCGAGAAGTACTGGAAGGCGGGGACGAAGGTCACCGTCGACCTCAACCTCGACGGTGTCGAGGGCCGGCCGGGGGTCTACGGCGAGCAGGCCAAGACCCTGAAGTTCACCATCGGCCGCAGCCAGGTCTCCACCGTCGACGCCAAGTCGCACCAGATGAAGGTCGTCCGGGACGGCAAGCAGATCAAGAAGATCCCGATCACCGCGGGCGCCCCCGGCACGACGACGTACAACGGCCAGATGGTCATCAGTGAGAAGCTCCAGGTCACGCGCATGAACGGCGAGACCGTCGGCTTCGGCGGCGAGTACGACATCAAGGACGTCCCGCACGCGATGCGGCTGTCCACCTCGGGCACGTTCATCCACGGCAACTACTGGTCGGGCGGCGCCTTCGGCAACACGAACGCCAGCCACGGCTGCATCGGCCTGAGCGACGTGCGCGGCGGCTACAGCAAGAAGACACCCGCCGGATGGTTCTTCGACAACTCCCTCATCGGTGACGTCGTGGTCGTGAAGAACTCCGCGGACAAGACGATCCAGCCCGAGAACGGCTACAACGGCTGGAACATGTCCTGGGACAAGTGGAAGTCCTGACCAGCAGGTAGTCCTGACCGGTCGGAGGTCCTGACGGGCAGGAAGCCCCGACCGGTCGGAAACCGTGACCGGTCGTCACGGGTGTGCGGGGCACGGCTAACGTGCCCCGCATGACATCTGTGCATCTCGAAGTCGCCGAAGGCGTCGGCACGATCCGCCTCGACCGCCCCCCGATGAACGCGCTCGACATCGCCCTCCAGGACCGGCTCAAAGAGCTGGCCGAAGAGGCGACCCGGCGCGACGACGTACGCGCCGTGATCATCTACGGCGGCGAGAAGGTGTTCGCGGCGGGCGCGGACATCAAGGAGATGCAGGCCATGGACCACACGGCGATGGTCGTGCGGTCCAGGGACCTTCAGGACTCCTTCACCGCGGTCGCCCGCATCCCCAAGCCCGTCGTCGCCGCCGTCACCGGCTACGCCCTCGGCGGCGGCTGCGAGCTGGCCCTCTGCGCCGACTTCCGCATCGCCGCCGACAACGCCAAGCTCGGCCAGCCGGAGATCCTGCTCGGCCTGATCCCCGGCGCGGGCGGCACCCAGCGCCTGGCGCGTCTGGTCGGCCCGGCCAAGGCCAAGGACCTCATCTTCACCGGCCGCATGGTCAAGGCCGACGAGGCGCTGTCGATGGGTCTGGTGGACCGCGTCGTGCCCGCCGCCGAGGTGTACGAGCAGGCGCACCAGTGGGCCGCGCGGCTCGCGCAGGGGCCCGCGCTCGCGCTGCGCGCCGCGAAGGAGTCCGTGGACGCGGGCCTGGAGACGGACATCGACACGGGGCTCGCGATCGAGCGCACGTGGTTCGCGGGCCTTTTCGCCACCGAGGACCGTGAGCGGGGCATGCGGAGCTTCGCCGAAGAGGGTCCGGGCAAGGCGAAGTTCCTCTGAATTGGACGCGTGACACGTTCAGTTGAGGACGCGTCAGCCAAAGTGTCCCCCGAAGGAGCGCATTATGCGCGCCTTAAGAGAACCTTAAGTCTGGTGCCTTCGCGGCCGTAAGTGATCACTCGTAAGCGAGTAGTCATCGCAGGTCAGAGTGGGTGTCACGGGGGCCTGACTGCCACTGGCATATGCCCACCCAGCCCCCCGGAACGGATGGTTCCGGGGGGCTTATTCCGTCGGAACGGCCCCGGAAAGCGTTGTGTGCGGCCATGATGGGGGGCATGGCGGGGCTGGAGGGTATCGAACAGCCGCGGCGACACGGGAGTGCGACCGCGGCGCGCTGGTCGCCGGCGGTCGAGGACGAACACGCGCTGAAGGCGCTGGAGTTGTTCGGCAATCCGACGGACGCGGAGGTTCCGCTGCCGTCGCGCCCGGAGTCCGCCGCCATCGCGCGCAGGCTCGCCCAAGTCGTGGTGCTCCGGCACTGGGGGCTCTCCCCGAAGCTGACCGAGGACGCCGTGCTCCTCACGTCCGAGCTCGTCGGCAACGCCGTGCGGCACACCGGCGCCCGCGTCTTCGGGCTGCGGATGATGCGGCGGCGGGGCTGGATCAGGATCGAGGTGCGCGACCCCTCGCGCGGACTGCCCTGCCTGATGCCCGTCCAGGAGCTCGACCTCAGTGGCCGCGGCCTCTTCCTCGTCGACAAGCTCTCCGACCGGTGGGGCGTGGATCTGCTGCCGCGCGGCAAGACGACGTGGTTCGAGATGCGGGTCGCCGACCGCTGAGAGACGCGAAAGCCCCCGGTCGCCGTGTGGGGCGCTGCGGGGGCCTGCGCGGAGCGCCGTGGACGAAGGGGTGTGGTCCACGGACGCGGATGACGACCTGAGCCCGGGTCAATGGGGGTCGTGGCTCCGACTATGGCAGACGAGGGTCTCTGATCCAAAAGTCCCTATCCGGGCATAAGGGTGCAATCAGGGGCATCTCAAAAGTGAATCCTTGGTGAGCTGGGACACCTGCCTGGTAAACGCTGGTTAAGTTCTGGCTGTGACAGGTGTTCCGTAAGGGGCGGCGAGATGACCTCCCGCCCTCGCGGCCCCGACCCGCGGGGTTCCGGCGCGGGCAATGGACGGCTTTTGACCGCTTTACGCATTAAATGGTCGCGTGATCGAGACCGACCGCCGCAGAGCCCTGCGCACGGGCGCCGGACTGGCCGTCGCGGGCGCGCTCACCGCGGGCTGCTCCGCCCTCGGATCCGCCCCCGCCACGCACCGGGCCACCCCCGCGAGCCCCACCCGCACCCCCGCGAGCCGCGCCCCTGCCGCGAAAGCACCCCGCCCCGCGCCCGCGCCCCGCCGCTTCCCCGGCCTCCCCGAACAGATCGCGCACGGCCCCCGGGAGCGCCCCCAGGTCGCCCTCACCTTCCACGGCCAGGGCGACCCGGCCACCGCGCGGTCCCTGCTCTCCATCGCCGAGAACGCGCACGCCCACATCACCGTCCTCGCCGTCGGCAGCTGGCTCGACGCACACCCCGGCCTCGCCCGCCGCATCCTCGACGGCGGCCACGACCTCGGCAACCACACCCTCCACCACCGCACCGTCAACGCGATGCCCGAGGCCGACGCCTACGCCGAGATCACCGGCTGCGCCGACCGACTGCGCCGCCTCACCGGCTCCATCGGCACCTGGTTCCGCCCCTCGCGCGCCGAGCGGGCGACCCCCCTCGTCGCCCGACTCGCCCACCGCGCCGGCTACCCGCACGTCCTCTCGTACGACGTCGACTCCCTCGACTTCACCTCACCCGGCGCACCGGCCGTCGTCCGCAAGGTCGCGTCGGAGGTGCGCCCGGGCTCCGTCGTGAGCCTGCACTTCGGGTACGCGGACACGGTCGCCGCGCTGCCCGCCGTCCTGGAAGAACTGGACCGCCGCGGCCTGCGCGCGGTGACGACCACGGAGCTGCTGACCTGATGACCCCGAACCTGAACCTCACCCGGCGCACCGGAGCCGTCCTCGTCGCCGGAGCCGTCGTGGCCGCGGCGCTCGCCGGCTGCGGGAGCGGTGACCGCGCGGACGAAGCCCTCGGCACCAAAGGCGTCCGGAAGACCGCCGGGCCCAAGGCGGCACCTGGCCTGCCGGGCATGCCGCCCGTCCTCGACCCGAAGGACGTCTACGCGGCCGACCGCCCGAACAAGCTCTCCCCGGTGGTCAAGGACTTCCCCTCCCGGATCTACGTCCCCAACACCGGCTCCAACACCGTCTCGGTCATCGACCCGAAGACGTACGAAGTCGTCGACACGATCGACGTGGGGATCCAGCCCCAGCACGTCGTGCCCTCCTGGGACATGAAGACGCTCTGGGTCAACAACAACCGCGGTCACACGCTCACGCCCATCGACCCCAAGACCGGCAAGGCGGGAAAGCCGGTCGACGTGCACGACCCGTACAACCTCTACTTCACGCCCAACGGCAAGTACGCGATCGTGATGGCCTCGATGGACCGGGAACTGGTCTTCCGCGACCCGCACACCATGAAGAAGGTCAAGACCGAACCGGTGAGCTGCTACGGCGTCAATCACGCCGACTTCTCCGCCGACGGGCGCTATTTCATCGTCTCCTGCGAGTTCTCGGGTGAACTCCTCAAGGTGGACACCGAGAAGATGAAGGTCATCGGGCAGCAGAAGCTGCCCTTCGAGGGCGCGATGCCGCAGGACGTGAAGATCTCGCCCGACGGCAAGACGTTCTATGTCGCCGACATGATGGCCGACGGCATGTGGGTCCTGAGCGGCGACAAGTTCGACAAGCCGAAACTCCTGCCGACCGGCAAGGGCACCCACGGCCTGTACGTCAGCAGGGATTCGCGCGAGATGTACGTGTCCAATCGCGGCGAGGGCACGATCTCCGTCTTCGACTTCCCCAAGAACAAGCTCACCAAGAAATGGAAACTCCCCCAGGGCGGCAGCCCCGACATGGGGGGAGTGTCGGCGGACGGCAACACCCTGTGGCTGTCCGGCCGTTACGACTCCGAGGTGTACGCCATCGACACCCGCACCGGAGTCCAGACGGCCCGCATCAAGGTGGGCGGCGGCCCGCACGGCCTCGCGGTCTATCCGCAGCCCGGCCGCTACTCACTGGGGCACACCGGGATCTTCCGCTAAGTCATACAACGGTTGACCATCCTGGCCAGCGGGCACCAAAGGGGTAGTTCCCCCCACCACTCCCCCCTCGGCCGCTCAGGAGGCTGCCCGTGCTCAAAGGCATCGACGTCAGCTCGTACCAGTCCACGTTCGACACGGACGGCATATCCTTCGTCATCATCAAATCAACTGAGGGCCGTTCGTACGTCAATCCACGACTGACCGCACAGGTGAAGCGGGCACGGGACGGCGGATGCGTGGTGGGTTTCTACCACTTCCTGTGGCCGGGGAGCATCAAGGCCCAGGCGGAGTATTTCGTCAGCAAGTCCCCGGAAAAGGCGGGCGACTTGCTGGCGGTGGACTGGGAGTGGACGGGCGAACACACCCGGGCGAGCAACGCGGAAAAAGACCGCTTCATCAAAGAGGTAAAACGCCTCCGCCCGAACCACCGGACCATCCTGTACACGAACCGGGATTTCTGGCTGAACCACGACACCACGTCGTACGCGGGCGACGGCCTCTGGATAGCCGACTACGTAACGGCGGGCAAGCCCCGAATCCAGGCGAAGTGGCGCATCCACCAGTACACGTCGACACCCCTGGACAAAAACGTGGCGAATTTCGCGAGCAAGGCCGCCATGCGCGAATGGGCCACGATCGCCTGACCCACTCACCCACCCGCGGACGGCTCCTCCCGGAGCCGCTTCGCGGGGGGACGGGCGATGTAGTCGTTCAGCAGGCCGAAGGTCCGCAGGTGAGCGGGGAGAGCCTCGTACCAGGCGAGACCGTAGGCGTTGCAGTTCGAGCAGATGAGGCCGCGGACGCAGTCGCCGCAGCACCTGCGGCCTTTGCAGCACGTGTGGTCGTGATCGATGTCGGGAGCGCGCGTCCCCGCCCCGGCGGACCCGCATATCGCGCAGCGCTCTCCCTGGAAGCGCCAGAGTCGGTCGACGAAGTCCTTGGTCACCTTGTAGTGGCTCAGCCTGACGCGCTCGGAGTTGCACGGCTTGCAGTAGGGCCGCAGGGCCCCCGACTTGTTGAGAGCCGAGTACTCGGAGGTCGGCTTGCTCTCGCCGCACCCGAGGCACTCGACGGCGCCGCTCGCGAGCATCGCCCGGTAGGTCGCGCTGTCGCGCTTTCTCCGCAGCGGAGCCAGCGGCCGGCCGGACGCCTGCTGTTGATAGTGGCCGGTGCACAGGCCCTTCGCCGACACGGCCCGCCGGCAGCGGTCGAACGCGCAGCTGAGCCGACCCGCGTCAGTCGTGGGAGCGCAGCGGACGGGAGTCAGTGCCCCGCCCCGATGGACCTGCGCGTAGTGGGTCCGGCACATCCCCTTCGTGAAGGGATGCCTGTCGGAGGTGCGCTCGCACGTCCATCCGTCGCCTTGAGCCGAACAGATACGCATGGATCGATCAACGAGCCGAATGAGCGCGGGTCACCTCCGTGCCCTTGGGGGACGCGGAGGTGACACGGGAGTTCGATCAGGCGCCGACCTCAGGCGCGCCAGTCCGGGGTGCGGGTCGGGGTGGCTTCGGCCAGGGCCTTTGTCACTGCTTCTGTGTCCTTGGCCAGGCCGTAGACCGGGGTGCCGGGCTGTTGGCGCCAGGAGTCGTCCTGGCCGCCGTTGTCGACGGTGTCGAAGCCGATCTCGTCGAGCAGGTCGCGGACGACCTTCTTGGCGGCCTCGTCGTCGCCGGAAACCGGGAGGGCGACGCGGCCGGGGGTGCCCTTGGGCTGGGGCTTGTCCAGGATGTCCTGGGCGTACGTGCCGTTGAAGGCCTTGATCACCGGGTGGCCGATCTGGCGCTCGGTCCAGCGGCTCTCGGTCAGGCCCTCCTCGATCTCGGCGATCTTCCCGTCGCGCTGCTGCGGGTAGTAGTTGCCGGTGTCGATGACGGCGACGTTCTCGGCCGCTCCGTCGAGGAAGCCGGAGGGCAGGTCCGGCACGGCCTTCAGGGGGATCGTCACGACGACGACCTCGGCGCCGCGCGCCGCCTCCTCGACCGTCACGGCCGTCGCGCCGGTCTCCTCGGCGAGAGCGGTGAGGGTGTGCGGGCCACGGGAGTTCGCGACGGACACGTCGTGCCCGACGGCCGTGAAGCGACGGGTGAGGTTGCCGCCGATGTTGCCCGCGCCAATGATGCCGATCTTCATGACTGACCCTTCCGGGGTTGATTCGCCGGTGTCGTAGCGGAGGTAACCTCCGGAAGAGGCGAAGTATTCCGGGGGAACGGGCGCAGATGTGATCAGGGGCACAGGAACTCTCCGGAGGCCGCGGAGAGGTACGTGGTGTGAGGCGTACTGAACTGGGAGATCTGGGGGACGGCATCCATGCGCGTATCCGGGCGGGGGAGCGGGAGGCGTTCGGTGAGCTGTACGAGGCGTATGCGCGGACGGTCTACAGCCATGCCCTCCGGCTGACGGGCGACTGGTCGGCCGCCGAGGAGGTCATGTCCGAGACCTTCCTCGCGGCCTGGCGTACCCGCGAGCGTCTCGAACCGGGCGACGGTTCGCTCAAACCGTGGCTGCTCGGCATCGCGACGCACAAAGCGCAGAACGCCAACCGGGGCCTGCGCAGACGGCTCGCGTTTCTGTCCCGCCAGCCGGCGCCGCCCCATGTGGCGGACTTCGCCGAGGAGTCGGCGGGGCGTATGGACGACGCGCGCAGACTCGCGGCGGTACATGGCGCGCTGCGGCGGCTGCGGCGCACGGAGCGTGAGGTGCTCGTGCTGTGCGTGTGGTCCGGGCTCGACTACGCGCAGGCCGCCGAGGCGCTCGGCGTTCCCGTCGGCACGGTCCGTTCGCGGCTCTCTCGCGCCCGCGCGCGGCTGCGGCGGCTCAGTGAGGACGGGGTGGATGTGACGGGTGTCGCGCGGGTCAAGAACGTGACGGAACCTCTTCGGGGTCGCGGAGAGGTAGAGAGTGAGGCCGCCTTCGCGGCCCTGCCCCTGCGGGAGGAATTCCGATGAGCGCCGCCACGCCGTCCCGGCGAGAGGCCGAGGCCGCCGAGGTCCGGGAACTGGCCCGTCTGCTGCCCGATTCGGGCGAGGACGAGTGGGAGCTTCCCCGGGGGCGTCACCTTCACCACAAGGACGTCCTGATGCAGCAGATCGACCGTGACACCCGCCCCGAGGTCCACCCTGAGACCCTCGAGACCCCTGAGACCTCTGCGGACCACCCCGATGCCTCTGCGGTCCACCCTGGCACCCGTCCCGGCAGCCACACTGCCAAGGACAACCGCGGCCCACGCCAGCCCGCCCCCACCTCCCCCCGCCGCCGACTCCTGCGCCCCGCGGTGCTGATGCCCGCCGCAGGCGCACTCGCCGTCGCCGGAATCCTGACCGCCACGCTGTCACTGCCCCCCGGGGCCACCGACGGTGGCCCTGACGGCGTACGCGACACGGGTGCCGGACGGGGCGCCGCCACCGGCGCGACGGTCACCCTCGACCGGATCGCCACCGCCTCCCTGAAGTCGGGCGTGACGCCGGTGAAGGACAGCCAGTTCGTCTACACGCGCAGTGTCGTCCGCTCCAACGAGAGCGAGTTCGACGGCCCGGTGAAGCTCGGCGCCCCGTACAGGGAGGAGGTCTGGCTGAATCAGGACCCCGCCCCCGTCACGGACATCGGCATGATCCGCGCCACCGGGAAGGCGGCGCCGATGGCCGGGCAGGACGTGCCCATCGAGGCGTCCGCCGTGGACGGTTCCGAGGAGAGCGGCGCCGTCCCGGAGGGGCCCGACCGCCCGACGTACGACTGGCTCGCCTCGCTGCCCACCGACCCCGACGCCCTCCTGGAGAAGCTGTACGCGCAGACGGAGGTGACCGGTGAGCGGGAGACGAAGGCGCAGGCCGTCTTCGACCGGATCGGCGACCTGGTCGGCGGCTCGGTCATGCCGCCCGAGAATGCCGCCGCCTTCTACCAGGCGGCCGCCAAGCTCCCCGGCATCGTGCAGGTGCCCGACGCGGTGGACGCGGCGGGCCGCCACGGGATCGGCATCACCGTCAAGGAGTCCGCGTTCGCCACGCGCGGCGAGTGGATCTTCGACAAGAAGACCTTCGCCTACCTCGGTTCGCGCAACTACATGACCAAGGACCACAAGCCGGGAGGAAAGCCCGGCAAGGCGGGCAACCCCGAGGTCCTCGCCGGCAGCAGCGCGATCCTGGAGCGCGGCGTCGTCGACCAGCGCGGCATGAAGCCCACCGGACCGCCTGCCTCCGACCGGGGCTGACCGCTTAGGCCTCGTCGCTGCCGCAGCAGGAGGAACAGGAGCAGTCCGATCAGCAGGTCCCGGCCGGTGACCTGGGCCCAGATCGCGCCCGCCCCGTCGGCGGCGTAGGGAGCCGCCCGACCGCCCGGAAGGGCGGCCTATGGTCGCCCCCCGCCTAGCTCCGAGACAGCAACCGGCCCAACGTGTCCTGGAGTTCCGCCTGGGCCAATCGGGCAGCTTCCTCCGCGTCGCGTGCCTCGACGGCTCGTACCAGCGCGGCGTGGGCCGCGTCGCCGTGGTTCGCTTCCTCCGTGCGCAGATCGACCAGGTCGAGCAGGTTGATCAGGCCCTCCCGCAGTACGGGGGAGAACTCCGCGAAGAGGTCCGTCAGGACCGGGTTGCCGGCCGCTGCCACGACCGCCGCGTGCAGGGCGATGTCGGCGTCCACGAACGCGGCGTCGCTCGCCGAAGCGGCGGCCCTGCGGCCTTCGAGTGCCTCGCGCATCGCCGTGATGTCCTCGTCGGTGCGGCGCAGTGCGGCGAGGCGCGCCGCCTGCACTTCCACCAGCATCCGCACCTCGTACACGTCCGATACCGCCGCGCGCCGCAGCCGCGCGGGCCAGTCGGCCACCGGTTCCGTCGCGACGACGAAGACGCCGGCGCCCTGCCGGGCCTTGACGAGGCCGGCCCCTGCGAGGGAGCGCAGGGCTTCGCGGACGGTGGAGCGGCCGATGCCGAGTTCCTTGGCCAGGGTGGTCTCGCCGGGGAGCTTGCTGCCGATGGGCCACTGGCCGCCGGTGATCTGTTCGCGCAGGCGCTGGGTGGCCTGTTCGACCAGGGGGCTGGGACGCAGGGAGCCGAGTGGCATCCGGGGACCTTTCGCGGCAGAGGGGGAATGGAGAGTGGGAGGAAGTGGGGGAGAGCGGAAGCGAAGCCAGATGCGGATGACTGCTTGTCTGAGGAGTACTTGTCTGAGGACCGGACGTGTGGCTAGTGTAGCGCCATGATCTTCTGCGGTCTCCTTCTCGGCTGCCGCGGCGGGGCCTGAAGCGACCGGCACCCCGCCGCGGGGTGCCGTGCCGCCGGTCGGCCACCGACCGTGAGCAGAAGGAAGCGCTCCCGTGACAGAAGATCCCGTCGTCACCACGTACGCCTGGAATTCCCAGCGCCCCAGCCCCATGCCCCACCACCGCTATCGCCCACACCAGGACCGCGTCGACGTCCCGTCCCTGGACCGCAGGTGGCCCGGCGCCCGCATCGAGCGCGCCCCCCTCTGGGTCCCCGTCGACCTGCGTGACGGCAATCAGGCGCTCGCCGAGCCGATGGACCCCACCCGCAAGCGACGCTTCTTCGACCTGCTCGTGTCGACGGGGTTCAAGGAGGTCGAGGTCGGCTACCCCTCGGCCAGCCGCGCGGACTTCGACTTCGTGCGCGACCTCGCCGCGCTCGGCGCGAGCGGCGGCATCCCCGACGACGTCGGCATCGTCGTCTTCACCCCCGCCAAGCCCGAACTCATCGACCGCACTTTCGAATCGATCGAGGGGCTGCCCCGCGCGATCGTGCACCTGTACATCCCCACCTCGCCGGTCTGGCGGGACGTAGTCCTCCGCCGGTCGCGCGCGCAGGTCCAGGACGTCGTCACGAAGGCCGCCACGCACATGGCCCGGCTGGCCGAGGCGCGGCACGGCGCGGACATCCGGTTCCAGTTCTCGCCGGAGACCTTCAACCTGACCGAGCCCGACTACGTACTGGAACTCTGCGACGCGCTGACGGAGCTGTGGGACGCGAGCCCGGACCGGCCCGTCACCCACAACCTGCCGGCGACCGTCGAGATCGCGACCCCCAACGTGTACGCCGACCAGATCGAGTACCTGCACCGGCACCTCGCCCGCCGGGAGTCCGTCGTCCTCTCCGTCCACCCGCACAACGACCGCGGCACCGGAGTCGCCTGCGCGGAGCTCGCCGTGCTGGCCGGGGCCCAGCGCGTCGAGGGCTGCCTCTTCGGCAACGGCGAGCGCACCGGCAACGTCGACCTGGTGACCCTGGCCCTGAACCTGTACGTGCAGGGCGTCGACCCCATGGTCGACTTCTCGGACATCGACGGCGTGCGCGAGGTCGTCGAGTACTGCAACCGCCTGCCCGTGCACCCCCGCCACCCGTACGCGGGAGACCTCGTCCACACCGCGTTCTCCGGCACCCACCAGGACGCCATCAGCAAGGGCTTGACCCGGCACGCACGCCGCGCGGCTGGGGGTCCCGGAGAGCGAGGCGCCCTGGGACGTGCCGTATCTGCCGATCGACCCGGCGGACATCGGCCGCAGCTACGAGGCCGTCATCCGCGTCAACTCGCAGTCCGGCAAGGGCGGCATGGCGTATCTGCTGCAGACTGGGCACGACCTGGACCTGCCGCCGCGCATGCGGCCCGACTTCTCGCGGGTCGTGCAGGAGATCACCGACGACAGCGGCCGGGAAGCGAGCGCCAAGGAGTTGTACGAGCTGTTCAAGGCGACGTACGTGGCGCCGGGGGATGGCGGGGGCGAGGTGGAGCTGCGTTCCTGGACCACCGACCTGGCCCCGGACGGCGCCCACCGGTTCCTCTGCACCCTCCGGGGCGGCGGCCGCATCGCTGACTTCGAGGGCGCCGGCGACGGTACGCTGTCCGCCTTCGTGGAGGCGCTCGCCGCCGCGGGAATCGCCGTCGACATCCTCGACCACTCCGCACACACCATTGGAGCCGGCGAGGCGGTCGCTTACGCCGAGTGCCGGGTGGGGGAGACCGTCCGCTGGGGCGCGGGCCTGGACACCTCGACCCTCGCCGCGTCCGTGCGGGCCGTGCTCGCGGCCGTGAACCGGGCAAACCGGGCGGGGACCGCCCGATGACCCCGACGCCTCCGACGACCACGCCCCCAGACCACCCGACGGCCACGCCCACCGGCCACCCCGCTCTGCCGACCTCCCCCGTCCTGCACACCGCGGACGTCACCGTCGTACGCGACGGGCGTCCCATCCTCGAAGAGGTCACCCTCACCGTCCGCCCCGGCGAGCACTGGGCGCTGCTCGGCGCGAACGGCGCTGGAAAGTCGACCCTGCTCAGCCTCTGCGGAGCCCTCACCCACCCCACGCATGGCACGGTCGAGGTGCTCGGCCGCCGCCTCGGCACCGTCGATCTGCGCGATCTGCGCGCGTACGTCGGTCATGTGAACCCGCGCCATCCGCTCCGCTCGCCCCTGCGGGTCCGCGAAGTGGTCCTCACCGGGCTCACCAACAGCCTGGAGCCGCTGCCCCGCTGGAGTTCCACGATCGAGCAGCAGGAGCAGGCCGACCGCCTGATCGCCCTGCTCGGCCTCGCCCACCGGGCGGACGCGCGCTGGCCCACGCTCTCGCAGGGCGAGCGTGGGCGGACCCTGATCGCGCGCTCGCTGATGCCGCGACCGCGGCTCGTGCTGCTCGACGAGCCGGCCACCGGTCTCGACCTCGCGGGCCGCGAGCGTCTCCTCGACAGCCTGGACACCCTGCGCGCGGCGCATCCCGCGCTCGCCACGGTCCTGGTCACGCACCACCTGGAGGAGCTCCCCGCCGGTACGACGCACGCGTTGCTGCTGCGTGACGGGCGCGTGCTCGCCTCGGGCGCCGTGGGCGACGTCCTGACGAGCGACCGGATCAGCAAGTGCTTCGACCATCCGATACGGCTGGAGCGTACGGAGGGCCGCTGGAGCGTCCGGGCGGCGCGGCGCTCCCGCTGAACACACGGAAGGGGCCCGGCACACGCGTGTGCCGGGCCCCTTCCGCGTGCTGCCGCTACTTGTTCAGGCTCGCCCAGAACTCGTCGAAGGAGAGGCGCTTGTCCTTGTCGGTGTCCTTCGTGCCGATCACGGCCTCGGCCACCGTCTCGGTGACATAGAAGTCCCCCATCTTCGCCATGGCCGACTTCCACTCCGCCGCCGTGATGAAGCCGTCGCCGTCCGCGTCGAACTGGTCGAACGTCCTGCGCGCTTCCTCGATGTCCGCCACCGGATCCACCCCTTCTTCGTGCACTACTGACGGGGATCAGGGTATCCGCCGTACGGGTGGCGCCCGGGACGTGGGCTCAGCACTCGATGATGTTCACCGCGAGGCCGCCGCGCGCCGTCTCCTTGTACTTCACGCTCATGTCGGCGCCGGTCTCCTTCATGGTCTTGATGACCTTGTCGAGGGAGACCTTGTGGCTGCCGTCGCCGCGCATCGCCATCTTCGCGGCGGTCACGGCCTTCACGGCCGCCATGCCGTTGCGCTCGATGCAGGGGATCTGGACAAGGCCGCCGACCGGGTCGCAGGTCAGGCCGAGGTTGTGCTCCATGCCGATCTCGGCGGCGTTCTCGACCTGCTCGGGGCTGCCGCCGAGGACCTCGGCGAGGGCGCCGGCCGCCATCGAGCAGGCGGAGCCGACCTCGCCCTGGCAGCCGACCTCGGCGCCGGAGATCGAGGCGTTCTCCTTGAAGAGCATGCCGATCGCGCCGGCCGCCAGCAGGAAGCGGACCACGCCCTCCTCGTCGGCCCCGGGCACGAAGTTCATGTAGTAGTGCAGGACCGCCGGGATGATGCCGGCCGCGCCGTTCGTCGGGGCGGTGACCACGCGGCCGCCCGCCGCGTTCTCCTCGTTCACCGCCATCGCGTACAGAGTGATCCACTCCATCGCGCGGGCCTGCGGGTCGCCCTCGGCGCGCAGCTGGCGGGCCGAGTTCGCCGCGCGGCGGCGGACCTTCAGGCCGCCCGGCAGGATGCCCTCGCGGGACATGCCGCGCGAGACGCAGGACTGCATGACGCCCCAGATGTCCAGCAGGCCCGAGCGGATCTCCGCCTCGGTGCGCCACGCCTTCTCGTTCTCCAGCATCAGCGCGGAGATGGAGAGGCCGGTCTCCTCGGCCAGGCGCAGCAGCTCGTCGCCGGTGCGGAAGGGGTGCTTGAGGACGGTGTCGTCCGGCACGATCGGGTTCTCGCCGGCCACCGCGTCGTCGTCGACCACGAAGCCGCCGCCCACGGAGTAGTACGTCTTCTCCAGGACGAGGCCGCCCTCGTGGTCGTACGCGAAGATCGTCATGCCGTTGGCGTGGTACGGCAGGGCCTTGCGGCGGTGCAGGACGAGGTCCTCGTCGAAGTCGAAGTCGATCTCGTGCATGCCGAGGACGTTGAGGCGGCCGGTGTTCTTGATCTGCTCGACGCGCTCGTCGGCGAACTCGACGTCGACCGAGCGCGGGGACTCGCCCTCCAGGCCGAGCAGGACCGCCTTGGGGGTGCCGTGGCCGTGCCCCGTCGCGCCGAGCGAGCCGTACAGCTCGGCCCGTATGGCGGTGGTGTGGGCCATCAGGCCCTCGTTCTTGAGGCGGCTCGCGAAGATGCGGGCGGCGCGCATGGGACCGACCGTGTGGGAGCTGGACGGGCCGATGCCGATCGAGAACAGGTCGAAGACCGAGAGGGCCACGAGAAACTCCAATGGTGGTTGGTAGACGCCGTTGTCTGCCGGGGTGGTGCAGAGAACTACGGAGTACGACGAGCGACTGCGGAAGCGGGGCATGAGCCGGGGCACCGCACTCACTGTCGTCACTGTCCAGTGTGCGCGGTGCCCCGAAGATTCGTACGAAGTAAAGCGTACGAAACTGCTACAGGTTGGGGTACAGCGGGTGCTTGGCTGCCAAGGCCGAGACCCGGGCCTTGAGCGACTCGGCGTCGAAGTCCGGCTTCAGGGCCTCGGCGATGACGTCGGCGACCTCGCGGAAGTCGTCCTCCTGGAAGCCGCGGGTCGCGAGCGCGGGCGTACCGATCCGCAGGCCCGAGGTGACCATCGGGGGGCGCGGGTCGTTCGGGACGGCGTTGCGGTTGACCGTGATGCCGACCTCGTGGAGGCGGTCCTCGGCCTGCTGGCCGTCGAGCTCGGAGTTGCGCAGGTCCACCAGGACCAGGTGCACGTCCGTGCCGCCGGACAGGACGTCGACGCCGACGGCCTTCGCGTCGTCCTGCACCAGGCGCTCGGCCAGGATGCGGGCGCCGTCCAGGGTGCGCTGCTGGCGCTCCTTGAACTCCTCGGAGGCCGCGACCTTGAAGGAGACGGCCTTGGCCGCGATGACGTGCTCCAGCGGGCCGCCCTGGAAGCCGGGGAAGACCGCGGAGTTCAGCTTCTTCGCGATGTCCTTGTTGCGGGCCAGGATGACGCCGCCGCGCGGGCCGCCGAGCGTCTTGTGCGTGGTGGAGGTGACCACGTCCGCGTACGGCACCGGGTTGGGGTGCAGGCCCGCGGCGACGAGACCGGCGAAGTGCGCCATGTCGACCCACAGCTTCGCGCCGACCTCGTCGGCGATGCGGCGGAACTCGGCGAAGTCCAGCTGGCGCGGGTAGGCGGACCAGCCCGCGATGATCACCTTGGGGCTGTTCTCCTTGGCCAGGCGCTCGACCTCGGCCATGTCGACCAGGCCGGCCTCGTCCACGTGGTAGGCGACCACGTTGAACTGCTTGCCGGAGAAGTTCAGGCGCATGCCGTGGGTGAGGTGGCCGCCGTGCGCCAGGTCCAGGCCGAGGATCGTGTCGCCGGGCTGGGCGATCGCGAAGAGGGCGGCCTGGTTGGCGGAGGCGCCCGAGTGCGGCTGGACGTTGGCGTACTCGGCGCCGAACAGGTCCTTGATCCGGTCGATCGCGATCTGCTCGGTCACGTCGACGTGCTCGCAGCCGCCGTAGTAACGGCGGCCGGGGTAGCCCTCGGCGTACTTGTTGGTGAGGACCGTGCCCTGGGCCTCCATGACGGCGACCGGAGCGAAGTTCTCCGAGGCGATCATTTCCAGGGTGGACTGCTGGCGGTGGAGCTCGGCGTCGACGGCGGCGGCGACGTCCGGGTCCAGCTCGTGGAGAGGGGTGTTGAGAAGCGACATCAGGTGGTCCCCAAGGGTCTTTAGTTGCCTGCGAGCTCGGTGTACTGGGCCGCGGAGAGCAGATCGTCCGGCTCGTCCGTGATCCGTACCTTGAACAGCCAACCGCCCTCGAAGGGGGCGGAATTCACCAGCGACGGGTCGTCCACGACGTCCTGATTGGTCTCGGTGATCTCGCCGGTCACCGGGGAGTACAGGTCGCTGACGGACTTCGTCGACTCGAGCTCGCCGCAGGTCTCGCCCGCGGTCACGGTCTCGCCGACCTCGGGGAGCTGGGCGTAGACGACGTCACCGAGCGCGTTGGCCGCGAATTCGGTGATGCCGACGGTGGCCACACCGTCCTCGGTGGCCGAAAGCCACTCGTGCTCCTTGCTGTAACGCAGCTGCTGGGGGTTGCTCATGACCTGAATTCTCCTGTACGCGGGTGGGTGCTGCGGAACGGGAAAGATGTGCGTGGGGTCACTTCCGGGTTACCACAGGGGCGGAAGTGTCACTACAGAAGCGGAAGTGTTACTTCTGACGCTTGTAGAACGGCAGTGCCACGACCTCGTACGGCTCGTGCGTGCCGCGGATGTCCACGCCGACGCCCTCGGTGCCGGGGGCCGCGTGCGCCGCGTCGACGTACGCGATGGCGATCGGCTTGCCCAGCGTGGGGGAGGGGGCACCGGAGGTGACCTCGCCGATGACCTTGCCGTCGGCGACCACGGGGAAGCCCGCGCGCGGGACGCGGCGGCCCTCGGCGATCAGGCCGACCAGCTTGCGCGGGGGAGCGGCCTCGGCCCGCTCGGCGGCCGCGGCGAGGGCCGCGCGCCCCACGAAGGTGTCGGCCTGCGAGGTCTTCTCGAACTTGACGACCCGGCCCAGACCCGCGTCGAAGGGCGTCAGCTCCGCGGTCAGCTCGTGCCCGTACAGCGGCATGCCCGCCTCCAGGCGCAGCGTGTCGCGGCAGGAGAGCCCGGCGGGCACCAGGCCGACGGGCTCGCCCGCCTCCATCAGCGCGCCCCACAGCTTCTCCGCGTCACCGGGGGCGACGAAGAGCTCGAAACCGTCCTCGCCGGTGTAGCCCGTGCGGGCGATGAGCGCGGGCACGTCCGCGACCGTGCCGGGCAGACCCGCGTAGTACTTCAGGCCGTCCAGGTCCGCGTCCGTGAGCGACTTCAGGATGCCGGGGGACTCGGGGCCCTGGACGGCGAGCAGCGCGTACGCGTCGCGGTCGTCGCGGACCTCGGCGTCGAAGCCCTCGGCGCGGGCGGTCAGCGCGTCGAGCACGACCTGCGCGTTCGAGGCGTTCGCGACGACCAGGTACTCGGGGGCGTCGGGCTCGCCGAGGCGGTAGACGATCAGGTCGTCCAGGATGCCGCCGTCCTCGGCGCAGATCATGGTGTAGCGGGCGCGGCCGACGCCGACCGAGCCGATGTTGCCGACGAGCGCGTGGTTCAGGAGGTCCACGGCCTGCGGTCCGGTGACCGTGATCTCGCCCATGTGGGAGAGGTCGAAGAGACCGGCCTTCGTCCGCACGGCGTTGTGCTCGTCGCGCTCGCTGCCGTAGCGCAGCGGCATGTCCCAGCCGGCGAAGTCGGTCATGGTGGCGCCGAGCGCCCGATGCACGGCATCAAGGGCTGTCAGACGGGGGACGGTGCTCATATGTGGAACTCCCAGGGCATGACGGGCGAGGTCGATCCTCCCCATCTGTCATCGGAACCTGAGAGGTTCACCACGACCCGGCCGTACGTGTCGTACGGGAGGTCGTGACTTGCACCTTGGGTGGAGCCGCGAGAGCGGCCCGCTTTTCAGATGTGCCTCGCCCGCGCGGTACGGGGCCTGAGAGATTCAAGGGAGGGACTTGCTCCTTCGGCGCCCCGGTGCGTCGTCGACGGTCACCGGGAACTCTCCCGCGCGGATTCAAACGGCCTGTATGGAGTTTGCGCGCACATCATTGCACGCGCCTTCGTCACAGGGCAGTGCCAGTCCAGTAATGCTGTTGTGCCGCATTACCTTCTCTTTACACTTGCCGGGGAAGCTGCGGGAAGCAGGTACGTGACCGCTATGGGGAGGCCGATCACGGTGCGCAGGACGAGCGTCTACGCGACCAACACGGGGGTGGCCCTGCCCAAACAGGCCGCCGTCCCCGCCGAAGAGAGCTGCGGCTCCCTGGCCACGGCCGTCGTCCGCGACCTGCGGCAGCGGAGCGGCCACAGTCCGCACCGGCTGACGTTCGGCGAGGGCGACCTGATCGTCGTCTCCGGGCTGCCGGGCAGCGGGAAGTCCACGCTGATGCGCCGGGCCGTCACGGGCCCCCGCATCGACTCGCAGGACACCCGCGACCGATGGGCCCTGCGCATGCCGGACCTGCTGCCGTACGCGGTGTACCGCCCCCTGGTGCGCCTCGCGCACTACGCCGGTCTGCGCAGGGCCCTGCGCACCGGCGAGGGCGTCGTGGTGCACGACTGCGGCACGCAGGCCTGGGTACGGCGCTGGCTGGCCCGCGAGGCCGTGCGGCGCGGCACGACCCTGCACCTGCTGCTGCTCGACGTGGAGCCGGAGACCGCCAGGGAGGGGCAGCTCGCGCGCGGCCGCGGCGTGTCGCGGTACGCCTTCGCGCGCCACCGCAGGACGGTCGGCCGGCTCGTGGGCGCCGCCGAGCGGGGCGACCTGCCGCGCGGCTGCGGCTCGGCCGTACTGCTCGACCGGACGGCGGCGGGGGTGCTGCGGGGGATCGGCTTCGGCGACCGGGGGCCACGTTAGGGTCGTGCGGCAGGCAGAGCGGGACCGAGCAGGGGTTAGAGACGATGGACATTCCGGCGCAGGCGCACGCGCATCCCTACGGAGGATGGCCGGGCAACGAACTCGAAGAGGTGCTCGCGGCCTCCCTGGGCATGCCGGGAGCGCCGCAGGCCTCCGTGGGGGCCCGCATCGTCGAGGTGCTCGGCCGCAGCCACGTCTGGGTCCCGCTGCCGAACGGCGGGGCGCCGGACAGCGGCACCCTGGACCTGCCCACGCTGGAGATCGACGGCCAGGCCTACGTCCCCGTCTTCAGCTCCGAGCAGCAGTTCCGGCACGTCACGGGCGGCCGGATGGGCTGCACCGTGGCACCCGCCGTGGAGTTCGCGCGCGGCCTCCCGCCGCAGCTGGGCATAGCGGTCAATCCGGACGGCACGATCGGGGTCCCGCTGCCGCCGCAGGCCGTCGCGGAGCTCTGCCGCGCCGGGCGCACCCCGCTCGACGGGCCGGCGAGCGGCGGCCGGGTGCGCCTCTTCGAACCGGACTGGCAGCACGACCCGGTGGACTTCCTGTCCGCCGCGGCCCGTGAGTTCGAGGCCACCGGGGTCGTCCTGAGCGCCCGCCGCTGCCTGGCGAGCGTCGAGGGCGACGAGCCCTCGCTGTTCGTCGGCGTCGAACTGGCCTCCTGGGAGGGCAACGCGCGCGAGCTGCCGATGGAGGCCGTGGGCCGGGCCCTCGGCCACGCCCCGGTGCCCTGGCCGGTGAACCTGGTCCTGCTCGACGTGGCCCAGGATCCGGTCGGCGACTGGATGCGCGAGCGGGTCCGGCCGTTCTTCGGCCGGACCCCGGGACACGAGCACGGCCATGTGTAAGGACATGTGCAGGTACGTGTGTGAGGGTGCCGTACGTCAAGTCGGTGTCAGGATCGCCGCTTAAGCTGGTTTCATGGCCCGGGCGGGGCGCGGCCCCGCCGGTCGGCCCGGGTCCCCTGATGGCCCGCGCCGTGTCGGGTCCACCAGGGTCAGCGGGTTTCCGGGTCCACCGGGTCAGCGGGTCATCGCGAAGGGGCGGTTAAGGGTGAGTGCGTCGGGCACGGCTGCGGCCGGGCAGGTCGAGCACATGCTGCGCCAGGTGACGCCCGGGCGCTATGACGCCTACGAGGCGCTCCTGCGGGCGCTCGCCGCCGACCAGGTGTGGATGCTGCTCTGGCACGGCCAGGCCGGATCCCCCGACGCGCAGTACGGCAACATGGAAGTCGAGGGCCTTGGCTACGCACCGTGCGTGACCTCGGCCCAGGAGCTGTCCGCCAGTGGCTGGAACCGCTCGTACGAAGTGGTCGCCGGAGTCGACATCGCCCGCACCCTCTACCCCGACCACTACGGCCTCTGGCTCAACCCCCACGCCCCCGGCGGCGGCGTCGGCATCCCCTGGCTCGACCTGCGGCGCATCGCCTCCGGCCTCGACCTCCAGCCCGCGGGGCCGCTCAGGCTCACCGAGCCGACCATCGAGATCCCCCAGTTCTACGCCCTGCTCACGCAGAACGCCCACCGCACCCCCGCGGTCCGCTCGCTGCGCCGCGCCTGGGTCCAGCCGGCGCTCGGCGCCCCGTATCTGGCCATCGGCCTCGACGTGTACGACACCTCGCCGGCCTCCGTCGACGGGGTGCGCACGATGATGCAGCAGTCGATCGCCGCCGTCCCCGACGGGCTGCCCGTGTCGACCGTCGCGATGTCCGACGGTTACGACCCGGTGGCCATGTGGCTGCGCGCCAACGCCCGTCCGTTCTACGACCGCGAGGCCCAGCCCGCCCCGGCGCCCGCGGGTGGCTACGGCTACCCCGCTCAGTACTGAAACGGCCCCGTGACCCTTACGGGAAGGCCCTGAACCGGCCACCGCGGCTCGTATACCTGCCCTGACCGGCACAATGTCCGTTCTGATGGCGGAGGGGCCCTATGGGCTTCCGTGGTCCATTGCGACGCAACTGCCCCGTGTTCGCCCCTCGTTCACCTGCGTCCGGATAACGGAACACCTCGATCAGCATCACGGTTGCGCATCCTTTCCCCGTCAAGGCTGGTAACAGATCGCAACCGCGATGAAGACTCCCGCAGCAGGGGGCGCTTCGCCCCTTTGTACGACGGACTGATCACGTCGCTACAGCGGCAAGTGCGGGCCGGTCACCACCGGTTGAGAGGGGTCCCTGCCACGATGACGGCACCATTGCATGACACACCTGCGGACGTGGACCCGACAGCGGACGTCGCTCCCGCAGTTGGTGCAGGGGTGAAGAAGGTCGAGGGGCGGTCCCTCAAGCAGATCGCGTGGAACCGCCTGAAGCGGGACAAGGTCGCCCTGGCCGGCGGCATCACCGTGCTCGTCCTGGTCCTTGTCGCCGTCTTCGCGCCCCTGATCGTCTCCCTGCTGGGCCACCCGCCCAACGAGTTCCACCAGGACGAGCTGGAAGACCTCACGAACCTGCCCAAGGGCGCGTTCGGCGGCATGAGCTGGGACTTCCTCTTCGGAGTGGAGCCGAACAAGGGCCGCGACGTCTTCAGCCGGATCGTCTACGGCGCCCGCATCTCCCTGCTCGTGGCGTTCCTCGCCGCGGTGGTGGCCGTGGTGCTCGGCACCTTCTTCGGCATCATCGCCGGTTACTTCGGCGGCTGGGTCGACGCGCTGATCAGTCGAGTCATGGACGTGCTGCTCGCCTTCCCGCAGCTGCTCTTCGTGATCTCCCTGGTCTCGGTCCTCCCCGACGACCTGCTCGGCCTGACCGGCAGCGGCGTCCGCATCGCGGTACTGATCCTGGTGATCGGCTTCTTCGGCTGGCCCTACGTCGGACGCATCGTCCGCGGCCAGACCCTCAGCCTGCGCGAACGCGAGTACGTGGAGGCGGCCCGCAGTCTCGGCGGCGGCCAACGGCACATCCTCTTCCGTGAGTTGCTGCCGAACCTGGTCGCGCCGATCACCGTGTACGCGACCCTGATGATCCCCACCAACATCCTCACCGAAGCGGCGCTCAGCTTCCTCGGCGCAGGTGTACGCCCGCCGACGGCTTCCTGGGGCGGCATGCTCCGGGACGCTCTCGCGACGTACGAGCACGATCCGATGTTCATGGTCTTCCCCGGCCTGGCGATCTTCGTGACCGTGCTTGCCTTCAACCTCTTCGGTGACGGGCTGCGCGACGCCCTGGACCCCAAGGGAACTCGGTAAACAGCTCCAACTGGCTTGCCCCTGCCGCAGCGTCAGGTGGCTCTTCCCATGGTTCTTAAGGCAGCTAAAGCCAAGGACCGCGAATCTCGGAGGATGCGAGAAATGCCCACAGGTTCCTCTAAACGACGGTTGACCGCAGGCGCGGCCCTCGTCGTGGCGGCGCTGGTGACCACCACGGCGTGCGGCGGCGGCAGCGACGACGACGACAGCAAGGGTGCCGGTTACAACGCCGCCATCGGCAAGGTCGCGAACGCGTCGAAGAAGACGGGCGGAACGCTCAAGTTCATCGCCAAGCAGGACCTGGACTCGGCCGACCCGCAGCGTGCCTACTACGGCATGACGTGGGACTTCATGCGGTACTACACCCGCACGCTGATCACGTACGACACCAAGCCGGGTGCCGCGTCCAACAAGCTCGTCCCGGACCTCGCCGAGGACACGGCGAAGATCAGCTCGGACGGCAAGACCTACACGTACAAGCTGCGTGACGGCCTGACCTGGGAGGACGGCTCGAAGCTGACCTCCAAGGACATCAAGTACGGCATCGAGCGCATCTGGGCGACCAAGGTCATCACCGGTGGTCCCGGCTACCTGAAGTCCACGCTTGACCCCAAGGGCGAGTACAAGGGCCCCTACGAGGACAAGTCGAAGGACAAGCTGGGTCTGAAGGCGATCGAGACGCCGGACGACAACACCATCATCTTCAAGCTGCCCAAGAAGAACGGCGACTTCGAGCAGATGCTCGCGATGCCGTCGGGCACCCCGGTCAAGCAGTCCGAGGACACCGGCGCCAAGTACACCCAGCGCCCGTTCTCCTCCGGCCCGTACAAGTTCCAGAACTACAGCGCCGGCAAGAGCATCACGCTCGTCCGCAACAAGAACTGGAAGAAGTCGTCCGACCCGATCCGCCCGGCCCTGCCGGACAAGATCTCGGTCACCATCTCGGCGAACCTCGAAGAGAACGACAAGCGCCTGATGGAAGGCGACTACGACATCGACATGAATGGCACGGGCATGACCCAGTCGGGTCGTACCACCGCCATTCAGGACCACAAGGGCAACGTCGACAACATGCAGACGGACTTCGTCCGTTACGTCGCCCTGGTGACCAAGACGAAGCCGTTCGACAACGAGGCCTGCCGCAAGGCCGTCTTCTACGCCACGGACTTCGCGAGCCTCCAGAAGACCCGTGGTGGCCCGGTCGCCGCCGGTGAGATCGCCACCAACGTCTTCCCGAAGGCCATCAAGGGTCACGACGACTACGACCCGTACGGCATCGCCGAGCGCAAGGGCAAGCCGGACACCGCCAAGGCCAAGGCCGAGCTGAAGAAGTGCGGCAAGCCGGGCGGCTTCTCGACCAAGGTCTCGGCCCGCACCAACCAGCCGGGCGAGGTGGACGCCGCCACGGCGCTCCAGGAGCAGCTGAAGAAGGTCGGCATCAACGCCGAGGTCGACCAGATCGACGGCGCCGACTCCTCCAGCATCACCGGTTCCCCCTCGGTCGTGAAGAAGCGCGGCATCGGCATGACGATGGCGGGCTGGGGTCCTGACTTCCCGACCGGCCAGGGCTACGCCCAGCCGCTGTTCGACAGCCGCTTCATCAACGAGAACGGCAACTACAACGAGTCGCAGATCGACGACCCGAAGATCGACAAGTTCTTCGACGACGCGATCGCCACGGTCGACCCCGACAAGGCCGGTGAGATCTACACCAAGCTGGCCCACGAGATCGTCGACAAGGCCTACTGGATGCCGTTCCTCTACGAGAAGAACATCAGCTGGCGTTCCTCGCGGGCGACCAACGTCTACTCGTCCGCGGCGTACAGCGGTCGTTACGACTACGTCTCGCTCGGTGTCGAAGACGCGAAGTAGTACTCAGTAGCAACCGCCGCAAGGCCGTTGTCCCACCGCCGAATCCCGCCGAATCCCGCCAGTCCGAAGGGCAGGTGATGGCCCCGGGCGGTGGCCGGGACTCCTCACAAGGGGGTCCCGGCCACCGCCGGGCCGCGCACAGTGCTTGCTTATCTCATCCGGCGCCTGATCGCCGTCGTCATCATGGTGCTGGTCGTACTGCTCGCGACCTTCACCGTCTTCTTCATGCTGCCCAAGTGGGCGGGACAGGACATCGCCGTCCTCTTCGCCGGGAAGTCGTCCGGTGCCGAGCAGCTCGCGGGCATCCGGATCAAACTGGGTCTCGACGACCCGCTGCTCGTCCAGTTCTGGGACTTCGTCAAGGGCATCCCGATGGGGCGTGACTACGCCAACGGGGCCGACGTGACGCACTGTCCCGCCCCCTGCTTCGGATACTCCTTCCGTACCGAGGCGCCCGTCTGGGAGACCCTCAAGGACGCCCTGCCCGTCACCGCCGCCCTCGCGGCCGGCGCCTGCGTGCTGTGGCTGATCGCCGGTGTCGCCACCGGTGTGCTCTCCGCGCTCAAGCGGGGCACCATCTGGGACCGTTCCGCGATGATCACCGCCCTCGGCGGCGTCTCCCTGCCGATCTTCTTCACCGGCATGATCGCGATGGGGCTCTTCGTCCACACCCTCGGCTGGGTGGAGATCGAGGACACCCTCACCACCGAGGATCCGATCAACGTCTGGTTCGAGACGCTGATCCTTCCCTGGATCGTGCTCGCCTTCCTCAACGCCGCCATGTACGCGCGACTCACCCGCGCGACCATGCTGGAAGTGCTCGGTGAGGACTACATCCGCACCGCGCGCGCCAAGGGCCTCGGCGAGGCCGTCGTCATCCGGAGGCACGCGCTGCGCTCCGCCATGACGCCGATCCTCACCGTCTTCGGCCTCGACCTCGGTGTGCTCCTCGGTGGCGCCGTCCTCACCGAGTCCACCTTCAACCTGCCGGGGCTGGGCCTCGAGGCGGTCAAGGCCATCAGCAACAAGGACCTGCCGGTGATCCTCGGCGTCACCTTGTGCGCGTCGCTCGCGATCGCCCTCGCCAACCTCGTCGTCGACCTCCTGTACGCCGTCATCGACCCGCGAGTGAGGCTGGGATGACCGAACTGCACAAGACCGGAGCGGCCGTCGGAGAACCCGTCGCCGATGCGGTCGCTCCCACCGCCTTCCTCGAGGTGCGCGACCTCAAGGTGCACTTCCCGACCGACGACGGCCTGGTCAAGTCCGTCGACGGGCTCAGCTTCCAGCTGGAGAAGGGCAAGACCCTCGGCATCGTCGGCGAGTCGGGCTCCGGCAAGTCCGTCACCTCGCTCGGCATCCTCGGCCTGCACACCGCCGGTCAGTACGGCAGCCGCAAGGCGCAGCTGTCCGGCGAGATCTGGCTGAACGGCACGGAGCTGCTCAGCGCGGACCCGAACAAGGTGCGCAAGCTGCGTGGCCGCGACATGGCCATGATCTTCCAGGACCCGCTGTCCGCGCTGCACCCGTACTACTCCATCGGCACCCAGATCATGGAGGCGTACCGGGTCCACCACGACGTGGACAAGAAGGTCGCCCGCAAGCGGGCCATCGAGATGCTCGACCGGGTGGGCATCCCCCAGCCGGACAAGCGGGTCGACAGCTACCCGCACGAGTTCTCCGGCGGCATGCGCCAGCGCGCGATGATCGCGATGGCCCTGGTCAACAACCCCGAGCTGCTCATCGCGGACGAGCCGACGACCGCCCTGGACGTCACCGTCCAGGCGCAGATCCTCGACCTCATCCGGGACCTCCAGAAGGAGTTCGGCTCCGCGGTCATCATGATCACGCACGACCTGGGCGTGGTCGCCGAGATGGCCGACGAACTGCTCGTGATGTACGGCGGGCGCTGCGTGGAGCGCGGCACCGCCGAGAAGGTCTTCTACGAGCCGCAGCACCCCTACACCTGGGGCCTGCTCGGCTCGATGCCGCGCATCGACCGCGAGCAGACCGACCGTCTCGTGCCGGTCAAGGGCTCCCCGCCCAGCCTGATCAACCTGCCCGAGGGCTGCGCCTTCAACCCGCGCTGCCCCTACGCCGACATCCCCAAGGACCAGATCACGCGCCGCGAGCGACCCGACCTGCGCGAGGTCGTCCCGGGTCACTTCTCGGCCTGCCACATGTCGCAGGACGAGCGCACCCGGATCTGGACCGAAGAGATTGCGCCGAAGCTGTGAAAGACGACACGAAAGATCAGGCGAAGGGCCAGGAGATGACGATCCCGGCGCAGACGAAGGACTCGTCCGGGTCCGTGGAGCCGCTGCTCAAGGTCGACGGCCTGGTGAAGCACTTCCCCATCAAGAAGGGGCTGCTCCAGCGCCAGGTGGCGGCCGTGCAGGCCGTGGACGGCCTCTCCTTCGACGTACGTCCCGGTGAGACGCTCGGCGTCGTGGGCGAGTCGGGCTGCGGCAAGTCCACGATGGGCCGTCTGATCACCCGGCTGCTGGAACCGACCGCGGGGCGCGTGGAGTTCGAGGGCGTGGACATCACGCACCTGAACACCGGCAAGATGCGGCCGCTGCGCCGCGACGTGCAGATGATCTTCCAGGACCCGTACTCGTCGCTGAACCCGCGGCACACCATCGGCACGATCGTCGGTGCGCCGTTCAAGCTCCAGGGCGTCAAGCCCGAGGGCGGCCTGAAGAAGCACGTGCAGGAGATGCTGGAGCGCGTGGGGCTCAGCCCCGAGCACTACAACCGCTACCCGCACGAGTTCTCCGGCGGTCAGCGCCAGCGCATCGGCATCGCGCGTGCGCTCGCCCTGCGGCCCAAGCTGGTCGTGGCCGACGAGCCCGTCTCCGCCCTGGACGTCTCCATCCAGGCGCAGGTGGTCAACCTCCTGGACGACCTCCAGGACGAGCTCGGCCTCACGTACGTGATCATCGCGCACGACCTGTCGGTCATCCGGCACGTCTCGGACCGCATCGCGGTGATGTACCTCGGCAAGATCGTGGAGCTGGCGGACCGCAACGACCTCTACTCCACGCCGATGCACCCGTACACCAAGGCGCTGCTCTCCGCGGTGCCGGTGCCGGACCCCCGGCGGCGCGGCGTCAAGAGCGAGCGCATCCTGCTGCGCGGTGACGTCCCCTCGCCGATCGACCCGCCCACCGGCTGCCGTTTCCACACGCGCTGCTGGAAGGCTACGGAGATCTGCGCGAAGACCGAGCCGCCGCTGATCCCCCTCGCGTCCGGTCACCAGGTGGCGTGCCATCACCCGGAGAACGCCGAGGACCAGCAGCCGGGTGACACCAAGCTGCTCCAGGTCGCCAAGGAGGCGATCGACGTGGTCTCGGTGGTGAGCAAGGCGGAGGAGACGGCCGAGGAGGCCGCGACCCCGAAGAAGACGGTCGCGAAGGACACCTCCGAGGGCCCCTCCGAGGACGCTCCGGAAGCGGAGGCCAAGGGTCAGGCGCCAACCGGCCCGTAACACCTGATGACTTGGTAAAAATCAGGCACCAAGTCATGTACACGCCCATACGGGAGAGTGCAGAGTCTGCGTGTCCGTTTCACCGGAACACGCGCGAAGGGATGACTCATGGCACTCTCCCGTTCGGCACGTCTGGGGGCGCTGGCCACCGCCGCCGCCTCCTTCTGCTTGATCGCCGCCGCACCCGGGCCCCGACCGGGCTCCGACGGCGTGGGCGACCCGTACTTCCCGCAGCTCGGCAACGGCGGTTTCGACGTACGCCACTACGGCCTCGACGTGGCGTACGACCCCGGCACCGACCGCCTCGACGGCCGCACCACGATCACCGCGCGCGCCACCCAGGACCTCTCCTCCTTCGACCTCGACCTCCAGAAGCTCGAGGTGACGCGAGTCGAGGTGAACGGCAGACGCGCGCAGTTCACCCGCGACGGCGACGAGATCCGGATCAGCCCGCGCGACCACCTGCGCAAGCACAAGACGTTCACCGCGACCGTCACCTACGGCGGTGTGCCCGAGCCGCTGAGCGGCCCCATCGTCTTCGGCTCCGACTACGGCTGGATGAAGACCACCGACGGCGTCTTCGTCGCCTGCGAGCCCAACGCCGCCTCGACGTGGTTCCCCTCCAGCGACCACCCCTCGGACAAGGCCGCCTACGACATCCGCATCAAGGCGCCCAAGGGCCTGACCGGTGTCTCCAACGGCCGTCTGGTCGGCACGTACACCAAGGGCGGGCAGACCGTCGCCCACTGGCGTGAGACCAAGCCCATGGCGACCTACCTCGCGACCGCCACCATCGGGAAGTTCGACGTGAAGAAGGGCAGGACCCCGGCCGGCACCCCGATCTACGTCGCCATCGACCCTGTCCTGGAGAACAGCAACAACGTCGACGTGTACGGCGTCACGGCGGAGGTCACCGACCACTGGTCGAAGGTCTTCGGCCCCTACCCCTTCGAGGAGACCGGCGCGATCGTCGACGACATGCCGCAGGCGGGCTTCTCGCTGGAGACCCAGACCAAGCCGGTCTACTCCGCGATCCGCAGCGAGTCGACCATCGCCCACGAGCTGGCCCACCAGTGGTTCGGCGACTCGGTCACGCCCGAGAAGTGGCACGACATCTGGCTCAACGAGGGCTTCGCGACCTACTCCCAGTGGCTGTGGAGCGAGCACAAGGGCACCCAGACCGCCCGGGAGGCCTTCCTCGCCGGGTACGACGCACGGCCCGCCGACGCGCCCTTCTGGCAGATCGTCGTCGGCGACCCGCAGCGCGACACCATGTTCGCCTCCGCCGTCTACCAGCGCGGCGCGATGACCCTCCAGGTCCTGCGCGAGCGCATCGGCGACAAGGCGTTCTTCAAGCTGCTCCCGGCCTGGGCCGAGCGGCACCGGTACGGGAACGCGACGACCGCCGACTTCATCCGCCTCGCCGAGAAGATCTCGGGCAAGCAGCTCGACGGGCTGTTCCGGACGTGGCTGTTCACGAAGGGCAAGCCCGCCCTGTAGGGGCCCGCGCCGGCGGACAGGTAAGAATGGCGCGTGATCCAGGATCTGTTCAGTCCCTCCGTCCAGCACGCGCTCGACATCGTCGGAATCTTCGTCTTCGCGATCTCCGGCGCCCTGCTCGCCGTCCGCAAGAACTTCGACGTCTTCGGGATCGTCGTGCTCGCCGAGGTCACCGCGCTGGGCGGGGGGATCTTCCGTGACGTGGTCATCGGGGCGGTGCCGCCCGCCGCGTTCGTCGACCTCGGCTACTTCATCACGCCGCTGTTCGCCGCCGCCCTGGTGTTCTTCCTGCACCCGGAGGTGGAGCGCACCCAGCTCGCGGTGAACGTCTTCGACGCGGCGGGCCTGGGACTCTTCTGCGTCACCGGCACGACCAAGGCGTACGACTACGGCCTCGGCCTCACCGCGTCCGCCGCCCTCGGGCTCGCCACCGCCGTGGGCGGCGGCGTGCTGCGCGACATCATCGCCAACGAGGTGCCGTCCCTGGTCCGCTGGGACCGCGACCTGTACGCCGTGCCCGCCATCGTCGGCTCCGCGATGGTCGCGCTCTGCATCAACTACGACATCGTGAACGCCTTCACCAGCAGCCTCGCCGTGATCACCACCTTCGTCCTGCGGCTGCTCGCGCTGCGCTACCACTGGCGCGCGCCCCGGGCCTGGCACCGGCGCTCCACGGCGGTCGAGGTCGAGGAAGTCGGCTAGCGGACCGGTCCCGGGCGACCTGAGAGGGCCCGGTCCGACAGAAAAAGCTACCGCTCAGTAATTTCTTGTTGTACGTTGCCGGTATGGCAGAGGCAGCATCCATACCGGCAGCGGTGCCCGCGAGCATCGGCGACAGCGAGTTCGACCGCGACACCGCGGTCACCCGGCGGGAGCCCGGTGTCTACGACATCGATCTCTCCGCCGGATGGACGATCATCAACGCCGTCAACGGCGGCTACCTCCTCGCGGTCCTCGGCCGCGCGCTGGCCGACGCCCTGCCGCACGCCGACCCCTTCACGGTCTCCGCGCACTACCTCACGGCGTCCCACCCCGGGCCCGCCGTGATCCGCACGGACACGGCACGCGCCGGGCGGACCCTGTCGACCGGACAGGCCTCGCTCTTCCAGTACGACGACGAGGGGCGCGAGGTCGAGCGGATCCGCGTGCTCGCCTCGTACGGCGATCTGGCCGGGCTCCCCGACGACGTCCGTACGACGGCCAAGCCGCCCGCCCTGCCGCCCGTCGAGCAGTGCTTCGGGCCGCAGGACGCCCCGGACCACCGCCCGGTCCCCGGCAGTTCGGCGATCAGCGACCGGCTGTTCCTGAAGCTGGACCCCTCAACCCTGGGGTGGGCCCTTGGCCAGCCCTCCGGGAAGGGCGAGATGCGCGCCTGGTTCGGCCTCGCGGACGGCCGTGACGCCGACCCGCTGTCGCTGCTGCTCGCCGTGGACGCGCTGCCGCCCACCGCCTTCGAGCTCGGCATCTCCGGCTGGGTCCCGACGGTGGAGCTGACGGTGCACGTACGGGCGAAGCCCGCGCCCGGCCCGCTGCGGGTGTCCATCACCACGCGGAACCTCGCGGGGGGCTTCCTGGAGGAGGACGCGGAGGTCTGGGACAGCGCGGACCGCCTGGTCGCCCAGTCCCGACAGCTGGCGCGGGTCCGGCTGTCCTGAGCGAGACGTCGTCCCGGGAGGCCACCTCTCCGGGGCGGCGCTCTCCTGGCGGGCCGCACAACACCTCCGGGGTGCTTTTCTCGCGGGCCGCACAACACCTCCCGGGTGCTTTTCTCGCGGGCCGCACAAGCCAGGGGTCCGTCCGACGGGTCGGCGTCGGACGGGCTCCTCCCGCTGCCGCCTAGGCCGTCACCATGACGCCCAGGTAGGACACCCCCGCCACCACCGCCCACGCGCAAAGCCCCAGGGCGGCCACCCGCCCCCCGGTCCGGGTGAGCGAGGGCAGGTCCACCGCGGCGCCCAGACCGAACAGGGCCGCCGCCAGGAGCAGTTCCTGCACGTGCCCCGCCACGTCCAGCGCGCTCCCCGGCACCCACCCGGTGCTCCGTACCGCCACCATCGCCAGGAACCCCGCGACGAACAGCGGCAGCACCGGCGGCCGGCGCCTCCCCGTCCCGCGCGCGGCGGACCGCGCCCGCACGCGGAGCCCCACCACCGCCACCAGCGGCGCCAGGACCGCCACCCGCATCAGCTTCACCAGGACCGCGTCCCCCAGCGCCCCCGCCCCCGCGGTCTGCGCGGTGGCCACCACCTGGCCCACGTCGTGCACGCTCGCCCCGGCCCACCGCCCGAACTCCGCGTCACTGAGCCCCAAGGGCCCCTGAAGCAGGGGCAGGACGGCGATGGCGAGCGTCCCGCACAGCGTCACGAGCGCCACCGACACCGCCGCGTCCCGCTCCTCGCTCTCGGTGGCCTCACTGACCGCGCCGATCGCGGACGCGCCGCATATCGAGTAACCCGTGGCGATCAGGAGCGGCTGGTCGCCGGGCAGCCCCATCCGGCGGCCGAGCCACCACGTCCCGCAGAACGTCGCCGCGACCACCCCGAGCACCATCGCCACGGTCGCCCAGCCGAGGCCGAGCACGTCGTCCAGGCTCAGCTTCAGGCCCAGCAGGACGATGCCGGCCCGCATCAGCCGCTTCCCGGCCAGCGAGAGCCCCGCCTTGCCCCGGCCCCGTACGGCGGCGCGCACCCCCGGCACGTGCGCCGCGGCGAGCCCCAGCACCACGGCCGCCGTCAGCATCGGCACCGCGGGGACCACGGCGTGGACCGCCCAGGCCGCGACGACACCGAGCGCGGCCAGGGCGAGGCCCGGCAGGGGACGCGGGCCGGGAGGCGGTACCGGGGTGATCTGCTGGCGCTGCCCCAGAAGCGCCATCAGCGGTCGGCCGGCAGGTCGTACACCCGGCGCACGCTGGTGCCCAGGCGGGAGATGTCCGCGCCGTACACGTGCAGCGAGACCGCACGCTCCGTGCCGCCGTTCCACACCCGGTGGATGTCACCGGGCGGCGCGAAACCGCACACCGTGCCCTGCCGGTTGACCAGGTCCTCGGTGGCGACGAGCCGCGCCGGTGCGCCGGAGGCCGCCGGGACCAGCCGGTAGCGCCGCTCGTGTTCGGCGCCCCGGTGGACGCCGGTGACGCACCAGGAGACGTGGTCGTGGACCGGCGTGTGCTGGCCCGGCAGCCAGACGATGCCGACCACCGAGAAGCTGCCGTCGTGCTCGGCGTGCAGCAGATGCTGCCGGTAGCGCTCGGGATCGCCCTCGCACTGCTCGTCCACGAGCAGATCGGCCGCGCCCAGGTGCGGAGCGAGCCGCTCGCCGACCAGATACGCCGTCAGATCCGGGGGCAGCCCCCGGCCGACGGCCTCACGGATGCCGGAGACGAGGGCGTCCAGACGTCCTGTGCCGCGGGCCGCGCGGTACGCGGTGGTGGAGGTGGTCATAGGGGCAGCGTCCTGCGGCCCTTCCATTACGTCCAACGACAGTTTCTAAGCATCTCCCCAACTTCTGCTTATGGATGGGGGGCTGTGTGGCGGAGGTGCCGGACGTGCCGGACGAGCCGTACGGGCTCGGTGGGGTGGCCGGGCACGGTGGGGTGGCCCGGCACGGTGGGAAGGTCGGGCGCAGTAGGGCGGCCGGGCGAACGGCGCGTGCCCCGGCGGTGCTTCAGCAGCCCACGCGGTTCGCCGCGACCGCCTTCAGCTCGTCGAGCACCAGGGCCGTCGCGGGAATCCGCAGATGCTCCCGCAGCGCGTACGCCGAGACCTGCCGCCGTGACGCCGGATCGAGGGCCCGCCCTGTCACCTGCCGGTGGCGCAGGAAGTTCAGGACGAGCCCCGGCATCATCGCGATGCCGAGCCCCTCGGCGACCAGGCTCTGGATGACGAGGTTGTCGTCCGTGGTGAAGGCGATGTCGGGCGTGAAGCCCTGCTCGGCGCACTCGTGCAGGAAGTTGGCGCGGCAGCGCGGACAGCCCGCGATCCAGCGCTCGTCCGCGAGGTCGGCCAGACGCACCGAACGGCGCCGGGCCAGCGGGTGCCGGGAGGGCATGAGGACCGTCAGCTGGTCCTCCATCAGCGGGATCTCCACCACCTCGTCCGGCACGTCCTCGTGCAGACCGGGGTAGTGGAAGGCCAGCGTGATGTCGCAGTCGCCGTCCACCAGGCGCCGGAGCGACTCGGGCGGTTCGTTCTCCTGGAGTTCGACGCGCACGCCGGGATGGCCGGCCGCGAGCCGGGACAGCGCCTCGGGGATGAGGGTGGCGTTGGCGCTGGGGAAGGCGCAGATGCGGACGCGCCCGGTGCGCAGCCCCGTGATGGCGTTCATCTGCTGCTGGGCGGCGTCGATGTTGCCGAGGATGACCCCCGCGTGCCGGGACAGCGCCTCGCCCGCCTCGGTCAGCCGCATCCTGCGCCCGACGCGGGTGAACAGGACCGTGCCGACGGACCGTTCGAGCGCCTTCATCTGCTGGGTGATCGCGGGCTGCGTATAACCGAGCGAGCGGGCGGCGGCGGAGTAGGAGCCGGTCCGGACCACTTCATGGAATGACCTGATGTGCCGGGAATCGAACACTCCTGAATCATATGCATGATCCGGAGAGGGCCGACAGGCCATCCTTGGCTGCGTGAAATCCGACCGGCTGCTCTCGATCCTGCTGCTGCTCCAGACCCGCGGGCAGGTCCCCGCGCACGAACTGGCCGACCGCCTCGAAGTCTCCGTGCGCACCATCTACCGCGACATCGACGCGCTCTCCGCCTCCGGGATCCCGGTGTACGCCGAGCGCGGGCGGCACGGCGGCATCGCGCTCCTGCCCGGTTTCCGCACGGACGTCACGGGGCTCACGGCGGACGAGTCGCGGGCGCTCTTCATCCTGGCCGCCCAAGGCGCGCACGCCGCGCTGGGGCTGGACGCCGCGCTCGGCTCCGCGCTGCGCAAGGTGATGGCGGCGCTGCCGGCGCCGCACCGCCCCGCGGCCGAGCTGACGAGCCGCCGCATCCTCGTCGACTCGGCGCGCTGGATGCCGGGGCCCCGCGGCTCGGACGCGGTCGCCGTCGATCTCGACGTGCTCCAGGACGCGGTCTTCTCCGACCGGCGGCTGGAGCTGCGCTACCGGCACAGCGGCGACGCCGAGCCGCGCGCCTACACCGTCGACCCCTACGGCCTCGTCTCCAAGGCGGGGGTCTGGTACCTGGTCGCCGACCGGCGCGGCGCCCCGCGGCTCTTCCGGGCCGACCGCGTGCGGACGGCCACGCTCACCGAGCTGCCGGTGCGGCGCAGGCCCGGCGTCGAACTCGCCGACGTATGGGGCGTCCTGAAGCGGCAGGTCGAGGACCGCCCGGTCGGCGTCGAGGTGACGGCGCGGGTCGCGCGGGACCGGTTCGCCCAGTTCGTACGGCTCAAGGGGAACTTCCTCACCGCCCGTCCCGAAGACGACGGGGAGAGCGAGTGGATCACCGTCCGCCTCGGTTTCGCCGTCGTCGGCGACGCCCGCACGCTGCTGCCGTTCGGCGCCGGTGTGGAGGTGCTGTCGCCGCCCGAGGTCCGCGCCGAACTGGCGAGCGCCGCCGCCGAGGTCACCGCCCTGTACGCAGGAACCGGCTCAGCTCGCCCGTGAGCTCGGCCGGCGCGTCCTCCTGCACGAGGTGTCCCGCGCCCTCGATCAGGCGCAGCTCGGCCCCGGGGATCAGCCGGGCGAGTTCGTGGCCGCGCTCCGCCGGGATCCAGGTGTCCTCCGTGCCCCAGCAGACGAGGACGGGCAGCGCCAACTCCCCATACCGCTCCTGGATCTCGTCGGTGAACCGCTGGTCGTTCTGTTCGATCTGCCGGTAGAACGCGGGCCTGCCCTCGTCCGTGCACCAGGGCTCGACCAGGCGGTCGAGCACCCGGGGGTGCAGGCCGCGGTGGCTCGCCGAGCCGACGTACGCGCGCACGAGCGCCTCGTGCAGGGCGGGCGGCAGCTGCCCGAAGACCTCGGCGTGCGCGCCGAGCAGGCGGTAGGCGGGGGAGCCCCAGGGGGCGAGCGCCACGGCGTCGACGAGCGCGAGGCGTGCGTAGCGGGCGCCGTGCAGGAGGTGGGCGCGCAGGGCGACGCAGCCGCCGAAGTCATGGGCGACGACCGCCGGTTCGTCGAGGCCCCAGTGCGCGAGGAGCTCGGTGAGGACGCGGGCCTGCGCGGCCAGGGTCACGTCCTGCCCGGCCCGCATCTCCGACGTCCCGTAGCCGGGCAGGTCCCACACGTATACGCGGTGGTCGCGGGAGAGCGCGCGGGCCACGTCCCGCCAGACGTACGAGGAGAAGGGGGTGCCGTGGACCAGGACGACGGGCGGGGCGTCCGCGGCGCCGAGGGCGGCCCAGCGCACGGCGCCGGTCGAGCCCGCGAAGGTCTGGTCGAGCGTCCAGTCACGATCGCCGGTTCGGGCACGGTCAAGTGTCATGACCGTAAGGCTAGTAGCTCCTTACGTGTGAGTCGAGAGTCGAGCGTCGCGGGTTGAGGGTTGAGGGTTGAGGGTTGAGGGTTGAGGGTCGGGAGTCCGGAGTCGGGAGCCGGGGGTCGTCGGCCGCTTCTCGCGCCCCCGGGTCACCGCTCGTCCAGCCAGTGGTGCCGTCCGAGTGTCACCAGGCGCAGCTGGCGGCGCGCGCTGGCCGCCACCCGGTCCTCGCCGTCGGGCGCCGCCTCCAGGAGGGCGGACGCGGTCATCACCATGTGGTCGACGTACATCCGCGCCAGCATCAGGAGGTCGTCTTCGTCCCAGCCCGCCGACTCCGGCTCCCGGGCGAACTGGTCCTTCACCTCCTGCGCGAACAGGGTCAGCTGATCGCCTATCGCGGACCGCACCGCCTGGACGCCGCCGTGCTGCTCGCGGGCGATGAAGCGGACGTGCGCGGGGTGCGTGCGCACATAGGCGACGATCAACTCGACGGCGGCCGCGATGCGTTCCTCGCCGTCGCCGGTCGCCGCGAGGAGCGCCACGAGCGTGGTGTGCAGGCTGCCGAGCGCCTCCTCGACCAGGGCCACGCCCAGATCGGCCATGTCGCGGAAGTGCCGGTAGAAGGCGGTCGGGGCCACGCCCACGGCACGGGTGACCTCGCGCAGGCCCAGGCTGCTCAGGCTCTGCTCCTCCAGGAGCTGGAGGGCCGCGTCGAGCAGAGCCCGCCGCGTCTTCTGCTTCTGGGCCTGCCGGACGCCGAGAGTGTGACTCATGCCATGCAGTTAACAACTGTTCTCCGAGATTGAAAAGCCGGAGAGGCGGTACTCTCTATGTCAGTGAACAGTTGTTACCACAAGCGTTCACCGAAACCCTCACACGAGAGGTGTCCCATGCTTTTCCTCGTCGCCGCCCTCCTGCTGCTCGGCGTCGCCCTGGGGTCCGTGGCCCACGCGCCGGTCTCCGTCTCCCTGGTCGCGGCCGCCGTCATCGGCGTCTGGCTCGTGGTGTTCACGGTCCGCGAGCGGCACGGGAGCCGTCACTCCCGCCGTCACTCCTGAGCCCGGCAGGCACCGACCTGAGCCCGGCTGGCACCGATCCGTACGGCATCTGAAAGGAGTCGCACCATGGAACCCATTACTCTCGACCGGAAGCCCGAGGCCACCCCTTCCCCGGAGTCCGCCACCGCTTCCCCGGAGTCCGCCGCCCCTTCCTCCGCTCCGTCGTCCGCCCCCGCCCCCACCGGCCGGCGCGACACCGACGGCATGGCCGTCGCCTCGTTCGTCCTCGGCCTGCTCGGACTGCTCGTCCTGAACCTCTTCCTCGGCCCGATCGCGATCGTCCTCGCGGGCATGGCGCTCCTGCGCGGGACCAACCGCAGGGGCCGCGCGCTGCTCGGACTCGGGCTCGGTGTGGCCGATCTCGTCGTCCTCGGCGTACTGATGTCCATGGACAACACCGTGTCCTGGGGTCTCGCGGGCTGACACCGCTTGGACGCGGGGCCCGGCGAGGCTCGTAGAATCGTGTCCACCATGGCCTACCTCGACCACGCAGCGACCACTCCGATGCTCCCGGAGGCGATCGCGGCGATGACCGCCCAGCTCGCCGTCACCGGCAACGCGTCCTCATTGCACGCCGCGGGGCGCCGGGCCCGGCGTACCGTCGAGGAGGCCCGCGAGACGCTCGCCGAGTCGCTCGGCGCGCGGCCCAGCGAGACCGTCTTCACCGCGGGCGGCACGGAGGCCGACAACCTCGCCGTCAAGGGCCTGTACTGGGCGCGGCGCGACGCCGACCCCGCCCGGACCAGAGTCCTCTCCAGCCCCGTCGAGCACCACGCCGTCCTCGACGCCGTGCACTGGCTCGGCGAGCACGAGGGCGCCACCGTCGAGTACCTCCCGGTCGACGCGTACGGCCGTGTGCACCCCGACGTGCTGCGCGAGGCCGTCGAGCGCAACCCCGACGACGTCGCCCTCGCCACCGTCATGTGGGCCAACAACGAGATCGGCACCGTCCAGCCCATCCGCGAACTGGCCGACGTCGCGGGGGAGTTCGGCATCCCGCTGCACGCCGACGCGGTCCAGGCCTACGGCCAGCTGCCCGTCGACTTCGGTGCGTCCGGGCTCGCCGCGATGACCGTCTCCGGCCACAAGATCGGCGGTCCGTACGGCATCGGGGCGCTGCTCCTGGGCCGCGAGTACAGCCCCGTGCCCGTCCTGCACGGCGGCGGGCAGGAGCGTCATGTGCGCTCCGGGACGCTCGACGTGCCCGCGATCGCCGCGTTCGCCGTGGCGGGGCAGCACGCCGCCGGGCAGCGCGAGTGGTTCGCCCGGGAGATCGGCGCCCTGCGGGACGAGCTGATCGCCGCCGTCCGCGCGGAGGTCCCCGGCGCGATCCTCGGGGGAGACCCCGTCGACCGGCTGCCCGCGAACGCGCACTTCACCTTCCCCGGCTGCGAGGGCGACTCCCTCCTGCTGCTGCTCGACGCCCAGGGCATCGAGTGCTCCACGGGCTCGGCGTGCACCGCGGGCGTGGCCCAGCCGAGCCACGTCCTGCTCGCCACCGGCACCGACCCCGACCTGGCCCGCGGCACGCTGCGCTTCTCCCTCGGGCACACCTCGACGAAGGCGGACGTGACCGCGGTGGCCCGGGCGATCGGCCCGGCGGTGGACCGGGCGCGGACGGCCGGCCTGAGCTGAGACCGGCCGCTCCTCAAGGGGGGCACGGGCCTGCTCCGGACCTGCGCCGGGCCTGCTCCGGGGCCGTCTCGTGCCGGGCCTGCCCCGTTGCGGGTCCGTCTCGTTCCGGTCTCGTTCGGGACCGGCTTGCTCCCCGTTTGCGCCGGTGCGTGACGAGAGTAACGCCGGACTCCTTTCACCCTGCCCGGAGTTGATGCCGGTTTCGGCCGCTATCGGGACCGCGGGTGCCGGAGCGGGCCGCACTGCCCACAGATCGTCGATCTATGCTTGCCGCTCGCGAGTCCGCTCCGCGCGTTCGGGGCTGCACGACAACCCCCTCCTGGAGTTCACATTGAAGGCGAACCTCCGCTCTCGCATCACCGCGCGGCTCGGACGGATGTACCTCTCCCGGATCCAGAAGAACGGGATCAGCGCCTCGGCGATATCGCGCCTGCCCGAGCCGCTCCTCGCGCCGATGCGCCGTGACGGGCTCGACCCGGTCGCGGCCCTCACCGAGCACCAGGCGGAGCAGCCGATATCCAAGGTGCCGCTGCCCTTCGGCATGGACGCCTGGGTCGTCACCGGATACGACGAGGTCAAGGCCGTCCTCGGCGCCACCGACGGCTTCAGCAACGACTTCACGAACCTCGCGGGCAACGCGGGCGTGGTCGACGACCACCACCCCGGCGGCCTCGGCTTCAGCGACCCGCCGGTCCACACGCATCTGCGCCGCATCCTCACGCCCGAGTTCACGATGCGCCGCCTGCGCCGCCTCACGCCCCGGATCGAGGCCATCGTCGAGGAGCGGCTCGACGCGATGGAGGCCGCGGAAGGGCCCGTCGACCTCGTCGAGGCCTTCGCGCTGCCGATCCCCTCGCTGACGATCTGCGAACTGCTCGGCGTGCCGTACGAGGACCGCCACGACTTCCAGCAGCTGGCCATGGAGCGCTTCGACCTCTTCGCCGGCGCGACCGCTCCCTTCGGGGCGATATCCGCCTCGCTCTCCTACTTCCGGGACGTCGTCAAGAAGCAGCGCGAGAACCCGGGCGACGGACTGCTCGGCATGATCGTCAAGGAGCACGGCGACACCGTCGACGACGAGGAGCTCGCCGGTCTCGCCGACGGCATCCTCACCGGCGGCTTCGAGACGACCGCGAGCATGGTGGCCCTCGGCTCCCTGCTCCTGCTGCGGCACCCCGAGACCGCCGCGCGCCTGCGCGAGGACGACGCGGCGGCCGCCACCTTCGTCGAGGAGGCGCTGCGCTACCTCACCGTGGTGCAGGTGGCCTTCCCGCGCTTCGCCCGCGAGGACATCGAGATAGCCGGGGTGCGCATCCCCAAGGGCGACCTGGTCCTGTGCTCCCTGAGCGGCGGCAACCGCGACGCCAAGTACACCCCCGACGGCGGCGGCTTCGACCCGGAGCGCAAGGCCTCGGGCCACCTTGCCTTCGGCTACGGCATCCACCGCTGCATCGGCGCCGAACTGGCCCGCATGGAGCTGCGCGCCGCCTACCCCGCCCTCGTCAGGCGCTTCCCGGAGATGCGGCTCGCGGCCGACCCCGAGGAGCTCGTCTTCCGCAAGCTCTCGATCGTGTACGGGGTGGAGTCCCTGCCGGTGCACCTGCGCTAGGTCACGCCGGCTGCGGCGGCGCGCGTCAGCCCAGGGCGGTGCGGGCCTTGCGGACCAGCGGTATGTACCGGTCCCAGTCCCAGTGGGGTCCCGGATCGGTGTGGTCGGTGCCCGGCACCTCCACGTGCCCGATGATGTGCTCGCGGTCCACCGGGATGTCGTACCGCTTGCAGATCCCGGCGGTGAGCCGCGCCGACGAGGCGTACATCGCGTCGGTGAAGGACGACTTCTTGTCGACGAAGCCCTCGTGCTCGATGCCGATGCTGCGTTCGTTGTAGCTCTTGTTCCCCGCGTGGAACGCCACGTCCAGCTCGCGGATCATCTGGGCGACGTGACCGTCCTTGCGCACCACGTAATGGGCCGCCGCGCCGTGCGCCGGGTCCTTGAAGACGCGCAGCGCCGTCGCGTACCCGCCCTGGACGACGTGGATGACGACCATGTCGATGTCGTAGTCGTCGGGTCTGTCCGCGCGGCGCCAGTTGTAGTCGGACGCCGCTGTCCACTGGGCGCCCTTGGCGTCGACCTCGCCCTCCTTGCGCTTCTTCACGACGCCGGGCAGGCGCCACCACAGGCGGCTGAGCTTGTCCGAGGCGAGCGCCGCCGTGCCGACGGCCGCCGCGGCGCCGCCGATCAGGAGCGTCCGGCGGTTCACGCCGCGGCGCCCCTGATCGCGCTCTTCCGTCGAGTCCTGTTCTTCCCCCATGTGATCGTCAACGCTTACTCACGGGCGGCTGGTTCCCGCGGGCCCGTACCCTGTTAGAGCTATGACTGAGACCCAGACCCCGCAGCGCCCCCGCCCCCTTCGTGTTCTCGCCGCCATGTCGGGCGGCGTGGACTCCGCCGTCGCCGCCGCGCGTGCCGCCGAAGCGGGCCACGACGTGACCGGAGTGCACCTGGCACTCTCGGCTAACCCGCAATCGTTTCGCACGGGCGCGCGAGGCTGTTGCACCATCGAGGACTCCCGCGACGCCCGCCGCGCCGCGGACGTCATCGGCATCCCGTTCTACGTGTGGGACCTGGCCGAGCGGTTCCGCGAGGACGTGGTCGAGGACTTCATCGCCGAGTACGAGGCGGGGCGCACCCCGAACCCGTGCCTGCGCTGCAACGAGAAGATCAAGTTCGCCGCGCTCCTCGACAAGGCCCTCGCGCTCGGCTTCGACGCCGTCGTCACCGGCCATTACGCCACGGTGGTCGTGAACGAGGACGGCACGCGCGAGCTGCACCGCGCCTCGGACATGGCCAAGGACCAGAGCTACGTCCTCGGGGTCCTGGACGACCGCCAGCTCGCCCACGCGATGTTCCCCCTCGGTGACACGCTCACCACCAAGGAGGAGATCCGCGCGGAGGCCGAGGAGCGCGGCCTGGCCGTCGCCAAGAAGCCCGACAGCCACGACATCTGCTTCATCGCCGACGGCGACACCCAGGGCTTCCTCGCGGACCGCCTCGGCAAGGCGGAGGGCGACATCGTCGACACCGAGGGGAACAAGCTGGGCACCCACGAGGGCGCCTTCGGCTACACCATCGGCCAGCGCAAGGGCCTGCGGATCGGCACCCCGGCCCCCGACGGCAAGCCCCGCTACGTCCTGGACATCTCCCCGGTGAACAACACCGTGACGGTCGGTCCCGTGGCCGACCTGGACGTCACGGGTCTGACGGCGATCAAGCCCCGCTGGTGCGGCGCGGCCCCCACGGGGCCCGGCACGTACACCGCGCAGCTGCGGGCGCACGGCGGCGAGACGGCGGTGCGCGCGGAGCTGGTCGACGGCTCCGAGCTGCGGGTCTCCTTCGACGAGCCGGTACGCGGCGTGGCCCCCGGCCAGGCGATCGTGCTGTACGACGGCACGCGCGTGGTCGGCTCGGCGACGATCGCCACGACGGAGAGGGTCACGGCGGCGGCCTAGCCACCGCCCGGACCCCCTCCTGCCGTCCGGTGCTACCGGGGCGTCTCCACCTCGTAGAAGCAGAAGTGGTCCTTGATCTGGGCCACCGCGTCCTTCGGCTCGGGGTACGCCCACACCGCGTCCTTGGCACCGGGCAGCGACCAGTAGGACGCCGTTCCCTTGAACGGGCAGTACGTCGTCGTGTCCGACGGGGTCAGGGCGTCGGTGCGCACGTCCTCCGGAGGGAGGTAGTAGCGCACCGGGCAGCCCGTCTCGCGCAGCAGCAGCGGGCGGCTGCTCTCGGCGACGACCTGGCCGTCGCGCACCACCCGTACGAGGTCGGTGCCCTGCTCGATGGTGATCTTGTGTCCTGCTGTCACCGTGGTCTCCTTCTGTGAGCGGCCGCGTCCCGTCCAGTCTGTGCCGGATCGTACGGTGAGGCCATGAACATCTGTGTCTTCCTCTCCGCCGCCGACCTCCCCGACCGCTACACCCGCCCCGCGCGCGAATTCGCCGAGCTGCTCGGCAAGGGCGGCCACACCCTGGTGTGGGGCGGTTCGGAGAGCGGTCTCATGAAGGTCGTCGCCGACGGCGTGGCGCAGGCCGGCGGGCGTCTCACGGGGGTCTCCGTGGACTTCCTCGCGGCCAAGGCCAGGACGGTGGCCGCGCCCGACGAGATGGTGATCGCGCGCGACCTCGCCGAGCGCAAGGCGCTGCTCCTGGAGAAGGCCGACGCGATCGTGATCATGGTGGGCGGCACGGGCACGCTGGACGAGGCCACCGAGATCCTGGAACTGAAGAAGCACGGCAAGCACACCAAGCCGGTCGTCCTGCTGAACTCGGCGGGCTTCTACGACGGCTTGAAGACGCAGTTCCAGCGCATGGAGGACGACGGCTTCCTGCCGCTGCCGCTGACGGATCTCGTCTTCTTCGCCGAGGAGCCCGTCGGCGCCCTCGCCTACCTGGAGGAGTCCATGGGCACGCGCTGACCTGCGAGGTCCGGGGTGCGACGATGGACGCATGGCAACACATGTGATCACCGGGGCCGGCTCCGGCATCGGCGCGGCCGTCGCCCGCCGCCTCCACGCACGCGGCGACGCCCTCGTCCTGCACGCACGGGACGCGGGCCGGGCCAAGGAACTCGCGGCGCAGTTCCCCGGCTCCGCCACGCTCGTGGGCGACCTCTCCGACCCGGACAAGCTCTCCTGGGCCTTCGGCCACCAGACGCTGCCCGACCGGGTGGACTCCCTGCTCCACGTCGCGGGCGTCGTCGACCTCGGCCGGGTCGGCGACCTCACCCCCAAGTCCTGGCGCCACCAGCTCAACGTGAACCTCATCGCGCCCGCCGAGCTGACCCGCCACTTCCTGCCCCAGCTGCGCGTCGCCCAGGGGCACGTGGTCTTCGTCAACTCGGGCGCGGGCCTGAGCGCCCACGCCGACTGGTCCGCCTACGCCGCCTCCAAGCACGGCCTGAAGGCCCTGGCCGACTCCCTGCGCGCCGAGGAGCACGCCAACGGCGTCCGGGTCACCTCCGTCTACCCGGGCCGCACCGCGAGCGCCATGCAGGCCAAGGTCCACCAGCAGGAGGGCAAGGCGTACGACCCCTCCCGCTTCATCGACCCGGAGTCCGTCGCGACGACGATCCTGATGGCCGTCGACCTCCCGCGTGACGCCGAGGTCAACGACCTGACGGTGCGGCCGGGCCAGTGACCGCGATCAGTTGGGGCCCGGCCACCGGCGTCGGGTCCATGCCGGGCGGCGACGCCCGCGAGACCGCGAAGACCGTCACCGGCAGTTTCGAGGACTTCCCGTACCTGGCCGAGCTGCCCGCGCGGGGGCCCGGCGCCGACATGATCGGCCGGACCGCCGGAATGCTGGTCGAGCTCTACGCGCGCGTGGAGCCCAGCGGCTGGCGGATCGGCGACCGGCCGGGCCGCGACACGCGCCGCGCGAAGGCCTGGCTCGGCGAGGACCTGGACGCCCTGGAGGAGTTCACCCAGGGGTACACGGGCCCGGTCAAGGTGCAGGCCGTCGGGCCCTGGACCCTCGCCGCCGCCCTGGAGCTGAGGAACGGCGAGGCCGCGCTCTCCGACCCCGGCGCCTGCCGTGACCTGGCCGGATCGCTCGCCGAAGGCCTGCGCACGCATCTCGCGGACGTCCGCCGCCGGATCCCGGGCGCCCAGGTCGTGCTCCAGCTCGACGAGCCCTCGCTCATGTCCGTGCTGCGCGGACACGTCAAGACCGCGAGCGAGTACCGCACCCACCGCGCCGTGGACCGCCAGCTCGTGGAGAGCACGCTCCGGGAGGTCCTGGGCGTGCACGACGGCCCGTCCGTCGTGCACTCCTGCGCGCCCGACGTGCCGTTCGCGCTGCTGCGCCGAGCGGGCGCCGACGCGATCTCGTTCGACTTCTCGCTGCTCACCGAGCGTGACGACGAGGCGATCGGTGAGGCGGTCGAGGGCGGCACGAAGCTCTTCGCCGGTGTCGTGGCGGGCGTGGACGGCCCATTGTCAGACCCTGCCGGTAGCGTCATGGGTGTCAGGACGCTGTGGCGCAGGCTGGGGCTGAATCCGGGTTCACTCGCGGAGTCGGTCGTGGTCACTCCGTCGTGCGGGCTCGCGGGAGCTTCTCCCGCGTACGCACGCGCGGCGCTCGCCCACTGCGCCAGGGCGGCGAGATCACTCGCGGACAACCCTGAGTAATTGGGTATGACGTAACGGGAGGACGAAACGGTGGCTGTCGAACAGCAAGGCTCTGTGCCCGCCGAGGCACGGGATCAGCATGCCCAGCTGGCCGAACAGATCGAGGAGCACCGCTTCCGGTACTACGTGAACGACCAACCGGTCGTCAGTGACGCCGAGTTCGACAAGCTCCTGCGCTCCCTGGAGGCCCTGGAGGACGAGTACAGCGAGCTGCGCACGCCCGACTCGCCCACCCAGAAGGTCTCCGGGGCGTACGAGACCGAGTTCACCTCGGTCCAGCACCGCGAGCGCATGCTCTCCCTGGACAACGCCTTCGACGACGCGGAGCTGGCCGCCTGGGCCGACCGCGTCGCCAAGGAGGTCGGCACCACCGACCACCACTTCCTGTGCGAGCTGAAGGTGGACGGCCTCGCCGTCAACCTCACGTACGAGGACGGCAAGCTCACCCGCGCGGCCACCCGCGGGGACGGCCGCACGGGCGAGGACATCACACCGAACGTCCGCACCATCGCGGACATCCCGGACCGCCTCAAGGGCGACGAGATCCCCGCCCTCGTCGAGATCCGCGGCGAGGTCTTCTTCCCCATGGAGAAGTTCGAGGAGCTGAACGCCCGCCTGGTCGAGGCCGGCGACAAGCCCTTCGCCAACCCGCGCAACGCGGCGGCGGGTTCGCTGCGCCAGAAGGACCCGCGCGTCACCGCGACCCGCCCGCTGCACATGGTGGTGCACGGCATCGGCGCCCGCGAGGGCTTCGACATCGACTGCCTCAGCCACGCCTATGAACTCCTGAAGGCCTGGGGCCTGCCCACCGCCCAGCACAACAAGGTGGTGCAAGGGCTCGACGGCGTCCGGGACTTCATCACGTACTTCGGCGAGAACCGCCACTCCGTCGAGCACGAGATCGACGGCGTCGTCGTGAAGCTGGACGAGATCCCGCTCCAGGGCCGCCTCGGCTCCACCTCGCGCGCGCCCCGCTGGGCGATCGCCTGGAAGTACGCCCCCGAGGAGGTCAACACCAAGCTGGTGAACATCCGCGTGGGCGTCGGCCGCACCGGCCGCGTCACGCCGTACGCCCAGGTGGAGCCCGTCACGGTCGCCGGGTCCGAGGTCGAGTTCGCGACCCTGCACAACCAGGACGTGGTGAAGAAGAAGGGCGTCCTCATCGGGGACACGGTCGTCCTGCGCAAGGCGGGCGACGTCATCCCGGAGATCCTCGGCCCCGTCGTCGACCTGCGCGACGGCACCGAGCGGGAGTTCGTGATGCCCGCCGAGTGCCCCGAGTGCGGGACGGCGCTGCGGCCGATGAAGGAGGCCGACATCGACCTCCGCTGCCCGAACGCCCGTTCGTGCCCGGCCCAGTTGCGCGAGCGGCTGTTCTATCTGGCGGGCCGCAAGAGCCTGGACATCGAGAACTTCGGGTATGTGGCGGCGGCCGCGCTGACCAAGCCGCTGGAGCCGTCCGAGCCGCCGGTCCTGGACGAGGGCGACATCTTCGACCTCACCATCGAGCGCCTCCTGCCGATCAAGGCGTACGTACTGGATCAGGACAGCGGTCTGCCCAAGCGGGACCCGAAGACGGGCGAGGAGAAGATCGCCACGGTCTTCGCCAACCAGCAGGGCGAGGCCAGGAAGAACGCCCTGTCGATGCTGGAGAACATCGCGGCGGCCAAGGAGCGCCCGCTCGCGCGCATCATCACGGGCCTGTCCATCCGTCACGTGGGCCCGGTGGCCGCGGAGGCGCTGGCCCGTGAGTTCCGCTCCCTCGAGCGGATCGAGCAGGCCACGGAGGAGGAGCTGGCCGCCGTCGAGGGCGTGGGTCCGACCATTGCCGCCTCCCTGAAGCAGTGGTTCGAGGAGGACTGGCACCGGGAGATCCTGCGCAAGTGGCGCGCGGCCGGGGTCCGCATGGAGGAAGAGGGCGGGGGAGAGGACGAGGGGCCGCGGCCGCTCGAAGGCCTCACCGTCGTCGTGACCGGCACGCTTGAGCACCACACGCGGGATGGCGCAAAAGATGCGTTGCAGAGCCGGGGAGCAAAGGTGACCGGTTCCGTTTCGAAGAAGACAGCTTTCGTGGTTGTGGGTGACAATCCCGGCTCGAAGTACGACAAGGCGATGCAGCTGAAGGTTCCGGTTCTCAACGAGGAAGGCTTCGCCGTCCTGCTGGAGCAGGGACCGGACGCGGCAGCGGAAGTCGCGCTTCCGACCGAGGAGTAGCGGTTGAAGGCCACCCGTTCAGCGCATACCAGATGCATACGGGTGGCCGGGTCGCATTCGGGCAACCGTTGTGGACCGCTGCCCGTAGAAGCCTTCTGCGGCCTACTGTTGAGGTGTGCGCCTGCCGTGCCCCGCTGCGATTGGGGTATCCCCTGCTCACCGGGAGCACGGGGAAGGAGTTTCAGACGCGGCTGACTTCTGGAGCGAGTCCGCGTGGCGTGGGCACCGCCGGCTGTGAGAGGGACGGGAATGGAACCGACCGAGAGCGCCGCACCGGACTCCCGGCTGCGCGCGCGCCTGCGGCGCGGACCGTGCGCGTGGCTCAGTGGACGCAGAGCGGCACGGGAGGCCGAAGCGGAGAGCGGGCGCTCCGCCGTCCCGAGCACCGCCGTCGAGCGACGTGAGCGCGCCTGGAGCACCGTCGGCGGGTACGGCTCGCAGGAGCTCGGCGTGGGCGAGGGCGCGGGCGTCATGGACACCGGACTCTGCGCCACCCAGACCGGCGCCGAAGGGCGGCGCAGGCCGCTGTGGCGCGGCGCCGAGGCGCACGGCCCGGACGCCGCGTCCGGCGAGCGCGACCCCTGGCCGGTCCTTCCGGTTACGGTCGTGACGATCGCCGCCATGGTCCTCGGCGCGGGCTTCTTCCTCGCGTTCACCGGACCGGGCGCGCTGTTCCCCTCGGGCACGGTCGGCTGGTCCCTCGCGATCCTCACGGGCCTCATCGTCGGCCACCTCGTCGCGCTCGGCCGCGACCGCTGGTGGGGCGGCACGGGCTCGGGCGGCGCCCTCACCGTCGCCGTCCTCCTGCTCTACGGCTGGGTGCCCGCGGGCATGGTCAGCCTCACCGTCGTGGTCCTGGTCGGCGTCGCGCGCCGCCACCGCTGGCGCCAGGGCGTCCTGCACGGCGCCGTCGACATCCTCGGCATCGGCGCGGGCGCGCTCGCCATGGCCGCCTTCGGCACGGCCCCCACGACGGACGCGCCCTGGCTGCCCGAGACCTGGGACCTGTACTCCGCCCCCGAGGTGGCGCTCGCCGCCGCCGCGTACCTCGTGGTCACCCGCGTCCTGCTCTGGTACGTCCACGCGCCGCGCACCGGCGCCCTGCCCACGGTCACCCGCACCGCCCTGGTCCGCCAGGGCCTGGTCGGCGTCGCGCTCCTGGGCATCGCCCCGCTGATCTGCGTGGTCGCGGCCTCGACGCCCGTCCTGCTGCCCCTCTTCGCCATCCCCCTGGTCGCGCTCGACTCGACGCTGTGGATAGCGCGGGCCAGGGCCGAGGAGCAGCTGCGCGACCCCCTCACCGGCCTGCCCAACCGCCAGTGGCTCCTCGAACGGACCTGGACGGCCCTCGACGACGCCGAGCGCATCGGCGCGCGGTCCGCCCTGATGCTGATCGACATGGACCGCTTCCGCTCGGTCAACGACACCCTGGGGCACCTCGCGGGCGACCGGCTGCTGCTCCAGATCGCCGACCGGCTGCGGCTCGCCCTGCCGCGCGGCGCTGAGGCCGCACGCCTCGGCGGCGACGAGTTCGCCGTCCTGCTCCCCGTCGCCGACTCGACGACGTCCGCCACCCGCGTGGCCCGGTCGCTGGTCGCCGCCCTCGGCTCGCCCCTCGACCTCGACGGCCTGACGCTGGTCCTGGAGGCCAGCGCCGGTCTCGCGGTCTTCCCCGACCACGCCATGGACGCGGAGGGCCTGCTGCGCCGGGCGGACGTCGCGATGTACCAGGCCAAGCGGGACCGCACGGGCGTCGAGGTGTACGAGTCCAAGCGGGACTCCAACACCCCCGACCGGCTCGGCCTGTTGGGAGATCTGCGCAGGGCCCTGGACGCGGGAGACGTCGAGCTCCACTACCAGCCGAAGGTCCAGTTCGACGGGCGGGTGGCCGGGCTCGAGGCGCTGGTGCGCTGGGTGCACCCCGAGCGCGGGAAGGTGCCGCCGGACGAGTTCATCGCCATAGCCGAGTCGTCGGGCCTGATGCCGCACCTCACGGAGTACGTCCTGGAGACGGCCCTGTGCCAGGTGGCGAAGTGGCAGGCGATGGGGCTCAAGGTCCCGGTCGCGGTGAACGTCTCGCCCCGGGACGTCCACACGCCGGGTTTCGCGGGCGCGGTCGCCGCACGCCTCGCCCGGCACGGCGTGCCCGCGGGAGCGCTCCAACTGGAGATAACGGAACACGTCCTCCTGGAGGACCCGCAGCGGGCCGCGGACACCCTGGCCGGGCTGACCGGCCACGGCGTCAAGATGTCGCTGGACGACTTCGGCACGGGATATTCGTCCCTCGTGCATCTGCGGCGGCTCCCGGTGAGCGAGCTGAAGATCGACCGCTCGTTCGTCGCCCGCCTCGCCGTGGACAACGAAGACGCGGAGATCGTCCGCTGCACGGTCGACCTCGCGCACTCCCTGGGCCTGCTCGTCGTCGCCGAGGGCGTCGAGGACGACGAGACGTGGGAGCGGCTGCGCGACCTGGGCTGCGACGCGGTCCAGGGCTGGCTGGTCGCCGCCGCGATGCCGCCGGACGAGACCACCGCCTGGCTGCGCGCCCGCGGCTCGCGCGGCTGGCGCCGCCCGGTGGACGTCGCCGCCGAGGAGGCCGCTGCGGCGGCCGAAGCCGAAGCCGGAGCCGACATCGCGAAGTAGCCGCACGGAGGCGGGCCGGCGTCGCGGAACGCCCTCCGGGCCCCGCCGCGGCAATCCGTTTCACGGGCACGGGGTGCGGCCCCATAGGATTGGGGCCACAAACCACACACTCACCCCCAGAGGATCGCCGCATGCCTGGCATTACGCGCGAGGAGGTCGCCCACCTCGCCCGCCTAGCACGTCTTGAGCTGAAGGACGAAGAGCTCGACCACTTCGCCGGACAGCTCGACGACATCATCGGCGCGGTCGCCCGCGTCTCTGAGGTCGCCGACCAAGACGTACCGCCGACCTCCCACCCGCTGCCGCTGACGAACGTCATGCGCGCGGACGAGGTCCGTCCGTCGCTCACCCCCGAGCAGGCGCTCTCCGGCGCCCCGGCCCAAGAGCAGCAGCGTTTCAAGGTGCCGCAGATCCTGGGGGAGGACTAACCCACCATGACGGACAGCAAGATCGACATCATCAGGCTCACCGCGGCCGAGATCGCCGCGAAGGTCGCCTCCGGCGAGCTGACGGCCGTCGAGGTCACCGAGGCCCACCTGGCCCGCATCGACGCCGTGGACGAGAAGGTGCACGCCTTCCTGCACGTCGACCGTGAGGGCGCCCTCGCGCAGGCCCGCGCCGTCGACGCCAAGCGGGACAGCGGCGAGAAGCTCGGCCCGCTGGCCGGCGTGCCGCTCGCGCTCAAGGACATCTTCACCACCGAGGGCGTACCGACCACGGTCGGCTCCAAGATCCTCGAAGGCTGGATCCCGCCGTACGACGCGACCGTCACCAAGCGCCTGAAGGCCGCCGACGTCGTCATCCTCGGCAAGACCAACATGGACGAGTTCGCCATGGGGTCCTCCACCGAGAACAGCGCGTACGGCCCCACCGGCAACCCGTGGGACCTCACCCGCATCCCCGGCGGCTCCGGCGGCGGCTCCAGCGCCGCCCTCGCGGCGTACGAGGCCCCGCTCGCCATCGGCACGGACACCGGCGGCTCCATCCGCCAGCCCGCGGCCGTCACCGGCACGGTCGGCGTCAAGCCCACCTACGGCGGCGTCTCGCGCTACGGCATGGTCGCGTTCTCGTCCTCCCTGGACCAGGGCGGTCCCTGCGCACGCACGGTCCTGGACGCCGCGCTCCTGCACGAGGTCATCGCCGGGCACGACGAGCTCGACTCGACGTCCATCGACGCCCCGGTCCCGCCGGTCGTCGAGGCCGCGCGCAACGGCTCCGTACGGGGCATGCGCGTCGGCGTCGTGAAGCAGTTCGCGGGCGAGGGCTACCAGGCCGGTGTCGTCCAGCGCTTCCAGGAGTCGGTCGCCCTGCTCAAGGAGCTCGGCGCCGAGATCGTCGAGCTGGACTGCCCGTCCTTCGACCTGGCGCTCTCCGCGTACTACCTGATCGCGCCCTCCGAGTGCTCGTCGAACCTCGCGCGCTTCGACGCCATGCGATACGGCCTGCGCGTCGGCGACGACGGCACGAAGTCCGCCGAGGAGGTCACCGCGCTGACCCGCGAGGCCGGCTTCGGCGACGAGGTCAAGCGCCGCATCATCCTGGGCACGTACGCCCTGAGCTCCGGCTACTACGACGCGTACTACGGAAGCGCCCAGAAGGTCCGCACCCTGATCACGAAGGACTTCGAGAAGTCCTTCGAGCAGGTCGACGTCATCGTCTCGCCCGCGACGCCCACCACCGCCTTCCCGATCGGCGAGCGCGCCGACGACCCGATGGCGATGTACCTCGCGGACGTGTGCACCATCCCGTCGAACATGGCGGGCAACGCCGCCATGTCGCTGCCCTGCGGCCTCGCGCCGGAGGACGGCCTGCCGGTCGGACTGCAGATCATCGCCCCGGCCATGAAGGACGACCGCCTTTACAAGGTCGGCGCTGCCGTAGAGGCCGCCTTCGTGGAAAGGTGGGGTCACCCGCTGCTTGAGGAGGCACCGTCACTATGAGTCCCATGACCGCCAAGGCCCAGGGTTTCAAGAAGTCGAAGCCCGGCGCGTACCTGTCGATGGGCACCACCGCCTTCGGCGCGATCTCCGTCGTCAAGCAGGCCAGGCTGGCCCGCAAGGAGAACGACACGCTCCGGCTCATCGACGCCGCTGTCTCCGCCGCCGCCATCGTCACCGGCCTTGCTCTGCTCTATCGCGAGCTGAAGAAGCTCGGCGACGACGACGTCCTGCTGGGTTGAGAGGGAAAGTTTCACCGTGACTGTCACGACTGACCTGGTGTCGTACGAGGATGCCCTCGCGACGTACGACCCCGTCATGGGCCTTGAGGTCCATGTCGAGCTGGGCACCAAGACCAAGATGTTCTGCGGCTGCTCCACCGAGCTGAAGCAGGACGCCAACAGCCAGACCTGCCCGACCTGTCTCGGCCTGCCCGGCGCGCTGCCGGTGGTCAACGAGATCGGCGTCGAGTCCGCCATCAAGATCGGTCTCGCGCTGAACTGCGAGATCGCCGAGTGGTGCCGCTTCGCCCGGAAGAACTACTTCTATCCGGACATGCCGAAGAACTTCCAGACCTCCCAGTACGACGAGCCGATCGCCTTCAACGGCTATCTGGACGTCCAGCTGGAGGACGGCGAGGTCTTCCGCGTGGAGATCGAGCGCGCCCACATGGAGGAGGACACCGGCAAGTCCACGCACGTCGGTGGCGCGACGGGCCGTATCCACGGCGCTTCGCACTCGCTCCTGGACTACAACCGCGCCGGCATCCCGCTCATCGAGATCGTCACCAAGCCGATCGAGGGCGCCGGCGAGCGGGCCCCCGAGGTCGCCAAGGCGTACGTCGCCGAGCTGCGCGAGGTCATCAAGGCGCTCGACGTGTCCGAGGCCCGGATGGACAAGGGCCAGATGCGCTGCGACGTGAACCTCTCGCTGCGCCCGCACGGGCGCAAGGAGTTCGGCACGCGCTCGGAGACGAAGAACGTCAACTCGCTCCGTTCCGTGGAGCGTGCGGCGCGCTACGAGATCCAGCGCCACGCGGCCGTCCTGAACAGCGGCGGCACGATCGTCCAGGAGACCCGTCACTTCCACGAGGAGGACGGCTCCACGACGTCGGGCCGCATCAAGGACAACGCCGAGGACTACCGGTACTTCCCGGAGCCCGACCTCGTCCCGGTGGCCCCGGCCCGTGCGTGGGTCGAGGAGCTGCGTGCCGGTCTCCCCGAGATGCCGCGCGTGCGCCGCAACCGCCTCCGCGAGGAGTGGGGCGTCTCGGAGCACGACATGCAGTCGATCCTGAACGCCGGTGCGGTCGACCCCATCGTCGCCACGATCGAGGCGGGCGCCGACGCGGCGGCCGCGCGCAAGTGGTGGATGGGCGAGATGGCCCGCAACGCCAACGAGACGGGCAAGGCCCTCGACGAGCTGCCGGTCACCCCGGCGCAGGTCGCCCGGGTCGCCGAGCTCGTCGCCAAGGGCGACCTGAACGACAAGCTGGCGCGCCAGGTCTTCGAGGGTGTCCTCGCGGGCGAGGGCACGCCGGACGAGGTCGTCGAGAAGCGCGGCCTGAAGGTCGTCTCGGACGAGGGTGCGCTGACGGCCGCCGTGGACGAGGCGATCGCGGGCAACCCCGCCATCGCCGACAAGATCCGCAGCGGCAAGGTCGCCGCGGCCGGCGCGCTGGTCGGCGCGGTCATGAAGGCCACCCGGGGCCAGGCCGACGCGGCCCGCGTCAAGGAACTGATCCTGGAGAAGCTGGGCGTGGAGGGCTAGGCGCTGCGCTGGGCTTGAGCGGTGTCCTGGCTGTGGCCGGGGTGCGGCCCGGGCCCGCCCGCTTCACGGCGGATTCTTTCCCGCCCACCCACCCGATTGCCCCGAGGCGTCGGGTGGGTGGGCGGCGAAGCTCCGCTTGCCGCTCGCGTGCCGCGATGCCGGGTTCCGCGATGCCGCCCCCCGCCCGGCCGTACGCCGGGAACGTCCGTCCCCGCTGAATCAGTGCCCCGTCACGGGCCACGGAGCGTCCCCCTGAACACCGTCACCGCCGAGATCCTCTCCGTCGGCCTGCTGCTCGCCGTGCTCGCGTTCGCCGTCATACGGCCGCGTCAGTGGCCCGAGGCCGCCGCCGCGCTGCCCGCCGCCGGGATCGTCGTGGCGCTCGGGGCCGTCTCGTCGGAGCACGCGCTCGCCGAGGTCCGGAGCCTGCTGCCGGTCGTGGGGTTCCTCGCGGCCGTCCTCGTGCTCGCCCAGCTCTGCGCGGACGACGGGCTCTTCGCCGCCGCCGGTGACCTCGTCGCCCGGCTCTGCGGCGGACGCACCCGGGCGCTGCTCGGCGGCGTCTTCGGAGTGGCCGCCGTCGTCACCGCCGTGCTCAGCCTCGACGCCACCGTCGTCCTGCTCACCCCGGTCGTCTTCGCCACCGCGGCCCGCGTGGGGGCCAGGCCGAGGCCGCACGTCTACGCCACCGCCCACCTCGCCAACTCGGCCTCGCTCCTGCTGCCCGTCTCCAACCTGACCAACCTCCTCGCCCTCACCGCCAGCGGCCTCACCTTCACCCGGTTCGCGCTGCTCATGGCGTTGCCGTGGCTGGTGGCCATCGGGATCGAATACGCCGCCTTCCGGCGGTACTTCGCCGCAGATCTGGACGCGGGCGCGTTCGAGCCCAAGGAGACCGAGCCGACCCCCGTACCGGTGTTCACCCTGGCCGTCCTCGGCCTCACGCTCGCCGGGTTCGTCGCGACCTCGTTCGCGGGCGTCGAACCCCTGTGGGCGGCCCTCGCGGGAGCCGTGGTGCTCGCCGCCCGCGCGCTGCTGCGAGGACGCACGACCGCCACCGGCCTCGTGCGCTCCGCGAGCCCGCTGTTCTGCCTGTTCGTGCTCGCGCTCGGCGTCGTCGTCAAAGCGGTCGTCGACAACGGCCTCGGCTCCGGCATCGAGTGGCTGCTGCCCGACGGCGCCTCGCTGCCCGCCCTGCTCGCCGTGGCGGCCGTCGCCGCCGTCCTCGCCAACCTGATCAACAACCTGCCCGCGATCCTCGCCCTGCTGCCCGCCGTCGCGCCCGCGGGCCCCGGGCCCGTCCTCGCCGCCCTGATCGGCGTCAACGTCGGCCCGAACCTCAGTTACGTCGGCTCGCTCGCGACGCTGCTGTGGCGCCGCATCCTGCACGAGCACGGCACGGACGCCGACCTGCGGACGTTCACGCTGCTCGGCGCGGTGACCGTGCCGCTCACGCTCGCGGCGTCGACCGTCGCGCTCTGGCTGGGACTGCTGATCGCCTGACCGGGTCCTGACGTCCGTACGGGGAAGGGCCGTTCGTACTCGGGGGAGTCCGTTCACGTCGACTTCGTCCCCAAGTCTTCACAGGGAAACCAGACTTCACTACCGTCCCGGCCGAGGAGGTCAATGGATCAGCAGAGAACCATTGGCCGTCGACTGGAGGTCGTGACGTGTCCCCGGAGATTTCCCGCAGGCGACTGATGGCGGTCGGCGGTGGCGCGGTCGGCGCCGCCGCCGTCGGATCCTTCCTGCCGCCGTCGTTGCAGCTCGCACTGGCGCAGGACAGGCCAGGACCCCGTGGCGGCGGGCTCGGCTCGATCGAGCACGTCGTCATCCTGATGCAGGAGAACAGGTCCTTCGACCACTACTTCGGCGCCCTGCGCGGCGTCCGCGGCTTCGGCGACCGCAACGCCGTCCGACTCCCGGGCGGCACGTCCGTGTTCGAGCAGCCGGGCGCCTTGCGCACCGTCCTGCCCTTCCCGGTCCGCGAGGCCGCCGCCGCGCAGAAGAAGGACCTCCAGTACATCGGCGCCCTCGACCACTCCTGGAGCGGCGGCGCCAAAGCCTGGCACGACGGCTGGTCGGACGGCTGGATCACCGCCAAGACCGCCGCCACGATGGCGTACTACACGCGCGAGGACATCCCGCTGCACTACGAGCTCGCCGACACCTTCACCGTCTGCGACGCCTACCACTCGTCCATCCACACCTCCACCAGCCCCAACCGCAACCACCTGTGGAGCGGCAAGACGGGCTACGAGGCGAACGGCAAGCGGGCCGTCGGCAACGACGCCTACGACGAGGGCAAACACCCCGGATACGACTGGGGGACGTACGCCGAGCGCCTGGAGAAGGCGGGCGTGAGCTGGCAGACGTACACGGAGTGGGAGAACTTCACCGACAACCAGATCGAGTTCTTCACCACCTTCAAGGCCATCGCCCGCAAGGTCCTGGCCAAGACCGGCCTCACCTTCATGGAGGCCTTCTACGCCCAGGTGCGCGACGCCAAGGACGACGCCGAGCGCCAGAAGCTGCTCGCCACCCTGGAGGAGGGCGTCGCCACCCTCACCAAGGCGGAGAGGTCGCTGTTCGAGCGCGGTCTGCGGCGCGTGCCCACCGGCAAGCTCGCCGAGGAGTTCGCCAAGGACGTCGCGGACGGCAAGCTGGCCAAGGTCAGCTATCTGGTGCCCTCGGCCCTGGACTCCGAGCACCCCAGCGTCTCCTCGCCGATCCACAGCGCGACCATCGTCTACAAGGTCCTGGACGCCCTCGCCTCGCACCCCGAGGTCTGGCGCCGCACCGCCGTCTTCATCAACTACGACGAGAACGACGGCTTCTTCGACCACGTCCCGCCGCCCGTGCCCGGCACCGGCTCCGCCGAGGACCAGGAGGAGCGCTGGGAGGGCAAGCCGACCGGCCTCGGCGTGCGCGTGCCGATGCTCGTCGTCTCGCCCTGGACCGTCGGCGGCTACGTCTGCTCCGAGGTCTTCGACCACACCTCCGTCGTGCGCTTCCTGGAGAAGTGGACCGGCGTCAAGGAACCCAACATCAGCGCCTGGCGCCGCAAGGTCACCGGCGACCTCACCGGCGCCTTCGACTTCCGGCGCGGCCACCGGCGGCCCGAGGTCGAGCAGCCCGGCGCCATCCCGGAGTTCAGCGGCCGCTGGGCCCCGCAGCCGCCCCTGAAGCAGTCCATGCCGGTCCAGGAGCCGGGCACCCGCCGCGCCCGCCCGCTGCCCTACCAGCCCGACGCGTACGCCGAGCCCGGCAAGAACGGCGCCCTGTCGGTGCGGCTGCGCAACGGCGGCAGCTCCAGCGCGCACTTCGCGCTCTATCCGTACGCCGGCGAGTTCACGGCCCCGCAGCACCAGGACGTCGTCCGTACGGGATCGTGGACCGTGCCCGTGAAGGACGCGTACGCCTTCACGGTCACGGGCCCCAACGGCTTCCGGCGCGAGTTCGCCGGCGGCAAGGACGGCGGCGCGCGGCTCACCTCCGCGATCACCCGGCGCGAGCTCCACGTCACCCTCGCCAACCGCGGCCGCAAGGACCTCGTCTTCACGGTCAAGCCGCTCGGATACGTCGACGAGCGCGACGTCAGGAAGCGTACGAGGACCGTCCGCGTCAAGGCGGGCAGCAGCCGCACGATCGCCTGGCACACGGACCACGAGCACGGCTGGTACGACATTCAGGCGACGGCGTCCGGCGAGCCCGCTTTCCGGCGGCGCCTGATGGGGCACATAGAGGACGGACGCGCGAGCGTGTCGGGCTGACGCCACGGATTCAGGGGTGTGCGAGGTCCCGATGGGGCCTCGCACACCTTTTGTGCCCTTGTGAGGAAGCCCACGTACCGGACCAACGATCTCCAACTGCTGTCAAGGTGTCTCTGGCGCTTATCTCGGTGCTCATACGTTCTTTGCGGGCTGTTCAGTGCATCAAAGACTGTTCCCGATAAAGATCCACGAACCACCCCAGGGAGCAGGGCAGTGGCAGCACTCGCACGATGGTGTGTGAAGCACCGCCTCCTGGCCGTCCTGCTCTGGCTCGCCGCTCTCGGCGGCGCCGCGAGCGCCGCGGCCGTCGCCGGATCCGCGTACTCGAACGACTACGAGGTCCCGGGCACCGAGTCCGGCCGTGCGACCCAGCTCCTGAACGAGGGCTTCGCGGGCCTCGGCGGCGACAGCAACACCGTCGTGTGGCGGACCGAGGCGGGCACGACCGTCCGCGCGGCCGACGTCGAGCAGACGATGACCGACACCCTCGACACGATCCGGCACATGCCCGCGGTGGCCTCCGTCAGCAGCCCGTACGCGGAGGGCGGCGCCGCCCAGATCAGTGACGGCGGGCGCATCGCGTACGCGACCGTCACCTTCCACGAGCAGGCCGACGCCATCGACACGGCGGACGCGCAGGCCCTCGTCGACACCGCCAAGGCCGCCGACTCGGACCACCTGGAGGTCGAACTGGGCGGTGGCGCCGTCGGCCTCACCGAGACCAAGAGCGCACAGACCGCCGAGATCGTCGGGGTCGCCGTCGCCGCCGTCGTGCTCTTCCTCGCCTTCGGCTCGCTCGCCGCCTCGATCCTGCCCATCGCCACCGCACTGGTCTCGGTCGGCACGGCGTACGCGGGCATCGTGCTGCTCGGGCACCTCATGACCGTCGCGGACTTCGCCCCGATGCTGGGCACCCTGATCGGGCTCGGCGTCGGCATCGACTACGCGCTGTTCATCGTGACCCGGCACCGCAAGGGCCTCAAGAAGGGCCTCCCGGTGGCCGTCGCCGCCGAACGCGCGGTCGCCACCACCGGGCGCGCGGTCGTCTTCGCGGGCGCCACCGTGTGCATCGCCCTGCTCGGCATGCTCATCCTGCGGCTCAGCTTCCTCAACGGCGTCGCGATCGCCGGCTCGCTGACCGTGCTGCTCACGGTCGCCGCCTCGGTGACCCTGCTGCCCGCGCTGCTCTCCTGGATCGGCCCGCGCGCGCTCAGCCGCCGCGAACGGCGCGCCCTGGCCGAGCACGGCCCGGCCCCGGAGACGCCCACCGGGCTCGCCGCCCGCTGGTCCGCCTTCGTGGAGCGGCACCCGAAGCTGCTCGGCGGTGTCGCCGTCGCCGTGATGGCGCTGCTCGCCCTGCCCACGCTCTCCCTGCACCTGGGCACGTCCGACCAGGGCAACAACACGGCGTCGTCCACCACACGGCAGGCCTACGACCTGCTCGCGGACGGCTTCGGGCCCGGCGTGAACGGCCCCCTCACCCTCGTCACGGACGTCGCGGGAGCGGGCGACCGGCTCGCGCTCACCAACCTCGACGCCACCCTCCGGTCGACCGAGGGCGTCGCCTCCGTCGGCCCCGTCACGTACGACGCCGACGGCTCCGCCGCCCACATCACCGTCGTACCGGACTCCTCCCCGCAGTCCCAGCGCACCAGCGACCTCGTCGACCGGCTGCGCGACGATGTCCTGCCCGTGGCCGAGGCCGACACCTCGCTCGACCTCCAGGTCGGTGGCGTCACCGCGAGCTACGACGACTTCGCGGAGGTCATCGTCGGCAAGCTGCCGCTCTTCGTGGGCGTGGTCATCGGCCTCGGCTGCGTCCTGCTGCTTCTCGCCTTCCGGTCCGTCGGCATCCCCCTGAAGGCCGCCGCGATGAACGTGGCGGCGGTGGCGTCGGCCTTCGGGGTCGTCGTCGCGATCTTCCAGTGGGGCTGGGGGAGCGAGCTGCTCGGCCTGGGCTCGGCGGGACCGATCGAACCCTTCCTGCCCGTGATCATGGTGTCGGTCCTCTTCGGGCTCTCGATGGACTACCAGGTCTTCCTGGTCAGCCGGATGTACGAGGAGTGGCTGGAGACCGGCGACAACCGGCGGGCCGTCCGCGTCGGCCTCGCCGAGACGAGCCGCGTGATCAACTCCGCGGCCGTGATCATGATCTCGGTCTTCCTCGCCTTCGTCCTGAGCGGCGACCGGGTCATCGCGATGTTCGGCATCGGTCTGGCGGCCGCGGTCGCGCTCGACGCGTTCGTCCTGCGCACGCTGCTGGTGCCGGCCCTCATGCATCTGCTGGGCGGCGCCAACTGGTGGCTGCCGCGCGGCCTGGACCGCTGGCTGCCGCGCATCAGCATCGAGCCTCCGGAATGTCGGTCGAGATCGGCCGCCGTCGGTGCGAGGATCCCGGGACAACGGGAGACGCACGACGATCCGGCCGGGGCGCCGGACGGACGGGAGGAGCGGGATGTTCGCGATATCGCTGGACGAGGGCGCTGAACTGCGGCCCATCGAGCCGTGGCAGGCGGAGGAGTTCCTCGCGCACGTCGAGCGCGCGCGGGAGTACGCCGGACCGTGGGTGCCCCTGACCGTGCGGGTCAAGGACCTCGCGTCGGCCCGGGAGCTGCTCCAGATGTTCGCCGACCGGCAGGCCGCCGACACGGGCCGCCTGTACGGCCTCTGGCTGGAGGGCACGCTCGTCGGCGGAGTGCTCTTCCGGATCTTCGACACGGCCACCGAGTGCTGCGAGGTCGGTGTCTGGCTGGAGCCTTCGGCCGCCGGGCGCGGTCTGATCACCCGGGCGAGCCGGATCGTGGTCGACTGGGCGGTGGACGAGCGCGGGATGCACCGCGTGGAGTGGATGGCGTCCTCGGCGAACGCCCCCAGCATCGCCGTCGCCAAGCGGCTCGGCATGACCAAGGACGGGGTGCTGCGGGAGAGCTTTCCCTGGCAGGGCGTGCGCCACGACATGGAGGTGTGGTCGGTGCTCGCACCCGAGTGGCGCAGGGCGCGCGAGGAGCGTGCGGCCGCCGGTGACGGGGCCTCGGCGGCTCGTTAAGAAAGCTCTCAGACTCCGTCCGTACGGTGCGGGGCATGGGAACTAAGACAGAGGACGAGCGCGCGGCCGAGGCGGCCGCACAGACCGCAGAGCCGGAGGCCGCGGACGGCGGCAAGGCCACGGAGACGGACGCCGTCACGGTGGACAAGAGCGCCGGGACCGCCAAGACCGCCACGACGGATGACGCCGTCGTGGCGGACGACGCCGAGGGCCGCGACGGCCTCGACGACTCCGATGACCCCGATGTCTCCGACGACGAGCTCGTCGTGGTCGAGGAGGTCGCTCCGGTCAGGTCCGGCGGCGTGTTCCAGGGCGCGGCCGCCGTCGTCTCCGCCGCTCTCGGCGTGATCGGCCTCTCCGGTGGCTGGCTGGGCACGGTCGCCGCCGCCCGCTCGAACATCGTCGGGCAGCTGGAGACCAAGCAGTCGGCGAGCGTGGCCGACCAGATCCAAGCCCTGTACGGCGACTCCTGGCAGATCACGGCGCTGATCGCCGGAGCCTTCGCGCTCGCCGCGCTGGTCGTCGGGTTCGCCGTCCTGGTGAGGCCCGCGTTCGGCGCGCCGGACCAGGTGCAGGCGCCGTGGATCAAGTCGGTGGCCTGGGCGGGTGTCGCCCTCGGCGTCATCGGTCTGCTCCTCGCCATCGCCAAGTACTCGAACCTGATCTTCGGGCTGCCGTCCGCGAGTTGACGACGGCGCGGGACGTAGAACACAGAACGCAGAACGCCGGTGGGGCCGCATGGTCGGCCCCACCGGCGTTTTCGTGTCCGCGGGCCCTACGCCTAAGGCCCCCTCCTAGGCCCTCACGGTCCTCCTAAGGCCCCCTGCCTTCTCAAGATGAGGCAGTCTCCCGATGTGCCGCACCTCCCTGGCGGACGAAAGTAAAGGCATCACGGAAAGCGAGCCGCGGACAGCGGATCGCGGACCACGAAGCCGGAAGCCGAAACCAGCAGCAGAAGCCAGGGAGTTCCCATGTTCGAGTACGAAATGCACCAGCTCCGCGCCGCCGACCTCACCCGCGAGGCCGACCGCCGCCGCCTCCTGCGCGAGGCCCGGGAGGCCAAGGCGGCGGCGCGCGCCGACCGCCGCTCGGCCCGCCACGACACCGAGGGGCGGGTGAGCACCGGTCAATGGAGGGCGCGCTTCACCCGGGCCGCGTGATGCGGACGGCGGCGGGGGCCGGAGCGCCTGCTCCGGCCCACCCGATATCCACTGCCACCGCACCCGCACCCTGTGCGATGCTCACCGCTGTGGAGACCAGGTCCGTAAGCCCCGTGTTCGTCGGCCGTTCCGACGAGCTGGGGGTGCTGAACGACGCGCTCGCCCGTGCCAAGGGGACTGCCCCCGGCACGGGCGAGCCGCAGGCATTGCTGCTCGGCGGTGAGGCGGGCGTCGGCAAGACCCGCCTCATCGAGGAGTTCACCGCGGCGGCCCGCGCCGAAGGCGCCGTCGTGGCGCTCGGCGGCTGCGTCGAGATCGGCGCGGACGGCCTGCCCTTCGCGCCCTTCTCCAGCGCCCTGCGTTCCCTGCGCCGCCAGCTCCCCGACGAGGTCGACGCCGCCGCCGACCAGGAGGGCGAGCTCGCCCGGCTCCTGCCCGAACTGGGCGAGGCCCCGCAGCGCCGCCGGGGCACCGACGCCCATCACGACGAGGAAGGCATGGCCCGCCTCTTCGAGCTGACGGTCCGCCTCCTGGAGCGCGTGGCCGCCGACCGCCCGGTGGTCGTGGCCCTGGAGGACCTGCACTGGGCCGACGCATCGACCCGCCATCTCCTGTCCTACCTCTTCCGCACGCTGCGCAGCGGCCGCCTCGTCGTCGTCGCGACGTACCGCGCCGACGACATCCACCGCCGCCACCCCCTGCGCCCGCTCCTCGCGGAGCTCGACCGGCTGCGCACGGTGCGGCGCATCGAACTGTCCCGCTTCAGCAAGGGTGAGGTGGCCCGGCAGATGGCGGGTATCCTCAGCGCCGAGCCCGCGCAGTCCCTGGTGGACGACATCTTCGAGCGCTCGGACGGCAACGCCTTCTTCGTCGAGGAACTCGCGGTCGCCTCGCACAACAGCAGCTGCGCGGGCCTCACGGACTCCCTGCGCGACCTCCTCCTCGTCCGCGTCGAGGAGCTGCCCGAGAGCAGCCAGCGCGTGGCCAGGATCGTCGCCGAGGGCGGCTCGAACGTCGAGTACCCCCTGCTCGCCGCCGTCGCGGGGCTCGCGGAGGACGATCTGATCGAGGCGCTGCGGGCCGCCGTCGGGGCCAACATCCTGCTGCCCTCGCCCGACGGCGACGGCTACCGCTTCCGGCACTCCCTGGTGCGCGAGGCCGTCGGCGACGACCTGCTGCCCGGTGAGCGCTCCCGGATCAGCCGCCGCTTCGCCACGGTCCTGGAAGCCGACCCCTCGCTGGTCGCCGCCGACCAGCGCGCCGCCCGCCTGGCCAGCTACTGGTACCACGCGCACGACGCGGCCAAAGCGCTCCCCGCGGTCCTGCGGGCCTCCGTCGAGGCCCGCCGCCGCTATGCGTACTCCGAGCAACTGCGCCTCCTGGAACGCGCGATGGAGCTCTGGGACGACGCCCCCGAGGAGATACGCCTCGAACTGCGCCCCCTCGACTACGCCGAGGTCTATCCGCCCTGCGGCTGCGACCCCGCCACCACCCCGCTGCGCTATCTCGACCTCATGGCGGAGGCCGCCGTCGCCGGCCGCCTCTGCGGGGAGCGGGAACGCGCCCTGAAGATCACCAAGCGTGCGCTGCGCCTCCTGGGCGACGAGCCGGACCCCCTTCGCGCCGCGTGGTTCTGGATCCAGCGCTCCCGGCTCACCTCCACGCTCGGCCGCGGAGACGGCTGGGCGGAGATCGCCACCGCGCAGGAGCTGGTCCGCGGCCTCCCGCCGTCCGAGGTGCACGCCGAGGTGCTGACCAACGTCGCCTCCTGGGGCATGCTCCACACCCCCGGAGAAGAGACCCTGGTCGCGGCCCAACGCGCCGTCGAGTACGCCCGGATGGTCAAGGCCGAGGAGATCGAACTCAACGCCCGGCTCATCCTCGGCGGCCTCCTGGTCGACGCGGGGGCCGTCGACGAGGGACTCGCCGAGATGTACGCGGTCAGGGACCGCTGCGTGGCACCGCCCGGCCTGGTCTCCCGCGTCCCGCACATCCACGTCAACCTGCCCTCCGTGCTCGAAGGCGCCGGCCGCTCGCTGGAAGCCCTGAAGATCGGCGAGCAGGGCCTCGCGCTCTGCCGGAAGTACGGGCTCACCGACACCGAGAGCTGGGTCCAGGTCAACCAGGCGGAGACCCTCGTCTCCCTGGGCCGCTGGGACGAGGCGGTCGAGGCCTCCCGGGCCGCCCGCCGTGGCGCGCCCAGCATCAAGCCTCGCGGCGGGGCCGCCCTCCAGCTCGCCTCCGTCGCCGTCGGCCGCGGCGATCTGACCGAGGCCGCCGCCCAACTGGCCGCGGCCCGCGGCCACTACGGCTCGCACGACCTCATGCCGCAGCACACCCAGCCGATGGTCACCCTGGCTCTCGCCCTCGCCGCGGGCGACCCCGACCGCGCGGCGGGTGTCGCCGCGGCCCGCGCCGAACTCGAAGGGGCCATGGCCGCCGGCTTCCCGCCCGGCACCCACCGCTACACCTGGCCCCTGCTGCTGACCGCCGCCACCTCGGAGGCCGACGCACGCGGCCTGCCCGCCGCCGAAGCGGGCCGGTCCGAGACCGTCGAGAGCATCCGGCGGGCCGCCGGGAAGCTGCCCGCTCCCGTGCCGCTCTGGGCCGCCCACGAGCAGTGGGTCCGTGCGGAACTCCTCCGTGCCGAGGACCGCGACACCCCCGCCGACTGGGCCGCCACGGTCGCGGCGTTCGCACCCCTCGACCGCCCCTACGACCTCGCCCGCACCCGGCTGCGCCTCGCCGAGTCCCTCCTCGCGACCTCCGCGGGCACGGGCGCCGACGCGGATCGCGAGCAGGCCGCCGAGCTGCTGCGCACGGCCCGCGAGACCGCCGAGCGGCTGGGGGCCCGGCCCCTCGCCGATTCCGTCGCCGGGCTCGCCCAGCGGGCCCGCCTGACCCTGGACGAGCAGGGCCACGGGACCGCGTGCGCCCACCTCACTCCGGTCGATCCGGCCGAGGCGCTCGGTCTCACCAGCCGGGAGCGTGACGTGCTCCGCCGGGTCGCCGCGGGCCGCAGCAACCGCCAGATCGCCGAGGAGCTCTTCATCTCCCCGAAGACGGCGAGCGTCCACGTCTCCAACATCCTCGCCAAGCTGGGCGTCACCGGCCGGGGCGAGGCGGCGGCCCTGGCCCACCGCCTGCGCCTGTTCCCGGCGGACCGTCTCTCCTCGGAACGCGCTCAGGCCGCCGGCTGACCTGCGCTTTTCGGGTCCCGATGGGTTTTTGGGACACTCGCTTACGCTGGTAGGAGGAACCCGTCCGCCAGGAGGCGCAGTGTTCAACCCGATCGAGCTTTTCCAGCCCGGCCGCAAACACACGGACGACGAGCAGAAGCGGCTGGAGCTGAGCCGGGTCGACGTGGCCGACGGCGACCCGGGCCGCGGCCCGATAGACCTGACCTCGGGCAAGGTCGTGGTGCGCGTGCCCCAGCAGCCGGATCAGGAGCCGGACCAGCGGCCGGCCCAGGGGCCGACCACCCCCGCCCCGGCGGCCCCGGAGGACCCCGCCATTGAGGACCCCGCCCTGAGGGGCCCGGCCCCGGAAGCCGGTTGACGGTCCGCCCGCAGCCCTACTTCACCGTCACCTCAAGGATCTTGTCGTCCCCCTTCTCCGGGGTGCCCCGGGAATCCGTCTCGTTCGTCACCAGCCACAGCTTGTCCCCGCCCGCGGCCACGACCGTGCGCAGGCGGCCGTGCTCGCCCTTCAGGAAGGACTGGGGCTCCACGCTCCCGTCCACGCCGCGCACCGGGATACGCCAGAGCCGCTCGCCGCGCAGGCCCGCCATCCAGACCGAGCCTTCGGCGTACGCGATGCCGCTGGGGGAGGCCTCCGAGGTCTTCCACTGGGCCACCGGGTCCCGGAAGCCCTCCTCGTCGCCCTTGCCCTCGACCTCCGGCCAGCCGTAGTTGTCGCCGGCCTTGATCTCGTTCAGTTCGTCCCAGGTGTCCTGGCCGAACTCCGCGGCGAAGAGCCGCTTCTCCTCGTCCCAGGCCAGGCCCTGCACATTGCGGTGGCCGTACGAATAGACGGGGGAGTCGTCGAAGGGGTTGCCGGGGGCCGGGTCGCCGTCCGCGGTCAGGCGCAGGATCTTGCCGCCCAGCGACTTCTTGTCCTGGGCCAGGCCCGTGTCACCCGTCTCGCCCGTGCCCGCGTACAGCATCTTGTCCGGGCCGAAGGCGATCCGGCCGCCGTTGTGGACGGTCCCCTTGGGGATGCCCTTGAAGACCGTGTCGGGCGCGCCCAGCTGCTGGCCGGAGGGCTTCTTCTCGTCGTACAGCATGCGGGCGATGCGGTTGTCCGACTCGGTGGTGAAGTACGCGTAGACCATGTGGTCCGATGCGTACGCGGGCGAGAGCGCCAGGCCCATCAGGCCGCCCTCTCCGGCGGGGGAGACGCCCGGGACCGAGCCCAGTGCGGTCTTCTTGCCCGTCTTGCCGTCCACGCGGGTGATCGTCCCCTCGTCGCGCGAGGACACCAGCAGGTCCCCGTCCGGCAGCGGCGCGAGGCCCCAGGGCGACTTCAGGTCCTCGGCGAGCGTCTTGGTGACCGACGCCGATCCCTTCTTGGGCGGGGCCTCGCCGGCGCGCGGCGTGCCCGTGGACGTCCCGCCGGACTTCGCGGGGCTCGACTCGGCGCTCTTTCCGTCGCCCGGCGCGTCCGAGCCCCCGGACGAGCAACCGGCCGTGAGCACCAGGGCGGCGGCGGCCAGTGCGGCCGTGACAGCAGGTCGTTGCACGATCAGGTTCCCTTCGACGCAGCTTCTCCTGTTCATACACCGCTCGGGCCCCACAGGTTCCCCATCCCGCTGCACCGACGCGCGGACGTCGTCCCTGAACCGTCCCGCGCGCAAGCGAATCCAGGACCGTCACTCCCAGGATCCCATCGCCGACGGCAGCGCCGCGATCTCCGCCAGGTCCGCCCCGGTGAGCCGCAGCCCCGCCGCCCCGGCGTTCTGCACCGCCCAGCGCTCCCGCTTGGCCCCCGGGATCGGCACCACGTCACGGCCCTGCGCCAGCACCCACGCCAGCGCCACCTGGGCCGGGGTCGCCCCGTGCCGCTCGGCCACCCGGCGCAGGCCCACCACGAGCGGCTGGTTGGCCGCCATCATCTCGGCGGTGAAACGCGGGTGCCGGGCCCGCAGGTCGTCCGGCTCGAAGCCCTGCCCCGGGGTCAGCGTCCCGGTGAGGAACCCGTTCCCCAGCGGCATCGCCGCCAGGAAGCCCACCCCGCGCGCCGCGCACCACGGCAGCAACGTCTCCAGCGCCTCCCGCGACCAGACGGAGAGTTCGGCCTCCACCGCGCTGACCGGGAAGACCTGCTGGATCCGCTCAAGCTGCCGGATCGTTCCCTCGTGCATCCCCCGGCCCTCGCGCCGCGCGGCACGGGCCCCCACCGCGCACAGCCCGAGCGCGCGCACCTTCCCCGCGGCGACGAGCTCGGCCATCGCGCCCCAGGTCTCCTCCACCGGCACCTCGGGATCGGCGCGGTGCAACTGGTACAGGTCGATCGTCTCGGTCTGGAGCCGCCGCAGCGACGCGTCGCAGGCCCGCTTCACATAGCCGGGGCTGCCGTTGGCGACGATGTGCTGCTCGCCCACCAGGAGACCGCACTTGGTGGACACGAAGGCCTCGGACCGCCGCTCCTTCAACGCCCTGCCCACCAGCAGCTCGTTGGTGAACGGCCCGTACATGTCCGCCGTGTCCAGCAGGGTCGTGCCCTGGTCCAGCGCGGCGTGCACGGTCCGCAGCGACTCCTCGCCCCGCTGCCGCGAGCCGGTGTAGGCCCAGCTCATCGGCATGCAGCCGAGCCCGACCGCACCCACCTCGAGCGCTGCCGCGCCGATCGTCCTGCGGTCCACCTGGCCGTGCCCTCCCACCTCGAGTCCGAGCGGCCCCCAACGTAACCTCTGGCTCCCCCCACGCGGCGTGCGGCCTGTGCGCATTAGCCTCCTGACCATGACGACTGACGTATGGCTCCCCTTTGCCGCGGACGAGATCGAAGGCCTGCCCCGGGCGGCCGACGCCGGGATCAACTACCGCTTCTGGGACGGCGGCCCGGACTTCCCCGCGGACCCGGCCGACTGCTCCTTCTACACGGTGCCCTACCTGAAGGGGCCGGAGGTCGCCGTACGGCCGCTGCCGGAGATGACGCACGTGCGCGCCGTGCAGACCCTCTCCGCGGGCGTGGACCAGATGCAGTCCGGGCTCAAGTTCCTCGCTCCGGGCGTGCAGTTGTGCAACGCCAAGGGAGTGCACGAGGCCAGCACGGCCGAGCTGACGCTCGCCCTGGTCCTCGCGTCGCTGCGCGGCATCCCGCGGTTCGTCGAAGGGCAGCGGCAGGAGGACTGGCGGTCCGGGTTCTACCCCGCGCTCGCCGACAAGTCCGTCCTGATCGTGGGATACGGATCGATCGGTTCCGCCATCGAGGACCGGCTCACCCCCTTCGAGTGCGCGCGGGTGGCGCGCGTCGCGCGCTCTGCCCGTGCCACGGAGCGCGGCCCCGTGCACCCCCTCGCCGAACTGCCCGCACTGCTGCCCGACGCCGATGTGGTCATCCTTTCCACGCCCCTCACCGACACCACCCGTGGCCTGGTGGGCGCGGACTTCCTGGCCCGCATGAAGGACGGCGCGCTGCTCGTGAACGTCGCGCGCGGCCCCGTCGTCGACACCAAGGCGCTCTTGGCCGAACTGGAGAGCGGCCGGATCACCGCCGCTCTGGACGTCACCGATCCGGAACCGCTGCCCGCGGCTCACCCGCTGTGGCAGGCTCCTGGAGTGCTCATCAGCCCGCATGTGGGCGGATCGACCTCCGCCTTCCTGCCGCGCGCCAAGCGCCTGCTCGCCGCGCAGCTGACCCGTCACGTGGCCGGGGAACCCCTCGGCAACGTGGTCCTGACGACCGAGTAGCCGACCAAGCGCCGGTCACTCAGGGACCGTTCGAGCACACTCCGCACCTGTTTGTGTGCGCCCCGTGTCCGCCTGTGCTCCGGTCGTCACGGAGCGTAGAGAAGCTATGTCCCTGAGTGACGAGACTGGTGTATCGTCCCGACAGGGGCTGCGCCGTGGACAGTTCGTCGGCGCCGGGGACGAGACATCAGACGCGAGGGGGGCGACGGGCGATGTACGGCCAATGGGCGAACCATCCGACGCGGCGAGGCCGCCGGCGACGACCTTCACGCGCACCGGCCCGCGGCCGGACACGCGCTCGCGCACACGACGTTCCGGAGCCGACCGGTCACGAGAGGCGGACGGACACGGACGCGGCACGGATCAGGGCGGCCCGGTGAGCACCCGCCCGTCACCCGCCACCGCCCTGGAGGGCGGCGGAGGTCTGACGGCGCCGATGCGGCCCCGGGCGCCCCTGACCCGACGCCCGGCCACCGGCGGCGGCACCGGCGGCACCGGCGGCGTCGGTCTGGTCTCGCAGATCGCCCTGCTCGTGGTCTGCGGAGGGTATGCCACCGGGGCCGCGCTCGGCTGGGGCTCGCCCCGGGCCGCCCTGATCATGGGCGACTTCGGGCTGAGCATCGCGGCGGCGACCGCCGCGGTCTCCTGCTTCCGCTACTCACGGACCCGTCGCAGCCGCTTTCGACCCGCATGGCTGCTGTTCGCGCTCTCCTCCGCCATGGCGGCCCTGGGCAACGGCGTATGGGGCTGGTACGAGGTCGTGCTCGAAGAGCCGGTGCCCAGCCCCGGCCTCGCCGACCTGTTCTTCCTCTGCTTCGCGCCACCCGCCATCATCGGCCTGCTCGTGCTCGCCAAGCGCCCGGTGACCAAGGCCGGCTGGGTCTGCCTGTCGCTCGACGCCTGGCTCATCGGCGGCTCACTGCTCACGCTCTCCTGGAGCCTGGCGCTCGCGCACACGGCACAGTTCGAGGGCCAGAGCGTGGCGCACGCCGCGCTCTCCCTCGCCTATCCGCTGCTCGACATCGCGCTCGTCAGCATGGTCCTCGCGCTGCACTTCAGACGCTCGTCCGCCAATCGCACGGCGGTGAACACGGCGATCGGCGCCCTCGCGCTGACCGTCATGTGCGACGCGATGTTCACCTCGCCCCTGCTGCACGCCAGTTACCGCTCGGGGCAGATGCTGGACGCGGGCTGGTTCGCCGGCTCCCTGCTCCTGGCGTACGCACCCTGGGCCACCCCCCGGCCCAAGGGCGCGGACGACGCGCAGCAGCACCCGCGCGTGCCGCACGAGACCGCCCCCAAGGACGCGCGGACCGCGGCCACCCGGCCGATCGCCGGATCCCTGGCCGCGCTGACGCCGTATCTGGCCGCCGCCGTCTGCACGTTGGGGATCCTCTACAACGTGCTGAGCGGCCGCAGCGTCGACCAGGTCGTGCTCTTCACGGCGGGCACGGTCGTGCTCGCCCTGGTCGTGCGCCAGGGCATCATGCTCCTGGACAACATCACCCTCACCCAGGAACTGGCCCAGAAGGAGAACCACTTCCGCTCCCTGGTCCAGGGTTCGAGCGACGTCATCATGATCGCCGCCCCGAACGGCATACTCCACTACGTCAGCCCGGCCGCCTCCGGGGTCTACGGCCGCGAGGCCGACGAGCTCGTCGGCTCCGAACTGGCCTCGCTCATGCACCCCGAGGACCTGGGCCGCGTGGTGCACGAGGTCCGCAGATTCCTCACCGCGAACCCCGTCGAGGAGCCCACGACCCGCATCGAGTGCCGCTTCAAGTCCGGTGACGGCGACTGGCTGAACGTGGAGTCCACGGTCAACCGCCACCAGGGCGGCCTCATCTTCAACAGCCGTGACGTCACCGAACGGGTCCGACTCCAGGCGCAGTTGCAGCACAACGCCGAGCACGACCCGCTCACCGACCTGCCCAACCGCGCCCTGTTCACCCGCCGGGTGAGCCAGGCGCTCACGGGCCGCAGAGTCACCGACCGGGGCACGGCCGTGCTCTTCATCGACCTCGACGGCTTCAAGGCGGTCAACGACACCATCGGCCACCAAGCGGGGGACGAGCTCCTGATCCAGGCGGCCCGCCGCCTTCAGGAGGCCGTCAGGTCCGGGGATTGCGCGGCCCGGCTTGGCGGCGACGAATTCGCCGCGCTCATCGTGGGTGACGGCACCCGCGACCAAACCGCACGCGAACAGCACATCTACGAACTCGCCGACCGTCTCAGAATCACCCTCTCCCAGCCCTACGCGATCGACGGCAACGACGTCCGCGTGGCGGCGTCCATCGGCGTGGCCTTCGCCGAACCGGGCGTGGGAGCGGGCGAGCTCCTGCGCAACGCCGACCTCGCGATGTACCGCGCCAAGGCCGCGGGAAAGGGCCGCGTCGAGCTGTACGCCCCCCAGATGCAGGCCGACGTCGTCCGTAAGGCCGAGCTGGCGACCCGGCTGCGCACCGCCCTGCACGACGGCGAGTTCGCGCTGCTCCACCAGCCGGTGGTCTCCCTGGCCGACGGGCGGATCACCTCCGTGGCCGCTCAGGCGCGCTGGCGCTCGGCGCAGGGCATCCTCTTCACGCCCGCCGAGTTCCTGCGCGTGGCGGACACCTCGGACGCCCAGGAGAGTGCCCGCACCGCCGAGCTCGGCCGCTGGATGATCGAGGAGGCCGTCCAGCAGGCCGCCGAGCGCGGGCGTACGGGCCATGCGGCCCCCGTCGCCGTCCGCGTCAGCGCGCGGCGCCTCCTGGACCGCTCCATGCCGCTCGGCTCCATCGAGGCGCTCCTCACGCGGTACGGCCTGCCGTCCGGCGCGCTCGTCATCGAGCTCGCCGACAGCGACCCGCGGGTCTCCCTGGACGACCTGGAGCGCCGGCTGACCGCCCTGCGCAGACTCGGCGTACGCATCGCCCTGGACGGCTTCGGGAGCGGCTATGCCGCCATCACCGCACTGCGGCGGCTCCCCGTCGACGTGCTGAAGCTGGACCGCAGCCTCGTCGAGGGCGTCGTCGAGTCCGCGCGGCTGCACAAGATCACGTCCGGGCTGCTGCGCATCGCCACCGATCTGGGGCTGCGCTCGGTGGCCGACGGCGTCGACCTCCCGGAGCAGGTCATCGCCCTGCGCGCGATGGGCTGCACGCACGGGCAGGGCATGGCGTTCTCCGGCCCGCTCGACGAGTACCGCCTGCGCCGCGCGCTCTCGCTCGGGCGCTACCCCGTGCCGCACGGGCCCGCGGAGCCGGTGCTGGCGGGCGGCCCGCCGGTGGCGTTCGGGGGAGGTGTCGAGTCCTTCGTCCGCTCACATAATGAGACCCCCGTCCCACCTACTTGACAGGCACAGTGCGCCGGGGAGAGGGTCAATGCCATGCGCACCCGAATTCTCGTACTTGGAAAGCGCGTCGGCTGAAGCTGGGACTCACCGGTCCGAACTCCGGAATCCCTGCACCCGCTCCGACGCGCTCCCCTCGCTTGCCTCACGGCACGAGGGGTTTTTTGTTGCACCGGCACCTGCCAAACCCCCGCAAACACCCCGCAAAAACCCTCAGCTTCGAGAAGAGAATGCCGATGACCGAGCAGGCCACCGGGGCCCACCATCCGCAGCCGCGGCCCCGAACCTCAGGACAGCCGTCCGCCCCCGTCGAGCACGTCACGGGTGCGCAGTCCCTCATTCGTTCTCTCGAGGAAGTCGGGGCCGACACGGTGTTCGGCATTCCCGGCGGTGCCATCCTTCCCGCGTACGACCCGATGATGGACTCCACCCGGGTCCGCCACGTCCTGGTCCGCCACGAGCAGGGCGCGGGGCACGCGGCCACCGGTTACGCGCAGGCCACCGGCAAGGTCGGGGTGTGCATGGCCACCAGCGGCCCCGGTGCCACGAACCTCGTCACACCGATCGCCGACGCCCACATGGACTCCGTGCCCATGGTCGCGATCACCGGCCAGGTCGCCTCCAAGGCGATCGGCACGGACGCCTTCCAGGAGGCGGACATCGTCGGCATCACGATGCCGATCACCAAGCACAACTTCCTGGTCACCAAGGCGGAGGACATCCCGGCGACGATCGCGGAGGCCTTCCACATCGCCTCCACGGGCCGCCCCGGACCCGTCCTGGTCGACATCGCCAAGGACGCGCTCCAGGCGCAGACCACCTTCCAGTGGCCGCCCACCCAGGACCTGCCCGGCTACCGCCCGGTGACCAAGCCGCACGCCAAGCAGATCCGCGAGGCCGCCAAGCTGATCACCGCGGCCAGGCGACCCGTCCTGTACGTCGGCGGAGGCGTCCTGAAGGCCCAGGCCACCGCCGAGCTGAAGGTCCTCGCGGAACTCACCGGAGCGCCCGTCACCACCACACTGATGGCGCTCGGCGCATTCCCCGACAGTCACGAGCTGCACGTGGGAATGCCGGGCATGCACGGAGCGGTCACCGCCGTCACCGCGCTGCAGAAGGCCGACCTGATCGTCGCCCTCGGAGCCCGCTTCGACGACCGCGTCACCGGCAAGCTGGACAGCTTCGCGCCCTTCGCGAAGATCGTCCACGCCGACATCGACCCGGCCGAGATCGGCAAGAACCGCGCCGCCGACGTGCCGATCGTCGGAGACGCCCGTGAGGTCATCGCCGACCTGATCCAGGCCGTCCAGGCCGAGCACACCGCCGGCGTGCGGGGCGACTACACCGCCTGGTGGGCCGACCTCAACCGCTGGCGCGACACCTACCCCCTCGGCTACACCCAGCCCGAGGACGGTTCGCTCTCCCCGCAGCACGTCATCGAGCGCGTCGGGCAGCTCGCCCCGCCGGACACGATCTTCGCCGCGGGCGTCGGCCAGCACCAGATGTGGGCCGCCCACTTCATCGAGTACGAGAAGCCGGCCACCTGGCTGAACTCGGGCGGCGCCGGAACGATGGGGTACGCGGTTCCGGCCGCGATGGGCGCCAAGGCCGGCCGGCCCGACCGCACGGTCTGGGCGATCGACGGCGACGGCTGCTTCCAGATGACCAATCAGGAACTGACCACCTGCGCCCTGAACAACATCCCGATCAAGGTCGCCATCATCAACAACGGTGCCCTCGGCATGGTCCGCCAGTGGCAGACGCTGTTCTACAACCAGCGCTACTCCAACACCGTGCTGCACAGCGGTCCCGAGGACATCGGCCCCAACAAGGGCACCCGCGTCCCGGACTTCGTGAAGCTGTCGGAGGCGATGGGCTGCGTGGCGCTGCGCTGCGAGCGCCCCGAGGACCTCGACAAGGTCATCGCCGAGGCCAACGCCATCAACGACCGCCCCGTCGTGGTCGACTTCATCGTCCACGAGGACGCCCAGGTGTGGCCGATGGTCGCCGCAGGCACCTCGAACGACGAGGTCATGGCCGCCCGCGGGGTCCGCCCCGACTTCGGCGACAACGAAGACGACTGAGACCGAGAGCGAAAGAGAGACCCAGAGTCATGTCCACCAAGCACACGCTCTCCGTCCTGGTCGAGAACAAGCCCGGTGTCCTCGCCCGGATCACCGCCCTGTTCTCCCGCCGCGGCTTCAACATCGACTCCCTGGCCGTGGGCGTCACCGAGCACCCCGACATCTCGCGCATCACCATCGTCGTGAACGTCGAGGACCTGCCGCTCGAACAGGTCACCAAGCAGCTCAACAAGCTCGTCAACGTCCTGAAGATCGTCGAACTGGAGCCGTCCGCCGCCGTCGGCCGCGAACTGGTCCTCGCCAAGGTCCGCGCCGACAACGAGACGCGTTCGCAGATCGTCGAGATCGTCCAGCTGTTCCGCGCCAAGACCGTGGACGTCTCGCCCGAGGCGGTCACCATCGAGGCCACCGGATCCAGCGACAAGCTGGAGGCCATGCTCAAGATGCTGGAACCCTTCGGCATCAAGGAGCTCGTCCAGTCCGGCACCATCGCGATCGGCCGCGGCTCCCGCTCCATCACGGACCGCAGCCTGCGGGCGCTCGACCGCTCCGCCTGAACCGGCGCGGACGAGCCGCGGTCCCGCCCGCATGGCGAGACCTGAAAACTTTCTTCCCTTCGCCCGCCGTACGGTGGGTCGCAACACCAGCACACATAGGAGATTTCCAGTGGCCGAGCTGTTCTACGACGACGACGCCGACCTGTCCATCATCCAGGGCCGCAAGGTCGCGGTCATCGGATACGGCAGCCAGGGCCACGCCCACGCGCTGTCGCTCCGTGACTCGGGTGTCGACGTCCGCGTCGGTCTGCACGAGGGCTCCAAGTCCAAGGCCAAGGCCGAGGAGCAGGGCCTGCGCGTGGTGACGCCCTCGGAGGCCGCCGCCGAGGCCGACGTCATCATGATCCTGGTCCCGGACCCGATCCAGGCCCAGGTCTACGAGGAGTCCATCAAGGACAACCTCAAGGACGGCGACGCGCTGTTCTTCGGTCACGGCCTGAACATCCGCTTCGGCTTCATCAAGGCCCCCGAGGGCGTCGACGTCTGCATGGTCGCCCCCAAGGGTCCGGGCCACCTGGTCCGCCGCCAGTACGAGGAGGGCCGCGGCGTTCCGTGTATCGCGGCCGTCGAGCAGGACGCGACCGGCAACGGCTTCGCGCTGGCTCTCTCGTACGCCAAGGGCATCGGCGGCACGCGTGCGGGCGTCATCAAGACGACCTTCACCGAGGAGACCGAGACCGACCTGTTCGGCGAGCAGGCCGTGCTCTGCGGTGGCACCGCGGCGCTGGTCAAGGCGGGCTTCGAGACGCTGACCGAGGCCGGCTACCAGCCCGAGATCGCGTACTTCGAGTGCCTCCACGAGCTGAAGCTGATCGTCGACCTCATGTACGAGGGCGGCCTGGAGAAGATGCGCTGGTCGATCTCCGAGACCGCCGAGTGGGGCGACTACGTCACCGGCCCGCGCATCATCACGGACGCCACCAAGGCCGAGATGAAGAAGGTCCTGACCGAGATCCAGGACGGCACCTTCGCCAAGCAGTGGATGGACGAGTACCACGGCGGTCTGAAGAAGTACAACGAGTACAAGACCCAGGACGAGAACCACCTCCTGGAGACCACCGGCAAGGAGCTGCGCAAGCTCATGTCGTGGGTGAACGAAGAGGCCTGAGGCACCCCGGAAACGCCGGAGGGGGCGATCTCCCTCCGGCGTTGTCCACCTCGTCCAGCCACGGACGGGTGATCCTTCCGCAGAGGCGTAAGACAGCCTCCGCCGCGCCACTACACTGCTTTCAACATTCGCGTCAGGCCCACAGCGTCGTGCGTCTTCCACGCGGCTAGCACCCTCCACCGCATGCGGCCGTCGGGACGGCCGTCCGCATTGGACTTGTGAGGACTCACGTGAGCACTGCTGCCAACGGCAAACCGGTCGTACTCATCGCTGAAGAGCTGTCGCCCGCCACTGTCGACGCCTTGGGCCCGGACTTCGAGATCCGTCAGTGCAACGGCGCGGACCGCGCCGAGTTGCTGCCCGCCATCGCCGACGTCGACGCGATTCTGGTCCGCTCCGCGACCAAGGTCGACGCCGAGGCCATCGCGGCCGCCAAGAAGCTGAAGGTCGTCGCCCGCGCGGGCGTGGGCCTGGACAACGTCGACGTGTCCGCCGCCACCAAGGCCGGCGTGATGGTGGTGAACGCACCCACCTCGAACATCGTCACCGCGGCCGAGCTCGCCTGTGGCCTGCTCATCGCCACCGCGCGCAACATCCCCCAGGGCAGCCAGGCTTTGAAGGCCGGCGAGTGGAAGCGCTCGAAGTACACGGGCGTCGAGCTCGCCGAGAAGACCCTCGGCGTCGTCGGCCTCGGCCGCATCGGCGCGCTCGTCGCGCAGCGCATGAGCGCCTTCGGCATGAAGGTCGTCGCCTACGACCCGTACGTGCAGCCCGCCCGCGCCGCGCAGATGGGCGTCAAGGTCCTCACGCTCGACGAGCTGCTCGAGGTCTCGGACTTCATCACCGTGCACCTGCCCAAGACCCCGGAGACGGTCGGTCTGATCGGCGACGAGGCCCTGCACAAGGTCAAGCCCGCCGTCCGCATCGTGAACGCCGCGCGCGGCGGGATCGTCGACGAGGAGGCGCTGTACTCCGCGCTCAAGGAAGGCCGCGTCGCGGGCGCCGGCCTGGACGTGTACGCGAAGGAGCCCTGCACGGACTCCCCGCTCTTCCAGTTCGACCAGGTCGTCTGCACCCCGCACCTCGGCGCCTCGACGGACGAGGCGCAGGAGAAGGCCGGTATCGCCGTCGCCAAGTCGGTGCGCCTGGCCCTCGCCGGTGAGCTCGTCCCGGACGCGGTGAACGTCCAGGGCGGCGTCATCGCCGAGGACGTGCGCCCCGGTCTGCCGCTCGCCGAGAAGCTCGGCCGCATCTTCACCGCCCTCGCGGGCGAGGTCGCGGCCCGCCTGGACGTCGAGGTGTACGGCGAGATCACCCAGCACGACGTGAAGGTGCTCGAACTGTCCGCGCTCAAGGGCGTGTTCGAGGACGTCGTCGACGAGACCGTCAGCTACGTCAACGCGCCGCTCTTCGCCCAGGAGCGCGGCGTCGAGGTCCGCCTCACCACGAGCTCGGAGTCCCCGGACCACCGGAACGTGGTCACGGTCCGCGGCACGCTGACCGGCGGCGAGGAGATCTCGGTCTCCGGCACGCTGGCGGGCCCCAAGCACCTCCAGAAGATCGTCGCCATCGGTGAGTACGACGTGGACCTGGCCCTGGCCGACCACATGGTCGTCCTGCGGTACGCGGACCGTCCCGGTGTCGTCGGCACCGTCGGCCGTGTCCTCGGCGAGTCGGGCATCAACATCGGCGGCATGCAGGTCGCCCGTGCGGACGTCGGCGGCGAGGCGCTCGCCGTCCTCACCGTGGACGACACGGTCCCGCAGTCGGTCCTGAACGAACTGGCCGAGGAGATCGGCGCGGACTCCGCGCGCGCGGTGAACCTCACGGACTAGGGCTCCGGAGCCTTGGGCGCCGTCATCACCGGCTGCGCCGAGTTCGTCCTCGAACGCCGGACGGGCTGGATCAGATCCAGCCCGTCCGGCGTTCGGCTTTTTGCTTCGCGCGCTTCTCAGGCCGGGGCCTTCTCCCGCTCGGGTGCCGTCGCCTTCGCCGCCTCCACCGGCTTGATCCGGCGCAGGGTCACCGCCGCCACGGCCGCCGCGACCAAGAGGAGCGCCGCCCCGCTGAGCGCCGCCACGTGCATGCCGCCGGTGAAGGCGTCCCGGGCCGCCGTGGTCAGGGCCGAGGCCGCCTCGTCCGGCAGGTGCCGGGCCACCGCGAGCGCGCCGCCGAGCGTCTCGCGCGCCTCGGCCGGGGCCGCGTCCGGGATCTCGGCGCGGTAGACCGCGTTGCCGACGGAGCCGAGCAGCGCCATGCCGAGCGCGCCGCCGAACTCCTGCCCCGTCTCCAGGAGTGAAGAGGCCGAGCCCGCCTTCTGTGCGGGGGCCGAACCGAGCGCCAGGTCGGTGAGTTGGGAGCCGATGATGACGGCGCCGCAGGCGATGAGCCCGGCGGCGGCGAGCACCGTCCACATCGCGTCCGTGCCCGCCAGCGTCAGCAGCCCGAACCCGCAGGCCGAGACGGCGAAGCCGGTCGAGACGACGTAGGCGCGGTTCATCCCGCGCTGGACCAGGGCGGTGGCGACCGGGGCGGCGAAGCCGATGAGGACCGAGGGGAGCAGCGCCCACAGCGCGGCCTCCATGGAGCTCTTGCCGAGGACGGACTGGAGGTACTGCGTGGTGAAATAGGCCGAACCCATCATCGCCAGCGAGGCGACGAGGTTCAGGAGGACGGCCGGGGCGAAGCCTCGGCCCCGGAACAGCGCGGGGGAGATCAGCGGGGACCGTGCCGTGCGCTGGCGGCGGACGAAGAGGGCGGCGAAGACCAGGCCCACGGCGAGCGACGCCACGTACGCGAGGTCGAGGCCCTCGGCGGCGATCTCCTTGAGGCCGTAGACGACGGGCAGGACGGCGGCCAGGGACAGCGGCACGCTCGGCAGGTCGAAGCGGCCCGGCTTCGGGTCCCTCGACTCCGGGATGAGGACCGGCGCGAGGACCAGGAGCAGCACCATCGCGGGCAGGTTGACCAGGAAGACCGAGCCCCACCAGAAGTGCTCGACGAGGATGCCGCTCATCACCGAGCCGAGCGCGACGCCCGCGACCATCACGCCGGTCCAGATGCCGATCGCCGTCGCGCGCTGCCCCGCGTCGCGGAACATCGTGCGGACGAGGGCCATCGTCGAGGGCATCAGGGTCGCGCCGCCGATGCCGAGGACCGCGCGGGCCGCGATGAGCAGCTCGGCGCTGTCGGCGTAGGCGGCGGTCAGGGAGGCCGCGCCGAAGGCGGCGGCGCCGAACAGGAGGAGCTTGCGGCGGCCGATGCGGTCGCCGAGCGCCCCCATCGTCATCAGGAGCCCGGCGAGCACGAACGCGTAGATGTCGAAGATCCACAGCTGCTGGGTGGCGCTCGGCTCCAGGTCGGCGCTGATGGCCGGGATCGCGAAGTAGAGGACCGAGACGTCCATCGAGACCAGGAGCAGCGGCAGCATCAGGACGGCCAGAGCGGTCCACTCCTTGCGGCCCGCGCGCTCGGGGGCCGCCGAATTCGCTTGTTCGTGCGTCGAGTTCGTCATGCCAAGGACTGTACGGACGTATTAAACACCTGTCTAGTACGGGCGTATAGAACAGTCGTATGGCACGGACGTATGGGACGGTTGTATGGATCCGGGAGTACGCTGGCCCGCATGGGACACCGTGAGGATCTGCTCGAAGGCGCCAAGCGCTGCCTGCTGGAGAAGGGCTTCGTCCGCACGACGGCCCGCGACGTAGTGAAGGAGTCGGGGACGAATCTCGCGTCGATCGGCTATCACTACGGCTCGAAGGACGCGCTCCTCGTCGAGGCGTTCATCGCCCTGGTCGAGCGGGCTGATGGCTTCGAGGGTCCTGCTGCCCAGGAGGCGGGGGCCGAGGGGGCGACGGACGGCTCGCTGGAGAGGTTCGAGCAGGTCTGGGCGAACATCCTGCGCGGCTTCCCCGAGACGCGCTCCATCTGGATGCTGACCTTCGAGGTGATCACGCAGGGGGAGCGGCTCGCCGGGGTGCGCGACCTGCTGGTCAAGGCGCAGGGGGAGGGGCGCAGCGGACTCGCCGCGCTGTTCACGGGCATCGAGGAGAGCGTGATCCCGCCGGACGTGGTGGAGACGGAGGGCCGCTTCTACACGACGCTGCTCAACGGCCTGATGGTGCAGTGGCTCTTCGACCCGGAGTCCGCGACCACCGCCGAGCAGCTCACCGAGGGGCTGCGGCGCGTGATGGGGCGGCTGTCCGGGGCCTGACATGCCGGTGCGGGCGGCATCGCGCCGCCCGCACCGTCCGGGATCCGCCGGGGATCAGCCGCCGATGCCCCACTTGAGGCACGCCTCGGGGACGTAGCCCTTCACGTTCGTGCCGTTCGTGATGCCGTACTGCCACTTCGTGCTCGTCTTGCCGCAGAGCGTGTACTTCTGCCCCGTGATCGACTTGCCGTCGTTGCAGAGGAAGCCCTTCTTCCCCTTGTTCCACTGGCCGCGGGCGGTGGCCGACAGCTTCGCGTGGGTGCGCACCTTCACGGTTTCCTTGGCGGGAACGTTCGTGAGGCCGTTGAGGCAGCTGGGCGCCGCGGCGGCGGACACCGGCGCGGCGGGCGTCTGCGCCACGGCGGCGCCGCCGGTGAGGGTGGTGCCGACGAGGGCGACGGCGGCGACTGCGGGTCCCAACAACTTGAACTTCATCGGGTGTTCGCTCTCCCCTGTGGAGTTGTGTGCGTGGTCGGGCACGACGGTACCCGGTGATGATCACGCCGATCGCCTTCTGTGGCCGGGCCCTTACAGTCGTGACGCTTTCAGGACCATGTGCAGCAGCAGCCTGTCCTCGCCCTCGTCCAGGTCGAGCCCCGTGAGCTGCTCCACGCGGGAGAGGCGGTAGTAGAGCGTCTGCCGGTGGATCCCCAACTCCGCTGCCGTACGCCCCGCTTGGCCCGCGCAGTCGAGGTACACCTCGGCGGTGCGGGCCAGTTCGCGGTGGGCGGGGGACAGGAGGGCGCGGGCCGCCGGGTCCTGTGCGGCCTCGGGGGGCAGGGAGGTGAGCAGGCGGTAGGGGCCCACGTCCGCCCACTGGGCCACCGGGGCGAAGCGGGGTTCGGCGCGGGCCGCGCGGGCCGCCGTCGACGCCTCCCACCAGGCGGCGCCGAGCTCGTCCAGGCCGTGCCGGGCGTTCGCGATGCCGGCCGCCGCGTCCTTGGCCGGCTCCAGGAGCCGGGTGGCCGCCGACACCGCCGGGGTGAACACGTCCGCCGAGCGCAGCCTGACCAGGACCGCGAGGCTCTGGCCCGCCGTGCCCCACGGCACCGTGCACAGGGCGGTGGCCCCCTGCACCGTACGGACCGAGGGGGCGGAGTCGGGGTCGGCGGAGGGCCAGGGGGCGACGCAGACCACCGCGTGCAGGCCCTCGCCGCGCGGGCCGAGGGCCGTGCGCAGGTCGGCCACCGCCATGTCCCGCTGCCAGCCGCGCTCGGCCGTCAGGACGGCCCGGAACTCCCGGGTCAGATCCGCGCCGGCCTGCACCTCGTCGGCGAGCAGCGCCCCGATCCGGGAGGCCACCTCCATGGCCGCGGCCAGCTGGGCGTCCGTCGGCCCGGGCTCGTCGTCGAGCAGCCATACGTACCCCAGGGCGAACCCCCGATGCCGTACGGGAAGGCAGATCCGGCCGCGGTGGACGCCCGCCTCGGGGGTGGGCGGGATGCGGACCGGGCCCGTCGCGCGCGTGATGCCGAAGCTCTCGAACCAGGTGCGGACCCCGGCCGTGGAGCGGCGCGTGAGGATCGATCGGGTGCGCACCGGGTCCAGGGCCGCCGCGTCGAAGTCGCTGTCGCCCCCGCTGTCGTGCGCCCCGAAGGCGATCAGCTCGAAATCGCGGTTCTCCAGCGTCGCGGGCGCGCCGAGCAGGGCGGAGATCTCATCGACCAGTTCCTGGTAGTCGCCTTTCACGCTGTCCATTCTGACGTAGTTCGCCCCTGCCCTCAGACAGATGTCTGAGATCCAGGGCACGGATGCGTGACAGGTGTCGATGGCCCAGGATCGGAGGGATCCTTAAGTTTCACGGTGGTTCTCCGTGCCGTTCCGGTTCGTCACCCGTATCCGGACACGGCCCCGTTCTACTCTCCGTGGAGGTGCCCGTGCTGGGTCCCGTGATCCTCGCCGCGTCGCGCAGCGACCAGATGCGCCGCTTCGTCTCGGCGGCCCCGGGCACCAAGCAGGTCGTCGACCGCTTCATCGCCGGTGAGACGGTGGACGAGGTCGTGCCGATCATCACGGACGCCGCCGACAAGGGCCTCGAGGTCACCCTCGACGTCGTCGGCGAGGACATCACCACGCCCGAGCAGGCCGCCGCCGCGCGCGACGCCTACCTGGAGCTCGTCGAGCGCCTCAAGGACCTCGGGCTCGGCACGAAGGCCGAGATGTCGGTCAAGCTGTCCATGTTCGGCCAGGCGCTGGAAGGCGGCCACGAGCTCGCCCTCGCCAACGTCCGCCCGGTCGTCGAGGCCGCCGCCGCGATCGGCACCACGGTCACCCTGGACGCCGAGGACCACACCACCCTCGACTCGATGTTCGCCATCCACGAGGAGCTGCGGAAGGACTTCCCGCAGACCGGCTGCGTCATCCAGTCGTACCTGTTCCGCACCGAGGAGGACGCCCGCCGCCTGGCCGCCGCCGGCAGCCGCGTCCGCATCGTGAAGGGCGCCTACAAGGAGCCCGCCGAGGTCGCGTACCAGGACAAGGCGGAGATCGACAAGGCGTACGTGCGGATCATGCGCATCCTCATGGAGGGCGACGGGTACCCGATGATCGGGTCCCACGACCCGCGGCTGATCTCCATCGCACAGGAGCTCGGCCGCCGCGCCGGGCGCAAACTGGACGAGTACGAGTTCCAGATGCTGTACGGCATCCGCAGCGACGAGCACCTGCGGCTCGCGGCCGAGGGCCACCGGATGCGCGTCTACACCGCCTACGGCACCGACTGGTACGGATACTTCATGCGCCGCCTCGCGGAGAAGCCGGCCAACCTGCTCTTCTTCGCCCGCTCCATCCTCACCAAGGGCTGAGAGCTCCTCTCCCGACTTCCCCCGACCCCCCTGAAGGAGATACGGAACTCATGGACGCTGTGACCCAGGTCCCCGCGCCGGTCAACGAGCCGGTGCACGGCTACGCCCCCGGTTCCCCGGAGCGCGCCCGTCTTGAGACCAAGCTCAAGGAGCTCTCCGAGAACCCCATCGAGCTCCCGATGACCATCGGTGGCGTCAAGCGCCTCGGTGGCGGTGAGCCCTTCAAGGTCGTGCAGCCGCACAACCACCAGGCCGTCATCGGCACCGGCCGCGGTGCCACGCAGCAGGACGCCCGGGACGCGATCGACGCCGCCCTCGCCGCCGCCCCGGCGTGGCGCGCGATGTCCTTCGACGACCGCGCCGCGATCATCCTGCGCGCCGCCGAGCTGCTCTCCACGACGTGGCGCGAGACGCTCGCCGCGTCCACCATGCTCGGCCAGTCGAAGACCGCCCAGCAGGCCGAGATCGACACGCCCTGCGAGCTCGTCGACTTCTGGCGCTTCAACGTCAAGTACGCCCGTGACCTGCTCGCCGAGCAGCCCCCGGCGAACTCGACCGGCGTGTGGAACCGCCTGGACCACCGCCCGCTCGAGGGCTTCGTCTACGCGATCACGCCGTTCAACTTCACCGCGATCGCCGGCAACCTGCCGACCGCCCCCGCCCTCATGGGCAACGTGGTCGTGTGGAAGCCGTCCCCGACGCAGACCCACGCCGCCGTGCTGCTCATGCAGCTCCTGGAGGAGGCGGGCCTGCCCAAGGGCGTCATCAACCTGGTGACCGGCGACGGCATCGCCGTCTCCGAGGTGGCCCTGACCCACCGCGACCTGGCGGGCATCCACTTCACCGGCTCGACCCCGACCTTCCAGCACCTGTGGAAGACGGTCGGCGAGAACATCGCCAACTACCGCACCTACCCCCGCCTCGTCGGCGAGACGGGCGGCAAGGACTTCGTCGTCGCGCACCCGTCCGCGGACCGTGCCGTCCTGAAGACCGCGCTGACCCGTGGCTCCTTCGAGTTCCAGGGCCAGAAGTGCAGCGCCTCGTCGCGTGCGTACGTCCCGGCCTCGATCTGGAACTCCGGCTTCAAGGAGGAGTTCGCGGCCGAGGTCGACGGCATCAAGATGGGTGACGTCACCGACCTGACGAACTTCATCGGCGCCGTCATCGACGAGCGCGCGTTCGCCAAGAACAAGGCGGCCATCGACCGTGCGGCGGCCGACCCGACCTGCACGATCGTCGCGGGCGGCACGTACGACGACTCGGTCGGCTACTTCGTCCGTCCGACCGTCGTCGAGTGCACCGACCCGACGAACGAGGTCTTCACCACCGAGTACTTCGGTCCGTTCCTCGCGATCCACGTCTACGAGGACGACTCGTACGAGGAGATGCTGACCCAGATGGAGTCGGCGTCGGACTACGCCCTCACCGGCTCGGTCATCGCCAACGACCGCGCCGCCGCGGCCCACACGATGGAGAAGCTCCGCTACGCGGCGGGCAACTTCTACATCAACGACAAGTCGACCGGTGCGGTCGTGGGGCAGCAGCCCTTCGGCGGCGGGCGTGCGTCCGGCACGAACGACAAGGCCGGGGCTCCGCAGAACCTTCAGCGGTGGACTCTGACGCGGGCCATCAAGGAGACGCTGGTTCCGCCGACGGAGTACGCCTACCCGCACATGGGCTAGCCCCTCCGGGCCTCGCGGCCCCCTCTACCCCGCCCCCGGCCTGGGCCCCACCCCGGCCGGGGGCGGTGCTGTTCTCCCGGCGTTTCTCCTGAGGGGCAGGCGCTCCGGCCTCGGTCCCGTTCAGCGGCCCGCGGCTGCGGAGATCACCTCGTCCAGTACCTCCCTGGCCCGCAGCAACTCCTCCACCATTCCGTCGATCCTGGCCCGCTCCACCGACAGTTCCTCCACCAGCCACGGCGTGGCCTTCTCCGAAGGGCCGCCGTCCTGGTCGCGCATGCAGGGGAGCAGCTGCACGATCTTCGCGCTGCACAGGCCCGCCGCGAACAGCTCCTGGATGTGGACGACCCGGTCGACCGCCGCCTCGGGGTAGTCGCGGTGGCCGCCCGGCGTGCGGTCCGCGTGCAGCAGGCCCTGCTTCTCGTAGTAGCGCAGGGACCGCTCGCTCACAGCGGTACGCTTCGCCAGCTCGCCGATTCTCATGTCCCGCGTACCTCCGCACTTGAATCTGACACCGGTGTCAGCTTCTACCGTTCCGGCATGACGAACATCAAGCTCCTCACACCGTATTCCGCGCCCACCGCCCACGGGCTGCGTCTGCCCAATCGGATCGTGATGGCCCCCATGAGCCGCCACCGCGCCACGGACGACGGCACCCCCCTGCCGGTGGTCGCCGACCACTACGCCCAGCGCGCGAGCGCCGGCCTCATCGTCACCGAGGGCATCTGGCCCGCGAGCAGCGGCCAGAGCGACTGGCGCATCCCGGGTCTGGAGACCCCGGCCCACATCGCGGGCTGGCGTGCGGTGACCGAGGCCGTGCACGAGGCCGGCGGCAGGATCTACGCCCAGCTCATGCACGGCGGCCGCAAGGGCCACCCCCTGGCCCGGATCGACGGCGACCTGCCCGCGGGGCCCTCCGCGGTCCTCGTCCCGGGCCGTGTCCACGTGAGCGGCGGAGGGAAGGCCGACCCCGTCGTGCCCCGCGCGATGACCCGCGAGGAGATCCACGCCGCCGTGCGCGACCACGTCACCGCGGCCCGCAACGCCGTCGCGGCGGGCTTCGACGGGGTCGAACTGCACGGCGCCAACAGCTACTTGATCCACCAGTTCCTCGCCGACAACACCAACTTCCGGGACGACGAGTACGGCCGGGGCTCGATCGCCGACCGCATCCGCTTCGCCGTCGAGGTGACCCGTGCCGTCGCCGACGCCATCGGCGCCGAACGCCTCGGCCTGCGCCTCTCGCCGGGCAACCCGCAGTTCGGCATGGCGGAGGCCGACCCCGGCCCCGTCTACCGCGCGCTGCTCGACGAGATCGACGGCCTCGGCCTCGCCTACCTCCACCTCACCGACAACGACAGCTATCCGGCCCTCGACGACCTGCGCCCCCACTGGCACGGCACGCTCATAGGCAACGTCGGCGAGAACGGCGACCCGACCACGCGGGAGGCGGGCGAGGCGGTCCTCGCCGAAGGCCGCGCCGACCTCGTCTCGTACGGCCGCGCCTTCATCTCCAACCCCGACCTGCCGGAGCGCTTCGCCGTGGACGCGCCGCTCCAGGAGATCGACGCGGCGCACCTCTACACCCACGGGGCCGAGGGGTACACCGACTACCCGTCCCTGGAGCGCGAGTTGGTCTCCGCTCAGACCTCCACCAGCACCTGATCCAGCGATTTCCGTACGAGATCGGGGACCCGGCAGTCCGGTGCCGGATAGCCCACGGGGATCACCGCGAACGCCTTCTCGTTCTCCGGCCGGCCGAGCACCTGCCCCAGGAACCGCATGGGGCTCGGCGTGTGGATCAGCGCCGCGAGGCCCGACAGATGCAGGGCGGACAGCAGCATCCCCACCGCGATGCCCACCGACTCGTCGACGTAGTAGTGCTTGTGCTTGGTGCCGTCCTCGCCCAGCCAGTAGCGCTGCTGGAAGACGACCACGAGCGCGGGCGCGTCCGTCAGATGCGGCTTCACCTCGTCCGTGCCGAGCGGGCGCAGGGCCGCGAGCCACTCCTCGCCCAGACGCCCGTCGTAACTGACGCGCTCCTCGTGCTCGGCGGCCTCCCGGATGAGCCGGCGCACCTCCGGGTCCTGGACGAGGACGAACGTCCACGGCTGCTGGTGAGCGCCGGACGGGGCCGTCGCGGCGCACGCGATGGCGTCCCGTACGACCTGCGGGGGCACCGGGTCGGGCGCGAACTGGCGTACCGTGCGCCGCTCCCGCATCCGCTCCCTCAACTCGGCTGACCTGGCAAGGGATTGGGACGCGGGCATGCGCTCGGGGCGGTAGGGCACGGAGCGGTAGGGCTCGCCGTGGACGGGGGTCCACTCTTGCTGCTGCTCTGTCTCAGACATGGGTCCGATTCTGCTGCGGGCGGTGTCGCCCGCGCCATGGTGCAGACCAATTTCCGGCCGGGGGGGGGCCGGGGTTCAGCTCCAGCCCGCCACGATCAGCGAGAGGCCGGCCGTGAAGCCGGCGCCGAGCAGGCCCAGGTACAGGCCGTAGAACCTGCGCAGCCGGTGCACCAGGAACCCGAAGGCCCCGAAGGCGAGGCCGACGGTGAGGGTGCGCGAGCCGCGGGAGAGCGCCGACCGGGCCAGCCACTCCCGCGGCGGGACGTCGGCGCGGCCCGCCTCATGTGCGTACACCTTGAAGGGGATGCCGTTCCAGGGCTGGTGGCGGACGGCCGCCGCGCCCTCGACGGCGAGTTCGGCGCGTACTTCCGCGCGCATCCGGTCCGTGGTCAGGGGCTGCGGCAACTGCACCCCGCAGGCAGCCAGTTGGAGTGCGAGCAGGCCGCCCGCCAGGCTGCCCGCGAGGGCCGTCACGGACAGCTTCAGGGCCCGGCGCGGCACCGCCACGCAGGCGATCGCCAGGAAGAGCTCCGGCATCAGGGGCCAGCTCAGCGCCTCCGCGAAGGCCCAGGCGAAGGCGGCCAGGAGGCCTCGGCGGGAGCCGATGACGGCGGCGGCCCGCCTACGGGCCGCACAATCCCTGAGCGGTTCGCCCCGCGTACGCCGGTGCAGTTCCGCCACCGCGTCCCGTGCCGCCTCCGGGGTGGTGTCCGGGGGCAGCGGGGCTCCGATGCGGACCCGCACCAGGGCGGGGCGGAGCGTGCCGTGCTTGGGCAGGAGGCGGGCGGTGCCGTCGATGGACACCGGGACGACGGGCACGTGCGCCTGCCGGGCCAGGATCAGGGCGCCCTTGTGGAAGGCGCCCAGTTCACCGGCGCGCGCACGGGTGCCCTCCGGGAAGAGCACCACGGCTCCGCCCGCGCGCAGGCCGTCCGCCCTGGAGAGCAGGTCGTCCATGCCGCCCCCGGTGCGGCGCACGGGGAACCCCGCGGCCAGGCGGCTACAGATCCGCTTGCGCCAGGGGGAGGCGAACCAGTAGTCGGCGGCGGCGCCGATCTCCGGGGCGTGGCGGGCGTCCAGCGCCGCGAGCAGGGCGGCGGTGTCCGCGTGGGACGCGTGGTTCGCCACGACCACACAGCCGCCGGCCGGCAGCCGGCCGCGCCGCTCGACTCCGCCGGTGAGGGTGAGGAGGGTCCACCAGAGGGCGCGGCGCAGGACCGCGCCCGGCCTGGACCGCCGCCGGACACCGGCTCCGCCGCGTACGTCCTCCTCCGCCGGGCGGCGGGCTCGGTCCACCGCCTCGCCGTGCCCCTGCGCCGAGCGCACCCTGGTCCGCGCCCCCGACCCCGCCCCGGTCCGCGTCATCGTCATCGTCCTGGGCTTGGTCTTCGTCTTTGTCTTCGTGCTCGTCCTCGGCTTCGTCAGACCCCTCACAGCGTCACCACCATCGTCAGGAGCAGGGCCACAAGGAGTGAGTCGATCCGGTCCAGCAGGCCGCCGAACCCGGGCAGCCAGCTCCCCGCGTCCTTCACCCCCGCCTCGCGCTTGACCATCGACTCCAGGAGATCCCCGAGCACGCAGCCCACGAGCACCGCCGCCCACAGCACCGGGGAGAACGAGCCGACCGCGGCCAGCGCGGCGCCCGTCGCGGCGGCGGCGCCCACCACGCCCGCCCAGGTCTTGTTCGGGGAGAGCGGCGAGAGCGGCCGGGCCAACGGCCCCCGGCGGCCGAGCGCCGTCCCCCCGCACCACGCGCCCACGTCCCCGAACGCCACCGCGACGCCCACCGCCACGGCGGTGTCGCCGAGCAGGACGAGCCCGCTCAGCGGGACCGGGATCCAGAGCAGCCCGAAGACCGTCCGGCTCGCCCGCGTGAAGCCCCGCCCGGCGTCCCCCGAGAAGAGGGCCACACCGGCGGCGGCGACCAGGAGCACGCCCGCCGTCCGCAGGTCCAAGGCGCCGGGCGCGGCCCAGGCGACGCCCGGCACGGCGGCCGCGGCCACCCCCAGCACCGCGCGCTCGCCCCGCGGGAGGCCCGCCATGCGCGCGTACTCGCCGACGGCGACCACCCCGAGCCCGGCCGCGAGCGCGAACGCCCCCGCCCGGCCCAGGAAGAACGCGCCGAGGAACAGCGGCGCGGCCAGCGCCCAGGTCCGCCACCGCTTGCGCAGCTCGGCCCGCATCCGTATCCGCGAGGGCAGCGCGGCGACCGCCACGCCACCGGCGCCGAGCACCCCGGCGACCACGGGCAGGGCGCGCCCGGCGGCTTCCCCCGCGATGAACGCGGCGCTCATCGCGCTGCCTTGGGGTCCGCGTGGCCCAGCGCCCGCCACAGGCGCGCGAACCGCACCGCCGCCGTGAGCGCCGAGCCCGCCGCGATCACCACGAGCACCGCGACCGCCCACCCGGAGGCCGCCGCGAGGACCACGAGGGCGCAGCGCTCCGTCTTGCCGACCGGGCCCCCGTTCAGGCGGGGCGCGCCCGCCGCCGCGCCCGCGAGCGACATCCACGAGGGCAGCGTCGCCGCGAGCCCCGCCGTCGCCACCAGCCACAGCGGGGCGAGCGTCAGGAAGCCCGCGAGGACGGCCAGATCGGCCGCCCGGTCGCCCAGTTCGTTCAGGAGCGCGCCACGCCGCGTCGTACGGCCCGTGTCCCGTGCCAGCGCCCCGTCGAGGTTCGCGAAGGCGAGCCGGGCGGCGAGCAGCACGGCCACCGGGAGCGCCGCGAACGGCGCCGGCAGCCAGGCCAGTGCCGCGGCCGCACCGGCCGCGCAGAGCACGCCCGCCGCGGTGAGGGTGTCGGGCGACACCTCGCGGCGGGCGAGCGCGCCGCGTACGCCGGACAACCGGTCCGCGTACCAGGGCTTGAGAGCGTAGAGGCCGTTCATGGCACCGACTCTGCCGCCGTCGGGACGCGCACAAATCGGGGTGCGTACTCAGATATGGCCTGAGTACGGTGGACGGGTGACCACGCTGCGTACGGCCCATACCTGCGATCTGGACCCCGCCGAACTCCGCGCCGCCCGCGCGCTGATGGACGAGGCGTTCGACGGCGACTTCAGCGATCACGACTGGGACCACGGCCTCGGCGGGATGCACGCGCTCGTGCACGACGACTCCGGTCTCCTGCTCGCGCACGGCTCCGTGGTCCAGCGCCGGATCCTGCACGACGGCCGTTCGCTGCGCGTCGGGTACGTCGAAGCGGTCGCCGTCCGCCCCGACCGGCAGCGGCAGGGCCTGGGCGGCCGGGTGATGGGCGCTCTGGAGCGGGTGATCGACGGGGCGTACGCGCTCGGCGCGCTCTCCGCGTCGGACGAGGGGCAGCGGCTCTACCTCGGGCGCGGCTGGCAGGAGTGGAAGGGCGCGGTCGCGGTCCTCGGGCCGGGCGGCGCTACCCCGCTGCCGGACGAGGAGCCTCCGCTGCTGTGGGGCGTGGACCTGGACCCCTCGTACGAGCTGCTTTTCGACTGGCGTGACGGCGACATCCTGTGACGCCGGGCCCCGTGGACGCCGCGTGTGCGCGGCTCCAGCTCCGCCGCCCCCGCCGGTGACGGCCGGCGGCAAAAGGCCGCACTCTACCAACTCCCACCCTGCGCGGGGGAGTTGCCGCCGGGACGACCGGCGGCGACCCGTGACTCCTCTTATGGTGTGACCCACGTCACGCGCCCCGTCCGGCCGGGTGGACGCGCGCGGCGCCGTCGTCGCTGTCGCCCGCAGGAGGAGATCCCCGTGAACGTGTACGACTTGAAGGGGCGCACGGCCCTGGTGACCGGGGCGGCGCAGGGCCTCGGCGCGGGCATGGCCGAGGCCCTCGTCCGGGCCGGCGCCGGGGTGGTGGTCGCCGACGTCCAGGAGGACGCGGGCCGCGCCACCGCCGACGCGCTGTGCAAGGAAGGCGGCACCGCGGCCTTCGTCCCGCTCGACGTGACCGACGACGCGCAGTGGGAGTCGGCCGTCGCGCGCGCCGTGGACGCGCTCGGCGGCCTGGACATCGTCGTCAACAACGCCGGTGTCGAGATCTCCGGACTGCTCGTCGACCTCGACCCGCGAGACGTCCGCCGGATGCTGGACGTGAACGTCCTCGGTGTCGGGCTCGGCACGAAGCACGCCTTCCGTGCGATGCGGCCCGGCGGCCCCGCCGGGCGGGGCGGCGCGATCGTCAACGTGTCGTCGGTGGCCGCGACGATCCCCTTCCCCGGCATCGCGGGCTACGCCGCCACGAAGTCCGCGGTCGACCGGCTCACCCGGGTGGCCGCCCTGGAGTCCGGCAAGCTCGGCTACGGCGTGCGCGTCAACTGCGTCTACCCGGGGCTGGTTCCCACCGAGATGGGGGCCCGCCTCGCGCAGGACATGGAGACCCTGGGGCTGTGGCCCAGCGCGGAGGCCGCCGTGGGGGACGTCGTGGGCCTGACCCCGCTGGGGCGGCTCGGCGAGGTGGCCGACATGGCCGACGCCGTGGTCTTCCTCGCGTCCGACGCCGCCCGGTTCATCACCGGGGCGGGACTTCCCGTGGACGGCGGCATGGGCATGTGACCGCGACCTGCGGTGTGCGCTTCCGGCAGCTCGGCATTTGTGCAGGTGGGAGCCGTGGTCGAGGGAAGGCCGTCTCAGATAGTAGGAAGTCCGAGTAATTGTGGAGACAGACGCTCCGTCCTCGCTTAGCTTTGTAGGAGCCGAACGTCTCGCTCGACCAAGCGAATGGCGGTCGTGAGCCGGAGCCCCGTGCAGGCAACCCCTGCGGCTCCACGCTCCCCGCCCCCCGGCGTCTCGAAATCACCCTTCCCTCAAGGAATGGATCTCTCATGGCCGAGACGACCGCACGCCGAGTCCGACACGCCTCCCGTACCAGCGATTCCGAGCGCAAGAACGCCGCAGCGGCTCTTCAGCGCGCCCTCGACCGCAGGGACAACGGCGGCGAGACGGGTCACTGACCCGCCCGCGCCTCCGGCGTCCCTACATGCCCCGCACCACCTCGAAGTGGTCCACGCGCTCGCCGCTCTCGGCGAGCGCGGAGACCGTCAGCTTCGGGTGCGCACCGGCCGTCACCTCCACCGCGAGGAACGAGAAGCCGGTGTAGCGCACGCGTGACCACTCCACCGTGTCCGGATCGCGATGGCGCGCCTTCGTCCAGTGGAACGACTCGACCGACTCCCGGTCCGCGACGTTCCCCTCGAAGCTGTCCGCCACTCCGGCCGGAAAGCTGTAGAGGTCCTTGCCCGCGCCGCCCGCGGTGACGTACACGATGCCGTCGCGCGTCGGATCCGTCGACGCGCCGACCGGCACGGGCTTGCCGACCTCGCCGTTCCTGATCGCGTCGGTCCGCTCGTAGACGTGGTTGTGGCCGTTGACCACCAGGTCCACCTGGTGCTCGGCGAACAGCCTGAGCCACGCGTCGCGCACCCCTCCGTCGGAGGCGTGCGTCGCCGTCGAGTACACGCAGTGGTGGAAGAAGACCACGACGAAGTCGACGGACTCGTCCGCCCGCAGCTCGCCCAGGCGCCGGTCCAGCCAGGCGGTCTGCTTGCCGTCGGTGTAGCCCCGGTTGGCCGGGATCTCGTACGAGACGTCGTTCGCGTCCAGCGCCACGACGCCGACGTTGCCGTACGTGAAGGAGTAGACGCCCGGCGCGTTCCGCGGGTCGAAGCCGTTGTCCGGGAGCGACCAGCGGGCCGACTGGCCGCCGTAGCCGTTCGGCGAGTACCACGCCTCCATGTCGTGGTTGCCGGTCGTCACCATCCAGGGCACCGACTTCGCCACGGACTCCGTCTGCGCGAGGAAGGTGTCCCACACGCGAGCGTCGTACGTGTCGGTCTCCTTGCCGTGCCCGGTGGTGTCCGCGTAGCAGATGTCGCCCGCGTGCAGATGGAAGGACGGGTTCTGGCCCAGGATCAGCTGGTCGTTGGCGAGCGCGTCGTAGCTCACGCCCTGGTCGCCGAAGGCCGTGAAGACGAACGTCTCCGGGGTCGCCGGGGCCGTGCGGAAGGTGCCGAGCGTCCCCAGGCGCTGCGGCGACGCCGGATCGAAGCCCTCGTGTCCGACGCCGTAGTAGTACGTCGTGCCCGGCCGCAGGCCGTCCAGGGCCGCGTGCAGGTAGTACTGCTCGACCGCGGGCAGCTTCTTCGACAGGGACGGGGTGTGCAGATCGCGCACCTCCGCCTCGATCTTCCGGCTCAGCTCCCAGGGCTTGAGCCCCACCCGCAGGTACGGCGACTTCACCGCGAACGGCACCTGCCAGGAGACCCTCATCTGCGTCTTGGGGTCCGCCCCGAAGGCGAGGTGCCGGGCGAAGGGCGCGACCAGGCCGCCGTCGACCTTGACCGGCGCAGCGGGCGCGGACCACGCGGTGAGCGGGCCCGACGCCGCGGCGTTCTCGCTCCGGGCGCCGCCGGAGCTGCCGGCGAGCAGGCCCATGCCGCCGACCGTGCCGGCCGCGGCGAACGAACCGGCGAGGACCTTGCGCCGGGAGAACTTCCCGCGCAGGTACGCGTGCTGCTCCGGCATGCTCATCCCGGCCGCGAGCCGCTCCGGTATGCCGACATCGGGGGTGTCCATGCCGACAGGCTTCCCGGTGGCCTCCAACTCCCGCCAGGCCCCGGGATGAAGGGCGGGTGGCCATGTGGTGACGCACCGGTGGCGTGACCAGGGGTGTCCGGATGTCGGACAGCTTGTGTCATCCCGTGGGACGGAGCGTAGGGTGCTCGCATGTCTCGCAGCATCAATCTCGCAGTGATCCCCGGTGATGGAATCGGCCAGGAAGTCGTGGCCCAGGGGCTCAAGGTCCTAGGCGCCGTCCTCCCGCAGGATGTGAAGCTGGAGACCAAGGAGTTCGACTTCGGCGCCAAGCGCTACCACGCGACCGGTGAGACCCTCACCGACGCCGACGTCGAGGCCCTCAAGCAGTACGACGCGATCCTCCTCGGCGCGATCGGTGACCCCTCGGTCCCGTCCGGCGTCCTGGAGCGCGGCTTCCTGCTGAAGCTCCGCTTCCTCTTCGACCACCACGTCAACCTGCGGCCCTCGAAGCTGCTCCCGGGCGTGGCGACCCCCCTCAAGGGCGAGCCCGAGATCGACTTCATCGTCGTACGCGAAGGGACCGAGGGCCCGTACACCGGCAACGGCGGCTCGATCCGGACCGGGACCCCGCACGAGGTCGCGACCGAGGTCTCCGTCAACACCGCCTTCGGCGTGGAGCGCGTCGTCCGTGACGCCTTCGCCCGCGCCCAGGCCCGCCCGCGCAAGAAGCTGACGCTGGTCCACAAGAACAACGTCCTGGCGTACGCGGGTCACCTCTGGACGAACGTCTTCAACGAGGTGGCCAAGGAGTTCCCCGACGTCACCACCGACTACATCCACGTCGACGCCGCGACGATCTACCTCGTCACCGACCCGGCCCGCTTCGACGTGATCGTCACCGACAACCTCTTCGGCGACATCATCACCGACCTCGCCGCGGCCGTCTCCGGCGGCATCGGCGTCGCGGCCTCCGGCAACATCAACCCGAGCCGCGAGTTCCCCTCGATGTTCGAGCCCGTGCACGGCTCGGCCCCGGACATCGCGGGCCAGGGCAAGGCCGACCCCTCGGCCACCGTCCTGTCCGTCGCGCTGCTCCTGCGCCACCTCGGCCACGAGGACGAGGCCGCGCGCATCGAGGCCGCCGTCTCGGCCGACCTCGCGGAGCGCGGCGACACGGTCCGCACCACCGAGCAGATCGGCGACGCGCTCGCCGTACGAGTAGCGGGCTGACCCGGGGCTCATCGTTCTGACGCAGAAGCCGCCGGGTCCGGTTCACCACCCGGCGGCTTCTCGTATGCGGCTCCGGGTGCCACCATCGACACCCGGGCCGCATTCACGCTGTTTCTTCCTCGGCGCCCCACGAGCGATAATCGAACGTGGGGCCGCGGAATACAGGGTTACTCGGACGTCCTAGTACGAGAAGTACAGGCGTGAGCGCGGTCCGTCACCATCACACCGTGAAGGACTAGTACTCATGACGACGACGCCGACACCCTCGATCGAGCTCAAGCCCACCTCGTCCCCGCTGTCGACGGCGGAGCGCGAGGCGATCCTGGCCAACCCCGGGTTCGGTCGCCACTTCACCGATCACATGGTGACGATCAAGTGGACGGAGGGCCGCGGCTGGCACGACGGCCAGCTCGTGCCCTACGGCCCGCTCTCCCTCGACCCGGCGACCAACGTCCTGCACTACGCGCAGGAGATCTTCGAGGGCCTGAAGGCCTACCGCCGCCCCGACGGCTCGGTGGCCTCCTTCCGTCCCGAGGCGAACGCGGAGCGCTTCCAGCGGTCGGCGCGGCGCCTCGCGATGCCGGAGCTGCCGGTCGAGACGTTCATCGAGGCGTGCGACGCGCTGGTGAAGGCGGACAAGGCGTGGGTCCCGGCGCACGGCGGCGAGGAGTCGCTGTACCTGCGCCCGTTCATGATCGCGAGCGAGGTCGGGCTCGGCGTGAAGCCGGCCAACGAGTACCTGTTCATCGTGATCGCCTCGCCCGCCGGCGCCTACTTCCCCGGCGGGGTCAAGCCCGTCTCGATCTGGCTGTCCGAGGACCGCGTGCGCGCGGTGCCGGGCGGTGTGGGTGACGCCAAGACCGGCGGCAACTACGCGGCGTCCCTGCTCGCGCAGGCCGAGGCGGCGGAGAAGGGCTGCGACCAGGTCGCCTACCTGGACGCCGTCGAGCACAAGTGGGTGGAGGAGCTCGGCGGCATGAACCTGTACTTCGTGTACGGGGACAAGATCGTCACGCCCACCCTGACCGGCTCGCTGCTCGCCGGAATCACCCGGGACTCGCTGCTCACGGTCGCCCGGGACCTCGGCTACCGGTCGGAGGAGGCGCGCGTCTCGATCGACCAGTGGCAGGCGGACACGGCCGAGGGCACCCTGACCGAGGTCTTCGCCTGCGGCACCGCCGCGGTGATCACCCCCGTCGGCACGGTCAAGTGCCGCTCGGGCGAGTGGACGCAGAGCGGCGGCGAGCCGGGCCCGGTCACGATGAAGCTCCGCGAGGCGCTCCTGGACGTCCAGCGCGGCACGGCGGAGGACCGCCACGGCTGGATGCACGACCTCGGCTGAGAGCCGACCGCACGGATGGGCAGGCCCCCGGGGAGATCAGCTCCCCGGGGGCCTGCCTGTGTGCCGGGGCGCCGCAAAGGGTGTCGGTCGGCGCGCTGATCACGGCGTGGGCACGCCGATCGCGGGGTCGGCGGCCGGTTCCGGCGCCGCCTTGCGTTCCAGGACCGCGTACGCGAGACCTCCCACCACGCCCGACAGCAGGAAGCTGCAGTCCACCCCGCCGGTGAGCGAGAGCAGCGGGCCCTCGTAGGAGGGGAGCGAGACCGCCGCCACGCCGACCACCGCTCCCAGGGCCCAGCTCACCGTCGCCGGGACGTTCCAGCCCGACCGGTACCAGTAGAGCCCGCCCCTGGAGCGGCGGTTGAAGACCTGGAGCGCCTCCGCGTCGTACACGCCCCCGCAGCGCGCGAAGCCGATCAGGGTGATCACCGCCCACGGTGTGCCGACCGCCGTGAGGAGGAGGACGAAGGACGTCATCGCGTCCTGCGCCTCCCACGCGTAGTGCCCCACGAACACGCACCCCGTGGCGACCACCGCCACGGTGTAGGTGGCCCGGGCCCGCGAGGCGCGCGGCAGGATCGCGTCCAGGTCCAGGCCCATCGAGTACAGCATCAGACCGGCGTTGCCGACCGAGCCCGCCGAGGCGGCGAGAAGCAGCGGGACCAGGTACCAGCCGGGGGACGCGGACACCAGCGGCCCCGCGTAGTCGAGGGCCGCGCCCGCCGCGTACGCCGTGAACGTGCCGAAGAGCTGCGGGACCAGGAGCCCGGCGAGCAGGCCGGCCCAGGAAGCGTGCAGGACCGTGCGCGAGCTGTGCCGGCGGGGGGAGATGTAGCGCGTGTAGTCGCCCAGGAGCGTGATGAACGCGATCGGGCCGCTGAGACCCGCCGCCACCAGGGCCAGGAGCCACGTCGGCCAGAACGAGCCGAGGAGGTAGCCGCCCGCGTCGGGCAGCGCCGACGTCGTGAAGTCGGGGGCGTACGCCACCACCCCGAGGACGAGCAGCACCGTCATGCCGACCGCGAGGACGCGCGAGAGGCGCAGCAGCACCCGGTAGCCGTAGACCGCGCCCGTCACCGTGGCCGCGGCGAGCAGCGCGTACACGATCCCGTACGACAGGCCGCTCGACGGGAGTCCCGTCAGGCGGTGCAGGACGCCCACCATCACGTCGCCGCCGATCCAGACGGTCAGCGCGGTGTAGCCGAGGGAGAGCAGGAGCCCGACGACCGAACCGACCAGACGGCCCCGCACGCCGAACTGCGCCCCGGAGGACGTGGAGAGGTTCGTCCCGGTGCGCAGCGAGACCAGTGCCAGCGGCGCGGTCAGGGCCGTGCCGATGACCGTGCCCGCCACCACGGAGGTGACCGACGCCCACCAGCCGAGGCCGAACGACACCGGCAGCCAGCCGAAGACGATCACCCCGAGGCAGAGGTTGGATCCGAGCAGGATCGAGATGAGATCGCGGGGACCGCTGGTGCGTTCCCCGTCCGGGATGGTGTCGACCCCGCGCTGTTCCATCGGCATGAGGGTGCCCCTGACGCTCGATCGTGGCGGCCTGCGCACACAGGTCGCCGTTCGACTGTTTGAGTGCCGCTCAATGTGACCTACCGCATGATGGCACGTCAATGTTTCCGTTGGATCTGTCTCGTGGTTAGAGTGTTGTTCAAACGATGGAGGTGTGGTGGCGTGCGGCTTACCCCCACGGAACGCGACCGGCTGCTGCTCTTCGGGGCGGCCGAGCTGGCCAGGGCCCGCAAGGCGCGCGGCCTCAGACTCAACGTCCCCGAGGCGACCGCGCTGATCGCGGACACGGTGTGCGAGGCGGCCCGCGACGGCGCCAGGCTCGCCGAGGCGATCGAACGGGCCCGCTCGGTCCTCGGTCCCGACGACGTCCTGCCGGGCGTCGCGGACGTCGTGACCGAGGTGCACGTGGAGGCCGTCTTCGACGACGGCTCCCGGCTCGCGGTGGTGTCGGAACCGATCGGCGAGGGTCTCGGCAGTGCTGGCCCGGGGGCGCTGCTGCCCGGACCGGAGCACGCGGAGCTCGCGCCCGCCGTGACGCTCACCGTGCACAACACCGCGTCGGTGCCCGTCTCCGTGACCTCGCACTTCCACCTCTTCGAGGCCAACCCCCGGCTCGACTTCGACCGCTCGGCCGCGTACGGCATGCGGCTCGCGGTGCCCGCCGGGTCCTCCGTGCGCTTCGGGCCCGGCGAGAGCGTCGAGGTCGGGCTCGTGCCGATCGGCGGCGAGCGCGTCGCGATCGGCTTCGCCGGTCTGGTGGACGGCGCCCTGGACGCGCCCGGCGCCAAGGAAGAAGCCCTGCGCAGGGCCGTGGCCTGCGGCTACCTGGGAGCGGACCGAGCCGCTGAGCGAGGAGCGGACCCGGCCGCCGGGCAAGGAGCAGCAGGAGCAGACGGAGGAGCCGACCGATGAGCATCGATCCGTACGCGTACGCCGCCACGCACGGTCCCCGCGCCGGTGACCGGGTCCGGCTCGGCGACTCCGGTCTGACCGTCCGGGTGGAGTCCGACGCGCAGAAGTACGGCGAGGAGTTCCTCGCCGGGTTCGGCAAGACCGCCCGTGACGGGCTGCACCTGAAGGCCGCCGCGGTCCGCGAGACCTGTGACGTCGTGATCAGCAACGTCCTGGTGATCGACGCCGTGCAGGGCATCCGCAAGGTGTCGGTCGGCATCAGGGAGGGCCGCATCCACGCCATAGGGCGGGCCGGCAACCCCGACACCCTCGACGGCGTCGACGTCGTCGTCGGCACCGGCACGTCCATCGTCTCGGGCGAGGGGCTCATCGCCACCGCCGGAGCCGTGGACACCCACGTCCACCTGCTCTCGCCGCGCATCATGGAGGCCTCGCTCGCCTCCGGCGTCACCACGATCATCGGCCAGGAGTTCGGCCCCGTCTGGGGCGTCGGCGTCAACTCGCCCTGGGCGCTGCGGCACGCGTTCAACGCCTTCGACGCCTGGCCGGTCAACATCGGCTTCCTGGGCCGGGGTTCGTCCTCGCACGACGCCCCGCTGATCGAGGCGCTCGCCGAGGGCGGTGCATCGGGCTTCAAGGTGCACGAGGACATGGGCGCCCACACCCGTGCCCTGGACACCGCGCTGCGGGTGGCCGAGGAGCACGACGTACAAGTCGCCCTGCACAGCGACGGGCTGAACGAGTGCCTGTCGGTGGAGGACACCCTCAAGGTCCTGGAAGGGCGCACGATCCACGCCTTCCACATCGAGGGCTGCGGCGGCGGACACGTCCCGAACGTGCTGAAGATGGCGGGCGTGCCGAACGTCATCGGCTCCTCCACCAACCCCACGCTGCCCTTCGGGCGCGACGCCGTCGCCGAGCACTACGGCATGATCGTCTCGGTCCACGACCTCAAGACGGACCTGCCGGGCGACGCGGCGATGGCCCGCGACCGCATCCGCGCGGGGACCATGGGCGCCGAGGACGTGCTGCACGACCTGGGCGCCATCGGCATCACCTCCTCGGACGCGCAGGGCATGGGGCGCGCGGGCGAGACCGTCCGCAGGACCTTCGCGATGGCCGGGAAGATGAAGGCCGAGCTCGGCCCGCTGGAGGGCGACGGCGACGGCGACGACAACGCGCGCGTCCTGCGCTACATGGCCAAGCTGACCATCAACCCCGCCATCGCCCACGGCCTGGCCCACGAGGTGGGGTCCATCGAGGTCGGCAAGATGGCCGACATCGTGCTCTGGCGCCCCGAGTTCTTCGGCGCCAAGCCGCAGCTGGTCCTCAAGTCCGGCTTCCCCGCCTACGGCGTCGTGGGCGACCCGAACGCCGCGACCGACACCTGCGAGCCCCTCGTCCTCGGCCCGCAGTTCGGCGCGTACGGCGCGACGCCCGCCGACATCTCCGTGGCGTTCGTCGCGCGGGCCGCCGTCGACCAGGGCAACGACCGGATGCCCACCCGGCGGCGCCGGGTCGCCGTGCGGGGCACCCGGGGCATCGGCCCCGCCGACCTGCGCCTGAACTCGCGCACCGGATCGATCGACGTCGACCAGCGCTCCGGCCTGGTCACGCTCGACGGAAACCCGGTCAGGTCCGAGCCCGCCGACTCGGTCTCGCTCAACCGCCTCTACTTCCTGTAGCCCGTCCCGTAGCCCCGTAGCCCCGTAGCCCCGTAGCCCCGCAGCCCTTTCCGCAGTCCCGTCCTCTCCCGAGGGATCACGATGACCTTCCACATGCCCGCCGAGTGGGCCCCGCACGAACGCACCTGGATGGCCTGGCCCGGCCCCAACCCCACCTTCACGGACGAGCGCGAGCTCGCCGAGGGGCGGGCCGCCTGGGCGGGCGTCGCCCGTGCCGTACGCCGCTTCGAGCCCGTCACGATGGTCGTCGGGACCGGCCAGAGCGAGTCGGCCCGCGCGCTCCTGGGCCCGGACATCGACCTGGTCGAGCGCGATCTGGACGACGCGTGGATGCGGGACATCGGCCCCACCTTCGTCCGCGAGGGCAAGCAACTGGCCGCCGTGGACTGGACGTTCAACGGCTGGGGCGGCCAGGACTGGGCCCGCTGGGAGCACGACGCGAAGATCGCCCGGCATGTCGCCGACCTCGCGGGCGTGCCCGTCCACTCCTCGCCCCTGGTCAACGAGGGCGGCGGCATCCACGTCGACGGCGAGGGCACCGTCCTGCTGACCGACACGGTCCAGCTCGACCCGGGACGCAACCCCGGCCTGACCCGCGAGCAGGCCGAGGAGGCGGTCCACGCCCGCATCGGCACCCGCAAGGCGATCTGGCTGCCGCGCGGCCTGACCGGCGACTACGGCCGGTTCGGCACCCGGGGGCACGTCGACATCGTCGCTGCCTTCGCCGCGCCCGGCGTCGTCCTGGTCCACTCCCAGCAGGACCCCGCCCACCCGGACCACGAGGTCAGCAAGGAGATCATCGGCGTCCTGCGCGGACAGACCGACGCCCGGGGCCGTGCCCTTCAGATCGTCGAGGTGCCCGCGCCGACCGTCCTCACCGACGACGAGGGCTGGGTCGACTACTCCTACATCAACCACTACCTGTGCAACGGCGGCGTCGTCCTGTGCGCCTTCGACGACCCGCGCGACGAGATCGCGGCGGGCATCTTCCGCCGCCTCTTCCCGGAGCGGACCGTGACGCTCGTGGACGCCCGTACGATCTTTGCCGGGGGTGGTGGCATCCACTGCATCACCCAGCAGCAGCCGAAGATCTAGCGTCAGACGAGTCATCGCAGGAGTCCCCGTGGCCCAGGCCGCCCGCCGCAAGAACGCGCCCCCGCGCGAGGACGTGCTGGCCGCGGCCATGGAGATGATCGCCGAGCGCGGCCTGGAGAAGCTGACCATGGCCGCGCTCGGCCGCGAGGTCGGCATGAGCAGCGGCCACCTCCTCTACTACTTCCGCACCAAGGACGAGCTGCTCCTGCGCACCCTGGAGTGGAGCGAGGCCGCGCTCGGCGCCGAGCGCGGCCGGCTGCTCGCCCGGCGGGGCACGGCCCGCGAGCGGCTGGACGCGTACGTCGACCTGTACGTGCCCGACGCGCCCGGCGACCCGCACTGGACCCTGTGGCTGGAGGTCTGGAACCGCTCCCTGAACGCCGCCGACGACGAGCGCGACCGCCAGGTCGCCATCGAGAGCGCCTGGCACCGCGACCTGGTGGCGCTGCTCGCCGAAGGCGTGTCGCGCGGCGAGTTCGGCCCCCTGGACCCCGACCGGTTCGCGGCCCGCCTCCGGGCGCTGCTCGACGGATTCTCCATCCACGTGGCGATCGGCCTGCGCGGCACGGGCCGCGACCAAATCCTCGCGCACGTCCAGGAGTTCCTGGACGGAACGCTCACGTCCGGCCCGCGCGACCCGGAGACCCCCGTCTAGGTTGTACGCATTCCTGCGGATTGTGTGTGTTCGGGTGGTGCGCTTGTATCCCTGTGGGCCGCCGCCGCATCCACTGACCCGGATGTGACCCGGACATGACCCGGACGCGCACCGCAACCATGCGGCCATCTCGCGCATCACAGACATAGTGCGCACCGACCACCGCACGTCGTGAACACCGAGCAAGCACGGGGGATCTGACCATGCACCGCAGCTCCACGCACCACGGCACCACACACCGCAGCTCCACGCACCGCACCAAGTGCCGCGCCGCCCTGACGGCCGCCGCACTCGTCGCCGCCGTCACGGCCACGGCCCTGCCCGCCGCCGTCGCCGCACCCGCGGCCGCCGACGCGCCCCGCACCGAGCGGGTGAGCGTCACGGCCGCCGGGGCGCAGTCCGACGGGGCCTCCGAGCTGCCGGACGTCAGCGCCGACGGGCGGTACGTCGTCTTCTCGTCGGAGGCGAAGAACCTCACGCCCGGCGACACCGACACCTGGCCCGACGTCTACGTACGCGACCTGCGGCGCGGCACGGTCGAGCGGGTCAGCGTCCAGGACTCGGGCGCCGAGTTCACCGACTTCGTCGGCCAGCGCCCGACCATCAGCGAGAACGGCCGCTACGTGACCTTCGCCGCCGGCACGTACGAGGACGGCGCGTACTACAGCGGCATCTACGTCCGGGACCTCAAGAAGAAGCGGACCGAGCTGGTCAGCCTCTCCGACGCGGACAAGCCCGTGCACGGCGACAGCACGACGGCCGCCGAGACGAGCGCGGACGGCCGGTACGTCACCTTCGTCTCGCAGCTCAAGGACAACGGCGACTACGTCGACGGGATGAACTCCGGCGTGTACGTCCGCGACCGCGAGAAGGGCACGACCAAGCGGATCAGCGAGATCGTCACCGGCGGGGCCAGCTCGTCGTACTTCATCGCGCAGTTCACGACGAGCGCCGACGGCAGCCGCACCGCCTACTCGATCGGCCAGCAGCGCCCCGGCCGTGACGGGCGCACCTACCTCTACGACCGGAAGAGCGGCGAGAGCAGGCGGCTCGACCTGACGCCCTCGGGCGCCGACCGCGAGGTCGGGGTGTCGTCGCTCACCAAGGACGGGCGGTACGGCGTGTTCACCGCGCGCTCCGGCGACCTGGTCCCCGGCGACACGAACGACGCGTACGACGTCTTCCGCATCGATCTGCGCACCGACGCCATCGAGCGGATCGTGTACGCGGCCGACGGCGGCCAGCCGGACGGCGACTCGGCCGAGGCGCGGATCACCCCGGACGGCCGCCGCGTGGTCTTCACCTCCAGTGCGTCGGGTCTCGTCGCCGGCGATCCCGGGAGCGCCTCCCTCTACGTACGCGATCTGCGCACCGGCGAGAACCGGCGCGTGGACGTGCCGCAGGGCGGCGGCGACGCCGACTCCGCCGTGTCCCACTACGGGCTGAGCGCGGACGCCGGGACCGTCGCGTTCACGTCGGACGCCACGAACCTGGTGCCGGACGACACCAACGGCGTGCGGGACGTGTTCGTGCGTCACCTGCGCTGACGTCCCACGGCGATGCGGGCGGCGCGGCGGACGCGCCGCCCGCATCGTGAGACGGGGCAGCGCGGCGTGTGCGGGCTGTGGCAGGCTGCCACCGTGCTCTCGTTCGCCATGATTATTGGCAGCAGGCGCGCCGGTCCGCAGTGACCGTCTCGTACCACCATGTACGGGCGGACACCGTCGTCTCTCAGACCCGCGCGCAAACCTCTCGTACCCACGAGGGGTTTTTTCGTTTCCTGGCCCCACATCAGCCGGACGCGGAGCGCGGGGGATCATTGAGGCGGTGGAGCCGGTCATTCCGGTAGACCGAGATCCGACACAGGAGCCAGATCAGCATGACGGAAACCAGCACACCCGACGATGCGTTCCACGTCTTTGACACCACGCTGCGCGACGGCGCGCAGCGTGAGGGAATCAACCTGACCGTCGCGGACAAGCTGACCATCGCCCGGCACCTGGACGACTTCGGCGTGGGCTTCATCGAGGGCGGCTGGCCGGGTGCCAACCCCCGTGACACCGAGTTCTTCGCCCGCGCACAGCAAGAGATCACCTTCCGGCACGCCCAGCTCGTCGCCTTCGGCGCCACGCGCCGCGCCGGTGGCTCGGCGGCCTCGGACCCGCAGGTCAACGCCCTGCTGGCGTCCGGCGCCCCGGTCATCACGCTGGTGGCCAAGGCCCATGACCGGCACGTCGAGCTCGCCCTGCGCACGACCCTGGACGAGAACCTGGAGATGGTGCGCGACACCGTCGCCCACCTCCGCGCCCAGGGGCGGCGCGTCTTCGTCGACTGCGAGCACTTCTTCGACGGCTACCGCGCCAACCCCGAGTACGCCAAGTCCGTCGTCCGCACCGCCTGGGAGGCGGGCGCCGACGTCGTCGTCCTGTGCGACACCAACGGCGGCATGCTCCCCGCCCAGGTCAAGGCGATCGTCGGCACCGTCATCGCCGACACCGGCGCCCGGCTCGGCATCCACGCGCAGGACGACACGGGGTGCGCGGTCGCCAACACCCTCGCCGCCGTCGACGCCGGCGCCACCCACGTGCAGTGCACCGCGAACGGCTACGGCGAGCGGGTCGGCAACGCCAACCTCTTCCCCGTCGTCGGCGCCCTGGAGCTCAAGTACGGCAAGCAGGTCCTGCCCGAGGGCTCGCTGCGCGAGATGACCCGCGTCTCGCACGCCATCGCCGAGGTCGTCAACCTCACCCCCTCCACGCACCAGCCCTACGTGGGCGTCTCGGCCTTCGCCCACAAGGCGGGCCTGCACGCCTCCGCGATCAAGGTCGACCCGGATCTCTACCAGCACATCGACCCGGACCTGGTGGGCAACCGCATCCGGATGCTGGTCTCGGACATGGCGGGCCGCGCCTCCATCGAGCTCAAGGGCAAGGAGCTCGGGATCGACCTGGGCGACGACCGGGAGCTGGTGGGCCGCGTCGTCGAGCGGGTCAAGGAGCGGGAACTGCGCGGCTACACGTACGAGGCGGCCGACGCGTCCTTCGAGCTGCTGCTCCGCGAGGAGGCCGAGGGCCGGGCGCGCCGCTACTTCCGCGTCGAGTCCTGGCGGGCCATCGTCGAGGACCGGCCCGACGGCACGCACGCGAACGAGGCCACCGTGAAGCTGTGGGCCAAGGGCGAGCGCATCGTCGCCACGGCGGAGGGCAACGGCCCGGTCAACGCGCTCGACCGGTCGCTGCGCGTCGGCCTGGAGCGGATCTACCCCCAGCTCGCCAAGATGGAGCTGGTCGACTACAAGGTCCGCATCCTGGAGGGCAAGCACGGCACGTCGTCCACGACCCGCGTGCTGATCTCGACCAGCGACGGCAACGCCGAGTGGTCGACGGTGGGCGTGGCCGAGAACGTGATCGCGGCGTCCTGGCAGGCGCTGGAGGACGCGTACACCTTCGGTCTGCTGCGCGCGGGCGTCGAACCGGTCGAGTAGCCGGGCCGTCGGGCGGGGCGAAAACAGGGGTGGCTCCGGACCGCCGCCGGGGGCCCGACTGAGTTAGCTTCGAAGTATGAGCAATGGGGCGAAGCGAATAATTGTCGCGCTGTCCGGGCTTCTCCTGTCCCTGGGCGCCGTGTCCTTCACGGCGGCGCCCGGGGCCATGGCGGCCACCGACGTCCGGACCGTGGCCGACGCCTGGGAGAAGAGCCCGGTGTACGTGGATCCGGCCGCCGCGGGCCAGCTCTCCGGGGCCGACGCGGACGCCCTCGCGCAGAAGATCAAGGACGCCGACAAACCGGTGTTCGTGGCGGTGCTCCCCGCCGACTTCCCCCGCCAGGACCTCTTCACGAAGCTGCGCACCGAGACCGGTGTGACGGGGGTGTACGGGGTCCGGCTCGGCGACGCGTTCGACGCGAAGGCCGACCGGCAGGTCCTGAGCAACGCGGCCGTCTCGAACCTCGCCACGACCTACGGGGACATGGACGACGCCACGACCCAGCTCAACGGCTTCGTCGACCAGGCGGTGAAGGACGCCCGCGGCTCGGCCCCCGCCTCCTGGGGCACCGGCTCGGACGACGGCACGTCCGTGGGCGCGCTGATCGGGATCGGCGGTGTGCTCGTCGCGGGCGGCGCGGCCACGTACGCGGTGGTCCGGCGCAACCGCCGGCGCAAGGCCGAGGAGCAGCGGGCCGCGCTGGAGAAGCTGCGGGTCGTGGTGGACGAGGACATCACGGCGTACGGCGAGGAGCTGGACCGTCTCGACTTCCATCCCGCCGAGGCGGGAGCGGACGACGCGATGCGCGCGGACTACGAACGCGCCCTCGACTCGTACGAGAAGGCGAAGTCGTTCATGGCGGCGGCGGACCGACCCGAGCAGGTGCGGGCGGTCACCCAGTCCCTGGAGGACGGCCGCTTCTCGCTTGCCCTGCTCGCCGCGCGCCGCGAGAGCAGGCCGCTGCCCGAGCGGCGCGCCCCCTGCTTCTTCGACCCGCGCCACGGCCCCTCGGTGAAGGACGCCGCGTGGGCGCCGCCGGGCGGAGCCGAGCGGACGGTCCCGGTGTGCCTGGCCGACGCGACGCGCCTCGCGGACGGCGAGGAGCCGATGTCGCGGACGGTGGCCACGGAGTCGGGGGAGCGGCGCCCCTACTGGGAGGCGGGCCCGGCCTACGGCCCCTGGGCCGGCGGTTACTTCGGCGGCGGCATCCTGCCGGGCCTCCTGGTGGGCACGATGCTGGGCGGCATGATGGCGAGCCCGGCGTACGCGGCCGACTACGGCGCGGGGTACGGCGACTTCGGAGGCGGCGGGGGCTTCGACGGCGGCGACTACTCGGGCTCGGAGTTCGACCCCGGGGACTTCGGCGGTGGCGGCGACTTCGGCGGTGGAGGGGACTTCGGGGGCGGGTTCTAGGGAGCTGCGGGGCTGGGGGCCGTCCCCCGGGAGGGACGGCGGACGCACACCGCTGCGGTACGGCCGTAAGGGTGCCGCCCGCCCCGATGGCGAGGGGCCGGGGCCCGGACCGTCACCGTGCCGGCTCGCCCAAGCCCGTCAGCCGCGAGGACAGGTGCCAGAGGCGGGCCGCCGCCTCGGGGTCCGTCGCCCAGGGTTTGACGCCGCCGATCAGCATGTCCTGCGTCGTGGCGGGCTCCGCGACGTCGCAGTCCTGGCAGTACGCGCCGCCGTGGCCCTCCAGGAGCGGTGACGTCGCCGCCCACACCGCCGTGGCCGCGCCCTGCGCCGGGCTCTTGAAGCCCCGGGTCGGCGTGCCGTCGGCGCTCATCCAGCCCTGCGCGATCTGTTCCTCGCGGGGGATGTGGCGCTGGAGGGGCGTGAGGATGCTGCCGGGGTGCACGGAGAACGCCCGGGGGCCGGTGCCCGCCGCGCCCAGGGAGTCCAGGTGCAGGGCGAAGAGCGCGTTCGCGGTCTTGGACTGGGCGTAGGCGAGCCAGCGGTCGTAGCCCTCGTGGAAGTGCGGGTCCTCCCAGCGGATGCCGGAGAGGAAGTGACCGGACGAGGCCACGGACACCACGCGCGCCGGGACCCGGCTCAGTGCCGGGTGGAGGTGGTGGACCAGGGCGAAGTGGCCCAGGTGGTTGATCGCGAAGTGGGACTCCCAGGTGCCGTCCGGGCCGACGCGGGTCTCGGGGCAGGCCATCACGCCCGCGTTGTTGACCAGGATGTCGAGGGTGGGGTGTGCCGCGAGGAAGCCTTCGGCGAAGTGCCGGACACCGCCCTGGTCCGCCAGGTCGAGCTCCCGCACCTCCACCCGGTCCGTGCCCCGCAGCGCCTGCTCGGCGACCCGGGGCCTGCGCGCGGGGACGACGACGTACGCGCCCGCCCGGCTGAACGCCCGGGTGATCTCCAGGCCGAGGCCCGAGTAGCCGCCGGTGACGAGTGCCGTCCTGCCCGAGAGGTCGATCCCGTCGAGCACGTCGTCCGCCGTGCTCGTCGCGCCGAACCCGCTGCCGATCCTGCGTGGTTGCTCCTGCCGTGTGGTCATGTGCGCGACGCTAGAAGCTGGACCGCGCTCTAAGGCAAGGTGATGCCCTGCGCCGTCCTGTCCCGCCCCGCCCGGCGACGGGACCGGCCGCGCCCACCGGGAAGCGAGTGAGCGGGAGACGACGTGAGCGAGCACGGCACGAACACCATCTGGCCCCTCCTGGACGACGCGCACGCGGCGCTCCGCTCGGCCGTCCGCGGCGTACCGGAGGGGGACTGGGACCGCCCGACGCCCTGCGCGGAGTGGAACGTCACCCAAGTCCTCCAGCACGCTGCGGGCGATCAGCTGGGCTACGCCGCGTCCCTCACGGGAGGCCCCGGCCCCGCGGAGAACCCGTTCGCGCCTTCCGGCAAGCTGACGGACTCCCCGGAAGCCCTGCTGGAACCGGCGCTCGCGGCGACCTGGGCCGCCTGGGCGACGGTGGACGCGACGGCGCAAGAGGTACGGGTGCCGCTGCCGCCCGGCACCATGACGGCCGCCCTCGGTGTGGGCGCGTGCGCGCTCGACGCGGCGGTGCACGCATGGGACATCGCCGTGGCGACGGGCCAGCCGTCGCCGCTCACGGGCGAATTGGCCCGCCCGCTGCTGGAAGTGGCCCACCAGATCGTCGAACCCCTACGCGCCTTCGCCTTCGCCCCGGCCCTGGAGGCAGAGGCGGGCGGGGCGACACCGGGAGAGGCCGCCGGCCTCCTCCGCTACCTGGGCCGCGACCCCGACTGGTCGTGACCGGGCAGGCTCAGGCCTCCGGGCAGGTCCACCGGGAGCCCCACAAAACGGCCCACCCACCCGCCCCCGCTTACGGGGTGATCGGATGGGTGGGCGGGGGCCGTCCGTCGCGAAGCGGCGGGGCCGGGACAGTCCAAGGCTCAGGAGCCAGACTTGATCGCGGAGATGTCGAAGCGAAGCTTGATCTTGTCCGAGACCAGCACGCCACCCGTCTCCAGCGCCGCGTTCCACGTGAGGCCCCAGTCCGAGCGCAGGATCTCCGCCTTGCCCTCGAAACCGACCCGCTCGTTCCCGAAGGGGTCCGTGGCCGCGCCGTTGAACTCCAGGTCGATGGAGAGCGGCTTCGTGGTGCCGAGGATCGTCAGGTCACCGGTGACGCGGTAGTCGTCGCCGCCCAGGGCCTCCGCCTTGGTGGAGCGGAAGGTCATCTCCGGGAACTCCTCGGTCTTGAAGAAGTCCGCGCTCTTGAGGTGACCGTCACGGTCGGCGCTGCCGGTGTCGATGCTGTCCATCTGGACGTCGATGGAGGCCGTCGACGCGGACGGGTCCGTGCCGTCCAGGTGCAGCGTGCCGGCGACGTCGGTGAAGGAGCCCTTGACGTTCGTGACCATGGCGTGGCGGGCGACGAAGCCGATCGACGTGTGCGCGGGGTCGATCGCGTAGTCACCGGTGAGGGCGGCCAGATCCGGGCTGACCGGCGCGGTCGGCGCGGCGGAACCGGCGGACGCGGCGGCGGAGGTGTCGGTTTCGTTCTTGCGGCCGAAGAGACCCATGACTGCTCCTTGGGGGACGAGCTGCGGCCGGGAGGCCGAGCTGCGAGCTACGCGGGATGTGTGTGCGCTTCGTTGAATGTTCAACGAGATTGACTCTAACGCCATTCCGTTCAATATTCAACAGCAAACGGAGCGTGTTGGCGCGCTCACGGACAGCGTGTCGCGCCTGTGAGGTGTCTCTCACGTGTCGCTTTGTGGAATCCCTACAGCCGGAGGCGGCCCTGAGCAGTCACTTCGCGCGTACGAAGAAGAGCTTCTGTTCGGGGGTGCCAGGAAAACGGGCCGGAGACTGTTCATAGTCGACGGTCCGTTTTTGTGGGCCCACTTCGTAAGGTCACTACATGACCGTTTTGGACGACACCGCTTCTTCTCCCGAGGGCGAGCCCACCGACGCGCGTGGGCGCGTGGCCGAGCTGCACGCGATCCGTGCCGAGGCGCTGCGCGGCCCGAGCGAGAAGGCGACCGAGGCCCAGCACGCCAAGGGCAAGCTGACCGCACGCGAGCGGATCGAGCTGCTTTTGGACGCGGGGTCGTTCCAGGAGGTCGAGCAGTTGCGCCGGCACCGGGCGACCGGGTTCGGCCTGGAGGCGAAGAAGCCGTACACCGACGGTGTCATCACCGGCTGGGGCACGGTCGAGGGCCGCACGGTCTTCGTCTACGCCCACGACTTCCGCATCTTCGGCGGCGCGCTGGGCGAGGCCCACGCCACGAAGATCCACAAGATCATGGACATGGCCATCGCCGCCGGGGCGCCCCTGGTGTCCCTGAACGACGGCGCCGGCGCCCGTATCCAGGAGGGCGTCTCCGCCCTCGCCGGGTACGGCGGCATCTTCCAGCGCAACACCAGGGCCTCGGGCGTCATCCCGCAGATCTCGGTGATGCTCGGCCCGTGCGCGGGCGGCGCGGCCTACAGCCCGGCGCTCACGGACTTCGTCTTCATGGTCCGCGAGACCTCGCAGATGTTCATCACCGGGCCGGACGTGGTCCGCGCGGTGACCGGCGAGGAGATCAGCCAGAACGGCCTGGGCGGCGCCGACGTGCACGCCGAGACCTCGGGCGTGTGCCACTTCGCGTACGACGACGAGGAGACCTGCCTCGCCGAGGTCCGCTACCTCATCGCGATGCTGCCCTCGAACAACCGCGAGAACCCGCCCGTCCACGAGTCGGACGACCCGGCGGACCGCCGCTCGGACGTCCTGCTCGACCTGGTCCCCGCGGACGGCAACCGTCCGTACGACATGGCCAAGGTCATCGAGGAGCTCGTCGACGACGGCGACTTCCTGGAGGTCCACGAGCGCTGGGCGCGCAACATCATCTGCGCCCTGGCCCGCCTGGACGGCAAGGTCGTCGGCATCGTCGCCAACCAGCCGCAGTCCCTGGCCGGGGTCCTGGACATCGAGGCCTCCGAGAAGGCGGCCCGCTTCGTCCAGATGTGCGACGCCTTCAACATCCCGATCGTGACGCTGCTCGACGTGCCGGGCTTCCTGCCGGGCGTCGACCAGGAGCACGGCGGGATCATCCGGCACGGCGCCAAGCTGCTGTACGCGTACTGCAACGCCACCGTGCCGCGCATCTCGCTGATCCTGCGCAAGGCGTACGGCGGCGCGTACATCGTCATGGACTCCCAGTCCATCGGCGCCGACCTCACCTACGCCTGGCCCACCAACGAGATCGCGGTGATGGGCGCCGAAGGCGCCGCCAACGTCATCTTCCGCCGGCAGATCGCGGCGGCCGAGGACCCCGAGGCCATGCGGCAGAAGATGGTCAAGGAGTACAAGGCCGAGCTGATGCACCCCTACTACGCCGCGGAGCGCGGCCTGGTGGACGACGTCATCGACCCCGCCGCCACCCGCGAGGTGCTCATCAGCTCCCTCGCGATGCTCCGCAACAAGCACGCAGACCTGCCGTCGCGCAAGCACGGCAACCCCCCGCAGTAGTCCCGCAGTAGCCCACAAGGAGAACGCTGCACATGAACGCTCCCGACATCCGCGTCGAGAAGGGCCACGCAGAGCCCGAGGAGGTCGCCGCCATCACGGCGATCCTGCTGGCCCGTAGCGCCGCCGCCACCGCGCAGGCGCCCGCGCCCCGCCGGGGCCGCGACCGGGCCGGCTGGCGCCGCCTCGAGCGCACCCCGGGCTTCCGCGCCCCGCACAGCTGGCAGGGCTAGCCCCACCGCCCCACGGCACACGACAGGGCCCCGCACCGCTTCCGGTGCGGGGCCCTGTCGCGTCTTCCCGTGCGCCGCCGTACGCCCGCCGCGGCCCGCCCGCGGGCACGCGCGAGGGGCCCCGCACCGACCTGACGGTGCGAGGCCCCTCGCGTACGGGCGGGGACCGCTAGCGCAGCCGCGCCATCAGCGCGTGCTCCACGAGCGTGATCAGCGCGCTCTTCGCGTCCGCGCGGTGCCGCGCGTCCGTGGTGATGATCGGGGTGTCCGGGCCGATCTGCAGCGCCTCGCGGACCTCGTCCGGCGTGTACGGCTGGTGGCCGTCGAAGCCGTTGAGGGCGATGACGAAGGGCAGGCCCGAGTTCTCGAAGTAGTCGACGGCGGGGAAGCAGTCGGCGAGCCTCCGCGTGTCGACCAGGACCACCGCGCCGATGGCGCCGCGTACGAGGTCGTCCCACATGAACCAGAAGCGGTCCTGACCGGGCGTACCGAAGAGGTACAGGATCAGGTCCTGGTCCAGGGTGATGCGGCCGAAGTCCATGGCCACCGTGGTGGTGGTCTTGTCCCCGGTGTGGGTGAGGTCGTCGATGCCCGCGGACGCGGACGTCATGACGGCCTCGGTGCGCAGCGGGTTGATCTCAGAGACCGCCCCGACGAACGTGGTCTTGCCCACGCCGAAGCCGCCCGCCACCACGATTTTCGCGCTGGTGGTGGAGCGGGCTGTTGCTCCGCCGCTAGAGCTTGCGAAGTCCACTGAGCACCCTTTCGAGCAGTGTCACGTCTGGCTGGCCGCCGGCGGACTCGTCGCCGCCCGGCTGATGGATGGCGACAAGTCCGGCCTCCGCCAGGTCGGCTACGAGGATCCGGGCGACGCCGAGGGGAATGGAGAGAAGTGCCGAGATCTCAGCGACTGACTTGATCTCGCGGCACAGATTGCAGATCCGCTGATGCTCGGGCAACTGGCCCTGTAGCTGGTGCGGTTGGGCGATGGTGTGCACCAGCGCCTCGATGGCGAGCTGGTAGCGGGGCCTGGTGCGGCCACCCGTCATGGCGTACGGGCGCACCAGGGGGTTGCTCGCGGAACCCGCGGGCGCCGGTTCAGGGGCGCGTCGCTGTGGTTGCACTGGCTGGATCCTGGGGGTTTGAGGCTGCTCGTACGGGCTCTGGCGGGGGCCCGGCTGCTGCGGCTGCTGGTAAGGCCTGCGGTGCTGGCTGGGCGCGGAGGGGAAGTTGTACCGGTTCGGCGCCCCGTCCTGCGGCCCCTGACCCTGGCCGTGACCAGGCGACCAGTTGGCCGATGACGAACCGTCCGGGGGTGTTCCTGAACCTGCCACGTACTCCTCCTCCGACTGTGCCGGGCACCATCATTCTGGAGCCGCGTCCCGAAACCTTACGGCCACGGGACGCGAAAACGCACCGTACGTCTACTAGTTGAGAAGGCTCCCCTGCAGCTCCGCACGCAGGTCGGGCGTGAGTACGGTGCCGGCACGGTCGACAAGAAGTGCCATCTCGTACCCAATGAGACCGATGTCCGCATCCGGGTGGGCGAGGACGGCCAGCGAGGAACCGTCGGAGATGGACATAAGGAAGAGAAATCCTCGCTCCATCTCCACAACGGTCTGGGTCACGGAACCGCCCTCGAAGATCCGGGAGGCCCCGGCGGTGAGGGAGGTCAGACCGGACGCGACGGCCGCGAGCTGGTCGGCCCGGTCGCGGGGGAAGCCTTCGGACATCGCCAGAAGGAGTCCGTCGGCGGAGACCACCACGGTGTGGGACACCCCGGGGGTGTTGTCCACGAAGTTGGTGATCAACCAGTTCAGGTTCTGCGCCGCCTGGCTCATCGGGCTCACACTAACGCTCCTGGTTGTAGGTGCTGTCAGGGCCGAAGCCCTGGCCATTCGTGGTGTCACTGCCTGCGCTGCGTCCCCGCTGGACGCCGCGGCGCAGGTTGCTCAGCCGACCCCGAACGTCCTCGGGATCGCGGGAGACCTGAGGGCCGCCCTGTGGGGTCTGTTCCGCCGTGCCCTCGACCAGATTGGCCTTGGGCACCCGCTTCGGGAGACCGGACGGGGTGACGCCACCCGCCTTGGGCTCCTTCAGCGACTCGGCGCGCTGCCAGCGGTCGTCGTTGGACGAACGCCAGTTGCTGTCGTTGCTGCCGTTCCCGGTGTCGCCGAACAGTCCGCCGCCGCTGCTTCCGCCGTCCGCCGGGGCCGGGCTGCCGCCCGACGCACCGGTGGAGCCGCGGCGCGGGAGACCCGCTGCGGTCGTGTCGTGGACCGCGGACGGGGCCGGTCCGGGACGCTCGAAGCCTACGCGGTCGGCGCCGTTCGCGGGAGCCGCCGGGGCAGATTCCGGTTCCGCGGAGTACTCGGTCCGATACGTGCCCGAGCTGCTCTCATATCCGTCGTTCGACGGCCAGTCGTCCTGGTGGGAGCGGTCGGGATAGGCCACGAACGGTTCCGATACGGCATCCGTACGAGCGGCGTGATCGTCGGGGCCGGCCTCCGTATAGGGGGCTTCCTGGTAGCCGTCCTGCGCCGGGTAGTACGCGTCGTCGTACGCCGGTCGCACGCCCTGCGCCTGGCCCTGGTCGTACCCGTCGTACGCCGGAGCCTGCTGCTCGTACGCGGGCTCGTAGCCGCCCTGCTGCGCGTCGAAGCCCTGCTGCTGGTCGACCTCGTCGCGGAAGAGCGGCCGCCCGTCGCCGGACTGCGCCTGCGCCTCCAGGGCCGCACGCCGCTCCTCGCGCATCAGCGAGCGGCCCACCGGGTCGAGCTCCTGGGCCTCGGCGCCGTCGCCGTTGTAGCGGCTGTCGTCGAAGCCGAGCTCGGCCGCGGTGCGCATCGGCTCGTGGTGGAAGGCGGGCTGCTCCGGGGCGTGCTGCTCCGGCATGATCGAGGAGACCGTGAACTCGGACTCGGGCAGCTGGTTCTCGCCGCCGCCGCCGTGCGTGATGCCGTCCGGGAGCATGACGAGCGAGGTGGTGCCGGCCTGCTCGCCCGAGGGGCGCAGCTGGACGCGGATGCCGTGCCGGTCGGACAGGCGGCCGACCACGAACAGGCCCATGCGCTGGGAGATCGCGGCGTCCACCGTCGGCGGGTTGGCCAGCTTGTGGTTGATGTCCGCGAAGTCCTCGGCGGTGAGGCCGATGCCCTTGTCGTGGATCTCGACCATGATGCGGCCGTCGGGAAGGCGGGTCGCGGTGACGCGGACCTTGGTCTGCGGCGAGGAGAACGTGGTGGCGTTCTCCAGGAGCTCGGCGAGCAGGTGCACGAGGTCGGTCACGGCGAGGCCGTGGATCTCGGCCTCCGGCACGCCCGAGAGCTCGATGCGCTCGTACTGCTCCACCTCGGAGGATGCGGCGCGCAGCACGTCGACCAGGGGGACCGGCTGGTCCCAGCGGCGGCCGGGCTCTTCGCCGGAGAGGACCAGGAGGTTCTCGCCGTTGCGTCGCATACGGGTCGCCAGGTGGTCCAGGCGGAAGAGGCTCTCCAGCTGGTCCGGGTCGGCCTCGTTGTTCTCCAGGTCGGTGATGAGGGTCAGCTGGCCCTCGATCAGGGACTGGTTGCGGCGCGAGAGGTTGGTGAAGATCGCGTTGATGTTGCCCCGCAGGAGGGCCTGCTCGGCGGCGAGCCGGACGGCCTCGCGGTGCACCTGGTCGAAGGCGCGGGCGACTTCGCCGATCTCGTCCGTGGTGGAGATCGGGATGGGCTGCACGCGGGTGTCGACGCGGCCGGGGTCGGTGCGCGAGAGCTGGTCGACCAGCATCGGCAGGCGCTGCTCGGCGATGCCGAAGGCGGCCGTCCGCAGCTGGCGCATCGCGCGGCTCATCTGGCGGGCCATGAGCCCGGCCAGGATGAAGGCGGCCAGGAGCGCGATCACGACGATGGCGCCGTTGATGTAGGCGCTGCGCTGGGCGTCGGCCGCGATGTCCGAGGCCTCGCCCACGGCCTTGTCGGCGAGGTCGGACTCGATGGTGCGGTACGCGTCGAACTTGGCGGAGGTGGTGGCCCACCAGGTCTCGGGCGTGATGCCCTTGCCCGCGAGGGCGACCCGGGCGCTGGGCTGCGTGGTCTCCAGCTGCGCCATGGCCGCGACCATCGCCTCGGGCGCGGGCGGCGGGACGAAGGTCTCGCCCTTGGCCTTGGCGGCGGCAGCGGCCTGCTTGGCCTGCTTCTCGCCGTCGGCCTTCAGCTTCTTCTTCGCGGCTTCCAGCTTGGCGACGTCCTCGGGGGTGCCGCCGCCGGTGTACTCCTCGATGGCGATGCCTTCGAGGTAGGCGTACGAGGAGAGCGCCACGCGCTGCTTGGCGAGGCTGCCGGCGGAGGGGCCGGGCTTGACCAGCAGGTGCGTGCCGATGGAGCGCTCCAGGGAGAGCGCGGCCTTGGTCAGCGAGATGGCGTAGACGGTCCGGCCGTAGCTGGTGATGTTTCCGGTGCCCAGACCGAGTTCGTTGGCGAACTCCATCAGGGGGTGCTGGATGGCGACGTAGGCCTCTTCGGTCTGCGCGCCCGAGAGCTTGGAGGTGTAGGCGGCCTGGCGCAGCGACTGAAGTCCCGGCTCCACCTTGTGGAAGCCGTCGAGGCGGCGCTTGAGGCCTTCCTTCTGGGGCATGTTCTCCGCGGCGGCGTCGAACTCGTCCGCGGCCTTGTCGGTGGCCTTGCGGGCCTTCACGACGACCGGGTCGTTCTTCTTGCCGCGCAGCAGGGGAGCGGCGGAGAGGTCGCGCTCCTCGATGAGGCGGTTGCCGTAGTTCAGCGACGCCTGCACGAGGCGGGCGGTGGCTTCGGCGTCCTGGGCCTCGCTCCAGGTGTCGATCGAGCCCTTGACCTGGAAGCCGCCCATGACGAGACCGACGAGCACGGGTATGAGGAGGATCGCGTTCAGGCGGGTCGGCACGCGCCAGTTGCGCGGGGACATTCTGCCGCCACTGGGCGCCGGCGGCTCCATGCCCTGCACATCGGTGGGGGACGCCGCTGTGCGCGGCGGCGGGGTGAAGTTGCCCCGCGTGTCCCGCGTATGCGGCGGTGCGGGGCTCGTCTTGCTTCGCCTCACTCGACCAACAACCTCTCGGCGGCGGGACCTGCATCGGTCCCGCTGTCGTCTCCAAGGCCCGTGCTACTGGGCAGTTCAGCGCATTCCAGCACGTCAGGGGGTCCTCTACCAAACAGTCGGAAGGACAACTTCCGAGTGGTGTAAGCCTCAGATAAAACGGTCAAATAGAGCGAGCCCCGCCAAAAGGCGGGGCTCTTGTGAGCACAGCGACACCAAATGACCGCGACGCGTGTCGGCGCCCGGCGAATTCTCTGTCGAAACGTTATGAACAGAGCGGGCATCCGTGTCAAAGGACACAGACCGCTCTCTTGAATCTACGGCAACTGCCGTACTGCCTCGTCTACTTGAGTCGTGCCATCAGTGCGTGCTCGACCAGCGTGATCAGGCCGCTCTTTGCGTCCGCACGGTGTCGGGCGTCGGTGGTGATGATCGGCGTGTTGGGTCCGATCTGAAGAGCTTCGCGCACTTCGTCGGGGGTGTAGGGCTGGTGGCCGTCGAAGCCGTTGAGGGCGATGACGAAGGGCAGGCCGCTGTTCTCGAAGTAGTCGACGGCCGGAAAGCAGTCGGCGAGACGGCGGGTGTCCACGAGCACCACCGCGCCGATGGCGCCGCGTACGAGGTCGTCCCACATGAACCAGAAGCGGTCCTGACCGGGCGTACCGAAGAGGTACAGGATCAGGTCCTGGTCCAGGGTGATGCGGCCGAAGTCCATGGCCACCGTGGTGGTGGTCTTGTCCCCGGTGTGGGTGAGGTCGTCGATGCCCGCGGACGCGGACGTCATGACGGCCTCGGTGCGCAGCGGGTTGATCTCGGAGACCGCGCCCACGAACGTGGTCTTGCCGACGCCGAAGCCGCCCGCCACCACGATCTTCGCGCTGGTGGTGGAGCGGCCCGAGCCGCCGCTGCTAGAGCTTGCGAAGTCCACTGAGCACCCTTTCGAGCAGTGTCACGTCAGGCTGACCGCCGGCGTTCTCGTCGCCGCCGGGCTGGTGAATGGCGACGAGCCCGGCCTCGGCCAGGTCCGCCACGAGGATCCGGGCCACGCCGAGCGGCATGGAGAGCAGGGCCGACACCTCGGCCACCGACTTGACCTCGCGGCACAGGTGGCAGATGCGCTGGTGCTCGGGGAGCAGCCCCATCAGCTGCGCCGGGTCGGCCGTCGTGCTCACCAGCGCCTCTATCGCGAGCTGGTAGCGGGGCCTGGTCCGGCCGCCGGTCATCGCGTAAGGACGCACCAGCGGCTGGTCGCCTTCATAGCCGTACGACGCCTGAGAGCCGTACGGATCGTGAGAGGCGTTGGGCGGGGTCATGGATCCTCCGGGCGGGACAGCAGGTGGTCTGCGTGCCGTCTGATAGAGCCGGTGGGGGGCACCAGGTTGGCCGGACGGTGGTCAGTACGTTCGGTCGGTGGGGCGGCCGATGGAGAGAACTAGTGCAGCAGGCTGCCCTGCAGTTCGGCGCGGAGGTCCGGGGTGAGGACGGCGCCCGCGCGGTCGACGAGCAGCGCCATCTCGTAGCCGACGAGGCCGATGTCGCACTCGGGGTGCGCGAGCACGGCGAGGGACGAGCCGTCGGAGACCGACATGAGGAAGAGGAACCCCCGCTCCATCTCCACCACGGTCTGCGTCACTGCCCCGCCCTCGAAGATGCGCGAGGCTCCGGCGGTGAGGGACGTCAGACCCGACGCGACCGCGGCCAGCTGGTCGGCGCGGTCCCGCGGGAACCCCTCGGACATCGCCAGAAGCAGGCCGTCGGCGGAGACCACGACGGTGTGGGACACCCCGGGGGTGTTGTCCACGAAGTTCGTGATCAACCAGTTCAGATTCTGTGCCGCCTGGCTCGGACTCAACTAACGCTCCTGCTGGTGAGTGGGGAAGCTGCCGGTCTGGCCGGTACCGGCCTGGCGACCCTGCTGGATGCCCCGACGGAGATTCGTCAGCCGGCCGCGTACGTCGTCGGGCGCACGCGAGACCTGCGGACCTGTGCTGTCCTGCTGCTGCTGTGCGGTGCCCGCGACGAGGTTGGCTCGCGGGACCCGGCGCGGCAGGCCGGATGTGGTGACGCCACCCGCGGACGGCTGCCGGACGCGCTCGGCCTGGCGGCCCAGCTCGTCGTTCGGCGAGGTGCGCCAGGAGGCGGCGCTGCCGTTGGTGACGTGGCTGCCGTTCCCGCCGGTGCCGTTCGCGGCCGGGGAAGCGGCGGGCGCTCCGGTCGGGCGCTGGGGCGCGGCCGGGTTCTGCGGCTGCTGTGCCTGCGGCCTCGACGGGAGGGGCGAGGAGGGCTGCGGGCGCTGCGGCCGCTGGGGCTGCTGCTGCTCGGGGGCGCCGGGCGCGGGGGAGCGGTCGCCGCCCTGCGGACCCTGGTGCCCTTGTTGCTGCTGTTGCTGCTGGAACCAGTTGGTCTCCAGCGTGTCGAACAGCGGGGTGCGGCCGTCGCCGGGACCGGCGGGCGGCAGGCCCTCCGGCTGCACGGGCTGCTGCGGTACCGGCGGGATGCCGAGCGGACCGCCCTGGTTCTGACCGCCGTGGTTCTGACCGCCCTGGCCCTGACCGCCGTGGTTCTGCTGGCCCTGGCCCTGGCCGGGGCCCTGACCGCGCCGGGGCATGTCGCCCGTGTCACGGCCACCGCGCTGCTGCGGCGCACCGGCGCCGGGCGCCCCGTTGTAGCCGGGGGCGCTGGTGCCCGGACGCTGGAACTGGCCCGTGCCGGACGAGGTGTTCTGGCCGCCGAAGACGTCCGGGCGGACGAACTGACCGGTGCCCTGCTGGCCCGGGCCCTGACCCTGGCCTTGGTCCTGCCGGCCGTAGCCCTGGCCGTCCTGCGGGCCCGCGTTCCGCGGCGAAACCGTGCCGGGCGGCGGTCCGTCGAAGTCCGGCCGCGCGAACTCGGCGGTCGAACCGGGACCCTGTGCCGTACCGGCCGAGGCGTGCGGGAACTGGCCGGTGGACTCCGGCTCCTCGTGCCCGCGCGGGGTGTCGAACGGCTCGGGGGAGATCTGCGGCTGGGCGTTCTCGTCGCTCCAGCTGGGCACGCGCGGCTGCGGGTTGCCCCCGGGCAGCTCGGCACGCGGACCACCGCGCGGCGGCAGCTGCGGCCGGCGGCCCTGGTCCCCGGAGTCGCCCGGCGCCCCGGCGGGGTTGACCGGGTTCGTGCGCTGCTGGGGCACCGGAGGCTGCGGCGCGGACGCCTGGCCGCGGCCACCGCCCTGACCGCCCCCGAAGAGGCTGCCACCGGTGGGCGCGCCCTGGCCGGGCTGGCCCTGGCGGGGCGGCTGCTGACCACCCTGGCCGACCGGAGCGGACGGCGAACCGGCGCGCGGCCCTCCGTCACGCGCGGGCAGCGCGGCCCGCGGCCCCGCCCCCGTCACCTGACCGCGCGGCGGACCGGCTCCGAGCCGGCCCGCGGAGCCCGCGGGCCCCGCTGCGCCGGGCGCACCGTTTCCGCCGCCGTTTCCGCCGTTCCCGGGGCCGACTCCGCGACGCGCTGCCGCGGCACCGGCGGCGGCCTGCGCGGCGGCGGGGCCGCCACCCTGGCCGGGGGTGGGCGCGCCGGGCTTGTTCGGCGCCTTCTTGCCGCCCTGGGCGACGTCGACGGGCAGCATGACGAGCGCGGTCGTGCCGCCGGAGTCCGAGGGGCGGAGCTGGATGCGGATGCCGTGGCGCTGCGACAGGCGGCCGACCACGAACAGACCCATGCGGCGCGAGACCGAGACGTCCACGGTGGGCGGCGACGCGAGCCGCTCGTTGATCGCGGCGAGGTCCTCGGGGGAGAGGCCGATGCCGGTGTCGTGGATCTCGATCAGCACGCGCCCGTCGGGCAGCGCGTGACCGGTGACCTTGACCTTGGTCTGCGGCGAGGAGAACGACGTCGCGTTCTCGAGCAGCTCGGCGAGCAGGTGCACGAGGTCGTTGACCACGCGTCCGGCGACCTCGGTCGTCGGGACCGCGGAGAGCTCGATGCGCTCGTACTGCTCCACCTCGGACGCGGCGGCACGCAGCACGTCGACGAGGGGGACGGGCCGGGTCCAGCGGCGGCCGGGCTCTTCACCGGCGAGGACCAGGAGGTTCTCGCCGTTACGGCGCATGCGGGTCGCGAGGTGGTCGAGCTTGAAGAGCGAGGAGAGCTGGTCCGGGTCGGCCTCGCGCGACTCCAGCTCGGAGATCAGCGAGAGCTGACGCTGGATGAGGCCCTGCGAGCGGCGCGAGAGGTTGGTGAACATCGCGTTGACGTTGCCCCGCAGGAGCGCCTGCTCGGCGGCGAGGCGCACTGCCTCGCGGTGCACGTCGTCGAAGGCCGCGGCCACCTGGCCGATCTCGTCCCGGGAGTGCACACCGACGGACTCGACGGAGGTGTCGACGTCCTGCGGGTCGGCCTCGGAGAGCTGCTTGACGAGCTCGGGCAGCCGGTCCTGGGCGACCTTGGTCGCGGTGTCCTGGAGGCGCCGCAGCGAGCGGATCATGGACCGGGCCACGACGAAGGCGCCGACGAGCGAGACACCGAGGACGAGCAGGATCAGCGCACCGTTGAGGATCGCGGCCTGCTCGGACTCGTTGCGCAGCTCGCGGGCCTTCTGCTCCATCTCGTTGAGCAGCGTGAGCTCGATCTTGGACATCGCGTCGATCTTGGTGGTGTCGGCGTCCACCCAGTCCTTGTACGAGCGCTTGTCCTGGAGCTTGATGCCGCCCTCCTGGCCGAGCACGCGCTTGGCGTAGGAGTCGGCGCCCTTGATGGAGGAGTTGCCGCCGTCGATCGGCTTGGTGACCTCGTCGGCGTTGCCCACGTAGATGCCCTTGAAGGCATCGAGCTTGGAGTTCTCCTTGTCGAGCGCGGAGAAGCCGTAGCGGCGGTCGGTCTCGGAGATCTTGCCGAACGTGCTGTCGCCCGCGGGGAGCGAGGCGGCGATCACGGCGCGCTGGACCGAGGCGTACTCCTTGGCGGAGGAGAAGGCCGTCAGGGCGCGGGTGCGCTGGATCATGTCCGGGTTGCTGGTCGCCTGCGCCATGTCCGAGGACAGGGTGAGCAGCTGCTCGATGAGCTGGCTGTAGGCGTCGACCGTCTGCGAGGTGGAGTTCGCGTCCTTGTACGCGTCCTTGCGGACCTTGTTGATCTGCTGGAGCTGCTGGGTGATCTCGACGGTGTTGGCGCGGACGCCGAGGAGGCCCTTGTCGCCGTCCGTGTTGTCGAGGTCCTGCGTCTCCTGGAGGAAGCGGTTGTAGGCGCGGTCGGTCTTCTGCCGCGAGCCCTTGACCACGTAGTCCGATGAGTCCGCGCCGTGCGCGAGGGGGCCCGCCGAGCGGTCGCGCTCCTCCTGGAGAGCGGACGCGAGCTCGGTGGCGCGCTTGGTCATGTCGGTCAGCAGCTTCATGTTGTTGAGCTGCTGGATCTCGTCCATGGACTCGTTGATGCGGAGCGCGCCGAGCGAGGTCGCGGTGATCACGGGGAGCGCGAGCAGCGAGACCAGACGGGTGGAGATGCGCCAGTTGCGCAGGGCTATTCGCGAGCCGGGGCCGGTGGGTGCCTTCACGGTGCCGGCCGGTCCGCCCGGTGTCGCGGTGGCCGTGGGCAGGCTCACGCCGCCGCCGGGCCCGCGGCCGTTGTCGCCGGACGGTACCTGCCCGGGGTTCTGGGCGTGCTGGGCCGAGGAGCCGCGGTCGGTCCCGCCGCGCTCCGGCTCCGCCGCAGCGCTGCTGCCATCCCTCTTGAAACGTCCCTGCACTAGCGTCGCAACCTCTGGACCAGGCGTCCCTCCGCACAAACGGCGGGACGGTGTCGGCGTCGTGGGGCGCAGAGCGCCCCATGGTGGTCGTGAGTGACCGGCGCTGGCTCCCCTTTCCCGCCGCCACTCGGCGCTGCGTTGCGCCCCTGCGCGCCGGTTCGATCCCGCGGCGGTCCCGGGAATTCCAGCACAGTGCAGGATCTCCAACAAGGCCCGTGTGTCGCGCCGCGACCTCCGTGACTAGGCGTGAGTGGCGCGTCACGAGACGTAGAAAGTGATACGGGGCAAAACGGTCGATTGAACCCAGGAAACCTGCGGGTGCGGGGTGTCCCAGTGTTCATGATCGGGAGCGGAATGATGGCTTCAGTGGCGCAATGTCCGATTCCAACAAGCCCTTCACGGGCCTGAATTGACCCATTTGCCCGCTAGCTCGTGAGCAAACTCACATGAAGATCAAGGCCTCATCCGGGCTTTGGCCGGGAATTGGATGTTTAGCCTGACGCTTTACAGGGATGGCGAATCCGACAACCCGCGTCCTCCGCCCGACGCCTCAACTGACAGGGTCCGAACACCAGATGAAGACTGTGAAGTCGGCGATGTTCCGCAACATAGCCAACCCGCGCCGCACCACCCTCGCCCACCTCACGGACGCGCAGGAGGTCGCCCCGGCCGCCGACCGGCCGGACCACGCGCTGGAGCTCCCGACGGTGACGGCCAACCCCAAGCGCACGATCCTGATGGACGCCCCGGAGCAGCCCGCCCCCGTGGCGGGTTAATACGGGAGAGGTCGGACCCCCTTGCCGCGTTAGCCTGGAGTGTCAGACTCCACCCATTCCAGCAAGGGGCCAAGGCTCACGTGCGCATCGCCAGGTTCTCCATCGACGGCAACGTCGCCTTCGGCGCGGTCGAGGGCGAAAGCCCTCCCGGAACGACCGATGGGCTCGTCCTCGACATCATCAAGGGCATCCCGTTCGCGGACTTCGAGCTCTCCGGCACGAAGGTCCCGCTGAGCAAGGTCAGGCTGCTGCCCCCGGTGCTCCCCAACAAGGTCGTGGGCATCGGCCGCAACTACGCGGACCACGCGGCGGAGCTCGGCAACGAGGTCCCCGACGTCCCGGTCGCCTTCTTCAAGCCGTCCACCTCGGTGATCGGCACCGGCGACGCCATCGCGTACCCCTCCTTCTCGCAGGAGGTGCACTACGAGGCCGAGCTCGCCGTCGTCATCGGCCGGATGTGCCGCGAGGTCCCGCGCGAGCGCGCCCGTGACGTCATCCTCGGCTACACCTGCGCCAACGACGTCACCGCGCGTGACGTGCAGCAGCGCGAGAAGCAGTGGGCCCGGGCCAAGGGCTTCGACAGCTCCTGCCCGCTGGGCCCCTGGGTGGAGACCGACCTCGACCCCTCCGACCTCACCATCCAGTGCACGGTCAACGGCGAGCAGCGCCAGCTGGGGCGTACGACCGACATGGTCCGCTCCGTGGAGGACCTGATCGTGCACATCTCCGAGGCCATGACGCTGCTCCCGGGCGACGTCATCCTCACGGGCACCCCGGCAGGGGTCGGCCCCCTCAACGTCGGCGACGAGGTCGCCGTCACCATCGAAGGCATCGGCACTCTCACCAACAAGGTGATCAAGCGTGGCTAACGCGACCCCCGTACGCGTCCGTTTCTGTCCCTCGCCGACCGGCAACCCCCACGTGGGCCTGGTCCGCACCGCTCTCTTCAACTGGGCCTACGCCCGGCACAACGAGGGCTCCCTGGTCTTCCGCATCGAGGACACCGACGCGGCCCGCGACTCGGAGGAGTCGTACGAGCAGCTGCTGGACTCGATGCGCTGGCTGGGCTTCGACTGGGACGAGGGCCCCGAGGTCGGCGGCCCGCACGCGCCGTACCGCCAGTCGCAGCGCATGGACATCTACCAGGACGTGGCGCACAAGCTCCTGGACGCCGGCCGCGCGTACTACTGCTACTGCTCCACGGAGGAGCTGGACGCCCGCCGCGACGCCGCCCGCGCCGCCGGCAAGCCGTCCGGCTACGACGGCCACTGCCGCGACCTCACCGCCGAGCAGCGCGCCGCGTACGAGACCGAGGGCCGCAAGCCCATCGTGCGCTTCCGCATGCCGGACGAGGCGATCACGTTCACGGACCTGGTCCGCGGCGAGATCACCGTCCAGCCGGAGAACGTCCCGGACTACGGCATCGTCCGCGCCAACGGAGCACCGCTCTACACCCTGGTGAACCCCGTCGACGACGCGATGATGGAGATCACCCACGTCCTGCGCGGCGAGGACCTGCTCTCCTCGACCCCGCGCCAGATCGCCCTCTACGGCGCCCTCGCCGACCTGGGCATCGCCAAGGAGGCCCCGGCCTTCGGCCACCTCCCGTACGTCATGGGCGAGGGCAACAAGAAGCTCTCCAAGCGCGACCCGCAGGCGTCCCTGAACCTCTACCGCGAGCGCGGCTTCCTGCCCGAGGGCCTCCTGAACTACCTGTCCCTCCTGGGCTGGTCGTTCTCCGCTGACCAGGACGTCTTCTCGATCGAGGACATGGTCGCCAAGTTCGACCTCGCGGACGTGAACGCCAACCCGGCCCGCTTCGACCTGAAGAAGGCCGAGGCGATCAACGCCGACCACATCCGCATGCTGGACGTGAAGACGTTCGCGGCGGCCTGCGAGCCGTGGCTGAGGGCCCCGCACGCCAACTGGGCGCCCGAGGACTTCGACGAGGCGGCCTGGGAGGCCATCGCCCCGCACGCCCAGACCCGCATCAAGGTCCTCTCCGAGATCACGGAGAACGTCGACTTCCTGTTCCTGAAGGAGCCGGTCGAGGACGAGGCCTCCTGGACGAAGGCCATGGGCAAGGGCGACCCCGCCGCCCTCCTGACGACGGCCCGCGCCAAGCTCGACGCCGCCGACTGGACGTCCCCCGAGTCCCTCAAGGAGGCCGTCCTGGCCGCCGGCGAGGAGCACGGCCTCAAGCTCGGCAAGGCCCAGGCCCCGGTCCGCGTCGCCGTCACCGGCCGCACGGTCGGCCTGCCCCTCTTCGAGTCCCTGGAGATCCTGGGCAAGGAGAGGTCGCTGTCCCGCATCGACGCGGCGCTGGCGAAGCTGGCCGCGTAGGCGCCCGCACGAAAAACGGTCCCGAAGGGCCCGGAAGCCACCACGGCTCCCGGGCCCTTCGTGCACGTTCGGCCCCTGCCGGGCGGCCGCTGCGGATACCGTCGGAACCATGCCGATCAAAGCCGTGGTCTGGGACATCGACGACACGATCTTCGACTACGCGCACGCCGACACCACCGGTATGCACGCGCACCTCACCGCCGAGGGCATCATGGAGCGGTACCAGACCGCCGAGCGCGCTCTCGCCCTGTGGAAAGAGGTCACCGAGCGCCACTGGGCCCGCTTCAGCGCCGGCGGCATCGCGTTCGAGGCGCAGCGCCGCGACCGGGTGCGCGAGTTCCTGGACGCCGTCCTGACCGACCAGGAGGCCGACGCCTGGTTCGAGCGATACCTCACACATTACGAAGCGGCCTGGACGCTCTTCCCCGACACCGTCCCCGTCCTGGACGAGCTCGCCGCCGACTACCGCCACGCGGTCCTGTCGAACTCCGCGCTGACGGTCCAGGACCGCAAACTGCGCGTCCTCGGCGTACGCGACCGCTTCGAATCCGTCCTGTGCGCCGCCGAACTCGGCGTCTCCAAGCCCGCGGCGGAGGCCTTCCTCGCGGTGTGCGGGGCGCTGGGCCTGGCACCCGGCGAGGTGGCGTACGTGGGGGACCAGCCGGAGATCGACGCCCGGGGCGCCAGGGACGCGGGTCTTCTCGGGATCTGGCTCGACCGCAACAGCACGTCGCGGGAAGGCCCGTCGGGCGTACACCGCATCACGCGTCTCACCGAGCTGCCGCCGCTGCTCCGCGCCGATACCCGTTTTGGAGCGCCGTCCACCTTCGGGTAATGTTCTTCCTGCGCCGCCCGAGAAGGCCGAAAGGTCCGACCAGGAAGCGCAAGTCGAGCAAAACTCCCGCAAGGGGTTGCGTATCGATGGCCTATGGTGTAATTGGCAGCACGACGGTTTCTGGTTCCGTTAGTCTAGGTTCGAGTCCTGGTAGGCCAGCTCGCAGAGCTTATCTGCAACGCCCCCGTTGTGTAGCGGCCTAGCACGCCGCCCTCTCAAGGCGGTAGCGCCGGTTCGAATCCGGTCGGGGGTACAGATCCTTCCCATGGAAGCAGTCCGGGTCGCACCCACTGCCACCGATGCAGGATCGCTAGGGCCCCCGTTGTGTAGCGGCCTAGCACGCCGCCCTCTCAAGGCGGTAGCGCCGGTTCGAATCCGGTCGGGGGTACGCAGGGTCTAGCTGGTCTAGACCACAGTGGGCTATGGTGTAATTGGCAACACGACGGTTTCTGGTTCCGTTGTTCTAGGTTCGAGTCCTGGTAGCCCAGCGCAGTACAGCAGGACAAGCTAGCCCCCGTTGTGTAGCGGCCTAGCACGCCGCCCTCTCAAGGCGGTAGCGCCGGTTCGAATCCGGTCGGGGGTACGCGAACAGGCAAGGGGCCTTCCCGCGAGGGAGGGCCCCTTCGTCGTATTCCCCCGGGCGCGCCCGGCGCTTCTCCCGCACGCCTGCTCTTCTCCCTCACGCCTGCTCCGGTGAACCCCCTTGTCCGTAGCGGCGGTTGGACTCCTCGGCCTGGGCGAGCCTGCGCAGGCTCAGCAGGACCGGCTCGTACAGCACGGTGAGGGCGACCGCCGCCTCCAGCTGCTCGTCCGGCGACCCGTGACGCTCCACCAGGTCCAGGTCCGCGACGGCCAGTTGACCGGCGGAGCGCGCGTAAGGCGCCAAGTCGTCGACCGCGCAGGGGTATCCGAGCCGGGCGAGCGTCGCGACCGCGGTCACGAGCATTCCGTACGCCGGTGACTCGGGCCCGTACCCCCGGCCGGCGCGCCAGCCGATCCGGTCCAGGAGGGCGTCCACCGTGTGGCGTGCCGCATCCGTGGCCGGATCGCCGGCGAGCGGCTCGGGGCCGTGGGGGAGTGCCCAGACCGCGGTGCCCAGACGGGAGTTGTGGTCCAGGGAGTCGTCCTCCAGTGCGGTGAGCACCTCCCGCGCCGACGCGATCGGCACCCGGCCCACCTGGATGAGCGCCCGGACCAGGCGCAGCCGCCGGAGGTGCTTCTCGTCGTACTCGGCCTGGGTCGCCGTCACGCGGTGGCCCGGCGGGAGCAGTCCCTCGCGCAAGTAGTACTTGATCGTGGCCGTCGAGACCCCGCTGCGCGTGCTCAGCTCCGCCAGTCGCATCGGCTCGCTTCTCCTCGTGCTTTCTCGTGCTTCCTCTTGCGCTCTCACTTGGTGAGTGGCACTATCCAATCATGGATAGCGAGACTATCCAACGCTCTCTGAAGGGGGAACCATCGTGAGCACCAACGCGGGCACCAAGCCGATCGAAGGGCGCATGACCGCCGACGCGCAGGGCGGCGTCACCGTCTTCACCATCGGGATGCGCATCAACAACTTCCGCGCCCTGCGCAGCTGGTGGCCCGTCTTCCGGGCCATGCCGCGGATGCTGGAGGAGCTGTCGAAGGACCGGGGGATCGGCATGCTGCACCACCAGCTGCTGCTCGGGCCCCCGCGGGTGTTCTACGTCGTGCAGTACTGGGAGTCGCCGGAGAAGCTCCTGGCCTACGCGTCGGCGCAGGACAAGGAGCACCGGCCCGCGTGGGCCGCGTTCAACCGCCGGCTGCGGGAGGGCAAGGGGAAGGTCGGCTTCTGGCACGAGACGTACGTCGTGCCGGCCGGTGCCCACGAGGCGGTGTACATCAACATGCCGGAGTTCGGTCTGGGCAGGGCCGTCGGCGTGGTGCCGGTGGGCCGCCGCGGGGAGCGGGCCGCCGACCGCCTCACGGTGGCGTGAGGGCATGAGAAGAACGCCCGGGGGGCCGCCGCGGCGTTGAGGCGGCCCCTCGGGCGTTCCGTGTGCTGTCTGCGGGTGGTGCGGTGGCTCAGCCCGTGCGGCGCAGGGCCTCGGACAGGCGTCCGGCGGCGTCGATGATGGCCTGCGCGTGCATGCGGCCCGGGTGGCGGGTCAGGCGCTCGATCGGCCCGGAGACCGAGACGGCGGCGACCACGCGGTTCGAGGGGCCGCGCACGGGGGCGGAGACGGACGCGACGCCCGGCTCCCGCTCGCCGATCGACTGGGCCCAGCCCCGGCGGCGTACGCCCGAGAGGGCCGTGGCCGTGAAGCGGGCGCCCTGGAGGCCGCGGTGCAGGCGCTCCGGCTCCTCCCAGGCCATCAGGATCTGCGCGGACGAGCCCGCTTTCATGGTGAGCGTCGAGCCGACGGGGACCGTGTCCCGCAGGCCCGAGAGGCGCTCGGCCGCGGCGACGCAGATGCGCATGTCGCCCTGGCGGCGATAGAGCTGCGCGCTCTCGCCCGTCACGTCACGCAGATGCGTGAGGACCGGGCCCGCCGTGGCGAGCAGACGGTCCTCGCCGGCGGCCGCCGCGAGTTCCGCGAGCCGCGGGCCGAGAATGAAACGGCCCTGCATGTCGCGCGCCACCATCCGGTGGTGTTCCAGTGCCACGGCGAGACGATGTGCCGTGGGTCGTGCGAGTCCGGTGGCCGCGACCAGCCCCGCGAGGGTGGCCGGACCGGACTCCAGGGCGCTCAAGACGAGAGCCGCCTTGTCGAGAACGCCGACGCCGCTAGAGTTGTCCATGCGTCGATACTCGCGTCTCACTCTGTGAAACGCAAGTTCAATTTTCGATGGAACACGTCACCCTGTACGTGCGATCCGCGGACCAACGGAAAGCGGTCCACGCGCGGCACGAGGGGTACGGGCGTGGACGAACAATTCTCTAGTTGGGCCGGCCCAACACAGCCGGTCGGAGGGAAAGCGATGGGTAGGACACTCGCGGAGAAGGTCTGGGACGACCACGTCGTCCGGCGCGCCGAAGGCGAGCCCGACCTCCTCTTCATCGATCTGCACCTGCTGCACGAGGTGACGAGCCCGCAGGCCTTCGACGGCCTCCGCCAGGCGGGTCGCCCGGTACGGCGACTCGACCTCACCATCGCCACCGAGGATCACAACACCCCGACCCTCGACATCGACAAGCCCATCGCGGACCCGGTCTCGCGGGCGCAGTTGGAGACGCTGCGCAAGAACTGCGCCGAGTTCGGTGTGCGCCTGCACTCGCTGGGCGACGTCGAGCAGGGCGTCGTCCACGTCGTGGGCCCGCAGCTGGGCCTGACCCAGCCCGGCACCACGGTCGTGTGCGGCGACTCCCACACCTCCACGCACGGCGCCTTCGGCGCGCTGGCGTTCGGCATCGGCACCTCCCAGGTCGAGCACGTCCTGGCCACCCAGACGCTGCCGATGGCCCCGCCGAAGACCATGGCCATCACCGTCGACGGCGAACTGCCCGACGACGTCACGGCCAAGGACCTCATCCTCGCCATCATCGCCAAGATCGGCACCGGCGGCGGCCAGGGCTACGTCCTGGAGTACCGCGGCCCGGCCATCGAGAAACTCTCGATGGAAGCCCGCATGACCATCTGCAACATGTCGATCGAGGCCGGTGCCCGCGCGGGCATGATCGCCCCCGACGCGACCACCTTCGCCTACATCGAGGGCCGCGACCACGCCCCGAAGGGCGAGGAGTGGGACGCGGCCGTCGAGTACTGGAAGACCCTGAAGACGGACGACGACGCGGTCTTCGACGCCGAGGTCTACATCGACGCCACGAAGCTCGCCCCGTTCGTCACCTGGGGCACCAACCCGGGCCAGGGCGCGCCGCTGTCGGCACACGTCCCCGATCCCGCTTCGTACGAAGACGCCTCGGAGCGGTACGCCGCCGAAAAGGCCCTGGAGTACATGGGGTTGACCGCCGGGCAGGCGCTGCGCGACATCAAGGTCGACACCGTCTTCGTAGGTTCCTGCACCAACGGCCGCATCGAGGACCTCCGCGCGGCGGCCTCCATCGTCGAGGGCCGCAAAGTCGCCGACGGCGTACGGATGCTGGTCGTGCCCGGGTCCGTCCGGGTGGCCCTGGAGGCCGTGGCCGAGGGCCTGGACAAGGTCTTCGTCGCCGCGGGCGCCGAATGGCGGCACGCGGGCTGCTCGATGTGCCTGGGCATGAACCCCGACCAACTGGCCCCCGGCGAGCGCTCCGCGTCGACGTCCAACCGCAACTTCGAGGGCAGGCAGGGCAAGGGCGGCCGCACCCATCTGGTGTCGCCCCAGGTCGCCGCCGCCACCGCGGTCACGGGCCACCTGGCGTCGCCCGCCGACCTGACCGACGCCCCCGATGCCCCCGTCACCGCCGGAGTCTGAGAGCCATGGAAGCATTCACCACGCACACCGGCCGGGCCGTTCCGCTGCGCCGCAGCAACGTGGACACCGACCAGATCATCCCCGCCCACTGGCTGAAGAAGGTCACCCGGGACGGATTTGAGGACGGGCTCTTCGAGGCCTGGCGCAAGGACGGCGAGTTCGTCCTGAACCGGCCCGAGCGCCAGGGCGCCACCGTGCTGGTCGCGGGACCCGACTTCGGTACGGGCTCCTCGCGCGAACACGCCGTGTGGGCGCTCCAGAACTTCGGCTTCAAGACCGTCATCTCCTCGCGGTTCGCCGACATCTTCCGCGGCAACTCGCTGAAGAACGGTCTGCTCACCGTGGTGCTCGACCAGAAGGTCGTGGACCGGCTCTGGGAGCTGACGGAGGCCGACCCGCAGGCCGAAATCACCGTTGACCTGCAGGATCGCCAAGTCCGCGCCGAGGGGGTCACCGCCGACTTCGAGTTGGACGAGAACGCCCGCTGGCGGCTCCTGAACGGCCTGGACGACATCAGCATCACGCTCCAGAACGAGCCGGACATCGCCGCCTACGAGGCCGGACGGCGCTCGCACAAGCCCCGGACCGTGCAGGTCTGACGCCCCCGCAGGCCCCCGCAGCACCCTGGTGTACCCCCAATCGTGGACGGTTGGGGGTACATCTGTGTCCGGCCCCGGACGGGGTGCCGATGACCTGAACGGGTGGTCTCAACTCCCTTGATCCGGACGGCAGAAGAGGCTTGAAATCCCCTTGTACTCGGTCCGACCGGGTACCCTCAGGAGGGCGCCGGATGTGGGTAGTTACCCCCTGCGGAGGCGACAACTCGCCCCAGATGGCACAATCGGTGCATGGAACGCGACAGCCAACTCAAGCTCTACGGGCTTGTTGCGGACCAACTGAAGGAAGCGCACTCACGAGTGCGTGCACTGCAAGTCCCGGAGGGCGTACGGATGGCGCTGACCCGGAAGCTGCTGGTCATTACGGCCGCGGCCAAACACGATCTCGCCGATGCGGCAAGGCGTCTGGAGCGATTGATGGAGTCCATCGACGAGGCGGCCGAGGGCCGATTCCCCGAAGACACCTGACTCAGAAGGCTCAAACGGCCTTTCGAGGAGCCCTCGAGGAACTCATGGACAGCCGAGTTCGTTGCGGCACAAGGGTGATTAGCCCGTTTCGTGTTTGATTTGCGGTATATATCTGCCTAACGTGCGAAAAAGCCTGGCGAATACGCTCGGGCGAGGTCTCCGAAGGGGAAGACGTGAACAAGGCGCAGCTCGTAGAAGCGATTGCCGACAAGGTGGGCGGCCGCCAGCAGGCCGCCGACGCCGTGGACGCGGTTCTGGACGCAGTCGTCCGTGCCGTGGTCAGCGGAGACCGTGTCTCGGTCACCGGGTTCGGCTCGTTCGAGAAGGTCGACCGTCCCGCCCGCTACGCCCGCAACCCGCAGACCGGGGAGCGCGTTCGGGTCAAGAAGACCTCGGTTCCGCGCTTCCGCGCCGGACAGGGCTTCAAGGACCTGGTCAGCGGCTCGAAGAAGCTCCCGAAGAACGACGTCGCGGTCAAGAAGGCCCCCAAGGGCAGCCTTTCGGGCGGCAGCGCTTCGGCGACCGTGAAGAAGGCCGCGGCCAAGAAGGCCACGACCGCCAAGAAGGCGACGGCGAAGAAGGCCGCCACCGCCAAGAAGGCCACCGCCAAGAAGACCACGGCGACCGCGAAGAAGGCGTCCGCGGCCAAGAAGACCACCGCCAAGAAGGCGACGGCGACGGCGACGGCCAAGAAGGCCACGGCGACGGCGAAGAAGACCACGGCCAAGAAGGCGGCCCCCGCCGCCAAGAAGGCCACCGCCAAGAAGACCGCGCCGGCCACCAAGAAGGCCACGGCCAAGAAGACCGCGCCCGCCAAGAAGTCCTCGGCGCGCAAGACCACCGCCAAGAAGGCGACCGCCCGCAAGAAGTAAGGGCACGAGGGCACTCACGCGCCGGGCCGGGCTCCCCATCGGGAGCCCGGCCCGCGGCGCGTTCAGGGGGCTTCCGCCCTGGCCGCGGGCCGGCTCCGGGCCGACCCCGGGGGCTCACGCTCCGGGCCTGACCCCCCGCCTCAGAACGTCTGGAGCGTCACCAGCGTGATGCGGCGGCCCTCGCCCTCGCCCTCGACCTCGATGCGCACCCGCTGGCCGGGCCTCAGCAGCCGCAGGCCCCCCGCGTCGAACGCCGGGGAGCCGAAGGGCACCGGAGTGCCGTCGTCGAGCAGCACGCTGCCGCTGCGGGTCTCGGAGTCGTACGTGTACGCGGTCGCCTGCATGGGGGAAGCGTACTCAGTCGGAGATCAGGAGCCGGGCCGCGGCCGCCGCCGTGCGCGGCCCGACCCCCAGCGCGAGCGCGGCCCGCAGGTCGTCGCCGGTGTCCACGTCCTGGCGCACGGAATCCACCCCGCCGAGCCCGAGTTCCACCGCCCCGGAGTCCGCGTGCCGGGAACGCGACGCCACACCGAATGCCGGACGCAATTCCACGCCGGGGGCCGCGGAGAGCAGAGTCGTACCGATTCCGGCGGCATCCGCGAGGAAAGAACGGGTAAATCCTGCCGCGTCTACGAGTACCCGTGCCAATTCCCCGGGGCGCAGCGCGGGGAGATCGGCGTTCAATGCCGCGACGGCGCTTTGCGGCCGTCCGGCGCGCACGGCCGCCGCCCCGTGCGCCAGGGCCGCGTTCAGGCCTCCCGCGGGCTCGTCGCGGACGATCCGGGCCCCCAGCGCCGCCAGCTCGCGTCCGGCGAGGCCGTCGTCCGTGACTACCACCACATCGCGCACCGCGGGACAGGCCGCCGCGGCGGCCACGGTGTCCTGCGCGAAGGCCAGGGCGAGGCCCGGGCGCAGGGTGTCGCCGGTGGTGGCGGTGAGCCTGCTCTTGGCGCGCTCCAGCGGTTTCAGGGGTATCACCAGGGTCCACTGCACGGGTGGCGGCTCCGTCCTTCGCGTCGGGCTCATTGTGACCTGCCGGGCGGGGCACTCCCGGGGCCGGGTTCCGGGGGCGGGCGTACGGTGTTCTCGACAGACAGGCAGCCTGGGGCGACACTTGTGCGGCCGACCAGGTTCATGGAGGAAGGTGTCCGAGTGTCCCGCCGCAGAATCGGCTTCTGGTACCGCCTGGCGGCGGTCATCGCTAAACCGCCGCTGGTGGTTCTGTTCAAGCGGGACTGGCGAGGAATGGAACACATTCCGGCCGACGGCGGATTCATCACGGCGGTGAATCACAACTCGTATATCGACCCCCTCTCGTACGCGCATTTCCAGTACAACACCGGACGGGTCCCGCGCTTCCTGGCCAAGGACGGCCTTTTCAAGGACGGCTTCGTCGGCAAGGTCATGAAGGGCACGGGCCAGATCCCCGTCTACCGCGAGACCACGAACGCGCTCGACGCCTTCCGTGCCGCGGTCGACGCGATCGAGCGCGGTGAGTGCGTGGCGTTCTACCCCGAGGGCACCCTCACCCGCGACCCCGAGATGTGGCCGATGACGGCCAAGTCCGGTGCCGCCCGGGTGGCCCTGCGCACCCAGTGCCCGGTGATCCCCGTCGCCCAGTGGGGCGCCAACCTCGCGCTTCCCCCGTACAGCAAGAAGCTCAGCCTCTTCCCGCGCAAGACGCTCCAGGTGCTCGCGGGCGAGCCGGTCGACCTCTCGCGCTTCTACGACCGGGAACCCACCCCCGAGGTGCTGCGACAGGTGACCGAGACCATCATGGCCGCGGTCACCGAACTCCTGGAGGAGATCCGGCAGGAGAAGGCCCCCGGCACCCCGTACGACCCGCGCAGCGCGCGGCTGGCGCAGCGCCGCAAGGCGGCGGACCGGAGCGCTGCCGGCGTCCCCGAGAACGCCCCCGGGAACACCCCCGAGAACACCACGGAGGACAGCAAGTGACGAACCCGGTGAAGGCCGCCGTCTTTGGTACGGGCTCCTGGGGCACGGCCTTCGGCATGGTGCTCGCCGACGCGGGGTGCGACGTCACCCTGTGGGCCCGGCGCGCCGAACTCGCCGACGCCGTCAACTCCTCGCACACCAACCCGGACTACCTCCCCGGTGTCGAACTCCCGGAGAGCCTCAGGGCGACCACCGACCCGGCCGAGGCCGCCGCCGGCGCCGACTTCACCGTGCTCGCCGTGCCCTCGCAGACGCTGCGCGCGAACCTCGCCGAGTGGGCGCCGCTGCTGGCCCCCGACACCGTGCTCGTCTCCCTGATGAAGGGCGTCGAACTGGGCTCCGCGATGCGGATGAGCGAGGTCGTCGAGGACGTCACGAAGGTCGCCGCCGACCGCGTCGCCGTCGTCACGGGCCCGAACCTGGCCCGCGAGATCGCCGCCAGGCAGCCCGCCGCGGCGGTCGTCGCCTGCCGCGACGAATCGATCGCGCAGCGCCTCCAGACCGCCTGCCACACCCCGTACTTCCGCCCGTACACCAACACGGACGTCCTCGGCTGCGAACTCGGCGGCGCCGTCAAGAACGTCATCGGGCTCGCCGTCGGCATCGCGGACGGCATGGGCCTCGGCGACAACACCAAGGGCTCGCTCATCACGCGCGGCCTCGCGGAGACGACGCGCCTGGGCATGGCGATGGGCGCCGACCCGCTGACGTTCTCCGGACTCGCGGGCCTGGGCGACCTGGTGGCCACCTGCTCGTCGCCGCTGTCGCGCAACCACACCTTCGGCACGAACCTCGGCAAGGGCATGACCCTCGAGGAGACCATCGCGGTCACCAAGCAGACCGCGGAAGGCGTCAAGTCCTGCGAGTCGGTGCTCGATCTGGCCCGCAGGCACGGCGTCGACATGCCCATCACCGAGACGGTCGTGGGCATCGTGCACGAGGGGACGCCGCCGGTCGTCGCCCTCAAGGAGCTGATGTCACGCAGCGCCAAGCCCGAGCGCCGCTGACTCTCCCCGGACCACCGGGTACCCTCAAGCCGATATGAGCAGCGAGAACCTCCCCCAGAGCCCCGAGCCGCGCCCCGAGCAGAGCTCTGAGCTGCCGCTCCGCAAGCCCCGTGTGGCCGTCGTCTTCGGCGGCCGCAGCTCGGAGCACGGCATCTCGGTCGTCACGGCGGGCGCCGTGCTGCGTGCCATCGACCGCACCAAGTACGACGTCCTGCCCATCGGCATCACGACGGACGGCCGCTGGGCCCTGACCGCCGACGATCCCGACCGCATGGCGATCACCGACCGCCGGGTCCCCGACGTCTCCCAGCTCGCCGAGTCGGCCGACGGCGGCGTCGTGATGCCGCTCGACCCCAACAACCGCGAGGTCGTCTACAGCGAGCCGGGCTCCGTGCCCAAGGCGCTCGGCGAGGTCGACGTCGTCTTCCCGATGCTCCACGGCCCCTACGGCGAGGACGGCACCCTCCAGGGGCTCCTGGAGCTCTCCGGAGTGCCCTACGTGGGCGCCGGAGTGCTCGCGTCGGCCGTCGGCCAGGACAAGGAGTACATGAAGCGGGTCTTCATCTCCTTCGGGCTGCCCGTCGGCCCGTACCTGGTGATCCGCCCGCGCGAGTGGGACCGCGACCAGCAGGCCGCCCGCAAGAAGATCGCCGAGTTCGCCGGCGAGCACGGCTGGCCGCTGTTCATCAAGCCCGCGCGCGGGGGCTCTTCGATGGGCATCACGAAGGTCGACTCCTTCGAGGGCCTCGACGAGGCGATCGAGGAGGCCCGCCGCCACGACCCGAAGATCCTGGTCGAATCGCTTCTGCGCGGCCGTGAGATCGAGTGCGGCGTCCTGGAGTTCGAGGACGGCCCGCGCGCGAGCGTGCCCGCGGAGATCCCGCCGGTGCAGTCGCACGACTACTACGACTTCGAGGCGAAGTACATCGACTCGACGCCCGGGATCGTGCCCGCCCCGCTGACGCCCGAGCAGACCGCCGAGATCCAGCGCCTTGCCGTCGAGGCCTTCGAGGCCACGTCCTGCGAGGGCCTGGTGCGCGCGGACTTCTTCCTCACCGAGGACGGGTTCGTGATCAACGAGATCAACACGATGCCGGGCTTCACGCCCATCTCGATGTACCCGAAGATGTGGGAAGCCAGCGGGATCAGCTACCCCGAGCTGGTGGACCGCCTCGTCCAGGCGGCCCTCGACCGCTCGACGGGGCTCCGCTAGACCGCCGTACCGGACGCTAGGCGATCCCCTTGGGGATGGCCTTCTTGACGGGGACGGCGAAGTCCGTCAGCGGACCGACGCCGTCCCCCGCGCGCTCCTTGGGCAGCGTCACCTCCACGTACGCCTTGCGCAGCGTGGAGGTGAAGCGGAACGACCCGTCGTCCTGTTCGTCGAGCAGCCAGTTGACGCCGTCCACGGTCACGCCGTCGGACTCCGGGTCGTTCATCTCCGGCGGTCTGGCGACACCGCAGCGCAGTATGATCGCCGGGTCTCCCCACCCGGCGGTCAACTCCGACTCCGGCTCGGGGTCGGCACGCCGCAGACCGTCCACCTTCTTCGGCAGCCGCTTGTCCAGGTTCCGGCACAGTTCGGTGACCTTGCCGTCCGGGGTGGGAACCGCTGCCTTCACCGATTCGTCTGCTGAGGAGCAGCCCGCGGACGCGATCAGGAGTGCGAGCACGGGGACGGTGACGAGGCAGCGACGCCGGCGACGGGAAATCTTCACCGGCCAAGGGTAGACGGGGGCTACAAGTGCACGACGGGGCAGGTCAGGGTGCGGGTGATGCCGTCCACTTGCTGGACCTTGGCGACCACCATGCGGCCGAGTTCGTCGACCGTGTCCGCCTGGGCGCGCACGATGACATCGTAGGGTCCGGTCACGTCCTCGGCCTGGATCACTCCCGCGATCTTGCCGATCAGCTCGGCGACGGTCGACGCCTTGCCGACCTCTGTTTGGATCAGGATGTACGCCTGTACCACGGAACCTCCAGGGCGGCCACGAGGATCATGTGGGGAGAAGGGACGCCACGGTACCGCGTCGCCGCTTCCCGCGGGGAGACCCGGGGGAGCTGTGGCGCGCACATCGCGGTGGACGGGCAACAGAAGTTGACGGTCATATCGACCGTACCTATGACAGTGACGGCTCGCGACCGCAAGCCGAGCAGCGTGAAAGGGCATGGTGAGTCCCGGTGAAGGGAACCGTCGGCGAGTTGGGGGAGTTCGGGCTCATCAGGGAACTCACCTCGCGGCTCACCTCCACCCCGGCCGTCCGGCTCGGTCCGGGCGATGACGCCGCCGTCGTGTCGGCCCCCGACCGCAGGGTCGTGGCGAGCACCGACATCCTCCTGGAGGGACGGCACTTCCGCCGCGACTGGTCGACCGCCTACGACGTGGGCCGCAAGGCCGCCGCGCAGAACCTCGCCGACATCGCCGCCATGGGTGCCGTGCCGACCGCGCTCCTCCTGGGCCTGGTCGTCCCCGCCGAACTCCCCGCGAGCTGGCCCACCGAGCTCATGGACGGCCTGCGGGACGAGTGCCAGGTCGCGGGAGCGGCCGTCGTGGGCGGCGACGTCGTACGGGGCGACACGATCACCGTCGCGATCACCGCGCTCGGCGATCTGCGCAACCACGAGCCGGTCACCCGCGCGGGAGCCCAGCCCGGCGACGTCGTCGCCGTCACCGGCTGGCTCGGCTGGTCCGCCGCCGGGCACGCGGTGCTCTCACGCGGCTTCCGCTCGCCCCGCGCCTTCGTGGAGGCCCACCGCAGGCCCGAACCGCCGTACCACGCGGGCCCCGCGGCCGCCGGTCTCGGCGCCACCTCGATGACGGACGTGAGTGACGGGCTGATCGCCGACCTCGGTCACATCGCCGACGCGAGCAAGGTGCGCATCGACATCCGCTCCGGGGACGTCGACGTGCCCTCCCAGATGAACGACATCGGCCAGGCCGTCGGCGTCGACCCGCTCCAGTGGGTCCTCAACGGCGGCGAGGACCACGCGATCGTGGCGACCTTCCCGCCGGACGTGAAGCTGCCCGCCCGCTGGAAGGTCATCGGCGAGGTCCTCAACCCCTCGGCCCTGCCGCAGGTCACGGTGGACGGGGCGCCCTGGACCAGCAAGGGCTGGGACCACTTCGGCGACAACGGCGACATGGAGTGAGACATACGAAAGAGCCGGCCCCCCGAGGGGGACCGGCTCTTTCAGCAACCAGCTAGGTGGCCGCGCTTTTGCGTCAGCGCGAGACCTTGCCGGCCTTGATGCACGAGGTGCAGGCGTTGAGCCGCTTCGGCGTCCCGCTGACCACGGCACGAACGCGCTGGATGTTCGGGTTCCAGCGACGGGACGTACGGCGGTGAGAGTGCGAGATGTTGTTGCCGAAGCTCGGCCCCTTGCCGCAGACGTCGCAGTTGGCAGCCACGGGTCACTCCAAGACTTCAGATGCACTTACGGTTAATCCCGGCATGCCGGGATCAGTGCAATGATCGTGGGTGGCGTTGCCAGGAGGAATGTCCCGATGGGTATCGGGCAACCGGAGCAGCATACAACGACTGCTTCGGTAGAACGAAACTACCATGTCTCGCCCCGGCCCCGCCCCGGGCCTTTCGCCCTTCCCGGTCTACGCTGCGTCCAGTCCGGATGCCTTTAGGAGGCGAGCAGGTGCCGCAGAACCTCGACGCCGTCGCGGTGCGCGCCTGGTGCGGCCTCGCTCTGGACGCCCTGGGAAGGGCCCGCGAGGAGATCGACGCGATCAACGTCTATCCGGTCGCGGACGGGGACACCGGAACCAACCTCTATCTGACCGTGGAATCGGCGGCCCAGGCGGTCGACGCCGCCTTCACCGGCCTCGACCCGACCCACCCCACCCTGGCCGAGGCCGTGCGGGCCATGGCGCACGGCGCCCTGATCGGGGCCCGCGGGAACTCGGGCACGATCCTCTCGCAGCTGCTGCGCGGCATGGCGCAGGTCCTGGGCGCCGACCGTGACACCGATCACGCCGACGGTCCCGCGCTGGCGCTCGCGCTGCGCCGGGCCGCCGAGTCGGCCTACCAGGCGGTGGCGCACCCCGTGGAGGGCACGGTCCTGACGGTGGCGGCCGCCGCCGCCGACGAGGCCGCCGCGGTCTCGGCTGCCGCGGGCCACTGCGGGGCGGTGGCGCGGGCCGCGTACGACGGTGCGTGCCGGGCCCTGGACGCAACCCCGGAGCAGCTGGCCGTGCTCGGCCGCGCGGGAGTGGTGGACGCCGGAGGGCGCGGGCTCGTGGCGGTCCTCGGGGCGCTCGTGGGCGCCCTGTCGGAAGGGGTGGCACCCAGGGCGGCGTCACCGCTGCCGCGTACGGCCTCCCCGGACGGAAACGCGGAAGCCGTCGAGTGCCAGGACGCCCCGGGCGGCGCCACGGCGCCCGCCTTCGAGGTCATCTACCTCCTGGAGGCCGACGACACGGCCGTCGCACGGCTGCGGACGCGTCTTGACCGGCTCGGGGACTCCCTCGTCGTCGTCGGCGGCGACGGGCTGTGGAACGTCCACGTCCACGTGGACGACGCCGGCGCCGCCGTCGAGGCGGGCGTCGAGGCGGGGCGGCCCCACCGCATCCGCATCACCCACTTCGGGGTCGGGGACGCGCACACCGCGGGCGCCGCGCAGCCGCCCCGGGAGCGCGTGCAGCGCGGGATCGTCGCCGTCGTGCCGGGGGAGGGGCTCGCGGGGCTCTACTCCGACGCCGGGGCGACCACCGTGCCCACGCGCCCCGGGGAGCCGCCGGCCAGCGGGGAACTCGTCGACGCGATCCGGCGGGCCCACGCGCGCGAGGTGGTGCTCCTGCCCAACGACGCCGAGCTGCGCCACACCGCGGCGGCCGCGGCGGAACAGGCCCGCACCGAAGGCGTGCGGGTCGCGCTGATCCCGACCCGGTCCGCGGTCCAGGGCATCGCGGCCCTCGCCGTGCACGAGCCGGACCGCCGCTTCGACGAGGACGTCGTCGCCATGACCTCGGCGGCCGGCGCGACGCGGTACGCCGAACTGGCCGTCGCCGAGCGGCAGTCGTGGACCACGGCGGGCATCTGCCAGGCCGGTGACGTGCTCGGCCTGATCGACGGCGACGTGGCGCTGATCGGCGACGACACCACCCGCACCGCGCGGTCCGTCCTGGACCGGATGCTGGCCGCCGGCGGCGAGATGGTCACGCTGGTGCTCGGCGACGACGTGCCCGACAGCCTCGGCGACGAGCTGGAGAAGCACGTGCGCGAGGTGCACCTGGCGGTCGACACGGTGGTCTACCGCGGCGGACGCCAGTCGGCGCTGCTGCTGATCGGCGTGGAGTGACCGACCTCTCCGTCCACCGCTGACCAGCGGATTTCACGGACGTACGCGGAAATGTCAGTGGCGTGGTGTGCAATGGATCTCGTGCCCGCGCTCGAAGAACCCCTGAAGAAAGTGGTCGGTCCCGCCACCGCGAAGGTGATGGCCGAGCACCTGGACCTGCACACCGTCGGCGACCTGCTGCACCACTACCCGCGCAGGTACGCGGAGCGGGGCGAGCTCACCCGCCTCGCCGACCTGCCGCTGGACGAGCACGTCACGGTGGTCGCCCAGGTCGCGACGGCGCGCATCCTGACGTTCAACGGCGGCAGGGGCCAGCGCCTCGAAGTGACGATCACCGACGGCAGCGGCCAGCTCCAGCTGGTCTTCTTCGGCCGGGGCATCCACAAGCCGCACAAGGACCTGCTGCCCGGCACGCGCGCGATGTTCGCGGGCAAGGCGTCCGTCTTCAACCGCAAGATGCAGCTCGCCCACCCGGCGTACGAACTCCTGAAGGGCGACCCGGACAACGCCGAAGAGGCGGTCGACTCCTGGGCCGGAGCCCTCATCCCGATCTACCCCGCCACGGCCAAGCTGGAGTCCTGGAAGATCGCCAAGTCCGTGGACGCGGTCCTGCCCAGCGCCCGGGAGGCCGTCGACCCGCTGCCGCCGAGCCTGCGCGACGGCCGGGAGCTGATCCCGCTCCCCGAGGCGCTCCTGAAGATCCACCGGCCGCAGACGAAGGCGGACATCGAAGCCGCCCGCGACCGCCTGAAGTGGGACGAGGCCTTCGTCCTCCAGGTCGCCCTGGCCAGGCGCCGGTACGCGGACGCGCAACTCCCCGCGATCGCCCGCCGCCCCCGCGAGGGAGGCCTGCTCGACGCGTTCGACGCGAAGCTGCCCTTCACGCTCACCGAGGGCCAGGAGAAGGTCTCCAAGGAGATCTTCGACGACCTGGCGACCGAGCACCCGATGCACCGCCTCCTCCAGGGAGAGGTCGGCAGCGGCAAGACGATGGTGGCCCTGCGCGCCATGCTCGCCGTCGTCGACGCGGGCGGACAGGCCGCGATGCTCGCGCCCACCGAGGTGCTCGCCCAGCAGCACCACCGCTCCATCACCGAGATGATGGGCGAGCTGGCCGAGGGCGGCATGCTCGGCGGCTCGGACCAGGGCACGAAGGTCACGCTGCTCACCGGCTCCATGGGCACGGCGGCCCGGCGCCAGGCCCTGCTGGACCTGGTCACCGGCGAGGCCGGGATCGTCATCGGCACGCACGCGCTGATCGAGGACAAGGTCCAGTTCCACGACCTCGGCCTGGTCGTCGTCGACGAACAGCACCGCTTCGGCGTCGAGCAGCGCGACGCCCTGCGCGGCAAGGGCAAGCAGCCCCCGCACCTCCTGGTCATGACGGCCACGCCCATTCCGCGCACGGTCGCGATGACGGTCTTCGGCGACCTGGAGACCTCGGTCCTCGACCAGCTCCCCGCGGGCCGTTCACCCATCGCCAGCCACGTCGTGCCCTCCGAGGACAAGCCCCACTTCCTGGCCCGCGCGTGGGAGCGCGTGCGCGAGGAGGTGGAGAACGGCCACCAGGCGTACGTGGTGTGCCCCCGGATCGGCGACGAACCCGACGAGGGCGCCGACCCGAAGAAGGCCAAGAAGAAGGCCGAGAAGAAGGCCGAGGAAGAAGCCACCGCCGAGAAGCGGCCCCCGCTCGCCGTCGTCGAGGTCGCCGAGCAGCTCGCCCGCGGCCCGCTGAGCGGTCTGAAGATCGAGGTCCTGCACGGCCGCATGCAGCCCGACGACAAGGACGCGGTGATGCGCCGCTTCGCCGCCGGCGAGACCCAGGTCCTGGTCGCGACGACGGTCATCGAGGTCGGCGTGAACGTCCCGAACGCCACCGCCATGGTGATCATGGACGCCGACCGCTTCGGCGTATCGCAGCTGCACCAGCTGCGCGGTCGCGTCGGCCGTGGCTCGGCCCCGGGCCTGTGCCTCCTGGTCACCGACATGCCCGAGGCGAGCCCCGCCCGCGCCCGCCTGGCGGCCGTGGCCGCCACCCTCGACGGCTTCGAGCTCTCCCGGATCGACCTGGAGCAGCGCCGCGAGGGCGACGTCCTCGGCCAGGCGCAGTCCGGTGTCCGCTCCAGCCTCAGGATGCTCGCGGTCATCGAGGACGAGGAGGTCATCGCCGAGGCCCGCGAGGAGGCCGTCACGGTGGTCGCGGCCGACCCGGAGCTGGAGCACCTGCCCGAGCTGCGCACCGCCCTGGACGCCCTCCTGGACGACGAGCGCGAGCAGTACCTCGACAAGGGCTGAGGCAAGGGGCGGGACAAGGGCTGACAGGCGGGGGCGGCCCGGGGGCTGAGAGACTGAGGCCGGATCTTCCCCGCACGTTCGTTCACCGACAAGGACTCAGATGACCCGCGTGATCGCCGGTGTGGCCGGCGGACGTCGCCTCGCCGTCCCGCCAGGGACCGGCACCCGGCCCACGACCGACCGCGCACGCGAAGGCCTGTTCTCCACCTGGCAGGCCCTCCAGGGCACGCTGGACGGCGCGCGCGTCCTCGATCTGTACGCCGGGTCCGGAGCCATCGGCCTCGAAGCCCTCTCACGCGGCGCCGGCCACGCCCTCCTGGTCGAGGCGGACGCCCGTGCGGTGCGCACCGTCCGGGAGAACGTGAAGTCGCTCGGCCTGCCCGGCGCCGAGGTCAGGGCGGGCAAAGCCGCCCAGATCGTCCAGGGCGGCGCCCCCACGACCCCGTACGACCTGGTGTTTCTCGACCCTCCGTATGCGGTCACCGATGACGATCTTCGCGAGATCCTGCTCACACTCCGCGCGGGGGGCTGGCTCACGGACGATGCGCTCGTCACCGTTGAACGCAGTACCAGAGGCGGAGAATTCGGCTGGCCCGACGGCTTCGAGTCACTGAGGTCCCGTCGCTACGGCGAAGGCACGTTTTGGTACGGTCGCGCCGCCTCTACGTGCGACGACTCAGTGATCGCGCCATGACCGGACCGGAGAGCGAGGGACTTCAGTTGCGCCGCGCCGTCTGTCCGGGGTCATTCGACCCCATCACCAATGGACACCTCGACATCATCGCCCGCGCCTCCCGGCTGTACGACGTGGTGCACGTCGCGGTGATGATCAACCAGTCGAAGAAGGGCCTCTTCACCGTCGACGAGCGGATCGAGCTGATCCGCGAGGTCACCGCCGACTTCGGCAACGTCGAGGTCGAGTCCTTCCACGGTCTCCTCGTCGACTTCTGCAAGCAGCGCGACATCCCGGCCATCGTCAAGGGCCTGCGGGCGGTCAGCGACTTCGACTACGAACTCCAGATGGCCCAGATGAACAACGGCCTCTCGGGCGTCGAGACCCTCTTCGTGCCCACCAACCCCACGTACAGCTTCCTGTCCTCCTCCCTGGTCAAGGAGGTCGCCGCCTGGGGCGGCGACGTCGCCCACCTGCTGCCGCCGGTGGTCCACGAGGCGCTGACCGAGCGCATCGGCAAGAAGTGACGGCCCCCTGACCGACCGCCGGGCGCACTGACTGTCCGTCACCCGGTGTCGGGCGGCCGCCGACTGGCCTTACAGTCGTGCCGTCCGTCTCCAACCAGCTGTAGAGAGTGGCGAGCACACGGTGGACGTGCAGAAGAAGATCGACGAGATCGTCGACGCGGTCGGCAGTGCCCGGTCCATGCCGATGTCGGCCTCGTGCGTGGTCAACCGCGCCGATCTGCTGTCGATGCTCGAAGAGGTGCGCCAGGCGCTGCCCGGCTCCCTCGCCCAGGCCCAGGAGCTCATCGGCGGCCGCGAGCAGCTGGTCGAGCAGGCCCGCCAGGAGGCGGACCGGATCATCGAGACCGCGCACGCCGAGCGCGGTTCGCTGATCTCCGACACGGAGGTCGCCCGCAACTCCCAGGGCGAGGCCGAGCGCATCCTCGCCGAGGCCCGCCAGGCCGCCGAGGAGGTCCGTGTCGAGGCCGACGACTACGTCGACAGCAAGCTGGCCAACTTCGAGGTCGTCCTCACCAAGACCCTCGGCTCCGTGGGCCGCGGCCGCGAGAAGCTCCTCGGCACCGGACCCGGCCTCGACGAGCAGGGGTACGAGGACGAGGACGCCCCGCAGCGCAGCCTGGACCCCGAGACACTGCGCCGCGACGCGGACGCGTACGTCGACGCCAAGCTCGGCGCCTTCGAGGCGGTCCTCGCCAAGACCCTGGAGGCGGTCGGCCGCGGCCGCCAGACCCTGCACGGCCGGGCGCCCGCCGACGACCTCGCGGGCCTCGCCGAGGGCCTCGGCTCCCAGGCGCACACCACGGACGCCGAGTACCTCGCGGGCCTCACCGACCCCGCGACGGCTCCGGCGCCCGCAGCCGCAGCCGCACCCGCGGCCCCGCAGCCGCCTCAGGCGGCCCCGCAGATCCCGGAGCAGCAGCCGTACGCCCCGCCGCAGCAGGAGCCGGACCCGTACGGGTACCAGCAGCAGGACCAGTACGCCTACCAGCAGCAGTACGCCCAGCAGGACCCGTACGGCTACCAGCAGCAGGATCCGTACGGCTATCCGCAGCAGGGATACGACCAGGGCCGGCAGCAGGGGTACGCGCAGCCGCAGCAGCAGGCTTACGGGGAGCCGGAGCAGCAGCACCACCAGACCCCGGGCGTGCTCGACGAGACGAGCCTCTTCGACACCGGCATGATCACCGCGGAGCAGCTGCGCCAGTACGAGCAGGGCCGCTAGCCCCCGGTCCGCGGCCCTCGCGGGACCGGATTGGGCCGAAAGCGAAAGGTCCAGTATCCTGGCTCTTCGGTCGCGCGTACGTCCGCGATCCAGGCTGCCCGGCTAGTGAGCCAAGCTCATGACGGGGGCGGCCCTCCTTTGACTTCCAGGATTCGAAAGCAGGAAAAGCCCTGAGTGCTCGCCTTGATCACCGAAACCCGCTCGTGTTCGACACACACGAGCTGGGTCGGCGTCCCGGTGCGCAGCAGCGGCTGACCCGTACGGTCGAGGCCCCCGGTTCGCCGGACGTCCTCGGCATCGACGGGGTCATCGGAGTGCCGGCAGGTGCTCCGGTCGAGCTGAAGATCCGCCTTGAGTCGGTCATGGAAGGGGTGCTTGTCACAGGCACCGCCCGTGCGTCGGCCGAGGGGGAGTGCGTAAGGTGTCTGGAGCCGCTGAAGCTTGAGGTGGAAGCGGACTTCCAGGAGATGTTCTCGTACCCTGACGCCGACGACCGGGGCCGCACCGCGGAACCGGCCGACGACGCCGAGGACGACGAGGACAGGCTCTATCTCGAGGACGGCTTGTTCGACCTCGAACCCATGCTGCGTGACGCGGTAGTGCTCGCACTGCCGATGCAGCCGGTGTGCCGGGACGACTGTCCGGGCCTGTGTTCCCAGTGCGGAGCACGGCTCGCGGACGATCCGGACCACCACCACGATGCCGTCGACATTCGTTGGGCGGCACTGCAGGGACTCGCCGGGACCATCCAGGACGGCGAGAAGGACGACGTGAGCGGCGCCGAAGCCGGCGTCGACGAGAAGCAGGAGAAGTAGCCGTGGCTGTTCCGAAGCGGAAGATGTCGCGCAGCAACACGCGCCACCGCCGGTCGCAGTGGAAGGCTGCGGTCCCCACCCTGGTTGCGTGCGAGCGCTGCCACGAGCCGAAGCAGCAGCACATCGCGTGCCCCAGCTGCGGCACGTACAACAAGCGCCAGGTCCTCGAGGTCTGAGCGGCTGGTGAGAGGCACCGTGTCTAGCCACAAAATGGCGGATGACGCCAAGGCGGAAAACGCCAAGAAGCAGGCGGAAAACACGGCCTCGTCCCACACGCTTTTGGAAGGGCGGCTCGGGTACAGACTCGAGTCCGCCCTTCTGGTGCGTGCACTGACCCACCGTTCGTACGCGTACGAGAACGGCGGTCTGCCGACGAATGAACGGCTCGAGTTCCTCGGGGACTCGGTGCTGGGACTCGTCGTCACGGACACGCTCTATCGCACCCACCCCGACCTGCCCGAAGGCCAGCTGGCCAAGTTGCGGGCCGCGGTGGTCAATTCGCGTGCGCTGGCGGAGGTCAGCCGTGGCCTCGAACTCGGCTCCTTCATCCGGCTCGGCCGGGGCGAAGAGGGCACGGGTGGCCGGGACAAGGCATCCATCCTCGCCGACACCCTTGAAGCGGTGATCGGCGCGGTCTATCTGGACCAGGGTCTGGACGCGGCGGGCGAGCTGGTGCACCGGCTCTTCGACCCGCTGATCGAGAAGTCCTCGAACCTGGGCGCGGGCCTGGACTGGAAAACCAGCCTCCAGGAGCTCACCGCCACCGAGAGCCTCGGCGTGCCCGAGTACCTCGTCACGGAGAGCGGCCCGGACCACGAGAAGACCTTTACTGCTGCCGCCCGCGTCGGAGGCGTCTCGTACGGCACCGGCACCGGCCGCAGCAAGAAGGAAGCGGAGCAGCAGGCCGCCGAGTCCGCCTGGCGCGAGATCCGCGCCGCCGCGGACGAGCGGATCAAGGCGGCGGACATCGCCGCCTCGGCTCCCGCTGCCGTTGTCGCGGAGGCCGAGGGGGGCGACGTCGCCCCCTCTGCCTGACAGCAGCTTTACTGTTGGTGCCGGTCGCCCTTCGGGGTGGCCGGCACCAGCCATTTCGCCGCCTCGCGGCACGGTTTCCCGACCGCCCGCCCGTCATTCCGGAGTGCGTCCCATGCCCGAGCTGCCCGAGGTCGAAGTCGTCCGGCGTGGACTTGAGCGATGGGTGGCCCATCGCACGGTCGCCGACGTCGAGGTGCGGCATCCGCGGGCCGTGCGGCGGCATCTCGCGGGCGGCGAGGACTTCGCGTCGAGCCTCAAGGGCCACCGCGTCGGTACGGCGATGCGGCGCGGGAAGTATCTCTGGCTGCCCGTCGAGGACGGCAGCACCTCGATCCTGGCCCACCTCGGCATGAGCGGACAGCTGCTCGTCAAGACCCACGAGGCGCCGGACGAGAAGCACCTGCGGATCCGGGTGCGGTTCGCCGACGAGCTCGGCACCGAGCTGCGCTTCGTCGACCAGCGGACCTTCGGCGGCCTCTCCTTGCACGAGAACACCCCGGACGGGCTGCCGGACGTCATCGCGCACATCGCACGCGACCCGCTCGACGAGAAGTTCGACGACGCGGCCTTCCACGCCGCGCTGCGCCGCCGTCGTACGACGATCAAACGCGCCCTGCTGGACCAGTCGTTGATCAGCGGTGTCGGCAACATCTACGCGGACGAGGCCCTTTGGCGCTCGAAGCTGCACTACGAACGTCCCACGGCCACGTTCACGCGCCCGCGCACGGCCGAACTCCTGGGCCACGTAAGGGACGTGATGAACTCCGCCCTCGCCGTCGGCGGGACGAGCTTCGACAGTCTGTACGTGAACGTGAACGGCGAGTCCGGATACTTCGACCGGTCGCTCGACGCCTACGGCCGCGAGGGCGAACCGTGCCGCCGCTGCGGTACGGCGATGCGCCGACGCCCCTGGATGAACCGCTCCAGCTACTTCTGCCCGCGCTGTCAGCGACCGCCGGCGGCCGCGCTGTCGTAGCGTTCGCGCGCCGCGAGGACGCCGTCCATCCTGCCCTCCACGAAGTGGATGAGGCTCATCAGCCGGTCGGCGATCTCCCGCCCGAGCGGCGTGAGCCGGTAGTCCACGCGCGGCGGATTGGTGAGCTGTGCCTCGCGGTGGACCAGGCCGTCGCGCTCCAGCGCGTGCAGCGTCTGGGACAGCATCTTCTCGCTGACGCCGTCGACCCGGCGGCGCAGTTCGTTGAAACGGAACGAGCCGTCGTGCAGCGCGCCCAGGGTGAGTGCTCCCCAGCGGCCGGTGACGTGCTCCAGGGTGCCGCGCGAGGGGCACTGCCGGGAGAACACGTCGAACGCCAGGTCCGCGGTGTCGACCGGGACCGCTGTGTCCGTCTTCTCCGCCGCGTCCGCCGTGTCTGTCGCGTCCGTCACGTCCGCCGGGTCAAGGGAGCCTTCCATGCGACCAGCGTACTCCCGCACAGCGCTGGCCCACGGATTGCGCTAACGAAAAGTTAGCCGCGACACCCTCGGCTAGAAGCCGAAGTCCTGCGTCCACCAGGGGCCGCCCGGCGCGAAGTGCGCGCCGACGCCCAGGGTCTTGTAATCGCAGTTGAGGATGTTGGCCCGGTGGCCGGGGCTGTTCATCCAGGCGTCCATCACGGACCGGGCGTTCGCCTGGCCGCGGGCGATGTTCTCGCCGCCCAGGTCCGATATCCCGGCCTTCTCGGCGCGGTCCCAGGGGGTCGCGCCGTCCGGGTCGGTGTGGTCGAAGAAGTCGCGCTCGGCCATGTCCGCGCTGAAGTTCCCGGCGAGCGAGGCCAGCTTGGCGTCGGCGCGCACGGGGGAGCAGCCCACCTTGGCCCGCTCCTCGTTCACCAGGGTGAGCACCGCTGCCTCGGCCGCGCTCTCGGCGGACGGCGACTTCGGCGCGGCGGCCGGCGGGGCCTTCGGCTTCTCGGCGGGGGTGCGCGAGGGGCTCGGGGGAGTCGTCTTCTTCTTCTCGTCGGTCCTGGGCGCGGGCGCCTTGGTCGACGGCTTCTTCGACGGCTCGGCCGAGGGCTTCTCGGCGGTCCGCGAGGGGGAGGAGGGCGTCGGGGCGTCGGGGCGCCCGGAGCCGCGGCTCGGCGGGGCCGACTCGCGCTCGGCGGTCCCGGTGTCGCCGCCCTGCGGCGAGACCTCGCTGGGGGAGCTGGCGGCGCGCACCTTGTTCGAGTCGCCGCCTCCGCCGAGGGAGTAGTTGTCGGCGCCGGGAACCAGGCCGGAGGCGACCGCCACGGCACCCATCGCCACGGCCGCCGAGACACCGAGCAGGCCGGTGCGCACCGGGGCCGCACGGCCCTTGCGGCGGTGTGACACGGTGGCGGGGCGGGGCTCCGGGACGCCGGCGTGTCCGCCCGCGTACGTGTCGGAGACCCCAGTGGCGCGGCCGGTGGCGGCTGCCCCTGCGCCGGAGCGTCGGTGGCGTCCCATCTCCTGGCCTTCCTCGTCCTCAGCGGTCAACGTGGCTCACCCATACGGGTGAGGCTCATCGTGTCGGGACTGTACGCGATGGCGCATGGGGACGAAGTGCTCCGAGAGCATTTGGCCGGTTAGCGTGCACCCATGAACGAAGAAGTCAGAGTCACGGCCTGGGTGCGTGGCCGGGTGCAAGGCGTGGGATTCCGCTGGTTCACGCGGGCCAGGGCTCTGGAGATCGGCGGCCTGAGTGGTTTTGCTCTCAATTTGGAGGACGGCCGCGTACAAGTGGTCGCCGAAGGCCCCCGCGCGGGCGCCCAGGAGCTGCTCGACTGGCTGCGTACGGGCGACACACCCGGCCGCGTCGACGGCGTCACTGAGATCTGGGACACTCCGCGCGGCATCTACGAGACGTTCGCGATTCGCTGACGGAGACCGGTCGTGCGGACCCGCTCCCGTGGGGCGGCGGCAACTGCCCGGGGCAGGAAACGCCTGGTGGTTGCCAAGAACGGTCCCTCGTGGCAGGCTCCCAGGTGAAGGATGATCGACACGCCCCCAGGGCCCCGCAGCAGAGGCAGCGCCGCCGTTCGAACGGCCGCAGGCCCCCGGGTCGCCCGCCAATACGGGGCGTGATCGTGTTGACCGTCAAACTTTTTGGTGAGACTCTGGAAGCCCCGCGCACCTTAGCTGTTTGGCATGTGAGAACGGCCGCAAGAACCAGCAAGTACAACGAGTGCCAAGCACCGCGGGTGCGAATCCCTCACGACCCACACCGCTTCGGTCGGTCACTCATTGTGGAGGACCATCCATCATGGCAAAGGCGCTTCTCGGTTACGTCGGCGGTTCCGACCCGCGACTTCTCGCCGAGATGCGACGGCTCCAGCAGCGCGTCCAGGACCTGGAATCTGAGCTCGTGAAGATCCAGGCCGAGAACGACGCGCTCGCGGCTGCCGCTTCTCACGAATCGCTCCTGGAGAGCATCGACGTACCCCAGGCGGAGCCTGCGCTCACCTGACCACCACCTTCAGCAAGGCGCTCACCTCGCACGATCTCGCGTGACGCGTGCTGCACGCGTCACGGTCACTCGGGTCTGCGAGGTGCCGGTCAACGCACGTGGTCGGGCTGCCCATGTCAGCCGCTTGTCCAGATCTGCAAGGGACGCTTCGGCGTCCCTTCTTTCTTGGTGCCGTCAGTCACCGCTTGTCGCCGCGTGTGCCGCTTCCTTCACCGTCTGATGTGCCCTGCATCTTCCTGGGTGAAACGGCCGGAGGGAAGGTGCGGCGCGCGCGATGCCCCGTGGGGAAGGGCGGTGGTGGCGAAGGGGTGGCGGGTAGAGTCCGATGGCGTGCACCTCAAGGCCCTGACTCTGCGCGGTTTCAAATCCTTCGCGTCGGCGACGACGCTGAAGTTCGAGCCGGGCATCACCTGCGTCGTCGGACCGAACGGCTCCGGCAAGTCCAACGTCGTGGACGCGCTGTCCTGGGTCATGGGCGAGCAGGGCGCCAAGTCGCTGCGCGGCGGCAAGATGGAGGACGTCATCTTCGCCGGCACCACGGGCCGCCCGCCGCTGGGCCGCGCCGAGGTGTCCCTCACCATCGACAACTCCGACGGCGCCCTGCCCATCGAGTACGCCGAAGTCACCATCACGCGCATCATGTTCCGCAACGGCGGCAGCGAGTACCAGATCAACGGCGACACCTGCCGGCTGCTCGACATCCAGGAACTGCTCTCCGACTCCGGCATCGGGCGCGAGATGCACGTCATCGTCGGCCAGGGCCAGCTCGACGGCGTCCTGCACGCCGACCCCATGGGCCGCCGCGCCTTCATCGAGGAGGCGGCGGGTGTCCTCAAGCACCGCAAGCGCAAAGAGAAGGCGTTGCGCAAGCTCGACGCGATGCAGGCCAACCTCGCGCGCGTCCAGGACCTGACCGACGAGCTGCGGCGCCAGCTGAAGCCGCTGGGCCGGCAGGCGGCCGTGGCGCGCCGGGCCGCCGTCATCCAGGCCGATCTGCGCGACACCCGCCTCCGGCTGCTCGCCGACGACCTCGTACGGCTGCGGGACGCGCTGCGGACCGAGGTCGCCGACGAGGCGGAGCTCAAGCGGCGCAAGGACAGTGCCGAGGCCGAGCTGAAGAAGGCGCTCCAGCGCGAGGCCGACCTGGAGGACGAGGTGCGCCGCCTCGCGCCGCGGCTCCAGCGGGCCCAGCAGACCTGGTACGAGCTGTCGCAGCTGGCCGAGCGGGTGCGCGGCACGGTGTCGCTCGCCGACGCCCGGGTCAAGAGCGCCACCGCCGCGCCCCCGGAGGAGCGGCGTGGCCGCGACCCCGAGGACATGGAGCGTGAGGCCGCCCGGATCCGTGAGCAGGAGGCGGAGCTGGCGGCCGCCCTGGAGGCCGCGGAGCACGCCCTGGAGGACACGGTCGGCCACCGTGCCGATCTGGAGCGGGAGCTCGCGGTCGAGGAGCGGCGCCTCAAGGACGTGGCGCGGTCCATCGCGGACCGGCGTGAGGGCCTCGCGCGGCTGCACGGCCAGGTGAACGCGGCGCGCTCGCGGGCGGGCTCCGCGCAGGCCGAGATCGACCGGCTCTCCGTGGCGCGTGACGAGGCCGGGCAGCGCGCGGTCGCCGCCCAGGAGGAGTACGAGCAGCTGAAGGCGGAGGTCGACGGACTGGACGCCGGTGACGCGGAGCTCGGCGAGCGGCACGACGAGGCGAAGCGTTCCCTCACCGAGGCGGAGGGCGCCCTGACCGCGGCCCGCGAGGCCGCCACCGCCGCCGAACGCAAGCGGGCGGCGGTCGCCGCGCGGCACGAGGCGCTCGCGCTCGGCCTGCGCCGCAAGGACGGCACGGGAGCGCTGCTGGCCGCCAAGGACAGCCTGACGGGACTGCTCGGCCCGGCGGCCGAACTGCTCACGATCACCCCGGGGTACGAGGTCGCGATCGCGGCGGCGTTCGGCGCGGCGGCGGACGCGATCGCGGTGAGCACCCCGGCCTCGGCGGCGGAGGCCATCCGGCTGCTGCGCAAGCAGGACGCGGGACGGGCCGCGCTGCTCCTGGCGGGCGCACCGGACACCTCGGACGCGGGCCGCCCCGGCGACGTACGGCAGGAGGGCTCCGACGGGCCGCCTCTGGTGGCCGAACTGGTGCGCGGGCCCGAGGAGTTGATGCCCGCGGTGCGGCGGCTGCTGCGGGGGATGGTCGCCGTCGGGACGCTGGAGGACGCCGAGGACTTCGTCTACGCGCACCCGGAGCTGACCGCCGTCACCGCGGAAGGCGACCTGCTCGGGGCGCACTTCGCGCAGGGCGGCTCCGCCGGGGCGCCGAGCCTGCTCGAAGTCCAGGCCTCCGTGGACGAGGCGGCGGCCGAGCTGGAGCGCCTGGCCGAGCAGTGCGACGTCCTGGCGGCGGCCCAGCAGGAGGCGGGGGAGCGGCGCGGGGAAGTGGCCGCGCTCGTCGAGGAGTTGGGGGAGCGCAGGCGCTCCGCCGACCGGGAGAAGTCGGCCGTGGCCCAGCAGCTGGGCGCGCTCGCCGGGCAGGCCCGTGGCGCGGCCGGCGAGGCCGAGCGCAGTGCGGCCGCCGCGGCCAAGGCGCAGGAGGCGCTGGACAAGGCGGTCGAGGACGCCGAGGAGCTGGCCGAGCGGCTTGCCGTGGCGGAAGAGGCACCGGTGGAGGAGGAGCCCGACACCTCGGTGCGCGACCGGCTCGCCGCGGACGGGGCCAACGCCCGGCAGACCGAGATGGAGGCCAGGCTCCAGGTGCGGACGCACGAGGAGCGGGTCAAGGGCCTGGCGGGGCGTGCCGACTCGCTCGACCGGGCCGCGCGCGCCGAACGCGAGGCACGCGCGCGTGCCGAGCAGCGCAAGGCCCGGATGCGGCACGAGGCGGCGGTCGCCGACGCCGTGGCCCGTGGCGCGCGCCAGCTGCTCGCGCACGTGGAGGTCTCCCTGCTGCGGGCGCAGGAGGAGCGTTCCGCCGCCGAGCGGGCCAAGGAGGTGCGGGAGCGGGAGCTGGCCGCCGAGCGGGGCCAGGGGCGCGACCTCAAGGCCGAGCTCGACAAGTTGACGGATTCAGTCCACCGCGGCGAGGTACTCGGTGCCGAGAAGCGGCTGCGGATCGAGCAGCTGGAGTCCAAGGCACTGGAGGAACTCGGTGTGGAACCCGCGGGGCTCGTGTCCGACTACGGACCCGACCAGCTCGTGCCGCCCTCCCCCGCCGCCGAGGGCGAGGAGCTCCCGGAGGACCCGGAGCACCCGCGCAACAGGCCGGTGCCGTACGTCCGCGCCGAGCAGGAGAAGCGGCTGCGGTCAGCCGAACGGGCGTACCAGCAGCTCGGGAAGGTGAACCCGCTGGCCCTGGAGGAGTTCGCCGCGCTGGAGGAGCGCCACAAGTTCCTCAGCGAGCAGCTCGAAGACCTGAAGAAGACGCGGACCGACCTCCTGCAAGTGGTGAAGGAAGTCGACGAGCGCGTCGAGCAGGTGTTCACCGAGGCCTACCGGGACACCGCCCGTGAGTTCGAGGGCGTCTTCTCGCGGCTCTTCCCGGGCGGCGAGGGACGGCTGATCCTCACCGATCCCGGCAACATGCTCGCCACCGGAGTCGACGTCGAGGCCCGCCCGCCCGGCAAGAAGGTCAAGCGGCTCTCGCTGCTCTCCGGCGGCGAACGGTCCCTGACGGCCGTCGCGCTGCTCGTTTCGATCTTCAAGGCACGGCCGAGTCCCTTCTATGTGATGGACGAGGTAGAGGCCGCGCTCGACGACACCAACCTGCAACGGCTCATCCGCATCATGGAGGAGCTCCAGGAGGCCTCGCAGCTCATCGTGATCACGCACCAGAAGCGGACGATGGAGGTCGCCGACGCGCTGTACGGCGTGTCCATGCAGGGCGACGGCGTCTCGAAGGTGATCAGTCAGCGGCTCCGGTAGTCCTTCACACGCCCCCCTTCATAACTTCAAGACTTGAACGAACCCTGCCTCGGAGGTGCCTGAAGTTCACAGGAACCCAGGTATTGACTTCGAAACTTGAAGGCATAGTCTCTGCAACGTTGCTTTTACCTTCAGGTGGTGGGCGGCGTGAAGTTGTGCGCCACTTGAAGTGCTCACCCCCACCCCCGGCGATGCTGCCGGTGGCCCGAGGAGTCCATGTGACCAGCACAACGAAGGCGCAGCCCGGCCACGGGAGAGAGGCCCAGCCGGACCATCTCGGCCATGTCATCTTCATCACGGCGGCAGCCGCGATGGGTGGCTTCCTCTTCGGCTACGACAGTTCGGTGATCAATGGCGCCACCGTCGCCATCCAGCACCGGTTCGACGTCGACGCCAACATGCTCGGCTGGATCATCGCGACCGCGCTGCTCGGCTGTGCCGTCGGCGCCGCGATCGCCGGACGCATCGCCGACCGCATCGGCCGCATCCGCTGCATGCAGATCGCCGCCGTCCTGTTCGCGGCGAGCGCCGTGGGATCGGCCCTGCCGTTCGCGGCCTGGGACCTGACGATGTGGCGCTTCATCGGCGGCATCGGCATCGGCATGGCGTCCGTGATCGGCCCGGCCTACATCGCCGAGGTCGCGCCGCCCGCCTACCGAGGCCGTCTGGCCTCCTTCCAGCAGGCCGCGATCGTCATCGGCATCGCCGTCTCCCAGCTGGTCAACTGGGCCATCCTGAACGTGGCGGACGGCGACCAGCGCGGCAAGCTGATGGGCCTTGAGGCCTGGCAGCTGATGCTCGGCGTCATGGTCGTCCCGGCCCTCCTCTACGGCCTGCTGTCCTTCGCGATCCCCGAGTCGCCGCGCTTCTTGATCTCGGTCGGCCGTGACGTCGAGGCCAAGAAGGTCCTCGGCGAGGTCGAGGGCACCAAGATCGACCTGGACGCGCGCGTCGCCGAGATCCACGAGGGCATGCGCCGCGAGCACAAGTCCTCCTTCAAGGACCTGCTCGGCAAGGTCGGCTTCCTGCCGATCGTCTGGATCGGCATCGGCCTCTCGGTGTTCCAGCAGCTCGTCGGCATCAACGTGATCTTCTACTACTCGAACCAGCTGTGGCAGTCGATCGGCAAGGACCCGAGCAGCTCGTTCCTGTACTCGTTCGAGACGTCGATCGTGAACATCATCGGCACGGTCATCGCGATGATCTTCGTCGACCGCATCGGCCGCAAGCCCCTGGCCATCATCGGCTCCGCCGGCATGGCGCTCGCGCTCTTCACCTGCGCCTGGGCCTTCTCGTACCGCACCGGCTCCGGCGACAACGTCTCGCTGCCGAACGCGCAGGGTCTGACCGCGATCATCGCCGCCAACGCCTTCGTGCTCTTCTTCGCCCTCTCCTGGGGCGTGGTGGTCTGGGTGCTGCTCGGCGAGATCTTCCCGAACCGCATCCGCGCCGCCGCGCTCGGTGTGGCCGCCTCCGCCCAGTGGCTCGCGAACTTCGCGATCACCAAGACGTTCCCGAGCATGTCCGAGTGGAGCCTGACCGGCTCGTACATCATCTACGGCGCCTTCGCCGTGATCTCGATCCCCTTCGTCATGAAGTTCGTCAAGGAGACGAAGGGCAAGACCCTGGAGGAGATGGGCTAATCCCCGCTGCCCCTCCTCTGAGGAAGCTGCCCCGGACCAAGGACCTACTCCTTGATCCGGGGCAGTACGTTTTCGCAGAAGTGGTGCAGGCTGCGCCAGCCCTCGTCGACCGGCATCCCGCCGGACAGCGGGTGCAGCACGAGATTGGCCGCGCCCCCCTGCACGTACGCCACGCACTCCTCGGGCGTCAGGACGCGGTAGACGCCCTCGGCGCGCAGCTCCTCGACCGTGGTGGCGGCGGACTTCACGGCCGAGCGGATGTCCTTGGACTGCCAGGAGGCGTACGTACGGGCCTCGTGCAGGAAGTGCGCGCCGTGCTCGGCCCAGGTGCGGTCCGGGTCGTCGGCGATGTGCAGGAGCGGGGTCTCGGCGGCGGGCATCATCGTCCAGCCCTCGGTGCCGTACTCCGCGAGGCGCTCGTTGTAGTACGCCTCAAGCTCCGGCAGGTGGGCGCTGGGGAAGAACGGCAGGCCGAGCCGGGCCGCCCGGCGGGCCGCCGCCTGCGAGGAGCCGCCGACCAGGAGCATCGGGTGCGGCCGGGTGAAGGGACGCGGGGTGACGCGCGCGGTGCGGCCGCGGAACTCGAAGGGCTCGCCCGTCCACGCCTGGAGCAGCGTCTCCAGGAGTTCGTCCTGGAGCTTGCCGCGCCGCTTCCAGTCGACGCCGAAGGCCTCGTACTCCTCGGGCCGGTAGCCGATCCCCGCCACCGTGACGAGCCGGCCGCCGCTGAGCAGGTCGAGCACGGCGATGTCCTCGGCGAGCCGCAGCGGATCGTGCAGCGGGCCGATGATGGCGGAGACCGTGACCGCGATGCGCCGGGTCGCGCCGAAGACCGCGCCCGCGAACGTGAAGGGCGAGGGCAGCCAGTTGTTGTCCACGCCGTGGTGTTCCTCGGTCTGCACGGTGGAGATGCCCCGGTCGTCGGCGTACGCGGCCATCTCCACGGCGGCTTTGTAGCGCTCGCTCAGCGAGGAGGGCGTGGCATCCGGATCGACGAGGTTGAAGCGTACGACTGTGACGGGCATGGAAGACGTCCCCCTTCACCATGGGTGGGCGAAGAGGGACGTTAGATGACACCGTGTCAGATGGCCAGGGTCCGGGGGCAGTTGTTCCGGATCAGGCCGGTGGCGGGGTCAGGCGGAGACCAGCTCGGTCTCGCCCTCGCCGTCGCCCCGTGAGCTCTGGGGAGTCCCGGTGGCGGTGTTCCTCGGCAGGACCGCGTAGAGCGCGGCGGCGATGAGGATCGTGGCCAGCCAGCCCAGGCCGTTGCGGCCGACCCAGGACGTGGCGAGGGGACCGCTGAACCAGTCGACCTTGGTGAAGAGCAGGCCCACCACCAGGGCGGTCGCCCACGCGGTCATGGCCTGCCAGGCGAAGCCCGCCCGGTACCAGTAGGCGCTGGTGCGCTTGGTGTCCATCAGCGCCTCGCCGTCGTACGTCTTCCTGGTCAGCATGTCGATGCCGAACACGCCGATCCAGGCGGAGAACGCGACCGCGAGCAGCGTCAGGAAGGAGATGAACGAGCCGATGAAGCTGGTGGCCACGTTCATCAGGAGGTAGCCGAAGATCAGGCTGATCACGGCGTTGATCGACACGGCCCAGGTACGCGGGACCTTGATGCCGAGCGTCATGGCGGTGAAGCCCGCGGAGTACATCGACATCGAGTTGATCAGCAGCATGCCGATCAGGGCCATCAGGAGGTACGGCACGGCGATCCACGTCGGGAGCAGCTCGCCGAGGAAGGAGACCGGGTCCGAGGCCTTCGACAGGCTCGGCGTGCTGACCGCCATGACCGCGCCCATCAGGACCATCGGCACGACGACGATGCCGGCGCCGCCGACGGCGTTGCCCACCAGGGCCTTGTTGGAGGCGTTGCGCGGGAGGTAGCGGGTGAAGTCCGGGCCCGTGGGGACCCAGCTGATGCCGCCGGCCGCGATCGTGCCGATGCCCGCGATCATCGCGGCGGTGGAGCCCGCGGACCGCGAGAAGACGTCCGACCAGGGGGTGTTCGCCACCAGGTAGACCAGGACGAGCACGCTGAACGCGCCGAAGAGGTACGTCGCCCAGGTGTTGCAGATGTGCAGGACCTTGCGGCCGAGGCCGCTGATCAGGAACGTGCAGGCGACGAAGGCGACCAGCGTCACGACCGTCAGCCACGTGCTGGACCGCACGCCGAAGCAGATGTCCAGGACGGTGATGATCGCGTACGCGCCGGTGACCGCGTTGATCGTCTCCCAGCCCCAGCGGGCGACCCAGATCAGCGAGCCCGGGAAGAGGTTGCCGCGCTGGCCGAAGACGGCACGCGAGAGGGTCATGCCGGGGGAGCCGCCGCGCTTGCCCGCGATGGAGATCAGCCCCACCAGGCCGTAGCTGAGGATCGGCGAGACGAGCGCGACGACCAGGGCCTGCCAGAAGTTGAGGCCGTTCGTCGCGATGCCCGCGCCCATGGTGAGCAGCAGGACGCTGATGTTGGCCGCCACCCAGGTGGGGAACAGCTCACGGGTCCGGCCGGTGCGCTCGGAGTCGGGGACGGGCTCGAGGCCGCGTGTCTCCAGGGCGCCTTCTTGTTCGGTGGTGCTCATGGGGTGGGGTCCGTGCCTCTCGCTCGGATCGCAACGCCGCGACCCGTCCGTGGGGGTGATCGCGTTGGACTCTACGCGCGTTGATGCGGAGAGCTCCATCGTACTTTAGTCCGAGTAGTGGCCTCTAATAGCTTATGTTCCTTGGAGGAAGCTACAGCTTGGGCCCGCCTTGCCCCCATGGCTGATACTGGGTGGGTTATGGAAATCGTCATCCTTGCTGTAGTCATCGCCGTGGTCGTGATCGGCGCGCTCGGCGGGCTCGTGGTCGGCAGCCGCAAGAAGAAGCGGCTGTCCCCGAAGGCCCCGTCGTCCACGCCCACCATCACCGCCCCTCCGGCCGAGCCGCACGTCGGCGACGAGGCCGAGACGCCGCGCGACGAACCGCGCCGCACGATCGAGGAGGTGGAACTCCCGGGCGCCGGAGCCGAGGCGCCGGTCGTCATTGAAGAGGCCCCCGAGGCTGCCCCGGAGGTCGAGACCCCGGAACCCACGGCAGGTCGCCTGGTCCGTCTGCGCTCGCGGCTCTCGCGCTCGCAGAACGCGCTCGGCAAGGGGCTGCTCACGCTCCTGTCCCGCGAGCACCTGGACGAGGACACGTGGGAGGAGATCGAGGACACCCTCCTCACCGCCGACGTCGGCGTCGCCCCCACCCAGGAACTGGTCGAGCGGCTGCGCGAGCGCGTCCGCGTGCTCGGCACCCGCACCCCCGACGATCTGCGCACGCTGCTGCGCGAGGAGCTCGTCGCGCTGGTCGGCACGGACTTCGACCGGACGGTCAAGACCGAGTCGGGCCTGGAGACGCCCGGCATCGTGATGGTCGTCGGCGTGAACGGCACCGGCAAGACCACCACCACCGGCAAGCTCGCCCGCGTCCTGGTCGCCGACGGCCGCACCGTGGTCCTCGGCGCCGCCGACACCTTCCGCGCGGCCGCCGCCGACCAGTTGCAGACCTGGGGCGAGCGCGTCGGCGCCCGCACGGTCCGCGGCCCCGAGGGCGGCGACCCCGCCTCGATCGCGTTCGACGCGGTCAAGGAGGGCATCGCCGAGGGCGCCGACGTGGTCCTCATCGACACCGCCGGGCGGCTGCACACCAAGACCGGCCTGATGGACGAGCTCGGCAAGGTCAAGCGCGTCGTCGAGAAGCACGCGCCGCTGGACGAGGTCCTCCTCGTCCTGGACGCCACGACCGGGCAGAACGGCCTGGTGCAGGCGCGCGTCTTCGCCGAGGTCGTCGACATCACCGGCATCGTCCTGACGAAGCTGGACGGCACGGCCAAGGGTGGCATCGTCGTCGCGGTCCAGCGCGAGCTGGGCGTGCCCGTGAAGCTGATCGGGCTCGGCGAGGGCGCGGACGACCTGGCGCCGTTCGAGCCCGAGGCCTTCGTGGACGCGCTGATCGGGGAGTAACCCTCCGCCGGTCCGCGGCCACGCGCCCCTTCGGGGCCCGAGACAAGCGCGGAAGAAATGCCCGCCCCGGGGTGCAGCCGGAGCGGGCATTTCGCTGTGCGGGCGCTACGCCGGCGAGCGGTGCGCCACGTACGCCAGGGTCCCCAGGAGCAGCCGGGCCTGCGGGGGATGGGTCGCCGAGTCCAGGTCCGGGGCGCGCAGCCAGCGGACCGGACCGAGGCCCGCGCGGTCGGAGGGCGGGGCCGTGATGTGCGTGCCGGGGCCCAGGCCGTGCAGGTCGAGGCCCGCGTCGTCCCAGCCCATGCGGTAGAGCAGCCGGGGGAGTTCGGCGGCGGCGCCGGGGGCCACGAAGAAGTGCGCCCGGCCCTCCGGGGTGGCGGCCACCGGGCCGAGCGGCAGGCCCATGCGCTCCAGGCGGACCAGCGCCCGGCGTCCGGCGGCCTCGGCCACCTCGATGACGTCGAAGGCGCGCCCCACGGGCAGCAGTACGGCGGCGCCCGGGAACTGGGCCCAGGCTTCCGTCACTTCGTCGAGCGTCGCGCCCGCGGGGACCTCCGGGGCGAATTCCAGGGGATGGGCGCCGGGGGCCGCGCAGCCGGCCGCGCCGCAGGAGCAGCGGCCGTCCAGGGCGCGTGCGCCGGGAACCGCGGCCCATCCCCACAGTCCGGTGTACTCGGCCACCGCCGTGCAGTCCGACGTGCGGCCGCGCCGCCGTGAACCGGTGCGAGGCTTGTCGGTTCCCCGGATGCCGCCGATCGTGAAGCCCATGCCCCCTCCAACGGGTCGAGCGCGGTGTGGTTACGTGACGGAATCGGATCGTGACCCTGTGCTTTTGTGTGGGCGCCCGGTGGTCTCAGGGGGGTGCGCCCGGTCATTCGCGCCCCCAAGTGCTCCCTTCCGCCCACCTTCGGTCGTCCACTGTCAAGTCAATCGCTTGTGGCGGGACTGGAGTTCATTCGAAGGGGTGGCGAATGGTGGCGTTTCCGCGATCGCCCTCGCCGGAGGGGTGATCGTAGGATTACTTTCAGTGCACGGTCCCTGAGTGCCGGGCACTCGTGGGTATGCCGGAGGCAAGTCGGTTTCCTGTTCGATGGGTGACGTTCTCCGGACGGAGAGCCGCCAGGCGCGGCATTCTGGTAGGGCTTGGCGTGAGACCGCGCGTAAGTGTCTTGAGGGATGGGGGCGTTCCAGTGGGCGGCAACGGCGAGAGTGGTGCGAACGCTGAGAAGCGCCCGAACGAACTGCTCAATTCCTGGTTCGTGCGCAGCGGCTGGTCGAAGGGCGAGCTGGCCCGCCAAGTGAACCGCAGGGCACGCCAGTTGGGCGCGCACCACATCTCCACCGACACCTCCCGGGTGCGCCGCTGGCTGGACGGCGAGAACCCCCGCGAGCCCATCCCGCGCATCCTCTCCGAGCTGTTCTCCGAGCGGTTCGGCTGCGTCGTCGCCGTCGAGGACCTCGGCCTGCGCGCCGCCCACCAGTCGCCCTCCGTCTCGGGCGTCGACCTGCCCTGGACCGGACCCCAGACCGTCGCCCTCATCAGCGAGTTCTCGCGCAGCGACCTGATGCTGGCCCGGCGCGGCTTCCTCGGCACCTCGCTCGCGCTCTCCGCGGGCCCCTCCCTCATCGAGCCCATGCAGCGCTGGCTGGTCCCCGGCCCGACGAGCCCGGTCGGCGATCCCGAGCCCGCCGCCCCCCCGCGCAGGCCCGGCCGGCTCTCCAAGCCGGAGCTTGACCTCCTGGAGTCCACGACCGTGATGTTCCGGCAGTGGGACGCCCAGTGCGGCGGAGGCCTGCGGCGCAAGGCCGTCGTCGGCCAACTGCACGAGGTGACGGACTTGTTGCAGGAGCCCCAGCCCGAGTCCACCTCCAAGCGCCTCTTCAAGGTCGCGGGCGAGCTGGCCGAACTCGCCGGCTGGATGAGCTACGACGTCGGACTCCAGCCCACCGCCCAGAAGTACTTCGTGCTCGCCCTGCACGCGGCGAAGGAAGCCGGCGAGAAGCCCCTCGGTTCGTACATCCTCTCCAGCATGAGCCGTCAGATGATCCACCTCGGGCGGCCCGACGACGCGCTCGAACTGATCCACCTCGCGCAGTACGGCAGCCGGGACTGCGCGAGCCCGCGCACCCAGGCCATGCTGTATGCGATGGAGGCCCGCGCCTACGCCAGCATGGGCCAGCCCGGCAAGTGCAAGCGGGCCGTGCGCATGGCCGAGGACACCTTCGCCGACGCCGCCGACTTCGACGAGCCCGAGCCCGACTGGATCCGCTTCTTCTCCGAGGCCGAGCTGAACGGCGAGAACGCCCACTCGTTCCGTGACCTGGCCTATGTGGCGGGCCGCAGCCCGACGTATGCCTCGCTCGCCGAGCCCGTCATGGAGCGCGCCGTCGAGCTCTTCGGCAAAGACTCCGAGCACCAGCGTTCGTACGCCCTGAACCTCATCGGCATGGCCACGGTCCACCTGCTGCGGCGCGAGCCCGAGCGGAGCACGGTCCTCGCGGGCCAGGCCCTCGCCATCGCCAAGAAGGTCCGCTCCGAGCGGGTCAACACCCGGCTCCGGAAGACCGTGGACACGGCCGTGCGGGACTTCGGCGACATCGCCGAGGTCGTGCAGCTGACCGACCAGCTCGCCGTCGAGATGCCGGAAGCCGCGGAGGCGGTCTGACGGCGTCCACCCAAGCTCCGGCCGCGGCCGGCCATCCCGAACCGCCCGACTCGGCTCCCCCACGCCAGGTCAATCGGATGGCCGTCGCGGCCGGTTCAGGCTGTGTGCGCAGGGTATGAAACCGCGCCCCGCCTGACCCGGCAGTTCATGGACGCGTAACACGCACGACCTCTTCGTCACTGCGGCGAAACATCGAGGGGCTCCCCCTGAAACGGTGCTGGGCCAATCTCTGGCGCATAAAGGCCCACCCTTCCCCAAGCTCTCGGCTCCGCTCGACCAGGGGAGACCCCACCTGCCCCGCCCGCACGGGCCGCATACGACGACGAGGAGACGCCGATGCCCCCAGGCATCACGATCGCCGCAGACGCTCCGCAGCTGTCTGCCGCCAACACAGGGTTCATGCTCATCTGTTCCGCCCTGGTGATGCTCATGACGCCGGGACTCGCCTTCTTCTACGGAGGCATGGTCCGGGTCAAGAGCACGCTGAACATGCTGATGATGAGCTTCATCAGTCTGGGGATCGTCACCATCCTCTGGGTGCTGTACGGCTTCTCCATCGCGTTCGGCACCGACCACGGCAGCCTCTTCGGCTGGTCGTCCGACTATGTGGGACTGAGCGGCATAGGGCTCACCGAGCTGTGGGACGGCTACACCGTCCCGGTCTATGTCTTCGCGGTCTTCCAGCTGATGTTCGCGATCATCACGCCCGCGCTGATCAGTGGCGCGCTCGCCGACCGCGTGAAGTTCACCGCCTGGGCGCTGTTCGTCGCGCTGTGGGCCACGGTCGTCTACTTCCCGGTCGCGCACTGGGTGTGGGGCACCGGCGGCTGGGCCTTCGAGCTCGGCGTCATCGACTTCGCCGGTGGTACGGCGGTGCACATCAACGCCGGTGCCGCCGCGCTCGGCGTGATCCTGGTCATCGGCAAGCGCGTCGGCTTCAAGAAGGACCCGATGCGGCCGCACAGCCTGCCGCTGGTCATGCTCGGCGCCGCGCTCCTGTGGTTCGGCTGGTTCGGCTTCAACGCCGGATCGTGGCTGGGCAACGACGACGGCGTCGGCGCGATGATGTTCCTGAACACGCAGGTCGCCACCGCCGCGGCCATGCTGGCCTGGCTCGCCTACGAGAAGATCCGGCACGGCGCGTTCACCACGCTCGGCGCCGCGTCGGGTGCCGTCGCCGGCCTCGTCGCGATCACCCCGTCCGGCGGCTCCTGCTCGCCGCTCGGCGCGATCGCCATCGGAGCCGTCGCCGGTCTGCTCTGCGCCATGGCCGTCGGCCTGAAGTTCAAATTCGGCTACGACGACTCCCTCGACGTCGTCGGGGTCCACCTCGTCGGCGGTGTCGTGGGCTCGCTGCTCGTCGGCTTCTTCGCCACCGGCGGCGTCCAGTCCGACGCCAAGGGTCTCTTCTACGGCGGTGGGCTCGACCAGCTGGGCAAGCAGGCCGCCGGTGTCGGCGCCGTCCTCGCGTACTCCATGATCGCCTCCGCGATCCTCGCCTTCCTGGTCGACAAGACCATCGGGATGCGGGTCAGCGAGGACGAGGAGGTCTCGGGCATCGACCAGGTGCAGCACGCCGAGACCGCGTACGACTTCAGTGGCGCGGGCGGTGGCACGGCGCCCCGTACCGCCGCCGTGCCCGGGCCGGTCCAGGACGCCGGCAAGGCCGCGAACGAGAAGAACAAGAGGGTGGACGCATGAAGCTCATCACCGCGGTCGTCAAGCCGCACCGGCTCGACGAGATCAAGGAAGCCCTCCAGGCCTTCGGCGTCCAGGGCCTGACCGTCACCGAGGCCAGCGGGTACGGCCGCCAGCGCGGTCACACCGAGGTCTACCGTGGCGCGGAGTACACCGTCGACCTCGTGCCGAAGATCCGGATCGAGGTCCTGGTCGAGGACGACGACGCCGAACAGCTCGTGGATGTCGTGGTCAAGGCCGCCCGGACCGGCAAGATCGGGGACGGCAAGGTCTGGAGCGTGCCGGTGGACACGGCCGTCCGGGTGCGGACCGGTGAACGCGGGCCGGACGCGCTCTGAGCCGCGCTGCGGGGACGTGCCGGGGCCGGGCCCTCGACCGGGCCGGGCCGAGCGGAACTGAGCGGAACTGAGCGGAACTGGAACAGGAGCTGCTGGGTGACGAGTGTGGACGTACGTAGTGAATCGGACTCGGAAGACTCCGGACCCAGCGGCTATGCGGCGGCCCGGCTGCGCCTCCTCCAAGGAGAGGCGCAGTCCGGGCCGCCGCGCCGTTCGGCCCTCTCCGACCTGACCGACGACTGGCTGACCGGGCTCTTCACGGCGGCCGGAGCCCCGCGCGGGGCCGCGCTGGTCGCCGTGGGCGGCTACGGCAGGGGCGAGCTCTCGCCGCGCAGCGACCTCGACCTGCTGCTGCTGCACGACGGCAGCGCGGACGCCGGTGAGATCGCCGCCCTCGCGGACCGCGTCTGGTATCCCGTCTGGGATCTAGGGCTCGCGCTCGACCACTCCGTGCGGACGCCCGCGGAGGCGCGCAAGACCGCGGGCGAGGACCTCAAGGTGCAGCTGGGGCTGCTCGACGCGCGGCACGTCGTGGGGGACCTGGGGCTGACCGCCGGGCTGCGGACGGCGGTCCTCGCCGACTGGCGCAACCTCGCGCCGAAGCGGCTGCCCGAGCTGCGCGAGCTGTGCGAGGAACGGGCCGAGCGGCAGGGGGAGTTGAGCTATCTCCTGGAGCCGGACCTGAAGGAGGCCCGGGGCGGCCTCCGGGACGCGACCGCGCTGCGGGCCGTCGCCGCCTCATGGCTCGCGGACGCGCCCCGGGAGGGCCTCGCCGACGCCCGGCGGCGTCTCCTCGACGTGCGGGACGCGCTGCATCTGGCCACGGGGCGGGCCACGGACCGGCTCGCCCTCCAGGAACAGGACCAGGTCGCCGCCGAGCTGGGCCTGCTCGACGCCGACACCTTGCTGCGGCAGGTGTACGAGGCCGCGCGCACCGTCTCGTACGCGAGTGACGTGACGTGGCGCGAGGTGGGCCGGGTGCTGCGGTCCCGGTCCGTGCGGCCCCGGCTGCGGGCCATGCTGGGCGGCGGCAAGGGGGCGGCGGCCGAGCGGTCGCCGCTGGCCGAGGGGGTCGTGGAGCAGGACGGCGAGGTCGTCCTCGCCCGGGCGGCCCGGCCCGAACGGGACCCGGTGCTGCCGCTGCGGGCCGCCGCTGCCGCGGCCCAGGCGGGGCTGCCGCTCTCGCTGCACGCGGTGCGCAGGATGGCCGCGGCGGTGCGGCCGCTGCCCACGCCGTGGCCCGCCGAGGCCCGGGAGCAGCTGGTGACGCTGCTGGGGGCCGGGCGGCCCACGGTCGAGGTGTGGGAGGCGCTGGAGGCCGAGGGGCTGATCACCCGGCTCCTTCCGGACTGGGAGCGGGTGCGGTGCAGGCCGCAGCGCAACGCCGTGCACACCTGGACCGTCGACCGGCACCTGGTGGAGACGGCGGTGCGGGCCGCGGAGCTGACGCGGCGCGTGGGCCGGCCCGACCTGCTCCTGGTCGCCGGGCTGCTGCACGACATCGGGAAGGGCTGGCCCGGGGACCACTCCAAGGCCGGGGAGATCATCGCCAGGGACGTCGCCGCGCGGATCGGTTTCGACCGTGCGGACGTCGCCGTCCTGGCCACGCTCGTACGGCATCACCTGCTCCTCATCGAGACGGCCACGCGGCGCGACCTGGACGACCCGGCGACGGTGCGGTCCGTGGCGGACGCGGTGGGGTCGCTCGGGACGCTGGAGCTGCTGCACGCCCTGACGGAGGCGGACGCGCTCGCCACCGGGCCCGCGGCCTGGTCCGCCTGGCGGGGTTCGCTCGTCGCCGACCTGGTGAAGCGAGTGGGGGCGGTCCTCTCCGGGGACGAGCCGGAGGGGGCGGAGGACGTCGCGCCCACCGCCGAGCAGGAGCGGCTGGCGGTGGAGGCGTTCCGTACGGGCGGTCCGGTGCTGGCGCTGCGGGCCCAGACCGAGGCACCCGGGGGAGTGGCCGAGACGGAGGCCGAGGCGGCCGGTGGCCCTGAGCCGCTGGGCGTGGAGCTGATCATCGCGGTGCCGGACCAGCCGGGTGTGCTGTCCGCCTTGGCCGGGGTGCTCGCCATGCACCGGCTCACCGTGCGGACCGCGGAGCTGCGCGGGGTGGGGCTGCCGTCCGGGCTCGAGGACCCGGTGCTGCTGCTCAACTGGCGGGTGGCCGCGGAGTACGGCTCCCTGCCGCAGGCGGCGCGGCTGCGGGCGGATCTGGTGCGGGCCCTCGACGGCTCGCTGGACATCGCGGCACGCCTCGCGGAACGGGACGCGGCGTACCCGCGCCGCCGGGGGACGGTCGCACCGCCGCCCCGCGTCACGGTCGCCTCGGCGGGCTCCCGCCTCGCGACGGTGATCGAGGTGCGGGCCCAGGACGCCCCGGGCCTCCTCCACCGCATCGGCCGGGCCCTGGAGTCCTCGGGCGTGGAAGTACGCAGCGCCCATGTGTCGACCCTGGGCTCGAACGCGGTGGACGCCTTCTACGTGACGGACAAGGGAACGCCCCTGCCGGGGGAGCGGGCAGCGACGGTGGCCAGAACGGTGGAGGAGGCGCTGCGGGGTTAGGGGCGAGCGCGCCGGAGGCGAAGCTGCGGGGTTAGGGGCGAGCGCGCTGGAGGTGAAGCTGCGGAGGTAGGGGCGAGCGCGCCGGAGGCGAAGCTGCGGAGGTAGGGGCCAGCGCGCTGGAGGCGAAGCTGCGGGGCCGGCGGGAGCGCGAGGGGTGACGCGCCGCGGCCCGGCACACTCCCCACGGGCCCGCCTGCCCCGCGCCACCCCCGCCGCTACCGCCCCGCGATGGCTCGCCCCGCTTCACTCGTCCACGCCGCGACCGCCCCGCGGTGGCTCGCCGGCCCACGCCGCTTTACTCGTCCCCGCCGCTGCCGCCCCGCGATGGCTCGCCCGTCCACGCCGTTTCACTCGTCCCCGCCGCTGCCGCCCCGCGATGGCTCGCTCGCCCACGCCGTTTCACTCGTCCCCGCCGCTGCCGCCCCGCGATGGCTCGCCCGCCCACGCCGCTTCACTCGTCCCCGCCGCTGCCGCCCCGCGATGGCTCGCCCGCCCACGCCGCTTCACTCGTCCACGCCGCTGTCCCCTGTGCCGGCCCGCCCGCCCACGCTTCCGCGCCCGCTCCCGCCTCGGCGCACGCACCCGCCCGCCTCCGGGCACCGAACACCCTTCCCGCTCCGGGGTAATCGGGTGGGTGGGCGGGAAAGGCTTGTTCGGTGTGCAGGACCCCGGGGCAGGCGGGTACACGCAGGGGAGAAGCCCCCGCCAGGGGGCGGACAAGTCCCGCCCGGACGCTGCGCGCCCACGCGCCCGGTGGTGCGGATACCCTGGAGGGCGACCCATCCGCCCTCCCCCACGCTCAGCTCCGCGCGAGCGGGGGGCGCCCCCTTCGACCCGAGGATTCGCGACCGCCGTGTTCGACACTCTCTCCGACCGCCTCGCAGCGACATTCAAGAACCTCCGGGGCAAGGGCCGCCTGTCCGAGGCGGACATCGACGCCACGGCGCGCGAGATCCGCATCGCCCTGCTCGAGGCGGATGTCGCCCTCCCCGTCGTCCGGGCGTTCATCAAGCAGGTCAAGGAGCGCGCCACCGGCGCCGAGGTCTCCCAGGCCCTGAACCCCGCCCAGCAGGTCATCAAGATCGTCAACGAGGAGCTCGTCGGCATCCTCGGCGGCGAGACGCGACGCCTGCGGTTCGCCAAGAACCCGCCGACCGTCATCATGCTCGCCGGTCTCCAGGGTGCCGGTAAGACCACCCTCGCCGGAAAGCTGGGCCTCTGGCTCAAGGGTCAGGGCCACTCCCCGCTCCTGGTCGCGTGTGACCTCCAGCGCCCCAACGCCGTGAACCAGCTCTCCGTCGTCGCCGAGCGCGCGGGCGTCGGCGTCTACGCCCCGCAGCCGGGCAACGGCGTGGGCGACCCGGTCCAGGTCGCCAAGGACTCCATCGAGTTCGCCAAGACCAAGCAGTACGACGTCGTCATCGTCGACACCGCCGGCCGCCTCGGCATCGACCAGGAGCTGATGCAGCAGGCCGCGGACATCCGCGACGCCGTCAGCCCGGACGAGGTCCTCTTCGTCGTCGACGCCATGATCGGTCAGGACGCCGTCAACACGGCGGAGTCCTTCCGCGACGGCGTCGGCTTCGACGGCGTCGTCCTGTCGAAGCTCGACGGCGACGCCCGCGGTGGTGCCGCCCTGTCGATCGCGCAGGTCACCGGCCGTCAGATCATGTTCGCCTCGAACGGCGAGAAGCTGGACGACTTCGACGCGTTCCACCCGGACCGCATGGCGTCCCGCATCCTCGGCATGGGCGACATGCTCACGCTGATCGAGAAGGCCGAGCAGACCTTCTCCCAGCAAGAGGCCGAGAAGATGGCCGCCAAGCTGCAGAGCAGCAAGGGCGGCAAGGACTTCACCCTCGACGACTTCCTGGCCCAGATGGAGCAGGTCAGGAAGATGGGCAGCATCAGCAAGCTGCTCGGGATGATGCCCGGCATGGGTCAGATCAAGGACCAGATCAACAACCTGGACGAGCGGGACGTCGACCGCACGGCCGCCATCATCAAGTCGATGACGCCCGCCGAGCGCGCGGACGCCGCGATCATCAACGGCTCGCGCCGCGCCCGTATCGCCAAGGGCTCCGGCGTCGAGGTCAGCGCCGTCAAGAACCTGGTCGAGCGCTTCTTCGAGGCCCGCAAGATGATGTCGCGGATGGCCCAGGGCGGCGGGATGCCCGGCATGCCCGGGATGCCGGGCATGGGTGGCGGCCCCGGCAAGCAGAAGAAGAAGCAGAAGCAGGCCAAGGGCAAGCGGAAGTCGGGCAACCCGATGAAGCGCAAGCAGGAGGAGCAGGAGGCCGCCGCCCGCCGCGAGCAGGCGGCCCAGGAAGGCGGCGCCTTCAACCTCCCCGCGGGACAGCAGGGCCAGAACTTCGAGCTGCCGGACGAGTTCAAGAAGTTCATGGGCTGACCTGGCCCGTTTCCGTACGCCGCCTGGGGCGCCCCTCTGTCGGGAGGGGCGCCCCAGGCGTTTCCGGAGCGGATGCCCGGCCCCGGTTTGTGTCGTAGCGTCCGGATATGAGCAACCCTGTGCCGCCGCGCCAGGCGCCCGACCAGCCGTGGCGCTCCGAGGGCGCACCGCCGCCCGAGCCCGCGCCGCCGCCGAAGAAGAAGATGCCGGGCGGGTGGGGCGGGCTCATCCTCACCGCGCTCATCGTCTATCTCATCGCCAACCTCGTCCTGTCCTTCTTCAACGACGGCGACGAGCCGACGATCTCGTACACGGAGTTCAGCAAGCAGGTCGACTCCGGGAACGTCACGAAGATCTACTCCAAGGGCGACGCGATCCAGGGGCAGCTCAAGAAGGAGCAGCCGAAGCCGGGCGACGAGAAGGGGAACTACACCAAGTTCACCACCCAGCGCCCCGCCTTCGCCGACGACAAGCTCTGGGACGACCTGACCAAGCACGACGTCACCGTCACCGCCGAGCCCGTCGTCCAGGAGCGCAGCTTCCTCTCCAACCTGCTGATCTCGCTCGCCCCGATGCTGCTCCTGGTCGTCCTGTGGATCTTCATCGCCCGGCGGATGAGCTCGGGCATGGGCGGTGCGGGCGGCATGCTGGGCCGCAAGGCCCCGCCGAAGCCGGTGGAGCTGGAGCCCGGCGAGCAGCGCACCACCTTCGAGGACGTGGCGGGCATCGACGAGGTCGAGGGCGAGCTCAGTGACGTCGTCGACTTCCTGAAGAATCCGGCGGCGTACCGCGAGATGGGCGCCAAGATGCCGCGGGGCGTGCTCCTGGCCGGCCTGCCCGGCACCGGTAAGACGCTGCTCGCGCGGGCCGTCGCCGGTGAGGCCGGGGTGCCCTTCTTCTCGGCGTCCGCGTCGGAGTTCATCGAGATGATCGTGGGCGTCGGCGCCTCGCGCGTACGCGAACTCTTCGCCGAGGCCAGGAAGGTCGCGCCCTCCATCATCTTCATCGACGAGATCGACACCATCGGACGGGCACGTGGCGGCGGCAGCGGGATGGGCGGGCACGACGAGCGCGAGCAGACGCTGAACCAGATCCTCACCGAGATGGACGGATTCTCGGGCTCCGAAGGCGTCATCGTCCTCGCGGCCACCAACCGCGCCGACATCCTCGACCCGGCCCTGACCCGCCCCGGCCGCTTCGACCGGGTCGTCACCGTCAGCCCGCCCGACCGGAACGGACGCGAGGCCATCCTCAAGATCCACACCCGTGAGATCCCGCTGGCGGACGACACCGACCTCGCCCAGGTCGCCCGTACGACACCGGGGATGACCGGCGCCGAACTCGCCAACCTCGCCAACGAAGCCGCCCTGCTCGCCGTCAAGCGCAAGCAGAAGCAGGTGACACAGGCCGACCTCTCCGAAGCGCTCGAAAAGGTCCAGCTCGGTGCCGAGCGGCCGCTGGTCATGCCGGACGAGGAGCGGCGCCGCACGGCGTACCACGAGAGCGGGCACGCCCTGCTCGGCATGCTGCAACCCGGCGCGGACCCCGTCCGGAAGATCACCATCGTGCCCCGCGGCCGAGCCCTGGGCGTCACGCTGTCGACCCCGGACTCCGACAAGTACGCGTACACGGAGGAGTATCTGCGCGGCCGCATCGTCGGGGCCCTCGGCGGCATGGCGGCCGAACAGGTCGTCTTCGGCGTCGTCACGACGGGCGCCGAGAACGACCTGGAGCAGGTCACGAACATCGCCCGCGGCATGGTCGGCCGCTGGGGCATGAGCGAGCGCGTGGGCCGGCTCTCCGCACTGCCGAACGACGCCCAGCAGGCGTACGGGCTCTCGGCCGCGCCGGTCACCCTCGACACGATCGACCACGAGATGCGGCGGATCGTCGACGAGTGCTACGAGAGCGCGTGCCGCCAACTGGCCGAGCACCGGGGGCAGCTGGACGCCCTGGCCGCCGCCCTCCTGGAGAACGAGACGCTGGACGAGGAGGCGGCCTACCGGGTCGCAGGCATCACCCGCCTCACCAAGGACGCCGGCTAGGCCCCTTCCGCGAACCCACTACCGCGTACGCGCGATCAAGTACCGGAAGACGTTCGGCATCCACACCGTCCCGTCCCGCCGCTTGTGCGGGTGCAGGGCCTCCGTCAGCTCCTTGTCGACCTGGACCTGGTCCGTCGCGCCCACCGCCGCGTCGAACAGCCCCGTGGAGAGCAGGCCGCGGACCGCGCTGTCCGTGTCCGCGTACCCGAAGGGGCACGCCACGCGTCCCGAGCCGTCCGGTTTGAGGCCGGCCCGCTGGGCGACCTCCTCCAGGTCGTCACGGAGGGCGGGGCGCCAGCTTCCCGCGCTGCGGAACGGGTCGGCGAGCTTGGTCGCCACCTTCAGCACGGAAGACGTCGTGCAGCGCTCCGGCGGACCCCAGCCGGCGAGGACCACGGGGGTGCCGCGCCCGGTCAGCGGGACGGTGGCCTCCAGAAGGCCGGACAGGCCCTCGGAGTCGCCCGCCACACAGCCGATCGGCTGGAACGCGGTCACCATGTTGAAGGGGGGTACGTCAGGGCCCGCGACGTCGGCGGGGCCTCCTTCGACGAGCCGGGCGCCGCCGTGCGACGACGTGTCCGTGTCCGCGTCCGCATCGGACAGCAGGCGCTCGCGTGCCAGGGCGAGCCGTTCGGGTGCCGAGGGGTCGACACCGGTGACCGTCGCGCCCCGGGACGCCGCCATCAGGAGGGCGAGTCCGGAGCCGCAGCCGAGACCGAGAAGCCGTGTCCGGCCGTCCACGTCGAGTCGTTCGTACACCGCTTCATAGAGCGGTACCAGCATCCGTTCCTGGATTTCCGCCCAGTCACGCGCGCGTGCGCACCGGTCCACGCCGCGTGGGGTCGCGCCGGCGCGGGGGAGGTGCGGTTGCGCGAGTGTAGGTGTCATCGAAAGCGCCCCAATCCGCCGAGAGTTGCTGGAGTGTCGTGTTCAAACGTTTCGTCCGCCCCCGTGCAGTGCGCTCGCACTCCCCCCGTATGCCAGAGAACTCCGCATCCGTCGCGGCGTCCAGGGGTTGTGGGGCAATGCTTGCGTGCCACCGTCGTGCGCCCCCCGGGTGAGTCCCGGAAGAATTCAATTCACTCGCTCCGGAGGCCCGCCGTACCATGCGCGCCATGGCCAAGGCACCCGTTCTCACGCCCCGGGCGGAAGACTTTCCGCGCTGGTACCAGGATCTGATCAGCAAGGCCGAACTGGCCGACAACGGCCCGGTGCGCGGCACCATGGTGATCCGACCGTACGGCTACGGCCTGTGGGAACGCATGCAGCAGGACATGGACGCCCGCATCAAGGAGACGGGTACGCAGAACGCGTACTTCCCCCTCCTCATCCCCCAGTCGTACCTGACCCGGGAGGCCGAGCACGTCGAGGGCTTCGCCCCGGAGCTGGCCGTCGTCACGCACGGCGGGGGCAAGGAGCTGGAGGAGCCGGTCGTCGTGCGCCCCACCTCGGAGACGATCGTCAACGAATACTTCACCAAGTGGGTGCAGAGCTACCGCGACCTGCCGCTCCTGATCAACCAGTGGGCGAACGTCGTCCGCTGGGAGCTGCGGCCCCGGCTCTTCCTGCGCACGTCGGAGTTCCTCTGGCAGGAGGGGCACACGGCCCACGCGACGTACGAGGAAGCACGCGATTTCGCGGGCCGGATCCACCGCGACGTCTACGGGGCCTTCATGCGGGACGTCCTCGCGATGGACTTCGTGCTGGGCCGCAAGACCGCCCGTGAGCGCTTCGCGGGCGCGGTCAACACCCTGACGCTCGAGGGCATGATGGGCGACGGCAAGGCCCTCCAGCTCGGCACGAGCCACGAACTCGGCCAGAACTTCGCCCGCGCGTTCCAGACCCGCTACCTCTCCAAGGAGGGCGGGCAGGAGTTCGTCTGGCAGACCTCCTGGGGCAGTACGACGCGGATGATCGGCGCCCTGGTGATGATGCACGGCGACGACGACGGCCTGCGGGTCCCGCCGCGCCTCGCGCAGATCCAGGCCGTCGTCCTCGCGGTCAAGGGCGACGACGCCGTGCTCGCCGAGGTCCGTGAGATCGGCGACCGGCTCAGGGCCGCGGGCGTACGCGTCGAGGTCGACGACCGCACGGACATCCCCTTCGGGCGCCGCGCCGTCGACTGGGAGCTCAAGGGAGTGCCGGTCCGCGTCGAGGTCGGTCCGCGCGACCTGGAGAGCGGCACCGCGATGCTGGCCCGCCGCATCAGGGGAGGCAAGGAGCCGGTGGCGATCGGCTCCCTGGCGGCGGTGCTGCCCGCCCTCCTCGAAGAGGACCAGCGACTGCTCCTGGACCAGGCCCGCGAGCGCCGGGAGTCCCGCACCTCGGACGTCACCACCGTCGACCAGGCCGTGGAGGCCGCGGCGGCCGGCGGCTGGGCCCGCATCCCCTGGGCCACGCTCGGCGCGGAGGGCGAGGCGAAGCTCGCCGAGCACTCCGTCTCCGTACGGTGTCTGGTCGCGGAGGACGGGGCGGTGCCGGACGCCGAGGAGACCCCGGGTAACGTCGCGGTCGTGGCGCGCGCTTACTGAGGGGCGCCCTTCCGGAACCAGCGCTCCCGTTCCCGGCCCGTACGCCTGCCGGGGCACCACGAGCCCCGGTGTGCGTGCTTCTTCTACGCGCGGGGGCGTACGCGCCGCTACGTACCGGGTTGCCATGACCTGCGAGGCTTCTGGGCAGATCGGCGCACCCGCCCTCGTCCGGACGCATCAACGGCAACTGACGGGTACGTGCAAATTATTTGGGATGCCCCGGAATGGAACCCCCGGGCATCCCGGCTCGTTGTTCACGACGTGAGCACGACACCACCTGTTCTCGCCGCAGAGCTGGCACAGGCGTGGGCCGATATTCAGCGGCACCACCCCGAGCTGCCCGATCTTGCCGCGCCCGAATCCCTGATCGGAGAGTCGTCGTCCGCCTGCGGCGCCGAACTCTCCTTCGAGCGACTGCTCCACGAGGCAGTCCATGGCATCGCCGCGTCACGCGGCGTACGCGACACCTCACGCGCGGGCCGCTATCACAACCGCAGATTCCTCGCGATCGCCGAGGAGTTGGGCCTCGACCACCCCGAGGAGCCGCACCCGAGCAGCGGCTTCTCCCTGGTCACGCTCAACCCCGAGGCGCGCAAGCGCTACCGCCCGACGATCGAGCGGTTGCAGCGTGCCCTGAAGGCGCACACCGCGGCGACCGCCGGTGACACGGCACGCAGCTTCCGCGGCCCGGCCGCCCGGCATGGCTCCTCCGGGGGCGGCGTCCGCGTCAAGGCCGTCTGCGACTGCGGGCGCAACGTCCGCGTGGTCCCCTCGGTGCTCGCCCAGGCGCCCATCGTCTGCGGCGGCTGCGGCAAGCCCTTCCGTATCCCGGAAGTGGTCGGCGCCGTGGCCGGCTGACGGACCGGCCCGTCAGCCGCGCACGCCGTGGTCGCGGGGGCGCCCGGACCGGTTTCGGACGCCCCGGCGACGTATGGCACAATGGCTAGCTGTACTCGACAGCCGCATAGGAACCCTCTCGCCTCCGGCTGACGCGTCCATCGGGCACCCCGAGTACCGCAACCCCACGTGGCATCTCGTTGTGCCCAACCACGTCAAGACCAGGAGACACCACTCCAGTGGCAGTCAAGATCAAGCTGAAGCGTCTGGGCAAGATCCGTTCGCCTCACTACCGCATCGTCGTCGCCGACTCCCGTACCCGCCGTGATGGTCGGGCCATCGAGGAGATCGGTCTGTACCACCCGGTGCAGAACCCCTCGCGCATCGAGGTCGACTCGGAGCGCGCGCAGTACTGGCTCTCCGTCGGCGCTCAGCCGACCGAGCCGGTCATGGCGATCCTGAAGCTCACCGGTGACTGGCAGGCGCACAAGGGCCTTCCGGCCCCCGCGCCGCTGCTCGTCGCGGAGCCCAAGGACAAGCGCGCCGCGTTCGAGGCCTTCACCAAGGGCCTCGAGGGCGACGAGCCGAAGGGTGAGGCCATCACCCAGAAGGCCAAGAAGGCTGACAAGAAGGCGGACGCGGCCGAGGCCGCGCCCACCGAGTCGACCGAGGCCTGAGCATGCTCGAGGAGGCTCTCGAGCACCTCGTGAAGGGCATCGTCGACAACCCCGACGACGTGCAGGTCGCCTCGCGCAACCTGCGCAGGGGGCGTGTGCTCGAGGTCCGGGTTCACCCGGACGACCTCGGCAAGGTGATCGGCCGTAACGGCCGTACCGCGCGCGCTCTGCGGACCGTCGTGGGCGCCATCGGCGGCCGCGGTGTCCGCGTCGACCTCGTCGACGTGGACCAGGTTCACTGAACCAAAGGCAGCACCGGCACGGGCCGGGGAGGGCTTCTGGCCTTCCTCGGCCCGTAGTCGTCTGTGGGCGACCCGTGTGTGGTCCCGGGCGTCCGTAGTCGCCGACGGGACCCTTCCGTAGGCACACGACAGGAGAGAGAGCAGTGCAGCTGGTAGTCGCGCGGATCGGCCGCGCCCATGGCATCAAGGGTGAGGTCACCGTCGAGGTGCGCACCGACGAGCCGGAGCTGCGGCTCGGGCCCGGCGCCGTCCTCGCCACCGACCCCGCCTCCACGGGGCCGCTGACCATCGAGGCGGGCCGGGTGCACAGCGGCCGCCTCCTGCTGCGCTTCGAGGGCGTACGCGACCGCACGGGCGCCGAGGCGCTGCGCAACACGCTGCTGATCGCGGAGATCGACCCGGAAGAGCTCCCGGAGGACGAGGACGAGTACTACGACCATCAGCTGATGGACCTCGACGTCGTCACCGAGGACGGGACCGAGGTCGGCCGGATCACCGAGATCTCGCACCTGCCCTCGCAGGACCTGTTCATCGTGGAGCGGCCCGACGGCAGCGAGGTGATGATCCCCTTCGTGGAGGCGATCGTCACCGAGATCGACCTGGAGGAGCAGCGGGCCGTCATCGACCCGCCGCCCGGCCTGATCGACGACCGCGCGGAGATCGCGTCCGCCAGGGACGACGAGGACCCTGCCGAGCACCCCGACGAGGACCCCGCCGAGGGCCCTTCCGCGGGCGGCCCCGCGAAGGACGACGCCTGATGCGGCTCGACGTCGTCACGATCTTCCCCGAGTACCTGGAACCCCTGAACGTCTCCCTCGTCGGCAAGGCACGCGCGCGTGGCCGGCTCGACGTGAACGTGCACGACCTCAGGGAGTGGACGTACGACCGGCACAACACGGTCGACGACACCCCGTACGGCGGCGGCCCCGGCATGGTCATGAAGACCGAGCCCTGGGGCGAGGCCCTCGACGACGTCCTGGCCGGCGGGTACGAGGCGGGGGCCCACGGGCCCGTCCTGGTCGTCCCCACGCCCAGCGGGCGCCCCTTCTCCCAGGAGCTCGCCGTCGAGCTCTCCGAGCGCCCCTGGCTGGTCTTCACGCCCGCGCGCTACGAGGGCATCGACCGCCGCGTCGTGGACGAGTACGCGACCCGGATGCCCGTCTACGAGGTGTCGATCGGCGACTACGTCCTGGCGGGCGGCGAGGCGGCCGTCCTGGTCGTCACCGAGGCCGTGGCCCGGCTCCTGCCCGGGGTTCTCGGCAACGCCGAGTCCCACCGCGACGACTCCTTCGCGCCCGGCGCCATGGCGAACCTCCTGGAAGGCCCCGTCTACACGAAGCCTCCGGAGTGGCGCGGCCACGGCATCCCGGACGTGCTCGTCAGCGGCCACCACGGCAAGATCGCGCGCTGGCGCCGGGACGAGGCGCTGCGGCGCACGGTCCGCAACCGGCCCGATCTGATCGAGCGCTGCGACCCCGCAGGCTTCGACAAGAAGGACCGCGAGATGCTCTCGATCCTGGGGTGGCGGCCGGGGCCCGACGGCCGATTTGGGCGAGACCCCGAGGCCGTGGAACAATAGGCCGCTGCTGTACGTCCAGCGTGCGCCCCTGCCACAGGGGGAAAGACGCCCGCCCGACGCGAACAGCTATCGAATCCTCATCACGAACTTCCCGCTGATGACCTGTGGCATCAGTGAAGAAAGCAGACGATCATGGCTAACCTGCTCGACTCCGTCGACAGCGCTTCGCTGCGCACCGACATCCCGGCCTTCCGCCCGGGTGACACCGTCAACGTCCACGTGCGCGTCATCGAGGGCAACCGCTCCCGTGTCCAGCAGTTCAAGGGCGTAGTCATCCGTCGCCAGGGTGCCGGCGTGCGCGAGACCTTCACGGTCCGCAAGGTCTCCTTCTCCGTCGGCGTGGAGCGCACCTTCCCGGTGCACACCCCGATCGTCGAGAAGATCGAGCTCGTCTCCCGCGGCGCCGTCCGCCGCGCGAAGCTGTACTACCTCCGTGAGCTGCGCGGCAAGGCCGCGAAGATCAAGGAGAAGCGCGACAACTGAGCTGACGCTCGGGTCCACAGCGGAGCCGGATAGCATCTGGCCCCGATGGACACCGAAGCACGGCACACGGAGCGCGACCGCTCCTCCCCACCCACCGACTCCCCGAGCGCCGAGCGCGACGGAGGGTCCGCGGAGGCGGAGGACCGGTCGCGCTCCGCTTTTGCGTCGCTGGTGTCTTGGGTGCCCGGCGGCAGAATCACCCTGACGCTGCTGTTCTGCATGGCCTCCCTGCTGCTCGTCAGCACCTTCGTGATGCAGCCGTTCCAGATCCCCAGCGGCTCCATGGAGCCCGCGTTCCGGGTCGGAGACCGCGTACTCGTCAACAAGTTGGCGTACCGTTTCGGTTCCGAGCCGCAGCGGGGTGACGCGGTCGTCTTCGACGGCAGCGGCTACTTCGGAGATGCCGACTACATCAAGCGGGTCGCAGGGGTGGGGGGAGACCGCGTGGTCTGCTGCGACGAGCGGGGGAGGATCAAGGTGAACGGCGAACCCGTCGACGAGCCGTATCTGTACCCCGGCGACGCCCCCTCCAAGGTGCGTTTCGTCGCGGTCGTCCCCGAAGGCAGCCTGTTCCTCCTCGGCGACCACCGCAGCGACTCCCGTGACTCCCGCGATCACCTGGGCCAGCCCGGCGGCGGCATGGTCCCCGTCGACTCCGTGATCGGCAGGGCCGACTGGATCGCCTGGCCCCTCGGACACTGGACCTCCCTGGAGCGTCCCGACAGCTACGCGCGCGTGCCGGCACCAGGCGGCGCGCATGGGTAACCGAGGGCGGACACGTGCCGCGAGTCACCGCAACGACACCGGGCTCCCCACCGGCTCCCGGCCCACGACGGGGCCCGTACTGCCCGGCAGGGCCGAACGGCGCAAGCTCGCGCGGAAGGTCAAGCGGCGCAGGCGGCGCTCGGCGATCAAGGAGATACCTCTCCTCATAGGCGTCGCGCTGCTGATAGCCCTGGTCCTGAAGACCTTCCTGGTGCAGGCCTTCGTGATCCCCTCGGGCTCGATGGAGCAGACGATCAGGATCGGCGACCGCGTCCTGGTGGACAAGCTCACCCCGTGGTTCGGCTCCAAGCCCGAGCGCGGCGACGTCATCGTCTTCAGGGACCCGGGCAACTGGCTCAAGGACGAACAGACCACGAAGAAGAACGACCCCGTGGGGGTCAAGCAGATCAAGGAAGGGCTCACCTTCATCGGTCTGCTGCCCTCCGACAACGAACGCGACCTCATCAAGCGCGTGGTCGGCGTCGGCGGCGACACCGTGAAGTGCTGCGACAAGAACAAGAGACTGACGGTCAACGGCGTCCCGCTCACCGAGCCTTACATCAATCCGGGTGATGAGCCCTCATCGTTCGAGTTCGAGGTCAAGGTCCCCGAGGGGCGCTTCTTCGTCATGGGGGACCACCGCTCGGACTCCGCGGACTCGCGGTTCCACCGCACCGAGAAGTTCAGCGGCACCGTGTCCGAGGACAGCGTGGTGGGCCGCGCGCTGGTCATCGCCTGGCCCTTCGACCACTGGCGCAAGCTGGAGGAGCCCGATACGTACGCCTCCGTGCCCGACGCGCGTGCGGGGTCGGACACCGCCCTCGGGCCGTCGCATAGGCTGGCCCCCGGCGATCGACATGGATTGACCGTACTCCCGACCCCTGCGGAACTCCCGCTCGTTATGGGAGTGGTGGGCCTGCATCGCATCAGGAGCGGGCAGCGGCACGGACTGAGGAGTGGATGTGGGGGATGTGGCGGTCGGCGCACGGTCCGGACACGGTGGGCCCGAGGAGCAGCCAGGGCGATCGGACGAGCCGGAGGCCGGGGCGGCGGACGGCGTGAACCCCGGGAGTGACCCCGCGGGCGCGAGTCCCGCACCGGACGAGCGGGACGGGAAGCCGGCCAAGGGGCCGAAGAAGCCCCGCTCCTTCTGGAAGGAGCTGCCGCTCCTCATCGGCATCGCGCTGATCCTGGCGCTCGTGATCAAGACGTTCCTGGTGCAGGCGTTCTCGATTCCCTCGGACTCGATGCAGAACACCCTCCAGAAGGGCGACCGCGTCCTGGTCGACAAGCTGACCCCGTGGTTCGGTTCCGAGCCCGAGCGCGGCGAGGTCGTCGTCTTCAACGACCCGGGCCACTGGCTCGACGGTGAGCCGACGCCCGACCCGAACGCGCTCCAGCGGGTCCTCGGCTGGGTCGGCCTGATGCCGTCCGCCGACGAGAAGGACCTGATCAAGCGCGTCATCGCGGTCGGCGGCGACACCGTGGAGTGCAAGGGCACCGGCCCGGTGAAGGTCAACGGCAAGGCACTGAACGAGCCGTACGTCTTCGAGGGCAACACCCCGTGCACCGTGGACGACCAGGGCGGCCAGTTCAAGGTCACCGTCCCCGCGGGCAAAATCTGGGTCATGGGCGACCACCGGCAGAACTCGCTGGACTCCCGCTACCACCAGAACCAGCCCGGCGGCGGCGCGGTCCCCGTGGACAACGTCGTGGGCCGCGCCATCGTGATCGCCTGGCCGCCCACCCGCTGGGCCACGCTGCCCAAGCCGGACACCTTCGACCAGCAGGGCATCAACGCCGCCATGAGCGCGGCGCCCGCCGCCCTCGGGCTCGCGGGTGCGGTGCCGGTCGTGCTCTGGCGCAGGCGCAGGCTCACGGTGGCCGACGCCCGGGCCGCGAGGGTTTCTGGCGGAGGTACCGCCGGGTAGGGTGCCGTCCCAGATCACCGATCTTCCGCGCTCCTGTTCGTAGGGGCGCGGGGTCGTCTCCGATATGGGGGAGCACTGGGATGAGCAGGACACAACGTACGGACGAGGGCCACGGACGGCTCGGCAGCGTGCTGTCGGGGCTTGCCGTGGCCCTCGGCTGTGTGCTCTTCCTGGGAGGCTTCGTCTGGGGCGCCGTCCTGTACCAGCCCTACACCGTGCCCACCGGGTCGATGACGCCGACGATCGGCGCGGGCGACCGGGTCCTCGCGGAGCGGATCGACGGCGACGAGGTGCGCCGGGGCGATGTCGTCGTCTTCCGGCAGGCGAGCTGGGGCGACCTGCCGATGGTCAAGCGCGTGGTCGGCGTCGGCGGCGACCGGATCTCCTGCTGCACGGACGGCAAGCTCATGATCAACGGCAAGCCCGTCGCAGAACCGTATCTTCCGGAAGGCAAGGGCGCCGCGGCCACCGGCATCCCGGCCACCACGGTCCCCAAGGGCAACCTCTTCCTGCTCGGCGACGAGCGCAGCGGTTCCCTGGACTCCAGCGTGCACCTGGGCGACTCCAACCACGGCTCCGTGCCGCGCGGTGCGGTGGAGGGCCGGGTCGACGCCGTGGCCTGGCCGACGGAGCGGTTCGGGACGCTGGAGCGCCCCGCGGGCTTCGCGGACATGCCGGGCGGCATCTCCGAGCCCGGGCCGGTACGGCTGATGGTGTGGGCGGTGGTCGGCGGTGCCGTCCTCGTCCTGGGCGGCGCCGCGTACGGCCCGGTGGCCAAGCGGATGCGGCGCGGGCGTGAGCGTCCGCAGAGCCGTGACCGCGCGGGAGAGAGCGCCCATGTCGGCTGAGCAGCCGAAGCCGCGGGCGCTGCGCAGGGTCGCGCGGGTGGTGCTGCTCGACCCACAGGACCGCATCCTGCTGCTGCACGGCCACGAGCCGGAGGACAGGGCGGACGACTGGTGGTTCACGCCGGGCGGCGGTCTGGAGGGTGACGAGACGCATGAACAGGCCGCGCTGCGAGAACTCATGGAAGAGACGGGCATCACCGAGGTCGAGCTCGGCCCCGCCCTGTGGCAGCGGACCTGCTCGTTCCCCTTCGCCGGACGGCGCTGGGACCAGGACGAGCGGTACTTCCTGGCGCGGACGTCGCAGACGTACACGCAGGCCACGGGGCTGACGGAGCTGGAACGACGGAGTGTCGCGGGAGCGCGTTGGTGGACGTGCCGGGAACTGACCGAGGCACATGAGACGGTGTATCCGACCAGGCTCGCCGAGTTGCTTCGCAGGCTGCTCGACGAGGGTCCTCCGAGCCGGCCCGAGACGCTCGACACGGAAATCGTGTAGAGGCTCCAGGGGCTGACGCACAATAGGGGGACGCAAGGCTGAAGGGGAACATGCCATGAGCGCCGAGGACCTCGAGAAGTACGAGACCGAGATGGAGCTGAAGCTCTACCGGGAGTACCGCGATGTCGTCGGTCTGTTCAAATATGTGATCGAGACCGAACGGCGCTTCTACCTCACCAACGACTACGAGATGCAGGTGCACTCCGTCCAGGGTGAGGTTTTCTTCGAGGTATCCATGGCGGATGCCTGGGTGTGGGACATGTACAGGCCCGCACGGTTCGTGAAGCAGGTACGCGTCCTGACGTTCAAGGACGTGAACATCGAGGAGCTCAACAAGAGCGACCTCGAACTGCCGGGAGGCTGAGTCCACCGGACCGCGTTCACCGTCACGGGTGACGGGGTTTTCCACAACGCGTGAGTCATCCACCAAGATCCACAACGTTCGGGGTCGGGCCCCAGTGTGGATCTCGGAGGTGGTTCCGACATGAACGCACGTGGGGCACTCGGGCGGTACGGCGAAGATCTGGCCGCCCGGCGGCTGGACGAAGCCGGCATGACGGTCCTGGAGCGCAACTGGCGCGGCGGCAGGACCGGCGAGATCGACATCGTGGCCATGGACGGCGAGGCGCTGGTCGTCTGCGAGGTCAAGACCCGCAGGGCGGGCCTCGTCGGTCCGGGGATCTATCAGCACCCGATGGCGGCCGTGGGCCGCGCCAAGGCGGAGCGGCTGCGCCGTCTCGCCGAGCGCTGGATCGAGGAGCGCGGCGGCCCACCGCCCGGCGGGGTCCGGATCGACCTGGTGGGCGTGCTGATCCCGCGCCGCGGCGCCCCCGTCGTGGAGCACGCGCGGGGGGTGGCCTGATGGGATTCGCGCGTACGTGCTCCGTGGCCCTGGTGGGCGTCGAGGGCGTGGTCGTCGAGGTCCAGGCCGACCTGGAGCCCGGCGTCGCGGCGTTCACGCTGGTCGGGCTCCCGGACAAGAGCCTGACGGAGAGCAAGGACCGGGTCAGGGCCGCCGTGGTCAATTCGGCCGCCGAGTGGCCCCAGAAGAAGCTCACGGTGGGGCTCAGCCCGGCCTCGGTGCCCAAGAGCGGCAGTGGTTTCGACCTCGCCGTGGCCTGCGCGGTGCTCGGCGCGGCCGAGCGGCTCGACCCCCGGACGCTCACCGACATCGTGATGATCGGCGAGCTGGGGCTCGACGGCCGGGTGCGGCCGGTCAGAGGCGTGCTGCCCGCGGTCCTCGCGGCGGCGGACGCGGGCTATGAGCAGGTCGTCGTCCCGGAGTGCACGGCGGCCGAGGCCGCGCTGGTGCCGGGGGTCTCGGTGCTCGGTGTGCGCAGCCTGCGGCAGTTGATCGCCGTCCTGACCGACGAGCCGGTGCCCGAGGAGGAGCCGGACGTGCCGGGGCGGCCCGACCCGATGCTCGCGGGGCTCTGCGTGCCCGGGGCCGGTCTGGGCACGGGACTCGGCGGCGGCGCGGACGACGCCCTCGCCCTGGACCTCGCCGACGTCGTCGGACAGACCTCGGCCCGCACCGCCGTGGAGGTGGCGGCGACGGGCGGGCACCACATCTTTCTTCAGGGCCCGCCGGGGGCCGGCAAGACGATGCTCGCGGAGCGGCTGCCCGCGATCCTGCCCCGGCTGACCCGGGAGGAGTCCCTGGAGGTGACGGCCGTCCACTCCGTGGCGGGCATGCTGCCACCGGGCAAGCCGCTGGTGGACACCGCGCCGTACTGCGCGCCCCACCACTCCGCGACGATGCAGTCGCTGGTGGGCGGCGGCAAGGGGATCGCACGGCCGGGGGCGGTGTCGCTGGCTCATCGCGGGGTGCTCTTCCTCGACGAGGCGCCGGAGTTCAGCACGCAGACCCTGGACTCCTTGCGCCAGCCCCTGGAGTCGGGCCATGTGGTGATCGCTCGCAGCGCGGGGGTGGTGCGGCTGCCCGCGAAGTTCCTCATGGTCCTCGCGGCCAATCCCTGCCCCTGCGGGCGCCACACGCTCCTGGGGGACGGCTGTGAGTGCCCGGCGTCCGCCATCCGCCGCTATCAGGGGCGGCTCTCGGGCCCGCTGCTCGACAGGGTCGACCTGAGGGTGGAGGTGGAGCCGGTCACACGCTCCGAGCTGGCCGGGCACGGGACTCCGGGGGACGCCACGCAGACGGTGGCCGACCGCGTGCGCGCCGCCCGGGAGCGGGCCGCGGCCAGACTGGCCGGCACCGCCTGGCGGACGAACAGCGAGGTGCCGGGGCACGCCTTGCGCACCCGGTGGCCGGCCGAACCGGGCGCGCTGGACGCCGCCGAACTCGATCTGGAGCGCGGCTTCCTGACCGCGCGGGGGCTGGACCGTGTGCTGCGGGTCGCCTGGACGGTCGCGGACCTGTCGGGCCGCGGCCGGCCCGCCGCCCAGGACGTGGCGCTGGCGCTGCAACTGCGCTCGGGAGTGTCACGGGGAGTGCCGATGGCGATCGGGGCACTGACGTGAGCGCGGGCCTGGGGCCTGGGCCTGATGGGGTGCCGGCCTCGGTCTCGCCCCCGGCGTCGGTCTCGCTCCCCAGCTCGACCTCACCCCCGGGCTCGGCTTTGGAGGGGGAGCGGTGGGCGAGGGTTGCTCTCACCCGGATCCTTGAACCGGGGGACGAGGTGGGCGGGCGGTGGCTGCGCGAGAGCGGGGCCGTCTCCGTGCTGCGGCGGCTCGTCGAGGGGGAGGAGCGGCTCGACGGGGTGACGCCGGCCCGGTGGGAAGGGCTGCGGGCGCGGGCCGGGAAGGCACGGCCCGAGCGTGACCTGGCGGTGGCACGGGACGCGGGGGTGCGGTTCGTCTGCCCGGGGGAGGCGGAGTGGCCCCTCCAGCTGGACGACCTCGGGGACGCGCGGCCGGTGGGCCTGTGGGTGCGGGGGCGGCCCAGCCTGCGGATATGGGCCCTGCGCTCGGTGGCCGTGGTCGGCGCCCGGGCCTGCACGGAGTACGGCGCGCACATGGCCGCCGCTCTGGGCGCGGGGCTGGCCGAGCGGGGCTGGGTGGTGGTGTCGGGCGGGGCCTATGGGGTGGACGGCGCCGCGCACAGGGGAGCGCTGGGGGCCGGTGGGGCCACGGTCGCGGTGCTCGCGTGCGGGGTCGACCGGGCCTATCCGAGAGGGCACGCCGAGCTGCTCCGGAGGATCGCGGAACAGGGCCTGCTGGTGGGGGAGTTGCCGCCGGGGGACCACCCCACGCCGAGCAGGTTCGTCCTGCGGAACCGCGTGATCGCCGCGCTCACCCGGGGGAGCGTCGTCGTCGAGGCCGCCTACCGCAGCGGCGCGCTCGCCACGGCGCGCAGTGCGCGGGAGCTGGGGCGCTTCACGATGGGGGTGCCGGGCCCCGCGACGAGCGGCCTCTCGGCCGGGGTGCACGAACTCCTGCGACGGGACGGAGTGCTGGTCACCGACGCCGCGGAAATCATCGAGCTGGTGGGCGACATGGGCGAGCTGGCCCCCGAGCGGCGCGGCCCCGTCGTACCGCGTGACCTGCTGGCTCCGGAGGCCGCGCGGGTCTTGGCGGCGCTGCCCGCCCGGGGTGGCGCGCCGGCCCGGGAGATCGCGTTCGGCGCGGGCACGGGGGTGGACGAGGCGATCGGTCGGTTGTACGAGTTGCGCTCTCTAGGGTTCGTCGAACGACACGGCGAGGGCTGGCAGTTGACACGCCAGGCGATTGTGTCGGTTGTGCCAAATGGAGAGGGTCCGTGACCGACCGTGTTCGGCCGTCTGGATGAACCCCCGATGGCCTTGGGAATGGCCGTAGTTGACGGTTCGGGCTCGTCACGCACGGCGACGGGAGGTGCCCGGTGGGGCGGTCAGCGGAACGTATCTGCGTACGCAAGATCCCCTGCTCTTCGCACACTGCGACACTCCAGTCACGCTACGCTCACAAGGATTCCGACGCGGACAGGCAACCACAGGCAACCGCAGGCAACCACGGGCAAGCAGACGGACAACCTCATTCACTTCACGCACACTCACCACCCCGCGGGCACGGGGGAAACCACCGGCTCGCACGACCTCACCGGTTCACGGCAGAACGGCTCAAGGCACCACATGCCCCAGCACACCTCAGGGTCCGATCGGGCGTCGGCGGTTCCCCCCGCCGCCCGTAGCGGCGAGCGGGAGCGGCCCCCCGCCCCCTCGTCGCTGGACGAGCTGTGGCGGTCGTACAAAGACACGGGGGACGGGCGGCTGCGCGAGCAGTTGATCCTGCACTACTCGCCGCTGGTGAAGTATGTGGCGGGACGGGTCAGTGTGGGGCTGCCGCCCAACGTCGAGCAGGCGGACTTCGTGTCGTCCGGGGTGTTCGGGCTGATCGACGCGATCGAGAAGTTCGACATCGAGCGGTCCATCAAGTTCGAGACGTACGCGATCACCCGTATCCGCGGTGCCATGATCGACGAACTGCGGGCGCTCGACTGGATCCCCCGGTCCGTGCGGCAGAAGGCGCGCAACGTCGAGCGGGCGTACGCCACGCTTGAGGCGCAGCTGCGGCGCACGCCGTCGGAGAACGAGGTCGCCCACGAGATGGGCATCGCCACCGAGGAACTGCACGCCATTTTCAGCCAGTTGTCGCTGGCGAACGTAGTGGCCCTGGAGGAGCTGCTGCACGTCGGCGGCGAGGGCGGCAACCGGCTGAGCCTGATGGACACGCTCGAGGACACCGCGGCCGACAACCCCGTGGAGGTCGCCGAGGACCGCGAGCTGCGACGGCTGCTCGCGCGCGCGATCAACACGCTGCCGGAGCGTGAGAAGACGGTCGTCACGCTCTACTACTACGAGGGCCTCACGCTCGCCGAGATCGGGAACGTGCTCGGCGTGACGGAGAGCCGGGTGAGCCAGATCCACACGAAATCGGTGCTCCAGCTGCGAGCGAAGCTGGCCAGTTTCGGCCGCTGAGCGCGCTGAATCGTCCCTGCCCCCGGCTGGTGACGTGCGGTGCCGCCGTCGGTTTTGCCGGGGTGGACCGACTCCCGTCCCGGCGGTCACGTCCGTAGAGTGGAGGGCGTGCCAAGGATTCGAGCGGCCTCTGTGGCCGAGCACCGGTCGATGCAGCGCGGCGCCCTGCTGGACGCCGCGCGGTCCCTGCTGTCCGAGGGCGGTACGGAGGCGTTGACCTTCCCCGCCCTCGCCGAGCGCACGGGGCTCGCGCGCTCGTCCGTGTACGAGTACTTCCGGTCGCGTGCCGCGGTCGTGGAAGAGCTGTGCGAGGTCGACTTCCCCGTCTGGGCCGCGGAGGTATCCGCCGCGATGGAGGGGGCGGACACCGCCGAGGGCAAGGTCGAGGCGTACGTCAGGAGGCAGCTCGATCTCGTGGGGGACCGGCGGCACCGGGCGGTCGTGGCGATCTCCGCGGCCGAGCTGGACGCGGGCGCGCGGGAGAAGATCCGGGCCGCGCACGGCGGGCTCGTCACCATGATCGGCGAGGCCCTGCGCGACCTGGGGCACGCGGAGCCCCGGCTCGCGGCGATGCTCCTCCAGGGCGTCGTGGACGCGGCCGTGCGGCGCATCGAACTGGGCGCCGCGGAGGACCCGCCCGCCATCACCGAAGCAGCCGTCACGATGGCCCTCCGAGGCGTACGAGGCTGAGCCCCGGCTCTCGACGCCTGACCCGCTGGGTAGCCCGGCCGCCGCGGTACCTGACTCGCCCCTCGCCGTGGCTTCCCCCCTCACCAAGGAACCAGCCGCACCACCCCCAGCACCGGCACGTCGATGACCGGTAGCAAGCGGGAGGTCCCCCTCCGCAGAAGCCATGGCGGGAGCAGCGACAGGGGATTCAGGTAGGTTTCCGCCCTGCGCAGGCCCCAGTGCAGGCAGCTGTGGGGGCAGTGGTGGCGGGGGAGTTCCAGTACTCCCAGTGGTTCGCCCCTCGTGACCTCGGCGCCCTTCTCGACCGCGACCGTGGCCCGCACCGGCTCGTACGTCGTGCGCAGCGGCGGAGTGCCCGTGCCCGTCAGTTCCACCGCGATCACCCCGCGGCCCGCCACCCGGCCCGCGAAGGAGACCCTGCCCGGAGCCACCGCCCGCACCACCGAACCCGGCGGCGCCGCGAGGTCCACGCCCCGGTGCCCCCGCCCGTACTCCGACGCCGGAGGCTCCCACCCCCGTACGACGGCGGGTCGCACCCCCACCGGCCACACCCCGGCCACCTTCGGCACCGGCTCCGGGGCGCTCGCCCCCGGCACAGGCCGCCCCGCGGCCCCGGCAGGCGGCGTCGACGCGGTGATCAGCGCCACGGCCGCCAGGACCAGAGACAGCAGCAGGCTCAGTCCTCTTCGCATGTGCAGGTGAGTTCGCATGTGCATGTGAGACATGGCAGAACCGTCCCGCGCCTGGCCTCCGCGCGGGGATCATGGCGCGGATCTGTGGATGACCAGCCGCTTGTGGACAGCGGCGTCACCCGCTGCCTCGCGGGTCCCGTACACTTCTTGTGGCGATCCGGGTCACCGGGTCGACTTCGCACGCCCCGACACCAGGCCCTCAAAAGCCGGGTGCCAGCGCCTCTCGGTCCTTTGCGGCACGGCGCATCGCGGGCGTCAGGCGTGTCCGCCATCCGGTGGACGCGGCACAACCGAGAACACCAAGGAGTACGGCCATGGCCGTCGTCACGATGCGGGAGCTGCTGGAAAGCGGCGTCCACTTCGGTCACCAGACCCGTCGTTGGAACCCGAAGATGAAGCGCTTCATCTTCACGGAGCGCAACGGCATCTACATCATCGACCTGCTCCAGTCGCTGTCGTACATCGACCGCGCCTACGAGTTCGTCAAGGAGACCGTCGCCCACGGCGGCACGGTCATGTTCGTCGGCACGAAGAAGCAGGCGCAGGAGGCCATCGCCGAGCAGGCGACCCGCGTCGGCATGCCCTACGTGAACCAGCGCTGGCTGGGCGGCATGCTCACCAACTTCTCGACCGTCTACAAGCGCCTCCAGCGCCTCAAGGAGCTCGAGCAGATCGACTTCGAGGATGTGGCCGCGTCCGGCCTCACCAAGAAGGAGCTGCTCGTCCTCTCCCGCGAGAAGGCCAAGCTGGAGAAGACCCTCGGCGGTATCCGCGAGATGTCCAAGGTGCCCAGCGCCGTCTGGATCGTGGACACCAAGAAGGAGCACATCGCGGTTGGTGAGGCCCGGAAGCTCAACATCCCGGTCGTCGCCATCCTCGACACCAACTGTGACCCCGACGAGGTCGACTACAAGATCCCGGGCAACGACGACGCGATCCGCTCCGTCACCCTGCTCACCCGCGTGATCGCCGACGCCGTCGCCGAGGGCCTCATCGCCCGCTCCGGCGTGGCCACGGGCGACCAGAAGCCGGGCGAGAAGGCCGCCGGCGAGCCCCTCGCCGAGTGGGAGCGCGACCTGCTCGAGGGCGAGAAGAAGGCCGACGAGCCGAAGGCCGACGAGGCCAAGGCCGAGGAGCCCAAGGCTGACGAGGCCGAGGTTCAGAAGTCCGCCGAGACGGAGAAGGCCGCCGACGCCGAGCAGGCCGACGCCCCCGCCGCCGCCGCGGAAGCCGAGCAGGCCTGACCTTCACAGGTTCGGTAGTTGACGGCGGGGGCCTTCAGGCCCCCGCCGTTCACCCGTAGATCTTTCAGACCTCCGAAAGAGAATTTCAGGATCATGGCGAACTACACCGCCGCTGACGTCAAGAAGCTCCGTGAGCTCACGGGCGCCGGCATGATGGACTGCAAGAAGGCGCTCGACGAGGCCGACGGCAGCGTCGACAAGGCCGTCGAAGCCCTGCGCATCAAGGGCCAGAAGGGCGTCGCCAAGCGCGAGGGCCGCTCCGCCGAGAACGGCGCCGTGGTCTCCCTCATCGCCGACGACAACACCTCCGGCGTGATCGTCGAGCTGAAGTGCGAGACGGACTTCGTCGCCAAGGGCGAGAAGTTCCAGGCCGTGGCGAACTCGCTGGCCGCGCACATCGCCAAGACGTCGCCCGCCGACATCGCCGCGCTGCTCGCCTCCGAGATCGAGGCCGGCAAGACCGTCCAGGCGTACGTCGACGAGGCCAACGCCAACCTCGGCGAGAAGATCGTCCTGGACCGCTTCGCCCAGTTCTCGGGCACGTACGTCACGGCGTACATGCACCGCACCATGCCCGACCTGCCCCCGCAGATCGGTGTCCTGGTCGAGCTGGACAAGGCCGACGCCGACCTGGCCAAGGGCATCGCCCAGCACATCGCCGCCTTCGCGCCGAAGTACCTCTCCCGTGAGGACGTCCCGGCCGAGGTCGTCGAGTCCGAGCGCCGCGTCGCCGAGGAGACCACCCGCGCCGAGGGCAAGCCCGAGGCCGCGCTGCCCAAGATCGTCGAGGGTCGCGTCAACGGCTTCTTCAAGGAGGCCACCCTCCTCGGTCAGCCGTACGCGCTCGACAACAAGAAGTCCGTCCAGAAAGTCCTGGACGAGGCCGGTGTCACCCTGAAGCGCTTCTCGCGCATCAAGGTCGGCATCTGAGTCCGTACCGCGATCGACGGTAGACCCCGCTAGGGTCGACAGCGGTCGCCCGCGCACCGGTCCGGTGCGCGACGTACGACCGCAGGATCTGACGAGGAGGCCATTGCCGAGCATGGGATGCGAACGACACCCCACCGGCAGTGGCCTTCTTCGTATGTGCGCCGAGCAAAAAGAAGCGAGAACTCGATGACCACCAAGGCCGACACAAACAGTGACGACGGCAAAGTCTCCGGTCGTTTCCTGCTGAAGCTCTCCGGTGAGGCGTTCGCCGGCGGGGGCGGCCTTGGCGTCGACCCCGACGTCGTGCACGCGATCGCCAAGGAGATCGCCGCGGTAGTCCGTGACGGTGCCCAGATCGCGGCCGTCATCGGCGGCGGCAACTTCTTCCGCGGCGCCGAGCTCCAGCAGCGCGGCATGGACCGGGCCCGCTCCGACTACATGGGCATGCTCGGCACCGTCATGAACTGCCTCGCCCTCCAGGACTTCCTGGAGAAGGAAGGCATCGAGTGCCGCGTGCAGACCGCCATCACGATGGGCCAGGTCGCCGAGCCGTACATCCCGCTGCGCGCCGTCCGGCACCTGGAGAAGGGCCGCGTGGTCATCTTCGGCGCCGGCATGGGCATGCCGTACTTCTCCACCGACACGACCGCGGCGCAGCGCGCCCTGGAGATCGACGCCGAGGCCCTGCTCATGGGCAAGAACGGCGTCGACGGGGTCTACGACTCCGACCCCAAGACCAACCCGGACGCGGTGAAGTACGACGCGCTCGGCTACGGCGAGGTCATCACCCGCGACCTGAAGGTCGCCGACATGACCGCGATCACGCTGTGCCGCGACAACAAGCTGCCCATCCTGGTCTTCGAGTTGCTCTCCAGCGGCAATATCGCGCGCGCCGTCAAGGGTGAGAAGATCGGCACACTCGTGGGCGACGAGGGCACCCGCGCCTGATCTCGGGGTCTTCCCCCGAGGGCCCTGAGGGATGGACAAAGCCCTGCCGGTCGGACACGGTGCAGGGACAAGAGACGCGACGCAGCCGACACCCCATGGACTCCCCCTACTTCACCGTGTGGGGGCGCCCCCAGCCCACTCACAACACGCAGGAGCAAGTGGTGATCGAAGAGACCCTCCTCGAGGCCGAGGAGAAGATGGAGAAGGCCGTCGTGGTCGCCAAGGAGGACTTCGCCGCGATTCGCACAGGCCGTGCGCACCCGGCGATGTTCAACAAGATCGTGGCCGACTACTACGGCGCCCTGACGCCGATCAATCAGCTGGCCTCGTTCTCGGTGCCCGAGCCGCGGATGGCCGTGGTGACCCCGTTCGACAAGAGCGCGCTGCGCAACATCGAGCAGGCGATCCGCGACTCCGACCTGGGCGTCAACCCCAGCAACGACGGCAACATCATCCGGGTGACGTTCCCCGAGCTGACGCAGGACCGCCGCAAGGAGTACATCAAGGTCGCCAAGACCAAGGCCGAGGACTCCAAGATCTCGATCCGCTCCATCCGCCGCAAGGCCAAGGAAGCGATCGACAAGGCGATCAAGGACGGCGACATCGGCGAGGACGAGGGCCGGCGCGCGGAGAAGGAGCTCGACGACACCACCGCGAAGTACGTCGCCCAGGTGGACGAGCTGCTCAAGCACAAGGAAGCCGAGCTGCTCGAGGTCTGAGGGCTCGAAGTCTGAGGACTGAGGAATCCGATCCGTGAACGACTCTTCCTGGGGGGCGCCTCCCAGAACCGGGTACTGGGGGCCGCCCGACCAGGGCCCTGCTCAAGGGGCTGCCCCGGCAGGTCCCGCGTACGATGCGCATGACGCCCTGTATCCAGCAGAGACGCAGCCCATGCCCATCGTGCCTGACATGCCTGAAGTACCCCAGGAGCCCATGCCCAGCGCATCACAGCCCGCCCCCGAGGCGCCTCGTACGCCTCAGGTGCCTCAGGTGCCCCAGGCTCCGCAGAAGAAGAGCGCGGGACGTGATCTCGGGGCGGCCATAGGAGTCGGCGTAGGGCTCGGCGCGGTGATCATCGCGTCGCTCTTCATCGTGAAGGCCGTCTTCATCGGCGTCATAGCGGTCGCCGTCGTGGTCGGGCTCTGGGAGCTCACCTCGCGGCTCCAGGAGCGCAAGGAGATCAAGGCGCCGCTGGTGCCGCTCGCGGTGGGCGGTGCCGCGATGGTCGTCGCGGGGTACGTCCGCGGGCCCGAGGGCGCCTGGGTCGCCATGGCGCTCACCGCGCTCGCGGTGCTCGTCTGGCGGATGACCGAGCCGCCCGAGGGCTATCTGAAGGACGTGACGGCGGGCGTCTTCGCGGCGTTCTACGTCCCGTTCCTCGCCACGTTCGTCGCGATGATGCTCACCGCGGACGACGGCGCGATGCGGGTCCTGACGTTCCTGCTCCTGACCGTGGTCAGCGACACCGGGGCGTACGCGATCGGCTGGCGCTTCGGCAAGCACAAGCTCGCCCCGCGCATCAGCCCCGGCAAGACCCGCGAGGGCCTGGTCGGCGCGGTGACGTTCGCGATGGCGGGCGGCGCGCTGTGCATGGAGTTCCTGATCGACGGCGGCACGTGGTGGCAGGGGCTGCTCATCGGCCTCGCGGTCGCCGCGAGCGCGACGCTCGGGGACCTGGGCGAGTCGATGATCAAGCGTGACCTCGGCATCAAGGACATGGGCACGCTGCTGCCGGGCCACGGCGGCATCATGGACCGCCTCGACTCGCTGCTGCCGACCGCCCCGGTGGTCTGGCTGCTGCTCGTCATCTTCGTGGGGTCCGGCTGATCCGCGGGTAGGAGTGCGAAGGGCCCGCCGTCCACGGACGGCGGGCCCTTTCGCGTGACGGCTTCGCGTGACGGCTTCGTGGGGGCGGGCGGGTGTGCGGCTCGGTCAGGCCGGGGAGGGCAGGGAGCCCGCCAGCGGGGGCAGGTCGTCGTAGAACCGCAGGTCGCCGGAGTCGTCCAGGTAGGGCAGGAACTCGTTCTGCGGGAGGACCCGGCCCGTCGCGCCGAAGATCTCCGTGCCGCGCTGGCGCACCGCGGGGTCGGCGCCCGCCTTCGCCACCCAGGTGGCCGGATCGGGGCCGAGAAGCTGCCGCAGCTCCTCCGACTCGGCGAGCAGCGCCGCGAGCAGCTCGGACTGGTCCCCGCCGCCGGGCCTCGGCCGACCGTCGGAGCCCGCGAGGACGCCGTGCGCGCTGAAGTAGATGTAGGCGCCGCCGAGCCGTTCCCCGGAGGGCATGACCATGTCGAACTCGTCGCCGGGCAGTATGGCCCGCCGGTAGTCGGGGAACTCGGTGTCGTCGACGGCCTTCAGCTGCGTGGCGTCGAGCCAGGTGACCACCAGCGTGGCCCGCGCCGACCGGTCGATGTACGGGGTGCCCGCGACGTAACCGGCGGGGCTGATGTGGCCGGAGCAGCCGATGCCCACGCCCTGGATCTGGACCGGCACCATCGGGACGGTCGCCGGGATGCCGAGCCGGGTGAGTTTGTGGCTGACCTGGCCTGGAGAGGCGTTGGAGCCCACCGCGATCACGGGGTGCCGCAGGCCCGCGCCCACCTGGCCGAGCTCCCGCAGCTTCTCGTCGAGGCGCGGGCCGCGGGACACGGGCCAGCCGCCGAGCCGCTGCCGGCGCACGTCCAGCGGCCACAGCTCGTCGCCGGAGAGCAGGGCCGGTTCGGTGGCCGGGCGGCCCGGATAGGTCAGGGGGAGCTTGGCGGGAACGTCGTCCAGGCCCAGCGCTTTGAGGCTTCGGTCCTTCACGGCCAACACCCTTCAGGATCGGATCGTGCGGCGGGCACAGCCTTCCACATCGGGTGTACCCACGGAGGGACGGCATGGCTACCGGGCGCCCGCAGGATGACTCCGTGGACTGCCGGGAAAAGATCTCCTCCGTTACGCTAACCCCCTCTCGGGGGGCAGGAGTTGAGACCTTTGACACGGCGCTTGCGGCGCCCGTCCACACATCCGCGGCATCGGATATCGGTTCGATGGTGGATCGCCGGGCGGACGGTCCATGCCCTGATGTTCATGGCGCTGGGCGCGCTGACCGGCCTCGCCGTCGCCATCGCGGTGGTCTGGACGCTCACCGAGGAGTCGGCGCGGGGGCTCGGGCAGCGGTTCGGTGACGTGGCGGGGCTGCTCGACGTCGCCCTGTCGGCGCTGCGGGCCTGTGTCGGCACCGACAGCCTCGACCCCGAACCGGACAACCTCGCGCACGCGCTGCTCGCCACGCTGGCCTCGGTGACCGGGGCGCTGGTGCCGGCGGTGCTCCTGGGAATCGTCCTGGTGAAGTTGTTCGCGCTGCGTCCGTTCGTCTGGCGGCGGCGGGCCAGCATCTCGCCGGGCCGCACCGCCGACTTCCCGGTGGCGGAGGGGCAGGACCCCGAGGACGCGGTGATCGCGGTGCGCTTCTACAACCATTTCGACAACCTCTCGGTGGTCGATCTGCGGGCCCGCGCGCACCTGCGCTACCTGGAGCGATCCCCGTACGGCGACAGTCGGGTCGTCTACAAGAAGTGGCTCCAGGTCCTGGACGAGAAGGGCGAGCGGGCGGACGAGAGGGCGTGGCTCGCGGTGGAGCGCGGGGCGCCCTTCACGGTCTGGATACCCGTCGACGCCCCGCTCGCCGCGCTGCCCCTCGGGCACATCCAGGGCAAGGACCTGCTGGACGCCGAGGGCGTGAAGCTGCTGGTCCGGCTGACCGCGCGGACGGTGGGCCTGGGGACGGAGGTCGCCGACGAGCACTGGTTCGACGTGTCCGCCACCTCCGACGACTTCGAGCTGGGCCGCTTCGTCCCCCTGCGCGCGGACCCGGACACCGACGTATGGACGTGGGAGGGCTGGGCCCACTTCGACGACCTCTTGCCCGACGACGACGGGGACGGGGACGGAGATGGGGACGGGGACGGGGACAACGACCCGGACGACCAGACCCGCCGGTGAGGGACGGCGACGCAGGGTGACCGGTGCCGCCGGGCGGTGATCTGGCCGGACCCTCAGCGTCTGCGACACTGGATTCACCATGCCTGTACCCGGAGAACTCACCTTTGTCGCGCCCCGCGGGGCCAAGAAGCCGCCGCGGCATCTTGCCGACCTCACGCCCGCCGAGCGCAAGGAAGCCGTTGCCGCCGTCGGCGAGAAGCCGTTTCGTGCCAAGCAGCTCTCGCAGCACTACTTCGCGCGGTACGCGCACGACCCGGAGCAGTGGACCGACATTCCCGCCGGTGCGCGCACGAAGCTCCAGGAGGCGCTGCTTCCCGAGCTGATGTCAGTGGTGCGGCACATCAGCTGTGACGACGACACCACGCGCAAGACGCTGTGGCGTCTGTTCGACGGGACGCTCGTCGAGTCCGTGCTCATGCGCTACCCGGACCGCGTGACGATGTGCATCTCGTCGCAGGCCGGCTGCGGGATGAACTGTCCGTTCTGTGCGACCGGACAGGCCGGTCTCGACCGGAACCTCTCGACCGCCGAGATCGTGCACCAGATCGTCGACGGGATGCGCGCCCTGCGGGACGGGGAGATTCCCGGCGGGCCCGCGCGGCTCTCGAACATCGTCTTCATGGGGATGGGCGAGCCGCTCGCCAACTACAACCGCGTGACCGGTGCCATCCGCCGTCTGACGGATCCCGAGCCCGACGGCGTCGGCCTCTCGCAGCGTGGGATCACCGTCTCGACCGTCGGCCTGGTGCCCGCCATCCACCGGTTCGCCGACGAGGGCTTCAAGTGCCGCCTCGCCATCTCGCTGCACGCGCCGGACGACGAGCTGCGCGACACCCTCGTCCCCGTCAACACGCGGTGGAACGTACGGGAGGTCCTCGACGCCGGATGGGAGTACGCCGCCAAGTCGGGGCGCCGCCTCTCCATCGAGTACGCCCTGATCCGGGACATCAACGACCACGCCTGGCGCGGTGACCGGCTCGGGCGGCTGCTCAAGAACAAGCCCGTGCACGTGAACCTCATCCCGCTGAACCCGACCCCGGGCTCGAAGTGGACGGCGTCGCGTCCCGAGGACGAGAAGGCCTTCGTGGACGCCATCGCCGCTCATGGGGTGCCCGTCACGGTTCGTGACACCCGTGGCCAGGAGATCGACGGGGCGTGCGGTCAGCTCGCCGCGTCGGAGCGTTAGTCTGGCCGGAACACAACTTCATGTCCGGGACTGAACTTCAGGCCGGAACACAACTTCATATCCGGAACCATCTTCATATTCCGACAGGGGAGCGCCACAGCGCTGAGAGTGCGGCACCAAGGACAGGTTGGCCGCAGACCCTCTGAACCTTGCCCGGGTCATTCCGGGTAGGAAGTTCGGACATCACTCAAGCTGTTGCGCCCTGCCCGCGAACCACTCCGGTCCGCGGGCAGGGCCGCGTCTCTTCCTGGTCACTCCAGGAGGAATGAACTCAGTTGAACTCGGTGAGCACCACCAAGAAGATCACCGTCACCGCGGCCGCGGTGGCCCTCGGGCTCGTCGCGCTCTCCGCGTGCGGCGGCTCGTCGGACGGCGGCGACAAGGCCGACTCCAAGAGCGTCACGCTCGTCAGCCATGACTCCTTCGCGGTTTCCAAGGACGTCCTGAAGGCGTTCGAGAAGAGCTCCGGCTACAAGGTCGACGTCCTCAAGGACGGCGACGCCGGAGCCGCCGTGAACAAGGCCATCCTGACCAAGGACAACCCGCAGGGCGACGTCTTCTTCGGCGTCGACAACACCCTGCTCTCGCGCGCCCTCGACAACGGCCTCTTCCAGTCGTACGAGGCCAAGGGCTCGGACCGGATCGCCTCCCCGTTCCGCGTCGACCAGGGCAAGCACCGCGTCACGCCCGTCGACAGCGGCGACATCTGCGTGAACTACGACAAGAAGTACTTCGCCGACAAGAAGCTGGCGCCGCCGAAGTCCTTCGCGGATCTGGCCGAGCCCGCCTACAAGGACCTCCTGGTCACCGAGAACGCCGCGACCTCGTCGCCCGGCCTCGGCTTCCTGCTCGGCACCGCCGCTCAATACGGCGACGGCGGCTGGCAGGGCTACTGGAAGAAGCTCAAGGCCAACGGCGTCAAGGTCGTCGACGGCTGGGAGCAGGCCTACAACGAGGAGTTCTCCGGCTCCGCGGGCGGCAAGAAGGCCAAGGGCGACCGGCCGCTCGTCGTCTCGTACGCCTCCTCGCCGCCCGTCGAGGTGCTCTACGCCAAGCCGCAGCCCAAGGAGGCACCGACCGGCGTCGCGACCGGCACCTGCTTCCGGCAGGTCGAGTACGCGGGCCTGCTCGCCAACGCCAAGAACGAGAAGGGCGGCAAGGCGCTGCTGGACTTCCTGATCGGCGCCGAGTTCCAGAAGGACATGCCCCTGAACATGTTCGTGAACCCGGTGCGCGAGAAGACCGAGCTGCCCGAGCTCTTCGTCAAGCACGGCGTGACGGTCGAGAACCCGGAGACCATGTCCCCGAAGAAGATCGCCGACAACCGTGAGCAGTGGGTCAAGTCGTGGACCTCACTCGTACTGAAGTAAGCAAGCCGTCCAAGGGCAAGCTGCCCAAGGGCGAGTCCCCCGAGGGTGAGTCGCCCAAGGGCGAGTCCCGCAAGGGCCGGTCCCGCCGGGGGCTGCTCTCGCGCGGGAGCGCGACGCGGCTCGGCCTCATGGCCGTGCCCGTCGCGTTCTTCGCGGTCTTCTTCGCCTATCCGGTCGCCGCGATCGTCGCGCGCGGCCTGAAGGTGGACGGCGCGTGGCGGTTCGGGCGGATCGCGGACGTCGTCGGACAGTCCGACGTCCGGCACGTGCTGTGGTTCACCACCTGGCAGGCGCTCGCGTCGACCGCGCTCACGCTCCTGATCGCGCTCCCCGGCGCGTACGTCTTCGCGCGCTTCGACTTCAGGGGCAAGCAGGTTCTGCGGGCGGTCGTGACCGTGCCGTTCGTGCTGCCGACCGTCGTCGTCGGGACCGCGTTCCTCGCGCTGCTCGGCCGCGGCGGCCTGCTCGACGAGATGTGGGGCGTACGGCTCGACACGACCGTGTGGGCGATCCTGCTCGCGCACGTCTTCTTCAACTACGCCGTCGTCGTCCGCACGGTCGGCGGGCTCTGGTCGCAGCTCGACCCGCGCCAGGAGGAAGCCGCGCGCATGCTCGGCGCCTCGCGTTGGACCGCCTGGCGCACCGTGACGCTGCCCGCGCTCGGACCCGCGGTGGCCGCCGCGTCCCTCATGGTCTTCCTCTTCACCTTCACCTCCTTCGGCGTCGTGCAGATCCTCGGCGGACCCGCGTACTCGACGCTCGAAGTCGAGATCTACCGGCAGACCGCCCAGCTCCTCGACCTGTCGACGGCCGCCGTCCTGACCCTCGTGCAGTTCGCGGCGGTCGGCGTGATCCTGGCCGTGCACGCGTGGACCGTGCGCAGGCGGGAGACCGCGCTGCGGCTCGTCGACGCCTCCGCCGTGGCGCGCCGGCCGCGCGGGGCGGGGCAGTGGGCGCTGCTCGGCGGGGTCATGCTGACGGTCGCCGTGCTGATCCTGCTGCCGCTCGGGGTGCTGATCGAGCGGTCGCTGAGCGGCCCCGAGGGCTACGGCCTCACCTACTACCGGGAGCTGACGTCGGCGGAGGGCGGAGCCTTCCTCGTCCCGCCGATCGAGGCCGTCTGGAACTCCCTGCGGTACGCGCTCGCCGCCACCGCCATCGCCCTGGTGATCGGCGGCCTCGCCGCGGCAGCGCTCACCCGGAAGGCCGGCCGCCTGGTGCGCGGCTTCGACGCGCTCCTGATGCTGCCGCTCGGGGTGTCCGCCGTGACGGTCGGCTTCGGGTTCCTGATCACGCTGGACAAGCCGCCGTTCGACCTGCGGTCCACCTGGATCCTGGTGCCGCTCGCGCAGGCGCTGGTGGGCGTGCCCTTCGTCGTACGCACCATGCTTCCCGTCCTGCGCGCGGTGGACGGACGCCTGCGCGAGGCGGCCGCGGTGCTCGGGGCGTCGCCGCTGCGGGCGTGGCGGGAGGTCGACCTGCCGATGGTGCGGCGGGCGCTGCTGATCGCCGCCGGGTTCGCCTTCGCAGTGTCCCTGGGGGAGTTCGGGGCGACCGTCTTCATCGCGCGGCCGGACAACCCGACGCTGCCGGTGGCCGTGGCGCGGCTCCTGGGCCGCGCCGGTGACCTCAACTACGGGCAGGCGATGGCCCTTTCGACGATCTTGATGGTGGTGTGCGCGGTGTCGCTCCTGCTGCTCGAACGGCTCCGTACCGACCGCACGACTGGGGAGTTCTGATGGGTGCTGGTGTGGCTGCGGGTGCGGGTGCGGGTGCGGGTGCGGGTGGTGTGTGGTGCTGGTGTGGATGCCGCTGTGGCTGCTGGTGGCGGTGCGGGAGCCGGTGCGGGGCTGCTGACGCTGGCGGACGCGACCGTGCGGTTCGGGGCGCGGGCCGTGCTCGACCGCGTCGGGCTCACGGTCGCCGAGCACGAGATCGTCTGCGTGCTCGGGCCCAGCGGCAGCGGCAAGTCGACGCTGCTGCGCGCGGTCGCCGGGCTCCAGGAACTCGACGCCGGGCAGGTCCTGCTCGACGGCCGCGACCAGCGGGGCGTGCCCGCGCACAAGCGGGGCGTCGGCCTGATGTTCCAGGACCACCAGCTGTTCCCGCAGCGTGACGTGGCGGGCAATGTCGCCTTCGGGCTGCGGATGCACGGGGCGTCCCGGGGCGAACAGGCCGACCGGGTGGCCGAGTTGCTGGAACTCGTGGGCCTGCCGGGCGCGCAGCGGCGGGCCGTCGCCTCGCTCTCGGGCGGAGAGCAGCAGCGGGTCGCTCTCGCGCGGGCGCTCGCGCCGAGGCCGCGCCTGCTGATGCTGGACGAGCCGCTTGGGCAGCTCGACCGCTCGCTGCGGGAGCGCCTCGTCGTCGAACTCCGTGAGCTGTTCGACGAGTTGGGTACGACGGTGCTCGCGGTCACGCACGACCAGGGCGAGGCGTTCGCGCTCGCGGACCGGGTCGTGGTGATGCGGGACGGGCGGATCGCCCAGTCCGGTACGCCTCTTGAGGTCTGGCGGCATCCGGCGGGCGAGTTCGTGGCGCGGTTCCTCGGCTTCGACAACGTCGTCGACGCGACGGTCGCCGGGGAGGTGGCGGACACGGTGTGGGGCAAGGTGCCGGTGCCGGAGGACGCCGTGGACGGGCCGTGCCGGCTGCTGGTGCGGCCGGCCGGGGTACGGCTCGTGCCCGCCGACGAGGGGCTGCCGTGCTCGGTGACGGCCCGCACCTTCCGGGGCACGCATGTCGCCGTCCATCTGGAACCCCGGGTGGGGCCGCGCCTTGAGGCGGCCTGTGCGCTGCGGGACGCGCCGGGGGTGGGGGAGACGGTGGGGGTCGCGTTCGACGCGGGGGACGTCGTGATCCTCGGGTGAGGTGAGGTGAGGTGAGGTGGGGTGAGGTGGGACGGGGTGAGGTGACGTGAGGTGTGGGTCGGCCGGTCAGCTCCCTGCCCTCACCCGGTCGTCAGCGACGCCAGCGCGGCCGGGGCCTCTTCCACCTTGTCCACCAGGGCGATCTTCGGTTCCATCGAGCGGCCCCGTGCCAGTGCCCGCAGCAGCGGCCAGGCCGGGAGGTGGTTCGTCCAGTGGTTCTCGTCGACCAGGATCATGGGGGCCGGTTCGCCGCGGGACTCGTAGTAGTTCGGGGTGGCCGCGTCGAAGATCTCCTGGAGCGTGCCCGCCGCGCCGGGCAGGAAGATCACGCCCGCGTTCGACCGGGCGAGGAGGCCGTCCTCGCGCGTGGCGTTGGCGAAGTACTTGGCCAGGTGCGTGGCGAAGGCGTTCGGCGGCTCGTGGCCGTAGAACCACGTGGGGATGCCCACCGAGGCGCCGCCGGACGGCCAGCGCTCGCGGACGTCGAAGGCGGCCCGCGCCCACTCCGTGATCGAAGGGGTGAAGGACGGCGCCTTGGCGAGCAGCTCCAGCGCCTCGTCCAGCATCTCGTCACGGAAGACGGACGCGTACGCCCCCAGGTTCGCGGCCTCCATCGCGCCGGGCCCGCCGCCCGTGGCGACCGTGTACCCGGAGCGGGCGAGCGAGCGGCCGAGCCGTGCCGCGCCCTCGTACTCGTCGGTGCCACGGGCCATCGCGTGGCCGCCCATCACGCCCACCACCCGCGCGCTGACGAGCAGTTCGTCGAGGGCGTCCGAGATCGAGTCGTCGTGGATCGCGCGGAGCATGGAGGAGAAGACGTCGCCGTCCGCCTTGGTCTCCTGGAACCACGCGTACGCCCGGGCGTCGGGAGTCGCCTCGTACCCACCCGTGGAGAGTCCCGCGAAGAGCCCCTCGGGCGTGTAGAGAAGCCCGCGGTACGGGTCGAACGGCAGGTCGGGGACGGGCGGGAACACCAGTGCCCCGGCGGTCCGCATCGCGTCCACCGCGTCCTGCTCCATCGGGCAGCCGAGGAACACCGCGCCGGTGGCGTCGCAGCCCCGCAACGCGGACGTACGCGCCGTCAGGTCTATGGCCTGGACGCGGCACCCGGCGAGCGAGCCGCTCGCCGCGACGAGCGCGTCGAATTCCTCGAGCGACTCGATCTCGCGGTCACCGCCGGGGAGTTGGGACGAGGGCCTGGGGGCGGACGCGGATGCGGGAGTCGGCTGCATCCGCCCATGCTAAGCACGTCGTGCCGGTGGGTGAACCTCAGCCCATGACTGCGGGCTCCCGGTTCACCGCCGTGGCCCCCCGGCGCGGGGGCCACGGTCCGTCGGCACGGGACCCCGGTCCCTCGGCACGGGACCCGCCGGGGACCTTCAGCCCTGTACCGCGGTGGGGTCCATCCACATGATTTCCCAGGTGTGGCCGTCCAGGTCGTCGAAGGAGCGGCCGTACATCATGCCGTAGTCCTGCGTCTTGCCCGCCGTGCCGCCCGCGGCCAGCGCCTTGTCGACCAGCTCGTCGACCTTCTCGCGGCTCTCGGCGCTCAGACAGATCAGCGTCTCGCTGGTCGTGGTCGAGTCCGCGATCTCCTTCGTCGTGAAGTCCTTGTAGCGCGGCTTGCTCAGGAGCATCGCGACGATCGTGTCGCTGATCACGACACTGGCGCAGTCGTCCGCGGAGAACTGGGGGTTGATCGTGTAGCCGAGCTCCGTGAAGAACTTCTTCGAGCTGTCGACGTCGTTCACGGCGAGGTTCACGAAGATCATCTGCTGGTACATGAGGTGTCTCCCGTTGCGGTGAGTTCCGTGTGGCGCGTGCGTCCCGTGCCTTACGGAGGGGTAGACGCACGTTCGACACGGAACTCATCGCCCGGCGCGGATTTTCTTTCCGGCTTTTTCGCCGGGGCCGCTCACCCGGCGAGCGGCAGCGCCGCCAGCTCCGCGACCGCCCAGGTCAGCGGGCCGAAGACGGCCGCGAGTGTGCCCGCCCGCAAGGCGGCGGTGCCGCGCAGCATCGACGCCGGGGCCCCGAGCTGGAGCAGCGCAGACGTCGTGTCCGAGCGCGCGTGCTTGGCGTCGATCGCTGCCGTGGCCAGGGTGAGGACCGCGCAGCCCGCCACGAGCAGCGCGCCGAGCGTGGTCAGCGGGCCCATGGCCGGCCGGTCGCCGGAGTAGAGCGTGAGCGCCGCGTACGCCCCGGAGCCCACCACGCAGAGCACGCCGAGCGGCCGTCCGATCCGCCGGGCCTCCTCCTGGAGTCCGCGCCCGGCGAGGAGCCGCATCGCGCCGGGCCTGACCGCCTGGAGGATCCGCCCACACAGATACGTGAGGCCGGGCCCCGCCAGGGCGAGTCCCACCGCCGTGAGCGCCCACCCGGCGAGCACGCCCGCGGGGCTCGCGGTCAGTCCGCCCGGCATCGTCAGACCGGAGGAGCCGGGGGAGCGGCTCGCGTACGTCTCGACGGCGAGGCCCGCGGCGAGGAGCGCGACGCCCCAGGGCAGCCCGCTCGGCGGCGCCGCGGGCGCGTCCGGGGCGGTGGCCTCGTCCTGTACGGCGTCGGGCTTGCCGCCGTGCCGCGCGCCGGGCCTGGCGGTCCTGGGCCGCAGGACCGCCGCGCTGGCCGCGGAGGCGATCAGCGGGACCAGGGCGAGCAGGGTGAGCGCCGCGCCGAGCGGCAGCGGCTGCCCGGCGGCGAGCAGGTCGGCGGAGGCTCCGTCGAACGGCAGGCCCGTCAGGTCGCCCCGCAGGTGCAGGAAGAACAGGAGCGCGACCATCGAGCCGAGCGTGCACGCCACGGCCGTGGAGATCGCGGCGAGGACCGTGAGCCTGGCCGGACCGAGCCCGACCGCGGAGAGCCCGGAGCGCGGTTTGGTCGCCGGGTCGGTGCGCGCGACGGTGACGGCGAAGTACACGGTGGCGGCGATCGGAGCGACGCACCAGGCGAGGCGCAGCACGGCGCCGCCGGACGCGTCCGGGTGGCCCATCGCGTACCCCAGCGTGCACAGCAGCAGGAAGCCGGTGCCGGCCGACGCGGCGGCGACGAGCAGCCTGCGCAGCTGGACCAGGGGGTGGGCCCCGCGGGCTAGACGGAGAGCGAGCACGCGGCCCGGCCTTCCGCGTCGTCGGAGTCACCGTCGGCGGAACGGGACCGGGAGCGGGATCCGGAGCTGGAGCCCGAGCCCGAGTTGGAACCGGAGCCGGACCCGGAGCCCGAGCCTGAACCGGAACCGGAACCGGAACCGGAGTCAGGGCTTGAGCCGGACCCGGAGCTGGAGCCAGATCCGGAGCCAGACCCGGAGTCAGAGCTTGAGCCCGAGCCCGAGCCCGAGTCGGTACCGGAACTGGAACCGGAGCCCGAGCCAAACCCGGAGCCGGCCCTGGAGTCAGAGCCAGAGCGCAAGCCAGCCCCGGAACCAGACCCGGAGCCCGAGCCGGAACCAGAGCGCAAGCCAGCCCTGGAACCGGAGCCTGAGCCATCGCCCGAGCCCGAGCCGGACCCCGAGCCAGAATCAGCCCCGGAGCCAGAGCTTGAGCCGGAACCAGATCCGGAGCCCGAGCTAACCCCGGAGCCTGAGCCAGCCCCGGAACCAGATCCGGAGCCCGAGCCCGAGCCAGACCCAGACCCCGAGCCAACCCCAGCCCCAACCCCAGCCCCAGAACCCGAGCCGGAAGCGGACGCACCCTCGCCGTCCCTCGCCCCCGCGATCCTCTCGTCGGCCCTAGCCCCCGCGATCCCCTCGCCGACCTTCGCCTCCGCGATCCCCTCGCCGGCCCTAGCCCCCGCGATCCCCTCGCCAGCCCCCGCCCCCGCGGCTCCCTCCGTGCCCCCGCCGGTCGTCGGCCCGAGGCCGCTCGAGCCCGGCAGATGCACCGTGTTCACGCGCCTTCCGTCGAGCAGCGTGATCGTCCGGTCGGCCAGGGCGGCGACCTCCGCGTCGTGCGTGGCGAGGACGACCGTGATGCCGTGCGAGCGGGCCGCGGTCGTCAGCGTGCGCAGGACGTGCGCGCGGTCGGCGCGGTGCAGCGGGGCGGTGGGCTCGTCGGCGAAGATCACCGACGGCATCGTGACCAGGGAGCGCGCGATGGCGATGCGCTGGCGCTGGGCCTGGAGGAGCGCGTGCGGCCGCTTGCGGGCGCAGTCGCCGATGTCGAGGCGGTCGAGCCACTCCTGGGCGGCGCCCTTGGAGACCCGGTGCGAGGTGCCGCGCAGCATCAACGGCATCGCGACGTTCTCCCAGGCCGTGAGCTCGGGCACGAGGTGCGGTTCCGGGTCGATCCAGCCGAAGCGGTCGCGCCGCAGCCGCTCGCGGACCACCGGCCCCATCGTGTGCACCGGCACGCTGTTGAACCAGACCTCGCCCTGCTGGGCCAGGAGCTGGCCGGAGAGGCAGCGCAGGAGAGTCGTCTTGCCGCTGCCCCGTGGACCGGTGACGGCGAGGATCTCGCCCTCGCGGACCCCGAGCGACACGCCGGTGAGCGCGGGCGATCCGTTGTGTGTGACGTGCAGGGCGCGTGCCCACAGCACGTCGTTGTCCGGCGGAGCCACCATCACGTACACCTCGGTTCAGATCAGTTTGCCTCCCCCGTACGGGGGAACGAAGGCGGGGCCGATCGGTCACTGGGCACGCTAAGGATCCAGGCCGCGATGCCTGGAAACGACGCGGCCCGGGGGCGCCCGTTCTCACTCGAACGGGCGCCCCCGGGGCCGGTGTTGATCACTCGATCACACCATGAGTCTCCGCATGGGTCCCCGCATGGGTCCCCGCACGAGGAGACCCAGGGGACACGGCATGGCTCAGAGCTTCGTCCACGCCTCCGTGAGCACCTGGCGCAGGATGCCCTCGATCTCGTCGAAGGTCTCCTGGGTGGAGATCAGCGGCGGGGCGAGCTGGACGACCGGGTCGCCACGGTCGTCGGCGCGGCAGTACAGGCCGTTCTCGAAGAGCGCCTTGGAGAGGAACCCGTACAGGACGCGCTCGGTCTCCTCGTCGTTGAACGTCTCCTTGGTGGCCTTGTCCTTCACGAGCTCGATGCCGTAGAAGAAGCCGTTGCCGCGGACGTCGCCGACGATCGGCAGGTCGTGCAGCTTGCGCAGGGTCTGGTAGAACGCGTCCTCGTTGTCGAGGACGTGCTGGTTGAGACCCTCCCTCTCGAAGATGTCGAGGTTGGCGTTGCCGACCGCGGCCGAGACCGGGTGGCCGCCGAAGGTGTAGCCGTGCAGGAAGGTGTTGTCACCCTTGTAGAACGGCTCGGCGAGCTTGTCCGAGATGATGCAGGCGCCGATCGGGGAGTAGCCCGACGTCATGCCCTTGGCGCAGGTGATCATGTCCGGGACGTAGTCGAACTTGTCGCAGGCGAACATCGTGCCGAGACGGCCGAAGGCGCAGATGACCTCGTCCGAGACGAGCAGCACGTCGTACTTGTCGCAGATCTCGCGGACCCGCTGGAAGTACCCGGGCGGGGGCGGGAAGCAGCCGCCCGCGTTCTGCACCGGCTCCAGGAACACGGCGGCGACCGTCTCGGGACCCTCGAAGAGGATCTCCTGCTCGATCTGGTCGGCGGCCCAGCGGCCGAAGGCCACCGGGTCGTCGCCGTGGATCGGGGCGCGGTAGATGTTGGTGTTCGGCACCTTGTGCGCGCCCGGTACGAGCGGCTCGAAGGGGGCCTTGAGCGCGGGCAGACCGGTGATGGACAGGGCGCCCTGCGGGGTGCCGTGGTAGGCGACCGCGCGGGAGATGACCTTGTACTTCTGGTGGTTGCCGGTGAGCTTGTGGTACTGCTTCGCCAGCTTCCACGCGGTCTCGACGGCCTCGCCGCCACCGGTGGTGAAGAAGACCTTGTTCAGGTCGCCCGGCGCGTGGTGCGCGAGGCGCTCGGCGAGCTTGACGGCCTGGGGGTGGGCGTAGCTCCAGATGGGGAAGAAGGCCAGTTCCTGCGCCTGCTTGTACGCCGTCTCGGCGAGCTCGTGACGACCGTGTCCGGCGTTGACCACGAACAGGCCGGAGAGGCCGTCCAGGTACTTCTTGCCCTTGTCGTCGTAGATGTAGGTGCCCTCGCCACGCACGATGGTGGGCACGGGTGCGTTCTCGTAGTCCGACATGCGGGTGAAGTGCATCCACAAGTGGTCGTACGCGGTTTGGCTGAGGTCCTTGCTCACGGCTATCGGGTTCCCCACATATAGGTCTGCTTCTTGAGCTTCAGATAGACGAAGCTCTCGGTGGAGCGCACGCCGGGGAGGGCGCGGATGCGCTTGTTGATCACTTCGAGAAGGTGGTCGTCGTCCTCGCAGACGACCTCCACCATCAGGTCGAAGGAGCCCGCGGTCATCACCACGTACTCACACTCGGCCATGGCCGTCAGCGCCTCCGCGACCGGATCCAGATCGCCCTCGACGTTGATGCCGACCATCGCCTGGCGCCGGAAACCCACGGTGAGCGGGTCCGTGACGGCGACGATCTGCATCACGCCCTGGTCGAGCAGCTTCTGGACGCGTTGGCGCACGGCCGCCTCGGAGAGGCCCACGGCCTTGCCGATGGCGGCGTACGGACGGCGTCCGTCCTCCTGAAGCTGTTCGATGATCGCCAGGGAGACGGCGTCGATGGGAGAAGAGCCGTTCCCGTGTCGGGAACTACTGGGATCTGCGCTGCGACTGGCCACGACCCCATGGTGCACAGGAGTCGTCCGTTCCGCAAGGTCAGATCGATGAAATTCGTTGTCTGAAGCTTCAATCGTCACGGATTTCGCAGTTCTGGGACCCCGGGTATGTTGAAAGCGTCGGTACACCGACTAGGGTGGGTGTCTCATCCACTGGACATCTGACTGGAGGGCCGGAAGTGACCACCGAGCTGCGCCGTCTGCGTAACTACATCGACGGAGAATTCCGGGACGCCGCCGACGGGCGGACCACCGAGGTGGTCAACCCCGCGAACGGCGAGTCCTACGCCACCGCGCCCCTGTCCGGGCAGGCCGACGTCGACGCCGCCATGGAGGCCGCCGCCGCCGCGTTCCCCGCCTGGCGCGACCTGACGCCCGCCGAGCGCCAGAAGGCCCTGCTGAAGATCGCCGACGCCTTCGAGGAGCGCGCCGAGGAGCTCATCGCGGCCGAGGTCGAGAACACGGGCAAGCCGACCGGGCTCACGCGGTCCGAGGAGATCCCGCCCATGGTCGACCAGATCCGCTTCTTCGCGGGTGCGGCCCGGATGCTCGAAGGCCGCGCGGCCGGCGAGTACATGGAGGGTCTGACCTCCATCATCCGCCGCGAGCCGATCGGCGTCTGCGCGCAGGTCGCGCCGTGGAACTACCCGATGATGATGGGCGTATGGAAGTTCGCCCCGGCGCTCGCCGCGGGCAACACCGTCGTCCTCAAGCCCTCGGACACGACCCCCGCGTCGACCGTCCTGATGGCCGAGATCATCGGCTCGATCGTCCCCAAGGGCGTCTTCAACGTCGTCTGCGGCGACCGTGACACGGGCCGCGCGATGGTCGAGCACCACACCCCGGCGATGGCCTCCATCACCGGCTCCGTGCGCGCCGGCATGCAGGTCGCCGAGTCCGCCTCCAAGGACCTCAAGCGGGTCCACCTGGAGCTGGGCGGCAAGGCGCCGGTCGTCGTCTTCGAGGACGCCGACCTGGCCAAGGCCGTCGAGGACATCTCGGTGGCGGGCTTCTTCAACGCGGGCCAGGACTGTACGGCCGCCACGCGCGTGCTCGTCCACGAGTCCATCCACGACGAGTTCGTGACCGCGCTCGCCAAGGCCGCCGCCGACACGAAGACCGGTCAGCCGGACGACGAGGACGTGCTGTTCGGCCCGCTCAACAACGCCAACCAGCTGAAGCAGGTCTCCGGCTTCATCGACCGCCTTCCGGCGCACGCCAAGGTCGAGGCGGGCGGCCGCCGGGTCGGCGAGAAGGGCTTCTTCTACGCCCCGACCGTCGTCTCCGGCCTCAAGCAGGACGACGAGATCATCCAGAACGAGGTCTTCGGCCCGGTCATCACCGTCCAGTCCTTCACGGACGAGGCGCAGGCCGTGTCGTACGCCAACGGCGTGGACTACGCCCTGGCCTCCTCGGTCTGGACGCAGAACCACGCGCGCGCCATGCGCATGTCCAAGGTCCTCGACTTCGGCTGCGTCTGGATCAACACGCACATCCCGCTGGTCGCGGAGATGCCGCACGGCGGCTTCAAGAAGTCCGGCTACGGCAAGGACCTCTCGGCGTACGGCTTCGACGACTACACGCGCATCAAGCACGTCATGACGTCCATCGAGGGCTGAGCCCAGCCTTCTCGCTCCCGGGCCGGTTCTGCTGGTTCTGCCGGTACTGCTGGTTTTGCCGGTACTGCCGGTACTGCCGGTACTGGTTCCGGGGGCAGTCGCGGCGCTCGTGACGGCGCCTTTGTGGGCGCTGTTCCGGCGCCCGTAATTGGGATGCCCGGCCCCGCCGCCCCCGCGTACCGTCAAGGACGCGGGGGCGGCTCCGTGGTGTGCTTCCTTCTTTCTCATCTCTGCAAAAGATCCGTAGCGCACCCGCTCTCCGCCTCCGCCTTTTCTGTGTCCCCGGGGGTGTGACCTGATGATGACGACGGCCGACGACCTCGCCGCGCTGCTGCTGCGCCGCCGACAGAGCGTGCGGGTGCCGGAGGGTGCGCGGGTGTGGGCGCCGGAGGGTGCGTGCGTGCCCGAGGGTGTGGGGCGGGCCGCCGAGAACGATGCCGCCGTGGTCGTCCTGGAAGCCGAACTCGCCGACCGCGGGCACCTGCTGACCGTCCCGCTGCGCCGCGCGCTGACCGCGCTCTGCGCCAACGACCTCGCCGCGACCGGCCGGAAGCTGATCGCCGACGTCGACGCGCTCATGGGCTCCGACCGTCACCACGCCCCGCTGTTCGCACGCTTCCCCCACGAGGTCCCGTACCGCCACGCGCACGCGCGCTTCGCGTCCGTCGTCGCCGCGCACCTCGCCGCCCAGCCCCACCAGCCCTGCATGAACTGCGGGGGCACCAAGGCGCGCGTCCGTGCGCTCAAGCCCTGCGCGCACCTGCTCTGCGACGACTGCCACCGCAAGGAGTTCGACTGGGGCTGCTGCGAGGAGTGCTGCGTCTGGTACGCCTGCCCGGTCTGCGAGAACCGTTACGAGACGGACGGGCCGACCGACCCCTGGCTCGACACGGGTGAGGGCTTCGGCGGTGTCGGTGGTGACGGCGGCTTCGGTGGTCTTGGTGGCCTCGGCGGTGACGGTGGGCACGGTGGTGACGGTGGTGAGGTGCTGCGTGTGCTGACCCTGGCCACGCCGGGTGACGCCGCCGCCGAACTGGCCGCCCTGCTCGCCCGCCGTACGCCACTGAACACCCAGGACCACGACGACCTGGTGCTGCTCCTGGGGCACCTGGACCCGGCCGACGCCGCCGACTGGCTCCCGGCCGCGATCCCGCTGCGCGAGAGCAAGGCGCTCGCCCTCGCGCCGCTGCTCGACGTGCCCGAGGCGCGTGCGCTCGTCGGGGCGTACGCGGACACCGCCACCGACGTGCTGCGCCTGCTGGTCGTCGGTTCCGGCGGCGACCCCGACCTGCTGGAACTGCCCCGGCTGCGCGGGCTCCCGCGTCCCGTACGCCGTGAACTCCTCGCCCTGCTCGACGGGTTCGACCTCCGCCGGCTCACCGAGGACATGGCCCGCCGTCCGCGCGCCTGGAAGCGCGTCGGCGAAATCCTGCACCCCTTCGAGCAGCCCCACCGGCACGCGCGCGTGGCGCTCGCTTTCGCCGTCCTGCGCGGAACCCGTGTCGGCGACGACGCGCTCGCCGAGGTGCTGCTCGCCGAGGCGGCACGCCATAAGGACGTCCGCATCGAGGGCGACCGGCTGCGGATCTCCACCTGGCAGGGGCGCGTCGAGGAGGCGCTCGGCCGCTGGGACACCACGGCCGCGGCCGCCCTCCTGAGCCGGCGCCCGGGCGAACTCCTGCGCCGCCTGGACCTGTTGCTCGCCCGGTCGGGCGCGGACGTCCTGCCGGACGTGCTGGCCGAGGCGCTCGCGGACGCACTGCCGCACACCGCTCCCGGCCCGCTGCTCGGCGCGTACGGCCGCATGAAGGTCCGCTCGGTGCCGGGGCACCGCCGCGTCTTCTTCCCGCGCGGGCGCGTCACACAGGCGTACGCGATCGACGACGACCGGCCGCCGCTGCCGCCCCGGGTGGCGGGTCGCGCCGGTGAACTGATCGAGGCGGAGGCCGTGCGGCGACTCGGCGTGGGGGGCGCGGGGGACGGTGGGGGCGCGAGCAAGGCGGGTAAGGCCGGCAAGGCGGAGGGCGCGGGTAAGGCGGGGGAGGGCGAGCGGTACGACGTCGCCGTTCTCGACGCCTCGCTGGCCGACCTGCCGGTGCCGTTCGCCGAGCGGGCCTCGGCGGCCTCGCTGGTCGCGGTGCCGCGCGGCAGCTCCCTGCCCATGCCCGCGGCCGGCGAGACCGTGCGGCTCTTCCTGCACTGGCTCCAGCCCAAGGGCGTACGCGTCGACCTCGACCTGTCCGTCGCGCTCTACGACGACCTGTGGCGCTTCGTCGGCCTGTGCGACTACACCCACCTGTCGTACGCGGGCGGCGCCGCCCGGCACTCCGGCGACCTGACCTCGGCGCCCGCGCCGCACGGCGCCACCGAGTACCTGGACCTGGACCTGCCGCGGCTGGCCCAGGTGGGCGTGCGCTTCGTGGTGCCCGCGGTCCTCTCGTACAACGACGTGCCGTTCGACGAACTTCCCGACGCCTTCGCGGGGTTCATGGCGGTGAGCGGCGAGAAGCGGGCCGTGTACGACCCGCGCACGGTCCGGCAGCGCTTCGACCTCGCGGGGGACGCGGCGCTGCGCGTGCCGATGATCGTCGACCTGCGGACGCGGCGCGCCTGGTGGGCCGACGTCACCCTCGCCACGGGCGGGGGGAACCACGCCGTGTGGCGCTACCGCAAGCAGCTCGGCCGCATGGGCAACGACCTGCTCGACAGCTTCCGGCCGCGCGGCCGGGCCACCCTGTGGGACCTCGCCTGCTGGACGGCGGCGGCCCGTACCGACGGCCCCGTGTACGTGCGCGGCCGGGGCCACGTCCTGTGGGGCTACCGCCGGGCCGAGGACGAGCCGCGCGCCGACTTCGCGCTGCGCGTACGGGACGGCTGGGAGCCGGACGAGCTGCGGGCCGACGCGGAACCGGAACTGGCGGGCCGCCGCGCTCTGTTGGCGCTCCTGCACGGGGAGCTGGAGGGCGCGGACGGGACGGCGTCCGGCACGGTGTACCGGCTCTATCCGGGTCCGGTCGACGCCTCGCCACTGGGGCGGGTCACGGCAGGGGACTTGGCGGGGTGGCTAGGGCCGGGGTGAGTGGCAGCGCGTGCCCGGGAGCGGGAGCGGGAGCGGGTGCAGCTGTGGCGGGCGAGCGGGCGAGCGGGTGAACGGGCGAGCGGGTGAACGGGCGAACGGGCGGGTGAGTGGACGGGCAGCAGATGACAGGGGGCGCCCCGGCCGGTGATCGACAGGGTGTCGCGTCCCGACCGCTCGGCTCGACGCAGCGTCCATTGCCTGTACGGGACACGCGGGAGCATGCTGCCGGAGTGCGAGCGAATCCCGGTGCCTCCCCGATATCCCGAGCATCTCGAGCGTCCCGAGCATCCTGGGTCTCCCGACGGTCCCTGCTGCGTGTCCTCGGCGGTGGGGCGGCCGCCGGCGCGCTCGCGGGCTGCGGTGTGCCCGCCGCGTACATCGGCCCCGGAGAGCGCGCGGCCGGGGACCGCTCCCGCCAGGACAAGTCGCTGACCTTCGCCAACTGGCCGCTCTACATCGACACGGACGACGACGACTCGACGAAGCGGCCCACGCTCGACGCCTTCGAGAAGCGGACCGGCATCGACGTCCGCTACACGGAGGAGATCAACGACAACGACGAGTTCTTCGGCAAGATCAGCCCGTCCCTGATGAACCACCAGGAGACCGGCCGCGACCTCATCGTCATCAGCGACTGGATGTGCGCGCGCTTCGTGCGGCTCGGCTGGGTCCAGGAGATGGACCGCGCCCGGCAGCCCAACGTCACCAAGTACCTGGACCCGCTGCTGCGTTCACCGCACTTCGACCCCGGGCGGAAGCACACCGTTCCCTGGCAGTCGGGCATCACCGGCATCGCGTACAACAAGCGCAGGCTCGGCCGGGAGATCAAACAGGTGTCCGACCTGTGGGCCGACGACCTCAAGGGCAAGGTCACGTTGCTCTCCGGTCTCGACGAGGCGTTCGCGCTGCTCATGCAGGGCGACGGGGTCGACATCACGAAGTGGAAGGCCGAGGATTTCCACCGAATGTGCGACCGGGTGGAAAAACTGGTGGCGTCGAAGCACGTGCGCCGCTTCACCGGCAACGACTACATCAAGGACCTCTCCAGCGGCGACGTCCTGGCCTGCCAGGCCTACAGCGGTGACGTCATCCAGCTCCAGGCGGACGACCCGGACATCGAGTTCGTCGTCCCCGAGGAGGGCGCCGAGCTGTGGGCGGAATCCCTGATGATCCCCAACCTGGCCCGCCACAAGCAGAACGCGGAACGCCTCGTCGACCACTACTACGACCCCGAGGTGGCCGCCGAACTGGCCGCCTGGGTCAACTACGTCTGCCCGGTCCCCGCGGCCCGCGACATCCTGGCCTCCTCCAAGGACAAGGAACTGGCGGCCCTGGCCGAGGACCCACTGATCTTCCCGGACACCACGATGCGCAAGCGCCTGGCGATAGCCCGAGACATCACGTCAAAGGAACGAACGGAATTCGCCAAACGCTGGAACGCGATCGCGGGGCTGTAGGGGCTGTGCGGGCGGGGCTATACGGGGTGCTGTCGTCACCGCTGCTCAGGACCGGCGTCGGCGCAGGGTGTTTCGGGCGTCCTCGGTTGCGTACGTGAGGGTCAGGTGCCAGGTCTTCAGTTTGTCTTCCGCCTTTGATGCGACCGTGCGCCATTTGAACCACGGCGGCAGTTGCCGGAACGGGACGTAGTCGAGGGTGTCGTCGACGGCGGCTGCGGCGATGCCGTGGTGGCCCTCCGCGCGTAGTGCGGCGTACAGCTCCGGGGTCAGTTCGCCGTTGAGCCGCGCCGCCGTGCCCGCCGCGGTGTACGCGAAGCCGCGCTGGGCGGGATCCGGCAACCGCATCGCCCGCAGGATCCTCGGTGAGGCCTCCCGCAGGGGGCAGTTGAAGGCCAGGCCGATCGCGGCCGTGCCGAGCCTTCTCTCGCCGCGTTCGTACGCCGCGTCCCACTCGGCGGGGGAGTCGAGCCCCAGGAGGCCTTCGCCGTTCTCCCAGTTCCAGTCGCTCGCCACGGCCGTGCCCCTTTGTTGTCCTCGTTGTCCTTGCCGCATTTGAACACCCGTGAGTCGCGTTCCGTTTCATAGGTAACTGCATGGCTCGTGCGGCCTTCCTGTTCGGGTGCCGCGGAAAAGGACGAACTTGATGATCAAGCGCACCGGCCTCCTCGCGGCGCTCGCCGCACTGCCCGCCGCCCTTCTTACCGTGGCTCTCTCGTCGCCGGGGTTCGCCGCCGATACTCCGGCCTATCAGATCGACCTGGCGTCGCTGAACGACTCCGGTTCCAGCGGGACGGCCCTGTTGAGCCTGCGCGGCAACGCGCTCACCGTGTGGATCAAGTCCGAGGGGATGGTGCCGGGGCAGCCGTCGGCGCAGCATCTGCACGGGTCCACCGACGGGCACGACTTCCAGTGCCCGGACGGCGGCGACGACACCAACGGCGACGGCATCCTCGACAACACCGAGGCCACCGTCCACTACGGCGACATCAACATCTCCCTGACCGAGTCCGGGGGCACCGACGCGGGCAGCGGCCTCGCCGTGGACCGGATGCCGGTGGCCGACGCGTAGGGCAAGGTCTCGTACAAGCGGACCATCACCGTGGGGCAGGACGTGGTCGACCACATCAAGGACCTGCACATCGTGCAGCACGGCATCGACCCCAACGACAACGGCACGTACGACTTCGAGGGCGCCGGCAAGAGCGAACTCGACCCGAAGCTGCCGCAAGAGGCCACCGCTCCCACCAACTGCGGTGTGGTCAAGGGGGCCGCCGTCGGGTCCGTTCCCGTCGGTGGCGTCGAGACCGGGGGTGGCTCGGAGGGGGAGGGGCCTGCGTCCTCCGTCGTCTGGGCCGGGACCGCCGGGGTCGCTGCCGCTGCCGCCGCCGGAGTCCTGATGCACGGGCGGCGGCGGATCGTGCCCGTCGTCGTCGCCACCCCCGGCTCCGCCGCCAAGACCGAGGACATCGCGTGAGCCGGCCGGCCTGGCGTCTGTGGACCGGGGTCCGGCGCGCCTCCGCAGCCCTGGTCGCCGCCGTCGCGTCCGCCCTGCTGGTCACCTCGTGCGCCTCCGGACAGGACGGCACGGCCGCCTCGTCCGCGGCACCCCGTCAGAGCGCGGCGCGCGATGGGGGCGCGCGCGACGGGGCGGCGGCCGACCCCACGCCCTCGACGGGATCTGGCAAGGCCGCCGCCCCCGCGACCCTCGGCCGGTCCGCCCCGCAGCGCGTCTCCATCCCCTCCCTCGGCGTGTCCAGCGCCTTGGAGACGCTCGGGCAGAGCGGTGACGGGACGATGACCACCCCGAAGGACCCCGACCTGGCGGGCTGGTACGAACCGGGCCCCACTCCCGGCTCCCGCGGCCCCGCGGTGATCGCCGGGCACGTGACCTGGAACGGCGCGGACGCGGTCTTCAAGAAGCTGAAGACCATGAAGGCCGGGGACACCGTCGAGGTGACCCGCAGGGACGGCAAGACGGCCACGTTCACGGTGGACCGCGTCGAGGAGTACCCGAAGAAGAAGTTCCCCACCCTGGAGGTCTACAAGAACATCGACCACGCGGGGCTGCGCCTGATCACCTGCGGCGGCGACTTCGACGCGGACCGGCACTACTACTCCAGCAACGTGACCGTCTTCGCGAGCATGACCGGGGTCGCTTAGGGGCGGCGAGCGGTTTCGCGTCGGGGGCCCGGGGGCCCGGGGGCCCGGGGGCCCGAAGGCCCGTCGTGGGGTCCGGGGGCCCTCAGTCCCGGGTCATCGCGGCCCAGGCGATCCGCTCGGCGACCGGGTTCATGTCCTTGCCCTTGGCGTCGGTCGCGTTGACCGAGTAGGCGAGCGTCCGTGAACCGCTCTCGGTGGAGGCGATCATGTTGCTGTAGCCGTAGCGCGAGCCGGTCTTGAGCCAGACCACGTTGTCCCCACTGTCCCCACTGTCCCCGCTGTCCCCGCTGTCCCCGCTGTCCCCAAGACCCTCGCCATCCCTGCCATCCCCGTTGTCCCCGCCATCCCCGCTGTTCTCGTCGAGGTTCATCCGCTGGAGACCCGCCCCGAAGACGGCCTCGGGTTCGCCCGGCGCCAGCTCGGGCAGCGTGAACATCTCCTTCAACTGCGGCCGCGGCACGACCTCTCCGCCGAACAGCGCCTGCGTGAAGACCTCCAGGTCGGCGGTGGAGGAGATCATGTCGCCCGCCGCGAAGCGGTCGTACTGGTTCCACTCGGTGACGTCGACCAGCCGGGTGGTGCCGTCCGGCTGCTTCACGCTCTGGTAGCCGCGGTTGTGCGGGCCGCGGATGCGGAGTTCGGTGCCGGGGAAGTAGGTGTCACGCATGCGGAGGGGCTTGAAGATCCGCTGCGCGGCCTGGTCGGCGTACGAGTCCTTGGTGACGCGCTCGATGAGCATGCCGAGCACGGTGTAGCCGATGTTGCGGTAGTGCTGCTCGTCCCCGGGGTCGTGTTCGGGACCCTTGGCGATGGCCGACGCGACGACCTCGCGGTAGTCCAGCGTGTCGTAGCGGTGCGCGAGTTCGTCGTCGAAGCCGTCGCTCGACGGCAGGCCGCTGGTGTAGTTGAGGAGGCTGCGGACGGGGATGGGCTTGAACGTCCGCTCCTGGCCGTCCTCCTGCCCCCGCTCCCGGTCCTGCGTCGGCTCCTCGAACAGGTCCGGCATGTAGTGCTGCACCGGCTTGTCGAGGTCCAGGCGCCCCTCGGCGGCCAGTTGCAGCGCCACGGCTGCGGTCACGATCTTCGTCGTCGACCCGGCGCGGAAACGCCCGTGCGGGTCCGCCTTTCTCTCCGTGACCAGGTCGTGTACGCCAGAACTGCCGCGCCAGGTTCCGTCCGTGCCGCCCACGCGGACCAGGGCGGCGGTCGCGTCGGCGTTCGGGAGCCCCTTGATCGCGTCGCGCAGCGCCTTGCCGTTCGGCGCGGAGTCGTGCGGGTCCACCGTGGCGGCGGCGCCTCGCGCGGAGGAGTGCGCCTCGGCGAGTGCGAGGGAGGGCGCGGTCGCGGCGCCGGTCAGGCCGATGACGAGGGCGGCGGCGAGAGCGGCACGGGCGGGAAACTGCACGAGAGGGCTCCAGGTGGCTGCGGTGCGGAATGCGTGCAGCCCATCCTGGTGATCGCCCGGCCGGCGCGGATCCTCTCTGGGGAGGGCGGGCGCCCGGGGTTCCCTGAGGGGTCAACGTGCCGGTGGGTCAGGGGCCTTGGCGGGTTGTCCCCTAGGGGTGGAGAGGGGTGGAGAGGAGTAGAGCGGAGTGGAGTGGGTTGGGGTGAGGCGGAAGTGGCGGGCGCGGCCTCACGTCGCCATGAGCAGGATGACCAGGACGATGCCGACCAAGAGGGCGACCGTCAGCATGAGGCCGATGGGGTGCCGCGGATTGAGGCGGTGGCCGCGGTACCCCCGTTCGTCCCGCTCGTACACGAAGAGCGGCTCTTCCCGTTTGTCGCCGTCGCTGTTCCCCATGCCCCACAAGCTAGTTGAGGGACCGCCCGGCTACGAGAGCGCGCCCCCGGACCGCCCGCGCAGGGCGTGCAGCGTGTCGACGCGGTTCGTCGTGATCGAGTCCACGCCGATGTCGATGAGGCGCCGCATCGAGCGTCGGGTGTCCGGGGTCCAGGCCGAGACGAGCATGCCTTGGCGCTGCACCTGCACGACGAGTTCACGGTGGAGCAGCGAGAAGCGGTAGTTGAGCCAGCGGGGCTTGATCGCGTCGAGCACGGCCTGGCGCGGCGGGGCCAGGCTCGTCCAGGTCAGGGCGATCTCGGCGGCGGGATCCACCGCGCGCACCGCGAGCATCGTGCGGGCGCCCGCGCAGTAGTACGTCCGGTCGGACGCCCCGCAGTCGGCGATGGCACCGACGACCGCGCGCACGGACGCGGGCGTCGCACCCGGCAGATCGACCATCAGCCGGTGGCCCTCGGTCGCCGCGACGGCTTCCTCCAGCGTGGGTACGCCGTTCTCGGTGAGGCCGCGCACCTCGTCCGCGGAGAGCGCGGACAAGGGGCGGTCCAGTTCCCACAGGCGTTTGAGGGACGCGTCGTGCAGCAGGACGGGGACGCCGTCCCGGCTGAGACGGACGTCGATCTCCACCGCGTCCGCGCCCCGCGCGAAGGCGGAGCGCAGGGACGGGAGGGTGTTCTCGCGGACGCGGTAGGGATCGCCTCGGTGGGCCACGGCTGTCACGGTGCGCATGGGCCCATTGTGGTGCCGGGCTAGGGGGCGAGCCAGGTGCGGGTGTACGTGTCGATCTCCGCGACGATCTTCGCCTTGCCCGCCGGGTCGAGGAACGACGCCTCGACGGCGTTCTTCGCGAGGTCCGCGATGCCGCGCTCGTCGAGGCCGAGGAGGCGGGCGGCGATCGCGTACTCGTTGTTGAGGTCGGTGCTGAACATCGGCGGGTCGTCGGAGTTGATGGTGACCGGGACCCCGGCGGCGACGAACTGCTTGATGGGGTGTTCGTCGAGGGTGGCGACGGCGCGCGTCGCGATGTTCGACGTCGGGCAGACCTCGAGCGGGATGCGGTGCTCGGCGAGGTGGGCGAGGAGCTTCGGGTCCTGGGCGGCGCTGGTGCCGTGGCCGATGCGCTCGGCGCGCAGGTCGGTGAGGGCGTCCCAGATCGTCTGCGGCCCCGTGGTCTCGCCCGCGTGCGGGACGGAGTGCAGGCCCGCCGCGATCGCGCGGTCGAAGTACGGCTTGAACTGCGGCCTCGGCACGCCGATCTCGGGGCCGCCGAGCCCGAAGGAGACCAGGCCCTCGGGGCGCAGCGTGTCGGTGGTCGCCAGCCGCACGGTCTCCTCGGCGGATTCCAGGCCCGCCTCGCCCGGGATGTCGAAGCACCAGCGCAGTACGACGCCGAGCTCGGCCTCGGCCGCCTTGCGGGCGTCCTCTATGGCGTCCATGAAGGCGCGGTCGTCGATGCCGCGGCGCACGGAGCTGAAGGGGGTGACGGTCAGCTCGGCGTAGCGGATGTTCTGCCGGGCCATGTCGCGGGCGATCTCGAACGTGAGCAGCCGTACGTCGTCCGGGGTGCGGACCAGGTCCACGACCGAGAGGTACACCTGGATGAAGTGGGCGAAGTCCGTGAACGTGAAGAAGTCGGTGAGGGCCTCGACGTCCGTGGGCACCTTGGAGTCGGGGTGGCGGGCGGAGAGGGCCGAGACGATGCGGGGGGACGCCGAGCCGACGTGGTGCACGTGCAGTTCCGCCTTCGGCAGTCCTGCGATGAAGGCGTGCGGGTCGTGTGGCTCAGAGGTGCTGCGCTGATCGGTCACGGTTTCCTCCCCAGGAACGGAATTGATCGGCTGATCGGTGGGTCGGGGATCATCGTAAGTGGCGGGGGTTCGGGGCAGAGTGATGGCCGCGGGCGATGGCCGTAGCATGACGGAACGTACGAAAGAGGTGACGCGGAATGTCCGAGGGTTCGGCGGGATCGGGTACGCCCGAGGAGCGGGACCCGTGGGCTCCGCCGGAGGAGGGTTCGGCTGCGCCGCGCGGGGGCGGGGGAGCGGGGGCTTCCGGGGTGCCTTCCGGGAACTCTTCGGGGGTGCCTTCCGGGGCGGCGGTGCCGCTGGAGAAGCGGGATCCTTGGGCCGCGCCGTCGCCGTCCTCCGCGGCGTCCCCGCAGGATCAGTCGACGGTTGCTTCCGGATACCCCGGGCCGGGTGCCGGTCCCTTCGCGCCGCCGCAGGGGCCTGGGCAGGGACAGGGGCAGGCCCAGGGGCAGGGGCAGGCGCAGGGCCAGGGTGAGCCGGTGCCGCCGCCTCCGATGGGGCCCGAGGGGCCGGGGCAGGTGCCGTACGGCTACCCCGGCTACCCGGGCTACCAGGGGCAGGGCGCCGCCGGGTACGGCTGGCCCGCGATGCCGATGGCGCCTTCCAACGGGATGGGCGTGACCGCCCTGGTCCTCGGGATCATCTCGGCGGTCGTCTTCTGCCTCTGGCCCCTGGCGATCGTGCTCGGCGTGCTCGCGATCATCTTCGGGGCGATCGGGCGCGGGAAGGCGCGGCGCGGCGAGGCGACGAACCCGGGGCAGGCGCTGGCCGGGATCATCTGCGGGGTGGCGGGCGTCGTCCTGGGGGTGGCACTGCTGGTGGTGCTGATCGTGGTCCCGGACGACGTCTTCGAGGAGGACGCGGCGGCGGCGCCCGCGCCCATCACGTACGTGGCATCCGCACCGGCGGCCCCCTGAGCACCCCACCGGCGCCCTAAAGCCCCCAAGCGCCGCTCTGGCCTCCACCGGGCCCCGTGCCCTCCGATCCGCCTCCCCCGATGGACCCGACCCCCGAGTGGCTCAACAGGCGGCCGGAGTCCGCGACCGGCGGTCCTAGCCTCCGCCTCCGCCGGTGGGCCCGAGCCCCCGAGCGGCAGGCTCAGCCCCGGCCGGTCACACCGACGACACCTACTCCCGAGCTCCCGAGCGCTCGCCCACCAGCTCAAGCCCCGGGCACCAGCTCCAGCCCCGCGCCCACCAGCTCAACCCGCGCCCACCAACTCAAGCCTCAACCGCCGACCCCAAGCACCCACCCCCACCAGCACACCTCAGGCCCCCGCACCCCCACCAGCACACCTCAGGCCCCCGCACCCCCATCCCCAGCTCCGGCAGCCCCAGCCCCCGCCGCCCCCGTCGACAACCTCTCCCGTGCCTCCATCAAAGCGAAGCCCAGCAAGTTCTCCCCCAGCCACTGCTCCGGGTTCTGGGCGCGTTCGTCGTCGGCCGCCAGGCCTATTCCCCAGACGCGGTCCAGCGGGCTCGCCTCCACCAGGACCCGGGACCCCGTGCCGAGCAGGTACGAAGAGAGCGCGGCCGAGGACGCGAACTTGTGCACGCTGCCCTCCACCACGACCCCGAACCGCTCCCGCGCCCAGATCTCCCCGTCGAAGCCCCGCACAAGCCGCCCCGCCTTCTTCGCCTCGGCGGGCGTCCGCGCCGCGAGGACCGCGGCCTCCGCCTCCGCGTCGGAGAAGAGGCGGGCCTTGGCCGCCATCATCCAGTGCTCCGCCGTCCCGTACGCCACCCCGTCCACGGTGAAGGGCGACGGCCACCACTGGCTCAGGCAGCTGGAACCGAGCGTCCCGTCCTGCCGCGGCCGGTGACCCCAGAAGTGCAGAAACTTCACCCGCTCGCCCGCCCGGACCGACGCGACCAGCGTGTTCACCGAGTCGATCTTCGTCATACACGCGAGTCTGGCACGCACCACTGACATTCCGTCCTGGGTTTTCCAGGACAACTCGACACCTGGTCGACAGATTCCGTCGCGTAACCAAAAGGCAACAACGGAATCACTTGTTGGAGTACCACTGCTCTGTCAGGATCGGCACTCAAATCGATCTGGAGCTACGCCGACCCCCTGGGACGGGGGCGACGGCGGAGGAGAGCGTCATGCACAACTTCCAGGCGCAGGACCACTTCGCGGAAGGCGCGCAGTACATCGCCGGACGGCTGACCCAGGGCACATCGGGCCGCTCGCACGCCGTCGTCGACCCGGCCACCGGTGACGAGGTCCACCGGTACGAACTCGCGGGCGAGAAGGACGTCGACGCCGCGGTGGCCGCCGCCGCGCACGCCTTCCCCGCATGGGCCGGCGCGACCCCCGGCGAGCGCTCCGACGCCCTGCACCGCTTCGCCGGCGTACTGGCCGAGCGCGCGGAGGAGTTCGCGCAGGCCGAGTCGCTCCAGTGCGGCAAGCCCATCAAGCTCAGCCGGGAGTTCGACGTCCCCGGCACGGTCGACAACGCCGCTTTCTTCGCGGGCGCGGCCCGGCACCTCCAGGGCCAGTCGGCCGGTGAGTACTCCGGTGACCACACCTCGTACGTACGGCGGGAGCCCATCGGTGTCGTCGGCTCCATCGCCCCCTGGAACTACCCCCTCCAGATGGCGGCCTGGAAGGTGCTGCCCGCCATCGCCGCGGGCAACACGATCGTCCTCAAGCCAGCCGAGCTGACCCCCTTCACCTCGCTGCTCTTCGCGCAGGCCGCCACCGAGGCGGGCATCCCGGACGGTGTCGTCAACATCGTCAGCGGCGCCGGACGCGACGCGGGCGAGCGGCTCGTGGGCCACCCGGACGTCGCGATGACCTCCTTCACCGGCTCCACCGGCGTCGGCAAGCGCGTCGCGGAGATCACCACCGCCACCGTGAAGCGGCTGCACCTGGAGCTCGGCGGCAAGGCGCCCTTCGTCGTCTTCGACGACGCCGACCTGGAAGCCGCCGTCCACGGCGCGGTCGCCGGCGCGCTCATCAACACCGGGCAGGACTGCACGGCCGCCACGCGCGCGTACGTGCAGCGTCCGCTGTACGACGCCTTCGTGGACGGCGTCGCGGCGCTCATGGAGACCGTACGGCTGGGTGATCCCTTCGCCGACGACACCGACCTCGGGCCGCTCATCTCGCACGTCCACCGTGACCGCGTCGCCGGTTTCGTCGACCGGGCACGCTCCTACGCGCGCGTGGTCACCGGCGGCGAGGCCCTCGACCACCCCGGGGCCTTCTACAAGCCGACCCTCATCGCCGACGCCGCCCAGGACAGCGAGATCGTCCAGTCCGAGATCTTCGGCCCGGTCCTCGTCGCGCTGCCCTTCGACTCCGACGAGGAGGGGATCAGGCTCGCCAACGACACCCCGTACGGCCTCGCCGCCTCCGCCTGGAGCCGCGACGTCTTCCGAGCCAACCGCGCCACCCGCGAGATCAAGGCGGGCTGCGTGTGGGTCAACGACCACATCCCGATCCTGAGCGAGATGCCGCACGGCGGATACAAGGCATCCGGCTACGGCAAGGACATGTCCGCCTACTCCTTCGAGGAGTACACGCAGGTCAAGCACGTCATGTTCGACAACACCGCGGTGGTCCGCAAGGACTGGCACCGCACGATCTTCGGGGACCGATAGCCAGCAGCCGCCCGACCAGCGGCCATCCTCCCGAAAGGGCGATCAAGCGTATGGAGCAGTACGAGCCCGACCGCCTGTCCCCGGCCCAACTGGCCGCCATGCACCGCAGCCTCAGGAACGGCAGGGCCTCCCTCACCCGCCGCTCCCTGCTGCGCGCTTCCGCCGGCGGCGCGTTCGCGATCGGCGGCCTCGGGACACTCGGCGCCTGCGGCATCCCGGCCGCGAGCAAAGGCCAGGGCGACGTCTCGTCCGAGGACCACTCGGACAAGGAGAAGCGGATCACCTTCTCCAACTGGACCGAGTACATGGACGTCGACGACGACGAACGCCGCCCCACCCTGGAGGCGTTCACGAAGCGCACCGGCATCACGGTCAAGTACACCGAGGACATCAACGACAACGTCGAGTTCTTCGGGAAGATCAAGCCGCAGCTCGCGGCGGGCCAGGACACCGGCCGCGACCTCATCTGCGTCACCGACTGGCTGGCCGCCCGGCTCATCCGCTTCGGCTGGGTCCAGAAACTGGACCCGGCCAACCTGCCGCACGCGTACACCAACCTGGCCGCCCAGTTCCGCGACCCGGACTGGGACCCCGGGCGGTCCTACTCGTATCCCTGGACCGGCATCTCCACCGTCATCGCGTACAACAAGAAGGCGACCGACGGCGAAGAGATCACCTCGGTGTCGCAGCTCCTGGACAACCCGAAGCTCAAGGGGCGCGTCGGGTTCCTCTCCGAGATGCGCGACAGCGTCGGCATGACGCTCATCGACATGGGCAAGGACCCCTCGAAGTTCACCGACGACGACTTCGACGCGGCCATCGCCCGCCTCCAGAAGGCCGTCGACAAGAAGCAGATCCGCCGCTTCACGGGCAACGACTACACGTCCGACCTCGACAAGGGCGACCTCGCCGCGTGCCTGGGCTGGGCGGGCGACATCGTGCAGCTCCAGGCCGACAACCCCGACATCGCCTTCCACATCCCGGACCAGGGCTACATCACGTCCACGGACAACCTGCTGGTCCCGAACAAGGCACGTCACAAGACCAACGCCGAGCGGCTCATCGACTACTACTACGAGCCCGAGCCCGCCGCGCGGCTGGCCGCGTACATCAACTACGTCTGCCCCGTGGACGGTGTGCGCCCCGAGCTCGCGAAGCTCGACAAGGAAGCCGCGGCGAACCCGCTGATCCTGCCGGACAAGGAGATGGCGGCGAAGTCCCACGGGTTCCGCTCGCTGACGCCGAAGGAAGAGACGGCGTACGAGGAGAAGTTCGCCAAGCTGACCGGTGCCTGACCCCTCTTCCTTCCCCCGGCTCCCTCGACTCCCTCGGCCCTAGACCCCCTGGACGCACCATGACGACTGCTACAGAACACGGCGGCGACGTCCGCCTCACCGGGATCAGCAAGACGTACGGCTCCTTCACGGCCGTCCGCCCCCTCGACCTCACCGTGCCGCAGGGCTCCTTCTTCGCGCTGCTCGGCGCGTCCGGCTGTGGCAAGACCACCACGCTCCGCATGATCGCGGGCCTGGAGGAGCCCAGCTCGGGCACCGTGCACCTGGGCGAGCAGGACGTCACGGCGCTGCCGCCGTACAAGCGGCCCGTCAACACGGTCTTCCAGTCGTACGCCCTCTTCCCGCACCTGGACATCTTCGAGAACGTCGCCTTCGGCCTGCGCCGCCGCGGCATCAAGTCGGTGAAGGGCAAGGTCGGCGACATGCTCGACCTCGTGCAGCTCGGCGAGCAGGCCCGCAAGAAGCCCCACCAGCTCTCCGGCGGCCAGCAGCAGCGCGTCGCCGTCGCCCGCGCCCTGATCAACCACCCCAAGGTGCTTCTGCTCGACGAGCCCCTCGGCGCCCTCGACCTCAAGCTGCGCCGCCAGATGCAGCTCGAACTCAAGCGCATCCAGACCGAGGTGGGCATCACCTTCATCCACGTCACGCACGACCAGGAGGAGGCCATGACCATGGCCGACCAGGTCGCGGTGATGAACGCGGGCCGCGTCGAACAGCTCGGCGCCCCCGCCGACCTCTACGAGAACCCCCGCACCACCTTCGTCGCCAACTTCCTCGGTACCTCGAACTTCATAGAGGCCGAGATCGCGGGCCGCAGCGGCGACGACCTCACCCTCAAGGCCGGCGACGGCAAGCTCACGCTGCCGGCCGCGCGATGTTCGGCGCCCACCACCACGGGCGGCAAGGTCATCCTCGGCGTACGCCCCGAGAAGATCTCCCTCACGCACGCCGACGACGCGGGGCAGATCCCGGCGGGCCGCAACCGCATCACGGGCCGCATCGCCGACAGCAGCTTCATCGGCGTCTCCACGCAGTACGTCGTCAACAGCCCGATCTGCGAGGCGTTCGAGGTCTACGCCCAGAACATCGAGCGCGACACCCGCCTGGTCCCCGGCGTCGACGTCGTCCTGCACTGGAACCCCGCGCACACCTTCGGCCTGGACGCCGCCCAGGACATCGAGGCGGGCGTCGAGAAGGTCGAGGAGGACGCCTCCGCATGACGACCACCCTCACCAAAGCGCCCCCGGCGCAGGAGCCGGACGAGGCGCCGCGCAAGATCCGCAAGCGCGGACGGTTCGTCCCGTACTGGCTGCTGCTCCCCGGCATCCTCTGGCTCGTCGTCTTCTTCGCGCTGCCGCTGGTCTACCAGGCCTCGACCTCGGTCCAGACCGGCTCCCTGGAAGACGGCTTCAAGGTCACCTGGCACTTCGCCACCTACTGGGACGCGCTGACCGACTACTGGCCGCAGTTCCTGCGCTCGGTGATGTACGCGGGCTCCGCCACCATCCTGTGCCTGCTGCTCGGCTATCCGCTCGCGTACCTGATCGCGTTCCGCGCGGGCCGCTGGCGCAACCTCATCCTGGTCCTGGTCATCGCGCCGTTCTTCACCAGCTTCCTCATCCGTACGCTGGCGTGGAAGACGATCCTCGCGGACGGCGGCCCCGTCGTGGGCGCCCTCAACACGCTGCACGTCCTGGACGTCACCAGCTGGCTCGGCGTCACGGACGGCGACCGGGTCCTTGCCACACCGCTCGCGGTGATCTGCGGCCTCACGTACAACTTCCTGCCGTTCATGATCCTGCCGCTCTACACCTCCCTGGAGCGCATCGACGGCCGGCTGCACGAGGCGGCGGGCGACCTCTACGCCAAGCCGTCCACGACGTTCCGCAAGGTGACCTTCCCGCTCTCCATGCCGGGCGTGGTCTCCGGGACACTGCTCACCTTCATCCCGGCGGCGGGCGACTACGTGAACGCCGACCTGCTCGGCTCCACCGACACCCGCATGGTCGGCAACGTCATCCAGACGCAGTTCCTGCGCATCCTGGACTATCCGACGGCCGCGGCGCTCTCCTTCATCCTGATGGCGGCGATCCTCGTCATGGTCACCTTCTACATCCGCAAGTCCGGGACGGAGGATCTCGTCTGATGGCTGCCTTCTTCCGCTGGCTCCGCGGCAAATTCGTCGTCATCGCGGGTCTGCTGACACTCGCGTATCTGCTGCTCCCGAACGTCGTCGTGACGGTCTTCTCCTTCAACAAGCCGAAGGGCCGCTTCAATTACGCCTGGCAGGAATTCTCGCTCGACGCCTGGAAAGACCCCTGCGGTGTCGCCGACATGTGCGGCTCGCTCAGCCTGAGCCTCCAGATCGCGACCTGGGCGACGATCGGCGCGACCCTGCTCGGCACGATGATCGCCTTCGCGCTCGTGCGCTACCGCTTCCGGGCGCGCGGCGCGGTCAGCTCGCTGATCTTCCTGCCGATGGCGATGCCCGAGGTCGTCATGGCGGCCTCGCTGCTCACGCTCTTCCTGAACATGGGCGCCCAGCTGGGCTTCTGGACGATCCTCATCGCCCACATCATGTTCTGCCTCAGCTTCGTGGTGACCGCCGTCAAGGCGCGCGTGATGTCCATGGACCCGCGCCTGGAACAGGCCGCACAGGACCTCTACGCCGGCCCCGTGCAGACCTTCGTCCGGGTCACGCTGCCGATCGCCGCACCGGGCATCGCGGCGGGCGCGCTGCTCGCCTTCGCGCTCTCCTTCGACGACGTCATCATCACGAATTTCAACGCGGGCTCCACCGTGACGTTCCCCATGTTCGTCTGGGGATCGGCACAGCGCGGTACGCCCGTTCAGATCAATGTGATCGGTACGGCGATGTTCCTCGTCGCCGTCCTCCTGGTGCTCGGCGGAATGATCGTCGGAAAGCGCCGCAACAAGCAAGCGCGTTGAGCACGAGAAAGCGCGCCAAGAACAAGCAATCGCGCCAAGAACACTGAAGGAGTGGAAATCATGGCCCCAAGCGCCATGACCCGTTGGACCACGTCACTTTCCGACGCCCAGCCGGTGTCGTACTGGCTGGACGACCCCGGCAAGCCCCGCCCCGAGCCCGCCCTCACCGGTGACGAGCAGTGCGACCTGCTCGTCGTCGGCGGCGGCTACAGCGGACTGTGGACCGCCCTGATCGCCAAGGAGCGCAACCCGGACCGGGACGTGGTCCTGGTCGAGGGCCGAGAGGCGGGCTGGGCCGCCTCGGGCCGCAACGGCGGCTTCTGCGCCGCGTCCCTGACGCACGGCGTCGCGAACGGCCTGTCCCGCTGGCCTGGCGAGATCGCCAAGCTGGAGGAGCTCGGCGCGCGCAACCTCGACGAGATCGAGGCCGCCGTCAAGCGCTACTCCATCGACTGCGACTTCGAGCGCACCGGCGAGATCGACGTGGCCACCCAGCCGCACCAGCTCACCGAACTGCGCGAGATGTACGAGGAGATGGCGGAGCACGGCCTCGCTGAGGGCTCCGAGCTGCTCGACGCGGACGCCGTGCGGGCGCACGTCGACTCGCCGACCTTCCTCGGCGGCCTCTGGGACCGCGAGGGCGTCGCCATGCTCCACCCGGCGAAGCTGGCCTGGGGCCTCAAGCGCGCCTGCCTGGAGAAGGGCGTGCGCTTCTACGAGCACACGCCCGCGCTCGAACTGGTCTCGTCCGGTGCGGGGATGGCCGTGCGCACGCCGTACGGCCGGATCCGCGCCCGCCAGGTCGCGCTCGCCACGAACATCTTCCCCTCGCTGGTCAAGCGCGTGCGGGCCTACACCGTCCCGGTCTACGACTACGCGCTGATGACGGAGCCGCTGACCGAGGAGCAGCTCGCGGCCATCGGCTGGCAGAACCGCCAGGGCCTCGGCGACAGCGCCAACCAGTTCCACTACTTCCGGCTCTCCGCCGACAACCGCATCCTGTGGGGCGGTTACGACGCGATCTACCCGTTCGGCGGCAAGCTGCGCGCCGAGCACGACGACCGCCCCGAGACGTACGCGAAGCTGGCGGGCCACTTCTTCACCTGCTTCCCGCAGTTGGAGGGGGTCCGGTTCACGCACGCGTGGGGCGGCGCGATCGACACGTGCTCGCGCTTCTCGGCGTTCTTCGGCACGGCCCACGCGGGGCGCGTCGCGTACGCGGCGGGTTACACCGGGCTCGGGGTCGGGGCGACGCGCTTCGGTGCCGACGTGATGCTGGACCTGCTCTCCGGCGAGCGCACGGAGCGTACGTCTCTGGAGATGGTGCGCACCAAGCCGCTGCCGTTCCCGCCCGAGCCGTTCGCGTGGACGGGCGTGGCCCTGACCAAGTGGTCCCTGGCCCGGGCGGACGAGAACGGCGGCAAGCGCAATCTGTGGCTGAAGACCATGGACAAGCTGGGCCTGGGCTTCGACAGCTGACCGACCGGGTGCGCCCCGGTGGCGCCCCGGGGGCCGCCGCCTCCGCCGTGACGGTGGTCTGTCGACGGTTCGTCAACAAGTTCCCCGAACCCGCGTAACGCCCCGGGCGCACCCCCCTCTCTCCTGTGTCAGGCACGCAAGCCGCACAGGAAGAGGGAGACCCCATGACGGACTCGGGGACGAAGTCGGCGATCGAATGGCTCGTGTCGGTGGCGCCGGATCCGGAGGCCTGCCGCTGGGAGTGGGAGCGCAATCCCCTGGGGGTGGCGCTCCTTCCCGCGGGCAGGCTCTGGGACGTACTCATCCTTCCCGGTGATCTCGGCTATCCCACCCTTGACGTCCTGACCCGCTGCATCGACCGGCCGGGCCCGGTGCTCGCCGACTTCGGCGACGCGCGCATGGGGTTCTTCGTGCCGGCGGGCACGGTGGCCCGCTGGATCGGCACGGGCGTACGCGGCGCGGGGCGCGGCACGTGGATCGTGGTCCCGTATCCGGGGCGCTCCACGGGCGGTGTCCGCTGGCTCGTGTCGCCGGACGGGTCGGGCACGCTCACGGATCCGGCCCTGCTCGAACTGGCGATGCACGAGGCGGCGGCGCAACTCGCCCCGAGGGACGGGGAGTCACCCAGTTCTTGACGGGGCCTTGACAACTTGATTGGTCTGGACCAAATTGAGCGATCCACCCTCCATCCCCCCATGCCCGGAGGCAGTCGTGGATCGTTCCGTGTCGCGTCATCTCAGACGTCGCACCGTGGCAGCGGCCACGGCCTGCGCGCTCGCCGCGTCCGGCCTGCTCGCCACCGAGGCATCGGCGGGCCCTTCGCGGGCACTGTCGGCAGGTCCCGGACCAAAGGCGGCCGCCGATCACACCCTTGTCGGCTACCTCCACACCAGCTTCGCCAACGGGTCGGGCTACACCCGGCTCGCGGACGTCCCCGACAGCTGGGACATCATCGACCTCGCCTTCGGCGAACCGACCTCCGCCACCTCCGGCGACATCCGCTTCGACCTCTGTCCGCGGACGGAGTGCCCCGGCGTCGAGTCCAAGGACGAGTTCAAGGCCGCGGTCAAGGCCAAGCAGGCGGCCGGCAAGAAGGTCCTGATCTCCATCGGCGGCCAGAACGGCCAGGTCCAGCTGACCACCGCGCAGGCCCGCGACACCTTCGTCTCCTCGGTCTCCGCGATCATCGACGAGTACGGGCTCGACGGCCTGGACATCGACTTCGAGGGGCACTCCCTCTCGCTGAACGCCGACGACACGGACTTCAAGAACCCGAAGACCCCGTCGATCGTGAACCTCATCTCCGCGGTGAAGACCCTCAAGGCCAAGTACGGCAGCGGCTTCACGCTCACGATGGCCCCCGAGACCTTCTTCGTGCAGCTCGGATACCAGTTCTACGGGACAGGCAAATGGGGCGGCCAGGACCCGCGCGCCGGCGCCTATCTGCCGGTCATCCACGCCCTGCGGGACGACCTCACGCTGCTGCACGTCCAGGACTACAACTCGGGCCCGATCATGGGCCTGGACAACCAGTACCACTCCATGGGCGGCGCGGACTTCCACATCGCGATGACCGACATGCTGCTCACGGGCTTCCCGGTGGCGGGCGACACCAGCAACGTGTTCCCGGCGCTGCCCCCGGAGAAGGTGGCCATCGGCATGCCCGCGTCGACGAACGCGGGCAACGGCCACGTCTCCACGGCCGAGGTCAACAAGTCCCTGGACTGCCTCACCAAGGGCACCAACTGCGGCTCGTACCGGCCGCACGGCACCTGGCCGGGCCTGGGCGGCCTGATGACCTGGTCGATCAACTGGGACCGGTTCAACAACTGGGAGTTCTCGAAGAACTTCGACGGCTACTTCGGGGGCTGAGCGGACCGGCCGTACGTCTTCGGGTCCTCGTCGGCGGCGGGACGGCGGCCGTACCGCGCCACGACGAGCACCACCGCCTGGAGCACCATCCCGAACAGGCACCAGCTGGCCACGACGTCCAGCGGCCAGTGATATCCGCGCCGCACGAGCCCGAGACCGACCCCGAAGTTCACCAGGGCGCAGGCGATGACCAGCTCACGCCGTGCGTACGTGCCGCGCAGGTACGGCAGCAGGAGCAGCGCCGCCCCGCCGTAGGCGACCATGGCGGTGGCGGTGTGGCCCGACGGGTAGTAACCGGTGCCGTCCATGCCGGGCGGGCCCGTGCGCCCGATGAGTTCCTTGAGCGGGAGCACGAGGAGCGGGACGGCGGCCATGGCCACGGCGGTGGCGGCCGGGGCCAGCCACCAGCGGAACGCACCGGCGCGGTGACTGCGCCAGGAGGCGTGAGCGACGGCGGCGGCGAGGACCGGCACGGCTACGGCGACCCCGCCCAGATCGGCGAGGAATTCGGCGGCGCCGTCCGGGAGACGGCTTCCGGTGATCCAGGGGCCGAGCCGCTCGTCCGCGTCGCGGAGGGGGCCGTCGGCGATCACCTGCCAGGTGATGAGCGCGAAGAACAGCGCGCAGAGACCGAAGAGGAAAGCGGTCGGCCGCCCCGGAACAGGGGGCCTTCTACCTTCGGAGGTAGGCGCACACTGGATGTGCGAGTCCTGCGGGTTCCGGGAGGTAGCCATGGTCAACAGCCTGTCAGGGATGGTCGGTCGCGAGTACTTGAGGGTTTCCGCGCGTGGCGAGCGCTCGATCACCGAGCAGCACGACGACAACAGTCGCGCGTCTGCCAGTGAGGGTGTCACGCTCGGGGTGCCATACAGCGATCAAGGCAGCGCGTCGCCGTACGCGAAGCAGGCGCGCGGCGACTTCGACCGGCTGATCGCGGACCTGCGGAGCGACCAGTTCAAGGCTCAGATCCTGTGGCTGTGGGAGTCGAGCCGGGGCTCTCGCCGGGTGGGCGAATGGGCCACGCTGCTGGACCTGTGCGAGGACCGCGGCATCCTGATCCACGTTACGAGCCACGACCGGACTTACGACCCCTCGAACTACCGCGACCGCGAGACACTGCTGTCTGACGGCGTGAGTTCCGAGATAGAGGTGCGGCGCCTGTCTGCTCGCACCCGCAGGGGGATCGATGCGAACATCCGTGACGGCAAGCCGCACGGCATCTGCCCGTTCGGCTTCGAGCGAGAGTACGAGATCAAGAGGGGCAAGCGCGTCCCTGTCCGGCAGTACGCCCATCCGGTCGAGGCCCCGTGGATCGTCGAACTCTTCGAGCGGGTCCGTGCCCACGACCCCTTCTGCGAGATCGAGCGGGATTGGGCTGCGCGCGGCATCGTCGGGCGGCGCGGAAAGCCGCTGTCGGCGCAGACTTTGCGGGACTTGGTCACCCACGTCTGCTACATCGCCCTGAGGAACACGAAAGGCGGCACGGTCAAGGCGGCGTGGCCCCGTCTCGTGAGCGACGCCCTGTTCTACGAGGTGCAGCAGATCATCTCTGACCCGTCCCGCATCAAGGGGAACCCCGGCGGGGCCCATTACGCGCTCACCGGGGCGATCACGTGCGATGGCTGCACGGGAGCGATCACGGTCCGGTATCGCACCAAGGAGATCAACTATGAGTGCAAGCGCGGGTGCTGGCGTATCTCGAAGGCCGAAGTAGACGAGATCCTTATCGGAGATGCCGAACGTCCCGGCGTGATCCTGAGTTACCTGGCACGCTCCGATGTCTATCGCGTCCTCGACGCAGAAGACTCGTCGGACGAATCGGGAGAGATCCGTGATGCTCTCGCCAGGGCACGTGCTGATCTACAGGAGACCGAGCAGGCGCAGCCCGAGACCTTGAGTGAGGAGCGCCGTTTCGCGCGTCGTGCCGAACGGCTTGAGGCCCGTATTGGGGAACTGGAGGATAGTCGGCGAAAGCTGGTCCGCCCGACCAGGCTCAGTGCGCTGTTTGAGCCTGGTCCTGACGTCGCAGGCCGTTGGGAACGCACCCCCATGGCGGCGCAGCGAGCCATAGCGGCCCTGTTGCTCAGCCCTGACGTGATCGGGCAACCCCGCATCCGCCCCGTCTCGGCCGTGGCCAAAACGGCGACGGTACTGGAGCGCATCACGTGGGTGCGCGCCGGTTGAGCCAAGACGGACCGCTCGCGCGAGACCTTCAGCCCCCGGCTTCGGCCGGGGGCTCTTTGCTGATCAGGCATGAGTCCAACTCGCCCGGCATGATCAGCAATTCAGGCGCTTGACCCCTTGCATACCGTTATGCGCCCTGCCTAGGATCTAAGGGCCCGCTGGAACCCGCACCTGCGGAAGCGGTACGGCCTGGTGCTGCCTTGCGGCATCGCGTGGACGCGCAAGGGCCGTCGGCTTCATTTGAGCGTCATGCCAGTGATCCCACCCGGTCGGGTGGTAAGCACAGCTCCGGGCACGCAGGGAATCCCTTTCGTTTCGTCGCGAAGGTCTCATTCCCTTGTCCGAGATACTGAATTCCAAGCGTAATGTTCCGGCTGAAGTAGGACGCCTGCGGGCTAAAAAGGCTGCCACAAAGCGGAACTACCCAGACGCCGACACCACCGACATCGACCGCGCCCTGAAGACGGCGAACGCCGAGTCGTACATCCGGAAAATAGTGGACTCCGCGCCTGAACTGACGGCCAGCCAGCTCGCGAAACTCGCCGACCTCCTGCGTCCGAGCATGAACGGCGGTGCCCGCGATGAGGCCTGAGAACGCCGCGACCCCCGGACTGATGAGCAGTCAGCCGGGGGCCAATTCGAGCGACCAGGGCACGGCGTCGAATGCGTCCAGCCTACGCGCCCCCGGCGACATGCGGTTGCGCTGCGACTTCTGCGGCAACGGCGGTGCCGAATGGATCTATCCCGTAGCCAGCTTCCAGGGGCCCGAATACGCCCCCGGTGAGTCCGTCGTCTTCCATGGCCCGTGGCACGCCTGCGAGAAGTGCCACAGCCACGTGCAGACCTATCGGTGGGGTCGCATGCGCCGCCGTACTCTGCGTCGTTTCAAGGCTGCCTGCGGCCCGCTGACGGGTCGGCAGTTCCGGCTTTCCTGCGAGCAGCTGAGTTCACTGTGGTCGCGCTTCCGCGTCGCCCGTACGGGCCCGGCCTATCGCGTAGGGGGTCGGTCATGAGCCGCCGACGCAAGCCGAATTCCGGCGACCCCCGCAAGCGCAGGCCTGACGCCGTGGCGCAGAAAGCCGCAGACGCATACCGATGCGGGCACTGCCACAGCGAAAGTCTCGGGGTGAGCGTCGACCAGTTCGGCATCAATCACCTGAACGTCGGTCACGATCCGTCGTGTCCCGTACTGCGGGGCACCGTCGATGACGCCCCCGACGTCCTGCGTGCCGCTGCTGCGGCCGGGGGGCCGATCCTGATTGTCCTCGGGGATTTCGAGGGGGGTGCCGAATGACGACCCCGCCCTATGCGCTGTGCGCGCACAATCAGTACAAGGGGCAGTGCCAGTACACCGGATGCATTCACGGTCCGGTGCCGCCCGTCGCTGCCGACCCCATTCCACAAACGCCCGCTGCGGGTGCACCGCCGCACAGCCTTTCCCCCGCACAACTCGACGCCCTGGCTCACGCGCGGGCGGCCGAATACGACGACGTCAGATACGCGGCGATCAGCCTGCTAGTGCCGGATCACCAGCGGGCCGAGTTCGAGGAATGCGTCAAGCTGGTCATCCAGGACAAGGACAGGGCGCATAAGAACGAGATCCGCCGCGAAATGGAACACCGCGCCCTCAAGGCCGAATGCGACCAGCTGGAGGCCGCCGCAAAGAACGCCACCACCATCGACAAGCTGAACGAGCGCTCCTTCATGCTGCGCGACTTCCTCGCCGTGCCCGACGAGGGCCCCGCGTACGCCATAGACGGACTGCTGGCGACCGACGGGAACGCGACCCTGGTCGCGCCCAAGAAGGTGGGTAAGACGACGCTCCTCGGGAACGTGCTGCGGTCCTTCGCGGACGGTGAGCCATTCCTGGGCCGGCTGGCCGTTACCCCGGCCGCGGTGGCGCTGTGGAACTACGAGATGAGCGACCGTCAGCAGCGTTCCTGGCTGCGTGATGCGGGTATCCGCAAGACCGACCGGGCGCATGTGCTGGGTCTGCGCGGAGCCGCCTTTTCCCTGCGGGCAGAGGCGTACGAGAAGTGGGCCGTGGAATGGCTCGGATCGCGCGGCATCGAGGTGTGGATTCTCGACCCCGCGCACCGGGCCATGAGCGGCTTCGTGAGCCGCACCGACCCCAACGAAGCCGTGCAGAGTTTCACCGAGACGCTGGACCGCATCAAGGAACAGTCCGGGGTGCGCAACATCCTCCTTGCCGTGCACACCGGCCTGAACGGCGACCACGCCCGGGGCGCCTCGCGGTGGGGCGAGTGGCCCGACGCGGTATGGACGTACGGCAAGGACGAGCACGGCATCCGCAGCCTCAAGGCGGACGGCCGTGACGTCAGTCTCGACGAGACGCCCCTCGGGTTCGACCGCGAGACGCGGCTGCTGTCCCTGCCCGGCGCGGCCTTCGCACAGCCGTCCGCGTACAAGGTCAGCGACACCGACAAGCTGTGCATGTGGCTGCGGGACAACCCCGGTAAGCACCCGTCGAAGCGGGTCACCGCTCAGGCGCTCGGCATCCGGGCCGAGGCCGCCGCGACCGCGTTCGAGGTCGGCGAGCTGGACGGCCGGATCGTCATCCGTCCAGGGCTGCGCAGGGCGCATGTCGCCTGGCTCGCGGAGGACTGGGAGCGTCACGAGCGCGAGCTGAAGGAGGGCGTCCAGGGCGAACTGGAAGAGCCCGAGCACGACCAGCGGTGAGCAGTGCTCCGGTGAGTGCTTCCCAGTGCTTCCGTATCACTCGGGAAGCACTCGCTGTAGCACTGGCGCCGCAGGCCAGACCGCTTCCCAGTGCTCCGGAATCACTTATAGGGCCTATCCCTATAGGCGGAAGCACTCACTGGGAAGCACTGCCGATGCTGGACGGATGACACCGCTACACCGCCCCGCTGGTCGACCAGGAAGGGCAGCGCCCGCCTCCCTGGTCGCCCCTCTCCACCGCTCTGCGCCCCGCCCCGGCACCCGGGCGCCGCCGCCACCGCCGACGGCCCGCACAGGGCCGCCTGTCCAACATCGCTAGGAGGTACCGACCATGACCGACTGGACGCCCGACCGGACCGGGATGCGCCGCGCCCTGGAATCGCTCGCCGACCCCGCCGACCGCCGCCGCTTCCTGCGCGACTTCGATCACTTCCGCATGGTCCGCGAGCATCACGAGCTGGCCGCCGAACGGGGTGTCAGGTTGGCGCCGCTGTACCGGCGCGCGGTCTCCGAGCAGCTCGCCCACGAGGCCGACCGGCGCCGCAGCAACGCTGACGTCACGTGGCGCGTATGGGACGCGGCGGCCACCGCCGCAGCACGCGCCGAAGCGCCGGACGATTCCGGGTGACGGGGCGTCAGCCGGGGTAGAATCAGGTCACCTTCGAGAGGTGCGGGTCATGCCCCACCTGGTTCGCCCACGTCGGGCCGCTCCCTCTCGCCGAGCTGGTTTCCACCTCGGGTGCCCGGCCGCGATCGCGGCACTCCTTTCCGTGCGCACTCCGAGGTGAGTCGTGGACATTCTCGAATCGCTCGAACTGATCGACGCGCTCAACGCCAAGCGCGACCGTATCTACAAGGAACTCAAGGCCATTGCCGACATGGCGCCCGGCGATGTGACGCCCGGACACAAGGTCCGGGGCGGAAACCTGAGCATCGCGCTGGCCAAGCTGGACGAGCAGATAGCCAAGGCCCGCGCATTCGACGGCGGCACCGAAGGCGTGGACATCGAATCCGGCGACGGCACGCGTCCTGCTGCACGGAGTCACGCCGGGGGCCGCTCTCTCAAGGGTGCCGATACTCTCCGCAAGGACCAGTCATTCGCACAGTGGGGCCGCGACAATGGCCACGGCGACCGCGACCACGAGGGCCTGAACTTCGACAAGCTCATCCGGGGCATGGTCACCGGGAAGTGGAAGGATGCCGACGCCGAGCGTAAAGCCCTGAGTGAGGGCACTCTTTCGGCTGGCGGGTATCTCGTGCCGACTCCGCTCGCCGGAAACGTCATCGACCTTGCACGCAATCAGATGCGGGTTGCGCAGGCAGGCGCGACCTTTGTGCCGATGACGGCGCAGACTCTGAAAATCGCGCGCCTAATCGGGGAAGGTTCTCCCGGATGGCGAAATGAGAATACCGCCATCACCGCGGCAGATATGACATTCGACTCGGTGACGTTTACGGCTCGCTCCCTGAATCGCCTTGTGACGATGTCGGTCGAACTCTTCGAGGATTCCGACCCGTCGGCGTCCGGCGTCATCGCGAACAGTTTCGCTCAGCAGATCGCGCTTGAGATGGACCGGGTAGCCCTGCGTGGTACGGGGAGCGCTCCGGAACCTAGGGGGGTACTCAATACGGCAGGGGTCACCACCACGGGGCACGGGGCGAATGGGGCCGCCATTTCGAATTACGACTTCCATTTGGACGCGGTGGGTGCCGTACGGAATGCCAACTTCGAGCCGGGCGCCCATATCCAGGCGCCGCGTACGAGTACGAGCCTGTCCAAGCTGAAGGAGGCAACGACGAATGCCTATCTTCAGCCGCCTGCGAACATGCTTCCGATGCTGCCGACAAAGCAGATCCCGGTGAATCTCACCGTGGGCTCATCGTCGGACTGCTCGGAGATCTACACGGGTGACTGGTCGCAGCTCGGTATCGGTATCCGCACGGAATTCCGTATCGAGTTCCTGCGCGAGCGGTACGCGGACAATGGTCAGGTTGCGTTCCTTGCCTGGCTTCGTGGTGATGTTCAGGTATTCCAGCCGTCCGCATTCGTTGTTGATGTCGGAGTTCGCGCATGAGTGGATTCGAAATGCTGCGTGAGGTCAAGCAGCACAACGATCAGGCGCGTGACGCCGAGTACGAGCGGCTCGCCGATGCGCTCGACACGCGCCGTGAAGGTCTCGACCTTGAGCTGTGGCGCGCGCTGCCGGACGCCGACGACACCGATGACTAGGACCCCGGCGCCGCAGTCTCCCGGCGCCGGACCGCCGCGCCCGTGGTGGTTCGGGCATCACCACGGGCGCGGCACTTTGCCAGAGTGAATGAGTACGCGCGAAGCAAATCAGCGCGCGCAATTCATGATCGACGCGGCGGATCGCGCGACACGTGACCCCGGACATCTTGATCAAGCGCTGACCTGCGTCAACGCCTATCGATTTGCTCCAGCAAGGGGGGCGGGGGTCGCGCGTAGCTAGATCAGCCCGGTGACCCGGCGCCCCTATGTCCGGCATAACCCTCTGCTGGAGTTTGTGCAAATAACAGCAAACAATGCAGCTCAGGGGCGTGATCGACACCCCGGGAGGGTGGGGTAGTGCAAGATCGCGTCACGGCAGTCGCGATGATCGCCTAGGCGGGGCGGCAGGTGAATGATCCACTTTGCATTGCAAAGGTCCGGCGTGAACGTCGGGGATCTTGGGTCCAGCCATCTGGCAAACCTCAAGATCACGCCGCCTCGGCGCATGCCGAGGATGGTCGACGCAGCGTGACCGCCGATCACGTTGCGTGGATCAGCCTCGACATGTGACGAGCCTGGCCGACGCAGCGTCACTGCTGATCACGGAGTGTCTGCCAGGGTCGAGGAACCTCGAAGGCGGGGCCCCCGTTGCACCGCTGCAACGGAGGGGCGTTGCAGCCGTTGCAGGGCGAGTAGCAGACCCTCGCCGCGTAGCACCCGCACCCGCTATGTGTAGCACCCTCTGTCGTACCCGACTTGGTGTCCGAGCTGGGGTGTCGCAGGTAGCACCCCGGTGCCGCCGCAGGCGGTTTCAGGGCGGTTTCGACCAGGGCCTGAAGTTTCGGCTCTGCTGCTACCGGTTTCGGGGGGGGGGTGTCGCCCATGGTCGGCTCGGACCTGCGGTGATTTCGGGTTTCGACCTTCGCGCAACGGAGGGTGCAACGGCCTGCAACGGGGGTCGGCGCGCGTCGTCCTGGTCGAAACCGGGGCCTACGGCGGCGGGCTACGCGAGCAGCAGGTGCCCGTGATCATCGAGCAGCGCGCCGACCTCCGGGACGTACTCGAACCCTTGGAGGTGACGGAGGACGACCCGCGCCCGCTCCGCGACCCTCCCGCTCGTCATGTCGCCGGACGCCTCAATGATGTTCCGCGCCTCCGTCACTGCCTGCTCGGGTTCGTTGGCGTCCGTCAGCGCGACCGCGAGCCAACTTCGGTACAAGGCCACCTCGCGCGCGTGCGTCGTGTCGTACCGCGCGAGTACGGAGGTGAGGAGCGGTACGGCCCGCAGCGGGCGCCGGATCTCCGTATAGACGCGCGCGTCCATGACCTCTAGCTCTTCGCGAGAGATCCAGTAGGCCCATGCCGGTGCGGCGTGGTCGTCGACATCCGAGAGCGCTTCGTGCGCTTCCCCGAGGGCGCGTATGGCGGGCTGAGCCTCGCCAGCGCGCGTGTGAGCCCATGCGACGCGATCGAAGAAGAGGGCTCGGGTCTTGGACGGCGCGTCGGGTCCGGCCTCTTCGAGGGCCGCGCGGGCAAGGTCAAGGCCTTCGCGCTCGCGGCCCGTATTGGAGTGCTGGTAGGCGAGGCTGCCCGCGAGGTTGCCGACCAGAGCGAGATCACCCGACTGCCGCGCGGCCGAGATGCCGAGTTCGTACGCGCGCTGGGCGTCCTCGTGGCGTCCGGCATCGGAGAGAACCCACCCCGTGATCTGGGCGAGTTCGCCGATTTGGACGAGAAGGCCGCGCCCTGTGGCGTCGTCATAGCGCGCCTCGCGGTGGAGTCGTACGGCAGCCCGGAGTTCACGCACGGCGGGCTCTGCGAGGTCACCCCCGGACAGGACGTCATCGGCGAGCCGAAGGCCGTGCACGCGTCCGGCGAGGCTGTCCACGGCCGTCGTCCCGATGCGACGTCCCGAGCGGCCCGTGAGCGGCGCCAAGGGGTCGCCGGGGGGGAGGAGTTCGGCCAGCGTCGCGGCGGGGCCCGGAAGGGTCGCCGTCGCATCGCCACGGGCGTACGCGACGGCCTGTTCCACGTCCGCGAGGGAGGCGCCCAGGGCGCCCGCGAGGAACGGCAGCCATGCCTCGGGAAGACGCTCACCGCGCTCCCAGCGGGAGACCTCGTTCCGGGTGACCGACTGTGTGCCCGAGAGTCCGCAGAGATCCCCGGCGAGCTGCCGCTGTGATCGGCCGGCCCGCTTCCGCAGCCGTGCGAGATACACGCCGAACTGCTGTTTCCGCTCGCTGCTCATGCTGGCCCCCTCTCGCTCTCAGTCTGGCCCCTCGCTGGCCCCCCGTCAGGCTCCTTTCCACGATCGACATCGGAGGTTCGATGAAACGAAGACCCCCGCGACCGCGTGAACGGTCCGGGGGCGTGGCCAACCTGAGGAGCCAGGTCGACATGACGGACCATAACCAGCAACGAGCCACCGGGGGAACGGCGCCCCGGAGCACGGCGAGCGCCGCGAAGGCCGTGGTCGACGATCTCGGCGTGGGAGCGCTGGCCGTCGACACGGGCAGGCAGCGTCTCGGACGCGTGATGGGGCACTACGGGTCGCGCGTGCACCTGCGGCCCCCGCAGGGCGGCTTGGAGTGGGAGGCCAGCCCCGAGTACGTCCGCGCCGCGCGCCCCGAGGAGGTCGTGGCCGTGCCCGCGTCGGCACAGGGGCGGACGTCGTGACGACCGAGACCCTGCCCGACCCCGCGAAGCTCAACGGCGACCAGTTGCGCGGGTGGGCGTGCGCCCTGTGCGGCGTACGGCTGTACGCCGACCGCCCTCTTGGCATCGCCACTCTCGTACGGGAGAAGAGCACCGAGAAGATCGAACTGTGGGCCTGCGCCCCGAGCTGCCCGTCCCTGCCGTGCGGCCCCGGCGAGCGTGCCCGCTGCTGAGACCGGGCGCGGCGGGTCGACCCCATGCCCCCGCCGCCGCTCATGGAGGCGCCCCCGCTCTGAGCAACCAGGGCGGGGGCGTTGGCGTGCTCGGGTCACTACCGCCGGGGCAGCGAGCGCACGGCCTGCGCGTACGAGGACCCGTGAGGCAGGTCCAGGTCGTCACAGCAGCTGCCCGGCAGGATGTCGGACACGTTCCAGAGGTGTCCCCATCCGTCACGCGTGAGGGTCTGACCGGCAGTCATCCCGGCCTCTTCGATGGCTTCCACGAAAGCGGCGCGCACGTGTCCGGGCGCGTGTCCGCTGATGACCTTCATGTCCATGGCTCCTGGAGATCGTTACTCGGGTTCGATCCCTGCCATGCCTTGCCTCGCCCATGCCTAGGCGGACAAGGCTACTCGTGATCGCGCCCGCCCTGTTGTACGAGGCGGGCGCGATGCTGCTTGGGGTCGGGGTCAGTCCTGCGCCTCGCGTGCGTACACGGCCAGCGAGACGACGGCGAGCGCGGCAAGGAAGATCGGGCACCAGTGCGCCCACATCAGACGGATGATCTCGAAGAGGGTCACGCCGTGCCCCCTGCCGGGTCGCGCTTCAGGCTGACGGGCAGCCAGGGGAAGGCGCTGCGGTAGGCGCTGATCTTCAGTACGTCGTCGCGGCTGATGGGCGGCAGGCCGCGCACCATCTCGCCCGCCCACGTCCATGTGTCGGTGTCGGCGTACTGGTCGTGGGTGGGGTTGCCCGCGCTCTTGTCAGGGTTCCGGGCGTCGCTAAAGTCGCTCATTGGGTTGTCGCCTGCCTAGATCAGGTGATGACCAAGGCCCTGTCCGGTGCTCCAACATCGGGCGGGGCCGTCCTTGCTGGCACCGTCCTGCGGTATATGACGGGCGTCAAGAGCTGAGCGGTGTGTGGGCGGGGGCGTTCCCGAGACATGCCGAAGGGCCAGCGCAAGGGGGGGTGTGCGCTGGCCCTTCGGAGGTCGACCGTTCCGGGCTATCCGCCGTGGCCTACTTGCGAAGGCACAACGGGGGTGGTTCCGGGGCGGCCGTCCTGACCGGTGTGCCGCGCGCCCCGGGGGGTTTGGGGCGGGCGGCCATCCGATCGGTGAGGAGTTCCGGAGTCAGTAACTCCGGGTGTGTGCGCGAAGGCACGACCAAGACGGGGCTGGGGAGGCTCCGTCCCGGTGTCGCCCACAGTCCCCTGTGGGCGGGGTGTTTCTCTCATCTGCAGAAACCGTACGTCAGGAGGTGGCGGGCGGACAGGCGGAACGGCAACCCGACATCGGGCCCGCACACGTTCTTCACATGCCCTGACGGTCACTCCAGGTCACCGGTTCCGTACCGCCCGCCGTCCACACACGTCAGGGGAGGTGTGGACATATGCGGAGCCGGGATCTTCCCCCCTCGGGGTGATCCCGGCTCCGGCACGCGCTCCAGGCGTCGTACACGAGTCGCGCGCCCTGAGCGCCGATGCTCTGAGCGCCGATGCTCTGAGCGCCGGTCCTCTGAGCGCCGAACGCGATCAGACGCGCGCGAAGGCCGCCTCGATGATGTCCAGGCCCTCGTTCAGGAGGTCCTCGCCGATGACCAGCGGCGGCAGGAAGCGCAGGACGTTGCCGTACGTGCCGCAGGTGAGGACGAGCAGGCCCTCCGCGTGGCAGGCCTTGGCCAGCGCGGCCGTCGCCTCGGCGTTCGGCTCCTTCGTGGCGCGGTCCTTGACCAGCTCGATGGCGATCATGGCGCCACGGCCGCGGATGTCGCCGACGATGTCGTACTTCTCCGCGATGGCCTTCAGGCGGGTCTTCATGACCGCCTCGATCGCCTTCGCCTTGCCGTTGAGGTCGAGCTCCTTCATCGTCTCGATGGCGCCGAGCGCACCGGCGCAGGCCACCGGGTTGCCGCCGTAGGTGCCGCCGAGGCCGCCGGAGTGCGCGGCGTCCATGATCTCGGCGCGGCCCGTGACGGCGGCGAGCGGCAGGCCGCCCGCGATGCCCTTGGCGGTCGTGATCAGGTCCGGGACGATGCCCTCGTCCTCGCAGGCGAACCACTGGCCGGTGCGGCAGAAGCCGGACTGGATCTCGTCCGCGACGAAGACGATGCCGTTGTCGTTGGCGAACTGCACGATCGCCGGCAGGAAGCCCTTGGCCGGCTCGATGAAGCCGCCCTCGCCGAGCACCGGCTCGATGATGATCGCGGCGACGTTCTCCGCGCCGACCTGCTTGCTGATCTGGTCGATGGCCTGCTTGGCGGCCTCGGGACCGGCGTTCTCCTCGCCCGTCGGCCAGCGGTAGCCGTAGGCCACCGGCACGCGGTAGACCTCGGGCGCGAACGGGCCGAAGCCGTTCTTGTACGGCATGTTCTTGCTGGTCAGCGCCATCGTCAGGTTCGTGCGGCCGTGGTAGCCGTGGTCGAAGACGACGACGGCCTGACGCTTGGTGTGCGCGCGGGCGATCTTGACGGCGTTCTCGACGGCCTCGGCGCCGGAGTTGAAGAGCGCGGACTTCTTTGCGTGGTCGCCCGGCGTCAGCTCGGCGAGCTGCTCCGCCACGGCGACGTACCCCTCGTAGGGCGTGACCATGAAACAGGTGTGGGTGAAGTCGGCGAGCTGGGCGCTCGCGCGGCGTACGACGGCCTCGGCGCTGGCGCCGACCGACGTCACGGCGATGCCGGAGCCGAAGTCGATGAAGCGGTTGCCGTCGACGTCCTCGATGATGCCGCCACCCGCGCGCGCCGCGAACACGGGCAGCACGGAACCCACGCCGCCGGCGACCGTGGCGGTGCGGCGGGCCTGAAGCTCCTGAGACTTCGGCCCGGGGATGGCGGTGACGACGCGGCGCTCCTGCGGAAGTGCGGTCATGGGGTGCTCCTGGGGGTGGGGCGAGGCGGACGCTCGAATGCTTGCTTTCTTCGCAGGTTAGGGGCGGAGCGTGGGGGCGGGCATGCTCCACGGGGGAGTTGTTCGGCGTGGCGGTTGTCCGTGGTGGACATAGCGCCGGGTGGGCGGGCTGCGGCTTTCGTCCCCCTCGGCTCCGCGCACGCACGTCGCTGTTCCCGCAGGCCCCGGGCGCGTATCCGGTGAACTCCCCCTGCGGGGGCACTAGATTGAGCTGCGGAACAGCAGAGCGGCAGGTCAGGGGGCAAGGGCCATGGACTCCGAAGGCACGCACGACGCTCGCGGTACGCACGCCACACCGGTGCCGCGTCCGGCGGGGCCCGCCGCGCCCGCAGCGCCGCCGATGCCGCGCCGGGCCCCCGGCCCCGAGAGCGCTTCGTCCGTCGCCGACTGGCTCGCGGCGCCCCGCCCCGCGGCATCCCCGGGCATCTGGCGCTACGCCTACCGCGCTCCCGAGCCCGAGCCGGAGACCGAGGCCGTCCACCGCAGGCTGATCGTCGGCATGGCCGTCTCCGCCCTGCTCGGCCTGGTGTTCTGGTCGCTGTGGCGGCAGGGCAGCATCCCTTACCAGTGGGTTCCGCTGAAGCTGTTCACGCCGGGCGGCTGGTGGTGGGCCGGCAGCGCCCAGCCCAAGGAGTGGCAGGCCGCGGATGCCCGGGTCGTCTACGACGGCCTCGTCTTCGGCGCGGTCGTCTACTCCGTCGGACGGCTCGGCGCCTGGCCCGACGCCATCCGGCACTTCGTGGTGCGGCGCCCGCAGCCCTCGCGTGCCGTGCTCGCCTCCGTCGCCGCGGTCGGCGTCCTGGTCTTCGTCTGGCCGAGCGCCCTGGGGCTCGACACGCGCCCGCTGCCCGTCGCCGACCCCGTCTTCTCCCTGGTCGCGCTCTTCGCGGGCGGCTACGAGGTCTTCGCCTCGCAGGCGCTCACCGACACCCTGTACGTGGTGATCACCCTCGCCGTGCTGTGGCCCTTCGCCCGCATCGGCGGCTGGTGGCAGGCGATCCGCGCCGGCAGAGCCGCGACGACGACCCGGCAGAGCACCGCCCCGCCGCGCCCCGCCGAAGCCCCCGCGCGCGGCCACTGGCCCGAACTGCGCGCCGCGGGACACGACGAGACCGCCGATCTGCTCTCCGCCGAGCTGATCAGCGGACGCATGAACGACGTCGACTGCGCCCGCGTGGCCCACGCCTGGCGCACGGCCGCCCCCGACCCCGGCGCGCTCGCCACCTTCGTGGACACGGTCGCCCGGCACGGCTCCGCCGCCTGGGCCCACCCCTCGGGCCAGCGGGACCTGCCCGCCCGCAGCGCCGTCCACGACCTGCTCGTGGGCCAGGTCAAGATCGGCCGCTTCGCGCGGGACGAGCGCAACCCCTACACCGTGCGCGACGTCGGCGCCGCGCTCGACCCCGCCGTGCTCGGCACCTCACTGCTCGCGGTGGGGCCCTCCGGCGCGGGCAAGACCGGACGGCTCATGCGCCCGGTGGCCGAGTCGCTCGCCCTGGGCGCCCTCACCGGACAGTGCGCGGTCGTCGTCGTGTGCGCCGCGGGCACGGCCCTCGGGCCCGACACCGCGTACGACGTCGTGGTCAGGCCGGGCGACCCGGCCTCCGTGCACGACATCGACCTGTACGCGGACTGCGCCGACCCGGACGAGGCCGCCGCCTTCCTCGCCGAAGGCCTGATCGGCGACCTGGAAACCGTGGACACGAGGCGCGCGGCCACTACCCTCGCCCAGCTCCTCGGCCCCTACCGCCTCCTCCACGGACGCTTCCCGTCCGTGCCCGTGCTGCGTGAACTGCTCGAAGGGGACCCCGGCGCGCTCGCCGCCCTCCAGACGGGCCTCGCGGGGGACGAACACACCGCCATGCGCCGCGAACTCGACGCCCGGATCCGCCAGGCCGGTACCCCCAACGACCCGGGCCCCGCCCTGGCCGACCGGATCGCCCTGCTCGACCGGCCCGCCTTCGCCGACTTCTTCGACCCCGGCGGCGAAGGCCACCCCTTCTCGATGCGCGCCGTCGCCCACCATCCGCTGCGGGTCAGGGTGGACCTGCCCGAGCACGGGCACGAGGAGGCGTCGAGGCTCCTGGCCCGGCTGCTGCTCGCCCAGTTCTCCTACGTCGTGCGCGGCCCTGCCCGGCGGCCCCACTTCGCGTGCCTGGTCCTCGACGACGCCGCGCGCACCCTCACCCCCGAGAGCGTGCGCGCCATCCAGCGCCTGCGGTCCCTGAACGCCGGCGTCGTGCTCGGCCTGCGCACCATCGGCGAGGTCCCCGAACCGCTCCAGGGGCCCCTCTACGCGGCGGTCGGCTGCCGGATGGCCTTCTCCGGGGTGACCACCTGGGACGGGCGCCGGTTCACCGAGGCCTGGGGCACCGAGTGGATCGAGACCAAGGAAGTGGCCCAGCACACGGTCTTCGCCGACCAGCCGATGACGCGGGCGCTGCACTCGCTGCGCAAGCTCGTCACCGGCAAGGCGGTCACGACCGACGCCGTCACCGTGCGCAAGGTCGAGCGCGAACGCTGGTCCGCCTCCGATCTCGCCCACTCGCTGCCGCCCGGCCACGCCGTGCTCTCGCTGACGGACGTCCGGGGCGAGCACGCGCCGCCGCTCCTGGTGGACCTCAGGGGGTAGCCGCCGGGGCGCGGGCGGCCGGGTGCGGGCAGGGAGGTACGTACGGGGTATTCGGTCCCGTACGTACCGTACGGTGAGGCAGAATCGGCACAGGTCGTTCATACGTACCGGCCAAAAGATCCACATCCCGTCCGCGACCTGAAGGTCCCATGCCGCCCACGCTCGCCTCGCTCGTCAACCACTCCGCGCTCAAGCTCACCGTGCGCGCCGGAGAGGAACATCTGGACGCGCCCGTGCGCTGGGCGCACGCCAGTGAGCTCACCGACCCCGTGCCCTACATGGAGGGCGGCGAGCTCCTCCTGATCACCGCGCTCAAGCTGGACGCGGAAGACCCCGAGGCCATGGGCCGCTACGTGAAACGGCTCGCGGCGGCCGGCGTCGTCGGACTCGGGTTCGCGGTCGGCGTCCACTACAAGGACATCCCCGAGGCCCTGGTCGCCGCCGCCGCGGACGAAGGGCTCCCGCTCCTTGAGGTGCCGCGCCGCACCCCCTTCATCGCCATCAGCAAGGCCGTCTCCGCGGCCATCGCCGCCGACCAGTACCGCGCCGTGACCGCGGGCTTCGCCGCCCAGCGCGAGCTGACCAAGCAGGCGCTGAGCGACGGCCCCGAGGGACTGCTCGGCGCGCTCGCCGGACAGGTGGACGGCTGGGCCGCGCTGTACGACGCGTCGGGCGCCGTCGTCGCCACGGCCCCCGAGTGGGCCTCCCGCAGGGCCGCGCGGCTCACCCCGGACGTGGAGCGCCTGCGGGACCGGGCCGCGCCCGCGAGCGCGGTCGTCGCGGGCTCGGAGGACCGCGTGGAGCTGCACTCCATCGGCACCGGACGGCGCCCCCGCGCCGCCCTCGCCGTCGGCACGGCCTCCACCCTCGGCACCGCCGAGCGCTACGCCCTGCACTCCGCCATAGCGCTGCTCACCCTCACCACCGAGCGCAACCGCTCCCTCCAGGCCGCCGAGGCCCGGGTCGGCTCCGCGGTCCTGCGGATGCTGCTCGCCGGAGAGCCGGAGCACGCCCGCACGGTGGCGGGGGAGCTGTACGGGAGCCTGCTGGACGCGCCGTTCCGCCTGGTGGTCGCCGAGGTGCCCGCAGCCGCCGCCGAGGGCGGCGACCCCTTCGCCGCACTCACCGACACCGTCGAGTCGGCGGCGGCACGCGCCGGCGAGGCACTCCTCGTCGTCCCGTACGGCGAGCGCCTCGTGCTGCTCGTGGTGGATGGCGGCGCGGGCGCGGCGGCCTGCGTCGCGTACGCGCAGGCGCTGGAGGCCGGCCGCGGCGAGGCACCGGAGCCGGGCGCGCCCGACGGGGCGGCGCTGCTGCTCGGCCTCTCCGCGCCCGCGGGGCCGATCGCGGCGGCCACCGCGTACAAACAGGCCGACCAGGCGCTGTCCATCGCCCGCCGCCGGGGCCGCGCGATGGTCGAGCACGAGGACCTCGCGGCCGGCTCGGTTCTGCCGCTCCTGGCCGACGACGCGGTACGGGCGTTCGCCGACGGCCTGCTGCGCGCCCTGTACGAACACGACGCCACCGGGCGCGGTGACCTCATCGCCTCGCTGCGCGCCTGGCTCTCGCGCCACGGCCAGTGGGACGCGGCGGCGGCCGACCTGGGCGTCCACCGCCACACGCTGCGCTACCGCATGCGCCGGGTCGAGGAGATCCTGGGCCGCTCCCTGGACGACCCGGACGTCCGCATGGAGCTGTGGCTGTCGCTGAAGGCGACGTCGAGCGGTACGGAGTAGCCGAGGAGAACTGAAAGGACGGTCAGGGGCAGCGGCGCGGCGCCCCTGCCAAAGCGGCGCGCGCTCGGAGGCCAGTACTCCGCGTCGGACAAACGTCACAGGCCCTTGCCGCCCCTACGGTGGGGGACGTACCCCCAAGACACACCTTCGCGGAAGGGCCGGGAATCGACATGACTTCCATCCACGCCTTCTGGCTCGCCGGTCGCCAGACCACCGGTGAGACCACGCTCGACGTCACATCGCCGTGGGACGGGCGGATCGTCGGCAAGGCGGCCGTCCCGACCGACGCCCAGGTCGAGGAGGCCGTCGCCGCCGCGTACGCCGTGCGCGACGAGTTCGCCGCGACCCCGGCGCACGTGCGGGCCGCCGCCCTCGACCACGTGAGCCGCAGGCTCGTGGAGCGGACGGAAGAGATCGCCCAGCTCATCTCCGCGGAGAACGGCAAGCCGATCAAGTGGGCCCGCGGCGAGGTCGGCCGTGCCGTCTCCGTCTTCCGGTTCGCCTCCGAGGAGGCCCGCAGGTTCAACGGCGGCGAGGCCCAGCGCCTCGACACCGACGCCGGCGGCCAGGGGCGCCTCGCCTTCACGCGCCGCTTCTCCAAGGGCGTCGTCCTCGGCATCGCGCCGTTCAACTTCCCGCTGAACCTCTGCGCCCACAAGGTCGCCCCGGCCATCGCGTCCGGCACGCCGATCATCCTCAAGCCGGCCCCGGCGACCCCGCTCTCCGGCCTGCTCATCGGCGAGCTGCTCGCCGAGACCGACCTGCCCGCCGGGTCCTGGTCGGTGCTTCCGGTCGCGAACGAGAAGATGCCCGCCCTCGTCCAGGACGAGCGCCTCCCCGTCATCTCCTTCACCGGTTCCGAGACGGTCGGCTACGCGATCCTGGACTCGGTGCCGCGCAAGCACTGCACCCTGGAGCTGGGCGGAAACGGCGCCGCCGTCGTCCTGGCCGACTTCTCCTCCGACGAGGACCTGGACTGGGCGGCCTCGCGCATCGCGACCTTCTCCAACTACCAGGGCGGCCAGTCCTGCATCTCGGTGCAGCGCGTCATCGCCGACGCCTCCGTGTACGACCGGCTCGTGCCGCGCGTCCTCAAGGCCATCGAGGGCCAGGTCACCGGCGACCCGTCGGACCCGAAGACGGACGTGGGCCCGCTCGTCAACGAGGACGCCGCCAAGCGCGTCGAGTCCTGGGTCGACGAGGCCGTCCAGGCGGGCGCGCAGCTCCTCGCCGGCGGCAAGCGCGACGGCGCCTCGTACGCGCCGACCGTGCTCGCCGACGTACCGGGCGAGGTCACCATCGCCCGCGAGGAGGTCTTCGGACCGGTCCTCACGATCAAGAAGGTGGACGGCGAGGCGGAGGCGTTCGCCGCCGTCAACGACTCCAAGTACGGCCTTCAGGCGGGCGTCTTCACGCACGACGTGCAGACCGCCTTCCGCGCCCACCGCGCCCTGGAGGTCGGCGGCGTGGTCATCGGCGACGCGCCCTCCTACCGCGCCGACCAGATGCCGTACGGCGGCGTGAAGCAGTCCGGCGTGGGCCGCGAGGGCGTCCGCTTCGCGATGGACGACTACACGTACGAGCGGGTCATGGTCCTGACGGGCCTCGCCCTCTGATCCGTACGCCGAGGACAACGGCCGGAGCCCACTGTGCGGGGGCTCCGGCCGTTCTCGTGCGCCCGGGCGGTACACGCCCAAACGCTGCGCGAGGACTGGTGGGCGCGGGGCGAATCGGGTACATACGATCCATACGATCGAGTAGCACCAGTCAGTAACCGACCGGGTCAAGATCGGGTCACTCGGAGCCGATCGGCCCCACTCCGCGGCGAGGTGAGCTCCTCAATGTCCGCACCAACCACACCCCCTTCCGGGCCGTCCGTCAGCGAGCGCGAGGCCCGGCAGGTCGCCGAGGCCGCCCGCGAACAGGACTGGCGCAAGCCGAGCTTCGCCAAGGAACTCTTCCTCGGCCGCTTCCGGCTGGACCTGATCCACCCGCACCCCCTGCCCGCCGACGAGGACGCGCGGCGCGGCGAGGAGTTCCTGGCCAAGCTCCGCGACTTCTGCGAGACGAAGATCGACTCGGCGCGCATCGAGCGCGAGGCGAAGATCCCCGACGAGGTCCTTTCCGGGCTCAAGGAGCTCGGCGCCCTCGGCATGAAGATCGACGTCAAGTACGGCGGGCTCGGCCTCACGCAGGTGTACTACAACAAGGCCCTGGCCCTCGTCGGCTCCGCGAGCCCGGCGATCGGCGCGCTGCTCTCCGCGCACCAGTCCATCGGCGTGCCCCAGCCCCTCAAGCAGTTCGGCACCCAGGAGCAGAAGGACGCGTTCCTGCCGCGCTGCGCCCGCACCGACATCAGCGCGTTCCTCCTGACCGAGCCGGACGTCGGCTCCGACCCGGCCCGCCTCGCCACGACCGCGGTGCCGGACGGCGACGCGTACGTCCTGGACGGCGTGAAGCTGTGGACCACGAACGGCGTCGTCGCCGACCTCCTGGTCGTCATGGCGCGCGTGCCGAAGTCCGAGGGCCACAAGGGCGGCATCACGGCCTTCGTGGTGGAGGCGGCGGCGGAGGGCATCACCGTCGAGAACCGCAACGCCTTCATGGGCCTGCGCGGCCTGGAGAACGGCGTGACCCGCTTCCACCGGGTCCGCGTCCCCGCCGCGCACCGCATCGGCCCCGAGGGCGCGGGCCTGAAGATCGCCCTGACGACCCTCAACACCGGCCGCCTCTCGCTGCCCGCGATGTGCGTCGGCGCGGGCAAGTGGTGTCTGAAGATCGCCCGCGAGTGGTCGGGCGCGCGGGAGCAGTGGGGCAAGCCGGTCGCGCTCCACGAGGCGGTCGGCGCGAAGATCTCCTTCATCGCGGCGACGACCTTCGCCCTTGAGGCCGTACTCGACCTCTCCTCCCAGATGGCCGACGAGGACCGCAACGACATCCGCATCGAGGCCGCGCTCGCCAAGCTGTACGGCTCCGAGATGGGCTGTCTGATGGCCGACGAGCTGGTGCAGATCCGCGGCGGCCGCGGCTTCGAGACGGCGGAGTCCCTCGCGGCCCGCGGCGAACGCGCGGTTCCGGCCGAACAGGTCCTGCGCGACCTGCGCATCAACCGCATCTTCGAGGGCTCGACGGAGATCATGCACCTGCTCATCGCCCGCGAGGCGGTGGACGCGCACCTGAAGGTGGCCGGTGACCTGATCGACCCGGACAAGTCCTTGTCCGACAAGGCGAAGGCCGGCGCGCGGGCCGGCGGGTTCTACGCCCGCTGGCTGCCGAAACTGGTCACGGGCCCGGGCCAGCTCCCGCGCTCGTACGCCGAGTTCCACCCCGGCGGCCACGCGGACCTCTCCCCGCACCTGCGGTACGTGGAGCGGGGCGCCCGCAAGCTGGCCCGCTCGACCTTCTACGCGATGTCGCGCTGGCAGGGAAAGATGGAGACCAAGCAGGGCTTCCTGGGCCGCGTGGTCGACATCGGCGCCGAACTCTTCGCGATGAGCGCGGCGTGCGTACGGGCCGAGCTGCTGCGCACGACGGAGGACCACGGCCGCGAGGCGTACCAGCTGGCCGACACGTTCTGCCGCCAGTCCCGCATCCGCGTCGAGGAGCTCTTCGACCGCCTGTGGACCAACACGGACGACATCGACCGCAAGGTGGTCAAGGGCGTCCTGAACGGCCGCTACACCTGGCTCGAGTCGGGCGTCGTCGACCCCAGCGGCGAAGGCCCCTGGATCGCCGACGCCACGCCGGGCCCCAGCACCCGGGAGAACGTCCACCGGCCGATCCGCTGAGCCGGCGGCCGGGGCCGGGCCTCAGGGGCCGGTCCCGGCCGAAGGTCCCCCCAGAACACGATTCCGGCCGCCCGGATCGGGGCGCAGTGTCTCCTCACGGCGCCGCCCAGGCAAGAATGGGGGGATGAGCGACAGTCCAGCCCCCCTCGCCGACCCGCATCTCGTCTTCGACCCCGTGGTCACGGACGGTCCGCGGGACATCGTCATCCTCGGCTCGACCGGGTCGATCGGCACCCAGGCCATCGACCTCGTCCTGCGCAACCCCGGTCGCTTCCGCGTCACGGCGCTCTCCGCCGCCGGCGGGCGCGTCGGGCTGCTCGCCGAGCAGGCGAGGCAGCTGCGGGTGAAGACCGTGGCCGTGGCCCGCGAGGACGTCGTACCGGCGCTGCGCGAGGCGCTGAAGGGGCAGTACGGCGACGAGCCGCTGCCCGAGGTCCTCGCCGGCCCCGACGCGGCCACGCAGCTCGCCGCGTCGGAGTGCCACACGGTCCTGAACGGCATCACCGGCTCCATCGGGCTCGCGCCCACCCTCGCCGCCCTGGAGGCGGGCCGCACCCTCGCGCTCGCCAACAAGGAGTCGCTGATCGTCGGCGGTCCGCTGGTGAAGGCGCTCGCGAAACCGGGCCAGATCATCCCGGTCGACTCCGAGCACGCCGCGCTCTTCCAGGCGCTCGCCTCGGGCACCCGCGCCGATGTGCGCAAGCTGGTCGTCACCGCCTCCGGCGGCCCCTTCCGGGGGCGTACGAAGGCCGATCTGGCCGACGTGACGCCCGAGGACGCCCTCGCGCACCCGACCTGGGCCATGGGACCGGTCATCACGGTCAACTCCGCGACGCTCGTCAACAAGGGCCTGGAAGTCATCGAGGCGCACCTCCTCTACGACATCCCCTTCGAGCGCATCGAGGTCGTCGTCCACCCGCAGTCCTTCGTGCACTCCATGGTCGAGTTCACCGACGGATCGACGCTGGCCCAGGCCACGCCGCCGGACATGCGCGGCCCCATCGCCATCGGCATCGGCTGGCCGGAGCGGGTGCCGGACGCCGCCCCCGCCTTCGACTGGACGAAGGCCTCCAGCTGGGAGTTCTTCCCGCTCGACGACGACGCTTTTCCGTCGGTCGGGCTCGCCCGGCACGTGGGGAAGCTCGCGGGCACGGCCCCGGCGGTGTTCAATGCCGCCAACGAGGAGTGCGTGGACGCGTTCTTGAACGGCGCCCTGCCCTTCAACGGCATCATGGACACCGTCACGAAGGTCGTCGCCGAACACGGCACACCGGCGGCGGGAACTTCCCTGACCGTCGCGGACGTCCTCGAAGCGGAGACCTGGGCACGCGCCCGGGCCCGTGAACTGACGGCGAAGGCGACCGCGGAGGCCCGCGCATGACGACCCTGATGATGATCCTCGGCATAGTCGTCTTCGCGGTCGGGCTGCTGTTCTCGATCGCCTGGCACGAGCTGGGCCACCTGTCGACCGCCAAGCTGTTCGGCATCCGCGTGCCGCAGTACATGGTCGGCTTCGGCCCGACGATCTTCTCGCGCAAGAAGGGCGACACCGAGTACGGCGTCAAGGCCATCCCCCTCGGCGGGTACATCCGCATGATCGGCATGTTCCCGCCGGGCCCGGACGGCCGCCTGGAGGCCCGCTCGACGTCCCCCTGGCGCGGCATGATCGAGGACGCCCGGTCGGCGGCCTTCGAGGAGCTCAAGCCCGGCGACGAGACCCGCCTCTTCTACACGCGCAAGCCGTGGAAGCGCGTGATCGTGATGTTCGCGGGGCCGTTCATGAACCTCATCCTCGCCGTGGCGATCTTCCTCGGCGTGATGATGACCTTCGGCATCAGCACCCAGACGACGACGGTCGGCAAGGTCTCCGACTGCGTCATCCAGCAGAGCGAGAACCGCTCCAAGTGCGAGAAGGGCGACACGGCCGCGCCGGCCAAGGCCGCGGGCCTGAAGCTCGGCGACAAGATCGTGGCGTTCCAGGGACAGCCCGTCGACGACTGGTCCGCGCTCCAGGGCAAGATCCGCGAGACCATCGGCCCGGCCACCATCACGGTCGAGCGCGACGGCAAGAAGGTGGACCTGCACGCCAACCTCATCAAGAACCAGGTCAGCAAGACCGACGGCGAGGGCGGGTACGTCGAGGGGAAGTACGTCTACGCGGGCTTCCTCGGCTTCACCCCGGCCACCGGCATCGTCCAGCAGGGCTTCGGCGACTCCGTGGAGCGCATGGGCGACATGATGGAGAACGGCGTCGAGTCGCTCATCGCCCTGCCCTCGAAGATCCCCGACCTGTGGGACGCGGCCTTCGGGGACGGCGACCGCAAGCAGGACTCCCCGATGGGCGTCGTGGGCGCGGCCCGCGTGGGCGGCGAGGTCTTCACGCTGGACATCCCGCCGGAGAACCAGATCGCGATGATGCTGTTCCTGGTGGCGGGCTTCAACCTCTCGCTGTTCCTGTTCAACATGCTGCCGCTGCTCCCGCTGGACGGCGGGCACATCGCGGGAGCGCTGTGGGAGTCGCTGCGGCGGCACGCGGCCAAGCTCCTGAAGCGGCCCGACCCGGGCCCCTTCGACGTCGCGAAGCTGATGCCCGTCGCCTATGTGGTCGCCGGGATCTTCATCTGCTTCACGATCCTGGTGCTGATCGCCGACGTGGTCAATCCGGTGAGAATCTCCTAATAACGTGAAGTTTGCGGCGGCCGGGCACTCTATGTGTCCGGCCGCCCACCATTGGGTGGACTTGGGGGCGGGATGTGCCCGGTCCCTGTGGGGTGCCGTAATCTCGAAGCCTGGAGCCCGCCGATCTCGGGACCTTGATCCACACCTTGGGGATGCACGCCAGATGACTGCCGTTTCTCTCGGAATCCCGTCCGTACCGACCAAGCTCGCCGACCGCCGGGTCAGCCGCAAGATCCAGGTCGGTACGGTCGCCGTCGGCGGGGACGCACCTGTGTCGGTGCAGTCGATGACGACGACGCGTACGTCCGACATCGGGGCCACCTTGCAGCAGATCGCGGAACTGACCGCGTCCGGCTGCCAGATCGTGCGGGTCGCCTGTCCCACGCAGGACGACGCGGACGCTCTCGCGACGATCGCGCGCAAGTCGCAGATCCCGGTGATCGCCGACATCCACTTCCAGCCGAAGTACGTGTTCGCGGCGATCGACGCGGGCTGCGCCGCGGTCCGCGTGAACCCGGGCAACATCAAGCAGTTCGACGACAAGGTCAAGGAGATCGCGCGCGCCGCGAACGACGCGGGCACGCCGATCCGCATCGGCGTGAACGCCGGCTCCCTGGACGCCCGCCTCCTCCAGAAGTACGGCAAGGCGACCCCGGAGGCCCTCGTCGAGTCGGCGCTCTGGGAGGCCTCGCTCTTCGAGGAGCACGGCTTCAGCGACATCAAGATCTCGGTCAAGCACAACGACCCGGTGGTCATGGTCAACGCCTACCGCCAGCTGGCCGCCGCCTGCGACTACCCCCTGCACCTCGGCGTGACCGAGGCCGGTCCCGCCTTCCAGGGCACGATCAAGTCGGCCGTCGCCTTCGGCGCGCTGCTCTCCGAGGGCATCGGCGACACGATCCGCGTCTCCCTCTCGGCCCCGCCGGTGGAGGAGATCAAGGTCGGCATCCAGATCCTGGAGTCCCTCAACCTCAAGCCGCGCCGCCTGGAGATCGTCTCCTGCCCGTCCTGCGGCCGCGCCCAGGTCGACGTCTACAAGCTGGCCGAAGAGGTCACTGCGGGCCTCGACGGCATGGAGGTCCCCCTCCGCGTGGCCGTCATGGGCTGCGTCGTGAACGGCCCCGGCGAGGCCCGCGAGGCCGACCTCGGCGTCGCGTCCGGCAACGGCAAGGGCCAGATCTTCGTGAAGGGCGAGGTCATCAAGACCGTCCCCGAGTCGAAGATCGTGGAGACCCTCATCGAAGAGGCGATGAAGATCGCCGAGCAGATGGAGAAGGACGGCATCCCGTCGGGCGAGCCGACGGTGGCCGTGGCGGGCTGACACTGCCGCGTGTGTCTGGCGACGCACTCCGGGGCAATCGGGTGGGTGGGCGGGAAACCACGCCGCGAAGCGGCGAAAAGGCCTCGGCCCGCCGACCCGCCCCCCGCCAACGGCGGAGAACCCGGTGGGACAAAGGGCACACGGCACAAGGCGCCCCCGCCGGGTACAGTGCGGAGATCAGCAGACCGTATGGTGAGGCCCCCGCACGTGTTGACTCAGACCACCACCAGGGTCCTCGAACCGAGTGACCTGGACGCCGCGCTCGCCGTCCTCGACCGCGAGCCGGTGGCCAACGCCTTCGTGACCTCGCGGGTCCGCGTCGCGGGCCTCGACCCGTGGCGGCTCGGCGGCGAGATGTGGGGCTGGTACCAGGACGGCATGCTGGCCTCCCTCTGCTACGCGGGCGCCAACCTCGTCCCCATCTGCGCGACCCCGCGCGCCGTACGCGCCTTCGCGGACCGCGCCCGCAGGGCAGGACGCCGCTGCTCCTCCATCGTCGGCCCCGCCGAGCCCACCGCCCAGCTGTGGCGGCTGCTCGAACCCTCCTGGGGCCCTGCCCGCGAGGTCCGCGCCCAGCAGCCCCTGATGGTCACCGACAGCCTCCCGCGGGACATCACCCCCGACCCGTACGTCCGTCGTGTCCGCAAGGACGAGATGGAGACGATCATGCCCGCGTGCGTGGCGATGTTCACCGAGGAGGTCGGCATCTCGCCCCTCGCCGGGGACGGCGGCCTGCTCTACCAGGCCCGGGTCGCCGAACTGGTCGGCGCGGGACGCTCCTTCGCGCGCCTCGACCGGGACGGCAAGGTCATCTTCAAGGCGGAGATCGGCGCGGCCACCGCCCAGGCCTGCCAGGTGCAGGGCGTCTGGGTGGCCCCCGAGTACCGGGGCCAGGGGTACGCGGCACCGGGCATGGCGGCCGTCCTGCGGTACGCACTCGCGGACGTCGCCCCCGTCGTCAGTCTCTACGTCAACGACTTCAACACCGCGGCCAGGGCGGCGTACCGACGGGTGGGCTTCAAGGAGGTCGGGGCGTTCATGAGCGTCCTGTTCTAGCCTCCGGCCCGCCCTCCGCGTCCGACGCGGCCCTCCTCACGCACCCCCGTACGCGAGTTAAAGTTCGGCGCATGACCAACGACGTCGTGATCGGGCCGCTGGACCTCGCCACGCACGTGGACGAGGCGCTGCGGGTGCAGGCCCACGCCTTCGGCCTGAGCGACGACGAGGTGACCGTCCGGCGCCAGATCGTGCTGCGGCACATCACCTACCCGGGCGCCCGCGCCCTCGGTGCCACCACCCCCGAGGGGCGGCTCGTCGGCTTCGTCTACGGCATGCCCAACGACCGCGGCCACTGGTGGTCCACGGTCGTCGAGCCGTATCTGCGCGTCCGCGGCGTGGACGACTGGCTCGACGACTCCTTCGTGATCACCGAGCTCCACGTGCAGCCGGGACACCAGCAGCGCGGAGTCGGCCGCACGCTCATCACCACCATCACGGACGCCTGCGACCAGCCGCGTTCGATCCTCTCCGCGATCGACGTCGAGAGCCCCGCGCGGGGCCTGTACCGCTCGCTCGGGTACACGGACCTGGCCCGCAACGTCCAGTTCCCCAGCGCCCAGAAGCCGTACGCGGTGATGGGCGCGCCCCTGCCCCTCAGGCGGCCCGGCGCCTGAACCGATTTCCGCCCGCGCCCGCGCCCCGGCTAACCTCCTGACAACACCCTTCCCCGAGCTCTCGGCTTCGTTCGAGCAGGGGGGACCACCTTCCGCAGGAGTTCACCATGGCCCAGGTCCAGCGCATGTCCCGATTGATGATCAAGACACTGCGCGACGACCCGGCGGACGCAGAGACGCTCAACCACAAGCTGCTCGTCCGGGCCGGATACGTCCGCCGCACCGCCGCAGGCATCTGGTCCTGGCTGCCCCTCGGCAAGAAGGTCCTGGAGAACATCACCCACGTCGTGCGCGAGGAGATGGACGCCATCGGCGCCCAGGAAGTCCTCCTGCCGGCGCTCCTGCCCAAGGAGTCGTACGACGCGACGGGCCGCTACGACGAGTACGGCGACCTGCTCTTCCGCCTCAAGGACCGCAAGGGCGCCGACTACCTCCTCGGTCCGACGCACGAGGAGATCTTCACCCAGATCGTCAAGGACCAGTGCTCGTCCTACAAGGACCTGCCCGTGATCCTCTACCAGATCCAGACGAAGTACCGCGACGAGGCCCGCCCCCGCGCCGGTGTGCTGCGCGGCCGTGAGTTCCAGATGAAGGACTCGTACTCCTTCGACACGACGGACGAGGGCCTCGCCGAGTCGTACGCCCTGCACCGCGCCGCGTACATCAAGATCTTCGAGCGTCTCGGTCTCGACCACCGCATCGTCTCCGCCGTCTCCGGCGCGATGGGCGGCTCGGCCTCCGAGGAGTTCCTGGCGCCCGCGCCGGCCGGTGAGGACACGTTCGTGGACTGCCCCGCGTGCGACTACGCGGCCAACACGGAGGCCGTCTCCTTCGTCGCCACGGCGGTGGACGGTTCCGCGCACGGCCCGGTCGAGGACCTGGACACCCCCGACACCCCGACCATCGAGACGCTCGCGGCCCACCTCGGCGTGCCCGCGTCCGCGACCCTGAAGAACCTCCTGGTCAAGGTCGACGGCGAGATCGTCGCCGTGGGCGTCCCCGGCGACCGCGAGGTCGACCTCGGCAAGCTCGGCGAGCACCTGTCGCCCGCCGTCGTGGAACTGGTGACGGCCGAGGACTTCGAGGGCCGCGACGATCTCGTACGGGGTTACGTCGGCCCGCAGGGCCTGGAGAAGGTCCGCTACATCGCCGACCCGCGGGTGGCGGCGGGCACCGCCTGGATCACCGGCGCCAACAAGATCAACACGCATGCGAAGAACGTCGTCGCGGGCCGTGACTTCGAGGTCGACGAGTACCTCGACGTCGTGGTCGTCGAGGAGGGCGACCCCTGCCCCAAGTGCGGCACCGGCCTGAAGCTGGACCGCGCCATCGAGATCGGCCACATCTTCCAGCTCGGCCGCAAGTTCGCCGACGCCTTCCAGCTGGACGTCCTGGGCCAGCAGGGCAAGCCGGTCCGCGTGACCATGGGGTCGTACGGCATCGGCGTCTCGCGCGCGGTGGCGGCGCTCGCCGAGCAGACCGCGGACGACAAGGGCCTGTGCTGGCCCAAGGAGATCGCCCCCGCCGACGTCCACGTGGTGGCCGCGGGCAAGGCGCTCCAGACCGAGCTGGCGCTCGACGTCTCCGAGCAGCTGAACGCGGCGGGCGTCCGGGTCCTGGTCGACGACAGGCCGGGCGTCTCGCCCGGCGTGAAGTTCACGGACGCCGAGCTGATCGGCGTGCCGCAGATCCTGGTGGCCGGACGCCGCTCCGCCGAGGGCGTGGTGGAACTGAAGGACCGCAGGACGGGCGAGCGCGAGGAACTGACGGTGGCGGAGGCCATCGCACGGCTGACGGCCTGACGGCCTCACCGCCTCACCGCCTGAGCGGGATCACCGGACGTCGGCCGGGCTGCACCATCCGGCCCGGCCGACGTCCGAGAACGGTCCCGGCGAAGCCGGCGGTGGCGGTACGCGAGACGCTGCCGCCCGCTTCAGCCGCGAAGCCGGTGAGGGTGGCATGCCGGGCGTTCTCGCTCGCTTCAGTGGCGAGGCGGCCGGTGGCCGGCCGCACGCACGGTGTTCCGGCTCGCCACAGCCGTGGAGCCCTGACGGCGACACGCGAGGCGGCCGGTCCGTCACAGCCAGCCGGCGAACTCCAAGAGCAGTTCCGCGTCCTGGGGGCGGCCCACTCGTCGTGCCCGGACGCCGGACTCCACGGCCCGGAACAGGGTCCAGCCCCGCAGCCGCTCCTGGTCCACGTCCAGTGACTCGGCCAGCTTCTTCACCCGGCGGCGGGTGATCGACGCCCCCGAGGGCGAGGCGATGAGGTCCTCCACCCGGTCCCGCACCAGCCGGGCCAGGTCGAACGCGCACTCGCCCACCACCGGGTCGGGCCCCACGGCCAGCCACGGCACGCGATCACCCTGGAGGACCTTGCTCTGCCGGAACGTCCCGTGCAGCAGCCGCACCTCCGCGTCCCCGGCGAGCAGTTCCTGCCGGGCGGCGAGCGCGGCGTCCACCAGCGGCCCGACCTCCCCGTCGGCGGCGGCCCGCATCGCCTCGGCCTGCCGCCCCGTCCGCTCGGCGACGGTCTCGAAGCGGTGCCCCGCGGGCGGCTCCACCCACAGCCGCCGCAGCGTGCCCGCGGCCTCCAGGAGCGCCTTGGCCTCGGGCAGCGAACGGACCGAGACGTCACGGTGCAGCCGCTCCAGGAGGAGAGCGCCGTCGGAGGCGGTGGGGTCGAGCAGCCGCACGGCACCGAGCCCGTTCCAGTGCGCGAGCGCGGCCCGCTCGCTCTCGGGCCGCGACCTCGGCGGCACCAGCTTCAAGGCCGCGGGCGTGCCGTCGGCCAGGCGCACCAGGACGACGAGACTGCTGCGCCCACCGGGCACGTGGACCCGCTCGACGGTCAACCCGCGTAGAGCGACGGCCTGTTCGGCTGCCTCGGGCAGCTTCTCCAGCCAGTCGTCGCCGTCCCGCGTCGTCTCACCGAGTGCGGTGACCAGACGCGGGGGCGGTTCGAGAGCCATACGCGAGGTGTTCCCTTCCTGACGGTCGTGAGCGCCTACGCCTCGGGGCCCGCCGGTGTGGAGGTGCCCGACCCGGCGGCCCGCTCGGCGAGACCAGGGAAGGTTACGCTCCCCCCGCGCCACCGCGCCGCACGGACCGCGGCATCCCGCAGCGCCTCGGCCGCGCTGCCGCGCCGGGCGCCGGTGGAGGCCCGTACGAGATCCGAGTAGACCCCGGCGACCCGCTCCTCCAGCTCCGTGGCGAGCCGTACGGCGGCCGCGGAGTCCGGCACCTGGAAGGGCAGCGCGTAGGCCGCCGCCGAGGGCTCGGGCTCGCCGCCCAGGTCGCGCACGGCGCGCTGGAGCTCGTCGCGCCGGGCGCGATGCGTGTCGTACGCCGTGCGCGCCTCCGCCCTGCGGTCCTCGCCGATCCGGCCGCCGACGACCCCGAAGCCGTACACGGCGGCGTGCTCGGCGCCCAGGGCGGCCTGCACCGCCCGCAGCTCGTCCTTGGAATCGCTCACTTGTCGCCCTCCGTCAGCAGATACGCGTGCGCGGCGCCCGCCGCCGCCACCGAGGCCAGCAGCCTGGCCAGCTCCGCCGGTGCGTCCAGGAGGTCGCTCCCGCGCCGCTTGGCCAGCTCCCGCTCGGCCTCGGCGAGCCCGCGCACGGCGTCCTTCTCGTCCTTGGGGACGGCAGGCTTCGGCGAGCGCGACACCGAGGGGGAGGGGGAGCCCGAAGGGGACGGGGGAGCGGAACCGTCGGCGAAGGCCGCCTTGTGCCGCTTCACCTCCGCCCGCAGCGGACCGAGCCGGCCGGTCAGCGAGGGATGCGCGGCGAGGACGGCGTCGTACCGTCCGAGCAGCTCACCGCTGTCCCGGGCGGCCGTCGCGCGCAGCCGCGCGGCGGCGGAGGGGCGCTCGTCCGCGTCCGTGGCGGAGTCCGAGCAGCCCGCGAGCAGCGCGGCCCCGGCCGCTCCTGCGGCCCCGGTCAGCAGGCTCCTGCGGCGCGGCCCCGAGCGGGCGTGCGAGGGGGTGGGATACGACGGCACGGCAGACGTCCTCGGCAGGAAGGCCAGAAAGGCAGGCAGTCAGAAGGTGGGAAGCCGGGCGGGAGCCCGGTGATCACCGTACCTGCGGCCTGCCCTCGTACGCGTGAGCGGCTCGAAGCCGGGCGGCCCGAGGCGGGACGGGGCCCGACGGCGGGCGGCAACACCCCTCTGGACCGGATACCCTTTGACCTGACACGCGACGATCCCACAACAGCACACGCGGCCGAGGAGTCACCCGGATGAGCACCACCCAGAGCGAGAGGCTGCGAGAACTGCTGGAACCGCTCGTCAGCTCGAAGGGTCTGGATCTCGAAGAGATCGAAGTGGCCTCGGTCGGACGCAAGCGGGTGCTGCGCGTCGTCGTCGACGCGGACGACGGCGTGGACCTGGATCAGATCGCGGAGATCAGCCGCGAACTCTCCGAGAAGCTCGACGAGAGCGACGCGATGGGCGACGGGGAATACACCCTCGAAGTCGGCTCCCCGGGCGCCGAGCGCCCGCTGACGGAGCACCGCCACTATCTGCGCGCCGTCGGGCGACTGGTGAAGTTCCAGCTGACGGAGGGCGGCGACGAGCTGATCGCCCGCATCCTCGACGTGGACGACGCAGGCGTGGATCTTGAAGTACCGGGCGTGAAGGGGCGCAAGCCCACCGCCCGCAGGCTCTCCTTCGACGAGATCGCCAAGGCGCGCGTCGAGGTCGAGTTCAACCGCAAGGACAAGAAGGAAGAGGAGGCGTAGCCGTGGACATCGACATGAGTGCCCTGCGGGGTCTGGTCCGGGAGAAGGAGATCTCCTTCGACCTGCTGGTCGAGGCGATCGAGTCGGCCCTCCTCATCGCCTACCACCGCACCGAAGGCAGCTTCCGTCGCGCCCGCGTGAAGCTGGACCGCGAAAGCGGCCATGTGACGGTGTGGGCGACGGAGGACCCGGCGGACCTCGAAGAGGGCCAGGAGGCCAAGGAGTTCGACGACACCCCCTCGGACTTCGGCCGCATCGCCGCGACGACCGCCAAGCAGGTCATCCTCCAGCGCCTGCGCGACGCCCAGGACGACGCGACGCTCGGCGAGTACGCCGGCCGTGAGGGCGACATCGTCACGGGCGTCGTCCAGCAGGGCCGCGACCCGAAGAACGTGCTCGTCGACATCGGCAAGCTCGAGGCCATCCTGCCGGTGCAGGAGCAGGTCCCGGGCGAGGAGTACGCCCACGGTCTGCGCCTTCGTTCGTACGTCGTCCGGGTGGCGAAGGGCGTCCGCGGCCCCTCGGTCACGCTGTCCCGCACGCACCCGAACCTCGTCAAGAAGCTCTTCGCGCTCGAGGTGCCCGAGATCGCCGACGGGTCGGTCGAGATCTCGGCCATCGCCCGCGAGGCAGGTCACCGGACCAAGATCGCGGTCCGCTCCACCCGCTCCGGGCTCAACGCCAAGGGCGCCTGCATCGGCCCGATGGGCCAGCGTGTGCGCAACGTCATGGCCGAGCTCAACGGCGAGAAGATCGACATCGTCGACTGGTCGGACGACCCGGGCGAGATGGTCGCGCACGCGCTGTCGCCGGCGCGGGTCAGCAAGGTCGAGATCGTCGACATGGCGGCCCGCTCCGCACGGGTGACGGTGCCCGACTACCAGCTCTCCCTCGCGATCGGCAAGGAGGGCCAGAACGCCCGCCTCGCCGCGCGGCTCACGGGCTGGCGCATCGACATCCGCCCGGACACCGAGCAGCCGCAGGACTCCTCGGAGGCCTGATCGGGCTGCTGATCACGCACCTGATCGCACGCCGGTCAGGTGCTGATCGCGTACTGATCAAGACAACAACCGTTCGATTTTTGCCCCAAAGGGGTGAGGTCGGTGCGGGGAGGTAGACTTAATCGTGTCTGGCCGGACGCAAGCCCGCGCATGCCCCGAACGCACCTGTGTCGGGTGCCGGGAGCGAGCGGCCAAGAGCGATCTGCTGCGCATCGTGGCGAAAGAGGGCGCTTGCGCCCCCGATCCAAGCGGTACGCTGCCCGGCCGGGGTGCGTACGTACACCCCGTTCCGGTCTGTCTCGACCTGGCGGTCCGACGCAGGGCGTTCCCGAGGGCCCTCCGGGCCCCGGGCCCGCTCGACACGGCGGACTTGCGCCGAGCCGTCGAGACAGTTGCCCAGCAGGCAACACCGTAAGGAAGGTCGCGCGGAACCCCGCGCGGCCCTGGTATTCCGCGAGTTGGAAGTAGGTCGAGATTGCGATGAGCACTCGATGAGCACGCGATGAGTACGCCCATGAAGTAGCGACGGTCCGGCGTAACCCGGACCTAAAAGGAGCGAAGTGGCTAAGGTCCGGGTATACGAGCTCGCCAAGGAGTTCGGCGTAGAGAGCAAGGTCGTCATGGCCAAGCTCCAAGAACTCGGTGAATTCGTACGTTCGGCGTCCTCGACGATCGAGGCGCCCGTAGTACGCAAATTGACTGACGCATTGAACACAGGTGGCGGCAACGGCAAGCCCGCCGCCGCCAAGCCCGGGGCGCCGCGCAAGCAGGCCGCCCCCAAGCCGCCGGCCCCCTCGGGCTCGGCGACCCCCTCTCCCGCGCAGGCCGCCCGTCCGGGTCCGGCCGCGCCGAAGCCGCCGGCGGCCAAGCCCGCCGCCGCGGCCGACAAGCCCGCGGCCTCCCCGGCCGCTCCCGGCCCGCGCCCGGGTCCGAAGCCGCCGACGCCCAAGCCGGCGCCGGCAGCTCCGGCTGCCCCGGCCGCGCCCGCCGCGCCGGTCAGCCCGGCTCCGGCCGCCCCGGAGTTCACCGCTCCGCCGGCCGCTCCGGCTGCCTCATCGGCACCGGCGGGTCCCCGTCCGGGCGCTCGCCCGGGTGCCCCCAAGCCCGCGGGCCGTCCGGCCCCCGGCCAGGGTGGTCAGGGCCAGGGTCAGGGCGGTCGTGGCGACCGCGGCGACCGTCAGGGCGGCGCTCCGCGTCCCGGCGGCCAGGGTGGCGCTCCGCGCCCCGGTGGCCGTCCGGCAGGACCGCGTCCCGGCAACAACCCGTTCACCTCTGGTGGCTCCACCGGCATGGCGCGCCCGCAGGCGCCCCGTCCGGGCGGCGCCCCGCGTCCCGGCGGCCAGGGTGGCCCCGGCGGTCCCGGCGGCGCCCCGCGCCCGCAGGGCCAGGGCGGCCAGGGTGCTCCTCGTCCGCAGGGCCAGGGCGGCGCTCGCCCCAGCCCCGGCGGCATGCCTCGCCCGCAGGGCGGTGCCCCGCGTCCCGGCGGCGCCCCCGGTGGCGGCGGTAACCGTCCGAACCCGGGCATGATGCCGCAGCGTCCCGCCGCGGGCCCGCGTCCCGGTGGTGGCCCCGGCGGTGGCCGTGGTCCCGGCGGCGGCGGTCGTCCCGGCGGTGCCGGTGGCGGTCGTCCCGGTGGCGGCGGCGGCTTCGCCGGTCGTCCCGGTGGCGGTGGCGGCGGCTTCGCAGGCCGTCCCGGCGGTCCCGGTGGCGGTGGCGGCGGTTTCGCCGGTCGTCCCGGTGGCGGCGGTGGCCGTCCCGGCTTCGGTGGCCGTCCCGGCGGTCCCGGTGCCCGTGGTGGCACGCAGGGTGCCTTCGGCCGTCCCGGTGGGCCCGCCCGCCGTGGCCGCAAGTCGAAGCGGCAGAGGCGCCAGGAGTACGAGTCGATGCAGGCTCCGTCGGTCGGCGGCGTCATGCTGCCGAGGGGCAACGGCCAGGCGGTCCGCCTGTCCCGTGGTGCCTCGCTGACCGACTTCGCCGAGAAGATCAACGCCAACCCGGCGTCGCTCGTCGGCGTGATGATGAACCTCGGCGAGATGGTCACGGCCACGCAGTCCGTGCCGGACGAGACGCTGAAGCTGCTCGCGGACGAGATGAACTTCGTCCTCGAGATCGTCAGCCCCGAGGAGGAGGACCGCGAGCTGCTCGAGTCCTTCGACATCGAGTTCGGCGAGGACGAGGGCGACGAGGACATGCTCGTCGCGCGTCCGCCGGTCGTGACCGTCATGGGTCACGTCGACCACGGCAAGACCCGCCTTCTGGACGCGATCCGCAAGACGAACGTCATTGCGGGCGAGGCCGGCGGCATCACGCAGCACATCGGTGCGTACCAGGTCTCTTCCGAGGTCAACGGCGAAGACCGCAAGATCACCTTCATCGACACCCCCGGTCACGAGGCGTTCACCGCCATGCGTGCCCGTGGTGCGAAGTCCACCGACATCGCGATCCTCGTGGTCGCGGCGAACGACGGTGTGATGCCGCAGACGATCGAGGCGCTGAACCACGCCAAGGCGGCCGACGTGCCGATCGTGGTCGCGGTCAACAAGATCGACGTCGAGGGTGCCGACCCGACCAAGGTGCGCGGTCAGCTCACCGAGTTCGGTCTGGTGGCAGAGGAGTACGGCGGCGACACGATGTTCGTCGACATCTCCGCCAAGCAGGGCGAGAACATCGAGGCCCTCCTGGAGGCCGTGGTCCTGACCGCGGACGCCTCGCTCGACCTGCGCGCCAACCCTGAGCAGGACGCGCAGGGTATTGCGATCGAGTCCCACCTGGACAAGGGCCGCGGCGCCGTCGCGACCGTCCTGGTCCAGCGCGGTACCCTCCGCGTCGGTGACACGATGGTGGTCGGCGACGCGTACGGCCGAGTCCGCGCGATGCTCGACGACAAGGGCGAGAACGTGACCGAGGCGGGTCCCTCGACCCCGGTCCTCGTGCTCGGTCTCACCAACGTCCCGGGTGCCGGCGACAACTTCCTGGTCGTCGACGAGGACCGTACGGCCCGTCAGATCGCCGAGAAGCGTGCCGCCCGTGAGCGCAACGTCCGCTTCGCCCGCAAGGGTGTGCGGTTCTCCCTGGAGAACCTGGACGAGGCCCTCAAGGCCGGTCTGGTGCAGGAACTCAACCTCATCATCAAGGGCGACGCGTCCGGTTCGGTGGAGGCTCTCGAGTCCTCGCTGCTCCAGCTCGACGTCGGCGAAGAGGTCGACATCCGCGTCCTGCACCGCGGCGTGGGTGCGGTCACCGAGTCGGACATCGACCTGGCGACCGGCTCCGACGCGATCGTGATCGGCTTCAACGTCCGTGCGGCCGGTCGTGCCGCGCAGATGGCCGACCGCGAAGGCGTGGACGTCCGGTACTACTCGGTCATCTACCAGGCGATCGAAGAGATCGAAGCGGCCCTCAAGGGCATGCTCAAGCCGGAGTACGAAGAGGTCGAGCTCGGCACGGCGGAGATCCGCGAGATCTTCCGCTCGTCCAAGCTGGGCAACATCGCCGGTGTCCTGGTCCGGTCGGGCGAGGTCAAGCGCAACACCAAGGCGCGCCTCATCCGCGACGGCAAGGTCATCGCGGAGAGCCTCAACATCTCCGGTCTGCGCCGCTTCAAGGACGACGTCACCGAGATCCGCGAAGGGTTCGAGGGCGGTATCAACCTCGGCAACTTCAACGACATCAAGATCGACGACGTCATCGCGACGTACGAGATGCGCGAGAAGCCGCGAGGCTGATCACGACAGCTCGAACCGGGGCCGGTCGAGGGGAGGTAAATCCCGTCGATCGGCCCCGGCCGTTCCGTGTACGGTTCTTGTGTCCCTGCCAAGCGGTTGGCGGGGCACGAACCCGAACCGGCGGGACATCCGGACACACATGTATGTGGGGACACTGTCCTTCGATCTGCTCCTCGGCGACGTTCGCTCGCTGAAGGAGAAACGCTCCGTCGTCCGCCCGATCGTCGCCGAACTCATCCGGAAATACGCGGTGAGCGCGGCGGAGACGGGGAACCAGGACCTCCATCGCAGGGCCGAGATCGGCCTGGCGCTGGTCTCCGGGGAGACGGGGCACCTCACCGACGTACTGGACCGGTGCGAGCGCATGGTCGCCGCCCGTCCCGAGGTGGAGCTGCTCTCCGTTCGACGCAGGCTCCACGGCGACGAAGACTGATTGCACAGCAAGGCGAAGAAGGAGACGGAGCAGTGGCCGACAACGCGCGGGCGAAAAGGCTGGCGGACCTCATCCGAGAGGTGGTTGCCCAGAAGCTGCAGCGCGGGATCAAGGACCCGCGGCTCGGTACGCATGTGACCATCACGGACACCCGGGTGACGGGTGACCTGCGGGAGGCGACTGTCTTCTACACGGTCTACGGGGACGACGAGGACCGCGCGGCGGCCGCCGCCGGTCTGGAGAGCGCCAAGGGCGTCCTCCGTTCGGCGGTCGGTGCGGCGGCGGGCGTGAAGTTCACCCCGAGCCTCACCTTCGTGGCGGATGCGCTGCCGGACAACGCCAAGGCCATCGAGGACCTCCTCGACCGGGCCCGGATGTCGGACGAGAAGGTGCGCGAGGTGTCCGCGGGCGCCGAGTTCGCCGGCGGGGCCGACCCGTACCGCAAGCCGGAAGCCGACGACAACGACGAGACGGACGGCGACGCCTCGGCATGAGCAAGACCAGCAACAAGACGCCGGACGGCCTTGTCATCGTCGACAAGCCGTCCGGCTTCACTTCGCATGACGTGGTCGCCAAGATGCGCGGGATCGCCAAGACCCGGCGCGTCGGCCACGCAGGCACCCTCGACCCCATGGCGACGGGCGTGCTCGTCCTCGGGGTCGAGCGGGCGACCAAACTCCTCGGCCACCTCGCGCTGACGGAGAAGGAGTACCTCGGCACGATCCGCCTGGGCCAGAACACCCTCACGGACGACGCCGAAGGCGAGCTGACCTCGTCGGCCGACGCCTCGGCGGTCAAGCGCGACGCCATCGACGCGGGCATCGCCAAGCTCTCCGGCGACATCATGCAGGTGCCGTCGAAGGTCAGCGCCATCAAGATCGACGGCAAGCGGTCGTACGCACGGGCGCGCGAGGGCGAGGACTTCGAGATCCCCGCCCGGCCGGTCACGATCTCCGCCTTCACCGTGTACGACGTCAGGGACGCCGTCGCGGAGGACGGCACCCCCGTCCTCGACCTGGTCGTGTCGGTGGTCTGCTCGTCGGGGACGTACATCCGCGCCCTCGCCCGCGACCTCGGTGCCGACCTCGGGGTCGGCGGCCACCTCACGGCCCTGCGGCGCACCCGCGTCGGGCCGTACAAGCTGGACGCGGCCAAGACCATCGACCAGCTCCAGGAGGAGCTGACGGTGATGCCGGTGGCGGACGCGGCCACCGCCGCGTTCCCGCGCTGGGACGTGGACGAGAAGCGGGCCCGGCTGCTGCTCAACGGCGTACGGATCGAGATGCCGGGGGAGTACGCCGGAGCCGGCGCCGTCGCGGTCTTCGACCCGGAGGGCCGGTTCCTGGTCCTGGCCGAGGAGCTCAAGGGCAAGGCGAAGAGCCTGGCCGTCTTCGCCTGAGCTTCCGCTCTCGGATCTCTGTCCGGCGTCCGGCTGCCGTGCGTCTTGCCTGGGTCCTTCTCCGAGAGGGATCTCCGCCGTGGAGCGGCGGCGGCCATGCGCGTGGCCGCACGCCGCTCCACGACGAGCCCCCCCACCCCAAGATGTATCCACCTCGCCCCGCCGATTCACCCCATCGGGCAGGCGCTCGGAGTGAACCGCGGGAGCGAAAGGGGGCGCGTTCGCGACGCGTTCTGTCCCGCTGATCACCGCCGACCTACCGTCGGAAGGACGGGGCGTCGCGGGAGGTTCGGGCATGGCGGGACAGGGCGACCCGACGGCGCTCGACAGTGCCCTCGTACGGATCTGCGATCTGGCCGGCCGGCCGCGGGGGACGGGATTCGCCGCCGACGACCACGGCACGGTGATCACCAGCCACGAAGCGGTCGACGGCCTCGCGCGGCTCGTGCTGCACGCCGCCGGGGAGCGCGTCTGCGTGGTGGGCGCCGATGCCGTCGTGGCCCTCCCCGAGGTCGACCTGGCCCTCGTGCGCACCGACGGGCTCGCCCTGCGGCCGCTGCCCGTCACGGTCCGCGACACCGTCCCCGTGGGCGCCTACGTCCACATCGTGGCGCGCGGCCGGCGCGAGGCGCGGGTCCTCGGCCCTGCGTCCGTCACGTACACCGCGACGGACCGCTTCCATCTGGTCGACGCGGCGCTGGAGCTGGCGATCGGCACGGACGGCGCGGACGCGCTGCGGCTCGGCGGCGGAGCGGCCGGCGGCCCGGTCGTCGACGCCTCGTCCGGTGCCGTGCTCGCCGTCCTCGGCACCGCCCTGCACGGCGAGCACCGGGCGGCCGGGTTCGCCGTCCAGCTCCGGGAGGCGGCGGCCGCCGGTCGGGGCGGGCCCCTCGCCGAGCTCCTGGCACGCAACGCGGCGACCGTGCCGGCGTACGGCCACGACCTGAACCTGGCGGGCGCGCTGCACCTGGCGGCGACGTCGGTGGGCTCCGACGGGCCGCGCCCCGCACTCCTCGAACCGGTCGAACGCCCCGACACGACAGCGGAGTTGGCCCGCTTCACCGCCGGGCCCGCGCAGGTGCTCGGCCTGGTCGGCGCCCCCGGCACCGGCCGCACGACGGAGCTGGCCGCCCTGGCCGCCTGCCGCGCGCGGGGCGCCGAACCGGCTCCCACGCTGTGGTTGCGCGGCGCCGACCTCCAGGGCGCGGACGCGGGCGTGGGCGACGCGGTGGAGCGGGCGCTGGAGCGGGCGGGTCGGATCGTCGAAGCGTCGGCGGCTTCGGCTGCCCATGCGGCTTCGGCGGACTCTGCTGCCTATGCGGCTTCGGCGGCCTCAGCGGCCTCGTGGGACCCCGGAGTGCCGGAAGCGCCGGAGGTCTCCGGGGACTCGCCGTGCCCGCCCGCCGACGCGGACGGCGGGCTCGGGGACATCTCCGCCGGGCGGGTCGCGCGGCTCGTGCGGGACGAGGGACGGGCCTTGCTGCTGCTGCTCGACGGCCCCGAGGAGATGCCGCCGGCCCTGGCGCACCGCCTCGCGGAGTGGAGCCGGGGGACGGCCGAGTGGCTGCGGGGGACGGGGGCGCGGCTCGTGGTGGCCTGCCGCGCGGAGTACTGGGAGCAGGCGGGGGCGCACTTTCCCGAGGACCTGCTGCCGGGATGCGTGCCCCTGGGGGATCTGTCCGAGCCGCAGGCCGCGGCCGCCCGCGCGCGGTACGGCATCCCGGACGGCGCGCTCGCCCCCGCCGACGCGCGCCACCCCCTCGCCCTGCGGCTGCTCGCCGAGGTGCGGGCGGCCCTGCCGGAGGGTCCGCCGCCGGGCCGCCCCGACCGCGAGGGCGTCTTCGAGGCCTATCTGGACGTGCTGTGCCTGCGGGTGGCGGTGCGGCTCGCGGCGGCGAACGGCCTGCGGGGCCGGGCCGTACGGCGCCTCGCGGCGAAGGTGTCCGGACAGGTGCACGAGGCCGCGCGGCGGTGCCTGGGCCCGGGGCAGGGGGAGCTGGACCGGGAGTCCTTCGAGGAGGTGTTCCCGTGGGGGACGGGGTGGGCCTCCGCGGTCCTCACGGAGGGCCTGCTCGTCCCCGCCGGGGACGGCTACCGCTTCGCGCACGAGGAGCTCGCGGACTGGATCCAGGGGATGCACCTGGACGTGGACGGCGCCCTGTGGTCGCTGGTCTACCGGCACCGCGATCCGGTGCCGGAAGCGGCCCTGCCGGTACCCCGGCACCGGATCGGCCCCGTGGTCGAGGCCCTGCTGCTCCTGGGACGCCAGCGGGGGCCCGCCGAACTCGCCGCACGCCTGGGGGACTTGGAGCGGTTCGGGGCGGAGGCCTCGGTGGACCCCGGGGCCGCCCCCGTCGCGGGCAGGCGTTCCGGGCGGCGACACGGGTGGACACCGCACCCGGCCCCGCCGCCGGGTGCCGGTGAAGCGGGGGACAGGGGGGACCTTCCGGCGCCCGCGGGTGCGCAGGCACAAGGGGACGCGCAGTGGTGGGTCACCCGGCTGCTGGGGGAGACGCTCACGCGGGTGCCCGACGCGCGGCCCCACCGCGCGCTGCTCCAGCGGCTCGCGCAGCGGAACCGCTTCCCGGCGAGTTTCTGGCTCGGCCTGCCGCTCCCGGAGGACCAGCGCTTCGACCTCCTGCGCGAGGCCGTGATCCACGACCCGCCGCCCGGCGCCCCCCACCCCCGCTGCCTGGACGCCCTGGCCGAACTCCTGGCCACCGAGCCCGCGACGGCACAGCCGCAGCTGACCCGCTGGTTCACCGACGAGCGCCCCCTCGAAGCCACTCCGCACGCCACCGTGGCCTCGGCCGCCCAGGCCCTCCTGCACACCCACCGCCACCGCGGCATCGACGACCTCACGGAGATCCTGGTCGACTGCGCCCACCCCCGCGCCGACGAACTGCTCGCCGCCCTCGCGGAGGAGGAGCCGTCGGCGATCTGCCGGGCCGTCGACCGCTGGGTCCACGACACGCGCCCGGCCCGCCGAGTCGCCGCCGTCGCCTACGGCCTGCGTGCCGCCCCGCACGCCACCACGGACGCCGACCGCAGACTCCTGCGGTACGCGGCGCTCGCCCTCCTGGCCCGCCCCGCCGACGACTCCCTGCACGGCGCCGCCCTCGCCCTCCTCGCCCGGGACCCGCAGACCCGCGCCCGCCACCTGCCGCCCGCCCTGAAGCGCTTCGCGGCCGGCGACCCGCAGCTGCCCGCGAGCGCCCTGGCCATGGCTCTCGACACCCACCCGGAGCAAGTCCTCGCCGCTTTCCGGACCCGGCTGTACGGCCCTGGCCCCACGCCGGGCGACGTACTGCGCGCCCTGGCCGACGTGACGGCGTCCGGGCTCGACCGGCGGGTGGCCGATCTCGTACGCGACGTGCTGGAGCTGCGCCCCGACCTCGCGGGGCACGTGGCGGCCTACCTCGACCTGCGCCTGGAGCAAGGGCCCGGGGTGCGTGCCGTCCTCCTCCCGCTGGTCACGGACTTTTTGCGGCACCGCCCCGCGCCCGTACGCGCCGCGCTCGCCACGGCCGTCGCCGCGCCCGGGAGCGACGCCTCGCGCGCCCTGCGCGCCGAGCTCCTGGACGTCCTGCTCGCCCAGGAGCGGGAGCCCGACGTCCTGGACGCCGTTCTCTGCGCCGTGGCGGGCGGCGAAGACAAGGAACGGGTCCGCGCTCTCGTGCACCGCACGGGCGTGCTGCTGGTCAGGTCCCCGGAGGGCGCGACCTGCTTCGACCGGCGCCTGGTCGAGCTGGCCCGCTCCGTGCCGGGCTTCTCCACCCAGGTCGCGCGGTGGATCTGCGCGGCCCCGCAGGACTGGTCCGCCCTGGTCGGACCCAGCTCCCGCCGCATGATCGAGAACCTCGCGGGAGTACGTGTCCCGGCGTGACCCCCGCCACCCCCTCCGATGCGATCCCGATGGCGCGGGCATGGCAGTCTTAGACCTGCGCAATCGGCAATGGGACGTACACACACGTACACAGGTTCGGCGAGGAGCAAAGACAGTGCAGCGCTGGCGTGGCTTGGAGGACATCCCCCAGGACTGGGGGCGCAGCGTCGTCACCATCGGTTCCTACGACGGCGTACACCGCGGACACCAGCTGATCATCGGCCGCGCCGTGGAGCGCGCCCGTGAGCTGGGGATTCCCGCCGTGGTCGTCACCTTCGACCCGCACCCCTCCGAGGTCGTGCGCCCGGGCAGCCACCCGCCGCTGCTCGCCCCGCACCACCGGCGCGCCGAACTCATGGCGGAGCTGGGCGTGGACGCGCTCCTCATCCTGCCGTTCACCACGGAGTTCTCGAAGCTGTCGCCCGCCGACTTCGTCGTGAAGGTCCTGGTCGACAAGCTGCACGCGCGCCTGGTCGTCGAGGGCCCCAACTTCCGCTTCGGCCACAAGGCCGCGGGCAACGTCGCCTTCCTGACCGAGCTCGGCGCCACGTACGACTACGAGGTCGACGTCATCGACCTGTTCGTGAGCGGTGCGGCCGGGGGCGGCGAGCCCTTCTCCTCCACCCTCACCCGGCGCCTGGTCGCCGAGGGCGACGTGGAGGGCGCGGCGGAGATCCTCGGTCGCCCGCACCGCGTCGAGGGCGTCGTCGTCCGGGGCGCGCAGCGCGGGCGTGAGCTGGGCTGCCCCACGGCCAACGTGGAGACGCTGCCGCACACCGCCATCCCCGCCGACGGCGTCTACGCGGGCTGGCTGCACGCCCAGGGCGAGGTGATGCCCGCGGCGATCTCCGTCGGGACGAATCCGCAGTTCGACGGGACGGAGCGGACGGTCGAGGCGTACGCGATCGACCGGGTCGGCCTCGATCTGTACGGCCTGCACGTGGCCGTGGAATTCCTTGCCTTCGTGCGGGGGCAGGCGAAGTTCGACTCGATCGACTCGCTGCTCGTCGCCATGGCCGACGACGTGAAGAAGGCACGTGACCTGATCGAGGCCGCCGGATAACTCGGCTTTCTTTGCCGCTTCCCGAAGGTCTGCGCTACAGCAGGCGCGGAAACGCGACCCCGTTGACCAACGGGCCTTCCACGGTGACCCCTTCGGTGATCAGCGACTCGACGCCGGGCAGCGGCGGCGGGTTGGCCGCCGCGGCCGGAGTGGCGAGCGCGGTGACGGACAGGGCGAGGGCTGCGAGCAGGACATAGGTCCGGACGCGGCGACGACGCATGCGATCCCTGCTTTCTTCCGGAGATCCGGTGGAGGGGAGAATCCGGTGGAGGGGAGACGGGCCGGGAGCGGTCGCGTTAGCCCACACGGGGGATGCGCGGGCCCCGGCGTCCGACGACCCGTTCGTATGATCGTCGGTGACTTCCCGGCCGTGACGTGGTTAGCCACGGCGAGCGGGCCGCGACCGGCGCCCCGCACGTGGACGGGTCAAGGAGGCTGCCGTGAACGGCGGTTGGGTGCAGGCAACATCCCGTTGGGTGCTGGTCGTGGCGATGGCGGCCGTGCCGTCCGTCCTGGTGTCCGGCACGGCGCACGCGGACGAGACGCACGAGAACTCGCACAACGCGCCCAGGGTCTCGCTGATCAGCACCGGGCAGATCGACGACCCGCTGGAGGACGTGCTCGAACACGTCCTCAACTTCGGCGACGGGTACCGGTGGGACTGACGCGCCCGCCCTGCGCGCACGTGCCGTACTCGCGCGGGTCCCGGGTGACCGCGCGAGTACGGGACGACGCGGGCGCGCTCAGATCACGGGGCCAGGCACGCCGCGCCCGGCACCTCGGAGGGGAGGCCGGGGCTGGCCGGATCGACGAGTGTGGTGACGTCACCGGCCGCCTGCGCCACGCAGTCGACGGTCGACACGGGGTCCGGGACGGCGCTCGCCGGCATGGCGACGGCCCCCAGCAGTGCGACGGCCCCGAGGATGACGGCGGCGGAACGGCGCATGGAAATCTCCTTCGCTTCGGTGGAGTTGCTGTTCACGGTACGTAGTCGCACCGTGCCGCTCAGTGACTCCCCACGGCTCAGGGCCGCCAGACCCCGCGTCACCCGTACGAGGAAGAGGTAACGATCCGCCACCGGGAGGCGCCGTCCCGCCCCCCGGATGCCCGGATGTGGCGCGCACCCCTCCCGGAAGCCCGGAAGCCCGGAAGCCCGGATGCCCGGATGCCCGGATGCCCGGATGCCCGGATGCCCGGAAGCCCGGACACCCGGATGCCCGGATGCCCGGATGGGGCACGTGCCCCCGGTCAGACGCCCGACGGGCTCGTCGCCTTCGCCGCCGCCCAGTGGCACGCCACCTGCGTCTCCCCGCCGCCGGACAGCACCGGCAGGTCCTCCGTCCGGCAGCGCCCGGCCACCCCCGCCCGCTCCGCCTCACCCGAGGCGAGCACCTGGCAGCGCGCGTGGAACCGGCAGCCGCCCGGGATGCGCGAGGGGTCCGGCGGCTCACCGCTGAGGACCACAGGATCGCCCGGAGCCTCCGGCAGGACGGACAACAGAGCTTGCGTGTAAGGATGCTGAGGTGACGTCAGGACCTCCTCCACCGTCCCGGTCTCGACGATCCGGCCCAGATACATCACCGCCACGCGGTCCGCGATGTTCCACGCCAGCCCCAGGTCGTGCGTCACCACCAGGGCGGAGAGACCCAGTTCGTCCCGCAGGCGCAGCAGCAGGGCGAGGATCTCGCCGCGCACCGAGGCGTCGAGCGACGCCACCGGCTCGTCCGCGACGATCAGTTCGGGCTCAAGGACCAGCGCGCCCGCGATGACGACACGCTGGCGCTGACCGCCCGACAGCTCGTGCGGATAGCGCAGGAAGAACCGCTCGGGCGGCCGCAGCCCCGCCCGGGACAGCGCGTCGGCGACCGCGGCCTGTTCGTCGCCCCGGTATCCGTGGATGCGCAGGCCCTCCGCCACGGCCTCGTACACCGTGTGGCGGGGATTGAGGGAGCCGCTGGGGTCCTGGAGCACGAGCTGGACGCGCTTGCGGTACGCCTTCAGGGCGCGGCCCGCGTAGTCGAGCGGCTTGCCGCCGAAGGTGACCCTGCCGGACGTGGGCGTCACCAGGCCGAGCAGCGAACGGGCCAGGGTCGTCTTGCCGCAGCCCGACTCGCCGACCAGGGCCACGATCTCACCCGGCTTGATGTCCAGGTCGACGCCGTCCACGGCCCGCGCGGGCGGTGCGCCCCGGCGGCCGGGGAACGTGATGTGCAGGTCGCCCGCCGACAGCAGGGGATCATCGGTGGTCATGCGTCGCTGCTCCTCGGTGCGTGATCTGTCGGGGCTCACGGCGTGCGCTCCGCCGTCGCCGGCGCCGATGTCGGCTGCGCCGGAAGCTGCGCGCCCGCGTGCACGCACGCCGCGCGGTGCCGGGGGCCCGCGTCCCGCAGCGCCTGGTCCTCCGTCGTGCAGGAGTCGAGGGCGACCTGGCAGCGCGGATGGAACGTACAGCCGGTGGGGAGCAGGGACGGGTCCGGCGGGTCGCCGGGCAGGCCGCGCGGCGCGAAGCGGGACGCCGTGTCGCCGATGCGCGGGAAGGCCGCGGAGAGGGCCTTTCCGTAGGGGTGCCGGGCGTTCTCGTAGACCTCGGAGGCCGGGCCCTCCTCGACGACACGGCCCGCGTACATCACCGCGAGCCGGTCGCAGGTGTCGGAGAGCACCGCGAGGTCATGGCTGATCATGATCAGACCCAGGTCCTGTTCGGCCACCAACTGCTCGATCAGGCGCAGGATCTGCGCCTGGATCATCACGTCCAGGGCCGTCGTCGGCTCATCGGCGATGATCAGGCGCGGATCGCAGGCGAGCGCCATCGCGATCATCACGCGCTGGCGCTGCCCGCCCGACAGCTCGTGCGGATACGCCTCCGCGCGGGCGGCCGGCAGACCCACCTGTTCGAGCAGCTCGCCGGCCTTCCTCTTCGCGCCCGCCGGGGTCGCCTTCTTGTGCAGCAGGATCGGCTCGGCGATCTGGTCGCCGATGCGGTGCACCGCGTTGAGGGAGTGCATCGCGCCCTGGAAGACGATCGACGCGCCCGCCCAGCGGACCGCGCGGACCTGCCCCCACTTCATGGTGAGGATGTCCTCGCCGTCCAGCAGGACCTCACCGGTCACCTTCGTGCCCGCGGGCAGCAGCCGCAGCAGGGCGAGCGCCAGCGTGGACTTGCCGCAGCCGGACTCGCCCGCGACGCCGAGCTTCTGGCCCGCGTCGACCGAGAGGTTCACGCCGCGCACGGCGGCCGCCCCGGACGCGTACGTCACTTCGAGGTTCCGCACGTCCAGGAGGCGCTGCTCCGTGCGCTGTTCCGTCACCGTCGTCTCCGTCACGCTGGTCTCCGTCCCCGTCCCCGTCACCTTGTCCGCGTCACTCAACGGGAGACCCCCAGCCGGGGGTTGAGCACGGACTCCACGGCCCGGCCGCACAGCGTGAACGCGAGGGCCACGACGGCGATGGCGAGTCCGGGCGGAGCGAGATACCACCAATCGCCCGCGCTGACCGCGCCCGCCTCGCGCGCGTCCTGGAGCAGCCCGCCCCAGGAGACGCCCGTGGGGTCCCCGAGGCCCAGGAAGGCGAGCGTCGCCTCGGTGAGGATGGCGTTGGAGATGACGAGAGTGGTCTGCGCGAGGACGAGCGGCATCACGTTCGGCAGCACGTGCCGGGTCATGATGTGGCCGTGGCCGCCGCCGAGCGCCTGCGCCCGCTCGATGTACGGGCGCGACTCGACGGCGAGGGTCTGCGCGCGGACGAGCCGCGCGGTCGTCGGCCAGGTCGTCACGCCGATCGCCAGGATGATCGTCCAGATGGAGCCGGACATCACCGCGGCGAGCGCGATGGCGAGCACCAGCGTCGGCATCACCAGGAACCAGTCGGTGACACGCATGATGACGGTGGCGTACCAGCCCTTGAAGTGTCCCGCGGTGATCCCCACGAGGGTGCCGATGGTCACCGAGAGGAAGGCGGCGAGCAGCCCGACGGTCAGTGACATCCGGGCGCCGTACACCAGGAGGCCGAGCAGATCGCGCCCGAACTGGTCGGTGCCGAGCGGGAATTCGCCGCTGGGCGACTCCATGGGCTTGCCCGGCGCGTCCGTCACGCTCTGCGCGTTGGAGCCGACGAGGAGGGGTGCGAAGACGGCGACGAGCGCGATGACGACGAGCGCGGCCAGGCCGAAGAGCCCGGCCCGGTGGGTGCGGTACGCGCGCCAGAAGCGGACCGCCGAGTGCCGCCTGCGGGCCCACGCCAGGGCCCGCGCGCTCTTCGCCGGGGCGGCAGGCGGGGTCTCGGCCGGCGGGGTGGGGGCCGAGGGGGTGGCCGGTGCGGATTCGGTCGTCATCGGCCCACCCTGGGATCGAGCAGCGGATAGATCACGTCGGCCAGGGTGTTCATCAGGATCACCGCGGCGGAGAAGACGAAGAACAGACCCTGGACGAGGGGGAGGTCGGGCACGCTGAGCGCGGCGTAGAACAGCCCGCCGAGCCCCGGCCAGGAGAAGACGGTCTCCACGAGGATCGCGCCCGCCACCACCGTGCCGAGGTTCACGAACATCAGCGTGACGGTGGGCAGCATCGCGTTCGGGACGGCATGGCGACGGCGTACGAGATCGTCGCGCAGGCCCTTGGCGCGGGCGGTCGTCAGATAGTCGCTGCCCATCTCGTCGAGCAGGGACGAGCGCATCACCAGGAGCGTCTGCGCGTACCCGACCGCCACCAGGGTGATGACGGGGAGCACCATGTGATGGGCCACGTCCAGGATGTACGCGAAGCCCGTCTCACCGCCGGATTCGAGCCCGCCGGTCGGGAAGAGGCCCGGGATGGGGCCCACCCCCACCGAGAAGGTGATGATCAGCAGTAGCCCCAGCCAGAAGGACGGCACGGAGTACAGGGTGAGCGCCAGGCCGGTGTGGACGCGGTCCCCGAGCTGTCCGTTGCGCCAGGCCGTGCGGGTGCCGAGCCAGATGCCGATGAGGGTGTAGAGCACGAACGCGGTGCCGGTGAGCAGGAGCGTCGCGGGCAGCGCGTCGGTGATCTTGTCCATCACCGGTGTGTGGAACTGGTACGAGGTGCCGAAGTCGCCGGTCAGCGCGTTGCCGCAGTAGTCGAAGAACTGCGTCATGACCGGCTGGTCGAGGCCGAACTCCTTGCGCATCGCGTCCAGCTGTTCGGCCGACACGCGCTTTCCGCCGGTCATCTGCTTCACCGGGTCACCGGGGATGAGGCGGAACAGGAAGAAGCTGGTGACGAGGACGGCGAACAGCGAGACGGCGGCGCCGCCGAGCTTGCCCGCCACGTACAGGAGATAGGCGCGGGTGTTGCGGGCCCGGGGGCCGCGGGCCGACGGCCCGGCGAAAGCCGGTTCGTCGGTCGCCGCGGCGCCCTCGGTGTCGAGCAGTGCGGGATTGCTGTCAGCGGTCATGCGTTACTCGCGGTCCTCTGCGGTCGAACGGCGGCGCAGGGCGAACAGGACTCCTCCGCCGACGAGCACCACCGCGGCGGCGGCGATACCGATGATGACACCGGTCGAGCTTCCGTCCTTGGAGGAACTCTTCCCATCTGCGGGCACCGCCGACCACCAGGACCAGTAACCGTCCTGGCCGTAGATGTTGCCCGCGGCCGTCGGCATGGTGGTGATGGACTTGATCTGGTCCGTGCGGTAGGCCTCGACGGCGTTCGGGTACGCCAAGATGTTCATGTACCCGGAGTCGTAGAGCCAGGACTGCATCTCCTTGACGGTCTGCGCGCGCTTGGCCGGGTCGTACTCCGCCAGCTGCTTGTCGTAGAGCTCGTCGTACTTCTTGTCGCAGATGAAGTTGTCCGTCGCGGCGCTCTCCTTGGCCTTCACCGGCAGCGCGGCGCAGGAGTGGATGCCGAGGACGAAGTCCGGGTCGGGGTTGACCGACCAGCCGTCGAACGCGAGGTCGTACTCGCCCGCGTACCAGGGCACGGACACGTCGTCGAGGCAGTTGACCTTGAGCCCGATGCCCAGGTCGCCCCACCACTCCTTCAGATACTTGCCGACGGCCTTGTCGTTCGGGTCGGTGGCGTGGCAGAGGATGCGGAAGTCCAGCGCCTTTCCGTCCTTGCCGACGCGCTTGCCGTCGCCGTTCTTCTTGTAGCCCGCCTCGTCGAGGAGCTGGGCCGCCCTCTTCGGGTCGTACGACAGCTTCTGGTCGGCGGAGGGCTTCCACGCGTAGTCGGCGAAGCGCGGCGGGATGTACCCCTCGCCCTCGACGGCCTGGCCCTGGAAGACCTTGTCGACGAGCGCCTCGCGGTCCACGGAGAGGAAGAGCGCCTGGCGCACCTTCTTGTCCAGGAGGGCGGGGTGACCGTCACCGAACTTCTTGCCGTCGCGTGTCTTGGCCCCGGGGTTGGTGGCCAGCGCGAAGAAACGCCGCCCCGGACCCTCGTTCACCTTGACGTTCTCGGTGCCCTTGAGCTCGGCGGCCTGAGCGGGCGTCAGCGCGGGCTGGCCGGCCACGAAGGAGACCTCGCCCTTCTTGAGCGCCGCGACGGCCGCGTCCTGGTCCTTGTACGTCTTGAAGACCAGCTCGTCGAACTTGGGCGCGCCGCGCCAGAAGTCCTTGTTGGCCTTCAGCTTCACGTACTGGTCGGTCTTGTACGCCTCAAGGGTGAAGGGGCCGTTGCCCACGATGGGGAAGGACTTGTCGTTGTTGAACTTGCTGATGTCGGCGACCTTCTCCCACACGTGCTTGGGGACGATCGGCACATCGAGCGCGGCCATGGTGGCCTGCGGCTTCTTCAGCTCGACGACCAGCTTGGTGGGGCTGGGGGCGGTCACCTTCTTGAAGTTGGCGACGAAGCCGGAGTTGGCGGTGGCGGTGCCCTGCTTGGACATCAGCCGGTTGAACGTGTACGCCGCGTCCTCGGCGGTCGCCTGCTTGCCGTCGGACCACTTGGAGTCGTCCCGGATGGTGTACGTCCAGGTCAGCTTGTCCGCGGAGGGCTCCCACTTGGTGGCGAACCCCGGGATCGCGTGGTTGTCCTTGGCGTCGTAGTTCGTCAGGTACTCGTTGGTGAGACGCAGGATGCTGGTGCTGAGGAGCCGCTGGGCGAGGAAGGGACTGAGCGAGTCGACGCTCTGCGCCACCGCGACGGTGAGGGTCTTCTTGCCGTCGGCCTTGGCCTCGGCCTGTTGGGGCGCCGGGTTGAGGGGAGAGGCGAGACCCGCGGTGAGCGCGAGGGCTCCGGCTCCGGCCGCCAGGAGGAGGGGGAGCCGGGGAAGGCGGGAGGCCTTGGACGCCTTGGCCACCCCGGACGCCGTGGCCGACGCCCCGGGAGGCGCTTCGGGTGACGTCTCGGTGGTGCGGCGGGACCGTGTTCTGCCGTGCTGATCTTGTGTATCCATGGGTCGGTGACCTCGCGTCATCGCTCGCGCAGATATGGCTAGTTGATCAAGGAACGCCAGCTGGTTGATGTGTGTGTCTACCAGCGCCAGTCTGCGTCAGTCAACGGCAGGTGAACCCCATGTGGCCTGCGGAAATAACGAGTTGACCTGTATTTCATCCGCATTGGTCAAGACCTGTGACGCATGGCTGGTCGGGGGGTGACGGCGGGGGGAGGGGCTGGTGGGGAGGGAGGGGGGTGGGGAGTGTTCGGGGGAGAGGCACGGGGGGAGAGCTGCGGGGTGTGCCTGCTCGTGGGGATGGCTCGTGCGGTCTCGTTCGGGGGCGCGGCTCGGGCGCCTCCGCTTGCGGGTTTTCGCTTGAGGGTCTTGGTTTGTGGGCCGCCGCCCGCCCTCGTGTTCTTTTGATGCCCGGTCGGGGCTGGGGGGTAATCGGGTGGGTGGGTGGGAAAGTCTGTTGGCCGGCGACGGCCGCGGGCCGCGGGAAGCAGACTGGGCCCGCACCGGAGAGCGGTGCGGGCCCAGTGAGAACGCGGGCGGGACGGGAAGCTACTGCTGGGGCGCCTCAGGCGCAGGCGGCTGCTGCCCGGGAGGCTGATACGGAGCCCCGGGCTGGTAGGGCTGCCCCGGCTGCACGGGACCGGGCGCCTGCCCGGGCTGAGGCTGGGCGGCCTGGGCCTGGGCGGGAGGAGCCTGCCCCGGCTGAGGCTGACCCTGCGGCTGAGGCTGCTGAGGCACCTGGAACGGCTGCCCGGGCCCCGGCCCCGCAGGCACCTGCGGAGGAGCAGCGTGCTGCCACCCCTGCGGAGCCCCGGGCTGCTGCGGATAAGGCTGCCCCGGCTGAGCGGCCTGCTGCTGCGGCGGCTGCTGCTGAGGCTGCTGAGGAGCGTACGGCTGCTGGGGGACCTGCCCAGCCTGAGGAGCCTGCCTGGGCGGGGGAGCCTGCCCGGGGTACGGCGCCTGCCCGTGCTGGGGCGCCTGCCCGGGATAGGGCGCCTGCCCAGGCTGAGGCGCCTGTCCGGGCTGAGGAGCCTGCCCGGGCTGAGGCGCCTGCCCCCCATAAGGCTGCTGCCCAGGCTGCGGCACCGGCCCGCCATAAGGCTGCTGCCCAGGCACAGCCCCCTGCTGCCCGGGATAACCCCCCTGCCCCGGCAGGGGCGGCGCCACCACCGGAGGCGGATTCCCGTCGGAGGTCCAAAGCCCCTGCTGCTGCTGAGCCCGCACGAAGTCCTCGGCCACCATCGCGGAGAGGTTGAAGTACGCCTCCCGCACCTTCGGCCGCATCATGTCGAGATCGACCTCGGCCCCAGCGGCGAGATGCTCGTCGAACGGAATGACGACAACCCCGCGGCACCGCGTCTCGAAGTGCGACACGATGTCGTCCACCTTGATCATCTTCCCGGTCTCACGCACTCCCGAGATGACGGTGATGGAGCGCGAGACAAGGTCGGCGTACCCATGCGCGGACAGCCAGTCCAGCGTCGTGGAGGCACTGCTCGCCCCGTCCACGGACGGCGTCGAAATGATGATCAACTGATCGGCGAGATCGAGAACACCGCGCATGGCGCTGTAGAGCAGCCCCGTACCGGAGTCGGTCAGGATGATCGGATACTGCTTCCCCAGCACGTCGATGGCGCGCCGGTAGTCCTCGTCGTTGAACGTGGTCGAGACGGCCGGATCGACGTCGTTGGCGATGATCTCGAGCCCGGACGCGGCCTGCGAGGTGAAGCGCCGGATGTCCATGTACGAGTTGAGGTACGGGATCGCCTGCACGAGGTCACGGATGGTGGCCCCGGTCTCGCGGCGCACGCGGCGCCCGAGCGTACCGGCGTCGGGGTTGGCGTCGATGGCGAGAATCTTGTCCTGCCGCTCGGTGGCGAGCGTCGAGCCGAGCGCGGTGGTGGTGGTCGTCTTTCCCACGCCGCCCTTGAGGCTGATGACGGCGATGCGGTAGCAGGACAGAACCGGGGTCCGGATCAGCTCCAACTTCCGCTGCCGCTCGGCCTCTTCCTTCTTGCCGCCGATCTTGAACCGGGAGCCGCCGGCCGCGGGCCGACTGCTCTTGGCCTTCGGCTTGGTGTTGCGCAGCAGCCGGTCGGAGGACAGCTCGACGGCGGCGGTGTACCCGAGGGGCGCACCAGGGTTGGTCCGCTCCCGCTGATCGTGCTGCACGGGCTGCGGCCAGGCAGCGCCGGTACGGGGATCGACGGGCGGCTGAGCCTGAGCCTGAACCGGGGGCTGCGGCTGAGGCTGAGCCTGCGGCTGCTGCTGAGCAGGGAGCGGCTGGGGCTGGGGCTGGGGCTGCTGAGCCTGAGGCGCAGGCGGCTGCGGGAACCCATAACTACCCTGCGCGGCAGGGGGGTTGGGATGCACTGGCGCAGGCGGACCCTGCTGCGGGAATCCATAGCTCCCCTGCTGCTGCGGAGGAGCGGCGGGAGCAGGAGCCTGCGGCGCCGCCTGCGGAAACCCATACCCAGCAGGCGCCCCAGAAGCTTCAGGAGCGGCAGCTTGCGGGAAGCCGTACCCACTGGGAGGCGCAGGAGCATCAGCAACTGGCGCCGGAGCCGGAGCCTGCGCCGGAATGGGCGCCGGAGCCTCGGCAACAGGAGCGGGCGCAGGCGGAACGGGCGAGGGAGCCACGGGCCCGGTAGGCGAAGGCCAAGCCGGAGGCGAGACCTGCGGAGCCGGCTGCTGAACGGGCGCAGGGGCAGGCTCTGCCTGCTGAGGCACGGGCGGCTGCACGGGCTCGGCCGCAACCGGCGGCGTCGAGGCGGCCTGACCAGGAACGGGCCACTGCGGCGCAGAAGTGGGCGCGGCAGGCTGGAAGGCGGGCGGCAGCGGCGGAAGCCCACCGTTCGGCGCGGGCGGCGGAGTCCAGGACGGCGGCGGAGAGTCCTGCACCTCATCGACGGGCGCGGCAGTCAAGGAGCCCTCAGGAACGGCATCCTGCGGCACGACGTCACGAACCTCATCAGAGGCACCGGAATCGGCATCAACAACAGGAGAGTCATCGGAGTCATCAGAGCCGGAAACATGAAGGCCCGAAGCACCCAAGCCCCCGTCTACGCCGGCTTCGGCCTCGGCCTCGGCCTCGGCATCGGCATCCTCGGACGAGAGCCCAGCCGCAGCCAGCAGGGAAGGCTCGGCCTGCTCATCATCACGACCAGCCGAAACCTCATCGTCAGCCCCGGCCTCACCAGCGGGAGGCGCAACGTCATCGCCACCGCCATCACCCTCGACATCGGCATCGACATTATCCTGGGCGGCCTTCGAAGCGGCGGCCCGCTCCTCGATCTCGCGCATCTCCCGCTTCAGGGCGGAAGAGGAGAACCGCATGGTGGCGCCACTCTCAAGATCGCCGCTGCTGTCAGCAAAAGGAGCAACAGAAGCGGAACCCGAGGAAGACCCCCCGGAATCAGCCGCAGCTTCAGGCTCGGGCTCGACCACAGGCTGGGGCGCCACCTCAGGCTCAGGCGCCACCTCAGGCTTAGGAACGACCCCGGTCACGTGGACGGAGGAGGCAACACCAGCAACGGCCCCACTCCAGTCAGCGGCACCCCCCGAAGGCGCCCCACCCTCAGAGTCCCCAGAGGATTCAGGAGAGGAAGCCGGAGCCGGAAGAGGAGCCGGAGCCGGAACAGGAGAAGGAGCAGAAGCAGGCGGAGCAACAGGCGCAGCCCAATCGGCCCGAGGCTGGAACCCCCCACCGACAGGCAGCTTGGGCACCCCGGCAGGCGGCCCGACGGGAGGAGCCTGCGGCTCAGGAGCAACGGGAGGAGCGGGAGGAGCGACCGGCTCAACGGAAGGCGAAGACACAGGCTCAGCAACAGCCGAAGACGCCGCGGCGGGCGCCCCAGTGGAAGCCGAAGCCGAAGGAGTCTCCCCCGCACTACCGGACGCATTCTGCGTATACCAGGCAGGAGGGGCGTAGTCGATGGTGAACTCGCCCGTCGTCTCGGCAGCGGACTCCGCGTCGGACTGATCATCGACGGGTGTGTCCCAGCCCCCGCGGATCTCGTCCCGATCGCTGTTCACAATGCCTCCTGATGTGGTCGAGCACCCTCGTGCCGTGGTGGGAGGGCGACCGTTTCTGTCGTCCGATCCGCCATGGCTCTCCCCGTGGTGGACGCGCACCACCCACTCCCGGGTTCTGGCGACGCGTCCAGTACCAGCCTAATCACCAAAAGCACCAGCACGGCAGGGCAGCCCACCCCACGAATCCTGTCCTTTCCATCACGCCCCCCACAGGATCGATCCCCGTATCCGAAACACCGAGGGACAAATCAACCAACAGGCGCCAAATGTTGGCTAATTCGCTCGGTCAACCGACACGAACCGCCCGCTCAATCCATCCTCCGTGCCGTACCCAACAATCCGGTCTCGGCGTCCGTCGCCTGCGTCATCACGTACTGCCGATCACGATCGCCACACCACAACGTCACCCCGTCAGCAAGCGTCGGCAGCGCCTCCACCTCACCGCGCGGCAGCCCCACGGACCGCCCTATCTGAATCGCCTCATCCGGTGAAACCCGCTGCACGCCCACGAGCCGCGCCTGCCGGATCAGCCGAGGCGCGACCGGACTCAGATAGGGCAGCAGCGTCAGCACCGATTGCCACGGCCCGGACACCACCCGTCCCCGTGGCGGCCGCATGCCACAGTCCCGCACCACGAGCACCGGACTTCCCGCGGACGCACCCTGCGGGGGAACGCGCCCCACGTCATGCACCGACATACCGCTCGGCCCGACACCGAGGGCCTCCACGAGCTGCGCCCAAGCTGCTGCCCGACCGGTCTCCACGGCCACCCGCGCCCCCGTCGCGGCTGCCCGCAACGCGATGACCTGCGCCGTCCACAACCCTCCGATGAGCAGTACGTCATAGGGAGTGGGCCGGTTGACGCCCAGCACCGAGGGCTGGCCCTGCGCGTCCACGCCGATCACGACGCCATCGTCACCGATGGGCAAGGCCAGCGCATCCACTTGCTCGGCGGAGAGCGCGTGACGACGGTGCCGCGGACCGAGCAACCCGAACCCGCTGCGCATCGCCGTGCGGAACCCCTCGCCCTGAGCGGGCGGCGCGGTCGGAGTGGTCGGATCAGTGACGGACATCAGCGGGTCCCCCCGAGCGGCAGAGTGGCGAGCATCCCGGGCAACTGCTCGCGATCGAGTCGGACCAGCCCCGCGCCGGCCTGCCGGGCGCCTTGCTCCAACGCCCGCCGAGCCGCGTCGAGCTCGGCGTCACTGCGCCCGGTGACCCGCACATGCCCGCACAGCGACACTTCTTGCCGTTCACCGTGGCGCAGGGTGAGGCTGAACGTGGTCGCGAGTGTCGGGATGGCGGTGAGCAGCGCGACAAGCTGAGGCAGTGACGGGCCGCTCGCGCTCCCCAACTGCGGCCAGCGCCGAACCCAGTAGGTCGTGTGACGGCGATTGTCGCAGCGCCAGGAGCGTGCGGACTCCTCCGTCCTGCGCTCCGGAAGCTCGGCCCGCCCGGCCTCCGCGGTGACCAGCGGATTGGCGCCCGCCGAAGTCGCGATGGCGGCGGCCAGCTGCTCCTCGGTGAGCGCTGTCGCACGGAATCCGGCCCCCGTGAGTCGACTGGCCAGCTGATCCATGGAGCGCATCACGCACTTCTGAGCCCCCACGAAGCCGCCCCCGCGCGCGGCGACAGCCTCGGGGCAGAGCTCAGGATCAAGCTTCAGGGCAACCCAGGTGATGCGTACGGCCGGTGCTCCGGTCTGGGCTTGCAGCGGGGCGTAGTTACTGACGGCCACCGACTGTTGGGGAAGATGCAGCGCGGGCGCCGGCTGGGTGTGCTGCACGATCTGCGCCGACTCGAGGCGGATGCCGTCCACCTCCAGGGCGTCGCGCACGAGGCCCACCGGCAGGGGATGGCGTCCGCGCTCGGCCCGCAGCGCGGTCGCGTCCGACTCGACCTGGAGCACAGCGGTCACGAACGTACCGTCCCCGACCATCCCGACCTGGCGACGGTCCCGGTCCCCGTAGACATACGTGCGCAGGGCCGGGTCGCACTCGACGGCCGGGGCGAACGCAGGTTCCGTGCCCGGCGGTATCGGAGCATTCGCCGCCCGGCGCTTGCGTGCCCGCAATGCCCGCGCGGTGCCGAACCATTCGTGCCACGCACGGCCACGAGGGCGTACGACTGCCAGCAGCACCAGGACGACGGCGACGACAGCGGTCGGCACGACGGCCAGCGGGTCGATCACCCAGGCGGCCAGCAGGAGGGCCGCCGCCACCTCGATGAGTACAAGCCGTTGCAAGCGAAACGAGCCGAACTGTGCCGAGCGCGCGCGGAGATGGAAGATGACGGGCCCTCGGGATCCCGAGGCGTCGGCACCACCGGGTGCTGCCTGCCGTTGATTCTCAGGCCTCGACGTCCCCCGAGCCCCGGTCCGCGCTGCGGCAGCCATCAGTCCAACCCCCGTATATTCTCCCGAATCACCCTGGTGGTCACGGAACATGCACCCCAGGAGTGCCCGGGAACCTTACCCACCCCACACGCGCGATTACTCAACAGGCATAGTAGGGGCCGGGTCTGACAACGGAGGGTGGGGGTGGCATGCCCCCGGCGCTGCACGGGGGAGAAGCAGACACTCATGGCATCACGGCGGGACGAGCTCAACGCCTACACCTTCGCGAAGCGCCGCACGCTGGCGTCCTTCATCCAGCCGTCACCATCAGGCTCGGAGGAAGGCGCACCACGCCCGCTGCGTGGCGTGGTTCCCGGCCTCATCGTCGGAGTGATCGTCCTGGCCGTCTTCGGCGCGTGGGGCATGTTCAAACCGGCGGCCAAGCCGGGCTGGGACAAGCCCAAGGAACACGTGATCATCGCGAGCAAGTCCACGACGCGATACGTGGTCCTGAAAACTGATGGCAAGCGTCAGTTGCACCCGGTGCTCAACATGGCCTCGGCGAAGCTGCTCCTCGACGCCGGCAAGGGCGACGTCATCAACGTCGACGAGTCGGTCCTCGACAAGGGCACGATTCCCCACGGCGCCACCATCGGCATCCCGTACGCCCCCGACCGCCTGCCCTCGGAATCCGAGGCCGGATCCGCCAAACGCTGGGCGGTGTGCGAGCGCCCCGGCGAAGGCGGAAGAGCGATCCAGAAGGCCGCGTTCATCCTGGCGGAGCGCGAGCAGAAGAAGACCGAGGGCAGCGAACGGTTGCGCGGCGGTGAGCTGTTGTACGTGGTCGGCCCCGACAAGGTCCGCTATGTGGTGGATGCCCGGGGCAAGGCCTACCGGATCGCCGAGAAGGACAAATTCAATGTCCTGCGCACCATCGTGGACTCCGGCCATAAACCTCAGCGGGTCTCCAGCGAGTGGCTCAAGACCCTGAACTACGGAGACCCGATCACCATCCCGAAGGTGGAAGGTGTTCCCGGAGCGGCCGCCAACGTGAAGGGCCTCCAGGACCGGCAGGCGAACCGGGTCGGCATGGTCCTCAAGGCATCCGAGGGTGCGGGGACGCAGCACTACGTAGTGGAGCCCGGACGCATCTCCCCGGTCTCCGACTTCACGGCGCAATTGCTCCTAGGCAGCCCGGACTTGGTCCCCGTGGGTCAGGACGGGAACGCCCGCAACCTGAGTACCGGCGCCTTCGTCCCGGACCTCAAGACGTTCGGTTCGGAGTACAAATGGCCGAGCCAGGCTCCGGTGACTGCCAATGAGGCCGCCGAAAGTGCGGGCAGCCGCAACACCATCTGCAACGTCCTTCGCAAGGTCGACGGCGACGATGGAGACACCACGCTGAGCACATGGGCCGGGACGGACTTCCCGGCCACGCTGCCCACCGGCTCGTCCAGCGCGTACGTATCGGCCGGATCGGGGCTGCTCTACCGGCAGTTCACCGGTTCGGAGCCCAAGGCGGGCGGCGTCTTCCTGGCCACGGACACGGGCCTGCGCTACGCGATGCAGTCCAACAGCGACAGCGCCACGGACGACGCGGGCATCGGTACCTCGGCCAAACAGCGCGAGCAACAGCGACAAGAGGCGCAGCAGGCGCAGACCCGGCTCGGCTACGGGAACGTGGACGCGACCCCGGTGCCGGCCTCCTGGTCCACGTTCCTCCCCACGGGTCCGCGTCTGTCGACCTCGGCGGCACGCCAGCCGCAGGGCTCCTAGGCGGCAGGAGATTCTGACGATGAGGTACGCACAGCGCTGGCCCTGGCCGGTCGCCGCCGCGGCCACGGCGGCGACACTGACGATGATCGCGACGGCAACGGTGCTCGCGGCACCCACTGCGACCGCGGCAGGCGACCAGTGCACCTTCGGAGGCGACAAGTACGCGGGCCGCCCCTGGTCGCTACAGCGGGTGCTCCTCGACGAGCTGTGGCGCCAGTCCACCGGCAAGGACGTACGGGTGGCGGTGATCGACACAGGGGTGGACATCAAAAACCCGCAGCTCAAGAGCGCGGTGGACGTGTCAAAGGGCCGAAATCTGCTCCCGAAGAACCTCAAGGACGAGAACGGCGACAAGATCGAGCGCGGCAAGGAGAACGGCACGACGGACTCCGTCGGCCATGGCACGCGCGTGGCGGGCATCATCGCGGCCCGTCCGACCAAGGGCACCGGCTTCGTGGGCCTGGCCCCCGACGCGACGCTGATCCCCATCCAGCAGAACGACGCGGAGGGCCACGGCGACACAAAGACTCTTGCCAGGGCGATCGACCACGCGGTCGCAGCGGGGGCGGACATCATCAACATCTCCCAGGACACGGCCAACGCCGTGGAGCCGGCCCCGATGCTGAAGCAGGCGGTCGACAGGGCACTCACGCGCGGGAAGGTGATCGTGGCGTCGGCCGGCAACGACGGCCTGGGGGGCAACGTCAAACCGACCTACCCGGCCTCCTACGAGGGCGTCCTGGCGGTAGCGGCATCGGACCGCAACAACGAACGGGCCGCGTTCTCCCAGTCAGGCAAGTTCGTGGGCGTGGCTGCCCCGGGCGTGGACATGATCTCCACTGTCCCGCTCGGCGGCCACTGCTCGGACAACGGCACAAGCTTCTCGGCCCCCTACGTCGCGGGCGTGGCGGCCCTGATCAAGTCCAAGCACCCCGACTGGACGCCCCGCCAGATCACGGCCCAGATCAAACAAACAGCGGAACGCTCGGTGGCAGGTCACGACCGCCTGGTCGGCTGGGGAGTGGTGGATCCGGTCCGAGCCCTGACGGAAGACGACCACCCAATCGAGACCCCGAGGGCTGAAGAGGGCATCACCCACGCGAAAGCCCCGACCCCAGCCGAACTACACCTCGGCGAAACAGCGGAAGAACGAACAACCCGAATCGCCACGTACGTGACCGTGGGCGCGGCGGTTTTGGTGGCGGGGCTCGGCGGGGCGGGGGTGGCTGTGCGGGATTGGCGCAGGCGGAAGGCAGCAAGATCCCGGCGTACTTGACTTGGCCCAGGAGTCGAATTTCGAGGCCCTACTTTTCGCCTTCCCGGACTTCACAATAATCGGATGCTGCCACGGATTTACTATATGCAGTGATGAGCTTCGCTATCTGGGCTGCAGTCGCTGAGTCCTGTACGACTCTTACCGATACGAACAGCTTTTCCCTCAGGTTGCGCTGATTGGAGCAACTCACCAGACCAACTGCGCCACTCTTTGAGTAAATGTATCGGCCGTCTGCTGTTTCGCTGTCACCGGGATCAACGCCGATGGCGTCGGTCGCTACCTGTGCCAGGGAAGTGTCACCCTCCCGCCATTCTGCAGTGGCCGAGAACACTGGTTTGCCGTCGACATGGAGGCGGCATCGCTTATTCCAGTCCGTAGCGGTCGGATGTGCGGACAGGTTCTTGCCTCTTGGCAGGACGGGCTTTAGCAGGGCGGCTTGGATTTTGGTTCCGCAAAGGGTGCTGGGGACGGTATATTCCGTTTCCGATCCTGAGCATCCGACTGTTATCAGACTGCAGATCGAGGCCAGCGTAATCGCTGACCTAGATCGGATGTTGCTTTCTGTATTTCTCAAGAGGATTCCAGTGGTGAGAGTCGCCGGAGGACGTCAGAATGTCAGCAGAAAGTCATGCTTGAATCTCCGTCGTCAGATCGTCTGCCATGTGGCGAGCTGAGGTGGATCCATCGTTGAAACCGTCAGCCGTGGCGGAGGATGTCCATCCCTCGACTTTATCTGAATATTTTCCGCCATTCGCTTTGTCGGCTTCAACTGATGCGATGCGACTCAATTCGGTATTCTTGTCCTTGCTGTCTTCCCAGAGGACTCCTGCTTCCCTCCCAGCGGCCCCCAGGGTGCCTGAATCGGCGTCCTTGAAGAGCTGCTCAAGAACCATGCTGCTTACGGTTCCTGCAGCGCCGCCTGCAGCGGCCCCCGCAACAGGCGAGGCGACGAAGGCGACGCCGACACCGACACCGATTCCAGTCCCAACAGCACCTGACCAGAAGTTCTTCTTCTGGCTTATGGAGTCATCAAAACTCTTCCCTTCACTCCCCGCTGGCCCGAGAATGGCCTCCTGTCGACCAATGGCGAGTGTTGCCCCGACCTCGGCAGACTTTCGGGTAACTTCCTTGATGGAATCTTCTGCGGAATGTAGATACTGTCGATCCGCAGGAAGGTCAGGGTTGAGGTGGTAATCCATGAGGTTGGCCATGTAATTCTTCTGGCCGATCTCGATACTTGCGTTTCCGCCAGGACTCTGTCCCACGCTGACCAAAAATCGCGTGACATCGAGGTGCTCCAGATCGGCTGCGGCACCAGCAATCGGGAAGAGCTTTGGGACGCTCTTGTTCTCCGGACTGACATCTGTCAAGGCCCTGTTAATATCTGGTAGATATTCTGCGGCGATCTGACCCATACTGTCAGACATGAACCCGTGATCTGTAAGACGTGCGCTATCTTCCCCGATGGAGACGACAATGCTCTCCATCAATTTGGCCTGCTCTTCACTATGGGCCGGTGTGTCCATCGTGGGAAGCTCGCCTGCGGGGTGTCCAGTGGTGGCAGCCTCCAGTGCCAACGCAAGGTTATTGCGTCCAGTGTTGCTTTCCTCGCCGTTGGAATCGAATTCTTTGGGCCATTCTCTCTCCTCGAACAGGTACTGGAAGTTCGATAGCGAGGAAGGTTCCTTCTTGTCGCCGCGTGCGAACGGGTTACCTTCGTCTTCTTTTGAGATAAATTCATCGTTAAAGAAATCTGTAGCTGCAGCAGGGCTGTTTGACAGTCCCTTCATGAATCCCGCCAGGGGGTCCCATCCGCTGTCGCTGCCAGTGCGGTTAAGCAGGGGGTCGCCTCCCGTGTGCTGCCAGGCCGGACGGCTGTTTCTGCCATTACCGGTCAGCTCCTTCTCAGTCCTCATTAGTTCCGTGCCATAGCGCGCCATGAACTGATCGTCGTAGTCTCCCCAGCGCATGAGATTGCTCATGACCTGGAACCCCATGGCACCCCCGCTGATGCGGCGGTCACCCATGTCGATGACTTTATTGGTCCATTCCGTCATGCTCAGTGCATCGCTCTGAGTGGCGGTGGCAAGAGTGAGGCTCAGATTCTTCTGGAGGTCGTCAAATTTATCGTGCCGCGCGTAGTTCAACTCTGGGTTCGCGTTCGGATCATTGATGCCGGCCCAGAATTCCAGCGTCCCCTTCGCCCCAAGGTTGGTGGCGAACCGTTGGGAGAACAGCTCGTCGTCCCCGAACTTCTTGAAGCCCGCGTTCAACTTGTCGAATTCTGCCGTACTGAGATCTTCCGGGTCCTTCTTGGCCAACTTGGAGAGCTCATCGGCCTTCTTGATGGCATCGGCCGCTTCATCCCTGTCGCTGTATTCGACCCCGGAGAATCCGACCGTGCTTTGGTCGGCGATGGCCTGAAGAACCGTACTGGCTGTGGTGTCGCTCTCCGTGGCCCTGTTCAGGATCTCCTGGATCTCGTCCCGCAGCGCCGTGACGTCACCCTCGCTGGGATCAGAGGCCGTCTTCCCTTTCGCCGTGCCGTCGGAGGGACTGTCCGCCCTGACAGTGAACCCACTGCCGGTTGCCGTGACCTTCAGGTTTTTGTCCAGGCCGTTCTTGATGGCCGTCTTCAACTTCCTTTGATAGTCCTTGAGCTCATCTCGAGTGTCTGTGAGGATGTCGCGGATGGATTTGGCCTGGAGGTGGGCGTCATTGAACTCCTCGGCCGTCTTTCCAATGAACTCCTTGGAGACGGTGGCGTTCACCCCTGCCCAGTTGGCCTTGTTGGCCGCAGTCTTGAGCCCTTTACGGGCTGACTCCTCCATGCGGTTAAGGCTGCCGACCATCGTCGTCCAGTCGGAGATGGCGTCGTCGAGCATCGAGAAGTTGGCGGAACGGAGGGCTTCGAGGTCCATCAGCTGTCCTTCTTCTTGCTCGGTTCTCCGTACACAGGGTTCGGCTTTCCGGGCTCGCCGACTCGTTCGTTGAAGCCCGCGTCGAGGGTGTCGATGCTGCTCATCTGGCGGCGAATGTACTCGTCGTCGCCCGCATGCAATTTCTTGGTGACCCGCATGTGGTTGGAGATGTGTCCGCAGGCGTCTCGCAGAGACTTGAGTTGTTCATCCCAGCGGGTTGACACGTGCTGCAGAGCCCCGCCTAGCGCGAAGCCCTGCGTCGTCAGGCTCCCCGCAGCCTTGTCGGTACTCGGCACCGCTACTCGAGCCTCATCCCAGAGGCGCTCGAACAGGCCGTGTGCGTGCTCGCCGATCTTCGCCAAACCGGCTTCGCTGACCTCGAGGTCACCGTAGGAGCCGGGATCCGCGGTGGGGCCGCCGCCCGTCCCGGGATCTGTCTGGTTCAGTTGCATGTGTGTCGGCTGATGCTCCGCCGTCTGCGACTTCAGCTGTTCCCACTCATCCCAGGCCATGGGCACATCCTTCCCCCGTGAGCTCGGCCACCCCTGACGGATGACACCACTGCGGCTCAACCTAACAACGCGTGTTTCCCCTTGGGGTGTTGTGCGTAGGCGCCTCGATTCCGTTGGCCGGTAGTGGCCCTGTCGATGTACCGAGTCGTCGCTTGTGGCTGGATTTGGCACCAGCGGGGGCTTCGTCTGTTGGCCACTTCGCAACTGACCTAATGCAAAGTCCAGTTGGCTGTCACGCTCAGTATGACTAGAGTGACGCGTGCGCGATAAGTGACCACCGAGCCACCGCGATCGTGAAGCGATCGGGGCGGGCCGGTAACGGGGAGGGAAGGCATCGTGCTGGCTACAGAGGGGCGCGGAGGTGCGGAGCCGTCGTCGGGCGCCGACCTCAGGGAGGGGCTGGGTGCGCTGAAGGCATTTCGGCAGCGCATCGACACGCTACTGACGGAGTTCGAGGCTTCGGCGGGTGGTTCAAGCAAGGTCGGAGTGCACAAGCTCTCTCGCGGCTCCTTCAGCGGTGAGGGCAGTGCCTTCCCTGCGGCCGACGGTCTGTACTCGCAGTACGACCAAGTACACGAGCGGCTGACCTCGCTGTCCAAGATGCTGGGCGACCAGATCGATGCCATGGGGATCGCCGTGCGCGCGGCGGGTGCTGGCTTCGACGACCTTAACGAGGACCTGAGGCAGCGCTTCTGGGCGATCCAGACCAGGATCGACCGTGACGCGGCTGCCGCTCAACGCGAGGAGAACGGCTTGCCGGATTCGCCTCGTAGCAATGGCGACGACAGCTCTGACTCCGGGTGGCGTGGCCCGTGAGCTTCGAAGGCCACCGCCTCAACGACATGATCGACCTCGTCGAGCAAGCCAAGCCCGCAGACTTGGAGAGCGCGGGAGACGCGCTCAAGAATGCGCGCGATGCCATCGCCGCGGCTGCCAAGGAACTCGACAAGCACATCAAAGGTGCTGACTGGCAGGGCGAGGCGGCGAGCGCGTTCAAAGCGTGGGGCCTGAACCTCGTCAAGGACGCTCATCGGCTCGCCGACTACGCCGACACCGCCGGCGTTCAGATCGCTTCGGCCGGTGCGGGGCTGGCATCTGTCCGTAGCTCCATGCCGCCCCGGGACCAGCGCGCCGATCCGAAGATGCTCGAGGACATCCCCACCCCCAAGCGGGTGGACGGCAATGCGGAGTACGACGCCGCGGCGAAGGCGGAGAACCATCGCCAAGAGGCGATCAACCAGATGAACCGGTTGTCGTCGTTCTACCAGGTGTCGCAGCATTCGATGGCTGGGCAGGAGCCGCCTACGTTTTCGGCGATGCCGAACGTGGGAGTACCGAGGCCGGTGCTCAGCGATGATGGTCTTGGTGGTGGGGGACGTGAGGCGGCGAGTTCCACTGCGCTTCCCGCCGCAGCTCAGGAGAGGACTCCTGGCCCCGTCGACACTGCGATGTCAGACCCCGCACCTTCGGACGACTCCTCGCCGCCCCGGATCGCCGAACGTGGTCCGATCACCGCCCCGGGCGGCTTGAACGTGACCCCGGACCCGTCTGTTGGCACGGAGATTGACAGTGTCGGTACCTTGCCCCCGCAAACCGTCAGTCCGGCACACGGTTCGCCGCCTCCAGGCCCTGGTCCAACGGGTATTGGTGGTGAACCTGTTCCTCCCCTCGGGGGTGGTCTTCGGAACCCTGCGATTAGTGGCCCCGTGACTCGGACCTCAGCACCCGCACGAAGCTCGAAGCTCCCACTACCGGCTCAGGGGCGAACCACGGGTCCGGCTGGACCGGCTGGGGGGCCCGGACGTGCTCCCTCGAGTCCGAGTGGACGCGCAGGGCAGACGGCCACGGGAAGAAGCCTCAGTGGTCCGACGGCAACTGGTCAGCCGCCGCTGGGGCGTGCTGTAACCGGAGGAACACCTCGCCCCAACGAAGGGGTGGGCCCGCGTTCTGGCATGCCCGGGACTGGTGCGGGACGCGCCAATGGCGTTGTTGGGGGGCGGCCTGTCTCTGGCCCGGCGTCGACTTCTAGCAAGTCCGGGATGTCGCGCGGCCCGGTCGTTGGCGCCGAGGGTGCTGGTGGTTCGAGAACCACAGGTGGAGGCGGAAACCAGCGCGGGGTTGTGGGAGCCACACCCCAGGGCCGCCCGGCTAATGGGGGACAGTTGCCTCGCCGATCCACCGCTAATGCAGATGGTGTTGTCGGGGCCCCCAGGGGGCGTGTGCCCACCCGCGGGAGCGGCAAGGACGGTTTCACTGCTGGTGGAGCAGGCTTGGTCCGTGGTTCCGGGAGCAACAGGCAACACTCTGATCTGGACGAAGACGAGGGCTCGCAGCGGCCGGGTCACCTGGTTGAGGACGAGGAAACACATCTGCCCAGCAGCCGGCGGCAAGTACCGCCGGTAATCGACTGATCGTGAGCGAGGACGTGCAGGGCATGGAGCCAAAGTTCGACCGACATGGCCAATGGGTCGAGCCGTTTTCGCGGTCAGCACGGAGATTTGCCGCTCGCGTGGGCTCGACAGTAGGTGTGTTGGCTCTCGTGTCAATCGCGTTGACCCCGAGCGCTGTTGCTGACGATGTTCGGTCTCAACAGTGGCACTTGGATGCCATGGGTGCCGATGACCTGTGGAAAGTCAGCACTGGCAAGGGAATCAAAGTCGCGGTTATCGACACGGGGGTCTCGGAGACGCCTTCCCTTGAAGGCCGCGTTCAGCCGGGCAAGGACCTGACAGACCTGCCTGGTGGGTCCCTGGATGACTACGACAGGCATGGAACCACGATGGCGGAGCTGATCGTGGGATCCGGCCGAGGCGGGGGGATCAAGGGTTTGGCGCCAGGAGCGGAAGTCGTATCCTTCCGCACCAATCTGGGCGACAAGTTCGGTAAAGAGGGTAGCCGGGATGCCGAAGCAATTCGGGCGGCGGCCGACAGTGACGCCCAAATCATCAGCATGTCCTTCGGTTCTGATTACATGTATCCAGAGCAGAAAGAAGCAGTGAAGTACGCTGCCTCGAAGGGCAAATTGATGTTTGCCAGCGTCGGAAATGACAGAGAGAAGAAGAACTTCATCGGGTATCCAGCCGCATACCCGTCTGTCACGGGAGTCTCCGCTGCGGACAAGTCCGGCAAGGTCGCAAAGTTCTCTGAACGCGGTGACTACGTTGACTTGGCGGCCCCAGGCGTAGGTCTTCCTGCCTGGTGCGATGAGACCTTCCGCTCGTACTGTGACGACGGAGACGGAACCAGTGCCGCCACAGCCATCGCCTCCGCCTCCGCCGCCCTGATCTGGTCCAAACACCCCAACTGGACGGCCAACCAGGTCCTACGCGTCCTCATTGACACCGCAGGCCGCGACTGGCCGAAGAACGATCCGAGCATGTACCTCGGTTATGGCCTCATTCGGCCGGCTCCCAACTTGCTCAACGGGAAGGGGAGCCCTGGCCCTGCGGATGTTGACCCTCTCACCAATGAGAAGACGCCCAGTGCCGGCACAGGCAAGGAGGCTTCGGCATCTGCTTCTGCGCCAGCTTCGTCACCGCCCCCGAAGGGGGCGACGGGTGGCGGGGCGGTAGCGGCTTCAAACACTAAGCCCACCCAGAACGACGGTCAGTTGTGGCTGATCGTCGGGTCCATCACCGCAGCCGCAGTGATCGGCGGCAGTGCCTTCGCAGTAATGCGTGCTCGACGCAGAGTCTGAACGCGACGCAGCATCACCCCACGCACATCAACATAGATTCACGAAAGGAGCCCAGCCGTGGCTGAAGGCCAGAAGTTGAACGATGAGCAAGTGGCGCTTCTGAAGAAAGAGATCGTGGGTAAGTACGGATCGGTCCAGCAGCAGCTCAAGCGTCTCCAGGGCACCCTCGACACGATGGAGGCGAACTGGCGTGGCATTGGAGCTCATGCATTCGACAAGAAGCAGACAGAGATCAACGAGCGCATGCAGGTGATCGGCAGGATCCTGGTGGATTTCCTGGACGGCATCAGCGGCAACGAGAAGCTCACAGAGGGACTCGAGGATCAGGTCCGGTCGACGATGGACAGTATCGACGTGCAGTACGGCGGTAAGCAGTCGGCCATCAACAGCTACTGAAGCACTGAGTTCCTCGGGAACGTGTTCCTTGAACGACTGAGAGACGGGGTAGACATGGTAAACGTTCACTATGGCGAGATGGCAGTCAAGTACGGCGGCCTAGACGCCATCACGACTGAACTCGGCAACCAGGCGAAGCAGTTGGAAGCCGATCTCGCGGATATCAAGCGGGCGGTGGCGAAGGTGGCCGAGGGCTGGGAGGGCAAGGCCCACGAGGCGTACGTCCTGCAGCAGCAGGAGTGGGACAAGAACGTCGAGGCCATCCACCGGGCTCTCGTCGAGATCGGCCAGAAGGTCGGCCAGGCCGGCGGTGACTACCGGAGCGGCGACCTGAAGGGCGCCAGCTACTTCCAGTGAGCATCAGCGTCACGCAGCATCGGGGTGGACACGCGCGGGAGGTGTCCACCCCTGTTTGTTGCATGAACGAGGAGCGTGGCGGGAGGACGGTTGGGACGCCTGCCCCGCCCCAGCCCCATGATTCCGAGGCGTAGGCTCCAGATCAAAACCGCCCTCACCGGCCTCCAGTACGAAAGCTCTCCACTTCGCCTCCGTGTACCGCAGCACGGTCGCCGGCTCCGGGGACGACAGCATGGCCGCAGCGCCCAGGGGGAGGTTCGTGATCTCGACGCGCTTTTCGTGCCCTTCCGGGCCAAGCCTGCTGTGCCACTCGACGCCGGAGATGTCGAGGGGCGTAGGAATCTTCCAACAATTTTCCGGGTCTAAGGTTCGTCAGGCCTCGGAAGGCTTTTTAGCCAGGCGCGATAATAGGCTTCTTGTTCGGCAACTGTGCCGACTTTTTCTAGATCGGCGGACGCGAATGTCTCTACAACGGCTGCCATGTCAGTGACTTGCCTTCCCATCTCTCTGATGGTCACTTTGTGCCCTCCCCCCATCTGGATCGCCATGCTGGAGGGGTAGCAGTCTCTCCTTGCGCCGTTGCAGCAGATGCGTACTCCATCCGGCTCACACTCGTTGCGGATTTCAGTCAAGCACTCCCACAAGTTCGCGCCACGCGATTCGTAAACCGTGCCATCGGGATGGGAAATCTTAACCTGGGCCTCATCGGAGGTAAGAGTCCATTCCAGTGAGCAATCGACGAGTTCGAGGCCACGAACCCCGGGTGTGAAGATCTTGATGTCAGCTTCAATGGTCACGAATGTACACCAGCAATTCGTCGTCTAGTTCCCAGAATTCGTCTAGCTTCCACGCTCGAAGGATCCTATCAAACGGGATGTGTCTCTTGAATGCTATCTCTTGCTCGTGAGGAGTTGGATTCAATGGCCCAAGCTCATTGTTTACGTTTATTCCATTTGGCGGTGACTCGATCTCGTAAACGTAACCCCCAGGCCTGCTGAAGCCCAATGCGGTTTGATCGGATCGTGACGTTGAGATGAAGTCGCTCTCCACGTGGTTCACAACGTAATCGTAGAGTGATACATCGCTGCCCGACAGGAAAGAATTGAAGCCGCCTGCTTGTCGGACCTCGTCCACGGATCTCATGTCGCCTCGGTATAGGAGCTCGCCCTCGCGAGGGCATGCATCAGGGGCGAGTCCGAGGCGATCAGTACCGACACTGGGGTTCCTGACGTAAGCGACAGGATTGGGGGCTGGCGCCAGTCCCAATGGGTCGGGGCTGAGGTAGCGAGCAGTCTCGGGGTCGTAATGGCGAAAATAGTTGTAGTGGAGCCCCGTTTCGGGATCGAAGTACTGGCCGGGGAAGCGCAGGGGAGTGTACGCCGTACTGTCGGCACTCCAGGCTGTACTTCCCCATAGTGTGCGTTGCGTACGCCAGGCGATTTGGCCCTGCTCATCCACAAGCTCGCTCGGACCACCGACAAGGTCGGTCACAATGGCGAAGAAGCGGGTGTCTATCTCGTCCTGGGGTGCATCAGCTGCCGTGATGCGCTCGGTTTGGGTGATCGGGCGAGAGCCTCGGTAGTCCCAGGTGAGGCTGACCGGGTTCGGCAGCTCCGGCGCTGTAGTGGTTTGTTCGCAGAGCACTGTGCCGTCCCATGTGAAGACGACTTTTTCGGTGACGGCTGAGCCGTCACCCGTGAGGCGTTGCTTGGCGACGCGGCGGCCGAGGGGGTCGTATTGGTAACGCCACAGTGTTCCGTCGGGAGTGATCACCGACGTCAGGCGGTCCTCCGCATCCCACGAATAGCGCCACGTATCCGGCTTCCGGGAGAGACGTGTCTTCTGGCGCATGACCATGCGGCCAAGAGCATCGTGTTCGTAGCGCACACCACCAGCGCGCGTGATCCGCGTCCCGACGTACTCCCGCCGCCCCGTCGCCTCCTGCCCCGGATGCCCGGCAGGCCAGTCCGCCTCGGTCTGGTTGCCCGATGCGTCGTACGCGTACGTCTCCGTCCAGTTCGCCGCGTGGACCGCCATGACCTGGCCTGCCGCGTCCAGGTCGAAGCTGCGGATGCCGGACAACTGGTCGTCGATGGCGATGAGGTTGCCGTCGGCGCGATAGGTGTATGCGCGGTTCTGGATCGATCGGCCGCCCGATGTGGTGACCGATTGCTCCGTGAGGCGACCCAGTTCGTCGAAGGTTTGGCCCATGAAAAGGGACTCGCCAATGTGACGGGCGAGTTCGCGGCCTGCCGCGTCGTAGGCGAATTCGATGGTGCGGCCGGACGCGATCAGCTGGGTCCGGCGTCCTGCCTCGTCGTAAGTCCACGCGCTGGTGGCCCCAGACGGCGTGGTGCGCGTGGCGCGGCGGCCCAGTTCGTCGTATGTGTATGTGATCTTGCGGTCGTTGACCGTCTCGGATCTGAGCCGACCGTAACGGTCGCGCAGCAGCACGAGAGTGGTGTCCGGGCTTATGGCCTGCGCGAGTTGGTCAGTCAGGTCGTAGCCGAACTCGGTGACCCGGCCGTCCGCGTCCTTGCGTGTGACCTGGCCGAGTGAGTTCCGCTCGAAGGAAACCGTCTGCCCGATGGCGTTCGTGCGCGAGGACAGCTGCCCGGCGCTGTCGTACGCGTACGACAGCGCCCGGTCGTCGAAGTCCGTTTCCCATGTCAGGCGGCCGGCCGGGTCGTATGCGTAATTCCAGGTCAGGCCCTGAGGGTTGGTCACCTCAGTGAGGCGCAGCTCCTTATCGTGGGTGAACTCGTGGCGCACCCCGTCTGGACCCGTCCGGGCGGACAGTACGTCGAAGTGGGAGTACTCGTAGCAGGAGACGCCACCCATCGCGTCGGTGTGGGTGGTGCAGTTACCCTCACCGTCGTACACCCAGGACTCGACCGTCCCGTCGGGTCCCGTACGCCGGGCCAACTGCCCCTCGACAGTCCATTCCAGCCGCGTCGTTGTGCCCATCGCGTCCGTGATCGTGTCAGGCCTGCCGAAGGCGTCACGCTGGTAGCGGGTCACCGAGCCGAGCGGGTCGGTGATCTCGACAGGGAGTCCCGCCGGGTCGCACCGAACCATCGTCACATTGCCGAGCGGGTCCGTGACCGCTGCGAGGCGGCCCCCCTCGTCATACGCGTAGTGCGTCGTCTGGCCCGAAGGACTGGTCACCGTCGTGCGGTTGCCGCGCTCGTCGTAGGACTGCCTCCAGGTTGTTCCGTCAGGATTCACCACCTTCACAGGCAGTCCGAGGTCGTTGTACTCGGAACTCGCCTCACGTCCGTCCGGGCGTACGGCTGTGCGCAGGTTGCCTGCCGAGTCGTAACTGAGTGACGTGGTGCGGCCCAGTGGGTCGGTACGCGAGAGCAGGCGGTTGTAGTGGTCGCGCTCGTAGCGAGTGACCGCGCCGAGCGGGTCGATGTCGGCGACCACCTGCCAGGCGTCATTGATCAGGAAGCGCCGGGTGTGGCCCTCGCCGGTGGTGGTCGTCGTGACTCTCAGCCCGGTTTCGGGGTCCGTCGTGTCATAGGTGAGGCGCAGGCTCATATGGCCTTCGGAGCCACCCTCGGCAACGCACCTGTTCTGATCGTCGTACGCGTAGGTGTAACTGCGGTCGTTCGTGTCCGTCCACGAGGTGACCCGGCCCGACTCGTCGTACGCGAAACGGAGTGGCAGGCCGGAGGAGTTGACGACCTCGGTGAGATGGCCGTCGGTGTATCGGTAGCGGATCAGTTCCTGATCTGAACCATCAGCAGCCGCGCCAGCCAGGTACAGGGCCGTGACGCGGTTGCCCTCCGTGGTGAGCTTCAGGTGGTAGCCGCCGCTGTGCACCAAGGACCGCGGCGCACCGTCGGCGTCGTACTCGAACGTCAACCAGTTGCCGTTGTGGTCGTCGATCTGCTCCAGGACTGCCAGGCCCTCGCACCGGTCGGCGAAATGCCACTTCCGCAGGGTTGCCGGATCGGTGATCGTGTAGCCGCCTTCCGCACGGTCCAGCGGCCACCGCGGGCCGTGGCTCGGCAGAGTCGGCAGGCCGGGCGCGGGGTGCGGGTAGGCGAGCAGGAGGCCGTCCTCGGTGACGAAGACGACACCCTCGACGTCGATCTCGAGGCGTTGGTCGATCGTTGACGACCAAGAGGGCCCGAACCAATGGCCCAGCCGGTAGCCGGACTCCACCCTGCGCTTGAAGAGCAGAGGCAGGGCGCCGGGCAGTGCCACGTCCGTCTGGGGCAGGTACATCTTTCCGGTCGCGAGGTCGACCGGGTCTGTTCCCCGGCTCTCCACGCCCTCCCGCCGAGAGGGCCTCGCGGGGTCTTCGCCGACAGCCTCACGGGCCTCCCGCCGTACACCCGACTCCGCCGCGTCTCGCGCTGCGCCCTTGACCCCCTGCGCCGCTCCGGACCGTGCCGCTCCGCGTGCGAAACCGGCGCCCTTCGCCCCGACCAGCTCCGGCAGCATCCGGCCCCCGAACTCGGACGGGTCCTTCTTGAAGCTCTCGTACGCATCCTTCGCCGCACGGTCGGGGTGCGTCGCCGTGGACGCGAGCCCGGCCAGGGTCAGGTTCACGTTCTCTACGTAGGCTGCGGGGTGCGTGACGTTGTACGGGTCGATCGGGTTCAGACCGCGTGCAAAATTGACCAGGCCTCCTGTCCCTTTCAGCGCTCCGCCCATGACGTGCTGCAGTTCGGTCTGCTGCGTTTTGAGGCCGTCGACGGAGTTGGACTTCAACCGGTCCAGCGGCGGTGGTTCGGCCGGAGCGTGCGCCAGCGCGGCCTTGACCGTGGACTCCGCCGACTGGCCCGCTTCATTGCGCTGGCGACGGGCATCGGTGAGGATCTCGCGGGCCAGTTCGAGGTCGGCCTTCCCCGGGTCCTTGAACGGCTCCGGCTGTGGGCCCGGTTCCTTGTCGGCCTTGATCGCGGCGTTGTAGGCATCGACCCGCTTGTTGTACGCCTCCACAGCTGACTCGGTGGCTTGCCGACTCTTCTTGTACAGGTCGATCGCGTCCTGTGCCTGGCTCTGTGCCCACTTGACCGTGTCCGCGTACTTTTCCAGGGCTTCACCGGCACTTCCGCAAGCGTCCGCCGCGTGCAGCCACTTGACCGGGTGCACGGCGAACTTCTCGCGGAAAGTCTTGGCCGCCTCGCCCTTCCAGTGCGAGGAGTCCAGCCTGCGCATGCCCTGACCGACTTTGTCGAAGGCCTTGTGGAAGTCCTTCAGATGCTTCGCGCTCTGCCGGATTGTCCCGGGGCTGCCGTGGATGAGTTCATCGGCCTGCTCGGTCTCGCCGAGTTGTCGTTCGTCGACCTCCGCGCCCAGGGAGGACGCGACGCCACCACCGACGTCCTTGACGAAGTCCGCGGCACCGTCCGCGCCGATGTGATCGAGACCGTCGGCCAGTTTGTCGGAGCCCCACTCGACGCCTTCACCGACCGCCTTCTTGGTCGTGTCCCAGCCGTCCTCCAGTTTTCCCAGACCGGAGTTGACGACATCACCTATACCCATCAGCCCGTGCCCCCGCCTTGCTGAGTCTGCTGCTGTGCGTCAGCACGGGCACGCTCCTCGGGCGAAGGGCCGAAGCCCTCGTCCAGCAGGGCCTCGTACTGCTCGTCGGTCATTCCGGCTGCTCGCTGAGCGCTGTCCGGGCCGAACATGTCCGAAGTCAGTACATCCCGGCCGGCGTCCTTGTAGCCCTGCTCGATGTTGTCCCCCGCCTTGTCGAAGGATTCTTCGCTGTAGTCGGGGTTGGCGAGGGCGTGGTTGTCGGCCAGCTCACCCCAACTCATCCGGGTGACCTCGTCCTCGGTCGCGTACGGATTGCCGCCAATCGAGTTCGCCAACACTTTCAGCGATCCGCCCACATACTGCTCGGTCTCGTACATCGTCCCCGCCGTGAGACCCACTCCCAGCGCGAAGTCGTTCCCGGCCGCAACCAGGGAGCGCACCCCCCACTCCCAGCGCTCACAGAACGAATCGAACGCCGATGTGAGCCCGCCGTGGCCCAGTTCAAGACCCGTCAGAGCGACCTTCTGAAAACCGCGACCGGCACTGGCCGCACCGATCGGACCGAGCTCCTTGAGCTCTTCCAGAGTCAGGTTGATCCCTTGGGCGATCAGGTTCAGGCCGCCTGTTGCCAGATCGGACTGGTCGTCACTCACTGTCCACTCTCCCCGTATTCATCCGCGTACTCGTCGGCATCCACCGCGACCGCGGCAGGGACAACCCCCAGCACCGGCGGAAGCAGCACCTCATCGCCTTCGCTTCCTACGTCCAAGGCCACACCGCAGGGAGAGTCGACCGCCGGCACGATCCCGTCCAGCAGACGGGCGCCGAGCAGGCGTTGGTACTCCCACTCGCGAGCACCGGCCCCGCGCATGAGCGCGAACCGGGCCAGCGCCTCCTCGTCCGAGAAGGCGTAGATCCATCGGACGCCGTTGAAATCCGCGGTGAGCGGGCACGCGTCCTCACCTAGCGGAAGCAGCACGGCAGTGCGCCGGAACTCACCGAGCAGAGCGGCGAACTCCCGGCGTATTCGGAGGCTGTCGTCCCGCGCATCAGGCACGACAGCCGAAGGCACGGTCATGTCTGCCAGATCCGCGAGGCGGGATCGTCGACCGTTCCCCGGCCGACTCCCTTCCCCGTATTCGTCGATCATGGTTGGAATCCTCGTACGGTCGGGAAGTGGCGGTAAAACTCAGAACTCCCCAGCCACCAACCCCGTCTGCACCAACGGCTTCCCCCGCCGTCGTGACACGAAGGTCCCCCGGCCCGCCGGCATCGGCCGTGGTCGTACGCCGCCCAGGATGTCGCCCTCGCCCGGGTCTCCGGCCAGCACCACGCCCTGGGCGCCCAGCTCCTTCATCCGCTGCATGAAGGGTTCGTACGCCGCTCGTCCCGCTCCCGCCGTCGACCGCGCGATGATGAAGCGGACGCCGACATCCCGTGCGAAAGGGAGCAGCTCGGTGAGCTGGCCCAGTGGGTTGCCGCTGGAGGTGGAGACCAGGTCGTAGTCGTCGACGATCACGTAGACCGTCGGGCCCCGCCACCAGCTGCGGTCGCGGAGCTGCTGGGCGGTGACGTCCGCCGTGGGCGTGCGGCGGTTCATCAGGTCGGCTAGGGCCGTCATGTGGTGGTCCATGGCGTTCGACATGGGGATGTACTCGGCCAGGTGCGAGGCCGGGGTCACGCCGAGGAGCGAGCGGCGGTTGTCGACCACGAAGAGCTTGCACTCGTCGCCGCTGTAGCGCTCGGTGAGGCGGGTGATCAGCAGGCGCAGCAGGTTCGACTTGCCCGACTCGCTCTCGCCGAAGACGAAGAAGAACGGGTCCTGCTCGAAGTCCACGAAGACCGGTTCGAGGTTGGTCTCGTCGAGGGCGAAGGACACGCCTCGGTTCGGGAAGACGTTGCCCGGCGGGAGCTGCTCGGAGGGGAGTTCCCTCGGCAGCAGGCGGACCTCCGGGGCGCCCGGTTCCGTCCAGTGGCGGGACACCTCGGCCGTCAGGGTCGACGTGGCATCGGCGAGGTCCGTGTCGGACGACAGGCCGTCGACGCGCGGCACCGCCGCCATGAAGTGCTGCTTCTGCGGAGTCTGGCCCCGGCCGGGCACCCCTGCCGGGACGTTGGCGGCGATCTTGCGGTCGAACTCCGAGTCCATGGTGTCGCCCAGGCGGAGCTCCAGGCGGTTCATGAGGTGGTCCTTGAGGTTCGACCGGACCTCCATCGACCTCGACGCGCTCAGGACCAGGTGGACGCCGTAGCCGAGGCCGCGCGCCGCGATGTCGAGCACCGCCGGCTCCAGGCCCTCGTACTCCGATCGGAAGTTGCCCCACCCGTCGATGATCAGGAAGACGTCGCCCCACGGCTGGTCGGTCACCGTGATCTCACCGCGCGCCCTGCGCGTCCGGAAGTCGGCGATCGAGGGGATCCCGGACGTGCGGAAGTACTCCTCCCGGCGCGTCATCACGCCGTACACCTCGGCGACCGTGCGCCGCACCCGCTCGGGGTCGAGACGGGAGGCGACCCCGCCGACGTGGGGGAGTCCGGCCACGGACGACATTCCGCCGCCGCCGAAGTCCAGCCCGTAGAGCTGCACCTCGTGCGGAGTGTGTGTGAGCGCGAACGACGCCATCAGTGAACGCAGCAGGGTCGACTTCCCGGACTGCGGGCCACCGACGATCTGCATGTGGCCAGCCGCGCCCGAGAAGTCGCACCACAGCGGGTCACGACGCTGCTCGTACGGTTTGTCGACCAGGCCGAGGGGGACGACGAGTCGTCCGGCTCCCTCGTAGCCCGGCTGAGTGAGCCCACGCCCCGGCACGGCCGCGAGCCCCGGCAGCAGCTGGTCCAGGGACGGTGGGCTGTCCAGCGGCGGCAGCCACACCTGATGGGCGGAGGGGCCCTGCGCCTCCAGCCGGCGCACGATGACGTCGAGGACCGTGTCGGCCAGTGCGTCGTCGGGGTCGGTCCCGGGCCGGGGGCGCGGCTCCGGAACCGCCGCGGCGGCATAGCGCACGGGCACCTCGGCCGCCGTGAACAGCACAGGGCGGCGGTCCACCGGCCGCGGCCCGCCCAGCGCCGCGGCCTGCTCCGATCCCGAGCGGTACACCCCGGATACGTACGCCGCCTTGAAGCGCACCATCTCGTCCGTGCCGTACTTCAGGTATCCGGAACCGGGCACGTTCGGCAGCTGGTACGCGTCCGGCACGCCGAGCGCCGCTCGCGACTCGGCGGCGGAGAACGTCCGCAGGCCGACGCGGTACGAGAGGTACGTCTCCAGGCCGCGCAGCCGGCCCTCCTCCAGACGCTGCGAGGCCAGCAGCAGGTGCACGCCCAGAGAGCGGCCGATGCGGCCGATCTGCACGAACATCTCGATGAAGTCCGGCTTGGAGGTGAGCAGTTCGCTGAACTCGTCGATGACCAGGACCAGGGACGGAATCGGCTGGAGCGGGGCCCCTGCCGCGCGCGCCCTCTCGTAGTCGTGGATGTTGGCGTAGTTGCCCGAGTCGCGCAGCAGCTCCTGGCGCCGGTTGAGCTCGCCGCGGATGGAGTCGCCCATGCGGTCGACGAGCGTCAGGTCGTCCGCCAGGTTGGTGATCACGGCGGCGACGTGCGGCATCTGCGCCATCCCCGCGAAGGTCGCACCGCCCTTGAAGTCGGCGAGGACGAAGTTCAGGCTCTCGGAGGAGTGGGTCACGGCGAGACCGAGCACCAGCGTGCGCAGCAGCTCCGACTTGCCGGAGCCGGTCGCTCCCACGCACAGACCGTGCGGGCCCATGCCCTCCTGCGCCGCTTCCTTGAGGTCCAGCATCACGGGACGGCCGTCCTCGCCGACGCCGATCGGGACACGCAGCCGTTCCGCCTGCGCACGCGGACGCCACGTCCGCTTCGTGTCCACCGAGTTGGCGTCACCCAGGCTGAGCAGGTCCGTGAACTCCAGGTTGGCCAGGAGAGGCTCGTCGTCGTCCCCGCCCGATGCCACCCGCAGGGGGGCCAGCTGCCGGGCCAGTGCCTCGGCGGCTTCGTAGGAGAGGAGATCGGGCGTGCCCTCGTACACGAGGCCGTGCCCGGACTCGATGCGCAGCGCCTTCGGCTGCACGACGACGGACAAGCCGCCGCGCCCACCGGTCAGTTCCCCCGGTACGACCTCCACGACCGTCACGCCCTGGAGTCCTTCCGGGGACGCGAGGACCGACATGGGAGGCAGTGAAAGACCATCGAGTACGACGACGACGTGCGGCTCGTCCGGCACATGTGCTCCACCGGGGTGGAAGCGGGGGCGGCCCTGTAGTCGGGCGGAGAGCATGGACTCGAGCTCGATCGGGTCACCGGTGATCAGGCGCCGGCTGCCCGCACCGTCCGCGGTGCCCTGGGTCTGGCAGTGCGGGAGCCACTTGGACCACTCCCATTCCGGAGCGGCCCCCCTCCCCACCGCGACGGCGATCACCAGGTCCTGGGGGGAGTGCAGCGAAGCGAGCGAACCGGTCAGCGCCCGGGCAGCTGCCCGTACGGTGTCCGGATCACCGCTGACCGTCACATGGTAGAAGGCGCGCAGAGAGATCGCCATCGGCAGGTCTTCCAGCGTGCTGTGTGCGGCGAGGAAGCGCTGCATCGCCCCCGCGGTGAGCGGTTCCAGTTCGTCCACCGGAGCGGTCTCCGGCGGGACGAGCGGGGTGGCGAGCGACTGCGGGCCGAGCCCGACGCGCACCTGCCCGAAGTCCTCGTCCCCCGTGCGGCGTTCCCAGACCCGGCTGCCCTCGGCGACCAGGGCCCACAGCTGCTCGGGGGAGGGATGGAGGTAGTACTGGGCGTCACGCTGGGCCCGTGCGGTCTCCAGGGCCTTGCGCCGGGTCTGCTTCAGGTAGCGGAGGTAGTCGCGCCGCATGTCGGCCAACTGTCCCTGCGTTCCGCGCCGGTAGCGGATCAGCATCGCGACGGACATCGCCACCGTCGACGCGACCATCACCATGCCCATGATCTTCATGAACGGATGCGAACTGGGCATGAAGAAGAACACGACGGACCCGCCCATGCCCAGCATGGGAAGGAGCTGCATCATCGCGCCCTCCTGCTGCCCACGCGGCAGTTCGGGCGGCGGCTGCAGCACGACCTCTTCGGTGGGCACCTGAGACGGCAGAGCCCGAGGTGGGCGCTTCACGACGATGTGGCTCACTACGCACCAATTCCCCTACAGGGCCGAGGTGTTCCGTCCGCCGCCCCGTTTCAGGCGGACGCAGGCCGCTGTGTGATCCTACTGATACGGGTGGTGACCGGTCGGCGGTAGGGTGCCGATGTGCGCGTGAGCACCTGCTAATCCGGCCGAAGAACCGCCCGTGCAACAGGCCGATGAATCGGTGCATTTAGCGGTATGTGGTGAGGACCGCCACCAAGAATCAGCCAGCTGGATCCGATCGCGCCGCGAGGCACCGCACGATGCGGCACAGTCGGCGGCGCGCTGCGCACGCGACACCAGCACCACTGATGCCATCACCATCAGGACCACAGCATGGAGGGGGAGCAGCAAGGTGAGCATGACGGCCTCCGCGACGGCCACCGGATCGGGCCGGCCCGGCCAGGGGACACCTCCGGGGCCCGCCTCCGGAACCGGCGCGGGATTCGGCTTCTGCCGGGTCACCATCGTCGCGCCCGACAGCCGGATCGACGTGGCGCTGCCCGACGACATCCCCGTCGCCGACATCTACCCGGAGATCCTGCGGCTGTCCCGGCAGAGCCCGGCCGAAGGCGCCCCCGTCGGCTACCACCTCGTACGCCGTGACGGCGCCGTCCTGGACAGCGCCCGGTCCTTCGCGGCGCAGCGCATCCTCGACGGTGAGCTCCTGACTTTGCGTCCGTTCTCGGAGTCGTTGCCGCCCGCCGTCTTCGACGACGTGTCCGAGGCCGTCGCCTCCGCGGTGACACGCGATCGCACACTGTGGGACGGCGACTCGACGCGCGTGGCGGGGCTCATCGGCGGCGCCGTGCTGCCGGCCCTCATCGCCTTCGTGGCCTGGACCGCGGAACCCCGCCACGACATGCACAGCCTGCCGGGCATCCTCGCCGCCGTCGCGGGCCTGCTGCTGCTCACGCTCGCCTGCGTGCGTGCGCGGATCTACGACGACCGGGCCTCGGCCATCGCTCTCGGTCTCGGCGCCCTGCCGAACGTGGCCGTCGCCGGCTCCGGACTGCTGCCCCTGACCGAAGGCCAGGGCATCGGCAGACTCCAGTTCCTGCTCGCCTGCACGGCCGTGCTCATCGCCTCGGTGATCCTCACTCTGGTGTCGCCGCGCGGGGACGGCCCGTTCGTGGCCTTCGTCTTCGCCTCCGCCGTCGGTCTGCTCACGGTGTTCATCGCGACGCTCAGCAGCCTGGAGCCGATCGAGACCGCGGCGCTCTGTGCCCCGCTCTCCGTCGGAGCTCTCGCGTTCCTGCCGGGGTTGTCCATGCGGTTCGCCCGTATCCCCATCGGCTTCGAGTCGCCGCACGCCGCACGCAACGAGTACGGCGCCGAGCCCGAGCCGCAGCAGCCGGTCGACGCCGAGCGCATCGCCGCCCAGGCCCGCCGCGGCCATGAACTGCTCGTCGGCCTGGTGGGCGGCTGCGCCCTGGTGTCCTTCGGCGCGGCCGCGGTGCTCGGTTTCTCCGACGATGTCTGGGGGCAGCTGCTCGCCCTCGCCACCGGCATCGGGATGCTGATGCGCGCCCAGCTCTTCCGCTACACGGCACAGGTCGCCTCCACGCTGGCCGCGGGCCTGGGGGCACTCGTGCTGCTCGGCCTCGGCCTCTGCCTCAACCCGCCGCACGCGTTGATGCGCGATGCCCTGCTCGGCGACAGTTCGGCCCTCAACGTACGGACGCTGTGGCTGATCGCGGCGATCGCGGCCGCCTCCGTGTTGGTCACCGCCGTAGGCCTGATCACGTCACGCCGAGGAGTCACCCCCTTCTGGGGGCGTTTCACGGAGATCGCGGAAGGCTTCGTCCTGTTGACGCTGGTCCCGCTGACCCTGGCGGTGTTCGACGTGTACGCCTCGGCGCGCGCTCTGACCAGCTGACAACCGCGCTCCGAGCGTCAGACCGCTTCCCGGCCGCCCTCGCTCGATGCCGGTTCCAGGTCGAACTCCCCGTCCCGGGCTCCGAGAACGAAGGCGCGCCATTCCGCCTCGGTGTAGCGCAGGACCGTCTCGGGCTCGAGGGACGATCTCATGGCCACGGCGCCGTCCGGCAGGTACGCGATCTCGACCCGCTCCTCGTGTGCCTCGGTGCCCGGTGCGCCGTGCCACTCCACGCCGGAGATGTCGAGAGCGTAGAGCTCGTTCTTCTCGCGCTCTTTGCGAGCCTGGACGTCCTCGTGCTGTGCCTCGGCCATGGCGCGACGGCCCCTTCCACCTGAGCGAACCAACCGTGCGCTCAGACTACTTGGCAGGCCGGGAGGTACGCAGCGCAATGGCCTCGTCACCCGGGGTACGACGCGACGCCCCATCGAGCCCGACCCAGCCAGATCCCAGCCCGACCCGAGCCAGACCCGAGCCCGACCCGAGCCAGAAAGGCCCTGCCGCGTGAGCTACGGCCCACCCCATTCCCCCTTTACTCAGTCCGTTCTGAGCGCCGAGAGGGAGAGCAAGAAGCGTCGCGTGAGGGCGCTGGCCGTTCTGCTGGCAGTGGTTCTCTGCGTGGGCAGCGGTGTCGTCTGGGCGGTGGCCGACGACGACCAGCCGCAGGCGACGAAGCCGGCCGCCGTACGCCAGGCGCCGGACGAGATCCGGGACACCGTCGAGAAGGCTCCTCGGAGCCCCGAGGCCAACCTCGCGGTCGACTACAACGAAAAAGAGTTCAAGAAGAGGTTCGGGCGCGAGACCGTCCACGCGCCCGGCGCGTGGGCGACGGAGAACCACTTCGTCCGGGGGACCGGCAGCACGCTCAAGGGCTTCAAGTTCGGCACGTTCGAAGAGGACTGGTCCACCGAGATGACCGGCCCGATCTGCGACACCACCCGTCACGTCACCGCCGACGGACGCACGGCCGTCCTCCTCCAGGGAAAGACGGACAAGCCCAAGCCCAAGGACAAGGCCAAGCCCAAGGGCAAGGCCAAGCCCAAGAAAGACAAGAAAGCCAAGAGCAAGAGCCCCAAAGCCGACGACCCCGCCAAGGACCTCTGCGACGAGCTTGCCTTCTTCGACCTGGACACCGGCAAGAAGCTCTGGCAGGTGAAGCTGCCCGACGCCAAGGGAGCCTTCGCGCCGCACACCAACGTGACCATGACCCGCGGCACCGTCGCCGTGGCCTGGGGGAGCGGCTCTGTCGCGTACGACATGAAGCGCGGGCGGCAGCTCTGGACGAGCGCGGCCGCCGCGGAGTGCCGGGACCTCGGCTTCGCGGGCGGGCGCGACCTCCTCGCCCTCGCTCGGTGCGGGGGCACCGACGGGCCGCGGTTCACGGTGCAGAAGGTGCGGCCCGGGACGGGCAAGGCGGAGTGGACCTACAAGGTGGCGCGTGGTGTCGAGCACGTCTACCTGGTGTCGTCCGACCCCGCGGTGCTCGCCGTCTCGACCGCCGGCACCGCCGTCACGGACTTGATCACCCTCGATGACCGGGGCCGCCACCGGACCGCGATCGACATGCCGGAAGACCGCTTCGTCGACCGTTGCCACAAGCCGCTCTTCGGGGCCGTGGAGACGTGTGACGCGATCGTGGTCGGGCGTGACCAGCTCTTCCTGGCGGCCGCGAAGGAGTCGCCCGCGGACCACTGGATCGTCTCGTACGACCTCGGCACCGGGAAGACGGTCAAGAAGTTCGACTCGAAGGCGGGCCGGCCGATGTACCCCTTGCGGGTGAGCGGCGGCAAGCTGCTCGCGTTCCGGCCGAGCGGCGACGGCGTCTCGCCGGCCGCCGTGGTGAGCCTCGACCCGCGTACGGGCAAGGAGAGCCCGTATCTTCTCTTCGGCATGCCGGACCGCATCGGGATGGAGGATCCGGCGAGGACCGAGATCATCGTCGAGCACGGCCGGGTCTTCTTCGCCCCCCGGGAGCTGTCCGCGCAGGACAGTGGACCCTGGAAGGGCACGGCCTTGAGCGCGCTGGGAGTCGAGGGCTCCTAGGGCGGAGCCAAGCGCCCTGTCGGTCGTCCACGACCCGGCTGGTACGCTGTGTGACGGCCGTATGTGTACGCGCCCCCGGACCCCCCCAGATCGGACCCCCGGTCGAGGGACTGGAGGCAGCGCCCAGCGGACCTCGCCTCCCGAGTTGTGGAAGCTCCCCTGCGATGTAGACCAGGGGCACTCGGTGGCCACGAAAAGACTACGAGGAGTAAGCGTGTCGCTCGACGCCGCTACGAAGAAGCAGATCATGACCGAGTTCGGCCAGAAGGAGGGCGACACCGGCTCCCCCGAGGTCCAGGTCGCCATGCTCTCCCGCCGGATCTCGGACCTGACCGAGCACCTCAAGACCCACAAGCACGACCACCACTCCCGTCGTGGTCTGCTGATCCTGGTCGGTCAGCGCCGCCGTCTGCTGCAGTACCTGGCCAAGAAGGACATCAAGCGCTTCCGTGCGCTGGTGGACCGTCTGGGCATCCGTCGCGGTGCGGCGGGCGCCAAGTAAGACATCGTGAAGGGAGCGGTTCCCCACGCAAGAGGGGACCGCTCCCTTTGCCGTATGCGCGATCAGCGTGATTCGAGAGATCAGCGTGATCTGAGAGATCAGCGTGATCTTGTGAGACCCGCATGATCCACGCGATCCGCGCACGCTCTACGTGCGAAGTGTCACCGGCGCTTTGTAGTCTGGTCGCACAACGTCATAGAGAACGTCACACGCATACCTGTACCGGACCGGGCAGAATCGGACTGCACGGTTCGATGACGTAACGGCGTCGCACATGGCGACGAGACGACGTCAACCGAACGAGGAGAAGCGCACCTCAAGGAAAGCCGCCGCCGGTCCTCGGTAGTGGCCCCCGGGGTACGGCGAGAGCACGAGCGTCGAGGAAGACTCACGCGTCGAGCGATCGCGTACCGCCCGGGTGCTTCGATCGAAGACCGGCCCGCACCAGCAGGAGCGCTTCTCCGGCACCGTCCCCGTGCCACACGGGCCCAGGGACGAAAGACGACAAGTAACGGAGAAATTGCTAGTGGAGAACGAGACCCACTACGCCGAGGCTGTTATCGACAACGGCACTTTCGGCACCCGCACCATCCGCTTCGAGACGGGCCGCCTGGCCAAGCAGGCCGCAGGCTCCGCCGTCGCGTACCTGGACGACGACACCATGGTGCTGTCGGCCACCACCGCTTCCAAGCGGCCCAAGGACCAGCTCGACTTCTTCCCCCTCACGGTGGACGTCGAGGAGCGGCAGTACGCCGCCGGCAAGATCCCCGGTTCGTTCTTCCGTCGTGAGGGCCGTCCCTCCGAGGACGCGATCCTGACCTGCCGCCTGATCGACCGCCCGCTGCGTCCTTCCTTCAAGAAGGGCCTGCGCAACGAGATCCAGATCGTCGAGACGATCATGGCGCTCAACCCCGACCACCTCTACGACGTGGTCGCGATCAACGCCGCCTCCTGCTCCACGCAGCTGGCCGGCCTGCCCTTCTCGGGCCCGATCGGCGGCACGCGCGTGGCGCTCATCAAGGGCCAGTGGGTCGCCTTCCCGACGCACACCGAGCTCGAGGACGCCGTCTTCGACATGGTCGTCGCCGGTCGCGTCCTCGAGGACGGCGACGTCGCGATCATGATGGTCGAGGCCGAGGCCACCGAGAAGACCATCCAGCTCGTCAAGGACGGCGCGGAGGCCCCCACGGAGGAGGTCGTCGCCGCCGGTCTCGAGGCCGCGAAGCCCTTCATCAAGGCGCTCTGCAAGGCCCAGTCGGACCTCGCCGCCAAGGCCGCCAAGCCCACCGGCGAGTTCCCGGTCTTCCTGGACTACCAGGACGACGTCCTGGAGGCCCTCACGGCCGCCGTGAAGTCGGAGCTCTCCCAGGCGCTGACCATCGCGGGCAAGCAGGAGCGCGAGGCCGAGCTGGACCGCGTCAAGGAGATCGCCTCCGAGAAGCTGCTCCCGCAGTTCGAGGGCCGCGAGAAGGAGATCTCCGGTGCCTACCGCGCGCTGACCAAGAAGCTGGTCCGCGAGCGCGTCATCAAGCACAAGGTCCGCATCGACGGCCGTGGCGTCACGGACATCCGTACGCTCGCCGCCGAGGTCGAGGCCATCCCGCGCGTGCACGGCTCGGCGCTGTTCGAGCGTGGCGAGACCCAGATCCTGGGCGTCACCACCCTGAACATGCTCCGCATGGAGCAGCAGCTCGACACCCTCTCCCCGGTGACGCGCAAGCGCTACATGCACAACTACAACTTCCCGCCGTACTCGGTCGGCGAGACCGGCCGCGTGGGCTCGCCCAAGCGCCGCGAGATCGGCCACGGCGCGCTCGCCGAGCGCGCGATCGTGCCCGTGCTCCCCTCGCGCGAGGACTTCCCGTACGCCATCCGTCAGGTCTCCGAGGCCCTTGGGTCGAACGGCTCGACGTCCATGGGCTCGGTCTGCGCCTCGACGATGTCGCTGCTGAACGCCGGTGTGCCGCTGAAGGCCGCCGTCGCCGGTATCGCCATGGGTCTGATCTCGCAGGAGATCGACGGACAGACGCACTACGTCGCCCTCACCGACATCCTCGGTGCGGAGGACGCGTTCGGCGACATGGACTTCAAGGTCGCCGGTACGAAGCAGTTCGTGACCGCGCTCCAGCTCGACACCAAGCTCGACGGCATCCCCGCCTCGGTCCTGGCCGCCGCGCTGAAGCAGGCCCGTGACGCGCGTCTGCACATCCTCGACGTGATGAACGAGGCGATCGACGTTCCGGACGAGATGTCCCCGAACGCGCCGCGCATCATCACGGTCAAGATCCCGGTGGACAAGATCGGTGAGGTCATCGGCCCGAAGGGCAAGATGATCAACCAGATCCAGGAGGACACCGGCGCCGACATCACGATCGAGGACGACGGCACCATCTACATCGGTGCCGCCGACGGACCGGCCGCCGAGGCCGCCCGCGCCACGATCAACGGCATCGCCAACCCGACCATGCCGGAGGTCGGCGAGCGCTACCTGGGCACCGTCGTGAAGACGACGACCTTCGGTGCGTTCGTGTCCCTGCTCCCGGGCAAGGACGGTCTGCTGCACATCTCGCAGATCCGCAAGCTCGCCGGCGGCAAGCGCGTGGAGAACGTCGAGGACGTCCTCGGTGTGGGCCAGAAGGTCCAGGTCGAGATCGCCGAGATCGACTCGCGCGGCAAGCTCTCCCTCATCCCCGTCGTCGAGGGCGAAGAGGGCGACGACACGAAGGACGACACCGACAAGTGACGTCGCGTAGCACCACGACGACGGCCCGCCCCTCTTCGGAGGGGCGGGCCGTCGCCCGTACCCAAACCCTCCTCAAGGGCAAGGACGGCATCGGCACGGTCCGCCGTACGACGCTGCCGGGCGGCCTGCGGGTCGTCACCGAGACCCTGCCCTCCGTGCGGTCGGCGACCTTCGGGATCTGGGCGAACGTCGGATCCCGTGACGAGACGCCCTCCCTGAACGGCGCCACGCACTACTTGGAGCACCTGCTCTTCAAGGGCACCAAGAAGCGCAGCGCCCTCGACATCTCGGCCGCGCTCGACGCGGTCGGCGGCGAGATGAACGCCTTCACGGCCAAGGAGTACACGTGCTACTACGCGCGCGTGCTCGACACCGACCTGCCGCTGGCCATCGACGTCGTCTGCGACATGCTCACGGGCTCCCTGATCCTCCAGGAGGACGTCGACGCCGAGCGCGGCGTCATCCTCGAAGAGATCGCGATGACCGAGGACGACCCGGGCGACTGCGTGCACGACCTGTTCGCGCACACGATGCTCGGCGACACGCCTCTGGGCCGTCCCGTCCTCGGCACCGAGGAAACGGTCAACGCCCTCACCGCCGAGCGGATCCGCCGCTTCTACAAGAAGCACTACGACCCGACCCACCTCGTGGTCGCGGCCGCGGGCAACGTCGACCACAACAAGGTCGTACGCCAGGTCCGCGCCGCCTTCGAGAAGGCCGGCGCCCTCCACCGCACCGACGCGACCCCGATGGTCCCGCGCCAGGGCTCCCGCAGCCTGCGCACGGCCGGCCGCGTCGAGGTCGTCAACCGCAAGACCGAGCAGGCCCACGTCATCCTCGGCATGCCGGGCCTGGCCCGCACGGACGAGCGCCGCTGGGCCATGGGCGTCCTGAACACCGCCCTGGGCGGCGGCATGTCCTCGCGCCTCTTCCAGGAGGTCCGGGAGAAGCGCGGCCTGGCCTACAGCGTGTACTCGTACACGTCGGGCTTCGCCGACACCGGCCTCTTCGGCGTGTACGCGGGCTGCCGCCCGAGCCAGGTGCACGACGTCCTGAAGATCTGCCGCGACGAGCTCGACCAGGTCGCGGAGCACGGTCTGTCGGACGACGAGATCGCGCGTGCGATCGGCCAGCTCGCGGGCTCCACCGTCCTCGGCCTCGAGGACACCGGCGCGCTGATGAACCGCATCGGCAAGAGCGAGCTGTGCTGGGGCGAGCAGATGTCGGTCGACGACATGCTGGCCAAGATCGCGGCGGTCACCCCGGACGACGTCCGCGAGGTCGCCCGCGAGGTCCTCGGCCACCGCCCTTCGCTGTCGGCCATCGGCCCGCTCAAGGACAAGCAGGCCGCGCGCCTGCACGAAGCGGTCTCCTAACCCCCTTAAGGAATCAGGCACATGAGCAAGCTGCGCGTGGCGGTCATCGGAGCCAAGGGCCGGATCGGCTCCGAGGCCGTCCGGGCCGTCGAGGCCGCCGAGGACCTGGAACTGGTCGCGGCCCTCGGCCGGGGCGACTCGCTGGACACGCTGGTGGAGACCGGCGCCCAGGTCGTGGTCGAACTGACCAACCCCGACTCCGTGATGGCCAACCTGGACTTCTGCGTCCGGCACGGCATCCACGCCGTGGTCGGTACGACGGGCTGGACCGACGAGCGCGTCGCGCAGCTGGAGGCCTCGCTGGCGAAGTCGCCGAAGACGGGTGTCCTGATCGCCCCGAACTTCTCCATCGGCGCGGTCCTCACCATGAAGTTCGCGCAGATCGCGGCGCCGTACTTCGAGTCCGTCGAGGTCGTCGAGCTGCACCACCCGAACAAGGCCGACGCCCCCAGCGGCACCGCCACGCGCACCGCCCAGCTCATCGCCGAGGCACGCAGGGAAGCGGGCAGCGCCCCGCAGCCGGACGCCACGTCGACCGCGCTCGACGGCGCCCGCGGCGCGGACGTCGACGGCGTGCCGGTGCACTCCGTGCGGCTGCGCGGCCTCCTGGCCCACCAGGAGGTGCTGCTCGGCGGTGAGGGCGAGACCCTCACGGTCCGGCACGACTCGCTGCACCACAGCAGCTTCATGCCGGGCATCCTGCTCGGCGTACGCCGTGTGGTGAGCACTCCGGGGCTGACGTTCGGCCTGGAACACTTCCTGGACCTGAGCTGACCGGACCGGCTGACCCTCATGCGAGCAAAGATCACTTACGCCGTCACGGCTGCCGTCCTGGTCGTCTACTTCGTCCTGGTCGGCAGCCGCGGCGTGCTCCTGATACAGCACGGCACCGCGCTCACCGTCACGTTCGGTGTCGCGGTGCTGATCCTGCCGTTCATCGGCGTGTGGTTCCTCTGGAAGAACACCCAGTTCGTCCGGCGCGCCAACCGTCTGGCCGCCGAGCTGGAAGCCGAAGGCGGCCTGCCCGTCGACGAGTTGAAGCGCACGCCCGGCGGACGCATCGACCGTGACTCGGCCGACGAGGTCTTCGCCCGGCGCAAGGCCGAGACGGAGGACGCGCCGGACGACTGGCGCTGCTGGTTCCGCCTGGCCGTCGCCTATCACGACGCCCGGGACACCCCGCGCGCGCGAAAGGCGATGCAGCGCGCGATCGCGCTGCACGCGGGCCGGCCGGTGAACGTCTAGCTCGGCCCGCGCACGTCCGGATCAGGCGGTACGGCGGTACTCGTCGGCCCAGACCTCGATGGAGTCCGCCGCCCGGTTGAAGGCCTCGTACCGCGCCAGGAAGTCGGCGTTGCGGTCGGTGAGCAGCGGCTGCTGCCCCTCGGCCCGCTGATCCCGGAGCACGAGGACGAGCGCCTGCCCCTGCACGGTGCGGGGCAGCCCGAGCCACCGCACGGGCTGCTGCGTCGTGCGCACGGTCGCGACCTGCGCCCACGGCACGGTCTGCGTCGTCAGGAAGGCGACGCGGCGTAGGCCGTGCGCGCTCACCCAGGTGCCCATCCGCAGCAGCCGCAGCGCGCTCACGATGACGACCGCCGCAAGGCCCGCGCAGACCGCGGCGGCCGCGAGGGAGTCGGCGAACGCGATGATCACCGCGGCGACCAGGACGAACGAGGCGAGCAGCAGGAGCAGCGCTGCCGCCCCCACCCGCCACGGGCCGGGCCGGTAGGGCCGGCGCCAGTGGTCGCGGTCGTCGAACGGCAGAGCGGCGTCGTCCGCTGCCTCGTCAAAAGCGCGGTCCGCCGTCAGAAAGGGCAGGGGCACGACTGAATCCTCACTCAATCCACGCACGGGCTGTGCCCGGTGAGGCTACCGAGCCCTGCTCCGGCCTACCACCCTTGGGGGTCCGGACGAGTCAGGGGGCGTCAGAGCGCGTCATCGGCCGTCCGAGGCCTCGGACTGCTGGGTCTGCGCTGGTGACTGGTCCGGCGACAGGGCGGGCATGCCGAACAGCAGGGAACCCGCAAGGCCCGCGACGACGACGAGGCCGACCAGGGTTCGGCCCACGACCTGAGCGGCCGAAGCACGCTCGCGGGGTGGGGGAGTGACATTGCTGCGAAACTTGTCGGCTTCGGCGATGAAGGCGAACGGGACGGGCTCGCGCCGACGGAACATGGGGTGCGTTTCTCCTCACGCGACTCGAACTTAACTCTGTTGTCCAGTCAGACGCTCGAAACGGCCAAATGGTGCCCGGTTTCGCCAAATTCGCCGAAGAATGTCGTGGCGGGCCACCGAACGGCTGATTGTCAGTGGCTGGCCATAGAGTGGGCGCCGCCCGAGTGATGCACATGGAAGGACCCCGCCAGTGAGCGAGACCCCCACCGAAGACCTCAAGCCCAGCTTTCGCAGCGAGGTCACCGTCGAGTTGGTGAAGCACGCGGCCACCGACTCCGACGTCCTGTGGGCCGCCCGTGTCTCCACTGCCGGGGAGCAGTCCCTGGAGGAGCTCCAGAAGGACCCGGAGCGCTCCAAGGGCCTGATCAACTATCTGATGCGGGACCGCCACGGCAGCCCCTTCGAGCACAACTCGATGACGTTCTTCATCAGCGCCCCGATCTTCGTCTTCCGCGAGTTCATGCGGCACCGCGTGGGCTGGTCGTACAACGAGGAATCCGGCCGCTACAGGGAGCTCCAGCCGACGTTCTACGTCCCGGACGAGTCCCGCAAGCTGGTCCAGGAGGGCCGCCCCGGGAAGTACGTCTTCGTGGAAGGCACCCAGGCCCAGCAGGAGCTCACGGGCCGCGTGATGGAGGACTCCTACCGCCAGGCGTATGAGGCATACCAGGAGATGCTCGCCGCCGGCGTCGCCCGCGAAGTCGCCCGCGCCGTGCTGCCGGTCGGCCTCTTCTCGTCGATGTACGCCACGTGCAACGCCCGTTCGCTGATGCACTTCCTCGGCCTGCGCACGCAGCACGAGCTCGCCAAGGTCCCGTCCTTCCCGCAGCGGGAGATCGAGATGGTCGGCGAGAAGATGGAGCAGGAGTGGGCCAAGCTCATGCCCCTCACGCACGCCGCGTTCAACGCCAACGGACGTGTGGCTCCGTAAGGCACTGATGTACGGGTGGGCTGAGTGAGGTGTCCGTATTGCGGCATTTCGAGAAGTTCATCTAGCCTGATCAAACGGACCCGGCACTGCTTGAACCCCCGAGCAGGCAGTGCCGGGCTCCTCACTTGTCAGGTCCGCACACATCCCCCGAGGGGGGACCACGCGCTGAGCAGCGAGTAGCGTGTTACCCATGGCTCCGACCTCCACTCCGCAGACCCCCTTCGGGAGGGTCCTCACCGCCATGGTCACGCCCTTTACGGCGGACGGCGCACTCGACCTCGACGGCGCACAGCGACTCGCCGCCCACTTGGTGGACGCAGGCAATGACGGCCTCGTCATCAACGGCACCACCGGCGAGTCCCCGACCACCAGCAACGCGGAGAAAGCCGAGCTCGTACGGGCGGTAGTGGAAGCGGTCGGAGACCGCGCCCATGTGGTGGCAGGCGTCGGCACGAACGACACCCGCCACAGCATCGAGCTCGCCCGCGACGCCGAGCGCGTCGGCGCCGACGGCCTCCTGACGGTCACGCCGTACTACAACAAGCCCCCGCAGGAGGGCCTGCTCCGGCACTTCACCGCGATCGCCGACAGCACCGAGCTGCCGGTCATGCTCTACGACATCCCCGGCCGCAGTGGCGTACCGATCAACACCGAGACGATCGTCCGCCTGGCCCAGCACCCGCGGATCGTCGCCAACAAGGACGCCAAGGGCGACCTCGGCCGCGCCAGCTGGGCCATCGCCCGCTCCGGCCTCGCCTGGTACTCCGGCGACGACATGCTGAACCTCCCGCTGCTCTCCGTCGGCGCCTGCGGCTTCGTCTCCGTGGTCAGCCACGTGGTCACGCCCGAGCTGCGCGCCATGATCGACGCGTACTCCACGGGTGACGTCCAGAAGGCCACCGAGATCCACCAGAAGCTGCTCCCGGTCTTCACCGGCATGTTCCGTACGCAGGGCGTGATCACCACCAAGGCGGCGCTCACCCTCCAGGGACGCCCCGCGGGACCGCTGCGGCTGCCCCTGGTCGAGCTGTCGCCCGACGAGACGAACCAGCTCAAGATCGATCTCGCCGCCGGCGGGGTACAGCTCTAACCACAGACTTCACAACTGAATACGCGAAACACCGCGGGACACCGAATGACACGGTCCCGCACCCACACAGACAACTGCTACTGCACGAACGTCATGCGCGCCACGTGCCCCGGAGGTACGTGGCGCGTGTGGTGAGGAGAGTCTTTTGAGTCATCCGCATCCTGAACTCGGCGCCCCGCCGAAGCTCCCGAAGGGCGGCCTGCGGGTCACCCCGCTCGGCGGCCTCGGTGAGATCGGCCGCAACATGACCGTCTTCGAGTACAACGGTCGCCTGCTGATCGTCGACTGCGGAGTGCTCTTCCCCGAGGAGGAGCAGCCCGGAATCGACCTGATCCTGCCGGACTTCACGTCCATCAGGGACCGCCTCGACGACATCGACGGCATCGTGCTCACGCACGGCCACGAGGACCACATCGGCGGTGTCCCGTATCTCCTCCGCGAGAAGCCGGACATCCCGCTCATCGGCTCCAAGCTCACCCTCGCGCTCATCGAGGCGAAGCTCCAGGAGCACCGGATCCGTCCGTACACGCTCGAGGTCGTCGAGGGCGACCGTGAGCGGCTCGGCCCGTTCGACTGCGAGTTCATCGCGGTCAACCACTCCATCCCGGACGCCCTGGCCGTCGCCGTCCGCACCCCCGCGGGCATGGTGGTCGCCACGGGCGACTTCAAGATGGACCAGCTGCCGATGGACGGCCGCCTCACCGACCTGCACGCGTTCGCGCGGCTGAGCGAGGAGGGCATCGACCTCCTTCTCTCCGACTCGACGAACGCCGAGGTCCCGGGCTTCGTCCCGCCGGAGCGCGACATCTCGAACGTGATCCGGGGCGTCTTCGCCGGCGCCCAGAAGCGGATCATCGTCGCGAGCTTCGCCAGCCACGTCCACCGCATCCAGCAGATCCTGGACGCGGCCCACGAGTACGGCCGCAGGGTCGCCTTCGTCGGCCGCTCCATGGTCCGCAACATGGGCATCGCGAGGGACCTGGGCTACCTGAAGGTCCCGCCGGGCCTGGTGGTGGACGTCAAGACGCTCGACGACCTCCCCGACAGCCAGGTCGTGCTCGTCTGCACGGGCTCGCAGGGCGAGCCGATGGCCGCCCTCTCCCGGATGGCCAACCGCGACCACCAGATCCGCATCGTCCAGGGCGACACGGTGATCCTGGCGTCGTCGCTCATCCCCGGCAACGAGAACGCGGTCTACCGCGTGATCAACGGCCTCACCCGCTGGGGAGCGAACGTCGTCCACAAGGGCAACGCGAAGGTGCACGTCTCCGGCCACGCGTCGGCGGGCGAGCTCCTGTACTTCTACAACATCTGCAAGCCCAAGAACCTGATGCCGGTGCACGGCGAATGGCGCCACCTGCGCGCCAACGCCGAGCTGGGCGCCCTCACCGGCATCCCGCACGACCGCATCGTGATCGCCGAGGACGGCGTCGTCGTCGACCTCGTCGAGGGCAAGGCGAAGATCGTCGGCAAGGTCCAGGCGGGATACGTCTATGTCGACGGCCTCTCGGTCGGCGACGTCACGGAGTCCTCCCTCAAGGACCGCAGGATCCTCGGCGACGAGGGCATCATCTCGGTCTTCGTGGTCGTGGACTCCAGCACCGGCAAGATCACCGGGGGCCCGCACATCCAGGCCCGCGGCTCCGGCATCGACGACTCGGCCTTCTCGGCCGTGATGCCGAGGGTCCAGGAGGTCCTGGAGAAGTCGGCCCAGGACGGTGTCGTCGAGCCCCACCAGCTGCAGCAGCTCATCCGCCGCACGCTGGGCAAGTGGGTCTCGGACAACTACCGCCGGCGCCCGATGATCCTTCCCGTGGTGGTCGAGGTCTGACCCCACACCGGGTGAACTAGGAGCGGGGCGCCTCGATTTGCATCGGGGCGCCCCGCTCCAGTACGTTTACGTCTCCGCCTGAACGGGAAGCCCCCGGCACTCACGTGCTCGGAGCGACCGGAAGAGGGCGGGGAAATTCCGACTCAGAACCTCTGATAAAGTCGGACTCGCCGGAAAGGGAAACGCGAAAGCCGAAAGGCCGGAGCGGGAACCGGAAAGGCACCGAGGAAATCGGACACGACAGAGTCTGATAGAGTCGGAAACGCAAGACGGCAAGACAAAAGAAACACCGAAGGGAAGCGCCCGGAGGAAAGCCCGAGAGGGTGAGTACAAAGGAAGCGTCCGTTCCTTGAGAACTCAACAGCGTGCCAAAAGTCAACGCCAGATATGTTGATACCCCGTCTTCGGCCGTCATGGTCGGGACGAGGTTCCTTTGAAGAAAACATCAGCGAGGACGCTGTGAACCGGAAGATTATTCCTCTTCCTGGTTCCGCTCAACGCGGATGCGATCCCGATTACGGGAAAACATTCACGGAGAGTTTGATCCTGGCTCAGGACGAACGCTGGCGGCGTGCTTAACACATGCAAGTCGAACGATGAAGCCCTTCGGGGTGGATTAGTGGCGAACGGGTGAGTAACACGTGGGCAATCTGCCCTGCACTCTGGGACAAGCCCTGGAAACGGGGTCTAATACCGGATGACACTTTCTCTCGCATGGGAGAAGGTTGAAAGCTCCGGCGGTGCAGGATGAGCCCGCGGCCTATCAGCTAGTTGGTGAGGTAGAAGCTCACCAAGGCGACGACGGGTAGCCGGCCTGAGAGGGCGACCGGCCACACTGGGACTGAGACACGGCCCAGACTCCTACGGGAGGCAGCAGTGGGGAATATTGCACAATGGGCGAAAGCCTGATGCAGCGACGCCGCGTGAGGGATGACGGCCTTCGGGTTGTAAACCTCTTTCAGCAGGGAAGAAGCGCAAGTGACGGTACCTGCAGAAGAAGCGCCGGCTAACTACGTGCCAGCAGCCGCGGTAATACGTAGGGCGCAAGCGTTGTCCGGAATTATTGGGCGTAAAGAGCTCGTAGGCGGCTTGTCACGTCGGTTGTGAAAGCCCGGGGCTTAACCCCGGGTCTGCAGTCGATACGGGCAGGCTAGAGTGTGGTAGGGGAGATCGGAATTCCTGGTGTAGCGGTGAAATGCGCAGATATCAGGAGGAACACCGGTGGCGAAGGCGGATCTCTGGGCCATTACTGACGCTGAGGAGCGAAAGCGTGGGGAGCGAACAGGATTAGATACCCTGGTAGTCCACGCCGTAAACGGTGGGAACTAGGTGTTGGCGACATTCCACGTCGTCGGTGCCGCAGCTAACGCATTAAGTTCCCCGCCTGGGGAGTACGGCCGCAAGGCTAAAACTCAAAGGAATTGACGGGGGCCCGCACAAGCAGCGGAGCATGTGGCTTAATTCGACGCAACGCGAAGAACCTTACCAAGGCTTGACATATACCGGAAAGCATCAGAGATGGTGCCCCCCTTGTGGTCGGTATACAGGTGGTGCATGGCTGTCGTCAGCTCGTGTCGTGAGATGTTGGGTTAAGTCCCGCAACGAGCGCAACCCTTGTTCTGTGTTGCCAGCATGCCCTTCGGGGTGATGGGGACTCACAGGAGACTGCCGGGGTCAACTCGGAGGAAGGTGGGGACGACGTCAAGTCATCATGCCCCTTATGTCTTGGGCTGCACACGTGCTACAATGGCAGGTACAATGAGCTGCGAAGCCGTAAGGCGGAGCGAATCTCAAAAAGCCTGTCTCAGTTCGGATTGGGGTCTGCAACTCGACCCCATGAAGTCGGAGTTGCTAGTAATCGCAGATCAGCATTGCTGCGGTGAATACGTTCCCGGGCCTTGTACACACCGCCCGTCACGTCACGAAAGTCGGTAACACCCGAAGCCGGTGGCCCAACCCCTTGTGGGAGGGAGCTGTCGAAGGTGGGACTGGCGATTGGGACGAAGTCGTAACAAGGTAGCCGTACCGGAAGGTGCGGCTGGATCACCTCCTTTCTAAGGAGCACTTCTTACCAACTCCGGTTGGTCAGAGACCACTACGTCGGCAAATGTTCGACGGTGGTTGCTCATGGGTGGAACGTTGACTATTCGGCACGATCGGTTGGACCTGTAAGTACTGCTTCGGCGTGGAACACAGAGTTTGATGGGTCGGGCCGGGCACGCTGTTGGGTATCTGAAGGTATGGCCGTAAGGCTGCCTTCACTGCCGACCCCAGTGCACTTCGCCGCTTGGCGGGGGTGATGGGTGGTTGGTCGTTGTTTGAGAACTGCACAGTGGACGCGAGCATCTGTGGCCAAGTTTTTAAGGGCGCACGGTGGATGCCTTGGCACCAGGAACCGATGAAGGACGTGGGAGGCCACGATAGTCCCCGGGGAGTCGTCAACCAGGCTTTGATCCGGGGGTTTCCGAATGGGGAAACCCGGCAGTCGTCATGGGCTGTCACCCGCTGCTGAACACATAGGCAGTGTGGAGGGAACGCGGGGAAGTGAAACATCTCAGTACCCGCAGGAAGAGAAAACAACCGTGATTCCGGGAGTAGTGGCGAGCGAAACCGGATGAGGCCAAACCGTATACGTGTGAGACCCGGCAGGGGTTGCGTGTGCGGGGTTGTGGGATCTCTCTTTCACAGTCTGCCGGCTGTGAGACGAGTCAGAAACCGTTGATGTAGGCGAAGGACATGCGAAAGGTCCGGCGTAGAGGGTAAGACCCCCGTAGTCGAAACATCAGCGGCTCGTTTGAGAGACACCCAAGTAGCACGGGGCCCGAGAAATCCCGTGTGAATCTGGCGGGACCACCCGTTAAGCCTAAATATTCCCTGGTGACCGATAGCGGATAGTACCGTGAGGGAATGGTGAAAAGTACCGCGGGAGCGGAGTGAAATAGTACCTGAAACCGTGTGCCTACAAGCCGTGGGAGCGTCGCGCATTGAGTTTACTCAGTGCGTCGTGACTGCGTGCCTTTTGAAGAATGAGCCTGCGAGTTTGCGGTGCGTTGCGAGGTTAACCCGTGTGGGGAAGCCGTAGCGAAAGCGAGTCCGAATAGGGCGTTTCAGTAGCGCGCTCAAGACCCGAAGCGGAGTGATCTAGCCATGGGCAGGTTGAAGCGGCTGTAAGAGGTCGTGGAGGACCGAACCCACCAGGGTTGAAAACCTGGGGGATGACCTGTGGTTAGGGGTGAAAGGCCAATCAAACTCCGTGATAGCTGGTTCTCCCCGAAATGCATTTAGGTGCAGCGTCGTGTGTTTCTTGCCGGAGGTAGAGCACTGGATAGGCGATGGGCCCTACCGGGTTACTGACCTTAGCCAAACTCCGAATGCCGGTAAGTGAGAGCGCGGCAGTGAGACTGTGGGGGATAAGCTCCATGGTCGAGAGGGAAACAGCCCAGAGCATCGACTAAGGCCCCTAAGCGTACGCTAAGTGGGAAAGGATGTGGAGTCGCACAGACAACCAGGAGGTTGGCTTAGAAGCAGCCACCCTTGAAAGAGTGCGTAATAGCTCACTGGTCAAGTGATTCCGCGCCGACAATGTAGCGGGGCTCAAGCGTACCGCCGAAGTCGTGTCATTCCAGCAATAGCCCCAACGGGTGCTGGGATGGGTAGGGGAGCGTCGTGTGCCGGGTGAAGCTGCAGCGGAAGCTAGTGGTGGACGGTTCACGAGTGAGAATGCAGGCATGAGTAGCGATACATACGTGAGAAACGTGTGCGCCGATTGACTAAGGGTTCCTGGGTCAAGCTGATCTGCCCAGGGTAAGTCGGGACCTAAGGCGAGGCCGACAGGCGTAGTCGATGGATAACCGGTTGATATTCCGGTACCCGCTGTGAAGCGTCAAACATCGAGCCCATTAATGCTAAGGCCGTGAAGCCGTCCTGGAGCCTTCGGGCAAAGGGAAGTGGTGGAGCCGCCGACCCAAGGTGGTAGTAGGTGAGTGATGGGGTGACGCAGGAAGGTAGTCCAGCCCGGGCGGTGGTAGTCCCGGGGTAAGGGTGTAGCCCGTCATCTAGGTAAATCCGGATGACATGAGGGTGAGACCTGATGCCGAGCCGATTGTGGTGAAGTGGATGATCCTATGCTGTCGAGAAAAGCCTCTAGCGAGTTTCATGGCGGCCCGTACCCTAAACCGACTCAGGTGGTCAGGTAGAGAATACCGAGGCGTTCGGGTGAACTATGGTTAAGGAACTCGGCAAAATGCCCCCGTAACTTCGGGAGAAGGGGGGCCATCACTGGTGATTGGATTTACTCCATGAGCTGGGGGTGGCCGCAGAGACCAGCGAGAAGCGACTGTTTACTAAAAACACAGGTCCGTGCGAAGCCGTAAGGCGATGTATACGGACTGACGCCTGCCCGGTGCTGGAACGTTAAGGGGACCGGTTAGTGCACTTTCGGGTGTGCGAAGCTGAGAACTTAAGCGCCAGTAAACGGCGGTGGTAACTATAACCATCCTAAGGTAGCGAAATTCCTTGTCGGGTAAGTTCCGACCTGCACGAATGGCGTAACGACTTCTCGACTGTCTCAACCATAGGCCCGGTGAAATTGCACTACGAGTAAAGATGCTCGTTTCGCGCAGCAGGACGGAAAGACCCCGGGACCTTTACTACAGTTTGATATTGGTGTTCGGTTCGGCTTGTGTAGGATAGGTGGGAGACTGTGAAGCGGGCACGCCAGTGTTCGTGGAGTCAACGTTGAAATACCACTCTGGTCGTGCTGGATGTCTAACCTGGGTCCGTGATCCGGATCAGGGACAGTGTCTGATGGGTAGTTTAACTGGGGCGGTTGCCTCCCAAAGAGTAACGGAGGCGCCCAAAGGTTCCCTCAGCCTGGTTGGTAATCAGGTGTTGAGTGTAAGTGCACAAGGGAGCTTGACTGTGAGACCGACGGGTCGAGCAGGGACGAAAGTCGGGACTAGTGATCCGGCGGTGGCTTGTGGAAGCGCCGTCGCTCAACGGATAAAAGGTACCCCGGGGATAACAGGCTGATCTTCCCCAAGAGTCCATATCGACGGGATGGTTTGGCACCTCGATGTCGGCTCGTCGCATCCTGGGGCTGGAGTCGGTCCCAAGGGTTGGGCTGTTCGCCCATTAAAGCGGTACGCGAGCTGGGTTTAGAACGTCGTGAGACAGTTCGGTCCCTATCCGCTGTGCGCGTAGGAATATTGAGAAGGGCTGTCCCTAGTACGAGAGGACCGGGACGGACGAACCTCTGGTGTGCCAGTTGTCCTGCCAAGGGCATGGCTGGTTGGCTACGTTCGGAAAGGATAACCGCTGAAAGCATCTAAGCGGGAAGCCTGCTTCGAGATGAGTATTCCCACCCCCTTTGAGGGGTTAAGGCTCCCAGTAGACGACTGGGTTGATAGGCCAGATCTGGAAGCCCGGTAACGGGTGGAGGTGACTGGTACTAATAGGCCGAGGGCTTGTCCTCAGTTGCTCGCGTCCACTGTGTTGGTTCTGAAACCACGAACAACCCCGTATGTCGGGCCACGACTGCGGTGCGGTTGACAGTTTCATAGTGTTTCGGTGGTCATAGCGTGAGGGAAACGCCCGGTTACATTCCGAACCCGGAAGCTAAGCCTCACAGCGCCGATGGTACTGCAGGGGGGACCCTGTGGGAGAGTAGGACGCCGCCGAACTATCTTTAATAGAGCTGGTCCCTGAACTTCGGTTCAGGGACCAGCTCTTTTTTGTTTTGCGTCACTTGCCGTTCACGTTCCGCAGCCAACATCTGGAGGCATGGGGACAGTTGGCATGTTGCGAGCCGCAGGTGTCGGTGCCGGTGACGAGGTCATCGTGCCGGCGTTCGGAAACGTCGAGATCGCTGAGGCCGTGGTCCTGGCCGGGGCCGTGCCCGTCTTCGCGGACATAGACAGGGAGTCGTACTGCCTTGATCCCGATGCCGTGGCGGCCGCTGTGAACTCCCGTACGGCCGCCGTGGCCCTCGTGCATCGCTTCGGGCACCCGGCCGACGTCCGGCGGCTTCGAGACGTCGGGCAGCGGCACGGCATTCTCGTACTGGAGCAGGGTGAGTCGGATGCTCCCTTCAGTGAGCTCGCGCAGCGGCGTGCGCACGCGGCGTACCTGAGTGGGCGGTTGAGCGGTGTCGAGACGCCTGACGGGGCCGAGGGGCACAGCTACCAGCAGTACGTCGTGCGGGTGCCCGGCAACGGGCGGCCCGACCGTGATGCCTTCGCACGCTCCGTGCGGGCCAGGGGAGTCGACTGCCGGGTGCCGGTGAAGACGCCCGTGCACCGCACGCCGAAGTTCTGGCGGGACGTCTGCCTGCCGGAGACCGAGCGGGCCGCGGACGAGACGCTGACGCTGCCCGTCGGCGCTTCTCTGTCGCGGCGTGAACTCCAGCGGGTCGTCTCCGCGTGCAACGCTCTCGGCGGGCTGTTGCAGCCGGCGTTCTGAAAGGTGCCCGATGCGGTTCTGAGCAGCCGTCTGTTCGGGGTATGCTTTATTCCGTTGCCACGCGGGAAACCGCGAAAAGGCGACAGGCCCCTATAGCTCAGTCGGTAGAGCGTCTCCATGGTAAGGAGAAGGTCAGCGGTTCGATTCCGCTTGGGGGCTCAGAGCGTAAGTCGAGAAAGTCCTCGCCCGGTTGGGCGGGGACTTTTTTGTTTCCCGGACACTGCCGACTCCGTGCAGAGCCCCGGGAGCCCTTGGGCCCCCGGGGCTTTTGTTCTCAGTCCTTCTGGAGGCCCGGGACCCGCATCGCCAGGATGGCCATGTCGTCCGACGGGGCGTCCGTCGCGAAGCGCTCCACCGCGCGCATGATGCGGGCGGCGACCGCGCCCGCGGTCAGGCCCGTGCACGTCGTGAGGACGTCCGCGAGGCCGTCGTCGCCGAGCATGCGGGTGCCTTCGCGGCGCTCGGTGACGCCGTCCGTCACGCAGAGCAGGACGTCGCCCGGGTCGAGCGTCATCGTCTGCTCGTAGAGCTCCAGGTCGTCCATGACGCCGAGGAGCGGCTGCGGCTCCGCGTACGGCTCGACCGTGCCGTCCTGGCGCAGGCGCAGCGGGAGCGGGTGGCCGGCGCAGACGATCTTCAGGATGGCCGAGCCGTCCTCCTGCGGCCACAACTCCCCGTACAGGAGGGTCAGGAAGCGGCTGCGCGCGCCTTCGTCGAGGATCGCGGCGTTCAGGCGTTCCAGGACGGCGGGGCCGCCGAAGCCCTCGCGGGCAAGGAGGCGCAGGGCGTGCCGGGCCAGGCCGGTGACCGCGGCGGCCTCCGGGCCCGTGCCGCAGACGTCGCCGATCGCGAAGCCGTACACGCCGTCGCGGATGGGGAAGACGTCGTAGAAGTCGCCGCCGACTTCGTTGCCCTCGCCGGCCGCGCGGTAGATGACGTCGACTTCGACGCCGGGGATCTGCGGGAGCCCCGGCGGCAGCAGGCTGCGCTGAAGGGACTGGCTGATGGCCATGCGCTCGGAGTAGAGGCGGGCGTTGTCCAGGGCGAGAGCGGCCCGGCGGGAGAGATCTTCGGCCAATTCCAGGATCTCTTGGCGGAAGTGCTCGTCGGAGGGCTTGCCCAGCGTGAGCATGCCGATGACGCGGTTGCGGGCGACCAGGGGCAGGACGACCGTCTCGCCGCCCACCGCCGATGCCGTGGAGAGCGTGGTGCCGATGCCCGAACCCAGGCTCATGGGCTCACCGAGGCCGAGGCTGCGCATGGAGGTGCGCAGGGCGGCCTGGTGGGCGGCTTCCGAGGGGGCGGCCCAGACGCGGGCTCCGGGGGTCGGCACGGGGTCGGGAGGGGCGATCTTGGAGAGGAGTGCCTTCAGGCCGTCGATGCGCTCCTCGTCCTCGTGGAGGACGTACGAGAGATAGGGCTCGGACGACTGGTCGGCGATCGTGTAGACCGCGCACCAGGTGGCGAGCGTGGGGACCGTCATCTGGGCCATGAGCGCCAGGGTCTGGTCGCGGTCCAGGGTGCCCGCGAGGAGGTCCGAGGCCTCGACGAGGAAGGAGAGCGAGCCGCGGCGCAGGCGCTCCAGCTCGCCGAGGCGCGCGGACTCGACGGCGAGGGCGATGCGGTCGGCGGCGAACTGGAGGCGCAGGGCTTCTTCGTTCGAGTACCGGTCGGGGGCCTCGGCGGCGACGCCCAGGGAGCCGGTGAGGCGGCCCTCGACCTTCAGCGGGACCGTGACCACGGAGCGCATGCCCGTGCCGCTGAGGAGGGGGACGGCGCCGGGGACGACCGTGAGGTCCTCGTGGACGGCCGGCATGCGGGCGGAGCCGTACCGTCCGGGGCCTGCTTCCACCGGGACGCGGGCGAAGCGCTGGCGGGCCGAGGGGAGGCCCGTGGAGGCGCGCACCTCCAGTTCCGTCTCGTCGTCCGTGGCCAGGAGCAGGAAGGCGGCGTCGCCGTCGAGCATGTCGCGGGCGCGTTCGACCGTCCGCTGGAGGAGGCCGTCGAGGTCGTCCGGGGCGGGGGAGCCGATGAAGACCTCGAAGGGGTCCGCGGTGTGCGCCTCGGTGAGCGCACCGGGCTCGGGGGCGGGGCCGCGCAGCGGGGTCTGGAGGACGGCGCGCTCGTCGTCGCGGACGAGCAGGCAGACCGTGGAGGGTTCGCCGTCGGTGTCGCGGACGCGCAGGTGCGAGGCGTAGACGGGGGTCACGCGGCCGTCGGAGCCGCGGATGCCGTAGCTGCCCTCCCAGCGGGAGAGTTGGAGCGCTTCCACGATGCCGGTGCTGGTGCCCGGGGTGTGCGGCCAGGCGGCGAAGTCGGTGAGGGGCTTGCCGATGACCTGTTCGGCGACGAATCCGAAGAGCTCTTCCGCGTCTTCGTTCCAGGCGGAGATCGCGCCCACGCGGTCGATCTGGACGACGGCCACGCGGACTCTGCCGTCGGTGAGCGGGAGGAGCTCGGCGGGGAGTGCGGGGCCCGCGGCGCGGGTGCCCACCGAGCGGTCGGGCAGGTCGAGTTGGAACCAGACCTGTTTGTGGGTGGGGCTGTAGTCGACGCCCCAGCGGGTGGCGAGCGCCGCGCACAGCTGGAGGCCGCGGCCTCCTTCGCGGTCGGGGCTGCCCATGTTCGCCGCGGACTGCTGGAGCGGGATCTCCCGTTCCGGATAGTGGTCGGCGACCTCGATGCGGACGGCGTCCTCGCTGCGCAGGCAGAGGACGTCCGCGGCGGTTCCGGCGTGCACCACGGCGTTGGTGACCAGCTCGCTGGTGAGGACGACCGCGTCGTCGACGATGTCCGTGAACCCCCAGCCCTGGAGGGTGTCGCGGACAAAGGAGCGGGCCGTCGCGACGGAACGCCCGACGGGGTCGAAAGTCGCAGCCGCGCGCGCGGTGATCACAGAACTCCTCGTACGAGTATCGACGCCCAGATCTCCCACCATGGTGCGGCCGCCCCTCCGATGCCCGCTTGTACGTGTGCCACCGCCCAGGCCGGGCAGGACCGGGGTGGTTGGACAGCCGGATGCCAGGTTACTTACCTTCGCCGTCCATGCTGATGCCGGTCGTCAGTGTTTCCGCCCGGAGGGTGTGCGGACGGTGTGCGAAGCTGCCGAACTGTTATGGCCTGGTTCAGCCATGGTGAAACACTGGGCAAGCTTCTTGGAGAGAGCCCAGGTAACCCGAGCAGTACGGTCGACCCTTGCGGGAGGGACACAGTGGAGTCTGGCGCAGCGACGCGGGGCACTAAAACGCGTGCGAAAGACGGACAGTCCCAGAGTAAACAGCGCAAACCGCGCAACGGGGCGACTACGTCCGTGGACACCGCTGCCCTGAACAGATTGCTCGCGGCGCTCGCGGCCATGCGGGACGGCAACTTCCGTAAGCGGCTCACGGTCTCCGGTGACGACGTCATGTCGGAGATCGCGGCCGTCTTCAACGAGGTGGCCGACCGCAATCTGCATCTGACCGGTGAGATCTCCCGGGTCCGGCGCATGGTCGGGCGTGAGGGAAAGCTCACGGAACGGCTGGAAACAGGCGCGAGCGAGGGCTCGTGGGCCGCCGCGATCGATGCGTCGAACGCCCTCGTGGACGATCTCGTACGTCCTGTGTCGGAGGTCGGGCGGGTGCTCTCGGCGGTCGCCGAGGGTGACCTGGAGCAGCGGATGGAGCTGCGGGCGCAGGCGGACGAGGGAAGCGGTCATCCGCTGCGCGGGGAGTTCCTGAAGGTCGGCCGGACGGTCAACAACCTGGTCGACCAGCTCTCGACGTTCACCGACGAGGTCACGCGCGTGGCCAGCGAGGTGGGTACCGAGGGCAAGCTGGGCGGACAGGCGCGGGTCCGTGGAATGTCCGGTTCGTGGAAGGACCTCACGGATTCGGTGAACACCATGGCGTACCGGCTCACCGCGCAGGTGCGTGACATTGCTCTCGTCACCACGGCGGTCGCGAAGGGTGACTTGTCCCGGAAGGTGACGGTCCACGTCGCCGGCGAGATGCTGGAGCTGAAGAACACCGTCAACACGATGGTGGACCAGCTCTCGTCGTTCTCCTCTGAGGTGACGCGCGTCGCACGCGAGGTCGGCACGGAGGGCGAGCTGGGCGGCCAGGCGCAGGTGCCCGGTGTGGCGGGTGTGTGGAAGGACCTCACCGATTCGGTGAATCTCATGGCCGGCAACCTCACCGCCCAGGTGCGGGGGATCGCCCAGGTCACGACGGCCGTCGCGAACGGCGATCTGTCCCAGAAGGTGACGGTGAGCGCCCGCGGCGAGGTCGCGCAGCTCGCCGAGACGATCAACCAGATGACCGAGACGCTGCGGACGTTCGCGGACGAGGTCACCCGGGTGGCGAACGAGGTCGGCGCCGAGGGGCAGCTGGGCGGCCAGGCGAACGTGCCGGGCGCGGCGGGGACGTGGAAGGACCTCACCGACTCGGTGAACACGGTCTTCCGGAACCTCACCACGCAGGTGCGCGACATCGCGACGGTCACGACGGCGGTCGCCAACGGTGACCTGTCGCAGAAGGTCACGGTCGACGTCGCGGGCGAGATGCTCGAACTGAAGAACACCGTGAACACGATGGTCGACCAGCTCTCCGCCTTCGGCGCCGAAGTGACGCGCGTGGCGCGCGAGATCGGCGTGGAGGGCGAGCTGGGCGGCCAGGCGCAGGTGCAGGGCGCGGCCGGCACGTGGAAGGACCTGACGGACTCGGTCAACACGGCCTTCCGCAACCTCACGGGCCAGGTCCGCAACATCGCGCAGGTGACGACGGCGGTCGCCAACGGCGACCTCTCGCAGAAGGTCACCGTCGACGTGTCCGGCGAGATGCTCCAGCTGAAGAACACCGTGAACACGATGGTGGACCAGCTGTCGTCGTTCGCCGACCAGGTCACGCGGATGGCGCGGGACGTGGGCACCGAGGGCCGCCTCGGCGGCCAGGCGCGCGTCGACGGGGTGAGCGGCACCTGGAAGGAGCTCACCGACTCCGTCAACTTCATGGCCGGCAACCTGACGTCGCAGGTACGTCAGATCGCCCAGGTCACGACGGCGGTCGCCCGCGGCGACCTCTCGCAGAAGATCGACGTGGACGCGCGCGGCGAGATTCTGGAGCTGAAGAACACCATCAACACGATGGTCGACCAGCTCTCTGCCTTCGCCGACCAGGTGACGCGCGTGGCGCGCGAGGTGGGCACGGAAGGCCGCCTCGGCGGTCAGGCGCAGGTGCCCGGCGTGGCCGGTGTCTGGCGCGATCTGACCGACTCCGTGAACGGCATGGCCGGCAACCTCACCGCCCAGGTGCGCAACATCGCGCAGGTCGCGACCGCGGTGGCGCGTGGCGACCTGTCGCAGAAGATCGACGTGGACGCGCGCGGCGAGATCCTGGAGCTGAAGAACACCCTCAACACGATGGTGGACCAGCTCTCCGCCTTCGCCGAGCAGGTGACCCGGGTGGCCCGCGAGGTGGGCACCGACGGCATCCTGGGCGGCCAGGCGGAGGTGCAGGGTGTCTCCGGCACCTGGAAGGACCTCACGCAGTCCGTGAACGGCATGGCGAACAACCTGACCCTTCAGGTCCGCAACATCGCCGAGGTCACCACGGCGGTCGCCATGGGCGACCTCTCCAAGAAGATCACCGTCGACGCGAAGGGCGAGATCCTCGAACTGGTCACCACGGTGAACACGATGGTCGACCAGCTCTCGAACTTCGCCGAGCAGGTCAACCGCGTGGCGCGCGAGGTGGGCACCGAGGGCAACCTGGGCGGCCAGGCGCGGGTCCCGGGCGTCACCGGCACCTGGAAGGACCTCAGCGACAACGTCAACCTGATGGCGAACAACCTGACCGGCCAGGTGCGCAACATCTCCCAGGTCGCGGCGGCGGTCGCCAACGGAGACCTCACGAAGAAGGTCACCGTCGAGGCGCGCGGCGAGGTCGCGCAGCTCGCCGACACCGTCAACACGATGGTGAAGACGCTGAGCTCCTTCGCGGACGAGGTGACCCGAGTGGCCCGCGAGGTGGGCACGGACGGCATCCTCGGCGGCCAGGCCCGCGTCCCCGGGGTGTCGGGCACGTGGAAGGACCTGACGGAGTCCGTGAACGGCATGGCCTCCAACCTGACCGGCCAGGTCCGCAACATCGCGATGGTCACCACCGCGATCGCCAAGGGCGACCTGACCAAGAAGATCGACATCGACGCCCGGGGCGAGATCCTCGAACTGAAGACCACCATCAACACGATGGTCGACCAGCTGTCGTCCTTCGCCGAGCAGGTCACGCGCGTGGCCCGCGAGGTGGGCACGGAAGGGCAGTTGGGCGGCCAGGCACGCGTGCGGGACGTCGACGGCACCTGGCGCGACCTCACGGAGTCCGTGAACGAGATGGCCGGGAACCTGACCCGGCAGGTGCGTGCCATCGCCGAGGTCGCCACCGCGGTGACGCGCGGCGATCTGAACCTGAAGATCGACGTGGACGCGGCGGGCGAGATCCAGGTCCTCCAGGACAACATCAACTCGATGATCGCCAACCTCCGCGACACCACCTTGGCCAACAAGGAACAGGACTGGCTCAAGGGCAACCTCGCCCGGATCTCGGGTCTGATGCAGGGCCGCCGCGACCTGGCGGACGTGGCCTCGCTGATCATGAGCGAGCTGACGCCGGTGGTCTCCGCGCAGCACGGCGCCTTCTTCCTGGCGCTGCCCACGGACGAGGGCGCGGAGCCCGGCGCCGAGCAGGGCGACGCGTACGAGCTGCGGATGATGGGGAGTTACGGCTACTCCATGGGCTCCATGCCCACGTCCTTCCGGCCCGGTGAGACGCTGATCGGCACGGCCGCGCAGGAGCGGCGCACGATCCTCGTGGAGAACGCGCCCTCCGGCTATCTGCGGATCGCGTCCGGCCTCGGCGAGGCGCCGCCCGCCCAGGTGATCGTCCTGCCGGTGCTCTTCGAGGGGACCGTCCTCGGCGTGATCGAACTGGCCGCGTTCCAGCCGTTCACACAGATCCAGAAGGACTTCCTCAGCCAGATCGCCGAGATGATCGCGACGAGCGTCAACACGATCAGCGTCAACACCAAGACCGAGGTGCTGCTCAAGCAGTCGCAGGAGCTCACCGAGCAACTGCGCGAGCGCTCGGCTGAGTTGGAGAACCGGCAGAAGGCACTCCAGGACTCGAACGCCGAACTGGAGGAGAAGGCCGAGCTGCTCGCCCAGCAGAACCGCGACATCGAGGTGAAGAACACCGAGATCGAGGAGGCCCGGCAGGTCCTGGAGGAGCGCGCCGAACAGCTCGCGGTCTCCATGCGCTACAAGTCCGAGTTCCTGGCGAACATGTCGCACGAGCTGCGGACGCCGCTCAACTCCCTGCTGATCCTGGCCAAGCTGCTCGCGGACAACGCCGACGCCAACCTCACCCCCAAGCAGGTGGAGTTCGCCGAAACGATCCACGGGGCCGGCTCGGACCTGCTCCAGCTCATCAACGACATCCTCGACCTGTCGAAGGTCGAGGCGGGCAAGATGGACGTCTCCCCGACGCGCATCGCCCTGGTGCAGCTCGTGGACTACGTGGAGGCCACGTTCCGGCCGCTGACCGCGGAGAAGGGACTCGACTTCTCCGTACGGGTGTCCCCGGAGCTGCCCGCCACGCTGCACACGGACGAGCAGCGGCTCCTCCAGGTGCTGCGCAACCTGCTGTCCAACGCGGTGAAGTTCACCGACTCCGGGGCGGTCGAGCTGGTGATCCGGCACGCGAACGCCGACGTGCCCAACGCCATCCGCGAACAGCTCCTGGAGGCGGGTTCGCTGCGGGACGCGGACGCGGACCTGATCGCCTTCTCGGTGAGCGACACCGGGATCGGGATCGCAGGCAGCAAGATGCGGGTGATCTTCGAGGCGTTCAAGCAGGCCGACGGCACGACGAGCCGCAAGTACGGCGGTACGGGCCTCGGCCTCTCGATCAGCCGGGAGATCGCGCGGCTGCTCGGCGGAGAGATCCACGCGGCGAGCGAGCCGGGCCGCGGATCGACGTTCACGCTCTATTTGCCGCTGCACCCGAGCGAACTGCCGCCGCAGGGCTACACGCAGCTGGCGCCCCTGCCGGGCACGCCCGCGCGGCCCGCCCTGGAGGAGGGTGCCTCCACGGTCGAGCAGCCCCCGCAGAGCGAGGACGTGGCGCCGCCGCGGCTGGACTCGGCGCCGGGGCCCGGCACGCTCTTCAGGCGCCGCCGTCGGGCCGCGCACGCCTCCTCGGAGCAGCCGCCGGTGCTGCCCGGGCAGGGCGTCGCGGAGCCGCAGGAGCAGCGCCCGCAGGAGCAGTGGCCGGCCGAGGAACAGGAGACGCCCGCGGCCCGTCCGGGTCATCAGTTCGGCGGCGAGAAGGTGCTCATCGTCGACGACGACATCCGTAACGTGTTCGCGCTCACCAGTGTTCTGGAGCAGCACGGGCTCTCGGTGCTGTACGCCGAGAACGGCCGGGAAGGCATCGAGGTCCTCGAACAGCACGACGACGTGACGGTCGTCCTGATGGACATCATGATGCCGGAGATGGACGGGTACGCGACGACGACGGCGATCCGCAGGATGCCGCAGTTCGCCGGACTCCCGATCATCGCGCTCACCGCGAAGGCCATGAAGGGCGATCGGGAGAAGGCCATCGACTCCGGGGCGTCCGATTACGTTACGAAGCCGGTCGACCCGGATCATCTGCTCTCGGTGATGGAGCAGTGGATGCGCGGGGAGTGACCGAGAAGAGGCTCCATTACGCGGAGTTGCTGACAGAGTGTGGCCGAGCCCGTGTAGAACCACGATATTCGGGGAACCTTCTGGTCTCCCACCGCGTTTCTGCTACGTGCACAGTGACATCGCGGTGACAGGGTGTGGCGACAGGCGGGGTGCGGCTACCATGACCGGCACAAGGACGGACGGCGTAAGGGAGTCGTCCCCTGGGGCGGCGCCCGGTGTACCGCCGGGGCGAGGAGGGCGGGCCATGGTGCAGAAGGCCAAGATCCTCCTGGTCGATGACCGGCCGGAGAATCTGCTGGCGCTGGAGGCCATCCTCTCTGCGCTCGATCAGACCCTGGTACGGGCATCGTCCGGGGAGGAAGCGCTCAAGGCACTACTCACGGACGACTTCGCGGTCATTCTGCTGGACGTCCAGATGCCGGGCATGGACGGTTTCGAGACCGCCGCGCACATCAAGCGGCGGGAACGGACCCGGGACATCCCGATCATCTTCCTCACCGCCATCAACCACGGACCGCACCACACGTTCCGCGGGTACGCGGCCGGTGCGGTGGACTACATCTCCAAGCCGTTCGATCCGTGGGTGCTGCGCGCGAAGGTCTCGGTATTCGTCGAGCTGTACATGAAGAACTGCCAACTGCGCGAGCAGGCGGCGCTGCTGCGGCTCCAGCTGGAGGGCGGCGGCAAGTCCGCGGCGGGTGACGCCAAGGAGCCCGCCGGGCTTCTCGCGGAGCTCTCCGCGCGTCTCGCGGCGGTCGAGGAACAGGCGGAAGCGCTCTCGAAGCAGCTGGACGACGACTCGGCCGATGCCGCCGCCGTCGCCACCGCCGCCCATCTCGAACGCAAACTCACCGGCCTTCGGCGGGCTCTTGACGCCCTGGAGCCGGGCACCGGAAGCGGTGCGCCTTCGGTGTCCTCACAGAGTTGAGCCCGACGCGGAGGCGGTGAACATCCGTCAGTTCACCGCCTCCGCAAGGGCGACACCAACGGGTGAAGCAGTGGGCACACGTGTCCGCAGTGGTCTGCACCGGTAACCTCAGACCCATGGCCTCACGTCCGTCCGCAGCCAAGAAGACGCCCGCGAAGAAAGCGGCCGCGCCCCCCAAGGCTCCGGTGAAGAAGGCCGCCGCCAGGAAGCCGCCGCCCAAGAAGGCCCCGGCGAAGCGGGCGCCCGCCAAGAAAGCCGTGGCCAAGAAGCCCGTACCGAAGCCGGCGCCCAGTCCCACCGGCGGTGTGTACCGCCTCGCGCGGGCTCTGTGGCTCGGTCTCGCGCACAGCGTGGGCGCGCTGTTCCGCGGCATAGGGCGAGGCGCCAAGGGACTCGACCCGGCCCACCGCAAGGACGGCGTCGCGCTGCTGCTGCTCGGCATCGCGCTGATCGTCGCCGCGGGCACGTGGTCGAATCTGCGCGGCCCCGTGGGCGATCTCGTCGAGATGCTGGTGACCGGCGCGTTCGGCCGCCTCGATCTGCTCCTGCCGATACTGCTCGCGGTCATCGGCGTACGCCTGATCCGGCACCCCGAGAAGCCCGAGGCGAACGGCCGCATCGTGATCGGCCTGTCCGCGCTCGTGGTCGGGATCCTCGGCCAGGTGCACATCGCCTGCGGTTCGCCCGCCCGCGCGGACGGCATGGCGGCCATAAGGGACGCCGGCGGCCTCATCGGCTGGGCCACGTCCACGCCGCTGATCTTCACCATGGGCGAGGTCCTCGCCGTACCGCTGCTCGTCCTGCTGACCGTCTTCGGGCTGCTCGTGGTCACCGCGACGCCCGTCAACGCCATCCCGCAGCGGCTGCGGCTGCTGGGCACCAAGCTCGGCATCGTCCAGGCGGAGCCCGAGGCGTTCCAGGGCGACCACGGCGACTACGCGGACGACGAGCGGTACGAGGAGCAGTGGCGCGAGGCGCTGCCCGCCCGCTCGCGCAGGCGCGCCGAGGCCCCCGACGCCTACGACCCGGACCAGACTGAGGAGGAGGCCCTCACCCGCCGCCGCAGGCCCCGCAGGGCGTCACAGCCCTCTCTGGACCGCCCCATGGACGCGGTGGACGTGGCGGCCGCCGCTGCCGCCGCCCTGGACGGGGCCGTCCTGCACGGGATGCCGCCGTCGCCGGTGGTCGCCGACCTCACGCAGAGCGTCTCCGGGGAGCGCCACGAGAAGCCCGAGAAGCCCGAGTCGTCGGAGCACCCCGCGGAGGGCTCCGCTCCGGTGCCGACCGCGCGCGCCACGGACAGCCCGCCCCCGGGCGTGCTCCGCAAGAAGCCGGGGGAGTCCCGCGACACCTCGGCCTCCGGCGTGAAGGACCTGACGAAGGCCGCCCCCGAGCAGCCGCGGGACCTGCCGGCGCGCGCCGAGCAGCTCCAGCTGGCCGGGGACATCACGTACTCGCTGCCCTCGCTCGACCTGCTGGAGCGCGGTGGTCCGGGCAAGACCCGCAGCGCCGCGAACGACACGGTCGTCGCCTCGCTCAGCAACGTCTTCACCGAGTTCAAGGTCGACGCGGACGTCACCGGCTTCACGCGGGGCCCCACGGTCACGCGGTACGAGATCGAGCTCGGCCCGGCCGTGAAGGTCGAGAAGATCACCGCGCTGGCCAAGAACATCGCCTACGCGGTCGCCAGCCCCGACGTGCGCATCATCAGCCCCATCCCCGGCAAGTCCGCGGTCGGCATCGAGATCCCGAACACCGACCGCGAGATGGTCAACGTCGGCGACGTGCTGCGCCTGGCGGACGCGGCCGAGGACGACCACCCCATGCTGGTGGCGCTCGGCAAGGACGTCGAGGGCGGCTACGTCATGGCCAACATGGCCAAGATGCCGCACATCCTGGTCGCCGGAGCCACCGGCTCCGGAAAGTCCTCGTGCATTAACTGCCTGATCACGTCGATCATGATGCGGGCGACCCCCGAGGACGTGCGCATGGTCCTCGTCGACCCCAAGCGCGTCGAGCTCACCGCGTACGAGGGCATCCCGCACCTGATCACGCCCATCATCACCAACCCCAAGCGGGCCGCCGAGGCGCTCCAGTGGGTCGTGCGCGAGATGGATCTGCGCTACGACGACCTGGCGGCGTTCGGCTACCGCCACATCGACGACTTCAACCAGGCCGTCCGCGACGGCAAGCTCAAGACGCCCGAGGGCAGTGAGCGCGAGCTCACCCCCTACCCGTATCTGCTGGTGATCGTCGACGAGCTCGCCGACCTGATGATGGTCGCCCCGCGCGACGTCGAGGACTCGATCGTCCGCATCACCCAGCTCGCCCGAGCGGCGGGCATCCATCTGGTCCTCGCCACGCAGCGGCCGTCCGTGGACGTCGTGACCGGTCTGATCAAGGCGAACGTGCCCTCGCGGCTCGCCTTCGCCACCTCGTCGCTCGCCGACAGCCGCGTCATCCTCGACCAGCCGGGTGCCGAGAAGCTGATCGGCAAGGGTGACGGCCTCTTCCTGCCGATGGGGGCCAACAAGCCCACCCGAATGCAGGGCGCCTTCGTCACCGAGGACGAGATCCACGCGGTGGTCCAGCACTGCAAGGACCAGATGGCCCCCGTCTTCCGGGAAGACGTCACGGTGGGCAGCAAGCCGAAGAAGGAGATCGACGAGGACATCGGCGACGACCTCGATCTGCTCTGCCAGGCCGCTGAGCTGGTGGTTTCCACACAGTTCGGGTCCACGTCGATGCTCCAGCGCAAGCTGCGCGTCGGCTTCGCGAAGGCCGGACGGCTCATGGACCTCATGGAGTCGCGCGGCATCGTCGGGCCCAGCGAAGGCTCAAAAGCTCGTGACGTTCTTGTGAAACCCGATGAGCTGGATGGCGTGCTCGCGGTGATCCGCGGGGAGGCTCACCCATAAGGGAGCGGCAGGCAACCGTTTCCCTTCGGCATACGTCAAGTTGAGGGGAGGGACAGCACCACCCCCCACTATGAGGATGTCCGGCCATTCCGATGGCGTACAAAGTCCGTCGCCCAGTTGCCCCACCCTTCGCGACCCCCCCTAGACTGAACATCCGGCAGGTGGCTACACGCTCGAAAGGCGCCCCCGTGTCCATCGGCAACTCCCCTGAAGACGACCGCCCTTCAGACCACCGACCCACAGACGACCGGCCCGCTGACGACCGTCCGGCAGCTGAGAGCCCGGCTGACGACCGGCCCTCGATCGGGCGCACGCTGCAGCAGGCACGCATCGACGCGGGCCTGACCGTCGACGAGATCAGCACGTCCACCCGGGTGCGCATCCCGATCGTGCACGCGATCGAACAGGACGACTTCTCCCGGTGTGGCGGAGATGTGTACGCCCGCGGACACATCCGGACGCTCGCCCGCTTCGTGGGACTCGATCCGGCCCCGCTCCTCGCCCGGTACGACGAGGCGCACGGCGGTCGCCCGCCCGCGCCCACTCCGGCGGCGCCGCTCTTCGAGGCCGAGCGGATCAGGTCCGAACCGCGCCGCCCGAACTGGACCGCGGCCATGGTCGCGGCGATCGTCGCGGTCATCGGCTTCGTCGGCTTCACCGCGTTCAGCGGCGGGGACGAGAAGGACGGGTCGAAGTCGCAGGTCGCCGAGGGTGCCACGCCCGCCACCAGCAAGCCCGCCACGAAGCCCGCGCCGGACAAGCCCGCCGACCCCAAGCCGGACCCGTCGGACAGCGCGATCGCCGGCGCCCCGCAGGACAAGGTCACCGTCAAGGTCAACGCCGCGGACGGCCGCAGCTGGATCTCGGCCAAGGACCACAACGGCCGGACCCTCTTCGACGGCGTCCTGGAGGAAGGCAAGTCGAAGACCTTCCAGGACAAGCAGAAGATCGACCTGGTCCTCGGCGACGCGGGCGCGATCAAGCTGTTCGTGAACGGCAAGACGGTCGAGAACGAATTCGAACCCGGCCAGGTCGAGCGGCTCACGTACACCAAGGGTGATCCCGAGGTCGGCTGAGTCCTGGTCCGTGTGCCACGCCCCTTGCGCCACGGGGCTCACGCCTCGGCCCCTATCGCCTCAGCCCTGGCGGCTGAGCCCTTGTGACGGCGGCCCGGACCCTCGCGGCGGGGGCCCGGGCACGGACGAAGTAGTCTTGAGACCATGCCCGAACGCCGTACCGTCGCCCTTGTCACTCTTGGCTGCGCCCGTAACGAGGTGGACTCGGAGGAGCTCGCAGGCCGCTTGGAGGCGGACGGCTGGCAGCTCGTCGAGGCCGCCGAAGACGCGGATGTAGCCGTCGTCAACACCTGTGGATTCGTCGAAGCCGCCAAGAAGGACTCCGTCGACGCCCTCCTGGAAGCCAATGATCTGAAGGGTCATGGCAAGACCCAGGCCGTCGTGGCGGTCGGCTGCATGGCCGAGCGCTACGGCAAGGAGCTCGCCGACGCCCTCCCCGAAGCCGACGGTGTCCTCGGCTTCGACGACTACTCCGACATCTCCAACCGCCTCCAGACCATCCTCGGCGGCGGCAGTGTCGAGGCCCACACCCCGCGTGACCGGCGCAAGCTGCTGCCGATCAGCCCCGCGGAGCGCCAGGAGGCCGGCTCGGACGTCGCGCTGCCCGGGCACGCCCCCGTGGACCTCCCCGACGGCGTCGCGCCCGCCTCCGGGCCGCGCGCCCCGCTGCGCCGGCGCCTGGGCACCAGCCCCGTCGCCTCGGTGAAGCTGGCCTCGGGCTGCGACCGGCGCTGCTCCTTCTGCGCCATTCCCTCCTTCCGCGGGTCCTTCATCTCGCGGCGCCCCTCGGACGTGCTCGGCGAGACCCGCTGGCTGGCCGAGCAGGGCGTCAAGGAGGTCATGCTCGTCTCCGAGAACAACACCTCGTACGGCAAGGACCTCGGCGACATCCGGCTCCTGGAGACGCTGCTGCCCGAGCTCGCCGCCGTCGACGGGATCGAGCGGGTGCGCGTCAGCTACCTCCAGCCCGCCGAGATGCGCCCCGGGCTCATCGACGTGCTGACCTCCACGGAGAAGGTCGCCCCCTACTTCGACCTGTCCTTCCAGCACTCCGCTCCCGCCGTGCTGCGGGCCATGCGGCGCTTCGGGGACACCGACCGCTTCCTGGAGCTCCTGGACACCATTCGGTCCAAGGCCCCGCAGGCCGGTGTGCGGTCCAACTTCATCGTGGGCTTTCCCGGTGAGACCGAGGCCGACGTGGCCGAGCTCGAGCGGTTCCTCACGGGTGCGCGCCTGGATGCCATCGGCGTCTTCGGGTACTCCGACGAGGAAGGCACGGAAGCGGCGACGTACGAGCAGAAGCTGGACCAGGACGTCGTCGACGAGCGGCTCGCCCGCATCTCGCGGCTCGCCGAGGAACTGACCTCGCAGCGCGCCGACGACCGTCTCGGAGAGACCGTCGAGGTGCTCGTGGAGTCCGTGGACGACGAGGACGGCGCGATCGGCAGGGCGGCCCACCAGGCGCCCGAGACGGACGGCCAGATTCGCTTCGCGGGTCCCACGGGTGGGGATGACCTGCGGGTCGGTCGTATGGTCGTGGCAAAGGTGGTCGGCACGGAAGGCGTGGACCTGGTGGCTGAGTACAGCGAAATTCTGGGGCACGGGCCCCGGACCCCGGCCGAGGAGGCGCGCAGATGACCGGAGTCCCGGCATCCGCGGCGGGCGGCTCCGGCGCGCAGGGCGCCAAGCCGGTGCGCGGTGGAAAGTTGGGCGCTGCGGCCGTCAATCAGGCCAGCGTGTGGAACGTCGCCAACTTGTTGACGGTGATCCGGCTGATCCTCGTGCCCGGCTTCGTGATGCTGCTGCTCGCGGACGGCGGGTACGACCCGGCCTGGCGCGCGTGGGCCTGGGCGGCGTTCGCCGTCGCCATGATCACGGACCTCTTCGACGGGCATCTGGCACGTACGTACAACCTGGTCACGGACTTCGGGAAGATCGCCGACCCCATCGCCGACAAGGCGATCATGGGCGCCGCGCTGGTCTGTCTCTCCTACCTCGGCGATCTGCCGTGGTGGGTGACGGGCGTCATTCTCGGACGTGAGCTCGGGATCACGCTCCTGCGGTTCTGGGTGATCCGCTTCGGCGTCATTCCGGCCAGTCGCGGCGGCAAGATGAAGACGTTGTGGCAGGGCGTCGCGGCCGGGATGTACGTCCTGGCGCTGACCGGCCCGCTCGCCACGCTGCGGTTCTGGGTGATGGCGGTCGCCGTCGTCCTGACCGTCGTGACCGGGCTCGACTACATCCGGCAGGCCGTGGTGCTGAGGCGCCGGGGCCTCGCGGAGGCGCAAGCGGCGTCGGCGGCTTCGGCTGCTGCCGCGGCGGCGGCTGCGGCGGTGTCGGTTGTTTCTGGGTCTTCTGGGGCTGCTGGGTCTTCTGGGGCTTCTGTGGTTGCTGGGCCTTCTTCGTCTGGTGCGCCTTCTGTGGCTGCGGGGTCTTCTGGGTCCTCTGTGGCTGCGGGGTCTGCTTCGGCTGCCGCGCCGTCTGTGGCTGCTTCGTCTGCCGCGTCTGCTTCTGAGCCTGAGGCTGCTTCCGCCCCCGCCGCCGCAGCCGAGCCTGCTCCCGCTTCTGGCGAAGGGTCCAGGGAGTCGGCCCCGTGACGTCTCTCGGTCCGGCCGCGGAGGTGCTGCGGCTGCTTCAGATGCGCGGCGAGACCCTCGCGGTCGCCGAGTCGCTCACCGGGGGCCTGGTGGCTGCCGAGGTGACGGCGGTGCCGGGAGCCTCTCGTGTCTTCCGGGGGTCCGTGACGGCGTATGCGACCGAGCTGAAGCACGAGGTGCTCGGGGTCGACGGCACTCTGCTGGCCGAGCGCGGTGCCGTGGACGCCGAGGTGGCGCTCCAGATGGCGGCGGGTGTGCGCAAGGTCATGGGTGCGGACTGGGGAATCGCGACCACGGGCGTCGCGGGGCCCGATCCGCAGGACGGACAGGCGGTCGGCACCGTGTTCGTGGCGGTCGCCGGGCCTGTCTCCACGGTTGGTGGAGGGGATTCCGCTCTTCGCTCTGAGGGGAAAGTCACCGCTCTGAGGTTGAACGGTGGGCGTTCGGACATTCGTATGGAGAGTGTACGGAGCGTGCTCAGGCTGCTGGTCGAGCGGCTGTCCGGCGAACGTGCCGGGAACGAGCGGGCACAGGATACGGAACAGAACGGGGGGACTTGATGTTTGCAGCCCTGAGTGAACACGACATCGCTCCCCGCACGGCCGCCGCGCGAGGCGGTACGGTGGGGCGTGAAGGATGCGGCTACGCGGTCCGAGGAGGGAGCCACCGATGATTCTGCTCCGTCGCCTGCTGGGTGACGTGCTGCGTCGGCAGCGCCAGCGCCAGGGCCGTACTCTGCGCGAAGTCTCCTCGTCCGCCCGAGTCTCGCTCGGCTATCTTTCCGAGGTGGAGCGGGGGCAGAAGGAGGCATCCTCCGAGCTGCTTTCCGCGATCTGCGACGCGCTTGACGTACGGATGTCCGAGCTCATGCGCGAGGTGAGCGATGAGCTCTCTCTCGCCGAACTGGCTGCGTCGGCAGCGGCTACGGAACCGGTGCGCGCACCGGTTCGCCCCATGCTCAATTCCGTCTCGGTGAGCGGTGTGCCGCCGGAACGGGTGACGATCAAGGCGCCTGCGGAGGCGGTGGACGTCGTCGCGGCGTGATGCTGCGATGACCGTGCACGCCGTGTGAGCGTTCCCAGAAGTGTCGAAGCCCCGGCCGGATCACCGGCCGGGGCTTTTGTGCGTTGATCTTTCCTGGATCCTTGCTGGGTCCTTGCGCGGTCCTTGTGGGTGGGGGGGGGCCTTGCGGAGTCCTTGCTGGATCTTCCGGCCTTTCCGGCTACTTCGAGATGTCCCTATTGGCGTACTTGTGCCATGGTTGGTGGGGATTTTCGCTCACGCGATCCCATGATCTTTGGAGGCTGGATGTACGTCGTGAAGAGCCCTCTGTCCGATGCGGATCTGAAGACGGTCTCGGAGGCCCTTCAGGGCGCTCTGGTGGACCTGGTCGACCTCTCCCTGGTGGCCAAGCAGATCCACTGGAACGTGGTCGGCACCCGCTTCCGCTCCGTCCACCTACAGCTCGACGAGGTCGTGGACACGGCGCGGACGCACTCCGACACGGTGGCGGAGCGCGCTTCCACCCTGGGTGTCTCGCCCGACGGGCGTGCGGCGACCGTGGCGCGGAGCAGCGGCATCGGGGAGGTCGCCGCCGGCTGGGTCAAGGACGCGGACGCGGTGGGCACCCTCGTGGACGCGCTCTGCTCGGTGATCACGCGGATGCGGGAACGGGTCGCGGCGACCGGCGACGCGGACCCGGTGAGCCAGGACATCTTCATCGGGATCACGGCCGACCTGGAGAAGCATCACTGGATGTTCCAGGCCGAGAACGGCTGATGTCCCGGGGCGGGGCTCGCTGATGAGGTTGTCGGCCGTGCCTCGTGTGCCCTGTGGTGCGCCCTCCCGCCCGGTCGGGTCGCGCGTCTAGCGTCGACCGGGCGTTGAGTGGGCCGTGACGACGTCGAGTGGGGCTTGGCGCGTCAGGTCCGGTGCGGAGGTGGTGGCCATGGCATGGAAAGTCGTGCGGTGGACGCCGGTACTCGCACTGGGCGCGCTCTGGTGGTGGGCCGCGCTGCGGTTGGCCCTGGCGCCCGACGCGGGAGCCCTGGAAGGGGCCGTCGCGGCCGGCGGCTGGGGGTTGAGCCTGCTGCCGGTGCACTGTGTGCCGTGGTCGCGGGCGGTGGGTGCTTCCAGGGCCGGGTCCAGGGGGCGTGCCGGGCGGTGGGGCTCGGGGGCGGGCTCTGGTGGTGGGGCGGGCGCGGGTGCAGATGGGGTGCGAGGTGCGGGTGGAGTGAGCGGTGCGGGTGGGGTGAGGGGCGCGGGTGGGGTGAGGGGCGCGGGTGGGACGCGAGGTGCGGTCCGGGGGGTTGCCGGGGCTGTCACCAAGGCATGGCGACGCCGCCGTTCGGGCGGAGGATCTGTCCCGTCGTGAAGGCCGATGCGTCGGACGCCAGGTGCAGGACGGCGTGGGCGATGTCCTCCGGTGCACCGACGCGGCCCAAGGGGGACATGCGGACCATGAGGCTTTCGGTGTGTGCCTGGGCCGCGGAGTCGTGCCGGTCGGTCATGGGGGTACGGATCCACCCCGGCGCCACGGCGTTGACGCGGATGCCGTGCGGGCCCACCTCGGTGGCCAGGGTCTTCGTGAGCTGCACCACGGCGGCCTTCGCCGCGCCGTAGCAGAGGAGGCCGGGGCCGCCGGTGTCCACGGCGCCCGAGGCCATGGTGATGATGCTGCCGCGTCCGTGTGTCGCGTCCGCGGTGCCGGCCTTCGCCGCGATCATCGCGCGGGCCGCGGCCTGGCAGGCGTACAGGACGCCCTTGAAGTTGATGTTCAGGACCCGGTCGAGGTCCTCGTCCCGGGTCTCGAGGACCGGGCTGTTGTGCATGATCCCCGCGATGGCGGCCATCACGTCCAGGCGGCCGGTGGTCGAGGTGGCGGCCGTGACGGCCTGCTCTACCTGGGCCCTGTCGGCGACGTCCACGGAGTGGGTGTGCGCGGCGCCGCCCGCGGTCTTGATGAGTGTGGCCGTCTCGTGGAGTCCCTGGGTGTCGCGGTCGGCGCAGTGGACGGTGGCGCCCGCTTCCGCGAGGAGTACGGCCGAGGCCCGGCCGATGCCGCTGGCCGCGCCGGTGACGAATGCGGTGCGTCCGCTGAGGTCGTACGCCTTGAGGGGCATGACGGGACGGTACGGCTGTATCTGACGGGGCGTCAACTGGTGCGGTGTTAATCGAGGTTGCCTGGGGTTGCCAGGGAGTGCGTGGGGTTGCCGGATTCAGGCGGTCGGGCCCGGTTGGCAGGTGGGGCACCAGTACGTGGGGCGGTCGCGGGAGCCGTCGCCCTGCTGGCCCTTGCGTACGGGGGTGCCGCACCGCAGGCAGGGGCGGGGTGCGCGCCCGTACACGAACAGGCGGTGGCCGGGGCGGTCGCGGCCCGTGCTCATGCGGTCCGGACGGTCGCGGTTGATCTCCAGGAGCTTCTTGGAGAGCGCGGGGATGCGGGCGGCCGTCTCGGCGGGCAGCTCGCCGATGGGCAGCCAGGGCGTGACGCCCAGGAGGAAGCAGATCTCGCACTTGAACACGTTGCCGATGCCCGCGAGGTTGCGCTGGTCGAGCAGGGCCTCGCCCAGGGGGCGCTCGGGGGCCGCCAGGAGGTTGGTGAGGGCCAGGTCCGGGTCCCAGTCGGGGCCGAGGAGGTCCGGGCCCAGGTGGCCCACGGCCTTCTCCTCGTCGGCGGTGCGGAGCAGTTCGAGCACCGGGAGCCGGTAGCCGACGGCCGTGCGCTCGGCGGTGCCGAGGATCGCCCTGATCTGGTACCCGGGGCCGCCGTTCCAACGCTCGCCGGGGGCGTACAGCCGCCAGGAGCCGTCCATGCGGAGGTGCGAGTGCAGGGTGAGCCCGCCCTCGAAGCGGGTGAGGAGGTGTTTGCCGCGCGGGGTGACGTCCAGGACGGTGCGCCCGGTGAGGTCGACGGTCGCGAGCTTGGGAACGCGGAGGTCGGAGCGCGTGACGGTGTGCCCGGCGAGGGCGGTGTGCAGACGCCGGGCTGCCTGGTGGACGGTGTCGCCTTCGGGCATGAGGTCCAGGGTGGCACGTCGGGGGCGGGAGACGCGTCGCCACGCGGTGGGACGGGCGGCGGGGAGGCGTCCGCGTGGTGGGTCGGTGAGGAGTCGGTCGGGGTGAGGTGGTGGGGAAGGAGGTGGGGCGGCGGTCGGGGTGAGGTGGCCGTGTGGCCCTGCGGCCCTGTGGCCGTGCGGCCGAGGGGGGCAGGTGTCCGCGTGGCCTTGCGCGTGCAGGCGCAGGCTCCGTGGCCTTACGCGCGCAGGCGCAGCCCCCGTGGGGTGGCGTGGAAGCCGGCTCCTTCCAGGAGAGGGGCGAAGGGAGAGGTCAGGGAGGAGCCGCCGTTGATGCGCTCGACCGTGACCGTGCCGAGCGCTCCCGCGCGGGCCGCGCCGGCGAGGGCTTCGGCGGCCGCGTGCAGCCGGGCGTCGTCGGTGGCCGGGGTGTCGTCCTGCGGGGACGCGGGCCAGGCGAGCAGGGTTTTGCCGCCACGCTCCATGTAGAGGGTCAGTTCGCCGTCGACGAGGACGACCAGGGAGCCTGCCTTGCGGCCCGGCTTGTGCCCGGCGTCGGTGGGCGGATCGGGCCAGGGGAGCGCCGCGCCGTACGCGTTGGCCGGGTCCGCGGCGGCCAGGACGATGGCCTGGGTCTCCGAAGAGCGCGCGGAGTGCGGGGAGTAGTTCATGGCGTCCGGTGAACTGTCCGCGCGGTCGCGGGCGTTCGCCGCCGCGCGCAGTCGGTCCACCGCGCCGTCCATGGCGAACTGGGCGGCGCCGAGCCCCTCGACCACGTAACCGCGGCGTGCCTGGCCGCTGTCCTCGAAGGCGGACAGGACGCGGTACGTCGCCGAGAAGCCGCCCTCGACGCCCTCGGCCGCGACGGCTCCCCGGGTGACCACTCCGTGCCGGTCCAGGAGGGTGCGGGCCAGGGCGTGGGCGCGCAGGGTGGGGTCGGGCTCGTGCGGGGGGAGCAGGGACCAGCGGCCCGCGACGGTGGGCGGGCCCGTACGCGACGACATGGGGCGGGCGGCGCCGGTCAGCGCGCCGTACCGTCCGCGCGGGGCGGAGCGTTTGGCGCGGTGGGCCGTCGCGCCCGCGGTGCGGCCCGAGCCGAGGAGCGAGCGCATGGGGGAGAGCGTGTCGTTCGTGAGCCGTCCGGACCAGGCCAGGTCCCAGATAACGTCGGCCAGTTGGAGGTCGGAGGACTCCGGGTGGGTCGTGGCGCGCACCTGGTCGGCGATCTGGCGGAAGAAGAGGCCGTACCCCCCGGAGAGGGTGTCGAGGACCGACTGGTGCAGCGCGGTGAGTTCCAGGGGGTGCGCGGGCGGCAGGAGCAGGGGCGCGGCGTCGGCCAGGTACAGGGAGACCCAGCCGTCCTTGCCCGGCAGGGACCCGGCCCCCGCCCACACCACCTCTCCGGCGGCGGTGAGCTCGTCGAGCATCGCGGGTGCGTACCCGGAGACGCGGGAGGGCAGGACCAGTTTCTCCAGGGCGGAGGCGGGCACGGTCGCGCCCTGCAACTGCTCGATGGCGCGCACCAGTCCGTCCATGCCCCGCAGGCCGTGTCCGCCCAGGTGCTGCCACTGGGGCAGGAACTGGGCGAGCGCGGCGGGCGGCACCGGCTCCAGCTCGTGCCGCAGGGCCGCGAGGGAGCGGCGGCGCAGCCGGCGCAGGACGGCCGCGTCGCACCACTCCTGGCCGATGCCCGCCGGATGGAACTCTCCTTGTACGACACGTCCGTTGGCCGCGAGGCGCTGGAGCGCGCCCTCGGTGACGGCGACGCCGAGGCCGAAACGGGCGGCCGCCGTCGCCGAGGTGAACGGGCCGTGGGTGCGGGCGAACCGCGCGACGAGGTCCCCGAGGGGGTCCTTGACGGGCTCGGTGAACGCTTCGGGGACGCCGACCGGCAACGCCGTGCCCAGCGCGTCCCGCAGCCGGCCCGCGTCCTCGATGGCCGCCCAGTGGTCCGCCCCGGCGATGCGGACACTGATGGCGCGGCGGGCGGAGGCCAGCTCCTGGGCCCACTCCGGCTCGCCACCGCGCTCGGCCAGCTCGGCGGTGGTGAGCGGCCCCAGGAGGCGCAGCAGGTCGGCGACGCCCTCGGCGTCCTTGATCCGGCGGTCCTCCGTGCGCCACTGGAGCTCTTGCTCCAGCTCCGCCAGGACGTCGGCGTCCAGCAGTTCGCGCAGCTCGGCCTGGCCGAGGAGCTCCGAGAGCAGCCGGGAGTCCAGGGACAGGGCCGCCGCGCGCCGCTCGGCGAGCGGGGAGTCGCCCTCGTACAGGAACTGCGCCACGTACCCGAACAGGAGGGAGCGGGCGAAGGGGGAGGGCTCGGGGGTGGTGACCTCGACGAGGCGGACCTTGCGGGACTCGATGTCGCCCATCAGTTCCGTCAGGCCAGGCACGTCGAAGACGTCCTGGAGGCACTCCCTGACCGCTTCCAGGACGATGGGGAACGAGCCGAACTCGCTCGCCACCTGGAGCAGTTGCGCGGCGCGCTGGCGCTGCTGCCACAGCGGCGTGCGCTTGCCGGGGCTGCGGCGGGGCAGCAGCAGCGCGCGGGCGGCGCACTCGCGGAAGCGCGAGGCGAACAGGGCCGAGCCGCCGACCTGGTCGGTGACGATCTGGTTGACCTCGCCCTTGTCGAAGGCGACGTCTCCCGCGCCTACGGGGGCCTGTTCGTTGTCGTACCCCACGGGCTGGTCGGCGGGCTCCTGGTCGAGCAGGTCCAGGCTCATCAGGTCGGCGTCCGGGAGGCGCAGCACGATGCCGTCGTCGGCGTGCATGACCTGGGCGTCCATGCCGTACCGCTCGGTCAGCCGGGAGGCGAGGGCCAGGGCCCAGGGGGCGTGCACCTGTGCGCCGAACGGGGAGTGCACCACGACCCGCCAGTCACCCAGCTCGTCGCGGAAGCGCTCGACCACGATGGTGCGGTCGTCCGGGATGTGGCCGCAGGCCTCGCGCTGCTCGGTGAGGTACGTCAGGACGTTGTCCGCGGCCCAGTCGTCCAGGCCCGCGGCCAGCAGGCGCACGCGCGCGTCGTCACGCGAGAGGGAGCCGACCTCGCGGAGGAAGGCGCCCACCGCACGGCCCAGTTCGAGCGGGCGGCCCAGTTGGTCGCCCTTCCAGAAGGGCAGCCGGCCCGGGACACCGGGGGCGGGGGAGACGAGCACGCGGTCGCGCGTGATGTCCTCGATGCGCCAGGAGCTGGTGCCGAGCGTGAAGACGTCGCCCACCCGGGATTCGTAGACCATCTCCTCGTCGAGCTCGCCGACGCGGCCCCCGCCCTTCTTGGGGTCGGCCCCGGCGAGGAAGACCCCGAAGAGGCCGCGGTCGGGAATCGTGCCCCCGGAGGTGACCGCGAGACGCTGGGCCCCCGGCCGCCCGGTGACGGTGCCGGCGACGCGGTCCCACACCACGCGCGGGCGCAGCTCCGCGAAGGCGTCCGACGGATAGCGGCCCGCGAGCATGTCCAGGACGGCCGTGAACGCCGACTCCGGGAGCGAGGCGAAGGAGGCGGCACGGCGGACCAGGGCCAGCAGGTCGTCGACCTGCCAGGTGTCGAGGGAGACCGTCGCGACGAGCTGCTGCGCCAGGACGTCCAAGGGGTTGCCCGGGATGCGCAGCGACTCGATGGAGCCGGTCCGCATCCGCTCGGTGACCACGGCGGCCTGCACCAGGTCACCTCGGTACTTGGGGAAGACGACACCGGTGGAGACCGCCCCCACCTGGTGTCCCGCCCGGCCGACACGCTGGAGGCCGGAGGCCACGGAGGGCGGCGACTCGACCTGGATCACCAGGTCGACCGCGCCCATGTCGATGCCGAGCTCCAGGCTGGACGTGGCGACGACGGCCGGCAGCCGGCCCGCCTTCAGGTCCTCCTCGACGAGCGCGCGCTGCTCCTTGGAGACCGAGCCGTGGTGCGCCCGGGCGAGGACCGGAGGGGCGCCCTTGGCCGCGCCGGACTCGGCCATCAGCTCCGCGGGGGAGTGGTCCTCGGGGAGGGGCTCTCCCGTCGCGCGTTCGTACGCGATTTCGTTCAGCCTGTTGCACAGGCGCTCCGCCAGGCGGCGGGAGTTGGCGAAGACGATGGTCGAGCGGTGGGCCTGGACGAGGTCGGTGATGCGCTCCTCGACGTGCGGCCAGATCGAGGGACGCTCCGCACCCTGGTCGTTGTCCGCGACCGGCGAACCGCCCAGCTCCCCGAGGTCCTCGACCGGCACGACCACGGAGAGATCGAACTCCTTGCCGGACGGCGGCTGGACGATCTCCACCCGGCGCTGCGGGGAGAGATAGCGCGCCACCTCGTCCACCGGGCGGACCGTCGCCGACAGGCCGATGCGGCGGGCGGGCCGCGGCAGCAGTTCGTCGAGCCGCTCCAGGGAGAGGGCGAGATGGGCGCCGCGCTTGGTGCCCGCGACGGCGTGCACCTCGTCCAGGATCACCGTCTCGATGCCCGCGAGCGCGTCCCGCGCGGCGGAGGTCAGCATCAGGAAGAGCGACTCGGGGGTGGTGATCAGGATGTCCGGCGGGCGCGTGGCCAGGGAGCGGCGCTCGGCGGGCGGGGTGTCGCCCGAACGGATGCCTACCCGCACCTCGGGCTCGGCGAGTCCGAGGCGGACGGACTCCTGGCGGATGCCGGTGAGCGGGCTGCGCAGATTGCGCTCCACGTCGACCGCCAGCGCCTTCAGCGGAGACACGTACAGCACGCGGCAGCGCTTCTTGGGGTCGGCGGGCGGCGGGGTCGACGCCAGCTGGTCGAGGGCGGCGAGGAACGCGGCCAGCGTCTTGCCCGAGCCGGTGGGCGCCACGACCAGCACGTCCGAGCCCTCGCCGATGGCCTTCCACGCCCCGGCCTGCGCGGACGTGGGCGCGGAGAAGGCCCCCGTGAACCAGCTGCGGGTCGCGGGGGAGAACCCGTCTAGGGCGCCGGGGGCGTCGGGAGCACTGGATGCGGACCTGGCCATGACCCCATCCTGCACTCCGCCACTGACAACGGCGCCGACCTGCGGAGAAGCGTTTGCGTGGCTGGCGCAGAATGGGGTCATGGCAGGTTCGGCGGAGCAGGCGCGGCACTGGCGGTACGCGGAGCTGCCCGGGGTCGACCTGCTGCGTGCCCACTACATCGACAAAACGTTCGTGCGGCACACCCACGAGCACTACGTCATCGCAGCGATCGCCGAGGGCGTCGACGTCTTCCACCACGGCGACGGCGAACAGCACGCGGGGCCCGGAACGCTCGCCCTGATCAACCCGGACACCATGCACACGGGCCGGGCCGGTGGCCCCGGCGGATGGCGGTACGGGGTGGTCTATCCGTCGCCCGACCTGGTCGCCGCCATCGCCGCGGAGACCACCGACATCCGGGGCACCCCCGGCTTCGCCCTGCCGGTGCTGGAGGATCCGTACGGCGTGAGACTCGTCCACCGGGTGCTGTGGGCCGCCGACGAGGGCAACGCGCTGGCCGCCGACACCCTGCTGCGGGTCGCCGTGACCCGGCTGCTGCGGCTGAACGGCGGGCGCCTCCCGCAACGGGCCGTGCGCACGGCCGGCGCGCGGGTCGCGGCACGCGCGCGTGCCGTCCTGGAGGAGCGGCTCGTCGACCCGCCGAGCCTGGAGCGCCTCGCGAGCGAGCTCGGCGTCGGGCCCTTCGCCCTGCTGCGGGCCTTCCGTGACGTGTACGGGATGCCGCCGCACACCTGGCTCACCGACGCGCGGGTGCGTTCCGCGCGGCGCCTCCTGGACGCGGGAACGTCGCCGGCCGAGGCGGCCGTCGCCGTGGGCTTCACCGATCAGCCGCATCTGAACCGGCACTTCACGCGCATCGTCGGGGTGCCGCCCGGGGCGTACCAGCGGGAGCGCAAGAACGTACAAGACGGGGAAGCGGCCCTGCTCGTACCGTCCGGGGTGTGGCAGAACAGACGACACCAGCAGACATAAGCCCAGGTCCGGGCAGCCCCGGGGGCGCGGACGTCGGCCCGCCCGGGCACGGCGGCGAGGCAGGCGCTTCCCGGCAAGGAGGAGCGGATGGGACCGGGAAGCCCGATTCCGCCGTGGTGCGCGACGCCCTCGGCGTCGGGATCGCCGTCGGTCTGTCCGGCTTCGCCTTCGGGGTGACCTCGGCGGGCGGCGGCCTCACCGTGCTCCAGACCTGCGCGCTCAGCCTGCTGGTCTTCACCGGCGCCTCGCAGTTCGCGCTGGTCGGAGCCCTCGCGGGCGGCGGGAATCCGTTCACCGCCGCCGCGGGCGCCTTCTTCCTCGGCGTACGCAACGCGTTCTACGGGCTGCGGCTCTCGCAGCTGCTCGCCCTCCCGCGCGCGGTGCGCCCGTTCGCCGCCCACTGGGTCATCGACGAGACCACCGCCGTCTCCCTCGCACAGCCCACCCGGCGGGCCGCCCGCATCGGCTTCACGGTCACCGGACTGAGCCTCTACTTGCTGTGGAACCTCACCACGCTCCTCGGGGCCCTCGGTGCCGAGGCCATCGGCGACACCGACGCGTGGGGGCTCGACGCCGCGGGGCCCGCGGTCTTCCTCGCGCTGCTCGCGCCGATGCTGCGGACGGCCACGGAGCGGGCCGTGGCGGTGCTCGCGGTCGTCCTGGGGCTCGGCCTGCTGCCCGTGCTGCCGGCCGGAGTGCCGGTCCTGGTGGCCGCGCTGGCCGCACCGGCGGTGCTCTACGTGGAGGGCCGCAAGGCCTCCTGCGCCTCCGAGCAGGACGCGCGCTGCGCGGACACCCGGGACGACACCCAGAAGGAAGACCGTTGAACATCTGGATCGCGATCGGCGTGACCTTCGCCGGTTGTTACCTCGTGAAGCTCGCGGGCCTGCTGGTGCCCGCGGGCGCCCTGGAACGCCCCCTCGTCAAGCGCATGGCCGCTCTGCTGCCCGTGGCGCTCCTGGCAGCGCTCACGGCCCAGCAGGCCTTCGCCGACGGCCGGGTCCCGGAACTGGACGCCAAGGCCGTGGGCCTGGCTGCGGCGGCCGTGGCGCTCCTGCTGCGGGCACCCTTCCTGGTCGTCATCGGGGCCGCCGTGGTCGTCACCGCGGGGGTGCGGGCGCTCATGGGGTGACCGGGCCGCATAGGTAATGTGACGCGTCACGGCCGAGGCAAGGCCCCCGGAGAGGAGGCACCGTGCAGCTGTCCTCCGAGGCGAGGGCCCTCGCGGCGCGCTGCGAGCCCAGGGTCAACGAACTGGCCCGCAGGATGGCCCGTGAGGCGTTCGAGGAACTGCCCGGGTACGCGGAGCTTCCCGACGACGTGAAGGACCTGGAGATAGCCGCGACCGCACGCCACGGGGTGCGCCTCTTCCTGCGGCGCGTCAGCGACCGGCCCGGCAGCCACCGGGTCTTCCGCGAGCGGGCCGCGCAGCGCGCGGAGGAGGGTATGCCGCTGCACCTGCTGCTGCGCACGCACGCGCTGGGGGTCTACGTCCTGTGGCAGGCCTTGCGCGACGTGGCCCGCCCCGGCGAGGAAGCGGCCCTGGTCGAACTGGTGGACGTACTCCTCCAGTCGCATCCGGCGATCGTCGGGACCGTGGCCGAGACCTACCTGGACGAGCGGTCCGCCCTGGAGGCCGAGCAGCGCGCCCAGCGCGGTTCGCTGATCCGCGGCCTGCTGGACGGGCTGGTGCCGCCCGGCCATGTGCTGCTCGACCAACTGTGCCTCGCGGGGCCGGTGCTCGTCCTGGCGGTCGGCTTCGACCGGGCACCGGCTGAAGGGCCCGTGGCGGTACGGCGGCGGCTGCGGCGCGTGCAGACCGCCCTGGACCACGCCTTCGGTACGGAGGTGCTCGCGCTCCTGGAGGCCGACGGGGGACGGGTCGTCGTGCCCCAGGAGTGCCGGCCGCCCCAGGACCTGCCGCTCCGTCTCGGCAAGGCCTGCGACCTTCCCGTGCGCGTCGCCGCCGTGGACGCGGCCGGGCCCGAGGACGTCGCCGACGCGGCCCGCACCGCCACCGAGATCCTGCGCATCACGCGCGCGTGCGGCCTGCCTCCGGGACTGCACCGCATGGAGGACGTGCTCCTCGAGTACCACCTCTCGCGCCGCAACGAGAGCAGCCACCTCATCTCCGCGCTGCTCGACCCGCTGGCCGACCGGCCCGAACTCCTGGAGACCCTCCGCACCCACCTGGGCCGGCAGCAGGAGCGCAGGGCGACCGCCGCCGCCCTCGGCCTGCATCCCAACACCGTGGACAACCGCCTGGCGAGGATCGGCGAGCTCACCGGCATCGATCTGTCGGCACCGCGCGGCACGGCACTCGCCATCGCGGCGCTGCTGTTGCGCGAGGCCGAGGAAGCCCCTGCCTCACCCCTCAGGTGACGGAGTGCCCGTCTGAACCTCTCAGGTGGACTGCCCGTCTGCACCTCTCAGGTGATGGACCGGCCGTACGCCTGCAGTGTGCGCAGTGCCTCGATGGTGACGATCGGGCGGGATTCGAGGGCGCTGCCCGGTGCCCACTGGCGCCAGAGGACCGGCCAGCCGCCGTCCTCCTGCTGTGCCCGTTCGAGGAAGTCCAGGGAGCGCGCCATCTCCTCGTCGGTGAACCACGCGCGCGCGAGCGACTCGGGGACCTTCGCGTAGTCGTGCGCGAAGTGGTGCTCGCCCGGTGCGTAGCCCGGCGCCACGGGATACGAGTCCAGCCGCTCGGGGTCGAGCGCCACCAGGCGCTGCTCCCGCGCGATCCTGCCGAGCCGGTCGGCCGCCGCCTCCGCGCGCGGGCGGTCGGGTGCCCCGTCGAGGAAGGCCACGGCCGCCTGGATCTCGTACGGATGTGACTTCTCCAGGGACTCCACCGCGGCCCAGCAGAAGTCGGTGGCCCTGAACAGCCAGGCGTGCCACACCTCGTTGCGGTGCAGCAGGCCCACCACGGGGCCGGTGGCGAGGAGCTCGCTCGGCGGATCGTCCACCACGGGCACGAACGGCGCGGAGGGATAGCCGCGCTGGCTGGGATGGATCGCCGGAAGGGCGCCGTCCGACGTCGAAACCGACGTCAGATAGCGGCACACGCGCTCCACCCGCTGCCCGCCGCAGCGCCGGATCGTGTCCAGGACGCGCAGCGCGTGGCCGACGTGCAGGGGCTGGCTGACGGGGCCGCGCAGATCCGGTTCGAGCGCGTACCCGTATCCGCCGTCCTCGGTGCCGTACGCGTTCAGGGCGGTCTCGACCGCGTCGGCCGCCGGGTCGCCTCCGGCGCCGCCCGTGCCGCCCGTGTTGTTCAGGAAGTGGTACGCGAACCGCCGCTGCTCAAGGATACGCGCGGTCAGCCAGACGAAGTGCTCGGCGCGTGCGACCGGCGAGGACGCGGCGAGCGGGGATGCTCCGGTTTCGGCCATGGACAGACCGTAGGGCCGGAAAGCGCCTTCGGTGAGCCCCTGCGCCCGGCTGCACTCCCAAGGGAGCGATACTGAGTGCATGCGGTTGACGGTTTTCTGGGAGCGGATGGCTGACCACTTCGGACAGGGGTACGCCGACTCGTTCGCCCGCGATCATGTGATGGCCGAGCTCGGCGGGCGTACGGTGCACCAGGCACTGGACGCGGGCTGGGACGCCAAGGACGTCTGGCGCGCGGTGTGCGCGGCCATGGACGTACCGGCCGAAAAGCGCTGACGGCCGGATAGTTCGCCGTCCTCCGGCGGCTCTTCGGGGCCGCCGTCGAGCACGAAGCCGCGGGGGTGGCGGCCGAATGTCGGTGACGTGGGCGAGACTGGGCCCGTGGCATCGAGAGACGAGACCGCGCAGGTCACTCAGGACGTAGCTCCGCTCGGCACGACGCCGCCCGCACAGCCCCCCGGAGGGGCGGAGAACGGGCGGGCCGCCAGCATGCCGCGCTGGCTGCCGCGCGCCATGGTGCTCGCCCTCGCGCTCATCGCCTGTTTCCAGCTGGGTAGTTGGGCCTTCCACCAGCTGACCGGGCTGCTGATCAACATCCTGATCGCCTTCTTCCTGGCGCTCGCGGTGGAGCCCGCGGTGAGCTGGATGGCCGCGCGCGGGCTGCGCAGGGGCTTCGCCACCTTCCTGGTCTTCCTCGGTGTCCTGATCGCGAGCGCGGGCTTCATCACGCTCATGGGGTCGATGCTCGCGGGCCAGATCGTGGACATGGTCGAGGACTTCCCCGACTACCTCGACAAGGTCATCAGCTGGATCAACCAGACGTTCCACACGGATCTCTCCCGCGTCGAGATCCAGGACAGCCTGGTGCACTCGGACTGGCTCCAGAAGTACGTGCAGAACAGCGCGAGCGGTGTTCTGGACGTCTCCGCGCAGGTCCTCGGCGGGCTCTTCCAACTCCTGACGGTCCTGCTGTTCTCGTTCTACTTCGCGGCCGACGGCCCGCGGCTGCGGCGCGCGCTCTGCTCGGTGCTGCCGCCGGCCCGCCAGGCCGAGGTGCTCCGCGCCTGGGAGATCGCGGTCGACAAGACCGGCGGCTACCTCTACTCGCGCGGTCTGATGGCGCTGATCTCCGGAGTCGCGCACTACGTCCTGCTGCAAGCGCTCGGCGTGCCGTACGCGCCCGTGCTCGCGGTGTGGGTCGGTCTGGTCTCGCAGTTCATCCCCACCATCGGCACGTACCTGGCGGGCGCGCTGCCGATGCTGATCGCCTTCACGGTCAACCCCTGGTACGCGCTCTGGGTGCTGATCTTCGTCGTGGTCTACCAGCAGTTCGAGAACTACGTCCTCCAGCCCAAGCTCACCGCCAAGAGCGTGGACATCCACCCGGCGGTCGCCTTCGGCTCGGTCATCGCGGGCACGGCTCTCCTCGGCGCGGTCGGCGCCCTGATTTCCATCCCGGCGATCGCGACCCTCCAGGCCTTCCTGGGGGCGTACGTGAAGCGGTACGACGTCACGGACGACCCGCGCGTCCACGGGCACCGGCGCAAGGGCGGGGTGTCCCTCCTCACGCGCATGAGGCGTGCCCTGCGCGGACCGAACCATCCGGGGGCGGCATCGGAGGCCGAGGTCGCCTCGGAGGAAGCTGCGGGCCCGGATCCCGACGCCACACCGGGCTCCGACGCCACGCCGGACCCCGGCTCCGCGCCGGGCTCCGGCCCCGCCCCTGGCCCTGGCCCCAGGTAGGTACGCCCGGCGGACCGAACCGTTCCGTAGTCTCGGTGACTGCCGCGTGGTGCGCTTGACACCAAAATCGAACATCCATTCTTATGGGTTGCCTGGCGGCGTTTTCCCGGGGTTTTCGCGGGGGGATCCCTGGGGCTCCGGCGGATTCCGGCGGGGCGATCGCCTCGAGTTATCCACAGGCCGGACGGGCGTCGGGGCGGATTGTCAGTGGCAGGCGCTAGCGTCATTGACGTGAAGCGATCGACACAAGCAAATCGGGTGGAACCCATGGCAGGAACCGACCGCGAGAAGGCGCTCGAAGCCGCGCTCGCACAGATTGAACGGCAGTTCGGCAAGGGCGCAGTGATGCGCATGGGCGAGCGGCCGAACGACCCCATCGAGGTCATCCCCACGGGATCGACCGCGCTCGACGTCGCGCTCGGCGTCGGCGGTATCCCGCGCGGCCGTGTGGTGGAGGTGTACGGACCGGAGTCCTCCGGTAAGACGACCCTGACGCTGCACGCCGTGGCGAACGCACAGCGCGCGGGCGGCGCCGTCGCCTTCGTGGACGCCGAGCACGCACTCGACCCCGAGTACGCGAAGAAGCTGGGCGTCGACATCGACAACCTGATCCTGTCCCAGCCGGACAACGGCGAGCAGGCTCTGGAGATCGTCGACATGCTGGTCCGCTCCGGCGCGCTCGACCTGATCGTCATCGACTCCGTCGCGGCCCTGGTGCCGCGCGCGGAAATCGAGGGCGAGATGGGTGACTCGCACGTGGGCCTCCAGGCCCGTCTGATGAGCCAGGCGCTCCGGAAGATCACCAGCGCGCTCAACCAGTCCAAGACCACCGCGATCTTCATCAACCAGCTCCGCGAGAAGATCGGCGTGATGTTCGGCTCGCCGGAGACCACGACCGGTGGCCGCGCGCTGAAGTTCTACGCCTCGGTGCGTCTCGACATCCGCCGGATCGAGACCCTGAAGGACGGCACGGACGCGGTCGGCAACCGCACCCGCGTCAAGGTCGTCAAGAACAAGGTCGCGCCGCCCTTCAAGCAGGCCGAGTTCGACATCCTCTACGGCCAGGGCATCAGCCGCGAGGGCGGCCTGATCGACATGGGCGTCGAGAACGGCTTCGTCCGCAAGGCGGGCGCCTGGTACACGTACGAGGGCGACCAGCTCGGCCAGGGCAAGGAGAACGCCCGCAACTTCCTGAAGGACAACCCCGACCTCGCCAACGAGATCGAGCGGAAGATCAAGGAGAAGCTGGGCGTCGGCGTGAAGCCGAAGGCCGATGAGCCCAAGGCCGAGGAGCCCGGCAAGGACGCCGCGGGCGCGACGGCCGAGGACGCCGCGAAGACGGTGCCCGCGCCGGCGGCCAAGGCCACCAAGCCCAAGGCCGCCGCGGCCAAGAGCTGATCCATGACGCGGCGCACGGACTGGGCGGACCAGGTCGCTCCCGAGCACCACACCGACCCCGCGGGCAGAGGCTTCGCGGACGGTGCGGATCAGGGTGGCGCCGACCAGGAAGGTGACGGCACCGGCTTCCGCGGGGGCGGCGGCCGGAGGGGGCGCCGACGGCGTGGCGGCTTCGGTGAAGGCCGGGGCGGTGGCTCACAGGACAGCGGCCCCCCTTCCTCGTCGAGGGCCGAGAAGGGGGAGCCGCCGCCGACGGATCCGGCCGAGAAGGCGCGGGCGATCTGTCTGCGGCTGCTCACCGGGACCCCGCGCACGCGCAAACAGCTGGCGGACGCGCTGCACAAGCGGGACATCCCGGAGGACGTGGCCGATGAGGTACTGACCCGCTTCGAAGAGGTCGGCCTCATCAACGACGGCGCCTTCGCGGGAGCGTGGGTGGAGTCCCGGCACCACGGCCGGGGCCTGGCCCGCCGGGCGCTCGCGCAGGAGCTGCGTACGAAGGGCGTGGACGCCACGCTGATCGAGGAGGCCGTCGGACAGCTCGACTCGGAACAGGAGGAGGCGACGGCACGCGAGCTCGTCGCCCGCAAGCTCCGGGCCACACGGGGCCTCGACCGCGACAAGCGACTGCGCCGCCTCGCGGGCATGCTCGCCCGCAAGGGCTATTCGCAGGGCCTGGCGCTCCGGATCGTCCGGCAGGCCATCGAGGAAGAGGGCGAGGACGCGGGGGACTTGGGGTACGAAGAGGACTGAGCCGACCAGGGCCCTCGCGGGGGTGGGGCCCAGGTCAGGGCCGGGCAGCGCGGTGCGGACCGCGGCCCGGCCCTTTCGCGTTCTGCTTCGCGTGCGCTGGGGCTGCGGGGCTGCGGGGCCCAGGCTCCTGGACCCCCGGGGGTAACTTCCCTTCTCCGCCCGCAGGGTGGGGTTAACCCCCCGTCGGAGACGCCGGGCCACCGCAATGCACAGGGACCTGTGCACAGGCGACTGTGTACGCATGGCAAAGGAAACCGGCACGACCGACGGCGCCCCGGAGGAGCTGAGCGACCTCCGCGTCCTCAAAGCGCTGGCACAGCCCCGGCGGCAGCAGATGCTCCAGCACCTCACCGTGCACGGCCCGGCCACCTCCGCGACGCTCGCCAGGGCGCTCGGCCTCAACACCGGGGCCACCAGCTACCACCTGCGCGAACTCGCCCGCTACGGCTTCGTCGAGGAGACCGATGGGGCCGAGGGAACGGGTCACGGCCGCGAACGCTGGTGGCGCGCGATCCCCGGCGACCGGCGCTTCCCGCCGCGCAGCAAGCAGAACGCCGAGACACGGCTCGTCATGGACGAGCTGAACCACCTCGCGTACGCCGCCGACCTGGAACTCTTCGAGCGGTTGCAGCGTGAAGCGGGTGAAGTCGGTGAGGCGGGCGCCGAACTCGGCGAGTGGGCCGACGCGTTCCCCTACTCGCGCGGCACCATCCGGCTGACGCTTCCCGAGCTCCGCGCGTTCTTCGAGGAGTACATCGCCCTCCTCAACCGCTACAAGCGCCCCGACGCCGAGACCCCGCCCGACGCCCGCACCGTCCTCACCCGGCTCCTGGCCTTCCCCGCGCCCGCGCCCGCATCCGCCGAAGCGCCTGCGCCCGCCGAAGCGCCTGCGCCCGCCCAAGCGCCCGCGCCCCCGTCGGCTCCTTCGCCCTCCGTCCCGCCCTCCCACTCCTCCGAGCCCGAGGCCACATCATGATGCTGCGTTACGCATTGCAGACCGTCCGAGACCGCAAGGGCGGGTTCCTCGGGGCCTTCCTGGCGCTGATGTGCGCCGCCGCGCTCATCACGGCCTGCGGCACCCTCCTGGAGACCGGCCTGCGCGGCACCATCCAGACGGAGCGCTACGCCGCCACCCCCGTCATCGTCTCCGCCGACCAGAACGTCCACCAGACCACGGTCAAGCACAAGAAGGGCAAGACCAAGGTCAAGCACAAGGCCAAGCCGATCGCCGAGCGGGCCTGGCTGCCGGCCGACATCGCGCACAGACTCAAGGGCGTGCCGGGCGTCGGCGACGTCATCCCCGAACTCACCTTCCTCGCGCAGCCGTTGATGCCCACCGCCGGTGATCCCGGGGACAAGCCCTCGTACGGCCACGCCTGGGAGTCGGCGGCGCTGACCCCCTTCCGTCTGGTCGAAGGCAAGGCCCCGCGGGCCACCGGCGACCTCGTCGTCGACCGCGGCCTCGCCGAACGCGCGCACCTCAAGACCGGCGACCGGCTCACCGTCCAGTCGACCCAGGCCCCGCGCTCCTACCGCATCACCGGTGTGGCCGCCCCCTCCGAAGGCGCCCTCGGCCACCAGACGTCCCTGTTCTTCTCCGCCGAAGAGGCCGAGCGGCTCGCCGCGCACCCCGGAAAGATCACCACCCTCGGCGTCGTACCGGCCGGGGGCACCGGGACGGCCGAGCTCAAGAGTGCGGTCACAGACGCACTCGCCGGTACGACAGCGCAGGTCAGCGTCGGCGATGACCGTGGCCCGGTGGAGTTCCTCGACGCGGCGGGCGCCCGCGTCAAGCTGGTCAGCATGGGCGGGGCGATGGGCGGCACCTCGCTCCTCGTCGCGGTCCTCGTGGTCGTCGGCACCTTCGCCCTCTCCGTGCAGCAACGCCACCGCGAGCTGGCCCTGCTCCGCGCCATCGCCGCCACCCCGAAGCAGATCCGCAGACTCCTCGGCCGCGAAGCCCTGATCGTCGGCGCGGCCGCGGGCGTCACCGGCTCGCTCGCCGGCATCCCGCTCGGCGGCTGGCTGCACGGCAGATTCGTGGACATGGGCGCCGTCCCCGCCACCCTGGAGCGGACCGTGAGCGTCTTCCCGCTCCTCGCCGCCGTGGCCGCGACGCTGCTCGGAGCCTGGGCCGCCGCCCGTCTCTCGGCCCGCCGCATCGCCCGTATCCGCCCGGCCGAGGCACTCGCCGAAGCGCGCGTCGAGCGCAACCGGCCCGCGTGGAGCCGCATCATCGCCGGTCTCCTCACGCTCGCCGGGGGCGTCGTGCTCGTCGCCGTGCTCAGCGTGCTGCGCACCGAGCCCGCGTCGACCCCCGTGACGTTCCTGGCCGTGGTGGTCCTCTCCGCCGCCATCGCGCTCCTGGGCCCGCTTCTGGTGAAGGCCGCTGCCGCCGTGCTCCGCGGCCCGCTGCGGCTGTCCGGTCCCGGTGGCCGCCTCGCGCACGTCAACCTCCACGGCAACGCGGCCCGGATGGCGGCAGCCGTCACCCCGCTCGCCCTCCTCATCGGCATGACCTGCACCGTCCTGTTCGTCCAGCCCACCCTCGGCGACGCGGCCCGCGCCCAGGCCCGCGAGGGCATCCGGGCCGACTGGGTCCTCGCGGCCCAGGGGCCCGGCGTCCCGGCCGAGGCCGCGCGCACGCTGCGTACGACCGAGGGCGTCGAGGCCGCCACCGAGGTCGTCCGCACCACCGTGCGCGTGGGACTCGACAAGTACCCGGCGCAGGGCGTCAGTACGGCAGGTCTGGCCCGCACCTGGGACCCGGACGTCACCGCCGGATCCCTTAAGGGCTTCGGCGAGGGCAGCGTGGCCGTCAGCGAACTGGCCGCCGACCAACTCGGCCTGCGGCCCGGCGGCACGCTGAAGCTGACCCTCGGCGACGGCACGAAAACCACGCTCAAGGTCAGGGCCGTGTACGCGCGCGGACTCGGGTTCGGGGATCTGACCATGACGCACGACCTGGTCGCCCGCCACGTCGACAACCCGCTCGCCGCCACGGTCCTGATCAAGAGTGACCGTACACAGGAACAACTCGCGGCGGGTGTCGCGAAGTTCCCGGGTCTGCGCGTGCTCGCCCCGGCCGCCGTCGACAACCTCCAGGCCGAGCGCCAGCAGGCGAACGCCGAGGTCAACTACCTGGCCATGGGCCTCATCCTGGCCTTCACCGCGATCGCCGTCGTGAACACGCTCGCGATGTCGGTCTCCGAACGTGTGCGGGAGTTCGCGATGCTGCGCCTCGCGGGCGCCCAACGCCGCCAGGTCCTCGGCATGCTCCGCAAGGAGGCGCTCTCCGTCCTGCTCATCGGCGCGGCCCTCGGCAGCTGCATCGCGCTCGCCGTCCTGACCGCCTTCAGCATCGGCATGACCGGCAGCGCCGCCCCCTCCGTCACGCCCCTGGTGTACGTCGCCGTGGTGGCCGTCGCGGCCCTGCTCGCCCTCACCGCGACCGCGCTCCCGGGCCGCGCCGCCCTCAAGCCGAGCCCCGTCACCGTGGCAACAGCCAAGGAGTAGGCGGCGGGGCGCGCTTGCGCAGTAGGTGCAGCAGCATCTGGCAGCAGTAAGTGTCAGTACGCAATGGTGGGCGCCCCTTACCGGCTTCGGTCAGGGGCGCCCACGCGCGCGTGCTCAGTCGGCGACGGGAAGCCCGGCGGCCTTCCACGCCTGGAACCCGCCGATGAGATCGGTCGCGTGCCGCAGCCCCAACTGCCGCAAGGAGACGGCCGCGAGACTCGACGCATAGCCTTCGTTGCAGACCACGACGACCCGCAGATCGTGGCTGACGGCCTCGGCCGCACGGTGGCTGCCCTGGGGGTCCAGCCGCCACTCCAGTTCGTTGCGCTCGACGACCAGGGCCCCGGGGATCAGGCCGTCCCGCTCGCGCAGGGCCGCATACCGGATGTCGACCAGGAGCCCGCCCGCGGCCGCGGTGTCGCGTGCCTCCTGGGGGGTGACCCGGTCGAGGCCGAGCCGCACCCGCTCCAGCAACTCGTCGATGCCGACCGGAGCTTCGTCCTGCGCTGGCTGCCCGCCTATGGGGCGTACGTCCTGGGTGTGCTCGCTCACTGCCAGTCCTCCGGGCGCTCCACGGACTCCAGGCGCAGGACCGGGCCCGTACGGCTGTACCGGCGGATGCGGGGGAGCGGCGGATAGTAGGCGTGCACGGAGATCGCGTGCTCGCTCGCGGATTCGTTCAGGACCTCGTGCACGTGGTTCTGACCGAATGCCCGGCCCTTGCCCGCCGTCAACTCCCGCTCGCGGTCCACCCCTTCGGACAGCTCCAGGGTCTTCCAGCCGTCGGTGGGGAGGCGGGCGGCGAGCGAGTTCTCCTTGAGGGCGCCCGCGGCCGTGAGGAAGGCGCCGACCGACTCCGCGTGGTCGTGCCACCCGGTGCCGGTGCCGGGCGGCCAGCCGATCAGCCAGGCCTCGCTGCCACCGGGCCCTTCGAGGCGCACCCACGTACGCCCTTCGGGGTCGAGCGGCAGTGAGGCGATGAGCTCGGGGTCGGCGGCGCTACGGCGTACGAAGTCGAGGAGCTCGGCGGCGGTGGGCGCGGAGACCGCCGTGGAGGCGTGCGTGGCGGAAGCACGCGGAGCGGAGAGAGAAGCAGACACGGGTACCGTCCTGGAGGTTCGCGGAAGCGCGCGCCGAAAACCGGAAGAGGGCGCGCAGAGGAAAAGCGACTTCAGCAGGACGGGCGACACACGCAGCCCGCATAGCGGACGAGGTCCATATGGACCCGCCGCCACAGGCGCACATCGGTGTCGGTCACGTTTCGGAGTAGACCATGACGCTGCGTGCCGGTCAACTCCTTCTCACTGTGTGGTCGGCCGGCTCGCGGCGGCCGTGCTCTCCGCCTTCTCCTGGGTGTCCGCCTCGTCCGCCTCACCCTGCGCGCGCCGCTTCGGAGCCGCCCCGCCCAGGGCTGCCTCGGCCGCCGTATACAGCTCGGCGGGGCGCACCCCGCCGAGCGCGGTGACCAAGTGGCCGTCGGGGCGGATGAGCAGCACGGAGTGCGCGGGGGCTCCCGGGTAACTCTCCGCGACGAGCAGTTCCGCGGGGTGCGGCAGCGCCGTGACGGCGGCGGCGAGCCGGGGCATGATCCCGGCCGACACCCAGTGCCGTCGCTCCCAGACCACCGTGCCGGGTGCGACGAGTACGACCAGGAGCCGGCCCAGGCCGAGCCGGTCGCGCAGCTGTACGAAGGACCCGTCGGGCGCCGTCACCCGCACGTCGGTCACGGGTGCCCCGGGCTCCGTGGCAACGGGGACCTCGGACTCGGAGAGCGGTGGTGCCAGCGGCGATTCGGCGTAGGACGCGGGCGCGCCGAGCGGGCCGCGCCCCACATGGCCGTCGGTGAGCAGGGCGTCGTGGCCGCGCGCCGACCCCGGGACGTAGGACCGCAGGCCCTTGCCGCCCCGCAGTATGGGCAGCGACTGGTCCGCGGCGCGCAGGCGTGCGGCGACACTGGCCCGGCGCTCGGTCTGATAGCTGTCGAGCAGGGCGTCCCGCGCGCCGTGATGCCAGGCAAGCGCCAGCTTCCAGGCGAGGTTGTCCGCGTCCCTCAGCCCTTCGTCGAGCCCCTGCGTACCGAGCGCGCCGAGCAGATGCGCGGCATCACCCGCGAGGAAGGCACGACCGACCCGCCACCGGCGGGCGAGCCGGTGGTGCACGGTGTGCACACCCGTGTCGAGCAGCTCGTACGGAGGCGTGGAGCCGTCGCACCAGCCCGCGAGGGTCTCGCGGATACGGACCACGAGGGCGTCCGGCGTCACGAACTCGCCGCGCGGCGGCAGCAGCCAGTCGAGCCGCCACACCCCGTCGGCGAGCGGACGGCCCGTCACCTCGGCGCCCCCGTGGCGCCACGGGGGATTCCGGTGCAACAACGCTTGGCCGGGTCCGGGAAGTTCCGTGCGCAGCGCGGCCACGGCGTGTCGCTCGACGGCCGTACGCCCCGGGAAGCGGACGTCGAGGAGCTTGCGCACGGTCGACCGCGGCCCGTCGCAGCCCACCAGATAACTGCCCCGCCACCAGGTGTCCTTGGGACCGCGCGTGTGAGCGGTCACGCCGCCCGCGTCCTGCTCCAGGGAGTCGAGCTTGCTCTCCACGGCGATCTTGACGAGGCGCTCCTCGGCGATGGCCGCGCGCAGGGAACCGGTCAGCGCGTGCTGGGGCACGTGCAGCGGGGCGGGCATCTCGTCACCGAACGTGATCTCCCGCATCAGCTGCTTGCGCCGCAGGGAACGCCAGCCGCCCCACCGCGCACCCGAATCCTGGTCACCGAACGAGTGACCGGCAAGCCGCTCCATGAGGGCCGCGGTGTCATCCCGCAGGATGACGGTCCGTGCGGGCCGCTGCTCGTCCTTGCCGGGCCCTTCGTCGAGGACGACCGTGGGTACGGAGTGACGCGCGAGAGCCAGGGCAAGCGTGAGCCCCACGGGACCCGCGCCGACGACGATCACCGGGTCCACGGTGCGAACCCTCCCGCCGCAAGGGCCCGGGAGCGCTGGACATACGTACGGGAACTGGCAGTTGGAGCCCGGTGCACGATCACAGAACGTATGCAACCCACCGCCGGTGCCCGCGTCAAGTTGCCGACCGGCTGCTGTGGCGCTTGGGCGAACGTGTGACGAGGCGGTCCACAGATCACACCGGGAGTGGTCGGTGCCGCCGTCCCGTTGCGTGCGGCGGCCGTGCGGCGGCACCTGCGATGCTCGGGCGGCATGAAAAAGACGGAGGCAGTGGCGCAAAGCCACTGCCTCCGTGTGTCTCATCGATCGATTCGGGTACTCCGGCTAACCGCCGCCTCCGGTGTTTTCACCGTGGTCGGCTCGGATCGTCTGGGGACCGATCGTCTCCAAGTTCTCGAGCGCCTCGGGGCCCACCACGGCGCCCGTGCTCTTCTTGGAGCGGCGCATGCGGCGCTCCAGCCAGGAAGCCAGCGTAGTGAGCAGCAGGTTCAGGACGATGAAGATCACCGCGACCACGATGAAGCTGGGGATGACGCTGCCGTAGAACGATGCCGCCGTCTTCCGGGCGTTGAGCAGCTCGGGGAAGCTGAGCAGCGCCCCGCCGAGGGCGGTGTCCTTCACGATGACGACGAGCTGGCTGACCAGTGCCGGCAGCATCGCGGTCACGGACTGCGGAAGCAGCACGCTCGTCATGGTCTGGCCCTTGCGCAGGCCGATGGCCTTGGCGGCCTCCGTCTGGCCCCTGGGCAGCGACAGGATGCCCGCGCGCACGATCTCGGCGAGCACGGAGGCGTTGTAGAGCACCAGGCCCGTGACCACGGCGTACATCGGGCGCGCGTCGGTGCTCACGTCGGTGTACATCGAGTAGAACTGGTTGGCGAAGACCATCAGGATCAGGACCGGGATCGCCCGGAAGAACTCGACGACGGCGCCGGCGGGGACCCTGACCCACTGGTGGTCGGAGAGTCGTGCGATACCGAAGAGCGCGCCCAGCGGAAGCGCGATCACCATGGCGAGGCCCGCGGCCTTCAGCGTGTTCGCGAGACCCGGCAGCAGGTACGTCGTCCATGCCTCAGAGCCGGCGAGCCAGGGCTTCCATTTGGCCCACTCCAGCTGACCCTTGTCGGACATCATGCTCCAGGCCCACCAGAGACCCAGGAGCAGGAGAGCAAGGAAGAGCAGGGATATCAGGACGTTGCGCCGCTTGGCGCGCGGCCCGGGTGCGTCATAGAGGACGGAAGTCATCGCTTCACCGCCAGGCGCTTGCCGAGCCACCCGAGTATGAGGCCGGTCGGCAGGGTCAGCACCACGAATCCGAGCGCGAACACCGCGGTGATGGCGAACAACTGCGCCTCATTCTCGATCATTTCCTTCATCAGCAGAGCTGCCTCCGCCACACCGATGGCCGCTGCGACCGTGGTGTTCTTGGTCAGGGCGATCAGCACGTTGGTGAGGGGACCGATCACGGAGCGGAAGGCCTGTGGCAGCACGATGAGGCCGAGAACCTGGCTGAAGCTCAGGCCGAGGGCGCGCGCCGCTTCCGCCTGGCCGAGCGGCACGGTGTTGATGCCGGACCGCACCGCCTCGCACACGAAGGCCGATGTGTAGGCGCCGAGACTGAGCACCGCGAGGCGGAAGCCCAGGAGGTCGAAGTCGTCGGCCGCGCCCAGGGTGATGCCGAAGACGTCGGCGAGCCCGAGCGAGCTGAACACGATGATGACGGTCAGCGGGATGTTGCGCACGATGTTGACGTACGCGGTGCCGAACCAGCGCATGACCGGAACCGGGCTGACGCGCATGGCGGCCAGCAGAGTGCCCCAGACCAAGGAACCGATGCCTGCGAAGACGGTCAGCTTCACCGTCATCCAGAAGGCCTCGAGCAAGTCGTAGTCTTCAAGAAAGTCGAACACGATCTCCCGCGCTCTCGCATGTGGTGATGGCGAGGTACGCCGCCGCCCAGGAGCGGCGGCGTACCGGCGTGTGCCCTGTCAGTGGACCGGCTTCAGGAGCCGTTCCGGCAAGGTCACTTGACGATTTCGCCGATCTTCGGCGCGGGCTCGTTCTTGTAGTTGGCCGGGCCGAAGTTCTTCTTCACGGCCTCGTCCCAGGACTTGTCCTCGACCATCTTGGTCAGGGCGGCGTCGATCTTCTTCTGGAGGGCGGAGTCGCCCTTCTTGATGCCGATGCCGTAGTTCTCGTTGGTCAGCTTGAGACCGGCGAGCTTGTACTTGCCCTTGTACTGCTCCTGCGCCGCGTAACCGGCGAGGATCGAGTCGTCCGTGGTCAGCGCGTCGACGGCGCCGCTGCCCAGTCCGTCGATGCACTCGGAGTAGGTGCCGTACTCACGCAGCTGGGCCTTGGGCGCGATCTCCTTCTTGACGTTCTGCGCCGAGGTGGAGCCGGTGACCGAGCAGAGCTTCTTGCCGTTGAGGTCCGTGCCCTTGGTGATCTTGTCGTCCGACCGGACCAGGAGGTCCTGGTGGGCGAGCAGGTACGGGCCCGCGAAGTCGACCTTCTGCTTGCGCTCGTCGTTGATGGAGTACGACGCAGCGATGAACTTCACGTCACCACGCTGGAGGGCGGTCTCGCGGTCCGCGCTGGGGGTCTCTTTCCACTCGATGTCCCCGGCCTTGTAGCCGAGCTCCTTGGCGACGTAGGTCGCGACGTCGACGTCGAAGCCCGTGTAACCGTCCGGCGTCTTCAGGCCGATGCCCGGCTGGTCGAACTTGATGCCGATGGCGATCTTCTTGCCGCCACCGCCGGAACCCTTGTCGTCCTTGTCGTCCGAGCCGCAAGCCGTGGCCGTGACGGAGAGCGCGAGTACGGCGGCAGCCGCCGCGGTGACCTTGCGAGCCTTCATGGTGAACATCCTTTGTTTCGGCAGAAGAGTGGTGAGACGCGCGGGGAGCTGTGCGTCAGTGGTGAAGAATCTTCGACAGGAAGTCCTTGGCCCGGTCGCTGCGCGGGTTGCTGAAGAACTGGTCCGGCACGGCCTCTTCGACGATGCGGCCGTCCGCCATGAAGACGACGCGGTTGGCCGCGGAGCGGGCGAAGCCCATCTCGTGGGTGACGACGACCATGGTCATGCCGTCACGAGCGAGCTGCTGCATGACTTCCAGGACCTCGTTGATCATCTCGGGGTCGAGCGCCGACGTGGGCTCGTCGAAGAGCATGACCTTGGGGTCCATCGCCAACGCGCGGGCGATCGCCACGCGTTGCTGCTGGCCACCGGAGAGCTGCGCGGGGTACTTGTCGGCCTGGGTGGCGACACCCACACGGTCCAGGAGGCCGCGCGCCTTCGTCTCGGCTTCCGCCTTCGACGTCTTGCGCACCTTGATCTGGCCCAGCATCACGTTCTCGAGCACGGTCTTGTGCGCGAAAAGGTTGAAGGACTGGAAGACCATTCCCACGTCCGCACGGAGCCTGGCGAGCTCCTTGCCCTCCTGGGGCAGCGGCTTGCCGTCGATCGAGATGTCTCCCGACTCGACCGTCTCCAGACGGTTGATGGCGCGGCACAGTGTCGACTTGCCCGACCCGGAGGGGCCGATCACGACGACGACCTCACCGCGGGTGATGGTCAGGTCGATGTCCTGGAGGACGTGCAGAGCGCCGAAGTGCTTGTTGACGTTCTTCAGCACGACCAGGTCGTCCGCCCCGGGCGGTATGGCGTCCTTGGTCACCGATACTTCGGTCACGGGTTGTTGCTCCATCCTCCTCGGTTGGGAGGACAGTAATAACCCGGTGCGACCAGCGTCATTACATCTGAGGGGAAATTGAGCATAACGATCCGGCCGCAACCGGACACTCCGTGTGAAGGGGACGCCGCGCGTGCGTACCGGCTACATAACGGAACGTGCCCGTGACCCGAACGCACTTGACGCGGTCCTTATGTATCGGCGTGGATGCCTTGGTGCCTGTGCACGCGCGCGTACCGGCCGGTGGCGAGCGCGAACGGAACGACCGATGAACCGGAGGAGGCCCGCATGAGACTGCTCCTCGTCGAGGACGACGATCACGTGGCCGCCGCCCTGTCCGCGGTCCTGGCCAGGCACGGCTTCGACGTCGTGCACGCCCGCAGCGGCGAGGAAGCGCTACAGGCCCTGCTGCCCGGCAAGACGGCCCCCTTCGGGGTCGTGCTCCTGGATCTGGGACTGCCGGACCAGGACGGCTACGAGGTGTGCGGCAAGATCCGCAAGCGCGGATCGATCCCCGTCATCATGGTGACGGCACGTGCCGACGTGCGCTCCCGCATCCATGGCCTGAACCTGGGGGCCGACGACTACGTGGTGAAGCCGTACGACACCGGAGAGCTGATCGCCCGTATCCACGCGGTCATCCGGCGGCCGCCGTCCGGCGCCGCCGCGGGCCCCGCGGACAGCGAACTGCGCCTCGGTCCCGTACGCATCGAACTGCCCACCCGGCAGGTCAGCGTGGACGGTTCGACGGTGCAGCTGACCCGCAAGGAGTTCGACCTGCTCGCGCTCCTCGCGCAGCGGCCCGGAGTGGTGTTCCGCCGGGAGCAGATCATCAGCGAGGTGTGGCGCACCAGCTGGGAGGGGACGGGGCGCACCCTTGAGGTGCACGTCGCCTCCCTGCGCTCCAAGCTGCACATGCCGGCCCTGATCGAGACCGTGCGGGGCGTGGGCTACCGGCTCGTCGCCCCGGCCGCGTAGCGAGTAGCGAGGACAGGTGCGCTCTCGCCTCCTTCCGCTGCTCATCGTCCTCATGGCGGGTGTGCTGCTCGCGCTCGGTTTCCCTCTCGCGGTGAGCGTGGCGGCGGCGCAGCAGCAGAAGGTGGTCATCGACCGGATCGACGACACGGCGCGCTTCGCGGCGCTCGCGCAGTTCGTCACGAAACGTCCCACGGGCTCGCGTCTGCGGGACAAGGACGAACGCCGCGAGACCCTCCAGACCGAACTCGACTACTACCACGAGGTCTACGGGATCAAGGCGGGCGTCTTCTTCCGCGACCGTGAGCCCATGGCTCACGCCCCCGGGGACTGGTTCCTGCCTCCCCGGGGCGCCGAGGTGCGAGAGGCCTTCGAAGAGGCCCTCAGGTCCCGTGGAAGCCACGATCCGCGGCAGGTGTGGCCCTGGCAGCGCGGCCGGCTCGTCGTCGCGTCGCCGGTGATCAGGGACGGGGACGTCATCGCGGTCGTCGTGACCGACTCGCCCACGGGGCGCATGCGCTCCAAGACCCTTCAGGGATGGCTGCTCATCGGCGCGGGCGAGTTCGCGGCGATGCTCCTGGCCGTCGGAGCCGCGCTGCGCCTCACCGGCTGGGTGCTGCGCCCGGTGCGGGTCCTGGACGCGACCACGCACGACATCGCGACCGGGCGCCTGAAGTCACGGGTGGCGGCAGCGGGCGGGCCACCGGAACTCAGGCGCCTCGCCCGGTCGTTCAACGAGATGGCCGACAACGTCCAGGACGTCCTGGAGCAGCAGCGGGCCTTCGTCGCCGACGCCTCGCACCAACTGCGCAATCCGCTCTCCGCGCTGCTGCTGCGCATCGAGCTGCTCGCCCTCGAACTGCCCGAGGGGAACGAGGAGATCGCCTCCGTGCGCACCGAGGGCAAGCGCCTCGCCCAGGTGCTCGACGACCTCCTGGGCCTCGCGCTGGCCGAGCACGCCGCCGCCGACCTGTGCCTCACCGACATCGGCGAACTCGCGGCCGAACGCGTCGGCGCCTGGCGCCCGCTCGCCGAGGAGCACGGGGTGCGGCTGACCGGCCACTGCCCGGCGACCACCGGCTGGGCCGACCCGGTCGCCCTGTCCAGCGCCCTGGACGCGGTGATCGACAACGCCCTCAAGTTCACGCCCGAGGGCGAGGAGGTGCGGGTGGAGGTCTCCTGGAGCGGCGATACGACGACCACGGTGATCACGGACGGCGGCCCGGGCCTCACGGAGGACGAGCTCGCCCGCATCGGCGACCGCTTCTGGCGCAGCAACCGCCACCAGAACGTCAAGGGCTCGGGTCTTGGCCTGTCCATCTCGCGCGCCCTGCTCGCCGCGGGCGGCGGCACCATCGCGTACGAGCGGAACGAACCGCACGGCCTGCGGGTCACCGTCGGTGTGCCGCGCGACGAGCCGGGACACCGGGCCTGAGGGGCACGGGGCCCGCACGCGCGCGGCCGCGGTCGGCCGCCCCTCCCCGATGGCCAAGGCTCGACCGACCGGCTGTCGCCTGAGGCTCGACTGACCGGCTGTCGCCTAAGGCTTGACCGACTGGTAGTAGCGGCGCGCGCCCTCATGCAGATCCAGCGGGTCCGTGTAGAGGGCCGTCCGCAGGTCCACCAGCTGGGCCGCGTGCACCTTGCCGCCGATGTGGTCGCGGCTGTCGATCACCGTGCGGGTCAGTCCCTCGGTCAGCTTCGGGTCCGCCCGGTCCGTGGTGACCAGGAGGTTCGCCACGGCCAGGGTCGGCACGGCGTCGTGCTGCTGGGCGGCGGGATAGGCGTCGGCGGGCATCACGGCCGCCCGGTAGTAGCGGGACGCCCCGCCCTGCTTGTGCAGCGCCTCCACGAGGGTGCCGAGCTCGACGAGGCGGATGTCGAACTTCTCGGAGAGCAGCCGAACGGTGGTGGTCGGCAGCCCGCCCGACCAGAAGAAGGCGTCGATGTCGCCCTTCTTGAGCAGATCGGGCGCCTTGTCGATGCCCGCGCCCACCGCCGTGAGGTCCTTGCCCGGATCGAGCTCGGCGGCCTTGAGTACCCGGTCCGCTATCAGCCGCACGCCCGAGCGCGGCTGCCCCACGGCCACCTTCTTGCCCCGCAGGTCCTGCGCCTTCTCGATGTCCGACGTGCGCCGCACCACGAGCTGGACGTAGTCGTCGTACAGCCGCGCGCAGCCCCGCAGCCGGTCAGCGCCCGTGCGCCCTTCCAGGCGGTACTTCTCGACGGCGTCGGCGGCCGCGATGGTGAAATCGGCCTTCCCCGTGGCCACCCGTTCGACGTTCTGCTGCGACCCCTCGCTGTTCAGGAGCTCCACGTCCACCTTGGGCATGTCATGGGACACGGCGGTCCGCAGCAGCTTCCCGTACCGCTCGTACACCGCGTTCTTCACGCCTGTGCTGAACGTCATGCGGCCGCTCGGGGAGTCGTCGCCCACCGGGAACAGCCACCACACCAGGAGTCCGAAGACCACAAGGGCGGCCGCGGCACCCTGGAGTGCGCGACGCCTGCTGATGTGGGGGAGTGCCGTGAACATGCGCGCGATCCTGCCAGGCCACTCGCCGTCATGGCCAGGGCAGAGCTCCCGGCGGGGACACTCCCGCGACCGCCTACCCTTGTCACATGAGCAGCGGCGACCGGGGACAGGCAGTGGGCGTTAAAGGAACGTACGAGGTACGCACTTACGGGTGCCAGATGAACGTCCACGATTCGGAGCGCCTCTCCGGACTCCTGGAGGGCGCCGGATACGAACGCGCGCCCGAGGGCTCGGACGGTGACGCCGACGTGGTCGTCTTCAACACGTGCGCCGTGCGGGAGAACGCCGACAACCGTCTGTACGGGAACCTCGGCCGCCTGGCGCCGATGAAGACCAAGCGCCCCGGCATGCAGATCGCCGTCGGCGGCTGCCTGGCCCAGAAGGACCGCGACACCATCGTCAAGAAGGCGCCCTGGGTCGACGTCGTCTTCGGCACCCACAACATCGGCAAGCTGCCGGTCCTCCTGGAGCGCGCCCGCGTCCAGGAAGAGGCGCAGGTCGAGATCGCCGAGTCGCTCGAAGCCTTCCCCTCGACGCTGCCCACGCGCCGCGAGAGCGCGTACGCGGCCTGGGTCTCCATCTCCGTGGGCTGCAACAACACCTGTACGTTCTGCATCGTGCCCGCCCTGCGCGGCAAGGAGAAGGACCGCAGGACCGGCGACATCCTCGCCGAGATCGAGGCGCTCGTCGCCGAGGGCGTCTCCGAGATCACCCTGCTCGGCCAGAACGTGAACGCGTACGGCTCGGACATCGGTGACCGCGAAGCCTTCAGCAAGCTCCTGCGGGCCTGCGGGAAGATCGAGGGCCTGGAGCGCGTGCGCTTCACGTCCCCGCACCCGCGCGACTTCACGGACGACGTGATCGCCGCCATGGCCGAGACCCCGAACGTGATGCCGCAGCTGCACATGCCGCTCCAGTCGGGCTCGGACCCGATCCTGAAGGCCATGCGCCGCTCGTACCGCCAGGACCGCTTCCTCGGCATCATCGAGAAGGTCCGCGCGGCCATGCCCGAGGCCGCGATCACCACCGACATCATCGTCGGCTTCCCCGGGGAGACCGAGGAGGACTTCGAGCAGACCATGCACGTGGTCCGCGAGGCCCGCTTCGCCAACGCCTTCACCTTCCAGTACTCCAAGCGCCCCGGTACGCCCGCGGCGACCATGGAGGGGCAGATCCCCAAGGAGGTCGTGCAGGAGCGCTACATGCGCCTGTCGGCCCTCCAGGAGGAGATCGCCTGGGACGAGAACAAGAAGCAGGTCGGCAGGACGCTCGACCTGATGGTGGCCGAGGGCGAGGGCCGCAAGGACGGCGCCACCCACCGCCTCTCCGGACGTGCCCCCGACAACCGCCTCGTCCACTTCACCAAGCCCGACGCCGAGGTCCGCCCCGGTGACGTGGTGACGGTGGAGATCACGTACGCGGCGCCGCACCACCTGCTCGCCGAGGGCGCCGTCCTGAACGTGCGTCCCACGCGCGCGGGTGACGCCTGGGAGAAGCGCAACACCGAGGCGGCCGCCAAGCCCGCGGGCGTGATGCTCGGCCTGCCGAAGGTGGGCGCCCCCGAGCCGCTTCCGGTGGCCGCGGGCAGCGGCTGCGGCTGCGACTGACGCGGACGGGCCGCGGGAAAGCCCGCGACGGGCGGGCAGGGGGACGACGGGGGATGGGCTGATGGCGCGCTGGGCGCTGATGATGGAGAACCCGCCGGGGCCGGGGGCATGGCATCTGTTCGAGCTGATGGCCACGGTGGACGGCACGCACGAGGAAGCCGTGGAGCGGTTCGCGGACTTCGTCCGCCTGTACCGCCCCAAGCACCCGCGCTACCCCGTCCGGATGCGGCGCTACCGCACGGCCGACGGCTGGATGGTGATCGGCGACGGTTCGTCCGGGGGCTCCTTCCCGTACCGCTTCTCGATCTCCGAGCTGGAGTGGGACTCGGGACCGATCTCCTACTAGCGCGCGTTACGCTGCGGATCATGCTTGTCGCCGCAGCCGTCTGCCCCTGCCCGCCCCTGCTCGTTCCCCAGGTCGCCGCGGGTGCGGCCCCGGAACTGGACGCCGCGCGCGCCGCGTGCACGGACGCCGTCGGGGTGCTCGCCGCTTCCCGGCCCGACCGGCTCGTCGTGGTCGGCTCCGCCGAGGAGAACGCGCGCGGGCCGCATCCGCAGGGCGCCCGCGGGTCCTTCCGCGGCTTCGGCGTGGACCTCGACGTACGGCTGGGGCGTTCCGGCGGTGCGGAGGGCTCCCGTCCCGTCGGCGGTGACACCCGTCCCGTCGACGCAGACGACTCGCGCGCGGGTGAGGCGGAGCGTGCACTTCCGCCGTCGCTCGCCGTCGCGGCCTGGCTGCTCGGCCGTACGGAGTGGTCGGCGGCCCCGCTGGAAGGCCTCGGGGTGGGGGAACCTCTGGCGGCCGAGCGGTGTATTCAAGTCGGGAGGGAGATCGCGGCGGCGGCCGACCGCGTGGCTCTGCTGGTGATGGGTGACGCCAGCGCGTGCCGCACGCTCAAGGCCCCGGGATATCTGGACGAGCGGGCGGCCGGCTTCGACGCGGAGGTGGCCCGCGCGCTGGGTGCCGCCGACGTCGAGGCGCTGAAGGCACTGGACGCGGAGCTGGCGTACGAACTGAAGGCGGCGGGCCGTGCGCCCTGGCAGGTGCTGGCGGGCGCGGCCGAGGCGGCGGGCCTGAGCGGCGAGCTGCTCTACGAGGACGCGCCGTACGGCGTCGGGTACATGGTGGCCGCCTGGTCCTAGCGGGCCCTCCTGGAGAGGTCTGCGGGGCCCGGCAGAAGGCTTGGCGCGCGGTGGGCGGGCGTCGGCCGACGCGCGGCGACGGTCGTGGAGCTGGGGGCGCTCCACGGCCGTCCGCCGGAGTCGTTCAGCCGGTGACCCGGCCGGCGTACTCAGCCGGCACGCCGACGCCCTGATGAGGCCGGTGAGCCGACGAGTGAGGCAGCCGGTGGATCAGGGAGCCGCCGGAGGCGTCGGAGGGGTGGGGCCGCCACCCGCGTCCTTGCGCTCGTCGGGCGTCCCGGCGAGGCGGTCCACGGCGTCCTTCGCCTTGCCCCTCCCCGTCTGGATCTTGTCGCTGTACTTGCCCTTGGTCTTGTCGTCGACCACCTTCGCGGCCTTGTCGAGACCTTGGTCGATCTTGTCCCCGTGCTGCTGCGCGAGGCCCGCGACCTTGTCCTTCGCCGGGGCGAGCTTGTCCTTCAGGTTCTGCAGAAAGCCCATCGGTTGCCTTCCCTCGCTGGGAGAGTCACTTGCGGGCGCCTTCGTCGGCCTCGTCGTTGTCGGCGGCCTTCTCCGCGGACTGCTGCTTCGGGATGTCCACGTTCTCCGCGGCAGCCGCTTCGGTGTCGTCCGACTCGTCTTCGGCTCCGGCCTCGCTCCCGGACTCGGCCTTGGCCTCGGTCCCGGCAGCGGTCTCGGACGTCGCCTCGGCCTTCTTCCCGGACTCCGCATCGGGTCCGCTCTCGGCCGCGGTCTCCGTCTTGGCCTCCGCGTCCGTGGCTTCGTCCGTGGCCGCCTTGGCCTCCTCCTTGCCGGTCTCGGGCTCGGAGGACTCCTCAGGGGTCTCTGCGTCGGCCGTCACGTCGACGACGGCCGCATCGGCCGTCGACGCCTCATCCGTGGCCTTGGACTTCCTGCGAAACCGTGAAAAAACGCCCATATCTACTCCATACGGTACTCGTGTGGGCGAAATCCCGTGCCGCCCGGTGCGCCCTGTTGCGCCGCACGGGTCGCCGATCCTCGAAACCGGCGGCCGGAACCTCGCAACAGGCAACGACCCCGGACGTGTGGCGTCACGTAGCTCGTTCGGGAACCGGCCACGGGATTTGCGAGACTGGGGCGGTGAGTAGAGCAGCTCCCGCACCGCGGGTCATCGCCGTCGTCGGGCCGACCGCGGCAGGAAAGTCCGATCTAGGCGTTTTTCTCGCCCGTCGTCTCGGCGGCGAAGTCGTCAACGCCGACTCCATGCAGCTCTACAGAGGGATGGACATCGGAACCGCCAAGCTGACGCTTGAGGAGCGCGAGGGCGTGCCGCACCACCTCCTCGACATCTGGGACGTGACGGAGGCGGCGAGCGTCGCCGAGTACCAGAAGCTGGCGCGGGCGGAGATCGACCGCCTCCTGGCGGAAGGCCGCTGGCCGATCCTGGTCGGCGGCTCCGGGCTCTACGTCAGGGGTGCCGTCGATCACCTGGACTTCCCCGGCACCGACCCCGCGGTCCGGGCCCGCCTGGAGGAAGAGCTGGAGCTGCACGGCTCCGGCGTCCTGCACGCCCGCCTCGCCGCCGCCGACCCCGGAGCGGGCCAGGCCATCCTGCCCAGCAACGGCCGCCGGATCGTCCGCGCCCTGGAGGTCATCGAGATCACCGGCAAGCCCTTCACCGCCAACCTCCCCGGCCACGACTCCGTCTACGACACCCTCCAGATCGGCGTCGACGTCGGCCGCCCCGAGCTCGACGAACGCATCGCCACGCGCGTGGACCGCATGTGGGACGCGGGACTCGTCGACGAGGTGCGCGCGCTGGAGGCCGAGGGGCTGCGCGAGGGGCGTACGGCCTCGCGTGCGCTCGGCTACCAGCAGGTGCTCACGGCGCTCGCGGGGGAGTGCACCGACGACGAGGCGCGCGCGGAGACCGTGCGCGCGACCAAGCGGTTCGCCCGCCGTCAGGACTCGTGGTTCCGCCGCGATCCCCGTGTGCACTGGCTCAGCGGCGCCGTGACCGATCGAGGGGAACTCCCGGGGCGGGCAATGGCGTTGGTCGAACGAGCGGTCACAGCCTGATCACGTGATGGCATCGGGACGCTCAGGCGGTCATCCCGGCCCCTGGCGCCGTGCCATCATCGACCATCGATCGACCAGTGGAGTCCGAAGTGGGAGGGCGGATGGCGATGGAGGCCGGCCCTCGAGACACCGCGCACGACGGTGGCGAGCTGACCCCGGACGGACCTGACGCGACGCCGGACGGCGTGACCGACGACGGTCCCGTCGCGGAGGCGATGGTCGCGCCGGAGGTCGAGGTCGAACTGCGCCCGCAGCGCCGCCTGCGCATCTGGCAGCTCGCCCCCATCGTCGTCCTGGCCGCCGCCGGATCGCTGATGTTCGCCTTCCCGCTGGCCTTCGAGTTCGGGGACGGCGGCGCCGTCGTCGCCATGCTCGGACTGCTGATCAGCAGCTGCGCCGCGGGCTGGGGCATGATGGCCGCCCGGCGCGTGGGGCACACCTGGCCCGGCCTGCCGGAGCGCGGCTCCGGGCGCCGCCCGGACTGGCGGATCGTCTCCGCCTACGCCCTGGTGTTCCTCGCCGTGGCCGTTCTCGCCGTGTGGCGCGTGGCCCGCCTCCGCTGACGTCGTCCTGCCAGGTCAGAGACCTGACGTGCACCTTCACGACGGACTGTCGGCGGTACCCCGTACGATCGAGGAATGAGCACGCGGATCGCCTTCCTCAAGGGGCACGGGACCGAGAACGACTTCGTGATCATCCCTGACCCGGACAACGCCGTCGCGCTGCCCCCGGCCGCCGTCGCCGCGCTGTGCGACCGCCGTGCGGGCATCGGGGGCGACGGTCTGCTGCATGTCGTGCGGTCCGCGGCGCACCCGGAGGCCCGCCACATGGCCGCCGAGGCCGAATGGTTCATGGACTACCGCAACGGCGACGGTTCGATCGCCGAGATGTGCGGCAACGGCGTGCGTGTCTTCGCCCGCCATCTCCAGCGCGCCGGTCTGGCGGGCGAGGGCGATCTGGCCGTCGCGACCCGGGGCGGCGTGAAGACCGTGCACATCGCCAAGGCGGAGGCCGGCGGGGACATCACCGTCGGCATGGGCAAGGCGTCCTTCCCCGAAGGGGACGTGAGCGTCTCCGTGGCCGACCGCAGCTGGCCGGCGCGGAACGTGAACATGGGCAACCCGCACGCGGTCGCCTTCGTGGACGACCTGGTCCACGCGGGCACGCTGTACGACCCGCCGCCGTTCAGCCCCGCCGCGGCCTACCCCGACGGCGTGAACGTCGAATTCGTCGTCGACCGCGGCCCGCGTCACGTCGCCATGCGGGTGCACGAGCGCGGCGCGGGCGAGACCCGTTCGTGCGGCACGGGAGCGTGCGCCGTGGCCGTCGCGGCGGCCCGCAGGGACGGGGCGGACCCGGCCACGACCGGTTCGCCGGTCACGTACACCGTCGATCTGCCCGGTGGGAGCCTGGTGATCACCGAGCGGCCCGACGGCGAGATCGAGATGACGGGCCCCGCGGTGATCGTCGCCGAAGGCGAGATCGACGCGGAATGGCTCGAAACTGTAAACCCGTGAACTGTCGCTCGAATGGGTGATCCGTTTCACGCTCGGCGAGAGGCGGTCAGCGGCGCGTGATGGGCTCGGTAGCATCAAGCACCGGCCCGGACGGAGCACGCCGTCGTCCGCTCACCGCCGGTCGGAGCAGCCGGAGGTGCCCATGAGTGCGGAGGCCACGAACCCCGCGATGTCTGGCCCCGTGACGCCCGCAGCGCAGCGCAGGCGCGGACGTCCACGGCTTGACCTGCGCAGGCTCGGCCGAGCGGCCCTGCTGGGCCCTGCCACCCGGGACCGGTTGCCGGACGCGATCGGCCATGTGGCCGAAGCCCATCGCGCCCACTACCCGGACGCGGATCTGGAGCCCCTGCGCCGCGCATGGGTCCTCGCGGAGTCCTCGCACCGCGGCCAGATGCGCAAGAGCGGTGAGCCGTACATCACACATCCGCTCGCCGTGACCCTGATCCTGGCCCAACTGGGCGCCGAGACCACCACCTTGACCGCGTCCCTGCTCCACGACACGGTCGAGGACACGGACGTGACGCTCGATCAGGTGCGCACGGAGTTCGGCGACGACGTCTGCTATCTGGTCGACGGCGTCACGAAACTGGAAAAGGTGGACTACGGCGCCGCCGCCGAGCCCGAGACCTTCCGCAAGATGCTCGTCGCCACCGGCAACGACGTACGCGTCATGTCGATCAAGCTCGCCGACCGCCTGCACAACATGCGCACGCTCGGCGTCATGCGCCCCGAGAAACAGGCGCGGATCGCCAAGGTGACGCGGGACGTGCTCATCCCGCTCGCCGAACGGCTCGGCGTACAGGCGCTCAAGACCGAGCTGGAAGACCTCGTCTTCGCGATCCTCCACCCGCAGGAGTACTCCGAGGTCCAGAAGCTGATGGCGGCCAACGCCGCGCGCGAGGGCGACACCCTGGAAAGCACGGCGGACGACGTCCGCGCGGTGCTGCGCGAGGCGGGCATCGCCGCCGAGGTCCTCATCAGGCCCCGGCACTACGTCTCGGTCCACCGGGTGCACCGCAAACGCGGCGAGATGCGCGCGGCCGACTTCGGACGGCTCCTGGTCCTGGTGAACGAGGACGCGGACTGCTACGGCGTCCTGGGCGAGCTGCACACGTGCTTCACGCCGGTGGTGTCGGAGTTCAAGGACTTCATCGCCGTACCGAAGTTCAACCTCTACCAGTCGCTGCACACGGCCGTGGCCCGCCCGGACGGAGAGGTCGCCGAAGTCCTCATCCGTACGCACCAGATGCACAAGGTCGCCGAGGCCGGCGTCGTTGCGCTGCGCAATCCGTACGCTCCTCCTTCGGAGGAGCAGTCCGACACCGCCACCGACGCCCCCTCCGACGACGCCGAGGGCGAGCGCGCCGACCCCACCCGGCCCGGCTGGCTCTCCCGTCTGCTCGACTGGCAGGAAGCGGCCCCCGACCCGGACACCTTCTGGTCCACGCTCCGCGAGGACCTCGCCCAGGACCGCGAGATCGCCGTCTTCCGCCCCGACGGCGGCACGCTGGGCCTGCCCGCCGGCGCGAGCTGCGTGGACGCCGCCTACGCCCAGTACGGCGAGGACGCGCACGCCTGCATCGGCGCACGGGTCAACGGCCGCCTCGCGACGCTGAGCACGGTCCTGCGGGACGGCGACACGGTCCAGCTGCTCATGGGGCAGGACGCGGCGTCCGGGCCCTCCCGCGAGTGGCTCGACCACGCGCGCACGCCCGCCGCGCGGATCGCCATCCGGCGCTGGCTCACGACCCACCCCACGCCCGTTCCCGCGGCCCCCTCCGCCCCGGAGAAGGCGGCCCCCGCGCCCCAGCCGCAGGCCACCGACTTCCCCCGACCCGCAGCGGCGAACGCCGTGGTGGACAGGGAAGGCGCGAGCGTACGGCTCGCGGGGTGCTGCACGCCCGTCCCGCCGGACGAGGTGACCGCCTTCGCCGTGCGCGGCGGTGTCGTCACCGTGCACCGCGTGGAGTGTCCCGCCGTCGCGCGCATGAAGGACGTGGGGCGCGCCGAGGTCGGCGTGCGCTGGGGAGACAGCGCCGAGTGCCGGGTCACGCTGATCGCCGAATCGTTCGGGCGGGCGCATCTGCTGGCCGACCTCACCGAGGCCATCGCCATGGAGGGCGTCGAGGTCATGTCGGCCACCGTCGAGCCGCCCAGCCAGCAGCGCGTGCGCCACACGTACACGCTGCAACTGCCGGACGCGGCGCACCTCCCGGGCCTGATGCGCGCGATGCGCGCGGTCCCCGGGGTGTACGACGTCAGCCGCGCCCAGCACCCCGCGGCGGCCACCTCGTAGACCTCGGCCGGGGAGCGCGGGCGTCGCCTCGGCGGCTTCCCGCGACTCGTTCGAGTGGCGCGGCGCGCGCCGACACCCGTGCGGAAGGCTCGCGCTGATAGCGGTAGTTCATGCTGCTCACCCCCCGGGTCAAGGCCTCGCGGCCGAGGACTCTCCGCATCGCGACCGCGCTCCTGGCCGCGGCCACCTCCGCCACCCTTCTCGCCGCGGGCGCGCCGTCACCGGCCAAGCCGCTCGGCATCGGCGACCGGCTCTTCCCCCACCTGGGCAACCCCGGGTACGACGTCCTGTCGTACGACATCGCCCTCACGTACGGCGGCGACAACAAGAAGCCGCTCGACGCCGTGACCGTGATCGACGCCCGGGCGACCGACCGGCTGGAGCGCATCAACCTCGACTTCGCGCACGGCAAGGTCAGCTCCGTCGCCGTCAACGACGCCCCCGCCCGCTTCGAGACCACCGGTGAGGACCTGGTCGTCACGCCGTCGCGGCCGCTGGGCCGGGGCGAGCAGATGCGGGTCACCGTCCGGCACACCAGCGACCCCCGGCCCACGAAGGACCAGGACGGCGGCTGGGTGCCCACCGCCGACGGGCTCGCCATGGCCAACCAGGCCGACGCAGGGCACCGCGTGTTCCCGTGCAACGACCACCCCGCCGACAAGGCACAGTTCACCTTCCGCGTGACCACCCCGAAGGGGCTCACCGCCGTCGCCAACGGCCTGCCCGTCGCCACGGCGCACCAGGGGTCCACCACGACCCGGGCCTTCCGCACCCGCCACCCCATGGCGACGGAACTGGCGCAGGTGTCCATCGGCCGCTCCACCGTGGTGCACCGCACCGGGCCGAACGGTCTGCCCATGCGCGACGTGGTGCCCACCAAGGACCGCAAGGCGATGGAGCGCTGGCTGAAGAAGACGCCGGACCAGATCGCCTGGATGGAGGGGAAGGTCGGCCGCTACCCCTTCGAGACGTACGGCGTGCTGATGGCGCAGGCCCAGACCGGCTTCGAGCTCGAGACGCAGACCCTCTCGCTCTTCGAGAGCGACCTGTTCAAGCGGCCCGAGTTCCCCGAGTGGTACGTGGACTCGATCATGGTGCACGAGCTGGCCCACCAGTGGTTCGGTGACAGCGTGAGCCCGCGCTCCTGGTCCGACCTCTGGCTCAACGAAGGGCACGCCACCTGGTACGAGGCACTCTTCGCCGAGGAGAAGTCGAAGAAGCCCCTCCAGAAGCGGATGCGGGAGGCCTACCGGCAGTCGGACGGCTGGCGCGCGGCGGGCGGACCGCCGGCCGCGCCGAAGGGCCCCGCGCCCGGCCAGAAGATCAGCATCTTCCGCCCGGTGGTCTACGACGGCAGCGCGCTGGTGCTCTACGCCCTGCGGCAGGAGATCGGGAACGAGAACTTCGACCGCTTGGAGCGTGCTTTCGTGGGCACCTACCGGGACGGGAACGCGACGACCGCGGACTTCGTGCGACTGGCCTCGACGACCGCGGGCCGCGATCTGAGCGGTTTCTTCGACGCCTGGCTGTACGGCGCGACGACGCCGCCGATGCCGGGGCATCCGGACTGGCGTAAGGCGGCTCCCGCAGGGAAATAACCCGGGTGACGAGACGGGCCGTTCCGTGCAACCATCTTCAGGTCGGCGCCGCTGCGGGTCCGGGATAACCCCTCGGGGAGATCTCAGGGCCCGTACCGGCCGGCCCGGGGAATCTCGGGACGGCCCCGAGCGTTGTCGCCTATGAAGAATCCCATCGACTTTAAGGATCCAATGACCTCCTCTTCTTCCCCTTCCCAGGACGCGCAGAGCCTCGCGCAGAACTACCCCGAAGGTCTTCGGGCCGATGCCCTGATGGAAGAGGACGTCGCCTGGAGCCACGAGATCGACGGAGAGCGGGACGGCGATCAGTTCGACCGCTCCGAGCGCGCGGCCCTGCGCCGTGTCGCCGGCCTCTCCACGGAGCTCGAGGACGTCACCGAAGTCGAGTACCGCCAGCTCCGTCTGGAGCGCGTGGTCCTCGTCGGCGTGTGGACCTCGGGCACGGTGCAGGACGCGGAGAACTCCGTCGCCGAGCTGGCCGCCCTCGCCGAGACGGCGGGTGCGCTCGTGCTCGACGGCGTCATCCAGCGCCGCGACAAGCCGGACCCCGCGACGTACATCGGATCGGGCAAGGCCCAGGAGCTGCGGGACATCGTCCTGGAGACCGGGGCCGACACCGTCGTCTGCGACGGTGAGCTCAGCCCCGGCCAGCTGATCCACCTGGAAGACGTCGTCAAGGTCAAGGTGGTCGACAGGACCGCCCTGATCCTCGACATCTTCGCCCAGCACGCCAAGTCCCGAGAGGGCAAGGCGCAGGTCGCCCTTGCCCAGATGCAGTACATGCTCCCGCGCCTGCGTGGCTGGGGTCAGTCGCTCTCCCGTCAGATGGGCGGCGGCGGATCCAGCGGCGGCGGTGGCATGGCCACCCGTGGTCCCGGTGAGACCAAGATCGAGACGGACCGCCGTCGGATCCGCGAGAAGATGGCGAAGATGCGCCGGGAGATCGCGGACATGAAGACGGGCCGCGAGATCAAGCGCCAGGAGCGCAAGCGCAACAAGGTGCCGTCGGTCGCGATCGCCGGTTACACGAACGCGGGCAAGTCCTCCCTGCTCAACCGCCTCACGGGCGCGGGCGTCCTGGTGGAGAACTCCCTGTTCGCCACCCTCGACCCGACCGTGCGCCGGGCCGAGACGCCGAGCGGCCGGATCTACACCCTGGCCGACACCGTCGGGTTCGTACGGCATCTGCCGCACCACCTCGTCGAGGCGTTCCGCTCCACGATGGAGGAGGTCGGCGAGTCCGACCTGATCCTGCACGTGGTGGACGGTTCGCACCCGGTGCCGGAGGAGCAGCTGGCCGCCGTGCGCGAGGTGATCCGTGACGTGGGCGCGACGAACGTGCCCGAGATCGTGATCGTCAACAAGGCGGACGCGGCCGATCCACTGGTCCTCCAGCGGCTCCTGCGCAACGAGAAGCACGCCATCGCGGTCTCCGCGCGCACGGGCGCGGGCATCGAAGAGCTGCTCGCGCTGATCGACACCGAACTGCCCCGGCCCGAGGTCGAGATCGAGGCCCTCGTGCCGTACACCCAGGGTCAGCTCATCTCCCGGGCGCACGCCGAGGGCGAGGTGCTCTCCGAGGAGCACACCGCCGAGGGCACGCTGCTCAAGGCGCGGGTGCACGAGGAACTGGCCGCGGACCTCACTCCGTACGTCCCGGTCGCCGGCTGACGGCTGACCGCAGGCCCGGACCGGCGTGCGTGGTGCACGCCGTGCGCATGACGAAGGCCCGCCCCCTCTCGTAGGGGGCGGGCCTTCGCCGCGTCAGGTGCGAGGTGCGGGGGAGTCCGCAGCCCCTCGCCGTGCGGCCGCTACTGCGAGCCGTACTTCTTGCTCATCATGTCGTAGACCTGCTCGGCGCCCTTGCCCAGCTGCGGTCCGGCCAGCCAGGTGTTCTCGGCCGGGCCGATCGACGTGTTCGAGACGAGCTGGGTCTTGTCGCCCACCATCCGGAACCAGCCGCCACCGGAGGAGCCGCCGGTCATGGTGCAGCCAATGCGGTACATCGTCGGCTGGGCGGGGGTCAGCGAGAGGCGGCCCGGCTTGTCGATGCACTTGTGCATGATCTGGCCGTCGTACGGCGGCGCGGCGGGGTAGCCCCAGGCGCCCATCGAGCTCACGGTCTGTACGGAGGGGACCGAGAAGTCGACGGTCAGTGCGTTGCCGACCGTCTCCTCGAGTGACTTGGCGCCCTGCTTCGGCTTCACGTGCATCACGGCGTAGTCGTACGGCGCACCGGCACCGCCCGAAGAGGCACCCTGGTCGATCCACTCGGCGGAGGTCGAGACCCAGTCGGCCCAGTACTGGCCGTAGGGGGAGACCTCCTGCGGGGCGGCGTTGCTCAGCTCGGCCTCGGACTTGCCGAGGTCGTTGTAGGCCGGCACGAAGGTGATGTTGCGGTACCAGCCGCCGGCGGAACCGGCGTGCACGCAGTGGCCAGCGGTCCACACGAGGTTGGACTTGCCCGGGTTGCGCGGGTCCTTCACGACCGTGCCGGAGCAGACCATCGAGCCCTCGGGGGAGTCGAAGAAGATCTTCCCGACCGGAGCGGCGTTCTTGTGGTACGGCGTCTTCTCGCGCTTGGCCTGGACCGGCCTCGGCTCGGGGTCGGTCGCGCCCTGGTCGGCGGCGGCGTCCTTCGCGGCGATGGTCTTGTTCGGGTCCTTGGCCTTCGCCATCCGCTCGGGCTTCCAGAGGCCCTCGATGACCGGGTTGACGAAGTCCTTGGACTCGCGGAGCCAGTCGTCCTTGTCCCAGTTCTTCCAGGCCCCGTCCTTCCACTTGTCCGGGTCGATGCCGTGGTCCTTCAGCTTGTCGGCGATGTCGCCGGGCAGCTTGGCATCGGAGCCGGTCTCGGTGTCGGACCCCTTGTCGGCGCCCTGCGCGGTGCCGGCGTCGGCTTTGTCGCTCGCCTTGTCGTTGCTGGGTCCGCAGGCCGTGGCGGTGAGCGCCAAGGCGGCGGCCAGCCCGGTGGCGGCGAGTGCGAGACGTTGCCCGTGACGGCGCGCGAAAGGCGCACGAGTGGAACGCATGGTGCTGTAACCCCCGAATTGAACGTGTGATTGCTGCAATTGCCATGTACTTGTCATGTGTGGACGCGGAGGCTCCGGAAGCATCCCGCCGACGCGACACCTCACTATGCCCGGGAGATCGAGGACGAATGACGGCGGGGTCGTGAAGGTTTCAGGCGACCCCGCCGTACGGAGAACGGCTTACGCCGGTCGGCTACTTGTCGGCGAACTTCTTGCTCACCGCGCCGTAGATGCCCTTGGCCTCCTTGCCGAGCCGCGGACCGGCCAGCCAGCCGGCCGTCACCGGGCCGATGGAGGTGTTGGACACCAGGGCGGGCTCGCCGTCCGAACCCTCGGCGATCCAGCCGCCGCCGGACGAACCACCGGTCATCGTGCAGCCGATGCGGTACATCGTCGGGTCGGGCTTGCTGATCGAGAGCCGGCCCGGCTTGTCGGCGCACTGGAACGCCTTCTGGCCGTCGAACGGCGGCGCCGCCGGGTAGCCGGTCGCCGTCATCTCGGCGATCTGCGGCACGGCCGGGGCGTTGAAGTCCACCGGGAGAGCCGAGCCGACCTGCTCTTCGAGCGACTGGCCCTCGCTGCCCTTCTCCGGCGTCACATGGATGACCGCGAAGTCGTACGGCGCGCCGGTGCCGCCCGTCGGGCCGCCCTTCTCGATCCACTGGTCGGAGGTCTGGGCCCAGTCACCCCACCAGACGCCGTGCGGAGCCACCTCTTCCTTGGGGGCGTTCTCCAGCTCGGCGGCCGACTTGCCGCTGTTGTTGTACGAGGGCACGAAGGCGATGTTGCGGTACCAGCCGCCCTTGGCGCCCGCGTGCACGCAGTGACCCGCGGTCCACACCATGTTGGACTTGCCCGGGTGGGCCGGGTCCTCGACGACGGTGGCCGAGCAGACCATCGAGCCCTCGGGACCGTCGAAGAACAGCTTGCCGGAGGCAGGAGCACTGGCGTCGTACGGCGTCTTCAGGGCCGCCGCCTCCACCGGCGCGGGCGTCGGGTCGGTCACGCCCTGGTCGCCGGAGATGTCGTTGTCGTCGACACCGCGGTCGGGGTTCTTGTCCGCGTCCCGCATGCGGTCCGAGTCCCACAGGCCGTCGATGATCGGGTTGACGTAGTCACCGGCCTCGCGCAGCCAGTCGTCCTTGTCCCAGTTCTTCCAGGCGCCGTCTTTCCACTTGTCCAGGTCGATGCCGTGCTCCTTGAGCCGGTCCTGGATGTCCTGCGGGATCTTGACCTTGCCGTCGTCGCTGCCGCCGTCCGCGGGCTGGGAGGCGGACGGCTCGTCGCCCGCGTTGTCCTCGCTCGGGCCACAGGCCGTCGCGGTCAGGACGAGTGCCGCGCCGATGGCGACAGCGGCCGCCACGGGGGAGGTTCTGCCGCGCGCGCTCTTCCCACGACGAGCGGTCCTGGGCGGGCGTATGGGTCGCATAGAGAGATTCCCCCTGGGCTTCGAGAACGTTCACGTGCCGGACATCGTGCGCCGCACGGCGCGCTGAGCACCGGACTTACGTGGCACTGCACACCTTGCTGCGGATGAACGGCACCCCACACTATGCCGGTGCCATAGGGGACAGCCGACGGAACGGCAACGGTTCCGTCACGGCAAGGATCTTCCGATTACCCGTGTTCCTCCGCGACCCCCGTCGTTGGTACGTACGGGGGACTGGCGGCCTGCGTTCATCTCCCCTGCCAACTCGTCGGCGCACTCGCCCAGATCGAGTGGGAAGCGCCCATTCCCAGCGGGAGGACCAACAGTCGTGGCCGTGACCGAGCCGGCGCCCGCGGCGGTTTCCGCGGGGCACTCCGCAGCACACGAGGGGATCCTGCGACGCCAGTCGGCGCGCGAGTCGGCGGCGCGCACCTATGCGCGCGCCCTGCCGATCGTGCCGGTGCGGGCGCGCGGTCTGACGATCGAGGGCGCCGACGGACGGCGCTACCTCGACTGCCTCTCGGGTGCGGGGACCCTGGCCCTCGGGCACAACCATCCGGTCGTGCTCGAGGCGATCAGGAAGGTCCTCGACTCGGGGGCTCCGCTGCACGTCCTCGATCTGGCCACGCCGGTCAAGGACGCCTTCACCACCGAGCTGTTCCGCACGCTTCCCCCCGGACTCGCCGACCGTGCGCGGATCCAGTTCTGCGGCCCCGCCGGCACGGACGCGGTGGAGGCCGCGCTCAAACTGGTGCGGACGGCGACCGGGCGCGAGGGCATGCTCGCGTTCACCGGCGCGTACCACGGGATGACGGCGGGGGCGCTCGCGGCTTCCGGGGGCGCCTCCGACGTACGCGTCGCGCGCCTGCCCTATCCGCAGGACTACCGCTGCCCGTTCGGCATCGGTGGCGCGGACGGCGCCGAGCTCGCGGCCCGCTGGACCGAGAACCTCCTCGACGACACCAAATCGGGCGTGCCCCGGCCCGCCGGCATGATCCTCGAACCGGTGCAGGGGGAGGGCGGTGTCATCCCCGCCCCCGACGACTGGCTGCGCCGGATGCGCGAGATCACCGCCGCGCGCTCGATCCCGCTCATCGCGGACGAGGTCCAGACCGGCGTCGGGCGCACCGGCACCTTCTGGGCCGTCGAGCACAGTGGCGTGGTCCCCGACGTGATGGTCCTCTCCAAGGCCATCGGCGGGAGCCTGCCGCTGGCCGTCGTGATCTACCGCGACGACCTGGACGTCTGGCAGCCCGGCGCCCACGCGGGCACCTTCCGCGGCAACCAGCTCGCCATGGCCGCGGGCGCCGCCACCCTCGCGTACGTCCGCGAGAACGGCCTCGCGGAACGCGCCGGAGTCCTGGGCACCCGCATGCTCACCCAACTCCGCTCCCTGGCCGCCGAACACCCCTGCATCGGGGACGTACGCGGCAGAGGCCTGATGATCGGCGTCGAACTGGTGGACCCAGCGGCTTCGGGCGGCGCGGGCACGGCGGTGGGCGGTGACGCGGAGGCGGGCGTGGGCGTGGCGGGTGGTCAGGGCGTGATCGGTGGATCGGACGTGGGCACGGGGAGTGGTCCAGGCGTGGGCACGGTGAGTGGGCCGGGAGCGTCCGGTGGGTCGGGTGTGGGCGCGGCGAGTGGTTCGAGCGGTCCCGGTGGCGCGGGCATGCCGATGGGTGACGGGATGACGGGCGGCACTTCGGCCGGCCGGCCCCTGCCCATCGCGTCGGCCGGACTCTTGGACCGCTCCTCGCGACCGCTCGCCCCGGCGCCCGAACTCGCCGCGGCGGTGCAGCGCGAATGCCTGCGCCGCGGCCTCATCGTCGAACTCGGCGGACGGCACTCCAGCGTCGTACGTCTCCTACCTCCCCTCACCATCACCGACGAGCAGGCGGCCGCGATCCTCGACCGCCTCTCCGACGCGATCTCCGCGGCGGCGCGTCCGCACCACGGATAGCCACTCGGACCCGCGGCCGTCCCACGGACGGCCACGAGACAACAGCACAGCTCCAGCCCGTCGCCCCGGAGCCCGAACGACTTCACAAGGAAGCCCTCTTGAACGCCACCCCCGCATCCGACGGCCCACCCGACCCGCACGTCCCAGGCGCGTGCGGCAAGCAATCCTCGCTGGTGGCGGAGCCCAGTACGGTGCCCCGGCAGAAGGGGGGCCGGCAGACCGAGCAGCTGCGCGGCACGCCCGCCGACCTGCTGGAGCACCCCGATCCGCACACCGCCGCACAGGTGGCGGCCATCGAGAACCTCCTGCGCTGCTGGGTACGCGAGAACGACTTCCCCGCACCCGAACAGGGCGCCCTGCGCATCCCGCTGGAAGCCAGCGGTACCGCCCTCCTTGTCCCCGTGTACTACTGGTCGGCCACCGGCTGGCACCGCTTCGGCCTCCCGTTCCTGGAAGACGGCCCGCAAAGCGCCCCCCCGGCCGACGCCGTCACCGTCGCGGCCCTCCTGGGGCGCGAGACCGGCAAGCGCGGTGGAGAGGGGGCACCCGGTTCGGTGGGCACCGGTCCGGCGGCTCCCGGTCCGGTGGGGCCCGGGTCAGCGGCTCCAGGTCCGGTGGGTCCTGGTTCAGCGGCTCCCGGTCCGGTGGGTCCCGGTTCGGCGGGCCCCGCCCTGACCGACCCTGTTTCGACAGGCTCCGCTCCGGAAGGTGATGGTGCCGCACGCACTGATCACCCCGGCGGCGGATCTGGCGGCGGCCCAGGCCTGGGTGCCGCCCCCGGTACCGCACCTGGCGTCGCCCCTGGGCCCGGCGTCGCCCCCGCCCCCGACGTCACCCCCGGGCCCGAAGTGGGAGCCGGCAGCGACGGCGGGCGTGTCGACGGCGGAGGCGATCTTGTCGGCCGTGTCGCCGACTCGGTGCGGCGCACCGCCACCTTCATCGCCGACCGCCGGGACAACCCCGGCGACGAGCCCGACCTCTTCCTCGCCGCCGAGCAATCCCTGCTCCTCGGCCATCCCCTGCATCCCACCCCGAAGAGCCGTGAGGGACTCTCCGACACCGAATCCCGGCTCTACTCACCGGAGTTGCGCGGCGCCTTCGCCCTGCACTGGCTCGCCGTCGACCCGTCCGTACTCGCCACGGACTCGGCCTGGACCGAGCGAGGCCGCACCCTCCCGGCCGATCAGCTCACCGCCCGCCTCGCCGGGCCGGATCTGCCGCTGCCGCAGGGCCACGCCGCCCTGCCCCTGCACCCGTGGCAGATGCGTGAGCTCAGGCACCGCCCCGCGACTGCCGCCCTCCTGGAAGCCGGTCTCCTCCAGGACCTCGGCCCGCACGGCGCACCGTGGTACCCCACCTCCTCCGTGCGCACCCTCTACCGCTCCGGTGCCCCGGCCATGCTGAAGCTCTCGCTCGGCCTGCGCATCACCAACTCCCGTCGTGAGAATCTCCGCAAGGAACTCCACCGCGGCGTCGAGGTCCACCGGCTGCTCCGCAGCGGTCTCGCCGAGCAGTGGCAGGCCGCCCACCCGGGCTTCGACGTGATCCGCGACCCGGCCTGGCTCGCCGTGACCGGCCCCGACGGCGCACCCGTGACCGGGCTCGACGTCATGATCCGGCACAACCCCTTCGGTCCCGGTGACGACGCCACCTGCATCGCGGGACTCGTCTCGCCCAGGCCGTCGCCGCACTCCACGGGGCACGACCGCCCCCCGATGCGCTCCCGGCTCGGGGAGATCGTCACCCGCCTCGCCGTACGGACGGGCCGCCCCAGAGGAGCCGTCGCCACGGAGTGGTTCCTGCGCTACCTGGAGAACGTCGTACGCCCCGTGCTCTGGCTGGACAGCGAGGCAGGCGTCGCCCTGGAAGCCCACCAGCAGAACACCCTCCTGATGCTCGACTCCGACGGCTGGCCCGTGGGCGGCCGCTACCGCGACAACCAGGGCTACTACTACCGCGAGTCCCGACGCGCCGAACTCGACCGCAGGCTTCCCGGCATCGGCGAGCACAGCGACACCTTCGTCTCCGACGAGGTGGCCGACGAGCGCTTCGCCTACTACCTCGGCATCAACAACGTGCTCGGCCTCATCGGGGCCTTGGGCGCCCAACGCCTGGCCGACGAGCAGCTGTTGCTCGCGGGATTCCGCCGCTTCCTCGGCGACACCGTCTCCGGCCCGGCTCCCCTCCGGACGCCACTGCCCGCTCTGCTCCTCGACTCACCGGTACTCCGGTGCAAGGCCAACCTGCTGACCCGCCTCCGCGGTCTCGACGAGCTCGTGGGCCCCGTCGACACCCAGTCCGTCTACGTCTCCATCGCCAACCCCCTTCATTCCTGAGGAACATGAACCACTCTCTCTGAGAGGAGCGACGCCGTGCCTCCGTCTCCCCCCGATGCGAGCACCGACGCCGGAACAGAGTCCGCAGCCCCGTCCGCAGCCCAGTCCGCCTCACGGTCCTCCGCCCCACGGCCCTCAGTCGCCGAACCCGCAACCGAGCCCTCCGCCGCGGACAGGGCGGACGCCCAGGACACCCTGGACCTGCGCCTCCCGGACGAACTCATCGCGCTGTTCGGCGCGGGCGCCACGAGCGACAAGAGCGACCCGAGCGACGCGGCCGGCATGGCGGACGCGGGCGGCGCGGTCGAAGCGGGCAATCCGGCCGAAGCGTGGAGTGCGGACGCCCGGCGCATCGGAGCCGGCGTGCGCACGGCGGACCGTGCTCCGACACCGACACCGACACCGACACCGACACCGACACCGACACCGACGGCCGCCTGGCCGCCCCCCATTTCTTCCCCTGCCTCAGTGGTCACATCATCAGCCGACGACCTGCTCGACTCAGTCGCCGGCTGGGGCCCCACGACCACCGCGGCCGGTGTCTTCCAACTGGTGCCCGTGTGCGTCGAACGCGATCTCTCCCTCATCAGCCGCTGGATGAACGACCCCGCCGTGGCGGCGTTCTGGGAGCTGGCCGGCCCCGACGCCGTCACCGAGGCGCACCTACGCGCCCAGATGGACGGTGACGGACGCAGCGTCCCCTGCCTCGGAGTCCTGGACGGCACACCGATGAGTTACTGGGAGGTCTACCGCGCGGATCTCGACGCCCTGGCCCGGCACTATCCGGCCCGCCCGCACGACACCGGTCTTCACCTCCTCATCGGCGGTGTCGCCGATCGCGGCCGTGGGCTCGGGACCTCCCTGCTGAGAGCCGTCGCCGACCTCGTGCTCGACCGTCGCGCCTCCTGCGCACGCGTCATCGCAGAACCTGACCTGCGCAACACCCCCTCCGTCTCCGCATTCCTCAGCGCCGGCTTCCGCTTCGCCGCCGAGGTGGATCTCCCCGACAAGCGCGCGGCGCTCATGGTCCGTGACCGGGCCCTGCGCGCAGTGCTCTGACCCGCTCACTCTTAGTACACCGCTCGACCTGATCCGGTTCCCTCCCTCTGGAGTCCCCGTGCCGAATCCGTCCGACCCCGTCCCTCCGACGCCCCGAGAGCCAGCCGCACCATCAGCACCCTCCGCTCTCTACGACCCGCCCGAGCTGACCGCGGACAGGTGGGCCGGCGGCGGACGCCGCCTCCTCGCCAAAATGGTCGGTGAGTTCGCCTACGAAGAGATCATCAAGCCCGTCGCCGCCGGACCGCCGACGGACGACGTGGATAGTCACAGCTACAGCTTCAGCCTCGACGCCGATCCCGATAACACCGATAAAAGCGCCGACACCCCCCACGCCCAAACCGACACCCCCCACGCCCAAGCCGCCCAACCCCACCGCCCCCACCCCTCCACCGCCCGCCTCCTCTTCCGAGCCCGCCGCGGCTCGTACGGCAGTTGGCACGTCGATCCCGCCAGCCTCGCCCTGGCCGAAGGCGACGGGCCGCCGCTTCCCTTCAGCGATCCCCTCCGCTTCCTCACCCGGGCCCGCCGCACCCTGGGAATCGACGGCGCCACGCTCGGCCACCTCATCCGCGAGCTGACCGTCACGCTCTCCGCCGACGCCCGGCTCGACCAGACCGCCCTCCCCGCGGCCCAGCTCGCCGACCTCGGCTACGCCGAACTCGAAGGGCACCAGACCGGCCACCCCTGGCTCATCCTCAACAAAGGCCGCATCGGTTTCTCCGCGAGCGACACCGCCCGCTGGGCCCCCGAGGCCCGGCTCACCGCGCAGCTCCCGTGGATCGCGGTCCACACCGACATCGCCGCCTACCGAGGCGTCTCCGGACTGAACACCGCGGAGAAGCTCTACGCACGGGAACTGGCCCCCGCCACAAGGGAATCCTTCGCGGACATACTCAGGGCACGCGGACTCGACCCGCACGCCTACCTCTACCTGCCGGTGCACCCATGGCAATGGGACGACATCGTCCTGCCTCTCTTCGCCCCCTCCGTCGCCGCGGGCGCGATCGTGCCCCTCCCCACCGACGGCGATCTACGGCTGCCCCAGCAGTCCATCCGTACGTTCCTGAATCTGTCCCGCCCCGACCGGCACACGGTCAAGCTGCCCCTGTCCGTCCTCAACACCCTGGTGTGGCGCGGACTCCCGACCGAGCGCACGCTAGCGGCACCTGCCGTCACCGCGTGGATGCACGCCCTGCGGGACGCCGACCCCTTCCTGCGCGACGAATGCCGGGTGATCCTGCTCGGCGAGGTCGCCTCCGTGACCGTCGAGCACCCGCTGTACGACGGCCTTCCCGAGGTCCCCTACCAGTACAAGGAACTTCTCGGCGTGATCTGGCGCGAACCGATCACCCGGTATCTCGCCCCCGACGAACGCGCCCGTACGCTCGCCTCCTTGTTGCACACCGACCCGCACGGCAGGGCCTTCGTCGCCGAGCTGGTCGAGCGCTCCGGTCTCGCCCCCGAGGCCTGGCTACGGCGCCTCTTCGGCGCGCTGCTGCCACCGCTTCTCCAGTTCCTGTACCGCTACGGGACCGTGTTCTCCCCTCATGGGGAGAACGCCATCGTCGTTTTCGACGACAAGGACGTCCCGGTCCGACTGGCGGTGAAGGACTTCGTCGACGACATCAACGTCAGCGCCGAAGGCCTTCCCGAGCACGCGTCGATGCCGGACGACGTCCGTGACGTCCTGCTCACCGAACGCCCCGACTTCCTCACGCAGTTCATTCATTCAGGGCTCTTCGTGGGGGTCTTCCGCTACCTCGCACCCCTCTGTCAGACACAGCTGGGCATCCCGGAGAGCACGTTCTGGTCCCTCGTCCGCGCCGAGATCCTCCGCCACCAGGCGCGCGCCCCGCAGCTCAAGGAGCGGTACGAGATGTTCGACCTGCTCACCCCGCGCATCGAGCGGCTGTGCCTCAACCGGAACCGGCTGCACCTCGACGGGTACCGCGACCGCCCGGAGCGCCCGCACGCCGCCGTGCACGGGAGCGTGCCGAACCCTCTGCACCAGCCGTGATCGAAGGATTGTCAGTGGAGACCCGTAGGGTGGTCGCGCTATGACAAAGCCCTCCCTTCCCGAGCTCCTGCACGCCGCCGTCACCGCCGTCGGCGGCACAGAGCGACCTGGCCAGGTGACGATGGCCGAGACCGTCGCCGAGGCGATCGACGACGGTTCCCATCTCCTGATCCAGGCCGGCACCGGCACGGGCAAGTCGCTCGGCTATCTGGTGCCCGCGCTCGCGCACGGCGAGCGCGTGGTGGTGGCGACGGCCACGCTCGCGCTACAGCGCCAGCTCGTGGAGCGTGATCTTCCGCGGACGGTGGACGCCCTGCATCCGCTGCTGCGCCGCCGCCCCCAGTTCGCCATGCTCAAGGGCCGGTCGAACTACCTGTGCCTGCACCGCCTGCACGAAGGGGTGCCGCAGGAAGAGGAGGAGGGCCCGGGTCTCTTCGACCAGTTCGAGGCCGCCGCCCCCACCAGCAAGCTCGGCCAGGACCTGCTGCGCATGCGCGACTGGGCGGACGAGACGGAGACCGGCGACCGGGACGACCTCACCCCTGGGGTCTCCGACCGCGCCTGGTCCCAGGTGTCCGTCTCCTCCCGGGAGTGCCTGGGCGCGTCGAAGTGTGCGTACGGAGCGGAGTGCTTCGCCGAGGCCGCGCGGGAGCGGGCCAAGCTCTCCGAGGTCGTCGTCACGAACCACGCGCTCCTCGCGATCGACGCCATCGAGGGTGCCCCCGTCCTTCCCCAGCACGAAGTGCTGATCGTGGACGAGGCCCATGAGCTGGTCTCCCGCGTGACCGGCGTCGCCACCGGCGAGCTCACCCCGGGGCAGGTCACCCGCGCCGTGCGCCGAGCCGCCAAGCTCGTCAACGAAAAAGCGGCCGACCAGCTCCAGACCGCCGCCGAAGGCTTCGAGCGGGTGATGGAGCTCGCGCTCCCCGGCCGCCTCGAAGAGATCCCGGAGGACCTCGGGTACGTGCTGATGGCCCTGCGTGACGCCGCCCGCACGGTGATCTCGGCCCTCGGCTCCACCCGCGACAAGTCGGTCCAGGACGAGGACGCCGTCCGCAAACAGGCCCTCGCCTCCGTGGAGAGCATCCACGACGTCGCCGAGCGCATCACGAACGGCTCCGAGTGGGACGTGGTCTGGTACGAGCGGCACGACCGCTTCGGAGCCTCGCTGCGCGTGGCGCCCATGTCCGTCTCGGGTCTGCTCCGCGAGAAGCTCTTCAGCGATCGCTCGGTGGTCCTCACGTCCGCCACCCTCAAGCTCGGCGGCGACTTCAACGGCGTGGGAGCCTCCCTGGGGCTCGCCCCGGAGGGCACCGAGTCCGAGGACGCCCCGGCGTGGAAGGGCCTGGACGTCGGGTCGCCCTTCGACTACCGCAAGCAGGGGATTCTGTACGTCGCCAAGCACCTGGCCCGGCCGGGCCGCGAAGGCACGCGCAGCGACATGATCGACGAGCTGGCCGAACTGATCGAGGCGGCGGGCGGTCGTACGCTCGGTCTGTTCTCGTCCATGCGCGCCGCTCAGAACGCGGCCGAGGAGCTGCGCGGCCGGCTCGACATGCCGATCCTTTTGCAGGGCGAGGAGACGCTGGGTGAGTTGATCAAGAACTTCGCGGCGGACACGCAGACCTGTCTGTTCGGGACGCTCTCGCTGTGGCAGGGCGTCGACGTGCCCGGCGCCAGCTGCCAGCTGGTGGTCATGGACAAGATCCCCTTCCCGCGCCCCGACGACCCCCTGATGAGCGCTCGCCAGAAGGCGGTGGACGACGCCGGCGGGAACGGCTTCATGGCCATCGCCGCGACGCACGCGGCGCTCCTGATGGCGCAGGGTGCTGGGCGCCTGGTGCGGGCCTCGGCGGACCGTGGAGTGGTCGCCGTCCTGGACCCCCGGCTCGCGACCGCGCGCTACGGCAGCTACCTCCGGGCCTCGCTCCCCGATTTCTGGTACACCACGGACCGTAACCAGGCGCGTCGTTCCCTGGCCGCGATCGATGCGGCGGCCAAGGCGGATCCCACGCCCAACCCCAAGCCCGACCCCAAGACCAATCCGCAGACGGACGGCGAGGACGAGGCCGCCGCAGAGTAGACGGCCGTCTCTTGGGCCTCGGAGCACGAGGCCCAGGAGAGACACGAGGCCCAGGAGACACGAGGCCCGGGAGAAGTGAGTCCAGGTCGCTGAAAGCCCCAGGTGCCTGAAGACGCAGCAGGGCCCCGGAACCGGCGCAGTTGGTTCCGGGGCCCGGTCAGGGGCGGTGGCTCACACCCGCCGCAGCACCGCCACGACCTTGCCGAGGATCGTTGCCTCGTCACCGGGGATGGGCTGGTACGCGGAGTTGTGAGGGAGCAACCAGACGTGACCGTCCTCGCGCTTGAACCGCTTCACTGTCGCTTCGCCGTCGAGCATGGCGGCGACGATGTCGCCGTTCTCCGCGACCGGCTGGCGGCGCACCGTCACCCAGTCACCGTCGCAAATCGCGGCCTCGATCATCGAGTCGCCGACGACCTTGAGGACGAACAGTTCACCGTCGCCGACGAGCTGCCGGGGGAGCGGGAAGACGTCCTCCACCGACTCCTCGGCGAGGATCGGGCCACCGGCCGCGATGCGGCCGACCAGCGGGACGTACGAAGCGGCGGGCTTGCCCGCCGTGTCAGTGGGCTGGCTGCTGGGCTGGTCCGAGCCCCGCACCTCGTACGCGCGCGGGCGGTGCGGGTCGCGGCGCAGGAAGCCCTTGCGCTCCAGGGCCATGAGCTGGTGCGCGACCGAGGAGGTGCTGGAGAGGCCCACCGCCTGCCCGATCTCCCGCATCGACGGCGGGTATCCCCGGCGCTGCACTGAGTCCCTGATGACCTCGATGACGCGGCGCTGCCGGTCGGTGAGGCCTGAGCTGTCGGCGCGGATGCCCGGAGGTCGTCCCGGTAGGGAGCGTGTGGGCTTCGGGCCCTCCGGGTTCGTGGCGTCATTCATGGCATGCACCGGCTCGAGTCGGCTCTGGCGGTCCTGGGCAGTGATGGTGGCACTGTCTGCGGTGGTGGTCACGTCGGTCGGCCCCTCTCGAGATTGTCTCCCTAGTTAGCCAACGGTAGTTGCTTTCGAAAGGTTGCGCCAAACACACGTTCGAGTGAAAAAGTGCAGAATGCCTGCCGCGATCATGCGTCTGGGTGTATGGCTAACGTTCGAGCCGAGTGGCATTTCGGTTCATTACGGTACGCTTCACCGCCGGGGTCAAGGCCCCCTCGGTGAGGCCCCCAATACTGCCACTCGTTGACCGGTCAACCCGGCACCGCCCCCTTCCCGTGCGGCGCGCGAGGCGGCCTCGTACTCTTCCCGGCGGGGCGTGGGCATGCGACACGCGATGGGGCCGGATTTACGGCCAAACCCCAGATCTAGTGGTTGGATTGCAACCACGGCCCAGAAGTTGTGGTCCCCGGTGTTTTCTGGCCGTGGGCATCGCCTATGCTGGGGGCTGCTTCGAGGGCCTCCTGGGCCGGTTGAGGCCTATGAGTCGTGTCGTGAAGGAGGGTTGGAGTTCCATGCACTGCCCCTTCTGCAGGCACCCCGACAGTCGCGTGGTCGACAGTCGCACCACGGATGACGGCACATCGATCCGCCGGCGCCGTCAGTGCCCCGATTGCTCCCGTCGTTTCACGACCGTGGAGACCTGTTCACTGATGGTGGTCAAGCGCAGCGGCGTGACCGAGCCGTTCAGTCGTACGAAGGTCATCAACGGCGTCCGCAAGGCATGCCAGGGGCGGCCGGTGACCGAGGACGCCCTCGCCCAGCTCGGCCAGCGGGTCGAGGAAGCGGTGCGGGCGACCGGAAGCGCGGAATTGACCACGCACGACGTGGGTCTGGCCATACTCGGTCCGCTGCAGGAGCTGGACCTCGTGGCCTTCCTGCGTTTCGCCTCCGTGTATCGGGCCTTCGATTCGCTCGAGGACTTCGAGGCTGCCATCGGGGAGCTGCGGGACCAGCGGGAAAAGCGGCTCGACGACGAGTCGCGGGGCGCCGGTGGTGAGAGCGGCGCGAAGGACTGCGGGCCCGGAGGGACTGTCGAAGTCCCGGTGCCCGCCACTGCCGCCGACTGACCGGCTGAACGGCCGACGGCGGCACACACAGACCTGTTGCGGATGACCTTCGTGGGATCCGCGGCACCAGACAACACCGTGTCACGGGAAGAACGTGGCACTTCAGGGCGTTTTAGCCTGATACAGGGAGGCGGCATGACCGAGACGACGAGCGGCCCGGCACGAGGTTCCCGCGCCAAGGGATCCAAGGCCAGCAAGGGTCTGCGTATCGAGCGCATCCATACGACGCCCGGCGTGCATCCGTACGACGAGGTGGTCTGGGAGCGCCGAGACGTCGTCATGACCAACTGGCGCGACGGCTCGGTCAACTTCGAGCAGCGTGGCGTCGAGTTCCCCGACTTCTGGTCGGTGAACGCGGTCAACATCGTCACCAGCAAGTACTTCCGCGGGGCCGTTGGCACCCCGCAGCGCGAGACCGGCCTCAAGCAGCTGATCGACCGCATCGTGAAGACCTACCGGAAGGCCGGCGAGGACTACAGCTACTTCGCCTCGCCCGCCGACGCCGAGATCTTCGAGCACGAGCTGGCGTACGCCCTCCTGCACCAGATCTTCAGCTTTAACTCGCCGGTCTGGTTCAACGTAGGCACGCCCCAGCCGCAGCAGGTCTCCGCCTGCTTCATCCTGTCCGTGGACGACTCCATGGACTCGATCCTCGACTGGTACAAGGAAGAGGGGATGATCTTCAAGGGCGGCTCCGGCGCCGGCCTGAACCTCTCCCGCATCCGCTCCTCCAAGGAACTCCTCTCCTCCGGCGGCAACGCCTCGGGACCGGTCTCCTTCATGCGCGGTGCCGACGCCTCCGCGGGAACCATCAAGTCGGGCGGCGCCACGCGCCGCGCCGCCAAGATGGTCATCCTCGACGTCGACCACCCCGACATCGAGGGCTTCATCGAGACCAAGGTGAAGGAAGAGGAGAAGATCCGCGCCCTGCGTGACGCGGGCTTCGACATGGACCTGGGCGGCGACGACATCACGTCCGTCCAGTACCAGAACGCCAACAACTCGGTCCGTGTGAACGACACGTTCATGAAGGCGGTCGAGCAGGGCGGCAAGTTCGGTCTGACGTCCCGCATGACGGGTGACGTCATCGAGGAGGTCGACGCCAAGTCGCTCTTCCGCAAGATGGCCGAGGCCGCCTGGGCCTGCGCCGACCCCGGCATCCAGTACGACGACACCATCAACGCCTGGCACACCTGCCCGGAGTCCGGCCGGATCAACGGCTCGAACCCGTGCAGCGAGTACATGCACCTGGACAACACGTCCTGCAACCTCGCCTCGCTGAACCTGATGAAGTTCCTCAAGGACGACGGCCTGGGCACGCAGTCCTTCGACGCCGAGCGCTTCTCGAAGGTCGTCGAGCTGGTCATCACCGCGATGGACATCTCGATCTGCTTCGCGGACTTCCCGACGCAGAAGATCGGCGAGAACACCCGCGCCTTCCGCCAGCTGGGCATCGGCTACGCCAACCTCGGCGCCCTGCTGATGGCGACCGGTCACGCGTACGACTCCGACGGCGGCCGCTCCCTGGCCGGCGCCATCACCTCCCTGATGACGGCTCGGTCGTACAAGCGTTCCGCCGAGCTCGCCGCGGTCGTCGGCCCGTACGACGGTTACGCCAAGAACGCGACCCCGCACAAGCGCGTCATGAAGCAGCACTCCGACGCCAACGCCACGGCCCCCCGCGTCGACGACCTGGACACGCCTATCTGGGCCGCCGCCACGGAGGCCTGGCAGGACGTGCTGCGCCTCGGCGAGAAGAACGGTTTCCGTAACTCCCAGGCGTCCGTCATCGCCCCGACCGGCACCATCGGTCTCGCGATGTCCTGCGACACCACGGGCCTGGAGCCCGACCTCGCCCTGGTCAAGTTCAAGAAGCTCGTCGGCGGCGGCTCGATGCAGATCGTCAACGGCACCGTGCCGCAGGCCCTGCGTCGCCTGGGCTACCAGGAGGAGCAGATCGAGGCGATCGTCGCCCACATCGCCGACCACGGCAATGTGATCGACGCCCCCGGTCTGAAGCCCGAGCACTACGAGGTCTTCGACTGCGCGATGGGCGAGCGTTCCATCTCCGCGATGGGCCACGTCCGGATGATGGCGGCCATCCAGCCGTGGATCTCCGGCGCGCTCTCCAAGACGGTGAACCTGCCGGAGACGGCCACCGTCGAGGACGTCGAAGAGGTCTACTACGAGGCGTGGAAGATGGGCGTCAAGGCGCTCGCCATCTACCGCGACAACTGCAAGGTCGGCCAGCCCCTCTCCGCGAAGAAGAAGGAGCAGGAGAAGGCCGAGGTCACCGAGAAGGCCGAGGACACGATCCGTGCCGCGGTCGAGAAGGTGGTCGAGTACCGCCCCGTCCGCAAGCGCCTCCCCAAGGGCCGCCCGGGGATCACCACCTCCTTCACCGTGGGTGGCGCCGAGGGCTACATGACCGCCAACTCCTACCCGGACGACGGTCTCGGCGAGGTCTTCCTGAAGATGTCCAAGCAGGGTTCGACCCTCGCGGGCATGATGGACGCCTTCTCGATCGCCGTCTCCGTGGGCCTGCAGTACGGCGTTCCGCTGGAGACCTACGTCTCGAAGTTCACGAACATGCGCTTCGAGCCGGCCGGCATGACGGACGACCCGGACGTGCGGATGGCGCAGTCGATCGTCGACTACATCTTCCGTCGCCTGGCGCTCGACTTCCTGCCCTTCGAGACGCGCTCCGCGCTCGGCATCCACTCGGCCGAGGAGCGTCAGCGTCACCTGGAGACGGGTTCGTACGAGCCGTCCATGGACGACTCGGAGGTCGACGTCGAGGGTCTGGCCCAGTCCGCGCCGCGGCAGCCCGAGACCCTGAAGGCCGTCGCCGCGCCGAGGGTCGAGGCCGAGAAGCCCGCTCCGCAGCAGGCGCACACCAGCGCCGAGCTCGTCGAGATGCAGCTCGGCATCCAGGCCGACGCCCCGCTGTGCTTCTCCTGCGGGACGAAGATGCAGCGCGCCGGGTCCTGCTACATCTGCGAGGGCTGCGGCTCGACCAGCGGTTGCAGCTGATCCGCTGAGCTAGCCGAGTGAGGGGTGGGCGGAGCCGGAAGGCTCCGCCCACCCCTCACCGCGTTCTCAGTGCTCGCCGCCCATCAGCGCGGCGAAGGCCGTCGGGTCGGCGTCGAAACCGCGGATGATCTCGCGGAAGGACCACGCGCCCGACTCGTCCCGGGTGAACTCGGCGACGGTGGCGGCCGTGGAACCGGAGACCCCGGCGAGGTCGCTCAGGGCGAGGTCCGTGTACCCGTGACGGATCCGGACGGACGTGTTCGTGATGTCGCCGAACACCTTCTCCCCTTCGTGGGGCTGTATGGCCACACCGACCACCACGCGCGCGTACGTCGCCGCGAGCCGGCCGAGCTCCAGCGTCATGACCTCGTCGAAGCCGAAGCCCTGGCCCGTCTTGCTGTCCCTGTTGAGCGTGATCGTCCCGTCGGGGGCGCGGCTGCCGAAGTGGACCAGGTAGACAGGGCTGCCGTACGGGTCGTCGGCCGTATAGGTCGCGGCGATGATGTCGAGATCATGCGAGGGCGAGCCGACCGGGCTCGGATCCCATTTGAGCCCCACCTCTACCTTCTCGATTCCCTTGCTGACACTGCTCACCAGAGATCCCCCTCCTCGTAGTCCCCGTTGAAACCGATGCTCTAGGCATGTCCAACGCACACGCTACGACGCGTGACCGACATCACCGAAGTCCGCCGGTCGGAAAGGCTGTTGGCGCGCGGACACGGTCGTGTGGATCATTGCTCTCATGGCATGGAACGGGGAAGAACTGGATATCGAGTCCTACCTGGCCAGAGTCGGCCACGAGGGAGAGGTGAAGCCCGACCACGACACCCTTCGTGCGCTCCATCGCGCGCATGTGGCGTCGATCCCTTTCGAGAACCTGGAGATGATGCTCGGCCGGCCGGTCTCGCTGGACCTGGGGGCGCTCCAGGACAAGCTGGTGCGGCGGCGCAGAGGGGGCTACTGCTATGAACAGAACCTGCTGTTCGCGGCGGTCCTGGAGCGCGTCGGCTTCGCCGTCACGGGGCTCGGCGCCCGCGTCCGGGTCGGCGCCTCGTCGCGCCGCGCGGTGACCCACATGCTCCTGAAGGTCGAGGCGGACGGGCGGCAGTGGCACTGTGACGTCGGTTTCGGCGGTCTGGGGCTGCTCGAACCGATCCTTCTGGGGGACGAGGGCGACGTACGGCAGGACGTGCGACAAGGAGAGTGGCGGTTCGGGATCGTCCAGGAATCAAACGGTGCGCGAGTGTTGCGGACCGCGCAAGCGGACGGCTGGGCCGACCTCTACGAGTACACGCTGGAAGAACGGATCCCCGCCGACTACGTGGTGATGAACCACTACACGTCGACCCACCCCATGTCGTCGTTCATCCGCCGCCCGGTGATCCAGAGGGCCGCTCCGGAGGTGCGACGCAGTTTGGTCGGTGCCCATCTGACGGTGACGCGTCCCGACGGTACTTCGGACGAACGTGACGTATCCGCCCGGGAGTTGGGGGAAGTCCTCGACCACGAGTTCGGTATCGAACTGAGCGCCGATGATCGCGCCCAGCTGATCCGGGCGCACTACGCCGGAGCGTGACCCGGGCCACGCTCCGCGCCGTACGATGGCGCGGTGCTGGTCAAGTGGATTCGCTGCACCGTGGTGGACCGACGGGGGTTCGAGCGGGGACAGCGGAAGTGGGCGGGGCTTCTGGGGGAGCCGGGGTTCCGGGGACAGGGCGGGGGGTGGAGCCGGGAACGGCCGGGTGTGGCGCACGTCTTCGGCTTCTGGGAGAGCCGTGCCTTCTACGACTCCTTCATGGCGCGCTCGCACGACCGGCTCGCCGCCACGCAGGCGGGCACCTTCAAGGACATCCAGAGCAAGCTCTTCGACCACCGCTTCGACGTGAAGACGGGCTTCGAGCCGCGCTTCGCCGACGCCGACGTGGTGCGGGTGGCGCACTGCCGGGTCCATGAGGCGCGCGTGGAGCACTTCGCGCTCATGCAGGAGAAGGTCTGGAATCCCGCGATGGCGGGCTCCCCGGGCATGGTGCGCGGACTCTTCGGCGAGGCGCCCGGACACGAGTTCCTCGTCCTCTCCATGTGGCTGTCCGCCGCCGAGCACGGGAAGTACCGCAGGGAGCGGGTGGAGCGCCTCTCGCTGCGGGCCCAGACGGAGGCCGACGTCGCGGCACTGGCCGGTGACATCGTGGAACTGGAACCGTCCTGGACGGTGTGACGCCACGCGAGCCGTCCTGGGTGGTGCGGCGCCCCGCGAACCGTGCTGGATGGTGTGGCGCCACGTGAATCGTCCTAGGTGGTGTGGCGCCACGCGCGCCCCGTACGCCCTAACCGCGCGCTCCGTACGCCCTATAGGTCGCGTACGACGCATAGCGCGCATACCTCGCATACGCCGGATGGCGCCCGGAGAGGGCCCGGACGGCCGACCGGTTGAGCCATCGGGGAGGGCCCGATCTAGGGTTTCCGTATGGCACGTCCGCAGCGCATCTTCCTTGTCCGGCACGGCGAGTCGGCCGGAAACGCCGACGACACCGTGTACGAACGCGAGCCCGACCACGCGCTGGCGCTCACCGAGAAGGGGTGGCGGCAGGCGGACGAGACGGGTGAGCAGCTACGGGAGGCCGTCGGCCTGGAGCGGGTGAGCGTGTACGTCTCGCCCTACCGCCGCACCCACGAGACCTTCCGTGCCCTGCGCCTCGACCCCGAGCGGGTGCGGATCCGCGAGGAGCCGCGGCTGCGGGAGCAGGACTGGGGAAACTGGCAGGACAGGGACGACGTCAGGTTGCAGAAGGCGTACCGCGACGCGTACGGCCATTTCTTCTACCGCTTCGCCCAGGGCGAGTCGGGGGCCGACGTGTACGACAGGGTGGGCGCGTTCCTGGAGAGCCTCTACCGCAGCTTCGAGGCCCCGGACCATCCGCCGAACGTCCTCCTCGTCACCCACGGCCTGACCATGCGGCTGTTCTGCATGCGCTGGTTCCACTGGTCGGTTGCGGAATTCGAATCGCTGTCCAACCCCGGGAACGGCGAGATGCGGACGCTGGTGCTCGGCGACGACGGCAAGTACACCCTTGACCGGCCGTTCGAACGCTGGCGCGAACCCGAACCGTACGGTGTCACCGGATAGAGTGGCAGGGCGATGACCGCTGACTCCTCTCCCGACCGGCGCCTGGCCCGCGCTCTGGCCAGCCTGCGTGGACTGGCGGTGGGGGACGCGCTGGGCTCTCAGTTCTTCGTGCCCGCGAACTACCCGCTGCTCAAGCGCGGGGAAGCGCCCCCAGGCCCCTGGCAGTGGACCGACGACACCGAGATGGCCTGCTCCGTGTTCGCCGTCCTGGTCCGGCACGACCGGATCGACCAGGACGCGCTCGCGCTGTCCTTCGCCGAGCACCATGACTTCGACCGCGGGTACGGCCCCGCCGTGAACCGGCTGCTCAGGCAGGTCCGGGAGGGCGGGGACTGGCGGGAGCTGGCCTCCGCGCTGTTCAAGGGCATGGGTTCCTGGGGCAATGGCGCGGCCATGCGGATCGCGCCGCTCGGCGCCTGGTACGCGGACGACCCGGAGCAGGCGACGCACCAAGCGGAGATCTCCGCGTACCCCACGCACCAGCACCGTGAGGCGGTCGTGGGCGCCATGGCGGTGGCCGCCGCGGCGGCGCTGGTGGCCGATCCCGCGGGGCCGCCCGCTCCGAAGGCACTGCTCGACGGGGTCATCGACCTGGTGCCGCGCAGCGCCGTGGGAGCGGGGCTGCGCCGCGCACGGGACATGCTCGACTACGGGGACGCTACGACGGTCGCCGCGGTCCTCGGCTGCGGTCGCCGCACGACGGCTCATGACACGGTGCCGTTCGCGCTGTGGTCGGCCGCTCGGGGCCTCGGCGATTACGAGCGGGCCATCTGGTCCACCGCCCAGGTGGGCGGAGACATGGACACGACCTGCGCCATCGTGGGTGGAGTGGTCGCTTCAGGCGAGGGCGGGGCGCCGCCCGAGGCCTGGCTGGAGCAGACGGAGCCGCTGCCGGACTGGGTGCCGATGCCAGGCGCTTCGGGCTGACTGATCGGGTGGCTGACTGTTCGCTCCGCTGACTTCTCGTCGCTCCGCTGACTGTTCGCTCCGCTGACGTTCGCTTCGGGATCTCCTGGTGTCGTGGGTTCGGGCCTCTTGCCCCGGTGGTTCCCGGCCTACTGTCACGGTCATGCCACAGCGTGGCCGATGCCGGTGCTGTCGGCGGTCGCGCGGCTAATCTTTCGGGCAGGCCGCGAGTTGATCATGACTCGCGTGTCCTCAACGAGATGCCGGTCGCCCCGGCGGCCCTGCACGCGTGCGTGCCGCACGCCGCCCGCGCGCGGACCGGCCGGGAGGGGGTCCCGTGTCCGACGATGCACCATCCACGCCTGAGCCTTCAGACGTGGAAGATCAACCAGTCCGCCCTGCGCGAGATGCGACAGGAGGGCAGCCAAGGCGTCCGCGAGGAGACGGTGCCGGCGCTCGTAGCGCGGGTGGCGACGGCGACCGTGGCGGGGCCGAGCGTGGCGACGGTGACCATGGCGACGCCGACCGCGGTGACGGTGACCATGGCGACGCCGGCGACAGCGAGGCGTACGAGGCGTATGAGGCGTACGAGCCGTTCGATGAGCCTCAGGACGCCGTGCCCCCGCCGCGCGCCGCGCCGGGCAGTCCGGGGCCTCATCCTGACTGGGCGTACCCGCCAGGCGGGTACAAGCCCGAGCCTCTGCTCGCCGACCTGCGGGCCGAGCCGCCCGCCCCGGTACGGACGGCCACACTGGGCGCGGTGCTCGCGACCGGCCTTCTGAGCATGCTGCTGCTCGGCGACGGGCTCGCGATCAACCTGCTGATCGTCGCGCTGCCGGCCGCGCTCGCCGCGTACTTCGCCGCCGAGCAGGCCGGCCGCATGCCGCGCCCATGGACGCTGGCCTGGGCGATCGGTGGCCTCGGGCTGCTCGCCGTGCCCGCGCTGCGGGACGCGGGCTGGCCCTCGTTCCTCGCCATCGTCTCCGCCGTCGCCCTCGGCTCGCTCGCGCTGCACGGCTGCCGCACCTGGCCCGGGGTGCTGCTTGCCCCGGTCGGTCTGTTCGAAGCGGTGCTCTCCGGTCTCGGCTGGGGCTGGCGCGGGGTGCGGGGCCGGGCGAGCGGATCCCGGAGCGGCCCCGTGCTGCGGGCGGCCGGGGTCACCGCCCTGCTGCTGGTGGTCTTCGGGGCGCTCTTCGCCGGGGCCGACGCCGCCTTCGCGGGACTCCTGGGCGATCTGATGCCCGACGCCTCCGTGGGCGAGGGGCCGTGGCGTCTGCTGCTCTTCGTGCTCGGCGTCGTCGGAGCGCTCGCCGCGGCGCACACCGCTGCCGCGCCCGTCCGCTGGGACCGGCTCGTCGTCGGTCCCGGCCGGGAGCGGGGGCGCGTCGAATGGGCGTTGCCGCTGATCGTCCTGAACCTGCTGTTCGCCGCGTTCAACGTGGTGCAGCTCGCCGTGCTCTTCGGCGGCTACGACGCGGTCCTCGAGAAGACCGACCTCTCGTACGCCGCGTATGCGCGCCAGGGCTTCTGGCAGCTGCTCCTGGCCACGCTGCTCACCCTCGTCGTCATCGTCCTCGCTCTGCGCTGGGCGCCGAGGGACGGGGCGGGCGACCGGAACCTGGTGCGGGGCGTGCTCGGGACGCTCTGCGCCCTCACGCTCGTCGTGGTCGCGTCGGCGGTACGGCGCATGGACATGTACGTCGACGCGTACGGCCTGACCCGGCTGAGGGTGTCGGTCATGGCCGTCGAGCTCTGGCTCGGCCTGGTCATCGTATTGATCATGGCGGCCGGTCTGTGGGGCGCCCGATGGCTGCCGCGCGCCGTCGCCGCCAGTGCCGCGGCCGGTGTGCTGGCCTTCGGGCTCCTGTCGCCCGACGGCCTCATCGCAGAGCGCAACGTCCAGCGGTACGAGGACACCGGGAAGTTCGACCTGGAGTACGCCCAGGGGCTGTCAGCCGATGCCGCTCCGGCCATCGACGGGCTCCCGGAGCCGCTGCGCTCCTGCGCCCTGGAGGGCATCGCCAACGGCCTCGGGTCCGAGACCGGGCCTTGGTACGCCACCAGCCTGGGGGAGGCGCGGGCCAGGGACATCATCGAGGACCACCCGCCCACGGCGTCCGACGAGGACTGCATGGGCGTCGACGAGGGGACGGCCTCGTACCGCTGAGTCGGTGGTCTGGGGTGGTCTGCGGTGGCCTGCGGTGGCGTGTGGTGGCTTGTGGTGTTCCGTGGCGGGCCGTAGTGGCCTGTGATGGCCCGAGGCGGCCCGTGCGGTGGCCGGTCTGGCTCCGCGGAAGCTCACGGCGGCTCGGTGCGGCTCGGTGCGGCTCGCTGCGGCTCATGACGGCTCGCGACGGCTCACGGCGGCGAGCGGCTGCCGGGTCGCCCCCTCGCCGCCCTGGGCGACCCGGCCTGGTGCGGACGCCCCCGTCAGCCGCCCGCAGGCCCCGCCGCGCTCGCGGTGCCGGACAGCGCCTCCATGTCGCTCTTGCGCACCCGGACCACCACCAAGGCGGTGAGCAGGGCGAGCACGGCCATGGCGACGGCAGGGATGAAGGCCGTCGAGATCCCCTGGGACAGCACTTCGTGTCCCCAGGGGGCGGGCAGCTCGCCGGTCTTGGCGAAGGCGGCCTTCTGTTCCGGCGAGGCGTTCGCCATGAAGTCCGCCACCTGATCCTTGCCCTCCTCGCGGCTCGCGGTGCCGAACACCGTGGTCAGGATGGAGAGACCGAGCGAACCGCCCACCTGTTGCGTCGCATTGAGCAGGCCCGACGCGGCGCCCGCCTCGTGCGGGGCCACTCCGGAGACGGCCGTCAATGTAAGGGTCACGAAGTTCAGACCCATGCCGAAGCCGAACAGCAGCATCGGGCCGAGCACTCCGCTCACGTACGAGCTGTCCGGGCTGATGAACGTCTGCCAGCCGAGCCCTAGGGCGACGAGGGCGGAACCGGTCACCATGAACGGCTTGGGGCCGAGGACCGGGAGCAGCCGCTGGGAGATGCCCGCGCCCGCCACGATCGCGACCGTGACCGGCAGGAAGGCGAGGCCCGCCTCGATCGGTGTGTAGCCCAGGACGTTCTGGACGAAGAGCACGATGAAGAAGAACATCCCGAACATCGCCGCGGCCAGGCTCAGCATGATCACGTACGAGCCGGAGCGGTTGCGGTCGGCGAACATCTTCAGCGGAGTGATCGGTTCCTTCGCCCGGCTCTCGATCAGGGCGAAGGCGAGGAGCAGCACGATCGCCGCGCCGAACGAGCCCAGGGTGAGGCTGTCGCGCCAGCCGTCCTCGGAGGCCCGGATGAAGCCGTAGACCAGGGAGGCCATGCCGAGGGTCGAGGTGAGGGCCCCCGCGATGTCGAAGCGGCCCGGATGGCGCTCGGACTCGCTGATGTAGAGCGGGGTGAGGAAGGCGATCAGGATGCCGATGGGCACGTTCACGAACAGCACCCAGCGCCAGTCGAGCCACTCCGTGAGCATGCCGCCGGCCAGCAGGCCGATGGCGCCGCCGCCGGCCGAGACGGCCGCGAAGACGCCGAACGCGCGGTTGCGCTCGGGGCCTTCGGGGAACGTCGTGGTGATCAGGGCCAGGGAGGTGGGTGACGCGATCGCGCCACCTACGCCTTGCAGGGCGCGCGCGGCCAGCAACTGCCAGGGCTCCTGAGCGAATCCACCCAGGAGCGAGGCGAGGGTGAAGACCAGGATTCCGGTCATGAAGACCCGGCGGCGGCCCAGGATGTCACCGGCCCTGCCGCCGAGAAGCAGCAGGCCACCGAACGTGAGGGTGTACGCGCTGACGACCCAAGTGAGGTCAGTGGTGGAGAATTTGAGCGCGTCCTGAATGTGCGGGAGCGCGATGTTCACAATCGTCGCGTCGAGGACCACCATGAGTTGGCAGGCCGCGATGACGGTCAGGGCGATGCCGGGCCGGCCTTCTCGGCGGGCGGCGCCGGGCTTTTGATCTTTGGCTAACTGAGAGGTTGTCACTATGGGTCCCCCACAAGAGCGTTAGTGAACGCACCCGTTCACTGTCGCGTCAACGGTAGTGACTCCCCATCAGTGAACGCAACCGTTCACTGACACTGCCTCGTACTTCAACGGAGAGATATCGATGGTTACTTCGCGCTGGAGCGCCGCAGCCGCTCAAACGGCCTCCCTGCGCCGCCGGGGCCCCGTGCTGGAACGGGCGATCCTCGAGGCCACGCTCGAGCAGCTCAGCACCGTCGGCTGGAACGGCCTGACGATGGAGGGTGTGGCCGCGGGCGCGCAGACCGGCAAGGCCGCCGTCTACCGCCGCTGGCCCTCGAAGGAGGACCTCGTCGTGGACGCGCTGCGGGCGGGCCTCCCGAAGCTCGACTCCGCGCCGGACTGCGGCGGTGTCAGGGAGGACCTCCTTCAGCTGTGCAGGCAGATGCGGGAGGCGATGTTCTCGCGGCCCGGCTTCGCGCTCCGGGCCGTGCTTCACGAGTGCGACACGGTGGCGGCCGAGCGCTTCCACGGAGTGATCTTCGACGGGGTCATCGAGCCGAGCGTGGGCCTCGTCAAAGAAGTCGTACGCCGTGGGGTCGAGCGCGGAGAGGTGCGCGCGGAGGCCATGAACTCCTACGTGTGCGACGTCATTCCGGCGATGATGATGTACCGCTCCAAGGTGTGCGGGAGCGAATGGGGGGACGAGGAGTTCACGGAGCTGATCGATCAGGTCATGGTCCCGATGCTCCGCCGGTAGGGCTGTCGGCAGCGCTCTCGGTAGATCCGTCGGTAAACCTGTCGGCAGCCCCATCAACAGCCCCGTCGGCAGACCTGTGGGGAGACCTGTGGGCAGACCTGGGTGTCGCGGGCGGTGCGCGGCGGCGTACGCTGTCTGGCGCCATGCCGTACGAACCACCCACCCACACCGTCGAGCGCTCCCTTCGCGCTACCACCGGAGCGAAGATCGTTGCCGGGGTCGACGAAGTCGGGCGCGGAGCGTGGGCGGGACCGGTCACCGTATGCGCGGCGATCACGGGCCTGCGCAGGCCGCCCGAAGGGCTCACCGACTCCAAGCTGATCACTCCCAAGCGGCGCACGACGCTCGCCGGGGAGCTGGAGAGCTGGGTCACCGCCTACGCCCTGGGCCACTCCTCGCCCGAGGAGATCGACGAGATGGGGATGACCGCCGCGCTGCGGCTCGCCGCGGTGCGCGCTCTGGAGGAGCTTCCGGTGCGTCCGGAAGCGGTGATCCTCGACGGGAAGCACGACTATCTCGGGAATCCCTGGCAGGTCCGCACGGTTATCAAGGGCGATCAATCCTGTGTGGCCGTCGCGGCGGCGTCGGTGATCGCGAAGGTTCGGCGCGACAAAATGATGGCCGAACTGGGTATCGAACATGCAGACTTCGGTTTTGCGGCCAACGCCGGCTATCCGTCGCCGGTGCACAAGGCCGCTCTGGCGGAGCGGGGGCCCACCCCGTACCACCGGATGTCGTGGGCGTATCTTGATGCGCTGCCCCAGTGGCGGCACCTCAAGAAGGCCCGCAGCTGGGCGGATGGAAGCGTTCCGGAAATCGAGGGCCAGCTCGGCTTCGACTTCTGACTCTTTCGGCAGTTCCACTCGCACTCAAGTGCCCCCCGCCGATGCCACTCGCACCGGCGTTTGATAAATAACAACGCATGCCTCTCAGTCCCGAGGAGCCTCAGATTCCCGAGAGTGCCCAGGGTGCCCGCGTGACCCCGGCCAGTGGCCGTGTCACGCCGTCCCCCCGTCCCGTACCCGGCCCGCGTCCCGCGGCCGCGCCGCGTCCTGGCCGACCGGGCCCCGCCCGGCCGACGCCGCCGGCGCAGCGCACGTCGCGTGAGCCGGCCGCCAAGCCCGGGCCGTCCGCCCCGGCAGCTTCCGGATCCTCCGCCGCTCCCATGGCTCCCGCTGGTTCCCCCGCGGGCTCCGCCACGGACGCCGGTGCTTCCGTACCGCAGATCCAGCTGATCCCGGCTTCCGTCGAGGGGGCGCTCGACGCCGCCGAGGAAGCCGTTGACCTGCTGCTCGACTCCGGCCGTGCTCCGGGTGAGGTCCTGGTGATCACCACCGGCGACCCGCACCCGTGGGCCACGCACGAGCTGTCGTTCGGCGAGGCCTCCTACTGGGCCCAGCACGACGCGGGCGACGACGTCTTCTACGCTGACGCCGCCGCCCTGGACCGTGCCGCGTCCCGTCCCGTGGTCGTCGTCGCCATCAACGGCGGCAGCGAGCAGATCGCGGTCGGCGCCCTGCCGACGGCGCTCACCCGGGCCGGAGCCCTGCTGATCGTCTGCGGCGACCCGCAGCGGATCAACGCGATGCTGGGCGCGGGCGTCTGACGTTCGCCGTCCGGCACGCCGCGTTCCGGGCTCCGGTTCCGACCGCCTGACCTTCGGGTCCGGGCGGACGGAGCCGGGCGTGGAGCGGCCGGCGTCCGGGGCATGGCCGGATGAACGGCCGAGTGAGCCTCGCAGTTGTGTGCGCCGCGTACGGCGTGCCGCAGCCGCGTTGGTCACGCACCGGTCCGTGCCGGGGACCGACCGTGGGCCGATGGCCCGCCGTATGTCGGTGGCCCGCCGTGGGTCGGTGGCTGGCCTTGCGTCGGTGGCCCGCCTTGATTCGGTTATCGGCCGTGAGCTGGTGGGCGGCTTCGCGTGGGTGGTTCGCCTTGCAGCGGTGACTGGCTCTGTGTCGGTGATCCGCCGTGTGTCGGTGATCGGCCCATGCGTCGGTGATCGGCCAGGTGTCGGTGATCGGCTCTGCGTCGGTGGCTCGCCTTGCAGCGGTGACCAGCCCTGAGCCGGCGCTCCGTGCCCTGAGCCAGCGGCCCGTCCTGTTTCGGTGATCGGCCCTGCGTCGGTGGCCCGTCTCGCGGCGGGATGGTGCGGAGGGCGCCTCACGTGGTGCGGAGGGCGCCTCAGCGTGCCGCCGCTCGGCGCAGTACGTCGGAAGCGGCGCCACCGGTGCGTATCGGTGGTGGCGGATCCGTTTCGGCGAAGGCCTCCGGGCGTGAGTCCGAGCTGGGCCGGCGCCCGCCGCGCCCCTCGCCGAGCACCTGCCAACCGTCACGGGTCAGCGTGATGTACGCACCGCACCGCAGGCCGTGCAGCGTGCAGGCGTCCCGCAGCCCCCACATCCACGCCCCGTCTTCCGGCGTCCAACGCGCGTCACCGTCACGGCAGTAGAGCAGGACGGCCGTACGCACCGGAGTGCGGCGCCGCAGATCGTGCGGGATCACCCGGCGCAGCTGCGCGAGCAGCGCGTTGCGGAACACCCAGCCGTCCGCGGCACTCGGCCGCCGGGTGAACGAAGCGCTGGCCCGGAGTCGCTCCTCGGGATCGAGGACGGCGACGACGGCCGTCGCGGGCGTCGGACGGTGCCGGGCGTGCAGCCCGCTGACGACCTCACGCGGATTGCGCAGCAGCGGGATCCCCGCGGCTGACCACTCCGCGGGCTCGAGCATCCGGGCCAGTCGGTTGGCGGAATCGGCGGACATCTCAGCCGACGTCGAGAACTCCGACATCGATGCCGCAGCGGACGGAGCGAATCCGAAGGTCACGGTCCTCCCTTCGGCTACGCGCCCAGAGGGCGGGGTCGGGCTGGGGAGCGCACCGCGGCACAGTCCTGCCGGGCCACGGGGAGCCGCGCGGGGAGCGATACCAATTCTTCCCGTCCGACTGCCCTGCGGCAACGAGCAATTGGGACCGCCGACCGGTATCTGGTGATGCGCCTTCTATATCCCTGCCCAAGGCGCCCCACATCGACGCTTGCGTCAGCCTTGCACGGCCAGGACCAGCGGCAACACCCCCTTGGCTCCGGCCCGGCGGAGCATGCGCGCGGCCACCGCCAGAGTCCAGCCGCTGTCGGTCAGATCGTCCACGAGCAGCACCGGGCCGTCCGCCTCCTGGAGCGCCGCGGCGAGCTCCGGGGGCACGGTCAGAGTGCCGTCGAGGGCGCGCAGCCGCTGGGCGCTGTTGCTCCTCGGCACATGGGCCGTGTCGGCTCCGGCGGCGTACTCGATGGAGCCGAGGAGCGGCAGGCGGCCGATCTCCGCGATCCGGGCGCCGAGTGACTGGATCAACTGGGGCCTGGTGTGCGAGGACATGGTCACGACGCCCGCCGGTCGAGGCTGTGCGTCGACGCTGCCCGAGGCCCAGCCCCCAGGGCCTTTGGCCCAGTCGGCCAGGACCCCGACCACGGCCTTCGCCACGTCGTCGGGCACCGGTCCGTCAGGGGCCTGCGGAGCCAGCATCGGCCGGAGCCGGTTGCCCCACCCGATGTCCGAGAGCCGGCCCAACGCACGGCCCTGGAAGGCCTGCTCCCCGACCGGAATTCGCCCCTTGAGGTCGACGCCGACCGCGGCGAGCCCGGTCGGCCACATCCTCCGGGGCTCCACGTCCACGCCCGCGCGGACCAGCTCGCCCCGCGCCGTGTCGAGCGCCCCGGAAGACACCGCGTCGGTGAAGCGGGCTCCCGCGCAGTTGTCACAGCGACCGCAGGGAGCGGCCGCCTCGTCGTCCAGCTGTCGCCGCAGGAACTCCATCCGGCAGCCGGTGGTCGTGGCGTAGTCGCGCATCGCCTGCTGTTCCGTCTGCCGCTGCTTGGCGACCCACGCGTACCGCTCGGCGTCGTACGCCCACGGCATCCCCGTGGAGGTCCAGCCGCCCTTGACGCGCCGGACCGCGCCGTCCACGTCGAGGACCTTGAGCATCGTCTCCAGCCGCGACCGGCGCAGCTCGACCAGAGGCTCCAGGGCGGGCAGCGACAGCGGTCGGCCCGCCTGCGCCAGAACGTCCAGCGTGCGCCGGACCTGCTCCTCGGGCGGAAAGGCGAGGGAGGCGAAGTAGTTCCAGATCGCCTCGTCCTCCTTGCCCGGAAGAAGCAGCACCTCCGCGTGATCGACACCGCGGCCCGCACGGCCGACCTGCTGGTAGTACGCGATCGGGGAGGAGGGGGAGCCGAGGTGCACCACGAAACCGAGGTCGGGCTTGTCGAAGCCCATCCCCAGGGCGGAGGTGGCGACCAGGGCCTTTACGCGGTTGGCGAGCAGATCCTCTTCGGCCTGCTGACGATCCGCGTTCTCCGTCTTTCCGGTGTACGAGGTGACGGTGTGCCCGCACTGCCGCAGGAAGGCGGTGATCTCCTCGGCGGCGGCGACCGTGAGCGTATAGATGATCCCCGAGCCCGGCAGCTCGTCCAGGTGGTCGGCGAGCCAGGCCAATCGGTGTGCGGCGTTGGGAAGTTCGAGGACGCTGAGGCTCAGGCTCTCCCGATCGAGGGGGCCGCGCAGCACGAGGGCGTCCGACGTGCCGCCGGTGCCCAGCTGCTCGGCCACGTCTGCCGTCACGCGGGCGTTGGCCGTCGCGGTGGTGGCGAGGACGGGGACACCCGGCGGCAGGTCGGCGAGCATCGTGCGCAGTCGTCGGTAGTCCGGCCGGAAATCATGCCCCCAGTCCGAGATGCAGTGCGCCTCGTCTACCACGAGGAGGCCGGTCGCCGCGGCGAGCTTGGGCAGGACCTGGTCGCGGAAGTCCGGGTTGTTCAGCCGCTCCGGGCTGACGAGCAGGACGTCCACGTCGCCCGAGGCGACCTCGGCCTGGATGGTCTCCCACTCCTCCGTGTTGGAGGAGTTGATCGTGCGGGCGCGAATCCCGGCTCGGGCCGCGGACTCCACCTGGTTGCGCATGAGCGCGAGCAGCGGGGAGACGATCACGGTGGGGCCGCTGCCCCGCTCCCGCAGCAGGGCCGTCGCGACGAAGTACACGGCGGATTTTCCCCAGCCGGTGCGCTGCACGACCAGAGCCCGTCGCTTGTCGGCGACGAGCGCTTCGATCGCGCGCCACTGGTCCTCACGCAGCCGTGGGCCGTCGGACGGCGGCGCCTCGTCGCTCGCGGACGCGGGGCCGCGGACGAGACGGGCGAGTACGGCATCGGCCGCCGTGCGCAGATCTTCGTTGCTCATGCCCCCATGCAACCCGATGGGTCTGACATTGCGCGAACGAGTCCACCGAGCTGTGGATAACTCTTGGCGTGCCCCTGACCGTACTTATCCACAGGGTAAACCGGAAGCTGGCGATCCGCGGGAGAGTCGGCGCATGGCGAACCACAGCGAACAGAACGAACCGATCAACTCGAGCAACTCGACCGACTTGAGCAACTCGACCAGCTCGACCAGCTCGACCAATGCGGACGTCCCGACTGACTCGGCCGTACCGGCTGACCTGACCGAGTCTGTCGACCGGGATCACTCCGGCGTCCCGATCACGCAGGATCACTCCGGCGGTTCGATCGGCCGGGATCACTCCGGTGGTCCGATGGGCCGAGGTGATTCCAGCAGTCCGATGGGCCGGAGCGACTCCGCTGACCCGGTGGACCGGGTCGATCTCACCGGTCTCACCAGCGGCCCCACCGGCTCCATCGACGAGACGACGGTCACCCTGCGCAGCCCGGCCGAGCTCGCGGATTCTCTGCCGTACCTGCTCGGGTTCAGGCCCGAGGAGAGCGTGGTCCTCATCGCCCTGCACGGCGAGCGGGGACGGTTCGGCGGCCGGGTGCGTCTCGGCATTCCCGGGCGAGAGGAGGACTGGCCGCCCATCGCGGAGCAGTTGGCCCAGTGTCTGGTGGGCGGCTGCGAGCGGCGCGGCGCCCGGCCCGACGGCATCGTCGCCTTCATCTGCGCGGAACCGGACGACGCCGAATCCGGACGGCAGGTCATGGAGCGGCTGCGACCGCTGGCGCAGGTGCTCCGCACGGCCTGCGGAAAGCTAGACGTCCCGGTGTTCGAGGTCGTGTGCATCTCGGCCGGCAGTTTCTGGACCTACTGCTGTCCGAACAAGCAGTGCTGCCCGCCGGAAGGAGTGCCCCTGATGCGGCCCGGCACCTCGGTCCTTGCGGCGGCCACGGCTTATGCCGGCCGCCAAGTGGGCGTCACGCCACGAGAGATCAGGGCACGGCTCTCTCCGTGGGAATCCGTCGCAGCGGCGGCGCAGGAGGCGGCGCTCGACACGGCGGGCCTGGCCATCGTGCACCGGATCCTGGAGGAGGACGGGCACACCGAGGTTGCCGCAGACACCCTTGACCTGGCCCGCAGGATCATGGCGCGCATCGTTGACGCGCCCCCGGTCAGGGACAGGCTGGAGTCGGACCTCCAAGACGACGAACTCCTCGCGCACGACGAGGCCGCCGCACTGATCCTCGGCCTCCAGGACCGCACGACACGCGATCGAGCCGCCGAGTGGATGGAGGGCGACACCGCCGCCCCGGCGCTTCGTCTCTGGAGGGCGCTTGCCCGTCGCTGCGTCGGGGCCTACGCGGAGCACGCGGCGGCACCGCTGTCACTCGCGGGCTGGGTCGCCTGGTCTCTCGGTGACACCACGGAGGGCCAGGAAGCCCTGGACATGGCGCTGTGCGCCGATCCGACGTACACCTTCGCGAAGCTTCTGCACCACGCCTGCACCGGAGACCTGGACCCTGAGCCGATCCGCCGCTGCTTGCGCAGGGAGCGAACCGACCGCGACACGGAGAGCCAACAGGAGAAGAACGGCCGGGAACAGGACGGCCGGGAGGAGGGGGGCTGGGAGCAGGCCGGCCGGGAGGAGGGCGGCTGGGAGCAGACCGACCGGGAGGAGAGCGGTAGGGAAGAGAGTCGCCAGGAACAGAGCGGCCAAGAGGGGGTCCAGGCCGAACTGCCGCTTTCCGCGAAGCCTTCGGACGGCACCGATGAGCCGGTGGGCGTCGCCCCGCGGCGCCGCCGCCCAACGACGCGGCCCAAGGGCGGCGCTGGTTCGCAGGCCACCGACAGGCCGAGGACCGGACCCCGGAACCGCCGTCGCACCATCCGGCGCACGACGAGGAACGACACATGACCGCGGGAGTCTTCCGGCGCCGGGGGACAAGGGGTAGAGGGGTGCTGCCTGGGCTGCCGTACGTGGCTGGCCAGGATCAGGGCCGGGGCCGGTCCCTGGACCGGGGTCGGGTCCGGGGCCGTGGGAGTGGCTTCCCGCCCCGTGGGCGTGACTTGGGGCAGGGCGGGTCCGTTCACCTGGGTGGCGGTACCTGCGCCCGCATCGACCCGCCGAACGACCCTCGACTTCCCGTAGCGCGGACAGCGCAGAAGAGGCCATCTCATGCCCCTGCCCGCCCAGCCTCCTGCCTCAGGCGGTGTCTCCGACGCTTCCGGAGCCTCTGCCGTCCCCGGTCTTTCCGCCCCGGCCAGCGCTTCCGGGACCTCCGGCGTCTCCGGCGTCCCCAGGGTGTCCGGCGTCTCTGGCGTCTCCGGCTCCGGAATCTCAGGTATCCCTGGTCTCTCCGGCAGAGAGGGGTCGCGGAGGCCCGCGCCGGGTTCACCGTTCCCTCCCGGCGTGCCCCCGCGGGTCAACGCGCCGCGTCGCCCGGCGCAGCTGCCGCCCGCGCACGCCACGTTGATCTGTGTCGCCATGCCCGCCCTCGCGATCTCGACGGACCAGGGGCAGTTGACCGGCAACGGACTCGAAGGGTTCTACCGCTCGGGGCGCAGGCTCCTGTCCCGCTGCCAGCTGCGTGTGGCGGGGCGCGAGCCGATCGCCGTGCAGGCGCGGATGCTCTCGGCCGACCAGGCACGCTTCATGGCGACGCTGCGTCCCTCCGCGGACGGCGGTCCGGATCCGGAAGTGACGGTCGAGCGGACCCGGTACGCGGACGGCACGGAGCGGATCATCCTGCGCAGTGTCGCGGGACGGCACCTGCGGCTCCCCGTGGAGGTGTCGCTCGGCACGGATCTGGCGGAGCTCGGAGGGATCGCTTCCGGCAATACCGGACCCGAACTGCCGCCCAGTGTTCACGACTCCGGGATGCGGTGGGCGTCACCGGCGGGCACCTGTGTGGTCACCGCGCACCCGACGCCGGCGGACGCGCTGGCCTCGGCGGGGCTGTTGCGCTGGGAGGTGGAGTTGCCGCCGGGCGGCACGTGGAGTCTGGAACTGCGGGTACGGCCGGAGGGAGCGGGCCCGGTGCGAGCGGGTGGTCACGGGACGTCGCGCTCCCTGGCCGCCGCGCGGGCCGCGGGCGAGGACCCCAGGGCCCGGACCCTGCTGGACCGATCCGTGGAGGATCTCCAGGCATTGCTGCTGAGAGACCCCGAGCATCCGACCGACCCCCACCTCGCGGCAGGGGCGCCATGGCGCTGCGGTCTCGCACCGGCCGAGGCGCTGGCGGCCGCGAGGATGGTCCTGCCGCTCGGTACGCGGATCGCCGTGGGAACCCTGCGCACGCTGGCCCGCCGCCAACTGACGGGCAAGGGGCCCAGGGTGGGAATGATCCCTGGGCCCCTGCGCAACGCGGGGCCGCATCTGCCGCCCGGGTGCACGGGGGTCGAGGCCACGCTGCTCTTCCCGGCGCTGTTGGCGGAGGCGTGGCGATGGGGGCTGCCGGCGCAGGAGATGGAGGAGCTGCTTCCGGCGGCCGAGCGGTGCCTGCGGTGGCTGCTCGCCATGGCGAGCGACGGCGGGCGCCTGCCGGACCCGTACCCCGGTGGGCCCGCGCGGTGCGAGACCCAGGCCCATGCCCACCGGGCCGCGCTGCTCGGCGCCGACCTGCTCGACGCGCACGGCCGACCGGGCGGAGGCGAGCTGCGGGAGTGGGCGGAGCGGCTGAGAGGTGTGTTCCGGGAGGACTTCTGGGTGCCGGATCGGGCGGGGGGCCGGCCCGCCGCGGCCTGCCTGCCCGACGGCCGCCCGGTGTCCCACCTGACGGGGGCAGCCGCGCACCTCCTCGACACGGGTCTGCTCGGATCGGGTGCGCTCGCGCCGGGACTCCTGGACAAGGTGCGGACCGAACAGCTCGCCCGGCTGCTGGGCGGGCCCGCCATGGACTCGGGATGGGGGTTGCGGAGCCTGGGCGCCAAGGAAGCCGCGTACAACCCTTTCGGACACCGTGGCGGGGCGGTGCGTGTGCATGAGACCGCGGTCGCCGTCTCGGGTCTGGCCGCCGCGGGCTACGAGAAGGAGGCGAGCGCGCTGCTGCGGGGTGTGATGGCGGCGGCCGAGACGTTCGGGTTTCGGCTGCCGGAAATGTACGCGGGGGAGCAGCGCACGGAAGGCAGCGCGCCGGTGCCGCACCCCGCCGCGTGCCGCCCTGCCGCCACCGCTGCGGCGGCCGGGGTGCAGCTCCTCGCGGCGCTCGCCGGGATCCGGCCCGACGCCCCGTCGGGGACGGTGACGCTGAGTCCGGTCCGTAGCGCGCCCCTGGGTGAGCTGGAGCTGACGGGGCTGCGCGTCGCGGGTGGCCCGTTCTCCGTGCGGGTGAGCAGGCTCGGCCTCGCGATGGTGGAGGAAGCGGCCGACGGACTACAGCTGGGGGTGTGACTGGAGCCAGGGGTGCGACCGGCAGAGGGAGGATCTGCGGAGAGTGCGAGGAGAGCGGCTCGCCTGCGGCGGGTGTGGCCGGAATCCGACGAGACGCCCGGTGAATCCGACCTGGATCGGATGCCGGAGGAGCTGTTTATCGTCAGGCAGACGACTATGATCGCGGCATGTCGCCCTACGACCCGTCGGCCTTCCCGCCCTTTGCTGTCACCGTCGATCTGGTCGTGCTGACCGTGCGTCGTCACGCGCTCTGCGCGCTTGCCGTGCGTCGGGGTGAGTCACCGTTCCAGGGCCGTTGGGCGCTCCCCGGCGGATTCGTGCGTGACGACGAGGACTTGTCGGCCGCCGCCGCGCGGGAGCTGGTCGAGGAGACGGGCTTGTGTGCCCACGACCCCGACTCGCCGGCTCAGGCGAACGGCGCGCACCTGGAGCAGCTCGCCACGTACGGCGATCCCAAGCGCGATCCGCGGATGCGCGTCGTCAGCGTCGCCCATCTGGCGCTCGCCCCCGACCTCCCCGCACCGCGGGCCGGCGGCGACGCGAACAGCGCGCGCTGGGCGCCGGTCGAGGCGCTGCTCAACCAGGGTGGATACGGCCGCGAGGGCGAGCAGGCGGCGCCGCTCGCCTTCGACCACACGCAGATTCTCGCGGACGGCGTGGAGCGCGCGCGTTCGAAGATCGAGTACTCGTCCCTGGCGACGGCCTTCTGTCCGCCGGAGTTCACCGTGGGCGAGCTGCGACGTGTGTACGAAGCCGTGTGGGGTGTCGTGCTCGACCCGCGCAACTTCCACCGCAAGGTGACGGGCACGCCGGGCTTCCTCGTGCCCACCGGTGGCACCACCACCCGCCAGGGCGGTCGTCCCGCCCAGCTCTTCCGCGCGGGCGGCGCGACGCTGCTCAACCCGCCGATGCTGCGGCCCGAGGTCTGAGGCAGGCGCGAAGGGTCGCTCCGCTGGTCACCTGTCGGTCTGGGTGTCTGCCCGGCCGCGTGAGGGACACCCGCGACCCACACCCTGACTGAAATGCCGGAAATATCGCGTTATCTTGCTGAAGTACCCACGGGGTTCGTCCGTCCCCGACCCGGCGGACGAACTCTGGCCGCCGAGCGGTCGCACATCCTGCGAGAGAAGCGATGATCCAGGCCATCGGACTGACAAGCAATCCCCGTCAGGAGCTGCCGCCCGCCGTCGACGACGTGTCCTTCGAGGCGCGGACAGGCCGTGTTACGGCGCTGCTCGGCGCGCAGGGCGCGGGCAAGACGACGGCGCTGAGGCTCATGCTCGAGATCCAACAGGGCCGAGGAGTCACCTACTTCAGAGGGCGACCGCTGCACCGCATCGCCCATCCGTCGCGTGAGGTGGGTGTCCTGCTCGGCGAGGTGCCGGGACACCCCGGACGCACGGTCCGCGGCCAGCTGCGCATGCTGTGCGCGGCCGCCGGTGTGCCCGTGGAGCGCGCCGACGACGTACTCGAAGTCGTGGGACTCGTCAGCCTGCGGGATCAGCGGCTCGGCACGCTCTCGCGCGGCATGGACCGCCGCCTCGGGCTGGCCTGTGCGCTGCTCGCCGACCCCCACACGCTGGTCCTCGACGGGCCTGCCGACGGGCTCTCGGCCAGGGAGGGCGGTTGGCTGCACGGCATTCTGCGCGCGCACGCAGCCCAGGGCGGGACCGTCCTGTTCTCCACGGCCGACGCCAAGGAAGCGGCGCGGACCGCCGATCGCGTCGTCACGCTCGAAGCGGGCCGGCTGGTCGCCGACCAGGACGCCGGAGACTTCGCCCGCACCCGGCTGCGCCCCCGCGTCGCGGTGCGCAGTCCGCACGCGGCACGGCTCGGCGCCCTGCTGTCCAAGGAGGCCCGCGCCGGTCAGCGCACCATCGAGGTGGTGACGGAGGACGGCAACCGGCTCTCGGTGTACGGCAGCAACTGCGCCGACATCGGAGAGACCGCCTTCCGGCACGGCATCCTCGTCCACCAACTCGCCGACGAGATCGGCGACGCGGGCCCCACTGCCGAGCCTGCCGTGCCGGCCACGGAGCCGACGCCCGCATCTCGGGCGAGGGAGGCCGTGGACGCGACCGAGGCGCCCACCGTGGCGGTGACGGCGGTCGGCATGCAAGCCGGTGCAGCGCCCCTGACCCCGTCCTCAGCCTCAGCCGCGGCGCCGACCTCAGCCGAGATGTCGCCCTCAGTCGCGACGCCGACCTCAGCCGAGACGCCACCCTCAACCCCGACGTCGCCCCCAGCCCCGACCACGCCCTCACCCGAGGATGAGCCCGCCCCCGCAGTCAAGAACCTCATCCCTCTCGCCACCACGGACTCCGCCCGCACCTCGGACTCTGCCCCCAGCACGGACCCCGTCCCCAGCACGGACCCCGTCCCCGCCACCGCCCTCAGCCGGCAGGCCCCCGTAGAGCCGTCCCCCTTGCCGCCGCCCATCTACATCCGGCCCGCCCGCGGTCCTCTCCGCCCCCTGCGCTACGAGCTGCGCCGCGCCACGGGTGTGAGCACCGCGTACCTCACCACGGCCGCCGTGCTCGCCGTCTCCACCGTCCTGTGCGTCTTCCTCGCCCGGAGCGGGCACACGCCGCAGCCGTACCTGCTGGCCGCCTGGCCGCAGGAACTTCCCCTGCCGCCCGCGGCCCTCGGCGCCGGACTGCTCGGCGCCCTCGCCTTCGGCGAGGAGTTCCGCCACCCCGCCCTGGCCGCCGACCGGGGCACCGTCCCTCGCCGCCTGGGTCTGCTCGGCGCCAAGTTGGTCGTCGCGGCCGCCACCGCGCTCCTGCTGGGCCTGCTGGTCCTGGGCTCCGACGCCGCGCTCCTGCACTTGGTATACGGCGAGGAGGTCGCGAAAGTTCCCTCCGACTGGCTCTCGCTGAGCGCGAGTTGGTTCGCCCTGGTGGCGGGATGCGCCTGGGCGGGAGTGCTCGCCGGAGGCGTCTTCCGGTCCACGACCGCCGGGCTCGCCGCGGTCCTCGCGGTGCCCATCCTCGTCGTACCGCTCGTACAAAAGGCCTTGGAGGGACCGTCTGTGCGATCGGCGGCCGGGCTTCCCGGGAGGCTGCGCGACCTCGCGCTGGTGCAATGGCCGTTCGGAGTCGAGCGATATCTGGCGGGCGGAGTCCGGATGGTCGCTCAACCCGTGGGTAGTGCACTGATGTTGTCGCTGACCGCTCTGCTCTGCGCTTATCTGCTCACAGGGGTGCGCGGCAGGGCTCGATAACGGCCGTTCGTCGCTTCCGTTCCCATGCTGCGCACAACTCCCCGTAGAACACCCGTTTCTTTCCGATAAGGCGTCAATTGCGGCAGGGTAAGCGATCACCCTTTCGTGTGCTTTTCACCAAAGACCTCAAGGGACTTGGGAGCAACGCCGACAAAGGTTCCGTGAGTACCCTTGCGCACACCATGATGACCGCCGCCCGCTCCGCAGACTCCGGCCTCGCCGGCCCGGGCGAACTCGACCGCTACCCCTACGCCGAGGCCCCGGGTGCCGACCGCGTCGTCGCACCCTCGTGGGACAGCGCCGACCAGGACCTCGGCCGCGTGGGACGACGCACCGCAGGCAGCCGCGGCCGTGGGCTGCACGGCCAACTCGTCCAGCAGCTCGGACAGATGATTGTCTCCGGTGACCTGGGAGCCGACCGGCCGCTGGTCCCCGAGGAGATCGGCCAGCGTTTCGAGGTCTCCCGCACCGTCGTCCGTGAATCGCTGCGCGTGCTCGAAGCCAAGGGCCTGGTCAGCGCCAGGCCGAACGTGGGCACGCGCGTGCGGCCCGTCAGTGACTGGAACCTCCTTGACCCCGACATCATCGAGTGGCGCGCCTTCGGCCCGCAGCGCGACGACCAGCGCCGTGAGCTGAGCGAGCTGCGCTGGACGATCGAGCCCCTCGCCGCCCGGCTCGCCGCGGGCCACGGCCGCGAGGAGGTGCAGCAGCGGCTCGCCGACATGGTCGAGATCATGGGCCACTCCCTGAGCCAGGGTGACGGGATCACCTTCTCTCGCGCCGACGCGGAGTTCCACTCGCTGCTCATCCAGCTCGCGAGCAACCGCATGCTGGAGCACCTGTCGGGCATCGTCTCGGCCGCGCTCCAGGTGTCGGGCGGCCCGGTCGTCGGCTGCGACCGGCCCACCGAGGCCTCTTTGGTGCACCACTCGCGGATCGTCGACGCCCTCGGCGCGGGCGACGGACCCGGCGCGGAGGCCGCCATGCGGCAGCTGCTCACAGTCCACCCGGAGGTGGAGCGCGTCGTGCCCGCCCCTCGCGAGCACTGACGGCCGGGTCTGCGTCCGTACGGCCGGCTCATGCGCCTCGCGGCCCGACCCCAGCACTCCGTCGGCACGGCGGCGTCGCCGGGCCTCTGCGGGTTCCTCGGGGATCCGACAGGGACTCGGCGACGCGGCCGTTGCCGTCCGGAGGGCCGTCAGCGCTCGGGTCTGGACACCTCTGACCGTATCTGGCCGCTTTTGAGCGCTTACGGGGTGTGACTCGGGCCACGTAGATTGGGCGTAACACTCGTCGGGGCAGCGCGATGACCTAAGAGGTGATAGCCGAGGAAGGAATACAGCAGTCGTCCGCGACGCTGTGTAGCTCCCCGGCCCCGCCTGCGCCGTCGGCCCATCCCCAGTCGTCGGTCGTCGGTCCTGGTCCACAATGGACGGGGCCGGAAGCCGTTTTCCAACGTTCCGAGAGGTTGTTCGTGTCGGCCAGCACATCCCGTACGCTCCCGCCGGAGATCGCCGAATCCGTCTCTGTCATGGCGCTCATCGAGCGGGGAAAGGCTGATGGGCAGATCGCCGGCGATGACGTGCGTCGTGCCTTCGAAGCTGACCAGATTCCGGCCACTCAGTGGAAGAACGTTCTGCGCAGCCTCAACCAGATCCTCGAGGAAGAGGGTGTGACGCTGATGGTCAGTGCCGCGGAGCCGAAACGCCCCCGCAAGAGCGTCGCAGCGAAGAGCCCGGCCAAGCGCACCGCGACCAAGACCGTCGCGGCCAAGACGGCCACGGCGAAGCAGGCCACCGCGACCGCCGCCCCCGAGGCGTCGGCCGTGGACGTCGCCGCTGAGGACGCGCCCGCGAAGAAGGTCGCAGCCAAGAAGACGACGGCGAAGAAGGCCGTCGCCAAGAAGACCGTCGCGAAGAAGGCGACGGCGAAGAAGACCAAGCAGGACGACGAGATCCTGGACGACGAGGCCACCGAGGAGACGCCCGCGAAGGGCAAGCCCGGTGAGGGTGAGCCCGCGGAAGAGGGCGCCCAGGGCTTCGTGCTGTCCGACGAGGACGAGGACGACGCCCCGGCCCAGCAGGTCGCCGCGGCCGGTGCCACCGCCGACCCCGTCAAGGACTACCTGAAGCAGATCGGCAAGGTCCCGCTGCTCAACGCCGAGCAGGAGGTCGAGCTCGCCAAGCGCATCGAGGCCGGTCTGTTCGCCGAGGACAAGCTGGCCAACGCCGACAAGCTCGCCCCGAAGCTCAAGCGCGAGCTGGAGATCATCGCCGAGGACGGGCGCCGCGCCAAGAACCACCTCCTGGAGGCCAACCTCCGTCTGGTGGTCTCCCTGGCCAAGCGCTACACCGGCCGCGGCATGCTGTTCCTGGACCTCATCCAGGAGGGCAACCTCGGTCTGATCCGCGCGGTCGAGAAGTTCGACTACACCAAGGGCTACAAGTTCTCCACGTACGCCACCTGGTGGATCCGTCAGGCGATCACCCGCGCGATGGCCGACCAGGCCCGCACCATCCGTATCCCGGTGCACATGGTCGAGGTCATCAACAAGCTGGCCCGTGTCCAGCGCCAGATGCTCCAGGACCTGGGCCGTGAGCCCACCCCGGAGGAGCTGGCCAAGGAACTCGACATGACCCCCGAGAAGGTCATCGAGGTCCAGAAGTACGGCCGCGAGCCGATCTCCCTCCACACCCCTCTGGGTGAGGACGGCGACAGCGAGTTCGGTGACCTCATCGAGGACTCCGAGGCGGTCGTTCCGGCCGACGCGGTCAGCTTCACGCTCCTCCAGGAGCAGCTGCACTCGGTGCTCGACACCCTGTCCGAGCGTGAGGCGGGCGTGGTCTCCATGCGCTTCGGTCTCACGGACGGCCAGCCGAAGACCCTCGACGAGATCGGCAAGGTCTACGGAGTGACGCGTGAGCGCATCCGCCAGATCGAGTCGAAGACGATGTCGAAGCTGCGTCACCCGTCGCGTTCGCAGGTCCTGCGCGACTACCTCGACTAGTCACAGGCGCTCCACACGGAAAGACCCGAGGCCTCATCCGAAGCCCCGGGTCTTTCCGTTTGTCCGACGTGTGTCCGCCCTGCCGCGGACGCGCGTGGCGGGGTGCGGGGCGTGACGCACTGGATCACTGTGGGTGTTTCACGACAACCCAGAGTGAGGAGATCGCATGCCTCGTCCTTTCGCACGGACATTCACGGCGGCGCTGGCCCTTGTCGCCCCCGTGGTGGCGCTGCCGCTGGCCTCTCCGGCCCCGGCGGCGGCCGACAGCATCGTCATCGGCGGCAGTACGGTCCGGGTGGCCGACAGCCCCTGGGTGGTGGCGCTGTCCAGCCGTGACCGGTTCGGGGGTACGCGCTCGGGACAGTTCTGCGGAGGCGTGGTGGTCGGGCGCTCGACGGTCCTCACCGCGGCGCACTGCCTGGGGGAGGAAGTCCTCGGAGTACGGCTGAACCAGATGAGCGACCTGAAGGTGATCGTCGGCCGGGATGATCTCGGCACCTCGCAAGGCCGTGAGATCGCGGTGAGCAAGGCGGAGGTCAATCCGGAGTACGACAGCTTCTCGAATTCCGGTGACGTGGCGGTGCTGACGCTGGCGAGCCCGCTTCCGCAGGGTTCCGTGCTCGCCATGGCCGGTGCGGGTGATCCGGCGTACGAGCCCGGCACGCGCGCGGCGGTCTACGGGTGGGGTGACACGACGGGGTCGGGTGACTACGCGCGGGCGTTGCACTCCGCGCAGGTGCGCGTCCTGCCCGATTCGACCTGCAAGACGGCGTACCCGGGCAATTCTGACGGAACGTATACGGCCGAATCCATGCTGTGTGCGGGGGAACTTGAGGGCGGGCGGGACGCCTGCCAGGGGGACAGCGGCGGTCCGCTCGTCGCACGCGGGCGGCTGATCGGCCTCGTCTCCTGGGGGAGTGGCTGCGGTCAGGCCGGGAGTCCCGGGGTCTACACGAGGATCTCGGGTGTCGCGCAGGACATGCCTCTGCGCGGCTGAAAGCGCGGGAGTCGTCCGATGGGGAGGGTGGGGCGTCGCCAGGGACCGCCGAGAAGGTGCCTGGGCGCCCCTCTCACGCGAGCGGGCGACCGTCCCTGGGGTTGGCAGGGGCGGCCGCCCGGTCACCGGCCTGGCGTGCGCCGGATCGCTCGTCGTGGGTGCGAGGTGTCAGCGATCCTCGTCGTTGGTCTCCGGGACGGCCGTCAGCCGCTCCGTCTCGTCCTGTATCTCAGCGGCGATCTTCTTGAGTTCCGGCTCGAACTTGCGGCCGTGGTGGGCGCAGAAGAGCAGTTCACCGCCGCTCAACAGGACGACGCGCAGGTATGCCTGGGCGCCGCAGCGGTCGCAGCGATCAGCGGCCGTCAGGGGGCTCGCGGGGGTCAGAACAGTAGTCACGTCGCCTCTTCTCTAGCTCGACGAGCTGTCGTACCAGGGTCAACATCCAACCAGGCCGAAAACGTTCCCGCTCGTGGCTTTTCCTCGAATGTTTTTTCCGAGGCGGCTGTCTGCTGCCGGTTGGCGGCGAATGTGCCGTATTACGTCTCTTACGTGTCGTACGGTTTCGCGCTGTCTGTCAGGTCGGTCGTCCGCCGGCTGGGTTGCCGGTTGTTCATGAGGACGTGCCCGGAGCCTAAATGGTTCATGCCTGGAAGGGAACGTGACGTGTACTTCACTCAATCGAGGGATCGAACATGCGTGCGGCCCTGGACTAGTGTGAGTTGTGACGAGGGTGGCGTTACAACGGCTCTACCAGGCCTCGGTACCCTCTGAGCGGCAACCGAAGCCGGGGCCTTACCCCAAAGGGCCCCTTTTGAAATTCAGCGAGGAGCGAACCGCGTGACCGCCGAGACGTCCGTGCCGTCCACAGCGTTGCTGACCGGAGCAGACCGGGACGGTTCCAACTACACCGCGCGGCACCTGCTCGTCCTGGAGGGGCTCGAGGCCGTTCGCAAGCGTCCAGGCATGTACATCGGGTCGACGGACAGCCGTGGCCTGCTGCACTGCCTCTGGGAGATCATCGACAACTCCGTCGACGAGGCCCTGGGCGGCTACTGCGACCACATCGAAGTCATCCTCCACGACGACGCCTCCGTAGAGGTCCGGGACAACGGCCGCGGCATCCCCGTGGATGTCGAGCCCAAGACCGGCCTTTCCGGGGTCGAGGTCGTCATGACGAAGCTCCACGCGGGCGGCAAGTTCGGCGGTGGCTCGTACGCCGCCTCCGGCGGCCTGCACGGAGTGGGTGCCTCCGTGGTGAACGCCCTGTCCGCGCGCCTCGACGTAGAGGTGGACCGCGCGGGGCACACCCACGCGATCAGCTTCCGCCGCGGGGTGCCCGGCGCCTTCGCCAAGCCCGGCCCCGACGCCGACTTCGACTCGTCGGCCAAGCTGCGCAAGGCCAAGAAGATCCCCAAGACGCGCACCGGCACGCGCGTGCGCTACTGGGCCGACCGCCAGATCTTCCTCAAGGACGCCAAGCTCAACCTCGACACGCTGCACCAGCGTGCCCGGCAGACCGCCTTCCTGGTCCCGGGCCTGACCATCGTCGTCCGCGACGAGTACGGTCTCGGCGAGGGCGGCTCCAAGGGCGAGGAGTCCTTCCGCTTCGACGGCGGCATCAGCGAGTTCTGCGAGTACCTCGCCCAGGACAAGGCCGTCTGCGACGTCCTGCGCCTCACCGGGCAGGGCACCTTCAAGGAGACCGTCCCGGTCCTCGACGACCACGGCCAGATGACGCCCACCGAGGTCACCCGTGAGCTCACCGTGGACGTCGCCATGCGCTGGGGCACGGGCTACGACACCACGCTGCGGTCCTTCGTCAACATCATCGCCACCCCCAAGGGCGGCACCCACGTGACGGGCTTCGAGCGCTCCCTCACCAAAACGATGAACGAGGTGATGCGCACCCAGAAGGTGCTGCGGGTCGCCGAGGACGACATCGTCAAGGACGACGCCTTGGAGGGACTCACGGCGGTCGTCACGGTCCGTCTCGCCGAACCGCAGTTCGAGGGCCAGACCAAGGAGGTGCTCGGCACCTCGGCGGCCAACCGCATCGTCGCCAACGTCATCGCCAAGGAGCTCAAGGCGTTCCTGACGTCCACCAAGCGGGACGCCAAGGCGCAGGCCCGCGCCGTGATGGACAAGGCCGTCGCCGCGGCCCGCACGCGCATCGCGGCCCGGCAGCACAAGGACGCCCAGCGCCGGAAGACGGCCCTGGAGTCCTCCTCGCTGCCCGCGAAGCTCGCCGACTGCCGCAGCGACGACGTGGAGCGCAGCGAGCTCTTCATCGTCGAGGGCGACTCGGCGCTCGGCACCGCCAAGCTGGCACGGAACTCCGAGTTCCAGGCCCTCCTGCCGATCCGCGGCAAGATCCTCAACGTTCAGAAGGCGTCCGTGACGGACATGCTGAAGAACGCCGAGTGCGGCGCGATCATCCAGGTCATAGGGGCGGGGTCCGGTCGGACCTTCGACATCGACGCGGCGCGCTACGGGAAGATCATTCTGCTCGTCGACGCCGATGTCGACGGCGCGCACATCCGGATCCTGCTGCTCACGCTCTTCCAGCGGTACATGCGACCGATGGTGGAGGCGGGCCGGGTCTTCGCCGCCGTGCCGCCGCTGCACCGGATCGAGCTGGTGCAGCCGAAGAAGGGCCAGGACAAGTACGTCTACACGTACTCGGACAACGAGCTGCGCGAGACGCTCCTGGAGTACCAGCGCAAGGGGATCCGGTTCAAGGACTCCATCCAGCGCTACAAGGGCCTCGGCGAGATGGACGCGGACCAGCTCGCGGAGACCACCATGGACCCCCGCTACCGCACGCTGCGGCGGGTCAACATCGGCGACCTGGACGCCGCCGAGCAGGTCTTCGATCTGCTGATGGGCAACGACGTGGCGCCCCGCAAGGAATTCATCACGAGTTCCGCGGCGACGCTGGACCGTTCGCGCATCGACGCGTAGCGCTCTGCTCTCGCGGGGCCGGGGCGTTCCGTTCGATCGGGACGCGCCAGCCTCGCGGGACGCGCCGGCCCCTGCGGGGCAAGCTCGTCCGTCCTGGCCCACGGGCTGCCCCCATCGGTCTGGTCACGGGCCGCACTCCACCCGTGGGTGGAGCCCGTGGCTCCACCCACGTTCCACCCCTGCTCCGATGTCCTGACCAGGCCATTTCCGTAGCGTCGAAGGCGTCGATCCTCGTTGGATCGGCTCCGCTCTTCTTCGCCCCTCGGAGGCCGACATGTCTGGGCTCACCAATGTTCTGGTGGTCTGCGCCGTCGTCGCGTGGGTGATCGCGCGCCAGTTCAAGGCGCAGCAGATCACCGCGGACGGGCGCTGGTGGGTCATACCAGCCGTGCTGGTCTTCTTGGCCGTGCGCGAGCCCGATCTGCTCGATCCTCACCACCGAGCCACGGCCGGCGCCCTGCTCGCCGTGGAACTTCTCGTCGGTCTGGCCATCGGTTTCGGCTGGGCGCGGACCACGCATGTGTGGGCGGCCCCGGACGGCGCCGTGTGGGGCAAGGGGACCAAGGCCACCGCCGTCGTATGGGGCGCCGGGATCGCGCTGCGGCTCGCTCTGTTCGGCATCGGCGCGCTGCTGGGGGTGCGGCAGGGCGGCGCCGCGCTGATGCTGGCGCTCGCGGCCACGCTCCTGGTGCGCAGCGGCCTGTTGGCGCAGCGGGCCGGCCTGCTGCGCCCGGCGTACGGTGTTGCGGACGCGGCGTACCAGCCGATGCGGAAGGACCCCGTGTGATCTCGGACCGGTGGACCCGTGTGATCTCGGACCGGTGGATGAGTTGGCCCTCCCGGGAAGGGCTCACGCGGGAAGGACTCAGCGCCGCCCGGCTGTGGTTCGTCAGGGTCCTGAGGGTGGTGATCGGCGGCAGCCTGCTGTGGAACGCCTTCCGTGACGACCGAGGCTGGCGTCTGGTGGCCGGGGTCGGCCTGGTCGTGCTGTGCGGCGGGCTGGTGTGGGCGTTTCTGCGGATGTCGTTCGCCCGTCGGCTGTGGCCTTCGGTCACTCTGCTGGCTCTGCTGATGGGGGCGGGGTACGCCGCTCAGGCGGGCGACTGGAGCGTGCTGGCGCTCGTCCTCTGGTGCGGCTCGGCGTTCCTGGCCCTGGAGCGGCTGCCGCTGGTGGTGGCCGGGGTCTGTATGCCCGTGGCGCTGGCCGCGTTCGCGGTGCACAACGACGACGGCTGGCTGACCACAGCCCTGATCGTCGTCGGGCTCGCACTGGCCGGTTACACGCTGCGGCTCGACGCCGACGCCCGGGGCAACGCCCGGCGGCTGCTCGCCCAGGAGCGGGCCGCCCGCGCCGCGGAGGCCGAGACGGCCGCCCTGGCCGAGCGGGCCCGCATCGCCCGGGAGATCCACGACGTGCTCGCGCACAGCCTCTCCGCACAGCTCGTCCATCTGGAGGCGGCGCGGCTGCTGATCGAGGGTGACGCGTCGCGCGACCAGATACTCGAGCGCGTGGTGGCGGCGCGGTCCATGGCCCGCGAAGGGCTCGCGGAGACCCGGCAGGCGCTCTCCGCCCTGCGCGGCGAGATGACGCCCGTCGAGGACTTCCTGCGGGAGCTGGTCTTCTCGGACAAGGCTTCGGTGTCCGTGACGGGGGAGCGGCGCGCGCTGCCCGCCGAGGCCTCACAGGCGGTGCGCCGCGTCGCGCAGGAGGCCCTGACGAACGTCCGCAAGCACGCTCCGGGCGCGGAGGTGTTCGTGCGACTGGCGTACGAAGAGGGAGAAGTGACCCTGGACGTACGGGATTCCGGCGGGACGCCGGGCGAACTGGCGGCGTCCGGGGCCGGATACGGTCTGATCGGAATGCGGGAGCGGGCCGAGCTGCTGGGCGGTTCACTGGCGGCGGGTCCTGGTGAGGAGGGGTTCATCGTGACGCTGAAGGTGCCCACATGACGGCGGGGGACGGCATGCCGGAGGGCCGTGCCAAGGCGCCGGCGCGGGTGGTCGTGGTCGACGATCAGACGGTGGTGCGCGAGGGCATCGTGATGCTGTTGGGGCTGTTGCCCGGCATCGAGGTTGTGGGCTCCGGGGGTGACGGCGAGGAGGCCGTGCGGCTCGTTGCGGAGCTGGCCCCTGACGTGGTCCTGATGGACCTGCGCATGCCGCGGGTCGACGGCGCGGAGGCCACCCGGCGCATCCGTGCGGAGTACCCCGGGACGCAGGTCGTGGTGCTGACGACCTTCGCGGACGACGACTCGCTCTTCCCCGCGCTGCGAGCCGGTGCGCGCGGCTATCTGACCAAGGACGCGGGCGGGGACGAGATCGTGCGTGCCGTCGAGGACGTGCTGTCGGGGGACGCGGGGCTCTCGCCGCGGATCCAGCGGCGGCTGTTGGAGCGGTTTGCGGAGCCCGAGCAGCCCGCGCCCGCACCGGAACCGCCCGACGGTCTCACCACGCGCGAGACCGAGGTGCTCGTCCTGATCGCCGAGGGGATGACGAACCAGGAAATCGCCCGCGCCATGCACGTCTCCACCGCGACGGTGAAGACACACATCAACAATCTGTTCGCCAAGACGGGTCTCAAGGACCGTGCGCAGGCGGTCCGTTACGCCTATGGGCACGGACTCGCCAAGCCGCCGACGGCGAAGCCTGGGTGAGTGGGGGTCTTGTGGGGGTGTTTGGGTCGGTCCTTCACCTGATGGGGTGAAGAGCTGGGAGAGAAGAGTCAGGGATCTTCCCGTTCTGTCCATCCTTGGGCACGCGGCCGAACAAGGCTGCGGACAAGGAGAGTTCGGTGGACAAGCACGACGGACGCGATGCGGGGCAGGCGCGGACCGGTGATCCGAGGGATCCCTGGTACGACGCGCTTGCGTCCGGCTGGGGCGAGTTGGACGGCACGGGGGCGCCGGCGCCCGTGGTGCCGCCCCGAGCCGCGCCGGAGCGGATCGCGACCGCGGCCGACATCTATCTGGAGGTCCAGCGCAGTGCTGCCTTCCAGGAGGTGCGCGGGCGGTACCGCCGGTTCGTCGTCCCCGGGGTGGCCGTCTTCTTCACCTGGTACGTCGCGTATGTCGTGACGGCGACGACCGCGCCGGGGCTGATGGCGCGGCCCGTGGCCGGAGCGGTGAACGTCGCGATGCTCGCCGGACTCGGGCAGTTCCTCTCCACCTTTCTGCTGACGTGGGCGTATGCCCGGCACGCCCGGCTCAGGAGGGATCGCGCGGCGCTCGATCTGCGCTGGGCCGTCTTCGAGCAGAAGCGCGAGCAGGACCAGAAACGGGTCCTGGAGCAGCGGGAACACGACCGGCGGACCGAGCAGGAGACGGCCCGGGGGAGCGAGCGATGACCGGGAACCACCAGACGCTCGCGCTGCTGCTCTTCGGCGTGTTCGTGGCCGTCACGCTCGCCATCACGACCTGGGTGAGCCGCAACCGGCACGGCTCGGCGGAGGAGTTCTACGCCGGAGGGCGGCTCTTCTCGCCGATGGAGAATGGATTCGCCATCGCGGGCGACTACATGTCGGCCGCGTCCTTCCTCGGCATCTCCGGACTGATCGCGCTCTTCGGGTACGACGGGCTGCTGTACTCGGTGGGTTTTCTCGTCGCGTGGCTGGTCGTGCTGTTCCTGGTGGCCGAACTGGTGCGCAACTGCGGCAGGTTCACGCTCGCCGACGTCGTGGCCTCCCGGATGAGGGAGCGGCCCGTGCGCATCGCGTCGGGCACGTCCTCGGTGACCGTGTCCGTTCTCTATCTGGTGGCGCAGATGGTGGGGGCGGGCTCTCTGGTGGCGCTGCTCCTCGGCGGGACGAGCGGGGCGGCGCAGTCCTGGACGGTGATCGGCGTCGGCGCGCTCATGGTCGTCTATGTGTCGCTGGGAGGGATGCGGGCCACCACCTGGATCCAGATCGTCAAGGCGGTCCTGCTGATGTGCGGGGCGATCGCGCTGACCGTGCTCGTGCTGGTGCGCTTCCACGGCGACTTCGACCAGTTGCTGCGGACCGCGGCCGACCGCAGCGGGCACGGCAGCCAGTTCCTCGCCCCCGGGTTGAAGTACGGCGGCGACTGGACCTCGCGCCTGGACTTCATCAGCCTCGGGCTCGCGCTCGTCCTCGGCACGGCCGGGCTCCCGCACATCCTGTCCCGCTTCTACACGGTGCCGACCGCGCGGGCCGCCCGCCGGTCCGTCGTCTGGTCCATCGGGCTCATCGGCAGTTTCTACCTGATGACGATCGTGCTCGGCTTCGGTGCCGCCGCGATCGTGGGTTCCGACGCCGTGCGCGGATCGAATGCCGCGGGGAACACGGCGGTGCCGCTGCTCGCGCTCGATCTGGGCGGCGGAGCGGACTCCACTGGCGGAACGGTTCTCTTTGCCGTCGTCGCCGCGATCGCCTTCGCCACCATCCTCGCCGTCGTCGCCGGGATCACGCTCGCCTCCTCGGCGTCCGTGGCCCACGACCTGTACGCGTCGCTGCGGCGCAAGCACGCGAAGCCGCGCAGCGAGGTGGCGGTGGCGCGCCTGGCGGCCGCCGGGATCGGGGTGGTTGCGATCGGTTTGGGTCTGCTCGCCCGGGACCTCAACGTGGCGTTCCTGGTGGGCCTCGCGTTCGCGGTCGCCGCGTCCGCGAATCTGCCCGTGCTGCTCTACTCGCTGTTCTGGCGGAACTTCACCACGCGCGGCGCGGTCTGGTCCGTCTACGGGGGCCTGGTGCCCTCCCTGGTGCTCGTCGTGCTGTCACCCGTGGTGTCCGGAGAGCCGAGTTCGCTCTTCCCGGGGATGGACTTCCAGTACTTCCCGCTGGAGAACCCGGGGCTCGTCTCCATCCCGCTGGGCTTCCTCGCCGGATGGCTGGGCACCGTCACCTCGGCGGAGCCCGCCGACGAGGCCAAGCACGCGGAGACCGAGGTGCGCTCCCTCACCGGGGCCGGCGCCGCGTGACGCCCCCTGCCCGCAGGGGGGCCGAGAAGGCGGGAGCCTAGGAGGCGCTGGAGGCCCACTCGTAGCGATGCTCCGGGCGGCCCGTGTCGCCGTACTTGAGGCTGAGCCGGACCCGGCCGGAGCGCTCCAGGAGCTTCAGATAGCGCTGGGCGGTCTGGCGGCTCAGCCGGGTGCGGTCCGCAAGCTCCTGTGCGGACAGCGGGCCTTCCGCGCCCATCAGGGCCCTGCGCACCAGTTCGGCCGTGGTGGGGGAGTGGCCTTTGGGCAGCTCCGGTGCCGGAGTGGCCGAGAGTGCGCCGAAGATGCGGTCGACCTCGGCCTGTTCGGCCTCGCCCCCGCCGTCGAGCGTGCGGCGCAGGGTCGCGTACGCGTCGAGTTTGGCGCGAAGTCCCGCGTAGGCGAACGGCTTGACCAGGTACTGGAGGGCGCCGTGGCGCATCGCGGCCTGCACGGTGGCCACGTCGCGCGCGGCGGTCACCATGATCACGTCGGTCTGGTGGCCGCGCTCCCGCAGCGTACGGACCACCGCCAGGCCGGTCTCGTCCGGCAGATAGTGGTCGAGGAGCACCAGGTCGACGGGGAGTTCCCCGACGAGACGCAGTGCCTCGGCGGCGCTGTGGGCCTTGGCGGCCACCCGGAAGCCGGGGACCTTCGCCACGTAGGCGGCGTTGACGTCCGCGACGCGCACGTCGTCGTCCACGACGAGCACCTCGATCATCGTGTCTCCTCCGTGGGGCTCTGCTCGGACGTGGAAGCTGGTCCGGTCGCGGGGGCCAGTTCGGACTGGGCGAGGGCTTCGGGCAGGACCACGGTGAACTCGGCGCCTCCGTCGGGCGACGCGTCGGCCCGTGCGCTGCCGCCCTGCCGCTCGGCGAGCCTGCGGACCAGGGCGAGCCCGATGCCGCGCTTGCCGTGCGCCGGAGGCTCCTTGGTGGACCAGCCTTCCGTGAAGATCGTCTCGCGTCGTTCGGGCGGCACCCCGGGGCCCGTGTCGCTCACCCGCAGGACGACGGCGCGCCCCTCGGTGCCTACATCGACCTCCACGCGCGCGTGGAGGCTGCCCGCCGCCGCGTCGAGCGCGTTGTCGACGAGATTGCCGACGATGGTGACCAGGCCTCCCGGGTCGATCAGCCGGTCGGGCAGCGCGGTGTCGCGCGGGACGGCGAGAACGACCCCGCGCTCGGCGGCGACCGTGGCCTTGCCCACCAGGAGCGCGGCCAGCAGCGGATCGCCGATCTTCTCCGTGATCTGCTCGGCGGTCACCCGGTGCGCGCCCGCCACCTCGCCGACGAACTCCGCCGCCTCCTCGTACATCTCCAGCTCCAGGAGGCCGAGCAGGGTGTGCATGCGGTTGGCGTGTTCGTGGTCCTGGGCGCGCAGGGCGTCGATGAGACCGCGGGTGGAGTCCAGTTCGCGGCCCAGCTGCTCCAGCTCGGTGCGGTCGCGCAGGGTGGCGACGGCGCCCCCGTCGTCCGTGGGCATGCGGTTGGCGACCAGGACGCGCTGCCCGCGCACGGTCAGCAGGTCGGTGCCGGTGACCCGGCCGGCGAGGACGTCGGTCGTACGGCCCGGGCCGAGCGCGCTGTCGAGCGGTTGCCCGATGGCTTCCGTGCCGAGGCCGAGGAGGCGCTGGGCCTCGTCGTTCAGGAGGCGCACGCGGCCGGCGCGGTCCAGGGCCACCACGCCTTCCCGGATGCTGTGCAGCATGGCCTCGCGTTCCGCCAGGAGCGCCGAGATGTCGGAGAAGGCCAGGTCACGGGTCTGCCGCTGCACCCTGCGCGAGATCAGATAGGCGGCGAGGGCGCCGACGGCGAGCGCCCCGCCCGCGTAGGCGAAGAGCCCGGGGATCGAATGGATCAGCCGGGCGCGGACGCTGTCGTACTCGATGCCCACCGAGACGGCCCCCACGATCTTCCCGTCGAGGTCCCGCAGCGGCACCTTGCCGCGGGCCGAGCGGCCCAGGGTGCCGTCGTCGATCTCCATGACCTCGTCTCCGGCGAGCGCGTCGCTGGGGTCGGTGGAGACGACCTGGCCGATCTGGTCCTGGTCGGTGTGGGACCAGCGCACGCCGTCCTTGTTCATGATCACGACGTACTCGGCGCCGCTGGCGCGCCGGATCCGTTCCGCCTCCGCCTGCACGGGCCCGCCGACGGAAGGCTTCGAGGCGCGCAGGTCCTCGGCGATCTGCGGCTGGGCCGCCGTGGTCTGCGCGATGGCGAGCGCGCGGCGCATCGCCTGGTCGTCCAGCTGGTCGCTGAGCGGCGCGAGGAAGAGCCCGGTGGCGAGCACGGCGACCCCGGCGGCGATCGCCAGCTGCATGAGCAGCACCTGCGAGAAGACGCGCCGCGGCAGACCGAGGCGCAGTCGTCGGGCAGGGGAGGTCGGGCTCATGTGTACGAACGGTACGGCGAGCGGAGGGCTACTCCGAAGTCACTGTGGCGGGGATCTCCTGTACGGCTCCCCGCGTGATCGGCCGTACCGCCACCACGTCCATGCGCGCCGGGGTGGCCAGTGCCGCGCCACAGCTCTCGGGCCGGGGCGGCAGCGCTGCCCCCTGGGTGACCGTCACGCGCCAGCGGCGTCCGTCGCCGTGGGCCACCGTCACGTCCCAGCGCGGGGCCGTGCCGTCGGTCCCGACGACGCTCAGCGCGCCTGCGGCGTCCTCGCCCGTCGCGGTGCGCACCGCGAGCTCGGCGGCTTGTCCGGGGCGGTCCCAGGCGGAGCTGCCCCGGCAGCCCTCGGTCACGACGCGGCCCGTCCGCACCCCGTCGAGGATCTCCTTGACGGCGGCCTGCCCGGCGCGGCCGTACGCATAGCCGTAAGGCAGGACCAGTAGCGTGGGGGAGAAGCGATGACCACCCAGATGAGTGACTTCCCAGGCGCCGGTTTCACCGGACGCGGCGAGTTCGGCGGCGAGCGGCCTGCCCAGGAGCGCGCAACAGCGGTCACGCTTGCCGTTCGTGCAGACCAGGGCGAGCGGGTCGCCCGTGTGCGGGGTGCCGAATCCGCCGTGGTCACCCGCGCCGAGCGCCGCGAAGTCGAGGTCGAGCAACTCCTGCGGCCGGTCCGTGACATGACCGCGCAGCCAGGTGTTGCCGGGCACGGTGTGGGCCACATACACCCGGCGGCGTGCCGAGGGGTGGCTGTCGGCGTGGCGGCCGGGGCGGCGGATGAGCGCGACCCGTACGCCTGTTCCCTCGGCGGCGGCCTCCAGGGCGCGGCCGACCTCCGGATCCAGGTGGCTCGCCGTGAGCGCTTTGGCGCCCCACGGGCCCGGCTGCTCCAGCAGCAGCCAGGTCTTCGCGGTGGCGGCGGTCCCCGCGAGAGGCTCGTCGAGATCCCGCGAAGCGGTGGCGCACTTACTCACAGAGGTGAGCCTAACCTGCCTCACCTCCGGGGGTGATTCATCCTCCCTGGGGTGGCGTGGGCGTGGGCACGGGCAGGGGCTGGGGCGGGCGCAGTCCCACGTACTGCCCGCTGGGGCGCATGCGCAGCGGGCATTCCTCGTACTCCTCCAGGGCGTGGGCGATCCACCCGGCCGTGCGCGCCACGGCGAAGATCGTCTCGCCTGCCTCGGCGGGCATCCCGGACGAGGCGGTCAGGACGGCGAGGGCCAGGTCGACGTTGGCGTGCAGATCCGTGTGGCGGGCCGTGGTGGCCACCACGTCGCGGGCCGCCGCCAGGGCGGGCCCCGCCTCGGGGATGACTTCCAGGAGGGCGAACAGGGCCTCCGCGCGCGGGTCGTCGCCGGGGTAGAGCCGGTGGCCGAGACCGGGGACGCGGCGGCCCGCGCGGAGCTCGTCGGCCACCACGGGGGCCGCGCTGCCCCGGTCCAGGACGTCCAGGAGCATGCGGTGCGCGAGGCCGCTGGCCGCGCCGTGCAGGGGGCCCTCCAGGACGCCGAGACCGGCCGACACCGCGGCGTACGGATGGGCGCGGGCGGAGGCGGCCACGCGGACGGCGAGCGTCGACGCGGCCAGGTCGTGGTCGACGAGCAGGGCGAGCGCGGTGTCCAGGGCGTGCAGGGAGGCCTCGTGAGGCGCCCGGCCGCTGAGGCGCGCCCAGAGCCGCCGGGCGAGCGGGCCCTCGTCCCGGTGGTCGCGGGTGACCGGGGGCAGCGCCGCGACGAGGGTGGGGATGAGGGTGCGTGCGGTGCCGACGACGGCTTCCTCGGCGAGGTCGAAGCGGAGCGGGTCGGCTGCGGCGGCCGCGATGGCGGCCACGCGCAGGCGGTCGGTGGGGCCGCTGTGCTCGGGGAGCGCGTCGACGGCGCGGCGGGCGGCGCGGGTGGTCTCCTCCGGGGCGGTGAAGCGGATTCCGGGGCGCAGGACGCCGGTCCACAGCCACTCGGCGACCTCTTCGTACGAGTGGGCCAGGCTCAGCTCCGTCGCGTCGACGCCGCGGTAGTAGTAGCGGTCCTTGTCGATGAGCGTGATGCGCGTGCGGACCGAGAGTTCGCCGCTCGCGGAGGTGGCGGCGGGCTCCCGGCGGTTCTTGCGGGAGAGCGACTCGACCTCTTTGGCGTCGAAGGTGCTGCCCCGGGAGCCGGGGCCGCGGCGGCTGCTGAGTTGGCCGCGGCTCACGTAGGCGTACACGGTCTCCGGCTTCACGCCGAGCAGTTCCGCGGCTTCCCGGGTGCTCAGGCGCCGGCCTTCCTTCGGGGTGGCCTCTTGATCCGTCATGGGCGTCACCGTATCCACTCTGGGCCTACATTGATTGGATCAATATTGACAGGTATTGAGTCAAGCATGGACAGTCAAATCAAGTCCAGGGAGTAAATCCAGGGAGTAAGTGCAGGAAGTACGTCGTGGAAGGAAGTCGAGGGAGAAACATGCCGATCAATGGCTCCACCACCACCCCCACCGGCCCCGTGGAGGTTCCCCGCGGGCTCGCGGGCGTCGTCGTGACCGAGACCCGGCTCGGGGACGTCAGGGGACACGAGGGCTTCTACCACTACCGCCAGTACTCGGCGGTCGAGCTCGCGCGAACCCGCGGCTTCGAGGATGTCTGGCACCTGATGTTCCACGGCGAGCTGCCGGACGCCGGGCAGCGGGCCGCCTTCACCGCGCGGACCGCTGCCCTGCGCCGGCTGCCGGAGGAGGTGCGTGCCGCGCTGCCGGCGGTGGCCCGCGCCAGCGCCCTGTCGGGGCCGCTCTCCGGACTGCGGACGGCGCTGTCGCTCTTCGGCGCGGCGAAGGGTTTTCGCCCGGTGTACGACATCGACGCCGACCGGCGCCGTGCCGATGCCCTCGCCGCGACCGCCGTGGTGCCCACGCTGCTCACGGCGCTGTACCGGCTGGGGCAGGGGCTCGAACCCGTGGAGCCGCGCGACGACTTGTCGTACGCGGCCAACTACCTCTACATGCTGACGGGTTCGGAGCCCGAGCCGGAGCGGGCGAGGGCCATCGAGCAGTACTTGATCTCAACCATTGACCATGGCTTCAACGCGTCGACGTTCACGGCCAGGGTGATCACCTCGACCGGTGCGGATGTCGCGGCCTGTCTGGTGGGGGCCGTGGGAGCGCTGTCGGGTCCGCTGCACGGTGGGGCGCCGAGCCGTGCGCTCGACACGCTCGACGCGATCGGGACGCCCGACCGGATCGACGGGTGGATCCGCGAGCGGGTGCTCGCGGGGGACCGGATCATGGGCTTCGGCCACCCCGTCTACCGCACGGAGGATCCGCGCTCGCGCATGCTGCGGGGGATCGCCCAGCAATTCGGTGGGCCGATGGTGGAGTTCGCCGTCGAGGTGGAGCGGCAGGTGGAGGCGATCCTGGCCGAGCTGAAGCCGGGGCGCGAGCTGCACACCAACGTGGAGTTCTACGCGGGCGTCGTCATGGAGCTGTGCGGTCTGCCGCGCGAGATGTTCACGCCGACGTTCGCCGCGGCGAGGGTGGTGGGCTGGGGAGCCAACGTCCTGGAACAGGCGGAAGACTCAAAAATCATCCGCCCCGCGGCCCGCTACGTGGGGGCGGTGCCGCCGGTGCCGGTGCCGGTCTGACATGCACGGGGGCTGACGTGCACGGGGACTGACGTGCACGGGGGCTGACGTGCACGAGGGCTGACACGCACGAGGGGCCCCTCACGCGCGCGGAGTCCGGCACCGGTCTGGCGCCGGACCTCACGTGGCGAATATGGGCGGAGAGAGGGAAGGGTGAGACCCCCTCTGCGCGAAAGGCGGGCCGTGCTTTCCGGAGATGGGCCTCAACGGGGTGACCGGGGCACCGACCTCGACGGGCAGGCCAGGGCGGGTGCCTGTCTCAGCACTGCGCCCCCGCCTCAGACGCTGGGGATGTCCGCTTTTGCGCGGATGAGTGTCTCCCTGCTGATGATCACGATGCGCTCGTAGTCCGCGCGAGCGGCGTCCGAGGGCAGCTCGCTGTCGAGAGATGCTGTGGCCTCTGTCCCGATGACGGCGAAGTTGCCGTCGCTGAGCTCGAAAATGTCGGGGCAGGTGTCGCCGGTGAGACTGCCACGTTGGCGTGGAGACGCACCGATGCGGCGCACGATCTTCAAGAGGATCCCGGTCCTTAGGATTGAAGAGGGTCTTAGCGGGGTAAGGGTAGCCTCCCGTTAGCCCGAATCTCCGCGCGCCGCGACCAACTTCCCGCTACCCGCCGGGTGGTTGACCCTCGGATGGCGGCCGCTCCTTGGCCGGTGGTTGGTCCTCGGCCGGTGGCTCCCCCACCACCCACCACTCGTCGGACTCGGATTCCTCCAGCTCACGGATGAGGATGTCCGTCATGTATCCCACCCGGGCCTCGTCCGAGGAGTCCTTCAGGCTGGCCCGCTGATGGCGTGTCGCCTGCCAGTACTGGCGGAAGATGGGGTTCGCGCACATCACGCGCACATGCCCGTGCAGTTCTTCCCAATTGACCACGCCGATGCGGTAGGCCAGCAGGGCGTTCGTGTAGAGCGCGTTGGCGAAGAGGAACTGCCGCTGTTGAGCGGGAGACTCCGCCTCGGCGATGCTGAACACGGCAGCCAGGTCCGGATCGTCGATCGCCTTGCGCAGAAGATAGAGCTGCAGTTCGTGCTGCTCGGCCATCATGGTGCGGCGCCGGTCGGCCTGCTCGGCCTTGTCGACCTGTAGCCGGAGTTCGGCGTAACGCCGCTGTTGTGCGGCGAGCAGGGCGAAGGCCCCGAACGCGAAGGCGAGTCCCGCCCCGACGGCGGAACTCATCGCGCGTATTCCAAAAGTCTGTGTGGCCATGTCATCCCCCGGATCAGCGACCGCCCGCCGGTCGTCGGTGCGGGTCGACAGGGTGAGGACCGGCGAGCGATGGGCGGTGCGCTTGCCGCCTTCCAGGATGCCGAGCGGCTCTGATCGGCGGGGAGGCGGAGAGGAGGCGCACGGAAGGCAGCTGTGGTCGCATGTCCCGACGCCGTGCCAGATGTGTGCCCCGCCTGCGCCGCTAACAATCGTTCACTTCGCGGTGTTTCCGCGCGCTCGTATCCTGGGGCGGAATTCATTCTTCGTACGAGAGCCGGTGCTCGCGCCGGTGCACGCGTCCGTGTGAAAGGGGTCGCACGTTGACTCAGCCGTGTGCCGGGCAGATCCCGGTCGTCGTCCTCGCCGGCTTCCTGGGGTCGGGCAAGACGACCCTCCTCAACCATCTGCTGCACCGCAGCGGCGGCACCCGGATCGGCGCCGTCGTCAACGACTTCGGGTCCATCGAGATCGACGCCATGGCCGTCGCCGGGCAGCTCGGGGACTCCACCGTCTCGCTGGGCAACGGATGTCTGTGCTGTGCCGTGGACGTCAGTGAGCTCGACGCGTACCTGGAGCGGCTCGCCCGGCCCTCCGCCCGCATCGACGTCATCGTCATCGAGGCCAGCGGGCTCGCCGAGCCGCAGGAGCTCGTGAAGATGGTCCTGGCCAGCGAGAACCCGCACGTCGTGTACGGAGGGCTGGTCGAGGTCGTCGACGCCGTCGAGTTCGACGCCACCCGGCAGCGCCACCCCGAGGTCGACCGGCATCTGGGGATCGCCGACCTCGTCGTGGTCAACAAGACCGACCGCGTGCCCGAGGAGGAGCGGGAGCGCGTCCTCGCCCTCGTCCGCGGGCTCACCGACCGGGCGGCCGTCGTCCCCGCCTCGTACGGGCGTGTCGACGTGGAGCTGCTTCTCGACCGGAAGCCCGTGGGGGAGAGGACCGGGCAACTGTCCTTCGACGACCTGCACGATCACGAGGAGAAGGAGGAGAAGGAGGAGGAGGGCGGCGGGCATCACGACCACCTGCACTCCGCCTACGAGAGCCTCTCCTTCTCCTCCGAAGTGCCGATGGCGCCCCGCCCGTTCATGGCCCTCCTCGACAGCCGGCCCGCCGGGCTCTACCGCATCAAGGGGTACGTCGATTTCGGCGCCGCCGATCCGCGCAACAAGTACGCCGTGCACGCCGTGGGGCGGTTCCTGCGCTTCTACCCCGAGCCGTGGGCCCCGGGCGAGCCCCGGCTCACCCAGCTCGTCCTCATCGGGTCAGGCGTCGACGTACCGGGCCTGGAGAAGGAGCTGGAGGCATCACGCGCGTACGCCCCGCACGCTGATGCCGATGAGCACAGCATGTGGGGCGTACTGCGGTACGTGCAGGAACCGGAGCCCGCGGAGTAGGGCCTAGGCCGGGCCCGCCACCGCCGCCACCGGCTTCGACAGCGAGACCCCCGAGCCGTCGCGGCGCGGGTCGATCTCCGGCAGCTCCGCCGGCAGGCCGCTGCGCTGGGCGGCGAGCGGCGGTGTTGGGCCCGCCCACGCGAAGCTCAGGCAGTCCTCGCCCTTCAGGAAGCGCTGGACGCGCACACCGCCCGTGGCGCGGCCCTTGCGGGGGTACTGGTCGAACGGCGTCACCTTGGCCGTCGTCTGCACCGAGTCGTCGAGCGTGCCGCGCGAGCCCGCCACCGTGAAGACCACGGCGTCCACGGCCGGGTCCACCGCCACGAAGGAGATGACCTTGACCCCGTCCGCGAGCTTGATGCCGGTCATGCCGCCCGCGGGGCGGCCCTGCGGGCGGACCTGCGACGCCTGATAGCGCAGGAGCTGGGCGTCGTCCGTGATGAAGACCAGGTCCTCCTCGCCGGTGCGCAGCTCGGCCGCGCCGACGATCCGGTCACCGTCCTTGAGGGTGATGACCTCCAGCTCGTCCTTGTTCGACGGATAGTCCGGGACCACCCGCTTGACCACGCCCTGCTCGGTGCCGAGGGCGAGGCCCGGTGAGGACTCGTCCAGCGTCATCAGGCAGATCAGCTTCTCGTCCGCCTCCAGGGAGAGCAGCTCCGAGATCGGCGCGCCTCCGGAGAGGTTCGGTGCCGCGTGCGTCTCCGGGAGCTGCGGCAGGTCCACCACGGACAGGCGCAGGAGCCGCCCGGCGGACGTCACCGCGCCCACCTCGCCCCGCGCGGTCGCGGGGACGGCGGAGACGATCACGTCGTGCTTGACGCGCTTGGTGTCGCTCTCGGCGAACGGCTCGCCGTTCGCCGTGCGGGCCAGGAGGCCGGTCGAGGACAGGAGCACGCGGCACGGGTCGTCCGCGACCTGCAACGACACCGTGGGCGCCGGGGTGCCCGAGGACTCCAGGAGGACCGTGCGCCGGTCCGTGCCGAACTTCTTCGCCACCGCGGCCAGTTCGCCCGAGACCAGCTTGCGCAGCTCCGCGTCCGACTCCAGGATCCGGGTCAGCTCCTCGATCTCCGCGTTGAGCTTGTCGCGCTCGGACTCCAGCTCGATGCGGTCGAACTTGGTGAGGCGGCGCAGCGGCGTGTCGAGGATGTACTGCGTCTGGACCTCGCTCAGCGAGAAGCGCTCCATCAGGCGGTCCTTGGCCTGGGCGGAGTTGTCGCTGGAGCGGATGAGGCGGATGACCTCGTCGATGTCCAGAAGGGCGACCAGCAGGCCCTCGACCAGGTGCAGCCGGGCCTGCTTCTTGCCGCGGCGGAACTCGCTGCGGCGGCGCACGACGGTGAAGCGGTGGTCGAGATAGACCTCGAGGAGCTCCTTGAGGCCGAGGGTGAGCGGCTGGCCGTCGACCAGGGCGACGTTGTTGATGCCGAAGGACTCCTCCATCGGCGTCAGTTTGTAGAGCTGCTCCAGGACGGCCTCGGGGACGAAGCCGTTCTTGATCTCGATGACCAGGCGCAGGCCGTGCGAGCGGTCCGTGAGGTCCTTGACGTCGGCGATGCCCTGGAGCTTCTTCGAGCCGACCAGGTCCTTGATCTTCGAGATGACCTTCTCGGGGCCCACCGAGAAGGGCAGTTCGGTGACGACCAGGCCCTTGCGGCGCGCGGTCACGTTCTCCACGGCCACCGTGGCGCGGATCTTGAAGGTGCCGCGCCCCGACTCGTACGCGTCCTTGACCCCGGTCAGGCCGACGATCCGGCCGCCCGTGGGCAGGTCCGGGCCCGGCACGAAACGCATCAGCGTCTCCAGGTCGGCCCCGGGGTGCTTGATCAGGTGGCGGGCGGCGGCGATGACCTCGCCGAGGTTGTGCGGGGGCATGTTCGTCGCCATGCCGACGGCGATGCCCGACGCGCCGTTCACCAGGAGGTTCGGGTAGGCCGCCGGGAGGGTGACCGGCTCCTGCTCCTGGCCGTCGTAGTTCGACTCGAAGTCGACGGTGTTCTCGTCGATCGACTCCGTCATCAGGGACGTGGCGTCGGCCATCTTGCACTCGGTGTACCGCATGGCGGCCGGCGGGTCGTCGTTGCCCAGCGAGCCGAAGTTGCCGTGGCCGTCCACCAGCGGCAGGCGCATGGAGAAGGGCTGGGCCATACGGACCAGGGCGTCGTAGATCGACGCGTCGCCGTGCGGGTGCAACTTACCCATGACCTCGCCGACGACACGGGCGCACTTCACGTACCCCCGGTCGGGGCGCAGGCCCATCTCGTTCATCTGGTAGACGATGCGGCGGTGCACCGGCTTCATGCCGTCGCGGGCGTCCGGCAGGGCGCGCGAGTAGATGACCGAATACGCGTACTCGAGGAAGGAGCCCTGCATCTCGTCGACGACGTCGATGTCGAGGATCTTCTCCTCGAACGACTCGTCGGGCGGCGGGGTCTTCGTGCTGCGGCGGGCCATCGCTGCTGCGGCTCCTTCACGGTGTCTGCCAGGGCTTCAACGGGATCTGACGCCGACCATTGTGGACTGTCCCACTGACAACGCCGACCACGACCCGGACTTCGGGGCCGACTACGCCGAGCGCGGAGCGGGAACTTCACAGGTTGTCGGCACGCTTGCATACAGTGGCAGGACTGGCAGAATTTCCAGTTTTTCGCGATCGAAGGGACGTACATGCCCATGGGTCACACGGCCACAGCCGAGGCCGGCTCCGGCGGCCTGACAGCGACCGAGCACCGGCTGGCCAACGGCCTGCGCGTGGTGCTCTCCGAGGACCACCTGACCCCGGTCGCCGCGGTCTGCCTCTGGTACGACGTCGGCTCGCGCCACGAGGTCAAGGGGCGTACGGGCCTCGCCCACCTCTTCGAGCACCTCATGTTCCAGGGCTCGAAGCAGGTGCACGGCAACGGCCACTTCGAACTGGTCCAGGGAGCGGGCGGGTCGCTCAACGGCACCACGAGCTTCGAGCGCACCAACTACTTCGAGACCATGCCCACACACCAGCTGGAGCTGGCCCTGTGGCTCGAAGCCGACCGCATGGGCTCGCTGCTCTCCGCGCTCGACGAAGAATCCATGGAGAACCAGCGCGACGTCGTGAAGAACGAGCGCCGCCAGCGCTACGACAACGTTCCCTACGGCACCGCCTTCGAGAAGCTGACCGCCCTCTCGTACCCCGAGGGCCACCCCTACCACCACACCCCCATCGGCTCCATGGCCGACCTGGACGCGGCGACGCTGGAGGACGCGCGGCACTTCTTCCGCACGTACTACGCGCCCAACAACGCCGTCCTGTCCGTCGTCGGCGACATCGACCCGGAGCAGACCCTGGCCTGGGTCGAGAAGTACTTCGGGTCGATCCCCTCGCACGACGGCAAGCAGCCGCCGCGCGACGGCTCGCTGCCGGACATCATCGGCAAGGAGCTGCGCGAGGTCGTCGAGGAGGAGGTCCCGGCCCGCGCCCTGATGGCCGCCTACCGCCTGCCCGAGGACGGCACGCGCGCGTGCGACGCGGCCGACCTGGCGCTCACGGTCCTCGGCAGCGGCGAGTCCTCCCGGCTCTACAACCGCCTCGTGCGCCGCGACCGCACCGCCGTGGCGGCCGGCTTCGGCCTGCTGCGGCTCGCCGGCGCCCCCTCGCTGGGTTGGCTCGACGTGAAGACGTCCGGCGACGTCGAGGTCCCGGTCATCGAGGCCGCCGTGGACGAGGAGCTCGCCCGCTTCGCGGAAGAGGGCCCCACCGAGGAGGAGATGGAGCGCGCCCAGGCACAGCTGGAGCGCGAGTGGCTCGACCGGCTCGCCACGGTGGCGGGCCGCGCGGACGAACTGTGCCGGTACGCCGTCCTGTTCGGCGACCCGCAGCTCGCCCTGACCGCCGTCGGGCGCGTCCTCGACGTCACCGCGGACGAGGTCAAGGCGGCCGCGGCGGCCCGTCTGCGCCCCGACAACCGCGCGGTGCTCGTGTACGAGCCCGTGGAGGGCAACGCGGCCGCCGAGGCCGGCGAAGCCACCGACGAGGACGAAGAGGAGGCGGCGAAGTGAGCGAGGCCGCAACGATGCAGTTCCACCCGCAGCCCCAGGCGGGCACCGCACGGCCGTGGGCGTTCCCCGCGCCCGAGCGCGCCACCCTGGACAACGGCCTCACGGTGCTGCGCTGCCACCGCCCCGGCCAGCAGGTCGTCGCCGTGGAGATCCACATCGAGGCGCCGCTCGACGCGGAGCCCAAGGGCCTCGACGGCGTCGCCACGATCATGGCGAGGGCCTTCAACGAAGGCACGGACAAGCACTCCGCCGAGGACTTCGCCGCCGAACTCGACCGCTGCGGCGCCACCATGGACGCGCACGCCGACCACCCCGGCGTCCGTGTCTCTTTGGAGGTGCCGGTCTCCCGGCTGCCGAAGGCGATGGGCCTGCTCTCCGACGCCCTGCGCGCCCCCGCCTTCGCGGACGGCGAGATCGAGCGCCTCGTGCGCAACCGCCTGGACGAGATCCCGCACGAGGCCGCCAACCCGGGCCGCCGCGCCGCCAAGGAGCTCTCGCGCCAGCTCTTCCCGGCGACCTCGCGCATGTCGCGCCCGCGCCAGGGCACCGAGGAGACGGTCACGGCCATCGACTCGGCGGCGGTGCGCACCTTCTACGAGAAGCACGTGCGGCCCGCCACGGCGACGGCCGTCGTCGTGGGCGACCTGACCGGCATCGACCTGGACGCCGTCCTCGCCGACACCGTCGGCGCCTGGACGGGCGGCACCGCCGAGCCGCGTCCGGTGCCTCCGGTGACGGCGGATGACACCGGGCGTGTCGTCATCGTGGACCGCCCCGGAGCCGTCCAGACGCAGCTGCTCATCGGCCGCGTGGGACCGGACCGCCACGACCGCGTCTGGCCCGCGCAGGTGCTCGGCACGTACTGCCTCGGCGGCACCCTCACCTCGCGCCTGGACCGCGTCCTGCGCGAGGAGAAGGGATACACCTACGGCGTACGGTCGTTCGCCCAGGTCCTGCGCTCCACCCCGGAGGGCACCGGCGCCGCGATGCTGGCCATCAGCGGCTCCGTGGACACCGAGTCCACGGGCCCGGCGCTCGACGACCTGTGGAAGGTCCTGCGCACCCTCGCCGCCGACGGCCTCACGGACGCCGAGCGCGACGTGGCCGTGCAGAACCTGGTGGGCGTCGCCCCGCTCAAGTACGAGATGGCGGCGTCCGTCGCGGCCACCCTCGCCGACCAGGTCGAGCAGCACCTGCCGGACGACTTCCAGGCCCAGCTGTACCGCAGGCTGGCTGCGACCGGCACCGTGGAGGCCACCGCCGCCGTGGTGAGCGCTTTCCCCGTGGACCGTCTCGTGACGGTGCTCGTCGGTGACGCCGCGCGGATCGAGGAGCCCGTCAGGGCGCTCGGCATCGGTGAAGTGAGTGTGGTCACCGGCTGAGTGTCAGTCAGGACATATGGGGACCCCAGTGGCTGGATTTTGCTCCTGGGGTTCTCATATGTCCGAATTGCTATGGAGATTGCGTGTCTGACCTGTGGCGTGCGCTACAAATGCTCTGATCCGTTTGTCGTTTGAAAGACGGCCCGCTTAGCGTCATCCCGGCTGTTCGTCATGCAGTACGCCGCGCCCGCGGCACCGGACAGTCATCGCCGAGTCCCCGTACGGCGCGAGCCAGGGGAGCCGGGGACCCACATGTCCCCTTGGGGTGAATCGGGAACCTTGCCGAGAGGTGAGGGATCCGTAGGAGACCTTCCTGCTCCGAACCCGTCAGCTAACCCGGTAGGCGAGAAGGAAGGAAAGGATCAGCCGCTTCATGGCGTTCACCCGTGCCACCGGGAAGCACCGTCGCCCGAGCCGCCTCACGCGTACGACCGCGAACGTGGCGGGCGTCGCAGCCCTCACCACCACCGGTGTCATCGGAGGCCTGGCCGCTCCGGCGCTCGCCGCCGACGACGCGGCGGCCCTCGAACACACCGGTCTGACCCAGGCCATCTCCGTGGGCGACTCGCTCGCCGAGAGCATCGACGCGCAGGCCACCGCCCAGCGGCAGGCCGCCGACGCCGCCGCGGCCGCCAAGAAGGCCGAAGAGGCCGCCAAGAAGAAGGCCGAGGAGGCCAAGCGCAAGGCCGAGGCCGAGGCGAAGGCTAAGGCCAAGAAGGAGCGCGAGGCCAAGGAGCGTGCCGCTCGCGAGGCCGAGCGCAAGCGCCTGAACACCTACGTCGCCCCGATCTCCGGCTCGTACGTCTCCACGGGCTACCAGACCGGCGGCGCCATGTGGTCCTCCGGCAGCCACACCGGCATCGACTTCCACGCCGCGTCCGGCAGCTCGGTCCACGCGGTGGGCTCCGGCACCGTCGTCGAGGCCGGCTGGGGCGGCGCCTACGGCAACAACGTGGTCATCAAGATGAACGACGGCACCTACACCCAGTACGGCCACATGTCGTCCCTCGGCGTCACGGTCGGCCAGGCGGTCACCCCCGGCCAGCAGATCGGCCTCTCCGGCTCCACGGGCAACTCCAGCGGCCCGCACCTCCACTTCGAGGCCCGCACCGGCGAGGACTACGGCACGGACATCGACCCGATCTCGTACCTCCGCTCGCACGGCGTCAACGTCTGATCCACGCCTGACGGGCCTGACAGAGGCCTGGTCGACGCCTGATCGGCACTGATCCCGGCGGACGCCGCAGAGCACCGATTCACCGAAAGCCCCGGCTCGTCGAGAGCCGGGGCTTTCGCCGTTCCCGTATCTCCTTTGGCCAAAAGTATCCCTGGATTTCGGCCGCCCGTCGGAAATTCGGCCGTTCTGCAATAGAGTCGCGGAGCAGGCGTCGATCGACCGCGTTTCGCGGGGATTAAGGCGGAGGTCAGTCATGCGCATTCCCGCGCACTCGGTATGCACGGCCATCCGGGACGACATCGTCTCCGGTGTCTACGAACGGGGCGGCCGGCTCACCGAGGAACTGCTCGCGCGCCGCTACGGGGTCTCCCGCGTCCCCGTGCGCGAGGCCCTGCGCACCCTGGAGGCCGAGGGGTTCGTCGTCACGCGCCGGCACGCGGGCGCGTGCGTCGCGGAGCCCACCGAGCAGGAGGCGGCCGACCTCCTGGAGATCCGCGCGCTCCTGGAGCCGCTGGGCGCCGCCCGCGCCGCCCAGCGCCGCACGGAGGCCCATCTGAAGGTCCTGCGCGGCCTCGTGCGGCTCGGCCAGGAGCGGTCGCGGCACGGCCGGAGCGAGGATCTGCGCTCCCTGGGCGGCTGGTTCCACGAGACGCTCGCCCAGGCGTCCGGCAGCCCGGGCCTCACGGCCCTGCTCACGCAGCTCCGGCACAAGATCGCCTGGATGTACGTGCTGGAGACGTCGGCCGCCCCCGCGGAGGCCTGGGCCGAACACGCCGCGATCGTCGACGCGGTGGCGCGCGGGGACGCCGAGCGGGCCAGGTCGCTCACCGCGTCGCACGCGGAGCGGTCGACGGCCGCGCACCGGCCGCGCTTTCCCCGCGCAGCGGGCGCCGCGAGCACCGCTGGCGCCATGAATGCCAGAGGTGCCGCGAACGCCGTGCGTGCCGTGATCGTGTGAGGCATTGGCAACACGCCGTCAACACGACGGGCCTCCGGTATTAACAGAAGCGCCGTATACAAATAAGTGCTATTCGGCCGGGCGGCGGACGGTTGAATTCTGCTGCCCGAATGCAGAACAATTCCCCTGAGTATTTCGTGGGCGGCGGGCGCGGAAACGCCGAAGGGCCCGCCCCGGTATCGGGCGGGCCCTTCGGTGAATGCGCGTGAATGCGTGCCGGTCGTCGTCAGACGGTCTCGGGGAGTTCCTCGAGGCCGTCCGCGACCAGCTTCGCCAGACGGTCGAGAGCGGCGTCCGCGCCCTCGGCGTCGGAGGCGAGCACGATCTCCTCGCCGCCCTGCGCGCCCAGACCGAGCACCGCGAGCATGGAGGCGGCGTTCACGGGGTTGCCGTCAGCCTTGGCGATCGTCACGGGGACGCCGGCGGCGGTGGCCGCGCGGACGAAGATGGAGGCGGGTCGGGCGTGAAGGCCCTCGGCCCAGCCGACGTTGACGCGGCGCTCAGCCATGTGTTGCTGCCCTTCCAGGTGTCTCGCACTTGTCTAGACCAGTGTCTCATGCCGTCGCGGGTGCTCCACCGGCCGTTGGTCCGTACGGCGCCGGCCGATGGTCCGTGCTCCGTCGACCGTACGTCCTCGTGCCACGGACCCTCGTCCCGCCCCGCGACGTCTCCTAGCCTGCCCCGGCGGGAGCGCCCCCGCGACCCGTACCCTGGGCCCATGCAGACCCCGTCGGACCGGCACGCATACCCCTCCCACTGGGAAGCCGACGTCGTGCTGCGTGACGGAGGCACCGCCCGCATCAGGCCGATCACGGCCGAGGACGCGGACCGCCTGGTCAGCTTCTACGAGCAGGTCTCGGACGAATCGAAGTACTACCGCTTCTTCGCCCCCTACCCCCGTCTGTCCGCCAAGGACGTACACCGCTTCACCCATCACGACCAGGTGGACCGGGTGGGTCTTGCGGCCACCGTCGGCGGCGAGTTCATCGCCACCGTGCGCTTCGACCGCATCGACGAGCGCGGCATGTCCGCCAGTGCGCCCGCCGACGAGGCCGAGGTCGCCTTCCTCGTGCAGGACGCCCACCAGGGCAGGGGGGTCGCCTCCACGCTCCTGGAACACATCGCCGCCGTCGCCAGGGAGCGCGGCATCCGCCGCTTCGCCGCCGAGGTGCTGCCCGCGAACACCAAGATGATCAAGGTGTTCACCGATGCCGGGTACCAGCAGAAGCGCAGCTTCGAGGACGGCGTCGTACGGCTCGAATTCGATCTGGAGCCCACCGACCGCTCGCTCGCCGTGCAGCGCGCCCGTGAACAGCGGGCCGAGGCGCGCTCGGTGCAGCGGCTGCTCACGCCGAAGTCGGTCGCCGTGATCGGCGTCGGGCGCACGGCCGGCGGGGTCGGGCGCAGCGTGCTCCGCAATCTCCGGGGCGCGGGCTTCACGGGCCAGCTGTACGCGGTGAACAGCGCGTTCGAGGAGGGCACCGAGGTCGACGGCGTGCCCGCCCATCGCTCCGTGCGCGACATCGACGAGACCGTCGAGCTCGCCGTCGTCACCGTGCCCGCCGAGCGGGTGCCGCAGGCCGTCGCCGAGTGCGGTGAGCGCGGGGTGCTCGGGCTCGTCGTGATCTCCGCCGGATACGCGGAGAGCGGCCCCGAGGGGCGGGAGCGCCAGCGCGAACTGGTGCGGCAGGCGAGGTCGTACGGCACGCGCATCCTCGGCCCGAACGCCTTCGGCGTCATCAACACCTCGCCGGACGTGCGGCTCAACGCCTCGCTGGCCCCGCATCCCCCCGAGCGCGGCCGGATCGGCCTCTTCACCCAGTCCGGTGCGATCGGCATCGCGCTCCTGTCCGGGCTCCACCGGCGGGGCGCGGGCCTGTCGACCTTCGTGAGCGCGGGCAACCGCGCGGACGTGTCCGGCAACGACGTCCTCCAGTACTGGTACGAGGACCCGGACACCGACGTCGCCCTGATGTACCTCGAATCCATCGGCAACCCGCGCAAGTTCACCCGGCTCGCCCGGCGCGCGGCGACGGCCAAGCCGCTGGTCGTGGTGCAGGGCGCCCGGCACAGCGGGATCGCGCCCACGGGGCACGCCGTGCAGGCCACGCGCCTGCCGCACGCCACGGTGTCGGCGCTGCTGCGCCAGGCGGGGGTCATCCGGGTCGACACCGTCACCGAGATGGTGGACGCGGGGCTGCTCCTCGCGGGGCAGCCGCTGCCCGCCGGGCCGCGGGTGGCCATCCTCGGGAACTCCGAGTCGCTCGGGCTCCTCACGTACGACGCGTGTGTCGCCGACGGGCTCCGGCCGCTCCCGCCGCGGGACCTCACCACGGGGGCGACGCCCGCGGACTTCCGGGCCGCGCTGGCCGACGCCCTGTCGGACGACGCCTGCGACGCGGTGATCGTCACGGCGATCCCCTGGGTGGGGGAGGACGGGGCCACCGCGTCCCCCGAGGGCGAGGACCTCGCCGCCGCGCTGCGGGCGGCGGCCGCCGGATGCCCCGCGAAGCCCGTGGCCGTGGTGCACGTGGAACTGGGCGGGCTCGCCGAAGCGTTGGCCGCGGCCAGCCGGACCCGCCCCGACGCCCCGGCCCCGGTCTCCTCGGCACCCGGCGCCGAGCGCGGTGCCGCCCCTTCCCCGAGCACCCCACCGCGTACGGGCGGGGGAGCCCCCGATCCCGCCGCGGAACACCTGCCCGAGGCTGAAGCAGCCGGGAGCGGCGCCGCCCACCCCCACCGCATCCCCGCCTACCCCGCCGCCGAGCGTGCCGTCCGGGCGCTTGCCGAAGCCGTGAAGTACGCCCAGTGGCGGCGCGAGGCCAAGGAGCCCGGGAAGGTCCACGAGTACGAGGACATCGACGAGAGCGGGGCCGCCCGGCGGATCGACGAGCTGCTCGCCGAGCAGGATGATCCCCGCGGCGCCACCCTCGCCCAGGACGACGCCCGCGAACTGCTCGGGCGGTACGGCATCGACGTACGCGACGCCCTGCCCGCGCCGGACCCGGACGCGGCGGTGGCGGCGGCCCGCACGCTCGGCTACCCCGTGGCGCTCAAGACGACGGCCCCGCACCTGCGCCACCGCGCCGACCTCGGCGGCGTACGGCTCGATCTCGCGGACGAGGAACAACTGCGCAGGGCCTACGCCGAATTGACCCTGGCCTTCGGCAAGCCCGCCGAGCTGCGGCCCGTCGTGCAGGCGATGGCGCCCCGCGGCGTCGACACCGTCGTCCGGGCGGTCATCGACCCGGCGGCCGGAGCGGTGCTCTCCTTCGGGCTCGCGGGCGCCCCTTCCGAGCTGCTCGGCGACACGGGGCACCGGCTGATCCCCGTCACCGAGCGCGACGCGGGTTCCCTGGTCCGGTCCATCCGGACCGCCCCGCTCCTCTTCGGCTGGCGCGGTTCCGCACCGGTCGACACCCCCGCCCTCGAGGAGCTGCTCCAGCGGGTCTCGCGCCTCGTGGACGATCACCCCGAGGTGGTCGCCGTGTCCCTGGAGCCCGTGGTCGTCGCCCAGCGGGGCCTGTCCGTCCTCGGCGCCTCCGTGCGGCTCGCGCCGCCGCCGGCCCGCAACGACCTCGGCCCGCGGGCACTGCCCGGGTACTGAGGCGGCCACTGGGGCACCGTGCGCCCTCCGTCGGGTCGTAGGATGGACTCCATGGCAAAGACCGGTACGACGACCCAGGGGCTGCGCGCCGCGATCGAGCGCAGCGGCTACTACCCGGCCCTCGTGGCCGAGGCGGTGGAGGCCGCGATCGGCGGCGAGCCCATCGGGTCCTACCTGGTCCACCAGGAGACCACGTTCGACGCGAACGAAGTGCGCCGGCACGTGACGGTCCTCGTCCTGACCGGCACCCGCTTCATCGTCAGCCACACGGACGAGCAGGCGGCGGACAGCACCTCCCCGACGCCGTACGCGACGACCTCCACGGAGTCGGTCAAAATCGGCCGGATCTCATCGGTCGTCGTCAGCCGCGTCGTCGCCAACCCCGAGAAGTACGTCCCGGGCTCGCTTCCCCGCGAGGTCGTCCTGACCATCGGCTGGGGCGCCGTGTCGCGCATCGACCTGGAGCCCGCCGCCTGCGGCGATCCCAACTGCGAGGCGGACCACGGGTACACCGGCAGCTCCACCGCCGACGACCTCAGCCTCCGGGTCAGCGAGGCCGGCGACGGCCCGGACACCGTGCGCCAGACCCTGGCCTTCGCGCAGGCGCTGTCCGAGGCGACCGCGGACACCGCCCGCTGATGTCCCTGCCCGCCTGGGACGACGTACAGCCGCTCTCCCTCGACTCCGCGCCGGTGCCCGAGTACGGCGTGGGCTCGCTCGCCGACCTGCTGCCCACGCTCGTCGCCCACCAGGGCGTCGAGGGCTTCTCGCCCCTCATCCCGGAACTCGCGCCGGCCGACCGGAACTGCGTCTTCCTGATCGACGGCCTCGGCTGGGAGCAGCTGCGGGCCCACCCCGACGAGGCGCCCTTCCTGACCTCGCTCATCGGCTCGTCCCGCGGCGGCACGGGGCGTCCCATCACCGCGGGCTTCCCGGCCACCACCGCGACCTCCCTCGCCTCGGTCGGCACGGGCCTGCCCCCGGGCTCGCACGGCCTGCCGGGCTACACCGTGCGCAACCCCGCCACCGGCGAGCTGATGAACCAGCTCCGCTGGCAGCCCTGGACGGACCCGCGCGCGTGGCAGCCGTACCCCACGGTCTTCCAGCAGGCCCACGCGGCCGGCGTGCACACCGCCCAGGTGTCGTCCCCGACCTTCCAGAACACCCCGCTCACCAAGATCGCGCTGAGCGGCGGCAGCTTCCGCGGCAAGCTCTCCGGCGAGGACCGCATGGACCTCGCGGCCGAGCAACTGGGCGCGGGCGACCGCTCGCTGGTCTACACGTACTACGCGGAGGTGGACGGCAAGGGCCACCGCTTCGGCGTCGACTCCGACGCCTGGCGCGGCCAGCTCATGTACGTCGACCGGCTGGTCCAGCGCCTGGCCGAACAGCTCCCGCCGCGCAGCGCCCTGTACGTCACCGCCGACCACGGCATGCTCGACATCCCCTTCGACGAGCGGTCCCGCATCGACTTCGACGAGGACTGGGAGCTGCGTGCCGGCGTCGCCCTCCTCGGCGGCGAGGGCCGCGCGCGCCACGTGTACGCGGTGCCGGGCGCCGAGAACGACGTCCTGACCGTCTGGCGCGAGGTGCTCGGCGAGCAGTTCTGGGTGGCGAGCAGGGACGAGGCCATCGCGGCGGGCTGGTTCGGCCCGCCCGGCGCCGTCGACGAGCGGGTGTACGCGCGCTTCGGCGACGTCATCGCGGCGGCCCACGACGACGTGGCGATCATCGCCACGGAGAAGGAACCGAAGGAGTCGGCCCTGGTCGGCATGCACGGCTCCATGACCCCCGTCGAGCAGCTCGTGCCGCTCGTCGAAGTACGCTCCTGACCGGACGCCCGGCGACCCCGTCCCCTCGTACGTCTCGAAAGGCCTCAACCCCCCATGCCCGAGCTGGTGTTCTTCTCCGGAACGATGGACTGCGGAAAGAGCACGCTGGCTCTGCAGATCGAGCACAACCGCTCGGCCCGCGGTCTGAAGGGGATGATCTTCACCCGTGACGACCGCGCGGGCGAGGGCAAGCTCTCTTCGCGGCTCGGGCTCGTCACGGACGCGATCGAGGCCGCCGACGACTTCGACTTCTACGCCCATCTGGTCGACCACCTCTCGCAGGGCGGCCGCGCGGACTACGTGATCGCGGACGAGGCGCAGTTCCTCGCTCCCGGGCAGATCGACCAGCTGGCGCGCGTCGTGGACGACCTGGGTCTCGACGTGTTCGCCTTCGGCATCACCACGGACTTCCGCTCCAAGCTCTTCCCGGGCTCGCAGCGCCTGGTGGAACTCGCCGACCGCGTCGAGGTGTTGCAGGTCGAGGCGCTGTGCTGGTGCGGAGCCCGCGCCACCCACAACGCCCGCACCATCAACGGCGCGATGGTCGTCGAAGGCGCCCAGGTCGTCGTCGGCGACGTCAACCACGCGGCGGACGAGGTGGGTTACGAGGTCCTGTGCCGTCGTCACCACCGGCGCCGGATGACGGCGGCGACCTCGCGCGCGGGCGCCCTGTCGCCCGACGTGCTGCCGGTCGACACGGCGTCCCGCGTCTGAGTCAGCTCTCCGAGCGCACGAGGGTGAAGACCGCGCCCTCCGGATCGGCGACCGTGGCCACCCGCCCATGGGTGCCCGCCCGGGCGGGCCGCACGACGTGCCCGCCCAGTTCGACGACCCGCGCCACCGACTCGTCCACGTCGGCGACCTCGAAGTACGTCATCCAGTGCGCCCCGCGGTCGCGCGGCAGCGCCTGGCCCACGCCGTGCACCGAGGCCACCGGCCGGCCGTCGGCCTGGAGCGTCACGTAGTCGAAGTCGGCCGAGACGACCGCCTCCTCGGTGTAGCCGAAGACCGCTTGGTAGAACTTGACGACGCCTGCCGTCTCCTGCGTGACCAGTTCGTTCCAGGCCGGGGTGCCGGGCGCCCCGGCGAGGGAGGCGCCCAGGTGCTCGGCCGCCTGCCAGATCCCGAAGACCGCGCCCGCGGGGTCCACCGCGATGGCCATCCGCCCGGCCGGACCCGCGTCCAGCGGGCCGACGCCGATCGTGCCGCAGCAGTGCCGCACGGCTTCGGCGGTCGCGTTCACGTCGTCCGACGCCAGGTACGGCGTCCAGGCGATCGGCAAGTGGTGGTCGGGCGGCAGCTGCCCGATCCCGGCGACCTCATGGCCGTCGAGCAGCGCCCGCACGTACGGCCCGAGCTGCTCCGGGCCAGGCCGGAACTCCCAGCCGAACAACGCTCCGTAGAACTCCTGGGTCGTGGCCAGGCCATGCGCCATCAGGCTCACCCAGGTGGGTGTGCCGGGCGCGCGGCGGACGGCCCCCGAGCCGTCACGCTGACCCGTCGACCCCCGTGCCTCCGTCATCGTCACTCTCTCCTCGGCCCGTCATGGTGGCCGCTCGGCTCCGCTTTCGAACACACGTACCTATGCCGTGCGTTTGCCCGCCCGTGCAGATGCTCGCACCACCCGCGGCGCCGCGCGCCCCGGCCGCGTCGCTCGTCCCGGCTCCGCCCAGAGGATGCCCGGTTTGCCGTTTCTCATCCGTTAACGCGCGATTGCTCGGTGGTGTCGTTCGGCAGTACACGGCGTGCCCGGTTCTGTACGCCACGTGTTCGTCGGTCGTACGGCGGAGCAGGGTAGCCGGACCCGGCCGACACGGCCACCCCGTGCGCAAGGATGGGGCCATGAATGCCATCATCTCCGCATCCGAACTCGCGAGCGACCTGGCGGGCGAGAACCCGCCAGTGCTCCTGGACATCCGCTGGCAGCTCAGCACCGCCAAGGCGGCGGGCGCCCCCGCCTTCGACGGGCGCGCCGCGTACGAGAAGGGGCACATCCCGGGAGCGGTCTTCGTCGACCTGGACGCCGACCTCGCGGGCTCCGCGGGAGCGGCCGGACGGCACCCGCTGCCGGATCTGGAGCACTTCGGTGCGGTGATGCGGGCGGCCGGCGTCTCGGCCGACCGGGACGTGATCGTGTACGACGGCGGACAAGGCTGGGCCGCCGCACGCGCCTGGTGGCTGTTGCGCTGGACGGGGCATCCCTCGGTCCGGGTGCTCGACGGAGGGCTCGCGGCCTGGGGCGGCCCGCTGGAGCAGGGCGACGAGCGTCCGGCGGCCGAGGGCTCGTTCGTGCCCCGGGCGAACACCACGGACCTCCTGGACGCCGACGCGGCGGCCGCGCTCGCCCGCTCCGGGCTGCTCCTGGACGCCCGCGCGGCCGAGCGCTACCGCGGTGACGTCGAGCCGATCGACCGCGTCGGCGGCCACATCCCGGGCGCGGTCTCGGCGCCGACCACGGAGAACGTCACCGCGGACGGCACCTTCAAGCCGGCCGCCGAACTCGCGGACCGCTTCAACTCCCTGGGCGCCGCCGACACCTCCGAGGTCGGCGTCTACTGCGGCTCGGGCGTCTCCGGCGCCCACGAGGTGCTGGCGCTCGCGGTGGCGGGCATCCCGGCGTCGCTGTACGTCGGCTCGTGGTCGGAGTGGTCGTCGGACGCCTCCCGCCCGGTGGCCAAGGGCCCGGACCCGCAGTAGCCGACGGAACGCCGTCGGGGCCCCGCACCTGCCCGGTGCGGGGCCCCGACGCCGTACGACGGTGAACTGCTCTTGGCCGGACTACTCCTGCTTCTTGCGGCGCGTGCCGAAGACGATCTCGTCCCAGCTGGGCACCGCGGCGCGCCGTCCGGGGCGGACGCCGTCGGCCTCCGCCTGGCGGTCGGTGGTGCCGACGAGACGGTCGCGGTGGCTGGCCACCGAGCGCGGCATCAGGACGTCCGCGTAAGCGGCACCCGCGCCGGCCGAAGCCGCGGGGGGCTCCTCGGCCTCCGGGTCCTGCTCGGGATCCTCGGCGGGCGGCAGGTCCGTGGCCGGCAGCGCGGGGCGCTCCGGCACGATCATGTCGCCGCGGAAGCTCGGCACCGCCTCCAGGAGGCTGGTGAGCGAGTCCCGCTCCGACTCGGAGACGGCGGTGGTCGCGGCGGTGGACACGCCGTCCTCCGAGGGCTCCGGGGGCAGCGGCGCGGTCGGGCGCTCCAACTGCCGGTCCAGGGCGCGGTCCAGCGGCCGGTCGAGCGAGGGCCGGTCCCGGGGCAGCCGGGCGATGCGCGGCACGAACGGGAAGCTGGGCTCGGGCGCGGCGATGTCGTCCGTCTCGCCGATCAGCGAGCGGGCTTCGTCGTCCACGGCCTGCACGAGCCGCCTGGGCGGGTCGTACGTCCAGCTCGCGGAGTGCGGTTCGGTCGCGACGCGGTAGACGAGGAGGACCTCCCACGTGCCGTCGTCACGGCGCCAGGAGTCCCACTGGACGGTCTCCTTGTCGGCGCCGCGCAGGAGCAGGCGCTCCCCGACGGCCTCGCCGAGCTGAGGTCCGGTGTTCTCGCCGGGGCGGCGTACAGGGGTCTTCCGGGCCCGCTCGGCCATGAAGGCGCGCTCGGCGAGCACGGGTCCTTCGAAGCGGCGGACGCGATCGACGGGGATTCCAGCGAGCGAGGCGACTTCCTCCGCGCTGGCACCGGCACGTATACGCGCCTGGATGTCGCGGGGGCGGAGGTGGCTCTCCACCTCGATCTCGATCTGGCCGAGACGCGGACGGTCACCGCGCACGGCGGCGCGCAGCCGCTCGTCGATCGGAAGCGTGTACTCCGTGCTGTCCGCAGCCTTCAGCACCAGCCGTGTGCCGTCGTTGCTGACGGCCACGACACGCAGTTCGGGCATGGGGACCTCCCGGGTGGTGCCTGCCGACGTCACGTGCGTCGCTGCTTCCGCTAGTCGAGTGTGGCCTGCCCGGGTGCAGCCTGCCACAACCTTGCCGAGTTGCCCGGCGTGTCGGGCGTGGGCCCAAGGCCGCCGTTATGGCACGGTTACCTTTTCGCAACTCTCAGTGACCACTTTGGTCACCCTGTGCAGCGAGCCCCCTCCCGGCGGACCTGGCAGGCCCCGGGCACCCAGGTGGGAGACCGGACCCAGGGCTCGCAACAGTACTCCATTCGGGCCACGCGGGTGGTCCGCCGCGCCGCCGAACTTCTCGTGGGGGACGGGAGTTGGCGCGGGGGGATACCCGGGCAGGGTGGTCCATGAGTGGCACACTTCACGGAATCTCCAGAAACGGAACTATCCACTTCACCCATACGTCCCTTTCTCGTGCAGTCAGTCGAGAAAGGCAGGCAAGGGTCGGAGATGCGTGAAAAGCCGGATTCCGGCAAGGAGTCGAGGGACCGGGCGAAGCCGGACGAGTCGGCGGAGCCGGAGGAGAAGCGGCGTCTCGACCTCAGTGTGCCGCAGGTGGCGGGGAGCGCCGTGGCCGCGGTCGTGGCGGCGAAGCTCGCCTCCAGCTTCGGCGTCTACGGCACGATCCTGGGCGCCGGCGTGGTGAGTGCGGTCGCGACCTGCGGCGGCACGGTCTTCCAGCACTTCTTCCGGCGCACGGGAGAGCAGATACGTGACGTCACCGTGCAGGCCAAGCCGAGGGCGCGTCAGGTACCGCTGACCGACGGCTCGGGCGCACCGGTGGCGCAGACGTTCAGAGCCTCGGCGCCCGCGGACGCCGCGGCGCACACCGGGGCGGGGCGGGTCACGGCCGGGGCCGGTCCCGTGACGACGACATGGGGGAGACCGGTCGAGCCGGACCCGGCCTCGGTGCTGCCTCCCGCGGTCGACGCGGCGGATCGCACGAACGTGCTGCCGGTGACGGACGTGGACCCGGACCGCACGACGCTGCTGCCCGTGACGGAGGCCGACGCCGACCGTACGACGGTGCTGCCGGTGCCGGGCGCCGACCCGGACCGCACGACCTTGCTGCCCGTGACGGACGCCGGAGCCGACGCCGAGAAGACCCAGCTGCTCGGTTCGGTCGACGCCACCCGGCCGGTGCCCCGCGACGACGCGACGCGCGTCCTGCGGCAGACCGGTCCGGGCGCGTCGCGGGAGCCGGCGCAGGCGCCGCTCCCCTCGGAGGAGTTCACCTCAGGCACCACGCACCGCACGCAGGTCCGCAGCTGGAAGCGGCCGTTGATCGCGGCCGCCGTGGTCTTCGGTGTCGCCATGGCCGGCATCACCACGTACGAGCTCGTCTCCGGCGAGGACTTCAGCGGGGGGCACGGGACCACGATCGGCAACGGCTTCTCGGGCCGCAACAGCGCGCCGGACCCGGGGCCCACGCCCTCCACCGATCCCTCGGGGCAGCCGTCCGACGGTGCCTCCACGGGGACGGACGAGGGCTCCCGGCCGGGCGAAGACGCCTCGCCAGGCCCGGACGGGTCGCAGCCGCAGTCGCCGGACGGCGGCGACGGCTCGGGCTCCGGCACGAAGGACGACCCGGACAAGGGCTCGGACTCCGGTACGGGCTCCGGGGACGACGACGGTTCGAAGACGGACCCGACGCCTACGCCGACCCCCACCCCGACTCCCACGCCGACCCCGTCGAGCGGCGGCGACACCGGGAACGGGAACGACGGCCAGCGGGGAGAGACCGCCACCCCGTAGGCGGCGGTCTCCGGTCCGGGCCGGGTCCTGGGCGCGCTCAGTCGCCCAGGACCCGGCGCAGGTAGGCGTTGCCGAACGTGCGGCCCGGGTCCAGGCGGTCGCGCAGGGCCGTGAACTCGCCGAAGCGCGGGTAGGCCCGGGCGAAGTACTCGGCGTCACGGGTGTGGATCTTGCCCCAGTGGGGCCGGCCCTCGTGCGCCGTGAAGATCCGCTCGGCGGCCGTGAAGTACGCCTGGTAGGGCGTGCCCCGGTACATGTGGACGGCGATGTACGCGCTCTCCCGGCCCGAGGCGGTGGAGAGCGTGATGTCGTCCGCGGGGGCCGTACGCACCTCCACGGGGAAGCTGATCCGCAGCCGCGAGCGCTCCACCATCGTCTTCAGCTCGCGCAGGGTCTCCACGAGGGCGGCCCGCGGAACGGCGTACTCCATCTCCATGAAGCGCACGCGGCGCGGGCTCGTGAAGACCTTGTAGGGGATGTCCGTGTAGGTGCGGGCGGAGAGGGCCTTGCTGGAGATCTTGGCGATGCCGGGGACGGTCGCGGGGACGGCCCTGCCGATCGTGTTGACCACCTGGAAGAGGCCGTTGGACAGGACCTCGTCCTCCAGGAAGGCGCTGATCCTGCCGGGCGGGGCGGCGGGGCCCGCGCTGCGGTTGTTGCGCTTGGTGTTGCAGTTGCCGGTGTGCGGGAACCAGTAGAACTCGAAGTGCTCGTTCTCGGCGAAGAGCGCGTCGAACTCGCTCGTGACCTTGTCGAAGGTCATCGGCTCCTCACGGGCGGTGAGGTGGAAGACGGGCTCCACGGCGAAGGTGATCGCGCTGATCACGCCGAGCGCCCCGAGGCCGATCCGGGCCGCCGCGAAGACCTCGGGGTTCTCCTTCTCGGAGCAGGTGAGGACCGTGCCGTCCGCGGTGACCAGCTCCAGCGCGATGATCTGGGCGGAGATCGAGGCCGAGTCGCGGCCCGTGCCGTGCGTCCCCGTGCTGATCGCGCCGGAGACCGTCTGCTCCATGATGTCGCCCATGTTCGTGAGCGAGAGGCCCTCGCGCGCGAGCGCCGCGTTCAGGCGCTTCAGCGGCGTGCCCGCCTCCACCGTGACGGTGCCGGCCTCGCGGTCGATCCTGCGGATGCCGGTGAGGAGTTCGGGGCGTATCAGCAGGCCGTCGGTCGCGGCGGTCGCGGTGAAGGAGTGGCCCGTGCCGACCGGCTTCACCTTCAGGCCGTCCTCCTTGGCCTGCCGCAGCGCGGCGGTGAGCTCGTCGACCGACGCGGGGGTGACCTCCCTGACCGGGCGCGCGGTGACGTTGCCCGCCCAGTTACGCCACGCCTTGCTCTTCCCGCTGCCCGTGCCCGTTGCCGTGCTCATGGGTCCCTCCCCGTCGCGGAACCGGCCTCTTCAGCCGGCGATACCCCAGGAACCCGACCGCGACCGCGACGGCCCCCGAGAGTCCGGGGACCGCGTACCCGGCGTCCGATCCGGCCGCGTCGATGACCCAGCCGGCCGCGGAGGAGCCGAGCGCGACGCCGACCGCGAGTCCGGTGCTCACCCAGGTCATGCCCTCGGTCAGCTTCGCGCGTGGTACGTGCTGTTCGACGAGGGCCATCGTCGTGATCATGGTCGGCGCTATGGAGAGGCCCGCGATGAACAACGCCACGGCCAGAAACGGAAGGTTCCCGACCAATTGAAGCGGGATCATACTCACGGCCATCGCGCACACGCCCAGCAGCCACCGAGGTGCGGGCGCCCCCTTGAAGTGCATGAGCCCGAAGGCCGCCCCCGCCACACAGGAGCCGAGCGCGTACACCGCGAGGACCAGGCTCGCCATCGCCTTGTGGCCCTGGTCCTCGGCGTACGCCACCGTCACCACGTCGATGGACCCGAAGATCGCACCGGTGGCCACGAAGGTCGCGACCAGGACCTGGAGCCCTCCGGAGCGCAGCGCCGAGCCCCTGGTGTGGTGTTCGCGCCCGTGCGGCACCGGCTCGGTGGCCCGCTGCGCGGTCAGCCAGAAGACGCCCACGGCGAGGAAGACACCGGCCAGCAGCGGCCCCGCCTCGGGGAACCACACCGTGGAGAGGCCGATCGAGATGATCGGGCCGAAGATGAAGCAGATCTCGTCCACCACGGACTCGAAGGAGTACGCGGTGTGCAGCTGCGGGGTGTCGCGGTAGAGCACGGCCCAGCGCGCCCTGATCATCGAACCCACGCTCGGCACGCAGCCCACGAGGGCGGCGAAGGCGAAGAGCGTCCAGTCCGGCAGTCCGTACTTCGCGCAGAGCAGGAGTCCCGCGACCGCGGCCAGCGACGCCAGGGTCGCGGGCCTGAGCACCCGGCGCTGGCCGTACCGGTCCACGAGACGCGAGATCTGCGGGCCGATCGCGGCGGCGGAGAGCGCGACGGTCGCGGAGAGCGCGCCCGCCAGGCCGTACCGCCCGGTCAGCTGGGACACCATCGTCACGATGCCGATGCCCATCATCGACAGCGGCATCCGGCCGAGGAAGCCGGCCGCCGAGAACCCCTTGGTGCCGGGGGCGGCGAAGATGGCGCGGTAGGGGCTTGGCACGTGGGACTCCGCTGAAGCGCCGGGGCGGCCGCGCGTGGAGGGGCCCCGGTAAGGCGTAAAGATGGCCAATACAGCTTACGGTTCCGACAGGCCCGGACGCACCATGATTTTTCGGCTGTCGGTGCCGGGTGGCAGGATCGGACACATGCCCGATGCGCTCGATGCCTCGCCCTATGACGCCCTGCTGCTGCTCTCCTTCGGCGGCCCCGAAGGCCCGGACGACGTGGTCCCGTTCCTGGAGAACGTGACCCGGGGCCGCGGCATCCCCAAGGAGCGGCTCAAGGAGGTGGGTCAGCACTACTTCCTGTTCGGTGGCGTCAGCCCCATCAACGACCAGAACCGCGCCCTCCTGGACGCCCTGCGCAAGGACTTCGCCGAGCACGGCCTGGACCTTCCGGTCTACTGGGGCAACCGCAACTGGGCGCCCTATCTGACCGACACCCTGCGCGAGCTCGTCCGGGACGGCCACCGCCGGGTGCTCGTCCTCGCGACCAGCGCGTACGCCTCGTACTCGGGCTGCCGTCAGTACCGCGAGAACCTCGCCGAGTCCCTCGCCGTGCTCGCCTCCGAGGGGCTTGAGGTGCCGCGCGTCGACAAGCTGCGGCATTACTTCAACCACCCCGGTTTCGTCCGCCCCATGATCGACGGGGTCCTGAAGTCCCTGGCCGAGCTCCCCGACGACGTGCGGGACGGGGCGCACCTCGCCTTCACGACGCACTCCATCCCGACCGCGGCGGCCGACACCTCGGGCCGCGTCGAGGACCACGGGGATGGCGGGGCGTACGTGGCGCAGCACCTGGACGTGGCCCGGCTCATCGCGGAGGCGGTGCGCGAGGAGACCGGCGTCGAGCACCCCTGGGAGCTCGTCTACCAGTCGCGCAGCGGCGCCCCGCACATCCCCTGGCTCGAGCCGGACATCTGCGACCACCTGGAGGAGCGGCACGCGGCGGGCGCGCCCGCGGTGGTGATGGTCCCGATCGGCTTCGTCTCGGACCACATGGAAGTGCTGTACGACCTCGACACCGAGGCCGTGGAGAAGGCCGCCGAGCTGGGCCTGCCGGTCCGCCGCTCCGCCACGGTCGGCGCCGACCCGCGGTTCGCCGCCGCGGTGCGGGACCTGATCCTGGAGCGCTCCGCCACGGAGAGCGGGCGTGACGTCGCCCCCTGCGTCCTGGGCGCGCTCGGCGCGAGCCACGACCGGTGCCCGGTGGGCTGCTGCCCGTCCCGCGCCCCGAAGCCCGCCGCCGCGGGCGCCGACAGCCCGTACGCGTGACCCGGCCCCCGCAGGGGCACCCCGCAGCGCCGCGCAGGCACTGCCCGCAGGCACAAGGAGCACCGTCGTGACCGACCCCGCAGACCAGCAGCTGAAGGCCGAACTCCTCGGCGTGGCCCTGGAGGCCGCGCACCGGGCCGGGGCCTTCCTGCGCGACGGACGCCCGGACGACCTGGGCGTGGCCGCCACCAAGACCAGCGCGGTCGACGTCGTCACCGAGATGGACATCGCCTCCGAGAAGCTGATCACCGACTTCCTCGCCGAGCGCAGGCCGGACGACGGCGTGCTCGGCGAGGAGGGCGCGAGCTCCGCGGGCAGCAGCGGCGTCCAGTGGGTGATCGACCCGATCGACGGCACCGTGAACTACCTGTACGGACGTCCGGACTGGTCGGTGTCCGTCGCGGCCCGCAAGGACGGCGAAACGCTGGTGGGCGTGGTGCACGCCCCGATGCGCGGCGAGACCTACCGCGCGGTCCTCGGCCAGGGCGCCTTCGTCAACGACAAGCCCGCGCACACCCGCCCCGCGCCCCCGTTCGAACAAGCCCTCGTCGGCACCGGGTTCGGGTACGTCGCCGAGCGACGCGTCCGGCAGGCCGAGGTGGCCCGGCAGCTGATCCCGCTGGTCCGGGACATCCGGCGCGGCGGCTCGGCGGCGATCGACCTGTGCGACGTCGGCCTCGGCCGCCTGGACGCGTACTACGAGCGCGGCCTCAACCCGTGGGACTTCGCCGCCGGTGACCTCGTCGCCCGGGAGGCGGGCGCGCTGACCGGCGGACGCCCCGGAGAGGCACCCACGGGCGAGCTGACCGTCGCCGCCCCGCCCGGCCTCTTCGAGGACCTCCAGGGGCGCCTGGAAGAGCTCGGCGCCTGGCACGACTGACCGGCGCGGGGGCGGTGCGGACCGGCGCTGATGGGCGCCGACCGGCGCTGACCAGCACGGAAGGCGCGCACGCGGAAGGGCCCCGGCATCTCGTCCACGGATGCCGGGGCCCTTCTGCTGACGTGTGGATCAGGCGTGCAGCACGCCGACCTCCACCCCGTGCTCGGCGGCCAGCCGGTGGAGATCTTCGAGCTCGGCCTGCTCGACCTCGGCAAGGAAGTCGTCGCCCGTCTCACGGGCCTTCGTGAGGTCGGATTCCGTGGCCTTTATGCGCTGCAGCAGTCCTGCGGTAAAAGCGTCCATGGTTGCGCCCCCTCGGCTGGGTCGTGGGTCGTCGGCACGGGGGTGTGCCCAAGAAGGGGCGATCACGTCTCAAGCCGCCCTGGAGAAGCGGTTCGTGGCGCGCCACATACAAAGCGTGATCGCGGGGTGTGCAGTCGTCCTCCCCGGGCTCCCTTCCACGGAAACCTCAACCGTCGGAGAAAATCCCGCATTCCCCTGCCAGGACACCGCCTTACAGCCGGTTTATGGCCGAAAGGGGCAGGATGGAGGCCACACCCCACGAACAGACCTGCCCGCAGGGGCACAGAGGAAGGACAGCGCCGTGCGCGTACTCGTCGTCGAGGACGAGCAGCTGCTCGCCGATGCGGTGGCCACCGGACTGCGCCGGGAGGCCATGGCCGTCGACGTCGTGTACGACGGAGCGGCCGCCCTGGAACGCATCGGGGTCAATGACTACGACGTCGTGGTGCTCGACCGGGACCTCCCGCTCGTGCACGGGGACGACGTCTGCCGCAAGATCGTCGAGCTCGGCATGCCGACCCGCGTCCTGATGCTCACGGCGTCGGGCGACGTCAGCGACCGCGTCGAGGGCCTGGAGATCGGCGCCGACGACTACCTCCCCAAGCCCTTCGCGTTCAGCGAGCTCACGGCACGCGTGCGTGCCCTCGGCCGGCGCACCAGCGTGCCGCTGCCGCCCGTCCTGGAGCGCGCCGGGATCAAGCTCGACCCGAACCGCCGCGAGATCTTCCGCGACGGCAAGGAGATCCAGCTCGCGCCCAAGGAGTTCGCCGTCCTGGAGGTGCTGCTGCGCAGCGAGGGCGCCGTCGTCTCCGCCGAGCAGCTCCTGGAGAAGGCCTGGGACGAGAACACCGACCCGTTCACGAACGTGGTCCGGGTGACCGTCATGACCCTGCGGCGGAAGCTCGGCGAGCCCGCCGTCATCGTGACGGTGCCCGGCTCCGGCTACCGGATCTGATCCCCGGTGGCCGCGACCCCGGCGCCACCGACGGCGCCGCCGAAGCCGACCTGGGACCCGCGGAAGGTCGAAGTGCCCTTCCCGTGGCTGCGCCCCACGATCCGTATACGCCTCACCCTGCTCTACGGCGGCATGTTCCTCATCGCGGGCATCCTGCTGCTCTCGATCATCTATCTGCTCGCCGCGCAGGCCTTGAACGTGGGCAGCGACCTGCCGTTCAAGATCGTCTCGGGGCAGGTGGCCAGCGACAGCTGCAACTTCCCGACCAGCCCGTCCGCGGGTGAGCTCAACAGCGCCATGAACGCCTGCGTCAACGAACAGCGCCAGCACGCCCTGGACAACCTCCTGAGCCGCTCGCTGCTGGCCCTGCTGGGGCTCGCCGTGATCGCCTTCGCCTTCGGGTACGCGATGGCGGGCCGCGTCCTGTCGCCGCTGGGCCGCATCACGCGCACCGCCCGCAGGGTGGCCGGCACGGACCTGACCCGGCGCATCGAACTGGACGGCCCGGACGACGAGTTGAAGGAGCTCTCGGACACCTTCGACGAGATGCTGGACCGCCTGGAGCGGGCCTTCACCGCCCAGCAGCGGTTCGTCGGGAACGCCTCGCACGAGCTGCGCACCCCGCTCGCGATCAACCGCACGCTGCTGGAGGTGCACCTCTCCGACCCGGGGGCGCCCCCCGAGCTCCAGCAGCTCGGCAAGACGCTCCTGGCGACCAACGAACGCAGCGAGCAGCTCGTGGAGGGCCTGCTGCTGCTCGCCCGCAGCGACAACCAGATCGTGGAGCGCAAGCCGGTCGACCTCGCCGAGGTCGCCGACCGCGCGGTCGACCAGGTGCTCACCGAGGCGGAGGCGAAGGGCGTGGAGATCCGCGGGGAGCGCGCCCCGGCCGTCGTCCAGGGCAACGGCGTCCTGCTGGAGCGGATCGCCCTGAACCTCGTCCAGAACGCCGTCCGGTACAACGTGCAGGAGGACGGCTGGGTCGAGGTCACCACGGAGGCCCAGCACGGCCAGGCGGTCCTCGTGGTGTCGAACACGGGCCCCGTGGTGCCCGCGTACGAGATCGACAATCTCTTCGAGCCGTTCCGGCGGCTCAGGACCGAGCGCACGGGCAGTGACAAGGGCGTGGGACTCGGCCTGTCGATCGCCCGGTCGGTGGCGCGGGCCCACGGGGGCCGTATCATCGCGGAGCCGCGCGAGGGGGGAGGGCTCGTGATGCGAGTCACCCTTCCTCTCTGAGATGCTGCCGCGACTCGCCGCGATGTTCGCTTTGCGCGGAATTTTCGGGACCTGTTCCTGGAGATTTCGTGTGCGATCGATCACAGGGGCGAATTTTCGGCCATCTACTCTCCGTGATCGTGAAAGTCGTCGGAAAGCCGGGAAAATCCGGGTTTTCAGGGGTCTTGATCACGGGAAGTACACGGGGTGGCGCCTGTGAAGTGCGACATTCGGACCGTGTACGGTCCCGATCGCCATCCAAACCGATCACCTCTTCAGGGGTGCGGTTGGGTGTCGATTGAGTAACAGACCTTGATGTGAGGCAAAATCTCCGCCTCAGGTCGGGCACAAGTCCGGCCTCTCACGCGTTACGTGCGCTGAGACACCGCAGACACCCAGAGGGGGAGAGCGACATGGCAACGGACTACGACACCCCACGCAAGACCGACGATGACGTCAACGAGGACAGCATCGAGGAACTGAAGGCGCGGCGGAACGACAAGTCGACCTCGGCAGTGGACGTCGACGAGTTCGAGGCCGCAGAGGGCCTCGAACTGCCCGGCGCGGACCTGTCGAACGAGGAGCTCGCCGTACGGGTGCTCCCGAAGCAGCAGGACGAGTTCACCTGCATGAGCTGCTTCCTGGTGCACCACCGCAGCCAGCTGGCCAGGGAGAAGAACGGCCAGCCGATCTGCCGCGACTGCGACTAGGGCAGGGTCGGCCGTGACAGGCTCGACCCCGCCGAGGAAGCGCCGCTTCCGCAAGCGCGGAGCGGACCAGGAAAGCGCCACCCCGGACGGCGTGCGCGACGACGAGCGGGGCTTTTCCCCCACAGGAACGGCCTCGCTCGGACCAGCGGACGCCCTTGATGTGGCACACGACGAGACGGCGGCCGACAAGGCGTCCAGGGCCCCCGGGTCCAAGGGCCGCGTTGCCGCCGTCACGGACGGAGTCAGGGCGGGCGTGCGCAAGAGCGGACGCGGCGCCAAGGCCGGGATCGGCTACCTCGCCGACCGGGTCATCGAGATCGCCCCGAGAGTCCCGGTCCGCGACCTGGCGACTCTCCGCAAGCAGTTCCCGGACCTCGACGCCGAGCAACTCGCGGACAAGCTCATCTTCGGCGCCGCGAACGCGACCTCGACGGTCGGTGCCGGGGTCGGCGCCGCCGCGATGATGCCCGTGCCGCCGGCGATGCCCGCGGAACTGGCCGCCGAGATCACCGGGGTCGCGGCGATCGAGCTGAAGCTCATCGCCGAACTCCACGAGGTCTACGGCCGCCGCCCGGCGGGCAACCTCAAGGAGCGCAGCTCCGCCTACCTCACCGCGTGGACCGAGGAGCGCGGCGTCGACGTGGTGAAACCCGCGTCGATCAACGCGGCGCTCGGCGGCCAGGTGAAGCGCGAGCTGCGCCAGCAGATCATGAAGCGCATGGTGCGCAACCTCCCGAACCTCATGCCCTTCATGGTGGGCGCCGCGGTCGGGGCGGTCATGAACCGCCGGGACACCAAGAAGCTCGCTGAGCGGGTCCGTGCGGACCTGCGGAGGTCCCAGGTGACCTGGGACGCCCTGCCGGAGCTGCCGGCCCTTGAGCAGCCCGTGAAGCCGCTTGACCTGCTGCACCCCACGCGCCCCGGCAGGTCGCGCAAGGAGCTGGGGCGCTGACGCGGCAGGAACCGCGGAAAGACCCCATCAGCGGTCCACCGGCGCAGTTTCCCCGGGAAGCCCCGGAAGCCCCGGAAGCCCCGGAAGCCCCCGGCAGCCCCCCCGGAAAGCCGTTTCCTACGAAGCCCGTACGGCCGTGAGCGCCGCCGCGAGCGCTTCGGGGTGCCGCGTCGACACGTACACGTACGGCGTCGGGTCCTGCGGATCCGTGATCTCGACGCGCAGTGCCGTCGGGATGTAGGCGCGCAGCAGCATGAAGGCGCGCGGGTCGGCCTTGGGACCGCGCCAGGCGCGCGCCCCCTCCGCGTCGAGCACCTCGGGCTCGCCCAGGGCGGAGACCGGGATCTTCGCGTCGCCCGCGACGAGCGAGCCGGCCACCACCCGGATCCGGGGGGAGCCGTACGAGCTGGTGACGACCGCGGCGACCGCCGTCCCGGCGACCAGGCCGCCCAGCAGCGGCAGGGTGCCGAAGGGGAGCATGATCAGCGCCATCGCGACGCCCACCAGGAGCGAGACAAGCCACCAGGACCGGGGCGCCGTCAGGCGTTCTTCGTAAGGCTGCATGGAGGCAAGCTTGGCACGATGAGCTGAGTTGCCGGACTCGCGGGTAAGGTCTGCGCCTGTGAGTGGTACTACAGCAGCTCTGACGCCCCCGGCCGACGCAATAACGCCCGTCCGCCACCCCGACGCGCCCGCCCCCGGCGAGCTCATCGGAGCCCACTACGAGCACTGTTTCGGCTGCGGCGAAGGGCAGGCCCACGGGCTGCACCTCGCGACGCGCGCCGGGGAAGGTGTGGGCGTCACCGCCGAGTTCACCGTCCGGGAGGCCCACCAGGGTGCTCCGGGCCTCGCCCACGGCGGCGTGCTCGCCACGGCGCTCGACGAGACGCTCGGCTCGCTGAACTGGCTGCTGCGGGTGATCGCCGTGACCGGTCGGCTCGAGACCGACTTCGTACGGCCCGTGCCGCTGGGCACCGTGCTCTTCCTCGAGGCCGAGGTGACCGCCGTCGCCGGACGGAAGATCTACTCCCGGGCCACCGGGCGGATCGGCGGCCCCGAGGGGCCCGTCGCCGTCCGTGCCGAGGCCCTGTTCATCGAGGTCAAGGTCGACCACTTCATCGACAACGGCCGCCCGGAGGAGATCCGGGCCGCCATGGACGACCCGGACCAGCGCCGCCGCGCACGTGCCTTCGAGGTGAACCCGTGACCCCCGTATCCCGACCGGAGCTCGACGTGCTGATCCGGCGCGTCGACCCCGAGGTACCGCTGCCGTCGTACGCGCGGCCCGGTGACGCCGGAGCGGATCTGCGGACCACCGAGGCGTGCGAACTCGCCCCCGGGGAGCGGACGGTGCTGCCCACCGGGGTGTCTATCGCGCTGCCGGAGGGGTACGCGGCCTTCGTGCACCCGCGTTCCGGGCTCGCCGCCCGCTGCGGTGTCGCCCTGGTGAATGCCCCAGGGACGGTGGATGCCGGGTACCGTGGAGAGATCAAGGTGATCGTGGTGAATCTCGACCCGCGCGAGCGCGTGCGGTTCGAGCGCTTCGACCGGATTGCCCAACTGGTCGTCCAGCAGGTCGAGAAGGTGCGCTTCCGCGAGGTGGCGGAGCTTCCCGACTCGGCGCGGGCCGAGGGGGGCTTCGGGTCCACCGGCGGCCATGCCGCCGTGGGCACAGGCCCGGGTGACAAAACGGGTGGGAATCGATACGCATCGGTCGTATCTGACCGGGAAGGACAGTGACGTGTTCGGACGTCGCAAGAAGGACAGTGCCGCCGAGGACGCGGCGGGCGAGGCCGAGCAGGTCGTCGAGGACCGTGCCGACAGTGCTGACACGGCCGCGACGTCGTCGCGCGTGAGGCTCGAACCCGAGCCCCGCCCCGACGGTCCCTGGGACGCCTCCGAGGTCCGGGAGCCGGGCGAGGGCCGGGTGGACCTGGGCGGCCTCTTCGTACCGGGTGTCGAGGGCATGGAGCTGCGCGTGGAGGTCGCGGGTGACGCGATCGTCGCCGCCACCGTCGTGCTCCAGGACAGCGCCATCCAGCTCCAGGGCTTCGCCGCCCCCAAGAAGCAGGGCATCTGGGGCGAGGTCCGCGAGGAGATCGCCTCGGGCATCACCCAGCAGGGCGGTGTCATCGACGAGGTCGAGGGCCCCCTCGGCTGGGAGCTGCGCGCGCAGGTGCCGGTGCAGCTGCCGGACGGCACGGGCGGCGTGCAGGTCGTGCGCTTCATCGGTGTCGACGGTCCGCGGTGGTTCCTGCGCGGGGTCATCTCCGGCCAGGGCGCGGTGCAGCCGCAGGCCGCGGGGCTCCTGGAGCAGATCTTCCGGGACACCGTCGTCGTGCGCGGCGAGGGCCCGATGGCTCCCCGTGACCCGATCGTCCTGAAGCTGCCCGACGACGCCCAGATGGTCGCCGAGGGCGCCGTCCAGCAGGAGCAGCAGGAGGGCTCGCGCTTCTCCGGCGGCATGGGCCAGCTCCAGCGCGGACCCGAGATCACCGAGGTGCGCTAGCGCTTCTCGACGTGCCGCGGCGCCCACCCCGGGCGCCCTGGCCGCATGGAACAGGCCGATGGGCCGCACTCCCCGACGGGAGTGCGGCCCATCGGCGTTTTCGCAGGTCGCAGCGGTGGTGTGTACAGCCGGACGGGCAGGTGTGCGGGCAGGTGTACGGCAGGCGCACCGGCAGCCGTAAGAGAGTCGTCAATGGAGAGCCGACGGACGTAAGGGAGCCGTCAACGACGGTCGTTTCCGGCCACGGAGGAGGTTTGCTCAGGACGTCAGATCATTCGCATCTCATCTAGGAGCACACGATGGCCGACGTGGCCTTCGTCGTCACCACGATCGCGGTTTTCGCGCTGGTGGCGTTCATCGCCAAGGGGGTGGCGAAGCTGTGACTGCCGAGAACATCGTCGGTCTCGTCGTGGCCGTCGCCCTGCTGGGCTATCTCGTCCTCGCTCTCGTGTTCCCGGAGAGGTTCTGAGTACGTCATGAGCCCTGTTCTTGCCGGTGTGCTCCAGTTCCTCGCGCTGATCGTGGCGCTCGCTCTGGCATACCGTCCGCTTGGCGACCACATGGCCAAGGTCTACTCCTCCGACCGGCATCTGCGCGTGGAGAAGTGGATCTACAAGGGCATCGGCGCCAACCCCGACGCCGAGATGCGCTGGCCCGCCTATCTGCGCGGAGTGCTGGCCTTCTCCGCGGTGAGCGTGCTGTTCCTCTACCTCTTGCAGCGGCTCCAGGGCTCGCTGCCCGGATCGCTCGGCTTCACGTCGATCGACCCGGACCAGGCCTTCAACACCGCCGCCTCCTTCGTGGCGAACACCAACTGGCAGTCGTACTACGGCGAGCAGGCCATGGGCCACGTCGTGCAGACCGGCGGCCTCGCGGTGCAGAACTTCGTGTCCGCCGCCGTGGGCATCGCCGTCGCGGTGGCCCTGGTGCGCGGCTTCGCCCGGTCGCGGACCGGTGAGCTCGGCAACTTCTGGGCCGACCTGGTGCGCGGCGTCGTCCGTATCCTCATCCCGATCTCGGTGATCGGCGCGATCGTCCTCGTGGCCTGCGGCGCGATCCAGAACTTCGCCGGCATCCACGAGGTCGGCCAGTTCCTGGGCGGCAGCCAGGAGTGGAACGGCGGCGCGGTGGCCTCGCAGGAGGTCATCAAGGAGCTGGGCACCAACGGCGGCGGCTACTTCAACGCCAACTCCGCCCACCCCTTCGAGAATCCGAACGGGCTCTCCAACCTGTTCGAGGTCTTCCTCATCCTGGTGATCCCGTTCGCGATCACCAGGACCTTCGGGCGGATGGTCGGCTCCCTCCGGCAGGGGTACGCGATCCTCGCCACGATGGTGACGATCTGGGTCGGGTTCACCGCCCTGATGATGTGGACGGAGTTCCACCACGGGGCGCCCGCCTTCGACGTCGCGGGCGGCGCGATGGAGGGCAAGGAGACGCGGTTCGGGATAGCGGGCTCGGCGATCTTCTCGGTCGCCACGACCCTGACCTCGACCGGCGCGGTCAACTCCTTCCACTCCTCCAACACCGGCTTCGGCGGCGGACTCGACCTCCTCGGCATGCAGCTGGGCGAGATCGCACCCGGCGGCACGGGCTCGGGCCTGTACGGCATGCTCATCATGGCGGTCATCGCGGTGTTCATCGCCGGTCTCATGGTCGGCCGCACGCCGGAGTACCTCGGCAAGAAGATCGGCACCCGCGAGATCAAGCTGGCGGCCTGCTACATCCTCGTCACCCCCGCCCTGGTGCTCGGCTTCACCGCGGTGTCGATGGCGCTGCCCACGCCCAAGGACTCGATGCTCAACTCCGGGGCCCACGGCTTCTCGGAGATCCTCTACGCCTACACCTCGGGCGCCAACAACAACGGCTCCGCGTTCGCGGGCCTGAGCGCGGACACCAACTGGTTCAACACCACGATCGGCCTCGCGATGCTGCTCGGCCGCTTCCTGCCGATGGTGTTCGTCCTCGCGCTGGCCGGTTCGCTGGCCGAGCAGAAGCCGGTCCCGGAGACCGCCGGCACCCTGCGCACCGAAAAGCCCCTGTTCACCGGATTGCTGGTCGGCACGATCATGATCATCACCGGTCTGACCTACTTCCCCGCCCTTGCCCTGGGGCCGCTCGCCGAAGGGCTCGCGTCATGACCCCCGGCACGCAGACCGGCGCCACGCGGCACACCGGCACCCCGCAGCACACCGACCCGCAGAAGCCAGAGGAGCCCGGCTCCATGTCCACCGCTACCCCCACCCGTGCACCGCACCACGACGTGCCCGGCGGGCACCAGGACGGCGGCGGCCGGGTCGGCGGGGGTCTGTTCGACCCCAAGCAGCTCCTGAAGTCCTTCCCGGACGCCCTGCGGAAGCTCGACCCGCGGGTGATGGTCAAGTCGCCCGTGATGTTCGTGGTGCTCGTCGGCTCGGTGGTCACCACCGTCCTCGCGGTCAAGGACCCGGGGGACTGGTTCGGCTGGGCGATCGCGGTCTGGCTCTGGCTGACCACGATCTTCGCCAACCTGGCGGAGGCGGTGGCCGAGGGCCGCGGCAAGGCGCAGGCGGACACCCTGCGCAAGGCCAAGACCGACACGGTGGCCCGCCGTCTGCACGGCACGGCCGAGGAGCAGGTGCCCGGCACCGAGCTGCGCATCGGCGACCTGGTCGTCTGCGAGGCGGGTGACGTGATCCCCGGCGACGGAGACGTGGTCGAGGGTGTCGCGAGCGTCGACGAGTCGGCGATCACCGGCGAATCGGCCCCGGTCATCCGGGAGTCGGGCGGTGACAGGTCGGCCGTCACCGGCGGCACCAAGGTCCTCTCCGACCGCATCGTCATCAAGATCACGACGAAGCCCGGCGAGACGTTCATCGACCGCATGATCAACCTGGTCGAGGGCGCGGCCCGGCAGAAGACGCCCAACGAGATCGCGCTCAACATCCTGCTCGCGTCCCTCACCATCGTCTTCCTGCTCGCGGTCGTCACGCTCCAGCCGTTCGCCGTGTACGCCGGTGCCGAGCAGTCCATGATCGTCCTCGCCGCCCTCCTGGTCTGCCTGATCCCTACCACCATCGGCGCCCTGCTCTCCGCGATCGGCATCGCGGGCATGGACCGCCTGGTCCAGCGCAACGTCCTGGCGATGTCGGGGCGGGCCGTCGAGGCCGCCGGTGACGTGTCCACGCTGCTGCTGGACAAGACCGGCACCATCACCCTGGGCAACCGGCAGGCCGCCGAGTTCGTGCCGGTGCGCGGGACGACCGAGGCCGAGCTTGCGGACGCCGCCCAGCTCTCCTCGCTGGCCGACGAGACGCCCGAGGGCCGCTCCGTCGTCGTCCTGGCGAAGGAGAAGTACGGGCTGCGCGAGCGGCACCAGGGGGAGCTGGAGGGGGCCGAATGGGTGGCCTTCACCGCGCAGACCCGGATGTCCGGCGTCGACCTCGTCGAGGGTGGCCGCGGGCGCAAGGTCCGCAAGGGCGCGGCCGGTTCGGTCGTCGCCTGGGTCACGGCGAACGGCGGCACCGTCTCCGAGGACGCCCAGGTCCTGACCGACACGATCTCGCAGGCCGGCGGCACACCGCTCCTGGTCGCCGCCGAGGACGAGAAGGGGGCGCGGGTCCTCGGCGTCATCCACCTGAAGGACGTCGTCAAGGAAGGCATGCGGGAGCGCTTCGACGAGCTGCGGCGCATGGGCATCAAGACGGTCATGATCACGGGCGACAACCCGCTGACCGCCAAGGCCATCGCGGACGAGGCGGGCGTGGACGACTTCCTCGCCGAGGCCACGCCCGAGGACAAGATGGCGCTGATCAAGCGGGAGCAGGCCGGCGGCAAGCTCGTCGCGATGACCGGTGACGGCACGAACGACGCACCCGCGCTCGCCCAGGCGGACGTCGGCGTGGCCATGAACACCGGGACCTCGGCCGCCAAGGAGGCCGGGAACATGGTGGACCTGGACTCCAACCCCACCAAGCTCATCGAGATCGTCGAGATCGGCAAGCAACTCCTGATCACCCGGGGCGCCTTGACGACCTTCTCGATCGCCAACGACGTCGCGAAGTACTTCGCGATCATCCCCGCGATGTTCGCCGTGGTCTATCCCGGCCTCGACAAGCTCAACGTCATGAACCTGTCGTCCCCGGAGTCGGCCATCCTCTCGGCCGTCATCTTCAACGCGCTGATCATCGTGGCCCTGGTGCCGCTGGCCCTGAAGGGCGTGCGGTACCGGCCGATGAGCGCGGACCGGATGCTGCGGCGCAACCTCGGCATCTACGGACTCGGCGGTCTCGTCGCCCCGTTCATCGGCATCAAGGTCATCGACCTGATCATCTCCCTCATCCCCGGGCTGTAGTTCCTGAAAGCGTGCTGATCGTCATGAACAACTCCGTTGGAAGCACGGCACGACTGCTGGGCGCCGGCCTGCGGGCCCTGCTCGTGCTGACCGTGATCTGCGGCGTCATCTATCCGCTGGCCGTCACCGGCATCGCCCAGGGCCTCTTCAGCGACAAGGCCAACGGCTCCGAGATCAGGAGCGGGGGCGAGGTCGTCGGCTCCGAGCTCATCGGGCAGCGGTACGACCTGCCGCTGAAGAAGGGCCAGGAGACCGCCGCACCCGATCTGAAGTGGTTCCAGCCCCGGCCGTCCAACGGCCTCGGCTCCAACCAGGACGCGGGGGTGAACACGCGGTACGAGCTGATCCTGTCGGGAGCGACGAACCTGTCCGGTGACAACAAGGACCTGATCGCCGACGTGAAGGCCGCCAAGGCCGCCGTGGTCAAGGACAACTCCACGCCCGGCTTCACGGTCAGGCCGGCGGACGTGCCGGCCGAGGCCGTCACCTCCTCCGGCTCCGGCCTCGACCCGCACATCTCCCCGGCGTACGCGCGGTTGCAGGCACACCGCGTCGCCGAGAAGAACGGCCTCGCCGTGTCGCGGGTCGAGAAGCTGGTCGAGAAGCACACCGATGGACGCATCCTCGGCTTCGTCGGCGAGCCCCGCGTCAACGTCCTCCAGCTCAACGTCGCGCTGAAGGAGCTCGTCGCCGCGCGCGGCTGAACCCCGCCGGACGCAGGTGACACTCCCTCAACTCCCGTGCGGTCCGCGGTGCTTCGGCCTGTCCGGCCGGAGCATTGCGGGCCGCGAGCGCGTCCGTCCATACTGTGCCGGTCACGCGGGGGGAGACCGGTGCGGTGAGCGGACGGCGCGTGCCCGCCGCGGTGCGCGGCGGCCGACACGACGGGATGGTGCTCGGGGCCGCCGGGCTCGCCGTCCTGCTGGCGGCCACCGTCCTCGCGGCCCTCGCCGCGCTGACCGAGCAGGCCGTCGAGGGCGGGGTGCGGCAGCGGCTCGCCGCCGACCGCGAAGCCGTCGTCGAGGTCGCCGGGCGGTACGACGCCGACGGCATCCGGAAGCTGGACCCGGACGTCCGGGCCGCCGTCGGCCGCACCTACGGCGAGGTGCCCCACCACACACGCCTCGCGCTGCGGGCGCCCGCGGCACGCAACGACGAACTCACCGTGACCGAGGCCGGGGGCCGCCGCCGCGAGGACGCCACCGTGTCCGTGGTCGCGCTCGAAGGGGCGCGGGCCCACGCCGCTCTCAGCGCGGGACGGTGGCCGCGCGCGGGCCGCGGCGGTCCGGCGGACGCCCCCGTGGAGACCGTGCTGACCAGGGCGTACGCCGCCGAACTCGCGGTGAGGACCGGCGACGAGCTGAGCGTGCGCGGCGCCGGTGGCCGGCCCCTGCGGCTGCGGGTCGTCGGGCTCTACGGGACCGAGGGGCGCGGCCCCGCGCTGTGGGCGGGCCTGAGCAGCACGTTCGGGACGCCCGACTCCATCGCGCTCGTGCCGCGCGGGGCGTTCACCGCGCGGCCGGGGCTCGCCGGGGACGCGGGCGCGCTCTGGCTCGGCGTGCCCGATGCGCGGGGCCTTCGGCTCGCCGACATCGAGCCGCTCGCGGAGCGGGCCCGGAGGTTCGGCGGGAGCGACACCGCGCTGTCGGTGCACCGGGGCAAGGAACGCGCGACCGAGCTGACCGTCTCCGCGGGGCTGCGCAGGGCCCTTGACCGGCTCACCACTCCCATCGCCGTGGCCCGCGCCGGGCTCTACGTCCCCGCCACGCTGCTCGCCGCCCTCGCGGTCGCCGCCCTGGTGCTCACCGGGCGCAGGCTCGCCGAACACCGGCGCCCGGAGCTGGCGTTGCTGGCCGCGCGGGGTGCGGGAACGCGGCGGCTCGTGCTGTCGACCGGCGTGCAGTGGGCGGTGGTCGCCCTGCCGGTGGGTGTCGCCGCGCCCTGCCTCGCGGGGCCGCTGCTGCGGGTGCTGGAAGGGGCGGGGGTGCTGCACGGCGGGGTGCCGGACGCGGTGGGGACGGGCGCCGCGTGGGCGGGCTCGGCCTTCGCGGTCGTGGTGCACGGCTGCGCGGTGCTGGTGCCCACGGTGCGGGTGGTGCGGGACCGCCGTGCGGTGAGCAGGCTTCGGCTGCGGGTGGGGCGGTTCGCCGGGGCGCAGCGGGTCGGGGCCGACGTGGTGCTGGGGGCGGTGGCCGTCCTGGGCTGGCTGCAACTGCGTCAGTACCGGTCGCCGGTGACGGGGGACGGCGTCGACCCCGTGCTCGTCTTCGCGCCCGTGGTGATGACCACCGCCGCCGCGCTCCTCCTCCTGCGTCTGCTGCCCCTGCTGACGCGGGCCGTCGAACCACTCGCCCGGCGGGGCAGCGGGCTCGTGCTGCCGCTCGGCGGCTGGCAGATCGCGCGCCGCGCGGCACGGCACGCCGGGCCCGCCCTGGTGGTGACGCTCGCCCTGGCCGTCGCGGCCCTGAGCAGCACCGCCCTGGCCATCCTGGACCGGGGCGACCGGGACCAGGCGGCCTTCCAGGTGGGCGCCGACTTGCGGATCGAGCCCGGCGAGAGCGTGCCGCCCGGGGCGCGGCGCGCGACGTTCGGTGCGCTGCCCGGGGTGGAAGCGGTGACGCCGGTGGTGGTGACGGAGGGGTACATCGGGCAGGACGCGGTGGCCGTGACGGGGATCCACACCGGGCGCGGCCCGGTACCTTCCCTGCGCCGGGACCTCGCGGACCGGCCGCTGCGGGAACTGGCCGAGCCGCTGGGCAAGGGCACCCCGCCGTACGGGCTGCCCGTCGCCGGGGGGCGGCCGGTGCGGGAACTTCCCCTGCGGGTGCGGCTGTCGGCGGACGGGCCCGGTCGTCCGCTTCCGGTCCGGCTCACGGTCTTCTTCGGTGACGAGGACGGCCTGGTGCACTCCAGTGCGGTGCGCCTCCGGGCGGACAGGGGCGGAGGGAAGCCGGGGAAGCCTCAGAAGGTGGGGAAACCGGGGAAGCCGGAGAAGGCCGTGAAGGCCGGGAAGGTGCGGACCCTCCCGCTGAAGGTGCCGGTCCGCAGCGGTGGCGTGCGGATCCTCCAGATCGACCTGAGCATGACGGGCGAGACGGTGCGGCGCACCTACCGGCTCCGCGTCGACCGGGTGCCGGGGCTCACGCGGGACGCCGACTGGCACGACCTGCGCGAGGACACCCCGGACCGGTACGCGGCGGGGTGCCCCGGGGCCGAGCGGCCGCGGGGCGCGGTCGGGGAGTCACCGGGTCCCGTGCTGTGCGCGGACCGGCGGGGTACGGGCGCGGGGGCGCTGCTCGACGCGGTGCTCCGGGGGCCCGACACGCGGCTCAAGTACCCGACGTGGAACGTCCGCCTCGGCACGGACCGGGCCAAGGGGCGCCCGGCGGCGCCCGCGCTCGCCGATCGTGCGCTGCTCGACTCCGGGGCGGTGCGCGTGGGGGACGTCGTGACGGTGCGGCGTAGCACGGGCGGCAGCGCGCGGCTGCGGATCACCGGGCGGATCGCGGCGGTCCCGGGCGTCGCGCGCGACCGGCCCGGACTCCTCGCGGACTCACGGGCGGTGGCGGCACAGCTGGTGCTGAGCGGGGCGCTGCCGGGGACGGAGAGCATGTGGTGGGCGGGGGCCGTACGGGGTGATGCCACCGCGGCACGGCAGGCGGTGCGGGACCGGCCCCGGCTCGGCACCGCGACGGACGTGCCGCACGCGCGCGTGGCGCTCGCCGAGGACCCCCTGCGGCGCGGCGCCCGCGGTGGCCTGTGGCTCTGCCTCGTCCTCGCCCCGGCGTTCGCCGTCATCGCCTTCACGCTGCACGCGGTGCTCTCGGCGCGGTCCAGGGAGCGGGAGTTCGCGCTGCTGCGGGCGCTGGGGGTACGGCGGAGGCAGCTCACGGCGTACCTGTGGACGGAGCAGCTGGCCCTCGCGGGGGTGGCGGCGGTCCTGGGCACGGCGCTCGGGACCGGACTCGCAGCCCTGATCATGCCGGTGGTGACCGTGGACGCGACGGGCGCCCCGGTGTTCCCCGGCCTGCTCACCGAGGTGCCCTGGGTGCGGGTGTGGTCGGTGGCGGGCGGGGTGACGCTGGGGATCTGCGGGGTGGTGGGCGCGGTGGCCCGGATGCTGGCGCGGGTGGATCTGGGGCGGGTGCTGCGGGTGGGGGAGGAGGGGTGAGGGCTGATCGCGCGGGCCGAATCGCGGGGGCTCTCCGGAAGGCGCGGGGGCGCGGGGAGTGGGTGCCGGGCGCGATCCTCGCCCTCCTTGTGGTGGTGCTCGTCGGGGTGGGAGTGGGCGGACAAGGCGTGCTCGACCGCGTGTCGGGAGCTGCGCTGGCCTCGCGCCTGGAGCGGGTGCAGCGTGACGCGCCCGGGGTCACGCACCGGGTGCGGTTCGGGCCCGAAGCGGAGACCGGCGCCGCGAGGGAATCGCTGGGGAGCGTCCTGCGGCGGTTCTCCGTCGTCGTGGAGAACGCCGCGCCCGCGGCCCTGCGCGGGCACCTCGTGCGGGACTCCACACGGATCGTGCTGCCCACGGTCCGTACGGGGGACGGCACCACGCTCTCCTTGGTCCACGCGTCCGACGCCCCGCCCCCTGCCGCGTACGCCGAAGGACGGCCCCCCGCCGCCCGCGGACGCACCGTGGAGATCGCCCTCTCCACCCGCACCCGGGACGCCCTGAAGCTCCGCCTCGGGCAGGAACTCCGGCTCGGGCCCGGCGCGTTGGAGAACGTGCACGCCTCCGCGCGCGTGGTGGGTTTCTACGCCGCCGACGGCGACCGGCGGCTCTGGCGCGAGCAGCCCCTGCTCGCCGGCCCGGCGCGGGACCCCGGGGAGGGGGAGCGCGGCGGTAGGCGGTACGCCGGCGCCCTCCTCGCGCCGCGCGGCGCGCAAGTGCTCCAGACCCAGGCGAACGTCGAGCTCACCGTGGTCTGGAGCATGCGCCTCGACCCCGGCGACACCGCCGCCCGCCTCGTCGGCGACCAGGGGCAGCGGGACTTCGAACGCCTCATGCTCCGCTACCCGCAGTCCGTGCGGAGCGTCACCTGCGAGCTGGGGATGGCCGCTCAGAGCATGCCCTGCGCCCTGGGTCCGCACCCCGCCACGGAGATGGAGAGCGCCACCGAACTCCCGGACGCCCTGGACGAGTTCCAGGGCCAGTGGCGGCAGGGCAGTGTCGTGATCTCCTTCGCGCTCGCCACGGTGACCGTCGCCGGGTGCGCCGCCGTCACCGTCGCGGCGCTGCTCTCCGTGCGCCGCAGGCTCGCCGTCCACCGGCTGCAACGCGCGCGGGGTGCGTCGGCGTCCGGGATCGCCCTGGGCCGCGCCGCGTGGACCGCGCCGGCCGTGCTGCTCGGGTACGCGGGCGGCTGCGCGCTCGCCTGGCTGCTGCCGGGCGCTTCGGCCGCGTACGGGCGGGGGCTGCTCATCGCCGTGGGGACCTGGCTGGTGCTGCCCGCGCTGACCTGGTGGGCCGTGCGGGACCGGGCGCTGTGGCGGGACGCGGGGGCGGGCGGCGGCCGGCGTGCCGTCGCCGAGGCGGGCGTGCTGGTGCTCGCCACGGCGGGCGTCTTCGCGCTGCGGGCCCGGGGGACCTCCGGGAGCGCGGGCGGCGATCCCCTGCTCGCCGCCGTTCCCGTCCTCCTCGGGCTCGCCACGGTCGTCGTCCTGGTGCGCCTCTACCCCGTGCCGGTCCGCCTCGCCGCGCGCTGGGCCGCCCGGGGGCGCGGAGCCGTGGCGCTCGTCGCGCTCTCCCGCGCCGCCAAGGAGGCTCCCGCCCGGGCCCTCGCGCTGCTCGTCCTGGTGGTGACGCTGGCCGGTGCCGTCTTCGGCGGCCTGGTCGCCGGGACGCTGACGGAGGGGCGGCGGGATGCCGCCGCCTGGCGGGTGGGCGCCGACGCCTCGTTCCTCGGGGCGGGCCGCGACCCGGACACCGCGGGGCGCCTGGCACGCGCGCGTGGCGTGGAGCGGAGCGTGGCGGTACGGCAGGTGCGGGTCGACCCGGTCAGCGGTAGGGACGGCGGGCGGTACGGGGTCGCGAGCCTGGTGGGCGTCGACGGCACGGAACTGCTCTCCGCCGACGGGGGTTCGGCGGCGGCCCGCGCGCTGCGGCACGCAGGCCTCGCGAAGCCCGGAAAGCCCGGGAAGCCCGGAAAGCTAGGGAAGCCCGGGGAGAACGACGGCGACGGCGACCGCGACCGGGAGATCCGGGTGCTCGCCGACGACGCCCGCGCGGGGGAGCTGCTGACCATCACCCTGCACGGCGAGCAGTGGCCCCTGCGTGTCGTGGGCGCCCTGCCCGACGCCGTGCGCGGCGATCCCGCGCTCGGCCCCGTGCGCGCCGCCGACGAGGGCAAGGACCGCCTTTTGCTTGCCGACAACCGCGACCTCGCGGCCTTCGACGCGGACGAGTTCGAGGAGTCCGCGCTGCTCCTCTACGGGCCGCGCCTCGACGTCACCGAACTGCGCTCCGTCGTCCCGCGCACCGCGCCGGGCGCCGCCACCGGAGAGCTGCGGATCCGCGCCGAGGAGCAGGCCGACGCCGACGAGGACGGACTGGTCGCCGCGCTGACCGCCGCGCACACCGCCTGCACCGCCCTGGCCGTGCTCCTGGCCCTGCTCGCCCTGGTGCTCGAACTCCTGCTCTCCGCCCCCGCGCGCGGTGTCACCGCGGCCCGGCTGCGCACGCTGGGGCTCGGCGGCCGGGCCACCGCGGGGCTGCACCTGCTCCAGCTGCTGCCCCTGGCCCTCGCGGCCGTGATCGGCGGCGTCACGCTGGGGCTGACCCTGCCGGGGCTGCTCGGACCCGCCCTCGACCTGCGGGAGTTCACCGGCGGGCCCGCCGCGCCCGCCCTGCGGACCGACACCGCGTTCACCGCGGCCCTGGCCGCCGGAACCGTCGCCCTGATGGCCGTCGCGGTGGCCGTGGAGACCTGGCTCGGGCGGCGCAGGGGCCTGGGAGCCGTGCTGCGACTGGGGAGGAACGATGACTGAACTGGCCGATCTGGAGGCCCGCGCGACCGCCGCGCGGCGCCCCGCCGGGGACGAGGGGCTCATCGTCTGCGACAACCTCGTCCGCGTCCATCGCACCGACAAGGTGGAGGTGCAGGCCCTCCAGGGGCTCGACCTGGTGGTCGGGGACGGGGAGTGCGTGGCCCTCGTGGGCGCGTCGGGCTCCGGCAAGTCCACCCTTCTGTCGATCCTCTCGGGGCTCGATCTGCCGACCGCGGGCCGGGCCAGGGTCGCCGGGCACGACCTGCTCTCCATGGGGCGCCGCGAACGCCTCGGCTACCGCAGGAAGACCGTCGGCTTCGTGTGGCAGCAGACCGGCGGCAATCTGCTGCCCTACCTCACCGCCGCCGAGAACGTGGCGCTGCCGATGACGTACGCGCGCGTGCCCCGGCGCGAGCGCGCGGCACGGGCCGCCGAACTGCTCGGCGTGCTCGGCATCGCGTACTGCCGCGACCGGCGCCCCGCCGAACTGTCCGGCGGCGAACAGCAGCGCGTCGCCGTGGCGGTCGCCACCGCCAACGCCCCGCGCGTGCTGCTCGCCGACGAGCCCACCGGGGAGCTGGACACGGCCGGCGGCGAGGAGGTGTTCGCCGCCCTGCGCCGCGCCAACGAGGAACTCGGCGCGACCGTCCTGGTCGTCACGCACGACCCGCTGGTCTCCGGGCAGGTGCGCCGCACGGTGCGCATCCGGGACGGCCGCACGTCGACGGAGACGCTGCGGGAACAGGGCGGGGCCGGGGAGGAGTTCACGGTTCTGGACCGGGCGGGACGGCTCCAGCTGCCCCGCGACTACGTGGAGCGCTACGGGCTCGGCGGTCGCGTACGGCTCACGGAGGAGCCCGACCACATCGGTGTCTGGGGCGAGAGGCCGGATTCACCGCCGCCCACCCCCTGAGCAGCGGCGCGGGCTCCCCACCGCACGGAAGCCCCGAACACGTGCAGGACACCGCCGACTTCACACCTTGACGGAAGTCTGGTCCGTACCTATGGTCTCGGGCCAACACGCATGTTCAGAAAGGCACTTGAAGTTCACATACAAGAATGGATGGCCTTCGCATGGCTCACACCCCCACACTCGTGCGCCACCACCGCAGATCCCGCAGGACCGTCGTCGCCACCCTCGTCTCCGCGGTGACCGCCCTGGTCGCCGCCCTCCTCGCCTGGCCCGGCGCCGAACGCGCCGACGCCGCGCCCGGCACCTTCGCGCACCCGGGAGTCACCGTCTCCCGCGGGCAGCTGGACTTCGCCCGGGAGAAGGTCAACGCCGGCGCCCAGCCCTGGAAGGGCGCGTACGACCAGATGATGGGGAGCAAGTACGCCTCCCTGTCGCGCACGCCCAAGCCCCGCGCGGTCGTCGAGTGCGGCTCCTACTCGGACCCCAACTACGGCTGCACGGACGAGCGCGAGGATGCCATAGCCGCGTACACCACGGCCCTGGCCTGGTACATCACCCGTGACGAGCGCTACGCCAAGAAGTCCATCGAGCTGATGGACGCCTGGTCCGGCACGATCAAGGACCACACCAACAGCAACGCCCCCCTCCAGACCGGCTGGGCGGGCTCGTCCTGGCCCAGGGCCGCCGAGATCATCAAGCACACGTACACCGGCGGCTGGAGCAACTCGGGCCGCTTCGCCACGATGCTGCGCACCGTCTACCTGCCCGAGATCATCAACGGCTCCCACTCGAACGGCAATTGGGAGCTGTCGATGATGGAGGCCGCCATCGGCATCTCCGTCTTCCTGGAGGACAAGGGGTCGTACGACAAGGCGATGGCGAAGTTCCGCACCCGCACCGCCGCGTACGTCTACCTCGCCTCCGACGGTGAGCTGCCGAAGACCGTGCCCGGCCAGAACCTGGACACCCGGGCGAAGATCGTCAAGTACTGGCAGGGACAGGGCACCTTCACCACCGGGCTCACCCAGGAGACCTGCCGCGACTTCACCCACACCGGATACGGACTCTCCGCGATCTCCCACGTCGCCGAGACCAGCCGCATCCAGGGCGAGGACCTCTACCGTACGGACGTCGGCGAGCGGCTGCGCCAGGGCCTCGGCTTCCAGGCCAGGTACGAGCTGGGCGAGGCCCCGCCGAGCTCCCTGTGCGGCGGTTCGGTCCACCGCGGCCTCGGGCCCGTCACCGAGGTCGGCTACAACGCCCTCCACGGCCGCCTCGGCCACGCCATGAGCAACACCCAGAAGCTCACCGAGAGGAACCGCCCGGCGGGCTCCAACAACCTGTTCGTCGCCTGGGAGACCCTGACCCACGCGGACAACCCCGCCTGAGCGCGGCCTTGTCGGGCCGGACGCGCGGTGACCATACTGACGACGTCCGGCCCAGCAGGACCGTACGGGGGAGCGGGCATGACCGAGAGCGCGGTCGTCGTCGAGGGCCTGCACCGGACCTACGGCAGCGGCGCCTTCGCCGTGCACGCCCTGCGCGGAGTCTCCTGCACCGTCCCGCGCGGCGAGCTGGTCGCCCTGAAGGGGCGCTCCGGCTCTGGCAAGACCACCCTGCTCAACCTCGTCGGCGGGCTCGACACCCCGGACGCCGGAAAGATCACCGTGGCGGGGCTGGAACTCGCGGGGCTCGGCGAGGACGGCCTCCTGGAGCTGCGCCGCGACCACATCGGCTTCATCTTCCAGTCCTTCGGCCTCCTGCCCATCCTGACCGCCGCGGAGAACGTCGGCGTCCCGCTGCGGCTGCGCAGGACCGACCCCCGCGAGCGGGAGGAGCGCGTCGCCCTGCTGCTCGCCCTGGTGGGCCTCGCCGACCATGCCGAGCAGCGGCCCGGCGAGCTCTCCGGAGGCCAGCAGCAGCGGGTGGCGATCGCCCGGGCGCTGGCCAACAGGCCCGCCCTGCTCATCGCGGACGAACCCACCGGCCAGCTGGACGCCGAGACCGGGCACGCCGTGATGGAGCTGCTGCGCGCCGTCGTCCGCGGCGAGGGCGTCACCGCCCTGGTCGCCACGCACGACGCGGCGCTGCTCGACCTCGCCGACCGGGTCCTGGAGCTGCGCGACGGCGAGATCGTCGAGCACTGACGCGGCACGACGCTGCAAGGTGGCCCCGCGACCGACATCAGGGTTGCGTCAAAGACCGCCCTCGGGCGCCCCTACGTCCCTTTCGGGGGAATTGTTGGCCGTAAGGTCGACGCTGCGTACAGAGCAGTTTCGGGAAGACAATGGGGCCATGGCACGCGGCAAGCTTCGGATATACCTCGGTTCGGCACCGGGCGTCGGCAAGACGTACGCGATGCTGTCCGAGGCGCACCGCCGCATCGAGCGCGGCACCGACTGCGTCGTGGCCTTCGTGGAGCACCACGGCAGGCCGCGCACCGAGGTGATGCTGCACGGCCTGGAGCAGGTGCCCCGCAAGGACCTGGACTACCGCGGCACCCTTTTCACCGAGATGGACGTGGACGCCGTCCTGGAGCGCGCGCCCGCCGTCGCCCTGGTGGACGAACTGGCGCACACGAACGTCCCCGGCTCGCGCAACGCCAAGCGCTGGCAGGACGTCGAGGAGCTGCTCGGCGCGGGCATCGACGTCGTGTCGACCGTGAACATCCAGCACCTGGAGTCACTGGGCGACGTCGTCGAGTCGATCACCGGCGTACGCCAGCGCGAGACCGTGCCGGACGAGGTGGTGCGGCGCGCGGACCAGATCGAGCTCGTCGACATGTCGCCCCAGGCGCTGCGCCGCCGCATGGCCCACGGCAACATCTACAAGCCCGACCGGGTCGACGCGGCCCTGTCGAACTACTTCAGACCCGGCAACCTCACCGCCCTGCGCGAGCTCGCGCTGCTCTGGGTCGCCGACCGCGTGGACGAGTACCTCCAGCAGTACCGCGGCGAGCACGACATCCGCTCCACCTGGCAGGCCCGCGAACGCATCGCCGTCGGCCTCACCGGCGGCCCCGAGGGCCGCACCCTGATCCGCCGCGCCTCCCGGATGGCCGCCAAGGGCTCCGGCAGCGAGATCCTCGCCGTCTACATAGCCCGCAGCGACGGCCTGACCGCGGCCTCGCCCAAGGAGCTCGCGGTCCAGCGCACCCTCGTCGAGGACCTGGGCGGCACCTTCCACCACGTCATCGGCGACGACATACCGGCCGCGCTGCTCGACTTCGCCCGGGGCGTCAACGCCACCCAGATCGTCCTCGGCTCCTCGCGCCGCAAGACCTGGCAGTACATCTTCGGCCCCGGCGTCGGCGCGACGGTGGCCCGTGACTCGGGCCCCGACCTGGACGTCCACATCGTCACGCACGACGAGGTCGCCAAGGGGCGCGGCCTGCCCGTGGCGCGCGGGGCCCGGCTCGGCCGTTCCCGGAGCATCTGGGGCTGGCTGGTGGGCGTGGCAGGCCCGGCCCTCCTGACGCTGCTCCTCACCCACGTCGACGCGGACCTCGGCCTGGCCAACGACATGCTCCTGTTCCTCACGCTCACCGTCGCCGCCGCGCTGCTCGGCGGTCTCCTGCCGGCCCTGGCGTCGGCGGCGTTCGGATCGCTGCTCCTCAACTACTACTTCACGCCGCCCCTGCACCTGTGGACGATCTCCGACTCCAAGAACATCGTCGCGATCATCGTCTTCGTGGGCGTCGCGATCTCCGTCGCGTCGGTCGTGGACCTCGCTGCCCGCCGCACCCATCAGGCGGCCAGGCTGCGTGCCGAGTCGGAGATACTGTCCTTCCTCGCGGGCAGCGTGCTGCGCGGCGAGACCTCCCTGGACGCCCTCCTCGAACGCGTGCGCGAGACTTTCAGCATGGACTCGGTGGCCCTCCTGGAGCGCGCGAGCGACGTCGCGCCCTGGACCTGCGCGGGCCGCGTCGGCGAGGGCCGCATGCTCGACCGCCCCGAGGACGCCGACGTGGACATGCCGGTGGGCGACCACATGGCGCTCGCCCTGTCCGGCCGGGTGCTGCCCGCCGAGGACCGCCGGGTGCTCGCCGCGTTCGCCGCGCAGGCCGCGGTGGTCCTGGACCGCCAGCGGCTGCGCGACGAGGCCCAGCAGGCCCGCACCCTCGCCGAGGGCAACCGCATCCGCACCGCGCTGCTCGCCGCCGTCAGCCACGACCTGCGTACGCCCCTGGCGGGCATCAAGGCCGCCGTGTCGTCCCTGCGCTCGGACGACGTGGCCTGGTCCGAGGAGGACCAGGCCGAGCTCCTGGAAGGCATCGAGGACGGCGCCGACCGCCTGGACCACCTGGTCGGCAACCTCCTGGACATGTCCCGCCTCCAGACCGGCACGGTCACCCCGCTGATCCGCGCGATCGACCTCGACGAGGTCGTCCCGATGGCGCTCGGCGGCGTCCCCGACGGCAGCGCCGACCTCGACATCCCCGAGACGCTGCCCATGGTCTCCGTCGACAAGGGCCTCCTGGAGCGCGCGGTCGCCAACATCGTCGAGAACGCGGTCAAGTACAGCCTCGACGCCGAGCCGGTCCTGGTCTCCGCGAGCACGCTCGGCGACCGCGTGGAGCTGCGCGTCGTGGACCGCGGCCCCGGTGTCCCCGATGCCGCCAAGGACCGCATCTTCGAGCCCTTCCAGCGCTACGGCGACGCCCCGCGCGGCGCCGGCGTCGGCCTGGGCCTCGCGGTCGCCCGCGGCTTCGTGGAGTCCATGGGCGGCACGCTGGAGGCCGAGGACACCCCCGGCGGCGGTCTCACCATGGTCCTGACCCTGCGGGCGGCGGAGGGCGGACCGCAGGCCCTGCCGGACCTCTCCGCCCAGGCCATGTCATGACCGCCCCCGCCGGCGAGAGCACCGGCACCCCCGCCGGCGCGGCCCCGGACAAGGCCGCCGACAAGACCCACAAGCCCGAAAGGCAGGTACGGATGACCCGGGTGCTCGTGGTCGACGACGAGCCGCAGATCGTACGCGCCCTCGTGATCAACCTGAAGGCGCGCAAGTACGAGGTGGACGCGGCACCGGACGGGGCCACCGCGCTCCAGCTCGCCGCCGCTCGTCATCCCGACGTGATCGTGCTCGACCTCGGCCTGCCCGACATGGACGGGGTCGAGGTCATCAGGGGCCTGCGCGGCTGGACGCGCGTCCCGATCCTGGTGCTCTCCGCGCGGCACAGCTCGGACGAGAAGGTCGAGGCGCTCGACGCGGGCGCCGACGACTACGTCACCAAGCCCTTCGGCATGGACGAGCTGCTTGCCCGGCTGCGGGCCTCCATCCGCAGGGCCGAGCCCACCGGAGCGGGCGAGGACGACGTGATGGTGGACACGGAGGACTTCACGGTCGACCTGGCCGCCAAGAAGGTCAACCGCGACGGCCGTGACGTACGCCTGACGCCCACCGAGTGGCACCTCCTCGAAGTCCTGGTGCGCAACACCGGGCGGCTGGTCAGCCAGAAGCAGCTGCTCCAGGAGGTGTGGGGCCCTTCGTACGGGACGGAGACGAACTACCTGCGCGTCTACATGGCCCAGCTGCGCCGCAAGCTGGAGGCGGACCCCGCGCATCCGCGGCACTTCATCACCGAGCCGGGAATGGGTTACAGGTTCGAGCGATGAGTCAAGGGTCAAACCGTGCTGAGCGGGCATAGGCACACATGAGCGCACCCATTGCGGCGCTGTCGGCGACCCCCGGTACGCTTCCTGTATGAGTGCTGTTCCAGGTTCCGAGAAGCCGGCAGGCCGTTTCCGGCGCATGCTCGACCGGCTGTCCTCCTCCCAGGGGGATCTGGAGTCGGAAGAGCTGCGCGAGGACGCCGAGACGGCTGGATGCACCCGTATCGGAGACTGCCACGACCGCCAGATAGTCACGGTTACTGGTACCTTGCGCACGGTCACCCTGCGACCACGCGCCGGCGTCCCCGCCCTGGAGGCGGAGCTGTTCGACGGTTCCGCGGCTCTGGACGTGGTGTGGCTCGGCAGGCGCTCCATCGTGGGGATAGAGCCGGGGCGCAGGCTGATCGCGTCCGGCCGGGTCTCGATGAGCCGGGGCCGCCGGGTGCTCTTCAACCCGAAGTACGAACTCAGACCCCTCGGACGGGAGTAGCCGGTGACGTCCCTCGACAAGCCAGCGGACCAAGGACGCACGGATCAGGACCCCGATTCCCGGGCCGTGACCGAGGCCGCGCTCTTCGAGGCCTTCGGCGGCTTGCGGGGCATGGTGGAGACCGTCGTCCCGGGCCTCCTCTTCGTGACGATCTTCACGATCAACAAGGACCTGCACATGTCGGCCATCGCGGCCCTCGCGGTGTCCCTGGTGCTCGTGGCGGTCCGTCTGGTCACGAAGGACACCGTCAAGCACGCCTTCAGCGGTGTCTTCGGAGTCGCCTTCGGCGTGGTCTTCGCGATGATGACCGGCAACGCCAAGGACTTCTACCTGCCGGGCATGCTCTACACCCTGGGCCTCGCCCTCGCCTACATCGTCACGGCCATCGCGGGCGTCCCGCTGATCGGCCTGATCCTGGGCCCGGTCTTCAAGGAGAACCTCTCCTGGCGGACCCGCAACCCAGGGCGCAAGAAGGCGTACACCAAGGCCAGTTGGGCCTGGGGCCTGATCCTGCTCGCCAAGTGCGCGATCCTCTTCCCGCTGTACTGGTGGGCGGACACGACCCAGTTCGGCTGGGTCCTGATCGCCCTGAAGATCCCGCCGTTCCTGCTCGCCGTCTGGCTGACCTGGGTCTTCCTGGCGAAGGCCCCGGCCCCGATCGACGTGTTCGCCGAGATAGAAGCGGCGGAGAAGGCGGAGAAGGAGCGCGAGGCCGAGCGCAAGGCGGAGCACCGCGACGCCTGAGGCCGCGCTTTTCCCGTACGAGGCCACGCTTTTCCCGTACCAGGCCGCGCTTTTCCCGTACGTGATGGGGGGCGCCCGGAATCTTCCGGGCGCCCCCCATTCACGTACAAGCGCGGAGCTAGCTGGCCGCGTCCTCGCGGCGGACCGACAGCAGGTCCTCCAGCTGCTCCTCGCGGGCCTGCGCGGCCACGAAGAGGAGCTCGTCGCCCGCCTCCAGGGAGTCGTCCGCGGTCGGCGCCAGGACGCGCGTGCCGCGGATGATCGTCACCAGGGACGTGTCCTCGGGCCACTGCACGTCGCCGACCTGCGTGCCCGCCAGGGCCGACTCGGGCGGCAGGGTCAGCTCGACGAGGTTCGCGTCGCCGTGGCTGAAGCGCAGCAGCCGGACGAGATCACCGACGCTCACCGCCTCCTCGACCAGGGCGGACATCAGACGCGGGGTCGAGACGGCGACGTCGACGCCCCAGGACTCGTTGAAGAGCCATTCGTTCTTGGGGTTGTTCACGCGGGCCACGACCCGCGGGACGCCGTACTCGGTCTTGGCGAGCAGGGAGACGACGAGGTTGACCTTGTCGTCACCGGTCGCCGCGATCACCACGTTGCAGCGCTGGAGGGCGGCCTCGTCCAGCGAGGTGATCTCGCAGGCGTCGGCGAGCAGCCACTCGGCCTGCGGCACGCGCTCCACCGAGATGGCGGTCGGCGCCTTGTCGATGAGCAGAATCTCGTGCCCGTTCTCCAGGAGCTCACCGGCGATGGAACGACCCACCGCGCCCGCTCCGGCAATGGCGACCCTCATCACTGACCGCCTTCCTCGGGGCCTTCGGCGAACGCCGCTTCGACCTTCTCGACCTCGTCGGTGCGCATCATCACGTGCACCAGGTCACCCTCCTGGAGCACCGTCTGCGAGGTCGGCAGGACCGCCTCGCCCAGCCGGGTGAGGAAGGCCACGCGGACGCCGGTCTCCTCCTGGAGCTCACTGATCTTGTGCCCGATCCAGGCCGCGGACGCGTGCACCTCGGCGAGCTGTACGCCGCCGGTGGGGTCGCGCCACAGCGGCTCGGCCCCGGAGGGCAGCAGCCTGCGCAGCATCTGGTCGGCGGTCCAGCGGACCGTGGCGACGGTGGGGATGCCCAGGCGCTGGTAGACCTCGGCGCGGCGCGGGTCGTAGATACGGGCCGCGACGTTCTCGATGCCGAACATCTCGCGGGCGACGCGGGCGGCGATGATGTTCGAGTTGTCGCCGCTGCTCACCGCGGCGAAGGCGCCCGCCTCCTCGATGCCGGCCTCGCGCAGGGTGTCCTGGTCGAAGCCGACGCCGGTGACGCGGCGGCCGCCGAAGCCGGAGCCGAGACGGCGGAAGGCGGTGGGGTCCTGGTCGATCACGGCGACCGTGTGCCCCTGTTGTTCCAGGGTTTGCGCGAGAGCCGATCCGACTCTCCCGCAGCCCATGATGACGATGTGCACGCCCGTCCTTCCGGCTGTGTCAATACTTTTTGCTCAGGCTGAACGGTAAAAGCGTCTCAGACCGACGCCCAAGCTACACACGCACGGTCCACGGTGGGCACCCCCGTGCACCCCCCGGTGCACACGGAACCGGTCCGCCGCTCGGCCTGCGGTCAGTCGACCGGTCAGTCGACGCTGCGCAGCAGGCTCTCGACGGACTTGAGCCGGTAGCCCATCTCGACGAGCTGAAGGCGCGCCGCCTCCTGCTCGGACCGGGCGCGCTCGACGACCTCGCGGTACTGCTCCATCGCCTCGGCGTACTGACGGTCGCGCTCGCGGTTGCGCTGCGTCTGGAAGTAGGCGACGGCCACGATCGCGCCGGCGAGTATCAGGAAGAAGGCGACCGGGATGATCACGTCGTCCATTAAGACCCCTCTGGTGAGTGCTGTCCGCCGTCGTCGGACGCGTCCTCCCGGACGGCCGCGAGGATCGTTTCCACGTTCAGGCGCACGTCGAACGGCGCCAGTTCGAAGTACTTGAGCGCCTTGCCGTCGTCGGAGAGCTCCAGGCGTCCGACGACGAGGCCGGCCTTCTCCAGACGTTCGAGATGCATGTAGAGCAGGGGGCGGGAGACGCCGAGCCGCCGCGCCAGTTCGCTGACGTACAGCTGTCCCGGGGCGAGCTCGGTGATGATCCGGATCCGCTGGGCGTGGCCGACGGCGGAGAGGAAGGCGAGCAGCTCTTCGCTGTCCATGGTCCGCCTTCTCGCTGGTCTTCTCGCTGGTCCCGAAACCTGTCAGCCAAGACTTACGCATGACGGGATCCACTGTCAATCCTCTCGCTCGCAGTCATGAATGACAGTTGACGGCCTGTTCCTTCACCTGTCAGTCTCGACTTACACATGGAGGCCCATTGAGGGCCGGAGAGCGTGGAGGGGCGGGGATGGTCATGAGGGAGCGATCGGTCACGGTGCGCGTGGCGAGATGGAGCGCGCTGCATCCGGGGCGCGCGGTCATCGGCTGGCTGGTGTTCGTGGTCCTGTGCCTGGGGGGTGGCATCGCCGCGGGCATGAACGGCGCGACCTCGCAGGACTACCGCGTCGGCGAGGCGGGCCGCGCCGAGGCCCTCGCGACCGAGGGCGGCGTCCAGCTGCGGCCCACGGAACAGGTGCTGATCCGCGCCGGGTCAGGGCCGCTGGACGAGAAGGCCGCCGCGGCCGCGGTCAAGGACGTCACCGCCCGCATGAAGGCCCTGCCCGAGGTCGCCTCGGTGGCGGCGCCGGTGGCATCGGCGGACGGGCGGGTGCTGCGGGTCCAGGTGGAGCTGAACGGCCCCGACCAGGACGGCAAGAAGAACGTCATTCCGCTTCAGGCCCAGACCGAGAAGGCCCAAAAGGCCCACCCGGAGCTGATGATCGAGGAAACCGGCGCCGCATCGGTGAGCAAGGGCGTCAACGACCAGCGCGGCGAGGACCTCGCGTTCTCCGAGATGGTCACCCTGCCCGTCACGCTCATCACGCTCGCCCTGGTGTTCGGCTCGGTGGTGATGGTCGGCGTGCCGCTACTCCTCGCCGTCACCTCGATCATGGCGACCATGGGCCTGGCGATGCTGGCCTCGCACCTGCTGCCCGACACCGGCGTCGGGATGAACATGATCCTGCTCATCGGCATGGCCGTCGGCGTCGACTACACGCTCTTCTACCTCAAGCGCGAGCGCGAGGAGCGGGCCCGCGCGGGCGGCCGGCTCAGCTCGGAGGCGCTGGTCGAGGCCGCCGCCGCGACGGCGGGCCGCGCGATCGTGGTCTCCGGACTCGCGGTCATCGTCTCCACCGCCGCGCTGTACCTCGCGGGTGACGTCATCTTCGACTCGCTGGCCACCGGGACGATCCTGGTCGTGGCCGTCGCCGTGGTCAGCTCGGTCACGGTGCTGCCCGCCCTCCTCGTCAAGCTCGGGCGGCGCGCGGAGCGCCGCGCGGCGAAGCGCCTCGCGCAGGGCAAGCCCGTCCGGACGTACGGCGAGAAGGAGCCGGGCCGCGTCTGGAACGCCCTGCTCGCGCCCGCCCGCAGGCGCCCCGCGCTCACCCTGTGCCTCTCGGTCCTGGTCATGCTGGGCCTTGCGCTGCCCGCGCTGGGCATGACGCTCAAGGACCCGGCGCGCGACAGCTTCTCGCGCGACATACCGGCGATGCGGGGGTACGACCGGCTGCTCGACGCCTTCCCCGAGCAGCGCGTCCGGCACCAGGTCGTGGTGCGCGCGGAGGCCGCACGGGCCGGGGAGGTGCGGGAGGCCCTGCGCGCCCTGGACCGCAGGGCGGCGGCCGACCCGCTGTTCTCGCACCCCTCGGCGGAGCCGCTCATCCGTACCTCCACGGACCGCAGGACCACCACCCTGGAGCTGAACGCCCCGCACGCCACGTACTCCGACCGGGCCGTCGCCACCCTCGACCACCTGCGCCAGGACCACCTGCCCGCCACCGTCGGCAAGCTGCCCGGCGTCGAGACCGCCGTCACCGGCGAGGTGCCGCGCGGCACGGACTACGTGGAGCACCAGAACCGGAAGCTGCCGCTCGTCCTCGGCTTCCTGCTCCTGATGACCTTCGCCATGACGGTCGTCGCGTTCCGCTCGATCGTGCTCGGACTGCTCGGCATCGTGCTCAACCTGCTGTCCGCCGCGTCCGCGCTCGGGCTGCTCGTCCTGGTCTTCCAGGGGGAGTGGGCCGAGGAACTGCTCTCGTTCGTCTCGCTCGGCGGGATCTCCTCGCGGGTGCCGCTCTTCCTCTTCGTGATCCTCTTCGGGCTCTCGATGGACTACCAGGTCTTCGTGGTCAGCAGGATCCGGGAGGCCGCGCTGAACGGCGTACCCACCCGGCAGGCCGTCGTCGAGGGCATCGGCTCCTCCGCGAAGGTCGTCACCAGTGCCGCGATCGTCATGGTCACCGTCTTCGCGAGCTTCGTGCTGCTGCACATCCTGGAGATGAAGCAGATGGGCTTCGTCCTCGCGGTGGCCGTCCTGCTCGACGCGTTCGTGATCCGCGTCATGATCCTGCCGGCGGCGCTGCTGCTCCTCGGCCGTGCCACCTGGTGGCCGTCCCGCGCCGTCCGCCGCGCGGAACAGCGGGCGTCCGAGCGGTACGGGGCGCGGGTGGCGGCGGGGGCACCGGAGGGCGACGTACCGCGTCCGCTTTCCGGGCATCGGGCGGACTCCCCGGCGGCGCGTCGTGGGTAACCGGCGCCGTTAGGGGGTGGTGGGTGGGCGGGCACCCATTCGAACGCTTACGATCCTCTGCGTGTCCAAACTGACCGACGTGCCCAAACGGATCCTCATCGGGCGCGCACTGCGCAGCGACCGGCTCGGAGAAACCCTCCTGCCGAAGCGCATCGCTCTACCCGTGTTCGCGTCCGACCCGCTGTCCTCCGTGGCCTATGCACCGGGAGAGGTCCTTCTGGTCCTCTCGATCGCGGGTGTGTCGGCGTACCACTTCAGCCCCTGGATCGCCGTCGCGGTCGTCGTGCTGATGTTCACCGTCGTCGCGTCGTACCGGCAGAACGTGCACGCCTATCCGAGCGGCGGCGGCGACTACGAGGTCGCCAACACCAACCTCGGTCCCAAGGCCGGACTCACCGTCGCGAGCGCGCTGCTCGTCGACTACGTCCTGACCGTCGCGGTGTCGATCTCCTCGGGCATCGAGAACCTCGGCTCGGCGATCCCGTTCGTCGTCGAGCACAAGGTGCTCTGCGCCGTCGCCGTCATCGTGCTCCTCACGGTGATGAACCTGCGCGGCGTGAAGGAGTCCGGGAAGCTCTTCGCCATCCCGACGTACGTCTTCGTCGTCGGCGTCTTCCTCATGATCGCGTGGGGTGCCTTCCGGGGCATCGTCCTCGACGAGACGATGAAGGCGCCCACCGCGGACTACGAGATCAAGCCCGAGCACGGCGGTCTCGCGGGCTTCGCGCTCGTGTTCCTGCTCCTGCGGGCCTTCTCCTCCGGCTGTGCGGCGCTCACCGGCGTCGAGGCGATCAGCAACGGCGTCCCTGCCTTCCGCAAGCCCAAGAGCAAGAACGCGGCGAGCACCCTGGCCCTGATGGGCGCGCTCGCCGTCACCATGTTCTGCGGCATCATCGCGCTCGCCATGACGACCAAGGTCCGCATGGCCGAGTACCCGGGCAAGGACCTCTTCCACAACGGGGTGCCGGTCGGCTCGGACTACGTGCAGAACCCGGTGATCTCGCAGGTCGCCGAGGCCGTCTTCGGCAGCGGCAGCTTCCTGTTCATCGTGCTCGCGGCCGCCACCGCGCTCGTCCTCTTCCTCGCGGCCAACACGGCGTACAACGGCTTCCCGCTGCTCGGCTCGATCCTCGCCCAGGACCGCTACCTGCCGCGTCAGCTGCACACCCGCGGCGACCGGCTCGCCTTCTCCAACGGCATCGTGCTCCTCGCGGGCGCCGCGGCCCTGCTCGTCGTCATCTACGGCGCGGACTCGACCCGGCTGATCCAGCTCTACATCGTCGGCGTCTTCGTCTCCTTCACGCTCAGCCAGATCGGCATGGTCCGGCACTGGAACCGCCATCTGCGCAAGGAGAGGGACCAGGCCAAGCGGCGCCACATGATCCGCTCGCGGGCGATCAACACCTTCGGCGCCTTCTTCACCGGCATGGTCCTGATCGTCGTACTCGTCACGAAGTTCACGCACGGCGCCTGGGTCGCCCTGCTCGGCATGGTGATCTTCTACGCGACGATGTCCGCGATCCGCCGCCACTACGACCGCGTCGCCGAGGAGATCGCCGCCCCGGACACCCCGTCCGAGGACAGCGTGCGCCCCTCGCGCGTGCACTCCATCGTCCTGGTCTCCAAGATCCACCGCCCGACGCTGCGGGCCCTGGCCTACGCCAAGCTGATGCGCTCGGACACGCTCGAAGCGCTCAGCATCAACGTGGACCCGGCGGAGACCAAGGCCCTGCGGGCCGAGTGGGAGCGGCGCGGCATCCACGTCCCGCTGAAGATCCTCGACTCGCCCTACCGCGAGATCACGCGGCCGATCATCGAGTACGTCAAGGGCCTGCGCAAGGAGAGCCCGCGCGACGTGGTCAGCGTGATCATCCCGGAGTACGTGGTGGGCCACTGGTACGAGCACCTGCTGCACAACCAGAGCGCCCTGCGGCTCAAGGGGCGGCTGCTCTTCACGCCGGGCGTGATGGTGACGTCCGTCCCCTACCAGCTCGACTCCTCCGAGGCCGCGAAGAAGCGGGCCAGGAAGCGGTCGGAGTGGAACGCGCCGGGCGCCGTGCGGCGGGGACCGGTGGAGAAGCGCACGAAGGAACCGAGCAACGGCAACGGCAACGGCAACGGCGGCGGGAGCAAGGGTTAGCCCTTGCCCCGGGCGGTTGGTGAGCGGCCGGACGACACCCACGTAGACTGGTGGGCTGTTGTCCGGCCGTTGCCTTCGGCCGATCCCCTTTGACGTTGTGGAGTCACCCCGCCATGCAGGCAGAACCGAAGAAATCGCAGGCGGGGAACGCGAAGGAGGGCGCCCAGGCGGCCTCCCTCGTCGGACAGGAGTTCGAGGTCGAGGTGGGCCCCGTCGCGCACGGCGGCCACTGCGTCGCCCGCACGGCCGAGGGCCGGGTGCTGTTCGTGCGCCACACGCTCCCCGGTGAGAAGGTCATCGCGCGCGTGACGGACGGCGACGAGGAGTCCCGCTTCCTGCGCGCGGACGCGGTGACGGTCCTCGATCCCTCCAAGGACCGTGTCGATGCCCCCTGCCCGTACGCGGGCCCGGGCCGCTGCGGCGGCTGCGACTGGCAGCACGCCAAGCCGGGCGCCCAGCGCCGCCTCAAGGGCGAGGTCATCACCGAGCAGCTCCAGCGCCTCGCGGGTCTGACCCCCGAGGAGGCCGGCTGGGACGGCACGGTGGTCCCGGCCGAGGGCGACAAGCTGCCCCCGGGCGAGGTCCCGGCCTGGCGCACGCGCGTCCAGTACGCGGTCGACGCCGACGGCAACGCGGGCCTGCGCCGCCACCGCTCGCACGAGGTCGAGCCGATCGAGCACTGCATGATCGCCGCCCCCGGGGTCTCCGAGCTGGGCATCGAGAAGCACGACTGGGCCGGCATGGCCTCCGTCGAGGCGATCGCCGCCACGGGCTCCCAGGACCGCCAGGTCATCCTGGAACCGAAGCCGGGCGCGCGCCTGCCCCTGGTGGAGCTGGACAAGCCGGTCTCGGTCCTGCGCATCGCCGAGCAGGACGGCGGCGTGCACCGCGTCCACGGCCGCCCCTTCGTCCGCGAGCGCGCCGACAACCGCACCTACCGCGTCGGCAACGGCGGCTTCTGGCAGGTCCACCCGAAGGCCGCCGAGACCCTGATGCTCGCCGTCATGCAGGGCCTGACCCCGCGCAAGGGCGAGACGGCCCTTGACCTCTACTGCGGAGTCGGCCTCTTCGCGGGCGCCATCGCGGACCGCGTCGGCGACCAGGGCGCGGTGCTCGGCATCGAGTCCGGCAAGCGGGCGGTCGAGGACGCGCGCCACAACCTGGCCGCCTTCGACCGCGTCCGCATCGAGCAGGGCAAGGTCGAGGCCGCTCTGCCGCGCACCGGCATCACGGAGGTCGACCTCATCGTCCTGGACCCGCCCCGCGCGGGCGCCGGCAAGCAGACGGTGAAGCACCTGATGGGCCTGGGCGCCCGCCGCATCGCCTACGTGGCCTGCGACCCGGCGGCCCTGGCCCGAGACCTGGGCTACTTCCGCGAGGGCGGCTACCGGGTGCGGTCACTGCGGGCGTTCGACTTGTTCCCGATGACGCATCACGTGGAGTGCGTGGCGATTTTGGAGCCGGCTTCCAAGGGGGCCTGAGGCGCGGGTCCGGGCGGTGTGTGCTCGTTCCGCGTGGCAGGAGGAGGCTGCGCGGGGCGGCTCGCCGCTCAGATCTTGACGGCGGTGGCGCGGGTACCGCACAGGGCGGCGATGTCCTCCGGGTCCGAGGTGAGGACCGTGGTGGGCCCCGGCGCGGCCAGCGCGGTGGCGGCGAGCATGGCGTCGATGGCGTACTTGTGGCCGTGGAGTCCGGCATCGGCGAGCAGGGTCCCGGCGAGGCGGGCGATCTCCTCGGTGACCGGCTCGACGACAAGGCGGGACAGAGTCCATTCCAGGGCGGGGCGATTGATCCGGGGGTGGACCACCTCGACGAGGGTGGCCGCGGACGTGATCACCCGCAGGTCGTCGGCGCGGGCGAGGGCCAGCCACGCGGTGACCGTGCGGTCACGCAGTACGGCCTTGGCCAGCCCTTCGCTGTCCAGGACGAGGGTGCCGCCCGGTGCGGCGGCGGGGGAGCGGGTCACGCGGCGTTCGTCCCGCCCCGCGCCTGGTGGAGTTGATCGCGCAGGGCCTGGATCTCGCCCTCGGTGATGGCGCCGTGTTCGGCCTCGGCGACGGTGATGAGTTCGTTGAGGTTGTCGCGCTCGATCTGCCGGGCGACGGCGGCGGCGACATAGGCGGACAGGCCCGAGGGCCCGCCGCGAGCGCGAGCGGCCTCCGCGATGTCACGGGGCATCGTGATCGAGTACTTGCCGGTGGCCTCACTCATGCCACCTATCCTACCGCGCATCCTACTTCGATGAGGGGGGAAGCGTGTCGTCGGGCGGCGATGCTCGTGTCCGTTCTGGGCTGGTTTCCGCTGGGGGGTGTGTGCCGGGCACACCCCCCCGGTGGGGGTTCCGGGGGGATCGCGGGGGGTTTGGGTGGGGGGTGGTGGTGGGGGCACCACCGCTTGGGGGGTGGTGTGTGTCGGCGGGACCTCGTGGGGTGGGGCGCGTTGCGGGAGGCTCAGGGTCACGCAGACGCCACCGACCCAGGGGGAGGGCGAGGTCCATGGGCCCGCAACTCGTACAGTTCACGCGCCCGCAGAGCAGCCGGGCGGGCCGGGACGCGGTGAGCGCGCTGTGCCAAGGGGTGTTCGAGCCGCTGCCGCGGGCCGACCAGCGGCGCAAGGCCGAGCTGTACGTGCGGGGCCTGCTCACGGCCCGGGGGCGCAAGACCATGCGGAACATCGCCGCGCACGCCGGGATGCCCGCGGGGGAGCAGAGCCTGCACCACTTCATCTCGTGCTCCACCTGGGACTGGCGTCCCGTCCGCGTCAATCTCGCGGCCCAGCTCGACGCGCTGCTCAACCTCCGGGCGTGGGTCGTCAAGCCCATGGTCATCCCGAAGTCGGGGGCGCACTCGGTGGGCGTCGAGCGGCGCTTCGACGCCGGGTCGGGGCACATGGTCACCGGGCAGCAGGCCTTCGGCATGTGGGCCGTCTCGGAGGAGACGAGCGTCCCGGTCAGCTGGGCGCTGCACCTGCCGGACGAGACCACGCTCGCCGGCTGCGCGGCCCGCGCGGTCCTCGACCTCGCCGAGACCCGCACCCTGCCGCGGCTGCCGGTCGTGGTGGACGCCGTCGAGGGGGGCGCCGAGACCGTTCCCGCCCATCTCGCCGCCGCCGGGCTACCGTTCCTGATGGAGGTGGCGCCGGGGACGCCGGTCCAGGTGACCGACCCTCAACTGCCGGGCGCCGCCGCCGAGGTGAGCACCGCGGGCCATGTCGTCGACGTCGCCGGGGCGCTGCGGCGCCCGGTGCGGTACGAGGACCGGGGCGACCGCTCCGTGCACACCGGCTTCGTCGCCGCGCTGCGGGTGGAGCTGCCCGAGCCCGCCGCGGGGCCCCGCCGCCGCACCCGGACCCGCAGGCCGCTGCTGCTCGTCGGCGAGTGGACGGACGCCCGGCGGCGGCCCGAGCGGTACTGGCTGACCGACATGGTCACCGCCCCGCCGGCCCTCCTGATGCGGCTCGCCCACCTGTCCCGCCGTATCGAGTCCGGCGCCACCGACCAGTCCGACCGGGTCGGCATGCGCGACTTCGAGGGGCGTTCCTTCCAGGGCTGGCACCGGCACGTCACCCTCGCGTCCGCCGCCCACGCGGCCGCCGCGCTCAACGCCCGGCAGTCCGAGGTCCGGCAGACCGAGCGCATGGCCGCGGCCGGCGGAGCGTGGTCCGGCGCCCCCGTGTTCGCGGGAGGCGGGGGCGGCGGGCAGGGGCTCGCCGCCGCCACGGGCTTCGGCGGGTACGCGTCGGCAGCCCGGCGCTGCTCGGCCTGAGGGGCGCGCGGTGAACGCCCCTTACTGGTCCTCGTCCGCCTCCGGGTTGAGCGTCTCTCGGGTGCGGTGCAGGCGCAGCGCCAGCTGCACTTCGAGGGCGCGGGAAGGTTCCTGCCAGTCCTCGCCGAGCAGGGCGGTGATGCGTTCCAGGCGGCGCGAGACGGTGTTCGGGTGGACGTGCAGGGACTCGGCGGCGTACGTGGGACTGCTGCCCGACCGGAAGTACGCCTCCAGGGTCTGCACGAGGTTGGTGAAACGATGGGTGTCGTAGTCGATGACCGGGCCGATGGCCTGGCTGATGTAGTCGCCCACGCTGTGCCGGTCGCCGAGCAGCAGGCCCAGGAAGCCCAGCTCGCGCGCCGAAGCGGTCGATCCGCTGCCGCCGAGCGCGCTCAGGGCGTTGAGGCAGCGGACCGCCTCCGCGTACGTCGGCTCGATGTCCTCGATGCGGGTGGACGGGCCCGCCGCGCCCACCGTCACGGGATGGCCGAGCAGGGGCGTCAGTTCGCGGGAGATCTGCCGGGCGGTGGCTCCGGGGTCCTCGGAGGGCAGCAGCAGCACGATGCAGCCGCCGCGCACCCGCGAGAGCCCGCCGAAGCGCAGGGCGTACGACGAGGCCCAGACCACGGCGCGGCCCTGCGAGCCGCCCTCGGGCCGGATGACCACGGCGGTGTACGCGCGCTCCAGGTCGAGGCCCAGGCCGCGGGCCCGGTCGCGCAGTTGGGGCAGCGGGCGCTGTGCGGGGTTGAGCAGCGCGTCGAAGAACTCGTCGCGCACCTGGCTCTCGGCCACCGCGGTGTTGCGCTGCATCAGGAGCAGCACGCCCGTCGTGCCCGCGGTGAGCTGGAGCAGACCGAGGTCGGTGGGGGACAGCGCGCTGGTGGCGTGCAGGAGCAGCGAGCCGAGGCGTTCGGTGCCCGCCGTGACCGGGGCGAGCCAGCCGGTGTCGGTGAGCTGGATGGGTTCCTGCGCCACCTGGGCCTCCAGGGTGGCGCCCGCCACCTCGGCGAGGTCCTCCGCGGGCAGGTCGCCGGTGGCGGCGAGGGTGCGGCTGCCGAGGTCGAGCACGGCGACCGTGCCGCCCAGCGACTCCGCGGCAAGCTCGGTCAGCGCGCCGAGGCCGGAGCCTTCAAGGAGCAGGTCGATCATGCGGCGGTGGATGCCGTTGACGCGGTGGGCCGCGGCCAGTTCGGACTTGGCCCGGGCGCCGTACTGCTCCAGGTCCGCGATGTCCAGCTGGGCCTGGTTGAGCACCCGCGCCTTCTCGATGGCGACCGTGGCGAGGTCGCCGAGCGAGGACATCAGGGCTATCTCGCCCGGGGTGAAGTGGCGGACGTCGCGGTCGGCGGAGTACAGCACGCCGTACGACGTGTCGCGGTGCCGCAGCGGCACGGCGAGGATGGCGTGCAGCCCCTCCGCGCGGACCACCTCGTCGATCACCGGGTGGTGGGTGATGCGCTCGTCGGCCATGTAGTCATGGGTCCAGAACGGCGCGGTGTTCTGCCGCGCCGCGGCCCCGAGGCCGCCCTCGCGCGGCACCCGGAAGCCGACCGTCAGCGCGGTGGCGTGCCCGTCGGCCGTGCGAACGTAACTGTCGCCGGCCTCGTCGTCGTGGAAGCTGATGTAGGCCATGTCGAGGTTGAGCAGCAGCCGGGCGCGCCGGGTGATCACCTTGAGCAGGGTGTCGAGGTCGTACGGGAGCGTGAGGTCCCGCGCGGTGTCGACCAGCGCGGAGAGTCCCGCCTCGCGCTGCTGGCGCCGACCCAGCTGCGCCCGCACCGCGAGCCCCAGGTCCAACGCCGCGCGCAACTCGTCCAGTTCCGCCTCCGACGCGCCCGCCCGACGTGCCGATGCGGCGAGTTCGTCGTACGCGGACGCGGGTGCTTCCTTGGCCAGGAGTTCGAGCACGGTCAGGGCGGCGGCCTGGGTGGGGACTGAGTCCAGTGTCAAGGCTCGTCCTCCGGGTCAAAGGTGGCTCACGGGCTGAGACTGCTCGGAATCTAAGCGACGTGCCTGTGCATGGTCAATTGCTAACGCTGCGTATGCATGAACGGATCTGCACCCTCCGGATACCCGCATTGTTTTGTCACCGCTTGGACTGCTTTGGTGCCCGAGCAGTGGCCACGGCACCGCCTTGACCACTGTGGTGTGTTGACCGGTCACCTTCCGTGCCGGGCCACCCCGGAAAGAGACTCCTCGGCATCCGGTCGCTCCCCACGGGACTCCCGCGGAACTCACGCGGGGCTCTCACGGGAGCGGCGGAAACCACCGCAGAGGTGTCAACCAGGGGGGATCACCAGCCATGCAGCAGAGCCAGATCGTCGCCGAATCGCTCAATGCCGGTCACGAAGTCCGGGACTACGAGCGGTCGTTGGCCCGCAGCGCCATGTCCCGCACCCGTGCCGACCGCCCCCGCACCTTCGACCTGCGCGGACGCACCTGGGACCTGCTCGACGACGTCTTCGCCCCCATCTACTCGCCGTCGACCCAGGTCGGACTCGACTTCCTCGGCTGGACCGAAGAGGTGCTCGCGCCCCGCGGCGGCTCCCTCCTGGAGATCGGCTGCGGAACCGGCATGATCGCGGTGACCGGCGCCCTGGCCGGCTGCGAGCGCGTGGTCGCCTCGGACATCAACCCGCAGGCCGTGGAGAACGCCCGGCTCAACGCCGCCCGGCACGGCGTGGCCGACCGGGTCGAGGCCGTGTACAGCGACATGTTCGAGGGGCTCGACCCCGCCGAGCGCTTCGACCTGGTCTTCTGGAGCTCCAACTACGTCCTCGCGCCGGCCGGTCACACCTACGGCAGCGCGCACGACGCGGCCTACGTCGACCCCGGTTACGCCGCCCACCGGCGCTTCCTCGCGGGCGTCGGGGAGCGGCTCACGCCCGGGGGCTCGGCGCTGCTGCACTTCAGCTCGCGCGGCGACCTCGACGAGCTGTACTCCATGGCCGCCCGGGAAGGACGTGAACTGCGCACGCTGCGCTCGCAGTTCGTGCCCGAGGGCGAGCTCCAGGTCGAGCACCTGCTCCTGGAGATCGTCCCGGCCGTGCGCTGAGCGCCCTCGCACCGCTCCGCCGCGGTCCGGGCCCTGCCGGCCGCATCCGACCACCCGACGCCCCCCAAGCGAGGTCCCCGTGCGCACGCTTCTGGTCGACAACTACGACTCGTTCACCTACAACCTCTTCCACCAGATCGCGGAGGTGACCGGCGTCGAACCGGTCGTGCTGCGCAACGACGAGGCGCGCTGGAGCCCCGAACTGCTCGACGGCTTCGACGCCGTGGTGCTCTCGCCGGGGCCCGGCACCCCCGAGCGGCGGGCCGACTTCGGGCTCTGCCAGGACGTCCTGGACCACGGCGACCTGCCGGTCCTCGGCATCTGCCTGGGGCACCAGGGCCTGGCCCGCGCCCACGGCGGGCGGGTGGTGCGGGCGGCGGAGCCCCGGCACGGCAGGACCTCGCCGGTGCGGCACGACGGGACGGGGCTGTTCGCGGGGCTGCCCTCGCCGTTCGAGGTGGTGCGCTACCACTCGCTGGCCGTCACCGATCTGCCGGACGAGCTGGTGGCCACCGCGTGGAGCGACGACGGCACGGTGATGGGCATCGCGCACCGCGAACTGCCGCGCTGGGGGGTGCAGTTCCACCCCGAGTCGATCCGCACCACGTACGGCCACGAGCTGCTGCGCGGCTTTCGGCGGCTGGTGACGGAGCACCACGAGCACCACGCCCGCTCCGGGAACGGACTGCGCCGTCCGGGCCTCCGCCCCGCCCGGACCGCCGCCCCGGCCGCCGCGCCCGTCGCCACTCCGTCCGTCGCCGAACCGGCCCCCCGCCGTCAACTGCGCGTGCTCACCGACTTCCTCACCACGCGCTGGGACGACGAGGTGGTCTTCGACGCCCTGTTCCGCGGGTCGGAGCACACGTTCTGGCTGGACAGCAGCCGCTCCGACAGCACGGGACGGTTCTCCTTCCTCGGTGACGCCGCGGGACCGCTGGCCCGGGTCGCGACCGCCGACGTCGCCAGCGGCACCGTCACCGTGTCCGGGGCCGGCGGCCCGGCCGAGCAGCTCGTCGCCGAGCACTTCCTCGACTGGATCGACCGCGACCTCCGCGGCGTCGACGTGCAACTCCCCGAGCTGCCCTTCGCGTTCGCGCTCGGCTGGGTCGGTTACCTCGGCTACGAACTCAAGGCGCAGTGCGGCGGCGAGGCGGCGCACCGCGCCGAGCAGCCCGACGCCGTGATGGTGTTCGCCGACCGGGCCGTGGTGCTCGACCACCACACCGGGACGACCTACCTCCTCGCGCTCGCCGAGGACGGCGACGAACGGGCGGCCCGCGCCTGGCTGCACGACACCACCGAACGGCTGCGCGCCCTGGCCGGCCGCGCGCTCGACGCCCCCCGGCCGCAGGAGCCGCTCACCGGCCTGCGCCTGCGCCACGACCGGGACCGCTACCTCGCCCTCATCGAGGAGTGCCAGGACGAGATCGCGGCCGGTGAGACGTACGAGGTGTGCCTCACGAACCTGGCCGAGGCCGACGGCTCGCCCGACCCGTGGGAGACCTACCGGGCGCTGCGGCGCTCGCACCCCGCGCCGTTCGGCGCGCTGCTCGGCTTCGGCGACGTCTCGGTCCTCAGCACCTCGCCCGAACGGTTCCTGCGGATCGACGCCGACGGGTACGCCGAGTCCCGGCCCATCAAGGGCACCCGGCCGCGCGGCGCCGACCCCGTCGAGGACGCGCGGATCAGCCGGGAACTCGCGGCGTGCGAGAAGGACCGCTCGGAGAACCTGATGATCGTCGACCTGGTCCGCAACGATCTGGGGCGGTGCGCCGAGACCGGGTCCGTGGAGGCCGACGACATCTTCCGCGTGGAGACCTACGCCAGCGTGCACCAGCTGGTCAGCACGGTGCGGGCGCGGCTCAGGCCCGGGCTGACGGCCGTCGACTGCGTGCGCTCCGCGTTCCCCGGCGGTTCGATGACGGGGGCGCCGAAGCTGCGCACCATGCAGCTCATCGACCGCCTCGAAGCCGGTCCGCGCGGCGTGTACTCGGGCGCCGTCGGCTACTTCTCGCTGTCGGGGGCGGCCGACCTGAGCGTGGTGATCCGGACCCTGGTCCTGACACCGGGACGGGCCGCGTACGGGATCGGCGGCGCGATCGTGGCGCTGTCCGACCCGGCGGACGAGTTCGAGGAGACCGCGGTGAAGTCGGCCCCGCTGCTCGGCCTCACCGACGCCGGTTTCCCGGGCCGCGTCGGCACGCTGACCCCGGTCGCGGGCTGACCTCGGCCCTTACGGGGCCTGACCCCCGCGCGTACGCGTCCTGACCGCACCCCGACGTCGCCGCGGCATCGCTCGCTCAGCCGGGGCGGCCCGCCTGTTCCATGGCCCGCGCGACCTCGTCCACCAGGGCGTGCCAGGCCTCGTGCCGTTGGAGCGGGGCCTCGTGGCCCAACTCCTCGGCCATGCGCGGCCATTCCACGCCCAGGTCCGCCAGCAGCTCCAGGTCGGTGCGGGCGGCGGCGGCCCGGCCCGACAGGGTGTCGCCCTCCATGGGCACCACCGCCCGGGACAGCAGCGAAAGCCCCTCGGCGGTCAGCGACTGTGCCGTCCCCTCGGCGATCAGGCCGCCCGCGAGCCGCGCGGCCCGCCCGGTGTCCACCGACCACACCAGCCGGTGCGGGCGGGCGCCCGACCGCACCAGGTCGTGCCAGCGCGGGGTGTCCAGGACCTGTTCGTAGGCGCTGAACACGAGCCGGGCCACGGCGATGCCCACCCGGTGGTCCAGGCCCTGCGCGGCGAGCCCGGAGTGCGCGGCGAGCAAGGGCCGCGCCGCCTCCTCGATCGCGCCGACGGGGACATGGACGGCGACCGGGATCGAGGCCAAGGACAGTCCGGCGTCGCGGGCCCGCTCCAGACCGAGCAGCCAGGCCTCGACGACCCGGAGGTACTGCTCGGCGCCGAACACCGGCCCCACCGCCACCCCGATGCCCTCGGCGAGGCAGTCGCCCATCGTGCCCACGCCCACCGGGTCGGCGGGCAGCCCGGCCAGCAGATTGGGCCGGTCCACCGTCCAGTGCAGCCAGCGCGCCTCCGCGAGCGCCGCCCGCGCGTCCAGGGTGTGGCCCACGGGCACGCAGGCCAGGCCCTCGGCGCCGCGGCTCGCCGACCACACCGGCAGCAGCGCCTCGCACCCGGCGCGGGCCACGCGCGCGGTCACCGTGCGCGCGGCCTCGGCGGGCGCCGCGCCGAACGCGGCCGCACCGCCGACGCTGAGCCGGTCCTGCCGGGAGCCGACGCGACCGAGGTCGCCGGGACCGTCCGCCGGGGCGCAGGTCACGCCGGTGACCCCGTGGACGTCGACCGCGTGGTCGAGGACGCCGTCCTCGATCTGCCGGCCGTCGACGCCCTCGAGCCACAAGGACAGGCCCTCCGCACGCAGTTGCCTGAGCGGGTCGGCCGTCATCCTCGTCTCCTCGGCATCGGCCCGGGGCCGGGACGATGTGCTGCCCATGGGTTTCTCGTTCCGTGGGTTCGGTGGTGCAGAGCCATTGCGCCGACGGTAGGCAGGCGCGTCCCCCGGGGGCCAATCGCGTGACCGGACTTTGTCACTGGCACGGCCCATGGGCGCCGTACCTGACAAAGTCCGTCGCGGCCCCCCTGGCTCACGCGTCCACCGGGAGCAGCCGGCGCTCCGCGGAGACCTGTTCCTGCTGGTAGCCGTGCTCCAGGAGTTCCTCGGCCGGGCGCACCCGCGGGGCCCGCACCAGGACGCGCTTGAGCCAGCGGTCGGTGCCGTCGTAGCGGGGCCGGAACGCGACCCGGCCGTGCACCACCGCGTCGTTGTCCACGACGAGCAGATCGCCGGGCTCCAGCGGCACGATGAACCCGCACTCCTCGAAGGCGGCGCCCAGCTCGTCGTACGCGGCGGCGAACGCCGGGTCGTCGGTCAACCGCCGGGTGTAGAAGGGGTCGTAGCGCACGCACAGGCCCTCGTCGCCGTCCCAGACGGTCGCCATGGGGACCCGTGCCTGATGGGCGGCGTCCTCGTCCTCGTAGCTGTCGTCGGGCTCGATGACCAGGGCCGGGCGGCGCAGCTGCTCGACGGTCCGCGCGGAGAGACCGGCGCCGCGGATGCCGGCCAGGCGGGTCCCGACGTGGTCCGGGTTGCGGACGCAGGCCAGGAGCAGCAGGTCGGCCCGCTCGGGGTGGAAGCCGTCCTCGGTGTGCCAGGCGAGCGGCACCGTGCTGCTCGCGCCGACCTGCATCTCCTCGCAGCCGGGGCTGGGCAGGATGTTGTGCACGATCCGCCCGTCCTGCTGGTCCCGCCAGCCGAAGACGCCGCCGAGCAGCCGTGCGGCCAGGGCGAGCGCCACGTCGTGCGCCGCCGAGTCGTCGGGGTCGGTGGCCGACCAGTGGGCGGGCGTGGGGCCCGGTTCGGCGAAGCCGTCGAACAGGCCCCGCACCACGCGGTGGCCGTCCGCGGGGCGGGGCGTGCCGAGCTCCTCGCGCAGGGCGGTCGCGAGCGGTGCGGGCAGCTGCCACTCGGGGCGGGAGAGCACCGTGTCGCCGAGCGCGCCGGCCGCGACCCGGGCGTGCACCTCCTCGGTGAACGCCTCCCGCAGGTGGGCGGGCAGGGTGTGGATCGTCCTCTCGGGCATGGCGGCCTTTCGGTTCACGGGCAGTCGGGGGGCGGTGGCGGGGCCGGTCGGGGGCGGGGTCACAGGGCGCGGGCCGCTGCGCGCAGCCGGTCGAGGGCCAGTTCCTGGTCGGCCAGGAGGTGCTTGGCCCGGGTGCGGACCGAGGTCTCGGCGACGGCGGGTTCCTCGCGGGCCATGGCGACCCCGATGCGCAGCGCGCTCCAGTGGTGGGCCACCCGGTCCACGGTGCGGGCCGCCTCCAGGAGGGCGGGGGAGTCGAAGTCGCGGGCCGTCGCGGTGAGGTAGTCGCCGTGCACGCCGGTCATGGCGAGGACCGCGCCGGTGACGATGAAGGTCTCGTCGATCACCGAGGCGTCACCCGCCGCGAGCCGGTCGCCGAGCTCGTCGAGGTACCTGCGCTGACCGTCCAGCCCGGACAGCTCGGGCCCGGCGTGACCGGCGCCGAACCCGGCCTCGTTCACGGCGAGCACCTGCCGTACGAAGTCCCGGTCGTGCGGCGGCAGTTCGCCCTCGATGCCCACTTCGAGCCAGCGGTTGGCGACCGGGTTGTCGGTGAAGAACAGGTCCCGGTCGTGCAGGACGGGGTTGGCCGAGTCGCGGGCGTCGGTGAACTGGCCGATGGGGATGGCCCCTTGGAAGCGCGGCGGCACCGAGTCGCAGATCAGCACCAGGTCGCGCTCGTCGTCGAAGCCGTACGCGGTGAGCAGATGGTTGGTGTGCACGTCCCGGTAGGCGGGGCGGAACGGCAGATGGAAGTTGTCGGCGGCGACCGCGACCGGCGCGCCCGCCAGGATCGCGGCCCGCACCTCGCGCCAGCCCGACGCGGCGTCGTCGGGCCAGTGCCAGCGCGACCACACCGGGTGGTGCGGGGCCATGCTCTCCAGGAGGCCCTCGCGGTGCAGCGGGAAGAAGTACTCCTCGCGCCGGACGTCGCCGGGCCGGTGGAAGAAGCCCCAGTGCGCGCCGAGCACCTGGAGCGGGTCGAGGCCGTGGTGGCGCAGCAGCCCGCCCATCGTGGTGTGCAGGCAGTGCCCCAGGTCGTGGCGCCAGTGGGCGATGTCGGACAGCTCCACCCTCATGCTTCTACCGTCCTTCGGGTCTCCAGGGTCATGGCGAACAGATGCATGGCCGGGTTGTCGGGCAGCTCCACGGCGGTCACGGTGCCGGGCACGGTGACCGGCACCCGCTGGGACCAGACGGACGGCCGCATGTTGTGCTGGGAATGGCGCGGATACATCAGGTAGCGGGTGCGGAAGGCGAGCAGTTCGCCGAACCGCTGGTCGGTCTCGGGCCAGAAGTCCGAGACGCGCAGCCACTGGCGGTGGGCCGTGCCGTCCGCGTAGTGCAGGACCAGCTCGTCCTCCGTGCGGCGCTCGGCGGCGGCCAGCACGTGGATCCACTGCGGCTCGCCCGCGGGCAGCGGCACCGACTGGCCGCGGCAGCGCACGTTGTCGAGGGCGCTGCCGGCCGCTTCGGGGCCCTGGCCCGGCAGCCGGTACGGCACGCCCTCGACGACGGCCCCGCTCTCGTCGCCGGGCAGGCCCTCGGCCGGAAAGGTGTTGCCCCAGACGTTGAAACCGCCGGTGGTGGGCCAGCGCCGGGGGGTCGAGACTCCCCGTCCGTTGAAGAGGCCGTCCAGGTCGACCGGGGTGAACACGGCGGTGTCCACCCCTGCCGGAGCGGTCTCGATTAGGTTCGGCATATGAACCTCCTTGACAGTGCGATAGACGTTGCGTTCATGGGTTTCGGCGGTGGTCCGGCCCTCACGCCGGACGTCGTCGGCCAGGTGGCCGAGGTCACCCGGGCCTCGTTCGCCGACGCCGACCCGCTGCCCGGCCTGCCCCCGCCGGACGGTGCGACCGAGTCCGCCGAGGTGGTGGCCGCCGATCTCGCGGCGGGCGCCGGACTGTGGATCGCCAGGGACCCGCACGGCCGGCTCCTCGGCAGCATCCGGGCGGTGCCCAAGGGAGCGGACGCCTGGGAGGTGCGCCGGCTCGGCGTGGCCCCCGAAGCGCTCGGCACCGGGCTCGCCCGGCGTCTGGTGCGGGCCCTTGAGGCGGACGCGGCGGCGGCCGGCGCGGACCGGGTGGTCCTCGACGCGGTCGTGGAACGCGGCAACCCCCCGGTCTACGCGCGGTTGGGCTACCGAACGGTCCGCTACCTGCCCAACCCCGACAAACCACTGTCCGAGGTCACGATGGAGCGCACGCTCGGCACACCGCCCGAGCCCGCCCCCCATCCCCACCCCACCGGCACGCTCGCGGCGGGCACCGCCCTGGTGGACTGGTTCGCCACCGCCGACGGCCGGGTCCGTGCCGTGCTCACCACCGTGCCGGGACCGGACGAGTTCGCCGGTCTCGCCGCGCGCCGGGAGCGGGCCGGCGGCGCCCACCACCTCGGCAGCGACGCCTGGCCGGGCGGCCAAGAACCGCGCGCCTGGGGGGAGTTGCTCGCCGCGCACGCCGACCGGGTCGAGACCGACCCGGCGTACGGGGACCTGCTGACCTTCGGCCGTGAGCCGGCCGAGGTCGCGCCGTTCCTGATGCCCCGTACGCTCGCCGACCCGGTCCTCGCGCTGTGCCGCAGCGTTCCGCGGGGGCCGTCGGCGGGTTCCTAGGGCGCGTGGCGGACCACCTCCTCGGCGGTCGCGGCGATCCGCTCCGCGGTGACTCCGGCGAGCGCGAGCAGCTCGCGCTCGCTGCCCACCTCGTCGTGGAAGCCGTCCGGCACCCCGATCCGGCGCACCCGGCAAGGGTGGCGCTCGGCGGTCAGCTCGCTCACCGCGGCGCCGAGCCCGCCGACCAGGACATGGTCCTCGACCGTGACCAGGCCCGCCGTCTCGCGCGCCGCCGCGAGCACCGCGGCCTCGTCGATCGGCTTGACGGTGTGCATGTTCAGGACCCGCGCCCCGATGCCGCGCGCGGCGAGCAGGTCCGCCGCGGCGAGCGCCTCGGAGACCGGCAGCGGCCCGGTCGCGACCACGGTCACGTCGTCGCCGCCGCGCAGCACGTCGGCCCGGCCGATGCGGAAGTCGTACGGACCCGTGTGGACCAGGTCCGTCGCCTTGCGGCCCAGGCGGACGTAGACCGGGCCGGGGAAGGCGTCGGTGTCGGCGACCGCGCGGATCGCGTACTCGGTCTCGGCGGCGTCGGCCGGCACCACCACCGTCAGGTTCGGCAGGGTCCGCAGGATCGCGATGTCCTCCAGGGCGTGGTGGGTGGGGCCGTAGTGCCCGGCGGAGAAACCGCCGTGCGTGCCCACGATCCGTACCGGCAGGTTGTTGCCCGCGATGTCGACCTTCACCTGTTCGCAGGCGCGGGTCGCCGCGAACGAGGCGATGGTGTTGGCGAACGGCACCAGGCCGTCGGCGGCGAGCCCCGCCGAGACGCCCATCAGGTTCGCCTCGGCGATGCCCACGTTCACGTACTGGCCGGGGAGCGCGGCCTCGAAGCCGTCCTCGAAGCCGCCCATGTCGGTGTCCACCACGAAGACGCGCGGATCGGACGTGGCCAGGTCGAGCAGGGTCGCGCGGTACACGTCCCGGCTCGCGGCCTCGTACCGCAGCCGCCAGGCGTCCGCCTCGGCGGTCTCGTCCTGGCCGGGCACGGTCTGCGCGAGGTCGTCGACGACGGTCACGGCTGCCTCCTCGATCGGGCCCGCAGACCGGCGAGCGCACGCCGGTGCAGATTCGGGCTGAGCTTCACCGAATGTGATTTCTTCTTGTCCTCGAAGAGCGGGACGCCCTTGCCCTTGACCGTCTCGGCGATCACCATCGTCGGCCGGTCGTCCGCCGCGGGCGGCGCCGTGAGGGCGCCGCGCAGCGCGTCCAGGTCGTGTCCGTCCACCTCGACGGTGTGCCAGCCGAACGCGCGCCACTTGTCGGCGAGGGGTTCGAGGCCCATCCGCTCCTCGGTGTGGCCGGTGATCTGGAGCCGGTTGCGGTCGACGATCGCGGTCAGGTTCCCGAGCCGCAGGTGCGCCGCCGACATGGCGGCCTCCCACACCGAGCCCTCCTGGATCTCGCCGTCGCCCATCAGCACGAACACCCGGCTCGGGCGCCCCTGCCTGCGGGCGGCGAGCGCGCTGCCCACGCCCAGGGACAGACCGTGCCCGAGCGAGCCCGAAGGGAACTCGACGCCCGGCAGGCGCCGCAGCGGATGCCCGGCAAGACGCCCGCCCGTCACGCCGTACGAGGCGAGTTCCGCGGCGGGCAGGAAGCCGCGGGCGGCGAGCACCGCGTACAGGGCGGCGCTCGCGTGGCCCTTGCTCAGGATGAACCGGTCGCGGTCGGCCCAGTCGGGCTCCTCGGGGCGCAGCCGCAGGACCTCGTTGTAGAGCAGCGTCATGATGTCCGCCGCCGACAGGCTGCCGCCGACGTGGGTGCCGTCGGGGCTCGTGCCCATCTCCAGGATCTGCTCCCGGACCAGCTGGGCGAGTTCGGCGGTCGGCACGGCCGGCCGCGGCAGCAGGGTGCTCGTCATGTCACACCCCCGCCTTCTGCGCGGTGCGCCACGCGGGGCGGTGGGTCTGGCCCGCGGCGGCGGTGCCGAGCACGTCCAGGTGGCCCCACACCTTCTCGAAGGCGTCCGCGATGCGCTGGAGCACCGGGCCCGACGACGGGTTGAGGTGCCAGCGCTGGAGGGTGAGCGAGTCCTCGATGACCTCGCAGGTGACCGGGAAGTCCTCGGCCTGGTGGCCGAGTTCACGGAACGCCGGCTGACCGGGCAGCGGCACCACCTGGTACGGCTGCACGGGCACCCCCTCGGCACGCAGCGCCCGGTGCAGCATCGCCCGCATCGCGCCGGGCTCGACCCCGGCGTGGCCCATGGCCGTCACGTCGAAGCGCAGCCGCAGGATGTGCCAGGCGTGCGTACGGTCGGCCGGGGTGTGCGGGGTCAGCAGCCCGGGCAGCGCGCCGACCCGGTCCAGGAACGCCGTCACGTTGCGGGTGCGGGCCGCGTGGTACTCGTCGAGGCGGTCCAGCTGGGCGCGGGCGAAGGAGGCCTGCACGGCGCTCAGCTTCTCGTTGCCCGCGAGCAGGCGCGAGCGGTAGTCGCGCTCCTTGGCGCCCTGGAGCTGCTCGCCGAACTGGCGGCGCAGCTCGACCTGGCGGTGCAGCTCGGCCGAGCCGGTGGTGACCAGACCGCCCTCGCCGCAGGTCGGCAGGTTCTTCACCACGTTGAGGCTGAAGGTGGCGATGTCGCCGAGCGAGCCGGTGCGCGCCCCCTGGTAGGTCGCCGCGTGCGACTGCGCCGCGTCCTCGACGAGCAGCAGCCCGTGCCGGTCGGCGAGCGCCCGGAAGGCGGTCATGTCGGCGGGCAGGCCGTGCAGATGCACCACGATGACGGCCCGGGTGCGCGGGGTGATCGCGGCTTCGGCGGCGGCCGGGTCCATGCAGAAGGTGACCGGGTCGATGTCCACGAACACCGGCCGCAGCGACCGCTGGACGGGGCCGATGGCGCTGGCGATGAAGGTGAAGGCGGGCACCAGCACCTCGGCGCCCGGCTCGATCCCGGCGGCGGCCAGGGCGAGTTCGATGGCGGCGGTGCCGTTCGAGACGGCCGCGCAGTGCGCCGTCCCCACGTACCGGGCCCACTCCCGTTCCAGGAGCTGGACCTCGCCGTCGGTGTTGTTGGACGTGAACTGGCCGCTGTCGAAGACCCGCAGGGCGCCGGCGCGCTCCGCGTCGGTCACCACCGGCCAGCAGATCAGTGCGGGGTCGGCGTCCTGGGCGGTCACCGTGCGGGTGCCGCCGAACATGGCGAGCTTGGTCATGGGGGTCAGGCTCCGTTCGGGAGGCCGGCGGCACGGGGGGTGCCGACGACGTCGAGGGCGTGCACGGTGAGTCCGGGCCGGTCCGGCAGCCGCAGCCCGACGAGCTCCGAGCGCCGGGGCACCGCGACGCGCGCGGTGCGCGGGGCGCCGTCGGCCGGCCCCGTGGTGCGCAGCCACTCGGGGTCGGCGCCCTCGCGGTAGTGCAGCCACACCTCCTCGTCGAGCTCGGCCGGGTCGTCGCCGGCCACCAGGAGGCGGATCCAGTCGTAGTGGCCGGCCGGTACCGCGAGCAGGCGGCCGTCACAGGGCACGGGCGCGGCCAGGCGGATCGCGGTGACCTCGGCGGGCGGGACCGGGGTCGTGGTCTGCGCGTTCAGGGGCGTCATGGGGACGGTCTCCAGGTCGCTGCGGGTCGTGGCCGTCACCGGACGGCGGGGGTCGGGTCGAGCGGGTGACCGGGGCGGTCGAGACCGTCGACCCGGTCGAGGCGATCCAGCACGTAGTCGACGTAGCGGCCGACCATGCCGGTGCCCAGGACGTCGATCGCGCCGTGGAACTCGGGGGTGTGGTTGACCTCGTTGACGAACAGCTCGCCGTCCGGCCCCTCCAGGAGGTCCACGGCCAGCACGCCCTCGCCCATCGCCTCGGCGGTGGCCACCAGGAGCTTCTCCAGGTCGGGGCCGACCGGGCAGACGACGGGGCGGCCACCGCGCGCGGTGTTGGTGCGCCAGTGGTCGGAGTACTTGTAGATCGCGCCGACCACCTCGCGCCCGAAGACGTAGGCACGGATGTCGCGGCCCGGCTTGTCCACGTAGTCCTGGATGTAGGTGATCTGGTGCTGCGGGCCGGTCAGCGCCGCCTTGTGTTCGAGCACCGCCTCGGCCGTCTCGCGCTCCTTGAACCGGGCGCCGAGCCGGCCCCAGGAACCGGTGAGCGGCTTGGCGACCACCGGATAGCCGAAGTCCTCCAGGGCGTCGAGGGCCGCGTCCGGGGTCAGCCCCACGAGAACGCGCGGCGTGGGGATGCCCGCGTCCAGGAGCCGCAGCGTGGTGAGCAGCTTGTCGCCGCAGGTGGTGATGATGTCGTGGCTGTTCACGACGGTCAGACCGGCGTGTTCGAGCAGCCGCGTCGCGTACACGTTGCGGGTGTGCGAGATCTCCCGGCTCAGCGCGCCCCGGTAGGGCAGCGCGGGCCGGTCCGGGCGGAACACCGCCGTGCGGGTGTCGAGCAGTTCGTAGCGCACCCGGCGCCGGTCGAACTCGTCGAGCAGACGGCGCTCCTCGACGCGGATGCGCGAGTGGAGCACGGCGATCGGCGCGGCCGGGTCGGCGTCGGCCACGAAGGGGCCTCGCGTGGTCGGATCGGTCATTGGGATGCACCCGCTTTCTCGCCGGCGCCCACCGGGACCCGGCCGAGCGTGTCGGCCAGGAGCCCGAGGGCGTCGGTCAGTACGTCGATGGCGAGCCGGTAGTCGCGCAGGTCGATGTGCTCGTGGTCGGTGTGGTCGAGACTCGCGTCGCCGGGCCCGTACGCCGCGACCGGGCAACGCCAGTGCGGCGCCACCACGTTCATGTCGGACGAGCCGAGCTTGACCTTCGCGACCGGCTTGCGGCCGCGGCCCCGGATGGCGGCGGTCAGCGCCCGCGCCACCGGGTCGGTGCGCGGCGAGCGGACCGCGTCGGTCCGCTCCACCACGGTGATCAGGCCGCCGCGGGAGCGCTCGGCCAGCCAGGCGAGGAAGCCGTCGGTGTCGAAGCCCGGCGGCACCCGGCACGAGATGTCGAGCACGGCCCGCTCGATGTCGCCCGTCATCCCCACCAGAGCGGGCAGCGCCTGTTCGAAGAAGGGGGCGTCCGGGTGGAACAGGGCCAGCTTGTCCCGGAGTTGGGACCAGAAGCCGGTGGCGACCTCGGTGGCCTTCTCCTCCGGGCTGCTGGTGTGGGCGGCGGGGCGCTCCACCTCGTAGCGCAGCCGCAGGATGCCCTTGTAGCCGAGCACCACCCCGTCCACGCCGCTCGGTTCGCCGATCACCAGCGCGTCGGGCGCGTACCGGTCGATCAGATGGTGCGCCCCCTTGGACTCCCGCTCCTCGTCCACGGCCCCGACCACCACGATCCGGGCGGCGGTGCCCGCCGCCGCCGCGCGGGCCGCGGCCCACGCCATCGCGGCCAGCGGGCCCTTGGCGTCGACGGTGCCCCGGCCGCGCAGCACGTCGCCCTCGCGGACGACGGGCAGGATGCCGGGGACCGTGTCGATGTGCCCGAGCAGCATGATCACCGGACCGTCGGCGGGACCGGTCTCGCCGACGGCGTTGCCCGCCTCGTCGACGTACGCGGTGAAGCCGGCGGAGCCGAACCAGCGCACCAGCGCCCGCGCGGCCGTCGTCTCGTCGCCCGACACGGAGGGCGTGCCGACGAGTTCGGCCAGCAGGGGCACGGGGTCGGGCCCGGCCGGTGCCGTGGCGGAGCGGGAAGTGGTCACGGCCGGGACTCCCCGGCGTCCTGGCCGACCGCGTTGTAGTCCACGAGCAGCATGTCGCGCACGCCCTCGTCGCCGGTCGCCGTGATCGGCGTGACCTCGTGCATGATCGCCGCGTCCACGACGACCATTCCGTCCAGCGGGTCGGTCAGCGTGAGCCGGGTGTCCGGGCGGCCCTCGCGGTAGACGATCGACTCGCCTCCGGCGCAGCCGCGGCGGCCCAGGAGGTGCATGCCGATGTAGTCGTGCCCGTCGCGGTGGCGCCCCTCGGGGGTCGGCAGCCCGGGCGTGGCACCGGCCACCGTACGCACGAAGTGCAGTCCGATCTCCCACTGCCCGCGGTCGTCGCCGCTGCGGATGAGCCGCAGGCCGTCGGCGAGCAGACCCAGAAGGACCGGATGCGACAGGTGCTCCTGGGCGACCGGCTCGAAGAGGCGGGCCCGGCCCATGTGGATCGGTATGTGCTCGGCGGACTGCTGGAAGACGGAGTGCTCCAGCGGCGTGAACGCCATGTCCGACGCGGTGACGTCGGCCCGCACCCGGCCGTAGCGGCGGTAGCGGTACGTGCTGCCGCCGAGGTTCTGGTCCAAGGCCAGGTCGTCCCACAGTGCCTGGAAGGAGGCCAGGGCCTCGGGGGCGAACCGGCCGGGGGCGTGGGCGGCGCGCAGCACGGTGAAGCCCTCGATGAAGAGCTCCGATCCGGCGAGGTCGGCCGCCATGGCGCGGTCGGCGGCGACGACTCGCGCCGCCGTCGTACCGGCCGGCGTGCCCGCCTCGGTGCGGGTGTCCCTGACTGCTGCTGCGCCGATCGCCTTGCTGGTGATCACGGGTGCGGTGGCCATACGGAGCTCTCCATTCGGCCGCCCGGACTGCCGGGCGGAGTGGGTACGGGTGGTACGTCGGGGAGTGCGTCGGAGACGTCAGCCGGCGAGGGCTGCCTCGGGTGCCGGTTCGGTCACGGCGGGTGCGGCGGGTGCTGCGGGTGCCGGTTCTGCGGTGGCCGGCTCGGCGGTGGCCGGTGCCGCGGCGGCCGGCTCACCGAGCCGCGCGGCGAGTTGCTCGATGGTGTGCTTGCCGAGCAGTACGGACAGCGGCACCGGCGAACCCGCGTCCGTAAGAAGCTGGAAGACCTGGACCGCGCGCAGCGAGTCCCCGCCCACGTCGTAGAAGTCGTCCTCGACCCCGATGTCCCGCACGCCGAGAACCTCGGACCACAGCTCGACGAGTGCGATCTCGTCGGCGGTCCGTGGTGCCACCCGCTCGCGCCGCTCCACCAAGCCTTCTGGTGGGGGGAGTTGGGTGGTGTTGATTTTGCCGTTGGGGTGTTGGGGGAGGGTGGTGAGGTGGGTGAGGTAGGTGGGGATCATGGCTGGGGGGAGGTGGTGGGTGAGGTGGGTGCGGAGTTGGGTGGGGGTGGGGGGTGTGGGGGTGTTGGTGGTGTAGTAGGTGGCGAGGTGGGTGTGGTGGTCGGGGGTGGTGTGGGTGGTGGTGATGGTGTGGGTGATGTGGGGGTGGGTTTGGAGGGCGGTGTCGATTTCGGCGGGTTCGATGCGTTGGCCGCGGATTTTGATTTGGTGGTCGGTGCGGCCGTGGTAGGTGAGGGTGCCGTCGGGGTTCCAGTGGGCGAGGTCGCCGGTGTTGTAGAGGCGTTGGCCGGGTTGGGTGGGGTGGGGGGTGAAGCGGTCGGCGGTGAGGGCGGGGTGGTGGTGGTAGCCGCGGGCGAGGGGGGTGCCGCCGATGTGGAGGGTGCCGATGGTGCCGATGGGGGTGGGGTGGTGGTGGGTGTCGAGGATGTGGAGGTCGGTGGCGTTGATGGGGGTGCCGATGGGGATGCGGCTGGTGGTGGGTTGGGTGGTGTGGGTGGGGGTGGTGGTGTGGGCGGTGACGTCGATGGCGGCTTCGGTGGGGCCGTAGAGGTTGTGGAGTTGGGTGGTGGGGAGGGTGGTGTGGTGGGTGTGGGTGAGGTGGGGGGTGAGTTCTTCGCCGGAGACGATGAGGTGGCGCAGGGTGTGGCAGTTGGGGGTGGTGGGGTGGTTGAGGAAGTAGCGGAGCATGGAGGGGACGAAGTGGGCGATGGTGATGTGGTGGGTTTGGATGAGGGTGGCCAGGGCTGCGGGGTCGCGGTGGTGTCCGGGTGGGGTGAGGTGGATGCGGGCGCCGGTGGTGAGGGGCCAGGTCCATTCCCATCCGTTGACGTCGAAGCCGATGGGGGTTTTGAACAGGACGCGGTCGGCGTCGGTGAGGGGGTAGGTGTGTTGCATCCAGGCGATGCGGTTGGTGAACGCGGCGTGGGTGTTGACCGCTCCCTTGGGCAGGCCGGTGGAGCCTGAGGTGTAGAGGACGTAGGCGGCGTTGTCCGGATGCATGACGACGGCCGGGGCGGTGTCCGGGCGGGAGGCGATCGCCGCGCGGTCGGTGTCCAGGTCCAGCAGGCGTGTGGTGGCCGGGAGTTCGAGGGTGGCGGTCAGGTCGCGGGTCGGGGTGTGGGTGAGGATGAGGGGAGTTTGGGAGGTGGTGGCCATGCGGGTCAGGCGGGCCGGCGGATAGTCCGGGTCCAGGGGGAGGTAGGCGGCGCCCGTCTTCAACACCGCGACCAGGGAGATGATGAGGTTGAGGCTGCGGTGCAGGCACAGGCCCACCACGTCCTCGACCCCCACACCTTGCGCCTGTAGGTGGTGGGCGAGGCGGTTGGCGGCCTCATCCAGTTCCCGGTAGGTGAGGTGGCCTTCTTCGCCGGTGACGGCGATGGCGTCGGGGGTGCGGGCAGCCTGCGTAGCGATCGCCTCGTGCATCAGGCCGGTGGCGGCAGGTTCGGGCAGCGGGTTGCTGAACGCGGCAATCTGCTCCAGCTCGGCCGGAGAGGGCATCGGATGCGCGTGCACCGCACGGCCCGGCTCGCTGGTGACCGCTGCCAGGAGGCGCTGCCACGCCTCAAGCAGCCGCGAGATGGTGTCGGCGTCGAAGAGGTCGGCGGCGTATTCGAGGCGCCCGGCCAGGGAGCCGTCGGCCTGTTCGCGCAGGTGCAGGGCCAGCTCGAACTGCGCCCGCCCACCCCCGGCCACCAGCTCGGACACCTCCAGTCCCGGCAGGGAGATCGGTTCACGCGGGGTGTTGTCCAGCGCGAACAGCACCCGCACCAACCCGGCCCCCACGCTCTGGGCGACCTTCTCGAAGGGCACGTCCTGGTGGGCCAGCGCATCCAGCGTCGTGGCGCGGGCCCGGTCGACGAGTTCGGCGAAGGAGGGGTCACCGTCGAGGTCGACCCGCAGGGCCAGGGTGTTGACGAAGAAACCCACCACATCGTCGAGCTCACTGCGCGACCGCCCGGCCACCGGCGTGCCGAGCACCACATCGTCCTGTCCCGCCCAGCGGCCCAGCACCGCCGCGAACGAGGCGAGCACCGTCTGGAAGACCGTGGCCCGGCCCGCCTCCGCCACCGACCGCACCCGACCCAGCACCTCACCCCCCACCACCACAGGGAGGGAGCCGGCCGGATACGAGGAGCTCTGTTCGCCGCGCGGGCGGTCCACCGGCAAGTTGAGCGCGTCGGCGCCGGAGAGGGTCTGCTGCCAGTGCGCGACTTCCTCGGTGAGTACCTCGTCGCGCAGTTCTTCGCGCTGCCAGACGGCGAAGTCCCCGTACTGGAGGTCGAGTTCGGGCAGCGGTGAGATGTCGACGCCGCTCGCGAACGTCCCGTACAGCGCGCCCAGTTCGCGCAGGACGATCCCCAGTGACCAGCCGTCCACCACCGCGTGATGCGCTACCAGCGCCAGCGCCCACTCACCGGAGCCCAGCCGGCCCACCACCACCCGCACCAGCGGACCCGCCGCGAGATCGAACGGCTCCTCCACCACCGAGGTCAGCCACGCCTCCACGTCGGTGACATCGACCACCGCCACCGAGGGCAGCAGCGAGGGCTCCACGATCTGCTGCAAGCCTCCGTCCGCCCACACGAACCGCGTCCGCAGCGCCTCGTGCCGGGCGATCACCTCACCCACGGCCCGCTCCAGCACCCCCACATCCAGCGCGCCGGAAACCCGCAGACCCCCCGCCACGTGATACGCCGACCCCGCACCCAACCGGTCCAGCAACCACAACCGCTCCTGACCGAACGACGCGGGAAACAGGAAGGCCTCTTCGTCGTGCTCGGCCCCAGACGTGAACTCGGCCTCAGACATGGCGGTTTCAGCCCTCCGGATGTGTGGTTGCGGGATTGGTTCGAGCCCGCAACCGAGGCTCGCAGCGCAAAGCGGCCGGCGGCAGTCGGGAGGAACCCTGACGGGGTGCGGCCGGCCGCTGTAGGGGATTCACCCGACTGTCCGGCGGGGCCGCGGACCGTGACGCTCGTGATGGGCCGGGAGACCACCCGGCCGGACCGACACGAGGAGGAACGGGATGACCACCGCGACCGCGGTCAGTACCTGCCCGGAGTGTGAGAACGGCGTCGCCGTGCCGGAGGGAGTGCGCCCGAGCGAGATCGTCGAGTGCGGCGACTGCCTGAGCGAACTGGAAGTGATCACCGCAGAGCCGCTGCTGCTCGCCCTCGCCCCCGAGGTCGAGGAGGACTGGGGCGAGTAGGACGGCCGCCGCCGGGTCCCCGGACATCCGTCCGGGGAGCCCCCTCTTCCCCCAGCCCGTCACCACTGCTCGGACCTGGAGGTCCTCGTGATCCGTGCCGGCGTCTACGGCGCGTCAGGCTACATCGGCGGAGAGCTGCTCCGGCTGCTGCTCGGCCACCCCGAAGTCGACATCGTCAGCGCGGTGTCGAGCAGGCTGGCCGGCCGCAGGGTGGACACCGTCCACCCCAATCTGCGCGGCAGCACCGATCTGCTCTTCTGCGCGACGGAGGACGTCGCCGACTGCGACGTGATCTTCACGGCCGTCTCGCCCGCGGTGGCGAGCGACCTCGTTCCCGAAGTGGCCGCCAAGGCCCAGGTCGTCATCGACCTCAGCGGCGGCTTCCGGCTGCGCGACCCGGAGGCACACGCCCGCTACTACGGCGAGCACCCGCGGCCCGAGCTGCTCAAGGAGTTCGTCACCGGCTGGCCGGAGCGCTACCGCAAGGAACTGACCACCGCCGACCGCATCGCCATGCCGGGCTGCATGGCCAACGCGGCGACCCTCGCCCTGCACCCGCTGGCCGCGGAGGGTCTGATCCGGCAGGACGTCAGCATCGACGGCCGGGTCGGGTCGAGCGGGTCGGGAGTGAGCGCCGACGCGATGAACCTGCACGCCGAACGCAGCGGCGCCATGCGGGTGTTCAAGCCGCAGCGGCACCGGCACGAGGCGGAGGTGGCGCAGGCCACCGGCCTCACCGCGCGGATGAGCGCGACCGGCGTCGAAGCGGTACGCGGCGTGCAGGTGCTGATCCGGGTCACGGCCGCCGAGGGCGTCACCCTCGGCGAGCGCGAGCTGCGCAAGCTGTACCGCGCGTACTACGCGGACGAGCCGTTCATCAGGATCGTCGCCCAGAAGCGCGGCCTGTACCGGCTGCCCGAGCCGAAGATCCTCAATGGCTCCAACTTCTGCGACATCGGCTTCTCCACCGACCCGGAGGACGGCACCGCGGTGCTCATCGCGGCGCTCGACAACCTCGTCAAGGGCGGTGCGGGCAACGCCGTACAGACCATGAACATCCGCTTCGGCCGGCCGGAGACCCTCGGTCTCGGGTTCACCGGCCTGCACCCGGTGTAGCCACCGGCGACAACCGGTGGGAGCCGGAGAGAAGGGGAGCAGGGCAGTGGCAGACGGACTGACCGTCGTGAAGTGCGGAGGGGCCGCCGGAGTGGACCCGGCCCGGGTGTGCGCCGACGTGGCCGCGCTGGTCAAGGCGGGCGAGCGGGTCGTGCTGGTGCACGGCGGCTCGGCCGAGCTGGAGCAGCTCGCGGCCCGGCTCGGGGTGGAGCAGCGCACCATCGTCGCGCGCAGCGGTGTCACCTCGCGCTACACCGACGAGGCGACGCTCGAGGTGCTGACGCTGGCCCTGGCCGGCCAGGTCAAGCCGGCGCTGCTCGTCGAGCTCGCCGGGCACGGTATCGCGGCGGTGGGCCTGACCGGCCTGGACGCCGGTCTGCTGCGGGCCCGCCGCAAGACCGCGATCCGGGCCCGGGTGGACGGCCGTACCGTCCTGGTGCGCGACGACCACAGCGGGCGGATCGCGGAGGTCGACCCGGCGCCCCTGAAGGTGCTGCTCGACGCGGGGATCACCCCGGTCGTCTCGCCGCCGGCGCTCGCCGAGGACGGCAGGCCGGTGAACGTGAACGCGGACCGCGCGGCCACCGCCGTGGCGGTGGCGCTGGGCGCGACCCGCCTGGTGTTCCTGACCGCGGCCCCCGGCGTGCTCGCCGACCCCCGTGACGAGTCCAGCCGCCTGGCGCGCTGCGAACTGCCCGCCGACGGCACACCGCCGGGCGCGGAGGGCGGCATGGCGGTCAAGCTCATCGCCGCACGCGAGGCGCTGGTCGGCGGGGTGCCGCAGGTGCTGATCGCCGACGGCCGCGCGGACGGTCCCGTCCGGCGTGCGCTCGCGGGTGAATCGACGGCCGTCGTCCTGGCGGCCGAGGCAGTGGCGAGCAGCGGGGGAGCCGACGATGAGTGAGCTCAAGCGGGTGCCGCGCAGGGCGACCAGGGCCCCCGGCGGACGCCCCGGCGGTGCCCGCGAGGCACTCCAGCGGCTCCAGGAGAGCCGTCGTGCCGAACAGCGCGTCGAGCCCGCCGACCGCGACCGCAGTCTGCCGCTGGCCGCCGCCCAGCAGCGGCTGTGGTTCCTCGACCGGTGGAACCCCGGCTCCGCCGCGTACAACGCGCCGCTCGCGCTGCGCCTGACCGGGCCCGTCGACGAGGCGGTGCTCGCCCGCGCCCTCAGCGCCGTGGTGGCGCGGCACGAGATCCTGCGCACCCGCTACGAGAGCGTGGACGGCCTTCCCCACCAGATCGTCGAGGAGCCGTCGCCGGTGCCGCTCGACGTCACCGACCTGCGCGAACTGGCCGCCGACGAGCGGGAGAAGAAGGTCACCGAGCTCATCGCCGACGGCGCGGCCCGGCCCTTCGACCTGGCGCGCGGCCCGGTGCTGCGGGCGAGTCTGTTCCGGCTCGCCGACGAGGAACACGTCCTGCTCCTCGCCATCCACCACATCGCCACCGACGGCTGGTCCACGGCGATCGTCACGCGCGAGGTGATGGCCTGCTACGCCGCTGAGGCGGCCGGGCAGCCCGCTTCGCTGCCGCCGCTGCCCGTGCAGTTCGCCGACTACGCGGTGTGGCAGCGCCGCAAGCTCGCCGACTCGTCCTTCGGTGACCGCCTCGCCTACTGGACCGAGCGGCTCGACGCCCTGCCCGTACTGGACTTCCCCACCGACCGCCCCCGGCCCAAGGAGCCGACGGGCGCCGGATCGGTGCGCGAGAGCCGGCTGCCCGCGAGCCTCCAGCGCGCCATGGTCGAGCTGGCCCGCACCGAGCGCGTCACCGTGCTCACCGTCGCGCTCGCCGCCTTCCAGACGCTCCTGGCCCGCTACACCGGTCAGGACGACATCGTGATCGGCTCGGTCGTCAACGGCCGTACGCAGCCGGAGATCGAGCCGCTGGTCGGCTTCTTCGCGAACACCCTGGTCCTGCGCACCGACACCTCGGGCGACCCCACGTTCCGTGAGCTCCTGGCCCGCACGAACGAGACCGTCGTCGGCGGCCTGATGCACCAGGACGTGCCGTTCGGCAAGGTCGTCGACGCGCTGAAGACCGAGCGCGAGGCGGGGCGCAACCCGCTGTTCCAGATCTCCTTCACGCTCCAGAACGCGAGCGCGGACGGCGAGGAGTTCGGTGGACTGCGCATCGAGCAGGTGCCGCTGATCGTCGGGACCTCCCGCTTCGACCTGGCCTTCCAGCTCACCGAGGTGCCCGGCGAGGGCTACCACGTGTGGATCGAGTACTCCACCGAACTCTTCGACGCCGACCGCGTCGACCGGCTCATCGCCCACTACGGCCGCCTCCTGGAGGCCGTCGTCGCCGACCCCTCGGCCCGCATCGGCCGCGTCGAGCTCCTGTCGGCCGGCGAACACGCCGAGCTCGTCACCGGCGAGAACCGCACGGACACGGCGTACGACACGGCGGGCCTCGCCCTGCACCAGCTGTTCGAGCGGCAGGCGGACCTGCACCCCGGGCAGCCCGCGGTCCGCTTCCGCGGCGAGAGTCTGACCTACCGGGAACTCGACGTGCGGGCCAACGAGTTGGCGCACCATCTGCGGACGCTGGGGGTCGGACCCGAGAGCCGGGTCGGCATCCTGATGGAACGCGGCCCGGAGCTGCCCGTCACCCAGCTCGCCGTCCTCAAGGCCGGCGCCGCCTACGTGCCGCTCGACCCGGTCCACCCCACCAACCGGCTCGGCTACATGCTGGACCGGGCGGGCTGTTCGCTGGTGGTCACCGAGGGCGCGCTCGCCGACGCCCTGCCCGAGGGCCCGGACGGCCCGGTCCGGCTCGACTGGCGGGACCCGGAGTTCCGCGCGGCCCTGGAGCGCGCCCCGAAGAGCAGGCCGGACGTCGCGGTCGACCCGCGCAACCTGGCCTACGTCATCTTCACGTCGGGCTCCACCGGTCGCCCCAAGGGCGTCCTGATCGAGCACCGCAGCGCCGTCAACTTCACCAGCTCTTCGGTGGAGATGTTCCGCCTCGGCACCGGCGACCGCATGCTCCAGTTCGCCAACCCCGCCTTCGACGTCTCCGTCTTCGAGATCTTCAGCGCCTTCGCCTCGGGGGCCACCCTCGTCATGGCGCCGCGCGGCACCCTCCTGGACCCGGCGTCCCTGACCGCGCTGCTGCGCGAGGAGCGGATCACCACCGCGGACATCCCGCCGTCCCTCCTCGCCGTCCTGGACCCCGCCGAACTCCCGGAGTTCCGCAAGCTGTTCGTCGGCCTCGAACCCTTTCCCGGCGACCTCGTCGACCGCTGGCGCGACGGCGGCCACCGCGACTTCCACAACGGCTACGGGCCCACCGAGACCACGGTCGCCTCCGTGGACCACCTGTGCGGCCCCCAGCTCGGCTCCGCGAGCCCGCCCATCGGCCGCCCCCTCGCCAACCAGTACGCCTATGTCCTCGACCCGTTCGGGCACCCCGTGCCCCGCGGCGTGGCCGGCGAGCTGTGGATCGGCGGGCTCGGCCTGAGCCGGGGTTACGCCGGTGCGCCCGGCGCCACCGCCGAGCGGTTCCTGCCCGACCCGTTCGCCGCGCCGGGCAGCCGCATGTACCGCACCGGTGACCTGGCGCTGCGCCGCGGCGACGGCGACCTGGAGTTCTTCGGCCGTGTCGACACCCAGGTCAAGATCCGCGGCCTGCGCATCGAACCCAGCGAGATCGAGCAGGTCCTGTCCCGGCACGCCGAGGTGCGGCAGGCCGCGGTGGTGGTGCTCGACGCGGAAGGCGGCCCCCAGCTCGTCGCGTACGTGGTGCCCGAGGGCGAAGCTCGCCCCCAGGCCGCCGCGCTCCGCGCCCACCTCGCCGAAGACCTGCCCCCGTACATGCTGCCCGGCGCCTTCGTCACCCTGGACGCGCTGCCGCTCACCCCGAACGGCAAGCTCGACCGGACCGCGCTGCCCGCGCCCGAGGAACGCGCCCGCAAGGACCGCGAGGCCCCGGCCGGCGCCACCGAGCGTGCCGTCGCCGGGATCTGGTCGGGGCTGCTGCCCGGCAAGGACTTCGCCCGCGACGACAACTTCTTCATGGTGGGCGGCAACTCGCTCCAGGCCACCCAGCTCCTGGCCCGGATCGAGGAGACCCTCGGCGCCGAGGTCCAGCTGCGGCAGCTGTTCACCCACGCGACGGTCGAGCAGCTGGCCGCCCTGATCGACACCGCCCGGCCCGCCGCGGCCGCCACGGCGCACACCCCCGTGGTGCTCGCACCCGGTGGCGCGCGGCCCGTCTTCCACTGCGTCCACCCGAGCGGCGGTTCCGTCGCGCCCTACGTCCCGCTCGCCGCCTCGCTCCACCCGGAGCAGCCGCTGCACGCCCTGGAGGCACCCCGCTCCCTCGGCGGCGACGACCCGGTCGCCGCCCTCGCGGCGGCACACGCCGCCACCATCCGGGCCGCGCAGCCGCAGGGCCCCTACTTCCTGGGCGGCTGGTCCACGGGCGGCGCCGTCGCCTTCGAGACCGCGCGCAGGCTGCGCGCCGAGGGCGCGGAGGTCGGCGTGGTCGCCCTGATCGACACCGATGTGCCGCCCGGGCTCGCCGAACCGCCGAGCACCGCGCACGCGATCGGTCTGTACGCCGCCGACCTCGCGGGGCTGCGCGGCCTGGGCGCCGACGCCGCGCCCGCCCTGGACGACATCGCCGCTCTCGACCCCGAGGAGCAGATCGCCGTGGCCGTACGCAGGATCGCCGCATCCCCGCTCGCTCCCGACGCCGACGAGGCCCAACTGGCCGACCGCATGGCCACGTTCGTCGCGACCGTACGCGCCGGGGCCGTCTGGCGGCCGCAGACCGTCGACGTCCCGCTGGCCCTGCTCACCTCCGAGGCCCCCGAGGCCGAGGAGCGGGCCCGCTACTGGGCCGGGCGCACCACCGGCGGCTTCACCCACCACCAGGCACCCGGCGACCACTACGCGATGATGGCGCCCCCGCACGTGGGCACGGTCGCCGACCTCGTCCAGGAAGTCCTGGACCGCGCGGCCGGCACGACCGGCGCTACCGGCGCTACCGGCGGGGAGGTGCGGGCATGAACGCCGAGCGCCCCGACCCGCTGGATACCTGGCTCACCCCCGAGCAGCGCGCGTTCCGCGCGGACGTGCGGGACTTCTTCGCCGAGGAGCAGGTCCGCAAGGCCATCGACGCCCTCCAGGACCACGCACCCCGCGAGGAGAGCGGACTGCTCGACGTCTACCGGCAGCTCGGCGAGCGCGGCTGGCTCGCCGCCGCCTGGCCCGAACGGTACGGCGGGCTCGGCCTCGGTCCCGTCGAGGCGGGGATCGTCCTGGAGGAGATGGTCCTGCACGGGGTGCCCGAGGACCAGCACGTCCTGAGCATCGACACCGTGGGCCAGTTCCTCCTCGACGTCGGCACGCCCGAGCAGCGCGCCCGGCACCTGCCGCGCCTGGCCCGGGGCGAGGAGATCGCCACCGTCCTGTTCACCGAACCGCACTGCGGCTCGGACCTCGCCGCGCTGCGCACCACCGCGGTGCCGGACGGCGACGGATGGCGGCTCTCCGGCCGGAAGATCTTCAACCAGAAGTCGCAGTTCGCCGAGTGGGCGCTGTGCGCGGCCCGCACCGGCGAAGGCCCCGTGAAGTACCACGGCATCACCCTGTTCCTGCTCCCGCTGCGCTCACCCGGCGTGGTGATCAACCCGGTGTGGAGCATGGGCGACGAACGGTTCAACGAGGTCGTCGTCGAGGACGTCCGGCTCACCGCCGCACACGTCGTGGGCCGCGTCGACGAGGGCTGGCAGCCCATCAACGACATGCTCCTCCTGGAGCGCACCGGCATGGACTTCCAGGCCAAGCTGCGGCGCTGGCTCGACGCGGTCGTCGCCGACGCCCGCCGCACCGGGCGGATCACCGAACCGGCCTGCGCGCAGCGCCTCGCCGAACTCGACGCCCGGCTCACGGCGGGCCGCGCGCTGGCCTGGAACATGGTCCGCGCCCGGCAGGCCGGCACCCCCGACCCGGTGGCATCGGCCGCGTCCAAGTGGTTCGTCACCCAGCAGTCCGACGCCGTGGTCAGACTCGGGGCCGAGGTCATGGGCCTGGACGGCCTGCTGACCACCTGGGACGGCGAAGCCCCCGATCTCGGCCGCCTGGAGGCGGTGTACCGGCAGAGCCCGGCGCACACCCTCGCCTCCGGCACCTCCGAGGTGATGCTCCAGATCATCGCGGCCCAGGGCCTCGAACTCTTCTCCTGACGTCCGCCGCACGCACCCCGGTGGGGCCGGTCCCACCGCTTCGATCCGAGAGGACCCCACCCATGACGTCCGTAGCGGCCCTGCCCGCCGACCTCGCGGAACTCCTCGGCGGTGAACTGGCCCCCACCGTACGGCGGATGGGGGAGCGCCCGATCGGCGGCGGCCCGGTGGCCGGCGAACAGGCCGTGGCCCGCACCGCCGTGTGGGAGGCGCTCACCGAGGCGGGCGTGTTCGACACGGCCGCCGACGGCACCGAGACCCACGAACACCTCGTGCAGCTGGCCGAGTTGATGGGCCGCTCGCTGTACCGGGGTCCCTACCAGGACACGGCGGCCGCCGCCGAACTCATCAACGCGCTCGGCACGGACGAGCACACCGGCCTCCTGGACGCCCTGGCCGACGGCGCCGCGGCCGTCGCCCTGGCCCCGCGCGCCGAAGGCACCGACGATCCGGCCGTCCCCGGTCCGCTCACGCTCGGCGAAGGCCCCGACGGGCCCTGGATCTCCGGGCGGCGCCGCTTCGTGCCCTTCGCGGACGCCGTGGACTGGCTGCTCGTCGTGGGCGCCCTGCCGCACGGCACGGCGCTCGCGCTGGTACGGGCGGACGACCCCGGGATCACCCTGCGTCGCCAGGACGACATCAGCCGCGGCGATCTGCACGCCGTCACCCTGGACCGCGTCCCGCTGTCCGGCGGCCGGTTGCTCGGCGACCCGGCGGACGCCACGGCCGCCTGGGCCCGGACCCTGCGGTCCGTGCGGGTGCGGCAGGCCGCCGCCCTGGTCGGGCAGGCGCGGGGCGCGCTCGCGCTCGGCGTGGAGCGCGCCAAGAGCCGGACGCAGTTCGACCAGCCCCTCGCCCGCCACCAGAGCGTCGCGTTCACGCTCTCCGCGCTCGCGGCCCGCGCCATCGCCGTACGCGCCCTCGTCGAGCAGGCGGCCCGCACCGACGACGAACTCACCGTCCTCCAGGCCCTCGCGCTCGCCGGGGAACTCGCCCGCGACGCCGCCGCCCAGTGCCTGCACGTGCACGGCGCCCACGGCATGAGCGAGGACGCCGACATCCAGCTCTACTTCCGCCGCGCGGCGCTCGACGCCCTGCTGTGGGGCAGCCCCGCCCAGCTGTGGGCGCGCGCCGCCACCCTCCTGTGAGCCCACGGCCCCCTGCCGCCGCCTTCGACCCCCACGTCCCCGCACGAGAGGAACGGCCCATGCCCGCACGGACCGCCGCCGTCGACCCCATCCCGATCCTGCGCGACCTGATCCGCTTCCGCAGCGTCAACCCGCCCGGCGACGAACGCGCCTGCGCCGAGTACATCGCGGGCCTCCTCGCCGACGCCGGCATCGAGTCGCGGCTGCTGGGCCCCGACCCCGAGCGGCCCAACCTCGTCGCCCGCATCCCCGGCCGGGGCGAGGCGCCCCCGCTGCTCCTGCACGGGCACTCCGACGTCGTGCCCACCGACGGGCAGGAGTGGACGCACCCGCCGTTCGACGCGCTGCTCATCGACGGCGAGGTGTGGGGGCGCGGCGCCATCGACATGAAGGGCGGCCTCGCCATGATGCTGTCCGCGCTGCTCACCCTGCACGCCCGCGGCGAGACACCCGCCGGTGACGTGGTGCTCGCGGTCGTCTCCGACGAGGAGAACGGCAGCCGGGTCGGCGCGGGCTGGCTCGCCACCCACCACCCCGAGCTGTTCGAGGGCATCCCGTACTGCATCGGGGAGGACGGCGGCGCGGTCCTGACCGTCGACCCCGGCCGGCGCTTCCACCCGGTGGGCGTCGCCGAGAAGCGTGCCTGCTGGCTGCGGCTCACCCTGCGCGGGCGCGGCGGCCACGCCTCCCGCCAGGGCTGGCCGAACCTGGCCGTGCACCAGCTCACCGACGTCCTGACCGCCCTGCGCGACGGGCGCCTGCCGGTGCACATCACGCCCGCCCTCGACCGGATGCTCGCGGAGCTCGGCACGGCCGTCGGCGGTGAACTCGCGGCGGAGATCGTGGCGTTGCGCAAGGGGGAGCGGACCACCGTGCCGTATGAGCTGATGGACACGGCGGACGCCGTCTACCTGGACTCCACGATCCGGCACACCGTCAACGCCACCATCATCCGCACCCCCGAGAAGATCAACATGATCCCGGCCGAGATCACCGTCGACCTCGACGGCCGCATCCTGCCCGGCGACTTCACCGTCGAGGACTACGTCGCCGAACTGCGCGCCCTGGTCAACGAGTTCAGCGCGAGCGGCACCCTCGGCGACGAGCTGGAGATCGAGCTGCTGCTCGAAGGGTCGCGCAACCCGAAGAACGAGCCCGAACTCGGCCCGTTCTACGAGCGGTTGACGGACATCCTGCGCGCCGCCGACCCGGACGGCCTGCCGATCCCGATGATCACCCCGGCCTCCACCGATGCCCGGCTCTTCGCCAACCTCGGCATGGACTGCTACGGCTGGCTCCCCATGCTCCTGCCCGCGGGCTCCCGCTACCAGGAGAACATGCACGACGCCGACGAGCGCGTCCCCGCCGACGCCGTCCGCTTCGGGGCCGACTGCCTCTACGAGCTGCTGCTCGACCACCCGTGAGTCCGGCCGTTTCCGCGCCCGGCCGTTACTGAGCTCGTCCCCTCTGAGCACGTCGTCCCTCCTGAGAACGTCGCACGTCGTCCCTTCCGAGAACGTCGCACGTCGTCCCTCCCGAGAACGCGCACGCCGTCCCTTCTGAGTACGTCACCGCCGCATCCGCCCGGCCCCGCCCACCCGTCCGCACACCGGAGGAAACCCATGTCGTTCCGCCCCGCCGACCTCGTAGAGATGCTGCGTGCCCGAGCCGCCGCCACGCCCGAGGCCACCGCGTACATCCTGCTCGAAGAGGACGGCTCGGAGCGCAGGCTCACCTACGGCGAGCTCGACGTCCGGGCCCGGGCGACCGCGGCCGCCATGCAGCAGTCGGGCGCCGCCGGCGGCCGGGCGCTGCTGCTCTACCCGCCGGGCGAGGAGTACGTCGTCGGCTTCTTCGGCTGCCTGTACTCCGGCACCGCCGCCGTGCCCGTCTATCCTCCGTCCGGCAAGCGCGGCCTCGACCGGCTCATGGACATCGTGACCGACGCCGAGGCCACCGTCGCGCTCACCGACGACTCCACCCTCCAGCTGGTCACCGCCATGGGCGACGCGCTCGGTGACCTCGGCAAGCTCGCCTGGACCGCCACCGACACCGTTGCCCGCGACGCCGCGCCCTCGTGGGCCGAGGTCACGCCCGGCGGCGAGGCGCTGGCCTTCCTCCAGTACACCTCCGGCTCCACCGGCTCGCCCAAGGGCGTCATGCTGCGGCACGGCAACCTGATCGAGAACTCCCGCACCATCGCCCGCGCCAACGGCTCCACCACGGACAGCGTCGGCGTCAGCTGGCTGCCGCCCTACCACGACATGGGCCTCATCGGCGGCATCCTCCAGCCCCTCTACAGCGGCTTCCCCTGCGTCCTGATGGCGCCCATGACGTTCCTGCGCCGCCCCTTCCGCTGGCTGGAGGCCATCAGCCGTCACGGCGGCACGATGAGCGCCGCTCCCGACTTCGCGTACGCCGAGTGCGTGCGCCGCGTCACCGAGGAGGAGCTGGCCGGGCTCGACCTCAGCAGCTGGGAACACGCCATGGTCGGCGCCGAGCCGGTCCGCCGCCGCACCCTGGACGACTTCGTCGACGTCTTCGGCCCCGCCGGCTTCCGCCGCTCCTCCTTCCACCCCTGCTACGGCCTTGCCGAAGCCACCCTGTTCGTCACGGGCGGCAAGCCCCGCACCGAACCCCTCGCGGTGACCGTCACGGACGAAGGCCCCCGGCCCCTGGACGCGGACGGCGCCCCGGGCACCACCCTCATCGGGTGCGGCGACATCCAGGGCGAGGACCGCATCCTCGTCGTCGACACCGAGACGCTGCTCCCGGCCGCCGACGACGCCGTCGGCGAGGTCTGGGTCACCGGCGGCTCCGTCGCCCAGGGCTACTGGCGCCGCCCCGAACTCACCGAGCAGACCTTCGCCGCCGAACTCGCCGAGCCCGACGGCCGCACCTACCTGCGCACCGGCGACCTCGCCTTCCGCCACCAGGGCGAACTGTTCGTCACCGGCCGCATCAAGGACCTGATCGTGGTGCGCGGGCGCAACCACTACCCGCAGGACATCGAGTACACCGCCGAGCTCAGCCACGACCTCCTCGTCCCCAACCGGGCCGCCGCCTTCGGACTCGACGACGGCACCGACGAGCGCGTCGTCCTGCTGCACGAGGTCAGCCGCGCCTTCCGCGACGAGGACGCCGACGCGGTGCTCGCCGCGATCCGCACCGCCGTCACCGAGGAGCACGGACTCGCCCTCCACGACATCGTCCTGGTGCGGATGGGCGCCCTGCCGCGCACCTCCAGCGGCAAGATCCGCCGCCGCGAGAGCCGCGAGCGCTACGCCGCCGACAGCTTCACCGCGCTGGCGAGCAGCGGAGGCGCCACCGCGCCGGCCGCCGAGGACAGCGCCGCCGAGCTGCTCGCCGCCGACCCGGCGGCCACCGCCGTGCTGGCCCACGTCGGCGAGGTCCTGGACCTCGCCCCGGAGCGCGTCTCCGCCACGCTGCCCCTGATCGCCCAGGGTCTGGACTCGCTGCGGGCCGTCCGGCTCCGCGCACTCCTGGAGACGGACCAGGGCGCGGACGTTCCGCTGGCGGTACTGCTCGGGGACACGACGGTGGCGCAACTGGCCGCCGTGGTCGCGGAGTCGAAGGACCGAGGAGAGCTCGTACCCATCGGCCGCCGCGAGGGCGGCGGTTCGGCGCCGGTCGCCGCGTCGTTCGGTCAGGAGCGGTTGTGGTTGCTGGACCGGTTGGGTGCGGGGTCGGCGTATCACGTGGCGGGGGGTCTGCGGGTTTCCGGTGCTCTGGATGTGGGGGTGCTGGAGCGGGCGGTGGGTGAGGTGATGGCCCGGCACGAGGCGCTGCGGACGCGGTTCGTGTGGGCGGACGGGGGGTTGCAGCAGGTCGTGGAGGAGCCTTCACCGCTGGCTGTGTCGGTGGGCGAGGTGGCGGGCGACGTCGAGGCGTGGCTGGCGTCGGTGGTGGAGGAGCCGTTCGATCTGGCGGTGGGTCCGCTGGTGCGGGTGGTGGTGGGCCGGGTCGCCGACGGTGAGTGGGTGCTGGCGTTGGTGGCGCACCACGCGGTGGTGGACGGCTGGTCGCTGGGCATCGTGATGCGTGAGCTGGGGGCCTCGTATGCGGCGTTCGCGGAGGGCGCCGAGGTGGCGCCGCTTCCCGAAATCGGCCTCCAGTACGGCGACTTCGCCGCTTGGCAGCGTGACACGGTCGCGGGGGAGGCCTTGGAGTCCGGCCTCGCGCACTGGGCGGGCGTGCTCGACGGTGCGCACGCCCTGGAGCTTCCGACCAGCTCTTCCCGGAGCGAGAGCCGAGCCTCGTACGACCTCGGGGTGCTTCCCGTGGTCGTGGGGGGTGAGGTGCTGGGTCGGGTGCGGTCGGTGGCGGAGGCCGGGCGGGCGACGGTCTTCCAGACGGTGCTCGCGTCCTTCGCGGCGGTGCTGGGGCGCTGGGCGGGTCAGAGTGACGTGGTGCTGGGCACTCCGGTGGCGGGGCGGTCTCGTAGCGAACTCGACGATGTGGTGGGCTTCTTCGTCAATACGCTGGCACTGCGGGTGGACATCGACGGCGACCCGACCTTCACCGAGCTGGTCGAGCGGGCCCGTGCCACGACGCTGGATGCCCTGGCCCACCAAGATGTGCCCTTCGAGAAGGTGGCGCAGAGGGTGGGGGCCGGGTTGGTGCGGGTGTTGTTCGCGTTGGACAACACCCCGCGTCAGCCGGTGCAGCTGCCGGGCATGCAGGTGTCCGAGCTGGTGGCGGGGGGTGGGCGGGCGCAGTTCGAGCTGTCCCTGCACCTGCGCGAACACAGTGACGGCACTCTGGTGGGGCGGATCGAGTACGCCGCCGACCTGTTCGACGCGGAAACCGTGGGGCGGCTGCACGAGGCCTGGCAGCGGCTGCTGGCCGCGATGACCGGCGAGCCGGGACGCGCGGTGCACGCGCATCCGCTGCCCTCTCCGGCCGAGCTGGAGCAGATTGCCGCGTTCAGCAACCCGCTGCCCGAGCCCGCCGCCACCGGCCTGATGCACGAAGCGATCGCTGCGCAGGCTGCCCGCACCCCCGACGCTGTTGCCGTCACCGGCGAAGAAGGCCACCTCACCTACCGGGAACTGGATGAGGCCGCCAACCGGCTCGCCCACCACCTACAGGAACAGGGCATCGGGGTCGAGGACGTGGTGGGCCTGTGCCTGCACCGCAGCCTCAACCTCATCATCTCCCTGGTCGCGGTGTTGAAGACGGGCGCCGCCTACCTCCCCCTGGACCCGGACTATCCGCCGGCCCGCCTGACCCGCATGGCCACCACCTCCCAAACTCCCCTCATCCTCACCCACACCCCCACCCGGGACCTCGCCGAAACCCTCGACCTCCCCGCGAACGTGCACCTGCTGGACCTGGACGCCGACGAGCGTGACATCGCCGCCCGTCCCGCGACCGCGCCTGTGGTGGCGATGCATCCGGACAATGCCGCCTACGTCCTCTACACCTCAGGCTCCACCGGCCTGCCCAAGGGCGCGGTCAACACCCACGCCGCGTTCACCAACCGCATCGCCTGGATGCAACACACCTACCCCCTCACCGACGCCGACCGCGTCCTGTTCAAAACCCCCATCGGCTTCGACGTCAACGGATGGGAATGGACCTGGCCCCTCACCACCGGCGCCCGCATCCACCTCACCCCACCCGGACACCACCGCGACCCCGCAGCCCTGGCCACCCTCATCCAAACCCACCACATCACCATCGCCCACTTCGTCCCCTCCATGCTCCGCTACTTCCTCAACCACCCCACCACCCCCAACTGCCACACCCTGCGCCACCTCATCGTCTCCGGCGAAGAACTCACCCCCCACCTCACCCACACCCACCACCACACCCTCCCCACCACCCAACTCCACAACCTCTACGGCCCCACCGAAGCCGCCATCGACGTCACCGCCCACACCACCACCCCCACCCACACGACCGAACCCACCACCGCCCGCATCCCCATCGGCACCCCCATCAACGCCACCGACCTCCACATCCTCGACACCCACCACCACCCCACCCCCATCGGCACCATCGGCACCCTCCACATCGGCGGCACCCCCCTGGCCCGCGGCTACCACCACCACCCCGCCCTCACCGCCGACCGCTTCACCCCCCACCCCACCCAACCCGGCCAACGCCTCTACAACACCGGCGACCTCGCCCACTGGAACCCCGACGGCACCCTCACCTACCACGGCCGCACCGACCACCAAATCAAAATCCGCGGCCAACGCATCGAACCCGCCGAAATCGACACCGCCCTCCAAACCCACCCCCACATCACCCACACCATCACCACCACCCACACCACCCCCCAAGGCCACACCCACCTCGCCACCTACTACACCACCAACACCCCCACACCCCCCACCCCCACCCAACTCCGCACCCACCTCACCCACCACCTCCCCCCAGCCATGATCCCCACCTACCTCACCCACCTCACCACCCTCCCCCAACACCCCAACGGCAAAATCAATACCACCCAACTCCCCCCACCCGTCGCGGACTTCGAGGGACTCGGGGCGGCCGGCGGGGAGCACGTGGAGCCACGGGACGAAGTGGAGCGGGAGTTGGCGCAGATCTGGACCGAGGTGCTCGGGGTGCCCGCGGCGGTGGGCGTGCGGGACGACTTCTACGCGCTCGGCGGTCACTCGCTGCTCGCGGTGCAGATCGTGTCGCGGGTGCGGGACACCTTCGGGGTGGAGCTGCCGCTGGAACGGATGATCAGCGGCCGGCCCACGGTCGAGGCGCTCGCGGAAGCCGTGCAGGAGATACAGCTCTCCGACGTCGACGAGGCCGAACTGCTCGCCGCCCTGGCCACGTTGTAGCCGCCGGGCCCCCAGGACCGCCTCGCCATGAAAGGCGCACGCCGAACGGCCCCGGGTGTTCCCCCACCCGGGGCCGTTCGGTGCCGCTCGGCGTGTACCGGCGTGACGCGCGCCGTCAGCCTCGTACCGTCAGGCCCACCGCTGTGACATCGGTCAGGTTGGCGCCCCAGGTGCCCCACGTCAGGTCCTCGGGAAGCGGACCCGCACCCTTCGGAAGACCGCGCGAGTACGCGGTCACGCGCAGCGGGATCTCGCCCTTGCCCTTGACCTTCACCGTGACGTCGAAGCCGTCGGCGGGGAGGGTCCACAGGGCGAAGCCCCACTTCCACGGGCCCGCGGACGTGGGCCGGTTGGTGCCGCCCTTCACGTGGGCGCCGATGACCTCGGCCCCGGTGACGGTGTGCGCGGAGGTGTCGGCGAACAGGCTCACGTAGGACGTACCGGGCTCGGGGTCCACGTGCAGCCGTACCGTACGGGTGCCGTCCCTGGCCCCCTCCTTGTCCTCGCCGGCGGACTTCACGGTGACGGTCGGCGCGGCCGGGCCGCTGCCCGAGGCGGCCGTCGCGATGTGCGCCTGGGTGGCGAGGCCGCCGGGGAGCGTGGTCGGGAAGGTGGGGAACTTCGCCCGGATGTCGGTGTGTTCGGACCCGGCGCGGGCGCTGGTCCACTTCGGCGGTGTGGTGTCGGAGCTGATCCAGTGCCCCGTGCCGCGGTCGGCGTCCCACGCGTAGGCCAGGCTGGTGTGGCGCGGGTGGGCCGCGTCGAAGGTGTCCAGGCGTATGCCGGTCAGGACGAGGGCGATCCCGGCCGCCAGGGCCAGCCAGGTGGTGACCGGCGCGGTGCGGCGCGGGAGCAGTCCGAGCAGCGGTACGGCCACCGTGACCAGCAGCGTCATCACGATCAGCGGCGCCACCGCGAGGGACAGGCCCAGCGTCGGGAAGACGAGCATGATCACCGGAAGAAGGAGCGGCACGGCGGCCACGGCCGCCGCCGACACGGCCACCGTGCGCCAGGCGTCACCGGGGCCGGTCCTGCGCAGGGCGATCAGAAGGGCCGCGCAGCCCAGCAGGACCGGCCAGGTGAAGAGGTAGCTTGCGCCCGGCGCCAGGAACGCCGTGAGCAGTCCTAGCCCGGTGAGCCAACCCCAGCCCCCCAGGGCCAGTTGAGGGGCTGTCACCTTTCGCCGCAGCAGCAGGTACCAGCCCAGTACGGCCGCTCCGGTCAGGGTCAGGAACGCGGCGCGGAACCAGCCGGGGCGGTAGCTGTCGCCCATCGACAGGTCGGCGTACCCGGGCCGGACGGCGCACAGCAGCTGCCAGCCGCCGAAGCCGACGACGGCGGCACCGAGCAGGGCCAGCGGGAACGTCAGCGCGGCACGGCCGACGCCGCCGCGGGCCAGACCGCGCCGGCCCGCGTACCAGAGGGTCCCGGCGTACCCCGCCGCGGCGAGCAGGGCGAGCGGCAGGGCCAGCGCGCGCGGATAGCGCACGAGCAGGCCCAGGACCGTGAAGTACGTGTCGTCGCCGCCCTCGCGCAGCTGCGTGAGGTCACGTCCGGCCAGGTCGCGGGCGGCGGCCAGGGTGTTGTCGCCCTGGCTCTGGATGCTCTCCGTGGAGAGGTTCGCGACCGAGTCACCGGGCGTGTGGTACTGCGCGGAGCCGTCCACGTAGGCGAAGTTGAGGCCGCCGAAGCCCTCCTTCTTGAACTCGGAGAAGTCGGTGTCGTTCGGCAGGTACGTGTAGACCTCGTCGGCGAGCGACGTGGCGATGGGGCGGTCGGCGGCGCTCAGCGCGGACAGCGCGCCGCTGTTGTCGTGGCCCGACTCGAACATGATCGACGGGCCGGAGACCCCGCGTGCCTCCAGGTTCAGGACGACGGTGTTCGCCGGGTCGAGGGTGCCGCCCGCCACGAAGGCGTGCGCGCCGAGCAGGCCGGGCTCCTCACCGTCGGTGAACAGCACGTCCACGGTGTTGCGGGCCGCCCCGCCGTCCGCCCGCAGGGCCCGCACCACTTCGAGGACGGCGGCCACGTTGGCTGCGTTGTCGGACGCCCCGGGCCCGGCGGGCACCGAGTCGTAGTGGGCCATCAGGAGCAGGTGGCCCGCGTCGTCGCCCGCCGTGCCGGGGAAGACGGCGTGGATGTTGGTGACGGAGGCCACCAGGGCGGTGCCTTCCTCGTCGCGGGCGACCGGCCGCGCTTCGGCGGTGACCTGGCCGCCGAGACCGGTGAGGCGCCGGGTGAGGTAGTCGCGTGCCGAGGCCGCCGCCGGGCTGCCGAGCGGGCGCGGTTCCTTGCCGATCACCTTCGCGTCCCGCAGGGCGCGCGCCGCAGAGAACTCGGTCGGCGAGGCGTCGGCCGGCTTCGCTTCCGGCGTCCGGAGCGTCCAGACCGACGCACCGGTCAGGAGCGCGAGCAGGACGAAGGCCACGAGCGCGGCCCAGCGGGCTGCCGACGGCGCCTTGGCGGGGGCCTCCGCCGCCTCCGCGCGCCCGGGATCGGCCGGGGGATCAGCCGGGAGGCCGGCCGCGGGATCAGACGCGCGATCAGACTTGCGATCAGACGCGCGATCAGGCGCGGGAACGTGCGCGGGAACAGGGGAACTCGCCCCGGAATTGGGCATGGTGAAGCACCAGTCTCTCCGTGTCTCGGGATCTTCGGCAATTCGGGCGGTCGGCTCGGAACGCGTACTTCACCGGAATTATCGAGAGGCGAAAGCCGCCTTGTCGCACCCATCTGACAAGGTGTTTCGCTGAGTTGACATAGTCCGGGCGGTCGGCCGGAGCGAATTGACATAGTCCGGCCGCGGTTCTGGCGGGCCCTCGCCCGGTGGCTAGCTTTGCATCGGTATTGAACTTCCCCGCCGAATGCAGAAGCCGGAGAAAAACAATGATCAATGCTGCCGTTGAGACCTACTGGGTCGTCGTCAACGACGAGGAGCAGTACTCGGTGTGGCCGACCGGCCGCGAGGTCCCGGAGGGCTGGCGGACCGCCGGGGTGACCGGTCCCAAGGACGACTGCCTGGCCTGGATCGACGCGAACTGGACCGACATGCGGCCCCTGAGCCTGCGGCGCGCCATGGGCGACGCCCCGGCCGCCTCCGCCTCCGCCTGACCGCGTCCGCGACTCGCCGAACCGATCAAGGAGGGGGAACGAGCTGTGATGGCCCATTGGCAGCAACTGCTCGATGAGCTGGTGGCCCCGGGTGGATCCGCCCGCGGGCTCGAGATCGCCGGGGACGCCTGGAGCGGCAAGACCCGCCGCCTGGACGAACTCGCCCGCCGGGCCGCGAGCAGCGGATGGTCCGTCGCCCGTGGCCGTCCGGGCCGGCTCCAGGACTCGGCGCCGTTCGGGCTGTTCCTCGACGCCCTGGACGATCTGGTGACCGCCCGGGGCGGGGAGCTGCGCGCCCGGCTCGGCGACGAGGAGCAGGAGCGGCTCGCCGCCCTGTTCCCCTCGATGAGCCAGGGGGTGCCGCACGACCACCCCTCCTGCGATCTGTACCGCGAGTGCCGGGCGATCCGCAGCCTGCTGCGTGAACTCGCCGGGGGGCCGGACGAAGCCGGTGGGCCGCATGAAACCAGTGGGCCCGGTGAAGCCAGTGGGCCGCATGAAGCCGATGGGCCGGACCAAGCCGGTCGGCCGGGCGAAGCCGGCGCACCCGGCGGACACGGCCTGCTGCTGATCCTCGACGACCTGCACCGGGCCGACGCCGACTCGCTCGACCTGCTCGGCTATCTGCTGGAGCGGCCGCCGACCGGACCCGTCCTCATCGCGGTCGCGCACCGCCCGCGCCAGCTCGACCACCGCACCCACACCCTGCTCGCCGACGCCGCGGCCCGCGGCTTCGCCCACCGCGTCGAACTCGTCCCGTACGCCCTGGACGACCCCGAGCTGACCTCGCTCGTGCCGCCGGGCGTCGACGAGCGCACCCGGCTCGCCCTGCTGCGGCGCAGCGGCGGCAACCCCGGGCTGCTGCTCGCGCTCGCCGCGACCGGCACCCAGGCGCCTTTCGCCGTCCCGCCCGAGCCGCCCGCCCGGGTGGCCGCGGCCCTGCTCGACGACTTCCAGGGGCTCGGCCCCTCCGGACGGGCCATGGTCGGCGCCGCCGCCGTGCTCGGCGACTCCTTCGACTTCGCCGTCGCGGCCGCCGTCGCCGGACTCGACGAGGGCGACGCGAGCGCCGGACTCGACGAGGCGCTCGCCGAGGACCTCGTGCGGCCCGTCGGCGAGGGACCCGACTACTGCTTCCGGGACGCCGTCGTACGGGCCGTCGCCTACCACTCTGCGGGCCGCGGCTGGCGCTCCGGCGCCCACGCCCGGGCCGCCGCCGCCCTGCGCTGCCACCGGGGCCCGGCGGAACTCCGGGCCCAGCAGCTCCTGTACGCGGTCGAGGTGGCCGACGACGAGGACGTACGCGCCCTGGTGGACGCCGCCGAGGACGCGGCTCCGCGCGACCCCGCGGCGGCCGTCCGCTGGGCCCGGCACGCGCTGCGGCCCGCCGTCACCGCGGACGCCGCGCTGCGGACCCGCGCCCAGAGCGTGCTCGGCCGTGCGCTGCTGCACAGCGGGGAGTTCGAGGAGGGCGCGGCCGTCCTCCAGCGGCTGCTCGCACCCGGCGCGGACCTTCCCGCCGAGCGGCGCTCCGAAGCCGTCGCCGCGCAGGCCCTGGCCCACCGGCTGCTCGGCCGCCCCGAGGCGGCCCGCCACCTCCTGGACGACGAACGCCCCGGCACGGCGGCGTGCGCGGGGGACTGCGCCGCCGACGGCGAAGGCGTGCGGCCCGGCTGCTGCACGCTGCGCCTCGCCAGGACCGCGCTCGTCCTGGAGGCCGGCGGCCCGTGGACCGGCGCCGACCGCGCCGCGCTCACCGCGCTCGCCGCAGGTGCCGGTGCCGGTGGCGGTGTGGTCCAGGATCCGGCCCCGCTCGCCGCCCTCGCCGCCACCGAGGCGCAGTTCGGGCGCATGTCCCTGGCCGCCGAGCACGCCGAGCGGGCCGCGGCCCTGGTCGACGCGCTCCCCGACGAGACGCTCGCCGCCCATCTGGAAGCCGTCCAGTGGCTGGCCGGTACCGAACTGTTCCTCGGCCTGCCGCGCGCCGCCGAGACCCACCTGGAGCGGGCGGTCGCCCTGGCCCGCCGCTTCGGCCAGCAGCACCTGGCGCCCCGGCTGCTCGTCGGCCTCGGCCAGGCGCGCATGCGGCTCGGCTACTTCCCCGAGGCGCTGGCCTGCGCCGACGAGGCCGACCACATCGCACGGGACACCGGCGCCACGCCCATGCTCGCGCTCGCCGCGGGGCTGCGCGAGGAGCTGGACCTGCTGCACGGAGTGCCCGGACCCGTCCCCCAGGAGCCGGCCTCGCTGCTGCCCGAACTGAGCGGACGCGAGCGGGAGATATCCGTCCTGGTCAGCCAGGGGCACACCAATCAGCGCATCGCGCGCTCCCTCGAACTGAGCCCGAAGACCGTGGAGACCTACCTCGCCCGCATCTTCAAGAAGCTCGGCGTGTGCTCACGGGCCGAGGTCGCCGCGATGGTGGGCCGCGCCGCCCACCTGGGCTCCCAGGAGCCGGTCCCCACGGCAAGGCCCGCGGCATGACCCGGCCCCCGGCACACAAAGCAGCGGCCGCCCGCGGACCGCACGACGTCCGTGGAGCCCGAGCGGCCCGTCGCGAGAGGACGGCGCTGTGACCTCCGTGACCGAGGCCGGGGCGGCGGCCGGGGAAGGAAGTGGTTCCGCGCGGCTCGGTGGGCCCTTCTGGCGGCTGTGGACCACCACCTTCGTCGCCTCCTGGGGCGACGGACTGCGGCTCGCCGCACTGCCGCTGACCGCCGCTCTGTTCACCCGCGACCCGATGCTGCTGTCCCTCGTGACGTTCGCGGGCCAGCTGCCCTGGGTGCTCGCCGGGCCCTTCGCCGGGGCCTTCGTGGACCGGCACGACCAGCAGCGCGTCATGTTCTGGTCCGACGTCTCGCGGGGCGGTGTCGCCGCCCTGTTCACGCTCGCCCTGTTCACCGGCCACGGCCACATCGCGCTGCTCGTGGCGTTCGCCCTGGTCATGGGGGTGATGGAGACCCTGCGCGACAGCGCGGCCCTCGCCCTGCTGCCCCGCCTGGTCGCCGCCCCCGTGCTCGACAAGGCCAACAGCCTGCTCCAGGGCGTCGCCATGCTCTGCGTGGAGCTGGCCGGACCACCGCTCGCCGCACTGCTCCTCGTCGCCGGCACCTCCTTCCCGTACGCCGTCGACACGGCCACCTTCGTGCTGTCCGCGCTCCTGATCGCGGGCCTCGCCGGACGTGTGCCGCCGCTGCCCGCCCGCACCGCGACGACCTCGCTGCTCGCCGACACCGGGGAGGGAATCCGCTGGCTGTGGCGTCACCGGCCGCTGCGGACGGTGTGCGCCCTGGTCGGCGCCTTCAACTTCGCGCTCAGCGCCGTCGTCGCGGTCGCCGTCCTGTACGCGTACGAGGTGCTCGGCGTCGACAGCGTCGGCTACGGGCTGCTGATGGCCGTCATCGCGGTCGGCGGCGTGATCGGCGTCGTCGTCACCCCGGCGCTCACCCGCCGCCTGGGCCGCGAGCGGACCGTGCTCATCGCCTGCGGGGCCGCCCCGGTCTCGTTCGCCGTCGCCGGTGCCACCTCGCAGCCGCTGTTCGCGGCCGGAGTCCTGAGCACGGTCGGCATGGCGCTCGCCGTCATCACCATCGTCACCACCTCCCTGCGCCAGGCCCTCGTCCCCGCCCACCTGCTCGGCCGGGTCGGCAGCTCCTACCGGCTCGTCGCGGTCGGCATGTCCCCGCTCGGCGCCCTCGCGGGCGGTGCCACCGCCTCCCTGGCCGGTCTGCGGGCCCCCTTCTACCTCGCCGCCGCCGTCCTCGCCGTGGCCTGGGCGTTCAGCGTCCCCCTGCTCTCCCGCACCCCGAAAGGAACCTCATGACCGCCCCCAAGGCCGCGCGCACCGGCCCTGCCGTGATCGCCATGTGGAGCCCCCCGCGCTGCCGCTCGACCGCCTTCGAGCGCATGATGATCGAGCGCGGCGACCTGACCGTCCTGCACGAGCCCTTCAACGTCCTGGTCAGCAAGGGAAGTTACGAGATCGGGGGCCGCGTCCTGCGCGGCCAGACCGCGCTGCTCGACGCGATCATCGACCTCGCGGAGACCGGCGGACGCCCGGTCTACTTCAAGGACACCACCGACTTCCGGTACACCGAACTGCTCGCCGACCCGCGGTTCACCACCGCGATCCAGCACACCTTCATCATCCGCGACCCCGCCGAGGCCATCGCCTCGCACTACGCCCGAAACCCCGAACTCACCGCGGAGCAGGTCGGGTTCGGCCTCTGCCACGAGATCTTCGAGGCGGTCCGGGCGGCCACCGGCACCGTGCCGCCCGTCGTCGACGCCGACGACCTGGTGACGGACCCGGCCGGCACGGCAGCCGCGTACAGCCTGCGCACCGGACTGCCGCACCGGCCCGACGCGCTCAGCTGGCAGGCCGGCGAGCGCAGCGAATGGCGGGTCTTCGAGGACTGGCACCGCGACGCGGCGGCCAGCACCGGCATCCACACCCGCTCGGGCACCTACGCGGACACCGTGCACAACAACCCGCGCCTGGCCGCCCTGCACGCCGCCCAGCTCCCCTTCCACGAGGAGCTGCGCGCCCACCGCATCGGCGCCCACCGAGGAGCCGCCGCGTGACCAGCCGCTTCGAACAGCTCGTCGTGGACTGCCTCGACCCGCGCCGCCTCGCCGCCTTCTGGTGCGCCGTCCTCGATTACACCGTGCACGAGGACCGCGACGGCGACCTCGTGGAGATCGGGCCCGCCGCGCTCGCCCCGCTCGACGACCTGCGCCGCGCCCCGGTCGCCCCGCAGGTCGTCTTCGCCCGCGGCCACACCACGAAGATCCGCAAGAACCGGCTGCACCTGGACGTCTGCCCCATCGACCGCGACCAGGCGTCCGAGGTCGAGCGCATCGTCGCGCTCGGCGCCCGGCCCATCGACATCGGCACGGCCAAGGAGGCGAGCTGGACGGTGCTCGCCGACCCCGAGGGCAACGAGTTCTGCGTGCTGCGCAGCCTCGCGCCAGGCCACTTCGAGGAATAAAGGAGCGCAACGGGCATGAGCGGTTCACCCATCCCGCCGTCCGCGCAGGACCTTCCGCTGCCTGCGCGGGACGTCCCGCCGCCGGCGCACGCCGGACCGCGCCGCGCGGCGGCCGGGTCGCCCTGGCTGCGGACCTGGCACTCCGGCGGCCGGACCCGGCGGCGACTGCTGTGCCTGCCGCCCGCCGGCGGCGCGGCGCACGTCTACGCCCGGTGGGCGCCGCGCCTGCCCGCGGGGACCGAGGTGGTGGCCGTCGAACTGCCCGGCCACGGCACCCGCATCGGGGAGCGCCCGCTGACGCGGATGGCCGACGTCGTCACCGGCATCGAGACGGCCCTCGACGCCCTGCCCGAACAGCCCCTGGTGATCTTCGGGCACAGCATGGGCGCGGTCGTCGGCTGGGAGCTCGCCCGCTCGCTGCGGCACCGCCGCGGCCACCCCGTGCACGCGATGATCACCGCCGCCTCGCCCGCCCCGACGGCACCGCCGCCCGCCCGCTGGGCGCGCGGCGCGGCCACCCCCGACGAGGAACTGTTCGCGCTGCTCGACCACTCCCGCAGCCTGCCGGCGCAGCTGCGCGAGAACACCGAGTTCCTCGACCTCTACCTGCCCGTCCTCCGCGCCGACCTGGAGATCCTCTCCGGCCACCGGGCCCGCCGCGAGGACCCCCTGGCGTGCGCCCTGCGCGTGTACGTGGGCGCCGACGACCCGCTGGTCGGCGAGGCCGAGGCCTGGCCCTGGTCGCCGCAGGACATCGCGGGCGACCGCCGCCTGCGGATCTTCCCCGGCGGTCACTTCTTCCTGCACGAGCACCCCGGCCCCGTCCTCGACGGCCTCGCCCGCGACCTCGCCCACGTCACACCCGGCGCCTGAGCCCAGGAGCAGCAGATGAACCCCCAAGCCCCTCTCGCCCACACCCTGGCCGGGCTCACCCCGCAGCAGCGGGCGCGCCTCACGCTCGAACTGGCCCGCCGCAAGGCCGCGAAGAACCCGGCGGTGCCCGTCCGGCCCCGCACGGCGGACGCCGAACAGACCTTCCCCGCGGCGCCGGGCCAGGAACGCCTCTGGTACCTGCACGCGCTGGAGCCCGACTCCACGGCGTACGTCCTGCCCATCGTGCTGCGGCTCGGCGGCGCCGTCGACACGGCGGCCCTGCAAGGCGCGCTCAGCACCCTCGTACGACGCCACGAAGTGCTGCGCACGGTGTTCCGCGAGGACGCGGACGGCCTGATCCAGCAGGTGGTGCGGCCCGCGGGCCAGGTGCCGCTGCCGGTCACCGACCTCGCGCCGGGGCTGGGCGACGACGCGCTCTGGGACCGGGTGCGCGCGGAGACCGCCCACCCCTTCGACCTCGGGTCCGGGCCCCTGGTGCGGGCCTCGCTGCTGCGCCGCACGGAGAGCGAGTCTGTGCTCGTCCTGTGCGTGCACCACATCGTGGTGGACGGCTGGTCCCTGGGCGTCCTGGTCGGCGAACTCGCGGAGGCCTACGCCGCCTGCGCCGAGCAGCGCGCCCCGCGACTTCCCGAACTCGCCGTGCAGTACGCGGACTTCGCCGCCTGGCAGCGCGAGCGCCTCTCGGGCGAGCAGCTGGCGGAACAGCTGGCGTACTGGCGGGGCCACCTCGGCGGCGCCCCGGTGCTCGACGTACCGGGCGACCGGCCGCGCGCGGCCGAGCAGTCCTTCGCCGGTGACTCGGTGCCGCTTGAGCTGCCCGCGCCCCTGGTCGGACGGCTGGCCCGGCTTGCGGAAGGCGAGTCGGCGACCCTGTTCATGGGCCTGCTCGCCGGGTTCTCGGCGGTCCTGGCGCGCTGGGCGGGGCAGTCGGACGTCGTCGTGGGCACCCCGGTCGCGGGCCGCACCCGTACGGAGCTGGAGCCGCTGGTCGGCTTCTTCGTGAACACCCTGGCGTTGCGCGTCGACGTCGGGGGTGGAGTGTCCTTCCGTGAGGCGGTGCGCAGGGCCCGGCAGGCCGCGCTCGACGGCTTCGCCCACCAGGAGGTGCCGTTCGAGCGCGTCGTCCAGGAACTCGGCGTCGAACGCGGCAGCAGCCACCCCCCGGTCGCCCAGGTGATGCTCGCGCTGCGCAACGTCCCCATGCGGCCGCCCACCTTGGGTGACCTGACCGTCGAGGTCGTCGAACTCCCGCGCCCGGTGGCCCAGCTGGACCTGAGCGTGGAATGGGTGCCCACGCCCGACGGCGGTCTGACCGGCGCCCTGGAGTTCTCCTCCGAGCTCTACGACCGCGCGACCGCCCGGCGCCTCGCGGCGAGCGTCGTCGCGCTCCTGGAAGCCGCGGTCACCGACCCGGACACCCCGGTGGCCCACCTGGACGTGCTCGGGGCACCGGAGCGCGCCCTGCTGCACACCTTCGGCGGCCGGGACATCGACCCCTTCGGCCCCGCGTTGCTGCACGAGTTGGTGGAGCGCCAAGTGGACGCGGACCCGGGGGCGGTGGCGGTGTGTGGTGACGGTGTGGGGGAGTCGGGCAACTGGTCTTACTCGTATGCGGAGTTGGATGCGCGGGCCAATCGGATCGCGTGGTGGTTGCGGGATCGGGGTGTGGGCGCCGAGTCGCTCGTGGGCGTGTGCCTGGAGCGGGGCCGAGACCTCATCCCGGTGTTGTTGGGTGTGCTGAAAGCGGGGGCGGCGTATCTGCCGCTTGATCCGTCGTATCCGGCCGAGCGGATCGGGCATCTGGTCGAGGACGGGCGTCCGGTGCTGGTGCTGACGTCAGCGGGTGCGGACGCGGTCCTCGCGGGCTCGACGGCGGAGACGGGCGCGGACGTCGTCCGGGTCGAGGACCTCGCCGACGACCTCGCGCAGCGCCCCACGACCCGCCCCGCCGTTCCGCTACACCCCCTCAGTGCGCTCTGCATGCTCTACACCTCCGGCTCGACCGGCCGGCCCAAGGGGGCACTGCTGCACCACCACGCCCTCACCAACCGGCTGCGGGGCATGGTCGACCAGTACCGCTTCCACGCCGGCGACCGCGTCCTGCACAAGTCGCCGCTCGGCTTTGACCCGCACCTGTGGGAGTGCTTCGTCCCGCTGATGACGGGCGCCCGCGTGGTGATGGCGGCACCCGGCGGCCACCGCGACCCGGGATACCTCCTCGACCTGTGCGAGCGGGCCCGGATCAGCTGCTGCGACGTCGTGCCGTCCATGCTGCGCGCCCTGCTCGGCCACGGCGGACTCGACGAGCGCGCGGCGGGGCTGCGGCTCATGCTGTGCGGCGGCGAGGAGCTGCCCCCGGACCTGGCCGAGGAGTTCCTGCGCCGGCTGCCCGGCGCCGAGCTGCACAACATGTACGGGCCGAGCGAGACCACCATCGACGCGACCACCCACCACCTCACCGCCCCGGTCCCCGCGGGCCGCGTGTCCATCGGGCGCCCGGTGCCGGGCTCCCGGGTGTACGTCCTGGACGCGGACCTGCGCGAACAGCCGGTCGGCGTGCCCGGTGAACTGTGCGTCGGCGGCGTGCCGTTGGCGCGCGGCTACCACGGCCGCCCCGGCCTCACCGCCGACCGCTTCGTGCCCGACCCCTACGAGGCCGGGGGCCGCCTGTACCGCTCGGGCGACCTGGCACGCTGGCGGCACGACGGCACCGTGGAGTACCTCGGCCGCCTCGACCACCAGATCAAGATCCGCGGGCAGCGCATCGAACCCGCCGAGGTCGAGGCCGCGCTGCTGGGCCACCCCGCGGTCGACCAGGCCCTCGTCACCACGGAACCCGACGCGCACGGCGCGCCCCAGCTGGTCGCCCACCTCACCGGCACCGGCCCGCTGGACGCGGCCGAGCTGCGCGGCTTCCTCGCCGAACGGCTGCCCGCCGCCATGGTGCCCGGTTCTCTGGTGCGCCTGGAGGCCTTCCCGCTCCTCGCCAACGGCAAGGTCGACCTCAAGGCCCTGGCCACCGCGCCGGGCGAACGCCTCGTCACCGTGCGCGCCTACGAGCCGCCCCGCGACGCCCTGGAAGAGGTGCTCGCCGGGATCTGGGCCGACGTCCTGAAGGCCGAACGGGTCGGCGCCCAGGACGACTTCTACGACCTCGGCGGACACTCCCTGCTCGCCACCCAGGTGGTCTCCCGCATCACCACGATGCTGCGCGTCGAGGTCCCGCTGCGGGCCTTCGTCGGGGTGTCCACCGTCCGCCGGCTCGCCGCCGTGGTCCGCGAGGCCGCCCGGGGCGAGGGGCTCGACGCCGACCGGATCGCCGGTCTCGTCGTCCAGATCAGCCGTCTCGCCGCGGACGAGATCACGCAGCAGCTCAAGGACTGACCACCCCACGGCTCCACCACTTTGGAGGTACGACACCGATGGCCCTCGCGCCCTTCTCCGCCGACCAGCAGAAACTCCTCGACCAGCTCCTCGACGGCCAGGGAGTGGCCCGCACCGCGAGCGCCATCGAGCGCCGCCCCGACCCGGCGGCCCCGGCCCCGCTCTCGTACGCGCAGGAGCGTCTGCACTTCTTCGACCGGATGACGCCCGGCTCGCCGCTCTACGCGATGACCGGCCTCGTCCGGCTGCGCGGCGCCGTGGACGTCGCGGCCCTGGAGGGCGCGCTCGGCGACGTGGTGGCCCGGCACGAGGTGCTGCGCACCGTCTTCCGCCAGGCCGACGACGGCTCGGTCCAGCAGCTCGTGCGGCCCGCGACGCCCGTGACGCTGCCCGTCACCGAGGCGCGGGACGGCGGCGACGACGCCGTGCGCGAGCGGGTGCGGCAGGAGAACGAGCGCGGCTTCGACCTCGCCGAAGGACCCCTGCTGCGCGGCTCCCTGATCCGGCTCGGCGACGCCGAGTGGGTGCTCGTGCTGTGCGTGCATCACATCGTGGTGGACGGCTGGTCGCTCGGCGTCCTGGTCGACGAACTCGCCGAGACCTACGCGGCCCGGGTCACGGACCGCCCGCACGACTTGCCCGAACTGGCCGTCCAGTACGCCGACTTCGCGCTCTGGCAGCGCGAGTGGCTCTCCGGTGACCGCCTGGAGCGCCAGCTCGCCTACTGGCGCGGACAGCTCGACGGCGCGACCGCCCCGGAGGTCCCCGGCGACCGGCCGCGCCCCGCGGTGGACTCCTTCGCGGGCGACTCCGTGCGCGTGGAGGTGCCGGCGCCCGTGGTCGCTGGCCTCACCCGGCTGGTCGAGGACGAGTCGGCGACCCTGTTCATGGGTCTGCTCGCCGGGTTCTCGGCGGTCGTCGGACGCTGGTCGGGCCGCGGTGACGTGGTGATCGGCACCGCCGTCGCGGGCCGCACCCGTACGGAACTGGAGCCGCTGGTCGGCTTCTTCGTGAACACCCTGGCCTTGCGCGTCGACGTCGGGGGCGGGGTGTCCTTCCGTGAGGCGGTGCGCAGGGCCCGGCAGACCGCACTCGACGGCTTCGCGCACCAGGACCTGCCGTTCGAGCGGATCGTGCAGGAGCTGAGCCCCGAACGCCACAGCTCGGGCCGCATCCCCTTCGTCAACCACATGCTGGTGCTGCACAACACGCCCTACCCCGAGGTGCGGCTGCCCGAGGTCACGTTCGAGGTGGTGCCCCAGCACACGGGCACCGCCAAGTTCGACCTGGAACTCGAACTCACGCTGACCGCCGAGGGCACGCTCGCCGGCGCCCTGGAGTTCTCCTCGGAGCTGTACGACCGGACCACCGCCGAACGCCTCGTCGAGGGCGCGATCACCCTGCTGACCGCGGCCGTCGAGAACCCCGACGCACCCGTGGCCCTCCTGGACGTCATGGGCCCTGAACAGACCGACCGTATACGGCAGTTCAGCGGTCTCGAAGTCGACCCGTTCGGCCCCGCGCTGGTGCACGAGTTGGTGGAGCGCCAAGTGGACGCGGACCCGGGGGCGGTGGCGGTGTGTGGTGACGGTGTGGGGGAGTCGGGTAACTGGTCTTATTCGTATGCGGAGTTGGACGAGCGGGCGAACCGGGTCGCGTGGTGGTTGCGGGATCGGGGTGTGGGCGCCGAGTCGCTCGTGGGCGTGTGCCTGGAGCGGGGCCGAGACCTCATTCCGGTGTTGTTGGGTGTGCTGAAGGCGGGGGCGGCGTATCTGCCGCTCGACCCGTCGTATCCGGCCGAGCGGATCGGGCATCTGGTCGAGGACGGGCGTCCGGTGCTGGTGCTGACGTCGGCGGGTGCGGACGCGGTCCTCGCGGGCTCGACGGCGGAGACGGGCGTAACCGTCGTCCGGGTCGAGGACCTCGCCGACGACCTCGCGCAGCGCCCCACGACCCGCCCCGCCGTCGCCGTCGACCCCCGCAACCCCGCCTACGTCCTGTTCACCTCCGGATCCACCGGCCGTCCCAAGGGCGCCGCCAACTCCCACCACGCCCTCGTCAACCGGCTGCTGTGGATGCAGGACCGCTACCGGCTGGACGGCACCGACCGGGTGCTGCACAAGACGCCGATCGGCTTCGACGTGTCGGTGTGGGAGCTGACCTGGGCGCTCCTGACCGGCGCCCGGATCGTGCTCGCCGACCCGGGCGGCCAGCGCGACCCCGAGTACCTGGCGCGGACCACCGCGGCCGCAGGCATCACCACCGCCCACTTCGTGCCCTCCATGCTGAAGGTGTTCCTCGACACCGCCGAGACTCTGGGCACCGCACTGCCGCGGCTGCGGCGCGTGGTGTGCAGCGGCGAGGAGCTGACGCCGGAGGTCGCCGCCCGCTTCCACGCGCTGTTCCCGCACGCCGAACTGCACAACCTGTATGGGCCGACCGAGGCCTCCATCGACGTCACGGCCCACCACGTCACCGCCCCGGTCACCGGCCGGATCCCGATCGGCACGCCCATCACCGGAGCCCGCATCCATGTCCTGGACGCGGCCCTGCGCAGGCAGCCGATCGGCGTCGCGGGCGAACTGTGCATCGGCGGCGTGCCGTTGGCGCGCGGCTACCACGGCCGCCCCGGCCTCACCGCCGACCGCTTCGTCCCCGACCCCTTCGAGGCGGGGCAGCGGCTCTACCGCACCGGGGACCTGGTGCGCCGCAGGGCGGACGGCGCGGTGGAGTACCTGGGCCGCCTCGACCACCAGATCAAGATCCGCGGGCAGCGCATCGAACCCGCCGAGGTCGAGGCCGCGCTGCTCGGCCACCCCGCGGTCGACCAAGCGCTCGTCACCACCGCCCCCGACGCGGACGGCGCCCCGCAGCTGGTCGCCTACCTCACCAAGCCCGCGAAGCCCGTCGCCGCCGGGCACGACGCGCAGGTCGACCGGTGGAGCGAGGTCTTCGACCAGATCTACCGGGCGGGCGAGCAGCAGACCGCCGACCCGACCTTCGACATCTCCGGCTGGATCAGCTCGTACACCGGGCAGCCGCTCGGCGCCGACGAGATGCACGGCTGGGTCGACTCGATCGTGGACCGCGTGCTCGCGCTGCCGCACCGCCGAGTCCTGGAGATCGGCTGCGGCACCGGCCTGCTGCTCTTCCCCATCGCCCCGCACACCGAGCACTACCGCGCCGTCGACGTCTCCGAGGTCGCCGTGCGGGACCTGGCGGACAAGCTGCACCTGCTGCCGCCGGGCTCGGGCGAGGTGGAGCTCGTGCACGGCTCGGCCGAGCAGTTCGACGGGGTGGCCGACGACAGCTTCGACGTCGTGCTCATCAACTCGGTCGCCCAGTACTTCCCCGACGCCGACTACCTCGCCGACGTCCTCACGCGCGCCCTGCGCGTCGTACGCCCGGGCGGAGCCGTGATCGTGGGCGACGTCCGCAACCACGCGCTGCTCGACACCTTCCACGCCTCGCTCCAGCGGACCGAGTCCGAAGGCGCCGAGGAGGGCGAGGAGTTCGACCGGGCCGTCGCCGAGCGCGTCGCGCAGGACGCCGAACTCGTCATCGACCCGCACTTCTTCACCGCGCTGGCCGGCGACCGCCCCGAGATCGAGGGCGTGTCCCTGCTCGCCAAGCGCGGCCACCACCGCAACGAGCTGGTCAAGTACCGCTACGACGCCATCCTGCACCTCGCTGCGGAGCAGCCGCCCGCCGTCGGCGGCGCAACCGATGCCGACGACCACACCGCGGACCGCGCAGCCGACGCACCGGTCATCTGGACCGGCGCACCCGTCGCAGAGCTGGCCGCACGCCTGGCCGCCGAGCGGCCCGAGAGCGTGCTCGTCCCGGCCGTCGCCGACCAGCGGCTCGCCGCCGACCTGGAGGCCGCCCGGGCCGACACCGCGCTCGACCCGTCGGAGCTGGCCGCCGCGGTGACCGCCCTGGGGTACGAGGTGGTGCCCGCGCTGCACCCCGAGCGCCCCGGCTTCCTCGACGTCCTGCTCACGCGCTCGGCGGGACGCGCCCTGCGGCCCGTGCGCGACCTGCCGCTGCGGGCGCCCGACCGGGGCTGGGCCGCGTTCTCCAACAACCCGATGGAGGCGGCCTGGCGCAGCTCGCTCGTACCGGAACTGCGCGCCCACCTCCAGGACCGGCTCCCCGAGTCGATGGTCCCGCGGCACTTCCTGGTCCTCGACGCCTGGCCGCTGAGCGCCAACGGCAAGCTCGACCGCAAGGCACTGCCCGTGCCGAGCGCCGGACGCGACGCCGCCACCGCCGTGTACGTCGCCCCGCGCACCCCCACCGAACGGGCCGTCGTCACGGTCTGGTCGGACGTCCTGGGAGTGACCCGGGTCGGAGCCCTGGACAACTTCTTCGAGCTGGGCGGCCATTCGCTGCTCGCCACCCGGGTCACCGCCCGGCTCGCCGACGCGTGCGGCACCGAGGTACGCCTCGGCGCCTTCTTCCAGCACCCGACGGTCGCGGCGCTCGCCGCCCACATCGACGAGGAGGCGACCCGCCAGGTCACCGTCCGCGCCCCCGTCCGCCGCGCCGACCGCAGCCGCTACCGCGGCACCCGGCCGGCTCCCGCCGCCACCCCCGTCCCCACCGAGGCGACGGCCTGAGAACCGGGCCGACCCCACCAGGAGAGTGAGCACCACTGTGACCATGACGACCACGGCACGGGCCGACACCGCTCCCGCCCCCCTGCCTCCACCCCGGCCGGCCGATCCTGCGACGGCGGCCCCCTGCCACTGCACGTGTGGCGCCACCGTCTGGCTGACCGGCCTGCCCAGCGCGGGCAAGAGCACCATCGCGGGACTCCTCGCCGAGCGGCTCCGCGCCGCGGGCCGCCGCGTCGAGATCCTCGACGGCGACGAGATCCGCCGCTTCCTCTCGGCGGACCTCGGCTTCTCGCGTGCCGACCGGGACACCAACGTACGGAGGATCGGCCTGGTGGCGGAGGTGCTCGCCGCCAACGGCGTGATCACCCTCGTGCCCGCGATCGCCCCGTACGCCGACAGCCGCGCCGCCGTCCGGGCCCGCCACACCGCGCGCGGCGCCGCCTATCTGGAGGTGCACGTGGCCACGTCCGTCGAGGTGTGCGGCGCCCGTGACGTCAAGGGCCTGTACGCCCGGCAGGCCGCCGGCGAACTCACCGGCCTGACCGGCGTCGACGACCCGTACGAGACACCCGAGCACCCCGAGCTGCGTTTGGACACCCACCTGCGCGAGGAACGGGAGTCCGTGGACGCGGTCTGGGCGCTGCTGGCGGACAGGGGGCTGGTGTGATGACCGTGACGACCGTGACGACCGGGCTGTCAACCGCCCCGGCGGCCACGCCGACGCCCGCGCCCGCACCGCTGACCCACCTCGACGACCTGGAGTCGGAGGCGGTGCACATCTTCCGCGAGGTGGCGGGGGAGTTCGAGCGGCCGGTGATCCTCTTCTCCGGCGGCAAGGACTCCATCGTCATGCTGCACCTCGCACGCAAGGCGTTCGCCCCGGCCGCGGTGCCGTTCTGCCTGCTCCACGTGGACACCGGGCACAACTTCCCCGAGGTCCTCGACTACCGCGACCGCGCGGTCCTGCGCTCCGGGATGCGGCTGCACGTCGCCTCGGTGCAGGAGTACATCGACGCGGGCAAGCTGCGCGAGCGCCCCGACGGCACGCGCAACCCGCTCCAGACCGTGCCGCTCACCGAGAAGATCCAGAGCGAGAAGTTCGACGCGGTGTTCGGCGGCGGGCGCCGCGACGAGGAGAAGGCCCGGGCCAAGGAGCGGGTGTTCTCGCTGCGCGACGCGTTCTCGCAGTGGGACCCGCGCCGCCAGCGCCCCGAACTGTGGCAGCTGTACAACGGCCGCCACGCTCCGGGCGAGCACGTACGCGTCTTCCCGCTGTCCAACTGGACCGAGCTGGACGTGTGGCAGTACATCGCCCGCGAAGGCATCGAACTCCCGCAGATCTACTTCGCGCACGAGCGAGACGTCTTCCGGCGCTCGGGCATGTGGCTGACGGCGGGCGACTGGGGCGGCCCGACGCAGGACGAGCCGGTCGAGCGCCGTCTGGTCCGCTACCGCACGGTGGGCGACATGTCCTGCACCGGCGCCGTCGACTCCGACGCCACCACGCTGGACGCCGTCATCGCCGAGATCGCCGCGTCCCGGCTGACCGAGCGCGGCGCCACCCGCGCCGACGACAAGATGTCCGAGGCCGCCATGGAAGACCGCAAGCGCGAGGGGTACTTCTGATGACCACGATCGACCTGAGGACCGCCACCGACGCCGCGCCCGCACCGCGCGAGGCCGCGTCAGCCGAGGCCCCGGCAGCCGAGGCCGCGTCAGCCGAGGCCGCGGCACAGGCAGTGCACGCCGCGTCCTCCGTGGACACCCTGCGCCTCGCCACCGCCGGTTCCGTCGACGACGGCAAGTCCACCCTCGTGGGCCGGCTCCTGCACGACTCCAAGTCGGTCTTCACCGACCAGCTGGAGGCCGTGGAGGCGGCCTCCCTCCGGCGCGGCCAGGACGCACCGGACCTGGCGCTGCTCACCGACGGCCTGCGGGCCGAGCGCGAGCAGGGCATCACCATCGACGTCGCGTACCGCTACTTCGCCACCGCGCGGCGCCGGTTCATCCTCGCCGACACCCCGGGCCACGTGCAGTACACCCGGAACATGGTCACCGGAGCGTCCACCGCCGAGCTGGCGGTCATCCTGGTGGACGCGCGCAACGGCATCGTGGAGCAGACCCGCAGGCACGCCGCCGTCGCCGCGCTCCTGCGCGTCCCGCAGGTGGTGCTCGCCGTCAACAAGATGGACCTGGTCGGCTTCGACGAGAAGGTCTTCGCGGCCATCGCCGACCGGTTCACCGCGTACGCGGCGTCGCTCGGCATCCACGAGGTGACCGCCATCCCGGTCTCCGCGCTCCTCGGCGACAACGTGGTGGACGCCTCCGCGCACATGGACTGGTACGCGGGCACCACCGTCCTCGAGCACCTGGAGACGGTCGCCGTGGGCAGCCGCGCCACCGAGGCCCCCGCCCGCTTCCCCGTCCAGTACGTGGTGCGCCCGCAGAGCGCCGAACACCGCGACTACCGCGGTTACGCCGGGCAGATCGCGTCCGGCGCCCTGCGCGTGGGCGAACGGGTCACGGTGCTGCCGAACGGCCGGACCAGCACCATCACCGGTATCGACATCCTCGGCGAACCGGCCGCGAGCGCCCGCGCCCCGCAGTCGGTGACCCTGCTGCTCGCCGACGACATCGACATCTCGCGCGGCGACCTGATCGCACCGGCCGCCCGCGCCCCCGCGATCACCCAGGACGTCGAGGCGACCGTCTGCCACCTCGCGGACCGGCCGCTCACGGTGGGGCAGCGGGTGCTCCTGAAACACACCACCCGCACGGTGAAGGCGATCATCAAGGACATCCCGTCCCGGCTGACCCTGGCCGACCTCAGCCGCAGCCCCCGGCCGGAGTCCCTGGCGGCGAACGACATCGGCCGGGTGGTCCTGCGCACCGCCGACCCGGTGGCGCTCGACGCGTACGCGGACTCGCGCCGCACGGGCTCGTTCCTCCTGATCGACCCGGCGGACGGCACCACGCTCACCGCCGGGATGGCGGGGGAGGCGGACCCCTTCACCGGCTGAAACCCGTGCCGGGCCTGTGCCCTGCCCGCGCCCTGCCTGCGCCCTGCCCGCGCCCTGCCCGTGTCCCCCTCGGGGCACCGGCAGGGCGCAGGCATGCCGCCCGCCCCCTGCTCCCGCCGCCGGAATGCGCCGACCCCCGGGACACGGGACAGTGAGAAGCGCCGTCCAGAAGGACGGCCGGCGGATGCCGGGACAAAAAGGAGCGTGCGGATCGTGGCGAAAGACAAGAAGCTCGGCAAGGGCGACCAGGTCTCCTGGAGCAGCCACGGGCAGACCGTCCCGGGCAAGGTGAAGAAGAAGATCACGGGACGCGCCGACGTGGCGGGCCGGACCGTCGACGCCTCCAAGGACGAACCGCAGTACGAGGTCGAGAGCGACAAGACCGGCCGCCGGGCCGTCCACAAGCCCGAGTCCCTGCGCAAGAAGGGCGGCAAAGGCGGCTCTGGCGGCGGTTCGTAGCGGCCGCCGGGCGCGCGCACCCGCGTAAGGTGGTCGGACCCGACCGGGCGCGAAAGGGAACAGCACGTGGACCACTCGGCGGAGCCCGAGCAGCAGGCGCTCTTCGGCTGGTCGGACACCGCGCCGCCACCGTCCGCCGCCGCGCACGGAGCGTTCCGGGACAGCCCGCGGGCGCGCCGGATGCTCGACGTGCGGGAGGTCTACGCCGAGCCCGCCGCCCTCGACTCCCCGCGCGGCCAGCAGATCATGGCCCGGCTGCCGGACGCCCGCGTGACCGAGGTCGCGAGCCACTGGAACATCCCCGCCCTGCACGGCAACGACGGCAACATCGGCCGCTGGGTCCGCATCAAGACCGAGACGCTCGTCCTCGGGGTCAAGCACACCCTGGCGACCCGCCCCAACGGCAGATCGGCCGACTGGATCGCGCCGGGCCCCTCCAACGGCTGCGCGATGGCCTGCGCCTACTGCTACGTCCCCCGCCGCAAGGGCTTCGCCAACCCCATCACGCTGTTCACCAACATCGAGGCGATCGTCGCCCACGTCCGGCGCCACGTGCGGACCCAGGGCCCCAAGCCGGAGCCCAACCAGTGCGACCCCGCGGCCTGGGTGTACGACATCGGCGAGAACGGCGACTGCTCCGTCGACGCCCTGGTCTGCGACAACACGGCCGACCTCATCGCCGCGTTCCGAGGGCTGCCGACGGCCAAGGCCTCCTTCGCGACCAAGTTCGTCAACCCCGACCTGCTGGCGCTGGACCCGCAGGGCCGCACCCGCGTGCGCTTCTCCCTCATGCCCGCCGTCGACGCGCGGCTCCTCGACATCCGCACCAGCCCGATCGACGAACGCATCGCGGCCGCCGCCGACTTCCTCGACGCCGGGTACGAGGTCCACTTCAACCTCTCGCCGGTCGTGCTCCGCCCTGGCTGGCAGCGGGACTGGGCCGAACTGCTCGGCCACCTCGACGACGTCCTGCCCGCCCGCGTGAAGGCACAGGCGGCGGCCGAGGTCATCATGCTGACCCACAACCAGGCGCTCCACGAGGTCAACCTCGGCTGGCACCCGCGCGCCGAGGACGTGCTGTGGCAACCGGAGGCCCAGGAGACCAAGCGCTCCCAGAACGGCGCCCTCAACGTCCGCTACGCCCAGGACATCAAGCGGAACTCCCTGGCACGCATGCGGGAGTTGCTGGCGGCCCACGCCCCCTGGCTGACCGTCAGGTATGCCTTCTGAGGCTGAGGCACGCCTTCTGGGGCCATATGTCACAAGGACCACAGGGTCGTTGAATGCCTGTTCCGATCACGCGAGGGGGCGTCCTATCCTCGGCTGAGGAGTAAGGACGCAGGTCCGTGGCCGTACCGGCAGCCGTCCTGCGCCTTCCGTTCGGCGCCGAGCGGATGTCACCCGCGAACCAGCGGGAGCCGCATCACCGACGACGCGGCTCCCGCCAGAGCCCTTCGTGGTGGGAAATCCCGCATCTCACCCATGGAGGGCATCGCGCGAGGCAGCGACGAGGGGGAGCCTCGTTCCTCGCGCCAGGGCGGCCGTCGCCACCCCGTGCGCGGCGGCCGCCGTCAGCAAGCCGCTCCACTCGCACAGCCATGACATTACTCCCCCTTTCCTTCACCGTCCGCACACAGGAGCGGAGTTGGCACGAACTGTCAGGGCATCGACATCAGTTGCCCGGAGCGCCGGTCGGCGATGCGGGCGGCCAAGCGCCTGACCTCGTCGTTCCCCGCCGTGCGGGCGGCCGAGCGCGAGACGCGACGTGAGTGGCCGAAGTGGTCGCGGAGTTCCCGGAGGACGAAGCGGTCGAAGGCCGCTCCGGTCAGCCGCCGGCTCCGGGCGATGTCCTTCTCGGTGACCATGCCGGGCATGTCGTGTCCCCGGTGCACATTGGTGCCGGGCAGACCCATGCGGCGCAACAGGGGCCGCAGACCAGCGAGTTCCGCGTGGATCTCATCGGCGTGCCCCGTCGCCCAGGCCGCGACCTCCGGCGCCGACGCGCGGCCGGCGGCGAGATCGAGGAGCCGTGCCGCCTGGTCGTCCATGGGGATCAGCAACTGGATCCAGCCGGTGTCGGTGGCGGTGGCCCCGGCGAGGGAGGGAGCGGCAGCGGCGGTCGTGGGGGCGGCCGGGTCATCGGGCGGGGTCGAGCAGCCGCCGAGCAGGCACAGGGCCAGCACGGCGGGGGCGAGGAAGGCGGGTGCCTGCTTCATGGGGGGCTCCCGGTGGGCGGGCCCGTGCCCGGCCGGAGGGGAGTCCGGCCGGGCACGGGGCGTGCGGAGAGAGGGAGGGGGCGGACCGGGCCGAGCGAGGGGAAGAGGCGGCGCCGGACGCGCCGGTCAGGAGGGGTGACCGTCGGCACCGCACTTGACGATGGGGTTGATGCAGTCCCGCACCCGCCTGGCCATCTCCTCCTCCGGCCATACGTTGATGAAGTCGCCGTGCATCGTGTACCCCGCTCCCGAGGCGAGCCGGAGGTCCGCCGGGTTGCCGTTGACCGGGTAGCGCAGGACCTGGCGGAGCTTGGGCACCGGGACCGGGTGGGTGGCGGGGCAGGCGCCGTTCACCGGGTAGGACATGTGGCTCTTGTGGTCCGCGGAGTCGAGGTCCTTGCCGTTCCAGCACTGCGGGAAGTCGAGGTAGGACTCCAGCATCGAACCGGCCGGGCAGTTGACGAAGTCGGGCGACGAGCCGACCTCGCCGTGGTGCAGGCAGGACCACCGGGAGATCGTGTTGTCGTTCGGGCCGGTGGCCTTGGCGTTGCCCGCCACGATGCGCAGGCCGCGGGGGATGGGCTTGGTCCTGGCGATGATGTCGTCCCTGACCCCCTCGCCGAGGTAGTAGAAGGTGGTGCCGGTGGGCTCGACCGGGGTGTTGCCCTTGTAGAGGGTCGGCACCCAGTAGGCGGACAGGTCGGTGTCGGGCGCGCAGGTGCTCGCGGAGCCGTCCAGGCTGTCCAGGTCGGAGTGGGCGTCGGTCGAGGTGTTGCCGAAGAAGCTGTGCATGTGGGAAGCGCCGGGCAGCCCGGGGAAGATGATCGGGTCGTCGGGCGCGCGGTGGCTCGCGGGACACTCGGCCAGGAACTCGGCCACCCGGACGACGTCCCGCTGCGGCACGGTCGCCGCCTGCGCGCCGCTCTCGGGGAGCGTGACGCCCAGCAGCGGCAGGACGAGGGCCGACAGGGCGACGGGGAGCGGGAGTCGGCGCCTCCGGCGGCTTCGGCGGCTTGGCGGTTCCGGCTTCGGAGGAGCGGGATGTGGGGTCACGTGAACTCCGATCGGTGATGTGGTGGGGCCGCTGTGGGGTGTGCGATCCGATCTGCGGTGTGTGAGAGAGGAGAAGCGAAAGAGGGGGGCACCCACCCCGGGGCGCGGGTGCCCCTGGGCCGTCAGCCCTTCTGTTCCACCCGCACCCAGTCGATCTCCGCCTTGACCCCACCCGCCGCGATCTTGTCGACGCTGGACTGCGGGAGGCCCCAGTACGGCTGGGTGACCTTGTTCCAGCCGGCCGGGTAGGCGCCGCCGAGGGCGAGGTTGAGGATGACGTACTGGTCGTGGTCGAAGACCCACTCGCCGCGGGTCGACTCCAGCTTGCTGCGCGTCGTCTCCTGGACGAGGCGGTCGTCGACGAAGAAGCGCATGCCGGTGGGGGTCCACTCCACCGCGTACGTGTGCCACTGGTCGGCGGTGCCGCCGCCCGGGTAGGTCTGGCGGGCGCCGATGTTGCCGTCCGCCGAGTAGCCGGGGCCGTGCAGGGCGGAGCTCGTCCAGTCCGCGTAGCCGATGTTCTCCATGATGTCGGTCTCGCCGGACGCGGGCCACGAGACGTCCGGGTCGTCCACGTCGCTGCCCAGCATCCAGAAGGCGGGCCAGAACCCGTCGCCGACCGGCAGCTTCATCCGCGCGCTGACCTTGCCGTACGTGAAGTCGAACTTGGTGTTGGTGTCGATGCGGCCCGAAGTGAAGTCATAGGTGCCGCCGCCAGCGGAGGTGCAGTTGTCGCAGTACTTCGCCTCCAGGGACAGACTTCCGTTCTGTGTACGGATGTTGTTCGTCGAGTCGACGTACGCCTGCGACTCGCCGTTGACCGACCCCATCTCCAGACCGGTCCTGACGACCCGCCACTTGGAGCGGTCCAGGCTCGCGCCGGTGAAGTCGTCGAAGAACGTCGTACGGTACGACCCCGACTGGTCGCCCGGCAGGGCCGGATACGCGGCGGACGCGCTGCCGCCCGTGCCCCACACCTGGAACTCGTAGAGCGAGTAACCGAATTGGGCGGTGGCGGGTGCCGGGTTGTGGAAGGACCTGCGCTCCTTGCCGAGTATCCGCACATAGCGTCCGGTCGCGGGCTGCGCGAGCCGCACGCTGTCGTGCAGACCCACCGCGTCGCCGGGCGACGTGACGTTCGCCCGCCGTGCGGCGACCTCCGACGCGGAGGGCCTGTGGACCGTGCGCCAGGTCTGGTTGTCGTCGGAGACCTGGAGCTCGTAGTCGACGGCGTAGGCCGCCTCCCAGTACAGGTCCACCGTGTCGATCGTGGAGCGCGCCCCCAGGTCGACCGAGATCCAGCGGTTGGCGTTCCAGTCGCTCGACCAGCGGGTCTGATCGGCCTTGAGGCCGGCGGGCCAGCCGCCGTCGGTCACGAAGGACGGCGCGTTGCCCGCGTGCTGATAGCGGTTGGTGTACGCGGGATGGTGCAGGGCCAGGTTCGAGCGGGTCGTCGAGGCCGGGGCGGGCGCCCCGCCGTAGATCTTGAAGGCGTGCAGCGAGTAGCCGTAGGGCGTGGCGCGTTCGACGCCGCGCATCCTGACGTAGCGGCCCGTCACTTCCTGGGGGTAGGTGTGGGCGGTGACGGAGCCTCCCGTGCCCGCCGTCTCGGTGTAGAAGGGGGTCCAGTCGGTGCCGTTCTTCGAGACTTCCAGGACGTACTTCTTGCCGTAGGCGGCTTCCCAGTCCAGGACGACGCGCTCGACGCGCAGGGTGGTGCCGAGGTCGACGCGGATCCACGCGTCGTCGGCGAACTGGCTCGACCAGCGGGTCGACGCGTCGCCGTCGAAGGCGGCGCCCGGGCCCGCGCTGCCGGGCTCGTTGCCGGACGCCGTCGCGGAGGCCGGGTCGGCGGTGTACGCCTCGGCGGCGCGGTCGGTGTCCCAGGCCGCGGCGGCCACCGCGCCGGGCGGGTCGGCCGGGGCGGCGGACGCGAGTCCGGCCATGAGGGTCAGGACGCAGGCCGTCGCGAGCGCGACGACGGGGGTGAGTCTCTGTCTTCGTGACGTGCGGGAGGTGCCTGAGGTGCCGGAGCGCATGGTGCTCTCCTTGCGGGTGGACGGGGGTGACGGGGGTGACGAGGGGGCGAGAAGGGAGGAGAAGGGAGGAGAAGGGAGGAGAGGGGAGTGCGAGGGGGCAGGGCTCACGGGTAGGAGACCACCGTGGACGGCACCGTGTCGGAGCCCGAGGTGGGCGCTCCGGTCGAGTTGATGACGTGCGCGTACTGGCCCTTGCCGCCGAGCGAGACGACGAGCAGGTGGTGGAACTTCACCCCTGGCTTGTTGGGCGCGGCGAAGCCGTGCTCCTGCACGATGGACGGGGCGACGTTGTAGTAGCAGTAGCTGCCCAGCCCCCAGCCCTCGTGGGTGTTGACCGAGTCGGCGACCTTGTACGAGGCGAAGCCCCTGATGCCGCCGTTCTGGATGGCGGCCTGGTTGGGGGCGTCGTACGCCTTCTCGTTCTGGTAGAAGATCGTGCGTCCGCGCTCGCCGTTCCACTGCACGTCGTACTTGTTGAAGTGCTCCACGAACAGGCCCGTGGCCAGCACGTCCGCGCCGTTGACGACGACGCCGTAGTCGGCCCGGTTGGTCTCCCAGCCGACGCCGTCCCCGTGGTCGGCGCGCCAGATCCAGGTGTGGTCGACGATGGTGTGCCGGCTGTTGACCACCATGCTCGTGGTGGCCTTGCCCGCGCCCGCGCCGCCGATGCGGATGAAGACGTCCTGCACGGTGGTCGGGTTGCCGACGTGCGAGGCGCTCGCGCCCGAGGGGCCGACCTCGACGAGCGTCCGGGAGTTCTGCGGCCCGGCGTCGACGAGGAACCCGGCGAGCCGCACTCCGTCGACGTCGGCGGTCTTCACCGCGGTGACCCCGCCGTCGGGGATGAGGGTGGCGTAGCCGATGCCGAGGACGACGGCGTTCGCCCGCTTGACCTCGATGGGCCGGTCGAGGTGGTAGATGCCGGGGGTGAGCAGGAGGTTCAGCCCCTGGGCGAGCGCGGCGTTGAGGGTGGCCGCGCTGTCGCCCGGCTTGGCGACGTAGAAGGCGGACAGGGAGAGCGCCTGGCCCTGCGGGGTGCCGCGGCCCCAGCTGGTGCCCCGGGCGTTGGTGCGCAGGGCGGGCAGGAAGACCTTGTACTCGGCGCCGTCCAGGTAGAGGAAGGGCTTCTCGCGGGAGTACGGGGTGTTGTTCAGGGTGGTGTAGGGCGGGTTGGGGAAGGAGTCGGCGGGAGCGCCCTCCACCCCGGAGAAGACCATGTTCCACACCGCGTTGAGCCAGCCGCCGACCGAGCTGTCGCGGGTGTACCACTGCTGCTGGGAGTACGGCTGGACGGTGCCGTCGATCCGGCTGTCGGCGATGTAGCCGCCGCTGGCCCAGCCGTAGCCGTTGGGCGCGAGGTTCAGGTCGCCGCGCACGTGCATGCGGCGGAAGGGGGCCGCCTGGGAGACCGCCCAGCGGTTGCCGCCGCTGACCGGCGAGAGGGAGAGGTTCTCCGCCGAACGCCAGAAGTTCTGGGTGGCGTTGCCGTTGAACCAGCCCGCGTCGACGGTGACGTCTCCGTTGAAGTGGGTGTCGTCGGGGGAGAGGCCCAGGCCCATGATCGAGGTGTAGAAGCCGATCTGGGCGTTGAGGCCGTTGTAGGTGCCGGGCTTGAACAGCAGGGCGTAGCGGCCCGTGCCGAACTGCGCCGACTCCTGCTTCTTGAAGATCTCGTCCAGTTTGCCCTGGATGCCGCCGGTGGACGGGTCGAAGATGATGACGTTCGGGCCGAAGTCGGGGGCCAGGGCGTTCGCCGGCTGCGGGCGGCGGGCGGCGGGGACCTGCGCCGGGGCCGAGTCGGGGGCGGCGACCGCCTGGGAGGCGAGCAGGCCGGTGGCCGGGACCGCCAGGGCGGCGGCGAGCGCGGAGCGGCGGGAGAGGGTGGACCTCGCGGCGGGCGAAGGCTGGTGCTCGGACATGACAAGTCTCCCTGTGGCTGCGTGATGGGTGCGGCGGAGTGCGGGTGGTGGGGGCGGCGCCGCTCCGGAACGGATGGGGCAGAGCGGTGCCGTAGGCGTCCGGTCTCCGTTCAGGACCTGAACGGTGATCGCTGAGAGAGCGCTCTCTCGCGTTGGATAGTTGTGTCTGGGGCCAGACACGTCAAGGGGGTGCGCACGATGTCGCGCTGACTCGGTGGGGAGAAGTCAACTAGGTTCCTCTGTGCGCAAGTTGACGCCAATCGCTCGTACGTGAGTGATATGTCCCGCCCGGTCGGCCACCGAGCAATGCCCCTTCCCTGGTCGCGAGTTGATGTCCCATCAGGCGCGGAGGGCCGAACGCGCGCCCACCCCGGTTGCTATAAAGACCCCGTGACTGCCGATTCTCTGCGCCCCGCCCGCCCCGTGACCCTGGAGGACGTGGCCAGGACGGCCGGGGTGTCGCGCGCCACCGTCTCCCGGGTCGTGAACGGCGCGCCCACCGTCGACCCGGAGCTGCGCCGCAAGGTGGAGGAGGCGGTCGAAGCCACCGGCTACGTCCCCAACCAGGCCGCCCGCTCCCTGGTGACCCAGCGGACCGACTCCATCGCCCTGGTGGTGTCCGAGCGGGAGCGCCGCCAGGTCGAGGCCCCCTTCGTCGGCCGGATGTTCACCGACCCCCACTTCGGGCGCGTGGTCGGCGGACTCCTCGACGTGCTGCGCCCGGCCGGGGTCCAGATGGTCCTGATGCTGGTCGACGACGACGCCTCGCGCGGCCAGTTCCTGTCGTACCTGCGCCAAGGTCACGTGGACGGCACGGTGCTCGTCTCCTCGCACGCCTCCGATCCGCTGCCCCGGCTGCTCGCGGAGACCGGCCTGCCCGCCGTGCTCGCCGGGCGTCCGGCACAGGCGGTCCCGCTGCCGTACGTGGAGGTGGACCAGCGGGTGGGGGCGCGGATGGCGGTCGACCGGCTGGTCTCCGGGGGCCGTCGCAGGATCGGCGGTGTCGCCGGACCGCAGGACATGCCGGCCGCCCAGGAGCGTCTCGAAGGGTTCCGTGCGGCGCTGGCCGCGCACGGCATCACCGACGCGCCCTGGGTGGAGGCGGACTTCACCCGGGTGGGCGGCGCCGAGGCGACGGCACGGCTGCTCGCCGGACACCCGGATCTGGACGGCGTGTTCGTCGCCTCCGACCTGATGGCGCAGGGCGCACTCCAGACCCTGCTGCGGGCGGGCAGGCGGCTGCCGCGCGACGTGGCGGTGGTCGGCTTCGACGACAGCGAGGCCGCCAGGGCCTGCGAGCCCGCGCTGACCACGGTCCGCCAGCCGGTGGAGGAGATGGCCGCCGAGATGGCCCGGCTGCTGCTCGGCCGGATCAAGCGGCCGGGAGAGGTGCCGCTGTCGATGGTGTTCCGTCCGGAGCTGGTGGAGCGGGCCTCGGCCTGAGGCGCGGTGGCCGTGCGGACCGGCTCAGGACAGCAGCGCGACCAGGGTGACCCGGGTCCCGGTGGCGCAGACCGCGACCTCGAAGCGGTCCGTGAGGGCCTGGGCCAGCCACAGGCCGCGGCCGCTCTCGGCCTCGTCGGCCTCGGGCAGGGTGGCCGACGCGCACGGCTCCGCCCGGGAGAGCCCCGGACCGCTGTCCGCGATGACGCACCGCAGCCCCTCCGCCGTGTGCGCCAGCTGGATGCGCCCCTTGCCGCCGCCGTGCACGACGGCGTTGCTCGCGACCTCGTGCACCGCGAGGACGAAGTCGCTGAGCCGGGGTTCGCACAGGCCCGCGTCCTCGGCCCGGCGGGTGACCTGGAAGCGAAGACGCGCCAAGTCGGCCATGGTGAAGGGCAGTTCGAGAAGGGTCGTCGGCCCCGGTGCGGCGACCGGGGTGTCGTCGATGTGCTCCCGCCGCAGGGCGGGGTCGCCGCCGTTGTCGTCGTTGCCGATACCGCGGTTGAGGATCACGTCGCGGATCACCCTTCGCCCAGGACCAGTTGAGGAACGTCGACGGCTCCGCAGAGCCGTATCAAGGTGTCCTGCTCAGGCCGGGAGCGGACCGCGAGGAGGTGGTCGCGGGGCAGCAGACCCGCGAGCCGCACCAGCGTCGACGCGGCGTGTGCGTCCATGAAGCACAGCTCGGACAGATCCAGCACCCGGGGCCGGCCCGGGCCGGTGAAGGCACGCGTCAGCGCGGCGTCGAACTCCTCGCGCGTGGCGAGGTCGGCGTCTCCGGCGATCCGCAGCCGCGTGTCGCACCGGCTGATGTCCAGGGCGCCCAGGCGCCGCAGGACCTGCTTCGGGTGCGCGTGGCGGATCCGGTCGAAAGCGTCGTCGCCGAACTTGCGCCGGTCGTACTCGCAGATGGCGGTGAAGCCGATCTCGGCGAAGAGCGGCGAGAGCTCCCTCTCGTACGCGGCAAGGACGTCCGGGTCGACGCCCGGTTCGGCGGCCCAGCCCATGTCGCCGACCACCCGGATGCCGGAGAAGCCGTCGTGCCGCGCCTTGTCCGTCATCTCCACCCAGGTGTAGGCCCGTTCGGCCGGGTCGAATCCGGTGGCCCGGTCGTACCCGGGGACTTCGTTGACGACGGCGAGGCGGCCGTCCATGAGTGCCGGGCCCAGCGGGAAGCCGCCGGAACTCAGCCGCTCGGCCGCGAGGGCGGGGGTGGTGGCGCGGTCGGTGAAGAAGACCACCTGCTCGCCGCGCGACAGACCGATGTCGGCGTACGCGGCACGGAGTTCCCAGCGGGTTTCGTCGTCGTCGAATCCGAGGCAAGCGTGGTCCCCGGAATTCAGACGGGTGACGGAGACCGTCCTGGTCACAGAACTGGCATCCATGGGGCAGAGCCTAGGGTCCGCGCGAGGCGGCACGGCCTTCGTGATCACTGTTGACTGAAGTCGTTCCAATCCCTCGACAACTCGATAATTCGTTGCGCGACGCGATGGCAGGAGGTGATGATCCCCGCATGGTTACGACTCCTCACGACGGCCGCGCGGGGATCGACGCGGCGCTGGTGAGGCGTCTGGTCGCCGCGCAGTTCCCGCGGTGGAGCCACCTGCCGGTGCGGCCGGTGGAGGTGGACGGCTGGGACAACCGCACGTACCGCCTCGGTGATGCCCTGACGGTCCGGCTGCCCACCGCGGCCGGCTATGTCCCCGCGGTGGCCAAGGAGAACGCCTGGCTGCCCCGGCTCGCGCCGTCCCTGCCGGTCGCCGTCCCGTCCGTCATGGGCGAAGGCGTCCCGGGCGAGGGCTATCCCTACCCGTGGTCGGTCCGCGGCTGGCTGGACGGTGAGACGGCCGCTCCCGGGCGCATCGACGACCTGACGGGGTTCGCGGAAGCCGTGGCCGCGTTCATCCTCGCCCTCCAGCGCTGCGACACCGCCGGAGGCCCGCTCGCCGGCGAGCACAGCTGGTACCGAGGAGCGTCACCGGCGTACTACGACGAGGAGACCCGGCGGTGCCTCGCCGCGCTGGCAGGGCGCGTCGACACGGACCGGGCGGCGGCCGTCTGGGAGGCGGCCCTCGACGCCCGGTGGCACGGGACGCCGGTGTGGTTCCACGGCGACATCGCCCCCGGCAACCTCCTGGTCGCCGACGGGAAGCTCACCGCCGTCATCGACTTCGGCACGTCCGGCGTCGGGGACCCGGCCTGTGATCTGGTCATCGCGTGGGGGATGTTCTCCGGCGAGAGCCGTACGGCGTTCAAGCGGGCCGTCGGCCACGACGAGGGCACCTGGGCGCGGGCCCGGGGCTGGCTGCTGTGGAAGTGCCTGCTGACCCTGACCGAGCACATCGACACCGATCCCGGGCGGGCGGCCGTCGAACGACGGCTGATCGCCGAGATCCTGACGGACCACGAGCGCTTCGGCTGACACGGCCCGCGCGGCAGGGGAGCCGGGCCGGGGAGCCGGGGCCGGGAGCCGGCCCGCGCGTCAGGTGGGCACGACCGTCGTCTCCGTCGCCTTCACGCTGGTCCACACCGGCGTCCCCTCGGCGAGGCCGAGCTCGGCCGCGGCCTGCGGGGTGATCTCGGCCACGAGATCGGGCGCCCGGGTCGAGGTGATCAGGAGGCGGAGCCTGCTGCCGCTGGTGGTGATCTCGCGGACGGTGCCGGGCCAGACGTTGCGGGGGCTGCCGGTGGGCCGTTCGCGGTGCACGGAGACCGCCTCCGGGGCGATGATCGCCAGCGCCTCGGTGCCCGGCGCGAGCGGGTCGGCGGTCACGAGGGTCCCGCCGCCGGACAGGGCGAGCCCCTCGGGACCCGCGGTGCCGGGCCAGGCGTTGCGGCCCAGCATCCGGGCCACCCACGGGGAGCGGGGGTGCCGGGTCACCTCGGCGGGCGCGTCGTCCTGGAGGGCGAGCCCTTGGTCCAGTACGAGGACGCGGTCGGCGAGGGACACCGCCTCGACGGGGTCGTGCGTGACGATCAGGCAGACGCCGCCGAAGGTGTCGAGGTGCGTGCGCAGGGTGTGGCGTACATGGGCCCGGGTCGTCTGGTCGAGCGCGGCGAGCGGTTCGTCGAGCAGGAGCAGCCGGGGCCGTGCCGCCAGCGCCCGTGCCAGCGCCACGCGTTGGGCCTGACCCCCGGAGAGCTGGGCGGGCCTGCGGTGCGCGAGGTGGCCGACGCCCAGCCGGTCGAGCCACTCCTGCGCGCGCCGCCGCGCCTCGGCCCGCGGCACCCCAAGGGCGCGCGGCCCGTACGCCGTGTTGGCGAGGGCGCTCAGGTGCGGGAACAGGGCGCCGTCCTGCGGGACCCACGCGACGTGGCGGCGGTGCGGCGGCAGCCCGGTGACGTCGGTGCCGCCGAGCCGCAGCGCGGCGTGGGCGCGCGGGGTCAGCCCGAGCAGCGCGCGCAGCAGCGTGGTCTTGCCCGCGCCGTTCGGCCCGACGACGGCGATGGTGGTGCCCGGTGCGGCATCCAGCGTGAGCCGGTTGAAGCCGGTCACCTCGGCGTGCAGGGACCAGCGCTCCGGCGAGGGCGACGCGGGCGCCGCCGCCGCGGGGTCGGGGAGCGCGGGCGGGGCCGTGTCGTCCGGCGGCGGTCCGGAGCGACCCCGGCGGCGGCCGCCCGCGCCCATCCAGCGGCCCCGCAGCGCGACGAGCACCGCCATGGCGATGGCGAGCAGCAGCAGCGACACGGACGTCGCGGCCTCGGGGGAGTCCTGGAGCAGCAGGTACACCTGGAGGGGCAGGGTCTGCGTGGTGCCGGGCAGGTTGCCCGCGAAGGTGATGGTCGCGCCGAACTCGCCCAGGGCCCGCGCCCACGTCAGGGCGGCTCCGGCGACCAGCCCCGGCGCGACCATGGGCAGCGTGACGGTACGGAAGACCCGGAGCGGTGAGGCCCCCAGGGACGCCGCGGTCTCCTCGTAACGGGGGCGGAGGCCGCCCAGCGCGCCCTCCAGGCTGATGACGAGGAACGGCATCGCGACGAACGTCGCCGCGAGCACCGCGCCGGACGTGTGGAACGGCAGGGTGATCCCGAACGTGTCCTCCAGCCACGGGCCGAGCAGCCCGCGCCGCCCGAAGGCGAGCAGCAGGGCGACGCCGCCCACGGTGGGCGGAAGCACCATCGGGAGCAGCACGAGGGAGCGGACCACGGCCTTGCCGGGGAAGTCGACGCGGGCGAGCAGCCACGCGAGCGGCACCCCGAGCAGCAGGGAGAGACCCAGCGCCCAGAAGGAGACGACGAGGGACAACTTCAGCGCCTGCGTGGTTCCTTCGCCCGTCAGATGGGTGCCGAGCGCGCTCCATTCGGTCCGCCAGAGAATCCCCAGCAGCGGCAGCAGCAGGAAGGCGACGGCGAGCAGCGCCGGGATCGCGAGAGCGACCGGGGTGCGGGGGCCGGCGGTGCGGCCGCGCGGGCTTTTCATCGTGGTCCCTGGGGGTGCTCGGGATGGTTCGCGGGGTGAGGGGGCGTCAGGGGCGCTCCGGGAGACGGCCGGTGCGCCCCGACCGGGGAGGCGGCCGGCCCCCTCACCCCGCCGGGTGTGGCCACGCCCGCACGGGGGAGGCGGTGGCCTCCGCCGCGCGGACGCGGCTGCGGGTCACGGCTTCTCGAAGCCGGCGTCCCGCAGGATCTTCTGTGCGGCGGGCGTGGAGAGCCACTTCACGAACGCGGTCGCGGCCGCGGCGTGCTCGGAGGTCTTCAGGGTGGCCGCGGGGTAGTCGGCGATCGCGTTCTCGCCGTCGGGGATCTTGATCGCGTCGACCTTCCCGGTCGCGGTCGCGGCGTCGGTCCTGTAGACGAGACCGGCGTCCGCCTCGCCCAGTTCGACCTTGCTCAGGACCGCGCGGACGTTGGGCTCCTGCGAGACCGCCCGCACGTCGATCTTCTGGTCGTCCAGGATCTGCCGGCTGTAGCGGCCGACCGGTACCTCGGGTGCGGCGAGCACGACCTTCAGCCCGTCGTCCGAGAGGTCCTTGAGCGCGTCGACCTTCTTCGGGTTGCCCTCGCCGACCGCGATCACCAGGCGGTTCTTGGCGATGACGGCCGGGGTGCCGGTGTCCGCCTTCAGACCGTCCATGGTCTTGGTGTCGGCGGTGACCAGGGCGTCGGCCGGGGCGCCCTGCTTGACCTGGGCGGCCAGCTCCTGGGACCCGGCGAAGGAGAAGGTGACCTTCGTCCCCGGGTTCTCCTTCTCGTACGCGGCGCCCGCGGTCTTGAAGACGTCGGTGAGCGAGGAGGCGGCCAGGACCGTGAGGTCGGCCTTCGGGGCGGCGGTGCCGGCGGGCTTCTCGCCGGCGTCGTCCTTGCCGTCGTCGTTGCCGCAGGCGGCGAGCGGGACGAGCAGCGCGGCGGTCAGTACGGCGGCGGCGGTGCGGCGTGCGGCGGGGGTGCGGCGTGCGCCGGTGGTGCGGGTGAGCGACATGAGCGGGGAACTCCTAGGGCGAGGGTCAGGTGCGGTCGATGTGCACGCTGGTGGACTTCACGCGGGCGGTCGCCTGCATGCCGACCTCCAGGCCGAGCTCTTCCACGGCCTCCCGGGTCAGGAGGGAGACGAGCCGGTGGGGACCTGCCTGGATCTCGACCTGGGCCGCCACGTCGCCGAGCTTCACGGCGGTGACGATCCCGGGAAAGGCGTTGCGGGCCGAGGTGTAGGGGACGTCGTCCTCGCCGTTGCCCCCCTGTGCCTGCCCCTGCGCGACCTCGACGGAGAACGCGGCGAGGTCGCGGCCGTCGATGAGCCGACGGCCGCCCTCGTCCCGGTGGGTGGCGACCCGTCCGGCGTCGGCCCAGCGACGGGCGGTGTCCGGGCTGACGCCGAGCAGGCGTGCCGCCTGTCCGATGGTGTAGGACTGCATGCGCGACACGATAGGCCGCTCCGCCTGGCATCTACAACACTTCTGGGGCTTTCTCCATGGCAGATGCCACCCCGTTTGGAGGAAAGGTCAAGAGCCGGTGCCGCCCTCGGGAAACGCGGCTGCCCGCACGTGCGGCACCTGCTCCAGGGTGATGCCGAAGTGCGTGGCGTACGCGTCGAGCACCTCCGCGTCCGTGGCCAGCTCGGCGGTGTGGCGCTCGCCGGCCGTCGTCGTGGTCAGGGTGCGTCCGCTGAGGGTGATCCGTCCGCTCCCGGTGAGCATCGAGCAGACCAGGGACCGCGTGAAGTGGGACGCGGGTGAGGTGCGGTGCCACCACGCGCCGGCCGTGAAGTCGCCGAGGGCGCGCGGGCGCGGGTCGGCCACGTACTGCTTCTTGCCGTCCCTGCTGACGTCCAGGTCGCCCTCCTCGGTCTCGGTGACGCGGAAGGTGCCGCCGGGGTCCTGCTGGTCGCCGCGCTCGCCGTGGACCAGCGGAAAGTGGCTGTGGGTGCCGAAGCCGACGTCCGCGAGCAGGTCGCCGCCGTCGGAGGTGCGCACGCGCAGCGCCATGTGGTCGTACGGGATCCCGGGCTTGCCCGCGTCGTCGTACACCCGGGCCTGCAAGAGCGTGACCTCGAAGCCGAGCGCGGTGAGCAGCGCGGCGAAGGCCCCGTTGAGCTCGTAGCAGAAGCCGCCGCGGCGGGCGCCGACGACCTTCGCGACCAGGGAGTCCTCGATCAGCTCGATGTTCTCGCCGAGGTGGATGGAGAGGTTCTCGAAGGGGACGGCACGCAGGTGGGCGAGGTGCAGGTCGCGCAGGGCCCGCGTGGTGGGGGCCGCGGGGCGCTCGGCCCCGATGCGGCGCAGGTAGGCATCCGTCTGGTCAAAATCCATGACCGGATTCTTGCGCGTCACGCATCATGGCCCTGCCCGCCGCACTCCCGCCGTACCGCCGTCGCTCCCGCACTCCCGCGCTCCCGCCGTACCGCCGTCGCTCCCGCCGCGTCGTCGTCGCTCCCGCATTCCCGCCGTACCGCCGTCGCTCCCGCACTCCCGCCGTACGACCCTCGCTCACGCCCTGCCGCCGTCACCCAGCCGTCGGTCCGTCCCGCGGCGCTCTGCCGTCCCTCGCCTCCCGCACCGAAGGAACCATGACAGCCGAACCCGCTCCCTTCCGGACCTCCGTCTCCGACGACGTGCTGGACGACCTGCGCACGCGTCTGCGGCGCACCCTCTTCACGCGGCCCTGCGACTCCGCCTACTGGGCCGCGGGCGTCGACCCCGGCTATCTGCGCGCACTCGTCGCCTACTGGGCCGACGATTTCGACTGGCGCGCGGCCGAGGCGCGGCTCAACGCCTTCCCCCAGTACGTCGCCGAAGTCGCCGGTCGGCGGGTGCACTTCGTCCATCTGCGGGGCCGGCGCCCCGAAGGCGCCCCCGCGCCGCTGCCGCTGATCCTGAGCCACGGCTGGCCGAGCAGCTTCGTCGAGATGCTGCGGGTCGCCGGACGCCTGGCCGACCCGGCCGCGCACGGCGGTGACCCGGCCGACGCCTTCGACGTGGTGATCCCCTCGCTGCCCGGTTTCGTCCACTCCGAGCTGCCGCGCGAGCCGTTCACGCGCAGGGGCGTCGCCGAGATCTGGCACGAGCTGATGACCGGGACGCTCGGCCACGCACGCTTCGGGGCCTTCGGCGGCGACATCGGCGGCGGGGTGACGCAGTGGCTCGGTGCCCTCTATCCGGGGGAGGTCGCCGGGGTGCACGTGACGTCCGCGGTGATCACCGAGCAGTTCGACGCGGGACCGCCGACCCCCGAGGAGCGGACGTTCCTCGACGCCTTGGACGCGTACGACGCGACCGACCAGGGCTACAGCGAGATCATGTGTACCCGCCCCGACACGCTTGCCGCCGCCCTCATGGACTCCCCGGCCGGGCTCGTGGCCTGGATCGCCGACAAGTACCGCGACTGGAGCGACTGCGGCGGCGACCTGGAATCCCGCTGGGACAAGGACGCCCTGCTCACGGTCGCGACGCTCTACTGGGCCACCGGCAGCATCGGCTCGTCCTTCCGGCAGTACTACGACTACCCCCGGAACAAACCGGTGCCGCCCGTCACCGTCCCCGCGGCCGTCACCCTCAGCCATGAACCGGCGTTCGCGGACTTCCCCCGCAGCCTGGCCGAGCGGACCTTCACCGACCTGCGGCACTGGAGCACGCCCAAGCGGGGCGGGCACTTCATGGCGCACGAGGAGCCGGACCAGGTGGCCCGGGAGCTGCGGACGTTCTTCCGGCCACTGCGGGGCTGATCCGGCCCGCCGGGCGGCGCTTCCCACCTCTTCGATGCGACTTAGGTTAGGCTTGGCTAAGTTGATGTTGTCGTGGGCTGGGCCAGGAAGGCGGGGAACGATGCGGGTCCTCTTCGTGTGCGGATGAGCGTCACCACGGGGGTGTACGCGGCCGACGCGGCACCCCGCAGGATCGCGGGCCCCGTGCCCCTCGTCGAGCGCGCCGCCGCCCGCGCCGCCGAAGCGGGCGAAGCCGGACGTGCCGCCGTCCTGGAGGAGTTCTGGACGGAAGCCGCGCGCCGCGGCACCCCGCTGGTCGAGGCGCTCGACGACGACCCGGACCACTGCGCCGTGACGTTCCTGTGGCGCGGCCACCGCGCCACCCGGCAGGTCCTGCTGCTCGCCGAGGGCCTCACGGACCCCGACGATCTCGCCGCGTCCCTCCTGAGCCCGCTGCCCGGCACGGACATCTGGCACCTCACCCACCGGCTGCGTGCCGACCACCGCGGCTCCTACCGCATGGCCGCCGACATCTCGCCCGGCCCGCCGCCCGCCTCCGCCGAACTCCTCCGGCGGCGGCTGCTCTCCCTGTCCGCGCACGCCGCGCCCGACCCGCTCAACCTCCGTCGGACCCCCGGCCGCCCGCCGGACCGCGACACCTCCGTCTTCGCGCTCCCGCAGGCCCCCGCGCGGTCATGGACCGGGCGGCGCGGCGGGGTGCCCCGGGGGCGGGTCGAGCGGCACCGGCTGCCCGCCGGGGTGCTCGGGGTCGAGCGGGACGTGTGGGCGTACCTCCCGCCGGGCGGCGCGGATTCGCGCCTTCCGGTGCTCGTCCTGCACGACGGCGACCTGTGGTTCGGGCGGCTCGCCTTCCAGGACACACTGGACGCCCTCGTCGCCGACGGCGCGGTGCCGCCGCTCGCGGTCCTCGCCCCGGACGCCGTCGACCGGGCCACGCGGGACCGGGAACTGGCCGCGCCCGAAAGCCAGGTGCGCTTCCTCGCCGATGAACTGCTGCCCTGGGCGGCGGGCCGCTGGCCCCTCACCACCGACCCCGCGCACACCCTCGTCGCGGGCCAGGGCCTGGCCGGACTGGCCTCCCTGCACGCGGCTTTCCTGCGGCCGGATCGCTTCGGCACGGTTCTGGCCCAGTCCGCGCCCGTCTCGCGCCTCGACGCGGGCGCCGTCCCCTCCGCCGCCGTGCGCCTGGACGTCGGACTGCGCGAGAAGGAAATTCTTGACCACCATCGCGATCTGTACGAGACGCTGCGCTCGCACGGCTGTCCGGTGACCCTGAACGCGTACAACGGCGGTCACGACTGGGCCTGTTGGCGCGCCTGTCTCGCCGAAGGGCTTGTGGGACTTCTGGGACACTGAGCCGCCGGCCCTGGCACACTGGTCGGCCCGCCCCGTGTCGCTGTTGGGCCGAACGGGTGAGGTCGCGTAAGAATGAGCCGGTGCAGATATCGAGTGCGAGCCAGGACGGGGTGGAGCGTTGAACAGCCACGACGTCACCGATGAACAGTGGGAAGGGCTCGCCCAGGTCGTACCGCTGCGCAGCCGCAACGAATGGCCGTCCTGGCCCGGACACCGCGCGATGCCCGACGCGGAGACCGAGGCGCGGCGGCGTTTTGTGGTGATGCGGGTGAACATCTTCGCGGACGCCCGCGAGGTGGCCGAGACGGTCATGGCGCAGATCCCGGTCCTGCTCGACCTGACCGGGGCGGAGACGGACGTCGCCAAGCGCGTCCTGGACTTCAGCAGCGGCGTGGTCCTCGGGCTCGGCTGCGGGATGCACCGGGTCGACAAGAACGTCTTCCTGCTCGCGCCGCCCGGCACCGAGGTGCAGGGGCTGGTCGCGGCGGCGCAGTCCTGAGCGGGAGATCGTCGCTCGCTGGGTCTGTGGGTCTGTGGGTCTGTGGGTCTGCGGGTCTGAGGGTCTGTAGGTCTGAGGGTCTGTGCGTCGGTGGGCTGTGCGTCCGTGGGTCCCTGCTTGCCTGTGTCCGTGCGTCTGTTGTCGTCGTGCGGCGCGTCCGTCACGTTCGGCATAGGGCGGACGCATAGGCCAGACGCATAGCCGCTCGCGGGCGGTGCCGAGGCCGCTCCTCGCGGAATCCCTCATTCGTAGGAAGGTCACCTGGACGGAACGGTTCGCCGGTCGCGCCGCCGCCTACCGTCCGGTCATGACTGAGCACCTCCCGGAAGCGGGCACCGGGCCATCCGCGGGTCCGGACCGGAGCCGCGTCACCGAACTGCGGCTCTCCGCTTTCGCCTCGCACCGGAGCGCGGTGTTCCCGCTGGGCCCGCTGACCCTGGTCACGGGGCCGAGCGGGAGCGGCAAGTCCACCGCCCTCGCCGCGTACGAGGCGCTCGCGCGGCTCGGCGCCGGCGAGGAACTCGTCGACGTCTTCGCCGATCCCGTGGCCTGCGTACCCGACCGCGCACGGGGTGACGGCCAGCAGCGGCGCGGATTCCGGATCGGCTGCACGGTCGAAGGGCCCGTCGGGGCGGTGCGCCTCGACGTCGCCGTCCAGGCGGAGCCCGAACTGCGCATCGTGGGCGAGCGGCTGACCTGCGGCGGGCTCGCCCTCCTGGAGACGGCCCTGCGCGATCCGGGGCGCCGCGCGGTGCAGGCGGCCTGGCACACGGCCGGCTCGACCCCGGTGACGCGCGGTCCCCTGCCCGACGACCGGCTCGGCACGGCGCTGCTCCCGCTGCGCGTCGCGGGCAAGACCGCCGGGCAGCGCCTGGTGCTCGCGGCGGCCGAGCAGGTCGTGATCGCCCTGCGCTCGGTGTTCCCGTGCGTCCCGCGCCCCGGACTCATGCGGCTGCCCGTGCCGCCGGGGTTGATGGGCGCGGGCCGCCTCCTGAGCGGCTGCGACAACCTCGCCGAGGTCCTGCTCCGTACGCGCGCGGAGTGCGGCCACCGTCATGCGCGGCTGGTGGCGGCGGCGCGGGCGGGGTGCGCGGGGCCGGTCGCCGACGTGGTCGCGGAGGTGGCCGACGACGGGTCGGTGCAGGCGCTCATCGACCGGGGCGGCGGGGTCAGGTCGCCCGTCGGGCGGCTCGGCGACGGCGAGTTGCGGTATCTGGCCCTCGCGTTAGTGCTGCTCACCGGGCCCGGTGTCCTGGAGGTGGACCCGGTGGCCGAGGTGCCGTCGGCCTACCAGAACCTCACCGTGCTCGCCGACGGCCTCGACCACTGCCTCGACGAGCGGCAGAAGCGCGCCCTCGCCGAACTGGCGGCGCGTACCTGCGAAGGCGGGCACATCCGCCTCATCGGGACCGTGAGCGACGCGTCGTGGGCCGCTCTGGTGGGCGGGGCGACGATGGTAGACCTGGGTGCGTGACGGAACTTGATGTAGCGGGACTACAGCGCAGGCTGGCCGACTTCGCGGCGAAGCGGGACTGGGAGCAGTACCACACGCCGAAGAACCTGGCCGCCGCGCTCAGCGTGGAGGCCTCCGAACTGGTCGAGATCTTCCAGTGGTTGACCCCGGACGAGTCGGCGCGGGTGATGGAGGACCCGGATTCGGCGCACCGGGTGGCGGACGAGGTCGCCGACGTGCTCGCCTATCTGCTCCAGTTCTGCGAGGTGCTCGGCATCGACGCGCTGGCGGCCCTCGCCGCGAAGATCGACCGGAACGAGCGGCGCTTTCCGGCGAAGTGACACCCGCACCAGAAGTGACAGCCTCACCAGAGGTGACACCCGCACCACCGGGCACCTCCAGGGCGCTCTCAGGGCAACCCCAGGGCACTCTCAGGACATCCGCGAATCTATGCCGCGTAGATTTATCACTCTCCGGAGTGGACGCGTTGTCCACACCCGATAGCTTGTCCACAGATTTCCGAGTTGCTCTGGCTTTTCGACCCGATGACACTCACTCTGGGTAGTGGACAAGGGAGTTCGGGCGATCGTGCGGCGCAGGCGCGCGGGACGGGTGGGGGTGAGCATGGAGGCGATGCGGCTCATCGAGGCGAGCAGGCGTGCCCTGGCGCGGAGCCAGGAGCCGTCGGAGATCGTGGCCGAGGTGTGGCAGTCCCAGGCCCTCGCGCAGGCGATCGGCAGCCGGCTCGCGATCGCGGGACCTCCGGAATTACGGGGTGAGGCGCTCGCCCTGAGCGAAGTCGGCGGCAGAGGCTGCGGAGTCCTCCAGGCCCCGGGCCTCGGCGCGGAGGGCATCCGGGCGGCGCGCCTGACGGGCATCGGCAGGCCGTACGACGTGTTGCGGGGCCTCGACGAACTCCTGGGCGACGTCGGCATCGCACTCGTCGCCGTGGCCATGGGAGCGGACGACGAGGGGGTGTACTGGCAGTGCATGGAAGCGATCGACGCCGCCGACGAGTCCAGGGACCGGGTGCTCGAGATGCTGCGCAGGCTCGCGGTGCGCGAACAGAGTCTGCCCGAGCCCGACTCGGCGGCGGGGCCGTGACGGCCCGGCGCCGCGCCGGGGGCCGCGGGCGGCCTGCCGGCACGGGCGCCGGGGGAGTGCCGGTGCCGTCAGAAGCGGGTGGGCTCGTCGCCGGCGGGAGGACGAGCGGCGGGGGGCGCGGTGTCGCCGGCCGTCGTGGACTGCTGAAGATCCGCGTCGAGCTGCGTCAGATCCGCGTTGAGCGCGGCCATCAGCTCCTCCATCTGCTGGAGCAGGCCCTTGGGTGGGCCCTGCTGCTCGGGCACGGACGGTTCGCGCGCGGCCTCCTGATCGGGTACGGCTTCCTGGGACATGACGGCCTCCTCGGCCCTCGCCCTCCCGGTGGTGGAGGGCAGCTGATGCAAGCGACGCACCAGCAGCGGCCGCCGGTGCGGGAGCCGGGCGGTCCGGCTCCGCCCGAGCCAACGATCACCGGCGGCGGCGGGTCACTGGGGCGGGGCCACACCGGATGCCGGGTTGACGGAAGTTCACCCGGCCGGGGCCGCGCGGCACCGGCCGGACCGGCGGAGTTGACGGGAGCGCGACCGGGGCCGGGGCTCCACCTGGGGCCAACTCCACCGGGGCCGACTCCACCGGGGCCGACTGCGCCGGACCCGACTCCGCCGGGGCCGTGCGGGCCTGGGGCGGGCGTGGCGCGGTCAGGTCAGCTGCGGCATGACCTGCGAGGAGATCAGCTCCAGGTGGTCGAGATCGTCCAGGTCGAGCATCTGGAGGTACATGCGCTGCGAGCCGACGGCCTGATAGGAGGCGATCTTCTCGACGACCTCGGCGGGGGAGCCGGCGAGTCCGTTCGCCTTCAGGTCCTCCACCTCGCGCCCGATCGACTCGGCGCGGCGCTTGACCTCCGCGTCCGTCGTGCCGACGCAGGCCACCAGGGCGTTGGAGTAGGTGAGGTCGTCGGCCTTGCGGCCGATCTCCTCCGCAGCGGCGCGCACCCGCTTGAACTGCTGCTCGGTGTCGGAGAGAGAGGCAAAGGGAATGTTGAACTCGCTCGCGTAGCGGGCCGCGAGGGCCGGTGTCCGCTTGGCGCCGTGGCCGCCGATGAGGACGGGCACCTTGGGCTGCGCGGGCTTGGGAAGGGCGGGGGAATCGGAGAGCTGGTAGTAGGTGCCGTCAAAGGTGAACTTCTCGCCGACCGGGGTCTCCCACAGGCCCGTGACGATGGCCAGTTGCTCCTCCAGCCGCCCGAACTTCTCCTTGGGGAAGGGGATTCCGTACGCGGAGTGCTCCGCCTCGTACCACCCCGAGCCCAGGCCGAGCTCGATGCGGCCGCCGGACATCTGGTCGACCTGCGTCACCTGGATGGCCAGGACGCCGGGGAGCCGGAAGGTGCCCGCGGTCATCAGGGTGCCGAGCCGGATGCGGCGGGTCTCGCGGGCCAGTCCGGCGAGGGTGATCCAGGCGTCGGTGGGGCCGGGCAGCCCGTCGGAGGAGCCCATCACGAGGTAGTGGTCGGAGCGGAAGAAGGCGCTGTAGCCGAGGTCCTCGGTGGCCTTGGCGACGCGCAGGAGCGTCTCGTAGGTGGCGCCCTGCTGCGGTTCGGTGAAGATTCGAAGGTCCATGCAGCTATCTTGCCCGGACGCCGGGGCCGGTTTCAGTCCCGCACCGGCCGTGTTGCCGACGCTCGCGGGCGGGCCGCGAGAGGCCGCTCGGGCGTCGGGGCGCGGGGGCCGGAGGTTAGGCTTCGGCACTGGCCGTCCGGGCGAGGGGCCCGGAGAGGGTGTGCGGGTTGGGGTCGAGATGGTCGCTGGCAGAGTGGTGCGGTTCGACGGCGCGCGGGGGTATGGCTTCATCGCCCCGGAGCACGGTGGGGAGGACGTGTTCCTGCACGCCAACGACCTGCTGATTCCGGAGCCTCTGGTGCACACGGGAGCGCTGGTCGAGTTCGAGATCGAAGAGGGCGAGCGCGGGCCCAAGGCCTCCTCCGTCCGCCTTCCGCAAGGGGTGCGGGCGTCGGCGGCGCCCTTCGGGGTGGGCATGGCCCCGGTGCCACCGTCGGTCCAGGCGTCCGCCGCGGGGTTCGACGACGGCGAGGAGCCCACCTGTGACGTGCTCAGCGTCGCGGAGTACTCGTTCGAGGTGACCGAGCTGCTGCTCGCCACGGCTCCGTGGATGACCGGGGAGCAGATCAAGCAGCTGCGCGAGCAGCTGGTGCAGCACGGCAAGAGCCATGGCTGGGCGGAGGGCTGAGGGGTCGCGGGGGCGGCGAAAATGCCTGAGTGAGTCCGTGATGTTCGCTGTACGGTCTAGGGGCGCGCTGGAGCCGCAACCATAAGTTTCCGCAGTTCAGATTGCGTTTCGAGGCAAACCCGTGTTCCTGACGATCAGCACATCCGGTACCCCCGAGAACCCCGCGACCGACCTCGGCTTCCTGCTGCACAAGCATCCCGAGAAGGCCCAGGCGTTCTCCACGTCCTACGGCACCGCGCACGTCCTCTACCCCGAGGCGTCCGTGGAGCGCTGCACGGCGGCGCTGCTCCTCGAGGTGGATCCCGTGGCGCTTGTGCGCCGGGGGAAGGGAAAGGGCCGGGGCGGAGCGCCCGACGCGGCACTCGCGCAGTACGTGAACGACCGGCCGTACGCCGCTTCGTCGCTGCTCGCCGTGGCGCTGAGCGCGCTGTTCTCCAGCGCGATGCGCGGGGTGTGCAACGCCCGGCCCGAGCGGGCGGCCCGGCCGCTGCCGCTGCGCGTCGAGGTGCCCGCGCTGCCCGCGCGGGGCGGCCCCGACTTGGTGCGCACGCTGTTCGAGCCGCTGGGCTGGACGGTCACGGTCACGCGGATTCCGCTGGACACGCGCTTCCCGGAGTGGGGCGACTCGCGGTACGTCCACCTCGTACTCGACGTGCCCGACGGGAAGTTGACCCTGGGTGCGGCGCTTCGGCACCTCTATGTCCTGCTCCCCGTGCTCGACGACGCCAAGCACTACTGGGTGTCGGCGGACGAGGTGGACAAGCTGCTGCGTGCCGGTGAGGGCTGGCTCGCGGACCACCCGGCGCAGAAGGTCATCACCAGCCGGTATCTCGCGCGGCGCTGGTCGCTGACCCGGGAGGCCACGCAGCGGCTCGAACTGGTGCGGCTCGCCGACGCGGACGACACGGACGTCGAGGACATCGACAACGCGGTCGCCGAGGAGGGCCCCGACTCCGACGCCGAGGACGAGGAGCGCGCGGACAAGGCCGTGCCGCTCGCCGTGCTGCGGCGCGAGGCGATCCTCGCGGCGCTGGCCGGTGCCGGTGCCGGGCGTGTGCTCGATCTGGGCTGCGGGCAGGGCCAGTTGGTGCAGGCGATGCTCAAGGACACTCGGTTCACCGAGATCGCCGGGGTCGACGTGTCGATGCGGGCGCTGACCATCGCGTCGCGCCGGCTCAAGCTCGACCGCATGGGCGAGCGGCAGGCCGGGCGCGTGAAGCTCTTCCAGGGCTCGCTCGCGTACACGGACAAGCGCCTCAAGGGGTACGACGCGGCGGTGCTCAGCGAGGTCGTCGAGCACCTCGACGAGGAGCGCCTGCCCGCACTTGAGTACGCGATGTTCGGCTCCGCACGGCCGCGCACGGTGCTCGTGACGACGCCGAACGTCGAGTACAACGTCCGCTGGGAGACGCTCCCCGCCGGGCACGTCCGGCACGGCGACCACCGGTTCGAGTGGACGCGCGAGGAGTTCCGGGGATGGGCCGGGCGGGTGGCCGAACGGCACGGGTACGGAGTGGAGTTCGTGCCCGTCGGCGACGACGACCCCGAGGTGGGCCCGCCGACCCAGATGGCCGTCTTCACGCAGAACGACCAGAGCGCCAAGAACGACCACAGCCACCAGAACGACCAGAACGGCAAGAGCACGAAGGAGGTGCGGGCGGCATGACGAACGAAACCGGTACCGGCTCCGGCACGGAAGCCGCGCGGGCGGGACGCGTGCTGCCCGTCACCGACCTCTCCCTCGTCGTCCTCGTCGGCGCCACCGGCTCCGGCAAGTCCACCTTCGGGCGCAAGCACTTCAAGCCCACCGAGGTGCTCTCCAGCGACTTCTGCCGCGGCCTCGTCGCCGACGACGAGAACGACCAGGGGGCGAGCGGAGACGCCTTCGACGTCCTGCACTACATCGCGGGCAAGCGCCTCGCCGCGGGCCGCCGCACGGTCGTCGACGCGACGAACGTGCAGAGCGAGAGCCGCAAGCAGCTGATCGAGCTGGCCAGGCAGCACGACGTCCTGCCCATAGCCATCGTCCTGGACGTGCCCGAAGAGGTCTGCGCCGCGCGCAACGCCCACCGCGTCGACCGCGCCGGCATGCCCCGCCGCGTCATCCAGCGCCACCAGCGCGAACTGCGCCGCTCGCTCAAGCACCTGGAGCGCGAGGGGTTCCGAAAGGTCCACGTCCTCAGGGGAGTGGAGGAGGTCGACCACGCCACCATTGTCACCGAGAAGCGCTACAACGACCTCTCGCACCTCACCGGCCCCTTCGACATCATCGGTGACATCCACGGCTGCGCCACCGAGCTGGAGACCCTGCTCGGCAAGCTCGGTTACGCCGACGGCGCGCACCCCGAAGGGCGTACGGCCGTGTTCGTGGGCGACCTCGTCGACCGCGGCCCCGACTCCCCGGGCGTGCTGCGCCGCGTCATGTCGATGGTCACCGACGGCAACGCCCTGTGCGTGCCGGGCAACCACGAGAACAAGCTGGCCCGCCACCTCAAGGGACGCAAGGTCCAGCACACCCACGGACTCGCCGAGACCGTGGAGCAGCTGGGAGCCGAGAGCGAGGAGTTCCGCGCGAGCGTGCGCGCGTTCGTCGACGGCCTCGTCTCGCACTACGTCCTCGACGGCGGCAAGCTCGTCGTCTGCCACGCGGGCCTGCCCGAGAAGTACCACGGGCGCACGTCGGGCCGGGTGCGCTCGCACGCGCTGTACGGCGACACGACCGGCGAGACCGACGAGTTCGGCCTGCCCGTGCGCTACCCCTGGGCGGAGGACTACCGCGGCAGCGCCGCCGTGGTCTACGGCCACACCCCCGTGCCGACCGCCACCTGGCTCAACAACACCATCTGCCTGGACACCGGCGCCGTGTTCGGCGGCAGGCTCACCGCGCTGCGCTGGCCGGAGCGCGAGCTGGTCGACGTACCGGCGGAGCAGGTCTGGTACGAGCCGGCCAGGCCGCTGCGCACGGAGGCGCCCGGCGGTCACGACGGCAGGCCGCTGGACCTGACCGACGTGCAGGGCCGCCGCGCGGTGGAGACGGGCCACGCGGGGCGCGTCGCCGTGCGCGAGGAGAACGCGGCGGCGGCCCTGGAGGTCATGAGCCGCTTCGCCGTCGACCCGCGGCTCCTGCCGTACCTCCCGCCGACGATGGCGCCGACCGCGACCTCGCAGCGCGAGGGGTACTTGGAGCACCCGGCCGAGGCCTTCGCTTCGTACGCCAAGGACGGGGTGGGCCGGGTCGTGTGCGAGGAGAAGCACATGGGCTCGCGCGCCGTGGCCCTGGTGTGCCGCGACGCGGACGTGGCCCGCGAGCGCTTCGGCGTGGACGGCCCCACCGGCTCGCTCTGCACCCGCACCGGGCGCCCCTTCTTCGGCGACGCGGAGGTCACCGAGGAGATACTGGAGCGCCTGCGCGCCGCCGTCACCGATGCGGGCCTGTGGCAGGAGCTCGACACCGACTGGCTGCTGCTCGACGCGGAGTTGATGCCCTGGTCGCTGAAGGCCTCGGGGCTGCTCCGCACGCAGTACGCGGCCGTGGGCGCCGCGTCGGCGGCCGTCTTCCCCGGCGCGATCGCCGCCCTGGAGGCGGCGACGGCCCGTGGCGTGGACACCGGCGGGCTCCTGGCCAGACAGCGCGAACGCGCCACGGACGCCGCCGCGTTCACGGACGCCTACCGCCGCTACTGCTGGCCGACCGAGGGCCTTGAGGGCGTGCGCCTTGCGCCGTTCCAGATCCTGGCCGTCCAGGGCCGCAGCCTCGCCGCGCTCCCGCACGACGAACAGCTCGCCCTGATCGACCGCATGGTGGAGCACGACGGCACCGGCCTGCTCCAGACCACCCGGCGGCTCTACGTCGACACGGGCGACGAGGCGTCGGTCCAGGCGGGCATCGACTGGTGGCTGGAGATGACGAGCCGCGGCGGCGAGGGCATGGTCGTCAAGCCGGTCGGGGCGCTGGTGCGGGACGGCAAGGGCCGGATCGTGCAGCCCGGCATCAAGTGCCGCGGCCGCGAGTACCTCCGGATCATCTACGGCCCGGAGTACACCCGCCCCGACCACCTCGACAAGCTGCGCGGACGCTTCCTGGGCCACAAGCGCTCGCTCGCGATCCGGGAGTACGCCCTCGGGCTCGAAGCCCTCGACCGCCTCGCGGCGGGCGAGCCGCTGTGGCGGGTGCACGAGGCGGTGTTCGCGGTCCTGGCCCTGGAGTCGGAGCCGGTGGACCCGCGGCTCTAGGCGACAGGACCGGGCTTTGGCCAACGACGGGCGTGGGCCGCCCGGCCGGGGAAAGATGGGATCCATGGGATTCCATGTCGACTCCGAGGCCGGGCGGCTGCGCCGCGTGATCCTGCACCGCCCTGATCTGGAGCTCAAGCGGCTCACCCCGACCAACAAGGACGCGTTGCTCTTCGACGACGTCCTGTGGGTCCGCAGGGCCCGCCAGGAACACGACGGGTTCGCCGACGTGCTGCGCGACCGCGGGGTGGCCGTCCACCTCTTCGGCGACCTGCTGACCGAGGCCATGGACGTGCCGGGTGCGCGCCTGCTGGTCCTGGACCGGGTCTTCGACGAGAAGGAGTACGGCCCGCTGGCGACGGACCATCTGCGGGCCGCGTTCGAGACGTTGCCGTCCGCCGAGCTCGCCGACGCGCTGATCGGCGGGATGACGAAGCGCGAGTTCCTGGAGCGCCACCCCGAGCCGACGTCGGTGCGCTTCCACTGCATGGACCTGGACGACTTCCTGCTAGGCCCGCTGCCCAACCACCTCTTCACGCGCGACACCTCGGCGTGGATCTACGACGGCGTCTCCATCAACGCGATGCGCTGGCCCGCCCGGCAGCGCGAGACGGTGCACTTCGAGGCGATCTACCAGCACCACCCGCTGTTCCGGGCCGAGGAATTCCACACGTGGTCCCAGGGGCAGTCGGACTACCCCTCCACCATCGAGGGCGGCGACGTCCTGGTGATCGGCCGGGGCGCGGTCCTCATCGGCATGAGCGAGCGCACCACGCCGCAGGCCGTCGAGATGCTCGCGCACAAGCTCTTCGCCGCCGGTTCCGCGCAGACGATCGTGGCCCTGGACATGCCGAAGCGGCGCGCGTTCATGCATCTCGACACGGTGATGACGATGGTCGACAGCGACACCTTCACGCAGTACGCGGGCCTCGGCATGCTGCGGTCGTACACCATCGAGCCCGGTGTCGACGGACGGGAGCTGAAGGTCACCGACCATCCGCCGGAGCACATGCACCGGGCGATGGCGGCGGCCCTGGGGCTGCCCGGCATCCGGGTCCTCACCGCGACGCAGGACGTGCACGCGGCCGAGCGCGAGCAGTGGGACGACGGCTGCAACGTGCTCGCGGTCGAGCCGGGCGTGGTCGTGGCGTACGAGCGGAACTCCACCACGAACACGCATCTGCGCAAGGAGGGCATCGAGGTGATCGAGATCCGGGGCAGCGAGCTGGGGCGCGGCCGGGGCGGTCCGCGGTGCATGAGCTGTCCGGTGCAGCGGGACCCGATCCCTGAATAGAAATGTGAAGAGTCGTATAGACTTCCAGAATCTCGTGTCCCCGTACCGTCTCTGGAGCGCCATCATGGCCATCGACCTCACCGGCCGCCACTTCCTCAAGGAGCTGGACTTCACCGCCGAGGAGTTCCGCGGCCTGATCGAGCTCGCCGCCGAGCTGAAGGCGGCCAAGAAGGCGGGGACCGAGACGCGGCGGCTGACCGGCAAGAACATCGCGCTGATCTTCGAGAAGACCTCGACGCGTACGCGCTGTGCCTTCGAGGTCGCCGCCGCCGACCAGGGCGCCTCCACCACGTATCTCGACCCCTCGGGCTCGCAGATAGGGCACAAGGAGTCCGTGAAGGACACCGCACGCGTGCTCGGCCGGATGTTCGACGGCATCGAGTACCGCGGGGACAGCCAGCCCGGCATCGAGGAGTTCGCCGCGCACGCCGGCGTGCCCGTCTACAACGGCCTGACCGACGACTGGCACCCCACCCAGATGCTCGCCGACGTGCTCACGATGACCGAGCACAGCACCAAGCCCCTCACCGAGATCTCCTTCGCCTACCTCGGTGACGCCCGCTTCAACATGGGCAACTCGTACCTGATCACCGGAGCGCTCCTGGGCATGGACGTCCGCATCGTCGCGCCCAAGGCCTACTGGCCCGCCGACGAGATCGTCGCCCGGGCGCGCGAGCTCGCCGGGACCAGCGGCGCGCGCATCACGCTCAGCGAGGACGTCACCGGGGCGGTCGCGGGCGCCGACTTCGTCGTGACCGACGTCTGGGTCTCCATGGGCGAGCCCAAGGAGGTCTGGGACGAGCGCATCACGGCCCTTTCGCCGTACGCCGTGACGATGGACGTCCTGCGCGCCACGGGCAACGCCGACGTCAAGTTCCTGCACTGCCTGCCCGCCTTCCACGACCTGGGCACCAAGGTCGGCCGCGAGATCCACGCCCGGCACGGTCTAAGCTCTCTCGAGGTCACCGACGAGGTCTTCGAGTCGGCGCACTCCGTCGTCTTCGACGAGGCCGAGAACCGCCTGCACACCATCAAGGCGATCCTCGTGGCCACGCTCGGCTGAACGCGTCACAGCACGCTCACACTGGTGGGGCCGGGGAACACCTTCCCCCGGCCCCACTTCTTTGCGGCACACCCCGCCGCGCCCCAGCACCACCGAAATGAGAACCACCGCATGCGCCCGACCGGTCCGGCAGGACTCCGCGTCAAGTCCCCCGAACTCCTCGTCGCCGAATCGGGCGCCGACCTCGAAGGCCACGGCCTCAAGCGCACCATGGGCCTGTTCCAGCTGGTGTGCTTCGGCGTCGGCGCGATCGTCGGCACCGGCATCTTCGTCGGCCTCTCCGACAGCGTCGCCGAGGCGGGCCCCGCGGTCGCCGTCTCGTATCTCCTGGCAGCCGTCACCTGCATCTTCACCGCCTTCTCGTTCGCCGAGCTGGGCGGCGCGATCCCGGTCTCCGGCAGCTCGTACTCCTTCGCGTACGCCTCGCTCGGCGAGCGCACCGCGTTCCTGGTCGGCTGGTGCCTGCTCCTGGAGTACGGCGTCTCCGTCTCCGCCGTGGCGGTCGGCTGGAGCCAGTACCTGAACGAGCTGCTCGACAGCCTCACCGGCTGGCACCTGCCCGACGCGCTCTCCGCCGGGCCCGGCGAGGGCGGCGTCGTGAACCTGCCGGCCGTGGTGGTGATCCTGCTGGCCGCGGTGCTGCTCGTGCGCGGCATCCGGGAGAGCGCACGGGCGACGGCCGCCATGGCCATGCTCAAGATCGGGATCCTGCTGCTGTTCCTCGCGATCGCGTTCACCGCGTTCAAGGCCGGCAACCTCACCCCCTTCGCGGGCGCCGGGGCCTCCGGCATCACCGCGGGCGCCTCGCTCGCCTTCTTCTCCTTCATCGGCTTCGACGCGATCACCACGGCGGGCGAAGAGGTCAAGAACCCCCGGCGCAACATCCCGATCGCCATCCTGATCTGCATCGGCGTCGCCACGCTGCTGTACGTCGCCGTCGCCCTCGGGGCCATCGGCGCGCTGGGCGCGGACGCGGTCGCCGACAAGCCCGCCGCGCTCTCGCTGGTGGTCGACCAGGTCACGGACTCGGCGGTCGGCGGCGGGATCATCGCCTTCGGCGCGGTCGTGGCCATCGCGTCCGTGGTGCTCGCCGTGATGTACGGGCAGACCCGCATCCTGATGTCGATGTCCCGCGACGGGCTCATCCCGCGCGTCTTCGAGCGCGTCTCGCCCAAGACGTCCACGCCGGTGGCCAACACCTGGATCGTCGCCGCGGTCTTCGCCGTCCCGGCCGCCTTCTCGTCGCTGGACGTGGTGGTCAACCTGACGACGATCGGCACGCTGGCGATCATGGTCGCGGTGAATGTCGCCGTGCTCGCGCTGCGCCGCTCGGCGCCGGAGCTCAAGCGCACCTTCCGGGTGCCGCTGTACCCGGTCAGCCCGGTCCTCGGCGTGGGCTTCTGCCTCTACCTGATCTGGGGCACGGGCTGGACGACGTGGGTGCAGTTCGCGGTGTTCCTGGTCGTGGGCTCCCTGGTGTACGCGTTCTACGGGCGCCGGCACTCGCGCCTCGGCCAGGCCGATGCGGCCGGTGCCGCATCGCCTACGCCGCGGGCAGGGTGAACCAGACCGCCTTGCCGGAGTCGGTGGGGCGGTGACCGCAGGACGAGCTGAGGGTGCGGATCAGGAGCAGGCCGCGCCCGTGCTCCTGCCAGGGGTCCGGCTCGTTCATCGGGCCCGGTTCGGTGAGATCGCCGGGCGGCAGCGGGTTCGAGTCGTGCACCTCGACCTGGCACCCGCTCGGCAGGAGCTCGATGACGAGCTCTATCGGATCGTGCCCCGAGGAGTGCTCCACCGCGTTGGCCACCAGCTCGGCCGTGAGCAGCTCGGCGGTGTCGCTGTCGGCGGGCGAATCGATCTCCATGAGCGCCGTGCGCACCAGTGCGCGGGCGATCGGCACCGCCGCGGTGGTGTGCGGCAGCGCGATGCGCCACGAGGTGGGAGCGGGAGATTCGTGCAAGGCGGGTCCGTTCAGGGCAGCAGGCGATCCTGCTTTCAACCGTACGAAGCTTAAGCGCTATGTCGACAGGGTCGACGGTCGGGCTTGTCCGGGACGTCCGGCCCTGGGTGATCCCGCCTCCGGCCGGGGGTTTATCGCGTGCTCGTGACGACGGTCACGGATGGGTGATAACTTCGAGGGGAAGCACCGGCACGCACCCGATGGACCGCCGCCGCCCCGACCGAGGAGGCCGCACGTCGTCATGAGTCCCTTCACCGGCTCCGCCCCCCGCACCCCCGACTGGCAGCACCTGCGCTTCGAGGTGGACGACGGGGTCGCCACGGTCACCCTGGCCCGCCCCGACAAGCTGAACGCGCTCACCTTCGGCGCCTACGCCGACCTGCGCGACCTCCTGGCCGAGCTGTCCCGCGACAAGTCCGTGCGCGCCCTCGTGCTCGGCGGCGAGGGGCGCGGCTTCTGCTCGGGCGGTGACGTCGACGAGATCATCGGCGCGACCCTCGGCATGGACACCGCACAGCTGCTCGACTTCAACCGCATGACGGGCCAGGTCGTGCGCGCCCTCCGCGAGTGCCCCTTCCCGGTGGTCACCGCCGTCCACGGGGTAGCCGCGGGCGCGGGCGCCGTGCTCGCCCTCGCCTCGGACTTCCGGGTGGCCGATCCCTCGGCGCGGTTCTCCTTCCTCTTCACGCGGGTCGGCCTGTCCGGCGGCGACATGGGGGCCGCGTACCTCCTGCCCCGCGTCGTCGGCCTCGGCCACGCCACCCGGATCCTGATGCTGGGCGAGCCCGTGCGCGCCCCCGAGGCCGAGCGGATCGGCCTGATCAGCGAGCTCACCGACGAGGGCAAGGCCCCCGAGGCCGCGCAAGCCCTGGCACGCCGGCTCGCCGAGGGACCCGCCCTGGCGTACGCGCAGACCAAGGCGCTGCTCACCGCGGAGCTGGACATGCCGCTGGCCGCGGCCGTCGAGCTGGACGCGGCGACCCAGGCCCTGCTCATGACCGGCGAGGACTACCAGGAGTTCCACGCGGCGTTCACGGAGAAGCGCCCGCCCAAGTGGCAGGGGCGCTGACCATGACCGCCCCCACCCGGCCCGCACGGCACGGCGCCGCACACCGCATCGCCGTCGTCGGCGGCGGCCCCGGCGGGCTCTACGCCGCGGCCCTGCTCAAGCGGCTCGACCCGCGGCGCGAGATCACCGTCTGGGAGCGCAACGCCCCGGACGACACCTTCGGCTTCGGCGTCGTCCTCTCGGACGAGACGCTCGGCGGCATCGAGCACGCCGACCCCGTCGTCTACCGCGCCCTCCAGGCGGAGTTCGTGCGCTGGGACGACATCGACATCGTGTTCCGGGGGAGCAGGCACACCTCGGGCGGGCACGGCTTCGCGGCGCTCGGGCGGCGCAGGCTGCTCGGCATCCTGCACGAGCGGTGCCGGGAGCTCGGCGTCGACCTGCGCTTCCGCTCCGAGGCCCCGCCCGCCGCCGAGCTCTCCACCGCGTACGACCTGGTGATCGCGGCCGACGGCGTGCACAGCCTCACCCGCGAGGCGCACGCCGACGCCTTCGGGCCCCGCGTCGAGACCCACCGCTGCCGCTACATCTGGCTGGCCGCCGACTTCGCGTTCGAGGCCTTCCGCTTCGAGATCGCCGAGACCGAGCACGGCGTGATGCAGCTGCACGGCTACCCGTTCTCCACGGCGGGCACCGGCGAGTCCACGGTCATCGTCGAGATGCGCGAAGAGGTGTGGGAGGCGGCCGGGTTCGCGGAGCTCGACGAGCGGGAGTCGACCGAGCGCTGCGCCAAGATCTTCGCCGACGCGCTCGGCGGCCGGGCCCTGCGCGGCAACAAGTCCGCCTGGACCACCTTCCGCACGGTCGTCAACGCACGCTGGTCGCACGGCAACACGGTGCTGCTCGGCGACGCCGCCCACACCGCGCACTTCTCCATCGGCTCCGGCACCAAGCTCGCCGTCGAGGACGCCCTCGCGCTCGCCGCCTGCCTCCAGGAGCAGCCCGGCATCCCCGAGGCCCTCGCCGCGTACGAGACGGAGCGCCGTCCCGTCGTGGAGTCCACGCAGCGCGCGGCCCGCGCCAGCCTGGAGTGGTTCGAGCGGCTCCCGGACTACCTCGGCCAGCCGCCGCGCCAGTTCGCGTTCAATCTCCTCACCCGCAGCCGCCGCGTCACCCACGAGAACCTGCGGCTGCGCGACGCCCGGTTCACCGAGTCCGTGGAGCGGGAGTTCGGCTGCCCGGACGGCACACCGCCGATGTTCACGCCCTTCCGCCTCCGCGACCTGACCCTGCGCAACCGCGTGGTCGTGTCCCCCATGGACATGTACTCCGCGCGGGACGGCGTCCCCGGCGACTTCCACCTCGTCCACCTGGGCGCGCGGGCGCTCGGCGGCGCCGGTCTGGTCATGACCGAGATGGTGTGCGTCAGCGAGCGGGGCCGCATCACGCCGGGCTGCGCCGGGCTCTACACCGAACAACAGGCCGACGCCTGGCAGCGGATCACCGGCTTCGTGCACGCACAGGCGCCCGGCACCGCGATCGGCGTCCAGCTCGGCCACTCGGGACGCAAGGGCTCCACGAAGCTCATGTGGGAGGGCATCGACGAACCCCTCGACGACGGCAACTGGCCGCTGGTGGCGCCCTCGCCGCTGCCGTACAAGGAGAACGGCCGGCGCCCGCACGAGCTGGACGAGGCCGGACTCGCCGCCATCCGCGAGGAGTTCGTCGCGGCGGCCCGCCGCGCCGAGCGCGCCGGCTTCGACCTCCTCGAACTGCACTGCGCCCACGGCTATCTGCTGTCCGGTTTCCTCTCGCCGCTGACCAACCACAGGACGGACGCGTACGGCGGCTCCCTGCACCACCGCCTGCGTTTCCCCCTCGACGTCTTCGACGCCCTGCGGGAGGTGTGGCCGGACGGCAGACCCATGACCGTCCGCATCTCCGCCACCGACTGGGCCGACGGCGGCACCACCGCGGAGGACGCCGTCGAGATCGCCCGCGCCTTCGCCGCGCACGGCGCCGACGCGATCGACGTCTCGACGGGCCAGGTCGTCTCCGACGAGCGGCCCGCGTACGGCCGCTCCTACCAGACGCCGTTCGCCGACCGCGTGCGCAACGAAACCGGCGTCCCCGTCCTCACGGTCGGCGCCATCTCCTCCTGGGACGACGTCAACTCGCTGATCCTGGCGGGCCGGGCGGACCTGTGCGCGCTCGCCCGCCCCCACCTGTACGACCCGCACTGGACCCTGCACGCCGCCGCCGAGCAGGGGTACGCCGGACCGGGCGTCAGCTGGCCCCCGCAGTACGGGGCGGGCAGCCGCCGCCCGCAGACGGGCCGCACGGACGCGCCCAAGCCCCGCCTCACGCTGGGGAGTTGACGAAACCCGCACCCGCGTCGCGCAGCCGCTCGTCCAGGGCCGTGAACACCGCGGCGGACCGGTCTCCGGGCCACCCCTCCGGGAGCAGGTCGCCCGGCAGGCCCGGGTCCGCGTACGGAAGGCGGCGCCAGGAGTCCAGGGCCAGGAGGTAGTCGCGGTAGGCCGCGTCCGGCGGGGTGTCGCTGCGGCTCTGCCAGCTCCTGAGCACCGGCTCGTGGCGGTCGAGGAACACCTCGTGCTCCTTGGCGATGGAGGACAGGTCCCACCAGCGGGCCACCGCCTCCGCCGTCGCCGCGAAGCCCAGGTGCTCGCCGCGGAACAGGTCGACGTACGAGGCGAGTTGCAGGCGCTCCAGGGTGTGCCGGGTCTCCTCGTAGAGGTGCGCCGGGGCGATCCACACCCCCGGGGCCGCCGTCCCGAAGCCGAGTCCGGCCAGGCGGGAGCGGAGCACGTGCCGCTTCTGGCGCTCGGACTCCGGCACGGAGAAGACGGCGAGGACCCAGCCGCCGCCTTGCCGCGCGGCCGGGGGAGAGGCGTAGATGCGCCGGTCGCCGTCCTCCAGGAGCTGGCGGGCGTCCGGCGACAGGGCGTACCCCGCCGCGCCCGCCGCCGTCCGCGCCGGGACGAGCAGACCGCGCCGCTTGAGCCGGGACACGGAGGAGCGCACGGAGGGGGCGTCCACGCCGACCGGGGCGAGGAGCCTGACCAGCTCGGCGACGGGCACCGGGCCGGGGGCCGCGCGCCCGTAGGCGCCGTAGAAGGTGACGATCAGGGACCGTGGAGTGTGCTGCTCGGACACGTGATCACTCTACGGGCCCCGGCTCCCGCAGCCGGAACCGTTGCAGTTTGCCGGTCGCGGTGCGCGGCAGGGCGTCCAGATAGACGATCTCGCGCGGACACTTGTACGGCACCAGCTCGCCCTTCACGAACTCGCGCAGCCGCTCCGGGTCCCGCTCGGTGCCGGGGCGCTGGACGACGTAGGCGACCACCGTCTGCCCGCGCAGCTCGTCCGGGCGCCCCACGACGGCGGTCTCCAGGACGTCGGGATGGCGCATGAGCGCCTCTTCGACCTCCGGGCCCGCGATGTTGTAACCGGCCGAGATGATCATGTCGTCCGCGCGGGCCACGTAGGTGAAGTAGCCGTCGGCGTCCCGGACGTAGGTGTCGCCCGTGACGTTCCAGCCGTGGCGCACGTACTGGAGCTGACGCTCGTCGGCCAGGTACCGGCAGCCCACGGGACCGCGGACGGCGAGCAGGCCGGGCTCCCCGTCCGGCACCGGAGCCCCGGAGTCGTCGACCACGCGCGCGTGCCAGCCCGGGACGGGGCGGCCGGTGGTGCCGGGGCGGATCGCCTCGTCCGCGGCGGAGATGAAGATGTGCAGCAGCTCCGTCGCGCCGATGCCGTTGATGATGCGGTGCCCGGTGCGCTCGTGCCAGGCCTGCCAGGTGGCGGCGGGCAGGTTCTCGCCCGCGGAGACGCACCGGCGCAGCGTGGACACGTCGGGCGCGTCCGGCTTGCCCAGCTCGTCCAACATCGCGCGGTAGGCCGTGGGCGCCGTGAAGAGCACCGTGACGCCGTGCTCGGCGATCGCGGGCAGCAGCTGGCGCGGGCCCGCCTGTTCGAGCAGGAGTGAGGAGGCGCCGGCCCGCAGCGGGAAGACGACGAGCCCGCCGAGTCCGAAGGTGAAGCCGAGCGGCGGGCTGCCCGTGAAGACGTCGTCGGGCCCCGGCTTCAGGACGTGCCGAGCGAAGGTGTCGGCGATGGCGAGCACGTCGCGGTGGAAGTGCATGCAGCCCTTGGGGCGGCCGGTGGTGCCGGAGGTGAAGGCGATGAGGGCGACGTCGTCGGCGGCGGTGTCGACGGCCTCGTAGCCGTCCGGCTGCCGGGCGGCGCGCGCCAGCAGGTCGTCGTCCGCCTCCCCGCCGAAGGTGGTGACGGTGAGGCCCGGTATCCCGGCCTTCACCAGGTCGTCCACGGCGCGGGCGTCGCACAGCGCGTGGCCGACCTCGGCGATCCCGCAGATCGTGGCCAGCTCGTGCGGGCGCTGCTGGGCCAGGACGGTGACCGCGACGGCGCCCGCCTTCATCACCGCCAGCCAGCAGGCCGCGAGCAGGGGGGTGGTGGGGCCGCGCAGCAGGACGCGCTGTCCGGGCAGCACGCCGAGGTCACCGGTCAGGACGTGCGCGATCTTGTCCACGCGCCCTTGGAGCTCGCCGTACGTCCACACCTCGCCGGAGCCCGTGCGGAACGCGGGCCGGTCGCCGCCGAACCGGTCCACCGTCCGGTCGAGGAGCTCGGCGCCGCAGTTGAGGCGATCGGCGTAATGCAGCTCGGGCCGGTCGTGGACGAACGCGGGCCACTGCTCCGGCGGCGGGAGATGGTCCCGGGCGAAGGTGTCCACGTGAGCCGATGGGTGGAGTCGCAGTGCACTCTTGGCGTCCACAGCGGGTCGCCCCCTTGCCGTTCGGGCTTGTGGTGAGCTCGCGGAACGAGCGTATCGTGATGGTGACGACAGTCAACGGTGCGCGATAGAGGAGGGGCCCGGGATGACGGCATTCTCGCTCAATCCTGAACAAATCGCCTGGTGTGCGGAGCTGCGCACCCTCGCCGACGAGCAGCTGAAGCCCCTGGCGGAGAAGGGTGAGCCGGGCCGCGTGAACCGCCCGCTGGTCCAGGCGCTGGGGGAACTGGGCCTCCTGGACCGCCTGTTCGCGGGGGAGGGGCCGGGAGGTTCCGCCGCCTCGCGGACCCCGCACGCCACCTCGGGCGCCCTGGGCCTGTGCCTCCTGCGCGAGTCCCTCGCCCATGCCTGTACGGAGGCCGAGACCGCGCTCGCCCTCCAGGGCCTCGGGGCGCACCCCGTCGCCGCGTACGGCTCCGCGCGCCAGCGTGAACAGTGGCTCGGGCCCGCCCGCGCGGGCCACGCCGTCGCCGCCTTCGCGCTCTCCGAGCCCGGGGCGGGCTCGGACGCCGCCGCGCTGGCCCTGAGCGCCGCGCCGGACGGCCCCTCCTCCTGGCGGCTCACCGGCGAGAAGTGCTGGATCTCGAACGCCCCCGAGGCCGACTTCTACACCGTCTTCGCCCGGACCACCCCCGGCGCGGGCGCCCGTGGCGTCACCGCCTTCCTCGTGCCCGCCGACCGCGCCGGCCTCACCGGCACACCTCTGGACATGCTCTCCCCGCACCCGATCGGCGCCCTCGCCTTCGACGGCGTGACGGTCACCGGCGAGGACGTCATCGGCGAACCCGACCGCGGCTTCCGCGTCGCGATGACCACCCTCAACCGCTTCCGGCCCAGCGTCGGGGCCTTCGCGGTCGGCATGGCCGCCGCCGCGCTGGACGCCACGCTCGCGCACACCGCCGAACGGGACGCGTTCGGCGGCAAGTTGAAGGATCTCCAGGCGGTGGCGCACCAGGTCGCGGAGATGGCCACCCGGACCGAGGCGGCCCGCCTCATGGTGCACGCGGCAGCGGCGGCGTACGACCGGGGGGAGCCGGACATCGCCAAGCGCGCCGCGATGGCCAAGCTGATCGCCACGGAGGCCGCGCAGTACGTCGTCGACGCCGCGGTCCAGCTGCACGGCGCCCGGGCCCTCCAGCGGGGACACCTTCTCGAACACCTCTACCGCGAGGTGCGCGCACCCCGCATCTACGAAGGGGCGAGCGAGGTCCAACGCGCCATCATCGCCAAGGAGTTGTACGCCGAGCAGCAGCCCGCAGGTGACAGCGCCACCCGGCGCGCCCCGCGGTCCGCCACCCCTGAGGAGCCCTCCGCATGAGCCTCGAACGCGTCAACCCCGCCGAACTCTCCCCGCCCACCGGCTTCTCGCACGCCGTCACCGCGACCGGCGGCAGGATCGTCTTCCTCGCGGGCCAGACCGCGCTCGACGCCGAGGGCAAGGTCACCGGCACGACCCTGCCCGAGCAGTTCGAGCTGGCCCTCACCAACCTCCTCACCGCCCTGCGCCACGCGGGCGGCACCCCCGCCGACCTCGCCCGCGTCACCGTCTACGCCACGGACGTCGCCGGCTACCGCGCCCAGGCACACCGGCTGGGGCGCGTCTGGAAGGAGTTGGCGGGCCGCGACTACCCCGCCATGGCGGTGATCGGCGCGGTCCGGCTCTGGGACGAGGAGTGCCTGGTGGAGCTGGACGGGGTGGCGGTCCTCGACTGACCCGCACCACGCCGGGCCGCCGCCATCGGGGGCGGCGGCCCGAGCGGGTGCTAGATGTCCCGGAACGTCTCGATCTGCGCGCCCACGGAGTTGAGCCGCTCGGCCAGCTCCTCGTAGCCACGGTTGATCACGTAGACGTTGCGCAGGACCGACGTGCCCTCGGCGGCCATCATCGCGAGCAGCACGACCACGGCGGGCCGCAGCGCGGGCGGGCACATCATCTCGGCGGCGCGCCAGCGGGTCGGACCCTCCACCAGGACCCGGTGCGGGTCGAGGAGCTGGAGGCGTCCGCCGAGGCGGTTCAGGTCGGTCAGATAGATCGCCCGGTTGTCGTACACCCAGTCGTGGATCAGCGTCTTGCCCTGCGCCGCCGCCGCGATGGCCGCGAAGAAGGGGACGTTGTCGATGTTCAGGCCGGGGAACGGCATCGGGTGGATCTTGTCGATCGGCGCCTCCAGTTTGGAGGGCCGGACGGTGAGGTCGATCAGGCGCGTACGGCCGTTGTCGGCGAAGTACTCCGCCGTGCGGTCGTGGTCGAGCCCCATCTCCTCGAGGACCGCGAGTTCGATCTCCAGGAACTCGATCGGGACGCGGTTCACGGTCAGTTCGGACTCGGTGACGACCGCCGCGGCGAGCAGGCTCATCGCCTCGACCGGGTCCTCGGAGGGCGAGTAGTCGACGTCGACGTCGATGTCCGGGACGCCGTGCACCGTCAGGGTCGTCGTGCCGATGCCCTCGACCTTGACGCCGAGCGCCTCCAGGAAGAAGCACAGGTCCTGGACCATGTAGTTCGACGAGGCGTTGCGGATGACCGTCGTGCAGTCGCTGCGGGCCGCGGCGAGCAGGGCGTTCTCGGTCACGGTGTCGCCGCGCTCGGTCAGCACGATCGGGCGGTCGGGGACCACGTCCCGCGCGACCTCCGCGTGGTAGAGCCCCTCCGTGGCCGCGATGTCGAGGCCGAAGCGGCGCAGCGCGATCATGTGCGGCTCGATCGTGCGGGTGCCGAGGTCGCAACCGCCCGCGTACGGCAGCTTGAAGCGGTCCATGCGGTGCAGCAGCGGGCCCAGGAACATGATGATCGAGCGGGTCCGGATGGCGGCTTCCGCGTCGATGGCCTCCATGTCCAGCTTGGCGGGCGGCACGATCTCCAGGTCCACCCCGTCGTTGATCCAACGGGTGCGCACGCCGATCGAACCGAGGACTTCGAGGAGGCGGTAGACCTCCTCGATCCGCGCCACGCGGCGCAGCACCGTGCGTCCCTTGTTGAGCAGGGACGCACAGAGCAGCGCCACGCAAGCGTTCTTGCTCGTCTTGACGTCGATGGAGCCCGAGAGCCGGCGATTGCCGACGACGCGCAGATGCATGGGCCCCGCGTACCCGAGCGAGACGATTTCACTGTCGAGAGCTTCGCCGATACGGGCGATCATCTCAAGGCTGATGTTCTGGTTGCCGCGCTCGATGCGGTTCACGGCGCTCTGGCTCGTGCTGAGCGCCTCGGCGAGCTGCGACTGCGTCCAACCCCTGTGCTGCCGGGCGTCGCGGATGAGCTTGCCGATACGTACGAGGTAATCGTCTGCCATGTTCCGCAGGTTATCTCAGATATGAGATGACGCGCGCGTCGGGGTAGGCCATCCGGGAAACGACCGATTCGGTACGGAAGTTCCGGTACGTCGTTCCCTACGCCACCTGCCTCTGCCGCGTCAGCCGCATCCGCACGAGGCGTGCCGCCCACCGTGCACCGCGGCCTGCGCGGTGAGCCGCGGGCCGGCCGCCGCGCGCGTCACCCGGGCGGAGGCCGCGCGCCCGGCCGACGAGTCGGCGTCATGCACCACTGTGCCTCCGGTGAGCGTCAGACGCACTTCGGAAGAGCTGATGTCGGCCACCGGACACCGCGTCACATCCCGGTCGAGCAGCACCAGATCGGCCGACTTCCCCGTTTCCACCGTGCCCGTCAGATGGTCCATGCGGAGCTGGCGCGCCGTCCCCAGGGTGTGCATGAGCAGCGCGGACGAGCGGCTCAGCCCCTCCTCCCGGCGGTACAGATCGCCCTCGCCCTCGGCCCCGAACCGGTCGACGGCGGTGCGCACCTGGTTCCAGACCTGAAGCGGATCGACCGGCCAGTCCGAGCCACCGGCGAGCCGCGCCCCGTGCCGCTCCAGGCTGCGTGCCGGGTACTGCCAACGGTGGCGCCCGGCACCGATGTAGGGCAGCAGGGCGTCCATGGTCCAGGTGTTGCGGGTCGCCCACTGGAGCTGCATGCAGGGGATGACGCCGAGCCGGGCGAAGCGGGGCAGGTCGGCGGGGTCGACGAGTTGGAGGTGGGCGGTGGTGTTGCGCAGACCGCGCGCCCCGGTCGCGCGCAGGGCGTACGCGTACCCGTCGAGGGAGGTGCGGACGGCGCGGTCGCCGATGGCGTGCGCGTGCATCTGCCAGCCGTCCGCGTTGAAGGCCGCGGTGAGCCGGCCGTAGTCCGCCGCCGAGACGTAGAGGTCGCCGCGGTGGCCGGTGGGCCTGCCGTCCGCGTCGAGGTAGGGCTTCAGGAGCGCCGCGGTCTGCGCCGGGTACTCGATGACGCCGTCGAGGAACACCTTGACGGTGCCGAAGCGCAGCCCGCGCACGTCCCCGAACTCCTTGCGCAGCCCTCGCGCGTACGCCACGGCGGCCGCCGGGTCCTTCGTCAGGTCGGTCTCGATCCGCAGGGCGGGCACGATGCGCTGCGGCAGCTTCCCGCTCTCGGCGAGCGCCTTGTAGAGGCCCAGCTCGCCCTTGCCGACGACGGCTTCCATGAACGTGGTGATCCCGGACGCGGCGGCTTCGGCGAAGACCTTCGCGGCGGCGGCGACGAGCTGCGCCCGGTCGGGCTCGGGGATGTGCCGGGTGACGAGCGGCTGGGCGTCGTCCTTGAGCACCCCGGTGGGCTTGCCGTCCGAGCCCTTGACGATCTTGCCGCCGACCGGGTCCGGGGTGGCCGCCGTGATGCCCGCGAGGTCGAGGGCGCGCTGGTTGACCCAGAGGTTGTGTCCGTCGCCGCCGCGCAGCGCGAGGGGCCGCCGGGTCGCCAGCGCGTCCAGCATCGAGTGGTGCGGGGCGGTGCCGTGCGGCAGCAGGCCCACGGGGTTCCAGTCCTCCACCACCAGCCACCCGTCGGGCTCTTGGCCGGCGGAGTCCTCGAGGAACGCGGTCAGGGTCTTCCGGAGGTCGGCGACGGTCTGCTCGGCTCCGGCCAGTGACGGGCGCAGCGAGCGGTTCGCGGCGTCCATGGGGTGCGCGTGGCCGTCGTGGATGCCGCTCATGAGCGTGCCGCCGCGCCCGTTAACGACTTCGGTGTCCCGCCCGATGAACCGCTTGAGCGAGGAGTCGCTCCCGACGGCGAGGATCCTCCCGTCCCTGCCGACGGCGACGGCCTGCGCAGGGGCGTTCTCCCGCACACCGGTGAAGACACGGGAGTTGCGCACGACGAGGGCGGCGGAGCGGCGGGGCGATGCGGATGCGGGCGCACCCGAGGCCACGGTGAGCCCGGCGGCTCCGGCGGCGGCGAGGAGAGTGCGGCGGGAGAGGCTGGAGAGAGGGGACGAGGCCATGGGAACTCCAGGGGGCGAGGGGAGTCGGATGCGGAGTGCTCGGGTGGGTGGGCGGAAAGCATCCGCCGCGAAGCGGCGGCACGAACGGACCGCGAACCCGCAGCCGGAAACGGGAACGCACCCCGCACACTCCGCGAGTAATCCGTTAACCAGAAGCCGCCGACGGCAACGGAATCCGCAGTACCCTGCCCCCGGGCCGGGGGATTCCGTAGGATCCGCCGCGTGCGAAGGCCCACCCTCACCGACATAGCCCGCGCCGCGGAGGTCTCCACCGCGACGGTCTCGCACGCTCTGAACGGCACCGGCCGGCTGAGCCCCGCCACCCGCCGCAGGGTCCGCGAGACCGCCACCGCCCTCGGCTACGGCGCGACGGTCAGAACCAGGACCCGGACCATCGGCGTCGCGGTGACGACGTACCCGCGCGCCTGGAACTACACCGAGGTCGCCTACTTCTCCCGCGCCCTCACCGCGGCGACCGCCGCCGCCCACGCCCGCGGCTACGCCCTCACCACGCTGCCCGCCGACCGCGCCGCGGACGACACCTGGCACAGCCTCGCCGTCGACGGCATGCTGATCATGGACAGTCCGCGCGGGGACCCCATGGTCCAGGCGCTGCGCGCCCGCGGCATCCCGCTCGTCTTCGACGGCGCCCCCGGCGACCCGCGCCCCGGCGACCACTGGGTCGACAACGACCACGTGGCGACCACCCGCGAGGTCCTCGACCACCTCGCCGCCGCCGGAGCCCGCCGTGTCGCCCTTCAGTCCGGCAACGGCGACGAGCACTACGCGCGCGTGGTGACCAGGACGTACGAGGAGTGGTGCGCGCGGCGCGCGGTGGCCCCGCTGGTGATCCCCTTCGACGAGGGCGACGATGAAGGCCACGCCTTCGACGAGGTGCTCGGACGGATCGACGCCGTCCACGCCGTCTACGACCCCGGCGGCCGCCAGCTCCTCGCCGCGGCGGCCCGGCACGGCCTGCGCGTACCGGAGGATCTGCTGCTCGTCTGTGCGAGCGAGGATCCGGGGTACGCGGAGACCGAGCCCCCTGTCACCACGGTGACGTTCTACCCGGAGCGCACGGCGCGCACCGCCGTGTCGCTCCTGGCCGATCTGATCGAAGGGGAGCGGCCCGCGAAAGGGCAGGCCGACGCGGCCTGCCCGGTCCTGGTCCCCGCCGGTCTGAGGCCCCGCGCCTCGTCGCGACGTCGGGTGATGTACTAGAGTTATCTCGACATCGAGATATCTGCCGAGGCGCACCAGAAGCCGCCACTCGGTAAGGGTTACCTAACTAAGCCTTACCTTAGCGGATCGACGAGGAGTCGTGGCGGCAGGATGTGACGGAAACGCGCACATATATGAAGGAGACTGTCGTGTCGGCGAACAGCTTCGACGCCCGCAGCACGCTGCGCGTGGGCGACGAGTCGTACGAGATCTTCAAGCTGGACAAGGTCGAGGGCTCCGCGCGGCTGCCCTACAGCCTTAAGGTCCTCCTTGAGAACCTGCTCCGCACCGAGGACGGCGCGAACATCACCGCCGACCACATCCGTGCGATCGGCGGCTGGGACTCCCAGGCCCAGCCCTCGCAGGAGATCCAGTTCACGCCGGCCCGCGTGATCATGCAGGACTTCACCGGCGTGCCGTGTGTGGTCGACCTCGCCACCATGCGTGAGGCCGTCAAGGAGCTCGGCGGTGACGCGGACAAGGTCAACCCGCTCTCCCCGGCCGAGCTGGTCATCGACCACTCCGTGATCGCCGACAAGTTCGGCACGCCGGACGCCTTCGGCCAGAACGTCGAGCTGGAGTACGGCCGCAACAAGGAGCGCTACCAGTTCCTGCGCTGGGGCCAGACCGCCTTCGACGACTTCAAGGTCGTCCCGCCGGGCACCGGCATCGTGCACCAGGTCAACATCGAGAAGCTGGCCCGCACGGTCATGGTCCGTAACGGCCAGGCCTACCCCGACACCCTGGTCGGCACCGACTCGCACACCACGATGGTCAACGGCCTGGGTGTCCTTGGCTGGGGCGTCGGCGGCATCGAGGCCGAGGCCGCGATGCTCGGCCAGCCGGTCTCCATGCTCATCCCGCGCGTCGTCGGCTTCAAGCTGACCGGTGAGCTGCCCGCCGGCACCACCGCCACCGACCTCGTGCTCACGATCACCGAGATGCTGCGCAAGCACGGCGTCGTCGGCAAGTTCGTCGAGTTCTACGGCGAGGGCGTGGCCGCCACGAGCCTCGCCAACCGCGCCACCATCGGCAACATGTCGCCGGAGTTCGGCTCCACCGCCGCGATCTTCCCGATCGACGACGAGACGCTGAAGTACCTGCGCCTGACCGGCCGTGACGAGCAGCAGGTCGCGCTCGTCGAGGCGTACGCCAAGGAGCAGGGCCTCTGGCTCGACCCGGCCGCCGAGCCCGACTTCTCCGAGAAGCTGGAGCTCGACCTCTCCACGGTCGTCCCGTCGATCGCCGGCCCCAAGCGCCCGCAGGACCGCATCGTCCTCGCCAACGCCGCGCAGCAGTTCGCGCAGGACGTGCGCAACTACGTCGCCGACGACGAGGAGGCCGGCAAGGAGTCCTTCCCGGCGTCCGACGCCCCGGCCACCTCCAACGGCGTCCCGTCGAAGCCGACCACGGTCACCGCCCCCGACGGCTCGACGTACGAGATCGACCACGGCGCCGTCACCGTCGCCGCGATCACCTCCTGCACCAACACCTCGAACCCGTACGTGATGGTCGCCGCCGCGCTCGTCGCGAAGAAGGCCGTCGAGAAGGGCCTGACCCGCAAGCCGTGGGTCAAGACCACCCTCGCCCCGGGCTCCAAGGTCGTCACCGACTACTTCGACAAGGCGGGGCTCACCCCCTACCTCGACAAGGTCGGCTTCAACCTCGTCGGCTACGGCTGCACCACCTGCATCGGCAACTCGGGCCCGCTGCCCGAGGAGGTCTCCAAGGCGGTCAACGACGCCGACCTGGCCGTGACGTCCGTCCTCTCCGGCAACCGGAACTTCGAGGGCCGCATCAACCCCGACGTCAAGATGAACTACCTGGCGTCCCCGCCGCTGGTCGTCGCGTACGCCATCGCCGGTTCGATGAAGGTGGACATCACCCGGGACGCGCTCGGCGCGGACCAGGACGGCAACCCCGTCTACCTCAAGGACATCTGGCCCTCCGAGGCCGAGGTGAACGACGTCGTCGCCAACTCCATCGGCGAGGACATGTTCAACAAGTCCTACCAGGACGTCTTCGCGGGTGACGCCCAGTGGCAGGCCCTGTCGATCCCGACCGGCAACACCTTCGAGTGGGACCCGCAGTCGACGTACGTCCGCAAGCCCCCTTACTTCGAGGGCATGACGATGGAGACCACCCCGGTGGCCGACATCACGGGCGCCCGCGTCCTGGCCAAGCTGGGCGACTCGGTCACCACCGACCACATCTCCCCGGCCGGTGCGATCAAGGCCGACACCCCGGCCGGCAAGTACCTCACGGAGCACGGCGTCGAGCGCCGCGACTTCAACTCCTACGGCTCGCGCCGAGGCAACCACGAGGTCATGATCCGCGGCACGTTCGCCAACATCCGCCTGCGCAACCAGATCGCGCCGGGCACCGAGGGCGGCTTCACCCGCGACTTCACGAAGGAAGACGGCCCCGTCTCCTTCATCTACGACGCCTCGCAGAACTACCAGGCGGCCGGCACCCCGCTCGCGATCCTCGCGGGCAAGGAGTACGGCTCCGGCTCGTCCCGCGACTGGGCCGCCAAGGGCACCGCGCTCCTCGGCGTCAAGGCCGTCATCGCCGAGTCGTACGAGCGCATCCACCGCTCGAACCTCATCGGCATGGGCGTCCTGCCGCTCCAGTTCCCGGAGGGCCAGTCCGCCGAGACTCTCGGCCTCACCGGCGAGGAGTCCTTCTCCTTCACCGGCGTGACCGAGCTGAACGAAGGCCGCACGCCCCGCACGGTCAAGGTCACGACCGACACCGGCGTGGAGTTCGACGCGGTCGTCCGCATCGACACCCCCGGTGAGGCGGACTACTACCGCAACGGCGGCATCATGCAGTACGTCCTGCGCTCGCTGATCCGCAAGTAGGCATAGCCGTAGGGCAGTTGGGCCCGCATCCCCCAGGACGGGGGGTGCGGGCCCTACGCTTTGTGTGCGAGAAAGCGCACGGCGGTGACGGGGGTTTCTGTGGACGCGTCAGCAGTGGGAATCAAGGTCGCCTCCTCGGTGGTCGTGCCGTTGCTGAAGCGGCTGCTGCTGCCGCCGCCCAAGGCCCCCGGGGCCGAGTACGGCGAACGGCCCGTACGGATCAAAGGGGTGCTGGCCTTCGTCGGCGACCGGCCCTCGCTCAGCAAGGACGACATGCACCGGCTCTCCCGGGAGCTGGTGCGCCGCGCGGTGCGCTCCGCCGGGCCGCACGAGCGGCCGATCGCGGAGGACGAGCACGACGCCGTCGGGCAGGCCCTGACCCGCACCCTCTTCGCCCTCGGCGAGCTCGACATGGACGACGTGCAGCTCTTCGTGCTCGGCCCCGACGAACTGGCCAAGGAGCTGTCCCAAAAGGCCGGGCCCGACACCCGCAGGCTGCTCACCCGCGACGCGGCGCTCTTCCACGACGTCCTGCTGCGCACGGCGTGCGTGCACCTGGTGCGCTTCTTCACTCAGCGGCCCGGCTTCGCGGCCCGCGCCCAGCTGGAGGAGTTCCAGGAACTGCAGCGCCAACGGGACCAGTTGGAGGTCATCCTGCGCCGCGTCTCGGGCGACGACTGGACGGCGGCGGACGCCCGCTTCGAGGAGGAGTACGCGAACTACGTCGTCAAACGCCACGGCAGCCTCACCCTCTACGGAGTCGACCTGCGCGACCCGGAGGGCCAGGAGTGGCCCCTGGAGAGCGCCTATCTGAGCATGCGGGCCGTCCCCACGACCGCCGTGGACGAGGAACCGGACGAGGCCTCCGAGGGCCGCTCCGCCGTGCTGGAGGAGAGCGTCGAGACGGTCCTCGTGGGCCGCGGGCGCGTCCTGCTGCACGGCCTGGCCGGCACGGGAAAGACGACGCTCGTCCAGTGGCTCGCCCTGACCACCGCCCAGCAGGACACCGTGCCCGGGCACCTGCCCCAGCTGTTGGGGCGCGTCCCCTTCGTGCTGCCGCTGCGCACCCTGGTCCGCGAAGGCGTCGACCTGCCGCTGCCCGACGACTTCCTGCGCCGGATGGGCTGCCCGCTGGCCGGCAGCGAACCGGGCGACTGGACGGCGCGCGTACTGCGCAACGGCCGCGGTGTCCTGCTCGTCGACGGCCTCGACGAGATCCCCGAGGCCGACCGCAAACGCACCCGTGACTGGCTGCGCCGGCTCCTCGCCGCCTTCTCCGGCAACCTCTGGCTCGCCACCACCCGCCCCTCCGCGCTCGCCCCCGGCTGGCTGGAGCGCGAGGGCTTCCACGAGTTCACCCTGAACGCCCTGCGCCCCGACGACCTGTGGCGCTTCATCCAGCGGTGGCACACGGCGGCGGAGGCACCCGAAGGCACGGACGACGAGCTCATCCAGTCCCTGCGCGCACAGCCGGAGCTGAGCAGGCTCGCCACCAACCCGCTGATGTGCAGCCTGATCTGCGCCCTGCACCGGGAGCGCAACGGCTTCCTGCCAGAGGGCCGCGCCGCCCTCTACAAAGCGGCCCTGTCCATGCTGCTCGAACGCCGCGACAAGGAGCGCGGCGTGCCCCCCGAGCTGAGCGAGGAGGCCGCCGCCGAACCCCTCAAGCGCCTCGCGTACTGGCTGATCCGCAACGAACGCACCCAGATCGACCGCGCCGACGCCCTCGGCCTGCTCGCCAGGCTCCAGCCCCAGGTGCCGAGCCTCCAGCGGATGGGAGAGCCCGAACACGTCCTGCGGTATCTCCTGGTGCGCACCGGGCTGCTGCGCGAACCCGCGTCGGGTGCCGTGGACTTCGTCCACCGCACCTTCCAGGATTATCTCGGCGCCAAGGCGGTGCTCGAAGAGCGGGACTTCGGCATCCTGGTGAAGAACGCACACGCGGACGAGTGGCAGGACGTGGTGCAGATGGCCGTCGCGCAGAGCGATTACAACGGTCGTGCCGACTTGCTCATGCGCCTCAACGACCGCGGCAACCGCGAGAAGGACCCCACGGCCCAGGCCAGACTGCGGCTGCTGGCCCTCGCCTCGCTCGAACAGGCCACCCGTCTCGACCCCGCCGTCCGGCAGACCATCGAGACCGAGGCGGCGCGCATGCTCCCGCCGCGCAGCCTGCGCCAGGCCAGGGTCCTGGCCCGTACGGGACCGCTGCTCCTCGGCCTGCTGCCGAGGGCCGGCGAACTGTCGGGCGACGAGGAGCTCGCCACCGTCCACGCGATCTGCCAGATCGGCGGCGACGCCGCCATCCCGCGCCTGCGGGAGTTCCTCGGCACCCGCCAGCCCGTCGTGCGCGCCCAACTCCTCGGACACTGGGACCGGTTCGACACCGCCGACTACGCCGCCGACATCATCGGACCGCTGCTCACCGCGGACCCCTCGCAGCCCGTCACCGTGCGCTCGCGCGCCGAGCTCGACGCCCTCGCCGACCTGCCCGGCTGCGAACGCGTCGGCATCCACGGCGACTTCGACCCGCAGGCCGTGCGCGCGGCGCTCGACCCCCGGCGCCTGCGCGAGCTGCGGTTGCGCGGCGCGCTCCAGCTGGACGACCTCGGCCTGCTCGCGGACTTCCCGGCCCTGGAGAACCTCACCCTCCAGAGCTGCCGCAACCTCAGGGAGCCCGCGCCGCTCACCCGGCTGCCCCGGCTGCACTCCCTCGTACTGGAAGACCTCCCGCAGTTCGAACCGCTCACGAAGCTGGCGGACTGCCCGCGGCTGCGCGCCCTGCACCTGGGCGTGCAGGTCCCCTGGCGCGGGCTCGCCGACCTGTCCCGCCTCACGGACCTGCGGGTGCTCGCGCTGCCGATGGGCACGGTCGACCTCTCGGAGATCAGGCACTTCACGGCACTCGAAGAGCTGCGCCTGCACGAGGCGGGCGAGCGGCTGCTGCCGGACGGATGGGGCGCCCTGCTCGCCCCCCTGCCCGAGCTGCGCACGCTGACCCTCTCCCCGGAGCAGCTGAGCACGCTGCTCTTCGACCCCAGGGCGCAGGTCTCCCAGATCACCCATCTCTACGTGTACGCCAAGCCGGGCGCGCCGGTGTCGCTGCGCCGCATCGCCCGGCGGCTTCCGGGGCTCGTGGAGATCCACCTCACCCAGGGCACCGACATCGATCTCTCGCACCTGGCGGGCCTCGCCGGGCTGCGGAAGGTCAGGCTCGCGTACCCGGGAGAGGTACGCGCGGCGGTAAATCTCCCGGGTCGGGTCGATCTGGAGATTTACCCGCAGCCTTGAACCGAAGGGGGGTAAATTCCACTGTTCCGAGGGGAGTTGGAGCAGTAGTCAGCGGCTGACGTCGGGGGAGCGCTGCGCCTCGCCCCGAAGGTGGCCGAAGGCTCCCAGGGGGAAGCAGGACGTCGTCGGATGGGCAAGCCGCACATTCCATTGCTGTACGGTCGCGGGCCGCTGGTGGGCTCGCTCGTACCGTCACTCACCGGACTGGCCTACGACGAACGCGCGCGCAGGAAACGGGAGTTCGGTGACGACGTGCCCGTCATCCTGCTCACCGGGCAGCACGGGCTCGGCCGCAGCGCGGTTCTCGACGCACTCGCACGCAACTACCACAAGAGACTCCCGCTGGCCCATGTGCGGGTCGTGGCCCCGGGGGCGAGCGCCTCCGGGCTCGTGGTCCCCGCGGAGGACGGGGACGTGCCCGCCGAACCGGCCGGCGACTTCGTGCAGATCCTCGAACGCGTCGTGTCCGCGCTCGCGCCGGGGCTCGGCCTTTTCCCCGTCCTGATGCCCGGCCTGTTCGCGGTCTCCGGCTGGTCCAAGGGCGACGCGGACGGGCGGGACGCCGTCTGCGCCCGGCACGCCCGCCTCCTCATCGCCTGCGGGCTCCTCTCCGGGGCCGAGCGGGACGTGGCGCGGCAGTGGTCGGAGCGGGTCGAGGCCTCCGTCCAGGAGGCGGCGGACGCCACCGCGGAGGGCACGGAGGTCGAGGACGACGACGCGTCGCAGCCCGTCACCGCGGCGATCCTGCGGGAACTCCAGTCCCTGCGCGGCCTCGCGCCGGCCCGCAACTGGTACGGGCGGCGGCACACCACGCCGGGGGGCGCCACCCGCAAGCCCGACGCCCTCCTTGAGCTCGGCCGGCGCTTCCACCGGGGCGGCGACTACCGCCACGCCGTCGAGAACACCCTGATGGCCGCCTTCCTCGAAGAAGTGGCCGCCGCCTACGGCCTGGTGCGCAGCCTCAACCGCGAGCCCTGGCCCCTGATCCTCCTCGACGAGGCGCACGCCCCCGCGGGGCAGCGCTTCCTGGACCTGCTCCTCGAACACCGCGCCAACGCCCAGCGGGCCCACCGCGACCGGATCACCGTCGTCGCGACGCGCCTGGGGGACCTGCCGCACGAGAGCGCGCCGCACGCGGTGCGCCGTGAGCTGAGCGATCTGCTGCCCGCCGCGGGGGGCAGGCAGCGCAAGCAGGCGACCGCGATCTGGCAGCGCTCGGGCCACGACCCGTCCGCGGGCCTGCTCGTCGTGCCGCTCACCCCGCTGAGCAGGGACGACGTCTTGTCCATGCTCGACCGCGCGTCCGTGCGCCTGCTCCACCCGCACCTCGCGTCGGCCCTCCACTCGCTCACCGGAGGGCACCCGGCCACCGCCCGGGTGCTGTGCGACGCGGTGGTGCACGCCGCGCGGCAGAACCGCCCGGTGGCCCCCAAGGACCTGCTCGACCTGACCACCGCGCAGGGGCGCCCGGTCACCCAGGTGCTCCTGGAGGACCTGCTGCCCGACCGGCGCCAGCGCGACCGGCTGCTCGTGCTGTGCCTGGCACGCGACAACGCGACCGCGGAGGCACTCGCCGAGGATCTGCGGCTCGACGGGCCCGAGCAACTGCCCGCCAACGCGGCGGCGCAGTACCTGGTGGAGCGGCAGTGGCAGCAGTCCGTACCCGTGGAGGGGCCGCTGGTCGGGAGCCGACTGCTCCAGGCCCTGCTCGTCCACGAGGCGCGGCGCACCTCACCGCCGCCCGACGATCCGCACAGCTGGCACGAGATACACCGCTTCCTCCACCTGCACCACGTGCAGCGCTCCGACACCGAGGAGGCGGACGCGCTGCGGCACAGCCTGGCCACCGGCAACGCGGCCCGCGTGGTGGACATGCTGGCCGACGAGTTCGGCGCCGAGGAGGCCGAGCAGAGCGTCCAGCACTGGCTGCTCTGCCTGCGGCACTGCGCCACCGCCCCGACCCCGCCGGCGGCCGCCCCCGGCGCGCCCGCGCACCCCGCCGACGACGCCGGCTGGAGCGACCACCGCGTCGAGATCGCCCTGGGGGAGCACGCCGCCCGCTTCACCCACCTCGACGAGGCGGGCCGCTGCATCAACCGCCTCCTGCACGCCCTGTGGTACCTCTCCGAGCCGTACGCCGACGCGGCGATCGACCCGGACGCCGAGACCCTGTGCCAGGCGGTCGGCGACGAACTGGGGTTCCTCTCCCGTCGCCACCGCACCTGGTACGCGGCCCTCGGCAGGGCCGCCCGCGACTGGCCGGTGGCCGCCCGCAAACGACAGATCCTGCCCGTCCCCGCAAGTGAGGGGTCATGATGTTCAACCACCCGCCCAAGGAGTGGGGTCCCCTCGAATGGCTCGTGGCCGCGGTGGTGGCCGTCGCGCTCGTGCTGGGTCTCATCACCTGGAACAGCTCACGCCCCGGCCCCTGCGGCGAGGGCCTCGAAGAACTCGCCGGGGAGTGCGTCGGGGTCACCGACCAGGCCTTCGACGCGGACGAGCGCACCGAGAGCCTCATCAAGGCCGTGGCGGACGAGAACGAACGCGTCCGGCAGGACTGGGAGAACAGCTCGGGCGACGGCTACCGCATCCCGTACGTCCGCATCGCCCTGATGATGCCCTTCACGTCGGACGAGTCCAGCGCGATGACCGGTGACATGATCCGGCGCGCCCTCGCGGGCGCCCACGCGGCCCAGCTCCAGGCGAACAGCGCCAGCGGCCCGCACTACCAGCTGCTCTTCGCGCCCGACGGCAAGCACCTCACCGAGTGGGAGCCCGTCGTGGAGCGGCTCGCCGACCTGGCGAAGGACACCGAGGCCCCGCTGGTGGGCGTGACGGGTATCCCCAGCAGCACGACGGAGACCCGCAAGGCGGTCAAGGAGCTCACCAAGCGCCGCATCCCCACGGTCGGGCCGGTCATCACGGCCGCCTCCATGAACTTCCGGTACTTCTTCAAGACGTCACCCAACAACGAGCAGTTCGCCAAGGCCCTGTCCCACTACCTCGACCGCTATCCGCAGAAGCAGAAGGGGCTTCTCCTCTGGGACAGCCGCGAGGGCGACGTCTACTCGAAGAACCTGCGCAAGGTCTTCGACCGGCACTTCGGCAAGACCTACGACCTGAAGAACCACAACTCCCACTACATCGGCTCGTCGGGCGAGGACCAGGGCATTCCGCGGCGCTTCGCCGACGCCGTCGCGCGCATCTGCCGCGACAAGGCGGACACCGTCTTCTTCGCCGGACGCGACCAGGACCTGCCCGCCTTCATCAACCGCCTCGCGAACGAAGGCGGTTGTGACCGCAGCGGCAAGCTGCGGATCCTCAAGGTCGGCATCGGCCTGGAGCCGACCCTCACCTCCGCCGACATCGAACGCAGCCTGCGCAGGGCCAACGCCACGATCGTGGACGCCTCCGCCTACGACCCCGCGTGGAAGAACGACCCCGGAGGAGCGCCCTCGGGCTTCTCGCCCTTCCAGGCGCGCTTCAACACGATCGACAACGAACACCACCTGGGGAAGAAGCCCTTGCAGGACGGATACGCGGCCATGTACTACGACGGCTTCGCGCTCCTGGTCTCCGCGGTCGACCGGACGTTCAGCGACATCAACGAAGACGGCAAGCAGACCCACGCCCCGGCCCGGCTGCCGTCCATCAAGGACGTGTACAGCACGCTGACCATCTCGACCCTCAGCGGCCCCACGTGCACGGGCTGCCTCGTCGGGGCGGGCGGCACGTACGGATTCACCGGCCCCGGCGAGAACAACCAGTGGGCCGTCTGCAAGCCCGTCCCGATCATCGAGTTCCCCCCGGTCGCCCGCTCCGGCGACAAGGGGAAGATGCCGCTGTACCGGACGTACCGAGGGGACAAGGAGCAGAGCTGCCCGTCCTGAGCGACGGGCCCGCGGTCAGGCGGGGAAGCCGCCGTACGGCACGGTGATGAGCTCCATGGCGTGCCCCGACGGGTCGAGGAAGTACACGCCCTTGCCGCCGTCGTTGGTGTTGAACTCACCCGGCAGCTTCTGCCGCGGATCGGCCCAGTGCCCGATGCCGCGCGCCACGATCTTCTCGTACGCCGCCTCGAACCCGGCATCGGAGACCAGGAACGCGTAGTGCTGCGGGGTGATCTTGTCCGCGGGGACGGTGGCGAAGTCCAGCGTGACGGAGTTGCTCAGTCGTACCGCGATGAACGGGCCCCACTCGGAGGCGATCTCCAGGTCCAGGAGGTCCGAGAAGAACTCGGCGGACTCCCGGTTGTCCCGGGCATGGACGATGGTGTGATTCAGCTCGACCGACAAGGAATGCCTCCAGAAGGCATCTCCCGACACCTCCATGCCTCACCCGGCCGGTGACCGACACGCGATGTCGCCGTGGATCTTAGGCACGGCGACATCGCGCTGTCGAGCCCTTTCCCGCGGCGGCGGTGGCCCGTCGCCGCGGGACGGTCATCCCTCTTCCCAGCTCACGCTGCCGACGCCCGTGCCGCCGAAGCAGCGCGCGCTGGACACGTCGCGGGCGCCCGGGTTGAGGGTCTTCCAGTCGCCGCGGGCGTCGGGCCACTCCCCGCAGACCACCTTCACGCGGAAGGCGATCACGGTCCCGGTGTTGTTGGTGCAGTGCGCGTGGCCCCAGTAGCCGTCCGTGTCGGTGGTGCAGTCGAGGGCCATGACGGCCGCGGCGGCCGGCTCCTGCGGCGCGGCCGTCGCACCCGGCGTGACGGCGAGCACGGGCAGCGTCGCGGCGGCCACCCCCGCGAGCCTGAGGGCGAGTCCGGTGAGGCGGCGAGGCTTGTTCATGGGCGGGTCTCCTTGTGCGTCCTGGTCGCGGCGGGCGTGGCGCGCGCCGCGCTCTGTCCTGCCCAGATGCTTCCCGGAGGCCCTGTCGTCCCGGTCACTCGCCGGTCACGCGGCGCTCAGGGGCCCGGTGCCGCCGCCGTGCCCCGCTGCTCCGCGATGACGTCGAGTGCCTCCCGCACCCCCTCGTCGAAATTCCCTGCCTCCCGGCAATACGTCAGCACGTGCTCGGCCGCCTCCTCGGTGCCCAGGGCGGCGAGTGCCCGCAGCGCGGCGTCGGAACAGCGGTACGGGTGGCCGTCGGCCAGCAGCGCCGCCAGCGCGGCGGCACTCCCCGGCGAGCGCCGCCCGCCCAGCGACCGGGCCAGCGCCACATGGACCTCTTCCGGCAGCGGCGCCACGGCCAACCGCTCCAGGGTGGCGTCCGCCCCGGGCCCCGGGCATGCGGCGAGCGCGGCGATCAGCTCGCCCGCGACGTCCGTCCTGAGCCGTTCCGCGAGCGAGGCGAGGACGGGCAGAGCCGGGGCGCCGATCCGGCCCAGGGCGCGGAGCGCGGCCCGTGCGCTCGCGCGGTCCGCGTCCCGCGCGACGACCGGTCCGAGCGCGACGGCCGCCTCGGGCACCGGGAATTCGCCCAGGGCCTCCACCGCCCTCAGCCGCACCGGCTCCTTGGGCGAGCGTACGCAGACGAGGAGCACGGGCAGGGACTCCGGGGCGCCGATCAGGCCCAGGGCGTGTACGGCGCGTGCGCGCAGGGTGCCGGGCTCCGCCTCGTCCGCGGCCACGGCGGCGAGCCGCTCGGCGGCCGGCCGATGACGCAGCATGCCGAGCGCGTCCGCCGCGGCGACGCGTGGCTTCGGCGCCTCCGCGTCGTCCAGCGCGGCCATGAGGAGCGGGGCGGCCTCCGCGCACTCCAGCAGCCCCAACGCCCGTGCCGCTCCACGTCGTTGGAGATCCCCGTCCCCGTCGGCGACCAGGGTGAGCAGCTTCCCCACGGGCGGGACGCGGAGCCGGGACACCTCCCCGGCCACGGCTTCACCGACGCGCTCGTCGCCCAGCGCGGCGAGCAAGGCGTCGACCGCCTGCCGGCCTCCGAGTACACCCAGGGTCCTGGCCGCCGCCCTGCGGACCGTGGACGCCGGGGCCTGGCGCAGCAGCAGGACCAGGGTGTCGATGCCTTCGGGGAACCCGGCGTCGACCAGTTCGGGCCGTCTCGCCATGAGGTCGCAGACGGCCAGGACGGCGGAGGGCGGGGCCTCGGGGCGGCCGGGGTCGTGCGCGGCCGTCTTCAGCGTGCCCCACAGCCCGCGTCGGCCTTCGGGAGTCCGGGACAGCAACTCCGCCGCACAGCGGGCCGTTTCGGCGTCCGGATCGCGCAGCGCGCGCCGCAGCCTGTCCTCGGAGGGCCGACCGCGCACGGGTGGCTCGGGGAGCCCGGGAAGGTGCCCGAGCGCCTCGACCGCCGCCCTGCGCAGGCCGGCGGATGACTCGGCCGCGTGGGCGAGGAAGAGCAGGGCCGGGCCCGCACGCGGATCGCCGAGCGTGCCGAGCAGGCGCGCGGCCCGCGCCGCGTCGGCGGGCAGCAGCCCCCACAGCGCGACGAGCAGCGAGGTCACCGCCTCTGGTGGGCGCAGCTCGGTCAGCGCGTCGAGGACCGCCGGTGAGGGGTACTCCTGGGTGAGCCGGTCGACGAGCACGCGGACGACGTCCGGCCCGCCGATCGAGCCCAGGGCCCGGAAGACGGCGTCCTCCTGATGCCACCTGTCCGGCGACGGCCCGCCCTCGAGGAACCGCAGCAGGGCGGGGACCGCGCGGCGGTCCCGCAGGCGCCCCAAGGCCGCGACCGCCTCCCGGAAGACCCAGACGCGCGTTGCGCCGGGCGGTTCCACGCAGTCGGTCAGCGTCTCCGTCGCCGCCGGGTCCCCGAGGTCCCCGAGCAGCGCGACGGCGGCCTGGGCGGTCGCGTCGTCATCGGACCGCGCGGCCCGGCACAGGCCCGCGACCTCACCCTCCACCCGCATCCGGGCCAGGTCGGGCGCTGACGGCCGCGGTTCCACTCAGGGCTCCTGGTCGTCGTCCGCCATCGCCACGTACAGCGGTGTGCCGACGACGACGTTCAGCTCCCGACCGTCGTCCAGGACCACGCTCCCGCGCAGCAACCGCCGCGCGAGGAAGTCGCAGAAGACGGCGGGCGCCGTCAACGCCTCGGACATCTCAAGGACGTCCCGCATGGCGTCCGCCTCGTCCGGCGGACGCGTCCGCCTCTCCCGGGGGAGGTCGAGAGGCCAGTCTTCCGGTGCGTCGTGCAGGAGTTGGAACAGGGCGGGCAGCGCGGAGTACGCACGCAGGGTCACGTCGGGAGCCGGGCGCTGCCCGATGAGGTGGCGCGCCGAACCGATGAGCGCGATGACCGTGTCACCTTCGCGGCCCGTCATGAGCACGGGCCCCTCCGACGACGAGTACCCCGCGCTCCGCAGCGCCAGATCACCGCGGAACCAGGAGCTGGGCTCCGTCATCCAACTGACGTCGAACTCCCGCTCCAGGTAGTTCTCGACGATGTCGAGCCGGTCATACGTGGTGGTCTCGCCGCGCGGCGACTGCATGGCGACGCCGAGCACCTTCAGGTCGACCTTCGCCTCCACGGCGAGCCGCCGCAGCAGCGTCTGCGGAATCTGTCCGTACAGCATGTCCAGCTTGGCGGCGGACAGATAGAGGTAATACCGCATGCGCGGTCAGGCGCGGGCCCGGGGCAGGGACAAGAAGGCGGCCCAGGCATCCGGAGCCACGGAGAAGCGGGGGCCTTCCGGGTCCTTGGAGTCGCGGATGTGTACGGCGGTGGGCTGAGTGGCGATCTCCAGGCAGTTGCCGCCGTCGCTGCCGCTGTAGCTCGACTTGAACCACTCAAGTGAGTTGCGGACGCTCATTGTTCTCCTAGCATGCGGTCCAACAAGCCCCTGGTGTCTTCGGCGTTGAGGGCCTGTGTCCGCAGCATCGCACACCTTTGCGTCAGGATCGCCACCTCGTCAGGGTCGGAGATCAGCTGGCTTCCCCGCTGAGTCTCCGTATAGGCCAGTCGCTGGTGGTCGGGTGTCTCAAGAAGCACGAATGGGCCATCGAGGGCAGCGTGGGAGGTGCGCCCGAACGGCAGGATCTGCAAGGCGAGCCCCGGGAGTTCCGCGTACTCACGCAGCCGGCGCAGCTGCTCCGCGTACACCTTTCGCCCACCCAAGTGGTCGCGCAACACCGCTTCCCAGATCACGAAGCTCGTGGTCGGGGGAACTTTGCGGTGCAGGATTTCCTGTCGCTCGATGCGCTTGGCGACGTGCTGCCCGATCTCGTCCTCGTCGAGAACCGGGACGCGGCTGCGGAACACGGCCCGTGCGTACGCTTCGGTCTGGAGCTGGCCGGGCAGTACTTGATTCTCGTACGACGAGAGCGCGATGGCTTCCACCTCGCGATCCAGATACTCCTCGGCCCACCGAGGAACCAGATCCACCTCCGGCATATTGTCGACGGCGGTCTCCAGCGTCCTGTTGGTCCCCAGGATGTGGTCCAGCTGCACCGCGAGATCCATCTTCAGCGGTCGCCGCCCCTGCTCGATGGAGGCGATCTGCTCCTCGCCGATGACGAACCGCTCGGCCAGCGACTTCTGGGTGTACCCGGCCGCCTCGCGGTGGACGGCGAGCAGCGCGCCCACCATCCGCATCGCCGAGGCGTTCCTCCGTGACCGTCGCTTAGGGCTGCTCATACGATTCAACTCCCCACCAGAAGTCGCACGTTCACGCAGCGAACCCGTACAGCCAGGCCGTACGGGTTCACGCACTGCTTCATGATGGCCACGCAGCGTGACTCTCGTCACGTGAATGACGAAACTCCACGCGAGCGCTTCTACCGGCGCGAACGCCACTCCGTCCCCGCCGCCCGCGCCTTCGCGAGCGCCGCCCTGTCCGACTGGGGAGTCGGCGAGCGCGCGTACGACATCACTGTCTGCGTCAGCGAGCTGGCGACCAATGCCCTGCTGCACGGGGTACCGCCCGGACGGGGGTTCCGGCTGAGCATGCGCCACGAGGGCGGCGTGCTCCGGGTCGAGGTGGACGACAGCGGAGACGGGTGGCCCCGACCCGTCGGCGAAGGGGATGCCGACGAGTCGGGGCGCGGCCTGCTGCTGGTGGCAGCCCTGGCCGACAAGTGGGGGGTCATGGAGCGCGACCCCGGTAAAACCGTGTGGTGCGAGTTCGGTCAGGAGAGCAGTTCCACCTCCGCGAGCGTCGCGGACCCGTCCGGCACGAGCCGGTAGTGCGCGTACGTCCCCGGAGCGTCGACCGTGAACACCCGGGTCTGCTGGTCCCAGGTGAAGGACTCGCCGGACCGCTTGTCGAGCTCCTTCCACTTCTCGCCGTCGGCGGAGCCTTCGAGGACCCAGCCGCGCGGCGCCTTCGTCTTGTCCTTCGACGACGTCAGCGTGTACTGCACCGCCTTGGTCGCCTTGGCGACCGGCAGGTCGACGGCGGCCGACGCGGTGGCCTCGGTGGCCGAGGTGTCGTCGAAGAGCGCGCCGTCACCCTTGATGGCGTCACCGCGCGGCGACGGCACCTTGTCGTCCTGCGTGACCGACGTCGGCTGCGCGTCCTTGCCGGTGCCCCACGACGAGGGCTTCGGGCCCATGTCGAACTCCAGGACGCCGCCGCGGGCGATCTCCTTGTGGGGGAGTGCCGTCGAGTTCCACTTCTTGCCGTTGACCCGCAGGCCCTGGACGTACACGTTCTTGGCGCTGTTCTTCGGCGCCTTGACGACCAGGTCGCGGCCGTTCTCCAGGTGCACGGTCATCTTGGTGAACTGCGGCGAACCGATCGCGTACTCGCCGCTGCCCATGACCAGCGGATAGAAGCCGAGCGAGGAGAAGAGGAACCAGCCCGACTGCTCGCCGTTGTCCTCGTCGCCGTGGTAGCCCTGGCCTATCTCGCTGCCGGTGTAGAGGCGGGAGAGGACCTCGCGGACCTTCTCCTGCGTCTTGGCCGGCTCGCCCGCCGCGTCGTACATGTAGGCGGCGTGGTGGGCGACCTGGTTGGAGTGGCCGTACATGCCCATGCGCACGTCGCGTGCCTCGGTCATCTCGTGGATGACGCCTCCGTAGGAGCCCGCGAACTCCGCGGAGCCGGTCTCCGGAGTGGCGAAGTACGTGTCCAGCTTGTCGCCCAGGCCCTTGCGGCCGCCGTAGAGGTTGGCCAGACCGCGCGAGTCCTGCGGGGCGGTGAAGGCATAGCCCCAGGCGTTGGTCTCCGTGTAGTCGTGACCCCACACGCGCGGATCGAACTTGTCGGAGGGGACCCGCCAGACGCCCTTCGTGTCCTTGCCCTGGAAGAACCCGGCCTTGTCGTCGAAGAGCTTCACGTAGTCACGGGCGCGGTTGAGGAAGTACTCCGACTCCTCCTTGTAGCGCTTCTCGCCCGTCTTCTTGTAGAGCGCCTGGCCCATGCGCGAGATGCCGTAGTCGTTGAGGTAGCCCTCAAGCGCCCAGGACAGGCCCTCGTGGGTCTCGCTGGGGGTGTAGCCGAGGAAGGGCGAGGTCGCCATGCCCTTGCGGCCGACGCCCGAGTTCGACGGCACCACGGTCGCGTTCTTGACCGCCGCGTCGTACGCGTCCTTCGCGTCGAAGTCCACGCCCTTGACGTAGGCGTCGGCGAACGCCACGTCCGACGAGGTGCCCGTCATCAGGTCCGCGTACCCCGGCGACGACCAGCGCGACGTCCAGCCGCCGTCCTTGTACTGCTGTACGAAGCCGTCGACCAGCTCACCCGCCTTCTTCGGCGTGAGGAGCGAGTAGGCGGGCCAGGTCGTGCGATAGGTGTCCCAGAAGCCGTTGTTGACGTAGGGCTTGCCGTCGACGATCTTCGCGCCGGTGTGCGTCGGGGTGTCGGGACCCGTCTGCGGCGAGAACGGCGAGGCGTACTGGTACTTGGACTTGCCGTCGGCCGACGTGACCTTCTCGAAGCCCGAGTTCGGGTAGAGGTACAGGCGGTACAGGCTGGAGTAGAGCGAGGTCTTCTGGCCCTCGCTCGCGCCCTCGACCTCCACCTTGCCGAGGATGTCGTCCCAGCTCTTCTGCGCGCGGTTCTGCACGCGGTCGAAGGAGGTGCCGGACGGGATCTCGCGGTTCAGGTTGGCCTTGGCCTGGTCGAGGCTGATGAGCGAGGTCGCCAGACGCAGGTTGACCGTGCGGTCCTTGCCGGCCTTGAAGCGCAGATAGCCGGTGACGTCACCGCCGCCCCCGCCGTCGAGCTTGCCGCCCGCGGTGACGGGCGCGTCGAAGGTGCCGTACACGAACAGGCGCGTGGCACCGGTGGAGAGCCCGGACTTCACGTCCGAGAAGCCGCTGACCACACCGCTCTCCTTGTCGAGGGTGAGGCCGCCCTTCTCGGAGACGTTGTCGAAGATGACGCTCGCGTCGTCACCGGGATAGGTGAACTTCATCATCGCCGCGTGGTCGGTCGGGGCCATCTCGGCCTTCAGACCGTTCTCGAACGTCACGCCGTAGTAGTGCGGGCGTGCCGTCTCCTTCTCGTGCTTGAAGGGCAGCGCGCGCTTGGTGCGGGACGCGGACGGGGTGTCCTTGTCGACCGACGGCATCATCTGGAAGGTCTGCCGGTCGCCCATCCAGGGGCTCGGCTCATGGCTCGCGCTGAACGCCTGGATCGTCGGCAGATTGTCCGCGTTGTTGCCGCGCGCGTAGTCGTAGAGCCAGCTCAGGGAACCGGCGTTGGTCACCGGCGTCCAGAAGTTGAAGCCGTGCGGGACGGCCGTCGCGGGGAAGGTGTTGCCGCGCGAGAAGCCGCCGCTGGAGTTGGTGCCGCGGGTGGTGTCCGCGTAGTCCGACGGGTGGGCCTTCGGCTTCGCCGGGGCCTTCTCCTTCAGGGAGACGTCGTCCACCCAGCCGCGGAACTTCGCCGGACCCTTGGGGGAGTCGTAGGCGACGAGCACCCGGTCGACGGTCTTGCCGCGCGCGACCTGCCCGATCCGCGCGGCCACGTTGTTCCACTGGTTGACGTAGAGGCCCTTCGCGGCGCCCTGGCCCCGCGGGTCCAGCGGGAAGCCGTTCTGGTCCACCGCCTTGAGGTCACTCAGATAGGTGCCGTCGGTGAAGGCCAGGTCCACGGACACGTTCGTGGCGTCGTAGTCGAGATCGCCCTCGGCCATGGAGGGGAAGATCCGGTACGACAGCTCGGTGTCCCGGCGCACCGAGACGTTCACGTCGAAGACCTTGTTGTACGAGTAGCCGCGGCCGTCCGCCTTGTGGGTGCCCGCGTAGCGCAGCGCGTGCTTGCCGGTGAACCCGGCGCCCGCCTTCGCGGTCGGGGAGCCGCTGGGGCCCCGGTCCACGAGGGAGAGCATGTCCTCGGGGACGGGGCTCTCGGTGCCGCCGACGGAGAGTTGGACGTCGGAGAGCTGGAGGGCGTCGGAGGCGCCGTTGTTGGCGGTGACCTCCAGGCGGTAGTGCGCGTACGCGGTGTCGTTCTGGAAGTCGTACTTCTTCGTCTGGTGACGCTTGTCGAACGACTCACCCTTTCGGGTGTCGAGGACCTTCCAGTCCTTGCCGTCCGCGGACCCCTGGAGGGTCCAGTCCTTCGGGTCGCGCTCGTCATGGTCGTTCGCCGACGTCAGCGCGTACGTCACGGCCTTGGCGGGCTCGTCGAGGTCGAACTCGACCCACCCGGTGGCCGCGAAGGTGAGCCACTTGCTGGTGGGCTCCCCGTCGATCAGGTTCTCCTTGACCTCGCCGCTGCCGGAGTTCTCGCCGCTGGCGCGGACCTCCGTGACGTGGTCGTTCACACTGCCGGGGATCCCCGAACTGAACGCGCCGTTGACGCCGGCGGTCCGCTTCTTGCCGTCGGGCCCGGTCTCCACGGTGTTCAGCCAGTCGGGCTGGGCCTCGCCCGCCTCGAAGGAGGAGACGAACTCCCTGGCCGCTTTGGGCGGTTCTTCCGGTTTGGCGACGGCGGCGCCCTGCGCTGTCGCGACGAGCGTGAACGCGGCCGCTCCCAGAACCGCGGCCGAACGATGGTGTCTGAAGCGAGGTCTGCGTGATCTGTGCGGCATCCCCGAACCCCTCCCTGCGAGTTGGACAACGTTGTCACATCGCTGCGCAGGGTCCAGTAGGGCGGCAAGTGGTGGGTGGTGTCAAGGCTGTTGAAAGCGTCGGAAGGGCCGGAAGGGGTGACGGACCGCAGGGGAAAGTCCAAGGGGATCCGGGAGAAAGTCCAATGAGGTGCGAGTGAGCGCCGTGGAAGATCGACGGAGGGGAGCGGCCGCGGGTCCCGGACGCGGCCGGGCGGGGCGGCTCGGTTTGCTCACGCCGTGAACGAACCAGGCCGTGTCTCCGCGAGGTCTCAACTCGGGAAAGACTGCTGGCCCAAGCTGCGTTCGATCTTGCTCTGTCGCCGAGAAGTGGACTATACCTATCGGCACCCTGAGTGGCGGGTGCGAGCCCTTGCCATGTAGTTGTCGCACGTAAGGCACCACCAAAGCTTCAACTGACCCGCGGTGTCGGGCCCTTCGCCACTGGCGAGCTGTCGGGAGCCCCGTACGCCGCCTGAGTCCTGGAGAAGGCGAGGACTTGAGCATGGGATCCACCAGCATCAACCGTCGTGACGTGATGAAGAGGGCAGCGGCCACCAGCCTTCTCGCAGTGCCGGCCGTGGGCGCCCTGAGCTCCTGCGCGAGCGGGGGCGGCGAGGAGAACAAGGCGGAGAAGGGCGACAAGTCCAAGAAGAACCCGCTCGGCGTGAAGGAAGACGCCGGGCTCGCCGTGGTCGTCTTCAACGGCGGTTACGGCGACAAGTACGCCCAGTTCGTGACCGACATGTACAAGAAGCGGTACCCGGACTCGAACGCCGCCCAGAAGTCGACGACGAAGATCGCCACCCAGGTGCAGCCGAAGATCGTCCGCGGCAACCCGACGGCCGACGTCGTCAACAACTCCGGCGCCGACCAGATGAACCCCGGCAAGCTGGTGTCCAACAAGCAGGTGGCGGACCTCACCGAGCTGCTCGACGCGCCCTCCTGGGACGACCCGAGCGTCAAGGTGCGCGACATCCTCGAACCGGCGGTCGAGGCGAGCGGCAATTTCGGTGGCCCCGGCACCTTCCAGGCCGGCATCTCGCTGACGGTCTACGGCACCTTCTACTCCAAGAAGCTCCTTGAGGAGGGCCTGGATTCCGCGTACCCCAAGACCTGGGACGAGATGCTGGCCGTCTGCAAGAAGGCCAAGGCCAAGGGCATCCACGGCTGGAGCTACCCGGGCGGCCACCCGCGGTACATGTTCTTCAGCATCTACACGATGTTCGCCCAGCGCGGGGGACGCGAGATCACCACGGCCATGGACTACCTGGAGCCGGGCGCCTGGAAGAACGACGCTGTCAAGGACGTCTTCGAGGCCTGGGAGGAACTGGTCGCCAAGAAGTACGTCCTGACCGGCTTCGACGGCACCGAGGCGCACACCGAGATGCAGACCGCCTGGACCAAGGGCGGCAAGTGCGTCTTCGTGCCCAACGGCTCCTGGGTGGAGAACGAGGCCAAGGACACCACCCCGAAGGACTTCGGGATGTCGTTCGGTCCGAGCCCGTCACTGGACTCGGGCGACAAGATGCCGTTCGGCACGATCAACGCGCCGGCCGGTGAGTTCTACGTCGTCCCCGAGAAGGCGCAGAACCGGCAGGGCGGCCTGGAGTGGCTGCGGGCGATGTACAGCAAGGAAGCCGCCCTGAACAACTTCAAGGAGCTCTCCGCCCTGCCGGTGGTCAAGGGGGCCATCGACGGCCAGAAGATGCCGCACGGTGTGGCGAGCGTGCAGGCGGCGATCAAGTCCGCCGGCGAGAACGTCGTCATCGCGAAGCACATGGACTGGTACAACGAGCTGTTCCGCGAGGACTTCAACAACATGATCGCCAAGTTCATGCTGGGCCAGATCGGCACCAAGCAGGCCATGGACATCATGGAGAAGGCCGGGGCCCGGATCCTCAAGGACCCTGACGTCGTCAAGGTCAAGAAGTCCTGACCAGCGGCGGATCGACCGAGAACGCGGGCACGTGAACGAGGCGGGGCGGAGTGGCGTGAAGACTGACACCCGGGTGGACGATTCGCCACCTTCGAAGAAGGCACCGGACCGGAGGCCCAAGGCGCCGAACGGGCTGTTGTTCCTTCTGGCGGTGCTGCTGCCGCCCCGCTTCACCCCCGAGAGCGTGCGGTACGACCGGCGGTACCGCACGCTCGACAAGTACCGCTTCATCGTGGGCTTCCTGACGCTGCCCCTCGCGTTCTACGCCCTGTTCGTGATCTCGCCCTTCCTCCAGGCGATCTACTACTCGTTCACGGACTGGTCCGGCGGCCCGGTGGCGAACTTCATCGGCTTCGACAACTTCACCAAGATGTGGAACGACGAGCGCTTCTGGGAATCCCTGGAGGTCAGCATCACCCTGGCGGTCGTCGCCCCGGTGATCACGCTCGTGCTCGGCATGTTCTTCGCGTACATGATCACGTCGGGCGGCAGGCACCGGAAGGGCCAGGCGATCGCGGGCGTCGCGGGCTCCTCGCTCTACAAGGTCGTCTACTTCTTCCCCCAGGTCCTGTCCGTCGCGATCATCGCCGTGGTCTGGGGCCGCGTCTTCAACACCAACAGCGGCCTGATCAACGGCGGGCTCGACAAGGTGGGCATCGACGGCCCCGCCTGGCTGGGCGGCGACCGCTCGCTCGCCCTCATCGCCGTGATGATCGTGCTCTCCTGGAGCTTCGTCGGCTTCTACGTGGTGCTGTTCTCCGCCGCGATGGGCGCGATCCCCAAGGACATCTACGAGGCCGCGCTGCTCGACGGCGCGGGCCGGGGCCGGACCTTCTTCAACGTGACGCTCCCGCTGATCTGGGACACCGTGCGGACCGGCTGGATCTACATGGGCATCCAGGCCCTCGACTCGTTCGCGATCGTGCTCGTGATGGTGCCCGAGCACGTCCTGAAGGTCACCCCGGTCTTCCTCTACGAACGGTTCCGGGACGGTCAGTACGGCTATGCCACCTCCATCGGCGTCGTCCTCCTGGTCCTCAGCATGGCGTTCTCGCTGATCGTCATGCGGATCGGGAATCGCGACCGGATCGAATACTAAAGACCGCGGGAGCACTGCATCATGACCACGACCACCGCGCCCCGCGCCGAGTCCGCCGACACGTCACGCCGGGAGGGCGATTCGGCGGGCGGCGCGACCCTGAACGTCTTCTCGCACGCCTTCCTCGTCCTGTGGGTGGTCCTCGCCGCGGGCCCCCTCATCTGGGTCGCCCTCACAGCGTTCCGCCCCTCCGTCGAGATCCTCAGCGATCCGATGGGCTGGCCGACGTCCTTCCACTGGGAGAACTTCACCAACGCGTGGACCGAGGCGAACATCGGCCAGTACGCCATCAACTCGGTGATCATCCTGGCGGGTTCGCTGACCGGCACCATGCTGCTCGGCTCGATGGCGGCCTATGTGATCGCCCGCTTCACCTTCCCGGGCAACCGGCTGATCTTCATGCTCTTCGCGGGCGGGATGATGTTCCCGGTCATCCTCGCCCTCGTGCCGCTCTTCGCGGTCATGGAGAACTTCGGCCTCCTGGACACCCGGCCGGGTCTGATGATCGCGTACATCGCGTACTCGCTGCCCTTCACGACGTTCTTCCTCACCTCCTTCTTCCGTACGCTGCCGACCGGCGTCCAGGAGGCGGCGATGGTCGACGGGGCCTCGCACACGCGGACGTTCTTCCAGATCATGCTGCCGATGGCCAAGCCTGGCCTGGTGAGCATCGGCATCTTCAACTTCCTCGGCCAGTGGAACCAGTACCTGCTTCCGCTGCTGCTCAACAACGAGGAGGAGAGCAGGTACGTGCTGCCGCAGGGGCTCGCCACGCTGGCGGTCTCGCAGGGCTACCGGGGCGACTGGGGCGCGCTCTTCGCGGGCCTGACCATCGCCATGCTTCCGGTGCTCGTCGTGTACGCGGTCTTCCAGCGCCAGGTGCAGGCCGGGCTCACCGCGGGGGCTCTCAAATGACCCCGTCCGCAGGTGATTTCAGCTTGGCCACGAAAGTGGTCTAGGCCTGTTGTGGCAATTCCGGCCGTGAGTAATGTCGGCCACACGGCGCCGCGGGGGGAACCTTTTGCCCGCGTTCAAGTCGACACCGATGTCGAAGGGTTGAACAGCATGAGGAATCGATTGATCGCCACCGGTGCGGCAACGCTCGCGATGGCCATGGGGCTCACCGCCTGCGGCGGTGACAGCGACAGCGGCGACGGCAAGACCATCAAGCTCGTCGCCGCCGACTACGGCGACAAGGCCTCCAACGCCTCCAAGAAGTACTGGGACGGCGTGAAGAAGGAGTTCGAGAAGGAGAACAAGGGCTACAAGGTCGACGTCCAGGTCATCAACTGGAACGAGATCGACAAGTCCGTCAAGAACATGATCCAGGCGGGCAACCAGCCCGACCTGTTGCAGACCGGCGGCTACGCCGACAAGGTCGCGGACGACCTGCTCTACAAGGCCGACGAGGTGCTCTCGCCCAAGACGCGCGAGAACCTCATCCCCACCTTCGCCAAGGCCGGCGAGGTCAAGGGCACCCAGTACGGCATCCCGTGGGTCTCCTCCAGCCGCGTCATGTTCTACAACAAGGCCGTCCTGAAGAAGGCCGGCGTCAAGACGCCCCCCAAGACCTGGGACGAGGTCGCCGCCGCGGCGAAGAAGATCAAGTCCTCCAAGGCCGCCGACACCCCGTACGCCCTGCCGCTCGGCCCCGAGGAGACCCAGGGCGAGTCGATGATGTGGGAGCTCGGCAACGGCGGCGGTTACACCGACGCGAGCGGCAAGTACACCCTCGACAGCGCGCAGAACGTCGAGACGTTCGAGTGGCTTCAGAAGAACCTCGTCAAGCCCGGCCTCACGTACTCCAACCCGGCCTCCACCGACCGCAAGACGGCCTTCGCCGACTTCGCGGCGGGCAAGGTCGGCATGCTCAACGGCCACCCGAGCCTCATCCAGATGGCCAAGGACGGCAAGGTCGACTACGGCGTCGCGCCGATCCCCGGCAAGGACGCGCCGCTGGAGTCCACCCTCGGCGTGGCCGACTGGATGATGGCGTTCAAGGACGGCGGCGCCGAGAAGGAAGGCGTCAAGAAGTTCCTGGACTTCACGTACTCCAAGAAGATGCTGGAGTTCGACGAGATGTACAACCTGATGCCGGTCACCCAGGACGCGCTCAAGACGATGCAGTCCAACGGCAAGCACAAGGACCTGGAGCCGTTCTTCGAGGTCCTGCCGAACGCCAAGTTCTACCCGCTGGGCGACACGGCCTGGGACGTCATCTCCGCGGAGATCAAGAAGACCGGCGGCAAGGCGGCGAGCGACGACCCGAAGCAGGTCCTCGGTGACCTCCAGAAGAAGGCGGAAGCGGCGGCTGCCGAAGCCAAGTAGCAGGCAGCCCGATTCAGTTCGCTCCGTACGCAAGGAGTCCTTGTGTCACTGAAGGCCCCTCCGCCCCCGGCCGACACCGGCCGGGGACGGAGCGGGCGCGCCCCCAGGCCGGTGAGCCGTCGCAGCGGCATCGCCCGACTCGGCCCGCTGCCCTGGATAGCGCCCGTCATTCTGCTGATCCTCGCCGTGGTCATCTGGCCGGTCGTCGAGCTGATCCGTACGTCGTTCCTCAACATCTCCATCGCCGGCATCGTGCGCGGCGGCGCGGGGACCGACAAGTACAAGAAGCTCTTCGACGAGACCGACTTCGGCGCGGTCCTGCTGTGGACGGTCGTGTGGACCGTCGTCGTCGTGTCCGTGACGATGCTGCTCTCGCTGGCCCTCGCCCAGCTGTTCAACCAGAAGTTCCCCGGCCGCACCGTCACCCGCTGGGCGCTCATCGCGCCCTGGGCGGCATCCGTCCTGATGACCGCCATCGGCTTCAAGTGGATGCTGAACCAGACCGCGGGCGTGCTCAACACGCTGATGCTGGACCTCGGACTGATCGACAAGTCCAAGGACTGGCTGGGCAGACCGGAGACGGCCTGGCCGTGGATGATGGCCGTCGCGATCTTCGTGTCGCTGCCCTTCACCACGTACACCCTGCTCGCGGGCCTCCAGACCATCCCGCACGAGGTCTACGAGGCCTCGCGCATCGACGGGGCGAGCCCCTGGCAGACGTACCGCCACATCACGGTGCCGATGCTGCGGCCCGCGTTCCTCGTCGGCGTGGTCATCAACCTCATCAACGTCTTCAACTCCTTCCCGATCATCTGGGCCATGACGCAGGGCGGTCCCGGCTATGACACCTCCACGACCATGGTGTTCATGTACAAGCTGAAGGAGACCGACATCGGCGAGTCCGCCGCGATGTCCGTGGTCAACTTCGCGATGGTCGTCGTGCTCGTGCTGATCTTCCTCAAGGTCAGCCGCTGGAACGAGGAGGACTGATGGCCACCGCGACCCAGACCCGCGCGGGGTCCCCGAAGAGCCCCGCGCCCCGGGTCAAGGCCAAGCGCACCTTCCGGCCGCGCACCCTGGTCATCACCGTGGTCGCCTGGGCGCTCGCGGCGATCTTCCTCGCTCCGTACCTGGAGATGGTGATCACCGCGCTGCGGCCCAAGTCGGAGCTGCGGGACCGGACGTACCTGCCGCAGAACCTGGAGTGGTCGAACTTCATCGAGGTCTGGAAGGAATCCGAGCTCGGCCAGAACCTTCAGGTGACCCTGCTGGTCGCGGGCGGGGCGACGCTCCTGGTCCTCCTGGTCTCGCTGCCCGCCGCGTACTACACGGCACGCATGCGCTACCGCGGACGCAAGGCCTTCCTGCTCCTCGTCCTGATCACCCAGATGTTCCAGCCCACGGCCCTGCTGGTCGGCCTCTACCGCGAGTTCCACCAGCTGGACATGCTCAACTCGGTCTGGACCCTGATCATCACCAACGCGGCGTTCAACCTGGCGTTCGCGGTGTGGATCCTGACGGCCTACATCAGCTCCATCCCGCCGGAGCTCGAGGAGGCGGCCATGGTGGACGGCACCAGCCGCTTCGGGGCGATGGTGAAGGTGACGCTGCCGCTCGCGCTGCCGGGCGTCGTGACCGCGGTGATCTTCACTTTCATCACCTCGTGGAACGAGTTCGTGATGGGCCTCACGCTCACCACCGAGCCCGACAAGCAGCCGCTGACCGTCGGCATCAACAACTTCATCGGCGCCTACACCGTGGAGTGGAACTACCTCTTCGCGGCGTCCGTGGTGGCGATCGTGCCGGTCATCGTGCTGTTCGCCTTCATCGAGCGGCACGTGGTCTCGGGTCTCACCGCGGGATCGGTCAAGTAACGGATCGGCCCCCTCAGGCCGGGTCTGGGTGGTTTGGGGTGCATCCTCGCCACTTGGACCCGGCCTGTCCCGGTGTTCAAGAGTGCCGATTTGGGTCAAGGACTTGACTGCGCCAACCCGTTCAGCAGAGCTTGGAGTTCACAACTTGTACGGGCAGCCAAGTCGCTGTGACGTCATACGGAAAAGGGTGGCTGAGTCAATGGAGACTCCGGGGTCGCAGTCGTCGCTGCACCGGGCCAATCTCGAACGGGTCGTACGTGCCGTACGGCTCGCCGGGTCGCTCACTCAGGCGGAGATCGCCAGGACGACAGGTCTGTCCGCGGCCACGGTCTCCAACATCGTCCGGGAGCTCAAGGACGGCGGAACGGTCGAGGTCACGCCCACCTCGGCGGGCGGCCGCCGGGCCCGCAGCGTCTCCCTCAGCGGCGACGCGGGCATCGTCATCGGCGTGGACTTCGGCCACACGCACCTGCGCGTGGCCGTGGGGAACCTCGCCCACCAGGTGCTCGCCGAGGAGTCCGAGCCGCTGGACGTGGACGCGTCGGCCGCGCAGGGCTTCGACCGCGCCGAACAGCTGGTCAGCAGGCTGATCGCGGCGACCGGGGTGGACCGCGGGAAGATCGCGGGCATCGGCCTCGGCGTGCCGGGACCCATCGACGTGGAGTCCGGGACGCTCGGCTCGACCTCGATCCTGCCGGGCTGGGCCGGCACCAAGCCCGCCGAGGAGCTCAAGGACCGCCTCGGCGTCCCCGTGCACGTCGACAACGACGCCAACCTCGGCGCGCTCGGCGAGCTGGTCTGGGGGAGCGGGCGCGGGGTCAAGGACCTGGCGTACATCAAGGTCGCGAGCGGTGTCGGCGCCGGTCTGGTGATCAGCGGGCGCATCTACCGCGGCCCCGGCGGCACCGCCGGGGAGATCGGCCACATCACGCTCGACGAGTCGGGCCCGGTCTGCCGCTGCGGCAACCGCGGCTGCCTGGAGACCTTCGCCGCGGCCCGCTACGTGCTGCCCCTGCTCCAGTCGAGCCACGGCACCGAGCTGACCATGGAGCGGGTCGTGGGCCTCGCGCGCGACGGAGATCCCGGCTGCCGCCGCGTGATCGCCGACGTCGGCCGGCACATCGGCAGCGGCGTGGCCAACCTCTGCAATCTCCTGAACCCGAGCAGGGTCGTCCTCGGCGGCGACCTGGCGGAGGCCGGTGAGCTGGTCCTGGGGCCCATCAGGGAGTCCGTGGGGCGTTATGCCATCCCCAGCGCCGCCCGGCAGCTCTCCGTCCTCCCAGGGGCCCTGGGGGGCCGCGCCGAGGTGCTCGGAGCGCTGGCTCTGGCGCTCAGCGAAATGGGCGATTCGACCCTTTTGGACGGTTCTCTCCCTGCGTCCGCACCTGCCTTCACTTAGATAACGCATGGCACCGTTGTCATCTCGTTAAGGATTTACTCCTTGACGATGGTGTGGCGGCCGAGTTGACTTCGAGCCACCTCGGCCGCAACGACGCGGCCACGTCAGGGAGGTTGGACAGTGAACACCCATCTGCGTCGTGCCGCGATAGCCATGACCGCTACCGCGATGGCCGTATCCCTTGCCGCTTGTGGCGAAGCCGGCGGTGACAAGGGCGATGACAAGGACAACAAGACCATCGGTCTGTTGCTGCCCGAGAGCAAGACCACGCGTTACGAGTCCTTCGACTACCCGCTGATCAAGGCGAAGGTCCAGGAACTCTGCTCGGACTGCAAGATCAACTACAAGAACGCGTCCGAGAACGTCTCGACCCAGAAGCAGCAGTTCGACGACCTCGTCGACTCCGGCGTCAAGGTCATCATCCTGGACGCGGTGGACTCCGGCGCCACCAAGGCGTGGGTCCAGGAGGCGAAGAAGAAGGACATCAAGGTCGTCGCGTACGACCGCCTCGCCGAGGGCCCGGTCTCCGCGTACGTCTCGTTCGACAACGAGAAGATCGGCAAGCTCCAGGGCCAGGGCATCGTCGAGGCGCTCGGCGACAAGGCCAAGGACGCCAACGTCGTCATGATCAACGGCAAGGAGTCCGACCCGAACGCCGCGCTGTTCAAGAAGGGCGCGCACTCCGTCCTCGACGGCAAGGTCAAGAAGGTCGTCTACGAGCAGACGGGCGAGTGGGACCCGAAGATCGCCGGTGAGAAGATGGGCACCGCCATCACCTCGCTCGGCAAGGACGGCTTCGACGCGGTCTACTCGGCCAACGACGGCATGGCGGGCGGCATCGTCGCGGCGCTGGAGTCGGCGAAGGTCAAGGGGATCCCGGTCGGCGGCCAGGACGCCGAACTCGCGGGCATCCAGCGGATCCTGAAGGGCACGCAGGCCTTCAGCATCTACAAGCCGTACAAGCCCGAGGCGGAGAAGACCGCCGAGGTCGCGGTGAAGCTCCTCAAGGGCGAGAAGATCGACTCGCTCGTGACGGCCAAGCTCGACAGCCCGAGCGACAAGGGCATCCCGTCGGCGCTCGTCCAGGCCTTCGTCGTCACGAAGGACAACATCAAGGACACCGTGGTCAAGGACAAGCTCTACAAGACGAGCGAGATCTGCACCCCGGACTTCGCCAAGGCCTGCGCGGACGCCGGCATCAAGTAGCCGCGTTGCAGGCACCGGACTCGTACGGCGTCTTCGTCTCCTTCACGCTTGCCCCGCTGTCGGGGGCCAAGACGCCGTACGTCTGCTCGCACTCCTGCCTCATCCCTCCTTAGCCCACCTTTCACGTCCCGCCGTACGCCATGCCCGTACGGCCCTCCGCCGCTCCCCCTCGGCGGATGAAGGAGATGGTTCACATGTCCGCTCCGCCCGTGCTGGCGTTGCGCGGAGTCTCCAAGCGCTTCGGTGCCGTCCAGGCGCTCACCGATGTCGAACTTGAAGTACACGCAGGTCAAGTGGTCGCCCTGGTCGGCGACAACGGAGCCGGTAAGTCCACCCTCGTCAAGACGATCGCGGGGGTCCACCCCATCGACGAGGGCACCATCGAGTGGGACGGCGACCCCGTCTCCATCTCGCGCCCGCACGACGCCCAGGGTCTGGGTGTCGCCACCGTCTACCAGGACCTCGCGCTCTGCGACAACCTGGACGTCGTGGCCAACCTGTTCCTCGGCCGTGAGCTCGGCCGGGCCAAGGTCCTCGACGAGGTGGCGATGGAGAAGCGTGCCAAGGAGCTCCTTGACACCCTCTCCATCCGCATCCCGAGCGTCCGCATCCCGATCGCCTCGCTCTCCGGCGGTCAGCGCCAGGTCGTCGCGATCGCCCGTGCCCTGGTCGGCGACCCCAAGCTGGTGATCCTCGACGAGCCCACCGCGGCGCTCGGCGTCGAGCAGACCGCCCAGGTCCTCGACCTCGTGGAGCGGCTGCGCGAGCGCGGCCTCGCGGTGCTCCTCATCAGCCACAACATGGCCGACGTCAAGGCCGTCGCGGACGAGGTGGCCGTCCTGCGCCTCGGTCGCAACAACGGTGTCTTCAGCGTCAAGGACACCAGCAACGAAGAGATCATCGCCGCGATCACCGGGGCCACGGAGAACGCCGTGACCCGGCGCAAGGCGCGCAACGCGGAGGCCGCGAAGTGAGTGAGACCGTGAACACCCCACCGCAGAAGGTGGAGACCGAGGCCCCGGCCGCCGCGGCCATCCCCGCCGTCGACCCGCGCCTGCTCGTCCGCGAGCAGGGTTTCGCCGGTTACCTCACCGAGTTCAAGCGGAAGATCAAGGGCGGTGAGCTCGGTTCCATACCGGTCGTCACCGGTCTGATCGTGATCTGGGCGATCTTCGAGATAACGACGGGTCGCTTCCTCGACCCCTCCAACCTCAGCAACATCGCCCAGTACATCGTCGGCCCCGGCCTCATCGCGACCGGCATCGTCTTCGTCCTGCTGCTCGGCGAGATCGACCTGTCGGTCGGCTCCGTCGCGGGCCTCACCGCCGCCGTCAGCTCCGTGCTCGCGATCAAGCAGGACGTGAACGAGGGCCTCGCCGTCGTCATCGGCCTGGTCGCCGCCGCCGCGATCGGCGCGCTGCACGGCTTCTTCTTCGCCAAGATCGGGGTCCCGGCCTTCGTCGTGACGCTGGCGGGCTTCCTCGGCTGGAGCGGCCTCCAGCTGTACGTGCTCGGCAACACGCTGAGCCTGAACAACCTCTCCGACGGCATCATCTACAACCTGAACAACTACTACTTCACGGACGTCGCCGCCGCGTACGGCCTCGCGACCGTCGCCGTCCTCGCCTACGGCTACTCCCAGTGGAGCCAGCGCCTGCGCCGCAAGGCCGCCGACCTGCCCCACCGCCCGGTCAGCGAGCTGGCCCTGCGCACGGCGGTCGTCGCGGTCCTCGCCTACGTCGTGGCCTTCGTCCTGAACCAGGAGGACGGCCTGCCGCTCGGTCTGACCGTCTTCGTCGCCGTGGTGGTCCTCGCCAGCTTCGTGCTGCGCCGCACCAACTACGGCCGGCAGGTCTTCGCGGTCGGCGGCGGCGTCGAGGCGGCCCGCAGGGCCGGCATCAACGTCGTGTGGATCCGGATCTCCGTGTTCACGATCTCCGGCTTCCTCGGCGGCCTGGGCGGCCTCTTCATCGCCTCCCAGTCCGGCGTGGCCGACTCCAACCTGGGCGGCGGCGACACCCTGATGCTGGCGATCGCCGCGGCGGTCATCGGCGGCACCAGCCTCTTCGGCGGCCGGGGCACCCCCTGGTCGGCGCTGCTCGGCATCCTGGTCATCCAGTCGATCATGACCGGCCTGTACATGTCGGGCAGCTCCAGCAAGGCCGTGCAGTCGATGATCACCGGCGCCGTGCTGCTCGCGGCGGTCGTGCTCGACTCGGTGTCCCGCCGCAGTCAGAAGGCGGCAGGCCGAGCCTGACCCCGCCCGGCGGGGGCCCCGCGTCATCCGATCGGCAGCAGCCCCGCCCGAAACTCTGTGCCCGGCGTCAACGACGACGCCGGGCACAGTCGTGCCCCGGGTGAAGCCCGTGACCCGGGGTACCCGGGGTGCGTCGCGTGACGCGGAACTCACGGCCCGGACGCCACTGTCAGCGGCGGAACATTAGACTCGACAAGCCCGGCAACATCCGGTCAACGCTCGAACAGCTCTACTGCAAGGAGGCACGGGTGCCGCTGCTGACCCGCATCAGGGGACCGCGCGATCTGGACCGGCTCAGCCCGGAGGAGCTGAACCAGCTGGCCGGCGAGATCCGCGCCTTCCTCGTCGACGCAGTCTCCAAGACAGGCGGCCACCTCGGCCCCAACCTGGGCGTGGTCGAGCTCACGATCGCCATGCACCGCGTCTTCGAGTCGCCCCGCGACAAGGTGCTCTTCGACACCGGCCACCAGAGCTACGTGCACAAGCTGCTCACCGGCCGCCAGGACTTCGGCAAGCTGCGCAGCAAGGGCGGCCTGTCCGGCTACCCCTCGCGCGCCGAGTCCGAGCACGACGTGATCGAGAACTCGCACGCCTCGACGGTCCTCGGCTGGGCCGACGGCCTCGCCAAGGCGAACGAGGTCCAGGGCAAGGACGACCACGTCGTCGCCGTCATCGGCGACGGCGCGCTCACCGGCGGCATGGCCTGGGAGGCGCTGAACAACATCGCCGCCGCCAAGGACCGCCCCCTGGTGATCGTCGTCAACGACAACGAGCGTTCGTACGCCCCCACCATCGGCGGCCTCGCGGACCACCTGGCGACCCTGCGCACCACCGACGGCTACGAGCGCTTCCTGGCCCGCGGCAAGGACCTCCTGGAGCGCACCCCGGTCGTCGGCAAGCCCCTGTACGAGACGCTGCACGGCGCGAAGAAGGGCCTCAAGGACTTCATCGCCCCGCAGGGCATGTTCGAGGACCTCGGCCTGAAGTACGTCGGCCCGATCGACGGCCACGACATCGAGGCCCTGGAGTCCGCCCTGGTGCGCGCCAAGCGCTTCGGCGGCCCGGTCATCGTGCACTGCATCACCGAGAAGGGCCGCGGCTACAAGCCCGCCGAGGAGGACGAGGCCGACCACTTCCACGGCATCGGCCCGATCCACCCCGACACCGGCCTGCCCATCGCCGCGGGCGGCATGGACTGGACGTCCGTCTTCGGCGAGGAGATGGTCAAGCTCGGCCACGAGCGCGAGGACATCGTCGCCATCACGGCCGCGATGCTCCAGCCGGTGGGCCTGCACAAGTTCTCCAAGGCCTTCCCCGACCGGGTCTACGACGTGGGCATCGCCGAGCAGCACGCGGCCGTCTCCGCGGCGGGCCTGGCCAGCGGCGGCCTGCACCCGGTCTTCGCGGTGTACGCGACGTTCCTCAACCGCGCCTTCGACCAGCTCCTGATGGACGTGGCCCTGCACAAGTGCGGCGTCACCTTCGTCCTGGACCGGGCCGGCGTCACCGGCACGGACGGCGCCTCGCACAACGGCATGTGGGACATGTCGATCCTCCAGTGCGTGCCGACCCTGCGGATCGCCGCCCCGCGCGACGCCGACCAGGTCCGCCTCCAGCTGCGCGAGGCCGTCGAGGTCGACGACGCCCCCACCGTCGTCCGCTACTCGAAGGGCGCGGTCGGCCCGGCCGTCAAGGCCGTCGGCAAGGTCGGCGGCATGGACGTCCTGCGCAAGGCGGGCACCAGCCGCCCCGACGTGCTCCTGGTCTCCGTGGGCGCGCTCGCCCCCATGTGCCTGGAGATCGCCGACCTCCTGGACAAGCAGGGGATCACGACCACGGTCGTCGACCCGCGCTGGGTCAAGCCCGTCGACGAGGCGCTCGCCCCGCTCGCCGAGCAGCACCGCGTGGTCGTCACGGTCGAGGACAACTCCCGCGCCGGCGGTGTCGGCTCCGCCATCGCCCAGGCCCTGCGCGACGCGGGCGTCGACGTGCCGCTGCGCGACTTCGGCATCCCGCCGCGCTTCCTGGACCACGCCTCGCGCAAGGAGATCATGGCCGAGATCGGGCTGACCGCCCCGGACATCTCCCGTCAGGTCACCGGCCTGGTCGCCAAGCTCGACGGACGGTACGAGCGCACGGCCGCCGTGGACTCGGTCGAGGCGGGGGAGCCCGCGCGCGACTGAGTCAACACGCACCGCCGACGGGCCGGTTCCGGCACCCTGTACGGGTGGTGGAACCGGCCCATTCGCGTGAATAGGCTCGCGCCGGGGCCTGCGGGGTACTCACCCTCTCGATCATGTCGAGGACGACAAGCGTGGAGGTACGTCCGTGGCAAGCAGCCTTTTCAGAACGAAGAGCATCGAGCAGTCCATCCAGGACACCGAGGAGCCCGAGCACGCGCTCAGGAAGTCGCTGTCCGCGCTCGACCTCACGGTCTTCGGGGTCGGCGTCGTCATCGGCACCGGCATCTTCGTGCTGACCGGAGCGGTGGCCAAGGAGACCGCGGGGCCCGCCACCGCGATCGCCTTCGCCGTGGCCGGCGTCGTCTGCGCCCTCGCGGCGCTCTGCTACGCGGAGTTCGCCTCCACCGTGCCGGTCGCCGGATCGGCGTACACCTTCTCGTACGCCTCGCTCGGTGAGCTGCCCGCCTGGACCATCGGCTGGGACCTGGTCCTGGAGTTCGCCCTCGGTACGGCGGTGGTCGCCGTCGGCTGGTCCGGCTATGTGCGCTCGCTGATGGACAACGCGGGCTGGAAGCTGCCCGACGCGCTCAGCGGGCCCGACGCCGCCGACGGCTTCGGCTTCGACATCCTCGCCACCGCGCTGGTCCTCGTCCTCACGGTCGTCCTCGTCCTCGGCATGAAGCTGTCCGCGCGCGTCACCACGGTGATCGTCGCCATCAAGGTGGCCGTCGTCCTGATCGTCATCGTCGCGGGCGCCTTCTTCATCGACACCGACAACTACAAGCCCTTCATCCCCAAGGCGCAGGAAGTGGCCGCGGGCAACAGCATCGACTCCCCGCTCATCCAGCTGATGTTCGGGTACGCGCCCACCAACTTCGGCGTCCTCGGCATCTTCACGGCCGCCTCCATCGTCTTCTTCGCCTTCATCGGCTTCGACATCGTGGCCACCGCGGCCGAAGAGACGAAGATGCCCCAGCGGGACATGCCGCGCGGCATCCTCGGCTCCCTGCTGATCTGCACCGTCCTGTACGTCGCCGTCTCGATCGTCGTCACGGGCATGCAGCACTACAGCGAACTGTCCGTGGACGCCCCGCTCGCCGACGCCTTCAAGGCCACCGGGCATCCCTTCTACGGGGGCATCATCAGCTTCGGCGCCGCCGTCGGCCTCACCACCGTCTGCATGATCCTGCTCCTCGGCCAGACGCGCGTGTTCTTCGCGATGAGCCGCGACGGACTGCTGCCCCGGTTCTTCTCGCACGTCCACCCGAAGTACCGCACGCCGCACCGCCCGACCATCCTGCTCGGTGTCCTCATCGCGATCCTGGCGGGCTTCACCAGCCTCGACGAACTCGCCGAGCTGGTGAACATCGGCACGCTCTTCGCCTTCGTCGTGGTCGCCCTCAGCGTCATCATCCTGCGCCGCACCCGCCCGGACCTGCCCCGCGCCTTCCGCACCCCGCTGGTGCCGCTGGTCCCCATCCTCTCGGTGGCGGCCTCGGTCTGGCTGATGCTGAACCTGCCGGCCGAGACCTGGCTGCGCTTCGGCATCTGGATGGCGCTCGGCTTCGTCGTGTACTTCGTGTACGGCCGCTCGCACAGCCAGCTGGGCCGCCAGGCCAAGCAGCGCGCGGCCGGTGACGCCCCGTAGCCGACCCGGTCACTTCCGGCCAATCATCCGGCCCCGTATGTCCCCATCAGGCAGGGACTGCGGGGCCGGATAGCGTGCTCCTCATGCTCGTCGAGCCTCCCGCCTCACTACGCTCCGTACGCGGCCTCCGGCTGCCGCGCCCGCGTACGGAGCGGGCCCCGGCGCCCGGTGCGCCGTACTGGCCGCGGCTGCTCCCGCTGCTCGCCGCGCTGGCCTGCATCACCCGGATCCCCTCCTTCCGGTGGCCGCTGTGGAGCCCCGACGAGGGCTACCTCGCCGTCCAGGCGCGGATGCTGGCCGACGGAGGACGGCTCTACGAGACGGTCGTCGACCGCAAGCCGCCGCTCGTCCCCTGGCTGTACGAAGGGGCGTTCGCGCTCTTCGGCGACGCGACGCTGCTCCCGCTCAAAGTGCTCGCGGTGGCGGCCCAGCTCCTGACCGCCGTCCTGCTGGCCGGCGTCGCCAGGCGCCGCTGGGGCGACCGCGCGGGCCGTACGGCGGGCGTGCTCTTCCTGCTCATCTCGGTCGGCCTGAACCCCGAGGACGCCCAGGCCGCCACCTTCGAGATCTTCATGCTGCCGAGCACGGCCGCCGCCCTGTGGTGCGCCGACCGGCGCCGCTGGGGAGCCGCGGGCGCCGCCGTGGCCTGCGCGTTCCTGGCCAAGCAGACCGGGGGAGCGGCCCTGGTGCCGGTGGTGTGGCTGCTGTGGCGGACGGGCGGCGCCCGCGGGGACCTCCTGCGCCTGGCGGCCGGGCTGTGCGGGCCGGTCCTCGCCGCGGCCGCGCTCACGCACCCCGCCGGGTTCCTGTTCTGGACGGTGACCGGATCGGGGGCGTACGCCTCCTTCACCGGCTCCGAACTCCACGTGCTCTCCCGCGGGTTGACCAACGCGGCGATCCTCGCCGCGGCCTGCGCCGGCATTGCCCCGCCGGTCCTGCGGGTGCTGCGCATCGCCCGCACCGGCTCCACCGAGCTGTGGCTCTGGCTCGCCTCGTCGGCGGGCGCGGTCCTGGTCGGCTTCCACTTCTTCGGGCACTACTACCTGCAACTCACCCCGCCCCTGGCCCTGCTGGGCACCGCCGCGCTCCAGATCCTGCCCCGGGAGCGCACGCTGACGGCCGTGTCGGTCTCGGCCGGCACGTGCGCGCTGTTCCTGACCTGGGGCCTGCTCGCCCCGCACCCCGGACTCGCGCACGCGCAGCGGATCGCGGACGAGGTCCGGGCGCGCACGGAACCGGGGGAGCGGGTGCTCGTGTGGGGCATACACCCCGAGACGTACTGGCTGGCCGGCCGGGCGCCCGCCAGCCGCTATCTGACGGCCGGACTCCTGACCAACTACAGCGGGGGCCGCGACGGCCCCCGCGTGGGCGAGAAGTACGCCGTGGAGGGCTCCTGGCGGGTCTTCCGCCGGGAGCTGGCGGCCGATCCGCCCGCGCTCGTCGTGGACGACTCACGGGGCAAGCCCTTCGCCCCGGAGCGGATCCCCTCGCTGCGGCGCGTCCTCGCCGCCGGATACGAGCGGGTGGGAGTGGTGGAGGGCGCCGTGCTCTACTCGCGCCCCGACTCCGCCGCCGGCTGACGCACCGAGCGCGGGCCCAGGCACTCGGCACCCAGCTCGCCGACGCGGCGGCGCAGCTCCCGGTCGGCGGTGACGACCAGGCAGGGGCGCGGTGCGGCCTCGGCGACCAGCTCCACGATGCGGTCGTCCCCGCTGCCGGGCGCCGGGACCACGCGTACCCCCTCGACGGACTCCACGCCGCGGGCCGCGCCCTCCACCACGAGGGTCACCTCCAGCGGCCCCGGACGCCCGGGCAGACCCGCCTCGGCGTACGCCACGAGCCGGTCCCGCAGGCGCTCGGCGGCCCCGTGCCGGTCGCGCCACCAGCCGTCGGGCACCGAGCCCACGACGTTGGCGGCGTCCACGACCAGGAGAGTTCTCATGGCGCCCACCCTGGCACACCGGGGCCCTTCGCCCCGGCCGGGAGCCGATCGCGGCGACCGTAGACTGAGGAGCCGGAGCAGAACCCACACTCGTAGGAAGGTCCGCGCCGAGCCATGCCGCAGAGGTCCGCCCCCAGACCCGAGCGGGAGTCCTCCCGCGTCACGGCCGCCACCGCCGACCACGTGGCGATCGGCACCCTCGCCACCGGCCGCTGGCTGCTGCGCGGCAAGGACGGCAGGCTCACGGCGTACGCCCGCTCGGCGAACGGCCTGCTGCGCTGGACGGAGACCCGCCCCGGCGGCCCCGACTGGACGGGCCCCGACCTCTTCGACGCGTCGCACCTGACCCGGCTGACCCTGGCCCAGGGCGCCGACGGGTACGTCCACTTCATCGCCCTGCGCAAGCAGCCCAAGGAGGGCGGCGGCACGGAGGTCGACGTCGTGCACGCCGTGCAGTACCAGTCGGGCCGCCCGCTCATGGACTGGCGCTCGCTCGGCAACCCGCACACCAAGCTCGTCGAGCGCGCCCCGCACCTCGGCGCCCCCACCGCCGCCGTGGACGCCGCCGGCACCGTCCACGTCTTCGTGCGCGACGCGGTGAACAGCGTCCGGCTGCGGCGCGAGGGCAAGGGCGGCAAGTGGGAGGGCTGGAAGGACTTCAAGGTCCGCGAGGTCCTCGACGGCATCACGGCGCTCGCCACCTCCACGGGCCGGGTCGAGGTCTTCGGCCCGGCGGAGAACAAGACCCTGCACTGGACCCAGGACGAGCAGGGCGCCGACTTCCAGCGCACCGGCGACATCCCGCTGCCCCCGGCCCCCGGCTCGGGCGCGGCCCTGGAGACGGCCCCCGACCGCCTCACGTACTACGCCACCGACGCCCGCGGCGGCAGCGTCCTCGCCCACCGCTGTGGCGACGAGCACACGCGACCCCTCGGCGGCACCCCGGACACGGGCCACACGGCCGCCGTCCGCGCGACGATAGAGGGCCACGACTGCACGGTCCTGGCCCACCGGGGCCAGGACGGCCGCCCCGTCATCGCGGCCTACCCCACCGAGGACGAGAAGGCGGGCGCCTGGTGGGCCGAGACGGGTGAACCCTGCCTGGGCTCCCCGTCGTTGGCGCTCGACGCGCGGGGCCGCGTCGTCCTGGCGACCATCGGCCTCGACGGCACCCTGCGGCTCGCGCGCCAGAAGGCGGAGTCGGGCCTGGCCCTCGACGCGTGGACCCGCGCGTAGGGCGCCCCGCGGGCGTCCCGCGCAACGACCGATGCCCGGCAGACCGCAAGGCCTGCCGGGCATCGCCCGTACGGAGAGGTGCTACGCGGGAACGCTGGCCACGCCCGGCGCCAGGAACCGCTTGCCGTAGACGCGCTCGCTGACGCCCTCACGGTCCAGGTACGGCGTGATGCCGCCCAGGTGGAAGGGCCAGCCCGCACCGGTGATCAGGCACAGGTCGATGTCCTGCGCCTCGGCGACGACGCCCTCGTCGAGCATCAGGCCGATCTCCTGCGCCACGGCGTCGAGCACGCGGTCGCGGGTCTGCTCCTCGGTCAGGACGGTGTCGCCCTGCTTGAGGAGAGCGGCGACCTCGGGGTCGAGCTCCGGCTTGCCGGAGTCGTAGACGTAGAAGCCGCGCTTGCCGGCCTTGACGACGGCGGCGAGGTTCGGGGACACGGTGAAGCGCTCCGGGAAGGCGCGGTTCAGGGTCTCCGACACGTGCAGACCGATGGCGGGGCCGACCAGCTCCAGGAGCACCAGCGGCGACATCGGCAGACCGAGCGGCTCGACGGCCTTCTCGGCGACGGCGACCGGGGTGCCCTCGTCGATGACGTTCTGGATCTCGCCCATGAAGCGGGTGAGGATGCGGTTCACGACGAACGCCGGGGCGTCCTTCACCAGGACCGCGGTCTTCTTCAGCTTCTTGGCGACACCGAAGGCCGTGGCCAGCGAGGCGTCGTCCGTCTGCTCGCCGCGCACGATCTCCAGGAGCGGCAGGATCGCGACCGGGTTGAAGAAGTGGAAGCCGACGACCCGCTCGGGGTGCTTCAGCTTCGACGCCATCTCGGAGACCGAGAGCGAGGAGGTGTTGGTGGCGAGGATCGCGTGCGCCGGGGCGACCGCCTCGACCTCCGCGAACACCTGCTGCTTGACGCCGATCTCCTCGAAGACGGCCTCGATGATGAAGTCGGCGTCGGAGAAGCCCTCGGCCTTGTCCAGGACACCGGAGACCAGGCCCTTGAGGCGGTTGGCCTTGTCCTGGTTGACGCGGCCCTTGAGGAGCAGCTTGTCGATCTCCTCGTGGACGTAGCCCACGCCCTTGTCGACGCGCGCCTGGTCGATGTCGGTCAGGACGACCGGCACCTCGAGGCGGCGCAGGAAGAGCAGCGCGAGCTGCGAGGCCATCAGACCGGCGCCGACGACGCCGACCTTGGTGACCGGGCGCGCCAGGTTCTTGTCCGGGGCACCCGCCGGGCGCTTGGCGCGCTTCTGGACGAGGTTGAACGCGTAGATGCCGCTGCGCAGTTCGCCGCCCATGATGAGGTCGGCGAGCGCCTTGTCCTCGGCGTCGAAGCCCTTCTGGAGGTCGCCGTCCTTGGCGGCCTCGATGATCTCCAGGGCGCGGTAGGCGGCCGGGGCCGCACCGTGCACCTTGGAGTCCGCGATGCCGCGGCCCCGCGCGACGGCCGCGTCCCAGGCCTCGCCGCGGTCGATCTCGGGGCGCTCCACCGTGAGCGAGCCGTTGAGGACGGAGGCCGTCCAGACCAGCGACTGCTCCAGGAAGTCGGCGCCCTCGAAGAGCGCGTCGGCGATGCCGAGCTCGAAGACCTGCTTGCCCTTGAGCTGGCGGTTCTGGTTCAGCGAGTTCTCGATGATGACCGAGACCGCGCGGTCCGCGCCGATCAGGTTCGGGAGCAGCGCGCAGCCGCCCCAGCCCGGTACGAGACCGAGGAAGACCTCGGGCAGCGAGAAGGCCGGGAGCGCCTTGGAGACGGTGCGGTACGAGCAGTGCAGACCGACCTCGACACCGCCGCCCATCGCGGCGCCGTTGTAGTACGCGAAGGTCGGCACGGCGAGCCCGGAGAGGCGCTTGAAGACCTCGTGGCCGCCCTTGCCGATGGCGAGCGCGTCCTCGTGACGCTTGAGGATCTCCACGCCCTTGAGGTCGGCGCCGACGGCGAAGATGAACGGCTTGCCGGTGACACCGACGCCGACGATCGTGCCCTCGGCCGCCTCCTTCTCGACCTGGTCGATCGCGGCGTTCAGGTTCGCCAGCGAGCCCGGGCCGAAGGTGGTCGGCTTGGTGTGGTCGAAGCCGTTGTCGAGCGTGATGAGCGCGAAGCGCCCGGCGCCCGCCGGCAGGTCGAGGTGGCGTACGTGCGCCTGCGTGACGACCTCGTCCGGGAACAGCTCGGCCGCGCCCTTCAGAAGCTCAGTGGTGGAGCTGCTCACTTGTCGCCTCCGGCGTCCTTGTGGTTCGGGTTCTCCCAGATGACCGTGGCGCCCATGCCGAAGCCGACGCACATCGTCGTCAGGCCGTAGCGGACGTCCGGCTGCTCCTCGAACTGCCGCGCCAGCTGCGTCATCAGACGCACGCCGGAGGAGGCGAGGGGGTGGCCGTACGCGATGGCGCCGCCGTACTGGTTCACGCGCGCGTCGTCGTCCGCGATGCCGTAGTGCTCCAGGAAGGCCAGCACCTGCACGGCGAAGGCCTCATTGATCTCGAAGAGACCGATGTCGGAGATGGACAGGCCCGCCTGGGCGAGCGCCTTCTCCGTGGCCGGGATCGGGCCGTAGCCCATGACCTCGGGCTCGACACCCGCGAAGGAGTACGACACGAGGCGCATCTTGACCGGCAGGCCGTTCTCGCGGGCGAAGTCCTCGGAGGCGATGATCGACGCCGTGGCGCCGTCGTTGAGGCCCGCGGCGTTGCCGGCGGTGACGCGGCCGTGCGTACGGAACGGCGTCTTGAGACCGGCGAGGCTCTCCAGGGTGGTGCCCGGACGCATCGGCTCGTCGGCGGTGGCGAGGCCCCAGCCGGTCTCACCGGCCTCCTCGTTCGTGCGGCGTACGGAGACGGGCACCAGGTCCTGCTGGATCTTGCCGTTGGCGTACGCCTTGGCGGCCTTCTCCTGCGAGCGCACGGCGTACTCGTCGGCGCGCTGCTTGGTGATCGTGGGGTAGCGGTCGTGCAGGTTCTCGGCGGTCATGCCCATGAAGAGGGCGGACTCGTCGACGAGCTTCTCGCTCACGAACCGCGGGTTCGGGTCGACGCCCTCGCCCATGGGGTGGCGGCCCATGTGCTCGACGCCACCGGCGATGACGGCGTCGTACGCACCGAACGCGATGGAGCCCGCGGTCGCCGTGACGGCGGTCAGCGCGCCCGCACACATGCGGTCGATGGAGTAGCCCGGCACGGACTGCGGAAGCCCGGCCAGGATCCCGGCGGTGCGGCCCAGCGTCAGACCCTGGTCGCCGATCTGCGTGGTCGCCGCGATGGCGACCTCGTCGATCTTGGCGGGGTCGAGGGCCGGGTTGCGGCGCAGCAGCTCCCGGATGGCCTTCACGATGAGGTCATCCGCACGGGTCTCGTGGTAGATGCCCTTCGGGCCCGCCTTGCCGAACGGGGTGCGGACGCCATCAACGAAGACGACGTCCCTGACGGTACGAGGCACGATGGCTCTCCTCCAGGGTGCGGGTGCGCCTGGCGGCGCGCTTCCGGGTTCCATGCTACTTGTCGGTAACTAGGCTGCCCAGCCCTGCCTCGGGGAGGCGAAGGTCACACTTGCCCTGCGGGGCCTCGGGGGCCGGACGCGGAACCACCCACCCGCTTGCCCCCGTGCTGCGGGGGAGTGGGTGGGTGGGAGGGAGGCGTCCGCCGGCGTCAGGCCGGGGCGGCGGTTTGGGTGAGGGCGGTGACCAGGGCCGGCGTCACCTGGGCGATCTGCCAGCGCCGCGCCCCGTGCGAGGCCAGCGCCGCCGCCACGGACTCCGCGTCCACCTGAGCCGGAGGCTCCCAGCAGACGCGCCGGACGGTGTCCGGAGTGATCAGGTTCTCCTGCGGCATGTTCAGCTCCTCCGCCAGGGAGGAGACGGCCGCCCGCGCGGCGGAGAGCCGCGCCGCCGCGGCCGGGTCACGGTCCGCCCAGGAGCGGGGCGGCGGCGGCCCGGAAACGGTCTGCCCGGGCTGCGGAAGCTCCGAGTCGGGCAGGGCCTTGGCCCGGTCCACCGCGGCCTGCCACTGCTCAAGCTGGCGCCGCCCCATGCGGTGCCCGAACCCGGGCAGCGCGGCCAGGGCGTGCGCGTTGGGCGGCAGCCCCAGCGCCGCCTCCACGATCGCGCCGTCGCCGAGCACCTTGCCGGGCGACACGTCACGCCGCTGGGCCACCTTGTCCCGCGCGGTCCACAGCTCCCGTACGACCGCCATCTGGCGCCGGCGGCGGACCTTGTGCATGCCCGACGTACGCCGCCAGGGGTCGACCCGCGGCGGCGCCGGCGGCGCGGAGGAGATCGCGTCGAACTCCTCGCGGGCCCACTCCAGCTTGCCCTGCCGGTCGAGCTCCTTCTCCAGGGAGTCCCGCAGGTCGACGAGCAGCTCGACGTCCAGCGCCGCGTACCGCAGCCAGGGGTCGGGCAGGGGCCGGGTCGACCAGTCGACCGCCGAGTGCCCCTTCTCCAGGACGAAGCCGAGCACGCCCTCGACCATCGCGCCGAGGCCGACCCGGGGGAAGCCGGCGAGGCGCCCGGCGAGCTCCGTGTCGAAGATGCTGGTGGGGATCATGCCTATTTCGCGGAGGCAGGGCAGATCCTGCGTCGCGGCGTGCAGCACCCACTCCGCGTCGGAGATCGCCTCACCCAGTCCGGAGAGGTCGGGGCAGGCGACGGGGTCGATGAGGGTGCTGCCCGCACCCTCACGGCGTAGCTGTACGAGATAGGCCCGCTGGCCGTACCGATAACCGGACGCACGTTCGGCGTCCACGGCCACAGGGCCGGTGCCCGCCGCGAACGCGGCGATCACCTCGGCGAGGGCGGTCTCGTCGGCGACCACCGGGGGAATGCCGTCGCGCGGCTCGTCCAAAGGGATCGGCGCCGTTTCGACGTCGTCCGGAGGGCCGCCTCCGGTGGTTCGCAGTGATCTGTCTGCTGCGGTCTCTTGGGCGTCGGTCACCTGTCAAGGGTATCTGTGTATGCACGGCGCCCGTCGACGGAACGTTCCGTCGACGGGCGCACGAGGGGTGTAAATGAGTCAGTGGATGATTCCGGTGCGCAGGGCCACCGCCACCATCCCGGCACGGTCACCCGTGCCGAGCTTGCGCGCGATGCGGGCGAGGTGGCTCTTCACGGTCAGGGCGGAGAGCCCCATCGAGACACCGATGGCCTTGTTCGACTGACCCTCGGCGACGAGGCGGAGGACCTCCACCTCGCGGCCGGACAGCTCGCGGTACCCACCGGGGTGGCTGGGTGCGCCCGGCGGGCGGCGGTGCATTCGGGCGGCGGCCGAGCCGATGGGCGCGGCGCCGGGACGGGTGGGGAGACCGACGTTGTTGCGGGTGCCGGTGACGACGTAGCCCTTGACGCCGCCCGCGAGGGCGTTGCGCACGGCGCCGATGTCGTCGGCCGCGGAGAGGGCCAGGCCGTTCGGCCAGCCCGCCGCGCGGGTTTCTGAGAGGAGCGTCAGGCCGGAGCCGTCGGGGAGGTGGACGTCTGCGACGCAGATGTCACGGGGGTTGCCGATGCGGGGACGAGCCTCCGCGATCGACGAGGCCTCGATCACGTCGCGAACACCGAGGGCCCACAGGTGGCGGGTGACGGTGGAGCGGACGCGCGGGTCGGCCACGACGACCATGGCGGTCGGCTTGTTCGGGCGGTAGGCGACCAGGCTTGCGGGCTGCTCGAGGAGAACGGACACCAGGCCTCCTGGGGTGCGGGACTGAACCGGCTCGGGGATGAAGCCGGGACGAACCGTGCTTTCAAGGTCACCAAGGTCTTCGGCACCAAACCCGCCCGCCTTTAGAGAATGATCACGATTTGGTGAGTAACAATTCGGGCGATTCGGACATGCGATCGATCATCCGAAGATCAACCCGAATCGCAGTCGTTCAGAATCGCTCATCCGCGTGATCGTCCCCGCGCACCCGCGCCCCTCCCCGGTGCTCCCGCGCGCCGCCCGCTACGGCGTCTGCGGCCCGCGCCGCTGCGGCAGCGACACCACGGAAGCGTCCCCGCCGTGCCCCTGGTTCACCGGCGGCAGCCCCGCCACCTGGCAGAGCAGATCGCACCAGGCGGCGAGATGCGCCGCCGTGTCCGGCACTCCGCCGTGCCCCTCGCGCGGTGTCCACGAGGCCCGGATCTCGATCTGTGACGCGGGCGGCCGCTCGGAGAGCCCGCCGAAGTAGTGCGAACCCGCACGCGTGACGGTGCCGCTCGGCTCCCCGCACGCCAGACCGCGCGCCTGAAGCGCGCCCGTCAGCCACGACCAGCAGACCTCGGGCAGCAGCGGATCGGCCGCCATCTCCGGCTCCAGCTCCGCGCGGACGAGGGTGACCAGGCGGAAGGTGCCCTGCCACGCGTCGTGTCCCGCCGGGTCGTGCAGCAGCACCAGACGTCCGTCCGCGAGGTCCTCGTCGCCTTCGACCACCGCCGCCTCCAGGGCGTACGCATACGGGGCCAGGCGCTGCGGAGGCCGCGTCGGGTCGATCTCGATCTCTGGCCGAAGCCGTGCCCCGCGCAGCGCGTCGACCGCCGCCCGAAAGGGCAACGGAGCCGAATCCGCCACCTTCCCCTCCGTACTTTCCATCTCGCCAGCGCCGTCCGACCGTTGTCCCTGAGCCGCAGCCATGCGGGGAAGATTAAGGGGAACGGCGGCTTCGCGCAGGGAGAGACACCCGTGAGAGGGGCCCCGGTCAAGGCAGAGTGTCCCTCGGGGCGGGGCGCGGGCGGGCCCGTGCGAGACTTTCCGGGTGAGCGCCAACAACAGCAGCCCCGCGGGCCAGCAGAACGCAGCGACGTACGACTCCGCTTTCATGAAGGCCTGCCGGCGCGAGCCCGTGCCGCACACGCCGGTCTGGTTCATGCGGCAGGCGGGCCGCTCACTGCCCGAGTACCGCAAGGTGCGCGAGGGCACGGCCATGCTGGAGTCCTGCATGATGCCGGAGCTGGTCACGGAGATCACGCTCCAGCCCGTGCGCCGCCACAAGGTCGACGCCGCGATCTACTTCAGCGACATCGTCGTGCCCCTCAAGGCCATCGGCATCGACCTCGACATCAAGCCGGGCGTCGGCCCCGTCGTCGCCAACCCCATCCGCTCGCGCGCCGACCTCGCCCAGCTGCGGGACCTCACGCCGGACGACGTGAGCTACGTGACGCAGGCGATCGGCATGCTGACCGCCGAGCTGGGCCCGACCCCGCTCATCGGATTCGCCGGAGCGCCTTTCACTCTCGCGAGTTACCTGGTCGAGGGCGGTCCGAGCCGTAACCACGAGCACACCAAGGCGCTCATGTACGGCGACCCGCTGCTCTGGGCCGACCTGCTCGACCGGCTCGCGGAGATCACCGGCGCCTTCCTCAAGGTGCAGATCGAGGCCGGCGCGAGCGCCGTGCAGCTCTTCGACTCCTGGGTGGGCGCGCTCGCCCCCGCCGACTACGAGCGCTCGGTGATGCCCGCGTCGCAGAAGGTCTTCGACGCCGTCGCGCCCTACGGCGTCCCGCGCATCCACTTCGGCGTGGGCACCGGCGAACTGCTCGGTCTGATGGGCGAGGCCGGCGCCGACGTGATGGGCGTCGACTGGCGCGTCCCGATGGACGAGGCCGTGCGCCGCGTCGGTCCCGGCAAGGCGCTCCAGGGGAACCTCGACCCGGCGGTCCTCTTCTCCACGCGGGAGGCGGTCGAGGCCAAGACGGACGAGGTCCTGGACGCCGCCGCGGACCTGGAGGGGCACATCTTCAACCTCGGCCACGGCGTCCTGCCGACCACCGACCCCGACGCGCTGACGCGGCTCGTGGAGCACGTCCACACCCGCACCTCACGCTGACCGCGCACTGACGCAACCGTTTCGTAGTTGGCTGAAAATCTCGCCTGAATGTGCCGGGTGAGGAGGGGGCCGGGGCGTGTCGCACCACGCGTCCGGCCCCCTGCCTCTCCCGTGCCCGCGTCAGCGCGCCCCCGACGCGGCGTCCCGCACCGCCGCCACCGCCTTGCGCGCCGCCACCAGGACCGGGTCCCACACCGGCGAGAACGGCGGCGCGTAGCCGAGGTCGAGTGCCGTCATCTGGTCCACCGTCATACGGGCCGTCAGGGCCACCGCGGCCACGTCGACGCGCTTGCCCGCGCCCTCGCGGCCGACGATCTGCACGCCCAGCAGCCGCCCCGTCAGACGCTCGGCGATCATCTTCACGGTCATCGGGGCGGCGCCCGGGTAGTAGCCCGCGCGGCTCGTCGACTCGATGGTCACCGGCACGTACTGGAGGCCGGCCGCCCGCGCGTCCTTCTCGCGCAGCCCCGTACGGGCGATCTCCAGGTCGCAGACCTTGCTGACGGCCGTGCCGACGACCCCGGGGAAGGTCGCGTAACCCCCGCCCACGTTCGCGCCGATGATCTGGCCGTGCTTGTTGGCGTGCGTGCCGAGCGCGATGTGGCGCTCGCGGCCCGAGACCAGGTCGAGCACCTCGACGCAGTCGCCGCCCGCCCAGATGTTCTCGTGGCCCCGCACCCGCATCGCGAGGTCGGTGAGCAGCCCGCCGTACTCGCCCAGCGGAAGGCCCGCCGCGCGGGCGAGCTCCGTCTCGGGGCGCACGCCGATGCCGAGCACCACCACGTCCGCCGGATATTCCGCGTCCTCGGTGGCCACCGCCCTGACCCGGCCGTCGTCACCGGTGAGGATCTTGGTGACCTCGGCGTCGTTCACCATCTCGATGCCCATGCCGGACATCGCGTCGTGGACCAGGCGGCCCATGTCCGGGTCGAGCGTCGACATCGGCTCCGTGCCGCGGTTGACGACCGTGACCTCGTAGCGCCGCTGGATCAGGGCCTCGGCCATCTCGACGCCGATGTAGCCCGCGCCGATGACGACCGCCCTGCGGCCCTCCGTGTCCGCCAGCGTGTCCAGGAGCGCCTGGCCGTCGTCCAGGGTCTGCACGCCGTGCACGCCCGGGGCGTCGATGCCGGGCAGGGCGGGCCGGACCGGCCGGGCGCCGGTCCCGATCACGAGCTTGTCGTACGACGTCCAGCCCTCGGCCCCGGACTCCAGGTCCCGCGTACGGACCCGGCCGCCCTCGGCGTCGATCTCCATGACCTCCGTACGCATCCGCAGGTCGATGTCGCGGGCCCGGTGCTCCTCGGGCGAACGCGCGATCAGCTCGTCCCGCGAGGGGACGTCGCCACCGACCCAGTAGGGGATGCCGCAGGCCGAGTACGACGTGAAGTGGCCGCGTTCGAACGCGACGATCTCCAGCTCGTCCGGGCCCCTCAGCCTGCGTGCCTGTGACGCGGCGGACATGCCCGCCGCGTCACCCCCGATGACCACCAGTCGCTCTCTCGCGCTACTCATACGGACACGCTACGACGCTGCGGCAGTTGACGGCCCGCTACTCCTCGTCGCCCTCGCGCGCCGGTGCGGCGGGAGCCGCGGGGGCCGCCGCCACGGCCGGCCGGCGCGGCAGCCGGGGCCGCACCAGACGCTGCCAGAGCAGGAACAGCAGCACCGCCACCGCCACGAACGGCAGCATCGCGCCGATCACCACGGCCAGCCAGCGCAGCATCGTCACGAAGGCGTCCCAGCCGCCGGACAGCGCGTCCAGGAACGTGGGGTCGTCGTCGGCCGGGTCCGCCTTCTTCACCGCCGTCTCGGCGAGCGAGAGCGTGATGGTGGACATGCTCGTCCGCTCCTTGAGCGAGGACTGCTGGGCCAGCAGCGCCTCGAGCTCGGACTGACGGGAGCTCAGTTCCCCTTCCAGGGTCACCACGTCGCTCAGCTTGGTCGCCTTGTCCATCAGCTCCCGCACCCGCGCCACACTCGCCCGCTGCGACTTGACGCGGCTTTCCACGTCGACGACCCGCTCGGTGACGTCCTCCGCCTTGGCCCTGCGCTCGATCAGCTTGCCCGTGCCTTCGAGGGACGCGAGCACCTCCTCGTACCGGTCCTGCGGGACGCGCAGCACGATGCGGGAGCGCTCGTGGCCCCGGTCGTCGCGGTCCGTGGTCTCGTCACCGACGACGCCGCCCGCGTCGGCGGTCACCGAGCGCGCCTCCTCCAGGGCCTTCGGCACGTCCTTGACGCGCACGGTCAGGGTGGCCGTGCGGATGATGTGGGTGCCGGTCAGCTCCGGCGGCTTCTTCTTGCCGGACTGGTCCGCGCCGCCGCCTCCGGCCACCCCCTTCTCGTCGGAGCCGCCCGCGTCCTGCCGGGCGCCGCTGCCCGCCGCCTTGTCGTTGTCGCCGCTGTCGCCGCCGCCCGCGCTGCACCCGGTGAGCGCGAGGGCCGCCGCGAGCAGCAGCGCGAAGAGTGCCTGGACCGTGCGGTGCCTCGACGTGCTGGACGCGTACATCTCGACGTACCCCCCGAAGGTCGTGGTGTCTGTTGCTCCTTTGACGCCGGGGCGGGCCGGAACGGTGGTTGCCGACCGGTTCCGATGGGGTCACGGTCGGGACTCGCACGGCTCGCCGAGCGGCGGCTCGTAGAGTGGGGCCATGCGCGAAACGGACACACGAACAGGCCATGTCGTCGTCATCGGTGGCGGGATCGCCGGACTGGCCGCCGCCCACCGATCGCTCGGCACCGGAGCCCGTGTGACCGTCCTGGAGGCCTCCGGCCGGCTCGGCGGCAAGCTGCTGCCCGGCGAGATCGAGGGCGTCCGCGTCGACCTCGGCGCCGAGTCGATGCTGGCCCGCCGCCCGGAGGCCGTCGCCCTCGCCCGCGAGGTGGGCCTCGCCGACCGGCTCCAGCCGCCCGCCACGGCCACCGCCGCGATCTGGACCCGCGGAGCCCTGCGCCCGATGCCCAAGGGCCACGTCATGGGCGTCCCCGGTGACGCCTCGGCCCTCTCCGGAGTGCTCTCCGACGCAGGGCTGCGCCGCATCGAGCAGGACCGCGACCTGCCGCCCACCGAGGTCGGGGACGACGTCGCGGTCGGCGAGTACGTGGCCGCGCGCCTCGGCCACGAGGTCGTCGACCGCCTCGTGGAGCCCCTGCTCGGCGGCGTGTACGCGGGCGACGCCTACCGCATCTCCCTGCGCTCGGCCGTCCCGCAGCTCTTCGAGGCCGCCCGCACGCACACCTCCCTCACGGAGGGCGTCCGCGCCCTCCAGGCCCGCGCCGCCCGGAACCAGCAGACCGGCCCTGTCTTCATGGGCATCGAGGGCGGCGTGGGACAACTGCCCCTCGCCGTCGCCGACGCGGTACGCGCGCGTGGCGGCGAGATCCTGCTGAACTCCCCGGTCGACGGCCTGCGCAAGACCCGGGACGGCTGGGAGGTGCACGTCTACGGGCGGCACCTGGCCGCCGACGCGGTGATCGTCGCCGTGCCCGCCTACGCCGCCGCCGCGCTCCTCGGCGCCGAGGCCCCCGCCGCCGCGGCCGAGCTCGCCGGCATCGAGTACGCCTCCATGGCCCTGATGACCCTCGCCTACCGCCGCGGCGAGACCGACCTCCCCGAAGGCAGCGGATTCCTCGTGCCGCCCGTCGACGGGCACACCATCAAGGCCTCCACCTTCGCCTCGCGCAAATGGGGCTGGATCGCCGACGAGGACCCCGACCTGCTGGTCCTGCGCACCTCGGTGGGGCGGTACGGCGAGACGGAGATCCTGCGGCGCGACGACGCCGAGCTCGTCGCGCTCTCCCGGCACGACCTGCGCGAGGCCACCGGCCTGACCGCCGAACCCGTCGCCACCCGCGTCACCCGCTGGCACGACGGCCTTCCGCAGTACCCCGTCGGCCACCACGCGCGCGTGGCCCGCGTCCGCGAGCACGTGAGCAAGCTGCCCGGCCTCGCCGTGTGCGGAGCCGCGTACGACGGAGTGGGCATCCCCGCGTGCATCGCGAGCGCCCACGCGGCCGTCGACCAGCTGGGCGGTGACCTGGCCGGTGTGCAGGAGCTCACCCGCAACCCGGTGCAGAGCCTGCACGGCGGCGGAGGAGAATAGGGCCATGAGTGACGACGCCCCCGCCAAGAGCCCGAACGCGGGCAAGAAGGCCAAGGACCTCAACGAGGTCATCCGCTACACGCTGTGGTCCGTCTTCAAGCTCCGGGACGTGCTCCCCGAGGACCGCGCAGGCTACGCCGACGAGGTCCAGGAGCTGTTCGACCAGCTCGCCGCCAAGGACATCACCGTCCGCGGCACGTACGACGTGTCGGGCCTGCGCGCCGACGCCGACGTCATGATCTGGTGGCACGCCGAGACCGCCGACGAGCTCCAGGAGGCCTACAACCTCTTCCGCCGCACCCGGCTCGGGCGCGCCCTGGAGCCGGTCTGGTCGAACATGGCGCTGCACCGCCCCGCCGAGTTCAACAAGTCGCACATCCCGGCCTTCCTGGCCGACGAGACGCCGCGCAACTACATCAGCGTCTACCCCTTCGTGCGCTCCTACGACTGGTACCTCCTGCCCGACGAGGACCGCCGCCGCATGCTCAAGGACCACGGCATGATGGCCCGCGGCTACCCCGACGTGCGCGCCAACACCGTCGCCTCGTTCTCCCTGGGCGACTACGAGTGGATCCTCGCCTTCGAGGCGGACGAGCTGTACCGCATCGTCGACCTCATGCGGCACCTGCGCGCCTCCGAGGCCCGCATGCACGTCCGCGAAGAGGTGCCGTTCTACACCGGCCGCCGCAAGTCGGTCGCCGACCTCGTGGCGGGCCTGGCGTAACCCCGCTTTCCGCGCAGGGCGGGCGCGGCAGCCGTAATTCGGTTGCCGCGCCCGCCCTGTGCGCGTTTCATCGAGGGGTCGAGACCGACACAGCCATGCCGAGAACGGAAAGACGGTGCGTGTATGCCCAGGGCCCCGCGGATCAGCTCGAAGTCAGCCCGTTCCGCGACGCACTGGAGTCACTCCCACCATGTCCCGCAACACCTCTCGGCGGGCCCGCACTGAAGCGCGCGCCCAGTCCTTCCGCTGCCTGCAGTGCGGTCTCGACGTCTCGATGACCGCCCCCGGCACCGACCACCGCAACCACTGCCCGACCTGCCTGTGGAGCCGTCACCTCGACGACACCCCGGGCGACCGGGCCGCGGAGTGCGGCGCCCGGATGGAACCCCTCGCCATCTCCGTCCGCGGAGACGGCGAATGGGTCCTCGTCCACCGCTGCACCCACTGCGGCGTCCTGCACGCCAACCGCACGGCGGGCGACGACAACGCCCTGCCGCTGACCCGGCTCGCGGTGCGCCCGCTGGCCCAGCCGCCGTTCCCGCTGGAGCGGCTCGGCGCGCTGTGACCGGCTGAGCCCCGTCGGCTAGCGCTCCTTGGGGAGAGCCGCCGCCCGCGCGCCGGACAGCGGCTCGGGCTCCTTGTGCGGTGCGCACGCCGCGCGCCGCACGGGGAGCCTGCCCTCCAGGAGATAGGCCTCCATGTGGCCGTTGACGCACTTGTTGGGGCCCGCGGCGATGCCGTGGGTGCCCGCGTCCCGCTCGGTCACCAGGACCGACCCGCCCAGCCTGCGGTTCAGCTCCTGCGCGCCCGCGTACGGGGTCGCCGCGTCCCGCTCGGCGGCCAGGATCAGCGTCGGCGCCAGCTTCCCCTCGTCGGCGCGCACGTCCACGGGCTGCTGCCGGGCCTCGGGCCAGTAGGCGCACGGCAGGTTCATCCAGGCGTTGTCCCAGGTCTCGAAGGGCGCGACGCGCGCCAGGCGCGAGTTGTCGCGGTTCCAGGTCCTGAAGTCCGTCGGCCAGGGCGCGTCGTTGCACTCGACGGCGGTGTAGACGGCGTTGCCGTTCTCCTGCTCCTTGGCCGCCTTCGGCTCGGGCCCCGCCTGCTCGATCAGCGGCTTCGGGTTGCCCTTCACGTACGCGGCGAGCGCCGACGCGCGCGCCGGCCAGTAGTCGTCGTAGTACCCGGCCTGGAGGAACGCCGACTGGAGCTGACCGGGGCCGACCTTGCCGCCCGCGGGCTTGGCCGCCAGCTCGTCGCGCACCTTCTCGTAGCTGCGCAGGACCGCTTCGGGCGTCTTGCCCAGGTGGTAGGTCTTGTCGTGCTTGGCCACCCACGCGCGGAAGTCGCCCCAGCGGTGCTCGAAGGCCGCCGACTGGTCGAGGTTGTTGGCGTACCAGATCTGCGCGGGGTCGGGGTTGACCGCCGAGTCGAAGACCATGCGGCGCACGTGCGTGGGGAAGAGCGTCGCGTACACGGCGCCGAAGTAGGTGCCGTACGAGGCGCCCATGAAGGTCAGTTTCCGCTCGCCGAGCGCCGCCCGCAGCACGTCCAGGTCACGGGCGTTGTTCAGGCTCGTGTAGTGCCGCACGGCCGTGCCCGAGCGCTTGACGCAGCCCTCCGCGTACGCCTTCGCCTGCTGGACGCGCTTCAGCTTGTACGCGGTGTCGGGATGGGTCGGCGACTGCGTCGGGGCCTTGGCGAACTCCTTGGGGTCCTGGCAGGAGATCGGCGCCGAGCGGCCGACGCCGCGCGGGGCGTAGCCCACGAGGTCGTACGCCGCCGCGATGCGCTTCCACTCCGGCAGCATGCCGACCATCGGGAAGTACATGCCGGACCCGCCGGGACCGCCCGGGTTGAACACCAGGGCGCCCTGCCGCTTGACGGCCTTGCCCCGCCGCGGCTCGGCCCGCTCGGTGGCCTTGGTGCGGCTGACGGTCAGACGGATCTGCTTGCCGTCCGGGTGCGCGTAGTCCAACGGCACCGAGACCGTGCCGCACTTGATCGAGGGGGGCAGGTGCTCCGCCGCCGGGCAGGCGCCGAAGCGGATGCCCGCCGCCTGCGCGCGCTGCGCCGCGACCTGGGTGCCCTGCGCCTCCGGGTGGGTGAAGACGTCGGCCGCCGACGCTCTTCCCGTGGGAGCGGCGACGAGTGCGGTCAGGACCAAGGATCCGGCGGTTCCGTAGAGGGCGGCTGCTGCTCTCATCGCTCTCCATCCCTTCATTCGGCCGTGTGTTGCTCGAACAAAAGGGATGATTCGTTCGGTAAAAGGCGAAGTAAAGCACCGCCTCGCCGGTTTCGGCTCAATGACCCCGATGCGCCGCATCCCGGTGTGCGAACGCCGCACGCAGGTCCGGATCGGCGAGGGCGCGCGTCCCGCGTACGGCGACGGCGGTGAGGTCGCAGCCGCCGCGCGCCGGCAGCGCGCTCAGCAGGAGCTGACCGGCGGGCGAGGCCCAGCGGGGATAGGGGTGGATCTCGAAGCGGGCGACCGCGAGGCAGCTCGCGTTCAGGACCAGGGGCAGCGCGAACCAGAGCGCGACGGGCACCTCTCCCCGCGGCTCCTGGGCGGGCATGAGGAGCGCGACGGCCCCGAGGGCGAGCACCGCGGCCGAGGCCGCCCGCACCTGCCGGACGGCTCCCGCGACCCCCGACCAGGTGCCCTCCGGCAGGGCGAGTCCCGCCGCCACGAGCCGGTCGGCGAGGGCGCGCATCGCCTCCGTGCCGGCCGCCGCCCGGCGCACCGGCGCTATCGGCGACTGCCCGCCGGGCCCTATCGCGCCGAGCACGGACCGCTCCATGTCGTCGCCGCCCACGGGGTCCACGACCGTCGCCCAGCCGGTGTGCGCCAGCAGCAGGCGCCGGGCGCGGGCCATCGACACCAGGGTGAGGTCGGCGACGCGCGCGGGGCCTCCGGAGAGGAACGCGGCCTCGTAGAGCGTCAGTTCATGACCGCGCCCCGGGGTGGGCCCGCGCCGGGCGGTGCGGTACGCGGTGAGACAGAGCCGGGCGCAGGACAGACCCGTGACGACCCAGGCCACGAGAAGGAGCGGAAGCCAGAACATGCCGGTGTTCTATGCGAGGGCCGCGGGGTGGCGCCACGGGTTATCCACCATGCGGACGCGCGGTCGCGGGTACGTCACGTTCCGCTTTGCCGCGGGCCTTCTCCTTGCCGCTCTCCTCGCCTCTGCCGTCCTTGCTGTTCTTGCCGTCCTTGGGGCGTTCCGGCTTCGTGGGCTCCGCGGTCTTCGTGGGCTTGGGGCGTGCGGCCGGCGGCGGCAGCGAGAAGGTGGGGGAGGGCGTGACCGGGTTCGCGGGGTCGGGGGACCGGGCCGGGCCCGGCGGGGCGGGGGAGCGGGTCACCGGCACGGGGGCCGTCGATGCCGCGTCGCGCGCCAGCTCGTCGAAGTCGACGAAGCCCGTGTCCTCAAGGACCGTGATGTGGTCGAGGACCGTCGTGTTCGCGTCGTCCGCGAGCGCGCGCACCAGCGAGTTGCGGGTGGTCGCGCGGACCTCGGCGACCACGGAGAACACCTTGCCGTGGGCGGCCCGCAGGATGTTGGCGAACTTCTCGTCGTACGCGTCGCCCTGCGCGTCGCTCAGCTCGTCGAGCCAGGCCCGTTGCTGCGAGGTCGGCTGGTTGGGCAGTTCGAGACGCAGCCGTGTCGCCACCTCGCGCACCCGCGCGTCCAGGAAGGTGTGGCCCTCGACGAGATGCTCGCCCGCCGTCTGCACCGCCTTGGTGGTGCCGCGCGTCTCGGCCTGCTGCCCGGCCGGAAGTTCCCAGAGGCCCGCGAGCCGCACCTTGGTGATGAAGTCCCGGTCGAGCGCGGAGAGCGGGCCGAACTCCGTCGACACCGTCTCCGCGTCGAGTCTGTCCACGCCGGTGCCGGACCTGTCCTCGTACGACCAGACGGGGAAGAGCAGCGCGGCCAGGGTCGCGACGAGTCCCGCGACGACGAGGCCGGTGCCGTTGATGGATCGCATGACGCCTCCTGTTGCGGCACCGCACGTTAGTGCGCCGCGGTAGGGCGCCAGCGGGATACCGCCCGGAGTACGTCAGCTGCCGTACCGGTAAGGGGCATCGGATGCGGGGCGGGCGCTGTCCGCACGGCGGGGAGCTAGGAACTGCCCCCTCCGCCACCCCCGCAGCCGCCACCGCCGCCTCCTCCGCCACAGGAGGAGCCGCCCCCGCAGCCGCCGGAACCACCGCAGCCCGAGCCGCCGCACGAACCGCCGGCCCCGCCTCCGCACCAGGCGATCGTGCCCGAGCCGGAACCGGCGTACGACGACGTCTGTGCCGCGTGCCCCGGCTTGACGCGGCGCGCGGCCTGCAACTGGGCCTGGAGCTCGGGGTCGAGGACGCCGACGAGACCCTCCACCGCCACGCGGTGCGCCGCGGTGCCGGGCGCGTGCGCGCCCGCGGCGCGGTACTCCGCGAGGGCGGTCCGGCCCGTGGCGGTCACCCGGGTCCGGGTGGCGCGGCTGCCGAGCCGGCCGACCAGGACGCCGAGCAGCCAGGCCACGATCAGGGTGATGGTCGCCGCGCTCACGGGGTCCCACGAGGGGCCGTCGCCGTCCTCGACGGCGATGACGGCGATCACGACGAAGAACCCGACGACGCTCAGTGCGTGGTGCCGGAGCGTCCGGCGGCGCAGCCGGGCGAGGGCCTCGGGGCGCACGAGCAGACCGCGCCGGGCCAGCGCGTCGCCGATCTCCTGGACGGCGGGGCTGCGCATCACGCCGATGCGCAGCCGGTGCAGGGCTCCGCTCGGCGCGTCGGCCCCGGCCTGGAGCACCGCGGCCTCCACCGGGTTGCGCGCCTCGGCCGTCCGGATCTCGACGATCCCGGGGAACGCGACGACCAGGCCGCCGTCCTCGTGCAGGGCCGCGATCGCGGCGTCGGCGACCCTGCCCGGGCCGCCGGCGAGGAAGGCGGCCTCCAGGGGGTCGAACACGGCTCCGTGCCGGGCGTCGGGCTGAGCGGGCGCCGCCTGCCGTATGCGGGCGGCACCCAGGAGGAGACCGGCCGACGAGGCGGCGACCAATGCGGCGAAACAGAGGGAGAGGATCTCCATGACCGCCGCCGTCCTATCCCCGGCGCAGCGCGAACCGCGCCGCCCGCAGCCACCGTGTGACCGGCCGCCCGTCCGGCGGCACGGGCCCGGACCGGTCGAGCCACCACCGGGTCAGCCTGCCGCGTGCCTCGGCGTCCTCGGGCTGCCCGGCGAGCAGCAGCCGCTCGGCGAAGTCCAGCGCGTCCCGCCGGTATCCGCCGGACATCGGCCGCGCCTGGGCGTACGCGAAGAACTCCGCGCGGTAGCTGGCGCCGAGGATCTGCGGCAGCTCGGGCGCCACCTTGGCCACCACGTCCGCCCGCTTGCCGGTCAGCGCCCGGCTCTGCACGGTCAGCCGGGCCCGGTCGAAACCCTCGGGCGCGGGCGTGCCGGCCACCAGGGCGGACAGGAGAGCGGTCTGCGCGAGGGCGAGACGCTGACGGGCGGGGGAGGAGGCTTCGGGGGTGTCGGGGTCGTCGGGGTCGTCGGGGCCGTCGGGGTCGTTGGGGGCTGAGGCGGTCTGCGCGGTCTGCGCGGCCGGCGCAGTCTGTGGTGTCTGCGTGGCCTGCGTCGTCTGTGCGGCTGGGGAGGCTTGGTCAGCTGGTGCGGCCTCAGCGGCTCGTACGGCGTGTGGGGTGGCGGTGGCTGTGGTGGCGGTGGTGGCTGCGTTGGTGGCGGTGACGGTGGCGCTCTCGCCGGAGACGGGTGCGGGGGCCTTCGTGCGCACCCGCTGCCGTATCGCGTCCAGCTCCCGCTCCAGCTCCCCGGGTGCCGGGAAGTTCTCGTCCCGCTCCAGCAGGACGCCCGGCGGGCTCACCCGCCCCGCCAGGTCCGACAGGATCGCGAGGACCGGCTCGGGGACGGGGTGGGCGTGGCTGTCGTGCCAGACGCCGTCCCGCTCGAAGCCGCCCGCGACGTGGACGTACGCGATGGCCTCGACCGGCAGCTCGTCCAGGGCCTTCGACGGGTCCTCGCCGCGGTTGACGTGGTTGGTGTGGAGGTTCGCGACGTCGATGAGGAGACGCACGCCGGTGCGCTCGACGAGCTCGTACAGGAACTGTCCCTCGGTCATCTCCTCGCCGGGCCAGGAGATCAGCGCCGCGATGTTCTCCACGGCGAGCGGCACGGGCAGCGCGTCCTGGGCGATGAGCACGTTCTCGCACAGCACGTCGAGCGCGTCGCGGGTGCGCGGTACGGGAAGCAGGTGGCCCGCCTCCAGGGGCTGCGAGGCCGTCAGCGGGCCCCCGGCGCGTACGAACGCGATGTGCTCGGTGACCAGGGGCGAACCGAGCGCCCGCGCGCGCTCGGCGAGCGCGGCGAGGCGCGTCTCGTCCGGGCGTTCCGCGCCGCCGAGGCCCAGCGAGACCCCGTGCGGCACCACCGTGACACCGCGCTCGCGCAGCCGCAGGAGGGAGTCGGGGAGGTGCCCCGGGCACAGGTTCTCCGCGACGGCCTCGACCCAGTCGATGCCCGGCATCCGCTCCACGGCGTCCGCGATCTCCGGACGCCATCCGATTCCGGTCCCCAAGTGCTTCATGTTCCCCCTCCTCCGCCAAGACCCCGCGTCGTGCCCGTGTCTTGTGAACGTGTGCAGAGGTCATGGCCCCGCCGCGGGCCGCCGAACCCCTGGGGGAGGACGTTCAGAGCTACATTTGAGGTTCCGGCCGGTTCGTGTTGACTTCTCCCGGCGGGGCGGGCGAGGGCCGCGAGGTGGTGGACACGTCGCCGGTCGGGCCCGCCGCCGGAGGCACCGGGGGGACGCCGGAGGGCGGCGGGGGGCCGCTGGGGCTGGCCGTGGCGGTGGCGGCGCCGCCGTTCGCGATCTCGTCGAAGTCGACGAGGCCGGTGGCCTCCAGCATCGTGATGTGGTCGAGGACCGTCTGGTTCGCGTCGCTGGCCAGCTGCCGGATGAGCGTGTTGCGGGTGCTGTCCCGCACCTGTGCGATCACGCTGAACACCTTGCCGTGCGCGACCCGCAGCAGGTTCGCGAACTTCCGCTGGTATTCCATCCCTTCGGCCTCGGTCAACTCCTGGAGCCAGCCCTGTTGTTGGGCGGTGGGCTGGTTCGGCAGCTCCACGCTGAGCTGCGCCGCGACCGCGCGGGCCCGCTTGTCGAGGTCCGTGTGGCCGACGATCAGATGGTCACCTGCCTCCTTGATCGCCTCGGTCGGCGCGCGCTCCACGGCCTGCTGGCCCGCGGGCAGCTCCCAGAGCCCGGCCAGCCGCACCTTGACCAGCAGATCGCGGTCGGCCGCCGAAAGGGGGCCCCACTGGGTGGCCACGGATCCGGCGGCCAGATTGGCCTGCCCCGTTCCCGAACGGTCGGCGTAGGACCACATGGGGAACGCGAGCGCGCCCAGTGTGACCACGAGTGCCGCGATGATCAGAGCCGTGCCGTTGATGCGCCGCAATGTGCCGTGCCTCCCTGCCCGTCAACCTGCCGTGGAGGCAAGCTACTTCCTGGTACCGGGAGATACGGAAGATGCGTGCGTGATGTTCAACGCTTTGCCGGACCCGTGTGTGACGTCGGCGACCATGCGGGCGAGCGGCCGAGGAGGGCCAGCGTCTCCTCCAGCGGGGAGGCGTCCTCCGGCGTGGGCAGTACGGGAGCGAACGCGGCCCCCGGTCCCCGGCGTTCGGGGTCCTTCGGCACGCGGCGGGCGATCTCCAGCGCGGCCCTGGCGACCGGCGGGGGGAAGCCCGGTTCCTCGGCGCCGACGGCCTTCGCCACGTCCCAGGAGTGCACCACGTGGTCCAGGAAATGGAAGCCGACGGCGATGTGCCCCGAGACGGTGGCCCCGATCTCGGGAAGCGTGAACCCCCGTTCCATGACGCCTTCTTCGGCGAAGGCGGCCAGCACGTGCCGCACGGACTCGTCGTACACCTTGAACGGATCACGGCCGAGTTCGGGAGCGATCCAGTACGTACGGTCGGCACCGGCTCCCCGTGCCGCCGCGGCGAACCCGTGGTGCTGCGCTGCCATGTGTGCCACGAGATCGCGCAGCGTCCAGCCGGAGCAGGGGGAGGGGCGCTCCCAGTCGCCGTCGCGGGCCGAGCGCAGGAGGCGGAGGGATTCCCGGACGGCGGTGCGGTCGAGCGCGAGGAGGTCGGTCGGGTCGGTCAGGTCGGTCGGGTCGGTCATGAGGTCTTCGGGCCTTCCTTGGGGTGAACGGCCGCTTCGGGCCAGGCGGTTGAGGCGGGCGCGGTGAGCAGGGCCTGCGCGGAGGCCCAGATGGCTGCCGGGTCGTCGGGCCGGTCCACCGGCCAGGAGGTGGCGCGCATCGCGCCCCGGTTCTGGTGGGCGCGGACGATGCGCACGTGGTCGGGGCGCCGGACGAACGCGTACAGCGACCGCTCGTCGGTCCAGACCGAGACGGACCCCGAGCGCTTGTGCCACGGGTCGATCCAGAGCCACATGCCGACGGCGCCGGACGTCTCCGGCCAGCGCCTGCGCAGCCGCAGTCCCGACAGGGCGATGGGAACCGCATCGGTGTGCCGGTGGGCGGTGAACTCCGTGACGCTCACCAGGGCGGGGCCCGGCGCGTGCGTCGCCGCGGGGCCCGCTTGCCAGGACGTCCGCGCGATGGTGCGCGGGTTGGGCGGGAAGGAAGGCATACCGCGAGCATAAATCTAAACGAACGGTCGTGCTACTTGTTTCGCGGAGTTGTTTCGGCCGTCCGGTGGGGCGATCACGGCCCGTTTGGTGGGCGATTGCGCGTCCGCCCGGTGGGGCGATTGCGCGCCCATCCGGTGGGGCGATTGCGCGAACGTCTGGTCGGCCGCTCAGGAGAGTGGTCGCACCGACGACGGGTTCGTGGCCGCCAGGCGCAGGCGGGCCGTGATGGCGGTGGCCGCCCTGCGGTAGGCGTCCGGCTCGTCGTGCAGCACCGAGTGCGAGTTCGCCGTCTCCATCAGGGCGATCAGCTCGAAGGCGAGCTGGGGAGCGTCGGTGTCCGGGTGCAGCTCGCCGGCGTCGCGGGCCTCGGCGACGTGCTGCTCCATCCGGCCGGTCCAGTCGCGGTTGGCGCGGGCCAGGGCGTCGTGCACCGCGCCCGGCCGGGCGCCGAACTCGGCGATCACCCCGTAGAAGAAGCAGCCGCCGGGGAAGACCCGCTGCTCCGAGTAGTCGAGCCAGCGCGCGCACAGCTGCCGGACGCGGTCGAGGCCGGGCGGGGTCTGCTCGGCCGGTTCCACCACCGTGTCCAGGTAGATGCGGCCCGCCGCGCGGACGGTGGCGAGCTGGAGCTCCTCCTTGGAGCCGAACAGCGCGAAGACACCGCTCTTGCTGAGCTTCAACTCGGTGGCGATCCGGCCGACGGAGAGTGCGTCCAGGCCCTCGACCGAGGCGATGTCGACCGTGCGGCGCAGGACGAGGCGCCGGGTCTGGTTGCCGCGCTCGACGCGTCCGTCGACCTTGGCGGTACCGGTCGCGCCCGCGCTCGGGGCCGTTCCCGTTCCGGCGCCCGCTCTCGCCCCAGCGTCCTCGCTCACGCCGAGCTCGCTCGCCATGCCGGTCTCCTCAACGCCGTACTTCGTCGATGTCTCGCCGTACATCCTCCCCCGCGCGCTCGCGAGGGTGGTCCTGTCGGCGCAACGCGGGGTGGTCGGCGACCACGGTGCAGGAACCGGGGGCGATCTCCGTGAAGCCCGCGTCGCGCACCACCGGCAGGCCGCTCGCCGTCAGTTCGCGCCAGCGTGCCGCGTCCGGGGTGCGGACGGAGAGCGGGAAACCGGCGTCCCGCCAGGCCGCGCGCTCCTCGTCCGACAGCTCCCACCAGGCCAGTTGGGCGCCGTGCCCGGCCTGAGCCATCGCCTTGCCCGCCGACATGCCGACGTCGGGGCTCATCCACAGGACGGGCGCGGTCGTGTCCGCGGGCGGTACCGCCTCGGGATCGTCCAGGTCCGTGCCGGAGACCTGGAGCCGGGCGAGGTCCTTGGGCCAGCCGTCCAGCGGCACCGGCGGGAAGACGCGGACCTCCGCCGACTTTCCGGTGACCGTGATGCCCGGGAGCGCCTCGGCCCGCCGCCACTCGGCGCCGCGGGCCCGCCGCACCACCTTGCGGATCCGGGCGTCCTGCCAGTCCCGCATGGCCTGCGCCCACGCGCCGTCGCCGAGGGACCGCTTGTCGGCCAGCATGACGAGCACCGCACGGGCCGCGGTCTCCAGGGCGTCCGTACGGTGCGGGGGCTCGGCGCGCTCGATGCGCGCCACCAGCGGCAGGACGTACTGAGGTGCCTCGTCGCGTGGCGTCGGCTCCGCGCGGAAGGGGCTGTCCTGGGGGTCTGGGGTGTCCTGCTGCGGGGAATTCCCGGCGGACTGGTCGCTGCTCACCCACCCATTTTGCCAGGCGGAAGATCGGACCCGGCAGGGGCTTTTCCCACCGGCCAGGCGCGCCCACGCGGCCGCGGATCATGCGTCGGGATGCCCGGTCCGGCGTACGTCCCGGGACGCTCAGCCCGAGCAGGCGGTGCGCTGTGCCTCGTGCCACTCGCACACGGGGCACAGCGTCACGCCCTTGTGCGTCTCCGGGTACTCGGTCGGCTCGCGGCACAGCACGCACTCGGCGAACGGGCCGTCGACGGTGTCCGCGGCTTCGGCGGCTTCGGCTGATTCGGCGGTGGAGTCCATGGGAGCCAGCCTATCCGCGGCCGTCCAGAGCGACCGGCGGGCGGCGACCCGTGACCGGCCGTGCCTGTGCGTGCCTGTCCGTGCCTATCCGCGCGTACCGGCCGCCCTGATCTGCTCCGACACCCGGACGAACCTGAAGCCGCGCTCGCGCAGCTTCGGGACGATCTTCCGCAGGGCGCGCTCGGTCGTGGGAGCCGCGCTGCGCGTGCAGTGCATGACGACCACCGAGCCCGGGCGCACCTCGTCGAGGACCTGCCGGGCCACGGCGTCGGCGTCCGTCGCGAAGGCGTCGCCGCTCACCACGTCCCACTGCACGGCCGTGACCCCGCCGGGTGCCAGCGCCCGCAGCGCCCGCTTGTCGTAACAGCCCCCGGGGAAGCGGAAGTACGGCACCTGATGCTCGACGCCCGCCTTGCGGAAGGCGGCGAAGGCGCGCTCCACGTCGGCGCGCATGCGGGAGGCGGGGACGGTCGGCAGGCCGTAGCAGCGCTCGGTGAAGGCGTAGTGGCTGTAGGAGTGGTTGGCGACCTCGAAGAGCGGGTCGCGGCCGATGTCCTTGGCCTGCGCCGGATACTCCTCGGCCCACCGCCCGGTCATGAAGAACGTCGCCGGCACCTTCAGCCGCCGCAGCGTCGACACGAGGGCCGGATGGTCGAACCGCTCGCCCGACGCGGCGCGCGGCCCCTGGTCGGCGGTCATGTCGGCGTCGAAGGTGAGCGCGACGGCGGGGGCGGCGGACGCCGGGGTGCGGGGAGCGTTCTTGAAGACCGGGGTGAGCCCCGCGGGGCCGGGCGCGAGGGTCGCGGGGCGGGGCGATGCGCTCGCCGTGGCGCGTGCGCTCTGCGCTCCGGAGCCGCTCGGCTCGGAAACCGTGCCGCAGGCGGCGAGTGCGGTGAGGGTCAGGGCGCTCAGGGCACGGGCGGCGGTCGCTCGCCGTGCTCTCGGCCGCCGCCCGGGGGCGGCCGACGGTCTCTGCGCGGTCGGCGTGCGTGTCAGGACGTTCATCCGGCGAACGTATAGGCATAAAAAGGATGAAATGGTGAGGCGAGGGTCGCGCGGCCCCACGCCGCCCCGGACGGCCGAACCGCCTGCCGCGCCGTGCGCCGCTCACCGGTCGGACGGCATCGCCCGCCCACCGGGCAGCTCGGCCCGGTCGCCGGACGGGCCCCTCACTCCTCGGACGGCGGGCCGGAAGCCCGCTCCGGCCAGGTGAGCCCGGCGACCATCGAGCGGAAGGCCGCGCGGTAGGTGCTGGGACTCGTGCCCGTCAGGCGCTGGAAGTGGTGGCGCAGGTTGGCGGGCGTGCCGAGGCCGGTCCGCGCCGCGACGCGCTCCACCGGCTCGTCGGTGCGTTCCAGGAGCCGCTGGGCCCGCTGGACGCGCGTACGGAGCAGGTACTGGAGCGGGGTCAGGCCCGTCTCGGCGCGGAATCGGCGGGTCAGGCTGCGGACGCCGAGCCCCGCGTGCGCGGCGATCTCGGTGAGCGTCAGCGGGTGGTGCAGATTCGCCTCCATCCACCGCGTGGTCGGCTCGATGCGGCTGCCGGGCAGGGTGACCGCGTTGAACACCGCGTCGGCCGCGCCGTCCGTCGCGTGGGCGGCGGTGGGGGAGTGGAGCTGGAGGAAGACCTGCCGCTCGGTCTCGATGGCCACGGGTTCACCGTGGTCCAGGGTGATCAGATGCAGGCAGAGGTCGATGCCGCCGAGGACCCCGGCAGCGCTGTGGAAGGGCCCGTCCGCCACGACCGAACCGTCGGGGTCGACCTCGGTGCGGGGGTGCAGCTCGGCGAGTTCCGCCGTGTGCCAGCGGCTGGTGGCGGCGCGGCGTCCGTCGAGGAGTCCCGTGGCGGCGAGCGTGAACGTGCCGGTGCCGACGGCCCCGATCCGGCAGCCGCGCGCGGCGGCGGCGCGCAGGGCCTCTGCGACCTCCGGTGCGGGCGCGTCACGGAAGCCCGCGTGCCCCGGCAGCAGCACGGTGTCGGCGCCGTCGAGTCCGTCGAGACCCCAGTCGGCCTCGACGCGGAAGGGGGCGGGCGAACCCGTGGCCCGGAAGCCGGGCCCGGTGCAGATCCGCAGGTCGTAGGCGATGGTCGGGTGATGCCGCGCCGCGGTGGCGAAGGCGAGCGCGGGCGCGGTGAGTTGGTGCCCGGGAGTCCCGTCGAGGGCGAGGACGGCGATCACTGACATGTCCAGAATTTAGCCGAGGGTGACATCGAGGAGCCTGTTCCGGGCCCGGAGCCGGACCGGAGGATGACGGGGACAACGGGGACGACGGACCGAAGCGAGGGGACTTCCGGCCCGTGCACAGCCGCACCACCTCTTCTTGAAAGGTCACCCCATGCACCGTCCGGATTTCCGGCCGACCACCGATGCCCGCTCTTCACGGCGGCGGGGCCTGCTCGTGCGGGCCGCCGCGGCGGCCGGCGCGACGGCCGTTCTCGGCGCCACGGCGCTGGCCGGCAGCGCCGGTGCCGTCGTCAACGGCCATGACTCCACGCAGCGCTACCCGTTCATGGCCACGATCCCCATGGTGGAGGCCGACGCCCAATGCGGGGCGACGCTGATCGACCCCCGGTGGGTGCTCACCGCGGCGCACTGCGTCGACCCCGAGCTGGAGATCACCCCGACCGGGAAGGTGCGCGTGGGCAGTGAGCACCGCAAGACCGGGGGCACCGTCCGCGCCATCGACAAGGTCGTGATCCACCCGGGGTACGAGCAGGGCACGGAGACCGCCCCCGGCAGGGTCACCCCCAACAAGGACGACCTCGCGCTGGTGCGTCTTGACCGGCCGGTGGCCCAGCAGCCCCTCCGGATCGCCGGGAAGGCGGGCCCGGCCGGCACGCGCACCCGAATCCTCGGCTTCGGTACCACCGTCGACACGGGCGACATGGCCGAGATGAAGTTCCCCGCGCGGCTCCAGGAGCTGGACACCCGCAGGGGCACCGAGGAGGAGTGCTCCGGAAGGGCCGGGCACACCCGGCTGTGCACGGTCAGCCCGAAGCCGGGCGCCATGGCGTGCTTCGGGGACTCCGGCGGCCCGCAGATCCAGCGCGCGAAGGGGGGCCGCCCGGAGCTCGTCGGGACGACGTCGGGCGACGGCGACTGGGACGCGCGGTGCTCCACCGGCCCTGGGCTATACACCAACGTGACGGTTTACAAGGGCTGGATCGGCAAGACGCTCCACAAGAAGGTCTGAGAGCCGGAGCCCCGGAGCCCCGGAGCCCCGGAGCCCCAAAGCCCCAAAGCCCCGGAGACCCGCGGCCCCGGACAGGTCGGGGAGCCCGTGGGCCCGGAGAGGTTCGCCCGGGACCCGGGAGGGGATGCGGCCCGTCTCCGGCCACACGGTTAGATTCGGGACATGTCAGTCATCGCCGTCCTTGCTCTCGACGGGGCCCCGGGGCATCAACTCACCACCCCGGGGCTGGTCTTCGGCACCGCCTGCCGCGAGCACCCCGAAGCGGAGTACGAGGTCAGGCTCTGCGCGGCCCCCGGCCTGCGGGCGACGGGCGCCCCGGCGCCCGCGCTGCGGATCGGCGCACCGCACGGACTCGACGGCCTCGCCGACGCGGACGTCGTGCTGGTCCCCGGGCGTGCCGGACACCGTGACGCCCCGCCGCCCGGTGTTCTCGCCGCGCTCCGGGCGGCGGCGGACCGGGGGTGCCGGGTCGCCGCCGTCGGCACCGGGACGTTCACGCTCGCGGCGGCCGGTCTGCTCGACGGCCGCCGCGCCACGACCGGCTGGCGGCACGTCGAGGAACTGGCGGAGCTGCACCCCCGTATCGACGTCGACCCGCTCGGCGCCGTGGTCGAGGACGGGCCGTTCCTCACGGCGGCGGGCATCTACGGAGGGCTGGACGTCTGTCTGCACGTCCTGGGGCGTGATCACGGCCGACGGGTGGCGGGCGAGACCTCCCGGGAACTCCTCACGCCCCTCCACGCCGACGCGGACAGCGTCCGGGAGGAGATCGACCGGGAGGTCGCGGAGAGCGCGGGCATCGAACCCACCCTGCGGTGGATGGAGGCCGAACTCCACCTCCCGCTCACCCTCCCCGACATCGCCACCCACGCGCGCACCAGCATCAGCAGCCTCACCCGCCGCTTCCGTGCGCACACGGGTCTCAGCCCGCTCCAGTACCTGCTGCGCGCACGCCTTCAGGAGGCGCAGCGCCTGCTGCGGACGACGGACATCCCGGTGGAACGCGTCGCCGCTCTCGCGGGGTTCACGTCCCCGGCGGCCCTGCGCCACCACTTCCGTGCGCTCACGGGGACCACGCCGAGTGCCTGCCGCCGGGCTCACCGGATCTCGGGTGAGAACCTCTCGTCGCCTGACGGGACGAATGCGCCCTTCCAGTCCTCTGCCATGCCTAACCCCCGCGCTCGTGATCGGTCGAACAGTCGCTAACGCTCGTCGTGGAGCATTAGGCTCCGCTCACGTTAGCGAGAGGCGCGCCCCGCGCGCAACGCGGGGCCGCGAGGCCCACAGGGGCGGACCGGGGCCACCGAGGTGGGCGGGGGTGTGGGATCTTGTGCGCAGTAGATTGGCGCCGATGACTGAGCGACCCCCTCATGGTTCGGCCCGCCCGGGCGGGCGGACGGCCCGTACCCGCACCGCCGTTCTCGCGGCTGCCCTGGACGAGCTCGACGCGGCCGGGTTCCACGCGCTCACCCTGGACAAGCTCGCCGCGCGCTCCGGCGTCCACGTGTCCACGATCCGCCGCCGCTGGCGCACCGTCGAAGGCGTCGTCGTGGACCTGCTGGCCCAGCACAGCTCGACGATCCCCACCCCGGACTCCGGTGACTTCCGGCAGGACCTGCACGAACTGGCCCAGGCCATCGCCGACTTCCAGGCCGTGCCGCGCAACTACCACCTCGTCGAGGGCATCGTGGCGGCGGCCGCGCAGGACGCACGCGTCGCCGACATCGTCCGCGGCGCCTTCACCGCACGCACCGAACACGTCACCCGGATCGTGAGCCACGCCGTCGAACGCGGCGAACTCCCCCCGGAAACCGACCCGTACGAAGTCATCGCCGCCCTGAGCGCGCCCTTCTACTACCGCCTCCTCATCCTCCGCGCCCCCGTCGACCAGCGCCTGGTGCACACCAGCGCCGAAGCCGCCTATCACGCGGCCCACGCGAGGGTGTTCGAGAAGTAGGGCAGACCAGTGGACCGCGCCTATATCCAGCCGTCCAACGACCCCATGAACGCGTCGAAGTCATCGCGGTGGATGGTGTGTCCTGCGCCCTTGACCGTCCGCACCTCGAACCCGCGCCTCCTCAGATCCCCTTTCAGCGCCTCGGAGAGGAGATGGCTGGGGTCGGCGGCCTGCACCAGCGACGGGACCGCCGGAGCGGCGGGCGTGCGGTCGAGGGCGTTCGCTCCGGAGAAGCCGAGCGCGGTGTCCGGGTCCCAGAGGGCCAGCGTGGCGACCTCGACGTCGACGTCGGCCTCCTCCCAGCGCGGGTTCAGGTTCGTGATCGTCGTCCGGGTCGCCTTCCGGAACTGGACGAACACGGCGGGGTCCACGCCCGCCGCGCCGAGCGCCCACGCCGGGTCGGAGTAGACCGCCCGCGCCGGTGCGAGCCGCTCCACCGCCAGGGCCAGCGCCATGCCGCCCAGCGAGTGCCCGATCGCGAGCTCGACCCCGGCAGGCACCGTGTCCACGAGGTCGTCCGCGAAGATCTCCGGGCTGTACGCGCCGCGCCCGCTGGCGCCGTGCCCGCGCAGGTCCACGCCGATCACCCGGTAGCCCTTGTCCGCGAGAGCCGGACCCACGCGGCGCCAGGTGCGGTGGTCCGACATGATGCCGTGGACCAGGACGGCGACCCGGTCACCGGTGCCCCACTCGCGGGTGTGCAACTCCATGCTGACGGCCTGCTCTCTCTCGGGTCGGTGGCACCGAAGCGGCGCCCCGGCGTCGGGACGTGGGCGTGCGGGCGCTACACCGCTTCCGTGAACCGCTGCCACAACCGTTCGTATTCCGCCTGGCGGCGCGGCAGGCGGCCCGGTGGCCGCACCACGGCGCGAGGCGCCGTGACCCGTTGGCCGAGGAGGAACTGCTCCCGCGTCAGGTCCAGTTCGACACCGCTCGCCAGGCGGTTCCACCAGTGGAAGCCCTGCTGCTCGCCCCCGGCGGACCACACCTCGCCCACCATCAACTCGCCGCCGAAGAGGTCGTGCACGACGAGCGCGGTGATGTCGCAGTGCCCCCAGGCGGGATTGTCGGGGGTCCACGGGGTGCGGGCCACGTCGTCGGGGGAGCAGGTGTCGGCGGCCCACGCCGCACGCAGCGCGGCACCGACACCGGCCAGGGTCAACGGCTCCGCACCGGCCGAGAGAAGCGGTTTCATGCCGATCAGAATGACACCCGCCACTGACAACACCGCCCCGCCGGGAGCGAGGCCGCCGGGCTGCGACCGGGCCGGCGCCCTCTGAACGAACAGTTTTGAAGCGAGCGATTCAGAATGTGCTAGCGTCCTGATCGTCGATTATGGAGCAGTCGCTCCAGAACATGAATCGCGATCGCGATCAGGAGAGGGGCGTCCATGCCGCCTGCGGTGTACGTGCTGGGGCTCGGCATCTTCACCCAAGGGACCTCGGAGTTCATGCTGTCCGGCCTTCTGCCGGGCATGGCCGCCGACCTGGGGGTGTCCATCCCGGACGCGGGCCTGCTGATCTCGGCGTTCGCGATCGGCATGGTCGTCGGCGCGCCCCTGCTCGCGGTGGCCACCCTGAGCTGGCCGCGCCGGACCGCCCTCGTCTCCCTCCAGGCGGCCTTCGTCGTCGCCCACGTGATCGGCGCCCTCGCGCCCGGCTACGGGGTCCTCTTCGTCACGCGTGTGCTCAGCGCCCTCGCGTACGCGGGGTACTGGGGCGTGGCCGTGGCCACCGCGGTCGCCCTCGTGCCGCCCGCGGCCAAGGCGAAGGCCGTCGCCGTCCTGGCCGGGGGGCTCACGCTGGCCACGGTCGTCGGTGTGCCCGCCGGCACCCTGCTCGCCCAGTACTCCAGCTGGCGCGCCGCGTTCTGGGCGGTGGCCGCCGCCACCCTGGTGAGCCTCGCGTGCACGCTGCTCGTCGTCCCCGGCGGCCGTCCCGAAGCCGGGCGTACGTCGGTGAAGGCGGAGCTGCGCGGGATGGCGCGGCCCCAGCTCTGGCTCTCGTACGCGATCACGGCCTTCGCCTTCGGGGCGGTCATCGTCACCTTCGGCTATCTCGCGCCCCTGCTGACCGACGTCAGCGGAGTGCCCGAGGGCTGGGTGCCCGCCGTCCTCGCCCTGTTCGGCGTCGGCGGCATGGTGGGCCTGGCGATCGGCGGTCGCACCGCCGCGGCCCATCCACTGCGGACCCTCGGCCTGGGCCTCGGGGCGCTCGCCCTCTTCTCCGCGCTGCTGGCCCTGACGGCCGGTTCCGCGGTCGTCGTGATCGTCCTGGTGTTCCTCCTGGGCCTGGTCGGATACGTCACCAACCCCGCCCTCCAGTCACGGGTGTTCACGCTCGCCCCGGCCGCCCCCACGCTGGTCGGCGCCACCAACACCGCCGCGTTCAACGTCGGCAACACCCTGGCCCCGCTCCTCGGCGGTCTGGCCATCGACGCCGGGCTCGGTTACGCCTCGGTGGCCTGGGTCGGCGCCGCGCTCGCCGCGGCCGGCGCGGCGGCCGTGCTCTGGGCGTGGCGGCTCCAGCGGGCGGCCCGGACCGAGACCGTGAGCGTCGGCGCCCTCGTATAGGTGGGGCAGGTGGGGGCGCGCCGGGACGCCACGGATTTTGTACGTGTATTCCAAAACGCGTACCCTGGGGCCATGGCCAGGCCACGAGAGTTCGACGAGGACCGCGTCATCACCGCGGCCATGGACACCTTCTGGCGGCACGGCTACGAAGGCACCTCGACGCGCGCGCTGTGCGACAGCACGGGCCTCGGGCCCTCCAGCCTGTACAACACCTTCGGCGGCAAGCGGCAGCTCTATCTGCGCGCACTGCGGCGGTATCACGAGACCAGCACCGCCGAGCAGGTCGCGATCCTGCGGGGCGAGGGCACCGCGAAGGAGCGGCTGCGGGACATGATGGTCCACGCCGTGGACGCCGACCTCGACGCGGCGGACGGGCGCGGCTGCTTCGCGATCAACGCGGCCGTCGAGATCGCCGGACCCGACCCGGAGGTCAAGGACGCCGTGCGGCGCACCTTCGACCGGGTGGAGGAGGAGCTGCGCGCGGTCGTGGCGGCCGGTCAGCACGACGGCGAGCTCCGGTCGACCGCCGACGCGCGGACCGTCGCCCGCCGGGTGCAGAGCACCTACTACGGCCTGCGCGTCCTCGCCCGCGTCCAGGACGACCGGCAGACGCTGCTCGACACGGTGGAGAGCACGCTCGCCGACCTGTGACCACGGGATCGTCCCCGATGGTTCGAGGTGGTCTCGCCTCAGGTCGCCCGGAGCCGTCCCGCAACAGCGCCTGGCTCCACGCCATTTGAGTCATGGTTGGAGTCCTGGCAGGTCACACAAAAACAACGCGTTCCCGCCCCGTGTTCTTTGTTCACGTGACGTATCCCCAGAAGTAATCACGGCTGATTGGATGTGCGGCGCCCCATCAGCCGCAACAACCCCCCACCCACAGGAGATTCAGTGCCGCACCCAGCGCTGCGCAGGACTCACGCCGTCGCGATCACCACCGCGCTCGCCGCGGCGACGCTCACCGCCGTCGCCCCGGCCGCGACCGCCGCCGGCACGTCCGCCGCCGACGCGCCTGCCGCCTCCGTCGACACGCCCGCACTCAAGGTGCTCTCTTACAACGCGTTCCTCTTCAGCAAGACCCTCTACCCGAACTGGGGCCAGGACCACCGCGCCAAGGCCATCCCGGCCGCGGACTTCTTCCGGGGCAAGGACGTGGTCGTCGTCCAGGAGGCCTTCGACAACTCCGCGTCGGACGCGCTGAAGGCCAATGCCGCGGACCGCTACCCGCACCAGACCCCCGTCATGGGCCGGAGCAAGAGCGGCTGGGACGCCACCGGCGGCGCGTACTCGTCGGTGACCCCGGAGGACGGCGGCGTGACCGTCCTGAGCAAATGGCCGATCCTGCGCAAGGAGCAGTACGTCTACAAGGATGCCTGCGGCTCCGACTACTACTCCAACAAGGGCTTCGTCTATGCCCAGTTGAACGTCAACGGCACGAAGGTGCACGTCGTCGGCACCCACGCCCAGTCCACCGACCCGGGCTGCGGCTCCGGCGAGGCGGCCACCACCCGCGCCCGGCAGTTCAAGGAGATGGACGCCTTCCTGGACGCCAAGAACATCCCGGCGGGCGAACAGGTCATCGTGGCCGGGGACTTCAACGTCGACTCGCACAGCGCCGAGTACGCCTCGATGCTCGCCGACGCCGGTCTCGCCCCCGCCGACGGCCGCACGGGCCACCCGTACTCCTTCGACACCCGGGACAACTCCATCGCGGCCGAGCGCTACCCGGACGACCCCCGCGAGGACCTGGACCACGTCCTCCACCGCAAGGGGCACGCCCGCCCCGCCACCTGGCACAACGAAGTGGTCAAGGAGCAGAGCGCGCCCTGGACGGTGTCCAGTTGGGGCACGAAGTACACCTACACCAACCTCTCCGACCACTACCCGGTGATCGGCTCCTAGCCGCGATGCCTCCGGGGGTGCGGCAGCCCGCGACGGGCCCGCCGCACCCCTGCTCGGTCGACGCGCGTCAGTTCACGTCACGTCAGTCCACGTCACGTCAGTCCACGTCGGCGCGCGTCACGTCCTGTGCCACGGGCCCGTCACCGCGAACGTCGTCCCGGGCGTGTAGCAGTTGACGTACATCGTGTCGTGGTCCGGCGAGAAGCAGACGCCCGCGAACTCGCCCCACTCCGGCTCCTGCGGGGTGCCGATGTTCTGCCGGCCGCGGGCCATCGCGTAGACCTCGCCCCGGCGGGTCAGGCCGTACACGTGCTGGGCGCCTCCGCCGTCCTCGGCCACCATCAGGCCGCCGCTGGGCGCGAGGCAGATGTTGTCGGGGGACTCGCCGGGCATCTGGATGTCGGTGTCCGGGCCGAAGACGATCACCAGGGTGAGCCGGCGCTTCGTCGGTTCGTAGCGCCAGATCTGCCCGAAGTGGTCGGCCGCGGAGCCCTCCGCGCTGTGCGCGAACGACGACACGAAGTAGACGGAACTCCCGCCCCAGTAGCAGCCCTCCAGCTTCTGCGCGTGCGTGATGCCCTTGGGGCCGAAGTCCTGGTTCCTGATGGGGGTCTGGACCGCGAGCGGATCGGGCACGTCGACCCATTCGATGCCGTCGAAGCACGCGCCCGTCTCCTGGATCGCGGACAGGTCGGGCACCCCCGGTACGCGCATGGCCTGGAGCTTGCCGCCCGCGCGGAGCGAACCGCGGCCGCCCTCGGGCTTCTTGGGCAGGAAACGGTAGAACAGGCCGAAGGGCTTGAGGAAGGCGTCCTCGGTCTCGTAGACGACGCCGCGGCGCGGGTCGACGGCGATCGCCTCGTGCTGGAAGCGGCCCATCGCGGTGAGCGGCACGGCTCCGGTGCGGCGCGGGTCGACGGGGTCGACCTCGAAGATGAAGCCGTGGTCCTTGGTGTAGCCGTTCGTGCCGGCCTTGTCCTCGGTCTCCTCGCAGGTCAGCCAGGTGCCCCAGGGGGTGGGCCCACCCGCGCAGTTGACCGCCGTGCCGGCGATCGCGACCCGCTGGCCCAGGACGTTGTTGTGGCGGTCGAGCGCGATGGCCGTACAGCCGCCCTTGCCCATCGGGTCGTAGGTGAGGCCCTCGACCGTGGGCACGGCGATTCTTCCGTTGTGCCGGTTCTCGTGGTTGCGGACGAGATGGACGCCGCCCTTCTTGCCGCGGAACGCGTCCATGCCGTCGAAGTTGCTCGGCACCTTGCCCTCACCTGAGGGCAGATCGGTCCCCTCCCGTGACAGGACCTGGTAGCGGAAACCTTTCGGCAGATCGAGCAGACCCGCGGGGTCGGGCACCAGCGGCCCGTACCCCGCCCTGCCCTGCGCGGCGGCGCTGCCCGCGAAGAGTTCCGAGAGCGCTCCGGTGAAGGCGATTCCCGCACCCACCGCACCGGTACGGGCAAGCACCTGACGTCGTGTCGTGGACATAAAAGGCCGACCTCCTGCTGGCGGACAGGAACATGACCGGATGTGTGTACCACGCGCCTAGGCGTGCGGGAACCACGCGCGTAGCGGTGAGTCGCTACGGCTTTACGAGGGCCTTCGCGTCCCGGGCGAGTGCCGTGAGCCGCGAGATCGCCCGGAAGTATTTCTTCCGGTAGCCGCCGTTCAGCATCTCCTCGCTGAACAACTGGTCGAACGGCACGCCCGAGGCGAGCACCGGGACCTCGCGGTCGTACAGCCGGTCGGCGAGCACGACGAGGCGCAGGGCGGTCGACTGGTCGGGGACGGGCGTCACGTCGGTCAGGCACACGGCCCGCAGCCCGTCGGTGAGCGCCCCGTACCGGCTGGGGTGGACGCGCGCGAGGTGGTCGAGCAGGTGCGGGAAGTCGTCCAGGCTCGCGTCCTCGGTCGCGTACGCCGCCCGTGTGACCTGCTCCTCCGAGTACGGAGCGGGCGCCTCCGGAAGCCCCCGGTGGCGGTAGTCCTCACCGTCGATGCGCAGCGACTTGAAGTGGGTGGCCAGGCCCTGGATCTCGCGCAGGAAGTCGGCCGACGCGAACCGGCCCTCGCCGAGCTTGCCCGGCAGCGTGTTCGAGGTCGCGGCCAGCGCCACGCCCTCGTCGACCAGGCGCGCGAGCAGCGAGGAGACGAGGACCGTGTCGCCCGGGTCGTCCAGCTCGAACTCGTCGATGCAGAGCAGGCGGTGCCCGCTGAGGGTGCGCACCGTCTGCTGGAAGCCGAGCGCCCCCACCAGGTTCGTCAGCTCGACGAAGGTGCCGAACGCCTTCTGCTCGGGAGCGGCGGGCGTCGCGTGCCAGAGGGAGGCGAGGAGGTGGGTCTTGCCCACGCCGTACCCACCGTCGAGATAGACGCCGCGCGGGCCCGTGGGGGCCGCGGGCTTGGCGCGGCCGAACCAGCGCTTCTTGCCCGCGCCGGACGCGTGGGCCCCGCCGAGACCGGCCGCGAAGCCGCTCAGGACCCGCACGGCCTCGGTCTGGCTCGGCTGGTTCGGGTCCGGGATGTACGTATCGAAGCGGACGGAGTCGAAGCGCGGGGGCGGCACCATCTCGGCGACCAGGCGGTCGGCGGGGACATGGGGCTCGCGGGCGCACAGCGACAGGGGAGCCGCTTCGGCTATGGGGCTCTGCCCGGAGGCTGCGGTGGAGGACGACACGGTTCCTAACTCTAAGCGCCGTGCAAGACTGCTGGGCATGCGACGCCTGTTCCCTGTGACCGACCAGACAGACGAAACATCAGTACGAGAGTGGGCGCTGGCGGAGCTGGCCGACGCGTACGCCTACCCACCGGGCGACACGCCGTGGCTGCGCGCCAACATGGTGTCCACGCTCGACGGCGCGGCCCAGCACGACGGCCGTTCGCAGCCCATCTCCAACGCCACGGACATGCGGATCTTCGGCACCCTGCGCGCGGTCGCCGACGCCGTGGTCGTGGGGGCCGAGACGGTCCGCAAGGAGGGCTACCGCCCGGCACGCGCGCGTGAGGACTTCGCCGAGCGCAGGGCCGCGGCCGGCCAGACGGTGGCCCCCGCCATCGCCGTCGTCAGCGCGAGCCTGGACCTGGATTTCAGCCTTCCGCTTTTCACCTCGCCCCTGGTGCCCACGCTCGTGGTGACCGGCGCCGAGGCGCCCGCCGCCCGGGTCGCGGCGGCCGAGAAGGCGGGTGCCGTGGTGGTGGTCGCGGGGGAGGGCGCGGGGGTCGAACCGGAGCGGGTCGCGCCCGCCCTGGCCGAGCGCGGCCTGACCCGGCTCCTGACGGAGGGCGGACCGCGGCTGCTCGGCCAGTTCGTGGCGGCGGGGGCCCTGGACGAGCTGTGTCTGACGGTGTCCCCGATGCTCACCGCGGGGGACGCGCAGCGCATCGCGTGGGGGTCCGCGCTCGCGGTGCCGGAACGATTCGCCCTGGCTTCCGTACTGGAGGAGGCCGGGTTCCTCTTCACCCGATACCGTCGTACCTGACAATCAGCGGAATCACCCGTTCCGTTTGGCTTCCGCTGGGCACACTAAAAGTCGCAGACCCCGTGCGGCCACGGGGCAGGATGGTTTCCGCAGGGGCCCGTCGAGACAGACTCTCGGCGGCCCACGGATGAGAAGGGCGCCTGTCGTGTTCACAAGCGTATTGATGATCGAGAAGGCCCTGACCTCCGCCGACGTGGAGTTCGTCACCACCTTGCACGGCGACGAGACGGTCACCTTCAGGGTGCTGCTCCAGCCCCGCGGCGATCAGGCGGACCGCCTGCTGCGGGCCATCGACGACGTGGCGCTGGGCGAGCTCGACGAGGCGGCGAAGGAAGGCGACGTACCCGAGGGGCAGGACGCCACCGCCCCCGCGCAGAAGGCCCTGGAGGTCTCCCTGACGGCACTGCGCGCCGCGGGCTGCGAGGCGACCGGACAACTGATCGAGGATCACCCCCTGGACGCGCTCCAGCGGCTGGTCGACGAGGCGCACGCGGACGAGGTCATCGTCCTGACCGACCCGCACTACGTGGAGGAGTTCTTCCACCGGGACTGGGCCTCGCGGGCGCGCCACAAGGTGGGCGTACCGGTCCTGAAGCTGTTCTCGCACACGGAGGACTGAGGACTTCACCGGGGCGGGACCGAGCGCTCCGCCGCCGGGAGGCCGGGCGCCGCGCCGGAAACGGCGGGGGATCCGCGGGCCAAAGAGAGGCGCCCGAGCCCCTCGCGGGGCTCAGGTGTGCCTGCCGGGCATCCGAGGCAATACCCTGGGCCCTGCTCATCTGCCGTAACTCTTGGATCTTGGGGAGACACACGTATGGCACCCGGCCTGCCCACCGCCATGGACCGACCGCACTTCATCGGCATCGGCGGCGCCGGAATGTCGGGCATCGCCAAGATCCTGGCCCAGCGCGGCGCCAAGGTCGCGGGCAGCGACGCGCGGGAGTCCGCCACCGCCGAGGCCCTGCGCACCCAGGGCGCCACGGTCCACATCGGCCACGACGCCGCGCACCTCGCCTCGGACGCCACCAGCGTGGTCGTCTCCTCCGCGATCCGCGCCGACAACCCCGAGCTGGCCCGCGCCACGGAGCTCGGCATTCCGGTCGTCCACCGCTCGGACGCGCTCGCCTCCCTCATGGAGGGCCTGCGCCCGATCGCGGTGGCCGGCACGCACGGCAAGACCACGACGACCTCGATGCTCGCCGTCACCCTCTCCACCCTCGGCCTCGACCCGTCGTACGCGATCGGCGGCGACCTCGACGCCCCGGGCTCGAACGCGCTGCACGGCGAGGGCGACATCTTCGTGGCCGAGGCGGACGAGAGCGACCGCAGCTTCCACAAGTACGCGCCCGAGGTCGCCATCGTCCTGAACGTGGAGCTCGACCACCACGCCAACTACGCCTCGATGGACGAGATCTACGAGTCCTTCGAGACCTTCGCGGGCAAGATCGTCCCCGGCGGCACCCTGGTGATCGCCGCGGACCAGGACGGCGCGGCCGAGCTGACGCGGCGCGTGCGCGCCCTGCCGGACCTGAAGGTCGTCACGTACGGCGAGTCCGAGGGTGCCGACCTGCGCATCCACAAGATCACCCCGCGCGGCCTGACCAGCGAGGTCACGGTGATCCTGAACGGCAAGTTCCTGACCTTCACGGTCTCCGTCCCCGGCCGCCACTACGCACACAACGCGGTGGCCGCCCTGGCCGCGGGCATCGCGCTCGGCATCCCGGCGCACAACCTCGCGTCCGCCCTCGGCTCGTACACCGGCGTCAAGCGCCGCCTCCAGCTCAAGGGCGAGGCGAAGGGCGTCCAGGTCATCGACTCGTACGCGCACCACCCCACCGAGATGACCGCGGACCTGGAGGCGATGCGCTCCTCCGCGGGCGACGCGCGCCTCCTGGTGCTCTTCCAGCCGCACCTCTTCTCCCGCACCCAGGAGCTGGGCACGGAGATGGGCCAGGCCCTGGCCCTCGCGGACGCCTCCGTGGTCCTGGACATCTACCCCGCCCGCGAGGACCCGATCCCCGGCATCACCAGCGCCCTGATCACCGACGCGGCCGTGGCCGCGGGCGCCGACGTCCGTGCCGTGCACGACAAGGCCGAGGCCGTCCGGACCGTCGCGGGAATGACACGGCCCGGTGATCTCGTTCTCACCATGGGAGCGGGCGACGTCACGGACCTCGGCCCGCAGATCCTGGCCGAGCTGTCGCAGTAGGCGACGCGGGCGCAAGCAGTCGCATTCATCGAGGTAAGGGGTTCAGTCTCATGTCGTACGACGTCGAGAAGCCGGACGAGCAGTGGCGCGCGGAGCTGAGCCCCTCGGAGTACGCGGTTCTGCGCCAGGCGGGCACGGAGCCCGCGTTCGTCGGTGAGTACACCGACACCAAGACCAAGGGTGTCTACTCCTGCCGCGCGTGCGGCGCGGAGCTGTTCACCTCGGAGGAGAAGTTCGAGTCGCACTGCGGCTGGCCGAGCTTCTTCGACCCCAAGGACACGGACGCGGTCGAGCTCGTCGAGGACGCCTCGCACGGCATGGTGCGCACGGAGGTCCGGTGCGCGCGGTGCGGTTCGCACCTCGGTCACGTGTTCGAGGGCGAGGGCTACCCGACGCCCACGGACCAGCGGTACTGCATCAACTCCATCTCACTGACGCTCGCGCCCACGGAGGCCTGAGCGACGCACCCGAACACCGGACCGGCGCCCGGCGGCGAAGACGCTGCCGGGCGCCGGTGCGTGTCGACCGGTGCTGCGATGGTTCGGTGCTGAGGTGCTGAGGTGCTGAGGTGCTGAGGTGCTGAGGTGCTGAGGTGCTGAGGTGCTGAAGTGCTGGAGTGGTTCTAGAACGTCAGCTTCCAGCTGTTGATGTAGCCGGTGTCCTGCGCCGCCACGTCCTGCACGCGCAGCTTCCAGGCGCCGTTCGCCGTCTCGCTCGACGCGTTGACCGTGTACGTCGCGATGACGTTGTCCGCCGAGTCGTTGCTGCTGGAGTTCTTCAGGCGGTACGCAGTGCCGTCGGGGGCCAGCAGGTCGACGACCAGGTCACCGCGCCAGGTGTGCCGGATGTCGACGTCCACCTTCAGGGCGGCCGGGGCGTTGCCCGTGCGGCCGGTCACGTTCACCGTCGAGGTCACGGCGGCGCCGTTGTCCGGGACGGCCACGTCCGCGGTGTTCTCGTACGTGTCGCCCGGCGGGACCGGGGTGTCCGCGCCGAGCGTCCAGATCGCGTGGGCGATGGCGTCGCTGTTGCGGTCGAGGGCGGTGTCGTTGATGTTCGCCGTCGTGTCGCACGAGGAGTGGTAGCAGCGGTCGAAGGCCTGGCCCGCCGTGCCGCCCCACTTCTGGGCCTGCGCGCTGGACTTCGTGTTGCTGGCGCCGGTGAAGAGGCCGCCGACCGGTATGCCCACGTTCTTGAAGCTGGCGTGGTCGGAGCGGCCGTCGCCCTCGGTCTCTATCTCCGTGGGGACGTTCAGACCCGCGTAGTAGTCCTTGAAGGTCTTCTCGATGGTGGGGTCGTCGTCGTAGACGAAGTAGCCCGGGTTCGGGGAGCCGATCATGTCGAAGTTGAGATAGCCGGAGACCTTGGAACGCTCCGTGGCGGGCAGGTTGTTGACGTAGTACTTCGACCCGACCAGGCCCAGCTCCTCGGCGCCCCACCAGGCGAACCGCAGGTGCTTCGCCGGCTTGAGCTGGGCGCGGGAGACGGCCAGCGCGGTCTCCAGGACGCCGGCCGAACCGGAGCCGTTGTCGTTGATGCCGGGGCCCGAGGAGACGCTGTCGAGGTGGGCGCCTGCCATCAGGACGTTGTTCGCGTCGCCGCCCGGCCAGTCCGCGATGAGGTTGTAGCCGGTGGCGCCGCTCGAGGTGAACTGCTGCACGGTGGTGGTGAACCCGGCCGCGTCCAGCTTGGCCTTCGCGTAGTCGATGGAGGCCTTGTAACCGGGGCGCCCGTGGGCGCGGTTGCCGCCGTTGGCCGTCGCGATGGACTGGAACTGGGTCAGGTGCGCCTTGACGTTGGCGAGCGGGATGTCGGGGGCCGCGAGCGTCGGGGAGGGGGCCGCGAGGGCCGTCGGCGCGGTGACGGCCAGCAGTCCCGCGGCGGCGAGGGTGGCGACACCCGCGGTGGCCCGTCTCAGGGCGCGGGGCATGTCGGGTCTGGAGATTCTCATGTGGGGCTCCGAATTCCGAACAGCGAGGGGGACGGAACGTACTGACGCCCTGCGACGCGGATGCCGCAGGGCGTTGGAGCTGTGCTGAGCGAAGGGTGGGGCGGTTGTGCGTTGCCTGATATTGAAGCTGGGACGACCCACCGTCAAGAGAGGAAACCGGTCAGATGCCGGTCAGCCAGTTTCGGATATCGGACACCCCTCGGGTGTCGCGCGTGCGGCCGGACTCAGTCCTCTTCGGGGGTCTCGGGACGCAGCAGCGGGTGCTTCACACCCGGGAAGACCCGGGCCTTGACCACCGGCTCGGCGTCCGCACCCTGGACCACCGTCTCGGCGATGCCCCACGGGCGGCCCGGCAGGACGACGAGGATGGTGTACGAGGACGCGCAGCCCATGCAGTCATAGCGGTCGGCCCAGGTCTCGACCTCGGTACGGCTGCCGGGGTAGCGGGCCACGTGGCGGTGGCGGGCGTGGCAGCGGTCGCACTTCTCGCCCGGCTCGCACGTGCCGCCGCAGGGGCAGGGCACGTCCAGGGTCTCGGCGGGCTGCCAGCGCTGCGTGACGACCGCCTCGCGGGTCGCGCCCATGTCCTTCATGGCCTTGAGGTTGCGGGCGGCGACGTTGTACGACTCGCCGGTCGACGTCATCCGGTTCCGGATCACGTCCTTGCGTCCGCGGTTCGTCGTCATGCTGGGCCTCCTGGGGTTCACGCAGCCCACCAGGAGGCCCATGAGATCGGTACCTCTACGGTACCCGGCGTCCGGCCCTGTCCTGTCCGGCCCTGTCCTGTCCGGCCCCCGGCCCGGTCGCGTCCGCGACCGGGCCGCTGCTCGACGACGGGCTCGACCTCACCGTGCGACTACTTGACGACGGGCTCGACCTCGCCGTGCGACTACTCGATGACGAGCTCGACCTCGATGTTGCCGCGCGTCGCCTTCGAGTACGGGCAGTACGCGTGCGTGGCCTCGACCAGCTTCTGACCGGTCTCGCCGGCCAGGGAGTCCGGCAGCTCCACGCGCATCACGACCGCGAGGCCGAAGCCCGTGTCGTCCTTGCCGATGGAGACCTCGGCGGTGACCGAGACGTCCTTGGTGTCGACCTTCATCTCACGGGCGACCGCACCCATCGCACTGGCGAAGCAGGCCGCGTACCCGGCGGCGAAGAGCTGCTCGGGGTTGGTGCCCTGTCCGTTGCCGCCGAGGGCCGGGGGCATGGCGAGCGCGAGGTCGATCTGGCCGTCGGAGCTGACGGCGCGGCCCTCGCGGCCGTTGGCGGTGGCGACGGCGGTGTACAGCGCGTTCATGGGATGCCTCTTCCCTCGGACGGAGAACGGAACGAGAGGAACGGTGGTCGTTCGCTCTGCCCATAATGGTTGCACACGATTTAGTTGTGCACAACTTAATGGCGTGTGCGAGGTACGCTGGAGCCATGACGTCATCGCCGACCGCCGTACCGCCCCCGCCCGGAGGCGAGCTGCCCGACGCGCCGGACGCCGGGTTGCCCGATACGCCGGACGCCGGGCTGCCGGACGCGCCGGACGTGCCCGAGGCGCTCGGCGTGCCCGACGCCGAGCTGCTCCGCCTCGACCACCAGGTCTGCTTCTCGCTGCACGCCGCCTCGCGCGCCTTCGGCGGCGTCTACCGCGACGCCCTCAAGGACCTGGGTCTCACGTACCCCCAGTACCTGGTGATGCTGGTGCTCTGGGAGCACGGCCCGCAGCCCGTCAAGGCCATCGGCGAGCGGCTGCGCCTCGACTCCGGCACGCTCTCGCCGCTGCTCAAGCGGCTGGAGACGGCGGGGCTCGTGCGGCGGGAGCGCAGTGCCGCCGACGAGCGCTCCGTGACCGTCCAGCTGACCGGGGAGGGGGACGGACTGCGCGAGCGCGCGCTGCCCGTCCCGCGCCGGATCCTCGCCTCGACCGGGATGACCGTCGAGGAGATCCTCACCCTCCAGGGACTCCTCGGACGCCTGACGGGCTCGCTCGACCGGGCCCAGTGAGGCGGACCCGGAGGGGAATGGCGTGGCGGGCCGCTCCGTACGAGGCGGTGGGCCTCAGCGCTTCAGTTCCCGTACGTACTTCCCGAACTTCTCCAGGCCGTCGATGTTGCGCGGGCCGCTGATGCCCTCGTTGTAGTCGAGGACGAAGAAGTTGTTCTTCTTCACCGCGGGCAGTTCCTTGGTGTGCGGGGACTTCTTCAGGAAGTCGATCTTCTTCTTGGCGGGCATGTCGCCGTAGTCGAAGATGATGATGACCTCGGGCTCCGCCTTGGCGACGGCCTCCCAGTTCACCTGGGTCCAGCGCTCGTCGAGACCGTCGAAGACGTTCCTGGCGCCGGCCGCCTTGATGATGTCGTTGGGCGGGACCTGGCTGCCCGCCGTGAAGGGCTGGTCCGTGCCGGAGTCGTAGAGGAAGACGGGGAGCCGGTCGCCCTTGGGCGCCTTGGACTCGACGGCGGCGACGCGCTTCTTGAGGCCGTCCACGACCTCGTCCGCCTTCTTCTCGGCCCCGAAGATCGTGCCCAGCCGGTCCAGGTCCGAGTACAGGGCCTTGAACGGGGTCACTTTCTGCGGGTACTTGGGGTAGTTGAAGCAGCTCTCCGTGTGCATGAAGCTCTGGATGCCGAGCTTGTCCAGGATCTGCGGGGTGATGCCCCGCTGGTCGCTGAAGCCCGAGTTCCATCCCGCGACGACGAAGTCGGACTTCGCCTCCACGACCAGCTCCTTGTTGAGCAGGTCGTCGCTGAGCATCTTCACCTTCGCGTACTCCGACGCCCAAGGGGACTCACTCACCGGCGGGTTGGCCGGGGGCATCACATAGCCGTGCACGTGCTTGGTCAGCCCCAGGCTGAACATCTTGTCCGCGCTGCCGCCCTCGTAGACCACCGCGCGCCGCGGAGTCGTGTACGTGACCGGCTCGCCGCAGCGCTTGACGGTGACCTTCTTGGGGGCGCCCGCGTCCTTGGAGGCCGGTTCGACCTCGGCGCCGCATCCCGCGAGCAGCAGGGCCGCCGCGAGCGCTGATCCGATGGTGGTGCGTGTTCTGGGCATGGCCTGGTGGTGCCTTTCAGGGGAGGAGATTCAAGGGGAGGGGAATCAGAGGAGGAGATTCAGAGGGGGTGGTTCGGAGAGCGGTGTTGGATGGGGGGCAAAGGGGCTGGCTCACAAGGGAGTTGAGGAGGTCAGCGCGTAGAGGAGTTGGGGGTCGCCGGTCAGGGGGTGGGTGATCACGCTGGCCTTGACGCCGAACACCTCCTCGACCAGACCCGTGGTGAGCACCTCATCCGGCGTCCCCGCGGCCACCAGCGCGCCCTGCGACAGCACGCCGATGCGGTCGCACGCGGCCGCCGCGAGGTTGAGGTCGTGCAGGACCACGAGGACGGTGAGGCCCGAGGCCTTCAGGAGCGAGAGGAGTTCTATCTGGTGGCGGACGTCGAGGTGGTTGGTCGGCTCGTCGAGGACCAGGACCCGTGGCTCCTGCACCAACGCCCGCGCCAGCAGGACGCGTTGGCGTTCGCCGCCCGAGAGGGTGAGGATGCCGCGGTCCGCGAGGCGAGTGAGGTCGAGACGCGCCATCGTCCGCGCGCACAGCTCCCGTTCGCGCGCGCCGAGGGCCTGGTTTCCGCGCAGGTGGGGTGCGCGGCCCAGGGCCACGACCTCCGCCACCGTGAAGTCGAGGTCCACCGAGCCGTCCTGAGCCATCGCGGCCACGACCTGCGCGCCGCGGCGCGGCGACAGGCGGGAGAGATCGTCGTCGCCCACGCGGACCACGCCCGAGCTGGGGCGCAGCGCGCGGTAGACGCACTTGAGCGCGGTGGACTTGCCGCTGCCGTTCGGGCCCACCAGGCCGACGATCTGGCCGCTGCCCACCTCCAGGGAGAGATCCCGGACGAGGAGTTTGCCGTCGAGGGTGACGGACAGGCCGTCGAGTACGAGGTCCATCTCAACGGCCTCCGAACATATAGCCCTTGCGACGCATCAGCGCGACGAACACCGGCACTCCGACCAGGGCCGTGATGACCCCGAGGGGCAGCTCGCGCGGCGCCACGAGGGTCCGTGACACCAGGTCGACCCAGACCATGAACACCGCTCCGACCAGCGGCGCGACGGCGAGCACGCGGGCGTGCGTGGCGCCGACCACCATGCGTACGAGATGGGGCATGACCAGGCCGACGAAGCTGATCGCGCCGCTCACGGCGACCATCACCCCGGTGATCAGTGAGGCGAGCAGGAGCAGGCCCTTTCGGTGCCGGTCGGGGCTGATGCCCAGGCTCGTCGCGGTCTCGTCGCCGAGTGCCAGGACGTCGAGGGCCCTGCTGTAGCGGTGGAGCACGGCGACACCGAGCAGCACGCAGGCGGCCACGACGGGCAGCGCGCCCCAGCTCGCGGCGCCGAAGCTGCCCATCGTCCAGTACAGGACCATGCTGGTCGCCTCGCTGTCCGGCGCGAAGTAGATGATCACGCTCATCACGGCCTGGAAGCCGAGTGCCATGGCCACGCCCGTCAGGACGAGCCGCAGCGGCGAGAGTCCGCCACCGCGGCTCGCCGAGGCGGCGTACACGAGGAGGGAGGCGACGAGCGCGCCGATGAACGCGCCCGCCGACACCGCGTAGATGCCGAGGGCCGCGAGCCCTCCGGTGACCGTGACGGCGACGGCGCCGACCGAGGCGCCGGAGGAGACGCCCAGGACGAACGGGTCGGCGAGGGCGTTGCGCACCAGCGCCTGGATGGCGACGCCGACCGCGCTGAGGCCGGCTCCCACCAGCGCCGCGAGGAGCACGCGGGGCGTGCGGATCTGCCAGATGATCTGATACGTCGTCAACTCGTCGGCGTCGATGCTTCCGCCGCTCAGCGCCGCCCACAGCAGCCGGGCCGTGTCACCCGGCGAGACGACGGCGGAGCCGAGGCCGATGGCCACGACGACGGAGAGGAGCAGGACGAGGAGGAGCGCGAGGCAGGTCGCCGCAAGGCCCGCCCGAGACCCGAGCCGTTGCCTCGCGCCTCGCACCGGCGGATCCGGAGAACCGACGCCGACGACCGCGGCGGGGGCTGCCGTGGGGGACGGCGTGAACGGCGGGGGCATGGGCGGGCCTCTCGGGTCGGGGGATGGGGCAGGGATGTGCCGGATGGCGGGTGGGAGAGCGGCCGGTCGCCGACCGGACTCCCCCCGGGCGGCTGCGGCTGCGACCGCGGCTGCGGCGCGGCGGACGCGTGGCGCTAGGTGGGGGTCGTCCCGGACCCCTTCGCGGCCCCCTTGCCGGCGGGGCCTTCACCGTCCGCCGGGCCTTCGCTTGCCGCACCTCCGTCCGCCGGGTCTCCGTCGGCGGCACCCGTGGATGCCTGGCCGTCCTCCTCCAGCAGCTCGCCTTCCGCCCGGTCTGTCCGGTCTGTCCGGAGGACGACCGCCGCTGCCGCCAGTGCCGCCAGGACCAGGGCGCCGAACGTCGCCGCGACTCCCGGGTAGCCGGCCAGGCCGAGGCCGAGGCCGCCCAGGCCTGCGCCCACGAAGACACCGAGGCTCATGCCCGCTGCGTTCACGCTCAGGGCCGCGCCGCGCTGTGTTCCGCAGCGCCGGACGAGCAGGCTGACCACGCACGCGGCGACGACGGCATGGCTCGCGGCGTGCAGGGACGTCATCGCGAGCGCGAGCGGCAGCCAGTGCGTGAAGTAGAAGCCCACGACCGAGACGAGCGCGGCGAGCAGACCGACGGCCAGCATCCGCTCGGTGCCGAGCCGCGGGTCCTCGGAGTTCGTGATCCGCCCCGTGAGGAGGTTGCTGACGAAGAACGACGCGCCGCTCAGCGTCCACACGAACGCGAAGAGCCCGGGGTCGAGGTGGAAGCGGTCGTCGTAATAGGCCGCAAGGTAGGAGAGGTATCCCATGAAGACGGCGGTGCGCAGCAGGGCGATGAGCAGCAGCGGCACGACACCGGGGATCGCCCCGAGCGCCTTGAAGGAGGCGATGTAGCCGAGGCGCGGAGAGTCGTCCCGCTCCTCGACCGGCCTGTCCTTGCCCCGTACGAAGAAGACCGCGGCCAGCAGCAGCGACACCCCGGTCACGGCGAACAGATCGCCCTGCCAGCCCCAGAACAGCGCGGGCAGCGCGATCACCGGCGCCGCCAGCATCGCGGTCATCGACTGCGTGGCCGTGACGAGCGTCGCCGCGCGCCCCGCGGCCTTCCCGGACCCGAAGCGGTCGGCCGCCGCCGCGGTCAGCGCCGGGTTCAGGACCGACGTACTGGCGCCGACCAGCAGGCAGAACACGGCGAGCAGGATGAAGTCCCCGCTCGCGCCGAGCGCCGCGGACACCCCGAGCGCGGCGAGCCCGCCCGCCGCCGCCCACTCCTTGCGCACCCGGTCGATCAGCGGGGCGAGCGCGGTGCCCACCAGCAGGGCGGCGAGCCCGCCGAGTCCGCGCAAGCCCCCCAGGGTGGCGACGCTGCTGTCGGCGTCCTCGGCCATCGGCACCAAGTACGTGCTGAAGACGGTGAACGGCAGCAGGCCGACCGCCGAGGCGACCAGGACGGGCCACAGCGCACGGGCCATCCGCCAGTCACCGGGCAGCGCCTCGTCCGCGCCCGCGTCCCCGCGCGCCACGGCGGGCTCCTTGGAGTCGACGCTCACGCCGCCTCCTTGTAGCGGTAGAGCGGCGTCTCGTCCGCGCTGAACTGCGAGAACGCGAAGGGCTCCGCGGAGAGCCCGGTGACCCCGGCGGACAGGAACGCGCGGGCCACGGCACTGCCGCTCTGCGCGTACACGACCAGCGGCACCCCGTGCTCGCGGCAGTGCGCGAGGATCAGGTCGAAGGTGCCGTTGCTCAGCGTCATCCCGGTGGCGACCACCGCGTCGGCCTCCCGGAGGACCTCCGTCATGTCGTCGGTGACCGGGTCGCCCCACTGGGTCGTGCGGAGGTTGAGGTCGCAGGGCAGGCAGACCCCGCCCCGCTCCCGTATGGCCGCGACGAGCGGGTTCACCACGCCGATCAGGGCCACCTTGGCGCCCGGCTCGATGTCGAGCAGCCCGGCGATGGCGGCGTCGCGGGCCACCGCCCGGACCTCCGGGGTGCCGGTGGGCAGCGCGACGCGCTCGGCTTCGGCGGCGTCCCGGTGCGGGCTCACCTGCGCGAGATAGGCGTCGAGCGCGGCGATGCGGACGGGCGTGGACTCGGCGCGCAGCAGTTTGTCGAGGCTGTGGCCCGAGGCGTTCTCGCAGAAGTCCGGGCCGAGTTCACCGGCCTCGAAGGAGCAGGCGCCGAACGCCGTGCCGACCCGCAGGAGCAAGTAGTGGTTGTGGTAGGTCACTTGGCTGCCCGCGAGACGGGTGGTGTTGTACAGCCAGAACGCGCTGGTGACGGAGAGGTCTTTGGGGTCGGGACCGTACGCGCCCGCCAGGACGGCGTCGATGAGCTCCGCGACGTTGTGGGGCGTGCGCGGATCGGGGTGTGACATGGGGAGTTCTCTCCGTGTGGTGGTGGACGCCGGCGGAAAGGCCGGGCAGGGTCAGGGAGCGCGGGGCCGTCGGCGCAGGTCGGCGTCGTCGGGAAGGGCCGGGGCCGTCGGCGCAGGCCGGAGCCCTCAGGGAAGGTCGGGCCAGGACGTGGTCGACCAGGGGTGCCGCAGCTCGTCGAGCGAGCTGATCTCGTGCGGCTTCAGGGTGTCGATGTCCGGCGCCTCGGCGTGTTTCGCGTAGGCGCTCTCGACATAGCGGTGGCCCGTGTCCGCGGCGATGAAGACGTACGTGCGGGAGGCGTCGCGGCGCTGTTCCCAGAGAGCGGTCAGATAGGCGGCGCCGGTGGACAGACCGGCGAATATCCCGCTGTTCCTGAGGAGCGAGACCGCCCCGGAGACCGCGCAGTCGAAATTCACCCAGTGCACGCGGTCATAGGCCTCGTGCCGGACGTTCTGGAATTCGATGGCGCTGCCGATACCGGCGATGATCATGTCCGGATCGGCCACGTGCTCGGACCCGAAGGTGACGCTGCCGAAAGGCTGGACGCCGACGAGCGAGACATCGCGGCCCGCGTCCCGCAGATATCCGGCGATGGCACCGGTCGAAGCCCCCGAGCCGACCCCGCCCACCAGGGCGAGCGGCCCTTCGGGCACCTCGGCGTCGATCGTCGCGGCCACGTCGCGGTAGCCGAGATAGTGAATGCGGTCGTGGTATTGCCGCATCCAGTGGTAGGAGGGATTCGCTTCGAGTATCTCGGCGATGCGCCGCACTCTCAGCTCTTGGTCGAGCCGGAGATTCCTGGACGGCCGCACTTGTTCCAGCGTGGCGCCGAGAATGTCCAGCTGGACGCGGAGCGTGTGGTCCACGGTCGTGGAACCCACGATGTGGCATTTCATTCCGTGGCGGTGACAGGCGAGCGCCAGTGCGTGGGCGTAGATACCGCTGGAACTGTCGATGAGCGTGTCGCCGGGTTTCACCGCTCCCGTGTCGAGAAGGTGGCGGACCGCTCCCAGAGCCGAATAGATCTTCATCGTCTCGAACCGGAGACAGACCAAGTCCGGCTCCAGGGATATGAGATCGGGTTTCTTCACCGCTTCGGCTATGTGGTCGTGCATCTCTGTCGCTGCCCCCTGTGTCGGTCGACGAGCCGAGAGCATCACACTAGATGAAAATGATTGTCAAGACGATGAAGGGTGTGGCAGCCTGTGGGCGCTGGAGGCGTACGGGACGTTGAGAGGAGACCTGTGAAGCTGTTCCAGGAGGCCGGGCCGCGGCCCCGCCCGGCCATGGACGCGGGATCGGCCGGGATCGGGGTGGGCACCGCCTTCGGGACCTTCGGCGAGCTGCTTCAGGGCGTGCTGCCGGAGGAGGACGGCGACTTCCTGGTGACGTTGCCCGTCGCGCGGTGGACGATGGCCACGTTCCGGCCCGAACCCGGCTTCGGGGAGGTGGCGGTCCGTCCCGCGCACAAGACCAAGGCGCTCCGACTGGCGCGTACGATCGCCGAGTTGGCGCACCGGCAGACGGGCGTGGCGGCCGGTGGGACCCTCCACGTCACCAGCGTCATCCCCGAGGGCAAGGGGCTTGCGAGCTCATCGGCCGATCTGGTCGCGACCGCGCGGGCGGTCGGACAGGCGCTGGGCGTCCCGATGCCGCCGGCGCGGATCGAGCGGCTGCTGGCGGAGATCGAACCCACCGACGGGGTGCTCTATCCGGCGATCGTCGCCTTCCACCACCGCACCGTGCGGCTGCGCGGCATCCTCGGATCGCTGCCCGTCATGGCCGTGGTGGGGATCGACGAGGGCGGCTCGGTCGACACGGTGGACTTCAACCGCATCCCCAAGCCGTTCACCCTGGCCGACCGCCACGAGTACGCCCGCCTGCTCGACCGCCTCGCGTGCGCCGTGCGCCGCCGCGACCTCGCGGAGGTGGGCCGGGTCGCGACGCGCAGCGCCCGGATGAACCAACTCCTGCGCCACAAAGCGGCGTTGGAGCCGATGCGGGAGATCTGCCGGGAGGTCGGCGGCCTGGGCGTGGCCGTCGCCCACAGCGGCACGACCCTGGGCATCCTGCTGGACACCGCCGACCCCTCGTACACGGCCCGGGTCAGCGCGGCGGCCCAGGCGTGCACGGAACTGGCGGGCGGGGTGACGGTGTACCGGACGCTGAGCTTTCCCGGCGGGGTCGGCTAGAAGAACACCCCGCACCGCAGCAGGACGTTGGCGTACGGCGTGGCCTCGCCGGTGCGGACCACCAGGCGGGCCGTGGCCGTGCGGTCCTTGAGTTCCTCGTGGGGGATCAGGGCGAGGGGCGTGACGCGGGCCGCGAGGAGCTCGGCGGTCGCCGGGTTCGCCTCCCGGACCTCCGTCGCCGCCGTTCCGCCCTCCGTCACCAGCTCGGCGAGCAGGCCGTCCAGGACCTCGGCGAAGGAGGGGACTCCCGCACGGAACGCCAGGTCGACGACCCGGGGGCCCGGCGGGATCGGCATGCCCGCGTCGCAGACCAGAACCGTGTCCCCGTGGCCCAACTCGGCCAGGGCGCCGCAGAGATGGCGGTTGAGGATGCCGCTCCTCTTCATGCCGGCGCACCGTCTTCCCGGACCGGAATCTCGTCCGCCGTCGGGTAGGACTCCTGGGCGCCCTGCCGGGTGACCGAGACCGCCCCCACGCGCGTCGCGTACGCCGCCGCCGTCGGGAGGTCATCGCCCAGGCCCAGGCGCCAGGCCAGGGCCGCCGTGAACGCGTCGCCCGCGCCGGTCGTGTCCACCGCGTCCACCTCGGGGCTGGGCACGGAGACGGGGGAGCCACCGGGGGACGCCGTCAGGGCTCCCTCGGCCCCCAGGGTGATCACCACCGAGCGGGGGCCGAGCGCGAGCAGCGCGCGCGCCCAGTCCGCGGGGGAGTCCGAGGCCGCCGCGCCGTCGCCCAGGATGTACCGCGCCTCGTGCTCGTTCACCACCAGCGGGTCGCAGGCCGCGAGGACCTCCCGCGGCAGCGGCGCCGGAGGCGAGGGGTTGAGGACGAAGCGCGCCGTGGCCGGCAAGGTGCGTACGAGCTCCGTCACCGACTCGACGGGGATCTCCAGCTGCGTCGAGACCACCCTGGACGCGGCGAGCAGACTGCCCGCCGCGCGGATGTCCTCGGGGGTCAGCCGGGCGTTTGCGCCGGGCGAGACCACGATGCTGTTGTCGCCCGACGGGTCGACGGTGATCAGCGCGACGCCCGTGGGCGCCCCGCCGACCAGGACGCCGACCGTGTCCGCGCCCGCCGCGCGCTGGGAGTCGATCAGGAGCCGCCCGTGCGCGTCGTCGCCGACCCGCGCGAGCAGGGCGGTCCTGGCGCCCAGGCGGGCCGCCGCGACCGACTGGTTCGCGCCCTTGCCGCCCGGATGGGTCGCCAGGTCGGAGCCGAGGACCGTCTCGCCGGGGGCGGGGCGGCGCTCGACGCCGATCACCAGGTCGGCGTTGGCCGACCCGACGACCAGGAGGTCGTACGTGGCGTCGTCGTGGTCGTCGTGCATCTGTGGTGTCCAGCTCCTGCGTAGGTACGACGGTGGGGATGTCCCGCGTGATGGCCTCAAGGGGCGGCGGCCTCAAGAGGCGCTGGCCTCAAGGGGCAGCGGCCTCAGGAGGGGCGGCTTCAAGAGGCGGCCTCAGGAGAAGTCGGCCACGTTCTTCTCCGTGACCACCTTCACCGGGACCTTCACCATCGAGTCGACGTCCTTGCCGCGCACCGCCTTCACCGCGTTCTGCACGGCGATCTTGCCCAGCTCCTTCGGCTGCTGCGCCACCGACGCGTACAGCGTGCCCGCCTCGACGGCCTTGAGCCCGTCGGGCGTTCCGTCGAAGCCGACCACCGAGACCGACTTGCCCGCCTTGCCGCCCAGGGCCTTGGCGGCGCCGAGCGCCATCTCGTCGTTCTCGGCGAAGACGCCGTCGATGCCGGGGTTCGACTGCATGAGGTTCGTCATGACGTCCAGGCCCTTGGTGCGGTCGAAGTCCGCGGGCTGGGAGGCGACGACCTTGATGCCGGGGTACTCCTTGATGCCCTCGGCGAAGCCCTTGCCGCGCTCGCGGCTCGCCGACGTGCCCGCGACGCCCTGGAGCGTGACGATCTTGCCCTTGCCGCCCAGCTTCTCCGCGAGGGTCTTCGCGGCGAGCTTGCCGCCCGCGACGTTGTCGGAGGCGACGAGGGTCGCGGCCTTCGCCTTGTTCACGCCGCGGTCGGCGGCGATCACCGGGATGTCCGCCTTGTTGGCGCCCCGCACCGCGGGACCCACGGCGTCCGAGTCCACGGGGTTGACGATGATCGACTTCATGCCTTCGCCGGTGAAGTTCTGCAACTGGTTGGTCTGCTGCGACGCGTCGTTCTGCGCGTCCGTGACCGTGAGATCGATGCCCGCCTTCTCGGCCTCCGCCTGCGCGCCCTCCTTCATCTGCACGAAGAAGGGGTTGTTGAGGGTGGAGAGCGACATGCCGACCTTCGTCGTCGTGCCGGAGGAAGAGCCCCTGTTGAAGAAGGAGACACCGCCGACCACGGCCGCGACCAGCACGGCCGCGAGGGCCATCTTCAGCACCTGCGGCCCCTTCTTCCCGCCGCCGGCCGCCGCGCCGGTCGACGCCCCCGGGGTCGCCCCGGCCTTGCGGCGCAGGGTGTCGAGGAGAACCGCGAGCGCGATGACGACGCCGATCACGACCTGCTGCCAGAAGGCGGACACGGACAGGAGGTTCAGGCCGTTGCGCAGGACCGCCAGGATCAGCGCGCCGATCAGGGTGCCGGACGCCTTGCCGACCCCGCCCGCCAGGCTGGCGCCGCCGATGACGACCGCGGCGATGGCGTCCAGCTCGTACCCCTGGGCGGCCTGCGGCTGCGCGGAGACCAGACGGGAGGCGAGGACGATGCCCGCGACGGCGGCGAAGAGGCCGGACAGGCCGTAGATGACGAGCTTCTGCCGCTTCACGCGCAGCCCGGAGAGCCGGGCCGCCTCTTCGTTGCCGCCGATCGCGTACATGGACCGGCCGATGTACGTACGCCCCAGGATGAGCGCCGTGATCAGGCCCATCGCGATCATCACGATGACCGGGACCGGCAGCCAGCCGCCGATGGTGTCGCCGAGGTGGGAGACCGAGTCGGGGAACGGGATCGGGCTGCCCTGCGAGATGACCAGGGAGAGACCGCGGGCCACCGACAGCATCGCCAGCGTCGCGATGAACGACGGGAGCTTGCCGTACGAGACGAGCAGGCCGTTCACGAACCCGCACGCCACGCCGGTCCCGACGGCGAGGACGACCGCGAGCCAGACCGGAAGGCCCTGCGAAGTCGCCGACCAGGCAAGGACGGTGGCCGAGAGCGCGGCCACCGAGCCGACCGACAGGTCGATGCCCGCCGAGACGATCACGAAGGTGACGCCGAACGCGAGGATCGCCGTGACGGCGGCCTGCACGCCCACGTTGAGCAGGTTCTGGGTGGTGAGGAAGTCGCCCGACAGCAGCGACATCGCCACGAGCAGGACGACCAGGGCGCTCAGGGCGCCGTTGTCGAGCAGGACGCGGCGAAGGCCGGTGGCGCCACCCGCGTTGCTCTTCAGCGTTTCAGTGGCCACGGGAGGCCTTCCCTTCGGTTGCTTCGTTCTCTGTCGCCGCGGAGGTGTCCGCCGCCGTACTGCTGACGGCGAGCGCCATCACCGCGTCCTGCGTCGCCTCGTCCGCCGTGAGTTCGCCCGCGATGCGGCCCTGCGCCATGACGAGCACGCGGTCGCTCATGCCGAGGACCTCGGGCAGATCGCTGGAGATCATCAGGACCGCGTGGCCGGAGGCCGTCAGTGCGTTGATGAGCTGGTAGATCTCGACCTTCGCGCCCACGTCGATGCCGCGCGTCGGCTCGTCGAGGATCAGGACCTTGACGTCGGCCAGCAGCCACTTGCCGATGACGACCTTCTGCTGGTTGCCGCCGGACAGCGTGCGCACGTGCTGGCCGAGCCCGGCCATCCGCACGCCGAGCCGCTCGGCGATCCCGGCCGCCGCGACGCGCTGCCCCTTGAGGTCCACGAGCCCGGCCCGCGTCGCCGAACGCAGCGTCACCAGACCGAGGTTCTCCTGCACGGAGGCGTCGAGGAGAAGCCCCTGTCCCTTGCGGTCCTCCGGTACGAGGCCGATGCCGGCGCCCATCGCGGCAATCACGTCGTGCCGGGGCAGCCGTTCACCGCGTACGTCGACCGAACCCGCGTCGTACGGATCGGCGCCGAAGACGGCACGCGCCACCTCGGTCCGCCCCGCGCCGACGAGCCCCGCGAGGCCGACGACCTCACCGGCCCGCACCTCGAAGCTGACGTCGTGGAAGACGCCGTCCCGGGTGAGGCCCCGCACGGAGAGCAACGCGCCCCCGGTGTCCGGGCGTTCGCGCGGATACTGCTGCTCGATGCTGCGGCCCACCATCAGCCGTACGAGCTCGTCCTCGGCGGTCGACGCGGGCACCTGGTCGACGCTGCGGCCGTCGCGCAGGACGGTCACGCGGTCGCCGAGCGCCGCGATCTCCTCCAGGTGGTGGGTGATGAAGACGACGCCGACGCCGTCCGCCCGCAACTGCCGCACGATCGCGAAGAGTCTGTCGACCTCCTCGCTCGTCAGGACGGCCGTCGGCTCGTCCATGATCAGGACGCGCGCGTCCAGGCTGAGCGCCTTGGCGATCTCGACCATCTGGAGCCGGGCGATGCCCAGTTCGCGCACTTTGGCGCGCGGCGACACCTGCACGCCGACCCGTTCGAGGAGTTCCCCGGCGGCCGCCTCCATCGCCTTGCGGTCGATCATCCCGAAGCGGCGCGGCTGGCGGCCAAGGAAGATGTTCTCGGCGACGGTGAGGTCGGGTACGAGGTTGAACTCCTGGTAGATCGTGGCGATGCCGAGCCGCTCGGCGTCCTGTGCCCCGTGGATGCGGACCTCTTCGCCGTCCACCAGGATGCGTCCCGCGTCGGGGCGGTAGGCGCCGGAGAGCATCTTGATGAGCGTGCTCTTGCCCGCGCCGTTCTCGCCGAGCAGTACGTGCACCTCGCCGCGGCGCAGGTCGAAGTCGACCGAGTCGAGTGCGACGACGCCGGGGAACGTCTTGCGGATCCCCTCGATCCGCAGCAGCTCCTCGCGGCCGCCGTCGGCGTCGCGCGGCAACGCGTCCTTGTCGCTCACGTGGTGCTCCTCTGGTCGGTGGGGGACTCGCCGCAGGAGCGGCGTACGACGAGACGTGCGGGCAGGGTCACGGACCGCGGGCTCCTGCCCTCGATGCGGTCGACCAGGGCCTGTACGGCGGCCCGGCCCAGATCTCCGGTCGGCTGCGCGATGGCGGTGATCGGCGGGTCGGTGTGCACGAACCACGGGATGTCGTCGAAGGCGGCGAGGCCGATGTCGTGCGGCACGCGCAGCCCGTGCGCGCGGATCGCGTCCAGCGAGCCGAGCGCCATCAGGTTGTCCGCGGCGAAGATGACGTGCGGCGGCTCGGGCAGTGCCAGGAACCGCTCGGTGGCCCGGCGTCCGCTGTCGGCCTGGAAGTCGCCCTGCCCGATGTGGTCGTCGGGCAGCGGAAGCCCGTACGCGGCGAGCGCCTCGCGGAAGGCCTCGACGCGCTCGCTGCCGGTGGTGGTGGCCGCGGGACCGGCGATGATCGCGAGCCTGCGGTGGCCGAGGCCATGCAGGTGAGCGACCAGATCACGCACGGCCCGGCGGCCGTCGGCGCGGACGACGGGGACGTCCACGCCCGGGATCCAGCGGTCCACGAAGACCATCGGCGTGCTGGAGCGCGCGGTGTCGAGCATCAGCGGGGAGCCGCCGTCGGTGGGCGAGACCAGGAGCCCGTCGATCCTGCGGTCCAGGAGCGTGCGCACGTGGTGGTCCTGGAGCTCGGGCCGCTCGTCGGCGTTGCCGATGATCACGCTGTAGCCCAGCGCGCGGGCCGCTTCCTCGACGGAGCGGGCCAGGGCCGTGAAGTACGGGTTCAGCACGTCGCTGATGACCAGGCCGAGCGTGCGGGTCTCGGCGGTGCGCAGGGAGCGGGCGACGGCGTTCGGGCGGTAGCCGAGGCTCTCCACGGCCGCGAGGACGCGGGCGCGGGCGGCCGGGCTGACCGAGGGGTGACTGTTCAGGACGCGGGAGACCGTGGCGACGGACACGCCTGCCTCGGCCGCGACGTCCTTGATGCTCGCCATCGCCGGTCCACCTCCTTGTGGAATCGATTACACGGAGGATTGGAATCGATTACACGGGCGGGTGGCAAGACCCTGGAGGGGCAGCGAGACCAGATTGTGATGCGGGGTGCTCAGGTGAGCGGGTGGTTGGCGGGGTCGGCTTTTCGCGGCCCCGGGCTTGGCCCCGGCCCCGGGTCTGGCCCCGGGCCTGGCCCTGGCCCCGGGCTTGGCCCCGGGCTTGGCCCCGGGCTTGGCCCCGGCCCCGGGCTTGGCCTGGCCCGGCGGCTACCGCGTCAGCTGGTGTGGGGGCGTGTGGGTGTGTGGGTGTGTGGGGTGTGGTTGGTGTGGTTGGTGTGGGGCGGCGCGGGACGGTGAGGGATGGCGAGGGGGGGCGAGGGGGTGCGGGCGGGGCGGGATGGCGAGGGCGGCGAGCGGCGGCTTGGGATGGCGAGGGCGGCGAGGGGCGGCAAGGGATGGCGAGGGGCGGCGAGGGATGGCGAGGTGCGGCATGGGGCGGCATGGGGCGGCGAGGGATGGCGAGGGGCGTCACGTCGGGGTGTGGCGCGGCTCGGTCCTGGTGGCCCCTACGACTCCGCCCCCGCGGCCTCCACCGCCTTTCGCTCCAACTCGGCCAGCCGCGCGTCCGCGTCCGCGCGGGCCCGCTCGGTGCCCTGGAGCGAGCGGTGCAGCCACTGGGCGCGGATCGCCTGGGTGTAGTCGCCGATCAGCGTGAACTCGTCCCGCAGCACGGCCAGTTGTGCCGGGTCGGGCCCGGTGTCGTCCAGTGCGCGGATCAGATGGGTGCGGGCCGTCTCCACCATGCCCTGCTCGCGGGCGAGTTCGAGCCAGGTGGTCTCCGGCTCGTCGTCGGGGTCCACCCCGTAGTTGGACACGTCGAACGACCGCGCCCACTCCTGGACTTGACCCGCTTCCTCCGGAAGCCCGGCCAGACCGCACCAGGTGTCGTACGTCGTCTCGTGCACCTCGCGCAGCAGCGGCAGGTCCTCGTCGAGGCAGTGCAGCCCGACCAGCACGACGGCGAGCCGCAGTTCGTCCGACATGGAGGCGTCCGCCTCGTGCTTGAGCAGATGGCGCAGGAGCGTGCGGTCGGTGTTCCGCCGGTCGTACTGCGCGGCCCGCAGCGCCGCCACCCGGCGCGGCCGGTCCCGGGCGACGCCGTCCCAGACCGTGCGGTCGCCGGTCCGCAGCAGGGCCAGGTCGGTGCGCCCCTTGGCGAGCACCTGCTCCCACAGGGGCGGGCGCGGATGCGGGTCCAGCCGCCGGTACGCCAGGTGCTCGGCCGCGTTGAGGAGGAGGTGGTCCGGTTCGGTGCGCAGCAGGGCCGCGTGCAGACGCGCGACGAGCTGTACGGGGGAGCGCGCGGGGAGGCCGAGCGCGGCCCGCAGTTCGCTGCGGTGCGCGTCCAGGTCGGGCACGCAGTCCTCGCGGAAGTCGCCCTCCGTGTCGGCGACTTCGGCGAGTATCCGCGCCTCGCCGTCGGTCGGCGACAGGCCCACGTAGTCGTGCCAGCCGGGGAGGCCTACGAGGATCTCCAGGGCGTCGTCCACGCTGTCCCCGATGACCCCGGCGGACCCCTCGGAATCCGCGTACAGCACGGAACCGTCTCCGCACACGAAATACGTGCCCCCGGAATCGTCTCCGGCGATCGCCTCCAGCGGGCCACCGGACGCGAGGCGGACCTCTTCGACGTGGTCCGCGCGGGACAGGTCGAATGCGAAAGGGAACGCGGCCAGCTCGGCCAAGCGCGGGTCCTGTCGCAGCAGACGGAGTGCACGTTCGGTCATGCTCCGAAAGTAACAGCGGTCACTGACGGCAGACCCACAACAGGACTGCCCAATTCCCTATGTGCATTCCGATACTTTTCCTGCGGAATGGGGGATTCATGGAACTTGGTGAGGGTGCCGGGAGTCTTATCTGGTGTGAGGGGGCGGCAACTGACCAGGCCGCCCAATGAGCCGCAGGACAAGGGCCATTGCATTTGCATTGATCAACGGACCTGATCAAACGGACCTGATCAACGGAACTGATCAACGGAACTGATCAACACGGGGGTGTTCATCTTGACCGACATCATCGAGCGCACCACGGACCACCCGGCCCCGGACCCGGGACGGACCGGGCGGACGGCAAGCGGGGAGCTGACGCCGTACGTGGCGCCGCTCCCGGTGCCGCCGGTCCTCCGGCCGGACTCCGTCGACGTGCACGACGAGACCGACGTGCCCGCGGAGACCGAGATCGCGCTGCGCCCGGCCTGGATCCGGCTGCACCCGCAGCTGCCGCCCACCCTGATGTGGGGGTACGACGGGCGGGTGCCGGGTCCGACCATCGAGGTGCGGCGCGGTCGCCGCATCCGTATCGCGTGGACCAACCGCATCCCGAAGAGCAGCGAGTATCCCGTCACCTCGGTGGAGGTGCCGCGGGCCGACCCGAGCCCCGCCACGCTGCCCGGACGCGGGGGCGTCGAGCCGAACAAGGACGTGGCCGCGCTTCCGGCCTGGTCGGTCACGCATCTGCACGGCGCGCAGACCGGCGGGGGAAACGACGGCTGGGCGGACAACGCGGTGGGCTTCGGGGACGCCCAGCTCTCCGAGTATCCGAACGACCACCAGGCGGCCCAGTGGTGGTATCACGACCACGCGATGAACATCACGCGGTGGAACGTCCAGGCGGGCCTCTACGGCACGTATCTGGTGCGGGACGACGAAGAGGACGCGCTCCATCTCCCCTGCGGGGAGCGGGAGATCCCGCTGCTGATCGCCGACCGGAACCTGGACACGGACGAGGACGGACGGCTGAACGGCCGCCTGCTGCACAAGACCGTCATCGTCCAGGCCAAGAACCCGGAGACGGGCAAGCCGGTGTCCCTGCCCTTCACGGGCCCGTACACCACGGTGAACGGCCGCATCTGGCCGTACGCGGACGTGGACGCGGCCTGGCACCGCTTCCGCCTGGTGAACGCGTCGAACGCCCGTATCTACGACCTCGTGCTCGTCGACGAGGAGAACAACCCGGTGCGCGGTGTCCTGCACCAGATCGGCAGCGACGGCGGTCTGCTGCCGCGGCCCGTGCCGGTCGACTTCGACGGGGCGCTGCCCACGCTCACCGTCGCCCCGGCCGAGCGGATGGACCTCCTGATAGACTTCCGTGCCCTCGCGGGCCGGCGGGTGCGTCTGGTGAACAAGGGCAGGGGCCAGGCCCCGGGGGTGCCCGACCCGGCGAACGACGTGCGGTATCCGCAGGTCATGGAGTTCCGTGTGCGGGACGCCGAGGTCGACGACCCGTTCGCGCTCCCGGAGATCCTCTCGGGTTCGTTCCGGCCGCTGAGCCACGACATCGAGCACGGCCACCGGCTGATCGTCCTGACGCCGCCCGCCACGAAGGGCGGCGGAGGCCACCCGGAGATCTGGGAGATGGCCGAGGTCAAGGACCCGGGGGAGATCCGGGTGGCGACCGAGGGAGTCATCCAGCTGCGGGGCGCGGACGGGAAGACCAAGACCTACCGCCGCACGGCCCGCACCTTCAACGACGGTCTCGGGTTCACCGTCGCGGAGGGCAGCCACGAGCAGTGGAGCTTCCTGAACCTCGCGGTGAACCCGCCGGTGACCCACCCCATGCACATCCACCTGGCCGACTTCCAGCTCCTGGGCCGCGACGCGTACGACGTCTCGGGCTTCGACGTCACGGTGGGCGGGACCCTCGCCCCGATCGCCTTCGACCCGCAGCGGGAGATCCCCCTCGCCCCGAACGAGCGGGGCTGGAAGGACGTCTTCCTGGTCCCCGGCGGTCAACTGCTGCGGGTGATGGGCAAGTTCGACGGGGCGTACGGCCGCTTCATGTACCACTGCCACCTCCTGGAGCACGAGGACATGGGCATGATGCGGCCCTTCGTGGTCATGCCGAAGGAGGCCCTGAAGTTCGACCACGGGGCGGGGCACGGCGGCCATGACGGCGGGCACGAGGGGTCGGGCCACGAGGGGTCGAGCCACGAAGGGTCGGGCCACGAGGGAGGCCACGCGGGCTGACGGGCCGCGACGGCGCCCCCGGCCGGGGGAAGGGGCGGCCCGGCCGGGGGTGCCGCACACCTGGACGTCACTCGTTCGTGAATCGTCGCGCCGGGTCACGCCGGGTAGGGCTGTGGCCGGAGGCGAGCCATGGAACAGACTGCGTTGCGTCCCAAGCCGATGCCCGGGCAGGAGCCCGGCACAGGCGGCAAGTTCGGCAGAGGCGGCGGATTCGGCATCGGCCGGAGATTCGGTGTGGGCCGCCGCAAGCCCGGCGGGGGCCGGGAGCCGGGCGGTGGCCGGGAGCCCGGCCCCGGCCGGAAGATCCGTACGGGAGGCAAGGTCGGCACGGCGCCGGCTCCCGGTACGGGGCACAGAGCGGGCGGCGGCCACCGCCCGCATGCCGCGCGGCGGCGCGGGCGGCGGCTGGTCACCGTGCTCTTCGGCCTGCTCTTCTCGGTCGTCCTCGTGCTGACGGGGGTGGGGATCGGCACGGTGAGCGCCACCGTCATCGGCATGAGCAAACTCGCCGACCTTCAGAAACAGGCGCAGGGCCAGGCGCAGGGCCAGGGTGGCGCCAAGGGGCAAGGGCTGGGCCAGGGGCAGGCCGCGCCCGGTGGCGGGCCCGCGGGACCGGGGGCACCGGCCGCTCCCGGCACGGCGTCCCGGCCCGCCGCCGACCCGTCCGCCCGACCGGAGCCACCGCGGAAGGGGTCTGCCGCGGGGGCGGGGCGTGCGGCCGCTCGTCCCACGCTCGGCGTGGAGGCCGTCGACGCCCCCAGGGGTGCCGGAGCCCTGCTCGTCGGCGTCCACAGCCCGGGCCCTGGCTACACCGCCGGTCTCGTACGCGGCGACGTGCTGCTCGCCCTCGGCGGGACCCGCATCGCGTCGGCCAAGGCCCTGGCTACGGCGGTCGCGGCGGCGGCCCCGGGCAAGAACGTCACGGTGACGGTCCGCCACGAGAACGGCACACGCCAGTCCCTGTCGGTGACACCGGGCTTCGTGACCTGAGGGAGGGGGCGTACGGGGGGCGGGCGCGCCACGCTACGAGCGCGCGGCACCCGGCGTACACATGGCACTCGGCGTTCGCGCGGCACCCCACGTAGGCGCCGCGCACTGCGCACGGTGTGGGTGCTGCACCGGAGTTGTGCGCCGCACTCCACGTACGCACCGCATGCGAGGTGCGCGCGGAACCCGCCGCTTTCCGCGTGCGCGCCGCACCCGGCGCACTCATGGCACCCGGCGTTCGCGCCGCACTCCACGTATGCACCGCGCACCGCACACGGCGTGGGTACTGCACCGGAGTTGTGCGCCGCACACCACGTACGCACCGCACGCGAGGTGCGCGCGGAACCCGCCGCCTTCCGCGTGCGCGCCGCACCCGGCGCACACATGGCACTCGGCGTTCGCGCCGCACCCCACGTAGGTGCCGCGCACCGCACACGACGTGGGTGCTGCACCGGAGTTGTGCGCCGCACTCCGCGTCTGTACCGCACGCGAGGTGGGCGCGGCACTCGGCGTTCGCGCCGCATTCCCGTACGCGCGGCACCCCCCACGTAGGCGCCGCGCACTGCGCACGGTGTGGGTGCTGCACCGGAGTTGTGCGTCGCACTCCGCGTCTGCACCGCACGCGAGGTGCGCGCGGAACCCGCCGCCTTCCGCGTGCGCGCCGCACCCGGCGTACACATGGCACTCGGCGTTCGTGCCGCACGCCACGTGCGCGCGGCACCCGCCGCATTCCACGGACGCGCCGCACCCGGCGTACGCGTGGCACCCCACGCATGTGCCGCTCACCTGGCCTACGCGCTGTACCCGACGTACGCGCCGCGCTCCATGTACGCCACGCACGCCGCGCGTCGCATGAGCGACAGCCACACGCCACGCACCCACACCACCCCCACTAGGCAAACCCCGGACGCTAGGCACGTGACTGCGGCGGGGCCGCGGGCTTCCGGCCCCGACCCCGGCCCCCGCCGCAATTGGCTCGCGCGCGGGCCGGGCCAGGGGCAGGATCGGCGGCACAGGCACCGCACAGCTCGACGCGCCCCGATTCGCCGAAACGCCCCGGAGCACCCCGAAGCGTCACGCCGTGCCGCCGCCCCGCCGCAGCGAGCACCCCTGGAGGCCACCCATGACCGGAACCCCTGCGACCGGCACCCCCATGACCGGAACCCCCGCGACCGGAACCCCGATATCCGGCACCCCCACCCCCTTCAGCGCCGACGACTACAAGGCCCGCATGGATCGCGCGGCGTCCGCCGCCGCGGACGCGGGGCTCGCCGGGCTGCTCGTGGCCCCGGGGCCCGACATGGTCTGGCTCACGGGCTACCGGCCGACCGCCGACACCGAGCGCCTCACCGTCCTCGTCCTCGCCGCGGGGCAGGAGCCGGTCCTCGTGGTGCCAACCCTGGAGGCCCCGGACGCGGAGCTGGCCGCAGGCGCGAGCGCGCTCACGCTGCGGGACTGGACCGACGGCAAGGACCCCTACGCCTCGACCGCACCGCTCCTGGACGTCGACGGCCGCTTCGGGATCAGCGACAACTCCTGGGCCATGCATCTCCTCGGCTTCCAGAAAGAGCTGCCCAACACCTCCTACGTGTCGCTGACCGAGGCGCTCCCCATGCTCCGGGCCGTCAAGGACGCCGCCGAACTGGAGCGCCTCGCGGCGGCCGGCGCGGCCGCGGACGCCGCGTACGAAGAGATCAAGAAGGTCCGCTTCGCGTGCCGCAAGGAGACCGAGATAGCCGCCGATCTCGCCGACCTGCTGCGGCGGTTCGGGCACTCCCAGGTCGACTTCACCGTGGTCGGCTCCGGTCCGAACGGCGCCAACCCGCACCACGAGGCGGGCGAGCGCGTCATCGTGCACGGCGACATGGTCGTCCTCGACTTCGGCGGCCTGTTGCACGGCTACGGCTCGGACACCTCGCGCACGGTGCACGTGGGCGAGCCCGACGCCGAGGAGCAGCGGGTCCACGACGTCGTGCGCGAGGCGCAGGAGGCGGGCTGCCGCGCGGTGCGGCCCGGCGCCGCCTGCCAGGACGTCGACAGGGCGGCGCGGGCCGTGATCACCGAGGCCGGTTACGGCGAGCGGTTCATCCACCGCACCGGGCACGGCATCGGCGTCACCACCCACGAGCCGCCCTACATGATCGAGGGCGAGGAACTCCCGCTCGTGCCCGGCATGTGCTTCTCCGTGGAGCCCGGCATCTATCTGCCGGGCCGCTTCGGCGTGCGGATCGAGGACATAGTGACGGTCACGGACGACGGCGTCCGGCGCCTCAACGCCACGCCGCGCGAACTGGCGATCGTCGACTGACCACGCCCGCACGCCCCTCCCGGCCGGGCGGGACCGCATACCGCCTCCCGGCCCGGCAAGCACCGCCTACCGCCTCCCGGCGCGACAGGCCCCGCGTACCGCCTCACATCCTCGCAAGCACCCCCTACCGCCTCACGGCGTCGCGAGCACCGCGCAGGACTCGGGGGGCAGGCGTAGCAGGCCGTCCGTTCCGGGTGCGGTGACCGGGTCCCACGCCGCGAGTACGCGGGCGCCCCGGCCGCCCAGCGGGACGTCCACCGGCTCCTTGCCGAAGTTCACCGCGATCCGCAGATCACCGCGCCGGACGGCGAACCAGCGCCGCTCCTCGTCGTAGGCGACCCGCAGCGCCGCCAGATCGGGGTCGAGGAGGTCGCCGCGGGAGCGCCGCAGGGCGATCAGCTCGCGGTACCAGGCCAGCACGCGCGCGTGGGGGTCGGTGAGCGGCTCGGCCCAGTCGAGGCAGGAGCGCTCCCGGGTGGCCGGGTCCTGGGGATCCGGGATGTCCCCCTCGGCCCAGCCGTGCGCCGCGAACTCCCGCCGCCTGCCCCGGCGCACGGCGTCGGCGAGCTCGGGATCGGTGTGGTCCGTGAAGAACTGCCAGGGCGTCGCCGCCCCCCACTCCTCGCCCATGAACAGCATCGGCGTGAACGGTCCGGTGAGGGTCAGCGCCGCCGCGCAGGCGAGCAGACCGGGGGAGAGGGAGGCGGAGAGCCGGTCTCCTTGTGCGCGATTGCCGATCTGGTCGTGGGTCTGCGTGTAGCCGAGGAAGCGGTACGCGGGCGTCCGGGCACGGTCCACGGGACGGCCGTGCCGGCGCCCCCGGAACGTCGAGTACGTGCCGTCGTGGAAGAAGCCGCCCGTCAGCGTCTTGGCGAGCGCGGCGAAGGGCGCGCGGGCGAAGTCCTCGTAGTAGCCGTGGGCTTCGCCGGTGAGCGTGGTGTGCAGGGCATGGTGGAAGTCGTCGTTCCACTGCGCGTGGACACCGAGTCCGCCCTGCGCGCGCGGGGTGACCACCCGGGGGTCGCCCTGGTCGGACTCGGCGATCAGCGAGAGCGGCCTGCCGAGCTCGACGGCCAGCTCGTCCACGGCCGCCGAGAGCTCCTCCAGGAAGTGGCACGCGCGCGTGTCCCGCAGCGCGTGCACCGCGTCCAGCCGCAGGCCGTCCAGGCGGTAGTCGCGCAGCCAGGCGAGCGCGCTGCCGATCAGATAGGCGCGCACCTCGTCCGAGCCCGGGGCGTCGAGGTTGACGGCGGCGCCCCACGGCGTCTGGTGGGTCTCCGTGAAGTAGGGCCCGAACGCGGGCAGGTAGTTGCCGGACGGGCCGAGGTGGTTGTGGACCACGTCCAGGACGACGCCGATGCCATGGGCGTGCGCCGCGTCGACGAATCGTTTCAGCGCCTCGGGGCCGCCGTACGGCTCGTGCACCGCCCACAGGGAGACGCCCTCGTACCCCCAGCCGTGCTGCCCCGGGAACGGACAGAGGGGCATCAGCTCCACATGGGTGACGCCGAGCTCGGCGAGATGCCCGAGCCGACCCGCGGCCGAGTCGAGCGTGCCGTCCGGGGTGTACGTCCCCACGTGCAGCTCGTACAGGACCGCGTCCCGCACCCCGCGCCCCGCCCAGGGCGCGCGCCACGCGTACCGGTCGTGGTCGACGACCGCGCTGAGCCCGTCCGGGCCGTCCGGCTGGCGCCGCGAGCGGGGATCGGGCAGCACGGGGCCGTCGTCGAGCGAGAAGCCGTACCGCGCCCCGTCGGCGGCCTCCGCGCGCGCCGTCCACCACCCGGCCCGGCTTGCCGCGCGCTCCATCGCGTACGTGGCGTCCTCGCACCGCAGCGAGACTCGCTCGGCCCCCGGGGCCCACACCTCGAACTCCACCGACCGTTCCCCCTTCTCCGCCATCCGCTGCCGTCCGTCCGTCTTCTTCCGTGCGTCATCCGTGGTCGTGGTTTCCATCGTGCTGCAGAAGTGATCGGTTCGCGGTCGTTACGCGTTTTCTGGACACTCCGGCCGAGCTGACCGACAATCACCAGGGTGACGTCGTCCTTTGAGATCCACACGTACCCCGCGCGGCTGACCGACGCCGAGCGCGACAGGGCGCTGAAGGTGCTCAGGGAGGGCGCCGCCCTCGGCAAGCTGTCGCACGACACGTTCGTGCGGCGCATGGAGCTGGCGCTGGCGGCCCGGCAGCCGGACGAACTCGCCGCGCTCACCGCCGATCTGCGGACCGAAGGACGTCTCTCCCGTGCGGTGTTCGGCACCGTCGGCGCGGTCTCCGGGTTCACGGTCCGGCTGCGCAGGGCCTGGCAGGCCGAGCGGCTGCCGAAGCTGCTCCTGCCGGTGCCGGGGAACCCGTATCCGCTGCGGATCGGCCGCGATCCCGCGAACGGCCTGCGGCTCAGCCACGAGACGGTCTCCCGGGTGCACGCCGAGCTGAGCCGGCAGGGCGGTATGTGGGTGGTGCGCGACCTCGGGTCGACCAACGGCACGTCCGTGAACGGCCGCAGGGTGATCGGCGCGGCCGTCGTCCAGGACGGCGATCAGATCAGCTTCGGGAAGATGAGCTTCCGCCTGTCAGCCTCGTGACACGCCTCCGAGCCCTCTGAGGTCTGAGCCCTCTGAGGTCTGAGCCCGCTCAGGTCTAAGCCCTCTCAGGACAGGCGGTGCGCGTGCTCCGTACGCGGGGGTGCCGGCGCTCAGTCGTCCTGCACGCGTGCGTGGCGCGCGGCGGCGACCGTCGTCCGCGACTGGTGCTCGACCTGGTCCTCCAGCGGCACCCAGCGCGCCCTGAACCGCTCGGCGAACGCGTCGCTCCAGTGCCGCACGAGCCGTTCGAGGCGGGGCGCGGCCGGGTCGCCCGCCGCGTCCAGGACGCGCAGCAGCATCGCGGCGGCCCGCAGCGGAAGCCGCCGCCCGAAGGCGTCGACACTGCCGATGTACGCCATCGAGGTGCCCGCGGGCGGCAGCCGCGCCCAGTCGTCGGCGAGCCCGGGCACCAGGTCCAGCGCCCAGCGCGCCGCGCGCAGCAGCGGCCCCCGCGCCTCCGGGAGCCGCGGCAGCGCCTCGCCGAGGACGGCCTCGACCAGGCCCGCGTCCTGGCGCAGCCGCCGCGCGAAGCCGCGCAGCGCGAGCACCGGGGCGGGGTGCGGGGCCGCGTCGTCCACGAGGTCGCTCGCCCACATGGGGACCTCGACGATGGCGGTCAGACCGCCGTACCGGTGGGCGTGGTGCCAGGTGGTGTGCCGGGCGTCCTCGGGGAGGCTCGGATAGGCGGCCGCCGAACCCGGGCCCGGCAGCACGTGCACCCCCGGCCCCGACACGGGCCAGCCCGCGGCGTCCGAAGCTCCCGTCTCCACCGGTATGCGCAGCTCCGCGGCGGACTTGGCGAACGGTTCCGCGAGCCCCGGGATGTCCCGCGTCAACTGCACCCAGCTGCCGCCGAGATCCGTGCCGTGCAGCGACACCTGGAGGTAGGGCCGCAGTTCGTCGATGACGCCGGTCAGGGCGCGGGTCTCGGGCGGCAGCCGGTCGGGCGGCAGCACGGAGGGCGACCACTCCGGCTGCTCGGGCCCCGCGGGCCGGAAGAAGTGCCGGTGGTAGTCGAAGAGGGTGCGCGGCGCTGGCGTGCGGTGCAGGTTCGCGCCGTCCGGGTCGGCGCACAGGAGGAAGTGCCAGGAGGCGTCGGCGCGCAGGTCCTCGTCCCGCAGGGCCCATTCCGCGAGGTGGAGCAGCGTCGAACCTCCGGTGGGTTCGTTCGCGTGGGCGCCCGCGACGACCAGGACGGCGCGGGGTGAGCGGCCGACGGACAGCAGGTGCAGGGGCCGTCCCGCGCGCGAGACACCCACTTGGCGCAGCGTGCTGAGCTCGGGGCGGTGCGCGACCAACTCCCGTGAGGCCAGCACGAGTTCGGCCACATTGGGATAGCGTTGGTCCGCCAGTTGACTCACCCCCGTCTTGTCCGCTGACGCAATCCGCAGTACGCCACGCGGTCGGGCAGGTGTCAAGCGTGCGGCCCAAGGGACATCAGCCCACGTCGGCGTTGTCCCGCAGCGTCACCCGAATGGGTGTATGGATCCTGCGTGTGCGGCTCTCCGGTGATGCCCTGGGACCGTGTACACGAGCTCGGCCCCGCGAGGGCCCCGTCCGTCGCCGGCTGCGCCGAGTTCGTCCCCGGATGCCGGGCGGGCCGCGACCGCCCTGCCCCCGGCTTCGCCCCCGCGCGCCGGACGGCCCGGCCCCACACGGCCCCTCAGCCTCCTGGACGCCGGCGTGGAGCGTGACCCCTATCCGCTCTACCGGACCCTGCGCGAGCGGCACCCCCTCGTCCGCGACGAGCTGCTCGGTGCCTGGCTGCTCAGCCGGTACGCGGACGTACGGGCCGCCCTCGCCGACGCCCGGCTCGGTGCGGCGGACGCGGGTCACGGACCGGCCTCCCGCGGGCTCATGGAACCCGCCCTGCGGGCCGCCGCCGAGCGCACCGCCCATGTCCTGGCCCGGCGCATATCCGGGCGGCGCGAGGTCGACCTCGTCGCCGAGTTCAGTGCCTGGCTGCCCGCGGCCGCCGCCGTCGCGGCGCTCGGACTGCCGTGGGAGGACGCCGCACGGGTCCAGGAGTGGTGCCGTACGGGCGCGGTGCGTCCCGACGGCTCCCGCCAGGAGCTGACCGCGCTGCTGCGCCCCCACGTCGCGCGGCGGCGCGCCCACCCCGGCACCGATCTGCTCTCCGCCCTGTGCCGCACCCGCGTGGACGGACAGGTGCTCTCGGACGACGCGGTCACCGCGCTCGCCGAGTCGCTGCTGGCCGGTGGCGGCGAGACCACCGCCCTCGCGCTGGCCTCGTTCCTCGCCAACCTCCTGGACCACCCGGCCCAGTTGGCGCTCGTCCGCGTCCGCCCGGGGCTGATACCCGGCGCCTGGGCGGAATCCCTTCGCCGTGATCCGCCCGCCCCCGTCGTGCTGCGCCGCGCGACCGCGCCCGTCCGGCTCGGCGGGACGGCCCTGCCGGCGGGAGCCGTCGTCGCCTGCCTCGTCGGCTCCGCCGGCCGCGACCCCTTCCGCTTCGCCGACCCCGACCGGTACGACATCTTCCGCGCGGACCCCGCGCACCTGGTGCTAGCCGCCGGGCCGCGCTTCTGTCCGGCCACCGCCTTGGCCGGGCTCGCCGCCGAATGCGGCCTGCGAGCCCTGCTCGACGCCATGCCGGGCTTGCGCTGGGCGCCCGGCTTCCGGCCCGCGCCCCGGGGCCTGATGGCGCGGGCGCCGCGCCGGCTACTCGTCCGCCCCCGCTGAGACCCGTTCGAGCAGCACCACCGGCAGCTCCCCGAACAGCTCCGCCACGCGCGCGTGCCCCGTGAACTCCCGCCCCCGGGTGAGCAGATCGGCCCAGCGCCCCTCCGGAAGCTCCAGCTCCGTGGAGTCCCAGCCGCCTGCCTCGGCCAGCCGCAAGGACAGCCGGGTCACCGCCACGATCACCTCACCGGAGCGCGCGAAGGCCACGCAGTGCGCCGCCCCGGGACCCCGCGCCGCCAGCGGCTCGTACGTCGCCGCGCCGCCGAACCGCTCCGGGTGCCGCCTGCGCAGCCGCAGCGCCGCCGCCGTCAGGGCCAGCTTCTCCTCGGAGAGGTCCCAGCGGTCGCGGTGCTGCTCCAGGTAGGCCAGGACATGCGGCTGGAAGCGCACGGGCCGCCGGTTGTCGGGGTCCACGAGCGCCCGGTACTCGTGCTCCGTGCCCTGGTAGACGTCGGGCACCCCGGGCATCGTCAGGTGCAGCAGCGTCGCCCCCAGGACGTTCGCCCGCACATGGGGCAGCAGCCCGGCGGCGAACTCCGCCACGGTGTAGAGCGGCGGCCCGCAGGGGCCCGCCTCCACGAACGCCGTCACGGCCTTCTCGTACGCCTCGTTCTGCTCGGTCCAGCTCGTGTGCAGGCCCGCCTCGCGCACGTGCTTGAGCAGCGCCTGCTGGAGCCGCTCGTCGTAGGGGAAGCCGAAGCCGACGGCCGTCTGCCAGGCCGCCCAGGCCAGTTGGGGGTCGGGCGCGCTGGTGCCGCCCACCCGCGCGGTCTGCTCGGTCACCTCGACCAGCAGGTCGGCCCACCGCTGCGGGCACTGCGTCAGGACGGCGATGCCCGCCCGCACGTCGGCGCTGCGCTTCGTGTCGTGCGTGGAGAGCACCGTTCCCGCGTACGGCCAGTCGCGCTGCACGCGCGCGCAGTAGGCGTGAAAGGCCTCCGGTGACACCGCGGGACGCTCGGGGGCGCCGCCCACCTCGGCGGCCGAGAGGAGCGGCGCGTGCCGGTAGAACGCCGTGTCCTCGACCGCCTTGGCCCGCAGCGCCGACGAGATCTGCGCGAACCGCGCGCGGAAGCCGTCGACCGCGGGCCCGGACGCCAGCCGGCCGAGGACCAGGTCCCGTACGACGTCCACCGCCTCGGCCTCCTCCCGCACGGCGAAGGCGGCCTTCGCCTCCTCCGCGGCCGTCACCGTGAGCACGGAAGCCGGTTCGGCGCCCCCGGAGACGTAGGGCCGGTAGACGGGCAGCCGCACGAGCAGCTCGACGAGCGCGGTGCGCAGGGCCCACGGCGCGTGGTCGCGCAGCGCGGGGTCCGCGGCGCACAGCGCGGCCGCCTCCCGCGTGAGGCGGTCCATCTCGGCGGCCAGCTCATGGGTGAGCACCTTGTACGCGGCGCGCCGCACCGTCGCGTCCCAGTCGCCGCCCCGGTCCACGGGAGGCGCCGCGAACCTGCGGTACTGGCCGAGGAGCTCGCCGGCCCCCGCCGGGTCCGTGAAGAGGCCGTCGAGGTGGCGCAGCGCGTCGTACCCGGTGGTGCCCGCGACGGGCCAGGCCGCCGGCAGCTGCTCCCCGTCGGCGAGGATCTTCTCCACGACCGTCCAGCGTCCGCGCGTGGCCTCCTGGAGCCGCTGGAGGTACGCCCCGGGGTCCGCGAGTCCGTCGGGGTGGTCGATGCGCAGCCCCTCCACGACCCCCTCGTGCAGCAGTTCGAGGATCTTCGCGTGGGTCGCGTCGAACACCTCGGGGTCCTCGACGCGCACCCCGATGAGATCCGAGATGGTGAAGAAGCGCCGGTAGTTGAGCTCCGTACGGGCGAGGCGCCACCAGGCGAGCCGGTAGTACTGCGCGTCGAGGAGCTCGGGCAGCGGAAGCCCCGCGGTGCCGTCGCGGAGGGGGAACGCGTGCTCGTGGTAGCGCAGCACGTCCCCGTCGACCCGCAGCCGCTCCAGCTCGTCCCCGATCCCGCGCCCGAGCACCGGAAGCAGCACGCGCCCGTCGCCCGCGTCCCAGTCGACGTCGAACCAGCGCGCGTACGGCGACGCGGGCCCCTCCCGCAGGACCTCCCAGAGGGCGTGGTTGTGGCGCGGCACCGCCGCCATGTGGTTCGGCACGATGTCCACGACGAGGCCCAGCCCGTGCGCCCGCGCGGTGCGCGAGAGGGACCGCAGCCCCTCCTCGCCGCCGAGTTCGCCGCGCACGCGCGCGGGGTCCACGACGTCGTAGCCATGCGTCGACCCCGGGACGGCCTCCAGCACCGGCGACAGATGCAGGTGCGAGACCCCCAGCGATGCCAGGTACGGGACGGCCGCCTCGGCGGCGTCGAACGGGAACTCCGGCTGGAGCTGAAGCCGGTACGTGGCGGTGGGCGGCGGCGGAATCGCGGGCTCTGAGCGCTCAGGCGTCATGCGAACGTACGTACCCGCCTGGCGGGGTTTCGTGCCATCGACTCATGCTTCTGGCCGTCAAGGGGTGACTAGCTTCGGACGATGGCTGCGAAAGCACAGGTCGCGCGGGACGGGCGGCACGAGGGCGGGCACGGGGACAGAGGCGGCGCCGGGGGCGCGAGCACCCCGGGACTCCTGGACACCTACCGGGAGGTGATCGGGCACACCGGGGCGCTCCTCCCGGTGATCTCGTTCCTCGGCAGGCTCCCCGTGGCCATGATCCAGTTCGGCAGCGTCCTCCTTGTCACCGAGACGAGCGGATCGCTCGCCACGGGCGGTGTGGTCGCCTGCGCCCTCGCGCTCGGCCAGGTGACCATGGGCCCGCTCGTCGGCCGCCTCGCCGACCGGCGGGGCCAGCGCGCCGTCGTGCTCGGCTTCTCGCTGCTCAACGCCGTGGCCATCGCGGTGTACACGCTCGGCGCCCTCCTGAAGCTGCCCACCCCGGCGCTCGTCGTCCTCGCCGTGCTCGCCGGCGCGAGCATCCCCGGCATCGGCCCGCTGGCCCGCGCCCGCGCCGTCCCGCTGGTGCGCCGTGCGGGCGGCGACGACCGGCTGGTCGACACCGTGCTGTCCCTGGAGAGCACGATGGAAGAGCTGTCCTTCGTGCTCGGCCCCGCCGTGGTCGGCCTCGCCGCGGTGGCGGGCCACCCGGCGTACGCCTTCGGAGCCGCCGCCCTCCTGGTCGCCGTCTGCGGCTCCGGCTTCGCGCTGCATCCCACGGGCCGGACGGCGCGGACCGCCCCGGTGCCGGGGCGAGCGGCACGCGCGCGTGGCGGCCGGGAACGGCTGCCGCGCCAGGTCGTCGTCGTACGGGTCGGGCTGGTCTTTGTCGGGGTGCTCCTCGGCGCCTGCGGAGCGGGCATCACGGCCCGCACCGAGGAGTTGGGGCAACCGGGGCAGGCGGGCCTCGTCTACGCCGCCATGGGCGTCATGAGCGCCGTCGTGGGCCTGTCCATGGCCGCGCTGCCCGAGCGCTTCGGCCTCCACGCGCGCTGGCGCGTGGCGACGGCCGCCGCGGCGCTGCTGTCGCTGCCGCTGGTGTGGACGGACGGCCTGCTCGCCCTGTACCTCGTGGTGACCGTGTTCGGCGCCGTCTACGCCCCGAACCTGATCACCGGCTTCGCGCTCACCGAGCGCTCCTGTCCGCCGGGCCGCCTCGCCGAGGGGATGACGTTCGCGGCCAGCGCCTTCGTCGGCGGCCAGGCGGTCACGCTCGCCGTGGCGGGCCGCCTGGCCGAGTCCCACGGCCCCGGAGCGGCGTTCGCGCTCGGCAGCGTGGCCGCCGTCGTCGCGTTCCTCGTCGCGCTGGCCGCCCGCCCCGCGGCGGACGGCGGCGCGAACGCCGCTCCCTCGCTCACGCCGGGCGCTGGAGGACGGTGAGGCTCCGGTCGGCGAGCGTCAGACGGTCACCGGCCTCGGCCTTCGGCCCGGTGTCCGGAGGCACGCCCTCCGCCCGCGAGGTGTCCACGACCACCTGCCACTGGCGGCCGTGGTTGACCGGCACGACGAACTCCAGCGGCTCCGGCGACGCGTTGAACATCAGCAGGAACGAGTCGTCGGTGATCCGCTCGCCGCGCGAGCCCGGCTCGGAGATCGCGTTGCCGTTCAGGAACACCGTGAGCGCCCGCGCGTGCGAGGCGTCCCAGTCCTCCTGCGTCATCTCCTCGCCCTCCGGCGTGAACCACGCGATGTCCGAGAGCTCGTCGTGCGTGCCCTCGACCGGCCGGCCGTGGAAGAACCGCCTCCGGCGGAAGACCGGGTGGTCGCGCCGGAGCCACGCCATCGCGCGCGTGAACTCCAGCTGGCCGCACTCGCCCTCCGGCCAGCGCACCCAGGCGATCTCGTTGTCCTGGCAGTAGGCGTTGTTGTTGCCTCCCTGGGTGCGGGCGAACTCGTCGCCGTGGCTGAGCATCGGGACGCCCTGGGAGAGCATCAGCGTCGCGATGAAGTTGCGCATCTGCCGCTCGCGCAGCGCCAGGACCTCCGGATCCTCGGTCTCGCCCTCGGCGCCGCAGTTCCAGGAGCGGTTGTGGCTCTCGCCGTCCTGGTTGTCCTCGCCGTTGTCCTCGTTGTGCTTCTCGTTGTACGAGACGAGGTCGTGCAGGGTGAAGCCGTCGTGGCAGGTGGCGAAGTTGATCGACGCCAGCGGGCGCCGCCCGTCGTCCTGGTAGAGGTCGGACGAGCCGGTGAGCCGGGACGCGAACTCCGCGAGGGTGCGCGGCTCGCCCCGCCACAGGTCACGCACGGTGTCGCGGTACATGCCGTTCCACTCGGTCCACAGCGGCGGGAAGTTGCCCACCTGGTAGCCGCCCTCGCCGACGTCCCACGGCTCGGCGATCAGCTTCACCTGGCTCACCACCGGGTCCTGCTGCACGAGGTCGAAGAACGACGACAGGCGGTCCACCTCGTGGAACTGCCGGGCGAGCGTCGCCGCGAGATCGAAGCGGAAGCCGTCCACGTGCATGTCGGTGACCCAGTGCCGCAGCGAATCCATGATCATCTGGAGGACGTGCGGCGACCGCATCAGGAGGGAGTTGCCGGTCCCCGTGGTGTCCATGTAGTAGCGGGGATCGTCCGTCAGGCGGTAGTACGAGGCGTTGTCCAGGCCCTTGTAGGAGAGCGTGGGGCCCAGGTGGTTGCCCTCGGCCGTGTGGTTGTAGACGACGTCGAGGATCACCTCGATGCCCGCCTCGTGCAGCGCCTTCACCGCCTGCTTGAACTCCAGGACCTGCTCGCCCCGGTCGCCCCAGGAGGCGTAGGCGTTGTGGGGCGCGAAGAAACCGATCGTGTTGTAGCCCCAGTAGTTGTTCAGGCCCATGTCGACCAGACGGTGATCGTTCACGAACTGGTGCACCGGCATCAGTTCCAGGGCCGTCACGCCCAGCTGCACGAGGTGATCGATGACCGCCGGATGCGCGAGCGCCGCGTACGACCCGCGCAGCTCCTCGGGAAGGTCCGGGTGCCGCATGGTGAGGCCCTTCACATGGGCCTCGTAGAGCACGGTCTCGTTGTACGGGGTCCGCGGCGGCCGGTCGTCGCCCCAGTCGAAGTACGGGTTGACGACCACGGAGGTCATCATGTGCGGCGCCGAGTCCATGTCGTTGCGCTTGTCCGGATCGCCGAAGCGGTAGCCGTACACCTCCTCGCCCCAGTCGATCCGGCCGCTGACCGCGCGGGCGTACGGATCGAGAAGCAGCTTCGCGGAATTGCAGCGATGTCCCTGCGCGGGGTCGTACGCGCCGTGCACACGGAAGCCGTACCGCTGGCCCGGCATCACGCCGGGCAGGTACGCGTGCAGCACGAACGCGTCGGATTCGCGCAGCTCGACGGCTGTCTCCGAGCCGTCGTCGTGCAACAAACAGAGCTCTATGCGGTCGGCGGCCTCGGAGAAGACCGCGAAGTTCGTTCCGGCGCCGTCGTACGTGGCACCGAGTGGATACGCCTGCCCTGGCCACACCTGCATGCATCCGACTCTTCCACTACCGCCCCCTCGGCTCGGGGTGACTTTGGTCAGAGTCTCCCCGAAAGTGGGGCAACCACGCGGGAGTTGCACCCGTCTAACCCCTCGACCACATACTCGGAATGCCCCTTCTCGGGGCTCGTGGGGGAAAAGGGGAGTAAGTGCGAGAGCTAGTCAGACGCAACCTGGGCAAGGTGATGGCGGGCGCGGCAGTGGCCGTGGCCGCCGCCGCGGTGCTGGTGGGCGTCACACTTCCGGGGGCGGGCGAGTCGGGGGACCGCCGGGCCAACGCGGCGGACGCGCAGCAGAACGCGATCGCGAAGGACGGCGTGGTCGAGGCCGCGCCCGACGAGGGGGAGAAGGGCATCGGCAGCGATCCGCTGACCGACGCCGAGATCGAGCGCGCCGAGAAGGCGTCGGTGACGGGCGGCATGCGCTCCAGCGCCAGGGACGTCGAGGGCGACCGCGGTCCGCAGCTCCTGTCGACGAACCTGAGCGAGCCGGAGCCCACCGACACGGGCGCCGCCGCCCCGCGCCGTGCGGAGGTCGTCTACTACGACTACAAGAAGGACGCGGTCATCACCAAGACGGTCAACGTCGAGACCGGCAAGGTGGAGGACACGAACACCGCGCAGAACGTCCAGCCGCCGCCCAGCCAGGAAGAGCTCGCCGAAGGCGCGCAGCTCCTGATCGCCGACCCGCTGGGCAAGGGCCTGAAGCAGGACTTCAAGCACGCCACGGGCAAGGCGCTGACCGGCCCGGGACAGCTCCAGCTCAGCGGCATGGTCTTCCGCAAGGAGACCGTCGAGCGCGTCCCGGCGGGGCTCGCCGAGTGCGGCAAGCACCGGTGCCTCCAGGTCGTCACCAAGGTCAAGAACGGCCCGTGGATCGACACCCGGTCCCTCGTCGTCGACCTGAGCAGCCGCTCCGTGGGCCGCCTCGGCTGATTCCGGCCGCGCGCACCACACCACACTTCTGCTTCTCCTCGTACGAGGGAGTTCTCACCGCAATGCACGTCAACAGACTTTCGCGCGCCCGCAAGAAGGCCACCATGGCCCTCGCGGTCTCCGCGCTCATCGGCGGTGCCTTCACCGCCGCCTCACCCGCATCGGCCCTGCCGCAGGCGCCCGCCGCCCCCGCGGCGGCGGCCGCCGACTGCAGTGACGCCTACAAGATCGAGCAGACCGTCGACGGCGGCACGACCTGGCGCATGTGCTGGCACTACAACACGCTCTCCGGTCTGATCCTCGACAAGATCAGCTACCAGCCCAAGGGCGAGGCCAAGCCGATACCCGTCCTGACCAGCGCCCGGCTCGCGCAGGTCCACGTGCCCTACGACGACGGCGAGGCCGAGTACGACGACGTCACCGGCACCGACTTCGGCCAGGCACTCCAGAACCTGAACCCCGGCGAGTGCCCCGGCGGCACCATCAAGACCGTGAAGGTCCCGCAGCGGGGCAACGTCAAGGGGCTGTGCGCCACCACGCGCGCGCGGGGGCACGCGTACCGCCTCAACGACGACGAGAGCACCGGCGGCACCGGCAAGGTCTACACGGGCCAGGGCAAGGACCTGCTCGTCTACACCGTGAACAAGGCCTCCTGGTACGAGTACATCACCGAGTGGCGGTTCTCCTCGGACGGCACCATCACCTCCCAGGTCGGTGCCACCGGCAGCCTCTCGCCGTACGACTACGACGGCGGCGACAGCCGTGGCTGGCCCATCGGCAAGGGCGACCAGGCCAAGGCCGAGAGCCACGCGCACAACGTCTTCTGGCGGCTCAACTTCGGCCTGGACGGCTCCCCGAAGGCCAAGGTCGAGCAGTACGACTCCAAGGTCACCCCGCCCACCGGCCAGGGCAGCCCCACCACGAAGACCACCCGCACCAAGGTCACCAAGGAACTCGCCGGTGACCGCAAGGACATGCGCTGGTGGCGCGTGGTCAGCGGCGCGGGCAAGAACAAGGACGGCCACCCCCGTTCGTACGAGATCGTGCCCGGCGCCAGCAGCAAGCACGCCGGACGCCCCTTCACCAAGCACGACGTGTACTTCACCGAGTACAAGAAGTGCGAGCAGTACGCGAGCAACAACCCGGGCTGCGCGGGCGGCGCGCCGACCAGCGTGGACAAGTGGGTGAACGGCCAGTCCCTGACCCACCCGGTCACCTGGGTCCACATCGGCTTCCACCACATCGCCCGTGACGAGGACCAGCAGCCGATGCCGGTCCACTGGCAGGGCTTCTCGCTGGCCGCGCGCGACGTGACCGCTATGAGCCCGCTCACTCCGCAGGAGCTCGCCGGCCAGAACGGCCAGCCTCCGCTGGGTCGTTGAGAATCCACCCTTGCCATCCGGCTGCACCGCCCGCCGCTCCCGGAGTACCCTTCCTTGATCGTTGAACGGGGGAGTGCTCTGGGGAGCGGAAGGGGTGCGCTGAGTGAGCTCGGGAGGGCGGGAACTGCCCCCTGGTGACGAGGGTCACGAGGGGAGTTCCGCGGACGGCCCGCCCGGAGCGGTGTCCCTGGCGCGGCCGATGGAGATGGGATCTCAGATCGGACCCGAACTGGACTGGGGCGCCGAGGCCTGGCGCGAGGTGCGCACACGCGCGCAGCGCGCCGGGCGGGCCTACATCTGGCTGAATCTCGTGGAGCAGCGGCTGCGCGCGGTCGTGGCCGCTGTTCTGCGACCCATCTACGAACCGGTCCACGCCGACGACTGGGTGGTCGCCGCCGCCGGACCCGCCGGGCAGGAGTGGGTCCAGCGGGCCGTCGCCGTACGCGAAGTGAGCCGCCGCAAGGGGTACTTGCTCGACCCGGCCGACGACAACGTCCTCAGCTTCCTCACCCTGCCCCAGCTGCGCGAGCTGATGGTGCAGCACTGGCCGTGCTTCGAGCCGTACTTCGACGACCGCAGGGACGTCGAGCTCGCCCTGGACGAGCTGGAAGTGACCCGCAACGTCGTCTCGCGCAACCGCGCGCTGTCCACCGCCGTGCTCGCCCAGGCCGAGCGCGCCTCGGCCAAGCTCCTGGACATACTCGGCGCGGGCACCGACACGCCCTCCGCGCGCCGGCTGCCCGTCGACGCCGTCGAGTCCCTGGTCGGCGACCGGTACGCCGACGTGGTGGGCGTCCACTCCGACCGGGTGCGCCTCCTGCGGCAGTTCCCGGCCGAGGACATCTTCGGCGGGGCCCGCCGCCTCGACGCGATCGGGATAGGCCTGAACCTCCTGGTCCAGAACTTCTCCGGGCGCCGCCTGGTGCGCCTGGCCGAGTCCGGCTGCCGGGTGCGGCTGCTCTTCCTCAACCCGGCGAGCAGCGCGGTCAAGCGCAGGGAGCGCGAACTGGGCCTGAAGCGGGGTGAGCTGAGCCGTGGCGTCGAGATGAACATCCTGCACATGCGCCGGGTGCGGGCCCGCCTGCGTGACCCGGGTGCCTTCGAGATCCAGGTGTTCGACGAGACGCCGCGCTTCACCGCGTATCTGGTGGACGGGGACGGCGCGGACGGCATCGCGGTCGTCCAGTCGTACCTGCGCAGGACGCGCGGGATGGAGGCGCCGGTGCTCGTGCTGCGCGGTGGCCGTCGGCTGGTGAAGGCGGACGAGCCGGACGAGAGCGGACTCTTCGAGACGTACCGGGAGGAGTTCGAGCTCGCCTGGGCGGACTCGCGGCCGGTCTCCTGAGCCGTGGGGTCCGGGCCGTCCGCGCGCTCTGCCGGGGCGGCAAGCGGAACGCGCCACTCGGATTGTCAGTGGCGCGTGGGATCGTGGTGGTCAATGGGGGAAAGCACCACAGAGATAGGGGGCGCGGCCATGGGCTGGCACCGGGAGCTGCTGATCGGTTTCGACCTGGAGACGACCGGGACGGACCCGCGCGAGGCGCGCATCGTCACGGGCGCGGTCATCGAGGTCAAGGCCGGCGAGACGCTGGGCCGCAGGGAGTGGCTCGCCGACCCCGGGGTCGAGATCCCGGCGGAGGCCGTCGCGGTGCACGGCATCTCGAACGAACGGGCCGCCGCGGAGGGCAGACCGGCCGCCGAGGTCGCCGACGCGATGGCGGCCGTCCTCGTCTCGTACTGGCAGACGGGCGTCCCGGTCGTGGCGTACAACGCGACCTTCGACCTGACCCTGCTCTCCGCCGAGCTGCACCGGCACGGCCTGCCGTCCCTGCGCGAGCGCCTGGGCGGCGCGGAACCGGCCCCGGTCATCGATCCGTACGCGATCGACCGCTCCGTCGAGCGGTACCGCAAGGGCAAGCGGAACCTGGAAGCGGTCTGCGCGGAGTACGGCGTGCGGCTGGAAGCGGCGCACGACGCCACCGCCGACGCCCTGGCCGCGGCCCACCTGGCCGCCGCGATAGCCGATCGCCACCCCAAGCTGGCGGCCTTCGGCCCGGCGGAGCTGCACCGCCGTCAGATCGACTGGTACGCCGAGTGGGCGGCGGACTTCCAGAAGTTCCTCCGCAAGAAGGGCGAGACCGACGCGGTGGTGGACGGCACCTGGCCGCTCCGGGAGGAGTTCAGCGCGTCCGGCGTCTGACGGCCCGGCACCCTAGAACGGATACCACCGGACCGCCGTGTCCCCGTCCCGGAGCGAGGCGACCCGGCGGCGGAACTCGGCCAGGGCCTTCGGATTGGTCGGCGCGTGCTGGGCGACCCACGCACAGCTCGCCGTCTCCCGGGCGCCCCGGAGCACCGCGCACCCGTCCCACTCCCGTACGTCCCAGCCGTACTCCGCGACGAACGCGTCGTACGCCTCGGGCGCCAGACCGTACCGGTCCCGGGAGAGCGCCAGGACCACCAGGTCGTGCTCCCGCAGGTCGGCGGAGAAGGTCTCCAGGTCCACCAGGACCGGTCCTTCCGCGCCCACCAGGACGTTGCGGGGCAGTGCGTCGCCGTGGATGGGGCCGGGGGTGAGGCGCGGGGTGAGCGCGGCTGCCGCCGCCTCGAAGCCGTCCCTGCGCTCGCGCAGGTAGTCCGCGTCCCCCGCGTCGATGGTGTCACCGGCGAGCCGCAGCCACCGCTCGACCCCGCCGAGCAGCTCGCGCCGGGGCAGCTCGAACTCCGGGGCGGGCAGCGCGTGCACCAGGCGCAGGAGTGCGGCCAGGTCGCGCGGCTCGGCGGGCCGCACGGATTCCGGAAGCCGGTGCCACACCGTCACCGGATGGCCGTCCACCAGCCGGGGCTCGTCCTCGGCCGCCCGCACCGCGGGCACCCCCGAGTCCTCCAGCCAGCGTGCGATCCGCAGCTCCCGCCGCGCCCGGTCGAGGAGCTCGGGCGCCGCACGCCCCACCTTGACCACCGACCCGCCACTGCCGAACACCGCGTTCTCGCCCAGCGCGAGCAGCGCCGCCTCCCGGTCGAGCCCCGCGGCGGCCAGTACGTCCCGTGCCCGCGCCTCGTCCATCCGTTGCCTCCCGCACCGCTCGCCGCGTACTTCACGCGGACCGGGGCACAGTGTCCCATTCGTACAGGCCACGCCGTTGTGGGGCCTGCGCAGCTGCTTGACGTATCAAGATCCCATCAGCACGATGACGGGGGCCGCGTGGGCGGCCAAACCCCGATGAGCCGCCCAAAGGAGCCGATTCCGTGACATTGGCGACCGCGACGAAGCGGTCAGCGAACGGCGCGTCCGCCCGCAGAGGCGCGGACCACGGCGCCTGGTTCCTGGTGCTTCCCGCACTGATCCCGATCCTGATCCTGAGCGTGGGCCCTCTCCTCTACGGCATCACGCTCGCGTTCACCGACTCCCAGTCCGGCCGCACCGAACCCACCGAATGGATCGGCCTCCTCAACTTCCAGGACCTTCTGCACGACACCCTGTTCTGGGACTCGTTCCGCATCGGTCTGCTGTGGGCGGTCGGCGTGACCGTGCCGCAGTTCCTCCTGGCGCTCGGCCTGGCCCTGCTGCTCAACCAGAACCTGCGCTTCCGCTGGCTGGCGCGCTCGCTCGCGATCATCCCCTGGGCGATGCCCGAAGTGGTCGTCGGCATCATGTGGCGCCTGGTCTACAACCCGGACGCGGGCGTCCTGAACGAGACCTTGGGCAACCTCGGCCTCGGCGACGGCCGCGACTGGCTCACGGGCCTGAGCACCGCACTGCCCGCGGTGATCGTCGTGGGCATCTGGGCGGGCATGCCGCAGACCACCGTCGCACTGCTCGCCGGACTGCAGAACACCCCGCGCGAACTGCACGAGGCGGCCGAGATGGACGGCGCCGGCGCCTGGCGGCGCTTTCGCACGGTCACCTGGCCCGCGCTGAAGCCGGTCGCCCTCGCCATCACGGCCCTCAACTTCATCTGGAACTTCAACTCCTTCGCCCTCGTCTACGTCCTGACGAACGGCGGCCCCGGCGGCCGCACCCGCCTGCCCATGCTCTTCGCCTACGAAGAGGCCTTCCGCTACGGCCAGTTCGGCTACGCGGCGGCGATGGGCTGCGTCATGGTCGCGGTGATCTCGGTGATCCTCGCCTTCTACCTCGTGGGCCGGCTGAAGGGAGGCGACGAGAAGTGAGCACCACACGCACCGGCAAGCCCGCCCGCGCCGGGCAGTACCTCGCGCTCCTCGGCTACCTCGTCTTCCTGGCCTTCCCCTTCCTCTGGCTGATCTCCACGGCCTTCAAACCGCCGCGCGAGCTGGCCAGCCTGCACCCCACCTGGATCCCCAAGGACCCCACCCTCGCCAACTTCCGCCAGGCCTTCGACGAACAGCCACTCCTTCGCGCCGCGGGCAACTCCCTGATCGCCGCGGTCTGCGCGGCCCTCATCGCCGTCGCCATCGCCACCCCGATGGCGTACGTCATGGCACGCCACCGCACGGTCCTGGCGCGAGCGGCCACCGGCTGGGTCGTGGTCAGCCAGGCGTTCCCCTTCGTCCTGGTGATCATCCCGCTCTTCCTGGTCCTGAAGAACCTCGGCCAGATCAACTCCCTGCCGGGCCTGATCATGGTCTATGTGGTGTGGGCGCTGCCCTTCGCGCTGTGGATGCTGGTGGGCTATGTGCGCGCCGTCCCCACGGAGCTGGAGGAGGCGGCGGCGGTCGACGGCGCGGGCAAGCTGCGTACGCTCGTCTCGATCACCGCGCCGCTGCTCGCACCCGGCATCGTGGCGACGGTCCTCTTCGCCTTCATCACCGCGTGGAACGAATTCTTCTTCGCGCTCGTCCTGCTCAAGACCCCGGAGAAACAGACGTTGCCGGTCGTCCTCACGCACTTCATCGGCGCGGAGGGCGCCGCCGACCTCGGCCCGCTCGCCGCGGCCGCGTTCCTGGCCACCCTTCCCTCGCTCGTCATCTTCGCGATCATCCAGAAGCGGATCACGGGCGGCATGCTGACCGGGGCGGTGAAGAGCTGATGCGCGCACGCCTCACCGTCGCCGTGACCGCGGCCCTCGCGCTGCTGCTCTCCGGATGCAGCGGCGACTCCGACGGCTCCGACGACGGCCGGATCACCCTGCGCTTCCAGTCCCTTGCCTGGCAGAAGGAGTCGGTCGACGCCAACAAGGAACTGGTCGCGGAGTGGAACGCCGCCCACCCGGACGTCAAGGTCGAGTACGTCCAAGGCAGTTGGGACAGCGTCCACGACCAGCTCCTCACCTCCTTCGAGGGCGGCGAGGCGCCCGACATCATCCACGACGCCTCGGACGACCTGGCCGACTTCGCGTACGGCGGGTATCTCGCGGACCTCGACGAGCTGCTGCCCGACCGCCTCAAGTCCGACATCCCCGAGCGGAGCTGGCGGACGACGACCTTCGGGGACGGCGTCTACGGCGTGCCGTTCCTCCAGGAACCCCGCGTCCTGATCGCCAACGCGACATGGCTGAAGAAGTCGGGCGTACGGATCCCGACGCCCGAGAAGCCCTGGTCCTGGGACGAGTTCCGGACGGTGACCAAGGAACTGAGCGACGGCAAGGGCAAGTACGGCGTGGCCTGGCCGCTCAAGGAGCCGGTCTCCGCGACGCTCAACCTCTCGCTCTCCACCGGCGGCCGGATGTTCCACCGCGGCGCGGACGGCAAGGTCGACATCCGCTTCGACGAGGCCGACGCGATCATGCCGCGCACGGTCCACGATCAGGTCAACGTCGACAAGAGCGCATCGAGCACGACGCTCGGCATGGGCGGCTCCGACACGCTGCCGGGCTTCTTCGGCGGCAAGTACGCGATGGTCCCGCTCGGCTTCTCCTACCGCCAGCAGATCGTCCAGCAGGCGCCCGAGGGCTTCGACTGGCAGGTGCTGCCCGCACCGGCCGGAGCGGAGGGGCTCGCCCAAGGAGTCAGCCCGCAGACCCTGTCGGTCTCCGAGGACACCGAGCACAAGAAGGAGGCGGTCGAGTTCATCGACTTCCTCCTCCAGCCGAAGAACATGGTGCGCCTCGCCCGGGGCGACTGGATGCTGCCGACGGGCGAGCAGGCCCTGAAGGACCCGGCCCTGCGCACGAAGAAGAACGACTGGGCGGTGGGCACCGCGCTCGCGGAGGACCTCCGCTCGGCGCCCGCGCAGTCGGTGCGCGGGTACGCGGAGTGGAAGGACAAGGTGGCGACACCGGCGCTCCAGGAGTACTACAGCGGGGCGATCGACCTGGACGAGCTGCGCAAACGGCTGGTGAAGGACGGGAACCTCGTGCTCAAGAGGTACCAGCGCTAGGCCGGGGCCAGGTCAGGGGCGGGAGCCGTTTCCCTGGCCCGCCCGCACCAGTCCCGACTCGTACGCGGCGATGACCGCCTGCGCGCGGTCGCGGACGCCCAGCTTGGCGAAGATGCCGGTGGCGTGGTTCTTCACGGTCTGGACGCCGATCTCCATCCGCCGCGCGATCTCGGTGTTGTCGAGGCCCGCGGCGATCAGGCGGAGCACGTCGACCTCGCGCGGGGTGAGCCCGGCGAGGTCGGCCGTCGGCGGGTGCGAGGCCGGGGCCGGGGTCACGAAGGTGGCCAGCAGCCGGGTCAGGAGCCGCGGGGCGACGACGGCCTCGCCGCGGTGGACGGTGCGCAGCGCGGCCACCAGTTCCTCGGGGGAGACGTCCTTGGGCAGGAACCCCGCGGCTCCCGCCCGCAGGGCGCCGACCACGTGCTCGTCCATGTCGAAGGTGCTGAGCGCGAGCACCCGGCACCCGGGCAGCTCGGCGGTCAGGCGTTCGGTGGCCCGGACGCCGTCGAGCACGGGCATGCGGATGTCCATCAGGACCACGTCGGGGCGCAGTTCGAGGGCCGCCGCGACCGCCTGCTCGCCGTCGCCCACCTCGCCGACGACCCGGATGGCGGGGTCCGAGAGCAGGATCAGCGAAAGCCCGCGCCGCACCAGCGGCTGATCGTCCGCGATGAGTACGGTGATGCCGTCGGACGCACCGCCGGACTCGTTTCCGGTCTCATTGCCGGGCGCGCCACCAGTCTCACCGCCGGACTCGATTCCGGTCTCACTGCCGGGCGCGCTGCCGGTCTCGCTGCCGGGCGCGCTGCCCCGCTCGGCCCCGGGTTCGGTGGGGGAAGTCATCGGATCCCGTCCTTCTCGTACGTGTCGGTGGACAGCGGCACGCTCGCGGTCACCGCGAACCCGCCTTCCTCGCAGGGGCCGGCCCGCAAGGAGCCGTCGTGCAGGGCGACGCGCTCCCGCATGCCCAGCAGACCGTACCCACCGCCCTCGCCGCCGCCGGGCACCTTGCCGCCGGACGCCTTGCCGTCCCCGGCGCCGTCGTCGGCCACCTCGACGGTGACGCGGTCCGGGAGATAGCTGAGCCGCACCGTGGCGCGCGCGGGCCCGGCGTGCTTGCGGGCGTTGGTCAGCGCCTCCTGGACGATCCGGTAGAGGGTCAGACCGACCGGCATCGGCAGGGCCACGGGCCGCCCGGTGACGTGGAGTTCGGCCGGCAGGCCCGCCGCGGTCGAATCGGCGACGAGCCGCTCGATGCCGTCCACCCCCGGCTGGGGTTCGGACGGCGCCTCCTCCGGGGTGTCGGTGCTGCGCAGCACCCCGAGGAGCTGGCGCATCTCCCGCAGCGCCGTGCGGCCGGACTCCTCCAGGGTCACCAGCGCCTCGCGGGCCGTGTCCGGATCGCGGTCCAGGGTCGACCTGGCCCCGCCGGACATCAGGTACATGGTGGTGATGTGGTGGGCCACGATGTCGTGGAGCTCCCGTGCGATGCGGCGCCGCTCCTCGGTCACCGCGCGGTCGGCCAGGAGCTTGCGGTTGATGTCCAGCTGCTGTTTCCACTGCCGCACGGCCAGGCCCACGCCGACGACGAGGCACGGCGTGACCAGCACGTCCGTGAGGCCCACGCCCAGGAAGGGCACGTCGTTGTTCAGATACCGCGCGAGCTGCACGGGCGCGGTGCCGAGGACCCCCAGCGCCACGGCCCGCCGCCCGCTGTACCGGGCCACGGTGTAGAGCGCCACCGTGACGGCGGCCCCGTAGCTGTTCGACATCGGTGTGCCCGGATCGATGACCAGGCCCAGGTTCACGGCCAGCTGCACGGCGAGGACCACGGCGAGCACCGGCGCGGGGTGATGGCGCCGGAAGAGCAGCGGGACCACGGACGAGACGACCAGCAGCACACCGAGCACGGTGAAGGGCGCCTTCGGGGCCTCCTCGCCCGGAGCGAGGTAGGCCAGTACGTCGAACCCCACCGCGACGACGGCGACCGCCACGTCGCCCGGCGTCGGCCGCGGCCCGCCCTTGGGCGGTGCCGGCGGGAAGAAGTCACGGCCCATCCGGGCGCCTCCTGGTCGAGCGGTGGTGCGGGCCCTGATGTTCCCGTCTTTCGCCTCCATTACATCCCGGACCGCCGGGCCGGGAATCGCCGCGGTTGGGGTTCTTCCGCCCAGTACTCCGGTACTGGACGCGGGGGAACACCGGACCACGGTCACGGGTGCGTCCCCTTCCGGCGGCCGACGCTCTCAAGTGGTTCTCCGTGATGACCTGTTGGAGCCTCGAGAAATTCTCCTGGCCATTCCGCCGCCCCGGGAAAAGCAGGGACAAGAAATGATCCGCACACTCACCTCGTTCTCCACCCGGCATCGATGGCTGACGATCGTCGTCTGGACCATCCTCGGAGCGGCCTTGTCGTTCGTGGGGAACACGATGATGTACGACGTCACCAATTCCCGGGCGGGGGATTTCCTGCCCGAGAAGTACGACTCGGCGATCGCCCTGCGCATCGCGGAGGAGGAATTCGGCACCAAGCCCGACCCCAATGCCCTGACCGTGCTCGTCGGCAGGGACGACGGCGGGAAGCTCACGCCCGGCGACCAGCGGAAGATCACCGAAACCGCCGCCGACCTGGGCCGTGAGCGGGTCGTCGCGCCGAAGCCCGAAGAGCTGATGAAGGACCACTCGCAGACCCCGCGGGTCGCGCCGGGAGCCGTGGCCCCGGACAAGTCGTTCCGGCTCCTGACGGTGTCGCTCTCCGGAAATCCCGCCGACCCGGGCGTGCAGGACGTCTACAAGAAATTCCGGGACGGCGCGAAGGACCAATTCGCCGCCGACGGCCTGCGCGTGGGATTCACCGGCGGAATAGCGTCCGTGACCGACGACACGGATGCCGAGGAGCCCACGGCGAAGGTCGTCTCCAGCCTGACGATGGGACTCATCGTCCTCCTGAACGTCCTGGTCTTCCGCAGTCTGGCCGCCGCATTCGTGCCCCTGGTCGCGGTCGCGCTCATCGGCGGTGTCGCGTCGGGAGCCGTGGTCGGCGCGGCCAAGCTCTTCGGCATCAGCCTCGACCCGTCCACTCCCTCGCTGATCGGTGTCGTACTCCTGGGAATCGGGATCGACTATTTCCTCTTCCTGATGTTCCGCTTCAGGGAGCAGCTGCGGAACCATCCCGAGCAGAACGCCAGGGCCGCCGCGGCGGAGACCACCGGGCGCGTGGGCAGCGCGATCACGTCCGCGGCCCTGACGATCGTGGCCGCCTTCGCGACGCTCGGTCTGGCCAGCTTCGGCCAGTTCCGGGTCCTCGGCCCCGCCATCGCGATCTCCGTCCTGGTGATGCTCCTCGCCAGCCTCACGCTCATGCCCGCGCTCCTCGCCGTGCTCGGCCGCGGCATGTTCTGGCCCGCACGCGCCTGGAAGAAGGAGCGCACCGACGGACTCAGCGCCCGCTTGGGGCACGCGGTGACCGCACGCCCCGTGCGGTACGCGCTCGGCAGCCTGGTGCTGCTCGGGGCGCTCGGCGCCGGCGCGCTCGGCATGAAGATGAGCTACGACCAGCAGGGCCTGCACGAGACCGCCGCGGTCAGGACCGCCGAGCAGATCTCCCGCAGCCTGCCCGCGGGAGTGTCCGACCCGCACAGCGTGTACGTACGCGGCTCCGAAGGCGGTGACCTCGCGCAGAGTTCACTGACCGGCATGACCCGGGCCCTCGCCAAGACGGAAGGCGTCGGCGAGGTGGGCAGGCCCGTGCTCAGCAAGGACCGCACGGCCGCCCGGGTCGACCTGTTCCTGAGCGTCGAATCCGACACGCAGAAGGCACGCGACCTGGTCTCGGGGCCCATCAGGGACACCGCGTCCCGGACCGCGCCGGAGGGCACCAAGGCCTACGTCACGGGCACGGCCGCCGTCTTCGCCGACATCTCCACGGCCGTGGAGAAGGACCTGCGCCTGGTGTTCCCGGTCGCCGCCCTGCTGATCGCGGTGATCCTCTTCCTGCTGCTGCGCTCCCTGCTGGCGCCGGTGGTGCTGATGATCGCCGTGGGGCTCGGGTTCGTCGCCACGCTCGGCGCGAGCACGCTGCTCTTCCAGCACGGCCTCGACCGGCCCGGGGTGTCGTTCACGCTGCCCCTGGTGCTCTTCCTGTTCGTCGTCGCCCTCGGCACCGACTACAACATCCTGATCACCGACCGGATCAGGGAGGAGATGGCGAAGCCGGGTCCGGCGCGGCACGCCGTGGCCGAGGCGGTCCGGCACACCGCGCCCGCCGTCGCCACGGCCGGGATCGTGCTCGCCGGTTCCTTCGCCAGCCTGGCCGCGAGCCCCTCCACCCAGGAGATCGGCTTCGCCACCGGCCTGGGGATCCTGCTCTCCTCGCTCGTGCTCTCCCTGGTCCTGGTGCCCGCGCTCGCCGCGCTCCTGGGCCGCGGACTGTGGTGGCCGCGCAGGTCGAACCGGCCCCAGAACCACCACGGCACACCTGACGGACCGCGGCACGCCCCGGCCCCCGCGCCGTACCAGCCGCACGCGTCCGCACCGCCGTACGCGGAACGTCCGTAACCGCCCTACGCGGAACGCCCGTAACCGCCGTAACCCCTGTGGCCCCCGCGTACGCATCCGTACGCGGGGGCCACAGCCGTCAGGGAGCCGTCAGGGAGTTCGTCGTGGAGCCGTCGTGAAACCGGGGCCGTCGCCGTCACACGGCGACCGACTCCTCCATCTCCTCCTCGCTCTCCTGCTCCTGCTCCTGTTCCCGCTTCCGCCGTGCGTCCCCGGCCGCTCCGCCGTCCGCGGGGGCGGTCACCGCCGGCCGGTGCCGTCGCTCCCAGAGCGCGGCGATACCGGTGATCACCAGGCCGAGCAGCAGCCATGCCGCCAGCGTCCACACGTGCGCTGCCATGCCCCGGCCGCCGAAGTAGAGGTGGCTGCGGAGGCCCTCGACGAATCCGGCGCCGTTCCAGAAGGCGTGCAGGGAGCCGAAGAAGCCGTTCTGGAGTTCCGGCCTGAAGAGGCCGCCGGACGAGGTGAAGTTGAGCATCACGAAGAGGACCATCATCGCCAGCGTCGTCCAGCGCTTCAGGAACGTGTGCAGCCCGATGCCGACGAAGAGGATGCCGGCCGCGTACAGCCACGCCAGGGCCCACACGCCCCACAGGCCGTGGTGTGCCAGGTGGAAGACGGGCCCGGCGAGCGCCGCGCCGATCAGGCTCACGGCGAACGAGACGCCGACGACGAGCCCCGCCCTGGCCCGCATCCGCATCCCGGCCCCCGCGGCCCCCAGCGCCGCCACGGACGCGTACGAGCCGATGCTCACCGCGACGAGCAGGAAGAACAGGCCCTGGCCCGTGGGGTCGTCGTCGACGGTGGGCGCGACGTCGGTGACCTTCAGCGGGACGCCACGCTCCGCCGCGACCGGCGTGAAGATCTTCTCGACCGCCATGGCGCTCATGTCGGAGCCCGCGGTCGCCACGATCACCTCGGGGGTCTTGGCGTCGGGGAGGTAGGCCCCGGATATGTCCAGTGACTTCAGCGCGTCGACCGCCTGGGCGCGGGTGCCGACGGTCCGCACGTCGAGGGCGTCGCCCGCCTCGTCCTTCACGGTCTGCGCGAGGGCCTGCGTCCGCTCGCCCGATCCGACGACGGCGATCGGCAGGTCGTGCGGCTCCGGCGTGACGAACGCGCCCATGTAGGCGAGGCCCATGCCGAGGCACATCAGCAGGGGCGTCACGAGGTGCAGCAGGACGTGGCGGAGTGGTCCGGAGGGGGTTGCCGGGCCGGCAGATGCCTTGTGGGCGGGCGCCGAGGTGGCGGTCATCGGAAGACCTCTCGCGATAGTTGGCTTATACACTCAATCTCGGTGTTGTACTGTACAACCATTCGCGGAGAGGGAGAAATCGTGGCCGACCGAGACGGATCCATCGAGATCATTCAGCGGGAGATGACGGCGTTCGCCCGGCGGGCCCGCGCCACCGCCGCGCGGATGCATCCCGAGCTGTCGCTCGTGTCGTACACGCTCCTGAGTCACCTGGAGTATCAGGGCGGCTGCCGGGCCACGGACCTCGCGACGCACTACACGCTGGACAAGTCGACGATCAGCAGGCAGGTGGGCGCGCTGGAGAAGGCCGGGCTCGTGGAGCGGCGGCTCGACCCGGCCGACCACCGCGTGCACGTGCTGCATCTCACCGACCGGGGCATCGAGGTGCTCGCGCAGGTCACCGACGCGCGCCGGGTCGCGTTCCAGGAGCGCCTGACGGACTGGAGCGCGCCGGACCTGGAGAAGTTCGCCGAGTGCCTGCTGCGGTACAACGACGCGGCGTCGCGCGGTGGCGTGGACGTCGAGTAGGCGCGGGGCCGGACCGGGCGGGCCGCACGGGCTGCGCGGGTTGGATGGGCCGCGCGGGTCGGGTGGGCCGGTTGGATTCCGTCCGCTCCTGGGGTTGCACGAGACGTCTCGTCTCGCTTAAGGTCTCGGCATGACCTCACGCCAGCGTGCCCACATCGCCATGTTCTCCATCGCCGCCCACGGGCACGTCAACCCGAGCCTCGAAGTGATCCGCGAGCTCGTCGCCCGCGGCCACCGCGTCACGTACGCGATCCCGCGCCTCTTCGCCGAGAAGGTCGCCGAGACCGGCGCCGAGCCGGTCCTCTACGAGACGACGCTGCCGGGCCCGGACGCCGACCCGGAGGCCTGGGGGACCGAGCTGATCGACAACATCGAGCCCTTCCTCGCCGAGGCGATCGCGACCCTGCCGCAGCTCGCGGCGGCGTACGAGGGCGACGAACCGGACCTCGTCCTGCACGACATCACCTCCTACTCCGCACGCGTGCTCGCCCGCCGGTGGGGCGTGCCCGAGATCTCCCTCTCGCCGAACCTGGTCGCCTGGGACGGTTACGAGGAGGAGGTCGCCGAGCCGATGTACGCGGGCCTGAAGGAGACCGAGCGCGGGCAGGCCTACTACGCCCGCTTCCGGGCCTGGCTGGCGGAGAACGGGATCACGCAGCACCCCGATCCCTTCGTCGGCCGCCCGCCGCGCTCGCTCGTCCTGATCCCCAAGGCGCTCCAGCCGAACGCCGACCGGGTCGACGAGACGGTGCACACGTTCGTCGGCGCCTGCCAGGGCGACCGCTCGGCGCAGGGCGACTGGCGCCGGCCGGCCGGCGCGGAGAAGGTGCTGCTCGTCTCGCTCGGCTCGGCCTTCACCAAGCAGCCCGATTTCTACCGTGAGTGCGTCAAGGCGTTCGGGGATCTGCCGGGGTGGCACGTGGTGCTCCAGGTCGGCAAGCACGTCGAGGCGAGTGAGCTGGGGGAGATCCCGGGGAACGTGGAGGTGCGGCAGTGGGTGCCGCAGCTCGCGGTCCTCCAGCAGGCCGACGCCTTCATCACGCACGCCGGCGCGGGCGGCAGCCAGGAGGGGCTCGCCACGGGGACGCCGATGGTCGCCGTACCGCAGGCCGTCGACCAGTTCGGCAACGCGGACATGCTCCAGGCCCTCGGGGTGGCCCGGCACGTACCGATGGCGGAGGCCACCGCGGAGACCTTGCGGGAGGCCGTGCTCGCCCTGGTCGGAGACCCGGAGGTGGCGCGCCGCCTCGGCGAGGTGCGGGCCGGGATGGCGGGGGAGGGCGGCACCCGCGGGGCCGCGGACCTGATCGAGGAGGAGCTCGCGAAGGCGGCCGGAGTGTGACACTCCGTGAGGCGTTTGCGTTGCGTCAGGGGGTGTTTCTGTTACATACCTGTCGTTCGATAACGCTCAGGTAACGCAGGGTGGTTCTGGCATAGGTATTGACTCGTCCTGCAAGGTTGACCGTTACCCCCGGCCAAAGGTTGCACGCTGAGGTTCTTGTTCCTTGAACCAATGCCTCTCTAGCGTGAGGTGAACGTTCCGCGAACGCCAGGAAGTTGACCCCCATGCGACGAGACATACCGCCCCTCGACGAGGTGCGCCGCATCACCCAGAAGAAGCGCGACGCGTGGTGGACGGTGATCCTGGTCGATCCGGTCGCCACGCCCCTCGTGCGGTGGACGGCGATGCGCACCCGGATCACGCCCAACCAGATCACCTGGGGCGCGTTCCTGCTGGGGCTCGTCTCCGCCGGGTTCTTCGCGCTGGGGGACTGGCAGTGGCTCGTCGTCGGCGCCGTCGTCTACCACTGCAGCTTCATCCTCGACTGCATGGACGGCAAGGTCGCCCGCCTCACCGGCACCGGTTCGGTGTTCGGCGCGTGGCTCGACTTCGTCTTCGACCGCATCCGCGTGATGGCGTGCGCGGTCGCCCTGATGGGCGGGCAGTTCCACCGCACCGGGGACGCCTTCTACATCTGGGCGGCGGTCGCCGTGGTCGCCCTCGACACGCTGCGTTACATCAACGGGCTGGAGATCTTCAAGATCCGCCACACCATGCGCAAGCAGATCAAGGTCCGCATGCGGGCGGCCCGGCGGGCCGAGAACGAGGCCGAGCTGGCCTTCATGGAAGACCTCCTGCGGGACAACCCCGAGGCCGACATCGAGCAGGACCTCCAGAAGACGCGGGCGGAGCAGGGCGTCCCGGAGACCCCGGAGGCTCCGGAGCCCGCGCCCAAGCGCCAGGTCATCGACCTGCACCAGGAGTTCCGCCACAAGTTCCCCGCGTACCTGCGGGCGCGTTCCTTCCTGCTGCGCCACCGCATCCGTACGCACCTGGTGAGCGGCATCGAGTTCCAGATGGGCGTCTTCATGATCGGCCCGCTGTTCGACGTGGTGCTCCCGGCGACCATCGTCTCCGGTGCGCTGCTGCTGGTCTTCGAGCTGGCCATCATCTACAAGCTGCTGCTCTCGACGCGGGACTTCACGCGGACGATCGACTCCTTCGAGGAGCGCAAGGTCCTGGCCACGGTCTAGGCGGCACCGGCTGCGCCGGGCCCGCCCTCGTACGCGCCCTCGCACGCCGGACGGGCTGGAAAGTTCCAGCCCGTCCGGCGTGCGAGGGCTTCTTGTCTTCCAGCGCCTCGGCCCTCCTCGGGAAGTAGGAGTCAGGGCGTCACAAGCCCCTTACATCCATGACGAGTTGAGCGGGTCGGGGCGGGCGGTGTCCGATCTGGCGGCGGGGGCCCGTTTTGTTATTACAGAACCTTGTTGAACAAGTCACAGGCGCATGTAGGTATTGATCTGGGCGCGTCAATCAGACATGGTTTCGTCCCAACGCCCGGAGATCTTCCGGATCCCAAGGGCTGTCGCAGTGAAGTTTTGAAACCCCCCACATCCCCCCACATCACCACGAGGAGATCCCTCTTCATGGCAACTCACAAGCGTGTCCGCCCGGTGAAGCTCGTGGCGTCGATAGCCACCGCCGCCACCGCGGTCGGCGTCACCGTCTTCGCCACCTCGTTCGCCGGCGCGGCAACCCCCGCCGAGGGCAAGGTATACGGAGCCGACGCCAAGGGCGCCGTCTCCGGCAGCTACATCGTCATGCTCGACGAGAAGGCCGACAAGGGCGCCAAGTCCGACCTCGCCGAGGAGTACGGCGGCGAGCTGGGGCGCAACTACTCGTCCGCGATCAACGGCTTCTCGGCCAAGAGCCTCACCGAGACCGAGGCCAGGCGCCTGGCCGCCGACCCGGCCGTCGGCAAGGTCGTCCAGTCGAAGAAGTTCACCATCGACGCCACCCAGGACAACCCGCCGTCGTGGGGCCTGGACCGCGTCGACCAGGCGGACACCGCGGGCGACAAGAAGTACACGTACCCGGACGCGGCCGGTGAGGGCGCCACCGCGTACGTCATCGACACCGGTGTGCGCGTCAGCCACAAGGACTTCGGCGGTCGCGCCACGTCCGGCTTCGACGCCATCGACAACGACGACAACGCGGACGACGGCAACGGCCACGGCACGCACGTCGCCGGCACCATCGCCGGTGAGGCGCACGGCGTCGCCAAGAAGGCGAAGATCGTCGCGGTCCGCGTCCTGGACGACCAGGGCTCCGGCACCACCGAGCAGGTCGTCGCGGGCATCGACTGGGTCACCAAGAACCACCAGGGCCCCTCGGTCGCCAACATGAGCCTGGGCGGCGGCGCCGACGAGGCGCTCGACGCGGCGGTCCAGAAGGCGATCGCCTCCGGCGTCACCTTTGCGGTCGCGGCCGGCAACGAGTCCTCGGACGCCGGGCAGGGCTCCCCGTCCCGCGTGAAGGAGGCCATCACGGTCGCCTCCTCCACCAAGGACGACGAGCAGTCGGACTTCTCCAACTTCGGCTCGGTCGTGGACATCTACGCCCCCGGCTCGGACATCACGTCCGCCTGGAACACCGACGACGACGCCACCAACACCATCTCCGGTACGTCGATGGCGACCCCGCACGTCGTGGGCGCCGCGGCCGTCTACGTCGGGGCCCACCCGGACGCCAAGCCGGACGCCGTCGCCAAGGCGCTGACCGACGGCGCGACCCCGGACAAGATCTCCAACCCGAGCGAGGGCACGCCCAACAAGCTGCTCAAGGTCGTCGAGTAACACCCACCGACCGACGGCCGCCGCGCCCACCCCCACGGGGCGCGGCGGCCGTCCTATGGTGTGCGGATGACGGTCAAGGCATACGCGGCGCTCCTGCGCGGCATCAACGTGGGCGGCAGCAGAAAGCTGCCGATGGCGCAGTTGCGGCCCCTGCTCTCCGGTCTCGGGTTCGGGGACGTCCGCACCCATCTGCAGAGCGGCAACGCGGTCTTCACCGGCGAGGCCGCCGACGAGGACGCGCTGGCCGCACGGGTGAGCGAGGCCATCGAGGGCCACTTCGGCTTCGACGTGAGCGTCCTGGTGCGCGACGGGGCCTATCTCAAGGCGGTCGCCGACGCCTGCCCCTTCCCCGCCGCCACGCTGGAGGGCAAGCAATTGCACGTCACGTACTTCTCCGAGCCGGTCGACCCCTCCCGGCTCGACGCGATCGACCGGGCGGCCTTCCTGCCCGAGGAGTTCCGGCTCGGCGACCGCGCGCTCTACCTCTACGCGCCGGACGGCCTCGGCCGCTCCAAGCTCGGCGAAGTCCTCGCCAGGCCCGCGCTGTTCAAGGGGGTCGTCGCCACCACCCGCAACTGGAACACCGTCGCCAAACTGGTGGAGATGACGGGGGAGCCGGACCGTGGCTGACCGCACGCCCGCCGTCGACGCGGCCATCGAGGCAGAACTGCACCTGCTCGCCCCCGAGGTGCGCGCCTCGCCCGAACTGCTGGGCCGGATCCTGCACCCGGAGTTCACCGAGTTCGGCACCTCCGGCACCCACTGGGACCGCGCCTCGATCATCAAAGCCCTGACCGAGAGCCCCGCCGGGGCCGGCCGCCCGATCATGACCTCCCGGATGCGGGGCGTCCAGCTCGCCGACGACGTCGTGCACCTCACCTTCGACACCGAGAGCAACGGCCGCCTCGCGCACCGCAGTTCGCTGTGGCGCCGGTGCGAGGGCGAGTGGCTGCTCTGGTTCCACCAGGGCACGCCGTTCAGCGCGCGGGGCCCGCGGGAAGCCTGATCTTCCCGGGGCGATGTGCGAGGCTCGGCTCCATGCGCTACATCATCATCGGAGCAGGGGCGATCGGCGGCACCGTGGGCGGCCGCCTCGCCGGGAGCGGACACGACGTGGTCCTCGTCGCGCGCGGCGCGCACCACGAGGCGGTGCGGGAGAGCGGCCTGCGGGTCAGGACGCCGGAGGGGACGACGACCCACCGGCTCCCCGTCGTCCGGGACCCGTCCGAACTGGGCGAACTACGCCCGGACGACGTGCTGTTCCTCGCCGTGAAGACCCAGGACGCGACGGCCGCCCTCGACGCCTGGAGCGGGCGCCCGGTGGCCGGCGGCGGCACCGCGGGCGAGGTCCTGCCGCTGGTCTGCGCGCAGAACGGCGTCGAGAGCGAGCGCATCGCGCTGCGCCGCTTCCGGCGGGTCTACGGCATGTGCGTCTGGCTGCCCGCCACCCATGTCGAGCCCGGCGCGGTCTCCGCGGCGGGTGCCCCCTACACGGGCATCCTGCACCTCGGCCGCTACCCGCGGGGCACCGACGACACCGCCCGGCTCGTCTCCGCCGGCCTGGAGAAGTCGAAGCTGCTCGCGCCCGTAGTGGCGGACGTGATGCGCTGGAAGTACGGGAAGCTGCTGTCGAACCTGGCCAACGCCATCGAGGCGGTCACCGGCCCGCTCTCCGGCGAGGAGGCCGCCGCGCTCTACCGCCGGGCCCGTGCGGAGGGCGAGGCGGTGCTGGCCGCCGCCGGCATCGAGGCCGTCGGCGAGCAGGAGCAGCAGGAGACCCGCGGCGACCGGGTCCGCCTGGAGCCCCTGGACGGTGAGCCGCGGGGCGGGGGTTCGTCCTGGCAGAGCCTGACCCGGGGCACGGGCACGATCGAGGCGGACTACCTCAACGGCGAGATCGCGCTCCTCGGCCGCCTGCACGGCGTGCCCACACCGGTGAACGACACCCTCCAGGCCGTGGCGAAGGAGTTCGCGCGCGAGCGGCGCGCGGCGGGATCGATGCCGGTGACCGAACTGCTCGGCCTGGTGGCCCGGGCGGAGGAGAGGGCCGCGGTGCCGGGTCTCAGCTGACGACCGAGGTCATCAGGAGCGTGGTGCGGCCGTTGTCCTCCGGGACCGCGCGCCCCTGGGTGTAGCCGAGGCGCTTGAGGACCGTGAGGGAGGCGGTGTTCTCCGCGTCCACGGTCGCGTGCACCTCGGCCAGCTCCAGGGTCTGATGGCCGTACGAGGTGAGCAGGCGGGCCAGTTCCGTGCCCAGGCCCTTGCCCCAGCTGCCCCGGAAGAGGCCGTAGACGATCTCGTGGCCGTCGAGCCAGCGCTCGGGCGACGGCTTGATCTCCGCGTGGCCTATGTAGCGGCCCTCGTGCCGCACCGCCCACACCGGGAACTGGTTCTCCGCGTAGACGAGGTCGAAGACGCGGCGGAACAGCGCGTGGGTCTGGGACACGCTCTGCATCCCGTCGCCGAACCAGCGGCCCACGGCCTCGTCCTGGAGGAGCGCGACGAACTGTTCCTCGTCGGCGGCGACATAGGGGGACAGCGTCAGACGCTCGGAACGGAGTACGGGGGTCATCGGCGAGACGGTAGGTGCTGGGGGAACCGGTCCGCAAGCGGATTGGCTCAGCCTGTGGGCCGCGGCAGCCCGATCGGGTTGGGGAAGGGGACGACGTCCGCCGCGAGGATGTCCCGCACCGGGCGTTCCAGCGCGGCGAGGAGCGTGTCCGCCTCCCGCGCGGGCAGCGGTCGCAGCAGGCGCGCCGCCAGCCGGTCCGTGGCGTCCTCGACCGACTCGCGCTCCGTGCGGCCGTGCTCGGTGATGTGCCCGTCCCCGTCCACCAGACCGCGCCCGCGCAGCCGGTCCACCGCGTGCGCCCAGTCCTGTTCGTCCCAGCCCCGGTCGTGCCGGATGGTGTCCGGGTCGACCCGGCCCGTCGCGGCGGCGAGCACCAGCGCCTCGCAGGCGTCCAGTCCATGGTCGGCGAGCGCGGCGACATGCGCGTCGCCCCGGAACTCCCTTACGCAGGTGACCAGTTGCCACAGGCGCTGCACCGGGTCGCTCCGCTCGCTCACGTCGCGGTTCGCCGCGAACAGCGGGCGGGCCGGCGACGGGGCGTCCTCGACCATCGCCGCGAGCGGCGGACACAGGGCGATGGCCTGGTCGTCGATGCCCGGGACCAGCGCGCGCAGGGCCCGCGCCGTGTAGGCCGCGCGCTCCTCCACGATCCGGCCCGGCGACACGTACTGCCAGGCGGACGGAAGGGCCCGCTCCACCATGCCGGGGGCGAACACGCCGAGCGCGGCCGTCGCGGCACCCGACTCGACCGGGCCCATGGGAGCGGTGCGGGCCGCGAAGTAGCCCATCCAGAAACCCTTGAGGCCCAGCGCCCTGCCGAGGTCGCGGCAGCGCTCCTCGAAGTAGATCACTGCGTGCAGGGGCTCGGTCCGCAGCCAGAGCGTGCGGGATCTGGAGAGGGTCATGAACCCACAAGCTAGGCCAGCGCGGGGACCCGCGCCATATGCCCGACCACACCGTTCTCGGCACACGCCTCGTCGTAGCGCCGGACCAGCAGCCTCGCGAGACCCGCCGACGGACCGAGGACACGGGCCAGGACGTCCGCCTCGGCGGCCCCGCGCTCGATGCGGTCCGGCAGGAAACCGGGCGCGATGACATAGGGAGCCACCGCCACCCTGCGCACCCCCAGGGCCCGCAGTTCCCGCACGGCGTCCTCCGTGCGGGGCAGAGATGCGGAGGCGAACGCAGGCCGCACGGCGCACCAACCGGTGTGCCGCCACTCCCGCGCGATTTCAGCGATCACTGCGATCGCCTCCGGGTCCGATGACCCCGCCGAGGCCAGCACGACCCCGGTCGAGGACTTGTCGGCGGGGGTGAGCCCCGCCTCGTACAACCGCTGGTCCAGGGCGGTCAGGAGCAGCGGAGAGGGCCCGAGGACGGCCGCCTGCCGGATGCGGAGCCGGGGCGGTGCCTGACTCAGGACCGCCGGGATGTCCGACTTCGCGTGGAACGCCCGGGTGAGGAGCAGGGGCAGCGCGATCACGTCGCGCACGCCCTCGGCGTCCAGGGACTCCAGGACCTCGGGGACCGAGGGGGAGTTGAAGTCCAGGAAACCCGTCTCCACCCGCAGCCCCGGCCGCTGTTCGCGCACCCGGCGCACCAGGGCGCGCACCGTCGCGGCATGCCGCGGGTCGCGGCTGCCGTGGGCGACGACGAACAGGACGGGACGGGCGTACATGGTGGTCAGCTCCTCACGAGGAGTCCGCGGCTGCGCAGGACGCGCCGCTCAAGGGGACTGAAGATCAGCAGGTCGATGGCGATGCCGACGATCAGGATGAGCAGGATCGCGAAGAACACCTGCGACATGCTGCTGTTCGTGCGGCCCGCCTCCAGGAGCTGGCCGAGCCCCATGCCCAGGTCCGGCGACTGCGCGATGATCTCGGCCGCCATGAGCGAGCGCCACGAGAACGCCCAGCCCTGCTTCAGGCCGGCCAGATAGCCGGGCAGCGCGGCCGGCATGACGATGTGCCAGGTGTGGCGCAGGCCCGTCGCGCCCAGGGTGCGGCCCGCCCGCAGGAACAGCGGCGGCACCTGGTCGACGCCGGCGACCAGACCGTTGGCGATGGAGGGGACCGCGCCGAGCAGGATCACCGCGTACATCATCTGGTCGTTGAGGCCGAGCCAGATCACGGCCGGCGGCACCCAGGCCACCGACGGGAGCGACTGGAGGCCCGACAGGATGGGGCCGATGGCCGCTCTGACGAAGCGCACCCGGGCCACGATCAGGCCGAGCGGCGTGCCGATCGCCAGCGCCATCAGGAAGCCGAGCAGCCCGCGCGAGACGGACGTCCAGACGTACTCCAGGAGGGTGCCCTGCATCCAGGCGTCCTCGACCTCGTGCCAGACGGCGGAGGGCGCGGGCAGCTTGTAGGAGTCGGTGACCTTCGCCCACACCAGGATCTGCCACACCACGAGGACCAGGACGACGGCGGTCACCGGCGGCAGGATCTTCTGGACGAGGGTCTGGCGGAAGGGGATGCGCCGGGGCTGGACCGCGTCCAGGGCGTCCAGGCCCGCCTCCAGGCCGGCCAGGTCCTGGCTGCTGTCCCTCTCGGCCTTGTCGACCGGAGTGTCAGTGCTGGCCATGTCGGCGGATCTCCCCACGCAGTTGTTCGGTGATCTCGACGGACAGTTCCGCCACGGCGGAGTCCTCGATGCGGCGCGGGTGGGGGATGTCCACCCGCCACTCGTGCGCCACCCGGCCCGGGCGCGACGAGAGGAGCACGACGCGCTCGGCGAGGCGGACGGCCTCGCGCACGTTGTGGGTGACGAAGAGGACGGAGACGTTGGTCTCGCGCCAGATGCGGGTCAGCTCGTCGTGCAGGACGTCGCGCGTGATGGCGTCGAGCGCCGCGAACGGCTCGTCCATCAGCAGGATCTTGCTGTCCTGCGCGAGGGCACGGGCCAGCGCCACCCGCTGGCGCATGCCGCCGGACAGCTCGTGCACCCGCTTGCCGTACGCGCCCTGGAGCCGTACGAGGCCGAGGAGCTCCTCGGCACGCTCGCGCCGCTCGGCCTTCGCGACACCGCGCAGCTTCAGGGCGAGCTCGATGTTCTTGCCCGCGGTCAGCCACGGGAACAGCGCGTGCTCCTGGAACATCAGGGCCGGGCGGCCGTCGGTGGCGATGTCGCCGGCCGACGGCTCGTCGAGCCCGGCCACCAGGTTGAGCAGTGTGGACTTGCCGCAGCCCGAGGCTCCCAGGAGGGTGACGAACTCGCCCGGCGCGACATCGAGCGTGATGTCGTCCAGGACGAGCTGCTGCCCGGCGGGCGTGGAGAAGGACTTCGAGACATGCTCGATCCGGGCTGCGTGCGGGGCGGCCGTGATGTCGTCCGCCGCCTTGGCGAGGGTCGTCGTCGCCATGGTCGTCACCTCCTGGGAACTGGTCTGAGTCCGGGGTTACTTGACGCCGAGACCGGCGTCGTCGACGGCGGGCTTGCCCTCGGCCTTGAGGACCTTGTTCAAAAGCGCCAGGTCGTAGATGCCCTTGAGGTTCGGCTTCTCCAGGAGGCCCGCCTTGACGGCGTGCTTGGCCTCGGAGTCGAGCGTGGCGGCCAGCGGGTCGTCCGTGGTCTGGATCGACTTCCACGCCGGGTCGAGGACCTCGGCGGGCAGCTCCTTGCCGGAGGCCTCCTTGAGGGCGGCGTTGGCGGAGGCCTTCGCCTTCTCCGGGTTGTCCTTGATCCACTGGTTGGTCTTCACCGAACCGCGCAGCACGGCCTCGACGACCTTCGGGTGCTCCTTGAGGAACTCCTGCGACACGATGATGTTCGTGATCACGAACTTCTTGTCCGGCCACAGGTCGGACTCGTCCAGGAGCACCTTGCCGCCCTCGGCGACCAGCTTCGACGCAGTCGGCTCCGGCACCCAGGCGCCGTCGATCGAACCGGACTTGTAGGCGTCAGGGGTGATCTTGTTGTCGGTGCGGACCACCGAGACGTCGCCCTTGCCGCTCTCCGCGTCGACCTTCCAGCCCTTCTCGGCCGCCCAGTTGAGGAACGCCACGTCCTGGGTGTTGCCGAGCTGGGGCGTCGCGATCTTCTTGCCCTTGACGTCGTCCAGGGACTTGATCTTCTTGGGGTTGACCACCAGCTTCACGCCGCCGGACGCCGAACCGCCGATGATGCGCAGGTTCTTGCCCTGGGACTTGGTGTAGCCGTTGATGGCGGGCGACGGGCCGATCCAGCCGATGTCGATGGACTTCGAGTTCAGCGCCTCGATCTCCGACGGGCCGGCGTTGAACTGCGTGTACTTCGCCTTCGTCGCGCCCAGTTCCTTCTGGAACAGGCCCTCCTGGTCACCGACGAGCGCGGTGGCGTGCGTGAGGTTCGGGAAGTACCCGATCTTCACTTCGTCGAGTCCCTCGATCTTCTTCGCACCCGAGGCCACTTCGGCCTTGTCGTCGTCCTTGTCCGCCGAGGAGCCGTAGCCGCAGGAGGTGAGCACCACGGCGAGCAGGGGCAGGGCGGTCACGGCGGCCAGGGCGCGGCGGCCGCCGGTGGTGCGTGGGGTGCGGAAGCTGGCAGACACGGGAGGTGGTCCTCTCGTTGGCCCGGCGTTCACGCCGTCAGGGCGTGGCCGGGAGATCGGCAGGTTTTCGTCTTCGTAGATCGAACTCGCGGGGGGTGTGGGCGCGCAAGCAGTGCGCGTACGTCATCGCGCACATCGCCCGACCCCGCCCTGCCCGCTGCCGAGGGCGCCGCTGCCGACGCGGCCGCCCTCTTTCGCGAAGGTCGAGAAGTAGTCGATGGAGGTCATGTCAGAAGTCCCAGCCCTCGTCGTCCGCGGCGGCCTGGGGCTCCTCGGCAGCCTCGGTGCCGGCGAACGCCTCGCCCGCCATGCCCGCCGCGAGCGTCGTGCCGTCGGCCGGGTCGATCAGGAGGAACGAACCGGTGCGGCGCGAGGCGGCGTACGTGTCGAGCGCGATCGGCTCGGCGGTGCGGATCACGACACGGCCGATGTCGTTGGCGACCAGGACCCCCGGGTCCGGATGCTGGGACAGGTCGTCCAGCGTGAGCCGCGAGGGGATCTCCTTGACGATGGCCTTGACCGTGCGGGTGGTGTGCTTGAGCAGCACCCGCTGGCCGACGTTCAGCGCGGTGTCCGCGACGTGGCAGACCGTGGCCGAGATGTCCTGGCTGGTCGGCGGCTGGTCGCCGCTCGGCACGATCAGGTCGCCGCGCGCGATGTCGATGTCGCTCTCCAGGAGCAGCGTCACCGACTGCGGCGTCCAGGCGACGTCCACCGGGGTGCCGAGGAGGTCGATGCCCGCGATCTTCGACGTCTTGCCCGAGGGCAGCACGGTCACGGACTCGCCGACCCGGAAGGTGCCCGCCGCGATCTGTCCCGCGTAACCCCGGTAGTCGGGGTGCTCGGCGGTCTGCGGCCGGATCACGTACTGGACGGGCAGCCGCGCGTGGCAGGAGGTCAGGTCGTGGCTGACCGGGACCGTCTCCAGGTGCTCCAGGACCGTGGGGCCGCCGTACCAGTCCATGTTCGAGGACGGCTCGACGACATTGTCCCCGGCGAGCGCGGAGATCGGGATCGCGGTGATCTCCGGGACGCCCAACTCGCTGGCGTACGCGGTGAATTCCTCGGCGATCTTCGCGAAGACCGTCTCCTCGTACGCCACGAGGTCCATCTTGTTCACGGCGAGCACGACGTGCGGGACGCGCAGGAGCGCGGCGACGGCGGCGTGCCTGCGGGTCTGCTCGATGACGCCGTTGCGGGCGTCGACGAGGACCACGGCGAGGTCGGCCGTCGAGGCGCCGGTGACCATGTTCCGGGTGTACTGCACGTGGCCCGGGGTGTCGGCGAGGATGAACCGGCGCCGGGGCGTGGCGAAGTAGCGGTAGGCCACGTCGATGGTGATGCCCTGCTCGCGCTCGGCCCGCAGGCCGTCGGTGAGCAGCGCCAGGTCGGGCGCCTCCTGGCCGCGGCCGAGCGAGACGCGCTCCACGGCCTCCAGCTGGTCGGTGAGGACCGACTTGGAGTCGTGCAGGAGGCGGCCCACGAGGGTGGACTTCCCGTCGTCGACGGACCCGGCCGTGGCGAACCGCAGCAGGGTGGTGGCCGACAGCTGCTCGGTGGAGAGCGGCTGCGCCTTGTCGGGTTCGGTGGTGCTGGTCATGGTTAGAAGTACCCCTCGCGCTTGCGGTCTTCCATGGCGGCCTCGGAGAGCTTGTCGTCGGCCCTCGTCGCGCCGCGCTCGGTCAGCCGGGACGCGGCGATCTCGGCGATGACGGCGTCCAGCGTGGTGGCGTCGGAGTCGACGGCGCCGGTGCAGGACATGTCGCCCACCGTGCGGTAGCGGACGAGCCGCTTCTCCACCGTCTCGTCGTCCTTCGGCCCGCCCCACTCACCGGCGGTCAGCCACATGCCCGAGCGCTGGAACACGTCTCGCTCGTGCGCGAAGTAGATCTGCGGGAGTTCGATGCCTTCGCGGGCGATGTACTGCCACACGTCCAGCTCGGTCCAGTTGGACAGCGGGAAGACGCGTACGTGCTCGCCCGGCGCGTGGCGGCCGTTGTACAGCTGCCACAGTTCGGGGCGCTGGCGGCGCGGGTCCCACTGCGAGAACGCGTCGCGCAGCGAGAACACCCGCTCCTTGGCCCGGGCCTTCTCCTCGTCCCGGCGCCCGCCGCCGAAGACCGCGTCGAACTTCTCGTTCTGGATCTTCTCGGTGAGCGGCACGGTCTGAAGGGGATTGCGCGTGCCGTCGGGGCGCTCGCGCAGCTTGCCCGCGTCGATGTACTCCTGCACGGACGCCACGTGCAGCCGCAGCCCGTGCTCGGCGACGACGCGGTCGCGGTATTCGAGGACCTCGGGGAAGTTGTGCCCGGTGTCCACGTGGAGGAGCGAGAAGGGGATCGGCGCGGGGGCGAAGGCCTTCAGCGCCAGGTGCAGCATGAGGATCGAGTCCTTGCCGCCGGAGAAGAGGATCACCGGCCGCTCGAACTCCCCCGCCACCTCGCGGAAGATGTGCACGGCCTCGGACTCCAGCGCGTCCAGGTGGGACAGGGCGTAAGGGCTGTCCGTCCCCTCGGACACGGTGGCCACGGTGGTCGTCATGCCAGACCCCTTTCGATGAGCAGCGCGCGCACGGCCGCCGCGGACTCCTGCACGGTCTGGTTCTGGGACTCGATGCGCAGATCGGGTGACTCGGGTGCCTCGTACGGGTCGTCGACCCCCGTGAGCCCGGAGATCTCACCGGCCGCCTGCTTGGCGTACAGACCCTTCACGTCGCGTACGGAGCAGACCTCCACCGGCGTGGCCACATGGACCTCCAGGTACGGCGTGCCGGCCGTCTGGTGGCGCTTGCGCACCGCCTCGCGGCTGTCCGTGAAGGGCGCGATCACCGGGACCAGGACCTTCACGCCGTTACGGGCGAGCAGCTCGGCGACGAAGCCGATGCGCTGCACGTTCGTGTGCCGGTCCTCGCGGCTGAAGCCGAGGCCCGCCGAGAGGAACTCGCGGATCTCGTCGCCGTCGAGCACCTCCACCCGCTGCCCCTCGCCGCGCAGTTTCTCCGCCAGCTCGAACGCGATGGTGGTCTTGCCCGCACTGGGCAGGCCGGTGAGCCAGATGGTGGCTCCGGTGGTCACGTGCTTCTCCGTTACGTCATGGGGCGCTGGCGCCACCTGAGGCTCTGTCATCAGTGGATCCCGCACTCGGTCTTGGCGTTGCCCGACCAGCGGCCGGCGCGTGCGTCCTCGCCCTCCAGGAGGCGGCGGGTGCAGGGGGCGCAGCCCACGGAGCCGTAGCCGTCCATCAGGAGGGGGTTGGTCAGGACGCCGTGCTCGGCGACGTAGGCGTCCACGTCGTCCTGCGTCCAGCGGGCGATCGGCGAGACCTTGACCTTGCGGCGCTTCTCGTCCCAGCCGACGACCGGGGTGTTCGCCCGGGTGGGGGACTCGTCGCGGCGCAGCCCGGTCGCCCACGCGGCGTACGCCGTCAGGCCCTCCTCAAGGGGCTTGACCTTCCGCATCGCGCAGCACAGGTCGGGGTTGCGGTCGTGCAGCTTCGCGCCGAACTCGGCGTCCTGCTCGGCGACCGTCTGCTTCGGCGTGAGCGTGATGACGTTGACGTCCATCACGGCGGCGACGGCGTCGCGGGTGCCGATGGTCTCGGGGAAGTGGTAGCCGGTGTCGAGGAACACGACGTCCACGCCGGGGCGGACGCGGGACGCGAGGTGGGCCACGACGGCGTCCTCCATGGAGGAGGTCACGCAGAAGCGCTCGCCGAAGGTGTCGGCGGCCCAGCGGAGGATCTCCGACGCGGAGGCGTCCTCCAGGTCCCGCCCGGCCTGCTCGGCCAGCGCCTTCAGCTCTTCGTCGGTGCGCTGTCCCTGATCCTGAGCGGTCGTCATATCTCTTCCCCTCCACCAGTGTTGCCCTGAACCCCGCGGGCGAGCAGCCCGAGGAACTTCAACTGGAAGGCTCGATTGCACGCGGCGCATTCCCATGCGCCGTGACCGGTCTCGTTCGGGCGCAGGTCCTCGTCGCCGCAGTAGGGGCAGTGGAAGGGGGCGGCACGCTCGCTCACGACAGGGCCTCCTCGCTGGCGCGGGCCACCCAGGTGGCGAAGCGCTCGTCGTCCGCGCGCTCCTGCTCGAAGCGCTTGAGGACCCGCTCGACGTAGTCGGGCAGCTCGGCCGAGGTCACCTTCAGGCCGCGGACCTTGCGGCCGAACCCGGCCTCCAGGCCGAGCGCGCCGCCCAGGTGCACCTGGAAGCCCTCGACCTGGTTGCCGTCGCGGTCCAGGACCAGCTGGCCCTTGAGGCCGATGTCGGCGACCTGGATGCGGGCGCAGGCGTTCGGGCAGCCGTTGACGTTGATGGTGATCGGCTGGTCGAACTCCGGGATGCGGCGCTCCAGTTCGTCGATGAGCGAGGCGCCGCGCGCCTTGGTCTCGACGATCGCCAGCTTGCAGAACTCGATGCCGGTGCAGGCCATGGTGCCGCGCCGGAAGGGCGAGGGGTTGACCCGCAGGTCCAGGGCTTCGAGCCCGGCCACGAGCGAGTCGATCTGCGTCTCCTCGACGTCGAGCACGATCATCTTCTGCTCGGCGGTGGTGCGCAGGCGGCCCGAGCCGTGGGCCGCGGCCACGTCGGCGATCTTCGTGAGCGTCGCGCCGTCCACGCGGCCGACGCGGGGGGCGAAGCCGACGTAGAAGCGGCCGTCGTTCTGCCGGTGCACGCCGAGGTGGTCGCGCCAGGTGTCGGCGGGCTGCTCGGGCGCGGGCCCGTCGACGAGCTCGCGCTTGAGGTACTCGTCCTGGAGGATCTGCCGGAACTTCTCCGGGCCCCAGTCGGCGACGAGGAACTTCAGGCGGGCGCGGGTGCGCAGCCGGCGGTAGCCGTAGTCGCGGAAGATGCCGATGACGCCGGCCCACACCTCGGGCACCTCGTCGAGCGGCACCCAGGCGCCGAGCCGCACGCCCAGCTTCGGGTTGGTGGAGAGGCCGCCGCCGACCCAGAGGTCGAAGCCGGGGCCGTGCTCGGGGTGGTGCACGCCCACGAAGGCGATGTCGTTGATCTCGTGCGCGACGTCCAGCTGGGGCGAGCCGGAGATCGCCGTCTTGAACTTGCGCGGCAGGTTCGAGAACTCCGGGTTGCCGATGAAGCGGCGCTGGATCTCGTCGATGGCGGGCGTGCCGTCGATGATCTCGTTCGCGGCGACTCCGGCGACCGGGGAGCCGAGGATGACGCGGGGCGTGTCGCCGCAGGCCTCGGTGGTGGAGAGGCCGACGGCCTCCAGCCGCTCCCAGATGGCGGGCACGTCCTCGATGCGGATCCAGTGGTACTGCACGTTCTGCCGGTCGGTGAGGTCGGCGGTGCCGCGCGCGTACTCCTGCGAGATCTCGCCGATGACGCGCAGCTGCTCGGTGGTCAGCCGCCCGCCGTCGATGCGGACCCGCAGCATGAAGTACTCGTCGTCCAGCTCCTCCGGCTCCAGGATCGCGGTCTTGCCGCCGTCGATTCCCTGCCGGCGCTGGGTGTAGAGCCCCCACCAGCGCATACGCCCACGAAGATCGTTCGGGTCGATCGAGTCGAACCCGCGCTTGGAGTAGATCGTCTCAATGCGTGTCCGCACATTGAGACCGTCGTCGTCCTTCTTGAACTGTTCGTTGCCGTTGAGCGGCGTGAAGTGGCCTGCGGCCCACTGGCCCTCACCACGGTGACGGCTCGCCTTGCGCCGGGGCGCGGCAGTCGTGGGCTTTTCGGGGGTGGCAGCCATGGCTATACGTCCTTCAAGGCGGGCTGAGGGCGGGGCTGACCTGCACACTTCGCGCAGGAGGCGCGGCGGTGCGCAACAGGGCGGTCAGGAAAAGGAGGGCGTCGGCGCTGGTGCTGTCAGCTCGCCGGACACATGGCGCTGGACATGCGGCAGAGATCGACGTGACGCCGACTCACCAAGGCAATTCCAGTGCGATCCATGACGGAAGCGTGTCACGGGACTTTCGGCTCAGTCCACCACTGTCCATGATCTGGACATTATCGTCTCACTTGATGGGACAGGGTGATCTAGGTCACTGAACGACACGATCGGCCCCCGTCCCGCCCCCGGGACATACCGCTCTCGGCTCACGCCCCCGGCCAAGGGCCCGGTGTTGGCACGTCCGGCTCCTGGTCCACCTTGGTGTCGAAGAGCTTGAAGCCGCGGCGCGTGTAGTTGGCCATCGCGTGTTCGCCGTCCTTGGAGCAGGTGTGCAGCCATACCCGCTTCGTCGGGGGGAGCGCGGGCCAGCGCTCGGCGAGGTCCCAGGCCCGGGCCGTCGCGTACGAGAGCAGGTGGCCGCCGATCCGGCGGCCCCGGAAGGCCGGGATGAGCCCGAAGTAGACGATCTCGACGACCCCGTCGTCCTGCGCCGCCAGTTCCACGTACCCGGCGGGCGTCCCCTTCTCGTACGCGACCCAGGTCTCCACGCCCGGCTGCGCGAGCTGCTCCTGCCACTGGGCGTAGGAGAGGGAGAGCCGGTCCGTCCAGCGGATGTCGCCGCCGACGGAGGCATAGAGGAAGCGGCTGAACTCGGGGGAGGGGACCTCGGCCCGGGCGATCGTGACGTCTCCCTCCGGTGCCGCCGCCGGCAGCAGATCGGTGGGAGCGGTCTGCTCCAGGGACCACGTGGTGACAGTGAGGCTGCTCATGCGGGTCAGCGAATCATGGGGCGGGGGCGCCGACCAAGGCGGGGCGGACCTGAGGTCACCGTCCGTGGCCGCCGCATGACCGTACTCAAGGCTCCGGCACCCTTCGGGCCGCCACGATCGCCGGGGCCGTCGAGTGGGGGAGCAGATGCGACGGGTCGTCCGGCAGGAGCACCTCCACGGCCGCCTCCTCGGTGAAGCGGTAGGGGCGGTGGGCCAGGAGGCCGCCCAGATAGCGGCGCACGCGGGAGAGTTCGGCGCGCACCGTCACCGTGCGCGCCGGGTCGCCGAACAGGTCCTCGGCCAGGCCCGACGCGCTGCGGCCCTTGCGGTGGGCGCTCAGGAGGAAGAGCAGTTCGGCGTGCCGGGGGCTCAGTTCATGCGTCCAGCCGCCCGCGCCACCGCCCTCGACGGTCACCGACCAGCCGCGCGGCCCGCGCACGTCCAGGACGACGCGGGTCGCGGGCAGCGGCCGGGGGTCCTCCTCGATCCGCAGCAGCCAGCCGCCGGGCAGCGGCTCCACCGCGCAGGTGCCCAGCGAGGGCAGCCACAGGTGCCCCGCCGCCATGGCCCTGGGCAGGGCGACCCGGTCGGTCGGCGGCATGCCCGTGACCGCCGCCGTCCACCCGTGGGAGTCCACCGCGAGGGCGCGCCCCTTCAAGCGGGCCAGGACCGGCGCTGCCACCGAACGCAGCCGGTCGAGCGCCGTCACATGGGTCTCCCGCAACCGGGCCTCGGCGAGCTTCGCCACCGATCCGACCAGGGCGAGCATCGCCGGGTGCATCGTGTTCAGCGGGCCGCTGATGTCGACCACGCCGAGCAGGCGGCCGTCGCGGGGATCGATGATGGGCGCGCCCGAACACGTCCACGCGTGGTGCGTCTCCACGAAGTGCTCGGCGGAGAACACCTGCACGGGCTGCCGCACGACGAGCGGTGTCCCTATGCCGTTCGTGCCGACGGTGCTCTCGCCCCAGTCCGCGCCCAGTTCAAAGCCGAGCGAGTCCGCCTTACGCAGCACCGCGGAGTTGCCCTCGCGCCACAGCACCCGGCCCTCCGCGTCGCAGACGACCATGATGTGGTGCGCCGCGTCCGCGACCGAGACCAGGGCTTCCCGCAGCACCGGCATGATCCCCGCGAGCGGCGACGCGCGCCGGCGCTCCTCCTGCTCCTCGACGCTCAGCAGCCGGGAGCGGACGTCACGGTCGGGATCGACCCCGTCGAGTCTCATGCGCTCCCAGGACGCCTCGATCACCGGACGTGGTTGCACGTGGGTCCGCCGCCCCGCGAGGGCGGCATGGCGGACACCGGCGAGCAGCCGTGCGGCCTGCGCACCGTCCATCGCGGAGATTCTCGCGAGGTTGATCGGCATCCCCACATCGTGCCTCGTGCGCGCCCGCGAAGGTATTGGTTCAGTGATGAACGGCGGACGCGCACCGGCGGAGTTGCAACCCTCTGCAACTCTCGCGGACAGGCGTGTGGCGACCGAAGCTGATGTCGGCGCCGCTCACGCGGTGTCCACGCCCCTGTGACGGGGCCGGGAAAGCGGGGGTGGTGCCGTGTCGGCGCAGCACCACCCCCGCCCTTCCGCCGGCCTTCCGCCGGCCGGCTTCCCGCCGGAGACCTTCCCGCCGGAGCCCGCCGGAGCCCGCCGGAGCCCTTCCCGCTAGGCGCCGTCCTGCTGATCGCCGTGCGGAGCCGCCCGCTTCACCACCGTCGCGAGGTCGAGGCTGTGCGGCAGCGTCCCGAACGCCGAGCCCCAGTCCCCGCCCAGGCGCGAGGCGCAGAACGCGTCGGCGACCTCCGCAGGCGCGTACCGCACGAGCAGCGAGCCCTGGAGCACCAACGCCATCCGCTCCACGAGCCGCCGCGCCCGCGCCTCGATGCCGTCCAGGTCGGCCAGTTCGGTGAGCAGTGCCTTGATCGCGCCGTCCAGCCGGTGATCGGCGCCACGCGACAGACCGACCTCCTGGAGGAAGGCGTTCAGGGCCAGCGGCTCCCGCTGAAGCGCCCGCAGCACGTCCAGCGCCTGGACGTTCCCCGAGCCCTCCCAGATGGAGTTGAGCGGCGACTCGCGCAGCAGCCGCGGCATCCCCGACTCCTCGACGTAGCCGTTGCCGCCCAGCACCTCCAGGGCCTCCGCCACGTGCGGCGTGCAGCGCTTGGTCACCCAGTACTTCGCGGCGGGCACCGCGATGCGCAGGAAGGCCCGCTCCTGCTCGCCCCCGTCGTCGTACGCGGCGGCCAGGCGCAGCGCGAGCGTCGTGGCCGCCTCCGACTCCAGGGCCAGATCCGCCAGGACGTTGCGCATGAGCGGCTTGTCGACGAGCTTGCCGCCGAACGCCTCGCGGTACGTGGCGTGGTGCACGGCCTGCGCGACGGCCTGGCGCATGAGCGCCGCCGAGCCCACGACGCAGTCCAGCCGCGTGGCGGCCACCATCTCGATGATGGTGCGCACCCCGCGCCCCTCGTCACCGACCCGCCGCGCCCACGTCCCGTCGAACTCGACCTCGCTCGACGCGTTCGACCTGTTGCCCAGTTTGTCCTTCAGGCGCTGAATGGCGAAGGCGTTCCGGGTGCCGTCCGCAAGGACCCGCGGCACGAGGAAACACGTGAGTCCCGCTTCGGTCTGGCCGAGCACGAGAAAGCCGTCGGACATGGGTGCGGAACAGAACCACTTGTGCCCCGTGAGTTCATAGGTGCCCTCTTCGGCGAGGGCACGCGCACGCGTCGTGTTCGCGCGTACGTCGCTGCCGCCCTGTTTCTCCGTCATGCCCATTCCGAAGAGCGCGCCGGCCTTGCGGGAAGCGGGTCGCAGGCCTTGTTCGTAGACGAGGGAAGAGAGCCGCGGCTCCCACTCGGCGGCGAGCGCGGGATCGGCCCGCAGCGCCGGAACCGCCGCGTGCGTCATCGAGACCGGACAGCCGTGACCGGCCTCCACCTGCGACCACACCAGGAATCCGGCCGCGCGCCGCAGATGGCCGCCCGGCCGCGACCAGGCGGTGGTCAGCCCCGACGAGACGGCCTTGCCGAGCAGCCGGTGCCACGCCGGATGGAAAGCGACTTCGTCGATGCGATTCCCATAGCGGTCATGGGTGTGCAGAACGGGCGGATTCTCGTTGGCCAGAAAGCCCCATTCCCGTGCCTGCTCGGAGCCCGCGGCACGCCCCAGTTCGGAGAGTTGCTCGCGCGCCGTGCCGAGAAGGGCGGGATCGAGGTGCCGTTCCACTCCTTCCGCGAGAGCGCGGTCCGACGTAAAAACGTCATATCCCACCAGGGGCGGAGCCTGGTTGGTCACTGTGTGGGTGGTGGCTGCCATGCCGCTACGGTAAGGAGGTGCACCAGGCAAAAGAAACTCCCGGGAGGCCGACGGGCCGCTGGAACCGGGCCCGCGCTCTCTACAGCAACGTCTCCAAGCGCAGGACTGCCTGGCTGCTGCTCAAGGACACGGTCAACTCGTGCGTGGAGTACCGCATCCTGGGGCTGGCCGCCGAGGCGGCGTTCTTCACGCTGCTGTCCGTGCCGCCGCTGCTCCTGAGCCTCATCGGCCTGCTCGCGTACGTGGACCGGTGGACCGGCGCGAACACCATCGCCAGCGTCGAGAACAACATCCTCGAAGCGTCGCGCACGGTCCTGTCCGACCGGGGCGTCAGCCAGATCGCGCAGCCGATACTGGAGGACGTGATGCGGGTCAGCAGGCCCGACGTCATCTCCATCGGCTTCCTCTTCGCCCTGTGGTCGGGCTCGCGCGCCGTGAACGTCTTCATCGACACGATCACGGTGATGTACGGGCTGGACGGCGCCCGCGGCATCGTCAAGACCCGCCTGCTCGCGTTCGGCCTCTTCATCGTGGCGCTGCTGATCGGCTCGGTGGCGCTGCCGCTGATGGTGGCCGGTCCGGACGCGGTGGTGAAACTGGTGCCCGGCTCCACGACGGTGGTGCAGATCCTGTACTGGCCGGTGGTGACCCTGCTGTCGGTGGTCTTCCTGACGACGCTCTACCACGTGTCGGTGCCGGTGCGTTCGCCCTGGGTGGAGGACATGCCCGGGGCGCTCATCGCCCTGGGCATGTGGGTCCTGGGCAGCTTCCTGCTCCGGATCTACCTGACGAGCACGGTCGAAGGGCCCACGATCTACGGTTCGTTGGCGGCGCCCGTGGCGGTGCTCCTGTGGATCGGTGTGTCGGCGTTCGCGGTCCTCGTGGGAGCGGCGGTGAACGCCGCCATCGACCGGGTGTGGCCCTCCGTCGCCACGGCGGCCGCGCGCGCGGCCAACGACCGGATCCGGGAGGCCCGGGCGGTGGAGGTCGTGGCCCGTGCGGTGGCGGCGCGGGAAGCCTCGAACGACCCGGACGATCCGGACATGCCGTCCGAGTTCCCCGAGCGCTGGTCGCGCTTCCTGCCGCCGGACGACGTGACGTCCCGGCTGCGGACGCACGGGAAGCGCAACGCGGGCAGCGGCGGCAGCCAGGACCCTCCGGAGTAGCCGCCGCCCAGGGCGTGCCGGTCGGCTCACGCCTTCCAGACGCCCGCCTCCGCCTGCTCCCGGGCGAACTCGGCGAAGTCACGGGGCTCCCGGCCCAGGATCTCCTGGACCCCGTGCGAGAGGCGGGCGTTGCGCCCGTCCAGGTTCGTCTCGAACAGCTCGATCAGGAACTCCCGCTCCTCGGGCGGCACCCCGAACTCCGCGAGCGCGTCCCCGTACTCCCGTGCCGAGACCGGGACATACCGGATCTCGCGCCCGGCCGCCGCGGACACCTCGGCCACCGCCTCGCCAAACGACAGGAGACGCGGCCCCGAGATCTCCACCACCCGCCCCGCGTATCCCGAACCGGGGCGGAGTACCGCCACCACCACATCCGCGATGTCCCGCGCGTCGATGAACGGTTCGAGGACCTCACCGCCGGGGAACACCAGCTCCCCGGCCCGCATGCCGTCGAGCAGCGGACCCTCGCTGAGGTTCTGGGCGAACCAACTCGCCCGTACGACCGTCCACTCGGCCCCGGACTCCCGCACCGCGCGCTCGGCCGGCTCCGCCTGGTCCTCGCCCCGGGCGGACAGCAGCACCAGCCGCCGTACGCCGAGCGCCACCGCCTGCCGGGCGAGCGCGCCCACCGCCTCGCCCGCGCCGGGCGCGCCGACGTCCGGCATGTGGGCGAGGTAGGCGGCGTCCGCGCCCCGCAGGGCCTCCTCCCACGTCGAGGGGTCGTGCCAGTCGAACCGCACGGCCCCCGACCGCGACGCGGCCCGCACGGTGTGGCCCGCCGCCTCGGCGGCCTCCACGACCCGGCGTCCCGTCTTGCCCGTGGCGCCCGTGACCAGCACCGTCATGTCCTTCGTGTGCCGCGTGTGCACTGCGTTCTCCGTCATGACCTCAGTGAACCGCCCGGCGCCGCGAGCAACCATCCGTGAGGAACTCGCCTCCATACGCCTGCGTCTAGGCTTCCGCCATGGACGTACTCGCAGGCTTGCTGGAAGGCCCTCGCGCGCGAGGAGCCTTCATGATCCGTGCGTGCTTCGACCCGCCCTGGTCCGTCCGCATCGCGGACGAGGCACCGCTCTCCGTCATGATCATGGTGCGCGGCACCGCCTGGATCGTGCCCGACGAAGGCGAACCCCAGCTGATCCGTCCCGGCGACATCGCCGTCGCCCGCGGCCCCGACCACTACACCGTCGCCGACGACCGGACGCGCGAGCCCCAGGTCGAGATCCGCCCCGGCGAACACTGCGTGCCCCTCGGCGGCACCCCGCCCGACCGCTACCGCGACCTCGGCCGGCGCACCTGGGGCCAGAGCCCCGAGGGCCCCGCCGAGATGCTGATCGGCACCTACCAGGCGCGCGGCGAGATCACCGGGCGGCTCCTGGACGCGCTGCCCCAGCTCCTCGTCCTGCCCACCGAGGTGTGGGACTGCCCGCTCACCCCGCTGCTCGCCGACGAGATCACCAAGGACGACCCCGGCCAGGACGTCGTGCTCGACCGGCTGCTCGACCTGCTGATGATCGCCACGCTGCGCGCCTGGTTCTCCCGGCCGGAAGCGGCGGCCCCTGCCTGGTACCGCGCGATGGGGGACCCCGTGGTCGGACAGGCGATCCGGCTGCTCCAGGACGATCCCGCGCACCCGTGGACGATCGCCGCGCTGGCCGCGAAGGCGGGGGTCTCACGGGCCGCGCTCGCCCGGCGGTTCACCGAACTCGTTGGTGAGCCGCCGATGGCGTACCTGACGGGCTGGCGGCTCGCGCTCGCCGCCGACCTGCTCCGGGACGGCGAGCAGACCATCGCCGCGATCGCCCGCCGCGTCGGGTACGGCAGCGCGTTCGCCCTGTCCAGCGCCTTCAAGCGGGTGTACGGGGTCAGCCCGCAGGAGCACCGCACACGGGCCGCGTGACCCCGGGCGGCGTAGCCTGAGAAGCGTGTCGTACGAGACCGTGGAGTACGCGGAGCGGCCGTCCCGGGTCGCGGGCGCGGTCCTGTGGACCCGGACCGGCGGCCGTGCGGACGGCCCGGTGTATCCCGTCCTGCCCGACGGCTGCATGGACCTGCTGTGGAGCGGCGGCAGGCTCCTTGTCGCCGGCCCCGACACCCGCGCCCACCGCCCCGAGCCGGACGGCGCCGCCCGCTATGTGGGCATCCGCTTCTACCCCGGCACCGCCCCCGCCTTCCTCGGCGTGCCCGCGCACGAACTGTGCGACCGGCGCGTCGGTCTCGCCGACCTGTGGCCGTCCGCCGAGGCGCGGCGGCTGACCGAGCGCATGGACGCGGCCCGCGATCCGGCGGCCGTCCTGGAGTCCGTCGCGCTGGCCAGGGCGCGCGAGTCGGAGCCGCCCGACCCGCTGCTCGCGCACGTCGTCGAGGCCCTGGACGCCGGGCGGAGCATCGCGTCGACCGCCGCGGAGGCGGGCATCAACGCCCGCCTCCTGCACCGGCGTTCACTCGCCGCGTTCGGCTACGGCCCCAAGACGCTGGCCCGTGTCCTGCGGCTCCAGCGCGCGCTGGCCCTGGCCAGGGGAGGCCTGGCGTACGCGCAGACCGCGGTCGTCGCGGGCTTCGCCGACCAGGCCCATCTGGCGCGCGACGTCAAGGAGTTGACGGGCGTGCCGCTGGGTGAACTGCTCAGCCCGCGGCCGGGGTAGGCAGCGGCGCGAACAGGTCGACGCCGTTGCCGTCCGGGTCGAGGACGGCGGCGTACCGCTGGCCCCAGAAGGCGTCCCACGGCTCGAGCTCACCGCGGTACCCGGCGCCCACCAGTTCCGCGTACGCCGCGTCGACGCCCGCCGGGGTCTCACAGTGGAAGGCGAGCCCGATGCGGCCCGAGCCGCGCGGCCGCTCCCAGTTCTCGACGAAGGACTTGATGGTCTCCTCCGTGTCGAACGCGATGCGCAGGCCTCCGGGGAGCGCCGCCTCGACGTGGGGCAGGGCCTCGGAGCCCTCGGGGAACTCCAGGCCGAGACGGCGGTAGAAGGCGAGCGTGGCGGCCATGTCGGAGACGACGACGCCGACCAGATCGAAGCGGGGTGTGATGTTCGTGTCCATGCCTCGCAGCGTAGGCAGCCGTCCCCCGCCCGTCTTGAAGAAAACGGACGCCGCGCCACTCCTTGCCGCTGCCCGCGCGGGGTCGTACATGTGGGAGAGAAGCGCGATGGCCGCTCGTACCAGGACGAGGGGAGCTGACCGCCATGTGCGCCATGCCCACGGCGACCGATCTCGGCAAGCAGTCGCTCGGCCCGGTCGGCCCGGTCCGTCTGGAGGCCCGGTACGAAGCGGAGCTGTCCCGCTGGCTGTGGCTGGTGAAGTGGCTGCTCGCGATCCCGCACTTCCTCGTCCTCGCCGTCCTGTGGGTCGGCGTCCTCCTCGTCACCTTCGTCGCCTTCTTCGCCGTCCTGTTCACCGGGGCCTATCCGCGGCTGCTGTTCGACTTCACCGTCGGCGTGCTGCGCTGGAGCTGGCGCGTCGAGTACTACGCGTACGGAGCCCTCGGCACCGACCGCTACCCGCCCTTCTCGCTGCGCGAGGACGCCGACTACCCGACCCACCTCGACATCGCCTACCCCGAGCGCCTCTCCCGGGGACTCGTGCTCGTCAAGGGCTGGCTCCTGGTCCTGCCGCAGCTCCTGGTGGCGGCCCTGATGTCGGGCGGCTACCGCTTCAACGGCGGCCTCACCGGGCTCCTCACCTTCTACGCGGGCGTGTCCCTGCTCTGCACCGGCCGCTACCCCCGCGGCATGTACGACCTGAACATGGGCCTGCACCGCTGGGTGGCCCGCGTCATGGCCTACGGCCTGCTGCTCACGGACGTCTACCCGCCCTACCGGCTGGACCAGGGGGAGCGCGAGCCCTCCGAGGTCTGAGACGAGAAGGTGAACGCGAACTCCGCCGGTGCCGCGTGGAGTTCGTGGCGCGGAAGCACCCCGGGACCGCACGACTGCGAGCCGATCCCGTGCTGCCCGTGGTCGAGGTGCACCCACATCGTGTCGCCGGGGGTCAGATCCGTGCGGTGCGCGGCGGCGTCGAGCTGCTCGGTGGTCCAGCGGCGTGCGGTGAACCAGAAGGCGGGCTCCCCGGCGATCCTCACCCTCGCACCGGCGAACCCGGCCCGCAGCTCCGCCCAGCGCACGTCCGCGCGGGCGCCGTTCTCCTGCGGGCGGACGTAGGGGGTCTGCATCCGGTCCACCGGCATGGAGTGGCGGCCGATGTCGGAGGCCGCGGCCGTGTCCGGGTACGCCTCGCCGGGGCCGCCGCCGAACCAGTGCGCGTACCCGTACGCGGCGGGCAGCCCGAGCCGGATGCCGAGCCGGGGCAGCGGCACCGTCCACTCGCCCTCGGGCGTGACCCGGACGGCGAGCCGCAGCCGGGTGCCGTCGGACGTCCAGCGGTAGACCGCGCGCAGAGCGATGTCACGCGCGGCGGGCGCCACGCGGGTGCGGACGGTGAGGGCGTCGTCCGCCACGTCGACCGCGTCCAGGCGGTGCCGCATCCGGTGCAGACCGAGCTCGCGCCAGGCGGGGCCGTTGCGCCGGCCGTCCTGCCAGGACGCCCCGTCGTCGTTGTCGGTCGGGGCCCGCCAGACGTCCAGGCGGGGCGCTCCGGACAGCGGGATGCCGTGCAGGGTGAGCAGGTCGCCGGTGCGGGTGTCGAAGGTGCCGGGGCCGAGGGTGACGCAGTCCTGGCCCTGGACGGGGCGTTCGCCGACGACCGGGGGCGCCGCCGGGCGCGGGGTGACGGCGAACCCGCCCCGCGCGACGAGGTGGTCCAGCTTCGTCCAGTTCGTCTCCACGCCCACCACGGCCGTGACGTGCAGGAAGGTCTCGGCGCCCCGGCAGGCCGACGGCGGGTCGGGGACCTTCACCTCGGCGGACTCGCCGGGGCCGAGGTCCAGCGGTACGGCCAGCTTCCCGGCGGCGAAGGGCGCCTCCTCGTCGTCACAGGCGTACGACCACTCGAACGACAGGTGGGACAGGTCCGCGAAGTCGTGCAGATTGGTGATCCCGACCGTCCCCGCGTCCTGGTCGTACGCGAAGCGCACCGGCTGGATGACCCGCTTGTAGGCGTCGAGGCCGGGGGAGGGCAGCCGGTCGGGGAAGACCAGGCCGTCGCAGACGAAGTTCCCGTCGTGCAGTTCCTCGCCGAAGTCGCCGCCGTAGGCGTAGCCGAACTCCGGGTGCGCGAGGCCGTGGTCGATCCACTCCCAGATGAAGCCGCCCTGGTTGCGCTCGTGCGCCGCGAACAGCTCCTGGTACTCGCTCAGGCCGCCGGGGCCGTTGCCCATGGCGTGCCCGTACTCGCAGAGGATGAAGGGGAGGTGGCGCCGTGACTCCGGGCCTTCGGTGTCCGCCCGGTGGCCGATGCGCTCGACCTCGGCGTGGTCGGCGTACATGCGCGAGTACAGGTCGGTGTCCGCGCAGGAGCGGTCGCCCTCGTAGTGGATGAGGCGTCCGCCGTCCCGTGCGCGGATCCAGCGGGCCATGGCGGTCAGGCCCCGGCCCGTCCCGCATTCGTTGCCGAGGGACCAGATGATCACCGAGGGGTGGTTCTTGTCGCGCTCGACCATGCGGGCCGCGCGGTCCAGGAGGGCGGGCGTCCAGCGGTCGTCGTCGACCGGGTTGCCGCGCCATCCCTGGAGGGTGAAGCCGTGGGTCTCCAGGTCGCACTCGTCGACGACCCACAGGCCCAGCTCGTCGCAGAGGTCGAGGAAGGCGGGGTGCGGCGGGTAGTGGCTGGTGCGGACGGCGTTGATGTTGTGCTGCTTCATCAGCAGGACGTCGGTGCGCATGGTGTCGAGATCGAGCGTACGGCCCGTCTCGGGGTGGAACTCGTGCCGGTTCACGCCGCGGAACAGGATCCGGCGGCCGTTGACCTTGATGACCCCGTCCTCGACGGCGACCGTGCGGAAGCCGATCCGCAGCGGGACGCGCTCACCGGCCGTGGCCAGGACGCCGTCGTACAGCCGGGGTGTCTCGGCGGTCCAGGGCTCGGCCGCCACCGTCACCGGCTCACCCGTGGCGACGTCGATGCCCAGCTCGGGCACGGTGACCCGGCCCTCGACGTCCGATGCGACCCGCAGCGTCCCCGTCCCCGCCACGTGGTCGTACGAGGCGTGCGCGAAGAAGTCGAGGGCGCAGCCCTCGGGGCGGTGCAGCAGGGTCACGTCGCGGAAGATGCCCGGCAGCCACCATTGGTCCTGGTCCTCCAGATAGGAACCGGACGACCACTGGTGGACGCGGACCGCGAGGACGTTGCCCGTCGGCTTCAGAAGGTGGCCGACGGTGAACTCGTGCGGCAGCCGGGAGCCCTTGAAGTCACCCAGTTCCGTGCCGTTCAGCCAGACGCGGGCGCAGGACTCGACGCCGTCGAAGCGCAGGGTGCAGCCGCCGGCCGCGGGCCAGTCGCCGGGCAGGTCGAAGGCGCGCAGATGGTCGCCGGTGGGGTTCTCGGTGGGGACGCGGGGCGGGTCGACCGGGAACGGATAGGCCACGTTGGTGTACTGGGGCGCGCCGTGGCCCTGAAGCACCCAGTGACCGGGCACCGCCACCGTCTCCCAGGCCCCGGCGTCGAAGCCCTCCGAGGCGAAGGAGGTGTCGGCGGTGTCGGCGGCGGGGGAGAGACGAAAGCGCCAACTGCCGTTCAGGGAGAGGGAGATGGCATCCGAGCGCGCGTACCACGCGCGGGGCGGGAGGCTGCCGGTGCCGGGGGACACGTCCTCAAGATAGGGGAGCTCCATGGCCTCCATCAGACAGCGGCGAGGCGGGGCGTCACAACACGCGCGCGGCGGGGGTTGTTGGATTCTCGGCGGCGGAGTTGGACGAATGGCGCACGGGCCGCGGATTCAGTCGTTCATCGATGGAGGAGGTCAGAGCCTCAGTTCCCCGGAGATGACGCTCTGGGCCACCGTCTCGACGGGCACGGACAGGGTGAACGCCCTGGCCTTGATGAGCGCCAACGCGTCGTCGACGGAACTGCGCGACTGCTCGGACAGCACGCCCGCGGCCTGGTGCACCACGGAGCGCAGATCCGTGCCGCCGTAGAGCCCGGGGTCGGCGTCCGGGCCGATCAGGACGCCCTGCGCCAGGGCGTCGGCGACCTCGCGGAACGTTCCGGCCCGGGCGAGCGAGGCCGGGGGGTCGAAGACGACGAGGGCGCCTATGCACTCCGAGAGCACCGCCAGCGGAAGCGCCGCGACCGACCGCAGTCCGAGGGCGGCGAGCCCCGAGCCGTAACCGGGCCAGCGCCTCTCCAGCGCGGCACCCGACGCGTACACCGTCCGGCGGTCGCGGACCGCGTCATGGGCCGGGCCGTCGGTCAGGACGTACTCCAGGTCCTGGGCGCCGCGCGCGGGCCGGTCCGAAGCGGCGACCGCGAGCTGGCTCAGGTCCGCGCCGACGAGCGTGAGCGCGACACTCGGGGTCCCGCAGGCCTCCGCGACCCCGGCCATGAACAAGGGGCGCCGACCGCCCTCGGTCTCCGCCTCCGTCAAGCGGACGGCGTAGGCCCGCTGGAGGCGGGCCGTGGTGCGATGCCGCTCGGCCACGGCGCGGTGCCGCAGGGCCATGGACGCGTGGAGATCACGGCCGTTCTCCGCGAACAGCCGCTCGTGCCGCTCGGCGTTGGCCACTTCCGACTCCGCGCGCCGGGAGGCCCGGTCGGCACGCCCCCAGGCGGCCTCGGCCTGTCCGCCGGGGACCCCGGAACTGCCCTGCCTGGAGCTCATGTGCACAGAATACGACGCACTGGTTCAGTTGCCGCCCTCGTTCGAGAGGTCTTCCATCAGCAGGACGACACCGCCGTTGTGCCCGTCGAACGGAGAGCAGATGACGGCGCAGTCGATGTGCCGGCCGAGCCGGTTCACGGCCGGGATGATCACGGGCCCGGACCGCTTGCCGGACGCGACGCACTGCTGGATGACCTCACGCAGCTGATCGGTGGGCAGCCCGAAGTCCAGGGCGAAGAACGGCTCGCCCATCACCTCGTCCGGGCGCAGCCCCCACAGGTCGACCGCCCCGCGGTTCCAGCTCCTGGCCCGCAGGTCGGCGGAGAGCACCACCACGCCCGCCGCGATGCTGCTCACCACGCCCTCCAGGAACGCCCTGGCCTCGTCCAGGTCCGTGGTGCGCAGCCGCATCTCGTCGTTCATCGTCTCGAGCTCTTCGTTGCCCGACTGGAGCTCTTCGTTCGTGGTCTCCAGCTCCTCGTTCGTGGACTGGAGCTCCTCGTTCGTCGTCTCCAGCTCCTCGATGCTCGACTGGAGCTCTTCGTTGGTGGTCTCCAGCTCCTCGTTGGTCGACTGGAGTTCCTCGTAGGCCGTCTCCAGGTCCTCGCGCACCCGCTTGATCTCGGCCCGGAGCTTGGTGGCCTGGGTGACGTCCGTGAAGGTGACGTTGATGGCGACCGGCAGACCGGGGCCGCCCATGATCGGCTGGATCTCGATGTCGAAGTACTGGAGCTCGTTGCCGAGCCGCCGCTCGGCGCCGTGCACCCGCAGCGTCCGGCGCTCGTGGGTGGCCTGGTCGATCAGGGAGCGCAGCTCGGTGGGCCGGTAGGAGAGCTCCAGGTCCTGGAACGGGCGGCCCATGTCGTTGGACGTGAGCCCGAACTGGGCACGCGCGCCGTTGTTGATCAGCAGGACGATGCCGTTGCTGTCCAGGGCGACGCTCGCGCCCGGCGAGGCGTCGAGGATCAGGTCGAGCAACTGCCGGGTGCGGACCGCCTCCTGCTCCTGCACCGGATTGGTGGGCCGGAGCTTGGCGGGGTGCGCGGGGTAGGGCGGCGAGCTGTCCCCGGGGCGGCGCCGGAAGACGCGCTGGCGGATGCTGACCGCCTCGAAGCGCTCCCCGTCGTTCAGGAGCATCTCGGCCTTGCCGAGGAAGAGAAAGCCGCCCTGGCGCAGGGCGAAGTGGTAGCGGTCCAGGATCTGCGTCTGGGCCTCGACGTTGAAGTACATCAGCGTGTTGCGGCAGACGAGCAGGTCGAGGCGGGAGATCGGGGCGTCGCGGGTGATGTCGTGGCGGCCGAAGATGACCCGGCGCCGCAGATCGGTCCGGAAAGCCCACTGCGTGCCGACGCGCTCGAAGTACTTGTCCCGCAGCTCCTTGGAGAGCGGGGCGAGGGTCTTCGTGGGGTACTGGCCGAGCCGGGCGTCGCGCAGGGCCTCCTCGTCGACGTCCGTCGCGTAGATCTTGACGCGGCGCACGCACTCCTCGATGCCGATCTCCTCGGCGAAGAGGATGGCGAGGGAGTACGCCTCCTCGCCGCTGGAGCAGCCCGCGCTCCACACCCTGATCTCGTCGTCGCGACCGGCCTCGGCGATCACCGCGGGCAGGACGTCGCGCTTGAGCAGGCCCCAGGCGTCCGGGTCGCGGAAGACCGACGTGACGTTGATCAGGATGGTGTTGAACAGCGCGCGGAACTCGTCCGTGTCGGTCTCCAGGAGATCGCGGTAGTCCGCGTAGTCCGGTACGCCGACGTCCCCCATGCGCTTGCGGATGCGGCGGCCCAGCGTGGAGCGCTTGTACCCGGTGAAGTCGAAACCGCGCGCGTCCCGGAGGAACCGGAGGAGATCCTCCAGACCGTGGTCGACGAGCAGGTCGGGATCAGAGCCGCGCACGGGCCCGGTCTCCCGCGCCTGCCCGGTCTCCCGTGCCGACCCGGTCTCGCGCACGGGCCCGGCCTCCCTCGGCTGCTCCGTCCGGCGTTCCTGCTCCGTCCGGTGTTCCTGCTCCGTCCGGTGGTCCTGTTCCGTCTGGCGTTCCTGCTCCACCGCGCTCGCGCGTTCCGCCTCCTGCACCTGTTCCGTCTCGCTGCCCCTGTCCGGGCGCGGCGGCCCGTCCGGTGCGGAATCCTGCTCGGTCCCGGCGCCGGGCGACTCGCTCATCACTGCCTCTTGTCCTCTACCAGACCGCGGATGGCCGCGGCGATTTCGTCGATGCGGAGCACGAAGTCCACGGCGCCGGTGTCGACCGCCGCCGTGGGCATCCCCGCGAACTGTGCGCTGTGCGGGTCCTCGGCGATCACGGTGCCGCCGCGCGACTTGACCGCCTCCACGCCCATCGCGCCGTCCACTCCGGTGCCCGTGATCACACAGGCGATGGCCCGCGAGCCGTACGCCCCGGCGACCGACTCGAAGAGCAGGTCGGCCGAGGGACGCACGAAGTGCACGAGCTCACTGTTCGACAGCGTGATCGTGCCCTCCGGCTCCACGAGGAGGTGCCGGTCGGGCGGCGCGAGATAGACGGTTCCGGGTTCGAGGCGCTCTTGGTGCCGCGCCAGCTTCACGGTGAGTTCCGTGCGCCGCGAGAGGACCTCGGCGAGCAGCGTCCGGTGGCGCGGATCGAGGTGCTGGACCACGAGGACCGGCACCGGCAGCCGCGGACCGAGCCCGCCGAGAAGCTCGCCGAGGCCCTGGATGCCTCCGGCGGACGACGCGACAGCCACGATGGCGTACGAGCCCGATGTGTGCTGTTGCGACCTCACACGCCGAGCCTAGCGGGTGCCGGTCGGATCGGTGCCGCGGCGTTCTCGCGGTGCCACACTCACCCTTGTCGACACCCCGGGCATCTGCTTGACTCCGCCCGCCAGAACGCCAGATCGCCCACTCACCGGCGGAGGTCGCCATGGACATCACCCGCAGACGCCTGCTGTCCGCCCTGTCGGCGGCCGGTCTTCTGGCGGTCGTCCCCGCCCTGCCCGCGAGCGCCGCACAGGCCGCTGCGGACGGCGCGCGCCTCCTGGACAACACCGTGGCGATCTTCGCGGGGACCACCGCGTCGAACGCGCGCCCGGAGACGGCCGGCAAGCTCGCCGCCGTCGAGAAGACCGCGCGCACGAACCTGAAGGCGATGGACGACGCGGCCGACGGCGAACTCTTCGCGGGCCTCGCGCTCGGCACGGACGACGCCAAGCTCAACACGGCCTACAAGCGGCTGTACGAGATCGCCCTCGCGACCCGCGCCCCGGGCCTCCCCGCCGACCTCCACGGGAACACCGGCGTGCGGCGCCGGGTGATCGACGGCCTGGTCTGGCTGCACGAGCGCCACTACGGCGACCAGTCCAAGGGCTACTACGGCAACTGGTTCAACTGGGAGATCGGCATCTCCCAGCACGTCAGCAAGACCCTCGTGCTGCTCGCCGACGAGGTGCGGACATACCGGCCGGACCTCGTCGCCACCTACGTCGCCTCGATGGACGCCTATCTGCGCAACGGCACCGACGGGGACGTCGACCTCGACTCGCGCTTCCACACCGGCGCCAACCTCGCCGACATCACCACCAACCGCATCCTCCAGGGCGGGCTCCTCGGCGCGGACGGCGAGGCCCGCATCCGCAAGGCGCTCACCGACCAGCTGACGGTGTTCGTCACCGTCGACCCCTACCGCCTGAACCACGGCGTGACCGACGGCCACTACGCCGACGGCTCCTTCATCCAGCACGCCTCCGTCGCCTACACGGGCTCGTACGGCAAAGGCCTGCTCACCCGGGTCGTGCAGACCCTGAAGATCCTGGACGGCACGGGCTTCGCGCACGGCGAGGAACTGGTGGCGACCATCCGGCGCTGGGTGCGCGACGGCTTCGCGCCGCTCATCTTCGAGGGCTGGATGATGGAGATCGTCAAGGGGCGCGCGGTGTCGCGTCCTGACGGCGGCTACACGGACGCCGCCGCCGTCGTGGAAGCCGTCGTCGACCTCTCCTCCCTCTCCACCGGCGCCGACGCCACCGCCCTGAAGAGCTACGTGAAGCACGTCCGGTCGACCTCGCGCGCCACGCTCGACCCGACCGGCTTCGTCTCGCCGCTCAGCATCGTGCGGTACGCCGACACCATCGGCGACGCCTCCGTGCCGCCCGCCGACCTCAACCCCGCCGCGCGCAGCGTCGCCTTCAACGCCATGGACAGGACCGTCCACCGCAGACCGGGCTACGCCTTCGCGCTCGCCCGCAGCTCCGACCGCATCAGCAAGTACGAGTACATGAGCGGCGAGAACCTCATGCCGTGGTTCCAGGGCGACGGCGCCCACTACCTCTACCTCTCCGGCCAGGACCAGACGCAGGCGTACGGGGTCGACTACTTCACCACGGTCCCGCCCTACGGCCTGGCGGGGGTCACCGCCCCGGTCGAGCGGCGCGGGACGGTCCCCGAGCTGTACGGGAAGGCGTTCTACGACAACCCCGGCCACCCGCTGAACTTCACCTCGTCCTCCGAGTCGCAGAACACCTACGTCTACTTCCCGCGCGGCACCAACCGGTACTCCGGCGGCGCGGTCCTCGGGGCGTACGGCGCGGCCGGGGCGGTGCAGTCCGGCGACGTCGCCTTCCGGGACCGGGAGCTGCTGCCGGACGACTTCGTCACCTACCGCAACGCCACGGCGACGAAGTCGTGGTTCCTGTTCGACGACGAGATCGTGGTGCTCGCCGCGGGGGTGGGCGACGAGGCGGGGCGGGCCGTGACGACCACCGTCGACGCCCGGATCGCACCGCCGGACGACCAGGTCTCCCTCACGGGGGAGCTGCGTGACGGCCGCCCGTGGACCGGCGCGGGCACGGGCGACCTGCGCTGGCTGCGCTACGCCAACGCCACGCGGCGCACCTCCGTCGGCTACGTCTTCCTGGACACCCCGAAGGTGCGGGTCGCCCTGGACGAGGTCACCCGCAGCCGCCGGGTCGTGCGCACCGCCAATCCGGACACTCCGGTGACCCGCAGGGTGTTCGGCGTGACGGTGGGCCGGGCGGCGGGCGCCCGGCCCGGCTCCCTCGCCTACGCCCTGGTGCCGAACGCGGGCGAGGCGGGGCTGCGGGCCTACCGGGGCGGGCGCCCGGTGAAGGTCCTCGCGAACACGGTCCGGCTCCAGGCGGTCGGCCACGCCGGGCTCGGCCTGACCGCCCTGAACGGCTTCACGGCCGGCCGCCACGAGAGCGCCGGGATCCGGATCGACGGCCCGGCCTCGGTCCTCGTACGGCGCGAGCGGCGCGGCCCGACGACCGTGGCGGTGTCCGACCCGACGATGGACCGCGACAGGATCAGCGTGCTGCTCCGCGGCCCTTCCCTGCGGGCGGTGCGGGCCGACGCGGGGGTGCGCGTGACCCGGGTCCACGGCGGGACCCGGATCGACGTCGCCACCCGGCACGCGTACGGCCGGAGCTTCACGGTGACCCTGCGCGGCTGAGGCACCGCGCGGGGCGGATCACGAGCCGCGGGCCGGATCACCGGCCGCGGGCCTGGTCAGGATTCGCGCGCCGGATCAGGATTCGTCGACGGTGACGGCCCGCACCGGGCAGGCCCGCACGGCCTCCCGCACCAAGGGGTCGCCGCCGCCGTCCTCCCGGCCGGGGAGCACCTCGCTGAAGCCGTCGTCGTCCTGCGTGAAGACGCTCGGGGCGGTGAGCGCGCACATGCCCGCGCCCACGCACCGCTCCGTGTCGACGTTTACGCGCATGGTCAACTCCTACCAGGTGACGGGGAGTTCGAGCATCCCCTGGATGGTGTCGCCGGGTTTGAACGGGATCTCCCGCGCGGGCACCGCGAGCCGCAGGTCCGGCATCCGCTCGAAGAGCGTGCGCAGGGCGATGTCGATCTCGGCGCGGGCGAGGTTCTGGCCCAGGCACTGGTGGATGCCGTACCCGAAGGCGAGGTGGTGGCGGTCGGCGCGGTGGAAGTCCAGTTCCTCCGGTGTCTCGTAGGCCGTGCCGTCGCGGTTGATGAGGGAGGTGGAGAAGATGACGCCGTCGTCCGCGCGGATGGTGCTGCCGGCGACGTCGATGTCCTCCTTCGCCACCCGCAGCATGCCGTCCGCGATGGACAGGAACCGCAGCAGTTCCTCGACGGCGGCGGGCATCAGGGTCTGCTCGGCGCGCAGTTCCGCGAGCCGCTCGGGGTGCTGGAGGAGGGTGAACGTCCCCAGGGAGATCATGTTCGCCGTGGTCTCGTGCCCCGCCACCAGCAGGATCGTCGCCAGGCTGACCAGTTCCTCGCGGTCGAGCGCGCCCTCGGAGAGCTGCCGGTGGATCAGCTCGTCCAGGAGCCCGTCGCCCGGCTCGCGCCGCTTGCGGTCGATCAACGCGTGGAAGTACGCGTCCAGTTCGTCCCGGGCGCGCTCGGTGTCCTCGGCGCGGGGGCCGCGCAGCAGGCGGCGCGACTGCTCCTCGAAGAACTCGTGGTCGGCGTAGGGCACGCCGAGGAGGGCGCAGATCACCATGGACGGGACGGGCAGCGCGAACGCGCCGACCAGTTCGGCCGGCGACCCCGCGGCCTCCATGGCGTCCAGGAGCCGGTCGACGGTCTCCTGGATCCGGGGGCGCAGCGCGGCGATCCGTTTGACCGAGAAGCTGGGGATCAGCATGCGCCGCTGGGCGTTGTGTTCGGGGTCGTCGACGCCGAGCAGGGCGACCCGGCGGTTGCGCACCTGCGCGAAGCGTTCGGTGGGCGCGGGGAACGCCTCGTTCTCGCGGTCGGTGGACAGGCGTGGGTCGACGAGCAGGTCACGGGCGGTGGAGCGGCCGGTGACCACCCAGACGGAACGTCCGTCGAAGAGGCGTACCCGGGAGAGCGGCCGGGCCTCGCGGAGCGGCTCGTACGACTGGGGCGGGTGGTAGGGGCAGGTGCGGTCCTGCGGGAAGGCGACTGGTTCGGCGGCGCGTGCCGTGGTCGGCTCGGACGCGACTGATTCCGTCATGGACGTACCTCACAAGCGGAGGGGCTCCTTTTACCTCTCCTATTGGATGCCTGGGGCATCTACTTGGTACACCGCAAGACAAGCCAGAACAGAGCTGTTTCGCCGCAGAAATCTGGCCGGAACAACCCCCTCCACTCGGCCCGCACCGCTGGGGCGCCCCGTCGTGGCGGGTTGGCGGGCCTCCGCTGCGGGCAAGTGTTCGTCGGCGGTACCGTACGGGCGATAAGCAGTAACGGCCGCCTCAAATATCGCTACTGTCCCTCCATGCAAATCCCCGCCTTCGTCGATATGCGACCCATCGGAAGGTGCAACCTCAGCTGCCCTTTTTGCTTCGGTCCCCGGCACGAGGTTCCGAGCATGACCCGGGGCGTCGCGCTCAAGGTCGCGGCGGCGCTGAAGGACGGGGGCGTGCGCGGCGTCGTCATCTCCGGAGGTGAGCCGACCTTGCTCCCCTACCTCGACGAACTCGCCGCCGCGCTGCGCGAACCCGGCGAGGACGGCACCTCCCCGAAGGTCGTCCTGAGCACCAACGGCCTCGCGCCGCTGCGGACGATGGAGCGGATCCTGCCCAGCCTCTCCTGGATCGCGCTGCCCCTGGAGTCCGCCGACGCGGACGAGCACCGGGCGCTGCGCACCGGCGTGGCCCCGCACCGCGAGCGGATGCTCGACCTGCTCGGCGAGGTGCGCAAGAACCACGAGCACGTCAAGGTGAAGCTCGGCACGGTCGTGACCAGGCTGAACGTCAAGGGCGCCGCCGGGGTCCTGAGCCTGATCGACGACGCGAGCCTGCCCGATGTGTGGAAGGTGTACCAAATGTCCGAAACCAATTACGGTGCGGACAACCGGGAGTGGCTCTCCATCGGCGACGAGGAGTTCGAGGACGTGGTCCACCGGTGCGCGGACGCCGCCCGCGAGCGCGGAATCACTCTGAGGGTGTACCGCAACCGCACGCGGACGGGCAGCTACTTCTTCATCGATCCGGACTGCGAGGTCGTCGTCGTCGACGAGGGCGGTGAGCGGCGGATCGGCAACTTCTTCGACCGGCTCGCGGAGAGCCTGGGGGAGCTGCCCGCTCCGGTCGAGGGAGCCAGGAACGTCGAGAACTTCACCGGCACTTACCCGGACATGTGAAAGGGTCGCGATGACGGCACAGGTACGTGTAGGGGTTCAGGCGATCGTCCGCTCGGGCGGCCGCGTGCTGCTCGGACTGCGGGCCAACACCTTCGGCGACGGCACCTGGGGACTGCCCGGCGGCCATCTGGAAGTGGGCGAGACCCTCGCCGACGCCGCCTGCCGCGAACTGGCGGAGGAGACCGGCCTGCGCGCGACCGGCACGCGCGTCGCCTGCGTCACCGACCCCGACCCGGCGGCCAACCACCACATGCAGGTCGGCGTGGAGATCCTCGACTTCACCGGCGAACCCCGCGTCCTGGAGCCCGAACGCTGTCTGCGCTGGCGGTTCTGGCCGCTGGACGAGCTGCCGGACGCGGTGTTCGTGGGGTCGGCGGGGGTGCTGCGCAGCGTCAGGGGCGGGGTTCTTCATCTCCCGTGAGGGGGCTGTCCTCTCCCGCGAGGGACCGCGGCGCGCCCGTCGCCTTGATCAGACGGTCGTCGGCCTGCGCCCGCACGGCGTCCCGCAGCGCCCGCTTGTGCTGCCGCTCGTTCGCCTCGAACTGATCGAGGGGGCTGGCGAGTTCCCACTGGATCCCGAATTCGTATCCGCTGTCGGTGTAATACCTGCTGTCTTTGTGGAACTCCACCTCGAACACGTTGAACTTGCGTCGCGTCCTGCGCTCGGGGTTGGACGTGATGTAAGGCTCGAAGAAACCCTTGTCCGTCGTCAGCAGCGTCGAACCCGGTATGTCGATATGGGTGAGCCGTAACTCGATCTGGCCGGGGTACGTCTCCGCCAGCGTGCGGTAGGAGTCGATCACCGGAAGGAACGTCTTGTCGTAATAGTCGCTCGCCGCGACGATGTCGACGATGTTGTGGGAATTGGGGCGCTCGGCCGCCGCGTCGTGCTTGGTGAACATCGCCAGGGAGTTCCAGGGACTGCTGATGATGGCGTAGAAGTTGCTGCCCTGGTTCAGCGCGTGGACCACCTGCGGATGAAACCGTTTCAGGTCCTTCAGGAAGAAGGACGCGCCCGCGTGCGCGATCAGCCGGATCATGTTCCGCTCGCGCCGGACCGCCTCGCCCTTGGCCTTGTTGCGGGCCGCGCTCTCCTGCGGCGTGTAGACGTGCTCGATGTCGTACGGCAGTTCGTCCGGCGGGGCCGAGTCGCTGCGGATGTCCGCCAGCGCCGCCCGCAGCGCCACCGTCTGGGAGTGGTCGCGGCCCAGGGTCAGCGTGGCCTTGGCGGTGGCCGAGTCGAGCAGGGCCACGGCCTGCTGCTTGCGCGTCGCGCCGAGCGTGGCGCCGTCGGCGGCGTCGTACTCCGCCGTGGCGAGGGCGGCCTGGGCGATCAGCGTCTGCTGGTGGTCGGCGCCGAGCAGCGCGACCGCACGCAGATGGGCGATCTCCAGCTCGCCGAGCTCCGCCTCGGCCCGCGCCTCGTCCTGCTCCGCCCGGGCCACCTGGAAACGGGCCTGGGCCAGCGCGGAGCGGGCGGCGATGGCCTTGGGGTCGTCGTCGTCCGTGAGGCTGGTGATGAACCAGTCCACGGACGAGGCGAACTCGTCGATGGCGCGGTTCAGTTCCGCGGTGTCCCGCCGGATCGAGGCCACCTCCACCCGCACCCAGTCGGCGGTGAGCCGCGCCTCCGGGTCGCCGCCGTAGGACTTGCCGAGGACGGTGACCGCCTTCTGCGCCCAGACCGAGGCGTCCTCCAGATGCCCGGCCCGCAGGCTCACCGCGCTGAGGTTGGCGAGGATCCTGGCGTGCTCGGGGGCCGCCCTGCGCTGCGCCCTGTTCAGGGCGTAGTTGAGGACCATGCGGGCCCGGTCGAGATCGTCGTGCTCGGCGAGCAGCGAGCCCAGTTCGTTCCAGGTGTCGGGCGTGAAGCCTTCCCGGTCGGCCTCGGCGATCTCCATGTGCCGCAGGGCCACGTCGGCCACGGAGTACGAGCGCTCCGTCATGCCGAGCGCGAGGAGCAGCTGGGCCAGGGTGATGTGCTGGCGGGCGGTGGTCCGCAGCGGGACGTACGAGGCTTCGGGGCTCGTGAGGCGTTTCACGTAGCCGGCGAGCGACTCCTTGAGGTCCACGCGGGCGCTGCCCCGGGCTTCCAAGGCGTCCTCGGCCACCGTCAGGGCCTCACCGATGTTCGCGATCGTCGTCATGTCTCCTCCGGGAGGCGGGCCGCTCCCGTGCGCGGCGTGCTCGTCACGGCCGGTGGTTCCAGCGCAGGTTCACGTAGCTGGAGACGCCGGCCCTCTGGAGGCCGGTCCGGACCGTCTCGTCCTTGCGGGCCGCCGCCTCCGCCTGCGGGTCCTGGAGGACCGTGTAGATCCGCTCGGAATCGGCCAGCGGCCGGGAGGGTTCGGGGCGAAACCGGAAGGAGTCGAACCGGCGCACCGCCTCGTCGATCACCCCGGCGAACAGCGTGTCCGCCGGGGCCGTCGTGGCGGCGGGCCGGGCGACGAGGAGGCCGAGCACGACCGACGGGCGGTCGGGATCGGGATCCTCCCGGTCGACGGGACTGCCCGCGTACTTCTGTACGTTGTCGCACGCGCCGTCGTGCCGGAGCTGATGGCAGTTGACGGCTTGGTTGTCGCGCGTGCTCTGATAGATGACGGACACGTCGCTCACGGTTCCCCGCAGCACGACTCCGTTGCCCGGCACCTGGTGGGCCGCCGTCCAGCATTCGCCCGGCCGGGCCACGTCGAAGCAGATCCCGGGCAGGGGCACGCTCTCGCCCTTGCGGAAATTGATCTTCACGAGGGCCATGTCGGTGAGCAGGTCGCAGTCCTTGACCTCGCCCTCCAGACGCCGGCCGCCGGGCAGCCGCACGACCACCGGGCGCAGACGCTGCTCCCGGTCCTCTCCCAGGCGGTGCGCGGCGGTCAGGGCGAAGTACTTGGTCAACCGCACACCGGAGGCGATGCGGCGGTTTCCCCGGAGTATCTGGATCAAGTGCTTCGAGTGCGTCATGGGTTCGTCCCCCCGTCCGATCCCAAGAACGAATCGCGCCATTGCGCGTGGAATATGCAATGGTAGCCACGGAGGCTTCCGGACCGGGAGAGACCGCGCAATTATCTTTGCGCCGCGCCGAGTTGCGAAGATCCCGCCGAGGGAGCGCACGGGGAAGACCTTCCCGGCGCCGCGCTGGTCACGGCAGGCGCGTTTCCTTTTTCCTCCCGCGCACCTCCGCGCGCAGAATGATCCAGAAATCGCGGTCGGCCTTCTTCGACTCCTCGGCCCGTCGGGTGAATTCCCGCCACAGCGCGTCGGATTCGGACACCCGGGGATTGTCTCCCTCCTGGCTGTCCCACTCCTCCCACGCGTCGATCCAGCCCCGCATCGCCGTGAAGGTCGCCCAGTGCGCGTCCAGGACCTCGGTCGTGGCGTAGATCTCCAGGCGGGCGGCGAGCGCGTGGCTGTCGGTCACCGCGGCGCCGGTGCCGACGCCCTGCGGCCAGGTGCCCGTCCGGCTCAACTCCTCGCGCAGATCGGCGAGTCGGTGGACGGTGATCATGGCTTCTTCGTAGACGGTCATGCAGCGGGACCAGACGCGGTTCTCGCGCTCGCGTTTGTTCGTCGCGTGCTGGGTGAGCAGGGCGCCGGATATCGAGGCGATCGCACCCAGCGTCGTGCCGATGATCGCTGCCGTGGCCGGATTCAGTGTCACTCCGTCAGCATGGCGGATCGGCCCGGATCCGCGCCCCGCGGCGGCCGATCCGGCGGGTGGTTCGCCCCTCGGCTCCCTCTGTGCGTCCCGCTTCAGGCCTCCACACTCTCCCCGCGCCGCACGGCCCGGGGCGTCGCTCCCCACCAGCGGCGGCAGCAGCGGTTCAGGGCCGACTGTTCGGAGAGGCCGAGCAGCAGGGCGACCTGGCCCAGGGGGAGGTCGGTGGCCGTGAGGTAGCGGTGGGCCGCGCCGCGCCGCTCCTCGTCGACCACCTCCGCGAACGTCGTGCCCGCGCCGCGCAACCGCCGCTGGAGGGTGCGCGGATGCACGTTCAGGAGCCGCGCGACGGTCCCGATCTCGGGCGGCGACGTGCCGAGCGAGCGCCCCACCACGGCCCGCACCCCGCTGACGACGTCCGTGCGCTCCGCGGGCAGCTGCTCGTCCAGATACGCGAGCGCCAGACGCCGCAGATGCGCGTTGCCGCCGCCCAGCGGCCGGTCGGCCAGGCTGAGCGGCACCCGCAGCAGCGCCGCGGGGCGGTCCGCCTTCACCGGTACGCCGAAGAATTCCTCGTACACCGGCAAGGGGGCCAGCAGCGGGTGCGGCAGCTCCACCGAGCCGAGGCCGTACTCACCCACCAGGTAGACGATCGCTCGGTGCATGAACCCCAGCGACAGATCGATGCCCTGCGGCGGCGCCTCGACCCCCTCCCGTACGCCGTAGCGCAGGGCGGCCACCCCCGGCGTGCCGTACGGATCCGGCTCCAGGCTCAGGCTCAGCGAGCGCGCGTGGACGAAGAGGTAGCGCGTCGTGCACTCCAGGGCGTCCCCGAGCGTCGCGGAGTTCTGGATCGCGAGGGCCAGGGCGCCGAGCATGCCGAGGTCCTGCCGGGCCGCGATGCGCAGACCCAGATCAGGACAGCCGAGATCCTCCGCCGCCAGCTCCAGTACCGTGGCCATCGCCTCCTCGGGCACCAGGAGGTCGTCCGCGTCGAGAGCCGCCGTGGGGCAGCCCGCCTGCCGGGCGTACGCCTCGGCGTCGCCGCCGAGCTCCGCCACCGTCGCGCGGAAACCGCGCAGCCCCGCCGATCTGATCACGGACATGTCGTCCAGGGTCAAAGATCTGTCGTCCCGGGTCAATTCCTGCCGGGTGTGCTTCCGGACACTGAAGGAATGACGTACTCCGCAGACTCAAGCACCGCCGCCGCCACCGGCGCCCCGGTCGAGCACATCGACGTCGTGATCGTGGGCGCGGGTCTCTCCGGCGTCGGCGCCGCCTACCGGCTCCAGACCGAGTGCCCCGAGCGCTCGTACGCGATCATCGAGGCGCGGCAGTCCATGGGCGGTACGTGGGACCTGTTCCGGTACCCCGGTGTGCGCTCTGACTCCGACATGTTCACGCTCGGCTATGCCTTCAAGCCCTGGCGCGCGTCGAAGGTCCTTGCCGACGGCCGGTCGATCCTGGACTACATCAAGGAGACGGCGGCGGAGTTCGGCATCGACCGCCACATCCGCTACGGGACCAAGGTCGTCGGCGCCGACTGGTCCACCGCGACGGCCCGCTGGACGGTGACCCTGGAGCACACCGGCGAGGACGGCGGGCACACCCGCACCACCGTCACCTGCGACTTCCTGTACTCCTGCGCGGGCTACTACGACTACGACCAGGGCCACGCCCCCGAGTTCCCCGGCGCCGAATCCTTCACCGGCACGGTCGTGCACCCGCAGTTCTGGCCCGAGGACCTGGATCACGCGGGCAAGCGCGTGGTCGTCATCGGCAGCGGCGCCACCGCCGTCACCCTCGTGCCCGCGATGGCCCGCACCGCCGCCCACGTCACCATGCTCCAGCGCACCCCGACCTGGATCGGCTCGCTCCCCTCACGGGACCGGCTGGCCGACGGCATCCGGGCCGTCCTGCCCGCCGGCGCGGCCCACCGGGTCGTACGGACGAAGAACATCCTCTTCGCCATCGGGCTCTACCAGTTCTGCCGCCGCAGCCCCAAGGCCGCGCGGCGGGTGCTCACCGGGCTCAACAAGCGCATCGTCAAGGACGACCGGCTGGTCGCCGACCACCTCACGCCGTCCTACGACCCGTGGGACCAGCGGCTGTGCGCGGTCCCTGACGGCGACCTCTTCCAGGTCCTGAAGTCGGGCGACGCCGAGATCGTCACCGACCACATCGACCGCTTCGTCCCCGAGGGCATCCGGCTCACGTCCGGCCGCGTCCTGGAGGCCGATGTGGTCGTGACCGCCACCGGGCTCCAGCTCCTGGCCTTCGGCGGCATCACCCCGCACGTCGACGGCGAACCGGTCGCACTGAACAAGCAGTTCGTGTGGCGCGGCGCCATGATGACCGGTGTCCCGAACTTCGCCGTGTGCATCGGCTACACCAACGCCTCCTGGACGCTGCGCGCCGACCTCACCTCACGCCTCGTGTGCAAGGTGCTCAACCACCTGCGCGACAACGGCTACGCGGCGGTGGAACCGCGGCCGACGAGCGCCCTCACCGAGCGTCCGCTGCTCGACCTCGCCTCCGGATACGTCCAGCGCTCCATCGACGCCTTCCCCCGGCAGGGCGACCGCGGCCCCTGGAAGGTGCGGCAGAACTACGTGCTCGACGCCGCGTCGACCCTGCGCACCAACCTGCGCAGGACCCTCGCCCCCACACCGCTGTCCGCGGTGCGCCGGGCCCGCGCGGAAGCGGTCGGCAACCCGGCCGCGGAGGCGGCCGGAAAGCCCGTCACGGCCGGACGTGAAAAGAGTTGGCGCTCCGCCTGAGGCCGGGGCTAAGGTTGGCTCCGTTCTTCCGCGCGGCCTGCCGGCCGCCGGCGTCGGACGTGTGTGACCCAGGGATCCAGGAGGTGTGACCGATGGCTGTCGTTGAGATGGGCGCTGCCCGCATCGAGAAGTCCGTTCATTCCACCTCCGTGGCCACCGGCTGACCTACCTCTTCCTTCCGCGCGCCCTGTGCGTGCGTGCCGGGGCCACCCATGTGAAGGGTCACCCCTTGTCCTCCTCTGCGACTCCGCAGTCTGCTTCCTCTCTCTCCTCTGTCTCCAACCTGTCGTCCCGCTCCACCTCTCCGTCCGCCCACCCGCTCGCGCCCTACGGCTGGGACGAGACGTGGGAAGCCGAGTTCGCCCCGTACGCGGCGCAGGGCCTGCTGCCCGGCCGTGTCCTGCGGGTCGACCGCGGCCAGTGCGACATCGTCACGCCGGACGGCGTGACGCGGGCCGACACCGAGTTCGTCGTGCCCCGCGACCCGATGAAGGTCGTGTGCACGGGCGACTGGGCCGCCGTCGACCCCGAGGGCGGCGATCCGCGGTACGTACGGACGCTGCTGCCGCGCCGTACGGCCTTCGTGCGCTCCACCTCGTCCAAGCGGTCCGAGGGACAGATCCTCGCGGCCAACGTCGACCACGCGATCATCGCGGTGTCGCTCGCCGTCGAGCTCGACCTCGGCCGCATCGAACGGTTCCTCGCCCTGGCCTGGGAGTCCGGCGCGCAGCCGCTGGTCGTCCTCACCAAGGCCGACCTCGTCCCCGACGCCACGGGGCTGTCCTATCTGGTCGAGGACGTGGAGACGTCGTCCCCCGGCGTCCAGGTGCTCCCGGTCAGCGCCACGACCGGAGAGGGCGTCGACGTCCTGTGCGCCGTCGTCGCCGGCGGCACGTCCGTCCTGCTCGGCCAGTCCGGTGCGGGCAAGTCGACGCTGGCCAACGCCCTGGTCGGCGAGGACGTCATGCTGGTCAACGCCGCCCGTGACGTGGACGGCAAGGGCCGCCACACCACGACCACGCGCAACCTGCTGGTGCTCCCGGCGGGCGGTGTCCTCATCGATACGCCGGGGCTGCGCGGCGTCGGCCTCTTCGACGCCGGGTCGGGCGTCGGCCAGGTCTTCTCCGAGATCGAGGAGCTGGCCGCCGACTGCCGCTTCCACGACTGCGCCCACACCGCCGAACCCGGCTGTGCGGTGCTCGCGGCGGTGGAGGACGGCACGCTCCCCGACCGCCGCCTGGAGAGCTACCGCAAGCTGATCCGCGAGAACCAGCGCATCGTCGCCAAGACGGACGCGAAACTCCGGGCGGACATGCGCCGCACGTGGAAACTGCGGGGCGCGGAGGGCAAGGCGGCGATGGAGGCGAAGCGGGGGCGCATCCGCTGAGGGGGCGGCCGGGGCCCGGCCCGTGGTCCGCGCGGGCCGTGGCGCGGGGCGCTTCCGGCGTCGTGCGGCCACGGCTTCCCCGACCGCCGCGCGCCGGGCCGCGCCCCGCCCCTCCCCGCCCAGCGTGGTGTCCGAAACCCGCCAGCCGGTGGGGCGGGCACCCCGCACACTGGGTGGTGTGATCGATGAAGAGACCAGGTACGAGGCGGTGCGCAGCCGCGACGCGCGCTTCGACGGTGAGTTCTTCTTCGCCGTCGAGACCACCGGCATCTACTGCCGGCCCAGCTGCCCCGCCATCACCCCGAAGCGGCGCAACGTCCGCTTCTACCCCACCGCTGCCGCCGCCCAGGGCTCCGGCTTCCGAGCCTGCCGGCGCTGTCGGCCGGACGCCGTGCCGGGGTCGGCGGAGTGGAACGTCCGCGCGGACGTGGTGGGCCGTGCCATGCGCATGATCGGCGACGGCGTCGTCGACCGCGAGGGCGTCTCGGGACTCGCCGTACGGCTCGGCTACAGCTCCCGGCAGGTCCAGCGCCAGCTCACCGCCGAGCTGGGCGCCGGTCCTGTGGCTCTCGCGCGGGCCCAACGCGCCCACACCGCGCGGGTGTTGCTCCAGACGACGGCCCTGCCCATCACGGAGATCGCGTTCGCCGCGGGGTTCGCCAGCGTCCGGCAGTTCAACGACACGATCCGGGCCGTGTACGCCCTGACGCCCACCGCGCTGCGGGCCGCCGCGCCCCGGGGCGGGGGTGCGGGGCGGGCGACCCCGGCCGCCGGGGTCCCGCTGCGGCTCGCCTACCGGGGGGCCTACCAGGCCGGGGCCGTCTTCGACCTGCTCGCCGAGGAGGCCGTCGCCGGGGTCGAGGAGGTCGCCGGGGAGCGGGGTGCGCGGACGTACCGGCGTACGTTGCGGCTGCCGTACGGCACGGGGATCGTGGCCGTCGAGGAGAGTGACCACGGGGTCGGCGGATGGCTGGACGCCCGGCTCCACCTGACCGATCTGCGGGACCTCACGACCGCCGTCCAGCGGTTGCGGCGGCTCTTCGACCTCGACGCGGACCCGTACGCCGTGGACGAGCGGCTCGGCGCCGATCCGCGGCTCGCCCCGCTGGTCGCCGCGCGGCCCGGCCTGCGCTCGCCGGGGGCGGCCGATCCCGAGGAGTTCGCGGTGCGGGCCTTGGTGGGCCCTGCGGAGGCCGCGCTGCTGGTGGAGCGGTACGGGAAGGCGCTGGACGCGCCGTGCGGTGCGCTGAGCCACGTCTTCCCCGAGGCGGGTGCGCTGGCCGATGAGGCGGGCCCGGTGGGGGAGTTGGCGCGGGCGCTCGCCGAGGGGCGGGTGCGGTTGGACGCGGGGGCGGACCGGGAGGAGGCGGGGGCGGGGCTCCTGGCTCTGCGCGGCATGGACGCGGAGGTGGTGGGGCTGATCCGGATGCGGGCGCTGGGGGATCCGGACGTGGGGCTGCCCGGTGAGGCGGTGCCGGACGGGTGGCGGCCGTGGCGGTCGTACGGGGTGCGGCATCTGCGGTATCCGGCCCGTCCGGCGTAGCCCCGCGTTTCCGGAAGGGGCGGGGTGGGGGAGAGCTCACTCCTCCAAGCCCCAGCTGTGGATCCGGCGCGGGTGGATGCGGATCAGTTCCTCGCTGAAGTGAGGGCCCAAGTCGTGCGGCCCGGTGAGGAGTTCCGCCTCGCCGCGGATGTCCACGCCCCGCACCTTCCAGGGCCGCTCGCTCACGATGTCGTCGACGACCAGCGACACCTTGGGGTTCTTCTGGAGGTTGCGCCACTTCTTGGTGGCGCCCAGCGCGTACCCGCCGATCAGGATCGTCCCGTCGTCCTGCGGGAAGAATCCCACGGGATTCGCCTGCGGCTGCCCCGTCGCGTCGACGCTCGCCATACGGCCCAGACGCTGGGACTTGAGGTACGCCCGCTCGGCCTCGCTGAATTCGGTCATGGCGCGAGCCTCGCACGCGTACCCGGCAGACCCCAGCTCGGCGCCGCCTCGTTCGGCTCCACCGGAGTGATCCGCAGCCGCGGCCGATCACCCTCGGCCGTGATCAGCGCCGACTCGCCCCGCCCGAGGGTGATCCGGACGGTGCCCTCGCCCACCTCCTCGTACGGCAGCCCGCGCCCCCGCCCGTCCCGCACCTCCACCGCCCCCGCGATCCCGTGCCGTACGACGCACGGCGCCCCCGCCTCGCTCACGAGCCGCACCCACCGCGTCACCCCGCCCTCGCGCACCGCGCTCAGCAGGAACGCCCCCTGCGTACGGAAGTCGTGCACCGTGAGGTCCGCCCACGCCGACGGCAGCGCGGGAAAGACGCGGATGACGTCGCCCCAGGACTGGCAGACCATGTCGTGCAGGGACTGCGCGGCGGAGAGCGGGGTCTCGATGACCGGACCCGACTCCTTGTACATCGTGTTGGGCCGGATGAAGCGGGCCATCAGCTCACCGAGGTACTTCAGCGCGTCCTCGCCCTTGCCGAGCAGCGCCGACATCGACGCGGCGCCCGTGAACGTATAGCCCTGCAAGGCGCCTTCAAAGCCGACCCAGTGCGCCAACGACCGCTCGATCAGGGCGCGTTCGTCCGCCGTGCGGCCCGTCACCTCGTACAGGGGATACACCGCGAGCAGATGGGAGTAGTGGCGGTGCGACTTCGCGAAGGGGATGTCCGCGCCGATCATGTAGCCGTTCGCGTCGGTCGGGTACGGGGTCAGCCGGCCGACCACCTCCCGCCAGCGGGCGGCCGACTCGTCGTCCACGCCCAGGATGTCCGCCACGTCGATGAGCGTGCGGCAGCCCCACGTCAGGAGCATCAAGTCGTAGGTGCAGTCACGGGAGTTGCCGCCGTACTCGGGGGAGTAGGTCGCCGGCAGGTGCAGCTTGCCGTCCGTGCCCGGCTCCAGGAAGTGCAGGTAGTAGGTGACCGCCTTGCGCAGCAAGGGGAACAGCACGTCGCGCAGGATCGACTCGTCCATGGTGTGGCGGTAGCTCAGCCAGACGTTGTGCAGCGCCCAGAGGAGGTTGCCCACCTCGGGGGTCGGCGGGTCCTGGCCCGGAATGCCGACCCCGTAGCCGCCGTCCGTCACCGACGCGCCGTTCACCAGGGACGGGTCCGTGGTGCGGGGGATGCCGAGGGAGTCCGCGCGGTAGGGGGCCGCCATCTCCTTGGTGAGGTTGCCGCGGAACTCGCTCAACGCGCGCGTGACGGCGTCCAGTTCGAGGTGGTTGGAGCCGTGGATGAGCCAGTACTCCAGCTGGACGTTCAGGTTCCACCAGGTGTTGGGCCACGGCGTGGGTTCGAGCCATGGGCCACAGGTCGCCATCACCGGGGCGTCGCGGCGCGCGGCGGCCGCCGTCTTGTAGAGCTGGATCCAGTAGAAGCGCTGCATCCTGGCGTCCGGCAGGGACAGGAAGCTCTTGCGGTAGTACGCGTGCCACCACGCCCGGTGCGACCGCGCGAGCCGGTCGTACGAGAGGCCCGCCGCGCCCCGCACCGCGCGCACGGCACGGTCGCGTGCCGTCGTCCTCGGGTGCGAGTGCGCCACGTGCGCGTACAGCGTCCGGGTGTCGCCCCGGGTCCGCTCCCGCCACGCGGTGACGTGCTGCCCGCCCGCGAGCAGGGGCTGCACGGCGGCCGTGACCCCGTCGTGCTCCTCGGTCTCGGCGGGCGGGTTGCCCGCGTACCCCTTCGGCAGCGGCTTGAACGCGGCGCGCGGGCTGATCGCCTCCGCGGGGTGGAACACCCAGCCGAAGCCGCGCTCGCCCGCGCTGGGGGTCACCTCGACGACCAGGACGGAGCGCGTGTCGTGGACCTGCGCGCGGAGCGTCAGGGTGCCCCGGTCGGTGGTGAGGGTGCCGGTCAGTTCGGCGTCGCGCAGCCGCAGGCGCCAGTCGACGCCGGTGATCCGGCCGACGGGCTCCAGCGTGAAGTGGCCGATCGGCAGGCGGGCCAGGCCGAAGAGGGAGCCGAATTCCGGGCGGTGGTCCTGCACCTCGGAGTGCTGGACGTTGAAGCGCAGGGCGGTGGCCGTGCCGTCCGGCCGCGTGCCCGGTTCCGCGTAGATGCCCGAGCCGAGGAAGCCGTTGCCGAGGTAGGGGCCCTCGTACCAGGTCTTCGGCAGCTCCCGCCAGACGAGGTCGGCGTCGTCGAGGACGGTGCGCCAGGGGTCGCCCGGCGTGCTCACCTCCGTCGTGCCCCTCCCCGACGCCTCCCGGGGTGCGGCGGTGGCCTGGGCGGGCAGGCCACCGGCGAGGAGCGCGCCGCCGGCCGCGGATCCGGTGGCGAGCACGGTTCTTCTGGACGGTTCTGGCATCGCGTCTCCCGAGTCATCGGAGCTTTACCTCGCTGAAAGCTAGAGAGGGTGCGGCATTCCGTCAATGAGTCGGGAGAGATCCGATGCCCGTCCGTCTACGTGAATAGCTGTCGTATGCACATATGGGCGCATGATGGTGACCCCCAAGGCGCCGCCTCCGCCGCCGCCTCCGCCGCCTCCGCCGCCTCCGCCGCCTCCGGGAGCCTCCGGGACCCCCTCACCCCCAGATCACGGCCCCCAGCCAAGCTCCCGCGATCAACAGGCACGCGAACAGCTCCGTCAGCACGCTCCACCCGCCCGCGCGCATCGCCGTCCGCGTCGCCGTGACCGCCTCTCCGTGGCGGCCGAGCCGCAGCCGTTCGCCCAGGTAGATCCCGCCGATGAACCCCGGCAGCGACCCGATCACCGGCACCACGCAGAACCCGACCAGGGCCCCCGCCCCCGCGAACACGGCCGTCCGGCGCGTGGCTCCGCTCTGCCGGAAGCGGCGGGGCGGCAGCAGCCAGCGCACGCCTTGCGCCACCAGGAGTACGACGGAGGCCCCGACCAGTACCCACCAGGCGACCGGCTCCGGGTCCTGGAGCGCCCACCACAGCACCGCGGCCCACACCAGCCACGGTCCCGGCACCCCGGGCACAAGCACCCCGCCGATCCCGAGCAGCAGCACCACTCCGACCAGCAGGAGTTCCCACGCTCCCATCTGCCAAGCGTGCAGGAAACGGGGCAAAACCGCAGGTCGCGCGAGTCCGTGCGGCCCCGGTGACCGGCGGCTAGCGGGCCACCCAGCCCCGCTCGTACGCGTGCCAGCCCAGCTGGAGCCGCGTCGTCACGCCCGTCAGCTCCATCAGGCGCTTGACCCGGCGCTGCACCGTCCGCAGCCCCAGATCGAGCTGCTTGGCCACGCTGGCGTCCGTCAGGCCCGCCAGGAGCAGCGAGAGGATCTCCAGGTCCGCGCCGTCCGGGCCCTCGGGGGCGTCCTCGTTCACCGAACGGCCGTCCTCGCCGAGCCGCAGCGGCAGCGCGCCGCGCCACACCGCCTCGAAGAGGCCCGTCAGGGATTCGAGCAGGCCGCTCGCGTGCACCACGAGTGCGGCGGGCTCCGCCCTGCGCGAGGTCAGCGGGACCATGGCGAGCGAGCCGTCGGCGATGACCAGCTTCGTCGGCACGCGGTCCACCACGCGCACCTGCTCGTCGCGGCCGATCGCCGTCGACAGCTCGATCAGGCCCGTGGGCATCGCGAGGACGGAGCGTTCGACGACCACGCGGTAGCTCACGCCACGGCCGGCGGCCTGCTCCTCCGCGTCGTTCTCCATGCCGGTGACCGCCACGGGGTTGCCGGTCACCAGCGCGCACACCTCGTCGCTCGCGCCCAGCTGGAGCTGGAGGAAGCGCTGCGAGACCGCGCCCGCGCCGGTGACCACCTCCACCAGGTCGTGCACGGTGGGCTCGGCGGCCTGGGCGCGGTACTCCTCGGCGAGCAGCTTCGCCGCCAGCTCGGCCTTCTCCAGCTCGTGCCGCTGCTGGGTCAGGAGCGCCCCGAGCGCGACACCGGGCGGCGCCGCCACCCACCGGCCTGCCTTGCCCGAGGCCTGGGCCGCCAGGCCGTGCAGCTCCAGGCGGCGCAGCGCCCGTACCGTCTCCGGTTCGCCCAGCGAGAGCCTGCGCGCGAGATCGGGCACGTCGGCGGCGCCCACCGCGACCAGCGCGCGGTACGCCGATTCGTGCAGCTCATCCAGACCTATCGCAGCCAGCATGCGGCGACGCCCCTCCCCGAGGATCCGTTCCGACGGCGCCCTGGCGGAAAACAGCCACGGCGTAAACCCGCCCAAGGACATCATCCCCGCACCCCCCGCCTCTCTGCCAAGGTGACGCCACCGCAGCGCCAACGGCAGCCGGTATGACGGCCTTTGGTCACCTTTCGGCTGTGGTTCCGCATGCCCGTCAACCCTGGGGAGAGCGATGTGCCCGATGGCGCGCACGGCCTTGGGGGCGGCGTCCGCCGCCGTCGGGGTGTTCGAGGTCCCGGCCGAGGACTCCGCGTACGAACTCACCCTCAGCACCCGGAAGATCGGGTCGAACCATGCGGGCGCCACGGGCCGGCAGGTCTGGCTCAGAAGCGAACCGACGGATGCGAACGGAAGTTCCGTCACGCAGACGGTGGCCCGCGCCTACGACGTGCGATAAACACACAGACACCGCCGGGCGGTCCTCCCGTGGGGGGTGGGCCCGCCCGGCGGCCCCCATCACCCTTCCGGTGGCCGGAATTTCCGGATGCACCGTTTTCGTGCGGCCTTTGCGGTGGACAATAGGGGCATGAGCCAGCAGGGGGAGAGGCACGACGGAGCCTCCGGCCAGGAGGACGACTGGTGGGGTCAGCTCTACGACGACTCCGCTCAGGACACGGGTCCGGCCGAGGCGGCCGACACCCTCGACGACAGGTTCGCGTCGGCGGTCTCCGCGGCGGCGGGCGAGGACGTGGCCGATTCCGTCCCTGGCGGCCCCGGAAGCCCCGGGGCCGCCAGGGACGCCGGGGCCGCCAGGGATGCCGGGGATGTCAGCGCCGCCGGGGACCCTGACGCGGAGGGAACGCTTCAGCGCCCCGGCCGCTTCCCCGACCCGGAGCCGCCGCCCCCGGGACTCCACGACCGGCGCCGTGGCGCGCCGGGCGCGGGCGCGCGAGGCGAACCGTTCACGCGGGGCGGGGCTGCCCGGCCCGGGCCGCCCCCGTCGCAGGAGCCGCCCATCACCCGCATCCCCCCGGGCGCCGCCCCGTGGGAGCCCTCCGCCGCGCCCGCCGGGCCGGTCACCTTCCCGGCGGGGCCGTCTCAGCCGTCCGGCGACCCGGGCCGCACCGCCGCCGTCCCCGCGTCCCGCGCGCCCGAGGAGTCCGCGGTGCCGGAACCGCGCGCACCGGCACCGCTGGGACCCGAGCCGCCGGTGGCGCCGGTCGCCGCGGACACCGTCGGGTACGTCGGCGACGGACCGCCCACCTACGACGCCGAGCCCACGGTCCTGCCCGCCGCCGACCCGGACGACCTGGGCGATCTCGTCGCCGACACCGTCCTGGACGGCGCCCGGTACGGCACCTCCACCCTGCGGGCGGTCTCCGTGCGCGGGGACTCCGCGCGCTACCGCGGCGAGCCGCGCCGGGACTCGCTGCTCACCGCGCGCTTCGGGACCGGGGAGAGCGCTCTCGTCCTGGTGGCGATGGCCACCGGCGCGCGTGCCACGCCCGGCGCCCACCGCGCGGCGGCCGAGGCCTGCGCCTGGATCGGGCGGGCCGTGGGCCGCAGCCACCAGCGCCTGTCCGAGGACATCAGGGCCGCCCGGCGCGGCGACCTCAAGAGCGGACTGCACCGCCTCACCGACCGCAGCCTCGGCAAGCTCCGCGCGCACGCGGTCGACCTGGGCATCGAGCCCGAGGAGTACGCCGCCTCGCTGCGCTGCCTGCTCCTGCCGGCCGACCCCGAATGCCGTACCCGCGTCTTCTTCGGTGTGGGCGGTGGCGGGCTCTTCAGGCTCAGGGACGGCTCCTGGCAGGACATCGAGCCCCGCGTCAGCGACACGGCCGGGGACGCGGGGCCGCCCGTCGTCGGGTTCGGTTCCGTGCCGCCGCAGACCCCCGAGGGCGATCGCCTGACCATGGACATGGGGATCATCACGCCCCCGAGTCCGTACGAACCTGCCCCCGAGCCGCCGCCCCGCGAACCCTTCCGCTTCCGGGCCTCCGTAGCCCGCCCGGGTGACGCCCTGATGCTCTGCACCGGCGGCCTCGCCGAGCCCCTGCGCGGCGAGCCCGACCTCGCCGCCCACCTCACCCAGCGGTGGGCCAAGAGCGGCCCGCCGGGCCTCGCGACCTTCCTCGCGGACATCCAGGTCCGGGTCAAGGGGTACGCGGACGATCGAACGGCCGCCGCCGTTTGGGAGGCGTGAGCGCCCCAACCGTGACTTCATGGACCCAAGAGAGTCAAGGGGACTGAAGGGTTCGTGAAGCCATGGCCAAGCAGAACGTCGCCGAACAGTTCGTCGACATCCTCCACCGCGCCGGCGTGCGCCGGATGTACGGAGTCGTGGGCGACAGCCTCAACCCGGTCGTGGACGCGATCAGGCGCACCAAGGGCATCGACTGGATCCAGGTCAGGCACGAGGAGACCGCCGCCTTCGCGGCGGGCGCCGAGGCTCAGATCACCGGGAGCCTCGCCGTCTGCGCCGGTTCCTGCGGCCCCGGCAACCTCCACCTGATCAACGGTCTCTACGACGCCCACCGCTCCATGGCGCCCGTCCTCGCCCTCGCCTCGCACATCCCGTCGAGCGAGATCGGTCTGAGCTTCTTCCAGGAGACCCACCCCGATCAGCTCTTCCGCGAGTGCAGTCACTACAGCGAGATGATCTCCAACCCCAAGCAGATGCCGCGGCTGCTCCAGACGGCCATCCAGCACGCCATCGGGCAGTCCGGCGTCAGCGTCGTCACCCTGCCCGGAGACATCGCCGACGAGCCCGCGCCGGACAAGTCGCCCGAGAGCGCCCTGGTCACCTCGCGGCCCACCGTGCGCCCCGGCGACGCGGAGATCGACAAGCTCGCCGAGATGATCGACAAGGCGGGCAAGGTCACCCTCTTCTGCGGCAGCGGCACGGCCGGCGCGCACGCCGAGGTGATGGAGTTCGCCGAGAAGATCAAGTCCCCGGTGGGCCACGCCCTGCGCGGCAAGGAGTGGATCCAGTACGACAACCCGTACGACGTCGGCATGAGCGGCCTGCTCGGCTACGGCGCCGCCTACGAGGCCACCCACGAGTGCGATCTGCTGATCCTGCTCGGCACGGACTTCCCGTACAACGCCTTCCTGCCCGACGACGTCAAGATCGCGCAGGTCGACGTGCGCCCCGAGCGCCTCGGCCGCCGCTCCAAGCTGGACCTCGCCGTCTGGGGCGACGTGCGCGAGACCCTGCGCTGTCTCACCCCGCGCGTCACGCCCAAGACCAGCCGCAAGTTCCTCGACAAGATGCTGAAGAAGCACGCGGACGCCCTCGAAGGCGTGATCAAGGCCTATACCCGCAAGGTCGACAAGCACGTCCCGATCCACCCCGAGTACGTCGCGTCCGTCGTCGACGAACTGGCCTCCGACGACGCGGTGTTCACCGTCGACACGGGCATGTGCAACGTCTGGGCGGCCCGCTACCTCTCGCCGAACGGCAAGCGCCGCATCATCGGGTCCTTCAGTCACGGCTCGATGGCCAACGCCCTGCCGCAGGCGATCGGCGCCCAGTTCACCGACCGCAAGCGCCAGGTCATCTCGATGTCCGGCGACGGCGGCTTCTCGATGCTGATGGGCGACTTCCTCACCCTCGTCCAGTACGACCTGCCGGTGAAGGTCGTCCTCTTCAACAACTCATCGCTTGGCATGGTCGAGTTGGAGATGCTGGTGGCCGGCCTCCCGTCGTTCGGCACGGCCAACCACAACCCCGACTTCGCCGCCGTCGCCCGCGCGGCCGGTGCCTACGGCGTGCGCGTGGAGAAGCCCAAGCAGCTCGCGGGCGCGCTGAAGGACGCCTTCGCGCACAAGGGCCCCGCCCTCGTCGACATCGTCACCGACCCGAACGCCCTCTCCATCCCGCCGAAGATCAGCTCCGAGATGGTGACCGGCTTCGCGCTCTCCGCCAGCAAGATCGTCCTGGACGGCGGTGTCGGCCGCATGGTGCAGATGGCACGCTCCAACCTGCGGAACTTGCCACGCCCCTGACGTACGGTCAGCGCACCGGCCGCAGCCGCAGCGTCACGATCTGGAACGGCCGCAGTGCGAGCACGAGCCCCGCGTTGTCGGTGTGGGCCGCCTCCAGCGGACGCTCCAGAAGGTCGGTCACCTCGGCCGCGCTCACCGCGAACGACGTGGTGAGCGTGGCCGCCGCGCGTCCGCCCCGCGACTCGTACAGCCGCACCACGACGTCACCGCTGCCGTCGTCCGCGAGCTTCACCGACTCCACGGTCACCGCCGGATTGTCGACGCTCACCAGCGAGGGCAGCACGGGCGCCGCCGCGACCCGCAGCGGCAGGTTCAGCGCGAGCCCCTCCTCGACCGCGTCACCCGTCGTCGCGCCGGGCAGCAGGGCGTACGTGAACCGGTGCGGGCCCAGATCCGTCTGAGGGTCCGGGCTGTGCGGGGCGCGCAGGAGCGTCAGGCGCACGGTGGTGCCCAGCCCCTCGCCGTGCGGCGTGCGCGTCACGTCGTGCCCGTACGTCGAGTCGTTGAGCACCGCCACGCCGTACGCCTCCTCGGCGACCCGCAGCCACCGGTGGGCGCAGATCTCGAAACGGGCGGCGTCCCAACCGGTGTTGGCGTGCGTGGCGCGGTGCACGTGCCCGAACTGGATCTCGGCGGCGGACCGTTCGGCGTGCACGTCCAGCGGGAAGGCGGCCTTGAGCACCTTCTCCGACTCCTGCCAGTCGACGTCCGTGACGATCTCGACGCGTCGGCTGCCCGCCGCGAGCCGGATCTCCTGGGTGATGCGCGACGCGCCGAAGGCCCGCACCACGCGGACGGCGACCCGCAGCGGCCCGTCCTCGACCAGCTCCACGGACTCGGCCGCCGTGAGGTCGGTGTGCGTGTTGCGGTAGTGCTTGTCCAGGTCCCAGGCGTCGTAGTGCGTGGGGTGGTCGGGGTGCAGCTGGAGGAGGTTGCCGCGCGAGCCGGGGGAGAGGACCTCGCGGTGCGCGGCGATGTCGTGCACGGAGGTCAGCAGCCCGTCCGCGTCGACCGCGACCCGCAGATGCTCGTTCAGGAGCTGGATCTCGCCGTCGGCGAGCAGCGCGGTCGCCCCGGTCTCCCGCGTGTAGGACGCGGCCTCCGCCAGGCTCTTGCTGCCCAGGGCCGGGACGTTCACGTGCACCAGGCCGCCGTCCTCGGCCGTGACGACCTCGCTGCGCGCGTACGGCGAGGCGTTGAACGCGGTGGGCCCGCCCGGGCCCAGGGAGCGGACCGCCGCCGCGGTGAGTTCGTCGAGCTCGGCCAGCACGCGCGCGTACGTGTCGCGGGCCTCACGGTGCACCCAGGCGATCGACGAGCCCGGCAGGATGTCGTGGAACTGGTGCAGGAGCACGGTCTTCCACAGCCGGTCGAGGGTCGCGTACGGGTAGACGTACGCCGGGTCGCGGACCGCGGCGGCCGTGCACCACAACTCGGCCTCGCGCAGCGCGTGTTCGGTGCGGCGGTTGCCGCGCTTGGTGGCCGCCTGCGTCGTGTACGTCGCGCGGTGCAGCTCCAGGTAGAGCTCGCCCGACCAGACCGGCGCCGCGGCCCCGTACTCCTCCTCGGCGGCGGCGAAGAACGCCGACGGCTTCTCGATCTCGACGCGCGGCGATCCCTCCAGGGAGCGCGTGCGCCGCGCCTTCTCCAGCATCTCGCGGGTGGGGCCGCCGCCCCCGTCGCCCCAGCCGAACGGCACCAGGGAGCGCGATGCGCGGCCCTTCTCGGTGAAGTTCCGCTCCGCGTGCGCGAGTTCGGCCCCGTGGATCTGGGAGTTGTAGGTGTCCACCGGAGGGAAGTGCGTGAAGACGCGGGTGCCGTCGATGCCCTCCCACCAGAAGGTGTGGTGCGGCATCTTGTTGGACTGGTTCCAGCTCAGCTTCTGGGTGAGGAACCAGCGCACGCCCGCGAGCTTCGCCAGCTGCGGGAACGCCGCCGTGTAGCCGAAGGAGTCCGGCAGCCAGATCTCCTCGGTCTGCACGCCCAGCTCCTCGCGGAAGAACCGCATGCCGTGCGTGATCTGCCGGGCCAGCGCCTCGCCGCCCGGCATGTTGGCGTCCGACTCCACCCACATGGAGCCCACCGGCGCCCAGTTCCCGTCCGCGACGGCCTTCTTGACGCGCTCCCAGATGTGCGGCTGGTGCTCCTTGACCCAGGCGTACTGCTGGGCCTGCGAACAGGCGAAGACCAGCTCGGGATAGTCCTTCGCCAGAGCCGTCACATTGGCGAAGGTGCGCGAAGCCTTGCGCACCGTCTCGCGCAGCGGCCACAGCCACGCCGAGTCGATGTGGGCGTGCCCGGTGGCCGAGATCCGGTGCGCGCTGGCATGGGCGGGACTCGCGAGGACCTCCGCGAGCTCGGCCCGGGCCGCCGCCGCGGTGCCCGGCACGTCGTGCAGATCGAGCGCGTCGAGCGAGCGCTCCAGGGCGCGCAGGATCTCGTGGCGCCGCGGGCGGGCGGCGTCCAGTTCGTACATCAGCTCGGACAGGACCTCGATGTCCAGGGTCAGCCGCCAGACGTCCTCGTCCAGTACGGCGAGATCGGCAGACGCGAATCGGTAGATGAGGCCATCGCCCGCGGTCAGAACGTCGCCCAGGGGTGTCGGTTCGAAGTCGTGCAGAACGGCCGGGTTGGCGGCGGCCTCCAGGAGGAGGTCCACCGGCTCTCCGCCCCGCGCGGCAGCTGCCACGGGAATGTGCCGGTTGCGGGGGTGAATCCCCTTGAGGGGGACGCCCTCCGCGTCGTACACCAGGCCCTCCGCCTGGAAGCCCGGGCCGTCACCGGTGAAGCCGGGGTCGATCACCACCTCGACGTGCCGCCCGCGCCAGGACTCCGGCACCTGACCGCGCAGCCGGAACCAACTCGTTGACCAGGGCTTTCCCCAGGCCGTGCCCGTCTCGAAGGGCTCGTAGGCGGCGTCGATGGCCTCGGCCACGGGGACCGGCTCGCCCGGCGCGTGCCAGACGGAGAGGGTGAGCGGCACGCGGTCCGCGTACTGGGCGGGGCGGATGAACTGCCGCAGGGCGCGCTCCAGGCGTCCCTCCACCAGCAGTCGGTCGTCGTGCACGGCGGCTCCTCGGAAAGCTCGGGCGGGCCGGACAGGACGGTGCCGGGCCCGGTCAGGATCAAGAAGAAACGGTCCACCGCTTCACTTCCCCGCCGGGCTCGGGCGCACCCACGCCAATGGTTGACGCTTGGACATGAGTGCCTCCATCCGAGGGGGGCATGCATTCCGTGAGCGTGTTCGAGCAGGGAGGAATGGACTCGTTTATGGGCGGGGGTCATGACAAGGCAGGTAAGAGAAGGAGGTCCCCTTCATTTCGGGACTTCCTCGCCGAAAGCAGGGGACGATCCGGCCGAAGGCAAGCCGGTGGAGCTCCATCGGGCTCAACTCCGGCGCAGATTGGGGAGATCCGACCTACGAGCGGTGCCTGAGGTCAGGGGCGCGCTGCGCGAACTGCTCCGGACCTGGGGGAGGCCCGGACGATCCGAGATAGCCGAGCTGCTGACCAGCGAACTGGTCACCAACGCACTGGTGCACACCGACCGCGACGCCGTGCTGACGGCGACCGTGCGGCCGGGCAGGCTGCGCGTCGAGGTCAGGGACTTCGTGGGGCGCCGCCCAAAGGTCTGCGCGCCCGACGCCGACGACAGCACGCACGGCCGGGGCCTGATGCTCGTGCAGTCCCTCGCCGACGCGTGGGGCGTGCGGGCGCACGGGGTCGGGAAGGCGGTGTGGTTCGAGCTGGACGGCGGCCCGGCATGACACCGGGCCGCCGGCCGGCTCCCGTCCTGCGCCGCTGACATCAGCCGAACTGCTGCTCCAGATCCTTGAGCTTGCGCTCAAGGGAGTCGAGCCGCGGCAGCGCCTGGGTGTCGTCCTCGGCGGTGAGGTCGACGGTGACGGGTTCAGTGCCGCTCTTCACGGCCTGGAGGGAGGGACGGGAGCGCAGCGGCAACTGTTCCTGTTCCTGCTGCGCTATGACAGGGTCCGCGGCGACCTGCGCGGACCCGGCGGCCGGAGCGACGGCCGGCAGATCGACCTGCCGTGCGCCGCCGCGGGACGGGAGGCCGCGATGGCCTCTGCTGATCGCCTTGAGCTGCGCACGCTCCAGCTTCTCCGCGCCCCGCCTGCTGATCCGGGTGCGCTCCTTCTCGCGCCGGTCCTCGCGGACCTCCTCGACCGCCTCGTCCAGGGTGCGCACGCCTTCGAGGAGCATCAGCGACCAGGCGCCGAAGGTCTCCCGGGGCGCGCGCAGCCACCGTACGATCCGGATCTGCGGCAACGGCCGCGGCACCAGGCCCTGTTCGCGCAGGGCCGCACGGCGGGTCTGCTTCAGCGCCCGGTCGAAGAGCACCGCCGCCGAGAGCGACATCCCCGCGAAGAACTGCGGGGCGCCCGCGTGGCCGAGTCCCCTGGGCGCGTGCACCCAGTTGAACCAGGCGGCCGCGCCCGCGAACGTCCACACCAGGAGCCGCGAGCCGAGTGCCGCGTCACCGTGGCTGGCCTCGCGCACGGCGAGCACGGAGCAGAACATCGCCGCGCCGTCGAGGCCGAACGGGACGAGGTACTCCCAGCCACCGGTGAGGTTGAGGTTCTGCCGGCCGAAGCCGACCAGACCGTGGAAGGAGAGTGCGGCGGCGACCGCCGCACAGCAGAACAGCAGAACGTACGAGGCCGTTCCATAGACGGCTTCCTTGCGCCTGCGGCGCTCCTCGCTGCGTTCCCAGGATTCGTCGCTGGAGGCGCCGGCGGCCGCCTTCCCGGCGCGCTTGCCGCGTGCGAGCACCGCCACCGCCACCAGCATGCCCAGGAGCAGGACGCAGCCCGGAAGCAGCCAGTCCAGCGATATGTCGGTCAGTCTCATCTGGGGTCCCTTGCGTCGCGGTAGGGCGTTCGGGCGCCATAGTGACCCAATCCCGATGGCCCTCAGAGGGGTTTCCGGACAAGAGAACGCCAAGGGGGGTGCAAAGGGGTGCGACGCGCGCCGTTTTGCTCGAACTCAGCACCCGGCAAGAGGAGTTGAGTTCGATTAAACGAACACGAAAGGGTGGTTCAAAGGGGAGGGGCTGCGATTTCGGCTCGGGCCGGGGCCCGGGTCAGGCCGTGGCGGCGGCGCTCAGCCGTGCCACACGCTCCGCGTCACAGGTGCGCGGGCACGTCACACAGGTGTCCTCGGGGCGCAGCGTGTAGAACATGCAGCAGCTCGCGCGGTCCCGGGTCGGCAGCGGCTCGCCGTCCGGTCCGGTCAGCTCACGGAACCCCGCCGTGCCCACGTACGGCTTGGTGGCGCCCGGCAGCAGCCGCTCCAGCTCGGTCGTGGCGCGCTGCTCCTCGCCCAGCAGATGCGCGATGTACCAGAGTCCCTCGACGATCTCGTCCGTGGCGACGCTCCACAGCGCGCGCGAGCGGCGCCGCATGCGGGGCCCGAAGGCGTCCAGGAGCGGACCCAGGTGCTCGGCGACGGAGGCCCGCACCTCCGCGCGCAGGGCCTCCTCGTCCGGGACGACGCGGGCGCCGGGCAGCGTGGCGGCCGGATCGCCGGGCAGGCAGGCGAAGCCCGCGTCCCGCACGGCCAGCCGGCCCAGGGCGCGCTGGAAGGAGACGTTCTCCACGGGGAAGCGCGGCACCCTGCGGTGCAGGAACCACGGCACGGTGATGAGCAGGGTGGCCGGCCAGGCGTAGCGGTGCAGACCGAAGCTGGCGATGACGTCCGGACGGCCTGTCTGGCCGTAGTCCTTCCGTACCTGTGCGTCGTCCCACGCGAGAAACGCGTCGAGGTCGGCCCCGCCCTCCGCGAGCCGGGCGGCGGTGACCCAGCCGTCGCCCTGTGGGGCCTGCTCCTCGTGACCGAGCTCGGTCACGCGCAGTCCGGGGAACACGTCGGTGAGGCGGGCGTAGGCGCCCGTGAGGGCGCTCGGGGCGGGCTTCGCCAAGGTGGGAACGGACATGCGAGGACCACCGCATCACGATCGATTACAGGTAAGCCTAACCTTACCCAGAATGATCGAGGTTTCAACTGCGGGGCTGTCCGCCTATGGTGCCTCTCGTACCTTTCGGACCGAGCGGACTTTGGGGTGGACCTCGTGGAGCAGGCCGGAGCGCATGACGCGTACCGCCTCGCCGTCCGTGTGCCGGCGCAGGTGCAGGCCTCCACGGCCCGCGACGCGGGCCGGTCGGCGCCGCCGGCCGCCGCCCGCGGCGAGCACACGCACGGAGAGGCGGCGGTGCCCGCGCCGGTGCGGGTGCCCGTGCCGGCGCCCCGCAAGACGGTGCAGCGCACCTCGGTCCGCGGACAGGTCCTGGACGCCCTGCGGGCCGCGCTCGTCGGGGGCGACCTCGCGCCCGGCGAGGTGTACTCCGCGCCCGTGCTCGGCGAGCGCTTCGGCGTGTCGGCGACTCCGGTGCGCGAGGCGATGCAGCAGCTGGCGACCGAGGGCGCGGTGGAGGTCGTGCCCAACCGCGGCTTCCGGGTCACCGAGCGGAGCGCGCGCGAGCTGGGGGAGCTGGCGGAGGTGCGGGCGCTGATCGAGGTGCCGGTGATGCTGCGCCTGGCCCGCACGGTGCCCGCGGCGCGGTGGTGCGAGCTGCGGCCGCTGGCCGAGGCGAGCGCGGTGGCGGCGGCGGGCGGGGATCTGGCCCGGTACGCCGAGGCGGACCGGGCCTTCCACGGGGCCGTACTGGGCCTTTCGGGCAACCAGCAGCTGGTCCAGGTGGCGGACGACCTGCACCGGCGCTCCCAGTGGCCCCTGGTGACCGGCCCCGTCCACGGCCGCCGGGCTGACCTCGTGGCGGACGCGGCGGAGCACATGGCCCTCCTCGAGGCCCTGGTGGCCCAGGACCTCGCAGTGGTCCAGTCCCTGGTGCGGGAGCACTTCGCGGGGGCGGGGGGCTGAGGCTCGGGCGAGATGCCCTCGGACGCCGGCCGGGCTGGATGCTCCAGCCCGGCCGGCGTCTCGTGCGGAGGGCGACCGGGGGCCGGAGGCCTACGCCGCAGGCGCCGGGGGCGTCAGATGCTGCGCCAGCCAGGACGGCACGCCACCCATCAACCGGAACAGCCGCGCCGCCTCGGCCCGAAGCCGCCCGGCCTCCGGCTCGGGCTCCGCGTCGGCGAGAGCGGCCAGGGCAGGCGCCGTCCCCACCAGGTACCCCAGCTCCTCCCGGATCCGCAGCGACTCCGCGAAGCCGTGCCGCGCCTCCGCCAACTCGCCCTCCCGCAGGGCCAGTCCGGCCAGATGGCGCCAGGTGAAGGACAGCAGCAGCGTGTCGCCGTGAGCCGTCGCGCCCGCGTGGGCCCGCCGGTAGGCCGCCCGCGCCGCCTGGGGGGAGTCCGCGATGTGCTCGGCGATCAGCCCCCGGCGGAAGTCGAGCAGCGGCCGCCCCGAAGCCGTGGGGGCCAGCAGCGCCGCCGCCCGCCCCAGGGCCGTACGCGCCTCGTCCGCCCGGTCCCGCACGGCGAGCACCGTGGAGGCGTACGCCAGCTGGCCGCGCTCGCAGGCCGCGGCCCCGCGGTCGTCGTCCGCCACGGCCAGCGCCTCCGCCGTCCGCAGCCCGTCCTCGGCCTCCGCCCAGCCCTCACCGGTGAACAGGCACCGCTCGACCAGGAGCGAGGTTCTCTGGAGCGCGGGTCCGGGCCCCTCCCGTGAGGCCAGCAGCGCGGCCGCGTCGGTCCAGCAGCCGCGCGAGCGCAGCCGCCATACCGCGGTCTGGAGTGGATCGTCCCCTGCAGTCGTTCCGGAACCAGACATGGCGGTATGCGCCACGTTGCCCTCCCCGAGCACGCCATTGAGCTGTTGAGTCGTGGGCGCATCTCAGCATGGATCGGCGCACCCGGCCAAGGGGCTGGGTGAAAGAATTCACAAAGGGCGGGCCATGAAAGGTCCGTGACCGAGCCCGCCCGTGTCAGCTCATCCGCAGTGCCAGGAAGAAATCGAGCTTGTCCTCAAGGCGCGAGAGGTCACGACCCGTCAACTGCTCGATACGGCCCACCCGGTAGCGCAACGTGTTGACGTGCAGGTGCAGCCGCGCCGCGCACCGCGTCCAGGAACCGTCGCAGTCCAGGAACGCCTCCAGGGTCGGGATGAGTTCGGCGCGGTGGCGCCGGTCGTAGTCCCGCAGCGGGTCGAGCAGGCGCGCGGTGAACGCCCGGCGCACGTCGTCCGGGACGAACGGCAGCAGCAGGACGTGCGAGGCGAGCTCCTGGTGGCCGGCCGCGCAGACCCGCCCCGGACGGGCCGCCGCGACCCGGCGGGCGTGCCGTGCCTCCTCCAGGGCGCCCCGCAGCCCCTCCGCCGAGTGCACGGACGCGCTGACGCCCAGCGTGAGGCGGCCGTCGCCGTCCAGGCCCGCCGACAGGGGGTCGCGGACGGACTCCAGGAGGGAGTCGGCCAGCAGGCCCGTCTCCGACCCGTCGTGCTCCGAGGAGACCGCGGGCAGCGGCACCAGCGCGATCGCCTCGTCACCCGTATGGGCCACCGCGATGCGGTCGGACGGCTCGGGGCCCGCCGACAGCGGATCGACGAGGATCTCCTCCAGGAGGGACTGGGCCACCGGGCCGCCCTCGATCTCGCCGCCGTCCCACTCCACGCGGGCCACCACGACCTGCCAGTGCGGCGCCGCGCCCAGGCCGGGCAGCAGCACGGGGGCGGCCACCCGCAGGCGCGCCGCGATCTCCGCCGGTGCCGCGCCCGTCTGGACCAGTTCGAGGACCTCCTGGGCGAGTCTGCGCCGCACGGTCCGCGCGGCGTCGCGCCGGTCGCGCTCCACGGCGATCAGCTGGGTGACGCCCTGCAACAGGTCCAGGCGCTCCTCGGGCCAGTCGCCCGCGTCCGCCTCGACCGCGAGGAGCCAGTCCGAGAGGACCGTCTCGCGCACGTCGCGCAGCGCCGCCGTGCTCGCCGCCGCCGCGGCGGAAGCCGGACCGCGCCCGCTGCTCCGAACGGGGAACAGGGAGTACGTCGTGCCGTCCACCTGGACCCGGTGGGGGCCCCGGCGCCCCGTGCGGGCCGCGGCCAGGTGTTCGCCCGCCAGGCGCGCGCATACGGCCGTCGGCAGGGCGGGGCCCGCCGCGCTCGACCCCGCGACGGCGCGGCCCGCGGGGGACAGGACCCAGGCCCGCAGGTCCAGGTCGGAGCCGAGCAGGTCGAGGACGACGTCGGGGCCGCCGCCGGTGGGGCCCGAGGTCATCAGGCGACGGTGCCGGTCCACGACGGCTGCCAGGTCGCCGGCCCGCTCGCCGGAGACCTGGCGCACGACGTGCTCGGTGATCGTCGCGAAGGCGACCGACTCGTTCACGGCGAACAGCGGCAGGCGGTGCCGTGCGCAGGCCTCCACGATGTCGTCCGGAATGGCCCCGAGCTCGGCCTCGCCCGCGGCCAGGGCCGCCACCCCGGCGCTCGCCAGGATCCGTACGAAGGGTTCGGTGTCCGAGGCGTCGTGGCGCCAGGCGAGGCCGGTCAGGACCAGCTCGCCGCCCGTGAGGTACCGGCTGGGGTCGCGCAGGTCCGTGGTCATCACACCGCGCACGGTGCGGTCGAGCTCGTCCTCGCCGCCGAGCAGTCGCAGGCCCAGCGCGTCGGTGTCAAGGAGTGCGCGCAGCCGCATGGTGGTCGCCGCCGATCTTGTCTCGAATGGGATGTACAGACAGTTCGCGTCTGTCGACTCTGTGTCGCTGACGGGTGGGCCCGGGCCCGCGTGTCCCGGGGCACCTCCGGTTTCCGGGGGGAATCCGCGAGGTAACTGGGGCCCGTTCTTCATACGAATCTACAAGACGCGCGCCTTGGCCAGCCAACTCCTTCATGGTTTCGGTGACTGACCCCATCGGACGCAGGGGCGGTGTACTTGCCCCACTCCGCGTTAACAGCACATGAACGAGCAGTCGAGGGACGAACGGCCCGAGTGGCCTGAACGAAGTCCCCCGAAGCGAACGACCCACGATACGAAGAAGAGAGCCTCATGGACTTCCTTCGCCCCGCCAGCTGGGAGGAGGCGCTCGCCGCCAAGGCCGAGCACCCGACAGCTGTGCCGATTGCGGGTGGCACCGACGTGATGGTCGAGATCAACTTCGACCACCGCCGTCCTGAGTACCTGCTTGACCTCAACCGCGTCGCCGAGCTGAGCGAGTGGGCGGTGGGCGAGGAGACGGTCCAGCTGGGCGCCTCGGTTCCCTACACGCGGATCATGGAGGAGCTGCGCACCGAGCTCCCCGGCCTCGCGCTCGCCTCGCACACGGTCGCCTCCCCCCAGATCCGCAACCGCGGCGGCGTCGGCGGCAACCTCGGCACCGCCTCCCCGGCCGGCGACGCCCACCCGGCGCTGCTCGCCGCCGACTGCGAGGTCGAGGTGGAGTCCGTCCGCGGCTCGCGCCTCATCCCGATCGACGAGTTCTACACCGGCGTGAAGCGCAACGCCCTCGCCCAGGACGAGCTGATCAAGTCCGTCCACATCAAGAAGGCGGACGGCCCCCAGCAGTACTCGAAGGTCGGCACCCGCAACGCGATGGTCATCGCCGTGTGCGCCTTCGGCATCGCCCTGCACCCCGAGACGCGGACCGTACGGACCGGCATCGGCTCCGCGGCCCCCACCCCCATCCGGGCGAAGGCGGCCGAGGAGTTCTTGAACGCCGCGCTCGACGAGGGCGGGTTCTGGGACAGCAAGAAGATCATCACCCCCTCGATCGCCAAGCAGTTCGCGGAGCTCGCCTCCGGTGCCGCCAACCCGATCGACGACGTCCGGGGCACGGCGAACTACCGCCGCCACGCCGTCGGCATCATGGCCCGCCGCACGCTCGGCTGGACCTGGGAGTCGTACCGCGGCAACGGCCGCAGCACTGAGGGAGTCGCATAATGCGCGTGAACTTCACGGTCAACGGCCGTCAGCAGGAAGCCGACGACGTGTGGGAGGGCGAGTCCCTCCTCTACGTCCTGCGTGAGCGCATGGGGCTTCCCGGTTCCAAGAACGCCTGCGAGCAGGGCGAGTGCGGATCCTGCACCGTCCGCCTGGACGGCGTACCGGTGTGTTCGTGTCTGGTCGCGGCCGGTCAGGTCCAGGGCCGCGAGGTCGTCACGGTCGAGGGCCTCGCGGACTACGCCAAGCACCGCGACGACGCCCACCCGGGCGGCGCCTGCGGCTCCGTCTGCGGCGGCACCACCCTCCAGGAGGCCCGCCAGTGGCAGGCCAAGGGAACGGACGGCCAGACCGGCGAAGGCGGCGAACTCTCCGCCATCCAGCAGGCGTTCATCGACGCCGGCGCCGTCCAGTGCGGCTTCTGCACCCCCGGCCTCCTGGTCGCGGCCGACGAGCTCCTGGAGCGCAACGCCTCGCCGTCGGACGCCGACATCCGTGAGGCGCTCTCCGGCAACCTCTGCCGCTGCACCGGTTACGAGAAGATCCTGGACGCGGTCCGCCTGGCGGCCGCCCGTCAGGAAGAGACGGTCTGATCATGGCTGGAACGAAGACCACCACGGGCGCGCCCACCGAAGTCACCCAGAAGCACAACAAGGGCGGCATCGGCGAGTCCACCCTGCGTCCGGACGGCACCCTGAAGGTCACCGGAGAGTTCGCCTACTCCTCGGACATGTGGCACGAGGACATGCTCTGGGGCCAGACGCTCCGCAGCCCCGTGGCGCACGCCGAGATCCTCTCGATCGACACCGTCGAGGCACTCAAGACGCCCGGCGTCTACGCCGTCCTGACCTACGACGACCTGCCGGCCGAGATGAAGAACTACGGCCTGGAGATCCAGGACACCCCGGTCCTCGCCCACGGCAAGGTCCGCCACCACGGTGAGCCGGTCGCCCTCGTCGCCGCCGACCACCCGGAGACGGCCCGCCGTGCCGCCGCGAAGATCGTGGTCGAGTACCGCGAACTGCCCCTCATCACCGACGAGGCCTCGGCCACCGCGCCCGACGCCGTCCTGGTCCACGAGGGCCGCGACGACCACCACATCGGCCACGTCCCGCACCCCAACATCGTGCACCGCCAGCCGATCGTGCGCGGCAACGCCGACGAGGCCGCCAAGAAGGCCGACTTCATCGTCAAGGGCGAGTACACCTTCGGCATGCAGGACCAGGCCTTCCTCGGCCCGGAGTCCGGCCTCGCCATCCCGGCGGAGGACGGCGGCGTCGACCTGTACGTGGCCACCCAGTGGCTGCACTCGGACCTCGGCCAGATCGCCCCCGTCCTCGGCCTGCCCGAGGATAAGGTGCGCATGACGCTCTCCGGCGTCGGCGGTGCCTTCGGCGGCCGTGAAGACATCTCGATGCAGATCCACGCCTGCCTCCTGGCGCTGCGCACCGGCAAGCCGGTCAAGATCGTCTACAACCGCTTCGAGTCCTTCTTCGGCCACGTCCACCGCCACCCGGCGAAGCTCTACTACGAGCACGGCGCCACCAAGGACGGCAAGCTCACGCACATGAAGTGCAAGATCGTCCTGGACGGCGGCGCCTACGCGTCGGCCTCCCCGGCGGTCGTGGGCAACGCCTCGTCCCTGTCCGTCGGTCCGTACGTGATCGAGGACGTCGACATCGAGGCGATCGCCCTCTACTCCAACAACCCCCCGTGCGGCGCGATGCGCGGCTTCGGCGCCGTCCAGGCCTGCTTCGCCTACGAGGCCCAGATGGACAAGCTCGCCGACAAGGTGGGCATGGACCGGGTCGAGTTCCGCCAGCTCAACGCCATGTCGCAGGGCACGCTCCTGCCGACGGGTCAGTCGGTGGACTCGCCGGCCCCGGTCGCCGAGATCCTGCGCCGCGTCAAGGCCCGTCCGATGCCGCCCGAGCGCCAGTGGGAGTCCAGTGAGGGCGCCGACGTGCGCGCGCTGCCCGGCGGCCTCTCCAACACCACGCACGGCGAAGGAGTCGTCCGCGGCGTCGGCTACGCGGTCGGCATCAAGAACGTCGGCTTCTCCGAGGGCTTCGACGACTACTCCACCGCCAAGGTGCGCATGGAGGTCATCAACGGCGAGCCGGTCGCGACCGTGCACACCGCGATGGCCGAGGTCGGCCAGGGCGGCATCACCGTCCACGCGCAGATCGCCCGCACCGAGCTCGGCGTCCAGCAGGTGACCATCCACCCCGCCGACACCCAGGTGGGCTCCGCAGGGTCGACGTCCGCGTCCCGTCAGACGTACGTCACCGGTGGCGCGGTCAAGAACTCCTGCGAGCTCGTCCGCGAGAAGGTCCTGGAGATCGGCCGCCGCAAGTTCGGCTCGTACCACCCCGCGTGGGCGACGGCCGAGCTGGTGCTCGAAGGCGGCAAGGTCCTCACGGACGGCGGCGAGGCCCTCGCGGACCTGGCCGAACTGCTCGAAGGCGAGAGCGTCGAGGTCGAGGCCGAGTGGCGCCACCGCCCGACCGTGCCCTTCGACCTGAAGACCGGTCAGGGCAACGGCCACGTCCAGTACTCGTTCGCCGCGCACCGCGCGGTCGTCGAGGTGGACACCGAGCTCGGCCTGGTCAAGGTCGTCGAACTGGCCACCGCCCAGGACGTCGGCAAGGCGCTCAACCCGCTCTCCGTGGTCGGCCAGATCCAGGGCGGCACCACCCAGGGCCTGGGCGTCGCGGTGATGGAAGAGATCATCGTCGACCCGAAGACCGCGAAGGTGCGCAACCCCTCCTTCACGGACTACCTCATCCCGACCATCCTCGACACGCCGACGATCCCGGTCGACGTGCTCGAACTGGCCGACCCGAACGCGCCCTACGGCCTGCGCGGCATGGGTGAGGCCCCGACCCTCTCGTCCACCCCGGCGGTCCTCGCGGCCATCCGGAACGCGACGGGCCTGGAGCTGAACAAGACGCCGGTACGCCCCGAGCACCTGACCGGGACCTGACCGGCCCCTGTTCCCACGATCTCTCCGGGCGGCGCGCGCCTCCCACGGAACGTCACACTTCCCGACGCGCCCGTGCCGCCCGGAGAACCCCCGTACCGCACCGCTCGCGGTCATCCGGAACCCCACGCAACACACACCCCACGCAGCACCTAAAGCGACACCCACGCAGCACCCACGCTCTTCGGAGCCCCAGTTCGTCTCGGGCCGTCCCCCGGGTCGTGCGCCCAACGCAGCATCCCAAATCCCGCAGTCTCCACAGGCCCGACCCTTGTACGACCAGCCTGTTGCGGGTGCCCCTATGAACCTTGGGAGTTAGGCACCATGACCCAGCAGTCAACGGAGCCGAAGACCACGGCGGAGGACGCGGGCAACGGCTCGCGCGTCCCGGCCGGAAGGTCTTGGCTGGACCGGTATTTCCACATAACCCAGAGAGGGTCGACCGTCGGGCGGGAGGTGCGTGGCGGCATCACCACCTTCATGGCGATGGCCTACATCATCCTCCTGAACCCGGTGATCCTCTCGGTGCCCGACGCCACGGGACACCGCCTCGACGGTGATCAGCTGACCACCGCCACGGTCTTCGCGGCCGCGGCCACCACCATCGTCATGGGCATCCTCGGCAACGTGCCGCTCGCCCTTGCGGCGGGACTCGGCGTCTCGGCCGTGATGGCCTTCCAGGTCGCCCCGGAGATGACCTGGGGCAACGCGATGGCGATGTGCGTCATCTACGGCGTCATCATCATCCTGCTGGTCCTCACCGGGCTGCGTACCCTGATCATGGACGCGATCCCGCTGGCGCTGAAGCACGCCATCACCATGGGCATCGGCATGTTCGTCACGCTGATCGGCCTGGTCCAGGCGGGCTTCGTCACCTCCATGCCGTCCAAGTACGGCGACATGGGCGCCAAGCCGATCCAGATGGGCATCGACGACAAGCTCATCGGCTGGCCCGTCCTGTGCTTCGCCGTCACCGTCCTGCTGATCTTCGTGCTCCAGGTCCGCAGGGTGCCGGGCGCGATCCTCATCGGCATCGTCGGCGGCACCGTCTTCGCCGCGATCGTCAACCAGGTCGCGGGCCTGAGCCAGAAGGACTGGGGCCTCAACGCCCCGGAGCTCGACGGCTCCATCGTCGCGTCGCCCGACTTCGGCCTCTTCGGCGAGGTGTCCTTCAGCGGCATCGGCGACATCGGCGCCATCACCGTGGGCGTCATCGTCTTCACCCTGGTCCTCGCCGGCTTCTTCGACGCCATGGGCACCATCATCGGCATCGGCCAGCAGGCCAACCTCGCCGACAAGGACGGCAAGATGCCGGGCCTGAACAAGGCCCTTGCCATCGACGGTGCCGGCGGCGTCGTCGGCGGCTTCGCCGGTGCCTCCGGCCAGACCGTCTTCGTCGAGTCCACCGCGGGCGTCGGCGACGGCGCGCGCACCGGCTTCGCGAGCGTGATCACCGGCCTCGGCTTCGCCCTGTGCCTCTTCTTCACCCCGCTGGCCCAGCTCATCCCGACGCAGGTCGCGGCCGCCGCGCTCGTGGTCATCGGCGCGATGATGCTGACCAACGCCCGGCACATCGACTGGACCGACCAGGCCACCGCCATTCCGGTGTTCCTGACCACGGTCCTGATGCCCTTCACGTACTCCATCACGGTGGGTATCGCGGCCGGTGTCATCGCCCACGTCCTGATCAAGGCCGCCCAGGGCAAGGTCCGTGAGATCGGCTGGCTGATGTGGGTGCTCGCGCTCGTGTTCCTGGCCTTCTTCGCCCTCCACCCGATCGAGAACTGGATGGGCGTCAAGTAGCCCATCCTGGAATCACACACCCGTTAGGAGACGGACATGCTGGACATCGCCGAGGAGCTGAACCGGTGGGTCGAGCAGGGACGCGACTTCGCCGTCGCCACCGTGGTGGCGGTCGGCGGCAGCGCGCCCCGGCAGCCCGGTGCGGCCCTGGCCGTCGACTCCGACGGCACGGCGATCGGCTCCGTCTCCGGCGGGTGTGTGGAGGGCGCCGTCTACGACCTGTGCCAGCAGGCACTGGAAGACGGCGAGAGCGTCCTGGAGCGCTTCGGCTACAGCGACGAGGACGCCTTCGCCGTCGGTCTGACCTGCGGCGGCATCATCGACATCCTGGTCACCCCGGTCCGCGCGGACTCCACCGCGCGGCCGGTCGTCGCCGCCGCGCTCGCGGCCGCGGCATCGGGCGAGGCCGCGGCCGTCGCCCGCATCACCGCCGGACCCGCGGACCTCGTGGGCCGGGCCCTTCTCGTACGGTCCGGTGCCGCCGAAGGCTTCGAAGGGAGCCTCGGCGGCCATCCCGAGCTGGACCGCACCGCCGCGGGCGAGGCCCGCGCGATGCTGGACGCGGGGCGCACCGGCACGGTGGAGATCGGCGAGGACGGCTCGCGCTGCGGGCAGCCGCTCACCCTCCTCGTCGAGTCGAGCGTCCCGCCGCCCCGCATGATCGTGTTCGGCGCGATCGACTTCGCGTCGGCGCTCGTCAGGGTCGGCGCGTTCCTCGGCTACCGCGTGACCGTCTGCGACGCACGGCCCGTGTTCGCCACGGCGGCCCGCTTCCCCGACGCGGACGAGGTCGTCGTCGAGTGGCCCCACCAGTACCTGCGGCGCACGGAGGTCGACGCACGCACCGTGCTGTGCGTCCTGACCCACGACGCCAAGTTCGACGTGCCCCTGCTGGAGCTGGCCCTGCGCCTCCCGGTCGCCTACGTGGGCGCGATGGGCTCGCGCCGCACCCACGAGGACCGCAACGAGCGGCTGCGGGAGGTCGGCGTCAGCGAACTGGAGCTGGCCAGGCTCCGCTCGCCCATCGGCCTCGACCTGGGGGCGCGCACCCCGGAGGAGACGGCCCTCTCCATCGCCGCGGAGATCGTCGCCAACCGGCGCGGCGGCAGCGGCGTCTCCCTCACGGGCGCCCACACGCCGATCCACCACGACGGCTCGCGGCCCGCACGGCGCATCGGGTCCGTGGCCTGACGCCCCGGCTCCGCCCGCCGTCCAAGATCCCCGGGCCCGCCCCGCATTGCTGCTACCTTGCGTGACGAATTGATCACCTTGTGACGCAACAGGAGCATCCGTGAAGGTCGCCTGCGTCGGTGGCGGTCCCGCCGCCCTGTACCTCTCGATCCTGCTCAAGCGGCAGGACCCGTCCCACGACATCACCGTCCACGAACGCGACCCGGCCGGCTCGACCTACGGCTGGGGGGTCACCTACTGGGGCGGCCTGCTCGACAAACTCCGCGCCGGTGACCCCGAGTCCGCGCGGGCCGTCAGCGAGCACTCGGTCCGCTGGAGCGACGGCGTCGCGCACGTCGGCGACCGCACGACGGTCCACCACGGCGACGAGGGCCACGGCATCGGGCGCCACCGCCTCCTGGACATCCTGGCGGACCGGGCCAGGGCGCTCGGCGTACACGTCGCGTACGAACGGGAGATCACCGACGCGGCGCAGCTGCCCGACGCCGATCTGATCGTGGCCGCCGACGGCGTCAGGAGCGCGCTGCGCGAGCGGCACACGGACCACTTCGGCGCGCAGGTCGCCCTCGGCCGCAACAAGTACATCTGGCTCGGCACCACCAAGGTCTTCGACTCCTTCACCTTCGCCTTCGTGGAGACCGCGCACGGCTGGATCTGGTGCTACGGCTACCGCTTCAGCGACGAGAAGAGCACGTGCGTCATCGAGTGCGCCCCGGAGACCTGGACGGGCCTCGGCCTGCACGAGGCGAGCGAGGCCGAGGGCATCGCCCTCCTGGAGCGGCTCTTCGCCGGACCGCTGGACGGGCACCGGCTGATCGGCCGCGCCAAGGCCGACGGCAGCGCGCAGTGGCTCAGCTTCCGGACGCTGACCAACCGGACCTGGCACCGGGGCAACGTGGTCCTGCTCGGCGACGCCGCGCACACCACGCACTACTCCATCGGCGCGGGCACGACGCTCGCCCTGGAGGACGCCATCGCCCTCGCGGACGCGCTGCGGGGGAGCCCGGAGCTGACCCCCGCCCTCGCACGCTACGAGCGCGAGCGGCGGTCCGCCCTCCTGTCCGTCCAGAGCGCGGCCCGCTACAGCGCCCAGTGGTACGAGAACCTGCCGCGCTACATCGGCCTCGACCCGGCCCAGATGTTCGCGCTCCTCGGCCAGCGCCACTCCCCGCTGCTCCCGCACGTCCCGCCGCAGCTGTACTACCGGATCGACCGCGCGGCCGAGCAGCTGGAGCCGCTGCGCCGGATGAAGCGGTGGCTGGGACCGCGGGTGGCACGGACGCTGCACGGGCGTGCGCAGGCCCCGCGGGGCTGACGAGCAGCGCGGCGGTCAGGCGGAGGGGCTCGGCGGTCAGGCGCAGGGGCGCGGTGGTCAGGCGGGTGAGCGCTGTGGTCAGGCGGGTGAGCGCGGCGAGGGCGAGGAGAGCAGTCCGTCCACCGCCCGCCCGAACATCCAGCGCGCGGCGGCCAGGAGCACCCGGTCGAAGGCCTTCGGGAGCCCCCGCACGCTCAGGTCCTCGCGCCAGACGACCGCGGAACCGGTCGTCCCGGCCCGGGGGGAGACCTCGATCTCGGCCCATCCCGTCACGAGCGTGGCCCGCTTCTCCAGGCGGCACATCCCGCCGCCCCCGGGAGCGGGACGCCAGGTGACGACCTCCATCACGTCGTCGAAGCCCACGGGGCCGAGCGAGGTGCGGGCGACGAACACCGTCCCCTGCCCGCTGGGCGGCGGCGTCCGGACGGTCACCCGGGTCAGCGGGACGACGTCGGCGTGCCGCTCCCACGTGGTGAGCCGGCGCCAGACCTCGTCGGCGGGCAGGGACGATGCGCGGTCGATACGGAAGAGAGCCACACGTCGATCCTGCCAGTACCGGGCGGCGAAACGCGGCTGCTACGGGCGGTAGACCTTGCCGGGTTCGGCCTTCCCCGGCGCGAGCAGCTGCGGAACCGTCACGAAGACGTAGCCGCGCTTCTTCAGCTCGGCGATGATGCCCGGCACCGCGGGGACCGTCCCCTTGTAGATGTCGTGCAGCAGGATGATGCCGTCCCGGCCGGTCTGGTCGATGACGCGCTTCTTGATCAGGTCCGAGTCGTCGGTCGTGTAGTCCTTGGCGGTCACGCTCCACAGGACCTCCGAGAGGCCTTCCTCGCGCGAGATCTTGTTGACGTCCGGGTTGGTGCGGCCCTGCGGCGGGCGCATCAGCGTCGGCTTGTGGCCGATCAGCTTCTCTATCGCCTCGTTCGGCTTGCGCAGCTCCTCGCGGGCCTCTTCCGGCGTGATGTCGGTGAGGATCTTGTGCGACCAGGTGTGGCTCGCGACCTCGTGTCCCTCGGCGGCCATCCGCTTCACGAGCTCGGGGTGCTCGGCCATGTGGTTCTTGCCGAGCAGGAAGAAGGTGGCGGGCACCTTCTCCTCCTTGAGGATGTCGAGCAGCCGCGGCGAGTTCTCGCTGGGGCCCGCGTCGAACGTCAGGGCCACGCACTTCGCCTTGCGGCAGTCGACGGTGCCGAGCTTCCCCTGGCTCTTGACGCTCACCGACGCCGCGTCCTTGCGCGCGGAGCTGGGGGCGATGGTGTCCACCTTGGTGCATCCCGTCAGGGCGACGGCCATGACCACGGCGGTCATGGCCGTCATGGAGGCGGCGCGACGGAACCCTTTGGCCGATTTGTTCATCTTGCTTTTCGCAGCGGGCATGCGAGCACTATACATAGCGTGTATATACGGAGTGTATAGCGGGGTCGCGGAGCCCGCCGGACCGTGTGTTCAGCGGCATCCGCCCTGGTGGGAGCCCTAGTGCTGCGATCCTTGGCCGCGGTCGCCGGTCAGGTCGCGCATCCAGGCCTCGACGGCGTCGGCGCGCCGGGGCAGACCCGCCGAGAGGTTCTCGTTGCCCTCGGCCGTCACCAGGAGGTCGTCCTCGATGCGGACCCCGATGCCGCGGTACTCCTCGGGCACGGTGAGATCGTCCGGCTGGAAGTAGAGGCCGGGTTCGACGGTGAGGACCATGCCCTCTTCCAGGACGCCGCCCACGTACTCCTCCGTACGCGCCTGGGCGCAGTCGTGGACGTCGAGGCCGAGCATGTGGCCCGTGCCCGCCATGGTGAAGCGGCGCTGGAGGGCGAGCTCGAAGACCCGCTCCGGGTCGCCGTCGAGAAGGCCCCACTCGACGAGCTTGTGTGCGAGGTACCGCTGCGCCGCGTCATGGAAGTCGCGGTACGCGGCGCCCGGCTTCACGGCGGCGATGCCGGCCTCCTGCGCCTCGTACACCGCGTCGTAGATCTTCCGCTGGAGCGGGGTGAAGGTGCCGCTGATGGGCAGGGTGCGCGTGACGTCCGCGGTGTAGAGGGTGTGGGTCTCCACGCCCGCGTCCAGGAGCAGGAGTTCGCCCGGGCGGACCGGGCCGTCGTTCCGCTCCCAGTGCATGATCGTGGCGTGCTCGCCCGCCGCGCAGATCGAGCCGTAGCCGACGTCGTTGCCCTCAAGGCGGGCGCGGCGGTGGAAGGTTCCCTCGATCCAGCGCTCCGAGGTGTCGATCGCGACGGCCAACTCCCGCACCACGTCGGTGAATCCGCGGACGGTGGAGTCCACCGCCTTGCGCAGCTCGCCGATCTCCCAGTCGTCCTTGACCAGGCGCAGGCCCGAGAGCGCCGCCTCCAGTTCGGCGTCACGCTCCTCGTCGCTCGTCACCGCCTCTTCGAGCGCCGCATCGTGGCCGCGCACGATCCGGGTGGGTGCGCCGGACGCGGCGAGTCGGGCGGGGGCTTCGCGGATGTCGCGGCAGGGCAGACCGAGGAGCAGCTCGGACTCGGCGAGGCTGCGCCGGCGGCCCATCCACAGCTCGGCGGTCATGCCGGTCCAGAACTCGTCGCCGTCCCGGCTGTCGCGGGGGAGTCGGTAGACGTACGCGTCGTGGCCCTCGCCTCCCTCGCGCGGTTCCAGGACGAGGGCGCAGTCCCTGGCCTGGTCGCCGGTCATGTGGACGTACGCGGAGTACGGGCGGAAGGGGTAAGCGCAGTCGTTCGAGCGGGTCTTGAGCTTGCCGGAGGGGATCACCAGGCGCTCGCCCGGGAACAGCGCGGACAGGGCGGCGCGGCGGCGCGCGGCGTGCGGGGCCTGCTCGGCCGGGCGCAGGTCGCGCTGTTCCGTGTCGGCCCAGCCGGTCCTCATCAGGGCGGAGAGCTCGGGGGAGATCCCGGGGTAGAGGCTGTTCTTGCGTGCCGTGGACTTGGCCATGCGGTTCACCTTTTCTTCCCCGTTCGGGGGCTCGTGGCGCGGGTGCGGCTGGCGGTACCGCCAGCGTAGAGACCCTTGGCCCGTAAGGGAACATGTGACATAGTACTGGCGTGACAAAGCGGCTGACCTGCGATGTTGTGGTGATCGGCGCCGGGATGGTGGGCGCCGCCTGCGCCTTGTACGCCGCGCGGGCCGGCCTGTCCGTCGTCCTGGTGGACCGCGGCCCGGTGGCCGGCGGCACGACAGGATCCGGCGAGGGAAACCTCCTCGTCTCCGACAAGGAACCCGGCCCCGAGCTCGAACTGGCCCTTCTCTCGGGCCGGTTGTGGACGGAGCTGGCCGCCGAGCCCGGCATCGGCACCCGCATCGAGTACGACGCCAAGGGCGGCGTGGTCGTCGCGTCGTCCGGTGAAGGGCTCCCGGCGCTCGCGGAGTTCGCCGCCGGGCAGCGTGCGGCAGGGGTCGACGCACGGCCCGTCACGCCCTCCGAACTCCGCGCTCTCGAACCGTGGTTGACTCCGGACGTGGCGGGCGGCGTCCTGTACCCGCAGGACGCCCAGGTGATGCCGTCGCTGGCGGCCGCCCACCTCGTGCGCCTGGCGCGCGGAGCGGGGGCCGAACTCCGTACGGGCCCGACCGTCACCGCCGTGCTGCGGACCGCGGCCCATGGCGTGCGCGGGGTCCGCACCGACCGGGGCGAGATCCACGCCCCGTACGTGGTGAACGCGGCCGGCACCTGGGGCGGCGAGGTGGCCGCCCTCGCCGGGGTCGGCCTGCCCGTGCTGCCGCGGCGCGGCTTCGTCCTGGTCACCGAGCCGCTGCCGCGCAGGATCCGGCACAAGGTGTACGCCGCCGACTACGTGGCCGACGTGGCCAGCGGATCCGCCGCGCTCCAGACCTCACCGGTGGTCGAGGGCACGGCGGCGGGGCCGGTCCTGATCGGCGCGAGCCGCGAGCGGGTCGGCTTCGACCGGAGCTTCTCGCTGCCGGTCGTGCGGGCCCTGGCGGCGGGAGCGACCCGGCTCTTCCCGTTCCTCGCGGAGGTCCGCGCGCTGCGGACGTACGTCGGCTTCCGCCCCTATCTGCCGGACCACCTCCCCGCCATCGGTCCCGACGCCCGGGTGCCGGGACTCTTCCACGCCTGCGGCCACGAGGGCGCGGGGATCGGACTCGCCACCGGGACCGGGCACGTGATCGCCCAGGCGCTCACCGGGGCGGCCCCGGAGCTCGACCTCGCCCCCTTCCGCCCCGACCGCTTCGCCGACACCCCGCCCCAGGAGGCCCCGTGAAGGAACGCACCCCCCTGGCCCTGACCCGCGCCCGCCCGAAACCGCCGCACACCGTCACCTTCGACGGCCGCGCGATCCCGGCCCTGCCGGGCCAGACGGTGGCCGCCGCGCTCTGGGCGGCGGGCGTCACCGCCTGGCGCACCACGCGACGGCACGGCGAACCGAGGGGGGTCTTCTGCGGCATCGGCGTCTGCTTCGACTGCCTGGTGGAGATCAACGGCCGTCCGAACCAACGGGCTTGCCTGACACCGGCCGCACCGGGCGACACGATCCGGACGCAGGACGGCGACGGCCACGACGGGGAGCCGGGGGAGGGGCGATGAACGGATCGCGCGCAGACGCACCGCCGGGCGGCACGCTCGCCGTGGTCGGCGCCGGACCCGCTGGACTCGCGGCGACGCTCGCCGCGGCGCGGCGCGGGGCAGGGGTGATCCTGATCGACGCGGCCGGGCAGGCGGGCGGGCAGTTCTACCGGCAGCCCGCGGCGGAGCTCGGCGCGCGCAGGCCGCGGGCCCTGCACCACCGGTGGCGTACGTGGGAGCAACTGCGCGACGGACTGGCGTCGTTGATCGCCGAGGGCCGCGTGGCCCACCTGACCGAGCATCATGTCTGGTGCGTGGAGCGGCACTTCGGGGACGACGAACCCGCCGCCGCGCACGCCAGGCCCCTGCCCCCGCCCCCCGGCGGACACCGCTTCACCGTCCACGCGCTCCTCGGACCCGCACAGGAGCGGTCCGCGGCCGTGCACGCCGACGCCGTTCTCCTGGCGACCGGGGGATACGAGAAGGTCCTGCCGTTCCCCGGCTGGACCCTGCCCGGAGTGCTCACCGCCGGCGGCGCGCAGGCCATGCTCAAGGGAGGCCTCGTCCTGCCCGGGCGTACCGCCGTCGTGGCCGGGACCGGACCGCTGCTCCTGCCCGTGGCCGTGGGGCTCGCGGCGGCCGGGGCGAAGGTCGCCGCCCTGGTCGAGTCCACCGGCCCCCAGGCCTTCGCGCGGCACGCGGCCGCCTTCGCCGCCCACCCGGACAAGCTCGCCGAGGGCGCCGGATACGCCGCACGCCTGCTGCGCCACCGGGTTCCTTCGCTGCCACGCCACACCGTCGTCGAGGCACACGGCAAGGGCGCGCTCGACGCGGTGACCGTCGCCGCCCTCGACCCGGCAGGGCGGGTCAGGCCCGGCACCGGGCGGCGCATCCCCTGCGACACCCTGGCCGTCGGTCACGGCATGCTGCCGCACACCGATCTCGCCGAGGGGCTCGGCTGCCGGGTCGAGGGGCCGGACGTCGCCGTCGACGCCGAGCAGCGCACCGACGTCCCCGGCGTCTGGGCCGCGGGCGAGACCACCGGCATCGGAGGCGCCGCCCTCTCGCTCGCCGAGGGGCACATCGCCGGCCGCTCGGCCGCCGCCCGGCTCCGGGGCGAGGTGCCCGACCCACGTGCCTGGGCCGCCGCTGCCGCGTCCCGTGCGAAGGCCCGGACGTTCGCCGCCGCCGTCGACGCCGTGTACGCGCCGCCCGCGCACTGGGCCGAGCAGCTGCGCGACGACACCCTCGTCTGCCGCTGCGAGGAGGTCCCGGCATCGGCGGTCCGCGCGGCCGTCGGGGAACTGGGGGCCACCGACGCGCGGAGCGTGAAACTCCTGACCCGGGCCGGCATGGGCTGGTGCCAGGGTCGCATGTGCTCGGCCGCCGTCGCCGGACTCGTGGGCTGCGCCGAGCGGTCCGCGCGCCGGCCGTTCGCCCGGCCGGTACCGCTCGGCGTCCTCGCGCAGACCCCCGAAGCGCGGGACGGCGACGAGGACGAACCGCCCGCCCCGCGCTGACCCGCCGTCACCGCACCCCACTGCACCCCACCCGCCAGTCACCCGCCGCCTCCCTCCTCACCTGCACCGAAGGGACCACGCCCATGACCACGCCCCCCGACCGCTCCCGCCCCTGGCACGGTGTCCTCGTCGCCACCGCGCTGCCGCTGAACGACGACCTCTCCGTCGACCACGGCCGCTTCGCCGCGCACTGCGCCTGGCTCGTCGAGAACGGCTGCGACGGCGTCGTGCCGAACGGATCGCTCGGCGAGTACCAGGTCCTCACCCCCGAGGAGCGCGCCAAGGTCGTGGAGACCGCCGTCGCGGCGGTCGGTGGGCACCGCGTGATGCCCGGCGTCGCCGCCTACGGCTCCGCGGAGGCCCGCCGCTGGGCCGAGCAGGCCAAGGACGCGGGCTGCGCGTCCGTGATGCTGCTCCCGCCGAACGCCTACCGCGCCGACGCGCGCTCCGTCCTCGCCCACTACGCCGAGGTCGCGCGAGCGGGCCTGCCCGTCGTCGCGTACAACAACCCCGTCGACACCAAGGTCGACCTCGTGCCCGAGCTCCTCGCGCAACTGCACGCCGAGGGGTACGTACAGGGCGTCAAGGAGTTCTCCGGCGACGTACGGCGTGCCTACCGCATCGCCGAACTCGCCCCGGAACTCGACCTGCTGGCCGGCGCCGACGACGTCCTGCTGGAACTCGCCGTCGCGGGCGCCAAGGGCTGGGTCGCGGGCTACCCGAACATGCTCCCCGCCGCGTCCGTCGAGCTCTACCGCGCGGCCGTCGCCGGAGACCTGGCCACGGCGGGCAAGCTCTACCGCCAGTTGCACCCCCTGCTCCGCTGGGACTCCCGGCCGGAGTTCGTCCAGGCCATCAAGCTCTCCATGGACATCGCGGGGCGCCACGGCGGCCCGTGCCGGCCCCCGCGGGTGCCGCTGCTGCCCGAGCAGGAGAAGGCGGTGCGCGAGGCCACCGAGCGGGCCATCGCCGCCGGCCTCCGCTAGCAGCGCCGCCCGCACCCGCCCGCGTACGGAAAGGCACCGCACATGCGCAGCAAACTCGTCCTGCACGCAGTCGACTCGCACACCGAGGGCATGCCGACGCGGGTGATCACCGGCGGCATCGGCACCGTCCCCGGCGCCACGATGAACGAGCGCAGGCTCCACTTCCGCGAGCACCGCGACGACATCAAGCAGCTCCTGATGAACGAACCGCGCGGCCACGCGGCGATGAGCGGCGCGATCCTCCAGCCGCCCACCCGGCCCGACTGCGACTACGGCGTGATCTACATCGAGGTGTCGGGCTATCTGCCGATGTGCGGGCACGGCACCATCGGCGTCGCCACCGTCCTCGTCGAGACCGGCATGGTCGAGGTCGTCGAGCCGGTCACCACGATCCGCCTGGACACGCCCGCGGGCCTCGTCGTCGCCGACGTGGCCGTCGAGGACGGCGCGGCGAAGGCCGTCACGCTGAAGAACGTGCCGTCCTTCGCCGTCGGCCTCGACCGCAAGATCACCCTGCCCGACGGCCGCCCGGTGACGTACGACCTGGCCTACGGCGGCAACTTCTACGCGATCCTGCCCCTGGAGCAGTTCGGTCTCCCCTTCGAGCGCGGGCGCAAGGACGAGATCCTCGCGGCGGGCCTCTCGCTGATGGCGGCGATCAACGCGGAGGAGGAACCGGTGCACCCGCAGGACCCGTCCATCCGCGGCTGCCACCACGTCCACCTCTACGCTCCCGGCGCCACCGCCCGGTACTCCCGGCACGCGATGGCCATCCACCCCGGCTGGTTCGACCGCTCGCCCTGCGGCACCGGGACGAGCGCGCGCATGGCCCAGCTGCACGCGCGCGGGGAGCTGCCCCTGGACACCGAGTTCGTCAACGAGTCCTTCATCGGCACGCGGTTCGGCGGACGGCTCCTTGGAACCACCGAGGTCGCGGGCGTCCCCGCCGTGCTGCCCAGCTTCACCGGGCGCGCCTGGGTGACCGGCACCGCGCAGTACCTCCTCGACCCGGACGACCCGTTCCCCGCGGGGTTCGTCCTCTAGGCGGGGATCCGTTCCCCGGCGGGCTGGGATAATCGTGGCCCCGTGGCACTCGTAGCACGTGACATTGCACCCTGGAGGAACCGCTCCCATGGCCGCCCGGCGCACCCCCGCCCCATCCGCCGCCCCCGCCGCCCTGCCGAGCCTGGGCGGCACGCGCAGCAGCTACCGCGAGCGGGTCGCCGACGCCTTGCGTGCCGCGCTCATCGCGGGTGAACTGCGCGCGGGCGAGGTGTACTCCGCGCCCACCCTCGCCGTGCGCTTCGGCGTCTCGGCCACCCCGGTGCGCGAGGCCATGCTCGACCTCGCCAAGGAGGGGCTCGTCGACACGGTGCCGAACAAGGGCTTCCGGGTCACCGCGGTCTCCGGGAAGCAGCTCGACGAGTACAAGCACATCCGCGCCCTGATCGAGATCCCCACCACGGCGGAGCTGGCCACGTCGGCCGACCCCGCCGCGCTCGAGGCCCTGCGCCCCACCGCGCGGGAGATCGTCACCGCGGCGGCGGACGGCGACCTCATCGCGTACGTCGAGGCCGACATCCGCTTCCACCTCGGCCTGCTCGCGCTCTCCGGCAACGACCACCTGGTCGAGGTGGTGGGCGACCTGCGCAAGCGCTCGCGCCTGTACGGGCTCCAGGCCTTGGTCGACGCGGGCCGCCTGGAGGCGTCGGCCGAGGAGCACCTGGAGATCCTGGACGCGCTGCTCGCCCGCGACGAGGACGCCGTGCGCGCGGTCATGACCCGACACCTCGGCCATGTGCGCGGCCTGTGGGCCGCCGAGTAGCGCAGAGGCCGCCAGCCCGGACGCCCGTCAGCTCAGACGCCGTCGCCCGGGACCAGGAACAGATGGATCGACTGGTCCTTGGCGCGGAAGCGCTCGTTCGCCGCGCCCTTCTTCGCCCGGTCGGACACGATCACCACGTAGTCCGGCGAGACCCAGGACACGCCCTCCGGATTGCCGTAGACCGCGCGGCCCTTGCCGTCCGTGGGGAGGCGGTGGACCGTGCCCTCGTCGACCCGCCACTTCTTGGTGTCGATGCGGCCCACCCAGAGCGCGGACGAGGCCTGCGACAGGACGGCGATACGTCCGTCGCGCACCGACACGCTGGCGTAGTCCTCGAAGGGCAGGGACGCGGGCAGCCGGATCGTGGCCGTGCGGATCCAGCGCTTGCCGCCCTGCCGGAAGACCTGGATGCGGCCGCCGCCCGGGGTCCTGCCCTTCTTGCCGCCCGCGCACCGGTTTCCCTCGCACAAGGCGAGCAGATGGTTCGCTCCCGAGCGTTCGACCCACTCCAGGCCTTCCATGCCCTTGTTGGCGTCCGTGAGATCGAAGTCGAGCAGGGTGGAGCCGACCGGGCGCAGCTTCTCGTCGAACTCGTGGACGCGGGCGCGGAAGCCCTTGGGCTTGACCGGTTCGGCTTCGCTCAGCGTGAAGTAGTGGTCGCGTCGGTCGTCGTGGGCGAGATCCTCGTAGCCCTCGTTCGCCCGCGCCCCGCCGGCCTTCCCCTTGGTCCCCTTGCCCTTGCCTTGGCCGGCCGTCTTGCCCTTGCCCTTGCTCTTGCGGGGGTCGAGGACGCCGTTCTCCGGTGCCTTGGGCGACAGCTCGCTGCTGACCCGGATGAAGGAGGGCAGGTTGTCGCAGACGATCAGGAAGGCGCCGTCGCGGTAGACGACACCGCTGGCCTCCAGACGGGAGCCCGCCCCGTCACCGATCAGGTCCTTGATCTTGGCTTCCTTGACCAGGCGGAGCTCGTGCACGGCGTCGGCCTTGGCCGGCTTCTTCGTCGCGGTCATGACGGCAGTACCTCCATCGCACCCGGGAACGACGCCCCGCTGGCGCCGTTGGGATAGGTCTTGCGCAGCTCGGCGAGCTGCTGTCGTGCGTGGTCGTAGCGCATCCGCGTGTAGTGGAAGATCCCGTGGGTGAACTGCCGGCCGCGGCTCAGCTCCCACTGCCGGTACGCCGCGCGGTACACCTCGTCGTTGGTGAACTGCCGTCCGGTGAAGGGCTGTCCGTGCGGGGTCGTGGACTCGCCGTACGCGGCCGGCGCGACCAGCTGCCACAGCCCGTCGGTTTGCCCGGAGCCCTCCGCACCGAGCAGCGCGGCGACCCGGTCGGGGCCGAACTCCGTGTCCAGGAGGTACTCGATGTGGTCGAGGTAGTACTGGCAGAAGTCGTGGTTGCGCAGCAGGTTGGTGAAGAGCGGGATCCGTGACTCCGCGTGCGGCGCGTGCGTGAGGCGGCAGTAGTCACGGGTCATCGCGGGCCAGTCGAGCAGGTCCGTGTACTGCCACGGCGTCGAGAAGAAGTCGATGCCGGAGCTGTTGTCGTAGTCCCAGGGGATGAAGGTGAAGTGCGGGCGGGACATGAAGCCCGCCGGGTCGCCGAGGCGGCCCGCGTTGTAGAGGTAGTAGTTCGACGGCGTCGCGAAGTAGTTGTCCCAGCTGCCCAGCAGGACGTTGGCGCCCGCCCAGCGCAGGAAGGCCGGCACGTTCAGGATCTGCTCGACCGCGTCGCGGAACGCGTCGGACGCGAACCGGTCGCTGCCGCCGCCGAGTCGCACGCCGTTGATGGCCCGTACGAGCGTCGCGAGGTCGTCGTAGGTGTTGGCCGAGGGATCGTCCTCGTTCGTCTTCAGGCGGTAGGTGCGCTCGTCCTCCTGGCTGCCCCGGGTGAAGTACTGCCGTCCGTCGTCGGTGCCGTCCGTGCCCGAGCGGTGCTCCAGGGTCGCGCAGCCGACGTCGCCGCAGTACGCCTTGTAGAGGTTGCCCTCGGCGTTCTTGCCGAAGTGGTCCTTCAGGAACTTCTTGTCGACCTGCTCGATCACCGAATAGAGGCCCATGTAGCGGTCGTTGAGGAAGAACGTGGCGTACGTGTGCTGCGCGGCGGGGATGCCCGCCCGCTCCAGGAGCCGCCAGGCCACGGCCTCGCGCATCTGCGACGGGTCGTTGTACATCGCCTTGAGGTTGATCCGCTCCATGCCGTAGAGCCGGTCCTCGCTGTCGCCGACCTCGAAGTCGATCTTCCAGGAGCGCTTGGGGGCATGGGCCGTCATGTTGCCGCTGTTGACCATCGAGAACGACGGTGTCGCGAGCAGGGTGTCGGCCGGGGTCGCGCTCCTCGCCAGGGTGAGCCGGGCGCCCGGCGGCGCCTCCATCACCTCGTCGGCCGTCAGGACGCCCGGCGGCCAGCCGGTGACCTTGACCTGATACATGTCCTGAGCGAAGAACTCCGTTTTGTTCTCGGCCGTATTGAGGAGCTCGTCGACGATCCGCCCCATCTCCGTGAGCCGTCCGTCCGCGTCGAGGAGCACGAGGCTCCCGTCGGCCGAGGCCCCCGAGAGATCACCCTGCTCGGCGAGCAGCAGGTCGTACAACGCGCTGAACTCGGCCTTCGTGCGCAGCGAGGCATCGGCCGGGCCCGCCGCCGCGTTGGCCCGCTCGGCCAGCCGCCGTCCCGTGCCCGGCGGCAGGGCGGAGAGCGCGACGCTCTGGTTCTTGAACGCGTCCCGGAACGTTCCCTTGCCGATGGTCCTGTCCATGACGGCCTCCCTGGGATCGCTGGCCTGAACTTTCCTCTCTACGCCCGGCGCCGCATGACCGCCAGGCCGATATCCGGCCTGGCGGACACGCGGTGGTGCGCTCGTGCTCAGACCCCGAGGATCCTGATCGACGGGTGGATGGCCGTGTTCAGGTAGAGCTTCTCCTTCTTGCGCTCCTGCTCCAGCTCCATCACCAGGCGGTACCGGTGCACGCCCGGCTTGGCGTTGCTCAGGACCGTGCCGGCCCAGTAGTAGTAGACCGGCGTCAGCGGGGACCGCATGCGGTCCGCCATCCCGTAGATCTTCAGCTCGGTGAAGATCTTCCGCTCGGCCACGTCCTCCTCGTCGCCCAGCTCGGTGTCGAGGAAGGTGATGTTGTTGATCTTCGGCATGGGGGGCCAGGTGCCGTCCGGCCGCTTCTCCATGTCGATCGGGCGCACGATCCAGTTCAGGACCTGGCCCTGCTTGCAGACCGTCTCCAGGGACGACGTGCCCTGCCCCTTGCCGCCGATGCTGTTGTCCATCATGTACATCGAGTCGCTCAGGGAGCCCGTCTCCGTGGCCCGCTCCATGTTGATGAGCGTCACGATGTTCAGCTGGACCGAGTTCAGCTGGCCGGGGTTCTGCTTGTGCACGCCGGCCGACTTCTCCTGCACGCTGCTGGTCAACTCTCCTCCTTCGCGTACGTCGTCGTGTCGGGCGCTAGCCGACGAGGGACGAGGACAGGGTGGTGGCGATCGGCTCGTCCCTCGTGCCCAGCTTGAACTTGAGCTGGTACGTGACGTTCGCGACGTCACGCTTGACCGTGCCGGTCCAGTAGGCGACGTCGGTGCCCGGATAGACCTTGCGCTCCGGCACGCAGATGGAGCTGTCGATCACGATCCCGTCGATCGCCACGAACGCCTCGCACTCCAGCGCGAGCGCGTTCCACAGGAGCTGGTCGCCCTTCTTGGCGCGCGTCTGGAGTTCTTCGGTGCCGAAGCCGGTGGATCCCGCGGACTTGTTCGTGTCGTACATGTACAGGTGGCCCTGGAGACTGCCGGCTGCCAGGGCGCCCACACAGTCCACCACGGCGGTGATCGAGATGGGGCGCCTCGCGGCTCCGGTCTCCCGCCGCCTGGGCGTGGTCGTCGTCATCTGCTCCTCCTTCTGGCTGAAGTCCGTGCGGGATCAGGGGGTGCCGGGCCGCGCGCCCGCGTCCGGAGGGATCGGCAGCATGCCCATGCCCGCCTTGGTGAAGGCGTTCCGCCGGGGCTCCGAGGTGATCTTCAGGGTCGAGGGACAGGTCAGGTCGACCGCCTCCCAGCGCAGTTCGCCGTTGAGCCCCACCAGCTTGTGCAGCTGGATCCGCATCACGTACGAGTACGTGCCGGGCCGTGAGGTGTCGACCGTCGCCGACCAGTACCAGCCGTCGGTGACCAGGTCCGGGGAGCCGTACTCCGCCGGGTACATGATCTTCGAGTCCACGGCCTCGCCGTAGATGTCGGTGATCACCGGGGCGGGGTAGGTGTACGCGGCCGTGTTGTCCTCGGTGAGGACCTTGCCGGTGACGTCCAGGATCTTCTGGCCGGACAGCCGCCCGCGCGTGCGCCGCGTGGTCTTGACGCGGGCACCGACGGTCCTGCGGACCTGGCTCAGCTCCTCGGTCTGGTCGGCGCCGGCCACCGAGGTCTTGCCCGCGAGGTCCTGGAGCGCGGCCAGGGCCTGCTCGTCGGTCTGCCGCGCGCGGTCGAACTCGTAGCCGCGCGGCACGGTCGGCGGGATGGAACCGAGGCTGTACGGAAGCCAGTTGAGCACCTGCTCGCTGGCCTGTGAGCCGTCCCGCCAGTAGGAGCCGTTGATCGCGGTCACGAGATCGCCGGTTCCCTGGTTCGTCGAACCGTGCAGCTTCATGTTGTCGAACAGGTAGGTGTTGCCTTCGAGTGACTCGGACTCCAGCGCGCTGCCGACGTCCACGAGCACGATGATCGCCAATTGTTGGGGCATGTCTCCGCCTTTGTCGCCGTTACTGGATTCCCGGCCCTTGCCGTGGCGCTCCGGCCCACGCCGGCGCTACCGGCACATCAGCGCGGGGGTGTCGACGTGCATGACGCTGTTCTCGCCCTCGTACATCTGGAGCTCCAGGCGGTAGCGGTAGGCCACGCCGGGCGTCAGCCAGTTGGGCACCACGCCGGTCCAGACGTCGAGGTCGAGCTTGTCGCCCTCGGAGTCGCCCCCGCCCGGGGCGCCGTGCGCCTGGCCGTGGGGCTGGTGGTGCTGCTGGCCGTACTGCTGGCCCTGCGCCGCACTCCGTCCCTGGTTCTGGTTCTCGGGGACGAACGAGATGTTCTTGATCTCGACCGGCGTCTGGAGGTCCACGGCCAGGGCGGTCCACGAGACGACCTGGCCCGGCCTGACCACGGTGCACAGGTCCGGCGTCCCCTGATGGGCGCTGTCGTGCCCGCCGTCGTCCATCATGCAGAGATTGCCGTCGAGCAGCGTGCTGCCCGAGAGCGCTCCGATGACGTCGACGACCGCGATGATGTTCACTTGCGGCTTCATCCTCACTCCTCCTGTAGGCGCTAGCCCCGGTCCCGCACCAGCGGGACCTTGCCGACGGCCGTCCGCTCGATCTCGGCCGACAGACGGGGCACGAACGTGAGCTGGAAGGTGTAACCGGTCTTCTGGATCGACGCGGGGTTCGCCTCGCCGTGGTTGAAGAGCGACAGGGAGCGCGGCAGGGCGTTCACGAACAGCTGCTGCACCCCGTGGGGGCCGAGCGCCGTGTCCGTCCGGTACGTCAGGCCGAGCACGTCGTCGACCGAGGCGAACAGCGTGATGACCTTGGCCTCCCGGTGGTTCACGAACTGGACCTCGTGCGCCACCGCGTCCAGGTCCACCGCCTCGGCCGCCTTCAGCTCGTCGCGCACCGCGTCGTAGGCGCGGGCCGCCGAGTACTGGCTGTCGTTGATGTGCAGCACGTCGCCGGTGCGGCCCGCGAACTCGAACCGCTGGGTCTTCAGGCCGGGGCCCTCCGTCCTCGGCCGCCGGATCATCCGGTCGCCCAGCTTGAGCCGCAGGAGCGGGGCCTCGTGGGCGTGCAGGCGGGTGACGACGAGTTCGCCCTCCTCGCCCTCGGGGACCCAGCGCCCCTCCTCGTCGACGATCTCGATGAAGTGCAGGCCGGGCACCGCAGAGAGGTGGGGCGACGCGGGGTCCAGCTGGAGGCCGATGGTCTCGGCCTGGGTGGCGGCGAAGTAGCTGAGGATCGACAGGTTCGGGTACAGGGCCCGGAGCTCCACCCGCTTGCGCTGCGACAGGACCCCGCTGCCGTACAGGGCGACCCGGAAGCTCTCCCGGTACTCCTGGCGCATGCCCACGCCGAGTTCGCTCAGGATGCCGATGCCCGCCGAGATGCCCATCAGGGCCTTGGGGCCCCGGTAGGAGAACATGTGCTCCAGAACGGGGGCCGTGACCGGGCCGGCGCCGACGTAGTTGACCCCGGGCACGTGCTGGAGCACACCGCCGACCATCGTGCCGCTGCTCCACATCTGGTAGTCGGCCAGCGTGGTGAACAGCCACTTGGGGTCGGTGCCGGCGAGGAACCCGGCGAGCTGATAGGTCCCCATGAAGCGCCCGGCGATCTCGTACGTGTCCTTCAACTCCCTGAGGGAGTAGACGACTTCGAGCGGACGGCCGCCGCTGGTGCCGCCGCTGGCCACGATCTCGAACTCGCCCCGGGTGAGGGGCACCACCATGCCCGGCCGGGACTCCATGAAGAAGTCGCGCTGGGTGTCCTTGTCCGACAGCGGGATGCGCTGCCACGCCTCGTACGTCTCGGGGGCGCGCACGGTGCCCGCGCCGCGCAGGCGGTCGCGCCACAGGGGATTGAGCATGACCGTGTTCACCATCTGCTTCAGACGGCGCAGCACCACGGCTTCCTGGATCTCGTGCGCGATCTCGCTGTACGGCGTCTGGCAGACCCGCTCGCATTCGCGCAGCTTGCTCGCGAACGAGGGAAGAACGGTGACGGCTTCAATGGATTCCGGCGACAACTCCCAGTCCGGGATGAGCCAGTCGGCCAGTTCGCGGGCGCCGCCGGGCGCCGGTGCGATCGGTGGAACGTGTGTGGCCTGTGGAACATGCGATGTACTCAACATCCGTCCCCTCTAAGCTGTTTCTGTTCCCTTTTCGCTGCTGAGCAGGTCCTGACCTGTCCTTCTGATTTCGGAGATCAGCATCCGGAAGTGTTCGCCGGTGATCTGGTGGTTCATCATGACCACGCGCAGGGCGGCCACCCCGTCGACGTTCACTTTGGAGATGAAGAAGTTTCCCCGGAGCTTCACGCTGTTGCGTATGGCGATCTGGAGACGATGGACGTCCTCTTTCCGGAGGCCGGCCGGGTGATATCGGAAGCACAGAATGTTCGCTTCCGGGCGGTGCAGCGTCTCGAAGTCCGGCTCGGCCCTGATGATGGCGTGGGCCTCCTCCGTCAATTGGCAGAGATACTCGATCTTCTCCGCGAACAAGGCCCTTCCGTACATGGCCCAGAGTGACCACAGGGTCATGATCATCGGACGTTTCGTGCATTCGAAGTTCTTGCCACCGCTGTCGTACGCGGTGTATATGTCCGGCTCCTCGTCGAACACATAACTGGCCCGCTGCCGGAACGCGGTGCGGCACGCCTCCTTGTCCCGGTAGAAGAGCAGCGTGCAGGGCGCGGGAACGAACATCATCTTGTGCGCGTCCCAGGTCAGGGAATCCGCCTCGTGGATGCCCCGCAGCTTCCCGCGGAGCGTGTCCGACACCAGGAGGCTCGCTCCGTGGGCGCCGTCGACGTGCAGCCACAGGTCCCTCTCCCGGGCCAGCGCCGCGAGTTCGTCGAGGGGGTCGAAGGCGCCGAGGGACGTGCTGCCCGCCGACGCGACGAGGCAGAACACCTTCAGGTTCTGCCGCTCGGCCGCGTCCAGCGCGGGCCGTGCGTCGGCCACGCAGATCTGCCCCCGGCCGTTCAGCGGCAGCCGGACGAGCTGGGCCTCGCCGATGCCCATCACACCGGCCGCGCGCGCGACGCTGTAGTGCACGTCCGCGCCCACGGCGATGGCGGGCCGCGGCTGGCCCCGCAGGGCGGAACCGCCCTCCGACCAGTAGCCGGGCAGCTTCTGGTTGCGGGCCGCGAGGAGGGCGGTGAGGTTGGCCAGCGACCCTCCCGAGGTGGTCACCATGGTGAAGCGTGCCGGATCCCAGCCGATGAAGCGGTTCAGTTCGTCGGCCATGATCCGTTCGACCGCGTTGGGCAGCTGGGCCGCCTCGTAGAACGAAGCGGGCTGGTTGACGACGGAGCTGACGAAGTCGATGACGCCGGCGAGCGGTACGACGCCCGAGAACTGACGGCCCATGTAGCCGGGCGAGTGCACCTGGATACCGGTCCTGACGTACAGGTCGATGATCCCTGCCAGCTTCTCCTCGTCGAACGCCGCCACCCGCTCGCGCTCCGTCGTCATCAGCGCTTTCGCCGCATGCGACAGGCTCGCGGGATCGGTCAGTTCGAGCCCTCTGATCGAGAGATCCGAAAGGTGCTTCTCCAGCTTCGCGAGGGCGGTTTCGGAAGTCGCCCGGAACAGCTGGGCGTCGAACGCCTCGAGCAGTAACCCGCTCTTGTCGGAAGCGGGATGGTGCGGCCGAGATTCCGTCACGGGGGTCTCCTTCGGAAAGTCCCTGTGTTACCCGACATGTGGGTGTGGGCGGACGCGACCTGCGCAGAATCCAGTGGTCGAGCATGCCGACGGGCGTAAGGAATTCGAATGCCGATTCGATTGCGATGGGACGGCCCGGCTGGTCGAGCCGGGCGGTGACTCATCCGCTCCGCCGGTGCCCTGGTCAGTGGCAGCCGCACGGAACCCCTGGAAAGGGCCGCCTTTCCTTCGTGGTTCCCCCCACGTGGAGCACCGTAGAGGTAAATGTTTCGAAGAGGTGACCCTTGCAATGGTCTGTCCAAAAAATAGCGCGCCCCGCCTGATGGGTCGTCAATAACTCTTGGCCACATCTGTGTTCACAAGTACCTCAGCCGTCGGGCGTCCTACTCGGCTTTCGGACAGGGGGCCGGCCTTCCGTTTCCGGGCCGCACAAGGGCTGAAGGGGGGATTCGCCGTCGGGATCTCGTCAGCGGCGAAAAAGTTTTGCCATGGTCATGTGACCGGCCAGTTCGTCGTGTTCCTGTCGGGAGGAGCGTCCGATTCCTTTCGGGACGGCTTCTGGCCATGGTCGGCCGTGCCAAAGGAGCGTGCCGTGTGAGGGAACGAGAAAAGAGAAAGGCCGGCGGCCCCGTGGGTCCGCCGGCCTCTGGTGTCCACGGCTGCCGTCAGCTGCCGTGGACGGCCGGTCAGTCGTCGACGGCGTCGAGCACGTCGGCCAGGTCCACGAACTTGAAGCCGGTGGACGGCCGTTCGGAGTCGCCCGGGGCGTCGTGGCCGTCCTGCACGACCAGCAGCCCGTGCGGGTACTTCTCGCCGAGCGGCTTGTTCAGGACCGCGGCGCCGTCGCACTCCTCGGAGCCGTCGAGCGTGGCGGAGGCCGCGGTGACACGGAAGCCGCCCTCGTACTCGTTGCGGTCGGACAGCTCGCGGTCGTAGGCCGCGAAGGTGTCGTCACCCTGGCTCGACGCCAGCAGGTAGCCGTCGCCGTCCTCCTCTTCGAGGAGCGTCAGCCCCTCGACGTCGGCCTTGAGGCGCTTGCCGCCGTAACCGGGGTCGGCGCCCGCGGTGCACTCCTCGGTCGCGGGGTCGTACGTCGCGGGGACGCCGTACTCGCGCACCTTGTCGACCAGTTGGGGCTTGCCCGTCAGGTCGGCGCGCAGCCGCCAGATGCCGACGTCCTCCTGGCCCGCGTACAGCGTGCCGTCGGCCGGGTCCACCACCATGCCCTCGACCTGGGGCAGTTCGCCGGGCTCACCGCAGGGCGTCCACGACGTGCCGTTCGGCAGGCGGAAAGCGGCGGGCAGGTCGAGCGTGCGCACCTTGCGGTAGCCGACCGTGCCGTCGCTCTTCGGGGTCAGTTCGAGGAGCGCGATCGCGGTCCGCTCCCGTCGGCTGACCAAGGCGTACGACCGGCCCGTGGAGGAGTCCGTCCACGTCGCGAGGCCGTAGGCCGTGCGCTGCTCGTTGATCTCCTCCTGCGAGGTGGAGAAGACGGGCGGCGCCGACGGGTCGGTGACGTCGGTGAGCGGGCCGCCCGCGCGGTCGCGGTCGATGCGGTAGACGCGCAGCCGGTCGTTGCCGCGGTCGCTGGTGACCGCCAGGTCGGCGCGGCCCGATGGCAGGCGCAGACCGTGCACCAGGTCGACGTTGTTGAAGCGGCCGGGGGCGTCGTCGGGGCCCGGCGCCGCGGGCGCGGGGACGGACTGCACCTCGCGCGCGGAGAGGTCGTACACCCGCAGTCCGCCCTGCTTGGCGGTGGCGACGACCAGGCTGCGGCCCGGGTCGGCGGTATTGCGCCAGATCGCGGGGTCGTCGGCGTCGGCGTCGCCGCCCGCGGTGTCGTCGTGCAGGGCGGGGGTCTCGGCGCGCGGCTGGACGGCGGGCAGCGGCGAGACCGCGACGGCACCGGAGCTCAGCGGCGCGGTCGCGGCCACCGCCGCGAGGGCCGCGACGAGGGCGATGCGGGCGAAGGCGGGGCGGGGGAGGCCGGATCGGGGTCTGCGGGGCTTGGCCATCGAGGGATCCCTTTCTGTCATGGGTACCGCAGGGCGCATCCACTCTGTGATCTTGTCGTGAAGACTCTCCGTCGGATGGTGTGACGGGCGGCGGTCCGCGAAGTGAACGGACGGCATCAGGTGTCCCGCGGCCCTCACGGGATCGGGGCGGTGCCGACTGTCCGTAGAATCGCCGGGTGCCACTGTTTCGGCTTCGGCGTTCTCGCGCCAGGCCAAGGGAGTTGCCCATGACGAAGAGGACGAAGAGGGCGAAGCGGTGTGAAGATGCGACGTGAGGTGACGGCTGAGCTGACCGTCACGGAACGCGGCCGGGCCTCGGTCGTGTCCGCGGCCGGTGCGCTGGACGCGGACAATGTGGGCGATCTGGAACAGGCGTTGGCCCGGGCGGTCGACTCCTCCGAGGAGCGCGTCCGCACGATTCTGGACCTCTCGGGTCTCGAATTCGCGGATTCGTCGGTGCTGCACGCCCTCCTGGCGTCCCAGCGCCGGCACCGGGCGGTCGGGAAACGGCTGGTGGTCTGCGGTCCCTACCGGCACGTGGTGCACCGGCTGTTCGAGGTGACGGGCACATCGGCGTACTTCGAGCTGACGGCGGACCTCGACACCGCGCTGTCCCCGGCCCGGTAAGGAGGTTGTGCGCGTGACTGCCGACGCACCATCCGACTGGCCGCGCGAGAACGGGCCGTCGGCGCCGCAGCCGGCCGGCTCGCCGGCCGCTTCCCCCGCGCTCCCCGCCACGGCGGAAGCGGCGCGCGGACACGTCCTGCGCGTCCTTCAGGAGAGGGCCGACCGGTGCGGCGACGCGGTCGGCGAGCGCGCCCTGGCCGACGTCCTCCTCGTCGTCTCGGAGCTGTTCACCAACGCGCTGCGGCACGGCGGCGGCGTCACCCGCTTCGAGGTGAGCGCCGGTGACCAGGTGATACGGGTCACGGTGGGCGACCGCTCGGCGGAGCTGCCCCAGAACCGGAGACCCTCCGGACACCTCGCGGTTCCGGGCGGCGAGGGCGGCTACGGCTGGCCCCTCGTCCGGCAACTGGCCACGGACGTCACCCTCGTTCTGGACCGGAGCGAGGGCAAGCTCATCACCGTCTCGCTGCCGCTCGCCTGAGCCATGGCCTGAGCTCTGACCTGGCCGGTTTGGCCGGACGGACCCGAGGTACCCGGGTGGCCGGTGGGGCCAGTTACGCAAATCCCCCCGAATGGGGTGGAATCCGTGCAATGGGTTGCTTCCGCCGTACTCAAGGGGAGACGGTCGTGACGTCCACCGACACGCTTCGGAAGGGAGGTGGGGTTCGCATCGCGTGCCCAACGCCATGAGCGCACCGAGACAGTCGGAACAGTTGGAGCAGTTGGAACAGCGGGAAACTACGGCGCGCAACGCGCCACCGGTCCTGGCCGACGCCTGGATCACCGCACCGCACGCCGTGCTCGTCGCCGACGGCGCGGGCTTGGTGGCGGCCACGAACGAGGCCGGACGGCTTCTCCTGCCGGACGCGCGCGGCGGCACCGCCCTGCGCGAGGCCGCACCGGAGTGGCTCGCCGAGGCACACACCCTGCTCGCCGGAGCGACGACGCGGCAGGAACCGCACGCCGTACGCGGCGAGATCGGCGGACGCAGCTTCGAAGCCCGCCCGAGCCGCCTGGACGCCGGTCACTGGGCCTGGTGGCTGGCGGAGGACACCCACCGGTGCCGGGCCGAGGACGACCTGCGCGCGGAACGCGGACGCACGGCTCTTCTCGCCGACGTCTCCCGGCAGTTGCTGGCCTCCCTCAACGTCGAACGATGCATGGAGGTGACGGCCACCATGGCGGCGGAACATCTCTGCGAGGCGGCGATCGTGATCGCCCCGGGCCGCGGAAACGTGTACCCCGTGACCTACACCGGACCGGCGGGGGCGGCCACCCACACCACCCTGCACCTCGACCTGACCGAAGTGCCCGGTCTCAGCGAGGCGATGCAGGGCTTCCCGCCGGTGCCCTCGCGCTGGATCGACCCCGCCACGCTGCCGGACTGGGCCGTGCCCGCGCACTTCGCCGGTCCGGTGTGCTCGGTGGTGATCACCCCGCTGCCCGGACACGGGGTCCCCGCGGGCGTCCTGATGCTGCTGCGGTCCACCGGGCGCCACGCGTTCACCGACGCCGAAGAGGTCTTCGCCCGGGTCTTCGCCGCCCGCGCCGGGGCCGCGGTCTCCGCGGCCCGGCTGTACGCCGAACAGAGCGCCATCTCCCGTACGCTGATGCGCGACCTGCTGCCGCCCGAGCTGCGGCCGGTCAACGGCGTGGAGTTCGCGGGCGGTTACCTCGCCGCGGGCGCGGGAGAACACGTCGGCGGGGACTTCTACGACGTGCACGCGGGCCGGACACCGGAGGACGAGACGCTCGCCGTCCTCGGCGACGTCTGCGGCAAGGGCCTCGAAGCGGCGGCGCTCACCGGCAAGATCCGCAACACGGTGCAGGCGCTGCGCCCGATGGGCCACGACCACCAGCAGCTGCTCACCCTGCTCAACGAATCGCTCCTGCGGACCGAGGACGCCCGGTTCGCCACGCTGGCCCTCGCGTCCGTGAGCCGCCGCGGGAACGCCGTGGACCTGCGTCTGACCAGCGCGGGCCACCCGCCGCCGCTGATCGCCCGGGCGGACGGCAGCGTCGACGAGGCCGAGACGCGGGGCACCCTGATCGGCGCCCTGCCGCAGATCACGTCGAGCACCGCGCATGTCCGGCTGAAGCCGGGGGAGGTGTGTCTCCTGTTCAGCGACGGCATCGTCGAGGCCAAGGGAGGACCACTGGGAACGGAGATGTTCGGCGAGGAGAGGCTCTCGCGGGCGCTCTCGGAGTGCTTCGGCATGATGGCCGAAGCCGTCGTCGAACGCGTACAGATGCTGGCGTCGCAGTGGGTGGGCCACGGCCCCCACGACGACATGGCCGTGGTCGCCATAGCCGCGCCGCGCCACCAGCACCTCAGCGCCGTGGACGGACACACCCGAGGGAGGTACACCGGATGATCGCTCCCCCTCACGATCCGGCCGGGGCCCCTGGTCGGACCAGGACCTCCGGTCGGACCGGGACCCTTGGTCCGACGGACACCCCTGACCCGCTCGCACCGGCTCGGGCTCGGCTGTGGGACGACGTGCGCGAAGGCGACGAGGTGGCCGCCGCCCGCACCGTACGGGCCGCCGTCGACGCGGGCCACCCCTACGAGAGCGTCCTGCTCGACGTCATCGCCCCCGTACAGCGCAGGGTCGGCGTCGAATGGGCGGCCAACCGCATCAGCGTGGCCCAGGAGCACGCGGCGACGGCCATCAACGACCGGGTCATCACCCTCACCGCGGCCGCCGGCGTGCCGGACCCGCGACCGGCGCCGCCGCGCGGGCGGATCACCGTCGCCTGCGTGGACGGGGAGTGGCACGCGCTGCCCGCGAGGCTGCTCGCCGAGGTGCTGCGCCTGCGCGGCTGGCGGGTCGATTTCCTCGGCGCCCACACCCCCGCCCCGCACCTGGTGCGCCACCTGCACCAGCAGGTGCCCGACGCGGTGGCGCTCTCCTCGTCCATCCCGACGAACCTCCCGGTCGCCCATGCCGCGCTCACCGCCTGCCAGGCCGTCGGGACGCCGGTCCTCGTCGGCGGCGCGGCCTTCGGGCCCGGCGGCCGGTACGCCGGGCTCCTCGGCGCCGACGCCTGGGCGGCCGACGCGCGGGACGCCGCCGAACTGCTCGACCGGGGTCTCGCCCGCCCGGACGTCCTGCTCCACCAGGCCGTGGACGACCTGCCCCACCTCATCGACCAGGAGTACTCGATGGTCGCCCGCACCCGGGGCGAGCTGGTCAAGGAGGTCCTCGCCGAACTGGAGCGGCTCTTCCCGCCGATGGCCGGCTACACGGTCCTCCAGCGGCAGCACACCGCCGAGGACATCGCGCACATCGTGGACCACCTCGCCACGGCGCTCTACGTGGACGACGACGGCCTCTTCACCCGGTTCCTCGACTGGACGGCGGACATCCTCACCGCGCGGGACGTCCCCGCCCGCAGCCTCCTCATCGCCCTGGACGTCCTGGGCGGGAGGCTGGCCGACTTCCCGCGCGCCACGCGCGTCCTGAACGCGGCCCGCGACGTCCTGCCGGCCGGAGACGGCCGCACCGGAGCACACCAGACCGGAGAAAACGTATGACTCGCCCCGTCTCCCGCCTCAGCCTGCACGCCGAGTTCCAGCAGGGCGTCGTCACCGTCCACGTCGGTGGAAGCCTGGAGTTCGGGGTGACGGACAGCCTCCTCGCCACCGTCACCGACCACCTCGACCGCGCCCTGGCGGGCAGCCGCCCGGTGCGTCAACTGAACCTCGACCTGGCCGGGGTGACGTTCGTGGACTCCATGGGCCTGGCCGCCCTGCTGATGGCCCGCCGCGTCACCGACGCCCGCGGGGTCGCCCTGCGGCTCAGCCGCCGCCCCGAGTCCCTGGACCGGCTGCTGCGCCTCACCTGCACCTTCGACTACTTCATGGCTCCCGCCGCGTCCGGTGGAGCCGCGACGCCCGACCAGTAGGGCCAGCGGGGCGGGCCGTCGGCGGGAGGGGCCCCTGGGACGCCTCCCGCCGGGTGCGGGCCGTGCTCCGGCCCGCGCCGCGTCAGTCGTCGAGCCGGCCGCGCAGCAGGCGCTTGCCCAGCTCCGCACCCTTGCGGCTGTCCGCCTGCGCCTTGCGGAACAGGTCCGCCACCTCGGTGTCCTTCTCGCGCTCCGCGTCCTGGATGTACCTCTCCAGACGCAGTGCGTTGCTGAGACAGGCCTCCACGTACCAGAACAAGTTGTAGTTCTTGTCCGCCGTGCCCGTGACCTCGCCGGTTTCGGCTTGCTGTGACATCACACGGTCCTTTCCGCGCTCGGTTGGGTGTTGGCTCGGGGCGCACCGGCCGGGTAACCCCGCCGCCCCGGCCGTACACGCGCGGAATCGAGCCACGCCGTCGATCACCCCTCGCCGTCCGTCCCGAGCAGCCGCGTCATGGCCTCGGCCGCGCGTACGGCGGCGTCCGCGCAGCAGTTGTTGAACAGGACGTGGACCCGGTCGGCCTCCTCGGCGAGCCCGCGCAACCGGGGCACCCACGCCGCGAGTTCCTCGTCGGAGTACGCGTACCGGAAGCGGTCCTCCTTGCTGCCCCGCCCCCAGGACGTGCTGCGGCCGTGGAAGCGGACGACGGACAGCCGGGGCGAGGTGACCGGCGTGCCGGGCGGCATGGCGGACGGCAAGGTCCGGTTCATGTCGACGTCGACCGCCGCCATGCCGTGGCCGGCCAGCAGCGCCCGGGTGGCCTCGGCCCGTTCCGCGCGCCACCAGTCGGGGTGCCGGAACTCCACGGCCACCTGCCAGCCCCGGGTCCGCCGGGCGGTCAGCGCGAGCAGCTCGTCGGCCTGCTCCCCGGGCCGCAGCCACGGCGGGAACTGGAACAGCACGCTGCCAAGACGCCCGGCCTGCCGCAGTGGCTCGATCCCGGCGGTGAACCGCGCCCACACCTCGTCCAGGACGCCCGGGTCCCTGGTGTTCGCCGGCACCCCCGCGGGCAGCGCGGCCGGCCGTGTGGGGTGGCCGGTCAGCAAGGAGAACGCCTTCACGTCGAACGTGAAGGACTCCGGCGTCCGCTCGGCCCACAGCCGGCTGTTGCGCTCGCCGGGCAGCGCGTAGTACGTCGAGTCGACCTCGACCACGGGAAACCGCTCGGCGTAGTACCGCAGCCGGCCGGCCGCGTCGCGCTGCCCCTTCGGGTACCAGCCGCTGCGCACGAGCGCCGGATCGGTCCACGAGCAGGTGCCCACCAGAATGTCGCCCATGGGACCCGGGTGCCCGGGTGGGGCGCCTCCCACCGCCGTCGGCCGTGTCGGCGGCGTCGGACAGGGCATGGCATATCTCACGTCCCCGCGTACGAGACCCCCGTGGGCAGGCGTTTCACCGACTGCCGCGCGCACGCCGCCTGTTGCCGTGGCACCCGGGTGTCCGAGTAGGGTCAGGGCCTGCGTGACGGCTGACGGCCGCCTTGTGGCCCTCCGGTCCTTGTCAGGGCCATGCTTACGCGGTCTTCCCGGCCCCACCCGGGAGAGCGCGAGGCACGCGCGTACGGGAACCCCGTCACGCGCCGGGCACCGGCATGCGGCTCCCGACGTCTCACGTGCAGCACGGCGGGCCCCCGGGCCCGCACCCCCCACACAAAGAGCCGCGCGTGCGCGGCCGCAGATCAGGAGCACCAGTGCAGGGCACCCCCCACATAGCCAGCACACCGCACGACGGGCGATCCGCACCCGTACCACCCCCCGCGCCGACACCCTCCGCGCGCAGAACGCCCCACCCGGGGCACGCCATGACGCGCCACGTCCCGCACCGGGCCGCCCCGCGCGCGAACCCGGCCGCACGACGTCCCCCGGCCGCCGTGGACCAACTGCCCGTCTTCATCGACCGGTCGGGCCTGCGCAGGCGCACCCTTCAGGGCGTGGCCCTCGTCGTGGGCTGTGCCTGCCTCGGGTACCTGGTGTTCGTCGGCACCCTGGTCGGCGGGCTCCTCCAGCCCGTCGGCACCCGGCCGCCCGGTACGGGCGTGCCGGCGTCCGCCGCCCGGGACGCACCCGGCACGGACACCTCGGGCCAGGCCCACGCGGACCGCGACGACCGCCGCCGCCCGCCCACCGGGAGATCCGCCCCGCCGCCGGCCGGAGACCCGGGGCGGTGAGCCCGCGCACCGCCGCTGTCCGCCGCCCGCCGCGCGGACACTGGCTCGTGCTCCTGCTGGTCCTTCTGGTGGTCACCGTGACCCTCCTCTTCGAGGGCTGGACGACCCATCAGGTCGACGCCGCGCGCACCAAACCGCTCTGCACCCGGCCGATACCGCGCGCGGCGGACGACGGGAAGCCGCTGCTGCGGTTCGGCCCGCAGGGGGTGACCACCGCCGGCATGCCGCCCGGCACCGCCGCCCTCACCTTCGACGGCGGGCCCGACCCGGAGTGGACGCCGCGCGTGCTCGACCTGCTGCGCGGACACCACGCACGGGCGACGTTCTTCGTCTACGGGAAGGACGCCGCCCGGCATCCCGCGCTGATGCGGCGGATCGTGCGCGAGGGCCACGAGGTCGGCTCGTACACCTACAGCGGCGGTGACCTCGGGGTCGCGTCGCCGCTGCGGGCGCGGCTCGAACTGTCCCTCACCCAGAGCGCCTTCGCGGGCGCGGCCGGCGTCCACACCTCGCTGCTGAGGCTGCCGCACACCACGGCCGCGGACACCCTCTGCGGCCCGCAGTGGCCGGCCGCGCGGCGTGCCGCCGGGCAGGGGTACCTCGTGGTCGCCTCCGACCGCAAGGACCGCGCGCCGTGGCGCGGGGTGGTGACCCAGCACAGCCAGACCGACCTCGGCTACCGCGAGGCCGAGGCACTGCTGCGGGACCGCAGGGTGAGGTCGTTCACCACCGTCAGCGGCGGCCTCGGCCGCCCCTCCTTCACCACCGGGGTCCCCGTCGCGCGGGAGATCGAGGGGGAGGGCCTGATCTGGTCCCAGCGGCTCGGGCACGCCTTCCTCACCGTGATGGTGTGGACGCTGACCCTCGCGGGCGTGCTCGGCGTCCTGCGGATGCTCCTGTTCGCGCTGTTCGCCCGGCTGCACGTGCGCAGGCTGCACCGGCCGCGGCCCGGCGCGCCACGGCTGCGGGAGGTGCGGGACCCGGTGACGGTGCTGGTGCCCGCGTACAACGAGGAGGCCGGTATCGCCTCCACCGTGTACTCGCTGCTCGCCTCCACGCACCCGCACGTCCAGATCATCGTGATCGACGACGGCTCGACCGACGCGACCGCCGCCATCGCCGAGGACATCGACGACCCCCGGGTGACGGTGATCCGGCAGCCCAACGGCGGCAAGCCGAGCGCCCTCAACACCGGTCTGGCGTACGCCCGGCACGACATCGTCGTCATGGTCGACGCGGACACCGTCTTCGAACCGGAGGCCCTGGCCCGTCTCGTCCAGCCCCTCGCCCACCCGGCGGTCGGCGCGGTCAGCGGCAACACCAAGGTCGGCAACCGGCGCACCCTGATGGGCAAGTGGCAGCACCTGGAGTACGTACTGGGCTTCAACCTCGACCGGCGGATGTTCGAGGTCCTGGAGTGCATGCCGACGGTGCCGGGAGCGATCGGGGCGTTCCGCAGGGACGCGCTGATGGGGGTCGGCGGCGTCAGCGACGAGACCCTGGCCGAGGACACCGACCTCACGATGGCGCTCTGGCGGGCCGGCTGGCGCGTCGTCTACGAGGAGTCGGCCGTCGCCTGGACCGAAGTGCCGGTCAGCGTCCGGCAGTTGTGGCGCCAGCGCTACCGCTGGTGCTACGGCACCCTCCAGTCGATGTGGAAGCACCGGCACGCGGCGGTGGAGGTCGGTCCCGCCGGACGCTTCGGCCGGCGCGTGCTGCTCTACGTCACGCTGTTCCAGATCGTGCTGCCGCTGTGCGCGCCGGTGGTGGACATGTTCGCCCTGTTCGGGGCGTTTTTCCGCGACCCGCTCGAAGCCGCCCTCGTGTGGTCCGGTTTCCTCGCCGTCCAGTTGGTGACCGCCGCGTACGCGCTGCGGCTGGACCGCGAACGGCTGCGGGTGCTGTGGGCGCTGCCGCTCCAGCAGTTCGTCTACCGGCAGCTGATGTACCTGGTGGTCATCCACTCGGTCATCACGGCGCTGCTCGGCACCCGGTTGAAGTGGCACAGCATGAAGCGGACCGGCACCGCCGACCCGTACCTGCTCCAGGCGCCCGCCGTGTCTACCCATGAGTTGCCCACGTGACCAAGGGAGTTGACCATGACAGACCCGCTTGACCAGCGGGCCCGGAGCGGTCCCCGCCGGCGGGGACCGGCGCCCGCCCCGGGCGGCGACGCCGCCACCCGTGAGCGTTTCGCCGACCGGCCCAGCTCGCGCTACGGGCCCCGGCGGGCCCACGCCCGGCGGCCGAAGAAGCGCAGGCGGACGCGGCGGGCGGTGCTCGTCCTGCTGACCGGTGCGCTCGTCGCGGCGGGCGGCACGTACGGCTGGGCCGAGACCCGGCTCCGGCGTGACGTCGACCTCGCCGCGTACGGGGACCGTCCGGCACCCGGCGAGGGCACCAACTACCTGATCGTGGGCTCCGACAGCCGCGAGGGGCTCTCGGAGGACGCCGTGCGGGACCTGCGCGCGGGCGGGGGCGGCGGGCGGCGCACCGACTCGATGATGCTGCTGCACACCGGGGCCAACGGGACCAGCATGGTCAGCCTGCCGCGCGACTCCTGGGTCACCCTGCCCGGCCGCCTCGACACGACGACCGGCAAGACCAGGCGGCCCGAGAGGGACAAGCTCAACGCCGCCTTCGCCTACGGCGGCCCCGAACTGCTCGTGCACACCGTGGAGCGGAACACCGGGCTGCGCGTCGACCACTACGCGGAGATCGGCTTCGCCGGGTTCGTGAACATCGTCGACGCCATCGGCGGTGTCCGGATGTGTCTGGACCGCGACATCAAGGACAAGAAGTCGGGCGCCGATCTGCGCAAGGGCTGTCACGTCCTGGACGGCGAGCAGGCCCTGGCCTTCGTCCGCCAGCGGCACCAGGAGCGGGAGGGCGATCTGGGCCGGTCGAAGAACCAGCAGAAGTTCCTGGCGACCCTCGCCCACCAGGCCGCCCGGCCCGGCACGCTCTTCGACCCGACGGAGATCGGCCCGGCCGTGCGGGCCGGGCTCGACACGCTGATCGTCGACGAGGACATGAGCCTGCGCGATCTCGGCGAGATGTTCCGTGCCGTGCAGAGCGTCTCGGGCGGCAAGGGCAAGCGGATCAACGTGCCCGTGTCCGGCTTCGGCGTGCCCACCTCCAAGGGCAACGTGCTGAAGTGGGACCCCGACGCGTCGGCCCGGCTCTTCGCCGAGCTGCGGCAGGACCGTCCCGTGACGGAGACCGAAAGCCGGACCCGCCCCTGAGACCGGCCCCGGGCGGACGTACGACCGGGCGGGCCCTCGCGGCCCGCCCGGCTCACACCATCTCGGGCCGGGGCTCGGGCCGGAGCGCCGGCGCGGCCTTCGGCTCCCACGCGCCGGTCGTCCGTACGTAGAGGTAGATCACCGAGGCCGTCGCCACCAGGACGAGTGGGCCGGACGCCCAGGGGTGTGCGGCCATCTCCAGCGGAAGATAGCGGTACGAGGCCAGGAGCACCCCGAAGACCGCCGTGCCGTAGGCGACCAGCCGGACGCCCGCCCGGTCCCAGCCGTGGTCGTACGTGCGCAGCGCCGCGTCGACGGTGAGCGCGAAGACCACACCGGCGAGAAGGTCCACGCCGTAGTGGTAGCCGAAGCCGAGGGTCGCGCCGAGCGTGGCGGTCAGCCAGAACGTGCCCGCGTACCGCAGCAGGCGCGGGCCCTTGCGGGAGTGGATGAAGATCGTGCACGCCCAGGCCGTGTGCAGGCTCGGCATGCAGTTGCGCGGGGTGATCCCGTCGTAGGGCACGGGGTGCGGGACGGTGACGGGGGGGAGCGTGTGCGGCCAGAGGTCGGCCACGGCCCACTCCACGCCGCCCGTGCCGGAGGTGCCGGGACCGTAGGCGAAGATCGGGCCGACCACCGGGAAGATCATGTAGAAGGCGGGACCGATCAGCCCGATCACCAGGAACGTGCGCACCAGGTGGTGGCGCGGGAACCGGCGCTCGGCCGCCACGTTGCGCAGCTGGTAGAGGGCGACGGCGACGGCGGCCACCGCGAGCTGGGCGTAGACCAGGTCGAGTACGGGGCTGACCGGGCCGGAGGCCTCAAGGAGCCGGCCCGCGAGCCAGGACGGGTTGCCGAGCGCGTGATCGGCCATCGCCACATAGGGGTCGAGCACGGTCGGGCGGGTCTTCGCCGTGATGAGCAGCCAGGTGTCACCGGTCTTGCGGCCGGTCACCAGGAGCAGGCCGAGGCCGACGCCCTTCAGGAGCAGCACGCGGTCCTCGCCGGTGCGGCGCGTGAGCGCGAAGACCGCGCAGCCCAGCATCGCCCACAGCGCGCCGTTGCCGAAGAACTGCCCTTCGGGCACCTCGACGTCGGCGGCCCACCGGACGAGCACGAACACGACGTCGACGCCGACGGCGAACCCGGCGGCGATGAACCGCTGCCGCCAGGTCAGCACCACCATCATCAGCGCGAGACCGCCGTACAGCGGTCCCGGCTTGGGCGGGAAGAGGACCTCGCGCGCCTGGTTGGTGATCGGTCCCGGCACGCCGCCGTAGTGACGCGCGGCGATCTCCAGGGCGACGAGGAAACCGAGGGCCACCACGCCCGCGGCGGTCCACAGGATCACGCGCGGCCGGCGCCACACCGGGATCCCGGTGCCGTCCGTGCCGCTGCTTTCGCGGCTTGTCCGCGGGATGATCCGCGAAAGGGTAGGTATCAAGAGTCCGGCCGATTGAGTAGATGCTGTTCGAGGACATCATCCTTCATGCGGCCGGACGCCCCGCCCCCGGCCCTGACGAGGCCAGGGCCCTCGAGTGCGGAAGACGCGCTACGGCCAGACGGGCTCGCCTTCGACGAAGGTGGCCCTGACCCCGGTCCTGTGCACCTGGGTGATCGGCACGTCGAAGGGGTTCTGGTCGACGACGATGAGGTCGGCGAGCATGCCGGGTTCGATGCGTCCGACGCGGTGCGCCAGGTGTTCCTGGCGCGCGGAGTTGACCGTGAAGAGGTCGAAGGCCTCTTCCAGCGTGATCGCCTGGGACGCGCCGAAGCGGTCGCCGCCGCCGCCCGGCTCCTGCCGGGTCACGAGCGTCTCGATGGCGGACCACGGGTCGACCGACGGCACGACACACCAGTCCGAGCCCGCCACGACCAGCGCCCCGCCGTCCAGCATCTCGCGCACCGGCCACGCGCGTTCCACCGCCGCCGGGCCGACGGCGGTGGCTATGTCGGAGCAGATGGGGGAGGGCCGCCACAAGTAGGGGGAGACCTCGAACGTCGCGCCGATCCGCGCCGCGCGCTCGATGTCCGTCTTCGCCACGAAGGTGCAGTGCCCCACGTTGTGCATGCACGGGCCGTGCCCGTTGGCCGCGCGGGCCGCCTCGACGGCGTCGAGTGCCGCCCTGACGGCCGCGTCACCGGCCGCGTGGAACTTGACCGTGAGGCCCATCCGGTCGAACCGGGTGACCGCCCGGTCCAGGACCGCCGGTGGGATCGCGAGCATGCCGTGCCGCCTGACGTCGTCGTCCCGCCCCTCCGCGGTGTCCTGGTAGGGCTCGATCATCGCCGCCGTATGGCTGTCGGTCGGGACGCCGTCCAGGAAGATCTTCACGCAGTCGGGTGCCACATGACCGCTCGCGTGGAGGTTCCGTGCCGCGATCACGTCGTCGGACGTGGGGTCGGCGGGGGACCAGACGAGGCAGAGGCGCACGCGCTGCTTGACGGCTCCGGCCGCGGCGAGGCGGGTGTAGGCGCGCAGTTCGGCCCGTGGCCCCGCGGTGAAGCCGACCGCCGCCTCGGTGAACGAGGTGATCCCGTGGGAGAGCATCTCCCCGAGGGCCCATCGCAGAGCCGCCTCCACCTCCTCGTCGGTCGGCCTGGGCGCCGAGGCGGCGAGCAGATCGGCGGCGGTCTCGCGCTGGATGCCGCTCGGACGGCCCGCGGTGTCCCGCTCGAAGACACCGCCCGCCGGGTCGGGTGTGCCGGGGCCGATGCCGGCGGCCGCGAGCGCCGCGCTGTTCGCCCATGAGCTGTGCCCGCTGGTGTCCTCCAGGAGGACCGGGTTATGCGGGGCGACGGCGTCCAGGAGGGTCCGGTCCGGGGTGACGCCGAGCGCGGAGGTGTCCCACTGCCCGCCGAGGACCCACGCGCCGGGGGCGGCCCGGGAGACGTGCGCGGCGACGATCCGCAGGGTGGCGGCCAGCGTCGAACCCTGCGGCACCTTGCAGCGGCGCTCGCGGACACCGGCGTAGATCGGATGCACGTGCAGGTCGTGCAGGCCCGGCAGGACGGTGTCGCCGCCGAGCTCCCGCACCCGCGTGCCCGGTCCCCGCCGACGCAGCACCTCCTCGCGGTCGCCGACCACCTCGATGACACCGGCGCGCACGGTGAGCCCGTCGGCCCAGCCCGACGACGCCCTCACGTGCCCGCCCACCAAGATCGTGTCCGCGTACTGATCGGTCATGGGTCTGCCTCCCCGGCGCGGTGCCTCAGCGGCGGTTGATGAACCCGGCGTCGACGGGCAACGTGACGCCGGTGACGTAGCGGGCCTCGTCCGAGGCCAGCCACAGGATGGCGTTGGAGACGTCGACCGGCTCGACCGTCGCCACCGGCAGGGCGTTCGGCGCCGTCGCGGAGAGCACCGGGTCCTGGGCGACGAACGCGACGACGGCGGGGTCGGTGACCATGGGGGTGGCCACGCCCGTGGGGTGCACGGAGTTCACCCTGATGCTGTGCGGGGCGAGGTTGTTGGCGTACGTGCGCATCAGGCCGACCACGCCGTGCTTGGAGGCGGCGTACCCCAGCCCGCCGTTGCTCGCGCCGCCGATGCCGACCAGGCCCGCGGTGGAACTGACGAGGACGATCGAGCCGCCCCGCTCGGCGGCGACCATCGAGGGGACGGCCACCTCGACGGTGTGGAAGGTGCCGGTGAGGTTCACGCCGATGGCGTCGTGCCACGCCTCCACCCGGTCCTCGACGAGCAGGGGAGCGATCCCGGCGTTGGCGACGACGACGTCGAGCCGCCCGAACGCGTCGAGCCCGGCGTCGACCGCCTCTTGCAGCGCGGCCCGGTCCCGCACGTCGGCCCGCCGGGCCACGACCCGCCGGCCAAGGGCCCGCGCCTCCTCCACCGCGTCGTCCAACTGCTCCGGGGTCGACTGCGGGTAGGGCACGGTGTCGACGGGCCCGCACAGGTCCACGACGACGAGATCGGCACCCTCCTCGGCCAGCCGCCGCACATGACTGCGCCCCAGCCCTCCGGCCGCCCCGGTGACAAGGGCGACTTTCCCCGCGACACGCCCCCGCCGCCCCCGAGCCCCTCTACGCCACAAGCCATGGCCTCGCCGCCACCCACTGCTCCCAGCCATGCCCCAGCGATAGCAGCGAAGCCCCCCGAACGGCAATGGGCGGGAGGCGGGCGGACAGGGGCGGGCGCCTCAAGCCCCCGCGGTCTACAGCCAGTCGCGCTTTTTGAAGATGAAGTACAGGCTCACGCAGACCACGGCCATCAGGAGGATCGCGAACGGGTAGCCCGCCGCCCATTTCAGTTCCGGCATCGTCTCGAAGTTCATGCCGTAGATGGTGCCGACCAGGGTCGGGGCGAAGAGGATGGCGGCCCAGGAGGAGATCTTCTTGATCTCCTCGTTCTGTTCGAAGCCCGCCTCCGCCAGTGCCCGCATCTCCGCGTTCTGCTGCTGGGTCACCAGGGTGGAGTTGACCGTCAGGATCTCGGTGAGGGCCTGGCGGAAGCCGTCGACGCGTTCGCTGGTGTGCGTGACGTGGTCGGCCACGTCGCGCAGGTAGCGCTGGAGTTCCTCGTCGGTGCGGTACTTCGCGAAGCCCGCCATCAAGGAGTGCAGCATGGCCACCAGGGGGCGGGTCGCCCGCTGGAACTCGACCATCTCGCGGGAGAGTTCGTAGATGCGGCGGGAGACCTCGGGGTCGCCGCCGAAGACCTCGGTCTCGATCTCGTCGATGTCGTTCTGGACTCCGGCCACGACCGGCGCGTACCCGTCGACCACCGCGTCCAGGATCGCGTAGAGGACCGCCTCGGGGCCGAGCTTGAGGAGGTCGGGGCTCTCCTCCATGCGACGGCGTACGGCCGTCAGATCCGGGGCGGCGCCATGGCGGACCGTGATGACGAAGTCGGGGCCCACGAACACGTGCAGCTCCCCGAAGTCGACCTCCTCGGGGGCGTCCAGATAGCGGGCCGCGCGCAGGACGACGAAGAGTGTCTCGCCGTAGCGTTCGAGCTTCGGCCGCTGGTGGGCCTCCATCGCGTCCTCGACGGCGAGCTCGTGCAGGTCGAACTCGGCCGCCAGCGACAGCAGTTCGGCCTCCGTCGGGCGGGCGAGGCCGATCCAGGCCATGCCGTCGCGCTGCTCCCGCAGCTCGCGGAAGGTGTCGGCGAGGGAGGAGGGCGTCGCGACGCGGACCCCGTCGCGGTACAGCGCCGCCTGGACGACGCTCGCCGCTTCCGGCGCCGCGGGGGAGGAGGGCGCGGGCGTCGCCTCGGGGGCTGCGGCGCCGTTCCCCGCGGCCGAGGAGGCCTTGGCCGGGGCGGTGCGCCGCCAGCCGTGCCGCTTCACGCTCACGCTCGGTACGGGCCGGGCCCGGCGCTCCGCCATGCTTGCTGCCTCCGGTGTGTCGGTCGCCGTCTGCGGGGGTGGGACGTCGAACGGGTGTCTTGTCGGCTTCGGAGCAGGATATTCGAAGCGGGACATCCATCCCAAAAGTCGCGAGTGTGGCGCCCGCCGCTCGATGCTACGGGGACCGTTCCCAGTCCGTGTTCCGGTGCACTCGCCATCCGTGCTCCGGTGCACCCCCGGTCCGTGTGGCGGTGCACTCGGCATCCGTGCTCCAGCACACTCCCGGTCCGTGTTCCGGTGCACTCGCCATCCGTGTTCCGGCGCACTCCCGGTCCGTGTTCCTGCGCACTCGCGGACTGAACATGTCCGCAAGTCCCGCTAGCGTGCGGAGCATGACGAACACGCCGCGTACGTCGAACACCCCGGGCGCCCCGGGCACCCCGGCCACCCCCCGCTCCCGGTCCAAAGCCGTCGCCCGTCCCGCCGACCCCGTACTCGGCACGCGTGCCCTCAATCGCGCCACCCTCGACCGTCAGCTCCTCCTGCGCCGCTCGGCCGACCTCTCCGTCCAGGACGCCGTCGCCCACCTCCTCGGCCTCCAGGCGCAGAACGTGAAACCGCCCTACTACGCCCTCGCCGCCCGCCTCGAAGGGTTCGACCCGGAGGCGCTGTCCGCGCTCCTCGCCTCGCGCGACCTCGTCCGCATCGTCACGATGCGCTCCACCATCCATCTGCACACCGCCGACGACGCCCTCACCCTGCGCCCGCTGGTGCAAGGCGCGCGCGACCGCGAACTGCACGCCTTCCGCAAGGGGCTGCCCGGCGTCGACCTGGCGGAACTCGCCTCGCTCGCCCGCGCCGCCGTCGAGGAGGAGCCCCGCACCATGAAGCAGCTACGGGAACTCCTGCTGCCCCGCTGGCCCGACGCCGACCCGCAGGCGCTCGCCGTCGCCGCCCGCTGCACTCTGCCCCTGGTGCAGGTCACCCCGCGCGGCCTGTGGCGCCGCAGCGGGCAGGTGGCGCTCACCACCGCCGAGCACTGGCTCGGCCGCCCGAGCGAGCCGGTGCCCGCGCCCGACGCCACCGTCCTGCGCTACCTCGCCGCCTTCGGGCCCGCCTCCGTCAAGGACATGCAGACCTGGGCCGGCCTGACGCGGCTGCGGGATGCCTTCGAGCGGCTGCGGCCCCAGCTGCGCGCGTTCCGCGACGAGAACGGCGTCGAGCTCTTCGACCTCCCCGACGCGCCGCGCCCCGACGCGGACACCCCGGCCCCGGCACGCTTCCTGCCCGAGTTCGACAACCTCCTCCTGTCGCACGCCGACCGCTCCAGGATCGTGCCGCCCGACCTCAAGGGCCGTACCTGGAAGGGGAACTTCGCCTACAGCGTCTTCCTGGTCGACGGTTTCCTGGCGGGCGTATGGCGTCTCGAAGAGGGCGGGGGAGCGGGGGGAGCGGCCAAGGACTCCGCCGTCCTCACCATCGAGCCTTTCGGCACGCTGACCAAGGCGCGGCGGCAGGAACTCACCGAGGAGGCGGAGCGGCTGCTGCGCGGTCCCATGAGCGGGGCCGCCTCGTACGACATCCGGTTCGGCACCGTCATCGAGCGCTGAACGGGCGAAGCCCACCGGCCCGCCTACCCACCGGCTCGCCTGCCCACCGGCCCCCCGGGCCGCCTGCCCCCCGGCCCCCCGGCCCGCCTCCTCACCGGCTCACAGTCCGTACCCATCCCTCCGTCGCCCCGCCCCCGCCCAACCGGCCTAATCCGCCCGCCCCGTCGCCGCGACCGTCACCCCGAGCCCGATCATCGTGACGCCCCCGGCCCCGCCGATCATCGAAAGGCGCCGCTCCGAGCGGGCGAACCACGTGCGGGCCGCGGACGCCGTCAGCCCCCACAGCGTGTCCGTGATGAGGCCGATGGTGATCGGGACGAGGCCGAGGAGCAGCATCTGCACCGGCAGGCGGCCCGCCGAGTGGTCGACGAACTGGGGCAGCACCGCCGCGAAGAACACGATGCCCTTCGGGTTCGTCACGCCGACGAGCGCGCCGTCCAGGACCGTACGCGTATCCGTGCGGGCCTCTCCCGCGGAGTCCGCCCCCAGGGACCCGGCCCGCATCTCCTTGCGGTGCCGGAAGGCCTGCACGCCGAGGAAGACCAGATAGGCGGCGCCCGCGAGCTTCACCGCCATGAACACCGCCGCCGAACGCTCCACGAGCGACCCGATGCCGAACGCGACCGCGACGACCAGGGCGTACGACCCGAGGACGTTGCCGAGGGCCGTCGCCACGGCGGTGCGCCTGCCGTGGGCGAGGGCCCGGCCGATCACGAAGAGGACGCTCGGTCCCGGGATCACGATCACCAGCAGCGACATCGCGGCGAATGCGAGAAAACGGTCCGTGGACACCATGCCCATCACCCCCTGGCCGCTCATTCAACCCGCCGCCGGCCTCGCCCCGTAAGACACCTACGGCAACAGTCCGGCGCGCCGCGCCGCCACCACGGCCTCCAGGCGCGTGTGCGCGCCGAGCTTCCGCATGGCCGCCCGGAGGTATCCCTTCACCGTCTCCGGCCGCAGGCCGAGCCGCTCCGCGGCCACCGCGTTCGTCACGCCCCCGGCCACGCACGCCAGGACGTCCACCTCGCGTGGGGCGAGGGACACCGCGCGCTCCGGGCCCGCGGGCATGGTCGCCGCCGACGCCAGCCGCCCGCACACCGCCAGTATGTCCGCCCGCAGGGCCGGGTCGGCGATCCGCGGGGCCAGCTCCCGGAGCGCGCCGTGCGCCTCGCGGACCTGCTCCCAGGCCGGCCCGGAACCCGCCTGCGGCTCCCGCGCGGCCGCGATGAGCGCGTGCACCTCGTCCCGGACGAGCAGGGCCTGCTCCACGTCCCGCGCGGCCGCCACCGCCGCCGACAGCGTCCGGTCGCCCAGCGGCTGGGCCGAGCGCAGCGCCCCGTACAGGACGCCCCGGACCCTGCGCCGGACCACCACCGGCACCGCGAGGACCGAGCGCAGGCCCTCGGCGGCGACGGCACTGTCGTACTCATGGCTGATGTGGCGCGAGTCGTGGTAATCCGTGACGGCGCAGGGGCGCGAGAGCGCGACCGCCTTGCCGCCCAGGCCGTTCCCGGAGGACACCGCGAGCCCGCACAGGGCACGCGTCCCCGTGCCCGACAGCTCGCCGATCCGCACCTGCCGCTGTCCCTCGACGAGCCCCCCGAAGGCCACCGGCAGCCCCGTGCCGCGCCGCAGCCGCAGCAGCGCGGACCGCAGTTCGACCGCCTCGCCTCCGTCAGCCGTCACGCGTCAGACCTTTCACCTCGGGACACCCCCGTCCGGGGGTGGTGAGACCCGCATCACGAATTACACGATGTTACGTAGCGTCCGGCAATGACTCCGGCGAAGTGCGCGGCGATGATGCCGGGCAGCGGACCGGCGACGAGGAGAGCGCAATGACGAGGACGGCCACCAGCGGCACGCGACAGTTCCGCACGGCTCGGGACTTCCTGCTGCGGCACCGCGAGGACTACGCCGCCGCCTACGAGGGTTTCGCCTGGCCACGGCCCGAGCGGTTCAACTGGGCGCTCGACTGGTTCGACGTCATCGCGCGGGACAACGACAAGACCGCGCTGCACGTCGTCGAGGAGGACGGGCACGCCACCCGCTTCTCCTTCGCACATCTGTCCGCCCGCTCCAACCGGGTGGCCAACTGGCTCCGCGCCCGGGGCGTCCGCGCCGGTGACCGCGTCGTCGTGATGCTCGGCAACCAGGTCGAGCTCTGGGAGATCGCCCTCGCCGCGATGAAGCTGCGCGCCGTGGTCATCCCGGCGACGCCCCTGCTCGGCCCCGTCGACCTCCGGGACCGCATCGACCGCGGCCGGGCCAAGCACGTCGTCGTGCGCCCCGAGGACACCGAGAAGTTCGACGACGTGCCCGGCGACTACACCCGCGTCGTGGTGGGCGGCGACAGGACCGGCTGGATCTCGTACGCCGGCCCGGACGGGACTGACGGCGCCCCGGAGACCTTCGAGCCCGACGGCGTCACCCGCGCCGACGACCCCCTGATGCTCTATTTCACCTCGGGCACGACGGCCCGCCCGAAGCTGGTCGAGCACACCCATGTGTCGTATCCCGTCGGACACTTGGCGACCATGTACTGGATCGGGCTCAAGCCCGGCGACGTCCATCTGAACATCTCCTCGCCCGGCTGGGCCAAGCACGCCTGGTCCAATCTCTTCGCGCCCTGGAACGCCGAGGCGACGGTCTTCATCCACAACTACACGCGCTTCGACGCGGGCCGCCTGATGGCCGAGATGGACCGGGCCGGCGTCACGTCCTTCTGCGCCCCGCCGACCGTGTGGCGCATGCTCATCCAGGCCGACCTGACCCAGCTGCGCACACCGCCGCGCGAGGCCGTCGCCGCGGGTGAGCCGCTCAACCCCGAGGTCATCGAGCAGGTGCGGCGCGACTGGGGCGTCTCCATCCGGGACGGCTTCGGCCAGACCGAGACCGCCGTCCAGGTCGCCAACTCGCCCGGCCAGCCGCTGAAGGTCGGCTCGATGGGGCGGCCCACGCCGGGCTTCGCCGTCGAACTCCTCGACCCGGTCACCGGAGAGCCGGGAGCGCGGGAGGGCGAGATCTCCCTGGACCTCGCCGCGAACCCGGTCGGCCTGATGGCCGGCTACCACGGCGACCCGCAGCGCACCGCCGAGTCCATGGCCGGCGGCTACTACCGCACCGGCGACATCGGCACCCGCGACGCCGACGGCTACATCACCTACGTGGGCCGCGCCGACGACGTCTTCAAGGCCTCGGACTACAAGATCTCCCCGTTCGAGCTGGAGAGCGCCCTCCTGGAGCACGAGGCGGTGGCGGAGGCGGCGGTCGTGCCCGCGCCCGACGCGCTGCGGCTCGCCGTTCCCAAGGCGTATGTCGTGCTCGCCGCCGGACATGAACCGGGACCGGACACCGCGAAGCTGCTCTTCGAGCACTCCCGTGCGGTCCTCGCCCCTTACAAGCGGCTGCGCCGCATCGAGTTCGGCCCGCTCCCCAAGACCGTCTCGGGCAAGATCCGCCGGATCGAGCTGCGCGAGGCGACGGCCGCGGGCTCCGACGCCGAGTACCGCGAGGAGGACTTCCGGTGAGTGAGTCTCTGACGACGACGGGCGAGCCGTCGTACGCCCACGGTGTCAGCTCGACGCCGCTGCTCGGCGACACCATCGGGCGCAACCTCGACCGGGCCGTCGAGGCCTGGCCGGAGCGGGACGCGCTGGTGGACGTGGCGGCGGGGACGCGCTGGACGTACGCCGAATTCGGTGCAGCAGTAGCGCAGTTGGCGCGCGGCTTCATGGGGATCGGGGTCGGCAAGGGCGATCGCGTCGGCATCTGGGCGGTGAACTGCGCCGAGTGGGTGCTGGTGCAGTACGCCACCGCGCGGATCGGCGCGATCATGGTGAACATCAACCCGGCGTACCGGGCACACGAGTTGGAGTACGTGCTCAAGCAGGCCGGGGTGAGCGTCCTGGTCGCCTCGCAGGCGCACAACTCGAGCGACTACCGGGCACTGGTGGACCAGGTGCGGCCCGGCTGCCCCGAGCTCAGATCCGTGCACTACATCCAGGACGGCTCCTGGGACGAGCTGCTCGACGCGGCCGGGACGGTGACGGCGGATGAACTGGCGGCTCGTGAGGCCGAGTTGAGCTGTGACGACCCGATCAACATCCAGTACACCTCGGGCACGACCGGCTTCCCCAAAGGGGCGACGCTCTCCCACCACAACATCCTCAACAACGGCTACTGGGTGGGCCGGACGGTCGGCTACACGGAACAGGACCGGGTCTGCCTGCCCGTGCCGTTCTACCACTGCTTCGGCATGGTCATGGGAAACCTGGGAGCCACCTCGCACGGCGCCTGCATCGTCGTCCCGGCGCCGTCCTTCGACCCGGTCGCCACGCTGCACGCGGTGGAGCGCGAGCGGTGCACCTCGCTGTACGGCGTGCCGACGATGTTCATCGCCGAGCTGAACCTCTCCGACTTCGCGACGTACGACCTGAGTTCGCTGCGCACCGGCATCATGGCGGGCTCGCCCTGCCCGGTCGAGGTGATGAAGCGGGTGGTCGCCGAGATGCACATGGAGGAGGTCTCCATCTGCTACGGCATGACGGAGACGTCCCCGGTCTCGACGCAGACGCGCCGCACGGACGACCTGGAGCGGCGCACGGGCACGGTGGGCCGCGTGCTGCCGCACATCGAGGTGAAGGTGGTCGACCCGGTCAGCGGCGTGACCCTGCCGCGCGGTGCCTCCGGCGAGCTGTGCACGCGGGGCTACAGCGTGATGCTCGGCTACTGGGACGAACCCTCGCGCACGGCGGAGGTGATCGACGCCGGGCGCTGGATGCACACCGGTGACCTGGCGGTCATGCGGGAGGACGGTTACGTCCAGATCGTCGGCCGCATCAAGGACATGATCATCCGGGGCGGCGAGAACATCTATCCGCGCGAGATCGAGGAGTTCCTCTACGGCCACCCGAAGATCGCGGACGTCCAGGTGGTGGGCGTCCCGGACGAGCGCTACGGAGAGGTGCCGCTGGCCTGCGTGATCGTGCGGGACCCGGAGGATCCGCTGACGCTCGGGGAACTGCGGGAATTCTGCGCGGGGCAGCTGGCGCACTACAAGATCCCGGCGGGCCTGCGCCTCCTGGACGCCTTCCCCATGACGGTGTCGGGCAAGGTCCGGAAGATCGAACTCAGGGAGCGGTACGGGGCGGAGACCCACCCGGAGTGAGCTCGCGGCGCATGGCCACGCGCGGCCAGCGGTCGAGGCCGAGCTCGGCCTCGTGGGCGCGGATCTTCCGCAGCCCCGGGGTGAGTTCGGCCTCGCCGAGCACGCGGAAGCCGTTGCGGGCGTAGTACGGGGCGTTCCACGGGACGTCCGCGAAGGTGGTCAGGGTGAGGGCTTGCCTGCCCGCCGCCCGGGCCAGGTCGGCGACGTGCTCGATCAGCGCCAGGCCGACGCGGCGGCGGGCCGCCCGGGGGTGCACGGAGACCTGCTCGACGTGCTCCGCGGCGTCCACGGGCGCACTGACGAGGTACGCCACCGGGGTGCCGTCGCCGTCGTCGGCCACCCAGGCCCGGCCCGCGTCGCGGAAGGCCTCCAGGGTCTCGACGGCGGGGGGTTCGTCGTCGGCGATCGCCGCCATGCCCAGGGCGCGGAAGGGCTCGCCCGCGGCCCGCTCGATGTCCTGGAGGAGCGGGAGATCGGCGCCAGCGGCCAGGCGGATGCGCATCCGTCGAGTATGCCCGGCGCCCGGAGCGCGGTTCACCCCGTGGCGATGAGTTCCTCCGCCGCGCCGTTCACCGGTTGCGGGGTGCCCGTGAGGTCGATGACGAACAAGGGGATGGACAGCGAGTCCGCACGGGCGCGCGCCGATCCCTCGTACCCCGCGAGGGAGAAGCAGACGCAGCTCACGGCGTCGGACATCGCGCTGAGCCACACGCACTCCACGTCACGCAGGGACGTCGGCTGCACGGACGGCTCGATCAGGGCGATCACGCCCCGCGCCGAGACCCGCACCCCGGAGGGCGCCCGTTTCACCGCGTCGCGGACGTCCTCGTACCCGAGCCAGCGCAGATACAGCCCCGCCACCGTCACCGCGTCCCGCGCCGTACGCACCGGGACGGGGCGGAACGCGGGCCGGGGCGTCGGAGCCGTGCGCGGGAGCGAGATGTGGGCCGGAGCGGACGGCGGGGCGGGAGTTGCCGGGGGCGTCTGAGGCGTCTCAGGTGTCTGAGGCGTCGGCGGTGTCGGCGGTGTCGGCGAGGGCTGAGGTTCCTGAGGCTGCGGGGGTTCCTGAGGCTGCGGCGGCGTCGACGGCGCCTGCGAGGGTGCCTGCACGGCCCGCACCGGAATGCGCAGCACCGCCCCGCATCCGCACCCCAGCTCGGGCTGCGGCCACTGGTCCCGGCGCCCGCAGGTCCGGCACCGCACGGTCACCCACTCCTCCGCCCACGTCCGGTCGGTCACCGGGGTCACCGTCGCCCCGCGCGCCACCGGCGGCACCACGGGGGCGCCGCACGCGCAGGGGTAGGACGGCGGGGCGTACAGATGCTCTCGCCGGCAGACCGGGCACCGTACCGGAACGCCGCTGTCCGTCATCGCTCTCACCCGTCACCATTACCGTCACCGCACGCCGGTTCGTGATGCCCATCGTCCACCAAGTGGGCATGCCGCGGCAGCCAGTTGGGGCAGGATCAGGGTGCTCGTCAAGGTCAGTCCGCCCGCCAAGGCCAACGTGTCCGCCAGGGTCAGCGTGGCCGCCAGGGTCAGGGCGCGGCGGCGGCTGCCCGGCAGGGGGAGTCCCGCCATGCGGGCGACGGTGCGCGGGGCGGGCCTGGCCGTGGGATGCCGGGCGAGGCAGGCGGTGACGAGGGGGAGCAGTTCCGCCGGAACGCCCGCCGGACCGGGATCCGCAGCGACGCGCTCCGTCGGTCCGGGGTCCTCGCCGCCCGCGGCGAAGGGGTCCCGCCCCGTCGCCGCGAAGGCCAGGACCGCGCCCAGCGAGAAGACGTCCGACGGCGGCCTGACCTCGCCCCGGGGTGCGGCGCGACGCTCCGGCGCCATGTACCCCGGCGTCCCGCAGCCGCAGGCCGCTCCCATCTCCTCGGCCCGCTCCACGCACCCGCACACCCCGAAGCCGGTCACGCGCGGTCCGTCGGCGCCCAGGAGCACGTGCGACGGCCGCAGGTCCCCGTGCACGAGCCCCGCCCGGTGGACGTCGTCCAGCGCCCCGGCGAGGGCGCTCGCCAGGGCGCGCAGTTCCGGCGTACCCAGAGGCCCGTCCGGGCCCCGCACCCGGGCGGCGAGCGTCGGCCCCTCGACGTACTCCGTGGCGAGCCAGGGCGCCGCCCCGTGCGGATCGGCGTCGATCAGCGCGGCGACGCGGCGCCCCCGGACCGCGCCGAGCGCCCGGACCTCGCGGCCCAAGCGTGCACGGAACTCCTGGTCACGGGCGAGGGAGGGGTGCACGACCCGCAGGGCGGCGGCCCGCCCCTCCTCGTCGTGCGCGAGATGGACGCGCCCGAGGCGCCCCTGCCCCAGGAGGGGGCCGGCCGTCCAGCGGCCGTAGTCCGGCGGGCCCGGCCCGGCGGGTGTCGCGTCCGGTGAGCTGGCCACGCGCGACCCCCCGATGGTCGGCCCGAATTCAACGACTGGGACGCGCCCTTCGCGCCGGCCGGTTCCCGGACATCTCTTGACGGTCTCCACCGCGCCCGCCTACATTGCTTCCATATAGCAGAACAAAATTTCCACAATGCGGAAACAGAAGCTCACCGCGGGGCGCGACGGGAGCCGGATCCGCCAGCCGAACACGCCGGCCGAAAGGTCGGCGCAGCTGTCGAAGCTGTTGTCGAAGCAGGAGAACCCCATGGCTCGTATGACCGCTGTCCGCGCGGCAGTTGAGATCCTCAAGCGCGAGGGCGTCACCAACGCGTTCGGTGTCCCCGGCGCTGCGATCAACCCCTTCTACAAGGCGCTGCAGCAGGGCGGTGGCATCGACCACACGCTCGCCCGGCACGTCGAGGGCGCCTCGCACATGGCCGAGGGCTACACCCGCGCCAACCCGGGCAACATCGGCGTCTGCATCGGCACGTCGGGCCCGGCGGGCACCGACATGATCACCGGTCTGTACTCGGCGATCGGTGACTCGATCCCGATCCTGTGCATCACGGGCCAGGCGCCGACGCACCTGCTCCACAAGGAGGACTTCCAGGCCGTCGACATCGCGACGATCGCCAAGCCGGTCACCAAGATGGCCGTCACGGTCCTGGAGGCCGCGCAGGTCCCCGGCATCTTCCAGCAGGCCTTCCACCTGATGCGCTCGGGCCGCCCCGGTCCGGTCCTCATCGACCTGCCGATCGACGTCCAGCAGACGGAGATCGAGTTCGACATCGACACGTACGAGCCGCTGCCGGTCTACAAGCCGTCCGCGACCCGCGCCCAGATCGAGAAGGCGATCACGTACCTGGTCGAGTCCGAGCGTCCGCTGATCGTCGCCGGCGGCGGCATCATCAACGCCGACGCCTCCGACCTCCTGGTCGAGTTCGCGGAGATCACCAATACCCCGGTCGTGCCGACCCTGATGGGCTGGGGCACGATCCCCGACGACCACGACCTGAACGCGGGCATGGTCGGCCAGCAGACCGGCCACCGCTACGGCAATGCCACGTTCCTGGAGTCGGACTTCGTCCTCGGCATCGGCAACCGCTGGGCCAACCGTCACACCGGCTACAAGCTGGACGTGTACACCCAGGGCCGTAAGTTCGTGCACGTCGACATCGAGCCGACCCAGATCGGCAAGATCTTCGCGCCGGACTACGGGATCGCCTCCGACGCCAAGGTCGCCCTGGAGCTCTTCGTCGAGGTGGCCAAGGAGCTCAAGGCCGCGGGCAAGCTCCCCGACCGTTCCGCGTGGGTCGCCTCCCACCTGGAGCGCAAGGAGACCCTCCAGCGCCGCACGCACTTCGACAACATCCCCATGAAGCCGCAGCGCGTCTACGAGGAGATGAACAAGGCCTTCGGCCCGGACACGCGCTACGTGACCACCATCGGCCTCTCGCAGATCGCCGGCGCCCAGATGCTGCACGTCTACAAGCCGCGCCACTGGATCAACTGCGGCCAGGCGGGCCCGCTGGGCTGGACGATCCCGGCCGCGCTCGGTGTCGCCACCGCGGACCGCGACACCCCGGTCGTCGCCCTGTCGGGTGACTACGACTTCCAGTTCATGATCGAGGAGCTGGCGGTCGGCGCGCAGCACCGCATCCCGTACGTCCACGTCCTGGTGAACAACGCCTACCTGGGCCTGATCCGCCAGGCGCAGATCGGTCTGGACATCAACTTCCAGGTCAACCTGGAGTTCGAGAACCAGAACAGCCCCGAGCTGGGCGTCTACGGCGTCGACCACGTCAAGGTCGCCGAGGGCCTGGGCTGCAAGGCGATCCGGGTCACCGACCCGAACGAGCTGGGCGAGGCCTTCGAGAAGGCCAAGAAGCTGGCCCAGGAGCACCAGGTCCCGGTCGTCGTCGAGGCCATCCTGGAGCGCATCACGAACATCTCCATGAGCCCCACGGCCGACATCAGCGCGGTCAAGGAGTTCGAGGAGCTGGCCACGGAGCCGGGCCACGCGCCCACCGCCATCCGGCCCCTGAAGGTCTGACGGCAGGTCTCCACGGCCCACTGAGGGGCGGTCCACCCGAGCGGGGTGGACCGCCCCTTTGGTGTGTGCCCCGTCAGCGTGGGCCCCTTTAGTGTGTGCGCATGGACGCACTGGAGGGGCTGCCCGTCATGACGTGTGCGGACGCCGGCGAGTTGGACGCCTGGCTGGCCGCCCACCACGACACCGCGCCGGGCCTGTGGCTGAAGGTCGCCAAGAAGGCCTCGGGCGTGCCGTCCGTGACGGCGGGGGAGATCATCGACGTGGCGCTCTGCCACGGCTGGATCGACGGTCAGAGAAGGTCGTACGACGACGTGTACTACCTCCAGAAGATCACCCGGCGCCGGCCGCGCGGCCTCTGGTCGAAGGTGAACGTCCAGAAGGTGGCGGACCTGACCGCCGCGGGGCGCATGCGCGAGGCGGGCCTCGCGGAGGTGGCGGCGGCAAAGGCGGACGGACGCTGGGAGGCCGCCTACGAGTCCCAGCGCAACGCCGAGGTCCCGGACGACCTGCGGGCGGCCCTGGAGGCGAGCCCGGCGGCACGCGAGACCTTCGAGGCCCTGGGCAAGTCCGGCCAGTACGTGGTGTTGCACAGGCTGATGACGGCCAGGACCCCCGTCACGCGCGCGGCCCGCCTGGAGCGAATGATCGAGAAGCTGGAACGAGGGAGTGCCCCGTAGGACGCGGGGAACGGCGCGGCCGGCCACGACACGGCCGCGGACAAAGAAGAGCGGCGAGTACGGGACCGTCCGTACTCGCCGCTCTGGCCGAGGAGTTGTTGCCGTCCGACCGCGCGCGACTGGCGGAACATGCATACGCGCTGCCGGACGGAGTTCATGGGGAACCCCGAGGGATTCGGCTGGGACCGCGGCGGCTGCGAATGGACCGGCGGGTTCCCCTCCCTCAGGTCGAGAAGGGAGCCGCCTGACCTTTACCACCGCACTGGCTCGCGAAGCCGCCGCGGTCCTCGTCCGGCCCGGCCACCACGGGACCACCCCTCATCCGGGTTCCATGGTGGTTGCGGGCGCAGCGCCAGGAAACCGACCTCCCGTCAGCCTCCTGGCGCAGTCCGGGAGTTCTAGTCCTCGCGCAGGGCGCGGACGGCCTCTTCGACGCGCTTGCCGTACTCGGCGTCGGCGGCGTGGAAGTGGGCCAGGTTCTTCTCGATGACGTCGTCGCGGGAGACCTGCGAGAGGCCGCCGGCGATGTTCGCCACCAGGCGTGCCTGCTCCTCGGCCGACATCAGGCGGTAGAGCTCACCCGCCTGGAAGAAGTGGTCGTCCTTGGTGTGCAGCGGCGCCTCGTGCGTGCCCGTGTGGCCGTTCACGGCCAGCGGGGCGGAGAGCGGCTGACCGGTCTCGACCGGGCCGTCGTACGAGTTGGGCTCGTAGTTCTTGCGGTCGCGGCCGTACGCGTTGGACGCCATCAGGCCGTCGCGGCCGTAGTTGTCCGCGGTGGTCGCCTTCGGCGCGTTCACCGCGAGCAGCGTGTGGTTGACGCCCAGGCGGTAGCGGTGCGCGTCCGCGTAGGCGAACAGGCGGCCCTGGAGCATCTTGTCGGGGGAGGGGCCGATGCCCGGAACGAAGTTGTTCGGGGAGAAGGCGGCCTGCTCGACCTCGGCGAAGACGTTGTCGGGGTTGCGGTCGAGGACCAGCCGGCCCACGCGCTGGAGCGGGTAGTCGCTGTGCGGCCACACCTTCGTCAGGTCGAAGGGGTTGAAGCGGTAGTCGGCCGCCTCGGCCGCCGGCATGATCTGCACGTGCAGCGTCCAGGACGGGTTCACGCCGCGCTCGATGGCCTGGAGCAGGTCCGTCTGGTGCGAGTTGGCGTCCTTGCCCGCGAGCTCGGCGGCCTGCTCCGACGACAGGCTACGCACGCCCTGGTTCGTCTTGAAGTGGTACTTCACGAAGAAGGCCTCGCCCGCCGCGTTCGTCCACTGGTAGGTGTGCGAGCCGTAGCCGTTCATGTGGCGGTAGGACGCGGGGATGCCGCGGTCGCCCATCAGCCACGTCACCTGGTGCGTCGCCTCGGGGGCGTGCGCCCAGAAGTCCCAGACGTTGTCCGGCTCCTGCTTGCCCGTGAAGGGGTCGCGCTTCTGCGAGTGGATGAAGTCGGGGAACTTGATCGGGTCCTTGATGAAGAACACCGGGGTGTTGTTGCCGACGAGGTCGTAGTTCCCCTCCTCGGTGTAGAACTTCAGCGCGAAGCCGCGCGGGTCGCGGACCGCGTCCGCGCCGCCGAGGCTGTCCGCCACCGTGGAGAAGCGCAGGAACGTCTCGGTGCGCTTGCCGACGGTGTTCAGGAAGTCGGCCGAGGTGTACGCGGTGACGTCGTCGGTCACCTCGAAGTAGCCGTAGGCACCGGAACCGCGCGCGTGCACCACACGCTCCGGGATGCGCTCGCGGTTGAAGCGGGCGAGCTTCTCGAGGAGGTGCTGGTCCTGGAGGAGGAGCGGGCCACCGACGCCGGCGGTGGCTGAGTTCTGGTTGTCGGCGACGGGGGCGCCGGACTCGGTCGTGAGCACACGCTTCGACATGGTGGCGGGGTTGACCTTCCGTACGGACTGCTGAAACTGCTGAAGTGACGTGAGCGTAAGTACGCCTGAACAGCTACGTCAACAGTTTGTTGAAGTTTTGGGCGAGGCTTGCTCGGTGGTTCGTGGTGCGGCTTGGGTTCCGGACCGCGGCGACGCCTGGGCGCGACAGGACAGGTGTCAGCGCCGCCGCGGCCCGGAAGTTCGGGGAGCTCTTAGAGCTCGGCGCCCGAGAGGCGCTCCACGCCGCGCAGCAGCGCGGAGTGGTCGAGGCCGCCGTCACCCTGCGCGCGCAGCGAGGCGACCAGCTGGGCCACCACACCGCCGACCGGGAGCGAGGCACCGACGTTGCGGGCGGCGTCGGTGACGATGCCCATGTCCTTGTGGTGCAGGTCGATCCGGAAGCCGGGCTTGAAGTCGCGCTTGAGGAAGTTGTCCTTCTTGCGGGTCAGGACGGTCGAACCCGCGAGCCCCCCGTTCAGGACGTCGAGGGCGGCGGTCAGGTCCACCCCGGACTTCTCCAGGAAGACGACGGCCTCGGCGCAGGCCTGGATGTTCACGGCGACGATGAGCTGGTTGGCGGCCTTCACGGTCTGACCCGAGCCGTGCGGACCGCACAGCACGATGGTCTTGCCGAGGGCGTCCAGAAGCGGCTTGGCCTCGTCGAAGTCGGCCTGCTCGCCGCCGACCATGATGGAGAGCACGGCCTCGATGGCGCCGGCCTCGCCGCCCGACACGGGGGCGTCGAGGACGCGGATGCCCTTGTCCTTGGCGGCCTTGGCCAGGTCCACGGAGGTCTGCGGGGTGATCGACGACATGTCGACGATCAGCGCACCGGACCGCGCGTTCTCCAGGATGCCGTCCTCGCCGTACGCGATGGCCTCGACCTGCGGGGACGCGGGCACCATCGTGACGATGACGTCGGCGTCCCTGACGGCCTCGGCGATCGACTTGGCGACCGTGCCGCCGGCCGCGGCGAGGCGGTCCAGCTTGTCCTGCTCCAGGGTGAAGCCGGTGACGGAGTAACCAGCCTTGATCAGGTTCTCGGACATGGGGGACCCCATGATGCCGAGTCCGATCCACGCGATCTTGGGAAGGTTGCTCATGGTGGAGCCTTTCTAGCTACGGGGTGATGCGGGGTGATCGGGTGGGCGGGCGGGAGGAAAGATCCGCCGCCAAGCGGCGGCTAGTCCGCAGCCGGCAGCCAGCCGAAGGCCTCGGCGCTGGGCCGGTCCCCGGCCTTGTACTCCAGCCCGACGAACCCCTCGTAACCGGCCTTGCGGAGCTGATCCAGCAGCTCCTCCAGCGGCAGCGATCCCGTGCCCGGGGCCCCGCGGCCGGGGTTGTCGGCGATCTGCACGTGCGCGGTCTGGGCGACGTACTGATCGATGACGGCCGGCAGGTCCTCGCCGTTCATGGACAGGTGGTACAGGTCCATGAGGAACTTCGCGTTGCCGAGCCCGGTGGCCGAGTTCACCTTGTCCACCACGGCGATGGCCGCGTCCGCGCTGACGATCGGGCAGCGCGGCGACTCGGGCTTGTTCAGGGCCTCGATCAGCAGGATCGCGCCCACGCGGTCGGCCTCGCGGGCCGCCAGCGCCAGGTTCTCCAGGGCGAGGTCGTCCTGGACCGCGGGGTCCACGCCCTCGACCCGGTTGCCGTAGAGCGCGTTGAGCGCCTTGCAGCCGAGCGACTGGGCGAAGTCCGCGGCCACCGGGAGGTTCGCGCGGAACTTCTCGCTCTCCTCACCGGGGATCGACAGGGCGCCGCGGTCCGGTCCGGGCAGCTGCCCGGCGTAGAAGTTCAGGCCCACCAGTTCTACACCGGCGTCCTTGATCGCGTCCCGAAGGGCGTCGAGCTCGGACTGCTCGGGGGTGGGGGCGTCGACCCAGGGCCACCACAGCTCGACCGCCGTGAAGCCCGCCGCGGCGGCGGCCGCGGGGCGCTCCAGGAGCGGGAGTTCCGTGAAGAGGATCGACAGGTTCACATTGAAGCGCTGGTCGGAGTATCCCATGGGGCTTCCGCGCTCCTTCCGTATTGCGGAAGTTAATTTCTGTCTGATGGAAGATTGCCGTCGAGCATCCGCGCTTGTCAAGAGGGGGCTGCCGGAAAATCGCCACGCGGCAGTAGGTTGTGCGCGTGCGATTGAGAGTGGAGTTCACGACCGAACCCTTCGACCTGGACGAGGCGCCCGCCCACGCGGTGGTGGCCCGTGACGTCATCCAGGGGGCCGAGCTCGACGCCGTGGACGTCGGCCCCTTCGGCAACACCGCGGAAGGCGGTGCGGACGAGGTCCTGACCGCCGTCGACGCACTGCTGCGCAAGGCCCTGGAGGCGGGCGCGACACGCGTCTCGCTCCAGGTGAACGTGCTCGGAGAGTCGGGGGAGGCCATCGGATGACCGGATCAAGAGACGATCACGGCCCCTTCGTGGCCGCCGTCAAGCCGCTCGTGGACGCCATGGGCGGCGAGATCGTGGCCCCCGACGAGGCGGGCGCCGACGACGTCGTCCTCGCCTGGGAGGGCCAGGACGTGCTCGCCGTGCGGCTCCCGCAGCTGGCGGACTCCCTGGACCACATCCTGCTGGCCCTGGAGCGCAAGCGCGGCATGCCCCTGTCGGAGCTGGACCGCAAGGCCAAGCAGGAGGTCGTACGGATATTGGAGGCGCGAGGCGCCTTCGCCGTGCGGCACGGGGTGGAGACGGTCGCCGGCGCACTCGGCGTCTCGCGCTTCACCGTGTACAACTATCTCAACCGCTCCACCTGAGGTTCCGGACCGTCCCGGGTCACCGCAGGTCAGAGCACACCCGAAGGCCGCCGTCCGTTAACCGGACGGTGGCCTTTGTTACTCGAAGTTTTCAACAAAGTGTTGACGTGGTGTTTCGGCTGGCGTTAGCTATCCGCAGCCCGTCCAGCACAAGGCCCTATGGCCACGGAGGCACCCGTGACTTCGAGCTCGACGCCGGGCCTTGCCCGGTTCAACGCCTTGCCGGAGGCTGCGGCCACCGCCGCTCTCCACGAGGCCTGCGCCTCATCGGCCTGGGGAAGCAAACTGCTCTCCCAGCGCCCTTTCCCCACCGTCGAAGCCCTCTTCGCCGCCAGTGACGCCGCCACGGCCGAGCTGACCGCCGAGGATCTGGCCGAGGCGATGGCCGGGCACCCGCCGATCGGCCGCCCGAAGCCCGGGGACCCCACGTCGTCGCGTGAACAGCGCGGCATGGCCGGGGCCTCCGAAGAGCTCAAGGCAGAGATGCTCGAACTGAACCTGGCCTACCAGGAGAAGTTCGGCCACGTCTTTCTGATCTGCGCCACCGGCGCGACCGGTGAGCAGATGCGCGATGCGGTGAAGACCCGGATCGGCAACACCGCCGAGGAGGAGCGCGGCAACGTGCGCACCGAACTCGGGAAGATCAACCGAATCCGGCTGACCCGTCTCGTGGAAGAGGACAACGACTGATGAGCACTGACACCACCGCCTCGGTGTCCACGCACATCCTGGACACCAGCGTCGGACGCCCCGCCGAGGGCGTCGCCATCTCGCTCACCGCCCGCAGCGGCCGTGACGCCGAGTGGGTGGCGCTCGGCGGCTCCGCGACCGACGCGGACGGGCGCTGCAAGGACCTTCCGGCCCTGCCGGAAGGCACGACCCACGTACGACTCGACTTCGAGGTCGAGACCTACTTCTCCAAGAAGCAAGCCGAGGCGCAGCAGGACGCCCCCCGCGTAAGGGACAGCGGTGCGTTCTTCCCGGAGGTGGCGATCACGTTCGCCGTCACGCCGGGCGAGCACTATCACGTACCGCTGCTGCTCAACCCGTTCGGCTACTCCGTTTACCGAGGGAGCTAGCAGACATGCCCACGATTCTCGGCCAGAACCAGTACGGCAAAGCAGAGAACCGCGTCGTCAAGATCACGCGGGACGGCGACACCCACCACATCAAGGACCTGAACGTCTCGGTCGCCCTCTCCGGCGACATGGACGACGTCCACTACTCCGGCTCGAACGCCAACGTCCTGCCCACGGACACCACCAAGAACACGGTGTTCGCGTTCGCCAAGGAGTTCGGCATCGAGTCCGCCGAGCAGTTCGGCATCCACCTCGCCCGTCACTTCGTGACGACGCAGGAGCCGATCCACCGCGCCCGGATCCGCATCCAGGAGTACTCCTGGGAGCGCATAGCGACCTCGGACAACAACTCCAAGTTCATCGGCTCGGACGAGGTGAACCACTCCTTCGCCCGCAAGGGCCAGGAGCTGCGCACCACGCAGATCACCTTCGACGGCGAGAACTGGGAGATCATCTCCGGGCTCAAGGACCTCACGGTCATGAACTCCACCAACTCGGAGTTCTGGGGCTACGTCAAGGACAAGTACACGACGCTGAAGGAGGCGTACGACCGCATCCTGTGCACCGACGTCGCCGCCGCCTGGCGTTACAACTGGACCAGCGACGCCGACCGGATGCCCAACTGGGAGAAGTCGTACGAGCAGGCCAAGAAGCACATCCTCCAGGCCTTCGCCGAGACGTACTCCCTCTCGCTCCAGCAGACCCTCTACCAAATGGGTTCGCGCGTCATCAACAGCCGGAGCGAGATCGACGAGATCCGCTTCTCGCTGCCGAACAACCACCACTTCCTGGTGGACCTCGAGCCCTTCGGGCTGAAGAACGACAACGAGGTCTACTTCGCGGCGGACCGCCCCTACGGCCTCATCGAGGCCACGGTTCTCAGGGACGGGGTCCAGCCGAAGATCCCGGTCGACATGACCAACCTCTGACGCGGGACGCGCGCCCCCGCCCGTCCGCAGCGGACGGGGGCGCGCCACACCGGAGGGAACAGCAGCAATGGCACAGCCTGCAAAAGGGCCGTCGAAAGGCCCGTGTTCCACCCCACCGGACATAGCTGACAGCCGGTCAACTCCCGACTGTCACCCGGTGGACGAGAAGCTTCACCCCTCGCGGCTCGTCCCCGCCGCACTCCAGCACATCGCCGCCATGTACGCGGGCGTCGTCACTCCGCCGCTGATCATCGGGCAGGCCTGCGGCCTGGACACCGTGGCCCAGACCCGGCTCATCGCGGCAGGGCTGCTGATCGCCGGACTCGCCACCATCCTCCAGACGCTCGGCGTCAAGGGATTCGTCGGCAACCGGCTCCCCTTCGTCAACGCCGCCTCGTCGGCGGGCATCGCACCCATCCTCGCCATCGCCGAGACCAACGCCAAAGGCGAACAACTCCCGGCCATCTATGGCGCGGTGATGGTCGCGGGCGTCTTCTGCCTCGCCATCGGACCGTTCTTCGGCAAACTCCTGCGCTTCTTCCCGCCGCTGGTCACCGGCGTCGTCATCACCCTCATCGGCGTCACGCTGATGCCCGTGCCCGTGAAGTGGGCGCAGGGCGGCGACGACACCGACCCGACGTTCGGCGACATGAAGTACCTCGCGCTCGCCGCCTTCACGCTCGTCGTGATCCTGCTCTTCCAGCGCTTCGGACGCGGCTTCCTCAAGCAAGTCGCCCTGCTGGCGGGCATGTTCATCGGAACGCTCGCCGCGATCCCCTTCGGGATGGCCGACTTCACCTCCGTGCAGAGCGCCCCGCTCGCCGCGCTGCCGACACCGTTCGCCGCCGGCGCGCCCACCTTCCAGCCCGCCGCGATCCTCTCGCTCTGCATCGTGATGCTGGTCCTGATGACCGAGTCGGCGGCCGGCATGCTGGCCCTCGGCGAGATCTGCGAGCGCGACACCGACGGCAAGACCATCACCCGCGGTCTGCGCACCGACGGCATCGCCACCCTCGTGGGCCCCGTCTTCGGCGGCTTCCCGACCTCCGCCTTCGCGCAGAACGTCGGCGTCGTCTCGCTGACCCGCGTCCGCAGCCGCTACGTCGTCGCCGTGGCCGGTGGCGCGCTCATCGTGCTCGGCGCCTTCCCCGTGCTCGGAGCCGTCGTCAACGTCGTGCCCATGCCGGTGCTCGGCGGCGCGGGCATCGTCCTCTTCGGCTCCATCGCGGTCAGCGGCATCCGTACGCTCTCCGAGGCCGGACTCGACGACAGCTCCAACATCATCCTGGTGGCCGTCGCGCTCGGAGCGGGCATCATCCCGCTCGCCGCGCCGACCTTCTACGCCGAATTCCCGGCCTGGGCGCAGACCGTCCTGGGCTCCGGAATCAGTGCGGGAGCGCTGACCGCGGTCCTGCTCAACCTGTTCTTCAACCATCTCGGCACCCGCGGCCCCGCGGCCGCGGCACTCAAATCTTCCTAGGGTCATGCCGTGCCCACATCGCCAGACACACACGAAGGAAGAAGCACCATGGCAGCACCGGCAGCCCTAGAGCGCATCGTCATCGAGAACTGTGCCATCGCCACCGTCGACGCGAACGACACCGAGTACGCCTCGGGGCACGTCGTCGTCGCCGGCAACAAGATCGAGTCCATCGGCGCGGGGAAGGCCCCCGAGGGCCTTCAGAACGTCGTGCGCCGCGTGGACGGAACCGGTCACCTCGTGACCCCCGGCCTGGTCAACACGCACCACCACTTCTACCAGTGGATCACCCGGGGCCTGGCCACCGACCACAACCTCTTCAACTGGCTCGTCGCGCTCTACCCGACCTGGGCGCGCATCGACGAGCAGATGGTGAAGGCGGCGGCCCAGGGCTCGCTCGGCATGATGGCCCGCGGCGGTGTCACCACCGCGATGGACCACCACTACGTCTTCCCCAAGGACTCCGGCGACCTGTCCGGCGCCATCATCGGCGCCGCGCGCGACATGGGCGTCCGCTTTACCCTCGCCCGCGGCTCGATGGACCGCAGCGAGAAGGACGGCGGCCTGCCGCCGGACTTCGCCGTGGAGACCCTGGAGGGCGCGCTCGCCGCGACCGCCGAGACGGTCGACCAGCACCACGACGCCTCCTTCGACTCGATGACCCAGGTCGCCGTCGCCCCCTGCTCCCCGTTCTCGGTCTCGACCGAACTCATGAAGCAGGGCGCCGAGCTGGCCCGCGCCAAGGGCGTACGCCTGCACACCCACGGCAGCGAGACCGTCGAGGAGGAGCAGTTCTGCAAGGAGCTGTTCGGCATGGGTCCGACCGACTACTTCGAGTCGACGGGCTGGCTCGGTGACGACGTGTGGATGGCGCACTGCGTCCACATGAACGACTCGGACATCGCCGCCTTCGCCCGCACGGGCACCGGCGTCGCGCACTGCCCCTCCTCCAACGCGCGGCTGGCCGCCGGCATCGCCCGGGTGCCCGACATGCTCAAGGCGGGCGTCCCGGTCGGCCTCGGCGTCGACGGCACCGCGTCCAACGAGTCCGGCGAACTCCACACCGAGCTGCGCAACGCCCTGCTCATCAACCGCCTCGGCGCCCACCGCGAGGCGGCCCTGAACGCCCGTCAGGCGCTGCGGCTCGGCACCTTCGGCGGCGCCCAGGTCCTGGGCCGCGCCACGCAGATCGGGTCGCTCGAACCGGGCAAGCTCGCCGACCTGGTCCTCTGGAAGATCGACGGCATCGGGCACTCCTCGATCGCCGACCCGGTGACCGCCATCGTCTTCGGCGCGGCGGCCCCGGTCACGCTCTCCCTCGTCAACGGCCGCCCGATCGTCGAGAACGACCGGCTGCTGCACGTCGACGAGGACGCCATCGCCCGCTCCGCGCGGGACGAGGCGCAGCGCCTCGCGCGGATCGCCGCGCAGGCCTGAACCCAAGAACTCCGGTCAGGGGGGACGGCCCCTGACCGGACTTGAGCAGCCGAGCGGGTTGCTCAAGTGCCGCCCCGGAACGTGGCCCAAAGCTTCGCGTTCCCGGGGCGGTCAGTACTACCTGGGCGCACCACAACTTCATACCGAGCAAGTCCTTGCACCACGCACCACCTCCCAGAAGCGAAAAGTGCCGGCAATGCGGCCCGTACTGGAAAACAACCGGAGGAGCCACAGTGGCCACTCAGCCCAGGTTCACCAAGCAAGGCACCACCCCAGACCCATCCGACGTCGACGGTGAGAGCGCCATACCCGAGACACACCCCGTCGACCAGAAGCTTCCCCCGCTCAAGATGGCGACGACCGGCCTCCAGCACGTGGCGGCCATGTACGCGGGCGTCGTCGCCCCGCCGCTCATCGTGGGCGCGGCGATCGGCCTCTCCGCGAAGGAACTCACCTTCCTGACCGGCGCGTGTCTGTTCACCGCGGGCCTGGCCACCTTCCTCCAGACGCTCGGCATCTGGAAGATCGGCGCCCGGCTGCCCTTCGTCAACGGTGTCACCTTCGCCGGTGTCGCCCCCATGATCGCGGTCGTCGAATCGACCGACAACAAGGACGACGCGCTCCCGATCATCTTCGGCGCGGTCATCGTCGCGGGCGTCCTCGGCTTCATCGCGGCGCCGTTCTTCTCCAAGCTGGTCCGCTTCTTCCCGCCGGTGGTGACCGGCACGGTCATCACGCTCATCGGCATCTCGCTCATGCCCGTCGCCTTCGGCTGGGCGCAGGGCCCGGTGCCGGGCGCCGACGACTACGGTTCGATGAAGAACCTCGGTCTCGCGGGCATCACCCTCGTCATCGTGCTGCTGCTCCGCCGGTTCACCACCGGCTTCGTCAAGCAGATCGCCGTGCTCCTGGGTCTCGTCCTCGGCACGGTCATCGCGATCCCGTTCGGCGTCACCGACTTCAGCCCGGTCGGCGACGCGGACATCGTCGGCTTCCCGACGCCGTTCCACTTCGGCGCCCCGCAGTTCGCGGCGGCGGCGATCGTCTCCCTCTGCGTCGTCATGGTCGTCTCGATGACCGAGTCCACCGCCGACATGCTGGCGCTCGGCGAGATCGTGGAGCGTCCCGCCGACGAGAAGACCATCGCGGCCGGACTGCGCGCGGACTGCCTCGGCTCGGCGGTCAGCCCGCTCTTCAACGGCTTCATGTGCAGCGCGTTCGCCCAGAACATCGGCCTCGTGGCGATGACGAAGATCCGCAGCCGGTACGTCGTCGCCGTGGGCGGCGGCTTCCTGGTCCTGATGGGCCTGTGCCCGATGGCCGCCTCGCTCATCGCCGTCGTACCGCGTCCGGTGCTCGGCGGCGCGGGTGTCGTCCTCTTCGGTTCGGTCGCGGCGAGCGGTATCCAGACGCTGGTCAAGGCGAACCTGGAGCGTGACAACAACGTCCTGATCGTGGCGGTCTCGCTGGCCGTCGGTCTCATCCCGATCGCGGCGCCGGAGTTCTACCACGCGTTCCCGGAGACCGCGAAGATCATCCTCGACTCGGGCATCTCCACGGGCTGTGTCGCGGCCGTGCTGCTCAACCTCGTCTTCAACCACATCGGCAAACGAGGTGAGGACGACGACGTGACCAACCCGATGGAACCGGGAGGAGAAATCGCTGAACAGAGGGTGCGCGAAGGGTCTTCCGCAGCGGGGGCCCACTGACGTAACGTGCGTGACGCCGCCCGCATCGCGGAAGTTACTTTCCAGTCGGACTGATGGTCGGTCCCGCCGCACGCCTCGTGAACTCCCGCGCGGCAGGGCCGACTTCCGGCGTCACGCACACGGAAGAAGCGCCACCCATGAGTTCTCAGCCCCGCCCCGCCCACCCGGCCGCACCGGCCGGCCAGGCCCCTGAGGTTCATCCGGTCGACGAGATCCTGCCGCCGGGCCGCATGCTCGTCGCCAGCCTCCAGCACGTCGCCTCCATGTACGCCGGCGCGGTCTCGGTCCCGCTCGTCGTGGCCGTCGCCGCCAAGATGTCGCCGGGCGACACGGCCGTACTGATGGGCGGCAGCCTGCTGATGGCGGGCATCGCGACCCTGCTCCAGACGCTGGGCATCGGCAACTTCATCGGCTCCCGCCTGCCCTTCGTCAACGGCGTCTCGTTCGCGGGCGTCGGCGTGATGCTGACGATCCTCACCACCCAGGGCGGCGTCGAGGCGGGCATGCCCGTCGTCTTCGGCGCGATCATCGTCTCCAGCCTCTTCGGCTTCCTGGTCAGTTCGTACTTCTCACGCCTGGTGCGGTTCTTCCCGCCGGTGGTGACGGGCTCGGTCATCACCCTGATCGGCGTCTCGCTGATCCCCGTCGCGTACGACTGGATCGTGGACGACTCGCCCTCCGGCACCCCGCAGCCGGGCAGCATCGGCCTCGCGGGCGCGACCGTCCTGGTCATGCTGCTGCTCCAGCGCTTCACGCGCGGCTTCCTCAAGCAGATCAGCATGCTCTTCGCGATGATCTTCGGAACGCTGCTCGCGATACCGATGGGCCTCGCCGACTTCTCCAAGCTCGACGGCGCCGCGCTGGTCGGCGTCCCCTCCCCGCTGCACTTCGGTGCCCCGCAGTTCAACGTGCCCGCCATCATCTCGATGTGCGTGGTGATGCTCGTGATCCTCACCGAGTCGACCGCCGACATGATCGCCCTCGGCAAGATCGTCGACAAGGAGGTCGACGAGAAGACCATCGCCCGCGGTCTGCGCGCCGACGCCCTCGGCTCCGCCCTCAGCCCGCTCTTCAACGCCTTCCACGCGAGCGCGTTCGCCCAGAACATCGGCCTGGTCGTCATCTCCAAGGTGCGCAGCCGCTTCGTGGTGGCGCTCAGCGGCGCGATCCTGGTCCTGATCGGCCTCAGCCCGGCAGCGGCGGCACTGATCTCCGTGGTACCCATGCCGGTCCTCGCCGCCGTCAGCCTCTTCCTCTTCGGCTCCATCGCGGTCAGCGGCATCCAGACGCTGCTCCAGGCGGACCTGCACCGGGGCGACAACGCCCTGATCGTCGTGGTCACCCTCGGCGCGGGCCTGGCCCCCGCGCTCTCGGACGGCTTTTACGACGCGTTCCCGGCCTGGGCGCAGATCGTGCTCGGCTCGGGGATCTCCACGGGCTGCCTGCTCGCGGTGGCCCTGAACCTCGTCTTCAACCACCTGGGCAGCGGCAAGGCGAGCACGGCCGAACCCGAGCCCGCCGTCACCCACTGAACCGACGCCCGGCCGGGGGCGACGCGCGGGAATGCGACGTCATCCCCGGCGGGGCACGGTGACGTCGCATACGTGCCAGACCGGGGCCCGGCCCCGCTGCTGAACTCGGGCGCATGCCCGCACCCACCACAGCGCCCCCGTCCGCCACCACCCGTCCCGTCCGCCCGCGGCAGGGCGGCTGGCCCGCCGTCCTCGCCGTGACGACGGGGATCTTCGCCATCGTCACCACCGAGATCCTGCCGATCGGCCTGCTCACCCCCATCGGCGACAGCTTCGGCATCTCGGACGGCACGGCAGGCCTGATGATGACCCTGCCCGGCCTCCTCGCCGCCGTCGCCGCACCGACCGTGACGCTCACGACCGCACGCCTCGACCGGCGCCACCTGCTCCGCGCCCTGATCCTGGTGCTCGCCCTCGCCAACTTCCTCGCGGCGCTCGCGCCCGGCTACTGGCTGATGATGGTCTCCCGGGTCCTGGTCGGACTCGTCATCGGCGCCTTCTGGTCCATCGGCGCGAGCCTGGCCTCGCGTCTGGTCCCCGAGGCGCAGGCCGGCCGGGCGACCGCCGTGATCTTCTCCGCGGTCCCGCTCGGCTCCGTGCTCGGCGTGCCCGCCGGGACCCTGCTCGGCGGGCTCGCGGGCTGGCGCGCGGCGTTCACCGTCATGGGCGTCCTGACGCTGGCAGTTCTCGCCGCGCTCGTGGTCTCCGTGCCGCCCCTGCCGCCGCGGCACGTCACCCGGCTCGCCGTGCTGCGCGAACTCCTCGGCACCGCCCGCGTGCGCGCCGCCCTCGCGGTCACCTTCCTCGTCGTGACGGCCCACTTCGGCACGTACACGTACGTCACTCCGTTCCTGGCGGAGGTGACCCACGCGAGCCCGCGGGCGATCACCCTCTTCCTGCTCGCCTACGGAGTCGCCGGCATCCTCGGCAACTTCCTCGCCGGAGCCAGGGTCGAGCGGATGCCGCGGGCCACCTTCGCCGCGGCCGCCGGGCTCGTCGCTGCCGCCACGCTGCTGCTGCCCGTCCTCGGCACCGGGCACGCCGGCGCGCTCGTCCTGCTCTTGGTCTGGGGCGTGGCCTACGGCGCGGTGCCGGTGTGCTCCCAGACGTGGTTCGTGGGCGCGGCCCCGCACGCGCCCGAGGCGGCGTCCGTGCTGTTCACGTCGTCCTTCCAGGCCACGTTCTCGTTCGGTGCGCTCGCGGGCGGCGCGGTGGTCGACGCGTCGTCCACCACCGTCGTCATGACGCTCGGGGGCGTCGCCGCGGCCTTCGCGGTGGCGGTGGCCTCCCTCACGCCGTGGCGGCCGGTGCCCGGTCCGTCGCGAGCTTGACCGCGAGGGCGCCCAGCACCGTCCCCATCACGTACCGCTGCACCCGCAGCCAGGTCGGGCGCCGGGCGAGGAACACCGCGATGGCGCCCGCCGCCATGACGATGGCGAGGTTCACGCCCAGGCTGACGGCGATCTGTATGCCGCCGAGCGTGAAGCCCTGAAGCAGGGTGTGCCCGGCCGCCGGATCGATGAACTGGGGGATGAGCGAGAGGTACATGACGGCGACCTTCGGGTTCAGGAGGTTCGTCAGGACCCCCATGGAGAACAGCCGCCGGGGCGAGTCGGGGGCCAGCTCCTGGTGGGCGAAGACCGAGGTGCCGCCCGGCTTCAGCGCCTTCCAGGCCAGCCACGCCAGATAGGCCGCCCCCGCCAGCTTCACGGCCACGTACAGCTGGGGGACCGCGAGGAAGACCAGCGACAGGCCCAGGTTGGCGGCCGTCAGATAGACGAGAAAGCCGACCGCGACCCCGGCCAGCGAGATCGCCCCGGCCCGCCTGCCCTGCGTGATGCTCCGCGAGACGAGGTACATCATGTTGGGCCCGGGCGTGAGGACCATGCCGAGCGAGACCACTGCGACGCCGAGCACCGCGTTCATTCCGATCATGGGTCAAGCATCGGACGGCGGCCCCGCCCGGCACCAGCGACGATTTCTGCACGTATCGCGTAAGCGCTGCTACATCCCGCGTGGGGCGCCGCCGTACCGATGCGGCGCCCCACGCGGAGGCCGGTGGCTCAGCCGATGCGGTACGGGTCCCCGTACACCTTCCACTCCAGCGGCGTGTTCAGGTCGAGGTTGCCCTTCTTCAGGAACACCCGCTGGGCCGTGTCGACGCGGCTGGTGTCCTCGTGCGCCTCCTCCTGCTTCATCGCCCAGACGCGCGCGTCCAGGAAGGCGTTGAGCCAGGTGACCTCGTCGCCGCCCTGGGCCGGCGGCTTGGCCGAACGCAGCGCGCGCTTGCGGATGTTGCCGAAGCTGGTGCTGTCACCGCCGTTGCCGTGCATGACGATCGCGTCGTAGTACGCGAACTGCCCGAGGACGCCGACGCCGTCCGCCTTGCCCTGCTTGACGGACGGGTTGAAGTAGACGCGGTCACGCTCGTCGTTCTGCGCCTTCTGGAACTCGGCGTCCCCGGCGGCCCGCTCCCAGTCGCCCTGGAACGTGGGGTCGAGGCCCTCGTGGGAGTCGGTGCCGTCCACCTCGCGCAGCGCGGGCAGGTACTTGGCGAGGACGTTGCCCGGCTTGCGCCGGGTGTACAGCTCGACGAGGTCGAGCATGTCTCCGGTGCCCGAGCAGAAGCCGATGATCCCGGCGGTGTAGCCGCGGCCGTCGCCTATGTCCTCGCAGTAGCGGTAGTAGTCCTTCCAGTTGAGGCTGGAGTTCTCGGCGCTGCACACGATCTTCATGGCGATCTCCTTCTTCGCCGGATCGTCGAGGCCGCCCGCCCTGACGGCGGGTGCGGCGCCCGCCGTCTGCGAAGCGATGACGGGGCCCGCGACGAGCGAGGCGCCGATGAAGCCGAGCAGGGTGCGGCGTGAGGTGTGGAGACGGGGCGTGGGGGCGCGATGGGGGGTGGGCACGGGACCTCCAAGGTGGGGGAGTTCGTCGATCCGATGACTCTTGGGCTCTTCCGCGTACTGTTAGGAAGGTTTCCTACCAGAGTTCGAGGGTGACGTATACCCGTCAAGGAGAGGCGAGTTGACGATCTTGAGGCCCGTGCCCGGCCCGACTATCGCGTCCTGGTCAGCCGTTCGTGCACCTGAACAGCGATTTTGTACGTGTCTCCGGTCGGCCGGGCGGCGAGATGTCCCGGGTCACGAATCCAGCCGTCTTCGAGCGTGAACCAGTCCACGGCCTTCGGGGCGCGCCCTTCGCCGAGCGCCGATCGCAGCTCCTTGAAGTACGTGTCCCAGCGCAGCCGGTAGAGCCCGCCGACCAGTCCGGCCCACTCGCGGTTCGCGTAGTCGCGCAGGCCCGCGTCCGCCCCGGACCGCGTGCCCCACACGGTGAGGAGCGACAACTGGTCGTACGCGAGCTGCTTCCGCTCGGTGGCGTCGGCGCCCCAGGCGCGGGCGTCGGCGACCCAGCGGCCCAGGAGGTGACGGGAGTCGGTGGCCACCAGCGCGTCGAGCAGGTCCAGATGGCCGAGCCAGGTCCGGGTGAGCCGGTCGAAGAGGGCGGTGTCCCGGTCGTCGTACGCATGCTTGATCCGGGGGAGGAGCACGCGGCTGCGGTTGGAGAGGGCCTGGCGGGCCACGTCCAGGAGGTCGCGGCGGTAGGCGGCGGACGTCCGCAACCCGGCGCGCACGGCGAGCAGTTCGGTGAGCGCGGGCTCGAACTCCGCGGGGTCGTACCGCATCGCCTTCGGCGACCAGGCCGCCGCCGACGTCGCCGCCAGGTCGGGGCGCGCGCCGAAGAGGCCGTCCGCGCCCTCGGACCACTCGTCGGCGCGGGTCGTGCCGTACGCGGTGCGGCGCAGGACGTCCCAGGCGGCGGACGCGTGCGGGTCGGCGGCGCCGTAACGCGACACGGACCAGTCGGCGAACCACGTCTTGAGGTCCAACTCGCCTGTCTTCCACGCCAGTTCGGAGAAGAGCTCGAAGGCGGCGGGGTTGTTGTCGGCCGCCTCCGGCATCAGGGAGATGCCGCGCTGGGCGCTGCCCTCCTTGGTGCGCCACTTCTCGTACAGCTCGGCCCAGTCGGGGGTGTTGGCGCCCAGCGCCGTGTGCCCGCCGAAGTTCCAGATCGAGCCGAAGGTGTACGGGGTGCCGTGCCAGTCGGACTCGCGGTCGGTGACCTTCGGGAAGCGGTCGGAGAGGCCGTCGACCACCAGCATTCTCGACTTGTCGACGGCGTCGACGATGGCCCGGGGCGGGTTGCTCTGCCAGCCGAGGATCACCCAGGTGGCGCCGGGGTGCGCGGCTCGCAGTGCCTTCTCGACGGCCTTCGCCGCGTCCGGGACCGGGACGTCGCCCGGCTTCCCGCCCTCGTGCAGGAGGTCCATCTTGTACATCGTCGACGCGCCGAACAGCTCGTCCTGGACGCGGTAGAAGGCGGCGGCCACCCGTCCGAAGTGCTCGGTGCGCGGGTCGAGCCAGTCGGGCCGCGCGAAGCCGACCCAGTCGCCCTGCGGCACGGTCCTCGCGCCGGGGTTCCTCGCGGTGAAGCCGGGCGGGACCGTGCCGAAGTAGCCGGGCAGGACCGGGGTCATGCCGAGCTCGCGCAGCCGGTCGGCGATCCGGCGGCCCAACGCGGCTCTGCGGTCCAGGAGCCGGCGGGAGACCGGGTGGGGGAACGCGGACATGTTCTGGAGCAGCCACCACGGCTGGTGCGCCGGGGCCGGGATCCACTCGCGCATCTCCCGGTCGGAGTAGCCGAACTCCTGGAACACGCGGTGGTAGAGCGCGTCGGCGCCGACGTACACGAGCACCTCGTTGTAGCCGTGCAGCGCGAGCACGTCGATCTCGCGCTCCCAGTACGACCAGTCGTGGTACGCCCCCGTGTAACCGTCGTTCGTGTCGTTGAGGACGAAGCGGTGCGGGGCGTTGGCCCGCCCGGTCACGGGCTGGTCCGGGGCGGGGAGCCGGCCGGGCAGGTCCAGCTGCTCGCCCGCCCAGGTGATGTTGGCGTGGGCGGTGTGCTTCAAGTAGTGCCGCAGGCCGGTGAGCTGGGCGGCGGGCGTCGGTCCGGCGACGGTGAGCTGCCCGCGCCGCCCGGACACCCGGAAGGTGTCGGCGGCTCCCTCGGTGAGGAACGTCAGCTGCTTCCAGTGTCCTGGCAGCAGCCGCCGGGCGGCCTTGGCGGCGGGGGACTCGGAGGTGGGGGCGCCGTCCGCGGGGGAGCCGTCCGCGGGGGAGCCGGAGCAGGCGACGGCGGCGCCGGTCGTCGCGGCGAGGGCGCTGAGGAAGGTGCGGCGGGGCAGGGGCATGACGTAGGGATACCCTCCCGGTTCGGCGAAGCCCGGGCGGCCACCCGGGCGGTGCGGGACGGCGCACCACGATGAACCGCCCGGGAACCATGGTCAAGACGACGCGGCGCCCCGGCTGGGCCGGCCCGGCGCGGCGCGGTTTCGCGACGCGACCCGGGGTGCGTGTGCCGCCCGCGCTCTGCCACCCGCGCACTGCCACCCGCGCTCTGCCGCTCGGAGCGGCGAAGCCCCGGTGCCGGCCGGTGCTAGCGTCGCCGGATGACCGTTCCGCTGCCCGGTAAGCCGACCCGCGCCTCCACCACCGGACGGCCCCTGATGGCCGCCCTCGACCTTCTCGGGCGGCGCTGGAGTCTGCGGATCGTCTGGGAGCTGCGGGCCGAGCCGCTCGGGTTCCGTGCGCTGCGGGAGCGGTGCGACGCGATGTCGTCCAGCGTGCTGCGCCAGCGCCTGACCGAGCTGCTCGAAGCCCGGCTGGTGCGGCAATTGCCCGACAGCTCCTACGTCCTGACCGCGCTCGGCCACGAGGTCCACCAGGCCCTGCGCCCGCTGGACGCGTGGGCCGAGCGCTGGGCGACGGAGGTCAGCGCCGACTCGGCAGAGGGTCGGCGCTGAGCGCGTCGCCCATCCGGGACACGGCGGCCTTCAGCACGTGCAGCGGCCTGATCAGCAGGGTCGCCTCCGCCAGCCGGCCCTCTCCGTCGAGTATTTGCTCAAGCACCCCGTAGGCCGACTCCTCGCCGACCCTGGCGGTGAAGGTCGTCACGCCGTGCTGCTCCCGCCCCTGCCCTTGCTCCTGTCCCTGTTTCTGCTCCCCTGCCCGTCCGCCCGCGTCGGCACCGGTGAACTCCCGCAGTGGTTCGAGCCCCGCCAGGCACTGACCGATCTTCGGGAGCAGGTGCGCCACGTCGTCCCGCCCGCCGTAGTCGGCCACCGGGCTGTGGAAGACGACGTCCGGCGCGAGCAGGAGCCGGGTCCGTTCGGGTGCGCCGGGCGCCAGTACGTCACGTACGTCGAGGGCCATCGGTGTCACTCCTCCTGACCGCTTCGATTTCCGAAGCGCTCGGGGAAGCGTAGCCCGCCCACCGGGACTTTGTCCCGCCCCCGTGGGCCGGTGTCCCGGGCAAGTGCGGCTCCATGTCCCGTGGTCGGCGGCGGTTCTTGCCCATAGAGGGCCTTGCTGCCGCCGACCTACCTTCGAGTGAGGCGCCCCGGGAAAGCCGCGTATTCCGCGAGAACCGCGCGGCGGCGACAGCCGCGAAACCCGCGAAAACACCGGGAGAGCGCCGCGCCCCACCCCATCCCGAGAAACCCGGAGAAAGGCAGCCCATGAAGCGTGTGCACAGGACCCACGTCAAGGCGGAGATAGTCCGCGAACCGGGGGCGAAGGAGACCCTCCACCGGAAACTCATCGACACACCGGACGGCGCCGACCGCTTCGTCCTCACCGAATTCGAGGTCTCCCCGAACGGTTCCACGCCACCGCATTACCACGAGTGGGAGCACGAGATCTATGTGCTCGAAGGGTCGATGGGACTCGTCATGCCGGAGCAGGGCAAGACCGAGGAAGTGGGCCCCGGCGACGCCATCTTCATCCCCCGGGGCGAACCCCACGGCTTCGTCACGGGCCCGGACCAGACCTGCCGGTTCCTGGTCGTCGCACCCTGCGAGCGGCCCCCCGTACGGAACGTGTTCCTCTCCGAGGACCCGTACGAGTACACGCAGAACCCCGAGTACGTGAGCCTCCTGGAGGCCGGCAAGTGACTGCCCCGACGACCGCGGCCCACCGCCGCGCGCTCGCTCCCTACGAAGACGCGCCGGACCCCGGCCCGCTCCTCGCCCTGAACTTCGGCTTCGCCCGCGCCCGAGTGCTCGGCACCGCCCTGGACCTGGGCGTGTTCACCGGCCTCGCCCGGGGCTCGCGCGGCACGCGGGGCCTCGCCGCCGAACTGGGCTGCGACACCGCCGCGCTGCGCGCACTGCTCGCCGCCCTGGAGGAGCTCGGCCTGGTCGCGGGCGGTGCCGAGGAGAGCTGGACGCTCACCGACACCTCCCGCGCCCATCTCGTCGAGGGCGGTCGCGGCTACCTCGGCGGCCACTTCGCGGACGTCCTCGCGGAGTGGGACCAGTGGAGCGGCCTCACCGACCTGGTGCGCACCGGCGGGCACGGCGGCGGCGAGCTGGGCCTGCCGGAGAACCGGGGGCGGTATCCGGGGATGTTCGCCGGGATCTTCCCGGTGGGCGTGCGCACCGCCTTCCGCGTGACGCGGGAACTGGCCCTGCCGCGCGCGGGCCGTGTCCTGGACTTCGCCTCGGGCGCCGGTGAGTGGGGCATCGCCCTGGCCGCCGCCGACCCGCGGGCACGGGTGGTGGCCCACGACGCCCCGGAGCTGCTCACCGCCGCCCGGGAGCGCGCCGCGGAGTTCGGCGTGGCGGAGCGGTTCCGCTTCGTCCCCGCCGACTTCACCCGGGACTACGCGGGCGACTTACCCGGGGCGCCCTTCCCCGACGGCTGCTTCGACACCGTCGTCCTCGCCCACCTGAGCCGTTTCGCGGGCCCGGACGCCACCGAGCGCCTCGTCCAGGAGTGCGCGCGGCTGCTGCGCCCCGGCGGCACCCTCCTGATCGTCGACGTCATGCGCCAGGAGCCGGGGCGGCCCGCCCTGCACCGCCCGATGATCGCGCTCAGCCTCCTGGTGAACACCGAGGCGGGCGGGGTCCAGGAGGAATCCGCGTACCGCGCGGTCATGGAGAAATACGGCGTGACGGCACAGGAATCCGTCACGCCCGGCCTCATCACCGTCCTCACCGGAGAAAGGCGTCAGTGATGCACGTACGAGAAGTGGTGGTCACCGGCCTGGGCGTGGTCAGCCCGGCCGGTATCGGAACAGAAGCATTCTGGGAAACGGTCTCGGCGGGAAAGAGCGTCACCAAACCCCTGTCCGACATCACGAGTTCGGCCCTCTTCGGGAACTTCGCATTCGCCTCCGATGCGATCGCCGAGGTCGCCGGATTCGAAGAGCAGATCCCGGGACTGCCGCCCGAGGTGCAACGCCTGGACCGGTACACGCAGTTCGCCGTCGCGGCGGCTTTCCAGGCCGTACGGGACGCCGGACTCGACCGGGGCACCTACGACCCGGTGCGCGCCGGACTCTCGCTGTCCACGGCCGTCTGCGGCACCCCGAAGATGGAGGAGGAGTTCCTGCGGGTCACCGACGAGGGCCGGGGGCCCATCGACCCGGCCGAGGCGGGCCGCGACCTGTACCTCGCGTCCATGTCGAACACCCCCGGCACGATCCTCTCCGCGCTCCTCGGCATGCAAGGCCCCTGCGTGACCCTGTCGACCGGCTGCATCGGCGGCGTCGACGCGATCGGCCACGCCTACGACGCGATCCGCCACGGCGAGGCGGACGTGATGATCGCGGGGGCCACGGAGGCGCCCATCACTCCGGTGACGGTGGCGTCCTTCGAGATCATCAACTGCCTCTCCCGTATCCACGCCGACCGGCCCGAGGCCGCCTCGCGGCCGTACGACGCGGGCCGCGACGGCTTCGTGCTCGGCGAGGGCTGCGGAGTCGTCGTCCTGGAGTCGCGCGAACACGCCGAGCGCCGGGGAGCCGCGCCCTACCTGACGGTCGACGGCTTCTCGCACACCTCCAACGCCGCGCACATGACGGACCTGCTCTCCGACGGCGCCGACCTGACCCGCGCCATGACACAGGCCGTAGCGGAGGCCGGCCTGCGTCCGGAGGACATCGACCACGTCAGCTCGCACGGCAGCTCCACCCCGCAGAACGACACGTGCGAGACCAGCGCCCTCAAGCTCGCCCTCGGCGAGCGCGCCCGCGAGATCCCGGTGAACTCGGCGAAGTCGATGGTCGGCCACGCGCTGGCCGCCGCGAGCGCCATGGAGATCGTGCTCTGCGCCCTCGCGGGCAAGCACTCCTTCGTCCACCCGACCGCCAACTACGAGAACCCCGACCCCACCTGCGACCTCGACTACGTCCCCGGCGAGGGCCGCCCGTGGCACGGCGAGGCGATCCTCAAGGGCGCCAGCGGCTTCGCGGGACTGCACGCCGCCCTCGTCACACGGGCCGTACGGGAAGGGGCGCACCGATGAGCGTCGTCATCACCGGCATCGGCGCGGTCACCCCGGCCGGCACCGGCATCGATCCCCTGTGGGACAGCGCACGCGACGGTGTCCCGCGCGTCACCGCCATCGACCGCTTCGACGCCTCCTCGTACGCGACGTCGGCGGCGGGCCAGGCCGACTTCGACGCGGGCGCCGAACTGCCCTCCCGCTTCGTCAAGCGCACCGACCGCTTCACGCACCTGTCCGTCCACGCCGTGCGGCAGGCCCTCGCGGACGCCGGCGTCACCGTGGGCGAGGACGCGTCCGCCGAGCGCACCGGCGTCATGGTCGGGAACATCCTGGGCGGCTGGGAGTTCGCCGAACGCGAGCTGCGCCACCTGTGGACCGACGGGCCGCGCGCGCTCAGCCCCTACCAGGCGACCGCCTGGTTCCCCGCGGCGCCCCAGGGCAACATCTGCATCGACCAGGGGATCAAGGGCCCGGCACGCACGTTCGTCGCCGACCGGGCCAGCGGCGCGTACGCCCTGATCGGCGGGGCCGAGACGCTCCTGCGCGACCGCGCGGACCTCGTGGTCGCGGGGGGCGTGGAGGCGCCCCTGTCGCCGTACGGCTGGCTCTGCATGGAGACCAGCGGGCTCGGCGCCAAGTCCCGCGGCTCGCTCAACCCGCATGAGCTGTACCGCCCCTTCGACGCGGGCCACGGCGGCAGCGTCTTCGGCGAGGGCGCGGTGTTCCTCGTCATGGAGCGCCGCGAACACGCCGAGGCGCGCGGGGCGCGGATCCTGGGGGAGCTGGCCGGCTGGGGCGTGAGCACCGACGGCTACATGCCGTACTACACCGTCGAGCCGACCGGGCAGGTCCTCGCCCGCGCCCTGCGCACCGCCACGGAACGCGCCGGGATCGCGGGCGCCGACATCGGGGCGGTCTTCGCGCACGGCTCGGGCGTTCCCTTCGAGGACGTGACCGAGGGATACGCGCTGCACGAGGCGTTCGGCCCCGCCGTCGCCCGGCGGCTCCCGGTCACCGCGCCCAAGGCGGGCTTCGGCCATCTCCTGGGCGCGGCGGCGCCCGCCGACGCGGCGCTCGCCCTGCGGGCCCTGCGCGACGGGGTGCTGCCGCCGACCCCGAACCTGGACCACGCCGCTCCCGGCATCGACCTCGACGTGGTCGCGGGGCAGGCACGGCCCCTGGCCGACCGCGCGCACGCACTGGTGGTCTCGCGCGGCCTGGGAGGTGTCAACGCATGTCTGCTGCTGAGCCGCTGACCGTGCGGGGCGCCCTGCCGCCGTCGGCCGGGATCCGCGCGGTGGGCATCGACGTCGTGGACGTCGAGCGGCTGCGCGCCATGACCGAGCGGCGGGGGCGGCGGCTCGTGGAGCGGTTTCTCACCGTCAACGAACTGGCCCTGTGCGACGGCGGATCGCCCCGCCACCGGGCCTCCCGCATGGCCGGCCGCATCGCCGCCAAGGAGGCCGTGCGCAAAGCACTCGGCGGCCACGGCGAAGGCCTTGGCTGGCGGGACGTGGAGATCGGCCGCGAGGCGTCGGGGGCACCGGCGCCCCGGCTGACGGGGCGGGCCGGTGAGGCGTTCCGGCGCGCGGGCTACAGCGGGCTGCACGTGAGCATCTCGCACGAGGCGGGCGTGGCCGTGGCGATCGCGGTCGCCGACTGACCCGCGCTTCCTCACCGGGCCATGCGAAGCGAGTCATCTGATCCGAACCCTCCGCACCACTTAAACCATCCGCACCACCTACACCCTCCGAACCACCGGAAGGAGCACGTGAGTTCCATGGACACGGACATCCGAGAGAACGTGGTCACCGTCCTGCGCGGTGCCGGCTTCGAGAGCGAGGAGCTGACCGACGACCAGCGCCTGGCCGACGACCTCGACATCGACTCGACCGAGCTGGTCGAGATCGTCGTCGCCCTCGAACAGCACTTCGGCGTCAGCATCGACGCCGACGCCGAGGGCGGCTTCCGCACCGTTGGCGACCTCGTCGATGGCGTGCGCCGCCTGTTGACCGCGGGCGTCGCCCCGGTGGGGAGCTGAGCCGATGCCCAGGATCGAGAACAGCGTGGTCATCGAGGCCGACGCCCTGCGCGTCTTCGAGATCACCAATGACATCGGCCGCTGGCCCGACCTCTTCGACGAGTACCGCCACGCCAAGGTGGTCTCCGAGGAGCGGGACGGGCGCTGGACCGAGATCCTCTTCGAGCTGACCAACCCCGAGGGCGCGACCTGGACTTCCTGGCGGCTCCTGGACCACCGCGAGCTCACGGCGGTCGCCGAGCGGCGCGATCCGCTCTTCCCCTTCCGCTACATGCACCTCAGGTGGAGCTACCGGCCGGTGCCCGAGGGGACCCTGATGACCTGGGTCCAGGACTTCGAGGTCGACGACGCCTTTGATGTCCCCCTGCCGACCGTGGTGGAGCGCATGCAGCTGCACACCCGGCAGAACCAGGCGGGCATCAAGCGGAAGATCGAGTCCGGAGTCTGAGGTCCCGGTGTCCGTCGCCGTCACGGGGGCCATCGCGATGGACCACCTCCTGACCTTCCCCGGCCGCTTCCCGGACCGACCGGGCGCGGATCGGTCGGGAACGGGCCGGTCCGGAGCGGATCAGTCGGAAGCGGGTCGACCGGGAGCGGGTCGGCCTGGGCCACGCCGCCCGCACGTCGCGTCGCTGCCCTTCCTCGCCGAGCGGTTCGCGGTCCGCCGGGGCGGGGCCGCGGCCAACATCGCCTTCGGTCTCGGCCGCCTCGGCCTGACCCCGGTCCTGGTCGGCGCGGCCGGCTCCGACTTCGCCGACTACCAGGTGTGGCTCAAGCAGCACGGGGTCGACACCGAGTCCGTCCTGGTCGTGCCGGGCGAGCACACCGCGCGGCACGTGCGCGCCACCGACGCGGCGGGGGAGCGGATCACCGCCTTCAGGCCGGGGGCCATGGGGGCGTCGGCGACGCTCTCGCTGCGGTCCGTGGCGGAGCGTACGGGGGGTCTCGATCTGGTGGTGGTCGCTCCCGGCGACCCGGTGGCCATGCTCCGGCACACCGCGGAGTGCCGGGCGCTGGGGCTGCCGTTCGTGGCCCACCCCGCGTGGCGGATCGGGGCGCTGGGCCGCGCCGGGCTCACGTACTGCGTCTCGGGGGCGAGGTGCCTCGTCACCGGCGAGGGCGAGGCGAGACGGTTGAGGGAGGCCACCGGGTGGAGCGGTCCGGGCGTCCTCGAACGCGTCGGGGCGTGGGTCACCACGCTCGGCGCCGCCGGGGCGCGGATCGAGCGCGCGGGCCGTGAGCCGTGCCTCGTCCCCGCGCTCGGCTCGGTCACGGTGGCCGAGCCGAGCGGGGCGGGCGACGCCTTCCGGGCGGGCCTCGTCGCCGGGCTCGTCCGGGGCGCACCGCTCGAACGGTCCGCCCAACTGGGCTGCGCGCTGGCCGCGTTCGCCCTGGAGGCACCCGGAGCACAGGAGTACGCGATGGACGTACGCCGCCTCCTCGGCCGGGTCAGGGAGGCGTACGGCCATACGGCGGCGGCCGCGATCCACCGCCTGCTCGCCCCCGCCGCGTGAGGCGTCACGGCGAGAGAGAGACCGAGAGAGACCGAGAGAGACACAGACGCACACCGAGACGCCCGGAAGAAGCCCACCAGAAGCCCAGCAGTGGCCCAGCAGAAGCCCACCAGAAACACGGAATACGCGTGGAAGAAGCGAGGTACAGCCGATCGTGACCGCATACGTGGACCTGAGCATCCCCATCAGCCGCCGGGCACCCGGCGTGGAGTTCGAGCAGTGGCTCCACCGGGACGGCATCCGCCATCTCTCGCGCAGGATCAGGGCGCTGCCGGGGGACAGCCGCGGTGACCGGCGGCGCAACTACTGGCGCTGGCTGACCGGAACCCGCAGGCTGCGCACCCGCGACCTGCCCGGCGGCTGCTTCCTGTCCAACGAGTTCTACCGGATGTCCGTGCACCAGGGCACGCACGTGGACGCGCCCTTCCACTACGGCCCCCGGTGCGCGGGCAGCCCCGCGAAGAAGATCCTCGACCTGCCCCTGGAGTGGTTCTGCGGGCCCGGTGTCGTCCTCGACGTACGGGAGTGCGGCGGGCGCGTCACGGCGTCCGACGTGAAGGAGGCGCTGCACGCGGCCGGTTCGGAGGTGGGTCCGGGGACGGTCGTGCTCTTCCGCACCGACTCGGATCTGCGCCTGGGCACTCCCGCGTACCACACGGAATCGACCGCCGTCACGCCCGGGGCCGTGGACCATCTCCTCGATCTCGGCGTGAAGGTGCTCGGAACCGACTGCTGGAGTTTCGACGGCCCGGCGCGCGCGATGGTGGAGTCCTTCTACGCGACCGGGGATCCGGCCGCTCTCTGGCCCACGCATATCCATGGGAGGAAACGGGAGTTCATCCAGATCGAGGGATTGGCCCGATTGCGGGACCTGCCGGAAAAGGGCGCGTTCACCTTTATGGCCTTCCCCGTCGCCCTTGCCGACGCGGGTGCGGCGTGGTGCAGGGCGGTGGCCGAAGTGCGGTGAACCGCCCCATTGCACGGGCATTGGAAATTTTCCCCGCACCGGGTCAGGGAAAGGGCGTCGCCATGCGTCACGGGTCCGTCGCGAGGCCTTGGTGCCGGCCCAGGGAGCGCTTGGCGTACAGGACGGTCTGGACGCGGTTCGGGGTGCCCAGTTTGGCGTAGATGCGGCTCAGGTAGTTGCGCACGGTCTTGGGGCGAATGCCCAGGGCGGTGGCGATGCAGGCGGTCTCGTGGTCCTCGGCGACCAGGGACAGGATCTGCCGCTCGCGCTCGGTCAGGGTGGAGAGGGCGGCGTCCTCACCGCGGTGGCGGCCCGCCATGAGCTGGAGGATCGGCCCCGCGGTGGCCGCGGAGAAGGCGGCGCCGTCGCGGTGCACGGCGAGGAGCGTGGTGCGCAGTTCGTCCGCGTCGATGCTGCGGGAGAGGTAGGCGTTGGCTCCGGCCACGAAGGCCTCGCGCATGTACACCGGCTGCTGGTTGGAGGAGAGGATGACGATGCGCACGTGGCCGGACGCGCGGCGAACGGCCCGGATCGCGTCCACGCCGCCCGTGCCGGGGACGCCGAGGCCCATCACGACGATCTGCGGGCGGTGCGCGCGCAGGTGGCCGAGCGCGGCGGCGGCGTCGTGGGCAATGGACACGACGCGGAATTCCGTAAACCCGTCGAGAAGCTTTCGGAATCCTTCGAGCACGAGTTGTTCGCTGTCGACAAGCAGGATCTTTATCGATGACATTGACGGTCCCCCTGGCCCCCGTTGGCCGATTCTCATCGTAGACGAATTATCTGCCTGATCCGATGCTACACCACCTTCACAAAGGCGCTTCCGGTTAATAGTCAATAGTGCGGCAGTGGGGCCGGGCGACATGTTTCGGCGATTTGTCGGAGTCACAGATTCCTTTCGCGCATCGATCGGAATTCACTTGAAAACTTTATGGAGATGGGAGGGAGGGGGACGAGGGAGGCGGGGTGCGGTGAGTGGCGCGCCTCGGGGAGGGTGACACCTTCAGTCATCGGAGCGATGAAGCTTGATCACGCCAACATCCGCCCCGTCAGGGTCAGTTGAGCGCATTGACATCCGATGTATTCGACCCTACGTTCCCGAGCGACCCGTCAACCTCAGGGAGCTGCCCCCATGCGCACCCAGCTCAGCCGTGCCCGGCGAAGAGTCGCCGGGATCGCCCTGCTCCTCGCCTCGGCCCTCGCCGCCACCGCCGTCCCCGCGGCCGTCGCGGCACCGACGGAATCCCCCGCCCCGAAAGCACCGATGGCCTCAGCGGCTCAGCGGACCGCGACCCCCGCGGGCCCGGGAACCGACCACGCCACCGACGACCCCTTCACCGCCGACCGCACCAACTGGTGGCGGCAGGACCGCTTCGGCATGTTCATCCACTTCGGCGCGTACTCCCACCTGGAAGGCGAGTACAAGAAGGCCGACGGCTCGGTCTGCCGCGACGCCGAGTGGATCCAGCGCCAGTGCGACATCCCGAAGGCGGAGTACGAGAAGCAGGCCGCGGCGTTCGACCCCGCCGACTTCGACGCCAAGGCCGTCGTCAAGGCGGCCAAGGACGCCGGAATGCGCTACATCGTCATCACCTCGAAGCACCACGAGGGGTACGCGATGTGGCCGACGAAGGTCAACGACTGGAACCTGCGCGACCACTCGTCCTTCGACAAGAAGCGCGACATCCTCGCCGAGCTGAAGAAGGCATCCGACGAGGCGGGCATCAAGCTCGGCTTCTACTACTCGATCTGGGACTGGCACGACCCCGACTTCCCCGACCCGGCCACCTTCCCGAAGTACGAGAAGCGGATGCGCGCCCAGCTCAAGGAGCTGGTCGACACCTACGACCCCGCCCTGCTGTGGTTCGACGGCGAGTGGGACACCGACAAGCCCCACAACCCCTGGACGGCGCGGGACGGCGAGCGGCTGGAGGCCTATCTCCGCGGCCTCGACCCCGACCTGATCATCAACAACCGCGTCGGCAAGCGCCGCGTCGTCGACGGCGACTACGGCACCCCCGAGCAGGAGATCCCCGGCGCCCCCGTCGACGGCCAGCTCTGGGAATCCTGCATGACCCTCAACGGCCACTGGGGCTTCGCGCGCTACGACACCGACTGGAAGTCGTCGTCCACCCTGGTCCGCAACCTCCTCTCCACGACCTCCCGCAGCGGCAACTACCTCCTGAACGTCGGCCCCGACGCCCGCGGCCGTATCCCGCGGCCCTCCGTCGACCGCCTGCAGCAGATGGGCGACTGGCTGCGGACGGCGGGCCAGGGCGAAGCGGTCTTCGGCGCCCGCTTCGGCGGACTCGTCGAGGAACCGTCCTGGGGTTCGGTCAGCCGCAAGGGCAACAAGCTGTACGCGGCGGTCACCCGGTGGCCCGCGGCCGGCGCCGCCCTGCACCTGACGGCGCGTACCGCCTTCGACGTCACGTCGGCGCGGGTGCTCGGCAGCGGTCAGAAGGTGACGGTCACCGAGGCCGGCGACGGCTTCGACCTGAAGCCGTCCGGCGCCGCCACCAACGACACCGCCCCGGTCGTCGAGCTGACGGTGGACCCGGGGCCGACCGCCCGCCCCGGTCGCGGCACGGGTCTGAAGCAGGAGGTCTTCGACAACGCCGACCTGAGCGGCACCCCGAAGATCACCCGCACCGACCGCTCCGTCAACCACGCGTGGAAGTTCGGGGGCTCACCGGCGGCGAGCATCCCCGCCGACCGGTTCAGCGTCCGCTGGACCGGGACGCTGGAGCCGCGCCGCTCGGAGACGTACACGCTGACGACCGTGTCGGACGACATGGCGCGGGTGTGGGTCGACGGCAAGCTCGTCATCGACGCATGGACACCCCATGAGCCGAAGACCGACAAGGGGCAGATCGCGCTGACCGCGGGCAAGCGGCACTCCATCAAGGTCGAGTACGCGGAACAGACCGGCGAGGCCCACATGAAGCTGCTCTGGTCCAGCCCCGGCCAGGAGCAGCAGATCGTGCCGACGGCGCAGCTGTACGCGCGCTGAGCGAGCCGCGGATCCCGCGGCGGGCGGGTCGCCGGGCCTTCGCCGGGCGATTCGGGCCCCAAGTCCCGAGGAATCAGGACTTGGGGCCCCCGCATCGGGGACCAACGGCGGGCATCTTCCACTTTCCGAAATAGGCAGTGTTGATCGACGCCAACTGGGCAGGTGAACGTCCGTCGATCTCTGACCACCCAGGTCAGGCGGTCGATGACAGCCATTGCCGAGCAAGAGAGTGACTGCACCGTGAGCGCGCCCGAAGCCCCTGAAATACCGGCACCGCCCGCTCCGGAGGCCATAGCCCGGCACCGCACGCTCTTCCGGGCGATCCACCGCCGCAAGAACCCGCGCCTTCGCCAGTCGGACATCACCGTCACCGAAGAGGCCCAGGTCAAGCGGGCGGTGAAGGCGACCGCGCTCGGCAACGCCATGGAGTGGTACGACTTCGGCGTCTACGCCTACCTCGCGGTGATCATCGGCAAGGAGTTCTTCCCCTCCGGCAACGACACCGCGCAGACGCTCTCCTCGCTCGCGACGTTCGCCGCTGCCTTCCTGGTCCGTCCCATCGGCGGCATGTTCTTCGGCCCGCTCGGCGACCGCGTCGGCCGCAAGAAGATCCTCGCGCTGACCATGATCATGATGTCGACGGCGACCCTGGCGATCGGCCTGATCCCCGGCTACGCCACGATCGGCGTGTGGGCGCCGGTCCTGCTCGTCTTCTGCCGCATGGTGCAGGGCTTCTCGACGGGCGGTGAGTACGGCGGCGCCGCGACCTTCATCGCCGAGTACGCGCCGGACAAGCGCCGCGGGTTCTGGGGCTCCTTCCTGGAGTTCGGCACCCTGATCGGCTACACCGTCGCGGCGGTCCTGGTCACCGCCCTGACCATGGGCCTCAGCGACGACGCCATGCAGTCCTGGGGCTGGCGCATCCCGTTCCTGGTGGCGGCGCCGCTCGGCCTCATCGGTCTCTACCTGCGGCTGAAGCTCGACGAGTCGCCCGCCTTCCAGAAGATGGCGGAGGCCGAGAGCGGACCGGCCGCCGAGCGCCAGAAGAAGTCGTTCAAGGACTCCTTCTTCGGCCAGTGGAAGGCGATGCTGCTCTGCATCGCGCTGGTGGCCGCGTTCAACGTCACCGACTACATGCTGCTGTCGTACATGCCGACGTATCTGACGCAGCTCGGCTTCGGCGAGACCGGCGGCCTGATGTCCATCGTGGTCGTCATGCTGATCCTGATGGCGCTCATCAACTCCGTCGGCCGCCTCTCCGACCGCATCGGCCGCAAGCCGGTCCTGATGGCCGGCTCGGTGGGTTTCTTCGTCCTGGCCCTCCCGGCCTTCCTGCTCATCAAGCAGGGCGGCACGGTCGCGGTCTTCACCGGTCTGCTGATCCTCGGCCTCGCGCTGGTCTGCTACCTGGGCGCCATGTCCTCCTCGCTGCCGGCGCTCTTCCCGACGGACGTCCGCTACGGCTCGCTGTCCATCGGCTTCAACATCTCGGTCTCGCTCTTCGGCGGTACGACCCCGCTGGTGGTCGCCGCGTTGATCGGTGCGACTGGCAACGACCTGATGCCCGCGTTCTACACGATGCTGGCCGGTCTGGTCGGCATCATCGCGGTGGCCGCGATGAAGGAGACGGCCCGCCAGCCGCTTGAGGGCTCCCCGCCCTCGGTCTCGACCCCCGAGGAGGCCCGGGAACTGGTGGCGGCTCAGCGCCCCTGAACCCGGGGTACGTCCCGTGCGGCGCGAGCGGCGGGCGTGCGGTGTCCGGGTCAGTCGCAGAGGCGGCGGGTGGTGAGGGAGCCGCCCGCGTTCTCGTCGTCCGTGCCGAGGGCCGCGAGGCGGGAGCCGGGGACGCAGTGCAGTCCCTCGATCTTGTAGCCCTGGAACGTCTCCAGGAGTTGGGGCGACCGGTCGACGGAGAGCCGTACCTTTCCCGCGGAGGTGACGGTCAGCGTGCCCGCGTCGCTCACGGCCGAGTCGAAGGGCCCGTCGTCACCGGCGTCGGCGGCCGAACTGACCAGGAGACGGCCCGACTTGGTCACCTCGATGTCCGACGCGTGGCGCACGTCGCCCTTCGGGTAGGGCGCACGATAGGTCGCCTTCTGCACCGCCCCGAACTTCGAGTCGCCGTACGCGTCGACGGAGAACGGAGCCGCGTACAGCGTCGCCGGGCGGTCCGGGCCCGCGCCCCGGTCCGCCCAGACCGCCGCCGTCCTGCCGTGGCGCGAGGTGAGGGTGAAGCTCTCGAAGTTGTCGCCCGCGCCGATCGACGGCAGCGGTGTGATGTCCAGGACCTCCGCGCTCTCCCCGGCGTCGGTCAGCTTGACGTGGTAGGCGAGGCCGCGGCTTGCCACGGCCACGTACTCGTCGGACGTCCCCGGCACCGCGTCGACCGCCTCCAGGTCGACCGGCTCGATGCCGTCCTGCCAGGTGATCGCCGCGACCTCGGCGGGGCGGCCGATGCGGTGGGTCACCTCGGCGATGCGGTTCTCGCCGGGCTGCTTGTTGTCGCGTACGACGAGGGCGCGGAGTTCGTCACCCGAATGCGAGGTGACGGCGAGGCCGCTGATGCCCGACTTCACGTCGTCCCCGATCTGCTGCCACCGCCCGGCCTCCGGCCGCGCCGCCGACGGTCCGGTGCCGAGCGAGAGGGCAATTACCGCGCCCAGGGCGGTCATTGCGGTCAGAACGGTCTTACGCATGGTCAGGGGCCTCTCGCTCGGGTCGCGACGCGCGTAGATTCACGGCTGGCCGGACGCTAATGGCCCGGCCCGCCGTGAGGCAAGAGGTGTACCCGGATCGGTCTAACAGCCGCCCGGCCGCGGGAGGACGGCTACGGCTTGCGGCCCACCGCGCCGTACGCGTCGACCGGCGTCGCGTCCTCGGAGTCGGGACGCCAGCGCGTGACCTGGGAGACGCCGGGCTCCACCAGTTCGAGGCCGTCGAAGAAGCCGCCGATCTCCTTCACGCTGCGGACGTGGTACGGGATCGCGCCGCTCCTGTTGTACTCGTTCGACGCGGCGATCATGCCCTCGCTGGTGGCGGTGCTGTCGCTGATCACCAGATGGCTGCCGGACGGCAGGCCCGCCATGAGCCGGGACACCAGATCACGCGCCTGCGCGTAATCACCCACGTGTCCCAGGGTGTTGAGGATCATCAGGGCGACCGGCCGGGAGAGGTCCAGGGTGGCGCCCGCGGACTCCAGGATGGCCTCGGGGGAGTACAGGTCGGCGTCGATGTACGCGGTCCGGCCCTCGGGCGTGCTGGTGAGCAGCGCGCGGGCGTGGGCCAGGACGAGCGGGTCGTTGTCCACGTAGACGATCCGGGAGTCCGGGGCCACGCGCTGGGCGACCTCGTGCGTGTTGTCGGCGGTCGGCAGGCCCGTGCCGATGTCGAGGAACTGGCGGATGCCCTGCTCCGTCGCCAGATACTGGACCGCGCGGCCGAGGAAGCGCCGGCTCAGGCGCGCCACGTCGACCAGACCCGGGTGGATCTCCTTGATGTGGTCGCCCAGTTCGCGGTCCTTCTCGTAATTGTCCTTGCCGCCCACGAAGTAGTTCCAGAAGCGGGCCGAGTGCGGCGTGCTGGTGTCGATGCGCGCGCGTATCTCCGCGGCGGCGTCGGCTTGGGGGTCACGGTCCGACACGAGGGGGCCTCCTGTGGGTGAGCGGTCCTGGCTGTTGCTTGAAAGAACGATCACCCGCCAATCTAGTTCCCGCGCCTCCTGAGCAGAGGCCGGTCACGTCAGAGGCCGATCACGGTCGGGTCGCCGGCCAGCGCCCTGAAGTACGCGCGGGGATCCGTCACCATCTGTCGCGCGTCGAGGTCCAACAGGCCGCCGACGGAGTGCAGTTCGGCCGCCGTGGTGCCGTCCGCCTTGCGGATCGACTGCTCGATGCGGAACGTCTTGCGCTCGCCCCACACGAACGCGCAGGTCACCTCCACCTCGTCGCCCGCGCGCAGTTCGCTGAAGTAGCGGATGGTGTTCTCCAGGGCGACCGGGCCGACCCCCTTGGCGAGCAGGTCCGCCTGCTCGATGCCCGCGGCGCGCAGCATCGACCAGCGGGCGTGCTCGGCGTACTGGAGGTAGACGGCTTGGTTCAGGTGGCCCTGGGAGTCCGTCTCGTACCCACGGACGCCGATGCTCACGGAAAACGGCTGCGACACGACATTCCCTTCGGTGGTGGAGCAAGGTCACTTCTTCGGCGCCCCGTGTCTAGCCCCTCCTGGGCGACGCGAGGAGATAGCGCGCGCCCCGCGGGCGCTCGGCGTGTTCGCTGACCTGCCAGCCCGCGGCTTCCAGCGCCGCCGCGCATGCTCCCAGCCTCTCGGGGGCCGGATCGCGCACGGCGACGGCCTCGGGCTGCGGGGTCTCGTCCACGCGGTAGCCCTCGGGTCCCGGCGGGCAGCCCGCAGCCTCCAGGGCCAGCGCGGCGGCCTGCACCAGATGCGTGCGCTCCCAGCCGCAGGGCCGGTCCCGCGCGCCGTCCGGATTGGTCATGCGGCGCAGCTCCAGGAGCCCTTCCCAGGCACTGCGTACGTCGCGGGCGCGTGCCGCGGGGCTCCCGGCGTCCGGCGGTGGCGCGGGCTCGGCGCCGGTGCGGGCGGCGAAGAGCCCCGTGGCGGCGGGCGCGGCCGGGGCCGGAGCGGGGACCCCGGCGGCGGACGGATCCTGGGCGCCCTCCCGGACGCGATGGCCCGCGGGCGTCAGGAAACAGGCGTGCGGCGGCCGGGGGTGCCGGAAGGCGAGGCCGTGGCGCACGAGCCCCGCCAGCTGTGTCTCGCTCCCGCTCAGCCGTCCCGTCGCCGGGTCGGCGGCCTCGATGATGCGCCGCTGCGCGGCCGTCGGAGGCTTCGTCATGCGCCCACCTCTTCCCCAGATCCTGCCGTCTGGTTCCGATGGTGCCCGGTCCCACTGACAACGGCCGCCGGACACCGTCGGCGGTGCCGCGCTCGCCGGGCACGCCGGGGCAGGTGTCGAGCAGCACGTCGGTGGCGCCGAGTCCGGCAGGCCGGCCGGTGGTCCCGCCCCGGCCGGCCCGGCCTCTGCGTGCTGCCCGCCGCTACTTGCTCATGGCGAAGCGCATCAGGGCCTGCTCGTCGCCCTGCTTGATCTTGCCGGTCTCATTGATGACCTGGAGCTTCCAGGACGACCCTTCCCGGATCGCCTTGGCCACGGCGCAGCCGTTGTCGTTCGTGAGCAGGCTCGGCCAGATGTCGGCGACCTGCTGGGTGCTGCCGCCCGTGGCGTCGTACACCTTGAAGCTGATGTTGCGCGCGTTCTGGAAGGCGCTGCGCTTCTTGTACGCGGCGGCGACGAACACGATGGAGGTGATGTTGTCCGGCACGCGCTCGAACTCGACGGTCACCGTCTCGTCGTCGCCGTCGCCCTTGCCGGTCTGGTTGTCGCCGCTGTGCACCAGCGAGCCGTTGCCCAGCGGGTCCAGCGAGTCGAGACCGGCCAGACGGACCGGGTCGGCCCCCGACATCGCGATGGCGATCAGGTCGAGGTCGGTGCCGGCCTTCTGGCGGAGCTTGCCCATCAGACCGCCGCTGCTGCCGACGGTGGGGTCCCAGGACACGCCTATGGACAGACGGGTCACGCCGCCCAGGTCCGCCGGTCCGTCTTCCTTCTTGAGCGTGATCATTCACGATCCTTCGTGGTGGTGAGAGTGCTTAATGAGACAGAGTCTGCCTGTTTTCACGGCCGAATGTTCCAGCTCGCCACCACCGGGCGGCCGTGCTCCGTGCTGAGACGGCAGACCGTTCCGGTCGCCAGCTGGAACAACGCCCCGCCCGACACCGGCAGTCCGAGGCGCCGCGCCGTCAGGACCCGCAGGAAATGGGAGTGCGCGAAGAGCACGACACTGGACTCGTAATTGGCCAGAGCGGCGTCGACCTTGGCCAGCATCCGGTCGGCCCGCTCGCCGATCTGCTCCGGGCTCTCACCGGGGTGCCCGGCGGGGCCGGGGGCCACTCCGTCCGTGAACAGATACCAGTCGGGGCGGGTGCGGTGGATCTCCACCGTGGTGACCCCCTCGTACGCCCCGTAGTCCCACTCGCCGAGGTCGGGGTCGACGCGGGCCTCCGGGAAGCCCGCCAGCGCCGCGGTGTCCCTGGCCCGCTGCATGGGGCTCGTGAACGCGGCGCCGATCCGGAACCTCCCGACGAGCGGCGCGAGCCCTCGCGCCTGCTCCCGGCCGTTCTCGGTGAGCGGGAGGTCCGTCCAGCTGGTGTGCTGCCCTGTCATGGACCATTCGGTCTCGCCGTGCCGGACGAGGAGCAGGTCACCCATGGTGCGGAACTTCCTGTCTGTCGAGGTTCTGATCGGGGGCGGCCGGTCCGGACGACCCGGTCCGGCCACCCCCGAGACTAGATCCCCGCAGGTACGCGCGCCGGGCGCCCCGACCCGCGCGTCAGACGGTGGCCCCCGATGCCCGCGAGGGCCGCGAGCACGCCGCCGCCCGCGGTCCACAGCCAGCGCGACGACCACCAGCCCGAGGCCCAGCCGTCCTCCGGCTCGGCGGACTGCGCAGCCGTCCCGGTGCCGATGCCCGGCACCAGCGGCTTCGCCAGCGTGCCGTCCACCGCCTGGGCGCCGCCCGCGTCGTTCGACGTCACCAACGCCGCGGCCCGCATCGGCAGCCCCAGGTCGTCCGCCTTGAGGCCGGTGACCGTCAGACGCGCGTAGTACGTGCCGGGCAGCGGGTCGTTCGCCCACGGCTCGGCCAGGGCGCGCACGGTACGCAGCGTGCAGGACAATTCGACCGCGGCGGCGTCCTGCGCCGCCGTCTTCGTCTGCGCGCCGAACCGGCACGCCTGACGGCGCCGCAGCCCGTCGTACACGTCGACCCGCCAGGTGGACTCGCCGTGCCGGGCGGCGTCCTCGGGGAGCTTCACCGTGGCGTGCACGGTGGGGCGCTGCCCGATGTCGGCGGGGAACGACCAGTACAGGTAGTCGCCGGTGGACGCCTCCGCCGTCGCCTCCTGGTCCTGGCGGATCGCCGTCGCCGTACGGAAGGAGGTGCCGGCCTCGGTCGGCGCGGCGGACTTCTCGGCGTCACCGGAGCCGTCGGCGGACGCGGTTCCGGCCGTGCCCGCCAGGGCGAGCAGCGCGGCACCGGCCAGCAGGCCGGCCCGGCTCAGCACACGTGTCGTACGCATCAGTTGGTCCTCCAGACCGCGAAGCGCCAGCGCGAGACCCAGCCCCAGACCAGACCGGCGACGAAGCCGGTGAGGATCAGTGCGCCGAGCAGCCACCAGCCGTTGCCCAGGCCGAAGGACGCCACGTCCGACGCCTCGTCGGGCGCGTCCACCAGGTCGACGGCCAGCTCGACGGGCAGACCCGGGGTCGTCTTGACCGAGGACGGCGCCGAGAAGGAGTTGCTGACCTGGAGGCACACGGTCTCGCCGGCGGCCTCACCGCCGTCCGCCCCCTCGTCGTCCCCGTCCCCGTCGTCCTCGGGCTTCGGATAGCGCAGACCGGTCGAGATCACGTCCGTGCGTCCGTCGCCCGCCTCGGAGCCGCGTACGATCTCGCGGCCGTGCGTGGTCGAGGCGCGCAGCAGGACGCCGTAGTCCTGGTTCACCGCGCGGTCGGCCCCGACGCTGACGGAAGCACGCAGCTCCTGGCCGGGCTCGACGTCCACGCGGTACCAGCGGTGCTCGCCGAACTTCTCACGGTCGGTGTAGACGCCCGCCTTCAGCTGCGGGGCCTCGGAGCACCGGGCGGCGCCCTCGGTCGCCGCCGGAGCGGCGACGGGGTCGGCCGCGCGGTCCACCAACTGCTTGACGCGGCCCGAGAGTTCGTCGGTGTGCCGCACCGAGGTGTACGTGCCGCCGGTGGCCTCCGCGATGCAGCTCAGCTGGTCGCGGGTCTTGGCGTCCGGCACCAGGCCGAGCGTGTCGATGGTGAGGTGGATGCCCTCGGCGGCGATCTTGCGGGCCACCTCGCAGGGGTCGAGCGGCTGGCAGGTGTCCTCGCCGTCGGAGATGAGGACGATGCGGCGGCTGCGCTCGGCGTTGTCGTCCTTGAGGTCGTCGGCGGCCTTCAGGAGCGTGGGGCCGATCGGCGTCCAGCCGGTGGGCGCCAGCGTGGCCACCGCGGTCTTCGCGTCGGTGCGCCCCGCCTGGTCGAGCTCGGCGACCGGGTAGAGGAGTTCGGTGTCCTTGCAGCCCGTCTTGCGGTCGTCGCCGCGGTAGTTGGCGCCCAACGTGCGTATGCCGAGTTGCACTTCGTCCGGCGTGGCGTCGAGCACCTCGTTGAACGCCTGCTTCGCCGCGGCCATCCGGGACTTGCCGTCGATGTCGCGGGCCCGCATCGAGCCGCTGACGTCGAGGACCAGCTCGACCTTGGGGGAGGGCTGTGCCGGTTCGTCGTCGGCTGCGGCGGGGCCCGCGGTGCCGAGCCCGGCGCTCAGGGCGGCGAGCAGGGCGAGAGCCCCGGCCGCCAGCCGTTGTCTTGTGATCATCGCCGGATCTTATTGATCTTGGCGTGCATACCCAAACCGGCAGGTGGGTATGACCCTTCGCCGCGGCGCCCGGCGGTCGTTGCTCACCGCCTCAGCTCACGGCCCCCGAACGCCCCGCTGCCGTCCGCCTGCTTCCACCACGTCTCCAGCGCCGTCTGGTCCATCGAACGCCACGGCGGAGTCTCCTCCACGAGCGCGTGGCCGAGGCGCCGCCCGAGGTCGACCATCGCCGCGCCGGCGATGGTGCGGTCGGTGTCGTACGTGTCGAGCGCGTCCGGCCAGGTCGTGGCCGTGGCGAAGGCGGACTCCAGGACCGTCGCGTCCTGGAGCGCCTTGACCGCGCCCGCCCCGGTGTGCGGCCGCGCGACGGTGGCGGCGTCGCCCATCAGGAGCACCCGGCCCGAGGTGTAGCGGGGCGCGGTGTAGTCGTACATCGGCTGGAGGAACAGCTCCTCGGGAGCGGTCGCGCGGACGAGGTCGCCCCAGTAGGGAGGCAGCAACGCGTCGCACACGTACGTCAGATGCGCGGTGAGGGCTCGCGTGAGCCCGCCGGGCGGCAGGCTGGTGGGGGCGGTGAGCCGCAGGTCGACGCCGAGCCCGAGGTCCAGATCCGGCGGCGGCGCGGTGTACAGGACCCAGTTGACGCGGTGGCCGCCGACTCCGTCGGGGATGCGGTAGACGATGACGTGGCCGCCCGGGAAGACGACGTAGGCGCAGTCCTGCGGCGCCCACAGCTCCGGCTCCGGCAGCCGGTCGGCGGGGAAGGCGCCCCGCCAGGCGAGGTATCCGGCGTACGCGGGCCGTACGGAGGCGAACACCGCCTCGCGGACCACCGAGCGGTAGCCATCGGCGCCGATCACGAGGTCGACCCGCTCGGAGCCGTCGGCGGTGACCACCTCGGCGCCCGCCTCTTCGGGATCCGCCCGCACGGTGTCCACCGCCACGCCCGGGCGGAAGGTCACGCAGTCGGGCACATGGCCGCGCAACTCACGCCACAGCGGACCCCAGTTGTACGTACGGAAGGGGAAGGGCATCGACCCGATCTCGTGCCCGAGCGGCCCGGCGGCCGATCCGTCCCGTACGTACCAGCGGCGCCGCTCCAGCTGCACCCAGGGCATGTCCGCGTCCAGATACCCGGCGGAATCCAGTTCCGCGTAACGGGAGTTGTGCACCGCGAGGCCGACCCCGCGGTCCGCGAGCCGGCCGGCGGCGCGCTCGTACACCGTGATCTCGTCGGCGCCGCCGCGGTACGCGGCGAGTGCGGCGGCGCATCCGGCGATGCTCCCGCCGACGACGGCGACCTTGCCTCCACGCATCATCGCGCCATCCTGGCAGCAAGCGTGACCCTCTGTCAGTGCAAGGACACTCCGCGTCCGGCGAAGAACGGCTCGAAGTCCGCGAGCGCCAGGTCCGCCGTCCGCGTCCCGGCGTCGATCCCGGACGGGTTGTGCAGATGCAGGCCGCCGTCCGCGGAACGCCCCGTGACCAGCACCAGGTGGCCGCCCCGGCCGGGCGGGGGCAGGTGCGGGCGGCGGATCTCGAAGTGCACCGAGACCATGACCGAGCGGCCCTCGTCCAGCAACCCGGTGATCTCGTCCACCGTGAGGTGCCGGTGCACCGTGGCGTTGACGCCGTGCACGTCCCGCACGTACTCCGCGAACGGGGCGTAGATCAGGCCGTGGATCCCGCCCTCGGCGTCCTGCGTGTACGCGCCGTACTTCAGCGCGCCGTCCCGCAGCTCGAAGAGCGGGGGCGCGGCGGGGCCGAGTGCCATCCGCAGGCACGTCACACCGCACAGATGGCCGCACCAGCGGGCGTAGTCGTCGCGGGTGGCCGCGCCCGACTCCGCCCAGGCCGGGTCGGCGGCGCGGTCGAGGCCGCCGTACACGATGGGCCCGACCAGGTCGGGCGAGGCGAACTGGGTGAGCGAAGGCACCCGGCAGGTGGAGCAGTGGGACACGCGACCCCCGTCGTCATGCTGCGTCACTGGCGATAGCCGCTGAGGAAGCGGCCGATGCGGCTGATCGCCGCGTCCAGGTCGTCAGCGTAAGGGAGCGTCAGGATGCGGAAGTGGTCGGGGCGGGGCCAGTTGAAGCCCGTGCCCTGGACGACCTGGATCTTCTCCTGGAGCAGCAGGTCCAGGACGAACTTCTCGTCGTCGTGGATGGCGTGGACCTTGGGGTCCAGCCGCGCGAAGGCGTAGAGGGCGCCCTTGGGCTTCACGCAGGAGACGCCGGGGATCTCGTTCAGCTTGCGCCACGCCATGTCGCGCTGCTCGTGCAGCCTGCCGCCCGGCGCGGTCAGCTCCCGGATGGACTGGCGGCCGCCGAGCGCGGCCTGGATGGCGTACTGGGCGGGGGCGTTCGGGCACAGACGCATGGAGGCGAGCATGGTCAGCCCCTCCAGATAGCTCTTCGCGTGCTGCTGCGGCCCGGTGACGACCAGCCAGCCCGAGCGGAAGCCCGCCACGCGGTAGGTCTTCGAGAGGCCGCAGAAGGTCAGGACGACGAGGTCGGGGGCGAGCGCGGCGACGCTGTGGTGCACGGCGTCGTCGTACAGGATCTGGTCGTAGATCTCGTCGGCGAAGACCATCAGGCCGTGGCGGCGCGCGAGGTCGAGGATGCCCTCCAGGACCTCCTTGGGGTACACCGCGCCCGTCGGGTTGTTCGGGTTGATGATCACGACGGCCTTCGTGCGGTCGGTGATCTTCGAGGCCATGTCGTCCAGGTCCGGGTACCAGTCCGCGGACTCGTCGCACGTGTAGTGGACGGCCTTGCCCCCGGAGAGCGTCGTCACGGCGGTCCACAGCGGGAAGTCCGGGGCGGGGATGAGGACTTCGTCGCCGTCCTCCAGGAGGGCCTGGACGGCCATGGTGACCAGCTCGGAGACGCCGTTGCCGAGGAAGACGTCGTCGACGGAGACCTCGTCCAGGCCCAGGGCCTGGTAGCGCTGGGCGACCGCGCGGCGGGCGGAGAGGACGCCGCGCGAGTCCGTGTAGCCGTGCGCCCGGGGGAGCATCCGGATCATGTCCTGGACGATCTCCTCCGGCGCCTCGAAGCCGAAGAGCGCGGGGTTGCCGGTGTTCAGGCGCAGGACGCTGTGGCCCGCCTCCTCCAGGGCGTCGGCGTGCTCGATGACCGGGCCCCGGATCTCGTAACAGACCTCGCTGAGCTTGCTGGACTGCCGGAACTCCATGCGCTGTGCCTCCCGTGACGTGAGTTACTTGGTTTTACCAAGCGGGAGCTTGGAAAGTCCAACAACTTGCATAGACTGTGCCGCATGGGTCGCACGCCACCTGCCGCCAGGTCCCGCCGAAGCTATGACCAGTACTGCGCCGCCGCCCGGGCTCTCGACGCCGTGGGCGACCGCTGGACCCTGCTGATCGTCCGCGAACTCCTGGCCGGCCCCCGGCGCTACACCGACCTGCACGCCGACCTGCCGGGCGTGAGCACGGACGTCCTGGCCTCCCGGCTCAAGGACATGGAGCGCGAGGGCCTGACGACGCGCCGCCGCCTTCCCCCGCCCTCGGCGGCGTACGTCTATGAACTGACCGGCCGGGGGCGAGCCTTGCTGCCGGTCCTCCAGGCGCTCGCCGTCTGGGGCGCGCCCGCGCTGGCGGAGCGCGCGCCGACGGACGCGGTCCGTGCCCACTGGTTCGCGCTTCCGCTGCTGCGCGCGCTCGAAGGGCTCGGGGCCGACGGCGTTGTCGAAGTGAGCCTGGACGAGGGCGCGTTCCACGTACGGGTCGGCGGCGGGGCGGAGCCCTGCGGCGACGGCCCCGCGCCCGCGCGCCCCGACGCCCGTCTGGTGCTGGACGCCGAGACCTGTGTGGAGGTGGGCCGGGGCGTGCTGACCGTGGGGGAGGGAGTGCGGGCCGGCCGCATCGGGCTGTCGGGCGACGGCGTGCTCGCGAAGGCGCTCCGGGAGTCCTGACGGCGTCCGCCCGCCGACGCGCGCGGCAGTGATTATGGCCACTTCCCGACCTCTGCGGCCACGCCCCAACTGGCAATGGGCGGCGCCAGGTTGGGTTTCCCCGGCTCTCCCGTGAACACCCAGTCCCGTGTGTCGCAATGTTCATGATCACACAGTCGGCATACCGGGCATGCGGCGCTAGGGTCGTAGGGGTCCGTGTCGTTTTGTCGGGCACGGGCGGTTGGCGCCGGTGAGAGCGCCCAACAGGGGAACGGGGAGCATGGTCAAGAACGGGAATCAGGGAAGCAATCACGCCATCCGGGTCTTCCGGGTCCAGAACGCCTTCACCGAGCTCGAAGGGCAGGTGCACGGCCCCGGGGAACTGGCCGAGGCGACCGGCCTGGACGACTCGACGGTTCATCGCATACTCCAGTCCGGTCTCCACGACGGGATATTCGTACGAGAGGGGCGCGGCCTGTACCGCCTTGGCCCCGGCGCCGCGCGGCTCGGCCTGAAAGCCCTCGCGCACGCCCCCAACACCGACGTGGCGCACGAGGTGTTGGAAGACCTGCGCAAGGCGACCGACGGGGGGCTCGTCTTCCTCTTCGGTCTCGCCCCGTTCGGCGGGGCGCGCAAACAAGTCCTCGACATGGCCGTCGGGGACTCCGACCTGACGGAACTGGGCATCAGCCGCCGCGCGCTCCTGCTGGTCTTCCAGTCGCTGCGCACGGGGGCCTGCGGGCGGGCGATCCTCGCCCATCTGCCCGAGGTCATCCAGGAGGGCGTGCTGGCCGAACCGCCGCCCGTGGAAGCGGGCCCGGGCGCGTTCCGGGACGAGGGCACCCTGCTGGCCTCCCTCAAGGCCGTACGGGAACAAGGGGTGGCCGTCGACTCGGAGGAGTGCGCCGCGGGCTGGAACGGCCTGGCGGCGCCCGTCCGCTGGGACGGGCTGATCATGGGCTCCGTCGCGGTGCTCAAGCCCAAGGACGTCATGCCGAAGTGGTCCGCAGGCGTCCTCGCCGCCATGAAGGAAGCCGCCGACGCGTTCACCGAGACGGGTGGGCCCGGCGCCTGGTCGGCCGAGACCGCCAGTTCTTTCTGATTAACCGTCACCAACGAATCGGTTCCCGAAATCGCGATTTAATGTCGGCGTCACAAAACATCCGTGGAACGGCGTCCTGAGGCGGCCGGCCTTCACGGAATGTTCGCTTCTCGGCACGTGAGAAACGGTTCCCGTTTCTCACGTGCCGGGATTGCCGGAGCCCGTATTCTCGTCCTGCGGGAGACGATTGGCGTTTCTTGACAAACCCCGGTGCGGGTGGCCAATACTCGGAGACAGGAAAGCCGGAGTCGTGACGCTCCGGATTCGCTGTCAGGGGGAGTCGTCTTGGTTCGCGCCGTCATTGCCCGTTCGTGCACGCCGAGGGACGGGGCGGGGAGGGAGCGGCCGGGCTGCACCGCGGCCGGTGTCGCGCCAGGTGGCGCCGAGTCCCCTTCCTGGGAAGCCGAGTTGACCCGCGTCCCGCTGCTCTCCGCCCGGGAACACGAGGTGTTCACGCTCCTCGGCGAAGGATATTCCAACCGCAGCATCTCGCGGCGCCTCGACATCGCCGAACGCACGGTCAAGTTCCATGTGGCACAAGTGCTGAGTAAATTGAACGTTGAATCTAGGTTACAGGCGGGCCTGGTCGCGCACTCCCACCGGCGCCTGTACCAAAGTGCAGTTTCCTGCCGAATGAACGCCAGATAGTTTTATTACCGGAAAGAAAAGACCCGAGGCCATCGGCCCGGTCTTTCTCCAGGACTTCCCGGAAAGCACCCCGCAGCGCAGGCCCGCCGCATCCGGCGGACCCGCCGCTTTCCCCTTCCATTTTTCGTGGTGACGGAGAAAGGACACGCCCATGCCGGCCCAGCCAGCGGCTCTCGCCGAGAGCATCGGCACCCTGCACGCCACCCGTCGGTCCGCCGAAGAGGGCCCCGGCGCCCGCGCCACCGAACAGCAGCACGCCCGCGGCAAGCTGACCGTCCGCGAGCGCCTGGAGCTCCTCTTCGACGAGGGATCGTTCACCGAGGTCGAGCAGTTGCGCCGGCACCGCGCCACCGGCTTCGGCCTGGAGGACCGCAGACCGCACACCGACGGCGTCGTCACCGGCTGGGGGACCGTCCACGGACGGACCGTCTTCGCCTACGCCCACGACTTCCGCATCTTCGGCGGCTCCCTCGGCGAGGCTCACGCCACGAAGATCCACAAGATCATGGACATGGCCGTCAAGGCCGGTGCCCCGCTGGTCTCGCTCAACGACGGCGCGGGCGCCCGTATCCAGGAGGGCGTCTCGGCGCTCGCCGGATACGGCGGGATCTTCCAGCGCAACACCCGGGCCTCCGGGGTCATCCCGCAGATATCGGTGATGCTGGGCCCCTGCGCGGGCGGCGCGGCCTACAGCCCGGCGCTCACGGACTTCGTCTTCATGGTCCGCGAGACCTCGCAGATGTTCATCACCGGACCCGACGTGGTCCAGGCGGTGACGGGCGAGAAGATCACCCAGAACGGCCTGGGCGGCGCCGACGTCCACGGCACGGTCTCCGGAGTCGCCGCGTTCGTCTACGACGACGAGGCCGAATGCCTGGAGGAAGTGCGCTACCTGCTCTCGCTGCTGCCCTCCAACAACCGGGAACTGCCGCCGGTCCTCGAAGCCGACGACCCGGCCGACCGCCGCACCGACGGCCTCGCCGACCTGGTCCCCGCCGAAGGCAACCGGCCCTACGACATGCGCGCGGTCATCCAGGAGATCGTCGACGACGGTGAACTCCTGGAGACTCACGCGGGCTGGGCGGGCAACATCATCTGCGCCCTCGCCCGGATGGAAGGCCGGACCGTCGGCGTGATCGCCAACCAGCCGTCGAGCCTCGCGGGCGCCCTGGACATCCACGCCTCCGAGAAGGCCGCCCGGTTCATCACCACCTGCGACGCCTTCAACATCCCGCTGGTCACCCTCGTGGACGTGCCGGGGTTCCTGCCGGGCGTCGACCAGGAGCACAACGGCATCATCCGCCACGGCGCCAAGCTGCTGTACGCGTACTGCAACGCCACCGTGCCGCGCATCTCCCTGGTCCTGCGCAAGGCCTACGGCGGCGCGTACATCGTCATGGACTCCCAGTCCATCGGCGCCGACCTCACCTATGCCTGGCCCACCAACGAGATCGCGGTGATGGGCGCCGAGGGCGCGGCCAACGTCGTCTTCCGCAAGGAGATCGCCGCCGCCGACGACCCCGAGGCGACCAGGGCCCAGCTGGTCAAGGAGTACAAGACAGAGCTGATGCATCCCTATTACGCCGCCGAACGCGGGCTGATCGACGATGTCATCGACCCGGCGCAGACCCGCTCCTCGCTCATCGAGGCGCTGCGGGTCCTGCGCACCAAGGACGTCGACCTGCCGTCGCGCAAGCACGGCAACCCGCCCGCGTGACGGCCCCGGCGGACACCACGCTCACGGTGGTGCGCGGACGCCCCGACGAGGCCGAACTGGCCGCCGTCACCGCCGTGCTGCGGGCGGTGGCCCGGCAGGCGGACGCGGCCGGGCCCCCGGCGCGGCCCGGCCCGGTGCACGCCCGCTGGGCACGCGACGGCCGGACCCGCCCTGCCGGGTCCTGGCGCTCCGGCGGCGGCCACCGGCCCGGCCCCGCGGGCCGCGCCCGGGACACGGCATGAGCCGCGGACGCGAAGGCGCACCGCACGCCACGGACCCGCGTGACCGGACCACGCCGGGCACCCCCACACACATCGACTGGGAGCGGATAGTGAAACATCCACTCAACCCGATCGACGAGGTCTTCCTCGCCATGGATCAGGAACTCGGCCTGCTCCAGGGGCAGTTCCTGCGCTTCCGCGGACAGACCCCGACCCTGGCCGAGCTCCACGACCACGTGGCGAAGCGGTTACCGGGCCTGCCGCGGCTGACCCACCGGGCGGTGACCGACGGGCGCGGCGCGTTCCGCGCCCCCTGCGCCGGCTTCGATCTGCGCGACCACGTGCAGGAGGTGCGGCTCCCGGCCGGCACCTCGCTCGACGAGGTGCTCACCGCCCTGGTGGGCCGGCCGCTGGGCGAGGGCGGACCCCTGTGGACCCTGCACCTCGTGCACGGTTACGCCGAGGACGAGTACGCCGTCTGCTATCGCGTGCACCACGGCCTGGAGGACGGCATGGGCGCGGCCCACGTCGCCGCCGTCCTGTTCGGCACCCCGTCGTTCCGCTCGACCCAGCGGGACCGGGACGCACAGGGCGAGAAGAAGGACCGGCGCACCGGGCCCCTGTTCACCGCCGGGCCCGTCGAGCTGCTGCACGGCGCGCTCAGCGTGGGCGCCGGAATGCTGCGGGGGCTCGCGCCCGGCCGGATCTGGCCCAGGGCGAAGTGCACCTCCGCGGAGCACCTGGCCGTGTGCAGCACGAGCGCGACCCGGCGTGAACTGAGCGAACTGGGGCGCGGGTTCGGCGGCACCATCAACGACGCCTTCCTCATGGCCCTGTGGGGCGCGCTGTCCGCCTGGAGCGCGAGCGGCGGTGGCCGGCGTGACGTGCGCTCGGTGTTCCGCGGGTCGCCCGTGCCGGTACGGATGCCGCTGAGCACCCGGTACGCGGGCGAGGAGGACGCCGTCGGCAACCACCTCACCACGGCCGTCGTCACCCTGCCCGGTCCGTCGGTGCCGCCCGCCGAGGCCTTCGCGCAGCTCGTCGGCAGCACCCAGCGGATGCGCTCCAACGGCCTGCGGCCCGCCAGCCGGGCCCTGATCGCCCTGCTGCCCGCGGCCCTGATCCGCTGGACGGTGAAGCGCCTGCTCAGCCCCCGCTCCTCCCCGCTCTACGCCTCCAACTACGCGCTCCCCGCCTGTCTCTCCTTCCGCGACGACCCGGTGGTGGACGTCATCCCGCTCGGTGTGCTGCTGCCGGGCAACGCCCTGTCCGTGACGCTGCTGTCCTGCGGCTCACGGGTCCAGGTGAGTTTCCTGTACGACCGCAGGCTGCCGGGCGCCCAGCGTCTGGCGGCGCTGTGGCGCGAAGCCCTCGACGAGCTCGACGGGATGGCCGTACGGCCGGCGGCCTAGCCGGCGCCCTCCCCCCACCCGCCCTCCACCCTCCGGGAAGGTTCCCCATGCCCAGTCGGTCCAGTTCACGCGGTCATTCCGTATGGACCCTGATCGTGACCGGCCTCGCCGTCTTCATGGCGGCGCTGGACAACCTGGTCGTCATCACCGCCCTGCCCGCCATCCAGGAGTCCCTCGACACCAGCCTCCAGGACCTCGAATGGACGGTGAACGCCTACACCCTGTCCTTCGCCGTCTTCCTGATGGCCGGGGCCGCGGCCGGTGACCGCTTCGGGCGCCGCCGGATGTTCGTGGCGGGACTCGTCGTCTTCACCGCCGCGTCGGCGGCGTGCGCCCTCGCCGACACCTCCCAGCAGCTGATCGTCGCCCGCGCCGTGCAGGGCTTCGGCGCCGCCATCGTCATGCCGCTGACGCTGACCCTGCTGACCGTCGCCGTGCCGCCCCGCAGGCGCGCCCTCGCGCTCGGCGTCTGGGGCGCCCTGAGCGGACTCGCCGTCGCGCTCGGACCGCTCATCGGCGGTGCGGTCGTCGAGAAGATCTCCTGGGAGTGGATCTTCTGGGTCAACGTGCCGATCGGCGTGGTCGTACTGGCCCTCAGCCTGTGGAAGCTCGCCGAGAGCAAGCACCCCGAAAGCACGCTCGACCCGGTGGGCACCGTCCTGGTGAGCCTCGGCATGTTCGGCGTGGTCTTCGCCCTCGTACGGACCACCGAGTACGGCTGGGGCAGCGGCGAGGTGCTGATCTACCTGATCGCCGGAGCCGCCGTCATCGTGGCCTTCGTCCTGTGGGAGCTGCGCACCCGCAACCCGATGCTGCCGATGCGCCTGTTCCGCAACCGGTCGTTCAGCGCGGTCAACTCCGCGAGCCTGCTGATGTTCGCCGCCATGTTCGGCCTGGTGTTCCTGCTGACCCAGTTCATGCAGAACATCCAGGGCTTCTCGCCGCTCGAAGCGGGCGTACGGATGCTGCCGTGGACCGCGATGCCGGTCCTGGTCGCCCCGCTCACCGCCCTCCTGTCCGGGCGGTTCGGCAACCGTCTCGTGGTCGCCGCGGGCCTGCTGTTCGAGGCCGTGGGCCTCGGCTGGCTCGCCTTGGTGACCGAGGTGCACACCGAGTACGCCGACCAGGTCCCCGGCCTCGTCCTCGGCGGCATCGGACTCGGCCTGTTCTTCGCGCCCGTCGCCGAGATGGCCATGAACATCGTCGCCCCCCGCGACCAGGGCATCGCCTCCGGCGCCAACAACACCTTCCGCGAGCTCGGCGGCGTGCTCGGCGTGGCCGTACTGACCTCGGTGTTCACCGCGCAGGGCGGCTACGCCTCACCGCAGGACTTCGTGGACGGCCTCGTCCCGGCGACCTGGATCGGCGTCGGCATCGCCGCCCTCGGCTGCGTCGCCATCCTCACCGCACCACGCCGGTCCAAGGAGAACGGCGCCGCCTGGCAGGAGGAGGAGCGCCCCGACACCGAAGCCGTCCCGGCGGACCGCCTCCAGGCCTCACGGCACTGACCGCCGCACCGACCGCCCCCGGCCACCCGCACGCAACCGCCCACAGTCGACCAGCCAGCGGCAGGAGTCGAGATGTACGACGCAATCATTGTCGGCGCACGGATCAGCGGCGCCTCCACGGCCATGCTGCTCTCCCGCGCCGGCCACAAGGTGCTGCTGCTCGACCGGGCCGTGTTCCCCGGCGGCAAGGCGGCAGCGACCAACCTGGTCCACCCGCCCGGCATCCTGCGCCTCAAACGCTGGGGCCTGCTCGACGAGCTGCGGGCCACCGGCTGCCCGCCCATCACCGAGTACGGACTGCGCAGCGGCCCGGTGGAACTGATGGCCCGGCTGCCCGCCGAGGACGGCGTCGGCGAGGCGTACTCGCCGGAGCGCAGCAAGCTCGACCAGATCCTCCTCGACGCCGCGGTCAAGGCCGGGGCGGAACTGCGCGCGGGCGTCTCGGTCCGCGAGCTGATCACCGACGACGACGGCACGGTCACCGGCGTGCGGGGCGAGACCGCCGACCGGACCCCCGTCATCGAGCACGCCCATGTCGTCGTCGGCGCCGACGGCTCCAACTCGACCCTGGCCCGGCTCCTCGACGCACCCAAGTACGACGCGCACCCGGTCCTCAACAAGAGCCACTGGTCCTACTGGGAAGGCCTGCCGCACGACGGGCGGGTCCGCACCTACCGCCACAACGGCAAGCACGCGTTCACCTGGCCGACCCACGACGGTCTGACCATCGTGGGCGTGGCCCTGCCGGTGGCCGACTTCAAGGCCACCAGCGACGAGGAACGCGACCACACGGTCATCTCCGCGTTCGATGAGGTGGACCCCGAGCGGGCGGAGCTGCTGCGCTCGACCCGGCGCGTCGACCGCTGGATGACCGGTTCCGTGCCCAACTTCCTGCGCCTGTCGCACGGTCCCGGCTGGGCCCTGGCCGGGGACGCCGGCTACACCCGCGACCCGATCACCGCCGCCGGGATCACCGACGGACTGCGCGGCGCCGAACTCCTGGCCGCCGCCATCGCATCGGGCCTCTCCGGCGCCGAACCGCTGGACACCGCCCTGGCCGGCTACGCCCGCGACCGGGACGCCCTGGTCACCGGCCACTACCTCTACACCCGCGACCACGCCACGATCGCCAGCCACTCGCGGGAGGAGCTGGCGTTCATCCAGGCCATGCACCGCAGCCCCACGCACGGCCGCGCGATGGTCGGCATGTTCGCCACGATGGTCCACCCCGCCGAGTTCTACTCGCCGGCCAGCATCCACGCCCTGCTCGACCACCTGGAGCCGGGCGCCGCCCCGGGCTGGAAGCTGCGCATGGTGCGCTGGCTGGCCCGCGGAACGCCCCGGCACATCCCCGGCGCCACCCGCACGGCCGACCGCCTCGTGGCGAAGAACCTCGGGCCCATGGGCCAGTACCTGGCCGCCTGAAGCCCGCCGTACCTCGCACACCTCACGTACCTCGCGCACCTCGCGTATCGCACGTACTCATTCCGATTCCGCACCACCAGCATGGAGGCACGACATGACCGTCCACACCTCGACGGACCTGCGCACCACCTTCCTCTTCCCTGGCCAAGGCGGCTTCGACGGCGAAGCCCTGCGTCGTGCCGCGCGGAAGTACCCGCAGGTCAAGCGCATCTTCGAGCGCATCGATGCGGAGACCATGAACCTGTTCTCGCGCCGAATAACCGACTTGGTCCTCGGGGACCAGAGCGCCGAGCTGCGCGGACTCCTCGACGACGACGCCTGGGCCTCGCAGGTGGCCATCTACGCGGCCGGTCTGGCCTCGTACGAGATCCTCGACGCCCAGGGCGTACGCCCGGACGTCCTCGCCGGGCACAGCCTCGGTGAGATCACCGCACTGGTCGCCGCCGGGGCGTTCTCCGTCGAGGACGGGGTGCGCATCGTCGCCCAGCGCGTGGCCGTCATCCAGCGCCAGAAGGGCGTGGAGGGCCGCATGGTGGCGCTCTCGGCCGGCGCCGACCGCGCCCGCCGCCTCCTTGACCTGCTCGACGACCCGCTGCTCGCCGTCGCGACCGAGAACCACGACGAGCAGACCGTGGTGAGCGGCCCCGGCGAGGTCCTCGACCGGGTCATCGCGATCGCCGGACAGCTCGGCATCGGCGCCATCGAGATCGACACCCCCTTCCCCTTCCACACCCCGGCGCTCGCCCCGGCCGTGCCCGAGTTCGCCGCCTACGTCGGCAAGCTGGACCAGCACCCCCTCCAGCGCCTGGTGTACTCGCCGATCCTCCAGCGCTACTACGAGCCCGACGACGCGCTGGCCGACCGCCTCGCCGAGCACTTCGTCACCCCGGTGCGGTTCGCTGCCGCGGTGCGCCACCTCCAGGCCGCCGGTGTCACCACGTTCGTGGAAGCGGGCGGGCGGGCCGCGCTGACCAAGCTCGTCACCCGGCTGACCAAGGGTTCGGACGTCCGCGCCCTGCCGTCGCTCGCGATCGACGGCGACGGCGGCCTCGCGCTGGACGCCACCCTGCGGATCCTGCGCGACGCCGGTCTCGCCGGTGCGGCCGAGGCCCAGGGCCTCGCCGAACTGCTCGCCCCCACGGTCTCCGCCGACGTGTTCGAGGCGTACTGGACCGAGCACGGCGACGAGGTGCTGCGGCGCATCGCCGCCGACCTCGCCGGCTTCACCCCCAAGCCGGCCGCGCAGGCCCCCGCGCCCGCGGCCGCCTCCGCTCCCGCCGCGGACTCCGCACCGGCCGAGAAGCCGGCGCCGTCCGCGCCGGCCGCCGGGGCCCCGGACCGCGCCGAGATCCACGCCGAGCTGCGGACCCTGTACGCGGAGGCCCTCGAGTACCCCGAGGAGGTCTTCGAGGACGGCGTGCAGCTGGAGGCCGAACTGGGCGTCGACTCCGTCAAGCAGGTCGAGCTGCTGGCCCGCGCCTCCAAGCGGTACGGCCTGCCCACGCGCGAGGCCGGGTTCCGCCTGGAGAACTACAACACCATGGACAAGATCGTCGACTTCGTGCTCTCGGAGCTCTCCGGACGGGAGGCCGTCGCGGCGGGCTGAACCCCCGCCCCCGGCTCCCGCTCGTCCACCCGGCTCCAGAAGGGCACGTGTTCCATGAAAGACCTCACAGGCAAGGTGGCCCTGGTCACCGGCGGATCGAAGGGGATAGGAAAGGCCATCGCGCGTGAACTCGCCACGCGCGGCGCCTCGATCGTCCTCAACTACTTCCATTCGCACGACCAGGCCAAGGCGACCCGCGACGAGCTGACCGCCGAGGGCCACCGGGTCGACCTGATCCGTGCGTCGGTGGCCCGGCAGGAGCAGGTCGACCGGATGTTCGCCGAGGTCGACCGGCTGCACGGCCGGCTCGACATCCTCGTCAACAGCGCCGCCGACGGCGCGCTGCTGCCGCTCGACGAGATCACCGACGCGCACCTCGACAAGGCCATCGAGACCAACTACAAGGGCGGCCTTCGCTGTGCGCGTGCCGCCGCGCCCCTGATGGCCAGGGACGGGGGCGGCTCGATCGTCACGGTCTCCGCCCTCGGCGGCTCCCAGATGGTGATGGCCAACTACCTGGCCTGCGCGCCGGCGAAGGCCGCGGCCGAGGCCGCGTCGCGGTACCTGGCGGTGGAGCTCGCGCCGCTGGGCATCCGGGTCAACACCGCGTCCGCCGCGATGCTGAGCAGCGAGGTGGCCGACAAGTTCCCCGACGCGGACCGGATGCAGGACGTCATCGCCCGCGCCACGCCCTTCGGGCGGCTGGGCACGCCGGAGGAGTTCGCCACCGTGGTGGCCTTCCTCGCCTCCGACGACGCCCGCTGGATCACCGGCCAGGTCGTCCTCGCCGACGGCGGCCTCACGCTGGGCGCGGCCCTGCTGTCGCCTCCGGCGGAGGCGGCTGCGGCGGAAGTGTCCGTGCCCGAGGCGACTCCCGCCGAGACGGCCCCCGTGAAGACGTCGCCCACGGAGACGTCGCTCACGGAGGCGGCGCTCACGGAGGCGGCGCCGGCCGACGTCGCTTCCGCGGCGGTGGCTCTGGCGGAGCCCGCCACCGGGATCACCGAGGCCGAGTTCGGCGACGACTCGATCGCCGTCGTCGGCATGGGTCTGGCCGTCGCGGGGGCGAACAGCCCCGAGGAGTTCTGGAAGCTCCGGATGGAGGGGGACGAACTGTTCGTCAAGGTCCCCGCCGACCGCTGGGAGCACGAGCGCTTCCACTCGCCGGACACCGCCGCCGAGGACAAGGCGTACGCCGACCACTGCGTGTTCATCACCGGGTTCGAGCCCGCCGAGGGCGCCCTGGACGGCATGGAGGGGAGCCCCGACGAGCAGGAGTTCACCACCCAGTGGCTGCGCCACAGCCTGGTCCAGGCGCTCGACGGGGTGCGCCGCAGCGACACCGACAACTGCTCCTTCGTCGTCGGCTACACCCCCGACGGCAGCCAGCACCTGGAGGAGGCCGGCGTCCTCGACAGCGTCACCAGGATGACGCACGACATCATCGACGACCTGGCCCTGCCCGACGCCGAACGGCAGGCGCTGCGCGGCGACATCGACACCTCCCTCACCGGCCGCTACCGCCGCCGCGGCCAGACCCCCTCGCGGTTCCTGCCGCACCGCGTCGGCGAGCTGGCCATGGAGGGCATCCTGCCGCCGTCCACCGAGCTCCACATGGTCGACACCGCGTGCTCCTCCTCGCTGTACGCCATCGACATCGCCGCCAAGGGCCTCCTGATGGGCAAGCAGGACATCGCGGTCTGCGGCGGCGCCTTCGCCCTGGCACCGCGCGGCACCGTCCTCTTCTCCAAGCTCCAGGGCCTGTCCAAGAGCGGCAAGGTGCACGCCCTGGACGAGGCGGCCGACGGAGTGATCTTCGCCGACGGCGCCGCCCTCGTCGTGCTCAAGCGGCTGAGCAAGGCCCAGGCCGACGGCGACCAGGTCCTGGGCGTGCTGCGGGCGTTCGGCTCCTCGTCGGACGGCAAGGGCAAGGCGATCTACGCGCCGAACTCGGCGGGCCAGAGCCTCGCCGTGCGGCGCGCGCTGGAGAACGGCGACGTCAACGGCGACGACGTCGACTGGATCAACGCGCACGCCACCGGCACCCCCGCCGGTGACCTCGCGGAGTTCTCCACCCTGCGGGAGCACTTCGGCACCTCGCGGGCGACGGCGGTCACCTCCAACAAGTCCCTGATCGGGCACACCGGTTGGGCGGCCGGTGTCGTCTCGCTCATCGAGAACCTCAAGGGCCTGGAGAAGCGGACCGTCCCCGGGCAGTTCCGCTTCACCAACCCGCGCGCCGACTTCCGGCTCGCCGACACGCAGCTGGACATCCCGTCCGAGGCCGTGGAGTGGTCCGGGCGCAACGACAGGCCCCGGCTCGCCGCCGTGTCCGGCTTCGGCTTCGGCGGGACCAACGCGCACCTGATCGTCGCCGAGAACCAGCCGCGCGTCCAGGAGGCGGAGGTGCCCCGGGCCGAGGCGCCGGAGGCCCCCGCCGAGACGATCCCCGCCACCAAGAAGCCGGACCCCGACAGCCGGGTCGTCATCGTCGGCTGGTCCTCGCACCTGCCCGGTCTCACGGACCGCGACGAGGTGTCGGGCTGGCTGTCCGGCGGCAAGCCCCCGCTGGACACCTTCGGCGCCGCCTACCCGTCGCCGCCGTTCAACGAGGTACGGCTGCCCCCCAAGACCATCAGGGCCCTGGACCGCTGCCAGCTGATGATCCTTCAGTGCGCCCACCGGCTGCGCGACCAGATGCCCGAGTTCTGGGGCAAGCAGGCCGCCAAGACCGGTGTGTTCGTCGGGCACATGGGCCCGACCCGCGCCGCGATGCTGTACGCCAACCGCTGCTACCTCGACGACATCGGGCAGGCCGTCGCCGAATCGCCGCTGGCCGGTTCGCCGGCCGCCGGACAGGTTCTCGAGCGCCTTGGCGAGCAGGTCAGGTCGATGATCCCGGAGTCCAACGAGGACGCCTTCCCCGGCCAGATGCCCAACATCATCTCGGCCCGGGTGGCGAACTACTTCGACCTCAACGGCCCGAACATGACCATGGACTCGGGCTTCGCCTCCGCGCTGTCGTCCATCACCTCGGCCGGACGCTATCTGCGCACCGGCGAGCTGGACTTCGCCCTCGCGGGCGGCATCAACGGCAACAGCCTGCCCGAGTACCGCACCCTGATCGGCGACCTGCTCCCGGAGCACGAGCGGGAACTCGCCGAGGGCGCCTTCCTGTTCGCCCTCGCCACCGAGGAGCGGGCCGAGCGCGAGGGCCTGCCGATCCTGGCGTACGTCGACGAGCCGCTCGGCAGCGCCGCCGAGCAGTCCGGCGCCGTGTCCGAGCGGGAGTCCGTGCGGTGCACGGAGCCCGAGCACGCCCGCTACCTGGGCGCGGCCGGCGGTCTCGCCGTACTGAAGGCCCTGCACGGGCCCGCGGGCACGGTGGAGGTCTCCTGCGACCAGACCGGCGGCGCACCGGGCGCCCGGCTGCTCCTGACCGTCCCCGGTCCCGCCGAGCCCGCCCCGGCGCGGCGCGCGGAAGGCACCGCCGTCACCGGCACCCTGCCGCCCGGCTTCGTGTCGGACACCCACACCGGGGAGGGCGTGCCCCTGCGGGTGCGGCGCCAGGTCCCGGTCCTGGAGGCGATCCCGGCCCGCCCGGTGCGGGAGCCCATCGCGTTCCTGCCGGACGGCGCCCTGGTCGTCACCGACGCCCCCGGCCGACTGGCCGATGCGGTGGCCGCCGGCACCTCGCTGACCGTGCTGTCCACCACCCCGCTGGACACCCCCCGCCCCGGCTGGCACCACCTGCCCGATGCCACCCCCGACGCCGTGCGCGCGGCCCTCGCGGACACCGGGCCGGTCACGCACCTGCGGGTCCTCGCGGACCTCGGCCGGACCGCGCCCGCGGGGCAGCCGCTGACCGAGGGCTCGGCGCCGGTGCTGGCCCTGCACGACACGACGTACCTGGCGCTCCAGCAGACCCACGCCGGTCTCTCCACCGCCGAGTCCACCCTCGTCATGCTGTTCCTCGACGCGGTGCCCGGCGGCACCCCGCACCCGTGGTCCGGTCTGTTCACCGGCCTGCTCAAGAGCGCGGGGCGCGAACTCACCGACAGCACCAGCTTCGCGCTCCTCACCTCGGCCACCGACGTGGCCGACGGAGTGCGCCGCGTGGAGGAGGAGAGCCGGGCGCACCGCACCTTCCCCGTCGTCGTCGACGCCGACGGGACGCGCCGCACCCCCCGTCTGCACGACGAGCCGGTCGCCTTGGAGGCCACCGCCCCGGCGGCGCTCGACCGGGACTCCGTGGTCGTCGTCGCGGGCGGCGCCCGGGGCATCACCGCCGAGGTGCTCAAGGCGGTCGCCGCCGAGTTCGGCCCCCGGATCCACGTCTTCGGCAGCAACGACCTGGACAGCTACCCGCCGTCGGTCTTCGAGGGCAGCGACGAGGAGTTCGCCGCGGGCCGGGCGGCCTACATCAAGACGGAACTCGCCAAGGCCAGGACCAAGGGCAAGGGCAAGCCGAAGGGCAAGGGCAAGAGCGCGGGCAAGGGCCCCTCGGTCGCGGACCTCAACAAGTCCTTCGACCGGATGCTCAACGCCAGGGACGCCCGCCACAACCTCGACGCGATGACCGAGCACAGCGGCGCGGGCCGGGTCACCTACGTGCAGTGCGACATGCGCGACGGCGCCCAGGTGGAGAAGGCCATCGGCGCGGTCCTCCAGGAGCACGGGCGCATCGACCTCCTGGTCAACGCCGCCGGGCTCCAGCGCTCGGCGCTCATCAAGGACAAGGACTTCGGGGAGTTCACCTCGATCCGCGACCTGAAGGTCGAGTCGTACCTGAACCTCAAGTACGCGCTGCGCGACACCCCGCCCCGCACGTGGTGCAACTTCGGTTCGCTGCTCGGCTACTTCGGACAGCTCGGCGAGTCCGACTACGCGTCGGCCAACGACTTCCTGGGCACCGCGGCGACCTACGCGGCGGCCACCTCGGAACTCCACGAGTTCACCATCGGCTGGACGCTGTGGGCCGGCGTCGGCATGGGCGCCAACGAACTGACCAAGGCGTACTACGAACGGGCCGGCTCCTACAGCAGCATGGCCGTCCCCGAGGGCGTGCACCACTTCGTGCAGGAACTGCACGCGCCCGTGCGGCGGGCCTCGCTCGTCCACCTGGGAGAGGCCGAGCGCGCCACGGTCGAGGAGTTCTACCCCGGGTACCTCACCGAGGACCCGGCCGCCGGGAGCGCGGCTCCCGCCGCCTCCGAGCCCGGCTTCTTCCTGCGCCGCCTCGTCGAGTCGACGGCGACGTCCGCCACGTTCGAGTGCCGCTTCGACCTGGACACCGACGGCTATCTGGAGCACCACACCGTGCGCGGCGAGCCGACCCTGCCGGGTACGTTCGTCACCGAACTGGCCGCGGAGGCCGCCCGGCACCTGGTCCCCGACCAGCACGTCGTCGCCTTCGAGGACCTGCGGTTCGAGCACTTCCTGCGCGTCTACCGCGACCTGCCGACGGCCCCCAAGCGGCTGCACGCGCAAATCGCGTCGACCGACGGCTCCACGACCGCCGTCGAGGTGCGCATCACCGAGGACGTGGTGTCCCCGGCGGGCGTCGTGCTCAAGAAGGACCGGGTGCACTTCACGGCCCGCGTCCTGCTCGCCGACTCCTTCTCCGCCGCCCCGCACTGGGAGGCGTGGGACACCGCCGACGACACCCCCGTGCCCGACCCCTACCACCAGCCGGGCTCACCGGTGCAGCTCACCGGGCCGTTCGTGTCGACCACCGACACCCGCATCCACCCGCACGGCAAGCGGGGCCGCTACGCCCTGTCGCTGCCGGCCGACGACCCGACGTGGCCGCGGTTCACCGTCCCGAGCATCCTGCTCGACGGTCTGGCCCGGGTCGGGGTCCTCGACCTCGTCGACGGCCACCTCATCCCCGTCGCGGCGCCCCTGTCGATCCGCCGCATCGACCTGTACGAGGAGACGAACGACCTGACCCTGTCCCGGTCCGGCGAGGACATCCAGCTGTACGCCACCCCGCCCGGCTTCGACCTGACGGCCGACCGGGTCGACAACCGGTTCGTCGCGACCCGGCCCGACGGCCGGATGCTCCTCCAGATGAAGGACATGCAGGCGACGCTCATCGGCTATGTCGACGCCCGGACCGGCGAAGCCGTCGCGGCCGACCGTGACTGACCAGGGAGGAGACCGCAGCATGACGACATCCGTACGCGAACGGCCGCCCTCTCCGGCGGTCCCCGGCCCCGCGGGCGACGCCCCGGCCTCCGTCCAGGCGGTCAGCCGGATGGAGTGGCACCTCACCGCTCATCCGGCGCCCGCCGCCGACCCCGCGCGCCTCGCGGGGATGCGGGTCCTGCTCGTCGGCGGCGACGGCCAGGCCGCCGCGGCCGTGGAGCGCGAACTGACCGGCCACGGAGCCCTCGTACGTCGCCACCCGGCGGCCGGCGGGGGAGCGGTGGACGCGATCGTCGACCTCACGGTGGGCGCCGGTGCGTCCGGTGACCAGGGGGAGACCTGGCGCGAACCGCTCCTGGAGACGGTGGCCGCGCTGCGCGAGCACTACGACGACTGGTCCGCCGAGACCGACGCGCGGCGCCTGTACTACCTGGCCGTCACGTACCTGGGCGGCGGCATGGGCCACCACCCGCAGGACGACATGACGCAGCCGCTCGGCGGCATCTGGGCGGGGCTCGCCAAGACGCTCCACCGCGAACTGCCCAACTGCAACGCCCGCGTCGTCGACACGAGCCTGGCCGACGCGGCCGACCTGCCGGGCATCGTCGCCGCCGAACTGGGCAGGCCCGGCGAGCTGGAGGTCGGCCATCGCGCGGGGCAGCGGCTGACCCTCACCCCCGTGGCCCGGCCGGCGGGACGGCCCACCGTCCCGCTGGGGCCCGACGACTGCGTGCTGATCTCGGGCGGCGGCCGGGGCATCGGCTGGGAACTGGCCCGCTCGCTGGCCGCCACCTACGGCCTGCGGGTCGTGGTGACGGGCCGGGAGGACTTCCCCACCGGCGACGAACCCTGGTTCGGCGCCGGGGAGAGCGAACTCAAGGCATACGAGAAGGAGGTGTGGGCGCGGCTGCGGCAGGGGGCGACGCCGGTGGAGATCCGCCGGGACATCGCCCGCACCCGCCGCCTGTGGGAACTGTCCACCAACATCACCGAAGCCAGGTCCGGCGGGCTGCGCGTCGACTACGCCCGCTGCGACTTCACCGACCCGGACCAGGTGCGCGCCCTCGTGGAGCGCGAGGGCGACGCACTGACCGGCGTCGTGCACAACGCGGGCGTGGACACGGCGGCGCGGCTGCCCAAGAAGAGCGACGAGGAGATCCTGCGGACCGTCCGCACCAAGATCGGCGGCTTCCTCAACCTCTTCGGCCAACTCCAGGGCCACCCGCTGAAGTTCTTCTGCAGCGTCGGCTCCCTCACCGGCCGGCTCGGCGGGATGGTCGGCCAGCTCGAATACGCGGCGGCCAACGAAGGCCTGGCCCGCCTGGGCCGGTGGGCCGACCGCCGCGCGGACTTCCCCGTGATGACACTGGCCTGGCCGACCTGGGACCGCATCGGCCTCATCTCCAACTTCTCGGCGACGCTGCGCTACATGGCGGCCATCGACATCACCGAGGGCCTCGCCAAGTGGCAGGCCGAGCTGCGGGCGGGCTCGTCGGGGGAGGTCACCTTCGTGGGGCCCCTGGGCCGGGCGATGAGCCCCGGCCAGGCCACCGACTACCCCGTCGTGCCCGACCTGCCCGGGTTCACCGACACCTTCCCGCGCATCTTCCACCTGGGGGAGGTGACGACGTACCGGCCGCACGTGCGCATGGTGTCGCGGGTGACGTTCGACCGTGCCAAGGCGCCCGTCCTGGGCGACTTCCTGGTGGACGGCACGGCGGCGGTCCCGGTCAGCGTCCTCCTGGAGAGCGCGGTGCGCGGCGCGGAGTGGATCGTGCCCGAGGACTTCCCCGCGCTGCGGGCGGGCTCCCTGGAGGAGGTCGTCGTCCCGCTCGACCTGCTGCGGCTCGACGCCGGGCCGACCGTGTGGGAACGGGAGGTGAGCGGCGCCCACGAAGGGGACACTTGGGTGGTCACCGTGCGCTTCCGGCGGGCGTCGGACGCCGGGGACGGGCCCGAGGCGAGCCTGCGGGTCGTCCACGAACCGGGCGGCACCCGCGCTCCCGTCCTGTCGCGGCCCGACGTGAAGCCGACCACCGTCTGGCGGTCGGGCCCGCCGCTCCTGAGCTGGCGCGGCTCGGTGGTGCCCGCCGCCGACTGGTCGGAGGGGCCCGACGGCCTCCTGACCGCCGTGGTGCGGCCGTGCGTCCCCAACGACCTGTGGGCGACGCTCCACGCGCCGCGGACCGTCGTGCCCTTCTCCGCCCTGGAGAACGTGGTGCGGGCCGGCGCCCGCCAGGGCGAGGGCGTGTCGGTCGCGCGAGACCCCCTGGTCTTCGGCCGCATCGCCCTCCACGCCGCGGAGCGCGGCGACTCGCTCGTCGAGGGCGACACGGCCCTCGGGGTGTGGAAGGTCAAGAACGCGGAGTCCCAGGCGCCCGTCATGAGCGTCTCGGGCCCCCGCGGTCCGGTCGGAAACGGCTGACCGCAAACCCCTGCGCCACCCGGCGCACGTCCACCGCACGGACGCCGGGGGACATCCCGTACGCCACATGAATCACGCACATCACGCAGACCGAGAAAGGCGAGACATGTCGAACCTCCTGGAGAACAAGGCCGTTCTGGAGCGCTACTACGAGGAGTGCCTGAACAAGGGCAACCTCGACGTGATCTACGAGGGCGCCGGTGACGACCACATCAGCCACGGCACCGCCCCGAACGGCAAGGAGGGCGTCGAGCACCTCAAGGAGTGGGTGCGCCTCCAGCGCGCGTCCTTCCCCGACCTGCACGTGACGGTCGACGACTGGATCCTGGAGGACGAGAAGGTCGTCAGCCGCTTCACCGCGCGCGGCACCCACACCGGGGAGCCCTACGAGGGCGTGCCGGCCATCGGCCGCGAGTTCGCCGTCAGCGGCATCGTGATCGACGCCTTCAAGGACGGCAAGATCGTGGAGAGCTGGTTCTCCCTCGACGGCCTCGAACTGGCCAAGCAGCTCGGCGCCCTGGGCTGAGACCCCCGGCCCCGGCGCCCTCGGGTGCCGGGGCCGGCGCGCGACCCACCGCCCCGAAAACGCCCTCCCGCACAGGGAATCACCCCGATGACCGGGGCAGAGAAGAGGAGAGTGGGATGACGACATCCCTGCCCGTGCTCATCACCGGTTGTTCCTCCGGGATCGGCCGCGCCTGCGCCCTGCGGATGCACCGCGCCGGCCTGATCGTGTACGCCACGGCACGCAGGCCGGAAACCCTCGACGCCCTGGCGGCCGAAGGCATCCGGACCCTGCGCCTGGACGTCACCGACGAGAAGAGCATGCGTGAGGCCGTCGACCTCATCGAGGCCGAGCACGGTTCCGTCGGCGCCCTGGTCAACAGCGCCGGATACGCCACGTCGGGCGTCGTCGAGGAGGTCGGACTCGAAGACATGCGGCGGCAGTTCGAGACCAACGTCTTCGGGCTCGCCCGCCTCAGCCAGCTGGTGCTGCCCGCCATGCGGGCCGCGCGGCGCGGCACCATCATCAACATCTCGTCGATCTTCGGCCGCTACGCCGTCCCGGGCGGCGGCTTCTACCAGGCGTCCAAGCACGCGGTCGAGGCACTGAGCGACGCCCTGCGCCTCGAGGTCGCGGACTTCGGCGTACGGGTCGTGCTCATCGAGCCGGGCCCGGTGCGCACGACCGACTTCGGCGCCACCTACGTGGCCAACTTCAAGCCCGTGAGCCAGGACTACGAGGCGTTCCGCCGCCGCACGGCCGAGTACTTCGACGCCATCTACACGGGCAGCCGCCGCTCCCTGGCCGGCACCTTCGCCATCCAGGCCGACGACGTCGCCAAGGTGGTGGAGCGCACGGTCCGCAGCGCACGCCCGGCCGCCCGCTACCCCGTCGGCTTCCTCGCCCGCAGCACCCTCGCCCTGCGCCGCTTCGCCCCGGACGTCGTCTTCGACAACCTCTTCGTGCGACGGGCGTTCCCGGTGCCCCGCGACGAGACCCGCCGGGCGTCGCCGAGCCCGCAGCCCCGCCCGCAGCCCCGCCACGAAGGAGACCGCCGATGACCGCCACCGAAGCCCCCGCCACCACGCCCCGCGGTGCCGCCCGTGCCCCCGGCCCCAAGGGAGTCCCGCTGCTCGGCAGCCTCGGCTCCTGGCGCCGCAACACCGCCGAGTTCCTGCTCGGCCTCCAGCGCGACTACGGCGAGACCGTGCGCATGCGGCTCGGCCCGATGACGGTCCATCAGGTCACCGGACCCGAAGCGGTGCAGCAGGTCCTGGTGAAGAACAACGGCAACTACATACGCGGCCCGCTGTACGAGCAGTTCAGCGTCGTCATGGGCAAGGGCCTGCTCACCACGGACGGGGAGTTCTGGCGCGGGCACCGCCGCGCGGTCCAGCCGGCGTTCCAGAAGAACGCCATCGCCGACATCGTCCCGAACATCGTCACCGCGACGAACGAGATGCTCGACGACTGGGAGGCGAAGGCCGCGCGCGACGAGCCCGTCGACCTGATGACGGAGATGCTCAAGCTCACCCTCATCACCCTCAGCCGCTCGCTCTTCGCCTACGACATCAAGCCCTCGTCCAAGGTGCTCAAGCACATCGTCGACGACGTGGTCGAGGTGATGTTCCGGCGCGGCACGCCCTCCGAGATGCTGCCGTCCTGGCTGCCGACGGACCGCAAGCACAAGATCGACCGCATCCACCGGGTCTTCGACAAGATCGTCGCCGATGTCCGCGAGACGTACGCGCGCACCGGCGAGGGTTCGCTGATCTCCCTGATGGAACAGGCCGTCGACCCCGTCACCGGCGAGCCCTGGACCGACCAGGAACTGCGCGACGAGCTCCTGACCATCTACCTCGCGGGACACGAGACGACCGCGGTGTCGCTGTGCTGGACGCTGCTCTCGATCGCCAACCACCCGCCCGTGCAGGAGGAGTTGGACGCCGAGATCGCCCAGGTCCTGGGCGGCGGCCTCCCGGACACGCGGAACACCGACGCGCTCACGTACACCAAGATGGTGGTGGACGAGAGCCTGCGGATGCACCCGCCGATCTGGATCTTCCCCCGGGCCGCCGTCGAGGCGGACACCCTGGGCGGTTACGACATCGAGGCGGGCTCGTCCATCCTGCTCTCCCCACTCGTGTCCCACCACAACCCGCTCCACTGGGACAACCCGCTCGCCTTCGACCCGTACCGCTTCACCCCGCAGGCCGTGAAGGAGCGCCCGCGCATGGCGTACTTCCCGTTCGGCGCGGGGCCGCGGCAGTGCATCGGCAACACCATGGCGCTGCTCGAACTGCGGACGATCGTGACGATGATCAACCAGCGCTTCAAGCTGAGCATGATCCCGGGCCACTCCCTCCAGTACGGCTCACCGGTGATCTCCCTGCGTCCCCTCCAGGACGTCATGGTGCGCGTGACGGCACGGGAGCGGACGGTGGCCCCCGCCACGACCACGGCCTCTGCCCCTGCCCCGACCCCGGCCCCGGCGGTGGCACGGCAGGAGCCCGCCGACGCCGGCACGGACCCCCGCCCGGCCGCCGCGCAGAGGTGCCCGGTGACCGGCGCCTCGGGGGAGGGGGAACGTCCCGTATAGCCTGGGGACGTGCTCAGAGACGTCACAGCGACCCGATACGTGAACCCGTTGCGGACCGGCGGGTCGGTGCCCGGTGTCGTCGAAGCCGACGACCTCGGCACCTACGTCGTGAAGTTCACCGGGGCGGCGCAGGGTCCCAAGGCGCTGGTCGCCGAGATCATCGTGGGGGAGCTGGCCCGCCGTCTGGGGCTGCGCTTCCCGGAGCTGGTCCTGGTCCACTTCGACCCGGCGGTCGCGGCCGACGAGCCGCACCAGGAGGTGCAGGACCTGCTGCGCGCGAGCGCCGGTCTCAACCTCGGCATGGACCTCCTGCCGGGCGCCGTGGACTTCACCCCCGAGGCGCTGGACGTGGACCCGCTGGAGGCGGGCAAGGTGGTGTGGCTGGACGCCCTCACCGCGAACGTCGACCGCACGGTGCACAGTTCGAACCTGATGGTCTGGCCCACGTTCGGCGTGCAGAAGCCCCGGCTGTGGCTCATCGACCACGGGGCGGCCCTGGTCTTCCACCACCGCTGGGGCGCGTCCGCGCCGGACAAGGTCTACGACTTCCGCCATCACGCGCTGGGGGTCTACGGCCCGGACACCCGCGCCGCGGACACGGCGCTGGCGCCCCTCGTCACCGAGGACATGCTCCGTGAGGTGGCCGCCCTCGTGCCGGACGCGTGGCTCGCCGACGAGCCGGGCTTCGGGTCCCCCGAGGAGGTGCGGACGGCGTACGTCGACTTCCTGCTGGCCCGGGCGCGGGCCTCCGCCACCTGGCTGCCGGTGGACTTTCCCAGCCGGGGCGAGCTTGCCGCCGCCGACGCGCGGCGCGCCGCCGCCACCGAGCGGGGGCGTCCGGCCTGGCTCAAGCGGGTCCCTGACCTGCACGGGAAGCCTGCGGCTGAGCAGGACTGGTCCTCGCATCTCGGTTAGGGTGCGGGCCGGTCGTGGCTGGGCGCGCAGTTCCCCGCGCCCCTTCGGGGCGCGTCCCTGACGTGACGAAGCCCCCGGCGCTGTGCGGTGCCGGGGGCTTCGGGTCAGCTGGTCAGCTGCGCGCGAGCGTCAGCGCAGCTGCTCGTACGCCGGGAGGGTGAGGAAGTCCGCGTAGTCCGCGTCCAGGGAGACCTGGAGGAGGAGGTCGTGGGCCTGCTGCCACTTGCCGGCGGCGAAGGCCTCCTCGCCGATCTCGGCGCGGATGGCGGCCAGTTCACCGGCGGCCACCTCACGGGCGAGGTCGGCGGTGGCGGTCTTGCCGTTCTCGAAGACGACGCCGGCGTTGATCCACTGCCAGATCTGCGAGCGCGAGATCTCGGCGGTGGCCGCGTCCTCCATGAGGTTGAAGATGGCGACGGCGCCCAGGCCCCGCAGCCACGCCTCGATGTAGCGGATGCCGACCTGGACGGCGTTGACCAGGCCGTCGTACGTGGGCTTCGCGTCGAGGGAGTCGATGGCGATGAGATCGCCGGGGGCGACCCGCACGTCCTCGCGCAGGCGGTCCTTCTGGTTGGGCTTCTCGCCCAGGACCGCGTCGAACGACTTCATCGCGATCGGGACCAGGTCCGGGTGCGCGACCCAGGAGCCGTCGAAGCCGTCGCCGGCCTCGCGGTCCTTGTCGTTCTTGACCTTCTCGAAGGCGACCTTGTTGACCTCCGCGTCCTTGCGGGACGGGATGAACGCGGCCATACCGCCGATCGCGTGCGCGCCGCGCTTGTGGCAGGTGCGGACGAGGAGTTCGGTGTACGCCCGCATGAACGGGGCGGTCATCGTCACGAGGTTGCGGTCCGGCAGGACGAACTTCGAGCCGCCGTCACGGAAGTTCTTGACGATGGAGAAGAGGTAGTCCCAGCGGCCGGCGTTCAGGCCGGAGGCGTGGTCGCGCAGCTCGTAGAGGATCTCCTCCATCTCGTACGCGGCGGTGATCGTCTCGATGAGGACCGTGGCGCGGACGGTGCCCTGCGGGATGCCGACGTAGTCCTGGGCGAAGACGAAGATGTCGTTCCAGAGGCGGGCCTCCAGGTACGACTCGGTCTTCGGCAGGTAGAAGTACGGGCCCTTGCCGAGCTCGATGAGGCGCTTGGCGTTGTGGAAGAAGTACAGGCCGAAGTCGACGAGCGCGCCGGGGATCGGGGTGCCCTCGAACTGCAGGTGGCGCTCGTCCAGGTGCCAGCCGCGCGGGCGCATGACGACGGTGGCGAGCTCGTCCGCGTCCTTGAGGGAGTACGACTTGCCGCTGCGGTCGTCCGTGAAGTCGATGCGGCGCTCGTAGGCGTCGGTGAGGTTGAGCTGGCCCAGGATCACGTTTTCCCAGGTGGGCGCCGAAGCGTCCTCGAAGTCCGCGAGCCAGACCTTGGCGCCCGAGTTCAGGGCGTTGATGGTCATCTTCCGGTCGGTCGGCCCGGTGATCTCGACGCGGCGGTCGTTCAGGGCGGCCGGGGCCGGGGCCACCTTCCAGGAGTCGTCCGCGCGGATGGCCGCGGTCTCGGGAAGGAAGTCGAGCGTGGAGGTGCTCGCGATCTCGGCGCGGCGCTCGGAGCGGCGGGTGAGGAGCTCGTCACGGCGCGGCGTGAAGAGCCGGTGCAGCTCGGCCACAAAGGCGAGGGCCGCGTCGGTGAGGACCTCCTCCTGCCGCGGCAGAGGCTCCGCGTCGACGATGGCCAGCGGGGACTGCGCTGGTGCGGACATGAGCTGTCACTTCCTTCAGCGAGCTTCACAGGTGGTGCGCGGCGACCGCCGGGCATTCGCAGTGACACTCAGTGCCACCGGAGCCGAGATACGGCCGTGGGCCCCACTTGAGGGAACGGGTGCTTCTGAACAGTGGATACTAGTTTCCTCATAGTGGAAGTTCAATCGTCTGTTGATGTCGAGATTCTCTTCGTCGACAGAACGTGTCGCTGAGTGCCATCACGGTCACTCAAGGTGGAACAGGTCGGCGGGCGTGTCGATGTCGTACGCCTGCGCCACGTCACCGCACTCGACGCGGGTGACGTCGCGCGCGTGCTCCTTCAGATAGGCGCGTGCCCCGCGGTCCCCGACGGCACTCGCCGCGATGCCCGCCCAGTGGTCCGCGCCGAAGAGCACGGGGTGGCCGCGCTCGCCGTCGTACGCGGCGGCCGCGAGGGTGGCGGGGGAGCGGTAGGCGGCGTACACGCGGGCGATGGCGGCGGGGCCGATGCCGGGCTGGTCGACGAGCGAGACGAGTGCGGCGTCGGCGCCGGGGTCGTCGTGGTGCTCGTGGTCGTGCTCGCGCAATGAGTCCAGCCCGGCCCGCAGCGACGAGCCCATGCCCTCGGCCCAGTCGGGGTTGTCGACCAGGACGCAGCCGGGGAGCGAGGCCTTCTCCCGTACGACGTCGGCGTCCGCGCCCAGGACGACGTGCACGCGTGTGCAGCCGCCCTCGCGCAGGACGCGGACGGCGTGCTCGACGAGGGGCCGCCCCCGGTGATCGAGGAGCGCCTTGGGCCGGCCGCCGAGGCGTCTCCCGCCGCCCGCGGCGAGGAGGAGTCCGGCGATCATCGGATTCGTCATGGCTCCTGCATACCGCACCCTGCTCCCGGGGTCGCGATCTCGCGTCTTCGGAGGCGGTGTCTTCCGGCCAGAAAGTGGCGCGTCCTGCTTCCCGTGGCGTTTACTGACCCGCGTCCCTCCGGTGTCTGACCAACGCCGTACGGGGCAGAAAGATCTGCACGAGAAGACGCGCACGGACGTCGCGCGAGGGGGAGAGCTGTGTTGCGGAGCGTGGGGCAGAGGCAAGTGACCGGCAGCGAAGAGGATCCGCGCGTGGCGGAGTTGGGCACGGCGGTGTCCCGGCTGCGCCGCGAGCTGGCCACGCACCCGGTCGAGTTCCCCGACCGGGGCATCGCCGAGGAGGAACTGGCCGCGCTGGCCGCGATGGCCCTGAGCGGCACCCCGGAGGTGCCGAGGCTGCGCCGCTCCCTGCTCCTGGTGGCAGGCGCGATCGGCTCGGTGAGCGCCCTCGCGACGGGCCTGGCGGCGGTCCGCGGCGCGGTGGAACTCTTCGGAGAACCGGGCCCCAGGTAGCGGGCAGAGCCACGCGGCAGACGCGAGCCGCCTGCTCTTGCCGGTCACCGGCGGAGGCCGCCGCCGCGTACGTGCGCTGCCGGGCCGGCCAGCCCGGCCGGCCCGGCCCTCACGCCCCGGACGCGTGCAGTTCTCCCAGCCTCCCGTCCACCATCTCCACCACCCGGTCCGCGGACGTCACGTGGGAGTGGTCGTGGGTGACCAGGATCGTCGCCGTGGCGCGTTCGCGGGTGAGGGCGGTCAGGAGGCCCAGGACCGCCGCGCCCCGTTCGTGGTCCAGGGCGCTGGTCGGTTCGTCCACCAGGAGGACCGCGGGGGCGTTCATCAGCGCCCTCGCGATGCCGACCCGCTGGCGCTGGCCGCCCGAGAGCTGGTGCGGGCGGCGGTGGGCGAGGTCCGCGAGGCCCACCGTGCCGAGGAGCTCCCGGGCCCGCGCCCGGGTCCGGCCCGCGGCGGAACGCCCCCGGCCGGCCAGCCGCGCCATCAGCTCCACCTGTTCGAGCGCCGTCAGCGACGCCAGCAGGTTCGGCTGCTGGAAGACGATGCCCAGCTTCTCGCGCCGCAGCTCGGAGCGTTCCGCCGGAGACAAGGACCCCGTCTCCGTACCGCCCACCAGGACCCGCCCCAGGTCCGGCGTCACCAGCGTCGCCGCCACCGCGAGCAGGCTGGACTTCCCGGAGCCGGACGGGCCGACGACCGCCGTCAGGGTCCCCGCGGGGACGTCGAGGCCGACGCCGTCGAGCGCCGTGAGCCTGCCCTCCCCGTCCGGATACGTCAGCGTGATGTCTTCGAGGCACAGACTCATCGGGCACTCCCCAGCGCGGTCAGCGGATCCACGGCGGTGATCCGCCGCACGGACAGGCCCGCGCCCACCGCCCCGAGGGCGATCATCACGGCGGCGGGCCACAGCACGGTCGGCGGATCGAGGACGAACGGCACGTCACCGCCACCGATCGCGGCGCCGACCAGTGCCGCGACCCCCGTCCCCAGGGCCGTCCCGGCGGCCAGCATCAGCACCGCCTGCCCCAGCGCGTCCCCGAGCAGATACGGGGTGGACGCGCCCAGCGCCTTCAGCACGGCGATGTCACCGGCACGCTGGATCGTCCACACCGTGAAGAACGCCCCTATGACGAGCGCGGAGATCACGAAGAGGAAGCCGCGCATGAGCTGGAGCGAACCGTTCTCCGCCTGGTAGGAGCCGATGGCCGTGAGCGCGTCGTCGAGCGGCTTCGTCTCCGTGCCCGCCGCCTCGTCCCCGGCCGCGAGATCGGCCCGGCCGTCCGTCCGCAGCGCGACGACCGTCGCCTGGTCCTGCGCCGACGTCCACCGGTGGCCGAGCGACTGCCAGTCGTCGAGCGCGGTCCACACCACGGGGGTGTGGCTGTACGAGGCGTCCGACGCGACCCGGGCGACCCGCTCCCGGACCCCGCTCCCGCCCAGCCGCACCGTGTCCCCGGGGCCGACGCCGAGGTCCGCCGCGGCCTTCTCCGAGAGCACGGCCTCACCCGGCGCGACGCCCGAGGGCGCGATCCCGGAGTCCGGCTCCACGCCGAAGGCGGACACGGCGGCCGAGCGGTCACCCGCCGTGGCGTTGAGCGGGCTGATGCCGATGGGCTGGGCGGACCGTACGCCGGGCCGGTCCGCCCAGCTCTCCCAGGCGCGCTGTTCCAGCTGGGAGCCGGTGAAGGAGGCCGACTGGCCGGAGGGCGGCGCGGCGAAGGCGAGGTGGTCGGCCGGGAGGCCGGTGATGGCGGAGGTGTTCTCCCTGGCCAGCCCGGCGGTGAGCCCGGAAAGCAGCCCCACGAGCAGAGTGATGAGTACGACGACGGCTCCCATCAGGGCGAACCGCCCCTTGGCGAACCGAAGGTCTCTCCATGCGACGAACATGACCCCACCCTCCGTCCGGGCCCCGCCCCACGGCATCGCGCCACAGCACGCTTCACCCGGATCGAAGGAGGGAGCCCGCTTTCAACCTTTCGGTTGAGGGGGCGCGGACCGGGTCCGCCTACGCTGGAAGGTCCGATGAACACCTCCCCAGCTCCGAAGACCCCCGCCGGGTCGCACCGGACCACCCCCGTCGCCCTCGCCCTGCGGCTGTGCCTGCACGCGCTGCTCGCCGGGCTGCTCGCGCTCGCCGCCGTACGGGCCGTGGCCGACGGCGCGCCGCACGCCGGCGCCGTCGTGGCGGCCGTGGCCGTCATGGGCGGCGTCTACGCGGCGGGCACGCTCACCCCGGCCGTGGCCCGGTCCCGGCGCGCGGCGGCGGTCTGGCTCACGGCGCTCGGCGTGTGCTGGGCGGCGCTGCTGGTCCTGTCGCCGGACGGACTCTGGACGGCCTTCCCCCTGTACTTCCTCCAGCTGCACCTGCTGCCCGTGCGCTGGGCCCTGCCCGCCGTCGCGCTGACCGCCGCCGCGGCCATCGCCAGCTTCGTGCTGCACGGCTCGCCCCTGTCGCCCGGCAGCTTCATCGGTCCCCTGCTCGGCGCGGCCATGGCGGTCGCCACCGTCCTCGGCTACGAGGCGCTGTACCGGGAGAGCGAGCGGCGCCGGCGGCTGATCGACGAACTCATGGCCACGCGGGCCGAACTCGCCGCCGCCGAGCGCACCGCGGGCACCCTCGCCGAGCGCGAGCGCCTGGCGCGCGAGATCCACGACACGCTCGCGCAGGGCCTCTCCTCCATCCAGCTCCTGCTGCGCGCCGCGCAACGCGCGCTGCCCGCGGGCTCGCCCGCCGCGCCGCACGTCGAGCAGGCCCGCGCCGCCGCGCAGGACAACCTCGCGGAGGCGCGCCGCTTCGTGCGGGCGCTGAGCCCGCCCGACCTGGCGCACGGCTCGCTGGCCGGAGCGCTGGAGCGCCTCTCCGCGTCCGCGTCGCCCGGCTCGGACGGCGCGCGGGTCGACGTCCAGTTCACGGTGAGCGGCACACCCACCGAGCTGCCCACCCCGTACGAGGTGGCGCTGTTGCGCACCGCGCAGTCCGCCCTGGCGAACACCGTGCGGCACGCGGGCGCCGGACGCGCCGAGATCACGCTCAGCTTCATGGACACCTCGGTCTCCCTGGACGTGGTCGACGACGGCAGGGGCTTCGACCCGGCGTCCGTACCTCGCGGCGGCGGGACGGGCGGGCACGACGGAGGCTTCGGACTGCCCGCCATGCGGGCGCGGGCCCGGTCGCTGGGCGGGACGCTGAGCGTCGAGTCGGCGCCGGGGCACGGGACGGCCGTCGCGGTCACGCTGCCGCTGCCGACGGCGGTGGCGCCGTGAGCGCCGGGGCCGCGGAGCCCACGGAGCCCATCAGGCTGCTCCTGGCCGACGACCACCCCGTCGTACGGGCGGGGCTGCGCGCGGTCCTCGACACCGAGCCGGACTTCGCCGTCGCGGGGGAGGCGGCGTCGGCCGAGGCCGCGGTGTCGCTGGCCGCGACCGGTGGCTTCGACGTCGTCCTGATGGATCTCCAGTTCGGGGCGGGGATGCACGGGGCGCAGGCCACGGCCGCGATCACCGCCGAGCCGGGAGCGCCCCGGGTGCTCGTCCTGACGACGTACGACACGGACGCCGACATCCTCGCCGCGGTCGAGGCGGGGGCGGCGGGCTATCTCCTGAAGGACGCGCCGCCGGAGGAGCTGGCCGCGGCGGTGCGGACCGCCGCCGCGGGGCAGTCCGCGCTGGCCCCCGCGATCGCGCACCGGCTGATGGACCGGATGCGGGCGCCGGGGGAGGCTCTGACCGGGCGGGAGCTCGAGGTGCTCAGGCTGGTGCGGGAGGGGCTGTCCAACCTCCAGATCAGCAGGCGGCTGTTCCTGAGCCAGGCCACCGTGAAGTCCCACCTGGTGCACATCTACGCGAAGTTGGGGGTCGACTCGCGCACGGCGGCGGTCGCGGTGGCCACGGGGCGCGGGCTGATCAGGGGCGGGGCGGGGTAGCTCCCCGGACCCGGGAAGCGCCGGACGGGCCGGATGACCGGCCGGTCCGGCGCGCGCACACGAACGCGGCGGAGCCGGTGGCGTACCGGCACGCGCCGTGCGGGGGTCAGGCCGCGGGACCCGAGCTGGCCAGCGCGGCGGACAGCTCCACCGCCACCTCCTGGAGCACCGGCACGATCTTCTCCACCGCGGCCTCGGTCACGCGGCCCGCCGGGCCGGAGATCGAGATGGCCGCCGACGTGGGGGAGTTGGGGACGGACACCGCGAGGCAGCGCACCCCGATCTCCTGTTCGTTGTCGTCGACCGCGAAGCCCGCCCTGCGGACCTCCTCCAGCGCGGCGAGGAAACCCTCCGGCGTGGTGATCGTCTTCTCCGTGGCGGCGGGCATCCCGGTACGGGCGAGCAGGGCCCGCACCTCGTCCGGCGGGGTGTGCGCGAGGAGCGCCTTGCCGACGCCCGTGGAGTGCGGCAGGACCCGGCGGCCCACCTCGGTGAACATCCGCATGGAGTGCTTGGACGGCACCTGGGCGACGTACACGATCTCGTCCCCGTCGAGCAGCGCCATGTTCGCGGTCTCGCCGGTCTCCTCGACCAGGCGCGCGAGGTAGGGGCGCGCCCAGGTGCCGAGGAGGCGCGAGGCCGATTCGCCCAGGCGGATCAGACGGGGGCCGAGGGAGTACCGGCGGTTGGGCTGCTGGCGCACATAACCGCAGGCCACCAGGGTGCGCATCAGGCGGTGGATCGTGGGGAGCGGGAGGCCGCTGCTGGCGGAGAGCTCGCTCAGACCGACCTCGCCTCCGGCGTCCGCCATGCGTTCGAGGAGGTCGAAGGCGCGCTCGAGGGACTGGACACCACCGCTGGCAGCGGGCGGCTTGGAGGCGGCGACTTCGGTGGAGGCGTCGCTGGCGCTTGACGTCGGCACGGCGCAGTCCTTTCGGGGCTGACGGGCAAGGCAGCAGCCTACCGGGCGGTTCCTCGCCGGGTCCCTTCGCGGGCCCGGCGTCAGGGCCGGTCAGAGCCGGTCAGCGGCCGGTCAGGGACCGGTCGGGGAGCCTTTGTCCGCTTCTCCGCCGTGCCGCCTCGTGATCGTTCGACGGACCGGTTGTGGGTAGCTACGTTCTGACCTGCGGAATTCTAATTCCACTTTGTGGAAACGTCCAGAGCGCTCCAAGTGACCTCTTGACGGCTCGGGGTCGGACGTGAAGACTCATTCAACAGAACGTTGAATTCCGTTTAGCGGAAACGAATGGTCTGTGTAGCGGAAAAGAACGAACAGAACAACCAGAAGAACCAGAAGAACGACCGACACACAGGCGACGCGACGGAACAGCAGACAAGCAACAGCGAAGAGAGGGCGTTGAGGACGTGGACGTAGAACTGGTGCTGCGCTCGACTCGCGTGATCACCCCGCAGGGCACCCGCCCCGCGTCGGTCACGGTCTGTGGGGGGAAGATCGTCGACGTGCTGGCCCACGACGCCGACGTACCGGCGGGGGCCCGGCTCGAGGACTTCGGCGACGACGTCCTGCTGCCCGGCCTCGTCGACACGCACGTCCATGTCAACGACCCGGGCCGCACGGAGTGGGAGGGCTTCTGGACCGCCACCCGCGCCGCGGCCGCCGGCGGCATCACCACCCTCGTCGACATGCCGCTCAACTCCCTGCCGCCGACCACCACCGTCGACAACCTGCGCGTGAAGCAGGACGTCGCCCGCACCAAGGCGCACATCGACGTCGGCTTCTGGGGCGGCGCCCTGCCCGACAACGTCGGCGACCTCAAGCCCCTGCACGACGCGGGTGTCTACGGCTTCAAGTGCTTCCTCTCGCCCTCCGGCGTGGACGAGTTCCCGCACCTGGACCAGGACCGCCTCGCCACCTCCATGGCGGAGATCGCCGGCTTCGGCGGGCTGCTCATCGTGCACGCCGAGGACCCGCACGAGCTGGACGCGGCCCCGCACAAGAGCGGCCCCAAGTACACGGACTACCTGGACACCCGCCCGCGCGTCTCCGAGGACGTCGCGATCGAGGGCCTCATCGGGCTCGCCAAGCGGCTCGGCGCCCGCGTCCACGTCCTGCACCTGTCGTCCTCCGACGCGCTGCCGCTGATCGCCGCCGCCAAGCGCGAGGGCGTCAAGCTCACCGTCGAGACCTGCCCGCACTACCTCACGCTCACCGCGGAGGAAGTACCGGACGGCGCCAGCGAGTTCAAGTGCTGCCCGCCCATCCGCGAGGCCGCCAACCAGGACCTGCTCTGGGACGCGCTCGCCGAGGGCACCATCGACTGCATCGTGACGGACCACTCCCCGTCCACCGCCGACCTCAAGACCGACGACTTCGCGACCGCGTGGGGCGGCATCTCCGGGCTCCAGCTCAGCCTCCCCGCGATCTGGACCGAGGCCCGCAAGCGCGGCCACGGCCTTGAGGACGTGGTGCGCTGGATGTCCACGCGCACCTCCGAACTGGTCGGACTCGACCAGAAGGGCGCCATCGAGGCCGGCCGCGACGCCGACTTCGCGGTCCTCGCGCCCGACGAGACCTTCACCGTGGACCCCGCGGAGCTTCAGCACAGGAACCGGGTCACGGCGTACGCGGGCAAGACCCTCAGCGGCGTCGTGAAGTCCACCTGGCTGCGCGGCGAACGCATCCTGCACGGCGGCGAGTTCAGCGAACCCGCAGGCCGACTTCTGGAAAGGAAGAACTGATCACTGTGACGGCGACAGCCACTTTCACCGGCGACGCGAGCCCCTACGGCGGCGGCGACCCCTACGCGGACTACCGCACCGCGGACTTCCCCTTCACCCAGTACGCCAACCTTGCCGACCGGCAGCTCGGCGCCGGTGTGATCGCCGCCAACGACGAGTTCTTCGCGATGCGCGAGAACCTCCTCCTCGCGCACCCGGCCGTCTTCGACCCGGAGCACTTCGGCCACAAGGGCAAGGTCATGGACGGCTGGGAGACCCGCCGCCGCCGCGGCGTCTCGGGCGAGCACCCGTGGCCCACCGCCGACGACCACGACTGGGCGCTCGTGCGCCTCGGCGCCCCCGGCGTCGTCCGCGGCATCGTCATCGACACCGCCCACTTCCGCGGCAACTACCCGCAGGCCGTGTCCGTCCAGGGCACTAGCATCGACGGCTCGCCCACCCCCGAGGAACTCCTCGCGGACGACGTGAAGTGGACGACCCTCATACCGCGCACGGCGGTCGGCGGCCACGCGGCCAACGGCTTCGCCGTCGACCTGGAGCAGCGCTTCACGCACCTGCGCGTCAACCAGCACCCGGACGGCGGCATCGCGCGCCTGCGGGTGTACGGCGAGGTCGTCGCCGACCCCAAGTGGCTCGCGGCGCTCGGCACGTTCGACGTCGTCGCCCTGGAGAACGGCGGCCAGGTCGAGGACGCGTCCGACCGCTTCTACTCCCCGGCCACCAACACCATCCAGCCGGGCCGCTCCCGCAAGATGGACGACGGCTGGGAGACCCGCCGCCGCCGCGACAACGGCAACGACTGGATCCGCTACCAGCTGGTGGCCCAGTCCGAGATCCGCTCCGTCGAGATCGACACGGCCTACCTCAAGGGCAACTCCGCCGGCTGGGCCGCCCTTTCGGTCCGGGACGGCGAGAGCGGCGAGTGGGTCGAGGCGCTGCCCCGCACCCGCCTCCAGCCCGACACCAACCACCGCTTCGTCCTGGACGCCCCGGTCGTCGGCACGCACGTGCGCATCGACATCTTCCCGGACGGCGGCATCTCCCGCCTGCACCTCTTCGGTTCGCTGACCGAGGCGGGGCAGAGCCGCCTGACGGCACGTCACCAGGAGCTGGGCGGCTGAACCGGAGCCGCTGAGGCTCCCTGAAGAACGTGGGGCGCACCGGGTGGACAGCCCCGGTGCGCCTCATCACCATGCCCGCGTGCTCACGCGGAGTGCCCGCCGTCGACCACCAGTTCCGAGCCGGTGATGAACGCGGCCTCCTCACCGGCGAGATGGGCGACGAGCGAGGCCACCTCGTCGGCCGTGCCGAAGCGGGCCAGCGCGTTCGCCGCCTTCTGCGGCTCGGCGAACGGCCCGTCGGCCGGGTTCATGTCCGTGTCGACCGCGCCCGGGTGGACCACGTTCACGGTGATCCCGCGCCCGGCGAGCTCCCGTGCCAGGGGCCTGGTCATGCCGGCCAGCGCCGCCTTGCTCATGGCGTACAGCGTGCTGCCGCCCGCGCCCGCGTACCGGGTGAGCGCCGTTCCGGTGGAGATGATGCGGCCTCCGTCGGCCAGGCGCCCGGCGGCGGCCTGTGAGGCCAGGAAGACCGACCGCACGTTGATGTCGAGCACGCGGTCGACGTCGGCGAGCGTCAGGTCCCCGACGGGGCCGAGGACGCCGATGCCCGCGTTGTTCACCAGGATGTCCAGACGGCCCAGATCGTCCGCCGCGCGCTCCACCGCGCCCGCCGCGTCACCGGGGTCCGCCGCGTCCGCCCTGATGGCGAACCCGCGCCGCCCCGCCGACTCGATCTGGGCGACGACGTCCAGCGCGGCCGCCTCCCGCGTGACGTACGTGATCGCGACGTCGGCTCCCTCCCGGGCGAGCCGCAGGGCGATCGCCGCACCGATGCCGCGGCTGCCGCCGGTGACGAGAGCGGTCTTGCCGGTCAGAGAAGACATGGTCCTGAACCCCATTCGCGTGTGTTGCCGGGTGGTTATGTCACGTCATGCGCGAGAAGTGCTTGCGGGTTCAATGAAAGCGAGTGGCCGACGCCGGGGCTGGCGGGAAATGGACGCCGCTCTCGGGGGCCGTTCTCCGCCGCTCTTCGCCGCTTTCCGGGGCCGATCCCCGGTGCCGCTCTCTTCCCGGCGCGATCTTTGCCGGATACGGTGATCGACCGACCACGTGAGAGCCGCCGAAGTCTCCACACCCCCGCATCCGTTGGAGACCGCGCCCCGTGTCGACGCTCGCCGCTCCCGCCGCGCCCGCAGCGCGCCGCGCCTGGCTCACCGATCTGCCCGTCCTGCTCGTGGCCATGGTCTGGGGCGCCAGCTATCTCGCCGCGAAGGGCATCACGACCACCCACACGGTCGTCGCGGTCCTGGTGCTGCGGTTCGCCGTCGTGCTGCCCGCGCTCGTGGTGGCCGGCCGGCGTGGCCTGCGCGCCCTGACCGCGCCGCAGTGGCGCGGGGCGACGGTGCTCGGCCTGATCCTGAGCGGGATCTTCCTCCTGGAGACATACGGCGTCGTGCGCACCTCGGCGACCAACGCGGGTCTCATCATCAGCCTCACCATGATCTTCACCCCGCTCGCCGAGGCCGCGGTGACCCGCGAGAGGCCGCCGCGCGCCTTCCTCGCGGCGGCCGGGCTCTCCGTGCTCGGCGTGGTCCTGCTGACCCAGGGCGGCGGCTTCACGCGGCCCTCGGCAGGCGACGGCCTGATCCTGCTCGCGGCGCTCGCCCGCACCGCGCACGTCCTCGCGATGTCCCGCCTCAAGGCGCTCCGGGGCACCGGCGACACCCACGCGCTCGCGCTCACCACCGTCCAACTGGGCACCGCCGTCGGCGTCTTCGCGGTGCTCGCCGCCGCGGGCGCGGGGGCGTCGCCGTGGTCCGTCGCGGCGGACTTCGGGGCGCGCGAGTGGGCCGGCCTCGTCTTCCTCTCGGTGTTCTGCACGCTCTTCGCCTTCTTCGTGCAGATATGGGCGGTCCGCAGGACCTCCCCCTCGCGGGTGAGCCTGCTGCTCGGCACGGAGCCGCTGTGGGCGGCGGCGGTGGGGATCGCGCTGGGCGGGGAACGGCTGGGAGCGGTGGGTCTGGTGGGAGGTGTGCTGGTGCTGGTGGGGACCAGCTGGGGCCGCGGCGTGCGGTGATACCTTCCGTGGTCGATCCACCGGGGGAGCACATGAACGCGTACTTCGAGCAGGAATTCGCCACGAGCGCCCAGCGGCGGCGTGCCTGGGGCGGCGCGCTGCTCGGCGTGTCCTGCCTCATCTGGTGCGTGCTGGCCTACCAGCTCCTGATGCCGTTCGGCGACGGGGACGACGAGTACTCCGACGGCCGGGAGTGCCAGTCGATGGTGTTCTACGAGGGTGAGGACCCGACCTGGGCGGAAGCCACCTGGGACGACTGCCGCGCACAGCGCCGGTGGCCCGAGATGCTCGGCTGGCTCGGCCTCTCCGTGCCGCTCTCGGTGGGCGGCGCGGTGCTCTACACCAGCGGGTCCACCAGCCTGCGGATGCGGGAGTACATGGCGGAGCACCGCATCGCCGCCCAGGACGCGGCCCGCGAGAGCTGACGGCAGCGGACCGGGTCACTCGGTTAACTCCCGGAAAATTCACCGCACTTGACGTTGACAGCACAACCTCTACGCGCGTCACACTGGTCGCATGCGAATCCCCCCACGAATCGTGAGCGTCACCGCCCTGGCCGCCGCCCTGCTCGTCGGCGGTCCCGTCGCCGCCTCCGCGAGCGCGGTCCCGGACCACCACGCCCCCGTGTCGGCGGCGTACTCCGTCACCGCCGTCGGCGACATCTGCTACTCCGCGCTGCCCGCCCAGGCGCACGACACCCTGGACCTGATCGAGGCGGGCGGCCCCTACCCGTACCCGCAGGACGGCACCGTCTTCCAGAACAGGGAAGGCGTCCTGCCCTCCCAGGGCTCCGGCTACTACCACGAGTACACCGTGGTCACCCCGGGCTCGCCGGACCGCGGCGCGCGGCGCATCGTGACCGGTGAGGAGACCAAGGAGGACTACTACACCGCCGACCACTATGCGTCCTTCGACCTGGTCGACCACACCTGCTGAGCCCGGACCGGGCGGGTACCGGTCAGCGCCCCTTCCGGCTCTCCGCGACGGCGAACAGCGCGAGCGCCAGCACGATCAGCGTGACGCCCGCGTAGACCTCGTAACCGTCGAGGAAGCCGATCCGCCGCACGAGGCCCCAGCCGCGCAGACCGCCGGTGAGCCCGTGCACCAGGGCGGCCACGCCCTGGATCAGGAGAAGGACGCCGAAGACCTCAAGTACCCGCTTCATGCCGAAGAGCCTCGCCCCGCGGACCCCCCACGCACATCGGCCACGGGGCGAGGCCTCTTCCTCTCGGGCCCCGCCGAAAGTCTCCGCCCGCGTGACTTTGGTAGGGGATCGTGCCCGGACCGCGCCCGGCGGCCCCGGCAGTGCGTAGATTTGTCGACCATGAGCGGCAATGAGACTCCGGCTGTTCCCTCCGTGCCCTCGGCGGGCCCCGGGTCCTCGGCACCTTCGGCGCCCCTGGCCAGGCGCCCCTGGGCGCTGCCCTCGGCCGTCGCCGCCGAGATCGACCCGGACCACGGGGCGCGTGCCGGCCGGAGCGGGCGCAGGCCCCGGCGGACCGTGCGCGACTGGCTGGTCGACTTCGCCTGCTTCTTCGTGGCCGTCGGCATCGGCCTGCTGGGCGCGGACGCCGTCGGCGACAACCCGAACGTCTCGCCCGGCTTCGCGGAGGCCGACCAGATCATCGGCGCGCTCGCCTGCGCCGCCGTCTGGCTGCGCAGGCGCTGGCCGGTCGGCCTGGCCATCGCCATGGTGCTGGTCAGCGTGGTCTCCGACACCGCGGGCGGCGCGGCCGCCGTGGCCCTGTTCACGCTCGCGGTGCACCGGCCCTTCCGGTACGTGGGCTGGATCGGCGGAGCCTCGATCTGCCTGATGCCGGTCATCTACTGGCTGCGGCCCGACGCCGACCTGCCCTTCCTGGTCGCGGCTCTCCTCGGGGTGCTGATCAACGCCACCGTCATCGGCTGGGGCATGTTCGTGCGCTCGCGCCGCCAGCTCCTGCTGAGCCTGCGCGACCGCGCGATCCGCGCCGAGAACGAGGCCACGCTCCGCGCCGAGCAGGCCCAGCGCCTGGCCCGCGAGTCCATCGCCCGCGAGATGCACGACGTGCTCGCCCACCGCCTCACCCTGCTCAGCGTGCACGCGGGCGCCCTGGAGTTCCGCCCGGACGCGCCCCGGCAGGAGATCGCCCGCGCCGCGGGCGTCATCCGCGAGAGCGCGCACGAGGCGCTTCAGGACCTGCGCGAGGTGATCGGGGTCCTGCGCGGCGGCGGTGACGGCGACGCCTCCGGCCGGCCGCAGCCCACCCTCGCCGCCCTGGAGACGCTGGTCGCCGAGTCGCGCGACGCGGGCATGAAGGTCGCACTGGACCACCGCGTCACCGAACCGGCCGCCGTGCCCGCCGCCGTCGGCCGCACCGCCTACCGCATCGCCCAGGAAGGCCTGACCAACGCCCGCAAGCACGCCCCCGGCGCCGAGGTCACCGTCCTGGTGTCCGGCGCCCCGGGCGAGGGCCTCACCCTGTCGGTGCGCAACCCGCCGCCGCCCGGCGACGTGCCGAAGGTCCCCGGCTCCGGGCAGGGCCTGATCGGCCTCACGGAACGGGCCACGCTGGCGGGCGGCCGCATCGAGCACGGGGCCGCGGACGACGGCGGCTTCCGCGTCGACGCCTGGCTGCCGTGGGACTCATCCCCGGCTCGCGGCGCCGATCTGTGAGCGGAGCAGGGCGGCCACGGCGTCCGTCTCGTCGTTGAGGTAGAAGTGACCGCCGGGGAAGACCCGCACGTCGAACTCCCGGGTGGTGTGTTCGCCCCAGACCCGGACCTCCTCGGGCGGGGCCATCGGGTCGTCGGCGCCGGCCAGCGCGAACACCGGGCAGTCCAGGCGCTTGCCGTCGGTGTGCCGGTAGGTCTCCACGGCCCGGTAGTCGGCACGGAGCACCGGCAGGATCAGCTGGCGCAGGCCGGGGTCGGCCAGGAGCCGGCCGTCGGTGCCCGCCAGGCTCGCCACCTGCCGGAGCAGGCCCTCGTCGTCCCGCAGGTGCACCCTCATCTCGCGGTGCAGCGAGGGGGCCCGGCGCGCCGAGGGGAAGAGGGCCAGGGGGGCGGTGCCGTCGGACGCGAGCCGCAGGGCCACCTCGTAGGCCACGACCGCGCCCATGCTGTGGCCGAAGAGCGCAAGGGGCTTGCCGGTCCACGGCCGCAGCGCCTGGTACGCCCCGTCGGCGAGGGCGGCGATGCTCTCCAGGGGCGGCTCCGCGACGCGGTCCTGGCGGCCCGGGTACTGCACCGAAAGGACGTCGATGCCGGGGGCGAGGAGCTGCGTGAGACCGTGGAAGGCGCTGGCCGAACCGCCCGCGTGCGGAAAGCAGACCAGGCGGCACGGTGCGTCCGCCGCCGGTCTGAAGCGCCGTATCCAGGAATCCGCACCGCTCCGGTCGCTTTTCGGTCCACCGCTCACGGCGCACCCCCCCTTCCGTTCGGCGGGACACCCCCGCTTGCCGTTCACGACGATCGGACGTGCAGGCCCGCGCCGACACCGCCCCGGCGCATCGTATCGGGGTGCTCCCCGGGCTCAAGTGCCCATGACCGGAACGGCAGTTGACCGGAAGTCTGGCCCTGCCCCGCCGGGCCCGGGAGTGCCCTGCCGGGCGGGCGCGACCGGAGGTCCGGAGATCTCGTTACTGTGGCCCCATGAACCCGATCCGCGTGCTTCTCGTCGACGACGATCCGCTGGTCCGCGCCGGTCTGTCCTTCATGATGGGCGGCGCGGACGACATCGAGATCGTGGGCGAGGCGGCGGACGGCTCCCAGGTGGCCCCGCTGGTCGGCGAACTGCGTCCCGACGTCGTCCTGATGGACATCCGCATGCCCACGATGGACGGCCTCGCGGCGACGGAGGCCCTCCGCAAGCGGCCCGACGCCCCCGAGGTCATCGTCCTGACGACCTTCCACGCCGACGAACAGGTCCTGCGGGCCCTGCGGGCCGGGGCGGCCGGGTTCGTCCTCAAGGACACCCCGCCCGCCGAGATCGTCGCGGCGGTACGGGCGGTCGCCGCGGGGGAGCCGGTGCTCTCCCCCACGGTGACGCAGCAGCTGATCACGCAGGTGACCGAGGTGGACCCCCAACAGGGCCGCCGAGAGCGGGCGTTGGCGCGGCTCGCGCTGCTGGGGGAGCGGGAACGGGAGGTCGCGGTCGCGGTCGGCCGGGGCGCGTCGAACGCGGACATCGCGGCCGAGCTCTACCTGAGCGTGGCCACCGTCAAGGCCCACGTGTCCCGCGTCCTGACGAAGCTGGACCTCAACAACCGCGTGCAGATCGCGCTGCTGGTACATGACGCGGGGTTGCTGGACGGGGTGGAGTAGGGGTCAGGCCCCGGCGATTTCCGCCACCGGCACCAAACGCCGTTCCCGCCGGGACAGTTCGCACGCCTCGGCGATCCGCAGTGCCTCCAGGGCCTCCCGGCCGTCGCAGGGGTTGGCCCGCTCGCCGCGGACGACGTCCACGAACGCCGCCAGCTCCGCCTCGTACGCGGGGGTGAACCGCTCCAGGAAGCCGGGCCACGGCTTGCCGGGCGACGGCGGGCCCGCCGGCTCCACGGAGGTCAGGGGCGTGCGGTCGTCGAAGCCGACCGCGATCTGGTCGTCCTCCCCGGCCAGCTCCATCCGTACGTCATAGCCCGCGCCGTTGACCCGCGTGGCCGTCGCCGTGGCGAGCGTGCCGTCGTCGAGGGTGAGGACCGCCGCCGCCGTGTCGACGTCGCCCGCGTCACGGAACATCGAGGGCCCGGCGTCCGACCCGGTCGCGTACACCTCCGTCACCTCACGGCCCGTCACCCACCGCAGCATGTCGAAGTCGTGGACCAGACAGTCGCGGTAGAGCCCGCCGGAGAGCGGGAGGTAGGCGGCCGGCGGCGGCGCCGGGTCCGACGTCATCGCCCGGACCGTGTGCAGCCGCCCGAGCCGCCCCGACCGCACGGTCTCGCGCGCCGCCACGTACCCCGCGTCGAACCGGCGCTGGAAGCCGAGCTGGAGCACCGTGCCTGCGGCCTCGACCTCCCTGAGCGCGGCGAGCGTGCCGGGCAGGTCGAGGGCGACGGGCTTCTCGCAGAAGACCGGCAGACCGGCGCGCGCCGCCTTGCCGATCAGCTCGGCGTGCGCGGAGGTCGCCGCGGTGATCACCACCGCGTCCACCGCACCGGACCGCCCGCTCCCCGTGAACACGTCGTCCACCGAGGACGCCGACGCGACGCCGATCCGCGCCGCGAGCCCCGCCGCACGCCCGGCGTCGGCGTCCGCGACGACCAGCGAATCCACCTCGGGATGCCGCTGGAGGGCCGCTGAGTGAAATGTGCCGATACGACCCGTTCCGATCAGTCCGATGCGCATGGACCCACCCTCGCCACGCGCCGCGATCCTGTCAATCCTTTGTCCGGACAACAGAACTTCAGAACTTCCCGTCATCATTCCCTGCGACTACGCTCGCCCCGTGCCCACATCAGCCGACAAACCAGCCGTGGACCCGATCGTCTCGCTCCAGCTCGGCGTCGACCGCAGCAGCCCGGTCCCGCTGTACTTCCAGCTGTCCCAGCAGCTGGAGGCGGCGATCGAGCGCGGCGCCCTCACACCGGGCACCCTGCTCGGCAACGAGATCGAGCTCGCGCACCGCCTCGGCCTGTCCCGGCCGACCGTCCGCCAGGCCATCCAGTCGCTCGTCGACAAAGGGCTGCTCGTGCGCCGCAGGGGCATCGGCACCCAGGTCGTGCACAGCCAGGTCAAGCGCCCGCTCGAACTCAGCAGCCTCTACGACGACCTGGAAGCCGCGGGCCAGCGCCCCGAGACCCGCGTCCTGCGCAACATCGTCGAGCCCGCGTCCGCGGAGGTCGCCGCCGCGCTCGGCGTCAAGGAGGGGGACGAGGTCCATCTGGTCGAGCGGCTGCGCCTGGCCCACGGCGAGCCCATGGCCCGGCTCCGCAACCACATCCCGCCCGGGCTCCTCGACCTCGACGGCGCACGGCTGGAGGCCACCGGGCTCTACCGCCTGATGCGGGCCGCGGGCATCACCCTGCACAGCGCCCGCCAGTCCGTGGGCGCCCGTGCGGCCACCCCCGAGGAGGGCGAGCGGCTGGGCGAGCCCGCGGGGGCCCCGCTGCTCACGATGCAGCGCACGACCTTCGACGACACCGGCCGCGCGGTCGAGTTCGGCTCGCACGTCTACCGGGCCTCGCGCTACTCCTTCGAGTTCCAGCTCCTCGTACGGCCTTGAGGCCGGTTCCCCGGAGTGGTCCGGTGAGCGGGGCCGACCCGGCGGAGCCGCGGACGTCCCGGCTCCGCCGTGCGGCGGGTCACTTGCCCGCGGACTTCGCCGCCTCGGCCTCGGTGGTGGCACCCGCCGTGCTGAGCGTGCCGCCCGCGGTCTCCAGGTGGGCCCGTACGAACCACTGGAACTGCTCGAGCGCCCGCAGCTGCTCGATCAGCAGATCCTCGGTGGCGGGGTCGATGGGCCCCACCGTCTTGATGGCCGCGCGCACGTCCTGGATGACGCCGGTGTAGACGAGGTCGAGGGCGCCGAGGTGGGCGATGGCGTCGGCGCGGCCCACGCTGTAGTCCTCCCAGGTGCGCTCCTTGACCAGGGCGCCCGGGGTGCCGTGGGCGACGCCGCCCAGGGCGGCGAGGCGCTCGGCCGCGTCGTCGGCCAGGTCGCGGACCCGGTCGACCTGCGGGTCGAGCATCTGGTGCACGGCGATGAAGTGCGGGCCGACCACGTTCCAGTGCACGTGCTTCAGCGTCAGGTGGAGGTCGTTGAGCGCGTGCAGCCGCTGCTGGAGCAGCTCGATGACGGTGCCGGCGTCCTGCACCGTGATGCCGGGAACGGTGTACTTGGGGGTGGACTCGGAAGTCAAGGTCGTGCCTCCTGTCGCGTTATGTCCCGTATGGGGTTGCGGCCTTCTGGTGCCCCGTTCGGCTCCGGTCATGCGGACCCGGCGGAGAAAGGCGACCGTATGGACCGATTTGTTTTGATCGCCTCGGGGATGTTTGCCGGGCCGGCGAGCGGTCACCTGGAGGGCAGCACAAGATGTCGATGCCAGGGAGCGTGAGCGGAATGAGCGCCAACGAGAAGGCCAAGGCCAAGACCGAGCAGGCCACCGGAGCGGCGAAGAAGGCCGCCGGACGCGCCGTGGGCAACGAACGCCTCACCGCCGAGGGCCACGCCGAGCAGAAGAAGGGCGACGCCCGGCAGGCGAAGGAGAAGACCAAGGACATCGGCAAGCGCTGATCGGTCACGGCACCGATCGCCTGCGCCACTGTTGGGGCGGCCCCGTTCTCGGGGCCGCCCCGACGGCGTTGCGGCCCCCTCGGAGGGCCCACCCCGGGCACCGACTCGGACGCCGACGCAGGCATCGACTCGGACGCCCACGCAGGCATCGACTCGGACACCGCCCCGGGCACCGACTCGTACACCGCCGCAGATACCAACTCGCCAACGGTCGTCAGAATGTTCTGACAAAGCCATTGACGCTGCCTCACGGCCGCCGCTAGAACTCCCCCAGCCGCATTCGGGCGGCCGGGAGAAGAGGTGGTCCCACCATGCGTACAGCCCGCACGGCAGCAGCTCTCATAGCGGCGATCGCGCTCACGGCGGGGTGCAGCAGCTCCGGCGGCAAGGACGACGAGGACAAGTCGGGCGACGGCGGGGGAGGCGGCAAGGGCGTGAACACGCCCCGCCTCAAGATCGCGATGGTCACGCACTCCGGCGAGGGCGACACCTTCTGGGACATCGTCCAGAGCGGCGCCAAGCAGGCGGCCCGCAAGGATAACGTCGAGTTCCTCTACTCCAACGACAAGGAAGCCAAGGGGCAGGCCGAGCTCGTCCAGTCGGCGATCGACAAGAAGGTCGACGGGATCGTCGTGACCCTGGCCAAGCCCGAGGCGATGAAGACGGTCCTCGGCAAGGCCGAGGCCGCCGGGATACCGGTCGTCACGATCAACTCAGGCGGTGAGTTCTCCGCCGAGTTCGGCGCCCTGAGCCATATCGGCCAGGACGAGTCCGTGGCGGGCGAGGCCGTCGGCGACGAGCTGAGCGAGCGCGGCAAGAAGAAGGTGCTCTGCGTCATCCACGAACAGGGCAACGTCTCCCTGGAGCAGCGCTGCGCGGGCGTCAAGAAGACCCTCAAGGGCTCGGTCGAGAACCTGAACGTCGAGGGGACCAACGCGCCCGGCGCCCAGTCCTCCATCAGTGCGAAACTCCAGGCGACCAAGGACATCGACGCGGTCGTCACCCTCGGCGCGCCCATCGCCGCCCTCTCGGTGAAGGCCAAGGAGGACTCCGGGAGCAAGGCGGAGGTCGCCACCTTCGACCTGAACGCCGAGGTCGTCAAGCGCCTCAAGGCCAAGGAGGTCGGCTTCGCCGTCGACCAGCAGCCCTACCTCCAGGGCTACCTCGCCATCGACGAGCTGTGGCTCCACAAGACCAACGCGAACGTCCTCGGCGGCGGCAAGCCCGTCCTCACCGGCCCCGCGATCGTCACCGAGAAGGACGTGCCGAAGCTGGAGAAGTACACCGCCCGCGGTACCCGATGAACACATGCGTGATCCGCGTGACCGATACTTGGGCGGCCGGGGCCGGGCATCCGGACCGGCCTCACCGAGGAGCAGAGCTAGAAGGGCACGGCGTCGTGGCAAGGGTTCAGACAGGGGTACGTGCGGTGGGCGCCGTGCTGGTCGCGGTGCTCGGGGTATCCCTCGCGGGGTGCAGCAGCACCGGCGGCAAGCGGGCCGAGGACGCGCGAAAGGCGGCGACGGCACAGGGCAAGGCCGCGGTGAGCACGCCGCGGTGGACGTTCGGCATGGTGACCCACTCGGGTGACGGCGACACGTTCTGGGACATTGTCCAAGAGGGCGCCGAAGAGGCGGCCCGCAAGGACAACATCAAGTTCCTGTACTCCCACAACGCCGAGGCCCAGCAGCAGGCCCAGCTGGTGGACTCGTACATCGACAAGAAGGTCGACGGCATCATCGTCAGCCTCGCCAAGCCCGACGCGATGAAGGGCGCCCTGGCCCGCGCGAAGAAGGCCGGCATCCCGGTGATCACCGTGAACTCCGGCTCCGCGGAGTCCAAGGAGTTCGGCGCGCTCACCCACATCGGCCAGGACGAGACGATCGCGGGCGAGGCCGTCGGCGAGGAGCTCAACAAGCGCGGCAAGAAGAAGGCGCTCTGCATCCTGCACGAGCAGGGCAACGTCGGGCACGAGCAGCGCTGCGAGGGCGCCGACAAGACCTTCGACGGCAAGATGCAGAACCTGTACGTGACCGGCACGAACATGCCCGACGTGCAGTCCTCCATCGAGGCCAGGCTCCAGTCCGACAAGTCCATCGACTCGGTCGTCACGCTGGGCGCGCCCTTCGCGGACACCGCGGTGAAGGCCGCCGACAGCGCCGGGAGCAAGGCCGAGGTCGACACCTTCGACCTGAACGAGAAGGTGGCGGCCGGCCTGAAGGACGGCACGCTCGGCTTCGCCGTCGACCAGCAGCCCTACCTCCAGGGTTACGAGGCCGTGGACCTGCTCTGGCTCTACAAGTACAACGACGACGTGCTCGGCGGCGGCAAGCCGGTGCTCACCGGCCCGCAGATCATCACCAAGGACCAGGCCGCCAAGCTGGAGGAATACGCGAAGCGAGGGACGCGATGACAGCGACCGCACCCGCGCCGGCGCCTTCGCCGGACACCAAGACCGACGAGCGCCTCCTGAAGGCGTCGCCGCTGAAGAAACTGATGGGTCGCCCGGAGCTCGGCTCCGTCGTCGGCGCCATCGCCGTCTTCATCTTCTTCGCGGTCGCCGCCGACAGCTTCCTCCAGGCCAGCAGCCTCGCCACGGTGCTCTACGCGGCATCGACGCTCGGCATCATGGCGGTGCCGGTGGCGCTGTTGATGATCGGCGGCGAGTTCGACCTGTCGGCGGGCGTCATGGTGACGTCCTCCGCGCTGATCTCGTCGATGTTCAGCTACCAGATGACGGCGAACGTCTGGGTCGGCGTGCTCGTCTCGCTCCTGGTCACGCTCGCGATCGGCGTCTTCAACGGCGTGATGCTGACGCGCACCGACCCGCCCAGCTTCATCATCACGCTCGGCACGTTCCTGATGCTGACCGGCATGAACCTCGGCTTCACCAAGCTGATCAGCGGCACGGTCTCGACGAAGTCGATCTCCGACATGGAGGGCTTCACCTCCGCCAAGGACGTCTTCGCCTCGACGATCACCATCGGCGGCGTCGACTTCAAGATCACGATCCTCTGGTGGCTCGGCCTGATCGCGGTCGCCACCTGGATCCTGCTCCGCACCCGCGTCGGCAACTGGATCTTCGCGGTCGGCGGCGGCGAGGACGCGGCCCGCGCGGTCGGCGTCCCGGTCGCCGCGACCAAGATCGGCCTCTACATGGGCGTCGCCTTCGGCGCCTGGATCTCGGGCCAGCACCTGCTCTTCTCGTACGACGTCGTCCAGTCGGGCGAGGGTGTCGGCAACGAACTGATCTACATCATCGCGGCCGTCATCGGCGGCTGTCTGATCACCGGCGGATACGGCTCGGCGGTCGGCGCGGCCGTGGGCGCGCTGATCTTCGGCATGGTCAGCAAGGGCATCGTGTTCGCCGAGTGGAACCCCGACTGGTTCAAGTTCTTCCTCGGAGTGATGCTGCTCCTGGCGACCCTGCTCAACCACTGGGTCCGCAAGCGCGCGGAGGCGACGAAGTGAGCACCGAATCCACCGCCGTCGCCGACGCCGTGCCGGGTCCCGACCGGACCCCGCTCGTCGAGCTCGACGACGTCAGCAAGTACTACGGCAACATCCGCGCCCTCGAAGGGGTCACCCTGGAGGTCCACGCGGGTGAGATCTCCTGCGTCCTCGGCGACAACGGCGCGGGCAAGTCGACCCTCATCAAGATCATCGCGGGGCTGCACCGGCACGACGCGGGAGAGTTCCGCATCGACGGCGAGGACGCGAAGCTGGGCTCGCCGCGCGAGGCACTGGACCGCGGCATCGCCACGGTCTACCAGGACCTCGCCGTGGTCCCGCTGATGCCGGTCTGGCGCAACTTCTTCCTCGGCTCCGAGCCGACGAAGGGCGTGGGCCCCTTCAAGCGCCTGGACGTCGACCTCATGCGCGAGACGACCCGCGCGGAGCTGCTCCGCATGGGCATCGACCTGCGCGACGTCGACCAGCCCATCGGCACCCTCTCGGGCGGCGAGCGCCAGTGCGTGGCGATCGCGCGGGCCGTCTACTTCGGCGCCAAGGTCCTGGTCCTCGACGAGCCGACGGCGGCGCTGGGCGTCAAGCAGTCGGGCGTCGTCCTGAAGTACGTCGCGGCGGCGCGGGACGCGGGCCTCGGAGTGGTCTTGATCACCCACAACCCGCACCACGCGTACCTGGTCGGCAACCGCTTCGTCCTCCTCAAGCGCGGCACGATGTTCGGCAGCTACGCGCGCGACGAGGTCACCCTGGACGAACTGACCCGCCAGATGGCGGGCGGCTCGGAACTGGACGACTTGCGTCACGAACTGGAGAAGCGCTGACCAAAGCCCCGCCAGGGGCGCGGGGAACTGCGCGACAAGCCACGAACAAGCCGCAGTCGCGTCTGCTCGGTCACCCGGCAGACGCGACTGCGGCATTTCTGTGGTCGCTCGCGCAGTTCCCCGCGCCCCTGGCGGGGGCACCCCGAGTGGCGGGGCGCACCCCCGGGCTCCGGGGGCACCCCGGGTCCGTCGTGCGCGCCCCCGCGAGAGTGAGGCAGAATCGCCGCAATGAGCACCTACCGCGACCTCGCGCACCGCGGCTCCGCCCGAGCCACCGTCCTGCGGACCGTGGGCACGCGTGAGCGCCGATCACATCTGACGGCACCCCGTGTGCCCACCGTCGGCATCGACATCGGCGGCACGAAGGTGATGGCGGGAGTCGTCGACGCCGACGGGAACATCCTGGAGACCCTCCGTACGGAGACCCCGGACAAGTCCAAGAGCCCCAAGGTCGTCGAGGACACCATCGTCGAGCTGGTCCTCGACCTCTCCGACCGGCACGACGTGCACGCGGTGGGCATCGGCGCGGCGGGCTGGGTCGACGCGGACCGCAACCGCGTCCTGTTCGCCCCGCACCTGTCCTGGCGCAACGAACCCCTGCGCGACCGCATCTCGGGCCGCCTCGCGGTCCCCGTGCTCGTCGACAACGACGCGAACACCGCCGCGTGGGCGGAGTGGCGCTTCGGCGCGGCCCGCGGCGAGGACCACCTGGTCATGATCACGCTCGGTACCGGCATCGGCGGCGCGATCCTGGAGGACGGCCAGGTCAAGCGCGGCAAGTTCGGCGTGGCCGGCGAGTTCGGCCATATGCAGGTCGTTCCCGGCGGCCACCGCTGCCCGTGCGGCAACCGCGGCTGCTGGGAGCAGTACAGCTCCGGAAACGCGCTGGTCAGGGAGGCCCGCGAGCTCGCCGCAGCCGACTCCCCGGTCGCGTACGGGATCATCGAGCGGGTCAAGGGCAACATCCCCGACATCACGGGACCGCTGATCACCGAGCTGGCCCGCGACGGCGACGCGATGTGCGTGGAGCTGCTCCAGGACATCGGCCAGTGGCTCGGCGTCGGCATCGCGAACCTCGCGGCGGCCCTCGACCCGTCCTGCTTCGTGATCGGCGGCGGTGTCTCGGCCGCCGACGACCTGCTGATCGGCCCGGCCCGCGACGCCTTCCGCCGCCAGCTGACGGGGCGCGGCTACCGCCCCGAGGCCCGTATCGCCCGTGCCCAGCTGGGCCCCGAGGCGGGCATGGTGGGCGCCGCCGACCTGGCACGCCTGGTGGCCCGCCGCTTCCGGCGGGCCAACCGCCGCCGCGTCGAGCGCCACGAACGCTACGAGCGCTACGTGGAAGCGCGCCGGACCAACGACCGCACCTCTCAGGGAACCCAGTAAGTGATGACCGTGCCGCGCCAGCCTTCCTCCCCGGACTCCTCGGACGCCCCGGGCTCACCGGGGTCCCCGGATTCCGCCGACGGAGGCGAGGGCCCCCGCGAGGACCGCCGCCACATGATCCGCCGCCGCTGGCTTACGGCCACGATCATCGTGCTCCTGATCGGTGTACCGGCCGGCTATCTGGTGATCTCCGCGAACCAGAGCCGCAACAGCGGCCGCGACAAGGAGGCCAAGTACTCCGCGACCGGCCTCACCGCGGGCTGGCCCTCCAAGGTGCAGCGCCGTCTCTACGACGTGCCGATCCCCCATTACTCCAGGGAGGTCGCCTACTACGAGACGAACAACTGGCGCACCAGCCGTCTGTACGCCCAGTTCCTCACGAGCAACAAGGGCCTGGACAAGTTCCTCGAGCAGGTCGGCACGAGCACCGACGAGCTGAAGAAGAACGACATCACCATCAGCAAGCGCGACCGCAAGGTGGTCGGCTGGGAGTTCACGGACCCGGGCCCCTGGCTCGGCCTCACCCATGTGCAGAAGGACCCGGTGCCGACGCTCGACGTGGTGGTGAACCGCGCCAACCCGGGTCACCCGATGGTCTATGTAGTGTCTACGACAACCCCGTAACTGGCGTGTTTCATCGGTGGGTTGCCCAAGGGGCGGCTCGTACGATGACGCGCATGATCTCCAAAGAGACGTCCCACGGGTCATCCGAAGAGGAGTACGACAGACGCCGGCGCGCCCAGTGGCTCGCGGGGGAGGCGCGGGCGGACGGCGTGGCCCGCAGGGACATGCTGCGGCTGCTGGCGGCGGCCGGAGCGGTCACCGGTCTCGCGGCACCGACGGCGACGGCGGCTACGGCGGCGGCTACGGCGGCGGCGAGCCCCGTGGCGGCCGGCGGCACGGTCCCCGCCGACGCGCCCAAGGGCCCCGGGATCGTGAAACCGCTCCCCGCGGACCGCTTCACGATCCGCGGCACGAACGCGGAGACGAAGTTCGAGGCGCTGGCGGAGACGGGCTTCCACACCCCCGCCTCCCACTTCTTCGTGCGCAACCACACGGCGACACCGCGCCTGGACGCGAAGACGTGGCGCCTGAAGATCTGGGGCGACGGCCTGGAGGGCGGCGGGGCAAGGGAGTTCACCCTCGCCGACCTCAAGCGCCTCCCGTCGACGTCCCGCACCGCCTTCGTCGAGTGCGCGGGCAACGGCAGAAGCTTCTTCACGACCCAGCAGGGGCAGCCGGCGTCCGGCACCGCCTGGACCCTGGGCGCGATCGGCAACGCGCGCTGGCGCGGCGTACGCCTCTCCGAAGTCCTGCGCCGGGCAGGCGTTTCGCGCCACGCGGTGGACGTGATGCCGCGCGGCCTGGACGCGGAGTACGTCACCGACGACGGCACGAACCTGGGCAGGGTCCGCCGCCCGCTGCCGCTCTCCAAGGCGCTGGACGACGTGCTCCTGGCGTACGAGATGAACGGCGCCCCGCTCCCCGAGGACCACGGCTTCCCGGTGCGGGTCCTGGTCCCGGCGTGGGTGGGCATCGCCTCGATCAAGTGGGTGGGCGACATCGAGGTCTCGTCGACCCCGCTCTACTCTCCCTGGAACACGCAGTTCTACCGCCTCTTCGGCGAGGGCCACCCACCGGAGGGCAGCGCCCCGCTGACCCACCAGACACTGAAGTCCGCCTTCGAACTCCCCTGGAACGCCCCCGTCCCGGCAGGCAGGACGAGCCACCTGACGGGCCGCTCCTGGTCGGCGAAGGGCGCGATCACCCGGGTGGAGATCAGCACGGACGGAGGCGGGACCTGGCACAAGGCCCACCTCAAGGACACACCGCGGCGCGGCAGTTGGACCCGCTGGACCACCCCCTGGCACCCCAGGACCCCGGGCCCCACCACCCTCCTGGCCCGAGCCACGGACACCACGGGCCAAACCCAACCGCAGACAACCCCACACAACACCCAGGGCTATCTGTTCGACGCAGTGGTCCGTCATGCCGTGAACGTGGTGTGAACTCCTAGGCGGCCAGCAGCCGTTCATGGACGGCCGCGGCCACCGCCAGGTCTTCCCAGGCCATTCCCGCCGACTTGAAGAGGCGGGGGTGGGCCTCGGGGGGCCTCGCCTCGCCTCGGGTCAGCTCGGGCAGGGTGTGCAGCCGGTCCATGTCGAAGGCTCCCGCGGCCGTGGCCAGGATGATGTCTCCGCATTCCCGGCGGGCCACCTCGTGGGATTCCGCCACCACCAGGCCGCGGCGCAGGAGTTCCTCGTCCACCTCGCGTGCATCCGGTTCGTGGGAGCCCACCGCCGCGACCGTCGCGTGGGACGGGAGCAGGGCGCTGTCGAAGAGCGGTTCGCGGGCCGTCGTGCAGCAGCAGACCACGTCCGCGGTCGCGACGTCGGCCGGAGTCGCGGGCGCCGCCGACAGGCCCGCCGCACGGCACCGGTCGACGAAGGCCGCCACCCGCCCGGGGTCACGTGCCACCACGTCCACGTGGGTCAGCGTCGGGCGTACCGCGCGGACCGCCTCCACGTGGCCCCAGGCCTGCGGGCCCGTGCCGAAGACCAGGAGGCGGCGTGTGTCCGGGTCCGCCAGGTGTCGGATCGCTGCGCCCGACACCGCGGGGGTCCGCAGGGACGTCAGGGCGATGCCGTCCAGGAGGGCCAGCGGCGTGTGGGTCGTGCCGTCCAGGAGGAGGTACAGGCCTTGGACGCGGGGCAGGCCCCGGGCTCCGTTCTCCGGGGTGACCGTGGCGATCTTCACTCCGGTGTACGACCTCGTGGACGACGGCATCAGGAGAAGCTGGCCGCCGGGGACGTCCACCACTGAGCGCACAGGCTCCTTCTCGGGGTCCAGGCCCGCCTCGAGGACCGCTTCCACCGCGTCGATCGCCGCGGCCATCGGGACGAGCCGGGCCATCTCCTCGGCGTCGATGTAGGGCGGGGGCTCGTTGATGCCGGTCGTCGTCATGTGCCTGGTTCCCTCTCGTGGTGGCGGGCGTCGTTTCATGATCGTCCCTGTGGAACCTCCCCCGGAACACCGGACGTGAACGTCCGGCGCGAGGTGAACCCGCGCCCGCCCCGGCGGCGGAACGGCGAAAACGTGGTGTGCGGGGCCGACGGGACCGGGTAACGTCTTGCCCATGTTCTTCCAGACGCTGATTTACGAGTGAGAGCGTGACGGGCCCCTGCTGACGTCCCGCGACGTCGCCGCGCCCGTACCCCACCGATGAATCCGTAGATCACTTCACACCATTCCGGGAGAACCCGTGAGCAAGAACATCAACAACCCCGTGGGCATGGGCGGCGGCAAGCGCAAGAAGCTGTCCCGCGCCGAGCGGCAGAACAACGGCCCCCACCGCAACCTCGACCGCCAGGGCGCCGCCGACCAGAAGGCGGAGCTGGTGCGCAAGATGCGCGAGAAGGTGGCCGGCACCGAGCAGTCGGGCGACGACACCACTCAGAGCTGACCCACCGCCGCCGCGAGGCGGCGGCACCGGCAGCACACGGGATACGGATCACGGGACGCGGATCACGCGATACCGATCACGGAACATGGAGCAGGGCCCGACCGCGCGACGCGGCGGGCCCTGCCGCCGTTCCCGAGGCACCCACGGGGACGGCCGTGACCACGGGAAAACCCGGCCACAGCAGGCGTTCCTGTGAAGGCTTTGGCACCCTCTTACTCGTGCGTCAGCTCCGACCGTTAGCGTAGAGCGGTGAGCGAGACGAATACCCCTGCCCTCCAGTACCGCTTCGACGGCCCCGAAGACGCCCCCGTGCTGATCCTCGGGCCCTCGCTCGGTACCACCTGGCACATGTGGGACCGGCAGGTGCCCGAGCTGGTCAAGCAGTGGCGCGTGTTCCGCTTCGACATGCCCGGACACGGAGGCGCCCCTGCCCACCCGGCCGGCTCCGTCGCCGAGATAGCCCGGCGGCTCCTCGCCACCCTCGACGAGGTCGGCGTGCAGCGCTTCGGCTACGCGGGCTGTGCGTTCGGCGGCGCGATCGGTGCCGAGCTGGCCCTGCGCCACCCGCAGCGCGTCGCCTCCCTGGCGCTGATATCCGCCTCGCCCCGCTTCGGCAGCGCCGACGAGTTCCGCCAGCGCGGCGTGATCGTGCGGAGCAACGGCCTCGACCCCATCGCGCGCACGTCCCCCGAGCGCTGGTTCACGCCCGGCTTCGCCGCCGCGCAGCCCGCGATCACCGACTGGGCCGTACAGATGGTGCGTACGACCGACCCGGGCTGCTACATCGCCGCCTGCGAGGCCCTCGCCGCCTTCGACGTGCGCGCCGAGCTGGGACGCATCGGAGTGCCCACCCTCGTCCTCGTCGGCTCGGAGGACCAGGTCACCGGGCAGGGCGAGGCCCGCACCCTCGTCGCCGGCATCCCGGACTCCCGCCTCGCCGTCGTGCCGGGCGCCTCCCACCTCGCCCCGGTCGAGCAGCCCGCCGCCGTCACCGACCTCCTCGTACGCCACTTCTCCACCGCCTGGCAGCTCGCGCCCGACGCCACGGGCACGCACGCGGCGATCAGCGCACCGCCGGTCAAGCCGGTGCTCGCGCCCTCGGTGCCGGTCTCCCCGGTCGCCGAGATCGGGCCCATGGAGCAGCCCGAGGCCGTGGACGGCGGACGCCCCGACCCGTACGAGGCGGGCATCAAGGTCCGCCGCGAGGTGCTCGGCGACGCGCACGTCGACCGGGCGCTCGCCGCCGCCGACGACTTCTCCACGGACTTCCAGGAGCTCATCACGCGCTACGCGTGGGGCGAGGTCTGGAACCGGCCCGGCCTGGACCGCCGCTCCCGCAGCTGCGTCACCCTCACCGCGCTCGTCGCCGGTGGCCACCTCGACGAGCTGGCCTTCCACACCCGCGCCGCCCTGCGCAACGGCCTCACCCCGCAGGAGATCAAGGAAGTGCTGCTCCAGGCGGCCGTCTACTGCGGCGTGCCCGCGGCGAACTCCGCCTTCAAGGTCGCCCAGGCCGTGATCCGCGAGGAGACCACGCCCCAGGAGTGACACGTCCCGGCGGCGGGGCGTAGCAGGATGGGGTCATGACGACTGCCGCGAAGCGCATCAAGCTCACGAAGAAGACGCACGCCTGTGTCCGCCTGGAGCGGGACGGCCGGAGTCTCGTCATCGACCCCGGCACCTTCAGCGAGGAGGACGCGGCGCTCGGCGCCGACGCGATCCTCGTCACGCACGAGCACCCGGACCACTTCAACGAGGACCGGCTGCGCGCGGGCCTCGACGCGAACCCCGCCGCCGAGATCTGGACCCTGCGCTCGGTCGCCGAGAAGATCTCGGCGGCCTTCCCCGGCCGGGTGCACACCGTGGGGCACGGCGACACCTTCGAGGCCGCCGGGTTCGCCGTCCAGGTGCACGGCGAGCTGCACGCCGTGATCCACCCCGACATCCCGCGCATCACCAACGTCGGCTTCCTGGTGGACGGTTCGGTCTTCCATCCGGGCGACGCGCTGACCGTCCCCGAGCAGCCGGTGGACACGCTGATGCTGCCGGTGATGGCGCCCTGGAGCAAGATCTCCGAGGTCATCGACTACGTGCGCGAGGTCAAGCCCCAGCGCGCCTACGACATCCACGACGCCCTGCTCACGGACCTGGCCCGGCCGATCTACGACACGCAGATCGGGTCGCTCGGCGGCGCCGAGCACCTGCGGCTCACGCCGGGGGAGTCCGCCGAGCTGTGACCGCCCGGCCCGGGACTGTCAGTGGCGCCCGGTAGGTTGTGAAGCATGCGCATCGCCACCTGGAACGTGAACTCGATCACCGCTCGGCTGCCCAGGCTGCTCGCCTGGCTGGAGAGCAGCGGTACGGATGTGCTGTGCATCCAGGAGACCAAGACCACCGCGGAGCAGTTCCCCGCCGCCGAGCTCCGCGAGCTGGGCTACGAGTCCGCGGTGAACGCGACGGGCCGGTGGAACGGCGTGGCGCTGGTCTCCCGGGTCGGCCTGGAGGACGTGACGACCGGCCTGCCCGGCGGGCCGGACTACGACGGGGTGCAGGAGCCCCGCGCGATCTCCGCCACCTGCGGCCCGGCCCGCGTCTGGTCGGTGTACGTGCCGAACGGCCGCGAGGTCGACCACGCGCACTACGCGTACAAGCTGAGCTGGTTCGAGGCGCTGAAGGCCGCGGTCGCCGCCGACGCGGCGGGCCCGCGGCCGTTCGCGGTCCTCGGCGACTTCAACGTCGCGCCGACCGACGCGGACGTGTGGGACCCCAGCCTGTTCGAGGGCGCCACGCACGTGACTCCCGCCGAGCGCGCGGCGCTCGCCGCCCTGCGCGAGGCCGGGCTCTCGGACATCGTGCCGAGGCCCCTGAAGTACGACCACCCCTTCACGTACTGGGACTACCGCCAGCTCGGCTTCCCCAAGAACAAGGGCATGCGCATCGACCTGGTGTACGGGAACGAGCCGTTCGCGAAGGCCGTCTCCGACGCGTACGTGGACCGCGAAGAGCGCAAGGGCAAGGGCGCGTCCGACCACGCACCGGTCGTGGTGGACCTGGACGTCTAGGAAAGAGGGGGTGGGGCGAGCCCCGCCCCCTCCCGCCGCTCGTCGACCAGCTTCCGCAGATCCACCGACTCCGCGATCGCGGCGAGCCCCGCGTCCCCCGGATGCAGATGGTCCCCGCTGTCGTACGCGGGCAGCATCCGTGACGGGTTCGCCGGATCCCGGAGCACCGCGTCGAAGTCCAGGACGGCGTCGAAGGCGTCGCCGTCCCGCAGATAGTCGTTGATCTTCACGCGCTCGGCGTCCGCCGCGGCCGTGCACAGGGACTCGCCCCGGCAGGGCGCGATCGTGGCGGCGAGGACCCGCAGCCCCCGGGCGCGGGCCCGCTCAGAGATCTCCCGCAATCCCGCGGTCACCTGGTCCGCCGTCGCGCCCCACCGCACGTCGTTGACGCCCTCGAAGACCACGACCGTACGGGCCGAGGTCTGGGCGAACACGTCACGGTCCAGTCGGTGCAGTGCGCTGACGCCGCCGGTGTCGGTGGAGACACCGTCGCCGGGATAGCGGTCCGCGACCACGCGGTTCGCCGAGATCCCCTGGTTGAGGACCCCCAGGCGCGGCACGTCGTCCTGCTGGAGCAGCCGCGTGGCCAGCACGTTGGGCCAGCGGTGGTTCGCGTCCTGCGTCGACTTCACGCCGTCCGTGATGGAGTCGCCGAGGAGCACCACGGAGCCGGGCCCGCCGGCCACGTCGACGCCCGTGAGCAGCGGCCAGGTGGTGATCGTCGAGGTGTACGCCGCCGGGGAGCCGTCCGCGGCGTGGTCGCCGGGCCCGCTCACGTACGAGCGCTGGATGGCCTGGCTGTGGACGGGAGCCGTCGTCACCGCCTCCGGCAGGTGGAAGCTCACCAGGAGGTTCGTGTCCTCGGGCACGTCGAAGTCGAGCGGGTCGCTGAACGCCTGCGCCCCCGCCGGGATCTCGGTGCCGGGCCCGCCCCGGAAGGACAGCGCACGCGGCTCGCCCCGCGCCCCGGCCCCGGACTCCTGCACCGCCACCGTCGCGCTCCCGATCCGGACCGGCGCCGAGGCGAAGGTGTTGTCGAGCCGGATCCGCACCCGCGGCCCGCCCGTACTGGTGTGCACGACGAGCCGCACGGTCCGGTCGGCCCACGGACCCACCGCCGTGTACCCGGCCGTCGACGCCGACCAGCTGCCGGTCCACCCCTTGGCCTGCTGCCGCACGGAGAGCGAGAAGACGTGCAGATCCGGGGCGCCCGGGTCCTTCGGCAGGGTCACCGAGGCGACCTCGCGCCCGCGCGCCACCGGCACGGTCACGACGTACAGCCGCGCCTTCTCGGCGAGTTGGCCGCCCGGCGTGTTCACGTGCGGCAGTGCGACCGCCTTCGTGGCGAGCGGGCCCGAGCGCCAGTCGGGTGCCGTCAGGCGGTACGTCCCCCGGGAGCCGTCCCGGTAGCGCACCGTCCCCGCGCCGCTCGCCTCGCCGCCCGTGCCCGCGACCAGGAACGCCAGGGCGTCCCCGCGCCCGCGGACCCGTACGGACTGGCCGTCGGCACGGACGTTGTCCGCTCGTCCGGGGCGGGCGCGGGGCCAGGTCAGCCGTGCCCCGTCCACGGCGAGCGGGCGGCCCGGGGTCCAGCCCGCGGCCGTCAGGTCCCGCGCCGAGAGGGAGCCGCCGGCGCCGTCGAAGTCCGCGTCGCCGGGCCGGGCGTCGTCGCTGACCGCCCTGTTGTCGAAGAGCCGCTCCAGGGGGAGCGGCCCGGGTCCGTGCGGTGCGGCCTGGGCGCTCGCCACGGGGACGACGCCCGTGAGTACCGCGAGTACGGCGGCCGCTCCCCAGATGCGTGACGTGCGCGAGGTACGCGAGCTGCGTGGACGCACACCAGACCCCTCCCCTTGGCTGAAGCTGACGTGACGACAGGTGCGCCATGAAGCTAAGGAGGCCAGGGAGAAGCGTCAATGAGGTGCGCGTGAACATGACCCGAACTCGCCGGGATACCGGGGCGAGCGCGTCGGACGCGATGCGGCCGTTCGGGTGCGGCGGACACCGTTCCGCCGCACCCGGCCCCTCGGCGGACTACTGCATCGGTGTCGGGCTCAGCGTCGTCAGGCCCACCGTGGTGGTGAAGACGATCTCGTCGTCCTGGCGGCCGGTGACGCGGACCGTGCACGCGTCGGGCGACGAGGCGTCCGTGTCGACGATCTCGGCGTCCACCCAGCACGGGGTGTCGAACTCCGCGTACCGGTGGAAGGTGCTGTCCAGCGTGACGGGGAGGAGCGGGCGGCCCTGCGACCCGATGGCGTGCGCCGCCTGGCGGGCCGCCTCCAGGAGGACCATGCCGGGGACGTGGTCGACGTAGTGGTCGAAGAGGACCGGGTGGGCGGCGTTGACCCGCAGCTGCCAGCGTCCGGGCTGCTCGGCCGGGGCGAGGACGACGTCGAACGGGGAGGTGCGGGCGACCAGCTGGGGCGGCACGGACGTCCCCGGGACCACGGGCCCGGTGGAGGCTTCGAGACGGGCCGCGCGCAGCCGGCGGTAGGCCTCGGGCGAGGTGGTGGTGAAGCTGGCGCCGCCGGTGGCGATGATGCGCTCGGCGTGCCGGATCGTGGCCTCGTACCGCAGGCCGGCCAGGCGGTTGCCGCGGCGGCGGATCTCGGTGCAGGTCACGGCGAGTTCGAGGTCGGCCGGTGCCGCGTCCACGACGAGGCCTTCGGGGAGTGCCGTGTAGTTGAGGTCCCACAGCAGGAACTTGTGGGTGAGCGGCACGTCGAAGACCGTGTGGGACAGGAGCGCACCGACCTGGCGTATGGTCTCGGCGATCAGCAGGGGGTCGTACCTGCCGTGCAGCGAACCGTAGAAGCTGTGCCCCCGGGGCCACTGCGCGGTGACCGTGAACTGCTCGTCGCTCAGCTGTCGTATGTCCGTGAGGAAGACCTCGGCCACTGCGGCCCGGTGCACGAATTCGCGCGGAACGGTCCTGGTCAGCGTGGCTTCGATGGTCTTCGGCGATCTCTCGGCGGAGCGGTGTGCGTCCGACGTGCGGACCGGCTCCGTTGACTCCAGCGTCTGCAGCATGGTTCCCCCATAGAAAATGTCGACAGACCGAGACGTGCGTTCTGGCTGACCAAAAGATACGTACTTCGTGGTTTGGTTTACAACAAGATTCGTGAGCAACTTTCCGGGACTCCGGGCGCGGCTGCTCAGTCGCTCACTCGACGGCCTCCTGTTTTCGCAGGTTGACAGGCTGTTCGTCGTTCAACTGCGCTTGACCCGTGTCTCGTACATCTGCCTCGATCTTGATCTCACACTGCTGTGATCATGCTGTTTCCGGTATGTTCCTGACGCAGAACATCCGTCCCACGCGGTTTTTTTCCGCTTTCTTGACGCAACGTCGTGCCTCAACTGCCTCAACGGCCTCAATACGGGGGATCCAGTGCAGGACCTTCAGCAGATACGGCTCGCCGCCGTGAACATCGACGGCGTGCTCCTCAACGACACCTTCAGTCCCGTGATCCACCACTTCATCACCAGTCGCGGCGGCAGCTACGACGCGGCGACCGAGCGCGAGATCTTCTCCCAGACGCAGCTGATCGCCTGCGAGGCGCTCGGAGCGGCGGCGGGAATGACGGAGTCGCCGGAGGAGATCCGGGACCTCTACTTCGCCGAGCGTGAGAAGTACCTCGTCGAGGACCCGATCCGCGTCCTCGACGGAGCGGCCGAACTCCTGGGCAGGCTGCGCTCCCTGGGCCTGCGCACGATCTGCTACGGCGGCCTGGAGAAGACCCACTTCGACCGCTACCTCGGCGATCTCGCCCCGCTCTTCGACGCGCCGCAGTACGTCTGCACCAATGACTTCAGGCCCGGTGTGCACGAGATCGTCCGCGACGTCTTCGGTCTTGAACCGGCGCAGGCGCTCTTCATCGACGACGTGGCGCGGGTGGCCGAGGTGGCCAAGGGTCTCGGCGTGCCGTTCATCGGCCACCCGAGCGGCTTCGAGCACGGCCACCAGGGCGCGTTGATGGCCGAGACGGGGGTCCGCCACGTGGTCGGTTCGCTCGCGGAGATCGACGAGGACCTGCTGCGCACGGTCGACGCCGAGGCCGCCGCCGGGACCTCGTGGTCCTGAACCGCCGTACCAGAGCGTCGCCTTGAAGTGACAAGGCACCAGAAGTGCCGGAAATGACAGAGGAGCCAGAAGTGGCAGGGGGAGAGAAGTCGATGACCAAGCACGGGGCATTGCTCGACGGCCGGGTGGCGTTGATCACGGGGGCCAGCAGCGGCATCGGGGAGGCGGCGGCCCGCGTCTTCGCCCGCGAGGGCGCCAAGGTCGTCCTCGCGGCGCGCAGGGAGGACCGGCTCAAGCAGCTCGTCGCGGAGCTGGCCGAGGCGGGCCACGAGGCCGAGTACGTGGTGACGGACGTGACGCGCCCCGCGGACACGGCGGCGGCGGTCGCCCACGCGGTGGACCGCTTCGGAAAGCTGGACGCGGCCTTCAACAACGCCGGCTGGGGCACGGGACGCACCCCGCTGCACCTCATGGACCACGGCCTCTACGACCAGATCATGGACGTCAACGTACGCGGGGTGTGGAACTGCCTGCGGGACGAGATCGGCGCGATGCTCGCCTCCGGGGGCGGCGCGATCGTGAACACCAGCAGCGTGGGCGGCCTCATCGCCACCCCGGTGGCCGCGCCCTACGTGGCCGCGAAGCACGCCGTGCTCGGGCTCACCAAGGCCGCCGCCGCGGAGTACGCGGCCCAGGGGATCCGGGTGAACGCGCTGGCCCCGGGCACGACGCGGACCGAGGTCGTGGGGGAGTGGTTCGCCCAGAACCCCGGCATCGAGGAGGTGCTGCACCAGGCGACCCCGCAGCCCCGCACCGCCGAGCCCGAGGAAGTGGCCGCGGCGGCGGCCTGGCTCCTCAGCGACCGCGCCTCGTTCGTCACGGGCGTGGCCATGCCGGTGGACGGCGGTCTCACCATCGTGTGACGCGGGTGGTCGGGTGGGGCGTTCGGGGGCTTCTGTGGCTTCCGGACGCCCTCTTGTGTAAACGGGCGCGGAAGCATATGCGTCCGACGTATTGATTACATACAGACCAGGCGGTTTAGAATGGGCCGTCAGCGTGCACCGGCACGTGGAGGTAGATACGGGCCCGCACGGATGGGCACCTATGGATGGAGTGGCCATGGCGAAGCAGGACCGCGGGATCAGGACCCGCCGCGTGATCCTCGAAGCCGCCGCGGGCGTCTTCGAGGAGTGCGGGTACGAAGCCGCCAAAATCACGGACATCCTCACCCGTGCGGAAGTGACCAAAGGGGCGCTGTACTTCCACTTCGAGTCCAAGGAGGCGCTCGCTCTCGCGGTCCTCGCCGCACAGGTGAGTGAGGGGCTGCCCGTCATCCCCCGGAAGTCGAAGCTTCAGGAGGTGGTCGACATCGGCATGGTGTTCGCCCACCGCCTGACGTACGACCCCGTGGTGCGCGGGAGCGTCCGTCTCGCCCTGGACGACACGGGCCCGCGCCTTGACCGCAGCGGCCCGTACCGCAACTGGTCCGAGCTGAACGTGGACACGCTCCAACAGGCCAAGAACAACGGCGAGTTGCTGCCGCACGTCGATCCGCTCGAATCGGGTCTGATCATCGTGGGCGCGTACGCCGGGATCAACATGATGGCGCGGTCGACCGGCGAGCAATCGGAGCTGCGGCACCGGGCGGCCGCGCTGTACCGGCACATCATGCCCAGCATCGCGCTGCCCGGCGTCCTCGCCACCCTGGACATGTCCCCGGGGCGCGGCGAGCTGGTCGAGGCGGAGATGGCGCGGTCGGACGAGCCGGAGAGCGTGGCCGCGGCGGTCTGAGGTGACGGGAGCGGTCTGAGGTGACGGGAGCGGTCTGACGGGGCCGCGTACGGCGTTTTCCGCGCGGGTCGGACCGGGCGCCCTGGAGGCGTGCCGGCTCGGCCCGTTCTTGCGTGGCCGCCCACGGCGCGTGGCAGGTCGGCGAGCGGGGCCGGCCGGGGCGCGGGGTCCGGGCGCCTCGGGGCCTCGGCGCCCCTGACGAACGGCTCGGCCGTCTGCCAGGGGTGGGCGGGCTCAGGGGAAGCGGCGCGCCCCGGGGCCGCCGGTCCGCGGGCCGTCCGCGCGGGCCCACCGGGTCTCACCGGGCCGGGTGACGCGCGGGCCCTGCAAGGCCGCCTCCGAGCCCGCGGCGCTGAGCAGCCCCAGGCTCTCCGGGGTGGCTATGCCCGGGAGTTGCAGGCTCCAGAAGCCGGTCAGCGAGTGCCGCGAGAGCCACTGGTAGTCGTCGCGGCTCAGCACCTCGAAACCGACCGTGGCCGCCACCACCGCCGTCACGATGCTCTGCCGCGAAGCGCCGGGAGCCAAGGTGCCCTCCTTGGCCGCCTCGGCGAGCAGCCGCTGGACGCAGACCTGCCAGTCCTGGCGCAGATCGGTCCGGTTTCCGCCGTGCCCGGCGCAGTTGAGCTGGAACCCGGCCTTGACCACGGTGTCGGAGCGCAGGAGTTCGGCGAGCGCGTGCGAGGTGTCGATCAGGCACTGGAGGGACGAGGTGCTGACGCGGTAGACGTGCCGCGCCGAGTCCTGGAGCGCGCGCGACGCCCGGCTCACCACCTCCGTGGCCAGTGCTTCCTTGCTCTCGAAGTGGAAGTACAACGCCCCTGAACTGACGCCTACTTGGTGACTGATGCCGGTGAGGCTCGTGCGGGTGAAGCCGTTCTGATGGAACGCGAGGGCGGCCGCGGCGATCAGCTGGGATCGTGTACGAACGGCCCGTTCCTGCTTGGTCATGGGATTCCTGACGGTTTCGAGCGGGTCGCCAAAGGGGGCTCGGCGGGGAGCTGGCAGGTGCTGGTGGGGAGTCGGGAGGGCACGCCGGACGGCGGACCCCGGCCGGAGCGGGGGAGAGTCTGGTTCATGAACTGTATTTAAACCGCCAAGTCTGTTTCGTTTCTACGGCAAGAGCAGACTTTCCCCGTACCGTTGCGGGGTCGAGGGCTTCGGAGCCTGAGGTTTCGCACGGGTTGGCGGGCATATGTCCGGTTTCCAGTGCGCTGCGGCGTGGGTCACGGCGAAGCTTTTTTCTTTGACAAACCGGCACCGAGGTTTGTAAATTTCAGTCCGATTGACGCGAGGTAGTAGCTGAGCTGCATCGATCGAGGGGGAAGACGATGAATCAGAGTGCGGCAAACCTTCTGGAGCCTCATATATCGACCGCACGGGACGTGAGAGCGTCCGTGCTGGTCCGGCAGGTCGACGTCACGGGGAGGGAAAGCCGCAGCACGTCCGACGTATGGCGCGTGCTGGTGGCCGAGAACGACGTCAGCGATGCCAACTGCCTGGTGAAAGGGCTGCGCAGGCACAGTCACCAGGTCGAGCACGTCACGACGGGACGCGCGGCGCTGCGTTCGTACGAGACGGCGGATCTGATCCTGCTCGACCTCGAACTGCCCGATCTGGACGGGCTGGAGGTCTGCCGGGACATCCGGCGGATCAGTGACATCCCGATCATCGCCGTCACCGGCCGCGGCAGCGAACTCGACCGCGTGCTCGGGCTCCAGGCCGGCGCCGACGACTACTTGGTGAAGCCCTACGGATTCCGGGAGCTGATGGCCCGCATGGAGGCCGTCATGCGCCGCGCCGCGCGGCAGCCGTCCACGGCCGAGGCCATCTCCCGCGGGCCGTTGAGCATCGACGCGGGCACCCGCGAGGTCAGCCTCGAAGGGCGGCGCATCGAGGTCACGCGCAAAGAGTTCGACCTCCTCTATCTGCTGGCCTCCTACCCCGACACGGTCATCCCACGCAAACAGCTGATGCAGCGGGTCTGGGGCGACTCGTGGTCGCGCAGGACCGTCGACACCCATGTCAGCAGCCTGCGCCACAAGCTCGGGTGCAGCGGCTGGATCATCACCGTCCGGGGCGTCGGATTCCGGTTCGGGCACGCATGACGACTCCGTCGGTTCCCGGCCCCACGACGAGACGCCTGACGCGACACACGACGAGTCACCTGGCGAGACATGGCGCGATGCACAGCGCGATACACAGCGCGAGACCTACCGAGAGACTTTCGGAGACGACAGTGACGCACCGGACAGCGGCCGCCCGCACGACCACCAACGCCCTGTGCGAGGGGGACGGATGCACGTACCGCGCGGCGACCGGTGAGGGTCACCGCCTCCTGGCCGTGCGCGGGCGGCGCCTGTGCCCGGTCTGCCGCGAGGCGTTCGCCGTACGGCTGCGGCGGCTTCCCGGCCTCTATGAGGAATGCGGAGCGGTATTGGGCGGCGGCACGCCGCAATTGCCCGGTAATCGGCACGGCAGCGGATCGCTGCCCGGAATGCCTTTCAACGGCGCCGCCGCCGATGTGCGGACATCGATTCTCACCACCCTCAGTTCCTGGTGCGGACTTGTCGCCGAAGGCCGCGGACTTTCCGCTCCCCGGCGTTCCGTCCTGCCGCTCTCCGCATTCCTGGTCCGGCATGCCGACTGGCTCGCCGCCCACCCCGCCGTCCCCGAGGCGACCAGGGAGGTGGCGCTGCTCGTCCGCAGGGCGCGCCGGATCGCCCACGAGGAGCCCCGCCGCACGGTGCGGGTCGGCCCGTGCGCGACGCAGGGCTGCCGGGGCGAGCTGACGGCGGTCGTCAACGCGTCCGCCGCCGTCACGGCCTCCGAGATCCGGTGCGACGAGAACGCCGAGCACGTGTGGGAGCGCCACCAGTGGACGGAGCTCAGCCGCGCGATCGCCCAGGTCCCCAAGGCGGCGGCCGCCGAACGCCCCGCCGCGGCGCGGTGGCTGACGGCGGCGGACGTCTGCCGCCTCTGGGGGACCCCCAAGGGCACCGTCTACCGGCTCGCGAGCGAGCAGCGCTGGCGGCGCGAGCAGCGCCTGGGACGCACCTACTACTTCGAGCAGGACGTGCACGAGAGCTTCCGGCGCCGCGCCGCGCGCACCCTCTGAACCGTCCCCCCACCAGGAGCCCACAGGCCCAGCCGGCAGACGCCGGCTGGGCCTTTCGCGTGCCGCGGCAGGACCGGCGCTGAACTGCCGTTCTGACTTTCCTCTGACATTCCCCTGGCATTTCTCTTTTACGTGTCCGGCGGATCCCCGCACCTATTCATGACTCAACTTCACCAACGTATGACATGGGGAATCTTGAAAAGGACTGCCCCGGCGAAGAAGCTAATCAATAGCTTCCGCTGCTCTGTGTCGAGCTGCCGGGCAGGAATTTCGACGATTACCAAGGAGATGCGTATGGACGCCGCAGTGATTGTCGTGGGAGCGGGACCGGCAGGGCTTGTGCTCGCCGGTGAGCTGCGGCTCGCGGGAGTCGACGTCATCGCCCTGGAGCGTCTTCCGGAGCGGACCGGCGAGTCCCGCGGCCTCGGCTTCACCGCCCGCACCATGGAGGTGTTCGACCAGCGCGGACTGCTCACCCGCTTCGGTGACGTCGAGACCAGCAACGTCGGCCACTTCGGCGGCCTGCCCGTGGACTTCGCGGTGCTCGAAGGCGCGCACCAGGCGGCCAAGTCGGTGCCGCAGTCGCAGACCGAGGCGGCGCTGGAGGCCTGGGTCACCGAACTGGGCACGGATCTGCGGCGCGGCCACGAAGTGACGTCCATCGAGGACGACGGCGACGGCGTCGAGGTGGGGGTGCGCGGACCGGACGGCGCGTACACCCTGCGCGCCGGGTACCTGGTCGGCTGCGACGGCGGCCGCAGCATGGTCCGCAAGGCCGCCGGCTTCGACTTCCCCGGCACCGCCGCCACCCTGGAGATGTTCCTCGCCGACGTGGAGGGTCTCGACCTCGAACCCCGCATGATCGGCGAGACGTTCGCGAACGGCATGGTGATGGTCGGCCCACTGCCGGGCGGCATCACCCGCCTCATCCTCTGCGAGCGCGGCACCCCGCCGCAGAAGCGCACCAGCGCCCCGTCGTACGACGAAGTGGTCGTCGGCTGGAAGCGGGTCACGGGGGAGGACATCTCGCACGGCAAGCCGGTGTGGGTCAGCTCCTTCGGCGACGCCACCCGGCAGGCCACCGAGTACCGCCGCGGCCGGATCCTGCTCGCCGGCGACTCCGCGCACATCCACCTGCCCGCCGGCGGCCAGGGCATGAACACCAGCATCCAGGACGCGATGAACCTCGGCTGGAAGCTCGCGGCCGTGGTGCGCGGCAAGGCCCCCGAGGCGCTGCTCGACACGTACCACGACGAGCGGCACCCCGTCGGGCAGCGGCTCCTGATGAACACCCGCGCCCAGGGCCTGCTGTTCCTCAGCGGCTCCGAGGTGCAGCCGCTGCGCGACGTCCTGGGCGAACTGATCCAGTACGAGGAGGTCAGCCGCCACCTCGCGGGCATGGTCAGCGGCCTGGAGATCCGTTACGACGTCGGCGGCGGGCGCCATCCGCTGCTCGGCCGCCGGATGCCCGACCTGGAGCTGGTGGGCGCCGACTTCAAGACCCGGGTGACCCGGCTGCTGCACGCGGGCCGCGGCGTACTGCTCGACCTGGCGGACAACGCCGTGCTGCGCCGCAGGGCCACCGGCTGGGCCGACCGCGTGGACGTGGTCACCGCGGCCCCGCACGCCCTGGACGAGAGCAGCGCACTGGCGGGCACCACGGCCGTCCTGGTCCGCCCCGACGGATACGTGGCCTGGGCCGCCCCCGGCAGCCACGACGACCTGCCCATGTCCCTGGAGCGCTGGTTCGGCCCCTCCCGCTAGGGCGACCGCCCGGGCACGGCACGACCAGATCCACCGCACACGCGCGAAGACCGGACCGATCCGGTAGGTAGTGGAGGAGAGAGAAGACATGCACAGCACCTTGATCGTGGCCCGGATGGACCCCGGTTCCGGCGCCGACGTGGCCCGCCTGTTCGGCGGGTTCGACGACACCGAGATGCCGCACCGCATGGGCACGCGGCGCCGCCAGCTGTTCTCGTACCGCGGGCTGTACTTCCATCTGCAGGACTTCGACCAGGACAACGGCGGAGAGCTGATAGAGGAGGCCAAGACCGACCCGCGGTTCGTCGGCATCAGCCAGGACCTCAAGCCGTTCATCGAGGCGTACGACCCGGCGACCTGGCGCTCGCCCGCCGACGCCATGGCCAAGCGCTTCTACCACTGGGAGGCGTCCCAGTGACGGGTCGCCGCGTCGTCATCACGGGAATCGGTGTCGTCGCCCCCGGCGGCATCGGGACCAAGAACTTCTGGGGGCTGCTCAGCGAGGGCCGCACGGCCACGCGCGGCATCACCTTCTTCGACCCGGAGCCCTTCCGCTCCCGGGTCGCCGCCGAGATCGACTTCGACGCCGGGGCGCACGGCCTGAGCCCGCAGGAGATCCGGCGCATGGACCGGGCCGCGCAGCTCGCCGTCGTCGCGACGCGCGAGGCGGTCGCCGACAGCGGGGTGGAGCTGGGGGAGTACGCCCCCCACCGGATCGGGGTCACCGTGGGCAGCGCCGTCGGCGCGACCATGGGGCTCGACGAGGAGTACCGCGTCGTGAGCGACGGCGGCCAACTCGACCTCGTCGACCACGCGTACGCCGTGCCGCACCTCTACAACTACCTCGTGCCCAGCTCGTTCGCCGCCGAGGTCGCCTGGGCCGTCGGCGCCGAGGGCCCCTCCACGGTCGTCTCCACGGGCTGCACCTCCGGCATCGACTCGGTGGGCCACGCGGTGGAACTCATCCGCGAGGGCAGCACCGACGTCATGATCGCCGGTTCGTCGGACGCGCCGATCTCCCCGATCACGCTGGCCTGCTTCGACGCGATCAAGGCCACGACCCCGCGCAGCGACGCACCCGAGCAGGCGTCGAGGCCCTTCGACAACACCCGCAACGGATTCGTCCTCGGCGAGGGCTCGGCGGTCTTCGTGCTCGAAGAGCTGGAGAGCGCCCGGCGCCGGCACGCCCACATCTACGCCGAGATCGCGGGCTACGGGGCGCGCAGCAACGCGTACCACATGACGGGTCTGCGGCCCGACGGCGCGGAGATGGCCGAGGCGATCCGGGTGGCGCTGGACGAGGCCCGGATCAACGGCGACCAGATCGACTACATCAACGCGCACGGCTCGGGCACCAAGCAGAACGACCGGCACGAGACCGCGGCCTTCAAGAAGAGCCTCGGCGACCACGCCTACCGCACGCCGGTGAGCTCCATCAAGTCGATGGTGGGGCACTCGCTGGGCGCGATCGGCTCCATCGAGATCGCCGCGTCCGCGCTGGCCATGGAGTACGACGTGGTGCCCCCGACGGCCAACCTGCACACCCCCGACCCGCAGTGCGACCTGGACTACGTGCCGATCACGGCACGCGACTGGCGCACCGACACGGTCCTGACCGTCGGCAGCGGGTTCGGCGGATTCCAGAGCGCCATGGTGCTCGCCAACCCGGAGAGGAAGGGCGCATGACGGCATCCGCCGTGGTGACGGGCCTGGGCATCGCCGCCCCCAACGGCCTGGGAGCGGAGGACTACTGGGCGGCCACGCGCAGCGGCAAGAGCGGCATCGGGCGCGTCACGCGCTTCGACCCGACGCCCTACCCGGCCACGCTCGCGGGCGAGGTCCCCGGCTTCGTCGCCGAGGACGTACTGCCCAGCAGGCTCCTGCCGCAGACCGACCGGATGACGCGCATGGCGCTCGTCGCCACCGACTGGGCGCTCGCCGACGCGGGCGTCGAGCCGGAGAAGATGTCCGAGTTCGACATGGGCGTCATCACGGCGAGTTCGTCGGGCGGCTTCGAGTTCGGCCAGGGCGAGCTGCAGAAGCTGTGGAGCAAGGGCAGCCAGTACGTGTCCGCGTACCAGTCCTTCGCCTGGTTCTACGCCGTCAACAGCGGCCAGATCTCCATCCGCAACGGCATGAAGGGCCCCAGCGGGGTCGTCGTCAGCGACCAGGCGGGCGGGCTCGACGCCCTCGCGCAGGCGCGCCGCCAGATACGCAAGGGCACCAGCCTGATCGTCTCCGGCTCCATCGACGCCTCCATCTGCCCCTGGGGCTGGGTGGCGCAGCTGGCCGGCGGCCGGCTCAGCACCCGGGACGAGCCCGGCCGCGCCTATCTGCCCTTCGACGCCGACGCCGCCGGGCACGTGCCCGGCGAGGGCGGCGCGATCCTCGTCGTGGAGGACGCGGACGCCGCCCGCAAGCGCGGCGCCAAGGTCTACGGCACGCTCGCCGGGTACGGCGCGACCTTCGACCCGAAGCCGGGCAGCGGACGCGAGCCCGGCCTGCGCAAGGCCATCGAGATCGCCCTCGCGGACGCCGGGGTCGCCCCGCAGGACGTCGACGTCGTCTTCGCGGACGCCGCTGCCGTCCCCGAACTCGACCGCGTCGAGGCGGAGGCCCTCAACGCGGTCTTCGGCCGCGGCCAGGTCGTCGTCACCGCCCCGAAGACGATGACGGGGCGGCTCTACTCGGGCGCGGCCCCGCTGGACGTGGCCGCCGCGCTGCTCGCCATCGACGAGGGCCTGATCCCGCCCACGGTGAACGTCGCGCCCGACGCCGCCTACGGCCTGGACCTGGTCGTGAACCAGCCGCGCCCCGCCGAGGTGCGCACCGCCCTGGTCCTGGCGCGCGGCGAGGGCGGCTTCAACTCCGCCCTGGTCGTGCGCGCCGCCGACTAGCGGCCCACCGACCGCGCCCCCGCCGGCTCCCACCCCCCTGGGAGGCCGGCGGGGGCGCGCAGCACCCGCACACCCCGCCGCGAACCGCTCGCGGCGGCACACCACTTGACCGCACCACGAAGGGAACGACGTGTCCGCTCACAACTTCACCCTCGACGACCTCAAGCGCATCCTGCTCGAAGGCGCGGGCGCCGACGAGGGCATCGACCTCGACGGAGACATCCTCGACGTGCCGTTCGAGGAGCTGGGCTACGAGTCGCTCGCGATGCTCGAGACGAGCAGCCGGATCGAGCGCGAGTACGGCGTGACCCTCGACGACGACGTGGTCACCGACGCCGCCACCCCCCGCACCCTCATCGACGCGGTCGGCGCGCAGCTCGCCCCCACCGCCACCGCCGCCTGACCCCCCGGCATCCAGGGAGAACCGAACACCATGGCACAGGACAACCAGCGCGTCGCCCTCGTCACCGGAGCCACCAGCGGGATCGGCCTCGCCGCCGCCCGGCTCCTGGCCACCCAGGGGCACAAGGTGTTCATCGGCGCGCGTGACGCCGAGAACGTCGCCGCGACCGTGAAACAGCTTCAGGACGAGGGCCTGGACGCCGACGGCGCCGTCCTCGACGTACGCGACGAGGCGGCCGTCACGGCGTTCGTGCAGGCCGCCGTCGACCGCTTCGGCACCGTCGACGTTCTGGTGAACAACGCCGGGCGCAGCGGCGGCGGCGTCACCGCCGACCTCACCGACGAGCTGTGGCACGACGTCATCGACACCAACCTCAACAGCGTGTTCCGCATGACCCGCGAGGTGCTCAACACCGGCGGCATGCGGCACAAGGACCGCGGCCGGATCATCAACATCGCCTCGACCGCGGGCAAGCAGGGCGTGGTGCTCGGCGCCCCGTACTCGGCCTCCAAGCACGGCGTCGTGGGCTTCACCAAGTCCCTCGGCAACGAGCTCGCGCCGACCGGGATCACCGTCAACGCGGTCTGCCCCGGGTACGTCGAGACGCCGATGGCCCAGCGCGTGCGCCAGGGATACGCGGCCGCCTACGACACCTCCGAGGACGCCATCCTCGAGAAGTTCCAGGCCAAGATCCCGCTGGGCCGCTACTCCACGCCGGAGGAGGTCGCCGGTCTCGTCGGCTACCTCGCCTCGGACACCGCCGGCTCCATCACCGCGCAGGCGCTCAACGTCTGCGGCGGCCTCGGCAACTTCTGAGCCGCGCGCGGCACCGACCCGAAACCCAGTCAAGGAGCGTGAACATGTCGCAGCACGGCCTGCGTGAGGTGGAGCACGAGATCAGTGTCGAGGCACCGGCAAAGGCCGTGTACCGACTGATAGCGGAGGTACGGAACTGGCCGCAGATCTTCCCCCCGACGATCTACGTCGACCAGGTGGAGAGCAGCGGGAACGAGGAGCTCATACGGATCTGGGCGACCGCCAACGGCGAGGCGAAGAACTGGTCGTCGCGCCGCACCCTCGATCCGGAGGCCCTGCGGATCACCTTCCGGCAGACGGTCTCCACGCCCCCCGTCGCCTCCATGGGCGGCACCTGGGTCATCGAGGCGCTCTCCGCGGCCTCGTCCCGGGTGCGGCTCCTGCACGACTACCGCGCGGTCGACGACGACCCCGCGGGCCTGAAGTGGATCGACGAGGCGGTCGACCGCAACTCGCGCTCCGAGCTGGCCGCTTTGAAGGAGAACGTCGAACGGGCCCACGCGGCCGAGGCGCTGACGTTCTCCTTCGAGGACACCGTGCAGATCGACGGCTCGGCCAAGGACGTCTACGCCTTCATCGACGAGGCCGACAAGTGGGAGGAGCGGCTGCCGCACGTGGCCAAGGTCCGTCTCGACGAGGACACCCCGGGCCTGCAGACCCTGGAGATGGACACCAGGGCCAAGGACGGCTCCACCCACACCACGAAGTCCTACCGGGTGACCTTCGCGCACGAGAAGATCGCCTACAAGCAGGTCACCCTGCCGGCCCTGATGACGCTGCACACCGGCTACTGGACGTTCCAGGAGAACGGCACCGGCGTCGCCGCGTCCTCCCAGCACACCGTCGTCCTGAACCCGGACAACATCGCGCGGATCCTCGGCCCCGACGCGACCGTCGAGGACGCCAGGGAGTACGTGCACTCGGCGCTCAGCACCAACAGCCGCGCCACCCTCGGCCATGCCAAGGACTACGCGGAGTCGAGGCGCTGACCATGCCGTCGCACCATCTGGACACCCAGGTCGTCGTCGTCGGAGCCGGACCCGTGGGCCTCATGCTCGCCGGGGAGCTGCGGCTCGGCGGCGCCGACGTGATCGTCCTGGAGAGCAGGCAGGCCCCGACGACGGAGTCGCGGGCCTCGACGCTGCACGCCAGGACCATGGAGATCCTCGACAGCCGCGGCCTGCTGGAGAAGTTCGGCACCCCGCCGAACGAGCCGCGCGGCCACTTCGGCGGCATCCCGCTCGACCTGACGCTGCCGAGCCCCTACCCGGGGCAGTGGAAGGTCCCGCAGACCCGCACCGAGGAGGTACTCCAGGAGTGGGCCCTGTCCCTCGGCGCTGACCTGCGGCGCGGGCACGAGGTGCGCGCGCTGACCGTCGAGGACGACCACGTCGAGGTCGAGGCGGCGGGGCCCGGCGGCCCCGTCCGGCTGCGCGCCCTGTGCGTCGTCGGCTGCGACGGCGAGAACAGCGCCGTGCGGCGCCTGACCGGGACCGCCTTCCCGGGCACGGACGCCGGGCGGGAGTTGATCCGCGCGGACGTCGACGGCATCGACGTACCGAACCGGCGGTTCGAGCGCCTGGAGAAGGGGCTCGCCATCGCGGCGCGCAGGGACGACGGCGTCACGCGCGTCATGGTGCACGAGTTCGGCCGCCCGGCGGGCGCGCGCACCGGCGAACCGGAGTTCGACGAACTGTGCGCGGTGTGGCGCCGGGTCACCGGGGAGGACATCAGCGGCGGGACCCCGCTGTGGATCAACTCCTTCGGGGACGCGAGCCGCCAGGTCGAGCGGTACCGCGACGGGCGCGTGCTCTTCGCGGGCGACGCGGCGCACCAGCAGATGCCGATCGGCGGCCAGGCCCTCAACCTCGGCCTCCAGGACGCCGTCAACCTCGGCTGGAAACTCGCCGTCCAGGTGGGACGGAAGGCTTCGGACGGCCTCCTCGACAGCTACCACGAAGAGCGGCACATGATCGGGCGGCGGGTCCTGACCAACATCAAGGCCCAGGCCATGCTGCTGCTCGGCGGCCCCGAGGTGGAGGCCGTGCGGGCGGTCGTCGGCGAAGTCGCCGGGCACCGTCCCGCCCGGGAGCACCTGGCGGGCATGGTGTCGGGCCTGGACGTCCGCTACGACGTCGGCGAGGGACCGTCCCCGCTCCTGGGGGCCCGCCTCCCGCACACCGACCTCGTGACCCCGGACGGAGCCGTCTCGACCACCGCCCTGCTGCGCACCGGCCACGGCCTGCTCCTGGACCTGCGGGACGACCCCGAACAACACGCGGCGCTGGCGGAGTCGACCGGACCCTGGCTCGACCGGGTCACCGTCACGGCGGCCCGCGCGTCCGGCACGGACCTGGACGAGGCGGGCCTGGTCCTCGTACGCCCCGACGGGCACGTCGCCTGGACGGGCCCGCGGACGGACGGGCTGCGCACCGCCCTGGAGCGCTGGTTCGGCCTGACGCGGGCCGCCGCCTCAGCAGGGACCACAGCCGGCGCGAGCGCCGGAACATCAGCCGACCACGGGAGGAACAGCATGAGCAGACTCGAAGGAAAGACGGCCCTGGTCACCGGATCGAGCCGCGGCATGGGGCGCGCGACGGCCCTGCGCCTGGCCCGCGACGGCGCACTGGTCGCCGTGCACTACACCAGCAGCAAGGAAGCCGCCGAGGAGACCGTCGCCACCATCGAGAAGGAGGGCGGCCGGGCCTTCGCGATCCGCGCCGAACTCGGCGTCCCGGGCGACGTGCACGAGCTGTTCCTCGGCCTGGAGGAGGGACTCAAGGAGCGCACCGGCTCCACGACGCTGGACATCCTGGTCAACAACGCCGGGGTCATGGGCGGCGTCGCGGTCGAGGAGACCACGCCCGAGGCCTTCGACCGGCTCTTCGCGGTCAACGCGCGAGCACCGTTCTTCATCATCCAGCGGGCGCTGAAGAACCTCCCGAACGGAGGCCGCATCGTCAACATCTCCTCCGGTCTGACCCGGTGCGCCAACCCCTCCGAGATCGCCTACGCGATGACGAAGGGCGCGGTGGAGCAGCTGGCCCTGCACTTCGCCAAGCTGCTCGGCCCGCGCAACATCACCATCAACAGCGTGGCGCCCGGCATCACCCGCAACGGCACCCCGGTGTTCGACATCCCCGAAGCCGTCGAGCAGATGTCGGCCCTCTCCGCCTTCAACCGCGTGGGCGAGCCCGAGGACATCGCCGACGTCGTGGCCTTCCTCGCCTCCGACGAGGCCCGCTGGATCACCGGCTCCTTCGTGGACGCCTCCGGCGGAACCCTGCTTGGCTGACATGACGGACGCATCCACGGCCGCGCCCCCGGCCCCCGGGGCCTGGAGCCCGCGAATGTGGGGGCTGCTGATCGTCCTCGCGGGCAACATGCTCATCGACGCCCTTGAGGTGTCGGTGATGGTGGTGGCCGTGCCGTCGGTCGGCGCGGACCTGCGGCTGACGCCCGTCGCCGCGCAGTGGACGCTGACCGGCTTCGCCGTCGGCTTCGGCGGGCTGATGCTGTTCGCGGGGCGCGTGGTGAGCCTGCTCGGCCGGCGGCGCGTCTACCTGTGGGCGCTGTTCGGCTTCGCGGCCGCCTCGCTCGTCGCGGGGCTCGCGGGTGATCCGGCGACGCTGCTCGCCACGCGGTTCGTCAAGGGATTCTGCGCGGCGCTGACCGCGCCGACCGGGCTCGCCATCATCGGCGCCACGTTCCGGGCGGGCCCCGACCGCGACCGCGCGGTGTCGGTGTACACCCTCTTCGGAGGGTGCGGCTTCACGGCGGGACTCGTCCTGTCGGGGCTGCTCACCGAGGCGGGCTGGCGCTGGACCATGGTGTTCCCGGCGCCGGTGGTGCTCGTGCTGCTCGTCTTCGGCCAAAGACTCATCCCCGAGGACGACGGCTCGGGCGGCCGGCCCCGCGTCACGCGGCGCCAGTTGGACGTGGCGGGGGCGCTCACCCTCACCGGTGGGCTCCTCGCCCTCGTCCTCGCGGTCGTCACCGTCACCGAGCGGGGGCGGGCCGACGCGTGGACCCTGGGGGTTGCCCTGGCCGCCCTCGCGCTCCTCGCGGCGTTCTGCCTCGCCGAACGCCGGGCGCGGCATCCGCTGGTGCCGGCCGCGCTGCTGCGTGACGGACCGCTGGTCCGCTCGGCCCTGGGCGCAGCGTCGCTCAACGGCTCCTTCCTGGGGCTGCTGCTCGTCCTCACCTACCAGTGGCAGACCGCGCAGGGGTGGGGGCCGCTCCGTACGGGCCTCGCGCTGCTGCCCGCGAGCGCGCCCTTGGCCCTGACGGCCCTGTCGTCGGGGCGGATGGTGCGGCGGTTCGGCACATCCCGGCTGATCGTCCTCGGCGCCACCGCGCCCCTCATCGGGTACGTCCTGTATCTGCGGGACCCCGCCCACGCGACGTACACCACCGGAGTGCTGCCCACGCTGCTCCTGGTGGGGGCGGGCTTCGTGCTCGCCTTCGCGGCCCTCAACACCCAGGCGGTCGCGGGCGTCGCGCCCACCGAGCGCGGCCCGGCCGTCGCCACCTATCAGACCGCGGTCCAGACCGGCGCCGTCCTGGTGATCGCGCCGACCGCCGCCCTCCTGACGTCCCACGGCAGCCGCACGGCGATGGCCCTGGTGACCGCGGTCGGCGCGGTGGGACTGCTCGCCGCACTCAGACCTCTTCGCCGATCGTGAAGGAGCACGCCTTGCACCAGCTCGACGAACTGCTCGACCTCAAGGAGAAGGCCCTCGCGGGGCCGAGCGAGAAAGCCACCGAGGCGCAGCACGCCAAGGGCAAGCTCACCGCCCGCGAGCGCATCGAACTCCTCCTGGACAAGGGCTCGTTCAACGAGATCGAGACCCTGCGGCGCCATCGCGCCACCGGTTTCGGCCTGGAGAAGAAGAAGCCCCACACCGACGGTGTCGTCACCGGCTGGGGCAGCGTCCAGGGCCGCACGGTCTTCGTCTACGCCCACGACTTCCGCATCTTCGGCGGCGCGCTCGGCGAGGCGCACGCCGAGAAGATCCACAAGGTGATGGACCTGGCCGCGTCGGCCGGCGCCCCCCTGGTCTCGCTCAACGACGGCGCGGGCGCCCGCATCCAGGAGGGCGTCACCGCGCTCGCCGGGTACGGCGGCATCTTCCAGCGCAACACCCGCTCCTCCGGCGTCATCCCGCAGATCTCCGTCATGCTCGGCCCGTGCGCCGGGGGAGCGGCCTACTCGCCGGCCCTGACCGACTTCGTGTTCATGGTCCGCGAGACCTCGCAGATGTTCATCACGGGCCCGGACGTGGTCCGCGCGGTGACCGGCGAGGAGATCAGCCAGAACGGCCTGGGCGGTGCCGACGTGCACGCCGGGACCTCGGGCGTCGCGCACCTCGCGTACGACGACGAGGAGAGCTGCCTGGAGGACGTCCGCTATCTGCTCTCCCTGCTCCCGGCCAACAACCGTGAACTGGCGCCCGTGGAGCTCAGCGACGACCCGGCCGACCGCGCCACCGACGCGCTGCTCGACATCGTGCCGAGCGAGCCGGGACGCTCCTACGACGTGCGGGAGGTCATCGAGGAGATCGTCGACGACGGCGAGTACTTCGAGGTGCACGCCGCCTGGGCGCCCAACCTGGTCTGCGCGCTGACCCGGCTCGACGGCCAGGTCGTCGGGGTCGTCGCCAACAACCCCAAGGCCATGGCCGGGGTCCTGGACATCGAGGCCTCGGAGAAGGGCGCGCGCTTCGTCCAGTTCTGCGACGCCTTCAACATCCCGCTGGTCACCCTCGTGGACGTGCCGGGCTTCCTGCCCGGCGTCGACCAGGAGCACAACGGCATCATCCGGCGGGGCGCCAAACTGCTCTACGCCTACTGCAACGCCACCGTCCCGCGCATCTCCCTGGTCCTGCGCAAGGCCTACGGCGGCGCGTACATCGTCATGGACTCCCGCTCCATCGGCGCGGACCTGGCGCTCGCCTGGCCCAGCAACGAGATCGCCGTGATGGGCGCCGAGGGCGCCGCGAACGTCATCTTCCGCCGGGACATCGCCGCGGCCGACGACCCGGACGCACTGCGGCAGACCAAGATCGAGGAGTACCGGGAGCAGCTCATGCACCCGTACTACGCCGCCGAGCGCGGCCTCGTCGACGACGTCATCGACCCGCGCGACACCCGCCGGGTGCTCACCCGCTCCCTGGCGATGCTCCGGGCCAAGCACGCCGACCTGCCCTCGCGGAAGCACGGCAACCCGCCGCAGTAGAAGCGGTCCGCCCGTCCTCCGCCCCCATCACACCCCACGTACGAGAGGGACACCCCGCCATGCCCCGAACCATCCTGGTCACCTGCGCCACCGGCAACGTCGGCCCGCACGCCGTGGCCGAGCTCCAGAAAGCCGGCGCCACCGTCCGCGCCCTGGTGCTCAAGGACGACCCGAACGCCGGGCGCCTCCCGGCGGGCACCGAGATCCACCACGGCGACCTCGGTGACCCCGACAGCCTGGACGCCGCGCTCGACGGCGTGGACGGCGTCTTCTGGATGTGGCCGTTCTTCGCCCTGGACGTCACCACCGCGCCCGCCGTGCTGCGCAAGATCGAGGCGCGGGCGAGCCGAATCGCGGTCGTCTCCTCGGTCGGCGTGCACATCGGCCTCGAACCGGTCGACAACAACTGCCACGCCTATCTGGAGTCGCTCGTCGAGAAGACGAGCCTGGACTGGACGTTCCTGCGCACCACCGGCTTCCACGCCAACGCCCTCGGCTTCGCCGGCCAGATCCGCGACGGCGGCGTCGTCCACTTCCCCTACGGCGCCGCGACCCGCACCTCCGTCCACGAGGGCGACCTCGCGGCCGTCGGCGCCGCCGCGCTGACCCAGGACGGCCACGCGGGCCAGAAGTACCTGGTGTCCGGGCCCGAGGAGCTCTCCCAGGAAGGCCAGGTCCGCGTCATCGGCGAGGTCATCGGGCGCGACCTCGGCTGGCAGGACGTCGAGCACGACGCCGCCCGGCAGGCCATGGTCGACGCCGGCTGGCCGCCCTCGTACGCGGACGGCGCCCTGGACTACTTCGCGACGCTGACGAAGGAGCCCGAGGTCGGCTCCACGGTCGTCGCGGACGTCACCGGGCGTCCCGCGCGCACGTTCCGCCAGTGGGTCCAGGAGCGGGCCGACGCGTTCAGCTGACCCCCTGCCGCCCTTCCCGCCGGCCCCCTGCCGCCCCTCCCGCGGCGGCCCCGATTCCCGTGCGGAATGCGAGGAATGACAGAACCTCACCGTCCGGTCCGGTCCGCGTCAATTCCAGGTGAAGTGTGTTGACGCGGTTGCCGCGCAGCAAAGAGTCTTTCTTCAGGCGCCCTTGCTATTCGGCTGCCCTCGCATTGTCTTCGCCCACCGGAATTCGAAACGTCGGCGGCGCGGTCACAGAGGCTTCGCAAAGAAGCCCCGCACTCTGGAGAAGAGTTAATGCGCGTCCTATTCATCAGCACTCCTTCCGCGAGCCATTTCACCCCGCTCGCGCCCCTCGCCTGGGCCCTGCGCGGCGCAGGACACGACGTGGTGGTGGCGGGACAGCCGGACATCGACGGGATCGTCCGCGCCTCGGGATTCGTCGGCTTCCAGACCGGAGCGGCGTTCGACGGCGAGGCCGTGCTGCTGCGGGGACTCGCACCGTGGCAGCGCCCCCTCCAGGTGCGCCCGCGCGACCGGCTGCGCATCGAGGGCTACGCCCGGGCGTGGTCGGGTCACGCCGAGCGGGTGGTCCGGCAGCACCTGGACTTCGCGCGGTCCTACCGCCCCGACCTGATCGTCGGAGACCCGCTGGAGTACAGCACCCTCATCATCGGGCGGGCGCTCGACGTGCCGGTCGTCCACCACCGGTGGGGCGTCGACAGCCTGGCCGGGGAGGCCCTCGGCTTCGCCCGGGAGCACCTGCGGGAGCTGTGCGCGGAACTGGGCGTCGGCGCCCTGCCCGACCCGGCCGTCCTGCTCGACCCGTGCCCGCCCTCGCTCCAGCTGCCCGGCGCGGCATCGGGCGTGCCGGTCCGGCACGTGCCGTACAGCGCCAACTGGCGGCTGCCCGACGGGTTCCCGTGGGGCGAGGGGCAGGACGGCGGCACGCGGCGCGTCGGTCTGTCGCTCGGCGGGACGCTGCGGCTGAACGGCACCGGCTTCGTCGTACGGCTGCTGCGGGCGCTTGGCGAGATACCGGACATCGAGGTGCTCGCGACGGTGCCCGCGGAACTGCGCGGCCTGGTCGGCGAGGTGCCGGCCACCGTCCGGTGCGTCGGCGCGGTCCCGCTGGGCCTGCTTCTCGAACAGTGCGCGGCGGTCGTGCACCACGGCGGCTCCGGCACCTCGATGACGGCGACGCTCGCCGGACTTCCGCAGCTCGTGCTGCCGCAGATCGCCGACAACTTCGGCCACGGCGACCGCCTCGCGCGGCTGGGGGCGGCCGTCTCGCTGGACACGGCCGAGGCGCAGGACGCGCCCAAGCGGCTGCGGGACGCCCTGACCGACGTCCTGGACGACCCCCGGTACACCGGCGCGGCCCGGCGGCTGCGCGCCGAGATGCTGCTGATGCCCACGCCGGCCGGGGTCGTCCGTGACCTGGAGAACCTCTGAGGACCTGGAGCACACGTGCGCATCACCGAGCTGGAGATTCCCGGGGCCTTCCTCGTCGCCCCCGACCACCTGCGGGACGAGCGTGGTTCGTTCCACGAAGCACTGCGGACCGAGGAGCTGGAGAAGGCCGCGGGCCGCCCCTTCACCCCCCGGCAGATCAACTACTCGGTCTCCCGCCGCAACACGCTGCGGGGGATCCACAGCGTCACCAACCCGCCGGGCCAGGCGAAGTTCGTCACCAGCGTCCGGGGCGTCCTGCGGGACATCCTGGTCGACCTGCGCCTCGGGTCACCCACGTACGGGCGCCACGTGAGCAACGAACTGGACGCCGACGAGGGCACCTCCGTCTTCGTGCCCGAAGGCGTCGGCCACGGCTTCCTCACCCTCACCGACGACGCCTGCATCTGCTACGTCCTGTCGACCGCCCATGTGCCGGGCACCCAGGTCGACATCGACCCGCTCGACCCGGAACTGGCCCTGCCCTGGGGCTTCACCGAGCCGCCGCTCATCTCCGACAAGGACGCCAAGGCGCCGACGGCGGCACAGGCGGCCGCCGCCGGTCTGCTCATGCCGTACGAGCCCCGCACGTCCCACGCATAGGCGCATGGGCACGGCCGCGCAATTCAACAGGAATTCCAGCCGGAATCAGTCATCAGCGAGCGCCGCCACAAGCGAGCGCCGCAAATGAGGAGGACATCTTCATGAAGGCCCTGGTGTTGTCGGGCGGGTCGGGAACCCGCCTGCGACCGTTCAGTTACTCGATGCCCAAACAGCTCATCCCGATAGCGAACAAGCCGGTTCTCCAGCACGTCCTGGAGAACATCCGGGACCTCGGCGTCACCGAGATCGGCGTCATCGTCGGCGGCGGCGCCGAGCAGATCGAGGCGGCCGTCGGCGACGGATCGGGCCTCGGCGTGCGGATCACCTACATCCCGCAGGAGAACCCCACCGGGCTCGCCGCCTGCGTGTCGCTGGCCCGGCCCTTCCTCGGCAACGACGACTTCGTGATGTACCTCGGCGACAACATGCTCCCCGACGGCGTGGGCGAGATCGCCGCACAGTTCGCGGCCGACCGCCCCGCGGCCCAGGTCGTCGTCCACAAGGTGGCCGACCCCACCGCGTTCGGCGTCGCCGAGCTCGACGCCGAGGGCCGCGTGACCCGCCTGGTGGAGAAGCCCAAGGAGCCGCGCAGCGACCTCGCCCTGATCGGCGTGTACTTCTTCACGCCCGCCATCCACGAAGCCGTCGCCTCCATCGAGCCCAGCGCACGCGGCGAACTGGAGATCACCGACGCCATCCAGTGGCTCCTCACGCACGGCGCCGACGTGCGCGCCAGCCAGTACGAGGGCTACTGGAAGGACACCGGCCGCGTCGACGACGTACTGGCCTGCAACCGCAAGCTCCTCGACGACGTGAAGCCCGACGTCGTGGGCGAGGTCGACGCGACGAGCGTCATCACCGGCCAGGTCGTCGTCGAGGCCGGCGCCCGCGTCGTCCGCTCGACCATCGAAGGACCGGCGATCATCGGCGCCGGAACGCTCGTGGAGGACAGCCGCGTCGGCCCCTACACCTCCATCGGCAAGGACTGCGTCCTGCGCGGCACCCACATGGACGAATCCATCGCCCTCGACGGCGCGACCGTCACCGAGGTCCGCGGACTGCACGGCTCGGTGATCGGACGGTCCGCGACCGTCGGACAGGCGGCCCAGCACCGGCTCGTCGTCGGTGACCACACCAGCGTAGAGGTGGCAGCAGCATGAAGATCCTGGTCACGGGCGGCGCCGGCTTCATCGGCTCGCACTATGTCCGCACCCTTCTCCAGGACGAGTACGCCGGCTGGGAAGGCGCCGACGTCACCGTCGTCGACAAGCTCACCTACGCCGGCAACCGCGAGAGCCTGCCGGCGGACGACCCCCGGCTGACGTTCGTCCAGGGCGACATCCTCGACGGCGACCTGCTGCGCCAGCTGCTGCCCGGCCACGACGCCGTGGTGCACTTCGCCGCCGAGTCGCACGTCGACCGCTCCCTGGAGTCGGCCGCGGAGTTCGTCCGCACCAACGTCCTCGGCACCCAGTCCCTGCTCGAAGCGGTCCTGGCCAGCGGCGTCGAGCGCGTCGTCCACGTCTCCACCGACGAGGTCTACGGCTCCATCGACGAGGGCTCCTGGACCGAGACCTGGCCGCTGGCCCCCAACTCCCCGTACGCCGCGTCCAAGGCCGCGTCCGACCTGGTCGCCCGCTCGTACTGGCGCACCCACGGCATCGACCTGTCGATCACCCGCTGCTCCAACAACTACGGGCCCTACCAGCACCCCGAGAAGCTCATCCCGCTCTTCGTGACCAACCTCCTGGCCGGCCTCACCGTGCCGCTCTACGGAGAGGGCGCGAACGTACGGGAGTGGCTGCACGTCGACGACCACTGCCGCGCCATCGACCTCGTCCTGAACAAGGGCCAGGCCGGCGAGGTCTACAACGTCGGCGGCGGCAACGAACGCACCAACCGCGCCATCACCGAGCGTCTTCTCGAACTCACCGGCCGGGACTGGTCCAGCGTGCGCCGCGTCCCCGACCGCAAGGCGCACGACCTGCGCTACTCGCTCGACGAGACCAAGATCGCCGAGCAGCTGGGATACGCGCCGCGCGTCTCCTTCGAGCAGGGCCTCGCCGACACCGTCGCCTGGTACCGCGAGAACACCGACTGGTGGCAGCACTCCAAGGCGATCGCGGCGGACCGGGCATGACGGAGCAACACCTCAGGAAGGGCACGACATGAGCCTGCACAAGGAACTCGTCATGGACGAGGTCCGCAAGTACCACCGGGACGTCGAGGACGACAAGGGATTCGTCCCCGGCACCACGGAGATCTGGCCCTCCGGCGCCGTCCTCGACGAGGAGGACCGGCTCGCCCTGGTCGAGGCCGCCCTGGACATGCGGATCGCGGCGGGCCGCAGCTCCCGCAAGTTCGAGTCGCAGTTCGCGCGCAAGCTCAAGCGGCGCAAGGCCCATCTGACGAACTCCGGCTCGTCGGCCAACCTGCTCGCCACCACCGCCCTCACCTCGCACCTCCTGGAGGACCGGCGGCTGCGCCCCGGCGACGAGGTGATCACGGTCGCGGCAGGCTTCCCCACGACCGTCAACCCGATCCTCCAGAACGGCCTGGTGCCTGTCTTCGTCGACGTCGAGCTCGGCACGTACAACACGACGGCCGACCGGGTGGCCCAGGCCATCGGCCCCAAGACCCGGGCGATCATCATCGCGCACGCACTCGGCAACCCCTTCGAGGTCGCCGAGATCGCCCAACTCGCCGACGACCACGACCTGTTCTTCATCGAGGACAACTGCGACGCGGTCGGCTCCACGTACGACGGCCAGCTCACCGGCACGTTCAGCGACATGACGACCGTCAGCTTCTACCCGGCCCACCACCTGACGATGGGCGAGGGCGGCTGCGTCCTGACCTCGAACCTGGCGCTCGCCCGGATCGTGGAGTCCCTGCGCGACTGGGGCCGGGACTGCTGGTGCGAGCCGGGCGAGAACAACAAGTGCCTCAAGCGGTTCAAGTACCAGATGGGCACGCTGCCCGCCGGCTACGACCACAAGTACATTTTCTCGCACGTCGGCTACAACCTGAAGGCCACCGACCTCCAGGCCGCGCTCGGCCTGACCCAGCTGGCCAAGGTCGACGACTTCTGCGCCGCACGCCGCAGGAACTTCAAGCAGCTCTACGACGGCCTCGACGGCCTCCCGCACCTGCTCCTGCCGCAGGCGACCCCGCGCAGCGACCCGAGCTGGTTCGGCTTCGCCCTCACCGTGTCGCCCGAAGCGCCCTTCACCCGGGCCGAGCTGGTGGACTTCCTGGAGGGCCGCAAGATCGGCACCCGCCGTCTCTTCGCCGGCAACCTCACCCGCCACCCGGCCTACATAGGCCAGCCGCACCGCGTCGTCGGCGATCTGACCAACAGCGACATCATCACCGAGCAGACCTTCTGGATCGGGGTCTACCCCGGCCTGACCGAGGAGATGCTCGACTACGTCGTCTCCTCGATCAGAGAGTTCGTGGGAGCCCGTGGATGACCATGGAAATCGTCGGAAACGGATTTCTCGCCCGGAACCTGCGGCCCATCGCCGACCGGCACCCCGACACGGCCGTCCTCGCGGCCGGTGTCTCCTGGGCCAGCGGCACGTCGGACGACGACTTCGCCCGTGAGTCCGCGCTCCTGGGCGAGGTGGCCGAACGGTGCCGTGCCACCGGGCGACGGCTGCTGTTCTTCTCCACCGCCTCCACGGGGATGTACGGAGAGGGCGCCACGGGGCGTGAGGACAGCCCGGTCACGCCGTGCACTCCCTACGGGGCGCACAAGTTCGCGCTGGAGCAGCAGCTCAAGGCCTCCGGCGCCGACTACCTCATCCTGCGCCTCGGCCACCTGGTGGGTCCCGGCCAGCCGCCCCACCAGCTGATGCCCTCCCTGCTGCGGCAGGTCCTCGAGGGCGGGGTCCGCGTCCACCGGGGCGCGACCCGCGACCTCATCGACGTCGCGGACGTGGTCACCCTCATCGACCGCCTCCTGGACCGCGGCGTCCGCGGCGAGACCGTCAACGTGGCCTCCGGGGAGGCGGTGCCGGTGGACCACATCGTCGACCACCTCCAGGAGCGCCTGGGCCTCCAGGTGCGGCGGGAGTACCGGGACGCCGGAGCACACCACGTGATCTCCACCCAGAAGCTGCGGCGCCTGGTGCCCGAAACCGCCGGCCTCGGCTTCACCCCCACGTACTACCGGCAGGTCCTGGACGCCTTCCTCGACTCCGCGGGCGTCGTCCGCGGGGCAGGCGGGCCGGCGGCCGGTGAGCGCGCCGCCACCGTGCCCACCGCGCTCTGAGGTGCGCCCGCCCCCCTGATCCACGCCCGGCCCAGCCCCCAAGCCCCGCCCTCCCGCCCTCATCCCGCCGCCCCTGATCCCGCAAGGAGTGAGCCATGTACGCCCCACCCGGCAGGCCGACCCCCGAGCCGACCGCCCTGACGTCGCGCGAGGACCCGGCCGTCGCGCACCGCATAGCGCGGTCGGCCGCGACGGCCGAGGGCGCGCGGCTGCGCACCGATGACTTCGCCGACTGGCTCGACGAGCGGCGCCGCGCCCACCACTTCAAGATCGAGCGCATCCCCTTCAGCGGCCTGGACGGCTGGTCGTTCGAGGACGCCACCGGGAACCTCGTGCACCGCAGCGGGCGCTTCTTCACCGTCGAGGGCCTGCACGTCACCCGGGACACCGGCCCGCACCGCGAGTGGTACCAGCCGACGATCAAACAGCCCGAGGTGGGCATCCTCGGCCTGCTCGTCAAGGAGTTCGACGGCGTCCTGCACTTCCTGATGCAGGCCAAGATGGAGCCGGGCAACCGCAACCTGCTCCAGCTGTCGCCGACGGTCCAGGCCACCCGCAGCAACTACACCAAGGTCCACAAGGGCGCCGACGTGAAGTACATCGAGTACTTCACCCGGGCCGACCGCGGCCGGGTCATCGCCGACTCGCTCCAGTCCGAGCACGGCGCGTGGTTCTTCCGCAAGAGCAACCGCAACATGATCGTCGAGGCCGTCGACGACGTCCCGCTCGACCCGGACTTCTGCTGGCTGACCCTCGGTCAGATCGGTGAGCTCCTGCGCCGCGACAACGTCGTCAACATGGACACCAGGACCGTCCTGGCCTGTGCGCCGCTGCCGCAGGAGGACGAGGGCGCCCTGCACTCGGACACCGACGTCCTGTCCTGGTTCACCGCCGAGCGCGCCCGGCACGACGTCCACGCGGAACGCGTCCCACTGGACGAGGCGAGCGGCTGGAAGCGCGGGGACATGTCCATCGACCACGAGGAGGGCCGGCACTTCAGCGTGGTGGCCCTGCGCGTGGAGGCCGGAAGCCGCGAGGTCACCGGCTGGACCCAGCCGGTGTTCGAACCGCACGGCATCGGCGTCACGGCCTTCGTGACCCGCAGCATCGGGGGAGTGTCGCACGTCCTGATGGAGGCACGTGTCGAAGGCGGCCTCCTGGACACGGTGGAGCTGGCACCCACCGTCATGCACACCCCCGGCAACTACGCCCACCTGGAGGGCGAGTACCGCCCGCCCTTCCTCGACCTGGTCCTGGCGGCGACCCCCGAGCAGATCCGGTACGAGGCGGTGCACTCGGAGGAGGGCGGCCGCTTCCTCAACGCCGAGAGCCGCTACCTCATCGTCGAGGCGGACGAGGAAACGGCGCCGCTGGAAGCACCCCCCGGCTACCGCTGGATCACCCGCGACCAGCTCAACTCCCTGCTCAGGCACGGCCATTACCTCAACGTCCAGGCACGCACCCTGCTCCTGTGCCTCAACGCGCTCGCGGGGCGGCCGTGATGGCGCAGGACCCGAGCGCACGGCACGACGGCATACGCGTCGGCCTGCTGGGCTGCGCGGACATCGCGCGCCGCCGTGTGCTGCCCGCCATGGCGGCCACGGAGGGCATCCGGATCGCCGCGATCGCCAGCCGCGACGCGGACCGGGCCGAGGAACTCGCCCGCCCGTACGGCGCCGAGCCCGTGCACGGCTACCAGCGGCTCCTCGACCGCGACGACATCGACGCGGTATACCTGCCGCTGCCCGCCGCACTGCACGCGGAGTGGACCGAGGCGGCCCTGCGCGCGGGAAAGCACGTGCTCGCCGAGAAGCCGCTGACGACCGACCTGGAGACGTCCCGCCGCCTAGTCGCCCTGGCCCGGGAGTCGGGGCGCTTCATGATGGAGAACGTGATGTTCGTCCATCACCCGCTGCACGACGCGGTGCTCAAGCTCGTCGCCGACGGCGCCATCGGTGAACTCCGCGCCTTCCAGGCCGCGTTCGCCATCCCGCGCCTGCCCGACGACGACATCAGGCACCGCGCCGACCTGGGCGGCGGCGCCCTGTGGGACACCGGCGTCTATCCGGTCCGCGCGGCCCTGCACTTCCTGGGCGACGGCCTTGAGGTGCGCGGCGCGCTGCTCGGCAGGGGGCCGGGCCGCGAGGTGGACACCTCGGGCCAGGCGCTCCTGAGCACGCCGGGCGGCATCGGCGCCCGGTTGGTCTTCGGGCTCGACCACGCCTACCGGTCGTCATACGAACTGTGGGGGAGCGAGGGCCGCATCACCGTGGAGCGCGCCTTCACCCCGCCCGCGGACTTCGTGCCCGAGGTCCGCGTGGAGCGCCGGTCGGGGACCGAGGTGGTCCGGCTGCCGCCGGCGGACCAGGTCGCCCTCACGGTCGCCGCCTTCGTGAAGGGCGTGCGGGCGCGGTCCACGCCGGATCCGGTCTGCCTGCGGCAGGCCGAACTTCTCGACGGGATACGCGGGGCCGCCGGCGAGCGGAACTGACCGACCCCCCTGTGCAGAGCCGAACGACACCGCCTCCGGAAAGGGCGACCACCTTGCAGCAGAACGAGATCCGCCGTCTGGACCGGGTCGTCATCCGTTTCGCGGGTGACTCCGGTGACGGCATGCAGCTCACCGGTGACCGGTTCACTTCGGAGACGGCGTCCTTCGGGAACGACCTCTCGACACTGCCGAACTTCCCCGCCGAGATCCGTGCTCCTGCCGGGACCCTGCCGGGTGTCTCCTCCTTTCAGCTGCATTTCGCCGACCACGACATCCTCACGCCGGGCGACGCGCCGAACGTCCTGGTCGCGATGAACCCGGCGGCCCTGAAGGCGAACCTGCCGGACGTACCGCCCGGGGCGGAGATCATCGTCAACACCGACGAGTTCACGACGCGTGCGATGCAGAAGGTGGGATTCGCCGAATCACCGCTGGACGACGGGTCGTTGGACGCCTTCCAGGTGCATCCGGTGCCGCTGACGACGCTGACGGTCGGGGCCCTCAAGGGGTTCGACCTCTCGCGCAAGGACGCGGGCCGCAGCAAGAACATGTTCGCGCTGGGGCTGCTGTCGTGGATGTACCACCGCCCGACCGAGGGAACCGAGAAGTTCCTGCGGACGAAGTTCGCCAAGAAGCCGGACATCGCCGAGGCCAACATCGCTGCTTTCAGGGCGGGTTGGAATTTCGGCGAGACGACGGAGGATTTCGCGGTCTCGTACGAGGTCGCGCCGGCCACCAGCGCCTTCGCGCCCGGGTCCTACCGCAACATCTCGGGGAATCTGGCCCTGTCGTACGGGCTGATCGCGGCGGGCCGGCTGGCGGATCTGCCGCTCTATCTGGGCTCGTACCCGATCACTCCGGCGTCCGACATCCTGCATGAGCTGTCCAAGCACAAGAACTTCGGGGTGCGGACCTTCCAGGCCGAGGACGAGATCGCGGGCATCGGTGCCGCGCTGGGGGCGGCCTTCGGTGGTTCGCTGGCGGTGACCACGACGTCGGGGCCCGGGGTGGCGCTGAAGTCGGAGACGATCGGTCTGGCGGTGTCGTTGGAGCTGCCGCTGCTGGTCGTGGACATCCAGCGCGGCGGGCCCTCCACCGGGCTGCCGACCAAGACCGAGCAGGCGGACCTGCTCCAGGCGATGTTCGGGCGCAACGGCGAGGCGCCGGTGCCGATCGTGGCGCCCAGGACGCCGGCCGACTGCTTCGACGCGGCCATCGAGGCCGCCCGGATCGCGGTCAGCTACCGCACCCCGGTGTTCTTGCTGTCGGACGGCTATCTGGCCAACGGCTCCGAGCCCTGGCGCATCCCGGAGCAGGAGCAACTGCCCGACCTTCGTGTGCCGTTCGCGTCCGGCACGAACCACGTGCTGGATGACGGCACCGAGGTGTTCTGGCCTTATAAGCGCGATCCGCGGACGCTGGCCCGGCCGTGGGCGATCCCCGGCACGCCCGGTCTCGAACACCGCATCGGCGGCATCGAGAAGCAGGACGGCACGGGCAACATCTCCTACGACCCGGCCAACCACGACTTCATGGTCCGCACCCGCCAGGCCAAGATCGACGGCATCGAGGTCCCGGACCTGGAGGTCGACGACGCCACCGGCGACGCCAAGTTGCTGGTGCTCGGCTGGGGTTCGACGTATGGGCCCATCACCGCCGCCGTACGGCGGCTGCGGGCGGCCGGGCAGAGCGTGGCGCAGGCCCATCTGCGCCACCTCAACCCCTTCCCGCGCAACCTGGGCGAGGTGCTGCGTGCGTACGACCGGGTGGTGATCCCGGAGATGAACCTGGGTCAGCTGGCCACGCTCGTCCGCGCCAAGTACCTGGTCGACGCACGGTCCTTCACCCAGGTCAACGGGATGCCGTTCCAGGCCGAGCAGCTCGCCACCGCCCTCCAGGAGGCCCTCCATGCCCGCTGAGGCACTCACCCTCGTCCCCAGAGCCGACCTGCCCCTGACGGCCAAGGACTTCAAGTCCGACCAGGAGGTGCGCTGGTGCCCCGGCTGCGGTGACTACGCCGTGCTGGCCGCCGTGCAGGGCTTCATGCCCGAACTGGGACTGGCCAAGGAGAACATCGTCTTCGTCTCCGGCATCGGCTGCTCCTCCCGCTTCCCGTACTACATGAACACCTACGGGATGCACTCCATCCACGGCCGCGCCCCGGCCATCGCCACCGGCCTGGCCTCCTCCCGCCGCGATCTGAGCGTATGGGTGGTCACCGGCGACGGCGACGCCCTGTCCATCGGCGGCAACCACCTCATCCACGCCCTGCGCCGCAACGTCAACCTCAAGATCCTGCTCTTCAACAACCGGATCTACGGCCTCACCAAAGGCCAGTACAGCCCCACCTCCGAAGTCGGCAAGATCACCAAATCCACGCCGATGGGCTCCCTGGACGCACCCTTCAACCCCGTATCCCTGGCCATCGGCGCCGAAGCCAGCTTCGTGGCCCGCACCGTGGACTCCGACCGCAAACACCTCACCGGCGTGCTGCGCGCGGCCGCCGAACACCCCGGCACCGCCCTGGTGGAGATCTACCAGAACTGCAACATCTTCAACGACGGCGCCTTCGAAGTCCTCAAGGACAAACAACAGGCCGAAGAAGCCGTCATCCGCCTGGAACACGGACAGCCCATCCGCTTCGGCCAACCCCGGCCAGACGGCCTGGGCGCCCAGGGCGTCCTCCGCGACCCGGCCACCGGCGACCTCAAAGTCGTCCCGGTCACCCCCGAGACCGAGCCGCACATCCTGATCCACGACGCGCACTCGACCTCACCCACCCTGGCCTTCGCACTGTCCCGGCTCGCGGACCCCGACACCCTGCACCACACCCCCATCGGCGTCTTCCGCGACGTCGAACGCCCCGTCTACGACACCCTGATGTCCGACCAGCTCGACACCGCCATCGAACACAACGGCAAGGGCGACCTCGCCGCCCTCCTCGCCGGCGGCGACACCTGGACCGTCGTCGGCTGATCGCCGACCGACGATCACCGGCCATTTCCGGTTCCGATGACCGCCTTACTCCAAGAACAGCTTGACCTGAACCGTGGTTCAGGTTGGAAGGTGAACGCATGAAGCCGAGCGAAACCACCCCACGCCGTGTCGAATTCTTCTACGACCTCGTCTGTGTCCATTCCTATCTCGGGTTCGCCCGGTTCTCGAAGGCGATCGCGCGGTATCGCGACAACGGCGGAGAGGTCGAGGTGATCTTCCGTCCCTTCCATCTCTCGTCGGACGAACCCGTCACCGGCCGGCCGCTGTTCGACGTGCACCGGGAAGCCTTCGGAGAGGAAATGGCGCGGACCATCTCCAAGGACCGGTCCTTCGGCAAGGACGACGGCCTCGACGTGCACTTCGACCGGGCCATCTTCACCAACACGGCCGCGGGTCACCGGCTGGTGCTCGCGGCGGCCGAGCAGGGCAAGGGCGAGATCATGGCGGACCGGCTGTTCCGCGCGTATTTCTCCGACGGGGTGAACATCGCCGAACCCGAGACGCTGCGCCGCCTCGCCGACGAGATCGGCGTCGCGCCGGCCGATGTGGGTCCCGGGGTTCTGGACGAGCAGCTTTCCCGCGTACGGGAGGCGAAGGTGAGTTCCGTACCGCTGTTCGTCTTCGACGACGGCACGACGCTGTCCGGCGCGCAGACCGTCGAGGCCTTCTCGGAAGCGCTGGAAAGGATTCCGCTCACGAACTGAGGGCCGACAGCCGAATCGACCGTCCAGTTCGGTTGTGCCACTGTTCGCCCTTTTATATGGAACCAGCCACAGCAGCGGGTTGTGCCGGATGTACCGGCGCAACCCGCTGCTTTGCGTGCGCGCACCTTTCCCCCGTCCGCTCCGACGCGAAAGCGGTCCCTCCCCATGACCGAACCGTCCCGTCCCGCACGGCTGCACTCGCTCACCGGCCTGCGCTTCTTCGCCGCCGTGATCGTCTTCCTCCACCACGTGACGATCAGTTTCCCGTTCCCCTTCGCCCCCTTCGCCGACCGCGGTCTCGCGTCGGGCCTCGGCAGGGGTCTGGAGAAGGCGGGGTGGCTCGGCGTCTCGTTCTTCTTCGTCCTCAGCGGTTTCGTGCTCGCCTGGTCGGCGGCGCGGGGAGGCGACACGGCCGCCGGCTTCTGGCGGCGCAGGCTGGTCAGGGTCTTCCCGAGCCATGCCGTGACCTGGGCCCTGGCGATGCTCCTCTTCGCGGGGGCGTCCACGCCCCTGTGGTCCAGCCTGCCGAACCTCCTCCTGCTCCAGCCCTGGTCCGCCGACCCGCGGGTCCACTTCGGCGTCAACTCGCCCTCGTGGTCACTGGGTGCCGAGGTCTTCTTCTATCTCCTCTTCCCCCTCCTGATCGGCCTGGTGCGGCGGATCAGACCGGGCGCGCTCCGGGGCTGGGCCCTGGCCATGGGCGGGGGCGTCATCGCCGTACAGCTCGTGGCGCAGTTCGTCCTCACCACCGGTGCGGCGCCGTACGACGCACCCGTCACCGGCTGGCAGTTCTGGTTCGGATACGCCTTCCCGCCCGCCCGCCTCTTCGAGTTCACGCTCGGCCTGCTGCTCGCCCGGCTGCTGCGGGAGGGGCTGCTGCCACGCGTCGGCGTCCCGGCCGCTGCGCTCGGCCTGGCCGCCGGATACGCCCTGGCGACCGCCGTGCCCTGGCTGAACGCGCTCACCGCGCTCATGATCGTGCCGGTGGCCGCGCTGATCTGCGCCGTGGCCGCACGCGACGTCGAGGGTGTGCCCACCGTGCTGCGCGGTCGCACGCTGCGTCGGCTCGGTGAGGTCTCCTTCGGCTTCTACCTCGCGCACTACGTCGTCATCCACTGGGTCCGCGTCGAACTGATGGACGGCCGGCTGCTCGGGACCGCCGCCGGAGCCGCCCTGATCTGCGGGTTGTTCGTCGCCTCGCTCGCCGCCGGAGCCCTCCTGATGGTCGCCGTGGAGCGTCCCGCCGTCCGCCGCTGGAGCCGCCCCCGGCGCGCACTCCCTGAGGCGAAGCCACCGCAGCACCCCCAGCCACAGGAACATCCCGAGTCACCGCGACAACCGGAAGGACGCCTCGCGTGAGCGCCTACACCGACGCCGTCAACGAAGCCCTCGGCCGCCTGGACGACCTCGGGTACGAGCGGGGCCCCGAGCCGGAAGGCTTCGTCGCGCACGGCCCCATGTGCGCCGAGACCCTGGCCACGCTCGGCTACGGCGACACGATCGGGACCTGGGTCGACGGTTACCGCAAGGGCCTCACCCACCACGAACGGCCCGTCCCCGGCGAGGTGATCCGCCCCGGTGCGTGGCGGGACGCGCTCGGCGACTTCGGCCGGGCGGGGGACTGGGAGGTGTACTTCGCCCGCGAACTGGCCGAAGCACACTGGCGGGACGTCCTGGTCCGCTGGTGGCCGAGGCTGCTGCCCGGGATCATGGCCGGCTTCACGCACGGCGTGATCCGCACCGCGCACGCCGTGCGCAGCCTCGCCGCGACCCCGCACCCCAGCGACCTGCAACTGACCGAGCTCTCCCGGGGCCTGGCCTACTGGGCGGCACGCTGGACCCCGCTGCCGGGCCGTGTCAGGCTGCTCGGCCGGCAGGGCCTCGCCGAGGCGATCGCCGCGCTGCCCCGCGACGAGCTGACCGGCTCCCGCTTCCGCGGCGGACGCGGACGCACCGACGACACCTCCGCACTCGCCTCGTACGACGGCTACCACCGCGCCCTGCACGCCCTGCGGCCGGACAACGTGCAACTGCTCCTGTCCGACATGACGGCGCAGTTCGCGGGCGTCTACCTCGCCCACCCCGAGGTGCTGCCCATCCCGCCGATCCACGGCATCACCGCCCCGGCGGCCGTGCGCCTCGTCCTGCCCCACCTGCCCGACGCGCTGCACGCGCCCACCCTCGCCGCCCTCTGGCAGGTGCAGGTCGTCATGCTCCTCGACCTGACGGAGAGCCCCGGCGGCGAGGACACGGCCCACGCCGACGCGGCGGACGCGGCCCGCGGACTGCCCGGCTTCGGCGAGCTGACCGCCCGCGCCGTCGAACACGGCGACGACCACGTCATCAAGCTGGCCGAAGCCTGCCAGCGGGAACACGCGCTGCGCCCCGACCCCCGCTACGCCGCCGCGGCCGACGCCGCCCGACGGCGCATCAGCCCGTACGGCCCCACGTTCGGCAAGGACACCCTCGCCGAGATCGAGCGGCGCGGCTCGCGCTACGGCTCGCTGTCCCGCGCCCACCGGGACACCCTCGCGCCACGGGGAGCGGCATCATGAGGGTGCTGTTCGTCGCCGGGGCGAGCCCGGCCACCGTCTTCGGGCTCGTGCCGCTCGCGACGGCCGTGCGCGCCGCGGGCCACCAGGTGTTCCTCGCCTCCACCGAGGAGATGATGCCGGTCGTCGCGCGGACCGGCCTGGCCGGCGTCCCGGTGACGGACCAGCCCCTGACCCGCTATCTGCGCCACGACCGCGCGGGCCGCGCCAAGCACTTCCCGCACGGCGAGACCGGGCCCCCGCACCGCCAACGGGCTTTCGTGGGGCAGTGGTTCGGACAGCTCGCGGCCGACAGCCTGCCCTCCCTGCGCGGCCTCACCGCGCACTGGCGGCCCGATCTGGTCGTCGGCGGCTCCCTGGCCTACGCGGCGGCCCTGATCTCCGCCGAACTCGGCGTCCCGTACGTCCGCCTGGCCTGGGACTACGACGACAGTTCCCTCATGGACGCCGCCGCCGAGGCCGAGCTCGCCCCGGAGCTCGCCCGGGCGGGACGCGTCCGGCTGCCCGCGCCCGACCTGCGCGTCGACGTCTGCCCGCCCAGCCTCACCGCGCCCGGGGCGCCGCCGGCCGAGCTGATGCGGTGGATCCCCGGCAACCTCCAGTGCCGCCTCGCCCCGTGGATGTACACGCGGGGCGAGCGCCGCAGGGTCTGCGTGACCGCGGGAAGCCGCGCCACCCGGGAGCAGAGCACCGACTTCGTGCGCGGCCTCGTCCGGGCCCTGGACCCGTTCGACGTGGACATCGTCGTCCCCGCGCCGGACGACCTCGCCGCCGGTCTGCGGGACCTGGACGGGCGGATCCGGGCCGACTGGATCCCGCTGGACGTGCTCGCCCCCACCTGCGACCTGTTCGTGCACCACGCGGGGGCCGCCACCGCGCTGACCGCCATGGCCGCGGGCGTGCCGCAGCTGGTCATCCCGGAGGCCGCCGTGTTCGCGCCCCCGGCGCAACGCGTGGCGGACTTCGGCGCGGCCCTGCTGCTCCCGCCCGACGCCGCCACACCGGAGGCGGTGGCACGCGCCTGCGGGGACCTCCTGGAGGACCCCGGCCACCGGGAGCGCGCGCTGACCCTGGCCCGGGAGATCGCGGCCATGGCGCCGCCCGCCGAACTGGCCGTCGCCCTGGCGGAGTTGGCGTCAGCCGCGCGGGCCTCGGGCACGCCCCACAGCACTGCCGCGTAACACCGAGACCACCCGCTCACCCATCTGTTGACCCGCCCATCGATCCATCCATCGATCCATCCATCGATCCATCGACCCGACCACCCTGAGGACTTGAGGAGACGACATGCCGTCGACCGACCTGATCTGCGTGGAGAAGGGCTCCCCGACCCCCGAGGAGCTGGCCGCCCTCACCGCCGTCCTGCTGAGCCGGCAGGCCGCCGACGCGGCCCCGGACGACCTCGCCCGCCACCACCGCGCCACCGCCCGCTGGAGCAGGCCCGACCGGACCCCGCGCTCCCCGGGCCCGCGCAGCTGGCGCGCCTGAGCCGTGCCCGGCCGCAGCGTCCGCACGCCGTCCGTATCCGCCGAGGAAGGAACCCACCTGTGATCACCGACGAGTCCGAGCACACCTCCCGTCACCGTCTCGACCCGCGCTCCCTGCACCCGACGCCCCTGCCCACGCCCCTCCTCGCCGGTGAGGACGAGAGCGACACGGGGGAGCCCCACATCCTGCGCGGACTCGACTGAGGATCCCGCCCGGGCCCGCCGGCCCCCCGCCCGCACCGACCCCGCCCGTACCCGCCCCGCCCGTACCAGCCCTGACCGCACGACCATCGGAGCCCTGATCCCTATGCCAGCGTCGCCCGCCAGCACGTCCCGGGGAGTCCGCCGCATCGCCCTCGAAGGGGGCGGCGTCACCCTGTCCGCCCTCCTCGCCGAGGCCCCGCACCACCCGCCGCGCGCCACGATCGTGGCCCTGCACGGCGGAGGAATGAGCGCCGGATACTTCGACGGACAAGCGCATCCCGACCTCTCCCTGCTGACCCTCGCGGCAGGGCTCGGCTACAACGTCCTGTCCGTGGACCGCCCCGGCTACGGCAGCTCCGCCACCCAACTCCCGGAGGGCCAGACCCTGGTGGAGCAGGCGGCCACCCTGTACGCGGCCCTGAAGCACTACTCCTCGCTGTACGAGACCGGCGCGGGGTTCTTCGTCCTCGCGCACTCCTACGGCGGCAAACTGGCGCTCACCGCCGCCGCGGACGAACAGGGCGCGGCCCTGATCGGGCTCGACATATCGGGCTGCGGCCACCAGTACGCCGTCGGGCCCGAGGAGCTGCCGGGCGCGCAGGTGCGCGGGCGCATGTCGCTGACCTGGGGCGCGCTGCGGTACTACCCGCCGAACACGTTCCGCAGCAGTGCCTCGCTCGTCGCCCCGATGCCCGCGCGCGAGGGCCGCGAGGCCGCGCTCTGGCCGGACACGTTCCCGGAGGTCGCCGCCCGCGTGCGGGTGCCCGTCCGGCTGACCTTCGCCGCGCACGAGGCGTGGTGGCGGCACGACGAATCGGCCGTCGCCGACCTCACCGCCCGGCTCGCCTCGCCGCGGGTCGTCGTCGACCGGATCCCCGAGGCCGGGCACAACATCAGCCTGGGCTGGGCGGCCCGTTCGTACCACCTCAAGGCCCTGGCGTTCCTGGAGGAATGCCTCGCCGGACGGGTGTGAGCGCCACCCATGCAGACGTTCCGCTCGCTCGCCGTACGCAACTTCCGCCTCTTCACGGCGGGCCAGGTCGTCTCCGTCGCGGGCACCTGGATGATGGTCGTGGCCCAGGACTGGCTGGTGCTCTCGCTCACGGACGACTCCGCCACCGCCCTGGGCACCGTCACCGCCTTGCAGTTCACGCCCCTGCTCCTGCTCACGCTCTACGGCGGCCGGCTCGCCGACCGGCACGACAAGCGGCTCCTGCTCACCGTCGCGAACACGGCCTCGGGGCTCTTCGCGCTGCTCCTGGGGCTCCTCGTGCTCGCCGACCGGGCCGCGCTCTGGCAGGTGTACCTCTTCGCCCTGGCGCTCGGCACCGTCAACGCCCTGGAGATCCCGACCCGCATGGCCTTCGTGAGCGAGATGGTCGGCGCCGAGCTGCTGCCGAACGCGTCGGCGCTCAGCGCGGCGTACTTCAACGTCGCCCGTGTCGTCGGCCCTGCCCTCGCGGGCCTGCTCATCAGCCGCTTCGGCACCGGACGGGTCATGACGCTCAACGCGCTGAGCTACGCGGCGACCGTCGTGGCGCTGCGCATGATGCGGCCCGGAGAGCTGCTCCGGGCGCCGCGTGCGGCCTCCCGGGCGCGCGTCGTCGACGGGCTGCGTCATGTGCGGGGCCGTCCCGACCTCATGCTGCCGCTGGCGCTCGTCGCGGTGATCGGTGTCTTCGGCTTCAACTTCCAACTCACCCTCCCGCTTCTGGCCAAGACCGAGTTCCATTCCGACGTCCAGGCGTTCGGCCTGCTCACCACGGCGCTCGCCGCCGGGTCCCTCGCGGCGGCCTTCGTCACCACCGCGCGCCGGGGCCGCCCCACGAGCCGTACGGTCCTGCTGGCCGCGCTCGGCTTCGGCGTCCTGGAGACGGCCACCGGTCTCGCGCCCTCGTATCCGGCGGTCGTGGTCCTGCTCGTGCTCACCGGCTTCGCGACCGTGTGGTTCGCGCAGGCGGCCAACCACCGCGTCCAGCTCGGCACCGACACGGAGTACCGCGGCCGGGTGATGGCGCTCTACACCCTGGTGTTCCAGGGCTCCACCCCGCTCGGCGCGCTGTTCGTCGGCCGGCTCAGCGAGGAGGCGGGCGCGCGCTCGGGGCTCTACGTCGGCGGGCTCGTCTCCTGCGTCGCGGCCCTCGCCGCGCTGGCGGCGGAACGGGCGCGGCGGCGCCGCGTCAGATGCCCATGCGCACACCGATGCCGTCGAGCACACAGTCCAGACCCGACTCGAACTTCGCCTGAGGGTCTCCAAAGTGGCCTCCGGCACTAGCGCTGCGCTGGTACGCGGGGTACCGCCCGGTGCTCACCAGCCAGGTGAACTCCGGGGCCATGGCCATCTTCACGTCGTCGCTGTGGGTCCAGCCCTGCCCCTTCATGAGCAGCCGCATGGACACTTCGGTGTACGAGCTGCCGTACACATAGGCGTTGACCGTCTCGAACACGGCCATGCTCAGGGCGGGGCTGAGACCCGCGGCGTCGAGCGCGACGAGCGCGTGCTCGGTGACGGCGAGACGGTTCGGCGTCGGGGCGAACATCGCCTTCGGCGACGAGAGCTGCGAGAGCCAGGGGTGCGTGAGCACCAGCTCACGGGTGTTGATCGCGAGCACCCGCATCGTCTCGCGCCAGTCGCTCGGATCGGCGGGGACCTTCAGGTCGCCGTAGACCGTGTCGACCATCAGCTCCAGGACGTCGTCCTTGCCGGACACGTACCGGTAGGCAGCCATCGGGGCGACCTCCAGCTCGGTCGCAAGGCGCCGCATGGTGACGGCGTCGATGCCCTCCGCGTCGGCGATCGCGACCGCGACCGAGGCGATCCGGGCGGGCGAGAGCGCGAGGGCGCGCGGCGCGGCCACCGGCCGCTCCAGACGCTCCCACAGGGAAACCTTGTCCTTGCCGCCGTCCTTGCCGCCGACCTCGCACTGAGACGTGGTGGGGGACTTCTTCTGACTGGCCACGGGTGTGGCCTCCTTCCCGTTCACCTGGATACAGCGTATCAGCAGTAGACAACGTACACACTGCTGTGTACGTTGTATTTGTCGCTGGATACGGCGTACACAAACTTCCTCAAGGAGTCAGTCATGCCCGAGAAGAACGAGGGCCCCCTGCACGTCGCGGTCATCCTGGGATCGACCCGTGACGGGCGCTTCGGGCCGGTCGTCGCCGACTGGGTGCTCGGTCACCTCGGCCAGCGCGACGACATGACCGCCGACCTCGTCGACCTGGTGAAGACGCCGGTCCCCGCGGTCCTGCCGGACGTCACCAAGGCCCCGGAGCCGGCCAACGCCGAGCTGCTGGAGAAGGTCTCGCCGCGGCTCGGCGCGGCCGACGCGTTCATCATCGTCACGCCCGAGTACAACCACAGCTTCCCCGGCGGCCTGAAGGACGCCATCGACTGGCACAACCCCCAGTGGCACGGCAAGCCGGTCGCCTTCGTCTCGTACGGCGGCCTGTCGGGCGGCCTGCGCGCGGTGGAGGGGCTGCGCCCCGTCCTGGCGGAGCTGAACGCGGTGACCATCCGCAACACGGTCAGCTTCCACAACTACCCCGCGGTCTTCGACACGGACGGAAAGCCCACCGACCCGGCCGCCGACGGCGCGGCCAAGTCACTGCTCGACCAGCTGGCGTGGTGGGGCCTCGCCCTGCGCGACGCCAGGGCCATCCGCCCCTACGCGGCCTGAATTCCACCACCTCAGAAGGGGGAGTCGCGATGACGACCATCGAAGCCGGGGAACCTGAGACCACGGCAACCGAAACAAAATCCCCGGCCCGCCAGCGGTCGCTCTACTTCGGCGTCTTCGGGCTGATGCTCGGCATGTTCCTCGGCATGCTGGACGGCTTGATCGTCGGCACCGCGCTTCCCACGATCGTGGGTGACCTGGGCGGGCTCGACCGGCTCTCCTGGGTGGTGACGGCCTATCTGCTCGCCACGGCCGCCTCCACGCCCATCTGGGGAAAGCTCGGCGACATGTACGGCCGCAAGGGCTCGTTCATGACCGCCATCGTGATCTTCCTGGCCGGTTCGATGCTCTCGGGCGCGGCCCAGGACATGAACCAGCTCATCGCCTACCGCGCCCTCCAGGGGCTCGGCGCCGGCGGTCTGATGGTCGGCGCGCTCTCCATCATCGGTGTGCTCGTGCCGCCGCGGGAGAGCGGCAAACTCCAGTCCATGCTCGGCGTGATGATGCCCGTGGCGTACATCTCCGGGCCGCTCATCGGCGGATTCTTCACCGATCACCTGAGCTGGCGCTGGGTGTTCTACATCAACGCGCCCCTCGGTGCCGTCGCCCTCGTCGTCGTCGGCCTGGGCATCCGGCTCAAGCGCGAGCGCTCCAAGGCGAAGATCGACTACCCCGGCGCCGCGCTCCTGGTCACCAGCGTCCTGGCGCTGACCCTGCTCTCCACCTGGGGCGGCAACAACTACGCCTGGCTCTCGCCGGAGATCCTCGGTCTCGTCGCGGTCGCGGTCTTGGCGTTCGCCTGGTTCGTCCGGGTGGAGAAGCGGGCCGAGGAGCCGCTGATCCCGCCGCGGCTCTTCCGCAACCGGAACTTCACCGTCGTCCAGGTGCTCAGCCTGCTGGTCGGCGCGGTGATGTTCGGCGCGACCAACTACCTCCCGCAGTACATGCAGTTCGTGAAGGGCATGTCGCCGACCGCGAGCGGCATGCTGCTCCTGCCCCTGATGTTCGGCATGCTGGCCGTGCAGATCACGGTGGGCCGGCTGATCAGCAAGACCGGCAAGTACCGCATCTACCCGATCCTCGGCGGCGTCTTCAGCGTCGCGGGCACCCTGGTCCTGCTGCTGCTCCAGGTGGACACCCCGGTGGCCCTGGTCTCCGGCCTCACCCTGGTGCTCGGCATCGGCCTCGGCTTCATGATGCAGAGCACGGTGCTCATCACCATGAACAGCGCGGAACCCCGTGACATGGGCGCGGCCAGCGGTTCGGTCACGCTGATCCGTACGCTCGGCGGCTCGCTCGGTGTCGCGGCGCTCGGCGCGGTGTACGTGAACAACCTGGCGGGGGAGCTGACCGCGCGGCTCGGCTCCGCCGAGGGCAAGAAGCTGTCCGAGGACGGCAGCAGCATGACGCCCGAACTCCTGAAGGGCATGCCCGACAAGATCCGGGACGCCTACGAGGCGGCCGTCACCAGCGGCCTTCAGGGCACCATCATCGGTGCGGCCGCCCTGGCGGTCCTCATGTTCGCCATCTCCTGGCTGATCCGCGAGGTCCCGCTGCGGACGGTGGCGGGCCAGGACCTGGAAGACGCCGAGAAGGCCGAGGCCGCGAACGCCGATACGGCCGAGCAGGCCGGGCACGCCGAGACGGTCGAGCACGCCGAGTCGGCCGAGCACGCCGGGAACGCGGAAAAGGCGGCCTCCGCGACATCCACGGAGGCCGCACGGACGGCAGAGAAGACAAGAACCCCCTGACCACGGTCGGGAGCGGCGGCAGCGGGCTTACATCCCCCGGAGTCCGTGACGCCCTCCCGGCCGTGCCCCGAGCCCCTCGCCCCGCCTTCCCGGCGGGGGCGAGGGGCTCGCGGCGTTTCAGGCGCGGTGGGACGCGGCCAGCTGCTCCAGCGTGGAGACGATGTCGTGCGGGCTCGGCGTGGCGAGCATGTCCCGGTGCAGGCTCCGGGCGCCCTCCCGGAACGACGGCTCGTCCAGGACGGCCCCGAGCTGCTTGCGCACGGTGTCCACGTCGAAGGGGGCGTTGTCGACGACCAGCCCCGCGCCCTGCTCGGCGACGTACCGGCCGATGTCGGTGACGTGCGGTCCGTCCTCCGCGCAGATCAACTGCGGGACCTGGTGCGCGACGGCCGCGGCGAAGGTCCGGCCGCCGCCGTGGTGCACGACCGCCGAACAGGTGGGGAGCAGCTCGTCGAGCGGTACGTACTCGATGGCGCGCACGTTGTCCGGCAGGGTGCCCACCTCGGCGATCTGCGCGTCGTTGAGGGTCGCCACCACCTCCACGTCCAGCTCGGACAGCGCCTCGACGAGCCCGGCGAGGGGGAACCTGCCGGCGCCGGCGAAGACCTTGCGCATGCTCACACCGGCGGACAGCGCCACGCGCGGCCGCTCGGGCGCCTCCCACAGCCACTGGGGGAGCGCGCCGGACCCGGTGTAGGGCACCGCGCGGACCGGGACGTAGCGCAGATCCACGGGCAGCCGCATCCGTGCCGGCATCGGATCGATGCTCCACTGGCCGACCAGCAGGTCCTCGGTGAACTCCAGGCCGAACCGGTCCAGCGCCCAGTGCATCTGACTGGCCATGAGGTCACCGCTGCCGCCGGACTCCACACCGGCGAGCCGCAGCTGCTCCCGGGTCCAGCCGATGTCGTCGACCGACCACAGGAAGCGGGCGTGCGCGGCCCCGCTGGCGCGCGCGGCGACGGCGCCCGGGAAGAACATCGGGTCCCAGATGACCAGATCGGGGCGCCAGGCGCGGGCGTGGGCGACCAGGTCGTCCATGGAGGTGGTTCCCCGGGCCGCGGAGGGCGGCACGGAGAAGAACTTCATGAACGCGCTCAGGAGGGGGCGCGGCGGCAGCGGCTTGCGCTGGTGCCACACGGGGGACCGGCCCTCAAGCGTGTCGTCGAGGGCCGCGAGCAGGGCGGTGCCGGACGCCATCTCCTTGTTGATCCTGGCCAGGAAGCCCTCCTCGCCGACGGGGACGGCCGTCAGACCGGCGGCCGTGACCGCGTCGACCAGCTCCGGCGGCGTGGCGACCCGGACCTGGTGTCCCGCGCCGGTCAGCGCACCGGCCAGCGGGACGACCGGATAGAGGTGCGCCGTGGCCGGCACCATCGCGAACAGTACTTTCATGCCAGAACTCCGTAGTCATGTGTGGGGGGTTGCGGGTCAGAGCCGTTCGAGCTCGCGGACCACGTCGGAGGGAAGGGGCAGCCCGGCGATCTCCCGCGCCAGCTCGCCCGCGCTGCGCCGGAACGAGGCGTCGCCCAGGATCTTCTCGGCGGCGGCCGCGGTCTCCTGCGGCCCGTCCTCGCCCGGCATGAGGGTGAGGGCCGAGCCCTGGTCGGTCAGCCGCCGCGAGGCGGGGATGGCCAGCGGTCCGTTGGGCAGCGAGAGTTGGGGCACCCCGGCGTTCATGGCGGTCATCATGGTGACCCCGCCCCCGTGGTGGATCATCAGATCGGAGGTGGGCGCCACCACGTCGAGCGGAAGCCAGCCCGCCCGCACCCGCGGGTTCTCGGCGCGCAGCTCGGCGGCGATCTCCTCCGGGGCCGCGACGACCAGCTCCACGTCCAGGGCGCCGATCGCCTTCGCCATGTCGCGCAGGAAGGCGAAGCTGTTGTCGTGACCGCTGCGCGAGGCCCGGCTGCCGGAGGTCAGACAGACGCGGGGCCGCTCACCCTTGGCGTACATCCAGGGCCGGAGGACCTGCTGCTGGTTGCCGGGAATCCAGCGCATCAGCTGGGCCGGGGCGGCGCCCGGCGGTTGCAGGGCGGGCGGGCAGATGTCGATGAACAGGTCCGGCTCCGGAAGCCGTTCGAGGCCCATCTCCCGCAGCTCGGGCCGGAGTTCCTCGTCCGCGCCGGGGTGGATCGTGTCCGCCTCGGAGATGTCCCAGGCGTGGCGTACGACGGGGATGCCGAGCCGGGCGCCGAGCAGCCCCGCCGCGTACGACATGGTGCCGCCGACCACGACGTCCGGCCGCCAGTCGCGGGCCAGGTCGAGCAGCGGCCCGAAGTTGGCGGCGGCCATCCGTCCGAACGCCCGCCCGGCGAACGGGCCGCCCTCGTCGGGGCCGGCGGGCAGGGCGAGGTCACGCCCCGCGCGGTCCTTGGAGATGAACTCCCACAAAGGGCGGTCGGTCAGCGGAACGGCCGGAAGCCCGACGCCCACCACGGCGGGCATCGCCTGGGCGTGCGCCGCCATGAAGACCTCGTGGCCGCTGTTGCGGGCGGCGGTGGCAAGCGGCGCCAGGGCGTAGACGGTCGCCGAACTGCCGGAACTGACGAAGAGAATGCGCATGAGGTGTCCCACCGTTGTGCCGGTAGCCCGGCGGTGAACGTCTTCCTTACGGGGCCGGGTGACCGGCCTGCGTGAGCTGCTCCAGATCGGCGGCGACCCGCGTCGGCGAGGGCATGCCCTGCACCTCCCTGCGCAGCTCGTCGGCGGCCTTGGTGTAGCCGGGCTCGGTGAGCAGCTCGGCGAGGGCCTGGCGCAGCGACCCGGGGTCGTTCTGCGCGTCGGCGTCGTCGAGCGTGATGCCCGCGCCCACGTCGGCGAGCCGGTCGCCGTGCGCGAACTGGTCGGCGAACTGCGGCAGCACGAGCTGGGGCAGGCCGAAGGACGTGGAGGTCATCGCCGTGCCCGCGCCGCCGTGGTGGACCACCGCGTCGCAGCTGGGCAGGAGCAGGTTCAGCGGCACCGGATCCACCAGGTGCACCGATCCCGGCACGGGCCCGATCCCCTCGCGGTGGCGCGCGTCCACCGTCGCGAGCACCTCCACGTCCGGCTGCTCCCCGAAGACCTGGAGCATGCCGCGCATCAGCGGCACGCCGTTCATGTCCAGGGTGCGGCCGCCCAGCGACACGACCACCCGGCGCACCCCGGGCTCGGGGCGGTGGCTCGCGAGCCACCGGGGCAGCGTGCCGTTCCCGTTGTACGGCACGTGCCGGATCGGCGTGCCCCGGGAGGTGTCGGGCATCTGCAACGAGGGCGGGCAGGGGTCGAGCACCACGGCGGGGGCGGGCAGCTCCGCGAGGCCGAAGCGCCCGCACATCGCGCGCAGGGCCACCTGGGCCTGTTCGTGCGCCACGTCCGACATCGGGTCCACGCCCCAGCGGTGGCGCACGAACAGGGCGCCGGTCAGCGCGGCGACGATCGGGGCGCTGAACTCCAGCGGATCGCCCACCACGAGATCGGGCCCGAAGGCGCGGGCCGTCTCCAGATAGGACTCGCAGTGGTAGCGGGTGTGCACCGACCAGCCCGTGCCGGCACCGGCGATCCGCTTCTCGATGTCGGCGCGCGAGGTGGTCTCCAGGGGGCGTTTGCCGTCCCTGGCCGCGCCGTTCAGGAAGTCCTGGATGTGGTAGGCGGCGCCGACGCTCACCCCGTTGAGGCCGGCCGCGGCGACCGCGGGCAGCACGTCGGGCTGGCCGGCCACCAGCACCTCGTGGCCCGCCGCCCGCAGCGCCCAGGCCAGCGGGACCATCGGGGTGAAGTGCGTCGGGACCGGGGTGGACATCATCAGAACGCGCATCTGGTCTCCTTGGGTGGGATGGGGCGGTCAGTCCGCGGGGCGCCGGCCCCAGGCCGTGACCAGCAGGGCCGTGAGGTCCCGGCCGGCGGGCGTGCCGAGCGTGTCCATGAAGGCGGCGAGCTCGGCGGCGGTCACCACGCCCTTGTCGACGAGGTTCTGGCCCTCCTGCCGCATCCGGAGCCCGATCAGTTCGTCGTCGACCGGGGACTGCCCGGGGCCCGCGGGGGTGAGGTGGGTGCCGATCGAGGTGAGGCCGGTGCGGGCCAGGGCCGCGGGCAGCCCGCGCGCCCAGCTCATGTCCGCGCCGATGGACTTCATGTGGCCGACGTAGCCGCGCAGCAGGGCGCGGCCCACGGCGGTGGGCGCCTCGTCGGCGGGCATGTAGTAGAAGTCGCCGACGACCAGCCAGCCGCCGGGCGCCAGCCAGGTGCGGGCCCGCGCGAGAGCCGCGTCGGGATCGCGCAGGTGCTCAAGGGTGGCGCGGGTGAAGATGAGGTCGAACGACCCCGGCGCGAAGTCCAGTTCCTCGATGTCGGCCCGCCGGACGGTGAGGCCGGCGGTGTGCCCCGCGTCGAGGTGCGTGGTGTCGGTGTCGACGGCGAGCACGCTCCCGCGGTGCGCGCGCCGGGCGAGCCAGAGGCTCATCGACCCGGCGCCCGCGCCCAGTTCGAGGCAGCGCCAGGCCGGGTCGAAGGGCAGACCGTCGAGGACCTCGACGGACGAGGGGTCGTACTTCTCCTCGAACAGGCGCAGCTGGCTGAGCGGCGACACGGCCCCGGTGGTCAGCGAGCCCGTGCTGCGCGCCGCCGTGGGCGGTGCGTCCGTCCCGGCGTCGATCTGCTCGGCCAGGGTGCACAGGACGAGGTGCGGGGCAGCGGTCTCCAGCCGGGCCACGGCCTCCTGCCCGGCGGCGTTCTGCGGGTGGTCCATGTAGGCGCGGAAGGAGTCCTCGTCCAGCCACTGCGGGTAGTTGACGTAGGTCGAGCCGTCGTCGCCGATGTACGGCGTCGCGGAGACGAAGCCGGGGTGCGCGTGTTTCCAGCCGCCCGCGTCGCGCAGCAGGGCGGCCAGGGCGAGGGCGTCGTCGCGCCCGCCGACGTGCCGCACGGCGTAGCACATGATGCCCGCCCGCCGGCCCGCGTCGGGCCCGTCGAGCCCGCTCTGCGGGGTGCCGCGGAAGGAGGTGTGCGCGAGGACGCCGGGCCGCTCGGACAGGGTGCGCAGCGGGCTGTCGGCGGGGGCCGCGTCGGCCGTCGCGAGGAAGGCCTTCTCGTCGGCCCACTCGACGCGGCTGACCACCGTCGTCCGGTCGAGGCCCAGGTGCAGCCGGGCGGAGCGAAATCCCTCGCGCCCGCTGACCCACTCCCGTATCTCGGCGGCGAGCAGGCCGACGAGCCCTTCGGCCGTCTCGGGCGCGTCGGTGCGCAGCTCCTCGAAGACGGCGTATCCCACCGCGCTGCCGTTGCCGGTCGTTGAGGTCATGAGTGGTGTCCCTCCTGAAGTGGTGTCACTTGCGGTGCCGCGCGGTCAGCTGTTCGAGGACCGGCACGATGTCGCCGGGGCTCGGGACGGCCGCGGCCTCGTCGCGCAGCTCCGCCGCGCCCTGGAGGAAGGACGGCTCCTCCAGGAGCCGGACGATCCCCTCCCGCAGCCGCCGCGGGGTGAACTCGCCGCTGTCGACGACCAGTCCGGCGCCGCGCCCGGCGAGATGGCCGGCGATGGCCTTCTCGCCCCAGAACTCCATCGGCACCACCAGCTGCGGCACCGCGTGGGCCACGGCCGCCGCGAACGTCCCGCCGCCGCCGTGGTGCACCACGGCGGAGCAGCTCGGCAGCAGCAGATCGAGCGGGACGTACTCCGTCATGCGGACGTTGGCGGGGATCGGTCCCGTGGCCGCGTACCGTCCGGCGTCCAGGGTCGCCACCAGCTCGATGTCCAGGTCGGCGACCGCCTCGAACAGGTCAGGCAGCGTGACGCCGCTCTCCCGGAACAGCTGCCTGCCGCGCCCGCCCACGCCCAGGGTCAGGCACACCCGGGGCGCGCGCACCGGCTCGCGCAGCCAGTCGGGCAGCGCGGCGGTCCCGTTGTAGGGCACCCGGCGCACCGGCACGGTCTCCAGGCCGAGCGGCAGGCGCAGGGCGGGCGGCATCGGGTCGATCGTGAACTGGCCGAGCAGCAGCTCCTCCTCGAAGGCGTGGCCGAACTTGTCGAGCATGGGGGCCATCAGGCCCGTCACGGGGTCGGTGTCGGCCGGGCGCCGCGCGAGCCGCTCCAGCGACTTCGCGCGCAGCCAGGCGATGTTGTCCCGGCCCCACAGGAGGCGCGCGTGCGCGGCCCCCGAGGTCTTGGCGGCGACCGGCGCCGCGATGCTGAAGGGGTCCCAGATCACGAGGTCGGGCCGCCAGCTCTCGCAGAAGGCGACCAGGTCGTCCAGGGCGCCCCGGGAGACGTTGAGCGGGCCCAGGGTCTCGACCCACTTGCGCGCCCACAGCTCGCCGTCCCCTGTGTCCTCGCCCTCGTCGAGCGAGAGCCGGGCGTTGAGGACGTCGAGCAGGTCGGGGTTGGTGGCGAACTCGACCACGCCGGTGAGCTGCCGCGTGGCCCCGAGCGGCACCGCCGTCAGCCCCGCCGCGCCGACGGTGTCCGCCATGCCCGGGTGCACCGCCACCCGCACCTGGTGGCCCGCCCCTTGCAGCGCCCAGGCCAGCGGCACCATCGGGTGCACGTGTGCCACCCCGGGGAAGGGCACGAACAGGACGCGCAGCGCGGGGCCGCGCGGGACGGACGCCGTCGCGGGCGCGGCGGTGGCCGTGAGGCCGGCCAGCTGGTCGCGCAGCGAGTCCTCCAGCGAACGCCGCGGCCGCCAGCCGAGCACGTCGTGGGCCCGGGCGATGTCGACCTGCTGCCAGGCGGCCCCGCCGACACCGGCAGGGCCGTCGGCGGCCCGCTCGCGCACCGCCCCCGGTACCCCGCCGAACGCGACGAGCCGCTCCACCAGGTCCCGCACCGGGACCGCCTCGCCCCGGCCGATGTTGAAGATCCGGCCGTCCGCGGCCCCGTCCGGCGCGTCGGCCACCGCGAGCACGGCGTCGGCGACGTCGCGCACGTCCACGTAGTCGCGGCGGGCCACCAGCGGGGAGACCTCCAGCGGGGGTGGCGGCTCCGCGTCCGTCGTGTGGCGGGCCACCTGGGCGGCGACGAGACCGAGCAGGCTCGCGGGCGGTGTGCCGGGGCCGCAGACGTTGACGATCCTGAGCACGGCGGCCCGCAGCCCGTCCTCGCGCGCGGCCTTCAGGACGGCTTGGGTCCCGAGGAGCTTGGTGCGCCCGTAGTGGGTGACGGGCGCGGTCTCGTGGTCCTCGGCGATGCCGGTGCCGGCGGGCGCGGGGGCGTACTCGTGGACCGTGCCCAGCTGGATCAGGAGCGGGTCGTGGGCGCTGCGGGCGGCCGCGGCGGCGAGCCGGGCGGCGAAGTCGGCGTTGAGCCGCCGCATGCCGTCCTCGTCGCTCTGCCAGGCGATGCCGGCCGCGTTCACCACGACGTCCGCGCGGGTGTCGGCGAGCAGCCGGTCGAGTGCGGCGGGCCCGGCGGCGGCCAGGTCCAGGGCCACGCACCGGCCGTCCCCCGACGCGGTGCGCGACACGCGTACGGTCTCGGTGCCCGCCGCCTCGAACGCCGCGGCGATCCGGCGGCCGAGGAACCCGGTGCCGCCCAGTACGAGTGCTCTGCGCTCAGTGCTCATGAAGGTCCTCCTCGGGAAGGGCCGCCGGGAACCCACGCGGCCGGACATGACACAGGTCAGGGGCGCGCGGTCTCCCACGCGCCCCTGACCTGAGGTGGGGTGTCGTCAGCCGGTGTACGGGGTGCGCTCGCGCGCCGTGCGCAGGGCGTCGGCCCACCACACGAGCTGGTCGAGCAGCTTCTTGGCGGCGGCCTCGCTGCCCTCGGGGCTGGCCGGCTCGCCCTCCTTCTGGAAGTCCGCCCACGCGTTGTGGAAGCTGATCATCTCCCGCACGGTCGTGGAGTGGACCTCGGCGAAGATCTGCCGCAGGTGCTCGGCGGCGCGCAGGCCACCGCCCATGCCGCCGTACGAGACCAGGCCCACCGGCTTGGCCGTCCACTCGGCGAGGTACCAGTCGATGGTGTTCTTGAGCGCCGCGGGGACGGTGTGGTTGTACTCGGGCGTCACGACGACGAACGCGTCGGCCCGGCCGAGCTTCTCCTGCAGACCGCTCCAGATGGCGGCGACGTCGTCCGGTGCCTTCTCGCCGAAGGCCGGCATCGCCAGCGGCAGCGGGTGGTCCGCGATGTCGACGATCTCGGCCTCGACGTCGCCGTGCAACTCCGCCTGTCCCGCGAACCATTCGGCCACGGTGGTCCCGAATCGGCCGCCGCGGACGCTGCCGATGATGATGGCCAGTTTGATCGGGTTCTCGGGCATGCATAAACCTCTCAGGACGTGAGTGCCGCAGACAGTGCGCTGGCAGCTAGCACCAACGGTCTTCGGGCCGCAGAGGGGAGTCAACGCACTTCACCTGGAATTGACATAGATCTGTCCTGGTCAGAGCCCTGGCCGTGGCGGGCTACTCACCGACGCGCTCCGGCAGTTCGCCCCGTGCGGCGGGATTCGCCCGATTCCGTGATCAACTGACGCAAGTTACATTCGTTGGACCGGGGACCAGGGACACCCTCAGGGAGAGGCCGATCATGAACATCTCCTTCTTCGGCAGGTGGCGCAGGCAGCAGTCCGCCGACCGGGGCCCAGGACTCGCCTCGGCGTTCGACGAGGACCCGGCCGGGGTGGCCGATCTCCTCGCCGAATGCGAGCTGCTGCGCTCCCAGGCGGCCACCGCCGGGCTCGAACTCGACGACTCCCCGGGCTCGTTGACCGCCCTTGACCAGCTCCTGCCGCGCTGGCGCGACGACCCCGAGCTGCTGCCGTGGCTCGGCAACGACGCGGGCCTGTACCTCGGTTCGGTCATCGTCCGTACGGTGCCGGGCACCACCTGGCACGTGTGGCCCGGCGGCAGCCCCGTCGTGCGGCTCGCCTCGGGCCGGGAGATCCAGGTGGTGGAGGCGGGCCTCGACTGGGCGGTCCAGGGCGCCCCCGAGCTGTCCCAGGTGTACGCGGAGGCGTCGGAGGCGTGACCGCCGGGATGACGTAACTGCAAATACGGTTAATGCCCATACGTGCGTGTCGTCCAGTAAGTCCCGTTTTCACGTGGATAGTTTGCGCGGACCGACACCGCCGAGAGTGGGCAGGGCAGGGCATGGCCGTCGATCCTCTGATCGAGCTGCGTGATGTGAACAAGTACTACGGAGAGCTGCATGTCCTGCGGGACATCGACCTCACCGTCGGCAAGGGGGAGGTGGTCGTGGTCATCGGCCCGTCAGGGTCGGGAAAATCGACGCTCTGCAGGACGATCAACCGCCTGGAGACGATCCAGTCGGGCACCATCGCACTGGACGGGCAGCCGCTTCCGGAAGAGGGCAAGGCACTGGCCTCGCTCCGTGCCGACGTCGGCATGGTGTTCCAGTCCTTCAACCTCTTCGCGCACAAGACGGTGCTCCAGAACGTCTCCATCGCGCCGGTCAAGGTGCGGGGCAGGAAGAAGGACGACGCCACCCGGCGCTCCCGCGAGCTGCTCGAACGGGTGGGCCTCGCGGCACACGCCGACAAGTACCCGGCGCAGCTCTCGGGCGGCCAGCAGCAGCGCGTGGCCATCGCCCGCGCGCTCGCCATGGAGCCCAAGGTGATGCTCTTCGACGAGCCGACGTCGGCCCTCGACCCCGAGATGATCAACGAGGTGCTCGAGGTCATGCAGGGACTCGCCCGCGACGGGATGACCATGGTCGTGGTCACCCACGAGATGGGCTTCGCCCGTTCGGCCGCCAACCGGGTGGTCTTCATGGACGCCGGCCGCATCGTCGAGGACCGGGCCCCCGAGGACTTCTTCGGCAACCCGGAGAGCGACCGCGCCAAGGACTTCCTCTCCAAGATCCTGAAGCACTGACGGGAGGCCGGCCATGATGCGTACGACACGTCTGCTCGCGGCGCTCGTCCTCGCCGCCTGTGCCGCGACCGCCTGCGGCAAGGAAGGCAGCCCCCCGGTGAAGGGGCCGCAGCAGGACGAACTGCCCGCCTACCGGGTGGCGACGGGATTCTCGCTGCCGGAATCCGGGACCTGGAAGAAGGCGAAGCAGCGCGGCCACTTCGTCGTCGGCGCCAAGGAGGACCAGCCCTTCCTCGGCGAGAAGAACCCCGCCACCGGGCAGTACTCCGGCTTCGACATCGAGATCGCCAAGATGATCTCGGCCTCGCTCGGCCTCGACCCGAAGTCGATCCGGTTCAAGACCATCGCGTCGGCGAACCGCGAGACCGCCCTCCAGAACGGACAGATCGACTACTACGTCGGCACCTACACCATCAACGACCTCCGCAAGAAGCTCGTCGGCTTCGGCGGGCCCTACTACCTCGCCGGACAGGGCCTCCTCGTACGCGCCGACGAGGACGACATCAAGGGGCCGCGGGACCTGGCCGGCAAGAAGGTCTGCTCGGCCGCCGGCTCGACCCCCTACCAGCGCATCCAGAAGGACTACCCGAAGGCGACGCTCGTCGCGTACGACACCTACTCGGTCTGCGTCGACAACCTGCTGACCTATCAGGTCGACGCCGTCACCACCGACGACGCGATCCTGATCGGATACGCCGCCAAGGTGCCCGACGAGCTCAAGGTGGTCGGCAAGCCGTTCTCCGAGGAGCCGTACGGCATCGGCGTGCCCAGGAGCGACAACGCCCTGCGGTTCGCCGTCGACGACGCGCTCGCCGCCCGGGAGAAGGACGGCGACTGGAAGAAGGCCTACGACGCCACCCTCGGCCTCTCCGGGGTCCCGGCGCCGAAGCCGCCCGCCATCGACCGCTACCCGGCGAGCTGAGGAGGCGTCATGGACGTACTGACAGACAACTTCTCCACCTTCGGCAAAGGGTTCGTCGGCACCGTCGAACTCACCGTCTACGCCTCGATCCTGGCCCTCGTCCTCGGCTTCGTGATGGCCTCCTTCCGGGTGGCGCCGGTCGGCTCCTTCCGGGCCTTCGGCACCGCCTGGGTGACGGTCCTGCGCAACACCCCGCTCACGCTGCTCTTCTTCGCGGTGCTGCTCGGGCTGCCGCGCTTCGGGCTCGTCCTGCCCTTCAAGGTGTTCGCCGTCCTCGCGCTCGGCTGCTACACCTCGGCCTTCATCTGCGAGGCGCTGCGCTCGGGCATCAACACCGTCCCCAAGGGCCAGGGCGAGGCCGCCCGCAGCCTGGGGATGACCTTCGGGCAGACGCTGTCCATGGTGGTGCTCCCGCAGGCCTTCCGGTCCGTCATCCCGCCGGTCGGCTCCACCCTCATCGCCCTCGCCAAGAACTCGGCCATCGCGGGCGCGTTCAGCGTCACCGAGCTGCTCGGCACGTACAAGACGCTCAGTGAGCTCGGCTACAACATCATCTGGACGTTCGTCTGGATCGCCGTCGGCTACCTGATCATCACCCTCGCCATCAGCGCCGTCTTCAACGTCCTCGAGAAGCGCTGGGGAGTCGCCCGATGAAAGCCCTCTCCCACGAATCCACCGCCCTGTACGACGTGCCGGGCCCCAGGACCGAGCGCAGACACAAGCTCTACGGCCTGCTCTCCACCGTGGTCGTGCTCGCCCTGGTCGGCTGGATCATCTACCTGCTCTTCGACACCGACCAGTTCACCGCGACCAAGTGGACGCCCTTCGAGTACAAGGGCATCCAGGAACTCCTCCTGAAGGGCCTGGGGAACACCCTCAAGGCCTTCGCCATCTCGGCGGTGCTCGCGCTCGCGCTCGGCGGACTGCTCGCCATGGGGCGGCTCTCCGACCACCGTCCCGTGCGCTGGCTGGCCACGCTTCTCGTGGAGTTCTTCCGCGCGATGCCGGTCCTGGTGATGATCTTCTTCGTCTTCGTGGCGCTGAAGGTCCAGCCGCTGCCGGCCCTGGTCACCGGGCTCACGCTCTACAACGGCTCGGTGCTCGCCGAGGTCTTCCGCTCGGGCGTGAACTCCGTGGAGCGCGGCCAGCGGGAGGCGGCGTACGCGCTCGGGATGCGCAAGACCCAGGTCATGACGCACGTCCTCGTGCCGCAGGCCGTGCGCGCCATGCTGCCCGCCATCATCAGCCAGTTGGTGGTGGCGCTGAAGGACACCTCGCTCGGCTATCTGATCACCTATGAGGAGTTCCTCCACGCCGGGAAGCTGATCGCGTCGAACCTCGACTACGATCTACCTTTCATCCCCGTGGTTCTGGTGATCTCGCCGATCTACATCGGGATGTGCATGCTGCTCTCGTGGTTCGCCCAGTGGGTGTCCAGACGACAGCGGCGCAATCCGAAGACCGAAGCCGCGGACGTGGCTTCGGCCGAACCAGGGACGCTGCTGCCGGGCAGGCAGTAGTTACAGGGGCCAGGCCCACCCGGCAGCAGCCGGTGATCACTGTTCGCGCAGCGGGACCGACACGTACGACGGGTCGGACGCGGGCGAGGAGAAGGTCAGCTGCGCGCCGGTCGGGTTGTGCTCGATGTAGAGCGGGTCGACCGTGTCGACCACCAGGGCGAGTCTGTGGCCTGCCGGGACGTCGTAGGCCGTGGAGAACAACTCCAGGTCCACGCCGAACGGCCGGCCGGGAGTCTTGCCGTGGAAGGTGTACGGCGCGTTGCTGACCAGCTTGCCGAGGCCGAGCGGGCCCACGTCGTAGAGGTACGCGACGAGGGTGCCGCTCTCCTTGGTGCCGGTGACCGTGGTGTGCAGTTTCGCCGTCCCGCGCACGCGCTGCTGGGTGGCGTACTTCTCGGACTGCCAGACGGCCGCGTAGCGCCGCGGGAGCAGCGGCACGGAGGCGATCGGCGGCGTCTTGAGGAACTGGTCCAGGGCGTTGGAGAGCAGCACGGTGCCGCCGTTGGCGCCGGAGTCGACGTTCGTGCGCAGCGTGGTGGAGCCCGCCAGGTCGATCTTCTTCTTCGTGGGGCCCACGGACTTCCAGTCGGGGTAGCCCTCGTAACCGCCCGTCGAGCGGGACTTGAGCTGTACGGGCTGCTCGGTGTCGACGCCGTTCTTCTCGCCCTTGAGGTAGCGGTCGAACCAGCGCCGGGTCGATGTCCAGGTGTCGTTGGGCAGACCGAGCAGGCCGGTCAGCTCGGCGGTCGCGTGGTCGCCGGGGCGGAACTCCAGGCGCTTGGGGCCGGTCAGCCGCTCGTAGAACTCGGCGTACTGGTTGGGCGGGAAGATGGTGTCGCCCCAGGCGTTGCCGAGCATGACGGCCGCGCCGTTCTCGTTGATCCGGTCGATGTAGGTCGCGGGGGGCGCTTGGCGCCCCAGGCGATCATCTCGTCCTCCTTGTCCAGGTTGGAGGCGAGGAAGTCCTTGAGCGTCTGCCGGAGTTCGGGGCTCGGGCGGCCCGTGAGGACACCGGCGCCGCCGAGCAGACCCGCGGCCTGCTGGTGCTGGGTGCGGCCGCTGTAGATCGAGTCGATGAGGTCGCCCCAGCCGCTGAGCGCGGCCACGGCCTTGATCCGCTTGTCGTGCCCGGCGGCGAGCAGGCTGATGCCCGCGCCGTACGAGACCCCGCCCATGCCGATCTTCCCGGGGTCGGCCGGGGTGTTCGCCAGGGTCCAGTCGATGACCTTGGAGGCGTCCGCGATGTCCTCGGGGCCGCCGGTCTCGATCTCGCCGCCGGACTGCCAGAAGCCGCGCGAGTTGTAACTGACCACGACATAGCCGGAGTTCGCGAGCTTCTGGGCCTGCGCGACGTACTCGATCTGGGGCATGGCCCAGCTGGTGGGCAGCACGATCGCGGGGTACTTCGCGGCCGCCTTCGCGTCCTTGGGGGTGAAGACGTTGGCCTTGAGGAGCGTGCCGCCGTCGCCGGGGATGTCGACGAAGCGCACGTCCGCGGAGCCCGTCGCCCGGGGAGCGGCCGGCGGGGTCCCGCCGGCCGCCTGGGCGGCCGGGGCGAGGCCGAAGGCGGCGCCGGCGACGAGAGCCGCCGACGCGGCGCCCACGGTGGTCGTACGCAGAGCCTTGCGCGGTTGTCCCACGGGTCACTCCTTACTCGTGCAAGCAAAGTGACCCGACGGTAACCTCGGGGTCTTACCGGTGGTAACCCGTCGGTAAGTTACGCACCGGTAACGATTGTTGAGTGATCTACTGCGGTGTGGCCGCTCAGCTCAGGGCGCTCTTGGCCTGCCAGTCGGCCCAGGAGAGGTTCCACTCGCCGTAGCCGTTGCCCGGGTCCGGCACGCCCTTCGAGCCGCTGCCGGAGACCTCGAAGGGGTCGCCGACCTGCACCTGGCCGTAGAGCCAGGAGGCGTCGCCGTCGCTCATGCCGATGCAGCCCGAGCTGTGGTTGGTGTTGCCGAAGAACGCGGCGTTCCAGGGAGCCGCGTGCGCGTACATGCCCGACCAGGTCAGCCGCATCGAGTTGTCGACCATCTTGTCGTAGGCGTCGCCCAGGCCGACCGTCTCGGAGCGCATGTTGATCGTGCCCTCCTTGGCCATCAGGACGGACGTGCCGCCCCAGGACGCCTTGTCGCCGCCGGGGGTGCCCGCCGACATCGGGACGGTCCGCACGCTCTTCCCGTCGCGCACGAGCGTGGCCTGCTTGCTGTCGAGGTCGACCTTGACCTGCTGGCTCTTGCCGACCGTGAACCCGGTCGCGTAGTCGCGGACGAACCAGCCGCCGCCGGTGCCCGAGTCGATCCCGCCGAGCCGGGCGTCCAGCTTCACCTTCGTGCCGGACTCCCAGTACTCCTTGGGGCGCCAGTCGACGCGGTCCTTGCCGTCGTAGTTCTTGATCCAGCCCCAGGAGCCCGTCGTGCTGTTCGAGGTGGTCACCTTGAGGTGCTTCTCGACCTCGGCCTTGTTCTTCACCGGGTGGTCGAAGACGACGGACAGGGGCTGCGCGACGCCGACGGTGGTGTCCTTGCCGGGCGTCAGGGACAGCTTGTTCACCTGCTCCGGGTCGGCCGTGCGGAAGGAGCTCTTGGCGCTGCCGCCCTGGTCCGTCGTCGCCTTCACCTTGTACGAGGTGCCGGGCACCGCCTTGCGGTCCGAGGTCCAGGTGGCCTTGTCCGCGGCGACCTTGCCGGTGAGCTGGGCGCCCTCGCCGTCGGTGACCTCGACCTGCTTCAGCTTGCCGTCGGCCAGCTTCACCGTGACCGGGGCGCCCGCCTTGGCCTGCTTGCCCTGAAGGTTGACCGATATGTCCGGCTTCTTCATGGAGGTGTCGGCCGCCGCGGGGGTGCCGCCCGAACACGCGGTCAGCGCGGTGGCCAGCGCCGCGAGGCCCGCGGCCGTGACCGCGGCCCCGGTGGGGCGGGCGCGTAGGGGGCGTCGGCGACTCGTCGAGCTCAGGGGCCTCAAGGGAACGTACCTCCGTGCGAATGTGGAACTGCACGGAGAGAGGGGCAAAGGTCCCGATGGGTTGCCTCTTGCCCCGAATTGCCGACCAGGTCACAGAGGTGGCGTATGAGCCGGGCGCGACCGTCGGCGCTCGGTGAGCGCGTCCCTACTTGGCGCGATGGGACGTGCGCGGCGGAGTGATCGCGGGGGCCGGGGCCTGGGCGGCCCGGGTGACGTCCCCGACCAGCTCGACGACGTCGGCTCCGTACGCCTGGGAGTTGACCACCTTCAGGAGCAGCACGAACGTGCCGGCGCCGTGCTTGCGGGCCAGCTTCTCGTGGTTGCGGGCGAGATAGCGCGTGGCCGCCTGGTTGGTGATCGCGCGCTGACCGCAGAAGACGAAGACGGGTCTCGCCTCCTGGGCCTGTCCTGCGGTGAGCCGCGCGAGGATCACGTACTCCGTGATGCCGCCCTCCATGCGGTAGCGCTCGCTGCCGATCTGGAAGGCGCCGCGGTCCGGGCCCGGCTCCGGGTCGGTGTTGATGCGGACGCCCGGCAGCAGGGAGTGCATGTGCGCGGCCATGCGGCGGTTGGCGGCCGGGGAGCCGACGCAGAATTCCGTGCGCTCGCCGAAGCTCTGCTGGGCGGCGTCGTGCGCGACGAGCTGGGCGTGCGCCCCGCAGTCCTTGATCAGCGCGGCCAGTTCGAGCAGCGCGAACACGTCGTGACGGACGACGGTGAGCTCGGGGCCGCCCGCCTCGCGGTTCACCACGAGCAGCGACTCGGAGTTGTCCGGCAGCCCGAAGAAGGCCTGCTTGCGGCGGAGCTTGCGCCGCCAGAGGTAGGTACGGGCGAGCCAGCCCAGCACGGCACCGAGGCCGGCCGCGATCAGGCCGAGGACGATGTTGCGCACGTCTTCCGTCATGGGGGCGCATGCTAGCGGTCTGTAGGACCCGTGTTCGAGGGGGTCCTGACGTAGCGGGCGGACCGAAGTTACGCTGCGCGGACGGCTGTTGACTGGAGGTACGGATGCGTCGTGCTGTCGTACGGAATCTGACGCTATGGGCGGTCGGAGGGGTCTTTGTGTCGGTCGGAGCGGCCGTGCCCCCTTCGTCCGCGCACACGGCCGGACCGGCCGCCTCGTCCCCGCGGAAGGTGCCCGTGGCCGTCGGCCACGGCGGTGCCGTGTCCAGCGTGGACGCGGACGCCTCGGCCGCTGGGATCGAGGTCCTGCGCAAGGGCGGCAACGCCGTGGACGCCGCGGTCGCCACGGCGGCGGCCCTCGGCGTGAGCGAGCCCTACTCCGCGGGCATCGGGGGCGGCGGCTACTTCGTCCACTACGACGCCAAGAGCCGCAAGGTGAGCACGATCGACGGCCGCGAGACGGCCCCGCGGACCGCCGACTCCGGCCTCTTCCTGGAGAACGGCAAGCCGATCCCCTTCGCGGACGCCGTCACCAGCGGCCTGGGCGTGGGCACGCCCGGCACCCCCGCGACCTGGCAGTCCGCCCTGGACCGCTGGGGCAGCAAGCGCCTTGGCACCCTGCTGAAGCCCGCCGAGCGGCTCGCGCGCGACGGGTTCACGGTGGACGGCACCTTCCGCTCGCAGACCGCCTCCAACCAGGAGCGGTTCGCCGACTTCCCGGACACGGCGAAGCTGTTCCTGCCGGGCGGGGCGCTGCCCGTGGTCGGCTCGACGTTCAAGAACCCCGACCTCGCGCGCACGTACGAGGAGCTGGGCCGCAAGGGCGTCGGGGCGATGTACCGGGGCGGCATCGGCAAGGACGTCGTACGGACCGTGAACAAGCCGCCCGTCGACCCGGCGTCGGACCGGGTGGCCCGGCCCGGCGACCTGTCCGAGAAGGACCTGAAGGCGTACGCGGCGAAGCATCAGGCACCGACGAAGACCGCCTACCGGGGGCTCGACGTCTACTCGATGGCACCCTCGTCCTCCGGCGGCACGACCGTCGGTGAGGCCCTCAACATCCTGGAGCGGACCGACCTCTCCAAGGCCTCGAAGAAGAAGTACCTGCACCGGTTCATCGAGGCCAGCCGTGTCGCCTTCGCCGACCGCGGGCGCTGGGTGGGCGACCCCGCCTTCGAGGACGTACCGACGAAGGAGCTGCTCTCCCAGAAGTTCGCCGACTCGCGGGAGTGCCTGATCCGCGACGACGCGGTCCTGAAGAGCCCGCTCGCGCCGGGCGACCCGCGCGATCCGACGTCCTGCGGATCGGGTGACAAGGCCGCCCCGACCACGTTCGAAGGCGAGAACACGACCCACCTCACGGCCGCCGACAAGTGGGGCAACGTCGTCGCCTACACCCTGACCATCGAGTCGACGGGCGGCAGCGGGATCACCGTGCCGGGGCGCGGCTTCCTGCTCAACAACGAACTGACCGACTTCTCCTTCGCACCCGCCGATCCGGCCGTCCACGACCCGAACCTGCCGGGTCCGGGCAAGCGGCCCCGGTCCTCGATCGCGCCGACGATCGTCCTGGAGAAGGGGAAGCCGCTGGTCGCGCTCGGCTCGCCCGGCGGGGCCACGATCATCACCACCGTGCTCCAGACCCTGACCGGGTTCGTCGACCGGGGCCTGCCGCTCGTCGACGCGATCGCCGCGCCGCGCGCGAGCCAGCGCAACGCCGCGCAGACCGAGCTGGAGCCGGGGCTCTGGGAGAGCTCGGTACGGGCCGACCTGGAGGCGATCGGGCACTCCTTCAAGCAGAACCCGGAGATCGGAGCGGCCACCGGGGTGCAGCGGCTGCCCGGCGGCAAGTGGCTGGCCGCGGCGGAGAAGGTGCGTCGCGGGGGAGGCTCGGCGATGGTGGTGCACCCGCAGAAGTGACGGGGGAGCGCCGGCCATAGGGGCCGGACGGGCCGGACGGGCCGGACGGGCCGGGCGGGCCTTTTCGGGGCCCGCCCGGCCCGTTCTGTGCGAGCAGGCCCGTTCCGCCCGGGCAGGCCCGATGTGCTGAAGCCCTCGCGTACCCGATGACCGCCCCGGTACGGGACGGGGGCGCCGTGGGCCGCCGACCTAGACTTGCCGCATGGTGCGCACCCCCCTGACCCCCGAAGAGCGCGAGCGCGGCGAGCGGCTCGGCCGGCTCCTGCGTACGGCGCGCGGCGAGCGGAGCATGGTGGAGGTGGCGGCGACCGCCGGGCTCTCCGCGGAGACGCTCCGCAAGATCGAGACCGGACGGGCGCCCACGCCCGCGTTCTTCACCGTGTCGGCGCTGGCCCTGGCGCTCGGCCTCTCGCTGGACGAGGTCGCCCAGGCCTGCTCGCCGGCGCCGCTCGCACCGGCGTGAGCGGACGGGGAGCCGTCACGCGCGGGGCGCCGGGACCCATGCGGCGGCGTTCCGCGCGGCGAACTCCGCGAAACCGCGGGGTGCCCGGCCGGTGATCCGCTCGACGGCCGGGTCCACGCGGTCCTCGGACCCGTGCGCGATGCCGTCGTCCATGTCCGCGAGCACCCGGGCGAACGCCTCGGGCAGTCCGCCGGCGACGAGCCGGTCGCGCAACCGCGCGACCGTGACCGGGCGATGGCGGACCGCGCGCCCCGAGACCCCCGACACGACGTCGGCGACCTCCGCGTAGGTGAGCGCCTGCGGGCCGGTGATCAGATGCGCCGCGTTGTGCGGGCGCTCGTCCGTCAGGGCCCGTACGGCGACGGCCGCGATGTCGTCCGCGTCGACGAACGCCACGCGCCCGTCCCCGGTGGCCGTCACGATCTCGTCCGCCGCCCGGATGCTCGCGCCGTGCAGATGGCTCGGGGAGGCGAAGTTCTGCATGAACCAGGAGGGCCGCAGCACCGCCCACTCGGGGGCGAGCCCGCGCAGCGCGAGGTGGACCTCGCCGGCCCCGGGGCCGCCCTCGGCGATGGCGGAGGAGCTCAGCAGCACGAAGCGGCGCACGCCCGCCTCCACCGCGCGTTCCAGTAACGGCACCATCAGGCGGGCGGGTTCGGCGTCCCCGACGGGCGGCACCAGATAGACGCCGTCCGTGCCGGCGAGGGCGGGGCCGTGGGTGGCCGGATCGGCCCAGTCGAAGCGGACCTGGGGGGTGCCAGGCGCCGGGGCACGGCTCGCGATGCGTACGGAGTCGCCCCGGTCGGTCAGGGCGGCCGCCACGCGGCTGCCGGTGGTGCCGGTGCCGCCGGTGACCAGGAAGTTCATCGTCATCGGGTCTCTCCGGATGCCGTGGTGCGGCCGACGGGGATCTGCCCGCCGTCGAAAGCGTCGGCGGCCAGCGCGCCGTTCCAGTAGTCGCGAAAGCGCGTGATGCGGCCCTCGTGGACGGTGACCACCTGGATGTACGGCATCGAGTAGCGGCGCCCGGTGGCGACCGCCCGGCCGGTGCCGCGCAGCTCCGCGACGATGGTCCCGGGGTCTTCGGTGCGGTGGACGGTCAGGTCCTCGAAGCTCCGCAGGTCGATGTGGTCGGGGTAGTCGGCCATGTACCCGCGTACGGCGTCCCGGCCGACGAGCCGCTGCGGGGCCCCGGGGAGCGCGAAGGGGAACTCGAAGACTCCGTCCGGCGCCCAGAGGGCGAGCCAGCCCTCGATGTCCTTGGCGAGCAGGAGGTCGAGGGAGCGGGAGAACACGTCGGTCGCTGAAGGATGCGTCGTCGTCATGGCGGCAACGCTAACCTGACCCCGGGTCCGTTTACAAGTACCGGACCCGGGGTCGACTTATGCTGGGGTTCCGCCCCCGAGGCGCCCCGCCCGTCCAGAAAGCGCCCCACCGGGCGCCCACCGAGGAGGAATCATCACCGCCCGCAAGGAGAGAGCCGACTCCGTCCGCAACAGGGCCGCGCTGCTGGCCGCCGCCGCCCGGCTGTTCCAGGAGGCCGAGGACCCCGACAGCGTCAAGATGGCCGACGTCGCCCGGGCCGCCGGTGCCGGAAAGGGCACGCTCTTCCGGCACTTCTCCGACCGCACCGGCCTGGTGAGGGCGCTGGTCGTCGAGGAGACGCGGCAGCTGTGCGAGCAGGTCGCCGACGGGCCGCCGCCGCTGGGCCCCGGTACGCCGGTGGAGGAACGGGTCCCCGCGCTCATGGCCGCGCTCCTGGACCTCAAGCTGAACCGGCGTGCGCTGATGCTGGACCTGGAGCGCGCGGGAACCGCCGACCCGTACCTGAATCCGACGTACGACCTCTGGCACTCCCAAGTCGCCGGCATGCTGTCCGGCATCCACCCGCGTGAGGACGCCGACTACCTCGCGCACGCCCTGCTCGCCGCGGTCCGCAGCGACCTGGTCGAGCACCTGACCAGCCAGGGGGCCACGGCCGGGCAGCTGCACTCGGGGCTGCGCAGACTCTGCGCGTCCCTCCTCGCCCGCGACGCGGACCGGGGTCCGTGAGGCGCTGTGGAGCGGCCGGAAAACTGCGTGTAGTCGTCCTGAAACACGACTGGTGTTATCTTCCGGACCGGAACACTCCAGGCTCCACGGGGCGGTGCTGGCTCGGATGGCAGTTGGACAACTCCCGGATCAGGTCAGGGAGTTCGCGAGGTATCTGAAAGACCTGCTGGCGCGGCTCGACACCGGCGCCGGGTGGTGCGGCGTGTTCTGGGCCCGTGACCCCGAGGGGATGCAGGCCTGCCTGGACGGCTCGGAAGTGCCTCCCTGGGACGTGGTCGAGGCGCTGCTGCACGACTTCGCCACCGGCTACGGGCAGCGGGCCGCCGAGCGCGAGACGGAGCGGGCGAAGGCGCTGCACACGGCCTCGCTCACCGCTTTCGACGCGCGGGCCGGGGGGCGCAGGCTGCTCGGCGAACGCCTCGACCTGATGCTCACCGAGCAGCGCTTCGCCGTCGAACGCCAGGTGGAGCTGGGCTATTCGCTCGCCGCCGCGGACACGCCCGACGAGGTGGAGCGGCTCAACCGCGACCTGGCCTGGGTCCGGGACGACCACGAGCGGGCGACCGCGCGGTGCGCGGAACTGCGGGAGCGCATCGAACGCCTCGACCGCGCCGACCGCCCGCAGTGGGTCGACCTCGGCGCTCCCGTCTCGGACGACTTCGCGGCGGTGGGCGCGGACGACTTCGGGGACGGAACGGCGGTCGGCCCCGGCGCCGGACGGCCGGGCGGGCTCAGGGGCCGGACGGCGGGCTTCGAGGCCGAGGGCGCCGAGGGTGTCGGAGGCGTCGGGGGCGCCGGGGGTTTCGGGGGTGCCGAGGAGTACGACGCCTTCGGGGAGCAGGCGCGCAACGCCTTCGGAGTCCGGGTCGCGGACGGCTTCGGGGCCGCGACCGGTGGCTTCGGCGCGGGCGCACCGGATCCCGAACCCCGTACGCGGGAGTTCGGCGTCTCGACGGGCGGCGAGGGCGCCGAGGCTCACGACGCGCGCACCCTGTCGGCCGACCCGGCGGAGCGGTCCGACACCCCGCACGTGCCCCGGCAGGGCCGCGCCCCGCGCGACACCTCCCGCCGTCCGCGCCGCCCCCGCGGCGCCCGTTTCGCGGGGTTCACCGGGCGGGACGACGCCGAGAGCGAGGGCGGGGAGGCCGCGGGACCCGGCCCGGCCGCGCAGGCGCCCGCCGCGAACAAGCCGCGCGGCGCCCGGTTCGCGCACGTGCCCGACGAGGCGGACGGCGCCGGTGACGGCGGGCGCGCCGGCGCGGGGGGAGCGGACCCCGAGGCGGACCGCGTCACCGCCGAAGCGGTCGCCACGCTCGTCAGGCTCCGTGGCGAGGGCCGCAGCGGCGAGGCGCACGGCGTGCTCGTCGAGGCGGCCGGCTGGCCCGCCGCGCGCCTGCCCGTGTTCGCCGGCGAGCTGCACCGCGCGGGTCTCGGCGCCGACTGGTCGACGCTGCTCTGGGAGGCCGCCTCGCTGCCGCCCGACCGGCTCGTCGCGCTCGCCGACGCCCTCGCCGGGGCGGGCCGCGCCGACGACTGCCGCAAGCTGCTGCGGCAGGGCGTCTCCCGGCCCGCCCCGGAGATAGCCGAGGCGGCGCTCGCGCTGATCGACGCGGGCCGCGAGCGCGAGGCCCGCGCCCTGCTCGACGCCTACCTCCGCGTCCGCACCCCCGAGGACGGCGCCGCCTGCGCGCACACCGATCCCTACCGCCTCATCCCGCTGCTCCTGGCGGCGGCCCGGGGAGTCTCGGACGAGCGGCACTGGGATCTCGTGCACGCGCTGCGCGTGGCGGGATTCAGCGCCTGAGGCGGCCGTTGCTTTCGTGCTTTCTCGTCCGTTTCGCGTCCGCTCGGGTGCGAAACATGATCGACTCCGCCGGTTCACGGCGATGGTCTTGCCCAGCCCGTCGGGGAGGCTTACGTTTTCCTGTCTACGCACCAAGTCTACGGGCGTAGAAGCTCTCTGACGTCCCGTCGAAGGAGCAGCTCATGGCCAACGTCGTACGCGCCGCACTGGTCCAGGCGACCTGGACCGGCGACACCGAATCCATGATTGCCAAGCACGAGGAGCACGCCCGCGAGGCGGCCCGCCAGGGTGCGAAGATCATCGGCTTCCAGGAGGTGTTCAACGCCCCCTACTTCTGCCAGGTGCAGGAGCCCGAGCACTACCGCTGGGCCGAGCCCGTGCCGGACGGCCCCACGGTCACGCGGATGAAGGAACTCGCCCGCGAGACCGGCATGGTCGTCGTCGTCCCGGTCTTCGAGGTCGAGCAGTCCGGGTTCTACTTCAACACCGCCGCCGTGATCGACTCCGACGGCTCGTACCTCGGCAAGTACCGCAAGCACCACATCCCCCAGGTCAAGGGCTTCTGGGAGAAGTACTACTTCAAGCCGGGCAACGCGGGCTGGCCCGTCTTCGACACCGCGGTCGGCAAGGTCGGCGTCTACATCTGCTACGACCGCCACTTCCCCGAGGGCTGGCGCCAACTGGGCCTGAACGGCGCCCAGATCGTCTACAACCCCTCCGCCACGTCCCGCGGCCTCTCCGCCTACCTCTGGCAGCTCGAACAGCCCGCGGCGGCCGTCGCCAACGAGTACTTCGTCGCCGCGATCAACCGCGTCGGCGTCGAGGAGTACGGCGACAACGACTTCTACGGCACGTCGTACTTCGTCGACCCCCGCGGGCAGTTCGTCGGCGAGAAGGCGAGCGACAAGGCCGAGGAACTCGTCGTCAGGGACCTGGACCTGGGCCTGATCGAGGAAGTACGCCAGCAGTGGGCGTTCTACCGCGACCGCCGCCCCGACGCGTACGAAGGGCTGGTACAGCCGTGACCGACCTCCACACCCGCCACCGGGCCGTCCTGCCCGAATGGCTCGCGCTCTACTACGCCGACCCGCTGGAGATCACCCACGGCGAGGGCCGGCACGTCTGGGACGCCGGCGGCAGGAAGTACCTCGACTTCTTCGGCGGCATCCTCACCACCATGACCGCCCACGCGCTGCCCGAGGTCACCAAGGCGGTCGCCGAGCAGGCCGGGCGGATCATCCACTCGTCCACGCTCTACCTCAACCGGCCGATGATCGACCTCGCCGAGCGGGTCGCGGGCCTCTCCGGCATCCCGGACGCCCGGGTCTTCTTCACCACGTCGGGGACCGAGGCCAACGACACCGCCCTGCTCCTGGCCACCGCGTACCGCCGCTCCAACCAGATCCTGGCGATGCGCAACAGCTACCACGGCCGCTCCTTCACGGCCGTCGGCATCACCGGCAACAACGCCTGGTCGCCCACCAGCCTCTCCCCGCTCCAGACGCTGTACGTGCACGGCGGCGTCCGCGGCCGCGGCCCGTACGCCGAGCTGAGCGACGCCGCGTTCATCGAGGCCTGCGTCGCCGACCTGAAGGACATGCTCGGGCAGGCGCGCGGGGGAGCGGCGGCGCTGATCGCCGAGCCGATCCAGGGGGTCGGCGGCTTCACCTCGCCGCCGGACGGGCTCTACGCGGCCTTCCGCGAGGTCCTGCGCGAGCACGGCGTCCTGTGGATCTCGGACGAGGTGCAGACCGGCTGGGGGCGCACCGGCGACCACTTCTGGGGCTGGCAGGCGCACGCCGCGAGCGGCCCGCCGGACATCCTCACCTTCGCCAAGGGCATCGGCAACGGCATGTCCGTCGGCGGTGTCGTCGCGCGCGCCGAGGTCATGAACTGCCTGGACGCCAACTCCATCTCGACCTTCGGCGGCTCACCGGTCACCATGGCGGCCGGCCTCGCCAACCTTACGTACCTCCTGGAACACGACCTCCAGGGCAACGCGCGGCGCGTCGGCGGCCTGCTCATCGAGCGGCTGCGCGCCATCTGCGCCCAGCTGCCCTTCGTGCGCGAGGTGCGCGGCCGGGGCCTGATGATCGGGATCGAACTGGTCGACCCCGAGACGGGCCGGGCCACCCCGCGGGCCGCCGCGGCCGTCCTCGAAGCGGCCCGCGAGGGCGGGCTCCTCATCGGCAAGGGCGGCGGCCACGACACCAGCGTCCTGCGTGTCGCGCCCCCGCTCTCGCTGACCGTCGCGGAGGCGGAAGAAGGCGCGTCGATCCTCGAACAGGCCCTGCGGAGCGTCTAGTCCACGGCGCCGCACGCAGCTGCACGTACCCGCGCACGAACGTACGAGCATGAAAGGGAGCGCCCCATCATGAGTACCCGCACCCTGATCCGCGGCGGCCTTGTCGTCACCGCCGCCGAAGAGACCCACGCCGACGTGCTGATCGAGGACGGCAGGATCGCCGCGCTCGCCGCACACGGCTCGGGCGCCGCCGACGCGTGGACCGCCGACCGCGTCATCGACGCCTCCCACAAGTACGTGATCCCGGGCGGGGTCGACGCGCACACGCACATGGATTTCCCGTTCGGCGGCACGTTCTCCTCCGACGACTTCGAGACGGGCACCCGGGCCGCGGCCTGGGGCGGCACCACCACCATCGTGGACTTCGCGGTGCAGACCAAGGGGCAGGCGCTGCGCGCGGGCCTCGACGCCTGGTACGCGAAGGCGGACGGCAAGTGTGCGATCGACTACGGCTTCCACATGATCCTCTCGGACGTGAACGAGCGGACCCTGAAGGAGATGGACCGCCTGATCGAGGAAGGGGTCAGCTCCTTCAAACTTTTCACCGCGTATCCCGGGGTCTTCTTCAGCGACGACGGCCAGATCCTGCGGGCGATGCAGCGGGCCGCCGTCAACGGCGGGCTGATCATGACGCACGCGGAGAACGGCCTGGCCATCGACGTCCTGGTGGAGCAGGCCCTCGCCCGCGGCGAGACCGACCCGCGCTATCACGGAGAGGTGCGCAAGTCGCTCCTGGAGGCGGAGGCGACCCACCGCGTGATCAAGCTCGCCCAGGTGGCGGGCGCGCCGGTCTACGTGGTGCACGTGTCGGCCCAGGAGGCGGTGGCCGAGCTGGCCAGGGCCCGCGACGAAGGCCTGCCGGTCTTCGGCGAGACGTGCCCGCAGTATCTGTTCCTCTCCACGGACAACCTCGCGGAGCCCGACTTCGAGGGCTCCAAGTACGTCTGCTCGACACCCCTGCGGCCCCGCGAGCACCAGGCCGCGCTCTGGCGGGGGCTGCGCACGAACGACCTCCAGGTGGTCTCCACGGACCACTGTCCGTTCTGCTTCGTGGGGCAGAAGGAGCTGGGCCGCGGCGACTTCTCCAAGATCCCCAACGGCCTCCCGGGCGTGGAGAACCGCATGGACCTCCTCCACCAGGCCGTGGTGGACGGGCACATCAGCCGCCGCCGCTGGATCGAGATCGCCTGCGCCGCCCCGGCCCGGATGTTCGGGCTCTACGGCAAGAAGGGCACGATCGCGCCGGGCGCCGACGCGGACGTCGTCATCTACGACCCGGCCGCCGAGCAGGTCATGTCCGCCGAGACCCACCACATGAACGTGGACTACTCCGCGTACGAGGGCAAGCACGTCATGGGCCAGGTCGAGACGGTCCTGTCCCGCGGTGACGTGGTCATCGACCAGCGCAAGTTCACCGGCCGCGCCGGGCACGGCTCGTACGTCCCGCGCGCCACCACCCAGTACCTCGGCTAGGAGACGCGACCATGGACTTCGGACTCGTCCTGCAGACCGATCCGCCGGCCGCGCAGGTCATCAGCCTGATGAAACGCGCCGAGCGCAACGGCTTCAGCCACGGCTGGACCTTCGACTCGGCCGTGCTGTGGCAGGAACCCTTCGTCATCCACAGCCAGATCCTGGCGCACACGGACCGGCTGATCGTCGGCCCGATGGTCACCAACCCGGGCACCCGCACCTGGGAGGTGACGGCCTCCACCTTCGCCACGCTCAACGACATGTACGGCAACCGCACCGTGTGCGGCATCGGCCGCGGCGACAGCGCGATGCGGGTGGCGGGACGCACCCCGAACACCCTCGCCCGGATCAGCGAGGCGATGAAGGTGATCCGCGCCCTCGCCTCGGGCGAGGAGGCGGACCTGGGCGGCACCACGATCCGCTTCCCGTGGATCGGGCCGGACGCCGAACTGCCGGTGTGGATGGCGGCGTACGGCCCCAAGGCGCTGAAGATGGCGGGCGAGGAGGCGGACGGCTTCATCCTCCAGCTCGCCGACCCGTATCTGACGCGGACGATGGTGAAGGCGGTGCGCGACGCGGCGTCGGCGGCGGGGCGCGACCCGTCGGCGGTGACGATCTGCGTGGCGGCCCCCGCGTACCTGACGCGGGACGACTCACCGGAGGCCCTGGCCCATGCCCGCGAGCAGTGCCGCTGGTTCGGCGGGATGGTCGGCAACCACGTGGCCGACCTGGTGGCACGCTACGGCACCCACTCCGACCTGGTCCCCGAGGCCCTCACCGAGTACGTCAAGGCCCGTGAGGGCTACGACTACGCCCACCACGGCCGCGCCGACAACCCCGACACGGCCTTCGTCCCGGACGACATCGTGGACCGCTTCTGCCTCATCGGCACGGCGTCCCGGCACATCGCCCGCCTGGAGGAGCTGCGGCGGATCGGAGTCGACCAGTTCGCGCTGTACGCGATGCACGACGCCCGCGAGGAGGTCATCGACGGGTACGGCGCCACGGTCATCCCGGCCCTGCGGAACTGATCCTCGCCGCACGGAATCCATCACTTATGTCACTTCGTGCATCACTTGCGCTCTTTGTCGTACGGTAAAGTGACGAAATGAGCCAAGGTGCTCTGTTGAGTGGCCGAGCGCTCAACCATCAAGCGGGCGACGGCGATCGCCGATGTCGAAGAGACGGGGGGCAGAGCGTGAGCCGCACCGTGCACGCCCCCAGGGTCGTACGCGTCGACAACTCCGCCCGTGACAGCGTGCCCGATATCGAGGGCACCACGGCGAGCAGCCCGCGCCGCTGACGTGCCCGGGGCACCGAACCCCGGCCCGCGCGCGCCCAGTTGCCGTCTTCCACCTGTCCGACGGCCGCGTGCCGCCAGCCCGTGGAGGGCAGATGACCACCCAGGAGATCCCCGAGCAACTGCTCGACGGGTACGCCGACATCCTCACCGGAGCGGCCGCGACCGGCCGCAGGCTGACCCGTGAGGAGCTGACGTCACGCCGTGCGCTCGGCGCGCAGGCCGCCCACGCCGGGTACGCATGGCGCGTCCTCATACGCGAACACCTCAACGCCACCCGCGTCCACCGGCCCGCCGCCGGCGATCCCGACCATCTGCTCCGCACCGCCGAGCAGGCCATCGACGCCTTCGCCGAGGGGTACGAACACGCCCAGCGCCTCGTCGTACGCCAGGAGGAGGCCGCACGGCGCGAGCTGATCGACGACCTGCTGTACGGGCGGGGGGACCTGGGCCACATCGGCGCCCGCGCCGAGCGCTACGGCCTGCGGCTGTCCCACGCGCACGCGGTGGCCGTCGCCGAGGGCCCCTGTGCCTACGACGAGACCGACCCCGTGTCCCGGGAGGTGGAGAGCGATCTGGTCGCCCGCTTCGGCGACCGCCACATCCTGCTCACCACCAAGGACGGCCGCCTGGTGTGCATCGCGCCCGCCCAGCAGGACGAGGTCCTCGTCCACTTCGCCAAGCGCGCGCACGCCGCCACCGAGGGCGGACGCATCGCCATCGGCCGCCCCCAGCCCGGCGCGGCGGGCATCGCCCACAGCTACGAGGAAGCGGTCAGCACCCTGGAGCTCGCCACCCGCATGGGCTTCGACGAGCCCGTGCTGCGCGCCGCCGAACTCCTGGTCTTCCCCGTCCTGGCCCGCGACCGCCAGGCCCTGGTGGACCTCGTGCTCAACACGCTGGGCCCCCTGGAACAGGCGAGGGGCGGCGCCCGGCCCCTGCTGGACACCCTGATCGCCTACTTCGACTCGGGGTGCGTCGCGGCCCAGACGGCACGGGAACTGTCCCTGAGCGTACGGGCGCTGACCTACCGTCTGGAGCGCATCCGCACCCTCACCGGATCCGACCCCGCCGACCCGCTGGACCGCTACACCCTGCAGACGGCGGCCATCGGCGCGCGCCTGCTCGGCTGGCCCGCCGCCTCTCCGTGAGGCGCGGGCCCCGGGCCGGGCGGGGGGCGGACGGTCAGTCCGTGACCTCGATCTTCCCGTTGCCCTGAGCGGGAGCGGGAGCGGGAGCCGCGGGTGCGGGGGACAAGCCGCCGGTGATGCCCTTGAGGAGGCCGGCCACGTCGACTCCCGTGGTGGAGCTGAGGAGTTCCACGCCCTGGGCGACATTGCCTGCGACCGTGCGCGAGAGGTGGCTCGCGCCGTCCGTGGAGATCACGGTCATCTTGTCGATCGCGCTCATCGGCTCCGCCGCCTTGGCCACCACGCCGGGCAGGACCTCGACGAGCATCTGGAGCACCGCCGCGTCGCCGTACCGGGCGAACGCGTCGGCCTTCTTGTGCATCGCCTCCGCCTCGGCGGCCCCCTTGGCGCCGATCGCCGCGGCGTCGGCCTCGCCCTCCAGGCGTACGGCGTCGGCGAGCGCGGCCCGCTGGGCCTTCTCGCCCTCACCGGTCAGCCGGGCCCGGTCCGCGTCCGCCTCGGCCTGCTTGACCAGGGCGACCCGGCGGGCCTCGGCCTCCTGCTCGGCCTGGTAGCGCGCGGCGTCGGCGGGCTTGCGGATCTTGGTGTCCAGCTCCCGGTCGGTCAGGGCGGCCTGCCGCTGGGCGACCTTCTCCTGCTCGGTGAGGACCTCCTGCTGGCGGGCGGCCTCGGCGAGCGGTCCCGCGGCCCCGGCGCGGGCGGTGGCCTCGTCGGTCTCGGCCTTGATCTCCGCCTGCTTCAGGGAGAAGGTCCGCTGGGCGATCGCGATCTCCTCCTCGGCCTTCAGCCGGGCCTGTTCGGCGGCGCGGCGGGCGACGGCCTCGGCGATGTCGGCCTCCTGCTTGGCGCGGGCCGCCTCGGGGCGGCCGAGGTCCTCCAGGTAGGAGCCCTCGGTGGTGATGTCCTGGATCTGGAAGGCGTCCAGGACCAGGCCCTGCCCCGACAGGCTCGCCTCGGCCTCCTCGGCGACCTGCCCGGCGAAGGCCGCGCGGTCACGGATGATGTCCTCCACCGACATCCGGCCCACGATGGAGCGCAGCGCGCCCGAGAGCACTTCCTGGGTGAAGCCGACGATGCCGCCCTGCTGGGCGAGGAAGCGCTGGGCCGCGGCGCGTATCGAGTCCTCGGTGCCGCCGACCTTCACGATCGCGACACCCTCCAGGTTGGCCTTCACCCCGCGCAGCGTGACCGCGCCCCGGACGGCGATGGGGATGTGCCGCGAGGAGAGGTCGAGCGTGAACTTCTGCTGGACGAACGGCACGACGAACACGCCGCCGCCCACCACGACCTTCTGGCCGCTGTTGTCGGTGACGACCTGTCCGGTGTCGGGATCGGTGGACTTCTTGCCGCGCCGCCCGGTCACGATGAAGGCCTCGCTGGGCCCGGCGACCTTGTAGCGGGTGACGACGACGAGCGCGAGGAGCACGAGGAGTACGACGACTCCGACGACGGCGGTCAGGACTGGACTCATGGTGAATTCCCCCCTGCCTCCCCGGGGGCGGCAGATCGGTGGTGTGGTGCGGGTGCGCGGGGCGCGAGCCGGGGTCAGCGCCGGACGGGGCGGACCGCGACCGAGGTCGGCGACAGCGCCGCCTCCACCCAGATCTCGGTGCCGCGGGTGACGGCCTCACCGCTCCTGGCGGCGAACTTCACGGGCTGACCGCCCAGGCGCAGGAGCACTTCCCCGTACCCGTCGGCCGGGATCGCGGTGACCACGGCGCCCGCGGTGCCCACGAGGTCGTCGCCCCGTGGGGCGGCCGCGGTCTGGTCCCGCAGCAGGGCGCGGCCGGCCTTCCACGTCACCCCGCCCGCTCCCACGCCGAGGAGCGCGCCGACGGCGGTGGCGCCCCCGGCACCGAGCCCGGTCGTGCCGAGCGCGATCGCCCCGCCGAAACCGAGCATGGACACGAATCCGGCGACGACGGGAAGGGACAGCAGCCCGTCGAAGAGACCGTCGAGGACCCCGACGCCGTCGAGAGCCCTTCGAGGACGCCGTCGAAGACGAGGGCGAGGGCGAGCAGGGCGATCCCCGCGACACCGAGACCCAGAAAGACCGTCACCGGAGCACCTCCCCGACCTGCCGGAAACCTGCCGGATGCCCCGGCGAGGCGGGAATCGTCGCATGGCGGGGCCCTGGCACACATTGCCGTGATCCGGCAGTCATCAGGGGTCTTCCATGCCGGTCCGCACGCCGCACGGCGGCCTAGACTGGGCCCTCGCGCACGAGACGTTCGTACGCGGGTTCCGGGCGCGCAGGGAGGACGACCGTGGCGACAGGCGGCACCGGCTTCGACGACCCGTCGGCCGAGGTCATCGCCGAGGCGGCCGCGGCCTTCGGCCTGCTCGCCTCCTCCGCGCGGCTGCACATCGTGTGGGCCCTCGCGCAGGGCGAGAGCGACGTGACCGGGCTCGCGGAGCGGGTCGGCGGCGCGCTGCCCGCGGTCAGCCAGCATCTGACGAAGCTGAAGCTGGCCGGCCTCGTCCGCTCCCGGCGCGAGGGACGGCGCCAGGTGTACTTCGTCGACGACACGGACGTGGTGACCGTCGTGCGGCTGATGGTCGGCCAGCTGACCGACCGGGCCCGGCCCACCGACCGCGGCGAGCAGCCCTCCGCACGCCGGCTCCGGGGCCTTGGCGCCTGAGGCCGCCACCGGTGGGCTCACCTCGCTCGAGGTGCTGCGGCAGGTGGACAGCGGGCCGCGCGGCCTGACGGACACCGAGGCCGAGCGCCGCGTCGCCGAGGCGGGCGAGAACACCCTGCCCGACCGGCGTGCGGTGTCGTGGCCGCGGCTCTTCGGCCGCAGCCTGCGCGATCCGTTCACCGCGGTACTGCTCTGCCTCGGCCTGGTGTCGGCCACCGTCGCCTCCTGGGGCACCGCCTGCGTGATCCTGTGCCTGGTCGTCGTCAGCGGAGTGCTGCGCACGTCCGGCGAGTACCGCGCCGACCGGTCCATGGCCGCCCTGCGCGCCCTGGTGGCCACCACCGCGACCGTGCTGCGCCGCGCGGAGCGGCACGCGGACCCGCGGGTGCGGGAGATCCCGGTCGAGGAGCTGGTGCCGGGGGACGTCGTGCGGCTCGGCCCCGGCGACCTCGTCCCCGCCGACGTACGGCTGCTGCGGGCGAGCGGCCTGAGCGTGCGCCAGGCGGCCCTGACGGGGGAGTCGGCGCCGGTGCCCAAGGCCGCCGCCGACGTGCCGGGCCCCCGGCGCGGTACGGGCGTCTTCGAGCAGCCGCAGCTGTGCTTCCAGGGCAGCAGCGTCGCCTCCGGCAGCGGCACCGCGGTGGTCGTCGCGACCGGGGCGCGCACCCGGTTCGCCGCCGCGCACGCCCCGCCGGGGCGGCGGGCGCCGAGCGCCTTCGACCGCTCCGTGCACGGCATCTCCTGGGTCCTCATCCGGTTCATGTTGCTGACCCCGCCGCTCGTGCTGATCGCCGACGCGGCCCTGCGCGGGCGCGGTCTGGAGACGCTGCCGTTCGCGGTCGCCGTGGCGGTCGGTCTGACGCCGGAGATGCTGCCGGTCATCGTCACCACCTGTCTGGCGCGCGGGGCCTCGCTCCTGGCCCGTACGCACGGCGTGATCGTCAAGCGGCTGCCCGCGCTGCACGACCTCGGCGCCGTCGACGTGCTGTGCCTGGACAAGACCGGCACGCTCACCGAGGACCGGCCGGTGCTCGACCGCGCCCTGGGCGCCGACGGACGGGCGGCGCCGGAAGCGCTGCACTGGGCCGCGGTCAACTCCTGGTGGACGCTCCAGCTCGCCGAGCTGCCCGCCCCCGACCCGCTCGACGACGCGGTCCTCGACGCCGCCGGCGAGGACGAGGCGCTGCGGTACGAGGGGGTGGCGGCGCTGCCCTTCGATCCCGTACGCCGCCTCGCCACCGCCGTCGTCCGCGCTCCCGGCGGCCTCGGCGTCCACACCCTGGTGGTCAAGGGCGCCGTCGAGGACGTACTGGAACGCTGTGTGCTCGAAGACGCCGAGCGCGCGCGGCTCCTCGCCCTCGCCGCCGGGGAGGCGGACGGCGGCCTGCGCCTCCTGGCGGTCGCCACCGCCGAGCGGCCCGCCCGGACCCGCCCCTACACCCCCGCCGACGAACGCGGCCTGACCTTCCGGGGCTTCCTCACCCTGCGCGACGCACTCGCCCCCACGGCCGCCACCGCTCTGCGCGACCTCGCGGACAGCGGCATCACGGTCAAGGTCCTCACCGGCGACCACCCGGGGACGGCCGCGCGGGCCTGCCGCGAGCTGGGGATCGGCGGGACGGCGGGCGGCGGGGTCCTCACCGCCGAGCACGTCGACGCGCTCACCGACGCGGAACTCGCCGACACCGCCCGGCGCACCACCGTCTTCGCCCGCTGCACCCCCGAGCACAAGGCCCGCATCACCGAGGCCCTGCGCGCGGGCGGGCACACCACCGGGTTCCTCGGCGACGGCGTCAACGACCTGCCCGCGCTGCGGGCCGCCGACGTGGGGATCGCGCCCCGGGCCGCCGTGGACGTCGTACGCGAGAGCGCCGACGTGGTGCTCGCCGACAAGGACCTCACCGCGATCGGCCACGCCGTCCTGGCGGGCCGCCACAGCAGCGGCAACATCGCCACGTATCTGCGCGTCACGCTCTCCTCGAACCTGGGCAACGTCATCGCGATGCTCTGCGCCGGACTCCTGCTGCCGTTCCTGCCGATGCTCCCGGCGCAGGTCCTCGCGCAGAACCTCTGCTTCGACGCCGCCCAGCTCGCCTTCGCCCACGACCGGCCGCACCCGGCGGTGCTCCGCCGCCCGACCGTGCTGCGGCCCCGCGCCTTCCTGCGCTTCATCACCGGCTTCGGCGCCCTCAACGCCCTCGCCGACCTCGCCACCTTCCTCGTCCTCGCGCTCGCCCTCGACGGCCCGGGCGCGGTGGACGACCAGGCGGTGTTCCGCTCCGGGTGGTTCACCGAGAACCTGCTGACCCAGGCCCTGGTGATGCTGCTCCTGCGGTCCGGGCGCCGCCGGGCCGAGGGCCGGACGCCGGGGCCGGTCGGCTGGGCGGTGGCCGCGCTCGCCGCCGTGGGACTGCTCCTGCCGCTCTCGCCGCTGGGCCCGCTCCTGGGCATGACGGCGCTGCCGGGCCTGTACTACCCGCTGCTCGCCGGGGTGCTCGGGCTGTACGCGGCGGCGCTGGCGGCGGCCCGACGGCGCTGGGCGGCTCAGCCGTAGGAGAGGCCGGCCGTAGGCGGGTCAGCCGTAGGAGAGGTCGGAGCACGGGTCGTCGTCGGCGGAGCGGGCCTCGTCCGCGACCTTGGAGGGCACCGGCTCAGGGGCGCCGGACGGCGCGGCCGAGGGGGCGTCGGCGTACGACCGGCCGAGGGTGACGGTGAGGCCGGGCCCGGCCGTCGGCTTGAGCTCCGCGCCCGGGAAGAGGCGGGCCAGTGACGTCGCGCGGGCCCGCTCGCCGGGGCCGTGGCCGATCACGGTGGTGGCGAGGTCCCGGGTGCCGGCGGTCGCGGTGCCGGTGACCGTGAAGTCGTGCGCGGCGAGGGTCTTCGCCGCGCGGGCGGCGAGGCCGGTGACGGTGGTGCCGTTGTAGACGGCCACGGCGGTTCCGTCTCCGGAGACCGGCGGGGCGGACCGGGCGGTCCCGGTGGGCCCGCCGGGAGAAGACTGCTTCGCGCCGCTCTTCTTGCCGCTGGCGTCCGACCCGTCCAGCGTGCGGTCGTCCTTGAGCGAGGCCCACAGCGCGTCGGCGTCCGGCTGGACGACGGCGACGCGCGAACCCTCGTACCGCCAGGGGATGGTGACGAACTTGGTGTTGCCCAGGTCGATGTCCTTCAGGGACATGGCGAAGGAGATCAGCTTGTCGGCGGAGCCGAGCCCGGGGTCGACGGTCATGGACTTCGTCGCGGCGTCGGCGAGCGGCAGCAGCTTGGTGGGGGTGAGCCCGTCGCTCTTGATCTTCTTCAACAGGCTTGCCACGAAGGCCTGTTGCCGTTTGATGCGGCCTATGTCGGAACCGTCGCCGATGCCGTGCCGGATGCGCACGTAGTCGAGGGCCTTGTGGCCCGACACCTCCTGCTCGCCCTTGGCGAAGAGGCGCGCGCCGCGCGTGGTGCGGTGCGGGTCGAGGTCGCGCTGGTAGACGTCCTGGGGCAGGCAGACCTCGACCCCGCCCACCACCTCGGTCAGCTCGGCGAACCCCTTGAAGTCCACGACGACGGTGTGGTCGACGCGCAGGCCGGTGAGGTGTTCGACGGTGTTCTGGGTGCAGGCGGGGTTGCCCTTGGCGGTCTCGCCCACGGAGTACGCCGCGTTGAACATGGTGTCCGGCCGGGTCTCGGTCCAGCTGCCGTCGGGCAGTTTGCAGGGCGGCAGGTCCACGAGGGTGTCGCGGGGGATGGAGACGGCGACGGCGTGCCGGTGGTCGGCGTACACGTGCAGCAGGAAGGCGGTGTCGGAGCGGCCGATGTCGCTCTTGTCGCCGCCGCCGAGCGCGCTGTTGCCTTCGGTGCGCGCGTCCGAGCCGATGACCAGGACGTTCTCGCCCTTGGAGGCGTCGGCGTCGGGCCGGTCGCCGGACACGCCGTCCGCCGCGAAGGTGTCGATGTTGCCGCTCAGCCGGAAGTAGGCCCACCCGGCGCCGGCCGTCACGAGGACGAGCAGCGACAGGACGATGCCGAGCGCGAGCCGCGCCCGGCCGCGCTTGCGCCGACGGCCGCGTGCGGCCGCACGGTGGCTGGTTGTCATGGGTATGCCCTATCCGTCCGAGTCGTTCCGTCTCACCGGAGGAGACCGCCCGGCCCCTCTCATGGTTGTACAGTTGCGCAATGTAGCAATCTTTTCTGAGGCAACTGACGGCCGATGCGGCCGTGGAGAAGGGCGGGCGGCGATGATCCGGAACGGACTGGAGCCCTGGCATCTGCTCATCGTGGCGATCGTGGTCGTCGTGCTGTTCGGCTCGAAGAAGCTGCCGGACACGGCGCGCGCGGTGGGCAAGTCCCTGCGGATCCTGAAGAGCGAGACCAGGGCGATGCGGGAGGACGGGGAGCGCGGAAAGGGTTAGACCCGGGCTGCCGAGGCCGCCTCCGCGAGGGCGTTCTCGATGCGGTCGACCGCCGTGAACGCGCCGAACGCGACGAGGTGCACCAGGCAGTGATCGCTGAACGGCGGCTTCTTCCAGGCCGCCACGTCCTCATCGGTGATGCGGTACGGGGCGAGCGCGGCCAGCAGCGCGAGCCGTGCCCCCGGGCGGGACGCGCGGTCGGGCAGGGCTTCCCAGGCCAGCGGCGGATGCGAGCCGTCCCACGCGGCCACCGTCGCCCGCACGAGGGCCAGGTCGGCGCCGTCCAGCAGGCCCGCGCCCTGCGTCGCCGCGGCCCGCAGCGCGGCATAGGCCGGACCGACGGGTGTGCCCGCCGCCCAGGACGGGCCCGGCTGCGGGTCGACGAGCAGCGAGAGCGAGTCACCGGGGGCGGCGACCCGGCGTACCGCCTTCTGGAAGGTGCGCCCGCCGATCGAGCGCACCGCCCGGAAGCGCTGGGCGTTGCACGGCAGGATGTCCTCCGTGATCAGCGCCGACGCCACGCGGTTGACGAAGTGGAAGGTCAGCGCGGTGCCGATGTGTGCCGGGGCGTGGGCGCGCGGGAACGGCTGCGGGAGCGCCCGCGCCGCCCGGGGCGTCCGGGTGGCCTTGCCCCAGGCGAGCAGCCGCGCCTGCGCCGGGTCCTCGGGCTCCTCGCCGCGCAGCACCCGTTCGGCGACGCGGTGGTCGCCGGTGGCGTGCAGCATCATCGTGTGCGCGTTCACGCAGAACGGGCAGCGGTTGGCGAGCGAGACGCCCACGGCGACCAGCTCGCGCTCGGTGCGGGTGGTGCCGCCGCTGCCGGCGGCATCCCCGCCGCCGGCCAGCAGGGACTCGCGCAGCAAGGCCCAGGCGGCGGTGAACAGTTCGGGTGCCGGGGTGAGGGCGACGAGGGGCGTGGGCTCCGCGATGCCGAAGTCGGCCGCCATCTGCGCGTAGGCCTCGGCGGTCCTGCCGGTCGCGGACTTCGCCCGTACGGGATCGGTGTATCGAAAGGTTGCCATGGCCCGATGCTGGCGCCGCCGGGTGCCCCGGGGCGTCGTCCGGCGGAAGGCAGTCGGGGGTACGCCGCCGGGGCCGCGCGGAACCTCGGCTACTGCGGGGGGAGTAGTGCGAAAGGGGTCTGCCGGGCTGACGCGGTTGTCGGTGGCGGCGCCTATCGTTCTGGACACGGCGGGGGATGCGCCGCAGCGGGGGACGCGGGGGATCGCGAGGGCGCCGGGTCGGGCGGGGAGGTCGGTGGGGCGGGTGAGCGTGCGGGAGCGGATCCGGCGGCGCGTGCGGCAGGAGTGGTTCGGGGACGCGGTGCTCGCCGTCGTGGCGGGCGTGATCGTCTCGGTCGCGGTGGGTCTCGGCGACGGTGGCGCGGATGGCGTCGACCACGCCCTGGTCTGGGCCGGTTCGCTGGCCCTCGCCGTCCACCGTCGCGCGCCGCGCGCCGTCCTCGCCGTCACCACGGCCTGCCTGCTCGGCGAGGTGGTGTACGGCGGTGCGAGCGGTGTCGCGGCGATTCCGGTCGTCGCGGCCGTGCACACCGCAGCCCGTGCCGCCCACCGGGGTCCGGCCGCCGTGGCGGCCGGGGTGTTCCTCGTGGGATTCGTGGTGGCGGGGCAGAGCGCGGGCGAGCCGTCGGACGACGTCGTGCAGCGGGCTTTGCTCCTGGCCGGCTGGTTCCTGTGCGCCCTCGTCACGGGCCTCGCCGACAAGAACTGGCAGGCGTATCTGCGCCAGACCGAGCAGCGGGCCCTGGAGGCCGAGCGGACCCGCGAGGAGGCGGCGCTGCGCCGGGCGGGCGAGGAGCGGCTGCGCATCGCGCGCGAACTGCACGACTCGCTGACGCACAGCATCTCCATCGTCAAGCTCCAGGCGGGCGTGGCCGTCCACCTCGCCCGCAAGCGGGGCGAGGACATACCGCCCGCGCTGCTCGCCATCCAGGAGGCGAGCGGCGAGGCGATGCGCGAACTGCGCGCCACGCTCACCGTGTTGCGCACGGACGAGCCGATGGGGAGCCCGGCGCTGCTCGTCGAGCGCGCACGGGCGGCCGGGCTCGCCGTGGAGCTGACGGTGCGGGGCCGGGAGCGGCCTCTGGCCGGTGACCTGGAGCGCGCCATGTACCGGATCGTGCAGGAGGGCCTCACCAACGCGGCACGCCACGCGGGAGGAGCCGCCCGGATCGCGGTCGAACTCGACTACGGCGAAAGGGTGTTGGGGGTGCGGGTGGCGGACGACGGGGTCGCCGACGCGGGGAGCCCGCCGGTGGAAGGGGTGGGGCTCACGGGGATGCGCGAGCGGGTCACCTCCCTGGGCGGGACGCTGCGGGCGGGGCCGAGGAGTGAGGGGGGTTTCCTGATCCGGGCCGAACTTCCCCTGGAGTACGGGGCATTGACGCCCCGGCCGGCGCAGGCGGCGGAAGCCGGGTGGGCCGAAGCGCCCGTGCGGGCGTCGATGGCCGCCGAGGCCGGGCGTTTCGGGGAGGGCGCGTGATCCGGGTGGTGCTCGTCGACGACCAGGCGCTGATGCGCGCCGGCTTCCGGGCGCTGCTGGAGGCCGAGGACGGCATCGAGGTGGTGGGGGAGGCCGCCGACGGGGAGCGCGGGCTCGCTCTGGTGCGGGAGTGCGTGCCGGACGTGGCCCTCATCGACGTCCAGATGCCGGTGATGACCGGGATCGAGGCGACGCGCCGGATCGCCGCCGACCCCGCCCTCGGCGGCGTACGCGTCGTGATCCTCACCAACTACGGCCTGGACGAGTACGTCTTCGACGCCCTGCGTGCCGGGGCCAGCGGTTTCCTGCTCAAGGACACCGAGCCCGCCGACCTGCTGCACGGCATCGAGATCGTCGCGCGCGGGGACTCCCTCCTCTCGCCCTCCGTGACCAGCAGACTGATCGGCGAGTTCGTCGCACGGCCGCCGGACCGGGCCACCGCGCCCGGCCTGGAGCACCTCACCCGCCGGGAGCGGGAGGTCACCGCGCTGGCCGCGCGCGGCCTGACGAACGAGGAGATCGCCGCGCACATGGTCATCAGCCCGTTCACGGCGAAGACGCACGTGAGCCGGGCGATGACGAAACTCGGGGCGCGGGACCGGGCCCAACTGGTCGTCTTCGCCTACGAGTCGGGGCTCGTCGCGGCTCGCGGCGCGACGCCGTGAGGGTGGGCGCGGCGTGAGAGCGGCGGGCCGGTCGGCGGACAGGGGGAAGCGAGCCATGGCCATGGCATGATCTCCGCGTGACCGCCGCATCGCTCAGCCCCGTCGCCCGGCTCGGCCACGTCATCACCCGGTTCGGACCCGTCGCCCGGTTCGGACCCGCCACTAGGCTCCGTCACGTCGGCGTCCTCACGGCCGTCGCCCTGCTCGCCTCCGGCTGCGGGCTCTCGGAGGAGCTGGAGCGGGAGAGGGATCCGGGGCGCACGGCGCCCGCCGAGAGCGGTCGGCCCTCCGAAGGAGCCGAGGGGGACGCATGGTCCGCCCCGGTCCGTCCCGACGAACTGACGCGGACCCCCGCTCCGGCGGGGCCCTCGGAAGCGCCCGCCGCCCCCTCGCCGTCCTGCCCCGCCTCCGGGGTCCGCATCGAAGGCGGCGTGGTCAGCGCCGCCATGGGCCTGCGCGCGATGAGCGTGACCCTGACCAACTGCGGCAAGGACTCCTACCGTCTGAAGGGCTACCCGAAGCTGCGGGTCCTCGACGAGCACCGCGATCCCCTCGACGTACAGGTCCTCGAAGGCACCGCGCCCATCATGACGCGGGACGACGACCCCGGCCCGGACCACGTCGTCTCGCTCACGAGGGGCCAGAAGGCCTACACCGTGCTCGTCTGGCGCAACACCGTCACCGACACCACGACGACCGCCGTCAGCGGCACCTACGTCAAGGTCACCCCGGCCCCCGGCACCCGCCCCGGCACCATCACCCCGGAGGGCCGGATCGACCTCGGCAACACCGGCCGCATCGGGACGACGGCCTGGCAGCGGAGCCCGGAGGACGAGGCGAACCCGTCCGGCCCTACGGCACCCGTGCCGTCCACTCCGGCGAGCTGAACTTCGTCCGGGCCAGCTCCCGGGCCCTGGCCATCTCCTCGTCCGTGGCCCGGCCGTCCGTCAGGCCGTACCGGGTGCGGAAGGAGTCGAGCATCCGCTCGATCACCGCCTCGCGGGGCAGACCCGTCTGGCGGCGCAGCGGGTCCACGCGCTTCTTCGCGCTCTTCGTCCCCTTGTCCGAGAGCTTCTCGCGGCCGATGCGGAGCACTTCCACCATCTTCTCCGCGTCGATGTCGTACGACATGGTCACGTGGTGCAGCACGGCGCCCTGCCCGCTCGCGACGCGCTTCTGGGCGGCGCCCGCGACCTTGCCCGCGTCGGTGGCGATGTCGTTGAGCGGTTGGTACCAGGCCTTGATGCCCATGTCGCCGAGGGCGTCGAGCACCCAGTCGTCCAGATAGGCGTAACTGTCCGCGAACGACAGGCCCTGCACGAGGGAGTCGGGGACCGAGAGCGAGTACGTGATGGCGTTGCCCGGCTCGCAGAACATGGCGCCGCCGCCACTGATCCGGCGCACCACCTCGATGCCGTGCCGCTCGGCGCCCGCCTGGTCCACTTCGTTGCGCAGCGACTGGAAGCTGCCGATGACGACCGCGGGGGCCGCCCACTCCCACACCCGCAGCGTCGGCGGCCGGCGCCCGGCGGCGACCTCCTCGGTGAGCACCTCGTCCAGCGCCATCAGCAGGGCGGGCGACTGCGGGGCCTCGTGGATCAGCTGCCAGTCGTAGTCCGTCCAGTCGGTGGCGTGCGCGAGGGCGCGGCGCACCGCGACGCCCACACCCTCCGAGGTCAGCCCGTACAGGACGGTGCCTTCGGGCAGCGCCGCGTCGACGCGGGCGGCCAGGCCCGCGGCGTCGGTGTCGGCGGGGGCGCCCTCCAGGGCGCGGCTCAGGGCGTCGAACGCCTCGTCGGGTTCCAGGAAGAAGTCCCCCGCCACCCGCACGTGCCGCAGCACGCCGTCCTCGACCTCCAGATCCACGACGACGAGCTTGCCGCCGGGAACCTTGTACTCACCGTGCACTGTGCTTCCTCCGGACCCGGCCACCGCGCGAACCGCGCAGGCCTGCGATTTCATATCAGGACAACTCGACTCACTAGGGATAGATTCCCGCACAGGGTGGTCAGTCGTCGCTCGGCGTCGGCCCTGACGGGAGCTGACGAGGAAGCCATGAGCCACGCAGAGACGAGTGACCGGACCGCCGCCGGAGCCTCACCGGCCGTCAAACTGACCCTGACCACGCTGACGATGATGGTCGTCGGCTCGATGGTCGGCGCGGGCGTGTTCTCGCTGCCGCGGCGGTTCGCGCAGGAGACCGGGGTCGCGGGCGCGCTGATCGCCTGGGCCGTCGCGGGCACCGGCATGCTGATGCTCGCGTTCGTCTTCCAGACCCTGGCCGTGCGCAGACCGGACCTCGACGCGGGTGTCTACGCCTACGCGAAGGCCGGGTTCGGCGAATACCTCGGCTTCTTCTCCGCCTTCGGCTACTGGGCCAGCGCGTGCGTCGGCAACGTCACCTACTGGGTGCTCATCATGTCGACCGTCGGCGCCATCTGGCCGAGCCTGGGCGACGGCGACACCCTGCTGGCGGTGGTCCTGTCCTCGTTCGGTCTGTGGGCGTTCTTCCTGCTGATCCGGCGCGGGGTCAAGGAGGCGGCGGCGATCAACCGGATCGTCACCGTCGCCAAGGTCGTGCCCATCCTCGTCTTCGTGATCCTGGCGCTCTTCTTCTTCAAGCCGTCCGTGTTCGCGGACAACTTCGGCGGCGCCGACTACGCGGGCTCGCTCTTCAACCAGGTGCGCGGCACCATGCTGGCCACCGTCTTCGTCTTCCTCGGGGTCGAGGGCGCCAGCGTCTACTCCCGGCACGCCAAGCGCCGCGAGGACGTCGGCCGGGCCACGATCCTGGGCTTCCTCAGCGTCTTCGCCGTCTTCGCCTCCGTCACCATCGTGTCGTACGGGATCATGCCGATGGCGGAGATCGCCGAGCTGCGCCAGCCGTCCATGGCGGGCGTCCTGGAGGAGGCCGTCGGCACCTGGGGCAAGGTCTTCGTGAGCGTCGGGCTCATCGTCTCCGTGCTGGGCGCGTACCTCGCCTGGACGCTGATGGCCGCGGAGGTGCTCTTCGTCGCCGCCAAGGACGACGACATGCCCCGCTTCCTGCGGAAGGCCACCTCCGAGGACGTGCCGGTCCCCGCGCTCCTGATGACCACCGCGCTGAGCCAGGTCGTCCTGGTCGTCACGATGTTCTCCGACGACGCGTTCAACTTCGCGCTGGATCTGACCAGCGCGCTCAGCCTCATCCCCTTCCTCCTCGCGGCCGGTTTCGCCGTCAAGATCGCGCTCGGCGGCCAGGAGGACGTCGCCGGGCGGAGCACCCGCAAGGAACTCGTGATCGCGGTGATCGCCACGCTGTACACGGCGTTCCTGCTGTACGCGGCCGGGCTCAAGTTCGTCCTGGTCTCCTTCATCCTCTACGCCCCCGCGACGCTCCTGTTCGTCAAGGCGAGGCGGGAACAGGACCGGCGCCTGTTCTCCCCGCGCGAGGCCGTCATCTGCGCCGTCTCGATCGCGGGCGCCGTCGTCGGCGTCATCGCCCTGGCGATGGGCTGGATCGAACTCTGACCGGCTTCCCCCGGCGGCCGCCGTCCGGCCGCCCCGACCGCCGCCACCGACCGAAAGGCGCACCGTGACCAGCCACGACACCCCCGCCACCCCGAACTTCGGCGTCCACTCCGAGGTCGGCAGGCTGCGCAAGGTACTGGTCTGCGCGCCCGGCCTCGCGCACCGCAGGCTGACCCCCACCAACGCCGATGACCTGCTCTTCGACGACGTCATGTGGGTGGAGAACGCCCAGCGCGACCACGCCGACTTCGTCATCAAGCTCCAGCAGCGCGGCGTCGAGGTCGTCGAACTGCACGACCTGCTCGCCCAGACCATGGCCATCCCCGAGGCGAGGTCCTGGCTCCTCGAACGGAAGATCACCGCGAACGAGGTGGGCCTCGGGCTCATCGACGACACCCGCGCCTTCCTGGAGACGCTGGAGCCAAGGCGGCTCGCCGAATACCTCATCGGCGGCCTGGCCACCGCGGACCTGCCGGACGAGTTCCGCTCCGACTACGTCTCGCTGGTGCGCGAATCCACCGGCGTACGCGAGTATCTGATGCCGCCGCTGCCCAACACCCTCTACACCCGCGACACGACGTGCTGGCTGTACGGAGGTGTCACGCTCAACCCGCTGTACTGGCCCGCCCGGCACGACGAGACGCTCCTGATGAAGGCCGTCTACCGCTTCCACCCCGACTTCACCGGGGCCACGGTGTGGTGGGGCGACCCCGAACTGGACTGGGGCCAGGCGACGTTCGAGGGCGGCGACATCATGCCCGTCGGCAACGGCGTCGTCCTGATGGGCATGAGCGAGCGCACCTCGCGCCAGGCCATCACGCAGGTCGCCGCCTCGCTGTTCAAGAACGGCGCGGCCGAGCAGGTCGTCGTGGCGGGCATGCCCAAGCTGCGCTCGGCGATGCACCTCGACACCGTGTTCACCTTCGCCGACCGCGACATCGTCACGCTCTACCCGAAGATCATGGACGCCGTGCACTCCTTCACGCTGCGCCCCGGCGACAAGGCCACCGGCGTCGACATCACGGACGAGGGCCAGCGGCCGTTCGTCGACGTCGTCGCCAAGTCGCTCGGCCTGCGCGAGCTGCGCGTCATCGAGACGGGCGGGGACGTGTACGCCTCCGAGCGGCAGCAATGGGACAGCGGCAACAACGCCGTCGCCCTGGAACCGGGCGTGGTCTTCACGTACGACCGCAACACCCAGACCAACACGCTGCTGCGCAAGGCCGGGGTCGAGGTCATCACCATCGTGGGCGCCGAACTCGGCCGCGGCCGCGGCGGCGGGCACTGCATGACGTGCCCGCTCGTCCGCGACGCCGTGGACTTCTGACTCAGTACCGCTGGGCCTTGACCAGCTTCGCGGAGAGCTTCGGCTCGGGGGGCTCGTGGCTGATGGCGTAGCGCTGGGCGCGCTTGCCCGGTTCGAGGTCCTCGGTGCCGATGTAGCGGGTCTCCACGGTCTTGCCCGAGGAGTCGACGAAGTCGACCTGGACGGCGAAGTCCGCCTTCTCGTCCGTCCTGTTGGTGAAGGTCACCACGGAGGCGAGCACCCCGCCGGTCTCGGAGCGCGGCTTGCCCGTCATGGAGACGTCGGCCATCGCGTTGCCGCGCCCGTCCACGTCCTTGAGGGCGTCCTCGGCCGCCTGGTTGGCGCGTTCCGTGTCGGCCGACACGGACGCCTCGAACTCGTCGGCGCGCTCCGACGCGGAGGCCTCGGCCTTCGACGCCGACGCCCGGGCGGACTCGGCGGCCTCCGAGGCCTTCGACTTCAGCGGCGACGCGGTCTTCTCCGAGAAGGACGACGAGTCGGGAGCCGTCGGCCGCTCGCTGACCGTCCGGGAGCCCTCGGCCGACGGGGCGTCGCTCTCGGTGCTGCACGAGATGAGCGCGGCGGCGGTCACCGTGGCGGCGAGCGTGAGAGCGGCGGTCACCGCGGGCCGGCGGTGTGCGGAGCGCCGTTTCCCGCGCAGTGGCAGGGGGTTCATTCGCTGCGGTCCTTTCCTGATGTCTGTGCCGGGGGCTGGTGTCAGTAGCGCAGGGCGCAGGCGATCCGGCCCCGGTCGGCCAGCGTGCCTTCGGGGACGAAGCGGACCTGTGCGCCGGTGTCCAGGGCCCGCTCCACGATGTCGTCGACCACGTCGTCCACCGCGTCGAGGTCGTCGCCGTCGGCCGGGACGAGATGCCCGCCGTCGTCGCGCACCGTCGCCTGGTAGGTGTCCTCCACGGCGAGGAGGCGCACCCGGTCCGTCGTCACGTTCTGCCAGACCTCGTCGAGACCGGCGGCGTACCGGCGGTGCCCCTGGGCCGCGTCCAACTCCTGCATCACCACGTCCAGTTCATCCTTGTCCCGGGTGGCGAGGAAGGGGCGTACCGCCTGCCACACCGCGTCCGCGGGGCCGTGCGCGAGGCCGCCGTGCGGCACCCGTGTGGCGTCCTTGATGGCCGTGCCGACGTCGTCGAGGAGGGAGAGCGCCGGGGTCACGCCGGCCACGAAGAGGGGGCGCGGGTGCGTGTGCAGCACCCGGGCCGCGGCCTGGTCCGCCTCGCGCAGGAACGCGCGGGTGTGCTCGTCGCTGAAGGTGCTCGGCACGTCGCCGATGCGCTCCTTGCGCTCGACGTCGGGGTCCTCCAGGCTCCGGGTCAGCGGGAACCCGTCCGCCGTGTGCTCGGCGACCCGCTCCGGGGTGCCGCTCCACAGCGAGACGCGGTCGGCCGAGACGGCGAGGACCCAGTAGGGGCGCTCGGCGGCCTGGGCCGCCACGACGTTGCGCGTCAGGAAGGTGTCCGAGAGGACCACCCGCGAAGGGACCGTCCTGGCCAGCGACCACACCTGGTGTTCGCCGGGCGCGGCGAAGACGGCGAGCCCGTCCTCGGCGTGCACCAGGTCGATCTCCGCCACCGCCCGGTCCAGCTGTGCGGCCACCTCGATCCGCTGCTCCCTGGCCACGGCCGGGTCGGACTTCAGGCGCTCCTTGGCCTCGGCGACGAGGTTGCGCAGCCGCACCGGGTCCTGGGCGTTGTCCGGCTCCCTGCGGTGGGTCGGCAGCAGGACCGTGACGGCGGGGTAGGGGCGCGGGCGGCGCAGCTCGGCCAGCGTGTCCGGGCTGAGGGAGGGATGCATGGCAGACCCTTTCGGGGCGGGGCGGCGGATGAGGAGCCCTCGGAGGAGGGCAGTACGCGCATTACGCCATGCAATGCACCATATGACGGTTCCTCGGTGGCGGCACGTCACCGGTGGCGGTTCATCGCAGCAGGAAGCCGAAGACGTATCCCAGGGCGTTGGTCGCCCAGTGCAGCCCCATGGGAGCGAGCAGGCTGCCGCTGCGACGGCGCAGTGCGCAGAAGAGACAGCCCGCCACAGCGGTGAAGAGGACCGCCCCGGCGTCGACGACGAGCGTCCCGATGACCGAGTGCCCGAAGGCGCCGCCGAGGGCGGGCTTGGCGTCGGCGAGCCCGAGCGACGGCAGGATGTGCCAGAGGCCGAAGAGCCCCGAGGAGACCAGGGTCGCCGCGAGAGGCCCGCGCGAGCGCAGGAGCAGCCCGAACAGGACGCCCCGGAAGGCCACTTCCTCCAGCAGGACCGTGCCGAACGGAACCGTCACCAAGGCCCGCAGCGCGACCTCGCCGCCGCTCAGCCCGCTCTGCCGCTGGTCCTCGAACAGGCCGCGGGTCACGGGCAGCGCGGCCGCAAGGCCGTACCCCGCGGCGACGATCCCGATGAGCGCGAGCGCCCAGCACAGACCGCGCAGGAGGGTGCCGCGCGCGAGCCCCACGTCGGCCCACCGCCCGCCCGCCCAGTACACGATTGCGAGCAGTACCGCCGTGGCCAGGAGCGAGAGCGGCAGACTCCACTCCCGCGCCCAGCGGTTGTTCGCCAGGTTGCCGAGGACGAGGACGAGGAGGGTGGCGGCGACGGCGACGCCCACCGGGACGGGACGCCGCAGCCGCCGCGACAGTCGCGAGAACGGCGAGCGCCACGGGTCCCGCGAAATGGGGCGTCGGGCGTGCACGCATCCATCGTGCGGGGGCCCCGCACCCACGGCGACCGGACGGGGAGGCCCGGGTGCGGGCCCGGGGCGGCGGACGTACACGGTCTGGTCGCCCGCGGGTACGAGGCCGGGCCGGCCGGCGTACCCGCCCGTGCCGCGGGGCGGGCGTGCGGGGCACGGCGACCGGCGTAGGCGGCTGCGCCACCGGCCGTACGTGCCCGCGCGGCAGGAGTGCGTGGTCCAGTCACCGGCTGTGCGTGGCTGAGCAACAGGGGCCCGGGGCCGGGCCGCCGGACGGGCGCGACCGGACGGCGGCTGCCCCCGGCCGAGTAGCCGCACCCGCCCGGGGGACTCAGTCTGAAGCCATGGAAGAGCGCGCGCCCTCCTCGCGCCCGCGCCGGCTCAGGCCTGTCGCCTGGGCCGTGGCGGTGCTGTGCATGGCCGTCCTCGCCACCACGGCCACCGCGCGCCACACGGTCCTCAGTGCCGGCTTCCACCAGAGCGTCCTGAAGGAACAGCGCGCCTACGACCGCGTGTACGACGAGGTCCTGGTGGACCCGCAGAGCCTCCCGGTCGCCCGCGACCTGCTGGGACGGCTGCCGGTCCCGGAGGCGGCCCTGACCTCCAACCTGAAGATCGTGCTGCCCCCGCAGACCCTGCGCGCCCTGGCCGACCGGCAGATCGAGGAGCTGACCGGCTATCTGCGGGGCGAGCACGAGACGCTGCGCCTCACGGCGGACCTGCGGCCGGTGCTCACCAACGTCGGCGATCTGGCCCAGACGTACTTCGGTGATCTCGTCGCCTCCCTCCAGCGCACGCCCGAGCCCGACTTCCCCGCGTTCCTCGCCGACCTCGACCGGGCCGCGCGGGCGGTGACCTCCGGCACGCCGCCCGCCGGGCTGCCCACCTTCGACCTCACCGGGGACCAGGCCGCCACCGCCGCCCGCGCACTGCTCCAGACGGTGCCCGAGGACAGCCGTGCCGCCCTGCGTCCCGAACTCGAAGTCGCCCTGGAGAACGGCGACGTGGCGACCGCGCTCGCCGCCGTGGGGCCCGGCGCGCTCTCCGACCGCGTCCGGGAGGCCACCGAGCGGCTGCGGGTGGCCGCCGGGGGCGAGACCTGGAACATCACCGCCGACCTCGACACCTCGCAGGACGCGCTCGCCCCGCTGCACCGGGCGCGCTCGGTCACGCACCTCGCCCAGGGCGTGGTCGAGCCGCTCGCCGCGCTCCTCGGGGCGGCCGCCCTGGTGTTCCTGTGGTTCACCGGGCCGCGGGCCCCCGCCCGCCGCCTGACGGGGCTCGGTCGGGCGCTCGCCGCGGGCGGTCTGCTCACCGGCCTGCTCGTCCTGCTCGCCCGGGTGCTCACGGCCGGCGGACTCATCGCCACGCCCGACTCCTGGCCCCCCTCGCTCTCGCGGCTCGTCGACGACGTGGGGGACGCGGCCGTGGACGGCGTCATCGGCACGGCGGCCGTCACCGCGGGCATCCTGCTCGCGGCCGGCGCGCTGCTCGTCGTCGTCGGCCGGCTGTGGCAGGCGCGGCCGTCCCGCGCGGTCGGGCCGCGCCGGGCGCAGGTGCTCGCCGCCGCGGTGGCGGGGGCCGCGCTCGGCGGTGTCGCCCTGGCTCCCCTCGCGGTCGGCCGCTCCGAACAGCGGGTCTGCCAGGGCAGCCCCCGGCTCTGCGACCGCCCGTACGACGAGATCGCCCAGCTCACCTCGCACAACGCCATGTCCACCACGGCCGACAAGTTCATCGGGCCCCTCCAGGACCCGCACATCACGGCACAGCTGAACGACGGCGTCCGCGCGCTCCAGATCGACACCTACACCTGGGAGGGGCCCGAGCAGATCGACGAACGGCTGCGGGACTCGGATCTCTCGCCCCGGCTCCAGAAGCAGATCAAGGCCGCGATCAACAAGTTCAACCCGCCCCGCGACGGCCTGTGGCTCTGCCACTCGGTCTGCCGGGCCGGGGCGGTCGGCCTCGTGCCCACGCTGCGCGAGACCGGGGACTGGCTGCGGGCCCACCCCACCGAGGTGGTCACGCTGATCGTGCAGGACGCCGTCGACGCGCAACGGACGGCGGCGGCCTTCGAGGAGGCGGGGCTCATGGACCTGCTGTTCACGCCGGACGCCGATCCGGACGCGCCGTGGCCCGAGCTGGGCGAGATGATCGACGGCGGCCGGCGCCTGGTGGTGTTCGCCGAGCGCGCCGACGGCCCGCAGGACTGGTACCGCAACTTCTACCGGTACGGGATGGAGACGCCGTTCGCCTTCCGCAGCCCCGCGGACCTGAGCTGCGTCCCGCACTGGGGCGGCTCGGACAAGCGGCTCTTCCTCCTGAACCACTTCATCACCATCGACGGCGGCAGCCGCCTCGACGCGGGCACGGTCAACCGGCGGCAGGCGGTGCTCGACCGCGTACACGCGTGCGAGCGCAAGCGCGGCAGGCCGGTGAACTTCGTGGCCGTGGACTACCTGTCCATCGGGGACGCGCGGGGAGCGGTCGACGCGCTCAACGCGGAGCGGTAGCGGGTCCGTGACGACGGGCCCACGACGAACCCCGACGGGCCCACGACGGGCCCACGATGGGCCGTTTGTACCTGGTTTGCGCAGTATGTAGGGGAGGGGACGAGGACGAGGTGGCGGTGAACGGGTTGGCGAAGACCATGTCCGGGCGAGCGGACACCGTGCGCGACACCGGACGGCGGGCCGTGCGGCGGCTCGCGCGGGGCGCACGGGGCCTTGCCGGGCGCGCGGGGGCGGTCGCGAGGAAGCCCTACTGGGAGCGGCCCGACCCCGGCCGTCTCGTCCGGCGCTGGCCGGACCTGACCGCCGCCTGGTTCGGCACCGTCTTCTTCTGGCTCTCGCTCACGCCGTCCCTCGTGCCCCGCCCCTGGCTGCTGCAAGGCGTCGTCGGCGGGATCACCGCGACCATGGGCTACGCCCTCGGCTCGCTGGTCGCCACCCTGTGCCGCGCCCTGTTCCGGTGGCGGCCCGGCGACACGACGCGGGCCCGTCTCTGGCAGGCGTACTGGGTGATCGCGACCGTCCTCTCGCTTTGGCTGATCGCCGAGAGCGACCACGCCCAGCGCCGGCTGCGCGAGCTCCAGGGGCTTCCCCCGACCATGGCCTGGCACACGGCGGCCATCATCCTGATCGCCTTCCTGCTCTGGGCCCTGCTCCTGCTCGCCGCCCGGGGTGTCCGGCTCGGCTCACGCACGCTGATCCGCGCCCTGCACCGGTTCGTGCCGCTGCCCGTCGCCATCGGGCTGGGCCTGGCGCTGAGCGCGATGATCGTCACGGTGGGGCTGCGTGACGTCGTCTTCCAGCGCGGTGTCATCGACCTCGCGGACCGCATCGCCTACACGACGAACGGCGGCACCGAGGAAGGCATCCACCGGCCGACGTCCTCGCTGGTCTCGGGCGGTCCGGGCTCGCTCCTGCGCTGGCAGGACCTCGGATTCCAGGGCCGCAACTTCGCCGGGTCCACACCGACCAGGCAGCAGATCAGCGCGTACACGGGCCGGCCCGCCAAGGACCCCGTCCGGGTCTACGTCAGCGCGTCGGCGCCGGAGGCCTTCAGCAGCCGCGACCCGTTCGAGGCCAAGGCGCGCCTCGCCGTACGGGAGCTGGAGCGGACCGGCGCCTTCGACCGGGACGTCCTGGCCATCGCGGGGACGACGGGGACCGGCTGGGTCAACGCCGACATCAGCGAACCCCTGGAGTACATGCACGACGGCGACACCGCCATCGTCGCCGTCCAGTACTCCTACCTGCCCAGCTGGGTCTCCTTCCTCGTCGACAAGGAGCGCGCCGCGCAGGCCACGCGCGGGCTCGTCGAGGCGGTCCTCGCGACCTGGTCCGCCCTGCCCGCGGACGACCGGCCCAAGCTCGTCGTCACGGGGGAGAGCCTGGGCGGGTACGCGATCGAGTCGTCGTTCGACGGCGTGGACGACCTGCTCGCGCGCACGGACGGGGCGCTCATCGTCGGCACGCCCAACTTCGCCCCGATGTCGCGCGAGATCCGCGATCACCGCGACGCCGGAAGCCCGGTCTGGCGACCGCTGTACGAGGACGGCGAGAACGTGCGGTTCGCCCAGTTCCCCCGGCGGGACCTGAAGCGGCCCGGCCCCGCCGCCGCCTGGGGCGACCCGCGCGTCGTCTATCTGCAGAACGCGTCCGACCCCGTCGTCTGGTGGTCCTCCGACCTGTTCCTGCACCGCCCGGAGTGGCTCGACGAGCCGCTCGGCCCGGACATCACCCCGGCGATCCGCTGGTTCCCCGCCGTCAGCTTCTGGCAGACGACGGTGGACATGGCGGTCTCGTACGGAGTGGACGCCCCGCACGGCCACCGCTACGGAACGGCTCCGGTGGACGGCTGGGCGGCGATCGTCCCCCGGGAGGGCTGGACCCCGCGGGACACGGACCGTCTGCGCGACCACATGGAGAACCGGGAGGCCCCCTACTGACCACCCGCGGGGAGACTGAGACCACCGGGGCACGTTCGGTCTCGTGGGGCCCCTGGGGGAGAGGAAACACAGGCCCGGGGGCCAGGTCACGTGGGATTCATCTCGAATCCATGCCCCCTTCCCCCGACCCGTACGGATTGTCAGTCCGGCGTGCTCTCATGGATGCATGATCGAAGTGATCGAAGACTTTCTCGTACGTGGCGTCCCGGACGTCGAAGAAGCACTCCGCAAGGCCGCCGCGGCCGAGGTCATGCCGAGATTCCGGCAGCTCGCCGAGGGTGACGTCATCCAGAAGAGCGGCCCGCACGACCTCGTGACGGTGGCCGACCGCCTCGCCGAGGAGCAGCTCACGAAGGCCCTCACCGCGCTGCTCCCGGGCTCGGTGGTCGTGGGCGAGGAAGCGGTCCACGCGGACCCGTCGACCTACGCGGCCATAGGCACCGACGCACCGGTGTGGATCGTCGACCCCGTCGACGGCACACGCCAGTTCGTGCACGGCGACCCCGGATTCTGCATGCTGATCGCGCTGGCCTGGCGCGGAGACGTGATCGCCTCCTGGACGTACGCCCCCGCGCTGGACGAGATGGCGGTCGCCGTGCGCGGCAAGGGCGCCTGGCTGGACGGGGAGCGGCTGGTGGCCGGTTCACCGGGAGAGGTCCTCGAAGTGGCGACCTCGCACCCGGACTACACCACGCCCGAGCAGAAGCAGGCGCTGCTCGGCCTGCGCACCCCGGGCCTCGCGCCGCGCCCGTGCGGTTCGGCGGGCCTGGAGTATCTGGCCATAGCCAAGGGCGAGCTGGACGCGGTGGCCTTCTCCTGGGAGCTGGCCTGGGACCACGCGGCGGGCCTGCTGCTCGTGGCGGAGGCCGGCGGCAGCAATCTCACCGTCGCCGGTGAGCCCTTCCGCATAGCGGGCGCCAACGCGCTGCCGTTCACGGCCGGGCGGGACGCGGCCACGGTCGACCGGGTGGTGGAGCTGCTGTCGGCCGCGGCCTGATCCGCGGGACCCTCCGTCAGCACGCCGTACCGCGCGTCGCCGAGCCGTCACCCGTCAGAGGCCACCCGCGCCCACGGCGCTGTCGGCGGTCCGGCCTATCCTGGGCGGCAGAGGCCATCGGCTGACAAAGGAGTCCGAAGGTGCCGTCGATGCTTGATGCCGTCATCGTGGGGGCGGGACCGAACGGTCTGACCGCTGCCGTCGAGCTGGCCCGCCGGGGCTTCTCGGTGGCCGTGTTCGAGGCCAAGGACACCGTGGGCGGCGGGGCGCGGACCGAGGAGCTGACGCTTCCCGGGTTCCGGCACGACCCCTGTTCCGCCGCGCACCCGCTGGGCGTCAACTCGCCCGTGTTCCGCACCATGCCCCTCGACCGGTACGGCCTGGAGTGGCTCCAGCCGCAGCTGCCCATGGCGCACCCCTTCACGGACGGCACCGCCGCCGTGCTGTCCCGGTCCGTCGCCGAGACCGCCGCCTCCTTCGGACCGCGCGACGCGGGGGCCTACCGACGGCTCATCGACCCCTTCGTCGGCAAGTGGGACACCCTCCTCCAGGACTTCATGGCGCTGCCGTCGACCGCGCTGCCGCGCGACCCCCTGACCCTCGCCCGCTTCGGCCTGGCGGGCCTGCCGCCCTCCACCTGGCTGATGCGGCGCTTCCGCGACGACCGGGCCCGCGCCCTGTTCTCGGGACTCGTCGCCCACGTCATCGCGCCGCTCGGCGGGATGGCCACCGGCGCCGTCGGCATGGTCTTCGCGCTGGCCGCGCACGCCCGCGGCTGGCCGGTCGCCCGCGGCGGCTCACAGTCGATCTCGGACGCGCTCACCGCGTACCTCAAGGACCTCGGCGGCACGGTCCACACGGACTACGAGGTCAAGCGCCTCGACGACCTGCCGCCGGCCCGCGCGTACGTCTTCGACACCTCGCCCACCGCGCTGGCCCGGATCGCGGGCCTGGGGCGCAGCTATGAGAAGTACCGGTACGGCGCGAGCGTCTTCAAGATCGATTACGCCCTCGACGGCCCCGTCCCGTGGACCGCGAAGGAGGCCCACGCGGCCGGCACCGTGCAGGTCGGGGGCAGCAGCGAGGAGATCGGCGCCGCACTGAACGCCGCGTCGCGCGAGAACCGCGCGCCCGACCCGCCGTTCCTCATCACCGTGCAGCCCGGTGTCGTCGACCCGACCCGCGCCCCCGAGGGCAAGCACGTCTTCTGGACGTACGGCCATGTGCCGGGCGGCTGGGACGGCGATCTCACCGACACCATCGAGCGCCAGCTGGAGCGTTTCGCCCCCGGTTTCCGTGACCGCGTCCTGGCCCGCGCCACCGCGGGCCCGCCCGAGATGGCCGCCCGCAACGCCAACTACGTGGGCGGTGACATCGCCTGCGGCGCCGCCAGCGGACTCCAGCTGCTCCTCCGCCCCAAGCTCTCCCTCTTTCCGTACGGCACCGCGCACCCGGCCGTGTTCATCTGCTCCTCGGCGACTCCGCCCGGGCCCGGCGTGCACGGCATGTCCGGGCACAACGCGGCGAAGGCGGTGTGGCGCAGGCTGCGCACGGCGTGACCGGGGTGACCGGCACGGGGTGAGCCCGTGGCAGCGGCTGCCGGCCGCCACCGCGGGCTGCCGAGGGCCATGTCGGATTCTCGCCAGCCACCCCACCCGCCATGCCCGATCCTTGAGGCATGACCACCACCGGCCCGCCGCCCCTCTCGATGCACACCGACGCCGACCGCTGCGTGCGGGCCGTGCAGTCGAAGGACGCCCGGTTCGACGGATGGTTCTACACGGCGGTCCTCACCACCCGCATCTACTGCCGCCCCAGCTGCCCCGTGGTCCCGCCCAAGCCCGAGAACATGAGCTTCTACCCGAGCGCGGCGGCCTGCCAGCAGGAAGGGTTCCGGGCCTGCAAGCGGTGCCGCCCCGACAGCAGCCCCGGCTCTCCCGAGTGGAACCAGCGCGCCGACCTCGTGGCCCGCGCCATGCGCCTCATCGGCGACGGAGTGGTGGACCGCGAAGGCGTCCCCGGCCTCGCCGCCCGCCTCGGCTACAGCACCCGCCAGGTCGAACGCCAGCTCCTCGCCGAGCTCGGCGCGGGCCCCCTCGCCCTGGCCAGGGCCCAGCGCGCCCAGACCGCCCGCCTCCTCATCGAGACGACCCCGCTGCCCATGGCCGAGATCGCCTTCGCCGCGGGCTTCGCCTCGATCCGCACCTTCAACGACACGGTCCGCGAGGTCTTCGCCCTGGCCCCCGGCGAACTGCGCGAGCGCGCCCCGAAGGCCCGCAGAGGGGCGTCGACGCCCGGCGCGCTCTCGCTGCGCCTCCCGTTCCGCGCCCCGCTCAACCCCGACAACCTCTTCGGCCACCTCATCGCCACCGCCGTACCGGGCGTCGAGGAGTGGCGCGACGGCGCCTACCGCCGCACGCTCCGCCTCCCGTACGGCCACGGAGTCGTCGCCCTGACCCCCGCCCCGGACCACATCGCGTGCCGCCTGAGCCTCACCGACCTGCGCGACCTCACGATCGCCATCAGCCGCTGCCGCCGCATGCTCGACCTGGACGCGGACCCGGTGGCGGTGGACGGCCAGCTGAGCGCCGACCCGCTGCTGGCGCCCCTGGTGGCCAAGGCACCGGGCCGCCGAGTGCCGCGCACGGTCGACGAGGCGGAGTTCGCCGTCCGCGCGGTGCTCGGCCAGCAGGTCTCCACGGCCGCCGCCCGCACCCACGCCGCACGCCTGGTCACCGCGCACGGCGAGCCGGTCGACGACCCCGAGGGCGGCCTCACCCACCTCTTCCCGGCGCCCGAAGCCCTGGCCGCGCTCGATCCCGAGGCGCTCGCCCTGCCCCGCAGCCGCCGCACCACCCTGACCACGCTGGTCCGCCACCTCGCCGACGGATCACTCCGGCTCGGCGTGGAGAGCGGCTGGCAGGAGGCCCGCGCCCGGCTCACCGAACTGCCCGGCTTCGGGCCCTGGACGGTCGAGGTCATCGCGATGCGGGCCCTCGGCGACCCCGACGCCTTCCTCCCCACCGACCTCGGGATCCGGCGCGCGGCCGAGGAGCTCGGCCTGCCGCACACCCCGGCGGCGCTCACCCAACGGGCCGCGGCCTGGCGCCCCTGGCGGGCGTACGCCGTCCAGTACCTGTGGGCGACCGGCGACCACCCCGTCAACACGATCCCGGGCACCCCGGCCACCCCCGGCCCCCCGGCGTAAGAGCCCTCCGCAACGCTCCCTCCGCCCTCCACCCGACCGACAAAGGACCGTCCCATGCGCAGCCCCGTGACCAGCGGTCACCGTCAGCACACCCTCGTCGACAGCCCGTACGGCGTCCTGACCCTCGTCGCCACCGACGGCGTCCTCAGCGGTCTCTACATGACGGAGCAGCGCCACCGCCCGGCCGAGGAGACTTTCGGCGACCGCGACGCGAGCCCGTTCGGCGAGACGATCAGCCAGCTCACGGCGTACTTCGCGGGCGAGCTGCGGGAGTTCGACCTGCCGATGCGACTGGACGGCACGCCGTTCCAGCGCACCGTCTGGGAGCAGCTGCGGCTCATCCCGTACGGGGAGACCCGCACGTACGGCGAACTCGCCGCCCTGCTGGGCAAGCCCAACGCCTCGCGCGCGGTCGGCCTGGCCAACGGCAAGAACCCGATCGGGCTCATCGTGCCCTGCCACCGGGTGATCGGCGCCGGCGGTTCGCTCACCGGCTACGGCGGCGGGCTGAACCGCAAGCAGCAGCTTCTCGCCTTCGAGGGCGCGACGACGCCACGCCAGGAGGACGCCCTCTTCTGAACGGCGCCGGCGCGCGCGGCGGTCAGCCGACCCGCAGCCCGTTCTCCAGCTCCACGGCGCCCGTTCCCGCGTCGAGCGCCTCCAGAGCGGCCCGCACCCGCAGCCCCAGCTCGCCCGGCAGGAACCGTGCGAGATCCTCGCGGGCCACCAGACGCCACGAGAGCAGCTCTTCCTCCTGAAGCCTGATCGACTTCAGCCGGTCGTCGCCGAGCACCCCGCCGTCGTACAGATAGGCGACCAGCGGGGGCCGCGTCGTGCCCGGCACCCAGTCCACCGCGAGGAGTGCCCCCAGCTCGACGTCCAGGCCGATCTCCTCGGCGGTCTCGCGGCGCGCGCCCTGCCGGGGTGTCTCGCCCTCGTCCGACTCGATGGTGCCGCCGGGCAGCGCCCACCCCTCGCGGTAGTTGGGCTCGACGAGCAGCACGCGCCCCTCGGAGTCCCGGAAGAGCGCGGCGGCACCGGCGATGATGCGGGGGAGACCCGCGATGTACGTGGCGTAATCCTGAGTGGTCACGTGAAAAGGGTAGACGCGACGGCACGGGCGCGGCCTCGACTGAGCCCGCGCCCCGCGGCCTCTCCCTCACCCGCGGCCCCGCTACTCCTTCGCCAACTCCACGGTCCGCGCGGCCAGTTCGCTGATGCTCACGCCGTCGAAACCGAACACCGCACTGCGCACCCGGTCCTCCAGCGGGTCCCGCCACTGCGCGGGGATCGCCTTGGCCCCGCACAGCACGCCCGCGACGGACCCCGCGGTCGCGCCGTTCGAGTCGGTGTCGAGGCCGCCGCGCACGGTCAGGGCGATGGTCCGGGTGAAGTCGCCGTCCCCGTACAGGAGTCCGGCGGTCAGGACGGCCGAGTTCGGCACCGCGTGGATCCAGCCGAGCCCGGTGGTCTCGGCCTCGGTGGTGGCCAGCGTCTCCTCCCAGCTGAGCCCGGCCTCGTGCAGCGAGACGACCCGGCGCACGGTACGGGCGAGCCGGCAGCTGGAGGGGATCACGCCGAACGCGGCGTCGAGTGCGGCGCGCGGGGTGGCCGCCGTGAACGCGGCCGAGACGAGCGCCGCCGCCCACATCGCCCCGTAGACGCCGTTGCCGGTGTGGGAGAGCACGGCGTCGCGGCGGGCGAGGGAGGCGGCGCGGCGCGGGGAGCCGGGGTTGGTCCAGCCGAAGACGTCGGCGCGGATGAGGGCGCCGATCCACTCCTGGCAGGGGTTCTCGTACGTGGCGGTGAGCGGTGGCTTGAGTCCGTTCGCGAGATTCCGGTACGCGGCGCGCTCGGCGGTGAACGTCTGAAGATAGGGAAGCCGCAGCAGCCACAGCTCGCCCACCTGCTCGGTGCTGAACGTGGGCCCGTGGGTCTCCAGGAGGTGCAGTCCGAGGATCGCGTAGTCCACGTCGTCGTCGCGGCAGCTGCCGTGCACCCGGCCGCGGACGCACTGCTGCCACTCGGGACGCAGCTGGAACTCCTCCACCCAGGAGGGCGGCTCGGGCAGGTAGTCGGCGAGCGGCAGCGCGTCGGCCTGCCGCAAGTAGCGCTCGATGCGCTCTCGCGTCCAGTAGTCGCCCCGCTCGATGGGTTTGCCGAGCATGTTGCCCGCGATCCGCCCGATCCAGCCGCCGAGGACACGGTCGGCGAGTTCCGTATGCGCTGGGGTCATGCCTCCGGTGTACCGAATCCGGGGCGGGTGCGCGCCCTCAACGCGATCGGTTCGGCGTGGAGCGCGAGACGTTTGTCTGGTTTCCGCCCAGCTGCGCGCTCCGGACGGCGTCCGGCCCCTCGGGCGACCGCTGATCGATCATTTCTGGCTGCGCACCGCACCCTTATCTGCTGCTTTACGGCGATTTAAAGGTGGGACCCGAGGCTCCGATATGCGGACGGCCATGGGCAGGCGGCCCCTCCTGCGGTTATGGTCGCAGCGGCGCGACTGCCTTGACGCGAGCAAGGCCCGGAAAGCAAGGGGATGCAAGGTGGCGGACGCTGCTGGGACGGCGGGGCATGTGCTCATCGCCGCGGACAAGTTCAAGGGCTCACTCACGGCCGTGCAGGTCGCGGAGCGGGTGACGGCCGGGCTGCGCCGTGTCGCCCCGCGGGTGGAGATCGAGGCCCTGCCGGTGGCCGACGGCGGCGACGGCACGGTCGCCGCGGCGGTCGCGGCCGGTTTCGAGCGCCGTGAGGTGCGGGTGACGGGACCGCTCGGCGACGAGGTCACCGCGGCGTACGCGCTGCGGGACGGGACCGCCGTGGTGGAGATGGCGGAGGCGTCCGGCCTCCAGCTGCTGCCCGAGGGCGTCTTCGCGCCGCTCACCTCCACGACGTACGGCTCCGGGGAACTGCTGCGTGCCGCGCTCGACGCGGGCGCGCGGACCATCGTCTTCGGCGTCGGCGGCAGTGCGACGACGGACGGCGGGGCCGGGATGCTGGCCGCCCTGGGCGCGGTCTTCCTGGACGCGGCGGGGGAGCCGGTGGCGCCGGGAGGCGGCCCGCTCGCCTCGCTGGCCACGGCGGACCTGTCCGGGCTCGACCAGCGGTTCGCCTCCGTCGACCTGGTCCTGGCCAGCGACGTGGACAACCCGCTGACCGGCCCGAAGGGCGCTCCCGCGGTGTACGGGCCGCAGAAGGGGGCGAGCCCCGAGGACGTCGCCGAGCTGGACGCGGCCCTCGCGCACTTCGCGCGGGTGCTCTCCGAGTCGGTGGGCTCCTCGGCCCTGGAGTACGCCGAGTCCCCGGGCGCCGGAGCCGCGGGCGGCATCGGCTACGGGGCCCTCGTCGGGCTCGGCGCGAGCTTCCGCCCCGGGATCGAGGTCATGCTGGACGTCCTCGGCTTCGCCCCGGCGCTCGCGCGGGCGTCCCTCGTGATCACGGGGGAGGGCTCCCTGGACGAGCAGACCCTCCACGGCAAGGCTCCCGCCGGGGTCGCCGCGGCGGCCCGTGCGGCGGGGGTGGAGGTCGTGGCGGTCTGCGGCCGCCTGGCCCTTCCGGCGGAGGCGCTGGGCAAGGCGGGCATCCGCCGCGCGTACGCCCTCACGGACGTGGAGCCGGACGTCGCCCGCTGCATCGCCGAGGCGGGCCCGATCCTGGAAACGGTGGCAGAGGGAATCGCCCGCGATTTCCTGAGCTAGGCGCCGTGCGCCCCTGACGAGGCCGGGCGGGCTGAGGTTTCAGCCCGTCCGGCGTTTGAGGACGAGCTCGGCGCAGCCGGCGACAGCGGTGCGCGCCGCTGCCGGGGGCGGACCGACCCCGCTCTAGCCCGGCGCCAGCCGATACGCGTCGAGGGCCAGCGTCATCTCCATCAGGTCCCGTGGCCGCGCCAGCGACCGTGACGTCAGCTGTTCGAGGCGGCGCAGGCGGTTGAACACCGTGTTCCGGTGGCAGTAGAGCCGCCCCGCGGCCCGCCCCGCCGACCCCTCGCACAGCAGCCACGCGTCCAGCGTCTCCAGGAGCACCGCCCGGTCCGCCGGTTCCAGCGCGAGCACCTCCCCGAAGACGTCCGACACGAGGCGCGCCGCAAGCTCCGGCTGGCTCACCACCAGAGCCGTCGGCATCCGCTCGTCGAGCCGTACGATCCCCGTCGCGTCCGGCGGGCACGTGCGCAGCGCCAGCTCCGCGAGGCGCCGCGCATGGCCGAGCTCCGCGAGCCCCGGCACCACGGGGCTGATCCCGCCGGGTCCCGGGCACCGCCCCTCCAGTGCCGCGGCCAGCTCGTCCAGGCCCTCCTCCGCGCCGAGCGCCACCACGCCCACCTCCCGGTCCGTCCGCATCCGCCAGACGAAGCGGAACCCGGCCCGCTGGATCTGCCGGTGGAACGCGGCACGCCCGTCCCGCCGCTCGGCGCGCAGCACCACCACCGCGTACGGCCCGCGCTCGGGCAGATCGAGCCCCGCGGCCACCTGCGCGGCGAGGCCGGGCGCGGTCTGGCCTTCCAGGAGGGCGTCGAGCAGCGCCTGCAACTGCTCGTCGGTGCGCCGCCGCAGCTCCATCTCCGTCGCGCGGTACGCGTCGGACGCTGCCGCCGCCTGGGCGTCGACCGCCGACCACACCATCGTCGCCGACCGCATCAGGACCGCGAGCTTCTCCGGGTCCCGCCCCACCGCGCCGTCGAGCAGCGAGTCCCAGACCAGATAGCCCGCGTTCCGGTACGAGTGCACCACCAGATCCAGCGGCAGCCCCTGCTGGGCCCGGCGCCGGCCCGCCTCCTCGGCGTACTCCAGATCCCGGCGCGGCGAGGCGCGCGGCGCCGAGATCGTCTCGATGCCGATGCGCATCGCGTCCTCGGCCTCCCGCCACTGCTGGTCGTACGGGAGGACCCGCGCGTACACCGGCGAGTGCTCGAAGAGCTGCCGCAGATGTTCGTCCACCAGTTCGGGTATGCGGGGCTTCAGCGCCACGCACGCCTCCTCGAGCACTTTCCAGTCGTGGCCCGTCCGAGGCCTGCGCCCGCTCATGGATCCGCCCCCCACCGCCGCCGCCCGCCGTGTCGTCGTGCTGCGGAGAATGCCACTGCCCGGCCACCCCTGGCAGGCCCCTGACACGCGGTGTTGTGCCCGTGCACAACCGGCGGCCGGTCGCGCTGGTCACCCGCAGCGATTCGGACACCGGCCGTGGACGGGCGGGCGCGGCGGTGCTGGGCTGAGCGCCACGCGGAGGGCCGAGCGGTACGGGAGGCCCCTGCGGCACGAGCAAGGCAGGCACAGGATGGGGGGTCCCAGGTGGGTGGTTCCGGACTGGTCGTACAGGACGCGTCGGTCGGCTACGGGCCGGTGCGCGCTCTGCGCCAGGTGTCGCTCGAAGTACCGGAGGGCGCCGTCGTCGCCGTCCTCGGCGGCAACGGCGCGGGCAAGTCGACGCTCCTGCGCGCCATCTCACGCACCCTCGGCTTCCACCGGGGGGCGCTGACCACCGGCTCCGTCCACTTCGGCGGGCGGCGCATCGACGGTCTGCACGCGGACCGGGTGGTCGCCGCCGGGGTCTCCCAAGTGCCGGAAGGCAGAAGGGTGTTCGCCCGGATGACCGTCGCCGACAACCTGCGGGCCGGCGCCTTCGGCTCCGCCGGCAGCCGGACCGTGAAGTCCAGGGCCCTGGACCGCGTCCACGAACTCTTCCCGGTGCTCGCCGAGCGCGCGGGCCAGCGGGCCGGGCTCCTGTCGGGCGGCGAGCAGCAGATGCTCGCGGTGGGCAGGGCGCTGATGGCCTCGCCGAAGCTGCTGCTCCTCGACGAACCCTCCCTGGGGCTCGCCCCCTTGATGGCGGCCCGCATCGCCGACACCATCCAGGAGATCAACGCCCAGGGCACCGCGGTCCTCCTCGTCGAGCAGAACGCCGCCCTCGCGCTGCGCCTGGCCTCCCGGGCGTACGTCCTGGACGTGGGCGAAGTGGCACTGGCGGGCCCGGCGGACGAGCTGGCCGCCTCCGACGAGGTACGCCGCCGCTACCTCGGCGTGGTCGACGAGACCGCCGCGGCCGACGCCTCGCGCGGAGTCTCCGCCCTTCCGGTGCTGCGGCGATGGGCGGCCGGACGATGACCGACGACCACGCGGCGGCCGCTGCCGCCCCGGTGGCCACGAGCGGCGTACCGGCCCTGGAGGTACGGGACCTGACCGTGCGCTTCGCGGGGCTCACCGCGCTCGACGCCGTCAGCTTCACCGTGCGGCCCGGCACCGTGCACGCCGTCATCGGACCCAACGGCGCGGGGAAGTCCACCTGCTTCAACGTCCTGTCCGGCGTGTACCGCGCCACCGGCGGCAGCGTCCGCTTCGGTGAGGACGAGCTGACGGCGATGCCTCCGCACCGCATCGCCGGCCTCGGCGTGGCACGGATCTTCCAGAACCTCGCCCTGCCGCCGCGCGCGACGGTCGCCGACAGCCTGATGCTCGGCCGCCACCGGCTGACCCGCACCGGATTCCTCGCCGCGGGCCTGCGCCTCCCGTCGGCCGCACGCGAGGAGCGCACGCACCGCGAACGCGTCCGGGAGATCGCCGCGTTCGTCGGCATCGAACACCAACTGCACGCCCCGGCCGGCTCTCTGCCGTACGGGCAGCAGAAGCTCGCCGAGCTGGCACGCGCCCTGTGCATGGAGCCCCGGCTCCTCCTGCTCGACGAACCCGTCGCGGGCATGACCGCGGACGAGCGGCAGCGCACCGCCGCCGTCATCGCGGGCGTCCGCGACAGCCTCGGAATCTCGATCGTCCTGGTGGAACACGACATGGGGGTGGTGATGCGGCTCGCGGACGCGGTGACCGTACTCGACTTCGGCAAGCGCATCGCGGACGGCGCCCCGGCGGCCGTACAGAACGACCCGGCGGTCGTGCGCGCGTACCTGGGAGAGGAGGCCGCCTCGTGACCACCTTCGTCGAGCTCCTGCTCAACGGCCTCTCGATGGGGTCCGTCTACGCCCTCATCGCGCTTGGCTTCGTCGTCATCTTCCGGGCCACGGAAGTCGTGAACTTCGCCCACGCCTCGCTGCTCCTGGCCGGCGGCTACATCACCGCGACCCTCCACGACGACATCGGCTTCTGGGCGGCGCTGCTGGTGGGCATCGCGGGCGCCGCCGTCGTCGGCGCGGCCATCGAGTTCCTGGTCATGCGGCGCTACCGCGGCTCCGACCACAGCGTCCTCGCCATCGTCACCATCGGCGTCGACATCCTGCTCACCACCGAACTCACCCGGCGCCTGGGCACCGACGTGCTGTCGCTCGGCGACCCCTGGGGCGACTCGGTGCTCACCGTCGGATCGGTGTCCATCGCGTACACGCGGATCGCCGCGTTCGTCGCCGCCGGGCTCCTCATCACCGTCTTCCTGCTCGCCTTCCGCTACACCTCCTGGGGCGTGGCGATGCGCGCCGCCGCGGAGAGCCCGGAGACCGCCGCCCTGATGGGCGTGCGCCTGGGCCGGGTCTCGCTCGGCGCCTGGGCGGTGGCGGGCGGCCTGGCCGCGGTGGCGGCGCTCTTCCTCACCGTCTTCCCGACCCCGGGGCTCGAACGGGCCACCTCCCTCGCCGCCCTGAAGGCGTTCCCCGCCGCGATCCTCGGCGGCCTGGACTCCACCACGGGCGCGCTGGTCGGCGGCCTGATCGTCGGGGTCACCGAATCCCTCGCCACCGGCTACCAGAGCGAACTGACCTTCCTGGGCCGCGGCCTCGGAGATCTGGCGCCCTACCTCGTGATGACCGTCATCCTCCTCATCCGGCCCGCCGGACTCTTCGGCACAAAGGAGCTCGCCCGTGTCTGAAGTCCTGGCCCGTGGACGGGAGCTGCGCTCCCGAGGCCGCACGAAGCTGGCCCGCCCCCGCCCGTACCTCTGGATCGCGGGCGCCGTCCTCCTGCTCGCCCTGCCCTTCTACCTCGACCGGTTCTGGCTCCAGGCAGGCCTCTTCGCCATGGCCGCCGCGATCGGCGCGATCGGCCTGAACCTCCTCACCGGCGCGACCGGCCAGCTCTCCATGGGCCACGCCTTCTTCCTCGCGATCGGCGCGTACGGCTACTGCGTCTTCGCGGGGGAGGGCGGCGACGGCCTGACCGGGCTCGGCCTGCCCACCTGGATCGCGGCGACCCTGGCGGTCGGCGTCGCGGGGATCGCCGGCGGGATCTTCAGCCCCATCGCGGGGCGCCTGCGCGGCGCCTACCTCGGCATCGCGACCCTCGCGCTGATCTTCATCGGACAGCACGTGCTCTTCAACGCCCACGATCTGACGGGCGGCTCCAACGGACGTGACGTGCCGCCCCTGAGCGTCTTCGGCATCACCTTCGACGAGAGTGAGCTCGTGGTGGCCGCCGTGCCCTTCGGGGCGGCCGAGAAGCTCTGGTACGCGGGCCTGGTCCTGCTCGTCGCCTGCGGGCTCTTCGCCCGCGGCGTGCTGCGCGGGCGCCCCGGACGCGCCATGAACGCCATCCGCGACCACCGCATCGCCGCCGGTGTCATCGGGGTGCCCGTCGCCCGCTACCGCGCGGGCGTCTTCGTCCTGTCGTCGATGTACGCGGGCCTCGCGGGCGTCCTGCTCGCCCTCGTCTTCCAGCGGACCGTGCCGGACTACTTCGGCATCACGCTGTCCCTGGAATACCTCGCCATGATCGTCATCGGCGGCCTCGGCTCGGTGGCGGGCGCGGTGGCCGGTGCCGCCGTGGTGTCCCTGCTGCCGCAGCTCCTGACCCGGTACAGCGACGCGCTGCCCCTGGTCTCGGCCCCCGGCAGTGGCGGGATCACACCGGGCGAGGCATCCCGGTATCTGTACGGCGCCGCCGTCGTGGCGGTGGTGCTGTTCCTGCCCGGCGGTCTGGCCAGCATCACCGCCCGGCGCTCCAGGCCGACGTCCGGCCACACTTCAGGGGAGGAACGATGAGTTCACGCAGGTTGAAAAGGGCCACCGCGACGGCGACGGCGCTCGCCGCGCTGCTGGCGGCGGCGGGGTGCAGCTCCAAGGCGGGCGACGGCGAAGGCGACAAGGAGGGCGCGGGCGGGGTCAAGACCGGCGTCGGCGTCTCCGCCAAGACGATCGAGCTCGGTGTGCTCACCGACATGACGGGGGTCTACGCGACCCTCGGCAAGAGCGTCACCCAGGCCCAGCAGCTCTACGTCAAGCAGACCAACGCCGACGGCGGGATCTGCGGCCGCCAGCTGAAGCTGACCGTCCGCGACCACGGCTACGACCCGCAGAAGGCGGTCGCCGCCTACACCGAGCTGGAGCCGGACGTCCTCGGCTTCGCCCAGTTCATCGGCTCCCCGTTCGTCGCCGCGGTCAAGCAGCGGATCGACGCCGACAAGGCCCTCGTGCTGCCGCAGGCCTGGTCGGCGAACCTCCTGGGCAGCCCGTACGTGCGGGTGGTCGGCTCGACGTACGACCTGGAGACGATCAACGCGATCGACTTCCTGATGAAGGAGAAGGGGCTCAAGAAGGGCGACAAGCTCGGGCACGTCTACTTCGAGGGCGACTACGGCGAGAACGCCCTGAAGGGCTCGCGGTACATGGCCAAGAAGTCGGGCCTGACCGTCGTCGAGCAGAAGATCAAGGCGACCGACAACGACATGACGGCGCAGGTCGCGGCCCTGAAGAAGGCGGGCGTGAAGGCCGTCGTCATCAGCGCGGGGCCCCGGCAGGCCGCCTCGCTGGTGGGCGTGGCGGCGGCCGGCAAGTTCGACGTCCCGATCATCGGCAACAACTCGGCGTTCGCCCCGCAGCTCCTGGGCACCCAGGCGGGCCCGGCGCTGGCCAAGAACTACTACGTGGCCTCACCGACCCTCCCGATCGGCGCGGACACCCCCGCGGCGAAGAAGCTGGTGACCGACTACAAGGCGGCCTACCCCAAGGACTCCCTGGACAACGGCGTGACCGCCGGCTGGACCGCGGCGTCCATCGTCGGCGAGGCCCTGAAGAAGGCCTGCGAGAGCAAGGACCTCACGCGGGAGGGCGTCGACAAGGCGCTCTTGACCATCAGCGACTACGACACGGGCTTCGGCGTCACCCAGGACTTCAGCGACCCCAAGGCCGCCTCGTCCAAGGAGAGCGTCATCCTGCGCCCCGACAAGGGCGCCACGGGCGGCATGAAGGTGGTCCGGCAGCCGGGCGCCTCCGACGCGGTGGAAGGCTACACACCGGGCGCCTGAGGCTTCTGGCCGGAGGGCGACGGACGCACGCGAAGGGGCCCGAACCAAGTGGTTCGGGCCCCTTCGCGTGTCCTGCGTGTCCTGCGTGTGGGCGTTACGGCAGCTGCGCCGCGCGCGCCTCGCGCCGGTTGTCCCGGAAGTTGTTCACCCGGCGGGCCGTGGCGAACAGCGGGATGACCGCGCCGAGCACCAGTTGCAGCGCACAGCCGGTCTGGAGCAGCAGCTGGCCGCCGGGAGCCTCGAAGGCCCAGGCCGCGAGCAGCCCCATGGCGGCCACGATCCAGGCGAGCATCGCCACCGCGAGGGGGCCCCGCGGCTTGGGGTACTCGACACGGCTGACCATGAGCCACGCCGTACCGATGATCGCCAGGAGTGTCGCCACGAAGGGCAGCTCCAGGAGCACGATCGAGACGACCGTCAGCGCGCCGAACGGCGAGGGCATGCCCTGGAAGGTGCCGTCCTTCACGGTCACGCAGCTGAACCGCGCGAGCCGCAGCACCACCGCCAGCAGCACGACGATCGCTCCGACCGCGGCCACTCTCTGGTGCGCGTCGTCGGCGACCATGCCGTAGACGAGCACGAAGTACGCGGGGGCAAGGCCGAAGCTGATCAGGTCCGACAGGTTGTCGAGCTCGGCGCCCATCGGCGAGGACCGCAGCTTGCGCGCCACGAGCCCGTCGAAGAGGTCGAAGACGGCCGCGCAGAGCATCAGGATCACGGCGGTCGCGGCGGAGTGCCGCGCCATGCCGCTTTCGTTGCTGCCCTGGAGGTGCGGGATGAGGATGCCCGTGGTCGTGAAGTACACGGCCATGAACCCGCACGTGGCGTTGCCGAGGGTGAGGGTGTCCGCTATCGAGAGGCGGAGTGAGAGAGGCATCTCCTCGTCGGCCTCGTCCTCCGCCGCCTCGGGCACCCAGCCCGCTTGTGTCTCAGGATCAACCACGGTCAATTCGAGTCACCCCAGCCACGGTCTTCTGACCGACCTCGACGTCCACCTCGACACCCTCGGGGAGGTAGATGTCGACACGGGAGCCGAAGCGGATCAGGCCGATCCGTTCGCCCTGCTCCACCTTCGTGCCCTGCGGCACGTAGGGAACGATGCGCCGTGCGACCGCGCCCGCGATCTGGATCATCTCGATGTCGCCGAGCTCGGTGTCGAAGTGCCAGACAACGCGCTCGTTGTTCTCGCTCTCCTTGTTGAACGCCGGGACGAACCCGCCGGGGATGTGCTCCACGGACGTCACCGTGCCCGCGAGGGGCGCGCGGTTGACGTGGACGTTCAGCGGGCTCATGAAGATCGCGACACGGGTGCGCCCGTCCTTCCACGGCATGATGCTCTGCACCACGCCGTCGGCCGGGGAGATGACCCGGCCCTGGGCGATGTCACGCTCGGGGTCGCGGAAGAACCACAGCATGCCCGCCGCCAGGGCGGTGACGGGTACAGCTACGGCCGCGGCGCCCTTGGAGCGGCGCGCGCGGACGAGGCTGAGTGCCGCGGTCGCGACAGTCGGCAGGAGCCACGGCGATGCTCCGCGCGCAAGGCGTACGCCAGCGAGGCTGTCGCGTGGTGCAGAGGTTTGGCTGTGGGGCATGGATGACCTTCGTAGCGGATGATGCCGCGCATGAACGGGGGACGGCGGCTTTTTCCGGATGGTATCGGTTGCGAGCCACAACTGGGCAAGCCAGGAAGCGGAGTCGACGGCCGAAGAGTGTTGACAGGGTGTGACCTTCTTCTCGATGAAAACACCCCAAATCGGGCATCTAGCCCTGGAATCGATACTCTTCGAGCAGACGCCGTCCAATGATCATTTTCTGGATCTCGGCGGTACCTTCGCCGATCAACAGCATGGGTGCTTCACGGTACAGGCGCTCGATCTCGTACTCCTTCGAGAAGCCGTAACCGCCATGAATCCGGAACGCGTCCTCTACGACTTCTTTGCAGTATTCGGACGCGAGGTACTTCGCCATCCCTGCTTCGAGGTCGTTTCGTTCCCCGGAGTCCTTTTTGCGTGCTGCATTCACCATCATCGCATGAGCGGCCTCGACCTTGGTAGCCATCTCGGCCAGCTTGAACTGGATCGCCTGGTGCTGAGCGATCGCCTTGCCGAAAGTGTGGCGTTGCTGGGCATATGAGACACCCAGCTCAAATGCACGCTGAGCGACGCCGCAGCCACGCGCCGCGACATTCACGCGGCCGACTTCGACTCCGTCCATCATTTGGTAAAACCCTCGGCCGGTGGTCCCGCCGAGCACGCGATTGGCCGGAATTCGCAGTCCGTCCATGATGAGTTCGGTGGTGTCCACCCCCTTGTATCCCATTTTGTCGATCTTGCCCGGGATGGTGAGGCCGGGGCGGACCTCGCCGAAGCCGGGCTCCTTCTCGACGAGGAAGGTCGTCATCGACTTGTGGGGGGCCGTGCCCTCCGGGTGTCCTTCGTCACTCCGGCACAGAACGGCCACCAGCGTGGACGTGCCGCCGTTCGTGAGCCACATCTTCTGACCGTTGAGGACGTACTCGTCGCCGTCCTTGACGCCCTTGGACGTGATCGCCGACACGTCCGAGCCGAGCGCGGGCTCCGACATGGAGAACGCGCCGCGCACCTCGCCGGCCGCCATGCGCGGCAGGAAGGTGTCCTTCTGCTCCTGCGTCCCGTGCTGCTTGAGCATGTAGGCGACGATGAAGTGGGTGTTGATGATGCCGGAGACCGACATCCAGCCACGCGCTATCTCCTCGACGCACAGGGCGTACGTGAGCAGCGACTCGCCCAGACCGCCGTACTCCTCCGGGATCATGAGCCCGAAGAGACCCAACTCCTTGAGGCCGTCGACGATCTGCTGGGGGTACTCGTCACGGTGTTCGAGCTCCGTGGCGACCGGGATGATCTCCTTGTCGACGAAGTCCCGGACCGTGGACAGGATCTCCTGCTGGATGTCGGTGAGACCTGCGGTCTGCGCGAGTCGGCTCATGGCTACTTCTCCTGCGTCTTCTTGGGAACGTCGCGGAGCTCCGGGCGGCCGGGCTGCTCGCCCCCGCGCTCCTTGATGTACGTCTCGGTGGGCACCATCACCTTGCGGCGGAACACGCAGACCAGCGTGCCGTCCTGCTTGTAGCCCTTGGTCTCCACGTAGACGATCCCGCGGTCCGACTTGGACTTCGACGGCGTCTTGTCCAGGACCGTGGTCTCGCCGTAGATCGTGTCGCCGTGGAAGGTCGGCGCCACGTGCTTGAGCGACTCGACCTCCAGGTTGGCGATCGCCTTGCCCGAGACGTCCGGCACGGACATGCCCAGAAGCAGCGAGTAGATGTAGTTCCCCACGACGACGTTCTTCCCGAAGTCCGTCGTCTTCTCCGCATAGTTGCTGTCCATGTGGAGGGGGTGGTGGTTCATCGTCAGCAGGCAGAAGAGGTGGTCGTCGTACTCGGTGACCGTCTTTCCCGGCCAGTGCTTGTAGACGTCCCCGACGGTGAACTCTTCGTAGGTGCGGCCGAACTGCATGTCAGGCCTCCGGGATCTCGAACTTGGAGGTGCGCGTCATGCCGGCGGCGCGCCCCTTGCCCGAGATGACGAGCGCCATCTTGCGGCTCGCCTCGTCGATCATCTCGTCGCCGAGCATCGCCGAGCCCTTCTTGCCGCCCGCCTCGGAGGTGCAGTAGTCGTACGCGTCCAGGATCAGCTCGGCGTGGTCGAAGTCCTCCTGGGAGGGCGAGAAGACCTCGTTGGCGGCCTCGACCTGGCCGGGGTGCAGCACCCACTTGCCGTCGAAGCCGAGCGCGGCGGCGCGGTTCGCGACCTCGCGGTAGCCGTCGACGTTCTTGATCTGGAGGTAGGGGCCGTCGATCGCCTGGAGGTTGTTGGCGCGCGCGGCCATCAGGATCTTCATCAGGATGAAGTGGTAGGCGTCCGCCGGGTAGCCGGGCGGCTGCTCGCCGACGACCAGGGACTTCATGTTGATGGAGGCCATGAAGTCGGCCGGGCCGAAGATGATCGTCTCGACGCGCGGCGAGGCCTGCGCGATCGCGTTGACGTTGTTGAGGCCCTGCGCGTTCTCGATCTGCGCCTCGATGCCGATCTTGCCGACCTCGAAGCCCATGGTCTTCTCGATCTGGGTCAGCAGGAAGTCGAGCGCGACGACCTGGTCGGCGCTCTGCACCTTCGGCAGCATGATGCAGTCGAGGTTCTGGCCCGCGCCCTCGACGACCGTGACCACGTCGCGGTACGTCCACTCGGTCGTCCAGTCGTTGACGCGCACCACCCGCGTCTTGCCCGTCCAGTCGCCCTCGTTGAGGAACTTGACGATGGTGTGCCGGGCCTCCGGCTTGGCCAGCGGGGCGCAGGCGTCCTCCAGGTCGAGGAATACCTGGTCGGCGGGGAGGCCCTGGGCCTTCTCCAGGAAGCGCGGGTTCGACCCCGGGACCGCCAGACACGAGCGGCGGGGGCGGAGACGGTTGATGGGCGCGGTCATGCGGGGACCTCCAGAGGGTCGAGCTTGTTCGCTTTCCGGATCTCGTCGACGATACGGCCGATGATCTCGGTGATGCCGAAGTCCTTCGGGGTGAACACGGCGGCCACACCCGCCGCCTTCAGGTCCTCGGCGTCGCTGTTGGGGATGATGCCGCCCGCGATGACGGGGATGTCGGGCGCGCCCGCCTCGCGCAGGCGCACCAGGACGTCGGGCACGAGCTGCGCGTGGGAGCCGGAGAGGATCGACAGGCCCACGGCGTGCACGTCCTCGGCGAGCGCGGCGGCCACGATCTCCTCGGGCGTGAGCCTGATGCCCTGGTAGACCACCTCGAAGCCGGCGTCGCGGGCCCGCACGGCGATCTGCTCGGCCCCGTTCGAGTGCCCGTCGAGGCCCGGCTTGCCGACCAGGAAGCGCAGCTTGCCCGTGCCGAGGTCGGCGGCGGTCCTGGAGACCTTGTCGCGGACCAGGGCCAGCGGGGTGCCGGCCTCCGCGGCGACGGCCACCGGAGCGCTGGAGACGCCCGTGGGCGCCCGGAACTCCCCGAAGACCTCCCGCAGGGCGCCGGACCACTCCCCGGTCGTCACACCGGCGCGTGCGCACTCCAGGGTGGCCTCCATGAGGTTGCCCGTGCCCGCGGCGACCTCCTTGAGCCGCTCCAGCGCCTTGCAGGGCCGCGGGTGGTTGAACGGCGGCTGGTAGCGGGTGTCGCGCCAGACCTCCAGGGCCTTCACGACGCGGTTCTCGACGGCCGGGTCGACCGTCATGATCGCGGTGTCCAGATCCGCGGTCAGCGGGTTCGGCTCGGTCGACTCGTAGCAGTTGACGCCGACGATCTTCTCCTCGCCGCCCTCGATCCGCGCCCTGCGCTCGGCGTGCGAGGAGACCAGCTGCGACTTCAGGTAGCCGGACTCGACGGCGGCCATCGCGCCGCCCATCTGCTCGATGCGGTCGATCTCGGCGAGCGACTCCTCGACGAGGGACTCCACCTTGGCCTCGATCACGTGCGAGCCCGCGAAGATGTCCTCGTACTCCAGGAGGTCGCTCTCGTGGGCGAGCACCTGCTGGATGCGCAGCGACCACTGCTGGTCCCAGGGCCGGGGCAGGCCGAGGGCCTCGTTCCAGGCGGGCAGCTGCACGGCACGCGCGCGTGCGTCCTTGGAGAGCGTGACGGCCAGCATCTCCAGGACGATGCGCTGGACGTTGTTCTCCGGCTGGGCCTCGGTCAGGCCCAGGGAGTTGACCTGCACGCCGTAGCGGAAGCGGCGCTGCTTGGGATCGGTGATGCCGTACCGCTCGCGCGTGATGCGGTCCCAGATGCGGCCGAACGCCCGCATCTTGCACATCTCCTCGACGAAGCGGACGCCCGCGTTCACGAAGAAGGAGATACGGGCGACGACGTCGCCGAACTTCTCCGGGGGCACCTGCCCGGAGTCGCGCACGGCGTCGAGCACCGCGACGGCGGTGGACATCGCGTACGCGATCTCCTGCACCGGGGTGGCCCCGGCCTCCTGCAAGTGGTAGCTGCAGATGTTGATCGGGTTCCACTTGGGGATGTGGGCCACCGTGTAGGTGATCATGTCGGTGGTGAGGCGGAGGGAGGGCCCCGGCGGGAAGACGTGCGTCCCGCGCGAGAGGTACTCCTTGACGATGTCGTTCTGCGTCGTGCCCTGGAGCCGCGTGATGTCCACGCCCTGCTCCTCCGCCACCACCTGGTAGAGCGCCAGGAGCCACATGGCCGTGGCGTTGATCGTCATCGAGGTGTTCATCTGGTCCAGGGGGATGTCCTGGAACAGGCGCCGCATGTCGCCGACGTGCGAGACGGGGACGCCGACCCGGCCGACCTCGCCGCGGGCGAGGATGTGGTCCGGGTCGTAGCCGGTCTGCGTGGGCAGGTCGAACGCGACCGAGAGGCCGGTCTGACCCTTGGCGAGGTTGCGCCGGTACAGCTCGTTGGACGCCTCGGCCGTGGAGTGACCGGCATAGGTCCGCATGAGCCACGGCCGGTCCTTCTGACGCTCTGTCATGTGCGAACCCTCAGCCCTCAGACGTTCCGGAAGCGGTTGATCGCGTCGATGTGCTTGGCCCGCGTCTCCGGGTCGCGCACCCCGAGGCCCTCCTGGGGCGCGAGGGCGAGGACGCCGACCTTGCCCTGGTGGAGGTTGCGGTGCACGTCGTAGGCGGCCTGCCCGGTGTCCTCCAGGGAGTAGACCCGGGAGAGGGTGGGGTGGATCTTGCCCTTGGCGATGAGGCGGTTGGCTTCCCAGGCCTCGCGGTAGTTCGCGAAGTGCGAGCCGATGATCCGCTTCAGGGACATCCACAGGTAGCGGTTGTCGTACTCGTGGTTGTAGCCCGACGTCGAGGCGCAGGTGACGATCGTGCCGCCCTTGCGCGTGACGTAGACGGAGGCGCCGAAGGTCTCGCGGCCCGGGTGCTCGAAGACGATGTCCACGTCCTCGCCGCCGGTCAGCTCGCGGATGCGCTTGCCGAAGCGCTTCCACTCGCGGGGGTCCTGCTCGTGCTCGTTCTTCCAGAACTTGTAGCCCTCGGCGTTGCGGTCGATGACCGCCTCGGCGCCCATGGCCTCGCAGATGGCGGCCTTCTCCGGGCTGGAGACGACGCAGATGGGGTTGGCGCCGCCGGCCAGGGCGAACTGGGTGGCGTAGGAGCCGAGTCCGCCGCTGGCGCCCCAGATCAGGACGTTGTCGCCCTGCTTCATGCCGGCGCCGTTGCGCGAGACCAGCTGGCGGTAGGCGGTGGAGTTCACCAGGCCGGGCGACGCCGCCTCCTCCCAGCTCAGGTGGTCCGGCTTGGGCATGAGCTGGTTGGACTTGACCAGGGCGATCTCGGCGAGCCCGCCGAAGTTGGTCTCGAAGCCCCAGATGCGCTGCTCGGGGTCGAGCATCGTGTCGTTGTGGCCGTCCGAGGACTCCAGCTCGACGCTCAGGCAGTGCGCGACGACCTCGTCGCCCGGGTTCCAGGCGTTCACGCCGGGGCCGGTGCGCAGGACGACGCCCGCCAGGTCGGAGCCGATGATGTGGTACGGCAGGTCGTGGCGCTTGGTGAGCTCGCTCAGGCGGCCGTACCGCTCCAGGAAGCTGAAGGTGGACACGGGCTCGAAGATCGAGGTCCACACGGAGTTGTAGTTGACCGAGGAGGCCATGACGGCCACCAGGGCCTCGCCCGGGCCGAGTTCGGGCACCGGCACGTCGTCCAGGTGGATCGACTTGCGGGGGTCCTTGTCGCGGGTCTCGAGCCCGGCGAACATCTCCGTCTCGTCCTTGTGCACGGTGATCGCGCGGTACGAGTCGGGGAGCGGAAGAGCGGCGAAGTCGGCGGACGTGGAGTCCGGCGACTGGATCGCGTCCAGGATTTCCTTCACGGTGATGCCTCCGGCGAAGTTCGTGCCCCCTTCGAGGGGAGCACGCTCTTGAGGGTTACGTCGGGTGCTGCTGGTGCAGGTGGTGGAGGGTGTGCCGTCGGTTCGGCGAAGGTGATGCTCGGCAGCGCTTGGTGTGGCGCGGGAGGTTGCCTGTGACGCAGGCGTCCGGGCGCACGAGCCGTGGCTTGTGGGGACAGCCGGCGTACGGAAGTTCTCTGCACGCCGGCCGCCCGGACAACATCAACGTATGACACCGCGTGCCAGTGGGCAAGACACTGAGTGCCATCAATTTTTGATAGATGATCGATCAGTGCAGGTCAGAGGGTGTGAGGGCATGAAGAAGGGGGCGCTACCGATGGGTAGCGCCCCCTTAAAACCCAAGGATGAAACGGGTCAAAAAAGGACTTTTGAAGGTGGCGGGGCTACGAGTCCCTCTCCCGCAGCGCCTTCTCGATCGTCCGCATGATCTCGTCGAGCGGTGCGTCCGTCCGGGCCACGGTGACCAGGACGTCGCCCCCGGTGCTGACCGAGGCCGCCGGAGCGGTGGTGGTGTCACGGCCCGCCCCGATGCCCGAACCGAAGGTCCTGCGGACGATGGCGAAGGCGTGGTCCAGCTGGGTCTCCACGTCGCCCTGGCCACCCGCGCGCAGCCACCGCCGCAGCACGTGGTTGTGCGCGGTCACCACCGCCGAGGCCGCGACCTCCGCCAGGAGCGGGTCGTCGTTCCCGTCGTGGTGCGCCTGCTCGTCGAAGTGGCCCAGGAGATAGCGCGTGAAGAGCCGTTCGTAGCGCGCCACCGAGGCGATCTCGCGCTCCCGCAGCGTGGGCACCTCACGCGTCAGGCGGTAGCGCTCGACGGACACGGCCGGCGAGGCCGCGTACATCTTCATGACTTCCTTGATGCCCCGGCACACCGTGTCGAGCGGGTGCTCGTGCGGCGGCGCCGCGTTCAGGACGGCCTCCGCCCGGATCAGCGTGTCGTCGTGGTCCGGGAAGATCGCCTCTTCCTTGGAGCGGAAGTGCCGGAAGAAGGTCCTGCGGGCGACGCCGGCCTGCGCGGCGATCTCGTCGACCGTCGTCGCCTCGTACCCCTTGGACGCGAAGAGCTCCATCGCGGCGGCCGCCAGCTCCCGGCGCATCTTGAGCCGTTGGGCGGCGGCGCGGCTGCCGGCCGCGCTCTCGGGAGCGTCGGGCGTAGCGGGCGTACGTGAGGACTTGGCGGCCTTGGGCATGACCCGAACGTACTGCATGTGCGCAGCCGAGTGCTCCTGCGGGACGGGGCCGCCCGACGGTTCGAGCAGCCCGCCCCAGTCCGTGCGCGGTCTGCCGTCAGGCGCGCCCCCGTCCGCTTCCGGCTTACCGCCGGGCATATTCGCGGAAGCCGCGGCCGGTCTTGCGGCCGAGGCAGCCCGCGGCCACCAGGTGTTCGAGCAGGGGGGCCGGGGCCAGGCCCGGGTCGCGGAACTCGCGGTGCAGGACCTTCTCGATGGCGAGCGACACGTCCAGGCCGACGACGTCCAGGAGCTCGAAGGGGCCCATGGGGTAGCCGCCGCCGAGCTTCATGGCGGCGTCGATGTCGTCGAGCGTCGCGTAGTGCTCCTGGACCATCTTGACCGCGTTGTTGAGGTAGGGGAACAGGAGCGCGTTCACGATGAAGCCGGCGCGGTCGCCGCAGTCCACCGGGTGCTTCTTGATCGTCGCGCACACCTGCCGGACGGTCGCGTGCACGTCGTCGTCGGTGAGGACCGTGCGGACCACCTCGACCAGCTTCATCGCCGGGGCCGGGTTGAAGAAATGCATGCCGATCACGTCGCCGGGCCGCGAGGTGGCGCGGGCACAGGCGACCACCGGCAGGGACGAGGTGGTGGTGGCCAGGATCGCGCCCGGCTTGCAGACCTTGTCGAACGCCGCGAACAGCTGCTGCTTGATCGCCAGGTCCTCGGCGACCGCCTCCAGGGCCAGATCGACGTCGGCGAACGCGTCGTACGTGCCGGCCGGGGCGATCCGGTCCAGCGTCTTGGCCGCGGTCTCCTGCGTCATCCGGCCCTTGTCGACCGAGCGGGCCAGCGACTTGGCGACGCGGGCCTTGGCCTTTTCCGCCTTCTCCTCGCTGCGCGCGGCGAGCACCACGTCGTAGCCGGCCTTCGCGAAGACCTCCGCGATGCCCGACGCCATGGTCCCCGAGCCCGCGACGCCGACCGAGCGGATGGTGCGGCCGCCGCCCTGGCGCCCGTCCTGCGGCGGGGTCAGCGCGTCACGCACGACGGCCGAACTGCCCGGCTCCTCGTACGAGTAGAAGCCGCGGCCCGCCTTGCGGCCGGTCAGGCCCGCCTCGCTGAGCTGCTTGAGGATCGGGGCCGGGGCGTGCAGCCGGTCGTGGGACTCGGAGTACATCGCGTCGAGGACCGTGCGGGCGGTGTCGACGCCGATCAGGTCGAGCAGGGCGAGCGGGCCCATCGGCAGTCCGCAGCCGAGGCGCATCGCGGCGTCGATGTCCTCGCGGGACGCGTACTTCGCCTCGTACATCGCCGCGGCCTGGTTGAGGTAGCCGAACAGCAGGCCGTCCGCGACGAATCCGGGCCGGTCGCCGACCGCGACGGGCTCCTTGCCGAGCGCGTACGCCAGGTCCGTGACGGAGGCGACGGCCGCGGGCGCGGTGAGCACGGAGGAGACGACCTCGACCAGCTTCATCGCCGGTGCGGGGTTGAAGAAGTGCAGGCCGAGCACCCGCTCGGGGCGGGCCGACTCGGCGGCGAGCCGGGTCACGGACAGCGCGTTGGTGCCGGTCGCGATGATCGTCTCGGGGCGCACCACGCCGTCGAGTTCCCGGATGATCTGCTGCTTGATCTCGTACGACTCCGGGGCGACCTCGATCACCAGGTCGGCGTCGGCCGCGGCCTGGAGGTCGGTGAAGGTGCGCACGCGGGCGAGCGCGTCCCGGCGCTCGTCCTCGGTGAGCTGCTCACGGCGCACGGCCCGCGCGGTGGACGACTCGATGGCGGCGACGGCCTGGGTGCCCGCCGCCTCGCTGATGTCGATGCCGATGACCTCGCGTCCCGCGCGGGCCAGGACCTCGGCGATGCCGGTGCCCATGGTGCCGAGACCGATCACGGCGACGGTGTTCAAGGGAGTGTCCATGCGTGGACTCCAGGAAGTGAGTGACGACTGAGGGGCGCACGCGATGCGCGGCAACGGCGGCGCGGCGTACGGAAGATGAGCTGCTGCGTGTCGTGACCGGGCGGCGAAGCGGGCACGCCCGTGAGAAGTCGACCGGCCCTGTCCCGGGGCCGCGTCGTACTGGGTGGAGCTGAGGTGCTCGAAGCACCGAACCGACATGCACCCACGGCGGCTGCGTCACCAGGCCGCCATGAGAAAGAAACTGCTTCGCGGGGAGTGTGCCCCGCTCACATGAGATTAACCGGCGAGTAACGAGCGCGCCAGTCCCCAGGGTTTGTGATCTGCATCGCGGATAGGCTCCCCGTCATGGACGTGGAGTTGCGCACGGTGACGGAACGCTTACGCCGCGAGGCGGGAGTCTCGGAGAGTTACGAGAGGCTGGTCGCGACCGGCGATGTGGAGGAACTGGCGGAGGTGCTCGCCGCGGCGGGTCAGCCACTGTGGGCCCGGGAACTCGCCGCGGTCCGCCTCGGGGCCGCCGGCGACAACCGCGCCTTCGAGTCCCTGGTGCTGCTCCTGAACCACCGAGATCCCTCGCGCTGCGCGGCCGCCGCGTACGCCTTGGCCAGGCTGCGCGATCCGCGTACGGCACGCGCGGCAGCCGCCCTGGCCACCAATGAGCTGCGGGTGGCCTACGCCCTGTATCCGGTGCGTCTGCTCACCGAACTGCGCGCGCCCGAGTCCGCGCCCGCCCTCATCACCACGCTGGAACGCAGACTCGCCCCGCACGATCCCTTCGGGAAGATCGCGCTGGCCTGCGTGGAGGGCCTCGGGGCGCTGGGCGACCCGCGGGCCCGGCCCGTCCTGACCCGGGCCTGCGGCTACCCCAGGCTCGCGGCGGCGGCATCGGCGGCCCTGGCCCGCCTGCCCGGCTGACTCCTCCGCGGACTGCGGGCGGCCGGCGGGGCCACAGGGTCCCGCGGGCCTACAGGACGGCGTACGCCTCTATCTCCATCAGGTACTGCGGCGAGACGAGACCGGCGACCTGCACGGCGGAGGACGCCGGGAGCCGCGCCGGGTCCATGTGGACGTCCCGTGCGGCCCGGATCGCGGGCATGTGCGCCATGTCCGTGACGTAGTAGGTCAGTTTCACGATGTCGCCGAAGCCGCCGCCCGCGGCTAGCAGGCAGCGCCGCAGGTTGTCGAAGACCTGGCGCGCCTGGGCGCCCGCGTCTCCCTCGCCGACCAGCTCGCCGTTCTCGTCCAGGGGGAGTTGTCCGGAGATCGCGACGAAGCGGCCGGTGCCCATGACGACGTGCGTGTACGCCGTGGCGGGGAAGACGCCGTCGGGGGCGCTGATGTGGGTCAGTCGGCTCATGGCTCCATCCTGGGTCATGCGTCTGACGGGGTCCCGAGCAGGTCCGGCGGTCGCCCTGTGCCCTGCTGGGGGTCACAGCAGGGTGAGTTGGGTGCCGCCGGGCGGGGCGGCGGCCGTCTCGGTGTCGGCGGGCCGCGGGGCGCGGATGCGGCGGGTGGCGCTCGCGCGTGCGGGGCCGATGCCGAATTCCTCGGCCAGCTCGTGCACCTGGCGGGTGATCCGGCGCTGGTACCACTTGGGGGCGTAGGCGCCTTCCGCGTACAGCCGTTCGTAGCGCCGCACGAGGTGCGGATGGTGCTGCCCCAGCCAGGTCATGAACCACTCGCGCGCCCCGGGCCGCAGGTGCAGCACGAGCGGCGTCACGGAGGTCGCCCCCGAGGCGGCGATGGCCCGTACGGTCGCCCGCAGCTGCTCGGGCCGGTCCCCGAGGAAGGGGATCACCGGTGCCATGAGCACCCCGCAGCCGATGCCGTGGCCGGTCAGCGTCCGCACGACGTCCAGGCGCCGCTCGGGGGCGGGCGTGCCCGGCTCGACGGTGCGCCACAGCTCCTGGTCGACGAAGCCGACCGAGACGGAGATCCCGACGTCGGTGACGGCGGCGGCCTGGCACAGCAGGTCGAGGTCCCGCAGGATCAGCGTGCCCTTGGTGAGGATGGAGAAGGGGTTCGCGTGGTCGCGCAGGGCGGCGATGATCCCGGGCATGAGCCCGTACCGCCCCTCGGCCCGCTGATAGCAGTCGACGTTCGTGCCCATCGCGATGTGTTCGCCGTGCCAGCGGGGCGAGGCGAGCTGGCGGCGCAGCAGGTCGGGGGCGTTGACCTTCACCACGATCTGGCTGTCGAAGCCGAGTCCCGTGTCCAGGTCGAGATAGCTGTGCGTCTTGCGCGCGAAACAGTAGACGCACGCGTGCGTGCAGCCCCGGTAGGGATTGACCGTCCATTCGAACGGCATGCGGGACGCTCCCGGCACCCGGTTCACGATCGTTCTGGCCCGGATCTCGTGAAACGTGATCCCGGCGAATTCAGGGGTGTCGAAGGTCCTCGTGGTGACCGCGTCCGCGCCGAACAGCGCGGCATCCGCGACACCCCGTGACGGCCCGTCGGCGAGGTTCTCCCAGCGCATGACGCCTCCTCGGTAGCACTGACCACAGAATAGAACACATGTTCCCTTGATCGTGCGAGGGGATACCTCGGCGACCCCGATTTGAGGGGCCGGTACGCCGGGTGGTTGGCTTCCGGGGATCACCCCTGAACAACCGAGTGCTGGAGGAAGTGCCATGGCGCAGGTCGAGGCGACCACGGAGCGGATCATCGCGGCGCGGCCGGAGGACGTCTTCGACGCGCTCGCCGACTACGAAGGCACGCGTCAGAAGATCCTGTCCGAGCACTTCAGCGAGTTCGAGGTGCGCGAGGGCGGCGACGGTGACGGCACGCTCGTCCACTGGAAGCTCCAGGCCACCAGCAAGCGCATCCGCGACTGCCTCCTGGACGTCAGCGAGCCCACCGACGGCGAGCTCGTCGAGAAGGACCGCAACTCCTCGATGGTCACCACCTGGACCGTGACCCCGGCGGGGGAGGGCAAGGCGCGCGTGGTCGTCTCCACCGTGTGGAACGGCGCGGGCGGCATCGGCGGCTTCTTCGAGAAGACCTTCGCCCCCAAGGGCCTCGGCCGGATCTACGACGAGGTGCTCGGCAAGCTCGCCGCCGAGGTCGAGAAGTAGCGCAAGGGGCGACAGGGCGGTTCTCAACTCCTGTAGCCCATAAGGGTTGTTGTCACGCTCACCGTTTCGAGTGGTTTTCTGTTCGGACCAGTTGTACGGCGTAGGGCTCCCACCGGCGGATACGTGTGCCGGACCCCTCACAGGGCCGACTCGTCGCGCTTGCTCGCAGTTGTCGCGTAATGCGAGAAATGCGGCGCAGGCGCAGACGAGGGGAGCAGGACGTGGGCGGCACGACGCTGGTGAAGGGCGCCGAGCAGGGGGACGTGGCGGCGGAGGTGGCGGTGGCGCCCCCGGAGGCGGGGGAGGCGCCACCACCCCCGGAGTACGTCTCGGCGACGGCGGGGCTCAGCCCCGGGCGCGTCCGCATGGTCTTCGTCGGACTCATGCTCGCCCTGCTGCTCGCCGCCCTGGAGCAGATGATCGTCGCCACCGCGCTCCCGAAGATCGTCGGTGAGCTGCACGGCCTGGACAGGATGTCCTGGGCGATCACCGCCTATCTGCTCACCTCGACGGTCGGGCTGCCCATCTACGGCAAGCTCGGGGACCTCTTCGGGCGCAAGGGCGTCTTCCAGTTCGCCATCGTTGTCTTCGTCGTCGGCTCCGCGCTGGCCGGCTGGTCGCGCACGATGGACCAGCTGATCGCCTTCCGTGCCCTCCAGGGCGTCGGCGCGGGCGGTCTCATGATCGGCGTGCAGGCGATCATCGCGGACATCGTCCCGCCCCGCGAACGCGGCCGCTACATGGGCCTGATCGGCGCCGCCTTCGGCCTCGCGTCGGTCGCGGGACCGCTGCTCGGCGGCTTCTTCACCGACCACGTCACCTGGCGCTGGTGCTTCTACTTCAACGTGCCCTTCGGGCTCGTCACCCTCCTCGTCGTCAGCTTCGGGCTCAAGCTGCCCAAGCGCACCGGCAAGGCCCGGCTCGACGTGCTCGGCGCGCTGCTGCTGGCCTCGGCGTCCACCTGCCTGGTCCTGCTGACCAGTTGGGGCGGCACCGAGTACGCGTGGGGCTCGCGCGTCATCCTGGGGCTCGCGGCGGGGGCCTTCGCCTCGGTCGTGCTCTTCGCCGTCGCCGAGCGCTTCGCCGCAGAACCGATCATCCCGCTGCGGCTGTTCCGCGACCCGGTCTTCAACGTCACCGCCGTGGTGGGCATGGTCGTCGGCGTCGCCCTCTTCGGGGCGGCCAGCTATCTGCCGACCTTCCTCCAGATGGTCGACGGCGCCAGCGCCACCGAGTCCGGGCTGCTCATGCTGCCGATGATGGGCGGCGTCGTCGGCGCCTCGATCCTCTCCGGCCAGCTCATCAGCCACACCGGGCGCTACAAGATCTACCCGGTGGTCGGCGGCATCCTCTCCGTCATCGGCATGTACCTCCTCTCCCGGCTCGAAGCCGACACGCCCCGGCTGCACTACAGCATCTGGATGGCCGTCCTCGGCGCGGGCGTCGGCCTCGTCATGCCGGTGCTCATCCTCGCCGTGCAGAACGCCGTGCGCCCCGGTGACCTCGGCACGGCCACCAGCGCCAACAACTACTTCCGGCAGATCGGCGGCAGCGTCGGCGCCGCGATCTTCGGCACGCTCTTCGCCGACCGGCTCGCGGACTCGCTCGCCGACCGCCTCCCCGCCGGGGCCGGCCTCCCCGACCCCGAGGCCATCACCCCGCAGCTCGTCCACGCCATGCCCGCCCCGCTGCGCGAGAGCTACATCCAGGCGTACGCCGACGCGATGCCCCGGATCTTCCTCTACCTGGTGCCGGTGCTCGTCCTCGGCATGCTGATCACCTTCTTCCTCAAGGAGACACCCCTGTTGTCCAGCGCAGCGTCCCAGGACGCCCCCACCGCCGAGCCCACCGCCGTCCCCCAGGCCCGCACCTCGTACGCCGCCGGGGTGCCCGTCTCCGGCACAGTGCAGCACCCGGACGGCACCGTGGTGCCCCGCGCCGCCCTGACCCTCATCGACGTCGGCGGCCGGCAGATCGGCCGCGGGGCCAGCGGCGAGGACGGGCGGTACGCGCTGGCCACGCCCGGCACGGGATCGTTCGTCCTGATCGCGGCCGCGGGCGGCCACCAGCCCCAGGCGGTCACCGTGACCGTCGGGGAGCGCCCCGTGGAGCTGGACGTGGTGCTCGGCGGCGCCGGACGCCTGGCGGGCAGCGTGGTCACCGCCGACGGGTCCCCGGTCAGGGACGCCGCGGTGACCCTGACCGACGTCCGCGGGGACGTCGTCGCCACCACCCGCAGCGGACGCGAAGGCGGCTATGTGATCACGGAGCTGGTCGCGGGGGAGTACACCCTGGCCGCCAGCGCCCCCGCCTTCCGCCCCGCGGCCCTGCCCGTCAGCGTGCAGGCATCCCGCGAGACCCGGCAGGACGTCGAGCTCGCGGGCGGCGCCGTCCTGCGCGGGACCGTGCGGGCCGGCGGCGGGCGCCCCGTGGAGGACGCCCGCGTGACGCTGCTCGACGCGGCGGGCAACGTCGTGGACACCCTCACGACCGGCCAGGACGGCACCTTCCGGTTCATCGACCTGTCGTCCGGCGAGTACACGGTCATCGCCGCGGGCTACCCGCCGGTGGCGACCGTCCTCCAGGTCGCGGGGGGCGGGCGCACGGAGCGGGATCTCCAGCTGGGCCACGAGGACTAGCGGCGCGGCGCAAAATACCCGCCGGAGGCGCCCCCGCGCGGCCCAATTCCCGTATTGCACCCCACGGCAACCAGTGCCGGTCGTACGGTGGTCGGGGCGGCGCAGGGCTTCGCGGTGCCGCCGGAAGGAGCGTTGGCCATGGACTACGGCACCCCGGACGGGCCGATGGCTCGCCGCGCCGTGACCGGCCGGATCCCGCTCGCCGTGGTCGTCGTCGACGGGGCGGGCCGCGTCTCGCACTGGAGCACCGGCGCACGCAAGCTGTTCGGCTACTCGAAGGAGGCGGCCGTCGGCAGCCCGGCGGGCGATCTCCTCCCGGTGGCGGGCGCGATCCCCGCCGAGCACCCGGACTACGGCGAGTACGACGGCCTGGGCCCCGACCTGGAGACCTCCCTCGACGGCCGCATCTCGTACCCCGCCGCCGGGCGCGCGCGGCTCTCCGTGCCCGGCGGCGACCGGCACCGGGTGGACGTCCTGTGGTGGGCCTACCCCCTCGTGGGCCCCGGCCCCGAGCGGCTGCTCGTGCTCGCGGCGGACGCCGACCGGCTGGCCGCGGGCGACCGCGAGCCGGGCCAGGTCGAGCGGATAGCACCGGGATTCGCCCTGCACACGGACTTCCCCGGCGCGGACGAGCTGGCCGGCCGCCTGCCCGAGATCCTGCCCAGCATGAGCGTGGAGGAGAGCTCCCGCATCGTGGGGCAGGTCCTGGAACTGGGCTATCCCGTCCTGGAGTTCAGCAAGCACGACCGGGTGCCCGTCACCCCGGACTGGGGAGTGGCGCGGCGCACCGAGCGCGAGGCGCGCAGGCGCGCCCGGCAGGTCGCCGCCGACGGCCTCGCGCCCGAGCCCGGCACGCCCGACGGCGCCGCGGCCGCCGAGGAGGCCGAAGACCTCGAATACGCCGCGGTGCGCGAGCACCTGGAGTTCCTGAACGAGGTCAGCGGGCGCATCGGCTCCTCGCTCGACCTCTCGCAGACGATCATCGAGGTGAGCCGGGCCGTCGTGCCCCGCTTCACCGACGTCGCGGGCACGTACCTGCGCGAACAGGTCGTCGCGGGGGAGGGGTTCCCCGAGGGGCCGCCGGACGAGACCACGCTGTGGCACCGGGTCGCCGTGGAGCACACGGACGAGCCGGGCCGCTGGGACGACGTCGTGCCCGTCGGCGAGTCCATGCCGTTCCCGTCGCACACGCCGTTCTTCCAGTGCATGACCACCGGCGACCCCGTCCTCGTGCCGCGCATCACCGAGGAGATGGGCAACGCGATCGCCTCGCAGTTCGAGAAGCGCGACATCCGCCCGCTCATCAACCACCGGTCGATGCTCGTCGTACCGCTGAAGGCCCGCAACGTGGTGCTCGGGTTCATGATCCTGCTGCGCCACCGGGAGCGGCCCGTCTTCAACGACATGGACCGCGTCACCGGCGCCGAACTGGCCGCCCGCGCGGGCCTCGTGCTCGACAACGCCCGGATGTACACCTACCAGGAGAGCGTCGCCGACACCCTCCAGGACAGCATGCTGCCGCACATCGAGCCGCGCATGACGGGCTGCGACATCGCCACCCGCTATCTGCCCGGGACGCTGCTCGGCCGGGTCGGCGGCGACTGGTTCGACTCCGTGAAGCTGCCCGGATCGCGCACCGCGCTCGTCGTCGGCGACGTGATGGGCCACGGCCTCAACTCGGCGGCGATGATGGGCCAGCTGCGTACGGCCGTGCAGACCATGGCCGCACTCGACCTGCCGCCGGCCCAGCTCCTGCGCAACCTCGACGACCTGGCGCAACGGCTCGGCGAGCACTACCTCGCGACCTGCCTGTACGCGGTCTACGACCCCATAGCGGGCGAGCTGCACCTCGCCAACGCGGGTCACATCCCGCCCGTCCTGGTCCGCGCCGACGACGGCCGCAGCGAACTCCTCGACCTGCCGACGGGAGCGCCGATCGGCGTCGGGGGCGTGCCCTTCGAGGCGGTCACCGTCCGGGTCGCGCCCGGCGACCGGCTCCTGATGTGCACCGACGGCCTCGTCGAGGTCCGCGGCGAGGACATCGGCGTCGGGCTCGCCACGCTCACCGAGTCCGCGGCCCACCCGGCCGCCTCCATGGACGACGCCTGCGACACGATCATCCGCGCGCTCAACACCCGCGGCGGCCGCAAGGACGACGTGGCGCTCCTGATGGCCCGCCTGAACGGCATCGCGGACGAGGACGTCGCGCGGTGGCGGCTGGCCCGCGACCCGAGCGAGGTCGGCAGGGCGCGCGAGCTGGTCGGCGACCAGTTGCGCCGCTGGTCCCGCCCCGCCCTCGTGGAGACCGCCGAGCTCCTGGTCGGCGAGCTCGTCACCAACGCCGTACGGCACTCGCGCGGCCCCCGCGTCGGACTGCGTCTGGTCCGCTCCGGCACCACGCTGATCTGCGAGGTCGAGGACGACGACCCCACCCTGCCCACGCTCCTGAACGCGGGCCCCGCCGACGAGTTCGGGCGCGGCCTGCGGATCGTCAGCGTGCTCGCCAAGGAGTGGGGCACCAGTCGTACGGCCTCCGGCAAGACCGTGTGGTTCGAGCTGGTGCCGACGCTCAGGTGAGCTTTCCTGGCTACCCCGCGGGGCGGGGGGCGTGAAGGCGCGGCGAATGATTGCGCCGGTGACTTGTCCGCGCGACCCGGGCGCGGTAGACCGATCTCGCCGTCGGCTTCGGCGGCCGTCGCCGCGATCCTGGGGAGCTGGGCATGAGCGTCACGCGTCGGTACAGGGAGGCCTGGGAGGGGTTCTGGCGGGACGCGCCCGGCGAGGAGGGGGCCGTCTTCTGGGATTCCGAACCCGCGCTCACGGTCGGCATCCATCTGGCCCTCTTCGAACCGCACCTGGCGGCGGCGGGATTGCCCCTGGTGGACCTCGGCTGCGGCAACGGCACCCAGACCCGCTTCCTCGCCGACCGCTACCCGCGCGTCCTGGGCGCCGACCTGTCCGCCGCCGCCCTGCACCACGCGCGCCATGCCGACCCGGCGGGGCAGGTGGAGTTCCGGCAGGTCGACGCGGCGGAGAAGGCCGAGGCCGAGCAGCTGCACGCGGAACTGGGCGACGTGAACGTCTATATGCGCGGGGTGCTCCACCAGTGCGACCCCGACGACCGCCAGCCGCTCGTGGACGGCATCGCGGCGCTCCTCGGCGAGCGCGGCAGGGCGTTCGTCGTCGAGCTCGCCGAGGCCGCGGGGGTGGTCCTGAGGGGCCTCGCGCGAAGCCCCGAGGGCCCGCCGCCGAAACTGGCCCCGGTGTTCGCCCACGGCATCGCACCGGGCGAGGTGGCGGACGCCGCCATCCCGCGGTACCTCACGGAGGCGGGCCTCACGGTCCTGGCCGCCGGTGAACTCCCGCTGACCACGACGGAGTTCACCCCGGACGGCACCCGCATCGAACTGCCGTCGAGGTGGCTGGTGGTGGGCAGGGCGCACTGAGCCACCGGCTCCCCCGGCGACACTTCACACCCGCCGGCGACACCTCACCCCGGCGTGGGGCGGATGCGGCGGGATGCGGTGTCCGAGCCGCGCGCGGCGGCCGGGCGCCGACGGGCCGGGCGCCGACGGGCCGGACTTCGACGGGCCGGGGGCCGACGGGCCGGGCGCCCGGCCCGTGTCAGGACCGCGGGCGGGAACGCGTACGCCGCCTTGAGCCGCGCCACGCCCCGGCGCTCCGGACCTGCGGGACGGTGCTGCGGTGGCCCGCCCCGGAGGGGCCGGGCCGTGGTCGCGATCCGCGCGGCGTCTGCGCGGACCGCGCCCTGCGCCAGGGCGCGGACCGCGTGGCCCCCGCCGGCCTCAGCTCCCCGCGGTGACCGCCCCCGGTGCCACGCCGCGGGCATCTGCCCGGACCACGTCACGCGCCGCCTCACGGGCCGTCCGGGCGAACGCCGCCACGGCCCCCGTGCCGTGGCCGGCCCGCCACACCAGGCCGTACCCGACCGGCTCGGCGTCGTCGAAGGGCACGTACGTGACCCCCGGCCTGGCGAAGTACGTCCCCGTGTGCGCGGGGGCGAGGAACGCGCCCTTGCCGCCCGCCACCAGCATCAGCGCCTCCTGCATGTTCGTCACGCCGGGCCCGCGGCCGATCGGCCTGCCGGACGGGGTGCGGGAGGGGACGCGGTGCTCCAGCCAGTAGTCGGGCACCTCGCCCGTGATCGGCAGGAGCGGCACCTCCGCCAGGTCCTCGGGCGACACCGAGTCCCGTGCGGCCAGCGGATGCCCCGAGGCGATCGCGAGGACCCGCTCCTCCGCGAGCAGCGCGGGGCCGCCGCCCAGGTCGTCCTCGCGCACCGGAAGCTCCGTCAGCTGCACGTCGAACTCGCCCTTGCGCAGCTGCCCGTACGGATCGCCGAGGGGTACCTCGCAGATCTCCACGGCGAGCCCCGGATGACTCACGCGCAGCGCCTCCGTGGTCCGCATCACGATCTCGCCGGCCAGCGGGTTGGCGAAGCCGACGTGAAGGACGCTGTCGATGCCGCGCGCGGTGGCCGCGGCCCGCTCGATCGCCGCGTCGATGGCCCGGTGGTGCGGTTCCAGGTCGGCGCGGAGCTGGCGGCCGAGCGCGGTGAGCCCGACGCGACGGCTCGTGCGCACGAACAGCGGGGCGCCGACGCGGCGTTCGGTGCGCTGGATCAGCTGGCTCACCCGGGCGCGCGAAAGCCGCATCCGCTCCGCCGTCCGGCCGAAGTGCAGCTCCTCGGCCAGGAGCAGAAAGCACTCCAGTTCATCGCGTTCCATCGACGTCCCCCCGGCGGATCGGATCGGTAAACCTGGTTGAACGAACGTTGCGTTCTTCGCCGTTGTTCCGCCCGTACGCCCTGATCGAGGGTGAGGAGGCCGGGACATCCCCGGCACCATCCACATCTGGGCGGAGAACCGACGTGCGTACGCGAAGAAAGTCATCGGCCGGGGCGGCGAGCGCGCCTGCGGTCACCTTCGAGCCCCGCGAGTGGGGTGTCCTGCTCGTCCTGTGCGGCGCGATCTTCCTGGAAGGCATCGACGTCGCCATGCTCAACGTGGCCCTGCCGTCGATCCGCGCCGATCTGGGCCTGTCCACCGGGTCCCTGCAATGGGTCATGAGCGCCTACGTCCTCGGCTACGGCGGCTTCATGCTGCTCGGCGGCCGTGCGGCCGACCTCTTCGGGCGCCGCCGGATGTTCGTCTTCTGGCTCGCCGTCTTCCTGGTCTTCTCCGGTCTCGGCGGCTTCGCCACCGAGGGCTGGACGCTGATCGTCGCGCGCTTCGTCACCGGCGTCGCCGCGGCCTTCATGACCCCCGCGGGCCTCTCCGTCATCACCACCGGCTTCGAGGAGGGCCCGCGCCGCAACAAGGCGCTGCTCTTCTACTCCGGCACCGCCGCGGGCGGTTTCTCGATCGGCCTGGTCGTCGGCGGTCTGCTCACCGCGTTCGGCTGGCGCTGGGTCTTCTTCGTGCCGGTCGTGCTCTCCGCCGTGATCCTGGCCGCCGCGCTCGCCCTCGTCCCCACATCGCCGCGCCCCGACCGCACCGGACAGAGCGTCGACGTGCTGGGCGCCCTGGCGGTCACCGCCGCGATCGTGCTGCTCGTCCTGGGCGTGGAGCGCGCTTCCCACGCGAGCGCCGCCGCCACGGCGGGCACCCTCGCCGCGGGCCTGGCCCTGGTCGCCGTCTTCGTCGCCGTCGAGCGCCGCTCGGCCTCCCCGCTGGTCCGCCTGGGGATCTTCCGCAGCGGCCCCCTGGTCCGCGCCAACCTCGCGGGCCTGTTCTTCGCGGGCGGCTTCTTCGGGTTCCAGTTCCTGGTCGTCCTCTACCTCCAGGAGCTGCGCGGCTGGTCCACGCTCCAGACCAGCCTCGCGATGCTCGTGACGGGCATCGACGCGGTGCTCTCGCCCACGCTCACGCCCCGCCTCGTCGACCGCTTCGGCAACGCCCGGGTGATCTTCGGCGGCCTGCTGCTCGCCACGCTCTCGTACGCGCTGTTCCTGCCGGTCGGCGCCGACTGGACGTACGCGGCGATGTTCCCGAGCCTGATCGTCCTCGGCCTCGCCTTCGCCCTCACCTACGGGCCGCTCACCATCGTCGCCACCGAGGGCGTCAAGGAGGAGGAGCAGGGCCTGGCCGGCGGGCTGCTCTACACCGCCTTCCAGTTCGGTGCCGCCCTCGGTCTCTCCGCCGCCACCGCCGTGAACGTGTGGGCCACCACGGCGGGTTCGCCCTCCGCGCTCCTGGAGGGCTACCGCACGGCGCTGTGGGTACCGCTCGCCGCGGCCCTGCTCGCCGCGCTGATCAGCGCGTTCGGCCTCCGCTCGCGGCCGGGCACCGTGGCCGCGTCCGGCGAACCCGCGGCCGGCCGCCCCGAGGTGCCCGCGGCCCCCTGACCGGGACTCGCGCCGGGACACGCGCCGGGACCTGCGCCGGAAGTGCGCCGAGGAGGTGAGGCCGCGACGCGGTCCTCGGCGGATCTGGTCCAGGGGAGGGGGGAACGCGTAGCGTGAGGCCGCATGAAGATCCTGATCAGCGCAGACATGGAGGGGGCCACCGGTGTCACCTGGCCCGCCGACGTGCTGCCCGGTACGCCGCAGTGGGAGCGGTGCCGTTCGATGTTCACCTCGGACGTCAACGCCGCCGTGCTCGGCTTCTTCGACGGCGGCGCCGACGAGGTGCTCGTCAACGAAGCCCACTGGACCATGCGCAACCTCCTCCTGGAGGAGCTCGACGAGCGGGCCCAGATGCTCACCGGGCGGCACAAGTCCCTCTCCATGGTCGAAGGCGTGCAGCACGGCGACGTGGACGGCATCGCCTTCGTCGGCTACCACGCGGGGGCCGGCATGGAGGGCGTGCTCGCGCACACCTACCTCGCCAACTCGATCACCGGGGTGTGGGTCGACGGCGTCCGGGCCAGTGAGGGGCTGCTGAACTCCCATGTCGTCGCCGAGTACGGAGTGCCCGTCGTCCTGGTCACCGGCGACGACCTGGCCTGCGAGGACGCCCTCGGCTATGCCCCCGGAGCGCTGAAGGTCGCCGTCAAGGACCACGTCTCGCGGTACGCGGCGGTCTGCCGCACCCCGCGGCGGACCGCGTCCGACATCCGGGCCGCCGCCAAGGAGGCGGCGCCGCTCGCGGTGCGGCACGCTCCGGTCCAGGGCGGGCCGTTCACCGTCGAGCTCGAATTCGACGCCGAGCACCTGTCGATGGCGTCCACCGTGGTGCCGGGCGTGCGGCGCACCGGCGAGCGGAAGATCGCGTACACCAGCGACACCATGTACGAGGGCATTCGTACGTTCAAGGCGGTCACGACGATCGCATCGGCCGCCGTGGAGGAACAGTATGGCTGAGGAGCAGCCGGGGCATCGGACCGCCGGACACGTCGACGAGCAGGCGCTCGACGAGGTCGTCCGGTTCACCTCCGAACTCATCCGCATCGACACCACGAACAGGGGTGGTGGCGACTGCCGTGAGCGGCCCGCCGCCGAGTACGCCGCCGAGCGCCTCGCCGCCGCCGGGCTCGAACCGACGCTCCTGGAGCGGACACCGGGCCGTACGAACGTGGTCGCCCGCATCGAGGGCACGGACCCCTCGGCCGACGCGCTGCTCGTGCACGGTCACCTGGACGTCGTGCCTGCCGAAGCCGCCGACTGGAGCGTGGACCCCTTCTCCGGGGAGATCCGCGACGGCGTCGTCTGGGGCCGCGGCGCCATCGACATGAAGAACATGGACGCGATGATCCTCTCCGTGGTGCGCGGCTGGGCGCGCGCGGGAGTGCGGCCCCGGCGGGACATCGTGATCGCGTTCACCGCCGACGAGGAGGCGAGCGCCGAGGACGGCTCCGGGTTCCTCGCCGACCGGCACGCCGCCCTCTTCGAGGGCTGCACGGAAGGCATCAGCGAGTCCGGCGCCTTCACCTTCCACGACGGGCGCGGCAACCAGCTGTACGCCATCGCGGCGGGGGAGCGCGGCACCGGCTGGCTCAAGCTGACCGCGCGCGGCAAGGCGGGCCACGGCTCGAAGGTCAACCACGCCAATGCCGTGAGCAAGCTGGCGGCGGCGATCTCCCGCATCGGCGACCACCGCTGGCCGGTGCGGCTCACGCCGACGGTCAGGGCCGCCCTGACGGAACTGGCCGGGCTGTACGGGGAGCAGGCCGACCTGGACGCGCCGGGATTCGACGTGGACATGCTCCTGGAGAAGCTCGGTCCCGCCGCCGACCTCGTCGCGCCGACGGTCCGCAACAGCGCCAACCCGACGATGCTCCAGGCGGGTTACAAGGTGAACGTGATCCCCGGGGAGGCCGTCGCCTACGTGGACGGCCGGTATCTGCCGGGCGGGGAGGAAGAGTTCGCCGCCACCCTTGACCGGCTCACCGGAGTGGACGTCGACTGGGAGTTCCACCACCGTGAGGTGGCTCTGCAGGCGCCGGTCCACTCGCCGACGTTCGCGAAGATGCGCGCGGCCGTCGAGGAGTTCGCGCCCGAGGGAAAGGTCGTGCCGTACTGCATGTCCGGCGGCACGGACGCCAAGCAGTTCTCGCGACTCGGCATCACCGGCTACGGCTTCTCGCCGCTGAAGACACCGGAGGGCTTCGACTACCAAGCGCTCTTCCACGGGGTCGACGAGCGGGTCCCGGTCGACGCGCTGCACTTCGGCGTCCGCGTGCTCGACCGCTATCTGAGAACGGCCTAGGGAACACAACCGATCATGGGGGAAGAGAAGGACATGATGGAGACCCAGGCTTACGGATCATGGCCGTCGCCCATCGACGCGGCGCTCGCCGCCGCCCACGACGGCGCTCCGGCCGGCGTGGGCTTCGTCGGGGACGAGGCGTGGTGGACCGAGCCGAGGCCCGAGGAGGGCGGCAGGCGCGCCCTGGTGCGGCGCCGCCCGGACGGCGCGGAGGAGTCGGTGCTGCCCGAGCCGTGGAACGTGCGCAGCCGGGTCATGGAGTACGGGGGGCGGGCGTGGGCCGGAGCCGTGGGGCCGGACGGACCGCTCGTGGTCTTCGCGAACTTCGCCGACCAGCGCCTGTACGCGTTCGCGCCCGACGCCCCCGGGGCCGTGCCGCGCCCGCTGACCCCGCTGTCCGACGTGGGCGGCGGCCTGCGGTACGTCGACCCGTGCGTGCACCTGGACCGGGGCGAGGTCTGGTGCGTCCTGGAGGAGTTCACCGGCGAGGGGCCGGCCGACGTGCGCAGGGTCGCCGTCGCCGTGCCGCTCGACGGCTCCGCGGCCGATGACCGCGCGGCGGTGCGGGAACTCTCCGACGACCGGCACCGGTTCCTCACCGGGCCCCGCCTCTCCCCGGACGGCGCCCGCGTGGCGTGGATCGCCTGGGACCACCCCCGGATGCCGTGGGACGGCACGGAACTCCTGGTCGCGGAGGTCCGCGCGGACGGCACGTTCGGCGCCCCCCGGGTGTTCGCGGGCGGCCCCGAGGAGTCCGTCGCGCAGGCGGAGTGGGCCCGGGACGGACGGCTGCTGTTCGCCAGCGACCGCACCGGCTGGTGGAACCTCTACCGCGGTGACGTCACCACCGGCGGCGACTCCTCCTGGGGAGCGCCGGTCTGCCCGCGCGAGGAGGAGTTCGGCGGGCCGCTGTGGCAGGTCGGCTCCGGCTGGTTCGCGCCCCTGGACAGCGGTCTGGTCGCCGTCGTGCACGGCAAGGGCGCCACCGCGCTCGGCGTGCTCGACCCGGAGACCGGCGAGGTCGTCGACGCGGCCGGCCCCTGGACGGAGTGGGCGGCGACCATCGCGGTGAACGGCCCGCGAGCCGTCGGCGTCGCGGCCAGCCCCCGCAGTGCGTACGAGGTCGTGGAGCTGGACACGAGCACCGGCCGCGCCCGGGTGATCGGCGCCGCGCACGACGACCCGGTCGACACCGCGTACTACCCCGAGCCGCGCATCCGCACCTTCAGCGGTCCGGCGGGCCGCGAGATCCACGCGCACGTCTACCCTCCGCACCATCCGGCCCGCGTCGCCCCCGACGAGGAACTCCCGCCGTACGTGGTGTGGGTGCACGGCGGCCCCACCAGCCGCTCCCCGCTCGTCCTCGACCTGGAGATCGCCTACTTCACCTCGCGCGGCATCGGCGTCGCCGAGGTCAACTACGGCGGCTCGACCGGCTACGGCCGCGCGTACCGCAACCGCCTGCGCGAGCAGTGGGGCATCGTCGACGTCGAGGACTGCGCGGCCGTCGCCCTGGCCCTGGCCGACGAGGGCACCGCCGACCGCGACCGCCTGGCGATCCGCGGCGGCAGCGCGGGCGGCTGGACCTCGGCCGCCTCGCTGACCACGACGGACGTGTACGCCTGCGGCACGATCATCTACCCCGTCCTGGACCTCACGGAATGGGCCGCGGGCGGGACCCACGACTTCGAGTCGCGCTATCTGGACTCGATGATCGGCCCGTTCGACGAGGTCCCCACGCGGTACGTGGAGCGGTCCCCCGCCGAGCACGCCGACCAGGTCAGCGTGCCGTTCCTGCTGCTCCAAGGGCTCGACGACGTCATCTGTCCGCCCGAACAGGCCGAGCGGTTCGTCTCGGAACTGGAGGGGCGGGGCGTGCCGCACGCCTACATCGCCTTCGAGGGCGAGGGGCACGGTTTCCGCCGCGCGGACACCGTGATCCGGGCCCTGGAGGCCGAACTCTCCCTGTACGCGCAGGTGTTCCGCCTGAACCTGGCCCACGCCGTGCCCACCCTGGAGCTCGCCAAGTGAACCCCCTGACGCGTCCCGCGCGGCTCGTCCCCGGCGCGCGCGTCGCCGTCGTCGCCCCCAGCGGACCCCTCCCGGAGGAGCGGCTCCAGGCGGGCCTCGACATCCTGCGCGGCTGGGACCTGGAACCGGTCGTCGCGCCGCACGTCCTGGACCGCCAGCCGCGGTTCGACTACCTCGCGGGCACGGACGCCGACCGCGCCCGCGACCTCCAGGAGGCCTGGTGCGACCCGTCCGTCTCCGCGGTGCTCTGCGCCCGCGGCGGCTACGGCGCACTGCGCATGGTGGACCTGCTCGACTGGACGGCGATGCGGGCGGCGGGCCCCAAGGTCTTCGTCGGCTACAGCGACATCACCACGCTGCACGAGGCGTTCGCCGCGCGCATGGGCCTGGCGACGCTGCACGGCCCGATGACCGCGGCCGTCGACTTCCTCAAGAACGCCCGCGCGCAGGAGCACTTGCGGGCCACGCTGTTCGCGCCCGAGGAGGTCCAGGTGATCGCCTCGGGCGGCACCGCGCTCGTGCCCGGCCGCGCGCGGGGCGTCACGCTCGGCGGCTGCCTCTCGCTGCTCGCGGCGGACATCGGCGCCCCCGGGGCGCGCACGTCCGCGCGCGGCGGCCTGCTCTGCCTGGAGGACGTCGGCGAGGAGGCCTACAGCCTCGACCGCTATCTCACCCAACTCCTGCGCGCGGGCTGGCTGGAGGGCGTGCGCGGCATCCTGCTCGGCTCCTGGGCGGAGTGCGATCCGTACGACACCCTGCGGGCCCTGCTGCTCGACCGGCTCGGCGGGCTCGGGGTCCCGGTCGCCGAGGAGTTCGGGTTCGGGCACTGCGACGGGGCGCTGACGGTGCCGTTCGGGGCCGCGGCCGAACTGGACGCGGACGCGGGGACGTTGACGCTGGACGAGCCCGCGCTGGCCTGAGGGCCCGTCCTCCTCGGGGCCTCGGGGCGACCCGTTCTTCGCCGGGGCCTCGGGGCGCGGGACCTCCGCACTGAATTTCCGTCAACTCCGGGCGAGAACTCCTGTCACGGGCGTTGACCCATGCCTGACACGTGTCACAACATGACCCTGGCCGGTTACTTACCGGTCGGTAGTCGGCTGTCCTCAGCGTGGAGGTCTCGTGTCCCGTCGTACCGCACCCCGCCGTGCCCGCTCCCTCTCCCGCCCCCGCGCCCCGCTCGCCCTCGCCCTCGGCGCCGCGCTGGCCGCGCCCCTGGCGCTGGCGGCACCCGCGCCCGCGAGCGCCACCGCCCCCTTCACGGTCACCCCGCTGAAGTTCACGGTCCAGGCGGGCGGCCGGAACTGCACCGTCGACGCCGACCTCTACCGCCCCGCCGGAGTGGACGCCGCGCACCCCGCGCCCGCCGTCCTGACCACCAACGGCTTCGGCGGCAGCAAGTCGGACGGCGGGACGGCGGCCACCGGCAAGGCCTTCGCCGAGCGCGGCTACGTCGGCCTTGTCTACTCCGGGCTCGGCTTCGGCAAGTCCGGCTGCCTGATCTCCCTGGACGACCCGCGGATCGACGGCAAGGCGGCCTCCGGACTCGTCGACTTCCTCGCGGGCGAGCGCGCGGCCGACGACGGCACGACGATCGACTACGTCACCAAGGACGGCGCCGCAGACCCGCGCGTCGGCATGATCGGCGGCTCCTACGGCGGGGCGATCCAGCTGGCGACGGCCGCCGTGGACCGCCGCGTCGACGCTCTCGTACCGATGATCACCTGGAACGACCTGAGCTACTCGCTCGACCCGAACAACGCGGCCGACCGCAGGGTCCCCGGCGCCGCCAAGTGGCAGTGGATGAACGGCTTCTACCTCATCGGCGAGGGCCAGCCGCTCCTGGAACCGAATCTGGACCCCTCCCGCGTCAACTCCCTCACCTGCCTGCACTTCGTCACCCAGGCCTGCGAGACGATCCGTACGCTCAACTCGGGACGCTATCCCGCCGACAAGACCGAGGCACTCCAGAAGTACGCCCGCAGCGTCTCGCCCGTCTCCTACCTCTCGCGGGTCAAGGCGCCGACCCTGCTGATCCAGGGCCAGGCCGACACCCTGTTCAACCTCAACGAAGCGCAGGCGACGTACAAGACGCTCAGGGCGCAGGGCACCACCGCGAAGATGATCTGGCAGTCCGCTGGCCACAGCGGCGGCCTCAGCGACGCGGCCTCCGGTGAACTGAACCTCTCCGAGGGCAACCTGGAGACCAGTTACGTCGGCAAGCGCGTCCTCGCGTGGTTCGACCGCTACCTCCACGGCAAGAAGGGCGTCGACACCGGGCCCGCCTTCGCCTACCGCCAGGACTGGGTGCCGGCCGACGCCGGACCGAACGGCGCCTACGCGACCGCGCCCACGGTGCCCGCCCTGAACCGGAAGCTGTACCTGTCCGGCGACGGCAAGCTCGTCGACCACCGCGAGCAGGTCGCGCGCGGCAGCCGCGAGTACCGCAACTGGCTCGTCCCCACCAGCCACTCCGAGAGCTCCCTCGCGGGCCTGATCGGGCTGCCCGACCCGGCGCCGTACGACACCAAGGGCACCTACCTCGACTGGACCACCGAGCCGCTGACCGCCCCCGTGGACGTGGTGGGGTCCGCGAAGGCCACCCTCAAGGTCGTCTCGCCCCGCACCGAGCGGGTGCAGGACTCCGGCGACGCGGCCGACAAACTCGTCCTGTTCGCCAAGCTGTACGACGTCGCGCCCGACGGGAAGAAGACGCTCGTGCACCGGCTGGTGGCGCCCGTGCGCGTACCGGACGTGACCAAGCCGTTCACCGTGTCGCTGCCGGGGATCGTCCACCGGTACGAGGCGGGCCACAAGCTGCGGTTCGTGGTGGCGGCGAGCGACGGCGCGTACGGCGGCAACAAGGGGATCAAGCCGGTGACCGTCACCAGCGCGCCCCAGGACACCGGCACGATCGAGCTGCCCGTCGTCCGCTGACCCGGCCGGGCTCACCCGTACGGCCCTCACCCCCACCCCGGCGGGGCGTCCACCGCGCGCAAACCCGGTCCAGCTGCCCATGCTGGTCACCGGGGGAGGCCGGTGGAAGCTCCGACGGAAGGTCCACACATGAGTCCCAGCAGCTCCACGGGCGGCTCCAAGGGCGGCTCGGGCGGCGGTGGCGTCCTGACGCCCGGCAGGATCGCCGTCTTCGTGGTCGCCGTCCTGACCCTGGTCTTCATCTTCGAGAACACCCGCCACACCAAGATCAGACTGCTGATCCCCGAGGTGACCATGCCGCTGTGGGTGGCGCTCCTGGGCACCGGTCTGATCGGCGCGCTGTGCGGCGCCTACTTCGTCCGGCGGCGCAAGTGAGAACCCGGCTGAAGCGCGGCGGCTAGCGTGACCGGATGTCCGACAGCACCGAAAGCCCCGCAAGCACCGACGGCGCCCGCTACCTGGCCCAGGGGCCTCGCGCGGGCATACGCCCCTACACCCGCGCCGACGGCCCCGAGTTCACCGCCCGCGCGCGCGAGAGCCGTGCGCTGCACCACCCCTGGCTGTTCCCGCCCACGACCGACGCGGCGTACGCCGCCTACGCGGGCGGCCTCATCGAGGGCCGCGGCAGGGCCGGGTTCCTGGTCTGCGAGCGGGAGCGGGAAGGCGCGCCCGGCGGGGCCATCGCCGGATTCATCAACATCAACAACATCGTGGCGGGCGCCTTCCGGTGCGGAGCCCTGGGATACGGCGCCTTCGCGCACGCGGCGGGCCGCGGCCTGATGAGCGAGGGGCTCGCCCTCGTCACGCGGTACGCCTTCGACGTACTGGACCTGCACCGCCTGGAGATCAACGTCCAGCCCGGCAACACCGCGTCGATCGCGCTCGCGCGCGGCGGCGGTTTCCGCCGGGAGGGCTTCTCGCCCGACTTCCTGCACATCGACGGGGCGTGGCGCGACCACGAACGATGGGCGCTGACCGCGGAGATGACCTCACCCGCCGACCCCTTTGCTCAATCCTGACCGGGAGAGACCCTGGTCGGGACGGCGTCCACCGTGTTCCATGGTGATCGTGACGACCACCGTGCGACGTGACGTGATGACGCTGCCCGCCGCCCCGCCGGGCCCCGAGAACCCCCTGCCACCCTTGCGTCCCCTGCGCGAAGTGCACACGCTGGACGAGCGCGGAAGGCAGGGCCTGCCCCGCGACATGGCCCGCCAGCTCGGGTACGAGCCGCTGCACGACGTGCTGCCCACGCGGATCCTCGACGGGTACGGACGCGAGCGCACCGACACGGCGCTCGACACGCTGGTCATCGAGAACGACCGGCTGCGCGCCACGGTCCTGCCCGGCTTCGGCGGCCGCGTCCACTCCCTCTTCCACAAGCCGACCGGCCGCGAACTCCTCTACCGCAACCCGGTGTTGCAGCCCGCGGCCTTCGCCCTGAACGGCGCCTGGTTCTCCGGCGGCATCGAGTGGAACATCGGCGCCACCGGCCACACCACGCTGTCCTGCGCGCCCCTGCACGCCGCGCGGGTGACGGCGCCCGACGGCGGCGAGATGCTGCGGCTCTGGGAGTGGGAGCGGCTGCGGGACGTGCCGTTCCAGGTGGACCTGTGGCTGCCGGCGGACTCCGACTTCCTGCACGTCGGCGTCCGGATCCGCAATCCGCACGAGAAGGCGGTGCCGGTCTACTGGTGGTCCAACATCGCCGTGCCGCAGGAGCGCCGGGTCCTCGTCCCGGCCGACGAGGCCTGGCACTTCGGCTACGCGGGCGGTCTGCGCAAGGTGCCGGTGCCCGAGACCGACGGCGTGGACCGGACGTACCCGCCGCGCAGCGAGTACGCCGCCGACCACTTCTACGACGTACCGGACCGCGAGCGCCGCTGGATCGCCGCGCTCGACGACGCGGGGCACGGTCTCGTCCAGACGTCGACGGACCTGCTGCGCGGCCGCAAGCTCTTCGTGTGGGGCTCGGGCCCGGGCGGCCGGCGCTGGCAGGAGTGGCTCACGGAGCCGGGCACCGGCGGGTACGCGGAGATCCAGGCCGGGCTCGCGCGGACCCAGCTGGAGCATGTGCGCCTGGACGCCGAGTCGGAGTTCAGCTGGCTGGAGTCGTACGGACCGCTGTCCGCGGACCCCGGTGTCGTGCACGGCACCGACTGGCGGGCCGCGCGCGAGGAGGCCGAGGCGCGGCTCGCGGACGCGCTGCCGCGGGGCGCGGTGGAGGAGGCGTACGACGCGTGGCGTGCGTGCGCGGACACCGAGCCGGGCGAGGTGCTTGCCACCGGGTCCGGGTGGGGCGCGCTCGAAGTCCTGCGCGCGGACCACAAGTTGCCGGGCACACCGTTCCCCGAGTCCACGCTGGGGCCCGAACAGGAGCCGTGGCTGGAGCTGCTGCACTCCGGTGCGGTCCCCGAGCCGCGCAAGGTGGCGCCGCCGGGTCCGACCCTGGTCTCCCGGCACTGGCGGGACATGCTGGAGACGGCCCCGGCGCGCCCGATCGCCGAGTACCACCTGGGCGTGGCGCAGTGGCACGCCGGTGATCTGGCCCAGGCCGTGCGCAGCTGGGAGCGCGGCCTCGAACTCGCTCCGTCCCGATGGCCGTTGCTGCGGTGCCTGGCAGTGGCCGACCAGGACGCGGGCCACGTCGAGCGGGCCGCCGACCGGTACGCGGAAGCCTTCGACGACCTGTGCCAGGAGCGCCGCGACGACGGCATGCTGTGGACGTCCGCGAGCGCCGCGCTCGGCAGGGAGGCGATAGGCGCCCTGCTCGCGGCCCGGCGGGTGGAGGAGGCGCGCGGCGTGTGGGACCGGCTGCCCGGGGCCACGCGCGAGGAGGGCCGCTTCCGCCTGGTGGAGGTCCAACTGCTGGTGGCCGAGGGCGAGAAGGCCGCCGCGCGGGCGATCTTCGACGCGGGCTTCGAGGTGCCCGACCTGCGCGAGGGCGCCGAGGTGCTCGGCGAGCTGTGGCGCGCGGTGACCGACGACGAACTGCCCGCCCGGTACGACTACCGGATGCGGGAGGACGTACGGGAGTGAGGGACCCGGGGGGCGGGGCAGCCGCCCCCCGGGTGGTCGGCGGGGGAGCCGCCCCCCGGGTGGTCGCTCAGGCCAGCTCGCCGTTCTTGGCCACGACCCGGCCGCCGTGCACCACCATGTCGCGCTGCGGCATGTCCACCAGGGCCTGCTGGACGTTCTCGCCGCGCACGAGGATGAAGTCGGCCGGTGCGCCGGGCTTCAGGTCGGCGTGGTCCAGGCCCATCACGTCGGCGCCGCCGTGCGCGCCCACGCGGTAGCAGTCGGCCAGCTCCTCGTCGAGGCGGACGTCGGTGACCCAGCCCAGGATGTGCGTGCGGTGCAGCATGTCGGCGTTGCCGAACGGGCTCCACGAGTCGCGCACCCCGTCCGAGCCGAGCCCGACCCGCACCCCGTGCTCGCGCAGCTTCGCGATCGGCAGCACCAACGACTCGTTCGGCGCGACCGTCGTCAGGGAGATGTCCTGCTCGCCCAGGTCGGCGGCCATCTTCCCCAGGTCGGTGTCGGACAGCTTCGGCAGGCAGAAGACGTGGCTGACCGTGACCTTGCCGCGCAGCGACAGGGCGCGGGTGCGGTCGATGATGGCCCGCAGGACCTTGGTGCCCTTCTCGTCGCGGTCGTGGAGGTGGATGTCCACGCCGACCCCGTGGCGGTCCGCGAGGCCGAAGACCAGGTCGAGCTGCTCGTCCATCGCGTCGTCGAAGCTGATCGGGTCGATGCCGCCGACCAGGTCGACGGAGCCGGAACGGGCCGCTTCCTCCAGGAGTTCCGCCGTCCCGGGGGTGCGGATCACGCCGTGCTGCGGGAACGCCACGATCTGCACGTCGAGGGCGTCCCGCAGCCGCTCGCGGGCCGCGTTCACACCCTCGACACCGGCCAGGTCGTAGGCCGGAGCCACGTCCACGTGGGCGCGCATCGCGCGGGTGCCGCGGGTCACGGCGTGTGCCATCAGGCCGTACGCGCGCTCGCCGACCGGCCGGGGCTGGCTCTTGAACAGCTCCACGTCCTGGGCGCAGTAGTCGGCGATGCCGCTCGCCGGCTTCCGGGTCACCCAGGAGCCGCCCCACGTCGTCTTGTCCGGGTGGATGTGGGCGTCGACGAGGGAGGGCAGGGCGACCCGGCCGCCGCCGTCGATCACCTTGGCGCCCTTGGGCGCCCGCTCGTCGGTGATCCGGCCGTCGACGACCGTGAGGTCCACCGGCTGCGCGCCGAAGGGGCGGACGTCGCGGAACACCACGGCCCTGGGGCGGTGGCCGCCGCCGTGGGACGCGGCGGCGGCCGGGCCCGCGGCCGACAGGGCGGCTCCGGTGCCCGCGAGGGCGGCGGCACCGGCGAGTACGCCGCGACGGGAGAGAGGCGTCATGAGGGTCTCCTTGAGGGGGAGGGGGATCAGGAGGAGCGGGAGAGCGGAGAAGCGGGGCAGGTCAGAGCGCGATGCCCGAACGGACCACGCGTACGGGCTTCTTGAGGAGCGTCACGTCGGACAGCGGGTCGCCGTCCACCAGGAGCACGTCCCCGGCGAAGCCGCGCGCGAGGCGGCCCACCGTGCGGTCCAGGCCGAGCAGCTTCGCGGCGCCGGTGGTGGCCGTGCGGATCGCGTCCAGGGCGGAGAGCCCGGCCGCCCGCATCAGCTCCACCTCGCGGCCGATCGGCTTGATCTTGCCGCCGGAGGAGTCCGTGCCCGCGGCGAGCGGCACGCCCAGCTCGTGCGCGGCGAGCACGGCCCGCTTCAGGACCGGCAGGTACTGCCGGCCGCGCTCCGCGAGCACGGGGTCGGCGGAGTCGGCGAGCCCGGCGATCGCGGTGAGGGTCGGCGTGAAGTACGTGCCCCTGCGCCGCATCTCGTGCAGCGTGCGCTCGCCGACGAACGCGCCGTGCTCCAGCGAGCGGATGCCCGCCCTGACGGCGTCGTCGCAGCCCTTCTCGCTGTAGCTGTGGCACAGCACGCCCTTGCCGCCGCGCCGGGCGGCCGCGACCACGGCGGACAGCTGCTCGCGGTCGTAGACCTGGGCCAGCGGGTCCTGCTCGGGCAGCCCGGCCCGCTCGTTGACCCGGGTCTTGATGACGTCGGCGCCCCGGGCGAGGTTGACCTCGACGACGCGGCGCAGCGCCTCGGGCGAGCGCACGCCGTCCCGGAGCTTGGCCAGCGGGGTCAGGTCGGGGTCGGCGAGGACCGTGTCGCCCAGGTCGGGCGTGACGAAGACACCGGCGGCGCGCAGCCGGGGCGCCTGCCGCGGCACCTGGCGGGCCAGCTCCCGTACGGCGATGTCCTGGAAGAAGTTGGTCGAGCCGCTGCGGGCGCTGGTCGCCCCGCCCAGCACCGCGTCGCGGGCCTCGGCCGCGGTGTTCAGGTGGATGTGCGCGTCGACGAGCCCCGGCAGGATCCAGCTGCCGTGCGCGTCGAGGACCTCGGCCCCGTGCGGCACCTCGGTGCGTACGCGCTTGCCGGCCGAGCGCACGACGCCGTCCACGATGACGACCACGGCGTCCTCGGTGACCTCACCGGTCGCGGGGTCGAGGAGCGTGCCGCCCTCGATGACCAGATCGCCGCCGTTCGTCCGCCCCTCGCGTCCGCCCGCGGCGTTCGCCGGGGACGTGGAGGCGGCCAGGACGGCGCTGGTCCCGGCGAGCGCGGCGGCGCCCGCGAGGACGCCGCGCCGGGTGAGCCGTGAGGAGGGCGGAGGGGTGTTCTCGACGCACATGGGGCTGCTCCAGGACGGGTTGCGGAGGGAACGCGTCCGCCAGTTTGTATACCAAGCTGGAGCGGCCTGCAAGGAGTGCCGGGGTATATCTGGGGTTATGCGCGATTGATGTGCAGAGTTTTGGAGGGCGTCAAGGGGATTGGTATACAGAAATGTCCGCTCTCAGGAAGCGGGCTCCTCGGAAGCGGGCTCCTCGAACAGCGACCGCAGCGCCACCGCCTGGCTGTCCCGCACGTGCAGCAGCGTGCTCGCCGCCGCCGTCTCCTCGTCGCCCGCGGCGATGTGGCGGTAGATGAGGCCGTGCTGGGCCCGCATGTGGTCCGGCTCGGCGCGCATGCCGAACAGGAGCTGGAGCTGCCAGCTCAGCTGCTCCATCGTGCGGGCCAGCAGGGCGTTGCCGCAGAGGGTCACGATGCCCTCGTGGAAGGCCGTGTGCGCGGCGACCTCGCGCGGCCCGTCGTCCACGTCCGAGGCCTGCTCGGCCTGGTGGAGCGTGGCCCGCAGCGCGGCGAGGCCCGCCGGCTCGTCGGGCGCGCACCGCGCCACCCGGCGCGCCGCGAGCCGGGACGCCTGGACCGCGAGCGGCTCCCACACCTCGTACAGATGCCGTACGTCGGCACGCTCCAGGCGGCGCACCCGCACCCCGCTGTGCGGCAGCAGTTCGAGCAGGCCCTCGGCGACCAGCGCCCGCAGTGCCTCCCGCACCGGGACGCGCGACATCCGCAGCTCCTCGGCGACCTCGCGCTCCACGAGCCGCGAACCCAGCGGATAGCGGCGGTCCACGATGCGCTGCCGGACGGCCTCGCGCGCCTGGGCGCTCATCGAGATCCGTTCCGTACCGTCCGCCGTACTGCCCGCCACGTGCACCGTCCTCCGTTCGGCCTGCCTGCCGTGGAGGATACGGGCCGGGCGGTCAGGCCGCGGGGCGCCGGTCCGCGTACTCGAAGACCGTGCCGTCCGGGTGCACCGCGATGAGGTTGCGCCCCACCGGCGTCGGCACGGGGCCCGCGATGACACGGGCGCCGGACGCGTTCAGGACGGCGTACGCCTCGTCCACGTCGGGCACCGCGATCGTCGCCGACACCTTCCGCAGGATCTCCAACTCACGCTCGGGACCGCTCATCAGAAGGAAGCAGCCCACCGCCGCGACCGACACGCCCTCTCGCTCGAAACGCTGCGCGGTACCGCCCGCGAGGCGTTCGTAGAAGGCGACCGAGGACTCCAGGTCCTCGACGCAGATACGCAGCGTGGCTCCCAGGATCTCCATAGGGGCGAGCCTAGTTGGCCCCGCCGCCACGCGTGATCGTTTCGGCCGACTTCCGGGGATTCCACCCCGTGGCGGCCACCACATCGGCCGCGATCTCCGCCACCCGTCGCCCGTCGGTCGCCACGCGGTGCGTGCCCTCGGCCGCTTCCCGGTCCAGACGCCGGGCCATCAGCGCGCTGCGGCGCAGCTGCCGTGCGAGCTCCGAGCCGCGTTCGCGCCCGGTCAGCCGCTCCTCGGCGGTCGCGTCCGACGCCGTGAGGAGCACGCGGATGAGGCGCGGGCCCCTCAGGGCCCGGATGAACAGCCCTTCCTCGCTCCCGAGGACGCACGCCGTGTTGGTGTGGACGAGCCGGTGGCAGCCCAGCTCGGTGTAGTTCGCCCAGAGCGCCGCGAGATTGCGCTCGGTGATCCCGGAGCGCTGCGGATCGCCGTCGGGCGCCGGATGGACCGCGTCCAGGACGTCGCCCTCGATGTACGCGTGCCCCACGTCCGCCGCCCTCAGCAGCGCCGCCACCTCCAGGCCCACCGAGGACTTGCCGGCCCCGGAACGGCCCCCGATCAACAGTGCCTCCGTCGTGCGCATGGGCCGAGCCTGGCAGGCCGGTGCGCTCTCACGCGACCCGGTATTCCTCGACCTCCTCGGTGCGCCGCAGCTCCAGGCCGTGGCCGATGCCCCCGTCGGGGCGGACGGTGCCGCCCGTCGGGTCCAGGGCCCCGTCGAAGAACATCGACTCGATCCGCACGTGGTCGTGCAGCCACTCGACGTGCCGCAGGTTCGGCACGCACGCGGCGACCGCGGCGTGCGCGTGCGGGGCACCGCGCGCCGACACCTCGATCCCGTGCGCCTGCGCGAGGGCCGCGGCCCGCAGCCACTCCGTCAGACCGCCGCAGCGGGTCGCGTCCAGCTGGAGGCAGTCCACGGAGGGGACCATCCGCGCGAAGTACGCCAGGTCGTAGCCGTACGCCCCGGCCGTCACGTCGCAGACCAGCGCGTCCCGCACCAGGGCGAGGCCCCGCAGGTCGTCCGAGGGCACGGGCTCCTCGAACCAGCCCACGCCGTGCTCGGCGAGCGTGCGGCCCACCCGGACCGCCTGCTTGCGGGTGTACGCGCCGCTCGCGTCGACGTACAACTCCGCCTGCGCGCCGATGACATCGCGCGCGGTGCGCACCCGCAGCACGTCACGGGCCGCGGCCCGCCCCCACGCCTCCCCGACCTTGATCTTGACGCGCGGGATGTTCTGGCCGTGCACCCAGCCGTTCAGCTGCGCCGCCAGATGCGTGTCGTGGTACGTGGTGAAACCCCCGCTCCCGTAGACGGGCACCTCGTCGCGGGCGGCGCCCAGGAGGCGTACGAGCGGGATCTCCAGGAGGCGCGCCTTCAGGTCCCACAGGGCGATGTCGATCGCCGAGACGGCGCACGAAGCGGCGCCGGGGCGGCCGGTGTTGCGGACCGCCTGCGTCATCGCCGTGTGCGCCGCGGGGATGTCGAGCGCGTCCAGTCCCGTGACGACCGGGGCGAGTTGCTCCGCGAGCAGGGCGATCGTGGACGCGGGCCCGTAGGTCCAGCCCGTGCCCGTCGCGTCGCCCGCCGTGATCTCGACGATGACGATGGTCGTGCTCTCCCACGCGAACGTGCCGTCCGCCTCGGGGGCGTCCGCGGGGACCGAGTAGGCGGACAGGGCCGGGCTTTCGATGGGCAGTGTGTCCTTCATCGGGACCGTCCTGGATCACGTGCGGAGGTGGGGGACCGCAGGGGTGGGGGCCGCCTCGGGCGGTGCGGCACGGGGGTGCGCGCCCCGCACCCGCGGTGGCGCTTTTGTACGGGTATCCCTCGTCGGGACGGGCAAACGGCGCCCGTGCGGGTCCGGCCGCGGCTTCCGGCGGCGGCGCTCCACGGCGGCGTTTGACCCCGGTGCGCAGGGGCAACCGGGAGGTCCCGCGTGCCAGGGCCGCCGGGAGGCCGCGCGCCGAGGAACCGACGGCCGACGCGCCCGCACGGACGCCGGAACCGGAAGCCCCCACCCAAGGAGGATCCGCCATGACCACCAGCGAACTCGCTCCTCTCGCACGGCAGTTGCGGGTCGACTCGGTCCGGGCCGCGGCTGCCGCCGGCTCCGGGCACCCCACCTCCTCGATGTCCGCCGCCGATCTCCTGGCGGTACTCCTCGCACGCCACCTTCAGTACGACTTCGACCGGCCCGACCACCCCGGCAACGACCGCTTCATCCTGTCCAAGGGGCATGCCTCGCCCCTCCTCTATGCGGCGTACAAGGCGTCGGGCGTCGTCACCGACGACGAGCTGCTGACCTTCCGCGCGCACGGCAGCCGCCTCGAAGGGCACCCGACGCCGCGCCGCCTGCCGTGGGTCGAGGTCGCCACCGGCTCCCTCGGGCAGGGGCCGCCCGTCGGCGTCGGCATGGCCCTCTCGGGCAAGCGCCTCGACCGGATCCCCTACCGGGTCTGGGTGCTGTGCGGCGACAGCGAACTCGCGGAGGGCTCGGTGTGGGAGGCCGCCGAGCACGCCGGACACGAGCACCTGGACAACCTGACCGCCGTGGTCGACGTCAACCGGCTCGGACAGCGCGGCCCGACCCGCCACGGCTGGGACCTGGCCGCCTACGCACGGCGTTTCGCCGCCTTCGGCTGGCACGTCGTCGAGGCCGACGGCCATGACCTGGACGCCGTCGACCGCGCCTTCCAGGAGGCCAGGTCCACCACCCGGCAGCCCACGGTCGTCCTCGCCCGCACCGTCAAGGGCAAGGGGGTCAGCGCCGCCGAGGACCGCGAGGGCCTGCACGGCAAGCCGCTCGCCGAGGCGGAAGCGGCGGTGGCGGAGCTGGGCGGCCCGGGCGACGTACGCGTCGAGGTGCGCAGGCCCGCCGCCGCGCGGGCGCTGCACGCGACGCGCAGCGGCCATCTGGAACTGCCGCGCCACGAGGTGGGCGACGAGGTCGCCACCCGGACGGCCTTCGGCCAGGCCCTTGCCGCGCTCGGCACCGCGCGCGGCGACGTCGTGGCCCTCGACGGGGAGGTCGGCGACTCCACGCGCACCGAGTACTTCGCCAAGGAGCACCCCGACCGCTTCTTCGAGTGCTACATCGCCGAGCAGCAGCTGGTCGCCGCGGCCGTGGGCCTCGCCGCCCGCGGCTGGGTGCCGTACGCGTCGACGTTCGCCGCCTTCCTCACGCGCGCCCACGACTTCGTCCGCATGGCGGCCATCAGCGGGTCCGGCATCAACGTCGTCGGCTCGCACGCGGGCGTCGCCATCGGCCAGGACGGGCCCTCCCAGATGGGCCTTGAGGACCTGGCCATGTTCCGCTCCGTGCACGGCTCGACGGTCCTGTACCCGTGCGACGCCCACCAGACCGGGAAGCTCGTCGCCGGGATGGCGGACCTGGAGGGGGTGCGGTACCTGCGGACCTCGCGGGGGGACATGCCCGTCATCTACGGGCCCGGCGAGGAGTTCCCCGTCGGCGGCTCCAAGGTCCTGCGCTCCTCCGACGCCGACCGGCTCACGGTGGTCGCGGCGGGCGGCACCGTGCACGAGGCGCTGACCGCCGCCGAGTTCCTGGACCGCGAGGGCATCCAGGTGCGGGTCATCGACCTGTACTCGGTCAAGCCCGTCGACCGCGCCACCCTGCGTACGGCGGCCGAACGCACCGGCTGTCTGCTCACCGTCGAGGACCACCGGCCGGAGGGCGGCATCGGCGATGCCGTCGCCGAGGCCTTCGCCGACGGCGGCCCGGTGCCCCGCCTGGTGCGGCTCGCGGTCACCACGATGCCCGGCTCGGCGTCCCCCGCCGAGCAGCTGCACGACGCGGGCATCGACGCCGAGTCCATCGCGGCGGCCGCCCGGCTGCTCGTGGAGCAGGCGGTCGTGCGGTGAGCCAGGTCAGCGGCGCCCGGACCGCGTGGGCCGCGTGGACCGCGCCCTGAACCAGGAGTTTGCCGTCGGCCGGAACATCAGGGCCAGGGCCGCGAGCACCGCGCTGAGATGCAGGACGCGGCTCGCGCCGAACAGGACGTCCACCACCCCCAGCTCGCCCAGGGCGTCCCCGGGGGAGTGGCCGTCGGCCAGCCACCGGAGCGGCTCGATCACCAGGGACAGCGTGAAGAAGACGCCGAGCCCCACGGCGAGCGTGAGACGGGCCCAGTTCCGGCCGCGGCGCATCTGCACGGCGACCAGGACGGCCGCCGAGAACACGGCCATCCGCAGCAGCAGGCCGCCCGCCAGCTCCCCGGCGGTCGTGTCGCCTTCGGACAGCAGCCTGCCGGTCATCAAGGCCGCCTCGAAGAAGCCCGCCACGACCGCGGTGATCCACAGCGCGAACGCGGCGTGCACGGGCGGCGGAGCGGGGGGCTCGCCGCCGCCGGTCCGGGCGGAGGGGCGGGGGCGTCCGCTGCCCGACAGTACGCCGTGCCCGGGCGGCGGTTCCGGGTGCCCGGGGTGCTCCGGTCGCCTCTGCGTGCCGTTCGCCATGGTGTGCCTCGCTCACTCGGGTCCGACCTGAACCCTCTGCCTGAATCCTTCCGGCGCACGCGGCCCGGGGCACGCCCCTGAACCCCCCTGTTCAGGTGTTGTCAGCACCCCTGCGGAACATGAAAGGAACCCCACACGGCCAGCGCGCGACCCCTGCGGGCGGGACCGCGACCCGGAGGCCGTCGTGCCGCGCGTCAGGAAGCCGGGGGGCCGGGCGGCGCTTCCCGTGTCACTTACGGCACAGGATCTCCCCGTGCAGCACGGCGAACCAGCCGTCGTCCCGCGCTCCCCACTCCCGCCACGCGTCGGCGATCACCCGCAGTTCACCGGCGTCGGCGTGCCCGCCCTCCACGGCTCGCCCGGCGTAGTCGGAGGCGACCGTCCGGTCGGCCCACAGCCCGCTCCACCAGGCACGCTCATCGGCCGAGCTGTAACACCAGGTGCTCGCGCTCGCGCTCACGTCGTCGAATCCGGACGCCAGGGCCCAGGACTTGAGCCGGCTTCCCGCGTCCGGCTCGCCGCCGTTGGCGCGGGCCACCCGCCGGTACAGGTCCAGCCAGCCGTCCATGGCGGGCGGCCTCGGGTACCACGCCATCGCCGAGTAGTCCGCGTCACGGGCGGCGACGATGCCGCCCGGCGCGCAGACGCGCCGCATCTCGCTCAGGGCGCGCACCGGGTCGCCGACGTGCTGGAGGACCTGGTGTGCGTGCACGACGCAGAAGGAGTCGTCCGGGTAGTCCAGGGCGTGCACGTCGGCGACGGCGAACTCCACGTTCTCCAGGCCGCGTTCGGCCGCCGTCGCACGGGCCCGGTCCAGGATGCCGGGCGCGTGGTCGACGCCGGTGACCTGGCCGTCGGGGACGAGCGCGGCCAGGTCGGCGGTGATGGTGCCGGGGCCGCAGCCGATGTCCAGGATCCGCATGTGCGGCTGCACCGAACCGGCCAGATAGGCGGCCGAGTTGGCGACGGTGCGCCAGGTGTGGGAGCGCAGCACGGACTCGTGGTGTCCGTGCGTGTAGACGGCTGTCTCCTCCGGCATGACGGGAACTCCTTCGCTCGCTGCCGCTTGCTGCGGTGCGTCGAACGCTACGCCGTCATGTCGAATAATGAGACCCGCGTATCACTATATGGTCAGTGGACGGAGGGGAGCGGCCGGTAGACGGTCAGCGCCCCGGGCAGCTTGTCGACGGTCAACCCGCCCTCCGTGACGGTCTCTTCACCGTCGTGCGACACCACCGTCCCCGGCTCGAGGCCGTCCACCCGCAGCGTGGGCTGATGGACCGCGGCCTGTGCCGGTGAGCGCATCAGCGGACCCGCGAGCGCCGCGGCGAGCAGCCGCGCCCCCGGCCTGCGACCGCCGTGCACGATGCGGATGTCGAGCAGGCCGTCGGCCAGGTCGAGCCTGCGGCCCGGGGCGAAGCCGAGCCGGTGGTAGGTGCAGTTGCCGGCGAAGATCAGCCACAGTCCCCGCTTCCTTCCGCCGACCTCGGCGTTCAGCGGCTGCCGGTCGGAGCGCACCAGCCGGGCCGCGGCCAGGACCGCCGCGGCCCGCCCGCCGACGTGGTGGGCCCAGCGGTCGCGCAGCCGCACCAGCTCGGGGTAGACGCCGAGGCTGAAGGAGTTGAGGAAGTACCCCTGCGGACCGCTGTCGGCACGGAAGCGCCCGACGTCCACGCTGACCGCGTCGCCCGCCTCGACGGCCCGGCACAGATCGCGCGGCTCCTCGACGCCGATGTCGTACGCGAAGTGGTTGAGCGTGCCGCCCGGCAGGACCGCGAGCGGCAGCCGGTGGCGCAGGGCGACGGCGACCGCGGCGTTGGCGCTGCCGTCCCCGCCGCACACGCCGAGCACCCGGGCCCGCTCGGCGGCCTTCTCCAGCTCCGCCGCGAGATCCGCCGGTCCGCACTCCACGACCTCGGCGAGCGGCAGGGCCTCGCGCAGCGCCTGCGCGGGTCCGGGGGCCCGGGCGGCGGCGGAGTTCACCACGACGACCAGGCCCTCGCCGCCGGGCAGGGCGGGGGCGTCGGTGTTCGGCCTGCCCGGCGGTGGCAGCAGGTTCCGGGTCGGCACCAGGCCGCGCACGGCGAAGGCCGCGCCCGCGCCGAGCGCGGCCCCCGCCAGGACGTCGCTCGGGAAGTGGACGCCGGTGTAGACCCGGGACAGCGCGACGGCGCCCGCGACGGGCGCGACGGCCGCGCCCCAGCCCCGCGACTCCAGCGCGACACCGGTGGCGAACGCGGCGGCCGACGCGGAGTGCCCCGAGGGGAAGGACGTGGTGATCGGCTGCCGCTTCAGCTGCCGCATCAGCGGCACCCCGTCCAGCATCGGCCTGGCCCGGCGCACCGAGCGCTTGCCGAGGGTGTTGATGGTCGCCGAGGCGAGCGAGAGCGACGCGGTCCCGCGCAGCGCCGCCCGGCGCGCCCGCGGTGTCCGGGTCGCGGCGATCCCCGCGGCCAGCCCGAACCACAGGAGGCCGTGGTTCGCGCTGCGGCTCAGCCGGGGCAGGACGCGGTCGCCGCCCGGCCAGTGGCGGGAGGCGACGGTGTCGAAGAGGCGATGGTCGAGGGCGATGAGACGTGTTCGCAGAGGCATGGGACGCGGGTACCCCGCAGGGCGCTTTCCTTTCCCCCGCCGCCGGGCACGACGGGAACCCGCCGCCGGGCACGACCGGAGCCTCCCGCCGGACACCACGGGAACCCGCCGCCTGGCACCGCAAGAAACCGGCCGCCTCGCGCGCGGCCAGGGGAGGGCGGGGCGAAACGCATTTGCGGCAACGCGTGTCCCCCACAGACAATCCCCGCATGGGACATCTGGAAGCCGCGCACATCGAGTACTACCTGCCGGACGGCCGAGCCCTGCTCGGTGATGTCTCCTTCCGTGTCGGCGAGGGCGCCATCGTCGCCCTCGTGGGGGCGAACGGCGCGGGCAAGACCACCCTGCTCCGCCTGATCTCGGGCGAGATCCAGCCCCACGGCGGCACCGTCACCGTCAGCGGCGGCCTCGGCGTCATGCCGCAGTTCGTGGGGTCGGTCCGCGACGAGACCACCGTGCGCGACCTGCTCGTCTCCGTGTCGAACGCCCGGATCCGCGAGACCGCCGAGGCCGTGGACGTCGCCGAACACCTGATCATGACCGTCGACGACGAGGCCGCCCAGCTCCAGTACGCCCAGGCGCTCTCCGACTGGGCCGAGGCCCACGGCTACGAGGCCGAGACGCTCTGGGACATGTGCACCACGGCCGCGCTCGGCATCCCGTACGACAAGGCGCAGTTCCGCGAGGTCCGCACGCTCTCCGGCGGCGAGCAGAAGCGCCTGGTGCTCGAAGCCCTGCTGCGCGGCGGCGACGAGGTGCTCCTCCTGGACGAGCCGGACAACTACCTCGACGTCCCCGGCAAGCGCTGGCTGGAGGAGCGGCTCAAGGAGACGCGCAAGACCGTCCTCTTCGTGTCGCACGACCGCGAGCTGCTCTCCCGCGCGGCCGAGAAGATCGTCAGCGTCGAGCCGGGGCCCGCGGGCGCCGACGCCTGGGTGCACGGCGGCGGCTTCGCCACCTTCCACGAGGCGCGGCGCGAGCGGTTCGCGCGCTTCGAGGAGCTGCGCAGGCGCTGGGACGAGAAGCACGCCCAGCTGAAGAAACTCGTGCTCAGCCTGCGACAGGCCGCCTCGATCAGCCATGAGCTGGCCTCGCGGTACGCGGCCGCGCAGACCAGGCTCCGCAAGTTCGAGGAGGCGGGCCCGCCGCCCGAGCCGCCGCGCGAGCAGGACATCACGATGCGCCTGCAGGGCGGACGGACCGGCATCCGCGCCATCACCTGCAAGGGCCTGGAACTGACCGGTCTGATGAAGCCCTTCGACCTGGAGGTCTTCTACGGCGAGCGCGTCGCCGTCCTCGGCTCGAACGGCTCCGGAAAGTCGCACTTCCTGCGCCTGCTCGCCGGCGGCGACGTCGCGCACACCGGCGAGTGGAAGCTCGGCGCCCGCGTCGTGGCCGGGCACTTCGCACAGACCCACGCCCACCCCGAGCTGTTCGGCCGCACGCTGCTCGACATCCTGTGGCGCGAGCACGCCCAGGCCAAGGGCCCCGCGATGTCGCGGCTCCGCCGGTACGAGCTCACCGGGCAGGCCGAGCAGCGCTTCGAGCGGCTCTCGGGCGGCCAGCAGGCGCGCTTCCAGATCCTCCTCCTCGAACTGGAGGGTTCCACCGCCCTGCTGCTCGACGAGCCCACCGACAACCTCGACCTGGAGTCGGCCGAGGCGCTCCAGGAGGGCCTGGAGGCGTACGAGGGGACGGTCCTCGCCGTGACGCACGACCGCTGGTTCGCCCGCTCCTTCGACCGCTATCTCGTCTTCGGCAGCGACGGTCTGGTGCGCGAGACGCCCGAGCCGGTCTGGGACGAGCGCCGCGTCGAGCGGAAGCGATAGCACTTCCCGGTGCTCCCGGTGCTCCCGGTGCTCCCGGGGCCCGGCGTCCTGCCTCCCCTTCCGGATTCCGGAAGAGCCGTAAGCGCTGGCGCGGCCCGGTTCCAGGAGGACAATGGCAGGCATGGCAGAAACGACCGGCACAACGGGTCCGCCGCAGACGCCGGGCGACCAGCTCCTCGCGCGGCACGCGGCGGCCCTCGACCTGTTCGCCGACCGGGTGCACGCGATCGGGGCCGACCAGTGGGACGCGCCGACGCCGTGCGGCGACTGGTCCGTGCGTGATCTCGTCGGCCACCTCACCACCGAGCAGCTCTGGGTGCCCTCGCTCGTCCGTGACGGCGCCACCATCGAATCCGTGGGCGACGCCTTCGACGGCGACGTGCTCGGGCCCGACCCGGTCGCCTCCTGGGACACGGCGGCCGCCGCCTCCCGCGAGGCCTTCCGCGAGCCGGGCGCCCTGGACCGCACGGTCCATCTCTCCTTCGGCGAGACCGCGGCCGACTTCTACTGCGGCCAGATGATCAGCGACCTCGTCGTGCACGCCTGGGACCTCTCCCGGGCCATCGGAGCGGAAGAAAAGCTTCCGGACGACCTCGTCGCCTTTTCCGTACGAGAAATCACGCCGTACGCTGCGGACTTGGCGAAGAGCGGGCTCTTCGCCCCCGCGGTGGAACCGCCGCAGGGCGCCGACGAGCAGACCAAGCTGCTGAATCTGCTGGGGCGCCGGGTGTAGTCGCGGGGGAAGCGCGTACGAGGTCGGGGGAGCGGGTGAGTCACGCGTGGGCACCGAGGCACTGAGGGCGTCCTTCAGGACCGCGGACGTGGACGAGGCGCGGCAGGTGATCGGTGACACGTTCTACAGCAACTTCATGGACGTGCTCGACGGCGGGTCGCGCGACTTCCGGGCCGAGTTCGACATCGGACAGCTCGGCGCCCTCACCGTCGGCGAGCTCAGCTGCGGCGCCGACGTGCGGATGCGGGTCGGTGAACTGGGCGCCTACCACGTGAACATCCCGCTCAGCGGGCACATGCGCTTTCGGCAGGGCGGCGGCGCGAGCACCGTCGCGACGGCGGAGCGGGCCGGTGTCTTCCAGCCCGTCGGCGACACGGTGGTGGAGCGGTGGACCGGCGACTGCCGGGTCCTGGCGGTGAAGATGGACCGCGAGGCGCTGGAGCAGCGCCTGGAGCGGCTCCTGGGGCGGCCCGTCCGCGTCCCGCTGACGCTCGCCCCCGAACTGGACACCAGCCGCGGCCCCGGCCGCAGCTGGGCCCGGCTCGTCACCGCGGTCGTCGACGATCTGCGCGAGGGGCACGACGCGCTCCTCGGCCAGACGTCGCTGTACACCTCGCCCCTGCTCTCCGCGCCCCTCCAGGAGGCGCTCCTGAACGGGCTGCTGCTCGCCGTCGAACATCCCTACCGCGCCGAACTCACCGCCCCGGCCCAGCAGTTGCGCCCGGCGCCGGTGAAGCGCGCGATGGACGCGGTCAAGCAGCGGCCCGAGTACCCCTTCACGCCCGCGGGTCTCGCCGCCGAGGCGCGGGTCGGGGTGCGCTGGCTCCAGGAGGCGTTCCGCCGCTATGTGGGCATGTCTCCCATGGCGTACGTACGGGACGTGCGGCTTGTCCGGGTGCGGGACGAGCTGCGGGCCGCCGGGCCCGGCGAGGTCAGTGTGAGCGAGGTGGCCCACCGGTGGGGCTTCGGTCACCTGGGCAGGTTCGCCGAGCAGTACCACGCCCGGTTCGGGGAGCTGCCGTCCCAGACGCTGCGGAGCTGAACCCCGGGGCACCGCCGCGTCCGGGCCGAGCGGGCCGAGCGGGCCGGAAGTGCCGAGCGGTGCGCCGGGTGTGCCGGGTGAGCCGTTGCGGTCCGGACCTTGCGTTATCCGGACAGTGACCGCGCTCAGCGGATCGTGACCGCCGGGCAGAAGATTTATCGTTTCACCTGTCACCGGTTGGGCCGGTCGCTGCCCACGGGTCCTCAACCCGCCCCAGGGACGCGACCGTGACGGACCGCCGGGGATGATCCGGCCCGGCCTCAGGCCGGGCCGGGCCCGCGCCGCGGGTCCGGTCGCTCCCCCCGCACCACCCGTGCGCCGGACCCGCTCCCCTCCAGACCGGGCCAGGCCCCCGCCCGGCCGAAGGGCCGGGGCAGTCGGGCCGTGGTGCCGGTCGCCGCGGCGTGAAGCGCCCCGGCCTCAGGGCTTCGGCGCTTCAGGCGGACGCCGCGACGTCCCGCAGGGTCACCATCCCGACCGCCTGTCCGTCCTGGACGACCGGCAACCTGCGCACCGCGTACTCCAGCATCAGGCTGACCGCCGACGAGATCGCGTCGTCCGGCGTGACCGTCACCGGGTCCGGGGTGCAGATGGCCCGCGCGCTGACGGTCAGGGGATCGGCGCCGTCGGCCACGGCGCGCAGCGTGATGTCCCGGTCGGTGAGCACGCCGACGACCCGGCCGGCCGTGGCCACCAGTACGTGACAGATGTCCCGGGCGCGCATCAGTCGCGCCGCCTCCACCAGCGAGGCGTCCGGGCCCACGGCCGCGACACCCGGTGTCATGACGTCCCTGACGACAACTGCCATGGTTCGGGCCTTTCCCGCGGGGGTGATTGCTCCCGCCGCAGTACCCGTGTGGGACCGGTCCATGCGGCCCGCCGTGTGCCGTAACGCACATGTGTTTGCATCCCCGATGCCGGGGCAGGCGAATTGAACAGTGCTTCGGACCGGAGGCACGTCCGTGGGAGCAGCATGAGCTGGCCCCGGGTGTGCCCCGTCGCGGCCTCGCGCGCATCCCACGGTGACTCTTCAACTCAAGGCACCCCATAGGGAGTTGCGACGCATCATGCGATCCGACGCGCGACAGACGAAGCGCCATCCGCACGACGACGCCCCCGACACGGCAGCCTCCTTCCGCAAGCTGACCGAGATGCCGCACGGTCCCGAACGCGACGCACTGCGACAGGAGTTGGTCAAGGCCTGGCTGCCGATGGCCGAGCGGCTGGCGGGCCGGTTCCGCAACCGCGGCGAGGCGCTGGACGATTTGCGCCAGGTGGCGGCCCTCGGCCTGGTCAAGGCCGTCGACCGCTACGACCCCGAGCGCGGCAGCGCCTTCGAGAGCTACGCCGTGCCGACCGTCACCGGTGAGATCAAGCGGCACTTCCGCGACCACATGTGGACCCTCCATGTGCCGCGCCGGGTGCAGGACTTGCGCAACCGGGTGCGGTTCGCCCGCCAGGAGCTGAGCCAGACCGTGCCCGGACGGGCGCCGACCCTCATCGAGATCGCCGAGAAGGCGCAGCTCTCGGAGGAGGACGCGGCCGCAGGACTGGAGGCGCTCGAAAGCTTCACCGCGCTCTCGCTGGACGCCGAACTGCCGGGCAGCGAGGACGGATACGCCCTGCGCGACACGCTCGGCTCGGCCGACCCCGCCCTCGACGTGGTCGTCGACCGCGAGGCCGTCAAACCGCGCATCGCCGCGCTGCCCGAGCGGGAGCGCGACATCCTCTACATGCGGTTCTTCGGCGACATGACGCAGAGCCGCATCGCGGATCAGCTCGGCATCTCCCAGATGCACGTCTCGCGTCTGATCAGCCGCTGCTGCGACCGCCTGCGCGCGGAGGTCATGCAGGACGCCGCCTAGATCCCGCGGGGGCGAACGGCGCTCCGGCCGCCAGGCTCCGGGTCCTCCGGACGGACCTGGAGCACGGGCGCCCCGCCGCGTGCCGCCTCGTCGAGGAGCGGCCACGCGGCGGGCGCCCGTGTGACCCGGCCCGGGTGTCCGTGGCCCGGGTAACCGTGGTCCGGGTATCCGTGGCCCGGGTATCCGTGGCCCGGGTATCCGTGGAGATGAACCACTCGGCCGGAGGCCTCCGCGCGCGCGGAGCGGCCCGTCGCGTTTCGATGGGTGCATGCGGACGGAACCCGAAGGCCGTGGCCCTGTCCGGTACGGACCTCCCCTGCCGGAGCCGGGCCTGCCCGTCCTGCCCGAGCTGGCCGCCGTGCTCGCCGGTGCCGCGGGCCGCCCCCACGCCGAGCCGCCCGGCGGCAGCCCCGCCCTCTTGGACGCCGCTGGCGGCTACTGGGCCCGGCGCGGTCTGCCGGCCGAGCGCGGCCAGGTCGTCGCCGCTCCCGGCGCCGCACCCCTGCTGCTCGCGCTGACCGCCGCCCTCGGTGGCGGTGACGTGCTGCTCCCTCGTCCCTGCCCCGCCTGGTGGGCTCCGCAGGCCCGGCTGCTCGGCCGGTCGGTGTACCACGTGCCGACGCCCGCCGAGTGCGGCGGCGTCCCCGATCCGTACGCCCTCATGGAGACCGTCCGGCGCATCCGTGCCGAGGGCGGCACCCCGCGCCTCCTCGTGCTCTCCGTCGCCGACGACCCGACTGCCACCGTGCCGCCGCCGGAAGTCCTGCACGAGGCCGTGGAGGCCGCCGCGGACGAGGGGCTGCACATCGTCAGCGACGAGACCTGGCGCGACACCCTGCACCGGCCGCACGACACCGTGCTCGTCGGCCCCGCCGAGATGGACCCCGGACGGGTGACGGTCCTGACCGATCTCTCCGGACCGTTCCTGCCGCCGGGCTGGCCCGCCGCGGTCGCCCGGTTCCCGGCCGGGGCGCGGGGAGCGGCGCTGCGGGCCCGCACCCTGGACGTCCTCACCGCGCTCGGCGCCTGCCTGGCGGAGCCGGTCGGCGCCGCGGCCTCGTACGCCCTGGGGGAGCCGGACGAGATCACCGAGCGCCTCGTCGGCGCGACCCGCGTGCACGCGCGCGTGGCCGCCGCCGCCCGGCGCGCGGTGCTCGCGGCGGGTGCGCTGGCCCGGCCCCCGGCGGCGGGCCGCCACCTGTACGTGGACCTCGGCCCGCTGCGCCCGGCCCTCGCCGGGCGCGGGGTCGGCGACGCGCAGGACCTGGAGGACTTCCTCGGCGAACGCCTGGCGATGCCCGCACCCGGGGGCCACCGGTTCGGAGACGAGCTGGGGGCGCTGCGCGTACGCCTGTCCACCGGATCCCTGCTCGGATCAACCCGGCAGGAGCGCCTCGCGTCTCTCACCGCGCCGGACGCGCTGGAATTGCCCCACGTGGAACGGGCGTTGAGCATGCTTCGATCGGCCTTCGACGATCTCCGCGCAGCAGCACGGCGAATGGAGCCTCCTCGGTGACGCGACAGACGCACACGCAGCACACTCAGGAACAGCACTCGCACGAACAGCATGAGGCGACGTGGCGGACGGGGCGGACGGAGCCGGACAGCCCGCCGGCCCGCGCCACGCCCGGGAAAGCCGGCCCCGGGAAAGCCGGCCCCGGAGAAGCCGGCCCCGGCAAAGCCGCCCCCGTCACCCCCGGCGCACCCCGCCGCTGGCCGAAGTCGTTCGCCGACCGGCTCACCGCCCCGCTGCCCGGCCTGCGCGCCTTCGCGCGGTTCGCCCGCGAGGGCGCCCTGCGGCCCACTCCCGAAGGCCTCGCCGACATCCGGCGGCTGCCCTTCGCCCCCGGCCCGCTGCCGCGCGTGGACACCCGCACGGTCGCCGTCACCTGGGTCGGCCACGCCGGCTGGATCGTGCGGATCGGCGGTCTCACCGTCCTCACCGACCCCGTCTGGTCCCGCAAGATCCTCGGCACCCCGGCCCGCGTCACGCCCCCGGGCGTGGCCTGGAGCGCGCTGCCGCGCATCGACGCGGTCGTCATCAGCCACAACCACTACGACCACCTGGACGCCCCGACCCTCGCCCGGCTCCCCAGGGACACACCGGTGTTCGTGCCCGCGGGCCTCGGCCGCTGGTTCGCGCGCCGCCGGTTCTCCCGGGTCACCGAGCTCGACTGGTGGGAGAACGCCGAACTGGGCGGGGTGCGCCTGGACTTCGTGCCCGCCCACCACTGGTCCAAGCGGAGCCTCGTCGACACCTGCCGGACGCTGTGGGGCGGCTGGATCCTCACCGACGGCGAAGGGCAGCGCGTCTACTTCGCGGGCGACACGGGCTACGGCCACTGGTTCGAGCGGATCGGCGCCCGCTACCCCGGCATCGACCTCGCCCTCCTGCCGATCGGCGCCTACCACCCGCGGTGGTGGCTCAGCGACGTGCACTGCGATCCGGAGGAGGCGGTCCGGGCGGCGGCCGACGTCGGGGCCCGGCGCCTCGCCCCGATGCACTGGGGCACGTTCCTGCTGTCGGGCGAGCCGGTCCTGGAACCGCTGACCCGGGTGCGCGCGGCGTGGGAACAGGCGGGGCGGCCCCGCGAGGACCTGTGGGACCTGCCGGTCGGCGCCTCGCGCGTCCTCGTCCGGGCCGCGGAACCTACGACTCCGTGTGCCGGACCTTCCGCCACACCGTCGGCGCCACGCTGATCACCACCGTCAGCGCGACCGCCACCAGCACGCCCTGCCACGGCTCCGGGAAGAGGGAGCCGCCGAGGATGCCGATCAGCTGGTACGTCACGGCCCAGGCGAGGCACGCCGGCACGTCGCCGCGGGCGAACTCCCGCAGCGGCATCTTCGCCATCAGGCACGCCAGCATCACCGGGATACGCCCGGCGGGCACGAGCCGGGACAGCACCAGGACGAGCACGCCGTGATCGGCGAGTTTCTCCTGCGCCTGCGCGAGCCGCTCCTCGGGCGCGCGGTCACGGAGCGCCGCGAGCCAGCGAGAGCCGTTCTTCGAGTGCATGCCCCGGCGCCCGAGCCAGTACAGCGCCATGTCCCCGAGGAACGCGGCGAACGACGCGATCGCGAAGACCACGAGCAGCGCGAGGGGCGCCTCCTGATGGAAGGCCACCACCGCGGCCGAGCTGACCAGCGCGCCCGTCGGCACCACCGGCACCAGCGCGCCGACCACGATGAGCAGGAACAACGACGGGTAGCCGACGGCCTGCTGGGTCGACGCAGGGGTCACCTGGGCCGTCAGGGCGAGGATCACTGAGGGTCTCCCTTGGTGACCTCCGGCCGGACGCTCTCGCCGTGCCCCAGGCGGTGCACGGCCACCTCGGGCGCGACGCGCGCCGCCTGGCGCACGAACTCCTCGCCCGGCGTGTGGAATTCATGCGGCCGTACGGCGTCCATGCCGACCGGCCAGTACGTCCCGTAGTGCACCGGCACCGCGCTGCGCGGCGCGAGCCGGGCCAGGGCCACCGCGGCGCGCGCCGCGTCGAGGTGACCATGGCCGAGATACGGCCCCCAGCCGCCGACCGGCAGCAGCGCCACGTCGACGTCCCCGACCTCGTCCGCCATCGAGTCGAACAGCCCGGTGTCCCCGGCGAAGTACGTCCGCGCCTCGCCCGACACCACGAAGCCGAGAGCGGGCGCGGCGTGCGGCCCCACGGGCAGCCGCCGCCCGTCGTGCCGCGCTGTCACCACGCGGACGGCGAGGTCGCCGATCCGCACCTCGTCCCCCGGCACGACCTCGACGAGGTCCAGCCGGGCGAGCCTGCGCGCGAGGCCCGGCACCTGCCGGCGGGCGCCGCGCGGCAGGAGCACCCGGGTGCCGGGCGCGATCCGTGCGAGGGAGGGCAGGTGCAGGTGGTCGGCGTGCAGATGGGACAGGAGCACGACGTCGGCCACGGCCGCCTCGGGCGGCGGGAGCGCGCCCCTGCGCCGGCGCAGATGGGCGAGCCGGCGGGCGAACAGCGGGTCGGTGAGCACCCGCAGCCCCGAATCCTCGACCGTGCAGGTGGCATGACCCCACCAGGTGATCTCCACCGGCACTCCGGTTCCTCCTTCGCGCGACTGTCTACGACCCTAAGGCCAGGAGTAGGGTCTTCGGCTGACGCCCGTGGTGAGGACGCCAGAGGTGAGGGGGACACGATGGCAGACGCCGCAAGCGTGACAGTGGTGCGGGTCGCCGCGATCGCCAGCCTGACACCGCTGGAGGAGCTGGACGCCGACCCTTTCCTGGTCGACTCCCGCAGCCAGCACGAGATGTGCGCGCGCTGGGCCGCCGCCCGGGGGTACGTCGTCACGCGGGAGCTCGTCGTGCGCGGGCTGCCCGCCGACCACGCCGTGTTCTGGGCCGACGTGGAGGAGGGTCTCGTGGACCTCTTCGTCGTGCCGAGCCGCCGGGTCCTTGACCGGGCGCTGCGCGCGCCGGACGAGTTCACCGCGGAGTGCGGGCGACGCGGGGTGCGGATCGAGACGGCGGGCCTCGCCGAACCCTCGTACGACGCGGTGATGAAGGCCCACGTCCACCGGAGGCTCTCGATGCCGACCGCGGGGTACGACGGCCGCTGACCCTGGGGCCCACCGGGCCCCCGACCCTGTGACACGCTGGTGTCCTGATCTGTCATGAAACGTGAGGCGGCGCGGCGTGGGGCGAGAACGATGGCGGGCGCTCGGCAGCGCGCTGTGGAGATCGGTCGCCGTATGGCTGGTCAGCACGCTCACCATGCTCGCCCTGGCCGGCATCCTGCCCGACTTCCAGCTCCAGTCGGACAACGGCGACAGCGCCACCCGCATCGCGAGCACCGCCGCCCTCGGCGCCGGCGCCTTCGGACTGCTCTCCTCGCTGGTGTGGCCGCTGCTCGTGCGGGCACTGCTGCTGGTGCCCGCGCTCGTGCTCGGGCTGCTCGCCTTCTTCCTCAACGGGTCGCTGCTCCTGCTCGCCCTCAGCCTGATCCCCGACGGCCGGGGCGAGGCCAACGCCGAGACCGCGGTCGTCGTCGCCGCCGTCATGTCCGCCGTCGCCTCGGCCACCGGCGGTGCCCTCGCCGTCCGTGACGACGACGCCTACCGCCGCCGCCTCTACCGCCTCGCCGACCGCAGACGCCGCCACCTCGCCGAGGGCCGGGTGGGCCCCGTGCCGCCCGGCACGGTCTTCATCCAGCTCGACGGCGTCGGCCACGACGTCCTGCTCACCGCGGTCGACAAGGGGCTCATGCCGACCCTGGCGCTGTGGCTCGGCGGGGACGGCGCCCCGACCCACCGGATCACCCGGTGGCGCACCGACTGGTCGAGCCAGACCGGCGCGAGCCAGCTCGGCATCCTGCACGGCTCCAACCACGACGTCCCCGCCTTCCGCTGGTACGAGAAGGACACCGGCGAGGTCATGGTCTCCAACCGCCCCGCGTCGGCCGTGGAGCTCCAGCGCCGCGCCATCGAACGCACCGGCGACGGCGGCCTCCTGACCCTCGACGGGGCGAGCCGCGGCAACCTCTTCAGCGGCGGCGCCGAGCAGATCGCCCTGGTGCTCTCCATGGCCGCCCGCCGCGGCAAGGACAACCGCTCGCGCGCCGGGTACTTCGCCTACTTCTCCGACCCCGCCAACGCCGTCCGCACCGCACTGTCCTTCGTCGCCGAAGTCGGCCGCGAGATCGGCGAGTCGACCCGCGCGCGGATCCGCAGACGGCGCCCGCGCGTCGGCCGGGGCGGGCTCTACCCCTTCATCCGGGCCTTCGCGACCGTCGTGGAGCGCGACGTGGTCGTCGCCGCGGTCATCGGCGACATGCTCGCCGGACGCGCCGCGGTCTACGCCGACCTCGTCGCGTACGACGAAGTGGCCCACCACTCGGGGCCCACGGGCAGCGACACGGAGAAGGTGCTCCAGCGGCTCGACCGGTCCCTCGCGCTGATCGCGAAGGTCGCCGAGCACGCCCCCCGCGCCTACCGCATCGTGGTCCTCTCCGACCACGGCCAGAGCCCCGGCGAGACCTTCCACGCCCGCTACGGCCTGACCCTCACCAACCTCGTCAGGGCCGGCTGCGGCCTGCCCGTGCCGCGCAAGGCGCAGCGCACCCACAGCGGCGCCGAGGCCCGCTCGACGGTCCGCGCCGCGCTGCGCCGCCCCGTCGAGGAGGGCGCGGGAGAACACCGCCCGGCCCGCCGCGCGGAGCCCATCGTGCTGGCCTCCGGAAACCTCGGCCTCGTCTCCTTCCCCGACGTGCCGCACCGCATGACCCGCGAGGAGATGGACCGGCGCCACCCGGCGCTGCTGCCCACCCTCGCCAACCACCCGGGCATCGGCTTCCTCCTCGTCCGCAGTCAGGAGCGCGGCCCGGTCGTCCTCGGTGCCCGCGGCAGCGAGGTGTACCTCGACGAGGATCCCGCCGACCTCGGGCCGCTCGCCGACTTCGGGCCCGGCGCCGCCGAGGCCGTGCGCCGCACCGACGGCTTCCCGCACGTCGCCGACATCATGGTCAACTCCTGGTACGACCCCCAGGAGGGCGAAGTCCTCGCCTTCGAGGAGCAGATCGGCTCGCACGGCGGACTCGGCGGCGCCCAGTCCCACCCGTTCCTCCTGTCGCCCCTCGTGCTCTCGCCGCCGGTCGGCGACGAGGAGGAACTCGTCGGCGCCGAGTGGGTCCACGAGGTGCTCCGGCGCTGGCTCGGCGAGTACCAGGGACCGGAGATTCCGCTGGTGGGAGGGGCCACGACGGCCGCGGACGATTCCCGGGACGAGGACGCTGACGGCACAGCTTTTACGGCCGCCGACCCGGCCGCGCAGGACAAAGCACACTGATTTTGTACGGTTCCCGTCGTGCCCGACCATGTCTTACGCCCCGGCGATCCCGGGCGTCCGGCACGATGAGAGGCACCACCCCATGCACGACACCGGAACCGCGATCCCGCCGGCTCCGGCCCCCGACCAGGAAGAACGACGGACCGAGCACCACCAGGAGCCGGGCAGCAAGCACGCCCGCCGCTTCGGTCTCCCGATCGCCACCTGCCTCGTCATGGGCAACATCATCGGCGGCGGCATCTTCCTGCTCCCGGCCTCCGTCGCCCCCTTCGGGACCATCAGCCTCGTCGCGTTCGGCGTCCTGACCGCGGGCGCGATCGCCCTCGCGCTGGTCTTCGGACGGCTCGCGCAGCGCGACCCGCGCACCGGCGGACCGTACGTCTACGCGCGTGAGGCCTTCGGCGACTTCGCCGGCTTCCTCGCGGCGTGGTCCTACTGGGCCACCACCTGGGTGTCCAACGCCGCGCTGGCCGTCGCCGCCGTCGGCTACCTCGACGTCCTCCTGCCGGTCGGCGAGCACCGGTGGACCGCCTGCCTGGCCGCCCTCGCCCTCCAGCTCCTGCCGGCCCTCGCGAACCTCGCGGGCACCCGCTACGTCGGCGCGGTCCAACTCGTCGCCACCGTGCTGAAGTTCCTGCCGCTGCTCCTGGTCGCGATCGGCGGGCTGTTCTTCTTCGACAGCGCCAACCTCGGGCCGTTCCGGGCCGGCGACGACAGCGCGGCCGGTGCGATCTCCGCGTCCGCCGCGATCCTGCTCTTCTCCTACCTGGGCGTGGAATCGGCCGCCGTCAGCGCCGGTGAGGTGCGTGACCCGCGCCGCAACGTCGGACGCGCCACCCTCCTGGGCACCCTCGGCGCCGCCCTCGTCTACCTGCTCGGCACCCTCGCCGTCTTCGGCACCGTCGCCCACGACAAGCTGGTCGGCTCCACCGCGCCGTTCTCGGACGCCGTCAACGCCATGTTCGGCGGCTCCTGGGGCGGCACGGCGGTGGCGCTCGCCGCGCTCGTCTCGATGGTCGGCGCCCTCAACGGCTGGACCCTGCTGAGCGCCCAGACGCCGTACGCCGCCGCCAAGGACGGGCTCTTCCCCACTGCCTTCGGCAAGAAGCAGCGCGGCGTGCCGACCGTGGGCGTCCTGGTCACCGTCGTCCTGGCCTCGCTGCTCACCGTCTACAACTACGCGGCGGGCTCGGGCGCCGTCTTCGAGTCCCTCGTCCTGATCACCACGTTCACCGCGACCGTGCCCTACCTCCTGGCGACCGCCGCCCAGATCCACTTCCTGGTCTCCGGGCAGGGCGAGCGCGTCGACCGGGCCCGGCTGGCGCGGGACGGCGTCCTCGCGGGCCTCGCGTTCGGCTTCTCCATGTGGCTGGTCGCCGGATCCGGGTACGCGGCCGTCTACCAGGGCGTCCTGTTCCTCTTCGCGGGTGTACTCGTCTACGCGTGGATGGCGGCCCGCAAGGCGCGGACCGCCACCCACTGACCGGCCGGGATCCGGCTACCTGGCCAGCGGTGCGACCACCCAGCGGCGGGTCACGAACATGCCGTCCTGCGAGCCGATCTCGATGAGCTTGCGCGCGGCCGGGTAGGCCTCGTTGCCCTCGATCTCATAGCCGACCTCGAAGGTGCCCGGCACGTCCCTGACCTCGGGCTCCCGCTGCTCCGCCGCGCCCCGGCCGTCCTGTTCGTCGGCCGTGACGGCGGCGAGCTCGGCGAGCAGCCGGCGCTGGGCCGCCGCCAGGGCCTCGCGCGGGTCGCGTGCCCCAGGGGCGCCCACCGTCGCCGACGCGCCCTCGGGCGGCGGCGAGACGTCGGTGCTCGGCTCGCGCGTCGTGCCGGTGGTCTCGCGCGTGGCGATGTGCGCCTGGACGACGGTCGCGTCGTTGTCCAGGGCCACCCGGATGATGCCGCGGTCCGGCGTGATGACGGGGATGCCGTCGAAGACCTGCCGGAACGTCACATGGGTCTCCAGGGACACCGGCTCGCCGAGTTCGGAGCCGTCCTTCGCCCCGGAGTTCTGCATCAGGTCGTGCACGCCGTCCACCACCAGTTCGGCGCCGTCGGCGTGCTGCTCGGCGAACGCGCGGGCCGCCTCGACCGCCTGCTCCGTGGACAGCCGCCGCAGGTTGCGGTGGTTGGCCTCGGCGAGCTTGACCCACCGGATCGCGTGCGGAGCCGTGGAGACGATCCGGTCGCCGGAGGTGGCGCTGAGCACGCCCTGCCGCTCGACCTGCACCTCTTGCAGCGCCGCCGACGGGAAGTCGGCGATGCGGGCGGCCCTCGTGAGCTCCTGGCCCGGATCGCGGGGGGCCAGCTGCACGATCTGCGGGCTGGCCGGCGCCTGCGTCATCGGCTCCCGGAGGCTGTCGCGCGCGTAGTACCAGCGCCACGCGTACCAGTTGTCCGGCACGTGCTCGCGGTAGAGGGTGCGCTCGCCGTTGAGTCGTGCCGTGGCCTCGGCCTGGTTGGCGCCCACCGCGGCGACCGAGGGCGCCTGGCCCTTGTAGATGTCCCAGCTGGCGTTCAGCCACGCGTCGGTGAACGTCTGCCCGGCCCGCCACTTCTCCCAGAACTTCTTGCCGTAGTCGGGGCTGTCGATGCTGACGGTCTCGAAGCCGAAGATCATGCGGAAGCCGATGTTGGGCCCCGCCCAGGTGCGGATGGGGGAGTGGCCGCCCAGGACCCGCAGCGAGGTGCAGGTGGACCAGAAGATGTAGTTGGCCTTCTCGTTGCCCAGCGCCATCCGGTTGGACACGGCGTCGCTGCGGCCGTCCCAGACCGCGCCCAGCGGGGCGAAGAAGACCCCGTTGCCGTCCATGCCGCCGTGGCCCGAGTGGTAGACGGCGACCACCGCGTCCATGCCGTAGCGGTCCTGCCAGTTGTCGTACGTCTCCTCGTACGCCCAGACCTGGGCCCCGCCGTCCGCGAACCAGAAGTTGCGGTCGTAGAACTGCTGGAGGTACGCCAGCCAGCCGGTGGCGTCGGCGTGGGTGTGGAAGAGGGGCGACTGGTTGACGAACTTCTGGATGCTGAAGGCGCCCCACCAGCCGAACGTCGAGTCGCGGTCACCCGCGGCTTGCGGCTTGGCCCCTTCCAGCGGGGAGGGACCGCGGTCCGTGTAGTTCATGCGCATGGCCAAACCCCCTGAGTGATCTCCTCGTCCCGTGCGAGGGGGCCTCAAAGTGTCACCGTGGACGCGCCTTGCACAGTTGGCATTTCGGCCATAGCGGCCACGTACCGGGACTGACGTGGCGCCTCAGACACCCCGGGTTTCCCGGCCCGGCCGCCGGGATGTGATCGGATGGGCGCACGGACGTTCCGCGACGCATCACGGAACCGCACTGAAGGGATCTACATCGTGGCTACCACGCGCTCCGCGCACACGGTCTGGGAAGGCTCTCTGACGGAGGGCTCGGGAACCGTCACCTTCGACTCCTCCGGCATCCCCGAGCAGGCCGTGTCCTGGCCCTCGCGCGCCGAGCAGGCCAACGGCAAGACCAGCCCCGAAGAGCTGATCGCCGCCGCGCACTCCAGCTGCTTCTCCATGGCGCTCTCGCACGGCCTGACCGGTGCGGGCACCCTGCCCACCCGGCTGACGACCTCCGCCGACGTGACCTTCCAGCCGGGCACCGGCATCACCGGCATCCACCTCACCGTCGAGGGCACGGTGCCGGGTCTCGACGAGGCCGCGTTCACCTCGGCCGCCGAGGACGCCAAGGCGAACTGCCCGGTGAGCCAGGCGCTGACGGGCACGACGATCACGCTGACGGCCAAGCTGGCCTGACGCACCGCTTTTCGCCGTTTCAGGCCGTGCCGCCGCCCCGTGGGGGCGGCGGCACGGTCATGGGCGGCATTGACAACAAGCCGCTCAAGTTTTGTGATGGAGGTCGAAGTACGCCGAGAAACGGGCTCGTGGTGGAAGGGGACTGGACATGGCACGTGCAGTCGGGATCGACCTCGGTACGACGAACTCGGTGGTGGCCGTCCTGGAGGGCGGCGATCCCACGGTCGTCGCCAACGCGGAGGGGGCGCGCACCACGCCCTCGGTCATCGCCTTCGCCAAGAACGGCGACGTCCTCGTCGGGGAGGTCGCCAAGCGGCAGGCGGTCACCAACGTGGAGCGCACCGCACGCTCCGTCAAGCGGCACATGGGCGACGGGAGTTGGCGCTTTCCCGAGAACGGCTCCGTGGACGGCACCCGTTACACCGCCCAGGAGCTGTCCGCCCGCGTCCTGCAGAAGCTCAAGCGTGACGCGGAGTCCTATCTGGGCGAGGACGTCACGGACGCGGTCGTCACCGTCCCCGCCTACTTCGACGACACCCAGCGCCAGGCCACCAAGGAGGCCGGCGAGATCGCGGGCCTGAACGTCCTGCGCATCATCAACGAGCCGACGGCCGCCGCCCTCGCGTACGGCCTCGACAAGGGCGACGACCAGACGGTGCTCGTCTTCGACCTCGGCGGCGGCACCTTCGACGTGTCGCTCCTGGAGATGGGCGAGGGCGTCATCGAGGTCAAGGCCACCAACGGCGACACGCAGCTGGGCGGCGACGACTGGGACCAGCGCATCGTCGAGTACCTCGTGCGGCAGTTCAAGAACGGTCACGGGGTGGACCTCGGCAAGGACAAGATGGCCGTGCAGCGGCTGCGGGAGGCCGCCGAGAAGGCCAAGATCGAACTGTCGTCGTCGAGCGAGACCGACATCAACCTGCCGTACGTCACGGCGTCGGCCGAAGGCCCCCTGCACCTGGCGGAGAAGCTGACCCGTGCCCAGTTCCAGGAGCTGACGGCCGACTTGCTGGAGCGCTGCCGCGGCCCCTTCCACCAGGCGGTGAAGGACGCGGGCATCAAGCTGTCGGCCGTCGACCACGTGATCCTGGTGGGCGGCTCGACCCGGATGCCCGCGGTGACCGAGCTGGTCAGGGAGCTGACCGGCAAGGACCCGCACAAGGGCGTCAACCCGGACGAGGTCGTGGCGCTCGGCGCGGCGCTCCAGGCCGGTGTGATCAGGGGCGACGTCAAGGACGTCCTGCTCCTGGACGTGACCCCGCTGTCCCTGGGCATCGAGACCAAGGGCGGCATCATGACCAAGCTCATCGAACGCAACACCACGATCCCCACCCGGCGTTCGGAGACGTTCTCGACCGCCGAGGACAACCAGCCCTCGGTGGGCATCCAGGTCTTCCAGGGCGAGCGGGAGATCGCCGCGTACAACAAGAAGCTCGGTGTCTTCGACCTCACCGGGCTGCCTCCCGCGCCGCGCGGCGTGCCCAAGATCGAGGTCACCTTCGACATCGACGCCAACGGCATCATGCACGTCTCCGCCAAGGACGAGGCGACGGGACGCGAGCAGCGCATGACGGTGACCGGCGGTTCGGCGCTGCCCAAGGACGACATCAACCGCATGGTGCGCGAGGCCGAGGAGCACGCCGAGGAGGACCGCAAGCGGCGCGACGCGGCGGAGACCCGCAACCAGGCCGAGCAACTCGTCTACCAGACCGAGCGGTTCCTGCGCGAGAACGAGGAGCGGATCCCCGCGGACACCAGGACCGAGGTGGAGGCGGCGGCCAAGGAGGTGAAGGACCTCCTGAAGGACAAGGCCGACGACACGGCGGCCCTGCGCGCGGGCGCGGAGAAGCTGGCGGCCGTGAGCCAGCGGATGGGCCAGGCCATGTACGCGGCGGCCGGCGAGGGCGCGCAGTCCGGCGAGGGCGTCCACGACCAGGGAGCCCACGACCAGGGCGCCCCTGGTTCAGCGTCCGGCGACGACGTGGTGGACGCGGAGATCGTCGACGACGAGAAGCCGGGGGAGCAGCGCAAGGAGAAAGGGGCCGAAGGCTAGGCCTCGGCCCCGTGGCGGGCTGGGGGACCGGGGTCCCGAGGGGTCAGGACCCCGTCTTCTCCCAGCCCCGCCGCTCCGGACGCGGTCCGACCCGGCGCGGGTCCTTGCTCCGGTAGACCACGTACGGGCGGAAGAGGTACTGCACCGGCGCGCTGAACATGTGCACCAGGCGCGTGAACGGGATCAGCGCGAACAGCAGCATCCCCACCACCGCGTGGATCTGGTACATGACGGGCACCCCCGCCATCAGGTCCGTGTCCGGCTGGAGCGTGAACAGGCTCCGCGACCAGGGGGCGATCGACTCGCGGTAGTTGTAGCCGTCGCCCGACGCGTGCGTCAGCTTGGCCACCATGCCGAGCACGATCGCCGCGAACAGCACCAGGTACATCAGCTTGTCGTTGGCGGTCGTCGCCCGGAACACCGGCGCGTTCGTGCGCCGCCGGTAGAGCAGCAGCAGGATGCCCAGGACCAGCAGGACGCCGGCCGCCGTGCCGCCGTACAGGGAGAACAGGTGGTACGTGTGCTCCTTCAGGCCCACCTTGTCCGTCCACGACTCCGGCAGGAAGAGCCCCACCAGGTGTCCGACGAGGACGAACAGGATCCCGTAGTGGAACATCGGCGACGCGATGTTCAGGAGCTTGGACTCGTACACCTGCGAAGAGCGCGTCGTCCAGCCGAACTTGTCGTAGCGGTAGCGCCACAGCAGCCCCGCCACGAGGAGGACGAAAGCCACGTACGGCAGGACGCCCCAGAGCAGCGTTCTCATCAGTGCTCCCCGATCATCGCGAAGGGTTCCAGGCCGACGTCCTCCCGCGGGGGACCGGAGCGCGCCAGCGCCTGCGCCTCGGCCCGGTCCTTGGGCGAGGGCCCCGGCAGCGTCGCGCACACCGCCTCCAGGACGGCCGCGTAGGGCGTGCCGAAGTCGGTGAGGGCGAGGCGCAGCAGCTCGATGCCCGCCCGGTGCTCCTGGAGCAGGACGGGCCCGGCGTGCGCGGAGAACTCCAGGACCGCGGGCAGGAAGTCCGGCAGCTCCTCGCCGGTGAACTCCAGGCCGTGCTCCCGGTAGACCTCCTTGAAGCGGACCAGCGCCATCCCGCGCCGCCGCGTGTCGCCGTCGCGCCACCAGCTCAGGTAGAGGCTGTGGCGGTTCTTGAAGTCGAAGACCTGGACGTAGTGCGCGGCCAGTTCGGACGGATCGGCGGCCGTCGCGTGCGCCAGGAATCCGCCCAGATCCGGCGCCGCGGCCGTCAGCAGCGGCAGCCGTTCGCGGAACTCCTGGTCCGGATAGGACAGGCAGTGCGCGGCTGCCTGGTACAGCACGGCGTGGTCGCTCACAGGGTGTCCTTCTCGGAGGCGGAGGGCTGTTCGTCGGCGGTCTGCCGGTCCCGCAGCGCGTGGAAGTTCTCGATGGTCACCAGCGGCAGCTGCTTGCGGCCCGAGTCCTGGCCGAAGGGGCCGTCGCCGCCCATTCCGGGACCGTCCTCGTAGTCGAGGCTGCACGAGTCCGGCAGCGCCGACTCCTCCAGGCGCTGCGCGTCACCGACGGCGGCGGTCGGGATCACATAGCGGTCCTCGTACTTGGCGATCGCCAGCAGCCGGTACATCTCCTCGATCTCCTGACCGGACATGCCCACCGCCTCGGCCACCGAACGGTCGGGCCGGTCACCGAGGTTGATGGCCCGCATGTGCGCCCGCATCGCCGCCAGCTTCTCCAGCGAGGACCGCACGGGCCCCATGTCGCCCGCCGTGAAGATCTCCGCCAGGTACTCCAGCGGGATGCGCAGGGTGTCGATCGCGCCGAAGAGGTTGTCCAGGTCCTCGCCGTCGTGCCCGGTCTCGCTCAGCGCGTCCACGACCGGGGAGAGCGGCGGGATGTACCAGACCATGGGCATCGTGCGGTACTCCGGATGCAGCGGGAGCGCCACCTTGTACTTGCTGATCAGCGCGTGCACGGGGGAGCGGCGGGCCGCCTCGACCCAGTCGTGGCCGATCCCCGCCCGCTCGGCGTCGCGCCGCACCTCGGGGTCCTCCGGATCGAGGAACACCCCCAACTGCGCCTCGTACAGCGCCTTGTCGTCCTTGACCGACGCGGCCTCGGTCACCTTGTCGGGGTCGTACAGGATCACGCCGAGGTAGCGCAGGCGGCCCACGCACGTCTCCGAGCAGACGGTGGGCAGCCCCACCTCAAGGCGCGGGTAGCACATCGTGCACTTCTCGGCCTTGCCGGTGCGGTGGTTGAAGTAGACCTTCTTGTACGGGCAGCCCGTCACGCACTTGCGCCAGCCCCGGCAGCTGTCCTGGTCGACCAGGACGATGCCGTCCTCCTCGCGCTTGTACATCGCCCCCGACGGGCACGAGGCCACGCACGACGGGTTCAAGCAGTGCTCGCAGATCCGCGGCAGATAGAACATGAAGGTCTGCTCGAAGGCGAACTTCACCTTCTCGGCGGCCTTCTCGCGGGTCTTGGCCACCATCGGGTCGAGGTCGCCGTACTCCGTCGCGCCGCCCAGGTTGTCGTCCCAGTTCGAGGACCACTCGATCTTCATGGGCTTGCCGCTGATCAGCGAGCGCGGCTCGGCCACCGGGTAGTCGTCGCCCAGCGGGGCGTCGGTGAGGTTCTTGTACTCGTAGGTCCAGGGCTCGTAGTAGTCCTTGATCTCCGGCAGCTTGGGGTTGGAGAAGATCTCCAGGAGGGCCTTGATCCGCCCGCCGTTCTTGAGCTTCAGGGCGCCGCGCTTGTTCAGCTCCCAGCCGCCCTTCCACTTCTCCTGGTCCTCGTAGCGGCGCGGATAGCCCTGACCCGGCCGGGTCTCGACGTTGTTGAACCAGACGTACTCCATGCCGTCGCGGTTGGTCCACGCCTGCTTGCAGGTGACCGAGCAGGTGTGGCAGCCGATGCACTTGTCGAGGTTCATGACCATCGCGATCTGTGCCATCACGCGTCTTTGGGGAACTGAGGCACGGGGCATCTAGTACTCCACCTTCTGCGAGCGGCGGCGGATGACCGTCACCTCGTCGCGCTGGTTGCCCGTCGGGCCCAGGTAGTTGAAGGCCCACGACAGCTGGGCGTAACCGCCGATGAGATGGGACGGCTTGAGGATCAGACGGGTCAGCGAGTTGTGGATGCCGCCGCGCCTGCCGGTGGTCTCCGCCTTGGGGACGTTCACCGTGCGCTCCTGCGCGTGGTGCATGAAGACCGTGCCGGCCGGCATCCGGTGCGAGACGACCGCGCGCGCCACGACCACGCCGTTGCGGTTGACCGCCTCGATCCAGTCGTTGTCCTTCACGCCGATCGCGTCCGCGTCCTGCGGCGCCATCCAGATGCACTGCCCGCCCCGGGAGAGCGACAGCATGAAGAGGTTGTCCTGGTACTCGGAGTGGATGGACCACTTGTTGTGCGGGGTGAGATAGCGGACCGTCACCTCCTTCTCGCCGTCCGGGCCGAGCCGTGGCTCCCCGAACAGGCGGTTCATGTCCAGGGGCGGCCGGTAGACGGGCATCGCCTCGCCCAGCTCGTGGATCCAGTCGTGGTCGAGGAAGAAGTGCTGGCGTCCGGTGAGGGTGTGCCAGGGCTTCAGGTGCTCGGTGTTGAGCGTGAACGCCGTGTAGCGCCGGCCGCCCGACTCGCTGCCCGACCACTCGGGCGAGGTGATCACGGGGACGGGCGCCGCCTGCGTGTCGGCGTACGTGACGCGCTTGCCCTCGTGCTCGGCGGCCAGATGCGCCATCTCCTGGCCGGTGCGCTCCTCCAGGGTGTGGAAGCCCTGCGTGGCGAGACGGCCGTTGGTCGTGCCGGACAGGGCCAGGATGGTGTTCGCCGCCTTGACGGCCGTGTCCAGGGCGGGGCGTCCGTCGGCGGGGCCGCCGCGCACGACGCCGTTGCGCTCGCGCAGCTCGTCGACCTCCTGATCGGGCCGCAGGGCGATGCCCTTGGCGGGCAGGCCCAGCTGTTCCGCCAGCGGGCCGAGCGCCGCGAACTTCGCGCCGATCGCCGTGTAGTCCCGCTCCACCACCGTCAGGCCCGGCATGGTCTTGCCCGGGATCGCCTCGCACTCGCCCTTGCGCCAGTCCAGGACGACACCGCCGGGCTGCGCGGTCTCGCCGGGGGTGTCGTGCTGGAGCGCGGTGGCGACGACGTCCTTGCGCACACCGAGATGGTCCACCGACAGCTCGCTGAGCCGGTCCGCGATCGCCTTGAACGCGTCGAAGTCGGTGCGGGCCTGCCAGGGCGGGTCGACCGCGGGGGTGAAGGAGTGCACGTAGGGGTGCATGTCTGTGGAGGACAGGTCGTGCTTCTCGTACCAGGTCGCCGCGGGCAGCACCACGTCCGAGAGCAGCGTCGAGGACGTCTGCCGGAAGTCGAGCGAGACGAGCAGGTCGAGCTTGCCCTCGGGCGCCTCGTCCCGCCACGTCACCGTGGAGGGCCGCTCGTCGGGCGACGCCTCCTGTGCCCGCAGCGAGGAGTGCGTGCCGAGCAGGTGCTTGGTGAAGTACTCCGCGCCCTTCGCGGACGAGCCAAGGAGGTTGGCCCGCCACAGGGTCAGGACGCGCGGCCAGTTCTCCGGGGCGTCCGGGTCCTCGCAGGCGAAGTTGAGCGTGCCCGCCTTGAGCTCGTCGACGACGTTGGCCACCGGGTCGTCCGACGTCTCGCCGAGAACCAGGGAGTTGCGGTCGAAGGTCGGGTACGAGGGCATCCAGCCGGTGCGCGCCGAGAGGGCCAGGCAGTCCGCGCCCGTCATCCCCGTGAAGCGCCCCTCGCCCAGCGGTGAGGCGAGCACGTCCGCCGCGAACTTGTCGTAGCGCCACTGGTCGGTGTTCAGGAACCAGTAGGCGGCGCCGATCATCTGTCGCGGCGGCCTGCTCCAGTCGTTGGCGCTGGCCAGCGTCGCCCAGCCGGTCGCCGGGCGGCACTTCTCCTGCCCCACGTAGTGCGCCCATCCGCCGCCGTTGCGGCCCTGGCAGCCGGTCAGCTGGAGCAGCGCGAGGAAAGCGCGGTAGATGGTCTCGGAGTGGAACCAGTGGTTGGTCCCCGCCCCCATGAGGATCATGCAGCGCCCGCGCGACTTCTCGGCGGTCCGCGCGAACTCCCGCGCGATCTTCACCGCCTTCGCGGCCGGGACCGAGGTGTGCGCCTCCTGCCAGGCGGGGGTGCCGGGCGCGTCGGCGTCCTCGTACGAAGCGGGCCAGTCGCCCGGGAGGCCCTCGCGGCCGACGCCGTACTGCGCCAGCAGCAGGTCGAAGACCGTCGTGACGAGCGGTCCGTCCTGGCCGCCGAGCCGTGTGGCGGGCACTCCGCGGCGGACGATCTCCCCGCGGCCCTGGCCGTGCGTGCCGCCCTCGGTGTCGAAGCGGGGGAGGAGCACCTCGACGCCCGAGGCGACCTCGGAGCCGTGCAGGGAGAGCTGCGGCTCGATATTGCCGAGCTCCAGGTTCCACTTGCCCTTGCCGGACTCGGTCCAGCGGAAGCCGAGCGAGCCGTTCGGCACGGCCGGCCGGCCGGTGTTCTCGTCCAGGACCGCCGTCTTCCAGTCGCCGCCCTCACCGCTCTGGCCGAGGTCGGTGGCGCGCAGGAACTTCGAGGGGACGTACGCGCCGTCGCGCTCGGTCAGCGTCACCAGGAACGGCAGGTCGGTGAACTTGCGCACGTAGTCGGTGAAGAAGTCCGTCCGCCGGTCGACGAAGAACTCCTTGAGGATGACGTGGCCCATCGCGATGGCCAGCGCGCCGTCCGTGCCGGGGTGCGGGTGCAGCCACTCGTCGGCGAACTTCGTGTTGTCCGCGTAGTCCGGCGAGACCGCCACGACCTTCTGGCCGCGATAGCGCGCCTCCGCCATCCAGTGCGCGTCCGGCGTCCTGGTCACCGGGACGTTCGAACCCCACATCATCAGATACGCCGCGTCCCACCAGTCACCCGACTCCGGTACGTCGGTCTGGTCGCCGAACACCTGCGGCGAGGCGACCGGCAGGTCGGCGTACCAGTCGTAGAACGACAGCATGGGCGCGCCGATCAGCGACATGAAGCGGGCGCCCGCCGCGTGCGACACCATCGACATCGCGGGGATCGGCGAGAACCCGGCGACGCGGTCGGGGCCGTGCGTCTTGATGGTGTGGACGTGCGCCGCCGCGATGATCTCGACGGCCTCGTCCCACGTCGCCCGCACCAGGCCGCCCTTGCCGCGCGCCTGCTGGTACCTGCGGCGCCGCTCGGGGTCGCCCTGGATGTCCGCCCAGGCCAGGACCGGGTCCCGCAGCCGGGACTTCGCCTCCCGGTACATCTCCAGGAGCACGCCCCGCAGATACGGGTAGCGCACCCGGGTCGGCGAGTACGTGTACCAGGAGAACGCGGCGCCGCGCGGGCAGCCGCGCGGCTCGTACTCGGGGCGGTCGGGGCCGACCGAGGGGTAGTCGGTCTGCTGGGTCTCCCAGGTGATGATGCCGTCCTTGACGTACACCTTCCAGCGGCAGGATCCCGTGCAGTTCACGCCGTGCGTCGAGTTCACGACCTTGTCGTGGCTCCACCGGTCCCGGTAGAAGGCGTCCGCGTCCCGGCCGCCGACGAGTCCGATGCTGTGCAGGTCGGGGGCGGCGGTGCCGCGGCGGAAGAACTTTCCCGCGCGCAGCAGCGCGGCGCCGGGCTCGGTCGTCTCTGTCACCCTTGAGCTCCCTAGGTCTGCCTTTCAACGAACTTAGGTGCGGTGCGACAGCGGCACACGGCGGCGACCGCCGTACGGGTTGCGGGGCTCGCGGCACTCCGGGGCGGTGTTCCTTACCTCCGGGGTAATCGACCCCCGGCCGCGGTCCCGGCAGGGTGGTCGTACCGGATCCGGTCCGGCGCACTCCGGCCCGGATCCGGCCCCCTTTCCCTTACCTCGCCCGGAGGCCTGAGCCCATGTCGACGTACTCCGCACACCCGCTCACCGCACTGGCCCGCACGAACGACCCGAAGACGATGCTGCGCCGCTTCCTCGCCCTCGACGCGGTCGTGACCAGCGGGAACGGGCTGGCGTACGCCGCCGCCTCGGGCCCGCTCGGACGCTTCCTCGGCGTCGACGCGGGGCTCCTGCTCGGCCTGGGGGTCTTCCTCACGCTGTACGGCGTGGGCGTCGGCTGGCTCGCCGCGCGCAAGAGCCCGCCCGCGCTCGCCGTCCGCGCGGTGATCGAGGCGAACGCGGTCTGGGCGGTGCTCAGTGTCGTGGCCCTGTTCGCCTGGCTGGCGCCGAGCACGGCCGGGGCGGTGTGGATCCCGCTCCAGGCCGCCACCGTCGGCGGCTTCGCCGCCCTCCAGTACGCGGCGCTGCGGGCACTTCGGAGCTAGGCCCGGTCGTCGGCGGGGCTCGGTGCGGCGGAGCTAGGTCCGGTCGTCGGGGGCGGGGGCTCGGTGCCGCGGAGTCAGGCCCGGTGGTCGGGCGCGGGGGGCTCGGTGCCGCGGGCGTCGAAGCGGCTGCGGGCGGCCTCGATCTCCGTGAGGTACCGGTGCGTCCAGGCGCACATGCCGTCGACCGTGGCGAGCAGCCCCTCGCCCGCCTCGGTCAGGCGGTACTCGACGCGGGGCGGCACGGTGGGGTACACCGTCCGGTGCACGAGGCCGTCCCGTTCGAGGCCGCGCAGGGTCTGGGTCAGCATCTTGTGGCTGATGCCGTCCACCGCGGTCCGCAGCTCGGTGAAGCGCAGCGTCCGGTCGGCCAGGGCGTTGATGATCAGCAGCGCCCACTTGTTGGCCACGCCCGAGAAGATCTCGCGGGCCAGGGAGTCGGCGCGTGTGAGGTCGGCGTCGGCGGTGGCGTCTTCGGCGCCGGCGGTGTGGCCGTCGGCCTGGTTCGTTCGCATGGAGTTGCCCCGGCCCCTAGGACGCCGACTGGAGGTACTTGACCGTCGCCGGATCGGCCGGCAGGAGCGTCTCGACGGCCAGTTCGGCGACCGTCACGTCCATGGGGGTGTTGAAGGTCGAGATCGACGAGATGAAGGAGAGCAGGTGCCCGTCGTGCTCGATGCGCAGGGGCAGCGCGAAGTAGGGCACACCGCTCTGCGAACCGCCGGGCTCGAACACGTCGGTGCCGGGGTCCGCCACCGGATAGGCCGCCACCTCCTCGTACACCGCGCGCAGCCCCTCCGACCGCTGGAGCGCGATCTGCCGCTCCATCTGGTGCAGCAGATGCCCCCGCCACTCGCGCAGATTGCGGATCTTGGGGGCAAGGCCCTCCGGATGGAGCGTGAGCCGCATGGCGTTCAGCGGCGGCTTCAGGAGGTGCTCGGCGACGCCGTCCAGGATCATCGCGATGCCCTGGTTCGCGGCGACCACGTCGTACGTCGCGTCGACGACCAGGGCGGGGTAGGGCTCGTAACCGCGCAGGAGCTGTTCGAGGCCCTCGCGCAGGGTGCCCATGGCGGGGTCGTCCATGGGGGTCTCCCGGAAGCGGGGTGCGTACCCCGCCGCCAGAAGCAGCGAGTTGCGGTCCCGCACGGGTACGTCGAGGTGTTCGGCCAGGCGCAGCACGATCTCCTCGCTCGGGCGTGACCTGCCGGTCTCGATGAAGCTGATGTGCCGCGCCGACGAGTCGGCGCGCAGGGCCAGTTCGAGCTGGCTGACCTTGCGCCGCTCGCGCCAGCCGCGCAGGAGGGGGCCGACGCCGGTGCTTCCCTTGGTGGACACGGCAGTTGTCATACCCAGACAGTAATCGAAGACGTTCGCGATCCGACGGGTCGGCCCATGGCCGGTCGACGGCCTGATCAGGGGCCTCGCGGGGGCCGATGTGGCAGTCTGAGGGACGCGCGTGAGCACACGTTCATTCACCTGTACACCGCCCGCACGGCGTGCGGAGAGGAAGGGGCGAGTCATGGCAGTCGAACCGCTGTCCCAGAAGGACGTGGAGGAGCGGCTCGCCGAGCTGCCCGGCTGGTCGCTCGACGGCGACCGGATCACCCGCTCCTTCCGGCTCGGCTCGCACTTCGCCGCCACCGCGATGGTCGTCCACATCGCGCAGATCCAGGAGGACCTGGACCACCACTCCGAGCTGACGCTCGGCTACAACACCGTCTCCCTCTCGGTGAACACGCACAGCGTGGGCGGCGCCCTCACCGCACTCGACTTCGAACTCGCGGGCCGCGTCGAGGAGTCGGCGGTCGGGCACGGGGCGGTCTGAGCGGGGATGCTGGACTACGGCAAAGAAGCCGACCGGTACGACGCGTCACGCGGCGGAGAGCCGCGCGCCCGGGCCGCCGCCGACGCGGTCCGCGGCCTCCTGCCGCCGGACACCCGCACCCTCCTGGACGTCGCCTGCGGCACGGGCCTGGTGACCAGGTGCCTCGCCGGGGCGGGCCTGCGGGTGACCGGAGTGGACGCGGCGCACAACATGGCGCGCAGGGCGGCGGGGCGCCTGCCGGGAGCCGTCGTCCTCGGCGACAGCCGCAGTCTCCCCTTCCCCGACGCCTCGTTCGACGCGGTGTGCACGGTGTGGCTGCTCCACCTGCTGTCCGGCGCCGGCGAGGCGGCGGCGGTCGTCGCCGAGTGCGCCCGGGTGCTGCGGCCCGGCGGAGTCTTCGTCACGACGGTCGACAAGGCCGCCGCGCACGACGTGGGCAGCGACATCGACGCCGTGCTCGCGCCGCGCCCGGTGCGCCCCGCGGCCGACCGCGGGCAGGCGGTCGAGGCGTACGCGGCGGCCCAGGGCCTGGCCCCGGCCGGAGAGGCCCGCTTCCGGGGCCATGGCCAGGGCCGCTCGCCCCGCTCCACGGTCGCGGACCTCCACCGGGGCTGGTTCACGCAGATCCCGCCGGGCAGCCCGTTGGCGACACGCATCGAGGGGCGCCTCGCGTCCCTGCCGGACCAGGAGGAGCCCCGCCCGGACCCGAGCTTCACGCTCCGGTCGTTCCGTGGGGCGGCGGCGTAGCGGCACGGCGGCTGGGGGCTCCGGGCGGACGGGGGCGGCAGACGGCGGTCGCGTTTGCCGAAACCGCAAGGCAGCTGGCAAGCAAAGAGAAGGCGGCGCAGTCTGAAGCCCGCTCGTACCTCACACGAGCGAACCTCTTTCCCGACATGAGAAGGCGGCGGCAGAAGATGGCTCACGACCAGCGGCACGACCACCAGCACGGCCCCACGCACGGAGACACGCACGGCCACTCCCACGGTCACCACCACGGGGACATCGACTGGGCCACCATGGGCCCGATGCTGGAGCGGAACGCGGAGCTGGCCGCCCCGCAGAACCGAGAGATCGCCGCCTGGCTGCACACCTGGCAGCCGGAGCCCGCGCTGATCGCGGACGTGGGCAGCGGCTCGGGGTCCGTCTCCTTCCTCCTCGCCGAGATCTTCCCCAAGGCCGAGGTGCTCGCGGTGGACCCGGCGGAGCCCCTCCTGGAACGCGCCCGGGAGCGGGCGGCCCGCGAGGGCCTGACGGACAGGATCGGCACGCTCCGGGCGGAACTCCCGGAGGGCATCGGCGCACTGCCGCCCGCGGACCTCCTGTGGATCGGCCGGGCGCTGCACCACGTCGGCGATCAGGAGCAAGCGCTGGCCGCCCTCGCGGAACGCCTGGCACCGGGCGGCGCGATCGCGCTCCTGGAAGGCGGCCTGAACCAGCGCATCCTGCCCCGCGACATCGGCTTCGGCAGGCCGGGCCTCCAGACCCGCCTCGACCTGGCGGACGACCAGTGGTTCACCCGGATGCGCGCGGACCTGCCGGGCGCGAAGGCGGTCACGGAGGACTGGCCCACGCTCCTCACCGAGGCGGGCCTGCGCCACGCGGGCACCCGCACGTTCCTCCTGGACATCCCGGCCCCCGTCTCCGCCACGGCCCGCGCCCAGATCATCTCGGAGCTGGCCCGCCGCCGCGAGATGCACGACGAAACCCTGACCCCCGAAGACCTGGCCACGCTGGACCGCCTCCTGGACGATTCCGACCCCCAGAGCCTGCACCACAGGCCGGACGTGTTCCTGCTGTCGGCCCAGACGGTACACACGGGCCTCAAGGCCTGAGCCGCTTCCCGCTGGCGGATCTGCCCAACACCGATGGCCGTAAGCGCTGTTGACGTTACCTTTTAGGCGAGGTCGATCAGGCCAGCGGAGGGGAGACGGGCTGTGGGCGAGTTGCTGCGATGGGAGTCCGACGAGGGTCCCGTCGTCGTGGAGGTGGACTCCAGGGACGCCGGTTTCCGGTCGGTGTCGCGCAGGACCGACGGCAGCGAGATCCATGAGGTCGAGGGTCACTTCGGGGCGGCGCTGAACAATGTGCGGGGCGCGGCGATGTCCGCGCTGCGGACGTTCCGGGACCAGGCACTCGACCCCGACGGGATCGAGCTCGAGTTCGGGGTGAAATTGAGCGCCGTCGCGGGGGCCGTCATCGCCAAGACCGCTGCCGAAGGGCATCTGACCGTCAAGTTGACCTGGGCCCGGCGGGACGGGGCGGGTGAGCGATGACGGTGCGGGGCGGATAATGCGAGGCATGCACTGGCGTGCCCGCGTCGGTACGGTCGACGGCGTCCCCCGAGGGGCCGGCGTGCTGGTCGACGGCACACGCCTGATCACCTGCGCCCATGTCGTCGAGGGGCTCTCGGAGGTCTGCGTCACGCTGCCGGGCGTCACCGGCGCGCTGCCCGCGAAGGTGGCGTGGTCCGGCGACTGGCGACGCCTCGGCGACCGCGGTGACATAGCCGTCCTCGAACTCGCCCACGCCCTGCGCGTGCCGCCCTGCGCGTTCGCGCCGCCCGACGTGCTGCGTCCGCAGCCGGGCCGCGTCGCCCATGAACTGCGGGCGCTGGGCTTCCCCTTCGGCCACGAGCAGGAGGGCACCCACGTCACCCTGACCACCAGCGCGGACCGGCTGCTCGGCCAGGAGTGGCTGGAGGTCGACGTCCGGCAGGCCCATCTGCGCCGTCTGGACGAGGGGTTCAGCGGCGCGGCGGTCTACGACCCGGAGTCCGGCGCGGTCGTCGGCATGGTCACCGACGCCGTGCTCGGCGGCGATCAGGAGGGGTACATCGGGCGGATGCTGCCCATCGAGACCATCCGGCGCCACTGGGAGGACCTGGACGACTTCCTGCCCCTGGACTGGCTGCCGGGCGAGCCGCGCCGCGAGCTGCGCGCGCTGTTCGACGGGACGCACCTCGATCCCGCCGCACTCGAACTGCTCGTGCGCCGCGCCTTCCCCACCTTCCGCCGCCCGCTCCCCGCCTTCCGGTCGATCTGGCACGCGATCCGGTACGTCGGTGAGGAACTGACCGGCGACGAGCGGCTGGTGCGGCTGCTGCGCGCACTCGGCACCCGGCTTCCGGAGGTGGACGTCGGCGCGTGGCTGCGGCGCTGGATGCCCGAGCACCACGTGGAGGAGGCGGACGACGGGAAGGCCGCGCGGGAGGCTGCCGCCCCGGTCGGCTCGGTCATGTTCCGCGCGGAGTCGATGACCCGCGGCGCCGGACTCGACCTCACCGTGTGCACGGTCGTCGACGGTGTACCCGTCGCCTCGTCGGGGCCCGTGCGGATCCGCCCGCGCCAACTCCGTACGAAGGTCGAGGCGATGCTCGCCGAACAGATCGCCAGCGTGCACGCTTGCGACTGGATGCTGGAGTTCGTGGTGCCGGAGCGGCTGATGAGCGAGCCCTTCGAGGAGTGGCAGATCCACGAGCCGGGCGCGGCACGCCCCCGCCCCATGCGCACGGTCCCCGTGGTCGTCCGGCACATGGACCGCCTCAAGCCGCTCACCGTCTCCCGCCTGACCCGCAGGCGCTGGGAGACGGTCCGGGCCCGCGGCGAGACCCGGCCCCGGCGCGTGGAGTGCGGACTGCCGTACGGCTACGACGAGTTCCACGACTGGCTGGACGCGGACGACGAGGTGTGCGCCCTCGCGTACGCCGCGACGCCCCTGGGGGACTGGCTCTCGGCGGCCCTCGACACGGGGGTGCCGATCATGCTCTGGAGACGGCACGACTGCGGCGAGGACGGCCACGCGCACTGCGCCCCCGAGAAGTTCCTCGACCGGCTCACGGAAGCGGTGGCGGTGCTCGACCCCGACCGGCTGCCCTTCGAGGTCATGCGGCTGCGCAAGGAGGCCCGCTCGCCGGACAAGGGGGACGCCGAGCACTGCGGGCACCGGCTGACGCTCTTCTGGGACGATCCGGAGCGCAAGCCGGACCCGCCACTGGCGATGGGAACGCGGGCGGACCCATGAGCACATGCGGCACAGGAATCAAGCGGATCACATGCAGCACGGGCAGCGTGGCAAGTGCCGGGAGTGCCCGGCCCATACGGAACACGGGAAGCACGGGGAGCGTGGAGCGTGTCTGACACCGCCGAGTCGTCCAACTGGCGCATCTACTCCGGGAGCCGTGTCCCGCACGACGGCATCGACCGCCTCCCCGCCCCGCCCCCCTGGCGCACCTTCAGCGGCGGCCCGGCCCTGCCCACCCCGCCCGGCGACTCCGGCAACCCGCACGCGGCCGTCAGCTACCGCCCGGGCGAGGACGCGATCCGGCAGGTCAACGCCGCGCTCTATCTGCGCAGGCCGCTCCTGGTGACCGGCGCGCCGGGCACCGGCAAGTCGTCCCTCGCGTACGCGGTGGCCCATGAACTCGGCCTCGGAAAAGTCCTGCACTGGCCGATCACCAGCCGGGTCACGCTCCGGGACGGCCTGTACGAGTACGACCCGCTCACCCGCCTCTACGCGGCGGGACGCGCCCGCGGTGAGGACGGCGCCGGGGGCTCCCCGGGCGAAGACATCGGGGACTATCTGCGCCTCGGGCCCCTCGGCACGGCACTGCTGCCGTACGAGCGTCCGCGCGTCCTGCTCGTCGATGAGATCGACAAGAGCGACATCGACCTGCCCAACGACCTTCTCACCATCTTCGAGAAGGGGGCCTACGAGATCGTCGAGCTGGCCCGCCGCGCGGAGTCGACGGCCCGGGTGATGACGGCCGACAGCACGACCGACCGGGTGGAGATCCGCGACGGCACGGTCAGCTGCCGCGCCTTCCCCCTCGTCGTCATGACGAGCAACGGCGAGCGCGAATTCCCGCCGGCCTTCCTGCGCCGCTGCGTGACCGTGGACCTGAAACAACCCGCGAGCGTGGAGGAGCTGACGGCCATCGTCCGCGAGCACCTCGGCCCCATGGTCGCGGGCGAGGAAGGCGAGCTGCCCCCAGCGATCAGGGAGATCATCGACCGCTTCTTCGAGCGGCGCAGCGGCGGGCTGCTCGCCAACGACCAGCTCCTCAACGCCATCTACATGTGCCACCACGCCTCGTTCAGCGAACCCCCGGAAACCGTCCGGAAGTTGGCCGACCAAGTGATGCCGTTCCTGAGCAGCGAGGCGACACGCTCCGATGGCGACTGAGCGTCTCGGGAAGCTGCGCGGCCTGCTCGACACCCTGGGGCCCCACGTCACCCCGCTGGAGCTCGCGGAGATGCTCTGGCTGGCAGAACGGCTGCCTGCGGGCGAGGCGGGAAGCGCGCCGGACGGCCAGGACGGGGAGCGCGACCGGGGCGACCGGTCTGACGCCGACCCGGCGGGACGCGGCGGCGCCGCTTCCCGGGGCGGCGAGCTGGCCCCGGGCGCCGCGGCGGCCATCGGCGACGCCGTCACCGTCCCGGACGACGAGGCGGACCCCGGTGCGGACGGCAGGGACGCACACCGGGCCGCCCTGCACCTCCCGCGCGGCCTTCCGCGCCCCGGCACCGACGCCGAGGACGTCCTCGTCCCCGCCCCGCAGGCCCTGCGCCACGAACTGGGGATCCAGCGCGCCCTGCGGCCCCTCAAGCGGCGTGTCCCCGACCGGCGGCGCCGCATCCTGGACGAGGGCGCGACGGCCGCGCGCGCCGCGCTCCGGGCAGGGCTGCGCCCCTGGGCCCCGGTCATGGCCCCCGCCACCGACCGCCTCCTGAGCCTGGCCCTCGTCGTCGACACGGGCGCGGCGATGGAGGTGTGGCGCCCGCTCGCACGCGAGCTGCGCGAGGCGATGCAGCGCACCGGCGCCTTCCGTGACGTACGGCTCTGGCAGCTGACCGACCTCGGTCCTGGCGTCGGCGTCCGGTCCTCGCCCGGCGGCCCCGCGCTGGCCCCGGCGGCCATGGTCGATCCGACGGGCCGCCAGGTCACTCTGGTGCTCAGCGACTGCTCGGGCCCGCACTGGTGGGGCGGGCGCGCGGCCCCCGCCCTGCGACTGTGGGCCGGGCGCGGCCCCACCGCCATTCTCCAGCCGCTCCCCGAACGTCTTTGGCGCCGCACGGCGGCTCCGGCCGTCCCCGGCAAGGCGATCGCCTCCCGGGCGGGCGCGCCCAACACCGCCCTGCGTTTCACCCCGCACGACGGCAGGGCGGGACGCCCCGCGCCGGACGCGATCCCCGTGCCCGTCCTCGAACTGGATCCCGAGTGGCTGGCCGACTGGGCGGGTCTGGTCACCGCGTCCGGCGATCACCACCGGGACACGGCGGTGACGTACGTGAGCGCGGAGCAGGTGCCGCACGGGCAACCCCTCCTGGAGGAGGGCGACTTGACCATCACGGAGCGGATCCTGCGCTTCCAGGCGGCGGCTTCGCCCACGGCGGTGGACCTGGCGGCGCACGTCGCCCTGTCGGTGCCCGCGCTGCCGGTGATGCGGCTGATCCAGCAGCGGGTGACGACGGGCTCGCGTTCCAGCGACCTCGCCGAGGTCCTGCTGAGCGGCCTCCTTGAGCCGGTCGACCCGGAAGGCGGTCTGTACGAGTTCGTGCCGGGCGCGAGACGCGCGCTCCTCGAAACCCTGCCGCGCCCCGAGTCCCTGGCGGTCGCCGAACTGCTGAACCGGCTCGGCACGGAGATCGAGGCCAGGGCGGGCTCGGCGTCCCGGGCTTTCCGGGCGGTCGTGCCGGTGGCGGAGGGGACGGGGGACCGGGCGCTGGGCGATGCGGGCCAGCCCTTCGCGCTGGTGAGCGAGGAGGCGCTGGGGCTGCTGCGGGGCCGGGCGATCCGGGTGGCGGAGCGGCCGGTGGGCGAGGAAAGCGCGGCCGGCGGTGCGGAGCCGGACGCGGAGGAGACGGCGGAGAGTTCCCCGGGCCGACCACCGTCCCCCCTCGGCGGCTTCGACCCGCCCGCGAGCATTGCGTGCCCGCCGGGGCTGACGAATGTGCCCGCTCTCGGACGGTTCGTCGGCAGAAGGGCGGCCCTGGAGCACCTGGACCGGGAACTGCTCACCCCGGGCACAAAGCCCCCCAGAGTCGTCCTCCACGGAACGGGAGGCGTGGGCAAAAGCGTTCTGGCCGCGACGTGGGCGACGGACGCGGCCCGGGACCAGATCCTGGAGCCGGTGTGGTGGGTGAGGGCGGACTCGCCCGCCTCGATCGTCAAGGACATCTCCGGCCTCACCCGCGCCCTGCAACCCTCGGTGCCGGACTTTCTCGCGCGGGAGGGGCGCTGGGAGTGGGCCCTGCAATGGCTGACTTCGCACGAGGGCTGGGTCCTCGTCTTCGACAACGTGAAGCGCCCCGAGGACGTACGCGTCCTCCTGTCGCGCCTGGGCACGAACGGGTACGTCCTGCTCACCAGCCGCCAGGCCACCGGCTGGGAGGGGTTCGCCACCCCGATGGAGCTGGACGTCCCCGAACTGCCGGAGGCCGTCGCGATGTTCGACCAGCGGGCGTCGGGGGATCCGGCGGAGGTGGAGCTCCTGTGCGAAGCACTCGGCCGGCTGCCGCTCGCGCTGTCGCTCGCCTCCGCTCACATCGCGAATTCAGGCACTCCCGTGCACGAGTACCGCGCCATGATCGAGGCGCAGATGTCTCAGTTGCGGGACTCCGGCGGCAGCCCCCAGTCGTTCACTGCAGGCGACACCTTGAGGAAGAACCTACGGTCCGTCAGCGCTCCGCACGGCAGACGCGTCCTGCGGATCCTGTCCTGGTACGCCCCCGAACCCGTACCCGTGGACCTGCTGACCGGAGCCGGGCTCACGGAGGCGCAGGTCGCCGACGCTTTGGAGCCCCTGGCGACCACCGGCCTGATCACCCGTGCGGGAGGGACGGTCGGTGTGCACGGCCTGATCGCCTCCGCCGCGCGCACTTGGGACGTCGGCGGCCGGGACGAGGAGGCCGACCGGTCCGACGAGACCGGGAACGGCGAAGAGACCGAGGAGGCCGAGGAGACGCAGGAGATCCGGCGGGCGGCCGCGCGCTGCCTCGCGCAGGCCGCTCCCCGCGACGCGGACGACCCGACAGGCTGGCCCCGCTGGCGTGTGCTCCTCCCGCCCGTCGAGGCGTTCGCCGAACACTCTCCGCCCGAGGACGACGACGCGGTCTTCGGCTCCCTCCTGGTGGAGACGGCGGGTTTCCTCATGGCACAGGGACGCTCCTCACCAGCCCTCGGCTTCCTGCAAAGGGCGGCGGAGTCCTTGCAGCGGATCTTGGGAGAGGACGATTCCCGCGTGTACCGCGCCACGACGGCGCTCGCGACCGCGTATCTGTCGTCGGGGGACACGGCGCGGGCGCTTGCCTGGCTCAGGAACGCACGGTCCGCCATGGACCGGTCGGCCAGACCCGAGTACGACCCGCAGCGGCTCGCGCTGCGCGGACAACTCGCCGACGCGTACCTGGCATCGGGAGCGACGAGGCGGGCGATCAGGGAACTGGAGGCGGCCCACTCCGTCGCGGCCCGGTGTCTGGGCACCGACGATCCGGTGACCGTCCCCTTGCTCGCGCGGCTCGCGGCCGCCCATCTGGCGGCCAAGGAGTGGGACCGTGCGGTGGCCGCCTACCAGGAGGCACTGGCCGCACACCTCCGCGTGTTCGGTGACCTGGCCCCGCCCACGCTCGCCGTGCGCTGCGAGCTGGCCCTCGCGTTCGACAAGGTGGGGGACACCTTGCGAGCTTTGGAGCAACTCGTGGAGGTGGTGGCCGGATACCGGTCGGCCCTGGGCGAGGGACATCCGCATACGATCGCCGCGCTGGCGCACCTGGCGGGCGTGTACGAGCGCGAAGGCGCTTTTGGCCAGGCAGTGGAGGTGTACGCCGAGGCACGCACCCGCAGCGCCGAGACGCTCGGGGAAGAGCACCCGGAAACCCTGCGCCTCAAGGAGAGGCTGGCCCGCGCCTGCATGCTGGACGGGGACCTGGAGCGCGCGATGGCGCTGTACGAGGAGGCGCTGACCACCCGCGGTGAGACCTCGGGGCACGAGCACCCGGAGACGCTCCGTGCGGCCACGTCGCTGGCCGAGGCCTACCGGCGTGCCGGGCGCAGGGAAAAGGCGATCGCGCTGTACGAACGCACGCTGGCCACCCGGATCAGCGTCCTGGGGGAGTCGCACGTCGAGACCCGCAGGACGTACGGCGATCTGGCCGAAGCCCTGCTCGAGGCCGGGGAGGTGCGGCGGGCGATCGCGCTCCTGGAGAGGACGCTGGACGAGCGCATGATCAGCCTGGGCGACGTGCACCCGGGCACCCTGAGGACACGCCACCAGCTCGCGTACGCCTATCAGCGGGCCGGAGAGCCGGAGGCGGCGAGCGTGCTGCACCAGACGGCGTTGGCCGGCTTCAAGAGTTCACTGGGCGAGGACCACCCGCGGACCTACGAGGCCAGGGCCGACCTCGCGCACGCTCTTGCCGCGGACGGCGACATGGAGGGTGCTCTCGCGCAACTGAGCCGGGCGGCCGAGGGCTTCGCCCGTGTGCTCGGGGAGGATGCCGAGGAGACGGTCGCCGCGCGCGAGACTCTGGCCCAGTGGCAGGAGCGTCGCCCCTGACCGCCGGGCCGGAATCTCTTACGGGGGTGTGAGGGTCATGCCGCGTCGAACTGTGCCGGGTCCGGGCCCAGGCGGCGGTCCTCGTTCAGTGCGCTGATCGCCGCCATGTCCTCGGGGTCCAGCTCGAAGCCGAAGACGTCGATGTTCTCCTTGATCCGCGACGGGGTCACGGACTTGGGGATCACCACGTTGCCCAGCTGGACGTGCCAGCGCAGGACGACCTGGGCCGGTGTGCGGCCGTGCTTGCGGGCGATGGCGACGATCGCCGGGACCTCCAGGAGGCCCTTGCCCTGGCCGAGCGGGGACCAGGCCTCCGTGGCGATGCCCTGCTCCGCGTGGAACGCGCGTGAGGCGTGCTGCTGGAGGTGCGGGTGGAGCTCGATCTGGTTGACCGCCGGGACGACCGAGGTCTCGGCGAGCAGCTGCTCCAGGTGCTCGGGCAGGAAGTTCGAGACGCCGATGGACGTGGCGCGCCCGTCGGCCTGGATCTTCTCGAAGGCCTTGTACGTGTCCACGGCCAGGCCCTTGGAGGGCAGCGGCCAGTGGATGAGGTACAGGTCGACGCGGTCGAGACCGAGCTTGTCCAGCGACGCGTCGAAGGCGCGGAGCGTGGAGTCGTAGCCCTGATCGGTGTTCCAGAGCTTCGTCGTGACGAAGAGATCCTCGCGGGCGATTCCGGATGCGGCGATGGCCCTGCCGGTGCCCTCTTCGTTGCCGTAGACGGCAGCGGTGTCGATGCTGCGGTACCCGGCCTCCAGCGCCGTCGCGACGGCGGACTCGGCCTCGTCGTCCGGGACCTGCCAGACGCCGAAGCCGAGCTGCGGCATCTCGACGCCATTGTTCAGGATGATCGGGGGGACCTTGCTCACGAGCTCTCGATCCTTACGTCGTCGGGTGGTATTCCCACGGGTGGTACTCCCATGGTCAACGATCAGGTGCGGTGCCGCATTCCACGACCACTCCCGGAACCGCTGCCCCTGCCGGAACCGCTTCCGGATCCATCCACGAGAACACTCCCGGGTGAAGTCCGGCCGTTTTTTGGTCCGCACCATTGACCGCGTTCCGCCATGCCGCGACTCTATTGCACGTCACTGAACGCAGAACACTCATGTGAACGCCCGGTGAACGGACCGCGACACCCGTTCCACCTCCGTCACCCTCCTCTCACCCCGGGCCGTTTCGCGGTCGGTGACTCCTGAACCCCCACTTTTTCAGGAAGGCGGCCACCCGCACATGAACGATGACCAGAACCCCACCACGCCCGAGGTGCCGGAAGCCGTCACCGCGTGGCGGACGCCCGACTACGAAGTCGTGGAGACCGCACTCGAAGTGACCGCGTACCGCAACGCCGACCGGTGACCCCGCCGCCATGCTGCTGAAGGTGCTCGGCACCGCGGCGGGCGGCGGGCTTCCCCAGTGGAACTGCGCGTGTCCCGGGTGCACCGGGGCACGCGCCCACCCGGAGCGCCGCCGCCGGCACGCCTCCCTCGCCGTCCGGGCGCGGGCGGGCCGCTGGTACGTCGTCAACGCCACCCCCGACATCGGCGACCAGATCGAGGGGGCCACGGAACTGCACCCCGGGCCGGGTGCCCGGCAGACCCCGGTCGCCGGTGTGGTCCTCACCGACGCCGAACTCGACCACACCCTCGGCATCGCCCGGCTCCGCGAGGCCCATGACGGCGTCGACGTGCTGGCGACCGCGCCCGTCCTCGACGCCGTCCGCGAAGGGCTGCGGCTCGACGCCGTCCTCGGCCCGTACACGCCGGTGCGGTGGCGCGAGCTTCCGGCCGGCGCCGGCCGTCCGCTGGACGGGGACTCCGGCGTCACCGTCGGCGCCGTCCCGCTGTCGGACAAGAAGCCCCGGTACGCCGCCGACTCACCGGACAGCGAGGCCAGTTGGTCCGTCGCCCTGCGGCTGCACGACCCCGGCACCGGCCGCACCCTGCTCTACGCCCCCGCCCTCGCCGTCTGGTCCGAGGCCTTCGACGAAGCCGCGCGTGAGGCCGACTGCGTCATCGTCGACGGCACCTTCTGGGACGACGAGGAACCCCTGCGCTCCGGCTTCTCGACCCGCACCGCCACCGCCATGGGCCATCTGCCCGTCAGCGGGCCCGGCGGCACCGCGCACCGACTGGCCCGCCTGCCCGGGCGCTGCCTCTACACCCACCTCAACAACACCAACCCGCTCGGCGACCCCCACGCCGAACAGCACAAGCACCTGGCGGAGTGGGGCATCGAGGTCGCGGCGGAACGGATGGTGATCGAGCTGTGACGCCTCCCTGGGCGGCCCCCTGGCCGGCCCCTTGGCCGACCGACGAGTTCACCGAGCGGCTGCGCGCCGTCTCGGCCGAGCGCTACCACGACCGGCACCCCTTCAACGTACGCATGCACGAAGGCACCCTCACCCGCGACGAGTTGCGCCGCTGGATCGTGAACCGGTTCCACTACCAGCGCCACATCCCGGTCAAGGACGCCCTGATCCTCGCCAAGTTCGACGACCCCTCGCTGCGCCGCGGCTGGGTGCGCAGGATCCAGGACCACGACGGGGAGAAGGAGGGGGACGGCGGCATCGAGCGGTGGCTGCGGCTCGGCGAAGCCGCGGGGGTCGGGCGCGAGCAGCTCCTGGACGCCTCACGGGTGCTGCCCGGCGTGCGGCTCGCGGTCGAGGGATACGTCAACTTCTGCCGCCTGCGGCCCCTGCTCGACGCCGTCGCCGCCTCGCTCACCGAGCTGTCGGCGCCCGACCTCATGCGGACCAGGATCGACGCCTTCGAGCGGCACTACCCCTGGATCGACACGGAAGGCCTCACGTACTTCCGGACCCGCGTGGAGCAGGGCGGCCGGGACGGACGGGAAGCGCTCGGACTGGTCCTGGAGTGGGCGCGCACCCGGGACGAGCAGGAACGGGCCGTCGCGGCGCTCGGGTTCAAGTGCGACGTGCTGTGGACGCTGCTCGACGCGGTCGACCGGGGGCCGGCATGCGGCTGACGAACGAGGCCGTACGTCTCGACTGGCGCCCCGCGCTGGCCCGCTCGGTGATGCTGCGGCACGACCGGGTGCGCGGCCTCGACCTGCTGCTGCTCCCCGAGCGGGTGGTCGTGCTGCGCGGGTCCGCCGGGAGCATCCTGCGGCTGTGCGACGGCGAGCGCGAAGTCGGCGCGATCGTCGCGGAGTTGGAGCGCGAGCACCCCGACGCCGCGGTGGCCGACGACGTGCCCCGGTTCCTCGCGACCCTGCGCTCGGAAGGGTGGCTTCGGTGACGGAGTCCGCCTCCCCGCATCCCGTACCCCCACCGTGGGCCCTCCTCGCCGAACTCACCCACGGCTGCCCGCTGCGGTGCGCCTACTGCTCCAACCCCACGGAACTCACGTCTCGTACGGCCGAGTTGACTACCAAGCAGTGGAGTGACGTCCTGCGCCAGGCCGCGGACATCGGCGTCGTGCAGACCCATCTGTCCGGCGGCGAGCCCCTCCTGCGCCGCGACCTGCCCGAGATCGTCCAGGCCGCCGACTCCGCCGGCATCCACACCCAGCTCGTGACCAGCGGTGTCGGCCTGCACGAGAACCGCCTCGCGGACCTCGTCGGCGCGGGCCTGCGCAGCGTCCAGCTGTCCGTGCAGCACGCCGACCCGGGCCGGGCCGAACTCATCGCGGGTGCACGGGCGTTCAGCGCGAAGGAGCGGGCCGCCCGGCTGGTGCGGGCGGCGGATCTACCGCTCGGCCTCAACGCCGTGCTGCACCGCGCCAATCTCGACGCCCTGGACGGCATCGTGGAGCTGGGCCTCGCCTGGGGCGCCGAGCGGATCGAGCTGGCCAACACCCAGTTCTACGGCTGGGCCCTGCGCAACCGCGACGCACTGCTCCCGGACCGTACCCAGGTCGCCCGGGCCCGTGAGCGCGTGGAGCGCTGGCGGGAGCGGCTCGCGGGGCGCATGGAGCTGGTGTGGGTGGCGCCCGACTACGTGGACGGCGTCGCGAAGCCCTGCATGGGCGGCTGGGGCGCCATCTCGCTGACCGTCGCCCCGGACGGCACCGTGCTGCCGTGCCCGGCCGCCGGTGATCTGCTCGGGCCCGACGCGCCGAACGTCAAGGACCATCGACTGGGCTGGATCTGGCGGGAGTCGGCGGCTTTCAACCGCTACCGCGGCGAGGGCTGGATGCGTGAGCCCTGCCGCGGCTGCGACCTGCGGACCGTGGACTTCGGCGGCTGCCGCTGCCAGGCGTACGCCCTGACCGGCGACGCCTCTCGCACCGACCCCGCCTGCCACCGCTCGCCGGACCACGGGATGGTCCGTGCCCTGGTCGACGGCGGGGGAGGCGCCGGTACGGGCGACTTCGCCCACCGGGCGTCCCCGAACGTCGCCCACCGGGCGTCCCCGAACGTCGCCCACCGGGCGTCCCCGAACGTCGCCCACCGGGCGTCCCCGGACTTCGCCTACCGGGCGTCCCCGAAGACGTAACCCCTCACCTCGCGGCGGGACACCGTCCCCGACCCGCGTCCAAAGATCGTTAGGAACCCTTCCTAACAGCACATCCCACCACACCCCACCCCTCACCACGCATCACGTATCCGAAGGAGAACACACCCCCCATGTCCCCCACCCCCCGCAGAACGGCCACCGCGCTGGCCGCCGCCGGTGTCCTCGCGACGACCGCCTCCCTCGCCCTGGCCGCCCAGTCCTCGGCCGCGCCCCCGGCGGCGCAGGCCGACGCGCCGCAGACCAAGGCCGCCGGCACCATCCACGCCGCCCCCTACGAGTACCTCGGCTGGGGCAGCCCGCAGAAGCCCACCGACGTGATGGCCGCGACCGGCGTCAAGTGGTTCACCCTCGCCTTCATCCTCTCCGACGGCGGCTGCAACCCCGCCTGGGACGGCAACCGCCCCCTGAAGGGCGGCTCCGACGAGGCGGCCGTCAAGTCCATACGCGGCGCCGGCGGAGACATCGTCGTCTCCGTCGGCGGCTGGAGCGGCGCCAAGCTCGGCGAGAAGTGCACCAGCGCCACCGCGCTCGCCGGGGCGTACCAGAAGGTCATCGACGCCTACAAGCTCAAGGCGTTCGACATCGACATCGAGGACACCGAGTTCGGCAACGCCACCGTGCGCCAGCGCGTCGTCGACGCCCTGAAGATCGTGAAGCAGAAGAACCCCGGGATCGTCACCTACGTGACCATGGGAACGACCCCGAGCGGCCCCGACGCCACCGGCAAGGACCTCATCAGGCGCGGCGCCGCGGCCGGACTCGCCAACGACGCCTGGGTGATCATGCCGTTCGACTTCGGCAGCCACAGCGGCACCATGGGCGATGCCTCGGTCAGCGCGTTGGAAGGCCTGAAGAACGCGGTCAAGAGCGCCTACGGCTACAGCGACGCCGAGGCGTATAAGCGCATCGGCGTCTCCTCGATGAACGGCAAGACCGACGTGGCGGGCGAGACCGTCACCACGAACGACTTCCGGCAGATCCTCGCCTACGCCAAGCAGCACCACATCGCACGGTTCTCCTTCTGGGCCGTCAACCGCGACCGCGACTGCTCGTCCGGCGGCAGCGCCGGCGACTCGTGCAGCGGGGTGGCGCAGGCCCCGTACGACTTCACCAAAATCGTCGCGCAGTACGGGGGTTGAGCGATGACCAGCGGCAGGAAGAGAGCTGCTCTGCTCGGTGCGGCGGTCGCCCTGGTGGCCGGGCTCACGCAGTACGCCCCGGCGGTGTCGGCGGCGCCGGACCGGCACCAGGCCGCGGCCGGTGAGCCGGTGGACATCGCGACGCTGTCGACCGGCTGGACGATCCCCTGGGGCACGTCCTGGACGCCGGACGGCACGTCCGCGGTGGTCACCGAGCGCGATGACTTCCGCGTCTGGCTCGTCTCGGCGGACGGCAAGGACAAGAAGCAGATCGGCACCGTCCCGGAGTCCCAGACGACCGGGGGCGAGGGCGGGCTGATGGGCGTCGCCGTCGATCCGGACTGGGCGGCGAACCGCCATGTGTACGTCATGCACACCTCGTCCGAGGGCAACCGCATCGCGCGCATGACGTACGACGGGACGAAGCTCACCGGCTACAAGGTGCTGCTCAGGGGGATCAAGAAGAACAAGTACCACAACGGCGGCCGCCTGGCCTTCGGCCCCGACGGGTACCTCTACGCCACCACCGGCGACGCCCAGAACGGCGCACTCGCCCAGGACAAGAACTCCCTCAACGGCAAGATCCTGCGCCTCACCAAGGACGGCAAGGCCGCTCCGGGAAACCCCTTCGGCAACTACGCCTACAGCCTGGGCCACCGCAACCCGCAGGGCATCGCCTTCGACGCCCGAGGGAGGCTGTGGGAAGCGGAGTTCGGCGACAGCAAGAAGGACGAGCTCAACCTCGTCAAGCCCGGCGCCAACTACGGCTGGCCCACCTGCGAGGGCACGTGTGACGTCACCGGGATGACCAACCCCAAGGCCACCTGGAACACCGGGGACGCCTCACCCAGCGGCGTCGCCGTCGTCGACGGCGCGGTCTACATGGCGGCGCTCAGAGGCCAGCGCCTGTGGCGCATACCCATCAACGCCGGGAACGAGGACGTCGGCACGCCGAAGGCGTACTACACCGGCGCGTACGGGCGGCTGCGCTCGGTCACGGCCGTGCCGGGCGCCGACCGGCTCTGGCTCACCACCACCAACGCCGACAACAACGGAGGGCAGCCGGACGGTTCGGACACGATCTTCCGCGTGACGATCGGCTAGCGGGGCGGGCCTAGGCCGCGGCGGTCCCGAGGTACGCGTCCCGCACCCGGGGATCCGCGCGGACGTCGGCCGCCGTGCCCTCGGCGAGGACCGTGCCGAGGTCGAGGACGACCACGCGGGTGCAGAGTTCCATCACGAAGGCGACGTTGTGCTCCACCAGGAGCACGGCGCAGCCCTCCTCGTCCGCGAGGTGCCGGATGACGGCCGACAGGTGGCCTCGCTCGTCGGCCGTCATTCCGGAGGCGGGCTCGTCCAGGAGCAGCACCCTGGGCGGGTCCGCCACCGCGCGCGCCAGCTCCACCATGCGGGCCCGGCCGACGGGCAGCGCGCCCGCGTAGGCGTCGCCCAGCGCCTCGAGTCCGCACTCGCGGAGCACGGTCGAGGCGCGGGCCCGCCGTGCCTTCTCGCGGGTACGCCGGGTGGGCGCCGCCAGCAGGTCGGCGGCGAACCCGCCACCGCCGCCGCGCCACTCCTGCGCCACGAGCAGGTTGTCGGCGACCGTGAGCTGCCCGAAGAGCTGCTGGCGCTGGAAGGTGCGGCGCATGCCGTGCCGGGCACGCCAGACGGGTGATCGGCGGGTGATGTCGGCGCCGTCGAGCAGGACGCGCCCCTGGTCGGGGCGGCGGATGCCGGAGACCACGTCGAACAGGGTGGTCTTTCCGGCTCCGTTGGGACCGATGAGGCCGCAGACCTCGCCGGCCCGCAGGCTCAGGCCCACATCGGTGAGCGCGTGGACGCCGCCGAAGCGGACACCGATGCCGGAGGCTTCGAGGATGCGGTCGCTCATGGCCGTGCCACTCCTTCGCTGTGCCCCTGCGCGGCGATGCCCAGATAGGCCTCGGTCAGCTGGTCCGCCCGGACCTCGGAGCGCGGGCCGCACCAGGAGACCCGGCCCTGGGCGAGGTAGGCGACGGTGTCGGCGACGCCCAGGACCTCGGCGGCCTTCTCCTCCACCAGGAGCAGCCCCGTGCCCGCGTCGCGCAGTTCGGCGAGCAGCCGGAAGACCTCCTCGACCACGCGGGGTGCGAGGCCGAGGGACGGTTCGTCCGCGATCAGGACCTTGGGCGGGCGCTGGAGGAGGGGCGCGAGGGCGAGCAGTTGCTGTTCCCCTCCGGAGAGGGAGCCCGCGGTGACCTTGCGCCGGGCGGCGAGGCCGGGGAAGCGGCCGTAGACGGCCTCGCGGGCTTCCCTCTCCGGAAGGTGCAGGGTGAGGTTCTCGTCGATGGTCAGGGAGGGGAAGATGCCGCGGCCCTCGGGGGCGAGGACGACTCCCGACCGGGAGCGGTGCACGGGACCGCTCCGGGTGGCGTCCGCCCCGGCGAGCTGGATCTCCCCCCGGGTGGGGGTGATGAGCCCCGCCGCGACGCGGCACGTCGTCGACTTGCCCGCGCCGTTGGGGCCGAGGAGTGCGACGATCTCGCCCGGGTGGACGGCGAGGTCCACGCCGTGGAGTACGGGGGAGCCGTCGTAGCCCGCGTGGATTCCCCGCAGGGCCAGGGAGGGCGGTCTCCTTTCCCCCGCTCCGTCCCCGTCCCCGCCCGGCCGGACCGGTGGGGGGCTCAGCCGGGGGCCGCTCGGCGCGGAGGCCTTCCTGGCCGTGGGCAGCGGTTCGCCGGTGTCCGTCCGCATCCGCCGGGCGCCAGTGGCGTCGTCACGCCCCGCCGCCCGCGCGCGCCTGCGGTGCAGCCGCACCGAGACCGCCGCGCAGTACCCGTCCGGATCATTGGCCAGCGCGAGTCCCGCGAGGCCGAACAGGATCACCGGCAGCTGCACGGACTCCGTCACGTAGTCGGCGACCAGATGCGGCACGATCGCGAAGACGAGCCCCGCCACCACCGCGAACTGCGGTCTGCGCACCCCGGCGGCCACCACCACGGCCAGCCACACCAGGCCCGTCATCGCGGTGAAGTCCGTGGCCGTGATCCGGGTGTTGAACGACGCGTACATCACGCCGCCGAACCCCGCGAGCCCCGCCGACAACGTGAACAGGAGCAGCTTCGTCCGCACCACCGAGACGCCGGAAGCCATCGCAGCCGCCGGTGCGGACCGCACCGCCAGCATCGCCCGCCCCGTCGCCGAACTCCGCAGCGCGCTCAGCGCGGCCACGGCCACCGCCACGAGGACGACCATCGCCACGCCCATCGCGCGGTCGTCGCCCAGGTCGACCGGCCCGAAGACGGCGCGCGGGATCTCCCAGCCGGTGTCGCCGTTGCGCAACCACCCCATCTGGAACAGGACCTGGTCGGCGAGGAAGGCCAGCGCGAGCGTGGCGAGCGCCAGTGACCGGCCGCCCAGGCGCAGCGCGGGCAGCGCCACCAGCGCCCCGAGCACCGCGGCCCCGCACGTGCCCACCAGGGCCGCGGCGACGAACGGCCACCCATGGCTCATCAGCAGGCCCGCCACGAGGGCCGCGCCCGTCACGAACGTCGCCTGCGCCAGGGAGACCATCGCCCCGAGGCCCGTCACCACGGTGAAGGAGACGAAGACCAGGGAGATCGCCAGGCCCTGCGCGAGGATGCCGCTCCAGAAGGGCGTCGTCACCGTGTAGAAGGACAGCGCGAGCAGTACACCTCCCACGGCCCACGGCCCCCATCTGCGCGGCCACGACTTCCCGGCGAGATAGTCGATCGGCGGCGCGTCCACCGCCGCCGTGCCGGCCGTCCGCTGCCGCCGCGTCAGCAGGAGCAGCCCGGCGAAGAGGATGAGGAACGGCACCGCCGTGCGGAAGCCGGTGATCTTCTCCGCGAAGTCGGCGTACCCGACGACCAGGTTCTGGAGGACCCCCAGTGCCAGCCCGCCCGCGAACGCCAGCGGGATCGACAGGAAGCGTCCGAGGACCGCCGCCGTGGCCGAGACGAACAGGAAGAGGGTGAAGTCGTGCGACGAGAGGCCGAGCAGCGGCGTCGCGAGGACACCCGCGAGACCCGCGAGGCCCGACGACAGCATCCACGCCACCGACGAGAGCCGGTCCGCGCTCATGCCCCGCAGCTCCACGAGCGAGCGGTTGTCGACCGCGGCCCGCAGCCGCAGCCCGAGCGGGGTGTGCCGCATCAAGGCCCACAGGCCGCACGCGACCACGGCCGTCGCGACCCAGGTGATCAGCTGGTCGGAGTCGATGCCGACGCCGTCCATCAGCTGCCAGTTCTCGGCGGGGCTCGGCCCCACGCCCGGCAGCCCGAACTGGTTCTCGGCGGGTTTGACGGAGGCGCCCGCGTCCGCCAGGAGCTCCACCACCCACAGGCCGAGCGCGGGCAGCGCGACGAGCAGTCCGATCGTCGCCACGATCTGCGCGGTCTCGCCCACCCCGGCCAGCTTGCGGAACATCAGCCGGTCCAGGCCCCAGCCGAGCGCGGGCGCCACGACGCAGACGAGCAGCAGCGCGGTGGGGACGGCGGGCCAGCCGAAGCCGGAGTGGAGTTCGTAGAAGGCGAGCGCGCAGAGGTAGGCGGTGGCGCCGTGCGCGAAGTTGAAGAGGCCGGAGGCGGAGTAGGACAGGACGAGGCCCGTCGCGAGCAGCGCGTACAGGGCGCCGGAGACGAGACCGCTCAGCACGAATCCCAGCAGGTCGGACATGGCTGCCCCGCCCCTCTACTTGAAGGGGATGGGTGCGTAGCACCTGAAGGGCGCGGACACCGAGTACGTGCCGCCCTTGAGCTGCACGAGGGCTCCGCAGCCGAACGACTCCTTCTGGCCCTTGGGCAGGCTGCGGTCGCCGACCATCGTGTCCTTGTCGGAGAAGCCGTTCGCCGCCTCCTGGAAGGAGTCGACGCTCAGCTTCTTGCCCGCCTTCTCGGCGATCGCGAGGAAGAGGTCGGCCGACATGTAGCCGGTCATCATGTGCATGTTGAGCGGGACGTCCTTGCCCGCCGTCTTCGCGATGTCCGCCTTGAACTGCTTCATCGCCGCCGTCTCCTGCTCGAACGGCTGGAAGGCCAGCAGGACGTGCACGCCGTCGAGCGCCTTCTTCGTGGCGCTCTTGGCGAGCAGCCCCGGGTCGTAGTCGGTCGGGTCGGTGAGCACGCCCTTGAAGCCGGAGCGCTTGACGGCCGTGAACAGGCCGATGTTGTACGGCGTCTGCATCACGGAGACCACCACGTCCGGCGCCTTGCCGCCGTCGGAGCGCAGGATCTCCTTGGTGTACGCCGACCAGTCGCTCGGCACGGAGGTCGCGGGGACGGTCGACTTGGCGTACGTCACCTTGTAGCCGGCCGCGGCGAAGCTCTGCTTGTAGGTGCGGATGGCGAAGGTGCCCGCGTCGTTGTCGTTGGCGAGGATGGCCACGGACTTGCCCTTCGAGCCGTCCGTCACCTTCTTCAGGCCCTCGGGCCAGCTCTGGGTGATGGTGCCGCCCGGCATGGGGACCATGCAGCCGCCGTAGCCGTACATGTAGCTCGGCCCGCAGAAGGGCGGGATGGTGCCCCAGCCGAACGTGGGGACCTTCTGCTTCTGGAGGAAGTCGGCGCCGGAGAAGGTGACGGAGCTCATCGGCGCGACCGCGAACACCTTGTCCTGCTGGACGAGTTTGCGGGCCGCCGCGAGGTTCTTGCCGGGGTCCTGGCCGTCGTCCTCCGCGCCCAGGTAGTCGATCTTCCGGCCGTGCACGCCGCCTTCGGCGTTGGCGCGGTCGAAGCGGGCCTTGGCGCCGAGGTCGGTGTCCTTCTTGCTGTAGCCGCTCGCGGTCGTCATCGAGACGATGCCGCCGACCTTGACGGAGTCGGCGCTCACGCCGCGGACGGAGCCGCCCGCCGTGTCACCGCCGCTCGCGTCGCTCGTGGTGGAGGCGGAGTTGCAGGCGGTGGCGAGCAGCAGTGCGGCCACGGTGGCGGTGATGGTGCGGATCGATCGCGACACGGGTCGAGCCCCCTGAAGTCGAAGTGGGGCTGATTGTGTGCGGGACCTGATGAACCGTCAATAAGTGTCGCGGCGTAATTTGATGAACCGTCAGAAACGCGCCGCGCTCACCTCACGCCCGGTACAGCGCCTCCACCTCGGCCGAGTAGGCCGTCTCGATGGCCTTGCGCTTGAGCTTCAGGGAGGGGGTGAGCAGCCCGTGCTCCTCGGAGAACTGGTGGGCCAGTATCCGGAAGGTCCGGATCGACTCGGCCTGCGAGACCAGGGTGTTGGCCGCCACCACCGCCCGGCGCACCTCCGTCTCCAGATCCGGGTCACGCACCAGTTCGTTCGGGGAGAGCGGCGGCTTGCGGCGCATGGTCAGCCAGTGCTCGACGGCCTCGCCGTCCAGTGTGACGAGCGCGGCGATGTACGGCCGGTCGTTGCCCACCACGATGCACTGCGCGACCAGCGGATGGTCGCGCACCCGCTCCTCCAGCTGCCCCGGCGAGACGCTCTTGCCGCCCGACGTCACCAGGATCTCCTTCTTGCGCCCGGTGATCGTGAGGTAGCCGTCCTCGTCGAGCGCGCCCAGGTCACCGGTGGCGAGCCAGCCGTCGTGCAGGGTCGCGTCGGTGGCCTTGGGGTCGTTGAGGTAGCCCTGGAAGACGTTGCCGCCGTTCAGCCAGACCTCGCCGTCCTCCGCGATGTACACGGTGGTGCCGGGGATGGCCTGGCCGACCGTGCCGTAGCGGGTGCGCTCGGGCGGGTTGGCGGTGGCCGCCGCGGTCGACTCCGTCAGGCCGTACCCCTCGTAGATCTCCACGCCCGCGCCCGAGAAGAACAGGCCGAGGCGCCGGTCCATGCCGGAGCCGCCGGACATCGCGTGGCGCACCCGGCCGCCCATGGCCTCGCGCACCTTGGCGTAGACGAGCTTCTCGAAGAGCGAGTGCTGCATGCGCAGGGCCGCCGAGGGCCCGGGTCCGGTGCCGAAGGCCTTGGCCTCCATCGCGTCCGCGTACCGCACGGCGCACTCCACGGCCTTGTCGAAGGGGCCGGTCTTGCCGTCCTTCTCGGCCTTGCGCCGCGCGGCGTTGAAGACCTTCTCGAAGATGTACGGCACGGCCAGGATGAAGGACGGCCGGAACGCCGCGAGGTCGGGGATGAGCGCCGCCGCGTTCAGGCTCGGCTGGTGGCCCAGCTTGACCCCGCCGCGCACCGCCGCGATCTGCACCATGCGCCCGAAGACGTGCGCGAGCGGCAGGAAGAGCAGGGTCGTGGCCTCGTCGCCGCGGCGCGAGTGGAAGACCGGCTCCCAGCGCGCGATGACCGTCTCGGCCTCGAACATGAAGTTGGCGTGGGAGATCAGGCAGCCCTTGGGGCGGCCCGTGGTGCCCGACGTGTAGATGATCGTGGCGATCGAGTCGGGGGTGACGGCACGCCGGTGGCGGTTGACCACCTCGTCGTCCACGTCCTGCCCGGCGCGGTACAGCTCGTCCACGGCGTCGGCGTCCAGCTGCCACAGTCTGCGCAGCTGCGGCAGCCGGTCGATCACCGAGCCGATCGTCATCGCGTGGTCCTCGTGCTCGACCATGGCGGCCGAGACCTGCGCGTCGTGCAGCATCCAGAAGACCTGCTCGGCGGAGGACGTGGGGTAGACGGGCACGACCTGGGCGCCGACCGACCAGAGCGCGTAGTCGAAGAGCGTCCACTCGTAGCGCGTGCGGCACATGATGGCGACGCGGTCGCCGAAGCGGACGCCCTGGGCGAGCAGGCCCTTGGCGAGCGCCATCACCTGGTCGCGGAACTCCGCCGACGTGACGTCGCGCCACTCGCCGTCGGTCTTGCGGCCGAAGGCGACGTGCAGCGGATCCTCAAGGGCATGGTCGAACACGACGTCGGCAAGGCCGCCCACCAGCGGCGCCGACGCCATCGGAGGGTTCGTGAACTCGCGCAATGATGCTCCTTGTGGCGCTCCGCACAGCGCCGGTGACGGTACCCCAACGCGGTGCCGTGCGGGAGAGGGGTGACCGACCCCTCGGTACGGACCATCCACGCTGGTCAGCCGATGAAATCCGGCCACAAGGGGAGAGCCGGGACAGATTACTTACGGTTCAGTAAGTTTCGGTGGCGTAATCTCCACCGAATCTGTACGCGGCGGTTACGGCTGTGGCTGCCTCTCGGAGACCCGTTCGGCGACCGCCGGAACGACTCCTTCCGGTGACTTCGGAGCCTCGCGCGCGGACCGGACCATGGCCAGAACCGCCGCTCCGGCCGCCAGGCCCACCACCCCCGCGACGACCGACGCCGCGTTGAGCCCGGAGGCGAACGCCGTCCGCACGGTGTGCTCGGACAGCGTGTCACGCACCGCCGACGCGCCGCCGCCCGCGACCGTGTGAGCCGCGTCATGACCCAGCGAGTCCTGCATCCGCGAGGTCAGCACGGTGCCGAAACCGGCCACCCCGACCGCGTACCCCAGCTGCCGGAACGTGTTGACCGCGCCACCCGCCGTCCCCGCGTTCGCCGGCGGCACCGCCGCGAGGGCCGCACCGCCCAGGGCGGGCGAGACCAGGCCGGTGCCGACGCCCGCGAGCGTGAGCCCCGGGACGAGCGCGCCCCAGGACGACCCGGCGTCCAAGACCGCAAGGGCGAGCCCGCCGCCCCCGATCAGGAGCAGCCCCACGCCGATGGTCAGACGCGCGGGCACCCCGTGCAGCAGCCGTCCGCCCACCGCGGCCACCACGAATGAGGTCGCCGCGAGCGGCAGCATGACGAGGCTGCCGCTCACCGGGCTCATGCCGAGCACGGTCTGGAGCCAGATCGAGAGGTAGGGCATCAGACCGAACGCGGCGGCGTTGTAACCGATCGCGCCGACCAGGACGCCGGTGAAGGCGGGCATCCGCAGGAGCCTCAGATCGAGCAGCGGATGCGCCACGCGCCGCTCGACGGCCACAAAGGCGCCGAGCGCGAGCAGCGACACCGCGAGGGTCGCCACGGTGGGCGCCGACGTCCAGCCCTCCGCACCGGCCCGCACCACCCCGTACGTCAGCGCGCCCGCGAACAGCGCGAACGTCACCGTGCCCGCCCAGTCGACGCGACGTCCCGCCAGGCCCTTCGACTCCGGCACCACGCGCAGCGTCAGCCACATCGAGGCGACGCTCACCGGCAGGTTCACGAAGAAGATCCACCGCCAGCCCGGCCCCTCGGTGAGCAGCCCGCCGACGATCGGCCCCATCGCCGCCGCGGCCCCGCTGACCGCGCCCCACACGCCGAGCGCGACCGACCGCTCCCGCCCCTGGTAGGCGGCGCCCAGCAGCGGCAGCGTCGTCGCGAACATCGCCGCGGCGCCGAGCCCCTGCACGGCACGGGCGGCCACCAGGGCCTCCGCGTTCGTGGCCAGCCCGCAGCCGAGCGAGGCGAGCGCGAACAGCGCGGTGCCCACGACGTTGAGCCGCCGCCGCCCCAGCACGTCCGCCGCGGCGCCGACGCCGAGCAGCAGCGCGGCGAGCGCGAGGGCATAGCCGTCGATCACCCATTGCAGATCACTCAGCGAGGCGTCGAGCGCCCTCGCCATGTCGGGCAGTGCCACGACCACGATGGTCACGTCCAGCAGCAGCATGAACGTCCCCAGGCACACCGCTGTGAGCGGCCCCCATCTACGCATCTTCGGTACTCCTCGTGTCTCCTCGTGCGATGCCCGCGCTTCCCGCGATCCGTGCGCCACGGGTGCGTGCCTCGTACGATGGATCCGGCCCGGACGATCCCCGTCACCAGGCACGGCACAGCGAAGGAATCCGACAGCGATGAGCAGCATGACGACGGAATCCACCGTCCTGGACGCGCCGGACCCGCTCGACGTCAAGCTCCTCCAGGCCCTGGAGCTCGACGGACGGGCGCCCTTCAGCAAGATCGCCGCCGTCCTCGGGGTCTCCGACCAGACCGTCGCCCGCCGCTACCGCAGGCTGGTCTCCGACGGCAGCCTGCGGATCGTCGCCGTCCGGGACCACGAGAAGCTCGGCCAGGACCAGTGGATGCTGCGGCTGCGCTGCGCCCCCTCCGGCGCCGACGCCATCGCCACCGCCCTGGCCCGGCGCCCCGACACCTCCTGGATCGGCCTCACCTCCGGCGGCACCGAAGTCGTCTGCTGCACCCGGCCGCGCACCCGCAGCGACCAGGACGAGCTGCTGCTCGCCAAGCTCCCGCGCACCCCGCAGATCCTCGACATCCGCGCCCAGCAGATGCTGCACCGCTTCTTCGGCGGCCCCGACGGCTGGCTGATGAAGCACGGGCCGCTCGACGAGGACCAGATCGCGGCCCTGCGTCCCGAGCGGCCCGCGTCCGCCGCCCGTGGCGGGGCGCCCCGGCGGATCGAGCCGGAGGACGAACCGCTCGTCGCCGCGCTCGAACGGGACGGCCGCGCGACCTATCCCGAACTCCAGCGGGCCACCGGCCGCTCGGAGTCGGCCGTCAAACGCCGCCTCGGCGCGCTGCTCGCCTCGGGCGTGATCTACGTCGACATCGAGTACGCCAACGCCCTCATCGGCCTGCACGTCGGGGCGATGCTCTGGATCACCACCGCCCCCTGGGCCATGGACTCGGTGGGCCGGGCCCTCGCGTCCCACGCGGAGATCGCCCACGCCACCGCCGTGGCCGGCCCCTCCAACCTCATGGCGACGGCCGTGGCCCGGGACATCCCCGCGCTCTACGCCTACCTCAGCGGGAAGCTGGGGCGGCTCGACGGCGTCCAGCACGTCGAGACGGCGCCGTTCATGCGCCGCGTCAAACAGCTCACGTACCGGCCCTGTCCGCGCTGACCCCGCCGGTCAGCCCCGCCGGCGCCGCCGGTGCAGCCGGTCGCCGCCCGCGAGGATCGAGGCCGCCAGGGCGTCCGCCGCGCCCGGCGCCGAGGACCGCCGCTCCCCGTGCAGGAGCACGAAGTCGACCGCCCCGAGCTCCGGGAGGCCCGCCCGCTCCGGCACCCGGACCAGGCCCGGCGGGATCAGGCCGTGGGAGTGCGCCATGACGCCGAGCCCCGCGCGGGCGGCGGCCACCAGGCCGTTCAGGCTGCCGCTGGTGCAGGCGATCCGCCAGGCCCGGCCGCGCCGCTCCAGGGCTTCGAGGGCCAGGGCGCGGCTGATGCCGGGCGGCGGGAAGACGATCAGCGGAACCGGCCGCTCGGGGTCCAGGCGCAGCCGCTCGGCGCCGATCCAGACCAGTTCGTCGTGCCAGACCAGCTCGCCGCGCGGGTCCTCGGGCCGGCGCTTGGCCAGGACCAGATCGAGCTTGCCCGCGTCCAGGCGCTCGTGCAGCGTGCCGGACAGTTCGACCGTCAGCTCCAGGTCGACGTCCGGGTGGTCGTGCCGGAACGACTCCAGGATGTCGGTGAGCCGGGTCAGGACGAAGTCCTCCGACGCCCCGAACCGCAGCCGTCCGCCCAGCCGCGTCCCGGTGAAGAAGGCCGTCGCCTGCTCGTGCACCTCCAGGATCCGCCGCGCGAAGCCGAGCATCGCCTCGCCGTCCTCGGTCAGCTCCACGGAGTGGGTGTCGCGCGCGAAGAGCTGGCGGCCCGTGGCGTCCTCCAGGCGGCGCACGTGCTGACTCACCGTCGACTGGCGCAGCCCCTGGCGCCGGGCGGCCTGCGTGAAGCTCAGCGTCTGGGCCACGGCGAGGAACGTACGGAGCTGGGCGGGGTCGTACATGGTCACGAGGCTATCGCGGAACGTGATGACAGTCAGAGCGGTATCCGGGATTCCCGATCGCGGTGATCAGGAGGATCATCGAGAGGGCACGACATGAACCGAACCGATGGAGCGAAGTGAAACGCCCGAGCTGGCCCACCTGGATGCCGATCGACCCCTACATCCTGGCGTTGCTCGGCACCGTGGGTGTCGCCGCACTGCTGCCCGCGCGCGGCGTGGGCGCCGAGGTCGCGGGCGGCGCGTCGACCGCGGCCGTCGCCCTCCTGTTCTTCCTCTACGGGGCGCGGCTCTCCACCCGCGAGGCGCTGGACGGACTCAAGCACTGGCGGCTGCACGTCACCGTCCTCGCCTGTACGTTCCTGGTCTTCCCGCTGCTCGGGCTCGCGGCCAGGGGACTCGTCCCGTACGTCCTGACGCCCGCCCTCTACAGCGGCTTCCTCTTCCTGACGCTCGTGCCCTCCACGATCCAGTCGTCGATCGCCTTCACCTCCATGGCGCGCGGCAACGTCCCCGCGGCGATCTGCGCGGGCTCCTTCTCCTCCCTGGCCGGCATCGTCCTCACCCCGCTGCTCGCCGCCGCCCTGCTCGGCAACAGCGGCGGCGGCTTCTCCGCCGACTCGGTCCTGAAGATCGTGCTCCAGCTCCTCGTGCCGTTCCTGGCCGGCCAGGTCCTGCGCCGCTGGATCGGCGGGTTCGTCGCGCGCCACAAGAAGGTGCTCGGCCTCGTTGACCGCGGCTCGATCCTGCTCGTCGTCTACACCGCGTTCAGCGAGGGCATGGTGCAGGGCATCTGGCACCAGGTCACGCCGCTGCGCCTCGGCGCGCTGCTCGGCGTCGAGGCGGTGCTGCTCGCCGTGATGCTGGCCCTGACCTGGTACGGGGCCAAGCGGCTCGGGTTCGGGCGCGCGGACCGCGTCGCCATCCAATTCGCCGGTTCGAAGAAGTCCCTCGCGGCCGGGCTGCCCATGGCCAGCGTCCTGTTCGGGGCGCAGGCCTCGCTCGCCGTGCTGCCGCTGATGCTCTTCCACCAGATGCAGCTGATGGTCTGCGCGGTGATCGCCAAGCGCCGCTCGCGGGACGCCGAGGACACCGAGGGCACTGGGGAGACCGGGGACGCCGTCAGCGGGCCGTCGCCAGCCGGAGCGACACGAACCGCGGTCGGTACAGGGACACGTTCCGGCTGACGTTGGCCGCCGCGCTCGCGGGCGCCGCGTCCAGCCAGTTCACGTCGTAACTGAGCAGCAGCCGCCCGTTCCCGCTGAGCGCGGGATGGGCCTGGGGGTTGTACGCGGCCATGTCCTGCTCGGCCGAGCCGTCCTTCGGCAGGGGCGCCGAGAAGGCCTTCGCGGGCCCGCGCCAGGGGCCGGTGGGCGAGCACGCCCAGTACGAGGTCACGGTCGTCAGGCCCTCGGTGCCCGCGGCCATCGTGAACAGGACGTACGTCCCCTTCACGCGCACCACCGTGAACGCGCTGCCCACGCCCTTGCGTTCGCCGTCACCGAGGACGGACCGCGGCTTGCCCGTCTCCGTCCAGTCCCCGCCGTCCCAGTACCGCCAGGCGCCGGGCTCCGCCAGCCTGCCCTTGGGGACGCGGGCGACATAGGCGTGCGAGGCGGGGCGCGCGACCGCCTTGCCGTCGTTGCCGCCGAAGACGTACGTCCAGTCGCCGTCGTCGACGGTCGTCGTGCCGTACAGGACCCGCTTGTCCAGATCCCGCACCGAACTCTGGTCGGAGACCTTGACGATCCCCTCGACGCGCAGGTCGGGCAGCGACAGCGTGGCGACCTCGGTGGCGTGCGGCACGCCGTAGATCCACGGGCCGGTGCCGGTGGCGCGGGTCCACAGCAGGACCCGTACGACCTTCTCCGCGGAGCCGGGGGAGCGGGGCTCCACCTTCGCGGCGACCGGCCAGCGCCACTGCTGCGGCGCCGGGTCGGCGAACAGCGGGGCGGGCAGGGTGCGCTCCAGGGTGCCCGAGCGGGACATCACGACGGCGGCGTTGCGGACCATGGGCGCCGTGGCGTCGCGCCAGGTGTGGGGCTGGCCCGCCGGGTTGGGCGGCGCGTGCACCTGGCCGAGGAAGGTGTCGGAGAACAGCCACAGCAGCCGTCCGTCCGGCAGCCGCACCGAGTGCGTGCCGTCGCCGCCGGTCCAGTCGTCGGCCCGCGCGGTGTCGTCGCCGTAGCGGGCGAACGCCCCGGTGACCTTGTCGTCGGCGGTCCAGGAGGAGACGGTCCGTGCCTCACACGCGTCGCCGCCCTCCCGGTCGTCCGGGAGGGCGATGAGCAGAACGGCCGCGCAGGCCAGGGCGAGCAGCAGGACGATCCAGGTCCTGCGCCCGCTCCGGCCGCCGCGTGGACCTTGGTCGGCGGACACCTGCGGGACGTTAGTTGCTCGCGCGGACGTGGTCCATGGGGAGCCAGGCGACGGTGTCCCGTGTCACAGGCGCCGCCGCTGCGCCGTCCCCGCCGAGTGCGTCGAGCTCGGCGTCGCTCAACGCGCGGTCGTATACGCGCACTTCATCGATGGACCCGGTGAAATGGGCCCGGCTGTCGACCCGCTGGCCGACGTGGAAGCCGTATCCCGAGGTGCGGGTGACCGAGCCCGGGACGTCGGCGGCCGTGACCCGGGTGCCGTCGACGGACAGCGTCAGCTGCCCGCCGCCGCGGCGCAGGGCGATGTGGTGCCACCCGCCGTCGTTGTAGGCGCTCGTGGTGCGCACCGAAGCGGACCTAGGGGGCGTGGCGCCCTCGCGCGTGGTGATCAGTCCCGTGACGCGGTTGCTCGCGGGTTCGCCGCGCAGCCACACCTGGGGCTGGTTGGTGCCGATGCCGCCCATCCAGAGCAGCGGCTGCTCGCCGCCGGTGGCGGAGTAGCGGAACCAGAGCGAGGCGGTGAAGTCCTTGGTGCCGAGCGGGAGGTCCCCGCGGAAGGGGAGGCGTACGGCGTCGTTCTGGCCGTCGAAGGCGAGGGCCCGGCCGAAGCGGCCCTCGGTGGTGGCGGCCCCGCCGAGCACGGCGGCAGGCCGCGCGTGCGGCGCGCGGTCGGGGGTCGTCGGGTCCGGGCCCCGCCGCGGCTGAAGCCAGTCCTCGGTGAAGCGCGCGAAGCGGATCTCGTCGCGGGCGTCGACCGCCCCGCCCTCGTACATCAGGCCCACGTGCTCGCCGTCGGCGCGCACCAGATCCGAGTAGCCGGACCAGTCCGTGGTGACGGTCGTGCCGCGGTCCACGCTGTCCCAGGTGCGGCCGCCGTCGTAGGAGGAGCGGATCTGCATCGTCCGGCGGCGGTCGGGGTCGCCGGGGCAGGCGAGCAGCATCCGCCGGGCGAACTGGAGCGTGGAGCACTGCACTTGGGGCGCGTACAGATCGGGGATGGCCCGGAACGGCGCGGCGAAGCCGTCACCGCCGTCGCGGCTGATCGTGTGGGTGCGGTGCCCGAGATCGGTGCCGTCCTGCTCGCGCCCGCTGACGTAGAGCGCGCCGTCCGGCCGCTCGGTGACGGTCATCTCCGAGGGCTTCTGCCGGAACGTGCCGTCCCGCGCTATCGGGTACGAGTTCTTGGCGCCGATCCGCCAGTGGTCGCCGCCGTCGTCGCTGACGATCAGGGCCGCGTGGTTCGCGGTGACCCGACCGCCGTCCCAGGTCTCGGCGTTGACGGTGAAGACGAGCCGCCCGGCGTGCCGGCCGCGGGTCAGCTGGAGGCCGTGCACGGGGCCGGTCGCGTACCAGGAGTTCCAGTCGTCCGGCAGGATCTGGTCGCTCAGGTCGCGCGGCGCCGACCAGCTGCGGCCGTCGTCGTCGCTGTACTGGAGGTGCGGGGTGCGGTCGCAGGGGACGGCACAGTTCTGGCCGTCCGTGCGCCCGGTGTTGTACGTCTCCGCCAGGAGGATGCGGCCGGTCTCGCGGTCCACGACCGGCGCCGGATTGCCGTGCGTGTCGCCGGCGCCTTCGTTGACGACCTGGAGCGGGCCCCAGGTGCGGCCCCCGTCGTGCGACCGCTTGACCACGATGTCTATGTCGCCCGCGTCGCTGCAGTCGTTCACGCGCCCCTCGGCGAAGGCGAGGAGCGTGCCCTTGACCGTCTTCACGACGGCGGGGATGCGATAGCAGGCGTACCCCGGGTCCTGCGAGGCCTTGAAGAGCACCTGCTGCTCGAACCCCGTCGCACGGGCGTCCGGCGCCGCCTGCGCCGCGGGCCCGGGGAGCAGCGCCCCGACGGCGACGACGGTCAGGGCGGCCGTGGCGGTGCGCAGGGATCTGAGGCGTGTACGGAGAGCTGAGGGCATGGCGCGGTCCACCCTTCGAGGTGACTGGACATCCTGACATCCCACGTCCAACGTTCGCGCCTCAGACGCTACTTGGAGGCCTCGACACCCCACAAGAAGCGTGCGGGGCACGAATGGGTGCGGCCTGGTCAGGGCCGGGGAATCAGGACGGCCGGGCAGGGGTGGGCCGCGGCGGAGCGGGACCGGGACCCCGCCGGCGCAGGGGGCGCTCCCCGCCGGCCGGGGTCCCGCCGCCGTGCAGCGGGGAGCGGCCGGTCAGCCCTGGGAGGCCGCGGCCCGCACGGCGATCCGGTGCTCGCCCGCGTACACGTTCATGGAGGAGCCGCGCAGGAAGCCGACCAGGGTCAGGCCCGTCTCGGCGGCCAGGTCGACGGCGAGGGACGACGGCGCGGACACGGCGGCGAGCACCGGGATGCCCGCCATCACCGCCTTCTGCGCCAGCTCGAACGAGGCGCGTCCCGACACGAGCAGCACCGCGCGCGACAGCGGCAGACGGCCGTCCTGGAGCGCGCGCCCGACCAGCTTGTCGACCGCGTTGTGCCGGCCCACGTCCTCCCGTATGTCGATCAGTTCGCCGTCCTCGGAGAAGAGCGCCGCCGCGTGCAGGCCTCCGGTCCGGTCGAAGACCCGCTGCGCCGCGCGCAGCCGGTCGGGGAGGGCCGCGAGCAGCTCGGTCCCGAGCCGGACCGGGGCGGTGGCGCCGCCGTCCGTGTCGTCGATCGTCCAGCGGGCCGTCGTGCGGACCGCGTCCAGGCTCGCCTTGCCGCACAGGCCGCAGGACGAGGTGGTGTAGACGTTGCGTTCGAGGGTGATGTCGGGCAGGGCGAGTCCCGGCGCGGTCTTCACGTCGACCACGTTGTACGTGTTCGTGCCGTCCGCCGTGGCGCCCGCGCAGTAGACGATGGACCGGAGCTCGTCCGCCGAGCCCAGCACCCCCTCGCTCACGAGGAAGCCCGCCGCGAGCGCGAAGTCGTCGCCCGGTGTGCGCATGGTGATCGCGAGCGGCTTGCCGTTCAGCCGGATCTCCAGCGGTTCCTCCGCGACGAGGGTGTCCGGCCGCTCGGTGACGGCCCCCTCGCGGATGCGGATGACGCGGCGGCGTTCCGTGACTCGTCCCATGTCGATCAGTCCCGGTTCTGTACGTGCTGGTAGCCGAAGCGGCCCTTGATGCAGAGGTTGCCGTGGGTCACCGGGTTGTCGTGCGGTGAGGTGACCTTGACGATGTCATTGTCCTGCACGTGCAGGGTCAGGTTGCAGCCGACTCCGCAGTACGCGCACACCGTCGTGGTCTCGGTCTGCCGTTCCTCGTCCCAGGTACCCGCGGCCCGCATGTCGAACTCGGACTTGAAGCTGAGCGCCCCGGTCGGGCAGACCTCGATGCAGTTGCCGCAGTACACGCACGCGGAGTCGGTCAGCGGACCGTCGTGCTCGACGGCGATCCGGGCGTCGAAGCCGCGGCCCGCCACCGAGATGGCGAACGTGTTCTGCCACTGATCACCACAGGCGTCGACGCACTTGTAGCAGAGGATGCATTTGCCGTAGTCACGGACATAGAGGTCATTGTCGACTCTGGGCTCCTCGTCGACCCGGGCGGCGTTTGGGCCGAAGCGGTCGGGCTTGGCCTCGTACTCCTTGAGCCAGCCCGCGACCTTCGGGGTGGTCGAGAGGTCGACGGACGAGGCGAGGAGTTCGAGCACGACCTTCCGGCTGTGCCGGGTGCGCTCGGTGTCGGTGCGGACGGTCATGCCCGGCTCGGCGCGGCGCGAGCAGGCCGGGGCGAGGGTGCGGGCGCCCTCCACCTCGACGACACACACCCGGCAGGCGTTCTTCGGGGTGAGCGTGTCGCCCTCGCAGAGGGTCGGGACGTCCTTGCCCGCGGCCCGGCAGGCGTCCAGGAGGGTCGATCCCTCGGGCACTCTGGCGTCCTGCCCGTCCAGCGTGAACTCGACGAGGCGGCGCGGGATTCCCAGCGGTACGGCGGTCACTTGTACGCCCCCAGGCGGTCGATGGCGGATTCCACGGCGTTCCACGCGGTCTGGCCGAGCCCGCAGATGGAGGCGTCCCGCATGGTCCGCCCCACCTCCCGCAGCAGCGCGATGTCCCCGGCGGCCTGCGCCCCGGTCCGCTCGACGATGCGGTGCAGGGCCTCCTCCTGCCGGACGGTGCCGACCCGGCAGGGCACGCACTGCCCGCAGGACTCGTCGCGGAAGAACTCGGCGATGCGCAGCAGGACGCGGGGGAGCGGCACGGAGTCGTCCAAGGCGAGCACGACTCCGGAGCCCAGCGTGGTGCCCGCCTCCCTGGTCCCCTCGAAGGTGAGCGGGATGTCGAGCTCGTCGGGCCGTACGAAGCCGCCGGCCGCGCCGCCCAGGAGGACCGCGCGGAGGTTGTCCGGCATCCCGGCGAGGGTGAGGAGCTCGCGGAGGGTGGCGCCGAAGGGCAGTTCGTAGATGCCGGGGCGCTCGACGCTGCCCGAGACGCAGAAGAGCTTGGGGCCGGTGGACTTCCCGGTGCCGATGGCGGCGTAGGCCTGTGCGCCCATGGTGAGGATGGGGAGCACGTTGACCAGGGTCTCGACGTTGTTCTCGGCGGTGGGCTTGCCGAAGAGCCCCTTCTCGACGGGGAAGGGCGGCTTCGAGCGCGGCTCGCCCCGGTACCCCTCGATGGAATTGAACAGAGCGGTCTCCTCGCCGCAGATGTAGGCGCCCGCGCCGCGCCGGATCTCGATGTCGAAGGCGTACCCCTGCCCGAGGACGTCGTCCCCGAGGAAGCCGCGGGCGCGGGCCTGCGCGATGGCGTGCTCCAGCCGGTGGAGCGCGCGGGGGTACTCGCCGCGGAGGTAGAGGTAGCCGAGGTGGGCGCCGGTGGCGTACCCCGCGACGGTCATCGCCTCGATGAGGGAGTACGGGTCGCCCTCCATGATCACCCGGTCCTTGAAGGTGCCGGGCTCGGACTCGTCGGCGTTGCAGACGAGGTAGTGGGGGTGGTCGGGCTGGGCCGCGGTGGCCTGCCACTTCCTTCCCGTGGGGAAGGCGGCGCCGCCCCGGCCCACCAGGCCGGAGTCGGTCACCTCGCGGATGACGGCGGCGGGGCCGATGGCGAAGGCGTGGCGCAGGGCGGTGTAGCCGCCGTGGGCGCGGTAGTCGTCCAGGGAGGACGGGTCCACGGAGCCGATTCTGCCGAGGAGCAGGAGGTTCTCCTGACCGGCTTGGCCTGCCTGGGGGACGGCAAGGGCCGCGGGGGGTTCGGCGGGGGCGGTTTCCGGGTCGAGGGCGGCATGGGTGAGGGTGTCGGGTGCGGCGGGGGCGATGGTTGCGGTGACACAGGTCTTCTCCCCGCTCCCGCCCCTACCCGAATCCCGCGGCTGCGCCGCCACCAGTGGCCGTAGATCACCGGCTCCGCCGAGTTCGTCCTCAATCGCCGGACGGGCTGAAACCCTCTCGCCCGGCCGTGATCTCTCGGCCCGTCCGGCGTTCGAGGACGAGCCGTCGGTCGGGGAAAAACGCGCCGCAGGCACACCGGCCCGCACCACCAACGCAGCCGGAGCCCTCTCACACAACCCCAGACAGGGCGAGCGCTCGACGGCAACCCCGGACGTGGGGTCGAGCCGCGCCGAAACCTCCCCGCACAGCTCCTCGCCACCCCCACAAGCCAGGTCCGTGCACACCCGCACCACCGTCGCGGGACGGGGCCGCACCGCGAACATGGAGTAGAACGTGGCCACCCCGTACCCCTCCGCCGGCGGCACCATCAGCCGCCGGCAGAGGTAGTCGAGGCCCCCCTCGCTCACCCACCCCACGCGGTCGTTGAGCGCGTGCAGCCCCGGCAACAGCTGATCCCGCCGCTCCCGCGCCGCCCGGCCTCCCCGCGCCCACCGCAGGTCCGCGTCGCTGCGGTCGGCGGCCCCCTCCCACGCGGACCCCGGCGGCCCGAGCAGCGCGTCGACGGCCGCCCGCTCCTCGTCCGTCGGCTTGCTGTCACCGAAGTGCAGATCCATGCGTCACCCTCACTTCACCTGACTGGCTCGGCCAGCCTGTCGGTCAGCTTGTCGATGCGTATCGCCGACGCCTTGAACTCCGCCGTGCCCGCGATGGGGCAGTTGGCCTCGATCGTCAGCTGGTTGGTGTCGACCTCGTCGGGAAAGTGCATGGTCATGAAGGCCAGCCCGGGCCGCAGCCCGGGATCCACCCACACGGGAGCCGTCACCGCGCCCCGCCGCGAGGAGACCCGGACCTGCTCGCCGACCACGACCCCGTACCGCTCGGCGTCCTCGGGGCACAGCTCGACGTACTCCCCGCGCCGCAGCGGCGAGGCGAAACTCCCGCTCTGCACCCCGGTGTTGTAGGAGTCGAGGCGCCGCCCCGTCGTCAGCCGGATCGGGTACGACTCGTCGGTGAGGTCCACCGGCGGGTCGTGCGCGACGAGCCCGAAGGGCGCGGGCATGCCGCGCCGCCCGGGGTCCGCGTCCCACAACCGCCCGTGCAGGTACGTCGGTTCGACGCGGTCCTCCGAAGGACAGGGCCACTGGATGCCTTGGAGGGCCTCAAGGCGGTCGTAGGTCATGCCCCGGTGGTCCGGCGACACCGAGCGCAGCTCGTCCCAGACGGCCCGCGCGTCCGCGTACTTCCAGTCGTGGCCGAGCCGTTCGGCGAGATCGCAGAGGATGTCGATGTCCTCGCGCGCCTCGCCGGGCGGCCTGACGGCCTTGCGCACCCGCTGCACGCGCCGCTCGCTGTTGGTCGTCGTGCCGTCGGTCTCCGCCCAGGCCGCGGTCGCGGGCAGCACCACGTCGGCCAGCTCGGCGGTCTTGGTGAGGAAGATGTCCTGGACCACGAAGAAGTCCAGGGCCCGCATCCGCCGCACCGCCTGCTCGCTGTCGGCCTCCGACTGCGCGGGGTTCTCGCCGATGCAGTAGACCGCTTTGAGCGAGCCCTCCTCCATCGCCTCGAACATCTCCGTCAGGTTCAGCCCGTAGCGCGGCTGGATCACGGTGTTCCAGGCCGTCTCGAACTTCAGGCGGGTGTCCGGGTCGAGGATGTCCTGGAAGCCGGGCAGGCGGTTGGGGATCGCGCCCATGTCGCCGCCGCCCTGCACGTTGTTCTGGCCGCGCAGCGGTTGCAGGCCCGAGCCGTACCGCCCCACGTGGCCGGTCAGGAGCGAGAGGTTGATCAGGGCGCGGACGTTGTCCGTGCCGTTGTGGTGCTCGGTGATGCCGAGCGTCCAGCACAGCTGCGCCCGCTCGGCGCGGGCGTAGGCGTGCGCGAGATCCTTGATGGCGGCGGCCGGTACGCCCGTCACCTTCTCGGCGAGCGAGAGCGTCCACGGCTCGACCAGGGCCGCGTACTCCTCGAAGCCGGTGGTGGCGCGCTCCACGAACGCCCGGTTGACCAGGCCTGCCCGGATGATCTCGCGGCCTATCGCGTGCGCCATCGGGATGTCCGTGCCGACGTTGAGGCCGAGCCAGCTCTCCGCCCACTCGGCGGTCTTGGTGCGGCGCGGGTCGACGGCGTACATGCGGGCGCCGTTCCTGATGCCCTTCAGGACGTGCTGGAAGAAGATCGGGTGCGCGAAGCGGGCGTTGGAGCCCCACATCACGATCAGATCGGTGTGCTCGACCTCCTCGTAGGACGACGTGCCGCCGCCCGAGCCGAAGGCCGCGGAGAGACCCGCGACGCTGGGGGCGTGGCAGGTGCGGTTGCAGGAGTCGACGTTGTTCGTGCCCATCACCACGCGGGCGAACTTCTGTGCCACGTAGTTCATTTCGTTGGTGGCGCGGGCGCAGGAGAACATCCCGAACGCGCCGCGCGCGTTGTGCAGCCCTTCCGCCGTGCGGGCCAGCGCCTCGTCCCAGGTGGCCCGGCGCAGCGGCTCGTCGCGCGTGTCCCGCACGAGGGGATGCGTCAGCCGGGTGTACGTGGTGGGCACCCGGTCCCGTTTCCTGCTCATGCCGTGGTCCTCGTGGTCGCGTTCATGCCGCGCTCCTCATGCGGTCGGCCAGCAGATCCGAGATGGCGTGGACGGTCCGGAGCGTCGGCACCGGGACCCCGGTGATCTCCGCGAGTTCCACGACGGCCGCGAGCAGCACGTCGAGTTCCAGCGGCTTGCCGCGCTCCAGGTCCTGGAGCGTGGAGGTGCGGTGGTCGCCCACGCGCTCGGCGCCCGCCAGGCGCCGCTCCACGGAGATGTCGGGGCGGCAGCCGAGTGCGGCCGCGACGGCGAGCGTCTCGTTCATCATGATCTCGATGACGCGGCGCGTGCCGCCGTGCAGGCACATCTCGCGCATCGTGGCGCGGGCGAGCGCGCTGATCGGGTTGAAGGAGATGTTGCCGAGCAGCTTGATCCAGATGTCGCCGCGCAGATCGGGTTCGACGGGGCACTTGAGTCCGCCGGCCCGCATCGCCTCGCTGAAGGCGAGGCAGCGCGCGGAGCGCGAGCGGTCGGGCTCCCCGACGGAGAACCGGGTGCCCTCCAGGTGCCGGACGACGCCGGGCCCTTCGAGCTCGGTCGCCGCGTAGACCACGCAGCCGATGGCCCGTTCGGGCGCGATCACCGCACTGACCGCGCCGTCCGGGTCCACGCTGCTGACGCGGTGGCCGTCGTGCGGGCCGCCGTGCCGGTGGAAGTACCACCAGGGGATGCCGTTCTGGGCGGCGATCACGGCCGTCCGGTCGTGCAGAAGCGGCTCGATGAGCGGCCCGCACGCCGCGTACGAGTTGGCCTTCAGGCCCAGGAAGACGTAGTCGACGGGGCCGATGTCGGCCGGGTCGTCGGTGGCGTGGGCCCGCGCGGTGAAGTCGCCGCGCGGGCTGTGGACACGTACTCCGTGCTGCCTCATGGCCGCCAGATGCGGTCCACGGGCGACGAGATGGACGTCGGCACCGGCGCGGTGCAGCGCGGCTCCGACGTAGGCGCCGATCGCACCGGCGCCGAGGACTGCGACTTTCACGGTGGCGCGCTCCGTTCGGTCGAGGGATCCGAAGAAGGCTCTGAGTCGACTCCGCATGCGGGTGGCTGACGCCTTCGCATGCCAGGACGGTCGATGGAATATTGTCTACAGTATGGAAGTTGGCCCAGCAAGGGGTCGCGCGCCATATTGCATACCGTCGACGGAATCGGCTCCCCCTCTTCCCAACTCCCCTCCCCGCTTCCTACTGTTCGGGATCATGAGGCCCCCCGTAGCACCCCCGGGATGGAGCCGCTGGCTCGTACCGCCCGCCGCACTGTCCGTCCATCTCTCCATCGGCCAGGCCTACGCCTGGAGCGTCTTCAAACCCCCGCTGGAATCAGCCCTCCACCTCAGCGGCACGCAGAGCGCGCTGCCCTTCCAGCTCGGCATCGTGATGCTCGGCCTCTCGGCGGCCTTCGGCGGCACGCTGGTGGAGCGCAACGGCCCGCGCTGGGCGATGACCGTCGCCCTGGTCTGCTTCTCGTCCGGCTTCCTGATCGCGGCCCTCGGCGCGGCGGTCGAGCAGTACTGGCTGATCGTCTTCGGCTACGGCTTCGTCGGCGGGATCGGCCTGGGCATCGGCTACATCTCGCCCGTGTCGACGCTGATCAAATGGTTCCCCGACCGCCCCGGCATGGCGACCGGCATCGCGATCATGGGATTCGGCGGCGGCGCGCTCATCGCGTCGCCGTGGTCCGCGCAGATGCTGGAGTCCTTCGGCTCGGACTCCGACGGCATCGCGCTCGCCTTCCTCGTGCACGGCCTGACGTACGCCGTCTTCATGTCGCTCGGCGTGCTCCTGGTGCGGGTGCCGCGTACGGAGGGGGCCCGGAAGCCCGGCGCCCCGGGCACGCTCGACGGGCCGCAGGTCTCGGCGCGGGCCGCGGTGCGGACACCGCAGTTCTGGTGCCTGTGGATCGTGCTCTGCATGAACGTGACCGCTGGCATCGGCATCCTGGAGAAGGCCGCGCCGATGATCACCGACTTCTTCTCCGACACCTCCACGCCGGTCTCGGCGGCCGCGGCGGCGGGCTTCGTCGCCCTGCTGTCCGCGGCGAACATGGCCGGACGCATCGGCTGGTCGTCGACGTCCGACCTGATCGGCCGCAAGAACGTCTACCGCGTCTACCTGGGCGTCGGCGCCCTGATGTATCTGCTGATCGCCCAGTTCGGGGACGCGTCCAAGCCGCTCTTCGTCGTCTGCGCGCTGGTGATCCTCTCCTTCTACGGCGGCGGCTTCGCCACGATCCCCGCGTATCTGAAGGATCTCTTCGGGACCTACCAGGTCGGCGCGATCCACGGCCGGCTGCTGACCGCCTGGTCCACGGCGGGCGTGCTCGGTCCGCTGATCGTCAACCGGGTCGCCGACCAGCAGGAAGAGGCGGGCAAGAGCGGGGCGGGGCTCTACGGCCTCTCCCTCACGATCATGATCGGGCTGCTGATCGTCGGGTTCGTGGCGAACGAGTTCGTCCGCCCCGTCCACGCCCGCCACCACATCCCCGCACCGAGGGAGGACGCCGCCCATGACGACACCGACCAGCGCGCCGCCAAGTAGTCCGCCCCGCCGCAGGGCGCTGATCGTCGGCGCCTGGCTCTGGGTGGGGGTTCCGCTCACATATGGGCTGTATGAACTCGTACACAAGGCCACTCAGCTCTTCACCGGGTGACACGATGATGAGAAGTGACCAAACCCGTCGCCCGATTCCTGTTGCTTTACGCGTCCTGTTACCGGTGAGTCGCTGACCAGACTGGACGGTCCCGCATCTCCGGCAACAAGGGGGACCCGTTCATGCACGGCTCACGCATCGCCGCCGTCGGCCACTACCAGCCCGCCAAGATCCTCACCAACGAGGATCTGGCGGGCATGGTCGACACCAGCGACGAGTGGATCCGCTCCCGCGTGGGCATCCGCACCCGGCACATCGCGGGACCCGACGAGCCGGTCGACGAGCTCGCCGCGCACGCCGGGGCCAAGGCCGTCGCCGCCGCGGGCCTGACGCCCGACGCGATCGACCTCGTCCTGGTCGCCACCTCCACCGCGATCGACCGCTCGCCGAACATGGCGGCCCGGGTGGCGGCCCGCCTCGGCATCCCCTCGCCCGCGGCCATGGACGTGAACGTGGTCTGCGCGGGCTTCACGCACGCGCTGGCCACCGCGGACCACGCCGTGCGGGCCGGGGCCGCCACCCGCGCCCTGGTGATCGGCGCGGACAAGATGTCCGAGGTGGCCGACTGGACCGACCGCACCACCTGCGTCCTGGTCGGGGACGGCGCGGGCGCGGCCGTGGTCGAGGCGTGCGGCCCGGGGGAGGAGCCCGGCATCGGCCCCGTGCTCTGGGGCTCGGTGCCCGAGATGGGCAATGCCGTCCGCATCGAGGGCACGCCCCCGCGGTTCGCGCAGGAGGGCCAGAGCGTCTACCGCTGGGCCACGACCCAGCTGCCGCCGCTCGCCCGCAAGGCCTGCGAGCGGGCCGGCCTCACGCCCGAGGACCTGGCGGCGGTCGTCCTGCACCAGGCCAACCTGCGCATCATCGAGCCGCTCGCCGGGCGGATCGGCGCGGTGAACGCGGTCGTCGCGCGCGACGTCGTGAACTCCGGCAACACCTCGGCGGGCAGCATCCCGCTCGCCCTGTCCAAGCTCGTGGAGCGCGGTGAGATCGCCCCCGGCGACCCGGTGCTCCTCTTCGGCTTCGGCGGGAACCTCTCGTACGCCGGCCAGGTCATCCGCTGCCCGTAGCCGCGCGGAACGCACCGTAGCCGCGCGGAACACGCCGCTCCGTGTGACCGGCTCAACTCGCCCTGGTGCTGGTCATTGTGCTCGGTAGACTGTAGACAAAAGGCAATCGTCGACGAGGGGACCGCGATGTTGTCCACAGGACTGCCGCAGGGGGCGGTGCCCAAGCTGGAACGCCCAGGTCCGCTCCGCGAGCGGGTCTACGAAGCGCTGCTCGAACTCATCACCACGCGCGCGCTCCAGCCGGGCCAGCACCTCGTGGAGAGCGAGCTCGCCGGGCATCTGGGGGTGTCGCGGCAGCCCGTGCGCGAGGCGCTCCAGCGGCTCAACACCGAGGGCTGGGTCGACCTGCGGCCCGCCCAGGGCGCGTTCGTGCACGAGCCGACCGAGCAGGAGGCGGACCAGCTGCTCACGGTCCGTACGCTCCTGGAGGCGGAGGCCGCCCGGCTCGCCGCCGCGAACACCGGCACCGCCGGGATCACCGCCCTGGAAGAGCTGTGCGCCAAGGGCGAGCAGGCCGTCGCGGACGGCGAGGTGGACCTCGTGGTGACCACGAACGCCGCCTTCCACGCCAAGGTCATGGAGCTCGCGGGCAACGTCGTCCTGGCCGAGCTCGCCGGGCAGGTGGACCGCCGGGTGCGCTGGTACTACACGCCGGTGGCCCGACAGCGCGGCAAGCAGTCCTGGATCGAGCACCGCGCGCTGATCGCGGCGATCGCCGACCGCGACGAGAACCGCGCCACGGAGATCATGCGCGCGCACACCGAGCACACCCGCGAGACGTACCACCGGCGCGAGCGCGACGCCTGACGCGTCAGCCCCGCCGGGGCGCGAGGACGGCCTGGGTCTGCGTCGTCTGCCCGGCGAGGCGCCCTTCGTCGTCGTGGACCTCGGTCTGTACGACGACGAAGGAGCCGCCCACGTGCAGCGGGCGGGCCACGGCGCGGGCGCCGCCCGAGCGCACGGCGCGGAAGAAGTTCGTCTTGGACTCCACCGTGGTGGTGCCCGCGCCCTCGGGCAGGTTGAGGAAGGCGCAGACCGCGCCCACGGTGTCGGCGAGCGTCATCAGCGCCCCGCCGTGCAAGGCGCCGCCCACCGTGCACAGCTCCGCCGACCACGGCAGGGCGCCCGTGGTGCGCTCGGCCGTGGCTTCGTCGAGGGTGATGCCCAGGTGCAGGGCGAAGGGCAGGGCGGCCAGGAGCTCGGCCGTACGCGCGGTGTCGGAAGGCATGCCGCCACTCTGCCCGCGACGGGCCGGCGGGGCGATTGCTTCCGTCGATTAGCTCCGAGGACTTGCGCGGACACGTCTGTCCGCCTCTTTGTCCTGTGACTGGAGAAAGTCATGGGTAATTCCTGCGCAACTTCTTCCCACTCCCGGCAGGCGCTGCTACGTTCCCCTCGAAAGCCCGGCGAGCCGAACGAAAGCCGGGCGTGACGGCATGAGTTGCCCGACGAGGCGGGGAGGGGCGCGTGAGACGTATGACGGCTCGACCCGCCAATGCGCACCAGGCGCGACTGCTGCGGCTGCTGCGTGACGGAGGGCCCAACTCCCGTGCCCAGCTGGGCGATCAGGTCGACCTCTCGCGGTCGAAGCTGGCCGTCGAGGTGGACCGGCTCCTGGAGACCGGACTCGTGGTCGCCGACGGACTCGCCGCCTCGCGCGGCGGCCGCCGCTCCCACAACATCCGCCTGGCCCCCGGCCTTCGTTTCCTCGGCGTGGACATCGGCGCGACCTCGGTCGACGTCGCGGTCACCAACGCCGAGCTGGAGGTCCTCGGCCACATCAACCAGCCCATGGACGTGCGCGAGGGCCCGGTCGCGGTCTTCGAGCAAGTCCTCGCCATGGCGGCCAAGTTGAAGGCCTCCGGGCTCGCGGAAGGGTTCGACGGCGCCGGGATCGGCGTCCCGGGTCCCGTCCGCTTCCCCGAAGGCGTCCCGGTCGCCCCGCCGATCATGCCGGGGTGGGACGGCTTTCCCGTACGGGAGGCCATCAGCCAGGACCTGGGCTGCCCCGTCATGGTCGACAACGACGTGAACCTCATGGCGATGGGGGAACAGCACGCGGGCGTGGCACGCTCCGTGGGCGACTTCCTCTGCGTCAAGATCGGCACGGGCATCGGCTGCGGCATCGTCGTCGGCGGTGAGGTCTACCGAGGGGTGACCGGCAGCGCGGGCGACATCGGCCACATCCAGGTCGAACCGGACGGGCGGCCCTGCGCCTGCGGCAACAAGGGCTGCCTGGAGGCGTACTTCAGCGGCGCGGCACTCGCCCGCGACGCGGAGGACGCCGTCGGCCAAGGGCTCTCCCACGAGCTCGCGACCCGCCTGGAGGCCGCCGGGAAGCTCAGCGCGGTCGACGTCTCCGCGGCAGCCGCCGCCGGTGACGCGACCGCACTCGACCTCATCCGCGCGGGCGGCAACCGCACCGGCCAGGTCATCGCGGGTCTCGTCAGCTTCTTCAACCCGGGCCTCGTGGTGATCGGCGGCGGGGTGACCGGCCTCGGCCACACGCTGCTCGCCGCCATCCGCACCCAGGTCTACCGCCAGTCGCTGCCCCTGGCGACCGGCAACCTCCCCATCGTCCTGGGCGAGTTGGGGCCGACCGCCGGAGTCATCGGCGGCGCCCGGCTCATCAGCGACCATCTGTTCTCACCGGCCTGATCCGTACGCACCACCCGTACCACCTGTACGCCCCGTACGACCCTGTACCACCCGTACGCCCCCGTACGACCCGTACGACGCCCCGCACCACACCTCACCCAGTACAGCGCGCTGCCTCGCCCTGCTCGCAAACACCTCCGCCCCCGCGAGGGGCCATCGCCCTACCCCGCCCTGCCCTGAAACCGGCCGCACCCGCCGACCCGCCCAAGGGAACCGTCATGGCACCAGAACCACCGCTGCTCACCATGTCCGGCATCACCAAGTCGTTCCCCGGCGTCCGCGCCCTCGACGGCGTCGACCTCCAGGTCCAAGCCGGTGAAGTGCACTGCCTCCTCGGCCAGAACGGCGCCGGGAAGTCCACGCTCATCAAGGTCCTCGCCGGGGCGCACCAGCCCGACGGCGGCGAGATCACCTGGCGCGGCGAGCGCACCACGCTCAAGTCACCCATCGCCGCCATGCGCCTCGGCATCGCCACCATCTACCAGGAACTCGACCTGGTGGAGCACCTGTCCGTCGCCGAGAACGTCCACCTCGGACACGAGCCCACCGCTGCCGGGTTCGTCGTGAAGGGACGGGAGGCCAAGGCCTCGACCGCCGCCCTGCTCAAGCGACTCGGGCACGGCGAGATCGACCCGGGCACGCTCGTCGGCGAACTCTCCGCCGCCCATCAGCAGATCGTCTCCATGGCCCGCGCGCTCTCCCACGAAGTGCGCCTCATCGTGATGGACGAGCCGTCGGCCGCACTCGACCCCGACGAGGTCGACAACCTCTTCCGCATCGTCGGCGATCTCACGGCGGACGGCGTCGCCGTCGTCTACATCTCCCACCGCCTCGAGGAGATCCGCCGGATCGGCGACCGCGTCACCGTCCTCAAGGACGGCCGGGCGGTGGCCGGCGGGCTCCCCGCGAAGGAGACCCCCACCCGCGAGGTCGTCGCCCTGATGACCGGGCGCAACGTCGAGTACGTCTTCCCGGACCGGCCGACCGGTCCGCCCACCACGGACGCGGTCCTGACGGTCACGGGCCTCGCCCGCACCGGTGAGTTCGAACCCATCGACCTCGAACTGCGCCCCGGCGAGATCGTGGGCCTGGCCGGGCTCGTCGGCTCCGGGCGCTCCGAGATCCTGGAGACCATCTACGGCGCCCGCAAGGCGACCAGCGGTCAAGTGAGCCTCGGTGGCCAGGTGTTGAAACCCGGCAGTGTGCGTGCCGCGGTCCGCGCCGGGCTCGGCCTGGCCCCCGAGGAGCGCAAGGCGCAGGCCCTGCTGATGCTGGAGTCCGTCACCAACAACGTGTCGGTCTCCACCATGTCCCGCTTCTCGCGCGGCGGCTGGCTCGACCGGAGCGCCGAGAGGAAGGCCGCCCAGAAGGCCACCCGCGAGCTGTCCCTGCGCCCCGACAACCCCGCCGCCCCGATCCGCACCCTCTCCGGCGGCAACCAGCAAAAGGCCGTCCTGGCCCGCTGGCTGCTCCGCGGCTGCCGCGTCCTGCTGCTCGACGAACCCACCCGCGGCGTCGACGTCGGCGCCCGCGCCGAGCTGTACGCCGTGATCCGCCGCCTCGCCGACGACGGCCTCGCCGTCCTGCTCGTCTCCAGTGAAGTACCCGAAGTCCTCGGCCTCGCCGACCGCGTCCTGGTCCTGCGCGAGGGGCGCGTCGTCCATACGGCGCCCGCCCGTGACCTCGACGAACACCGCGTACTCGACCTCGTACTCGAAGGGAGCCCGGCGTCATGACGCAGCCCGCATCGCCGCCACGGCCCGCCGCATCGAAGAGTGGCCCCGCGGACGGCGCAAGCCCGTTGCGGACGCTCTCCGCACGTGCCGACGTGCGGACGCTGTCCCTGCTCGGCGTGCTCGCCGTCCTGATCCTGATCGGCGGCATCACCCAGCCCGACTCGTTCCTCGACACCGACAACGTCCAGCTGATCCTGACCCAGGCCTCCGTCATCGGCGTCGTCACGGTCGGCATGACCTTCGTGATCATCTCCGGTGGCATCGACCTGTCGGTCGGCGCGATCGTCGCGCTCGCCTCGGTGTGGGCGACGACGGTGGCCACCCAGGAGTACGGCGTGGCGGGCATCCTGTTCACCGCCGTGATCGTCGGCATGGGCTGCGGCCTGGTCAACGGAATGCTCATCGCGTACGGCGGGATGGTGCCGTTCATCGCGACCCTCGCCATGCTGGCGTCGGGCCGGGGCCTCGCCCTGGAGATCACCGACGGCAAGACGCAGATGGTCACCGTGGACGGAGTGCTGAAGCTCGGCGAGCGCGACTCCTACATCCTCGGCATACCGCCGCTCGTGCTCGTCTTCGCCGCCGTCACCGTCGTCGGCTGGCTGCTCCTGAACCGCACCACCTTCGGGCGGCGCTCGGTCGCGGTCGGCGGCAACGCGGAAGCGGCCCGGCTCGCCGGCATCGACGTACGCAGGCAGCGGCTCTACCTCTACCTGCTCTCCGGACTCTGCTGCGGCATCGCGGCCTTCATGCTGATCATCCTCTCCGGGTCGGGCCAGAACACCAACGGCAACCTCTACGAGCTCGACGCCATCGCCGCCGCGATCATCGGCGGCACCCTGCTCAGCGGCGGACGGGGCACGATCATCGGCTCCGTCCTCGGCGTGCTGATCTTCATCACGATCCAGAACATCTTCGCGCTCAACAACCTGGAGACCGCCGTCCAGCAGATCGCCAAGGGGGCCATCATCGTCGCCGCGGTGCTGGTCCAGCGACGCACGTCCTCCCCTACCTGACCCGCAGACCCGAAGGGTTCACCGCCATGCCAGACACATCCTCGTTCGCGAGCCGCAGAGGACTGCTCTTCGGAGCCGCCGCCCTGTCGACCGGCGCCCTCATCACCGGGTGCACCAGCAACGAGCCCAAGGACGAGGGCTCGGACGACAAGAGCCAGCAGGTCGCCGACGACAAGCCCGGCAAGCAGGTCACCATCGGCTTCGCCGGTCCGCAGGCCGACCACGGCTGGCTCAACGCGATCAACGACAACGCCAAGGACCGGGCGAAGAAGTACTCCGACGTCACGCTGGAGGCCACCGAGGGCTCGAACGACACGGCCGCCCAGATCGGCCAGGTCGAGACGCTGATCAACAAGAAGGTCGACGTCCTGGTGATCCTGCCGGCCGACGGCAAGGCGCTCACCCAGGTCGGCCTGAAGGCCATGAAGGCGGGCATCCCCGTCGTCAACCTCGACCGCGTCTTCGCCTCGCCGCAGGCCTACCGCTGCTGGGTCGGCGGCGACAACTACGGCATGGGCCTGAGCGCCGGGCACTACATCGGCGAGAAGCTCAAGGGCAAGAAGAACGCCAAGGTCGTCGAACTGGCGGGTCTGGACAACCTCGAACTCACCAAGCAGCGCACCAAGGGCTTCGACGACGCCCTGAAGAACTATTCGAACATCGAGAAGGTGGCCCGGCAGGCCGCCGAGTTCACCGTCGAGTCCGGCCAGTCGAAGATGTCCCAGCTCCTCCAGGCGCAGAAGAACTTCGACGCCCTGTGGAACCACGACGACGACCAGGGCGTGGGCGCCCTGCGCGCCATCAAGCAGGCGGGCCGTGACGACTTCCTGATGGTCGGCGGCGCGGGCGCGCTCTCCGCGATGCAGGCCATCGAGTCCGACGACAGCGTCCTCAAGGCCACCGTGCTCTACCCGCCGACGATGGCCGCCTCCGCGATCGACCTGGCGCGCGCGCTCGGCCAGAACAAGGGCGTCAGCGGGATGGCCGAGTTCGAGATCCCCGCCTTCATCACCCTCTACTCGGCGGTCGTCGACAAGGAAAACGTCGGCAAGTACATGTCCACCGGCTTCAAGTGATGCGCGCGTCCGCACCCCCCACCGAGCATTTACGAGGAGGAGTACCGCATGCGTGAGACGGAACACGAGGCCGGGACAGGGAAGCGGCCGCTGGGGGTGGGCATGGTCGGATACGCCTTCATGGGCGCCGCCCACTCCCAGGGCTGGCGCACCGTGGGGCGCGTCTTCGACCTGCCGGTGCGGCCGGTCCTCTCGGCGGTCTGCGGGCGCGACGGCACCGCCGTGCGCGCCGCGGCGGACCGGCTCGGCTGGGCGGCCGCGGAGACCGACTGGCGCGCCCTCGTGGCCCGTGACGACGTCGACCTCATCGACATCTGCACCCCCGGCGACAGCCACGCGGAGATCGCGATCGCCGCGCTGGAGGCCGGCAAGCACGTGCTGTGCGAAAAGCCGCTGGCCAACACCGTCGAGGAGGCCGAGGCCATGGCCGACGCCGCCGAGCGGGCCCGGGCGCGGGGGCAGGTGGCGATGGTCGGCTTCAACTACCGCCGCGTACCGGCCCTCGCGCTCGCCCGGCAGATGATCGCCGAGGGGCGGCTCGGCACGCTGCGGCACGTCCGGCTCACGTACCTCCAGGACTGGCTGGTGGACCCCGGCTTCCCGCTGACGTGGCGGCTGCGCAAGGACCGCGCGGGTTCGGGCGCCCTGGGCGACCTGGGGGCGCACATCGTGGACCTCGCGCAGTTCCTGGTGGGGGAGCCGGTGGCGGGCGTCTCGGCCCTGATGGAGACCTTCGTACGGGAGCGGCCGCTGCTCGACGGGGCGTCCAGCGGGCTCACCGCGGAGGGCGGCACCGCGCTCGGCCAGGTCACCGTGGACGACGCGGCGGTCTTCACCGGACGCTTCCCGTCGGGCGCGCTCGCCTCCTTCGAGGCGACGCGTTTCGCGGCGGGCCGCAAGAACGCGCTCAAGGTCGAGCTCAACGGCTCGGACGGCTCGCTCGCCTTCGACCTGGAGCGCCTGAACGAGCTCTCCTTCCACGACCACACCGAGCCCGCCACGTCATCGGGCTTCCGCCGCATCCTGGTGACCGAGCCGGGCCATCCGTACCTGGAGGCCTGGTGGCCGCCGGGGCACGGACTCGGGTACGAGCACACGTTCGTGCACCAGGCCCGCGACCTGCTGCACGCCGTCGCCACGGGGGAGCAGCCCGAACCGTCCTTCGCCACCGGACTCTCGGTACAGCGGGTGCTGACCGCGGTCGAGGAGAGCGCGGCGAAGAACTCGGTCTACACCCTCGTCGCGTCCACCCCCGTCACGGTCTGAGGAGGCCTGTCCATGCCCCGCGACTTCACGCTCTTCACCGGCCAGTGGGCCGACCTGCCGCTGGAGGAGGTCTGCCGCCTCGCCCGCGACTTCGGCTACGACGGCCTCGAACTCGCCTGCTGGGGCGACCACTTCGAGGTCGACAAGGCGCTGAGCGACAGCTCCTACCTGGACTCGCGCCGTCAGCTGCTCGACAAGTACGGCCTCAAGTGCTGGGCCATCTCCAACCACCTGGTCGGCCAGGCCGTCTGCGACGCGATCATCGACGAGCGGCACCAGGCGATCCTGCCGGCCCGCATCTGGGGCGACGGGGAAGGGGAGGGCGTACGGCAGCGGGCCGCCCGCGAGATCGAGGACACGGCCCGCGCGGCGGCGGCCTTCGGGGTCGACACGGTCGTCGGCTTCACGGGCTCGGCGATCTGGCACCTGGTGGCGATGTTCCCGCCCGCGCCGGAGTCGATGATCGAGCGCGGCTACGAGGACTTCGCCGACCGCTGGAACCCGATCCTCGACGTCTTCGACGCGCAGGGCGTGCGCTTCGCCCACGAGGTGCACCCCTCGGAGATCGCCTACGACTACTGGACCACCCAGCGCGCCCTGGAGGCGGTCGGCCACCGCGCCGCCTTCGGCCTGAACTTCGACCCCTCGCACTTCGTGTGGCAGGACCTGGACCCGGTCGGGTTCCTCTACGACTTCCGGGACCGGATCTACCACGTGGACTGCAAGGAGGCCAGGCGGCGCCTGGACGGCCGCAACGGCCGCCTCGGCTCGCACCTGCCGTGGGGCGACCCGCGCCGCGGCTGGGACTTCGTGTCGGCGGGCCACGGGGACGTCCCCTGGGAGGACGTCTTCCGGATGCTGCGCTCGATCCGGTACGAGGGGCCGGTCTCGGTCGAGTGGGAGGACGCGGGCATGGACCGCCTCCAAGGCGCCCCGGAGGCGCTCACGCGCCTGAAGGCCTACGACTTCGAACCGCCGACGGCGTCCTTCGACGCGGCGTTCGGCGGGAACTGAGCCGCCGCGAGCGGTGGTCACACGGAGCGACTTTGTCCTGGCCAAGGAAAAAGCCGAACTTCATTGCTGTGCAAGGGCTTTCCGTCCAAGACAAACGTGGCTACCGTCCCTGATGTGTACAGGACATGAACCTTCCGGGGTGACGGCGCACCCCGGCGCCCAGCGCCCTCACCGCACCACACCCGCGTACGACCGTCCCCCTTCCGGAGGAACCCCGTGCACAGGAAACGCCTCAGACTCAGCAAGACCCACAGCCTCCGCAAGACCCTCGCCCTCTTCACCGGCACCCTGCTGGCCGGCGCCACCCTCGGCCTCACCGCCCCCACCGCCAACGCCGCCGACCCGGAGGCCGTCCGCGCCGCCCAGGAGCAGGCGACGCAGGCGGCCACCGGCAAGGCCGCCGCGGCCGAGGACTTCCAGCAGGTCACCCTCGCCAAGGGCGAGACCGAGACCGGCGAGCCCATGACGCTCGCCGTCCTGCCCGACCGCTCGGTCCTGCACACCTCCCGCGACGGCACGCTGCGCCTCACGGACGCCGCGGGCAACACCAAGATCGCGGGCAAGATACCGGTCTACTCCCACGACGAAGAAGGTCTCCAAGGCGTCGGTCTCGACCCGAAGTTCACCGAGAACCGCGCGATCTACCTCTATTACGCGCCCCCGCTCGACACCCCGGCCGGTGATGCCCCGGAGACCGGCACGGCCGAGGACTTCAAGAAGTTCGACGGCGTCAACCGCCTCTCCCGCTTCGTCCTGAAGACCGACGGCACCCTGGACAACGCCAGCGAGAAGAAGGTCCTCGACGTCCCCGCCAGCCGCGGCATCTGCTGCCACGTCGGCGGCGACATCGACTTCGACAAGGACGGCAACCTCTACCTCTCGACGGGCGACGACTCCAACCCCTTCGCCTCCGACGGCTTCTCGCCGCTGGACGAGCGCGCGGACCGCAACCCCGCCTTCGACGCCCGCCGCAGCGCCGGCAACAGCAACGACCTGCGCGGCAAGATCCTGCGCATCAAGGTCGCCGACGACGGCTCCTACACCGTCCCGGACGGCAACCTCTTCGCCCCGGGCACCGACAAGACCCGCCCCGAGATCTACGCGATGGGCTTCCGCAACCCCTTCCGGATGAGCGTCGACAAGCCCACCGGCACGGTGTACGTCGGTGACTACGGCCCCGACGCGGGCGCCGCCGACCCCAAGCGCGGACCCGCCGGCCAGGTCGAGTTCGCCCGCGTGACCAAGCCGGGCAACTTCGGCTGGCCGTACTGCACCGGCAAGAACGACGCGTACATCGACTACGACTTCGCCACGCAGACCTCCGGCGCCGCCTTCGACTGCGCCGCGCCCAAGAACACTTCCGTGCACAACACCGGCCTCACCGACCTGCCGGCCGCGCAGGAAGCCTGGATCCCCTACGACGGCGGATCCGTCCCCGAGTTCGGCTCCGGCTCCGAGTCCCCGATGGCCGGACCCGTCTACCGCTACGACGCGGCCAACACCTCCCCGGTGAAGTTCCCCGAGGCCTACGACGGCGACTTCTTCGCCGGTGAGTTCGGCCGGCGCTGGATCAAGCGCATCGAGCAGGGCGCGGACGGCACGGTCTCCAAGATCAACCCGTTCCCGTGGACCGGCACCCAGATCATGGACATGGAGTTCGGCCCCGACGGCGCGCTCTACGTCCTCGACTACGGCACCGCCTGGTTCGGCGGCGACGAGAACTCCGGCCTCTTCCGCATCGAGAACGCCACCGACGGCCACTCGCCGGTCGTCGAGGCGAGCGCCTCCGTGACCAGCGGCCAGGCCCCGCTCAGGACCAGCTTCACCGCGAAGGCCACGGACGCCGACGGCGGCACGCTGACCTACGCCTGGGACTTCGGTGACGGCGGCAAGTCGACCCAGCAGAACCCCTCGTACACGTACAAGAAGAACGGCGTCTACACCGCGACCGTGACCGTCAAGGACTCCACCGGGCGCACCGGTTCGGCCAGCGCGCACGTCACCGTCGGCAACACCGCGCCCAAGGTGACCCTGGAACTCCCCGGCGACGGGCAGCTGTTCACCTTCGGCGACAAGATCCCCTTCAAGGTGAAGGTGACGGACAAGGAAGACGGCCCGATCGACTGCACCAAGGTCAAGGTCACGCACATCCTCGGCCACGACAGCCACGGCCACCCGGTCACCTCGGCCAACGGCTGCGAGGGCACCCTCCAGACGTCCGCCGACGGCGAGCACGACCCGAACGCCAACATCTTCGGGGTCTTCGACGCGGAGTACACGGACAAGGGCGCGAACGGCCAGCCCGCGCTGACCACCCACGACCAGAACGTCGTCCAGCCCAAGCACCGCCAGGGCGAGCACTACAACGACTCCAAGGGCGTCTCCATCGCCAACCACACCCCGGCGCACGGCGGCAAGACGGTCGGCGACATCCACAACGGCGACTGGATCTCCTTCAAGCCCTACATCCTCGGCAACGCCACCAAGCTGACCGCGCGCGTCGCGTCGGCCGGCGCGGGCGGCACGCTGGAGGTCCGCAGCGGGTCGGCCACCGGCAGGCTCCTGGGCAAGACCAAGGTCGCACCGACCGGCGGATGGGAGACGTACGCGGACGTGAGCGCCACCCTGTCCAAGGCGCCGAAGACGACCACGACGCTCTTCCTGGTCTTCAAGGGCACGGGCACCGGCGCCCTGTACGACCTTGACGACTTCACCTTCACCACCAGCTGAGGAAGGGGTCACCATGCGCGCATCCGCACGGATCGCCACCGCGACGGCCGCGGCCGCCGTACTCATCGGCTGTGTGTCGGGCCCCGCGGCCTCGAAGCCGGAGGGCAAGGACGAGGGCAGGCAGGCGGGCGAGAAGGTCCTGGTCTTCTCCAAGACCGCGGGCTTCCGCCACGACTCGATCCCCGACGGCATCGCGGCCGTCAAGGAGCTCGGCGCGGCGAACGGCTTCACCGTCGACGCCACCGAGGACGCCAAGGCCTTCACGGCCAAGAACCTCGCGCGGTACGACGCCGTCATCTGGCTCTCCACGACCGGTGACGTCCTGGACGCCAAGCAGCAGAGCGCGTTCGAGGGCTACATCAAGCAGGGCGGCGGGTACGTGGGCGTGCACGCCGCCGCCGACACCGAGTACGACTGGCCCTTCTACGGCGGGCTCGCGGGCGCGTACTTCCAGTCGCACCCCGCGATCCAGCCCGCGAAGGTGGAGGTCGAGGACCACGGGCACCCGTCCACGGCACATCTGCCGGGGGTCTGGGACCGGACCGACGAGTGGTACAACTACCGCTCCAATCCCCGGGACCGCGCCCACGTCCTCGCCTCGCTCGACGAGTCGTCCTACTCGGGCGGCTCGATGGCGGGCGACCATCCCATCGCCTGGTGCCAGGACTACCGGGGCGGCCGCTCCTTCTACACGGGCAGCGGTCACACCAAGGAGTCCTTCGCCGATCCCGCCTACCGCACCCATCTGCTCGGCGGGATCCGCTGGGCGGCGGGCGCCGCACAGGCCGACTGCCGCCCGGAGAAGGGCTACACGCCGATCTTCGACGGCACGGCCAAGTCCCTGGAGTCCTGGAAGCAGGCGGGTCCCGGCTCGTTCGAGCTGAACGAGGGCGACGGGACCCTGAAGACCGTCGGCGGCATGGGCATGCTCTGGTACGACGGGACGAAGGAGCTCGGCTCCTACTCCCTGAAGCTGGACTGGCGCATGGACGGCGACGACAACTCCGGGATCTTCGTGGGCTTCCCGCCCTCCGACGATCCCTGGTCGGCCGTGAACAACGGCTATGAGATCCAGATCGACGCCACCGACGTCCCGGAGAAGACCACGGGCTCCGTCTACGGCTTCAAGTCCGCCGACCTGAAGAAGCGCGACAAGGCGCTGAATCCGGTGGGCGAGTGGAACACCTACGAGCTCCGGGTCGAGGGCGAACGCCTTCGGATCTATCTCAACGGAGTCAAGATCAACGACTTCACCAACACGGATCCGGCGAGGAGCCTCAAGGACGGTCACCTCGGCATCCAGAACCACGGTGCCGACGACCAGGTCTCCTTCCGCGACATCCGGGTGAAGGACCTGCCGGCCCCCGCCGCACCGGGCGTGGGCCGCTAGACGGCGGCGGGCGGAGGACGCCGGACCTCCGCCCGCCGTCTTATCCCGTCCGCCGTCTCTCTTCTCCCTTCCCCCGCGCGCTCGCCGCGTGTACGACAGGAGGCAGCCGTGCCCAATCCCTCTCCTACTGGTTCTTCCGACACGACGGGTGGCGGCCTCACGGGGGTGTGGCTGATCGGGGCGCGTGGTTCGGTCGCCACGACGGCCGTCGCGGGGTGCGCGGCCGTGACGGCCGGGCTCCACCCGCCGACCGGCATGGTCACGGAGACCCCGCCGTTCGCGGACTGCGGTCTGCCAACGTTGTCTTCGCTGGTCTTCGGCGGCCACGACACGGCGGAGTGCCCGCTGCCCAAGCGGGCCGAGCACCTCGCCGCGGGCGGCGTGCTCCCGTACGGCCTCCCCTCGGCGGTGGGCGCTGAGCTGGCGGGCGCGGACGCGGAGATCCGTATGGGCGGGCCGCGCGGCGGGGACGCCGACGGCCGCACGGACGAGGAGCTGATCGAGTCCTTCGCCGCCGACCTCCGGGACTTCGTACGCCGCAGGGGGCTCGCCCGTGTGGTGGTGGTGAACGTCGCGTCCACGGAACCGGTGCCTGTTCCGGGCGGTACGGGCGAGGAACGGCTGCCCGCCAGCTCCCTCTACGCGGCGGCGGCGCTGCGGGCGGGCTGCCCGTACGTGAACTTCACCCCGTCGGCCGGTCTGCACCACCCGGCGCTCGCCGCCGCGGCCGACTCGGCGGGGCTGCCCTACGCGGGGCGTGACGGCAAGACCGGCCAGACGCTCCTGCGCTCGGTCCTCGGCCCGATGTTCGCCCAGCGTGCGCTGGCCGTGCGGGCCTGGTCCGGGACGAATCTGCTGGGCGGCGGTGACGGCGCGGCCCTCGCCGACCCGGCCGCGGCGGCGGCGAAGAACGCGGGCAAGGAACGGGTGTTGGCGGACACGCTGGGCTGCGCCCCGGAGGGCGAGGTCCACATCGACGACGTTCCGTCGCTCGGCGACTGGAAGACGGCCTGGGACCACATCGCGTTCGACGGCTTCCTCGGCGCGCGGATGGTCCTCCAGACGACCTGGCAGGGCTGCGACTCCGCCCTCGCGGCACCGCTGATCCTGGACCTGGCGAGGCTGGTGGCCCGCGCCCACGAACTCGGCCTCTCCGGGCCGCTGGGCGAACTCGGCTTCTACTTCAAGGACCCGGACGCGGATGCGTCCTCGGCGCTGGCCGAGCAGTACGAGGCCTTGATGGGCTTCGCCGCGCGGCTGCGGGGGGTGTCCGCGTGACGGGGGCGGAGGGCGCTTCGGAGAAAGCCGGGAGTGACGACGGCAGAAAGGACGTGGTGAACGGCGCGGGGGAGACTTCGCCGGGGTTGCGTCTGGTGGGCGGGGGCGATGTCACGCACGAGAGAGCAGCCGGGGCGGGCGTCGGCCGTGGGGCTGTACGCGCTGGTGGCGGAGGGCGGGAAGCATTTCGGGCCGGTGCCTCGGGTGGCGCTCCGGGCGGGGCTTCGAGTGGGGCTTCGCGCGGGCTTGGCGGTCTGGGGGGTGGCAGGGACTGGGCCGAACTGCTGCGCGTCTCCGCCCTGTTCACCGTTCCCGGTGACGCGCTCGCCGGCGCGGCGGCGACCGGGCTGAGCCCCAACCGCCGCACCCTCCTCGCCGTTGCCGCCTCCCTCTCCCTGTACGAGGCGGGCATGGCCCTCAACGACTGGGCGGACCGGGCGGAGGACGCGGTCGAGCGGCCTCACCGACCGTTGCCGTCCGGTCGCATCGCCCCCTCGGCCGCACTGGGCGCGGCGGCGGCGCTGACGGCAGGGGGCCTGGCCCTGGCCGCGGCCGCGGGCCGCCCCGCCCTGACGGTGGCGACCGGCCTCGCGGCCACGGTATGGGCGTACGACCTGGGCCTGAAGCACACTCCGGCGGGCCCGGCAGCCATGGCCGCGGCCCGCTCCCTCGACGTGCTCCTGGGCGCGGCGGCCACCGGACGACGACGGCACTTGACCGGGCTGCGGCCCGGGGCGGGTGTGCGGGCGGGCCTGTGGGGGTCCAGTTCCTCGGCCTCCGCGACGCTTGCGGGTGCGGGTGGTGCCGGTTTCGGGGTTCGTGCGGCCGTTCCCGGCGCTCTTGTTCTTGGTGCCCATACCCTCGCCGTGACCGCGGTCTCGCGGCGTGAGGCCCAGGGGGGCTCCACGGTGGTTCCGCTGGCCGCACTCGCCGCCACCGCCGTACTCGCCCAACTCCTCGCTCGCAGCGCAGGTGCCGTGTCCGCCGGGGAGAGCCTGGGCGGCTCCACCCGCACCGGCACCCCTCGACTCCCGGCAGACCGCGTGACCGCAGCCACCCGCGGTCTGCCGGGCCTCACCTCGGGAGAGCCGAGGGGAGCCCGTCACCTGGGGCGCAGGGCGAGTCAAGTCCCGCGTACCGGCGTCCGTGGGGCCGCCCGCATCGCCCTCGCCGCCACCTACGCGGCGACCGCGGCCCGCCCCCTCTTCCACGCCGTGCTCAACCCCTCGCCCCAGCTCACCCAGCGGGCCGTAGGCGGCGGCATCCGGGCGATGATCCCGCTCCAGGCCGCGCTCTCCGCCCGTAAGGGAGCTCTCGGCTCCGCCCTGCTGACCGCCGCCCTCGCCCCGGCAGCCCGTACGTTCGGCCGGAAGGTGAGCGTCACGTGACGGAGACGACGCACCACACGAGCACCCCGAAGCCCCAGCCCCAGCCCCAGGCCCAGGCTCAGGCCCATCCCCATGCCCAGCCCCAGGCCTCGTCCCTCCGCTTCGGCTACGGCACCAACGGTCTGACCGACCTCCGGCTCGACGACGCCCTCGGGCTGCTCGCCGACCTCGGCTACGCCGGCGTCGGACTCACCCTCGACCACATGCACCTCGACCCCCTCGCCCCCGATCTCGCCGCCCGCACCCGCCACGTGGCCCGCGGCCTGCAACGCCTGGGCCTGACGGCGACGATCGAGACCGGCGCCCGCTACGTGCTCGACCCGCGCCGCAAGCACGGCCCCTCCCTCCTGGACCCCGACCCGGACGCCCGCGCCGCCCGGGTCCGCCTGCTGATCCGTGCCGTGCAGGTCGCCGCCGACCTCGGCGCCCACGCCGTGCACTGCTTCAGCGGCATCACGCCCGACGGCACCCCCGAGGGCACCGCCTGGCAGCGGCTGGCCGAGGCCATGGGTCCCGTCCTGGACGCCGCGTCCGGCGCCGGCGTACCGCTGGCCGTCGAACCCGAGCCCGGCCACCTCCTCGCCACGCTCGCCGACTTCCACCGCCTGCGGCACGCACTGGACGACCCGCCGCATCTGGGCCTGACCCTCGACATCGGCCACTGCCAGTGCCTCGAACCGCTGTCCCCGGCCGACTGCGTCCGCGCCGCCGGCCCCTGGCTCCGGCACGTCCAGATCGAGGACATGCGCCGCGGTGTGCACGAGCACCTGCCGTTCGGGGACGGGGAGATCGACTTCCCGCCCGTCCTGGAAGCCCTCGCGGCCACCGGCTACCAAGGCCTCACCGTCGTCGAACTGCCCCGCCACTCCCACGCGGGCCCCCAACTCGCCGCCCGGTCCATCGAGTTCCTGGACAAAGCGGCGACCGCGGCGCTCCGCACGGCTCCGACCGGAGGAGGAACCCCGTGACCCAGGCCCCCGTCATCGACGACCTCCGCACCCGCCTCGACGCAACCCTCGGCGGCGCCGCCCGCGCCTGGCTCGACCAGGCCACCGCGGAAGCCGCCGCCCACCGCGGGAGGCCGGCGCGGAGCCAGACCCCCACCTGGGAGCTGCGCTTCGCCGAAGCGGGAAGGCGCTGCGGCCAGGACCACGCCGACGCCGTCCGCGTCCTGCTCCTGCACGCCGCCGAAGCCGACCCGGCCACCCTCGCCCGCCTCTACGGACAGGGCACCGCCGCCGAGCGCCGCGCCGTCCTGCTGGCCCTGCCCCACCTGGTCCGGGGCCCGGAGGCGCTGCCCCTGGTCGCGGACGCCCTGCGGACCAACGACACCCGGCTAGTCGCCGCCGCCGTGGGTCCGTACGCCGCCCGGCACCTCACCCCGCACGACTGGCGCCACGCGGTGCTCAAATGCCTGTTCACCGGCGTCCCCGTGGACGCCGTCGCCGAACTGGACCGCCGCGCCACCGACGACGCCGAGCTCGCCCGCATGCTCGGCGACTACGCCGGCGAACGCACCGCCGCCGGTCGCACCGTCCCCGGCGATCTGCACCGCGTCCTGGCCCTGACCGCCACCGCCGCCCCCTCGGCGGCCGTGGCGGCCCCGGCCCCCGCGACCCCTTCCACCGGCGAGGAGCAGGAGTCCTGATGCGCATCTTCGACCCCCACATCCACATGACGTCCCGGACGACCGACGACTACCAGGCCATGTACGCCGCGGGCGTCCGCGCCGTCGTCGAGCCCGCGTTCTGGCTGGGCCAGCCCCGCACCTCGCCCGCCTCCTTCTTCGACTACTTCGACTCGCTGCTCGGCTGGGAGCCCTTCCGCGCGGCCCAGTACGGCATCGCCCACCACTGCACGATCGCCCTCAACCCCAAAGAGGCCAACGACCCCCGCTGCACCCCCGTCCTGGACGAACTGCCGCGGTATCTCATGAAGGACAACGTCGTCGCCGTCGGCGAGATCGGCTACGACTCGATGACCCCCGCCGAGGACGCCGCGCTCACCGCCCAGCTCCAGCTCGCCGCCGACCACGAGCTGCCCGCGCTCGTCCACACCCCGCACCGCGACAAGCTCGCAGGGCTGCGCCGCACCATCGACGTCGTCCGGGAGTCCGCGCTGCCCCTGGACCGCGTCCTGATCGACCACCTCAACGAGACCACGGTCAAGGAGGCCAAGGACAGCGGCTGCTGGCTCGGCTTCTCCGTCTATCCCGACACCAAGATGGACGAGGACCGGATGGTGGCCATCCTGCGCGACCACGGGCCCGAGCGGGTCCTGGTCAACTCGGCCGCCGACTGGGGCAAGAGCGACCCGCTCAAGACCCGCAAGGTCGCCGACACGATGCTCGCATCCGGGTTCACCGAGGACGACGTCGACCTGGTCCTGTGGCGCAACCCGGTCGCCTTCTACGGACTCAGCGGCCGCCTCGCGCTCGACGTCACGGACACCGAGGCCACCCACGAGGGCAACTCCATCCTCCGCGGCGGGGCGTGAGCCATGCGCTTCCGGCACCCCGACGGCAGCGTCGTCCACCTCGCGTACTGCACGAACGTCCACCCCGCCGAGACCCTCGACGGCGTCCTCGCGCAGCTGCGGGACCACTGCGAACCCGTACGCAAACGGCTCGGCAGGGACCGCATCGGCATCGGCCTGTGGCTCGCCAAGGACGCCGCGCACGCCCTGGTCACCGACCCGGCGGCGCTGCGCGGCCTGCGCACCGAACTCGACCGGCGCGGCCTCGAGGTCGTCACCCTGAACGGCTTCCCGTACGAAGGGTTCGGCGCCGAAGAGGTCAAGTACCGGGTGTACAAGCCGGACTGGACCGACCCCGAGCGGCTCTCCCACACGACCGACCTGGCCCGCCTCCTGGCCGCGCTCCTGCCGGACGACGTCACCGAAGGCACCATCTCCACCCTTCCGCTCGCCTGGCGCACCCCCTTCGACACCGCGCGGGCCGAGGCCGCCCGGGCCAACCTCACCGCGCTCGCCCAGCGCCTCGACGCCCTGGCGGAGCTGACCGGCAAGTCGATCCGCATCGGCCTCGAACCGGAGCCCGGCTGCACCGTCGAGACCACGGGCGACGCGATCGCCCCCCTCACCGCGATCGGCCACGACCGCATCGGCGTCTGCGTCGACACCTGCCACCTCGCCACCTCCTTCGAGGACCCGGGCACCGCCCTCGACGCGCTCGCCGTCGCGGGCATCCCCGTCGTCAAGACCCAGCTCTCCGCCGCCCTGCACGCCGAACACCCCCATCTCCCCGGAGTCCGCGAGGCACTCGCCGCCTTCGACGAACCCCGCTTCCTGCACCAGACCCGCACCCGCACCGCGGCCGGACTGCGCGGCACCGACGACCTCGGCGAATCCCTCGCCGGCGGCGCCCTGCCCGAGACGGCACCCTGGCGCGCCCACTTCCACGTCCCCCTGCACGCGCCTCCCGCGCCGCCCCTCACCTCCACGCTGCCCGTCCTCAAGGACACGCTCGCCCAGCTGGTCGGCGGGGCCGCCCCGCGCACCCGCCACCTGGAGGTCGAGACCTACACCTGGCAGGCGCTGCCGCGCGAACTGCGCCCCCGCTCCCGCCCCCAGCTCGCGGACGGCATCGCCGCCGAACTCACCCTCGCCCGCGATCTCCTGACGGACCTCGGCCTCAAGGAACTCCCATGAGCCCCACACCCCTGCTCGTCCTGGACGTCGTCGGTCTCACCCCTCGCCTCCTGGACCACATGCCACGCCTCAAGTCCCTGGGGCAGTCCGGCTCCCAGGCCCCCCTGGGCACGGTCCTGCCCGCCGTCACCTGCGCGGCCCAGTCCACCTTCCTCACCGGCACCACCCCCGCCGAGCACGGCATCGTCGGCAACGGCTGGTACTTCCGCGAGCTCGGCGACGTACTCCTGTGGCGCCAGCACAACGGGCTCGTCGCCGGCGACAAGCTGTGGGACGCCGCCCGCCGCGCCCACCCCGGCTACACCGTCGCCAACATCTGCTGGTGGTACGCCATGGGCGCCGACACCGACATCACCATCACCCCCCGTCCCGTCTACTACGCCGACGGCCGCAAGGAACCCGACTGCTACACCCGGCCCCCGGCCCTGCACGACGAACTCACCGAGAAACTCGGCACGTTCCCCCTCTTCCACTTCTGGGGCCCGGGCGCCGACATCGTCTCCAGCCGCTGGATCGTGGACGCCACCCGCCACGTCATCGGCACCCGCCGCCCCGACCTCGCCCTGTGCTACCTCCCTCATCTCGACTACGACCTTCAGCGCTTCGGCCCCGACGACCCGCGCTCCCATCAGGCCGCAGCCGAACTCGACGCGACCCTCGCCCCCCTCCTCGACGACGCGAAGGCCGAGGGCCGCACCGTCGTCGCCCTGTCCGAGTACGGCATCACCCGCGTCGACCGCCCCGTCGACATCAACCGCGCCCTGCGCCGCGCCGGCCTGCTCGAAGTGCACACCCAGGACGGCATGGAGTACCTCGACCCGATGGCGTCGCGTGCCTTCGCCGTCGTGGACCACCAGATCGCGCACATCTACGTGCGCAGGCCCGAGGACATGGAAGCCACCCGCCAGGCGCTCGCCGGCCTCCCCGGCATCGAGCAGCTCCTCGACGACGAGGGCAAGAAGGAGTACCACCTGGACCACCCGCGGGCCGGTGAACTCGTCGCCGTCGCCGACCCGGACGCGTGGTTCACGTACTACTACTGGCTCGACGACGCCCGCGCGCCCGACTTCGCGCAGCTCGTCGAGATCCACCGCAAACCCGGCTACGACCCGGTCGAGCTCTTCATGGACCCCGAGGACCCCTACGTCCGCGTCAAGGCCGCGTCCGCGCTGGCCCGCAAGAAGCTCGGCATGCGCTACCGCATGGCGGTCGTCCCGCTGGACCCCTCACCTATTCGCGGCAGCCACGGCCGCCTCCCCCTGAGCGACGACGACGGTCCGCTCATCATCAGCTCCACCCCCCATGCCTTTCCCGACCGGATCGCGGCCACCGCCGTGAAATCCCTCCTCCTCGACCTGGCCGGCCTGGGCTGAGACACACCTCGCCCGTCCCCCGCCCGACCAGGAGCAGTTACAGAAAGTGAACCACGCGTCACTGACAACGCGCCGGTGGCGTCCGCCCGCACGTCCAAGAGCCCAGGAGAGACACCCGTGAGCGACTTCCACGACACTCCCGCCGACGAGGCCCTCAGACAGCGTCTCGGCATCGGCCGCCGCCGCTTCCTCAGCACGTGCACCGCCGTCGGCGCGGGCGCGATCGCCGCGCCCGTGTTCGGCGCGGCACCCTCCTTCGCCCAGGCGCAGCCCAAGGGCGGCCACGGGCACGGCCGCGGTCACGAGCTGGTGCCGGCGAAGAAGCGCGGCATCATCCTCTACACGGTGCGTGACGCGACGGGCCGCGACCCGCTCGCCTCCACCCTGCCCTCCGGTTTCCGCGAGGTGTTCAAGGAACTGGCCCGCTACGGCTACAAGCAGGTCGAGTTCGCGGGCTACGGCCAGCACGCCAACGCCCCCGGCGGCGCGAGCCTGGAGTCCGTGGAGGGCGCCAAGCTGCTGCGCTCGTGGCTCGACGAGTACGGTCTGCGCGCCCAGGGCAACCACGGCTTCATACCGGGGTCCTGGCCGCTCTCGCAGCCCGACCTCGACACGTTCAAGAAGCACCTGGAGATCGCCAACATCCTGGGCATGGACCACATGGGCACCGGTGGTGACCCCACCAACAGCTCGTACAAGGCCGACTGGGACGTCGCCGCCGACAAGTGGAACGCCCTGGGCGCGATCGCGCGCAAGGCCGGCATCAAGCTCTACACCCACAACCACGACGCGGCGTACGGCTTCCTGCTCGACGGGGGCCCGCTCGACGCGCAGGGCCGCCCGACCCGCAGCTCCGGCATCCGCAAGCTGGAGTACTTCCTCAAGGAGACCGACCCGCGGTCGGTCTGGCTGGAGATGGACATCTACTGGGCGCACGTCGCGCAGTACAAGTTCCACACCTACACCGCGCACGACGGCTCGCAGCGCAAGAAGGTCTTCGACCCGGCCGGGCTCGTCGGCCGCAACAACAAGCGCTACCCGCTGTTCCACGCCAAGGACGGCACGCGCAACGACACCAGCGGCGAGGGCTACGACATGGTGGCCTTCGGTGAGGGTGTCATCGACTACCGCACCTTCTTCAGCCGCGTCGGCGAGAAGAACTACCACAACCCCATGGTCGAGCAGGACAACGCGCCCAGCGGCACCGACCCCGCCCAGTCCCTGAAGCTCGCGAAGGTCGGCTACGACAACCTGGCGGCCCTCCGCAAGAAGCGCTGACGCACCCGCACACCCCGCCGCACGCACACCCCGCCGCACGCACACACGGCCGGCCGCACACACAGCTCTCGCCGCGCGGATTCCGCGCGGCGAGAGCTGAGGTGCGTCCGGGGGTGCGTGTCGGTCAGGCCATCTCCTCACCGAGGGGTTGCGGATTGGGTGTGATGCCTTTGTCCTTGGGCCGTCCTGGCTGCGAGAGGAAGAGCGCGATGAACCCGGCGAACAGCGAGATGGAGCCGGCCAGCGTGAAGGCCCCGGTGTGGCCCCAGTTGCTCACCACGACGGCGCCCATTCCGGAGCCGAGGAGCCCGGAGACCAGCTTGGAGCTGTAGACCAGGCCGTAATTGGAGGCGTTGTTGTTCTCGCCGAAGTAATCCGCGGTCATCGCCGCGAACATCGGGAAGATGGCGCCGCCGCCGAATCCGGAGATGCTGGAGAAGACCAGGAACAGCGGCAGGTTCTTGATGTCCGCCGCCCACAGGATGCCGTACTGCGAAAGGCCGAGGACGATGCAGACGAAGATCAGGCAGCGTTTGCGTCCGTAGAGGTCGGAGAGCCAGCCGATGACGCCTCGGCCGGTGCCGTTGACGATGGCCTTCAAGGACATCGCCGTGGCGACTATTCCGCCCGCGAATCCGGCTTCCTTTCCGATGTCCACCTGGAAGGCGATGCCGAAGATGTTCACGCCCGACGTGCACAGCAGGCAGAACCACATCAGCGCGACCCGGCCGGTCTGCCACGCCTCCTTGGGCGTGTACTGCCGCACGGCGGGCGGGTTCATCGCCAGCGCGCGCCGGGCCCGCGGGTCGTCCGGCGGACGCAGCGGGTCCACGTCGGCCGGCCACCAGTTCTTCGGCGGGTCCTGGAAGAAGTAACCCGCCACGGCGACCGTCGCCGCGAGGAAGAGCCCGACGGACACCAGCACCCAACGGAAGTTCGTCAGGTCCATGTATCCGGTGAAGAGGAAGACGAACGGCACGGAGCCGTAGGCGAATCCGCCGTTCACGAATCCGGTCTTTCCGCCCTTCCGTTCGGGATACCACTTGCCGACCATGTTCACGCAGGTCGCGTACACCATGCCGGCGCCCATGCCGCTGAACATGCCGAAGCCGATGTAGGCGACGACGACATGGGGTGCGAAGGCCAGGGACAGATATCCCAGCAGGGTGCCGACAGCGCCGCACATCATCGCCCAGCGCGCCGGGAGCCGGCCGCTCTCACGGAGTTTTCCCGCCGGGAAGGCCACCGCCGCCTGGAAGAAGACCCAGACCCCCAGCATCCAGAAGATGTGCGTGTCGCCCCAGGAATGCGCGGTGTGCAGGGTGTCCTCGGCCGACGCGAACGCGTACTCGGCCGAACTGATGCCCATCATGCCGACCCACGGCAGGATGACCATCCACTTGCGCTTGCGGCCCATGAGGTCGACGTCGGTCTCGCCGACCCGGTACATGCGGCCGTTGGAGTCCGTCACCTCCCTGTACGGGACGGCTGTGTGAATGTCGGTTGTCGTCATGTCGCTCTAGCACCCCTTGCGTCGAAAAGATCCTGGCCAGCGCCCCCTGTCCAATTCCTTTCGTGTGCGCACGGGTCCCGGGGCCGGCCGGCGCGCACCGCAGGCCGGCCCCCGCACCGGTCACCTCATCGCTCGCCCCCCAGCAGACCGGCCGCACGGGCCCACCGGTACTTGGCGCCGAGCGCGGCCACCGGCTTCTCGGTCGTGTACGGGTAGGCCACGACACCCCGCTCGAAGAGGTACTGGCAGGCCTCCTCCACCTCGACGTCACCCGCGAGGGAGGCCACCACGGGCTTCTCGATGCCGCGCTCGCGGAACTCGGCGACCACCCGGGCCGTCAGTTCGGCGAAGACCATCGGCGGGGTGACGATGGTGTGCCAGTAGCCGAGGACCAGCGCGTGGATGCGCGGATCCTGAAGGCCGAGCCGGATCGTCGCCTCGTACGTCGACGGGGGCTCGCCCCCGGTGATGTCGACGGGGTTGCCCGCGGCCCCGAAGGGCGGGATGAACGCCCGGAACGACGCGTCCAGGTCGTCGGGGATCTCCATCAGCCGCAGCCCGTTGTCGGTCACCGCGTCGGAGAGCAGCACGCCCGATCCGCCGGCGCCCGTGATGATCACGATGTTGTCGCCCTGCGGGGTGGGCAGCACCGGCAACGCGCGCGCGTACTCCAGCATCTCGTTGAGGCCGGGGGCCCTGATGACCCCCGCCTGCCGGAGGATGTCGTCGTACACGGCGTCATCGCCCGCCAGGGCTCCCGTGTGCGATCCGGCGGCCTTGGCCCCGGCGGCCGTACGACCGGCCTTCAGGACCACGACGGGCTTCTTCGGAACGGTCGCCTTCGCCGCCTCCACAAAGGCGCGGCCGTCCTTGAGGTCCTCCAGGTGCATGGCGATGCACCGGGTGTTGGGGTCCTCGCCGAACCACGTGAGGAGGTCGTCCTCGTCCAGGTCGGATTTGTTGCCGAGTCCGACGATCGCCGAGACGCCGGTCTTCGTGGTGCGCGCGAAGCCCAGGATGGCCATCCCGATGCCGCCGGACTGGCTCGTCAGGGCCACCCCGCCCTTGACGTCGTACGGCGTGCAGAACGTGGCACACAGGTCCTGCCACGTCGAGTAATAGCCGTAGATGTTCGGTCCGAGCAGCCGCACCCCGTGCCGCTCGCCGATCTCCACGATCTCGTCCTGGAGGGCGTGCTCACCGGTCTCGGCGAACCCGGAGGGGATCAGGACGGCGTTGGGGATGCCCTTGCGGCCCACCTCCTCCAAGGCCGACGCCACGAACTTGGCGGGGATCGCGAAGACCGCCACATCCACCTCACCGGGAACGTCCGTGACACTCTTGTACGCCTTGCGGCCCAAGATGTCATCGGCCTTGGGGTTCACCGGTTGGATCTCGCCGGAGAAACCGCCGTCGATGAGGTTGCGCATCACCGAATTGCCGATCTTGCCCTGCTCGTTGGACGCGCCGATCACCGCGACCGAGCGGGGCTCCATCAGCCGCCGCATCGAGGCGAGCATCTCCTCGCGCGTGTACGTGCGGCGCTGCTTGGTGACCCCCTCGGAGAGGATGACGCGGATGTCCGCGGCGATCGCGCCGTCCGGCGTGGCGATGACCGGGTTGAGGTCGACCTCGGCGATCTCCGGGAAGTCCGTGACCAGCTGGGACACCCGGCGTATCTGCTCGGCGAGGGCCCACCGGTCCACCGCGGGCGCGCCCCGGACGCCCCGCAGGATCTCGGCGGCGCGGATCGAGTCGAGCATCGAGGCGGCCTCGTCGGCGTCGACCGGCGCGAGGCGGAACGTGACGTCCTTGAGGACCTCGACGAGCACGCCGCCGAGCCCGAAGGCGACGACCTTCCCGAACGTCGGGTCGGTCACCGCCCCGACGATCACCTCCTGGCCGGACGGCAGCAGCTCCTGCACCTGCACGCCCTCGATACGGGCCGTCGGCGCGTACTCCCGCGCGTTCTCGACGATCTCGCAGAAGGCGGCCCGTACGCCGGCGGCGCCCTCCACCCCGACGACGACGCCGCCCGCGTCGGTCTTGTGCAGGATGTCGGGGGAGACGATCTTCATGACGACGGGGCCCTCGAAGCGGGCCGCGTGCGCGACCGCCTCGTCCACGTCCGTCGCCAGCTCCTCGCCGGGCACGGCGATTCCGTAGGCGTCCGCGAGGATCTTGCCTTCCGGTGCCGTCAGCGACGTACGGCCCTCGGCGCGCAACGGCGTCGAGGAGGGCCCGCACCGTCGGTGCGCGGTCTTCGGCCATCACTCAGATCACTCCGTTCGACTTGAGCAGGCGCAGTTCCTCGTCGCCGAGGCCGAGCTCACCGACGAAGACCTCCGCGTTGTGCTCGCCGAGGAGCGGTGAACTGACCACGTCCACGGGGGAGTCCGACAGCTTCAGGGGGGAGCCGACCGTGGTGAAGGAGCCGCGCCGGGGATGCGCGACCTCGACGACCATCTCGTTCGCGGCCAGCGAGGCGTCCTCGATGATCTCCTTGGTGGAGAGGATCGGGCCGCAGGGGATGTTGTGGGCGTTGAGCCGCTCAAGGACCTCCCACTTGGGGAGCGTGGCGGACCACTCCTCGATCAGCTGGAACATCTTGCCGAGCTTGGGCAGGCGCGCCTCGGGCGAGGCCCACTCGGGGTCGTCGGCGAGTTCGGGGCGCCCGATGAGCTCGGTCAGGGGCTGCCAGCCCACGGGCTGCACGATGACGTACACGTAGTCGTTCGGTCCGCCGGGCGCGCACTTGACCGCCCAGCCGGGCTGGCCGCCGCCGCTCGCGTTGCCCGAGCGCGGCACCTCGTCCCCGAAGTCGTCGTTCGGGTACTCGGCGAGCGGTCCGTGCGCCAGGCGCTGCTGGTCGCGCAGCTTGACCCGGCACAGGTTGAGCACCGCGTGCTGCATGGCCACGTTGACGCGCTGGCCGCGGCCGGTGTTCTCCCGCTGGAAGAGGGCGGCGAGGATGCCGGCGACGGCGTGGATGCCGGTCCCGGAGTCGCCGATCTGGGCGCCGGTGGCGAGCGGCGGCCCGTCCTCGAAGCCGGTGGTCGACATGGAGCCGCCCATGGCCTGCGCGACCACCTCGTAGGCCTTGAAGTTGGTGTAGGGGCCCTCTCCGAAGCCCTTGATCGAGGCGTAGACGATCCGCGGGTTGATCTCCTGGATGCGGTCCCAGGTGAAACCCATGCGGTCCACGGCGCCCGGGCCGAAGTTCTCGACCATCACGTCGGAGCGCCGGATCAGCTCGGTGAGGAGCTCCTTGCCGCGCTCGGTCTTGGTGTTGAGGGTGATGCTCCGCTTGTTGCAGTTGAGCATCGTGAAGTAGAGGGAGTCGACGTCCGGGAGATCACGCAGCTGCTTGCGCGTGATGTCCCCGGAGGGCGCCTCCAGCTTCACCACGTCCGCGCCGAGCCAGGCCAGGAGCTGGGTGGCGGAGGGCCCGGACTGGACGTGCGTCATGTCGAGGACGCGTACGCCCTCAAGAGCCTTGGTCGTCATCGCGCGGGCTCCTCACTTGTACATGGTCTGGTTCATGGTTCCGGGGGCGTACGCGTCCGGGTCGACCCACACGTTGATGAGCGAGGGCTTGCCCGACTCGCGGGCCCGTTGCAGCGCGGGGCCGATGTCGGCGGGGTCGCGGACCTCTTCGCCGTAACCGCCCAGCATCTGGGCGAACTTGTCGTAGTGGACGTCGCCGAGGGTGTTGCCGACGCGTTCGCGCTCCTCGCCGTACTTGGCCTTCTGGCCGTAACGGATCTGGTTCATCGAGGAGTTGTTGCCGACGATCCCGACGAAGGGCAGGTCGTAGCGGACGAGGGTCTCGAAGTCCCAGCCGGTGAGCGAGAAGGCGCCGTCCCCGAAGAGGGCCACCACCTCCTTGTCGGGCCGTGCCTGCTTGGCGGCGAGCACGAAGGGGATGCCGACGCCGAGCGTGCCGAGGGGGCCCGGGTCCATCCAGTGGCCGGGCGATTTGGGCTGCACGACCTGCCCGGAGAAGGTGACGATGTCGCCGCCGTCGCCGATGTAGATCGAGTCTTCGGTGAGGAAGTCGTTGATCTCGCTGACCAGGCGGTAGGGGTGGATCGGTGAGGCGTCGGACCTCAGGTGCGGCAGCCGCTTCTCGATCGCGGTCTGCTCGGCGGCGCGCAGCTCGTCGAGCCACTCCTTGCGCTGGGAGGCGCCGCCGTTGAGCCGGCCGGACGCCGCCTCGGTGACCGACTTCAGGATCAGCCCGGCGTCACCGACGATGCCCAGGTCGATGTCCCTGTTCTTGCCGACGGTGCGGTAGTCGAGGTCGATCTGGACGACGGTGGCGTCCGGGGACAGGCGCTTGCCGTAGCCCATGCGGAAGTCGAAGGGCGTGCCCACGATGACGATGAGGTCGGCGTTGGAGAAGGCGTACCGCCGCGAGAGCTGGAAGTGGTGCGGGTCGCCGGGCGGCAGGGTGCCGCGTCCCGCGCCGTTCATGTAGGCGGGCACGTTCAGGGTGCGGACGAGTTCGACGGCGGATGCGGTGCCGCGCGTCGTCCACACCTGGCTGCCGAGCAGGATCGCCGGCTTCTCGGCGTGCACGAGCAGGTCGGCGAGCTTCTCGACGGCCTCGGGGTCGCCGGCCGAGCGGGTGGAGGCGCGGTACTGCCCGGCCTGCGGCACCCGGGCCTTGTCCACCGGCACCTTGGCGTCGAGCACGTCGCGCGGGATCTCCAGGAAGGAGGGGCCCGGAGCGCCGTGGTAGCACTCGCGGAACGCCATCGACACCATGTCGGCCGCCCGCGCCGTGTCGGGCACCGTCGCGGCGAACTTGGTGATCGGCGTCATCATGTCGACGTGCGGGAGGTCCTGGAGCGACCCCATCTTGTGCTGCGTGTGCGCTCCCTGGCCGCCGATGAGCAGCATGGGGGACTCCGCGCGGAAGGCGTTGGCGACGCCCGTGACGGCGTCCGTGGTTCCCGGTCCCGCCGTCACCACGGCGCAGCCCGGCTTTCCGGTGAGGCGCGCGTAGCCGTCCGCCGCGTGGGCGGCGACCTGCTCGTGGCGTACGTCGAGGACGTCGATCCCCTCGTCGACGCAGCCGTCGTAGATGTCGATGATGTGGCCGCCGCACAAGGTGTAGATGACCTCCACACCCTCTGCTTTGAGTGCTTTGGCGACCAGATGCCCACCGGAGATGTGGGTCTGGGTGGTGTCGCTGCTGCCGTCGGGCATGGCGAAGTCCTGTCCCTTCGTAGGGGAGTTGGAGCGCTCACACGCTGCTCGGAGGTGCTCTCGCGGTAGATTGCATACAGTCGACGAATACTGTATGAAGCTTGTTATCCCGCATCCGGTCAGTGGTGTCCAGGGGGCGTGCGGCACTTTTCGGAGGCGGGGGGTTCGCTCCCCGGAACGACAAGGCGTCAGGAGCCGGAATGGACCTGTTCGAGCACCAGGCAAGGGAACTCTTCGAGGAACACGGCATCGCGGTGCCGCGGGCGGAGGTCGCCGGCACGGCGAAGGAAGCACGCGCGGGCGCCGAACGCCTGGGCGGCCGCGTCGTCGTCAAGGCCCAGGTGAAGACCGGCGGACGCGGCAAGGCGGGCGGCGTGAAGGTCGCGGCGGACCCCGCTGCCGCCGAGATCACCGCCCGCCAGATCCTCGGCATGGACATCAAGGGCCACACCGTGCACACGGTGATGGTCGCCCGACCCGTGGAGATCGAGAGCGAGTTCTACGTCTCGTACGTACTGGACCGCGCGGTGGGACGCTTCCTCGCCATCGCCTCCGCCGAGGGCGGCATGGACATCGAGGAGGTGGCGGCGAGCCGCCCGGAAGCCGTCGCGCGCGTGGGGATCGACCCGGCGCGCGGAGTGGACGAGGCCAAGGCGGCCGAGATCGCCGCCGCCGCGGGACTGCCCGAAGCCACCGCCGGCGTCCTGGTCAAGCTCTGGCAGGTGCTGATCCGCGAGGACGCGCTCCTCGTCGAGGTCAACCCCCTCGTCCGCACCGCCCAGGGAGAGATCCTCGCCCTCGACGGCAAGGTCACCCTGGACGACAACGCCCGCTTCCGCCAGGCTCGTTGGGGGCCGACGACACCGCCCACGACGACCCCCTGGAGGCGGCGGCCGCGGCCAAGGGCCTCAACTACGTCAAGCTCGACGGCGAGGTCGGCATCATCGGCAACGGCGCCGGCCTCGTCATGTCCACCCTCGACGTGGTCGCGGGCTGCGGCGCGCGCCCCGCGAACTTCCTCGACATCGGAGGCGGCGCCTCCGCCCAAGTCATGGCCGACGGACTCGCCGTCATCCTCTCCGACCCCGCCGTCAAGTCCGTCTTCGTCAACGTCTTCGGCGGCATCACCGCGTGCGACGCCGTGGCCGACGGCATCGTCCGGGCCCTGGAATCCGTCCAGTTGACCAAGCCGCTGGTCGTCCGCCTCGACGGCAACAACGCCGTACGCGGCCGCGCCATCCTCGACGAGCGCGCCCACCCGCTGGTCCGGCAGGCCACCACCATGGACGGCGCCGCACGCCGCGCCGCCGAACTCGCCGCCCCCACCCACGCAGCCTGAGGAGTCCGGACATGGCGATCTACCTCACCAAGGAGAGCAAGGTCCTCGTCCAGGGCATGACCGGGGCCGAGGGCATGAAGCACACCCGCCGCATGCTCGCGGCGGGCACGGACGTCGTCGGCGGCGTCAACCCCCGCAAGGCGGGCCGCACCGTCGACTTCGACGACCGCGCCGTCCCCGTCTTCGGCTCCGTCCGCGCGGGGATCGAGGCCACGGGCGCCGACGTCACCGTGGTCTTCGTGCCGCCCGCCTTCGCCAAGGCCGCCGTCACCGAGGCCGCCGACGCCGGGATCGGCCTCGCCGTCGTCATCACCGAGGGCATCCCCGTACACGACGCCGTGGCCTTCCACGCGTACGCCCAGGAGCGCGGCACGCGCGTCATCGGCCCCAACTGCCCGGGGCTCATCACCCCCGGCCAGGCCAACGCGGGCATCATCCCCGCCGACATCACCAAACCCGGCCGCGTGGGCCTGGTGTCGAAGTCCGGCACCCTCACCTACCAACTCATGTACGAGCTGCGCGACATCGGCTTCTCCACCTGCGTCGGCATCGGCGGCGACCCCGTCGTCGGCACCACCCACATCGACTGCCTGGCCGCCTTCGAGGACGACCCCGACACCGAACTCGTCGTCCTCATCGGGGAGATCGGCGGCGACGCCGAAGAACGCGCGGCGGCCTACATCCAGCGGTCCGTCACCAAACCCGTCGTCGCCTACATCGCCGGATTCACCGCACCCGAGGGCAAGACCATGGGGCACGCGGGAGCCATCGTCTCCGGCTCGTCCGGCACCGCGCGCGCGAAACAGGAGGCACTGGAGGCCGCCGGGGTCCAGGTCGGCGCCACCCCGACGGAAACGGCCCGCCTCGTCCTCGGCAGGCTCGGGTTCTCAAGCCACGAAGGGCGTGACGTCACTCATAGGTGACGGGCGCCGACTGCACTAGCGTCCCCCAGCACATACGCGCGGACCGCGAACCGAGCGGCCCGGCGCGTGCCATGCACCTCCCGCCCCGACTCGTGCACCGTGAGCGGAGAACACCGAATGGCACCCACCCTCACCTCACCCCTCGTCCTCAAAGCCGGTACGGCCTGGACCGACGCCTGGCGGCGCTGCCTGGCCGTCGCACCCGAGGCCTTCCGCGACGACCGCGTCCTCAACCTCTGGAACGGGACCTGGCAGGCGGACGGCCGGACCTTGCCCGCCACGTCCCCCGTCGACGGCGGCCCCATCGCGGGCCCGCCGCGCCTCGACGCCACCACCGCCCACCGGGCCGCACGCGCCTCGCTCGACCAGCACCGGTCCTGGCGCCACGTCCCGCTCGACGAACGGCGCGCCCGCGTCGCCGCCACCCTCGACGCCCTCACCGAACACCGCGAACTGCTCGCCCTGCTCCTCGTCTGGGAGATCGGCAAACCCTGGCGGCTCGCCCAGGCCGACGTCGACCGGGCCATCGACGGCGTGCGCTGGTACGTCGACGGCATCGAGCCGATGGTCGAGGGCCGGAGCCCGCTGGACGGCCCGGTGTCCAACATCGCGAGCTGGAACTACCCGATGAGCGTGCTCGTCCACGCGATGCTGGTCCAGGCACTCGCCGGCAACGCGGTCATCGCCAAGACCCCGACCGACGGCGGCGTCGCCTGTCTGACCCTGGCCTGCGCGCTGGCGGCCCGCGAAGGCATCCCCGTCACCCTCGTGAGCGGCAGCGGGGGAGAGCTGTCCGAGGCGCTGGTGCGCGCACCGGAGATCGGCTGCGTCTCCTTCGTCGGCGGACGCGACACCGGAGCGGCCGTCGCCACCGCCGTCGCGGACCTCGGCAAGCGGCACATCCTCGAACAGGAAGGACTGAACACCTGGGGCATCTGGAACTACGGCGACTGGGACGCGCTCGGCGCCGTCATCCCCAAACTCTTCGACTACGGCAAGCAGCGCTGCACGGCCTACCCCCGCTTCGTCGTCCAGCGGGGCCTCTTCGACGCGTTCCTCGCCGCCTACCTCCCGGCCGTCCGCACCCTCCGCGTCGGCCACCCACTGGCGGTCGAGCGCCCCGAAGACCCCTTCCCGCAGCTGGATTTCGGACCGCTGATCAACGCGGCCAAGGCCAAGGAGCTGCGCGACCAGGTGACGGAGGCGATCGACCGGGGGGCCGTGCCGCTCTACCGCGGGGCGCCGGCGGCCGACCGCTTCCTGCCGGGCCAGGACACCGACGCGTACGTCCACCCCGTCACGCTCCTCAACCCGCCGCCGTCCTCCCCGCTGCACCACGCGGAGCCGTTCGGCCCGGTCGACACCATCGTCCTGGTCGACACGGAGGCGGAGCTGCTGGCCGCCATGAACGCGTCGAACGGAGCCCTGGTCGCCACCCTGTCCACCGACGACCCCGCCACGTACGAACGCCTCGCGCCGCAGATCCGCGCGTTCAAGACGGGTCACGGGAAGCCGCGCTCGCGCGGTGACCGGGACGAGCTGTTCGGCGGCTTCGGCGCCTCCTGGCGCGGCGCCTTCGTCGGCGGCGAGCTGCTGGTGCGGGCGGTCACGCAGGGCCCGGCGACGGAGCGGCCACCGGGGAACTTCCCCGGCTACCACCTCATGGCTTGAGCTTCGGCATTCACCGCTACGTACTCGACCAGTCACCCCTGGTGAGGCTGCGGGGGTGGTGGTGCGCGCTGCCGGGCGCCTGCCCGGCAGCGCGCGGATACGCAGGTGAAAGGCACTCCGAAACCTTGGTATTGTTGTCCATGTCGCCGCGGGCAACGCCCCGCGAACGGCAGACACCTGGTCCGGGTGGCGGAATGGCAGACGCGCTAGCTTGAGGTGCTAGTGCCCTTTATCGGGCGTGGGGGTTCAAGTCCCCCCTCGGACACCAGCAAGATCCCCACGGTTCCTCGCGAACCGTGGGGATCTTTCGTTTCCGGGGGCCGGGGGCCGGGCTACGACCGGGGCCGGGGCCGGGGCTGCCTCCGTGGTCGGGGTCCGCCGCCCCTAGGTCGAGCTGGGGTGGCCGGGGCGGGTTGTGGCCAGGATGCCGCCCAGGAGGGTTGCCAGCGTGCCGAGCGGTTCCGCGGCGTGCGCCGCCCGTCTGGCCGCCGGACCACCGTCGCGCAACTCGGCGTTCACCTGCTGGAAGACCTGCTCGTCCAGGAAGTAGGCCCAGCGGCGGATCCCGAGGCCGCGCGTGAGCTTCACCAGCGTCTCGATCGTCAGGTTCGTGCCCTCGGCCGACTCCGCGGCGGCCAGGGTGCGTTTTGAGACACTTGTCAGCCGGGCCAACTCCACCAAGGTGAACGGGCCTTCTGGGTGATGTCGTCGTATATGACGCAACCGCCTGGCGATCTCGGGCATCACCGACCCGTGCTCGTCGGCGTCGCAGGGCGGGAAACCTTGAGCCCCGCCGTTTCCGCTGCTGGCCATTTCTACACCTCCGGATGCAATCTATTGCAACTTCTAAGATCCACTCTTGAAGTAGTCGTTGACCGGTGCCGCGCGTCGACTTAAGCTCTCCCGGCAGCTATGGGAAACGGGGGGCATACATGAAACATTCGAAATCCAGACGGGTCGAAAAAGAAATTCGATCCTCGGATGCATCGGCCGGAATTATTCTGCTCGGCGTCTCAAGGGAACGCATATGCTGGTGAATCTGCTCGGTGATATGGAGGTGGTGGAGGACGGAGTATCGGTTGCGCTGGCGGGCGAGAAACTGCGGGCCATCATGGCTGTCCTCGCGTTATCGCCCGGCACTTCCGTTTCTTTCAGTGATCTCATAGACGAACTATGGGGCGAGCGGCCTCCCAGAAATGCCGCCAACTCCCTCCAGAGCCACATCGCCCGGCTGCGCCGCATTCTCGCGGAGGGCACGGGAAAACCGGACATGCGCGATATCATCGAGACCAGTCCCTCCGGTTACATCCTCCGCATACGACCCGTCGACGTGGACGCCACCCGATTCGAGACACTCGTCGCATCGGTGGAACGGATCATCGACATCTCCCCCCAGCAGGTCGCCGAGCGGCTCACCGAGGCGCTCGCGCTCTGGCGGGGGCCCGCACTTCTCGACGCCGGCCCCGGCATGATGTGCCGCACCGCCTACGCCGGTCTTGAAGAGACCCGGCTGATCGCCCGCGAGCGGCTGATCGACGCACGGCTCGCCCTGGGTGAATACCAGGCCATGGTCCCGGAGATCGAACAGCTCTATATGCAGTACCCCTTGCGCGAGAGGTTCTGTGAACAGCTCATGACCGCGCTGTACCACTCGGGGCGCCAGGCGGAAGCACTCGACGCATATCAGCGCACCCGTCACCGGCTGACCCACGACCTGGGTCTGGAACCGAGCGAGAGGCTGCAACGGTGGTTTCAGAAGATACTCAGCCGCGCTCCGATGGTCCGGTGAACCGGCCCGTTCCCTAGATGGACTTGGTCACCCTGAGTATCTGCCAGATGGCACCCGGTCTCACCCGGCCCTCGAAGGCGAGATACTCCGGGAGCACCAGATGCGGCCCCCACTTCTCCTTGTAGGCGAGCTGGCTCCTGGACGGATAGACGGACTCACCGTGCTCGGCCAGGAACTTCATGAACTTCGCCGTGACCGGGCTGTGGCTCTCCCGCTCGTGCTCGGGCCGCAGCGTGGTGAACGGAGTGAAGCCGAAGTGCAGCCACTGCGCGCCCTCCTCCCGGAAGACCCCCATGGCCGTGGAGTTGAGGGCCTCCATGACGCCGGGAGGGGGGTCGGCGATCCGGCGGCTGAGATCGTGCAGCCACCCGGGGGTGGAGCCGTAGGAGGGCGAGTAGGAGATGTAGGCGATGGGCGCCCCCTCCAGGAGGCCGACGAAGAGCCTGCGGTGTTTCTGCGCGGGGCCGCCGAGCTGGCCCACCAGGAATTCGATCTCCTTCACGTGCCGGCCCTTCGATCGCAGCCAGTTGCCGTCGACCTCGGCCAACTGGTCGCGGTAGCCGTCGAAATCCACCTCACGCACCTCAAGGCCGCTGCGTCCGGCGCGCGAGATCTTGTTCCGGAGCTTGACGAACTTCGATCCGCGCAGCGAGAAATCGGCGAGATTAACCGAGTATGAAGCGCCTACTTGGTTGATCACAAAACCTTCGGATTCGTACAGTCCGGTGTCCGCCGCCTGGAGTTGCATCGCGACGACGCGCCGGCGCTTGTGTGCCGCGAACTCACGGAACGCGCGCAGGAGTTCCGCACGCTGTTCCTCGGGGGCGAACACCCCTCCGAACTGGATCAGATAGCGGCCGGCCCCGCGGTAGACGATGACCCCTTCCGTGCCGGGAACGGAAAAGGTTTCATTTCCGTCGTTGAGGGCCAGGAATGCGCTCGGATTGTCCGCGTACTTCTCGATCGCCGACTTGACCGGTGAACTTTCCAGATCGTTCGGAAGGCTCGGGGTCGACGTCTGTTCCTTTGACCGCTTCATGGAGGATCCATCCTTCACGTCGCCTCGCCGCAGCATCTGGGGGGAAGCGTATCCAAACGTGCGGCAACGCGTCTGACAGCACGGTTTCAGCGGGCTGTCAGTGCATTATCAGTGCCCGCTGCCAGGGTCTGGGCAACGTCGAAATGCCCACCGAGAACGCGAACACGACAGCAGGGAGTGAGAGTGGGGATCACGCAGTTGTCCCACGCGAATCCGGCTCCATCGAATGCGGTGAAAAGCGCCGTGCCTTTCCGGTCCTATTCCTCCTATGTGGGCGGGCAGGACCGCGAGAGCGACGCCTGGGTGTATGTCGTGAACTCCGGGGTGCTGCTTGACGACGCTTTCGCGAGCCTGTCGCTCAAGCGGAGGCTGGAGCAGGGACGCGTCGCGCCGGAGGACCTCCCGCCCAGCATCGCCGGCCGTGTCGCGAAGGCGGACAAGCCGACCGTCGAGGCGGCGCTGGAGGCCGCCGCGGCCGCCGCCCCGGTCTGGGGGGCCTACCCCCTGGAGACCCGCCTCGAGAAGGTCGGCGAGCTCCTCTACCGCAGGCTGACCGAACGGGCCGAGGAGATCACACGGATCCTGGTCGCCGAAGGCCACCCGGTGGTCCTGGCCCGCTGGCAGGTCTCGGGCATGCTGGAGTGCTTCGGCCCGGAGTCGCTCGGCTTCTACCGCGCGCAGATGCACCAGGAGTTCCGGCACGGCGAGCGCCGCATCCAGGTCCGCCGCCAACCGGACGGCGTGGTGTGCCTGAACCCGCCGCAGAACGCGCCCCTGTCCAGCGCCCTGCTCGGGGTCACGTCCATCATGGCCGGCAACGCCCTGGTCGTCCGCGCCCCGCGCAGCGCGCCCCTCGGCGTGATGTACGTCCTGCACGAAGTGGTGCGGCCGGTGCTCGAAGAGGTCGGGGCGCCGCCCGGCACGCTCAACGTGGTGTGCGGGGACCCCGTACCGCTGCTCTCGGCGTGGGTGGACAGCCCGCACGTGGACGACATCATGTACTTCGGCAGCAGCGAGAACGGCGTCCGCTTCCAGGAGCGCTGCGTCGCCGCGGGCAAGAAGCCGATCCTGGAACTCGCGGGCAACGACGTGGTGGTGGTCTGGAAGGACGCCGACCCGGAGCTGGTCGCGGAAGCCCTGACGGAGAGCTTCTACGGCTCGGGCCAGCTCTGCATGATCCCCAACCAGGTGGTGGTGCACCCGGACATCGCCGACGCCCTGATCGCCTCCCTCGTCCGCCAGGTCGGCCACATCAGGCCGGGGCGGCCGGAAGAGGAAGACGTCCTGCTCACCCCGGTGCTGCGCAACGAGAAGTTCTTCAGCTGCCTGCGCGACGCGCTGGACAAGGGCGCCGAACTGGCCTGCGGCGGCCACGCGATGCAGGCCGACGAGAGCCGCGACACCGCCGGCATCTTCCTGGAACCGACGGTCGTGGTCGTGCGCGGCCTGGAGGGCGCGCGCGACATCGACGCCGTACGCCACGAGACGTTCTTCCCGCTGCTGCCGCTCATCGTCGCGGAACCGGAGCCGGACGAGGTGCTCCTGGAGCGCTTCGTCGACTACGTGAACACCAACGAGTACGGCCTGCGCAACTCGGTGTGGGCGGCCTCGTCGACGGTCGTCGACACCTTCCTGAGCCAGGTCCGCACCGGCGGGCTGCTGAAGATCAACGACTCCCACATCGGCTTCCTGCCCTATCTGCCCACCCACGGCGGCACCGGCCTGACCGGCGGCGTCTTCGGCGAGGCCAACTATCCGATCCTGCGGACGAGCCATTTGCAGGGAGTCAGCATCAGCTCCGGATCCCGGCCCCGCGAGGCCGTCTTCGGGGCGTGGAAGGCCTTGTTCCCCACGAAGAGGAGTCGCGAGTTCTGATGCGTTCACTCGACGCGGCACGAAGGACGTGCGAGAACTTCCTGCCCGGGCTCCTGGGCAGACTCGGCGACGTCCCGCTGGAGGAGCTCGAACGGCCGGGCAGCCCCTCCGTCGACCTCTTCCGCTCGGCCGGGGGCCCCGGCCTGGTGATCCCCAAGACCTACGCGGGGGCGGGCGCCGATCCGCTCCAGGCCCTGGAGGTGACGCGCGCCATCGCGGCGGCCGCCCCTTCGCTGGCCGTCGCCACGACCATGCACCACTTCTCCGTGGCCACCCTCTTCACGCTCGCCGACAGCTTGCAGAGCAGCGGCGTGGAGTGGGCGCTCCTGGAGGGCATCAGCTCCCAGAACCTCCTGGTGGCCTCCGGGTTCGCCGAAGGGCAGCCGGGGCGCGGCATCCTCGCCCCCACGATGACCGCACGGGCCGTCGAGGGCGGCTACGCGATCAACGGGTCGAAGAAGCCGTGCAGTCTGTCCCGGTCCATGGACCTGCTCACCGCGAGCGTGGCGCTGCCCCGCCCGGACGGCGGCAGCGACATGGCGGTGCTGCTCGTGCCGAGCGGGGGCGAGGGCATGAGCGTGCGGCCGTTCTGGTCCAGCTGGGCGCTGGCCGGCGCGGAGAGCGACGAGATCCGGCTCACCGACGTGTTCGTCGACGAACAGCAGCTCATGCGGACCGAGCTGGGTGACGCGGGCGAGCTCGACGAGCTCCAGACCGTCGGCTTCATCTGGTTCGAACTGCTCATCTCCGCCTCGTACGCGGGCATCGCGAGCTCCCTGGTCGAGCGGGTGGTGGCCCGCGGGCGCGGCAGCGAATCCGACCGGGCCCAGCTGGTCGCCCGCCTGGAGTCCGCCGTGCTCCTGCTGGAGGGCGCGGCCCGCATGATCATGGACGGCGAGACGGGCAACACCGCGCTCGGCAAGGCCCTGGTGGCGAGGTTCGGCTGCCAGGACGCGCTCGGCGACGCGGTCCGCCGGGCCGTGGAGGCGCTCGGCGGGATGGCCTTCATCGGCTCGTCCGACGTCGCCTACCTCGCCGCGGCCTCGCACGGCCTGGCCTTCCACCCCCCTTCCCGCAGCAGCTTCGCCGGCCCCTTCATGGAGCACGTCGGCGGCCGGCCGCTGAGGCTGGCGTGAGGACACCGATGAGCGTGACATCAGCACCGTCCGCGCCGCCCGCGGGGAGCGCCGGAGCGGCGTACGACCGGGTGACGCTGGGGAAGCTCTACCGGACCCGGCTCAACAAGGGCCGGGCCGTCCTGGGCGAGATGTTCGGCGGCCACGTCGAGTGGGAGTCCAAGGGCGCCTGGGTGACCACCACCGAGGGCAAGCGCATCCTCAACTGCGGCGGGTACGGCGTCCTGCTGCTCGGCGCGCGCCACCCCACTGTCGTACGACTGGTCGAGGAGCAGCTGCACCGCAACCCGGTCGCCACCCGGGTGCTCCTGGAACCGCAGGCGGCCCTGGCGGCGGACGCCCTGGTGGACGTCGTCCCGCCCGGCCTCGAACGCGTCCACTTCGCGGGCTCGGGGGCGGAAGCCGTCGAGACCGTCATCAAGATGGCGCGGACCCAGGGCAAGGACCAGCTGGTGGCGATGGACGCCGGCTACCACGGCAAGACCATGGGGGCGCTGAGCCTCACCGGCAAGGAGATGTTCCAGGCCCCCTTCCGGCCGCTGCTGCCCGGCGTCCACCACGTGCCGTACGGCGACGCGGAGGCACTGGACCGGCTGCTCGCCACCGTTCCCGGGCGGGGATGCGTGGTCGTCGAGCCCGTCCAGGGGGAGGCGGGCGTCATCCTGCCGCCCGACGGCTATCTGCGGGCCGTGCGCGACGCGTGCCGCCGGCACGGCGCGTTCTTCGTGCTGGACGAGGTGCAGACCGGGCTCGGCCGCCTCGGCACGTGGTTCGGGGCGGACCGGGAGGGCGTCACGCCCGACGCGCTGCTCGTCGGCAAGGGGCTCAGCGGCGGCGTGATCCCGGTCTCCGCGGTGGTGGCCACGCCGAGCGCGTTCGCCGTCTTCGACCGCGACCCCTATCTGCACACGTCCACGTTCTCCGGCGTGCCGCTCGCCATGGCGGCGGCCCGCGGCGCGATCACGGCCATCAAGGAGGAAGGGCTCGTCGAACGCTCCCGCGACCTGGGCGCCGAACTGCTCACGGCCCTGGGCGACACGGTCAGGGAGCACTTCGGGGACGCGGTCCACGAGGTGCGGGGGCGCGGCCTGCTGCTCGGGTTCGAGTTCGCCGAGCCCGGTATCGCCGGGGACCTGCTGATCGAGCTGGTCTCGCGGGGCGTCATCGCCAATCACTCGCTCAACTCGCATCTGACGCTGCGGCTGACGCCGCCCGCGATCCTCGACAGGTCGGAAGTGGCCTTCCTGTGCGAGGCGTTCGACGGCGCCTGCCGGGCGCAGGCATCCCGTTACGTGCCGAATTCCAAAGGTGGCCCTGATCATGCGTAGCGTTCACGTGGCTCTCGCCGTGCCGGACACCGACCCCGGCGCGGTCTTCGACCGGGTGCGGCACTTCGCCGCCTACCCCGAACTCGTCCCCGTCGTGCGGTCCGTGACCGTGCACGAGGTCAGTGCCGCGGAGGAGACCAGCGACTGGGAGGTGTACTTCCGCAACGGCATCCTGAGCTGGACCGAGGAGGACCGCCTCGACCGGGCGCGGCTGACGATCGACTTCTCCCAGCTCGACGGCGACTTCGAGTCGTTCACCGGCTCCTGGCGGGTGACCCGGGAGGGCGCGGGGTGCCGCGTCGACTTCGACGCCGAGTTCGACTTCGGCATCCCGAGCCTCGCCGGCATCCTGGACCCGGTCGCCGTGCGGGTCTTCAAGGAGACCATCGCCCGCATCGTCAGCGCCCTCTTCGCCGGCGCCGCCGTGATGGACGACGAGGCGGTCGCAGCGGCCCTTGCGGGGTCGAGCTGATGGACACCAAGAACCTCTTCATGACCGGCACCACCGCGTGGCTGGTCCGCGCGGAGTACGGCCTCGGTCTCGTCGTCTCCGTGGTGCTGTTCTTCGTGCACCTGGGGGACGTGCGCTGGCTGCCGGCCCTCGTGCTCTTCGTCTACATCGACCTGATCGGCTACCTGCCCGGCGCCTACCGCTACCACCGCGCCCACGCCAGGGACAAAGCCGCGGGGCGCAGCGGCGGCACGCGGATCCCGAAGATCTACTACGTCCTCTACAACGTTATGCACAGCCTGGTGACCCAAGGCCTCGTCGCACTGGTGTGGATCACGGTGTGGGGCTTCGAATGGGCGCTGCTGGCCCTGCCCATCCATCTCTTCGGCGACCGCGCCCTGTTCGGGAACTTCCTCAAGCCCTTCGCCCTGACCTTCGAGCCGGAGGCGCACCCCGCCTACCGGCGCTTCAGGAGCGAGTTCGGCGAGGCCCCGGCAGCGGGCGGCGGCCTCCGCGTGCCGCACGAGCGGCCGGTGGGGACGGGGTCGCGATGAGCGGCGCGACCGCCGAGCAGACGCTCACGGCCTGGCCCCCACCAGCGCCCGCCGGACCGGCTCCGGCTCCGGCGGGCGGCCTCGCGGCGCACCTGGCCACCGGTGTCGTGGTGCTGACCTGCGGCAGTGAGGCGGACGTCCAGGGGGTCACCGTCAGCACGCTGGCCCTGGCGTCGGTCGAGCCGCCCGTCGTCTCCGTCGCGCTGCGGCGCGGGAGCCGGGGCCTGCGGTCGCTGCTGGGCGCCTCCACCTTCGTCGTCAACGTCCTGGGATCCGGGCAGGAGGAGCTGGCCCGGCACTTCGCCCACCGGGGCCGGCCGACCGGCATCGACCAGCTGGACCCCGGAACCTGGGCCGGCCGCACCCAGGACGGCGTGCCCGTGCTGCGCGACGCCTTCGGCTGGCTGCTGTGCAGCGTGCAGCGCACCGTTCCGGTGGGCGATCACGAACTGCTGCTCGCCGGGGTCGACCGGTCCGTGCGCGGCGGCGGGGATCCGCTGCTCAACTTCGCCGGCGGGCTGCACCGGTCGCCTGCCACCACGACTTCGGAAAGGGACTGACCATGGCTCTCGCGAACATCCCGGCAGAGGCCGACTGGGCGCAAGCCCCGTCGCTGGTGGACGGGGCTTGCGAGCTCGAACTGACCGCCCGCTCCTGCGACCTGCGGTACTGGCTGGGCGCCGTCCCGCAGGGCACCTTGCGCGGCAACGTCCTGGGGCACGCAGACGACGTACGCCCCCATCCCGTGATGACCCGGCCGGGCCCGCTCAACAGCGCGCTCACCCAGGAGCTTGCGTTCCGCTCCATCGCGGAGGAGAAGGCCACGCGCGCCATCGCCCACATGGTGGCGCTGGCCCCCGACAACGACAGCCTGGAGTTCTACTCCACCCAGCTGCTCGACGAGGCACGGCACGCCATGGTGTTCCGGAGCCATCTGCTGGAGCTGGGCATCGCCGAGGACGACCTGTGGGCGACCGTCGAACGCCTCGCGGGCAGCGACCGGGACGCGGTCCTTGTGCCCCTGGAGGAGTTCGGGCTGCGCTCCCTGCGCGACCGGGGCGACTTCATCGGCGGCGTCCTGATCCTGACGGTCCTGGTCGAGGGCGTCCTGGCGCCGGCCGCCGAGCTGAGCGAACGCAAGTGGCGCGTCTTCGACCCGGCCGCGGCCGACATCGAGCGCGGCGCGGGCATCGACGAGATCCGGCATCTGGCGGTCGGCAGCTCGCTCATCCGCGATCACCTGCTCCGCCGCCCCGAGGACAAGCCGCGCCTCCTGGAACTCCTGAAGGAGGGCTACGAGCTGTGGGGGCGGCTGCCCGTCGACGACGTGGTGCTCGGCCGGGAGAAGCTCTTCCAGCAGGGCATCGAACAGCACGGGGAGCTGCTCGGCGACCACGAGGTGTGGCCCGGACGCCGGCTCGTCGACACCACGATCGAGGAGCGCATGGCCACCGGCCAGGAGTGGGCGCAGCGCATGCAGCGCTCCCGCCTCGCCTCGATGGGCCTGGAGGAGGCGCTGTGACCCACGTCGACAAGGGGCCCGACGCCCCGGTGACGGGCGCCGCGAGCGCCGCGACCGCCGACCTGGAGGAAGTCACCCGCCTGGTGAGGTCCGCCGGACTGATGGACCAGCAGCCCGCCTACTACGTCTACAAGATCCTGTTCAATCTGCTGCTGCTGTCCGGGGCCTGGGCCCTGTTCGCCCTGCTGGGCGACAGCTGGTGGCAGCTGGCGACGGCGGTCCTGCTCGCCTTCTGCTTCGCCCAGACGGACCTGCTGGGCCACGACGCGGGCCACCGGCAGATCTTCCGTACCCGCAAGGCCAGCGACGTCATCGGATATATCCACGGCAACCTGCTGACCGGCGTCAGCTTCGGCTGGTGGGTGGGGCACCACACCAAGCACCACAACTACCCCAACCACCTGTCCCTCGACCCGGACATCACACGCCGTCAGGTCATCTTCGCGAGCAAGGACCGCAGCAAGCGCACCAGCACCGCCGGGCGGTTCATCGTGCGCCACCAGGCCTGGATGTTCTACGTACTGATCATGATGGAAGGGCTGCGCCTGCACCTGTCCGGTTACGTGGCGGCCAGGAAGGGCGCGCTCAAGCGGCACAAGGCCGCCGACCTGAGCATGCTCACCTTCCACCTGGTGGCCTACCTCGCCGCCGTGTTCTACGTGCTGCCGCCGGGCAAGGCCGTCGCGTTCATCCTGGTCCACCAGGCGCTGTTCGGCTTCTACATGGGGCTGCTGTTCGCGCCCAACCACAAGGGCCTGCCCGTGCGGGACGGCGAGAAGGAGGAGCTGGACTGGATCACCCGCCAGGTGGTCACGTCGCGCAACCTGCTGCCCAGCCGCATCACGCAGTTCTTCTACGGCGGCCTCAACTACCAGATCGAGCACCACCTGTTCCCGTCCATGCCCCGCCGCAACCTGCACCGCGCCCAGCCCATGATCAAGGAATACCTCGTGAGCCACGGACTGCCGTACGTCGAGGTGCGGGTGGTGCGGTCCTATCTGGAAGTCGCGGACTACCTGGGCGACGTCAGCCAGGAGGTACGCGACCTGGAGCAGGAGGACGCCGTCCTCGCGCAGGCCCGGCGGTGAGCCCCACGGCAGTGGTCCGGGGCATCGGCGCCTGGGTGCCGCCCCGGGTCGTGACCAACGAGGAGCTGGCCGCGGAGCTGGACACCTCCGACGAGTGGATCCGCAGCAGGACCGGCATCGCCCGGCGGCACATCGCCGACCCGGGCACCGCCACCTCGGACCTCGCGGTGGAGGCCGGCCGCAGGGCGCTGAAGTCCGCTTCGCTGGACGCGGCGGACTGCGTCATCGTCGCCACCACCACGCCGGACCGGATCTGCCCGGCCACCGCCCCCCTGGTCGCCTCCCGGCTCGGCCTGGGCACGGCCGCCGCGTTCGACGTGGGAGCGGTGTGCACCGGCTTCCTGTACGCGCTGGCCGCCGGGGCCGGGCTCGTCACCGCGGGCACGGCCCACAGCGTCCTCGTGCTGGGCGCCGACACCTTCTCCAGCATCCTCGACCCCGCGGACCGCTCCACCCGGGCCGTCTTCGGGGACGGGGCGGGCGGGGTCGTGCTGACCGCGGGCGACGCCGGGGAACCGGGCGCCCTCGGCCACTTCGACCTGGCGAGCGACGGCACGGGCAGCGGGCTGATCACCGTACCCTCGGGCGGCTCCCGCGACCCGATCCGGGCCGGCTCGGTGGAGCGGGCCGACCCGTACTTCCGGATGGAGGGAAAGGCCGTCTTCCGCAACGCGGTGGAGCGGATGGCCGCTTCCGCCCGCCGGGTCGCCGAGGAGCGGGGCTGGAGCGTGGCCGACGTCGACCTGCTCGTGGCCCACCAGGCCAACCTGCGCATCATGCACGCCGTCGCCGACCAGATGCGGCTGCCCCGGGAGCGCTGCGCGGTCAACGTCGACCGGGTCGGCAACACCGCGGCGGCGTCGATCCCGCTCGCGCTCGCCGACGCGGCGGATGACGGCACGCTCCGCCCCGGCCACCGGGTGGTCCTGACCGCCTTCGGCGGCGGACTCACCTGGGGCTCGTGCGCCCTGCGCTGGCCCGACCTGACGCCCGGCTGAGACCCGCCCCGGCAGCAGGCCCGGACCCGCCCCGACCCCCGGCCGACCACAGCGCATCCCGAAGGAAACGACCTGTCCCGTCCCACCCCACCCGATCAATCTACGGAGACCCCGATGAGCGACAGCAACCACATCTACGACCGTCTCGTGGCCCTGCTGGTGGAAGGCTTCGGCCTGGAAACCGGCGAGATCGACCCCGAACAGACCTTCAGCGAGCTGGAGATGGACTCCCTGGCCCTGGTCGAGCTCGGCCTGACCGCCCAGCAGGAGTTCGGCGTCGCGCTCGCCGACGAGGACATCCAGTCGGGCGACACCATCAGCCAGGCCGCCAAGGTCATCGAGACCAAGGTGGCGAGCCTCGCATGACGTCCGCCCGCAGGCCGTCACACGCGGCGGTGACCGGCATCGGCCTGGTGACCGCCGCGGGCATCGGCGCCGACGCCGCGTGGCGGACCATCTGCGCGGCCGAGGCGACGGCCGCTGCGCCCGTCCCCGCGCTGGAGGGAACGCCCGCCGACTTCGGCTGCGCGGTCCGGGACTTTGGCCGGTCGATCGACCGGCGCAAGGCGTGGCGGCTCGACCGCAGCAGCCAGTTCGCCGTCGCCGCGGCGGGCGAGGCGCTGGCCGACTCCGGCCTCGACCCCGCCACCTGGGACGGAGCCCGCGTCGCCGTGGTGCTCGGCAGCGGCATCGGCGGCGCGGCCACCTGGGAGAAGCAGCACCGGACCCTGCTGCGGGACGGACCCGAACGCGTCTCCTCGCTGCTCATCCCGATGCTGGCGGTCAACATGGCGGCGGGCTACGTGGCCATGGAGTGCGGCGCGCGGGGCCCCAACCTCGTCACGGCGACGGCCTGCGCGTCGGGCGCCACCGCCGTGGGCGTCGCCCGCGACCTGCTGCGGTCCGGAGCCTGCGACGTCGTGATCACCGGCGGCACGGAGGCCTGCCTGGTCCCCTCGATCATCTCCGGCTTCAGCCAGATGGGGGCGCTGTCCGAGCGGCGCGGCGATCCGCGGACCGCGTCGCGTCCCTTCGACGCCGACCGGGACGGCTTCGTGCCCGCGGAGGGCGCCGCCGTCCTCGTCCTCGAACGGGAAGCGGACGCACGGGCCCGCGGAGCCCGGGTCCGCGCCCTGGTCAGCGGGTACGGCGCGTCCGCGGACGCCTACAACGCCACGGCCCCCGACCCCGAGGGCGCGGGCGCGGAACTGGCGCTGCGGGCCGCCCTGGACGACGCCGGCGTCGGCCCCGGGGACGTCGACCACGTGAACGCCCACGGGACGTCCACGCCGCTGAACGACGTCGCCGAGGCCCGGCTCATCAGCCGCGTGCTCGGCGCGCGCCCGGCCGTGTCCTCGGTCAAGGGCGTGCTCGGCCACGCGCTCGGCGCGGCCGGGGCGATCGAGGCCGCGGTCACGGCGATGACCCTGGACCACGGGTTCGTCCCCCCGACCGCCAACCTGGAGAGCCAGGACCCCCGCATCGAGATCGACGTCGTCGCCAAGGCCGGCCGCGACAGCCGCCCCGAGGTGGCCGTCAGCAACTCCTTCGGGTTCGGCGGACAGAACGCCGTGCTCGTCCTCACCCGGGCATGACCCCGGGGCCACCACCACGACAGGCAGGGGTGTGAGGTGCCACGAAGACCGGAGGCCGACGGGTCGCTGACCACGCGGCTCGCGCACTGGGCGGCAGGTCTGCGCCCCGCGGACCTGCCCGACCGCGTCAACGCCTACGCGACCAGCCAGCTCATCTCGCACCTCGCCGTGGTGCGGGCGGGGCTCGCGCACCCGCTGGGGCAGAAGCTGGTCAAGGCCTTCGGGTCACCGACCGACGACTGCCCCGACCGGGCGGCGTACGTCCTGTCGGCGCTGTCGGCCTGTCTGTACTACGAGGACAGCATGTACGTGGGCCACGTCTCGCACGCCTCGGTCGGCGTGCCCCTGGCCTTCCGCAACGAACAGCGGCTCAGCGGCGCGCAGTTGCTCACCGCGGTGGTCGCCGCCAACGAGTGCGCGGCCCGGGTGACCGCGGCCGGCACGCTGGGCCCCTTCCGCGGCCAGACCGCCGCCCACGCCCAACTGGTGGGCGCCGTCGCTGCGGTGTCGCACGGGGCCGGCGCACCCGTACGCCGGTGGACCGACGCCTGGGGCATCGCCCTGGCCGCCCCGCCGTGGTCACTGCGCCGGGCCTTCCTCGGCAGCGACGCCAAGGTGCTCTCCGCCGCCGTGCCCGTACGCATCGGCCTGGACGCGTGCCGGGCGGCGGAAGCGGGCCTCACGGGAGCCGAGGACATCCTGGAACACCCCGGCGGACTGTTCGCCAAGGTCTCCGACGTGGCCTCGCCCGAGGTGGTCACGGCCGGCTTCGGCACCCGCTGGCACACCGAGACGCTGTCCTTCAAGGTCCATCCCGCGGGCGCCTACGTCGACGCGGCCATCGACTGCGCCGCCGAGCTGCACGACCGGCTCACGCCCGCGCGGATCGACGACATCGACGAGATCGTGGTGCGGTGCGCGCGCCTGACCATGGTCATGGACGGCGAGGCACGCCCCTACCTCGACCGCGAGCGGTCCGCGATCCTCGCGCTCAACCTCTCCGTCGCCTACAACGTGGCCACCGCGCTGCTCACCGGCTCCGTGACGGTCGCCGACCTCGCCCAGCCCGCCACCGCCGACCCCGTGCGCTGGGCGCTGGCGTCGAAGGTCCGCCTCACCTACGACCCCGAGCTGAGCCGCCGGCTCCTGGCCGCCACGGCCCCGCTGGGGGAGGCGCTGCGCCAGGCCGACGGACGGGCCCAGGAGTGGTTCGCCGCGTTCTCCGGCGGCAGGGCCGCACCCGGCGTCTATCCGGAAGGGCGACCGAGCACGACCTTCGAGCACGCCACGAAGGCGATCGGCTCCCGCATCGACGTCACGCTGCGCGGCGGCGGCGTCCTGCGGGCGGAGCGCGCGCACGCCCTCGGGTCGGCGGGGCCCCGGACCCGGCGCGACCACCGGGCCTTCGCACGCGCCAAGCTGGCCGCCACCGGCGCGCCCCCGGACGCCGTCGAGGCCCTGGAGCACACCTCCTCGCTGACGGCCGCCGAGCTGGACGCGGCGGTCCGGGAGGTGCTCGGCGCATGACCAACCGCACCCGCGCCGGCGCCCGCTCCCGGGCCGCCTTCTTCGACGTCGACGAGACCCTCATCGCGGTCAAGAGCATGTTCCGGTTCCTCGCGCACCACCTCGCGGCGATCGGCGAACCCCCCTCCGCCTACGACGAGACGATCGCCGCACTGCGCGCGCTCGCCGCCGGGGGAGCCACCAGGGACGAGGTCATGCGGGCCTACTACCGCGTGTACGCGGGGCGGCGTGAGGCGGACCTGTGCGCCCAGGGGCGCGACTGGTTCCGGCAGGAGCTGAGCGCGGGGGAGCTGTTCCTGCCCGCCGGCCTCAAGGCCTTCCAGGAGCACCGGCGCCGGGGGGACCTCACCGTGCTGGTGTCCGGCTCCTTCGCGCCCTGCCTCGATCCGCTGGCCGAGTGCATCGGCGCCGCACAGGTCGTCGGCGCCCGCCTCGAAACCGTCGACGGCGTCCACACCGGGCGCCTCGTCACGCCCATGCTCGGCGAGGACAAGGCGGTCGCGGCACAGGCCGTCATGGCCGCCCACGGCATGGACCCCGCCGACTGCGGCGCGTACGGCGACCACGCCTCCGACCTGCCCCTGCTCCTGGCCGTCGGACACCCGGTCGTGGTCGGCGACGACCCCGTCCTGGCCCGGCACGCGGCGGCCCGCGGCTGGCGGCGCCTGCCGGGCCGCGGCGGCCGTCCGGACGCCACCACGGCGCCGGAGGATGGCGCCGGATTCTCGCCAGCCCGCCCACCCACCGGCTGGCATCGTTGATCTCCCTCCCCGCGAAGCCTTCAGAGGAGTCCAGACATGACCGACACGACGGAGTACGCGACCGAAGCCGCCGACCCGTATCTGCTGTCCCCGGGCGAGGGCGCCCGGCTGCTGGCCGACGCCCCGTGGAAGCGGCTCGCCGTGCTGGGCGACAGCGGCGCGGAAGGGGTCACCGAGGCGTACGAGGGCTACCGGCACCTGCCCTGGGGCGAGCGCTTCGTCCAGGAGCTGCGGGCCGTGCAGCCGGACCTGGAGGCCCTCAACCTGGGGCTGCGCAACCTCTTCGCCGCGCAGGTGCGCGAGACGCAGCTGGCCCCGGCGCTGGAGTTCCGGCCGGACCTGGCCGTCGTGTTCTGCGGGGGCAACGACATGCTTCAGCGGCACTTCGACGTCGACGCGGTCGAGTCCGAACTGTCCCTCATCATCACGCCGCTGCGCGAGACGGGCGCCACGGTCGTCACCTCGGGCCTCTTCGACATCACGGTCTCCCCGTACGTCGACGAGCGGTACCGCAAGCCGATGAGCGAGCGCATCGCCGCCTGGTCGGAGCGGACCAAGCAGGTGGCCGAGCGGCTCGGCGCGGTCCACGTGGACCTGCCACGGCACCCCGCGGGCAGTGAGGAGATCTTCAGCACCGACGGCCTGCACCTCAACGCCCGCGGCCAGGCGATCCTGTGCGCCGAGATCGTGCGCAGCCTGGGGGAGCACCTGCACAGCCGCTGACCGGAGCCCGCGTCGCGGGCGCCGCCGACCACATCTGCCCAGGGGAGGATCTGTGATGTCCGGTTCGCGGGCGTGCGTGGCCACGACCAAGGACGACGTGCGCCGCCTCGGCGGCTCCTTCATGAAGAGCCCGGAGGCCCGGCAAGCCGCCGCGGACCTCGGCATGTCCCGCTTCGGCTACTACTTCCGGGGCCGCGGCGGTGTCCTTGGCCCGGTGAGCGCGGACGTCACCGCCGCCGTCTTCGGGTTCTTCCCGCCGGAGTTCGTCCGCACGCACTGCGCGGCGCCGCCGGACACACCGCCGCTGCCGGCGATCGCGGCCCGCTACGCCGATTCGTGCCGTGCCTGGGGGCGCCGCTGCCTGGCGGGTTTCTCGTCCGCCGACCGGCTGGCCGAGCTCCTGGAAGCCGTCGCCGAACGGGTGGAGGTGCCCGGCATCCCGCTGTTCGCCGGCTGGCGGGACGTGCAACGCCCCGACGACGGCCCCGCGCGCGTGGTCCAACTGGCCCACGTCCTGCGCGAACACCGGGGCGGCCTGCACCTCGCGGCCGTGCTCGCCACGGGGATCAGCCCGCTGGAAGCCACCCTCACCCGGGACAACGGGCTGCGGCGTGCGGAGTTCCTGGGCTGGCAAGGCCCCTACCCCCGCATCGACGGCGAGACCCACTCCCGCCGTGCGGCGGCCGAGGAGCTGACCGACCGGATGGCGGCCCCCGCCTACGAGGCGCTGAGCGCGGGCGAGGCCGACGAGCTGAGCTCGCTGCTGCGCGCCGCGTCGGCCTTGGCGATGGCACGCCACCGGCCCGGAGCGCCGCAGACCGCCGGCGCTCCTGCCTGAAACGCCGTCATGCGGGGCCTGAGTTCTCCCGGCCCCGCATGACGGTTCGTCGTTCACTCGGACACGGCTCGCCGTTCGCTCAAATACGGCTCGACAGAAGCATCCCGAGGCCCTGGATGACGGCCCCCGCCGCGATGGCGTGGCCCCGGCCGTTCAGATAGGGAGCGGTCGAACTCCACGGGCTCGGCCCCGGTGCCACGGGCCGTCGCGCGAGGTCCACGTAGAGCGCCCCGTGCCGCAGCGAGATGGCCTCGGTGCGCTCGGCCAGGAGCCGGGCGCGGTACCGCGTCTCGACCGGGCACCGTTCCAGCGCCGGATGGGAGCAGGAGAGGTCGGGCACGCCCATCGTGAGCACCGTGCAGCCGGTGTCGCGCAGCGGACCGATCATCCGGCTCAGCTCGATCTCCACCGCGTGGGCGTCGAAGGAGTCGCCCAGGACGTCGGTTCCCCCACAGGCGATCACCGCGAGGGTGGGCTTGAGGGTCAGCGCCCTGGCGAGCTGACGGGCCCGTACGTCGGCGGCGAGCAGATCCCGCTTGCCCAGGTTGATGTAGGCCAGTTCGGGATGGACGGCCCGCAGCGTGTGCGCCACGCGGTCCGCCCACGATCTGCGCCGGAAACCCGCCACCGGCTCGCCGATCCCCTCGGCCGCTCCGTCGCCGATCACCACGAGGCGGTGCCAGGGGGAGCCCGTCACCAGCCGCTGTGCCTCGTCCTCGGGCAGGCAGCACGGATCGGCGGGCTCCGCCGGAGCCGCGACCGCCGCACCGCCGCGCACGCGTGCCTTCACCCCGCCACCCGCAGGGTCTCGGCGTCCGGCCCCGACCAGTCGGGGACGTCCTCGATCCGGACCACGGCGGTAGTCCAGCAGTAGCCGATGCCGACGCCGACCAGGACCACGAGGTCGCCGGAGCGCAGCTGCCCCGACTCCAGGAGATAGGTCAGCCCCGCGAACTGGTCGCCCGCGCCGAGGTGCGCGGTCCGCCGCCCCCACTCCCACAGGGTCCGGTCCAGGTCGATCTTCAAGGGAGCCAGCAACTGCCAGCTCAGCAGGGGCTTTCCGAGGTTCGGGAGCACGATCTTGACCATCTGGTCCAGGTCGGTGCCGGCCTCGGCCAGGGTCTGCTCGACGTTCTCGACGAGCGCCGCCGAGAGCCGGCCCATCACGGTGTCCAGGCCCTCCCGCTCCGCGAAGCGCTTCTTGCGGCCGCGCAGGTCCAGCGGGGTGCCCGCGAGGTGGGGAGCGTCGGTGAAGCCCCGGTCGGTGTCGCGGTAGAGCCCTTCGAAGAACGGCTCCGAGGAGGAGTGGGTGGCGAGGACCCGGGCGATCCCGCCGCCGCGGGCGGCCACCATGGCCGTCCCACCGTCCCCGAAGGCCAGGCCGATGTCGCTGCTCCAGCGGTTGAACCCGGGCGGCGCGAAGCGATCACCCGTGGTCAGCAGGGCCGCCGCTCCCTCGGGGCCCGCCAGCAGGGTGGGGATGGCGAGGTGCAGCGCGGCCATGCCGCCGTCGCAGCCGTGGTTCAGCTGGATCGAGGGCGCGCCGCCACCGATGGTGTGCTGCTGCACGTAGGTCGCGGGCGTCCACAAGTCCTCGCCCTGGTGGTAGGTGTGGGCGTGCAGCAGCAACGTGACGTCGTCGGCGGAAAGGCCGCTGCGGGCCATCGCCTGGCGGCCCGCGGCCGCCGCCATGTCGACGGCCGGCTCGCTCTCGCTGACGAGGGCCGATATCAGTTCGTTGTCCTTGCACTCCTGTGTGGAGTACCTGCCTTCGGACACCGCCGTCTCGGCGGGCTCCGGCGACGGCAGGCGGGTTCCCAGACCGGCGATGTAGATGTCGTTCCAGCGCACAGGTGCCAACTCCCTCAGTGGAATGAATCCCGGGCCGTACGGTCAGACCGTCGGCCGGGCCCGCCGTTTGTCGAGCACCATCCGTGCCACGTTCTCGATGGTCCGGAAGTTGTCCGGGCTCATGTCGCGGGGCGCCACGGTCACCTCGTACCGCTCGCTCACGAAGGTGGCGAGCCTGGTCGTGTTCATCGAGTTGAGGATTCCCCACTCGAGCAGCGGGGAGGTGAAGGTCAGGTCGGTCGAGGAGTCCCCGTCAAGGAACTCCTTGCGGATGTAGGCGTCGATGTCGTTCATCACCGAGGTGGGCTCCATGCGGCGGTGCCGCCTTTCCATGGGGTCGTGGGAGGTCGGGGTCAGGCGTCGGGGGAGTGGAGCAGGGCGGTGCGCAGTGCCTGCCGGTCGGTCTTTCCGTTCCGGGTGCGCGGGAGTTCGGCCACGGTCAGGACCGCGTCCGGGATCATGTAGCGGGGCAGCCGCTCGGCGCAGTGCCGCTTCAGGGCCAGGAGTCCGGGCGGGGCGCCGTCGGGGACCACCACGGCGACGATCCGCGCGGCGGTGCCGGCGCCCTCCACGAGCACGGTCGCCTCGCCGACCGCGGGGTGCCGGGCCAGGCACGCCTCGATCTCGCCGAGTTCCACCCGGTGGCCGCGCACCTTGACCATCTGGTCCAGGCGCCCGCGGTACTCGAAGCCGCCGTCCTGCCGTACGCGGACGATGTCGCCGGTCCAGTACGGGCCCTTGTGCGCGCCGTGGCCCCAGTAGCCCGCCATGACGGTGGGCCCGTCGACGACGAGTTCCCCCTCCTCTCCGGGGCCCGCGCGCCGCCCGTCGGGCGTGTTCGCCCACACCTCGTCGCCCGAGCAGGCCCGGCCGATCGGTACGGGCTCCCCGGAGGCGACGTCCGCCGCGGTCACCTCGTGGAAGGTGCAGACGTTCGTCTCGGTCGGCCCGTACAGGTTGAGGAAGCGGACGCCCCGCAAGTACCGGTACAGGACGGACAGATGGTCGACCGGGAAGGGTTCACCGGCGAAGAGCAGCGACCGCAGCGCCGGGGGCCGCGGCCCCTCGCACAGGCCGCCGTCCCGGATCATGAGGATGAGGACCGACGGCACCGAGTACCAGACCGTGATCCGCTCGGCGTGCAGGAACTCGCGCAGCTGCCGCGGCGCGTAGGCCATCGCCGAGGGGATCAGATGGACGGAGGCACCGGTCCGGAAGGCCACGTAGAGGTCGAGGACCGACAGGTCGAAGCCGAACGGGGCGTGGTTGGCGAAGCGGTCCTCGCTCGTCGCCGCCACTTCGCCGGCCGCCCAGTCGACGAACGCCAGGGCGTTGCGGTGGCTGACGCACACCCCTTTGGGCTCACCGGTCGAGCCCGACGTGTAGAGGATGTAGGCGAGATCATCGGGATCGACGGGTACGGCGGCGGGCAGCGGCTCCTGGCCGTCGTCGGCGGGCAGGCCGTCCAGGACGAGGAGCGGTGGCAGGTCGCCGTCGGACTCCCGCAGCTGGGCCGCGCGCCGGGAATCCGTGACGATCACCGTCGCGGAGCAGCCGCGCGCGATCACCTCGGCCCGCCGCAGCGGCACCGATCCGTCCACCGGCACGTAGACGGCGGCGAGCCGCAGCACCGCCTGCATGGCGGCGACCGCCGCGACGGACTTGTCCAGCCAGATCACCACCCGCTCGCTCCCGCGCACCCCCTTCTCGTGCAGCAGGCGGGCCAGGAGCTGCGCGGCCCGGTCGAGTTCGCGGTAGGTGGCACGGCCGTCCGCGTCCGCCACGGCGAGGTTTCCGCCGGCCCGGCGTGCGCTGTCGCTGACCAGTGCGGCGAGGTTCACAGGCCGAGCCCCTTCGCGATGAGTTCGTGCTGGATCTCGGACGTCCCGGAGAAGAGCTTGGCCGGGATCACGTCCCGCAGGACGCCTTCGAGGCCCTCGCTCACGAGGTAGCCGCGCGAGCCGAAGATCTGTACCGCGTCGATCGCCGCCTGGACGGCCGCCTCCGAGACGGCGAGCTTGGAGAGCGCGCTGTCCATCGGCTCGGCCTCGTTCCGGTCCAGGCGGAAGCAGGCACGGTAGAGCAGCAGCCGCCCGGCTTCGAGGCGGAGTTTCATGTCGGCGATGCGATGGGACACCGCCTGGAAGTCGGCGATGCGGTGGCCGAACTGGCGCCGCTCGCGGGCATGGGCCACGCACCGTTCGAGCAACCGGTCCATGAGCCCGACGTACCCGGCGAACAGGCAGGCCCGCTCCCACGCCATCGAGTGCTGGAAGACGGCGCCGCCCTGCCCCTCGAAGCCCAGGAGCTGGTCCGCCGGGACCCGGCACCGGTCGAACCGGACCGCTCCGGCCGCGCAGGTGTCGAGCCCCATCTTGTCGAAGGGCCCCTCGACGACGAGCCCGGCGGTGTCCCGCTCGACGACGAAGGCGGAGACGCCGAGGAAGCCCGCCGTCGGGTCGGTCACCGCGTAGGTGACGAAGACATCGGCCTCCGGGGCGTTGCTGGCCCAGGACTTCACCCCGCTCAGCACGTACGTGTCGCCGTCCCGCACCGCGCGGGCGGTCATCGCGGAGATGTCCGAACCGGCCTCGGGCTCCGTCATGGCGTTGGCGGCGACCGAGGTGCCGGCGCACATCGCGGGCAGCAGCCGGGCCTTGACCTCCTCGGACGCGAAGACGGAGATCGGGACGGCGCAGGCGAACTGGTGGGCGCTCGCGGCGAAGACGAGTCCCGTGTCGGCGCAGCCCCGCCCGAAGGCCTCGGTCAGATGCGCGGTGTCCAGCGCGGACCTGCCGCCTCCGCCGTGCTCGGCCGCCACGCAGAGCCCCAGCAGACCCAGCTCGCCGCAGTGCTTCCACAGCTCCCTGAACCCGCCGCCTGCCGGGGGACCGCCGTCGAAGCGCTCCCGGACCGCCGAGAGCATGTCGTCGTACTCCTTGGCCTGATCGGGCTGCCAATCCAGAAACATCTGACCTCGCTGTAGGGGCGGGAGGAAACCGAAGGGGCCGCGAAGGGCCGGAGCACGGGCAGGGGGCGCTCTACCAGCTGACCGGCAGCTCCTCGATGCCGCCGAGATGGGCGTAGGAGCGCCAGCGCAGGTCCTCGAAGGGCACCGCGAGCCGCAGGCCGGGGAAGCGCGGGAGGAGGGCGCTCAGGGCGCTCTCCAGTTCGACGCGGGCCAGCGAGGAGCCGACGCAGAAGTGCGTGCCGAAGCCGAACGCGATGTGCGGGTTGCTCTCGCGGTGGATGTCCAGCCGCTCCGGTTCCGGGAAGACCGAGGGGTCCCGGTTGGCCGTGCTGATCGACGCGACGACCGCGGTCCCCGCGGACACCCGCCCGCCGCCCAGCTCGACGTCCTCGGTCGCGATGCGCAGGAACGAGCCGTCCCCGGGCTCGTTGAGCCGCACCAGCTCCTCGATCGCCTGCGGGACCAGCGAGGGGTCCGCGCGCAGCTCCGCGAGGACCTCCGGGTTGCGCAGGAGGGTGATGACGCCGCCGCCGAGCGAGGTCACCGTGGTGTCGTGGCCCGCGAGGAGCAGGATCACGCCGAGGCTCACCAGCTCGTTCTCCGTCAGCTTCCCTTCGGTGTCCCGGGCGTGCACGAGGGCGCTGAGCAGATCCTCGCCGGGGTCCCGCCGCTTGGCCGCGATCAGCTCGGCCAGATAGGAGCGCATCTCGGCGTTGGCCCGGCCGACCTCCTCCAGCGGGTACTTCGCGTACGACATGAAGTGGTCGCACCAGCGGCCGAACTTCATGTGGTCGGCGTAGGGCACCCCCATCAGGTCGCAGATGACCTGCAACGCGAGCGGCCGGCCCAGGAGTTCGTTGAGGTCACCGGGCGGCGTCGCGGCCTCCATCGCGTCGAGCAGCTGGGCCACGTGCTTCTCTATCTTCGGGCGCATGGACTCGACGCGGCGGCGGCTGAACTCCCGGTTGATGAGCCCCCGCAGCCGGGTGTGGCGCGGCGGGTCGATGCTGATGATGCTGTCCTGGTCGGGCTCGGCGAGCTGGGAGCGCGGTGCGCCGGGCTCGAACAGCGCGTCGCGGCTGAAGCGGGGGTCGGAGAGCACGGTCTTGACGTCCTCGTACGCGCTGACGAACAGCGCGGGGAACCCCGTGGCCAGCGTGACGGGGCAGACCGGTGCCTCCTGCTGGAGCCGCTTGTACTCCTCGGGCGGATCGGTGACCGTCGTCCGCTGGACCGGATAGGTGAGGTGCGGTGGCTGTGCAGACACGAGCAGCAGACCTTTCGCCGGATACGGGGGAGAGACGCCTGAGCGGGGTCGCGGCCGGCCGGCGCCGCGTGCTGCCGTGCCGCCGACGCCTGTCGCCGCCACCGCCGGGCCTCTCGTGCCAGCAATGTGTCAGCCGAGCCTGAGATGCCGCTGACATACGCCTGGCGTGGCCGCCGTCAGCCGCCGCGGCGGGCCGCGGGGCCGGGGGAGAGGCCGGTCTCGCGCACCGTGACGCTCACCCGGCCGCCGCGGATGCCCAGTTCGGCCGGGGCGGTGCCGGGCAGGGTGCGCAGCACGGCGTGGTGGGCCATCCGCGCCGGGCCGCCGAAGACGAACAGGTCACCGCTGTGCAGCGGTACGTCCTGCCAGGGCCGGGTGCGCGTCTCGTTGTTCCCGAAGCGGAACACGCAACTGTCCCCGAGGCTGAACGAGACCACCGGCGCGCCGCTCTCCTCGGCCCGGTCCTGGTGCATCCCCAGCCGGGCCTCGTCGTCGTAGAAGTTCACGATCGAGGCGTCGGCGGCATGTGCCCGCGGCCTTCGGCACACCTCGGGATCGAGTGCGGCCGCCTCGGTGACGGCCTCGCGCGTGAGGTCGGCGAGCCACCCCGGCAGCGGTTTGACCGGCACCGATGCGGCCGTGGTCCGGGTGTATCCGAAGCCCACCGAGTAGTGCCAGCCGAGGCAGACCGACCGTACCCGCATCGGCGTCCCGTCGGGCATCAGCGGGCGGTACAGCCCGGCGGCCCCGCGCGCCCACTCCCGGCAGGCTTCGAGCAACGACCGCTGCCGTCCGGGATCGAGCCAGCCGGGGAGCAGCACGGCGCCTTCACGCAGCACGAGCGGCGGACGCCCGAAGAGCGCGTCGTGGTCCTGGTGGATCAACGCGCGTCCTGTGCGGCGGCCCACAGGTGCTGGGCGGCGTACGAGCGCCACGGGCGCCAGGCCTCGGACCGGTCGTCGGGCGGCGGCCCCGCGTCGGCGGAGAGCCCCCCGGACGCGTCCTGCGGCGCCGGTGACTCCGGGCCCCCGGGCACGAGGACGTCGGGGTCGCCCAGGGCCCGCATCCTGATCACGGCGACGGTCCGCGGTCCGATGCCGTCGACCTTGAGCAGTTTGCGGGTGGCCTCGTCCCGGTCGACGCCGCCGTCGAGGACCAGGTCCTCGGCGGCGAGGGCGGTGGCGACGGCCTTGACGCGGGCGCCGCGCTCGCGGCTGCCCGCCAGGTCGTCCGGCGCCAGCTGGGCGAGGGTCTCGACCGCGGGGAACGTATGCGTGATCCCGCTGACCTCCCTGGTCAGCGGTTTGCCGTAGCGGGCGACGAGCTGGGCCGCGTCGTCCCTGGCCTCCCGCGGGTCCGCGTCCTGGGCGAGCACCGCGCGGACGGCGCACTCGGCCGGGTCCACGGAACCGGGCACTCTGCGGCCCGGGGTACGGGCGACGAGCGGGGCCAGGAGCGGATCGCGCGCCAGCACCTCGTCGACGGACCCGGGATCGGCGTCCAGGTCGAGCAGGTCGCGGCACCGCTGGACGGCCGCGGTCATGTCGCGCAGGTCCTGGAGGTGCAGCTCGCACTCCACGAAGCCGCGCCCCGGGGGCTGGTGCGTCTTGCCCGCGGGCTTTCCGGCCGCCTCGAAGAGCGTGGCGACGGCGGGGCCGTGCGGCAGGGACAGCGCCCGGTGGTAGACGCCGTCGGCGTACTCCTCGACGCCCGGCACGGCCTCGTCGCCGAGCCGGCCGAAGAGCACCTTGAGGTCCAGCGGGGTGCGGTAGGGCAGTTGGATGCGGATGCCGTGGCCCCACGGCTGGGCGGGCGTGCCCGTGCGCGGTCGGCGGGCGGTGGCGCGGGCCCGCAGCTCCGTCGGGGGCATCGAGAAGATCGCCCGGATGTTGTCGTTGAACTGCCGGATGCTGGCATAGCCGGCCGCGAACGCCACCTCGCTGACGTGCAGATCGGTGGTCTCCAGGAGGAGCTGCGCGGTGCGCGCCCGCTGGGCCCTGGCGAGGGCGAGCGGGCCCGCGCCGACCTCGGCGACGAGCTGCCGCTGGAGCTGGCGCTCGCTGTAGTTCAGCCGCGCTGCCAGGCCGCCGACGCCCTCGCGGTCCACGAGGCCGTCGGCGATCAGCCGCATCGCACGGCCGACCAGGTCGGCCCTGCTGTTCCACTCCGGGGACCCGGGGGTCGCGTCGGGGCGGCAGCGCTTGCAGGCGCGGAATCCGGCGGCCTGTGCGGCGGCGGCCGTCCGGTAGAAACGCATGTTGACACGCTTGGGAGTCATGGCCGGGCACGTCGGGCGGCAGTAGATGCCCGTGCTGGCCACCCCGATGTACAGCCGACCGTCGAACCGGCTGTCGTTGCTCAGAGCGGCCCGGTAATGGAGCTCCTCTTCCGTCATCTGTCCACCATGGAGTTCCGCGCGGGCCATTGCCAGCAGAAATCCGACATCAACGTCCGCGGGTCAGGGCCGCATCCGTACGGGCAGGCTCAGCGGGCCGCGGAACAGGTACAGGTCCCGGTAGGGCGGCTCGTCGGTGAGCAGCTCCAGGTGCGGGGCCCGGGTGAGCAGCGCGCGCAGGGCGATCTGCATCTCCATGCGGGCCAGCTGGGCGCCCAGGCAGCGGTGCGGGCCGTTGCTGAAGGTGAGGTGGCGCGGTGCGCCCGGCGGGCGGTCCAGATGGCGCGTGACGTCGAAGGTCTCGGGGTCCGGGAACGCCGCCGGGTCGCGGTTCGCCGCGCCCACCATCAGGATGATGCCGTCGCCGCGCGCGAAGGTGCGTCCGGCGAACTCCCGCTCCTCCAGGGCCACTCGGGAGGTGAACTGGATGGGCGGGTCGTGGCGCAGCCCCTCTTCGACCGCCGCGGGGACGAGGCCGGGGTCCGCCGTGACGCGGGCCCGCTGGCGGGGGTTGCGGTGGAGCGCGATCATCAGCGTGCCGAGCGCGTTGACCGTGGTCTCGTGCCCGGCGACCATCAGCATCGCGCCGATCTCGTGCAGCTCGTGGTCGGAGAGGATGTCGCCGTTCTCCCGGGCGGCGACCAGGTCGCTGAGGAGGTCGCCCCGGTGGTGCGCGCGCCTGTCCTCGGCGAGCGCCTTGAAGTACTCCTCGAAGGCGGCCTCGGCCTCGTAGCGCGCGGTGATCTCCTGCGGGCTGAGCAGGTAGTCCGGGTCGACCCCGCGCACGATCGCCGTGGACCACTGCCGGAAGAGCGGCATGTCGGCCGTGGGCACGCCGATCAGCTCACAGACCAGGGTCAGCGGCAGCGGGCTGTTGAACGCGTCGACCAGATCGACCTCGCCCGCTTCCAGTGCCGCGTCGAGCAGCTGGTCCACGATCTGCTCGACGCGGGCGCGCAGGGACTCGATCCTGGCGGGTTTGAAGGCCTTGCTGATCAGGCGGTGGAGCCGGGTGTGGTCCGGCGGGTCCATGCCCAGCAGCGAGCCGGGCACCTCCTCCCGGCCCACGCCCGGCCGGAAGGGGCTGATCCGGTCGCCGTACCCATGGCCCCAGAGCGGGTCGCCGAGAATCTTGCTGCAGTCCGCGTGGCGCGAGGCGAGGTGGATCCGGGGGCCCATGGGGTGGACCGGACCGGCCTCGCGCACGGCGGCGTAGAGGGGATAGGGGTCGGGGCGGTGTGCGGGGTCGAAGATCTCCTGGGCGCGTCGTGAGGGTGCCGTGGTCATGGTGCGAGCTCCTGGGAAGGGGGGTCTTCAAGTGGGGGGCCTTCGCGCCGAGCCTCGTGGGTCAGGTCAGCCACTCGTGGTGGTGGTGGCTCCTCGCGTGGGGGCAGCGGCGGCGGGCGCCGAGGGCTTGGGCGGGCGGGGCTTCATGGACAGGCCGAGACCGGCCAGGCCCGCGATGCCCGCCGTCACCGTGCAGAACAGCAGCACATGGGCGAACGGGGTGGTGGTGGACGTGTCGGCGCCGGCGAGGATCGAGGCGAGCACCGCGATGCCGAGCGCGCCGCCCACCTGGCGTGCCGCCATGTTGAGCCCGGTCGCGCCGGCGAACTGCTCGGGGGGCACGGACAGGGCCGCCGCCGTCGAGACGCCGGTGCTCACCGCGCCCATGCCGAAGCCCGAGATGATGGTCGTCGGCATCCAGAGGTCCAGCAGATGCGGTTCGGCGGGCAGCACGGCCACGAGCCACACGCCGACCCCGACGATGAGCAGGCACCCGCCGCAGACCATCAGCCGCGGTGACGCGCGCTTGCCGAGGACACGGCCGATGCCGATGGCCGCGAGCGCGGAGAAGACCGCGCCGGGACTGAGGACGAACCCGGCCTTCAGCTCCGAGTACCGCCAGATGTTCACCAGGAACAGCACCCCGCACAGCAGCCATGCGTAGAGCGCGGCACCGTAGAAGAACGAGACGACGTTGGCCAGGGAGAAGGTCCGGCTGCGCCACAGGGCGGTGTCGATCGCGGGGACCGGCTGGGTGCGCGCCCGCAGCACGCCGTACGCGAGCACGGCGACGCCCGCCAGCAGACAGCCGAGTGTCCGCGGGTCGCTCCACCCCCAGTCGGAGCCCTGCGTCACGCCGAGGACCACGCCCCCCATGCCCAGCGCCAGGGCGAGCGAGCCCAGGACGTCGGGGACGCGTCCGGCGGGCGGCCGGGTCTTCTGGACGGCGCGCACGCCGGCCATCAGGGCGAGGCCGAGCGGCACGTTGATCAGGAAGACGGTCCGCCAGCCGAACGCGTCGATGAGGACGCCGCCGAGGCTCGGCCCGATCGCCGCGGCGGCGGACCCCGAGGCGCTCCACAGGCCGATGGCCGCCATGCGGCGCACCGGAGGCGTGTCGAACAGGATCACCGCGAGCGACGCCGGGATCATCGCCGCAGCGCCCGCGCCCTGCACCGCACGGGAGACCAGCAGGAAGGGCAGGTTCGGCGCGAGGGCGCACGACAGGGAGGCCAGCGTGAAGATCCCGACGCCCGCGCTGTAGAGCGTGCGGCGCCCCACGGCGTCCGCGAGGCGTCCGGACGGGGCCAGGAGCGCCGCGAAGAAGATGGCGTACAGCGTGATGACCCAGGAGAAGTCGGCGATCGACGCGCCCCGGAAGGTCTCCTGCATGTCGGAGACGGCCAGGTTGGCGATGGTGGAGTCGAGGATGGCCAGGAACATGGCGCCGGCCGAGAGCACGGCGACCGCCGCGTATCCGGGCCGCCGTACGGGAACCTCGGCGCCGCTCACGCGGCGCCCTCCGTGGCGCGCCGTGGCCGGGTCAGCAACTCGCCGCCGCAGTTGGGGCATTGATTCCCCCCGCTCTCGGCGCACGGGACGCAGAACGTGCATTCGTAGCTACAGATCTTCGCGGGGGTTCCGAATGCGAGCGCGGCAGCGCACTTCTCGCATGTGGGCTTCATTTCGAGCATCGCCGGTGTCCTCCAGATGAGTCGGAGCCATGCAATCCTGACGGGCCCCGGACGCGCTGTCTGGCAGATTTCGGTCGGCAACCTCCCGTACCGAAAAGGGAGTTGATGCCGGAAGTCCCCTAGCGCGGGGCCGCGAATTGCGCGAAGGTCAACCCCCGGCCAAGCCGCACAGGGGGTCTGCGACCGCTGCCGCGCGCGCCGTTCCCGTCAGTTGTCCGGAACGACCTGTGGAGGGATTCACCAGTGAGCGAGACCGTTGTCCTGGCAGGCGCCCGCACACCCCTGGCGCGCCCCCTCGGCAGCCTGCGGGCCCTGTCCGCGGCCCAGTTGGGCACCGTGGCGATCCGCGCGGCCCTGGAGCGGGCCCGGGTCCGGGCCGACGAGGTCGATCAGGTGCTCCTCGGGCACACGGTCGCCGACGTCTCCGACGGCCGTGCCGCACGCACGGCGATGGTCGACGCGGGCATCCCGCCCGAGGTGCCCCTGCGCGTCATCGGCAAGATGTCCCTGTCGGGGCTGAACGCCATCGCCCTGGCCGACCGGCTGATCCGCTCGGGCACCAGTGACATCGTCGTCGCCGGCGGCATGGAGTCCATGACCGCCGCACGCCCGGTCCTCGGCGCCCCCGCGCGCTCGCGCCCGGCGTGTCCGCGGCGTCGGCCGCTGAAGCTGGACCGCCGCACCCAGGACGAGATCGCCGCGCTGTCCCACGAGCGCGCCGCCGCGGCCCAGCTCAAGGGCCTCTTCGGCGAGGAGATCGTGCCGGTCGCGCTGCCCCGGCGGGCCGGAGGCGGCTTCGTGCGCAGCGACGAGGGCGTCCGGCACGACCTGGACCCCGGGACGCTGGCCGCGGCCGAACCGCTGTACTTCCCGGACGGCACGGTCACCGCGGCCAACACCTCCCCGGCGGCCGACGGCGCGGCGGCGGTGGTGCTGATGCGCCGCTCGCTGGCCCAGGAGCGCGGCCTGGACTGGCTCGCCGAACTCGTCGGGCACGGCGAGGTGGCGGGCCGCGCGGACGGCCTGCACCTCCAGCCCTCGCTCGCCATCCGCCAGGCGCTCGCCCCGCTCGGCCTCAAGGTGCGCGACCTCAACCTCATCGAGATCAACGAGTCGTTCGCGGCCGTCGTGGCCCAGGCGGTGAGCGTGCTGTGCACCGGCATGAACCGCATCAACCCGCACGGCGGAGCCATCGCGCTCGGGCACCCGACCAGCACGTCGGGGGCGCGCATCGTCCTGCACCTCGCGCACTCCCTGCACCGCAGGGGCGGCGGTCTCGGAGCGGCCGGCGTCTGCGGCGAAGGCAGCCTGGGGGAGGCCCTGTTGCTCCGCTCCGGCGGGCGCTGACCGGCCTGCCGGACGCTGGCACCGCGGTCTCAGCGGCGTACCAGTGGCGGCTGCCAGTGTTCCTCCCGAGGTTCTTCGACCAGGGAGGAGAGTGGTGGCATGCCCGCACCTCGGTGGGCCCGTACGGCGCTGGTCCTGGTGAATCCGGTGGCCGGCGCGGTCGACGCGCACCTCGTCGAGGAGGTGACGCGCCGCTGCCGCTCCCACGTGGACGACGTGGACGTGCTCACCACGCAGGGCCCGGGCGACGCGGCGGACGCGGCGGCGAAGGCCTGCGAGAACGGCGTCGACGTGATCGTCGTCCTCGGAGGCGACGGCACGGCACGGGACGTGGCGTCCGGTGTCGCCCGCACCCGGCTGCGCGGCCCCCGCAGCGCGGGCGGCACCGCGATGGTCAACCTGCCCGCCGGGACCGGCAACTCCTTCTACCGCGAGATCTGGTCGGACCACCCCTGGCAGGGCGCCCTGGAGGGCGCGCTCGCCACGCAGCGCCCCCGGATCCGCAGCATCGACATGGCGCGGATCGTCGAGACGGACACCCTGGTCCTGCTCGGCGCGTGCTCCGGCCTGGTCGCCGAGGCCCTGGTGACGGCGGGTGAACTCCACGACCTGACGGGCCGGGAGCGCTACCGCGCCGCCGTGGCGCGGACCCTGCGGACGTTCCGGCCCTATCCGGGCCGCGTCACGGTCGACGGAGTGATCGTCCACGAGGGCACGGCGGTGCTCGCCAACGTCGGCGGAGGCCGCTACCGGGGCGGCCAGTTCAAGGTCCTGCCGCGCTCCGTGCTCGACGACGGACTGCTTGACGTGTGCGTCGTGGGCGGTGAACTCGACCCGGCGGCGCTCCCGGGCCTGACGGCCGACGGAAGCCACGTGGACCGCCCCGAGACCGTCTACGCCAGGGGCCGCCGCATCGTCCTGGAACGCACCGACGGCGCGCCCCTGACCTTCGAGCACGACGGGGAACTCCCCGCCACCGGCGCCGGTCGCCACACGATCGAGGTGCTGCCCGACATCCTTCCCGTCCTGGCCCCACCGGGCGCATGAGCGAGGGCCAGCGGAAAGCCGAACACGGAGGACTGGTCATGAATGCCAGCAACGTCCCCGCGGGGACGCCGGAGAAGACGAGCTGGACGTTTCCCACCGCGGGCGACAACTTCTTCACCTGGGAGTACGACACGGGACGCGAACGGCTGCTCAACCTCTACCAGAAGGGCAAGGACAAGCAGTGGGACAGCACCCAGCGCATCGACTGGGACCTTGAGGTCGACCCCTACGACGCCCTCGGCACCCCCGAGAAGACCCTGGCCCTGTACGGATCCCGGCAGTACGACAAGCTGAACACCCGCGAGCGGCAGGAAATGCGCCAGCACATGGCGGCCTGGGAGTTCAGCCAGTTCCTGCACGGCGAGCAGGGCGCGATGATCTGCTCCGCCCGCATCGTCCAGTCGGTGCCCGACATCGACTCCAAGTTCTTCGCGGCGACCCAGGTGATGGACGAGGCCCGGCACGCCGAGATCTTCACGCGCTTCCTGAACGAGAAGATCGGCATGACCTATCCGATCAACCCGCATCTCAAGTCGCTCCTGGAGGACTCCCTCAACGACTCCCGCTGGGACATGCCCTACCTGGGCATGCAGGTCCTCATCGAGGGACTCGCGCTCGCGGCCTTCGGCATCCTGCGCGACCGGACCGACAAGCCGCTGCCCAAGCAGATCCTCGCGTACGTGATGCAGGACGAGGCACGGCACGTGGCGTTCGGCCGGCTGGCGCTGCGCGACTACTACGCCGAGCTGTCGAGCAAGGAGATCGCCGAGCGCGAGGAGTTCGTCATCGAGGGCTGCCACCTGATGCGGGACCGCTTCCGCATGCAGGAGGTCTGGGAGAACCTCGGCTTCGACATGAAGGAGTGCATGGAGTACATGAACCGAGGGCCGCGGATGCGCGCCTTCAGGTCCCTGCTCTTCGCACGGATCGTGCCCTGCGTACGGGACATCGGACTGTGGGGCCAGGCGGTCCGCGACGCCTACGACGGCATGGGCGTCCTGGACATGGCCAACAGCGACCTGGTCAAGCTCATGGAATCGGACGAGGCGCAGGCCGACGATCTTGACCGGGAGCGCCGCGACACCATCGCCCGCACCGCGGAGGTCGAGGCGAGCATCGCGCTCGGCGCGGCGGAGGCCGGACAGGCACCGCCGGCCTCCCCTTCCGGGCGGCGGACGTGAACACGACTCCCGGCCCGGCCGACCGGAGCGAAAGACCCCGCCCGGCGTTCCTGACGGACTGCGCCCCCACCCGCTACCGGCGCCGCCTGACCCCGCTGTCCCGCACCCCGGCCACCGGACGGATCGGCGAGGCCTGGCATCTCGCCGCACGGCGCGGCCGGTTCGGCCCGGTGATCGTCGACCGGGCGCCCGACGTCGACCCGGACGGCGCCCTGGTCCGCGACTACGCCGCCTGGGCGTCACTGGTGGACGAGCTGACCGCACGGCTGCACGCGCTGGGTGTCCGCGCCTGGGACCGGGTCGCCGTCGTGAAGCGCAACCACCTCGACGTGGCGCTGCTCGCCTCCGCCGCCGCGCGGCTCGGCGCGATACCGGCGCTCATCACGGACAACCACCCCGCCGAGACCCTCCGCGTCCTGCTCGAACGCCTGGAGCGCCCCTTCCTGGTGGCGGACCGCAGCGTCCTGGAGCGGCTCGGCCTGGACGAGGCGGGCCTGGCCGCCCTCACGGAACGCACCGCCTGTGTCGGCACGCCTCCGCCGCACCTGCCCCAGGTGCCCGATCTCGCGGAGCTTGCCGGGGGACCCGCGCCGCGGGTGAGCATGCGCGAGCCGCACGAGCCGATGGTCATCACCCACACGTCCGGCACGACCGGCGTGCCCAAGCTGGTGCTCCACTCGGCCCAATCGCTCTACTCCCTGGCCCTGGTGGAGACCGAGCGCTGGCCGCTCTTCCGGCTGCGCGCGAACGACACCGTGGCGTTCTGCCACCCGTACGCGCACCAGCGGGTCATCACCGGTCTGCTTCCGCTGACCACCGTCGGGCCGAAGCTGCTGATGCTGTCGGACCCGGAGTCGCCCCGGGCCCACGCGCTGCTCGCCCAGCACGCACCGACGCTCGTGGAGACACTGCCGAACGCCTTCCTGGCCTGGGAGGACCTGGCGCGCGACCCGCGCAGGCCGTTCCGGAACGTGCGCCTGTACGTCAACTCCTTCGACGCCATCCACACCCGTACCGTACGGATCTTCCTCGCGGCGACCGACCGCAGGCTGCCCGTCTGGGTGCAGTCGTGGAGCCAGACCGAGGCCGGGGCCGTCGCCATCCGCCCGTACGTGCGCGGCTCGGTGAAGCGGCGCGGACGGCGGCCGCCGCCGACGCAGAACGTGGGGTGGCCGATCCCGGGCTTCGGGAAGGTGCGTGCCGTGTCCCCGGACAGCGGTGACGCCGTACCGGCCGGGCAGGTGGGGCTGATCCAGTTCTCGGCGCCCGGCCGCTGCCTCGGCTACGTCGGCGAGCAGAAGCGGCACACCGACAAGTGCGAGGGACCCTGGTGGGACCTCGGCGACATGGCCGTCATCGGCCGCCGGGGGACGGTCCGCCTCATCGACCGCGAGATCGACCGGATCCCCGGCACGAGCGCGCTGGAGATCGAGGACCTGCTCCTGGACCGGTTGCCGCAGCTCACCGAGGTGGTCGTGCTCGCGGTCCGGGACGGCAACCCGCAACCGGTGCTCAGCGTCCGCGAGGGAGCCGGCATCGAACCCGGGCAGTGGCGTCGGGCGACCGCGGACCTGCCGGTCATGGCGGCGCCCGTACGCATCGGATGGGACGAGTTCCCGCGGACCGCGACGTGGAAGATCCGCCGCACGATGCTGCGCGAGCAGCTCCTCGCGGGAACCGCGGGGATCGGCGTCGGACGGTGGACGTGACGGCGGGAACAGGGCGCCCGAGGCGCCGGAAAGAGGCTGCGTCGTGCTGATGAACCGCATCGAGAAGGCGGCGATCGACAACGCGGGCCGCCGGGCGCTGCAACGCCACTACGAGTTCCCCCGGTTGCTGCGCCTCGCGGGCGGGCCGCTGCCGCCCGGCGCGCACGTGGTGGAGATCGGCTGCGGTTCCGGCTACGGCACCCGGCTGATCCTGGAGCGGTTCCGCGCGGCGCGGGTGGACGCCGTGGACCTCGACCCCGGCATGGTCGCCAAGGCGCGCCGCCGGCTGGCCCGGCACCACGCGGACCGGACGCGGGTCACGGTGGGCGACGCGACGGACCTGCGGTCCGCCTTCGCCGCCGCCGACGGTTCGTACGACGCCGCGTTCGATTTCGCGATCATCCACCACGTGCCGGACTGGCGTGCCGCGGTGGCCGAGGTCGCCCGGGTGCTCAAGCCGGGCGGTCTGTTCGTCTTCGAGGAGGTGACGGCGCACGCGCTCGCGCGGCCCAGCTACCGGCTGCTGTTCGACCACCCCGACGAGGACCGCTTCACGGCCGGGCAGTTCCTCGCGGAGCTGCACCGGCACGGCCTGACGGTTCGCGACGCCCTGACCCGCATCAGCGGCGACTACCTGCTGGGAGTCGCCGAGCGCCGGGCCTGACGGGGGGGCCGCCCTGACGGGGCGTCCGCCCTGAACACCCGCTGAGAAGATCGTCTCAGCGCCGTGCAAGCCGCGGCTGCCATGCTGGGACACGTCACCCGCCGAGGGTGGCAGGGAGAGATGCCCATAGCGGCCCAATGGGGACCGGAGCCCGCTCCGGTCAGGGGTTTTGCCCCACGCAGGTTCGAATCCTGCTCTCTCCGCCGCACCCTGTGCGCGCTTCCGTTCCGGGAGCGCGCACAGGACCCCGACCTCGATGTGCGTTATGCACATACAGTGCATAACGCACATGTCGGGTAAGATGGCGCCATGGAGAAGCCCGGTCGTCGCATGGACCAGCCCGCCGACCGCACGGAGAAGCCCGTGCGGCGCGTCGAATTCGAGACGATGCTGCTCGGACGGCACTCGCACCTGTTCAACCCCCGCACCCGCTCGTCCGGCGGGCGCCTGGACCGCAGCGCGTACATCCTGCTCAGCCGCATCCAGATGGACGGCCCCATGTCCATCGGGCAGCTCACCGACGCCTTCGGCCTCGACGCCTCCACCCTGAACCGGCAGACCGCGGCCATGATGCGCGGCGGGCTCGTCGAGCGCATCCCCGACCCGGACGGCGGCATGGCCCGCAAGTTCCGCATCTCCGCCGAGGGCGCGCGGCAACTCGACGCCGACCGGGCCGAGTACACCCAGGGCCTGGAGAAGGTCATGGACGACTGGTCGGCCGAGGACGTCGCGACGTTCGCGGGCTTCCTGCGGCGCTTCAACGGCGACATCGAGCGCCTGGAGGGACATCCCTGGCCGCGCCCGTGAACCACCCCGGCGCGGGATGCCCGCGTCGTCGCCCGCGATGCGCGGTCCTTGATGGCAGAGTTCGACGTTCAGCGTCCCGAGAACCCTGAAGAGGATCGCACCACATGACCCTCCGCGTCCTGCTTGCCGACGACCAGGCCCTCATCCGGGCGGCCTTCCGCACTTTGATCGACTCCTGCGACGACATGGAGGTGGTGGCCGAGGCCGCCGACGGCGAGGAGGCCCTCGCCCTCACCCGGACCCACCGCCCCGACCTCGCCCTCATGGACCTCGGCATGCCCGGCACCGACGGCCTGGCCGCGACCACCCGGATCTGCGCCGACCCCGGCCTCGCCGCCACCCGCGTCCTCATCCGCACGACCTCCGAGACCGGCGAGTGCGTGGCCCGGGCCCTGTGCGCGGGCGCGAGCGGATTCCTCGGCAAGGACGTGGGCGTCGACGAACTCCTCGGCGCGCTGCGCACCGTGGCCGCGGGCGACGCGCTGCTCTCCCCGTCGGCCACCCGCGCCGTCGTCACCCGCTTCCTCGCCACCCCCGGACCGGACGGACACCTGGCGCCGCCCGAGAGCATCGCCGCGCTCACCGCCCGCGAGCGGGACGTGCTGGCCCTGGTCGCGGAGGGCAAGTCCAACGACGAGATCGCCGAGGCCCTCTTCGGCACCCCGCTGACCGTGCGCGACGACGTCCGGAGCACCCTGACGAAACTCGCCGCCCGCGACCGCGCCCAACTGGTCGTCATCGCCTACCAGTCGGGCCTCGTCCGCCCCGCACCACCCCTGTGCTGAGGGAGGCTCAGGGTCTACTGGGCCTGCTGGGCCCCGCCCTCACTTCTTGAGCCCGTCCATCGTGACGCGCGTGTCGGACTTGAGCATCTCCTCGACCTCCGACGCGGTCGGCGGCTCGGTCTTGTCGTCCGCGCCGCCGTAATAGCTCCAGCGCGTCTCGACGGTGAACCAGCCCTCGCGCACGGCCAGCGTCATGCCGTTGAGGTCGTCGTCGCCCGAGCCGCTCGTGTCGGTGACCAGGTACGCCTCGTCACCGATGCCGGACACAGCCTTGGTCTTGTAGGTGTACGTCTTCTGCGACTGGTCCTCGTAGGCCTTCTGCTCGGAGGCGAACTCGCCCTCCGGGTCGGTGGCCTTGTGCCAGCGGGCGGTCGAGTAGACGTAGATGCTGGAGTACGAGTCGGCGTCCGCCTCGGGGTCCTTGAGCTTGCGGCTGCAGTAGCTCAGGTCGAACCCCTTCTGCCGCGAGCCGTAGTGGGTGGTGGAGGAGGCGTCCAGGTCGATCTCGTACTTCTTCTTGAAGGCGTCCAGCGGGGAGACGTCGCAGAGGTTCTTCGTGTACCGGTACCCGGCGAGGTCCGCCTTCGCGCCGCTGCCGCCGTCGGAGCCGAGGTGGCCGGTGGCGAACAGCGCCCCCGCCCACAGGGCCGACGCGACCACGACGCCGCCGATTCCCCACACCCAGCCGGGCGTCGGCTTGCGCGGACCGGCCGGGGGCGCCGGCGGCTGGCCGTAGGGGCCCGGCTGCTGCCCGTACGGACCCGGTGGCTGGCCGAAGGCCTGGGGTGCGCCCTGCGGCGGCACCGCGCCCTGCGGCTGCTGGTAGGGGTTGGGGGTCTGCTGGTACGGATTGGGCTGGTTGGGCGGAGTGGGCTGGCCGGGCGGAGGGTTCGGTATCGACATAGGCGGCAATGTACCGCTGGACCCAGGGCGCGCGGATGCGGCCCGGCCCTGGTCGCCGCAGGGGCGGCCGACTCAAGTAAGGTCACCCTTAGCTATGCGTACGCAGTGCACTCCTGGAGGCTCCCCCATGCCGCTCACCGCTCCTCCCGCCGGGGCGACCCGCAGGCCGCCCCGCATCCCGCGGCCCCGGCCCGTCGAGCGCGCGGCGAGCGCGTGGGTGCGGCGGGCCGTGGAGTGCGGCGACTTCTGGGGCGCGGTGCGGGAGGCGGGCGGTGCGCCGGTCGTCGAGCCGGACCCGCAGGGCGACGAAGGACACCGGGTGGTCACCTTCCTGTGGCGGGGCACGGACGCGACCCGCGCGGTCCTCGCGATGCCGAACAAGATCGTCGACCCGCGTGACATGACCCCCAACCTGATGGAGCGGGTGCCGGACACGGACATCTGGCACTGGTCGATCCGGATGCGGGCCGACTGGCGCGCGACCTACGGCCTGTGCGTGGACGAGGGCGACGGGCCGGAGGCGGGCGACGCCGCGTACTGGCCCTGGCTGCGGGACCGGCAGCGGACCGACCCGCTCAACTCCCGCACCCTGAGCCGCCGGTGGGGCGGCGAGCCCGTCTCGTACGTCGAGCTGCCGCAGGCGCCCGCGGGCGACGACTGGCGGCGCCGCGAGGGCGTCGCGCGCGGCACGGTCAGCACCCACACCGTCCGCAGCGAACTCCTCGGCAACGAACGGCGGGTGCACCTGTACGAGCCGCCGGGCGGCGGTCACGACCTGCCCGTCCTGGTGCTCATGGACGGCGAGATGTGGCAGCCGGGCCTGGACGTCGCGGCCCTCCTGGACAACCTCATCGCCGACGGGCGTCTGCCGCCCCTGGCCGCCCTGCTGCCCGAATCCCTCGGCGCCGACCAGCGGTGGGTCGAACTCGCCTGCAACGAACGGTTCGTCGGGTTCCTGGAGTCCGAGCTGCTGCCCTGGGCGGGCGAGCGGCTCTCCCTCACCGGCGATCCGGCCCGGACCGTCGTGGCGGGCCAGAGCCTGGGCGGTCTCACCGCCGCGTACGCCGGTGTGCTGGCCCCGGGCCGGTTCGGCCGGGTCCTCGCGCAGTCGGGGTCCTTCTGGTGGCCCGACGGACCCGACCCGGAGAGCTCCGAGTGGCTGACCGGCCGCATCGCCGAGTGCGAGAAGCTGCCGGTGCGGTTCTGGCTGTCGGCCGGCGAGCAGGAGTGGGTGGCGCTGCCCGCCTTGCGCAGGCTGCGCGCCACCTTGCGGGACAAGGGGTACGAGGACGCCGTGTACCGCGAGTTCAACGGCGGACACGACTACCTGTGCTGGCGCACCGAACTCGCGGACGGCCTGGTGGGGCTGCTGGGCGCTCAGGCCTCGGGGGAGGCGGCCGGGGAGACGGCGCCGGATCCCGCCGGGCCGTCCGACGTGGACACCGCCGCCGCGTAACCCTCCGGGACGGACACGTCCCGTACCGTCCAGCCCGTGACGGGGAGCGGCGTGGCCGCCGTTCCCACCAGGAGCGCGGCCATGCCGCCACCGGCCAGGCCCTCGCCCGTCCCCTTGAGGCAGGCCTCCTTGCGCGTCCAGCAGCGGGCGAAGGCCAACGGCCGCTCGGTGTACGGGAGTTCGGCCAGCTCGGCCTGCTCCTGGGGGTGCAGGGCCGACGCCACGTCGGCCACCATGTCCGCGGACGGCAGCCGCTCGACGTCGGCGCCCACCGGCCGGTCCGCGAAGGCGAGCAGCGCGAGGCCGTCCGTGTGGGAGAGCGAGAAGTGCGGGCCCACCCCGCCCGCGACGGCGGGCCTGCCGTGCGGAGCACCGCACAGCGGGCAGGGCAGCCGCACCAGTTCCACCGCCGCGGGGCCGACGCCGAGGATGGCCCCGAGCCGCCGCCGCAGCGCGGTGTGCGCCGCCGCGTACAGCTCCTGGTCCCCGCGGCGCCGCAGCGCCGCCGCCCGGCGCCGCTCCTCGGCGTCGAGGAGCGACACGTCCAGCGGGGCCGGGCGGACGAGCACGATCTCCGTCACGCGGGCGGATCCTGGAGCCTGGCCACACAGCGGCCGTACGTCTCCGGGCCGTACACCGTGGTCCAGCCCTCGGGCGCGGCGCGGAAGACCGGCCACAGGGAGTGTTCGCCGCGCGCGTTCGCCAGGACCAGGTGGGTCGGCCCGGCGTCCGGTCCGGCGTCCACCGGGTCGAAGGGGCCGGGGGTGCCGGGGGTCGTCGTCATGCGTGGTCCAGCTCCTTGAGGCGGGCGGCGAGGACGGCGCAGACCTCGTCGAGGCGGCGCGGCTGCGTCAGCTCCGGGTGCAGGCACTCCACGTCGTGGTTGTCGACCGTGCCGCGGATGTACGGCGTCCAGGCCTCCCTGGTCAGCCAGTCCTCGGCGCGCGGGGCGGACGCCGTGAAGAACAGGGCGTCGCCGTCGAAGGGGCGGTGGTCGTGCTCGCGCATCAGGCGGGCGTTGTTCACCACGATGTCCAGGACCGCCGAGAGCGTCCGGTCGGGCAGCCCCGCCAGGGCGCTGCCCTCGCGCTGGAGCGTGGCCAGGACGTCCTCGCGGGTCAGCTCGTCCGTCAGGTCGTAGCCCGCCATCCGCAGCAGCGCCTTCAGGGCGTCCGCCTCCGCGGGGACCGCCGCGTCGCGCCACTGGTCGGAGGGGTAGGCGTCGAGCAGCGCCAGCAGCTCGACGTCCTCGCCCGCCTCCTGGAGCAGGACGGCCACCGTGTGCGCGAGGACTCCGCCGACCGACCAGCCGATCAGCCGGTAGGGGCCGTGCGGGCGCACGGCACGCAGCGCGTCGACGTACTCGGCGGCCATCTCCTCCATGCTCGCGGGCAGGCCGCCCTCGCCGTGCAGGCCGCGCGCCTGGAGCCCGTACACCGGCTGTCCCGGGTCGAGCCGCGACAGGAGCCCCGAGTAGCACCAGCTCATGCCGCCCGCCGGGTGGAAGGCGAACAGCGGCGTGCGGTCGCCGCCCGCGCGCAGCGGGAGCAGCACGTCCAGGGAGCGGTCGGCCTCGGTGTGGTCCGCGTCCAGGTGCGCGGCGAGCGCGGCGGGGGTCTGGGCCTGGAAGAGCGTGCCGATGGTGAGCTCGGCGCCCAGGGTGTCCCGGACCCGCGCGACCAGGCGGGCCGCCAGGAGCGAGGTGCCGCCGAGGTCGAAGAAGGCGTCGTCCACCCCGAGGTGCGGCACCCCGAGGATCTCGGCGAACAGCCGGGTGAGGGTCTCCTCGCGGTGGCCGCTCGGCACCCGGCCGCCCTCGCCCGACCCCTCGAAGGCGGGGGCGGGCAGGGCGCGCCGGTCCAGCTTGCCGTTCGGGCTGAGCGGGAAGTCGTCGAGCACCAGGACCGCGCCCGGCACCATGTAGTCGGGCAGCGTGCGCGCGAGGCGGGCGCGCAGCTCCTCGGGGTCGGCGACGGCTCCGGTGTCGGAGGGCGTCACGTACCCCACCAGGCGCTGGTCGCCGGGCCGGTCCTCGCGGACCAGGACACTGGCCGCGCCCACCGCCGGGTCGGCGGCCAGCTCGGCCTCGATCTCGCCCGGTTCGATGCGCAGGCCGCGCAGTTTCACCTGGTGGTCGGTGCGGCCCAGGTACTCGATCTCGCCGTGCTCGGTCCAGCGCGCCAGGTCGCCCGTGCGGTACATGCGGGTGCCGGGCGGGCCGCAGGGGTCGGCGACGAAGCGGGACGCGGTCAGTTCGGGACGGCCCAGGTACTCGGTCGCCAGCTGGGCGCCCGCGAGGAACAACTCGCCCTGGACGCCCGGCGGGCACGGCTGGAGCGCCGCGTCCAGGACGTACAGGCGGGTGTTCCAGACGGGCTTGCCGATCGGCACCGGACCCGTCGCGTCGGTGGCGCACGGGTGGTACGTCACGTCGACGGCGGCCTCGGTCGGCCCGTACAGATTGTGCAGCGGTACGCCGTCGAGGACGCGCCCGAACTCCCGCACCGTCTCGCGCGGCAGCGCCTCGCCGCTGCAGAAGACGTGCCGCAGGCCCCCGCAGTCCGCGGCGGCCGGTTCGGCCAGGAACACCTGGAGCATCGACGGCACGAAGTGGCAGACGGTGACGGCCTGTTCGCGGATGACCCGCGCGAGGTACGCCGGGTCCTTGTGGCCGCCGGGCTCGGCGACGACGAGTGTCGCGCCCACCCGCAGCGCCCAGAAGAACTCCCACACCGACACATCGAACCCGGACGGCGTCTTCTGGAGCACGCGGTCACCCGGGGCGAGGGCGTACTGGTCCTGCATCCAGCGCAGCCGGTTGTCGATCGCCGAGTGCGGCACGACGACGCCCTTGGGGCGGCCGGTCGACCCGGAGGTGTAGATGACGTAGGCGGGGTGGTGCGGGGTGAGCGCGCGCGGCGGGTCGTACGCGCCGTACGGCGTCGTGTCGAGGCCGTCCAGGGCGATGAGCGGCACGTCCGACGCGGGCACCCGGCCGGCGCGGTCGGCGATCACGCAGGCGGGGCCCGCGTCGTCCAGCATGTACGCGAGGCGGTCCGCCGGGTAGTCCGGGTCCAGCGGCAGGTAGGCGCCGCCCGCCTTCAGGACGGCCAGGAGCGTGATCACCAGATCCAGGGAGCGGGGCACGGCGACCGCCGCGAGCGCGCCCGGACCCACGCCGGCCTCGATGAGCCGGTGGGCCAGGCGGTTGGCGCGGGCGTTCAGCTCGGCGTACGTCAGCTCCTGGTCGCCGAAGACCAGGGCGGTGGCGTCCGGGGTGCGCACGGCCTGGCCCTCGATCGGGCCGACGAGGGTGGTGGGCGGCACCGGGTGCGCGGTGGCGTTGAACTCGTCGACGACGAGGGTGAGTTCGGCGCGGCGGGCGATGGTGTGCTCGGCCAGCGGGACGTGCGGGCCCGCATCGGCGATTCGCTCCAGGAGCTCCATGAACCGCGCCTGGTGGACGCCGAGTTCCTCCGGGGCGTACAGGGCGGGGTTGCCGTCGTAGTCGATGCGCAGGCCGCTGCCGTCGGCGCGGTCGTACACGTTGACCGTGAGGTCGTCGACCGGGCCCGCCGACAGGTTGTGGGCCTCGGTGCGGGCGCCCGCGAAGGTCAGGCCGTAGTCGAACGGCATGACGTTGACCAGCGGCCCGACCAGCGCGCGGCCCTCGCCGAGCAGGCCGAGGTCGCGGCGGATGTCCTCGTAGCGGTAGCGCTGGTGGCGGCGGGCGGCGCGGATGCCGAGCACCACCTGCCGGGTGAGCTCGGCGAAGGTGGCCTGCGGGGTCACGGTGAGCCGCAGCGGCAGCACGTTCATCACCATGCCGGGCACGCGCAGCGCCACCGAACCCATGCGGCCCATCATCGGCAGGCCGAGCACCACCTCGGCCGAGCCGGTGGCCCGGGAGACGTACAGGGCCTGGGCGGCGACGAGCACCTCCGGCCAGGTCGCCCGCATCGAGGCGGCCGACTCCCGCAGCCGCGAGGTCGCCTCGGGGGAGAGGCGGGCGCTGCGGCGGTGGAAGGTGCGGGACGGCAGCGCGGTGCGCCCGGCCAGGCTGCGCGCCTCGGGCCGGTCGGCGAAGGCGCCTTTCCAGTACCCGCGGTCCGTCTCGAACGCCTCCGACGCGCGGTACGCGGTGTCCTCGGCGACCAGGTCCGCCAGCCGCCCGAAGGGGCTGTCGCCCGGCTCGTCGCCCGCGGCGAGCGCGGTGTAGACCTCGGCGGTGCGGCGGGCGAGCAGCGAGTAGCCGAAGCCGTCCATCACGATGTGGTGCACCCGCTGGTACCACAGCCACCGCTCGTCGGCGACGCGGAAGAGCGCGTGCGCGAACAGTGGTCCGGCCGCCAGGTCGAAGGGCGTGGCCAGGTCCTCGCGCATCCAGGCCCGCGCGTCGGCGTCCGGGTCGGCCGCGGCCCGCAGGTCGCGCACCTTCAGGGGCAGCGTCGGATCGACGACCTCCAACTGGGCCGGACCCTCGGCCCCTTCGATGATCCGCACGCGCAAGGCGTCGGCCTCGGACACCACCTGACGCAGGGTCCGGGCGAACAGCGACGGATCGAGGGGACCGTGGATCTCCAGGCATTCGGCCGTGTTCTGGGCCGGGCTGCCGGGGTCGAGCGCCTGCGCGAACCACATGCCCGACTGGGCAGCGGTGAGCCTCATGCCGAGGCTCCCAGAATCGGCGCCCAGGCCTCGATGGCGGGCTGCTCGGCCAGGTCGACGAAGGTGGCGGTGATCTCGTGCTCGCGGCGCCAGCGCTCGATGAGCGACATGATGCGCACCGAATCCAGGCCGTAGTCGACGAGGTTCTCGTCGAGGGGGATGTCGGCCGGGTCCTCGCCGAGCACGTCGGCGACGTCGGCCCGTATGACTTCCACGCTGAGCGCCATGTCAGATCCCCTTCAGAACCGTGTCGGTGGTGGTGACGACCGCGCACCGGCCCGCGGCGTACCGCAGCGCCATGTCGTGCTCCTCGCGCGAGAAGTCGGCGACGGCGTCCGCGACCACGAAGGCCTGCACGTCGCGCATCCACGCGTCGCAGGCCGTCATCAGGACGCCGATGTGCGCGTACACGCCGACGACGACGAGCTGGTCGCGGCCCGTCTCACGCATGCGCTGCTCCAGGTCGGTGCGGACGTACGCGCTGTACTTCCACTTCGTGAGCACCGTGTCGCCGGGCTCCGGCGCGACCGGGCCCGCGATGGCCTTGGCGTGCTCGTCGTCGGGCAGCCCCGGCCCCCAGAAGTCCTGCTGGAGACCGCGCTCGGCCGGCGACTGACCGCCGGGCTGCGCGGAGTAGATGACGGGAATGCCGGACGCGCGGGCCGCCTTCGCCAGCTCGCCGACGTTGGAAAGCAGTTCCGTGGTCGGCGAGGTGTCGGGGGTGTAGGCGGTCAGGAAGTGGTTTTGCAGGTCATGGACGAGCAGCACCGCCCGCTGCGGGTCGATGGTCCAGGAGACCCGGTTCGCGGGCAGCTCCTCGGGGGAGGGCATCGGGTACGGCGTGACGGCGGGGAGCGCCATGGTGGGGGCCTTTCGGGAAACGCGGGGTAGCTGGGTGGATCGGGGTGGCGCCGGGCGGGGCCGGCCGCGCGGGGGTCGCCCGCGCGGAGGTCAGCTGCCCGGAGCGGCGGCGGTCGTCCGCTGGTCCTTCTTGCTGATCTTGCCGATGCCGGTCTGCGGGAAGGCGGTCACGAACTCGACCCGGTCGGGCACCTTGTACGCGGCCAGGCCCCGCTCCCGCACGAACTTCTTGATGACGACGGGCTTCAGGGGTCCGGCGTCCGCGCGCAGGATCACGTACGCGAGGGTCCGCTCGCCGAGGTACTCGTCGGGGACGGCGACGACCGACACGTCGTGGACGTGGGGGTGGGCGAGGATGATGTTCTCGACCTCCTCCGGCGCGATCTTCTCGCCGCCGCGGTTGATCTGGTCCTTCGCCCGGCCCTCCACCACCAGGTGCCCGGTGGGGGTGCGGCTGACGATGTCGCCGGTGCGGTAGAAGCCGTCAGCGGTGAAGGAGCGGGCGTTGTGCTCGGGCGCGCGCCAGTAACCGCGGATCGTGTACGGGCCGCGGGTCAGCAGATGGCCCGCCTCGCCGTCCGGCACGGCCTGGTCGAGGTCGTCGACGATGCGGATCTCGTCGTCGGGAGAGATCGGGCGGCCCTGGGTGGTGACGATCGTCTCCGCCGGGTCGTCCAGACGCGTGTAGTTGACCAGGCCCTCGGCCATCCCGAAGACCTGCTGGAGGGTGCAGCCGAGCGCGGGGGCGACCCGGCGCGCGGCCGACTCGCTGAACTTCGCGCCGCCCACCAGGAGCACTTCCAGGCTGGAGATGTCGTACGGCGTGGAGCGCCCCGCGTCCGTCCAGACCAGGGCCAGCGGCGGGACGAGCCCGGTGATGGTCACCCGCTCGCGCTCGATGAGCGGGAACGCGGTGTCCGGGTCGGGCCGCGGGCACATCACCACGCGGCCGCCCGCGTACAGCAGACCCAGCGAACCGGGCGACGACAGCGGGAAGTTGTGGGCCGCGGGCAGCGCCACGAGGTAGACGGAGTCCTCCGTCACGCCGCAGATCTCGTTCGAGCCCCACAGCGAGTACATGTAGTCGTCGTGGGTGCGGGGGATCAGCTTCGGTACGCCGGTGCTGCCGCCCGACAGCTGGAGGAACGCGAGGTCGGACGGCTCGGGGCCGTCGATCTCCACCGGCTCGCGCGGCACGTCCGCCAGGGCGGTGTGCTCGCCCGGGTCGCCCACCACGAACACATGGCGCAGGGTGGGCACTTCGGCGCGGACCTTGGCCGCGAGGTCGCGGTGGTCGAAGCCGCCGGCCCGGTCCGGGATGACGTAGGCGACGGCCTCGGTGAACGCGCAGAAGTAGTGGATCTCCGTCTCGCGGTGCGCGGGCAGCGCGAAGACCGGCAGGGCGCCGATCCGGAACAGCGCGAAGATCACCTCGAAGAACTCGGCGACGTTCGGCAGCTGGACGACGACCCGGTCACCCTTGCCGATGCCGCGCGCCAGGAACCCGGCCGCCAACTGGTCGGCGCGCACGTCGAGTTCGCCGTACGTCCAGTTGCGCTCCCCGTCGGTGACCGCGACCCGGGCGGGGTGCGCGTCGGCGCGCTCGCGGAGCATGCCGCCGAAGGTCTCGCCGCGCCAGTAGCCCGCGGCGCGGTACCGCTCGGCGAACACCTCCGGGATGGGCGGTGCGTCGGTGCGCGTGTCCGTCGTCGTCATCGGTCGACCCCCACCGCGTCCAGGAACGTACGGAACTTGGCGCCCGTCTCGGCGCGTTCGGCCTCCGGCGAGGAGTCGGCCACGACGCCCGCGCCCGCGAAGAGCCGCAGCCGTCCGCCGCTCTCCGTCTCCTCGGCCTCGGCGCAGCGGATCGTGACGACCCACTCGCCGTCGCCGCGCGCGTCGCTCCAGCCCACCATGCCGGTGTAGTGCCCGCGGCCGAAAGGCTCCAGCTCGCCGATCACGTCACGGGCGTGCCCGGTGGGGGTACCGCAGACGGCCGGAGTGGGGTGCAGGGCGGTGGCCAGCTCCAGGGCGGAGGTGGCCGGTTCGGCCAGCTCGCCGGTGACGGTCGTCGACAGGTGCCACATGGTGGCGGTGCGCACCAGGGTGGGCCGCTCCGGCACCTCCAGGTCGGTGCAGAACGGGGCGAGCGCCTTGTGCACGGCGTCCACGACGACGGCGTGCTCGTGCAGGTCCTTCGCCGATTCGAGCAGCGCGGCGGCCCGGCGCACGTCCTCGGCGAGGTCCGCCGAGCGGGGCGTCGAACCGGCCAGCGGGTTGGCGGTCAGGCGGTTGCCGTGCCGGGAGACGAGCAGCTCCGGGCTGGCGCCGAGCAGGGTGCGGCCCTCGCCCGAGGGCACGGCGAAGGAGTAACCGTGCGGGTCGCGCCGGGCAAGGCGCTGGAGCATCGCGGGCAGGTCGAGCGGGCCGCCCGATGAGGGCGTGGACAGCTCCAGGGTGCGGGCGAGGACGACCTTGTCGAACTCACCGCTCTTCATACGCGCCACCGCCGCCTCGACCGACGCGGCGTACTCCGCGCCCGAGGGGACCTCGCGCACCTGCCAGCCGCCGGCCGTGGCGGGCGGCGGGGTGGGCAGGGCCACGAGCGGGTCGGTGCGCAGGGCGGGCGCCCAGCGGGCCGCTTCGGGCACGGCGAGGACGGCGGGCTCGGCCGGGTCGAAGGGGATGGAGCCCACCACGACCGGAGCCTGGTTGCCCGCGCGCACCTGCGCGTCGAGGGTGGCGGCGACCCGCTCGGCCAACGGCCGCTCGTCGTGCGGCACTTCGGCGGCCGTGCCGTGGGCGAGGAGGGTACGGGTGGGCGACGCGAAGAACCGGGTGTCGCCGGGTCGGTAGGCGTCGAGCAGCGCGGTCGCCGCGCCGACGGCCCCGGGGGTGGTGGGGGCGGCGACTGCGACCACGTCGTTGGGGGGTGTCACGGATGACTCCTCGTCAAGTAGGGGAGGGCGGCGCGGCTTTCAGGCGCGCAGGGTGGCGCCGCCGTCCACGTACAGGTCGTGCAGGGTGATGTGCCTGGCCCGGTCGGAGACCAGGAAGGCGACCGCGTCGGCGATGTCGGAGGGGTCGGCGATCCGGCCGAGCGGAATGCCGACCCGGTAGGAGTCCGGGTCGCCGTCGATGACGCGGGCCGCGGCCTGCTCGTGGTCGCCCGTCCACAGCTGCCGCTGCATGTCGGTGTGGGTGGAACCGGGCGACACGACGTTGCAGCGCACGCCGTCGCGGGCGACTTCGAGGCCGAGGCACTTGGTGAACATCGTGGCAGCGGCTTTGGACGCGGCGTACGCGGCCAGCTGGGTGCGCGGCACCCCGGCGGCGTTCGAGCCGACCGTCACGATGGAGCCCTTGCCCCGCGCGGTCATGCGGCGGGCCGCCGCGCGCGAGGTGTGGAAGACGCCGTTGGTGTTGACGGCGAAGGTCTCCGCCCAGTCGGTGTCGGTGAGGTCGACGACCGGGGCGGGCCGCAGGATGCCCGCCACGTTCACGAGGACGTCCAACGGCCCGACGGTGCGCTCGATGTCGTCGATCGCCGCGTCCACGGCTGCCGCGTCGGTGACGTCGAGGACCAGGCCGGTGACGGGACCGTCCGTCGGCTGGTTCTTGACGTCGGGCGAGCGGTCGGCGGCCACGACCCGCGCGCCGCGCTCGGCGAGCGCGCGGGCCACGGCCTGTCCGATGCCCCGGCCCGCGCCGGTGACCAGGGCCACCCGGCCCGCGAGCTCGGGGTCGGTTATGCCGGAGGTCACTTGCCCATCGCCTTCTCGACGTCCTCCAGGACGGAGACGGCGGCCTGCGCGCCACCCAGGCTGGTCCACTTCGAACCGTCGATCTCGGTGGTGTGGTCCTCCTTGACCGCGTCGAGCTGCTTGTACGCGGCCTTGCCCTTCAGCTCCTTGAAGAGGTCGGCGTCCGGACCGGTGGAGCCGAGGGTGCCGATGAACAGCCAGTCGCCGTCGATCTGCTTCAGGTCCTCGTCGCTGAGCGGCGTCGAGTGGCCCTCGCCCTTCTTGTTCTGGATGCCGGGCCGCTTGAAGCCGAGGTCCTTCAGGACGTCGGAGATGAACACGCCCTGCTGCATGACGGCGGTGCCCTTGGCGGAGTAGCGCGCCACGGAGACGCTCGCGCCCGCGTTGTCGCCGAGGTTCTTCTGCACGGCGGCGGCCTTGGTGTCGTAGTCCTTGAGGAACGCGCTCGCCTCGTTGGACTTGCCGAGCACCTTGCCGGTGATCTCCAGGGACTTCTTCCAGTCCTTGGTTCTGTCGATCGTGACGACCGTCGGGGCTATCTCCTTGAGCTGCTTGAGGACCTGCTGGTCGGCGAGCTGCCCGGCGAGGATGACGTCCGGCTTGGCCTGGAGGACCTTCTCCAGGTCGGGGCCGGTGACCGCGCCGACCACCGGGATGCCCTTGGCCTGGTCGGCCAGGTACTCGGGGGCACCCTTCTGGCCGCGGCCCGCGGAGAGCCCGACGGGCTTGACCTTCAGGGCGAGAGCGGAGTCCAGGTCCATCTCGCTCAGCGCGACGACCTTCTCGGGGTTGGCCGGAACCTTTACCTCCGCACCGGAGGCGTCGGTGACGGTGACGGCCTTCGCGGCGTTCTTGGCCTTGCTGCCGGAGTCGGAGTCGTCGGACGAGTCCGAACCGCAGGCGGAGAGGGTGAGGGCGGAGGCCAGGGTGAGGGCCGCGACCGCGGTCAGCCGAGTGCGCGGGGAGTGGTTCGAGGACATGTCCGTGATCTCCATGCTTCAGAGTCCGGGGGTCAGGCCGGACATAAGGGTTATCCCTGGCCGCGTCGGGGCATGACGAATCGCCCCTGAAAGCACAGGGAGTTCGCCGCCACCCCGACTCGGGGCTCCAAGTCAAGGTTAGGTTAGGCTAACTTCATGTTGGTTGCGCAAGGGGGGCCGGTCCCAACGTCCGGATCCAGACCTCCGATACCGGACTTGGCGAAGATGCATCGCCCCACGCTGTGGGCGGCCGCCGCCCTCGTCGTCCTGCTCTTGTCGCTCGGCCTGCTGTCGCTCCTGGTGGGGTCCGGGTCGACGCCCATGGGCCGCGCCTGGGACTTCCTCACCGGAGATCCGTCGGCGCGGGCCGACGCCCAGATACGGCTCGCCGTCATGGACGTACGCCTCCCGCGCACGCTCGCCGGCGCCTTGGTCGGCGTCGCCCTCGGCGCCGCCGGCTGCCTCCTTCAGGCCGTCACGCGCAACCCGCTCGCCGAGACCGGCCTCCTCGGGGTCAACTCGGGCGCGGCGCTGGGCGTCGTGATCGGCCTCACCTACTTCCAGGTGACCTCGGCGTACGGCGTGTTGGTGTGGGCCCTGGCCGGCGGCATGGCCGCGAGCGCCGTGGTGCTGCTGCTGGCCGCGTCCGGCCGGGCCGCGGGCTCGCCGCTGCGGCTCGTCCTCGCCGGATCGGCGCTCGGCGCGACCTTCCACGGCATGACGTCGTACGTCCTCCTGGGCGAGCAGGCCACCTTCGACACCTACCGCTACTGGACCATCGGCTCGCTCGCCGGGATCAAGACCTCCGAGACATACCCCCTGATCCCGCTGATCGCGGCCGGGCTCCTGATCGCCTTCTGCTGCGTACGCCCGCTCGCCGCCCTGGCGCTCGGCGACGACAGCGCGCGCTCCCTGGGCCACCACCCGGGGCGCATCCGCCTGACCGTCGCCGCGGCCGTGACCCTCCTCGCGGGCTCCGCGGTGGCCCTCGCCGGGCCCATCGCCTTCCTCGGCCTGCTCGCCCCCTACGCGGCGCGGGCCGTGACCGGCCCCCGGATGGCGGGCCAGTTGGTGCTCTCCGCGCTCGTCGCGGCGAACGTGATGATCGCCGCGGATCTCCTCGCCCGGATCGTGATCCGCCCCTGGGAGACCCCGGTCAGCGTGCTCCTCGCCTTCATCGGCGGCCCGTTGCTGATCTGGATCGCCCGCTCGCAGCGGATGTCCACGGCGGGGGTCACGACGTGAGCACCCACGAGGCACCAGAGTCCTCGGAAGCGACCGGGCCCACGCAGCCGACCGAGGCCGACATCACGCCGCCCGACTCCACCGCCGTACGCGTCGGGACCCTCTCCTGGCTCTTCCCGCACCGCAGCGCCCTGGCCGCCGTCGGGCTCACGCTGGTGATCGCGGCGGTCGTCTCGCTCGCCACCTTCGCCAGCTCCACCGGGATGAGCTTGTCCGACAGCCTCTCCGGCCTGCTCGGAACCGGCGACTCCGCCACCGTCATGCTCGTCCAGGACTTCCGCCTCCCGCGGATCGCCGTGGGCCTGATGGTCGGCGCGGCGCTCGGCGTCGCGGGCTGCCTGACCCAGACGCTCGCCGGGAACCGGCTCGCCACCCCCGACCTCATCGGCGTCAACGAGGGGGCCACCGCGGCCGTCGTCGCCTCCGTCGTCGGTTCGTCCACCGGCATGATCGGCGACTGGTGGCTGGGGCCGCTGGGGGCCGCCGCCGCGGCCATGGTCGTCGTTGCCTGCGCCGGCGGCGCGGGCAGCGGCGGATACCGCATCCTGGTCGTCGGCATCGGCGTCTCCACCGTGATCGGTGCCGTCACCGACCTCGTCATGTCCCGCGAGAACGACAACACCGCGGGCGGCGTCTTCCTCTGGACCGTCGGCTCGCTCAGCGGCCGGGACTGGAGCGTCGGCACCCCCCTGTCGATCGTCCTGCTCGTCCTGGTCCCGCTCTCCCTCGTCGCCGGGAGCCGCCTCCAACTCCTGCGCTTCGACGACGACATGGCGGCCACCCTCGGCGTGAACGTCCGCCGCGTGCGGGCGGTCACCCTCGCGCTCGCCGTGGCCCTGTCCGGCGTCGCCGTCGGCATCGGCGGCCCGATCGCCTTCGTCGCGCTCGCCGCACCCGTCGTCGCCACCCGGCTCAGCGGCCCGACCCGCGTCCCGGTCATCGGCTCGGCCCTGGTCGGCGCGGCCCTCGTGGGCGCCGCCGACGCGCTCGGCCGGGTCGTCGCCCCCGTGGAGATCCCCGTCGGCGTCATCACCAGCGTCCTGGGCGGACCCTTCCTCCTGTGGGTCCTCTTCGGCAAGAACTCCGAGCAGCAGACCGGAAAGGCCTGACCCCGTGCAACTGACCGTCGAGGCGCTCACCTCCGGCTACCCCGGCCACACGGCCGCCGTGGACGGCGTCGACCTGACCATCCCCAGCGGACAGGTCGCCGCCATCGTCGGCCCGAACGGCTGCGGGAAATCGACGCTGCTGCGTTCCGTCTCCCGCCTCCACAAGCCGAGTTCGGGCACGGTGCGCGCCGGCGACGAGGACGTGTGGCGGCTCACGCAGCGCCGCGCGGCCCACCGCATCGCGCTGCTCGCCCAGTCGCCGCAGGCCCCCGAGGCGGTCACCGTCGCCGGACTCGTCCGCTACGGCCGCCATCCCCACCAGGGTCTGTTCCGCCAGTGGTCGCGCGAGGACGAGGCCGCGGTGCGCGAGGCCCTGGAGGCCACCGGCACCACGGAGCTCGCCGCGCGCCGGCTCGACCACCTCTCCGGCGGCCAGCGGCAGCGCTGCTGGCTCGCCATGGTCCTCGCCCAGCAGACGCCGATCGTGCTCCTGGACGAACCGACGAGCGCCCTGGACCTCGGGCACGCCGTCGAAGTCCTCTCCCTGGTCAGGGAGGTGGCCGCCGCGGGCCGCACGGTCGTCATGGTCCTGCACGACCTGGCGAGCGCCGCGCGGTACGCCGACACCGTCATCGCCATGAACGCGGGCAAGGTCGTCGCGAACGGCCCGGCCCGCGAGGTGGTGACCGCCGAGCTGGTCAAGGAGCTGTACGGCATCGACGCGGACATCCTGTCGGCGCCGGGCGACGGCTCCCCGGTGGTCGTGCCGTCGGCGAAGGCGGTCACGGATGCCACTACGAAGGCGGCGGTGACGAAACCGCCGACCGGCTGACGGCGAAGTCCGCGGCCGTCCACGCGAGCCCCACGGCCCCGTCGACCATGGCCTGTTCGGCCACCGGTGTGGCGGCCGCGGCGGCGAACTCCGGCTGGTGCGGGCCGCAGCCGCCCCCGCTGATGTCGAGCACGGGGTGGATCGACGGCACGACGTGCGAGACGTTGCCCATGTCCGTGGAGGCGAAGGGCCCGCGCCGCTGCGGTTCGGGCCGGCCGAGGGCGCGGGCGTTCGCCTCCCACAGCGCGACGAGTCCGGCGTCGGACCGGAAGTCGAGGTAGTCGGGCGCGGGCTGTTCCAGCTCCACCGAGCACCCGGCCGCGAGCGCGCCCGCCCGGAAGCAGTCCGCCACCCGTTCCCGCAGCTCGCGCAGGTCCTCCACCGACGGGGTCCGCAGCGCGTACGCGGCGCTCGCCCGTTCGGGAATCGCGTTGAGCGCGGTCCCGGCCCCGGTGGTGATCCCGTGCACCTTCCACTCCCCGGGCAGCTGCTGCCGGAGCAGCCCGAGGGCGACCTGCGCCACGGTCAGCGCGTCGGCCGCGTTCCGCCCGTCCTGCGGGTTGAGCGCGGCGTGCGCGGACTTGCCCGTGTACTCCACCGAGAGCGCCCCCATCGCGTACGAGCGGAAGTCGGCGACCTCGAACGGACACGGGTGGACCATCATCGCCGCGTCGACCCCCTTGAAGGCCCCGGCGTCCAGCAGCAGCGCCTTCCCGGCCCCGCTTTCCTCGGCAGGGGTGCCCAACACCCGTACGGTGAGGCCCAGTTGATCGACGAAGGGAGCAAGCCCGAGAGCGGCCCCCACCCCGGCCGCCGCGATCAGATTGTGCCCGCAGGCGTGCCCCATGCCGGGCAGCGCGTCGTACTCACAGGTCAGCGCGACGGTCACGGGACCCGATCCCATCGTCGCCTCGAAGGCGGTCTCAAGCCCATGGGCAGGCGCCGTCACCGCGAACCCGTGCCCGCGCAGCACCTCGGCACACCACCCGGCGGCCCGCCGCTCCTCGAACGCGATCTCGGGATGCCCGTGAATCCGTCGGCTGAGCCCGACAAGCTCCTCCCGCACCTCCCCGACCCGAGCCCGGATCTCCTCCTTGACCTGCTCCACCGCACCCACCCCACCATCTCCTCACCACACGCCCACCTCTGCCGGGCCAGCTTAGGGCGGCGCGGCCCGGACCCCGGGGCACCGCCCCCGGGCGACACCGCCGGGTGGCTGCCAAGACGTCGAAAAAACTTGAGAAATGCGCGTGGGTTGTGGGGCGGGTGGTGCATATAACCATCATGGGAGACCCATCGGCGACACCGAACAGGCCGCATGCCCGCGACTGTTGCCCCGGCGTGCCGGACACCGAGGTCCGTGACCGTGTCAGCGCGCACGGATACAGAGTCCTGCTGGGCCAGATCCGTTCACGGCGGATCTACGAAGCGTGCCGCGGAGTATGGCCCCACATCTCACCGACCTTCGACGAGCTGGAGACCCTGCGCGCTTCGGCCGACGAGCGCCACGCCCTGGCCAGCCAGACCCTCATCGCGGTCCTGGAACAGCGGGTCCAGCCATGGGACACGTGGGACGCGGGCAAGGGCGCCGCGCTGGAGACCTGGTTCGTGGGCGCGCTCCACCTGCAATTCCCGACGGTGTTCGAACGGTGGCGGAAGGCCCGCCTACGCCGGCTCGACGAGCACGAAGCCTGCGCCGCGGTCATCGCCGCCAAGGGCGCTCCCGCCGACCCCGCCCTCGGGGCCGTCACCCGAGACGAGTTGGAGCGGGCCCTGCGCACGGCCGAGCCCGAGGTCCGCTCCGTGCTGGCCCTCGTGGCCGCCGGCTACCGGCACGACGAGATCGCCGACCACCTGCGGCTCAGCGAGCGTGCCGTCGAGGGGCGGATCTACCGCTTCCGCAGAAGCATGCGGAACCCGGTGCGGGGGACCGGCAAGAAGAGCACGCCCTGACCGGCCCTCGGAGCCGTTGTCCTGTACGCCCATCCGAACACGGTCCCGGGCGGGGGCACCAGGCCAAGCCGCTTCGCGGTCGCGCAAGCGCGAGCCTGGTGCCCCCGCCCAGAACCGTGCGGAGTGGGGCGTGCAGGACAACGACCCCCGAGGGCCGGTGACCGGGCAACCGCGTGACCGTCCTCAGGGGTCCATGGCACCACCACCAGTCGAAGCCCCGCCTCAAGCAGGCGGGGCTTCGTCGTTTTCCGACTCCCCGGAGGGACCGCAGATGAGCTCCAAGAACACCCAGTCGCCCACTCCGCCGTTTTTCGAACTGCGCATCGGTGGCATGAGCGTGACGATCCAGCAGGTGCCGTACCGCCTGGTCGCCCTGGCCGCCGCGGTCGTGGGACCGCTCGCGGGCGCGAGCTGGTTCGCCCGCTGACATGACCCAGAAGCCGAGGACCCGGGGCCCTCCCGGGCCCCGGGGCCCGCCCGGGCCCCGGGGCCCGCCGGCCCGCAAGCGCGCGGCGGGACTGGGGGTTCAGATGGGCAGGAGGTGGGCGATCAGGGTGCTGAGTTGGTGGGCGTTGCGGCACTCGTGCATGTCCACCAGGCCGGCGTACGTGCCCGCCGCCGAGTCGCCCGTCTGCCACTGGGCCCGGCGTTCCGGGTTGAGCCAGTACACCTTGCGGGCGCGCGAGGCGAGCGTGCGCAAGGCCGGGATGTTCGGGTCGCTCATGTTCGTGCGGGCGTCTCCGAGCACGAAGACCGTGGAGCGCGAGGTGACCGCGTCGGCGTAGCGCTCGGTGAACTCGCCGAGGGAGGAGCCGTAGTCGCTGCTGCCGTGGTAGCCGGTGACCGCCGCTCCCGAGATGATGCGGCCGCTCAGGCCCTCGGGGTCGGCCGTGCCGCGCGCGATGAGGTCGGTCACCTCGTCGACGCGGTTGACGAACGCGAAGACCCGCACCTTGCTGAACTGGTCGTGCAGCGCCTGGACCAGCAGCATCGTGAAGTGGGCGAAGCCCGCCACCGAGCCCGACACGTCACACAGGAGGACCAGCTCGGGGCGCGCCGGGCGGCGGCGCCGCAGGACCGGGCGCATCGGGATGCCGCCCGTCGACAGCGAACCGCGCAGGGTCCTGCGCAGGTCGATCTGGCCACGGGCGGCGCGACGGCGGCGCGCGGCCAGGCGTGTCGCCAGTTTGCGGGCCAGCGGCTGGACCGCCCTGCGCAGTTCGTCTAGCTGCGCGCGGCCCGCGACGAGGAAGTCGACCCGGTCGGCGGTCGGGGCGATGGCCCGCCGCGCGATCTCGTCCGCGCCGCGCCGCTCGGCGATGCGCCGCCGCGCCTCGGTGCGCACCTCGTCGCGGAAGCTCTCGATACGGCGGCGGATCTCGTCGGCGGCGAGGCGGTCGGTGAACCCGCCCTCGCCCGGGGAGCCGCCCTCGCCCGCGGAGCCGCTCTCGGCCGCTCCCCGGCGCATGCCGGCCAGGACGCGCGCCAGCAGCGTCTCCGGGCGGAGCCGGGACAGCGTCTGGTGCGAGGACCAGCCGTCCGAGCCGCCGGTACCCCCCGAGCCCGGCCGCGTCCCGTACCCGCCCATGCCGTCGACCGCCTCGGCCGCCAACTGGGCGAGCAGCGCCCGGTCGTTGGCGGCGAGCGCGGCGGCGAGCCGGTCGCGTAGATCGTCCCGGTCGAACTCCCGGCCCGGGGCGGACCCGGGACCGGAGCCCGCGCGTACGTCCGGAGCGCCGACGCCGCGCGGGAAGTACAGGTCGAAGACGGGGTCGAACACCGGCCGCTGCCCCTCGCCGTGCAGCAGCGCCGCGGCCAGCCCCTCCCGCACCCGCTCCCGGTCGGCCAGACCGAGGGCCTCGATCGCCTGCCCGGCGTCCACCGTCTCGCCCGTACCGATCCGGATCCCGTGCGCGCGCAGTGCCTGTACGAGCGCGGTGAGCCGCTCCGGAACCCCGGTGGCCGGCGCGGTCACACGGCGTCCAGATCCAGCTTGGCCGCCGCCTTCAGCACGTCCTCCTGGTGCTTGAGGACGACGCCGAGGCTGTCGCGCACGACGTCCTCGTCCAGGGAGTCGGCGCCGAGCGCGAGGAGCGTACGGGCCCAGTCGATGGTCTCCGCGACCGACGGCACCTTCCGCAGGTCCATCGCGCGCAGCGCGCCGACCACACGGACGACGGACCGGGCCAGCGCCTCGTCGAGTCCGGGCACCTTCAGACGCACGATGCGGCGCTCCAACTCCTCGTCGGGGAAACCGATGTGGAGGAAGAGGCAGCGGCGGCGCAGCGCCTCGGACAGCTCGCGGCTCGCGTTCGAGGTGAGGACGGTGAAGGGGCGGCGTGTCGCGGTGATGGTGCCGAGCTCCGGGACCGTGACCTGGAAGTCGCTCAGGACCTCCAGGAGCAGCCCCTCCACCTCGACGTCCGCCTTGTCGGTCTCGTCGATGAGGAGCACCTTCGGCTCGCTGCCGCGGATGGCGGTCAGCAGCGGGCGCGGCAGCAGGAACTCCTCGCTGAAGATGTCCGTGCGCGTCTCGTCCCAGGTCTCGTCGCGCCCCGCGGTGATGCGCAGGAGCTGCTTGGCGTGGTTCCACTCGTAGAGCGCGCGGGACTCGTCCACGCCCTCGTAGCACTGGAGCCGGACGAGCCGGGCGTCCGCCACCTCGGCGACGGCCTTGGCGAGCTCGGTCTTGCCGACGCCCGCGGGGCCCTCCACGAGCAGCGGCTTGCCGAGCCGGTCGGCCAGGAAGACGGTGGTGGCGACGGCCGTCGAGGCCAGATATCCCGTCCCGGCGAGCCGGGTGGCGACATCGTCCACGGATGTGAAGAGCAACGGGGCCTCCGGCCTTGCGGGTACGAGGTGACGGTTGCACTCGATCAGTCCTCCGGGCCGCTCCACAACGGGGGCGCCGCGTTTGCGTCGAACGTCACGTGGTGGCGCCGGCACCCACCGCGGTCTGCTGAGTCCCGTTCCGAGACCCACCGGGCCCGGCGGTCTTTCTCGTATCCTTGCGGCATGAGGCGGACCTCCTTTGCCGACTGGCCCTGCTCCATCGCGCGCACCATGGATCTGCTGGGCGACTGGTGGACGCCGCTGGTGCTGCGCGAGGCGTTCTACGGGATCAAGCGGTTCGACGTCTTCCAGCAGGAGCTGGGCATCGCGCGCAACACCCTGACCGACCGGCTGCGCCGCCTGGTCGACGAGGGCCTCATGGAGAAGCGCGCCTACCAGAGCGAGCCGGTGCGCTACGACTACGTGCTCACCGAGAAGGGCCGCGACTTCTTCGGCGTGCTCGCCGTGATGAACAGCTGGGGCAACCGCTGGCTGAGCGGCGACGAGGGCGCGCCGGTCGTCTTCGAGCACGACCGCTGCGGGCACGAGAGCGAGGCCGAGGTGGTCTGCGGCCACTGCAAGGAGCCGATGTCGGCCGCCGACACGCATCCGCGGCTCGGCCCCGGCTACCCGGCGCGGCTCGCCGAACGGCCGGACATCCGGGAGCGCTTCACCCGCTGAATCCCCGCGTCACCGTCGGGGGCTCAACCCTTGACGAGTGAGTCTATCTACGCAACTCTCGTGGTCAGCGACTACAGAGAGGCGAACCACGATGGAGTGGACAGGCGCGCGCTACGCGGACAGGCCGACGGTCGAGGTGCGCACACGGATCGCCGCGTCACCCGAACGCGTGTGGGAGCTCGTCTCCGACATCGGCCTGATGCCCGCGCTGAGCGCGGAGCTGCGGTCGGTCGAGTGGCTGGACGGGGCGACCTGGCCCGTGCCCGGCGCCCGGTTCGCCGGCCGCAGCGAGCACCCGTCGCTCGGCGCCTGGCAGACCACGTCGTACGTCGTGGAGTGCGCGGCCCCGCGCGTGTTCGCCTGGGCGGTCGAGGACCCCGAACGGCCGAGCGCCGTCTGGCGGTTCACCCTCGCGGCGACGGACGACGGCGGCACCGAGCTGACCCAGTGGATGCAGATGGGCCCGGGCCGCTCGGGGCTGTCGTACGCCATCGACCGGATGCCGGAGAAGGAGCAGAAGATCGTGTACGTACGGATGCGGGAGTTCGAGCAGAACATGACGGCCACGCTGGACGCGATCAAGAAGCTGGCCGAGGGGGCGGCTCCCGGAGGCGGGGGCGTCGCTCCTGGGGCCGAAGGGGTCGCTTTCGGAGAGGCGGGCGCGTGATGCGTACGTCGACGACCGTCGAGGCGTCCGGGGCGAACTGGCGGGAGACGGTCGACTTCGTCACCGAGGCCGAGAAGCTGGGGATGGACATCTGCTGGGTGGCGGAGGCCTGGGGCTCCGAAGCGCCTTCCCCGCTCGGTTACTTGGCCGCCCGCACCGAACGCTTGCTGCTCGGCTCCGGCATCATCCAGCTCGCGACCCGGACCCCCGCGGCCATCGCCCGCGCGGCGATCACCCTCTCGAACATCTCCGACGGCCGTTTCCTCCTCGGGCTCGGCGCGTCGGGGCCGCAGGTGATCGAAGGCCTGCACGGTGTGCCGTTCGCTCGGCCGCTGACCCGTATGCGGGAGACCGTGGAGATCATCCGCCAGGCGGCCACGGGCGGAAAAATCTCGTACGCGGGCCGGGAGTTCACCCTGCCGCTGCCCGGCGGCGAGGCGAAGCCGATGCGTCTGTCCATGCGCGCCGAGCACGAACTCCCCATTTACCTCGCCACCCTCTCGCCCAAGATGCTCCGCCTGACCGGAGAGATCGCGGACGGCTGGCTGGGCACCAGTTTCGTCCCCGAGGGCGCGAAGGAGGCCTACTTCGACCACCTCGACGCGGGCCTGGCCGCTTCCGGCCGCACCCGGGGGGAGCTGAACATCTGCCAGGGCGCCGAAGTGGCCTTCGCCGAGGACGAGGACGCCCTGCGCACGATGGTCGCGAGCCGCAAGAAGGAGCTCGCCTTCAGCCTGGGCGGCATGGGCTCCGCCAGCACCAACTACTACAACAACGCCTACAGCAGGCAGGGTTGGGCCGACATCGCGGCGGAGGTCCGCACCCGCTGGCAGTCCGGCGACCGGGACGGCGCCGCCGGCCTGGTCACCGACGAGATGGTCCTCGCCACCACCCTCATCGGCACGGAGGACATGGTCCGCGACCGGCTGAGGGTGTGGCGCACGGCGGGCGTGAACACGGTTCGCTTCTATCCGGCGGGCGACAGCCTGGAGGCGCGGCTCACGACCCTGGGACGGGCCATCGAGCTGGTGCGGGAGGTGGAGGAGCGGGAGGTGGCGGGGCGGGAGTAGGGAACTGCCGCAGCGGGGCGCGGCGGGAATGGGGAACTACCGCCGCGTGGCGGCCTGTTGGCTCCGCCTCCCCCTGATCTAACCTGGTAGCCGCCTGAGGGGGGTAGCCGAATGAGCGGAAGTTTCGAGCACACCCGGGACAGCAAACGACCGGCCCCGGCCGGCAAGGGGGAGCGGGTCGCCGACTGGGCGGACGGCCGCCTCGGTATCCACACCCTGGCCAAGAGCCAGATGCGCAAGATCTTTCCTGACCACTGGTCCTTCATGTTCGGCGAGATCTGCCTCTACAGCTTCCTGATCCTGATCCTCACGGGCGTCTGGCTGACGCTCTTCTTCGAACCGAGCGGCTCCGAGGTCGTCTACGACGGCGTGTACACGCCGCTCAAGGGCATCCAGATGACCCGGGCGTTCGAGTCCACCGTCGACATCAGCATGGAGGTGCGCGGCGGCCTGCTGATCCGGCAGATCCACCACTGGGCCGCGCTCGTCTTCGTCGCCGCCATGCTCGTGCACATGATGCGGGTGTTCTTCACCGGCGCGTTCCGCAAGCCGCGCGAGGTCAACTGGCTGTTCGGCTGGACGCTCCTGTTCCTCGGGATCATCACCGGCCTCACCGGCTACTCGCTTCCGGACGACCTGCTCTCGGGCACCGGCATCCGGTTCGCGCAGGGTGCGATCCTGTCCATCCCGATCGTGGGGACGTACCTCTCCTTCTTCCTCTTCGGCGGGGAGTTCCCGGGGGACGCCATCATTCCGCGGCTCTTCAGCGTGCACGTGCTGCTGCTGCCGGGGATCATGCTGGGGCTCGTCGTGGCCCATCTGATCCTGGTCTTCTACCACAAGCACACCCAGTTCGCGGGGCCCGGAAAGACCGAGAAGAACGTGGTCGGGGCGCCCTTCCTGCCCATCTACGTCGCCAAGGCGGGCGGCTTCTTCTTCCTCGTCTTCGGTGTCCTGGCGCTCATGGGCGCGGTCGCGACCATCAACCCCGTGTGGGTGATCGGGCCCTACCGGCCGGATCTCGTCTCCACCGGCGCTCAACCCGACTGGTATCTGGGCTTCTCCGAGGGGCTCATCCGGGTGATGCCCACCTGGGAGATCAACTTCTGGGGGCACACGGCCGAGCTGGGCGTCTTCATCCCGTTCATGCTCTTCCCGCTGATCCTGGCGGCGATCGGCGCCTATCCGTTCATCGAGGCCTGGATCACCGGCGACAAACGCGAGCACCACATCGCGGACCGGCCCCGCAACGCGCCGGTGCGCACGGGACTCGGGGTGGCGTGGCTGACGCTGTTCGGCGTCCTGATGATCGGCGGCGGCAACGACATCTGGGCCACGCAGTTCCATCTCTCCATCAACGCGATCACCTGGTTCGTGCGGATCGCCGTCTTCGCCGGGCCGGTGCTCGCCTTCTTCGTGACCCATCGATGGTGCATGGGGCTACAGCACCGCGACCGCGAGAAGGCGCTGCACGGCCGGGAGAGCGGCACGATCAAACGCCTGCCGCACGGTGAGTACGTGGAGGTCCACGAGCCCCTTTCGCAGGGCGAGTTGTACAAGCTGACCGCCCACGAGCAGCCCAAGCCGTACGAGATCGGTCCGGTCGTCGACGAGCACGGCGTGGCCCGCAAGGTCACCCGGGGCGAGCGGCTGCGGGCCCGGCTGGGGCGGGCTATGTTCGGGCCGTCGGCGCAGGTGCCCAAGGCGACGCCCGAGGAGTACCTGGAGATCCAGCGGGGCGGCGGGCACGGGCACCACTGACGGCGGACCGACTCCGCGCCCGGGCGCGCCGAAGGGAGCTGATCGTGCCCCGCGCGATCAGCTCTCCGGTTAGCCTCACGGAGTGACACAAGTACCCGAGAAGAAGCCGAAGTTGTGGGCGATCAGCGACCTGCACGTCGCGTACGACGACAACCGGAAGTTCCTCGAGTCCCTGCGCCCGGAGACCGACGGGGACTGGCTGATCGTCGCGGGGGACACCGCCGAGCGCATGGCCGACGTCGAGTGGGCGCTGCGCACCCTCACCGAGCGTTTCGCCAAGGTGGTGTGGACGCCGGGGAACCACGAACTGTGGACGCCGCGCAACGACCCGAACCAGCTGCGGGGCGAGGCCCGTTACCGCCATCTCGTCGATCTGTGCCGCTCCTTGGGCGCGGCGACCCCCGAGGACCCCTACCCGGTCTGGCGCGGCGAGGGCGGTCCCGCCACGGTGGCCCCGCTGTTCCTGCTCTACGACTACACGTTCCGCCCCGAGGGCACGCACTCGAAGAGCGAGGCGCTGAGGGCGGCGCACGAGGCGGGCGTCGTCTGCACGGACGAGGTGCTGCTGCACCCCGACCCGTACCCGGGGCGCGACGACTGGTGCCGCGCCCGCGTCGCGTTCACCGAGGACATGCTGGCCCGCCGCACGCCCGGCCTGCCCACGGTCCTGATCAACCACTGGCCGATGGTGCGTCACCCCACCCGGGTCCTGCACTACCCCGAGTTCGCCCTGTGGTGCGGCACGGAACGGACCGCCGACTGGCACGTGAAGTACGACGCGACGGCGGTCGTCTACGGCCACCTCCACATCCCCCGCACCACCTGGCACGACGGCGTCCGCTTCCAGGAGGTCTCGGTCGGCTACCCCAGGGAATGGCACCGAGAAAAACACCCGAACCCCCACCTCCACCAAATCCTCCCCCCACCCCCCGCCACCTAGTCAGCCGGAGCGCGGCCGGCCCAGCCCGGGCCGGCCGCCCCCTCACCCCCGCCCCCTCACCCCCGCCCCCTCACCCCCGCCCCCTCACCCCCGCCCCCTCACCCCCGCCCCCCTCCCAACGACTCCTCCAGCTGGCGGTCTGCTGCCAGGGCGAATTCCGCCAGCCAGTCCGGGCGTACCGCTGCCATGCCGAAGCCTGTCGGGGGGTGTGGGGGGCGGTGGGTCAGGGATTCCTCTCGGTAGCGGTGGCAGTCGCGGTGCCAGGTGTGGATGCCCGTCATCCAGTTCTCCAGCTCGTGCACATAGCCGTCCAGGATGTCCCGTGTCTCCTGGGGGAGCGCGAAGTCCTCGTACAGGAGGGGGAGTTCCTGGGTCGCCACGTGCTGGAACTGGCTCAGGCGTGACCTCATCAGGTCGTCGATGATGCCGAGCGCCGTCGGGTAGTCGCAGCCGAAGAAGTTCTGCACGACGAGGATGCCGTTGTGGACCTCGCCCTCGTACTCGATCTCCTTCTGGTACGAGAAGACGTCGTTCATCAGGGCCGCGTAGTCGGCGGCCGCGTTCTCCAGGTTCCGCAGGGGCCCCGTCCGGTAGATCTCCTGGGGGACCCGCGGGCCGTGGCCGAGGCGGCACAGGCTCATCGTGAGCGGGGAGCCGAAGGTGAGACGGCGCATCTCGATGTAGTCGACGGGATCGGGGACGCGGTTCTGCGCCTGGTTGTCCAGCTCCCAGAGCCAGCTGGCCGTCATGACCTCGACGGCCGTACGCAGCGTGCGGCGCGCCTCCTCGTCCATCGGCCCCGCCGTGCGGATCCACAGGTCCGCCAGGCCCCGCTCCATCGCGTTCACCGGCGTAGGCACGGCGGCGAGGTCCAGCGGCATGAAGAGCGAGAGCCGGTCGTTGCAGAGCTTCGCCCCCGCGAGATCTCGGGGCCTGCCGAAGACCGCCGGGAAGTAGTCGTCCCCGTACGTCCCCCAGGTCAGCCAGTGCGAGCTCAGGTCCAGCGCCGTGAGATCCGCGTCCGGGTCGATGCCCGCCGAGCAGAGCGGGAAGTCGTAGCCGTACAGCTTGAGCTCGTCCCAGATGTCCGAACCCGGCACCCCCGGCTGCGGTTCGAGCATCCCCATGCGCGCCGCCCACTCCACGGCCCGGGGCCGCGCCGCCGCCAGATGCGGCGAGAGCCGGGCCTCGAACGGCAGGTCGAAATCGGGCAGCCGGGACGGCCCCACCCGCCGGAAGGGGACGTGCGTGTACCCGCGCAACCGCTCCGCACCCGTGGCCGCGATCAGCGCCTTCACCCCGGCGGTGGACGTGCCGGGCCCGCTGGGACCGTCGAGCGGCGAGCGCGCGGCACCGCCCTTGTTCATGTAGCGGCTGGACACCATGTGCCACTCGTGCCCGCCGGACTGCCAGTCCTGGAGCCCCTTGGCGTACGCGAGGACGTCCGCGCACTCCTCCGGCGCCAGCCCGGTCCGCGCGAAGAGCGGCGCGAGTTCGGTCAGCGCCGTGGTCTCGAACTGCTGCATCCGTGAGGTCAGGAGATCGTTCACGGCGTCCGCCGCCTCCTGCGTGGTGCAGCCGAGGAACTTCTCCAGGACGAGCACGCCGTTGGACAGCTCGCCCTCGTCCTCGATCTCCCGCTGGTACGAGAAGAGGTCGTTGCGCAGGTGGACGGCGTCGGAGAAGGACTCCTTGAGCACGCGCAGCGGCCGCTCGTCCGCGACGGCCGCCGGCACCTCCGCCCCCGTCGCGTACTCGACGAGCCCCGCCGACCAGGGCGCTCCGCCCACCTTGCGGCGCATCTCGATGTACTCGACGGGGTTGGCGATCCGGCCTTCGTTGATGTTCGAGAGCTCCCACAGGGACTCGTTGAGCAGGTTCTCCGTGCTCTCGGCGAACCGCGCCCGCCAGTCGCGCGACATGGACGGCACGGTCCGCGCCCACAGGTCCGCCAGCCCCGCCTCGACCGGATTCGTGGGCTCCGGCACGGGCGCGGAGAGGTCCATCGGCATGAACGCGGGCAGCCGGTCGAGATAGGCCTTGCCGCCCTCGCGGTCCTGGGTCCGCTTGAACAGCTCAAGGAAGTGGTCGTCGAAGAAGAACACCCACACGTACCAGTCGGTGACCAGGGACAGCGCGTCCGCGTCACAGTCGGGATGGGTGTACGCGCACAGCAGCGCGTAGTCATGGGCGTCCAGGTCACGCTGCTCCCAGACGCCCGACCCCTCCAGCATCCCCATGTCACGTGCCCACTTCCCGGAGTGCTCCCTCGCCTCTTCCACATGGGGGTTGAGGCTCGCGGGATGCACCATGTAGAAGCTGGGCAGTTCAAAGGGCTGCGACATACGGCGTTCTCCTCGCGACGGTGGCTTACGGGCAGCGGAGCACTACCCGGGCGAGGACGGCCGATGCGGCCGCCGCCGGAGCGTCACACCATTACGTGACCGGCGGCGTTCAAACATCACCGCACGGGTGCCCCGGGACCGAGCGGGACGCCCAGCGCCCACCAGGCGAGGAACAGCAGCGTCCAGGCCACAGTCATGGCGACGGCGAGCGGCAGCGTGTACGAGGCGAGCGTCCCGAGCCCCGCCGACTTGCGGTAGCGCTGGAGGAAGCCGAGCGCCATCACGAAGTACGGGCTCATGGGCGTGATGGCCGTCGAACCGGAGTCGGCGATCCGGAAGAGCGCCTGCGTGGTCTCGGCCGGCACGTCCACGAGCATCAGCATCGGTACGAGGACGGGTGCGGCCAGCGCCCACATCGCGGACCCGCTGGTGACCATGACGTTCACGACGGTCAGGAGCAGCAGGATGAGCAAGAAGACCACCACGATGGGCAGTCGGCTGTGTTCGAGCACCTCGGCCGCCCTGACGGCCAGGACGTCGCCGATGTGCGTCCAGTCGAAGTAGGCGAGGAACTGGGCGATCGCGAAGAACAGGACGAGTACCGGAGCCATCTGCCTGACCTCCTCGGCCATCAGCCTCGGCACGTCCCCGGGTGTGCGCACGGACCCGGACCGGGCCCCGTAGACGATGCCGACGAGCGCGAAGAGGAACGCGACGATGGCCGCGATGCCGTCCAGGAGCGGTGACTCGACGATGCTGCCGCCCGCGCCGCGCAGCGGGGAGGAGGCCGGTACGACGGCCGCGGTCAGGGCCGCGACAGCCACCAGGAAGGTGACGCCCGCCCGGCGCAGGGCCGAGCGCTCGCGGTCGCTGAGGCGGAGCGCGCCGATGTCGTCGAGGTCCGCGTCCGGATCGGCGTCGAGGTCGGGGCGCTTGCTCAGGACGTAGCGGGTGACGAGCGTGATGACGGCGGCGAGCAGGAGGGAGGAGGCGATGTTGAAGAACCAGTTGCTCAGCGGCGACACGTAGGCGTCGTCGCCGCCTGCCGTCTTCGCGGCGGCCGTGGTGATCCCGGCGAAGATGGCGTCGTTCGGCGTCGGCACGGGGCTCGCGTCGTAGCCGGAGGCGATGGCGGTGTAGGCGACGACGACGCCGAGGACGGGGGAGCGGCCCACCGCGCGGAACGCGAGCCCGCCGAGCGGTACGAGGATGACGTAGGCGGCGGCCGAGGCGACATGCGCGACCGTGCCCGCGAAGGCGACGGCGAAGACGACCCATGAGGCGGGCACGCGGGAGACGCCGACCTTCATCAACGCGGCCAGGAATCCGCTGCGTTCGGCGACCGCGACCCCCATGATGACCACCACGATGGTCGCCATCGGCGGGAACGCGGCGAAGTTCTCGACCATCGTCGAGACGGCCATCGCGAGCCCGTCCCCGCTGAGCAGGCTCCGTACGGCCACGCGCTTGCCGTCGCCCGGCGACATGACGGAGACGTCGAAGCCGACGAGGACCGCGCTGATGACGGCGAGCACGCCGGACAGGATCCAGAACAGCCAGAAGGGGTGCGGCAGCGCGTTCCCGGCGCGCTCGACGACGGCCATCGCGCGGACGATGCGGGGGAGCGGGGGCTCGCCCGGTGGTGGAGGTGGCGCGTCCGGCAGGGCGGGGGGCGGGGAAGACATGGCGGCTCCGCGGGGAAGGGGTGGGGAGGGGGCGGGGCGCGCGGGTTCAGCGCAGGGGGTGACGGCGGAGGAAGCTCCACAGGACCTCGTGTGCCTCGATGCTCTGGGTCGTGTATCCGCCGCCGCTGTAGCTGTCGGCTCCGGGCCAGGTGTGCCCGCCGTCCGTGACGGCCACGTGGCGGACGTCGGCGCCGCGTGCGCAGTCGGTCCAGCGGAACTCGGTGAGGTCGGGCGCGGTGGCCCGGTCCGGCGTGCGGGTGCGGCAGCCGTTCCGGTCGGCCCAGGTGGCGAGCTGGGCGGGGAGCGCGGGAAGGCCGCGGTCGGGGTCACCGGCGTACGGGATGGTGGCGTCGCCGGTGCCGTGGAAGTCGATGACCGGGACCGGTCGCGAGGGGCGGCAGTTCTCGCCGGTGCCGGGGTAGAAGGCGCCGGCGACGGGGGCGATAGCGGCGATCCGGTCGGACATCCGGCAGGCGAGGAGCGCGGTGAACCCCGCGCCGTTGGACTTCCCGGTGGCGTACTCCCGCCGCCGGTCCACGCAGAGGCGGCTCTCCAGGGAATCGAGCAGGTCCCCGGTGAAGGCCACGTCGTCCACCCCGGGTGCCGCGTACGGGGCGCCTTGCCAGGCCTGCCGCTGCCCGTCGCCGGTGCCGACGACACCCTCCGGGTAGGCGACGATCGCGGGCAGGGCCGAGAGCTTGCTGAACTCCTCGGTGCCGCCACCGGTGTTGCCGCGCCCGTGGAAGGCGAGGACCACGGGCCAGGAGCGGTCTCCCGTGTACTCCTTCGGCAGGTGGAGCTGGTAGGTCCGGGTCAGGCCGCCGCTGGTGAGGGTGTGCGGGGCGGTGGTGCCGGGCGGCTGCGGCGCGGCCTGGCGGCAGCCGGGGGTGCGGGTGCCGGCGTGGGCGGGGGAGGCGGGGCCCGCCACGGCGAGCAGGGTGAGACCGGCGATGACAGAGGCGGCCGTGCGGGACAGTACGCGTTTCAAGGCAGGCTCCTTCCGCCGACGGCGCGGGGCGCGCGGACGGCTGACAGAGGGGAGAGGGCGGGGAGGGAGGGGGAGGAGGGGGTGTCGTTGGGTGACGCGGGGTCAGGCGGGCAGGTCCAGCCACTCCTTGGCGAAGGTGACGATGCGGTGGACGGCGGCGTCGACGATCGCCCGGCCGTCCGCGGGCGTGGCACGGCGAGGGTCGCCGAGTACGCCGTTGGGGCTGAGCCGGTCGTACGGCACGGTCAGGGCGGGGTGGCCGCCACGGCGTGCGAGCCGGGAGAGGGGGTCGAGGTCGCGGTGGGTGACGGACCCCGGGGCGAGCCGTTCGCGGTGGACCAACTCCGGTGCCAGGTGCAGCATTTGGGCGGTCTCCGCCTCCCCGCTATGGCCGTGGACCTCGCTGGGCCGCATCGCCGCGACGGCGTCCGGGGCGAGTGAGGTCAGCGGGGTCCAGGCGAACCGCAGGCCGGGGTGGGTGACGAGCAGGTCCTGGGCGACGGTGGTCAGCGTGGCGTTGTTGCCGCCGTGCCCCGTGATCACGAGGATGTCCCGCCAGCCGTGCCGGTGCAGGCTGTCGACGTAGTCACGGACGAGCGCCGCCAGCGTCCCCGTGGACAGGCTCACCGTCCCGGCGAAGGCCAGGTGGTGCGGGGAGACCCCGATGCCGAGCGAGGGCCCGACGACGGCCCGCCCGGCGAGTCGGGCGGCGACCAGGTCGGCGACGTGCTCGGCCCGGATGGTGTCGGTGGCCAGCGGCATCCCGGGCCCGTGCTGCTCGAAGGCGCCCGCGGGGATGATGACGAGCGGACTGGCGCGGACCGCGGCGGCGGCCTCCACAGTGGTCATCTCGCCCAGGCGGTAGGGGTGTTGCGGATATCGCGGGCGGGCGGCACGGTCCGACGCATCGGTGGTGTCCGGTGCCCCGTGGCGCGCGGGAGAGTCCGCCGCGCCGCCGGATCCGTACTGCGTGGAGGTGTCGCTCATCGGGCGTCGTCCCCTTCCGGGAAGTCCGCCGCCAGTACCGCCTCGCGGATCGACGTCAGGTGCTCGCGGGTCAGCCGCTCCGCCGCCGTCGCGTCGCCGGACCGTACCGCCTCGTAGATCTCCACGTGTTCGGCGTGGTCGCGCTCGCGGTCGTTGTAGCGGTGCCGGATCTCCACCTGTTCACGTGCCCTGACGTGCAGCAGGGCCTCGACCGCTTCCCGGAGCAGCGTGTTGCCGCTCGCCTCGGCGAGCGCCACGTGGAAGTGCACGGACTGGCGCAGGGACTCCTCGGGCGGCAGCAGGGCGTTGCCCGTGGCCAGCTCCAACTGCCGTACGCCGTCGGCCTCCTGGTGGTGTGCGGCAGCCGCCGCGATCGCCGGTTCCAGGACGAGGCGGGCCCCGACCAGCTCCAGGACCGAGGCGCGGTCGCTGCGCGGCTGGTGCGGGTTGGCCAGGAGCCTGCGGTCCACGCCCGGCCCCACGTACGTCCCCGACCCGTGCCGGAACTCCACCACTCCGGTGGCCTCCAGTCTGCGCAGCGCCTCGCGCACGGTCGGCGTGGTCACCTCGAAGCGGCGGGCCAGTTCGCGGGAGGAGGCCAGCGCGTCGCCGGGGGTGAGGCGTTCGGTGCGGATGATCTCGACTATGTCGTCCGCGAGGCGCTCGGACAGGGAGGGTTGACTGCCGTAACTCATGAAGTGAATAAATCACTTGGTCTCTTGGTGGTCAATGGCTCTGACGCCAATGGCCGCGACGCGAATGAGCGTGGCGCCCATGGCCGTGACGGCAGCGGAATGTGAACGTCCTACGCCTCCTTGGATCTCCCACGCCCCCTTGTATGGGGCATCTTTCTCGATCTAGCCTGCTGGCGCGCAAGCGCTTTCGCTCGGTGGCCGCGCCGGCCGTCGGCAACCACCCCTGTCCGCAGACAACGTTGCCAACCTGACGCCCCGCACACCAACCCGAAGCCCGGGAGGTTCCATGCCCCGCCCCACCCGCACGCTCAGACCGCGAACGGCGCTCCTCGCGCTGGCCGTTCTCGCCGTCCCGTCGGCACCTGCCGCGGTGGCCGCACCCGCATCGGTCCAGGGGAAGGCCGCGCAGGAAGAGACCGTGGCCCGCACCCTCCCCGTCGTCTCCCCGACCCCGCAGCACATGACCCGGGCGGGCGACGACGTGCCGCTCGCCCGGCGCGCCGAACTCGTCGTCGGCGACGACACGGACGAGGCGGCACGGAGCCGGGTCACCGAGATCCTGCGCGCCCACGGGGTGCGTGACATCGACGTACGGGCCAAGGCGTCGGGCCGTGCCCCGCTGACCGTGCTGCTCGGCCCGGCGAACCGGCCCGACCTGGCGAAGGCGCTCGGCGGGACGCAGGTGCCGCAGCAGGCGGAGGGCTACGCGCTGCGGGTCACGCACCGCACCGTCGCGCTCGGGGGCAAGGACGCCACCGGGCAGTTCTACGCCGCGCAGACCCTGGGCCAGCTCGTCTCCCGGGGGCGGATCGCGGGGGCCGCGGTCTCCGACTTCCCGTCCATGCCGCTGCGCGGCAGCATCGAAGGGTTCTACGGGCCGCCCTGGACCGAGGGCGAACGCCTCGACCAGCTGGACTTCCTGGGCGACACCAAGGCCAACACGTACGTCTACGCGCCCAAGGACGACCCCTACCACCGGGAGAAGTGGCGCGAGCCGTACCCGGCGGACAAGCGCGCCGAGCTGGGCAAGCTGGTCGAGCGCGCGACGGCCAACCACGTGCGCTTCACGTTCGCCGTCTCCCCGGGCGGCTCGATCTGTTACTCCGACCCGGCGGACGTCAAGGCGCTGACGGCGAAGCTCCAGGCGATGTACGACCTCGGGGTGCGGTCCTTCTCGGTGCCGCTGGACGACATCAGCTACACCAAGTGGAACTGCGACGCGGACAAGGCGAAGTTCGGCGAGCCCGGGCGCGGGCCCGCGGCGAAGGCGCAGGTGGGGCTCCTCAACACCGTCCAGGGCGAGTTCATCGCGGAGCACGAGGGCGCCAACCCGTTGCAGATGGTGCCCACGGAGTACGGGGACCTCACGGACACCGCGTACAAGCAGACGATGCGGGCCGACCTCGACGGCGCCGTGGAAGTGATGTGGACCGGCACGGACGTGGTCCCGCCGGAGATCACGAACGCCCAGGCGGAGAAGGCCGCCGAGCTCTTCGGGCGGAAGGTGTTCGTCTGGGACAACTACCCGGTGAACGACTTCGCGCGGACGACGGGGCGACTGCTGCTCGCGCCCTACGACAAGCGCGAACCCGGTCTGTCCGGCCACCTCAGCGGCATCGTCTCCAACCCGATGAACCAGGAGGGGGCCAGCAAGCTCGCCGTCTTCACCATGAACGACTTCTCCTGGAACGACCGCGGGTACGACCGGGCGCGGTCGGGCCGGCAGGCGGCGCTGTACCTCGCCGGGGGCGACGAGCGGGTCGCCGCCGCGGTGCGGACGTTCGTGGACCTCAACCACGCGGCGCCCACGTTCGGCGAGTCGAACTGGCAGCCGCAGTCCCCGGTCCTCGGCCCGAGGCTGGACGCGTTCTGGAAGCGGTACGAGAGTGATCCCGCCGGGGCGGTTCGGGCGCTGCGGCCCACCGCCCGGGAGATCGAGAAGGTCCCCGCGGTGCTGCGGGCCGGGCTGCCTGACCAGCAGTTCCTCCACGACGCGAAGCAGTGGCTCGACGCGACGGAGCTGTGGGGTGGCGCGATGCGGCACGGACTCGCGGCGCTGTCCGCGGCCGAGCGGGGGGACGACGCCGATGCGGCGCGGGAGCGTGCGCGGATGGAGTCCCTCGCGGGACGGGCGCGGGCGATCTCGGTCGACCCGGCGGAGCATCACCAGCTGGGACCGGTGAAGATCGCCGACCCCTACCTGGACGAGTTCGTCGCCGGGGTGAAGGACCGCACCTGACGTCACCTGATCCGTCCGGCCGCTGATCCGTCCCGCCGCTGATCCGTGTCGGCGGCGCTGATCCGTCTCGCCGTGGGGTCCCGTCCCGCTGCCGCATGGCGGGTCTCTCCCGCCCATCCGCATCCCCGTCGTACACAGAGGGAGCGGTTGGGCGGGAGCATGTCGGCCCACGCAGTTGGTCCCGTGTGTCACCTGTGAGGCGTGTGTCTGTGACTGAGGCGTCAGTCAGGATCGCAATTCCAGCATCCAACTGGGAAAAGACCTGCCCCGAAGATTGCGATCAGCGCAATGCCCGGGTAGCGTGACCGCCCATGCAGCAAGACCCCGAGGTCGCGGACCGTGTCCGCAAAGTCATCGCCGACGCCGGAGCGACCCAGCGCGAATTCGCCCGGCGGATCGTGATGGACCCCTCCAAGCTGTCCCGCTCCCTCGGCGGCACCCGCCGCTTCACCGCCGCGGAGCTGGCCCGCATCGCCGACACCGGCGGGGTGGACGCGGGGTGGCTGCTCGGAACCCAGGCCCAGCCCGCGTCCCACGCCGCCGCTCCCCAGGCGCGCCGCGAGCGCACGGCAGCGGCACCGGAGGGCGGCCGGCCCCTCCAGATCGTCCGCGAGACCGTACGGCTCGTGGCCGAGCGCGGATTCCACGCCGTCCGCGTCGCGGACATCGCCGAGGCCTGCGCCACCAGCACCGCCGCCATCCACTACCACTTCCCCGGCCGCGACGACCTCCTCGAAGCCGCCGTCCGCTGGTGCATGGACGAGGACACCGCCCGCCGGGCGGCCCGTGTCGCCGACGCGGCCGACGCCGCCGCCGAACTGCGCCAGCTGATCGAGCTCCAGATCCCCCGCACCCCGCAGCAGCGCTGGCAGTGGAGCGTCTGGCTCGACCTGTGGGCGGAGGCCGCCCGCTCCACCGCCGTGGGCCGGCTGCACGCCGAGTACTACCGGCAGTGGCGTTCGACCGTCGCCGACGTGATCCGGCGCGGCGTCGACCAGGGCGTGTTCCGCCTCGTAGATCCGCAGTCCGCCGCGCTCCGGCTCACCGCGCTCATCGACGGCCTCGCCACGCAGGTGCTCGCCTCCACCCCGGGCGCCGACGGCACGACCCCCGACGACATGCACGAGGCGCTGACCGTCTACGTGGACGCGACGCTCGCCGTGGCGCGCCACTCCTAGCGGCGCCCACCCCGCCGCCTTCCCGAGAACACCGACAACCCATCACCGAGGGAGAGTTCACCATGCCCGTGAACCAAGACGTCATCATCACCGCCGCCCTCACCGGCGCCGGCGACACCGTACGCAAGAGCCCCCACGTCCCCGTCACCCCCGAGCAGATAGCCACCTCCGCCGTGGAGGCCGCCGAGGCCGGCGCCGCCGTCGTGCACATCCACGTCCGCGACCCCGAGACCGGCGACCCCTCGCGCGACCCGCGGCTCTACCGCGAGGTCGTCGAGCGCATCAAGGAGACCGGCACCGACGTCGTCATCAACCTCACCGCGGGCATGGGCGGTGACCTCGTCATCGATCCGGTCGCGCCGCTGAAGGACCTCGGCGAGCTGCCCGGCACCGACCTCGTGGGCGGCCTGGACCGCCTCCCGCACGTCGAGGACCTGCTCCCCGACATCTGCACCCTGGACTGCGGCTCCCTCAACTTCGGCGACAACCTCTACATCTCCACGCCCGACATGCTGCGCCAGGGCGCCAAGCGCATCCAGGAGCTCGGCGTCCGCCCCGAGCTGGAGATCTTCGACACCGGCCAGCTCTGGTTCGCCAAGCAGCTCCTCGCGGAGGGGCTGCTCGACAACCCCACCGTCTTCCAGCTCTGCATGGGCATCCCGTGGGGCGCCCCCGCCGAACCGGGTGTCCTCCAGGCGATGGTCAACATGCTGCCCGAGGGCGCCCAGTGGGCCAGCTTCGCGCTGGGCCGCATGCAGATGCCGTGGGTCGCCCAGTCCATCCTGCTCGGCGGCCAGGTCCGCGTGGGCCTGGAGGACAACCTCTACCTCGGCAAGGGCAACAAGGTCAGCAACGCCCAACTCGTCGAGCGTGCCGTGCAGATCACCGAGAACCTCGGCTCGCGCGTCGCCACGCCGGACGAGGCGCGCCAGAAGCTCGGCCTGAAGCCCCGCGCCTGACAGGGCGTTTGGCCCCACCCGGCACCCCGCCCTACACCCCACCTTGGCCCCCGCCCTGCCCCCACCCCGCCCCCGCGCCAAAACCCCCACGACGAGTAGGACCCCCGCATGAACGACATCACCACGCCTCCCGCCCCCTGTGCCCCCGAAGACGTACGCCGTATCGCCTGTGTCGGCGCCGGAGTCATCGGCGGCGGCTGGGTCGCCCACTACCTCGCCCGCGGCTACGACGTCACCGCCTGGGACCCCGCCCCCGACGCCGAGCAGAAGCTGCGCCGCCTGGTCGACGCCGCCTGGCCCGCGCTCACCCAGCTCGGCCTGGCCGAAGGTGCCTCACCGGACCGCCTGCGCGTCACGGCCACCCTCGAAGAGGCCGTCGCCGACGCCCAGTTCGTGCAGGAGAGCGCCCCCGAGAAGCTGGAGCTGAAGCGCGATCTGCTGGCCCAGCTGGACGCCGCCGCGCCCGCCGGAGTCGTCATCGCCTCCTCCACCTCCGGCTACCCCATGACCGACATGCAGACCACGGCCGCCGACCCGGGCCGCCTGGTCGTCGGACACCCCTTCAACCCGCCCTATCTGATCCCGCTCGTCGAGGTGGTCGGCGGCGACCGGACGGCCCCGCACGCGGTCACCTGGACCTCCCGCTTCTACGAGGTCGCGGGCAAGTCCGTGATCACCATGGCGAGCGAGGTCCCCGGGTTCATCGCCAACCGCCTCCAGGAAGCCCTGTGGCGCGAGGCGCTGCACATGGTCGCCAACGGCGAGGCCACGGTGAAGGAGATCGACGACTCGATCACCGAAGGTCCCGGCCTGCGCTGGGCGTTCATGGGCCCCATGCTCACCTTCGCGCTCGCGGGCGGTGAGGGCGGCATGGCCCACATGCTCGACCACTTCGGCCCGTCCCTGAAGTCCCCGTGGACGCGCCTCGAAGCACCCGAGCTCGACAAGGAGTTGTACGACGCCGTGGTCGCCGGATGCGACGACGCGGCGGACGGGCGGACCATCGCCGACCTGGTCGCCGAGCGCGACCAGGGAGTCATCGACGTCCTGCGAGCGACGGGGCGCCTCCCGCAGCAGCGCACGAAGGAGGACACCAAGTGAGCGAGTCCACCACCGCCGGGCCGCTGCCCGTCCTCCACCGGACCGTACGGCCCGAGTGGATCGACTACAACGGCCACATGAGCGAGGCGTTCTACGTCCTCGTCTTCGGCTACGCCACCGACGCCATGATGATCGAGACCGGCCTGCACGCGGGCTACCGCGAGTCCACCGGCTGCTCCCTCTACACGGTCGAGGCGCACATCCGCTATCTCGACGACGTGGCGGAGGGCTCCCACCTCGCCGTCCGCACCCGCATCCTGGGCGCGGACGCCAAGAAGGCCCGCTTCACGCACGAGCTGTACGTCGTCGAGGAGCCCGACGCGGAGATCGCCGCGGCGGCGACCCCCGTGGCGACCACCGAACTCCTCGCCCTCCACGTCGACCAGCACGCGGGCAAGTCGGCCCCCTTCCCGGACTCGATCCGCGAGCACCTCAGTGCCCTCGCGGAAACGCCCCCGGAGTGGGCGGGCCGCTCCATCGGCGAGGTACCCCGCCGGGCCTGACCGAACGACCGGCCGCCGGTCTTCCCGTCGTCGCCGGGACCGGCCCCGCTAGCGTTCCAGTTCCTTGTGGGCCGTTTCCGGGAGTTTGAGGTAAACCGCCGACGACGCCAGGCACAGCACGGCCACGTACCAGGGGAAGAGGCCCGGGTTGCCGAGTTCCTTGAACAAGGTGCCCATGTACGGGGCCGTCCCGCCGAAGAGGGCGACCGTCAGGGAGTACGGGAAGCCGATCCCCGCCGCCCGCACCCGCGCGGGGAACACCTCCGCGTTCACGGCCGCCGAGATCGACGTGAAGCCGGTGAGCAGCACCATGCCCGCGCACTGCACCAGCAGCAGCGAGCCGAACGAACCGTCGAGGGACCGCAGCAGCGGCACGCTCAGGACGGCGAAGCCGATCCCGAAGAAGAGCAGCAGCGGCCTGCGGCCGAAGCGGTCGGAGAGCAGCCCGCCGACCGGCTGGAGCAGCGCGAAGAACGCGAGGGAGAGCGTGCCGGACAGCAGCGCCTGGCTCTTGCTGATGTCGGTGTTCAGCTCGGCGTAGGTCGGCAGGTACGACGTCCACGTGTAGTACGCGATCGTGCCGCCGGCCGTGATGCCGCAGATCAGCAGGGACTGACGCGGATAGCTGCGCAGCGCGTCGAAGAGGCCGGGGCGTTCGGCCTTCTCGCTGGGCGCCTGATGGGTCTCGTACGCGCCCTGCCTGATCCAGAAGCCGACCAGGCTGAGCACCGCGCCGACGAAGAAGGGCAGCCGCCAGCCCCAGCCGTCCATCTGCCCGTCGGACAGCGTGGCGACCAGCAGGGCCGCGATGCCGGACGCGGCGAGCTGCCCCGCGCTCGTCGACACGTACTGGAAGCTGGAGAAGAGTCCGCGCCGCCCGGGCCCCGCGGATTCGACGAGGAAGGTCGTCGAGGCGGCGAACTCACCGCCCACGGAAAGCCCTTGGAGCAGACGCGCGAGGACGAGGACGACGGGTGCGAGCACCCCCCACGGACGCGTACGTCGGCGTCAGGCCGACCAGCAGACTGCTCCCGCCCATCAGCAGGATCGTGACGGTCAGCGCGGCACGCCGGCCGCGCCGGTCGGCGACCGTGCCCATGAGCAGCCCGCCGACCGGACGCATGAAGAAGCCGACCGCGAAGACCGCGAACGTGGAGAGCAGCGGCACCAGGGAGTTGCCCGAGCCCTTGGGGAAGACCTGGTCGGCGATGTAGGTGGCGAGAAACGTGTAGGCGTACCAGTCGTACCACTCCACGGCGTTGCCCACCGACGCGGCGAGCAGCTGCCGTACGGGGCGGCGGGTCCGGGCGGGGAGCGGGTCGGACACGGATCCGTGCCGGTGTTGCTGTGTCATGATCGCGACCATCCCCCGCCCGGCACCTCCGCACACGTCCCACCCCGGCGGGCCGCGCCCGGAGCGGGCCCGCGGATCAGCCCGTCGTCGGCTTGTACGCGTAGACGGACGTCGTCACCAGGCACGGAGCCGGCGGCACGACCTCGACGCGCAGCGTGCGGCGCGGGGAGTCGTAGTCGACGCCTTCCGTCTCGAACGTGCCGCGGCAGATGCTCCGTTGCGGGGCGGCGAACAGGCTCGTGACCGTGCCCGTGACCTGCTTTCCGTCGAGCGCGTGCGGCAGGTCCACCTGGAGGACGGGCCGGTCCTGGGGCCACAGCTCCTTCGACGCGTCGTTCGACGCGCACACGAGGCGGGTGGCGGAGACGAAGTCGCAGCCCTGGATGTCACGGACCGGCTTGTCGAGGGAGATCTGGCCGGCCTGGGGCAGCGCGCCGCCGGTGGGCGGGGTCGAGGAGTTGAGGAGCGGCGCGGGGAAGACCTGGAGGCGGTTCTGGTCGCCCCATTCGCCGGACACCAGCCACTGGTCGTCGGGCGAGACGGCCGCGAAGGAGTTGTTGAGCTTCTCGCCCGCGTCGAGCCGGTGCTCGTACAGGTAGCGCTTGCCGCCGGGTGTCGTGACGGCGTACATCTTCGACTGCGCGTCGTCGCCGCCCTGGTAGGCGTCGAAGGTGTGGCCGGCGGCTATGTCCGGGTCGCCGATGTGGCCCCAGCCCTTGGCCCGCAGGTCGAGCGGGATCGAGGCGAGGCCCCGGTAGAGGAGGCTGCCGTCGGCGCGGCTGGCCAGACCCTGGCTGCCGGTGAGGGAGTTGACGGACGAGACGCCGGACTCCTGCCAGCCGCCGGGGGATCTGGGGGCGCTGTCGGCCGACGCGCCCGCAGTGGCGCTCACCGCCAGCGCGAGGGCGCCGAGCAGGGCGGCTGATGCCTTCGCGTACGTCTTGAGGTGTGTCATCGGTGCGCTACCTCCGTGGGGGGTCGATCGCTGCCGGGCAATCGTACGTAACGTGACCTCTGTCGGCGGGTGAGTTCTGACAGGCCGACAGATGTGCGTGTGCCGGTGGCCGGGTGTTCCGACAGCCGTCCGGCGGCCGTTCCGACAGAAGGTGGTTGAGACGTGAAGCTGGTCATTCTCGGTGGCGGCGGATTCCGCGTTCCGCTCGTGTACGGCGCGCTGCTCGGCGACCACGCCGAGGGCCGGGTCACCCAGGTCGTGCTGCACGACCTGGACGCCGGGCGGCTCGGCGCCGTCGCCCGGGTCCTTGCCGAGCAGGCGGCCGGGGTGCCGGACGCCCCCACCGTCACGGCCACCACCGACCTCGACGAGGCTCTGCGGGGCGCGGACTTCGTCTTCTCCGCGATCCGGGTGGGCGGCCTCGAAGGGCGGGCGGCCGACGAGCGGGTGGCGCTCGCGGAGGGCGTCCTCGGGCAGGAGACGGTCGGCGCGGGCGGCATCGCGTACGGCCTGCGGACCGTGCCCGTGGCCGTCGACATCGCCCGCCGGGTGCGGCGGCTCGCCCCCGACGCCTGGGTCATCAACTTCACCAACCCCGCGGGCCTGGTCACCGAGGCGATGTCCCGGCACATCGGCGACCGCGTCATCGGCATCTGCGACTCGCCGGTGGGCCTGGGGCGCCGGGTGGCGCGCATCCTGGGCGGCAACCCGGACGAGGCGTTCATCGACTACGTCGGGCTCAACCACCTGGGCTGGCTGCGGGGCCTGCGGATCGCGGGACGCGACGAGCTGCCGCGGCTCCTGGGCGACACGGAACTCCTGGGTTCGTTCGAGGAGGGCCGGCTGTTCGGCGCCGAGTGGCTTCAATCGCTGGGTGCCGTCCCGAACGAGTACTTGCACTACTACTACTACAACCGCGAGGCGGTCCGCGCCTATCAGGAGGCGGAGCAGACGCGGGGAGCGTTCCTGCGCGACCAACAGGCCCGCTTCTACGAGCAGTTGGGCCGGGGCGACGAGGTGGCCTCGGCGCTGAAGGCCTGGGACGCCACCCGCGCCGAGCGCGAGGCCACGTACATGGCGGAGAACCGGGAGGCCGCGGGCGTGGGGGAGCGGGCGGCCGAGGACCTCGAATCCGGTGGGTACGAGAAGGTCGCCCTCGCCCTGATGCGGGCGATCGCCCGGGACGAACGCACGACCCTGATCCTCAACGTCCGCAACCGCACGACCCTGTCGGCCCTGGACGCCGACGCGGTGATCGAGGTCCCCTGCTCCGTCGACGCCAACGGCGCCCACCCCATGGCCGTGGACCCGCTGCCCGGCCACGCGACGGGGCTCGTGTGCGCGGTGAAGGCGGTGGAGCGGGAGATCCTGACCGCGGCGGAGAGCGGTTCACGCACCACGGCGGTCAAGGCGTTCGCGCTGCACCCGCTGGTGGATTCGGTGGAGGTGGCACGGCGGTTGGTGGAGGGATACCGGGCGGTGCATCCGGGGCTGGCGTACTTGGGGTGAGCGGGGGCGGATCGGGCCGGTGTGGGTCCGATGCGGGTCCGATGCGGGGAGGGCCGCGGGCAGGGCGTGTCCCCGCGGTGCCCCTGCCCCGCACGGCTCGGCTCAGCTCAGACCAGGCAGAATTCGTTGCCCTCCGGGTCGGCCATCTCCACGTGGTCCGGCTTTCCCCGCAGGTCGTGCTGCCGGATCACGGTCGCCCCCGCGGCCGTCAGCTTCTCGACCGCCGCGAGGACCCGCGGCCACCGCACCTCCCAGGGGGTCTCACGGCCGCCGCCCACCCACAGGTCCAGGTGCAGCCGGTTCTTGGCGGATTTCGGCTCGGGGACCTTGAGGAAGGAGAGGCCGGGCCGTACGCCGTCCGGATCCGTCAAGTAGGCGCCGTCGTCCCACTCCTCCGCCGGTACGTCATGGTGCGCGAACCACGCCTCCCAGCTGTCGAAGCCCTCGGGCGGCGGCTTCTCCGCGTAACCCAGGGCCACGGCCCAGAACTTGGCGAGCTTGGCCGGCTCGGCGCAATCGACGGTGATGGTCCACTGGGTCGACATGACTACGGCGCTCCTCTGTCCTCGTCCGCGCGCGGGCCCCATGCCCTTCCGCGGGACTGCCTGCCGCGGGATGCGCTGGACCGAGCGTGCCACGAGGGTCCGACAACGGAGCTGAGATGATCACCCGATGAGTCCCGTCATCTCCATCGGATCCGCCGCCTCCCGCCCCTGCACGCTGGTCGTGTGCCGGGGCTGCTGCTGCGGCGACGCGCGGAAGAACCCCGGCACCGACCACGACTGGCAGCTGGCACGGATGCGGGCCGCCGCCGCGGCCTCGGCGGGACGGTTCGCGGTGCGTACGAGCGACTGCCTAGGGCCCTGCGGGCAGGCGAACATCATCGTCGTACAGCCCTCCAGGGAAGGGCGCCGACGCGGGGGCAGGGCCGTCTGGATCGGCTTCGCCCTGGACGACGAGTCGATCGACGAGATAGTGGAGTGGGCCGAGGCAGGAGGCCCGGGGATCGCCCCACCGCCGGCGGCGCTCACGCTCCAGGTGGTCGACCCCCGGAAGGCCTGAGGCGGGTCAGGCCGCGGCCGTCGAGCCGTCCAGGACCCGGTCGAGGAAGCCGTGGAGGTTCGCGACGGTACGCGCGTTCTGCTCCTCCAGGGTCAGGCTCTCCTCGAAGCGGCGGGCCAGGGCCGTGGTCTTCTTGCCCCGCACGTAGAGGGAGCAGGCCAGGTCGGCGCAGACGTAGATGCCGACCGAGTTCCCCTGCCGGCCCGCGGGGCCCGCGAGGGGGGCCACGAGCAGCGTGATGCCCGAGCCGGACTGCGGGGTGACGCAGACCGAGCAGATGCTGGACTTGAGCAGGCTCTTGCGGGTGCCGGTCGAGGCGCGCAGGGCGATGCCCACATACTCGCCGTTCCGCTCCGCCACGACGTACCCGCGGTCCGGGGCCTTGGGGTCCCTCCAGCCGAGGAAGTCCAGGTCTGGCCAGGGGGTCTCCGGGAAGCCCGCAGGGAGGGTGAGTCTGCGGGCTTCGCCCTTGGAGCAGTTGACGAAGGACGCGCGGATCTCTTGCTCGCCGATAGGTTCCATGATCCGGAATTTACCAACGCGGGTGGGTGCCCGTCGTGTCCATTTCCCCCCGCACCTCAGCCCCGCCCCGCCCCCTCCGGTACCCGTGCCGAGAAGAATCTCGTCGTTCGGCGCAGGGTGAAGCCCAGCGACTCGTACAGGCGGATGGCTCCGACGTTGCGGGCCGACGTGTGCAGGAACGGTGTCTCCCCCCGCTCCCTGATCCCCGCCGCCACCGCCAGGATCAACCGTGTCGCGAGCCCCTCGCCCCGGTGGGCCGGGTCCGTGCACACCGCGCTGATCTCGGTCCACCCCGGCGGATGCAACCGCTCCCCGGCCATCGCCACCAAAGCGCCCCCGCGCCGCACGCCGAGGTACGTCCCGAGCTCCACGGTCCGCGGCAGGAAGGGGCCCGGCTCCGTACGCCGGACCAGGTCCAGCATCTCCGGCACATCGGCCGCCCCGAGCCGCACGGCCTCCGCGTAAGGCGCCGCCGCCACCCCCGCGTCCACCAGCTGCACGCCCGCCATGTCGAACGTGACCTCCCACCCCTCCGGCAGGTCCATCCGCACCCCGGCCAGCGGCACATCCGCCCCGGCCCCCGCGAGCGCGGCGAGATCCGCCCAGTCGTCCGCTCCCGGCGCCTCGGGCAGCCCCACCCACGGCGACACGTCCAGCGGATACCGCACCACCCGCCCTCGCCGCTCGGCGAACCCCGCATGGGGCCCGGTCAGCGAGGCGTAGGCGGGGTTGTCCAGGGGGTGCGCCCCCGCCGCCCCCGCCCCCGCCCCCGCCCCCGCCCCCGGGGCGGGCGCGGGCGCGGGCGTCGGCGCGGTACGGAGGTTGCCCGGGGCGTCGACGCCGGGCCCGGAGCCGGTCCCGCTCACGCGCCCGCCTCGATCACGATCACGACCTTGCCCCGCGCATGCCCGTCCTCCACCGCACGCAGCGCCTCCCCGGCCCGCTCCAGCGGATACGTCGCCGTCACCTCGGGCCGCAGCACCCCGTCGGCGGCGAGCCGCGCCACCGCCTCAAGGACCGCGCTGGTCCGCTCCCGCTCGACGGCCGCACCGCCCAGCTCGCCGACCGTTTCCTTGGCGGCGGCCGTGATCAGCTTTCCCCGGGGGTCGGGGAGCAGGGCCGCCACGGCCACCAGGTCCTCCCCGCCCACCAGGTCGAAGACCGCGTCGACGCGGCCGCCCGGCGCGGCGGCCCGTACCCGGTCCGCCAGCTCGGGGCCCGGCGGCACATGCACCACGCCCAGGGATTCGACGAAGTCCTTCTTGCCCGCGCTCGCCGTGCCCACGACATTTATGCCGCGGTGCCGGGCCAGCTGGGCCGTCGCCACGCCGACCCCGCCGCCGACCCCGGTCACGAGGAGCGTCGCCCCGGCCGGCAGCTCCAGCTGGCGCAGCCCGTCGTACGCCGTCGCCACGGCCACGGGCAGCGCGGCGGCCTCCGCGAAGGTCAGGCCCGCGGGCTTGTGCGCGGTGCGCGCGGCGGGCAGGAGCGTGTACTCGGCGAAGCCGCCGGTGACGGGACTGCCGAAGACCGCGTCGCCGACGGCGAAGCCCTCGACGTCCGGGCCGACCGCCTCGACCACACCCGCGGCCTCGCTGCCGAGGACCTCGGGGAATGCGGCGGGCGGCGCTCCAGGCCGCCGCTTGCCCGCCCGCAGCTTCCAGTCGACCGGGTTGACCCCCGCGGCCCGCACCGCGACCAGGAGCTGCCCCGGGCCGGGCTCCGGCGGGTCCTGGTCGACGAAGGCCTCCACCTCAGGGCCGCCGAACCGGGTGAATACGTACGCCTTGGACATGTGCTCCCTCGCTTCGAGCCGTGATTCGAGCCGTGACCCCGAGCCGTGCTTCGCGCCGTGCACCGTCGGCCGTGAACCGTCGGCCGCGGACCGTGGATCCCACCTAGGACGACCGCCATGATCGCCCCGCTATTCCCCGGACACCACAGCGTTCACGAGGTCGCAATGAGAACCCCATGACAAAACTGAACGACCCATAAAGTTTTGCTGACGCGAGCCTTGACCTTAAGTGTTCAACCAATCAAGACTCAGGCCCCGTAACACCGCACTGGCGCGGATGACGCATTCAGCTCTTGGCGTCGTCGACCCAGTTCGGCATGCCCAGAGCCGCGTTCGGAGGCCATTTCGCCATGCCTGCCACCACCCGTCGTGAACTTCTGAAGCAACTGGGCGGCACCGCAGCCGCCTTCGCCTTCGTGGCCGCCGCATCCCCGGCCGCCACCGCCGCCCCGGGGGCCACCGCCCTCCCGGGGACCGCCACCTCCCCGGGCGGGGCCGCCGCCACGCGCCGCGTCCGGGGGCTCGTCGCCCGCCTCACCCTCGACGAGAAGATCAGCCTCGTGCACGGCGCGACCGACCCGCGACGGCTGGGCCAGGCCGGATACCTGCCGGGCGTGCAGCGCCTGGGCATACCGGAGCTGCGCCTGAGCGACGGCCCCGCGGGCGTGAACGTCACCCGGTCCGCCACCGGCCTCCCGCCGGTCGCCACGCTCGGCTGCTCCTTCAACCTCGAACTGGCCCGCCGGTACGGCGAAGTGATGGGCCGTGAGGGCCGCACCCTCGACATGGACGTGCTGCTCGCCCCGCAGATCGAGCTCTCCCGCACCCCCTTCTTCAGCCGCAACAAGGACCAGTCCGGAGAGGACCCCTACCTCAACGGCCTGATCGGCGCCGCCCAGGTCCAGGGCGTCCAGGCCCAGGGCATGCTCGCCCAGGCCAAGCACTTCCTCGCCAACAACCAGCGCCTGCACGAGTTCGACCGGGAGAATCCGGAGAACTCCTACGACTTCGTCGTCGACGACCGCACCCTGCACGAGCTGTACCTGCCCGCCTTCGAAGCCGTCGTGCGCGCCGGGGTCGCCTCGGTCATGTCGGCGTACAACCACCTCAACGGCGAGTGGAACTCCGAGCAGAGCACCACCCTCACCGACATCCTCCGCGGCGAACTCGGCTTCCAGGGCTTCGTCACCTCCGACTGGGGCGCCACCCACTCCACGGCCGCGCTCGCAGCGGGCCAGGACATGCAGATGTGGGACGGCTCCTTCTACGGCGAGCCGCTCAAGCGGGCCATCCAGGACGGGTCCGTCCCCGAGGCCGCCCTGGACACCGCCGTCTCCCGCATCCTCGGCCGGTACGACGCCTTCGGCATGCTCGACGGCAGCCGCGTCCCCGCCCGCAGGACCATCGACGTCGAGGCCGGCGCCCGGGTCGCCCGCGAAGTCGCCGTACAGGGCGCGGTGCTGCTCGCCAACGACGGCGGCCTGCCTCTGTCGCACGCCGCCCTGCGCGACCTCGCGCTCATCGGCCCGACCGCGGGCCAGGTCGCCACCTCGGTCTCCGGCGAGCGCGCGTACGGCTTCGAGGAGCGCCTGATCAGCCCCCTCGACGCCCTGCGCCGCAGCACCAAGCGGAAGATCGCGTACGAGGTCGGCGTCGACCTCACGGGCACGGCCGTACCGGCGTCCGCGTTCCCCGAGGGGCTGACGCGCACGGAAGGCGGCAAGCAAAAGGGCACGGACCGGACGGTCGACTTCGTCGGCGGCACGGCCCTGCCCGTCGGTACGACGGCCGAGTGGACCGGTACCTTCGTGCCGCCCGCCACCGGCGAGTACGCGCTCAAGATCCAGGGCTGGGGCGCGGCCGTCTCGCTGAGCCTCGACGGCAAGGAGCTGACGACCGCGGCGGGCGCCCGCGACAGCTTCGCGCGCAAGTGGTCCTCGATCGTCCCCACGACCGACGGTCTGGACAACGGCCAGGCCGAACCCGTGGAGCTCACCGGCGGCCGGTCCTACCAGGTCCTCGTCAAGGCCACCGGCTGGGCGTCCACCATCGCCGGACGCGGCCCGGTCCAGGTGCGGTTCGCCTGGGTGACACCGGACCGGCGCGCCGCTTCGGTCGCCGCCGCGGCGCGGCTGGCCCGGCGCGTCCACACCCCGGTCGTCTTCGCCTTCAACGGCTCCGGCGGATCGGTGGGCGGAGGCGGCGACTTCACCACGCTGACGCTCCCCGCCCACCAGGACGAGCTGATCACGGCCGTGGCCCGGGCCAATCCGCGTACGGTCGTCGTGCTGACCACCGGCTGCCCGGCGACCATGCCCTGGCGCCGCGAGGTCGGCACGATCCTGCACACCGGGTACGTCGGCCAGGAGGGCGGCTGGTCCACCGCCGACCTGCTCACCGGGCGCGCCAACCCGTGCGGCAAGGCCACGGTGACCTGGCCGAAGAAGGACACCGACCACCCCACCCTGGACCCCGCCCACCCCGAGCGCTACTACGGCGTCGACGGGACGGTCACGTACAGCGAGGGCATCTTCACCGGCTACCGCGGCTTCGACAAGGCGGACGTCGAGCCCCTCTTCCCCTTCGGACACGGCCTGTCCTACACGGAGTTCGGCTACCGCGACCTGTCCGTGCGCAGGGCGGGCACGGGTTACGAGGTGTCGTTCACGGTGACCAACCGGGGGCGGCGCACGGGCGCGGAGGTCCCGCAGGTGTACGTGGGGGCCCCGCGCGGAGCCGCCGTCGAGATGGCCGTGAAGACACTCGCCGCCTTCGACCGCGTGGAGCTGCGCCCGGGGCAGTCGCGCCGGATCAGCGTGCGGATCGCCGAGCGCCGGCTGTCGTACTGGGACACGGACCGCGGTCACTGGGTGCGCCCCGAGGGGCGGCGCGCGGTGTACGTCGGATCGTCGTCGCGCGACATCCGCCTCACGGGGGTGGCGCGCTAGACGGGGCGGGTGACCCGCGTCACCCGGGTGCGTGTCACAGGGCGCGGGGCTGATCCGTCCAGAGGGTGTACCCAGCGCCCATGACCAAGGAGTGCACCATGGAAGCCCGGTTGAACCTGATGGCAAGCCCGATCGCGGCCAAGGCCCTGAAGCACGTCGTCGCCGCCGGCAAGGAACTCTTGGAGTCGACGCTGCCGGCCGCGACGCGCGAACTGGTGCTGCTGCGCGCCAGCCAGATCAACGGCTGCGCCGGATGCGTCGACATGCACACCAAGGACGCCGCCCATGCGGGGGAGTCCCCGGTGCGTCTGCACCTGGTCGCCGCCTGGCGCGAGGCCACGGTGTTCACCGAGGCCGAGCGCGCCGCGCTGGAGCTCACGGAGGAGGGCACGCGGATCGCGGACGCGGCCGGGGGTGTCCCGGACGACGTGTGGGCCAACGCCGCCAAGCACTACGACGAAGAGGAGCTGGCGGCGCTGGTCACACTGATCGCCGTGATCAACGCCTTCAACCGCGGCAACGTCATCACCCGGCAGCCCGCGGGTGACTACGAGGTCGGCATGTACGGCTGAGGGCCGGTGCCACGGGCGGCCGGCTCGCCCAGTCCCTCGCCGTCCACGGTGAGAGCTTGGGTGAGCCGGTCCAGGTGTGCCCGGTACAACCCGACGAAATCCAGGGCCCCTTCGGCGATCGCCCACTGGACCTGGAGTCCGTCGGACACCGCGAGGATCTCCCGGGCGACGCTCTCCGGATCGATGTCGTGCCTCAACTGCCCTGACGCGACCGCGCGTTGCAGCACCGAGGCAAGGGAAGCGGCGACCCGTGCGTACCGCTCGGCGAAGTAGGCGTGAGCCGGGTGCGCGGGGTCGCCGGCCTCCGCCGAGAGCTTCGTGTAGAGCTGGATGAGCCCCGGCTGGGTCAGGTTGTACGCGGCGAGCGCGAGCACCTCGTGGAACAGCGCGCGCACGTCGTCACCACCGGAGTCGGGATGCAGCCGTCCGAAGGTGCGGACGGTGCGTTCCTCGCGGGCTTCGAGCACCGCCATCAGGAGCCGCCGCTTCGAACCGAAGTGGTGTGTGATCACGGTGGCGGACGTGCCCGCCTCGGCGGCGATCTTCGCCAGGGAGGAGTTCAGATACCCCGCCTTGGCGAAGAGCGCGAGAGCCGCGTCGATGATCGCCGCTCTGCGGGGGTCGGCGGCGGCGTACTGCCCTGTCGGGCGGTGGCGCGGGGTGTGCTGCTCCATGGAGGCAGATTACGTTCCCCGGCCCCACCACCTGCCGTCCCGCCCCGCGACCCCTGCGTCAGTCCCGCCCCAACCCCCGGTACAGCGCCCCCACCAGATGCACGCTCCGCAGGTCCTCCCCGGAGGTCCCGCCGCCCATCCGGTTCATCACGTACGCGAAGGAGACGCGGTTCTCGGGGTCGGCGAACGCGTAGGACCCGCCGGCGCCCCCGTGCCCGAAGGCCCGCGGATTGGGCCCGGCCTGCCCGTAGAGGTTCAGCATGTAGCCGAGCCCCCACTCCCACTTCTCGCCCCATGCCGTGCCCGCCGCCAGCACCAGGTCCCGCTCGTCGGGCTCGCCCTGCCGGGTCCTGAGCCGCTCCAGTGCCGCGGGGCTCAGCAGCTCTCCGCCGCCCAGCGCCGCGTACACCGTCGCCAGGCCCCGGGCGGAGGCGTGGCCGTTGGCCGCGGGGATCTCGGCGGACCGGTAGGCGGCGCCGTTGACGTTCTCGACGGGCAGGTACCGCAGGGCGAGCGTGACGGGGGCCATCGGGTGCTCGTCGATCGACGCCACCGGCGGCGCGGGCGGCGGAGCCGAGCCGAGGGCGCTGCGCGGGCCGTCCGCGGCCAGCGGCTTCGCCATGTCCGCGCACCGGCCGTGCTCGCTCGGCGGGGTCCCCACGAAGACGTCCGCCCCCAGCGGCCCCGTGACCTCCTGGCGCAGGAACGTGCCGAGCGAGACCCCCGTGATCCGCCGGACGACCTCACCGACCAGATAGCCGAAGCTGACCGCGTGGTACCCCTGCGCCGAACCCGGCTTCCACCACGGCGGCGTCGCGGCAAGCGCCCCGCACACCTTCTCCCAGTCGTAGAGGTCCTCGGAAGTCAGGGGCTCGCGCGGCGCGATGAGACCGGCGCGGTGGCTCAGCAGCCAGCGCACCGGCAGGCCGGCCTTGCCCTCCTGGGCGAACTCCGGCCAGTAGCGGGCCACCGGCGCGTCCAGGTCGAGCTCGCCCCGGTCCACCAGGAGATGCGCGCACAGCGCGGTCATCCCCTTGGTCGTGGAGTACACGTTCACCAGCGCGTCGCGCTCCCACGGGCGCGTGCCCCTCTTGTCCGCGTCCCCGCCCCACAGGTCGACGACGAACTCGCCGTCCACGGTGGCCGCGACGGCCGCACCGAGATCGCCGCGCTCGGTGAAGTTCCGCTCGAACTCCTCGCGTACGCCCTCGAATCCCGGAGCGCAGGTGCCGTGGATGCGTGCGGTCATGACTCTCCTCGATCGCTGGAAGCGCGGGCCCGCACATCCTCGCGCATGGTTGCCCACGGCACCTAGAGTGCGGCGGCAGGAGAGAGCAGAAGAAGAGTGGGGGGAGGAGAAGGGAGGGGGAGTGGGGAGGAGGAGAAGGAGGGCAAAAAGAAGAGGCAAGGAGGTGTTCGCACTCCTTGCCACTCTTAATTTATAGCGCAGTGGGGGGCTTGCGGCAAGGCCCCGGTCGTCCCGCACAATCACAGGCCAAAGCCAGGACCTGCGAAAACGGGAGACCTACCTAGTGCCTGCGTTGCTGTCTGCGTTCGACCTTCCCGACCGTCTCGCCCCCAAGGCCGACCCGACGCTGATCGCCCGGGACGAGAAGCACTTCGCGGCCATCGCACAGAGCCTCGAGCAGACCGTCGCCGACGTGTCCGACCGTCTCGACGCCCAGCGCAAGGCGCCCGGCGGCATCGGCCGGGAGGCGATGGACCGTGACCTGGAGATCCACCGCCTGAGCGGTCGCCTGCGCACCCTGAGCCGATTCGGTCTCGACCTGTGCCTCGGGCACATCGTGACCGCCGACGACCCCGAGCCCGTCTACGTCGGCAGGCTCGGCCTCACCGACAGCGAGGGGCGTCGGCTGCTCCTCGACTGGCGCGCCCCCGCGGCCGAGCCGTTCTTCGCGGCGACCCACGCCGACCCGATGGGCCTGGCGAGCCGCCGCAGATACCGCTGGACCGACGGCCGGATCAGCGACTACTGGGACGAGGTGTTCACCGCCGACGGGCTCGAAGGGCACGCGGCCCTCGACGACCAGTCCGCCTTCATCGCCAGCCTGGGCGGCAACCGCTCGTCCCGGATGCGCGACGTGCTCGCCACCATCCAGTCCGACCAGGACGCCGTCATCCGGGCCGGCTCCCGGGGCGCCCTCGTCGTGGACGGCGGTCCGGGTACGGGCAAGACCGTCGTCGCCCTGCACCGCTCGGCCTACCTCCTCTACTCCGACCCCCGGCTGGGCCACAGCAGGGGCGGCGTGCTCTTCGTCGGCCCGCACCGGCCCTATCTGAACTATGTCGCCGACGTCCTGCCCAGCCTCGGCGAGGAGGGCGTGCAGACGTGCGTCCTCCAGGACCTCGTCGCCGAGGGAGCCACCGCGAAGCCGGAGAGCGACCCGGAGGTGGCCCGCCTGAAGTCGTCCGCCGACATGGTGAAGGCCGTCGAGAAGGCCGTCAGGTTCTACGAGGAGCCGCCCACCCAGGGGATGACCGTCTCCACCGACTGGGCCGACGTCTGGCTGAGCGCCGACGACTGGGCCGAGGCGTTCGACGCGGCCGGCCACGGCACCCCGCACAACGAGGCACGCGAGCTGATCTGGGAGGAGCTCGTCGCGATCCTCCTGGACAAGCTCGACGGGGACGTGCCCGGCGAGCTCTTCGAGAGGCAGCTGCGGCACGACGAGGAACTGGTCACCACCCTGCACCGGGCGTGGCCGCTGCTCGAAGCGGCGGACCTCGTCGGCGACCTGTGGTCGGTGCGCGCCTATCTGCGCATGTGCGCGCCCTGGCTCGGCCCGGACGAGGTGGCGAAACTGGGCCGCAAGGCGGCGCCCCAGGCCTGGACGCTGTCCGACCTGCCGCTCCTGGACGCGGCGCGCCGGCGCCTCGGCGACCCGGAGGCGGCCCGCCGCAAGCGCCGGCACGAGGCGATCCTCGACGCCCAGCGCGAGCAGATGGCGCAGGTCGTCGACAACCTCATCGACGCCGCGTCCGCCTCCGGCGCCGACGGGGACGACGGCGAGGGCCTGGTGCGGATGCTGCGCGGCCAGGACGCCCGGGTCAGCCTGGTCGACGAGTCCGAACTGCCCCCGGGCAACCCCGACCGGCTCGCGGGTCCGTTCGCGCACGTCGTGGTGGACGAGGCGCAGGAGCTGACCGACGCGGAGTGGCAGATGCTGCTGCTGCGCTGCCCCTCCCGGAGCTTCACCATCGTCGGCGACCGCGCGCAGGCCCGGCACGGATTCACGGAGTCGTGGCAGGAGCGTCTGGAGCGGATCGGGCTCGACCGCGTCACCGTGGAGTCCCTGAGCGTCAACTACCGGACGCCGGAGGAGGTCATGACGGAGGCCGAGCCGGTCATCCGGGCCGCTCTCCCGGACGCCAACGTGCCGGCCTCCGTCCGCCGCAGCGGCGTCCCCGTCACGTACGGCGCGGTGACGGAGCTCGGCGCGGTCCTCGACGGCTGGCTCGCCGACCACGCCGACGGGATCGCCTGTGTCATCGGCGATCCCGCCTTCCGGGAGACGGACCGCGTGCGGTCACTGACCCCGGAGCTGTCCAAGGGGCTTGAGTTCGACCTGGTCGTCCTCGTCGACCCGGAGGACTTCGGCGCGGGCATCGAGGGCGCGGTCGACCGCTATGTCGCGATGACCCGGGCGACCCAGCGGCTCGTCGTCCTCACGAGCCGCCCGGGCCGCGCCCCGCAGGGTCACAGCCAGCTGCCGTAGCGCCGGATGTACCGGCCCTTCACCACCTGGGTGAGCGTGCAGTACGCGAGCAGCGTCCCGATCAGCCACGGGAAGTAGCTCATCGGCAGCGGCTCCATCGACAGGGCCGGCGCCAGCGGCGAGAACGGCAGCCAGAGACCGAAGGCCATCACCGCGCCCGTCATGAGCAGCACCGGCAGCGACGCGCGGGACCGGAGGAACGGGATCCGGCGCGTACGGATCATGTGCACGATCAGCGTCTGCGACAGCAGGCCCTCCACGAACCAGCCCGTCTGGAAGAGGGTCTGCTGCGCGGGCGAGTCCGCCCGGAAGACGAACCACAGCACCAGGAAGGTGGTGATGTCGAAGACCGAGCTGATCGGGCCGATCCGGATCATGAACCGGCCGATGCCCCGGGCGTCCCAGGCGCGCGGCTTGCTCAGGTACTCCTCGTCCATCCGGTCCCAGGGGATCGCCAGCTGGCTGATGTCGTAGCAGAGGTTCTGCACCAGGAGGTGGATGGCGAGCATCGGCTGGAAGGGCAGGAACGCCGACGCGACCAGGACGGAGAAGACGTTCCCGAAGTTCGACGACGCCGTCATCTTGATGTACTTGACGGTGTTGCCGAAGGTCTGACGGCCCATCAGGACGCCGCGCTCCAGGACCATCAGGTCCTTCTCCAGGAGGATGATGTCCGCGGACTCCTTGGCGATGTCGACGGCCGTGTCGACCGAGACGCCCACATCGGCCTCGCGCAGCGCCGCCGCGTCGTTGATGCCGTCGCCGAGGAATCCGACGGTGTGCCCGTCGGCCTTCAGGGCCCGGACGATCCGTGCCTTCTGGACCGGGTTGACCTTCGCGAACACCGTGGTCGTCCGGGTGAGGCGGCGCAGCTCCGCGTCGTCGACCAGGTCGACGGTCGCGCCTGTGATCAGCTCGCTGACGTCGAGGCCGACGTCCGCGCAGACCCGGGCGGCGACCAGTTCGTCGTCGCCGGTGACGACCTTGACCGCGACGCCGTTGCCGGCGAGCGCGCGCAGGGCGTCGGCGGCGTCCCGCTTCGGCGGGTCGAGGAACGCCAGGAACCCGACAAGGGTCAGGTCGGCCTCGTCCGCCGCCGTGTAGGTGTCGTGCTCGGCCGGCACGGTACGGGTCGCGACCGCGAGGACGCGCCGGCCCGTGCGGTGGTGACGCTCACTCAGGTCCACGACGTGGGCGCGCAGTTCGGCGGTGAGCTCGACGCGCTCGCCGCGGTCCATGACGTGGCCGCAGCGCTCGACGACCTCCTCCACCGCGCCTTTGGCGACGAGCGTGTGCTCGTCGGCCGGTCCGGACAGTCCGTCGCGGCGCAGCACGACGGACATCCGCCGCCGGGCGAAGTCGAAGGGGATCTCGTCGACCATCGTGAAGAGCCGGTCGACGACAACCTCCTCGGCCTCGTCGATGCGGTCGACGACCGCCTGGTCCATCGGGCCGCGCAGTCCCGTCTGGAAGTGCGCGTTCAGGTAGGCGTGTTCGAGCACTTCGCGGTCCTCGTCGCCGCGGACGTCGAGGCAGCGGTCGAGGACGACGCGGTCCTCGGTGAGCGTGCCCGTCTTGTCGGTGCACAGGACGTCCATCGCGCCCAGGTTCTGGATCGCGTTGAGCTGCTTGACGACGACCTTGTGCCGCGACATCGCGACCGCGCCACGCGCCAGGTTCGCCGAGACGACCATCGGCAGCATCTCGGGGGTGAGCCCGACCGCCACGGAGACCGAGAACAGCAGCGCCTGGTCCCAGTCGCCCTTGGTGAAGCCGTTGATCGCGAAGACGACCGGGACCATCACCAGCATGAAGCGGATGAGCAGGAAGCTGACCCGGCGCACGCCGACGTCGAACGCGGTCTGCGGGCGGTCGCCGGCCAGGGCGCCCGCCATCGAGCCGAAGTAGGTGTCCGCGCCGGTGGCGACGGCCACGCCGGTCGCCGTGCCCGAGGTCACCGAGGTGCCCGTCAGGCAGAGGTTGTCGGCCTCGACGGGGTCGCCGCCCGCGTGCCGGCCGAGGTCGAGGGCGCGGGTGTCGGCCTTGGCCACCGGCAGCGACTCGCCCGACAGGGCGGCCTGACCGACCATCAGGTCCTTGGCGGTGAGCAGCCGCAGGTCGGCCGGGACCAGGTCGCCCGCGGCGAGCAGCACGAGGTCGCCGGGCACGACCTGCTCCATGGAGATCTCTTCGGTGCCGGGGTGCCGGCTCCACCGGCGCCGGACCGTGCAGGAGGTGGTGACCAGGGCTTTGAGCGCCTGGGCCGAGCGGGTCGAGCGGAACTCCTGCCAGAACCGCAGCAGGCCGCTGATCAGCACCATCGAGGTGAGGATCCAGACGCCCGGGTCGGCCGGGTCCTGCCAGTACATGACGGCGGCGAGCGCGACCAGGACGCCGATGAAGGGGTTGCGGAAGGACGTGGCGAGCTGCCTGGTCCAGTGCGGCGCGCGCTCCTGGGCGACGACGTTCTCGCCGTACCGCTCCAGGCGCTCGAGGACCTGGTCCTGGCGCAGGCCGCGGGTGTCCGTGCCGAGCCGCCGCAGGACCTCGTGGGCGGGCAGGGCGCTCAACTCGGCCAGGCGGGCGCCGACTTCGCGGGTGCGGGCGTCCAGCTCGGCCGCTTGGCGGGTGCGCTTGTCGGTGGGGGCTGCGCCCGGCGTCGCCGGGCGTACCTGGGGAATCAGCTTGTTCATGGCAGACCTCCCTCCGTGTGCGGGCACGGCGAAGCACGCCCGCGCACAGGGACATGGATGTGAAGGGGGAAACCGTCGGCGGGGCAGGCACGGCGCCGCGGGGCGGCGGCTGCGTCACCGCGTGACGGAAGGGTGGGCCGGGCGCTACGCCACGGCCGGGAAGCGCGAGCGCTCCGGCGAGCGAAGCCGCTTCTGTGAGCGAGACCGCTTCAGCGAGCGATGCCGCTTCAGTGGGACGTGGCGCTGACGCAAGGACTTCCTTCGGGACTCATCCCGAACACCTCCTTGCGACGCGGGACACGGAAGAACGCACCATCCAGCGGTGCAGGGCCAAGTCAGGCATGTCGGTACAGATATGTCAAATACGGGACTTTGGTCCCCATAAGGTCAGGCCTTGTGTCCCACCCGCAAAAGGTTGGACTTCTCTTCACATCCAGGTCACGGCCCCTTCCCCGATGCTTGCTCCCCTTGACACACTGCACCCGCTCACGTCCCCCACACCCCACACCACGAGGTCGAATTCACTCATGCCAGAACTCAATCGGCGCCGGTTCATGCAGCTCGCCGGAGGCACCGCGGCCTTCGCGTCGCTCTCCCAGAGCATCGCCCGTGCCGCCTCCCTGCCCGCCCAGCGCCGCTCCGGTTCCATCGAGGACGTCGAGCACGTCATCGTCCTGATGCAGGAGAACCGTTCCTTCGACCACTACTTCGGCACGATGAAGGGCGTACGCGGCTTCGGCGACCCGCGCCCGGTGACCCTGCCGAGCGGTAAACCGGTGTGGCACCAGTCGGGCGGCGGCAAGGAAGTGCTGCCCTTCCACCCGGACGCCGAGGACCTCGGCATGCAGTTCATCGCGGGCCTCGACCACGACTGGGCCGGCGGTCACAGCGCCTTCAGCAGCGGCAAGTACGACAACTGGATCGCCGCGAAGTCCGAGCGGACGATGGCGTACCTGACGCGCGACGACATCCCGTTCCACTACGCCCTGGCCGACGCGTTCACCGTCTGCGACGACTACCACTGTTCGTTCATGGGGGCCACCGACCCCAACCGCTACTACATGCTGTCGGGCCACGTCGGCAACGACGGCAAGGGCGGCGGCCCGGTCCTCGGCAACCAGGAGGCGGGCTACGACTGGACGACGTACGCCGAGCGCCTGGAGCAGGCCGGGGTCTCCTGGAAGGTGTACCAGGACATCGGCGACGGCCTGGACGCGGCCGGGCACTGGGGCTGGATAGACGACGCCTACCGCGGCAACTACGGCGACAACTCGCTGCTCTACTTCAACAAGTACCGCAACGCCAAGCCCGGCGATCCCCTCTACGACAAGGCGCGCACCGGCACGAACGCCAAGGCGGGCGACGGCTACTTCGACATCCTCAAGGCCGACGTGAAGGCCGACAGGCTCCCGCAGGTCTCCTACATCGCCGCGCCCGAGGCGTTCTGCGAGCACCCGAACTGGCCCGTGAACTTCGGCGCCTGGTACATCGCGCAGGTCCTGGACGCGCTCACCTCCAACCCCGCTGTATGGGCCAAGACGGCGCTGTTCATCACGTACGACGAGAACGACGGCTACTTCGACCACATCGTCCCGCCGTACGTCCCCAAGGACGCCAACCAGGGCAAGTCCACGGTCGCCACCGCCCTGGACCACTTCCCGGGCAACGCCTCCTACGCGGCCGGGCACTACGGCCTGGGCCAGCGCGTCCCGATGGTCGTCGTGTCGCCGTGGAGCACCGGCGGCTTCGTGAACTCCGAGGTCTTCGACCACACCTCGATCATCCGGTTCATGGAGAAGCGCTTCGGCGTGCGCGAGCCCAACATCTCGCCCTGGCGCCGGGCCATCTGCGGTGACCTCACCTCCGCCTTCGACTTCGCGGGCCAGGACACCGATCCCGCGTCATTGCCGGACACCGGCGCCTACGAGCCGCCGGACAAGGAGCGCCACCCCGACTACGTGCCCAAGGCCCCGGCGAAGGGGAGCCTGCCCAAGCAGGAGTCCGGCTCCCGGCCCGCGCGCCCGCTGCCGTACGCACCGCTGGTGGACGGGACAGCCACGCCCGCCGACGGCAAGTTCACGCTCACGTTCGGCGGCGGTGAGGCGGCCGGCGTCTGCTTCCACGTCCGCTCCGGCAACCGCACGGACGGGCCCTGGACGTACACCACCGAGGCCGGCAAGCAGATCGCCGACACCTGGAACACGGCCTACTCCAAGGGCGCCTACGACCTGTCGGTGTTCGGGCCGAACGGCTTCCTGCGCGTCTTCCAGGGGCCCGGCAAGAAGGCGGGACCTGAGGTGACCGCCCGTCACGACAAGACGACGGGCAACCTCAGGCTCACCCTGAAGAACACGGGCACCGCCGACGTGAACCTCAGCGTCGCCAACCGCTACGGCGGCGCGGCCCAGACCTTCAAGGTGAAGGCGGGCGGCAGCGTCGAGCACACCGTCGACCTGCGGGCGAGCAAGCGCTGGTACGACGTGACGGTGAAGTCCGACGCGGACGCCACCTTCCTGCGGCGCTTCGCCGGGCACGTGGAGAACGGGCAGGCGGGCGTCAGCGATCCCGCGCTCGCCACCGTCTGAGCGAGGTTCTCCGAGGGGCCGCCGCCCGGACTACAGCTCCGGCGGCGGTGCCCACGCCCCCAGGTCCGGCCGCCCCCAGGGCAGGCCGGTCCGCTCGCAGGCGAGCCGCAACTCCTCGGTGTCGGGGACGTTCAGGCTCTCCTTGCGGATGACCTGGCCCGTCGGCGACCACACGAGCAGGGCCTCGACGCCGTCGTCGTGGTCGTCGACGCCCACACCGCCGATCGCCGGCCGCGCGTGCTCCCAGTCGGCCTTGCCCTGGCCGCCGTCGGCCGCCATGCGGATGCCGTGCCCGCCCAGGACGAGCGCCGGGCGGCGCCGGTCGTACACCAGAGCGCCGAGCGCGCCCGCCACGGCGCCGGCGGGGACACCCCACGCGGCCCAGCTCAGGCCGCTGTCGAAGAGATACCGCAGCTTGAAGGCGAGCACGCCCATGACCAGGACACCGGCGGCCACCCCGGTGACGTAGTACCACTTGCGGGTGCCGCCCGGCATGCCCACCGTCACGTCGGGCGGGGCCACGGGCGCGGCCACGTGCGCGGTGGCCGCCGCCGGGGGAGCGGCGTGCGCGGGCGGGCCCGACGGCGCCGCGAGCCCGGCGAACGCCGCCGACTCGTACGCGTCCCGCTCCGGGTCCGTCACCGGATAGCCCAGCGCCCGTGCCTGGTCGCGCAGTTCGGTGCGCGACACGCGCAGGGCGCCCAGCGGCGCGTGCAGCAGCTCCTCGCCCCGGGTGTCCCGCAGCCGCAGCCACGGATGCCCGGACCGGGTGTGCAGCTCCAGGCCCGCGACCTCCGTGCGCGGGACGCGGATCGCGCCGCGCTCGCTCTCCCAGCCCACGTGGTCGACGCCCAGCGTGAACCGCGCCTCGGGCAGCAACTGGTGCGGCGGGAACGCCGGATCCGCGTCGTAGGCGGTGCCGCGCCGCTGGTCCTCGATCACGCGGTAGCCGCGCGAGCGCAGGACGGCGAGCAGTTCGTCCGGCGGGATCTCGCCGGAATGGGCGGTGCCGATCAAGGCCAGGTCGTGGCCGTAGAACTGAAGGACGAGCGAGACGCCGACCTTGCCGTCGCCGGTCTCGCGGGTGAGCTCCGTGGGCACGATCCCGGCGATCGCCGACGCGGGCAGCCGCGTGGTGCCGAACCACGGGTCGCGGGCGGTGACGCCCTGCGGGCTGACGGTCCAGTGCGCGGGAGGCGTGCGCAGCAGCCGGTAGAAGGAGCCCGCGGCCCACACCGCCACCGTGGTGGCCAGCGCGGCGACCAGGGCCACGCGGCCCTGGTTGCCGCCGTCCGAGGGCGCGAGGGCCGCGCCGAGCCCGACGAGACCCACGAGGCAGAAACCGATCCGCCGCCCCAGCTTGCGCGAGCGGACCTCCGGCTCGGGCCGGGAGAGCTCGACGGGGCCCGCGGCCCGGGCGGGCAGCGGCCCCTCGGCCGAGGCCGCGAGCAGCGCCGCCTCCCGCCGCGAGAAACCCGCCTCGCGGGCCGCCGCGTTGCCCTCCGGTTCACCCGGGCCGTCGAACAGCCGCAGTGGGGCGCCGAGCCGCCGGGTGGTGACCCAGAAGGGGAACATGGCGATGGCCATGTCCTCCAGGCCCAGCGCGCAGAGGTTGCCGACCTTCGTCGAGCCGTAGTCGGTGGGCGCCCGCACGTCGAGGGACATCGCGCTGAGCAGCAGGGGTCTCTCCCGCGAGAAGGGGTACGTGGCCGTGGCCCGGCCCCCGCGCAGCCGCTGGAGCCCCGCCCCGCTCAACCGCCAGCCGGTACGCGCGCCCAGACGCGGCCCGGCGGCGCCCAGCAGCCAGCCGAGCAGCGCCGCGGCGAGCGGACCCAGCGTACGGACGAGGACGTCGTCGGCGGTGACGTAGGCGAGCACGCCCGCGCCGAGGCCCGTCAGCGGAGGCATCCACCACGGCGCGAAGACGGCCCGCCCCCGGTTGGACTCGACGAACGGTCCCCTGACCGGGGCGACCTGGCCCTGCCGGTCCCGTCGCGCCGCGGATGCGCCTGCAGATTCCATTCTGCTGTCCTCCCCGAGAGTCGCCCGAGCCTGCCGCCGACAAGAGGAAGCCGTCAACTCCCGCCCGCGCCCGGCATGCGGGGGCGCGGCTCTCCCTGCGGTCGGAGGCGCGGGCGGACGTGCGGGCTGACGTGCGGGTGACGGGGCGCGTCGGGCGCGTCGGGGACGAACCCCGGTGAGTCGGGCGTCACAAGGGTCGCGAGGGGCTGGCGAGCCGCCCTGGGGCGCGGGGTAGTGTGCGCGGGTGACCACGCATTCGAACACACCTGCAGGCTGGTATCCGGACCCCCAGGGCGCGCCCCAGCTGCTGCGCTGGTGGGACGGGTCCCAGTGGACCCAGCACACCAACTCGGACCAGCAGGGCGGCGGCCAGGCCGCGCAGGCCCAGCCGGTTCCGCAGCAGGCCCAGCAGGCCCAGCCGGTTCCGCAGCAAGCCCAGCAGCAGGCGCAGTCCGCGTACGGCCAGCCGCAGCCGCAGTTCGGCCAGCAGCAGCACCAGCAGCAGGGGCAGTTCGCCCAGCAGCAGGCCCAGCAGCAGGGGCACTACGGTCACCCCCAGCAGGCGGCACCGCAGGCCGACCCGGCCAAGGTGCAGCGTCAGGTCCAGCAGCAGGCCGGCGTCGCGCCCAGCGCCCAGGGCGGCGGCACGCTCTTCACCGAGCCGGTCCTGGTGGTGAACCAGAAGGCCAAGCTCATCGAGCTGACGAACGAGTACAGCGTCATGGACCAAGCGGGCAACACGCTCGGCTCGGTCGTCCAGGTCGGCCAGAGCACGCTGAAGAAGGTCGCGCGCTTCGTCTCCAGCGTCGACCAGTTCATGACGCACAAGCTGGAGATCCGCGACGCCTACGGCCAGCCGGTGCTCCACCTGACCCGGCCGCGCAAGTTCGTGAAGTCGCGGGTCATCGTCGAGCGCGCGGACGGCCAGCCGATCGGTGAGATCGTCCAGCAGAACATGATCGGGAAGATCAACTTCGCGATCATGGTGAACGGCCAGCAGGCCGGCGCGATCAAGGCCGAGAACTGGCGCGCCTGGAACTTCTCGATCGTCGACCACGCGGACAACGAGGTCGCCCGGATCACGAAGACCTGGGAAGGCCTCGCCAAGACGATGTTCACCACCGCGGACAACTACGTCCTTCAGATCCACTACCAGCTGCCCGAGCCGCTCCTGAGCCTCGTCGTGGCGACGGCCCTGACGGTCGACACGGCGCTGAAGCAGGACTCCCGCGGCTTCGGGTGAGCCTGACCCTCTCGTGCACGGCAGCGGCGGCGGTCCCCGATCCGGGACCGCCGCCGCTGCCGTTGTCGGCTTCCTCGCGAGCGGGGCGCCGCGCTCAGGAGCGCGAGAGATGGAGCGCGGCCGGCTCCGCCGCCTGTCCGGGCACCCCCGACAGGAAACCCTCCGGAGGGAGCCCGGAGGCCAGCTCCGAGGTCAGTTCCGACGGCGCCTGCGCCTGCGCGTGGTCCCGCGGCGAGCGGGTCAGCACGATCACCCCGTACGCCGCGATCGCCGCGCCCCCGGCCGCAAGGGCCAGTCCGCCCGCGCCACCCTGAAGCCGCTCCCCGAGGAGCGTCAGGCCGATGACCGCCGCGGCCACCGGGTTGGCCAGCGTGACGACGGCCAGCGGTGCGCCGAGACCCCCGCGGTACGCGGTCTGGGAGAGGAAGAGACCGCCCACGGCGAACGCGGCGACGAGCAGCGCCACGACGATCACCTGCGGGCTGAGCAGCGGACCCGAACGGTCCGTCGCGGCGACCGTCACGGTCTGGGTGAGCGCGGAGGCGACGCCCGAGGCGAAGCCGGAAGCGGTCGCGTGCCGCAGCCCCGGCCGCGCCCCGGGACGGGACAGGACACCGATGACGGCCACGGTGGCGCCCGCCACGGCCAGTGCCTCCGTCAGGGTCAGCGTGTCGTCGGGGGCGGGCCCCGAAGCGGTGAGGAGCAGGGCGCTGAGGCCGATGAGCGTGAGCCCCGTACCGCGCCACTCCGGCGGCGTCACGCGCCGTCCCGCGAGGCGCGCGCCCAGCGGCACCGCGGCGACCAGGGTGAGCGCCCCGAGCGGCTGCACCAGCGTGAGCGGACCGTACTTCAGGGCCGCCACGTGCAGCAGCGCGGCGGCCGCGTTGAGCCCGACGGACGACCACCAGGCGCCGCTGCCGAGCAGTCGCAGGAAGCCGTTCCCGCTCCCCGTGATGCGGGCGGCGAGGCGCTCCTGGGCCACGGCGGCGGAGGCGTACGCGGCGGCCGAGACGAGCGAGAGCGCGACGGCGAGAAGAGTGGCGTTCATCGGCGGACCCCCGGGGCGGCGAGTTCCCGCACGGGGGCGTGGCGCCGTACGACGCGTGAGCGCGCGGGGTCCGGCAGCTTGATCACGGCGAGCGCGACACCGAGCAGCGCGGTCACCACGAGGGCGTCGAGCCAGTAGTGGTTGGCCGTCCCGACGACCACGAGCAGGGTGATCAGCGGGTGCAGCAGCCACAGCCAGCGCCAGCGCGTCGAGGTCGCGACGATGAGGCCGACGGCGAGCATCAGCGCCCAGCCGAAGTGCAGGGAGGGCATCGCGGCGAACTGGTTCGCCATCGTGTCGGTCTGCGGGGTGGAGCCGTAGACGGTCGGCCCGTACACCTGTCCGGTGTCCACGAGCCCGGTGGCCGCCAGCATCCGGGGCGGCGCCAGCGGGAAGGCCAGGTGCAGGACGAGCGCCGCCGCGGTGAGCGCGGCGAGCACCCGGCGGCTCCACACGTAGTGCCGGGGGCGGCGCAGGTAGAGCCAGACCAGGAACAGCGCGGTGGCCGGGAAGTGCACGGTCGCGTAGTAGGTGTTCGCGACGTGCACCAGGGTGTCGCCGCCGAGCAGCGCGTCCTGGACGGCGCCCTCGCCCGGCAGGTGCAGGGTGCGCTCGGCGTCCCACACGCGGTGGGCGTTGGCGAAGGCCTCGCCGGTGTGGCCGTTGGCCAGCTGCCTGCCGAATTTGTAGACGAGGAAAAGTCCTGCGACGAGGAGGAGCTCGCGGACGAGGGGCGGTCGGGCAGATGTGTCCGGCTCCCGGACGGCTATGTCCGGTTCCCTTTCGGCAGGCTCGGTTCGGGATTCCATCCCCCGGCCCCTTACGTGATGACTGGGTGGTGCGGGTAGTGAGTGAGGAAGCACCACACTCTGCGATACGCCAGTGTACCGATACGCCAGTGTACCGATACGGAGGCGTACCGGTACACTGGCGTATCGATAGGGTCGGTCGAAGCCGCCCCACCGAGGAGAAGAGTCATGACGTCGCCGGACCAGGCAGCAGACGCAGCGACAGCCGACCCCGCGGGCTCGTCGCGCCGCTCCAAGATCACGCCCGAGCGTGAGCAGGAGTTCTACGAGGCCGTCCTGGACCAGCTGCGTGAGTGCGGGTACGACTCCGTGACCATGGAGGGCGTGGCCGCCACCACCCGGTGCAGCAAGTCCACGCTCTACCGCCAGTGGAAGACGAAGCCCCAGTTCGTGGCCGCCGCGCTGCGCGCCAACCGCTGTGTGCGGTTCGCGGGCATCGACACCGGCTCGCTCGCGGGTGATCTGCGCGAGGCGGCGCGGGCGGCGGGGGAGTGGTCGACCCGGGACAGCATGTTGGTCCAGGCGCTGAGCCACGCCGTGCTCCAGGACGAGGACCTGCGCAGCGCGCTGCGCGAGGCGCTGGTCGAGCCGGAGACGAAGGCGCTGGACGAGATCATCGAGCGCGGGGTGGCCCGGGGCGAGATCGCCGCCGACCATCCGGCCACGCCGTTCATCACCGCCCAGCTCATGGGCGTGGTCCGGGCCCGGCCCGTCCTGGAGGGCAAGCAGGCGGACGAGACGTACCTCTCCGACTTCGTGGAGGCGTGCGTGCTGCCCGCACTGGGGCTGACCCGACCCACCTGATCGTGGACCGGGGCCCTTGGATGACGGGCCCCGATCTGCCTGAGCCGCGCCGCACCGTGGGGACGGGGGCGACGTGGCCGCCGCCGGCCGGGCGGACCGGCACCCTCGGGGTGCGGGCCCGCCCGGCTCAGGCGTTCACGGGCCGGTCAGACCTCCTGGCCGTTGCCGCCGCCCGACGCGGCCTTGATCCCCTTGGTGATCTCGTCCATGACGGACAGCTTCGGGGACTTGTCGTTGACGTCGATGCCGAAGCGGACGATGACGAGCTGGGACTTCACGGTGGGCGAGGGGAAGGCAAGCGACTGGACGTAGCCGTCGTCGCTCTTCTCGGTCACGGCCTTCCAGCGCACGAGGTAGCCCTTCTGGCCGGCCACGGTGACCGCCTTGGACTCCAGCTCCTTGTGCGAGGTGATCTTGCCGTAGGTCTTGCCGCCGTACGACTCCTTGGCGTTGACGGAGATGTCGGCCTTGGCGGCCGCCTCCGCCGTCTTGGCCTTGACCTCGAACTTCTCGGCGGGCCCGGAGTACGCGCCGCCGCGCGTGCAGGTCTTGCCGGTGTCCCGGGGGCACGGGTAGGGGCCCGTGGTCACCGAGGCGCCGCCGCTCTCGCCCGCCGCGCCCGTCCAGCCGTCCGGCACCGGGAGGCTGATGCCGCTGAGCAGGTCGGTGGCGTACCCCTCCTCCGAGGGCGGGGCCGAGCCGCCGGGCGGCCGGGACTCCTCGGGGTCCTGCGGGTCGCGGGGGCTCTGGGGCGCGCCCGGCTTCGAGGGAGCGGCGGACGAGGGGTTCTTGGCGGCGCCGCCCCCGTCTCCGCCGTCGTCGTCGGCGGTCAGGAAGTAGACGCCGCCGCCTATCCCGGCCAGGACCACGAGCGCCAGGCCGACGGCTATGCCCGTTCGCAGTCCGCGCCGAGGGGCCGTGGGCTGTCCCGGATAGGAGGGATAGGCCGGATACGCGCCCGGGGCGCCCGTCGGGGCCGCGGGCGGATAGGCCGGGGGAGCCGTCGGCGCCGCCGGGGCGGAGCCGCCCCACCCGGCGGCGGATCCCACCGCGCGCACCTGGTCCGTCCATACGTTCCCGTCCCACCAGCGTTCGGTACGGGGGCCGTCGGTTGTCTGTCCGGGGTCGGGGTACCAGCCGGGAGGGGTTACCTGGGTCATGGGCGCCAGGGTATGAGTATTCGGTGAAAGCCGGATGAGAGGGGGCCTCTGCGGAGGCCGCCGTTCGGCGGCGACGAGTTCACCGCCCCTGCCCGTCCACCACCAGCCGCACCGGCCCGCCGCCCGCGGGGGCGGGCACCCGCACCCCGTTCCGCCCCGGAGTGATCGACCCCAGCACGCTGGCGTGCCGGGCCCCCGTGCTCTGCGGCACCGTCCCCGGCAGCCCGTGCGCCGTGAGGAAACCGAGCACCGCGAAGGCGTACGCCTCCTTCGCCGCGGACGGCAGCCCGAGCTCGTCGGAGGTGCGCACCGGGATCTTGTCGCCCAACTCGGCCCGCAGGTAAGCCATCAGCGTCGGATTGCGCGTGCCGCCCCCGGAGGCGATGACCTCGGTGGCGGCCACGGACCTGACGGCGTCGGCGACCGTGCGGGCGGTCAGACGGGTGAGCGTGGCGACGACGTCCTGGGGGGCGAGGTCCTCGTACCCGGCGAGCGCGGCCCGCAGATAGGGCAGATGGAAGAGCTCCTTGCCGGTGGTCTTCGGGGCGGGGCGCGCGTAGTACGGCTCGCGCAGGAGGACCGCGAGCAGATCCTCGTCGGCGGTGCCGCGCGCGGCGAGTTCACCGTCGACGTCACACATGAGCCGGCCCCGGGTCGACTCGCGCACCGCGGCGTCGATGAGCGCGTTCGCGGGGCCGGTGTCGAAGGCGGTGCCGTCCGCGGCGGTGATGTTCGCGATGCCGCCGAGGTTCAGCGCTGCCGGGGCGCCGGGCCTGCCCCGCAGCCACATCCGGTCGACGATGCTGACCAGGGGCGCGCCCTGGCCGCCCGCGGCGATGTCGCGGGGGCGGAAGTCGGCGACCACCGGAAGCCCCGTCGCCTCGGCGATCCACGCGGGCTGCCCGATCTGGAGCGTGCCGTGCACCTGGCCGCCCTCCACCCAGTGGTAGACCGTCTGGCCGTGCGAGGCGACCAACTCGGCCCGCCCGTCGCACAGTTCACGGTCCGCCTCACCTGCCGCCGTGGCGAAGGCCTGGCCGATGCGGGTGTCCAGGCGGCAGACGTCCGCCAGCGTGGTGGTGGCGGGCGGCAGCGCGGCGGCGAGCGCCGTCCGCAGCGCGTCGTCGTACCCCCGGGTGATCAGGCCCAGGGGCGACAGGAGCAGGCGGTCACCGTCGATCGTCAGGTCGGCCGCCGCGGCGTCGATGGCGTCGTACGAGGTCCCCGACATCAGCCCGATTACGCGCACGTGCTGCCCCTTTCGCTCTCCTCACCAGTGCGTTTGATCATTGCAGCGATGACGGGCCACGTGCACTCGCACGTACGATCCAGTTCAGATCGCCGGCGCGGAGAGGGGGCGACTTGTCCCCGTCCACCACGGGATCGGCCGTTCCGGGCCCCGGAACGCGACGCACGAACCTCACCCGAACCGACGGAACCTGGAACGGCCTGCTCCTTGAGGTGCGCGCACGGCCGCGGCCCGGCCTGTGCCCGTGGACCGCCGGAAACAGGCTGCTCCTGACGCAGGGCGGCGCCGCGAACCCGCTGCTCCTGGCCGTCATCGACCCCGATCGCGACGGAGTCGACTTCTACCGGACCGGCGGCTACCGCTCCCTCGTCCCACCCTTGCGCGCGCACCAGGCCCGCGGCTACGCGGGCTCCCCGCAGCGGTGGGCCCACCACGTCGCGACCCTGCTGGCCGAGTCGCCCGACGGCCCGCTGCACGACGGGCGGTGGGTGCTTTCCCCGGAGCCGCTGCTGCTCCGGTGGAAGGACCGGAGCGTGAGCGAGGGAGCGTACTGGAGCTCGCTGCTCGTCGAGGGCGACCCCGACGGATACATCGACTGGTACGTCCACAACGGCGCGTGGGAGATCCTCCCGCTGCGGGCCATGCCGGAGGCCGACGATCCCAGGGTCAAGGCCTACCGCAAACAGGCCAGGGACGGCACGCTGCCGCCCGTCCTGCTCTGGTGGGTGTCCGGCCTCGACTGCCACCTCGTCCTCGACGGGCACGCCCGGCTGGCCGCCGCGATCGCCGAATCCGTGGAGCCGCGCGTCCTTGAGCTGTACAGGACCGTCCCCCGGGACGAGGCGGACTCCGGCACGGAACGGGCCGTGGAGACGTACGCGACGGAGCTCGCGCGGTTCACCGCACTGCGCGCCGCGCAGGGCCCGAGCGTCCCCGACGGCGCGGAGTTCGCGGGCCCGGCCCTGGCCCGCCGCCTCCACGAACTGCGCACGGCCCGCCGGCCCACGTGGGCCTGGCCGCTCCCGGGCGGCGTCGAGGCGTGGCGCGGGATCGCCCGCGAGCAGGTGGACGACGGAGGCTGGGCGTACGGGTGAGGGCGGTGGGGACCGGCGTACGAGTGAGGCGACGGGGGCGGGCGTACGTGTGAGGACGGTGGGGGCAGGCCTGCGCGTGACAGGGAGGCTTCGGGTGGCCTGGTGTCAGCGCGCGGACAGGACGCAGAATGCGTTGCCCTCCGGGTCGGCGAGGCACTTCCAGGGCACGTCCTCGCCCTGGCCGACGTCGGCGTCCGTGGCGCCCAGGGACCGCAGCCGGGCCACCTCCGCGGCCTGGTCGTCGTCGGGGTACGGCGCCACGTCGAGATGGGCGCGGCTGACCGCGGTCTTCGTGCCGGACGTCCGCAGGAACTCGAGGTAGGGGCCGACTCCCCGGGACGAACGCAGCCGCGCGTGCTCGTCGGTCACCTCGTGCAGGGTCCAGTCCATCGCCGCTTCCCAGAACCGGGCCATGGCACCCGGATCGGCGCAGTGGACGACGAGCGCGGCGACCGGGCCGGTGTCCCGGTAGACCTCCCGGGGCTCCAGGACGCAGAAGACGTTGCCCTCGGGGTCGGCCATGACCGTCCACGGGACGTCGCCCTGGCCCACGTCGGCGGGTGTCGCGCCGAGTTCCTCCAGGCGTGCGACCAACTCCGCCTGGTGGGCCGCGGAGGTGGTGGCGAGGTCGATGTGCACGCGGTAGTCGACCGTCTCCGGGGCCGGGACGGTCACGACGTCGACGCAGATGGCCGAGGGGTCCGGCCCGGCGACGCCATCGGGCTCCACGTTCGTCACGCCGGGCCCCTCGCCGGAGATCCCCCAGCCGAGCGCCTGCGCCCAGAACCGGCCGAGCGCCGCGTCGTCCCGCGCCTTGAAGTTCACGTTCACCAGTCGCGATGCCATGCCGCCGAGCATAAAGCCGAGCCTGGACACGGGTGGACGGCGCCGAACCGGCGTTCAATCGGCTTCCCGGGCCCGGGCTCTGGCTCCGGACAGGACCAGCCGCCGGCACTCCGCGGGGCTGCCCCACGCCCCGCGCAGCGCCCGCGCCTTCGTCAGCCACAGCGACAGGTCGTACTCCGCGGTGTAGCCGATCGCCCCGTGGAGTTGCAGTGCCGCCCGCGCCGCGCCGTACGCCGCCTCGCCCGCCGCCGCCTTCGCCGCGGCCACATCGGCCCTCTCCAGGGTCAGCGCCGCCCCGAACAGCAGGGGCCGGGCGAACTCCAGGCCGATCAGGACGTCCGCGAGGCGGTGCTTGACCGCCTGGAAGCCGCCGATGGGCGTGCCGAACTGGGTGCGCTGCTTCACGTACGCCACGGTCCTGTCCAGCAGTGCGAGCCCGACCCCCAAGGCCTGGGCGGCCGTCGCGAGCGAAGCCCAGTCCGCGGCGGACCGGGCGGCCTGTGTCACCGCCGGGCCCGAGGCGAGGAGATCGCCGGGCCGCGGCCGTGCGAGGCGCCGCGCCGGGTCCAGCGACCGCTCCACGCGCGCGTGCCCGCCGGCCAGGCGCAGCTCGCCGTCCGCTGCCGTCAGCCGCAGCGTCGCCGCGTCCGCGTCCAGCGCGAACGGCCCCCCTTCGGGGAGCGCCAGCGTGGCGACGGCCTCCCCGGCGGCCAGGGACGGAAGGAGCCGCTTGGCCGGGGCGGCCTCGCCCAGCTCGGCGAGCCGGGCGAGGAGCGCGCCCGCCGCCACCGTCTCGACCACCGGCCCCGGCACCGCGTGCCGCCCCAGCTCCACCAGGGCGACGGCCATGTCGACCGGGAGCAGCCCCGCCCCCTCGAACTCCTCGGGGACGGCCAGGGCGAACACGCCCGCGTCCGCGAGGCGGCCCCACAGCGCGCGCCCCGGTCCGTGGTCTCCCGAGGCCCAGGCGCGGGCGGCGGCCGGGGTGTCCGCCGCCGTCAGCATCGCGTCGAGCGAGCGCGCGAACGCGCGCCGCTCGGCGTCGAGGAGGAACCTCATCAGCGGCGTCCCTTCGGCAGTCCGAGCAGCCGCTCGGCGATGATGTCGCGCTGAATTTCGTTCGTCCCCGCGTAGATCGGCCCGGCGAGCGCGAAGACGTACCCCTCGGCCCACTCGCCGCCGTCCGCCAACTCGCCCTCCGGGCCGAGGAGATCCAGCGCGGTCTCGTGCAGCGCGATGTCGTACTCGGACCAGAAGACCTTGTTCAGGCTCGATTCCGCGCCGATGGTCTCGCCCGCCGCGAAGCGTGACGCGTTGGCCCAGGTGAACAGCTGATAGGCGCGGGCCCCGATCACGGCGTCGGCGACCCGGTCGCGCAGCGCGGTGTCCGCGGGATCGCCGTGCGCGCGCCACCGTCGCACCAAGCGGTCGGCCGCGGCGACGAAGCGGCCGGGGGAGCGCAGGGTCAGACCGCGTTCGTTGCCCGTCGTCGACATGGCGATGCGCCAGCCCTGGCCCGGCTCGCCGATCACGTCCTCGTCCGGCACGAAGACGTCGTCCAGGAAGAGCTCGGCGAACGCGGGCTTGCCGTCCAGGCGCCCGATGGGGCGCACGCTCACGCCGTCCGCGTCGAGCGGGAACATCAGGTACGTCAGGCCCCGGTGCGGCTTGGCGGAGTCGACGGCGGGGTCGCTGCGGAACAGGCCGAAGGCGCGGTCGGCGAACGCGGCCCGCGACGACCAGGTCTTCTGTCCGCTGAGCAGCCAGCCCCCGGCCGTGCGGCGGGCGGTGGAGCGCAGCGAGGCGAGGTCCGAGCCCGACTCCGGCTCGGACCAGGCCTGTGCCCAGATCACCTCGCCGCGCGCCATCGGGGGCAGGATCCGGGCGCGCTGCTCGTCGGTGCCGAAGTCGAAGAGGGTCGGCGCGAGGAGGTTGATGCCGTTCTGCGAGACCCGGCCGGGGCCGCCCGCCGCGAAGTACTCCTCCTCGAACACCAGCCACTTGACGATGTCGACGCCCTGCCCGCCGAACTCCTCGGGCCAGGAGACCACCGACCAGCGGTCGGCCGCGAGCTCGCCCTCCCAGGCGCGGTGGGCCGCGAAGCCCTCGCGGGTCTCCAGCGACGGCAGCGGCCCGCCGGGCACGTGCCCGGCGAGCCAGGCGCGCGCCCGCTGCCTGAACTCCTCTTCCTCCGCGGTGAAGTCGAGGTCCATCAGTGGCCCACCTCTTCGGTCGGTTCTCTCCGGCGGCCTTCCCTAACAAGTGTTTGGTAGATTACCCTGAGACTCGGTCAGCCGTCGAGAGCGGGTACGAGAGCCAAAGGAGGCCGAGCGTGGACGCGCCCACCTATGTGCCGGGGCACGGTCTGCTCGCGGGCCGCACCGCCGTCATCACCGCCGCGGCCGGAGCGGGCATCGGCGGCGCCACCGCCCGCCGCTTCCTGGAGGAGGGCGCGCGCGTCGTCCTGGGCGACGCCCACCCGCGGCGCACCAAGGAGACGGTGGAGGCGCTCGCCGGGGAGTTCGGTGCCGGCCGGGTCGGCGGAATCGCCTGCGACGTCACGGACGAAGCCCAGGTGCAGGCGCTGTACGACCTGGCCGATGAGCGCCACGACGGCCTGGACATCGTCGTGAACAACGCAGGACTCGGCGGCACGGCCGAGCTCACCGAGATGACCGACGAGCAGTGGGACAGAGTCATCGACGTGACTCTGAACGGCACCTTCCGCTCCACCAGGGCCGCCCTGCGCCGCATGCGGGCCGCCGACCGGGGCGGCGTGATCGTGAACAACGCCTCGGTGCTCGGCTGGCGCGCCCAGGCCGGCCAGGCGCACTACGCGGCGGCGAAAGCGGGCGTCATGGCCCTCACCCGCTGCGCCGCCGTCGAGGCCGCACCCCACGGCATCCGGATCAACGCCGTCTCGCCCAGCCTCGCCCTGCACCCGCACCTCGCGAAGGTCACCTCGCCCGAGCTCCTCGAAGAGCTCACCGCGCGCGAGGCGTTCGGACGCCATGCCGAGCCATGGGAGATAGCCAACGTCATCGTCTTCCTGGCCAGCGCGTACTCCTCGTACATGACGGGGGAGACGGTCTCGGTCAGCAACCAGCACGCCTAGGCGGAGAATGACCGTGTGTCGAAACCGAACCAGAGCAGCACCAGCACCAGCACCAGCGCCAGCAGCACGAAGGCTCCGGCCACGAAGGAACCCGGCAAGAAGGCTCCCGCCAAGAAGGCCGCGGTGAGCGCCTCGCCCGAGCGCCGCGGCGAGCTCCTGGCCATCGCGGCCGACGTCTTCGCGGAGCAGGGGTACAACGCGACCACGGTCCGCAAGATCGCGGACGCCGCAGGCATGCTCGCCGGGAGCCTCTACTACCACTTCGACTCCAAGGAGTCGATGCTCGAAGAGATCCTCTCCACCTTCCTCACCGAGCTGTGGGACGGGTACGACACCGTGCTCCAGTCCCGGCTCGGCCCCCGCGAGACCCTCGAAGCCCTGGTCACCGAGTCCTTCCGGGAGATCGACCGGCACCGCTCGGCCGTCGCCATCTACCAGAAGGAGGCCAAGCAGCTGGTCGCGCAGGCCCGCTTCCAGTACCTCACCGACTCCCAGCAGCGCTTCGAGAAGACCTGGCTGACCACGCTGGAGCGCGGCGTCGCCGAGCACGTCTTCCGCGACGACCTGGACATCCGGCTCGCCTACCGCTTCGTGCGCGACACCGTCTGGGTCGCCGCGTCCTGGTACCGCCCCGGCGGCGGCCACAGCCCCGAGGAGATCGCCCGCCAGTACCTCTCGATGGTCCTGGACGGCATCGCCGTACGCCCCTAGGGAGCGCGTCGTCAGCCCGGCGACCGCTCCGACCGACGAGCACGAGGAGTACGCAGTCATGGCCGAGGCCTACATCGTCGAAGCGGTCCGCACGCCCGTCGGCAGGCGCAAGGGCGGTCTCTCGGCCGTCCACCCCGCCGACCTGGGGGCCCACGTCCTGAAGACCCTCGTCGAGCGCAGCGGCATCGACCCCGCCGCCGTCGAGGACGTGGTGTTCGGCTGTCTGGACACGGTCGGCCCGCAGGCCGGGGACATCGCCCGCACCTCCTGGCTGGCGGCCGGACTGCCCGAAGAGGTGCCCGGCGTGACGATCGACCGGCAGTGCGGTTCCTCCCAGCAGGCCGTGCACTTCGCGGCGCAGGGCGTCCTGTCCGGCACCCAGGACCTCGTCGTCGCGGGCGGCACGCAGAACATGTCGATGATCCCCATCGCCTTCGCCTCCCGCCAGGCCGCCGAACCGCTCGGCCTCACCGAAGGCCCGTACGCGGGCAGCTCGGGCTGGCGCGTCCGGTACGGAGACCGGCCCGTCAACCAGTTCCACGGCGCCCAGCTCATCGCCGAGAAGTGGGGCATCTCCCGCCGTGACATGGAGGAGTTCGCCCTGCGCTCGCACCAGCGGGCCGTCCGCGCCATCGACGAGGGCCGCTTCGACCGCGAACTCACCCCCTACGGCGACGTGACCACCGACGAGGGCCCGCGCCGGGACACGACCCTGGAGAAGATGGCGGGCCTCAAGCCCGTCCTGGACGACGGCACCATCACCGCGGCCTGCTCCTCCCAGGTCTCGGACGGCGCCGCCGCCCTGCTCATCGCCGGCGAACGGGCCGTGCGGGAGCACGGGTTGACGCCCCGCGCCCGCATCCACCACCTCTCCGTGCGCGGCGAGGACCCCATCCGGATGCTGTCCGCGCCGATCCCGGCCACCGCGTACGCCCTCAAGAAGACCGGCATGAGCATCGGCGACATCGACCTCGTCGAGATCAACGAAGCCTTCGCGCCGGTCGTCCTCGCCTGGCTCAAGGAGACCGGCGCCGACCCGGAGAAGGTGAACGTGAACGGCGGAGCGATAGCCCTCGGTCACCCCCTCGGCGCGACCGGCGTCAAACTGATGACGACGCTCCTGCACGAACTGGAGCGCACCGGCGGCCGGTTCGGCCTCCAGACCATGTGCGAAGGCGGCGGTCAGGCGAACGTGACCATCATCGAGCGGCTCTGAGGGCGTCCAGCTCCGGACATGACCTTCACCCCTTGCGGGAGTTGCTGCCCGGACACCGCACCGCGAGCCCTCCTCCCCGGCTAGTCTCGGTGTCTGTACGTCGATTGAGCGACCTCGGGAGGTAGCGCGATGACACAGGGACGGCCCGGAGGTGCCGGCTGGGCCCCGCTGTGGGAGCGCGACGCGGAACTCGCCGCGGCCGCACGCGCCCTCGACCAGCTGCGTTCCGACTCCTCCACGGCGGGCGAGCTGCTCGTCTTCCAGGGCGAGGCGGGCATCGGCAAGACGGCCCTGCTGGCCGAGGTGCGCCGCATGGCGGAGGCGCGGTCGGCCACGGTGTGGGCGGCGCGAGGCGGCGAGACCGTCACCTCCGTCCCCTTCAACGTCGTACGCCAGTTGCTGCAGCCCGCCCTCGTCAGTCTCTCCCCGGAGCTGGCCCGCGAGTACTTGGGCGACTGGTACGAGATCGCGGGCCCCGCCCTGGGCATAGCCGAGCCGACCGGCGTCCAGGCCGACCCGCAAGGCGTGTGCGACGGCCTGGTCGAAGCGGTCAAGCGCCTCTCGGGGCTGCACTGGCCGCTGGTCCTGCTCATCGACGACGCGCACTGGGCCGACCAGGAGACCCTGCACTGGCTGGCCGCGTTCACCCAGCGCCTCGACGAACTGCCCGTCCTGGTGGTGGTCGCCCACCGGCCGGACGACGCCACCGGCGAAAGCGCACGCCACCTCGCCACGGTCGGCGCGGCGGCCGGTCCCCTGCCCTTGCTGCGCGCGCTCACCCCGGACGCGGCGGCCGGCCTCACCCGGGCCCCCCTCGGCGAGCACGCGGACGCCCCGTTCTGCCGCGAGGTCTGGGCCGTCACCGGCGGCAACCCGTACGAATCCGTGGAACTGCTCGCCAAGGTCCAGGACAGCGAGCTGGACCCGGTGGAGAGCTCCGCCGCGGAGCTGCGCGCCCTGAACCGCTCGGCGCGCGGCCGTGGACTCGTCGCCCGCCTCGAAGGGCTGGGCACGGACGTCACACGGTTCGCCTGGGCGGCCGCGATCCTGGGCAGCGCCATTCCGCTCGAACTCGCCGCCTCGCTCGCGGGACTGGGCCGGGACGCGGCCGAGCGGTGCGCGGAGCGGCTGCGCACCGCGCGCATCCTGCTCGGCCCCGACGAGAGCCTGGAGTTCGTCCACCCGCTGATCGCGAGCACGGTCTACCGCTCGATCCCCGCCGCCACCCGTACGGCCTTCCACGGCCAGGCCGCCTGGGCCGTCACGCTGTCGGGCCGGGGCGCGGCAGCCGCCTCCCGGCACCTCCTCGAAGTGCATCCGGACGACGACCCCGAGCTGGTCAAGCAGTTGCGTGAAGCGGCTGCCGAGCACCTCGCGGTCGGCGCGCCCGACGCGGCCCGGCGCTGCCTCGAACGGGCCCTGCAAGAACCGCCGTTGCCCGAGACGCACGCGCGCGTGCTCTACGAACTGGGCTGCGCCACCCTCCTCACCTCGCCCGCCACGACCATCGGCCACCTGCGCGAGGCGCTCCACACCCCGGGGCTCGACCGCAAGCTGCGGGTGGACGCGGTGTGCCGCCTCTCCCAAGCCCTGCTGCACAACGACCAGCTGGAGGAAGCGCTGCGCGTGGTGGACGCCGAGGCCGAGCGGCTCGACCCCGGACCCGACCGGATGCGTCTGGAGGGGGTCCACTACATGTGGGAAGGCATCTACGCGCGCGAGCACGACGCGACGGGCCGTTCGCGCCGCCTGGCCGCGCTGGCCGGACCGCTGCCGGGACGCGACAACTCCGAGCGCGCCCTGCTGATCCTGCGCGCCTTCGACGCCATGACCCGCGGGGAGAACGCCGAGGAGATCGTCGAGCTGTGCGACCGCACCCTCGTCAACGGCCGCCTGGCGCCCGGGCTCGGCTGGACCGACACGGAGTGGGGCTTCGAGCTCCTGACGATGCTGGGCGGCGCCTACATCTTCACCGACCGCCTCGACCGCGCGGAGAGCGTCTTCGCCGAGGGAGTCCGCGCCTACGAGGCCGCGGGCTGGAGCGGCGGTCATCTGGCCGTCGCCAAGGCGTGGCTGGGCCTGGTGTACCGCAGGCGCGGGCGTCTGGCCGAGGCGGAGGCGTCGCTGCGGGAGAGCCTTCGCCTCACCGACCGTGTGGGCAGCAGGCTCCCGATGCACTGGGACGCCGCGGTCAAGCTCATCGACACGCTGCTCGCCCGGGGCAAGACCGACGAGGCCCAGGAGGCCGCCGACCGGTACGGCATCGTGCCGCCCTACCCCTCCACGATCCTCCTGCCCGACATCCACTCCGTGCGGGGCCGGCTGCTGATCGCCACGGGTGACCGGCGGGAGGGCATGGGCGAGCTGGAGGTGGCGGCCAAGACGGCGGGCGAACGCGGCTGCTACAACCCGGTCGTCAACCCCTGGGCGTACGACCTCGCCCGCGCCCTCGCCGAGGTGGACCCGCACCGGGCCGCCCACCTGGTCGCGGACGCGCGGGTCCAGGCGGAGCTCTTCGGCACGGACACGGCGATCGGCGAGGCCCTGCGCTGCGCGGCGTCCCTGGAGACGGGCCAGCGCGCGGTCGAGCTGTACGCACGCGCCGTCGCCTGCCTGGAGGCGTCCCCGTGCGCCTATGAGCACGCGGTCGCCCGCGTCGAGTACGGCATCGCGGCCGGCTCCGCGACGGAGCTGGCCCGGGGCCTCGCCCTGGCCGAATCCTGTGGCGCGGGCGGTCTGGTGACCAAGGCACGGGCGTCGTTGGAGATGGCGCGGGTCTGAGCGCTCGCCTCGGCCCTCCGGAAGGGATGCCCCACCGGAGGGCCGAAGGCGTGCGGTCGGGGAGAGCCGCCCGGCGGGCACCGCTCAGCTCAGGCGGGCCCGGACCTCTGCCGCCTGCCGCATCACGCTCGTGATCAGCTCCTCGCACGACGGCAGGTCCTCGATGACGCCGGCCACCTGGCCGGAGGCCATCACGCCCGCCTCCGGCAGCCCGTCCACCATGGCCGACTTCAGCATCATGGGCGTGTTCGCGGCGAGCAGGATCTGGCTCCACGTCAGCCCTTTGCCGTGCCGCATCGCGAGCCCGTCCCGGACCATCTGCCCCCACCCCATGCCGGACAGCTTCCGGAACGCCGCCGCGTGCCGCACCGCCCGTGCGAGGGACGCCGCCCGCCCCGATTTCTCCAGCGACGCGACGAGTTCCGTCCGGAGCATCCGGTGGGGCAGTCCGTCGACCCGCGTGGTCACCGTGACGTCCTTGACCGACGCGGCGAGATAGCGGGCCTTGACCGCGTCCGGCACCGTCGAGTCCGACGTCAGGAGGAAGCGCGTGCCCATCGCGACCCCCGCCGCGCCATAGGCCAGCGCGGCGACGAGCCCCCGGCCGTCGAAGAACCCGCCCGCCGCGATCACCGGAAGGTCCACGGCGTCCACGACCTGCGGCAGCAGCACGGTCGTGGCGACCTCACCGGTGTGCCCGCCGCCCTCGCCGCCCTGCACGACGACCGCGTCCGCACCCCACGCCGCGACCTTCTCGGCGTGCCGGCGCGCCCCGACGGACGGGATGACGACCACCCCGGCGTCCTTCAGCTCCGCGATCAGCTCCTTCGAGGGGGCGAGCGCGAAGGACGCGACCCGCACGCCCTCGTCGACGATGACCCGCACCCGGTCCCGCGCGTCGCCCGCGTCGGCGCGGAGGTTCACGCCGAACGGCTGGTCCGTACGGGTCTTGACCTCACGGACGGCGGAGCGGAGCTGGTCGACGGTCATCGTCGCGGAGGCCAGGATGCCGAGGGCGCCCGCGTTCGCCGTCGCGGAGACCAGGCGCGGGCCCGCCACCCAGCCCATGCCGGTCTGCACGATCGGATGCCGGACCCCGACCAGCTTCGTCAGCGCCGTCTCCATCCCCACCGGGAGCGGCGTCACGAGCGGACCTCGCGCTCGCGCAGACCGCGCGGGTCCACCACCTCCCGGATCAACCGCAGTTCCGCCGCGGTCGGCTCCCGGGTGTACGGGACGTCGTCCGCCGCCGCGAGCGCGAAACCGGTCGCCTCACGCACCTGCTCGACCGTCACGCCCGGATGCAGGGACACCAGACGCATCGCGTGGTCCGCCGCCCCGAAGTCGAGGACGGCGAGGTCCGACACGACCCGGCGCAGATCGTGGAAGCGGGTCGCGGAAGGGCCTGCCGCCGCCGCACTGTCGTGGCCGACGCCGCTGATCATGTCGACCTTCTCGACGAAGACGCGGGTCGAGTGGCGCGGGATCCAGTAACTCACCGGGTTGTTCAGGGTGTTGACCGGAGCCCCGCGGACCCCGAGCAGCTGGCGCTTGGGCCGCTGCCAGTCGCCGATGCAGGAGATGTTCTGGTTCCCGAAGCGGTCGATCTGGCTCGCGCCCATCATCACGTGCCGTCTGCCGCCCATGACCATCGTCAGATGCTTGCGGTAGGGCAGCCAGCCCTCCGTGACCGCCGAGGGCGCCCCCACGGCCGGCACGTCGCCGATCAGCAGCGCCTCCCCGTCCGTGAGCAGCAGGTCCGGCGCGAACGTCAGCTTGGCGAGCCGGGCGGCGATCGAGGGGATGGTGCCCATCGGCGACGCGAGGATCTCGCCGGCGCCCCGCCAGGCCTCGGCGCACGCGATCACGCAGTACTCGGCGCGGGTGACGGCGGTCTCGGGCGCACCGGCCGCGGCCGTCGGATCGGTCTGCGTCATCGCTGCTCCTCGTGCCAGGTCCGGACGGCCGCTTGATAGTCCTGCTCGGTGCCGCCGAGGAAGCGCTCCTCGAACTCCTTCCAGGCGTCCGGGTCGCCCGCGGCGGTGGCGTACGCCTTCTGGAAGGGTTCGTCGCGGCCGTAGTCCGGGACGCACGACGTGAAGTGCGCGCCGCGGGGTGTCTGGGCCACCCCCGTCACCGCGTGCCGGGAGACCAGCATCGTCTGGGGCGCCGCCCGCTCGGTGAGCTCGGCCGACGCGACGATCCGCTCGCACGAGACGTACGCCGTGTCGGACGCTTCGCAGAACAAGTCGTCGAAGTACGGGTCGGGGCCCAGATACTGGCCGTTGCCCAGGCGGTCGGCGCGGTTCAGGTGCACGAAAGCCGCGTCCATCCGCAGGGCGGGCACCGCGACGAGCTCCTCCCCGTCCTCGTACGGCGAAGTGACCGTACGCAGGTGGGGGTTGACCCGCAGGACGTCCGAGCCGAGGCCCGCGCGGATCGGCAGGAACGGCAGGCGCTGCGCGCCGGCGGTCAGGCCCTGCATGAACATGGCCTCGTCCAGCTCGACCAGGTCGAACGCGCCACGCTCGCGTGCCGCGCGGAAGTGCGGCTCCAGGGGGATCGAGTCGAGGGTCGTGAACGCCGTGACCAGCTTGCGGATCTTTCCCGCCGCGGCGAGCAGGCCGACGTCCGGGCCGCCGTACGACACGACGGTCAGGTCGGTGATCCCGGACCGCAGCAGGGCCCGCACCAGCGCCATGGGCTTGCGGCGCGAGCCCCAGCCGCCGATGCCGAGCGTCATCCCGCTCCGCAGCCGCCCCACGATCGCGTCGGGCGTCATGGTCTTGTCCGTCATGCCCTGCCCTCCTCGTTCCTGTCTCCGGGGCCCGCCCCGAAGTCCTCCCGGATGCGGTCGGCGAGGCCGCTCAAGTTCGCCTCGAAGGTGAAGCCCTGCTCGAAGCGGTAACTGCGGTGGACGTCGACCGGGTCGATGCCGTTGATCGCGGCCTTGGCGAACCGCAGCAGCGTCCCGTCCTTCCGCGCGATCTCGCGCGCCAACTCAAGGGCCGCTTCGCGCAGTTCCGCGCGCGGCACGACCCGCCACACGGAGCCGTGCGCGTGCAGCTCCTGCGCGGTGGCGGTGCGCGAGGTGTAGTACAGGGCGCGCATGAGGTGCTGGGGCACCAGGCGGGCGAGGTGCGTCGCCGCGCCCAGCGCGCCCCGGTCCAGCTCGGGCAGTCCGAACGTGGCGTCCTCGCTCGCCACGATCGCGTCCGCGTTGCCCACCAAACCGATGCCGCCGCCCAGGCAGAAGCCGTGCACTGCGGCCACGACCGGCACCTCGCACGCGTACACCGCGGCGAACGCTTCGTAGCACCCGCGGTTGGCGCCTATCAGGGCGCTGTGGCCGCTGTCGCGCTGCATCTCCTTGATGTCCACGCCCGCGTTGAAACCGCGGCCCTCGGCGGCCAGGACGACACAGCGCGTCCCGGGGTCGCGTCCTGCCGCGCGCACCGCGTCCGCCAGGTCGAACCACCCCTGCACGGGCAGGGCGTTGACGGGCGGGAAGTCGACGGTGACGACGGCCACGCCCTTGTCCGGGGCGGAGGTGGAGACAGACATCAGAGGATCCGCTACCTTTCAACCAGGCCCTTCAACCAAACATTTGTTAGTCAGGAAGGTAGCAGCGATGACTGACACCCGACAGGTGGTGGTCGTCACCGGCGGCACCCGAGGCGTCGGCGCCGGTATCGCCCGCAGCTTCCTCGCCACCGGCGCACGGGTCGTCGTCTGCGCCCGCCGACCGCCGGAGAACCCGGTCGAAGCGGCGGGCGAGAGCGCGGAGTTCCGGCCCCTGGACCTGCGGGACGCACAGGCGGCGCACGCGTTCTTCGCCGACGTGGCCGCCGACCACGGCCGGCTGGACGCCTTGGTGAACAACGCGGGCGGCACGCCGTTCGGTCTGCTCGCCGAGTCCGCCCCGGCCCGACAGGCCAAGATCGTCGAACTCAACCTGCTGGCCCCGCTGTACGCGTCCTTGGCGGCGTACGAGGTGATGCGCGGTCAGGGCGGCCAAGGCGGCGGCGGGGGCAGCATCACCATGATCGGGAGCGTGAGCGGCTCCCGGCCCTCACCCGGCAGCGGCGCCTACGGAGCGGCCAAGGCCGGCCTGGAGAACCTCGCGCGCACGATGGCCGTCGAGTGGGCCCCGGCCGTGCGCGTGAACACCGTCGTGCTCGGCCTGGCCCGCACCGAGAGCGCCCATCTGCACTACGGCGACGAGGACGGCGTCGCCGCGGTCGCCCGCACCGTCCCGCTCGGCCGCCTCGCCGATCCGTCGGACGTCGGGGACGCCTGCGTGTTCCTCGCCTCCGCCGCCGCGCGCTACATCAGCGGGGCCGCACTGCATCTGCACGGGGGCGGCGAACGCCCCGCGTTCCTGGACGCCGCTTCCGTCAACCACTGACCGTATCCGAGGAGTTCCGCATGACCTCAGCCAACCGTCCGGGCACGGGAATCTGCGCGGGCCGCGTCGTGATCGTCACCGGCGCGGGCCGTGGACTGGGCCGTGCGCACGCGCGCGCGTACGCCGCCGAAGGCGCCAAGGTCGTGGTGAACGACCTCGGTGCGGGGCCCGACGGCTCCGGGGCGTCCGGCGGACCCGCGCACGACGTCGTGGCGGAGATCCGCGCGGCGGGCGGCGAGGCCGTCGCGCACGGCGGCGACATCGCCACCTCCGAAGGCGCCGCCTCCCTGGTGCGGACCGCGCTCGACACGTTCGGCTGCCTCGACACCCTCGTCAACAACGCCGGGTTCCTCCGCGACCGGATGCTGGTCAACCTCGACGAGGACGACTGGGACGCGGTGATGCGCGTCCATCTGAAGGGGCACTTCCTGCCGCTGAAGCACGCGGCCGGGTACTGGCGCGCCGAGGCCAAGGCGGGACGCGCCCGGCACGCGTGCGTGGTCAACACCAGCTCCGGAGCGGGCCTCTTGGGCAGCGTGGGGCAGGGCAACTACAGCGCGGCCAAGGCCGGGATCCTGGGGCTCACCCTGGTCGCCTCCGCGGAGTTCGCCTCGTACGGCGTGCGGGTCAACGCCCTCGCGCCCGCCGCGCGGACGCGGATGACGGAACAGACCTTCGCCCAGACCATGGCCGTGCCCCAGGACGGCGGCTTCGACGCGATGGCCCCGGAGAACGTGTCGCCGGTCGTGGTGTGGCTCGGCTCCGAGGCCTCCGCCGGTGTCACGGGCCGGGTGTTCGAGGCCGAGGCGGGCCGCATCACCGTCATGGAGGGCTGGCGCCCGGGGCCCACCGCGGACAAGGGCGCCCGCTGGACCCCGGCCGAGGCGGGCGAGACGGCGCTCAAGCTGCTCGCGCGGTCCCAGCCGCCCCAGCCGGTGTACGGGGCGCGGCAAGCGCCGAGGTGAGCGGCCCTCAGGCCTCGGACGTCGCCACCCGTACCGGATCGGTGCCCTCCGTGCTGTGCCGCGCCACCCAGTTCTCCAGCGACGTTCGGCACGCGTGGTCCAGATGCCGCAGCCCCGCGAGGTCGATCTCGATCGGGCGGTCCTGGGGCAGCGCCTCCAGCGCGTCCAGCATCTTGGGGAGGCGCAGGAACGTGGCGTTGCCCGACAGATGGACGCGGATCGGGCCCGCGCCCTTGTCGACGACCCCCACCTGCACGTGCGACATCTCCCAGGCCGTCTTCATCACGGCCAGCACGAGCCCGATCAGGACGCCCTCGAACATGCTCACCGAGACGATCGCCGCGGCCGTCACCACCAGGACGACCGCCTCGCCCCGGTGCTCGCGCCACAGGTGTACCAACTGCCGCGCGGGGACCAGCTTGCAGCCCGCGTGCACGAGGACGCCCGCCAGCGCGGCGAGCGGGATGAGCCCGAGCGCGTCGGGCAGCAGCGCCGCGAAGAGCAGCAGCCAGACGCCGTGCAGCACGCGGGAGGCCTTCGTGCGCGCGCCCGCCCGCACGTTGGCCGCGCTGCGGACGATGACCGCGGTCATCGGCAGCGCGCCGAGCATGCCGCACACGGTGTTGCCCGCGCCCTGGGCGATCAGTTCCTTGTCGTACGACGTGCGCGGACCGTCGTGCATGCGGTCCACCGCGGCGGCGCTGAACAGGCTCTCCGCGGACGCGATCAGGGCGAACGCGAGGACCGTGCCGACCGCGCCGAGACCCAGGAGCCCCTCGAACGCGGCGGCGTCGGGCACCTGTACAGCCTCGACGAGCCCCTGCACCTCGACCGTGGCGACCGGCAGGGCCAGGAGCAGCGAGGCACCCGTGGCCAGCAGCACGGCGGCGAGCGGCGCGGGCACCACGCGGAACTTCGCGGGGAGCCGGTCCCAGCACACGAGGACGGCGATGGTGCCGGCCCCCAGCGCGAGGGCGGCGACGGCGCGCTCCGAGCCGGGCACCTGGGCGAACGCCCCCGGCAGTCCGGCGAGCTTGCCGAGACCGCTCGCGGGAGCCTCCTCGTCCGTCAGGACGTACAACTGCCCGGCGATCAGGATGAGTCCGATCCCGGCGAGCATGCCCTCGACGACGGCCACGGAGACGGCACGGAAGTAGCGGCCGAGGCGCAGGAAGCCCATGGCCAGCTGGAGGAGCCCGGCGGCGAGCACGAGGGCGCCGAGCGCGGCGATCCCGTACTCCCGCACGGCTTCGTACACGAGGACGGTCATTCCGGCGGCGGGACCGCTGACCTGGAGGCTGCTGCCGGGCAGCAGGCCGGTGACGAGTCCGCCCACGATGCCGGTGATCAGGCCGACTTCGGCGGGTACTCCGGAGGCGACGGCGACGCCCGCGCACAGCGGCAGGGCGACGAGGAAGACGACCAGGGAGGCCGTGACGTCGGGGCGCGCGCCGCCGGGTGCGGTGCACAGGGAGCGGGTGCGGTCGAGCAGGGAGACGGGGGAGTGCTGCATGGCGGTGACTCCTGAGCGCCGTGGGGGCGCGTCGGCGTGACGTGGACCGGTGTCCGGACCGGACGGCGGCGCGTCAGGCGGGCGGGCCCGACGGCACGGCCGTGCCGGGGGAGCCGGTCAGCAGCGGAAGACCTGGAGGAGAGCCGGTGGTTCACGGTCCGCGGATCCCGACGCGCGGTGCCCGACGGCAACGGGACGCCACGCGCGCGTGGCGTCGTCCCCGGCCGGATCCGTCCCCGTGCGGGAAGGTGGAGCCGGGTCGGGGGTGAGGTCACGGCAGTGGGCGCGGCCGCGGACCCGGAAGCGCTCGGACTCCTCCGGGTGGGTGTCCTCGCCGCACTGCGCGTACGGCGCCGTGGCCGGGGGCGTACGGGATTCCACGGCGGACGCGGTTTCGTTGACCCCGTGCGCGAAGAACTGCACGACCACCAGGAGCACGGCGATCAGCGCCGCGGGCAGCACCCGCCCGCGCACTCCGGCTCCCGTCACGGTGGCAAAGTCCTCACGTGGCCGCGTAACTCGCATGGTCACCAAGTAACTTAACCGCCGAAGGTGTCACTTGGGTGATGGGTCGGTGACGTGGCGTGAGAGCCACCCTTCGAGCAGGCGTACGTGACGCGGGTGTGCGGACGGGAAGACAGACACCCCTGACCCGCGCCCCGTACACCTCGACCAGCGCACCCCGTCCCACGCGCTCCCCGCCCCGCGCGCACTGCGCCGACAGGGGTCAGTGCGCGTATTGCGCCACCCGAAACCCCTCCGAAACCACCCCACCGCGCCCCGCGCCTAAGCTCCGGACCATGGCACGGATCCTGCCCTTCCGGTCCTTGAGTCAGCCCAGCGGTGACGCGAGCGGTTCCACCCTGCGGTTCCGCACCGTGCACGGCTACCGGCGCGCGTACCGCGTCGCGGGCGAGGGGCCCGCGCTCCTGCTGATCCACGGCATCGGCGACTCATCGGCGACATGGTCCCGGCTGATCCCCCAACTGGCCCGCACCCACACCGTCATCGCCCCCGACCTGCTCGGTCACGGGGCGTCCGCCAAGCCCCGGGCCGACTACTCGGTGGCCGCGTACGCCAACGGGGTCAGGGACCTGCTCGGCACGCTCGGCGTCGAGCGGGTCACCCTCGTCGGGCACTCGTTCGGCGGCGGCGTGGCGATGCAGTTCGCCTACCAGTACCCCGAGCGTGTCGACCGGCTCGTCCTGGTGAGCACGGGCGGCGTCGGCCCGCAGGTCACACCCGTGCTGCGGGGCGTCTCCCTGCCCGGTGCCGCCCTGCTGCTCTCCCTCCTCGAACTGCCCGGCGCCGATCTGCCGGTGCGTGCGGTCATCGCGCTGCTGCGGCTGCTCGACACCGGCCTGGGGCAGGACGCGCCCGAACTGATGGGCCTGGTCGACGCTCTGCCGGACGTGTGGGCGCGGGCCGCGTTCATCCGTACGCTGCGGTCCGTCGTCGACTGGCGCGGGCAGGTGGTCACGATGCTGGACCGCTGCTACCTCGCGCAGGGCATGCCCACGCTCCTCGTCTGGGGCGACCGGGACGGCGTCCTGCCGGTCGACCACGCCTACACCGCGCACGAGGCGATGCCGGGCAGCCGTCTGGAGATCTTCCAGGGCGCCGGGCACTTCCCCTTTCACGCCGATCCCGTGCGCTTCCTCGCGCTCGTCGAGGACTTCATCGGGTCGACGGAACCGGCCAATTGGAGCATCGAGCAGTGGTGGCGGCTGCTGCGGGCGGGGCGGCCGGGCGACGAGGCGTACATCGACGCGATGGAGCGGCGGTACCGCGAGGCGAGCGAGCGAAGCGCCACCTAGGGGACGCGCGGCCGTGTGCGCGCCCGGTTGCTTTGGCGCCCGCAGACGTCACGCCCTGCCCGTCCGCCAGACCGTCATGTCCGCGCTCAGGAAGCTGACCCCGTCCTGCGGCATCGCCGTCGACTTCACCAGGACCACGAGCAAGGCGATGTCCCCGGCCGGGTTCTTCACGCAGATCTCGCTGCCGGCCGCCACCGCGGCCAGCGGCAGGTCGTGGCTCTCGGCGCCCTTCAGGGCGGTGCGGCACGAATCGAGGGTGGCCCCCGGTTTGCCGAACAGCGGGGTGATCAGGCTCTTGTCGCTCTCCAGGGAGCAGCGGTCCGTCCCGCAGACGAAGCGGATGTCGCCCTTGCGGTCCTCGCGCGCGACCGGCTCCCTGAGGCTCACGGAGTTCTTCTCGTCGAACCATTCCTGGGGGTACGCGATGGCTCGCGGCGGGGTGGACGCGTCCGGCGACGACTTGGCGGAAGGGCGCGATCCGTCGCCCGACCGGTCGTTCTCGCCGTCGGCGTCCGACCTCTCGCCCGTCCCGGAAGCCTCACCGGCCGCCGCGTCGGCCTCCGAGCCGGACGTGGACCCCGACGAGGATCCGGACGTGGACCCCGACGACGACCGCCCGGACGCCCCCGAGGCGGACTTCGAGGACGTGTCCCGGTCACGGAGCAGGTCCGCCGCGTCCATGACCGCCCAGGTCAGGCCCATCACCAGCAGCGCGCTCCCGGTCACGATGCCGGCGACGAGCGCGTTGCGTCGTCGGCGGGACCGCCGCTCGTCCGGCCCCGGCGGCCGGGGCATCGGCTGCGGCGGTGCGAACAGCGGCAGCGCGTGCGCCGACAGCGGGAGAGCGGGAAGCGTGTGCACCGGGGTGGGGTGCGGGACCGGCGCCGGAACCGTGACCTCCGGTCCCGTGACGTCCCGCCAGACGGCCAGCGCCGTGCCCGGGTCGGTGTCCCGGCCCAGGCGCTGACGGCACCACGCGACGATCTCCGCCGGGGTGGCCCGGTCCGCCGGATCGGCGGCCAGGCACTTGGCGAACAGCGGGCGCAGCTGAGCGGGCAGCAGGGAGAGGTCGGGCTCCGAGTGCACGATGCGGTACAGCACGCTGACCGAGGGGCCGTCCCCGTACAGCGGCTCGCCCAGGGCCGCGAACGCCGCCGTCTGGCCGAGGGCGAAGACGTCGGTGGCCGCCGTCACCTCACCGGCGGACGCCTGCTCGGGCGCCATGAACTGAGGAGTGCCGACGGCGGAGCCGGTGGCGGTGTAGGCGGACGTGGCGCTGGAGCTCAGCGAGATGCCGAAGTCGATGACGCGCGGCCCGTCGGCGGCCAGGAGCACGTTCGACGGCTTCAGGTCACGGTGCACGATCCCGGCCCCGTGGATGGCCTGCAAGGCCTCCGCTATGCCCGCCATCAGCCACAGCACCGCGGGCACCGGCAGCGGTCCGCGCCGCACGACGGCCTCCGTCAGGGAGGGGCCCGGCACGTACAGCGTGGCGAGCCAGGGCGGCACGCCGTCCGCGTCGGCGTCGATCAGCTCGGCCGTGTAGGCGCCCCGGACCCGCTGGGCCGCCTTGATCTCCCGGCCGAACCGCCGCCGGAAGGCCGGGTCGTCGGCCAGCTCCGGGCGCACCACCTTGATCGCGACCGGCCGGCCGCCCTGGGTGTGCGACAGATAGACCCGGCCCATGCCTCCCGCGCCGAGCCGGGCCGCGAGACGGTAACCGGCCACCACGGTCGGATCCTCCGCCTGCAGCGGCTGGAACACCTCAGCAGCGTCGTTCATCGCCTCTTGCCCCCCGGTTCCCCGTCGACCCCTGATCCCCCTGATCAGCAGCAGCCTAAAGGGTGCCTCTCAGACCGTCGCTCCCCGTACGCCCCTCCTCCTCGGCGAGGACCCGCTGCGCCACCGCGAACGCGGCATTTGCGGCGGGCACGCCGCAGTAGACGGCCGTCTGGAGCAGCACCGCGCCGATCTCCTCGGGGGTGAGCCCGTTGCGGCGGGCCGCACGGACGTGCAGGGCGAGTTCGTCGTGGTGCCCGTGGGCCACCAGGGCGGTCATGGTGATCATGCTGCGCTCGCGGTGCGCGAGGGTGGGGTCGGTCCAGATCTCGCCCCAGGCGTAGCGGGAGATGAAGTCCTGGAAACGGGCCGTGAAAGGCGTGGTGCGGTCCTGCGCGCGGTCCACGTGGGCGTCCCCGAGCACCGCACGGCGGACGGCCGTGCCGCTCGCGGCCGACCCCGTCAGATGCGTGCGCAGCGCGGCGGTCACGGCCTCCGGTCGCTCGGCGGGCGCCAGATGCGAGGCGCCGGCCAGCTCCGTGAGGCAGGCGCCGGGCACGGCATCGGCGATCTCGCGCGCGTGGGCGGGCGGCGTCGCGGGGTCCTCGCGGCCCGCGACGACGAGCGTGGGAGCGGTGATCGTCGCCAGGGCGTCCCTGATGTCGTACGCGGCGAGCGCGTCGCAACAGGCGGCGTACGCCTCGGGGTCGGTGGTCCGGTGGTCCTCCACCAGGCGCGGGACCGTGAAGCCGGGCGTGAACCAGCGGTCCGGCGCGGAGTCCGCGAGCGCGGCGAGGCCTTCGCGGCGCACGAGTGCCGCGCGCTCCGCCCAGCGGGCGCCGTCCCCGAAGTGCGCCGACGAGCAGATCACGGCGAGGCTCTCCACACGCTCCGGGTGGTGCGCGGCCAGGTGCAGGCCGATGGCGCCGCCGAGGGAGACACCCGCGTACGCGAAGCGGTCGATGCCGAGGGAGTCGGCGAGCGCGAGGACGAGCGCGGCCAGGTCGGCGACGGTCGCTCCCGGGCCGGTCAGGCCGGCGGGGGACGAGCCGTGACCGGGCAGGTCCCAGCGGATGACCCGGTGGGTGGTGGCGAGTTCGGGCGCCACGGCGTCCCACAGGGCGGTGGAGGTGCCGAGGGACGAGCCGAGGAGGAGGGGCGGCGCGGCCGGGGCGCCCTCGGTGGTGTGGTGCGGCAGCTTGTCGGTCATCGTCGCTCCAGGGCTCGGTCCGTGAGGGCTCCGGCGGAGCCGGTGTAACGGGCGGGGTCGGTGAGTTCGGCGAGGTTCACGGCCGCCAGTTCGGGCTCCTCGGCGAGGATCTCCAGGAGGGTGCTGTCCTCGTCGCGGGTGCGGCGGGCCGCCGACGTGAGGAGCTCCTTCGCGCGGGCCCTGCCCAGGAGGGGCGTCAGCTCGGCGGTGAGGCGTTCGGAGACGATCAACCCGTGGGTGAGGCCGAGGTGTTCGCGCATCGCCTCCGGGTGGACCCGGAGGTTCTCGGCGAGCTCCGCCGCGTGATGGCTCGCGCCGCCGGCCGTGCGGAGGAGGTCGCGCAGGGCCTCCCACTCCGCGTGCCAGGCACCCGCCGGACGTTCGTCCTCGGCGGCCGTCGACGCGTGGAGCGTCGCGGCCAGGGCGGGGGCGCGGCGCGCGGCTGCCGCGACGAGGGTGGAGCGCACGGGGTTCGCCTTGTGCGGCATGGCGGACGATCCGCCGCCCGCCCCCTCGGAGACTTCGCCGATCTCGGTACGGCCGAGGGTGAGGACGTCCACGGCGATCTTGCCCAGGGCTCCGGCGGTGAAGGCGAGCGCCCCGGCGAGGTCGGCGACGGGCGTACGGAGGGTGTGCCAGGGCAGGGCGGGTTCAGCCAGCCGAAGCTCGCGGGAGTAGGCACCGACGAGCTCCAGCCCGATGCGACCCGCCGCCGGGGCTGCTTCCGCGTCGGCCCCACCGCCTCCATGCGGCCCGTACGCCCCGTATGCCCCGTATGCCTCGAACGCCGCCAACGTGCCCGCCGCGCCGCCCAGTTGAGCCGGCAGCGTCGCGCGCACCGCCCGCACCCTGTCCCGCGCGTCGAGCGTCAGGCCGCGCCAGCCCGCCGCCTTGAGGCCGAACGTCGTCGGGACCGCGTGCTGGGTCAGGGTGCGGCCCGGCATCACCGTGTTCCGATGGTCCGACGCGAGGCGGGCGAGAGCCGCTTCCGTGCGGGACAGGTCCGCGAGGACCAGGTCCAGCGTCCGCCGCGCGACCAGCATCATTGCCGTGTCCAGGATGTCCTGGCTGGTCGCGCCCCGGTGGACATAGGGCGCCGCTTCGGCGGACACGGCAGCGGTCAGGTCCGCGACCAGCGGGATCACCGGGTTGCCGCCGGACCGCGCGCGCAGCGCGACGTCGCGTACGTCGAACCGGTCGGCGCGGGTCGCCGCGGTGACGGCCGCCGCCGCGTCGGCGGGGGCCAGGCCCACCTCGGCCTGGGCCCGGGTCAGTGCCGCCTCCGCGTCCAGCAGCGCCTGGAGGAAGGCCGTGTCGCCGGTCGCGGACTCGGCCGGTGAGCCCGCCCGTCCGGGGGCGAGCAGACCGACGTCGATTCCTGCCCCCTCTGCCCCCTCTGCCCCTTCCGGAACATCACCCTCGGGAGCCGTACGCACGGGACCACCACTCACTGGAACTCCAGGAACACCGTTTCGCCCTCGCCCTGAAGGCGGATGTCGAAACGGTACGTGTGGCTCGCCTCGGGGCGGGCGACCAGCGTCGTACGCCGCGCCGGGGCGAGGGAGGAGAGGAGCGGGTCACCGGGCTCGTCGACCAGGTAGGCGCGCGTGTACAGGTGGTGGAGCAGCCCTCGGGCGAAGACGGCGACCGCGATGTACGACACGCCCCCCGGCGGGAGCGTGCGCACGGCCCAGTGGCCGTCCGCGTCCGTCGGGACCCGGCCGAACCCGGTGAACGCGACCCCGTCGCGGCCGATGACCTCGCCCGTCACCGGGTCGTGCCGCAGCGAGCCGGGCGCGCCCGTGCGGGAGCCGTCCGGCGCGGGCTGCCAGGTCTCTATGAGCGCGTCGGGGACGGGGTTTCCCGCGCCGTCATAGACGTACCCGTGCAGGGTGATCGTCTCCGGGTGGCCGGCCGGCGCGACCTCGCCGCCCCGCGGGAAGGGCAGCGCGTAGCCGTAGAAGGGGCCGACGGTCTGGGAGGGAGTGGGAGCGTACGACATCAGTGGTGGTCGCCTTCCTCGAAGAGCGTCGCGGAGGGGCCGTCGAGGACGATGTCCCAGCGGTAGCCGAGCGACCACTCGGGGGCGGAGAGATCGTGGTCGTAGGCGCAGACCAGGCGGCGCCGCGCCGACTCGTCGGTGACCGAGCGCAGCACCGGGTCGTAGGGGAACAGCGGATCGCCCGGGAAGTACATCTGCGTCACCAGGCGCTGGGTGAACGCCGAGCCGAAGACGGAGAAGTGGATGTGCGCGGGGCGCCACGCGTTGACGTGGTTGCGCCACGGGTAGGCACCCGGCTTGATCGTCGTGAAGGAGTACGCGCCTTCGTCGTCGGTCAGGCAGCGGCCGAAGCCCGTGAAGTTCGGGTCGAGCGGCGCGGGGTGCTGGTCCAGCTGATGGGCGTAGCGGCCGGACGCGTTGGCCTGCCACAGCTCGATCAGCTGGCCGCGCACCGGGCGCCCCGCGCGGTCCAGGACCCGGCCGGAGACGGTCATCCGCTCGCCGAGCGGCTCGCCCGGGTGCCGGCGCGTCAGATCGCGGTCGAGCGCGGTGATGTCGGTGACGCCGAACGCGGGACCGCTCAGCTCCGCGGCTTCGGGGTCGCGCAGGGGGATCAGCGGCTGCTTGGGGTGGCGGAAGTGGCTGCTGCGGTACGGGGGGTAGTCGCGCGGCGGGTGGTCGGCGGGCGCCGCGGCGGCCTGCGCCTTGGCGACCTCCGTGTCCATCTCCTGCTGGCTCAGCCCGTCGGGCAGGGGTTCGGTGAGGGTCATGTCTCTCGGCTCCGTGAGGGCGGCGTGCTGCTGACGGTGGTGGAGGGGTGACGGCTCAGCGTTCGAGCACCAGGGCCAGGCCCTGGCCGACGCCGATGCAGAGGGTGGCGACGCCCGTGCCCGAGCCGCGCCGGGCCAGCTGGTGGGCGACGGTCCCGGCGAGCCGGGCGCCGGACGCGCCGAGCGGATGCCCGAGGGCGATCGCGCCGCCCTGGGGATTCAGGACGGCCGGGTCGAGGTCGGGCCACTCGGCCACGCATCCCAGCACCTGCGCGGCGAACGCCTCGTTCAGCTCCAGGGTGTGCAGATCCGCGAAGGACCTGCCCGCCTTGGTGAGGGCCCGGTTCACGGCCTCGACCGGCGCGAGCCCGAAGTGGTGCGGCTCGATGGCGGAGACGCCGGAGGCCGAGACGCGGGCCAGCGGCTCGCGGCCGGTCGCCCGCAGGCCCTCCTCGTCGACCAGGAGCAGCGCGGCGGCGCCGTCGTTGAGCGGTGAGGCGTTGCCGGGCGTGACCGTGCCGCCGCTTGTGCGGAAGGACGGTTTGAGCGCGGCCATCGCCTCCAGGGAGGCGTCGGCGCGCACGGACTCGTCGTGGGCGAAGGAGACGGACTCGCCCTTGCGCTGCGGGACGGCGACGGGCGCGATCTCCACGTCGAACAGGCCGTCCTTCCGCGCCCGCGCCGCCTTGTGGTGCGAGGCGAGGGCGTAGGCGTCCTGCTGCTCTCGCGTGATCCCGTGCTTGTCGGCGACGAGTTCGGCGCTCTCGCCCAGCGGGACCGTCCACTGCGGCTCCATCCGGGGGTTGACCATGCGCCAGCCCAGGGTGGTGGAGTACAGCTCGGTGTGTCCGGCGGGGAAGGGGCGTTCGCTCTTCGGCAGGACGTAGGGGGCGCGGGTCATCGACTCGACTCCGCCGGCCACGGCGACGGAGACGTCGCCGAGCGCGATGGCCCGCGCGGCCTGGACGACGGCTTCGAGCCCGGAGGCGCAGAGCCGGTTGACGGTCACGCCCGGCACCGTGACGGGGAGACCGGCGAGCAGCCCGGCCATGCGGCCGACGTTGCGGTTCTCCTCGCCCGCGCCGTTCGCGTTTCCGAAGTACACGTCGCCGATCCGTGCGGGGTCCAAGTCCGGCGTACGGGCGAGGAGTTCACGGATCGCGTGCGCGCCGAGGTCGTCCGGGCGGACGCTCGCCAGGGCGCCGCCGTACTTGCCGACGGGGGTGCGTACGGCGTCGACGACGTAGACGTCGCGCAGGCTCATGACGGGCTTCCTTCGGAGGCGGCTTCCGGTGCGGCTTCGTGGACCACTTCGGAGACCGCTTCGGAGACCGCTTCGGGTACGCGGACCTTGGCCGCGGTCTTGGCGACGATCTCCTCCGTGGTGACTCCGGGCGCCAACTCCACCAATTCCAGGCCTGCTTCGGTGACGTCCAGGACGCCGAGGTCCGTGATGATCCGGTTCACGCAGGCCCGGCCGGTCAGCGGCAGCGCGCACTCCTCCAGGATCTTGGGGGAGCCGTCCTTGGCGGTGTGGGTCATCGCCACGATCACCGTGCGCGCGCCGTGCACCAGGTCCATCGCCCCGCCGATCCCCGTGATCATCTTGCCGGGGACGGCCCAGTTGGCCAGGTCGCCCCGGGCGGAGACCTGCATGGCGCCGAGCACGGCTACGTCGATGTGACCGCCGCGGATCATCCCGAAGGACAGCGCGGAGTCGAAGTAGGAGGCTCCGGGCAGGACGGTGACCGTCTCCTTGCCCGCGTTGATCAGGTCGGGGTCCACCTCGGCGTCCGTGGGGTAGGGGCCGACGCCCAGGATGCCGTTCTCCGACTCCAGGATGACCTCGACGCCCGGGGGGAGGTGGTTGGGGATCAGCGTGGGCAGGCCGATGCCCAGGTTCACGTACTGGCCGTCGCGCAGTTCGCGCGCGGCGCGGGCCGCCATCTGCTCGCGGGTCCAGGCCATCAGCCGCTCACCGTCCCTCGTGCCGCGGGCGCGGTGACCGTGCGCCGCTCGATGCCCTTGTCCGCCGCCTGCTCCGGGGTCAGCCCGACGACCCGCTGGACGTAGATCCCCGGCAGATGCACCGCGTCGGGGTCGATCTCGCCCGGTTCGACCAGCTCCTCCACCTCGGCGATCGTGATCCGTCCGGCCATCGCGGCCAGCGGGTTGAAGTTGCGGGTGGACTTGTTGAACACGAGGTTCCCGTGCCGGTCGCCCCGGGCGGCCCGCACCAGCGCGTAGTCGGTGCGGATGCCGTGCTCCAGGACGTACTCCCGGCCGTCGAACTCCCGGACCTCCTTGGCGGGCGAGGCGAGCGCGACGCCGCCCGTGCCGTCGTACCGCCAGGGCAGTCCGCCGTCGGCGACCTGCGTGCCCACCCCGGCCGGGGTGTAGAACGCGGGGATCCCGCAGCCTCCCGCGCGCAGCCGCTCGGCGAGCGTGCCCTGCGGGATCATCTCCACCTCCAGCTCGCCGCCCAGGTACTGGCGGGCGAACTCCTTGTTGCCGCCGATGTACGACCCGGTCACGCGCGCGATCCGGCCCGCCGAGAGCAGGACGGCCAGGCCCGACTCCATCGCCCCGCAGTTGTTGGACACCACCCGCAGGTCCGACACCCCGGCCTCGTACAGCGCCCCGATCAGTACGCCGGGCACGCCGCTCAAGCCGAACCCGCCCACCGCGAGGGACGCGCCGTCCCCGACGTCGGCCACCGCGTCGGCGGCCGAGGCCACCACCTTGTCCATCCGTCGAGCCCCATCTCTTCCAGGCCTTCGATGCCCTGCCCATTAATCAGGGCACTGACTATTCCCATGAGCCGGAACTTACGCTGCCACTCGTTCCCTGGGGCGTCAAGGGCGAGTAGTGTTCAGTGCACCTACAGAAATTTCCGGCACAGGCAGTGGAGGAACTCATGGCCGCGGTGGACCTGACCACCCACCCCGGGCACCTGGCCCGGCGTCTCCAGCAGGCGCACTACCTCCTGTGGAACACGATGGTCTCCGAGGAGATCACCTCGCCGCAGTTCGCCGTCCTGAACGCGCTCGTGGCCGAGCCCGGCCTCGACCAGCGCACCGTCGGCGAGCGGGTCGGCCTCGACCGGTCCACCATCGCCGAGGTCGTCAGCCGCCTCATCCGCCGCGAGCTGCTCGACAAGGTCCGCGATCCGCAGGACGGCCGCCGCTATCTGCTGCACCTCACCGACGAGGGCCGGCGCACGCACCGCAAGCTGACCGTGCGGACGGCCCGGATGAACCAGGTGTTCCTCGGGCCGCTCTCCGCGGACGAGCAGAGCGTGTTCTTCGACCTGATCCAGCGGGTCTCGGACGCGGCGGAGGGCCTGCGCAACCCCGCGGAGCCCCTCGCCGCCCACCGGGCCTGAGTCACGCCTTCGCGTACACCACCCACACCTGCCCCTTGGCGAAGGGCAGCGGCTTCCCGTCGTCCGCCGTCGTGAACTCCGTGCCGTCCTGCGGGAGCGTCCGCTCCCAGCGCGCCGCGTAGGCCCGGCCGTCCCGCAGGACCCGTGCCGTGCCCGAGCCGACGGTCTCGGTGAACGGCGTGTTGTTGCCCGAGCGGTCGTGGAACCGCGACGGGCGCATCTTCACGTACTGCACGACGACCGTCGACGCGCCCAGCGTCTTCCCGTCGGACGTGCGGGCCTGCCGGCCGTCCATCGAGACCAGCCAGCGCTTCTGCTCGGCGGCCCAGGTGAAGGTGAACCGCGCCGCCGGGAAGCGGACGGTGCGCTCCCGCTCGGGCGTGCCGCCCTCGGGGCGCGGGCCGAAGCGGAACCCCGTGCTCTCCAGGCCTGACGCGTCGGGATCGGCGCCCAGCGCTTTCGGGCGTACGAAGAGGTTGTGCGGGGCCGGTTTGCCGCTGCCGCGGAAGTAGGCCGCGCCCGGCGCCTTGCCGGGCGGCAGCGGCCGCAGGGGAGCGGCGGAGATCAGCGGGAGGAGCTTCGACTGCGCCCCGGAGAAGGCGAGCGCCGGGTCGTCGAACTGGCGCAGCAGCTCCAGATCCGTCTCCCGCGCGCTGCGCACCGGGCCGATGACCGGCGGCAGCCGCTCGGCGTACACCGCCATCAGGCGGCTCAACCCTGCCTCGACCTGTTCCGCGTACACGACGTCGGCCGCGTCCAGGCCCGTCTGCGGCCGTGCCGGACCCACGTTGTCGATCTTCACGGCGAGTACGCGGCCCTCGCCGCCCGGCAGCTTTCCGTCGCCTCCCCCGGTGTCGCTCAGAGTGCAGCCGGGCGCCAGGGCCAAGGCGGTGGCGGCCGCCACCGCCGCCACCGTCGTGCGTCGAGTCCGTGTCCGCGTTCCCATGGGGGCTTCCTACCCCGTACGCCCCTGCTCTCCCGCCCTCGGCCCAGACTCGCGGGCGTGTTGTGACGCGCGTATGGCCGGAGTACGAAGCCTGCGTTTCCGGAAAGGCGGGTCGGGTGAGACGACTTGACCCTCTCTTGGTGCCGTGGCTAGTTTCGACGCCATGCGAATATCCCGGCGGTTCAGGCAGCGGCGCGCTGTTGATCTGATGCGCGTCGCCACCGCCCTGTGTAGCTGACCTTCGGAGCACACGCTCCCGCTCACGTTCCCTCGCACGTTCCCGCGCTTGCTTCCGCGCGTTTTCTGCGCGCTTTCCGCGCGTGATTCCGCTCATGTTTCCGTGCACGCATCCGCGCGCTTTTCCCCGCACGCACGTCCCGCGCGGATTCCGGCGCACGTTTCCCCGTGAGGCCGCAGCGCGTCGCCCTGCCGCCCTCACCCCTCCTGAAGGTCCGCACTCCGGGAAAGAGCTCATGCCCAGACACGAACGGGCGGCGCTCGGCGCTGCCCTCCTCGCCCCGCTGCTGCTCGCGGGATGCGCCGACAACGCCGCGTCCACCACGACCGTCGACGCCAAGCAGGTCTCCGCCAAGATCCCGGAGAAAGTGGATCCGGCCACCACCCTGACCATCGGGGCGCCGGACACACAGGCCGCCCTGAAACTCTCCGGACAGCTCGACAAGCTGCCCTTCAAGGTGAAATGGGCCAACATCAGCGGCGGCCCGCAGTGCTCCGAGGCATTCCGCGCGCATTCCCTCGACGTGTGCTCCGCCGCGGAAATACCGTCCATTCACGCGCACTGGACGGGACTCGACACGAAATTGGTCGCCGCCAAATTCCGCAAGGACCCGCTGAAGCATCCCACGTACGAACTCGGGATCGCGCCCGGCGCGGACATCGACACCCTGAAGGACCTGCGCGGAAAGAAGATCGCCTACAGCCCCGGACAGGCCCAGGGCGCCCTCGTCCTGCGCATTCTCGCCAAGGCCGGGCTCACCAAGGACGACGTGGAACTCGTCGAGCTGCCCAGCACCGGAGACGTCTACCCGTCCGCGCTGGGCAACGGCCAGGTCGACGCGGCGCCGCTCGGCGGGGTCAACATCAAGCGCTATCCCGCGAAGTACGGCAAGGACGGCGCGAAGACCATCCAGCACGGGCTGCGGGACGATCCGGGACACCTGTGGGTGCCCACCGAATCGGTGCAGGACCCCCAGAAGGCCGCGGCCATAAGGGAGTTCGTCAAGGCCTGGGCGCGTGCCGCCGACTGGGCCGACAAGCACCCCGACGAGTGGATCGCCGGCTGGTACGTCAAGGACCAGGGCCTGACCCGCGCCGACGGCGAGTACCTGGTCAAGGGGGTCGGGCACCCCGACATCCCCGCCGACTGGGACTCCGCGATCGCGCGGCAGCAGAAGACCGTCGACCTGCTCGCGAAGGAGACGGGCAAGAAGTCCTTCGACGCGGAGGTCCTCTTCGACCGGCGCTACGAGCCGGTCGCCGCGGACGCCGTCACGTCCGGTGCGGGGGAGGGGTCATGAGCGCCGGGGCACCCACCCTGACCAAGGCTTCCGCCGCCCGCCCCGCCCCCGTGGTCCGCGCGCGCCGCGGCCCGCGCCGCCGCAGGCTCGGCCCCGGCAGACCCGTCCCCTACGGATGGGCCATCGGGCCCCTGCTGCTGCTCGCGCTCTGGTCGGCGGGGTCGGCCGCGGGGCTCATCGACGCCCGTAACCTCTCCGCGCCCTGGACCGTGGTGAGCACCGCCGGTGACCTGATCGCGGAGGGGAGGCTCCAGTCGAACCTCGCCACCTCCGCCGAACGCGCCCTGCTCGGGCTGCTCTTCGGCACCGCGGCCGGGCTCGCCCTGGCGATCGCCGCCGGGCTCAGCAGGATCGGCGAGGGCATCATCGACGGGCCCGTGCAGATCAAGCGGGCCATTCCCTCGCTCGCGCTGATCCCGCTGCTCATCCTCTGGTTCGGCATCGGCGAGTCGATGAAGGTCATCACCATCGCGCTCGGCGTGTTCGTGCCGGTCTACATCCACACCCACAACGGGCTGCGCACGATCGACGGCCGCTACGCCGAACTCGCCGAGACGGTGGGCCTCACACGGACCGGGTTCGTGCGGCACGTCGTCCTGCCGGGAGCCCTGCCGGGCTTCCTGCTCGGCATGCGGTTCGCGGTCACCGCGGCCTGGCTCTCGCTCGTCGTGGTCGAGCAGGTCAACGCGACGAGCGGCATCGGCTACATGATGGAACTCGCCCGCACCTACGGGCAGACCGACATCATCATCGTCGGCCTCGTCGTGTACGGCCTCCTCGGTCTCGTCTCGGACGCACTCGTACGGCTCGTGGAGAGGAAGGCGCTGTCATGGCGACGCACACTGGCGGGCTGACCGCCGAGGGCACGGCCGTCCGCATCCAAGGCCTGGTCCGGTCCTTCGGGGACCGCACGATCCTCGACGGCCTCGAACTGGACATCGCGGCGGGGGAGTTCGTGGCGCTCCTGGGCCGCAGCGGCTCGGGCAAGTCCACGCTGCTGCGGGCCCTCGCGGGCCTCGACCACGAGGTGGAGGGCAGCGGGGAGCTGTCGGCGCCCGGTGATGTCTCGGTGGTCTTCCAAGACGCGCGGCTGCTGCCCTGGAAGCGGGTCCTGGACAACGTCGCCCTGGGCCTGACGGGCGCCGGAGCCCGGGAGCGCGCCCGCGCGGCGCTCGCCGAGGTGGGCCTCGCCGGCCGGGAGGAGGCCTGGCCCGCGGACCTGTCCGGCGGCGAACAGCAGCGGGTCAGCCTGGCCCGCTCCCTGGTGCGCGAGCCGCAACTCCTGCTTGCGGACGAACCGTTCGGCGCGCTGGACGCCCTCACGCGCATCCGGATGCACGCCTTGCTGCGCCGCCTCTGCGAGGTGCACCGCCCCGCCGTGCTCCTGGTCACCCATGACGTGGACGAGGCGATCGCCCTGGCCGACCGGGTGGTCGTCCTGGACGCGGGCCGCATCGCGGCGGACGTACGGGTGGAGCTTCCCGCGCCCCGGGGGCAGGGGACCCCGGAGTACGCGGCGCTCCGGGAGGGGCTGCTGCGGCAGCTGGGGGTGGATCCGGCCGAAGGCGCCGAGGGCCCGACGCGGGAGACCGGCGACTCGGAGCGCCCCGCGCAGCAGGAGGTGGCCGTCGCATGAGCGGACGCGAGCTGCACCTCAACCTCTTCGTCTATCCCGGCGGCCACCACGAAGCCGCCTGGCGGCACCACGGGTCCGATCCCGAGCGGATCCTGGACATCGACTTCTACCAGGACCTGGCGCGGCGGGCGGAGGCCGCCACCTTCGACGGGGTCTTCTTCGCCGACGGGCCGGCCCTCGCCGACAACGTCCGCCACGCCAGCCGCTTCCGCCTGGAGCCCTTCACCTGGCTCTCGGCGATCGCCGCCGTCACGCGCCGCATCGGCCTCATCGCGACGGCGTCCACCACCTACAGCGAGCCCTACAACCTGGCCCGTCTCTTCGCCTCGCTCGACCACCTCAGCCGGGGCCGCGCGGGCTGGAACATCGTCACCACCGGAGCCCCGCAGGCCGCCCTGAACTTCGGCCTCGACGCGCACCCGGTGCACGCCGAACGGTACGACCGGGCCAAGGAGTTCCTGGACGTCGTCACCAAGCTCTGGGACAGCTGGGAGGACGACGCGCTCGTCGCCGACCAGAAGACCGGGCTCTTCGCCGACACCGACCGCATCCACGCCATCGACCACGCGGGGCCGCACCTGAAGGTGCGCGGGCCGCTCAACACGCCGCGCACCCCGCAGGGCCGGCCCGTCTACGTACAGGCGGGCTCCTCGGAGGACGGCCGGGCCTTCGCCGCGCGGTACGCGGAGGCCGTGTTCACCGCGCACCAGACCCTCGGCAACGGCCAGGACTTCTACGCGGACCTCAAGAAGCGGGTGGCGGGGCTCGGACGCGACCCGGACAAGGTGCTCGTCCTGCCCGGCATCAGCCCCTTCATCGGTTCCACGGAGGCCGAGGCCCGCGCGCTGAAGGAGGAGTACGACGAACTCACCCAGCCCGCGTACTCGTTGCAGCTCCTGCACCGCATGCTCGGCCTGCGGCTGACCGAGCAGGAGCTGGACGGGCCCGTGCCCCGCAAGCTCATCGAGACCGGCGGCGAGCGTGGCAACGGCAGCCGGTTCCAGGTGATCCTCGACATCATCGACCGCGAACAGCCTACCGTGCGGGGCCTGTTGCACCGCCTGGCCGGGGCACGTGGGCACCGTGTCGTCGCGGGCACGCCCGAGCAGGTGGCCGACCAGATCCAGGAGTGGTTCGAGCAGGGCGCGGCCGACGGGTTCAACGTCATGCCGCCCGGCCTGCCCGGCGGCTTCGATCTCTTCGCCGACCACGTCGTGCCGATCCTGCGGGAGAGGGGGATCTTCCGCACCGCCTACACGGGCACGACCCTGCGCGACCACTACGGCCTCGACCGCCCGGAGAGCCAGTACGCAGGGCGCCGGGCCTGACCGGCCGACGGCCGGGGCCGCCTCGACCGGCCGCCGGTCAGCGCAGCACGTCCGCCAGGTCGTACCGGACCGGCTCCTCCAGCTGGGCGAACGTGCAGCTGTCCGGGGTGCGGTCCGGGCGCCAGGTGCGGAACCGCGCGGTGTGCCGGAAGCGCTGCCGGTTCTCCATGTGGTCGTACGCCACCTCGCAGACCCGGTCGGGGCGCAGCGGCACCCAGGACAGGTCCTTCTTGCCCGACCAGCGGCTCGGCGCGCCCGGCATCCGGGACGTCTCGTGCGCGGACTCGTCCCCCCAGGCCGCCCAGGGGTGGTCCGCCGCCGACTCAAGGCGCAGCGGCTCCAGCTCCTCCACCAGCTCCGCGCGCCGCGCCATGGAGAAGGCGGCGCAGACACCGACGTGCTGGAGGGTGCCCCCGTCGTCGTACAGGCCGAGGAGGAGGGAGCCGACGACGGGGCCGCTCTTGTGGAAGCGGTAACCGGCGACGACGCAGTCCGCCGTGCGCTCGTGCTTGATCTTGAACATGAGGCGTTCGTTCTGCCGGTAGCGCAGGTCGAGCGGCTTGGCGATGACGCCGTCCAGGCCCGCGCCCTCGTACTGCTCGAACCACGTGCGGGCCAGCTCGGGGTCCGTGGTCGCGGGCGCGAGGTGGACGGGAGCGCTCACGCCCTCCAAGGCCTTCGTCAGCCGCTCGCGGCGCTCGGTGAGGGGCGTGTCCAGGAGGCCCTCGTCGCCCAGGGCCAGGAGGTCGAAGGCCACGAAGGAGGAGGGGGTCCGCTCGGCGAGCGTGCGCACCCGGGACGCGGCGGGGTGGATGCGCTCGGTGAGCGCGTCGAAGTCCAGGTGCCCGTCCCGGGCGATGACGATCTCGCCGTCCAGGACGCAGCGGGCCGGCAGCCGGTCGAGCAGGGCCTCGGCCAGCTCCGGGAAATAGCGGGTCAGCGGCTTGCCCGTACGGCTGCCGATCTCCAGGTCGGGGCCGTCCCGGAAGACGATCGCGCGGAACCCGTCCCACTTGGCCTCGTACTGCATGCCCGGCGGGATCCTCGCCACGGGTTTGGCGAGCATGGGCTTGACGGGGGGCATCACCGGCAGATCCATGACTCGATTCTGTGCCCATACGCCACTCTCTGCCCGGTATGCGGCTCTCGTCCGCCTGGCCTAGCGTGGCCGCATGGGTGGAAAAGCGGTCGAGCTCGACGCCGGTGGGCGGTCCGTGCGGCTGTCCAGCCCGGACAAGGTCGTCTTTCCGGAGCGGGGCTTCACCAAGCTGGACGTGGCCCGGTACTTCCTGGCGGTCGGCGACGGGATCGTCCGCGCCCTGCGGGACCGGCCCACGACGCTCCAGCGCTTCCCGGACGGGGTCGCGGGCGAGTTCTTCTACCAGAAGCGCATCCCCAAGAACCACCCCGACTGGATCCCGACGGCCACCATCGCCTTCCCCAGCGGCCGCACCGCCGACGAGATGTGCCCCACGGAGATCGCGGCGGTCATCTGGGCCGCCCAGTTCAACACGCTGACCTTCCACCCCTGGCCGGTCCGGCGCGGGGACACCGACCACCCCGACGAACTCCGCATCGACCTGGACCCGCAGCCCGGCACGGACTACGCCGACGCGGTACGCGCCGCACACGAGCTCCGGGCGGTCCTGGACGAGCACGGCCTCCGGGGCTGGCCCAAGACCTCCGGCGGGCGGGGCCTGCACGTCTTCGTGCCCATCGAACCGCGGTGGGACTTCACCGGCGTACGACGGGCCGCGATCGCCTGCGGGCGCGAGCTGGAGCGCCGGATGCCGGACGCCGTCACGACCGCGTGGTGGAAGGAGGAGCGGGGCGAGCGGATCTTCGTCGACTACAACCAGACGGCCCGCGACCGCACGATCGCCTCCGCCTACTCGGTGCGCCCCCGCCCCCACGCCCCCGTGTCGGCGCCGCTGCACTGGGACGAGATCGACGACGCGGTGCCGGAGGACTTCGACGTCGGCACGATGCCCGAGCGGTTCGCCCGCCTCGGTGACGTGCACGCGGACATGGAGCAGCACGCGTTCTCCCTGGAGTCCCTCCTCGCGCTCGCCGAGCGGGACGAGCGGGAGCACGGCCTCGGCAACCTGCCCTACCCTCCCGAGTACCCGAAGATGCCGGGCGAGCCCAAGCGCGTGCAGCCGAGCAGGGCCCGGCACGAGGAGTGACGAAGGCCCCCGCGCCCCGGATCGGGGTGCGGGGGCCGGAGCCGGACCGGTCAGGGGCTGACTACAGCTCCTTGATCCGGACGTCCCGGTAGGAGATCACGTCCGTGACGCCGTGCACCTGGAGTCCGACGTAGCCGGACGAGTAACGGCGCCCGTCCGTGCCCGGGTCGTCGCCACGCGGCGGCGTGAACTCCTGCCCGCCGGTGTTGTCGAACTCGTTGATCAGGACGCCGTTGCGGTAGATGGAGTAGTGCTGGTCCACCACCTTGATCTCGTAGTCGTTCCACGTGCCCTTCGGGGTGACCCCGGCGCCGCCGAGACCCACCCGGTCGAAGCCGTAGATCGAGCCCGTCTTGTACATGTCGCCGTCAGGCCGGTCGAGCATCTGCACCTCGTGCCCGTACTTGATGGCGACCCACTCCGGACGTGACTCCTCCGGGTGGTCGTGGACCTGCGGGAAGCGCACGAAGGCGCCGCCGTTGGCGTTGCCGTTGCCCGGCGCGTCGTCCCGCCACTGGAGCTTCAGCGAGAAGTCGCCGTACTTGCGCTGCGGGAACCACAGCATGCCCATGCCCTCGACGGTGGTGCTGCTGGTGATGGAACCGTCGGGGTTCAGACCGAACTTGCCGCCGCCGACCTGCTCCCACTTGTCCAGGGACTCCTGGGTGCCGTCGAAGATCTTGCGGTAGCCCTCGGTCTGGCCCGGCTTGCCGATGCCGGACTGCTTGGCCGCCTTGTTGATCTTGTTGTACTCGCGCTGGTCGATCTCACCGGCCTTCAGGAGCTTGTCCGTGACGGCCTTGACGTGCTTGAGGAACAGCGCGTGGGACGTCCACTCCTTCTCGTCCTCGATCAGCTCGTTGATGCGGCACCGGTTGTTGGTGACGCGGTTGGGGATGCCCGTGTCCACCGTGCCGACGATGACCGTGAGGCGCTCGTCGAACTCGGCGCAGTTGGGGGACGGCACCCCGCCGCCCTCGGCGACGGTGAAGGAGACGTCCTTGGCCGCCGCGGTGTTGCCCGCCTTGTCGCTCGCGCGGTAGGCCACCGTGTGCCGGCCCACGCGGTCGACGACGACCGGAGCGGCGTACGCGAGGTACGGGCCGCCGTCCAGGGAGTACTCGACCTTGTCGACCCCGGAGTCGGCGTCGGTCGCGGAGAGGGTCACCTTCGCCCTGCCCACGTACGCGCCGTCCGAGTTCTTGTCGCCCTCGACCTTCGCGCTGGTCTCCGGCGGCGTCTTGTCCTCGACCGGCGGTGTGACCACGGTGAACTCGACGGCCTTCTCGGCCGCCTGGTTCCCCGCCTTGTCGGACGCGCGGTAGCGGATCTTGTGCGCGCCCGCCGCGTGCACCATGACCGGCGCGGTGTACGCCGTCCACGTGCCGCCGTCACCGACCGCGTACTCGATCTTGTTGACGCCGGAGCCGGTGTCGGACGCCGTCACGGTGACGGTCGCCATCCCGAGGTACTCGCCCTTGTCGTTCTTCTCGCCGGTCACCGTGGCCGAGGTCTCCGGGGGCGTCTTGTCGTTCGTGTCCGGCGCGACCACCGTGAAGTCGACGGCCTTCTCCGCCGCCACGTTGCCCGCCTTGTCGCTCGCGCGATAGCGGATCTTGTGGGTGCCGACCTGGTCGACGACCACGGGCGCCGTGTAGGGCTGCCAGGCGCCGTCAGCGCCGAGCGCGAACTCGGTCTTGTCGACGCCCGAACCGGCGTCCGTCGCCGTCACCGAGACGGTGGCGGAACCGACGTACGCGCCGTCGGCGTTGGTCTGCCCCTCGACCTTGGCGGCCGTCTCGGGAGCGGTGGTGTCCTCGCCGCCGCCCTCGGTCACCACGAGGATGCCCTGCATCGCCCCGTGGCCGGGGATCGTGCAGTGGTAGCGGTAGCGGCCGGGCGTCAGGGTGACCTCGGCCGTGTGCTTGCCGCCCTGGTCGTCGTTCGGGTTGGCCAGGATGTTCAGCGGGACGTCGTTGTTGTACTCGGGGTCGGAGACGTCGAACGTCAGCGTGTGCGGCATGCCGGTGTCGTTGCCGGTCGCCGTGCTGTTCTCGAAGACGATCGTCGTCGCGCCCGCGACCGCCGTGGCGGGCGCGGAGGCGTACTTGTCGATGCCGTTGTTCGCGGTCCAGGTCAGGGTCTGGGCCGCCGCCCGGCCCGGGTTGTCGGGCTGGCTCGCCGCCGTCGATGTCAGACCCAGCACCATCAGGAGCGACGCGAGAAGCGCCGTCCAGAGTCTTCGCCTGCGTATCGCGGGGTTGGTCATCCCGCCCTCCTTGCCAGGTCCTTGGCGGCCGGTGTGGCCTCGCCGCCGGAGTAAGTGACGCGCCACAGAGCCGACTTGGCGTCCGAGGTGAAGAAGCCCCGGCCGTAGTCGAGGACGTAGAGCGAGCCGTCGGGGGCGAACTTCCAGTCCATGAGGTTCTTGATGCCGTCGTTGCCGACCGGGATGATCTTCTTCAGGGACTCGGCGTGCGTGGGCAGGCCGCCGCTGCCGACCGTCTTCGGGTCGGTCAGGACCGCGTGCCGCGGCTGGTCGCCGTCGTAGAAGTCGCCGACGAACCACTTGCCGTCCCAGTACGAGGGCCACTTGTCCGCGCTGGTGCTGGTGGCGTCGTAGCGGTAGACCGGGCCGTTCATCGTGGCCTGGCCGCCGCCCTTGAGCCAGGGCAGGAGCGTCTTCTGCTCCGAGGCCTTGTAGCTCGGCACGCCGTTCGCGTCGCGCGGGTAGTCGACGCCGCCGCCCTGCGGCGAGTACCAGATGTTGTTGGGCTCGGCCGGCGGGATGTTGACCAGGCCGTCGTTGTGGGGCGACTCGTTCTTGAGCTTCTTGCAGTCGTACCAGCCCAGCGGCTTCGACGGGTCCGGCAGATTGCGGTCGCGGTAGGGCTGGTTGTTGCCCATGCAGTACGGCCAGCCGCGGTTGGAGGCGTGGGTGATGGCGGCGAACGTGTCGTACTTCGCCGGTCCCCACGTCGTCGACGCCTCACCGGCGTCCGGGCCGACCCAGCCCGCGTAGAGCGTGTCGGTCTTCTTGTCGACGGAGATGCGCGCCGGGTTCCTGACGCCCATCACATAGATCTCGCCGCGCGTCTTGCCGCCGCCCTCGTCCGGCTCCTTGCCGGTGAAGAGGTTGCCCTCGGGGAGCGTATAGGTCCCGTCGGTCTCCGGGTGGATGCGCAGGATCTTGCCGTTGAGGTTGTTGGTGTTGCCCGCCGTGCGGCGGGCGTCGGCGAAGGAGACGCCCTTGAAGTTGGGCTGCGGGTTGTTGCCCGAGTAACCGCTGCTGAAGCCCGAGGAGTTGTTGTCGCCGGTGGCGATGTACAGGTTGTTCTTGGAGTCCCAGGCCATGCCGCCGCCCGCGTGGCAGCAGCTGTGGATCTGCACCGGCCACTTGAGCAGGACCTTCTCGCTCGCGAGGTCCAGCTTGTTCGTGGCCTGGTCGAGCGTGAAGCGCGAGACGTAGCGCTCGGCCATGTGCGTCTCACGGTTGATCTTCGAGTGGGGTGTGTAGTGCAGGTACACCCAGCCGTTCTGCTCGAACTTCGGGTCGAGCTCGATGCCGAGCAGGCCTTCCTCGACCTTGATCAGCTCGTCGCCGCCGCCCTTGTTGCCGAAGATCGTGAGCGCTCCGGCGAGCGTCGTCTTCTTCGTCTTGGGGTCGTAGACGTGGATCTCGCCCTTGCCCTTGCCGATGTCGGGGTTGTTCCAGTCGGTGACGACCGGCTGCGAGGAGTCGGCGCCGCCCCGGCCGATGTAGAAGACGCGGCCGTCGGGCGCGGTGACCAGGCCGTGCGGCTCACCGATCTGGTCGTTCTGGCCCGGCTGGTTGGGCTGGGTCAGACGCTGCGCCTTGTAGTTGGCGGTGATCGTCGACTTGCAGTCGGCGCGCGCGATGCGGCTCGTCCACAGCAGGGCGCCCCGCAGGTGCTGGCGGAAGTCGGTCTCGTCGTACGAGGCCGCCGTGCCGCCCATGCCGGTGTAGAAGGAGCGTCCGCCGTCGTAGTCACGGCACCAGGAGACCGGGTGGTCGGCGCCGTTCTTGCTCTCGCCCGGCTGGTACGTCGACTCGCGCACCCGGGCCACGGTGTGGACCTCGCCGGTCGGGTTCTTGGTCCAGTTCAGCCACTGGTCGGGGCGCTTCCACTGGAGGGGCAGGTCCTTGGTGGCCGGGTTCTCCCGGTCGCCGACCTCGACGGTGGCGCGCTGTACGTTCGTCGGGCTGGAATCGGCCGGGCGGGCACCGATCAGGCCGGTGAACCAGGTCGAGTACGGCTCGGCGCGGGCCGCGTCATGGATGCCGACGAAACCGCCGCCCGCCTCCATGTAGGCCTCCAGACCCGCCTCCTGCTCGGGGTCGAGGATGTCGCCGCCGCCGGTCAGGAAGGCGATGGCGTTGAACTTGCCGAGCTTGGCCTCGTTCGTGAAGACCGCCGGGTCGTCGGTCGCCTCGATCTTGAAACGCTGGGCGGCCGGGCCGGACTGCCCGATCTTCTCGATGGCCTCGATGCCGGCGTTCACCACCGGCGACTCGTCGCCGCCGGCCGCCGACCCGTGGAAGACGAGCACGCGGACGTTCGCCTGGCCGGGCGGCGACGGCAGGGACATCGTTGTCAACGGTGGCTCGGGATAGGGCCGCGCGGTCGCGGCCTGTGTGGAGAGCGCGCCGGTGACCAGGGCCCCGGAGATCAGCGCGGCGGCCCAGGCGCGGCGCGAGCCGCCCCGGCCGCGGTTTCGGCCCTGGCGGTTCGTTCTGCGTCTGGCTCTGCTCAACCCTCGTACAGCCAAGGGCTCTTGATGCGGTGTGAGCCGCATGAGTACACCCACCCCTCGTCGGTCACAGCAACAGGCGCGGATGAAGCTAGACCTCTTTTTGCCACTCGCCAATAGGTACGGACGGAATTCCGCGAACTTTGTCCTGCGTGTGGATAAACAAAGATCCCCCCGATACCGTGTGGCCGTCTCGGGGGCCACCTGCGCCCCGTCAGTCTCCGTACCGCAGTGGGGAGTTCGGCATGGATCGACGGAGCTTCAACCGGCGGATGCTCGTGGGCGGCGTGGCCGCGACGGCCGGTGTGACATCGTTGTCGCTGGCCACCGCGCCCGAGGCGAGCACGGCCGAGGGACCGAAGACCGCGCCCGCCGGCGGCGAGGTGCGCCGCATCAAGCTGTACGCGGAGAAGCTGCCGGACGGACAGATGGGCTACGGCCTGGAGAAGGGCAAGGCGTCGATCCCGGGCCCGCTCATCGAGCTGAACGAGGGCGACACCCTGCACATCGAGTTCGAGAACACGATGGACGTGGACGCGAGCCTGCACGTGCACGGCATGGACTACGAGATATCCAGCGACGGCACCCGGCACACCAACAGCCACGTGGAGCCGGGCGGCAAGCGGACCTACACCTGGCGCACCCACGCGCCGGGCCGCCGCAAGGACGGCACCTGGCGACCGGGCACGGCCGGCTACTGGCACTACCACGACCACGTCGTCGGCACCGATCACGGGACGGGCGGCGTGCGCAAGGGGCTGTACGGCGCGCTGGTCGTGCGCCGCAAGGGTGACCTGCTGCCGGACAAGACCTTCACGATCGTCTTCAACGACATGACGATCAACAACAAGGCGGGCCACGACGCCCCCAACTTCGAGGCCACGGTGGGGGATCGGATCGAGTTCATCTCGATCACGCACGGCGAGTACTACCACACGTTCCACGTGCACGGTCATCGCTGGGCGGACAACCGCACGGGTCTGCTGACCGGCCCCGACGACCCGAGTCAGATCCTCGACGACAAGATCACCGGGCCGGGGGACTCCTTCGGCTTCCAGGTCATCGCGGGGGAGGGGGTGGGGGCGGGCGCCTGGATGTACCACTGCCATGTGCAGAGCCACTCCGACATGGGCATGGCCGGACTGTTCCTGGTGAAGAAGGCGGACGGAACGATCCCGGACTACGAGCCGCATCACGCGTCCGGGAGCGCGAAGAAGTCCTCGGGGGACGGGGAGAAATCCTCCGGGGACGCGGAGAAGTCCTCGGGGGACGCGGATAAGTCCGCCGGTGACACGAAGGAATCGGCGGACTCCGGGGCCTCCTCCCACCATGACCACGGCTAGGCGATAGAGGTCGCGTCGAGGGGCACCACACCCCCGCCCGACGCCCCTCACGTCACACGGTGAGTGTGTCGAGGTCCAGCACGGTCCACTCCGTGTACGGCTCGCTCTGTACGTAGACGCGCGGGCCTCGGCCGACCGTCCTGCGGGCCCGAGCGGACCGCCGTCGGGTCCGGTCAGGCGCCCCGAGGCGTACGGGCGGACCTCCCCGTGCCGCAGTTCGGCGCCGACGAGTCGGTCGCGCTCCTCCCCGTACCTGCCGACGAAGGTCACCCGGCCCTGGTGCACGGCAAGGGCGGTGGCCCCCGCCACGTCGTTCGCGCGCTGCCGCACCGGGCGGCCGGGCCGGACCTCCAGAAGCGCGAAGCCGCTGTAGGCGCAGACCCAGACGGCGTCGTCGGTGACGTTCAGGGCGTAGCAGTCGTGGATCTCGCTCGCGCCCTCCGCCGCCTCGTACGCCCACAGGGGTTCGCCGTCGGTGCTCCAGCACCGCAGGCCCGGGTGGCTGAGTTCGTCGCGGCCGGAGATTCCCTCGTCGAAGTAGCCGACCCACAGCGCGCCCAGTTCCGTGACGCGGTCCCGGCCGGCGGTGCCGGGGGTGCTGTCGGTGCCGGGGGCGCCGACGGTCACGACCGTCGCGTCGTACGGCTTCATCGCGCCACGTCCGCGCCCCGGTGCGCGCGCGGTGAGCAGCCAGTGGGCCCGTCCGAAGGCGTCGACGGTGCTGTGCGCGATGTGGCGGCCGTGGTGACGGCGGGGCAGGCGTGCGTACGGGGCGAGCTGCGTCTCCCGCGTGCCGGGAGGTGCGCGGAGCGCTGAGGACGGCGGAACGCCGGGCCGATGGCCGCGGTCGCCGTCGTGCCGCGTCCCGGACCCGGGGCCGCCCTTTCCGGTGATCATGTGGAGATCGTGGAGGACCGGCCGAACCGCGCGCCATCCCTTTACCCAGAGGTCCACGTTGGGTGTACTCCTTGTACGCCTCATCCAAGCGCTCCATCCAGGCACCGCACCCGTACGTCCCCTGTGCGCACCCCTCAGTGAACTGCCATTCAAGGGAGTCGAGTTGAGCAAGGACAGCGTGTACGACTACGTCATCGTCGGCGCCGGTTCAGCGGGCTGCGTCCTCGCCGCCCGGCTCTCCGAGGACCCCGCGGTGCGGGTGGCGCTCGTCGAGTCGGGGCCACGCGACCGGAAGCCGGAGATCCGTATCCCGGCGGCCTTCCCGAAGCTGTTCAAGACGCCGTACGACTGGAACTACACCACCGCGAAGCAGCCCGCGCTGGACGGCCGCGAACTGTACTGGCCGCGCGGCCACACGCTGGGCGGCTCGTCCTCGATGAACGCCATGATGTGGGTGCGCGGCCACCGCGACGACTACGACGCCTGGGGCGAGGCCGCGGGGCCCGAGTGGTCCTACGAGGCGTTCGAACCGTACTTCCGGCGCGCGGAACGGTGGGCGGGCGCTCCCGGCACGTCCGGCGGCGCGGGCGAGGGCGGCGGATACGGCAACGATGGCCCCCTGTGGATCTCGCCGCCCCGCGCCGTCAACCCCACCACCGGCGCGTTCCTGGACGCCTGCCGCGAGGCGGGGCTGCGCGAGCTGCCGGGCCTGGACGAGCCCGACCACGGCGGCTTCGCGCTCACCCCGGTCAACCAGCGCCGCGGACGCCGGTGGAGCGCCGCCGACGGCTATCTGAAACCGGCGCGGCGGCGCCGCAACCTCCACGTCCTGACCGAAGCGCGGGTCCGCAGGCTGGAGTTGGACGGGACGCGCGTGGCCGGTGTCATCGCCGACGGCGTCCCCGGCAAGCTCATCGCCCGCCGCGAGGTGATCCTCAGCGCGGGCGCCATCGGCTCCCCGCAGCTCCTGCTCGCCTCCGGCATCGGGGACCCGGACGACCTCGCGAAGGCGGGCATCACGCCGCGTGTCACCTCCCGGGGCGTGGGCCGCCACCTCCAGGACCACCTCTCCTACCCGGTCGTCATGCGCTGCCCCGAGCCCGTCACGCTGACCGGGGCGGACTCCCTGCCCAACGTCGGCCGCTATCTGCTCGGCGGGCGCGGGCCGCTCACCTCGAACGTCGGCGAGGCGGTCGCGTTCATCAGGACCAGGGCCGAACTCGCCGCACCCGACATCGAGCTGATCTTCGCCCCCGTCCCCTTCGTCGAGCACGCCCTGACCCCGCCCGTCGACCACGGCATCACGATCGGCGTGATCCTGCTCCAGCCGCAGAGCGAGGGCCGGATCACTCCGCGGGGCCCCGGGGTCGGCGCCGCTCCCTACATCGACCCCGGCTACCTGACGGCGGAGGCCGACATCCGCACGCTCGTCGCCGGGGTGCGCCGCGCGGAGGAGCTCCTCGCGGGGCGCGCCCTCGCCCCGTACACCTCGGGGCCCCTCGCGCCGCATCCGGGCACGGTCGACGACGCGACCCTCGCCCGCGCGATCCGCGCCGGGGCCGAGACGCTGTACCACCCCGTCGGCACCTGCCGGATGGGCGCCGACGACGCCTCCGTGACCGATCCGGCGCTCCGGGTGCGGGGTGTGACGGCGCTGCGGGTGGTGGACGCCTCGGTCATGCCGCGGATCACACGCGGTCACACGCACGCCCCCACGGTGGCCCTCGCGGAGAAGGCGGCCGTGCTGATCAGGGCGGACGCGCGGAGGTGACGTGGGCGGGTGTGTCTCCCCGCCCCGCCCCCCGGTCGTATCCTGACCGGCGCACCAGCCAGCCGCCCCGAGGAGTCCCACGTGACCGAGCCGCCGAGCGCTGCCCCGCGCCCCACCCTGGAGGCCGTGGCCGCCCGAGCCGGAGTCTCGCGGGCCACGGTGTCCCGCGTCGTCAACGGCGACGCGGGCGTGCGCGAGGTGCTCGCCGAGAAGGTCAGGCAGGCGGTCGACGAGCTCGGCTACGTGCCCAACCGCGCCGCCCGCAGCCTGGTGACCCGCCGCCACGACGCGGTCGCCGTGGTGATCGCCGAGCCGGAGACGCGGGTTTTCGCCGACCCGTTCTTCGCCCTGCAACTGCGCGGCATCAGCAAGGAGTTGACGTCACGCGACGTCCAGCTGGTGCTACTGCTCACGGAGGGCCGGGACGACCACGAGCGGGTCGGCCGCTATCTCGCGGGCGGCCATGTGGACGGTGCCCTCGTCTTCTCCCTGCACCTGGACGATCCGTTGCCCGGCATCATCCAGGGGGCGGGGGTGCCGACGGTGTTCGGCGGCCGTCCGGGGTGGCCCGAGGGGACGGCGACGGCGCCGTACGTCGACTGCGACAACCGCGGCGGGGCGAGGGACGCCGTCCGCCATCTCCTCTCGTTGGGCCGCACCCGCGTCGCGCACATCACCGGCGCGCTCGACCAGACGTCGGCGGTGGACCGCCTGGACGGCTTCCGCGACGTCGTGCCGGACGCGGGGGAGAGGTTCGTGGCGCAGGGTGACTTCACCCCCTCGGGCGGCGAACGCGCGATGCGCGAGCTCCTGGACCGCGTCCCCGACCTGGACGGCGTCTTCGCCGCCAACGACATGACGGCGTCGGGCGCGCTGCGGGTGCTCAGGGAGCGGGGCAGGCGGGTGCCGGAGGACGTGGCGGTGGTGGGCTTCGACGACATGCTGGCGGTGGCCGAGCAGGTGGAACCGCCGCTGACGACGGTGCGCCAGGACATCGAGGAGATGGGCCGCCTGATGGCCCGCATGCTCCTGTCCCGCGACGACCTCCCGGCGGAGAGCGTGATCCTGCCGACGAAGCTGGTGCGGAGGGGGTCGGCGTAGGGGGAACCCCCTGAGGGGGCGGCGGGCGCCTCCGGGGTGGGGGTCCGGCGCGCGGCTCCGACGCCCGGCTCCCGTACGGGCCGGGGGTCGTCTGTCGCCCTGTGGTCCCACTAACGGGTGTCCTCGTTCCCCCGCACGGGCCACCTGCGTTTTTGTCGCGTCGTCCCCGGGTGAGGCTCGGTGCAGCACTTCCCTTCAACGGAGGTAACACCATGCGCAAGTGCGCGATCCTGGCAGCAGCGGCCTTCGCCGCGGTCACCGTCATCGGCGGGGCCGGCTCCGCCGTCGCCGACCCCGGCCCCGGCGCCTACGCCGAGGGCACGGCGCAGAACTCGCCGGGCGTCCTCAGCGGCAACGTCCTCCAGGTGCCGGTCGACATCCCCGTCAACGCGTGCGGCAACTCCCTCAACGTCGTCGGCCTGCTCAACCCGGCCGCCGGCAACAACTGCCAGTAAGCGGCCCGACCGGCGGGTGAGGCCTGCCGCACGGCACATCGCCCCGTCGCGACCAGCTCGCGACGGGGCGACGCACGTGCGGGCCGAGGCCCGCGGCGGGGAGGCTAGGAGCCGACGCTCACCGTGAAGCGGCGGGGATTGCCGTCGTGCGCGGCGCCCGACACGTCCGGCTCGCCGTCAGGGCGGACGTCGTCGTACGGGAACGCGTACCCGATGGGCGAGTTGGCGTGCACCACGCGGGCCCAGTGGTTGGTGACGTCACCCTTGTAGTAGTCACCCGCACCCGCGCCGTTCGGCTGCTCGGCGTGCGTCAGCATGATGCTCCGGTTGAACCCCGCCGCGAGCCGCGCGAGCAGGCCCTTCTTGTCGTCCGGGTCCCCGGGATTGTTGGTGAAGGGCCCGTGGTTGCAGGTGAAGATGTCCTTGGACGTCGGCTTGGGGAAGGCGTGGCCGCCGTTGAAGGTCAGCGTGTCCCCGCTGACCCGGCCGGTGAACACGCCCCGGCCGCCCTGGAGGTCGATCTTCAGGTCGGTGGAGCGGTACTTGTCCCACACCTGGTCGATGTAGCTGTTCCACACGTCCCGGAACGGCATCTCGGCGGGACGGTCGAAGTACGGTGCCATGAGGTTCTGCGGCGAGATGACCCGGAGCACCTTCCCGTCGTCGCCGCGGATCACCAGATCGCCCCAGGGCTGCCCGTCCTTCGCCTCCTGCGCGACGAGGTCGGCGGCTATCTTGTCGACGGCGCCGTCGGGCAGCGGGGCCACGGTGTGCTTCGCGTCGCCCTCCAGGGTCAGACCGATGGGCAGGGCCGTGACCAGGTCGACGTAGCTGATGTTGGCGTACAGCTGCGAGGTGTTGAAGGTGAACTCGCAGAACGACCAGGTGCGCCCGTAGTTGGGGTCCTCCTTGGTCGCGAAGGCGGGCTCGACCAGCGAGGGGCCCGGGTTCAGGAAGAAGTCCAGCTTGTCGTCCCGCACGAAGTAGACGCGCGCGCCGAACATCTGAGGCAGCGTCAGCACCTTCGGCGCGGACCCGGCGGCACCGAGCGGGATCGCGCAGTCGACGGGCAGCGGGGTCTGCGGGGCCGAGGGTGAGTCGGGCCGGTAGACGCCCCCGTCCGGCTTCAGCAGGACCCAGCGGTCGGTGCCCTGCTCGTGCCCGGTGACGTAGGCCCGCACATTGCCGGGCAACGACTTGTTCTCCAGGGCGAGTTCACAGGTCGCGGGGGCCGCCTTGGCGCCGGGGCTGAGGGCGCTGCCCCAGACCGGATAGGTGAGGGCTCCGGCGGCACCGGCGGCAGTGGACAGGAACACTCGACGCGAAATCACGGAAGGTCTCCCGGGATGTGTGGGGGGATGTCGTGCGGCCGTGTGGGGGTGGCGGCCGTGTGGTGCGACCACTGTCACGGCGGCGCATTGAACCGTCAAGAGTTGTGGCTGAGAGCGCTCTCAAAATCTTGTTTCTTTCACAAGATGGCAGCGCGCGCGCACTGTCAGTGCCGGGTGGCAGACTCAGAAAGACGGAAGAGGATGCGACAAAGGAGTCGATCATGCTCAATACCCGTTATGCCATGGGTGCCCCTGTCTGGGTCGACCTCGGCACCCCGGACCTGAAAGCCGCCCATGCCTTCTACGGCGCACTGTTCGGCTGGGAGTTCCGGTCGGGCGGCGCGGAATTCGGTGGATACGGCATGTATCAGACGGGCGGCAAGACCGTGGCCGGCGCCATGACCGTCACCGCCGACCAGGCCCCGCCGGGCTGGACGCTGTACTTCAAGACGCCGGACGCCGACGCGACGGCCAAGGCGGTCGAGCAGGCCGGCGGCAGCACGGTGTACGAGGCCATGGACGTCGGGGACATGGGCCGCATGGCGGTCCTCAAGGACGATCAGGGAGTCGGCTTCGCCGTCTGGCAGCCGGGCACGAACAAAGGCCTCGACCTGGTCGACGCCCCGGGCAGCCTGTGCTGGACGGAGCTCTACACCCCGGACGTCGAAGCGGCCCAGGGGTTCTACGGCTCGGTGTTCGGCTGGAACACCACGACCCAGGCCTTCGAGGGCGGTGCGTACAGGATGGTGCACCCCGCGGACGGCACCGCGGACGACATGTTCGGCGGCCTGTGGCCGCTCTCCGACGCCCCCGAGGAAGCCGACGCCGGGCCGTACTGGACTCCGTACTTCCAGGTGAGCGACATCGACGCGGTGCTGGCCCGCGTCGAGCCGTCCGGGGGGACGGTCCGGGTGCCCCGCATGGACCTCGCGGGCGTCGGCAGCTTCGCCAAGCTCGCCGATCCCTCCGGGGCGCGGTTCGCGCTGATGCGGCCGCAGGCGCCGAGCGGCAGCTGACCGCCGCCGCGGACCGGCTGCGGAAGGCGCCCGAAACAGCGCACGTCACGGCGTTGATCGTTCGTTGATCCGCTGTTTCGCGCCCCCTGCCAGCATCGACGGCATGCAGATCGACATGACAGCCGAGCCGGAACTCGCCTGGCAGGAGCAGGCCCTGTGCGCCCAGACCGGATCCGAGTTCTTCTTCCCGGAACCGGGCAGCTCGGTGCGCGAGGCCAAGTACATCTGCCAGCTGTGCGAGATGCGCCCCGCGTGCCTGGAGTACGCCCTGGCCCACGACGAGCGCTTCGGCGTCTGGGGCGGCCTCTCCGAGAAGGAACGGCTCAGCCTCAGACGCAACTGACCCTTCGGACAGCGCCCCTTGGCGCATGAACGCCCACGGGTGGGCGACCGCGCTCGATTCAGGCGGGCGCGGTCGCCTGCCGCCTCAGGCGTAGGTGACCGTGAACCTCCGCGTGCCCGCCGGGACATGTACGTCGTCCCCGGTCACCGGCAGGTCGCGGCCGTCCGCCCGCACCGCCCGCACCGGGCCGAAGCGGCACGGATAGACGTACCGCACCCGCTCCGGCGCCCGCGTGATCTCCACGGTCACCTTCCGCGCGCCCGCTTCATGACTCAGCCGGTAACCGAAGGGCGCGCCGAACAGGTTCGGGGCGTCGTCGACGGCCACCGACGCCCCGTCCGGCACCCAGTGGGGGCGGATGCCCGGAGCGACGTAGAGATGCGGATCGCGGTCCTCGTCCGCCTCGAAGAAGAGGATGTCGCGGATCAGGAGCAGATACTCCGCCGCCGCCCAGCCGTGCGGGATGTCCCCCATGTACCAGTGCCGGGACGGCACCTCGCGGTAGTCGGAAGCGATCGGGGAGGCGTGCTGCTCGTTCCACGCGCCGAGCGCCACCGCCCGCTCCTCGGTCCGGGGCAGCGAGGCGCCCACGATCCAGCCGAGCAGCTCGTCCATCCGCCCGGTGTCACCGGCCAGCAGGTAGGCGTGCGCCAACTGCGTGGTGAGATAAGGCCCGTAGGCGTTCCAGGCCGCCTCGTGGCGGTAGCCGCCGGTCACGAAGTGCGCGTACATGGTGTCGAGCGTCCAGCGGGCCGCCCGGTCGATGTCCTCGCCCAGCTTGCTGCCCATGTGCAGGCGCAGCGGATGGAAGAAGGCCGCCGTGCCGATCATCGTCGAGTCGAGCCGGCCGACGTCGGCGGGCCCGGTCGGGATGTACGTCTCCCAGGCCCCGCGCTTGCGCTGCTCCTCCAGGACCCAGCGGATCGAGGCCGCCGTGGCCCGCTTCACGTCGTCGAAAGCGCCCCAGAGTTCGGGCACTTCGGGTGTCCCGAGGCGTTCCGCGAGCCGGGCGGCCTCATGGAGCCCCGCGAGAGCCCACAGATCGTCCCAGTAGTGCGGCTTGTCCCGCTCGCCCAGGTGCTCGGCGCTCCAGCCGCTGTGCAGCAGGCCGTACTGATCGCGGTTGTCCCGCAGCCACCGGGCGCCGTCGACGACGTAGGGCGTGTAGAGCTTCGCGCCGAAGCCGGTGGAGCGCCCATGGGTCCGGTCGAAGCGGCCGATCGCCCACAGGGCCTGGCCGTTGCTGTCCCACTCGCGGTCGTCCTTCTCGTGCGGTCCGCCGTAGAAGCCGTACTCGGCGCACGGGCCGATGCGGCCCCGGCCGCGGTTGAACTTCAACGGGTGGTGCGTGCCCAGCTGGCGCTCGGCCAGGGCCGTGTCACCGGCCAGCGAGCACGCCGTGGCCTCGACGGAGGAGTCACGGATCCAGAAGGAGTCGTACACGGTGGGGCCCGGATGGATCTCGCCGTGGTCGGAGAGGATCAGGAGCTGCGAACGGCACTGGCGGAACTGGTCGGCCAAGTGCGCCACCGGCTGGGGCAGGTGCGGCTGCACGCCGCGCGCGATCAGTTTGCCCGTCCAGAAGACCCGGTTGGCCTCCTCCAGGGCCGGGGCGGGCGTCGCCTTGATCTCCGCAAGGTCGGCCGACCCGCTGTACTGATCGACGGGCAGCCGCACGTCGAGCTCGAACAGCTCGTCGTCGGCGATCCGGTAGGGCCAGGCGAACGCCGCGCTGCACAGGCCGGCGACCTGGTCCTGCGCCTGGAGCGCGCCGTTCAGCTTGCCGCCCGTGACGAGATCGTGGAACGGACTGCGGGTGAGATAGGAGTCCGGGTCGTGACGGAAGTCCGGGTTGCCGTACACGCCGTACTGCTCGGGAGCCGTGTCGAACACCGGGCCCCACCCGGAGTTGGTCTCCACCCGCCCCTCGTCGGGCAGATGGCGCAGACAGGTCAGACGCCGGTCGGTGATCCGGCGCCCGTTGCGGTCGTGCCGCTGGAAGCCGCTGGGCCCCGCGGGCATGACGGCCGCGCACAGCCAGCCCTCGCGCGGCTGCCCGGTGGCGCTGCCCACGGTCAGGCGCGTCACGACGAGGTCCCGCTGCCGGGAGCCGACGGTGGTGCCGAAGGTCCGCTGCACGAACTCGGTGCCGTCGGCGGTGCGGAACGTCGTCAGGACCACCGGCAGATGCGGCGCCTCCATGCGCTGGCCGACGGCTCCGGCGCCGGTCAGCTGCGGAAGACGGACGGCGCCCGTCGACGGCGCGTAGAGGAAGAAGGAGAGGCAGTACTTGTCGTAGACCGGCTCGATCTCACCGGCCTGCCCGACGAGGGACTCCTGACGGTGGTCCTTGACGCCCACCATGTGCCAGTAGCGGTAGAGCGCGTTGGAGGCGAAGGCCGCCTCCTTCGACTCGTACGCTCCCCGGTCGAAATCGTCGCTCCAGTGCCGGAAGGCGGCCTGTGCCCACCACGGAACGGGATACGGCACCCGGTCCCGTGCCGCCCAGGCGCGCCACATGACCTCGTAGAACATCCATTCATGGGTCTGAGCCATGGGTTCCACCCCCGCTGCCCACCGTTGCACCGGGGCGGGCGGCCGTAAATCGGTTCGGCACGGGGGGCCTTGTGCGGATACGCTCCGGGGGCGCGGCCGGGCCGAAGGTTCCTGGTCGGCGCGGGTGCGGGGTCCTGTAGAGCAGAGGCAGACTCGCCGCCTTCTCAGGGCGGACACGCCGGTTCGAATCCGGTCGGGACCACGAGCGGACGGCAGGGCTGGGGCGGGGCGGATGAGCGAGAGCGGCGGGATCAGCGAGGCGGACCTGGCCGCCTTCCACGACGTGATCGGCAGGCTCCGCGAGCTGCCCGTCGACGACCCGGTGCGGCTGCGGGCCGAGCAGGTCGCCGCGTCCTTCGCCCGTGACGGACGGCTGCGCAGGCGCAAGGCGCGCGGGGCCGAGCTCTCCGCCGCCGACGCGGCGGTGATGGCCGCCACCGCCACCGGGGCCGGCGACCGCCGTGAGGACGCGCCGCTGGACGCCGAGGGCGCCGCAGGGGTCTTCCGGCGGCCCCGTCCCTGCTATGTCTGCAAGACGTCGTATCGACAGGTCGACTCCTTCTACCACCGGCTCTGTCCCGATTGCGCCGCCGACAACCGCTCCCGGCGCGCGCTGACCACCGATCTGAGCGGGCGCCGGGCGCTGCTCACCGGGGGCCGCGTGAAGATCGGTTTCCAGCTGGCCCTGATGATGCTGCGCGACGGCGCCGAACTCCTGGTGACCAGCCGCTTCCCGCACGACACCGAGCGGCGCTTCCGCGCGGTGCCGGGCAGCGAGAAGTGGCTCGACCGGCTCACCGTGCTCGCCGTCGACCTCCGTGACCCGCGCCAAGTCCTCGGCCTGTGCGCGCAGTTGCGGCGAGAGGGCGAGCCGCTGGACATCCTCGTCAACAACGCGGCACAGACCGTCCGCCGCCCGCCCGAGTCGTACGCGGCGCTCGCGGTGGGGGAGGCCGCGGAGCTGCCCGCCGGGGTGCGCGCCGCTCCCGGGTTCAGGCCGATGGGGGTCCTGGAGGGCGCCACCGCGACACGGGGCACGCTCGCGCTCGTCCTGCGGGACTCCGAAGCGGATGCCGGGCGCGGGGCCGATGGGATGGATGCCGTGCGCGGGGCCGATGGGATGGGTGCCGTGCGCGTGGCCGACGAGGCGGGTCTGCTGCACGATCCCTCGCCCGAGAACTCCTGGTCCGCACGCCTGGGGGACCTCGACCCCGCCGAGGTCCTGGAGACCCAGCTGGTCAACGCGTTCGCCCCGGCGCTGCTCTGCGACCGGCTGCTGCCGCTGCTGCTCGCATCGCCGCACCCCCGGACGTACATCGTCAACGTCACGGCGGTCGAAGGCCGTTTCGCGGTGCGGAACAAGACGGCCGGGCATCCGCACACGAACATGGCGAAGGCCGCGCTGAACATGCTCACGCGCACGAGCGCGGCCGAACTCGCCGAGCGCGGCGTGCACATGTGCGCCGTCGACACCGGCTGGATCACCGACGAGAACCCGGCCCCGAAGAAGGACCGCATCGCGGGCGCGGGCTTCCGCACGCCCCTCGACGTGGTGGACGGCGCGGCCCGCGTCTACGACCCCATCGTGCGGGGCGAGGCGGGCGCACCGCTCTCGGGGGTCTTCCTCAAGGACTACCGGGAGGCGGAGTGGTGACCGTGGCCCCCGGGGCTCTCGCGTAACCCGTGGCTCCCGCCCCGCTCCGGGGATACGATTCACCCCAAGGGCGGGACGTAGCGCAGGGGCTGTCGCGTCGGTCTCCAAAACCGGAACACGCTGGTTCGATTCCAGCCGTCCCGCCCCCTCGGCAATTCGCTGTCCCCGGACCGCCCCCGCCGGGCAGAATCCGCGCATGGCCCAGCCCGAGAAGACCGCCGCCCGCCATCTGCTCTCCGATCTCGACCCGCTGTCCCACCCGCGCCGGGTCCGCGAGATCGCCGAGAGCGCCCGGGACTTCGCGGGCCGCGGCGCGCTGCGACCCGTGCTCGAAGAGCTGGAGAGCGGCGGTCCGTACGAACGCGCGGTGGCCATCCTGCTCGCCTCGGCCGGCGGGGACGCCGAGTGGACCGGAGCGCGGCTCGCCGACCCCGACCCGTTCGTGCGCGGACATGCCCTGCGGGTCGCGGAGAGCCACCGTGTGCCGGACGCCGCGTTCGAGCCGGCGCTCGACGACGCTCCCGAGGCCGTCCGGCGGCAGCTGGTGCGGGCGATCGTCGAGGGGCGGCGCACCGCGCTCGCCGATCGTGTGGTCGACGGGCTGCGGCGCCGGTGGGGCGACGCCGAGGCGGCGCGGCTGCTGCCCGGCTGCTCGGGCCCGGTGGCCGAGCGGCTGCTGCCGCAGCTCTTCCACGCCGTGCGCGGATGGCGGTCCCTGGCGAGGCGGCACCCGGGTGTGCTCCTCGACGTCGCGGCACGCGAACTCGAAGCGCTGCCCGCCGCGCTGCGGGACACGTGGTGGCAGCGGTACGCGGCCGGGATCGCGGCCGTCACCCGTGCGGAGCCCCTGCGGGTCCTCGACCTGCTGGACCACGAGCGGTTCGCCCCCGGCGCGGTGCCCCGGCCCCTCCATCCGTACGTGGGCGTGCTGGCCGACGCCGCACCGGGGCGCGTCCTCACGCTCCTCTGCGGGCCACGGGGCCTGTCGCTGCGGCGCGGTGGCGCGCTCACGCCCTCCGTACTGCGCCGCCTGGCCCGATCCGGCGCCCCCGAACTGCTCACGTACGCCCGAACCGTCGCCGACTCCTCCGGCGACCTCGCCCGGCTGATGCTGGCCCACCCGCCCGCCGAACGCGCCGCCTTCCACGCACGGGCCGTCCAGGGGCGCGGCGCGGGGCACGCCGCCGTCGACGGGATCGTCCTCGGTGCGCTGCCCCGCAGCGCCGTGGCCGAGGCGGCGCGGCGGATGGCCGCGCGCGCCGAGGAGCAGGGCCGACCCGCCGGCGCCGTGCTGCTCGCCGCGTCCTTCCTGCCCTGCGCCGAGGTGCGCGACCGGCTCGTGGCGGCGACCCGGCGGCCCGCCGCCGACGACCGCGCCCAGGCCTGGCCGCTGTTCGTCCGCAACGCCGCCCGGTCCGGCGACGCGGCCCAAGTCACCTCCGTGCTCGCCGAGATGACCCGCCTGGCGAACGAGCAGGACCCGGTGCGGGCCGCCGCCCTGACCGCGCTCGCCGAGACCCGGCCCGCCCTCTTCGGCGCCGACGCCGAACCGTTCCTCGACACCATCTCCGCGGACGCCGTCGCGGCGCGCGACTCCTCGTACGCCACCCGTGGCGCCCTCAGCCGGCTGGCCGTCGCCGTGCTGCGCGAGCACGCGGCGGGCGGGCGGCGGGAGTTGGTGAACTGGGCGCTGCGCACCCTGGTCCGGATCTCGGGCAACACCGGCGGCGCCGACCTCGGCCGCCTCGACCACACCCTGCGCCGGGGCCAGGAGCACGACGTGTTCGAGGCGCTGCGGCCCTGGATCGAGGCGGGCGTGGAGAAGGCCGACTACAGCCTCGTCTTCGCGCTGGCCCGCGCGGTCGGCCGGCGTGCCGCCGGGATGCGGGAGCTTCAGGAACTCCTGTGGCAGGCCATCCGCTACGGCGGCAACGCGACGGTGTCGCGAGGGATCGACCTGTGGCTCGAGCCGCCCGCGACCCGCGACGAACGCGTCGCTCGCGTCCTGGCCCACGAACCGTCGACGGCCGTGCTCGCACGGGTCCACTCCGTGCTGTGCTCGCGCCGCACGGACCTGCTCGACCCCCTCCTGGCCGACACACCGCCGTACGGCCGGTTTCTGACCAAGGGCGCCTCCTGGACCGTACCGGCCGACGCCCGCCAGATCCGCCGCTGGCTGCCCCGCCAGCAGCAGGCGCTGGCCCGGCAGTTGGCGCGGACCGCCGGTGACGCGGGCCTGCCGGGATGGGACCGCGCCGCGGCGATCTCCCGCGGCGCGCTGGTGCCCGGCGCGGGGGAGGAACTCGTCCGCCGCTGGACCGGCTCGCCCGACACCGTGCTCGCCGAGGCCGCCATCGCCGCCCTCGCGCACACCGCGCGGCCCGGGGACGCGCTGCCCCGGCTGCTCGCGCACGCGGGCACCGACCGGGCCCGGGTCGCGGTGTACGCGGCGACCCGGGCGTCCCGTCATGTGCCGCCCTCGCGGCTCGCGGCGCAGCTGCGGGAGGTCCTGTGCGGCCCCGGCACGAAGGTGACCAGCCGCAAGGAGGCCGCGCGCCTCGCCGCCGTACGGCTGCCCGCGCCCGAGGCGGCTGCGCTGCTCGCCGACGCCTGCGAGGCGCCGGACATCCATCGCGACGTACGGGCGGCGTGTGTCGCGTTCGCGGGCGGGCTGCTCGGCGAGGAACGGGTGTGGGGCCTCTTGAGCGACGCCGCCGGGGGTGAGCCGGTGCTGCGCACGGCGGTGCTCCGGGTACGGCCGCTCGATCTGGCCGAGGTCCATCGGGAGCGGTACGCGCGCCTCGTGCGCGAGGCGGTCGGGACCGAGGACGACGAGGCGGCGGGCGGCGCGCTGGACGCGCTCGCGCGCTGGGCCCCCTGGTCACCGGACGCGGCCGCGGTCCTCGCGCACGCCGTCGCGGACCTCGACCGGCGGGTCACGTGGCAGGTGGCCGCGCGGGCGCTCGTGACGGCCGCGGCGACCGCGCCTCGCGGCGTCGAGGCCCTGTGCGGCGCTCTCGCGGCCCTCGCGGGCTCCGGCGTGCCGCCGTCACCGGACCGGGACCTGCCCGCGCGGCGGCGGATCGAGTACGTGGCGCGGACGCTGGCCGACGCGGGCGAGGGGCACCGGGCCGCCGCCCTGCGCGCGGGAGAACTGCTCGCCGGGTACGGGGATTTCGTGCCGCAGGCCGCCGACGTCCTGGCCGGTGCGATCGCCCTGGACGGCGGGGCGGCGGAGGTGACGGCCGCGCTGCACCGGCTGGCGCGGCTGCACGAGGGGCGGCCCGCGCTGGCCGTGCGGACGGCGTCGACGCTTGGCTCGCGCCTCGCGGACTCCGGGGCGGTGGCCGATGCGGCCTCGCTGCCGGCGGTGGTGCGCCGCCTCGCGGACGACGGCGGGCACGCTTCCGGGCTCTTCGCCGTGCGCGCCACGGAGTCCCTGGGGGAGCGGACCGGCTGGCCGCCGGTGTGGCGGGATCTGCTGGGCGCCTTGCGCGACCACGGCGTGCCGGACGTACGGGACGCCGCGCTGGGGGTGTGCACGGCCTGCGAGTGAGGGCGCCGGTGAGAGCCCTTGAGGTCGGGCAGGCAGGCGGGTGGCCGGGCGGTTGGTTGAGGGACTGCTGAGGGGCTGCTGAGGGCTGCTGAGGGGCTGGGGTGGGCGGAAGGATGGGGTGGGCGGAAGGAGCCGCCCACCCCAGGGTGCCTACTTGCCCCGCGCGGCCATCCGCGCCTTGCGGGCGGCCAGCTTCTCGTCGAACTTGGCGGCTTCGCTGTCCAGCCCGTTCATGTACATGCCGAGCTCCTCCTGCGCCTTGAGACCCTCCGGGCCGAGCCCGCCGATCTCCATGACCTTGAGGTAGCGCAGGACGGGCTGGATCACGTCGTCGTGGTGGATGCGCATGTTGTAGATCTCGCCGATCGCCATCTGCGCGGCGGCCCGCTCGAAGCCGGGCATGCCGTGTCCGGGCATCCGGAAGTTGACGACGACGTCGCGCACGGACTGCATGGTCAGGTCCGGGGCGAGCTCGAAGGCCGCGCCCAGGAGGTTGCGGTAGAAGACCATGTGGAGGTTCTCGTCGGTGGCGATGCGCGCCAGCATCCGGTCGCAGACCGGGTCGCCCGACTGGTGGCCGGTGTTGCGGTGCGAGACGCGGGTCGCGAGCTCCTGGAAGGCCACGTACGCGACGGAGTGCAGCATCGAGTGACGGTTGTCGGACTCGAAGCCCTCGGCCATGTGCGCCATGCGGAACTGCTCGAGCTTGTCCGGGTCCACGGCACGCGAGGCCAGGAGGTAGTCGCGCATCACGATGCCGTGGCGGCCCTCCTCCGCGGTCCAGCGGTGCACCCAGCTGCCCCAGGCGCCGTCGCGGCCGAAGAGGGAGGCGATCTCGTGGTGGTAGCTGGGGAGGTTGTCCTCGGTCAGGAGGTTGACGACGAGCGCGATCTTGCCGATGTCCGTGACCTTGGACTGCTCGGGCTCCCAGGCCTGGCCGTCCTCGAAGTAGCCGGGGAAGTTACGGGCGTCGGAGAACGGCACGTACTCGTGCGGCATCCAGTCCTTCGCCACCTTCAGATGGCGGTTGAGCTCCTTCTCGACCACTTCTTCCAGGGCGAACAGCAACCGGGCATCGGTCCAGTCGTCCGTGCTGCCGAGATGAGGAGAGGTGATCGTCACGGGGGCTCCAGGGGGGACGGGAGTTTTTTACGGATGTCGTGCGTAGGGGTTACGCGGAAGCACGAGCGGGTGCTACCTACCTACGGTGTCGTAGGTTACGTTGCCGTAGGTTAAGCCCTCCGTAAAGTGGCTGAGTCGGCGGGGCCCATGAGCCCCTGCTGCCCCACCCGCCCCAGGACCGGTCAGGCGTACAGCTCCCTGAGCCGCACTGAGAGGCATGTCACACAGCCTTCGAGCTTCTCGAACTCGCCGATATCCACCACGACCGGGTCGAAACCGAGCTCGGCGAGCAGTTCCGCGCTCTTCGGCGCGCTCGCCGCGATGAGCAGTTTCGCGCCACCGAGAAGCACCACGTGGGCCCCGGACTCCTCGGGAACCGGCAGGAAGCGCGGGAAGAGCGAAGGGGTGTCCACGAGCGGCGGATGGCCGATGACCGTGCCGTCCGGCAGCGCCGTCACCGCCGACTTCAGATGCAGGACTTTGCTGACGGGGACGGCCACGACCCGCGCCCCCAGCGGTTCGAAGACGGCCCTCAGCTGCCGCACCCCGGCGGCGTTCGTGCGCCCGCCGCGCCCCACGTAGAGCGTGTCGTCGACCTTGAGGACGTCGCCGCCGTCCAGGGTGCCGGGCTCCCACACCCAGTTCACGGAGGCCCCCAGCCGGGCCACGGCCTCCTCCACGGCCGCCGTCTCCGGCCGCCGCGACTCGGCGCCGGGCCGGGCGATCAGCGCCACGTTGCGGAAGACGACGACCGCGTCCTCGACGAAGACCGCGTCCGGGCAGTCGTCGGAGGGCTCGACCTCGACGGTCTCCCAGCCGTGCGCCCGCAGCGCGTCGGCGTACGCCTCCCACTGGGCGAGGGCGAGCCCCGCGTCGACCGGGGTCCGCTCGACATGCGTGACCAGGCCTTCGGCCAGGCGCGGACCGGGGCGGCGGACGAGCGCTTTCCTGCTGGGCACGGGATGCTCTCCGTACGTCGGAGCGGCGGGGGGCGTGACCCGCCCGGCGGGCGCCGGGCCGGGCCGGGAGTGCTGCCGTTCATCATGCAGCGCGGCAGGGGTCCAGGCCCAGGTCTCGGCGCAGATGATCGGCGGTGAACGACCCCTCGGCCGCGGTCAGCTGCTCGGGCGTCCCCTCGAAGACGACCTGCCCGCCGTGCTTGCCGCCGTCGGGCCCGAGGTCGATCACCCAGTCCGCGTGCTTGACGACCTCCAGGTTGTGCTCGACGACGACCACGGTGTTCCCCGCGTCGACGAGCCGGTCCAGGAGGGCGAGCAGACCGTCCACGTCGGCCATGTGCAGGCCGGTGGTCGGCTCGTCCAGGACGTACGTCGTGCCGGTGCGGTGCAGCTGCGTGGCGAGCTTGATGCGCTGGCGCTCGCCGCCCGACAGGGTGCTCAGCGGCTGCCCGAGCGTCAGGTAGGTGAGACCCACGTCGTGCAGGGCCCGCAGCCGGCGGCGCACGGCCATGTCGTCGACGGCGGCGAGGAAGGCGAGGGCGCGCTCGGCCGTCATGTCGAGCACGTCGGCGACGGAGCTGCCGTCGACGGTCAGCCGGAGCACCTCCTCCTTGAAGCGGCGCCCCTCGCAGGTCTCGCAGGTCGTGGTCACCGGGTCCATGAACGCGAGGTCGCTGTGGATGACCCCGCGCCCCTGGCAGCTCTCGCAGGCTCCGGTGGAGTTGAAGCTGAACAGCCCCGCGTCCCGGCCGGTCTCCCGCGCGAAGAGCTTGCGCAGCGAGTCCATGATCCCCAGGTATGTCGCCGGGGTGGACCGGCCCGAGATGCCGATGCCCGACTGGTCCACGACCACCGCGTCCGGGTGCTCGGCGACGAACGCCCGCGACACGAGCGTGCTCTTGCCCGAGCCGGCGACCCCCGTCACGGCGGTGAGCACCCCGGTCGGCACGCGCACGCTGACGTCCTTGAGGTTGTGCAGGGCGGCGCCCTTGACCCAGCGTCCGCCGACGGCCTCGCGCGGGCTCTCCTTGACGCCGGTCGAGCGCCGCAGCTGGCGGCCCGTGAGGGTGTCGGCGCGCCGCAGCTCCTCCGGTGTCCCCTCGAAGACGACCCGACCGCCGCCGGTGCCCGCCGCCGGTCCCATGTCGACGACGTGGTCGGCGACGGCGATCACGTCCGGGTCGTGCTCGACGACCAGGACGGTGTTGCCCTTGTCGCGCAGGCGCAGCAGCAGGTCGTTGAGCCGCCCCACGTCCCGCGGGTGCAGGCCCACGCTCGGTTCGTCGAAGATGTACGTCATGCCGGTCAGGCTGGAGCCGAGGTGGCGCACCGTCTTCAGGCGCTGCCCCTCGCCGCCGGAGAGCGTGGAGGTCTCGCGGCCGAGGCTGAGGTAGCCGAGCCCGATCGCCTCGATCCGCTCCAGGGCCGCCACGGCCGCCGCGGCGACCGGGCCCGCCACCGGGTCGTCGATCCGGGCCAGGGCGGGGATGAGGTCGGTGACCTCCCTGCGCGAGGCCTCGGCGATGTTCATGCCGTCGATGCGGGTGGCGAGCGCCGCCGCGTTGAGCCGCGCTCCGCCGCACAGGTCGCACTCGCCCTCGATCAGGAAGCGCTGGACGAGGTCGCGGGTCTTTTGCGAGAGCGAGGACAGGTCGCGGTTGAGGTAGAGCCGCTCGAAGCGGTCCGCGAGGCCCTCGTAGTCGATGTCCCGCGCGCCGCCGGTGTTGTCGACGTTCACCGTGGCGCCGTCCTTGCCGCCGCGCAGGAGGAACTCCCGCTCGCGCGCGTCGAACCGGCCCACCGGCTTGTGCGTGTCCAGGTCCGGGGTGTGGGTGTACGTCTGGCCCTGCCAGGTCCCCGCGGCGAACGGCGGGAAGAGGATCGCGCCGTCCGCGAGGGACTTGGCGGGGTCCAGGATGCGGTCGTAGTCGGGCCGTACGGTCTTGCCCAGGCCGTGGCACCGGGGGCACATGCCCGACGGGTCGTTGAACGAGTACGCGGTGGCCGGACCGGCACTCGGTGTGCCGTGCCGCGAGAACAGCACGCGCAGCACCGAGTAGACGTCCGTCATCGTGCCCACCGTGGACCGGGAGTGGCCGCCGATCGGCCGCTGGTCGACGACGATCGCGGGCGAGAGGTCCTCGATGGTCTCCGCGTGCGGCCGCTCGTACTTCGGCAGCCGGTTGCGGACGAACCACGTGAAGGTCTCGTTCAGCTGCCGCTGCGACTCGACCGCGATCGTGTCGAACACGACCGACGACTTCCCCGACCCCGATACGCCGGTGAAGACCGTCAGCCGGTCCTTGGGGATGCGCAGGTTCACCTCCTTGAGGTTGTTCTCACGGGCTCCGGTGATGGTGATGTACTGGTGCATACCGGCGAAGCTAGCCGGAATACCCGACATCTTCTGTCGTGATTTCCTTCATCTCTCCGTCCAGGAGCAGCCAGCGCGTGATGCCGATCGACTCCAGGAACGGCACGTCGTGACTGGCCACGATCAGCGCTCCCTCGTACGACTCCAGGGCCGTGGCCAGCTGTTTCACGCTTGCCATGTCGAGGTTGTTCGTCGGCTCGTCGAGCATCAGGAGCTGCGGCGCGGGTTCCGCGAGCAGGAGTGCGGCGAGGGTCGCCCGGAAGCGCTCGCCGCCCGACAGGGTCGCCGCCGGCTGATCGGCCCGTGCCCCCTTGAACAGGAAGCGGGCCAGACGGGCCCGGATCCGGTTGTTCGTGGCGCCGGGCGCGTGCCGCGCCACGTTCTCGGCGACGGTCAGCGCTCCGTCGAGCACGTCGAGCCGCTGGGGCAGGAAGCGCAGCGGGACGTGCGCCCGTGCCTCGCCCGCCACCGGCTCCAGCTCTCCGGTGATCGTCCGCAGGAGCGTGGTCTTGCCCGCGCCGTTGCGGCCGACCAGCGCTATCCGCTCGGGGCCGCGCAGCTCGAACTCGCCTTGCACGCACGCCCCGTAACGCAGGGTCAGGTCGCGCAGGGTGAGTACGGTGCGGCCCGGCGGGACCGCGGTGTGCGGCAGGTCGACGCGGATCTCGTCGTCGTCCCGCACCGCCTCGACGGCGTCGTCAAGGCGCTCCTTCGCCTCGGTGAGTTTCTCCTCGTGCATGATGCGGTGCTTGCCCGCGGACACCTGTGCCTGGCGTTTGCGCTCACCCATGACGACCTTCGGCTCGCGCTTGGTGTCCCACATCTTCTGGCCGTACCGCTTGCGGCGGGCCAACTTGACGTGTGCGTCGGCCAGTTCGCGCTTCTGCTTCTTCAGGTCGGACTCGGCGACGCGCACCATGCGCTCCGCCGCCTCCTGCTCGGCGGCGAGGGCCTCCTCGTAGGCGGAGAAGTTGCCTCCGTACCACGTGAGCTCTCCGTCGCGCAGATCGGCGATCTGGTCGACCAGATCGAGCAGTTCGCGGTCGTGGCTGACCACGACCAGGACCCCGGACCAGGCTTCGACGGCCGCGTACAGGCGCCGACGGGCGTACAGGTCAAGGTTGTTGGTGGGTTCGTCGAGCAGCAGCACGTCGGGCCGGCGCAGCAGCAGCGCGGCCAGGCGCAGCAGGACGGACTCGCCGCCCGACACCTCGCCGGTGGTGCGGTCCAGGCCGATGTGGCCCAGGCCCAGCTGATCGAGGGTCGCCGCGGCGCGTTCCTCGACGTCCCAGTCGTCGCCGACCGCCGCGAAGTGCTCTTCGGCCACGTCGCCGGACTCGATGGCGTGCAGGGCGGCGCGTGCCGACGCGATGCCGAGCACCTCGTCGACGCGCAGCCGGGTGTCGAGGGTGACGTTCTGCGGGAGGTACCCGATGTCGCCCGCGACCCGCACGGCCCCCTCGCTCGGCGTGAGTTCACCGGCGATCAGCTTCAACAGGGTCGACTTCCCTGACCCGTTGACGCCGATGAGGCCGGTCCTGCCGGTCCCGAAGGCCGTCTGGAAACCGTCGAAGACGCCGGTGCCGTCCGGCCAGGCGAAGTCGAGCGACGTGCAGGTGATGGAGGTGGGGTATGCAGACATGTGGTCCTCGCGGTTGCGTGAGATGAAGCGCGGTCAGGGGCAACGCGTTTCGGGACACCGCGGGGCGCGACAGCGGGACGGGAGCGACGCCGTCAGGAGGGGAGGGCAAAGAAAAGGGCCCTGTGTCCTGGGGCAGTGGGACGGCTCATGTGCCGAGGTCGCACGCTACGCACACGGCCGAACCGTGTGACGCGGTGACACCAACCTCAGACGAGCAACGTCCTACTCCTATCGGCGACAACAGAACCGCTATACACCGTAGGGTGCGCCCCGACCGGTGTCAACGATTTATCGTGACCGCGCACAAGGAGGCGCCATGCCCTACGGCTCGCTCGCACTGCCGGCCCGGATCTTCCTGCTCGCCTGGGACACCGGCAAGAACCGGATCGCCGGCGCCCCCGACCTGCACTACGCGGTACGGGCCTGCGCGCTCGCGGAGCTGGCCCAGCGCGGACTCCTCTCGGACGCCGACGGCATCGTCACGCCGGTCTTCGGTGCCCGCACCGGAAACCCGGTGCTCGACGGCCTCCTCGAACTCGTGGAGGAGTCCCGCCCCCGCAAATGGCGCGGCTGGATCACCCACAAGTCCCGCCACACGCTGGACGCGGTGCGCGACCAGCTGGCGGCCGAGGGCTATCTGCGCACGGAGCGCACCCGGATCTTCGGGATCTTCCCCTCCCGGCGCTACGAGCTGGAGCGCGCCGGGTACGTCGAGGTCCTGCACGCCGAGGCGCTCGCGGTGCTGCGCGGTCCGGTGCCGGTCCACGAGGTCCCCGCGGGCGACGCGGCCCTGGTGGTGTGCGCGGCGACGGGCAAGCTGCGCGGTGTCGTGCCGGGCAAGGAGCGCAGGCAGCACAACGAGCGGCTCGCGGCCCTCACCGACCGCGCCGGGGCCGCGGCCCCCGAACTCCCCGAGCTGATGCGGACCCTGCGCAAGGCCCTGGCGTCGGCGGTGGCGTCCGCCGAGGCGGCCAGGTCGGGCGGCGGGGGCGGCTGAGCCGGGCCGGGGGCGGAGGTAGGTGTCGGATTCCTGCCAGCTCCGGCCGGTGCGGCGCTGGTTGAGTGGCCGCATGACGACGAACCTTCGTGACCGCGCCCTGCGCTTCCGTGACCTGCACGTCCCGGGGCGGCCGCTGGTGCTGCCCAACGCCTGGGACGCGGCGAGCGCCCGTATCGTCGCGGCCGCCGGTGCCGCCGCCGTCGCCACCACCAGCGCCGGTGTCGCGTGGGACCTCGGCGCCGCGGACGGCGACCGGCTCGACGCGCAGCGCGCACTGGGCGCGGTCGCCGCGATCGCGGCCGCGGTCGGGGTGCCGGTGACGGCCGACGTCGAGAGCGGCTACGCGGCCGACCCGGCGGGAGTGGCCGGGACCGTGCGGGAGGTGCTCGCCGCGGGCGCCGTCGGCGTGAACCTCGAGGACGCGCTGCACGCGGGCCAGGAGCCGCTGCGGACGATCGCCGGGCAGGCGGAGCGCATCGCGGCGGCCCGCGAGGCCGCCGACACGGCGGGCGTGCCGCTCTTCGTCAACGCGCGGATCGACACGTATCTGCGGGGAGTGGGGGAGCCGGCCGAGCGCGTCGCCCTGACCCTGGAGCGGGCGGCCGCGTTCCTCGCCGCCGGAGCGGACGGGATCTTCGTGCCGGGGGCGGTGGACCCGGAGACGGTGAAGGAGCTGGTCGAGGGCGTCGACGGGCCGCTCAACGTGATGGCGTGGCCCGGAGCGCCGTCGGTCGCCCGGTTCGCGGAGCTCGGCGTCGCGCGGATCAGCGTGGGCTCGGGCATCGCCCAGGCCGCGCACGCCGTGGTGCGCGAGGCCGCGCGCGAACTGCTCACCGAGGGGACGTACGGGGCGCTGGCGGGCGGTCTTGACTACGGGGAGCTGAACGCGCTGCTCGGGGAGTGAGGCGGGGGCGGCCGGCGAGCGGACCCCGGTGGGTTCAGCAGGCGTCCCGCATCAGGTCCGCGAGGTCCTGGTCCAGGTCGACGTACAGATGCTCGTCGCCCGTGGGCACCAGGGCCAGGGAGCGGTGCAGGAAGCGGCGCAGCTCGCCGCTGCGGATGTGGACGATCGCCGTGCCCTCGGGGGCGTGGAACTCCACGACGGTGCGGTCGAAGCCGTACGGCCGGACGCGGACGTCGCCGTCGCCCACCGCCTGCTCCATGCCCTGGCAGAGCAGCTCGCGGGCGAAGGTCCAGTAGACCTCGACGCCTTCGAGCGTGGCGGGGGCGGGGAAACTCATCCGGACGGCGAACGGATCGCTCCGGTCGTAGTGCAGCGTCGCGGGAATGGTCGACATCCGCGGCGCGGCGGCGACAAGGCGGGCCTCTACGGCTTGCTCGATGCTGGTGGACAACGCCTGCTCCCTCACTGACAGCTGGACTACTCGGGTCGGCACTTGGATAGACGTCGGAATGACGGAATCCGTGCACGCGAACACGGAGTGACCTCGGTCACCGCTCGCTCTTCACCGTCTTCACGGAAACCCCCGAAGGAATCCTGCGTTCCGGTGGTAACTTCGCCCGCCATGAAGTCCTTGGGGAAGACGAGGTGGGCGCGGTCCGTGGGCCGCGCGGTGTCGGTGGGACTGTGCGGGACGGCTCTCGCCGCGACGGGGCTGGCCGCGACGGGGCTCGCGCAGGCGGCTCCCGCGGGTCCGGAGCAGCGGGGCGGGGGCTGGGAACTCAAGGACAGCGGCAGTGACGCGCGCTTCCGCGGTCTCGCCGCCGTCAGCCGGGACACCGCCTGGGTGGCCGGCGCGAAGGGCACCGTACTGCGCACGTCGGACGGCGGCGGGCACTGGCGAAACGTCTCGCCGCCCGGGGCCGCGGGGCTGGAGTTCCGGGACATCGAGGCGTTCGACGGCCGCCGCGCGGTGGTGCTCGCCATCGGTGAGGGCGAGGCCTCGCGGGTCTTCCGCACGGCGGACGGGGGAGCGACCTGGACGGAGTCCTTCCGCAACACCGACCCGAAGGCCTTCTACGACTGCATGACCTTCTTCGACCGGCGCCACGGCCTGGCCATGAGCGACCCGGTCGACGGCAAGTACCGCATCCTGTCCACCGCCGACGGCGGCCGCTCCTGGAAGGTCCTGCCCAGCAAGGGCATGCCCGCCGCCCAGGAAGGGGAATCGGGCTTCGCGGCGAGCGGCCAGTGCCTGGTCAGCTCCGGCTCCCGCGACGTGTGGCTGGCCACGGGCGGGGCGGCACGCGCGCGTGTCCTGCACTCCGCGGACCGCGGCCGCACCTGGAAGGCCACCGACGCGCCGATCCCCGCGGGCGACCCGGCCCGCGGCGTCTTCGGCCTCGCCTTCCGCGACCGTACGCACGGCATCGCGGTCGGCGGCGACTACCGCGCCGGCCAGCCGTCGCCGAAGTCCGCGGCCACCACCCGCGACGGCGGCCGCACCTGGACCACGGCCGCGGAGCCCCCGCCCGCCTACCGCTCCGGGGTGGCCTGGCTGCCCGGCAGCCGCCGCGGCGCGCTCGCGGTCGGGCCGACCGGCACGGACGTCACGACGGACGCCGGGCACACCTGGCGGACGGTCGACCCGGGGTCGTTCGACACGGTCGACTGCACCCGGGACCGGGCCTGCTGGGCCTCCGGGGAGAAGGGCCGCGTCGCCCGCTGGGAGGGGAGCCAGGCCGCTCGCGGCTAGGGCAGCTGCTGCCGGTAGGGGGCGAGTTCCGGGGCCGTCTTCGTGGCGATGAACTCGGTGATCCGGTACTCGCACACCTCCGCGAGCACGAAGGGGTCGCTCGCGGCGATCTTCTCGATCGCCGCGCGGTCGTCCGCGACGGCCAGGATCACGCCGCCGTCGCGCGGGTTCTTGCGCCCGGAGGCGATGAAGACGCCCTGGGCGTAGAGCTGGTCGAGCCAGGAGACGTGGGCCTCCATCTCCTGGTCGACGGCGGACACGGGCGCGGTGTAGGTCAACTCGAGAACGAACATGATCGCGAGGCTACCGCCGCCCGCCGTCCCGTGCGGCTCCGGCCCGGGGCGGTCACGGCCCCCCGCCCGGTCGACTCCTATGCTGACGGCTCAACCTGCCGCTCCATGGGGCCACCGTGTGGCGCGCGGCTGCCCCGACCATGCCCGGAGTCCACCTTGCTGCACAGAAGAACCACGTCGCACGTCGTCGGCCCTGTGGTCGTGCTCGCCCTCGCGCTCACCGCCTGCGGCGGCGACAAGAAGGTCTCCCCGGACCGGAAGAAGATCGCGCGCGGCACCGGCCAGAGCGCCGTCGGCGAGGCGAAGGAGGGCGCGGTCCTGGTCACCTACGCCCTCACCGCGCAGAAGGTCGAACTGGGCACGGAGGCCGAGACCGCGAAGATGGTGTCGGAGCCCGAGGAGGCCAAGGGCCTGGTCCCGGCCATCGCCCGGGTGAGATACACGCACAAGTCCGGCCCGACCCTCACGCAGCGGCCGCGCGCCAGCCATCCCACCACGATCTACGCGGACGGCAGGCGCGGAACCCTGATCGTCGGCGCCGCCGACCACGCCCCGGGCTGCGAATCCCCCTCGTCCGTCAAGAGCTGGAAGCGGGGCCAGTCCCACGTCCTGTGCGAGACCTATCTCGTCCCCAAGGACGCCAAGGACCTGGAGGTCCACTGGTCCGAGCAGAACGGCCGGACGTTCGTGTGGAAGTTCCCTGCGGCCACGTGAACCGCGGCCGCCGCCTAGGCTGGTCCGCACCATGACGACGTACACGGTCACCTCCGACACCCCCGCCGACTGGCCCGCCGACGAAGCCGCCGCCCGCGCGGTCCAGGACGGGCTCCGCGCCCGCGTCGTGCTCGACGAGGCGGGACCCGAGCCGGGCAGGGGACACGTCACGGGGGTCGACGTCGCCTACGACGACGCGCGCGACCTCGTCGCCGCCGCGCTCGTCGTCCTGGACGCCGCGACGCTCGACGTCGTGGAGGAGGCCACCGCGGTGGGCCGCGTGTCCTTCCCGTACGTGCCGGGCCTGCTCGCCTTCCGCGAGATCCCCACCGTCCTCGCCGCCCTGGAGGCCCTCGAAGCCGACCCGGGCCTGGTCGTCTGCGACGGCTACGGCATCGCGCACCCCCGCAGGTTCGGCCTCGCCAGCCACCTCGGCGTCCTCACCGGACTGCCCACGATCGGCGTCGCCAAGAACCCCTTCACGTTCACCTACGAGGCTCCGGACGCGCCGCGGGCCAGCGCGGCCCCGCTCCTGGACGGGGGCGAGGAGATCGGCCGCGCCCTGCGGACCCGCGAGGGCGTCAAGCCGGTCTTCGTCTCCGTCGGCCACCGCGTGAGCCTGGACAACGCCTGCGCCCACACGCTGCGTTTGACGCCGCGCTACCGCCTCCCGGAGTCGACGCGCCGCGCGGACGCCCTGTGCCGCGCGGCGCTGCGTGAGGCGACCGCTAGCGCGCCGCCGCCACCCGGAAGCTGAGCCCCGCCGCCGTCAGCCGGGCCGTCAGCGCCTCGCCCATCGCCACGGCGGTGGTCAGCTGTCCCGCCACCTCCGGCAGACCCTCGTCGAGGGCCAGGCACAGGGCCGCCTCGCCCAGCATCTTCGCCGTCTCGTCGTACCCCGGGTCGCCGCCCGAGACCTCGGTGTAGACGCGCTTGCCGCCGCCCTCGCCGACGAACCGCACGGAGAACCAGCTCTTCGCGCGCCGCTGCTCGCTCGGCCCCTCGCCCGGCTTCAGACGCGAGGACAACCAGCGCCGCGCGGGCGGCAGTTGGGCCGCGGCCACCAGACCGGTGACGGCTGCGGCGCCGCCCACCGCGAACGGCAGGCTCCGCACGGCCGCGTAGTGCCGGTAGCGGAAGTCGGGCCCGTAGCGCTCCAGGGCCCGCGCCGAGCGCTGCACCACCTGCGGGTCGATCGTCGGCAGCGGCAGGGCCCAGGCGCCGACCTCACCCGCGTACCGGGGAGCGCTCGGCGGCGCGTACGCCTTGCGGCCCACCAGGCGCGGCTCGTACCGGCGCCGGTCGCGCGCGGCGGCCATCATCTGCGGGCCCCGCGCGAACTGGGCGAGCGCGGAGGCGAACGTGCCGCCGGAGAAGGTCGCGTTGCTGCGCACGAAGCCGTCCACGCGCAGCGGTACGCCCTCCGGGAGCTGCCGCACCGTGAAGTACGCGCCCAGGTCGTGCGGGACCGAGTCGAAGCCGCAGGAGTGCACCAGGCGCGCGCCGGTCTCCTGCGCGCGGGCGTCGTGCCGCACGTACATGAGGTCGACGAACTCCGGCTCGCCGGTGAGGTCCACGTAGTCCGTGCCCGCCTCGGCGCACGCGGCGACGAGTTCCTGGCCGTACTCCAGGTAGGGCCCGACGGTCGTGGCCACCACGCGCGCGTGGCCGGCCAGTTCGCGCAGGGACGCCGGGTCCGCCACGTCCGCGCGGACGAGGGGGAGTTTCGCGCAGGCCGGATACGTCTCGGCGAGCGTGTCGCGCAGCCGCTCCAGCTTGCCGGTGTCCCGTCCCGCGATCGCCCAGCGCAGCCCCTCGGGGGCGTTCGCCGCGAGGTACTCCGCGGTGAGCACGCCCACGAAGCCGGTCGCCCCGAAGAGCACGATGTCGTGCGTGCGGTCCGCCGCACGCTCCTTGCCGTTGCCGTTCTGACTGGTCATGGCACCTCTCTGCCGTGCACCGCGCGCCGATGTCGGTGGCCGAGGCTAGCGTGCGCGGTGCGCCGCGGCGCAAGGCCCGGTCCCCAAATTGTCTAAGCGCTTGCTTGCTAGGGTCTTGTGTTGAGTGGAACACGTTCTTAACATCACTGGTGTTACATCAGTTGTGTCATAGCGCTGGGGGCTCAATGGCAGTGCCGGACAAGGGCGTTCACGGACCGCTCGCCGGGGTGCGCGTGGTCGAGCTGGCGGGCATCGGTCCCGGCCCGTTCGCCGCCATGCTCCTCGCCGACCTCGGTGCCGACGTCGTACGCGTCGACCGCCCCGGCGGCGGCGCCCTGGCGATCAATCCCGAGTACGACATCACGAACCGCAACAAACGCTCCGTGATCGTCGACCTGAAGGCGGCGGACGGCGCGGACCGCGTCCTGGACCTGGTCGACCGCGCGGACGTCCTCATCGAGGGCTACCGCCCCGGCGTCGCCGAGCGCCTGGGCGTCGGCCCCGCCGCCTGCCACGCCCGCAACCCCAAGCTCGTCTACGGCCGGATGACCGGCTGGGGCCAGGAGGGGCCGCTCGCCCAGCGCGCCGGACACGACATCGCGTACATCGCGATCACCGGCACCCTCGGCATGATCGGCGACGCCGACGCGCCGCCCACCGTCCCCGCCAACCTCGTCGGGGACTACGCGGGCGGCTCGCTCTACCTCGTCGTCGGCATCCTCGCGGCCCTGCACCACGCACGCGAGCACGGCCTCGGCCAGGTCGTGGACGCCGCGATCGTCGACGGCACCGCCCACCTCACGTCGATGATCCACGGCATGCTCGCGGCCGGCGGCTGGCAGGACCGGCGCGGCGCCAACCTCCTGGACGGGGCCTGCCCCTTCTACGGCACCTACGAGACCGCCGACGGCGGCGCCATGGCCGTCGGCGCCCTGGAGCAGCAGTTCTACGACGAGTTCATCGCGCTGCTCGGCCTGGCAAACGAGGCGCCCGCCCGCAAGGACCTGGCCCGCTGGGGCGAGCTGCGCGAGGCGGTCGCCGCCCGCTTCAAGGCCCGTACGCGCGAGGAGTGGACGGCCGTCTTCGAGGGCTCCGACGCGTGCGTGGCGCCCGTGCTCTCTCTGCGCGAGGCACCCGCCCACCCCCATCTCGCCGCCCGCGGCACCTTCGTCGACCACGGCGGCATCACCCAGCCCGCCCCCGCGCCCCGCTTCTCCTCGACCCCGACCCAGGTGCGCGGCGGCCCTGCCCAGCCCGGCGCGGACACCGAGGCCGTGGCCCGCGACTGGAACGTACCGGCCCTGACGGGAACACCCACGAAGGAAGACAGCTGATGCAACTCTCCGCACCGCTCGCCTACGCGGGCGACCCGCGCCAGGCCGCCGACGACGTGGCGGCCCTGGAGTCCGCCGGTCTGGACGCCGTCTGGGTGGCGGAGGCGTACGGCTTCGACTCGCCCACCATCATGGGCTACCTGGCCGCGCGCACCGAGCGTATGAAGATCGGCGCCGCGATCCTGAACGTCTACTCGCGCACCCCGGCCCTCATCGCCCAGACGGCGGCCGGACTCGACGCGATCTCCGGCGGCCGGGCGATCATCGGTCTGGGCGCGTCGGGCCCGCAGGTCGTCGAGGGCTGGCACGGCAAGCCGTACGACAAACCCCTGGCCCGCACCCGCGAGACCATCGAGCTGACCCGCCGCATCCTGCGCCGCGAGGTCATCGACCACCACGGCATCACGGACATGCCGCTGCCCAGGGAAAAGGGCGGCAAGCTGGGCAAACCGCTGAAGATCCTCACCCGGCCGGTCCGCTCCGAAGTCCCGCTGTACGTGGCCTCGCTCGGTCCGGCCAACGTGCGGATGACCGCCGAGATCGCCGACGGCTGGCTGCCCACCCTGTTCATCCCGGAGAAGGCCCACCAGGTGTGGGGCGCCCCGCTCGCCGAGGGCAAAGCGCAGCGCGATCCGGCGCTCGGACCGCTGCGGACGGTCGCGGGCGGACTGCTCGCCATCGGTGCCGACGCCGCCGCCGCACGGGACATGGCCCGGCCCCAGATCGCCCTCTACGTAGGGGGCATGGGCGCGGTGGGGAAGAACTTCTACAACGACCTCGCGGTCGCGTACGGCTACGAGAAGGAAGCCAAGCTCATCCAGGAGCTGTACCTCTCGGGCAAGAAGAAGGAGGCCGAGGCCGCGGTCCCGGCCGAGTTCTGCGAGCTCATGTCGCTGTGCGGCCCCGAGAGCTACGTCCGCGAGCGCGTCGAGGCCTTCCGCGAGGCCGGCGTCGACATGCTCAACGTCATTCCCGTCGGCCCCGAGCCGGCCGCATTGATCGAAACCGTCAAGGGCTGGCTCTAGGAGGCCGAACGTGAAGCGACAGATCTTCTCCGCCGAACACGAGGCGTTCCGCGAGACCGTCCGCACCTTCCTGGCCAAGGAGGTGCTTCCGCACTACGAGGAGTGGGAGAAGGACGGCATCGTCAGCCGTGACGCCTGGCTCGCCGCGGGCAAGCAGGGGCTGCTCGGACTCGCCGTGCCCGAGGAGTTCGGAGGCGGCGGGAACACCGACTTCCGCTACAGCGCCGTCCTGGCCGAGGAGTTCACCCGTGCGGGCGCGGCCGGGCTCGCGCTCGGCCTGCACAACGACATCATCGGCCCGTACCTGACCTCCCTGGCCACCGACGAGCAGAAGCGGCGCTGGCTGCCCGGCTTCTGCTCCGGCGAGACCATCACCGCCATCGCGATGACCGAGCCGGGCGCGGGCTCCGACCTCCAGGGCATCCGCACCACCGCCGCCGACCAGGGCGACCACTGGCTGCTCAACGGCTCCAAGACGTTCATCTCGAACGGCATCCTCGCCGACCTGGTGATCGTCGTCGCCAAGACGTCGGCGGAGGGCGGCGCTAAGGGCCTGTCCCTCCTGGTCGTCGAGCGCGGCATGGACGGCTTCGAGCGCGGCCGCAACCTCGACAAGATCGGCCAGAAGTCCCAGGACACCGCCGAGCTCTTCTTCAACGACGTACGCGTCCCCAAGGAGAACCTCCTCGGCGAGCTCGACGGCGCCTTCATCCACCTGATGACGAACCTCGCGCAGGAGCGCATGGGCATCGCCGTCGCGGGGATCGCCGCCGCCGAGCACCTCCTGGAGATCACCACGACGTACGTCAAGGAGCGCGAGGCCTTCGGGCGCCCGCTCTCCAAGCTCCAGCACATCCGCTTCGAGATCGCCGAGATGGCCACCGAGTGCGCCGTCACCCGTGCGTTCCTGGACCGCTGCATCGTCGACCACTCGAACGGGGAACTCGACGCCGTGCACGCGTCGATGGCCAAGTGGTGGGCCACCGAGCTGCAAAAACGCGTCGCCGACCGGTGCCTGCAACTGCACGGCGGATACGGCTACATGACCGAGTACCGCGTGGCCAAGGCCTTCACCGACGGCCGCATCCAGACGATCTACGGAGGTACGACCGAGATCATGAAGGAGATCATCGGCCGCTCCCTGCTCGCCTGAGCCCGCCCCACCCCTCATCTGCACAGTTCTTCGCGAAAGGCTGCTGTCTTGACCACCGAAGCGTACGTATACGACGCGATCCGCACCCCGCGCGGACGCGGCAAGGCCAATGGCGCCCTGCACGGCACCAAGCCGATCGACCTCGTCGTCGGCCTGATCCACGAGATCCGGGCGCGGTTCCCCGACCTCGACCCGGCGGCCGTCGACGACATCGTCCTCGGCGTCGTGGGCCCCGTCGGTGACCAGGGCTCCGACATCGCGCGCATCGCGGCCATCGCCGCCGGACTGCCGGACACGGTGGCGGGCGTGCAGGAGAACCGCTTCTGCGCCTCGGGGCTCGAAGCGGTCAACATGGCCGCGATGAAGGTGCGTTCGGGCTGGGAGGACCTCGTCCTCGCGGGCGGCGTCGAGTCGATGTCGCGCGTCCCGATGGCCTCGGACGGCGGCGCCTGGTTCGCCGACCCGATGACCAACTACGAGACGGGCTTCGTGCCGCAGGGCATCGGCGCCGACCTGATCGCCACGGTGGAGGGCTACTCCCGGCGTGACGTCGACGAGTACGCCGCCCTGTCCCAGGAGCGCGCGGCGGCCGCCTGGAAGGACAACCGCTTCGAGAAGTCCGTCGTACCGGTGAAGGACCGCAGCGGCCTGGTCGTCCTGGACCACGACGAGTACATGCGCCCCGGCACCACCGCCGACTCGCTCGCCAAGCTGAAGCCGTCCTTCAAGGACATCGGCGACCTCGGCGGCTTCGACGCCGTGGCGCTGCAGAAGTACCACTGGGTCGAGAAGATCGACCACGTCCACCACGCGGGCAACTCCTCCGGCATCGTGGACGGCGCCGCGCTGGTCGCCGTCGGCACCAAGGAGGTCGGCGAGCGCTACGGGCTCACGCCGCGCGCCCGGATCGTCTCCGCGGCCGTCTCCGGCTCCGAGCCGACCATCATGCTCACCGGTCCCGCGCCGGCCGCGCGCAAGGCGCTCGCCAAGGCGGGTCTGACCATCGACGACATCGACCTCGTCGAGATCAACGAAGCGTTCGCGGCGGTGGTGCTCCGCTTCGTGAAGGACATGGGGCTTTCGCTGGACAAGGTGAACGTGAACGGCGGCGCGATCGCTCTCGGCCACCCGCTGGGCGCGACCGGGGCGATGATCCTGGGCACGCTGGTCGACGAGCTGGAGCGCCAGGACAAGCGGTACGGCCTGGCCACGCTGTGCGTGGGCGGCGGCATGGGGATCGCCACGATCGTGGAACGGGTCTCCGGCTAAGCGCCGGTGGGGCTGTCGTATGCCGCCGACCGCAGGTCCGTCGTGGCTGGTCGCGCAGTTCCCCGCGCCCCTGAAAGCTGCGGCTTCGCCGCGCTTTCCCCTGAGGAGGCAGCGCACGAAGTGCGCGGTTCCTCAGGGGCGCGGGGAACTGCGCGAGCAACCCACCACGATCCGCAGTCGGCGACGCACAGGTCAGTCCACCCAGTAGCCGCCCACCCCGCCCGCAACAGACTTCACGGAGAGCGCATCATGACGCAGAGCACCACCATCCGCTGGGACATGGATGACACCGGCATCCTCACCCTCGTCCTCGACGACCCCAACCAGTCCGCGAACACCATGAACCAGGGGTTCAAGGACTCCATCGCGGCCGTCGCCGAACGCGCGGAGGCCGAGAAGGACGACATCCGCGGCATCATCTACACCTCCGCGAAGAAGACCTTCTTCGCGGGCGGCGACCTCAAGGACATGATGAAGGCCGGCCCTGAGAACGCGCGCGACGCGTTCGAGGCGGGCGTCGCCATCAAGGCCTCCCTGCGCCGCATCGAGACCCTGGGCAAGCCCGTCGTCGCCGCGATCAACGGCGCCGCCCTGGGCGGCGGCTACGAGATCGCCCTGGCCAGCCACCACCGCGTCGCACTCGACGCGCCCGGCTCCAAGATCGGCCTGCCCGAGGTCACCCTCGGCCTGCTCCCGGCGGGCGGCGGCGTGACCCGCACCGTGCGCCTCATGGGCATCGCCGACGCGCTGCTCAAGGTGCTCCTCCAGGGCACCCAGTACTCCCCGCGGCGCGCCCTGGAGAACGGCCTGGTCCACGAAGTGGCCGCCACCCGCGAGGAGATGATCGAGAAGGCCCGCGCCTTCATCGACGCCAACCCGGAATCGGCGCAGCCCTGGGACAAGCCCGGCTACCGCATCCCCGGCGGCACCCCGGCCAACCCCAAGTTCGCGGCGAACCTGCCCGCGTTCCCGGCCAACCTCAAGAAGCAGATCAACGGCGCCCCCTACCCGGCCCCGCGCAACATCCTCGCGGCGGCCGTCGAGGGCTCGCAGGTCGACTTCGAGACCGCGCTGACCATCGAGGCCCGGTACTTCACCGAGCTGGTCACCGGCCAGACCGCGAAGAACATGATCCAGGCGTTCTTCTTCGACCTCCAAGCCGTCAACTCCGGCGCCAACCGCCCCAAGGGCGTCGAGCCGCGCCAGGTCCGCAAGGCCGCCGTCCTCGGCGCCGGGATGATGGGCGCGGGCATCGCCTACTCGTGCGCCCGCGCGGGCATCGAGGTCGTCCTCAAGGACGTCTCCGCCGAAGCCGCCGCCAAGGGCAAGGCGTACTCCGAGAAGCTGTGCGCCAAGGCGGTGCAGCGGGGGCGTACGACCCAGGAGAAGGCCGACGCCCTCCTCGCCCGCATCACGCCGACCGCCGACCCGCAGGCCCTGGCGGGCTGCGACGCGGTGATCGAGGCGGTCTTCGAGGACACCGCCCTCAAGCACAAGGTGTTCCAGGAGATCCAGGACATCATCGAGCCGGACGCGCTCCTGTGCTCCAACACCTCGACGCTGCCCATCACCGAGCTCGCCGAGGGCGTCACGCGGCCCGTCGACTTCATCGGCCTGCACTTCTTCTCGCCCGTCGACAAGATGCCGCTCGTCGAGATCATCAAGGGCGAGCGGACCGGTGACGAGGCCCTGGCGCGCGCCTTCGACCTCGTACGCCAGATCAACAAGACGCCGATCGTCGTCAACGACTCGCGCGGCTTCTTCACCTCGCGCGTCATCGGGCACTTCATCAACGAGGGCGTCGCGATGGTCGGCGAGGGCATCGAGCCCGCGTCGGTCGAGCAGGCCGCGGCCCAGGCGGGCTACCCGGCGAAGGTCCTGTCCCTGATGGACGAGCTGACCCTCACCCTGCCGCGCAAGATCCGCAACGAGACGAAGCGCGCCGTCGAGGAAGCCGGCGGCACCTGGGCCGGGCACCCCTCGGATTCCGTCATCGACCGCATGGTCGACGAGTTCGAGCGGCCCGGCAGGAGCGGGGGAGCGGGCTTCTACGACTACGTGGACGGCAAGCGCGCCGGGCTCTGGCCGGGCCTGCGCGAGCACTTCACCGAGCCGGGCACCCAGATCCCGTTCGAGGACATGCAGGAGCGGATGCTCTTCTCCGAGTCGCTCGACACCGTGCGCCTCTTGGAGGAGGGCGTGTTGACGTCCGTCGCGGACGCCAACATCGGCTCCATCTTCGGCATCGGCTTCCCCGGCTGGACCGGTGGCGTGCTCCAGTACATCAACGGCTACGAAGGCGGCCTGCCCGGATTCGTGGCCCGCGCCCGGGAGCTGGCCGACCGCTACGGCGACCGGTTCACGCCGCCCGCGCTCCTGGTCGAGAAGGCCGACAAGGGCGAGAAGTTCAGCGACAGCTGACGCTCTTCACCTGCGGTTCCGTTGCCTCCGGGGCGGAACCGCAGGTCATCGCCCCCGCGTCGTATCCTCCCGTAGAGCATGATCACGACAAACGGAGGATGTACCGCTGTGCGGTGGACAACTGGGGGAACGACGCGAGCGGTCGGCGTCGGAGTGCTGGTCCTGACGCTGGCCCTGACGGGCTGCGGAGGCAAGAAGAAGAACAAGAAGCACACGTCGGGTTCGGGGTCGTCGCACGGCCGCACCGTCGGCGGCGCGAGCGGCGGGTCGGCCGCCAAGGGCGCCGGTGCGCTGAACGGCGCCAGGGACGTCCGGGCGATCCTGCCGCCCGCCGAGACGATGCCGGCCAACCTGCGCACCGTCTCCACCGAGCTGCACAGCCGCGCCAAGGCGCCCTCCGTGTGCAAGGAGCCGACCGGCAAGTGCAAGGGCGCCGTCGCCAACGGCCGGGTCGGTTACCGCAGCGACGACAAGGCCGAGGGCGCGAGTTACGAACTGATCGTGTACCGAAGGGAGAGCGCCGCCTCGCTCGCCTTCGCCGTCTGGGACAACTACGTGCGCACCCACACGCGCGAGCTGAAGGTCGTGCAAGCGCCGAAGCTGGGCGCCGGCAGCGTCACCTTCGGGTTCGCGGGCTCCGCGCGGCAGAACACCCGGGAGATCGTCATCCTCCAGGGCAAGTTCGTCGCCACCCTGAAGATCCGGGACGACTCCGGGTCCGCGGAGGCCATGAAGGACCTGAACGTGCTGGCCGAGGTCTATGCCACGCGGTTGCAGCAGGCCTCGCGGGGCGAAACGCCGACGGCCACCGCGGCCAACGCCACGCTCTGACGGCCGGGCGGGGAGTGGCTCAGCTTTCCTTGAGCCACTCCCGCAGCTCTTCCTTGAGGGAGCGCTGGAACGCCGTCACCAGGGCCTGCACCACCATCGGCTGCATATGGGCCGACAGGGAGCGCATCGCCGCCACGTGCTCGGGATCCGACTCCCGTTCGCGATAGGGCCCCCACACCTCGTCGCGGAAGAGCCGCGACAGCTCGACGGCGGCCGAGCGGGTGTGCTCCATCAGCACCGTGCGGGCCGCCAGGATCGTCTCGTGCGCGATGGGCACGTCCAGCAGCTCCACGCCCAGGCGCAGCAGCCCCGGGTCGACGCGGTAGGCCCCCTTGGACTCCGTCGGCGCGACCACGCCCATCGCCGAGAGCCGGTCCAGGTCCGCCGGGGTCAGTGAGCGGCCCGCCCTGCGCTCCAGCTCCGCGTGGTCGGTGTCCTCGGCGGAGTCCGGGGCCCAGGAGGCCACCACCGCGCGGTGGATGGCGAGGTCGTGGGCGCTCAAGTCCGGCGGCAGCTGTTCCAGGTACCGCTCGATCGCCGCCAGCGTCATGCCCTGGTGCTGCAACTCCTCGATGAGCCCGAGCCGGGAGAGGTGCTCCTGGCCGTAGTGACCCACCCGGCGGGGGCCGATCACCGGTGGCGGGAGCAGTCCCTTGGTGCTGTAGAAGCGGATGGTGCGGACGGTGACGCCCGCGCGCGCGGCCAGTTCGTCGACCGTGAGCGTCGGCTCGTCCGTGTCCGACGTCGTCGTCATCGTCATGGCAGCGCTTCGCCTCCCCAGTTGTGCACCGATCCGGTGCAACAGTATTGCTGTCTCACCACTGTTGTGAAAGCGTCCCGCCCAGTCACTTGCTTCGTCGATGACGCCAGGAGGCGGTCATGACCACGATCCTGAGACTCCCCGGGGAACCCGCCGACATCACGCTTCCCGCCCTGCTGCTGCGCAACGCCGAGGACCACGGCGACCGTCCCGCCCTCTCCTGGCGCACCGCCCCCGAAAGCGAGTGGACGACCCTCACCTGGCGCGAGGTGCGCCGCAAGGTCGCCGTCCTGGCCGCCGGGTACACGGCGCTCGGCGTCCGCCGGGGTGAGCACGTCCTCATGATGATGGGCAACCGCCCCGAGCACTGGCTGAGCGACCTCGCCCTCGTCCACCTCGGCGCGGTCCCGATCACCGTGTACGGCACGTCGGCACCCGAGCAGATCGCGCACATCGCCCGGCACAGCCGGGCCCGCTTCGCGATCGTCGAGGGGGCCCGCGAGCTGGAGCGCTGGGAGCCGCTCCTGGCGGACCCCGACGCCCCGATGGAGCGCCTGGTCGTCGTCGAGGCGGCCGAGGCGGGAGCGCACCGCACGTACGGCTCCCTGCACGCCACCGGAAGCCGGCTGTTCGACCCGGACTCCTTCGAGAAGGCCTGGCGCGAGTCCGCGGCCGGGGACCCGCTGACCGTCGTCTACACCTCGGGCACCACCGGCGACCCCAAGGGCGTCCGCATCTCCCACCGCAACGTCGTCCTGGACGCGGTGGCCCTGGACGCCGTCGTCGAGCTGCCCGACTTCGTGGAGCACATCAGCTACCTCCCGTTCGCCCACATCGCCGAACGCATGCTGGGCATCTACTTGCCCGTCTTCCGCTCGGCACACGTCTATCTGTGCGCGGATCCGGCCGCCCTCGCGGCGACGGCGCGCGAGCTGCGTCCGGCGCAGTTCTTCGGGGTCCCGCGCGTGTGGGAGAAGCTCGCCGCGTCCGTGAAGGCCGTGCTCGCGGGGCTCCCGCGCGAGCAGCGGGAGGCCATCGAGGCGGCGAACGACACGGCACGCGCGCGGGTGGATTGCGTCGAGCGCGGCGAGAAGCCCCCGGCCGCCCTGGAGGCGGCCTACCGGGAGGCCAAGGAGAAGACCATCGACCCGCTGCTCGCCCTGGCCGGTTTCGACCGCCTGGTGTGGACCGCGAGCGCGGCGGCGTCGATGCCCCTGGACGTCGTGCGCTTCTGGGCGGGCTTCGACATCGTGATCATGGACGCGTGGGGTCTCACCGAGACGACCGGCGTCGTCACCATCAACACCCCGGCCGCCTTCCGGCTCGGCTCGGTGGGCAGGCCCCTGGAAGGCCTGGAGATCCGCACCACCGACGACGGCGAGATCCTGGTGCGCGGCGCGACGGTCTTCGACGGCTACCTCCTGCCCGACGGCGGCGTCGCGACCGCCTGCGACGCGGACGGCTGGTTCGCCACCGGCGACGTCGGGCGGATCGACGAGGACGGCTTCCTCTGGCTCACCGACCGCAAGAAGGAACTGATCGTGACGTCGACGGGCAAGAACGTCTCGCCCGCGCTCGTGGAGAACACCCTCAAGGAGCACCCCCTCATCGGCCAGGCCCTCGTCCACGGCGACGGCCGCTCCTATCTGGTGGCACTCCTCGTCCTGGACGCCGAGATGGCCCCCGTATGGGCGGCCGCCCAGGGGATCACGGGCGACCTGATGGCGAGCGAGGCGGTGCACGAGGAGGTCGCCCGGGCGGTCGACGCGGCCAACGCACGCCTCAACCGCACCGAGCAGATCAAGCGCTACCGGCTCCTGGGGGAGGAGTGGGGCCCCGAGACCGGCGAGCTGACCCCGTCCCTGAAGCTGCGCCGCCGGGTCATCCGGGAGAAGTACGCGCACGCCATCGACGAGCTCTACGCCCCCTGACCCGCGGGGGCCGCGCACCCGCTGATCTTCCCGCCGTACACCCCCTGATCAGCGGATGTACACCCCCTGCCCACCATGTGAGAAGTGCCGCTATGTGACGTGCGCCACCGCATGCCGGGCGATCTCTGGGGGAAGGTGTCGCGTCGGTCCACGCACATCAGGGGTGTCGTGGACCGGAGCACATCCGGACACCGGAGTTTTCCGGGCACCAGAGAGTAGACCCCCCACGTGAGCAAGGAAGCCGTAGACACGGCCGCTGCGGACGCATCCCGCACAGATGCGTCCCAGGCCCCCGCGGACGCGGGCGACGCCGGTTACAGCAAGGACCTCAAGGCCCGTCACGTCAACATGATCGCCATCGGTGGCGCGATCGGAACTGGACTCTTTCTCGGTGCGGGCGGCCGCCTGCACTCCGCGGGCCCCGCGCTCGCCGTCGCGTACCTCGTGTGCGGCATCTTCGCCTTCTTCGTCGTGCGTGCTCTCGGCGAGATGGTCATCTACCGGCCCTCGTCGGGCTCGTTCGTCAGCTACGCGCGTGAGTTCCTCGGCGAGAAGGGCGCCTACGTCGCCGGCTGGATGTACTTCCTGAACTGGTCGACCACCGGCATCGCCGACATCACCGCGATCGCGCTCTACACCCACTACTGGAGCCTGTTCACCGACATCCCCCAGTGGGTGCTCGCGCTGATCGCCCTCGCCGTCGTCCTCGTGATCAACCTGATCTCGGTCAAGTACTTCGGCGAGATGGAGTTCTGGTTCGCGATCGTCAAGGTCGCGGCCCTGGTCGCCTTCATGCTGATCGGCATCTTCCTGCTGGTCACCCAGCACGACGTCGGCGGGCAGACGCCCGGCCTGAGCGTGATCACCGACAACGGCGGCTTCCTGCCGCACGGCCTGATGCCGGTCGTGATCGTCATGCAGGGCGTCGTCTTCGCGTACGCCTCCCTGGAGCTGGTCGGCGTCGCGGCGGGCGAGACCGCGGACCCGCAGAAGGTCGTCCCGCGCGCGGTGAACTCCATCATGTGGCGCGTGGGCCTCTTCTACGTCGGCTCGGTCGTCCTGCTGGCGCTGCTCCTGCCGGGGTCGGTGTACTCGGCGGACCAGAGCCCGTTCGTGACGGTCCTGTCCAAGATCGGCGTCCCCGCCGCCGGTGACGTGATGAACCTGGTCGTCCTCACCGCGGCGATGTCCTCGCTGAACTCGGGCCTGTACTCCACGGGCCGCATCCTGCGCTCGATGGCCATGGCCGGTTCGGCGCCGAAGTTCACCGCCAGGATGAACCGCAGCCAGGTCCCCTACGGCGGCATCCTGCTCACCTCCGCGGTGTGCGTGCTCGGCGTCGGCCTGAACTTCCTCATGCCGAGCCAGGCCTTCGAGATCGTCCTGAACGTGGCGTCCCTCGGCATCATCAGCACCTGGGTGATCATCATGATCTGCCACCTGGCGTTCGTCCGCCGGGCCAAGGAGGGCCTGATCACGCGGCCCGGCTTCCGGCTCCCGGGCAGCCCGGTCACGGAGATCGTCACGATCGCCTTCCTGCTGGCCGTGCTCGGCCTGATGTGGAAGGACCCCGAGATCGGCCGCAAGACCCTCTACCTGATCCCGATCATCGCCGCGGCCCTGGCCGTCGGCTGGTACGCCATCCGCAAGAGGGTGGACCGCGAGGCGGCAGGCCTCACGAAGTAACGCGGACCCCCACTGCGGGGGACGAACGGCCACTGCCGGTGGCAGCGCCTACGGTGGCGTCACGTCGGAGACCACATGCATCCGGGGTGACGCCACGTGGCGGGCGTCACTCAACTGCCGTGCAGATGTGCGTTGTTGTGCACGGATGAGCGGGTAGGTCGACGGCATGCAGCTCATTCCCATGCCCTTGGGGCCGATCAACCCGGACGTCAAAGGTCTCGTGGTCGGAGCCGTGCTGTTCGGCCCCCTCTACTTCCTCGTCCGGCGGATGGTCCTGCGCCTCAACCGCGTACTCGACGAACGTGCCACGATCCTCGAAGGGGTCACCGGCGGACCGGCGGCGGAATTGCGCCGCGAGGCCGAGCGGATACGCGCCCAGCAGGAGTCCCTCCTGGCCGAGGCCCGGCACGAGGCCTCGCAGGTGCGGCAGCGGGCCCGGGAAGAGGGCGCCGCCCTGATCGCCGCCGCCCGCGAGGACGGCGTACGCGAGCGCGACGAGCTGCTGGCGGGCGGGAAGGCCGTGATCGAGGCCGAGCGTGCCTCCGCGGGCACCGCACTGCGCCTGCGCGTCCCCGCCCTGGCCTCCGAACTGGCGACCAGGATCGTGGGCGAGCCGGTGGCCACGCCGACGGGTTCCGGCCGCTGAGCCCTGCCGGTCTGGCGCCGCCGAGGGCGGCACGGCAGTCTCACGGCATGGAACTCATGGTGCCGGTCAAGGACGGCGAGGTCTGGGCCGAGGACACGGGCGGGCCGGATGGCCCGGGAGGCCCAGGGGGCCCGGGAGGCGGGGCGCCGCCGCTGGTCCTGCTGCACCCGGGAGTCGCGGACTCCCGGGTCTGGGACCGGATCCTGCCCCGCCTGGCGCAGGGCCGCCGGGTCATCCGCTACGACGCGCGGGGGTACGGCCGCTCTCCCGCTCCCACCGCGTCCTTCTCGCTCGTCGACGACCTGATCGCCGTCCTGGACCACTTCGACGTGCCGCGGGCGTTCTTCGCGGCGTCGAGCATGGGCGCCACCACGGCCGTCGGCCTCGCCCTGCGCGACCCCGCCAGGGTGGCGGGGCTCGCCCTGCTCGTCCCCGGCGTCACGGGCAACCCGGACTTCGTCATGGCCGAGTTCACCGCCGAGGTGGGCCGCCTCGCGCAGGCCGGCGACCTGGCCGGCATCACGGCCCTGGTGAAGCGCACGTCGGCCGCCGCGGGGACCGGGGACGACCCCGTGGCCCAGGCGCTCATCGAACCGGTGATCCCGGCCTGGTTCGCCGTCCACCCCCACCAGGTGCCCGACCCGCCCGTCTTCGACCGGCTCGGCGAACTCGACGTGCCGTGCGTCCTGGCCCTGGGGGAGCACGACCACCCCGAGGTGGTCCGCTGCAACGAGGAGATGGCCGCCCGCATCCCCGGCTGCCGGCTCGTGCGGCTGCGGGACAGCGACCACTTCCCGACCCTGCGCGAGCCCGACGCGGTCGTCGACCTCGTCCTGGAGGCGTACGCGATCGCGCGACAGGGCTCTTGAGGGCCGTGGGCGGAGGCGGTCGCATACTGGAACACGTACAAACCGGGCGGCGCCCGGCGGGCCCGCCGACCCCTGGGAGCCGCGTGATGCCGAGCCGTCGCCACACTCCCGAGCCGCCCGCGCCCGGCGGGGTCCTGTGGGACATCGCGGGCGACGTCCGGGCCCTGCTCGCCCTGCCCGCCGCCCTCACGATGCAGGTCGCGCACCCGGCGGTGGGCGCCGGCGTCGACACGTACTCCGTGTTCCGCACCGACCCCTGGGGGCGCGGCGAGCGGTCGCTGCGGTCCCTCCAGACCTGGGTGTACGGCGGTGAGAGCGCGGCCGCCGAAGGCCGCAGGCTGCGCGAACTCCACCGGCACATCCGGGGCACGGACGCGCACGGGCGTGACTACCACGCGCTGGCGCCCGCCTGCTACGCGTGGGTCCACGCCACCGGGTTCCCCGTCTACCGCCACGCCCAGACGTACCTGGGCCGCCCCTTCACCCCGGCGCAGGAGCGGCAGCTGTACGCGGAGTGGCTCCAGGTCGGGCGGATCCTCGGCATCCACGACCGGGACATGCCGCAGACGATCGAGGAGTTCTGGCCGTATTACGCCAAGGTGCTGGCCGACGAGCTGGAGGAGACGGAGGTGGTGCGCCGGCTGGTCGCCACGGACCAGCCGGTTCCGCCGCCGGATCGTGGCCCTTACCTGCTGCGGATGACGCTGCGTGCCCTGTGGCCGCTGCTCCTGCCGCCGCTGGCCCGCTTCCGCCGCTTCCTCACGATCGGCCTGATGCCGCCGGACGCGAGGGCGGCGATCGGCCTGCCGTGGTCCGCGGCCCAGGAGCGCCGGCTGCGCCGCCTGGGCCGCGTGATCCGCACGGTGGTCCCCCGCCTGCCCGAACGCCTCCGCTACCTGCCGATGGCGCGCAGGGCGCGGGCGCAGGGCTAGCTCACCGGGGGCGGTTCAGTGACCGTGGTCGTGCACGCCGTTGGTCGCGGCGATGGACTTCCACGACTTCGGCTCGGCGGCAGCGGCCCCCGCGGCGGAGGACCGGGCGATCCCCGCCTTCTTCGCGGCAGGCGCGGCCGGCCGCGAGGGCTGGAAGAGCCACGCGTCGAACAGCGAGGCCAGCGGCTTGCCGGACACCTTCTCCGCGTACTTCACGAAGTCACCCACCGTCGCGTTCCCGTACGCGTGCTCCTTGGGCCACCCCTTCAGGATCGCCGCGAAGGACTTCTCGCCGACCGCGTTGCGCAGCGCCTGGAGCGCCAGCGCCCCACGGTCGTAGACGGCGATGTCGAACTGCTTCTCCGGCCCCGGGTCGCCCGGCTTGACCTTCCAGAACGGGTCGTCGGCCGGGTGCTGGGCGTATACGTAATCGGCCAGCTCCTGCGCCGTCCCCTCGCCCTCCTTCTCCGACCACAGCCACTGGCTGTAGCGGGCGAAGCCCTCGTTGATCCAGATGTCCTTCCAGCCGTCCACGGACACGCTGTCGCCGTACCACTGGTGGGCCAGCTCATGCACCACGACCGACACGTTGGACCCGCCCGCGAACTGCCGCGGGCTGTAGAACGGCCGCGTCTGCGTCTCCAGGGCGAAGCCGCTCGTCACGTTCGGGACGTACCCGCCGAGCGCGTTGAAGGGGTACTTGCCGAAGACCGTCTCCAGCCACTCCGCGACCTCGGTCGACCGCTCGATGCTCGCCCGCGCCGCCCCGGCGTTGTCGCCGAGGTCCTTGCTGTAGGCGTTCAGGACGGGCAGGCCGTCGGCGGTCTTGTCCGTCGTGATGTCGAACTTGCCGACGGCGAGCGTGGTCAGATAGCTGGCCTGCGGCTTGTTCGAGCGCCAGTTGAAGCGCGTCCAGCCGAGCTTCGAGCTCTGCGACTGGAGCACGCCGTTGGAGATGGCCTGCGAGCCGTCCGGCACGGAGACCGACACGTCGTACGTGGCCTTGTCGCGCGGGTGGTCGTTGGAGGGGTACCACCAGGCGGCGGACTCCGGCTCCTGCGCGGCCACACCGCCGTCCGGCGTGCGCGCCCACGCGGTGAAACCGTTGATCTTCACCTCGGACGGCTTGCCCGCGTACCGGATCACGACGGTGATCGGCGTGCCCTTGGGCAGCCCGGCCGCCGGGGTGATCTCCAGCTCCTGCTCGCCGGTCTTCTTGAAGGCGGCCTTCTTGCCGTTGACGCGCACCTCGCTGACCTTCAGGCCCAGATCGAGGTTGAAGCGGGACAGGTCCTGCGTGGTGGTGGCGTTGAGGGTCGCCGTGCCTTCGAGCAGGTCGGACTTCGGCTGGTACTTCAGCCGCAGGTCGTAGTGCGAGACGTCGTAGCCGCCGTTGCCGCTCGCCGGGTAATAGGGATCGCCGATACCCGGGGCCCCGGGCGTGAAGTCGGCGGCCGATGCCGGGATCGCCAGCAGCAGTGAGGCCGCGAGCGCGCCAGGGGCGATGAGTCTGCGGTGCACAAGAGCTCCAAGTCGTAGGGGTGTTCCGGTGGATGGACCGACCCTATTGACCCCTGGGGCCACGCGTCATGTCCATGGTCGCTGCTGTCACACGATCGCCATTCGGCCGACATGTGCCATATGGACCCATGAACCTGTCGTTCCCGCGTAACGCCCCCTGTTGCGCGGGAGTTGACCCGTGTACCTTCCGCGCCATGCCGATACGTGCGCGACGCACGCGCTTGATCCGGAGATCCCTGGTGACGGCCGCCCTGGCCGCCCTGTTGTCCACCCTCATGTCCCCGGGCGCCGCCCAAGGGACGCCCGCCCCGCGCGAGAGCAAGCCCGTCTACTCGTACGAGAGCGCGATCCGCGAATCCGTCTGGGTCGACACGAAGATCGACGGTGACGACGACGGGAAGACCGACCGGGTCGCCGTCGACATCGTCCGGCCCCGCGAACCCGCCCGGCAGGGGCGCAAGATACCCGTGATCATGGACGCCAGCCCGTACTACTCCTGCTGCGGGCGCGGCAACGAGAGCCAGAAGAAGACGTACGACGCGAACGGCGATCCCGTCGGGTTCCCGCTCTACTACGACAACTACTTCGTGCCCCGCGGCTACGGCTTCGTCGCCGTCGACCTCGCCGGGACCAACCGCTCCGACGGCTGCGTGGACGTCGGGGGCCGCTCCGACGTCCAGTCCGCCAAGGCCGTCGTCGACTGGCTCAACGGCAGGGCCCGCGGCTACACCACCCGCACCGGCGGCAAGGACGCCAAGGCGTCCTGGACGACCGGCGCCACCGGAATGATCGGCAAGAGCTACGACGGGACCATCGCCAACGGCGTGGCCGCCACCGGCGTCAGAGGCCTGAAGACGATCGTGCCGATCGGCGCGATCTCCTCCTGGTACGACTACTACTTCGCCCAGGGCGCCCCGCTCTACGACAGCGGCCCCGAGTGGCTCTCGGACTACGTGGAGAGCCCCGAGGCCCGCGCCCGCTGCGCCGCCGTACAGAAGCGACTTGTCGACGAAGCGCCCCGCACCGGCGACTGGACCCGGCTGTGGAGCGAGCGCGACCACACCCCGGACGCGGACAAGGTGAGGGCCAGCGTCTTCGCCGTGCACGGCATGCAGGACCTCAACGTCCGCATGAAGCACTTCGGCCAGTGGTGGGACGCGCTCGCGAAGGAGGGCGTCGACCGCAAGGTGTGGCTCAGCCAGACCGGCCACGTCGACCCCTTCGACTTCCGGCGCGGTGACTGGGTGCGCACCCTGCACCGCTGGTTCGACCACGAACTCCTCGGCTACGACAACGGCATCGACCGCGAGCCGATGGCCGACATCGAGCGCGCCCCCGGACAGTGGACCACCGACCGCGTCTGGCCGCCGCGCGGCACGGACACGGTGAAGCTGCGCCCCGGCAAGGGCACTTCACCCGGCGTCGGCACCCTCACCACGCGCCCCGGCAAGGGCAGCGAGACCTTCACCGACGACCCGAAGCTGAGCGAGACCGACTGGGCCGCGCAGATCGACACCCCGACCCCGTCCAAGGCCGGGTTCATCAGCCGCCCGCTCGGCCGCGACCTGCGCCTGTCCGGCTCCTCCCGGGTGACGGTCACCGCCACCCCGACGACCCGCACCGCCCATCTCTCCGCGGTCCTCGTCGACCTCGGCCCCGCCACCATCCGCGACTACGCGAGCTCCGGCGAAGGCATCACCACGCTCCTCGAACGCACCTGCTGGGGCGCGAGCACCGCCGGGGACAGCTCCTGCTTCAAGGAGACCGCACCGAAGACCGCCGACGTCGACCACACCGTCTTCAGCCGCGGCTGGGCCGACCTCGGCAACTGGGCCGACCCGCACAAGGGCCGTCCCCTGACGCCGGGCAAGGCGCACACCATCACCCTCGACCTGGCCGCGAGCGACCACGTGGTGCCCAAGGGCCACCGCCTCGCGCTGATCGTCGCGGGCACGGACAAGGACCTCATCGACCCGCCCGCCGACACCCCGACGCTCACCGTCGACCTGGCCCGCACCTCGGCGACGCTCCCGCTGGTCGGCGGCGCCGACGCGTTCCGGACCTCCGCCGCGACCGGCCCCCCGCGCGCATCGCGTCTCGACGGCGTGGCCCCGCCGCGTCCCATCCGCCCCGTACCGGGAGGCAGCACCTCATGAGACCCCGCACCGGGCTCACGCCCCGCGTTCGCACCCTGACGCTCGCCTGCGCCGCCGCCGCGCTCGCGGCACCGCTCCTGACGGTGCCCGCGCAGGCGACGCCGACCCCGCCCCGTACCGGCTTCGAGGAGAGCGGCGGGGCCCGCTGGACCAGCCAGCCCGAGGAGCAGAAGCTCCTCGCCGCCGTCGACCGGTCGACCGACCGCGTCTCGGTGTCCCGCATCGGCACCACCAAGCAGGACCGGCCCGTCCAGCTGGTCCGGATCGCCGAACGCCCCTCCAAGAACACCGTGCTGCTGATCTGCAGCCAGCACGGCGACGAGCCCTCGGGCCGCGACGCGTGTCTGTCCACCATCCGCGACCTGGCGTACGCGAAGGACAAGAAGACCCGCGCGTTCCTCTCGCGCACCACGCTCCTGGTGATCCCCACCGCCAACCCGGACGGCCGCGCCGCCGACACCCGCGGCAACTCCGACGGCGTCGACATCAACCGCGACCACATCTCCCTCCACACCGCCGAGGCCCGCGCCATGGCCGCCGTCATCCGCGACCGGCAGCCCGACTCCATCTACGACCTGCACGAGTACGGAGCAACCCCGAAGTACTACGACAAGGACCTGTTCGACCTGTGGCCGCGCAACCTCAACACCGACGAGGCGGTGCACGAGGAGGCGCAGACCCTCTCGAAGGCGTACGTCAGGCCCGCCGCCAACAGGTCGGGATACACGACCGGTACGTACGGGATCTGGACCGATCCCGTGACCGGTGACCCGATCAAACAGACGGCGGGCGACGGCCAGGAGCGCATCCTGCGCAACGTCTCCGGCATCAAGCACGCGGCGGGCCTGCTCATCGAGAGCCGCGTCGACCCGCTCACCGACGCCGAGCAGAAGGACGAGGCGCTGAACAACCGGCGCCGCGTGAAGTCCCAACTCTCCGCGCTCGGCGGCCTGTTCCGCTATGCCGACGAGCGGCGCGGCCGGCTGGAGGCGGCCACCGGAGCGGCCCGCCTCGAAGGCTTCCTCGACCGCGGACCCGTCTACGTCGGCGGCGCGGACAACGACCCCGCCGAACCGTCCGAGGTGATCGAGGACCCGCCCTGCGGCTACCGGCTCGACGCGGCCCAGTACGGCGACGTCAAGGATGAACTCGCTCTGCACGGAGTCAAGGTCAGAGCATCGGGCAAGGGTGCCTACGTGCCCCTGCGGCAATCGGCGCGAAACCTCGTACCGTTGCTGCTCGACGAACGTGCTCCCTATCACCTGGTAACGGCTCGGCCCGACACCGACTGTTGAGCGGGTGAGAGGCGCGTCACATGTGGTAGGGGGTACGGAGAAACACTGGTCTGACGTATCCACTCTGTGAAAGGTGCCATTTGTGACGCAGGAACAGCAGAAAGCGGATGGTGGGGGAGGCCCGCCCGATGCGGGGGCGGGCCTTGCCGCCGAGCGCTCCCCGCGGACCGACCGGATCGTGTTCGGCGTCACCGCCGTACTCACCCTGGCCTTCGTGGTCTGGGGCGCGGTGGCGACGGACTCGCTCGAGAAGACCTCGACGAAGATGCTCAACGGCCTGATCCACAACGGTGGCTGGGCCTTCATGCTGGCCGCGAGCGGCTTCGTCGTCTTCGCGCTCTGGCTCGCCGTCAGCCGGTACGGGAAGATCACCCTCGGCAAGGAGGGTGAGGAGCCGGAGTTCCGCACCGTCTCCTGGGTCGCCATGATGTTCAGCGCCGGCATGGGCATCGGCCTGATGTTCTACGGCGTGAGCGAGCCGCTCGCCCACTTCACCACGCCACCGCCGGGCACGGATCCCGCCGACTCCGCGGCGAAGATGGAAACGGCGATGGCCACCACCCTCTTCCACTGGACGCTCCACCCGTGGGCGATCTACGCGGTCGTGGGTCTCGCCATCGCGTACAGCACCTTCCGGCGTGAGCGCAGGCAGACCATCAGCGCCGTCTTCGAGCCGCTCATCGGCCCGAAGCACGCGCACGGCGCCTGGGGCCGGGTCATCGACATCATCGCCATCTTCGCCACGCTCTTCGGCTCGGCGGCCTCCCTGGGGCTCGGCGCGCTCCAGATCGGCAGCGGCTTCGAGGTGCTCGACTGGAGCAGCGACGTCCCCACCAGCCTGCTGGTGGGCATCATCGCCGTCCTGACCGTGGCGTTCGTGGCCTCCGCCATCTCCGGTGTGGAGAAGGGCGTGCAGTGGCTCTCGAACATCAACATGGTGCTCGCACTGCTGCTCGTCGTGTTCGTCTTCATCGCGGGCCCGACCGTCATCGTCCTCGACCTGCTGCCGACCTCGATCGGCGCCTACCTCGGGGACCTGCCCCAGCTGGTCGGGCGCACCGAGGCGTCGAGCGGCAAGGGCGTGTCGGACTGGCTCGGCAGCTGGACGGTCTTCTACTGGGCCTGGTGGATCTCCTGGACGCCCTTCGTCGGCATGTTCATCGCCAGGATCAGCCGCGGGCGCACGATCCGGCAGTTCGTGGGCGGCGTCATCCTGGTGCCGAGCACCGTCAGCCTCATCTGGTTCGCCGTCTTCGGCGGCTCCGCGATGAAGGTGGCGCAGGGCGGCGGCCTCGCCGACGAGTCCACGGCCGAGGGCCAGCTCTTCGGACTGCTGCACGAGTACCCGATCGCCACGGTGACGAGCCTGCTCGTCATGATCCTCGTGGGCATCTTCTTCGTGTCGGGCGCCGACGCGGCGTCGATCGTCATGGGCACGCTCTCGCAGAAGGGCGCGCTGGAGCCCGGCAAGTTCGTGGTCGTGTTCTGGGGTGTCGTGACCGGCGCCGTGGCGGCGATCATGCTGCTCATCGGCGACGGTTCGGGCAACGCCCTCACGGGCCTGCAGAACCTGACGATCCTGGTGGCCGCGCCGTTCACCCTGGTGATGATCGGGATGTGCGTGGCCCTCATGCGGGACCTGCGCCACGACCCGCTGATCGTCCGGGGCGAGCACGGCACGGAAGCCGTCGAGAAGGCCGTGATCGCGGGCCACGAGCAGTACGACGGTGACTTCGAACTCCGCATCGGCCCGAGCGAGAACGGCGAGGAGGAAGGGGAGGACGCCCCGGCCAAGTCGGTCTAGTCCGCACCACCACCTCGCATCACTTTCCGGAGGCGGCCGCTTCGTTCCCGAGGCGCGCCGCCTCCGGCATGTCCGGGGTGCGCGGCTTCCGGCTCCCGGCTTCCGGTCCGGGTGTCCAGGCGGGGCCCGCCTTGTACGCCATCGACCATGCGTACGCAGTCCGCTTCCGCTGCGGCCGTCAACTCCTCGTCCGGGAAGTGGAATTGGATCCGCCGAGCCACGGAACGTAGCGGAATGTGTCATGCCGTGCTCACATCACCCCCTAGATGGGGATACTCACACTATGTCTGCCGAGCACGCGACCTTCGGTCTGGCACCGGCCATGCGCGCCGGTGGAGTCCTCGCCAACGGTGACTACCAAGTCCACCGGGATTTCGTCGACTTCATCGTGAACGGGCGTCCGCTGCTGTTCCAGCTCTCCGACCTCGACGCCGTCTCCCCGCTCGCCTCCGACGTCCCACCCGCGATCTTCACCCACCATGTGCGCGGACTCCTCCTGGAGGCCGAAGCGCCGCTGCTCGACGACCGGCACGTCATCTACGGCTGTCCCGAGTGCGAGGGCCTGGAGTGCGGGGCGGTCACGGCGGTCATCGAGCAGGCGCCGGACGGCACCGACACCTACGTATGGCGGGACTTCGCCTGGCAGACGGCCGAGCGGGCCGATCTGGAACTCAACGGCTACCACGGCATAGGGCCCTTCCGCTTCCACGGCCCCGCCTACCGCGAGGCACTGCGGCAACTGCTCGTCGACGGCGAACCCGCGGCGCGCCGCCGGGTGCTCCTGATCGGCGCCCGCGTCGCCGTCCTCGCCAAGCTGGCGGCGGCGCTGCGCACGATCGGAGTCGGCGCCGAGATCGCCGCGGACGCGGCGGGCGTGCCCCCGGACGAGCTGCGGACGTACGGGGCGGTGGCCTTCGGGCGGTCCGTCCCGGCGGCCACGCGCGCGGGGGTGCGCGCGGCGTTCGAGGGCGCGGGACTGCACGTGGCGTACGTCGACGGGCTCGCCCCGATCATCCCGCTCCTGGTCGCCCAGATAGAACACGCCCTGGACCGCAGCCCGCTGGAGCTGCGCCGCCTGACGCGGCTCGCGGCGACGGACGGTTCGGCGGGCGTCGGCATCACCTCGACCTGCCGGGTCCAGCTGATCGCGTACCGCATCGACCGCCTCTCGCGCACCCAGGTCCACGAGGTCTTCGACGGCGTCCTGGAACCGGGGGAACACCACATCGAGCTGGACGCCAAGGCGACCAAGGGGGAGTCGTACGTGGTGGCACGGACGACGGACAGCGTGCTGACGGCACCGATAGCGAGGTAGCGGGGTAGCGGGGCGGCGAGGCACCTAGGCCGCGACGACGGGCGCCGGCCCGTGGCCTCGGGCCGGCCTGACCTCGTGACCCCGAGGCCGGGGCCTGGCGGGGCCTCGCGCGTCCGGCGGCGGGCCGGGCCGATCACTGCCAGGTGGGCCGGGCCCATACTGCGGGGCGGGCCGGGCCGATACTGCCGGGCGGGCCGGGCCGTGGCTCGCCTAAACTCGGACCCCTGATGACCGCAACCCTCGTCGCCAAGAATCTCGCCGCCGGCCACGGCGACCGCACCCTCTTCTCCGCCCTGGAGCTGGTCGTCGCCCCCGGCGACGTCATCGGCCTGGTCGGCGCCAACGGCGCCGGCAAGTCGACCCTGCTCCGCCTCCTCGCGGGCCTGGACACCCCGGAGACCGGCGAGCTGCGCCTCTCCCCGCCCAGCGCGGCCGTGGGCCACCTCCCGCAGGAGCCCGAGCGCCGCCCCGGCGAGTCCATCCGCTCCTTCCTGGCCCGCCGCACCGGCGTCGAGGAGGCCCAGCGGACCATGGACGAGGCGACCCAGGGCCTGGTCGACGGAGCCCCGGGCGCGGACGACGCGTACGCGGACAGCCTGGAGCGCTGGCTGGCGCTCGGCGGCGCGGACCTGGACGAGCGCGCGGAGGAGGTCGCCGCCTCGCTGGGCCTCGACGTCAGCCTCGACCAGCCCATGACCTCGCTCTCCGGCGGCCAGGCCGCCCGCGCCGGCCTCGCCTCGCTCCTCCTGTCCCGCTACGACGTGTTCCTCCTGGACGAGCCGACCAACGACCTCGACCTGGCGGGCCTCGAACGCCTGGAGAGTTTCGTGCGCGGCCTGCGCGCCGGCACGGTGGTCGTCAGCCACGACCGCGAGTTCCTCACCCGCACGGTCACCAAGGTCCTGGAACTCGACCTCGCCCAGCAGCAGATCAACCTCTACGGCGGCGGCTACGAGTCGTACCTGGAAGAGCGCGACGTCGCGCGCCGGCACGCCCGCGACGAGTTCGAGGAGTACGCCGACAAGAAGTCCGCCCTGGAAGGCCGCGCCCAGATGCAGCGGTCCTGGATGGACAAGGGCACCAAGAACGCCCGCCGCAAGGCCGGGGACAACGACAAGCTCGGCAAGAACTTCCGCAGCGAATCCAGCGAGAAGCAGGCGGCGAAGGCACGCCAGACACAGCGCTTGATCGAGCGGCTCGACGTCGTCGAGGAGCCCCGCAAGGAGTGGGAGCTCCAGATGGAGATCGCGTCGGCGCCGCGCTCCGGCAGCGTCGTCGCCACCCTCCGCGACGCGGAGGTGCACCGCGGCCACTTCACGCTCGGCCCCGTCTCGCTCCAGATCGACTGGGCGGACCGGGTGGCGATCACCGGCGCGAACGGCTCGGGCAAGTCGACCCTCCTCGGCACCCTGCTGACCCGCGTCCCCACCGACGCGGGCCACGCGACCCTCGGCTCCGGGGTGCTCGTCGGCGAGGTGGACCAGGCCCGCGCGCTCTTCCACGGCCCGGAGTCGCTCCTGGACGCGTTCTGCGCGGCCGTGCCCGACACCGAGCCGGCCGAGGTGCGCACACTGCTCGCCAAGTTCGGCCTGAAGGCCGCCCACGTCCTGCGCCCCGCGGCCACCCTCTCCCCGGGCGAGCGCACCCGGGCGGGCCTCGCGCTGCTCCAGGGCCGGGGCGTCAACCTCCTGGTCCTCGACGAACCGACCAACCACCTCGACCTGCCGGCGATCGAGCAGCTGGAGTCGGCCCTCGACGCGTACGAGGGCACGCTGCTCCTGGTCACGCACGACCGCAGGATGCTGGACGCGGTGCGGGTGACGCGGCGTCTGGAGGTGGCGGAGGGCAAGGTGACCGAGTTGTCACCCTGACCCCCGCCGATCCTCCCGGGACCCCGGGTCAGCGCTTCTTGGGGTCCAGCAACCCGGCCCGGCGCAGCGCGTCCGCCATCGCGTCATTGGCGGGCGGCGGGCCCTGCCGCTCCTTGCGCTGGCCCTGACCGCCCTGCTGGCGCGGGGGCCGCTGGCCCCGCTGCTGCGGGGGGCGTCCACCCCGCTTGGGCTGCTGCTCGCCGCCCGCAGGGCTCGCCTCGTCGTCCAGGCGCAGGGTCAGCGAGATCCGCTTGCGCGGGATGTCGACGTCCATCACCTTCACCTTGACGACGTCGCCCGGCTTCACCACGTCCCGCGGGTCCTTGACGAACGTCTTGGACATCGCCGAGACATGCACGAGGCCGTCCTGGTGCACGCCGATGTCCACGAAGGCGCCGAACGCCGCCACGTTCGTGACGACCCCTTCCAGGACCATCCCGGACGCGAGGTCGGAGATCTTCTCGACGCCGTCCTTGAAGGTCGCCGTCTTGAACGCCGGACGCGGGTCACGTCCGGGCTTCTCCAGCTCCTTGAGGATGTCGGTCACCGTGGGCAGACCGAAGGAGTCGTCCACGAACTCGTCCGCCCTGAGCGAGTGCAGCGTGGCCGTGTCGCCGATGAGCGAGGCGACCTCGCCGCCGGTCTTCTTCGCCATCTTGCGCACCACCGGATACGCCTCGGGGTGCACGGCGGACGCGTCGAGGGGGTCGGCGCCGCCCTGGATGCGCAGGAAGCCCGCACACTGCTCGTACGCCTTGGGGCCGAGCCGTGCGACGTCCTTGAGGCCCTTGCGGGAGGCGAAGGGGCCGTTCGCGTCGCGGTGCGACACGATGTTCTCGGCGAGGCCCGCGCCGATGCCGGAGACCCGGGCGAGCAGCGGGGCGGACGCGGTGTTCACGTCCACGCCGACGCCGTTCACGCAGTCCTCGACGACCGCGTCGAGCGAGCGGGACAGCTTCACCTCGGAGAGGTCGTGCTGGTACTGGCCGACGCCGATGGACTTCGGGTCGATCTTCACCAGCTCGGCGAGCGGGTCCTGGAGGCGCCGGGCGATGGACACGGCGCCGCGCAGCGACACGTCCATGTCGGGCAGCTCCTGCGAGGCGAAGGCCGACGCGGAGTACACGGAGGCGCCCGCCTCGGAGACCATCACCTTGGTGAGGTTCAACTCCGGGTGCTTGGCGATGAGTTCACCGGCGAGCTTGTCCGTCTCGCGGGACGCCGTGCCGTTCCCGATCGCGATCAGGTCGACCGCGTGCTCCTTGGCGAGCTTCGCGAGCGTGGCCAGGGACTGGTCCCACTTGTTCGCGGGGACGTGCGGGTTGATGACGTCGGTGGCGACGACCTTGCCGGTCGCGTCGACCACGGCGACCTTCACGCCCGTACGGAAACCGGGGTCCAGGCCCAGCGTCGCGCGCGTGCCCGCCGGCGCCGCCAGGAGCAGGTCGCGCAGATTCGAGGCGAAGACCCGCACGGCCTCGTCCTCGGCGGCCGTGCGCAGCCGCAGCCGCAGGTCGATCCCCAGGTGCACCAGGATGCGCGTGCGCCAGGACCAGCGGACCGTGTCCTGGAGCCACTTGTCGGCCGGGCGGCCGCGGTCCACGACGCCGAAGCGGTGGGCGACCATGCCCTCGTACGAGGACGGGCCCTCGGTGGCCTCCTCCGGTTCGAGGACGAGGTCGAGCACGTCCTCCTTCTCGCCGCGCAGCATCGCGAGGACGCGGTGCGAGGGGAGCTCCTTGAAGGGCTCGGAGAAGTCGAAGTAGTCGGCGAACTTGGCGCCGGCCTCCTCCTTGCCGTCGCGGACCTTCGCGACGAGGCGGCCGCGCACCCACATGCGCTCGCGCAGCTCGCCGATCAGGTCGGCGTCCTCGGAGAACCGCTCGGCGAGGATCGCGCGGGCGCCGTCCAGGGCGGCCTGCGGGTCGGCGACGCCCTTGCCGGCGTCCACGAAGGCGGCGGCCGCGGCGTGCGGGTCCACCGACGGGTCGCCGAGGAGGCCGTCGGCCAGCGGTTCGAGACCGGCCTCGCGGGCGATCTGCGCCTTCGTGCGGCGCTTGGGCTTGAAGGGCAGGTAGATGTCCTCCAGGCGCGCCTTGGTGTCCGCGGCGCGGATCCGTGCCTCCAGCTCGTCCGTGAGCTTGCCCTGCTCGCGGACCGATTCGAGGACCGCCGCGCGCCGCTCCTCGAGCTCCCGCAGATAGCGCAGCCGCTCCTCGAGCGTGCGCAGCTGCGCGTCGTCGAGCATCTCGGTCGCTTCCTTGCGGTAGCGAGCGATGAAGGGCACCGTCGAGCCGCCGTCGAGCAGGTCGACGGCGGCCTTCACCTGCCGCTCGCGCACGCCGAGTTCTTCGGCGATCCTGCCTTCGATCGATGCTGGAGTGGACGTCTGCTGAGGTGCCACGTTTCCCGCCTTCTCACTGGGGTTGCGGGGCAATTGTGGCAGGTGGCACCGACAGCGGGGGGATCAGACCCGGCGTGCCCGCCCCGGACGGCCTCCGGAGCGGCGTCCCGTCCGGCGGGCGGAGCCGGAGGCGCCGCCGAACAGCCGGGCAACGGCGCGGAACGGCAGCGTCACCACGGTGGCGAGCGCCGCGCCGATCTGACGCAGGACATCTGCGATCGCTCGGAACACGGGATTTCCCCTTTCGTCGCCCGGTCCGGCGCGCGGTGCGCGGGACCGGAGACGGACGGGTACCTCGCACGGCGCCGTCCATGCCGGCGCCGCGGCTCCGGCCGGGGCGCCGCCCGGCTACTCCTTGCCGAGCAGATCCGCCGGGAACGCCCCTGCCTGGAGCGCGGCGCCCGCGAACACGGTCCCCAGCTCCGTCAGGCGTTCGACGCCCGCCGCGCCCAAGTGCTCGTACGGTGCCCGGTCGAGGCGGTCCGTGGCCTCCTCGACGTCGTTGCGCAGGGCGATGCCCGCCTCCGTCAACTCCAGGACCCCGTCGTGCAGACCGCGGGCGTGGAGGCGCTGTACGGCGGCGTCCCAGTCCTCCTGGGTCCAGCCGCGGGTGCTGAAGTTCCACTTCGGCCGCATGCCCTTGCCGGTGGCCGTGTGGCTCACCAGTGCCTCCAGGCCGTCGAGTTCGGCGTGCTGGAGCGCGGTGAGGTGGCCGTCGCCCCGGTGCTCGCGCAGCAGCGTCGCGGCGTGCCAGAGCGCCAGGTGCGGCTGCTCGGGGACGGGCAGGTCCGCGTGGGCGGCGTACAGGGGGCGGGCGGCGCGGGAGCAGGCCTCGGTGGCGCGCAGCGCGAGCTCGGCGGCCTCCGCCATCTCCGGGGAGGCCAGCGCCTTCTCGCCGAGGAGGCGCCGCAGCGTGGAGTCGACGGCGCGCAGGCGTGCGGCGAGGACGTCCTCGGGGGACACCGTGTCCCAGATGCCGGGCACGTGCCGGGCGACGGTCTCGTGCTTGTAGTTGTAGAACGCCGCGGTGACCACTCCGGCGCCGACGCGTCCCATCGCCGCCGTGCGGACGGCGAAGTTGACGGCCCTGGGGTGGGTGATGCCGATCTCGCCCAGCTCGCGTCCGGCGTCGGGCGAGAAGTAGTGCGTCGAGTGCAGCGCGTTGAGCACGTTGTGACATCGGCGTCCCGCGCGCGGGTGCAGGGCCGCGGCCGGGGTGGGGGGCGTGAGAGAAGTCATGACCGCACGTTACCGACTGGTTGGTATGAGGTGAAGCCCGGGGCGTCGCGCAGCACCGGACCGCCCCCGTACCCGTACGGTCGATGGCAGGAAAGGTGGGGTCTTCGTCATTGCGGCCATCGCGCGCGGGGTCAAGAATCAGGGCATGGAGCAGCGAACTGTCCTGGTCGTCCTCTTCGACGGGGTCCAGAGCCTCGACGTCACGGGCCCGGTGGAGGTCTTCGCGGGCGCCGCCGCCTGCCGCGGCGGCGAGATGTCGGCCTACCGCATCCACACCGCCTCCCTGGACGGTGCCCCCGTCCGCACCTCCAGCGGGCTCACGCTCGTACCGGACTCCTCGCTGCCGGCCGCCCCCACTCCGCACACCCTGCTCACCCCGGGCGGTCTGGGCAGCCGTGAGGCCGACCCCCGCCTGATCGACTGGCTGCGCACGAACGCCCCGCGCGCCGAGCGCCTGGTCTCGGTCTGCACCGGCGCCCTCCTGTACGCCGAGGCGGGCCTCCTGGACGGCCGCAGGGCGACGACCCACTGGGCGTTCTGCTCCAAGCTCGCCCGTGACCACCCCGCCGTCGAGGTGGACCCCGACCCGATCTTCGTGCGCGACGGTCATGTCGCGACCTCCGCGGGCGTGACCGCCGGGATCGACCTGGCCCTGGCCCTCGTCGAGGAGGACCTGAGCCGTGACGAGGCCCTGACGGTCGCGCGCCACCTCGTCGTCTTCCTGCGGCGGCCGGGCAACCAGGCGCAGTTCAGCGCCCAGCTCGCCGCGCAGACCGCCCGGCGCGAGCCACTGCGCGAGGTCCAGCAGTGGATCACCGAGCACCCGGACGAGGACCTCGGCGTCGAGTCGCTCGCCGCCCGCGCCCGGCTCTCGCCCCGGCACTTCGCCCGCGCCTTCCAGACGGAGACGGGGATGACGCCGGGCAAGTACGTCGAGCGCGTGCGCGTCGAGCACGCCCGGCGTCTCCTGGAGGACACCTCCCACGGCGTCGAGGAGGTCTCGCGCGCCTGCGGCTACGGCACCCCGGAGGCGATGCGCCGGGCCTTCGTCAAGATCCTCGGCGCGGCGCCCGCCGAATACCGGCGGCGCTTTCGCGGCACGCTCACCGCCCGGCCGGCACCCGCCCTCAACGGATAGGCACCCCATGCAGATCGCCATCGCCCTGTTCGAACGCTTCACCGCCCTGGACGCGGTCGGTCCGTACGAGACGCTCAGCCGCCTGCCCGGCGCCGAGACCGTCTTCGTGGCCCGGCACCCCGGCCCGGTGCGCAACGACACCGGCTCCCTCGCGCTCGTCGCGGACCGCGCCTTCGCCGACGTGCCCGAACCCGACGTCGTGGTCGTGCCCGGCGGCCCGGGCCAGAGCGACCACATGGCGGACGAGGCGCTCCTGGGCTGGCTGCGCTCGGCCGACGCCACCAGCACCTGGACGACGTCCGTCTGCACCGGCTCCCTGCTGCTCGCGGCGGCCGGGCTGCTCACGGGGCGCCGCGCCACCTCGCACTGGCTGGCCCTGGCGGAGCTGGAGCGGTTCGGCGCGGCGCCCGCGGAGGAGCGGGTGGTGTTCGACGGCAAGTACGTCACGGCGGCCGGGGTGTCCTCCGGCATCGACATGGGCCTCGCCCTGATCGGCCGGATCGCGGGCGAGGAGCAGGCCCAGACCGTGCAGCTCCTGACGGAGTACGACCCGCGGCCGCCCTACGACGCCGGATCCCCGCAGAAGGCGCCCGCGCACCTCGTGGAGAAGTTCCGCGCGGGAAGCCGCTTCAGCCAGTAGGGGCCTCGTCGCCCGGCCCGCCCCCGGGCGTCCAGGTGAAGCGCGGCGTCCGGCGCTCCAGGAAGGCGGCGACCCCTTCGGCGGTGTCGCCGCCCGCGCGCGCCTGCTCGCCCCAGTGGGCGTCCCGGTCGAGCACCCCGGCCGCGAACTCCTTCGCCGCGGCCTGCGTCAGCTGCGAACGCGAGGCGAGGACGGCGGTGAACTCCGCGACCCGCTTGGCGAGCGCGTCCGCCGGCAGCACCTCGTCCACCAGGCCGGTCCGCAGCGCCCGCCCCGCGTCGATCAACTCGCCCGAGAACAGCAGGTACTTGGCGGTCGCGGGCCCCACCAGCGACACCAGACGCCGGGTGGAGGACGACGGATAGACGATCCCCAGCTTCGCCGGAGTGATCCCGAACAGCGCGCCCTCGTCCGCGAACCGCAGATCGCAGGCCGCCGCGAGCTGGCTGCCCCCGCCCACGCAGTACCCGCGCACCGCGGCCAGCGTCGGCTTGGGGAAGGCCGCGAGCGCCTCCTCGGCCCGCACCGCCAGATCCTGCGCCTCGCCGGGCGACTCGCGCAGCGAGGAGATGTCTGCCCCCGCGCAGAAGGTGGCGCCCTCCCCGGTCAGCACCACGGTCCGTACGGCCGGATCGGCGGCCAGCGCGGCGAGCAGCGGCGGCACCTGGCGCCACATGCCGGCCGTCATGGCGTTGCGCTTCGCCGGATGGTCGATGACGACGGTGGCGACGCCGTCGGTGACGGCCTGCCTCAGCTGCGGCTCCATGCGCGGGATGCTATCCGCCCTACTCGAACGTACGATCAAGGAGGGGCGGCCCTGAGAACTCTGTGCAACGGGGGAAGCAGGACGGAGACGCCGATGGCCCGATCCAAGAGTGCCAAGACCGCCGACACCGCCGCGACGGACGCCCGGGGAAACCAGGGCGCCAAGGGCGCCAAGCAGCTCAGCCGCAGCCTCGGCTGGCTGGCGCTGCTGGGCGCGATCCTCGCCCTGGCCGGCATCGTCGGCCTCGTCTACACGGGTGTCGCCACCCTCACCTCCATGCTCCTCTTCGGCTGGCTGCTCCTGATCGGCGGCTGCGTCGGCCTGCTGCACGCCGTGCAGTCACGCGGCACGAACTTCTTCTGGCTCGGCGTGGTGGTGGCCGCCCTGAACCTCGCCGCCGGTGTCGTGATCATCCGCAGGCCGGAAGTGGCGGCCGAGGCGCTGACGATGTTCGCCGCGCTGCTCTTCCTGACCGGTGGTGTCTTCCGGCTGGTCGGCAGCCTGGTGGTGCGCGGCCCGCAGTTCGGCTGGACGCTCGTGCAGGGCGCCTTCGGGCTGCTGCTCGGCATCCTGGTGCTGGCGAACTGGCCCAGCAGCAGCCAGTACGTGATCGGCTGCTTCTTCTCCCTGGCGCTGCTCTTCGACGGCCTCGGTCTGCTGGCCACCGGTCTGGGCGGGCGGCGGATCGTGAGCATGGTGGCGGAGGACCGGCGGCCGGACGACGACCCGCGGGCCCCGGCCGGCCCTGATGGCCCTGACGGTCCTGCCAACCCTGACAACCCGTACAACCCGAAGAACGCTTGAAAGCGAAACCGGGCAGACAGGAACCGACAATTGACTGGCGTTGTCGTGCGTCAGTGATCAAATTCCATCGATAGTCGCTGACTTCTGGTCAGTCAGACGGTCCGGACCAGGACATTCCCAACACTCGTTGCGTGGTGACAATCGAGCGCAAGGGCGGCGACCCGACGATGGACGACGACGGGAGGGGTCCCGGCCCACTCCCTCGGGAGAGCGGAAAGGTGCCGTACGAGGGCGTGTGGCGGTTCACCGCCGCCGCCGTGGACGCGTCGGTGCCCCAGGCACGGCACGCCGTACGCGACCTGCTCGCCCGGCAGGGAGTGCCCGTCTCGGACGACCTCGTGCAGGGCCTGCTCCTGATCGTCTCCGAACTGGTCACCAACGCGGTGCGGCACGCGGCCCTGCTCTCGCCGATGCTCGCGGTGGAGGTGGCGGTCGGCGCCGAGTGGGTGCGGGTCTCCGTGGAGGACGACCACCCCTACCGGCCGACGGCCCTGGTGGCAGACCACGGCCAGACCGGCGGCCGTGGTCTGCTCCTGGTCCGTGAGATCACCCAGGAGGCGGGCGGCACCTGCGACGTCGAACACACCGCAAGCGGCGGCAAGGTCATCTGGGCCGCCCTTCCCCTGAAGCCCAACGGCTCCTCCCCGTCCGGCGGTTGACCCGCCGTGAGGCTGGCCCGCCGGGCGGCGCTCACCAGCCGGCGGAGGGTCCCGTCAGCTCCCGGATCGCGGGCCGCGCCGCGTCCAGGACGGTCATGAACCACGCGGAGAACGGCCCCTTCGCGTGCCGCTCCGCCAGCTCACCGGCCGTCACGAAGACGGTCTCGCCGACCTCGGACGGGTCGGGCCGCAGCGCCGACTGGACCATCCCGACGAAGAGATGGTTGAACTCCTGCTCCACCAGGCCCGAGTCGGGGTCCGGGTGGTTGTAGCGCACGGTGCCCGCCTCCGCGAGCAGCGAGGGCGAGACGCCCAGCTCCTCGTACGTCCGGCGGGCGGCGGCCGCGAACGGCGCCTCGCCCGGGTACGGGTGGCCGCAGCAGGTGTTCGACCAGACGCCGGGGGAGTGGTACTTGCCCAGGGCGCGCTGCTGGAGCAACAGCCGCCCCTGCTCGTCGAAGAGGAAAACGGAGAACGCCCGGTGCAACTGCCCGGGCGCCTGATGAGCGGAGAGTTTCTCCGCCGTGCCGATCGTCCTGCCGTCCTCGTCGACGAGTTCCAGCAAGATCGCTTCTCCGGTGCCGTTCGACGAGTTGTTCGTCGCGGTGGCAGGTGTGGTCGGCATACCCATCCTTCGCTTCGGTCTTCGAGCCTCAAGTCTGCCGCACGCGACGGGCCCTCCTCGCAAGGAACCACCGGAAGCCACTCTCACCGGTGTCAGTGGCAGAGCCTCGCCTCGTGCTCCGCGTGGCCCACGGGCTCCAGCTGGAAGGTGCAGTGCTCCACGTCGAAGTGGTCGCCCAGGCATCCCTGCAACTCGTGCAGCATCTTCTCGTGGCCGATCGCGTTGAGCGTCTCGGTGCTGACCACCACGTGCGCGGAGAGGACCGGCATCCCCGAGGTGATGGTCCAGGCGTGCAGGTCGTGGACGTCCTCGACGCCCGGCAGATCCAGTATGTGCGAGCGGACCTCGGCCATGTCGACGCCCTTGGGTGCGGACTCCAGGAGCACGTTCAGGGTCTCCCGGAGCAGCTTCACCGTACGCGGGACGATCATGAGGCCGATGACCAGGGAGGCGATCGGGTCCGCCGCCTGCCAGCCGGTCGTCAGGATGAGCACCGCGGCGACGATCACGGCGAGCGAGCCCAGCGCGTCGGCCATGACCTCCAGGAAGGCGCCGCGCACGTTCAGGCTGTCCTTCTGGCCGCGCATCAGGAGCGAGAGGGAGATCATGTTCGCCACCAGGCCGATGACGCCGAAGACGATGGTCAGTCCGCCCTCGGTCTCGGCGGGCGTGATGAACCGCTGGATCGCCTCGAACAGGACGTAGCCCCCGACGCCCAGCAGCAGCAGGCAGTTGGCGAGCGCCGCGAGGATCTCGGCGCGGGCGTAGCCGAAGGTGCGGTTCTCCGTGGCCGGGCGGCTCGCGAACTGGATCGCGAGCAGCGCCATGCCGAGGCCGAGCGCGTCGGTCGCCATGTGCGTCGCGTCCGCGATGAGCGCGAGCGAATCGGCCATGATGCCGCCGACGATCTCGACCACCATGACGGTGACCGTGATCGAGAGCGCGATGCGCAGCCGCCCGCGGTACGCCGCCGTCGCCGTCCCCCCGTGCGTGTGTCCGTGGTCGTGCCCAGCCCCCATGGAAGCCGCCTCCGTGTGCTCGGTATCGGTCTTCTGTTCCCTGGTCGCGCGTCTGTCGCGATCACAGTGAACTACGGGTGGGGGGTATCCGGCAACACGGCACTGAACACCGTTGTCATATGCTCTGACCTGCGGAAATGTGCGCAGGTCAGAGCGCTGACGTGATCAGGGGCGGCGCGCTTCGGGGTGGTGGTGGCACCAGCCCGCCCACGCGGATTCGACCATCTCGCGTACGCCGCGCCGCGCCTTCCAGCCCAGCTTCTCCGCGGCCAGGCCCGCGTCCGCGACCGCGCGCGGCGCGTCGCCCTCGCGGCGCGGCTCGACGAGCGCCTGCCGGTCGTCGCCGGAGATCTCGCCGATGAGGTCGACGAGTTCGCGCACGGAAACGCCCTCGCCCCGGCCGATGTTCACCGTCAGGTCGCCCTCCGGGTGCGCCTGAAGGCGGCGGGCCGCCGCGAGGTGGGCGTCGGCGAGGTCGGCGACGTGGATGTAGTCGCGCACGCAGGTGCCGTCCGGGGTCGGGTGGTCGGCGCCGAAGATCCGCGGCGCCTCACCGCGCGTGAGCCGGTCGAAGACCATCGGGATCACGTTGTAGACCCCGGTGTCCGCGAGCTCGGGGGAGGAGGCGCCCGCCACGTTGAAGTAGCGCAGGCACACGGTCGCGATGCCGTGCGCCCGCCCGGCGGCCCGCACCAGCCACTCCCCGGCGAGCTTCGTCTCGCCGTAGGGGTTGATCGGCACACAGGGCGTGGACTCCGTCACCAGGTCCACGTCCGGCGGGTTGCCGTACACCGCGGCCGACGAGGAGAAGACGAACCGCTTGATGCCGGCCTCGGCCACCGCCTCGAGCAGCGTCACCAGGCCGCCGAGGTTCTCCCGGTAGTAGCGCAGCGGCTGCTCCACGGATTCGCCGACCTGCTTGCGCGCCGCGAGATGCACTACACCGGTCACCTCGTGCTCGGCGAAGACCCGCCCCAGGAGTTCGGCGTCGAGCGATGAGCCCCTGATGAGAGGAATGTCCGCGGGGAGCCGCTCCGGCACCCCCGCCGAGACGTCGTCGAGGACGACGACCCGCTCCCCGGCGGCGGCCATCGCCCGCGCCACATGTGCCCCGATATAACCCGCTCCACCTGTGATCATCCATGTCATGGGCGTCGACTTTATGTCGTTTGTGCCGGTCGCACGAAGCGCGGTTTGTGGGTGCCGCCCCCGATCGACCATGATGATCGCGTTGGCGGAGGCCGTCGCAGGTCCTGCTTATGGGGGCGTAAACGGGCGGTGAACGCCCGCTTCCCGTCATCCGATAGCCTCTGCCGACGTGCCGCCCGGCCGCTGCCGGCCAGGGGCGCCCCTCATCACGCACGTGCCCGGCGCGAGCCGCGCCGGCAATCAAGGAGTGAGTTCGTCTGTCGACCGCCATCCTGACCGGTCAGCCGGTCCCCGGGTCGCCGCTCGAAGGCGATCTGCGGTCCCTGGGGTTTGACGTCCGCATCGCCTCCGACGCGGCGGACACCGAGACGCTGCTCGCCGCCGTGCCCGCCGGACAGCGGGTCGCGGTCGTCGACGCACGCTTCGTGGGCCACGTCCACGCGCTGCGCCTCGGCCTGACCGACCCGCGCTTCCCGGCGTCGGCCGTGCCCGGCGCCGTCACCGCGCAGCCCGCGGCCCGGCCGGACCTGGAGCGCGCCCTGCGCGCCACCACCGGCTCCGGCAACGGCGGCGGCTCCGCGCTGACGGTGGAGGCGCTCGCGGACCACGTCTCCCAAGCGCTGGCCGCCGAAGGCCGCGACGTGCACCGCCCCGACCTCGGCACCCTCGTCGCCACCGTGCCCAGCGATCCGCAGACGCGGAACGAGGCACGGCAGGCCGTGGCCGCCGTGGACGACGAGGCCGTACGCCTGCGCACCGCGGTCAAGTCGCGCGACGGCTTCTTCACGACGTACTGCATCTCCCCTTACTCGCGTTACATCGCCCGCTGGTGCGCCCGGCGCGGCCTCACCCCGAACCAGGTCACGACCGCCTCGCTGCTGGTCGCCCTGATCGCGGCGGGCTGCGCGGCCACCGGCACCCGCCCCGGCTTCGTCGCGGCCGGCCTGCTGCTGCTCTTCTCCTTCGTCCTGGACTGCACGGACGGGCAGCTCGCCCGCTACTCCTTGCAGTACTCGACGCTGGGCGCCTGGCTGGACGCGACCTTCGACCGGGCCAAGGAGTACGCCTACTACGCGGGCCTCGCGCTCGGCGCGGCCCGCGGCGGCGACGACGTCTGGGCGCTCGCGCTGGGCGCGATGGTCCTCCAGACCTGCCGGCACGTCGTGGACTTCTCCTTCAACGAGGCGAACCACGACGCCACCGCCAACACCAGCCCCACCGCCGCCCTCTCCGACAAGCTCGACAGCGTCGGCTGGACGGTCTGGCTGCGCCGCATGATCGTCCTTCCGATCGGCGAGCGCTGGGCCCTGATCGCCGTGCTCACCGCGGTGACCACCCCGCGCATCACCCTGATCGTGCTGCTCGTCGGCTGCGGCCTGGCCGCCTGCTACACCACGGCCGGCCGCGTCCTGCGCTCGCTGACCCGCAAGGCGACCCGCACCGACCGCGCCGCACAGGCCCTCGCCGACCTCGCCGACACCGGACCGCTGGCCGCCGCCTTCGCCGCGCTCGGCCGCGCCGGACTGCCGGTGCCCGCGCCGGTCCTCGCCTTCGCCGGGGGCGCCGTGCTCGCCTGCGTGGCCGGACTCACGTCGTACGGCAGCCCGTGGGTGATCGTCGCCGCGGTGATCTACGTCATCACTTCGGGTCTCGCCGTCGCCCGTCCCCTCAAGGGCGCCCTCGACTGGCTGGTCCCGCCGTTCTTCCGCGCGGCCGAGTACGGCACGATCCTGCTGCTCGCCGCCCACGCGGACGTGAACGGCGCCTTGCCCGCGGCTTTCGGGCTGGTGTCCGCCGTCGCCTACCATCACTACGACACGGTGTACCGCATCCGCGGCGACGCAGGCGCGCCGCCGCACTGGCTGGTGCGGGCGATCGGCGGGCATGAGGGCAGGACGCTGGTGGTCGCCCTCGCCGCCGTTCTGCTCACCGACACAGATTTCACCGTCGCGCTCACGGTTCTCGCCGTGGCCGTGGCACTCGTGGTGCTCGTCGAGAGCATCCGCTTCTGGGTGACCGCTCACCACCGCGGAGCACCCGCCGTACACGATGAAGGAGAACCCGCATGATCGGCCTTGTGCTGGCGGCCGGCGCCGGACGGCGTCTTCGCCCCTACACCGACACGCTTCCCAAGGCCCTGGTGCCGGTCGACGGTGACACCACCATCCTCGACCTGACCCTCGGCAACTTCGCGGAGATCGGTCTCACCGAGGTGGCCATCATCGTCGGCTACCGCAAGGAGGCGGTCTACGACCGCAAGGCGGCGCTCGAGGAGAAGTACGGCCTCAAGCTCACGCTGATCGACAACGACAAGGCCGAGGAGTGGAACAACGCCTACTCCCTCTGGTGCGGCCGTGACGCGATCAAGCACACGGTGATCCTCGCCAACGGCGACACCGTGCACCCGGTCTCCGTCGAGAAGACGCTGCTCGCCGCCCGCGGCGACGGCAAGAAGATCATCCTCGCCCTCGACACGGTGAAGAACCTCGCCGACGAGGAGATGAAGGTCATCGTGGACCCCGAGAAGGGCGTCCAGAAGATCACCAAGCTGATGGACCCGGCGACCGCCACCGGTGAGTACATCGGTGTCACGCTCATCGAGGGCGACGCCGCCGAGCAGCTGGCCGACGCCCTGAAGACGACCTTCGAGCGCGACCCCGACCTCTACTACGAGGACGGCTACCAGGAGCTCGTCAACCGCGGCTTCAAGGTCGACGTGGCGCCGATCGGCGACATCAAGTGGGTCGAGATCGACAACCACGACGACCTCGCCAAGGGCCGGGAGATCGCGTGCCAGTACTGACGAGGCTCATCCCCTCGCCGGTCGTCGTGGACATCCGGCCGGGGGCGCTCAACGACCTGGCCGGTGTCCTCGCGGACCAGCGGATCTGCTCGTCAACCGGCAAGCTCGCCATCGCCATCAGCGGCGGCTCCGGCGCGGTCCTGCGCCAGCGGCTCGAACCCTCGCTGCCCACCGCCGAGTGGTTCGAGGTCGGCGGCGGCACGCTCGACGACGCCATCAAGCTCGCCGACGCCATCAAGAAGGGCCGCTACGACGCGGTCGTCGGCCTCGGCGGCGGCAAGATCATCGACTGTGCCAAGTTCGCCGCGGCACGGGTCGGCGCCCCGCTGGTCGCCGTCGCGACGAACCTGTCGCACGACGGTCTGTGCTCGCCGGTCGCCACGCTCGACAACGACGCGGGCCGCGGCTCGTACGGAGTCCCGAACCCCATCGCGGTCGTCATCGACCTCGACGTGATCCGTGAGGCTCCCGTACGGTTCGTGCGCTCCGGCATCGGCGACGCCCTGTCCAACATCTCCGCGATCGCGGACTGGGAGCTCGCGGCGCGTGAGCGCGGCGAGGACATCGACGGCCTCGCGGCCGCGATGGCGCGCCAGGCCGGCGAAGCGGTCCTGCGCCACCCCGGTGGTGTCGGCGACGACGCCTTCCTCCAGGTCCTCGCCGAGGGCCTGGTCCTCACCGGCATCGCGATGTCCGTGTCGGGCGACTCCCGCCCGGCGTCCGGCGCCTGCCACGAGATCAACCACGCCTTCGACCTCCTCTTCCCCAAGCGCGCGGCCAGCCACGGCGAGCAGTGCGGCCTGGGCGCGGCCTTCGCGATGTTCCTGCGCGGAGCACGCGAGGAGTCCGCGTACATGGTGGAGGTGCTGCGCAGGCACGGCCTCCCCGTCACGCCGGAGGAGATCGGCTTCACCGTGGACGAGTTCGTCCAGGTCGTGGAGTACGCCCCGCAGACGCGCCCCGGGCGCTACACGATCCTCGAGCACCTCAATCTGAATTCCGACCAGATCAAGGACGCATACGCCGACTATGCCAAGGCCATCGGTAGCTGAACTCCGCCCCGTCGTTCACCCCGCAGGGGTGAAGGACCGGCGCAGCGGTGAGCACTGGGCGGGACGCCTGTACATGCGAGAGATCTCGCTGCGCTGCGACCGCTACCTGGTGAACACCAGGATCACGCCCAACCAGCTCACGTATCTGATGACCGTGGCCGGCGCCCTCGCCGCCCCGGCGCTTCTGGTGCCGGGGATCACGGGCGCCGTGCTCGGCGTGATCATGGTCCAGCTGTATCTCCTGCTCGACTGCGTCGACGGCGAGATCGCCCGCTGGCGCAAGCAGTACTCGATGGCCGGGGTCTACCTGGACCGGGTCGCCGCCTACCTGTGCGACGCCGCGGTCCTGGTCGGCTTCGGCCTGCGCGCCGCCGACCTGTGGGGCTCGGGCCGCATCGACTGGCTGTGGGCCTTCCTCGGCACGCTCGCCGCGCTCGGCGCCATCCTGATCAAGGCGGAGACCGACCTCGTCGGTGTCGCCCGCCACCAGCAGGGCCTCGCGCCGGTCAAGGAGTCGGCCTCCGAGCCGCGCTCCTCCGGCATGGCCCTGGCCCGCCGGGCCGCGGGCGCGCTGAAGTTCCACCGGCTCGTGCTCGGCATCGAGGCGTCCCTGCTCATCCTGGTCCTCGCGATCGTGGACCAGGTCCGGGGCGACCTGTTCTTCTCGCGGCTCGGTGTCGCCGTCCTGGCCGGCATCGCGCTGCTCCAGACCCTGCTGCACCTCGTGTCCATCCTCGCTTCCAGCAGGCTGAAGTGAGTGCCGCGGGGAGCCGGCCCCTGAAGGTCGGCGCGGTCATCATCACCATGGGCAACCGGCCGCAGGAGCTGCGCGCCCTGCTCGACTCGGTCGCCAAGCAGGACGGCGACCCGGTCGAGGTGGTGGTCGTCGGCAACGGCGCTCCCGTGCCCGACGTCCCCGAAGGCGTGCGCACGGTCGAGCTGCCCGAGAACCTGGGCATCCCGGGCGGTCGCAACGTCGGCATCGAGGCGTTCGGCCCCGGCGGCACCGACGTCGACATCCTGCTCTTCCTCGACGACGACGGCCTCCTGGCCAACATGGACACGGCCCAGCTGTGCCGCGAGGCCTTCGCCGCCGACCCGAAGCTGGGCATCATCAGCTTCCGCATCGCCGACCCGGACACGGGGGAGACCCAGCGTCGCCACGTGCCGCGGCTGCGCGCGGCCGACCCGATGCGCTCCTCGCGCGTGACGACCTTCCTCGGCGGCGCCAACGCCGTCCGTACGCAGGTCATGGCGGAGGTCGGCGGGCTGCCCGACGAGTTCTTCTACGCCCACGAGGAGACCGACCTCGCCTGGCGTGCCCTGAACGCGGGCTGGATGATCGACTACCGCGCGGACATGGTGCTCTTCCACCCGACGACCGCCCCCTCGCGGCACGCGGTCTACCACCGGATGGTCGCCCGCAACCGCGTCTGGCTCGCCCGCCGCAACCTGCCCGCGCTCCTGGTGCCGGTCTACCTCGGCGTGTGGATGCTCCTGACCCTGGCCAGGAAGCCCTCGGGCCCCGCGCTCAAGGCCTGGTTCGGCGGTTTCAAGGAGGGCTGGACGACGCCCTGCGGACCGCGCCGGCCGATGAAGTGGCGTACGGTGTGGCGCCTGACCCGACTGGGCCGACCTCCTGTCATCTGAGAAGCTCGGGTCTGAGAGCATCTGGGCCATACCCCGGTCCCTGGCCCATGCCTACGCCCGACCGGCTGCGCATCTGAAGACGAAAGTTTCCACTCGTGAGTGAGACAACGCATGACGGCGGAGTCGCGGTGACGTCATCCCCGTCGACTCCGTCGCCCGATGACGGGCTCTCCCGCGCCGACCTCGCCGCCAAGTACGGTCTGACCGTCAGCGGCGCACGGCCCGGACTTTTCGAGTACGTCCACCAGCTCTGGGGACGGCGCCACTTCATCCTCGCCTTCTCGCAGGCGAAGCTGACCGCCCAGTACAGCCAGGCCAAGCTCGGCCAGCTGTGGCAGGTGGCGACGCCGCTCCTGAACGCGCTCGTCTACTTCCTGATCTTCGGCCTGATCCTCGAGGCCGACCGGGGCTTCGCACGCGAGGTCTACATCCCCTTCCTGGTCACGGGTGTCTTCGTCTTCACCTTCACGCAGTCCTCGGTGATGGCGGGCGTCCGGGCGATCGCGGGCAACCTCGGGCTGGTCCGCGCGCTGCACTTCCCGCGGGCCTCGCTGCCGATCTCGTTCTCGCTCCAGCAGCTCCAGCAGCTGCTGTTCTCGATGATCGTGCTGTTCGTGATCACCATCGGCTTCGGCAGCTACCCCAAGCTGTCGTGGCTGCTGATCGTCCCGGCCCTGGCCCTCCAGTTCCTGTTCAACACCGGCCTCGCGATGATCATGGCGCGGCTCGGCAGCAAGACCCCCGACCTCGCGCAGCTCATGCCGTTCGTGATGCGTACGTGGATGTACGCGTCCGGCGTGATGTTCTCCATCCCGGTCATGCTCAAGGGCAAGCCGGAGTGGATCGCCGACATCCTCCAGTGGAACCCCGCGGCCATCTACATGGACCTGATGCGCTTCGCGCTGATCGACGGGTACGGCCTGGACTACCTTCCGTTGGGCTACTGGACCTGGGCGATCGCGGCGGGCTGGGCCGTGCTGGTCGCCGTCGGCGGCTTCGTGTACTTCTGGAAGGCTGAGGAGCGTTACGGCCGTGGCTGACGACGACAAGATCACCGACAAGGGGCACATCCCCACCGTCATCGCCGACGAGCTGCACATCGTCTACCGCGTCAACGGCGCCAAGACGGGCAAGGGCAGCGCCACCTCCGCCCTGAGCCGCATCCTCAAGCGCGGCGAGGAGCGGGGCGTGCGCAAGGTGCACGCCGTGCGCGGCGTCAGCTTCACCTCGTACCGCGGCGAGGCCATCGGCCTGATCGGTTCGAACGGCTCGGGCAAGTCGACGCTGCTGCGGGCCATCGCGGGTCTGCTGCCCGCCGAGAAGGGCAAGGTCTACACCGACGGCCAGCCCTCGCTGCTGGGCGTGAACGCGGCCCTGATGAACGACCTGACGGGCGAGCGCAACGTCATACTCGGCGGGCTCGCGATGGGCATGACCCGCGAGCAGATCAGGGAGCGCTACCAGGACATCGTCGACTTCTCGGGGATCAACGAGAAGGGCGACTTCATCACCCTGCCGATGCGTACCTACTCCTCGGGCATGGCCGCCCGCCTGCGCTTCTCCATCGCGGCCGCCAAGGACCACGACGTCCTGATGATCGACGAGGCGCTGGCGACGGGCGACCGCAAGTTCCAGAAGCGCTCCGAGGCCCGCATCCGCGAGCTCCGCAAGGAGGCCGGCACGGTCTTCCTGGTCAGCCACAACAACAAGTCCATCCGTGACACCTGCGACCGGGTGCTGTGGCTGGAGCGCGGCGAGCTGCGCATGGACGGGCCGACCGACGAGGTCATCAAGGAGTACGAGAAGTTCACGGGCAAATAGCACGTCCGTACGACCGAAAGTGTGAGGGCCCCGTCGGAGTCAACCCGGCGGGGCCCTTTCGCGTCCTGAGTCCCGACCGCCCCGTGCGTTACCCCAAGTCCCGTGGGCCCAGGGAAGATTGACGCCAATCGGTGTGTTGTTGTGATGCGCGGAACACCCCGGCGAGGCAGGCTGCGTTGTACAACGTAAGCTGTAGCGGTGCTGATTCGCGGCAAGTGGGGCGATATCGCGCGGCGCCCCGGCTCATGGCACGGTCCGTCTCGCGGAGGGCCGGGCGGCGTGTCCGAAATGGGTTGTATTGGGTCGGCAGTGTAGAACGGGAGATGTGACGGCAATGGCTACGGATGATCTCCAGCTGCACGACGCATCCGCAGTCCTCGCGAAGGCCGCGGACGAGAACTTTCCCGTGGCGCCCTTCTTCCTGCCCCGCGCCTGGCGCGACGACCTCATGGCCGTGTACGGCTACGCCCGCCTCGTCGACGACATCGGCGACGGCGACCTGGCCCCCGGCGGCGCCGACGCCCGCCACCTGGGCGTGGACCCCGAGGCGGCCGACGACCGGGCGGCCCTCCTGGACGCCTTCGAGGCCGACCTGCACCGGGTCTTCGACTCCACCCCGCGGCACCCCTTGATGCGCGCGCTCCAGCCCACCGTGCGCCGCTGCGGCCTCACCCCCGAGCCCTTCCTCGGCCTGATCGCGGCCAACCGCCAGGACCAGCTCGTCACGCGCTACGAGACCTACGACGACCTCCTCGCCTACTGCGAGCTGTCCGCGAACCCCGTGGGCCGCCTCGTCCTCGGCATCACCGGCACCGCGACCCCGGAGCGGATCCGCCGCTCGGACGCGGTGTGCACCGGGCTCCAGATCGTCGAGCACCTCCAGGACGTCGCCGAGGACCTGGGACAAAACCGCATCTACCTGCCCGCCGAGGACATGAAGCGGTTCCATGTCCAGGAGCGGGATCTGGCCGCACCGACAGCAGGCGCATCGGTGCGCGCACTGGTTGCATATGAAGCAGAACGCGCCCGCTGCCTCCTGAATGAAGGCACCCCCCTGGTGGGTAGCGTCCACGGCAGGCTGAAGGTGCTGCTTGCAGGATTCGTGGCTGGGGGGAGGGCGGCGGTCTCCGCGATCGTCGCCGCCGGATACGACGTACTTCCTGGACCGCCGAAGCCCACCACACCGCGTTTGCTGCGTGAGGTGGGGGCGGTTCTGCGAGGAGAGGGGTGAGCCGGACCGTGGAGTCAGGCCCGAACGTGTCCGCGCCGGTACTCGCCGCATACAGCTACTGCGAGGCCGTCACCGGGCAGCAGGCACGCAATTTCGCCTACGGCATCCGGCTGCTGCCGATGCCCAAGCGCCGCGCGATGTCGGCGCTCTACGCCCTGTCGCGGCGCGTGGACGACATCGGCGACGGCGCCCTTGCGCCGGACGTGAAGGCCGAGCGCCTCGACGACACCCGGGCCCTGCTGGCCCGGATCGAAGCGGGTGAGGTGGACGAGGACGACACCGACCCCGTGGCGGTCGCGCTCGCGCACGCCGCGACCCGCTTCCCCATCCCGCTCGGCGGGCTCGACGAGCTGATCGACGGCGTCCTGATGGACGTCCGCGGCGAGACGTACGAGACGTGGGACGACCTCAAGGTCTACTGCCGCTGCGTGGCCGGGGCCATCGGACGGCTCTCGCTGGGCGTGTTCGGCACGGAACCGGGGGCGCTCAACGCCGAGCGCGCGCCCGAGTATGCCGACACGCTCGGTCTCGCGCTCCAACTGACCAACATCCTGCGAGACGTGCGCGAGGACGCGGAGGGCGGGCGCACCTACCTGCCCGCCGACGACCTCGCGAAGTTCGGCTGCTCCGCCGGGTTCTCCGGCCCGCTTCCGCCGGCCGGATCCGACTTCGCCGGGCTCGTGCACTTCGAGGTGCGCAGGGCGCGGGCCCTCTTCGCCGAGGGATACCGCCTGCTTCCCATGCTCGACCGGCGCAGCGGGGCCTGCGTCGCCGCCATGGCGGGCATCTACCGCAGGCTTCTGGACCGCATCGAGCGGGAGCCGGAGGCGGTCCTGCGCGGTCGCGTCTCGCTGCCGGGCCGCGAAAAGGCGTACGTCGCCGTGCGCGGACTCTCCGGTCTGGATGCGCGCACCATCTCCCGGCAGACCGTCAGGAGGCGTACGTGAGGGGCATCGGGCGCGCATGCGGTGAACGCGGGGCGACTTCCGGCAACCGGCGGGCAACCCTCCGCTCGGCCCCGGCGTCCCAGACTGCAACCGCCGAGGGGGAGAGAGCATGACGGACGACGACGCGCGAGCGGCCGCGGAGGCCGACGGCGACGCGGGCCGAGGGGCCGCCGTGGTGGTCGGTGGCGGTCTCGCCGGCATCACCGCGGCGCTGTCCCTCGCCGACGCGGGCCTGCGCGTGACGCTGCTCGAAGGGCGGCCGCGCCTCGGCGGGCTCGCCTTCTCCTTCCAGCGCGGCGAGCTGACCGTCGACAACGGCCAGCACGTCTATCTGCGCTGCTGCACCGCCTACCGCTGGTTCCTCGACCGCGTCGAGGGGACGGCACTCGCCCCCGTGCAGGAACGTCTCGACGTGCCCGTACTGGACGCCGACCGCAACCGCCTCGGACGGCTGCGCCGCACCGCGCTGCCCGTGCCGCTGCACCTGGCGGCGAGCCTGGCCACGTACCCCCATCTGTCGCTCGCCGAGCGCGCGAGCGTGGGCCGCGCCGCGCTCGCCCTCAAGGGACTCGACCCCGCCGACCCCAAGCTGGACGGCCAGGACTTCGGCAGCTGGCTCACCGCGCACGGCCAGTCGGCGCGCGCCGTCGAGGCCCTGTGGGACCTGGTCGGCGTGGCCACCTTGAACGCCGTCGCGGGCGACACCTCGCTGGGGCTCGCCGCGATGGTCTTCAAGACCGGGCTGCTCTCGGACCCCGGCGCCGCCGACATCGGCTGGGCCCGGGTGCCCCTCGGTGATCTCCATGACACCCTCGCCCGCAAGGCGCTCGACTCCGCGGGCGTGCGAACCGAACTGAGGACACGAGTCACCTCCATCTCCCGTACGGACAACGGGGGTTGGAAGGTCGAAGTTCCCGGCGACGAGTTCGCCGCGCAGACCGTCGTGCTCGCCGTACCGCAGCACGAGACCCACGACCTGCTCCCCGAGGGCGCCCTCGACGAGCCCGACCGGCTGCTGGACATCGACACCGCGCCGATCCTCAACGTCCACGTCGTCTACGACCGCAAGGTGCTCAAGCGGCCCTTCTTCGCGGCCGTCGGCTCCCCGGTGCAGTGGGTCTTCGATCGGACCGAGGCCTCCGGACTCACCGAGGGCCAGTACCTCGCCGTGTCCCAATCCGCCGCCCAGGACGAGATCGACGCGCCCGTCGCCGCGCTGCGCGAGCGCTATCTGCCGGAACTCGAACGCCTGCTGCCCGCCGCCCACGGCGCCGAGGTGCGGGACTTCTTCGTGACACGGGAGCGCACGGCGACGTTCGCGCCGACTCCCGGTGTGGGCCGGCTGCGGCCCGGTGCGCGCACCAAGGCTCCCGGCCTCTACCTGGCCGGGGCGTGGACCGCCACCGGGTGGCCCGCGACCATGGAGAGCGCCGTCCGCAGCGGCATCAACGCCGCCGGGGCCGCTCTCCGTGCACTCGACCGCCCACGTGATCACCTCTTCGACGTCGAGGAGGCCGCGTGAAGCCAGCCCTTCTGGGGTCAGGTCCCCAGAAAGCCAGCATTGGAACAAGAGGAGAAACTGTGCCGACTGTGCCCTCGGCCGAACCGGCTGCCGACACGGTGGACGTGACCTCACTGCTCGAGCGCGGAAGGACGCTGGCCACCCCGGTGCTGCGGTCCGCCGTGGACCGCCTCGCGCCGCCCATGGACACCGTCGCCGCCTACCACTTCGGCTGGATCGACGCCGAGGGCAACCCGTCGGACGGCGACGGCGGCAAGGCCGTGCGCCCCGCCCTCGCCCTGCTCTCCGCGGAGGCCGCGGGAGCCGCCCCCGAGGTCGGCGTCCCCGGAGCCGTCGCCGTGGAGCTGGTGCACAACTTCTCGTTGCTGCACGACGACCTGATGGACGGCGACGAGCAGCGCCGCCACCGCGACACGGTGTGGAAGGTGCACGGCCCGGCCCAGGCCATCCTCGTGGGCGACGCCCTGTTCGCGCTCGCCAACGAGATCCTCCTGGAGATCGGCACCGTCGAGGCGGGCCGCGCCACGCGCCGCCTGACCACCGCGACCCGCGCCCTGATCGACGGCCAGGCCCAGGACATCTCCTACGAGCACCGCGAGCGGGTCACCGTCGAGGAGTGCCTGGAGATGGAGGGCAACAAGACCGGCGCCCTGCTCGCCTGCGCCGTCTCCATCGGTGCCGTGCTCGGCGGGGCCGACGACCACACCGCCGACGTCCTGGAGAAGTACGGCTACCACCTCGGCCTCGCCTTCCAGGCCGTGGACGATCTGCTCGGCATCTGGGGCGACCCGGAGTCCACCGGCAAGCAGACCTGGAGCGACCTGCGCCAGCGCAAGAAGTCGCTGCCGGTCGTGGCCGCGCTCGACGCCGGCGGTCCCGCGTCCGAGCAGCTGGCCGAGCTGCTCGCGGCCGACGCCAAGAGCAACGACTTCGACAGCTTCTCCGAGGAGGAGTTCGCCGCGCGCGCCGCCCTCATCGAGCAGGCGGGCGGCCGGGAGTGGACCGCGCAGGAGGCCCGGCGCCAGCACACCATCGCCATCGAGGCGCTGGACACCATCCAGATGCCGGACCGGGTGCGGGCCCAGCTCGTCGCGCTCGCCGATTTCGTCGTCGTACGGAAAAGGTGATCGCCGTCGAGGAGATACACGGGCCTTCTGGGGGGTGACCCCCAGACCCCCAGGCAGTCGCCGGCCGGCGCTCCGCGCGTCGGCCGACGGCGGACCCACAGCAGAGAAGACGACTGCACGAAGGGGAAGCCATGACAGCGACGACCGACGGAAGCACCGGAGCGGTGACGCCCCGCGCAACCTCGGCCAGCCAGCCACTCGACCAGGCCGTGGCGACGGCAGGGCCACCTGACGCCGCCACCCGAGCCATACAACGCTCCACCGACTTCCTGCTCGCGCAGCAGGACGCCCAGGGCTGGTGGAAAGGCGACCTCGAGACGAACGTCACGATGGACGCCGAGGACCTGCTGCTCCGTCAGTTCCTGGGCATCCGCGACGAGAAGACCACGCGGGCCGCCGCGCTCTTCATCCGCGGCGAGCAGCGCGAGGACGGCACCTGGGCCACCTTCTTCGGGGGCCCCGGCGACCTCTCCACCACCATCGAGGCGTACGTCGCGCTGCGCCTGGCGGGCGACGCCCCCGACGCCCCGCACATGGCGCGGGCCGCCGCCTGGGTCCGCGACCAGGGCGGCATCGCCGCGAGCCGCGTCTTCACCCGTATCTGGCTCGCGCTCTTCGGCTGGTGGAAGTGGGACGACCTCCCCGAACTCCCGCCGGAGCTCCTCTACTTCCCCAAGTGGCTGCCCCTCAACATCTACGACTTCGGCTGCTGGGCCCGGCAGACGATCGTGCCGCTCACGGTCGTCTCCGCCAAGCGGCCCGTCCGGCCCGCACCCTTCCCGCTGGACGAACTGCACAGCGACGCGCGCGTGCCCAACCCCGGCAAGCCGCTCGCCCCCGTGGGCAGTTGGGACGGCCTCTTCCAGCGCCTGGACAAGGCGCTGCACCTCTACCGCAAGGTCGCCCCGCGCGCGGTGCGCAAGGCCGCGATGAACACCGCCGCCCGGTGGATCATCGAGCGCCAGGAGAACGACGGCTGCTGGGGCGGCATCCAGCCGCCCGCCGTCTACTCCGTGATCGCCCTGCACCTCCTCGGCTACGACCTGGAGCACCCCGTCCTCAAGGCGGGCCTCGCCTCGCTCGACCGGTTCGCCGTCTGGCGCGAGGACGGCGCCCGGATGATCGAGGCCTGCCAGTCGCCGGTCTGGGACACCTGCCTGGCGACCATCGCGCTCGCCGACGCGGGCGTGCCCGCCGACCACCCGCAGCTGATCAAGGCGGCGGACTGGATGCTCGCCGAGGAGATCGCCCGGCCCGGCGACTGGGCCGTACGCAGGCCCCAACTGGCCCCCGGCGGCTGGGCGTTCGAGTTCCACAACGACAACTACCCCGACATCGACGACACCGCCGAGGTCATCCTCGCCCTGCGCCGGGTGGACCACCCGGACCGCACGCGCCTGGAGAACGCCATCAGCCGCGGCGTGCGCTGGAACCTCGGCATGCAGTCCAAGAACGGCGCCTGGGCCGCCTTCGACGCCGACAACACGAGCCCGTTCCCCAACCGGCTCCCGTTCTGCGACTTCGGCGAGGTCATCGACCCGCCGTCGGCCGACGTCACCGGGCACGTCGTCGAGATGCTCGCCGTCGAGGGCAAGGCACACGACCCGCGCACCCGGCGCGGCATCGAGTGGCTGCTCGCCGAACAGGAACCGGACGGCTCCTGGCTCGGCCGCTGGGGCGTCAACTACGTGTACGGGACCGGGTCGGTGGTGCCCGCGCTGACCGCGGCCGGGCTGCCGGGCTCGCACCCCGCGCTGCGCCGCGCCGTCCGCTGGCTGGAGTCGGTGCAGAACGACGACGGCGGCTGGGGCGAGGACCTGCGCTCCTACCGCTACGAGGAGTGGCGCGGCCACGGCGTCTCCACCGCGTCGCAGACCGCCTGGGCGCTGCTCTCGCTGCTCGCCGCCGGTGAGCGGGACTCCAAGGCCGTGGAGCGGGGCGTCGCCTGGCTCGTCGAGACCCAGCGGGAGGACGGCTCCTGGGACGAGCCGTACTTCACCGGCACCGGCTTCCCCTGGGACTTCTCCATCAACTACCACCTCTACCGACAGGTGTTCCCGCTCACCGCCCTCGGCCGGTACGTCAACGGGGAGCCGTTCGCCGGCCTCTCCGCCAAGGGGGGCTGATGGCCCGGACCCCGGCCGTGCCGGGCCCCGCACCGCTGCTGATCGCCTGCGCGCTCGGCATCGAGCACCTCGCCCTGCGCACGGGCGAGCGCGGGGCGGCACACGGGCGGGTCACCCTGCTGCGTACGGGCATGGGCCCCAAGAACGCCGAGCGTGCCGTCACCGGCGCCCTCGGCAAGGAACCGCTGCGCCACGCCGCCGTCGTGGCCACCGGCTTCTGTGCCGGGCTCGCGCCCGGCATGCACCCCGGCGACCTGGTCGTCGCCGACGAAACGCGCGACGCACACGGCCACACGTCCTGCGTCGGAACCGAGCTGCTGGTCAAGGAGCTGGTGCGGGCCGTGCCCGGCCGCACCGTGCACACCGGCCCGCTCACCGGATCCGACCACGTCGTCCGCGGCCACGAACGCGCCGACCTGCTCGCCACGGGCGCGATCGCGGTGGACATGGAGTCCGCCACGACGCTGCGCAGCGCGATGCGGGCCGGAGACCGGCCGGTTGCCGCCGTCCGGGTGGTCGTGGACGCCCCACAGCACGAACTCGTCCGCATCGGCACGGTACGCGGTGGAATATCAGCTTTCCGTGTTCTTCGTGCCGTGCTTCCCGCGTTTTTCGAATGGCACCGTTCTTCTTTGCTCCCTCGGAGGTGAGCCAGATGGCCATGCCGCTGCGCCAGACCGTCAAGGTCGCGACCTATCTCTTTGAACAGAAGCTCCGCAAGCGCGAAAAGTTCCCGCTGATCGTCGAGTTGGAGCCGCTCTTCGCGTGCAATCTCGCGTGTGAGGGATGCGGCAAGATCCAGCACCCGGCCGGGGTGCTCAAGCAGCGCATGCCGGTGGCCCAGGCCGTGGGCGCCGTGCTCGAATCCGGTGCGCCGATGGTGTCCATCGCCGGTGGCGAACCCCTGATGCACCCTCACATGGACGAGATCGTGCGGCAGTTGGTGGCGAAGAAGAAGTACGTCTTCCTCTGCACCAACGCCATGCTGCTGCGCAAGAAGCTGGAGAAGTTCACCCCTTCCCCGTACTTCGCGTTCGCCGTGCACATCGACGGAATGCGGGAACGGCACGACGAATCCGTCGCGAAGGAGGGCGTGTTCGACGAGGCCGTGGCCGCCATCAAGGAAGCCAAGAAGCGCGGCTTCCGGGTGACCACCAACTCCACCTTCTTCAGCAACGACACCCCGCAGAACATCATCGAGGTCCTCAACTTCCTCAACGACGAGCTGGAAGTCGACGAGATGATGCTGTCGCCCGCCTACGCCTACGAGAAGGCGCCCGACCAGGAGCACTTCCTGGGCGTCGACCAGACCCGCGAACTGTTCAAGAAGGCCTTCGCGGGCGGCAACAGGCGCCGCTGGCGCCTGAACCACTCGCCGCTGTTCCTCGACTTCCTCGAGGGCAAGGCCGACTTCCCGTGCACCGCCTGGGCGATCCCGAACTACTCGCTCTTCGGCTGGCAGCGCCCCTGCTACCTGATGAGCGACGGGTACGTCCCGACGTACAAGGAGCTCATCGAGGAGACCGACTGGAGCAAGTACGGCCGCGGCAAGGACCCGCGGTGCGCCAACTGCATGGCGCACTGCGGCTACGAGCCGACCGCCGTCCTCGCCACCATGGGCTCCCTCAAGGAGTCCATCCGCGCCGCCCGTGAGACGGTCTCCGGAAACCGCGGGTGACGTCATGACCCCTGGAACGCCTGTCTCACTGGGCCTTCCTGAGCTGCCGGTCCGGCCGATCGCGGAGCGCCGCGTCTCGCGGCGCATCGAGGTCGGGCCGGTGGCCGTGGGGGGCGGTGCGCCGGTGTCGGTGCAGTCGATGACGACGACGCGTACGTCCGACATCGGGGCCACCTTGCAGCAGATCGCGGAACTGACCGCGTCCGGCTGCCAGATCGTGCGGGTGGCGTGCCCGACGCAGGACGACGCGGACGCCCTCGCGACGATCGCGCGCAAGTCGCAGATCCCGGTGATCGCCGACATCCACTTCCAGCCGAAGTACGTGTTCGCGGCGATCGACGCGGGCTGCGCCGCGGTCCGCGTGAACCCGGGCAACATCAAGCAGTTCGACGACAAGGTGCGCGAGATCGCGCGCGCGGCGAACGACGCGGGCACGCCGATCCGCATCGGCGTGAACGCGGGCTCCCTGGATGCCCGCCTCCTCAAGAAGTACGGCAAGGCGACCCCGGAGGCCCTCGTCGAGTCGGCCCTGTGGGAGGCGTCGCTCTTCGAGGAGCACGGTTTCAGCGACATCAAGATCTCGGTGAAGCACAACGACCCGGTGGTCATGGTCAACGCCTACCGCCAGCTGGCCGCCGCCTGCGACTACCCGCTGCACCTGGGCGTGACCGAGGCCGGTCCCGCCTTCCAGGGCACGATCAAGTCGGCCGTCGCCTTCGGCGCGCTGCTCTCCGAGGGCATCGGCGACACCATCAGGGTCTCGCTGTCCGCGCCGCCCGCCGAGGAGGTCAAGGTCGGCATCCAGATCCTGGAGTCGCTGAACCTCAGACAGCGCCGCCTGGAGATCGTCTCCTGCCCGTCCTGCGGGCGGGCCCAGGTCGACGTGTACAAGCTGGCCGACGAGGTGACCGCGGGGCTCGACGGCATGGAAGTGCCGCTGCGTGTCGCCGTCATGGGATGCGTCGTGAACGGGCCGGGGGAGGCCCGCGAGGCGGATCTGGGCGTCGCGTCCGGCAACGGCAAGGGTCAGATCTTCGTCAAGGGCGAGGTCGTCAAGACCGTCCCCGAGTCGAAGATCGTGGAGACCCTCATCGAAGAGGCGATGAAGATCGCCGCACAGATGCAGGACGACGGGGTCACCTCAGGGGTGCCCGACGTCACCGTGAGCTGAGTTCAACCAGAGAGGGGGCCCGAGCATGACCATCCTGGAATCCATTCGGGGGCCGCGTGACCTGAAGGCGCTGACCGAGACCGAGCTCGACGAACTGGCCGAGGAGGTACGGGAGTTCCTGGTGCACGCGGTCGCCAGGACCGGAGGTCACCTCGGGCCCAACCTGGGGGTGGTGGAACTCTCCATCGCCCTGCACCGGGTCTTCGAGTCACCGCTCGACCGCATCGTCTGGGACACCGGCCACCAGAGCTACGTGCACAAACTCCTCACCGGCCGGCAGGACTTCTCCAAGCTGCGCGGCAAGGGCGGCCTCTCCGGCTACCCCTCGCGCGCCGAGTCCGAGCACGACATCGTGGAGAACAGCCACGCCTCGACCGCGCTCGGCTGGGCCGACGGCCTGGCCAAGGCGCGGCAGGTCCAGGGGGAGCGCGGCCACGTCGTCGCCGTGATCGGGGACGGCGCGCTCACCGGCGGCATGGCGTGGGAGGCGCTCAACAACATCGCGGCCGCGAAGGACCGCCCACTGATCATCGTCGTCAACGACAACGAGCGCTCGTACGCCCCCACCATCGGCGGCCTCGCCAACCACCTCGCCACGCTGCGTACGACCGACAGCTACGAACAGGTCCTCGCCTGGGGCAAGGACATACTCCAGCGCACCCCGGTCGTCGGCCACACCCTGTACGAGTCGCTGCACGGCGCCAAGAAGGGGTTCAAGGACGCCTTCGCACCGCAGGGCATGTTCGAGGACCTGGGGCTCAAGTACGTCGGGCCGATCGACGGGCACGACACCGGGGCCGTCGAGTCCGCGCTGCGACGCGCCAAACGCTTCCACGGACCCGTCATCGTCCACTGCCTCACCGAGAAGGGCCGGGGCTACGAACCCGCGCTCGCCGACGAGGCCGACCGGTTCCACACGGTGGGCGTGATGGACCCGCTGACCTGCGAGCCCCTCGCGCCCTCCAACGGGCCGTCCTGGACCTCGGTGTTCGGCGACGAGATCGTCCGCATCGGGGCCGAGCGCGAGGACGTGGTCGCGATCACCGCGGCCATGCTGGGCCCGGTGGGCCTGACGAAGTTCGCCCAGTCCTTCCCCGACCGGGTCTGGGACGTCGGGATCGCCGAACAGCACGCCACGGTGTCCGCCGCCGGGCTCGCGACCGGAGGCCTGCATCCCGTCGTCGCCGTCTACGCCACCTTCCTCAACCGCGCCTTCGACCAGCTCCTGATGGACGTCGCGCTGCACGAGTGCGGCGTCACCTTCGTCCTGGACCGGGCCGGGATCACCGGCGTCGACGGGGCCTCGCACAACGGCATGTGGGACATGTCGATCCTCCAGGTCGTGCCGGGCCTGCGGATCGCCGCGCCGCGCGACGCCGACCAGCTGCGCGCGCAGCTGCGGGAAGCGGTCGCCGTGGACGACGCGCCGACGCTGCTGCGCTTCCCCAAGGAGTCGGTGGGCCCCGCGATCCCCGCGGTCGACCGGATCGGCGGCATGGACGTGCTGAGCCAGGGGCCCGAGGACGCCGGCACCGACGTGCTCCTCGTGGCGGTCGGCGTCATGGCACCGGTCTGCCTCCAGGCCGCGGAGCTGCTGCGGGAGCGGGGGCTCGGCTGCACGGTTCTCGACCCGCGCTGGGTCAAGCCCGTCGACGCCGAGCTGCCCGCACTCGCCGCACGGCACCGGGTCGTGGCGGTCGTCGAGGACAACAGCCGGGCCTCCGGGGTCGGGGCGGCGGTCGCCCTCGCGCTCGGCGACGCCGACGTCGACGTCCCCGTACGGCGGTTCGGCATCCCCGAGCAGTTCCTCGCGCACGCCAAGCGCGCCGAGGTGCTCGCGGACCTCGGGCTCACCCCCGTCGAGATCGCGGGGCGGATCAGCGCCACTCTGGCAGCCAAGGAGCAGCAAGCATGACCAAGGAGTTCGACCTCGGCAGACTCCTCGCCGAGCGGGGCGCCGAGCGCTACGAACTGCATGCGCGGCATCTGAACCACCAGCTGCCGCGCATGCTGCACACGATCGGCTTCGACAAGGTCTACGAGCGGGCCGAGGGCGCGTACTTCTGGGACGCGGAGGGCAACGACTACCTCGACATGCTCGCGGGCTTCGGCGTGATGGGCCTGGGCCGCCACCACCCCGTGGTCCGCAAGGCGCTGCACGACGTCCTGGACGCCTCGCTCGCCGACCTGACCCGCTTCGACTGCCAGCCGCTGCCCGGACTCCTGGCCGAGAAGCTGCTGGCCCACAGCCCGCACCTGGACCGGGTGTTCTTCGGCAACAGTGGCACGGAGGCCGTCGAGACGGCCCTGAAGTTCGCGCGGTACGCGACGGGCAAGCCGAGGGTGCTGTACTGCACGCACGCCTTCCACGGCCTGACCACCGGCTCGCTCTCGGTGAACGGCGAGTCCGGCTTCCGGGACGGGTTCGCGCCGCTGCTGCCCGACACCGCCGTACCGCTCGGCGACCTGGACGCCCTGCGCGCGGAGCTGGCGAAGGGCGACGTGGCCGGGTTGATCCTGGAGCCCATCCAGGGCAAGGGCGTGCACGAGACGCCGCCCGGCTATCTGCGGGCCGCCCAGGAGCTGCTCCACCGGCACAAGGCGCTGCTGATCGCCGACGAGGTGCAGACGGGGCTGGGCAGGACCGGCGACTTCTACGCCTACCAGCACGAGGAAGGCGTGGAGCCGGACCTGGTGTGCGTGGCCAAGGCGCTGTCCGGCGGCTATGTGCCGGTGGGCGCGACGCTCGGCAAGGACTGGATCTTCAAGAAGGTCTACTCGTCCATGGACCGGGTGCTCGTGCACTCGGCGAGCTTCGGGTCCAACGCGCAGGCCATGGCGGCCGGGCTCGCGGTCCTCTCGGTGATGGAGAACGAGGAGACCGTCGCGAACGCGCGGGTCACCGGCGAGCTCCTGAAGACGCGGCTCGGCGCGCTCGTGGACCGCTACGAGCTCCTGAGCGAGGTGCGTGGCCGGGGCCTGATGGTCGGCATCGAGTTCGGGCGCCCCAAGTCGCTGAAGCTGCGCGGCCGCTGGTCGATGCTCCAGGCGGCGCGCAAGGGACTCTTCGCGCAGATGGTCGTGGTGCCGCTGCTCCAGAAGCACCGCATCCTCACCCAGGTCTCCGGCGACCATCTGGAGGTCATCAAGCTGATCCCGCCGCTGATCGTGGGGGAGCGGGAGGTCGACCGGTTCGTGGCCGCCTTCACCGACGTCATGGACGAGGCGCACAGCGGGGGCGGGCTGATGTGGGACTTCGGCAAGACGCTGGTGAAACAGGCGGTCGCGAACCGCTGAGGGACCGCTGGAGCCACTGGGGCCGCTCAACCCAATGGGGATCCGCTCCCGGAGCCCCGAGAAGACGCCGGCCGGAGGCTTTTGCCTCTGAGGCAAGAAAATTGCCTCGGAGGCAAAGGTCTGGCTCAATCGGAGACATGAGCACTGCCGAGCCCGTACCGCTCGACCCGGAAGCCGACGACGCCCTGCCCGCCGTCGCCCCGCAACTGCGTGAGCTGCGCCGACGCGCCGCCCTGACGCTGGAGGCGGCGGCCCGCACCGCCGGGCTCTCGCCCGCCCATCTCTCCCGCCTGGAGACCGGCCAGCGCCAGCCGTCCCTGCCGCTGCTGCTCGCCCTGGCCCGTACCTACGGTACGACGGTCTCGGAGCTGCTCGGCGAGAAGCCCGCCGACCGGGACGCCGTCGTCCGCGCCTCGGACATGGAACCGACCCGGGCGGGCGGCTGGACCTACCGGCAGGCGGGCTCGCAGGGCCGCGGCATGCAGGCGCTGCGGGTGCACGTGCCGCACGGGGCGCAGGGCGACATCGTGCGCGTCCACCCCGGCGAGGAGTGGCTCTACGTCCTCCAGGGCCGCCTGCGGCTGCGCCTCGGCGACACCACGTACACGCTCGACCCGGGCGACAGCGCGCACTTCGACTCGCTGACCCCGCACCGGATCGCCGCCGCCGACCACCTCGGCACCGACCTTCTCTTCGTCCACACCCTGTTGCAGAGTCCCGCCACCGCGCTGTGCCTCGGCGGGACCGCGCACAGCCCCACCCCGGGAGATTCGCGATGACGGAATCCGAAGCGCAGCAGCCCGGCCGGCCGGAGTCCGTCCCTGCCCCCGAGCCCGAGCCCGCCCCCGAGCCCGCGCCCGCCCCCGAGCCGGCACCCGCGCCCGCGAAGAAGGCCATGTCCCTGGAGGAGAAGCTCCCCCGCGGGCTCTGGATCCGGCTGATCATCTACGTGGCCGTGGGCCACCTCTTCGCGGCCTTCATCTACCTGCTGTTCACACTGGGCGCCCAGAACCAGTGACGGGGCGGCCCGCTCAGTCCAGGAGGTGCTCGCGCAGGCGCTCGCGGGTCTCCGGGGCCAGCGAGAGGCCCTCGCTGAGGTAGGTCTCCGTGTCGCCCCAGGTCTGCTCGATCGTGTCGAAGGCCGCGGCCAGGTACTCGGCGCGGGCCTCGAAGAGCGGGCTGAGCAGCTGCATGATCTCGGGGGACATCGCGTTCGGGGAGTCCGAGCTGCGGCGCACCTTGTAGCGACGGTGTGTGGCGTTCGACTCCAGGTAGTCCGCCTCGATGGCGTCGCGCTCGACGCCGACGGCGAGGAGCGTGACGGCTATCGAGAGGCCCGCGCGGTCCTTGCCCGCGGCGCAGTGCATCAGGGCGGGCACGCTGTCCGCGGCCATCTCGTGCAGCACCCGGCTGTGCTCGGCGGTGCGGTCCCTGATGATCTCGCGGTACGTGTCGGAGAGGCGCCCCGCGGCCTGCCCCTCGGACAGGGCCGCGCGCAGCTGGTCCAGATCGCCGTCGCGGACCATCGTCCAGAACTCGGCGCCGTGGGCCGGGTCGGTCAGCGGCAGGTTCACGTTGCGCACGCCCGGCAGCTCCACGTCCGGGCCTTCGAGCCGCTGGTCGGCCGCGTTGCGGAAGTCGTAGATCGTGTGCAGGCCCAGGGTGGAGAGGAACGCGGCGTCGGCCGGCGTGGCGTGCGCGAGGTGACCGCTGCGGAAGAGCCGGCCCTGCCGGACGCGGCGGCCGTCCACCGTCGGAAGCCCGCCCACGTCACGGAAGTTGCGGACACCGGCGAGCTCCGGCTCCGCCGGCTCGGTCGTCGTCAGCTCTGTCGGCGGGACCTGCTGCGTCACGGGGGCTCCTCCCGTCCGGCCGCCGGCGCGACTCGCCGGTGGGGTGCGGCTTCGACCATACGACATGGGTTCCTGAGGCAATCACTCCTGGTGCATGAGCGTTGCCTCACAGGTGATCCCCCTTGATGATGTCCGTACACGCGCGTCCGGCTCTGCGACGGTGGGGGATCGATGATCGAGGTCGGCGAAGACGGTCGTACGTGGCTGCTCTCCGGGCCCACCAGCGGATATGCGCTGCGGCTCACGGACCGGGACGAGCTGCTGCACCTGCACTGGGGTCCGCGCATCACGCTGGCCGACGCCGAGGCGCTCGCCGCGCAGCCGCTGCCCGCCGAGCGGTCCTTCGAGTCGCGGCTCGACGGCCACGAGGAGTATCCCGTCGAGGGCGGGCGGCGCTTCGTGCGTCCCGCCCTCTCCGTGCGGGGCGCCGGGGTGCGCGGCAGCGAGTGGCGGTTCGCGGAGGCCGCGACCGAGCGCGAAGAACTGCGGCTCCACTTCACCGATGCCGTCCACCGGTTGAGCATCACCCTCGTCTACCGCACGCGGGGGGACGTCATCGAGCGGTTCGCCGTCCTGCGCCACGACGGGCCCGCCGACGCCCCCGCGCTCGAACTGCTCCGCGCCGACTCCGCGACCTGGACGCTGCCGGCGCGCGACCAGTGGCGGCTCTCCCAGCTGCACGGGCGCTGGGCGGCCGAGTCACGGCTCGTGCGGGCGGACCTCACCTACGGCGAGCAGGTGATCGGCAGCCGTCGCGGGCACACCGGGCACCAGCACCTGCCCTGGGTCGCGCTCGACGCGGAGGGGGCCACCGAGGAGCACGGCGAGGTCTACGGCTGCGCGCTGGCCTGGTCGGGGTCCTGGCGGATCTGCGTGGGCCGGCTGCCGGACGGCACCGTGCAGATCACCGGCGGCCAGGGCCACGACGACTCCGGGCAGGAACTGCTCGCCCCCGGCGCACAGGTGGTGACGCCGGTCTTCGCCGGGCTGTGGAGCGACGGCGGCTTCGGCGGGGCGAGCCGGGCCTGGCACGCCTATCAGCGTGCGCACGTGATCCCGGACGCGGCCGAGCCGCGGCCCGTGCTCTACAACTCCTGGGAGGCCACCCGGTTCGACATCTCCGAGGAGCAGCAGCGGACCCTCGCCGGGAAGGCCGCCGCCCTGGGGGTCGAGCTGTTCGTGGTCGACGACGGGTGGTTCGGGCGGCGCGTCAGCGACCGGGCCGGGCTCGGAGACTGGACGCCCGCCCCGGACCGCTTCCCCGGCGGCCTCAAACCGCTCGCCGACGAGGTGCACGCGCTGGGCATGCGCTTCGGGATCTGGGTCGAGCCGGAGATGGTCAACCCGGACAGCGACCTCTACCGGGCGCACCCCGACTGGGTGCAGCACCAACCCGGCCGCGAACGCACGGAGTTCCGCAACCAGCTCGTGCTCAACCTCGCCCGCGAGGACGTCCGGGAGCATCTGTGGGAGCAGCTCGACGCACTCCTGTCCAGCGCCCCGATCGACTACGTGAAGTGGGACTTCAACCGCTGCTTCAGCGACGCGGGATGGCCCGGCGAGCCATATCCGCAGCGGATCTGGAACGCCCATGTGCACGCCCTCTACGGCCTGTTGGACCGGCTGCGCGCCGCGCACCCCGCCGTCGCCTTCGAGTCCTGCTCGGGCGGCGGCGGACGCGTCGACCTCGGGATCCTCTCCCGCACCGACCAGGTGTGGACCTCCGACAACACCGACCCCCTGGACCGGCTCGCCGTTCAGCACGGCTTCGGCCAGCTGCACCCGGCGCGCGTCATGGCCGCCTGGGTGACGGACAGTCCGAACACCCAGCTCAACGGCCGGGTCAGTACGCTGCGCTTCCGCTTCGTGAGCGCGCTGGCGGGAGTGCTCGGCATCGGCGGCGACCTCACGCGATGGAGCGCGGAGGAGCTCGCCGAAGCGGCCGACTGGGTGACGCTCTACAAGGAGATCAGGCCCGTGGTGCAGCTCGGGGACCTCCACCGGCTGCGCCCGCCCTCGGAGCCGCTCAGCGCGATCCAGTACGTCCACGGTGACGAGACCGTGGTCCTCGCCTGGCTGCGCGCGCAGTCCTACGGGGAGGAGCCGCCCCGGCTGCGGCTGAAGGGACTGGACCCCACAGCGGCCTACGTCTGCCAGGACACGGGCAAGACCCACCGGGGCGCGGTGCTGCTCCACCACGGACTGCGGACCGGGCTGCGCGGTGACCTGGACGCGGCGGTGTTCCGCTTCCGTCGCGTATGAGTGCCGCCGGACCCGTCACGTATTCCTGGCTTGGACGAATCTTGACCGGTGGCTTATCTCACCCTCCGTCAACCCCTCCCTACGGTGGCGTAGGTCACTTAGCGAGGTGAACAATATGGCGACGTGAGAGCAGAGTCGACATCCTTCATCCCTGACACATTCACCTCCTACGCAGCGGTCGGCGACAGCTTCACCGAAGGCGTGGGGGACCCCGGCCCGGACGGAACGTTCGTCGGCTGGGCCGACCGTCTTGCCGTGCTGCTCGACGACCGGCTGCCGGAGCACACCTTCCGGTACGCCAACCTCGCCGTGCGCGGCAAGCTGCTCGACCAGATCGTCGCGGGCCAGGTGCCCCTGGCCAAGAAGATGGCCCCCGACTTCCTGACGTTCTGCGCCGGCGGCAACGACATCATCCGCCCCGGCACCGACCCGGACGAGGTCGCCGAGCGGTTCGAGCGCGCCGTCGTCGACCTCACGTCGTCGGTCGGCACCGTCATGGTGACCACGGGGTTCGACACCCGCGGGGTGCCGGTCCTCAAGCACCTGCGCGGCAAGATCGCCACGTACAACGGCCATGTCCGTGCGATCGCCGACCGGTACGGCTGCCCGGTCCTCGACCTGTGGTCCCTCAAGACCATCCAGGACCGCCGCGCGTGGGACGGCGACCGGCTGCACCTCTCCGCGGAGGGCCACACGCGCGTGGCGCTCCGCGCGGCCCAGGTCCTGGGTCTGGAGGTCCCCGCGGACCCGGACCAGCCGTGGCCCCCGGAGCCGCCCCGCGGCACCCTGGAGGTGCGGCGCGACAACATCAACTGGGCGCGCGAGTACCTGGTGCCGTGGTTCGGACGGCGGCTGCGGGGCGAGTCGTCGGGGGACCACGTGGAGGCCAAGGGGAGCGTGGACCCGTACACCGTGCGGATGCACATCAAGTCCGCGTCCTGACAACGGCGTTGTGGGCCCTGCGTCCTGTGCCCCACGCCCCGCGCCCCGCGCCCCGGAGATTAATCAAGTGTCCCCGTGGGCCGGGACGGCTACGGTAAGAGCGTCCAGGTGCGAAGGCGCGGGTTACTTCCACTCATAATGGGGCGGTCGCGGGTTCGAGTCCCGTCGTCGACTTCGGGTCGGCGTAGCTCAGACGGCAGAGCACCTTTGTCGCCTGCACCGGCTTTGATCTCTGGACACCTGACGCGAGCCGTCTGCCCTCGGGGGAAACCGGGCAGGCGGCTTCGTCGCGTGCGGGGTCAGCCCGCCGGCGCCGCGGCCGGGGCCAGGCCCAGCTCACGGCTCAGGGCCTCGTCCACCCAGGCCAGCATGCGGGAGCGGGGCAGCGCGGCGCCCTCGTAGGCCGTCATCTGCACCGCAAGACCGTCCAGCAGGGCCGTCAGGCGCAGGGCCGTGGTCCGCGGGTCGGGGCAGGTGAACTCGCCGGCCGCGACGCCCTCCGCGATGACCTCCGCCAAAGCCGCCTTCCACTGCTGGTCCAGGTCGCGCGTCACCGTGCGCAGGGTGGGTTCGCGCAGCGCGGCCGACCAGCCCTCTATCCACAGGCGCCAGCCCTTGGCCTGGCCGGTGGGGGCGTACCAGCGGAGGGCGGCCCGCAGCCTGCGCAGAGCGGTGGTCCGCCGGCCCAGAAGGGTGCGCAGATGGGCCAGGTCGCCCTCCGCGGCATGCGCGAAGGCCGCGGCCACCAGCCTCTCCTTCGTGGAGAAGTGGTACAGGACCAGGGCGTTGCTCACCCCCAGCGCGGCGGCCACGTCCGCGATGCGCACGGCGGCCACTCCGCGCACCTCGATCTGTTCGACGGTGGCGGCCAGCAGCTCCGCCCGCCGCTCCGCCACGCTCAACCGCACTCTCGCCACGCCGGGCAGCCTATCCATCGGACCGCGGCGCGTTCGCGTACCAGCCGAACCGCTGCCCGATCACCGGCAGCCGGTCGGCCACCAGCGCGTGGGCGGCCGCGCGCGGAGTCGTGCCGTCCGCCTCCGCGCGCCGCAGCATCAGGCCGACCAGGGCCCGCATCGAGCGGCGGACGTGCGCGAAGGCCTCGTCCGCGTCGGGCCCGATGTCGCCGAAGAGCGTCCACCACCACCAGGCGTTGGTCGAGGAGTTGACGACGACGTCCGGCAGGACGGTGACGCCCCGTTGCGTCAGGAGCCGCTCGGCCTCCGGCAGCACCGGCATGTTGGCGGCCTCCGCGATCCAGCGGGCGGTGATCAGCGCCTGGTTGCTCTGGTTGATCGTGTACGACACCGCGGCGGGGACCAGGATCTCCGCGTCCGCGGCGAGCCAGGCCTCGCCCGGCAGCTCGCGGTCCCCGGGTCGCAGGACCGAGCGGTCCACCGTGCCGTGCGCGTCGCGGGCGGCGAGCAGCGCCTCCACGTCGAGCCCCGCGGGGTTGGCGATCGTGCCCTTGATGTCGGCGACGGCCACCGTCGTCAGCCCCGCGCGCGCCAGGAACCGGGCGGTCGCGCCGCCCATGGTGCCCAGGCCCTGCACGGCCACGCGCGTGCCCGCGTGCGCGTGGCCCGCGCGATCGAGGGACGCGAGGACCGCCTCGGCGACTCCGTGGCCGCCGACCAGCTCATCCAGGCCGATCCCGTCGACCTCCACGGCGAACGCGTCCGCCAGGCGCCCGCGGGCCGCCGCCTCGTCGTCCAGGAGCGGGTAGACGGCCTGGACGGAGGAGATCAGGCCTGCTTCCGCCGCCGCCCGGTCGACCAGGTCCTGGGTCAGCCCCAGGTCCTCACCGGTGGTCCAGGAGCTCTCCACGTAGGGGCGCATCGCCCGCAGATAGCGGACCAGGACCTCGTACGCCTCCGGGGCGCGCGGATCGCAGTCGATGCCGCCCTTGGCGCCGCCGAGCGGTATGTAGCGGGCGCGGGGGTCGTAGTGCAGGGCTTCCTTCATGGTCATCCCGCGGGCGAGACCGGTGACCTCGTCGAGGGTGCAGCCGGGGCGCATCCGCAGCCCGCCGCTGCACACACCGCGTACGAGACGGTCGATGACCAGGAAACCCCGGTGGCCGGTGATGTGGTCGGTCCAGGTGAGGGAGAGGAGGGGAGTGTGGGGAGCCGGGGGCACGGAAGACAGGCAAGGCACGGAAGGCAGGACAGGCATGGAGCGGACTCCTACTGAATGGGGGATCAGTAGGAGTACATCATGCGCCCGTCGGCCACGTGGCCGACGCGGACCCCTCCGGACGACCGCTGCCGTGGGCGGTGCACATAATGGAGATCTGACCTGTCTCTTCCAGGAGGTGCCGTGTCCCGTTCGCTGAGCTCTGGGCTCCGCTCGCTCAGGACCGCCCCCTTCGGCGCGGATCCCGCCGGCGAGCGGCTCGCGCGGATCCACCGATCGCCGAACTTCGCCGAGGGGTCCTTCCAGAACCCCGAGGGGGCGCGGACCCGGCCCACCGGCTCGACGCTCGAGTTCGCGAAGATCTACTTCCGCAAGGAGGAGCGGATCCGGCGCGGCCCCACGGGCACCATCCCCGTGCACGCCACGACCCTCGCCGACCTCGCCCAGCCCCCCGCGAGCGGGCTGCGGATCACCTGGATGGGGCACTCCAGCGTGCTCGCCGAGATCGACGGGCAGCGGGTGCTCTTCGACCCGGTCTGGGGCGAGCGCTGCTCCCCCTTCTCCTGGGTCGGCCCCAAGCGGCTGCACCCCGCCCCGGTGCCGCTCGCGGCGCTCGGCCCGGTGGACGTCGTGGTGATCTCCCACGACCACTACGACCACCTGGACATGCCCACAATCCGCGCCCTGGCCGGCACGGACACCGTCTTCGCGGTGCCGCTGGGCGTCGGCGCCCACCTGGAGCGCTGGGGCGTCCCCGCCGACCGGCTGCGCGAGCTGGACTGGAACGAGGACACGAAGGTGGGGGCCCTGACCCTCACGGCGACGCCCGCGCGCCACTTCTGCGGGCGCGGCATCCGCAACCAGCAGCACACGCTCTGGGCGTCCTGGGCCGTCGCCGGGCCGGAGCACCGCGTCTACCACAGCGGGGACACCGGCTACTTCACCGGATTCCGGGAGATCGGCGCCGCGCACGGACCGTTCGACGTCACGATGATCCAGATCGGCGCGTACAGCGAGTTCTGGCCCGACATCCACATGACGCCCGACGAGGGGCTGCGCGCGCACCTGGACCTCCAGGGCGGGCGGCCCGGCGGGGTGATGCTGCCGATCCACTGGGGCACGTTCAACCTCGCGCCGCACCCGTGGGCCGCGCCCGGCGAGGGCACGATCGCCGCCGCGGGCCGGGTCGGCCAGCAGATCGCGCTGCCGGTCCCGGGCGAGCCCTTCGAGCCCGCCTCGGACTCCGTACCGGTGAAGCCGTGGTGGCGCGGCGTCGCGATCGAGCCGGTGGGCGGCTGGGCCCGCCCCGAGGGCGTCGGCGCGGGCGCCGAAGCGGCGGAGGCAGCGGAGTCAGGGAAGTCTGGGGAGCCCACGGCGTCCGCCGGGCGCACGGAGGGCACCGGAGAGCCCGAGGCGGCGCGCGTCGGCTGACGGGAACGGCCACGCCAGGAGGCGCCTGCCGGGAGCACGCACGGCAGGCGTCCCCCGGGAACAGGGGCGGCAGCGCACGACGCGCCGCCCCTGCGGCATGCCCGGCTACCGCCGGCCGCCGCACTCCCAGTCGTGGACCTCGACGGCGGCGTACCGCTCCGGGGTCAGGACGGCACGTGCCGTGGCCGCGTCCGGGGCCCGCACCAGCGCCGCCGTGCCCAGCCAGGCGGAGCCGTCGTCCGAGAGCAGCGGCCCGTACGCGATCAGTCCGTCATGTCCGGGCGGCACGTCGAGGTCGGCGGGCTGCCCGGAGCCGAGGCCGATGACCGCGTACCGGTTGCCCCCGGTGGAGCCGCCGGGGAAGTCCCACATGGTGCGGCCCAGCGTGTTGCGCCACCGCCGCAGCAGTACGTCACGGTAGGCGCCCGCCTGGTAATTGGGCTCGTCGAAGGCGAACGCGCGAGCGGCGGCGGCGTCCGGCAGGTCGACGATGTGCACGCTGCCGGTCGGGGTCTCGCCGTCGGCGGCGAAGGTCGGCCCGCGCGCGATCAGCTCCGCCGCGTACCGGTCCATGTAGGACCAGTGGTCCTCCGTCAGTTTCTCGCGCAAGGGGAGGGATCCGGGCCGGTCGCGGTGGTAGCAGAAGAACTCCATGCCCGTGACTCTCGCCGATGCGCGGCGAGCGTTCAACGGGATTCGGGATCTTCGCGGGGGCCGCGCGACGAAGATCGGACACTTCCCGGATCGAACACGCGCCCCTCACTGAAACGCGCGTCCGAAGGGTGATTCGGACGGTCGTACGACGCGTCATACCAGAGCGGGACGCTGGGTGCCGGACTTTGTCAACTGCCTCCCGCACATGAAGCGTTGGTGACTACCGTGAGTGTCCGCCGGTCGACGCAGGGATCATGGCAGCGGTCCTGCCCGAGCCCTCCCGACCGGCACGGCGATGCCGCGAACCCACGCGTCGCGCGCCCGTCGGAGCCCGCTCCCTGACCGAGGACGCTGATGTCTCACCTCCGTGCACCGGCCGCCCGCGCAGACCGCCGTGAGGGCGGGCGGCACGGCAAGCCCGGGAGCCGAGCCGCCCCCGCGCTGCCCGAGGCCCGGATACGGCCGCAGCTCCTGCGCATCGCCGTACTGCCCGTCGTCGCGGTGATGCTCTGCGCCGGTGCCGCCGTGCTGTTCATCGTCCGGTCCTCGCCCGGCCCGCTCGAACCCGCGCTGCTCCTCATCCTCGTGGCGGCCGGGGCCATCAGCCTGGCCAGCGTCGTGATCGCGGCCATCGCCGCCGACCGCACCGCCACCTCCGTACGCGACCGCGTCGGCACCCTGCGCCGCACCACCGCGCGCGGCCAGGCCGAGCTGCGCGAAGTCGTCGAGAAGCTGCGCCGCGGCGAAGGCCCGCCCGCCCGCAAGGCGCCCGCCAGATCCGCCCCGGACGGCGACGAGTTCGGACTGCTCGCCGCCGAGCTGAACCGCGCCCAGGACGTCGCCGTCACCGCCGTCGTGCAGGCCTCGCAGCTCTCCAGCCACGCGGGCAGCGAACAGAAGGTCGAGGTCTTCGTCAACCTGGCCCGGCGGCTCCAGTCCCTCGTGCACCGCGAGATCTCGATCCTCGACGACCTGGAGAACGAGGTCGAGGACCCCGACCTGCTCAAGGGCCTCTTCCACGTCGACCACCTGGCCACCCGCATCCGCAGGCACGCCGAGAACCTCGCCGTCCTCGGCGGCGCCATCTCGCGCCGCCAGTGGAGCAACCCGGTCTCCATGACGGAGGTGCTCCGCTCGGCCATCGCGGAGGTCGAGCAGTACTCGCGGGTCAAACTGGTGCCGCCGATCGCGGGCACTCTGCGCGGCCACGCCGTCGCCGACGTCATCCACCTCCTCGCCGAACTCGTCGAGAACGCCACCGTGTTCTCCGCCCCGCACACCCAGGTCCTGCTGCGCGCCAACCTGGTGACCGCCGGGCTCGCCGTCGAGGTCGAGGACCGCGGCCTCGGCATGCCCCTGACCGAGCAGAACAAGATGAACCACCTGCTCGCCGACCCCGACCAGGTCAACGTCGCCAGCCTCCTCCAGGACGGCCGGATCGGCCTCTACGTGGTCTCCGCGCTGGCCCGGCGCCACGGCATCGCGGTCCGCCTCCAGACCAACATCTACGGAGGCGTGCAGGCCGTACTGATCCTCCCGCAAGCGCTCCTCGGCACCGAGCCGCAGGACCAGCCCGCCACCGCCGGCCGGCCCCAGCGCGCCCCGGACGCCGCACCCCCGGCCGCCCCCGCCCCCGTCGGCGTACGGCAACCGGCGCCGACGCCCGCCGCGGCCCCGCACCCGGAGCCGGTGGCCGTGCCGCCGCGGCCGGAGCGGGACGCGCGGCCGAGCCCGCAGCCGGCCGCCCCGCACGCCCCCGTGGCGCAGGGCACCGCCCCCGCCCCGCTGCCCGTCCGGGGCAGAGAGGGCAGGGCGACCCCGGCCGAGGCCGTGCCGGGGATCCGGCCCGAGGACCGGCAGGCCGCGGCCGAGAACGCCGGGGCACCGCCGACCCCCCTCAACGGCAGCGCCGTGCGCGGCCGGGTGGGCAAGCCCCAGCTGCCCAAGCGGCGCGCCCAGGAACACATCGCGCCCCAACTGCGGGAAGCGCCGTCGCCCCGCGTCGAGAGCGAACACCACATCGGCCACGACCCGGGCCTGATGGCCGCCTTCCAGCGCGGCATCGGACTCGCCGCCGCACAGGAGACGCGGGATCCGGCGGCCGGACCCGACCTCGGCGTCCCCCGCGACGGGAGCGACCAGGGTGGCTGAACCGCACCATCCCCCCAGCACCACGTCTGCCCCGGCAGACCCTCGTACCTCAAGGAGTCGATCCACCATGGCGAGCGATGCGCAGACCGCGCAGGTATCCGACCTCGACTGGCTGATGAGCGGACTCGTACAGCGTGTGCCGCACACCCACAGCGCGGTCCTGCTCTCCTCCGACGGGCTCGTGAAGTCGGTCCATGGCCTCGACCCGGACAGCGCCGACCACATGGCGGCCCTCGCCTCCGGGCTCTACTCGCTGGGGCGCAGCGCGGGCATCCGCTTCGGCGACGGCGGCGACGTGCGCCAGGTCGTCGTCGAGCTCGACTCCACCCTCCTGTTCGTCTCCACGGCCGGTTCGGGCACCTGTCTCGCGGTGCTCGCCGGCCGCGACGCGGACGCCGCCGTCCTCGGCTACGAGATGACGATGCTGGTCAAGAGCGTGCGCCCCTACCTTCTGACCGCACCCCGGCACCCCGTCGGCGAACCCGCCCCGATGAGGCATTGAGCGTGGCGGCCCCGCACGACGGGCCCTGGCTCGACGCGTCGGCCGGACGGCTCGTCCGGCCCTACACGGTCAGCGGCGGACGGACCCGGCCGACCGCCCAACTGGACCTGCTGACCCAGGTGATGGCCACCGGGGGAGCGGTCACCGGTTACCTCGGGCCCGAACACACGGAGGCGCTCGGGCTCTGCGCGGGCCCCACGTCGGTCGCGGAGATCGCGGCGCAGCTCAAGCTGCCCGCGGTGGTGACCAAGGTGCTGCTCTCCGATCTCGTCGACTGCGGGGCGCTCACCCTGAGAGCCCCGGACTTCTACCACAACCCCACTGACCGGTCCCTGTTGGAGGCAGTGCTCGATGGACTACGACGACAGCTCTGACCCCTTCCCCACCGCATTGAAGATCCTGATCGCGGGAGGTTTCGGGGTCGGCAAGACGACCTTCACCGGCGCGGTGAGCGAGATCGCGCCACTGAGCACGGAGGAACTCCTCACCACGGTCAGCGAGGGCACCGACGATCTGTCGGGCGTCGAGAACAAGACCACGACGACCGTGGCCATGGACTTCGGCCGCATCACCCTCGATCCGGAACACGTGCTCTACCTCTTCGGGACGCCCGGCCAGGAGCGCTTCTGGTTCATGTGGGACGAACTCTCCGAAGGCGCGCTCGGCGCGGTGGTCCTCGCCGACACCCGCCGACTGGAGGACTGCTTCGCCGCGGTGGACTTCTTCGAGCAGCGCGGCATGGGATTCATCGTCGCGATCAACGAATTCGACGGCGCCCACCGCTACGAACCCGACGAGGTGCGCTCCGCCATCGACCTGGATCCGCAGGTGCCCGTCGTGCGGTGCGACGCGCGCATCTCCAGCTCGGGCATCGCGACCCTCCTCACGCTCGTCAAACACCTCCTCGCCCACGCCCCGGCCGCCCCGAGCTACGGAGCCCACACCTGATGTACGACGCGACCGCGCCCCTGCTGCTCACCCCCGTCGACCGGGAGGCGCCGAGTCGGGTACGCAGACTGCGCCGGCTCGGCATAGGACTCCGTCCGGAGCTCGCCTTCGACGCCTTCGCCGACCGGCTCGCCGAGATCACGGGCGCGCCGTACTCCATGGTCAACTTCATCGACGAGAACCGGCAGTTCTTCGCGGGTCTGCACACCCCGGGCGACACGGGGGACGGCTCCGAGCTGACCGCCGCGGCGGCCGCCGAGAACACGCCCTTCCGCTACATGGCGCGCGATCACGGGTACTGCCCGCACGTGATCGTGCGGCGCAAGGCCCTCGTCCTGGAGGACGTCTGCGACTTTCCGCGGTTCGCGGGCAACCCCGTGGTCGACGAGATCGGCATCCGCTCGTATCTGGGCGCCCCGCTCATCGACCGCACGGGCATCGCCCTCGGCACCGTCTGCGTGGTGGACGTCGAGCCCCGGCCCTGGGGCAGGGCCGGCCTGGAGACGATCAAGGCGATGGCGGCGGAGCTGATCGAGCAGATCCACCGCAGGGAGGACGGCGGTATCTGACGCTCACACCTCCAGGAGGGTGCCGTCGGGGAAGCGGAGGCGGACGACGCCGTCCGCCGCTTCGCATGCGATCGACTCCCGCAACGCCGTCGGCAGCACGGCGTCCTGGGACAGGACGACGAGCGTGACGTGCACGCTCGCGCCGCCCGGATGCCCGGCGCGGCTCAGGTACGGCGTCGCGGAGTGCGGCCCGTAGGCGTTGGCGGCCACCTCGCGGGCGATGCCGGCCTCTTCGTCCCAGCCGTGCAGTGCGACGACGGCACTGGTCAGCCCGGCCTCGGTACGGGTCAGGGCCCAGCCGGGGCCCCGTTCGGCGTACGGCTGCGCCGCGTCGGCGACCGCGTAACCGCCTTCGCGGACCGTCACGCCCGCCGGGGCCAGGACGCGGTGGACGCGGATCTCCCAGGGGCCGTGCAGGGCGCTGGTCGTCTCGACGGGGAAGTCGCCCTCGACGCCCGGCAGCCGTGCGTCGTGGCGGGAGACGGCCACGCGTCCCGCGCAGCGCACCGGGTGGATGCGGCGGCGGCGTGAGGGGGTGCCGTCCGGCGCGAGGAGCGCGAGGTGGCCGTCCACGGCGCGTTCCCACGCGGCCGGGGCGGTCTCGGGGGCGGTGGCCGTGGAGTAGCCGAACTTGGCGTAGTGCGGGTCGTCGGCCGCGGGGCCTTCCAGGGGGTTGTGGTCGCTGCCGTGGTTGATCAGGCGGACGATGCCGTCGTGGCGGGTGCCGTGCAGGAGCCAGCCGGGCTGGGGTAGGGCCGTGTACTGGTCGGACTCCTCGACGGGCAGCGGGAGTTCGGCTTCCGTCCACACCGGGTGCCCGGCGGGCAGCAGCAGGCCGAGGAAGCCCTTGCTCGCCCAGTACGGGGACGCCGGACCCGAGTAGGCCTGCGTGGCGGGCAGGAACGTGCCGTACCAGCCGAGCGGGAGCAGTCCGCGCGCGTCGGGCACCCCGCGCTCCACGAAGTGCCGTGCGGTGCCGGACGCCAGGCGCCGGGTGAGGCCGGGCGCCAGGGGAGTGCAGTCGGCGAGGGCGCCCAGCCACACGGGGGCGGTCGCCGCGAAGCGGTAGGTCAGGGAGCGGCCCTGGTGGACGGGCGCGCCGTCGGCGCCGAAGAAGTGCGGGTAGGCGGCGAGGAACTGGGTCAGGCGCTCGCGGTAGACGGAGGCGCGGTCCTCGCCGTCCGGGCCCGCCATGCGCGCCCAGAGCAGCGGGTACAGATGCATCGCCCAGCCGATGTAGTAGTCGAAGTTGCGTCCGTCGCCGTCGCTGTACCAGCCGTCGCCGCGGTACCAGTCCTCGATGCGGTCGAGCCCGCCGTCGATGTCCGCCCGGCTGTAGGGGGCGCCGACGGACGCCAGGAACTGCTCGGACACCACCTGGAACAGGCGCCAGTTGTTGTCCCACGTCCGGCCGCCGACGAACCCGGAGAACCAGTCGACCACCCGCTCCTGGACCCGGGTGTCGAGCTTGTCCCAGATCCAGGGGCGCGTCTCGTGCAGCGCGATCGCGATCGACGCCGCCTCCACCATCTGCTGCGAGCAGTCGGTGAGTTCGGGCCAGGCCTCACCGCCCGCCGCGTCGCGGTCCGTGCCCGCCGTCAGACCCCGCACGTAGCGTTCGACGAGGTGCGGGTCCACCTCGCCGCCCGCTCCCGCGATCCGGAAGGCGGCGAGGAGGAACGACCGGGCGTACCCCTCGAGGCCGTCCGACACGACCCCCGACCAGCTGCCGCGCCCGGGCAGCCGGTACTGCGCGAAGTTCGGCGTCGCGTAGGGGACGAGTGCTTCCAGCTGCCGGTCGGCGAGTGCCTCCCAGTGCGCGCGGGTCCAGCCCGTGAGCGGGGAGAGGACCCGGTCGGTGGGCGGCAGGGCCAGGTGCGGTGCGGGCATGGCGGGTCGGTGCTCCTTGGTGCTCGGGGAGTGCTGGGGGCCCCGGTGCGGGGCTTTCGTCACCTCAGGTGTGCGGTGTGGGTGTGGCCGCGGGAGCCCGCGACGCTGACGGTGGCGACGGGGCGGCGGCCGGGCGTGACGGTGACGGTGTCGTCGGCGCGGACCACCTTCCGTACGGGGAAGGGCAGTTCCAGGGTGACCGTCTTGCCGGTGCGGCCCGGGTCGGCCACGGCCAGAGAGACGCCGTCGCCGCCGCGCCGCACGAGCACCGTGCAAGGGCCGGACGCCGTGATGCCGGCCGCGCTGCCGGGGCCCCAGAAGTGCACGGCGACCAGACCGTGCCGCCGGGCCTCGACCGCCTGGGCGGTGGCGTCGTTGGCGAGGACGCGGACCGGCCGGGAGTGGGCCCACACGGCGGTCGCGGTGGCGCTCGCGCCGGGCAGCAGGACGTAGGCGTACGAGGAGGAGGCGGGCGAGGCGCCGTGGTCGAGCCACAGGGTCAGATAGCGGCGGGTGACCGGAGTGGTGCTGCCTCCGGTGTCCGCGCCGGTGTTGATCGCCCGCCAGGTGCCGGTGCGCTCCTCGCGCAGGGCGTGCAGGCGGGCGCCGTCTCGGCCGTGGGACGGCTGTGCGGGATCGTCGGGGAAGACGTAGCCGCCGGTGCCGTCCAGGTGGGCCCAGCGGGCACCGGGGAGGGGAGCGGACCAGCCGGTGCGTGCGGGCTGTCGCCGTCCGTCGACGGTGAACCGGGGTGCGCCGTCCGCGTGCAGGTTCCGGTTCTCGACGACCGTCTCCACGGTCCGGCCGTCGCTCGCGGTGATGTCCGCGCCCAGGGCGACGACCGCGTTGTCCAGGAAGAACCACGCCTTCTTGGCCCGCAGCGTGCTGCCGTCGGCGAGGAGGTCCATCGCTGCGGCGCCGAACCGCGCGTCGAGCACCGCACCGCCCGCGACGGCGTTCTTCGGCCGGTAGGTCCCCGTCCCGCCGCCCGTGCCGATGTCGGCGCGCTTACGGGTGTCCACGGTGGTGCCCGGCAGCCGGTACGGATCGACCGTCGCCCAGAAGCCGTCGCCGAACTGCCCGAGGTCCTCGCCGTCGTACAGATAGGCCATGCCGTCGCCGGTGTACCAGCCGTGCAGGTTCTCGCCGTTGCCCGCCTCGTAGGCGGCGATGCGCTGCGAGGAGAGGGAGAGCGTGAGCGCCCAGCCGGGGCGCCGGTGCACCACGCGGTCCATGTCCGCGAACGCGAAGTGCCCGGTGAGCCGTTCGGTGGCCGGTACGGCGGTGTCGTCGAGGACGGCCTTGGCGCGGGCGAGCGCGGGGACGCCGACCAGGCTCAGATAGGGATGGCTCTGGTTGCGGCGGATCCACCCCTTGGCCAGGGCGCGCCAGCGTGCGGCGTACGCGTCCGGGGCCCCGGCCGCCAGTTGCAGGATGTGGGTGACGGCCGCAGCGCCGTCCTTGTGGTCCGGTGCCTTCTCGCGCGATGTGGCGCGCCCGCGGACCGCGTCCATCATCAGACCGTCGAAGACCACCGGCGAGAACGTCCGGTCCACGGCCTCGTAGAGCACGGACGTCTTCGGGTCGGTGACGGCCCACTCGGAGTCGGCGAGCAGCGCGATGAGCTGCCCCGCGCTGCCGAGCAGGACACTGCCGTACGTCCCGGTGTACGCGACGGAGCCGTGCTGCACGAACGACCCGTCCTCATAGAAGCCGTCGCCCGAAGTGACGTACGTGAACAGGCTGTTCTTGCCCTTGTCCCGTACGTCGGACAGGCCGTCGCGTGCGAGGGCCACGGTGGCCGCGTCCTGGGCCAGCAGTCCGCGCAGCGCCACGATGACGGCCTTGTCGGCGCGGTTGGCGCCGGTCTCGGACAGGGTGGGGATGGTGGTGCGGCGGTCCGGGTCCGGGCAGAACTTCGCGACCGCGGCGACGTACGCCGTCAGGTCGGCGGTGGGGATCTTCGCCCGCAGCAGGACACAGGTGTCCATCAGGGCGCGGGGCGCGCCGATCTCCCAGAACCACCAGTTGCCGGATTCGGGGCGGCCGGGGTTGTACCCCTCGGCGTGCAGGAAGCGCAGCGCTTCGAGCAGGGCGTCCGCCGTTTCGGCGCTGCCGCTGAGGGAGGTGCCGGGTGTCGCCCAGGCCGTCGTGATCGTGCGCAGGCGGGTGTAGCTCTGGCCGAAGTTGCCCGGGTCCTTCGCGGGGGAGAGGTCGGCCCACAGGGCGGTGCGGCCCGAGGACCGGTCCAGGTCCCGCCACCAGGCGGACGCCTGGGTGTCCAGGGTCTTCAGGGCCGCCGCGAAGTCCGGGTCGGTGGCGTCGAAGTCGCCGCCGGTGAGCTGGGCGGCGGCGCGGGCGAGCAGGGTGTCGTACGGGTCCGCCGCGGCCGTGGCCGCGTCCGTGTCGCCGGGTGCCGCCCAGGCCGTGCCGCCCGTGGCCACCGGCAGCAGAGCGGACGCGGCGCCCGCGGCGAGGAGGGTGCGGCGGCGGGGGCCGGTGGGGTCAGGCAGGGGCGTGGGCATGCGGAACTCCCGTGGGGTGTCGGGCGCCGGGGTGCGGCAGGGAGGTACGTGAGCGATTCCGCGACAGCATGTAAGCGGTTGCTGTGCGGAGGCAAGAGGGCCCGGCATCTTTCTACGTTCTTTCTGCCGGGAGCTGGTGAGCGAGAGGCATGGCAGAGGGTTAACCGGTTACTTCGGTTGTCTCAGCTTCTCCGGTTCTTCCGGTCACCTCGGTTTCTCCGGCCACTCCCGCCACTCCGGCGACGGGGGGGGGTGGGTCACTTCGTTTGGCGCGCCGCCGCCACCGAGTCACGGACCACGATGTGCGTGCCCAGCGTCAGCCCGCCCCCGGCCGGCTGCCGCCACGCGTCGGCCTCCGTGTCCGGGTCGACGACCGCGATCCGTACCGCCTGGCGGCCCAGCTCCTCCAGCGGTACGTGCACGGTGGTCAGGCGGGGGCGCAGAACCTGGGCCATGGGCACGTCGTCGTAGCCGACCAGGGAGACGTCGTCAGGGACCCGCAGTCCGGCCTCCTCCAGGGCTTGCAGTGCCCCGATCGCCACCATGTCGTTGGCCGCGAACACCGCGCTGAAGGCGAGCCCGGCCGCGAGGAGTTCGGCGAGGCGGCGGTGTCCGAAGGCGGGGCTGAACGCGCCCGTGTGCACCAGCTCCGGCAGGCGGGGGACGCCGCGCAGTTCCAGGGCCCTGCGGTGGCCCGCGAGGCGGTCGCGGGTGGTGGAGAGGTCGGGCGGTCCGCCCAGGTACAGGATGCGGTCGTGGCCCTGGGCGAGGAGGTGGTCGGTGAGGGCGAAGGCGCCGCCTTCGTTGTCGTACTCCACCGAGAGGGTCGGTACGGCACGGCCCACCGAAGGGCGTCCGCACAGCACGAGCCGCGATCCGCCCGCGTGCAGGTCCCGTGCCCGGCGGGCGACTTCGCGGGCGTAGGCGCGGTCCGCGTGCGCGCCGCCGACCAGCACCACGGCGTCCGCCCGCTGTTCGTGGAGGAGGTCGACGAAGGCCAGTTCGCGCCGGGGGTCGCCGTGGGTGCAGCAGACCGTGCACAGCCGCCCGGTCTCCGACGCCGCCCGCTCGACGCCTCGCGCGATGTGGGCGAAGAACGGGTCGACGACGTCCTGCACGATGATGCCGACCGTCCGGCTCGACGTCCCGGCCAGGGCCCGCGCGTGCGCGTTGACGACGTAGCCCAGCTCCCGTACGGCTTCCTCGACGCGCTCCCGGGTGGCCCGGGCCACCGGATAGTTGCCGTTCAGGACGCGGGAGACGGTGGCCGATGAGACCTCCGCCCGCCGTGCCACATCGATGACCGTCGCCCGTCGCGCCACCACCAGGGAGCCCCTCTCGCCACCGTCGGACGGCCGGTCCGTCCCGAGCGTTCTGACTCCGATGCGTCCGGCCTGCGAGTAGTAAGCGTGTACTGGTGAGCGGCCGTGCACCAGGGAGCGGGCGAGGTTTTCTGCGACGCAGAGCCCGTTGAGGGGCGGTCAGGGGTATTGACGCTGACAGTAAGCGATTACTACGTTGCGGCCCCATGGCTGAGAACAGGACCCGAACCGTACGCACTCGCAGTACCCGGACCGTCCACGCCCCCAGCGCCTCCAGTGCCTCCAGCGCCTCCAGCGCCCCCGGCGTCTCCACTGCCCCCGGCGCCCCCAGAACCCGTAGCGTCGGCAGTGCTCGCGGCACGCGCATCCTCCGCGCCGCGACGGCGACCGCGGCGGCGGCCGCGACCCTCGCGCTCGCCCTCCCCGCCCACGCGGCGCCCTTCGACCCGGCCCCGGGAGCGGACGGCGTCGGCGACCCGCTGTTCCCGACGCTCGGCAACGGCGGCTACGACGTCCGCCACTACGACCTCTCCTTCGACTTCACACCGGTGACATACGACTTCACCGGCACCATGAAGATCAGGGCGCGAGCCACCCAGGACCTGTCGTCCTTCAATCTCGACGTCGACTCGCTGGCCATCGACGCCGTCAAGGTCGACGGCAAGACAGCCACTTGGGCGATCGGGCCCGGCCGGAGCGGCCAGGAGCTCACCGTCACCCCGGCGGGCGGCCTGCGCGACCGCCGGGCCTTCGACGTCGAACTGACCTACCACGGCAACGGCAAGACCAAGCCGATCGGCCCGCCCGGCTGGCGGTACATGTCCGACGGCGGCTTCGCCTCAGCCGCCCAGGCCTCCCGCGCCGACACCTTCGCGCCGGTCAACGACCACCCCTCCGACAAGGCCACCTGGACCTTCCACCTCACCGCCCCCGACGGCTGGACGCCCGCGGCCAACGGCAACCACACCGGCACCCGCGCGCACGGCACCAAGAAGACCTGGGACTTCGCGCTCAAGTCCCCCATGGCACCCGAACTCCTCGGCATCTCGGTCAACAGACAGACCTACCTCTACGGCCGCGGCCCGCACGGAGTGAGACTGCGCCACCTCGTGCCCGAGGACCAGCAGGCGAAGTACCGGCCCATAGCCGAGGAGACCGGCGGCCAACTGGCCTGGCTGGAACAGACCCTCGGCGTGCGCTACCCGTTCGACACCTACGGGGTGCAGATCGTGCGGGACGGCTACGGCGACGCGCTGGAGAACCAGACCCTGTCGCTCTTCGGCCCGGCGTGGTTCGAGAAGCCCACCTACTCGACCACCATGGTGCACGAACTGACCCACCAGTGGTTCGGTGACTCCGTCACCCCCGCGACCTGGCAGGACGCCTGGATGAACGAAGGCCCCGCCGTCTATTACGCGGCCGTGTGGGCCGACCGGAAGGGCTTCCAGCCCATCGAGGAGAAGATGAAGGCCGCGTACGCCAAGCTCGACGCGGTCCGCAAGACCGACGGACCGCCCGGAAAGCCCACCGGACTCGGCGGCTTCAACATCTACGACGGCGCCGCGGTCTCCCTCTACGCCCTCAACCAGCGGATCGGACAAGAGCAGTTCGAGGCCGTCATGAAGGCCTGGCTCACCGAGCACCGGCACTCCAACGCCTCCACCCACGACTTCATCGACAACGCCGTGCGGGTCACCGGCGACGCCACGGTCGGCACGTTCCTGCACCACTGGCTGTTCGACCTCGACAACCCGCCCATGCCGGGCCACCCGGACTGGGGTGTCGCGCGGTGAGAATCCCCCGCATCGCAGGGCTCGCCCTGGCCCTCGCCGCCGCCGGCGCCGTCATCGCCCCGCAGGGCACGGCCCAGGCGGCCCCCGGCACCACGGTCGTCCACACGGCCGGCACCACGGTCGTCCACGCGGCTCCGCACGGTGCGTCGCACTCCTGCACCGCCGCCCGCCCCTGCTCCCTGAGGGCCGCGCGCGACAAGGCCCGCACCATCGACGGGCGCGACGTACGCGTCGAACTCGCCGACGGCACCTACGAGATGAACGCGCCGCTCACCCTGGGCGCGGCCGACTCCGGACGGGACGGACACACCGTCACCTGGGCCGCGGCGCCCGGCGCCCGCCCCGTCCTGTCCGGCGGCCGGGCCCTGACCGGATGGGACAAGAGCGCCGACGGCACCTGGACGGCCCACGTCCCCGAAGGGATCACCCCGCGCCAGCTGTTCGTCGACGGCGACCGGGCGCGGCGCGCGCGGGGAGCGGCCTGCGCGGCGAGCACCTGCGACGCGACGAAGGCCGGCATGACGGGCGCCACGGCCACCGGCATCGACCGGTGGCGGCGGCCCACCGGCGCCGAGGCCGTCATCAAGGTCCGCTGGCGCGACTACCACTGCCGGATCGCGGGCGTCGAAGGCGACCACCTCACCTTCGCGCGCCCCTGCTGGACCAACTCCGCGAGCGGCACCGACCGTACGGGCCCCGCCTGGGACTCCACCACCGTCGACTCGGCGCGCTACTCCGGAGTCGCCTTCTTCGAGAACGCCCGTGAACTCCTGGACGAGCCGGGCGAGTTCGTCTGGGACGCCGTGGACCGCACCGTCACCTACCTCCCGCGCGAGGGCGAGGACATGCGCCACGCGCGCGTGCTCACTCCCGCGACCGAGCACCTCATGGTCGTCGACGGCGCCCACGACCTGCGCGTGCAGGGCATCGGCTTCGCACACGCGGCGTACGGTCAGCCCTCCACCGACGAGGGTTACGCGGGCACCCAGGCCGGTCTCACCCTCACCGGAGCGACCGGGCCGGTCGATCACGCGGGCCGGCACTACACCAAGCCGAGCGCGGCGCTCACGATCCGCGGCGGCCGTCATGTGTCCGTCAGCGGAGCCGAGTTCACGCACCTGGGCGGCGCCGGGGTCATCCTCGAAGCGGGCACCAAGGACACCTCGGTCATCCGCTCCCACTTCACGGACCTGTCGTCCGGCGCGGTCTACGTCGGTGACACCGAACCGAATCCGCAGGCGGAACGGGCCGGTGAGCGCAACACCGTCGCGTACAACACCATCCGCCGCACCGGCGTCGAGTACACCGACGCCGTGGGCATCTGGGCCGGGTACGAGGCCGGGCTGAGCGTCGACCACAACACCCTCGACGACCTGCCCTACTCGGGGATCTCCGTCGGCTGGGGCTGGAACCAGCCCGAGGCCCGCAAGTCGGTCCTGCGCGACAACCGCATCACGCACAACCGGATCACGAACGTGATGCGCGTCGAGCACGCCCAGCACGACGGCGGCGCCATCTACACCCAGGGCGCCCAGCCCGGCACGGTCGTCTCCGGCAACTACATCAACCGCTCCGCCTACGGGAACACCGAGCGCGACGGCAACGGCATCTACCTCGACGAGCAGTCCTCGTACATCCGCGTCGAAGGCAACGTCATCACCCGCGTCGGCTACAAGTGGGTCTCCAACTGGGCCGATTACGGCATCGAGAACCACGCCACCGGCAACTGGACCGACACCGACGCCCCGGTCCTCACCGGCACCGGCTCGACCATGGAAGGCAACCACAGCGGGCTCGACCGGCTGCCCGCCGCCGCGCTCGCCGTCGCCGCCCGCGCGGGCGCACGCGGAGCTCCGGCAGAGCAGCTGCGCCCCGACCTCGCCCGCACCGGCACGGCGTCCCAGTCGTCCACGGACGGCACGGCCCCGGCGTCGTACGCGACCGACGGGGACACCTCCACCGACACCCGCACGCTCTCCGAGCCGGGCGCCTGGTGGCAGGTCGACCTCGGCCGGGCGCGGCGCGTGGGACAGGTCGAGGTCTGGACAGCGCCGCCATGACCACGGCCGACTTCGAGGTGCGGCTGGCGAGCACCCCGGACTTCGCCGACGCCACGACCCTGCACGTCACCGGACGGGCACTTCGGCCCACACTCCTCGACACGGACGCGGAAGCCAGATACATAAGGATCAAGCTCACCGGCACGGGACGCGTGGCGCTCGCCCACGTACTCGTGCACCCTGCACGTACATAGGCAACACCCGCACTCGCACAGGTATTTGTACGGAAAGGCACACCATGACCGACCTCCGTCTCGGCGTCCTCGGCTACGGCTTGCGCGGTTCGCTCGCCCGCACCGCACACCGGCCCGGCGCGGGCTCCCGCGTCACCGCGCTCGCCGACCACGACGTGACCGCGCGGACGGAGGCGGCCGTGGCCTTCCCCGGCGCCCTGATATCCACCGACCACCGCAAGGTCGTCGATGACCCGGACGTCGACGCCGTCGTCGTCCTCACCCCCGACCACACCCACGCCCAACTCGCCTGTGAGGCCCTGCGCGCGGGCAAGCCCGTCTTCGTGGAGAAGCCGCTGGAGATCGGCATCGAGGCCTGCGACGAGATCCTGCGGACCGCGTACGAGACGGGGACCCGGCTCTACGTGGGCCACAACATGCGCCACATGCCCGTGGTCAGGCTGATGCGCGACATCATCGAACGCGGGGAGATCGGCGAGGTCAAGACCGTCTGGGTACGCCACTTCGTCGCCTACGGAGGCGACTGGTACTTCAAGGACTGGCACGCCGAACGGCAGAACACCACCGGCCTGCTGCTCCAGAAGGCCGCCCACGACATCGACGTCCTGCACTGGCTGGCGGGCGGCTACACCCGCCAGGTGCAGGCCCTGGGCGACCTCATGGTCTACGGCGACAACCCGCACCGCCGCGAGCCGGGCGAGCCCAAGACGGACGACTGGTACACCGCGGACGGCCACTGGCCGCCGCACACCCAGCGCGACCTCAACCCCGTCATCGACGTGGAGGACGTGTCGCTGGTCAACATGCGCCTCGACAACGGGGTCCTGGCCTCCTACCAGCAGTGCCACTTCACGCCCGACTACTGGCGCAACTACACCGTCATCGGGGACGCGGGCCGCCTGGAGAACTTCGGCGACGGCCCCGGGGGAGTGGTGAAGGTCTGGAACGCGCGGCGCTCGGCCTACCGGCCCGAGGCCGACGCCGAGTACGCGGTGCCCGACGCCCAGGACGAGGGCGGCCACGGCGGCTCCGACCCGCTCCTGATCGACGAGTTCGTGCGGTTCGTGCGCGAGGGCGGGCGCACCGACACCTCGCCGGTCGCCGCCCGGATGGCGGTGGCGGCCGGCGTGCGCGCCACCCAGTCGCTCCGGGACGGAGGCACGCCGCGCGAGGTCCCGGCCCTGGATCCGGAGCTGATCGCGTACTTCGAGCGCGGCCAGACCCGCTGAACCGCGGGGCCTGAAGGAAAGCTGCGGCGGCGCTTAAGAAATCCTCGATGGACCAGGGCGCCGCCGTAGGGAAGATTCCTGTGTCGTCGGTGGAAGAAGCGACGTACGACAGGGAGCCGCTGCGGTGAAGGCGCTGGTCAAGGAGAAGTCGGAGCCGGGTCTCCGGCTGAAGGACGTACCGGAGCCGGTCATCGGCCACGGGGACGTCCTGATCAAGGTGCTCCGCACCGGGATCTGCGGCACCGATCTGCACATCCGGGCCTGGGACGGCTGGGCGCAGCAGGCGATCAAGGCCCCGCTGGTCGTGGGCCACGAGTTCGTCGGCGAGGTCGTGGAGATCGGGCGCGACGTCGCCGACATCAAGGTCGGCGACCGGGTCAGCGGCGAGGGCCACCTGGTCTGCGGCAAGTGCCGCAACTGCCAGGCGGGCCGCCGCCACCTGTGCCGCGCCACGGTCGGCCTCGGCGTCGGCAGGGACGGGGCGTTCGCCGAGTTCGTCGCGCTGCCCGCCGCCAACGTGTGGGTGCACCGCGTCCCCGTGGACCTCGACGTGGCCGCGATCTTCGACCCGTTCGGCAACGCCGTGCACACCGCGCTGTCCTTCCCGCTGGTCGGCGAGGACGTCCTGATCACCGGAGCCGGACCGATCGGCCTGATGGCCGCGGCCGTGGCCCGGCACGCGGGCGCCCGCAACGTCGTCATCACGGACGTCAGCGAGGAGCGCCTCGAACTCGCCCGCAAGGTCGGCGTGAGCCTGGCGCTGAACGTCGCTGAGACCTCCATCACCGAGGGACAGCGCGAACTGGGCCTGCGCGAGGGCTTCGACGTCGGCCTGGAGATGTCCGGCAACCCCGTCGCCATGCGCGACATGCTCGCCAACATGACCCACGGCGGCAAGATCGCCATGCTCGGTCTGCCGGCCGAGCAGTTCGCCGTCGACTGGTCCCGGATCGTCACCTCCATGATCACGATCAAGGGCATCTACGGCCGCGAGATGTTCGAGACCTGGTACTCGATGTCGGTGCTGCTCGAAGGCGGCCTCGACCTCGCCCCCGTGATCACCGGACGCTACGGCCACCGTGACTTCGAAGCGGCCTTCGACGACGCGGCCAGCGGCCGCGGCGGCAAGGTCATCCTCGACTGGACCTCCTGAACCCCGACCGTCCCGACCACCGGTCCTCCCGGCCGTCCCGCCCACCGGTCTTCCCGACCGTCCCGACCACCGGTCCTCCCGGCCGTCCTGACCGTCCCGACCGCCTCAGCTGCTGAAGGAACCAAGCATGTTCGACTCCGTACGCGACGACCTGCGCACCACCCTCGACGAGATCCGCGCCGCCGGCCTGCACAAGCCCGAGCGCGTGATCGGCACCCCGCAGTCCGCCACGGTCTCCGTCACCGCGGGCGGCCGCCCCGGCGAGGTGCTGAACTTCTGCGCGAACAACTACCTCGGCCTCGCCGACCACCCCGAGGTGGTCGCCGCCGCGCACGAGGCCCTGGACCGCTGGGGCTACGGCATGGCGTCCGTGCGCTTCATCTGCGGCACGCAGGAAGTGCACAAGGAACTCGAAGGGCGCCTGTCCGCGTTCCTCGGCCAGGAGGACACGATCCTCTACTCGTCGTGCTTCGACGCCAACGGCGGCGTCTTCGAGACGCTCCTCGGCGCCGAGGACGCGGTCATCTCGGACGCCCTCAACCACGCCTCGATCATCGACGGCATCCGGCTGAGCAAGGCCCGCCGCTTCCGCTACGCCAACCGCGACATGGCGGACCTGGAGCAGCAGCTCAAGGAAGCCGCCGAGGGCGGCGCACGCCGCAAGCTGATCGTCACCGACGGCGTCTTCTCCATGGACGGGTACGTCGCCCCGCTCCGGGAGATCTGCGACCTCGCCGACCGCTACGACGCCATGGTGATGGTCGACGACTCGCACGCCGTCGGCTTCGTCGGTCCCGGCGGGCGCGGCACCCCCGAGCTGCACGGCGTCATGGACCGCGTCGACATCATCACGGGCACCCTCGGCAAGGCGCTCGGCGGCGCCTCCGGCGGCTACGTCGCCGCCCGCGCCGAGATCGTCGCGCTGCTCCGCCAGCGCTCGCGCCCGTACCTCTTCTCGAACACGCTCGCCCCGGTGATCGCCGCTGCCTCCCTGAAGGTCCTCGACCTCCTGGAGTCGGCCGGTGACCTGCGGGAGCGGCTCGCCGCGAACACCGCGCTGTTCCGCTCGCGCATGGCCGAGGAGGGCTTCGACATCCTGCCGGGCGACCACGCGATCGCCCCGGTCATGATCGGCGACGCCTCCGTCGCGGGACGCATGGCCGAGCTGCTGCTGGAGCGCGGCGTGTACGTGATCGGCTTCTCGTACCCGGTGGTGCCGCAGGGCGCGGCCCGCATCCGCGTCCAGCTGTCGGCCGCGCACTCCACGGAGGACGTGAACCGCGCGGTGGACGCGTTCGTGGCGGCGCGGGGTGAGCTGGAGGCTGCTGGGGCCTGAGGGGCGTAGGAGTTTCCGCGCCGGAGGGGGCGCGGGCATCCGCGTGGCTGCGAAGCCGTGGCGGTCTGCGTGGCCGCGGGGCTGCGTGGCTGCGGAGCTGTGGAGGTCCGCGTGGCTGCGGGGGTCCGGGAGCTTGGCCGGGCCGCTGGTGTCGGTGAGGTCCGTGGTTTGGGACAATCGACCCCATGATCGAAGCGCGGCGGCTGCACATCCTCCGTGCGGTGGCCGACCACCGCACGGTCACGGCCGCTGCCGCCGCGCTCTATCTCACGCCCTCCGCGGTCTCCCAGCAGCTGACCGCCCTGGAGCAGGAGACCGGCCACCGCCTGGTCGAGCGGGGCGCCCGCGGGGTCCGGCTGACCCCGGCGGGCGAGATCCTGCTGGCGCACACGAACGCGGTCCTCGCCCAGCTGGAACGGGCCGAGGCGGAACTCGCCGCGTACAGCTCGGGCGCGGCCGGGACGGTGACGGTGGCGGCCTTCGCCACGGGGATCGCCCTGGTGGTCGGCCCCGCCCTCGCCCGGCTTTCGACCGCCGCGCCCGGCATCCGCGTGCGGGTCCAGGACGCCGAGGGCGACGCGAGCCTGCCGATGGTCCTCGACCGGCAGGTCGATGTCGCCGTGGCGGTGGAGTACCGGGGCGCCCCGGGCGCCGACGACCCGCGCCTGACGCGCGTCCCGCTGTACGCGGAGCCGTTCGACGCGGTGCTCCCCGAGACGCACCGCCTCGCGGACGCGGAGCGCGTACCGCTCGCGGAGCTGGCCAAGGACGCGTGGATCGGGCCCTTTGCCGGCAACCCCTGCCATGACGTGGTGATACTCGCCTGCGAGGCGGCGGGCTTCCAGCCCCTGCTCGAACACTGGTCGGACGACTTCCGCGCGGTGGTCGCCCTGGCCTCGGCGGGCGCGGGCGTGGCCCTGGTGCCGCGGTCGGCCCTGCGGGGCATGGACGTGTCGGGGGTGGTGATCCGCCCGGTGGAGGGTGCCGCTCCCACCCGCCGGGTCTTCGCGGCCGTGCGGTGCGGGGCGGAGGAGCATCCGCTGATCCGGCCGGTGCTCGACGCGCTGGGGGAAGCGGCGGGGTAGCCGCAAACCCCCGGCCACCCCGAAGCCCCCGGCCGCCCCCGGCTACATCCAGAGGCCGTCCAGGAACGGGTAGGCCTCGGTCAGCCTGGCCGGGCCCTGGATGAGCCGGTCCTCCGAGACGACGACGAACTCGTCGCCCTTGGTGAGGAAGTAGTGCGCGGTGGAGTCGGAGACCGCCGTGGCCGCCGCGTCCGGTCCGAACGCGAAGGCGTCGGGTGCCGCCGTCAGCAGGAACTGCTGGTGGGCCGAGCCGCGCGCGAGGTCGACCTGCGCGGGATCCACGGTGAAGCTGTCCTTGCGGCCGAAGACCGCGAGCCTGCCGCCCTCGGCGCCGAAGCCGGTGATGTCACACAGTTCGCCGACCGCCTGGAGGAGTTCGGGGTGCAGGAGGTACTCCAAGTGGTGGACGGGACCGTGCCCCTTGTCGGAGAACTCGATGGCCTGGTCCCGCTTGACGCCCAGGTAGGTGTGACCGCTGCGCCCGGCGGCCGGGCCGACCGCGTCGAAGCCGTCGCTGAAGGGCTTGGGCAGGTGCGGGAACTGGTCGGCGATCTTCCGTGGTCCCGCCTCGATGCCCCGCCGCTTGGAGAAGCGGATGAACTCGTCCCGGCGGAAACCCTCGAAGCGTACGTAAGGTGTGTCGCTGTCCGGGATCGCCTTGGCCGCCGCCTCGAAGATCCCGCCGCCCGCGTCGAGCGCCCGCTTGGCCGCACCGCCGAGCGAGCCGAGGACCGAGCCGAGCACGCCGCCGCTGGAGGACACCACGGTGGCCGTCAGCGCGTCGAACGCCGTGGTCTCGCCCCGGCTCGGCACCCGCTCCAGGCGCCACTGCTGTGCGGTGCGGGCCCCCAGGTCGGGCTTGGGCGCCTGCTCGAGGGCCGCGTCCGGCGCGCTGCTGTCGCCGTGGACGGACAGCAGGTGGCCGCTGTTCACGTTGACGAAGGTGTACCGGTCGTCGCCGACGGCCACCGGCCGCCACAGCTGGGACACCAGCAGGTCCTCACGGGTCTCCGCCGGGCACTGCTGCACCGGCGAGCTCGCGCGGCTCCTGCCGGTCATGATGTCCATGCGCAGGGTGCTGTGCACGTTCTGCAGCGTCCAGGCGCCCTCCTCGGCGGCGTTGGGCCGCAGATGCCACAACTGGCTGTGCCGGGCGGTTCCTTGCGGGTTCAGTTCCTGCTGCACGACCGGGACGCTCTGTGCGGTCCTGGCTCCCTGCACTCCCGCGTACAGCCCGCTCTCCTCGTTCCTGAGCAGGTAGATCCCCTCGGTCAACGCAGACATTGCCAACCTCCGTGGAAGACGGACAGTGGTGCCCCCGTGGTGGTGTGCCCCCGGGCGCGTGATCCCCGCGGGGGCGCCTCACAGCGTAGGGACCGATTCCGATTACCGATACGGGCGGATTTCGGCTGCTATTCACCCCTCAATTACCGGGACTTGGGGTGGCCGTGCGCGTGACGTCGATCCAGGTGACGTCAACTGCCGCAGCCGGTACGTACGGTGTGGGCGCGCGGGGCGGGGGTGGGTGTGCCTGAAGTGAGGGGGCCGGTTCTCGTCCACGAAGTCGTGTCGTCTGCTGGCGGTCGACTGTCGACCATCAACTGGCGCCTGAGTGAACTCACTTAAGGTGGGAGTCGATCCGCGTCAGGCCACCTGATACCGGCGTCGCGCCGAGGTGATGGCTGTGGTGGTTGTCGGGTCGGTGGGCGCCGTGGTGGTGGTCCCCGTCTCCGTCCGCATGACGAAGGACCCAGTCATCGAGGTCGCGGGCCGCTTCCAGTGGATTCCCCGCGGTGTAGGCCCGCCACCAACCGGCCCCGTCCGAGGCGCCGCTGGCTGTTACGGGCACCTCGGGGGAGCGCAGTTCCTCCCGGAAGCAGGACTCGGCGGCGGCGAAGCGTGTGCGCGCCGTCGCCGCGTCCACGCCCAGGGCGTCACCGAGGACCTGCCAGCTCGCGCCGCCGAGACGCTCGCAGACCGCGGCGGCCTCGAAGAACCGGTGTGCGGCCTTGAGCACGTGGGCGGCGTCGGCCAGCAGCGAACCGGGGGAGCGGCCGGTGCGACCCGTGCTGTCGGTGCTGTCTGCGTGTGGCTCGTGCGCGTCGATCGGTACGGCTTCGCGCGCGAGGTCGGCCAGTTCGCGGGCCTCGTGGGCCATCGCCAACCGGGCGCGGGAGGCGTCGGTGTAGACGGAAGGATTGATGTCCACGTCAGCGAGGCCACGGGAATTCTGGTCGTTCATGTCGTCGTGTCGCCTTCCCGGCCTCAACCGCGTACGAAGTAGACGACGGTCATGGTCACGGCCGTGGTCAGGATGATGCGCCGCAGCAGCCGGGCGGTGAGGCGGCGTGCGAAGTGGGCGCCGGTGAAGCCGCCGGCCACCGCGCCGACCAGCATGGTGGCGAGGACGAGCGCTGCGCTCAGCGCGTCCGACGCCACGAGAAGCAGGGCGGTGGCGCTGAGATTGATGGCCGCGATCTGGGTGACCCGCATCGGATTGCTCGCCGCGGTGTCGAGACCGAGGCCGATGCCCCAGAGGGCGAACATCATGATGCCTACGGCCCCGCCGAAGTATCCCCCGTACAGAGCGAGGAAGAACTGGCCGATCAGGACGGCCCGGGAAGTCATGCCGATCTCACGGCCCAGCCTGTTGCTCAGCGCGTGCGAGAGGCGCCGGCCGAAGGCCAGGACGGCGGTGGCGAAGGCGAGCAGCCACGGCACCGCGGCGTCGAACGACGCCGCGGGCAGGGTGAGGAGCAGGGCGGCGCCGAGTCCGCCCCCGACCACACTGACGGCCGTCAGCGCGGTGGTCGACGTCGCCCCGACCGGGGCGATTTCACGCCGGTATACCCATCCGCTGGCCACGGCTCCCGGCACCAAGGCGATCGTCGAGGACGCGTTCGCGGTCACGGGGGACAGGCCGACCGCCACCAGGGCGGGCAGCGCCACGAACGTGCCTCCGCCGCCGACGGAGTTCAGCGCTCCGGCGGCGGTGCCTGCCAGCAGGACGAGCAGTATCTCGGACACCCGCCGAGCATCACCCTGTGGAGGGTGGGCCCACAATGCGTTATCGGTGTACCCAGCCTAAGGCTGTGCCATAGGCTCGCGGGGTGCGCTACGACCTGGACGATCTGCGGCTCTTCCTCGACATCGTGACGGAGGGGTCGATCACGGCGGGAGCGCGCCGGATGCATCTGAGCCTGCCGTCCGCCAGTGCCAGGGTCCGCTCCCTCGAACAGCAGGCCGGTGTGGAGCTCCTCATCCGCGGGCGGCGGGGCGTGCGTCCCACGCCGGCGGGGACCACGCTGGCCCGGCACGCGCGCGAGGTCCTCGCCCAGACAGTGCGGCTCGAAAGCGCGGTCGCGAGCTATACGAGATCGCCGACCGCGCCCCTGACCCTGCTGGGCGGCGGCTCGGCGGTCCACCGACTCGTGCCGCAGGCCCTGGTCACGTTCCTCCGGGCGCACCCGGACATCGACGTACGCGTCTTCGAGAGGCGCACCCCGCAGATCGTGCGGATGCTGTCCGACGGTGAGGCTGACCTGGGCATCGTCCTCGACGACGAGGCCCGCGACTGCGGACTCACGATGCAACCCCTCGGTGACGACTCACTCGTGGTGGTCGGCCAGGCGGGCGGGATCCTCTCGGGCCGTACGTCGGTGACGTACAGCGAGGCGGCCGAACATCCCCTCGTGGGCCTCGACCCCGACGCCTCGCTGCGCCGCTGGATCGAAAGGCATGTCGGCCCCCATGCCCCGGTCGTCCGCTACCGCACCACGGTCGCCAACCTCAACGTCCTGGTGGCCTTGGCCGCGGCGGGGGTGGGCCTGGCGATAGTCCCCCGCCGAGTGATCGACCCCGCCCAGCCCCTGGACGTCTGCGACCTCCAGGATCCATGGGCCCGCCGCCACCACGTACTGGCCTGGGGAACAACGACGGGCCCGCCGACCCCGGCCACGCAGTCCTTGGCGGACCACTTGCGGAGGGCTTCGGTGACTGAGTCCGGGGTGGTGGGGAGGCGGGGGGAGGTCGCTTAGGGGGTGGGCTTGGGGGTTGCGAGGGGTGACGGGGGTCGGTAGGGCTGGTGATCGTGAGGGCTGGCGATCGGTAGGGCGGGTGGTCGGTAGGGCGGGTGATCGGGACGGCGGGTGATCGGTAGAGCTGGCGAGCCGGAGCCCCCCTCGACGTGAAACGGAACGCCTACCCCATGGGCTACCCCGTGCTGGCAGGCCGCCCCGTGTTGGCAGGCCGCCCCGTGCCGCCAGGCCGCCCCGTGCTGGCCCGCAGGACCACCTCACCCCGTATCCGCTCCACCCGTGACCTGGTGCCCCGCTCGCGGAGGGCGAGGGAGAGGACGTCCCGCCCCATCTGCGTCAGCGGCAGGGAGACGGTGGTCAACGGTGGCGTGAGTTCCCCGACCAGGGGGATGTCGTCGAAGCCGGCGAGGGAGACGTCGTCAGGCACGCGGAGGCCCCGCTCCCGCAGTGCGCCCAACGCCCCCACGGCCATGACGTCCGTCACCGCGAAGACGCACGTGGGCCGCTGCCCTCGCCGGAGCAGTTCGACCGCCGCCGCATGGCCGCCGTCACGGGTGAAGGCGCCCTCGACGATCCGCTCGGGAGGGAGGCTGACCCCCGCCTCGGCGAGTGCCGCGCGGAACCCGGCCAAGCGGTCCGCGACCGTGGTGAGCCGTTCGGGACCGGTGAGTACGGCGAACTCCCGGTGGCCCAGGGTCAAGAGCGCCCGCGCCAAGGCGCCGGCCCCCTCCCGGTTCTCGGGCTGCACCGTGTCCACGCGGAGGCTGCGGTGCCGGCTGACGACGGCGACGCGGCCTCCGTCACGGGTATAGGGGGCGAGCTCCGCCTCCAAGGCCCGCTCCCACGCGGGGTCCTGGAACCCGGAGCCGATCAGCAGGATCGCGCGGGCGCGCTGGGCCCGCAGCATCGAGACGTACGCGATTTCCCGCCCCGGGGCGCGGAACGTGCTGGCCAGCATCACCAGCAGGTCCTGCTCGGCTGCGGCCGCCATCACGCCGCTGGCGATGGCCGCGAAGTAGGGGTCGCCGACGTCGTGGCAGATGACGCCGATGGTGTTGTTGGAGGAGCTGGCCAGGGCTTGCGCATGGGCGTTGGGGATGTAACCCAACTGCTCGGCCGCTTCGAGCACGCGGCGCCTCAGGTCTTCACGTACGCGCGTCGTACCGTTCAGGGCCCGCGAAGCGGTGGCCGGCGAAACCCCAGCGGTACGCGCCACGGCATGCAGGGTGACATGCACCCCCCGCCCCCGCCCCCGCCCCTTCCCGCTCCCGGCCAGGACCGAAGACGCCCCACCCCGCCGAACCCCGGGCGACAGCTCCTGTTCGCCTCCCGGCCTGGGAAAAAGTTGCAGTTCGTGCTCCCACTCGGGATCGGCTTGCGGGCCCGTCGCTCGCTGACCAGGGGAAAGCCGCTTGCCCCCTTGTCCGGCACCGGATGATTGCTCCCGCTCCTGACCGGCAGTGGCAAATTTCTCCCACCGCGGTTCCTCCGCCCCCGGTCCCTGCTCGCGCCCAAGCGCCCGCACCAGCGCCCCCTTCGTCTCGCGTCGCGAAACTTCGAGCCGACCTATTGACCCTGCGGTCAGCCAGTCATTAGCGTGGCGGACACCTTATCAGAAAGCGCTTTCTGAAAGCGTTTTCCGCACTGTAGCCCGGCACCACCACCGCTCCGCAACTGCCTCCGAAGTTCGCTGAATCGCCAGGGGAGTTCACCGTGAGCCAGAGCGCACTGCAGCAGGCAACGCCCGTGAAAACGGCAGGCGTTGTCGATCGCAGCCGCCCCACCTTGCGTCAACGCACCGCCGAGGCCGCCGAGAAGAGCTGGCGTCCGCTCGTCCTGCTGCTCGTCCTCTTCGCCGCCTGGTGGCTCGTCGCCGCCACCGAGATGGTCGAGGCGTACCTCGTGCCCTCGCCCGGCGCCACCCTCGACGTCATCCTCGACAAGCCGGACTACCTCTGGCAGCACAGCTGGGTCACCACGTACGAGACCCTGCTCGGCTTCGTCATCGCCGTGGCCGTCGGGATCCTCTCCGCGGTCCTCATGGTCTACTCGACCACCGTCGAGAAGACGCTCTACCCGATCCTCCTCTTCGCCCAGGTCGTGCCGAAGATCGCGATCGCCCCGCTGTTCGTCGTCTGGCTCGGCTTCGGCATCGCGCCGAAGATCCTCATCGCCGTCCTGATCGCCTTCTTCCCCGTCGTCATCTCGATGGTGACCGGCCTCAAGGCCGTCGACCCGGAGATGCTCCAGCTCTCCGCCACCATGGGCGCGCGACCCTGGCAGACCTTCCTCAAGATCCGCTTCCCGGCCTCGCTGCCGCACCTCTTCTCCGGCCTGAAGGTGGCCGTCACGCTCGCCGTGACCGGCGCCGTGGTGGGCGAGTTCGTCGGCGCGAACGAAGGCCTGGGATACGTCATCCTCCAGGCCAACGGCAACCTCGACACCCCGATGCTCTTCGCGGGGCTGCTCGTCATGTCCCTGATCGGCGTCATCCTCTTCGTGGTCGTCGAGATCGCCGAGAAGCTGCTGCTCCCGTGGCACGCGAGCCGCAGGGACGCGGCCGCCACCACGACGTCGTACTAGCCCCGGCGCGCCTGCTCCAGCCAGACGACGCGCCACCCCCCGGCACCCGACACACCCCCCCCACTTGCCCGTCCCACCCCTGTCAGCCGTACGCGAGAAGGGCCGTCCCATGCACGCGCGCAGACTGCTCACCGGCCTCGTCCCCCTGGCCCTCGTCGCGGTGACCGCGACGGCCTGCGGCGGCGACGACGACAAGACGAGCACCAGCGACTCCGGCAAGAAGCTCGACAAGGTCACGCTGACGCTCAACTGGTATCCGTACGGCGAACACGCGCCCTTCTACTACGGCAAGCAGCAGAAGATCTTCGAGAAGCACGGCATCGACCTCGACATCAGGGCGGGCCAGGGCTCCCAGAAGACCGTGCAGGCCACCGGCGCCGGGCAGACCGACTTCGGGTGGGCCGACACCCCGGCGGTGCTCGCGGGCGTCGACCAGGGCGTGAAGGTCAAGAGCCTCGGGGTGTTCCTCCAGACGACACCCGCATCCGTGCAGTTCTTCGACGCCCAGGGCATCAAGTCGCCCGCCGACCTCAAGGGCAAGATGATCGCGGGCACGGCCGGCGACGCGCTCACCAAGACCTTCCCGATCTTCCTGGAGAAGAACGGCATGGAGCTCTCGGACGTCAAGGTCCAGAACACCGACCCGGCGGGCAAGATCGCCGCGGTGATCTCCGGCAAGACGGACGCGCTGCTCGGGTACGCGAGCGACCAGGGCCCCACCATGCAGAACAAGGCCAAGAAGGACGTCTCGTACCTGCGCTTCTCCGAGAACGGCCTCAACTTCTACTCCAACGGTCTGATCGCCGGGCCCAAGACCCTTCAGCGCAGGGGCGATCTGGCCAAGCGCATGACCGCCGCCGTGAGCGAGTCCTGGGCGGCCGCCGAGAAGAGCCCGGAGCCCGCGGTCGCCTCGATGGACGGCGCGTCCGAGCAACTGCCGCCCAAGGACGTGCTGTCCGAGCAGTTCAAGACGACCCTGACGCTCCTGCACACCGACGCGACGAAGGGCAAGGCGCCCGGGGCCAACACCGAGGCGGACTGGCAGCAGACCATCGACGTCTTCTCGAAGGCGGGCATGGTCCAGAAGGCCAAACCCGTCGCGGAGTACTGGGACGCGGCCCAGGGGATCAAGGGCTGAGGGGCGGCAGGGGAATGGCGAAGGACGCAACTCTCAAGTCTCAGGAAGCAACTCTCATGACGAAGGAAACGACTCGCTCGTCCGAGGAAAGGGCCCGCACCGAAAGGGCCCGCACCTCGAAAGAAGCGGCCCCCGGGATCAGCGACGCACCACGTTCGGCGGCTGGGAGCGTAAGCCCGTCGGCCGTGGTCCTGGACGACGTCGCCGTCCGCTTCCGTACGAAGAAGAGGGACGTCACCGCCCTGCGGGACGTCTCGCTGAACGTCCGCGCGGGCGAGTTCGTGGCGATCGTCGGCCCGTCGGGCTGCGGCAAGTCCACCCTCCTGAAGCTGATCGCCGGGCTGCTCGCCCCCTCGTCGGGCGGCGTGCTGCTCGGCGGCGAGCGGGTGAGCGGACCGCGCCGCGACATCGGCTACGTCTTCCAGCGGGCCGCGCTCCTGGACTGGCGCACGGCACGCCGCAACATCCTGCTCCAGGCGGAGATGCGCGGGATCCTCGGCGCCGAGGCACGCGCGCGTGCCGACGAGTTGATCCGCATGACCGGACTCGGTGGCTTCGAGGACGCCTATCCGCACGAGCTGTCCGGCGGCATGCAGCAGCGGGTCGCCCTCTGCCGCGCCCTGCTGCACCAGCCGCCGGTGCTGCTCATGGACGAGCCCTTCGGGGCGCTCGACGCCCTCACACGCGAGCAGATGAACGTCGAGCTGAACCGCATCTGGCGCGAGACCGGAACCACCGTCCTCCTGGTGACCCATTCGATCCCGGAGGCCGTCTACCTGGCGGACCGCGTCGTCGTCATGAGCCCACGCCCCGGCACGGTGGAGGAGATCATCGAGGTCGGGCTCCCGGCCGAGCGTTCGTACGCGACGACGCTGGCGACCGACCAGTTCCGTGACGCCACCGGACGCATCCGCGAGCTGCTGGGGGCCGTGTCCGCCCACGAATGACGCACCGGCCCACCCCCCACGGCCAGGTGGGAGAAAGGCGGCGGAGAGGAGAGGGAGGGGCGGAGGGGGAGGGGCGGAGAGGTGGGTGGTCGATTGTTGCGTGTTTCAGATCTGGGATATCGTGCCAGATATGGAACATGACGAAGTCGACGACCGGCTCGCCGCCCGCCTCGCCGAGCTGCGCGCCGAACGCCGCTGGTCGCTGGGCGACCTCGCGGACCGCAGCGGCATCAGCCGCTCCACCCTGTCGCGGGCCGAACGCGCGGAGATCAGCCCCACCGCGTCCCTCCTGAACCGCCTCTGCGCCGTCTACGAACGCACGATGTCGCAGCTCCTGAGCGAGGTGGAGGCAGAGCCCGCACAGCTCGTGCGCGCCCCCGAGCAAGCCGTGTGGACCGACGCCGCGTCCGGCTTCGTCCGCCGGTCGGTGTCGCCGCCGCACGCCGGGCTGCGCGGCGAGCTCGTCGAAGGCCGGCTGGAACCGGGCGCGGACGTGGCGTACGACCGGCCGCCCGTGCCCGGCATCGAGCAGCACATCTGGGTGCTCGACGGCGGCCTCGAACTGACCGTGCAGGGTGAGACGCACACCCTCGGCGCCGGGGACTGCCTGCGCTTCCGCCTCTGGGGGCCGACGCGGTTCCGGTGCGTCGGGGATCAGGCCGTGCGGTACGCCCTGGTGGTGATCGCGCGATGAACGCCGGAGGCGTGGACGAGAACCGCGTGGGCGAGAACCGCGTGGACGAAAACCGTGTGGGCGAGAACCGCGTGGACGAAAACCGTGTGGGCGAGAACCGCGTGGACGAGGGGCGTATCGAGGAAGGACGTGTCGAGGAAGGACGTGTCGAGGAGGGGACGCCGACGCGTCTCTCCGCCGGCCAACTCCTGGCGGCAGCAGACGACTTGGCTGCCCTGCTCGTCGATGTCGTGCACGGCGGCTCCTCCCTCGGCTTCCTGGCGCCCCTGGACGGGGAAGCCGCCGTCGGCTGGTGGCGGGGCCTGGCCCCGGCCGTGGCCGACGGGCGGCTCGCCGTCTGGGCCGTGCGCGACGGCGAGCGGATCACCGGGACCATCGGTCTCGGCTTCACGGACAAGCCCAACGGCACGCACCGCGCCGAGATCCTCAAGCTCATGGTCCACGGGTCCGCCCGCGGCCGGGGCCTGGCCCGCACGCTCCTGGCCACGGCAGAACGAGCCGCCGCCGACGCGGGCGTGACGCTCCTGGTCCTGGACACCGAGACGGGCAGTCCCGCCCAGACCCTCTACCGCTCGATGGGCTGGACGGAGGCCGGAACCATCCCGGACTACGCGGCCGATCCGGCCGGGGTGCTCCACCCGACGACCCTCTTCTTCAAGAAGGTGGGCGGGCCGGTCGCACCCCGGCCGGACGACCCGGCACATCAGTACCGCAGCGCCGCCAGGTAGGCGTAACTGTTGCGTGCCGTGGCGAACGGGTCGCTGGGGGTGTCGTGCTCCACCAGCCACTGCTGGACGCCGCCCACGCGCGCGTGCTCGAACATCGCGGCGAAGTCCAGCGTCCCCGACCCGACGTCGGCGAAGCCGCCGTCCGGTGCCATGTCCTTCACGTGCAGCGCGGGGAACCGCCGCCGGTGCCGCACAAAGTACGTCGCTGGATCCGCGCCGCCCTTCGCCGCCCAGTAGACGTCCAGTTCGAAGCCGACCAGATGCGGGTCGGTCTCGGTGACGAGGATGTCGTACAGGCTCGTGCCGTCCACCACCACGTGGTCGCTGCCGTGGTTGTGGAACAGCACCGGACCGAGCCCCGCGTCGCGCGACGCCTGTCCGATGCGGTTGAACTGCCGCGCCGCCTCCCGGAATCCGTCCGGCGTGTGCAGCGCGCCGGGCAGACTCGGCACCACCGGCCACTTCGCGCCGAGGGTGTGCAGATCCTCCAGGGCCTGCGGCAGACCGCTGCCCTTGAGGATGTCGTACGAGACGTGCTCCAGGACCGCCTTCAGGTCCACCGCGTCGAGCATCCGCCGGATGGCGGCCGCGCTGTTCCCGTGCCGGCCGCTCACGCCCACCGTCGCGTACCCGATGTCCGCGAGCTGCTCCAGTGTGCCCGCGAAGTCCCGTGCCAGGACGTCGCGCATCGTGTAGAGGTGCATGCCGATGCCGCCGCGCGGGATGCGCCGGCACCGTGACGCCTCACCCGCGCGCGCGGGCAGGGCGGTACCGACCGCTGCCGCGAGCCCCATCGACGTACCGAGAAAGGCACGTCGGGTCCCGTTCAGACCGGTTCTTTCCATGGCCGTCCCCTCACTTCGCCGTGCTCCGGTCACTTCGCCGAGCTCCGATCACTTCGCCGTGGGCCGGTCACTTGGCCGTGATCCGGACCGCGCCGGTCGTCGTGTCGCCCTTGTCGTCGGTGACGGTCAGATGCGCCGTGTACGTGCCCGCGCGCGCGTACGTGTGCTCGGCGCTGCCGGTCTCGGTGCCGGATGGCTTGGCGTTGTCGCCGAAGTCCCAGTGGTACGAGGCGGCCGTGCGGCCCGCGGGGAGCTTCACCGTGCTGGTGAGCTTGACGGCGAGCGGCGGGGTGCCGCCGGCCGGTGCGGCCTTGACCGTCACCTTGGCGCCGGCCTTCTTCTCGACTCCGGGGCCGTTGAAGTGCAGCCAGTCGAGGGTCAGGAGGTCCGCCTTCTCGGAGGTCCACTCGGGGTTGGTGAAGACGGCGTACAGCTTCGTCGTGCCGTCGTGGTCGGCGAGTTCGGTGGTCGGCGAGATGAAGTTGCCCCAGCCGCCCGTGTTCGGCACGCTCACCTTGCCGAGCAGCTTGCCCGTGGGGGATCCGGCGCGGAACTCGATGTCACCGCCGAGCCCGCCCGAGGCCGCGCCCACCGTCAGGGAGTCGACGCCCTTGAGGTTCACCGGGTCGAAGGAGACCCAGTCGCCGTCCTCGATCTCGATGAGCCGCTTGCCGCCGGACGCGTCCGCGCGGTCACCGATGGTCGCACCCTCGTGCGCGCCGCCGGTGGCCGTGCGGTGCTCGCCCTCGCGATAGGAGGTCCGCAGCGTCAGCGAGGAGGAACCCGTCAGGGCCGGTACGCCGGACGCGCCCTTGTCCTCGTACTGCGCCGTGATCCCGTAGTAGAGGTTCTGGCCGGGCCCGTGGCTGTCGCCGGCGTCCGTCACGATCTCGCCCGCGCAGCCGGTGTAGTTGTCCAGCGGGTGCAGATGCGTGTCGTGGCCGAGCTGGGACTGGACGACGACCCGCGTGCAGTCGATGGGCCCGTCCTCCTTGTCCGTCACCTTGATCTTGAACGGGATCGTGTCGCCGAAGCTGAACGTCCCGCCGTTGGGCGGCTGCTGGATGGTGACCACGGGCCGGGTGTTCCCGACGGTGATCTCCTGCACGGCGAGACCGCTCAGCTCGTCCGGCCCGGTGACCTTCAGCCGCGCGGTGAACTGCCCCTTCTGGGTGTAGGTGTGCGTGGGGTTCGCCTCGGTCGAGTCGGTCGTGCCGTTCCCGTCGAAGTCCCATGCGTACGTGACGGGCTTGTCGTCCGGAAGCCCCGAACCCTCGCTGGAGAACGCCACCTTGAGGGGCGCGGTGCCGTTGTCCGGAGTGGCCTTCACGCGGGCGTCCGGCAGCCGTCCGTCCTTCACGTAGTCGATGCGGTAGATGCCCGCGCCTTCGTTGCCGCCGCCGCGGCCCGTACCGCTGCCGAGCCCGAAGTCGATGACGTACATCGCCCCGTCGGGACCGAAGTCCGCGTCGAAAGGCTGGTTCCATTTCATGTCGGGGAAAATGGAGTTGATCGAGTTCAGGTCGCCCGCCTTGGCCGGCTTGAACCGCGGATCGGTGAACGTCTGGTCCTTCTCCTGCATCGAGAAGACCTTGAACCACTGCCGCGTCAGCTCGTAGTTGAACCACTTCCCCTCGAAGTATTCGGGGAACTTCGTCTTGTACGTGTTGTCCGCGTCGTAGTCGTAGACAGGACCGCTCATCGGGCCGCCGCCACCGGTGCCGAGTTCGGGGAACTGCTCGGATGCGGAGTAGGCGTACCAGACGTTCGCGGGCTGAGCCGGCGGCAGTTCCCGCAGGCCCGTGTTGTTCGGCGAGTCGTTCACGAGCTTCGCGCAGTCGAATTTCGCGCCCGACTTCTTCGTCGCGAAGTCGTAGTCGTTGAACGGGGTGTTGTCGCCGATGCAGTAGGGCCAGCCGTAATTGCCCGCCTTGGTGATGCGGTTGTACTCGACGGTCCCCTCGGGGCCCCGGTCGGCGACCGCGCCCTTCGCGTCGGGCCCGTAGTCGGCCATCAGGAGGGCGCCGGTCAGCGGGTCGGTGGTGATGCGGAAGGGATTGCGCATGCCCATCGCGTAGATCTCGGAACGGGTCTTGTCCGTGCCCGGCGCGAAGAGGTTGCCCTCGGGCACGGAATAGGTCCCGTCGTCCTTCGGGGTGACGCGCAGGACCTTGCCGCGCAGGTCGTTCGTATTGCCGGAGGTGCCCTGCGCGTCCCAGGCGCGGCGACCCTCGCGCTCGTCGATCGGGGAGAATCCGTCCGAGGCGAACGGATCGGTGTTGTCACCCGTCGCGATGTACAGGTCGCCCTTCTTGTCGAAGGCGATCGAGCCCGCCATGTGCGAGTTCGCCCGGCCCTCGCCCCGCCACGTGGGAATGGTCAGGAGCCGCTTCTCCGTCGCCGCGTCGATCTTTCCGCCCGCTTCCGTGAAGCGCGAGAGATTGATGCGTTTCTCGGTCTTGTCGGAGTTCAGGAGATAGACCCAGTGGTTGTCCTGGAACTTCGGGTCGAGCGCGAGACCGAGCAGTCCGTCCGACTGGCTCGTCATCTCGGGGGTGTAGTCGAAGTCCAGGGCCGTGGAGACCTTCAGCGTCTCCTGGTCGATGATCTTCAGCTTCCCGGTGCGCTCAATGAAGAACACCCGGCGGTCCGGGGCGACGGCCAGCTCGAAGGGGTCGGCCAGATCGTTCGTGGCGAGCGGCGTGCGCTGGAAGGCGCCGGTCTTGGTGGCCGTGCAGTCGCCCGGCTTGTTGCCGGCGGCCCACTCGATGCCGCCGAGAACGTGCTTCAGGAAGCCCGCTTCCTGGAACGCCGCCTTGTCGTGCCCGCCCGCCGTGTACCAGGAGCGGCCGCCGTCGTAGTTCTGGCACCAGGACCACGGCTGGTCGACGCCCTCGTCGAGCCCGGTGACCCCGTCACGCACCTTCACCTGGGCGAGCGTGTGCACCTTCCCCGTCGGGTTGGTGCGCCAGTTGTACCACTCCTCCGTGCGCTCCCAGAGCTCCGGAAGGCCCTTGGTGGAGGGGTGCGCGTGGTCGAGGACCTTGACCCGTCCGGTCTGCACCTCGGGGTGCTTGTCGAAGATCGCGCCGACCAGACCCTCGTACCAGCTCCAGTCCCGCTCACTGGCCGACGCCGCGTGCAGCCCGACCCAGCCGCCGCCCCCGCGGACGTACTTCTGGAAGGCCGCGCGCTGGTCGGCGTCGAGGAGGTCGCCCTTCTCCGGGGTGGAGTTGGTGTTGTTGAAGACGATGGCCTGGAACCGGGCGAGGTTGGCGTCGGTGAAGGCGGCCGCGTCGTCGGTGGCCTCCACCTCGAAGCCGTTCTCGCTGCCGAGCTTCTCGATGGCCTCGACGCCCGCGGGGATCGAGTCGTGGGGGAAGTTCGTGACCTTGGAGAAGACCAGGACGCGATAGGGCGCCGCCGCCTTCTCGGCGTCCGCGGCCGCGCGGGGCGGGACGGTCAGACCGAGGCCGATGACGAGGGCCAGCAGGGCGACCAGCGCGAGCCAGGGGCTCGGCGTCGTGGGGCCCTGTCTCGACGTGCGGGGACCGCGTCTGGGCGCGGCGGAACTCGTGGAACTCATGGCGCTCCCTGGGCTGGGCGGGTGGACGGCTGCCGGTAGCCGGGTGTGCGGTGAGTGTGGTGAGTGCGGTGGGTGAGAAGTCTGCACGGCGTAAGAAAGCGCTTTCTCTTACGCGGGGTTCAGCGTAGGTTCCGCTCTGACGGGGGGTCAATGGGTCGGAAGGGCCTGGCGTGAGAAGGGGGTCACGCAGAGGCATCGGCACGAAGGCGCTGGTATGAGGTCGCGTGTGCGGGGGAGGGTTTCAGGATCAGCAATCGCAGCCGTAAGCCGTCCAGGGGAGCCTTTCGCAATGCCTGACCACGCTTCGACCTCCGCCCCCGCCGCCTACACCGCCGGACTCGTGAACGCGGCGGACGGCATCGCCGTCGCCACGTACACCTGGCTGCCGGAGGGCGGCAGGCCGCGCGCCTTCGTGCAGATCGCGCACGGCGCCGGGGAACACGCCCTGCGCTACGACCGCTTCGCGCGCCACCTGCTGGAGCACGGCTACGGGGTGATCGCATCCGACCACCGGGGCCATGGCGCCACGGCGCAGGGGACCGGTGGGTACGGGGTGACGGGGTCGCCTGCGGACGGCGAGCCTGCGGATGGGCCGGCCGGTGGGGCTGGTGGTTCTGGTGGGTCCGTTGGGCCCGGCGGGCCTGCCCCCGCGTTCGACAGCTGGCGGGCCATCGTCGACGACCTCAAGGCGATCGGCGACCAGGTGCGTACCCTGCACCCCGGGACCCCGCTCTTCCTGCTCGGTCACAGCATGGGCTCGCACCTGGCCAGGGACTACGCACAGGAGTATCCGGACGGCCTCGCGGGCCTGATTCTGTCCGGCACCTTCCGCTCGCTGCCGGGGGTCGGGATCGACGAGTCGATCGCCCGCCTGGAGCGCGAGATCGCCGAGGATGGCCGCGAGGCCCTCTCGTCCTACCTCCCCGAACTCTTCGCCGCCTTCAACGACCCATACCCGCACCGCACCGGTTTCGAGTGGCTTTCACGGGACGAGGCGGAGGTCGACGCGTACGTCGCCGACGAGCGCTGCGGTTTCCCCTTCTCCGCCGGGCTCTGCCTGGACTGGGTACGTGCCGTGCGCAAGATGAACGACCCTCGGAACATGGCCCGGATCCCGGCGGACCTTCCGGTCCACATCGCGGTCGGCACCGAGGACCCGTGCAACCAGGGCATGACGCTGGTCCACGAACTCGTGGAGGACTTCCGTTACCTGGGCCTCGACGACCTGACCTGGCGCGGGTACGAGGGGGCGCGCCACGAGATCCTCAACGAGACCAACAGGGACGAGGTCCAGGAAGACCTGAGGACGTGGATGGACAAGCGGGTGCTGTGACGGCTGGCTGCCGGGCGCCCTGTGCCGCCGGTGTCCGGGGGCCGCCGCCACGAGTATCAATGTCAGTGGTGTTGGCTAACGTTCGGAGCATGTCTCGAGCTCATGCCAAAGCCCAGGTCACGGGTGACGACGTCCGACGGGTCGCGCTGGCCCTGCCGGACACGACGGAGAAGATCGCCTGGAGCATGCCCACCTTCCGGGTGGCAGGAAAGATGTTCGCCACGCTCCCCGAGGACGAGACGTCCATCGCCGTGCGGTGCCCGAAAGAGGAGCGCGACGAGTTGGTCCTCGCGGAGCCGGACAAGTTCTGGATCGCCGACCACGAGGCCATGTTCGCCTGGGTGCGCGCCCGGCTCTCGGCGCTGGACAAGGACGAGCTGGCCGACATCCTCGCCGACTCCTGGCGCCAGGCCGCCCCCACCCGACTCCTGGACGCATACCCGGAGTTGGGTCTTCCGCCCACGACCTGAGGCCGAGCCAAAAGCGATCGGCCGATGTCAGTGCCCCGTGCCATGATCCCGGCAGTGACGGAGTGCGGGTGACGGAGGGCGGAGTGGCGGAGGGCAGGGTCTCGCGGCGCGATGATCCGGGCGCCCCGAGTGCCGCTGCCAGGGGAGGGGACAGCGGTGCCGGCAGGTGCAGGTGCAGGTGCAGGGGGCGGGATGGACGTGGGCGGCGCCGGTATCGGTGAGGCTGTTGAGGCCATGGGGCGCGGGAGCATCTGGTCGCGGGACTTCGGCTTCTTCTTCGGCGCACGGACCGTCGCCAAGCTCGGCGACACCATGCTGCCCGTCGCGCTGGCCGCGGGGTTGCTCCAGCACGGGTACGGCGCGGGGGCCGTCGGTCTCGCGATGGCCGCCACGACCGTATGTTTCGCGGGCCTGGTGATCTTCGGCGGCGTCTTCGCCGACCGGTTCAGCACCCGCCTGCTGATGATCGGCGCGGACGTGGTCCGCCTCGGCACGCAGTCGGTGGCGGCCTTCCTCTTCTTCAGCGGCCACGTCGTCCTCTGGCAGATCTGCGTGATCGGCGCGCTCAACGGCGCGGCCGGGGCCCTTTTCCAGCCCGGCGTCGCCAGCACGGTCCCGCGCCTGGCCGCCGACGTCCAGAAGGCCAACGGCGCGATACGCGTCGCCGAGTCGGCCGCGGCCCTGGCCGGACCGGCCGTGGCGGGCGTCCTCGTGGCCTTCGCCTCGCCCGGTGCGGTCTTCGCGGCGCACGCCGGTACGTACGGACTGAGCGCCTTGTTCCTCGTCCTGCTCCGACTGCCTGCCGCGCTGCCGGGCTCGCTGCCGCACAGCAACGGCTTCCGGGCCGATCTCGTCCGGGGCTGGCGCGAGTTCCGGTCCCGTACCTGGCTCTGGGGCGTCATCGCCATCTTCTGCGTCCTGATGATCACGACCACGGGCCCGCTGACACCGCTCGTCGCCACGCTCGTCGTACAGGAGCACGGGTCAGGGGCGTACGGCCTGATCAACTCCGCCCTGGGCGCGGGCACGGTGCTCGGCGGTCTGGTCGCCCTGCGCCTGCGCCCCCGCCATATGCTCCGGGCCGGATCCGTCGCCCTGATCGGCTACTGCGCGTTCCCGGCGTCCGTCGGCGCCCAGCTCGGCGTTCCGCTGATGGCGGCGGGCGCCGCGGTCGCGGGCGCGGGTCTCTCCTTCTGGGGAGTGATGTGGGCGACGAGCGTCCAGACGCAGGTACCGCCCGACGTCCTCAACCGCATCCATGCCTACGACGTCGCGGGGTCGATCGCCCTGCTGCCGGTCGGCCAGGCCCTCGCGGGCCCCGCCGCGAGCGCCTTCGGAGCGGAGCAGGTACTGATCACGGGCGCCGTGACGACGGTCGCCGTCTGCCTGGCGATGCTCGCGGTGCCCGCGATACGGGGCCTGGTCAGGGTGGACGGGCGGGCCCCCGTCCAGACCGGGGGAGCGGGAACGGCCCGCCCGGAACGGACGGTGAAGACGGGAGGCGGCACGCCCAGGCGATGACGCGATGATCTGATCCCGGGGGCCGGCGACGGACCGGGAGGCAGGCCAGGGGACTGACTGATCGCGACCGTGCGAGGCGCATACCGGGCAGGACCGGACCCGGCAGGACTGGGACGGGCGGGCGACGGGCAGACGGACCGGGCCCGGCAGCCGGAGGCCCGGTTGTACGAGCCCCCGGCAGGACCAGCTCCGGCGGATCAGGCCCACCAGCAGACCAGCCGAGACCTGGTCGGCCAGGCGAGGCCCGGTCGGCCAGCCGAGACCCGGCAGACCAGCCGAGACCTGGTCGGCCAGCCGAGACCCGGGGTCGGCCAGGCGAGGCTCGGTCGGCCAGGCGAGACCCGGGGGTCGGCCAGGCGAGGCCCAGCAGACCATCCGAGGCCCGGCTAAACGAGCACCCGGTGCGCCGCGCCAAGGAAGCCGGTGATCCGCTCCCGCAGGGACGGGACGTCGAGCCCATGCGCGGCCATGTGCTCGTCGATCTGCCCGTAGCGCCGCAACTCTGCACGGCCGACGCCGAGCCCGAGGATCCGGTGCGGGACATCGGCGAGCGCATCGTTCGCGGCGGCGATGGAGGTCCCGGCCAGATAGGGCTCGACCATCACGACATCGGCCACGTCCACGTCCGCCGCCCCAGCCGCCCGGCGTAGCGCCTTCGCGTCAAAGGGCCGCACGGTGGTCGCGTACAACACGGTGAGATCGAGCCCCTCGGTCGCGGCGAGAACGTTGTCCAGCATCGGCCCGACGGCGATCACGACCCCGCCCCGCCCCTCGCGCACGGTGTGGAAGCGAGCTCCGTCGACCGGAAACGCGCGAGCGTTCGACTGCACCGAGAGCCGCACGTAGACCTTGTCGTCTCCCGCGTCGACCGCGTGCCGCAGCAGCGTCTCGGCCTCGTCGGGGTGCCCCGGCACATGGACGGTCCAGCCGTCCAGGGTGTCGAGCAGTGCGACGTCGCCCGGCGACATGTGGGTGAAGCCACCGGCGGGCCAGTCGAAGGAGGCAGCGGCACTCACGAGAACTCCCCCCACCCCCTGATGCCCGAAGTCCAGCTTCACCTGCTCGAACGGCCGCTCCACGAGAAAGCTCGCAAAGGTGTGCACGACGGGCCGAAGCCCGGCAAGGGCGAGCCCGGCGCCGGCGCCGATGAGCAGCTGCTCCCGGATCCCGACGTCGATCACCCGGTCCGGATGCTTGCGCTGAGCCTCCGCGAAGGCGTCCGAACCGATCACGGCGAGGACGACGGCGACGCGCGGATCCTCGTCGAGCAGCCGCGAGACGACGGGGGCGAAGCGATCACGCATGGTGTCCATGACGGAGGACCTCCAAAAGGCTCAGGGAAGAGTGCGAAAGGAAGGGATAGAAAGGACGAAAGGCGCAGCGAGCGGAAGGTGGCCCCGCTCAAGGCCCCTTCGGCTCGACCCGGGCCACGACCGCCCGAGGCTGCCCGGGGTGGGGTGCGGTGAACGCTTCATAGAGGGCCTCGTGGTCACGTCCGTCGACGGTCGCGGTGGACCACCCGGCGGCCTCGAAGCGGGCGGCGATGCCACCGGGCCGGGCATGCCGGGCGGAGGCGTTGTCGATCACGACGGTGTGCAGCCGTTCGAGCCCGGAGGGCCCGGCGAAGGCGATGGCCTCGTGATTGCTGCCCTCGTCCAGCTCGGCGTCCCCCACGAGCACCCACACCCGCGCATCCGCGATCCCGCGGGCCTGGAGCCCCAGCGCGGTCCCGACCGCGAGCGGCAGCCCGTGCCCGAGCGACCCGCTCCCGATCTCGACGCCCGGCACGAGCACCCGGTCCGGGTGGTGTCCGAGCGGGGAGTCGTACGCCCCGAACCCTTCGAGCCACTCGACGGGGATGAAGCCCTTGGCGGCGAGGACGGCGTAGTACGCCATGGGCCCGTGCCCTTTGGAGAGCAGAAACCGGTCGCGGGCGGGATCGTCCGTCTGCTCCGGCATCTGCTCGGGTGTGACCCTGAGCACCCGGTCGTAGAGGACCCAGAGCACGTCGAGCGTGGAGGTCGCCGCGGGCCCGTGCTTCTCGTCGCCCGTCATGCGCCCCATGAGGCGGGACAGGTCTTCATATCCGTACCGGTGAGCGCGTTCCGTTGTCGTCGTCATGACACAGAGCGTGCAACCTCAAGTCCGCTTGAGGTCAACAGGCCGCAAAAGGCGTGAGCGATCACGGCTCGGAGTGCGGTATTGTTTCGGTGCACGTTCGGCCAGGGGAAACCCCAGGTCACACGGGCACCGGGACGTGGCGCAGCTTGGTAGCGCACTTGACTGGGGGTCAAGGGGTCGCAGGTTCAAATCCTGTCGTCCCGACGGAAACGTCGCAGGTAGGGGTCACCTTCGGGTGGCCCCTATCTGGTGTTCGGGGTGATTTTGAGAGCAGCGTCAGCCGGACCAACGGATGGTTGTCCCTCCCGGGTGACCCCTTTCGCCAATCCTTTATCTCCGGGAAGAGTCTGGCTCGGTACCCACGTCAGCCAGGGGGTTGGTCGAACGGGTTCAGGGCGCCGTCAGAGGCGAAGCTGAGGGCGATCGGCGCCCAAGGCCTCCACACGTCGATCTCCGGCTCTTCGGTTCACTCGTCACCTGTTGCCACGCCAACAGCTTTGTCAGGGCGTCGGGCGCGATCGGTGGCCGCCTCTATGGCGATGCGCAGCCTATGGGCCAACGGGTGATCCGGATGCCGGGTCAGCCACTCTTCGCCCAGGCGAAGAGGGATGGCCGTCCGACTCAGCGGGAGCGTCGGGAGAGTCAGTAAGGCTTCGAGGATCAGCCCTGTTTTCGGGAGCGTGCCATGCAGATCGAGCCATCGCAGTGCGCACTCGACGGCACGTGACTGCTGGTTCGTGTCGAGGGCAGGGTGTCGGAGGACGCCTGAGAGTACGGAGCGAGCCTTGGTCGAAGTGTCGGTGGTCAAGCGGTCCAATGCGATGTTGATGCCGGCACGTTCCTGTTCATCCGACAGCTCCGGACGCGTGAGGAATGAAGCCAGAACGGGCCTCTGCATTTTGCCGCCGTGGGATGCCAGCCATCGGAGGCTGACGTCTGCGATGGCTTGAGCCTGAGCTGTCGTCAGGCCCTCGCGCTGACTGAGCATGGTGGCCATGAACTTGTGGTCGTGCGGCCGCGCCAAGAGCTGGGCGCATCCCTGGTCGATGGCGGACTGGAGCTGGTCGGCGCCCAATTCGGGCACACGCAGAAGGGGGTCGAGGACGGTGCCGAAGCACTCGTGGTCCTGATGGGCCTCAAGCCATTCGAAGGCGTGCGTGACCGTTGCGCGAGTCTGGTCCGGGGTGAGCTGCTCATGGTGCAGGAGGAGGCGCTGGAGCACCGCTGGGGCGGACGGGGCGTCGAGCTGGGAGGACAGTTGGTCCAGCAATGAGGGAGCCGCATCAGGCGCGCCGTCGTTGACGAGCAGGGCCTGCACGACGTGGGAAGTCTTCGAGGTGTCCGTCTCCGCAAAGCCTTGGATGACCCACGATCGAGCCAGGGCGGCTGCCTGACGCTTCAACTCCGCCGGACAGTGTTCAGCGGCCAGGGCGCTCAGTAGGACGCGTTCCGTGCTCGCGTGTTTCTCGGGCTTACCCAGCCACTCCATGGTGTGCCGGAACAGTTCAGCCTGGGCGACTCGTGGAAAGTGGTCGCACTCCAGGAGAGCACACAGGGAGGGACCCACATCCGCACCGACCAGGATGCTCCTGCGCAACCAGGCGAAACCTCTGCTGACCGCTTCCTCGCGGACGGAGTCGTTGACATCTTCACGCTGAAGGAGAGCACGCATCACCGCGCCGACTCCGCTGGTGCGGTGATGCGTCAACCATGCCAGTACGACGCTTGTCACCTCTCCCAGCCGAGCGGGCGAGTGCTCCATGGCCAAGAGGCGTTTCAGAAGAGACGCGGTGTAGCGCCAGTCCGGTCGGGGCGGCAACCAGCGGAGCGTGCAGTCGACCACGAGATGCTCGGTCTCCGGCGAGAGCCTCGGGAGGGCCAGCAGGGCGTTGAGGAGATGCTCGGCATCGGTCTGGTCACCGCGGCGGGCGAGCCAGTCGACTGAAGCCTCGACCAGAGCGACGGAGGGCTCCTCCGAACTTCGGAGAGAGGCAGTCAGAAACGGTCTCGCCGTGAATCTGGCCTCGGCTCGGGAGAGCCACGGTGTCACGAGCGCGGCCCACACGGTGGATGTGACGCCGCACCAAGGCCTACTCGTCACCAGTGTCAGCAAGGCTTGTTCACCGACATGGTCGGAGTGTTCCAGGAGTTTTCCCAGTGCGCCCGCCTGGGCAGCAAGCCATTCGCTGCAGAAGCGTTCCAAAGCTGTCGCTTGATGTACGGGGCTGTGCGCGGTCAAGTCGGCTGCAAGACGACGGAGATGGCTGGTGAATACCCCGAATGTGCCGGGATGCCGCATGACCGCGGCGAACAGGGCTTCGGCGGAGACTTGATGAACACTCCAGCCCGGAGCGGGCATCAGCGACTGCAACAGCAGTTCGTCGGTGACGATGTCGTGCACCACCATCAGACGCCCATCGGCTTCGTCGAGCCACCCCAGAGAGATGAGCGTGTCGACGACCTGACGCCCGCTGTAGCGCCTGCCCTGGTCTCCAGCTGTGGCCAAATAGAAGTCGACGGCCTGTTCAACGGCCCGCCGGGGTTGGGGACTGGACGCCACCGCCACGGCGAAGGCGAGCTGGCCGACATCGGGAGTCGCGACGTCCAAAGGTGAAGCAGCGGCGGGGGCACTCCTCGCGAGTGCATCCCGCCGCATCCCTTCCCGGAGCCAGGTCAGCAGTTCGCCGGGGCGGACCGAGGCCGTCACCTGGAGGGGGAGCTGTCCCAATCCCTGCTCCTCGATCGTCCGCGCGATCAGGAGGGCGGTGACCGGACGGCGCCCACACAGGCGGGACAGCTCCTCCAGCCCCCACTGACGGGAAGTCTCGGGGGCCGCGTGCTTCAGCACCTGAGTGATGACAGCGGACTGGAAAGGCCAGTCGTCCCGTAGGAAGACGTCGTCCAGCAGGCGGGCGCTGCCGCGCAAATGGGCGGCATGGCGCGAGCCCGGCCGGACCGCCGCCAAAAACGCCACGTTCACACCGCGCCTGCGAGCTTCCGGAAGCAGTACTTCGTCTAGGGCCTGCAGATCCAGCTGTGGACAGGTGTCGAGATAGTCCAGTACCAGCAGTACTCGTCTGCGCCCGCATGTCAGGACAGACTCCGCCACATCGTCGATATTCACGGTGCTGTCAGCTTGGACGTGCAAGACCTCCCAGCCGACGCGGTCGGCCCTTTGTGCCACCTCGAAACATGTTCTTGTCTTACCCGAGCCAGCCGGTCCGATCAGGAGGACGCCGCGAGAGTGGTCGGTGCTGAGACGGCCAAGGAGTTTGTCGGGGTGGGCGTCGTGGCCTATCCCCGGATGAACGAAGGGGAGGTGTTCCTGGTCCAGGTAACTGCGTCGTCCGCGCAGACCTCGTACCACATCGGCGTGTGCGCGTATGGGGCGGCGCACATTGGTGCCGTCGGTCAATGACACGGACGAACCCAACGACACCCGGTCCACTCCGTGCTCGCCCAACAACTCCTCGAACAGCGGATCCTCGGTGAGTCGGGAGAAGTCGGTCGCGGTCAGGCTTGCTGCACCAGCCGGGACGTGGTGGCTCGTGCACACACCCACCAGCACATTGTCCCAAGTGAGCACACCTGCCCCTGATACTCCCCGCCAGGGGGATCCACCTGCTTGTCGAGGGGCGGGGCTGGCGAGTGACAGTTCCATCTCGTGACTTCCGAGGAAGGAACCCAGAAGAATGGACCCGGAAATCTGCCGCGTCACTGGCACGTCGCTGCGGTTCGCGAAGTCCGGGAACCCGACAGCGACGAACGGGATGGACCCCACGGATCGAGGTACTACGCCCCACCGAGCCGGAGGGACCGCATCGGCTCCGTCACCAAGGCACAGCAGGCCCAGATCGACACCCTGGTCTCGGTGCCGGAAGACCTTCTCTACGCTCACTCGCTGTGCGGACTGCCCGGGCAACCGCACCTCATAGGTGCCCTCGTGACCGGAGAAGGCGTGGCCGGCACATATGGCCAGCCGAGAAGTCAGCAGAAAGGCCGAAGCCGCAAAGCGAGGGGTGCCATCGGGGTCCCGGCGGACCACCATGGCGACTCGCTCAAGCACGTGTTGTCTTTCGATCACCGCGGGCGCGCCCGGGGCTGGCGGATGCAGATTGACTTACTCAAAGCGTCAGTCCTCCAGTCGCGCTCCATGCGCCGAATCTGTGAGGACAGAGCCGCCCTCCGCCGTTTCCGCCGTCAACTCCAGCGAGACGGTGTGCGTAGCGGACGCGCCCTTGGTCGCCTTCCCGTCAGCGGTGAGAACCCAGAACTTCACCCCGCCTTGGGCTTCCGCCGACGCCGTCACAGCGACTTGTACGTCCAGCTTCACCGACTGCACCCGAAGCCGCACGGGTTGGCCCGCGCCGTCTGCCATGGCCCTCGACAGCTCCCCGCGCAGCGCTTTGATGGTTTCCGCCAGACCGATCTCCACGAACTCCCCTTTACCTGCCCCCACCACGGCCGCGCCAGACTCATGGCTGCAGAGGCAGACTACGTGAACAGCCCATGCTAAGGGCCCGTTTGGAGATCATCTAGACGGCTGAGCTGAGTACCCGTGCAGGGGTCTGGCATGAAATTGACTCGTGGATGAGGAGTTCAGGCTGTGATGGATGCACCGCGGATGGTGGGTCCGAGACTGTCGGCCTCCGTGAACATGTGACGCACGGGAAGTCGCAGATGAGGGGCCGTTCGATGAACGGCCCCTCACTGGTTTCCGCACGCCCCCCGACGTGGGAACACCATCCCCCGTGTGCTCTGGGTGCCGCCGGCCGCGGCCATGTTGCCTATCGGCGCGTGACGGCGTGCCGCGGGGTCATCGGACTCGGTTGCAGCCTGAAGGGGCCCTGTCCGGGTAGTAGTTGCACACGTTGATCTGTACGCCGTCCACCTTGGACAGGGGTGTGCTGTACGTGCCGTTTACCTTGACGCGCTTCTGGGAGGTCCAGGTCCACTGGCCGTTCTGGTACTTCCAGTAGCTCAGGTACAGGCCGCCCGCCCAGCCGTCGCCCGGGCACTTGTCCTTGACGCTGATGTTGAAGTAGGCGTTGTAGGTGTCGCGGCCCTGTGCCGTGCCCGTCCAGGAGTAGCTGTACGTGCCTCCGGCGTCCGCGCAGCCGTTGCTGGTCTCGCCGTAGACGCTGGCCGCGTGCGCCGTGCCCGAGAGGGCGATGGTGGCCGCTGCGGCCAGGGTCATGCCGATCCCGGCCTTTCCGATCCTCGACGCCAAGCCTGTCTTCTCCATCGGTGCTCCCTTGTGTGAGTCGTGAGTCGTGATTCGTGAGCCTTGAACTGTGAGGCGTCAGCCGTGCGTCTTGCCGTGCGTGCTCGGCCGGACTGGAGACAGGCTTGTTGAGGCTGGGGGCACTGCGACAGGGGAACCTTCTGTCCCGGACAGGCCGCGCGTGTCCGGGCTGGTCAGAGACTTGTCCGCACCTGGATCCGGACAGCCGGACATGACGTGATTCCTCGTTGTCACTGTGATGGGGACACAGCAAGATGAGGCTCATGGGGAACCTGGGGGACTCGCCACTGCACGAAGATGCGTCGCCGCACGACATCCGCGACGTCGCCGGCTTCATCGCCTCGATGCGGCGGCTCAAGGAGCGTTCGGGGCTGACGTACCGCGAGCTGGAGGAGCGCGCCGCCCTCGGCGGTGATGTCCTGGCGCGCAGCACCCTCGCCGACGTACTGCGCCGGACCAGCCTCCCGCGCCCCGAGGTCCTCGCGGCGTTCGTCCGTGCCTGCGGGGACAGCGAGCGGCTCGACGCCTGGCTCGCCGCCCGGGACCGGCTCGCCGCCGGGCGCGGGACAGATGAAGACGACACGGCCGTGTCCGTGCCCGTCCGCTCCCGGCGGGTCACAGTGGCCGTCGGTCTCGGCTTGGCCGCGCTCGTTGTTCCGTTCCTTGGTTGGGGCGCCTGGGTGCTGTTTGGTGGTGACTCCGCCGAGTCCGGCGCGTCGGACGCTCCTGCCGATGGCTGGGTCACGATCCGGCCCGCCCGCTCGGCCGAGCTCTGCCTGACCGACGGTCGCGACCGTGCGGGGCGCTACGAAAGTGCCGTCGCCGTTCAACTGCCCTGTGCCCAGGCGCCCGTTCCGCGCACGTACCTCGAACAGGTGGGTGCGGGCCGCTACCGCATTCAGTGGCACCACCCCGAGATGGGCAAGGGCTGTCTGGCGGTCATGGGCGGGGACCAGATCAAGGGCATGATCGAGCCCCGTCAGAACTGCGCGCAGGCCACCGTCTTCCGGGTGGAACCGGATGGTGAGGGGGCCTTCTCGTTACGTCCGGACGGCGACGGCGGTAGGTGCATCGGCATCGTCGACGGCCTCACCACCGCGGGCGCCGAGGCGATCGAGGAGCGTTGTGCCGATGGGGCAGCGGATCAGCGGTTCCTTGTTCGGGCGAGCTGACCACGCCCGGCGTCGCCAACCCGCCGCGCGGCGGCGTCCGTGGTGGCTTGTTCCTGGCGGTGCATCAGGCTCGTCTTGTGCCTGATGCACCGCCAGGAGGCCTGCTATTTCTAGCAGTTGCCGTCCGAGACCTTCAGGCCCGTGTTTGCTCCCGCCGTTCTGGCCACGATGTTCGGCACGCAGGCCGCGCTGTCGAGGGTGTACGCGTAGGGGATGCTCACCGTCGTGTTGGACGTCGGGTTCGGGCCCGCCGGGTTGTACTCGTCGTCCGCGGGGGACCACGTCACCTTGTCGAAGGTGTTGCCGCTGACCTGCCAGGAGCCCGCCGCGTCCGTGTAGAAGGTGCCCAGGACGTCCTTGGAGTCCTTGAAGTAGTTGTTGTCCACCTTGGCCTTCGCCCCGGCGCGGGAGTTGATGCCGGATTCGTTCAGGTCGACGTAGTAGTTGTTGTAGATGTGGGCCGTGCCGCCGCGGAGCAGGGGCGTGCGGGAGTCGATGTTCTCGTACTTGTTGTGGCTGTACGTGATGTAGCCGTTCGAGACGTCGCTCTCGCTGGAGCCGACCAGGCCACCGCGCCCTGAGTTGCGCAGGATGCTGTACGACAGCGTCACGTACTGCGTGTTGTTCTTCATGTCGAAGAGGCCGTCGTAGCCCTCCGACTCCCCGCCCGACGCCTCCAGGGTCGTGTGGTCGACCCAGACGTTGCGGACGTCGCTCTCCATGCCGATGGCGTCGCCGCCGTTGGACGTGGGAGAGCCGGACTTCTTGACGTTCTTGACGGTCACGTTCTGGATGATGATGTTGCTGGAGTCCCTGATGTGGATGCCCAGTTGGTCGAAGACCGCGCCGCCGCCGACGCCGACGAGCGTGACGTTGCTGATCTGCTTGAGCTCGATCACGCCCGCGGCGGTGTTGCAGCTGTCGCCCGACACCTTCGCGGTGTTGGCGTGGTTGATGGTCCCCTCCACCTCGATGGTGATCGGAGTGTCGTCGGCGGCCCGGCCGCACAGGGCCGCGTGGATCGCGGTGCCCGTCGTGGCCCGTACCGTCGTGCCGCCCGCGCCTCCGGTGGTCCCGCCGTTCTGCGTCGCGTAACCGGTGGCGCTGCCCGCGACGGCCGCTGCCGCCGCTTCCGGTTGCGCGGACGCCTCCGGCAGCGTCATCGCCGTACCGACCGCTGCCGTGACGGCCAGTGCGGCCAGCGTGACGTGCAGTCTTCGTGAACGTGCTCGGCTCATGCTCATGCTCGGCTCCCTGTTCATCGTTGAATCCCGGGTGTCGTCGTCCCGCACGCCCTAGTCGTCGCGGTGGCCGCCGAGGTTGCCGCCTTGTCGCCGGCTTCTTCGGGCTGCGTCTTCGTTGCTTCCGGCCGTTGCTTCCGGCCGTTGCCTCCGGCCGTTGCTTCCGGCCGCTCGGGTCCCTCAGCCCCGAGCCCTTCAGCCCCGAGCCCTTCAGCCCCCAGCCCCCAGCCCCCAGCCCCTCAGTGCTGCTGCTGAGGGCACAGGCGATGGGGTTTCGGGTCGGACCTGAGCTTGGCGTCCACGCAGCCGCCCGGCAGTCGCCCGTACGCCTTCGTCCCGAAGTTGGCCGTCACCGTCAGCTTTCCGGCGCCGAACTCCGAGCGCTGCACCGTCCCGTCCCCGGTCAACCTCTGGAAGCCGGTCATCCGCTCGGTGGCCGCCGCCTTGTGCAGTGGTGCGAAGTAGCGCTGGAGCATCGCCATCTCCTTGCCCGTCGACCTCAGGTTCTTGGTCCCGAGCGTGAAGTTGAGCGGCGTGTTGTAGAGGGCCGACATCAGTGCTCGGTCCGTCTTCTGCGCAGGGAGCTTGTTGTACGGCAGCTCCCAGCGGTCGGTGTTGACCACGGAGTCGTGCAGGGCGGTTTCGTAGAGGGGGACGCGGTAGCGCGGGTCGTACATCGCCTTCGCCAGCGCGGGCGGCAGCTCGGCCTGCCGGAAGAAGACCGCCGGCTCGTCCTCCGGTGCGTAGCCGCCCCACTTCTCCTTGTCCTTCTCCAGTTTCCACAGGCCGTCCGCGACCGGCGTCTGCCCGCCGTGGTCGAAGGCGAGCACCGGAGTGGCCCAGGCACCTGCGGATTCGGAGCCGAGGACGAACCTGTGGTCGGAGGCGAGCCTTCGCATGCGCTTCAGGCGGTTGGCGCGGTCCTGCTTCTTGTTCATGCGATGGCTCTTGCTGCTGTCCGTGAACAGCTCGCCCGCCGCGTCGACGTCCAGGAAGTAGCTGGTGGCGCCGTTCGCCGTGATCTTCTTCGCCCGGTCGGTCAGGTAGTGCCCGCCCGGCCCGGCGTGCTCGGCCTGCTCGAACGCCTGCGAGCTCATGTAGCAGCCGCGGCCTCCGAAGCCCTCCTTGACCTTCCCGGTCCAGTCCCGGACACAGAAGTCCGGGTAGACCGAGCCGGGCCACTTCGACGAAGGGTTGTCGGCGCTCTCCGCGGGCTGACCGTTGGCGTAGGAGTCGTACGGGCCGACCAGGTAGCCGTTGCGCTTCGCCGCACGGACGGCTCGCTCGTCCATCGGCTTGTCGTCGGCGTCGTAACCGAGCCACAGGCGCGAGACGCCCAGCTTGCGTAGTTCGTTCACGCCCTTCGCGGTACGGGCATCGCCCCAGGCGTAGGCGTGTACGGCCCCGAGCAGCCGCCCGATCTCCGGGTTCTCCTCGATCTTCCGCTTCAGGGAGCGCAGCTTGTCGTGCTGGTCGAGGTAGGCGCGGTAGTCGGTCGCCGAGGAGACCTGGGAGGGGTCGGTGAGGGAGAAGTGCACGGTGTAGTCGCGGGTCTGCTCGCGCCGCGAGAACTCGTGCCGTGCCGTGGAGTTGAGGCGGCCGGCCTTCGACGCGAAGCCCAGGGAGGTGCCGATCTCCTCGGGCACGATGTAGCCGACGCCGTGCTTGCCCTGGGTGTAGCCCCAGGCCGGCAGGGTGAGACCGCCCGCGAGTTCGGCCTCGGAGTCCTTCAGCCCGGCCTCGCCGGAGTTCCAGAAGGGGTCGCTCACCGGCACGCGCAGGCCCTCGCCGCGGGGGATCTGGAGGGCCGCGTTCACGCCGGGGGCGGTGCTGGGCCAGGACAGGTTCTGGTCGGCCGCCGAGTGCACCGTCATGCGCAGTCGGCCGTGCTCGCTCCTCGCCGTGACGGTGAGCTTCTTCGCGGGATACGACCACCGGGCCGTGCCGCCGTCCACGGTCACCTCGCCCGGTTTGCTGAGCCGCTGTACCGCCGCGCCGGACACCGGGAGTGAGGTTCCGTCGTTGGCGTGACCCGTGACGCGCAATGACCCGGTGTCCACGCGAGCGGTGCCACCGCGCACGGTGAAGTCGACCGATCCGCCGCGTACTTGGGGCGGCGAGGCAGGGGAGGCACCGTCCGACGGCGGCTCGGCCACGGCGAGATACCCCGCCGACGCCGCCGTGGCGGTCAGTGTCACGGCCACGGCGACGCCGTACGTACGCAAGCGGCGCCGACGCCGCGCGCCCGCGATGCCGTCGTGCCGCCGCCGAGCCTCCTGCGTCCGACTGCTGTTGCTCCGCGCGGAGTTCACATAGTTCACGGGGGAGAGGGTCGGGGGTGAGCGTAAGAACTTCCTAAGAGCCCGCGTGCCCCACGTAACCGGCGTGCCCCACGTGCCCCACCTGCCCCATATGACCGGCGTGGCTCACGCCCCCCGTGTGCACCGCACACCCCGCATGGCGGATCATCGGCATCTTCTGGCAGATTATCGGAAGTGCGACAGTGGCTTCGGCGTCGACGATGACGACGTGCGAAGAAAAGCCTCCATCACTCTCCTGTCCGCCGGGCACGCCTGCGTCGACCTGTACCAGGGCGCCGTCGCGTCCCTGGTGCCGTTCTTCGTCGCCGAGCGCGCCTACAGCTATGCCGCCGTCTCGGGCATCGTGCTCGCCGCCTCACTCTTGTCGTCGGTGGCGCAACCGGTGTTCGGCATCCTCACCGACCGCCGGGCGATGCCGTGGCTGCTCCCGGTCAGCACGCTCCTCGGGGGTGCGGGCATCGCGTTGAGCGGGGTGAGCGACTCGTACGCGCTGACCCTGTTCTTCGTGGCGGTGTCCGGAGTGGGCGTGGCCGCCTACCACCCCGAGTCGGCACGGGTGGCGCGGCTCGCCGGCCGGGGGAGCCACCGGGGCATGGGCTGGTTCTCGCTCGGCGGCAACCTCGGGTTCGCGGTGGCTCCGCTCCTGGTCACCGCCGTCGTCGGCGCCGGAGGCCTGCGTCTGACGCCCCTCCTTGCGCTGCCCGCGCTCGTCGGTGCCGTGCTGTGCCTGCCGGTGCTGCGCGCACTGGAGCGGCAACGACGGGAACAGGAGGGCGACACCTCCGCGTCACGTACGACGGTGTCGGCGCCCGGGGCGGACGACAGGGCGTCGTTCGTGAGGTTGTCGCTGGCCGTGGTGTGCCGGTCGGTCGTCTTCGTCGGCCTGAGCACGTTTCTCTCGCTGTTCGCCACGGAGCGCATGGGTGGCAGCACGGCGGCGGGCACCGTGGCCCTGTTCGTGCTCTATCTCGGCGGCGCGGTGGGTTCCGTCCTCGGCGGCGTGCTGGCCGACCGCTGGGACCGGGTCACCGTCGCGCGGTGGGCGTACCTGCTCGCGGCCGGCTGCGTCGCGGGCGTGGTCTTCGTGCCCGGCCCGGCGATGTATCTGTGCGTGGCGCTGACCTCGGCCGGTCTGTACGTGCCGTTCTCGCTCCAGGTCACGCTCGGCCAGGACTACCTGCCGTCCCGCGTGGGCACCGCCAGCGGGATCACGCTCGGTCTGACCGTCAGCATCGGGGGTCTGGTGAGCCCCCTTATCGGCAGCCTCGCCGACGCGATTTCGCTTCAGGCGGCCCTGGCGCCGCTGGCCCTGCTGCCCGTACTGAGCTGGCTCCTGTTCCGCACCTTGCCGGAACCCGCCGTGCCGGAACCCGCCGCGCCGCAGGCTGTCGATGCCGCTCGGTAGGCGGCATCGACAGCCGAGCGGTCCGCGTCGCTCATCACTCGCCACTCAGTAGATGTTGGCCTCCACCGACACACCGTCGCCCCGCGTGGCGTTGATCTGGGCCCGCAGCGAGATCTCGTCGTAGACGCGGAACTCCCGCACGATGCGGCCCTCCTGGATCAGGAACTGGGAGACGCCGAGCACGGTCACCGGCTGGTCGGTCAGCGGGCCGAAGTCCGGCGTCCCCCGGTAGGTGCCGTGCATGGTCCACGTGACGGCCACCCGCAGCCCCGCGTACCGGGGCGAGTAGTTGGACTGCACGTCCCGCACCTCGAACCGGGCGTCGGGGAAGGCGGCGACCATGGCCATCAGATCGCTCTGGTAGCGCTCGGGACGGATGACGGTCCGGTCGCCGATGGTGTGCAGGAAGAGGTCGCGCACCATGAAGTCGTTGACCTTCTGGAGCCGGCGCTGGGTCCACACCTCGTCGATGAACTCCAGGACCATCTCGCACTCGGGCCGGAACTCGTCGGGCCGCGGTCCGCTGACGCCGGCCAGCAGCACGTCCTTCGGCGCCTCCTCGGTCATCGAGCCGCTGTACCCCTGGAACCGCAGGGCGCGGGCCGCCTCGTCGGGGTCGATGCCACTCTGCAGACAGGTGGCCAGCTCGTCGCGGACCACCCACTCCTCGACCATCCGGCCGCGGCGGTAGAGGCAGTTGGCGACCGTGCGCTTGCGGATGCGGAGGTTGCGGCCGTCGACCAGGTGCTCGTCGGCGGAGAAGACGAGGTGCGAGCTGAGGAAGGCGTCGTTCCCGCGGGCTTCCCACACCACGTCCTCCGCCTGCCCGATGTGGCCGGGCGTGCTGCCCATGCGCATCGTCGTGCCCTCGATCACGCCGTCGCGGCCCACGACGGTACCCAGGCTCGTGTGGACGATCGAGTCCGGCTCGTAGTTGTCGACGATGTAGGAGATGTCCCGGCCGACCCAGATGCGGTCGGTGACCTCACGGATGAAGTCGTCCGGGTCCGCGTAGGGGAGGTAGGCGACGGGGTCGAGCGACATGATGAGTACCTTTCGATGTATTTCTGTGCGGGTCGTGCAATCTGTGCGGGTCGTGCAGGCGGTGCGGATGGCTGTGTATACGTATAGATGTAGGCACGCCCACATGCGGCCTCGACCTCTTGGAGAGTTACCCGGTGGCGAACTTGTCCGCTCCCAGGTGGCTCCGGTACGTCTCCGTCATGAACGCGCTCACGACCACGAGGGCCAGGACCGCGGCGGCCGCGAGGTAGACCCACACGGCGTAGATCGTGTCGAAGCTGTTCACGAGCAGTGCGGCGACGAACGGCGTGATCCCCATGAAGATGGAGAACGAGCTGTTGTACGCGATGGCGCTCGCGCTGAACCGGGTGCGGGTCGCGAAGAGTTCGGCGGTGCAGACCGTGACGATGCCGGTCAGGAAGAACTCCGGGACGATGTAGATGAGCTGGCTGGCGATGGCCGCGCCGAACGTGCCGGCCTCGCCCACCCGGAAGGCCAGCGGCACCAGGACGATGCAGGCGACGGCGCCGGTGATCAGCATCGGTTTGCGGCCGATCCGGTCCGAGATGATGCCCGCCAGGGGCAGCAGCGGAATGAGCACGGCGACCGAGATCGCGTTGGACGTGAGCGCCATCCAGCGCGGCAGACCCAGCGTGCCGGTCAGGTACTCCGGATAGAACGTGACCCAGCTGTAGGACAGGATCGCGAGCATCACCGAGACGCCGCAGAAGACGAGCATCGGCCGCCACTGGGTGCGCATCGCTTCCCGGACGGGGGCCTTGACGACGTCGGCGCCGCCCTCCGTGGCGCGGACGAACTCGGGGGACTCCGAGATGTGCCGCCGCAGCCAGATGCCCACGGCGCTGAGCGGCAGCGCGAGCAGGAACGGGATGCGCCACCCCCATGACTCCAGTGCGGGGCCCTGGACCAGCCAGCTGGTCAGCGCCGCGGTGCCGGCTCCGGCGAGGATGCCGGCGAAACAGCTGTTGGACGCGTACGAGGCGTAGTAGCCGCGCCGGTTGGGCTCCGCCCACTCCACGATGAACGCGACGGCCCCGACGTACTCGCCGCCCGACACCATGCCCTGGACGACGCGGAGAACCAGGAGCAGCAGGGGCGCGAGGATCCCGATCTGCTGGTACGTCGGCAGAGCGCCGATCATGGCGGTGGCCACACCCATGAGCACGATGGTCCACAGCAGCGTCTTCTTGCGGCCCACACGGTCGCCCCAGCGGCCGACGAGCGTTCCGCCCAGCGGACGGAACAGGCAGGCGATGGCGATGATCGCGTACGTGCTCAGGACGGCGACGGCCTGGTTGCTCTGCGGGAAGAAGGCGGGGGCGAGAACCGGCGCCATGTAGCCGTAGAGGCCGTAGTCGAACTGTTCGACGAAGTTTCCGATGCTTCCCGCGCCGATGGCACGGCGTATCGCACTCCGCTTCTCCGTGTCGATCCCTTTGGGATCGGCTGCGGTGGTGGGCGGCGCTACAGCGGACATGGCTTCTCCGTTCGCGCGGTTTCGCGACTGTGCTCGTGTCTTTGGCAGTGCTTCAGAGATGCTTCTTGGCTGTGCATACGTATGAACTTCGCCGAACACTAAGGAGCGTGACGGGGGCCGTCAAGAGGTGGACGGAAGGGTTCCGACGCGGCCGCGGACCCGGGGCCCGGCGAGGGACCGGAACGTGTCCATCAGGACCTGCGCCATGTTGAAGAGCACCAGCTGGGCGCCCGCCCGCTCGGCGGCTCTGGCGCGCTCGGTGTCCGGCACGATCGTCATCACCGCCCGGCCCGCCTCGCGGGTGCCCCGGTGGGCCGTGGCGACGAGCGCGTCGACCACGTCCGGCCCGGGAAAGCCCTGGTCCGCCGCCAGGTCGGCGGGGCCCACGAGGACCGCGTCCACGCCCGGGGCCGAAGCGATCTCCCGCGCGGCGGCGCAGGCCCGCTCGGTCTCGATCATCACCACCACCAGGGCGTTCCGCGACGCGGCCACATGGTCGGCGGCGGAGACCGTGCCGAAACGGCCCGCTCTGCTGTACGTCGCGAACCCCCGGTTCCCCAGGGGCGGATAGTGGACCGAGGCCACCGCCCGTCTCGCGTCCTCGGCGGAGTCGACGTGCGGATGGATGATCCCCGCGGCCCCCAGGTCCAGGCAGCGCAGGGCGAGCGCGGGCTCGGCCGAGCCCACGCGCACCAGCACGTCGATGCCTTGGGCCGCAGCGGCCGTCAGATGGTGCTGGAGGAGCGCGGTGTCGGCCGGGCCGTGTTCGCAGTCGATGACCACGTAGTCCAGGCCCGCGACCCCCGCCATCTCCACCAGCGTCTCCGAGGGGAGCCGCAGCAGTGCGCCGTACAGCCGCTCGCCGGCGGTGAGCCGCTCCTTCAGGGAGCGGCGCCCCGCGCGCCCGCCGGGCGGACCGAGGGGGGCCTCGTGCGCCGTCACCGCGCGACCATCCCTGCACCAAGGGGGGCCTCGTGCGCCGTCACCGCGCGACCATCCCCGCCGAGAGGTCGATGTCCGCGCCGCACAGCCCGGGCATCCGGAGCATCGCGCTGACCGCCGCGCCGACCTCGTCCTCGGTCACCATCCGGCCGAGGGCCGAGCGCGACACGAACGCCTCCTCGGCCTGCGCGTAGCTGCCTCCGGCGCGTTCCGCCTCCAGGCGGAAGTTGCGCTCCATGCGCGGGCCCGCGACGGGCCCCGGGGAGAGGGAGTTGACCGTGACGCCCGCGGGTCCGACCTCGCCGGCCAGGGTGGTGGTCAGTCCGATGACCGCCATCTTGGACGCGCAGTAGGGAGTGCGCCGCAGCAACGGCCGCTTGCCCGACACCGAGGCGACGTTCACGACGTCGCCCGCGCCCCGTGCCGTCATGGCGGGCAGGAAGGCCCGGCACATGAGGAACACCCCGCGCACGTTCACGTCGAACACCTCGTCCCAGTCCCGTGCCGAGATCTCGGTCAGGGGCGCCACCGGCCCCGCGACACCGGCGTTGTTGACGAGCACGGAGATCTCCTCGCCCGCGAGGCCCGCCGCCAGCGCGTCCACGTCGTCGGGCCTGGACACGTCGCAGACCCGGTGGACCACTCCGGGGCCGAGCCGTGCGGCGGTCTCCTTCAGGGCCTGCTCGTTGCGGCCGGTGATCACCACCCGGGCCCCGTCCGCCAGCAGGGCCCGCGCGATGGCCGCACCGAGGCCGCTGCCGCCCCCGGTGACCAGCGCGGTGCGCCCGGCCAATGTCCCGGGCCCCGCAGGAGCCGACGCAGGTGCCGACGCGGGTGCCGCCGCCGGGACCGCCGCCGTCCCGCCGCTCATGCCGAGCCCGCCGCGCCCGCCGCGTCGTTCCACGGCAGCGTGCCGTCGCCGTACTTGGCGGCCCGCACGTCGCCGGAGCGTGCGTGCCCCTCGAACAGCTCGACGCGCGCCGCGCGCCCGCACACCTCGCCGAGGAGCGCCGACGAGGCGGTGTCGGTGACCTCCTGGTAGGTCACGGTCTTGAGGTACTTGCCCACCCACAGACCGCCCGTGTGTCGCGCGGCACCCCGGGTCGGCAGGACGTGGTTGGTGCCGATGACCTTGTCCCCGTACGAGACGCAGGTGCCCTCCCCGAGGAAGAGCGCGCCGTAGTCCCGCATCTTGTCCAGCGCCTGACGCGGGTTCTCCGTCAGGACCTCGACGTGTTCACTCGCGTACGAGTCCGCGATCGCGAAGGCCTCGTCCAGCGAGTCCGCCACGACGATCTCGCCGTGGTCGCGCCAGGCGGGAGCGGCGAAGTCCTTCGTCGGCATCCCCGGCAGCAACCGCTCCACGTGGGCTTCGACGGCCCGGCCGAGCTCCTCGGAGGTGGTGACGAGCACCGCGGGGGAGTCCGGGCCGTGCTCGGCCTGGGAGAGGAGGTCCACGGCCACCACGAAGGGGTCGGCGTTCTCGTCGGCGATCACCAGGATCTCCGTCGGGCCCGCGAACAGGTCGATGCCCACCTCGCCGAACAACTGGCGCTTGGCCTCGGCGACATACGCGTTGCCGGGGCCCGCGATCAGCGGCACCCGGCCGACCGTCTCGGTGCCGATGGCCAGGGCGGCCACGGCCTGGACGCCGCCGAGGAGGTGGATCTCGTCGGCCCCGGCCAGGTGCATGGCCGCGACCGTCGCGGCGGGGATCTCGCCGCGGATCGGCGGGGTGCAGGCGGCGACGCGCTCCACGCCGGCCACCTTCGCCGTCACGATCGTCATGTGCGCCGATGCGGTGAGCGGGTAACGCCCTCCCGGTACGTAGGCACCGGCGCCCGCCACGGGAACGTGCCGGTGCCCCAGGCGGACCCCGGGCAGGGTCTCGATCTCCACGTCGTGCAGCGAGTCGCGCTGGGCCTGGGCGAACGTGCGTACCTGGCGCTGGACGAAGCGGATGTCGTCCAGGACGGTCTCCGGCACGTCGGCGACGATCTTCCTGATTTCGTCGGGAGACAGCCGGAAGGACTCCGGGCTCCAGCCGTCGAACTTCTCGGAGTACTGACGGACCGCTGCGTCACCGCGGTCGCGGATGTCGTCGAGGATCGCGCGGACACGGTCGGCCACGTCGGCGCGGGCGGCATTGACCGCGCCCGCGGGCACGGGGGACTTGAGGAAACGAGGCATGACGGCTCTCTTCTCGGGGTTCTTTAGGGGGATGTTCTGGATGCGGGGCGTCCGGGCGACACCGGAGGTCCGGAGGCCTGGAGGCCTGGAGGCCTGGAGGCCCGGAGGCCCGGAGGCCCGGAGGCCGGGAGGTCTGGAGGCCTGGAGGCCCGGAGGCCGGTCAGGCGGTCGGCGGTGCGGTGGGGCCCGGGTGTGTGCGGAACACCGGCTCCCGTACGCGCGCGAGCAGGTCCCGCAGCGCGGCGGAGACGGCGGACGGCGCCTGCCAGGGCAGGAGGTGGCCCGCCCCGGGGACCTCGCGCAGTTCGGCGTCGGGCAGCGCCCCGGCGATGACCCGGTGGAAGTCCGGCGGGCACAGCGCGTCCCGCGTGCCGGACAGGACCACGGCGGGGCAGCGCGCGCCGCGCAGGGCGTCGACCGCGTCCCGGCGGGTCGCCTGAGCGGCGAGCTGGGCGCGCGCGGCCTCGGGCCCCACCGCACGGGCCATACGCCGATAACGCTCAGTTGCGGCTGCGACGAGTGCCGAAGCCGGGGGCGAAGCCGCGACCGAAGCCGAAGCCGCAGCCAGAACCGAAGCCGAAGTCGAAGCCGGGACCGAAGCCGCACCCGGAGCCGGAGCCGGTATCGGCGCGGAAGCCGCCCCGCCCGGCGGCCGGGAGGCCGGGAACATGCCCGGCAGGGTCTCTTCGACGACCTCCGCGAACCTGCCGTCCGCGATCAGACCGTCCATCGCACGCCACGCCGCGTACTGCTCGGGCCGCGGCGCCCCCGCGTTCGTCGACATGACGCAGAGTCCGGCGACCCGGTCCGGCGCGCGGCGCAGCGCCTCGAACGCGACGATGCCTCCCAGGCTGAGCCCGGCCACGACGAAGGGCCCTGTCACCGAGGCCAGCAGGTCGTCCGCCAGGGCCCCGATGTCCGGCTTTCCCAGGGCGAGATGGCGGACCGGACGGTCTTCGGGAAAGTCCACGTCCGGCCAAAGGTCCGGGCCGCACAGCATCCCGGGGACCACCACGAGCGGCAGCGGCCCGTACGGCGCTTGGGTGCGGGGCACGGCGGTCACCAGCGGCGCGCGGAGCGGGGGAGCAGTGCGTACGGGGCGACGTAGCCGTTGTGGTCGATGCCGAGGCCCGCGTCGGCGGCGCACTTGGCGACCTCCTCGTCCCAGTCCAGGCGGACGCGGCCGTCGCCGGAGTTGACGACCATGAGGTCGCCCTGCTCCTCGCCGACGTTGCGCAGGGTGCGCCAGGCGTCCTGCGGCACGGAGAGCATGTCGCGCGGGCCCAGGCGTACGGAGACGGGGTCGGTGCGGTTGAGGGTGATCTCCCACAGGCCGTCCTTGACGATCAGCGTCTGCGTCTCGTGTTGCCGGTGCGGGGAGACGCCCTGGCCCGGGTCGGCGCGCAGCCAGGCGACGTTGTGGCCGTGCGGGTTGAAGATGCGGGGCTCCTGGTGCGGGTCCTCCGTCATGCCGTATCCGATGACGCAGCTCAGCCGGACGCCGCCGCCCGGCAGGGTGCTGTCGAGGAAGGGCCGCTCGGACCAGACCAGTTCGTCCGCCGCCGCGACGCGGCGCTTCATCTCGTCGACGCCGTAGTGGCGCAGCCGGTCGATGTACTCCTGGGTCATCGGCTCGGTCAGCTCGGTGCCGGGCGGGATCTCGTCGCCGGCGACCGTGTCGATCAGCTGGTTGTCGGCGGTCAGGTACAGGCCGTGGCCCTCGGCCTCGCGCAGGACCGAGGGGCCCCAGATGATGCCGCCGGTGTGGTCCATGCCGAGCACGGTGAACATCCAGCCGTCGTCGGGGCCGGTGTTGGTGAAGCCGCGGAAGATCCAGGTGGGGACGGACGCGATGTCCCCGGCCTTGAGGAGGAGTTCGCCCTCGGTGCCGTCGGCGCCCCAGCGCAGCAGGTACTCGCCCTCGGTGCAGACGAACACCTCGGCGGTGTAGTGGAGGTGGAGGTTGTTGGTGATGCCGTGCGGCATGGCGGCCGCACCGATGTTGTAGCCGTGCGGAAGGCGGAGGTTGACGTGCTGGCCCGCGGCCTGCGAGACGCCGGGCCCGATCATCGCGTAGTTCTCCTTCCGGTCGGAGCCCGGCGTACGGCAGTCGATGAAGGCCTGGTTGCAGGAGACGAAGTCGCTGCGGCGCACCGTGCGGCGCCCCAGCTCGGCGGTGGACACGACGACATCGTTCATGGCTGCTCCTCCAACTGGAATACGTATGCATTCCATGACAGGTTCTGTGCTGTCCAATGTCAAGAGGTGCGGCATACGTATACTGAGAAGTCGGTCGCCGGGGTGGCGCGCCGGGCGACGAGGAGAGGGCCGATGGCGATCACGAGTCACGACGTGGCGAGGCTGGCCGGCGTCTCGCAGCCGACGGTCTCCCGCGCCCTGCGGGACGACAGCCGGGTGTCCGCGGCGACCCGCGAGAAGGTCCGGCAGGCGGCGCAGGCGCTGAACTACGTGCCCAGCGAGGCGGGCCGCACCCTGTCGACCCGGTCCACGCGCCGCATCGGGGTGATCGTGACCGACCTGACGAACCCCTTCTACCCGCACGTCGTCGCCCCGCTGCACGACGAGCTCCAGCTCCTGGGGTATCGCATGATGCTCCTCACCGAGCGCTCCGACGAGGCGGTGGCCGAGGAGAAGCTCCTGGACCAGTCGCTGGACGGCGTGGTGCTGGCGACGGCCACCACCGACTCCGCCCTGCCGGCGCAGCTCGACCGCCGCGGCATGCCGTACGTCTTCCTCAACCGCGACACCGGCGGCCGTGGCGACTACGCCTCCGTGGTCGACAACGAAGGCGGTGGACGCCTGGTCGCCCACGAGTTGGCCGGGCTCGGGCACCGCCGGATCGCCGGCATCTTCGGCGCGGCCAACACCACCACCGGACGCGAGCGGGAGCTGGGCTTCCGGCTGGCCCTGGCGGACGCGGGCATCGGCCTCCCCGAGGACCGCGTGGTGCGCGGCGCCTTCGAGTACGAGACCGGGTACCGGGCGCTGCCCCATCTGCTCGGCGCGGCCAAGACGCCCACGGCGGTCTTCTGCGGCAACGACGTGGTCGCCATCGGGGTCCTGAACGCGGCCCTCGCGGCCGGGCTCCGGGTCCCCGACGACCTGACCGTGATCGGCTTCGACGACCTCCCGATGGCGGCCTGGGAGGTGTTCCGGCTGACCACGGTCCGCCACGACCTGCGGGAGCTGTCGCGTCAGGCGGCGCGGCTGCTGGTGCGGCGCATCGACGGCGAGGCGGACCCCAAGGGCGAGCGCCTGGTCCTGCCGACCGAGTTCGTGCCCCGGGCCACGCACGCCAGGCTCCCCTGAGGCCCTGAGGCCCTGAGGCCCTGAGCGCTCAGCCCTGCCCCGCCAACACGTCCGGCCCGACGCCGGTCCCACCGCCGGCGTCGGTGTCGTCCGTGTCGCCGGTGGCGCCGGTGGCGCGAGTGCCGCCCGCGTCGTCGGTGGGCCGGTCGCCGTGCCGCCGCTGCCGCAGGACCCCCACGGTGACCAGGACCGCGGCCAGGGCGAGGGAGAGCCAGAGTTCGAGGCGGTGGCCGGGCAGGACCGCCATCAGGACCAGCACCCCGGCGATGAACGCGATCGTGGCGAGGGTCAGATAGGGGAACGCCCACATCCGCACCTCGGTGGGCCGCGGCTCCTTGCGGCGGGTGGCGTACTGGGTGATGGCGATGACCATGTACATCATCAGGGCGATCGCCCCGCTGGAGGCGATGAGGTACGTGAAGACGCTCGGCAGCAGATAGTTGGCGATCACCGCGGCCACGCCGATGACCGTCGAGGCGAGGACCGCGTTTCGGGGCACACCGGCCGCCGAGGTGGCGGCGAGCGCCTTCGGGGCGTCCTGGCGGCGGGCCAGGGAGAACGCCATGCGCGACGCGGTGTAGATGGCAGAGTTGAGGCAGCTGCTCACCGCCACGACGAGCACCACGTCCATGATCAGCCCGGCGCCCGGGATGTTCATCCGGTCGAGGACGGCCTGGTAGGAGCCGTCGGCCAGCGCATCGGAGTTCCACGGCACGAGGCTGACCACGACGAAGATCGAGCCGACGTAGAAGAGGCCCAGGCGCCACACGACGGCACGGACGGCCTTCTTGATGTTCTTCTTCGGCTCCTCGGACTCGGCGGCGGCGATCGTGACGATCTCGCTGCCCTGGAAACTGAACATCGCCGTCAGGAGTCCGGCGAGCACGGCGACCCCGCCCTTGGGGGCGAAGCCTCCGTCGCTCCACAGATGAGACACGCCGTGGGCGTCCGATCCGGGCAGGAACCCGAAGATCGCGAGCGCGCCGAGCACGAGGAAGGCGACGATCGCGACGACCTTCAGGAGCGCGAACCAGTACTCGAACTCGCCGTAGTTGCGCACGGCGAGGAGATTGCTCCCCGCGAGCAGGGCGATCATGGCGAGCGCCGGAATCCAGCTCGGCACCGAGGTGAGGCCCGCGATGACCTCACCGGCGGCGATGGCCTCGATCGGAATGACGAGGATGTAGAACCACCAGTAGAGCCACCCGATGGAGAACCCGGCCCAGCGGCCCAGGGCGCGGTCCGCGTAGGTGGAGAACGAGCCGGTGTCGGGGTGGGCGACGGCCATCTCCCCGAGCATCTGCATGACGAGCACCACCAGGGCGGCGGCCAGCAGGAACGAGATCAGGACGGCGGGACCGGCGGCCGCGACGGCGGTGGACGAGCCGACGAACAGTCCGGCCCCGATCACGCCGCCGATGGAGATCATGGTGATCTGGCGGCCCTTGAGCCCCTGCTGGAGGGCGGGGCCCGCGTGCGAGGGGGCCGGGTCGGGCGAGGGGTGGTGCATGGGGAGATCCTCGGGGGGAGTGGGAGCGCGGGTGCCCTTGGTACGGGACGGTACTCACTCGTCCCGGGCCGCCGACACCGGCGGCGACCCGGGGATCGGCCACCCGGAGCGTGACGCTCCGGGCGGCCGGTTCCTCGCCCCTCGGCCGGAACCGGCCGGCAGGCGAGGCGGAGGACGGATCAGAGCTGCTCGCGCAGCGCCTGCGGAACGGCGTCGAAGGCGCCGGACGTGCGGCCGATCCGGTCGATCCGGAGGGTGGCGGTCGCCCCGTGGGCGGCCAGGCCCTCGAAGGCGGAGATCCGCTCGACGGCGGGTGCCAGGGAGGCCGTGCCGTCCTTGGCGGCCCGCTGGTACGTGAGGGGCTTGAGGAAGCGCGAGACGGAGAGCCCCGCGTTGTAGCGGGCCGTCTTGCCGGTCGGCAGCACGTGGTTCGTGCCGGCGATGCCCTTGTCGGAGTAGGCGACGGTGGACCAGGCGCCCAGGAAGACCGAGCCGTAGTTGGTGAGGTTCTGGAGGTAGAAGTCGTCGTCCTCCGTCTGGATCTCCAGGTGCTCGGGGCCGAGGATGTCGGCGACGGCCACAGCCTGGTCCCGGTCGCGCACCACGATGACGGAGCCGAAGTCGCGCCAGGCGGGTCCGGCGATGTCACGGGTGGCGAGGGTCTCCAGCTGGCGGTCCATCTCCGCGGCGACCGCCCGGCCCAGCTTCTCGGAGGTGGTGATCAGCGCGGCCGGGGAGTTCGGGCCGTGCTCGGCCTGGCCGAGCAGGTCCGCCGCGACCCAGACCGGGTCGGCGGTGTCGTCGGCGATGACGGCGACCTCGGACGGGCCCGCCAGGAGGTCGATGCCGACCTGCCCGAAGAGCTGTCGCTTGGCCTCCGTGACGAAGGCGTTCCCGGCGCCGACCAGCATGTCGACCGGGGCCTCGCCCAGCAGGCCGAACGCCATCGCGCCGAGGGCCTGGACGCCGCCCACGGCGAAGACCCGGTCGGCCTTGGACAGGTAGGCGCCGTAGAGCACGGCCGGGTGGGCGCCGTGCTCGCCCGAGGGCGGGGTGCACGCCACCACGGTGGGAACGCCCGCCGTCTTGGCGACGCCCACGGTCATGAAGGCGCTGGCCAGGAGCGGGAAGCGGCCCGCGGGGAGGTAGGCGCCCACACGGGACACCGGGACGTACCGCTGTCCGCCGGCCACGCCGGGGGCGACTTCGATCTCGAAGTCGGTCAGGTGCTCGCGCTGCGCGGAGGCGAAGCGGTGCGTGCGCTCGTAGCCCATCTCCAGGGCGGTACGGACGTCGGCGGGCAGGGCGTCCCCGGACTTCTTGAGCTCGGTGGCGCCGATCTCCAGGTCGCCGGACCAGCCGTCGAGCTCCTTGCCGTAGGCGCGGACCGCGTCCATGCCCTTGCTCTCGATCTCCTTCAGCATCTGGGAGACGCGCTCGACCACCTTGGGGTCGCGCTGGGCGGGGGGACCGTCGACCTCCGGCTTCTTGAGCCACTGGAAGGGAGCGAGGGTCTTCTGTTCGTCGTGCGTGATCTGCATGTCCGGGACGGTAGACGCGACGCTGCCACAGGACCAGAGGGGCGATTCCTGCACCTCCCACAGGGTTTCCCTGTGGGATTTCCCTGTGGGTCCATCACGCGGGCCGGGTCAGGTCAGCAGTCCGTTGCCGATCTCCCGGATGGTGTCCTCGGCGAGGCGGGCGAGCTCCCTGGTGGCGCGGGACAAGGGCCGGCCGCGCCGCCTGACCAGCGCGATCGTGTCGTACAGAGGCTCGGCGAAGGGAGCGGTGCGCAGTCCGGCCGGGAAGGAGGGGCTGGAGATCACCGCACGGCTCGCGATGGTGTCGCCGACGCCGGCCGCCGCCAACTTCAGGGCCGCTTCGACGTGTTCGAGCTCGATGAGGGGGTCGATGCGGGCCCCGGCGAGCTGGGCGCGCTCGGCGAGCTGGCGCCGGGTGGGGTCCTTCCAGCCGTAGTGCGCGTCGTACAGCACGAGGGGCGCGCGGGAGAACTCCTCGATGGTCACGGGGGCGCGGGTGCGTTCGGCGCTCGCGCTGACGTAGTGCACCTCGTCCCGCATCAGGGGAGTGATGGCGAGCCCCTCGTCGTCGATGGGCAGGATGACGAGCCCGGCCTCGATGTCCCCGGCCGCGACGGCGCTCGCCGTCTCGGCGGAGTTCTGGCCCACGAGCCGTACGCGGACGGCCGGGTACCGGGCGTGGAACATCTGCACCAGGTTGGAGAGCAGGTAGTAGTCGGCGTTGCGCAGCACTCCGAAGGTGGCGGTGCCGCCGCCGAGCGACCCCAGGGAGTGCACGGCCCGCGTCCCGCTGTCCGCCGCGGCCACCGCCTCCTGGGCGTACGGCAGCAGCTCGCGTCCGGCGGAGGTCAGGGTCAGGGTGCGGCTGCCGCGCAGGAACAGCTCCGCCTCCAGCTCCCCTTCGAGGCGCCGGACCAGCTCGGACGCGGACGCCTGGGCGATGTCCATGGCCTGCGCGGCGGCGGTGAACGACCCGAGGCGCTCGGCCTCGACGAAGGCCCGCAGCTGGTTGAGGGTCATGCCGCACGTCCCTTGCGGCCGGATTCCGGGAGGCGCTCTGAGGAGCTGGTTCGGTGCATACCCGCACCTTAGGAAACGCCGGGGCGCGGGCGGGATCGGCGGGGGCCTTTCACCAGCCCGTGAACAGCAGATGGTTCACCAGGAGCGCGAGGACCGCCTGTGCGGTGAGCCAGGGGCGCCGGGCCGCGCGGGGGAGCAGTGCCGTCGCCGTGAGGAGGAAGGTGGCGAACGGCAGCCAGATGCGTTCCGTCTCCGCCTTGCTCATGCCGGAGAGGTCGGCGGCGAGCAGGGCCAGGAGGGCGGCCAGGACGAGGGCGGTCAGGCGGTCGGCGGGCGTGGTCCGGCCGGTGCGCAGGCGCACGAGCGCGCCCGGCGCCGACGCCACCGTCCGGCGCAGGCCCGCGACCGTCGCGAGACCCACCACCAGCACCGTGCAGGCGAGATTGGCCCAGACGAAGTAGCCGTACGGCCGGATGCCGCCCGCGCCCTGGTAGTAGCGCTCGACGAGCAGGTGGTAGGCCTCCCACCAGTCGAAGCCCGCCAGCGTGAAGGCGAGCGGGACGACGGCGGCCCCCGCCAGGAACAGCGGGACCGGGCGCAGGGTGCGGGTGATCAGCAGGACGGCCGCGGCGACGAGACCGAACAGGGGCAGGCCGTACGAGAGGTAGCAGGTGAGGCCGAACAGCAGGCCCGAGCCGAGCGCCGCGGCGGCCGGGAAGCGGACCGTGCGGGTCGCGGCCAGCGCGAGCAGGGCGATCGTCCAGGCCGTGACGGCGGCGAAGTAGCCGTCCGCGGAGACGCCGACCCAGATCGCGGCCGGGGCCAGGACGAGGAAGGGCGCCGCGCGGCGGGCGGTGGCCTCGTCGGCCAGGGCGCGCAGGGTGATCAGGACGGCGAGTACGGCGGTGCTGCCCACCGTGACGCAGAACGCCGCGGCCCAGGCGCCGCCCCCGAGGCCGACGCGGTCCAGCAGGACGAAGGTGAGGGTGGCGCCCGGCGGATGGCCCGCGGTGTGGGCGGGCCAGTGGTCGGGCGAGTCGATGAGGATGTGCCGCGTGAAGTCCCGCAGCGTCGCCGGGATGTCCTCGAAGCGGTCGACGCTGCGGAGGTACTCGTACTTGGTGGTGAGCCGCTCCGCCACGCCCCGGTGGAAGCCGTCGATCAGCGCGAGGGACCAGATCCAGGCCAGGGAAGCGGCCCAGGCGCCGAGCAGAAGCGCCCGCCAGGACAGCCGGGCGGCGAGAGCGGGGCCGTAGGCGATCACCGCGACGGCGAGCGCGAGCGCGGCGGGTGTGCCCGGCCCGACGTGCGGATCCCACCGGGCGTACAGCGGGGGCCAGTTGAGGTGCAGGGTGCCGTCCGCGGCTTCGACGGACGCGCCGATGACGACGGCCGCGGCGACGACCAGCGCCGCGATTCCGGCGACGGTCAGGTCACGGCGGTGCCCGGTGCGTTCTGTGGTGCTCACGACTGCACCGTAGGCGCGAGGGGCGCCGGTGAACGGGCTCCGACGGGCGACGTCAGCGTTTCGTCATGAGTCATGGACCCATCGGCGGACATGGTCCGGCATACGGTCGGATCATGCCCCCCGGACCACGTCCCACCTCTCCCGCCGACCCCGGTTTCTGGCGCAGCCCGCTGCGCGGACCGTGGCTCACCTCGGTTCTCGGCGTCGTCCTGCTGGCCGGTGTCACCGTGCTGTTCGTGACCGGCCTGCTGTCGTACGCCGCGTACAACCCGGATCTCTCGCCCGTCAACGACAAGACCCCGGACAAGGGGCTGCTCGGCTTCTACCTCTTCGACTGGCCCACCGGCCCGCACTGGCTCTACCGCCTCACCCAGGGTGTGCACGTCACGCTCGGCATCACGCTGATCCCGGTGCTGCTCGCGAAGCTGTGGTCGGTGGTCCCGAAGCTCTTCGCGCTGCCCCCGGTGCGGTCGGTGGGGCACGCGCTCGAACGCGTGTCGCTGCTGCTGCTGGTCGGCGGCGCCCTGTCCGAGTTCGTCACCGGCGTCCTCAACGTCCAGCTGGAGTACCTTTTCCCCGGGTCGTTCTACCCGCTGCACTTCTACGGTGCCTGGGTGTTCTTCGGCGCGTTCGCGGCGCACGTCGTGCTGCGCCTGCCCCAGGTCGTCCGCGTGCTGCGGGAGCGGGGCTGGCGTGAGCAGCTGCGGGATCCGCGCCCCGAACCGCCCGACGAGCAGGGCCTGGTGGCGCCCCGGCCCGCCGAGCCGACCGTGTCGCGGCGGGGAGCGCTCGGCATGGTCGGCGCGGGTTCGGCCCTGCTGTTCGTGACGACGGCGGGTCAGACGGTGGACGGGCCGCTGCGCCGCGCCGCCTTGTTCGCGCCGCACGGCGGCGGTGATCCGGGAAGCGGGCCGAACGGCTTCCAGATCAACAAGACGGCCGCCAAAGTGGGCATCGAGCGGCAGGACACCGGTGAGCGGTGGCGCCTGGTCGTCGACGGACCACGCGGGGAGATCAGCCTCTCGCGGAGCGACCTGCTCCGGCTCCCGCAGCACGAAGCGGCGCTGCCCATCGCCTGCGTGGAGGGCTGGTCGACCTCGGACCAGGAGTGGCGCGGCGTGCGGCTGCGCGACCTCGCGGCGCTCGCCGGGTTCGATGAGGACCCTCCGGGCGTGCTCGTGGAGTCCCTGCAACGGCGCGGTGCCTTCCGCAGGGCCGCGTTGCGCGACAACCAGGTGCGTGACCCGCGCTCGCTCCTCGCGCTGCGCGTCAACGGCGCGGATCTGTCGCCGGACCACGGCTATCCGGCGCGGATCATCGTGCCGGCCGCGCCCGGTGTCCTCAACACCAAGTGGGTGTCCCGTCTGACCTTCGGAGAGCTGTGATGAGCGATCGTGCACACCGGCCGGGGCCGACGGGCCGGCGAGGGCCGACGGGCTGGCGGGGGCTGACGGGCTGGCGGGGGCTGACGGGCCGACTTCGGCGCTGGTACGGCGAAGGGCCGCTGCAACTCCTCGTGCTGCTCGCCTCGTTCGCGCTCGCGGGATACGCGGGGGTGCGCCTCCTGGACGGCGACCGGCTGCTGATCGCCGCCTGGTTCGTCGGTGCGGCGCTGGTGCACGATCTGCTGTTCGTGCCCGCGTACGCGCTCGCCGACCGGGCCCTGCGAGCCGCCGTGGGGCGGCGGGAGCGCAGGGCCTGGATCACCTTCGTACGCGTTCCGGCGTTCCTGTCGGGCCTGCTGTTGCTGGTGTGGTTCCCGCTCATCACCGGGCAGGTGGAGCGGTACGAGTCCGCCACCGGGCTGCCCGAGGACGCCTATCTGGTGCGGTGGCTGCTCGTCACCGCCGTGCTGTTCGCGGTGTCCGCCCTGTGCCGGGTGCTTCAGGTGCGCCGTGCGCGGCGCAGCGCCAGGAAGGAGCGGCCCGAGGCGGTCCACTGATCGGCCGGGCTCCAGCCGAGCGGCCGGGCGTGGCGCAGCAGGGCGGGGGCGCCGAGCCGGGCCCAGGGGAACACCTCGCCCGGTGTGCCCCGCCCGTCGTCGACGTGCACCTCCACCCGCTCGTCGACGTCCATCGGCGCGGCCTCGGCGATCAACAGACCACCCGGGGCCAGGAGTTGCGCGACCCGCGTGAGCAGCGCCGCGGGGTCGCCGCCGATGCCCACGTTGCCGTCCATGAGCAGGGCCGTCCCCCAGCGCCCCTCGCCCGGGAGCGCGTCGAAGACGGAACGCAGCAGCGCGGAGCCGCCGAGCCGCAGGGTGTGCTCGACGGCCGCCTGGCTGACGTCGACCCCCAGGACGCGGTGGCCCTCGGCGGCGGCCCCGGCCACCAGGCGCCCGGGACCGCAGCCGATGTCCAGGACACTGCCCTCGCAGCGGCGCAGTGCCGAGAGGTCCGCCGCATCCGCACGCGCGCACCAGCGCTCGACGTCGAGGGGCAGCAGCCAGCCGTCGCCGCGGCGCAGGAACAGCGGTCCGTGGCCCTTGCGCAGGGCCTCGGTATACGGGTCCGCGCGCCAGGGGGCGGCCACGGGCGCCGCCACGGGCGCCGTACGGCTGTGGCCGGTGTCCGGCGGTGCCGTGCTCATCGGCCGCCGCCTTGCCCCGGCTGCCCGGCTGTCGTGGCGAGGCGGGCGAGGGTGGCGGCGAAGCGGCTGCCGGGTGCGGCCGCGGCGACCTCCCCGGCGTCGTCGGCCGTGTCCACGTCGCGCAGCGGGGGCAGGTCGCGCACCCGCAGTCCGGCGCCGGTCAGCCGGGCGCGTTGCAGGGCGCCGGTGTCGGGCCTCGACATGGGGACGCCGCGCAGGAGCCGCGGATCGGGCTCGGCCAGGCCGAGGGCCCAGAATCCGCCGTCGAGGGCGGGGCCGAACCAGGCGTCGCAGTCCTGCCAGGCGTCGGGGCCGAGCGCGGGGGCGAGCAGGCCGGGGGTGAGCTGCGGGGTGTCCATGCCGACCAGGAGGGCCGGCCCGCTACAGGCGGCGAACGCCGCGGCCAGCCGTTCGTCCAGGCCGCCCGCGCACTGGGGGATCACCTCGATGCCGGCCGGGTGCCAGGGCCCCGGCCGTCCGTCGAGGACCAGGACCCGGCGGCGGGCGGGCGCCGCGAGCACGGCGGCGAGGGTGTCGGTGAGCGAGGCGGCGGCCAGCTCGGCGGCTTCCTCGGGGGTGTAGGGCGGGGTGAGGCGGGTCTTCACCCGTCCCGGCAGGGGCTCCTTGGCGATGACGAGCAGGGTCGTGCCGGCGGGGGTCACAGCGCACCGCCCGCCACGCGCCGCGCGTCGTCGGCGGGCGCCGGCCGGGGTGGTTCCGCGAGCACCGCGCGCATGTCGCGCACCGCGTGCCACGTCCCCCGCCACGTCCCGGTCACCTTCGACTTGCCCGAGCGCGGCAGGTACGGCACGTCCCGCTCCTCGATCCGCCATCCGGCGTCGGCGGCCCGTACGACCATCTGGAGCGGATAGCCGCTGCGCCGGTCGGTCAGGGCGAGCCCCAGCAGCTCCTCGCGCCGCATGGCCCGCATCGGGCCCAGGTCGTGCAGCCGTACGCCGGTGCGCCGCCGCAGCAGGTGCGCGAGCGCCAGGTTGCCCGCGCGTGCGTGCGCCGGCCAGGCGCCGCGGCCCCGCGGGCGCCGCCGCCCGACGACCAGGTCGGCCCCGCCCTCGGCCACTCGGCGGACGAAGGGGCGCAGCAGCCCCGGATCGAGGGAGGCGTCGCAGTCGCAGAAGCACACCACGTCGGCGTCCGAGGCCAGGAGGCCCGCGTGGCAGGCGGCCCCGAAGCCGCGCCGCGGCTCCCGCACGACGGTGGCGCCCAGGGCGCGGGCGATGTCCGGCGAACCGTCGGTGGAGCCGTTGTCGACGACGACGGCCCGCCAGCCCGCGGGAACGCGTTCGAGCACCCAGGGCAGTGCCGCGGCCTCGTCGAGACAGGGCAGGACCACGTCGACCCGGACGGCGCGGGCGTCGGAGGCCTCGGGTGCGCCGGGTTCTACGGAGGGGGAGGGGGTCATGTGACTCACCCTATGAATCCGGACCGGACATATCGGACTTGAGGTTCTTACGAAACGGGGACGTCGGCAACCGGAAGTACGTCTGACCGGCGGGTCTCCGCGCCTCAGGTGCGAGGCTTGCCCCATGCAGTCATCACCGCAGGACCACCCGCCCGCCGCCGGGTCCGCCGGGTCCGCCGGGCCCGGCGCGAATGGCGGGAACGGCGCGAACGGCGGGAGCGGCGGGAGCGGCGCGCTCCGGGTGCTCGTCGTGGACGACGACCCGACCGTCGCCGAAGTCGTCGCGGGCTACCTGGAGCGCGGCGGCTACACGGTCGACCGCGCCGAGGACGGTCCCGGCGCGCTGGAGCGGGCCGGGGCGTTCCGGCCCGACCTCGTCGTCCTCGACCTGATGCTGCCCGGCATGGACGGCCTCGAAGTGTGCCGGCGGCTGCGCGCCACGGGCCCGGTGCCCGTCATCATGCTCACCGCCCGCGGCGACGAGGACGACCGGATCCTGGGCCTGGAGGTGGGGGCCGACGACTACGTCACCAAGCCGTTCAGCCCGCGCGAACTGGTCCTGCGGGTGGAGTCGGTGCTCCGGCGCAGCCACGCCGTGCGCGCTCCCGAAGGCGTCGCCACGCTGGGGGCCGCCGGCCTGTGGGTGGACCCGGCGGCGCGCCGCGCGACGAAGAACGGCACCGAACTCTCCCTCACCCTGCGTGAGTTCGACCTCCTCACCTTCCTGCTGCGCCATCCGGGGCAGGCCTTCGGGCGGGAGGAGCTGATGCGGGAGGTGTGGGGCTGGGAGTTCGGCGACCTGTCCACCGTCACGGTCCATGTCCGCAGGTTGCGCGGCAAGGTCGAGGACGATCCCGCCAGGCCGCGGCTCATCCAGACGGTGTGGGGGCTGGGGTACCGCTTCGACGTGCCGGACGCGGTTCCGGCGGTTCCGGCGGTTCCGGCGGACGTCGCCGGGCTCACCGGCCTCGCCGACCGGCGCCCGCCCGCTTCCCGTACCCCCCAGGATGCCCCTGTGCCGCCCCGAGACGAAAGCTGACCCATGCCCATGCAGGACGTCCTGGTCATCGCCCTCTTCGCCTTCCTCGGGGCCGCGAGCGCCGGGCTGGTGGGAGCCCTGATACTCCGGTTGCTGCGGCACCGCTCGCTCGTGGTGGCGATGGCCGTCGTGGCGGCCGTCGCGGTGCTGGCGATGCTGGCCGGGACGCTCGCGGTCGCCTGGGAGATGTTCCTCTCGCCGCACGACCTGAGCGTCGTCACCATCGTCGTGGCGATGGCCGCCGTGGTCTCGCTCGCCACCGCCCTGCTGCTCGGCCGCTGGGTGGTCGCCCGCAGCAACGCCCTGACCCTGGCGGCCCGTTCCTTCGGCGACGGCGGCAGCTTCGCGGCGCCACCCGAGCCGGTGAGTGCGGAACTCGCCGCGCTCACGCGGGAGTTGGAGGCGACCAGCGCCAAGCTCGCCGAAGCCGGAGAGCGCGAGCGCGCCCTGGAGCGGTCCCGGCGTGAGCTGGTCGCCTGGATCTCGCACGACCTGCGCACCCCGCTGGCCGGGCTGCGGGCCATGTCCGAGGCCCTGGAGGACGGCGTGGCGGCCGAACCGGACCGCTATCTGCGCCAGATCCGCACCGAGGTCGAACGCCTCAACTCCATGGTCGGGGACCTCTTCGAGCTCTCCCGCATCCACGCGGGCGCCCTGGCCCTGTCGACGGCCCGCATCTCCGTCTACGACCTCGTGGGCGACGCGCTCGCGGGGGTCGATCCGCTGGCCCGCGAGCACCGGGTGCGGCTGGTCGGCGACAGCGTCGAGGCCGTCCCGGTGGAGGTCGACAGCAAGGAGATGAGCCGCGTCCTGGGCAACCTCCTGGTCAACGCGATCCGCCGGACGCCGGCCGACGGGACCGTCGCGGTGGCCGCCGAGCGCTCCCCGGACGGCGTGGTCCTGTCCGTGACCGACGGCTGCGGCGGCATCCCCGAGGAGGACCTGTCCCGCGTCTTCGACACCGGCTGGCGCGGCAGCCAGTCCCGCACGCCCCCGGCGGGCGCGGGCCTCGGCCTCGCGATCGTGCGCGGCATCGTCGAGGCCCACCAGGGCCGGGCGGCCGTACGCAACGTGGCGGGAGGCTGCCGCTTCGAAGTGACGCTACCGACGGCGAGCGCGTAGCCCTTGCCCGCCCACGCCCGTCCGTCCACTGCCGCCCGCCCTGCGACTCCTGGCACGCTCGCCCGGCTCGCCCTCTCGCCGCGCCGAGCGTGAAGCCAAGTCCGACCGCCGGCGCGGCCCCCCGCCACCATCGAGGCCCACCAAGGCCGGGCGGCCGTACGCAACGTGACGGGCGGTCGAACACGTCCGTCCGTCCACTCCCGCCTCCCTGCGACTCCGGGCACGCCCGCCCGGCTCGCCCTTTCGCCGCGCCGGGCGTGATGCCGAGTCCGACCGCCGGCGCGGCCCCCCGCCACCATCGAGGCCCACCAAGGCCGGGCGGCCGTACGCAACGTGACGGGCGGTCGAACACGTCCGTCCGTCCACTCCCGCCCGCCCCGGCACGCCCACCCCGCCCGGCACGCCCGCTCGCCGCGCTACGCGCAAAGCCAAGTCCGACCGCCTGGCGCTACCCCCGCAGCGGCGCCTTGGCGAACGAGGTCATTCCCTCGGTGAAGCCCACCTCGGCTCGCCAGCCCAGCTCCGCCCGCAGCCGACCCGAGTCCGCCGTGACGTGCCGGACGTCCCCGAGGCGGTACTCGCCCGTCACCGCCGGGTCCGGTCCGCCGAACGCCCGGGCCAGCTCATGGGCCATCTCCCCGACGGTGTGCGGCTCACCGCTGCCGGTGTTGTACGCCGTGAAGGCCCCGGCATCCCGCGCGTGCAGGGACTCCAGCGCCAGGGCGTTGGCCGCCGCCACGTCCCGCACGTGGACGAAGTCCCGCCGCTGGCGGCCGTCCTCGAAGACCTGGGGCGCCTCGCCCCGCTCGAGGGAGGAACGGAAGAACGACGCCACACCGGCGTACGGGGTGTCGCGCGGCATGCCGGGGCCGTACACGTTGTGGTAGCGCAACGACACCGCGCGCCCGCCGCTCGCCCGCGCCCACGCGGCGGCCAGGTGCTCCTGCGCCAGCTTGGTCGACGCGTACACGTTGCGCGGATCGGCGGGCGCGTCCTCGCCCACCAGGCCCGGCCGCAACTCGGCCCCGCAGTCGGGGCACAGGGGCTCGAAGCGCCCGGCGTCCAGGTCCGCCGCCGCACGAGGCCCCGGCCGGACCACCCCGTGGCGTACGCACGCGTAGCGCCCTTCGCCGTACACGACCATCGAACCGGCGAGCACCAGGTCGCGTACCCCTGCCTCGGCCATCGCGGCGAGCAGGACGGCCGTGCCCAGGTCGTTGCAGCCGACGTACTCGGGGGCGTCCGCGAAGTCCTTGCCGAGCCCCACCATCGCCGCCTGGTGACAGACCGCGTCCACCCCGCGCACCGCCTCCCGCACCGCGTCGCGGTCCCGGACGTCGGCGACCGTCCACCGCGCGCCGGCGGGCGGCCGCGGCGGATCGGCGTGGGCCGAGGGCAGCAGGGCGTCGAACACCGCCACCTCGTGCCCGCGTTCGGTGAGGGCGTCGACCACGTGCGATCCGATGAACCCGGCTCCGCCGGTGACAAGTACGCGCATGCCGCCACGCTAGGCGCGCCGACCAGGGGATTCGGTCAGCGACGGGGCTTCGTCACGACTCCGTAAGGACGCCGCCGTGACGGATCCCGCTCGGTTTGCTGAAATCCGTAATACCGGTGGGCATACTGCTGCCATGCCTTGAGGTGGTCTCTCCCGTTGCCGGAACGGCCGTACGGAGGTGGTCCGGATGACGCTTCAGACATCCGTCAGGCAGGGCTGCCTGGTGGTGAAGATGCCCCCGGAAGTGAGTGTCGGCAACGCCGAGGAACTGCGCCGGGAATTACGTGAGCTGTGCCGGACCCGCCTTGACCGCTCCTCCCGCGACCGGGTGTCGGCGGTGGTCGTGGACTGGGCGGACGTGCCGTTCCTGACCCTGACCGGGGTGGCCGTCCTGGAGGACTTCCGGGAGCGGGCGGTCGAACGCGGGGTCCCGATCCGGCTGGTGGCCTCGCGCCGGGTGCCGCGCGCGGTGCTGCGCATCGCGGGTCTGGACGGCGTCCTCGCGATCCACGACACGGTGGAGCAGGCGCTGGCCGGCGGCAGGGCCTCCGGTGAAGGACGGGGTCGGCCCGAGATCGGGAAGACCTCCTGATGCCGGGGGCGGACGGATGGTGCGGACATGACCAACGGCGAACGCCGGCGGAACCACGGGACCCCGACGAGTCACCTGGGTGACCACCTGGGGCTGATCTCCCAGTTCACCGAGCAGGCGCGGGTCGGTCTCGAAGAGGAGAACGACACCGCGCGGATCTTCATGGCGGTCTACTCCGGTTTCCTCGTGGAGGCCGGAGCGGGGATCCGCTGGCTCCTGGAACCGTCCTTGATCGAGCGGGCGACCGTCGCCGTCCGCCGGGCGGCCCCCCGGGCAGGACGGACACAACGCGACCTGGCCACCCGCCTGCTGGCCACCTTGTGGACGGCGGGCGTCGTCGCCGGTGTCGACACCGAGGACTGGATTCGCAGCGCCCCCGAACTCCCCGGGATCTGTCTGCGCATGGCCGCCGAGGTCGCCGACGCGCCGGACACCGGAACCTCGCCGTGACGCAGGAGGAGCAGGTCGGCGGCAGCCCGGGCGGGATCACGTATGACGTGCCGCCGTCACCACGCCCCGCGCCACCCCGAGTGCGACCAAGTCCTGTGGACGCAGCCGCAGTTGCTCCGCCGTCGGCCGGATCTCGCCGGGTCCGCGCTTGAGGATGGCGGCGGCCGACTCCGGGGCGATCACCGAGAAGTAGCTGTCCGGCGTGGCCCACAGGTTGTCCGGCGACGCCAGCGCGAGCGCCCCGCCGGAGCCGCCCTCGCCGATGACCAGGGAGGTGACCGGCACCGGCGCGGTGGCGACGGCGGCGAACAGATCGGCGATCGCCGCGCCCGCGCCCGCCCGTTCGGCCTCCGCCCCGTTCGCGGCTCCCGGGGTGTCGACGAGCGTCAGGACGGGAATCCCGAGCCGCCCCGCGAGCCGGACCAGCCGGGTGGCGGTGCGGTAGCCGGCGGGCGTCGTGGCCGTCCCGCACTGCGCCGCGAAGGCGACCGTCCGCCCCTCGCGCCGCCCGAACCCGCAGAGCATCCCCGGGTCCGCGCCCCCGCACCGATCGCCGCGCAGCGGGACGCGATCGGTGAAGTAGGCGTCCAGATAGGCCGTCGCGCGCGGCCGTTCGGGCGCCCTGGCGCGGCTGACGGCTTCCCAGCCGGTGGCGGGCAGGTCCCCGTGGCCGAGCCCGGCAGGGGGCTCGGCAGCGGCAGGCGCGGCGCCGTCGGCGGTCGGGTGGACGATCCCCGCGTCGGCCAGCAGCCCCAGGCGCAGGGCCAGCGCCTCGCGCAGCTCCTCGGGGCGTACGACGTCGTCGATCGCGCCCGCCGCGAGCTGGGACTCGGCGGTGTACGCGGCCGGATCCGCGTCCGCCGGGCGCACCCGGGACCCGGCGAAGCCGACCTGGCTGCCGGGCAGGGCCAGGATCAGGTCGGCGCCCGCGCCCAGGGTGGCCCAGCCGCCGCCCGTGGTCGGATCGCGCAGGACGGCGATCCGGGCCAGGCCGGCCGCCCCGGTGAGCTCGGACTGCCGGGCCACGCGCTGGAGTTGGACCAGGGCGCGCATGCCCTCCTGCATCCGGCTGCCCCCGGTCGCGATCAGCGAGACGACGGGCAGCCGCCGGTCCCGGGCGTGCCGGTGAGCGGCCTCCAGGCGGTCTCCCGTGCGCTCGCCGAGGGAGCCGCCCAGGAAGCCGAACTCGAAGGAGACGATCACCGCGCGGGTGCCGCCGACGGAGGCGGTCGCGCACACCACCGACTCCCGCTCGCCGGTGCGCTGCTCGGCGCGGGCGCGGGATGCGGCATACCCCTGCCAGGCCAGCGGGCCGTCCCCCCTCGTGTCCGCCGACGCCGTTTCCGGATCGGGGAGTTCGTGGAAGCTGCCCGGGTCGGCCACCGCGTAGAGGGCCTCACGGGCGGTGGCGCGGGCGGTCGGAGGCGGCGGTGGAGGCGGTGGAGGCGCGGGGTGGGCGGGGCCCGAGGGTGTCGGCTCAGGCATGGAGGGATCGCTTCATGATCTTCCCCATGTCGTTGCGGGGGAGCTCCGTCAGGTGGCGCACGGTCCGTGGGCGCTTGTGCGGGGCGAGCTGGGCGGCCACGTGGTCCGCCAGTTCGCGGTCGGTCGGCGGCTGTTCGGGGTCCGTCGGCACGATCCAGGCGACGATGCGCTCGCCCAGGTCGTCGTCCGGCTCCCCGGTCACGGCGGCCTCCCGGACCCCCGGGTGTTCGAGCAGGGCGTTCTCGATCTCACCGGCGCCGATCTTGTAGCCGCCGCTCTTGATGAGGTCGGTGGCCTTGCGGCCGACGATGCGCACATAGCCGTCGGCGTCGAGCACCGCCATGTCGCCGGTGCGGAACCAGCCGTCGGCGGTGAAGGCGGCGGCGGTGGCGTCGGGCCGGTTCAGGTACTCGGTGAACAGATTCGGGCCGCGCACCTCGATCTCGCCGACCTCCGCCGGATCCGTCGTCTCGGCTCCCTTCTCGTCCACGAGCCGCAGCTCGACCCCGCGCAGCGGCACCCCGACGGTTCCGGCGCGCGGTTCGCCGTCGGCGCGCACGCTGGTGTTCATCAGGGTCTCGGTCATGCCGTACCGCTCGATCACCCGGCGCCCGGTGGCGGCCGCGATGCGCTCGTGGTCGTGCACGGGCAGTGCGGCGGACCCCGAGACGAGGATCCGGGCCCCGGAGAGGGCCTTGGCGAGAGCCGGGTCGGCGGGCAGCGCCTCCGCGATGCGGTGGTACATGGTGGGCACGCCGAACAACATCGTGGCCCCGTGGTCCAGTTCGTGCCGCACGCCTTCGACGGAGAACCGGCCCAGGTGCCGCACCGAGCCGCCCCGGCGCAGCGGGCCGAGGATGCCGAGGATCAGTCCGTGCACGTGGAACAGCGGAAGCCCGTGCACCAGGACGTCGTCGGACGTCCACCCCCAGGCGTCCTCCAGGGCGTCCAGGGTGGTGGCGATGGCCCGGCGCGGCAGCACCGCGCCCTTGGGGGGTCCTGTCGTGCCCGAGGTGTAGACGACCAGGGCGGGGGACTGCGGGTCGGGCTCGGCGTGCGGCGGCGCCGGGGAGTCCGTGCCGCCGGTGAGGGTGATGTCCGTACGCCGCAACGCGCCCAGGGCCGCCGGGAGTTCGTCGCCCGGGGCCGCGAGCACCACCGTCGGCGCGCTGTCCGTCACGATGTGCCCGAGCTCGCGCTCGCCGGTCTTCGGGTTCAGCGGCACCACGGGGACGCCGGCGAGCAGCGCGGCCACCACGCCGACGGCGGTCTCCAGGGTCGGCGTGGCCCACAGCGCGACCCGGCGGGCCGAGCCGATCGACTTCGCCAGGGAGCCTGCCGCGGCGGCGAGTTCGGCGTACGTCAGCGAGCGGTCCCCGAAGCGCAGGGCCGGGAGGTCGGGGGCCGCGGCGAGGGCCGGGAAGAGGGGCGGGTGGGGAGAACTCACGCTGCGTGTCTCCTTGGTCGTCGTGGGGGCGTGCGGGGGTGGCCGGTGGGCTTGTGCTGGTTCGTCCTACCCGAATCCTGGCACCACGAAGACGAGCCACACCGCGGCGGGTACCACGGCCACCACGATGCCGCCGTACACCATCAGCTGCCGGAAGAAGCGCTCCCGGTCGACGTCCGGGGCCGCGGCGAGGACCAGCGCGCCGTTGGTCGAGAAGGGGCTGACGTCCACGACGGTGGCGGAGACGGCGAGCGCGGCGATCATGCCGACCGCGCCGATCTCGCCCTGGGCCAGGAACGGCACGGCCAGCGGGATGAGCGCGCCCATGATGCCGACGGAGGAGGCGAAGGCGGAGATGATCGCCCCGATGTAGCAGAGCAGCAGGGCGGCGACGAGCGGGACGCCGATGTCGGAGACGCCCTCACCGGCCCACTTGATGGTGCCCATCTCCTCCAGGACGCCGACGTAGGTCAGCACGCCGCAGATCAGGAGCACGGTCGACCAGGCGATCTCACTGACGGCCTTGCGGCTGGACTCGGGCCAGAACGCGCTCAGGAGCACGGCCAGGGTGATGGCGCTGAGACCGGCGTCGAGGTCGAAGGCGAGGACGGCCACGACGAGGGCGACCAGGGCGGCGAGCGTGGCGATCTTGGCCGGATCGAGCCGCGAACCGGCGTCGGTCCCGGCCGATGTGGCTTCCGCCGGTCCGTCGCCCTCCGGCGTGCGTCCGTCCGGGCCCGGGTCCGTGCCGGTGTCGCGGCCGCCCAGCTTCAGACCGCCGAAGAGGACGAAGACGATCCCAGCGATGATGAGGTTGACGACGAGCGAGGCGAGGAAGAGCACGAGTTCGTTGCCCGGCAGGTCCTCGCGCTCCACGATGCCGTTGACGATCGACCCGTAGATGCTGATGGGCGAGAAGCCGCCGCCCTGGGCCCCGTGCACCACCATGGCGCCCATCAGGAGCGGGCTGATCCCGTACCGGGCGGCGAAGCTCAGGGCGATCGGCGCGACGATCGCCACGGCGGCCGGGCTGACCGCGCCGATCGCGGTGAGCGCCCCGGTGATCACGAACATCACCCAGGGGATCAGGGCGATCCGCCCGCGCACCAGCCGGATGGAGGCGTGCACCAGCCAGTCGGTGGTGCCGTTCGCGCGGGCGATCGCGAACAGATAGGTCACGCCGACCAGCACGACGAACAGGTCGCCGGGGAATCCGGCGAAGATGCCGTCCGCGTCGAGGTCGGCGGCCAGCTCACCGACCGCGAAGGCGGCGGCGAAGGCGAGTGCGCCCATGTTGATGGAGCGGGTGGTGGCGATCACGAAGACCACCACGAGTACGAGGATGGAGATGAGTTCGGCGGACATCGTGGGCTCCCGTCCCTGGGGCCGTCCTTGCGGGGCCGTGGCTCGGCCGTGCGGGGCCGGTCGGTTCCGCCCCACGGCCATGCGGTGGCCAAGTGGCTGAGCCAATCCGGCGGTTGGCGGAACTCAGCGTCGGGGCATCGGTTTCGGCCGTCAAGGGATCGGACGTAAATTGGCTGAGCCAATGGGCCACTCGTCCACTGGAGGCACCGCTGTTAGGCTGCGGATCCATCGGCACGGGGGCCGGAGCCTGGCACGGGACCGGCATCGGGGGGTTGGGATGACTGACGCGCTGCGCCCCATGGGCAGGACACGGCTGTACGAGCAGGTGCTCGACCGGCTGCGCGCCTACGTCGGCGAGGGCGGCCTGCGCTCCGGCGACCGGCTGCCGCCCGAGCGGGAACTGGCGCAGCGCCTAGGCGTCTCCCGCGCCTCCGTGAAGCAGGCCATCGTCGTGCTCGAAGTGCAGGGCCTGGTCGAGGTGCGGCACGGCGGCGGCACCTATCTGGTCAAGGACAGCCTGGACGCCGAGCCCGTGGAGCGGCTCGTGGAGCGCAAGCGGCGGCTGCCGGACGTGCTGGAGGCGCGCGAGGCCCTGGAGACCAAGCTCGCCGAACTGGCCGCCGAGCGCCGCACGGACGAGGACCTGCACGCGATGCGGGAGGCCCTGGACACCATGGCGCGGGAGATCGAGGCGGGCGAGCACGGGGTCGAGGGCGACCGGCTCTTCCACGCCGCCGTGACCGCGGCCGCCCACAGCGCGCTGCTCGCCGAGTTCATGCGCTCCATCGCCGAGCAGATCACCGAGAGCCGCAACGAATCGCTGCGCCAGGTGCGCCGTCCCGCCCGGTCCCTCGCCCAGCACCACGCGATCCTCGACGCGATCGAGGCCGGCCGGGGCCGGGCGGCGGCCGCCGCGATGCGCCGGCACGTGCGGACCGTCGCGAAGGTACGGCTGCTCGACTGGAACCCGGAGGACGGCCAGACGGGCGCGGCGGAGGACCCCGCGGGGTGATACCCGCGGTAACTTCCGTGCCGCACAGGGCTTTTCTTTCGTCGGCGCAGGCCACACCATGCTCGGGACCGCTCGTGACCAAGGGGGAACCCGTGCTGCGCCGAACGTCCGTCCCGCTGACCCTCGCCGCTCTCGCCGCCCTCCTCACGCCGCTGACCACCGCCCGCGCGGACACGGCCCCGGAGGCCGTCCGCACGCCGGTGATCTTCGTCCATGGCTACAACGCCGACCCGGGCGTGTGGGGCTCCCTGCGCGACGACTTCAAGGCGTCCGGATACACGGACGGCGAGCTGTTCTCCTGGGGGTACGACACCGGCAAGTCGGTGAACGAGGTGCTGTCCGGCCGGTTCGCGGCGTACGTCGAGGAGGTGCGCGCCCGGACGGGCGCCGCCAAGGTCGACGTCGTCGCCCACTCCTTCGGCAGTCTCGTCACGCGCTGGTACGTCAAGTACGGCGGCGGCACCGGCACGGTCGCCCACTGGGCCTCGCTCGCCGGCCCCAACCACGGCACCGCCACGGCCTGGGCCTGCGCCGCCTGGTCCCAGGCCTGCCGCGACATGACGCCCGGATCGTACGTCCAGGACGGGCTCGCCGAGGGCGACGAGACGCCCGGAGACGTCGCCCACGCGACCTGGTGGTCCGGCTGCGACGAGGTCATCAACCCGGACAAGAGCGTGCTCCTGGACGGCGCGGTGAACCACGCGGCCGGATGCCTGAAACACAACGACCTGCTGGGAGACGACGGGGTGTCCCAGGGGGTGCGGGACTTCCTGGGCGGCTGACCTCACGGGGAAGAACCCATTCGCCTGGTTCTTCGCTCCCGGTCGTGTTGCTCGCTCCGGGCGCCGTACGCGGCACCGATGGTAAGCACCATGGACGACGACAGCGCCCCCCGTCACCCCGGCACCGGGGCACGAGCCTCCGCACTCCTGCGCCACCCCAAGCTGTGGCTGGTGCCCACCGTCTTGACCGGGCTGCTCGCCCTGCTGCTGTCCCTGCTCTATATGGGCGGCATCATCAGCCCCAACCGCGACCTGCGCGAGCTGCCCCTGGCCATCGTCAACATGGACCGGGGCGCGCCACCGGCCGGACAGAAGCAGAACCTGGGGACGCAGATCACCCGGACCGTCCTCGCCGACTCGTCCGGCGACAAGGCCGACTGGCGGCCGCTCACCCGGTCCGCAGCCCAGGACGAACTGGACTCCGGCAAGATCTACGGGGCCCTGCTCATCCCCGCTGAGTTCACCGACTCCGTCGCCGCGCTGACCACCGCGCGCGCCAAGGAGCGGCCGACGATGACGGTCCTGACCAACCCCGGCATGGGGAGCCTCGGTTCCTCCCTGGCGAGCAAGATCGCCACGACGGCCGCGCAGCAGTCCTCCCGGGCCATCGGCGAGCAGCTGAAGTCCGCGGGCGCCGACCGGGGGGCCGGTCCCACCGCGGGCCTGCTGCTGGCCGACCCCGTCGCCATCGCCACCGAGGTCGGCCATCCCATCGGCGACCACAGCGGCCTCGGCCTGAGCGCGTTCTACTACACCCTGCTGCTCGTCCTGGCCGGGTTCCTCGGCGCCAACCTCATCAGCATGGGCGTCGACACCGCACTCGGGTACGCCGACGGCGAGATCGGACCCTGGCACACCCGCCGCCCGACCGTGCCGATCAGCCGCACCCAGACGCTGCTCCTGAAGATGGCCATGACCGCGGGCAGCACGGTCCTGACCACCACCTTGATCATGCTGGCGACCGTCGCGATCCTGGGGATGGACGCCACTCATCTGCCGTTGCTGTGGGTCTTCTCCTACTGCGCGAGCCTCGCGGTGGGTCTGGGCGTCCAGGCCATCAACGCCGCTTTCGGCGGGATCGGCCAGCTCGTGTCCATGTTCGTGTTCATCGTCCTCGGCCTGCCGTCCTCCGGGGCCACCATCCCGCTGGAGGCGGTCCCGGGCTTCTACCGCTTCCTCGGCATCTTTGAGCCGATGCGCCAGCTCAGCGGGGGCGTCCGGTCCATCCTGTTCTTCGACGCCCGCGCCGATGCCGGCCTCGCCCGCGCCTGGATCATGATCGCGGTCGGTGTGGCCCTGGCGGCGGCGTTCGGGTTCGCGATGACCCGGTACTACGACCGCAAGGGACTGCACCGGATGACCCCGCAGCCCTCACCGGCGGACTAGCGGCGGGCCAGAGCCGGTCCAGGGCTGGACCAAAGCCGGTCAAGTGCCGGTCTAGCGGCGGACGCGGAAGCGGGTCACCAGGTCCTCGCCCGCGGGGCCCGACGCCGACTTGTCGGCCACGTACGCCGTGCCCTTGGCCACGTGGACGTGGTTGGGCAATGCCGGGGTGGCCACCGTCTTCACGACGGCTCCCTTGCGCGGGTCGACGACCGTCACGGTGGCGGAGAGCCGGTTGACGGCCAGGACATGGCCCGAACGGTGGTCGACGGCCACGGACTTGGTGCCCCCGCCGGAGACCACGGACCGGGTCACGGCGCCCTTGCGGAGGTCGACGACGGAGACGGTGCCCGCGCTCTGGTCGCCGGTGTAGGCGGTGCGGCCGTTCTTGGAGAGCGCCACCGAGAGCGGTCCGTCGCCGGTCGGTATGAGCCGCGGGTCCGGGGCGCCGGGGGAGACCTCGATGATCCGGTCGCCGGTGTGGTCGGCCGCGTACACCGAACCGGTCCGCTCGTTCACGGCGAGGCCCGTCGGTCCCGCGCCCGGGACGGTGACGCGCCGCTTCTCCTTGAAGGTGCCGGAGTCGAAGGCGACGAGGGTGCCGTCGCCGAAGGCGCTCGCCCACACCAGGTCGCGCCGCTCGTCGACGACGATCTCCCGGGCGTGCCGCACGCCGGGCAGGGTGGCCAGATGCCTGCCGGTGCGCTGGCTGTAGACGGAGACGGAGTCGTCGCGGGTGTTCGTCGTCCAGACGGTGTCGTGCTCGTCGTCGACGGCGACGCCGTAGACGGACCGGACGGCGCCCGTGGCCGCGTCGGTGGCCGGCGCGTACGACTTCTCCACCCGCAGCGTTTCCGGATCGACCTTCAGGAGCCGGGACTCCGTGACGGGCGCGGGCGGCTGGCCCACCGAAGAGGCCACCCAGAGCGCGTCGTTGCGGTCCGAGTACGCCGACTGGTAGAGGCCCGGCGCGATCGGCACGGAGGCGGCGGCCGGGGCTGCGGCGGCCCCCGCGGTGCCGGTCGAGACCAGGGCACCTCCCGCGGCGAGCGACACGGTGATCGCGGTGATACGGCGGGCCCGGCGGATGGTTGAGCTCATGCTGCGTCGATCTCCTTGGCAGATGTGCCTCCGGAGGAAGGCACTCGCCGGTCAACTTAGCCGAGCCTTACCTAATCCGTCACCGGGTGGGATGCCGGGCCCCGCGCCGCACCCGGCACCGGGCCCGGCCCCGGACGTGCCGGGGCCCGCTCCCGACGTCGTTCAGGACAGGCAGCCCGCGTGGGCGAGGGCCTGCTTGAGGAGCACGCCGTGCCCGCCCGGCATCTCGTGCTGGACCACCTCGGACGAGGCCTCCTGGGGGCTGAACCAGGCCAGGTCCAGGGCGTCCTGCCGGGGGCGGCAGTCGCCGGCCACCGGGACGATGTAGGCGAGGGACACCGCGTGCTGGCGCGGATCGTGGAACGGCGTGATGCCCTGCGTCGGGAAGTACTCGGCGACGGTGAAGGGCTGCAGGGAGGCCGGGACGCGCGGGAGGGCCGCCGGGCCGAGGTCCTTCTCCAGATGGCGCAGCAGGGCGTCCCGCACCCGCTCGTGGTGCAGGACCCGGCCGGAGACGAGGGAGCGGCTGACCGCCCCGTCCCGTCCCATTCCCAACAGGAGTCCGATGCTGGTGACTTCGCCGTTGTCGTCGACGCGCACCGGCACGGCCTCGACGTACAGGATCGGCATACGTGCCCTGGCCTGCTCGAGCTCGTCGGAGGTCAGCCAGCCGGGCGTGGTTTCGGTCGTGTCAGACATCGGCTGATCATACGTTCACTGGCTCCCGGCGTGCTGCTCCACCTTGGTCGCGTCCAGATCGGCGTAGAGGGCGTTCTCGTTCAGCTCGGCCTCGTCCCTCGGCTCTCGTCCTCCGCCGGGGCCGACGGCGAAGGTTCCCTCGTACGGAGTGCCCGGCGCGGCGCTGGACTAGCCGAACGCCGGGAGCGGCGCCGCGAGGCGTGCCGCGCGTCCCGGTGAGAGCCGAGCATCAGGCGTCGTCCTTCACGGTCGCGGTGGGACCGGCGTGGTGCGTGGGGGCCTTGTCGGTCGTGCCGCGGGTGCCGGACCACGCCTGCCACAGGGAGGCATAGGGGCCGGAGCCCGTGCGCAGTTCGTCGTGGGTGCCGCTCTCCACGATGCGGCCGTCCTCCATGACGACGATCCGGTCCGCGGTCGCGGCCTGGGTGAGGCGGTGCGCGACGACCAGCGCGGTGCGTCCCTCGACGGCCCGGTCGGCGGCCTTCTCCAGGAGGCGTGCGCCGGTGCTGCCCGCTTCGGCCGTCGCCTCGTCGAGGACGGCCACCGGCGGGTCGGCCAGCATCAGCCGGGCCAGGGCGAGTTGCTGCACCTGGGCGGAGGTGAGGCGGTGGCCTCCGTCGCCCACGACGGTGGCCAGGCCGTCGGGCAGTGCTTCGGCCCAGTCCAGCGCCTCGACGTCGGTCAGCGCCGCGCGCAGTTCGGCGTCGGTGGCGTCGGCGCGGGCCAGGCGCAGATCGTCCGCGAGCGGCCCGGCGAAGACGTGCGTCTCCTGGGTGACCAGGGCGACCGGAAGGCCGCCGCCCCGGCCCGCCGTGCCGGTCAGGTGCACCGAACCGGAGGTCGGCCGGTGCACCCCGGCGATGAGCTTGGCGAGGGTGGTCTTGCCTGCGCCGCTCGGGCCGACCAGGGCCACGCGTTCCCCGGCCCGGAGCGTCAGGTCCACGTCCCGCAGGACGGGCTGCCCGGGGACGTACGCGTGGTCGATGCCGAGCACGGTGACGGTGCCGTCCGGCTGCGCGCCGGGCTCCCGCGCCGCCCCGGCGGCGGTCTCCGGTGCGGGCGTGGCGTCGGCGAGGGGCTCGGGGGTCTTCTCGTCGGCGACGCCGACGAGCCGGGCGAGCGAGGCCGTGGCGGACTGCGCGTCGTCCAGGAGGACGAGCGCGGAGTTGACCGGCGCGAACAGGCTGTGGAAGTAGAGCGCGGCGGCGGTCGCGGTGCCGATGGACACGGAGCCCGCGCGGACCAGGAGGAAGCCGGTCACCAGGACCGCGGCGAGGCCGGTGTACTCGGCGACGTGCAGCCGGTTGTAGAAGTCGAGGACCAGGCGGATGCCGCGCATCTTCAGGGCGACCGCGGCCGACGAGCGCCGGGTCACGCGCGCGGTGTGCTCCTCCTCGATGCGGAAGGCCCGCACCGTGCCCGCGCCCGCGATGGTGTCCAGGAGCTGCTGCTGCTGGGCCCCCATGGCGATGCGCTGCTGGGCGTAGAGCGGGACGGCGTGGCGCACGTACCAGCGGGCCGTGGACGCCTGGACGGGGACCGCGAGGAGGGCGGCGACCAGGAAGCGCCAGTCGAGCGCCGCCATCGCGACGAGCGTCAGCACGATGGCCAGCAGGGAACGGGCCAGCTCGGGCAGGGCGCTGCGCACCGCCTCGCCCACCACCGAGACGTCCCGGGTCACGCGGGCGGTGAGGTCTCCGGCGCCGGCCTTCTCGACCTGTTCCAGCGGCAGCCGCAGGGCCTTCTCCACGAACCTCTCGCGCAGCTGCGCGAGCACGGTCTCACCGAGCCGGGAGACCAGCGTCAGGCCCAGCGAGGTGGTCCCGCCGTGCGCGAGGGCGACCAGGACCAGCAGGACGACCGGCAGCGTGAGGTCGCCGGCCGGGCGCTGATCGGCGACCAGGTCGACGATGCGGCCGAGCAGGGGCTGCACGAGCAGCCCCACGGCGGTCGCCGCGATCATGACGGCGAAGCCGCCGGCGGCGAGGCTCCGGTGCGGGCGCACCAGGGCGCGGACCGCGGCGCGGGTGCGGGGCGCGGTGGCGGTGGGGAGCAGCTCGCGGGTGTCCGGGTGCCGCCCCGTCCCGTGCTCTGTCTCCTGCCCCGTCTCCTGCTCTGCCGCCGGGTGCCGTCGTGCCGAGGAATCGTTCATGCCAACACCGCCGTGCGATAGGCCTCATGCCGCTGGATCAGGTCTGCGTGCGGGGCCGTGTCGATGACGCGGCCCTCGTCCAGGAGCACCACCCGGTCGGTGACCGAGAGCAGTGCGGGGCTCGTGGTCACCAGGACCGTGGTGCGGCCCTTGCGGATCTCGCGGACGCCGGCCGCGATGCGGGCCTCGGTCACGGCGTCGACCGCGGTGGTCGGATCGTGGACCACGAGGACGGGCGGCTCGGCGGCCAGTGCCCGGGCGAGGGCGACGCGCTGGCGCTGCCCGCCCGACAGGGAGCGCCCGCGTTCGCCGACCGGTGTGTGCTCGCCGTCCGGCAGCGTCCGGGCGACCTGGGCGACTCCGGCGGCCGCCATGGCCTGCTCCGGGTCGGTGGCGTCGGCCGCTGCCGCCGTGACGTTGTCGCGGACGGTGCCTTCGAAGAGGTCCGCGTCGTGTTCGGCGACGAGCATCGCCGTACGCAGTTCGGCCGGGTCCAGGTCCCGCAGACTGATGCCGTCCAGGGCGACGGCCCCGGTCTCCGGGTCGGCTCGCCGGGCCAGACAGCGCAGCAGGTCCCCCGCGTGGGCGGGGTCCGTGGCGACCACGCCGACCAGTTCGCCGGGCGCGACGTCCAGGTCCACGCCGCGCAGTCCGCCGTGGTGTACGCCGTCGAGCCGTACCGCCCCGCGCACCGGGAAGGGCAGGCTCCGGTCCCCGGCGGTGACGACCGGCGCGGTGGCGACGACCTCCGCGATCCGGGTGGCCGACGCCCGGCCCTGGGCGAACTCGGCGTTGACCCAGGCCAGCACCTCCAGCGGGCCGAGCAGGAAGAGCGCGAGGCCGACCGCCGAGACCAGCTCGCCCAGGCTGATGCTGCCCTGGGCGGCCAGCCGGCCGCCGACCAGCGCGACGGCGGCGATCAGGCAGCCGGTCAGGGCGAGGACCATGCCGCTCTGGAAGGCCTGGGCGCGCGCCGCCTTCAGGGTGGCGCCGAGGGAGTCGCGGCTGGTGGTGCGGTAGCGGGCGATGGCCGCCGACTCGCCGCCGATGCCCTTGAGGATCCGCAGGCCCGTGACCAGGTCGGCGGCGACGGCAGACGCATGGGCCGCACGCTCCTGCTCGGCCTCGCTGCGGCTTTCGAGGGGTTTGCTCAGGAGGTGCCCCAGCCACAGCAGCACCGGCGTGCCGAGCAGCACCACGAGGCCGAGCGTCAGCGACATGCGCAGCAGGACGACGGCGCAGGTGAGGATGCCGGTCAGGGCCGAGATCCCGGACATCAGGGCCATGTTCACGGCGCCGACCCGCTTGGCGTCCTCGGTCGCGATGTTGGCGAGGGCGCCGGGCAGCCTGCCGTCCTCGGCGCCGCCGCCGGGATGCAGGATGCGTCGTACGAGGGAGATGCGCAGGGTGTGCTCGGCGCGGGCGGCGGACCGCTCACCGGCCATGGCGCCGAAGCGGAAGCTCAGCGCGAGCGCCACATAGCCCACGGCGAGCACGGCCAGGCACACGAGCAGCGCGCCGGTGTCGGAGTCGGTGACGGCCTGGTCGATCGCGACGCCGATCAGGACGGGGACCAGCGCCTCGCCTATCTGGTGCCCGGAACCCAGCACCGAGCCGACGGCGACGTCGCGCCGCTGGCCCCGTATCGACTCTCTCAGGACGTCCCGCCCCGACGGACTTGATGAACTCACCCGCCACCCCTCCAGGGCCGGACAGCAAAAATCTAGGTGAGGCTACCCTAAGTTGGTTCATCGTGGTGCGGCCCCATGGGAATGACCGGCGGCGCACCACTGACGGTCTCCGGCGTGGTCCGGTGCCCGTTCGGCGCTCCCGGGCACCCTAGGCTTCACCTGGCACCGGCCCCCTGACCCCTGGAGCGCACACCGTGTTCGACCCCGCACCGGAGTACCCGTACCCCGACGGCCACCGTCCGGACCAGGCGCCGGCGCCGCACGCGCTGCTCGCGCCCGTGCTCGGTCTGCTGGGTACCTGGCACGGCCGGGGCCAGGGTCAGTATCCGACGCTCGACGCGGACTTCAGCTACGCCCAGGAGGTCACCTTCAGCCACGACGGCCGCCCCTTCCTGCGGTACGAGGCGCGGGCCTGGCTCCTGGACGCCGACGACGCGCCGCTGCGGCCCTCCGCGCGTGAGAGCGGCTGGTGGCGGTTGCAGCCCGACGGGCGGGTGGAGGCGCTGATCACGCAGCCCACCGGCATCGCGGAGATCGCGGTGGGCCGGGCGGCCGACGGCGCGATCGACCTCGCCACCGATCAGGTGGCCCGCACTCCCACCGCCAAGGAGGTCCAGGCCACGCGTCGCCGCTACACACTCACCGACGACGGCCGACTGGCCTTCGAACACGACCTCGAAGCGGTCGGCCAGCCCTTGCAGCACCACCTCTCCGCGCGGCTGCGACGCATGGCGTAGGGGAGACGGGCGGGGCAGCGGGGGCGCGGACCGTCCGTACGTGGAGGTCCGTGCGCGAGAGGCGCCGTACGTGGCGGGAAAGCGGCCTTGACCGAGGCTCGCCAAAGTCTATGGTCTGGACTAATCAACCCTCACGAACACCTGGCACCAGCACTTCACGCACACCCCCACAACCCCCCGCCGTGAAGGAGTCACGCATGCACAGGAAGCGGAAGTTGGCCGCCGTCATCGGAGCGGGCCTGGCACCGGTCCTCGCCCTCACGCTGCCCACCGGTTCGGCCAGCGCACACGGATACGTCAACGCACCGGCCAGCCGGCAGGCGCAGTGCGCCGCGGGCACGGTCGCGTGCGGCGAGATCAAATGGGAACCCCAGAGCGTCGAAGGACCCAAGGGCCTGCGCAGTTGCAGTGGCGGCAACGCCCGGTTCGCGGAACTCGACAACGACAGCAAGGGCTGGAAGGTCAGCAACGTCAGCAGGACGCAGACCTTCACCTGGACCTTCACCGCACGCCACCGCACCGCGAACTACGAGTACTTCGTCGACGGCACGAAGGTCGCCACCATCGACGGCGGCAACCAGCAGCCGCCCGCCACCGTCTCGCACCAGGTCAACCTCGGCAGCGCCCCCGGCAGGCACAAGGTGCTCGCGGTCTGGAACATCGGCGACACGTCCAACGCGTTCTACGCGTGCATCGACGTCAACATCCGCTAGCCGCCGCCGGGGCGGCCCGGCTCGCGCCCCCTCGGCACACCGCTGAAATCTCTCCGGTCATGGCCCTATGAACTGATACGCCCTCTGGTTACCCTCCGGCGCATGATTTCCACGGTTGTCTGGGGTACCGGAAATGTCGGCCGCGCGGCCATACGTGCCGTCGAGGCGCACCCGGCGCTGAAGCTCACGGCCGTGCTCGTCCACAGTCCCGACAAGGTCGGCCGCGACGCGGCCGACCTCGCCGGTCTCCAGGGGCAGTTGGGCGTCACGGCGACCGACGACGTCGACGCGGTCCTTGCGGCATCGCCCGGGGCCGTGGTGTACGCGGCCTCCGGCGACATCCGCCCCGACGAGGCCCTCGACGACGTGGGCCGCGCGATCCGGGCCGGTGCCGTCGTCGTCACTCCCGCGCTGTACGCGCTCTACGACCAGCGCAACGCCCCGCCCGAGCTGCGGGACCCGCTCCTGGCCGCCGTCGCGGAGGGCGGTGGCTCCCTGTTCGTGTCCGGCGTCGACCCCGGCTGGGGCAACGACGTGCTGCCGCTGCTGATCAGCGGCCTGGGCAGCACCGTCGACGGGATCCGCTGCCAGGAGATCTTCGACTACTCCACGTACGACCAGGAGGATTCCGTACGCCACCTGATCGGCATGGGGCATCCGATGGACTACGAGCCCCTGATGCTCGCCGAGACCGTGCCGACCATGGTGTGGGGCGGCCAGATCCGGCTGATGGCCAGGGCGCTCGGCGTCGAACTCGACGACATCCGCGAGACGTTGGAGCGGCGTGCGCTCGACACCGCGGTGAGCACCCGCACGATGGGCGACTTCGCGGCGGGCACCCAGGGCGCGGTGCGCTTCGAGGTGCAGGGCATCGTCGGCGGCGAACCGCGCATCGTCATCGAGCACGTCACCCGCATCCACCCGTCCTGCGCCCCCGACTGGCCGGTGCCCCCGGACGGCGCGGGCGCCCACCGGGTGATCATCGAGGGGCGGCCGCGCATCGAGGTCACGGTCGAGGCCACCGACGAGGGCGAGAACCGGTCGGCGGGCGGCAACGCCACCGCGGTCGGCCGGCTGGTCGGCGCCATCGACTGGCTCGTGGCGGCGGACCCCGGACTGTACGACGCGCTCGACGTCCCGCTGCGCCCCGCGACCGGCAAGCTCGGAAGGAGCAAGCAATGAGTTCGATGCACATCGACATCCCCGAGGGGCAGGAGCCCATCGGGTACGTGTGGGGCGACATGGTCCCCGGGATCGGCATGGCCGCGGCGAACTTCTCGCTGTCGGTGTACGAGCACACGACCCTGGGACTGCGGGAGTTCGAGGCCGCGCGGCTGCGGATCGCGCAGATCAACGGGTGTCTCTTCTGCCTCGACTGGCGGACCGAGCGCGAGGGCCAGAAGGTGGAGGAGGAGTTCGCCGAAGCGGTGACCCAGTGGCGCACCACCGACGCCTTCGACGACCGGACACGTCTTGCCGCCGAGTACGCCGAGCGGTACGCCCTGGATCACCATGGCCTGGACGAGGAGTTCTGGACGCGGATGACCGCGCACTACAGCCAGCACGAGATCGTGGAGCTGAGCATGAGCATGGGCTCCTGGCTGGCGTTCGGCCGGCTCAACCACGTGCTCGGCCTCGACGCGGTGTGCGTCCTGCCCGGGCACTGACCTCAAGGGCCCTGGTGACAGCCGCGGTCACAGATCGGTCGCGATGATCTTCTCGATGTTGCGTTCGGCGAGCGCCGTGATGGTGACGAACGGGTTGACGCTCGTGTTGCCGGGGATGAGCGAGCCGTCGATGACGTACAGGCCCGGATGCCCGTGCAGCCGGCCGTAGTTGTCGGTGGCCTTGTTCAGGACGGCGCCGCCGAGCGGGTGATAGGTGAGATGGTCGCCCCAGACCTTGTACGTGCCGAACAGATCGGTGCGGTAGATCGTCCCTTCCTTTGAGTTGATCTTGTCGAAGATGGTCTTGGCGGCGTCGATGGACGGCTGCTTCCAGGCCGTCTGCCAGTTCAGCTCCGCCTTGCCCGCCGCGGCGTTCCAGGAGAAGGAGGCGCGGTTCGGGTTCTTGGTGATCGAGAGGTAGAACGAGGCGTAGGTCTCGATCCCGGTGGGCAGCGGCGCGACCTCGGCGAACGCGCCACCGGCCGCCCAGTTGTCGATGCCGGCGGTGGGGATGGACGACTGGACCTTGCCGGTCGCGTCCCACATGTGATTGGCGCGGCCGCACATCACGTTGCCGTTGTCGCCCCAGCCCTTGCCGATCTCTCCGTTCAGGTGGGGCAGGGCGCCGGTGGCTTTCAGCTTGACGAGCAGTTTGCTGGTGCCGACGCTGCCGGCGGCGAAGAACACCCGGTCGGCGGTGACGGACTTGGTCGCGGTGGTGTCGCCGCTGGTGTTGAGCTGCTCGATGACGACGGTGTAGCCGCCGCCGGAGGCCGGTGACACCGTGGTGACCCGGTGCAGCGGCGAGATGGTGACCCTTCCGGTCGCGGTGGCCTTGGCGATGTAGGTCTTCTGGAGCGACTTCTTGCCGTAGTTGTTGCCATAGAGGATCTCGCCGGCGACAGCCGACTTGGGGACCGTCCCGGCCGCCTCCTGCTTCATGTAGTCCCAGTCGTAGACCCCCGGTACGAAGACGAACGGGAACCCGGAGCGCTGGGCGTGCTTCCGGCCGACCCGCGAGTACTGGTAGCAGTCGACGCCGTCGAACCAGGCCGGGTCGATGGTGCTGACGCCGAGACCGGCGTTGGCGCGCGGATAGTAGGTGGAGTACATCTCGTCGGCGTTGACCGACGGGAGGACGGCGCCGAAGTTCTCGCGCTTGGGCGTGACCGCCATGCCGCCGTTGACCAGGGAGCCGCCGCCGACGCCGCGGCCCTGGTAGACGATGATCCCGCCGAACTCCTCGGCGTCCAGGATCCCGGTGTAGCGCGGGATGGCCTTGTCGATCGGGAAGCCGAGGAAGTTGCTGAGGGGCTGTTTGCTCTTGGTGCGCAGCCAGTAGGAACGGCCGTCGGGTGAGGTCGTGTGGGCGAAGATCTTGCCGTCGGCGCCGGGGGTGTCCCAGGCCATGCCCATCTCGACCATGTGGACGTCGACGCCCGCCTGGGCGAGACGCAGGGCGGCGACGGAACCGCCGTACCCGGTGCCGATCACCAGGACGGGGACGCGGGCTCCGTCGCCGATGGGTCCGGCGGCCGCGGCGGCTGCCGGGGCGGCGTACGCCTGGGCCGCGGGGGAGAGGCTCGCGAGACTCGCGACGCCGAGAATAGAACTGGTTCCAGCTATGAATCTTCGGCGTGAAACGCCTCCGGAACCGTCAGAACACGTGGTGGACACACTCATGTGACGTTCCTCACTCTCGTAGGAATGGGAACGAGTTCTACTGCGAGTTGCGTGTTAAGTCACTGCATACCTAGAAGTAACTTCTGCCCGATCTTGTCGGGCTGATCTTTAATGTCGGCGGGATCTTGAATGTCCGATCTTCGTCCGATCTTCATCCGATCTCGGGTCCCCGCGCTGCCTTACGGGGCGTCCCGCATGAGCTGCTCGCGCGCGGCGGCGACGTCGAAGTCCGCCTTCGGGTACTCCGGATCCAGCGCGCTCAGGTGCTCCAGGAGCAGCTTGCTGATCGCCCAGTTGCGGTACCACTTGCGGTCCGCCGGGACGAGGAACCAGGGAGCGTGCTCCGTCGAGCAGCGCTCAAGCGCGATCTCGTACGCCTCCTGGTAGGCGGGCCACAGGGCGCGCTCCTCGATGTCGCCCGGGTTGAACTTCCAGTGCTTGTCCGGGTTGTCGACGCGTTCGAGCAGGCGGCGGCGCTGCTGCTCGTAGGAGATGTGCAGGAAGCACTTGATGACGGTGACGCCGTCGTCGGCCAGGCTCTGCTCGAACTGGTTGATCCGGCCGTAGCGGCGGCCCAGGTCGCTGGGAGGGACCAGTTCGCGGACCCGGGCGATGAGGACGTCTTCGTACTGCGAGCGGTCGAAGATGCCGATCTCGCCGGGTACGGGGAGCGCCTGGGTGATGCGCCAGAGGAAGGGGTGGCTCAGCTCCTCCGGAGTGGGCGCCTTGAAGGCTTTGATGCGGCAGCCCGAGGGGTTGAACTGGCCGATGACGTGCTTGACCGTGCCGCCCTTGCCGCTGGTGTCCATGCCTTGCAGGACCAGGAGGACGCGGCGGCGGTCACCGGCGGTGCTCGCCGCGTAGAGCCGCTCCTGGAGGTCGGCGAGGCGTTCACCCATCCGGGCGGTGGCCAGGACGCCGGCGGCCTTGTCCTTGGGGCCCCCGGGGGTGGCATCGGTCTTGTGGGAGGTGAGGTCGACGGGCTCGCCGCCGGGGATGCGCAGGAGGTCGCGGAGCGGGGTGGTCTTCTGTTTGACGGGGTTCTTGTCGCGCTTCTTGCCGTTCTTGGCCTTGGTCATTGCGTGGCCCCTTCCTCCGGTGTGCCTCGATCGTGGGCCCGGGGGCGGACGGCCGCCAGCCGGGTCGGGGAGGGGGTGCAAGGAAGAGAGGAGGGAGGGGGCTGGGGTCGTTGGTGGGGCGTGGCGTGCTTGTAAAGGAATGCTTGTAAAGGAAGCTTTCTAAAGATAGCTTTAGATGGTGGACGAGACTCCGGAGAACCCCAGCCCCACCGAGCGCAGCATCCAGCTCACCGACCCCCGCGCCCTGCGGGCCTACGCCCACCCCACGCGCATGGCCCTGGTCGGCCTGCTGCGGCAGAGCGGCCCCTTCACGGCCACCCGGGCCGCCGAGCTGACCGGCGAATCCGTGGCCAGCTGCTCGTACCACCTGCGGATACTGGCGAAGTACGGGCTGGTCGAGGAGGCCCCCGGCGGCCGAGGGCGCGAGAAGCCGTGGCGGGCGACCGCCCGGTTCACCGACTGGCCCGGCTACAGCGAGGACCCCTCCGTCGCCGAAGCGTCGGACGCCCTGTCCGCCGCGGTCGCCCGCCGGTACTTCGACCGGGCCGCCCGGGCCATGGAGAAGCGCCACACGCTGCCGCGGGCCTGGCAGGAGGCGGAGCAGTTCAGCGACTCGCTCCTGCACCTCACCCCCGAGGAGCTGACCGACATCGGCGAGCGCATCGACGCGCTGCTGCGGCCTTACGAGGACCGGGGGACCGATCCGGCCCGACGCCCCGAGGGCACGCGCACCGTCAGCGTGGTGCGGCTCGCCTTCGTGGACCGCGAGATCCCCGAGGACGCCCCGACCGGTGACGGCGAGGCGGACGAGGGTCAGGGCGGGGACCCGAGAGGGGAGCCCGGAGCATGAGAAGGCCGAGGACAGGGACAGGGACGGGGAGCGGAACAGGGGCAGGGGCGAGCGCAGAGACGAGGGCAGGGACAGGGATACGGGAGCGCATACCCGCCCTGCTGCGCGAGCGGACCTTCCGGAGTTACTGGACCGGGCGGACCGTCTCGCTCGTCGGCGACGAGATCTCCCTGATCGCCATCCCGCTCGCCGCCGTGCTCGTCCTCGGCGCCGACGCCGCCGAGATGGGCTGGCTCAAGGCGGCCGAGCTGCTGCCCGCGCTCCTCCTCAACATCCCGCTGGGCGCCTGGGCCGACCGGCAGGCACGGCGGCGGCGCGCCATGATCGCCGCGGACCTGGTGCGCGCGGCGCTGCTGGTGTCGCTCCCGGTCGCGTATCTGCTCGACGTCCTGACGCTGGCGCAGCTCTATGTGACGGCCTTCGGGATCGGTGCGCTGACCGTGCTCTTCGAGGCCTGCAACAACACGCTGTTCGTGGCGCTGGTGTCGCGCGAGCGCTATGTGCAGGCCAACTCACTGGTCAGCGGCAGCCGTTCGATGTCCTGGCTGGCCGGACCCGGCATCGGCGGGCTCCTCGTGCAGTTGCTCACCGCCCCCTTCGCCCTGCTCGCGGACGCCTGCACCTATCTCGCGTCGGCCCGCTTCCTCGCACGCGTCGACCCCGTCGAACCCGTCCCCGCGCCGGTCGGCAAGGGGCACTTAACGGCCGGTCTGCGGTGGGTGGTCAAGGAGCCGTCGATGCGGGCGCTGTTCGCCTGGTCGGGGACCATCCAGTTCTTCAACTACATGTTCCACACGCTCTTCGTGCTGTACGTGACGGTCGAGCTGGGCCTGAGTGCGGGCGTTCTCGGCGCGATCCTGAGCGCCGGTGCCGTCGGCGGTCTGATCGGCGCCATGAGCAGCGGCAGGATCGTGGCCCGCTTCGGCATCGGCCCCTCGATCCTGTGCGGTTCCGTGGTGTTCACCCTGCCCCTGGTGCTCGTACCGCTCGCCGACGGTCCGTTGCCGCTGGTCGTCGTGACGCTCTTCGCCGCCGAATTCCTCAGCTGCGTCGGCGTGATGGTCATCGACATCGCCTCCGCGTCCCTCCAGATGGTGCTGATCCCCGAGGCCATCCGCTCCCGGGTCATGGGCGCCTTCCGCACCCTGAACCACGGCTTCCGCCCCCTGGGCGCCCTGCTCGGCGGCGCGCTGGGCGCGGCGATGGGCCTGCGCCCCACGCTCTGGATCGGCACGGCCGGCGCGGTCCTTGCGATCCTGTGGCTCCTGCCGTCCCCGATCCCCACCACCCGAGCCCTCCCCGAACCGGTCACCCAGGACACCGTCCCCGCCTGAGCGAACCCCCTGGCGGGGCGCCACGATCAGGCCGTCGGAAAGCCCGGTGTCCCCGCCAGGCGCGTTCTACGATGAGCACCGCGCATCACCTCAGGGGGAAGGGGCCGGCCCGTGGAGGTCAACCTCACGTTCGGCGACGGAACCTCGGGCGCCCACGAACAGAGCGACGAGTTCGCGGCGTCCGTGCTGTCGCTGTACCGCTGGCTGGTCGCGGAGCCCGAACTGCGCGGTCACGCCCGCATGTCCACCGAGGCGCGGCAGACCGAACAGGGACGCATGGGTGACGGTCTCGACCTCATCAATGTCGTCCTCGCCAACAGCATCGCCTTGGGCGGCCTGGTCACGGCTGTCGCCGCCTGGCGGGGCTCGCGTCCGCGGCCGCCGCAGGTGCGGCTCGAACGGGACGGTGTCGTGATCGCCCTGCAGGACTGTTCGCCGGAGACCGTCGAACAGGTCCTGCGACTGTGGAACCAGGGCCCCGGCGCCGCATCGTCCCCGCAGCCGGCGCCCGCGCCCCTCCCGGCGGACGGGGATGACGAGTAACCGTGGCGCTGCTGTCTGATCCGGCCCGCTCCGAGGCCGTACTGGTCGGTGTTCACGACTACACCCACCTGGAAGGCTTGCCTGCCGTCGCCCGCAACCTGAAAGGGCTCCGAGCCGTTCTGACCGACCCCGCCATCTGGGGTCTTTCTGAGGGTGCCTGCACGGTGATCTCCCAGCCGGGCACCGCCGAGGGGGTGCTCGACGTGGTGCGGGACCGGGCACACCGGGCCCTCGACACCCTGCTCGTCTACTACGCCGGCCACGGACTGACGGACCCGCACACCGAGGAGCTGTACCTGGCCCTGCCCGATTCGGACGGCGAACGAGAGTACACCTGGCTGCGGTACGAGTACCTGCGCAGGGCCGTGCTCGATCCGCAGGCCCGCGCCCGGCGCACCGTGCTGATCCTCGACTGCTGCTACAGCGGCCGTGCCCTGGTCGGCAAGATGAGTGCGAGTACGCATGTCGCGGACCAGGCCGTCGTCGACGGGACGTGCGTGATCGTGTCCTGCGCCGAGACGCGCCCCGCGCTGTCTCTGCCCGGCGAGATGTACACCGCGTTCACCGGCGAGCTCATCGCGACCCTTGGCGAGGGGGTCGCGGGCAAACCCGATCCGCTGGACATGGACACCCTCTACCGGGACGTACGGCGGGCGCTGACCGCCAAGTCCCGCCCGGTGCCACAGCAGCGCAACCGCAATCTCGGCGGCGACATCGCCATCGCCCGCAACATGGCCTCGGCCCACGGCGCACCGTCCCCGCCGGACCTGTCGAGCCTGGACCTCCGGCAGCGGGAGGCGGAGGAGCGGCTCGCACGGTTGGAGCGGCGGGCGGAGCAAATGCGTCTGGAGAGCGAGGGGTTGCGCCGAGAGGCGGAGCAGCGTGCCCGGGAGACCGTCGAGACCGCGCAACGCCTGGCGTCGGCGGTGGCGGCGACTCCCGAGCCCGACTTCCAGCCGTTCTGGTTCGCGGTGCCGGTCGCACGCCCGTTGATGGGCGAGGACGGAAGGCTGCAGCCGATCGCGGAGCTGGCCTCGGGCATCTGGCACCTGGCCGTGGGAAGGCGCGGAACGGCGCTTGTTGCCATGACCCAGGAGGGCCACCGTGGGCTTCTGCTCGACGTCTCGGAACTCCAGCGGGGTTTCAGCGAGGAACCCGATGCGCGAGAAAAGCCTCGTCCGTATGGCAGAAGCACCGTTGAGTCGCTGCGACGCACCCAGCGGACCGTGCGCGATGCCCGGCGCCTTGCCGACGCGGTGACCGCCTCCGCCGATCCGGACTTCGAGATGTTCTGGTTCGCGGTGCCGGTCGCACGCCCGCTGATGAGTGAGGACGGCAGCCTCAAGGAGGTGGCGGAGCTGCTACCCGGCACGTGGTACCTGGCGGTCGAGCAGCGGGGCGAGGGGCTTGTCGCCCAGACCCAGGACGGCCGACGCGGATTCCTGCTCAACACCTCCAACATCCAGCGGGGCTGATCGCCGCCGGCCGCGCACCAAAGAGAACCGCCAACTCCCTTGCGTCACAGGCGTTTTGGGGCTGCGTCAGGCATTGACATCCTCACCCCGCGTAGAGAAGCTCCATCACGCCCGTGTTAACGCTAACACCGGGCCGAGGGACACCTGGGGGAGCCGCCCATGTCAGGTAGTCGTCACCGCCTTCGCCCCGTGGCCGGGGCTTCGTTCGACCGGCGGGCCCTGCTCGTCGCCGGTGCCGCCGGTGCGCTTGCCACGGCTTGCGGGACCGCGAGCGGGCAGCCCCGGGGCAAGGTCGCCGTGCTCGGGGACAGCGCCGCCTGGGAGAAGCCGATGGCCGCCGCGGGGGCGGCGATGAAGGCGACGGCGGGCCTGCGCCTGGTGCCCGAGGTGAATCCGTCCCTCGAATCGTTCGAGCAGGTCGTCAAGTCCTCGCTGCGCACCAGCAAGACGCCGGACATGCTCAAGTACTGGTCGGGATACCGGCTCCAAGACCTCGCCCGCACCGGCGGCATCGTCGACCTGACCCGGCAGTGGGACCGCGCCGTCGGCCGGGGCTGGGTCGACGCCTCCTTACGGGGCGCGTTCACTTACCGGGGGCGGGTCCACGGACTGCCCATGAACCTCGCGTACTGGGTGTTCTTCCACAACATCGAGGTGTTCGAGGAGCACCGGCTGCAAGTCCCCGAGACATGGGCCGACTTCCTCGACGTCTGCGGGCGGCTCAAGAAGAGCGGGATCACCCCGCTGCACGGCTCCGCCGCCGACCGCTGGCCCGCCTTCATCTGGTTCCAGGAAGTCCTCAGCCGCCAGGACCCGCGGTTCTACGACGACTTGATGAACGGCCGCGAGCGCTACACCGACCCGCGTGCCGAACGCGCCCTGCGCACCCTGGAGTCCTTCTTCGACAAGGACTGGTTCACCTCCATGGACATGAGCCACGCCGACGCCGCCGCGGCCGTCGTCCACGGCAAGGTCGGAATGGTGCCCTGCGGCACCTGGCTCGGCTCGACCCTGGTCGGCGCGGGCGGAAGGCCCGGGAAGAACCTCGGTGCCTTCGTGCTGCCCATGGCCGACCCGAAGGCCCGCCCCTGCGTCGTCTTCGAGTCCAGCGCCCTGGTGTGCACCGTCAAGGGCCCCGACCGGGACGAGGCGGTGCGCGCCGCGGGCAACTGGCTGCGGCCCCCCGTCATGAAGGCCTTCTCGCACACCCTCCAGGACGGCTGCCCCAACCCGGAGGTGGAGCCCCCGAACCCGGTGATCGCGGGCCTCGCGAAGAAGGTGCGCGGCGACAGGCTCTGGCTGCTCAACCGCTTCTGGGAACAGGGCCCGCCCGAACTGGTCGAGGCGACCGTCGACGACCTCGCCGGGTTCCTCCTGAACCCCTCCTCGGCCCGCTCGACCCTGCGGACCATGCAGGAGCGCGCGGACGAGGCCTGGCAGGTGTGGCGGGAGGCGGAGGAGACATGACCGAGACCGTGACGCCCGCCCCGCACCCCGCGAAACCCGTGCGCGTACGCCGCCGGGTTCCCACCCGCAGCCCGCACCAGGCCGCGCGCGGCAACGGCAGGCTCGGCGGTCCGCTCGCCGCACTGCCCTGGGCCCTGCCCGCCTTCGCGCTCGTCGGCGTACTCCTGGTCTATCCCTTCTTCCGCAGCGTCTACGACAGCTTCTTCGAGAACAACGGCTTCACCAGCAGGTTCACCGGCTTCGACAACTACGCGCGGCTCGCCGACGACCCCGTCTTCGGCCGCTCGCTCCTCAACACCCTGATGTGGGTGGCGGGCACCCTGCTCCTGCCCGTCCTCGCCGGGCTGCTCATCGCCGTCGCCACGCACCGGATGCGGTTCGGCGGCATCGCACAGCTCGTCATCGTGCTGCCGTACGCGATCTCGGCCGCCGCCACCGCCGTCCTGTGGAACTTCATGCTGACCTCCGACGGCGCCGTCAACCAGGTGCTGCGCGGGGTCGGCCTGGACGGGTGGGCGCAGACCTGGCTCCTTGAGTGGCCGCAGAACACGCTCTCGATGATCGTCGCCGGCACGTGGCAGGCGACCGGGCTCAACGTCGTCCTCTTCGCCATCGGGCTGCGCGCCATCCCGCGGGACACCGTGGAGGCGGCCCAGCTGGACGGGGCGAGCGGCTGGCGGATGTTCCGCCACATCACGCTGCCCCAGCTGCGGGCGGTGACGGTCGTCGTGGTCGGGATGGCGATCGTGAACAGCCTCAAGGCGTTCGACATGATCTGGATCCTCGCCAAGGGCGGCCCGTCCCGCTCCTCCGAGACCCTCGCCCTGAGCATGTACCGCGAGGCGTTCCGGCTCTTCCACGTCGGCTACGGCTCCGCGATCGCCCTCGTCCTCTCGGTGATCGTCGTCGCCTCCTCGTGGACGTACCTGCGCCGCCAGATGCCCGAGGCCGGTCCCCGCGCCGCCGACGGCAAGGCCTGAGGAGGCTTCCCATGGGTCGCATCGCGCGCCATCTCTTCGTCGCCGGATGCGTGCTGCTCTGGCTGGTCCCGCTGTACCTCCTGGTGGTCAACGCGCTGACGCCCGCCGCCGCGTACACGGGCAAGCCCGACTGGACCGTCCAGGGCTTCGACCTCGCCGAGAACGCCAGGACCGCCTGGAACGTCGCGGGCATCGGCGACAGCTTCCAGGCCTCGCTGCTCTACGCCGTCGTGTGCGGTCTGGCGGCGGTGCTCGTCGCGGCCATGGCGGCCTTCGCCGTCGTCGTCCTGCCCATCCCCAGGCCCGCCTTCTGGTTCTGGCTCATCTACTCCGGCACGCTCTTCCCGCTCCAGATGTTCCTCGCCCCGCTGTTCGGCCTGTACGCGGACGCCGACCTCTACGACACGCGGCTCGGCCTCATGCTGGTCTACGCCGCGTGGGCGGTGCCCTTCGCCTTCTTCCTGATCCGCAACCAGATGACCACGATGCCACCCGAGTTGACGGAGGCGGCCCTCATCGACGGCGCGTCCTTCCGGCGCATCTTCTGGCGCGTCCACGTACCGCTGATGAAGGCGGGCCTCGCCGCGGCCTTCATCTTCCAGTTCACGGCCGTCTGGAACGACCTGCTCCTGGGCATCACGCTCAGCCGCAGCCCCGACGTCCAGCCGGTGATGGCCGCCCTGAGCACTCTCAACAACGCCTACGCCTCGACCGGGCCGCCCGTCATCCTGGCCGGCGCGCTGATCGTCTCCCTGCCCACGCTCCTCCTCTTCCTGGTGTTCCGCGGCCTGTTCCTGCGCGGCGTCACCGCATCCGCCCGCTGAGACCCGCCGACCGACCGCTCCCACCAGGAGAGAACCGCATGACGACACGGGCCCTCGTCCGCACCACCGACTGGGACAACGACCGGATACGCGACAGTCTGCGCTCCTCCGTCGTCACCGCCGAGGGCAGCCTCGGCGACAGCGCCCTGAGGCTGACGCAGGAACCGCTCCTTCGCAGGACCGCGGACGGCGAAGGGCTGACGCAGTCACTGCGCGTCGAGGCCGTCAACGGGTCCACCCTGCCGACCGAGTTGACCGTCCGTACCGAGTCCGGGGCCGCGCTGCCCGTCGAGCGGCTCGACGGCCCCGGCGACTCCGTGCGCCTCATGGTCCCCGCCGTCGACACCGAGACCCGCCTCACCGTCTGCCTGCCGGACACCACCGAAGGGATCGACGTACGGCTCACCCCGCAGCGCCGGTGGACCCTGCACCTGGTCCACCACTCCCATCTCGACATCGGCTACACCGACCCCCAGGGCCGCGTCCTCGCCGAGCACCTCTCCTTCCTCGACTCCTGTCTGGAACTGACCCGGGCCACCGACGACTGGCCCGCCGCGTCACGGTTCCGCTGGTGCGTCGAGTCGTTGTGGTCGTTCCGGCAGTGGGCGGACGCCCGGCCCGCCGAGCAGGTCGACGCGTTCGTACGCCGGGTGCGCGAAGGACGCATCGAGCTGACCGCGCTGCCGTTCAACCTGCACACCGAGACATGCTCCACCGACGAGCTGCACGAGCTGCTGCGGCTCGCCCACGACGTGCGCGAGCGGTACGGCGTCGAGTTCACCTCCGCCATGCAGACCGACGTGCCCGGAGCGGTCGTCGGCCTGGTCGACGCCCTGTCCGCCGCAGGCGTCAAGTACCTCTCGGTGGCGCACAACTGGGCCGGGCGGTCCGTGCCCCACCTGGTCGGCGGCGAGAAACTGCCGCGCCTGTTCCGGTGGCGGGCACCCAGCGGCAACAGCGTCCTGGTCTGGGTCACCGACACCCCGCACGGCCTCGCCTACATGGAAGGACCGCTGCTCGGCTTCGACACGAACTACGCGGACGTCGACGACCTCCTCCCCGCCTATCTGACCTCCCTGGCCACGCACCCCTACCCCTACCGCGGCGGCATCTTCGGCTGGGCCATGGACCAGGCGGAGGTCAAGCGCGAGCCCTACCCCTGGGACGTGCTCCACCTGCGCGTCCAGGGCAAGTTCGGCGACAACGCGCCGCCCCGGCGCGTCATCGCCGACACCGTCCGCCGCTGGAACGAGACCTGGGCCCATCCCCGGCTGCGGCTCTCGCGCAACGAGGACTTCTTCACCGACGCCGAGGCCAGGCTCGGCGACGCCATCGAGACGTTCGACGGCGACTGGACCGACTGGTGGGTCGACGGCGTCGGCTCGGGTGCGCGGCCGATGTCCCTGGCCCGCACCGCCCAGTCCGTGGTCGCCGACGCCCAGACCATCGGCACGTTCGCCGGACTCCTCGGCGCCACGGGGGCGGAGGAAGACGGCGCGGACGCGGCCGGGGTCTACGAGGCGGTGTCGCTCTTCGACGAGCACACCTGGGGCGCCGGCGACCCATGGACCCACGGAGACGAGGGCGGCCACTCCGGGGAGCACCAATGGCACTGGAAGTACGGACAGGCCCTGCGCGCCCACGACGACGGGAACGCGCTGCTGGACAGGGCGAGCGCCCGGCTCGGGCAGCGGCTCGCCGCGGGGCCGGGCGCGGCGGCGAGCTACCACGTGGTCAACACCTGCTCCTGGCCGCGCACGGACGTCGTACGGATCTTCCTGCCGGAGAGCAGCGTGCCCCTGGAGCAGCCGGTGGCCGTGCGCGACGCCCGTGACGGGCGCCGGGTCGTCCACGAGGAGGAGCCGCAGACCAACGACGACCACCGGGACGCCGGCCGGTTCCTGGTGGCGCGCGTCGACGCGGTGCCGCCCGCGGGATCGGTGTGCCTGGATGTCACCGCCACCATCACCACGCCCGCGCGGTCCGGGGAGCGGGCACCCGTCGTGAAGGGCGCCTCCGGCTGGAACCCCACCGGCGGCACCGAGCGCGAGGACCCGGCGCGGACCGCCGCCGCGGCGCTGGCCCGCCCCGAACCGACGCTCCTGGAGAACGAACACCTCGCCGTCCGCGTGGACCTCGCGCACGCCTGCATCGCCTCAATCGTCGACAAGGCGACCGGCCGCGAGCTCGTCCGGGCGGACGCGATCGTGGGCTTCAACGGCTACGTCCACGACAGCTACACCACCGCCGGGGCCTTCAACCACAACTCCAGCCGTACGACGGCGTCCGACCGCCTCGAACACCTCGGCAACCGTGCGGTGGCCCCGCCCGCCGCGCTCATCGCCCGCCGCTCGACGGCGGTGGCCGAGTCGATCACGTACGAGACGCGTCCGGCCGGAGCCAACCGGGTGCGCACCACGCTCACCCTGCCCGTGGGCGTGCCGCGCCTCGACATCGAGAACCGTCTCGACAAGGACGCCACGCTGCGCAAGGAGAGCGCCTACTTCGCGTTCCCCTTCGCCTTCGACGAGCCGGTCGTCCGCATGGAGGCCACCGGCGGACTTACGGGCACCTCGCTCCCCGTGGTGCCCGGTTCGGCCCTGCACATGCGTGCCGTGCGCCGCTGGGTGACGCTCACCGAAGCCGGGCTCGCGGTGGCCTGGTCCACGCAGGACGCGCCGCTCGTGCAGTTCGGCAACATCGCCCTGCCGTACGCGCCCTTCCCGAAGACCATGGGGCACGACGAGCCCGCCACGGTCTTCTCCTGGATCCACAACAACCTGTGGGACACCAACTTCCCCGGCGAGCAGGGCTTCGAGTTCACCTACCGCTACAGCCTGGCCTGCGGCCCGAGCGCCGACGGGCTCGGACCCCGCACGGCGGCGGCCTGGAGCCGCCCGCTGCGAGCCGTGCGGGCCAGGGGAGCCAGGGGAGCCGGGGGAGCCGGGGAAGTCGGGGAAGTCGGGGAAGCCGACGGTCATGCAGGCGAGGGGAGCGCTGGACACACGCCGTCGCTCGCCTTCGCCGACCTCGGGGACGTGAGGGTCCGCCTGGTCGGCGCCACCACGCCGAAGCCCGGCCAGGTCCTGCTCCGGCTCCAGTCCTTCGCGGAGGAGCCGGTGGCCTGCCCCGTCCGGATCCACTTCCCGGTGGCGACCGCCCACGCGGCGAGCTACCTGGGGGAGGCGAGCGGTGAACTGAGCCTCGCCGACGGCGCGTTGGCCGTCCACATCCCACCCCTCGGCACGACCGCCGTCCTGCTGACCCGCCCCCGTCCCCGCCCCCGCCCCTGAAAGTCCCGCACGGCCCTTGAACGCCCCGCACCGCCCACGAACTCCGCACGAACAGCACCTCCGCACGAAGGAGCACGCGTGTACCGGCTCGACCCGCGCTACCCCCCGGCCCCGGGGTCCGTCTTGACCGGCGGCTGGGAGGCCGTGGCCGCCCAACTGCCCGCCGAACCGGCCATCGTGGCCGTCGACGGGCCGCCGGCCGCCGACTGGGAGGCCATCGCGGCGCGGCTCACCGCCGCCTGCGCCCTGCCCGTACGCACCCTGGACATCCGCACCCGCTATGCCCCGTCCGCCGAGGTGCGGCGTCGCACCATGAGTGCACCGGACGCCGACGACCCCTACTACTGCAAGCTCGCCGAGAACCCCCTCACCGACCTGTTCGACGAACTCCCCACGGAGGACGGGGACCTGGAGGGCCTGCTGCTCGTGTACGGGCCAGGTGCCTCGCTGGTCCTGCACGACGTGCTCTGGTACGCCGACCTGCCCAAGCGGTACGCGGAGTCGGCGACCGCGGCGGGAGCGGGCAGCAACCTGGGACTGCCGGGAGAGCGGGGCGAGTTGAAGCGGCTCTTCTTCGTGGACTGGCCCATGCTCGACCGCCACCGCGACGCCCTCGCGGGTCAGCTGGACGGCTGGATCGACGTCCAGGACCCCGGGAGGCCCGTGTTCCTCGACGGCCCGGGACTGCGGGCGAGCTACGCCCGGCTCGCGCGGCAGCCCGTACGCACCCGCCCCTTCTTCAACTCCACGCCCTGGGGCGGGGAATGGGGCCGACGCGCGCTCGGCTTCAACCCCGAGGCACGCAACACCGCCCTGGGCTACGAACTCATCGCCCCCGAAGCGGGCATCCTCATCGGGGACGGCCCCGACACCCAGGCCGAGGTCCCCTTCCAGCTCCTGTGCGCCCTGCACCCCGACGACGTGCTCGGACCGGAGGCCCACGCCCGCTTCGGCACCTCCTTCCCGATCCGCTTCGACTACCTCGACACCGTGGGCGGCGGCAACCTCTCGGTGCACTGCCACCCCAAGGAGCGGTACATGCGGGAGCGGTTCGGCTGGCCCTACACCCAGCACGAGACGTACTACATGACGCTCGGCGGTCCCGACACGCGCGTCTACCTCGGGCTGCGCGAGGACGCCGACCTCGCGCTCTTCCGCAAGGAGATCGAGGAGGCCGCGCACGACGGGGTACCCATGGACCCGGCGGACCACGTCATGACGTTCCCCGCCGAGCAGGGCAGGCTCTTCATGATCCCGGCGGGCACCCCGCACGCGAGCGGCGCGGGCAACCTCGTCCTGGAGATCAGCGCGACCCCGTACCTCTACAGCCTGCGCTTCTACGACTGGCTGCGGCCGGACGCCGACGGCAATCCGCGCCCCCTGCCCTACGAACACGGCCTGGCCAACCTGGAGACCGAGCGGCGCGGCGCCGCCGTGACGCGTGACCTGGTCCAGGAGCCCTATGTGCTGCGGCGCGGGGACGGCTGGCGCGAGGAACTGCTCGGCGCGCTGGACGAGATGTTCTACGAGGTGCGGCGCTACGCGCTCGACGCGGACGCCGTCGCCGCTGACGACACGGCCGGACGGTTCCACGTCCTGAACGTGGTGGAGGGGGAGGGGGTCACCGTGCTGACCTCGGCGGGCGAGCGGCACGCCCTGGCGTACGCGGAGACCCTGACGGTGCCCGCGGCGGTCGGCGGCTACCGCCTGGAGGCGCGGGGCGGCCCGGCGAGAGTGGTGAAGGCCCTCGTGCGGGACCGCCGTGCCGCGGGCGCGGGGCACCCGTGAGAGCCGTCCTGGAGATAGGCGGCACCCACGTCACCGCCGCCCTGGTGGACCCGTTGCGCACCCGGGTGCGGCGCCGCGTCCGGCGCCCGCTCGACGCGCGGGGCAGCGCCGAGCACGTCCTGGGCACGGTCGTGCGCTGCGCCGGGGATCTCGACGTGCCCGGCGGCCAGGTGTGGGGCGTCGCCGTGCCGGGGCCCTTCGACCACGAGAAGGGGATCGCCCGCTTCGAGGGCGTGGGCAAGTTCGACGACCTGTACGGCGTCGACGTGCGCTCGGTGCTGCTGGACGGAGTGTGGCCGAGGCCCGCGGACGCGGTGTTCCTGAACGACGCGCACGCGTTCCTGCTGGGGGAGTGGCGCGCGGGAGCCGCGGCAGGACACCGGCGCTGTGCGGGGGTCACCCTCGGGTCGGGGGTGGGCTCGGCGTTCCTCGTGGACGGCGTCGTGTGCCGGGAGGGGCCGGGGGTGCCGCCCGAGGGCCGCGTCGATCTGCTGCGCTGGTCGGGCGCGCCCCTGGAGCACACCGTCTCGCGGCGGGCGATCCTCGCCCGCTACGGCGAGCGGGACCTGGACGTGCGGGACATCGCCGGGCGCGCCCGGCGGGGCGAACTGCGGGCCGCACAGGTCCTTGACGAGGCCCTCGCCGCCCTGGGTACTGTCCTCGCCCCGTGCGTACGCGACTTCGGGGCCTCGGCGGTCGTCGTCGGCGGCGCGGTGGCGGCGTCGTGGGACGTGGTCGGGCCGGGCCTGCGCACCGGCTTCGGGGATACTCCGGTGAGACCGCGCCCCGGCACGCTGGGCGCGGACGCGGCGCTGATCGGGGCGGCCGAGTATGCGGGGGCCGCCGGGAGGTGAGGAGGCCCTCCGGAGCCCCCGGGAAAGGACACACATGACGATGCCCGGACCGCGTCCTTCCCAGGACGGCCCGCCCACGCTGCGCGACGTCGCCGAGCGGGTGGGCGTCAGCGCGATGACCGCCTCCAGGGCCCTGCGCGACGATCCGCGCGTGCTGCCGGCCACCCGGGAGCGCATCCGCGCCGCCGCGGCGGAGCTCGGCTACCGGCCCAACGAAGTGGCCCGCAGCCTGCGCCTGGGGCGCGGCACGGGCCTGGTCGGTCTGGTCGTCACGAACCTGGCCAACCCCTTCTACTCCCGCCTGGCGCTCGGCGTGGACTCCGTCATCGCGGGCGACGGCTTCAAGACCGTCATCGGCAACACCGGCCAGGATCTGGACGCCGAGCGTGAACTCGTCGCCGACCTGGTGGCCCGCCGCGTCGACGGCATCATCGCCGTCCCCGCCACGGCGGACCAGCGCCACCTCGCCGCCGCTGCCGCCGACGGTGTCCCCGTGGTGCTCGCCAGCAGACCGCCCGAGGGGTTCGACGCCGACTGCGTCCTGGTCGACGACTTCGGCGGGGCGCGCGCCGCCACCGCCCGGCTGATCGTCCGCGGCCACCGCCGCATCGGCTTCCTCGGCTCGCCGCCCGCCGTCTACACCGGCACCCAGCGCCTGCGGGGGTATGCGGCGGCCCTCGCCGCCCACGGCATCCCCTTCGACGAAGGCTACGTACGCCAGGGGCAGACCGAACCGCGTGAGGCCCGGCGCGCGGCGGTCGAACTCCTCGCGCTGCCCGAGCCGCCCACCGCGCTGTTCTGCTCCAACAACCGCAACACGATCGGGGCGTTCCGCGCCCTGCGCGCGTCCGGCACCGACACCGCGCTCGCGGGCTTCGACGACTTCGAACTGGCCGACGCGCTCGGCCTGCCGCTCACCCTCGTCGCGTACGACAGCGACGAACTCGGCCGGGCCGCCGGGCGGTTGCTGGCCGACCGGATGCGCGGGCGGGAGACGGACCCGGGCCGCAAGACCGCGCAGGGACCCGCGCGGCGGATCGTGACGCCCACCAGCCTGGTGGAATATGGCAGTTGAGGGGGGTGCCCCGATGAGGACTCACCGCTTTGGCCAAGGGGAGAGGCAGCTTCAGGCCCGGGCTTCGGGTGCCGGTTCCGTGTCGGCGTCGGCCCCGGCGCGGCGGCGCCGGCGCGAGGCCCGCAGGTTCGCGGCGTTGCCGCAGCCGCGGGTGGAGTGCCAGACGCCGCTGTTGTTGCGGGAGCGGTCGTAGAACGCCCTGGCGCAGCGTTCGTTGCGGCAGATCTTCAGGCGCCGCCACTCCCCGGTGGTCTGTGCGAGCAGCGCTTCGCACAGGACGGCGGACGTCAGCCAGCGCCAGCCCTCGCCCTCGGGCTCGGTGGTCAGGGCGGCGTCGCCGTGCAGGTTGACCTGGAGGGCGCAGGAGGTGGAGCGGGCGCTCTCGCCGCTCGTCGTGCCGCAGCGCGAGACGAGGGCCCGGCGCATCTGCTCGCGCAGTTGCCGCAGCTTGGGCAGGTCCTCCTCGGTGAGGGTGAGCCGCACCGAGGTGCGCCCCGTGCGCTCGGCCCAGGCGGGCAGTGCCGCGGCGACCCAGGCCTGCGCGGCGGGCACGTCCCCGAGGAGATCGGCTTCGTCCGCGCGGCCGGTGGCCGAGGTGTTCAGGATGTCCTGCACGAGCCCCAGGCCGCCGGGGACGGCGGTGGGGAAGAAGCGCTCGGTGGCAGGCCAGGTCATGGGCACATCGTACGCGACCGGGGGTGACAGCAGCGTGGGGACTTGGCTCCCGTCGCCGTGCCGGTGGGCCCCGTGGCCCGCGCGTCCGGCCCCGGTACCGCCGGGGCCGGACGCGCGGCGGTCGTCGCTCAGACCAGGCTCGCCAGCTGCGACTTGTCGAAGGGCAGGGCGTCGCCGAGCCGGTTCTCCAGGGCCTTGGCCGCCCACTCCGGGTCGGCGATGAGGGCGCGGCCCACCGCCACCAGGTCGAACTCGTCCCGCTCCAGGCGCTCGACCAGGGGGTCGATGCCGGTGGCGGCGGACGGCGGCGCCCAGCCCTTCGGGCCGAGGAACTCCTGGTCGAGGCCGACCGAGCCGACGGTGACCACGGGCTTGCCCGTCACCTTCTTGACCCAGCCCGCCAGGTTGAGGTCGCTGCCCTCGAACTCCGGCAGCCAGTAGCGGCGCGTGGAGGCGTGCAGGACGTCCACGCCCGCGCTCACCAGCGGGGCGAGTAGGCGCTCCAGCTCCTCGGGGGACTCGGCGAGCCGTGCGTCGTACACGCTGCCCTTCCACTGCGAGAGGCGGAAGAAGACGGGGAAGTCGGGCGAGACGGCGGCCCGGACGGCGGCGACGATCTCCGCGGCGAACCGGGTGCGGCCTTCCAGGTCGCCGCCGTAGCCGTCGGTGCGCTTGTTGGTGCGCTCCCAGAAGAACTGGTCGATCAAGTAGCCGTGGGCGCCGTGCAGTTCGATCCCGTCGAAGCCGATGCGCTCGGCGGCGGCCGCGGCCTCGGCGAACGCCCGGATCACGTCGTCGAGGTCGTCGGCCGTCAGGGCGCTGCCCTTGGGCTCGCCGTCCAAGCCGATGGCGGAGGGGCCGGCCGGGGGAGCGGAGGGCACCGGGCCCTTGCCCGCCTCCCGGGTGATGCCGACGTGCCACAGCTGCGGAATGATCTTCCCGCCCACCGCGTGCACGGCGTCGGCCACCTTGCGCCAGCCTTCGAGGGCGTCGTCGCCGTGGAAGCGCGGGACGCGGTCGCTCGAACCGGCCGAGGCGTGACCGACGTACGTCCCCTCGGTGATGATCAGGCCGACCCCGGCGGCGGCCCGGCGGGCGTAGTACTCCGCCACGTCCGCGCCCGGCACGCCGCCCGGTGAGAACTCCCTGGTCATGGGGGCCATCACGATGCGGTTGGGCAGGTTGAGGCTGCCGACACTGAAGGGGCGGTCGAGTGTCCGGGGGGTGCGTGCGGTCTGCGACGGCGAGGTCATGCGTCCTCCTGGCAGGGGAATGAGGGACCGATCTCCTGCGATCGATGACGTAAGCGTACGCGCTTTGCTCATGTCGTTCGGCGGAGGCCCCGGTAGCGCCGGGCAGAGGGCCCGGGTGGACCGGGGGGCGGGTGTGGCCGCAGGCTGGCTTGATGCCTGAGAACAACGAGAAGCCGGTGGCCTGGTTCGCCCGGCCCGCCGCCCGCACCTGGACCTGCCCGCCCGCGCCCGACCAGCCCCAGGCCTTCCACACCTCACTCACCGGCTACGCGGTCACCCCGCTCCACGAACTTGCTTCCCTCGCCGACGAGTTGGGCGTGGGGCGGGTCTTCGTCAAGGACGAGTCCGCACGCCTGGGGCTGCCCGCGTTCAAGGCACTGGGCGCCTCCTGGGCGGTACACCGGGCCCTTGCCGAACGGGCCGCGCACGGTGAGGCGTCGCCCGGCCCGGTCACGCTCGTCACCGCCACCGACGGCAACCACGGCCGTGCGGTGGCCAGGATCGCCCGGCTCCTCGGCCAGCGCGCCCACGTCTTCGTGTCCGGGGGCGTGCACCCGGACGCCGCCGCGGCCATCGCGTCCGAAGGCGCCCGGGTCACCCAGGTCGACGGACCCTACGACGAGACCGTGCGCCGGGCGGCCGCCGCGGCCGAGGGCGCCGCCACGCTGCTCGTCCAGGACTCCGCCTGGCCCGGCTACGAACGCATCCCCCGGTGGATCGTCGAGGGCTACTCCACCCTGTTCGCCGAGGTCGACGCGCAGCTCGCCGCGGCCGGCGCGGCGCCCGACCTGGTGGCCGTCCCCGTCGGGGTGGGCTCGCTCGCCCAGGCCGCCGTCACCCACTACCGCAGCCGTCCCGCCGGCCGGCCGGCCCCGGCCCTGCTCTCCGTGGAACCCGAGGCGGCGCCCTGCGTCATCGAGAGCCTCACCCGGGGAGAGCTGACCGCCGTCGTCACCGGCGACACGGCCATGGCGGGCCTGAACTGCGGCACCCCCTCCAGCCTCGCCTGGCCCTACCTGCGCGACGGCCTCGACGCCGCGATCGCCGTCACGGACGCCCACGGCGCGGTCGCGGTCCGCGATCTCGCGGCGCTCGGGGTCCGCGCAGGACCGTGCGGCGCCGCCTCGCTCGCCGGAGTACGCGCCGCACTGACCGGTGCCGGCGCCGAGGACCGGCGCGCGTCCCTCGGCCTGGGCCCCACGTCGGTCCTCGTCCTGCTCAGCACGGAAGGAGCGGACGCCAACCCGCACCGGCAGGAAATCTGAGCGACGCCCACCCGCACCGGCAGGAGCTCTGAGCGGCGGGGCGCCGCTGCCCGAACCTCCGTACGGACGGAGGAAAAGCGGGGTCGCGTGGGAGAATTTCCCGCGTGGACGGGGAGATCCTGGAGCGGGATCTGGAGCTGACTCGACTGACCGCGGCCGCACGGGAGGCGGCGCACGGCGCGGGCTCGGTGGCGCTCGTCTACGGAGAGGCCGGGATCGGCAAGTCGAGCCTCGTGAACGCCCTCCCGGGCGCCCTGTCCGCGCAGGCCAGGGTGCTCGTCGGGCAGTGCGACGACCTCGCGACCCGGCGGCCGCTCGGCCCCTTCCGCGACCTTGTCGGCAGCGTACGGGCCGAGCTGGCGCAGGCGGTCACCGAGGGCGGCGACCGGCACCGGGTGTACGACGCGCTGCGGGCGGAGCTGAGCGATCCGCCGCATCCGACGGTCCTGGTCGTAGAGGACGTGCACTGGGCGGATGAGGCCTCACTCGACGCCCTGCGGTTCCTGGTACGCCGCGTGGACCGGATGCCCGCGGTCCTTGTGCTGACCTTCCGCGACGACGAACTGGGCCGCGAGCACCCCCTGCGCCACCTCCTCGGCCAGGTGACGAGAGCGGCCCGCGTCCACCGCGTCCCCCTGCCCCGGCTGTCCCGCGACGCGGTGCGCACGCTGAGCGCGGCCAGCCGCCTCGACCCGGCGCAGGTGTACGCCGTGACGTCGGGCAACCCCTTCTACGTCGCCGAGGTCGTCGCGGCGGGCGGCACCGGGGACGTGCCGCCGACCGTGGTCGACGCCGTCCTGGCCCGGCTGCGCGGCCTCGACGACGGAGCACGCGACGCCCTCGAACAGCTCGCCGTGGTGCCGTCGGCGGCCGAACGCGGCCTGGCCGACGCGCTGCTGCCGGACGGCGTGTGCCAGCTGACCGCGGCCGAACGGCGCGGTCTGCTGGGCGTGACCCCGGAGCGGGTGATGTTCCGGCACGAGATCATCCGCCGGGCCATCGCCGACTCGCTGCCCGCCGCCCGGCGGATCGAGCTCAACCGCAGGGTGCTGGCCGTCCTGGTGGCGCAGCCCGGCGCCGACGCCTCCCGCATCGTCCACCACGCCGCCCAGGCCGGTGACCAGAACGCCATCGCGCGGTACGGACCCGACGCCGCGCGGGACGCCGCACGCACCGGCGCGCACCGCGAGGCCGCGGCCCAGCTGCGGCTCGTCCTGCGGCAGCGGGGACGCCACGGCCCGGCGGAACTCGCGGACCTCCTGGAGCGGTTCGCGGTGGAGAGCTACACCATCGCCGACTCCCCGGCCGCCGTCGGCGCCCAGCAGGAGGCCGTCGCCCTGCGCCGCTCGCTGGGCGACCTGCGGGCGCTCGGCGCCGATCTGCGCTGGCTGTCGCGGATCCACTGGTGGGCGGGCGACGCGGACGCCGCGCAGGAGGCCGCCAGGGAAGCCATCGACGTACTCGAACAGGCCGGTGACGAGCGGCTTCTGGCGCTCGCGCTCAGCAACACCTCGCAGCTGCGGATGCTCTCCGACCGCTACGCCGAGGCCATCGGCTACGGCGAGCGGGCCATCACCCTGGCGCGGCGCACGGACGACGCGGCGATCCTCTCGCACGCCTTGAACAACGTGGGCACGGCCCGCTGGCGCGGCGGCGACTCCATGGGGCGGCCGCAGCTTGAGGAGAGCCTGGCGGTCGCGCTGAAGGCGGGCGAGGCCGAACACGCCTGCCGCGCCTACGCCAACGTCATCTGGACCCTCCTGGAGAACCTCCGCTTCACGGAGGCGGACCACTTCCTGGCCCCCGCCATGGAGTTCGCGGACCGCACCGAGCATCTGGGATTCCTGCGCTACCTCCAAGTGGAGCTCGCGCTGCGGCAGTTCGCCGCGGGAAAGTGGAGCGAGGCCGAAAGGCTCGCCGAGTCCGGTGACGCCTTCGAATTCCCGCCCGCCCGCTGCCCCGCCCTCACCGTCCTGGCGCGCTCCCGCATCCGGCGCGGCGCGGACGGCGCCGACGAGCTGCTCGGGCGGGCCTGGGAGGTCGCCGCGCGCACCCGGGAGCTCCAGCGCACCGGCCCGGTCGCGGCGGCGCGGGCCGAGGCGGCCTGGCTGCGCGGCGACCACGCGGCCGTGATCGACGCCGTCGAGCCCCTGTACGCGCAGGCGCGCGGCCTGGCCGCGACGCCCTACCGCGCGGAACTGGGCCACTGGCTCGCCAAGGCGGGCCACCCCGTCCCCGCCGACGACTCCGACCACCCGTACGCCCTCCAGGCCACCGGCCGGTGGCGGCGGGCCGCCGAGGCCTGGCAGGCGGCGGGCTGCCCCTACGAGCACGCGGCGGCCCTCGCCGAGAGCCCGGACCCGGCGGACAAGCTCACCGCGCTCGCCGGCCTCGACACGCTGGGCGCCGAACCTCTGGCCCGGCTGGTGCGCGCCGACCTGCGCGCCCTCGGCGTCGCCCGCATCCCGCGCGGCCCGCACGCGGCGACGCGCCGCAACCCCGCGGGCCTCACCGGGCGCCAGCTCCAGGTCGGACGGCTCCTCGCGGAAGGGCTCACCAACATCGAGATCGCCGACCGGCTGTTCCTGTCCGTGCGCACGGTCGACAACCACGTCCGTGCCGTCCTGGAGAAGCTCGGCGCCCGCACCCGGCGCGAGGTCGCGGCCCGCGCCGGCCAGCTGGGCTTGGAGATCGGCCGCGAAAGGTAGGTGACGGCCCGGCGTGAGCTGGGTGGCCGACACGGATATCGGTGGGCGGCGGGCGGCACTAGAACGGGCGCACCGGATGCACCGATCCAACGGGGGATGCACATGTCCAGCACGCCCGCACACGCAGCACGCACGGAACTGACCCCCTTCAAGGGGGAGTTGACGGGCCCCGACGACCAGGGGTACGACGAGGCGCGCGCCATCTACAACGCGATGGCCGACAAACGCCCCGCGCTCGTGGCCCACTGCGCCGACGCCGACGACGTGGCCGCCGTCATCGGCTTCGCGCGCGTGCACGGCCTGCCGCTCGCGGTCCGCGGCGGCGGCCACCACGGAGCGGGCCTGGGCACCGTCGACGGCGGTGTGGTCGCCGACCTGTCACCGCTCAAGTCGATCGAGGTCGACGCGCGGGCCCGCACCGCACGGGTCGGCGGCGGCTGCCTCTGGGGCGAGGTGGACCGGGCCACGCACGAGCACGGCCTGGCCACGCCGAGCGGCATCATCTCCTCGACCGGGGTCGGCGGGCTCACCCTGGGCGGCGGTCTCGGCCATCTCACCCGCAGGTTCGGCCTGAGCATCGACAACCTCCTGGAGGCGGACGTCGTCCTGGCCGACGGCAGCCGGGTGCGGGCGAGCGCCGACGAGCACCCGGACCTGTTCTGGGCGATCCGCGGCGGGGGAGGCAACTTCGGCGTCGTCATCTCCTTCCTCTTCCGGCTGCACGAGCTGAGCACGGTCGTCGCGGGCCCCACCTTCTGGCCCGCGGAGCGGGGCGCCGAGGTCCTGGCCGCCTACCGCGACTTCCTGCCGGGTGCGCCGCGCGAGGTCAACGCCTTCTTCATGTACGGCACCGTGCCCCCGGCCCCGCCGTTCCCCGAGAACCTCCACCTGCGCAAGGTCTGCGGCGTCGTGTGGTGCCACACCCATGACGACCCCGACACGGCCGGCCACGCCATGGCGCCCCTGCTCGACGCGCTGCCCGACCCGCTCCTGCACGCCGTGTCGCCGATGCCGCACCCCGTGCTCCAGTCCATGTTCGACGGGCTCTACCCGCCCGGCGACCAGTGGTACTGGCGGGCGGACTTCGTCGACGAGATCCCCGACGACGCCATCGCGCTGCACGCCAAGTTCGGCCCCGGCGTGCCGACCATGAAGTCGACGATGCACCTGTATCCCATCGACGGCGCGGCCCACGACCACCGCTCCACGGACACCGCCTGGAGCTATCGCGGCGCCGGCTGGGCCTGCGTCTACGCGGGAGTGGACGCGGACCCGGCCCACGCCGACCTCATCAAGCGCTGGACCGTCGACTACTTCGACGCGCTGCACCCGTACTCGGCGGGCGGCGCCTACGTGAACATGATGATGGAGGAGGGGCAGGACCGCGTACGGGCGAGCTACCGCGACAACTACGCGCGCCTGGCGCGGGTCAAGGCCGCGTACGACCCGGACAACATCTTCCGCCTCAACCAGAACATCGAACCCGACCCGGGCACGGCCGGGTAACCCCGGCGGCCCGCCCGGCGCGCCCCCGGGTGGCACCGGCCCTAGCGTGGGAGCCATGTGCTGGAGCGCGACGGCCGATCTGATGGCGGGGGCGGGGATCGCCGCCGTGGGGGTCGCCTGTGTGACGCGTGCGGCCCGCGGGGGCCGCACGCGCGATCTGCCGCTCGCCGCGCTGCCGCTGCTGCTCGGCGCCCACCAGATCATCGAGTCCGCCGTCTGGCGGGCCGACGGCGGCACGGGCCCCGCCACCGTCGCCTGGGCCGTCATCGCGCTCCCGCTGCTGCCGCTGTGGCTGCCGGTGGCGGTGCTGTGCGCGGCGCCGCCGGTCGCGCGCCGCCGCCTGCTGCTCCCGCTCGTGGCGGGCGTCGCGACGGCGGCGGCGCTCTCCTGGCATCTGGCGACCGAGACCGTGACGGCCGAGATCCGCGGCCACACCGTCGGCTACGCGCTCGGCCTGCCGCGGCCCGGGCTGATCATCGCCGGATATCTGCTCGCCACCATCGGCGCGCTGCTCCTCTCCGGCGACCGGGGCCTGGTCCTCTTCGGCGCCCTGGTCGCCGTCGGGGCGGCGGTGTGCGTGCTGCTGTGGCGCAGCGAGTACATCTCCACGTGGTGCGCGTTCGCGGCGGTGTGCTCGGTGTTCCTGTACTTCTGGCTCAGAAGGCGTTCTCGTCCAGTTCGAGCGCCGTCAGGTCCAGGCTCTCCAGGAGCGTGAACTGCGCCTCGGTCTTGGGCAGTTCATGGCGGAAGAAGTAGCGGCAGGCGCCCCGCTTGCCCTCGTGGAAGGGCTCGGTGCCGGGCTCGGCGGCGAGCAGCTGCTCCAGCCACATCCAGGCCACGACCACATGCCCGACCGCTTCGAGGTAGACGCTCGCGTTGGCCAGGGCGGTCCGCGGGTCACCGGTCGACCAGAGCCGCTGGGTCACCTCCACCGCCCGTACCGCGGCCGCTTCGAGCGTGCGCCCGTACCCGGCAGCCGAACCGCCCGTCGCGGCGGCCCGCGCGGCAGTCCGCGCGATCCGCCCGACCAGCAGCCGGAGCCCCGCGCCACCGTCCATGATCACCTTGCGGCCGAGCAGGTCGAGGCCGTGGATGCCGTGCGTGCCCTCGTGGATGGGGTTGAGGCGGTTGTCGCGGTAGAACTGCTCGACGTTGTACTCGCGCGTGTAGCCGTAGCCCCCGTGCACCTGGATGGCCAGGTCGTTGGCCGCCAGGCACCACTGCGACGGCCAGCTCTTGGCGATGGGCGTGAGCACGTCGAGCAGCAGCTTCGCCTCGTCCCGCGCCTCCTGCGAGGTGCCGGTGTTCTGCTCGTCCAGCAGCCGCCCGCAGTACAGGTTGAGCGCCAGCGCGCCCTCCACGTACGCCTTCTGGGCCAGGAGCATCCGGCGTACGTCGGCGTGCTCGATGATCGGGATCTGTGCCGACGCCGGGTCCTTGGCGGCGAGCGGCCGGCCCTGAGGGCGGGTGCGCGCGTAGTCCAGGGCGTGCAGATAGCCGGTGTAGCCGAGCGCGGTGGCGCCGAGGCCCACGCCGATCCGGGCCTCGTTCATCATGTGGAACATGTAGGCGAGCCCGCGGTTCGCCTCCCCGACGAGGTGGCCGACCGCGCCGGGCTCGCCGCCGGGGCGGTGTGCGCCCTCGCCGAAGTTCAGCAGGGTGTTCGTGGTCCCCCGGTAGCCCATCTTGTGGTTGAGGCCCGCGAGCACGACGTCGTTGCGCTCGCCGAGCGACCCGTCGTCGCCGACGAGGACCTTGGGCACGATGAACAGCGAGAGGCCCTTCACGCCGGGCGGACCGCCGGGGACGCGGGCCAGCACCAGGTGCACGATGTTCTCCGAGAGCTCGTGCTCACCGCCGGAGATCCACATCTTGTTGCCGAAGAGGCGGTACGTCCCGTCCGGCTGCTCCTCTGCCCGCGTCCGCACGTCGGCGAGCGACGAACCGGCCTGCGGCTCCGACAGGCACATGGTCCCCAGGAAGCGGCCCTCCACCATGGGCCGTACGAAGGTGTCGATCTGCTCCTTGGAGGCGTGCGCGAGCAGCAGATTGGCGTTGCCCATGGTCAGGAAGGGGTACGCGGCCGTACCGACGTTCGCCGCCTGGAACCACGCGAAGCAGGCCTGCGCCACCACGGCCGGCAGCTGGCCGCCGCCGATCTCGTGGTCCATGGCGCTCGCCAGGAGTCCCGACTCACCGAAGACCCGCAGCGCCTCCTTGACCTCGGGGATGACGTGCACCCGCTCTCCGTCGAAGGTGGGCTCCTGGGCGTCGTTCTTCTTGTTGTGCGGGGCGAAGTGCCGCGTGGCGATCTGCTCGCTCAGTTCGAGGGCGGCGTCGAAGGTCTCCCGGGAGTGTTCCGCGTACCGCTCCCGCCCGGTGAGCGCGGGCACGTCGAGCCACTCGTACAGCAGGAACTCGAGGTCGCGAGGGGACAGCAGCAGGGATGCCATGCGGATTCTCCATGCGGTGACGGCGGTACCGATCCCGGGGCAGGCAGCCCCGCACCCCCGATACTAAGCGCTTGCTTATGGACGATGTCGAGCGCCGCCCGGGGCGGCGGCCCTCACACCGGGGCAGGGAGGTCCATCAGGGCGAGCGCGGCCGGGTCGACCACGGCGGTCATCTCGGTGATGAGGCACTCGGTGACGGTGAAGGTGAGCAGGGCCTGCGGAGTGCCGTCCTCGTGCCAGGCGAGAACGCCGGGCAGGCCGTTCACGGTCACCGCACGACCGCGCGCCGCGCTGCCGGCCAGGCGCGCGCGGGTGGCGACCTCGGTCGCTCCGATCGTGACGAACCGGCCGTCCGGAGTGTCGACGGTGAACTTCACCTCGGGGTGCAGCACCTGCAACAGCCCCTCGAACCGGCCTTCGCCGGCCGCGGTCAGGAAGGCTTTGGCCACCTCGCGCCGCTGCGGTCCGGCGTCCGACGGCTGTCCGGCGGTCCGCACCTTCCTGCGGGCGCGGCTGGTGAGCATCTTCGTCGCGTCGGCGGACTTGCCGAGAATGGGGCCGATCTCCGCGAACGGCACGGCGAACACGTCGTGCAGCACGAACGCGAGCCGCTCGTCGGGACGCAGCGAGTCGAGGACCGTCAGGAGCGCGCGACCGACGGAGTCCCCGAGCGCCACGAGCTCCTCGGGAGCGGGCGCGGAGTCGAGCGTCACGGTGTACTCGGGCAGCCGGTCGTCGAGCGGGACTTCCGGGCGGGTCCGGCCCGACCGCAGGACGTCCAGACTGATGCGGCCGACCACGGTGGTCAGCCAGCCGCCGAGGTTGTCGATGGTGCCGGCGTCCTGGCGGGACAGCCGCAGCCACGCCTCCTGGACCGCGTCCTCGGCGTCTGCGTGCGATCCGAGCACGCGGAAGGCGACCGCCCGGAGCCGGTCGCGGTGGGACTCGAAGGCCTCGGTGATCGGGTCCGCGGAATGAGTGCCGGCCATGTTGTTACCTTCCTCGAAGCTGCTCCGTCACTGGGATGACGCGGATCTGCCGCGCAACGTAACCGACCCGACGAGGAGAGCACGCGCTCATGGAGAACCGGCTCAAGAACAAGGACACGAACAACCCCGACGTGTGGATCGCGGTCAAGCACCTCCACAAGGCGATCGCGGCCGGAGGCGTCGACCCGAAACTGCTTGCGCTCGTCCACCTGCGCGCCAGCCAGATCAACGGCTGCTCGGCGTGCGTCCATGCCGCCGTCGCCGGAGCGAAGAAGGCCGGTGAGACCGACGAACGGCTGCACACCGTGGCCGCCTGGCGTGAGGCGCCGTTCTACACCGACGCGGAGCGGGCGGCGCTGGCGCTGACCGAGGGCGCCACCCGGTTGCAGGACGGCGCGGAGGGGGTCACCGACGAGGTCTGGGACGAGGCCACCCTGCATTTCACCGAGGAGCAGATCGGCGCGCTCAACCTGGAGATCGCGCTGACCAACTTCTTCAACCGGCTCAACCGCACCGTCAAGGAACCGGCCGGCCAGACCTGGGGCTGAGCCCGGTGCCGCCGCGCGTCGCGTCCGGCGAGCGCGCGGCGGCGGGCGGGTCAGCTCGCCGGCGGGGCGAGGCGGGAGAGGAAGGTGTAGGGGGCGGAGAGGCTCTGGGAGACGGCATACAGGGCGCCGTCCGGGGACGAGGACAGCTCGCGGACCGACGTGCCCTTGGTGAGCGAGGTGTCGGCCACCCAGGACGTGCCGCTCCACCGCAGCAGCTTCGGGTCACGGACGTCGGCGACCTGCGTGCCGGCGTAGACCTGACCGCCGTACCGGGCGAACGTCGTGCCGTAACCGGCGCCCGGGAGGTCCCTGCGTGCCCAGGCGGTGCCGTCCCAGTGCCACTCGTGGGAGTCGGAGGCGACCCACACGTCGTTCGGGCCGTTGCTGAACACGGTGCGCAGGGCATCGTTCTCGCCGGGTATCCCGGGCAGCGGCACCTCGCTCCACCGCGTGCCGTCGTAGTGCATGACCAGCGGATCGTATGCGGCGGGGACGCCGCCGTCGCTGCGGTAGCCGGCGGCCCAGATGTCGTTCTCGGACCGCACGTCCACGGCGTCGAGACCGCCGTTGACGGGGAACGTGGTGGTGTTCCACGTCCGTCCGTCCCAGTGGGTGACGGTCGGGGCCCAGCCGCCGGTCCGGTTGTTGCCGACACCCCACAGGCTGGTCCTGCTGACCGCCTCGGCGTCGCGGATCTCCAGGTTCCGGGTGTCGGGATGGAGGTCGGCCGACCACTTGGTGCCGTCGTAGTGGTGGACGTGCCAGACGCCGCTGCTGAGGTCCTTGCGGCCGATCGCCCACAGGTCGTCGGGGCCGGTGCCGGCCAGCGTCTGCGCCGCGGCGTCGGCGGGCGGCGTCAGTTTCTTCCAGGTGCTGCCGGACCGCTGCCACAGCTCCTCCTGGGCACCGCACCCCCAGCAGCTGCTCTTCGTCGTGGCGTAGGAGTTCTGGCTGTCGAAGGGCAGCAGCTTCACGTTGTCGTACGCGGGAGGAGGGGGTAACGACTCCCACCCCGCTGCGGCGTTCGCGGGTGACGCGGCCAGGCCGACGGCCAGGGCTGCCGCCGCGGCGAGGACCGCGGCGCGACGCCGGCTCCGGCTCCGGCTCTGGCTCTGGCTCCGGCTCTTGCCGTGGTGCGGGATCGGGTTCCGGCTTCGGCTCCGGAGGAGACTCCATGCCATGTGACGCTCCTTGGGCAGAGGTGGGGGCCGTGCGTCCTCCGCCCGGCGCGGTCACCCGGCTCCCTGACAGGGCATCGTCCTCCGCGCCGATGACCCGGCACTGACGCCTCAGCCGACCGCGTCCCCCTGGAACACGGCCGCGTGCACGGCCTCGAACAGGGCCGTGACGTCCTGACCGGTGAGCCCCTCCGACCGCGCCTGCTCCATCCACTGCGCCAAGGCGGTCTGCAAGGGGGAGTCCGGTCCCGCTTCGGGGCGGGCGAGGGAGCGGGTGATGAAGGTGCCCGCGCCCTGGCGGACCTCGGCCAGACCCGCGCGCTCCAGCTCGCGGTACGCCTTGAGTGTCGTGTTCGGGTTCACCTTCGTGGCCGCGGCGACCTGCGCCGCGGTGGGCAGCCGGTCACCCTCCACCAACGCACCCATGCGCAGCGCCTGTTCGACCTGTCGCACGATCTGCAGATACGTGGCCACGCCGCTGCGCCGGTCGATGCGGAATTCGACCACTGTCTCCACCCTCTGCTCGTCTGCCGATACTTTACGTACGCGCTGCCGTCCTTGGCTCTACAGGGGGCGTCGCGTCGCCCACCACAGGACGAAGACCGCCAGGACGGCGGTGCCGCCGAGGAAGACGGCGGCGCCGGTCCACTGCATGCCGCCCATCTGGTCGTAGCCGAAGTACTCGGCCACGTTGTTGACGATGCCGTGATCCTTGATGCAGGCGTTGGACGCCTTCTCGGTCTGCTCGGCGCACGTTCCCCAGCCGTAGAGCTGCCCGTCCGCCGATCCGATCCAGCGGTCCGTCTCCACCGCGTCGCCGCTCGCGATGACGGCCGGGTCGTCCTGGTTCAGCGGCCAGGTCACCAGGCGCGGGGTGGCCAGACGGCCGCGGACCTCGCCCCAGGCCACCTCGACGACCAGACAGAAGACGAAGGTGGTCAGCATGGCGGGCAGCACCCTGCGCAGCAGCATGCCGATCGCGATGCCGCTCATGGTGAGGAAGAGGGAGAACGCCGTCAGCATGGGGCCCGTGTTGTCGAACACCGATCCCGCGAGCCACTCTGACAGGAGGATGTCGCGGTAGGGCTCCCACCACCAGAAGAACAGCGTGGACAGCACGAGGCTGGAGACCAGGACGAGCGAGAGGCACCAGATCAGCTTGGCCGCGAGCCAGCGGCGGCGCGGCATCGACTGCGTGGTGACCAGCTGCGCGGTGCCGTGTTCCTGGTCGCTCGCGATCAGTGGAGCGCCGAGGAAGACACCGAGGACCACGGGCAGGGCGCCCAGCGCCCCGGCGATGTACTCGAAGCTGTGCGGGGTCGTCATCAGGGTGACGTCCTTGTCGGGCCAGCCCCGCGCGGCGAGCATGTCGGCCATCTCGCCACGCCTGTAGAGGATCATGGCCGCGCCGAGCACGGACAGCCCGACGATGATCCACGTCGTGGTGCGGTGCTGGCGCAGGACGAGCCAGGTGAGCCCGTGCAGCAGGCCCGGCCTCTTGGCGGACTGCCCCTGGCGTGGCTGCTCGGTCAAGGTGGTGCTCATGCGGCGGCGGTCCCCTCGGCGTCGATGCGTGCGTCGTGCGTGAACAGTGGTTCCGCGTCCGGCGCGCGGAGGTGGGCGAGCAGAATCTCCTCCAGGCTCGGCTCGCTGACCTCCCAGTCCGGGGCCAGCGGGCCGTTCGGCCGTACGAGGGCGCGGAACTGGCGGCCCTGGGCGCGGAATTCGACCACCGTGTGCGGGGCGAGGTCCGCGGGCGGGGTGCCGTCGGGGGCGAGTCCGGTCACCAGGGCGTGGGCCGGGACCAGTGCGTCGGTGTCGCCCGCCATGCGGACCCTGCCGTCCGCGATGACCAGGAGGTAGTCGCACATGTCCTCCAGCTCGGCCAGCATGTGGGAGGACATCACCACCGTCGTGCCGCGCTCGACGGCCTGCGACATCAGCAGGGAACTCATCTCGTCCCGGGCCAGCGGGTCGAGGTCCGCCATCGGCTCGTCGAGCAGCAGCAGGTCGGGGCGCTTGCCGAAGGCGAGGGCGAAGGCCACCCGGGTGCGCTGACCGCCGGAGAGCGTGCCGACCTTGGCGTCGAGGGGGACGTTGCCGGAGCGCACGATCCCCTCGGCGGCCTCGGTGTCCCAGCCGGGGTTGAGCTCCCGCCCCATGCGCAGCGTCTCGGCCACGGTGAACCGCTTGAACAGCGGCTTGTCCTGGGAGAGGAACGCGTAGCGGGGCATGGCGGAGGGCTCGCCGGCCGGCACCCCGAAGATGCGCAGCTCCCCCTCGGTGGGGGTGACGAGGCGGGTGGCGAGCCCCAACAGGGTGCTCTTCCCGGCGCCGTTCGGGCCGACGAGTCCGCAGATCCGCCCGGCGGGCAGCCGGAAGGAACAGTCGCGCAGCGCCCAGCCGCGGCGGTAGCGCTTGCCGAGGCCGCGGGCCTCGAGCGCGATCGCGCCCGAGGAGCCGCCGGCCCCGGCGGTGTCGGCAAAGGTCGTGTCCACCGGAGCACCTCTCTCGATTCCATTAAACAATTAATGGAATGATGATCTGGGCATGCCGAATCTGTCAAACAGGGCAGCACTCGGCCCGGTCCGGTGGTTTGTGGTGCGTCTGCGGTGCGTGCGCGGTCGTGCCGCTACGGCACCGGCCCGCTACGGCGCCGGCTTCGTCAGCGGTACGGCGGCCTCGCGCTGGTGGGGGATCAGAACCGGCGGCAGTTCGCCCTGCTGGACGTTCACGGTCCTGACCGGGGCGGGCACGCGGATGCCCTCGGCGCGGTAGCGCTGGTGGAGCTGCTTGATGAACTCGTGCTTGATGCGGTACTGGTCGCTGAACTCGCCCACGCCCAGGATCACCGTGAAGCTGATCCTGGAGTCGCCGAAGGTGTGGAAGCGCACGGCCGGTTCGTGTTCCGGAAGGGCGCCTTCGACGTCCTTCATCACGCTCTCCACGACCTCGGTCGTGACCCGCTCGACCTGCTCCAGATCGCTGTCGTAGCTGACGCCGACCTGGACCATGATCGACAGATCCTGCTCGGGGCGGCTGAAATTCGTCATGTTGGTGCCCGCGAGCTGGGCGTTGGGGATGATCACGAGGTTGTTCGACAGCTGCCGCACCACCGTGTTGCGCCAGTTGATGTCGACGACATAGCCCTCCTCGCCGCTGCTGAGCCGGATGTAGTCACCGGGCTGCACGGTCTTCGCGGCGAGGATGTGGACGCCTGCGAAGAGGTTGGCCAGCGTGTCCTGGAGGGCCAGGGCCACCGCGAGACCGCCCACGCCTAGCGCCGTGAGCATCGGGGCTATGGAGACACCGAGCGTCTGAAGGACGACGAGGAAACCCATCGCGAGCACGACGACACGGGTGATGTTGACGAAGATCGTCGCCGAGCCCGCGACGCCCGAGCGCGACTGCGCCACGGACTTCACCAGGGTGGTGACCACTCGCGCGGCCGTCAGGGTCGCCGCGAGGACGAGCAGGGCGGTCAGCGTCATCGAGACGTTGTGGCCGGTCCGCGGCGTGAGCGGGAGAGCCGCGGCGGCGACGGCCGCACCCGCGGTGATCGCCGCGCAGGGGACCAGGGTGCGCACGGCGTCGACGATGACGTCGTCGCCGCTCCACCGGGTCTTGCTGGCCCGTTCACCCAGCCACCGCAGGACTGTCCGCAGCAGCAGACCCGCCGTGATGCCGGCGGCCACCGCGATGCCCGCGGTGATCAGGTCGTGCCATGTGAGGGCTCGCTCCATCAGTTCATTCTCCAGGTTGTGCGGGCGCGTCGGACATATGTTCGTGGTCCGGCGCGAGCGTCATCCTGCCCCATGGGTGCGGCGCCGTTGCCGGGGGCCCGCACCCAGACTGCCGTCAACTCAGCAGGCGCAGGGCGATATCAGACATCCCGATCACCACCGACTGACCCCAGGTCAGTTCCACCGCATCACTCTCCACCCCGTCGCCGAAGACGATGAGCCGGTCCGACTCGACGGTGACCCGCAGCCGGTCCGCCGCCCCCAGCGCCCCCTCCACCTGCGACGTCCCGGTGGCGGGCGAAGGCCACGCCTCCCGTACGAACCAGACCAGGCGCTGTTCGACGGGGCCCGGCAGCGGCAGGGCGCTGCCGCTCTGCTGCCACAGCGAACGCAGCCAACCGGTGGCTCCCGTTCCGGTCCCGACCAGGACGCCGGACGACGCCTGCGGCTCGGGGGCGGCCGTCCCGCCGTCCGGGCCGATGCGGTAGCGGGCGGTCTGGTGGCCCGGCGGGCCGAGGTAGATCTCGTTGAGCGCAAGCAGCCGCTGCGTGTCGTCGGACACCGCCTCCACCATGGTGAGTTCGTCCACCGCGGCCCGGGGTGCGACCGCCGCGGGGAGCAGCTTGGCCGCGTCGGCGCCCCGATGGCGTACGAGGACGCCGGGGTTGCGCCCCGGCTCGGTGTCGATGCCGACCACGGGCTGGCCGGAAAGATACTTCGCGGCGTTGGCGACCAGGCCGTCCTGGCCGACCACGACCACCACGTCCTCGGGACCGAAGAGGAAGCGGTCCAGGTCGGCGCGCTCCACCCGGGCCTGACGCCACCGCCGGGGCACGGCCGCGGCCACGTCGGCGAGGGTGCGCCGGGCCCGGTGGTGGCGCTCGGCCACCTCCCGGATGCTCCGGCCGCGCGAGGTCAGGAAGAACGCGGCCTGGCCGTGGGTGCCGTGCCGGGCGAGCAACTCCTCGTACTCGGTGGTGCGATGGACCAGCACCGCACGCGGCGCCAGGCTCATGACCGCGCGCCCCCGTCCTGGGCGCCGTGCCCCAGCTTCGCGAGCAGGCCGGTGAGGACGTCGGGGGAGAGGGTGAGGCTCTCGATGCGCGGGACGTTCTCGGCGAGCCGGGTGGCGGCCAGGGCGTGCAGCGTGGCGGCGTCCACCGCGGAGTGCGCCGCGAGCCACGAGGCCTGGGCCGCCGCCTTCGCCTCGCCGACCGTGCGCGCGGACGCGGCTTCGGCGCGGGCCAGCCGCTCCGTGCGGGCCGCCTCGGCCTCGGCGCGCACGGCGTCGGCGGCGGCGTTCTCCTCGGCCTCGCGGCGGGCGTTGGCGCCCCGTCGCTCCACCAACTCCTGCTCCTGACGGGCCAGTTCGATGCGGCTGGTCAGCTCGTTCTCGGCGATGGCCCGCTCCCGCTGCACGGCCACGGCTCGTCGTTCGTACGTCGCCCGGTCCGCGTCCTGCTGGATGCGCTCCCGTGCGGGGGTGCGCAGGGCGCGCTCGACCTCGGGCTCCGGGCGGATGGCGACCACCCGGACGGCCACCACCTCGATGCCGGTGGCGGGCAGCCTCGGCTCCCCGGCGAGGCCTTCGGTGATCCGCTCGCGGACCGCGCTGACGCCGTCCGCGAGGGCTTCGGCCAGCGGGGTGCGGGCCAGGACGTCGAGGGCGTTCTGCTGGGCGGACTCCGTGAGCAGCGAGGCGAGTTGCTCCAGCGGGGCGCCGCGCCAGGAGCCGGTGTCCGGGTCGACCGCGAAGTCGATGCGGGAGGCGGCGAGCGCCGGGTCGCTGATCCGGTAGGTCACCGTGGCCTGCACGGCGACGTCCTGGAAGTCGGCCGTACGGGCGTGGAAGGTGACGGCCAGCTCGCGGTCGTCGACGGGGACTTCGGAGAGCGCGGCGCTGAGGGGCCGGAACCAGAAGCTCAGGCCCGGCCCGTCGTGGACGAGTCGGCCGCGCTTGTGGTGGCGGATGTGGGCGGTGGGCGCGGAGCGCAGGTGGTGCACGCCGAGGCGTCGGGTGATGTCGGCCATGGTGGAATCCCTCCCCGTTTTCGTCATGTCGACGGTATGGGGTTCCGTGTTTATAGTCAAGGTGACTAAAAAGAGGTGAGGGCCCAGGACCGGACATTCCAGGACCGGCTGTTCCAGGACCGGGCGCTCCAGGACCGGACGTTCCATGGCCGGGCCCCGGTGCGCTCCAGTGACGCCCGGTCTCGCGGCGGCGCGCAAGGGGATGGTGTGCGGGGGGTTCCCCGCCGGTCGGGGATATGCAAGTCTCCTCCTTAATCTCCGGGAGCGGCCGTCGACCCGCTGGTCAACTGGCCTGCCCCGGCCTCGACATGGGGTGAAGAAGTGTTGCGGAACGGGACACGGGGGCACGATCTCGCCTCGCTGCGGCGGCTGAACACCACCGTCGTGCTGCGCGCCCTGCACCGGCGCAGTCCCCAGACCCTCGCGGAACTCGCCGCCGGTACCGGACTCTCCCGGCCCACCGTGGAATCCGCAGTGGAGGAACTGACCGCGCACGGCTGGGCGGGGGAGGCCGAACGCGACGCCGCCGAGCGCACGCCGGGACGGCCCGCCCGGCGGTTCCGCTTCCGCGTGGAGGCCGGCCGTGTCGTGGGCGCCGACATCGGCCTGCACAAGATGGTGCTGCTCCTGGCCGATCTGGGCGGGACGGTGCTCGCCGTGCGGCGCGAGGACATCGACCCCGACCTGGGCGGAGCCCGGCGGCTCGACCTCCTGCGCGAGAGCCTCGACGCCTTCCTGGACGCGCACGCCGTGCGGCGCGACGACATCCTCGCCCGCTGCGTGGGCGTACCGGGCGTCGTCGACGCGGGCGGCACTCTCACCTCCCACGTCATCCCCGAATGGTCCGGCGTCGACCTCGCCCGGCTGCTCTCCGAGGGGGAGGCGGGCCACACCCTCGTCGAGAACGACGTCAACCTCGCCGTGCTCGCCGAGCGCTGGCAGGGCGCCGCCACGCTCGCCGGTGACGTCGTCTGCGTCCTGACCGGCCACCGCGTGGCGTGCAGTCTCACCATCGGCGGCCGGCTGCACCGGGGGCGGCGCGGCGGCGCGGGCGAGCTCGGCCTGCTTCCGCTGCTCGGCATGAACACCGCGCAGGACGCCCTGCGCTGGCAGGGCGAGCGGCGCCCCGGCGAGTCCGAGGTGGCCGCCCTCGCCCGCGCGGCCGACGGCGCCGACCCGCGGGCCCTCGCCGCCGTCGCGGACTTCGCCGACCGCATCACGCCGGGCATCGCCGCGCTCGCCCTCGCCGTCGACCCGGAACTGGTGGTGCTCACCGGCGGCGCGACCCCGCTCGGCAGCCATCTCGTGCCGCTGATCGAGGACAGGCTGCGCCCCCTGACCCTGTACGTCCCGCGCATCGCGCTGAGCGCGCTCGGCGAACAGGGCGTCGCGATCGGCGCCGTACGCAAGGCACTTGACCAGGTCGAATCCGATCTCCTGACGGACTCGGCGCTCTAGCCCACCCGTGCGCGGGCCCGGCGGCGTACGGGTGCGCGGGCCCGAAGCGAACGAAGCGAAGGAAACGAAGGAAACGAACGAAGCGAAGGAAACGAACGAAGCGAAGGAGGCGTTCATGCGCAGGAGGACCCTGCTGTCCGGAGCGCTGGCGGCGCCCCTGCTCGCCGCCTGCTCGGGCGGCGGTGACCAGGGCAAGGCGAGCGGCGGCCGGACCACCCTCTCGTACGGGGTGTGGGACGTGGCCCAAGTGCCGGGCCTTCAGAAGGTGATCGACGCCTTCGAGAAGGAGAACCCCGGCATCTCCGTGCGCATGGAGCTCACCCCGTGGTCGAGTTACTGGACCACCCTGAAGACCGCCATGCGCGGCGGCACCGCCCCCGACGTGTTCTGGATGAACGCGGTCAACCTCCAGCTGTACGCGTCGAACGGCGTCCTGGAGCCCCTGAGCGGACACATCAAGAGCGACGCGACGCCCCTCGACCGCCACCCCGGGTCACTCGTGAAGATCTACGCCTACCAGGGCGAGCAGTACGGCATCCCCAAGGACTTCGACACCATCGGCCTCTGGTACAACAAGGCGCTCTTCGACAAGGCGGGCATCAAGTACCCCGACGCCACGTGGACCTGGGACGACGTGCGCGACGCCGCCGCCGAACTCACGCACCCCCGCGAGCGCGTCCACGGCATGGCGGCAGAGATGGACCGCCAAGGCCAGCTCTACCCCGCCATCTACGGAGCGGGCGGCTACGTCATCGAGGACGGGAAGTCCGGCTTCGGCGACGAGCGTTCCATCGAGGGCCTGCGCTACTGGACCGACATGATCGACCGCGGCTGGTCGCCGCCGCAGAGCGCGATGGTCGAATCCAAGGCCCGCAACCGCTTCTGGTCGGAGAAGGCCGCCATGACCTACGAGATATCCGCGTTCTCCGGGCAGTACCACGCCGTTCCCGCGCTCAAGGACCACGCCGACGTCACCGTCCTGCCCAAGGGCCGGGAGCGCGCGACGATCGTCCACGGCCTCGCCAACGTCATCTCCGCCAAGAGCCGCAAGAAAGAGGCGGCCTGGAAGTTCGTCCACTTCATGGCGGGCCGCGAGGCCGCCGAGATCCAAGGGGCTTCGGGCGTCACCCTCTCCTCGTACGAGGGGACGCAGGACGCCTGGTTCACGTCGATGCCCGAGTTCGACCTGAAGTGCTTCGTCGACATGCTGGAGTACGCCGTTCCCTACCCCAGCTCGAAGAACACCGCCGTCTGGGAGAACCTCCAATACCCGCTCCTGGGAGCCGCGTTCAGCGGCAAGGGCGGCATCGAGAGCGCCGCGCGCACGCTGGGCGAACAGATGGACCGGGCCTTGAAGGAGGAGCGCGCATGATGAGTGTCTTTCCCTCCACGGCGGCCGCGAAGGCGGCCGGGAAGGGGGCTGGGCGCGGCAAACCGGCGGCCGGATCCGCCCCCGCCTCACGCAACCAGCGCGCCGCCTACCTCTTCGTCGCGCCGCTCGGCATCGGCTTCGCCGTCTTCTACTTCTGGCCCCTGCTCCAGACCTTCTACTACAGCTTCACCGAGTTCGGGCCGTTCGGCGGCACCACCTGGACCGGCACGGACAACTACGTGCGCGTCCTCAAGGACGTCACCGTCTGGCAGGCGCTCGGCAACACCCTGATCTACTGCGTCGTCGGACTGCTCGCCCTTCCCCTCGCCATCGGCGTCGCGGCGCTGCTCAACCGGCGCGGACTGCGGGGCGTCTCCGTCTACCGGGCCTTGTACTTCGTGCCGTTCGTGACGCTGCCCGTCGCCGTGGGGCTCGTCTGGAACTGGCTCTACAACGGCGACTACGGGCTGATCAACGAAGTCCTCGACTGGTTCGGCGCGGACCGCCGCTACTGGGTCTCCGACCCCTCGACCGCCGTGTACGCGATCGGCACCGTGATGGTCTGGTCGACCACCGGCTACTACTTGATCATCTTCATGGCGGGCATCAAGGGCATCCCGCAGGACTACTACGAAGCCGCGGAACTCGACGGCGCCGGGCCGCTGCGCCGCTTCTTCACGATCACGCTGCCGCTGCTCAGCCCGACGATCTTCTTCGCGTCCATCATCTGCATGATCAACTCGCTCCAGACCTTCGACCTGATCTACATCATGATGGCCGAGAAGAACCCGGCGATCGGCGACACCCAGTCCGTGGTGAGCCTCTTCTACAAATGGGCCTTCATCGAGAACGCCCAGGGCGCCGCCGCCGCGCTCGCCTTCCTGCTCATGCTGATCATCGCGGCGCTGACGCTGGTGCAGTTCAGGCTTCAGAAGAGGTGGGTGCACTATGCGTGAGCCATCCATACGCCCCGAGTCATCCGTACGCTCCGAGTCATCCGCACGCCCCGAGTCATCCGCACGCCCCGAGTCATCCGTGCGCTCCGAGTCGTCCCCGCGTCCTGAGTCATCCGCGCGTCCCGTGAGGCGGCGCCGGTTCGACGGCGGCTCCGTCGCCACCCACGCCGTGCTCTCGCTCGGCGCCCTCGTGATGGTCTTCCCCTTCCTGTGGCAGCTGCTCACCGCGGCCAAGTCCCTGGCCGAGACGGCCAAGGTGCCGCCCACCTTCCTGCCCGACACCTGGAACTGGTCGAGCTTCGAGGAGGTCTTCACCGCCCTGCCCTTCCGGGAAATGCTCTTCAACAGCGTCCTCAACACCGTGGGGCGCACGGTCGGACAGCTGGTGTTCTGCTCGCTGGCCGCCTACGCCTTCGCCCGCATGCGGTTCCGCGGCCGCAACGTCCTGTTCGCGCTCTTCCTGTCCGTCCTCATGGTGCCGAGCTCCCTGCTCGTCCTGCCGCAGTACGACATCATCCAGCGGCTCGGCCTGCTCAACTCGGCGCCCGCGCTGTTCCTGCCCGGCATGTTCAGCGCGTTCGGGACGTTCATGCTGCGGCAGTTCTTCCTCACGCTGCCCAAGGAGCTGGAGGAGGCGGCGCGGATCGACGGCGCGGGCGCCTTCCGCATCTTCTGGTCGGTCATGCTGCCGCTGGTGCGGCCGGCGCTGGCCGCGCTCGCCGTCATCACCGCGATGTGGTCGTGGAACGACCTCCTGTGGCCGCTGATCGTCAACACCGACCCGCAGAAGATGCCCATCAGCGCCGGACTGACCTCCCTGGAGGGGCAGTTCGAGACCAACTACCCCGTGATGATGGCCGGTTCGCTCATCGCGAGCCTGCCCATGCTCGTCGTCTACGTCCTCCTGCAACGGCACTTCGTGCAGAGCGTCGCGCTCTCCGGCTCCAAGAGCTGAACCCCGACCAAGTACAGGCACGAGGGCCAGGCACCAGATCCAGGCACCAGGAAAGGTAACCCCTCCATGGGATCCATGGGACCGCTGCACATCGGTCTGATCGGCGCGGGCGGCATAGCCCGCGCTCATCTCCCCGGCTGGCTCGAACTGGGGGCGCGCGTCAGCGTGTACACCGTCGACGGCTCGGCGGAGAAGCTCGCCGCCGAGTACGCGAGGCACGAGGTCGCCGCGGTGGCGAGCCTCGACGACCTGCCGGCCGACTGCACCGCCGTCGACATCTGCACCCCCACCCCGACCCACAAAGAACTCGCCCTCGCCGCCGTCGCGGCGGGCCGTCACGTCATCTGCGAGAAGCCCCTGGCCCTCGACGCCGCCGACGCGGAGGAGATCGCGAAGGCCGCCGAAGCAGCGGGCGTACGGCTGCATCCCGCCCATGTCGTGCGGTACTTCCCGGCCTACGCGGCGATGCGGGAAGCCGTCGAGCGGGGCGACCTGGGAGACCTCGCGGTGCTGCGGTTCACACGGGGCGGGGCGCGGCCGCAGTGGGCGCCCTGGTTCGGCGACCCCGCCCAGTCCGGCGGCGTCATCATGGACCTGATGGTGCACGACATCGACATCGCCCGCTGGATCGCGGGCGACGTCGTCCGCGTGCACGCCCAGACGCGCGGCGTCGAGCACGCCACGGGCGACGACCGGGCCGAGGTCGTCTCCGCGACCGCCGTCCTCACCCACGCCTCCGGCGCGATCAGTCACGTCACCGGCCTCTGGGGCCTGCCCGACCAGCAGTTCCGTACGACGTTCCGCGTCGCGGGCGCCGACGGTCTGCTGCGACACGACTCCACGTCCGTGCCCGGATACCGGCTCACCGCCCAAGGAGTGCGCGCGGCCAACGAGGGCGTCCCCTCCAGCCCCATGACGGAGAGCCCCTACCTGTCCGAGCTGCGCGAGTTCGCGGCGTCGTGGGCGGACGGCGGCCCGGAGCCGCGGGTGAGCGCGCGGGACGGGATCGAGGCGGTGCGCATCGCCGCTGCGGCCGTCGAGTCAAGCCGTACGGGCCGGGCGATCGAGATCGGGGCCGGGAACAGCACTGTCGAGGAGGTCGCGCGATGAAGGTCGCCGTTCTGTCGTTCGCCCACGTGCACGCGGCCGGTTACCTGCGGCTCCTGGCGCGGATGCCCGGCGTCGAGGTGCTCGGCAGCGATCCGGACAGCGGGTCGGCAGCGCCCGAAGAGGTGCGGGGGCGCGCCTTCGCCGAGGAGAGGGGGGTCGCGTACGCGGACACGTACGAGGAGGCCTTCGCCTGGGGCCCGGACGCGGTGATCGTCTGTTCGGAGAACGCGCGCCACCGCCCGCTCGTGGAGCTGGCCGCGGCGCACGGCGTCGACGTCCTGTGCGAGAAGCCGCTGGCCACGACGGTCGAGGACGGCGAGGCGATGCTGGCGGCGTGTCGGGCGGCCGGCGTGCGGCTCGCGGTCGCCTTCCCGGTGCGCTTCAGCCCCGCGTACGCGGCCGTGAAGGCGGCCCTGGCGTCCGGCGAGGCAGGCCGGGTGCTGACCGTGTCCGGTGCGAACAACGGCTCCATGCCGAGCTCGCGGCGCTGGTTCGCCGACCCCGGGCTGGCGGGCGGGGGCGCCCTGATGGACCACACGGTCCACATCGCCGACCTCCTGGACGATCTCTTCGGTGACGCGCGCCCCGTCGACGTGTACGCCCAGACGAACAACCGCATGTACGAGGGTGAGGTCGAGGCCGAGACCAGCGGTCTGGTCACCGTGACCTACGACAACGGCTCCGTGGCCACGATCGACTGCAGCTGGTCGCACCCCCGCTCCCACCACTCCTGGGGCGGCCTCGAACTCACCGTGGTCGCCGAGCGGGCGACCCTGGAGATGGACGCCTTCGACCAGGCGGTCCACGGCTACAGCGAACGACACCGACGCGGTCTTGAGCTGTCCTTCGGCGCGGACCTGGACGAGCGGATGCTGAGCGCGTTCCTGTACGGGCCCGGCGAGGGCGGCATGGACGTGGCCGACGGCGAGGGCGGGCTGCGGACGCTGAAGATCGTGACGGCGGGCTACGCGTCGGCCCGGAGCGGGGTTCCGGTGGCGGTGGGCTGAGGGCGGTGGCCGCCGGGGGCCCGGGGGGCCACGGCGGGTCCCGGCGGGTCCGGGTGGCCGGGTGGTCCTCCTCAGCCGTCGACGAGCCGCGTCAGCCTCCGAATAGCTGCGTCCAGTACGTCCCCGCGGAGCCGCCGCCCGCGAAACCGACGCCGAGGTGGGTGAAGGACGGCTTGAGGATGTTGGCCCGGTGGCCGGGGCTGTTCATCCAGCCGTCCACCACCTCGGCGGGTGTGCGCTGACCGCAGGCGATGTTCTCTCCGATCGCCCGGTGCGTGCTGCCCGCGGCGGACGCGCGGTGCCAGGGTTCGCCGCCGTCGGGCGACGTGTGGGCGTAGAAGGCCCGGGCGATCATGTCCGCGCTGTGCCGCTGCGCCGCCACGGTCAGGAGGGGGTCGGGGGAGAGGGGGCGCAGGCCGGTGGCCGTCCGCTCGGCGTTGGTGAGACGCAGCACGGCCGAGCCCCACTGCGCGAGGCCCTGCGGGCTGAAGGGGCTGGCCCACAGCGCCGTCCAGTAGAGGTCACCGGAGCGCGCGTCGGCGGTGTGGGCCACCCCGACGTGCGTGTACGCGCGGCTGAGCACCGTCCGCCGCGACTCCTCGCCGGAGAGGCAGTACTCCAGGAAGTCGGCGGGCGTGCGCGGCCCGGAGACCAGATGCTCCCCGATGGCCAGATACGCGTACCCACTGGCGACGACGCGCTGATACACGGAGGTGCCGTCGAGGTGCTCCGAGCCGAGGGCACCCCGCGCGGCCATCCCGGCGGCATGCGCGTGCGCGGCGGCGGTGAGACGGCCGTCAAGGGCGACAGGCGGGACCCCGGCGGAGCCCCGCGCGGCGTTGACCAGCGGCAGGAAGGCGTCGGGGGAGGCGGCAGCGGGCGCGTACGAGGGTTGCTGAAACGGAGGAGAGGGCGCACCGCCAGAGCCAACGACCGAAGGCCCACCGGGAGCGGCAGCCGGGGGCCGGGAGTAAGCGGAAGCCGCAGGACCCCCCGGCCCACCGGGAGCAACCACCCGCGAGGGAACAGAACCATGAGCCCCCGGCCCAGCACCGGCCCCCGGCCCAGCACCGGCCCCCGGTCCAACACCGGCCCCCGGCCCAGCACCGGCAGCCTGCCCCGGACCGGCCGCCCGCCCAGCACCGGCTGATCCTGCCCCGGCCGCTCGGCCCGCACCCGTCGGCCGCCCCGCACCCACCCCCGGCGGCGGCGTCTCGTCCTCCGTGATGTCCACGCCGAAGTCCCGTGCCACCCCCGCGAGGCCGTCCGCGTACCCCTGGCCGATGGCCCGGAGTTTCCAGCCCGGGCCGCGGCGGTAGATCTCCGCGAGCAGCAGGACCGTCTCGCGGTCCGGGCGCGGTGGTGTGAAACGCGCCACCATCCGGCCGCCCGGCCCGTGCACCTGGAGCGCGATGCCCGGCAGGCGGCCCAAGGGGGTGCCGGGCTCGGCGGCGCTGACGGCGACGGTGACGCGGCTCGCGCCGGTGCGCAGGCGCCGCCCGTCCACCGTGACGGCGTCGCCCTGGAGCCGGGCGCCCGGCGCGGCGGGCTGGTTGTAGAAGACGAAGTCCCCGTCCCCCGCGACCTTCCCGCTGTCACCCGTCACGATCACGGACAGGTCGAAGGGACCGGGCACCCGGAGGGTGACGGCCCCCTCCGGCAGCTCCACGTTCCCCCCGGCAACCAGCTCGTTCATGCCAGGACAACGCGAGGCCGGCACCGCCGGGTTCCCGCCCCCGGCGACCCGCCGCCCAAGGCGCCGCCGCACGGCGGAGGCTGCCAGGGACCGGAGCCGGATCCGCGCCGCGAAAGGCGCGTATTAGCGTGGGGGGTACGGGAAAGCACAATTCACCGACAGGATCCGAGGTGCCCGGCAGATGGCAAGCCGCAGCGAGAGCCGTACCCAGCTCGTAGAGGGACTCATGGAGCGGTTCCCGCAGGTGCCGCGGGAGGCGGTGATCAAGGAGGACCTGCTCAGGGGCGGAATGGCGTTCGACGAGTCCGCGCTCAGTGACAACGAGGGCGGCGAGGTCAAGCCGAAGTCCTACTTCATCTTCTCCTTCGACCACAGCACCCTGCCCGAGCTCGGCGCCGCCGCCCTGCGCCGCCCGCCCGAGGAGATCGTCCTGACCGGCGGTCCGTACGACCTGCGCCGCACGGTCGTCTCGGTCCGCGTGAACCCCTCGTCGCCCTACCGCGTGGCCGCCGACGACCACGGCGTGCTCGGCCTCTACCTGGACGGCGTCCGCATCTCCGACGTGGGCCTGCCCCCGATGCCGGACTACTACCGGCACACGCTGGAGAACGGCAAGTCCGTCATGGAGGTGGCACCCACCATCCAGTGGGGCTACCTCATCTACCTGACGGTCTTCCGGGTCTGCCAGTACTTCGGCGCCAAGGAGGAGTGCGGGTACTGCGACATCAACCACAACTGGCGCCAGCAGAAGGCGGCGGGCCGCCCCTACACGGGCGTGAAGCCGATGGACGAGGTCCTCGAAGCCCTCGCCATCATCGACAAGTACGACACGGCGAAGGCCTCCACCGCGTACACGCTCACCGGTGGCGCCATCACCTCGCGGCTCCAGGGCAAGGACGAGGCCGACTTCTACGGGCAGTACGCGAAGGCCATCGAGGAGCGCTTCCCCGGCCGCTGGATCGGCAAGGTCGTCGCGCAGGCGCTGCCCAAGGCGGACGTCCAGCGCTTCCACGACTACGGCGTGCGGATCTACCACCCCAACTACGAGGTGTGGGACCCGTACCTCTTCGAGCGCTACTGCCCCGGCAAGGAGCGCTACGTCGGCCGCGACGAGTGGCACCGCCGCATCCTGGACTCCGCCGAGGTCTTCGGCCCGCGCAACGTCATCCCGAACTTCGTGGCGGGCGTGGAGATGGCGGAGCCCTTCGGTTTCAAGACGGTCGGCGAGGCCATCGACTCCACCGTCGAGGGCCTCCAGTACTTCATGTCGCGCGGCATCACGCCCCGCTTCACCACGTGGTGCCCCGAGCCCACGACGCCGCTGGGCAAGGCCAACCCGCTGGGCGCCCCGCTGGAGTACCACGTGCGTCTCCTTGAGGCGTACCGCGCGACGATGGAGGCCAACGGCCTTTCCTCGCCTCCCGGTTACGGTCCCGCGGGACCGGGGCGCGCCGTGTTCTCCGTCTCCTCCTTCATGGACAGCCTGGCCCCGGACGCGGCCGCACCCGAGGACCGCGTGACCGGAGACGTCGTCCCCGAGAAGGCCTAGCCAGAGAAGACTCCCAGCCCGACAAGGGCCTGGGGCGTGTCCGCAAAGTCAGGGAAGCCAGAGCAGTAGGCAGGCGATGGTGACCATGGCTTTGCGGACACGCCCCCGCTGGGCCCTCCGGCCCGGTGTCAGAGGTCCGTCGCGCGGAACGTCAGCCGCCCCGCCACCGCCGTCAGGCGGACCGGGACGTCCGGGAGTTCCGTCGCCGGGGTCGTCAGGGGATCCGCCGCCAGCGCCGTCAGATCGGCGCGGAAGCCGACGGCCAGCCGCCCCGCCTCATGCTCCTCGCCGGCCGCGTACGCCGCCGCCGTCGTCATCCCCCGCAGCGCCTCCAGCGCCGTGAGCGCCTGTTCCGGCCCGTGCGGAGCCTGCCGGAGGTCACGGCCCGGGCGCCGGTGCCGGGCCCCCGCCATCACGCCCAGCGGCGGGAACGGCGCGATCGGCCAGTCCGAGCCGAGGACCACGGTCGCCCCCGAGTCCGCCAGGTCCCGGCAGCGCCACGCGCGCCCGGCGCGCTCCTCACCGAGGCGCCGCGACCAGTTGTCGGTGTGGTCGGCGCGGGTGAAGTCGCAGCAGTGGGTGGGCTGCATCGACGCCAGGACGCCCAGCTCGGCGAAGCGGCGCAGCGTGTCGTCCGGCACCGTCTCGATGTGCTCCACCCGGTGCCGTACCGCACCGCCGTCCCCGCCCGCCCGTGCCTTCTCGACGGAGTCCAGGACGTGGCGTACGGCCGCGTCGCCGATGGCGTGCGTCGCTGTCGGCACCCCCGCCCGGTGCAGCTCCCCGACGATCCGGGTGTACGCCTCGGGGTCCGGCCAGAACGCGTGCGTGGACTCGCCGTGGCAGTCCGGCCGTTCCAGCCACGCCGTGCCGTTGTCGATCGTCCCGTCCATGAAGAGCTTCACGCCGGTGACCTGCCACAGTTCCCCGCCCGTGCCCTGCTGCTCGATCAGCGCGTGTACCCCGTCGGCGTCGGTGCCCGGCTGGCACCAGGGCGCGACCCGGAGCCGCAGCGGCAGCTCGCCGGCCGCGTCGAGCTCTCCGTACAGGGCGAGGCTGTCGCCGTTGGCGTCCATGGCGTGACCACCGGTGAGGCCCGCCGCCGCCATGGACCGCAGCGCCGCCGTGAGCCGCTGCCGGCTCTCCTCGCGCGTCGGCCGGGGGGCGACCCGTTCGACCAGCTCGCAGGCGGCGTCCTCCTGGAGCAGTCCGGTCGGGCGTCCGTCGGCGTCGCAGACGACCTCGGCGGAGGCCTGGTCGAAGGCGTGGGGGCCGTCGACCCCGGCGAGTTCGAGGGCCCGGCGGCTGGCCAGGGCCGAGTGCGCGTCGAAGAGCAGCAGGAAGGCCGGCACCCCGTCAAGCACCGCGTCGAAGGGAGCGGTCCCGACGGGCCGGTCGCCGAAGACGTTCGGATCCAGGCCCCAGCCGAAGAGCCACTGACCGCGGTCGGGGGACCGCACCTCGCGCGCCAGCGCCTCTCGTACGTCGTCGAGGTCGGCGCAGTGCGACAGGTCGAGGCCGTGGGTGAGTTCGGCCCCGGAGACGGGGTGCAGGTGCCCGTCGACGAACCCGGGGGTGACGACGGCTCCCTTGAGGTCGACGACGGTCGTCGCCGGAGCGGCCAGCGCCCGGATCTCGCGGTCGTCGCCCAGGGCGGCGATCCGGCCGTCGTCGGAGACGGCGAGCGCGGTCTCCGGCAGGAAGGCCCCCGTGCCGGGGTCGAGCAGACGGGCGGAGTGCAGGACGAGTCGGGTACGCACGGTGGCTCCAGGAAGGGGGGAGGCGGAGGTGGATGTGGAGGGTGGGGGTGAGGCCGGTGGACGGGGGCCGGGCTGCTGGGGCGGTGGGGCGGCCGGCGGCGCGGCCCGCTGCCGGCCGCGGGCGGAGACGCCCGGCGTCGCGCGTCGGCGGAGGCGCCGCCCGACAGCAGGATCAGCGGACGTGCGGGTGCGCGCCGTCCGGCGTGACGTGGCGGCCCCCGCTCGTCAGCGTGGCTCGGCCGGTGTCACCGGACCGGCCGGGCCGGTGCGTTCGATCGGTCGGTCCCTTCGGCCGGTTCCCCCGGCAGCCGTACGTCCGTCAGGGCGCCGTACGGCAGGCCGAGTTCCCGCTCCGCCGTCGTCACCGCCATCCGCGTCACCGCCTCCGGGCGGTTGCTGCGGTCGGTGTTGGCGTGGGCGCCGAGGCCGTCGAGGACCACCAGGATCTGGATGGCCGCCGCGCGCGGGTCGTCCGTGCGGAACTCACCGCGTTCGACGCCCTCGCGGATGAGGCCTTCGAGGCGGTCGTCGGAGGCGAGCTCCTGTTCGGCGACCCGGTCGCGGAGCACGGGCCGGTAGCGGCTGAGGTGCCGGGCGTTGATCCACAGGCGGCTGATGTCGTCGTACCCCTCTCCGGCCGAGAGGGCGAAGTAGCGGGCGAGGTACTGCGTGGGGGTCCCGTCGAGGCGGTCGGCGGGCAGCAGGGCGTTGAGCTCGCCGGTGGCGGCGACGCTGAAGGCCTCGGCCACCAGATCCTCCGCCGAGGGAAAGTAGTGGCTGATCAGACCGGGGCGCACGGCGAGCTCGTCGGCGATGCGCCGGAGCGTGACGCACTCCAGGCCCTCGGTCAGGGCGACGCGGGCGGCGGTCTCCACGATCTCCGCCCTGCGGGCCTCGGGAGTTTTCCGAATTCTCTTGCGCTGAACGCTTGACGGCATACCGGCGATGCTATTGAGTGTGCGACCAATAAGCAACCAGGTGGGCACCACACGCATCCGGAGGGCCGCATGGCTTCCACGATCCCCGACCCCGGCGCCGCCCGCGCCGAGGTCACCCCGCCGGCCGACCGGCCCGGCGGCATCGAGGCCCACGGCATCGATCACATCTCCGACGAGGAGCGCCACGGCAACCCGCGCCAACTGTTCGCCGTCTGGGCCGCCGCCAGCGTCAACTACCTCAGCCTCGTCGTCGGCGGTGCCCTGGTCCTGATGGGGCTGACCCTCTGGCAGTCGCTCGCCGCGATCGTCGTCGGCAACCTCTTCAGCGTGCTCACCGGCCTGGTCGCCACCCCGGGCCCCGCCGCGGGCGCGCCCAGCGAGGTCATCACCCGCGCCCTCTACGGCGTCATCGGCAACCGCGTGAACAACGCGATCGGCGGCTGGCTCGTCTCCGTCTGCTACTTCGCCCTCAACCTGGCCGCCGCCGCGACCGCCGCCTTCGCCTTGGTCGAGAAGCTCGGCATCACGGCGAACACCCCGGTGAAGGTCGTCGTCATCGTCGTCATCGCCGCGCTCACCCTCGGCATCAGCGTGTACGGGCACGGCCTGATCATCAAGCTGTACCTGCCGATCACGCTGGCCCTGGCCGGTTCCTTCACCGTCGTCGCGCTGGCGGTCTTCCGGCACGCCGACTTCTCGTACGTCCCCGCCGAGCCGCCGACCGGCACGGACCTGTGGGCGGCGCTCATCGCGGGCACGGCGATGGTCGCCTCGGGCCCGCTCTCGTACACCACGAGCGCCGACTTCTCCCGCTACCTGCCCCGCACGGCCCCGCCGAAGGCGGTCGCGGGCTGGACCGCGCTCGGTTCTTTCGCGCCGAGCGTCGTCGTCTGCTCGCTCGGCGCGTTCGCCGCGACGGCCGTCGACATGACGGACCCCCAGAACGCGCTCCAGGAGATCCTGCCCGGCTGGTTCACGCCGGTCTTCCTGCTGTCCCTGATCCTGGGCACGATCTCCATCAACGCCCTGACCGCCTACAGCGCGGGCCTCGCCCTCCAGGCCGTCGGCCTGCGCATCCGCCGTACCGTCAGCGTTCTCTTCGACGGGGCCGTCGCGGTGAGCCTCACCCTCTACGGGCTGCTCGCCTCCAACTTCCTCGACACCGTCAGCAACGCCCTCCAGGCGATCACCGTCCTGATCGGCCCGCTCATGGCCGTGTACGCGACGGACGTCGTGCTGCGCCGCAACCGGTACGACGGCGTCGCGCTCTCGGACGAGACCCCCGGCAGCCCCTTCTGGTTCACCGGCGGAGTCAACTGGGCGGGAGCCGCCTCCCTGCTGACGGGCGTGGCCGCCGCCGCCCTCTGCGTGAACACCTTCTACACCGGTCCGGTCGCCGCCGGCACCGGCGGCATGGACCTCTCCCTGCCGGTCGGCATGGTGGTCTCCACGGTCATGTACGTGGTGCTGGGGCGCCGCGCGGTCGCGGCGACCGCCGCCCCCCACTGAGCCGCGGCGACCACCGCCCCCAACGAGCCGCGGGGCGGCCGGAGCCCACCCCGGTCGTCCCGCCCCCCTTCCCCACGGCTCGATCACCGCCCACGACTCATCTGTCAGCTCATGACGACGCATCGCGAACAGGCCAACCACCGCACCACTTTGCGGACACGACCTAACCCGGGAAGGCCTGGCTTCCGGGCGCCGCGAGCGCCGTCAGGAGGCGTTCGGCCTCCGCCGTCACCGAGGTGAGGGCGGAGGCCGGGTCGGGTGAGCGGGCGAGGAGCATGCCCGCCTCGCACAGCGCTCCGAACATCAGCTGGCAGCGCACGTCCAGATCCCCCTCGGCGAAGTGGCCCGCACCCGCCGCCGCACGCATGCCGTCCCTCAGCACCCGCAGCGTATGGGCGTACTGGATCTCGCGGACCGTCTCCCAGCCCAGGACCGCGGTCGCGTCGAGCAGCACGATCCGCCGGAACCCGGGGTCCAGGCAGTGCTCCAGGAAGCGGCGGCAGCCGCGCCGCAGCGCGGACCAGGCGTCGGGCTCCTCGGCCGCCGCGCGCTCCAACTCCGCCGCGATCTCCTCCTGTTCGCGGACGAACACCGCGTGGAAGAGATCGGCCTTGCCCCGGAAGTGGTGGTAGGCCGCGCCTTTGGTGACTCCGGCGGTGGCCGCCACCGCGACGATCGAGGTGGTCGCGTACCCGTCCCGGCCGAAGTGCCGCTGCGCCGCGGCGACCAGCCGCGCGGTGGTCGCGTCGCTTCGTTCCGCCTGGGTGCGGCGGCCGGTCGGTCGTGCGGACGGCATCACGGGTCGGCTCCTCTTGACGAACATACTCGGGGTACGTAGGTTCCGCACCAGTTGCATACCTTCGGTATGGAAGCGAGTTGAGCATGACGAATCCGCTCTTCGCAATCTACGGAGCCTATGGCCACACGGGACGCCTCGTCGCATCCGAACTCCTGGCCAGAGACGCGGAGTTACTCCTGGTGGGCCGCGACACCGAGGCATTACGGACGTTGGCCGACGAACTCGGCGCGGGGCGGCGGGTGTCGACCCGTACCGCCTCCGTGGACGACGCCCGGGCCCTGCGCGAGGTGATGACCGCCGCCGACGTCCTCATCCAGTGCGCGGGTCCCTTCGCGGTCACCGGCGCGCCCGTCGCCACCGCCGCCGCCGATGCGGGGTGCCACTACATCGACCACGCGCTCGAACCCCACCACGTGAAAGGGGTCTTCGACACCGCGCAGGCCGCCGCGCAGCGCACCGGCGCCGTCATGATCCCGAGTCTCAGCTTCTACGGCGGCCTCGGCGACCTCCTGGCGGGAGCGGTGGCGGACGGCATCGCGGGCGTCGACCGGATCGTCGTCGCGTACGCCGTGAACGGCTGGCGGCTGACCACCGGCGCCAAGAACACCGCCACCCACCTCCTGGCCGAGACCGAGCGCCTCACCTTCAGCGACGGCTCCCTGCACGCGGGTTACGTCGAGCCGCGCAACGCCGTCTTCCCCTTCCCGCCACCGCTCGGCCCGCGCTCGATGATCGCGCCGTTCCCGTCGAGCGAGGTCGTGACGGTGCCGCGCCATGTCCCCGTACGGGCCGTCGACTTGATGCTCAGCACCAGCGCCTTCGAGGCGGAAGAGGCGTTCGACAGCGAACACATCGGCGCCGACGAGCGGGCGCGGACCGACTTCACCGTCGCCGTCCAGGTGATGTGGGAAGGAGGCAGCGCGGCCGGGCAGTTGACGGGCCACGACCTGTGGCGGGCCGGAGCACTGGCCTCGGTCGAGGGCGCGGTGCGGATCGCGGAGGGGAGAGGGCCGACGAAGACGGGGGTCCTCGCGCCCGGTGAGGCGTTCCCGGCGGAGCCGTTCCTGCGGGACCTGGAGCGGCAGGGCGCGTTCACGCTCACGCTGCGGCGCGGAGAGGGCGGAGAGGAGTGAGCGCGATGCCTTCGACGTCGGAAGGCCCGGTCCTCGTCACCGGAGCCGCGGGAGGACAGCAGGGTTCCACCGGCCGTCATGTGGTGCGGCTGCTGCTCGACCGGGGCCGGGCGGTACGGGCCTTCGTGCGCACCGACGACGACCGTGCCGCCGCGTTGCGCAAGGCGGGCGCGGAGGTGGTCGTCGGCGACCTGCGCGAGATCACGGACGTGCTCGCGGCGATGCGGGGCGTGCGGCGCGCCTTCTTCACGTACCCGGTGACCGACGGCCTGCTGGAGGCGACCGGCGCGTTCGCGGCGGCGGCAAGGCGCGAGGGGCTCGAGCGCGTCGTCGAGGTGTCCCAGCTGGCGGCGGCACCCGACGCGGGCACGCCCCGGATGCGGCAGCACTGGGTCGCCGAGGAGGTCCTCGACCGGGCTGAGGTCGGGGCGGTGCATCTGCGGGCCGGGGTCTTCTTCGAGAACCTGGACTTCCTGGTGCGGGCGGGCGGCGGCCGTGAGCTGGTGATGCCCCTGGGCGCGCCGGACACCGTGCTTCCGCTGATCGCGGGCGAGGACGTGGCCCGGGTGGGCGCGGGCCTTCTTGCGGACCCGCTGCCGGCGTGTCCCGATCCCGTGGTGCTCCTGACCGGGCAGGTGCTGTCCGTGGCCCAGGTCGTGGAGACGTTCGGCGGGGGCCTGACCTACACGGACGCGGCTCCGGAGGAGTGGCGGGAGCGGGCCATGTCCCTCTACGGGGACACGCACGTGGTGGCCCACCTGGACAAGCTGTGGGAACTGTTCCGCCTGATCGGCTCGCACCACGAGCTGTACCGGGTCACGGAGACGATCGAGCGCATCGGCGGACAGGAGCCGAAGACGCTGGCGGCGTTCGTACGGGGGAGTGGGGTGCCCGGTCGGTGAGGTGATCCGCCGAGGGGACCCGACCCCGGTTTCGGGAGGGGGCGAGGGTGGGGAATGATCGATCAAAACAACTAATGATCGATCAAAGCAGCGAACCGGACCCCGCCCCCTTGCCTCCCGGAGGAAACGTGCCGCAGAACCCCGTCACCGTCGTCACCGGAGGAAGCCGCGGCATCGGCGCGGCCATCTCCGTCCGCCTCGCCAAGGACGGCCACAGCATCGCCCTCGGCTACCACTCCGATGCCGACGCCGCCGAGAAGGTGGCCGCGGAAGTCCGCGCGACGGGCGGCGACGGCGTCCGCTGTGTCACCGTCCGCATGGACACCGCGGAGGAGGCCGGCGTCGACCGCCTCTTCGAGACCGCCGCCGCGGAACTGGGCCCGGTCACGGGCCTGGTGAACAACGCCGGGATCGGCGCCCCGGTGGGGCCCCTCGCCGAGGCCGACGTCGCCGCCATGCGCCGCGCGCTCGACGTGAACGTCCTGGGCTATCTGCTCTGTGCCCGGCGCGCGATCCGGGACATGAAGCGGACCGGTTCCGGCGGCGGCATCGTCAACATCTCCTCGGCGGCGGCCACCCTCGGCGCCCCGGGCGAGTACGTCCACTACGCCGCGGCCAAGGGCGCCGTCGACACGATGACCGTGGGTCTCTCGAAGGAGGTCGCGGCGGACGGCATCCGCGTCAACGCGGTCGCGCCCGGCGTGATCTGGACCGAGTTCCACGCGGACCCCGAACGCCCGGCGAAGCTCGCCGAGAGCATCCCCCTGGGCCGCTCGGGCCACCCCGAAGAGATCGCGGCAGCAGTCACCTGGCTGCTCTCCCCGGAGGCGTCGTACACCAGCGGCACGATCCTGCGGGTGGCGGGCGGCCGGTGAGGGGCCGAGGCGGGCGGAAGCCATCGCCCCGTCCGTGCGGACGGTGTCCAGGCCGGTGCAGGCATCCTTCGTGATCTCTACGCTTGGCGCATGATCACCGAAGTCGCCCGCATCACCCCGGACGTCGTCATGCGCCCCGCCACGCCTGCGGACGCGGACGGTCTCGCCCGGGCCCGGCTGCGCAGCCGGGCCCATCTGGAGCGGTGGGAGCCGACCCGGCCCGAGGACTACTTCACCTCGCGCGCGCAGGCCGCCAGGCTCCGGGTCCAGCTGGAGGAGTGCCGGGCCGGACGGGCCGCGCCCTGGGTGCTCGACCGCGAGGGCGAGATCGTCGGCTCCGTCACGCTGTCCGCCGTCTCCCTCGGCCCCTTCCGCAGCGGGACCCTCGGTTACTGGATCGACGTGGACCACGTCGGCCGCGGTCTCGCCACCGCCGCCGTCACCCGGGCCTGCGTCGCCGCCGACACCGAGCTCGGTCTGCACCGCGTTGAGGCGGGCACCCTCCTGGACAACGTGCCCTCGCAGCGGGTGCTCGCCAAGTGCGGCTTCGAGGAGTTCGGTGTCGCGCCGGCCTACCTGCACATCGACGGCGCCTGGCGCGACCACCGGCTCTTCCAGCGGATCCTGAACGACCGCACCCCGTAACCGCACCCCGTAACCGCACCCCGTGAGGTCCCCCAGGGAGCTATCACGGGGTGCGGTCGGGCCTCTTGAGGCGAGTCCGCGTCGAGGCCTCATCGAGGCCGCGTCCGACGCCAGGGCCGGGCGCGGTCAGACGATGTCCTCCGCGATCTCCGCCTGCTCCCGCTCCGTCCCGTACGCCGACGGCGTGCTGTAGGAGCGCCGCGCCACGAACCACCACACCGTGGCGAGCGTCAGCACCACGACAAGCGCGATCGACGCGTAGTTCATCGAGTCGACCGTCACCGGCGAGACCTGCGGCAGGCAGAACAGGACCGTCACGAAGGCCACCCAGACCACCGCGATCCAGCCGATGGGCTTGCTCCAGCGGCCCAGGTTCCACGGGCCCGGCTGGAAGCGGTCGCCGGCCCGCAGCCGCAGATAGATCGGGATGGCGTACGCGGGCGTGATCCCGATGACGTTGATGGCGGTCACGGCGGTGTACGCGGTCGTCGAGTACAGCGACGGCAGCGCGATGACCGCGGCGAGACCGACCGACAGCCACACGGCGGGCACCGGCACCTGGGTGCGGGTGCTGACCTTGCGCCACACCTTCGAGCCCGGCAGCGCGTTGTCGCGGCTGAAGGCGAACACCATGCGGCTCGCGGCGGCGGTCTCGGCGTTGCCGCAGAAGAGCTGCGCCACGATGACGATGAGCAGCAGCGCGGTGGCGCCGGACTCGCCGATCGCGTCGATCATGATCTGCGCGGGCGGTACGCCGGTCTCGGTGTTCTGCGTGCCCGCGTAGTCCTGGATCGCGAACGTCAGGCCGGCAAGGAGCACGAAGCCGGCTATCCAGGACGCCCAGATGGCACGCACGATGCCGCGCGCCGCGGTCACCGAGGCGTTGGAGGTCTCCTCCGAGAGGTGGGCGGAGGCGTCGTACCCGCAGAAGGTGTACTGCGCGAGGAGCAGACCGATCGCCGTGACGTAGAGCGGGTTGTCCCAGCCGGTGTCGTTGACGAACTCGCCGAAGACGAAGCCCGGCGACTGGTGGTGGTCGGGCACGATGGCGAGGACGCCCACGATCACGGCGACACCGGCCACGTGCCACCACACGCTGATGGAGTTGAGCAGGCTGACCAGACGCACGTTGAAGAGGTTCAGGACGGCGTGCAGGAGCAGGATGCAGAGGAAGATCAGGAAGGTCTTCTCGGGCGTCGGCGTGAAGCCGAACTTGAGGTTCAGGAACGCCCCGGTGAACAGCGCGGCGCCGTAGTCGATGCCCGCGATCGCGCCGAGCAGGCCGAGCAGGTTCAGCCAGCCGGTGTACCAGCCCCAGCGCCGTCCGCCGAGCCGGTCGGCCATGTAGTAGAGAGCCCCCGACGTGGGGTACGCGCTGGTGACCTCGGCCAGCGCCATGCCCACGAAGAGCACGAAGAGGCCGACGCCCGCCCAGCCCCAGAGCATCACGGCCGGACCGCCGGTGCCGAGCCCGAAGCCGTACAGGGTCATGCAGCCGGAGAGGATGGAGATGACGGAGAAGCTGATGGCGAAGTTGCCGAAGCCTCCCATCCGGCGCGCGAGGACCGGCTGGTAGCCGAGCTCCCTGAGCCTTTGTTCCTCGTCTGGCATGGGAGCCGCGGTCGAATCGGGACTCGACCAGGTGGTGCGGGACACGGACGTACCTCCGTCGGGGAGCGATGGATCGGGGAGCTGGTGGTGCCGTCAGGGCGCGTCGCGTAAGGCGCTCAGACAGCGCGTGCGAGCCTGCATGAACGCCTCGGCCGCCGCGTCCGCGTCACCGGGCGACCGCGTGCGGTACGTCCACGGCGCCACGGTGTAGAAGGGGTCGAGCGCCTCGAACACCCGGGCCGCGTGCCGGAATTCATGCGCGCCCCACAACGCGTGCGCCAAGTGGCTGAGGTCGAGCAGCGAGGTCGCCGCGGGCAAGGTGTGTTCGAACCACAGGTGCAGTGCGCGCAGGGCGGAGCGGGTCGCGTCCTCCCCTATCCAGTGCAGGTCAAGAGCGTGCTCGGCGCCCCCGTCCTTGCGGTACCGCTCGACGCGCACGTACAGCGGCAGGGCGTGCAGCGCCGATCCCGCGGGTGCCGAACCGGAAGCCCAGTGCGCGAAGTTGACCGCTTCGGTGAGCGGGCCGCCGGGGCGCCGGGTGTAGGCGAACTGGAGCATCCGGTGGTAGGCCTCGCGGTTGCCCGGGTCGCGTTTGTCGGCCTCCGCGAGGAGGTGCCAGGGGCCGGGGAACAGCATGGGCTCGGGGGCCGGGACCCGGTGCTCGTCCCACCGCTGCCCTCGGTCGAGCTGCGCGAGGGCGAGCAGGCAGACCCACGGGACGGGGTCCTCGGGCGACGTCTCGATCGTCGCGCCGCACGCGGCCGCCGCGTCGCGCCACAGCTCGTTGGTGTGCCGGTGGCCGGCCCGATGGGCGCGCAGGGTCCGTTCGACCAGGACCCTGGTGTGCAGCACGGACGCGGCGGCGCTGCGCGGTTCCTCGGCCAGCCAGGTGCTGACCACGTCGGAGCCGGCGACGGCGGCGGCCAGGATCTGCGTGCGCTGCGTCCACAGTCCCCAGTCGGGTGTCGAGTCGAGCAAGGTGCGCGTCGACACCCAGCGACCCGTCTTGAGGTCCTGGAGAACAGCGCGCAACTGTTCGTCGTGGCCCGCCGGGTGGTACACGGGGCGGCCTGACGGAGTGGGCATGAGTCCTCTGTGGGGGAAAAGGTCGGTAGGCAGAGGGTGTGAACTGGCCTAGGACGGAGTGATGTTGTTCGGCGGTCAGTGTAGATCTGTAACTTCTCTTTACAGGCCGGTTCCTGGATCTTTTGTAATCGATTTCCGCTCAACTCGGCGCGCCGGTTGGAGTTTTGAGAAAAAGTCAGGGCGGAAACGCCCGCTCCAGGGCCCCTTGACGCCCTCCCGGGCGCTGTAGCAGGCTTCCGCGGTGATCACCAATGGCGGCGGACCGCGCGGCGAGGCAGTCCTCGCCATCGACCAGGGCACGTCCGGCACGAAGGCGCTCGTCCTCTGCCCGGAGCGCGGGGTGATCGGATCCGGCGCCGCGCCCGTACGCCCGCGCCACCTCCCCGGCGGCCGGGTCGAGGTCGATCCGGCGGCGCTGTTCGCCTCGGTCGTGGACGCGGGACGCCGCGCCCTGGCCGACGCGGGGGAGCCGGTCGCGGCGGTCGGCCTCGCCAACCAGGGCGAGACGGTGCTCGCCTGGGACCCCGTATCGGGCCGGCCGCTGACCGAGGCGATCGTCTGGCAGGACCGGCGCGCGGAGGCTCTGTGCACGGAACTCGCCCCGTACGCCGACGAGGTGAGGCACCTGACGGGGCTCCCCCTCGACCCGTACTTCGCCGCGCCCAAGATGGCGTGGATACGCCGCCACCTCACCCGCGAAGGCGTCGTCACCACCAGCGACGCCTGGCTGGTCCACCAGCTGACCGGCGCGTTCGTCACCGACGCGGCGACCGCGGGGCGCACCCAGCTCCTCGACCTGGACGACGTCACGTGGTCACCGCGCGCCCTGGACGTCTTCGGCCTCGCCGACGAGCGGCTGCCGCGCGTCGTCGACGCGGCGGGCCCGGTCGGCACCACGAAGGCCTTCGGCCCCGAACTCCCGTTGACCGGGCTCCTCGTCGACCAGCAGGCCGCGCTGCTCGCCCAGGACGTGACCGAGCCCGGCACCGCCAAGTGCACCTACGGCACCGGCGCCTTCCTGCTCGCCCAGACCGGCTCCCGCCCGCGGCGCGGGGACTCCGGCCTGGTCAGCTGCGTCGCCTGGCGGTTCGCGGGCGAGAGCAGCTACTGCCTGGACGGCCAGGTCTACACGGCCGCGTCCGCCGTCCGCTGGCTCACGGACCTCGGTGTGATCGAGGGGGCGGCCGACCTCGACCTGGTGGGCTCGTCGGTGCCGGACGCGGGCGGTGTGACGTTCGTTCCCGCGCTCGCCGGGCTCGCGGCGCCCTGGTGGCGCGGTGACCTGCGCGGCTCCATCACCGGCCTCGGACTCGACACGGCCCCCGGCCATCTGGTCCGCGCCCTGTGCGAGGGCGTCGCCGCCCAAGTCGCCTCCCTCGCCGACGCCGTGGCCGCCGACCTGGGCGAGCCCCTGACGAGCCTGCGCGTCGACGGCGGTCTGACCCGCTCCGCCCTCCTCATGCAGACCCAGGCCGATCTGCTCCAACTCCCGGTGGAGGTATCGGCGTTGCCCGATGTCAGCGCCCTCGGAGTGGGCGCCGTCGCCCGCATGGGCCTCGACCCGGCGCTCACGGTCCGGGACGTCGTGCCTCGCTGGCGGCCCACCACCGTGTACGAGCCGAGGATCGACGCCGACCGGGCCGCCGAGCGCCTTGCGGGCTTCCGCTCGGCGGTCGACGCGCTCCTCGACCGCGCGCCCGTCCCCTCGTCATGAGCGTCACCACCAAGGGGCCGCTGCCGTCCGAGCCCTACGACGTGACGGTCGTCGGTGCCGGGGTGGTCGGCTCGGCCATCGCCAGGGAACTGGCCGGACACCACCGCCTCCGCGTGGCCCTGGTGGAAGCCTCCGGCGACGTGGGCGACGGCACGTCGAAGGCCAACACCGCGATCCTGCACACCGGTTTCGACGCTGTGCCGGGCTCCCTGGAGGCCCGCCTCGTACGCGAGGGCAGCCGGCTGCTCGGCGCGTACGCCGCCGAGTCGGGCATCCCCGTCGAACCGGTCGGCGCGCTGCTCATCGCCTGGGACGAAGAGCAACTGGTTGCACTGCCGGGCCTGTTGGAGAAGGCGCGACGCAACGACTACCACGAGGCGCGCATCATCGGCGCCGACGAGGTCCGCGCCCGCGAACCCCACCTGGGCGAGGGTGTGCTGGGTGCGCTCGACGTCCCCGGCGAGTCCATCATCTGCCCCTGGACGACGACCCTCGCGTACGCGACCCAGGCGGTGCGCGGGGGAGTGGACCTGCACCTCAACTGTGCGGTGGAGAGAGTGGGTTCGGCCTCACGAGAGGGTGCCACCTGCCATGAGCTGACGACACCCCGAGGCGTCGTGCGCACCCGCTACCTCGTCAACGCCGCGGGCCTGCACGCCGACGTGCTCGACCGGCGGCTGCTCTCCCGCGGCGCGTTCACGGTGACCCCGCGCCGCGGCCAGCTCATCGTCTTCGACAAGCTCGCCCGTGATCTGGTCGGCCACATCCTCCTGCCGGTGCCCACCGCACTGGGCAAGGGAGTCCTGGTGTCGCCGACCGTGTACGGAAACGTTCTTCTCGGCCCCACCGCCGAGGAGTTGGACGACAAGGCGGCGACGGGAACGACCGAGGACGGCATCGCCGGGCTGCGCGCCAAGGGCCGGCGCATCCTGCCCGCACTCCTGGACGAGGAGGTCACCGCGGTCTACGCCGGGCTGCGGGCGGCCACCGAGCACGACGACTACCAGATCCACGCCTCACCGCACCAGCGCTGTGTGACCGTCGGCGGCATCCGGTCCACCGGCCTCACCGCGTCGATGGCCATCGCGGAGTACGTCGTCGGCCTGCTCGCCGAGGCCGCGGGATCCGACCTTGACCTGACGGCCCCCGGGGACCTCGACCCCGTGCGCATGCCGAACCTCGGCGAATCGTTCCCCCGCCCCTACGAGCGCGCCGACCTCATCGCGACCGACCCCGCGTACGGCAGCATCGTCTGCCACTGCGAACGCGTGACCCGCGGGGAGATCAGGGACGCCCTCATCAGCACGGTCCCGCCCGGCTCGCTGGACGGACTGCGGCGCAGGACACGGGCGCGGGGCGGACGCTGCCAGGGGTTCTACTGCGGGGCGGCGGTCCGCGAACTCTTCGACGGCTGGGGCGAGTCGGGAGCGGGCCGATGAGGCGGCAGCGGAACGTGGACGTACTCGTCGTCGGCGCGGGTCCCGCGGGGCTCACCGCCGCCGCGCGCCTCGCCGCATCGGGTGCGGGCACGGTGGAGGTCCTCGAACGGGAGGCACGGGCCGGCGGTGTGCCGCGCCACTGCCACCGGGGCGGGTTCGGGCGGTGGGGCATGACGGGCCCGCAGTACGCGGAGCGCCTCGTCGAGGCCGCTCTCGGCGCCGGAGCGGCCGTACGGACCGGGGTGAGTGCCATCGGCTGGGCCGGACCGCTGTCCATGGACACCACGGGGCCGCACGGCCTTGAGCGGATCACCGCGCGTGCCGTGGTCCTGGCCACCGGCGCGCGGGAACGGCCGCGGACGGCACGGCTCGTGCCGGGGACGCGGCCGGCCGGGGTGTTCACCACCGGGGAGTTGCAGCAGGCGGTCGCCGTCTACCGGCAGGAGATCGGCACCCGCGCGGTCGTCGTGGGCGCGGAGCCGGTGAGCTACGCGGCGCTCGCCGTGCTGCGGGGCGCGGGCGTGGAGGTCGCCGCGCTCGTGACGGAGGAGGCGCGCGCCCAGGTGAGCCGGGCCCGGTCCGCCTCCGCTCGCCTCGGGGTGCCCCCGGTGCCGCTGCTGACCGGGGCGGTGGTGACCGAACTCCTGGGCCGCGGGCGGCTGACGGGGGTGCGGCTGCGGCGGGCCGACGGGCGCGAGCGGGTGCTGGCCTGCGACACGGTGGTGTTCACCGGGGACTTCGTGCCCGACCACGAGCTGGCCCGGCGCGGTGACGTGCTCCTCGACCCCGGGACGCGTGGCCCTGCGGTGGACGGTTCGTTCCGCACGGCGACGCCCGGGGTCTTCGCGGCGGGCAACGCGGTGCACGCGGCGGAACCGGCGCGGGTGGCCGCGGCGGAGGGCGTACGGGTCGCCCGTGCGGTGCGCGGACATCTCGCGGGGGCGAGGTGGCCCTCCGGGTCGGTCCCGCTGCTGGTCGACGCGCCCCTGCGCTGGGTGGCACCGAACCGGATCGTGCCGGGAGCCCCCGGGCACCGCTTCATCCTGCGCACCACGAAGCCGGCGACCTTCCCCGTCCTCCTGGTGACCCAGGACGACCGCCCCCTGTACCGCCAACGCCTACGGCACGGGGTGCTGCCGAACCGGGCGGTGTATCTCCCGGCCCGCTGGGTCGGAAGGGTGGACGGGGGAGGCGGCCCGGTCAGGGTGACGCTGGGTTAGTGGGGCGGGGGTCTTCGCTCTTGGGGCGGGGATGCGGGGATGCGGGGACGCGGGGTGCGGGGTTTCGGGGCTGCCTGGGGGGCCGCTGTATCCGTTGCAGCTGCTTGGGGGTGACCAGCAGAGGCTGGCGCGGGTCGGCGAGGACGGGCGCGGACCGACGGGGGCGGGGGTCGGCGTGGGCCGGTGCGGACCGACGCGGACCTACGTGGGCCGGAGAGGACGGGCGCGGACCGGCAAGGACGAGCGCGGCCAGGCAAGGACCAGCGCCGACCGGCAAGGCCGGTGACGGCCAAGACGCGCCACGCCCCGGTGCGGCAAGTCACCCTTCCCACCGGCGGCGCCTCCCCGTACACTCCAAAACTAGCAGTGCTAATTTACGTCACGCGTCGCCTTGCGCAGCCCGCAGCCCGGTGACGCCAGACGCTGACCGCAAACGATCCGGAGCCGTATCGTGCGCCCAGTCCACTTCGCCGCAGCCCGCCGTACCCCCCTCGGCAAGCTGCGCGGCAGCCTCTCCTCCGTCCGCCCGGACGACCTCGCCGCCACCGTCGTACGCGGACTCCTCGCGGCCACCCCCGCGCTGGACCCCGCCCGGATCGACGACATCTACTGGGGCGCCGCCAACCAAGCGGGCGAGGACAACCGCAACGTGGCCCGCATGGCCGCCCTCCTCGCCGGCCTCCCGGAATCCGTGCCCGGCGCCACCGTGAACCGGCTCTGCGCCTCCGGCATGGAAGCGGTCACCGCCGCCGCCCGCACCATCGCCTCCGGCGAGGCCGACGTCGTCCTCGCGGGCGGCTCCGAGTCGATGAGCCGCGCCCCCTTCGTCCTGCCCCGCCCGGACGAGGCGCTGCCGCACAAGATGGAGGCCGCCGACACCCGGCTCGGATGGCGTCTGGTCAACCCCGAGATGAAGGACCTGCACGGCGTCCTCGCCATGGGAGAGACCGCCGAGGAGGTCGCGGAGCGCTACGGCGTCTCCCGCGAGCGGCAGGACACCTTCGCCCTGCGCAGCCACCAGCGCGCGGCCGAGGCCCGCAAGAACGGCCACTTCGACGACGAGATCCTGCCCGTCACCCTGCCGGACGGCACCCTCTTCGAGCGTGACGAATGCGTCCGGGAGGACACCTCGTACGAGAAGCTCAGCGGCCTGCGCCCCGTCTTCCGCAAGGGCGGCACCGTCACCGCGGGCAACGCGTCACCGATGAACGACGGCGCGGCCGGGCTCCTCCTCGTCAGCGAGGAGGCCCTGAACGACCTGGGCCTCGAATCCCTGGGACGGTACGCCGCCGGCGCCTCCGCCGGGGTGCACCCGGACGTCATGGGCATCGGACCCGTCCCCGCCACCCGGAAGGCCCTCACCCGCGTCGGCTGGTCCATCGAGGACCTCCAGGAGGCGGAGTTCAACGAGGCGTTCGCGGCCCAGGCCCTGGCCTGCGTCGACGCCCTGGGCATCGACCCGGAGCTGGTGAACCCGACCGGCGGCGCCATCGCCATCGGGCACCCCCTCGGCTGCTCCGGCGCCCGCATCCTGACCACGCTGCTGCACCGCATGCGCCGCACCGGCGCGGCCCGCGGCCTGGCCACGATGTGCGTGGGCGTCGGCCAGGGCAGCGCGCTGCTCGTCGAGCGCGGCTGAGCCCACCCGACCGCCCCCCTCCCGCAGCCCGGGCCCCATATCCCGCGACCCGGGCCCCGCATCTCGCAACCCGCAGCCCGGGCCCCGTATCTCGCAACCCGGGCGCCGCATCGCCGCCCCCCGGGGCCCCCGCACCGCCGCACGGAAACGGAGCACCACCCATGGCCACGCTGTCCCTCGCCGCGATCCTCGCCGAGCCCGCCCGTCGCCGGCCGGACCGCACCGCCCTCGTCGAGGGGGAACTGCGCCTGACGTTCCGCGAGTTGTGGCAGCAGGCACGCGCCCAGGCTGCCGCCCTGGTCGGGCTCGGGGTGCGGCCGGGGGACCGGGTGGCCCTCATGGCGCCCAACACCGCCGAGTTCCCCCGCGCCTACTACGCGATCCTCGCCGCGGGCGGCGTCGTCGTCCCCGTACACCTGCTGCTCTCCGCGGAAGAGGTCGAGCACGTCCTGCGGGACAGCGGGGCCACCCTGCTCCTGTGTCACCCCGCTCAGGCCGAGACGGGCAAGGCCGCGGCCACGGCCACCGGCGTACGGATGCTGACCCTCGGCGGGGACGGCGAGCTGGAGACCCTGGCGGGGGCTGCCGAGCCTCTGCCCAGCTACGTCTCCCGTGACGCCGACGACCCGGCCGTCGTCTTCTACACCAGCGGCACCACCGGGGTTCCCAAAGGCGCCGTACTCAGCCACCTCAACCTGGTGATGAACGCGACCGTCTGTGCCTTCGACTCCCACGACGTGCGCGGTGACGACGTCGCGCTCGGTGCCCTCCCGCTCTTCCACGCGTTCGGTCAGACCGTCTCCATGAACGCCACCTGGCGCGCGGGCGCGACGCTCGTCCTGCTGCCGCGCTTCGACGCCGCGCGCGCCGTCGAACTGATGGCGGCTGAGGGCGTCAACACTTTCCACGGGGTGCCGACGATGTACGTGAACCTCGTGGCCGCCGCGGCCACGGCCCCCGCACTCCCCGCCCTGCGGCTCGCGATCTCCGGCGGCGCCTCGCTGCCCGTCGCCGTCCTCGAGCGCTTCGAGGAGGCCTTCGGCGTACCGGTCTACGAGGGGTACGGGCTCTCCGAGACCTCGCCCACGGCCAGTGTGAACCAGCCCGTCTTCGGCACCAGGCCCGGCAGCATCGGCCACCCGCTGTGGGGCGTCGACGTGGAGATCGCCCGCGCCGACGTCGAGGGGCGGATCGAACTGCTGCCTGCGGGGGAGCTGGGCGAGGTCGTGGTCCGCGGCCACAACGTCTTCTCCGGCTACCTGGGGCGCCCGGAGGCGACCGCCGAGGCCGTCGTCGACGGCTGGTTCCGCACCGGTGACCTCGGCACCAAGGACACCGACGGGTTCCTGGCCATCGTCGACCGTAAGAAGGACGTCATCATCCGCGGCGGCTTCAACGTCTACCCGCGCGAGGTCGAGGAGGTGCTCATGCGCCACCCGGACGTCGCGCAGGTCGCCGTGATCGGCCTGCCCGACGACGTGCACGGCGAGGAGATCTGCGCCGTCGTCGTCCCGGCCCCGGGCTCGGCCCCCGACGCCGAAGGCATCACCGCCTGGTCGAAGGAGCACCTGGGGCGCCACAAGTACCCGCGCCGCGTCGAGTTCACCGGCGAACTGCCTCTCGGCCCCAGCATGAAGGTCCTCAAGCGGGAGCTGCGCGTCACCTACGGCGGGGCGTAGGCGACCGACGTACGGCGGGGTGCGGTGCGCGAACGAGGAGGCGGGGCGCAGGCGTCCAGGATGTGGCCGCCGTGGGCGGCACCGGGATAGTTGGGTCTAGCATTTGTTTTCGGCATGGACATATCTATCTGGGGTTTCGCCGCGCTCGCCGCGGCCGCGGTGCTCGTCGGCTTCTCGAAAACCGCCGTCAGCGGCGCCAACACGGTCAGCCTCGCGGTCTTCGCCGCGGTCCTTCCGGCCCGCGAATCGACCGGGGTCCTGCTGCCCATCCTCATCGCGGGCGACGTCCTGGCCGTCCTGACCTACCGCAGACACGCCCACTGGCCCACCCTGTGGCGGCTGTTCCCCGCCGTCGCGGGCGGCGTGGTGGTGGGCACGGTCTTCCTGATGTGGGCCGACGACGCCATCGTCCGTACGTCGATCGGGGCGATCCTCCTGCTGATGGCGGCGGTCACGGTGTGGCGCCGCAGGGCCCCCGCCGGCGAGGCGGAGCCCGCAGGCGGACCGCACCCCGAGGGCCCCGCGCCCCAGAAGGGCCCCTCACGCTTCAGGGACCCCTCACGCCTCAAGGGCCCCTCGTACGGCGTGCTCGGCGGCTTCACCACCATGGTGGCCAACGCGGGCGGCCCCGTCATGTCGATGTATCTGCTCTCCGCGGGCTTCCGCAAGCTCAGCTTCCTGGGGACGTCGGCGTGGTTCTTCCTCATCGTCAACACCTCCAAGGTGCCGTTCAGCGTGGGCCTCGGCCTGATCGACGCACACTCACTGCTGCTCGACGCGGCCCTCGTGCTCTTCGTCGTCCCGGGTGCCCTCATCGGCAAGCTGGCCGTGCACCGGATCAACCAGCGCCTCTTCGAGCAACTGGTGATCGGGGCCACGGTCCTCGGAGGCCTCCAACTGCTGCTGCGCTGAGGCGGGCGGATGACGGCTGGCGGCTGGCGGACGACGGCTGGCGGACTGTGGCTGGCGAACGGCGAACGGCGAACGGCGAACGGCGAACGGCGAACGGCGAACGGCGGACGGTGGCTGGCGGCTGACTGACCACGGCTGACGGATGCGGCTGACGGTCGGCGGTGACGGCTGACGGCTGACGGCTGATGGCTGGCGGCCGTCGGACGGCCGCGCGGCGCCACGTAGCCTCGGGGCCATGCATGTGCTCGTCCTCGGCGGAACCACCGAAGCCCGCCGCCTCGCCGCCGCCCTCGCCGCTCGCCCCGGCGTCCGCGTGACCACCTCGCTCGCCGGCCGCGTCACCCGCCCGGCCGCGCTCGAAGGGGACGTACGGATCGGTGGGTTCGGCGGCGTGGACGGCCTGGCCGCCTGGCTGCGCGAGCAGGAGGCGGACGCCGTCGTGGACGCCACCCACCCCTTCGCCGCCACCATCAGCGAGCACGCGGTCCGCGCCGCGGCGGCCACCGGTGTCCCCGCTGTCCTGCTCCGCCGCCCCGGCTGGCGCCCGGAGCCGGGCGACCGCTGGCACGACGCGGCCTCGCTCGCCGACGCGGCGGCGCTGCTGCCCGCGCTGGGGCGCCGCGTCTTCCTCACCACGGGACGCCTCGGCCTCGCCGCCTTCGCTGACGCACGGGCGGTGCCGGGACTGGCGGAACTCCATTTCCTCGTACGGTCCGTGGAGGAGCCCGAACCGCCGCTGCCCCGTCACACCGAGGTGCTCCTGGACCGCGGGCCCTACACGGTCGAGGGCGAGACGGCGCTGCTGCGCGAGCACCGCGTCGACGTCCTGGTGACCAAGGACAGCGGCGGCGCCGCCACGGCGGCCAAACTCACCGCCGCCCGCGCGCTCGCCGTGCCCGTGGTCGTCGTCCGCCGCCCGCCACCACCGGAGGGCGCGACGGTGCTGCCGGACGAGGCGAGCGTGCTGTCACACCTGGCGGGCGTCTTCGGCTCAGGTGGCCGTGCATGACGTCAGCTGGCTCCGCCTGACGGGAGGGTGGCCTGTTGCGTGTGCCTGACGCCAGATGCGCATGCCTGACGTCAGGCGCGCATGGCTGACGTCAGGTGGTCATGCCCTGCCTGATGCGAGCGGCTTCCGTGCCTCGGGGGCCAGGCCGTGCTCCAGGTCTTCCACGAGCAGCCGCTTCGCGATCGCGTCCACCGCCTTGACGAGGTCCTGGTCGGCGGGCCGGCCGCTGTCCCTCTCCACCTGCTCGCCCAGCCACCCGGACCACGCCTTGCCGATCACCTCGGCCTCGCGCGCCCCGGCCGGGGTGTGCGAGAAGAGCAGGCCGGAGCGGGTGAGGAAGCCCTCCTCGACCATGCGGTCGAAGACCGGCACCAGGACTTCGGCCGGCAGCTGCCGCCGGGCCGCGATCAGGCTCAGACTGGCGTGGCCGACCAGCCGGTCGAAGAGCGCGACCTGCATCACGGCCCACGCCCCGGCGATGTCCAGCCGGGTGTCGGACTCGCGGATGACGCGCCGTGCGGTGTCCATGCCGGTACTGCGGATGATGTTGCCGACGGCCAGTTCGAGCACCCGGTCAGGATTGCCGCCGGAGGTCGGCGACGCGAAGCCCTCGCCCATGTCCGAGGAACTCATCCGCGCGCTGTCCCGCAGCTGCACCTGCTTGAGGAAGAGAGCCACCAGGAACCCGAGCAGCGCCACGGGAACCGTCCACAGGAACACGGTGTGCAGCGTGTCGGCGTACGCCTTGATGATGGGCGCCGCCACCTCCGCGGGAAGGCCGTGCAGCCCCTGCGGACTCTGCGCCGCCTTGGCCACCGCGGCGGGATCCGTGGCCCCGGCCCTGGCCGCCGCCGCGACGCCGTCCTCCAGGTTCGGCTTGAGCGTGTTGGCGTAGATGGTCCCGAACATCGCCGTGCCGAAAGAGCTGCCCAGCGTACGGAAGAAGGTGACCCCGGAGGTCGCGGTGCCCAGGTCGGCGTACACGACGGTGTTCTGCACGGCGATCGTCAGGACCTGCATGCACAGCCCGATACCGGTACCGAGCACGAACATGTACAGCGATTCGAGCCAGGTGCTGGTCTCGCTGCCCATGAGCGAGAGCAGATACAGCCCGAGCGCCATCACCAGCGCACCGATGATGGGGAAGATCCGGTACTTACCGGTCTTGCTGACCACGTTGCCGCTGAAGATCGAGGCGATGAGCAGCCCGATCACCATGGGCAGCGTCCGCACGCCCGAGATCGTGGCCGAGTCCCCGTCGACGTACTGCAGATAGGTCGGCAGGAACGTCATCGCGCCCAGCATCGCGAAGCCGACGATGAAGCTGAGGATCGAGCAGACCGTGAAGACGGGGTTGGCGAAGAGCCGCATCGGCAGCATCGGTTCGGCGGCCCGTGTCTCGACCACGCAGAACAGCGCGAGCGCGAGCGCGCCGCCCACGAACAGCGCGATGATGGTGCCCGAACCCCACGCGTACTGGTTGCCGCCCCAACTCGTCGCCAGGATCAGCGCGCTGGCGCCGATCGCGACGAACGCGATGCCGAGATAGTCGATGACGGGACGCACCGCCGACTTCACGACGGGGATGTTCCGCGCCGCCGCGATCACCACGACGATCGCGATCGGCACGTTGACGTAGAAGGCCCAGCGCCAGGTCAGATGGTCGGTGAAGAGGCCGCCGAGCAGCGGCCCGATGACGGTGGCCACGCCGAAGACGGCACCGATCGCACCCTGGTACTTCCCGCGCTCGCGCAACGGGATCACGTCGGCGATCAACGCCATCGAGGTCACCATCAGCCCGCCCGCGCCGATGCCCTGGAGGGCGCGCCAGGCGATGAGCAGCGTCATGTTCGTCGACAGGCCGCACAGGAACGAGCCGGTGATGAAGACGATGGCCGAGACCTGAAAAACGATCTTCCGCCCGAAAAGATCACCGAACTTCCCGACCAGGACCGTGGCGACGGTCTCCGCGAGCAGATACGACGTCACTACCCACGACATGTGCTCGGCGCCGCCCAGATCCGCCACGATCGTGGGCAGCGCGGTGCCCACGATGGTCTGGTCGAGTGCGGCGAGCAGCATTCCCAGCATGATCGTCACGAAGACGATGTTGCGGCGGCGCTTGTCCAGGACGGGCGGCCCCTGGGCGGGGGCCTCGGCGGCGGGCTCGGCGGTGGTGGTCACACCCTCACCCTCACACCGCCCCTGGGCCCGTGCATGCGGGGCCGGTCCGGTCCGGTGACGGCGCGGGCCGGCCACCCCACCCGATTGCCCGGCCCGATCGCTCAGTCCAGGTTGCGCCGCAGCAGATAGGTGTCCATGATCCACCCCTTGCGCTCGCGGGCCTCGGCCCGGAGGGCTTCGATGCGGGGCGCGGCCTCGTCGAGCGGCCCGGAGACGAGGATCTCGTCGGGGGTCCCGATATAGGCACCCCAGTAGATGTACATGTCACCGCTGCCCTCGGCGCCCTGGTACCGGCGGAACGCCTGGTGGGCGTCGAGCATCACCACGACGTCGTCGACACCCTCGGGAAAACCGCCGTCGGCCAGACGCCGCCCGGTGGTGATCTGCACGGGGCGCGCGACGCGGTTCAGGCCGGTGCGGTGCCGGGCGGCGAGCGAGGAGACGCTGCTGATGCCGGGCACGACGTCGTACGAGAAGTCCACGGCACCCCGGTCGAGGACCTCCTCCAGGATGCCGAGCGTGCTGTCGTACAGCGCGGGATCGCCCCACACCAGGAAGGCACCGCTCTGGTCCTCGCCGAGCTCGTCGGCGATGAGCCGCTCGTAGATGTCCGCGCGACGGCTGCGCCAGTCGCCGACGGCGGGGGAGTAGTCCGCGCCACCGGCCTTCCGGTCCCGCGCGGGATCCCGCGCCTCGACGACACGATAGGCACCGTCGGCGTGGTGAGCGTCGAGAAGATCACGCCGCAGCTGGACGAGGTCGTCCTTCTCCCCGCCCTTGTCGAGGATGAAGAACACGTCGCAGCTCTTCAGAGCCTTGACGGCCTGCAGGGTCAACTGCTCGGGGTCGCCCGCGCCAATACCGATGACATGAATCTTTCGCACGCCGTGAGTCTGCCGCATGGGGGCGGCGGGAGGCCGGGCGGGGCGGGGCGGGGCAGGTCGGCAGTTCGTCTGGTCGGTCGGCCGGCCGGTGGTGAGAGGGGGACTGCGACGGATCCGCACCCGCCCCACCACGCCTCCCGCTGTTCGCTACTCCCTGCCTACTCCCTGCCGGCGGTACCGCGCAGTCGTGGCGCGCGCTCGGCGGCGTCGACGGAGGAGCTGTCCTCTTCCAGGGACTTGGCCAACTGCTGCGCCCAGGTGATGAGGCCGTCCACATCGATGCCGTGGGGCCGCCGCCCCCACGCGCCCGCGTCGATCGCACCCGCTCCCCTGAGCAGCAGCCGCGCCCCGCCCGTGAGGTTGCCGCGGGCGGAGTGGGTCAGCCCAACGGCCAGCTGGGCGAGCCCCTTCCACAGGTCGCGCTCGTCCGCGGGCCCCGACTTCCAGGCGTCCTCGAACACCTCGTGGGCGTGGAAGGGCCGCCCGGCGTCCAACAGAGCCTGCGCCTGAGCGACGGTCTCATCGGGGGTACGCGTGACCCCCTCGGGCTGCCGCTCCACGCCTTCGGTGCCGTACGGCAAGGGCCGCCCGAGACCATCCCGGGGCCGAGCGTTACGGGCCCGCCCCTCGGCATCACGGTCACGGCCACGGTCATCGGGTCGGGGTGCGGTGCTCATACGGCGATTGTCCCTCCCCGGGGGGTGCGGCGGGGGGCGCGGACCACCCCCGGGCGTGAGGTAAAGTTCTGTCTGCGCGATCACGCAAAACACCGCGAGACACGCGCACCGGGACGTGGCGCAGCTTGGTAGCGCACTTGACTGGGGGTCAAGGGGTCGCAGGTTCAAATCCTGTCGTCCCGACGGAAACGTCGCAGGCAGGGGCCATCTTCGGGTGGCCCCTTCTTTGTGTTCGGGGGCAATTCTGGAAGCGGGGAGCGGCTCCCCGCGCTCCCAGGGAGCGGGAGTCTGGGAGCGACGTCAACCGGGAGGCGACGGCTGGTCACCCGATCCGGGTGCTCCCAGGGAGCGTCTCCGCTGGCTGGTCTGGTGTACGAGGCAAGGGATCGCATCATTCGCCCCCTTGTCCGAATACTCGACATGGGGCCGTGCTCCCACCCGACTCCTTGACGCTTTTCACCGACCCCATGACTGCGTGGACTCGACGTCTCGGTGCACACGTCATCGAGAGGTTGAACGCGGTGGTGAGTTGCTGTGCAGGTCGGAGGGTGCCTCCGGCTGGGGAGGCTGCTCCGGTAGGTCCCCTTGTCGGGAGGCAAGTGGATGCTGGCGTCTGTAGGGTGCGGTTTGGAGATGTGCTGAGTGGGTGGGGCGTCTTGCTGGGCACGTCTGGGGACGTGCGTCGGGGAGGCTGGTGTCTGACTTGCCAGGTCCGAGGAAGGCGGCGACCGTTGATGTTCCTCGGCACCTGAGGTGTCAGCCAGTGCAGTACATACGGCGGTGCTGCCTTCACTACAGCTGTCTTGAGGCATGGAGTCCCCCATGGGCTGGGGGCCTGGGGCCCTGCCCCAGCACAGGCCAATCTGGGCGCTCCTGCGTTGTTGGGGTGTACCTCCGTTGCCGGCTTCACGGCGCACGCCTCTCAAATAACAAGCCTTCGGCCTTGCCACCGCACGACAAGCATCTGTCCGTTACTGACTTCTTCGGGGTGTTGTCGGGTAGTGGGTCAGCTCCAGTTCGGCGCCGGTGAGGCAGCCGTCGATCAGGTTCGGGCGGCGCTGGATTTGCCGCAAGCTGCGGCGGAGGGTGCGTTCGAGGTGGTCGTCATCGGTGTAGGCGATGTTGGCCAGCGGTCCGCGCCTCAGCAGCGACCACACGCCCTCCACAGGGTTCAGCTCCGGCGCATAGGACGGCAGTTGCACGATGGTGAGCCATTCGTGCTCGTCCGCGTACTGCCGCAGCCCCGCGGCCCGGTGGGTGCTGAGATTGTCCCAGATGAGGACGATGGGGGCTCTGAGCTGGATGTGCGCGCGCACGAGCAGGTCGCGGTAGTCGGTCCAGGCGAAACTATTGCGTCCCGCACCCCGGTACTTGTGGTGCCGGCGCGGCCGGTAGATCAACCGGGAGGGCTCGCCCGGCCGGTAGCAGCACAGGGCGGCGATCGAGTAGCGGCGCCAGGACCGGCCGCGCACCCGCACCACCGGCGTCTGCCCGCGCCGACCCCACGTGCGGGCCCGGGATGCAGTCATCCCGAACCCCGCCTCGTCCTCGAAGACGATGAACGCCCCGAGCGCCGCCGCAGTCATTCCGCCTGCGGCCACACATCCTTCTTCCACAACTCCACCGCGTGCTCGTCGCGCTCCACAGCCCGGCGGGCGGGTGACTGCCAGGACCAGCCGTGCCGGCGCAGCAGCCGCCACACCGCCGCCGAAGAACACTCCAGCCCGAACTGCCACGAGATCAGCACCCGGATCCTCGCCAGGGTCCAGCGCTAGTCCTCCCAGCCGTGCACGGCCGGCCCCCGGGCCAGCTCCTTCTCCAGCTCGACGAAGCGGTCATCACTGAGTTTGGGCAGCTTTGGCGGTCCCGCGGACGCAAGCGCGGCCATCCCGCCCTCGCGCCAGGCCCGACGCCAGCGCTCCACCGACCGCTCGCTCACCCGCAGGTCCTTCGCGATCGTCGTGTTTCTCTCGCCCCGCGCGAACCGCTCGCCGGCCTCGAACCGGATCCGTTCGCGAAATCGCTGTCGCTCTGCGGTCAGCCCGCCGCCCTGCGCGTACCTCATACCACCGGCCTACCGCAGGGATCACCCCTCGTCACCCCTCCCGACAACACCCCGAAGAAGTCAGTAGGCATCTTGTGCCTGCACGGCCCGATGATGTCCGACCTCGGGTATATCGCTGTTCAGCAGTGGTGAAGCAGTCTCGAAGTGCCGCAGGTTCAGCACTGCAAGAGTGTCGCCACAATGGCGTCAATCTCCGCCGCAACTCCATCGCCCATAAGGGCCTCTCTGATCTGGCGGCGCTGGATCTCGAATCGGACGGCAGGGAGGGCGACTTCCGCTGCCACGCGCTCGGCCCGCTCAGCCAAGGAGACCAGCTGCTGGTGTGTGGCCTGCGAGGAGTCATAGACGGGGATGGGGAGTTTGAAGATGTACTTGTCGAAATCGCGCGGGTTGTGCATGCCTCGGCCCTGAAGCGGACGAACCAGGCGGGTGAGGGTGGCGGAATTCAGGATCGAGAGCAGAAATCGCGCCTCGTCCAAATCGGCTACTGAGCCCCAGTACAGCTTGTGATCGATGATGGCATGGGGTGTGGAAACGATCGCAGCGGCCAGGTACAGCCCGCTCTTTGTGTAGACGACGCGGCGCCCTTCTGTGTGAAACTGCTGCGTCAGCTTTCTCTGGTAGTTGATCTGGCCGGCTAGGGACAGTCTCCCGCTTGACCGGTTCTCGACCCACGCCGTCTCGGCTCGACGCCACCAGTGCGCGAGCCCTGGGTATTGGTCGAGGTCCTCGCTGTCACCGTCGAGGAGACGCGAGCCATCCCATGGGATCACAGCCTGCAGAGGGGGGAGGGCTCGGAATGGCAGGATGGATTCACCGAGGAACAGGGGTCGAATGAAAGGTACTTCAACCGATCCGTGGAGGGTGGGCTGATCCTTCCAGGGCCTCTTCTCGAGGCGGCTTCGGCGGCTTGAGACGGCTTGCCTGCCGCCGCCGGAGCCGAGCGGTCCGTTGTCCTTTTCATCCACGATGAAGAGGAAACGGGGAACTAGGTTGGCGCCTTGAAAGAATCTCCCGGAATAGAGGGACTGATGTAGCGGTTCCGGCTTCCGCGGACCGTCTCTGACTCTTCGCACAAGATGGGTTCGCGCCTCCGACCGGGTAGCGGTCTTTTTGGGTAGGGTTCCTGCCCAGCACTCCGGGGCTAGGGTCAGCGGAACAGCGGTTTTGCCTTCGCTCTGCCGTTGGCCAAACACGACCCCTACGGACTGGGGGAAGAAATTCGGTTGGACGTGCTGCAGATCCCACGGGCGACCAAAGGCGGCGTCCACGGTCTCCGTCGCGACTGAGAAGCGGCCTTCCCGAAACCCTATGTACTGACTTCGGTCTAGGGTTCCCAGTGGCATGACAAAACCGAACCTGCCGTTGCTTCTCAAATACCGTTCCACGCAGCGGACCACGAAGAGCGCTGAGAGGTCCTGGTGGGTCGCCACGTTACGGCCCACCCATAGATGCCGCTCGGTACTCATGCTGCGAAATACCTTCTTCTGCGGCTCCGTCATGTAGCGGTAGGCGAGCCACGGAGGGTTTCCGATGAGGATGTCGACACGATTGTCTGGGCGCGCCAGCCACAGGGGACGTGCTCGGTTGCGGATGTAGTAGCCCCAGATGTGGTCGCGGTCCTCGTCGTGCAAGCGACACATGACGGCGAATGTCTGCTGTAAGCCGGGCCGGTCTTCTTTCGAGATGTCAAACCTTCGGAACGTCCCGGCAAGGGAGGGCACGGCTGAGTCTCGCTCACGCCTCGTGGCTTTGTCGGCAAATTCTGTGACGAGTCGATCGAATTTTCCTGAATCTGAAACCAAGCTTTCGGGAAACTGTAGCGTATCCGAGATATTGCCGCCATGTATCGCAGGATCTTGCACAAGGCTTGCATGGTCCAGAGTGGTCGGAATTTGAAGATCGTTTCCCCATAGAGTGGACTCCCTATCCCATTGCAGGGCGTCGGCTAGATATACCGGGACGGCGAATGCTGGCCGTCCCGGTGTGCGAAGGCGTTCCATGCCCAGAGCCAGCAGGTATGTCACTCGGGCCAAGGTGACGGCAACGGGGTGGATATCGAACCCGATGACATGCTCGGTCACGCCTCTGATGATGTCCAGTTCATTGTGTCCTGCCGCTTGCGCGGCTGATATGTAGGCGCGTACGGAGTGGAAGAGGAAGGTGCCGCTTCCACAGCTCGCGTCGAGGACCCTGTCATGCAGCGGGGTGCGGACGCAAGACGCCACGATTTCCTCGGCCAACCAGTCTGGGGTGTAGTACTCGCCGAGCCGGTGCCGGACATGCTTGGGGATAATGGATTCATAGAGCCCTTTTAATACGTCGTGTTCTACCTCGCCCCACGCGAAGCGGCTGAGTCGCCGGGCAAGGTCCATGAGGAATTTTTCGCCAGCCGGAACATGAACGATCCAATCGAAGAAGTCGGACTCGACCACGCCCCCGACTTGAGACTGTGTGAAAAACTTGCCCGACATGATGGCCTTGGCATCCACCTCTGGAGTCTCCAGCGGGAAGCCGACCACGGCGTGCCCAATCACCTCGGCCATAGCGACGAGCAGGGAGTGGTCGACGAAGAGGGCATCGTCGTCGCTGAACCTCGTGCCCGAGGCAGTGGTGAGCAGGTTGGCCCACATGTCGCGTTTCAGGCGGACCACTGAGAGATCGCGGCACTGAGCATAGATCGCTGTAAGTTCCGCGGATGCGAGAGAGTAGGCGGGGCTGGAGGCGCCGAGTTTGCTGTCAATCGCGTGTGGGGTGGGCGGCAGGTTGCGTCTGGTGGCGAGGACCGCTTCCAGCCATGCGATCAGGTCCGCGCCACCTCGGGCAGACTTCCCGGATTGAAAGGTCGCCGCTTCCACGTGCTGAAGCCGACCGTCAGACCGGTGATACAGGTGCCAGGTGACTCCGTCGGTGAGTAGTCCGATGTGCCGTCGGCCACTCCGACGTGCGTGGAAGACGAGCGCTTCTTCCAAATCGTGCTCCGCGGCGGAGCGCGTCCCGTCGGCACCGAGTCCCTCTCTAACCTGGATGACGGTGGAACTGCGTGCGACATGGAGGGTGCCCCCCTCGAGATGCCGGGGGTCATCACCGAGGCTGATGTCCCGTTCTCCAAGGTCGAGTCCCGCCACGATAAGGAGTCGCCTAATGTCTTCAGGCACCGTGAGATCGGGTCCGCGAGTGTCCGGCTGTGCCAGGCGATCGAGTAAGACGCGGGCTTCGGCCCGATCTGCTTCGGACGCGAAGAGATCGGGCCATTTCGCCATGACGGCGCTGATGGGGGCCGCGAACAAGGTTGAGCCAGCGGCGAGTTGCGGTGCCTCACGACGCGGTTCGTTCCAGCGGATCACACCAACCGCACGCATGGGTGAACCAACCAGGACGGGCGCGCCACTGAGCCCGTGCATGGACAGATGGTCAGCTTCCAGGCACGCGATCTGGATCACCTGAGCACCCTCCTCGTGGCGCCGGGTGGACCATGTGACCGTGCCTGAGGCGGTGAAGAGGGAGACACCTGGGGTGTCGTGCGGAGCTCCAGGGGCACGGAACGGTACATCGACGGCCACCTCTGTGGTGACCGGGACGGGCTGCAGCCCCGTCGGGAGTCTGCGTTTGAGTCGGAGCAGCGCGACGTCGTTGATAGCGTCACCATCGTGCACGGTGGCTTCGTTCCAGCCCTCTTCCCATGTACACCGCAGCCGACGTACGGCGATTCTGTCAGTTTTACGGTCACCGACGCAGTGAAAGGCTGTGAGGGCGAAGCGGTCCGTCACTGCGAACACGGTCCCCAGGGAAGAACCCGACACGGCGTCCGAAAGCCGACCGATAGCCAGGCGCACGGAGGTCACCGTGCTCGCAGGGTCAGGCGGGCAGAGAACGTCGCTCCGCTCGTGGCCTTGGCGATGATGACCCCAACGTCGGCCTGGACGGAGATGTCGAAACCGACTTCGATCGACTCGACGCCCCACCCCGCCTCGGAGGGGCGTAGGACCTGCTCAAGGCGGGACCTGAACTGTTCGGCTACCTGAGCCACACTGTCGGCAATCTCCCCGGCACGCCGCTCGAACTGCTCAGGCACAGCGAAGCGGGGTGCGAGGTCCCCTGACACCGAACGCGGCTGCACCTCCAACAGAATCTCTGCCGTACCGTTTCCGTCGCCGGTGAGGTTACGCTTGGCCATTCGTTCCCCCCAGTCAGGCGTGATACCTCATATCCCTGTGCTGGCCTCAAGACCCCTAAACGGTGGGTACGACATCGGCTGAAATCGCCCTCTCGCTCGACGATCTGATCTCCGTGCATCTGCACGTGTTGTCCCGTCGCACGGTTGTGCGTGTTCGACGCAGGCTGTCTTTCCTGCGGACGCGTACTGACCCTGCCCTCCACCTGCGCGCCACCCAGCCCCTTCGCCGAATATCTGATCTTCACCACTGCGTCACAGCGACCCCGGCCATGCCGGCCGGCTCCTAGTTTCTGACCACGAGCGGGCAGCCGTTGTCTACGCTGCGGGGCGTGGAGAGGTACCTATTGGTCGGGTTGATCGCGGCCGACATTGTCTATGCCCTCCCAATGCTTACGGGGGAGTTGTTGTCGCTGCTGCTGTGGAAGCGCATCGATCGCTTCGAGCGACGTCTGCATGCCATCTCGGACGATCGCCATTTCGCGGTGTTCACCACTCCCGTACTGGCCTTCGTAGGGGGCCTGGGTGGAGGGATCAGCACAAGCATGATCGGTGAGGGCGTGGGGGCGAGCGTCCTCGGGTTCGTACTGAGCGCGCTTATCGTGTTCGGCGTCGCGCGCCACCAGTACGGTGGGGCGACGGAGAGGCGCCCTCGCCCGGTGCCCCGTGCCCGATGGCGGCAGCACGCGGCGGAATTGTCGCGGCTGCTCTCCGACGGGGTGGCGCCTGTAGGCCGTGAACGGCGCAGGCTCCGGAGGCGGGTAGTAGCGCTGGGTGAGATCGGCTCACGGATCACAGCAGGGGTGCGAGGCCGGACGTGGCGCGACGCTTTTCGCTCTGAATCGCGCACGATCCGGGCGCTTATCGTCACTTCCTTCATCCTCCCGGGCGGCGTTTCTGTATGGTCCTCGGTTCGCTTCGGCGTCGCCGGCAATACTTTCGTGGGGCACGTAATCATGCTGACCCCTGGCAACTGCTGCGGCTACGACACCCTTGCTGAGGTGGGCACGTACGCGGAAATCGCTCTTGGCACTGGGCCACGAGTTGTCGGTGCAATCTCATGATTTGTTGCGGATATTTTCGCAGGCAGCGCTGCCGCGGCGGAGGCCGCCCAGGCTACGGCCTGCTGCGGCCTCGCGGCATTCGGTCCGGCGGCACGCTCGCTCGGCATGAAGGGCCGTGCCCAACCCTCCCGAGGAACCTGGGCCTTGCATCCTCATGCTTTGACGACAGCGACTTCCCGAGCCCGCCCCACCAATTCCTTCACCGGCCGTGCGCTGGCATGAGCGCGCATCTCCCGGCGCATCGTCCCGAAATGCTCGTCGCCGCGCGCGGAGGAGACGAGCTCGTACTCGTCCAGGAACCGGTTCCAGGAGGCGCACGCCGCATCCAGATGCCCGTGGGCGAGCTGCCGCTGGGCCAGCAAGGCGTAGGAGTGCACGCGACCCTGCCGCTCCTGTGCCGGCTGGACCTTGATGGAGTCCTGGAGCGCTTTGATGCTGCCGGGCAGGTCCCGCTCTTCGTACAGGACGTGCGAGAGGTGGAAGAGCCAGGCGGTGCGGTCGTATCCGCCCACCGCGTCACGCCGGTTGTCGGCCTTCGACAGTGCGGCTTCGGCCTCGCTCAGGCGTGTGTGGGCCTGCCTGCGGTCTTTGACCATGGATGCGGCGTGGGCCTGCTGGCCGCGTAGGAAAGCCACCAGGCGCGGGCCAGCCTGCGGTGCGGCCTCGGCAGCGCTGTCGGCGAACTCCAGCCCCTTGCGGCCGTGGCGAAGGCTCGTCATCTGCAACGACATGCCCCGCAGTGTGCGGCAGTACGTCACATGATCCCCGGCCTCGTCCGCGAGAGAGAGGGCTTTGAGATACCAGCGCTGCGCGGCGGCGTGGTCCTTTTCGTACATCGCCATCCAGCCGGTCAGATACGTCAGGTCCGAGGCTGCGGCTTTCATGTCGGCGGCGACGGGGCCCGACGCCTGTGCCTTCATCCACGGCCCGACCGTATTCACCAGGAAAGCGGCCGCCATCGGCCGCGCGTGACCTGCGCCGTCCTCGTCCAGGATGTCCGCGATCCTGACGGTGGTGCGCCGCACCGAGGCGACCTGCGAGCCGCCGATCCGCGTGGTGGCCTTGCCCGGTGAGACCGGATCACCGGCGTGCGCCGCCGCCGTGCCGAAAACGGGCACGGCCAGCGCCGCGGTGAATACACCCGCAACGAGAACGCCGCGTCGAGAGGGATCCATGTCCGCCCTTCCCAGGTCGATCAACTCCTCCACAGTGTCGAGGCGTTGCGAGCCGCCGGCAGACGTGGGGAGGGCCAGGCCCGCTTCCTCGTGCGTGATGGGCCTGCCGAGTTTCTCCGACAGGGCGGCCACCACAATCGCCCTGACCTGTTGCTTTGGCTGGTGCCCGCGCAACCACATCGACACCGACTGGCCGCTGTAGGTCAGCGGCACCCCGGCGAGGGCGCCAATGCGGTTCACGGCGCGGGCGAGCTCCTCGCGCTGGCATTGCCCCTGGTCAAGAAGGTTGGCCAGCCTGATGTTCGGCGTACGCGTGGTGCCTGCCATGAGTGATTCTCCCGCCAGCTCCGACAGCTTTTACGGCGTTTACGTCCGCGCTCTTCCTTCACGGTACCCGCCGAGAGTGACCGGTAGTTGGCTGTACGTCAGGAACCAGACGGAACCATCTCGTCCACCTCAGGGAGCCCACGGTGACCCCCATGACCACCCCTCACCACCAGACCAGCGACCCCGTGGACCTGGCTCTCGTCGACAATGCCGTTCACCGCGCCGAAGGACTGGCCGTTGCTGACCCCAGCAGCCGCCTCGCCGACGCCGTGGCCGCCGAACTGGCCATCTACCTGGCCGCGCTGATCACGCCCGCCGAGTACCACCTGGGCCGCATGCCGGGGCGCAGTCCTGCCGAGCAACGCGCTCGCGATGTCCTCGCCGACAGCATCGGCCACGCCAGATCCGTTCATCACGACCAGCAGACCGGCGCTTTCACCAACCCGGCCGCCCGGCTCTACCTTCTCGCCGGAGCATGCCGTCTGCTCAAGAACGCGATGGCGCCGATGCGGTGAACCATTGGGATGCCCACCGTTCTCGGCGCCCGGTGCGCTCCAAGATGGCCGAGACGGTCGTCACCACAGCGCTGGCATCGACGGTCGTGCTCGCCTTCAGCCTGCTCCTCATCCACACCCTGGCGGGCGCCTGACGCTTCCTCCAACTCCCGTGCCGGGCCGGACCAGCCGCCCTCGCTCCGCTGGGAGGCGGCCCGGTACGGGGTCCTGCGGGCAGATCCGCCCGTCCCGAAGTACCACCGACGAAAGGAAACCACCGTGAAGCAACGCCTGGACCAGTCCACCAGCCTGCACGCCACCACACTCGGCGGCATCGATCTGGGCCCGCTGTTCACCGACCGCGCCCAGTTCGAGATCCCTGATCTGGCAACCCGCTTCGCCTACAAGAAGGAAGCAGGTTCCTCGGACACCAACCACGAGTACGACAGCCTCAAGGTCTGACTCGCCCCAGCGCCCGTGCATGCAAGGCCCGGGCAGGCCCAGACCTCGCCCGGCCGGGCTTTGCACCGCGCCACTTGGAGGACCCGTGCTCAAACTGCGCATCCAACCCGCCCCGATGAGCCGCCAGGCCGACGACTGGGCTTGGAACAACACCCGCCTTCAGTGCGGCCCGTCATGGGTCGCCCCGCTCGACCATCCATCCCTGGATGCGATCGCCCTTACCGACCGCGACACCGGACAGTCGCTTGTCCATGTCCGCGAGCGTGACGCCCACCGGGCAGGCGATGCCCGACGTGCCGTAGTGGAGCTGACCACCACCCCTTTCCGTCGGCTTCGCGCGGAGCTCTTGGCCTGGCCCTTGAACTTCATCGCCATCGATTTTGCGCCCGACGGCTCGGTCAGCGTCGGGGCCGGTGAACACGGCACCGCCCCGGTGTATCTGACCGCCGCCGATGGTGTGCTGCACGGGTCGTGGACCACTGCCGACCTCGTCAAGCGCATGCCGCGCGTGGACTTCCATGTCGCCGAGACGGCGCGACTGCTCAGCCTGTGGTTCCGCTACAGCCATCACACCTGTTTCACCGGCCTGTACCGGCTGACCGAGCGCACGACCGCCCGCTACGACGGCAGGGACCGGTCCGCTTCGAACAGCCGGACCCGGCGCTGCACTCCAAGGCTCGCACTCTCGCCGACGACGCTGATGTACTGACCGCATACGGCAGCATGCTCGATGCGGTGCTCGACCGGCACCTCTACGACCCGGACACCACCAGCGCGCACCTCTCAGGCGGCTTCGACTCGGCCGTCACCGCCACCCACCTGTCACTGCGCCACCCCGGACGGATCACCGCTTCGGCGATGCTGCTCCCGGGACCCATGGGCGAGCAACAGCGCACACGCCGAGCCGAGATGCTCCGCACCGGGCGCTTTCGCACAGACATCACCACGCCGGCCCTGCCACCCTTGCACCCGGATGGACGACGCGCCATGAGCGGATACGTCTACCCCTACGAGGAGCCCTACCACGAGTCCACCGCCGCCCTCGTCTACCAACTGGCCGAGGCCGGCATCCGTACCGTGGTCACCGGGATCGGAGGAGACGAGATGGTCGCCCTCACTCCGCAGGAAGCCCCGCACCCACCCGTGGGCCCGGGGCACGCGATGACCGAATGGTTGGGCCCCGCCGCCCGCGAGGCTCTCATGGACGTGGACGGGGACACCTGCCCGCCAGCCGTCGTCAACGAAATGACCCTGCTCGCCATGGCATCCGCCGCGCCGCTGCTGCTGGAGGCTGGGATCTGGCCGCTGCACCCCTTCGCTGATCCGGGCATGATCCGCTTCGGCGAGTGGCTGCCCTGTTCCTGGCGCTCCCGCAAGAGTCTGCACCGCCGCAGGCTGGCCGCTCTGGGCCTGTCCGAACTGGTCGTCGAGCCACCCCTGCCGGAGAACTTCACCGGCGTCATGAACACCGCGATCCGTACCACCCTGCCCGCACAGGTGCGGCGCCTTCTCGATCAGGGATCTTCCCTCATCGACGCCAAGCTCGTAGACGCCGACGCCCTCACCCAAGCCCTGACGCGCATCGAATCCGGCGACATCCGCACTACAGACGATCGCCTCGCCGACGTCGTCGCCGCTGACCTCGCCCACCGCGCCGCCCACCACTCAGAGCCTCCAAAACATGTACGTGATGCGCCCCGCCACCGCCCACGACCGCGCCGCCTACGCCGACCTGATCCGCGCCCGCGCCGCCTGGATGCTGCGCACGGGCAAGGCCGGCGGCGCAGACCTCCTAGAAGAGGGCCGGGCTGAACAGATCGCCGCGCAGGCCGGGAACGGCCACACCCCAGTCTGGGCTCTGCTCTCTCCCGAGGGAGAGAGCATCGGCTTCACCAGCCTCTACGACCAAACCCCCGAATGGGGGTGGACCGATAGCGAGCGCGCCGAGCCAGCGCTCTTCCTGGCCACCACCTTTACCCATCCCGACTACCGGGACGCCAAGCCCGGCACCCTGATGGCCTGGTGGGCTCTGGCTCACGCAGCCCGCGCCGGGAAGCTCTGGGTGCGGCGCGGCTGCGGACACCCTGGACTCGTGCGCTATTACCGCGACCACCAGGGCTTCGACCTTATCCACGAAACCGAGCGAGGAGGACACTGCGCCTACCTCTTGGCCCGCAAGGCCGAGGAGCTCGACCACCTGCTCGTCACCACCGATTCCACGGGCACCTTCACCTGACTCCCCGGGAGCCGCACGCATGCCCAGCACCGGCACCGAGCATGACGCCGCGTTCAACCGCAAAGCCTGGGACATCCTCGCCGTGACCCGCGCCGGCCAGGAACCAGTCCTGTGCTGGCACTTTCGCTACGCGCCGGGGCTCGGCGTCGAACTCCTGGGCTCCCTGACGGGCGCGACCATAGCTGAACTGGGGTGCGGCAACGGCAGCCACCTTGACGGGCCTGCTCTCGGAGGTCTTCCGGGAGTCAAGCGGATGCCGCACGGGCCTCTCGGCTGCCAACCCGTTTTCCCTCACGCGAGGGCTGGGCCAGCAGGAGCGTCCAGAGTCTTTGCGCCGGTCCTGCTGCGATGCCGGTGTCGTGGACGATTGCGCATACCGTTGCCGCGAATTTCAGGCCGGTTGAGGCCAGGTCTCCCATGCAGTCGAGGCGCATGACTGGAAACGGGAGGGCAGAGATGGATTCGAGGGAGCGGTGTTGCTGCCCTGTACCCACTCGACAGCCGACCAGGGTGCCGGTGTCCTGGCGCGTAGCACTTTGAGCAGGGTGCGATAGGTGCTGTGGTTTTCCACGCAGACCATCGGCGCGGGCCCCTGGGGGGACCGCGCCGTGAGGTGGGTCGGCTACGGGGCGGACGCCGAGTTATGTTCCCCCGGGGGCGGTGTGGGTTTCATGGAGTCGGTTGCTAGTGACTCGAAGAGTTCGGTTGCGTGTGCCAGCAGCATTCGTTGTTCTCCCGCCGGCAGCGTTTGGACGCCGCCGCGGTCCGCCACCCGGCGGGCGAACTCCGCGCGGGCGGCCATGCCTTCCGGGGTGTGTGCCGTGCCGAACGCCGGGTTGCGGACGAGGGCGAGGCTTCCGCTGTGGTCCGTGGTGCGCTGCCTCGGCTTGGGCAGGAGCTTCCCGGATCCTGCTGCGGTCGTCGTGGGCAGGATCACGGACAGGCGGTGGAACACCGTGTTCAGATCGATGTGCCGGGGGCCGTCCGGGACCCCTTGCTCGAACAGTTGCAGCAGCGCGCCGGTGAAGCCGGTGTGCCTGTCCGTCAGCGCGTAGCGTGCCCGGGTGGTTTTGCCCGTGGCGCACAGGACATGGATGTCTCCCGCGCTCCGGTCCTCCAGGGCCCGGCCGGCGAAGCAGCAGTCGAGCACGACTACCGGTTGATTCGCCCGCAGCGACCTCAGGCGGCTGAAGACGGAATTCACGGGCACGCCGGTACGGATGCGGTCGGCACCGTCGTCGACCGAGCCGTGGAGCGTCAGGAAGAGTTCCATGAGGCCGCGCCCGCCGCCGTCCAGGGATTCCTGCATGCCGTGCCCCACGTAGTAGAAGAGCACCACGTCCGGCTGCTGACCCGCGATCTGATCCAGCGGGCCCAGGATGTCTTCCGCGCTCTTGGGGTTGGTGACGGTGACCACGCGCTCGTCACGGAAGAGTCCCCTGGGCCCGGTGAGGGCACGCTGGAGATCGGCCACGCTCGTCTCGGCCTGCGGAATCGCTTCCAGCGTGGAAGAGAGGTACTCCGACGCGCCCACGAGAACAGCCCATGAACTCTCCCGGTCAATCACACGGGTCGGCCAGGACATCCTCATCCGGTCCCTTCGTTCGGCAGGCAGTCCCGGAAAAGCCGCTCCTGCACTTTTGAGATGTCTGCTGCGTTTCGAGCCGTGCCGGTGATCACCGCACCGTTCGGGCAGTTGATGCTCACGGAGAAGGGTTCCTTCATCGAGCGCGGGAACATCCATGACACCCATGAACCAACTGCCCCCAGAGCGACCGGGAGCAGTTGGGGGTTCTCGGCGATGAGACGTACCACATCGTCCCAGCCTCCCATCTCTCCCGGCCGGGCGGGCCTGGACACCGCCTCGATCCTGGCGCGCGCCAGGTCCTCCGTGTCCATGAGCCACTGGTGCAGGCTCTGCAAGAGGGCTTCGGCCTCGTGTTCGTCTCCACCGAAGCGAACGATCAGTTCAGACACAGCGGGACCCCCTGCGGTCAGCCGAACCGGGACTCGTACGGCACCTCTCCACGCCAGGGACCCCGGACGGTCTGCCTCGAACGCGGGAACGGTGAGGCGGCAAAGATCCCCTCATGCAGTGAACTCAGCTGACATGTGAGGGTAGTGAGCCATGCATCGTTTGGCCATATGGCGACAGGACAACTCCGTTGCTGCCGGTGCTGCTGCCGGTGCTGCTGCCGGTGCTGCTACCGGCGGAGCCGGGGAGCGTCAGTGCGCAGTCACTGGTGTGTCATCGGGGGTTCGTAGTCTGCTGCTGGTTTTACGGGGGTAGTGCCGCGTGACCGGTAGTGCTGCTCGGGCCTGGGGTTCAGCTGAGGCGACAGCGCCAGAACACCGGAGGGTGCATGGAATATCGAATTCTGGGACAGGTCGAAGTGCGGCACGACGGCAAGGAGTTGCCGCTCTACGGAGCAAAACCGCGCACGGTGCTGAGCGCTCTGCTGCTGGCCGACGGACTGGTCGTCTACGACTCGCAGTTGGGCGAGCACCTGTGGGGCCAGAAGGCACCCGCCACCAGGAACGCCCAGATCTACACCTACATCTCGCGGCTGCGGAAGATGCTCGGCCCGCACGCGCGGATCACGCGGCGCTCGCCCGGCTATCTGATGCAGATCGACGAGACCTCGCGGTTCGACCTCGACGAGTTCACCGACCAGTCGCAGCGCGGGCACGACGCGCTGCACAAGGGCGACTACCCGCAGGCGGTCTCGCTGCTGTCCTCGGCGCTCTCACTCTGGCGGGGGCCCGCGCTCGCGAACGTGTCCTCGCACCTCGCCGAAGCCGTGCGGCCGCAGTTGGAGGAGGCCCGGATCACGGCGCACAGCGGCCGCATCGAAGCCGAGCTCGCGCTCGGCCGACATGCCTCGCTGGTGCCCAGGCTGACCCAGCTGGTCCGCGAGTACCCGCTCCAGGAGCGGTTTCGCGCGCAGCTGATGACCGCCCTGTACCGCTGCGACCGGCAGGCCGACGCCCTCGCCCTGTACGAGCAGGGCAGGCGGATGCTCGCCGCCTCGCTGGGCGTCGACCCCGGTGCGCTGCTGCACGAGGTCATGCTCGCGATCCTCAACTCCGATCCGAGGCTGCTCGGCCCGGTCCGGGAGCGTTCGCCGGCCGTGGCGGGCCGCTCCGCGCTGCCGGGCTTCGCCGTTCTCTGAGCGGCGACCGGACCGGCCACCCACCCGCGGCGCGGGATCCCGCCCGCACCCCGAACGACACCCCGAACGACACCCCGAACCACCCGAACCACACCCCGAACGACACCACTGGAGGCAACGCCATGACCGCATCTGTGCCCGAGACCACCCTGGCCGCGGAGGACCGGGCCCGCATCAAGGACGTGGTGTGCGAGGTCCTCGACATCGAGACCGAGGAGATCACCCCCACCGGCTCGTTCACCGAGGTCTACGGCGCCGACTCGATGGCGCTTGTGGCCCTCGGCGCGTCGCTGGAGCGGGCCTTCGACGTCGAGATCGACGAGGAGAAGGGGTTCTTGATGGACGACCTGGAGAGCGTGTTCGCCGTGGTCGGCGAAGCGCTCGCCACCAGTCGCTGATCCGGATCCCCGACGCGAGGAGGGCGAAGTGAGCCAGGACGGTGACGTGGACGGTGACGTGGGTGGCGGCGTAGACGGTGACGTGGACGGCGGCGTAGACGGTGACGTGGACGGCGGCGTAGACGGTGACGTGGACGGCGGCGTAGGTGGTGACGTGGGCGGCGGCGTAGGTGGTGACGTGGGCGGCGCCGTAGACGGCGGCGTGGGCGGTGATGTGGACGACGCCTTGGACAGAGTGGTGATTACCGGTCTGGGCGTGGTCAGCAGCATCGGCACCGGAGTCGGCGACTTCTGCGCGGGTCTGCGCGAGGGCCGCAGCGGGGCCAAGCCCCTCACGGCCTTCGACACCACGGGCTTCGCGCACTCCATCGGATGCGAGGTGACCGGATTCGCCCCCCAGGAGTGGCTGGAGCGGCTGGAACCCGAAGGCGTCGGCCGCGCCACCCAGTTCGCCGTCGCGGGCGCCCGCATGGCGCTCGGCGACGCCGGACTCGACGTCGAGGACGTACGCAGCCGCCGGGTCCTCGTGTCCGTCGGCACCAGCGACGGCGAGACCCGCGACCTGGACACCCTGACCGGACAGCAACTGGCCGACGGCGACGAGGCACTCGACCCCGCGATCGCCGAGCGCGCCGACGCCAACCGGCTCGCCTCCGGCGTCGTCCGCGAGCTCGGCCTGCGCGACGTCGAGACGATGACGATCGGGACGGCCTGCGCGGCCGGCAACTACGCGATCGGCAGCGCCTACGACGCGCTGCGCACCGGTGACGTCGACATCGCGCTCTGCGGTGGCGCGGACGCCGTGTGCCGCAAGACGTTCACCGGGTTCTACCGCTTCGGCACGATCGCCCCCGAGAAGTGCCAGCCCTTCGACAAGGACCGCAAGGGTCTGCTCTCCGGCGAGGGCAGCGGCGTACTGGTCCTGGAGAGTCTGCGCTCGGCGCGGGCACGCGGCGCGCGGATCTACGCCGAGGTGCTCGGATACGGGCTCAACTGCGACGCGGGGCACGCGGTCGCGCCCGACCAGGACAGCCTGGCCCGGTGCATCCGGCTCGCGCACGCCAACGCGGGCATCAAGCCCGAGGACGTGGACCTGATCTCGGCGCACGGCACCGGCACACCCACCAACGACGTGGTCGAGACCGGCGCGATCCGCCAGGTGTTCGACGCCCCGCCGCCGACGGTGTCGGTCAAGAGCATGATCGGGCACGCGATGGGCGCGGCGAGCGCCCTGGCCGCCGTCGCCTGCGCGCTCGCCATCCACGAGAGCTTCATCCCGCCCACCATCAACCACCAGAACACCGACCCGGACTGCGGCCTCGACTGCGTGCCGAACGAGGCGCGCCCCGCCGAGCTGAACGTGGTGCAGAACAACGCCCTCGCGTTCGCGGGCAACAACGTGGTGCTGCTGCTGGGCCGGCATCAGGAGATGACGTGACGACGATCGAGGCGACCGGGCCGCTGAGCCCGCGCGGTGCGGCTGCGGACAGCCGGACCCTGGTCCTGTCGGGGTGGTCCGCCGTGACCCCCTACGGCGTGGGCCGCGACGCCCTGCGCGACGGCCTGCTGTCCGGCCGCTCGGCGGTCACGGAGTCCGGGCCCGCCGCGGAGTCCGGGCCCACCGCGGGATCCGGGTCCACCGCGGGGTCCGGGTCCGTCGCGGAGTCTCCGTCGCAGCCGGGCACGAAGCCGCAGGGCGGAGAGTCCGGCGAGTCCGGCGAGTCCGGCGAGCGTGTATGGTCCGCGGTCGTCCCCGGGTTCAAGGCGTCGGACCACCTCGGGCGCAAGGGAACCCGCGGCATGGGCCGAGCCACCTCGTTCGCCGTCACGGCCATCGACGTGCTGCTGCGCGAACTGGGCCCCGAGGTCACCGAGGACCCGGAGCGGATCGGTCTCGTGCTCGGCGTCGGCCACGGCAGCGTGCAGGCCGCCATGGACTTCACCCGGGGCGCGCTCACCGCGTCCCGGCCCTACCTCGTGGACGCGCTGCGCTTCCCGGACACCTTCCTGAACCGGGCCGCCGGGCAGAGCGCGATCTGGCACGGCCTCAAGGGACCCAACACGACCGTCGCCGGCGGCAGGCTCTCCGCGCTCCTCGCGATCGGTTACGCGGTCCGGCTCAACCGCAGCGGACACTGCCGCCGGCTGCTGGTCGGGGCCACGGAGGAGTACTCGCAGGCGCGGGCGCTCCTGGCGCGTGCGGCGAGCGGGCCGGGCGAGACGCCCGCACCGCTGGGCGAGGGCAGCGTGGTCGCGCTCATGGAACCGGCGTCCGACGCGACGGCTGCCGGGCGCGTCCCGGTGGCCACGGTCCTCGCGACGCACTTCCGGGCCGCCCCGGACGCCGCGACCGGCGGCGACGAGCTCGCCGCGTGCGTACGGGCGGTGCTCGCCAAGGCAGGCGCCACCGCCGGCCACATCCGCCTGGTGGCACCGCTGGGCGAGTACGCGGAGCAGGAAGAGGCCGGCATCCGCGCGGTGACCGGCGACTCCGAGCCGCACTGGCTGCACTGCCGGCCCCTGCTGGGCGACGCGTTCGCCGCGTCCGCGGGGCTACAGCTCTCGGCGGCCTTGGCCGGCGGCCAGTACTGGCCCGAGCGCGAGGACCTGGCCCTGATCACCGGCATCGACCGGGACGGCACGGTCGGCTGCCTCCTGCTCGGGCGTCCGGCCTGAGCTGCCACCGCGGATGCGAGCACGGGGGCCCTACGGGCGGAGCAAGGCCCGGCCAGGGAGCCATGGCAATGAACCACGGGGAGCAAGCCACGGGGAGGAACCGTGGGGGAGAGAGCTATGAGAGAGAGGCGGCCGGTCGGTGCGGCCACGAACGAAGCTTCCATGAACCACGTGACCGAGGTCTACCGCCTCGACGCCGCCGAGAGCGACCTGCTGGACAAGGTGGCCGCCGAGGCCGCCGCGACCTACGACAGCGTGGAGGACCCGAGCTTCGTCGCCGACGCGCGCCTGCTGGCCCAGCACCTGCCGTACGGTCTGCGGGAGTGGCTGGAACGGGTCCGGGTCAGTGATGACATCGGTGCGTTCCGCATCAGCGGGCATCGGCTGGACGACGGCGAACTGGGGCCCACGCCGCCGGAGTTCGAACGAGCGGCCCGCGAACCGGCGCTGACGCCGGAGATCTGCCTGGTGCTGTTGGGTGCGCTGCTCGGTGACGTGTTCGGCTGGGAGACGCAGCAGGCGGGCCGCCTGGTGCATGACGTGGTGCCCAGCGAGTACGCGCGCAATTCGCAGACCAGCGCGAGCAGTTCCGTCGAACTGGGCTGGCACACGGAGGACGCCTTTCACCCTTACCGGGCGCACTATTTGGGCCTCGCCTGCCTGCGTAATCCCGACCGGGTGCCGACCACCCTGACCGAACTGCGTTCGCTGCGCCTGACCGAACACACCCGGGCCATTCTGAGCATGCCGCGCTTCCACCACCTGCCCGACACCTCGCACAGCCCCACCGGCGGCGAGGACGTAGGCGCGTGGGCGGATCCCCCGCCCGCTCCGATCCTGTCGGGGCCGGCGGGAATCCGGTCGCTGTGCGTGGACGCCGACTTCACCGTCGTGTCCGGGGACGATCCGGAGGCCCGAGCGGCGCTGGACGAGCTGAAGGCGGAGATCGGTCGGCGGCTCGGCGACCTGGCCCTGGAACCGGGCGACTACCTCTTCCTGGACAACCAGCGGTGCGTCCACGGGCGTAGACCCTTCCGGCCGCGGTTCGACGGCACGGACCGCTGGCTGAAGCGGGTGAGCGTGACGCGCGATCTGCGGCGCATGGCCGACGCGGGGGTCACGGCGACCCGGCGCACCGCTCGGGCGGTCACCGTTCCCGCGACGCATTCGCCGAAAGAAGAAGCGTGAGCCGTGAATGTGGCGCGCTTTCCGATGCATTCCTTGAGCTGGCTGTTTTCCGCACGACTTAAAGGCCTTATACGCACTCTCGCCGTACGGAAGCATGAGGCGTGCCCAACTGCCGTTAATGACGGGGGAGTTCTGTGCGGGATCCGCTCGACCTGTTCGCCGATCGGGCAGCACGGACACCTGACGCTCCAGCGGTCATCGCGCGGGACGAGCAGTTGTCCTTCGCCGAACTCGACCGGCGGTCCACCGCCCTCGCCCAGGCCCTGACCGCGCGCGGCGCAGGCCCCGAGCGGCTGGTGGGGCTCTGCGTGCGGCGCGGTGCCGCGATGGCCGTCGGCGTACTGGGCGTACTCAAGTCCGGTGCGGCCTATGTGCCGCTCGACCCCGCGCACCCCAAGGACCGGCTGCGGTGGATGGCCGAGGACGCGGGCGTGACGGCCGTGGTGACCGAGCAGGCGACGGCGGGTCTGTTCGACGCATTGACCGAGTCGGCCGGGCTCACCGTGATGGACCACCAGGCGTTGGCCGAGAGCGCTGCGGACTCGGGGAAGGTGTTGCCGCCCTTGGTGCGCCCCGCGCCGGAGAATCTCGCCTACGTCATCTATACCTCCGGCTCCACGGGACCGCCCAAAGGGGTCGCCGTCGAACATCGGCAGCTGGCCCATATCTGGTCGGCCTGGGACGAGTTGTACGGGATCGGCGCGCGGCCGCTGCGTTTCGTGTCGGTCACCAGCCTGTCCGTCGACCTGTTCTTCGCGGACATGCTGCGGTCCGTCTTCTCCGGTGGCGCGCTGGTGATCGCCCCCGAGGAGGCGATCGCCGATCCGGCGCTGCTTCTCGAACTGATCGAGCGGCACGGGGGCACGGCGGTCGAGACGATGCCGGGGCTCGCCACGGAGCTGGTGCGTGAGGCGGACCGGACGGGACGCGGTATGCCGCCGCTGCGGCTCCTGTCGGTCGGCTCCGAGGGCTGGGCCGCACGGGACTTCGCCAGGATCGCGGGGCGGCTCCATGCGGACACGCTCGTGGTCAACGCGTACGGAACGACCGAGACGATCATCGACTCGTGTGTCCTGCGCCTTCACCCCACCCCTGAGGCCGCACGGGCCGTCCAGGGCAGATTCCTGCCCATCGGGACACCTCTCGCGCGGACGGCCGCCCATGTGCTTGACGCGGGACTGCGGCCGGTGCGGGACGGGAAGGAGGGCGAGCTGTATCTGGGCGGGAGCGGCGTCGCCCGCGGCTATCACGGGCGCGGGGCGCTGACCGCAGGCCGCTTCGTCGCCGACCCGTTCGGTGCGGCCGGGACCCGGATGTACCGGACCGGTGACCGGGTGCGCCGGGGGGCCGACGGAAACCTGGAGTATCTGGGCCGTACGGACGAGCAGTTGAGCGTGCGCGGTTTCCGGATCGAGCCCGGCGAGATCGAGGCCGCGCTCCTGAGACACCCCGGCGTGCGGCGCGCGGCCGTCACGGCGGGGGAGGAGAGCAGGCACGGGCTCGTCGGATACGTCGAGCCCGAGACGGGCGAAGGCGCGCCGCCCACACCGCCGAGCGGCGAGGAACTGCGGCTCTTCCTCGCCGACAGCCTGCCCGCGCACATGGTCCCGGCGGCGTTCGTCGTGCTCGACCGGCTGCCGCTGCTGCCGGGCGGGAAACTGGACCGGCGTGCGCTGCCCGCGCCGGAGCGGGGTGCGGCGTACGTCCCGCCGCGCACCGACGCCGAGCGGGACCTCGCCGGGATCTGGGCCGAGGTGCTGGGCCTGGAACGGGTGGGTGCCGAGGACGACTTCTTCAACCTGGGCGGCGATTCCATCATCGGCATCCAGGCCGCCGCCCTCGCGCGATCCCGGCTCGGCGTGGTGTGGCCCTACCGCGCACTGTTCGACAGGCCGACGCTGGCGGAACTGGCCGCCGTGCTGGTGCCTGCCGAGGGGGTCGGGCCGTCCGTAGGGAGCGTGTCGCCTTCCGGGGCCGCGGCTGGTGTCGGGGCTGCGTCCGGGTCTCGTCCAGGGACGGACGCCGACGAGCTGTTGCCGTTGCGGTTGCCGTTGCCGTTGTCGCTCGCGCAGCAGTCGCTGTGGTTCCTGCACGACTACGCGCCGGGCGCCGAGTACAACATCGGCAAGGCCCTCCGGCTGACCGGCCCGCTGGACGTGGCGGCACTGCGGACCGCGCTGACCGAGGTGGTCACCAGGCAGGACGCGCTCCGTACGACCTTCCAGAAGGTCGACGGGCAGGGCGTTCAGGTCGTGGTGGAGCCGGGTGCGGACGCCGTGGTCCTTGACTCCATCGACTTACGGGGCGATCACGACGGGTCGGCCGCAGGGGGCATGGCGGAGGGCGCGGCGGAAGGCGTGGCGGGCGCGCTGGAACCAGTCCTTGAGCACCTGCTGCGCGACGAATGCCGCCGTGTCTTCGACCTGGCGGCGGCGCCTCCACTGCGCGCCCTGCTCATACGGCTCGGCACGGACGACCACGTCCTCTCCCTGACGATGCATCACCTCATCACCGACGGCTGGGCCAACGAGGTCCTGCTCTCCGAACTCGCCCGGTGTTACTCCGCCGCCGTACGCGACGAGCCCGCCGCACTGCCCGTACTCGGCGCCCGCTACGCGGACTTCACCCGCTGGCAGCACGCGCACTCGACGGGCGCAGACGCCGACCGTCAACTCGACTACTGGCGATGTCAGTTGGATGGCCTGATGCCGACCGAGCTGCCCACCGATCGGCCGCGCCCCGCCGTGCGCGGCAGCGCCGGCGCCGCGCGGTGGGCCACCGTCCCCGCCGATGTCACCGCGCGGCTGAAGGAGCTCAGCAAGGCACGGCGGGTGAGTCTGTTCACGACACTGATGGCGGCTGCCCAGCTTCTCCTCTCCCGGCACTGCCGGCAGGCCGATGTGGCCGTCGGCACGGTGGACGCGGGGCGCAGCCGTACCGAATGGGCCGATCTCGTCGGGTACTTCGTCAATACGGTCGTGGTCCGCTCCACCGTGGACGAGCGGCAGCCCTTCGGCGACTTCCTCGGCCAGGTCCGGGACACCCTGCTGGATGCCGTCGCGCACGCGGACGTACCGTTCGAGCAGGTCGTGCGCGCGCTGGCACCGGAGCGCGACCCGGCCCGCTCGCCGCTGGTCAGCACGATGGTGGTGATGCAGAACGCGCCCACCAGGGAGCCGGACTTCGCCGGGCTGACCGCCGAGGAACTGGAACTGCCCACGGTCTCGGCCACCTTCGACCTGACCCTGGAGTTCCGCGAGCGGGGCGACGAGCTGCGGCTTTACGTCAACTACAACACCGACCTGTACGAGGACGCCACCGTACGCCGCCTCACCGGGCAGTTGACCGCGCTCCTCGCGGAGATCGCCGCCGATCCCGAACGGCCGCTGCGGATGCTGTCCATGGACTCGCCTCCGGTCCCGGCCGCGCCTCGGTCCGAGGAACAGCCTCCGCCGTTCGCCCACGAGTTGTTCGCGGAGTGGGCGCGGCGGGCTCCCGAACACCCTGCCGTCGTACACGGCGGGACAGAGCTGACGTACCGCGAGCTGGACGCACGCGCCAATGGGCTCGCCCACCGCCTGGTGGCTTGCGGGGTCGGCCCCGAGACGCCCGTCGGGATCTGCCTGGAGCGCTCGCCGGAGCTGATCGTGGCGCTCCTCGCCGTCCTCAAGTCCGGCGGCACGATGGTGCCGCTGGACACCCGGTATCCGCGCGAGCGGCTCGCGCTACTGCTCGCGGACACCGGCACGCGGGTGGTGCTGACCCGCGAGCCGCTTCACGGCGTACTGCCACTGCCCGACGGCACGACCGTGACCTGCCTGGACCCGAGCGGCGCCGAGCAGGGCGGGGACGAGCAGGACGGCGCCGAGCAGGGTGGCCCGGCGTGGGGCGGCCCGGCGTGGGGCGGCGGGGCGGCGCGCGGCGGGGCCGAGCAGGTGCCACGGGCCGACGCACCACCCCGTACCGGCCTGGGACCGTCGAACCTGGCCTACGTCATCTACACCTCGGGCTCGACCGGCCGTCCCAAGGGCGTGATGATCGAACACGGCTCCCTGGGGAGGCGGATCGCCGAGGACGGCTGCCGCCGGTTCGGCTTCGGGTCGGACGCCCGGGGATTGCTGCATCTTTCGGTCTGCTTCGACGGCGGCCTCTGGTACGCCTTGGTCGCGCTGTGCTCGGGCACCACCCTGCACCTGAGCGAGGCCGACGAACGCGACGGAGCGGTCGGCCTCGCCGAGCAGCTGCGCCGCGACGGCGTGACGCAGCTGCTCCTGACGCCCGCGCTGCTCGCCACCCTCGCCCCCGGCGAGGTCCCGGCCCTCGAAACGGTCCTGCTCGGCGGCGATGTCTGCCCGCCCGAGCTGGTGGCGGCCTGGCTGCCGGGGCACACCCTTGTCAATGTCTACGGGCCGACGGAGACGACCGTCGCCGCCACGACGCATCTGCTGCCCGCGGGGACGGACCCGGACACGGTCGCCGGGGCCATGCCCATCGGCGGGCCCGTCGACGGCGCCCGCATCGAGGTGCTCGACCCCTATCTGCGGCCCGTGCCCACCGGGATGGACGGCGAGCTGTACATCGGAGGCCCCGGGGTCGGACGAGGGTATGTCGGCGGGCCCGGCCTCACCGCCGAACGCTTCGTGGCCGACCCCTGGGTCCCCGGGGCACGGCTGTACCGCTCGGGGGACCTGGTCAGGCGCCGGGCCGACGGGTTACTGGACTTCCGCGGGCGGGTCGACCAGCAGGTGAAGGTGCGGGGCTTCCGCGTCGAACCGGGGGAGACCGAGGCGGTCCTTGCCGCTCACCCGGGGGTGGGCCGGGCCGTGGTGGTGGCGCGGGACGGCAGGCTCGTGGCATACGTCGTGGCGGCCGGCGGGCAGTCGGGGGACGAGGGCTGCGTGGACGAGGGCTGCGGCGACGGGGGCTGCGGTGACGGGGGCTGCGGTGACGGACGAGCAGCCGCGCCCCCCACCCCCGAGGCCTTGCGGCGCTCTGTCGCGGAGGTGCTGCCCGCGCCCATGGTGCCTTCCGCCTTTGTGGTGCTGGACGAGCTGCCGGTCAACCGCAACGGCAAGGTGGACGGCCACGCCCTCCCCGAACCGGGACGGCCCGCGACGAGTCCCCGCTTCGAGGCGCCGCGCACCCGCGTGGAACGGGTGCTGGCGGAGGCATGGACGTCGGCCCTCGGCCTCGAACGGGCCGGAATCGACGACAACTTCTTCGAGCTCGGCGGCGACTCGATCCTCAGCGTCCAGGTCGTCGCCGCTCTCGGGCGTGCGGGGCTGCGGATCGCACCGCGCGACATCTTCCACCGGCAGACGATCCGCGAGCTCGCCGAGATCGTGCCCGACGCTCACGTCCTCGCCGGCGCGTCCGGGCCGCCCGACGCTTTCACCACCGAAGCGGGGGAGCCCCTCGACGCCTCTACCGTCGCGCAGGCGGCCGACGCCTCCCTGACGGGGCTGTTCCCGCCCACCCCGATCCAGCACTGGTTCTTCGAGAACATCACCGCGTGCCCCGACCGCTTCACCATGCCCCGCTGCGTCGAGCTGGCCCCCGGGGTGGACGTGACGGCTCTGCGCGCAGCCGTGCATGCGCTCGTCGCGCACCATGACGCCTTGCGGACGCGGGCGACGCGTGACGAGGACGACGGGACGTGGCGGCTGCGGATCGCGCCGATGGCGGACGAGGAGGACAAGGAAGGCGAGGAGGACAAGGAAGGCGAGGAGGGCGACGACGTCTTCGAGACCTACGGCGGGCTGGCCGACGATCCATCCCCGTCCCCCGACTTGTCCGCCGTCGTCGCACACGCCGAGGCCGCGCTCGATCTGCGGACAGGGCCGCTCCTCAAGGCCGTCCACATCGACCTGGGCCCGGAGCGGCCCCCGCGGCTGCTGCTGATGGTCCACCACTTCGTGGTCGACGGCGTCTCCTGGCGGATCCTGCTGGAGGACCTGCGCACCGCCTATCTCCAGGCCACCGCGGGATCCCCTGATGCCCCTGTCGCCTCGATCGACCTCGGCCCCAAGACCACCTCGTTCCCGGACTGGGCGCGACGGCTCGACGCGTACGTGGCCTCTGGCGGACTCGACGACGAACTGCCCTACTGGACGGGCGTCCAGCCCCCGCCGCAAGCCCCGTCCGACCCCGCCAAGGTCAGCACCGGCGCGGTCCTGACCGCCGGGCTGACGCAGGACGAGACCGCGGCGCTGCTGCGTCAGGCGCCCGCCGCCTACCGCACCCGGCCGAACGACATACTCCTGACCGCCCTCGCGTGGGCGCTCGGCCCGGGGCCCGTGGCGATCAACCTGGAGGGCCACGGCCGGGAACAGCTCTTCGACGGAGTGGACCTCTCCCGTACGGTCGGCTGGTTCACCACGCAGTTCCCGGTGACCATCGAGCTGCCGGATCCGGCCGAAGAAGCGTACGAGGTGGACACGGCCCCAGAGGCGTACGCGGCGGAGACGGCCGACTGGGGACCCGCGCTCAAGGCGGTCAAGGAGCAGCTGCGCGCCGTTCCCCACAACGGCCTCGGCCATGACGCACTGCGCTACCTGCGCGGACCCGGCGCACCGCGCGGACCCCGGCCTCCCGTGAACTTCAACTACCTCGGCCGGTTCGCCTCTCCCGACGCCCGCGGCGGCTGCTACAGCGGACGGGAGTTCCCGCTCACCGACGCCCTCCACCCGGAGGAGAACCGCCCGTTCGGGCTTGAGGTGACGGCCCGGACCGTCGGCGGCGAACTCACCTTCACCTGGGACTACTCCCGCGATGTCTACGACGGTCCGGAGATCCGGCGGCTCGCCGACCGGACGCTGGCGGCGTTGCGCGCGATCACCGCGCACTGCCTCGCGCCCGGCAGCGGCGGGCGGACGCCCTCGGACTACCCGCTCGCCACGCTCGACCAGGCGCAGGTCGACGCGCTGGTCGGGAGCGGGCGCGAGGTCGAGGACGTCTATCCGCTGACACCGCTCCAGTCCGGCATGCTCTACCACTCCCTGAGCGGCCTGAGCGGCCTGAGCGATGGTGACGGGACCGATGTCTACGCCCGCCGGTTCACGTTCGTCCTCGACGGCGTCACGGACCCGGGGGCGCTGGCCGACGCCTGGCGGCGCGTGGTCGCCGCGCACCCCGTGCTGCGCAGTACGGCGCACTGGTCCGGTCTCGGCGAGCCCGTGCAGGTCGTGCACCGCGCGGAGCCCCGCATCACGCACCACGACCTTCGGTCGCTGCCGCCCGGCGAGCAGCGCGCGCGGCTGCGGACCCTGGAGGACGAGGACCGGGCCGAAGGCCTCGACCTGCGATGTCCGATCCCCTTCCGCGTGGGGATCGCGCGGCTTTCGGACCGCAGGGTGCACGTGCTCCTGACGACGCATCACCTCTTCATGGACGGCTGGAGCATGACCCGGACCCTGGACGCGGTCCTCGCCGGCTGCGCCGCGCTCACCCGGGGCGAACAGCCGGAGCCCCTCGTGTGCACGCCCTTCCGGGAGTACGTGGCGTGGCTGCACGGAGGGTACGGGCCGCACGGTCGAGGTGGTGCGGACGAGCGGGCCGACGCGGCGGCCGAGGATTACTGGCGCAAGGCACTCGCCGGATTCGACACGCCCACACCTCTGCCGTACGACCACCGCCCCACGGGCCCGGTCAGCGGCGTGGCGCGGACGTACGAGCTGCGGCTGCCGGGCACCCCGGACATCGGGGGCTTCGCGCGGCGCCACCGGCTGACCGTCAGCACGGTCGTCCAGGGCGCCTGGGCGGTGCTGCTCGCCCGGCACGCGGGAGTGGACGAGGTGCTTCTGGGCACCACGGTCTCCAGCCGTCCGGCCGCGATACCCGGCGTGGAGACCATCAGCGGCCCGCTGATCAACACCCTGCCCGTACGGGTGCCGGTCGACCCCCGGGCCGACGTCCTCGACTGGCTCACGCGGCTTCAGGAAGAGCAGGCGACGGCACGGGAGTTCGGCCACCATCCGCTGTCCCGGATGCAGGACTACAGCGGGGTGCCCACCGGGACCCGGATGTTCGACAGCACGCTCGCGTTCGAGAACTACCCGGGCGACCCGGCCTCCGTACACCACGGCGACCTGCGCGTGGTCGAGCTGGACGGCGACGACACCACCAACTACCCCCTCGCCCTGGTCACGCACCCGGGCGACGAGCTGGTCCTGCAACTGGCCTACGACCCGGCGCTGTTCGAGACCGGCACCATCGAGCGGCTCGCGGGTCGGCTGCGGACCGTGCTGCACGGCATCGCGGACGAGCCGCACCGCAGCGTCGGCGAGTTGCCGATGCTGCCCGAGGGGGAGCGGGACCAAGTCCTCGGTGACTGGTCCCGGTCGCCCCTCGCCTCCGCCGAACCCCGCTGCATCCAGGACCTGTTTGCCGAGCAGGTCCGCCGTACGCCGGACGCGCTCGCGCTCCTGAGCGGCGACGGGACCGAGCAGGTGACGTTCGCCCAACTGGACCGGCATGCGGACCAGTTGGCTCGCGCATTGGCCGCTCGCGGCATCGGGCCCGAGTCGATCGTCGGCCTGTGCCTACCGCGTGGGGTCGTCATGGCGACGGCTCAGCTGGCGGTGTGGAAAGCCGGTGCGGCCACGCTGCCGCTCGACCCCGGCCATCCCGCCGAGCGGCGCGCGTGGATGCTGGCCGACGCGGGCGCCGCGCTGGTGCTGCTGCCGACGGACGCCGGGTGGGATCCGGGCGTGCCGGTGCTGACGCTCGGCCCCGACACGGAACCGTTCCTGGACCTGGGCACGGGTACGGACACGGGTACGGACACGGGCCTGGGCGCGGGCACGGGCACGGGCACGGAAGGCGGTACGGCACCGGCACCGGCACCGGCGCGCACGACAGCGCCGAAACTGCGGGCAGATCCCGCCAACGCCGCCTACGTGATCTACACCTCCGGTTCGACCGGGCGCCCCAAGGGCGTGGTCGTCACCCACCGGGGCGTCGCGCATCTCGCCGCCACCGGGGTGCAGAACGCGGGCATCGGGCCGGGCAGCAGGATGCTCAACTGGCTCTCGCCCGCCTGGGACAGCGCGTTCTTCGAGCTGGCCGTGCCGCTGGTCACCGGGGCCACCGCCGTCCTGGCCCCGCCGCGCCCCCTGCCGGAGCTGACCGGGCTCATCAGGGAGCGCGGGGTCACCCACCTCGTCACGCCGCCCGCCGTCATGGCGACCATGTCCGCCGCGTCCATACCCGGCCTGACCGTGTTCGCGGCCGGTGAGGCGCTGCCCGGAGACACGGTCGAGAGCTGGTCGCGCGCGGGACGGGTGCTCAACGGCTACGGACCGACCGAGGCGACGGTGTGCACCGTCATGAGCACCCCGTTGTCCGGGAGCGGCTCTCCGCCGCTCGGCCGGCCCGCGGCGGGCACCCGGGCTTTCGTCCTGGACGCGCGGCTGCGGCCCGTGCCGGTCGGTGTCGTCGGCGAACTGCATCTCGCGGGGGACTGCCTCGCACGCGGCTATCTCGGCCACCCCGGGCTGACCGCGGGCCACTTCGTGGCATGCCCGTTCGGGGAACCGGGCGAACGGATGTACCGCACGGGGGACTTGGTGCGCTGGGCGCCCGACGGCACCCTGCACTTCGTCGGCCGGTCCGACGACCAGGTCAAGGTACGCGGCGTGCGCGTGGAGCTCGGCGAGGTGGAGGCCGCCCTCACCGAACATCCTGGGGTGGCACAGGCGTGCGTGGTCGCCGCGGGGGAGGGCTCCGCGCGGCACCTGGTGGCGTACGTGGTGAGCGCGACGCCGGGGCCGCCCGGAGGCGGCGGAGAGACGGGAGCAGGCACAGTGGCCGGCCCGGGGGCGGGTGACCTGCGCGCATACCTGGCGAGCCGGCTGCCCGAACAGATGATCCCGACGGCGTACGTCTCCATGGAACGGATGCCCCTGACCCCGTACGGCAAGGTCGACCGGCAGTCCCTGCCCTCACCCGAGGCTCCGGTGGGCGCCGGGTATCTGCCGCCGCGCACCGACAGCGAGCGGACCGTGGCCAAGGCGTGGACCGCACTGCTCGGCAGGGAGCGGGTCGGTGTCCGGGAGAAGTTCTTCGAGGCGGGCGGCTCCTCGCTCACCCTCCTGCGACTCGCCGACCAGCTGCCCGGGTTGAGCATGGCCGAACTCCTGGAGCACTCGACCATCGAGGCGATGGCGGCCCGCCTCGACCTGCGCCGCACGGCCGACCCCGTGACCGACCCCGGCGTCGACCACACGGGCGACCACGGCGTCGAAGGCGACCACGAACTGTGAGGCGGGCTGTGAAACGGGGGCACACGATGGGCCGAGACGACCGAGACGACCGAGACGACCGAGACGGCCGAGATGACCGAGACGGCCGAGACGACGGAAACGACGGAGACTGTCGAGACGGCGGCGACGGCCGCGAGAGCCGGGAAGCCGTAGCGATCATCGGGATCGCGTGCGCACTGCCGGAGGCAGACACGCTGGACCGGCTGCACGACAACCTCACCGCCGGCCGGAACGCCGTACGGGCGGCGGACGCCGACCGGATCACCTACGCGGGCGGCGACCCGCGGACCGAGTACGCGCAGCTGGGTTATCTGGACCGGATAGACCTCTTCGACCACGCCTTCTTCGGCATCTCGCCCGGCGAGGCCGAACTCATGGACCCGCACCAGAGACTGACCCTCCAACTGGTCCACCAGGCACTGGAGAACGCCTGCCTCGCCCCGGCCACGCTGCGCGGCTCCCGCACGGCCGTGGTCGTCAGCGCACCGGACCCGTCGTACGCGCGGCTGTACGGGAAGGACGACCCGCAGCAGATCCTCGGGTCGATCCCGGCCGCGCTGGCCGCCCGCGTCTCGTACCTCTTCGACTTCGCCGGACCCGCGCTCGTCGTCGACACCGCGTGCAGCGGCAGCCTGAGCGCGCTGGCGCTCGCCGTCCAGAAGCTGCGCGAGGGTGAGTGTGACCTCGCGGTGTCCGGTGGGCTCAGCGTGCACTCGGTGCTGCTGCCCGAGCAGGACCACGAGCGGCTGCTCGGCGTCGAATCGCAGGAGGGCGTGTGCCGCCCGTTCGATGCGCGGGCCGACGGTACGACGGGCGGGGAAGGCGGCGGCTATGTCGTCCTCAAGAGGCTGTCCGACGCGCTCGCCGAAGGGGACCCGATCCACGCCGTGCTGCGCGGCGTCGCCGTCAACCACAACGGCGCCGGAGCCACCAGCATGAGCGCCCCCAGCGCGAGTGCCCAAGCCGCCGTCATCGCCGAGGCGTGGCGGGACGCGGAGGCCGACTTCGGCAAGGCGGGTTACGTCGAATGCCATGGCTCGGCCACCCCGCTCGGTGACGTCGTCGAGGCGGACGGGCTGCGGCAGGCCCTCGCGGCGAGCGGCGGAGAATCCGGCGGACGGCCGGGCGCACCCCTCGACATCGGGTCGGTCAAGAGCAACGTCGGGCACCTGGACCACGCGGCGGGCATGGCCGGTCTCTTCAAGGTCCTTGCCGCCCTGCGTCACGCCACGCTCTATCCGACCGCCCACTTCAGCGCGCCCAATCCGCTGATCGAGTTCGCCGGCCGGCTGAACGTGCGCACGGAACCGGCCCCATGGCCCGCCCCGGAGGAGGGGCCCCGCCGGGCGGGTCTGAGTTCCTTCGGGCTGACCGGGACCAACGTGCACGCCGTCATCGAGGAGGCGCCCCAGCTTCCCCCAAGTGCGCGGACACCGGACGATCGGCCGCACCTGGTCACCCTCTCGGCAAAAACCCCGGCCGCGCTCGGCCGTTACGCCGCGCGGGTCGCCAGGTTCCTGAAGCAGACCGACCACGGGCTCCCGGAGGTCGCGTTCGCGCTGAACGCGGGCCGCGACGACCACCCGTACCGCTGGGCGGGCACCGCACGCGACACCCGCGAGCTGGCCGAGGTGCTGCGCGCGGCCGAGCTGCCGGACCGGCCGGTCGCGCCCGAAGTCCCGGTGGTGCTCCTGTTCTCCGGCGACACGGAACTGGACGATGCGACCTGGGCCCGCCTCTGTACCGCGTTCCCCTCGCTGGAGTCGCGCCGGTCCGGTCAACTGTCGCGCCATCGCGCCCTGTTCACTCTGCTCGGACGGCTGGGCCTGAAGAATCCCCGGATGGTCGGCTCCGGTCGCGGGAATGTGGTGGTGCGGCTGCTGCGGGAACGGATCGGCGAGGACGAGGCGGTCCGGTTGTACGACGACACGCCCCCGACCACGGCGGTCGATCCAGAGGGGTTGCGGCGCGCGGTACGCGGCTTCCTCGCCGAGGGTGCGGTGCTCCTGGAGATGGGCGCGGACGGCGCCCTGTCGCGCGCGGTGACAGCCGAGGAACCGGGATTGCCTCTCGTACGCCTGCTGTCGAACAACGAGACGGGCGACCAGACGGGCGGCAAGACAGGCGAGGAGGCGGATGGCGGAGTCCTTGACGCCCTCGCGCGGTTGTACGCGTGGGGTGCGGCGTTCGACTGGCGGGCGCACCACGCAGGCGCCGAGAGCGCGCCCGGCCCTCGCGGCACCCGCATCCCCCGCATCGAGGCCCCCACCTACCCCTTCGAGCCCGTCTCGTGCTGGTGCGGCCCGCAGGAGGCACCCCGCGGGGAGAGCGAGGCACTTCCCGCGCCGCACATCAGTACCGCGCATGACGCGGACCTGGAGCAGGCCATCGCGGACATCTGGCGTCGCATCCTCAAGTCCCCCGAAGTACAGGCCGATTCGGACTACTTCGGGCTCGGTGGCACCTCCATCGCCGGCATCAGCCTCCTGCGCGAGGTCGAGAGCCGGTTCGCCGTCAAGCTGACCTTCGCCGATCTCTACGAGCACCGCACGGTGCGCGACCTCGCGGCTCTGGTCGGCGGGCGCCGGGGTGCCGTCGGCCCGCACACGGACTGGACCGTCCCGCTGCTGCCGCGCGAGCCCGGAGCGCCGCTGCCGCCGTCCATCGGGCAGGAACAGCTCTGGTACCTCGACCAACTCGCCCCGGACACACCCCTGTACAACATCCCCGCCGACCTGCGCCTGCACGGCCCGCTGGACCGCACGGCCCTGAGCGGAGCGCTCGTGGACCTGGCCCGGCGGCACGAGGTCATGCGCACCCGGATCGCCGCCGACGCCGACGGCGTGCCACGGGTGTACGCCGACGTGCCGGAGCCGGAGCTGAAGGTAGTGGACCTGAGCGGCGAGGCGGACCCCGAGGAACGGCTGCGGGAGCTGGCGGAGGCCGAGTCGACCACACCCTTCGACCTGGCGCGCGGCCCCCTGGTGCGCGCCGTCCTCTTCGCCGTGTCGGACGAGGACCACCTGCTCCTGTGCACCTGGCACCACGGCGTCTTCGACGGCTGGGCGCCCCGGATCTACTTCCGTGACCTGGCCGAGTGCTACGCCGCGCGCCTCGCCGGACGCGCTCCCGACCTGCCCGCTCTGCCCGTGCAGTACGCCGACGTCGCGGCCTGGCAGCGGTCCCGGCTCGACTCCGGGCTGCGCGAGTCGGGGCTGGACTTCTGGCGCGCGCACCTCGCCGGACTGCGCCCGTTCGAACTGCCCCTCGACCGGCCGCGCCCCGAGGTCGAGTCGCATGCCGGAGCCCTGCTGAAGTTCTCGCTGAGCGGTGAACACACAGAAGCACTGAGGGAGTTCAGCCGTCAGGAAGGCGTGACGACCTTCGTCACCATGCTGGCCGTCGTCGACGCGCTGCTGCACCGGTGGGCGGGCCAGGACGACGTCGTGATCGGATCCGCCACCTCAGGCCGCGGCAACCCGGTGACCCACGAACTGATCGGCTACTTCAACAACGCGCTGCCGTTCCGTACGAAGGTCGACCCGAGCCTGACGTTCCGCGAGCTGGTCCGGCGCTGCTCGGCCACCGTCACCGGGGTGCTCGACCACGAGGAGGTGCCGTTCGCGGACATCGTGGCCGCGCTCAAGCCGCCGCGTGACGCGTCCCGGCACCCGATGTTCACCGTGGCCTACTCGCATCAGAACACCGTGCCCCACCCGCCGCGGCTGGAGGGCCTCACGGTCGCGCCCGTCGCCGAGGACAGCGGTGAAGGCGTCGCCCCCGGCACCGCCAAGGTCGACCTGACGCTCGGCATCATGGACCAGGACGACGGCCCGATGAGCGGCTACCTGGAGTACGCGGTCGACCTGTTCGACGCGTCGACCATGCGCGACCTGTGCCGCTTCTACCAGGACATCGTCGGCGCGGCCCTCGCGGACCCGGACAGCCCGCTCGGCGAGGCGCTGCCCTCGTGGAACCCGACCAGTCGCGTCGAGGCGACGGCACTCCCGGACACGGCCTGGGAAGCGGTCCAGCAGCACGCCGAGCGCGCCCCCGAGCGGACCGCGCTCGTCGTCGCCGGTGAGCACGTCTCGTACGGGGAGCTCGTCCGGCGCGTCGGGGACCTCGCGGAGCGGCTGCGGCGGTCCGGTGCGGGGCGGCTGGTCCCGGTGTGCGCGGAGCGCGGCCCGGAGCTGGTCGTCGGCTGGCTCGCGGCGCACGCCATCGGCGCGGCGTTCGTCTGTCTGGACCCCACGGCCCCCGGGAAGCGCCGGGCCGCGATCCTCTCCGAACTGCGCGCCCCGGTCATGATCGAGGGCGACGCCATCACCGTCCTGCGGGACGAGTCCGCCGACGGCGGACCGGGCCCCGCCGCGCCGGACACCGCCGCGGGGCTGGCCTACATCGTCTACACCTCCGGTTCGACGGGCCGGCCCCAGGGCTGCGAGATCGAGCACCGCGGCTTCCGCAACCTGCTGCGCTGGTACGGCGAACAGCTGCGGGTCTCCGCGTCCGACCAGGTGGCGCAGTCGTCGGCGGCCGGATACGACGCCGCCGTCATGGAGATCCTGGGCCCGCTCTGTCACGGCGCGACCCTGCACTTCCTGCCCGCGTCGCAGACCCCCGACCAGCTGCTGCGCTGGCTGGCGGAACACCGGATCACCGTGACCATGCTGCCCACGCCGAGGGCGGAACTGCTGCTCGCCGAGTACGCCCCCGTGCCCGGACTCGCTCTGCGCACCCTCGGGATCGGCGGAGACCGGCTGCACGTGCGGCCGCCCGCCCGGCTGCCGTTCGAGGTGCTCAACCTCTACGGCCCCAGCGAGTGCACGGTCACCTGTACGTGGTCCCGGATCGCGGCATCGGGTGACTCCGCTCCCGACATCGGCCACCCGATCGCGGGCTCGGCCGCCTACGTCCTGGACGACCGCTGCCGCCCGGCGGACACCGGCGAGCTCTATGTCGCCGGTGCGTCCGTGGGGCGCGGCTACCACCGGCGGCCCGGACGCACCGCGGCCCGCTTCGTGGCCGATCCGTTCGGTCCGCCGGGCTCGCGCATGTACCGCACCGGTGATCTGGCGAGCCGCGCGCCGGACGGCACCCTCACCGTGCACGGGCGTGCCGACCATCAGATCTCCCTGCGCGGATTCCGTGTCGAGCCCGCCGAGATCGAACGGGCCCTGGTGGCCTGCGCGGGCGTACGTGAGGCCGTCGTCGTCCCCGAGCGGCAGGCGTCGGGCTCGCTGCGGCTGGTCGCCCACGTGGCGGGGGAGGCGCTGCCGGGAGAGGCGGAGCTGCGCGCGGCCGTCGCCGACCGGCTGCCGGCGCACATGGTGCCCGCGCGCGTGGTGCCGCACACCGCCCTGCCCAGGACCGCCGGCGGCAACAAACTCGACCGCCGCGGCCTCACCCGAGCGACCCAGGAACCACAGCAACCCCAGGAACCACAGCAACCCCGGGACCCCCAGGAGCCGACCATGCCGCCAGCCGCACGCCCCACCCTCGCCGCCGGCCCCGCACCCGCCCCCGGTTTGTCCGTGACCGAGGCGGAACGGGTGCTGGCCGGGATCTGGACCGAGCTGCTCGGCCGCGCCGGCATCGGACCCGACGACGACTTCTTCGAGATCGGCGGCGATTCCCTCCTGAGCGTGGGCGTCGCCGCACGGGCAGGCCGCGTCGGCGTCCACGTCACGCCCCAGGACGTGCTCCGCCACCCCACCCTGCGCGGGCTCGCCGAGGTGGCGGCGGCGACCGGGTCCACGGCCGGCGGCGACGCACCGGCGGCCGGGACGGCGGCGGGCACACCCCAGGACACCACCCCCTCCGGCTCCCTGCCCCTCACCCCGCTGATCCACCGCCTGCTCGACGGCAGGGACGAGGCACCGGCGGACTTCGTCACGATCGAGGTCATCGAGGTCGCGGCCGGAGTGCCGGCCGAGTCCGTCCGCACGGCCCTCGCGCACCTCGTGGCGATCCAGGAACCGCTGCGCTACCGCTTCCTGCGCAACGGCCTGGGCTGGCGCGCCGAGTGCGCGGCGGTCGAGCACGCCGAACTGCTCGACACCACCGTGCTGCCGCCGCTGGGCCCGGAGGACGAACTGGCGCTGCTGGAAGCCGACAAGGACAAACTGATCGACAAGCTGGACCTCGCGCGCGGCCCGCTGCTCCAGGCCAAGTTCTACAGCCGGGGGCCGCACCGCCCCGGCGTACTGCTGCTCGTGGTGCACCACTTCGCGTACGACGAGATCTCGACCGTCCCGCTCCTTGAGGACCTCAACGGGGCCCTCGCGGACATCGCGGCCACCGGCGCGCCGCGCCACGAGACCCGCCCGCCCGCCTGGCGCGCCTGGGCCGGGCGGCTGCACGAGCTGGCCCAGTCCGACCAGCTGGCGGGCGAACTCACCTACTGGACGAGCGTGCTGCGCGCGGGCCGGCAGGGGGACGCCCCCACGGAGGCCGAGACGCCCGCCGCCGAGCCCGGCATCATCTACCGGCAGGTGCCCGCCGACACGTTCGCGGCTCCGCTGACCGTCTCGGGACCGGCGAGCCGGGAGGCGGCGCTGGCCGCCGTGGCCTGCGCGTGGGCCCGGTGGCGCGGGCAGCCGCACGCCTATCTGGGGACCGTCGGCCACGGTTCACCGAACCCGTACCGCCCTGCGGACCGGTCCAGGTCCCTGGGGTGGTTCACCAACTTCTTCCCCGTGCTGCTCCCCGTGGAGCCCGGCGCCCGCGTCCCCGACGCGCTGCCCGGCGTCGTCGACGCGCTGCGGGCCGTCCCGAACGACGGCGTCGGCTTCGGCATCCTGCGCACGCTGAGCCCGCGCACCGCCGCCGTCGAGGAACTGCGGCAGCTGGCCGAGCCGTTGGTGTGCGTGGAGCACAAGGTCGGCGGCGTCGACACCATCCAGGTCGGTGACGGGGCCGTCCGTATCAGCCAGGCGCCGCTCGCGGGCCGGATGGGGACGCTCCTCGAAGTCAATCCCATCGTCGTCGTCACGGCGGTCGTGCACGGCACGCTGGAGATCAGGCTGGTCCACAACGGCCGCTACGAGGCCGCCGGGATGGCGGAGTTCGCCGACCACCTCGCCGAGGCGTTCACCGAGCTGAGCGGCGTGGCGGCCGTGCCGCCCGGGGCCGGGCGGGAGGGCTGAGATGGCGGTGAGCGTGGCGCTGCGGGCCGTGGCGCACTACCTGCCGCAGCGGACGGTGAAGGTCGCGGAACTGCCGGAGCTGGCCGAACTGCCCGCCACCGAGGCGGAGACCTGCCTGGGGCTCGGCATCGACGAGATCCGCGCCGACGACCTGTCGGCCACCGAACTCGCGGCCGGTGCCGCCTCGCGCGCCCTGGCCGAGGCGGGTCTCAGCCCGGACGAACTCGACGCGCTGATCGTCATCGACGCGCGCTCGCCCGAGACCCTGATGAGTTCGGAGGCCACCCGGCTCCAGGCCCGGCTCGGCGCCCGCCGCGCGGTGACCTTCTCCGTGGGAGGCCTCGGCTGTGCCTCCATCAGCCCGGCGCTGCTCGCCGCACGCGGCCTCCTCGCCGCCGACGACTCCGTCGACAACGTCCTGATCGCCCACGGCAGCAAGCCCGCCACGCCGCGCCGCTACCGCCACCCGGTCACCGTGAGCGGTGACGGCGGCCAGGCCGTCCTGGTCTCCCGGCACGGGCCGCTGCGGCTGCTCGACGTGGTCCAGCGGACCAACGGCGCCTACTGGGACCTCTTCGCGGTCGACTACCGCGACCGCCCCTCCGCCGAGTGGCGCGAGGAGTGCGCGGACGTGCACGGCTACTCGTTCAAGCTGGCCATCGAGACCCGCAACCAGCTGCGCGAGCTGCACCGCACGCTGCTCGACCGCAACGGCATGCGCCCCGCCGACGTCGGCTGCCACCTCAGCCAGAACCTGTCACTGGGCTCCCTCCGCTTCACCGAGGAGACGCTCGGCGTGGAGCTGTCCGGGGTGTGCGCGGACAACCTGCGCCGCTACGGCCATCTCGGGCCGAGTGACGTGCTCCTGAACCTGATGTCGGCGATCGAATCGGGCGACCTGGCCGAGGGGCAGCGCGGGCTGCTGTACAACGTCAGCCCGGTGGCGGCCTGGAGCCTCCTGCTGGTCGAGCACGGAGACGGCGGCGGCACGTCGCACTACCTGTAGAGACCTACGGGGGTCTGGTGGCCCCCGTAGCACGGAGTTCGTGACACGAAGCTGGGGAAGGGGCACGGATGGGCACGGAGACCGGTCGGCCGCCGACGGCGGACGAGGTGAGCGGCGAGCTGTCGGCGTTCCTCGCCAAGGGGTCCGGACACGAGGTCGGACCCGACGACGACTACTTCGCCCTGGGCCTGGTCAACTCGCTCTTCGCCCTGGAGCTCGTCACGTTCGTGGAGTGGCGGTTCGGCCTGGAGGTCGGCGTGGAGGACCTCGAACTCGACCACTTCCGTACGGTGGTCCGGCTCACCGACTTCGTGCTGCGCAAGACGGCGGGCTGATGCGGGTGTCGACGGGGATTGCGGTTCTGCCGGACCTCGCCGCCCTGCGGGACGAGGCCGCGGCCTGGGATCTGCACGGCGGGGTGCCGGAGCGGACCGTACGGGACATGGCCGGCGCCGGACTGCTCGGCCTCGACGTGCCCCAGCGCTACGGAGGCGGCGGGGCCACCCCGCTGGAGCTGGGCGAACTGTGCGCTCGGCTCGGTTCCGTGTGCAGCGCGCTGCGCGGCCTGGTGACGGTGCAGGGCATGGTCGCGGCGACGCTGGCCCGCTGGGGCAGCGCGGCGCAACGTGCCGCGTGGCTGCCGCGGCTCGCCGCCGGGGAGCAGCTGGCCGGGTTCGCCGCCACCGAGCAGGAGGCGGGCAGCGATCTCTCGGCCGTGGGGACACGGATCAGCGTGGAGGGGGACACGGTCACGGTCAGCGGGGTCAAGCGGTGGGTCACCTTCGGTGAGCTGGCCACCGTCTGCCTGGTCCTCGGCCGCCTGGACGGCCGGCCCGCGACGGTCCTCGTCGAGACCGACCGGCCCGGCGTGACGCGCGAGCCGGTGAACGGCCAACTGGGCTTGCGGGCGGCCCGTATCGCGCACCTACGGTTCGACGCGGTACGGGTGCCGAAGGGCCATCTGGTGGCGCCCGCGGGCTTCGGTCTCTCGCACGTGGCGGCCACGGCCCTGGACCACGGCCGGTTCACGGTCGGCTGGGGCTGCGTCGGGATGGCCGAGGCGTGCCTCGGGGACGCCATCGCGCACACGGTGGCCAGGACCCAGGCCTCGGTGGCGCTGGCCGAGCACCAGGTGGTCCGCTCGGCGCTGGCGCGCGCGGCCGTGGAGACCGAGGCGGCGCGCGAGCTGTGCCGGGCCGCCGCCCGGCTGCGGGGCGAGCGGGACCCGGAGGCGATCTCCCGGACGGTGATGGCCAAGTACGCGGCGGCCCGCGCCGCCGCCTCCGTGAGCCGGCAGGCCGTGCAGCTGATGGGCTCGGCGGGGTGCGCCCCGGACAGCAGGGCCGGGCGGTTCTTCCGGGACGCCCAGGTGATGCGGATCATCGAGGGCTCCGACGAGGTGTCCGAACTGCACATCGCCGAGCACCTGTTGCGCGGGGCGGCGGGGACGACCCATGACGTACCGGCCGGCGAAGGGGGCCCTCGCCCATGAGTACCGCCACGAGCAAGGGCACGAACAAGGGCATGAGTACCGTCAAGTGCCTGGTGTGGGACCTGGACGACACGCTCTGGGACGGCGTCGTCCTGGAAGGCGACGACCCAGAGCCCGTGCCCGCCGCGGTCGCGACCCTGAACGCGCTGGACGAGCGCGGCATCCTGCACGCCGTCGCCAGCCGAGGAGAGCACGAAGTCGCCGCCGCGCATCTGCGGCGCCACGGCCTGGACGATCTTTTCACCGTCCTGGAAGTGGGCTGGGGCGCCAAGAGCGCGGCCGTCCGGCGCATCGCCGAGACCCTGGGCATCGGCCTGGACACCCTCGCCTTCGTGGACAACGACCCCGTGGAGCGCGCCGAGGTCGCGGCCGAGCTGCCCATGGTCCGCTGCTACCCGGCGGAGCTTGCCGGACAGCTCCCGGAGCGCGAGGAGTTCCGGCCGCCGTTCGTGACCGCCGAGTCCCGGCAGCGGCGGACGCTGTACCGCGTCGAGGCCGACCGGCGGGCCGCCCAGGACGACCACACGGGACCGGCGACGGACTTCCTCACCTCGCTCGACCTGACCTTGACCCTCCGCCCGGCCACCCCCGACGATCTGGCCAGGGCCCACGAACTGACCGTACGCACGCATCAGCTCAACACCACCGGCTGGAGCGCCGACATGGCGGAACTGCGCCGGCTCTGCGCGCGCGACGACCACGAGGTGCTGGTCGCGAGCCTCACCGACCGCTTCGGCCCGTACGGCACCGTCGGGCTCGCGATCAGCGAGACCGATGCCACCCGGAGCGTCCTGAAGCTGCTGTTGATGTCCTGCCGCGTGACGTCGCGGGGGGTCGGCGCGGTGCTGCTCGACCACCTGGTGCGGCGGGCTCTGGCGGCGGGCCGCCGCCCGATGGCCGAGTTCGTGCCGACCGAGGTGAACCGGATCATGCTGGTCACCCTGCGCTTCGCCGGTTTCGAGGTGGTGGACCGGGACGGGGACCGGCTGCTGCTCGAACAGCGCAACGAGCCGTCCGCGCGGACCGGACACGTACGGGTCGTCACGCCCTGAGCCCGGCCAGTGACCCCCAGCCCGAGCCAAGGAGGAGCCATGCGGGACGAGCAGCGGGAGAGGCCGACCGGAGTGGTCGGCGGCGGCACCATGGGATGCGGCATCGCACAGTGCCTGGCGGACGCCGGACACCGGGTCGTGGTGCTCGAACCGGACGCGGACGCACGGGAGTCGGGGCCACGGCGGCTGCGCGACGGCGCGCGCCTCGCGGGACTGCTGCGGCGGGCCCGCCGTACACCGGACGAGGTGGTGGCGGACGTCCGCTGGACGGACCGGTGGGAGGAGCTCGGCACCGCCTCGTTCGTGATCGAGGCGGGTCCGGAGCGGGTGCCGGTCAAGGAGGAGACGTTCGCTCTCCTGGAGGAGTGCTGCGCGCCGGACGCCGTGTTCGCGTCCTGCACGTCGGCGATCCCGATCGGCCATCTCGCGGCCCGCACGCGGCGCCCGGGCCAGGTGCTCGGCATGCACTTCATGAACCCCGCGCCGCTGAAGGAAGCGGTCGAGGTGATCCGCACGGACCAGACCTCCGAGGCGACGCTGGACCGGGCCACCGGACTCCTCGCCGGCATGGGCAAGAAGGGCCTGGTGGTCGCGGACGCGCCGGGGTTCGTCTCCAACCGGGTGCTGATGCTGACCGTCAACGAGGCGGCCACGGTCCTTGAGCAGGGCACGGCCGATGCCGTGACCGTCGACGCCGTCTTCCGGGAGTGTCTCGGCCATCCGATGGGCCCGCTGAAGACCGCGGACCTGATCGGCCTGGACACGATCGTCGACACCCTCGACGTGCTGCGCGCGTTCACGGGCGATGACCGCTTCACGCCGTGCGCGCTGCTCACCCGGCTGGTCCGGGAGGGGCGGCTGGGCCAGAAGAGCGGGGGCCGCGGCCTCCACGACCGCTGACCCGCGCTCCTGGACGGCCGGCATGAAAGCACGGCAGCAGAGAGGAGCCCGTCCCGCCGATTCCCCGGCGGGACGGGCTCCTCTCTGCTGTGCTGTTCCGGCTAGCTCTTGCCGTGCAGCTTGCGCAGGTAGTCGTAGGTGGACGGGAGGTTCGCGGCCAGTTCCTTCTGCTTGTCCTTGATCCCCGCGAAAACCGGGTCGGCCCGGTCCATCATGTCCGGCCGTGCCGCGAGGAGCGGCAGCGTGTGCTCCGGCATGTGGTTCAGGCCGGCGAAGATGCAGTAGTAGTTGCTGTTGTTCCAGAAGTTGCGGAACTCGGCGTCGAAGTTGCCGTAGTACGTGGTCTCGTCGGTGATGGGCATGTTGACCGGGAGACCCGCCCGGTACATCTCCATCTTCTCCTTGATGTCGTCGGCCAGTTCGAGCTCCTTGCAGGCCCTCCAGAACGCCGTGTCGTTGCGCGGCGCGAAGCTGAAGTGGGCCTGGAGGAAGTCCCGGGTGTCGTCGAACATCGTCTCGATCTCGGCGTTGAACCGGTTCTGGAGGATCGGGTCGAACCGCTTGTCCGGGAAGTGCTTCGCGAGCTGGTAGAGCGCCGCGTAGGTGAAGTAGATGCCGGTGGACTCCAGCGGCTCCAGGAAGCACGACGCCAGGCCGATGCTGACGCAGTTGCGCACCCAGGCGCGGCGGTTGCGGCCCACCCGGAACTTGATCTGGTTGAGCGGCTGCTTCTCCGGGTCGAGCCCCCACATCTTGCAGAACTCGAGGGTGGCGTCGTCCCGCGACTGGAAGCGGCTGGAGAACACGTACCCGGTGCCGAACCGGCCCAGCATGGGAATCTTCCACGCCCATCCCGACGACATGGCTATCGCGCCGGTGTACGGCTCGACGCCCTCCGCCTCGTCGTCGTGCTGGACGGCGGTGGCGACCGCGCTGTCGTTGAGCAGGTGGTCGCTCATGTCCAGGAACGGCTCACGCATCACGCCGTTGATGAGCAGCGCGCGGAAGCCCGAGCAGTCGATGAAGAGGTCGCCCTCGATGACCTTGCCGGTCTCGGTCTTCACACAGGTGATGTAGCCGCGCTCGTCCACGTCGGCGCCGGTCATCTTGTCCTGGATGTGGACCGCGCCCTGCTTCTGCACCGCGAACTTGCAGAGGAACTCCGCGACCAGGTTCGCGTCGAAGTGCCAGGCGTAGTTGGTCCACTTGGTGCCGTCCATGAACCGGGGCGACAGCTTCTGGTCCATGATCGGGGGCTCGCGGTAGCACGCGTAGTCGAACGGCTCCTCGGTCTGACCGGTGAGCGTCTTGTGCGTCCAGTGGTGCGAGATCGGCAGATTGTCCGAGTTCGCGAGCAGGCCGAACAGGTGGTAAAAGTGGTCCGACGACCCGTCGCCCATGGCGCGCGGGTTGGCCTCGCCCGTACCGGGAGTGCGCCAGTTGGTGAACTTGATGCCCATCTTGAAGCTGGCGTTGCACTCACGCATCCACTCTTCCTCGGTGAAGCCGAGGAAGTCGAAGAACGTCTTGTGCAGGTTCGGCACCGTCGCCTCGCCGACGCCGATCCGGCCCACCTGCGGCGCTTCGAGCACCGTGATGGACACGTCCGGTCCGAGCGCCTTGCCGAGGTACGAAGCGGACATCCACCCGGCCGTACCGCCACCGAGGATGACGACCCGCTTGATGCGATGATCCTCTACCACTGCTCAACCTTTCTGCACCGTCGTCCGGCGCCGGTTCGTTGTAGCTGTTCAGCTGAGGTGACGGTGCATCACGGCATCACTCGCCCACCTCGCCCCAGTCGCTCCCGACCTGTGGCCCGCCACGATTCGGTCGATCGCCAGAATGCGAGAACCGTCTTTTCCTGAGGCGTTCGCAGAATTTCTCACGGCGAGTTCTCGAGTGTCAACGAATCGAGAGCGATACCCCGTGCGAAAAGTTTGCGGCTTTCTATATTTCCACTTCAGGCCGGTGGTTCAGCGCTGCCCGCAGGGCCCGTCAGTGGGGCGTCATCGGCCTGTCATCGCCCTGTCAGCGGGGGAGACGAACATCTGCGGGTATCGCGAGTCGGGGAGTAGGGGTTCGGAGAAGATGTCGATGACTAAGTCGCTGCCGGCTTTCTCGATTATTCCTGGGGGTCGAATCCAACGAGCTATTTCCGGGCACGACGAAATACTCGACAAGCCGCGCCGCCGACTTCGCGGAGCTGACAACCGGGGGATGCGATGACGGTGATCACCCGGCCCGAGGAGTTCAACGTCGGGGACCTCTTCGTGGCCATGGAGCCGATGTTCGGGCAGTCCCTCTACCTCAAGTGCGAGGGCTTCAACTTCGCCGGGTCGGTGAAGCTGAAGGCCGCCCTGGAGATGATCGGCGCGGCCGAGCGGGCCGGCGTGCTGCGCCCCGGCGCGACCATCGTGGAGAGCTCGTCGGGCAACCTGGGCGTCGCGCTGAGCATCGTCGCGGCGAGCTACGGCTACGGCTTCGTGTGCGTCACCGACGCGCGCTCCACGCTGAGCGCGCGCCGGCTGATGCGGGCGCACGGCGCCGAGGTGCGCGTGGTGACCGAGCCGCACGCCGAACGCGGCCTGCTCGGCGCCCGGTTGGACTGCGTGGAGCAGCTGTGCCGGGAGAACGACCGGTACGTCTGGCTCGACCAGTACGGCAACCCGGCGAACTGGCTCTCCCACGCCCGGACGACGGGCCCGGAGATCCTCAAGCAGTTCCCGGAGCTGGACGTGCTGTTCGTCGGCGCGGGCACCACGGGAACGCTCATGGGATGCGCGCGCTACCTGCGCGAGGAGAAGCCGTCCGCGCGGATCGTGGTCGTCGACGCGGAGGGCTCGGTCACCTTCGGCTCCCCGCCGGCGCCGCGCCTGATCCCGGGCCTGGGCACCGCCGTGCGGCCCGCCCTGCTCGACCGGTCCTACGTCGACGAGGTGCTTTTGGTGGCCGAGGTGGACACCGTGCGCACCTGCCGGACGATGCAGAGCAACGGCTTCCTGTTCGGCGGTTCGACCGGATCGGTGGTCGCGGGAGCGCTGCGCTGGCTCACCGAGCACGCGCCGGCCGGCGGCCTCACCGCCGTGGCCATCGCACCGGACCTCGGCGAGCGCTATCTGGACACCATCTACGACGACGAGTGGGTGGCCGAGCACTTCGGGGCCGGGGCGCTGGCGCCGGCCGTGGCGCAGCCCGCCACCGACGGGAGGCAGTCGTGACAGCGGCAGCGGCACAGGAGCAGCGGACGGTGTTCCCGCTGATGGCCGGCCAGGCGGAGATCTGGTACGACGAGCAGTTCTCCGGCGGGTCACCGGCCTACAACTCCGGTGCGTGCGTGGACATCCGCGGCCCGGTGGACACCGCCGTCCTGGAAGCCTCCGTACGGCAGCTGGTGGACGAGGCGGAGTGCACGCGGCTGCGGTTCGTCGAGCAGGACGGGCTGCCCCGGCAGACCGTGCAGGCCCTGGCCGTCCTGCCGATGACGTGGCACGACCTGTCCGCGGAGCCCGACCCCGAGGCCGCGGCCCGGCAGTGGATGAACGCCGACCTGGTGCGCCCCTTCGCGATGACCGAGTTCCCGCTGATGCGGCTGGCCGCGCTGCGCCTGGGCCTCGAACGGACCCAGCTGTACCTGTGCATCCACCACGCGATCAGCGACGGCTACAGCCACGTCGTGTACTGGCGCCGGTTCGCGGAGATCTACGCGAGCCGTGCCACGGGCGGCGACCCGGGCCAGGGCGCGCTGCCGCCGCTGCGGCTGCTCATCGAGGAGGAGGAGTCCTACCTCGGGTCACGCTTCGAGGAGCGCGACCGGAAGTTCTGGCAGGAGCGCTTCCCGCGGCCCAGCGCGGCGACCACGCTGTCCACGCGCTCGCCCGTGGACGCGCTGCCCCGTGCGTTCCTGCGCCGCACCCGGGTCCTGGACGAGCGGGTCTCCGCCGCCGTACGCGGCGCCGCCACCGAGGCCGGGGTGAGCACCGGCGCGCTCCTGATCGCCGCGACCGCCCTCTACACCAGCCGGATCACCGGCGCCCCGGAGGTGACGCTGACCGTCGCGGCGAGCGCCCGGACGAGCGCGAGCGCCCTCAAGGTCCCCGGGATGACCGCGAACTTCCTGCCGATGGCGGTGCGCGTCGACCGTACGGAGACCCGCCCCGAACTGCTGCGCCGCACCGCCGTGGACCTCGCGGGACTGCTGCGCCACCAGCGCTACCGGGTCGGCGCGATCCGCCGCGACCTGGGGCTGCACGCCGACGACCGCTGGCCCGCGGGACCGTTCGTGAACATGCTGCCGCTGCTCACCTCGCTGGACATGGGCCCGTGCACGGCGACGGTGGAGAACCTCACCACCGGCCTGGTGGGCGACCTGATGGTGACCACCGTCGACAGCCCCGGCGCCGACCTGCGCCTGAGCGTCAACGGCAACCCGGACCTGTACCACCCGGACGAGGTGACCGACCACCTCGACCGGTTCGCCGCGTTCCTCGCCCCGTTCACCGGATCCGCCGAGCGCACGCCCGTGGGCCAGGTGCCGCTGCTCGACGCGATCGAGGCCGGCCACTACGACCGCATGTCCGCGGGCCCGGTGCACGACGACGCGCACCTGAGCGTCCCCGCGGCGATCCGCGAGATCGCCGCACGGCAGCCCGAAGCGGTGGCCCTGGTCGACGGCCCCGGCCCCGCGCCGCGCGAGGTGACGTACGCACAACTCGTCGCGCGGGCCAACGCGTTGACGCGGCGGCTGCCGGAATCCGGACTCGTCGGGGTGCTCGCGGGACCGAGCGCCGCCTTCGTCGTCGGAGTGCTCGGCACCTGGGGCGCAGGCGCGGCCTACGTGCCGCTGGACGTGCGGGCCCCCGCCGCACGCACCGCCGGCATGGTGGCGGCCAACGAGATCGGCCACCTCCTGGTGGACGCGGAGAACCTAGAGCTGGCCACCGAGATCGCGGCCGGTACCGCAGCCGAGATCGTGCTCCTCGACGAAGCCGAGGACCACGACCTGACCGAACTGCCCGACGACGCGGACGAGTTGGCGTACGTCATCTTCACCTCCGGCTCCACGGGCACCCCGAAGGGCGCCATGGTGCACCACGGGGGCATGGTCAACCACCTGCGCGCCAAGATCGAGGACCTGGGTCTGACCTCGGCCGACACGGTCCTGGAGAACGCGCCGCTCACCTTCGACATCTCCGTCTGGCAGCTGTTCGCGGGCCTGCTGGTCGGCGGCCGGGTGCGCATCGTGCCCCGTGACGTCGCCGCCGACCCGAACCTGCTGTTCCCGCTGGTCGTCGACGAGGGCGTCACCGTGGTCGAGGTGGTGCCGTCGCTGCTGCGGGCCGCCCTGGACTCCTGGGACGCCCTGGACGGCGGCCCGCGCCTGAGCACCGTGCGCTGGCTCCTGGTGACCGGCGAGGCCATGCCCGTCGACCTGTGCCGCCGCTGGTTCGCCCGCGAGCCAGACATCCCGGTCATGAACGCCTACGGGCCCACCGAGTGTTCGGACGACGTCACGCACGCGGTGCTCACCGCCGAGGACGGCACCACCGGCTCGGCCCAGCGCCGCGTGCCGATCGGCCGCGCGGTCCGCAACACCTCCCTGTACGTCCTGGGCGACGACCTGTGCGCCGTGCCGCGCGGCGCCATCGGCGAGCTGTACGTCGGCGGTCGCGGCGTCGGCCGCGGCTACCTCGGCGACCCGGCGAAGACCGCGACGACGTTCCTGCCCGACCCGTTCGCGGGCGGCGGCGGACGGATGTACCGCACCGGCGACCGGGTGGTGTGGCGGCCCGACGGGCAGCTGGAGTTCCTGGAGCGCCGCGACCACCAGGTCAAGGTGCGCGGCAACCGCATCGAACTGGGCGAGGTCGAGGCCGCGCTGCGCCCGCTGCCGCAGGTGCGCGACGCCGCCGCGGCCGTCTTCGGCGAGGCCGGCCGGCAGCGCCTCGTCGGCTACGTGGTGCCCACCGAGGGCGCACAGGCCGACCCGGAGCTGCTGCGCGAGCAACTCGGCGCGGTGCTCCCGGAGTACATGGTGCCGTCCGTCCTGGTGATCCTGCCCGAGCTGCCGCTGACCGCGCACGGCAAGGTGGACCGCAAGGCGCTTCCCGAGCCGGAACTGGTCGAGGTGGCCAAGGCGGGCGAGGGCCGGGGCCCGGCGACGCCGGAGGAGGCGCTGCTGTGCCGGCTCTTCGCCGACGTGCTCGGTCTGCCCGCGATCACCCCCGGCGACAACTTCTTCGACCTGGGCGGCGACAGCATCATCTCCATCCAGGTGTCCAGCAGGATCAGCCGCGAAGGCCTCCTGGTGACCCCGCAGCAGATCTTCCGGCTGAAGACCCCCGCCGCGATCGCCGCGGCGGCCGTGCCGGTGCGCCACGCGTCGGCGCCACGCCCGGAGGACGGCGTCGGCGAGATCGAATCCCCGCCGGTGACCGCGCAACTCCGCGACGACCTGGCGCTGTTGGCGGCCGACGGACTGCCCGACGCCGCGCGCCGCTATGGCCAGTACGTGGTCTTCGAGCTCCCGTCCGGCGTCGACCTCGACCAGCTCTCCTTCGCGCTCCAGGCCGTCCTGGACCACCATGACGCGCTGCGCCTGCAAGTGAGCGTCCCCGTCGCCGGACAGTGGGTCATGGAGACCCTGCCGCCCGGCGCCGTGAAAGCCGGCGACGTGCTCACCGAGGCCGCCGCCGCGCCGGTCCCCGACCTCGCGGCGGCCGCCCAGGACCGTCTGGACCCCGAGCGCGGCATCGTCACCCAGGCGCTGCTGGTGCGCGGGGCCGACGGCGGCCCGGACCGGCTGCTGTGGCTGGTCAACCACCTGTGCGTGGACGGCGTCTCGTGGCGCGTCCTGGTGCCCGACCTGCGCGAGGCCTGGGAGTCCGTGGTCACCGACGGCGCCGTCGACCTCGCCGCCGTGGGCACCTCCTACCGCCAGTGGTGCCGCGCGCTGGGCCACGACGCCCGCTCCAGCGCCCGCATCGCGGAGTTCCCCCTCTGGCTCGAACAGGTGCGGGACCCCGGCCCGCCGCTGGCCGACCGGCCGCTCGACCCGCTGCGCGACACCTACACCACCGGCCGCTCGCTGCGCCTCGTCCTGCCGCCGGAGGTGACCCGGCCGCTGCTCGGCGCGGCCCCGGCCGCCCTGGGCGTCGAGGTCAACGACGTCCTGCTGACCGCGCTGGGCATCGCCGTCGCCGACTGGCGCCGCCGCAAGGGCGAGCCCGCCGACCAGGTCCTGGTGGAGCTGGAGGGCCACGGCCGCGAACCGCTGGCCGACGAGGACCTGGCCCGCACCGTGGGCTGGTTCACGAGCATCTTCCCCGTACGGCTCGACCTGGCGGCCGACGGCACGGCACCGGACTGGGACGTCCTGTGGGCGGGCGGCCCCGCCCTGGGCCGGCTCGCGGGACGTACCTACGCCGCACCCGACCGCGGCCTGGGCTACGGCCTGCTGCGCTACCTCAACCCGCAGACGGAGACCGCCCTCGCGCGGTTCGCGCCACCCGAGATCGGCCTGAACTACCTGGGCCGGTTCACCGCGGGCGCCGGGACGGGCGCCTGGCGCCTGGACGGAGGCAACGCGGTGATCAGCACCGCCACCAGCCAGGACATGCCGCTGCGGCACGTCCTGGCCGTCACCCCCGTGACCGAGGACCGGCCCGACGGGCCGCACTTGGTCGCCGACTGGCTCTGGGCGGGCGAGCTGTTCGCCGACGCGGAAGCCGAGGACATCGCGCACACCTGGTTCCGGGCGTTGCGTGCCCTGGTCGTCCACTGCGGCCTCGATGGTAAGGAGACAGCGTGACACAGCCGGAGAGGGCAGTGGAGGACGTGCGGAGCGACGTGCGCGAGGTCGCGCTCACCCCGTCCGTGCAGCGGCTGCGGGACCGGGCCGGCGCACTGCCGGGGCCCGCCGCACACACGGGCGAGTACCTCGTCCTGGACGCGCCGGACGGCACCGACCTGGCCGCGCTCACCGTGGCCGTACAAGCACTCGTCGACCGGCACGAAGCGCTGCGGCTGCGGCTGACCGAGCCGTTCGAGGGCCTGTTGACGCTCGGCGTGCGCTCGGCGGACGCGGTGCGCGCGGACGGCATCGTGACGGAGGCCGCCGCGACCGCGGACCCGGCCGAACTGGCCGCGGCCGCACGGCGCCGCCTGGACATCGGCGCGGGCATCGCCCTTCAGGTGGTGCTCACCGGAGGGCGGATCCTGCTCCTCGCGCACGAGCTGGTGGCGGACGCCGCGTCCTGGCGGGTGCTCGCCGGTGACCTGCTCACCGGGTGCCGTGACGCCGTCGCGGGCCGGGTGCCGGTGGCCGCGGAGGTGCCCGCGCCCTACCAGGTCTGGGCCGCCGAGCTGGCCGGGCAGGCCCGTGCGGGTCGCCGGGTGCGCGAACTGCCGTCGTGGACCGAACAGCTCGACTCCGACGCCCAGTTGGTGCCCGACGCCGTGCTCGACCCGGCCACGCACACCGTGGGCGCCCTGCGCCACTTCCGCCAGGAGGTGTCCGCCGACACCAGCAAGGCGCTGCTCTCCGCGCTGCCGTCGGCGTTCCACGCGACCACCGAGGACGCCCTGCTCGCCGCGCTCGCGCTGGCCGGCTCCGCCCACCGCGGCGAGGCCGACGCGGGCCGCACCGCCGTACTCGTCGAGCTGGACGGATACGGCCCGGAGCGCACCGCCGGGGGACTGGACCTGGGCCGTACGGTGGGCCGCTGCACCAGCGGCTTCCCGGTCCTTGCGGACGCGGTCGTGCCCTACCCCGAGGACCTCGCGGCCGGTGAGGCCGACCTGGACGACGTCGTCAAGCGGATCAAGGAACAACTGCGCGCGCTGCCCGGAGGCGGCGCCGGCTACGGCGTGCTGCGCCACCTCAACGCGCAGACCGGCGGCGTGCTCGCCCGGCGCGGCACCCCGCAGGTGCGCCTGCGGTTCGACGGCGAGCTGCCCGGCCCGCTGGTCGCCGAGGCCGATCCGGCCACCCCGGCCGGCCATGTGGTGAGCGTGACCGTGGCGGTACACGACGGCAGGCTGGTCGCCGACTGGGCCTACCTGCCCGACCTGCTGCCCGGCGGCGAGGAGCTGGCCGCCGAGTGGCTGCGGCTCCTCGACCTGCTGGCCGAGCACACCGCCACGCCCGGCGCGGGCGGCCGTACCCCCTCCGACCTGACCGTCTCCACGCTGACCCAGCGCGAGATCGAGGCGCTCGAAGCCGACCTCGGCCCGCTCCAGGACGTCCTTCCCCTGTCGCCGTTGCAGAAGGGCATGCTGTTCCACGCGGGCCTGCACAAGAACGAGCTGGACGTCTACCACGTCCAGGTGCTCCTGGACCTGACGGGCCCGCTGGACGCCGAGCGGCTGCGCGCCGCCACGGCCGGCCTCCTTGACCGGCACGTCAACCTGCGCTGCTGCTTCCGCTACAGCGCCACCGGCGAGCAGTTGCAGGTCGTGCCCGAGTCGGTCGAACTGCCCTGGTCGCAGCTGGACATGAGCGGGGCTTCCGAGGAGGAGCTCGCCGCGTTCGCCGCCGCCGACCGGGACCGCGGCGTCGAGCTGGCGGCGGCGCCGCTCATGCGGTTCACGCTGATCCGCACCGGCCAGGACCGCCACCGCCTGCTGTGGACGTTCCACCACATCGTCGCCGACGGCTGGTCCACCCCGATCGTGCTGCGCGAGCTGCTGTCCGCCTACCGCGGCGGCACGGCGGAGTTCACCGAACCCCGGCCCTACCAGGACTACCTGGCGTGGCTCGACGGCCGTGACGACGCGGCCGCCGAGCAGGCGTGGCGGGCCGCGATGGCCAACGTCTCCGAGGGGACGCTGATCTCGCCGCACGGCGACGAGGTCCCGCCGGTCCGGCCCGAGCACCTGTTCTTCGACCTGTCGGCGGAGCTGACGTCGGCGGTCACCCGGTTCGCCCGCGGCCGCAACCTCACGCTGGGCACCGTCATGCACTCCTGCTGGGCGATCCTGGTCGGCCAGCTCACCGCGAGCCGGGACGTGGTGTTCGGCAGCGTGCAGTCCGGCCGCCCTGCCGACCTGTCCGGGGTCGACGCGATGGTCGGCATGTTCGTCAACACCCTGCCGGTGCCGGTGCGCCTGGACCCCTACCGCTCGTTCGCCGAGGTGGCGGCCGACCTCCAGGACCAGCAGCTGGGCCTGACCGAGCACCAGCACCTCGGCCTCGGCGACATCCAGCGCCTGACCGGGATCCGCAAGCTCCTCGACACGTCGGTGACCATCCAGAACTACCCCACCGACATCGCCGAGCTCAGCGCGATCGTGCCGGACCTCGCGGTGGACGACGTCCGCGCCGAGCTCTCCGGCGAGTACTCCATGGCGCTGCTCGTGCACCCGGGCGACCGGATCAAGCTGCAACTGGCCTACCGCCCCGACCTGTTCGGGCCGGACGCGAGCGAACGCGTGGCGCAGCGCCTCATCAAGCTCCTCGCCACCGTGGTGGACGACGCGGACCTGCCGCTGGGCACACTGGACGCGCTCACCGCCGACGAGCGCGGCGAGATCCTCGGCCCGTGGGCCGGGACCATCGCCGAGCGCCGCGTGTGCGACGTACCGACCCTGTTCGCCGAGCGGGTCGCCGCCGCGCCGGACGCGCCGGCGCTCAGCTGGACCGACGGCACGATGAGCTACGCCGAACTGGACGCGCGCGCCGACCGCATGGCGCGCGAACTCCTCGACCGGGGCGCGGGCCCCGACACGATCGTCGCCCTGGTGCTGCCGCGCACCCCCGAACTGCTGGTGTCGGTCCTCGCCACGCAGAAGGCCGGCGCCGCCTACGTCCCGGTCGACCCGCAGTACCCGGCCGACCGGATCGCCTTCATGCTGGGCGACGCCCGGCCCGCCGTGATCGTGTCGACCGTGGACATCGGCGGCGCGCTGCCGGCGAGCGACGCCGAGATGGTCCTGGTCGACGACCCGGACTGCGCGGCGCGGGTGGCCGCGCGCCCCGCGGGCGGCATCACCGACGCCGAGCGCACCCGGCCGCTGCTGCCCACCGACGCCGCGTACGTCATCTACACCTCCGGCTCGACCGGGCGGCCCAAGGGCGTGGTGGTCGACCACCTCGGCTTCACCAAGATGGTCTTCGACCTGATCGTGCAGTTCGACGTCGTGCCGGGCACCCGGATGCTGCAGTTCGCGCCCTCCAGCTTCGACGCGTCGATCTGGGAGTGGTCGATGGCGCTGCTCGGCGGTGGCACGCTGGTGCTGACCGACGAGCTGAGCCGGCTGCCCGGCCCGGCCCTGGTCGACCTGATCGCGGAGCAGCGGGTCAACCTCCTCGCGTTCCCGCCCGCGGTCGCCGCGGCCCTGCCCGACGGCAGCACCCTGCCCGCCGACCTGACGATGGTCGTCGCGGGTGAGGCCTGCCAGAAGGAGGTCGTGACCCGCTGGTCGCGGAGCGTCCGGATGTTCAACGGCTACGGCCCGACCGAGACCGTCCTCGCCTCCACCTGCGCGGGCCCCCTGCATGGCCCCGAGCGCCCCTCGATCGGCCGCCCGCTGGCGGCACACCGCGTCTACCTCCTGGACTCCGCGCTGCGCCCCGTGCCCGCCGGCGTCACCGGGGAGATCTACGTCAGCGGCGGCCTGGCCCGCGGCTACCTCAACCGCCCGGACTTCACCGCGACCCGCTTCGTGGCCTCCCCCTTCGACCCGGCGGGCGAGCGGATGTACCGCACCGGGGACCTGGCCCGCTGGGACCAGCACGGGGTCCTGCACTACGTGGGCCGCGTGGACGACCAGGTGAAGCTGCGCGGGTACCGGATCGAACTGGGCGAGGTCGAGGCCGCGCTGCGCGGCGCGCCCGCGGTCGGCGACGCATCCGTGGTGCTCGGCGAGGACAACGGCGGCAAGCGCCTGGTCGGCTATGTCGTGGCGGTGCCCGGCGGTGAGCTGCCCGACGTGGACCTGGTGCGCGAGCACGTGTCCGGCTCGCTGCCCGACTACATGGTGCCCGCCGCCCTGGTCGCTCTCGAAACCCTGCCCCTGACCCCGAACGGCAAGGTGGACCGGGCGGCGCTGCCCGCACCGGGCGCCGTGGCACGGCCCGTGGGCCGCGCGCCGCGCACCCCGCTGGAGAAGAGCCTGGCGTTCGTCTTCGCCGACGTGCTCGGCCTGGACTCGGTCGGCATCGACGACGACTTCTTCGTCCTGGGCGGGCACTCGCTGCTCGCCACCAAGGTGATCGCCCGGCTGCGGTCGATGCTGAACCTGGAGGTGCCGATCCGGGCCCTGTTCGAGGCGCCCAACGTCGCGGGCCTGGCCCTGCGGATCGGCGGCGCGGCGGCGGCCCGCCCGCCGCTGCTGCCCGCACCCCGCGAGGACGGCCCCGCCGGTCTGTCCTTCGCGCAGCAGCGCCTGTGGTTCCTGGACCGGCTCCAGGAGGACGAGGCCGCCGGCATGTACAACGTGCCGATCGCCGTGCGCCTGTCCGAGGCCGCCGACCAGCCCGCCCTGCGCGCGGCCCTGGCCGACGTGACCGCACGGCACGAGGTGCTGCGCACCGTGTACGCCGACGACGGCGGCCTCGCCGCCCAGCGGGTCCTCGACCCGCTGCCCGAGGTGCCGGTCACCGTCCGGCGGATCGCGGCCGACGCCCTGGACGAGGAACTCGCGAACCAGGCGGACATCAGGATCGACCTGACCGAGGCGCCGCTGCGCTGCCTGCTGTACGAGGTGGACGGCGGCGGGCACGTCCTGCTCCTGGTGATCCATCACATCGCCTTCGACGGCGGGTCGATCACTCCGCTGGTGCGGGACCTGTGCACCGCGTACGAGGCGCGGATCGCGGGCCACACCCCCGACTGGGCGCCGCTGCCCGTGCAGTACGGGGACTACGGCGTGTGGCAGCGCGACTTCCTCGGCGACACCGACGACCCGGAGAGCGAGTCCACGCGCCAGCTCGCCTACTGGAGCAAGGCCCTGGAAGGGGTCCCGGAGGCCCTGGACCTCGCGACGGACTACCTGCGGCCCGCCGCGTCCCGGTACGAGGGCGAGGAGCTGCCCTTCGAGGTCCCGGCGCAGCTGCACGCCGCGCTGACCCGGCTGGCCGCCGATCTCGACGCCAGCTTGTTCATGGTGGTCCAGGCGGCGTTCGCGACGCTGCTCACCCGGCTCGGCGCGGGCACCGACATCCCGCTCGGCGCACCGGTCGGCGGCCGGGACGACGAAGCACTTGAGGACCTGATCGGGTTCTTCGTGAACACCCTGGTGCTGCGGACCGACACCAGCGGCGACCCGACGTTCGCCGAACTGGTGGGCCGGGTGCGGGAGACGGACCTGGCCGCGTACGCCCACCAGGACCTGCCCTTCGAGCACCTGGTCGAGGCGCTCAACCCGAACCGCTCGCTGACCCGCCAGCCCCTGTTCCAGTACATGCTGACGATGACCAGCCGCGTGGACACGAGCGCCGAGGCGGCCGCGCTGTTCGGCTCGGTGGAGCCGGTGCCGTTGCGCCGCGCCAAGTTCGACCTGTCGCTGCTGCTCGACGAGTGCTTCGTCGACGGCGAGCCCAGCTCGATGGTCGGTGTCCTGGAGTACCGCACCGAGCTGTACGCCCGCAGCACCGCGCAGCGCACCATCGACCGTTTCCTGGCTCTGCTGACCGCAGTGGTCACGGACCCGCAGGCCCGCCTGAGCGACCTGGGCACCCTGCCGGCACCGGAGCGCACGCACCTGCACGAGCTGGGCACGGGAGCGGTCACCGAGGAGCGGTACGAAGGTGTCGTGGCCCGGGTGCGGGCCCACGCCGCCGCCCGGCCCGACGCCGTCGCGGTGGTCGACCCGGACGGCACCACCACCTCGTACGCCGAACTGGTCGGCCGGGCCGGTGCGCTGTCGCGGCGGCTGCACGGCAGCGAGCGCGTGGCGGTGCTCTCCGAACGGGGCGTGGGCCACATCGCGGCCGTGCTCGGCATCTTCGGCGCTGGGCGCGCCTATGTCCCGCTGGACGTCACGGCGAGCCCCAGCCGGCTCGTCGACACCCTGCTGGACAGCGGGGCGAGCCTGCTGGTGGTCGACGAGACCCATGCCGCGCTCGGCTCCCGGCTGCTGGCCGAGCTGGACCAGCAGCACCAGGTGCGGGGTGAGTTGATCCGGCTCGACGACCGGCAGGACGCGGCCGGTGATCTCGCGCCGGACGCGGACGCCCCGGGAGCCATGGCCTATGTGATCTTCACGTCCGGTTCGACGGGCCGCCCGAAGGCGGTCGCCGTCCACCGCGCGGGCATGGTCAACCACCTGCTCGCCAAGGTCGAGGACCTCGGCCTGACCCCCGACGACCGGCTCCTGCACAACGCGCCGGTCACCGTCGACATCTCGGTGTGGCAGATGCTGGCGCCGCTGCTGGCCGGCGGGGTGGTGCGGGTGGTCGACCGCGACGTGGCCCGTGAGCCGCGCGCCCTGTTCGAGACGGCACGCGCCGGGGGCGTCACCGTCCTCGAAGTGCTCCCCTCCCTCCTGTCGGCGGCCCTGGACCGGTGGGAGACCGACGGCACCCGGCCGGATCTGGGTCCGCTGCGCTGGCTGGCGATCACCGGCGAGGCACTGCCGCAGGACCTGGCCAACCGCTGGCTGACCACCTTCCCGCACGTGCCGCTGATGAACTGCTACGGCCCCACCGAGTGCTCCGACGACGTCACCCACGCCGTGCTGCGCACCCCGCTGGCGGCGGACCGGCGCGTCCCCATCGGCAGGCCGCTGCGCAACACCACCCTGCACGTGCTCGGCGCCGACCTGCGCCCGGTGCCCTGCGGCGTCCCCGGCGACCTGTACGTGAGCGGCACCGGCGTCGGCATCGGCTACCTGGGCCTGGCCGCCCGCACCGCCACCGCCTTCGTGGCCGACCCGGCCGCGGCGGACGGCAGCCGGATGTACCGCACCGGCGACGTGGTGCGCTGGGGCGCCGACGGCGACCTGGAGTTCCTCGGCCGCCTCGACGACCAGGTCAAGGTGCGCGGGTTCCGCATCGAGCTGAGCGAGGTCGAGACCGCGCTGCGCACGCTGCCCTACGTCAAGGAGGCCGCGGTCCGCGTGGACGGCAAGGAGGGCGGCACCTGGCTGTCCGGTTACGTCGTGCCCGTGCCGGGCGCGCAGGTGCCGGCCACCTCCGTCATCAAGGCCGACCTCGCGGCGGTGCTGCCCGACTACATGGTGCCCTCGGCGCTGCTGCTGCTCGACGAGCTGCCCCTGACGGCCAACGGCAAGGTGGACCGGGCGGGCCTGACGGCCATCGAGCCGGGCGTCTCCGGGGAGAGCCGCGCACCGCGCACCCCGGCGGAGCGGCTGGTGTGCACCGTGTTCGCGGAGGTGCTCGGCCGGGCCGCCGTCGGTCTCGACGACGACTTCTTCGAGCTGGGCGGGCACTCGCTGCTCGCCATCTTCGCGCTGGGCCGGCTGCGCGCCGAGATCGGCGTCGACCTGCCGGTGCGCGCGCTGTTCGAGGCGTCCACCCCGGCCGCGCTCGCGGCGCTGCTGCCGGAGGCCGAGCGGACGGGCCGGCCGGCGCTGCGGCCCGCGGCCCCGCTCGCCGAGGGCGAGCACTGGCCGCTGTCGTTCGCGCAGCGCAGGCTGTGGTTCCTCAACCACATGGCCGAAGGCGGCACCGGCACCTACAACGTGCCCGTGGCGATGCGTCATGCGGGCGTGCCCGACCCGCGGGCGTTCGAGGCGGCGCTCGGCGACGTGGTGGCCCGCCACCAGATCCTGCACACCGTCTTCCCCAAGGACGCCGACGGAGTGCCGCACCAGGTGCCCACCCCGCAGTTCCGGCCGCGCCTGCGGGTCGTCGACCTGCCGGCCGCCGACCTCGCTGCCGAGCTGGCCCGCGAGGTGGACCGCGGCTTCGACCTGGAGACCGAGTGCCCGGTGCGGGCCCACCTGTACCGGCTCGACGACGGCGAGTCGGTGACGCTGGTCGTGTTCCACCACATCGCGGTGGACGGCGTGTCGACCGGACCGCTGCTGCGGCAGTTCGCCGACGCCTACACCGAGCGCCTCGCGGGCGGCGCGCCCGACTGGGCGCCCGAAGCTCTCCAGTACACGGACTTCGCGGTGTGGCAGCGCGAGCTGTTCGGCTCCGAGCGTGCCGCGGACGGCCCGCTGTCCGCGCAACTGGCCGAGTGGTGCGAGGTGCTCGCCGACCTGCCGGACGAACTGGAGCTGCCGCGCGACTTCGCGCGGCCCGCGGTGGGCGGCCACTCGGGCGACATGGTCCGCTTCGATCTCGACGCCGATCTGCACCGCGCCCTGGCCAAGCTGGCCCAGGAGCACAACAGCACGCTGTTCATGGTCACCCAGGCCGCCGTCGCGGCCCTGCTCACCAAGCTGGGCGCGGGGACGGACATCCCGCTGGGCAGCACGGTCGCGGGACGCGACGACGAGGGCCTGCACGAGATGATCGGGTTCTTCGTGAACACGCTCGTCCTGCGCACCGACACCAGCGGCGACCCCAGCTTCAGCGACCTCCTGGCCCGGGTGCGGGAGACCGACCTGGCCGCGTACGCACGCCAGGACGTGCCGTTCGAGTACCTCGTGGAGGAGCTCAACCCGGCCCGGTCGCTTGCCAGGCACCCGTTGTTCCAGGTGCTCGTGCAGTTCACCGCGGACGACGGCAGCTCGGTGCCGGGGCTGCCGGGACTCGACTCCCGCGAGGAACCGCTGCACAACACGCGGCCCAAGGTGGACCTGGCCTTCGACCTGTTCGAGCGCCGGCCCGACGGCGAACCGGGCGGCATCGCGGGCGCCTTGGTGTACAGCTCGGACCTCTTCACGCGGGCGTCGGCGCAGCGTCTTGGCGAGCGGCTGATCCGGCTGCTTCGCGCGGTCGCCGACCGGCCGGACGCGCGGCTGAGCGCGACGACGGTGCTCGAACCGGGCGAGCGCGAGCGCGTCCTGGTGCGGCGCAACGACACCACCGCCGACGTGCCGGCCGCTCTGCTGCCCGGCCTGTTCGCCGAGTCGGTGCGCCGCACCCCGGACCAGGTGGCGCTGCGCTGCGGCGCGGACGTGCTCACCTACCGGGAACTGGACGGGCGGGCCGGCGATCTGGCCGCCGCGCTCCTGGCGCGGGGCGCCGGTCCCGAGACGGTCATCGGCATCGCGCTGCCGCGCACGGCGGACCTGGTGGTCGCCGCGCTCGCGGTGGTGCGCGCCGGGGCCGCGTACCTGCCCCTGGACCCCGAGCACCCGGCCGACCGCGTCCGCTACATGCTCCAGGACGCCCGACCGCTCCTCGTGGTCACCGACACGGCGACCTCGGCCGCGCTGCCGGACACCGACGTGCCCCGCCTCCTGGTGGACGCGCCGCACGCGTCCGACGAGCCCGCTCCCGCGGAGCCCGCCGGCCTGCTGCCCGGCCACGCGGCCTACCTGATCTACACCTCCGGGTCGACCGGCCGCCCCAAGGGCGTCTGCGTGCCGCACGGCGCGCTGCGCAACCTGCTGGCCGACATGCGCGCACGGCTGGAGGTCGCGGCGGGCGAGCGTTTCCTCGCGACCACCACGTTCGGCTTCGACATCGCCAACCTGGAGCTCTTCGTGCCGCTCCTGGCGGGCAGCGAACTCGTGCTCGCGGACCAGGCGGCCGTACGGGACGCGCAGGCACTCGCGGCGCTGATCACGGACGAGCGCATCGACGTCATGCAGGCGACCCCCAGCCTCTGGCGGGCGCTGCTCGACGCCGATGCCGGGGCGCTGAGCGGACTGCGCGTGGTCACCGGAGGCGAGGCGATCAGCGAGCCGCTCGCGGCCGGTCTGGCCGCCCGGGCGCGTTCGGTGCTCAACGTCTACGGCCCGACCGAGACCACGATCTGGTCCACCGCCTCCGCGGTGGACCCCGCGCGGACCGGGGCGCCCGCGATCGGCCTGCCGATCGCCAACACCCGGCTGTACGTGCTCGATCCGGCGCTGCAACCGGTGCCCGACCGCGTCCTGGGCGAGCTGTACATCGCCGGTGACGGGCTCGCCCGCGGCTACCACGACCGGGCCGCCCTGACCGCCGACCGGTTCGTCGCCGACCCGTTCGGCCCGGCCGGCGCGCGGATGTACCGCACCGGCGACCTGGTGCGCTGGGGCCACGACGGGCAGTTGGAGTACGTCGGCCGCCGTGACCACCAGGTCAAGATCCGCGGCTTCCGGATCGAACTGGGCGAGGTCGAGACCGCGTTGCGCGCGCTCCCGGGCGTCCGGGACGCCCTGGTGAGCGTGGACGGCGAACGGGCGCGGCTGCTCGGCCATGTGGTGGCGGAGCCGGGCGCCGAGCTGGACCCCGCGCGGCTGCGCGCCCAGCTCGTCCAGTGGCTGCCGGAGTACCTGCGGCCGTCGGCCCTTGCCGTCCTCGACGCCTGGCCGCTGACCCCCAACGGCAAGGTGGACCGGGCCGCGCTGCCGGCCCCCGAGGCGACGGCCGGCGCCCAGAGGGCCCCCGAGACGGTCCTGGAGGAGCTGCTCTGCGGCCTCTTCGCGGAGGTCCTTGGCCTGCCCGAAGTGGGCGTCCTGGACGACTTCTTCGAGCTCGGCGGCCATTCACTGCTCGCCCCCGGCCTGATCGGCCGCGCCGCACGGGCCGGGCTCCGCCTCGACATCGCGGACCTGTTCACGCACCGCACGGCCGCCGGGCTCGCCGCGGTCGCACAGGAGCGGCAGCCCGCCGACCGGGCGGCGGCCTGGCAGAGCGAGGCGATGGGCCGGGTGTTCGAGGACGCCGCGAACGCCTCGAACGCCGCGGACCTCGACCCGGTCGCCCCGGTGCTGCCGATCCGCCCGGACGGCGACCGCGCCCCGCTGTTCTTCGTGCACAGCGGCGTCGGATTCGCCCTGCCGTACATCGGCCTGGCCCGGCACCTGGAGCCCGGACACCCGGTGTACGGCCTCCAGTCGCCCGCGCTGTCCGGGGCGGCCGAACTGCCGCAAAGCGTGGCCGAGTTGGCCGACTCCTATCTCGTCCGCATCCGGGAGATCCAGCCCGAGGGCCCCTACCACCTGATCGGCTGGTCGTTCGGCGGCCTGGTGGTGCAGGAGCTCGCCGTCCGGTTGCGCGCGGCGGGGGAGGCCGTCGCCCTGGTGATGAACCTGGACGGCTACCCCGAGCACGAGCAACCGGCGGAGACCCGGACCGAGTCCGAGATGCTGGTGAACGTCCTGGAGGTGATCGGGCACGACCGGGCCCGGTTCGAGGGCCGCGCCCTCACCCCGGACGACGTGCTGGACGTGCTGCGCCGCGACGAGCACCCCCTGCTCGCCCTCGGCGAGGACCGGGTGCGCCGCATCCTGGCGCTCTCCGACCGGCACGGGGCGCTCATGCGGGAGTTCGTACCCCGGCGCTACGACGGCGAACTGCACCTGGTGACCGCCACCGCCGACCGGGACGCGACCGAGCAGGCGGCGCTGGCCGAGCGCTGGCTGCCGTACGCCGGGCGGCTCACCCGGCACGCCGTGGACGTGGGGCACGAATACCTCATGCATCCGGCCCCGCAGGCCTGGCTGGCCACCGTGATCAACCGCCTGCTGAAGGGCGGTCCGGCCTGATGCGCCCGCAGGAAACCGAAGCCATGCCGGGCGACCGGAGGCCCAGATGAAAGGGAGTGCGGCATGACCACGCACGTGGTGCGGGCCCGGGAGAACCCCCTGGCGTCAGCCCTCATCGAGATCGAGACCGTGGCGGGCCGGCGGCTGCGCAGACTGCGCCGCGCGCCCGGCCGGCTCGTCGGGATCATCATGAACCCGATCATCGTCCTGGTGGCGTTCGGCTATCTGCTCGGCGGATCGGTGGTGCTGCCCGGCAACACCGACTACTCCGAGTACATCTTCGCCGGCGGGCTGATGCAGGTGGGCCTCGCGGGCATCACGCCCACGGCGGTGGCCGTCGCGATGGACCTGCGCAGCGGCCTCGTCGACCGGATGCGCTCGCTGCCGATCTCCCGGGCCACCGTGCTGATCGGCAACTCGCTCGGCGACCTGGTGATGGGCATGATGGGCATGGCCGTGGTCACCCTGGCCGGGCTCCTCCTCGGCTGGCGCCCGCACACCGACCCGCTGTCGGTGCTCGCCGGTTTCGCCGTGGCGACCGTGTTCATCTACGCGATGGTGTGGGTCGGCATCATGCTCGGCCTGCTCTGGCGCAACCTGGAGACCATCGAGTCGGTCGGCGGTCTGATCGCCGTGCTGTTCTCGTTCCTGTCCACCGGCTTCATCTCGCCCGACAAGATGCCGGCGCTGGTCCGCCCGATCGCCGAATGGAACCCGGTCAGCGCCGTGGTCACGGCGGTGCGCCAGCTGTGGGGCAATCCGCAGAACGTCTCCGGGTTCGCCTCCACCCACTCCGCCCTCGTCGTCGTGCTGTCCCTGTCGGCCGTGCTGCTGATCACCGGCGTGATCAGCATCCGGCGCTACCGGACCAGCACGCACTGAGCGGGCCCACCCGAGGAGTTTCGACACCGATGGAGACGTCATGACCGCGCACCCGTCCGCCGCGCTCGACGACCTGCTGTATCCGGACCTGGCCGACCCGCGCACGTTCATCGACGTGGACCTGCAGGCGATGTGGCGCGAGCTGCGGGCCAAGTCCCCGGTCTACTGGAACCCGCCGGCCGCCGAGGACCAGCCCGGATTCTGGGCGATATCGCGGTACGAGGACGTACAGGCGATCTACAAGGACAACAAGCGGTTCACGTCCGAGAAGGGCAACGTGCTGTCCACGCTGCTCCAGGGCGGTGACTCCGCGGGCGGCAAGATGCTCGCCGTCACCGACGGCCTGCGGCACCGCGAGACCCGCAAGCTGATGCTCAAGTCGTTCTCGCCGCGCGTCCTGGAGCATGTCGGGCAGCTGGTGCGCAGGCGCACCCAGCAGCTCATCTCGGACGTGGTCGCGCGGGGCGAGGCGGACTTCGCCACCGACGTCGCGGACCACATCCCGATCAACACCATCGGCGACCTGATGGACATCCCGGTCGCCGACCGCGGCAAGCTGGTCGAGTGGAACAACCGCACGCTCTCCCGCTACGACGAGGACGACTCGCAGGTGGAGGAGTGGCTGGCCCGCAACGAAATCCTGCTCTACTTCGGCGAGTTGGCCAAGCAGCGCCGCACGTCGCCGGGCGACGACGTGATCAGCGCGCTGGCCACCGGGCTCGTGGACGGCGAGCCGCTGTCCGAGGACGAGATCGTCTTCAACTGCTACAGCCTGGTGCTCGGCGCGGACGAGTCGAGCCGGATGTCCTCGATCGGCGCGCTGATCGCGTTCACCCAGCACCCCGACCAGTGGCGGGCGCTGAAGGCCGGCGAGGTCAGCATCGCCGACGCCACCGAAGAGGTGCTGCGCTGGACGACACCGGCCATGCACTTCGGGCGGCGGGCCGTGGAGGACGTGCCGCTGGGCGGCCAGGTGATCCGGGCGGGCGACGTGGTCACCCTGTGGAACTCCTCGGCCAACTTCGACGAGGACGTCTTCCCGGACGCGCAGCGGTTCGATCTGGGCCGCAAGCCCAACCGGCACGTCACGTTCGGCCACGGACCGCACTTCTGCATCGGCGCGTTCCTGGGACGCGCGCACGTGTCCGCGGTACTGGAGGCGCTGCGCGACCAGGTCGCCCGGATCGAACTGCGCGGTGAGCCGCGGCGGCTCTATTCCAATTTCGTCTACGGATATCTGGGGCTGCCGGTGGCATTGACCGCGGAACGCTGAAAGGGACGGCGGAACGGTGACATCGCATAGCGGAGGAGTGGGGAAATGAGCAGCGGAAATCCTTTCGACGACGAGAACGGCACCTTCTTGGTTCTGGCCAACGCGGAGGAGCAGTACTCGCTCTGGCCGTCGTTCGCCGACGTGCCGGACGGCTGGACCGTCGTGCACGACAAGAGCACCCGGGCCGAGGCGGTGGAGTACGTGGAGCAGAACTGGACCGACATGCGGCCCAAGTCCCTGCGGGATCGCGCGGCGCAGCTGTGACGAGTGCCATCAGGGCCGAGGGCCTGGCCCGGACCTATGGCGGAGTGACGGCCCTGGCCGGCATCGATCTCGACGTACGCGCCGGCACGGTGCTCGGCCTGCTGGGTCCCAACGGCGCGGGCAAGACGACCGCGGTCCGCATCCTGTCCACGCTGCTCGCGCCGAGCGGCGGCCGGGCCGAGGTGTCCGGGTTCGACGTGGTCCGCGAGCCGGCGCAGGTGCGCAGGCGGGTGGGGCTCGCCGGACAGTACGCGGCGGTCGACGAACTGCTCACCGGCCGGGAGAACCTGGTGATGTTCGGCCGGCTGCTGCACATGAGCCGGCGCACCGCACGGGCCCGCGCCGAGGAGCTGCTCCGGCGCTTCGAGCTGACCAAGGCCGCCGACCGCCCGGCGGGCACCTACTCCGGCGGCATGCGCCGACGGCTCGACCTGGCCAGCTGCCTGATCGGGTCGCCGGACGTGCTGTTCCTCGACGAACCGACCACCGGCCTGGACCCGGCGAGCCGGCTCGTGCTGTGGAGCACCGTGCGCGGCCTGGTCGACGACGGCATGACGGTGCTGCTCACCACGCAGTACCTCGACGAGGCCGACTGGCTCGCCGACGAGGTCGTGGTGATCGAGTCGGGCCGGGTGATCGCGGCGGGCACGCCGGACGAGCTCAAGCGCAAGGTCGGAGAGGACCGCCTTGAGGTGCAGTTGGTCGCCTCGGTCGACGCCGACGCGGTCAGCGCCACCACCCGGGCCGCCGTGAACGCGCTCGTCCCGATCGCCCAGTCGCCGCCCACTGTGGACGGTCTGACCGGGCGGATCTCCGTACAGCTCAACGACGGCGCCCAAGGGGTCGGGGCCGCCGCGGTCGCGCTCCGCGAGGCGGGCGTGGACGTGGCGGACTTCATGCTCCGCAGGCCCACGCTGGACGACGTGTTCCTCAACCTGGTCGGGCACTCCGCCGACAACGGCTGAGGCCCGTCCGCTTTCCAGATTCCGGACGCGTTTCCGGACGAACTTCCGGTGCCTCGTCGCATCCGATCGAGGCGATTCAAAGACACTCAGGGGAATGGGCTATGAGCGAAGTGAGCAGTGTTCGGGTGCGCGAGACCATGTACGCGGGCTGGCTCAGTGCCGCCGTGCACTGCGCCGCGCGGCTGCGGGTGGCCGATCACCTGACCGACGGGGTGCGCGGCATCGACGAACTGGCGGAGCGGACCGGCACGGACGCCGCGTCGCTCTACCGCCTGATGCGCGCGCTGGCCGGTTCCGGATACTTCCGCGAGGAGGACGACCGCCGGTTCGGCCTGACCCCGCTGGCCGAGTTCTTGCGCTCCGACACCGAGGACTCGGTCAAGGACCTCGTGCTGTTCTACGGCCGTGAGGTCTACCGGGCGTACGGCGCGCTGCCCGAGGCCGTGCGCACCGGTGAGCGGGCCTTCGACATCGAGTACGGCATGCCGCTGTGGGACTACCTCAACACGGTGCCGGAGACCGGCGACGCGTTCCGCAAGGGGATGGGCGCCATCACCTGGTCCGAGCAGCTGCCGCTGCCGCGGACGTACTCCTTCGACGGCATCGGCACGCTGGTCGACGTCGGCGGCGGCACGGGCTCGATGCTCGCGGCCGTGCTGCACGAGCACCCCGACATGAAGGGCGTGCTGGTGGAGATCCCCGCGGGGATCGACCACACCATGCGGCACTTCAAGGAGGCCGACGTGCAAGGCCGCGTCGAACTGCGCGAGGGCAGCGCGTTCGACGAACTCCCCGAGGGCGACGCCTACTTGATCAGCTGCGTGCTGCACGCGATGGACGACGAGCAGAGCGTGCGCGTACTGCGCCGGATGCGCGAGTCGATCAGGCCCGGCGGCCGGGTGGTCATCCTGGAACGCATCGTGCCGGGCGGCAACGAACCGGGCCTCGCCCCGATGCTGGACCTGACGATGATGCTGATGAACGGCGGCAAGGAGCGCACCGAGGAGGAGTGGCGCTCGCTGCTCGCCCAGAGCGGCTTCCGCTTCACACGGGCGGTGGAGCTGCCGTACTTCCAGGGCGGCGCGGAGCTCTTCGCCATCGAGGGTGTGCCCGCCGAGGACTGAGGGCCAGACGGCCGGGGGCCGGCTCGGTGGCGGACCACCGGGCCGGCTCCCGGCTTTCTGCCGTCCGAGCGGGCCATTCGCGTCGCATGGTCCCGCCAAAGATGTCCGGAAAGCTGTGGCCGAATCGCTCGGGCACATTCACGCCGGCACATTCGGCTGACGCGACGCTGACGCACGGCTGACGGGGAAACGGCGGCTGTCCACCGGAAGGAAGGTAGGGCTAGCCCCATGTTCCCGGCGATCGAGCCCGGTTAGTGTCAACGTCCGCACCGCGATTTTGGGCTGCGACGTATGTATCCGGCAGATCTCAGTATTCGGAAGCGCCGTGCAAAAGAAGTTCCCTTTCCAGCTCCATCGCTGCTCGACGTCCCTTGCGGCCGGCCCGAACTGATGGAATTCCCCGAGATCTAGGAGATCTTCATGCGTTCGAAGGAAGAGCGGCCGACCACGGGCGAGTTGCTGCGGTTACAGGACGTGCGCAAGGTGTACGGCCGCTCGCGCAACAGCGTGGAGGCGCTCGCGGGAGTGACGCTGGGTTTCCAGCGCCACACGTTCACCGCCGTGATGGGCCCCTCCGGTTCCGGCAAGAGCACCTTCCTGCACTGCGCCGCGCTCCTGGACCGGCCGACGTCCGGCAAGGTCCTCCTGGACGGCCAGGACCTGACGGAGATGAACGAGCGCTCGCTGACGAAGCTGCGCAGGAACCGCATCGGGTTCGTCTTCCAGAGCTTCAACCTGCTGCCGGCGCTGAACGTCGTGGACAACGTGACCCTGCCCCTGCGCCTGGCGCACCGGCGGCCCAACCGCGGCCTGGTCGACGACGTGATCGAGCGCACCGGCCTGACGTCCCGCCGCAAGCACCGCCCGGGCGAGCTCTCCGGCGGTCAGCAGCAGCGCGTGGCGATCGCGCGCGCCCTGGTCACCCAGCCGGTGCTGCTGTTCGGGGACGAGCCGACGGGCGCGCTGGACACGCAGACGGCGCTGGAGATCCTGGGCATGCTGCGCGAGGCGGTGGACACCGGCGGGCAGACGGCCGTGGTCGTGACGCACGACCCGGTGGTGGCCTCGCACGCCGACCGCGTGGTGTTCCTGGTGGACGGTCAGGTCAGCGCCGAGCTGGAGCGGCCCTCGGTGGAGCAGGTGGCCGCGCAGATGACCCAGCTGGGCGCCTGGGCCAGGTCGCGGCGGTCCGCGAGCTCGGAGCGGGTGCGCTGATGCTGCGACTCGCGCTCAAGTCCCTGCGCTACCGCAAGGGCGGATTCCTCGCGACGCTGATCGCGCTGTTCGTCGGCGGTGTCGTCGTCCAGAGCTGCGGCGGTCTGCTGGAGACCGGCATCCGCGCCAACGTGAAGGCCGAGCGGCTGGCCGCGGCGCCCGTGGTGGTCAGCGGCAGCCAGGACTACCCCGGTCACGCGGTCGGCACCGCGACCGACCCGATGACCGAGCGGGTCCTGATCGACGCGGACCTGGTCGACGCCGTGGCCAAGGTGCCCGGTGTGGCCAAGGCCGTGCCGGACGTGTCCTTCCCGGTCACCTCGCTGGCGGGCCGGCCCGCCGAAGCCTTCGGACACGGCTGGTCGAGCGCCGCGCTCTCGCCGTACCGGCTGGTCGCGGGTGCGAAGCCCGCCGGGCCCGGTGACGTCGTGGTGGACAGCTCCACCGCCGAGAAGCTGGACGTGCGGCCGGGCTCGAAGCTTCAGGCGTCGGTGCGCGGCATCCCGCAGGACTTCCGGGTCAGCGGGGTCGCCGAGAGCCGCACCACCTCCCAGTCCGCGCTGCTGTTCTCCGACGCCGAGGCCACCCGGCTGTACGACCGGCCCGGGAAGATCGACGACATCGGTGTGCTCGCCGCGTCGGGCACCGATCCGGTCAAGCTCGCCGACGCGGTCGACGAGGTGGTCGGGGACCGCGGCGCCCGCGTCCTGCGCGGCGACAAGCGGGGGCTCGCCGAGTTCCCGGACGCGATCAGCGGCCAGCAGAACCTGATCCCGCTCGCGGGCGCCTTCGGAGGCCTGGCCACCATGGTCGCCGTCTTCGTGGTGGGCAGCACCGTGGGCATGCTCGTGCAGCAGCGCCGCCGGGAGATGGCCCTCCAGCGCACGATCGGGGTCACGCCCGGACAGCTGCGTCGCATGGTGATGGCGGAGACCGCCGTGATCGCGCTGATCGCCGCAGGGCTCTCGCTCGCGCCGGGCGCCGCGTTCGGCCAGGTCATGTACGACATCCTGGTCGACAAGGACCTGATCCCCGGCGAGATGATCTTCAGTCAGGGCTTCCTGCCGCAGCTGGTGGGCCTGGGCGTCACGCTGGTCGCGGGCCTTGCCGCCGCGTTCATCGCCTCCCGCCGGGTGTCGAAGGTCCGGCCCACCGAGGCGATGGCCGAGGCGACGCTCCAGACCCGCTGGATCAGCCCGATCCGTATGATCCTGGCGTTCCTGTTCCTGGGCGGCGCCACCGCGCTCGCGATCGTGACGGCGTCGGTGATGACCGGGCCGATCGCGGCGAGCACGTCCGCGCCGGCCGCGATGCTGTGGGCGGTGGGCATCGCCCTGGTCTCGCCGGGCCTGTGCCGCTGGCTGGCCGCGCTGCTTCAGCCGGTGGGCTGGTTCACCGGCCTCTCGGGGCGGATGGCCATGCTGAACGCGTCCGTGCGCAAGGTGCGCCTCGCCTCGGCGGTCGTCCCGATCATGCTGGCGACCGGTCTGGCCACGGCGCTGATCTACCTCCAGACCAGTCAGGACGACGCCAGCAGCCGGATGTTCGCCGAGGGTCTGAAGGCGGACGCGGTGGTCACCTCGCAGAGCGGTGCGGTGCCGCCGTCGCTCGTGGACCAGCTCGCGGACCTGCCCGAGGTGGCCGGAGCGTCCGCCTCGGTCTCCAGCGCGGCCCGTCTGGAGAAGAAACTCGGCCCGGGCGAGGACGACAACGACAAGATGGTCAAGAGCCGCGTCGAGCCCGAGCGGATCGACCTGCAAGGGGTCACCGCGTCCGGCGCCGGGCAGACCATCGCGCACAAGGCGGTGGAGGGCGACTTCGGGAACCTCACCGGCGACAGCATCGTGCTGCCCACCAAGAGCGGCAAGAAGGTCGGCGACCGGGTGCACGTGCGCTGGGGCGACGGCGAGGCGAGCACGATGAAGGTCGTCGGTTTGTTCGACCCGCCGCGCGGCTTCGAGTACGCGATGGTGCCGGCGGCCGAGCTCCTTCCCCACACGACCACCGGCGAACTGCCGCAGGTCCTGGTCAAGGGGAAGCCGGGGGTGTCGGACGAGGACCTGACGGCGGCGCTCCAGAAGGCCGCGGGCGACGTGCCCGGCGTCTTCGTGGCCGACCGCTCCGAAGCGAGCGCGGCGCACGCGCAGAGTGACGAGACCGGCCGGGTGGCGAGCTTCCTGCTGGCCGCGGTGGTCGTCGGCTACGCGGTGATCGCGCTCATCAACTCGCTGATCGTGGCGACCGCCGAGCGGCGCAACGAGTTCGCGCTGCAACGCCTGATCGGCACCACCCGCGGCCAGGTGATGTGGATGATGTCGGTCGAGGCGCTGGTGACGGCGCTGGTCGGGATCATTCTCGGCACCGCGGTCGCCGCCGGCGCGCTGCTCCCGTTCGGGAAGGCGCTGGACGGGTCGGTGTGGCCGAGCGGCCCCGGGTGGATCTATCCGACCATCGTCGCCACCGCGGTGGCTCTGACGTTCACGACGATCCTGCTTCCGACGCTGGTCGCGCTGCGCGCGCGGCCCGTGGAAGCAGCCGTCGCTCCATGACCAGGGGCGGCCGGGCACCCTCCTGCCCGGCCGGTCCCTCCCCTGCGGCAGACGCCCGGTCCGGGTGTCTGCGGCACAGCACCCGCGGCGGCAGGTACTTCCCCCGGCCTGCCGCCGCGGGGCTCGCTCAGGAACCCGGTGCGCAGTCCGCCGTCACCAGAGGCGGCATGTCAGGGACCATCGACGGTTCGTCGCCCAGGTCGCCAAGCCACGACCGATAGCTCGGGAAGGACCAGGCATATTGATAGTAATAACGGCGAATCACCTCGACGAGCCGACGTGCTGTGCCGGTGCTCATCGCGTCCTTGTGCCACACCAGGGTCAGCTCCGTGTAATGGGTGTCGGCCAGCGGAACGACCCGCACGTCGGCCGTGGCGCCCGTCAGCGGGGTCAGGGCGGCCGCCCCGACGTGCCGCACCCAGCTCATGGCCTCGTGGGAACCGCCCGCGTAGTGCGAGACGCTCCGATTGCGCTGGCCCAGACCGTCGAGCAGATGCCGCTCGACGGGGGAGAACCAGTGCTGCCGGGCATAGCCGATCCACCACAGCCCCTCCAGCTGTGCGGGGCCGAGGACGCTGTGGTCCGCGAGCGGGTGGCAGACCGGAAGCGCCAGCCAGACCGGCTCGCGCACGATCGTGGCCTTGGCGAGTTCGTCCGAGAGTTCGAGCGGGACGATCGAGCCCATGCTGGAGACCATCGCGGCACCGAGCGCACCGCGCCGCAGGGTGTCCACGGCGTCCACCGACAGGATGGTCTCGGTCCGTACGTCGACCTTGGGGAGCAGCGAGCGCAGCGCCCCGCGCAGGGTCGGCGGCGTCCATTCCGCGGTCCCGAACCGCAGGGTGCCGGTCATGTTCACGGCGGCCTCGGCGATGACCGCGTCCGCCTGCTCCGCCAGCGCCGCGAGCATCGGGATCACCCGCTCGCCGAGCGGGGTGGGTGTGACACCGCTGCGGGAGCGGACGAACAGGCTCCCACCCACGGCTTTCTCAATTCTGCGCAGTTGGGCCGACAGACTCGGCTGCGGTATGCCGATCTTCATGGCGGCCTTCGACAAGCTGCCTGTTTCGTTAATCATCTCAACGACGCGCGCATGCCTGACCTCTATCTCCACGCCCCCGTACCTTCCTCATGGCAACCATGATGGTGATAGGCCGATTCACGCGCCGGCCGCACCCAGTTGGTTCAGCGGCGCCAAGAAGCCCATCGGCAGGGCTCATCCACTGTGCTCGCCCTCGTGCTCACCCCCGTACGGCGGCCGGGGCGCTGCCGCGACGCTGTGGCTTCCAGAAAGCCCCACGCCATAATAATAATGGTATTTCTTTTTTCAAGGGGTCTTACGCAGCTTCCAGTTGGTCTCGGCCGCAGTGTGCGCCCGGAGCGGAAAGGATCACAGTGATGCAGCTCAGGGCGGCCCGCACGCGTCAAATTCTGGTCAAAGCCGCAGCTGACGAATTCGACAGGAACGGCTACCGCGGAGCGTCTCTGGCGCGGGTCTCACGGGCCGCCGGCGTATCGATAGGGGCCCTGACCTTCCACTTCCCCAACAAGGCCGAACTGGCCGTCGCGGTACGGGAGCAGGGGGAGGCCGCCACCGCGTCCGCGGTCGCGGCGGTGACGGCGCTGCGCGAGGGACCGCTCCAGACGGTGGTCACCCTGACGCTGGCCCTGACCCGGCTCCTGGAGAAAGACGTGGCGGTCCGCGCGACGGCCCGGCTGGCACGCGAACAGTCCGGCGCCCCGGGCTGGTTCACGGCCTGGGTGCCCGTCATCCACCAACAGCTGCGGCGCGCTCACGAGAGCAAAGCGGGCTCCGTCGCCGACCGCAGGGCGGTCGCCGACCTGGCCACCCATCTGGTCACCGGCGCCGAGATCACCATCCGGCATCGGGCGCGCAGGGACAGCCTCACCGAGGGCCAGTCGGTCGCCGAGCTCGCCCGCATCTGGGCCGCCGTCGGAGGGTTCACCGCCGCCCGCGGTGATATCGATGTCAAAGGCCGCGGCGGTGACCGGCCATGCCGCTGACACCACCGGGCGCGGGCCCCTCACACCGCGCTGCACCCACCGTCCACGGGCACCGCCCCGCCCGTGACGAAGGACGCCTGGTCGCTGAGGAGCCAGGCGGCGGCACGCGCGATCTCGACCGGATCCGCGAGGCGGGGCTGGATGGCCCGGGCCACCGCGGCCTGCTCCAGCTGCGGCACCTCACGTATGGCGTTCTCCATCAGCTCCGTCCGGGTCGAGCCCACCATCAGGGCGTTGATCCGTATGCCCCGCTGCCCGTACTCGGCCGCCGCGGCCCGCGTCAGGCCCAGGACGGCGTGCTTGGCCGCCACGTACGGGGAGACCGCGCCGGTGGCGAACCCCCCTGCCGTACTGGAGGTGTTGACGATGGCGCCGCCCCCGCCGTCCGCCAGCATCGCCGGGATCTGCTGCTTCAGGCAGTTCCACGTACCGCGCACGTTGACGTCCATGATCTGGTCGAAGACGCCGTCGTCCGTCTCGTGCAGCTGGGTGCCGATGGACCCCCAACCGGCGTTGTTGAACGCCGCGTCCAGGCGCCCGAACGTCTCGACGGCCGTGGTGACCGCGCGTGCGACGTCCGCCGCGACGGTCACGTCGCCCGCCGCCACGGCGGCCCGACCGCCCTCGGCGCGAATCGACTCCGCGAGGTCGGCCAACCGGTCCTCGCGGCGCGCCATCAGCACCACCGCTGCCCCCTCACCGGCGAACAGCCGGGCGGCCGAGGCCCCGATCCCACTGGATGAGCCCGTGATCAGAACTGTTCTGTCCTGCAGCAACCCGACACGATCTCCCATGACAGCTCTCCTCGCCCCTAACGGTCCGCTCGACTCGTCCGCACGCACCCCACGGCCGCGCGAGGCGGCCGGGGCCTCCTCGGGCCACGGCCCGCCGCCGACGCCCTCAGGCCCTCAACCGCCCGCGTGTCTCGCCCAGTTCGATCCTCTTGACCGCGCTGGGCACGGCGATCGTCGGCAGCAGACACTGCCAGATCTCCTCCACCCGCCGCGGCAGATCGCGGTGCCGCGCCTCCACGTACGAATGCATCTGCGCGCCCGTGCAGGCGTTGACCACCAGCCGGGCGATCGCCGTCACGTCGGTGCCCGCCCGCAGTTCCCGCTGCTCGCGCGCCGCGTGCAACTCCGGAAGCAGCAAGTCGGCCCACTGGGCATGGGAGTTGCGCTCCGGCTCCATGAACCGCTCCTGCTCCCACACCAGGCGGGCGCCGGCCTGGAGCACCGGGTCGTCCAGGAGTTGGTAGGCCCAGGTCAGCGTGATGTCGACCACCCGCTGCAAGCCCTGCGACGGCTGCGAGGGCACCACGAAGTCCGGCTGCCGGGACACGATCTCGCGGGCCAGCTGGTCCTTGGACGTGAAGTGGAAGTAGACCGCGCCCAGCGTCACGCCCGCCCGGTCCGCGATCTTGGCGACGCTGGCACCGGCGAAGCCCATCTCCTTGAACACCTCCGAGGCCGCCAGCACGACGGCCGCGCGCGTCCGTTCGGCCCGCTCCTGCTTCACCACGCGACCAGCCATGCGTCAACCCCGGGGGTATGCACATCAAGAGAATAATGTTGATTATTTTATACATGCGCGCTGCTGCATATGCAGCCCTTTCCCCCACACCGATCTGCTCGGTGACTATCCATCAATGACCGGGAAGGCGCGTCCTTCGCACGATCCCAATTCCCGCCCAGTACGGAGGCTTTCATGCTCGGTGAACACACGGTGATTGAGCTTTTCCAGCAGCAGGCGGCCCGGTGGCCCGACCGTCCCGCGCTGGTCGGTGACGGTGGACGTCTGACGTACGCGGAGCTGGACCGTGCGACGGCACGCGTCGCCCAGGTGCTCGTCGCCGAAGGCGCGGCGACGGACGAGCCGGTGGCGGTGCTCGCCGCACGCGGCACGCAGCAACTGGTCGCGCTGCTGGGGGTGCTGCGCTCCGGCGCCCCGTACGTGTGCCTGGACGTGGAACAACCCCAGGGCAGACTCGCGGCGCAGTTGGCCGACTCGGGGGCGCGCATCCTCCTCGCCGACCGGCCCCAGCCGGAGTTCACCGGCACGGCGCTGCGGATCGGCGACCTGCCCCGGGCCCCGGCCGCCGACCTGCCGCGCCCCGCACCCGCGGACCTGTCCTGCCTCGTGTACACCTCGGGCTCGACCGGCGCGCCCAAGGGCGTGGCGGTGACCCACGGCGGACTCGCCAACTACGCGCGGCATGTGGTGTCCCTGCTGGACTGCGCGGACGAGCGGCGGTCGTTCGCCAGCGTCACGAGCCTGGCCACCGACCTCGGCAACACCGCGGTGTTCCCCGCGCTGCTCTCCGGCGGCTGCGTGCACCTCGTGCCCAGCGAGGTGGTGCTCGACCCGGTGAGCTTCGCGCGCTATGCCCGCACCCACGCCCTCGACTACCTGAAGATCACCCCCTCGCACCTGGCGGCGTTCCTGAGCTTCCCCGACACGGACGTCCTGCCGCGCCAAGCACTGATCCTCGGCGGCGAGGCGCTGCCCTGGGAACTCGTCGACCTGGTCCGGGCCAGGGGCCGATGCCGGATCATCAACCACTACGGCCCGACCGAGACCACGATCGGTTCGCTCACCTACGAGGTGGGGGCGGCGGAGGCGGCGCGTCGTCCCGGAGCGACGGTGCCCGTAGGACACCCCATCCGGGCCACGGAGATCCGCGTGGTCGACGCCCGGCTCACCCCCGTCCCGGACGGCACGACGGGAGAGCTGCTGATCTCGGGCGCCGGCCTCGCGCGGGGATACTGGCGGGCGCCGGAACAGACCGGGGAACGCTTCGTGACCCTCGACGACGGCACCCGGGCCTACCGGACGGGTGACCGCGTACGCCGCCTTGAGGACGGCTCCGTGGAGTTCATCGAGCGCCTCGACCAGCAGCTCAAGATCCGCGGTCACCGGGTGGAGCCGGCCGAGATCGAGGCCGCGCTGCGCCTGCACCCGGAGGTGGCCCGCGCCGCCGTCACGCCGGTGCGCGACGGCATGGGCCAGCAGGTCCTCGCGGCCTTCGTGGTGCCCGCCTCTCCTGCCGCGCCGAACGTACGCGATCTGCGGGTGCACATGAGCGAGTTGCTCCCGCAGCACATGGTGCCGTCGAGCGTGGAGGTCCTGCCCGCCCTGCCCTTCACCCTGAGCGGCAAGCTCGACCGCCGCGCCCTGGCACGCCGGGTCGGTGGTGCGGCGCCCGCCGGGCGGGGGTGACGGGGGCGCGCCACGACCCTGGGTGCCGACTTCGCCCGCTGAGTGCGTAGGTGGGGAAGGGGTGGCCGAGCCGCACACGTCGGCGACGCCACCCGCCCCCCTCCGGAGGGTGGTTGACCCGGGGCGCCCTCGACCCGCTCAGGCCTGCGGTACGGGACGCGCGGCGCCACGCGAAGGCATGACGGCGAGCCGTGACGGCACGTCGGCCTGGGAGCGCGGCCCGGAGTCGTGCCCGGCGATGAGGGCGAGGCCCAGCGGCGTCACGGTGTGCAGCACGGTGTTGCGGAAGCGGCGCGTGGTGATCAGACCGGCCGCGCGCAGCACCGACGCGTGCTGGGAGGCACCGGCCGCGGAGATGCCCAGGCGGTCGGCGAGCTGGCTGGTGGTGCAGCCCACCCGCAGGACCCGCAGCGCCGCGGCACGGGTGCGGCCGACCAGGGCGTTCAGTGAGGCGGGCTGCTCCCGGGGCGGCGCGCCCCAGATGCGTTCGGCGACCCGGGCGTCCAGCGCCACCTCGAAGACGAGCAGGGCGCGGTCGTCGTTCGGGCGCGGCCTGATCACCATCCCGGGCCGGTGGCTGAGGAAGACGGAGGGGCAGAGGACCAGGCCGCGGCCGTCCAGGTGGACGTCCTCGTCCGGCCCGCCGGGGACGCTCAGGACCGGGTTGCGCCAGCTGATCTTCGGGTGCAGTGTCGCCAGGAGCTGCTGGACGCCGCCGGCCATCGCGACCCGTCCGCGGGCGTCGCACTCCGCTTCCAGGTGGCCCACCAGGCGGTCCCAGTAGGGGGCGACGGCCCGGCGCCACACCTCCGGCAGCTGGCCGCCCTCGGTCAGGCCCGTACCGGCCGGGATCTCCGGCTCCCCGGGCGGCGAACCGGTCGGCACCTTGATCGCCCGTCTGGGCAGGCTCGCGGCGGCCTGGCGCCGCCACACCGCCGAGCAGGCTCCGCCGCCCACCGCGAGCTGGTACTGGGCGAGCGCGGTCTCGACGGCCGCGCCGGCCGTGGCCCGGAGGCTGACCCGAAGCAGGTCTCCGCTGTCGAAGTGGATCCTCTGCATGAACGTACCTTTCGACGACGCCTGGCATGACCGGTGCATCTGCCACGGCGACCCGCGGATCCCCGCGACCCGTCAACAGGTCTTCGCCGGACGAGAATCGACCGGCGAAGCCGTGGTGCCGGAGCGCCTCCCGCGGGCGAGCACCGTGCCGACGGGGCGGCGGCCCGTCACGGGCCGCCGGACTCGTCGAAAGGTCGGGTCACGGGAATCACTCCGGGTCTGGAGGTGTCAGGACGGGGTGGCGTCCCGTACCCGACACTCTGTCGAGCCGACCTGACGCCACGCTGACCGGCCACTGATGCACCCGGGCCCGCCGGTCCGTCACCGATCGGCGGTCCTGAGGGGCGGCAGGCCCGCGGGGACGCGCAGGGGCGCGGGACCTCCGGTGGCGCGCAGCAGGGGACCGCTCATGACGGTCGTCACCAGGGCCATCACCATCAGCGCGAGGTAGAGCCGGGGTGTCAGGATGCCGGCTGCCAAGCCCGCCTGGAGCACGACGAGTTCGGTCAGGCCGCGGGTGTTCATCAGCGCGGCGAGGCGGAGCGAGGTCGTGTGCGGCAGGGCGCCGGCCCGGGCCCCGACGTAAGAGCCGATGATCTTGGCGGCGATGGCCAGGAGCGTGCACAGGACGATGGCCTCCCACGGGACCCCGACTCCCGCACCGGCCAGGAGCGTCGCCCCGGTGAGGACGAAGTAGACCGGCAGGGTGCGCCGCCCGGCCGTGCCGACGGTCCGCCCGACCCGCTCGAACCGCTGGTCGGAGGGGAGCGCGAGACCCACGAGCGCGGCCCCGAACACATCGGTGCAGCCCAGGCGCTGGGTGGTCGTGGCGGCCGCGATGGAGAGGGCGGCCACCACGACGGCGGTGGCCGCGGGGTGGCCGGCGGCGGCCTGCCGGATCTTCTGCGAACCGGCGGCGCGGCGCACCGTCAGGGCGACGACGGCGCCGCCGCCGAGTACGGCGGCGGTGCGCAGCGGGCCGTCTCCGCCGTTGGCGAGGGCGACGGCCAGGGCCAGCAGCGGCCAGCTGATCGCGTCGATGGTGATGGCGGCCGTCAGGGAGAGCCTGCCGATCGGGGTGCGGTCGAGATCGTGGTCCTGGAGGATGCCGGCCAGGACGGGGACCGCGGTGACCGCGAGGGCGACGGCGAGCATGAGCACCAGGGCGGGGGCCGGCGCGCTGCCGCGCAGCGTGGCGTCGCCCGAGTTCAGCGTCCAGACGGCGAAGCCGACTCCGGCCGCCATGGGCAGGACCGCGGAGCCGATGGCCAGGGAGGCGACGGTACGGCCGCGCAGCCGCGCGCCACCGGTGTGCATGCCGTGGACGGCGCCGGTGACGAACAGGGCCAGGCCGGCGTGGCCGATGGTCTTGACGGCTTCCTGGGCGGATCCGGCCAGGCGGATGCCCCAGTCCGCGAGCAGATAGCCGAGCAGCAGGCAGAGCACGATCTCGCCGATCATGGCGGGCTGTCGCGCGAGACCGGCTGTCCGTCGGCCCAGGATGGCCGCCGCGAGTGCGGCCGCCACGAAGGCGGTCGCGGCGAGGACGGTCATGTCCTCTCCTTTCGTGGAAGGTGCGCGTGCGGAGGAGCGCGATCCGGTCGGTGCGGGGAAGACCCCTCGGTCGCGCGGGCGTCGGTCGGCCAGGTCATGGCCGCGGACGGCTCAGGTGGCCGCCCACGGGCGGAATTCGCGCAGGCCGTACAGCAAGGGGGAGTGCTGCTGGTGACGGGTGATCAGCCGGGTCCGGCCGAAGACGGCGACGTGGTCGCCCACCCGCTGGGTGAGGGACACCTCGCAGTCCGCGACCGTGTGGGTGTCGCGGATCAGATGGGGGCCGCCCGTGGTCGCGTCGGCGTGCCACGGCGTCGTCTCGAACCGGCGCGGGTCGCCCGACGCGAACAGCATGGCCACGGACTCGGCGTGCGCGTGCAGCAGGTTGAGCGCGAAGGTGCCGCCGGACAGCGCCGCTTCCAGCGTCGGGCTCCCGTATCGCAGGCAGACGACGATGGTGGGCGGTGACAGCGACACGCTGCACACCGAGGAGCAGGTCATGCCGCGCGGCAAGCCGTCCGAGCCGATGGCGGTGACCACCGAGACACCGGAGGGGAACCCGCTCATCATGTCGCGGAACTCGTCGGGACCGGCCTCGTTGGCCGTCAGGGTTTCGTGTTCGGTCATGTCTCCTGGATCCGCCTCCGGCAGTCGGACAGATACGCATGTGCGAGTGCAGGGCCGGACGACGGCGGTTCGCGTGAATTCGTCTCCGCGTGCGGCGCATTGGCTCACCGCGCCGCGCAGCTCTCGACCCTGGAATTCGGCTGCGCCCGATGCGCTTGCACGTGTGCTTCCCCGGCGCGTCTGCCGTATCGGGCATCTCAGATGGTTCGGACGAACTCGTGTCGGGGTGGCGTTATTCGAGAGGGGAGCCTAAGCGGGGCACGCCGATCGGGGCCACAACATTCAGCCGTCGATGAAAGTCACTCGGCGACGGGGTGCCGGGAGCCGTGCTCCCGCGAGATCGTCAGCACCGTGTCAGGACGGGCCGCCAGGGTGGAGCCGGCAGGCGGACGAATGCGCTCCGCCCGGCGTGCGGATCGGGAGCGCGGCAGGCCGGAGGGTTCGACACACCGTCATCACAGGTGGTCACGCTTCCCCCACCTCGCATCCATACCGCTTGAACGGCCGTCCACGGCTGACGTGGTATGTCCTTGATCAGGCCACCAGCAGGCAGAATTCGACTCGATCACTCGATCGATTCCTGTCCTGGAGGGCGATCTTGCAGTTCAGAGTGCTGGGTCCGCTGGAAATATCCACCGCCGAAAAGAAGCGACCGATGGCCTCCAAGCGAGCCGGCATGGTGCTCGCGCTCCTAGTCTTATCCCCCGGGAGGGTAATTCCATTCGAGCAACTCATCGACGAGTTGTGGGCGGACCAGAACATGGCCAACGCGCGCAATGCGCTGCACGCCAACATCGTCCGGATCCGGCGCGCGATGTCCGCGCTCTGCCCGGACGGCGGCGAGCGCCTCTGCACCACCCGTGACGGCTATCTCCTCGACGTGCCGCCCGACGCGGTGGACGCCGTCCGCTTCTCCTCGCTGGCCGACGCCGGCCACGAACTGGCCCCGCAGGACCCGGTCGCCGCGAGCCGCCTGCTGACGGAGGCGCTGAACCTGTGGCGCGGACCGGCCCTGATGGAGGCGCGGGACGGCGTGCGCTGCCGGATCAGCGCCGCGGACCTGGAGGAGCGCAGGCTCACCGCGTACGAGGACCTCACGGAACTGCGGTTGTCCGCGGGCCTGGGCCGGGTGGCCATCCCCGAGCTGCGCCAGCTGGCGGAGGGCCACATGGAGCGGGAGCGGCTCACCGAGCTGTACATGCTCGCGCTCTACAGGGAGGGCAGGCAGTCCGAGGCGCTCGCCGCCTTCCAGGAGGCCCGCAGGCGGCTCTCCGACGCCCTGGGCGTGGAGCCGGGCCGCTCCATGCGCCGGCTGCACCAGGCGATCTTGCAGCAGGCCGAAGCCTTGGGCGAGCCCCGGGGCGTCACCCAGGGGTACGGACCCAGGGACACCTACGCACGCTTCGAGATCGCGTAGTCGCACGGCGCCCCGGGTCCGAGGAGAGGTCAGGCCCGGCGTGGCACGGCGACGACGTGCGAGGAGAAGACGGGGTGGTCGTCCTGGGAGGCCGTCACGTGGATCCGCGAACCGTCCGGGTCGCCGGACGTGCCGGGTTCGGCGGGCCCGGCCGACACGAGGCACGGCCGGTCGAGCTCCACGTACCGGAAGAAGTCGGTGGCGAACGCGACGGCCGTCACCGGGTGGTCCACGACCGCTTGTGCGGCCTGGGCCGCGGCTTCGAGGAGCACCATGCCCGGCACATGGTCGTGGGAGTGGTCGAAGAGCACCTTGTGGCCGGGGTCGACCCGCAACTGCCAGGTGTCCGCCACCGAGGTGGGGGAGAGGACGACGTCACGGTCGTGCTGGCGGCCGGCCCGGTGCGCCGGGATCGGCGGGGCGGGCGGCAGTGCCCGGGCGACCACCTGGTCCGCGTCCGCCTTGCTGCCCCGCAGCCGGTCGTAGAGGGCCGGGGGATGGGCGCTGTAGTCGAGTTCGGCCGACCCCAGGTGCTGTCCGGCGCGCCGCGCCTCGATGTGCGAGGTGAGCAGGACCGAACCGAGGCGTCTTCGCTTGACCGAGGGATGGCTGATGCGCAGCGTCACCTCCGCGGGGTGGGTGCCCACGTGGAGGGCGTCCCGGTTCACGGTGGAGCGGATGCGCTCCCAGCCCAGACGGTGGGTGAGCGGGATGTGGTGGACGTCGTGGGTCAGCAGGGCCAGCGCCTGGCGCAGGCTCTCGACGAACAGCAGCGGGCTGTAGTGGCCGCCTTCGGCGTAGAAGGGGTGGTGGTGCGGCCACCGGGTGGTCACGTGCTGATCCGTGCCGGATATCTCGCTCCACCCCGTGACGAGCGCCTCTTCCGGTATGGACTTGCGCACCAGAGTGTTGATGCCGGGCGGTCGAGGTAACGAGACGGCGCTGTCGAGAGAGATGTCGTTCTCGGACGTTCTCACTTGCGAATTACCCCCTGGTTGTCACATATGCCCCTGCTGGGGAATACGGCCACTCCAAGGCCCGTGGGGCCTCATGGCGCCAAAGAATAATCAGAACTACCTTTTCTTTATAAGTGGAATGCCCGAGGAAAACATGGCGCAGGGCAGGACGAACCCGTTCCGGTACGTGTGCGGGAGCGTCGCGTGCCTGCTCAGCCGTCCCCTTCGGCATCGGCCCGCACCAGGCGGCCCTGGAGAACGGTCGTCCAGATCCGGGCCAGCCGGGCCCGCGCCTGCCCCGCCAGGTCTTCCTCCTGGATGACCCGGCGGCGGATCTCCACCTCCGCGCCCATGACCAGATGCGTGGCGAGCAGGGCCAGGGCCGTGCGGTCGGGCCCCGGGCCTGCCTCGCCGTCCGGGGTGTCCGGCAGGCAGTCGTGCAGCGTGGGGGTCCAGCTCGACTCCCAGTCCAGGGAGCATCCCGGCTGCTCCCGGGAGAGGCGGGCGGCGGCCCGCACGGCGACCTCGTCCTCCAGGAGTTCGGCCAGCGCCAGCGTCAGCAGGACCACCGACCCCACGGGGTCCGGCTCCCGTGACGTCGCCCGGTCGACCGCCGGCAGGGTCTCGGCGTGGGCCTCTCTCCTGACCGCGTCCGCCAGCCCCCGCTTGTCCGAGAAGTGGAAGGTCAGGGCGCCCAGGGAGATCCCCGCCGACCTGGCGATCTGGGCCAGGGACGAGCCCTCGTACCCATGGCGGTCGAATTCGTGGGCGGCCGCTCTGGCCAAGGCGCGTCGGGTCCGGGCCGCACGCTCCTGCATCACCGTGATCCTTTCGGGCGCAGCGCGCGAAAACCGCTGGACGGGCGCAGGCTTCCGCTTCCGCAGTGACGAATAATAAATGTCACTATTATTTTTACGTGCCGACTGTGCGGCCCGCAAGGATCACCCGTAGCTCAACTGGCCTTAAAAAGACGGTTGCTCACGTGAATCAGACGGTAATCCGCCGGCACTCGGACGCTGACTCGTCCGGGGCTCAGCACGGCGGACCACCCTGCTCAGCTGCTTGTTTCATCCGCAACTGAATAGGGTGGTCCTCGTCCCCGTCCCTTTCTAACGTTCTCCTGGTGCGGCGCCGGTCCGCCGGCCGTCGCGCCGTGAACCGGCGTGAATCCGTCCGGTGGGCGAGGGGGAGGGACAGCCGATGACGCGGGATCAGCCGCCCTGGGCGTGCTTCGCGGCGACCGACGTCCAGTGTTCGAGGACTCCGGCCGCGGCGCCGGAGTCCACCGCGTCCGCAGCCCGTTCCACCGCCGCGGCGAGGCGCTCGGTGACGGACCGCCGGCTCGGCTCCAGGGCCGCGAGACCGGCCGCGGCCGACAGGAGCACGGCGTCCCGGACCGGGCCCCGCGCTCCCGCGAAGACCTCACGGGCCACGCGTGCGTTGTGAGCGGGGTCCCCGCCGCGCAACGCGGCGGCCGGCGCCCGGCCGATGCCAATGTCCCGCGGGTCGAAGGACTCGGTGCGTACGCCGGAACCGTCGACCGACCAGACCGTGGAGGTAGTGGTGACCGTCAGTTCGTCCATTCCGTCGTCGCCGCGGAAGACCAGCGCCGGTACCCCGCGGCGGGCCAGCACGTCCGCGATGAGCGGCGCCAGGCGCCGGTCCGCGACCCCCACCGCCTGCGCGGTGGGCGCCGCCGGGTTGCTCAGCGGGCCGAGCACGTTGAAGACCGTGCGGATGCCGATCTCGCGGCGGGGTCCCGCGGCATGGCGCATCGCGGGGTGGAACACCGGGGCGAAGCAGAAGGTGATGCCGGTCTCCTCGACGACCGCCCGCACGTCCGCCGGAGTCAGCGTCAGCGCGACCCCCAACTCCTCCAGGACGTCGGCCGATCCGCAGGCCGACGACGCCGAACGGTTGCCGTGCTTGACCACCCGGGCCCCCGCCGCGGCCGCCACGACCGCCGACATGGTGGACACGTTCACACTGTTCGAGCCGTCGCCCCCGGTGCCCACGATGTCCAGGGTCGGCCCCGGCACGTCGAGCCGCACGGCGTGCCCGTACAGGGCGCGCACCATGCCCTCGATCTCGTCGGCGGTCTCGCCCTTGGCCCGCAGCGCGACCAGGAAGCCCGCCACCGTGGCCGCGCCCGCGCTGCCCGACATCACCTGATCCATGGCCCAGGCCGACGCGTCAGCGGTCAGATCCCGGCGCTCCAGCAGGGCGTTGAGTACCTCGGGCCAGGTGCGCTCCAGCGGCTCGGCAGTCATGGGAAGGCTCCTTCAGGAACGCCGACGGCGACTTCGAGGGCCATCCTGCGGAAAGCGGGCAGTGCGTTCCAGACCACTGGCCGGACACGCGTGCGGTCCACTTCGGGAGAGGGGAGCGGCATGGCCCTGCACATCGCACTGGAGGTGGTGAGGGGCGCCCCGGCTTCCCTCACCTCCCAGATCCAGGACTTCATCAAGCGCGAGATCACGGAAGGAGCGCTCCACCCGGGCACCCGCCTCCCGTCGAGCCGCCGCCTCGCGGGCGACCTCGACGTCTCGCGCAGCGTCGTGGTGGAGGCCTACGGGCAACTCGTGGCCGAGGGCTATCTGGAGACGGCCCACGGCTCCGGGACCCGAGTGGTGGGGCACCTCGACGGCGACCCGGTCGTCCCCGCCCTGCTGGACGAAGAGCGGGCGCCGCAGGTCCGCTGGGACCTGCGCCCCGGCGGCGGCAACACCCCCGCCTTCCCGCGGCGCGAGTGGCTCCGCTGCTACCAACGGGTGCTCCAGACCGCCGACCTGCCCTACCACCGCTATCCGCCCCTCGCCGGTGAACCCGTGCTGCGGCGCGCGCTCTCCCGCTATCTGGGCAGGGTGCGGGGCGTTCGCACCTCGCCGGACCGGATCATCGTGGTGGCCGGGTTCGCCCAGGCGCTCGGCCTGCTGTGCGCGGTGCTGCCGCAGCTGGGCATCCACACCCTCGCGATCGAGGACCCCGGTCACCCGGGGCAGCGCCAGTTCATCCAGGAGACCGGGCTGAGCGTGGTGCCGGTCCCGGTGGACGGCGAGGGCATGGACGTCGAGGCGCTGACCGCGTCCGGCGCGCGGGCCGCCCTGATCACGCCCACCCACCAGTTCCCCACCGGCGCGACGATGTCCGAGGCGCGCAGGGAGGCGCTGGCCCGCTGGGCACGCGACGTCGACGGCTGGGTGATCGAGGACGACTACGACGGCGGCCTCTGGTACGAACGCGGCTCCCGGCCGCTCGCCCTCCAGCGCGCCCTGCCCGACCGGGTCGTCTACGCGGGCACCGCCAGCAAGACGCTGTCCCCGGGGCTGCGCCTCGGCTGGCTGACCGCCCCGGAACCGATGCTCGAACACCTGCTGCGGGCCCGTGCGCGGCACGACCTGGGCACCGAGGTCTTCACGCAGCTGACACTGGCCGAACTGCTGCGCACCGGCGACTTCGACCGCCATCTGCGGCGCCTGAACACCCTGGCGCACGGCCGGCGCGACGCCCTGGACGAGGCGGTGCGCCGACACCTGCCCGGCGCCACGGTCATCGGCTCCGCGGCCGGCCTCCACGCGTACGTACGGCTGCCCGGTCACACCGACGAGGCGGCCCTGGTGGCCGCGGCGCTGCGCGGCTCCGTCCTGGTGCGCGGCGGCGCCGCCTTCCACGCCCGGCCGCCCCGGGACGCCCCCGCCCTGGTGGTGGGCCACGCGCATCTGCCGCGCTCCGGCGTCGAGGACGCCGTCCGCACGGTGGGCGCGGTCGGCCGCCGGTGAGCCGCACGCCGCGTAGGCCGCGCACCCGGCGCGCGACGCGGGCGCGGCGGACCGGCCGCGACGGCCGGTCCAATCCGCCGCCGCGGATGCGGTCCACTCTCCATTCGCTTGACCCCGGTACGGCCGGTCGACTGAGCTGATGGTGCGCCCGGTGTGCGGACACGAGCCGCGAGTCGCCGCCCCTGCACCCTCCCCGTGTGCGCTTCTTGTCCATACCTCTGACCCGTATGGAAGGCAGCTCTTGAGAAACGCCATGCAGGATTCCGAAGCGAGTGACCATGCGGCCCAGAGCTGGCGCGGCCGTCCGGCGGCGCAGCAGCCCGAGTGGCCCGACCCGGACAAACTCCGGTCCGTCGTGCGGGAGTTGTCGCTCGCCCCGCCGCTGGTGTTCGCGGCCGAGTGCGACCAGCTCCGCGGCAGGATGGCCGCCGTCGCGCGCGGCGAGGCCGTGCTGCTGCAAGGGGGCGACTGCGCGGAGACCTTCGGGCAGATGACGACCGAGTCCATCTTCGGCAAGCTGAAGACGCTGCTGCAGATGGCCGTCGTCCTCACCTACGCGTCCGCCCTGCCGGTGGTGAAGGTCGGCCGGATGGCCGGCCAGTACGCCAAACCCCGCTCCAGCGGCCAGGAGCGCCGCGGCGACACCGTGCTGCCCAGCTACCGGGGCGACGCGGTCAACGGTCCGGAGTTCACCGCCGAGGCCCGGCGGCCGGACCCCGACCGCCTGCGGATGATGTACGACTGCTCCGCGACCACGCTCAACCTCGTCCGCGCCCTGACCACCGGCGGTTTCGCGGACCTGCGGCGCGTCCACGCCTGGAACCAGGGCTTCGTGGCGGACTCGCGGTCCGGGGAGCGCTACGAGCGCCTGGCCGAGGAGATCGACCGCAGCCTGGCCTTCATGCAGGCCTGCGGCGCCGACATGCGGGGCCTGGGCACCGCGGAGTTCTTCGTCAGCCACGAGGGCCTGCTCCTGGAGTACGAGGCCGCCCTGACCCGCACGGAACCCGGTGCGCGGCGTCCCTACGCCACCAGCGGGCACATGCTGTGGATCGGCGAACGGACCCGGGACCTCGACGGGGCGCACGTCGAGTACTTCTCGCGGGTGGCCAACCCCATCGCGGTCAAACTCGGCCCCGCCGTCGGCACGGACGTCGTGATGGGCCTGCTCGACCGGCTCGACCCGGGCCGCGAACCCGGCAGGCTCACCTTCGTGGTCAGGGCCGGTGCCGACCGCGTCCGGGACGTGCTGCCCACGCTCGTGCAGAAGGTCGAGGCGGAGGGGGCGCAGGTCTGCTGGGTCAGCGACCCGATGCACGGCAACACCATCACCGTGCCGAGCGGTCACAAGACCCGCAGGTTCGACGCGATCCTGGACGAGGTGCGCGGCTTCTTCGAGGTGCACCGGGAACTGGGCAGCCACCCGGGCGGCATCCACGTGGAGCTCACCGGGGACGACGTCACCGAGTGCGTCGGGGGCGGCAACGCGATCCTTCCCGAGCACCTCCACCACCGCTACGAGACGGCGTGCGACCCGCGCCTGAACCACGCGCAGTCCCTGGACCTGGCCTTCCTGCTCGCGGAGATGTACCGCGACCACACCGGCCGTACGCCGGGGCCGGGCGTCGTCGGCCAGGTGTCGCCCGGCGTCGTCAGCTAGGTGTCAGCGGAGCTGCGGAGGATGGCCGGGGGCACCGGGCGCGACGCGCTTCACCCGGCCACTGCGAAGGAGCTGTGCATGACCAAGGAAGATCTCGTTCCGCCGTTCTCCGTGATACCCGGCTCGCAGGTGCACGATGTTCTCACCGGCCGCGAACAGCAGACCGTGGACCTGGTCGAGGCGGCCTACCGGGTGCACGGCGAGGGCGACACGGTCAACCCTCCTTCGTACTTCCTGCGCTTCCCCGACCGCCCCTCCTCCCGCATCATCGCGCTGCCCGCGTCCATCGGCGGCGACACGCGCGTCGACGGCCTGAAGTGGATCTCCAGCTTCCCGGAGAACGTGGCCGCGGGCATTCCCCGCGCCTCCGCCGTCCTGGTGCTCAACGACCACGACACGGGCTATCCGATCGCGTGCCTGGAGAGCTCCATCATCAGCGCGGCCCGCACGGCGGCCTCCGCGGCGCTCGCCGCGGACCGGCTGTCACGGACCCCCGGGCGGACCCGGCCCCGGCGGGTCGGGTTCATCGGCACGGGATTCATCGCCCGCCACATCCACACCTATCTCGCCCGCACCGGCTGGACCTTCGACGAGGTGGGCGTGCACGACCTGTCCGCCGCCTACGCCGGCGACTTCAGCACGTACCTGAAGGACGCGGGCGAGGCCGGACACATCACGGTCCACGAGAGCGCCGAGGAACTGATCCGCTCCTGCGACCTCATCGTCTTCGCGACCGTCGCCGCCTCGCCGCACGTGCACGAGCCGGCGTGGTTCGCGCACAACCCGATCGTCCTGAACGTCTCCCTGCGCGACCTGGCGCCCGAGATCCTGCTGGCGTCGGCGAACGTCGTGGACGACGTCGAGCACTGCCTGAAGGCCGACACCTCGCCCCATCTCACCGAACAGCTCACCGGAAGCCGGGACTTCATCGACGGCACCCTGCACCAGGTGATGGCGGGCGAGGTGGACCTCCCCGCCGACCGCCCCGTCGTGTTCTCGCCGTTCGGACTGGGGGTCCTGGACCTCGCGGTCGGCAAGTTCGTGTACGACGAGGTGCGCGGGCGCGGCGACGCGCACGTCATCGAGGGCTTCTTCCACGAGGTGGACCGGTACGGCCGCGCGGCCGCGGCCGGCGGCGGCCGGTGAGGAGCGGACCCCTCCCGCCCCCGTGGTGCACGATCCCGCCGTCGTGCACCACGCCGGTTCCTCAGACGGGCGCCGCCGCCCGGGCCGCGTAGGCGCGGACGTCCGCGTCCGGGTCCAGGACCGCCGTGCCGAGCGCCGCGCGGGCGTCCGCGTCCGCCGCGTGTTCCAGGAGGGCCAGGACCGCCGCCTTGCGGACGTCGGCGTTGGGATCGCCGAGCGCCGTGGTCAGGGCGGGGACGGCACGTGCGGGGGCGGCGGCGGCCAGTGCCGTGGCCGCGCCCGCGCGCACCTGCCAGGACGGCGCGGCCAGCGCGGCGACCGCCGCCTCGTCGTGGGGAGAAGGGCAGCCCACGGACGCCAGGGTCTTGAACGCGGCCGCGCGGACCAGGACGTCCGCGTCGTCGAGCAGCGGCGCCAGGGCCTGCGGGGTCTCCAGACCGCGCGCCACCGTGACACGGACCTCGCGGGCCGGGTCCGCGGCCGCGCGGGCGACGGCGTCGAGAGCGCCGACCGAGACCAGGGCGCGTACCGCCGCGATACGGACCTCGATGTCGGGGTCGGCGAGCGCGGAGGTGTACGCGGCGGCCTCGCCGATGCGCAGGGCGCGCAGGACGTCGAGGGCGGTGGCCCGCACCACGGCGTCGTCCAGACCCAGGGCATCGTGCAGGCCCCGGGACAACTCCGGTTCCGGGGACAGGACTTCGACGAGTTCCTGGAGCGAGGCGGCAGCCGCGCCGCGCACGCCCGGGTCGGGGTCCGCCAGGGTCTCGGCGAGCGCGGGCCCCGTCCCCGTGGGCACGGTCTCGGAGAGCGCGGCCACGGCGGCCCGGCGCACGGCGGGGTCCGGGTCGGCCAAGAAGGGCCGCAGCAGCGGCAGTTCGGGCTCCTCCTCGATGAGGGCGAGGAGCTCCAGGATGCGCGGCGAGTGCGAGGCCGCCGCCGTCTCCCGCGGCTGCGCCGCCGCGTCGCGTCTGCCCGAACCCACGGGGGCGACGTCCCGCTGACCGGCGGTGGCCACGTGCTCGGGATGTACCTCGCCCAGATGGCGTGACGCGCCGCCGCCCGGCGTGAACTCGTCGACCGGGACCAGATAGGGCTCCACCGGGCGTGCCGTGAACTCCATCGCCCCGGAGGGGGACTTGCGCAGGTCCAGATGGTGCAGCCAGCCGTCGTCGTCGCGCTCGGGGTGGTCCGTGCGCTCGTGGTACAGCCCCCAGCGCGACTCCGTACGGGCCAGGGACGAGCGGGCGGCCATCTCGGCGCAGTCCCGGATGAAGTGCACCTCCGCGCAGCGCATCAGCTCGTGCGGGGTCTGCGCGCCCATCTCGTCGATCTCGCCGCGCATCCGCTCGAAGTGGTCCACGGCGAGCGACAGCCGGGCGCCCGACTTCGGCGGGGCCACGTAGTCGTTCACGAAGCGGCGCAGCTTGTACTCGACCTGCGGCTGCGGAGGACCGTCCGGGTGGCGCAGCGGACGGTAGATGAGCTCGTGCGCGTCCCGCACCTGCCCGGCGGGCAACTCGCCCTCGTACGCCGTGCAGCGCGAGGCGTCGGCGCCCGCCAGATCACCGAAGACGAACGCGCCGATCATGTAGTTGTGCGGCACGCACGCCAGGTCCCCGGCGGCGTACAGACCGGGCACGGTGGTGCGGGCGTGGTCGTCCACGCGCACGCCCGACGCCGAGTGGCCGCCGCACAGGCCGATCTCGGAGATGTGCATCTCGACGTCGTGGGTGCGGTAGTCGTGGCCGCGGTTCGCGTGGAAGGTGCCCCGCGTCGGACGCTCGGTGGAGTGCAGGATGGTTTCGAGCGCGCTGATGGACTCTTCCGGGAGGTGGCTGAGCTTGAGGTACACCGGGCCCCGGTCCGAAGCCAGTTCGGCGGCGAACTCGGACATCATCTGCCCCGACCAGTAGTCGGAGTCGACGAAGCGCTCCCCGTGCCGGTTGACCTGGTAGCCGCCGAAGGGATTGGCGACATAGGCGCAGGCGGGGCCGTTGTAGTCCTTCATCAGCGGATTGATCTGGAAGCACTCGATGCCGGTGAGGTCGGCGCCCGCGTGGTACGCCATGGCGTAGCCGTCCCCGGCGTTGGTCGGGTTCTCGTACGTGCCGTAGAGGTAGCCGCTCGCGGGCAGGCCCAGGCGCCCGCACGCGCCGGTCGCGAGGATCACGGCACCGGCGCGTACGGTCACGAACTCGCCCGTGCGCGTGTTGAATCCGACCGCGCCGACCGCCCTGCCGTCCGCGGTGAGCACCCGGACCGGCATCACGCGGTTCTCGATGCGGATGCGCTCGCGCATCTCGCGGCGGCGCAGCTGCCGGTAGAGGACCTTCTTGACGTCCTTGCCCTCGGGCATGGGCAGGACGTACGAGCCGGAGCGGTGCACCTGGCGCACCGCGTACTCGCCGTGCTCGTCCTTCTCGAACTTCACGCCGTACGACTCCAGGCGCTGCACCATCGAGAAGCCTCGGGTCGCGGTCTGGCGGACGGTGGACTGGTCGACGATGCCGTCGTTGGCGCGGGTGATCTCGGCGACGTAGTCGTCGGGCTCGGCGCAGCCGGGGATCACGGCGTTGTTGACGCCGTCCATGCCCATGGCCAGGGCGCCGGAGTGGCGCACGTGCGCCTTCTCCAGGAGGAGTACGTCCCGGCCCCGCTCGGCGGCGGTGAGTGCCGCCATCGTGCCGGCCGTGCCGCCGCCGATGACGAGGACGTCACAGGAGAGCTCCTGGGCGTCGGTGACTGCGGGGATCTGCATGAAAGGGCCTCTCAGGAGCCGAGGAGTCAGGAGCCGGTGGTTCGGGTGCCGGTGGTTCGGGTGCCGCGGGGTCAGGAGCCGAGCGACGTGAGGACGGCGCGGCGCAGCTCGACGGTGGCGGGGTCGCCGTGGGCCGTACGGTCGCGGGGGCGCGGCACGTCCAGCACGTGGGGGACGCCTCGCGTGCCCGCGCCGAGCAGGGCGACGCGGTCGCCGAGGAAGAGCGCCTCGTCCACGTCGTGGGTGACGAAGACGACGGTCGCGCCCGTGCCGCGCAGCACGTCGGCCAGCAGCTGCTGCATCCCGGCCCGGGTCTGCGCGTCGAGCGCGCCGAACGGCTCGTCCATGAGGACCGCCCGGGGCTCGCCCGCGAGGGCCCGCGCGAGCTGGACGCGCTGCCGCTGCCCGCCCGACACGCGGTGCGGCAGCTGGGCGCCGTGCCCGCCGAGGCCCACGCGCTCCAGCCAGCCCTCGGCCCGGGCGCGGCGCTCGGCACGGCGTACGCCCTTGATGGCCAGCGGCAGTTCGACGTTGGCCCGCAGGCTGCGCCACGGCAGCAGCGCGTCGTCCTGGAAGATCAGCGCGCGCTCGGCGTGGGGCCCCGTGATCGGCTCCCCGTCCTGGGTTACCTCCCCCGCCAGAGGGGAAAGGAGCCCGGCGAGGGTGCGCAGGAGCGTGGACTTCCCGCACCCGGAAGGGCCGACGACGGTGAGGATCTCACCGGGCGCGACGTCCAGGTCGAGCCCATCGAGGACCGCCGTGCCCTCCCGGCCGACCGACGCGTCCCGCAAGGTGAGCCGGGTGCCGCGGGGCGCGGCGGGGTCGGACACGGGGGCGGACGCGGTGGGGGCCGTGGGTGAGGTCGTCTTCGGGGGAGTGGTCATGGGTCACGCCTCCTTGTGGACACGGTCCGGGGTGCGGACGGACGCCCGCGCCTCCTGCTTCGGAGCCGCATCGGACGCGGTGGCCCGTGCGGCGCGCGGCGCCGGGAGCCGAACCCCCGACGCGGACCGGCGGGCGGGCCGTGGTGTCTCACCGCGGGACTCCGTCCGGGGAAGCCACCGCGTCACCCGGCGGCCCAGCACCTCCACCGCCGTCGACGTCATCCACCCGAGCGCGCCGATGGTCACCATGCCGACGAAGACGCCGGGGTAGTCGACCACCGTGTAGTCCTGCCAGGTGCGGTAGCCCACCCCGTACTCGCCGGAGATCATCTCCGCCGAGATCACACAGATCCACGAGACGCCGATCCCCACGGAGAGCCCGCCGAGGATGCCGGGCAGCGCTCCGGGCAGGACCACCGAGCCGAGGACGCGCCACCGGCCGCCGCCCATCGTCAGGACGGCCTCCTCCCAGACGGGGGTCAGGGCGCGCACCGCGTGCCGGGTGGAGACCAGGACGGGGAAGAACGCGGCGGTGAAGGTGATGAAGACGATGCCCTGCTCGTTGCTGGGGAAGAGCAGGATCGCCACCGGCACCAGGGCGATCGCCGGTATGGGCCGCAGCACTTCGAGGACCGGTCCGAGCAGATCGGCGGCCAGCCGTGAGCGGGCGATCGTCGTGCCGACGGCCACGCCCGCGACCGCCGCGAGCACGAATCCGGTGACGATGCGGGTGAGGCTGTCGGTGAGGTCCTGCCAGTACGGCTCGCCGCCGACGCGCCGCCCGAACTCCCGCGTGATGTCGACGACCGTCGGGAACTGCTCGAAGCGCAGCCACAGGTCGACGTCGAACGCGGTCAGGAGCTGCCACAGGCCGAGCGCCGCGAGGAGCGACAGGACCCGCAGGAGATGACGTGCCGTCATGACGCCTGCTCCAGGGCCTTCTTGTACGTGATGGGCCGGGCGTCCGGATGTGCCTTGCGGTAGGCGGCGGCGGCCGAGGGAGTGACGAACGGCAGCAGCTTGTCGCCGTCCGCGACCCACACCGCCTTGTCCGCGAACCACGGCGTCCCGGTGGTGGCGTCGGGCACGTAGGCGGCCCGGACCTTGCCCTGCCGCTGGGCGGCCGCACGCAGCAGCCCGGCCGGGGTGGCGAAGCTCCGGGTCCTGGTCTCGCCCTTCAGCCACAGCTCGCTGCGGGCCGGCCCGGGGGTGGCGGCCAGCGCCTTCGCGTAGCCCTTGCCGTACGCCTTCTTCACGTACCGCTCGTCGACGAAGGCGTCCACGTCGACGTCGCCGACCAGCTTCGCCGACTTCAGGACCGGCACGTCCTTCTTCAACACGGCCACCAGGGCGGGTTTCAGGGTGGGGTCGAACGTGGCGATGCCCTGCGCGCCGTTGTAGAGGTAGACCACCTCGGCCGGAAGCCCGGTGGCCTTCGCGACCGACTCGGCGGCCGCCACCGGGCGCTCGTCGAGGTAGCCCGTCGCCTTGATCTGGGCCCGCAGAAAGTCCTGGAGCACCCCGGGCCGCTTCTCGGCGAAGTCCTCGCGGGCGGTGACCCCGTGGAAGGTCGGCAGGTCCAGTTCCGCGCCGTCGTACAGCGCCCGGGCCCGGCCCTGGAACGCGAGCAGCCCCGGCCACGCCACGAACTGCGAGAGCGCGTCCGCGCTGCCCGCCTGGAGCGCCGAAGCACCCACCGCGGGCTGCTGGTTGAGCTTGCGGATGTCCTTCTCGGGGTCGATGCCCGCCTGCCTCAGGGCGCGTACGAGCGTGCCGTCGGCGGCCGAGCCGACGCTCGTGGAGACCTTCTTGCCGCGCAGGTCCTTCAGGGACGCCAGCTTCGAACCGGGCGCCGTGACGACCGTGTTGAGGCCTCCGCGCAGGTTGTACCCGGTGACGGAGACGAGCTTGGTCGGCCGGTTCAGCTGCGTGCCGCGGGCCGCGTTGATGAGCAGGGGGAAGTCGCCCATCGACCCGATGTCGATCTTCCCGGCGGTCATCTGCGCGGTGATCGGCGCGCCGGTGGCGTAGTCCTGCCACTTCACCTTGTACGTGACGCCCTCGCGCTTGCCGCGCCGGGCGAGCTCCTGCTCGAAGTAGCCGAGGGACCGCAGCAGCGTACCGGCGGTGACCGTGTTGATGGTCTTGGACTGGTAGCCGACGGTGATCGTGACGGTGCCGGAGTCGTCGGCGCTCGCCCCGCCGCAGCCCGCCAGGGAGAAGGTCATCAGGGCGGCGAGGGAAGCGTGGATCGCCGCGCGTTTCCCCGGGGTGGTCGTGAGGGTCTTCAAGGGGGTGGTCATGGAAGGCGGGACCTCTCGATTCGGCGGCTTCACCGGAGCAGGTAGGGCATGTTGACGGTGACCGCGCCGGTGGGGCAGCGGGCCGCGCAGGGCCCGCAGTACCAGCACTCGTCGACGTGCATGAAGGCCTTGCCGCTGTCCGGGTTGATCGCGAGCGAGTCGAGGGGGCACATGTCGACACAGAGGGTGCAGCCGTCGATGCACTTCGACTCGTCGATGGTCACGGGCACGTCGGCGCGCTGGGGGGCCAGAGGCATGGCTGTCTCCCGGAATGAGGGGGTGGGCGAAAAAGGGCGGCCCTGTGGGCCGTTGGATCAGAGGGCGCGGTGGAGCAGTCCGCTCATGGCGATGCGGTCGCCGCGGAAGCGGATGAACTCCAGGTCGACGGGGCGTCCGTCGGCCAGCGAGGTGAGCCGCTCCAGCATGAGGACGGCGGCGCCGCGGGGCGCTTCGAGCACGGCGGCCGAATGCACGTCGGCGTTGACGGCTTCCAGCGTGATCTCGGCCGTCCCGAGGGCCTGCCCGGTCAGGTTCTCCAGCAGCCGGAAGACATCGGTGTTCTCCAGGTCGCAGCCGAGGAGACCGGCGCCGATGCCCATCGGGACATAGGTGAGGTCGAGGGAGAGCGGCAGGCCGCCCAGCCTGCGCAGCCGCTCGATGTAGAGCACGTCGGTGTGCTCCACGAGGCCGAGCCGCCGGGCCACGGGTGCGGGCGCGGGGACGGGACCGACCGTACGGACTTCGTTGGTGACGTCGCCGTGTTCGTGCAGGGTCTCGGCGAGTCCCTGGAGCCGGTCGAGGCCGTGCGGATACTTCTCGGACACCACGACGGTGCCGACACCGGGCTGCCGTTCGAGCAACCCTTCGGTGCGGAGCAGATCGAGCGCCTGCCGGACGGTGTTCCGGGAGACGTGGTACTCGCTGCCGATCGTGCCTTCCAGCGGCAGCACGCCGCCGGGAAAACCCCCGGTGCGCACCTGGTGGCGCAGCAGGTCGGCGAGCTGCCGTGCCTGGTCCGCGCGCAGTCGGCGCCGTCGGGCGGCGGCGACCGGCACAGTGTGCTCGCGGATACGTTCGGCTGGCATGCGAGGGACCATACCGACGCCGCACCTGCCGTGGTGTTGCCGGAGTATTGCGCCACTCGGCGCACCGCACCCGCCCCTTCTGACCTGCGTGTTCACGGGCGGAGCGGGGAGATCTGCCAGGTGTGGGCCGGCTCGGGGCCGCCGGCAGACGCCATGGATCCGCGGATGGGGGACATCCCTGTGCCCGAGGCGGTGGCCTTTCCGTCGGCTTCTGGAGTGTCGCAGAAGATATGACTATTTCTGCCTCTATATGTAGGTCCGAGAAAGCCGGCGCCCATGGCGTCGGCGAAGGAATTCCCTGAACGAGAGGCACACGTGAGGGCCCCGAAACTGACCCGCGCAGCGACCCTTTCCGCCGCAGTGGTGATCTCGGCGATCGCCTCCACCGGATACGCGGTTCCTCTGGGCACCGCATTTGAGCGCCCCGGCCCGGAAGCGACCGCGCGGCTGCGCGCGGCGGCCGATCTGCGGATCGAGAAGTCGGTGTCCCCCGATCCGCTCGTGATCGGCGGGGACGCCGTCTACACCCTGACGGTGACGAACGACGGCGACGAGGACGCGTCGGGGGTCACGGTGACCGACCAGCTGCCGGACGGGGTGACCCCGGGAGAGCTGCCCGACGCGTGCGCGGCGCAGGGCTTGCAGGTCACCTGCGCGGGCGTCGCCGTCCCGGCGGGCGGCACGCGGCAGTTCCGGATCCCGGTCTCCGTCGATCCCTCCCTCTCCGACGGCACCAACCTCACCAACCAGGCCGACGTGCGGCAGGACGGGGCCCAGCAGCCCGCCGACTCCACCACCCTGATCACGCAGACCACCACGCTGACGGACGTGGAGATCACCAAGACGGCCACCCCGGAGGTCGCGGCCGACGGCAGCTACACCTTCACCGTGACGGTGACCAACCACGGCCCCTCCGACGCCGTCGACGTCACCGTGCAGGACCCCACCGACGGGCAGCTCTCCTCCATCGAGAAGCGCCCCCCGGAGTGCCCGGACACCGGCCTGACCCTCAGCTGTCCGCTCGGCACGCTCGGCCCGGACGAGACACGCACCTTCACCGTCACGATGCACGCCAACCCCGACGTCGCGGGCGACGCCATCACCAACTGCGCCGAGGTCTACACGGGCTCCCGCGAGTCCGACACCGGCAACAACCGCTCCTGCGCGACGACCGACGTCACCCCCAGCACACCGACGCCGACCCCTACGCCGACGCCGACTCCCACGCCCACCCCCACCCCGACTCCCACGCCCACCCCGACTCCCACACCCACCCCCACGTCCACGACCACGAAGAGGCCGACGCCCACCCCCACGCCCACCCCCACGCCCACCCCCTCACCCACCTCTCCGACGCAGGAACCCACCCCCGAACCCACCACGAGCCCCTCCGACAGCAGCAGCCCGGAGCCCCCCGCGCCCACCCCGCCCCCGGACGAGCTGGCCGAGAGCGGGCAGCGCTCCACCGCGCTGCTCGTCATGGGAGTCGCCGCCGTCGTCCTGGTCGCCCTCGGCACCCTGCTCAGGCGCGCGATCAGGCGCCGCTGAGGCTGTCCGGCGCCCACAGGGGCCGAAGGGGGCCGGGGCCGGGACCAGTGAGGGTCAGCGTTCGGGGTGGAGCAAGGTGTCCGCCACGCGGCCGGTCAGGACCTGGCTGGCCACGTCGGCGAGCTTGAGCTGCCGGTTCCGGGCGTAGGTCCGCATGCGGATCAAGGCCTGGTCCGCGCTGCACCCACGGGAGTTGGACAGGAAGCCCTTGGCCTGCTCGATGGAGATCCTGGACTCCAGGGAGCTCTGCAATCGCCCGATCTGCGTTCGCTGGCTCTGCATCACCTGCTGCTGGAGCACGCAGATCGTGGCGGTGTCCGCCAGCGCCTGAGCCAGCCGCAGCCGGGAGTCGGCCAGCGGGCTCCGCCGGTCGCGGAGGAGGCTCAGGGCGCCGACCACCGTGTCCCGGCAGCGCAGCGGGACCGTCACGACCGAAGTGAAGCCGAGCAGCAGGGCGCGTGGAGTGAAGCGGGGCCAGCGGGTGCAGGCGGGCTCGGCGTCGAGGCGGACCTCGGCGGTGCGGTCCCGGGAGCGGCAGCAGTCCCGGCCCGGACCCTCGTCCCATTCCAGGCCGAACAGTTCCAGGCCGCGGGTGTACTCGTCGGAGGCCGCCACCTCCGCGGCCGGTCCGTGCGGGATGTCCAGCAGGACCCCGGCCGCCGATATGTCCAGCAGGTCCACGCAGTGTTCGGTCAGTGTGTGCAGGACAGCGCTCACGCTCACCTCCCGCACCAGGGGGGCTGCGAGATCGGCGAAAGCGGCTGCCAGCCGCTCCTCGCGCTGTCTGTCGGGCATGGCGGTCATGCCGCCTCTCCCTTCCGTGGGCACACCGGCCACAGCATCCGGCGACCGTACGCCGGAAGTCCGCCGCGCGGAGGGCGGTGTGAGAGGAACGGCCGCAGGGGGCCGGTACGCGTGTCCCGCCGGCGACGGAACCACGGCTCCCCTCGTCGATGGTCGCCAAACACCCGCAACGGAACGGCTGGGGGCTCCGGTTGGGGAATGCACGGAATCCCCTCCAAGCTACCGCGCCCTGTCGTTCCGTACAGGTGTGCTAGCGCGCGCGAGGCGTGAAGGGAACCCCTGCTTTCGCTCCGTTGAAAGAGGGAGCACATTTTGTCCGGCCGCTCCCCGCGGCGGCTTTCACGCCGAGCGGGGCGGCCTCGGAAAGAATCCGCTCGTGCGCTTTTTGTAGGCGGCGTAACCGGGCCGTTCCGCCATGTGCCGTTCGAGCAGTGCTTTTCCGCTGCCCAACGTGAGCAGATACGTCATCACCGCAGGACCGATGATCGTCGCGGCGGCGGCCACGGGCGCCTCGCACGTGACGAGGAACAGACCCCACCAGACACAGAAGTCACCGAAGTAGTTCGGATGGCGCGTCCAGGACCAGAGACCGCGGTCCATGAGGCGGCCTTTGTTGGCCGGATCCGACTTGAACCGGGCCAGCTGATGGTCCCCGACCGCCTCGAAGACCAGACCGACCAGCCACACGAGCCCCCCGACGACGGCGAGCGCCCCGAGCGGTCCCTCGACGTAGGCGGCGGCCTGCACGGGCAGGGACACCAGCCAGACCAGACCGCCCTGGAGCAGATAGACGATCCGCAGGGCGTAGGCGTTCTTGCTGCCGGGAGCCTTGGACAGGAGCCGCTCGTAGCGCGGATCCTCGCCGTGGCCCCGGGCGCGCCAGGCGATGTGCCCCGCGAGCCGCAGCCCCCACACCACCGTCAGCGCCGTCACCAGCAGCCGTCGCCCCTCGTCGCCGTGGCCCGCGGACAGGGCGTATGTCACGAGGGCGACGGCCGCGAAGGCGATCCCCCAGGCGCTGTCCACGATGCGGTGCATCCCGCGGCGCAGGGCGAGCGCGAAGGTGGCCAGGAGCACGGCCAGGGCGGTGAGCGCGGCGAAGGCGAGGTTGACGCCGAACGCGCCCCAGGCGAAGCCGTTCACGACGCGCCGTCCCCGCGGTACCAGCCGGCCGTCGTGGCGGGCATCCCCGACCAGCCGAGGTCACTGGCGCGTACGGCGAGGATCTGGTCGACGCCCATGCGTCCCTCCTCGAACGCGAGCGATCCGCCCACCAGGTACAGCCGCCAGGTCCTGGCCGCCTCCACTCCGACGAGCGACACGAACTCCTCCCAGCGCTCCTCCAGGGTGACGCGCCAGGCGTTGACGGTGCGCACGTAGTGCTCGCGCAGCGCCTCGGCCGACCGCACCTCGAACCCCGCTCCCTCCCACAGGCCGATCGTCTCGCCCAGGGGGCGCATGTGCATGTCCGGAGCGATGTACGACTCGATGAACGCGCCGCCGCCGGGGGCCGTGGCCCCGCGGGACATCTGCTGGACCAGGATCCGGCCCTGCGGGCGCAACAGGCCGTGGAGTTGGGCCGCGAACCCCGGGTACTCCGCGTCCCCGACGTGCTCGCCCATCTCGATGACGCTGATCGCCTCGTACTGTCCGTTCTCGATGTCGCGGTAGTGCCGAAGCTGCACGTCGACCTGGTCGTCCAGGCCGCGCTCGCGCACCCGGGCCCGCACGACGTCCCGCTGCTCGCGCGAGAGCGTCACCGCGGTCACCTGCGCCTTGTACCGCTCCGCCGCGTACAGGGAGAGCGAGCCCCAGCCGCAGCCGACGTCGAGCAGCCGCGAGCCGGGAGCAAGGCCCAGCTTCCGGCAGACCAGTTCGAGCTTGGCCTCCTGGGCGTCGGCCAGGCCGTAGGCCGGGTCCTCGCTCTCCCAGTAGGCGCACGAGTACGCCAGCGAGGGGTCGAGCAGCAGCTCGTAGAAGTGGTGCGAGACGTCGTAGTGGTGGCTGATGGCCGCACGGTCCCGGGCGGTGCTGTGCCGTGTGCCCCGCAGCCGGGCCCGGCCCGCCGGCACCTTCGGGGGCGGGCCGATGGCGCCGAGCCGGGCCGCGGCCGCCAGGGCGGAGGCCAGCCGGCCCACCCCGGGCCTGACCGGGGCGAGCCGCTGCTCGCGGGCGCCGGCCCACATGGTCCGCAGCGCGTCCGCGAGGTCGCCCTCGACGTCGATGTCACCGGTGATGTAGGCCTCGGCCAGGCCGAGTTCGCCCGGCTGCCACAGCAGCCGGCGCAGCGCTCTGCGGGAGCGGACGACGACGACCGGGGTGTCCGGCGGTCCGTGCTCACTGCCGTCCCAGGCGCGCAGCCGCAGCGGCGCGGGCCCGCCCAGGGCGTCGGCGATGAGCGCGTGGAGGCGCGCGGCGGTGGAGGTCACAGTCCTGCTCCTTCTCCGGTCAGCTGGATCTGGTGCACGTCGAGATAGCCGGAGCGGAAGCCCGCCTCGGAGTAGGCGAGGTAGAAGTCCCACATGCGGCGGAAGGTCGGGTCGAAGCCCAGGTCGCCGACCGCGTGGTCCTGCTCGGCGAAGCGCTCGCGCCACAGCTCCAGCGTCCGGGCGTAGTGCGCGCCGAACCCGTCGCACGCGGTGACCCGCAGTCCGGTGTGAGAGCGCGCGGTCTCCTCCAGCGCCCGCACCGAGGGCAGTTGCCCGCCGGGGAAGATGTACTTGTGCACCCAGGTGAAGGTGTCCAGGCTCGCCAGCATCCGGTCGTGCGGCATGGTGATCGCCTGGAGCGCCACCGAGCCGCCGGGAGCCAGCAAGGAGTCCAGGGCGCGGAAGAACGTGGGCCAGTACTCCGCCCCGACCGCCTCGATCATCTCCACGCTCGCGATCGCGTCGTAGCTGCCGCGGACCTGGCGGTAGTCGCACAGCTCGATGCGGACGCGGTCCTCGTGCCCGGCGGCCCGCACCCGTTCCCGGGCCAGGTCGCGCTGTTCGGCGGAGAGGGTGACCGAGTGGACGCTCGCGCCCCGCGCGGCCGCGCGGATGGCCAGGGCGCCCCAGCCCGTGCCGATCTCGAGGAGCCGGGTGCCGGGCCCCACGCGGCACAGGTCGAGCATCCGGTCGATCTTGCGGTGCTGGGCCGTCTCCAGATCGGACCAGGTGGCGGACGGCAAGGACGACGGGTCGAACAGCGCGGAGGAGTAGCTCATCGACGCGTCGAGGAACAGCGCGAACAGGTCGTTCGACAGGTCGTAGTGGTGCCGGATGTTGGCCTGTGCGCCGCTGGGGGTGTTGCGTTGCCCGGTGGGCTTGCGGGGAGCCCAGAGCCCGCGCAGCCGTTGCAGCGAGGGCGGTATCAGCGTGGCCGCGTGCTCGGCGAACACCGCGAGCACGGCGACCAGGTCCCGCGCGTCCCACTCGTGCGCCATGTACGACTCGCCGAAGCCGACGAGACCGCCGGTCCCGATGCGCCGCAGGAAGCCGTCGGGGTCGTGCACCTCCATCAGCGGGCCGCCCGTGCCCAGGCGTTCACCGCCCATCGTCACCTGGAGCGGCAGGCCGTTCAGGGCCTGGCGCACGACGATCCGGGCCGCCGCCCGCCGGGCGGCCGAGCAGGGCGGAACGGCCACGACGTCGGGCCACCGTCCGGCGTCGATCGGCCCCCGTGGACCGGGAAGGCCGGGTGCACCGGATACGCCGGGCGTGCCGGATCCGGATACGGACGTACTCACTTCATGCCCTCCTGGGGACAGTGTCGGGGTCGGTTCTGCACGGGAAGACCGCGCAGCCACAGCGCGATGCCGTGCCGCCGGATGGACGCCGAGACGGCCACCGTCGACCACGGGTGGCGGACGGCCGCCCGCAGCAGCGCGCCGGCGGTGGCGGGCCGGCGCGCACCGCGCAGGGTCGCCGTGAACGTGCGCCGGCCGCCCAGTTCGAGGTGGAGGGTGACGCCGAGGCGCTCGTCCGGCACGGGAAGCCGCATGCGGTACGCACCCTCGACCGGGAAGAACGGCGAGACGTAGAACTCCTTGGCCACGTCCGCCGTGCGCGCGGCCTCCGGGCCCAGGAGGTAGCAGTGCCGCTCGCCGTAGGTGTTGTGCACCTCGGCCACCACACAGCGCAGTTCACCGCCGGGGCCGTGGCACCAGTACAGGGACAGCGGGTTGAAGACGTGGCCGAGGACGCGGGCGTGGGCGAGCATCAGCACCCGGCCGCCGTCCAGGGTGATCCCGCGCGTGGCGAGGAAGGTTTCGAGGCCCGCCCTGATGTCCGTGGCCGTGCCGCCGAAGTGGTCGCGCGCGTCGAACCGGGCCAGCGGGCGCAGCGCGAAGGGGAGCCGGGGCGGCGCGTCCAGGTCGATCAGCCACAGGTAGGTGCGGTGCGTGAGCGTGTACCGGCTCGGGCTGGTGCGGACGTGGGTGATGACGCTGGGATACAGCGCCGGCGCGGGACCGGGGGAGGCGTTCACCAGCGCACCCCCATCGCCCGGGCCGCCTCGACCCCCGAGCGGCAGCCGTCCTCGTGGAATCCCCAGCCGTGATAGGCGCCCGCGAACGCGGTGACGGGCCCGTTCAGCGCGGCGAGCCGTCCCTGCGCGGCGACCGACTCCGGGGTGTAGACGGGGTGTTCGTACGCCATGCGGGCCAGCACCCGAGCGGGGTCGACGACGCTCTCGCCGCCCAGGGTCACCACGTAGGTCTCGGGGGCGTCGTGCTCTTGCAGGCGGCTCATGTCGTAGCTGACCCGCACGTGGTCGGTGGTGGCGCCGCAGGAGGGGAGCAGATAGTTCCACGAGGCCCGCGCGGCGCTGCTGCGGGGGAGCACCGTGGTGTCGGTGTGCAGCTGGGCGGGGTTGCGGGAGTAGCGGAACGCGCCCAGGACCGCCTGTTCCTCCGCGGACGCGTCGGCCAGCAGCCGCAGGGCCTGGTCGGGGTGGACCGCGACGACCACCGCGTCGTACGTGGCGCTCGTGCCGTCCTCCGCGGTGACGTCCACGCGGCCGTCACCGCGCCGCACGGACCGCACCGGCGTCGAGAGGCGAACGGTCTGGAGCTGCTTGCCGATCCGCTCCACGTACTCCCGTGAACCGCCGGCCACGGTGCGCCAGGTGGGCGAGCCGCTCACCGTGAGCATCCCGTGGTGGTCCAGGAACCGGAAGAGATAGCGCGCCGGATAGCGCAGGGCGGTACCCGGCGGGCAGGACCACACCGCCGACACGAGGGGTATCGCGAAGTGCCGGACGAAGTAGTGCGAGAAGCGGTGACGGGTGAGGAACGCGCCGAGGGTCTCGGCGGCCTCCGCCCCGTCCCCCTCCCCGGGTTCCGCCGCCAGGGCCTGCGCGGCCCTGCGGTGGAAGCGCGGGACCTCGGCGAGCATGCGCAGGTACGGGGCGCGCAGCGCGTTGCGCGGCTGCGCGAACAGACCCCGGGGGCCGCGCGCGCCCGCGTACTCCAGGCCGCAGCCCTCGCACCGCACGGACATGCTCATCTCCGTCGGACGCGAGGTGACGTCCAGCTCCCGGAACAGCCGCAGCAGGTTCGGATAGGTGCGGTCGTTGTGCACGATGAAGCCGGAGTCCACGCTGCGGGTGCGGCCGTCCGACCCGGGGACATCGTGCGTGTGGGCATGGCCCCCGAGCCGGTCGTCCGCCTCGTACAGGGTCACGTCATGCGTGGATCGCAGGATGTACGCGGCGGTGAGCCCCGCGACTCCGGATCCCACCACCGCGGTACGCCGTCGCTGTTCTGTCATTCCGTCCCATCTCCTCGTCCGGGCACGCCGGACGTGCTCTGAAGATGATTCGGAGCGGGGCGCCCCGCGGCTTGGTCACCCGCGCCACGATCTTTGACGGCAGCAACAGTGGACGCAGCGGCAACAGTGGGATCGGCAGAATCGGTGGGCTCAGCGGGACGTGCTGGTGGGGCCGAACTGCTCGGCGATCGAGGCGGGGAATTCGGCGAGGCCCAGGATCCCGGCCACCGTCCGGCCGGTCAGCGCGTGCCAGGCGGGGGCCCGCCGCAGCATGGCGTGGCCGCTGCCGTGCATGACCACGCGCGCCGCTTCGGCGCCCGCCGCCGTCGCACGCCCCGCGAAGTCCAGGGAGGACCGGGGGTCGGTCGTACGGTCCTGGTCGCCGTGGAGCAGGACCACGCGACGGCCGCGCAGGTGCGCCACCGGCTCACCGGCGGGGCACCAGGGGGCGAGGCCGACCACTCCGCGCACCAGCGGGTCACCGGCGGCGCGCAGGGCGGCCCGGGCCCCCATCGAATGCCCCACCAGGACGGTCGGCACGTCACCGGCGAGCTGCTCGAGCTCACGCAGCGCGCGGCGGGCGTCGCGCGCCGCGTCCTCCCGCTCGCCGTTCCAGCCCCGGACGCGGTAGAGCACCCGTCCCATCAGTACGTCGCCGCCCGCGGTGGACCGGCGGATCGCCCCCTCGAAGGCGCGCAGCCGCGCCCGCGGCAGGTTCCAGGGCGGCGGCGCGTCCACCCCGTGCTCGCGCCCGCCGTGCAGCAGGAGCACGGCGGCCCGTGGCGCGTCGACCGGTCCGGTCAGCTCCAGGGCCGGGCGGGGGCCATCACGGAAGGGCACAGATACTCCTCGACATGTCGGTGACCGGCCGGACGCGGTGGACGTGGCCGACGTGACGTGTTCGGAGCCGCACGGGTGTCCGGATTGGTCGTACGGCGCGATGGCTTCCGCCTCCGCCGCCCCGACCGCCTCCGACATCCCGTGCGGCTCCCCACGGCCGACCGTCGGCCACGTCCCGTCCGCCTAGCGTGCCGCGGGGCGTGAGCCCACTTCGTCCAGGGTCTCACCGTCCGTCAGCCGTGCCCGCACCTTCGCCTCAGGGCTCTTGGGAGCCTTGACGGCCAGGGCGTGCCCGCGCTCGGTCGCCTCGACGTCACCGGTCACGTCGATCCCCTCGACCTCGCGGCTGCCCGCCGCGAGGAGGTAGTGGCGTCCGGAGCCCGACGTCCACGGGGTGCTGGCCACGACGTGCTGGCCGAAGCGGCTACAGGCCGCCGTCGAGCGTGCCCGCCCGACCACCTTCGCCGGTGCGGTGCCGGACGCCGCGGGCGCGCGGAACTGCACGAGCACGTCGCCCGGACCCTGCCAGGTGGAGGCCCGGGTGCAGGACCACACCGCGCGGCCGCCCTTCTCGGGCAGCTCCTGGTCGGCGAAGTCCCACTGGTTGACGGCCCGCACGCCGTTCGCCCGCATCTCGGGGAGCCGGCACGCGATACGGGCCCAGCTCCGCAGCGCCGTCATGCTGGTGGCCTCGCGCGGCTGCCGGGGCGGGGCTCCGGTGCCGGGCAGCGGGGTGTAACTGAGGTGTACGGGCGTCAGGTCCCCGAGGTCGGTGACGAGGAAGGCGTGCTTCTCCACGATCTTGTCGGAGGAGCGCAGTTGCAGCACCGGCCGGCTCTCGCACGGCCCGGTGGCCGACGGTTCGGCGACGGCGTCCGTGAGGCCGCCGTCCGACACGTCGAGCGGCCGGCCGGGGGAGTCGGGGGTCAGCAGATCGCGGGTCTGCGCCTCGGCGATCCAAGGGGCGGTCAGATAGCGGATCTTGCCGCCCTCGCGGCTGACGGCCAGGGCCGAGGCCGTGGTCACGTCGGACTCGTCGGAACGGGTGATGTCCAAGGACGCCTCGTCCGGCGAGGAGAGCGACTCGGCGTAGCGCACGACGCGCCGCCCGTCGTGGAACAGCACGACCGCCTCCTGCCCGACGTCACCGGCGTACAGCAACTGGGTGTTCTTGGGCGGGGGTTCGTCGGTGGTGGCCTTGCCAACGCGGATCCGGGTGCCCTCCGAGGGGTCGTTCCACGCGACGAGTGCCCGGGTGATCAGCGCGTCGTCGTCGGCGCGGGCGCCGCGGGCCGGCCATGCGGTGAAGTCGACGCGTGAGGTGTCGGCCCAGGCGTCGCGCGGGGTGCGCAGCAACTGGTCGGGCCCGACCGCGAGGGCGGCGACGGCGGCGGGAGAGGGGGAAGGCCGCTGCGAGGTCGTGGTCCCGACGGTGGTCAGGAGCAGCGCACAGCACAGGGCGACGACGCCGGCGGTGAGCCAGGCCAGCTGGTGGCGGCGCCTGCGGCGGAGCAGATCGGTCGGCCGGGTCTGTACGGAACAGGCGTCGAACTCCCGGGAGCCCAGGAGGGTCGCGGTGGCCCCACCCGTGGTCGACTCCACGTGGCGTGCGGTGCGCAGGGCCTGCTCGGGCCGGGACACGCCGGCGGTGGCGAGCAGTTCTATGACCTCGGAGCGGGGGAGTGACTCCAGGTGCAGCAGGACGAACGCCGCCCGGGCGGGTGCGGACACCTCGGAGAGGATCTGCCCCAGCGTGATCTCCTCGACGCCGCCCGCGCGGGGGAACAGCCGCAGCCCCCAGACCAGCGGGAGCGTGGGCCGCAGCGCGCGGGGTGCCGGCAGGAAGCCGGGCCAGCCGCGCGGTCTGCGGTCATGGGCCAGCGCCGAACGCAGCACCCGAGCCCGGATGGTCGCCACCGCGGGGTCGGGCGTGCGCCTGCGCTGGGAGGGCACCCGGGGCGCGACCGGCCCGATGCGGAAGCCGGGCAGAGCGCGTTGTACCAGCGAGTGGGCGACGAGGACTCGCCGGTGTCTGCTGAGGGTGTGGGGGAGCGTGAGGTACGCGAGGCGTACCAGGCGGGTGTACTGGTCGACGATGGCGGCTTCGGCCTGGTCAAGGGCCACTCGCCCGGACCCCTTCGCCGAGCGCCGTTGCGATGTGCTCATCGATCAAGAAGCCTTCCAAAGGCTGACGACGTTGCGTCCTGACCCGATTCAAACGAGTGAATCTTGTGATGGTCACAGGCGTCGTCGACCGGCGGCTTCGTCGCCCGGCGCTGCCCCGGCGCTCCCTCGGCGTTCTCCCGGCGCTTCCCCGTCGCGGGTGGAGCGCGGAAGGAGCGCAGGTGGAGGAGGTGGCGGCAGCGTCCGGGCGGAGGAGACACGTGCCTCGACGTTCCGCCGGGAGCACTTGCGCCCCGCCACCCCCTCCGTGCGTCCGGGATCCCTCACAAACCCCTTCGGACACCGGTAATTCGTCGTCGGGCGCCATCCGGATTGGTCTGTGGACGCCCGAACCTCCGCCGAGGTGCGGGCCGAGGTGCGGGCCGAGGTGAGGGGATGCAGGGAATGCAAGAGCGCCCCCTCGCGCGCCCCCGATCACGCCCTGAATTGCGCCCCCTTTCCCCGACGGAACGCGCTTGCCGTGCAGGTCAGAACGCGCTTTCCAGAAGGAGGCGCCGCACCGCGGGCCCTGATCGCTTGGCTGATTCACTGCGGTCCGGCCCGACCTTGATTCCGGTGCCGGGCGCGCGGGCCGGGGGGTGACGCATGTATCCAGCACCTACTGGGCGCCCGGTGATCTACGGCCCCTCTGAGCGGCCACGTTGTCCTGGAGCGCCCGACTCCGTCCCTCAACTCCCGCCGCGCGCCGTTCCCTTCGTACGGCAAAGGGTTCGTCATCTTTTTTCCGCCAGGTTTCACAGAATCCACACAGGCACCGCAGGTGGGCCGCACTATGTGACGCGTCAGAGCGACACGGACACGCACTGCGATGGGTGACCGTGTCGTTGGGGGGCCGGACCGTGGGGTGGAGACATGCCCTCGGCCCGACCGTGGAGGGGACCACACACCGCATGATTCACACCGCGCGAGCGGCGGCTCTCGGCGCCGGCGCTCTGCTACTCGCGCTCTCGCTTCCCGGCACTCCGGCCTCCGCGGCCGAGCTGCCACGCATCGATCTACGGGTCCTGGTGGTGACGGACGGGGGTCCCGCCACCGCCGCGCTCACCGCCGAACTCGACGTCCAGGGAACGCCGTACACCACCGTCGACCTGCGGCAGAGCGGGCGGCCGGTGATCGACGCCGGGTTCCTCGCGGACAGCGTCGGCGGCCGGGCGCGCGCCAAGTTCCAGGCCGTCGTGCTGCCCAACGACAACCCGTTCGGCAGCGGTTCGGCCGAGATGGCCGCCCTCGCCTCCTACGAGCGGACCTACGCCATCCCGCAGGTCGACGCCTACACCTACGCCCGCCCCGAAGCGGGCCTGCGGACACCGGAGTTCAGCGGTTCGCTGGACGGTGTGCGGGCCCAGGTGACCGCGTCGGGCAAGAGCGGACCCTTCGGCTACCTCGCAGGCCAGGTGCCCTTCGAGGACAACGCGCCGACCGTGAACGAGAGCTACGGCTTCCTGGCCGAGCCCGCGCCGGGCGCCGACTTCACGAGTTACGTGGACGCGCCGATCCCCGGCGCGTCCGGCCGCGGCTCGCTGGTGGGGGAGTACCGCCACGACGGGCGGCGCGAGCTGGTGGTGACGTTCGTCTACAACCAGCACCAGCAGCAGTTCCGGCTGCTCGCCCGCGGCATCGTCGACTGGATGACCCAGGGCGTCCAACTCGGCTCGTCCCGCAACTACTTCGCCGTGCACGTCGACGACGTCTTCGGCGCCGACGACCGCTGGGACAGCGAACTCAACTGCACCCCCGGCGACGTGGACTGCTCACCGGGGCAGGGCACGCCCGACCCGATCCGCATGACGGCGGACGACGCGGCCTACGCGGCCCAGTGGTCCAAGGGCCGCAAGTTCCCCCTCGACATGGCCTTCAACGGCGGCGGCAGCGAGCTGTACCGCGAGGAGAACGGCGGCGCCGACCCCCTCACCGACCGGCTGATCGCCGACCGGGGCGAGTACCGCTGGATCAACCACACGTACAACCACCCCTTCCTCGGCTGTGTCCAGGACGTCAGCGTCGTGCCGTGGGTCTGCGCGAAGAACGCCGACGGCAGCACGCGCTACACCTCCCGCGCCGACATCTCCCAGCAGATCTCCGACAACCGAGGCTGGGGCCAGCGCGCCGGACTGCCCCTGAAGAACGACGAGTTGGTCACCGGCGAGCACTCGGGGCTCAAGGTCCTGCCGCAGCAGCCCGACGACAACCCGAACCTGAGCGCGGCCCTGCGCGACAACGGCGTCACCTGGCTCGGCTCGGACAACTCCCGGGACCGCGGACAGCGCGCGGTCGGCTCCGCGCTGACCGTGCCGCGCTTCCCGATGAACGTCTTCTACAACGCGGGCCGCACCAGCGAGCAGATCGACGAGTACAACTGGATCTACACCCGCAAGGCGGACGGCGGCAGCGGTGTCTGCGAGAACTCCTCCGTCGCCACCTGTCTCGACGGTCCCCTGGACCCCACCACCGGCTACCAGGACCACATCGTGCCGGTGGAGTCGACGATCGCGATGGGCCACGTCCTGGCGAACGACCCCCGGCCGCACTTCATCCACCAGTCGAACCTCGCCGAGGACCGCATCGCCTACCCCGTGCTCGGCTCCGTCCTCGACACGTACGGCGCGCTGTTCGCGGACAACGCCCCCGTGGTCAATCTGCGGATGGCCGACATCGGCGGCGAGCTGCGCTCGCGCGCGGCCTGGGACACGGCCGTCAAGGCGGGCCGCGTCACCGCCTACCGGATCGGCAACACGGTGACCATCCAGGCCCCGGACGGGGTGGCCGCCCGCGCGACCATGCCCAGCGGAACCGTCCGCCAACTCCTGCTCGGCACCGACCCGTTCGGTTCCCCGTACGCGGGAAGAGTCTCCGGCTGGACGTCCCCGGCGCTGTTGCAGAGCCGCGTCACGCTCAACCTGCCCTCCGCGCCCGCGCCGGGCGCGAGAGGGGCCGAGCGAGTCGACGTACCGAAGGCGGCCAGGAAACTGCCCGTCCCGTCCGGGGCCATCACGTACGTGAAGCCCGGCACCGACGGACACACGCCGAGTCTGCCGGTCACCCGGCGCTGACCCACGGCACGCACCGGTGGCCGCCGGCCCCTCCCGGCCGGCCACCGGATCCACGGCGGGCACCGCTCACGCCCGCCGACCCATCCGGCCCCGACCGCCGGGGCCCACCGCACCACCCGGCCCCGAACGCCGGGGCCCGCCCTCCACACGGCCCCGACCGCCTGGGACCGCCCACCATCCAGCCCCGAACGCCGGGGACCAACCACCGCACCACCGTCCCCCCGCGCCCGTACGTCCCGCACCTCGCCGTTCACGGAACTCGCCGCACCCCGGTCCGCCGGGGCGGGGCGCCGCCGTCGGCTCCCTCGCGTTCGTATCTCACCCGCGGAGCCTCACCATGCCCGACTCGCCCTCAGCCGTGCCGATACCGGCACCCTTCCCCGCACCACCGCCCCGCCCCGCCCGGCCACGCGTCACCCTCCTGACCGAAGGCACCTACCCGCACAGCCACGGGGGTGTCAGCGTCTGGTGCGACCAGCTCGTGCGCGGCATGCCCGACGTCGACTTCGGCGTGCTCGCCGTCACCGGCACCGGCCGCGAGAGCCTCGCCTGGGAGCTGCCCCCGCACGTCGACGAGCCCGTCTGCCTGCCCATGTGGGGGCCGACCCCCGCCGGACACGCGCCGCGCGGCCGACGCCGCCGCCAACTCCTGGCCTCGTACGAGCAGTTCCTCACCGCCCTGCTCGACCCGGCCGCCGAGGACGGATTCGCCCCGGCGCTGCACGAGCTGGCCCGGCACGCCCGCGACGGGGCGCTGGCGCCCACCCTGCGCACCGACCGCGCGGTGCACGTCCTGACCTCCGTGTGGAACGCCCCCGGGCGTGTGACCGCCGAGGCCCGGCCCACGCTGCACGACGCGGTCACCGCCACCGGCCTGCTCGAACACGCGCTGCGCCCGCTCGCCGCCCGGCCGCCCGAGACCGGCGTCGCCCATGCCGTCAGCGGCGGCATCGCCTGCCTGCCCGGCCTCGTCGCCCACGAACTCCACGGCGTGCCCCTGCTGTTGACCGAGCACGGCGTGTATCTGCGCGAGCGCTACCTCGGCTACCGCACCGGCCCCTACAGCTGGCCCGTCAAGGCCCTGCTGCTCGGATTCTTCCGGCTGCTCGCCGAAGAAACGTACCGCCGAGCCGCGTTGATCACCCCGGGAAACCGCTACAACCGCTTGTGGGAAGAGCGCGGCGGCGCCGAGCCGTCCCTCATCCGCACCGTCTACAACGGCGTGGACCCCGAAGCCTTCCCGCCCGCCGGCCCCGAGCCGCAGAGCCCCACCCTGAGCTGGGCGGGCCGCGTCGACCCGATCAAGGACCTGGAGACCCTGATCCGCTGCTTCGCCCTGGTCAGACGGGAGATCCCGGACGCCAGGCTGCGCCTGTTCGGCGGCACCCCGCGCGGCGGCGAGGCCTACCGCGAGCGCTGTGAGGCCCTCGCGGCCGAACTGGGCCACGGCGACGCGGTGGTCTTCGAGGGCCGCGTCGAGCACATCAAGGACGCCTACTCGGCGGGCAACGTGGTGATGCTCTCCAGCATCAGCGAGGGCTTCCCCTTCACCCTGATCGAGGCCATGTCCTGCGGACGGGCCACGGTCTCCACCGACGTCGGCGGGGTGCGGGAAGCCGTGGGACCCACCGGACTCGTGGTGCCGCCGCGCGCGCCCGAAGCCATGGCCCGAGCGGTCGTCGAACTGCTCAGGGACCCCGGGCGCCGCGCCGCGATGGGCGAGGCCGCCCGGCTGCGGGTGATCGAGCAGTTCACGCTCCGGCAGACGGTCGAGGCGTTCCGCTCCATCTACGAGGAACTGGCCACAGGCGGCCAACAGAGTGCGACGCGGGCAGAACTGTCGACCCGTCACCTCGCGGACCGGCACCTCACCGACGAGGTGGCGGGATGAGCGGCCCCCTCCCTCTGCGACCGCGCGGCGGCCACCCCGCCCGCCGGGCCGAACACGGCGAGGCATCGAGCGCCGACGACACCCTCGCCCTGCGCCTCGCACGACCGCCCCGCACCGCCCACGACGACGACCACGACGACGACCGGCCCCGCGCGCGCCACGCCGTCGCGCTGCGCCCCGCCCGGGCCGACGACCCCGTCGACCGGCTCGCCGCCGAACTCGCCGACGAGGCGGGCGCCGCCGTGCACGCCTACGAGGTCGCCGCGCTCCTGGAATCGCAGGGCCTGACCGGCGACCGCATCCAGGAGACCTATGGCCACCCCGATCTGTTCTCGCTGGCCGACGCCGTCTTCCGGCGGGTGCCGCGCAACCACCCGAAGCCGCCTGTGCCGCCCGACCCCTGGCGCCCCGACCACCTGCGCTGCGCCCTCCGGGGGCTGCTCTTCGCGCTGCCCGGCACGGCCTACGTACTGGCGCAGGGCGCCTGGGGGCCGGCCTCCGGGCTGTACGGGCTGATCGCCGCCGCCCTGGTGTCCTGGTCCTGGTCCCAGGCGCTGAGCCACCGGGCGTACAGCAGGCTCGCCGCCGGACGCCACGAGGCCGGACGCACCCTCCTGGCCGGCGCGCCGCTCGGCGCCGTTGCCGCCTCGCTCACCGGCCTGCTCGTCGCGGGCCCCGGGGCCGCCGCCCTCTTCGCCGTCGGGCAGTCCTGCTACCTGGCCGCGGCCGGACTGCTGCTCGTGCTCGGCCACGAGAAGATCCTCGCGGCCGCCCTCCTGCCGGTCGTCGCGGGCGCCGCCGCCCTGCCGTGGTGGCAGCCGCCGGAGCTTCTGCGCACCGGGCTGCCGCTGCTCACCGTGCTGCTCGCGCTGGCCGCCGCGGGGTACGCGCTGCGTGCGGCCCTGCGGGCGACCCCGGTGCCGGGTCCCGCGCCACGCCTGGCGCTCTCGCTGCCGTACGGCCTGTTCGGGCTCGCGGCCGGTGTACTGACCGCCGTGGCGGGACAGCAGGAGCCGTACGCCGTCATCGTCCTGACGCTGAGCATGGGGCCCGCCGAGTGGCTGCTCTACCGCTACCGCGGGCTCGCCGTGGCCGCCCTGCACGCCTCGACCACACCCACGGGGTTCCGGCTGCGGGCCGCGCGGGCGCTCGCCGTGTGCGCCACCGCCTACCTCGTGCCGCTCGCCCTGGGCGCCGTGCTCGTCGGGGCGAGCGCCCCGCGGCTCGTGCTGCTCGGCGCCGTCCTGTGGACCGCCCTGCTCCTCCAGGCGTTCGGCGCGGCCTGGCCCTCCGCCGCGCCCTGCCTGGCCGCCGCGGCCCTGGCGACGGCCCTTCCGCTCTCCGGCGCCGTCACGACGCCCACCGCTCAACTCATCGGCTGTACCGCCGCCGCATCGGCGCTCCTCGCGGTCGCCGTCCACCACTTGGGCAGGCCCACGGCGCACGCCTGAGCCGACCCGCGCCGCTCGGCGCGCACTTTCCACCGGGCCCGGCCCCCGCCCGCCGCACCACCACCTTCTCCGTCCCAGCATCAGGAGCGCACATGGCATCCGCACCACTCGTCGCCGTCACCGGAGCCGAAGGCTTCATCGGCTCGCACCTCACCGAGGCCCTCGTCGCCTCGGGCCACCGGGTCCGCGCCATGGCGCAGTACAACTCCTTCTCCTCCTACGGCTGGCTGGAGACCCTCGCGCCCGACGTGCTCGCCGAGGTCGAGATCGTCCTGGGCGACGTACGCGACCCGGGCTCGGTCCGCGGCCTGGTCACCGGCGCCGAGACCGTCTACCACCTGGCCGCGCTCATCGCGATCCCGTACTCCTACCAGGCCCCGCACAGCTACGTGGACACCAACGTGACCGGCACGCTCAACGTCCTCGAGGCCGTGCGCCACCTGGAGATCCCCCGCCTGGTGCACACCTCCACCAGCGAGACGTACGGCACCGCGCAGACCGTGCCGATCACCGAGGACCACCCCATCAACACCCAGTCCCCGTACGCCGCTTCGAAGGCGGGCGGCGACCGGCTCGCCGACAGCTACCACGCCAGCTTCGAGACGCCCGTGGTCACCCTGCGCCCCTTCAACACCTTCGGGCCGCGCCAGTCGATGCGTGCCGTCATCCCCACCGTCATCGGCCAAGTGGCCGCGGGCTCACGGGAGATCACCCTCGGCGACCTGCGGCCGACCCGTGACTTCACCTTCGTCGCGGACACCGCGCAGGCCTTCATGGCCGTCGGCACGGCGCCGGCCGAAGCGGTCGTGGGCCGCACCTTCAACGCGGGCACCGGCGGCGAGATCTCCGTGGGCGACCTGGTGCGGCTCATCGGCAAGGTGATGGAGGCCGACCTCGACGTGCGCGAGGACGAACAGCGCATCCGCCCCGCGGCCTCCGAGGTGATGCGCCTGGTCGCCGACGCGAGCCGGCTGCGCGAGGCCACCGGCTGGACGCCGGGACACGACCTGGAGCAGGGCCTGGCCCGCACCGTCGACTTCTTCCGCGACCCCGCCAACCTGGCCCGCTACAAGACGGACATCTACAACATCTGAGCCATCCCTGAACGACCGTCACCACATCCGCGCACACGGCCACGTGACCACTTCTGGTCATCCACAGGGGAGACAACCATGCACGCAGTCATTCTCGCCGGGGGCAAGGGCGTCCGGCTCCGGCCCTACACCACCGCGCTGCCCAAGCCGCTGGTCCCGATCGGCGACCAGCACGCGATCCTGGAGATCGTGCTGCGGCAGCTGGCGAGCGCGGGATTCACCAGCTGCACCATCGCGATCGGCCACCTGGGCCACATCATCCGCGCGTACGTCGGCAACGGCGCCCGCTGGGGCCTGCGCGTCGGCTACTCCACCGAGGACAGCCCGCTGGGCACCATGGGCCCGCTCCTGACGATGATGGACCGGCTGCCCGAGCACTTCCTCGTGATGAACGGCGACATCCTCACCGACCTCGACTACGCGGACGTCCTCAGCAGCCACCGCACGTCCGGCGCGCCCCTGACGATCGCCACCTACGCACGCCAGGTGCGCATCGACTTCGGCGTCCTGACCACCGAATCGCAGCGCGTGGTCGCCTTCACCGAGAAGCCCAGCGTGGACTACCGCGTCTCCATGGGCGTCTACGGGATCTCGCGTGACACGCTCGCCTCCTACACCCCCGGCCTGCCGCTCGGCTTCGACGAGCTGGTCCTCGACCTCCTGAAGACCGAAACCCCGCCGCACGCCTACGACTTCGACGGCTACTGGCTCGACATCGGACGGCCCGACGACTACGACCGCGCGAACGCGGAGTTCACCTCGCACCGTTCGCTCCTCCTCAAGGGAGCGTGACGGGACCGTGCGCATTCTCGTCCTGGGCTCCACCGGATACCTGGGCGGGCACATCGCCGAGCGGCTGCACGCCCTGCCGGGCGTGCGGCTGCTCCGCGGCGGCCGCGCCCCCTCGGACGACCTCCGCGTCGACCTCGCCCACATGACGCCGGCCGCACTGGCCGAGCAGCTGGCCCGGGCCGAGCCCGACGCCGTGGTCAACTGCGTGGGCGCGGTCGGCGGCAGCCCCCTGACCCTCGCCGAGACCAACTCCCGTGGCCCCGCCGCCTTGTGCGAGGCCATGCGGTCGGCCGCACCGGGCGCGCGCCTGGTGCACCTGGGCTCGGCCGCCGAGTACGGGCCGACCGGCATGGGGGTGCGCACGGCGGAGGACGCCCCCGCCCGGCCGGTCGCCCCGTACGGAGCCACGAAGCTGGCCGGCACCCTGGCCGTCGTCGACGCGGAGCTGGACGCGCTCGTGCTGCGGGTCACCAACCCGGTGGGCCCCAGGGCACCCCGGGCGGGCCTGCCCGGGCGGCTGACCGCCGAGCTCGCCCGCGCCGTGGCCCACACCCCGCACGCCACGGTCCAGGTCGGTGACCTGTCCGCGTACCGGGACTTCGTCGACGTACGTGACGTGGCCCGCGCCGTCGCGCTCGCGGTGGCCCTGCCCAAGCGGCTGCCGCGGCTGCTCAACGTCGGCAGCGGCAAGGCCGTGCCGGTGCGCGATCTGGTGCACGGCCTGGTCGGCGCGGCGGGCTTCACCGGGCGCGTGGAGGAATCACTGGGCAAGGTGGGCCGGTCGTTGGCGGTGCCCTGGCAGTGCGCCGACATCGGTGCCGCGGAACGGGAGCTGGGCTGGACGCCGGTGCACTCGCTGCGGGATTCCGTGCGCGCGCTGTGGCTGAGCGACGGGGCTCCACGGGCGCGGCCCGAAGGCCCCGAGGACGCCGGCGGCGGCTCGTCGCGGCTCACGTCCACGGGAGGAGACCCGCGATGACCCTGCTGGTGCCGCTGTACGTCCACCCGGGCGCGGACCCCGCCGCCTGGCAGTCGCTCCTTGCGGCCGCACCCCAGCTGTACGGCGTCGTCCTGAACGCCGCCGACGGCCCGGGCACGGCCCCCGACCCCGCCTTCACCGCCGCCTCGCGGACCCTGCGCGAGGCGGGGGTGCGCGTGCTCGGGTACGTCGACACGGCGTACGGGGAGCGGCCGCTCGGCGCCGTCGCCGAGGACCTGGAGCGGCACCGCGAGTGGTACGGCGTGGACGGCTGCTTCTTCGACCAGGTCACGCCGGACCGCCGCGAGCTGCGGCAGTGCCGGCGCATGGTCCGCGCGGCGCGGGAGCGGGGCGCGGGCACGGTGGTCCTCAACCCGGGCGTGCATCCGGCGCCCGGGTATGCCCGCGCCGCCGATCTGCTCGTCACGTTCGAGGGGCACTGGACGACGTATCTGCGCTCGTTCGCCGCCCCGTCCTGGACCTCCCGGCACGCCCCCGAGCGGTTCTGTCACCTGGTCTACGGCGTCCCGCCCGCGCTGGCCCGCCTCGCGGGGCGCACCGCCGTGCAGCGTGGCGCGGGGGTGCACTGCGCGGTGCCGGGCGCGGGGCCCAACCCGTGGTCGCAGCCGCCGCCCCTGCCCGTGGCCGGGGGCACCCCGTGAGACAGCGCGCCTTGCCGGTGCTGTGCGCCGCCGTCGTCCTGCTGCTCGGCGGCTGCACGGCGGCGGAGCGGGACGACGGCGCCCCGGAGCGCTGGCGGCCCCGGCCCGGCACCACCTGGCAGTGGCAGCTGGACGGCCGCGTCGACCCGGGCGTGGACGTCCCCGTCTACGACATCGACGGGTTCGAGAACCGTGCGTCCGACGTGGCCCGGCTGCACCGCGACGGGCGCCGCGTCATCTGCTACATCAACGCCGGCGCCTGGGAGTCCTTCCGCCCCGACGCCGACGACTACCCTCCGGCGGTCCTTGGCCGCGCCAACGGCTGGAAAGGGGAGCGCTGGCTCGACATCCGCCGTCTCGACGTACTGCGCCCCCTGCTCGCGGCGCGCTTCGACATGTGCCGCCGCAAGGGGTTCGACGCCGTCGAGCCCGACCTGCTCGACGGGTACCTCAACCGCACGGGATTTCCGTTGACCGCACGCCACCAGCTGGCCTTCAACCGGATGGTCGCGGGCCTCGCGCACGACCGCGGCCTGTCCGTGGGCCTGAAGAACGACCTCCCGCAGATCCCGCGGCTCGTGCGGGACTTCGACTTCGCCGTCAACGAGGAGTGCGCCCAGTACGGCGAGTGCGCGTCGCTGACCCCCTTCGTCGAGGCGGGCAAGGCGGTGCTGCACGTCGAGTACGCCGTGCCCAACGAGAAGTTCTGCGCCCAGGCGCGCCGCCTCGGCCTGTCCTCCATGCGCAAGAAGCTGGACCTGGGGGAGTGGCGCAGGCCCTGCTGAGTCGATCGGGCGACGCCGCGTAACGGACGATCTTGCCCTCGCGTTGTGCTGCCGGGGCCCGGCACGTCAGGCCGGGCCATGGAGAAGGCCTGAGGGGCAGTCATCATGCACGACATCACCAGGAAGATCGCCGCGGGGATCGGGGCCGTGGCCGCGGCGCTCGGCTGTGTCATCGTCGCGGGCCCGCCGGCGGCGGCCGACGGCAAGTGGTGCAACAACGCGGTCTGCATCGAGACCTACGACAGCGGCACCTACCTCGGCCGGGTCGAGGTGTCGGTCGTCAACACCAACCAGCCGCACCGCATCAGCGCACGTGTGTGGACCACCGACGGCTGGAGCGCCCACACCAAGGTGGAGGACGTCGCCGCGTTCCGCACCTACCGCGACCAGGCCTACCCCCAACGCCACTTCCCCGCGGGCACCCGCCTCTGCGCGGAGGGCTTCCGAGGCGGCGCCAGCGTGGGCCTGCCCTGCGTCACGATCACGGACTGACGGGTCGGGGCGTCGGCGTCGTCGCCGACGCCCCGGGCCGTGCCTGCCGGGGCGTGCGGACGAGGAAGGTGTCGAGCAGGGCTTTTGGCGGTGTCGGTGTTATTCGATCTCGCGCATCATCTTCTCCATGGAGCTGACCGAGTAGCGGGTCTGCGCCAGCTCCTCCCGGGTCTGCGTCAGCTCCTCCGCGGTGCGCCGGTGCAGCTCGACGTTGTCCTCCAGGAGCTGCGCGTACTTCCCGGTCAGCGCCTTGTACTGGTCCTCGCGGGCGGCGAGCATCCGGGCCCGCCAGGTGGCGGCGACCTGCCAGACGATCACGATCAGCAGAGCGAAGAAGCCGGCCGCGCCGACGGCCCCGACCCATGCGCCCACGGCGTCGCCTCCGTCGGCGAGCGTCACCAGTTGTCCGTTCACTTCGCTTCCTCTTTCGTGGGTTCCGCAGTCTCTTTGGGGCGGGGCTCGGAGAGGGTCCGGACCGCCCTGGCGAACAGTTGTGGCGTCAACTCGTAGAGAAACGGCGCCACTTCGAAGTACTTCATGGACTTGCCGTCCTCGGCGACCTCCAGCGACCCGACGACGAGACCCGCGGCCTCGAGCAGTTTCAGGTGCATGTGCAGCAGGGGACGGCCCATGCCGATCTCGCGGGCGAGCGCGCTGACGTAATTGCGGCGCTTGGTGAGCGCCGCGACGATCCGCATGCGGTGCGGATTGCTCAGCGCGCCGAGTGCCTTCAGCAGCTCGTCGCCCGTCGGTTCCGGGGGTGGGGCCTCGGCCATCGCGGCCTCTCTTTCGTGCCTGTCAAGAAAAGCTGACATGAGGGACGGCTACCTGTCAAAGATTCCTGACACATCTCAGGGTCAAATGGGGGTTCCCCGACGTCCGGAGGCTTCCGGGGTACTACTCCCCGCGTCGTACGCGGCCCGGGCGCCCGGCTCCTATCGTGAGTTCCGTGACCTCCGCCTCCCGTCCCTCCCGCCCCTGGCGGCGGCGCCTCGCCCGGCCCTTGCCGCCGGCGCTGACGGACCTCGCCGTGGCCGCGGTCGTCGCGCTCCTCACGGGGCTGGACGCGGCGGTGAACGACTCCGGTCACCAGCAGGCCGACCGACTGACCTGGTCGCTGTACGCCGTCTCCGTGGCCGCTCTCCTGGTGCGCAGTCGGTGGCCGGTCGCCGTGACCGTCGTGACCGGGGCGGGCTGCGCGGGCTGGGCGCTGCACGGGCACATCGGGGAGCTGCTCAACCTGCCGGTGATGGTGGCGCTGTACGCACTCGCCGAGCGGGGCGACCGGCGCCGGACGCTGCGTGCCGCCGTGGTCTCCGCCGTCGTGTCGGGGGTGGTGTCGGTCATCGCGGGCAAGGACGTGGCGCAGCCCCAGGGCGCCCCGCTCCTGGAGATGCTCTGGCCGCTGGTGCCGCTGCTGCTGGGCGAAGTGGTGCGCGGGCGGCGGGAGTTGCTCAAGGAGTACGCCGACCGGGCCGAGCGCGCCGAGGCCGACCGGGAACGGCAGGCGCGGCGCAAGGTCGAGCAGGAACGCGTACGCATCGCGCGCGAACTGCACGACGTGGTGGCCCACACCGTGTCCGCGATGACCGTGCAGGCGGGCCTCGCCCTGGACGCCCTCGACGCCGACCCCGAGGTGGCGCGGACCGCGATGCGGCAGGTGCGGACGTCGGGCAAGGAGGCCGTGCGCGAGCTGCGGGCGACGGTGGGCGTCCTGCGCGAGGGGCGCCGGACGGCCGACGTCGACCCGGCGCCACGCCTGGCGCAGCTCGACGAGCTGGTGGAAGGGGTACGCGCCACCGGCCTGACGGTGTCCCTGCACGTCGACACGGGTGGCCGGGAGGTGCCGCGGCTGGTGGAGTTGGCCGCGTACCGCATCGTCCAGGAGGCGCTGACCAACGTGATCAAGCATGCGGACGCCCGGCACGCGGCGGTGTCCGTGGCCAGGACGGCGGCGGGGGACGGTGACCACCTCGCCGTGGACATCACCGACGACGGGCAGGCGCCCGCCGCGCCGGTGCGAGGCCGGGGATACGGCCTGATCGGCATGCGGGAACGGGCCACGGCGATGGGCGGCACCCTGTTGGCGGGCCCGCAGCGGGACGGCGGCTGGCGAGTCGGAGCGCGCCTGCCCGTGGAGGGCGGAGGAATGCCCTCCGCCCAGGCTGCTTCTGAGGGAGGAGCCTGTGCATGACCAGGAGCGGCCCGTGGATGACCTGGAGGGGCCCGTGGATGACCGGGAGCGTCTCGTGGATGACCGGGGGCGGCCCGTGCGTGACCGGGAGCGGCGGATCAGGGTGGTGCTCGCCGATGACCAGACCGTCGTCCGCGCGGGCTTTCGCGCCCTGCTCGACCTCACCGACGACCTGGCCGTGGTCGGCGAAGCCGCGGACGGCGTCGCGGCGGTGGAACTGACCCGCACCACCCGCCCCGACGTCGTCCTCATGGACATCCGCATGCCGCGCGCCGACGGCCTCGAAGCCACCCGCCGCATCGTCGCCGACCGCGCCCTCGACGCCGTACGCGTCCTGGTCCTGACGACCTTCGAGGCCGACGAGTACGTCTTCGAGGCCCTGCGGGCGGGAGCCGCCGGCTTCCTGCTCAAGGACATCGAACCGGACGACCTGCGCACCGCGATCCGCACCGTAGCGGCCGGGCAGAGCCTCCTGGCCCCCGGCGTCACCCGGCGGGTGATCGAGGAGTTCGCGCGGCTCAAGGCGCCCGAGGCCGAGGCGCTGCGGCTCCTTGACCCGCTCACCGACCGGGAGCGCGAGGTGCTCGCGCTGGTCGGCCGCGGTCTGGCGAACGACGAGATCGGCGCACGGCTCCTCATGTCGCCGCTCACGGCGAAGACGCACGTCAGCCGGGCGATGGCCAAGCTCGGGGCGCGGGACAGGGCGCAGTTGGTGGTGCTCGCGTACGAGACGGGCCTGGTGCGCGCGGGCGAGAGCTGAGCTGACCCGGCGGCGGTGCAGGGGCCGCTCCCGGGGCGACTACTCCCGGTGGAGCAGTCGCCGACTCCCCGCGGCAGATGTCCGGCGGTACCCGCCCTCCGTAGCGTCGACAGCATGATCGAAGCACGGGAACTCACCAAACGGTACGGCGACAAGGCGGCCGTCGACGGACTCACCTTCACCGTCCGCCCCGGCCGCGTGACCGGCTTCCTCGGCCCGAACGGCGCCGGAAAGTCGACGACCATGCGCATGATCCTCGGCCTCGACGCCCCCAGCGGCGGCACGGTCACGGTCAACGGTCGGCGCTACGAACGCCTCGGCGCACCCCTGCGCGAGGTCGGCTCGCTCCTGGACGCCAGGTCGGTGCACGGCGGACGCACGGCACGCGGACACCTCCTCGGCCTGGCCCGCAGCAACGGCATCGGCGCTGCCCGGGTCGACGAGGTCCTCGAAGAAGTGGGCCTCACGCGCGTGGCCGGCCAGCGGGCCAAGGGGCTCTCCCTGGGCATGGGACAGCGGCTCGGCATCGCGGCCGCGCTCCTCGGAGACCCCGGCGTGCTCATCCTCGACGAACCGGTCAACGGCCTGGACACCGAGGGCATCCGCTGGATCCGCGGCCTGCTCAAGTCCCTCGCCGCGGAGGGCAGGGCGGTCTTCCTCTCCAGCCACCTCATGAGCGAGATGGAACTGACCGCCGACCACCTGATCGTGATCGGCCGCGGCCGGCTCCTCGCGGACACCGACATGCGGGACTTCATCGAGACCAACTCCCGGGGCACCACCTTGCTGCGTACGCCGGACAACGAGGCGCGGCGCATGCGGGCCCTCCTGGAGGCGGCAGGGGCGTCCGTGCGCCTGGACGCGCGCGGCGGCTGGCGGGTGGACGGCCTGGCACCCGCCGAGATCGGCGAGCTGGCCCGCTCCCATGACCTGGCGATCCATGAACTCACCCCGGCGCACCGCTCCTTGGAGGAGATCTACACCGACATGACGCGGGCCTCGGTGGAGTACCGGGGCCGGGCGACACCACCCGAACCCCTCGCACCCGAACCCCTCGCACCCGAAACCCTCGCGCCCGAGTCCCCCGCAGCAGAGGAGCCGGCCCGATGAAGGCGATGCCCCCTCAAGCCATGCCCCCCGCACCCACCCCCGGCTTCCGCGCGGCCCTCGCCTTCGAGTGGACCAAGTTCGCCGGTCTGCGCTCCACCCGCTGGACACTCCTCACCACCGGCGCGCTCACCGTCGTCGGCGCGGTGTTCGTCGGCCTGAGCGGCAGCCTGCAACCCGACGACACGGTGCTCGGCGGCAGCCTCACCCTCAGCGTCGTCTCGCTGATGGTCGCGGGCGCGGTGGGCGCGCTGACCATCTGCGGCGAGTACGCGAGCGGCACCATCGCCGCCACCCTCAGCGCCGTACCCCGCCGCGGCCGGATGCTCGCCGCGAAGGCGGCCCTGCTGACCGGGCTCCTGTACGCCACCGGGCTCCTCTCCTGCACGGTCGCGTACCTCCTGGGCGGCGCGGTCCTGGAGGACGGCACGTACGCCCCGGGGGAACCCCTGCCCGCGCTGTTCGGGATCGCCGGGCTCTTCGCGCTCGTCGGACTCCTCGGCCTCGCGGTCGGCACGCTCCTGAAGCACTCGGCGGGTGCCGTCGTCACCGTGGTCGGCGTCCTGCTGCTGCCCTCCCTGTTCGGCCCACTGCTCGGCGACCTCCGGCGCTGGGTCGCGGGGGCCACGCCGACGGCCGCCCTGGAGAAGCTGACGCAGACCTCGGACGCGAGCCCGGAGGCGGTCGGCAGCCTTGGCGCCTGGCCCTCCCTGGGCCTGGTCGCCGCGTACACCCTGGCGCTCCTCGGTGTGGCCGGGTGGCGCCTGCGGCGACGCGACGCGTGACGCCCGGCGCCCCTCGGACTTTGCGATTCTTTTACAGTAGGTGTAGAAGTAGTCCCAGTCCTGCTTCTACACCCGCTGTCGTTATTCGGCGTCGGACCGCGTCGGACCGCGTCGGACCACGTCGGACCGCGTCATACGGCCTGGTGCGGTCAGGGCGCCCGCTCTGCCGTGGCGGGATGCCCCGGCCCCGCCGAGAATGACCGGCACGACCCTTCCTCGGAACGGAGCCCCTGTTGCTGTCCGCCGTCCTCGGTCTGCTCGCCGTGCTCGTCCTGACCGCGGGCACCGGCTACTTCGTCGCGCAGGAGTTCGCCTACGTGGCCGCGGACCGTCTCGCTCTCGCCCGCGAGGCGGAGGCGGGCGACAGGCGGGCGGCACGCGCCGTGCAGGTCCTCGGGCGGCTCTCGTTCATGCTGTCGGGTGCCCAGCTCGGCATCACCGTCACCGGTCTGGTCGTCGGCTTCCTCGCCGAGCCGTCCGTGTCCGGGCTCCTCAAGCCGGCCCTGGACGGCACCGGCCTCTCGGACGGCGTCGTCTCCGCCCTCTCCGTGGTGCTCGGTTTCGTCGTCGCCACCGTGCTCCAGATGGTCCTGGGCGAGCTCGCCCCCAAGAACCTCGCCCTCGCCGTCCCCGACCGGCTCGCGAAGTCCCTCGCCGGCTCCACGCTGGCGTATCTGAAGGTCGTCGGTCCGATCGTCCGCGTCTTCGACAGCGCCGCCAACCGCCTGCTGCGCCGGATCGGCATCGAGCCCGTCGAGGAGCTGCACCACGGCGCCACGCTCGAAGAGCTCAGCCACCTCATCGGCGAGTCCCACGAGCACGGCCAGCTGCCACGCGAGAGCGCCGAACTCCTCGACCACGCGCTGGAGTTCTCCGAGCGCACGCTGGGCGAGGTCTTGGTGCCGCGGGCGGACGTCACGTTCGTGCGTAAGGACGCCACGGCGGACGAGGCCGTGCGGCTCATCGCCGAGCACGGGCACTCGAACTACCCGGTCATGGGCGATCACCCGGACGACGTCGCGGGCGTCCTCGGGGTGCGTGAGCTGATGCGGCTGCCCGCCGGCCGCTTCGACCGCACCACGGCGGGCGAACAGGCCCGCCGCCCCCTGCTCCTGCCCGACACGCTGCCCCTGCCGGGCGCGGTGGCGCAGATGCGCGAGCGGGACGACGAGTTCGCCGTCGTCCTCGACGAGCACGGGGGAGTGGCGGGCATCGTCACGTACGAGGACATCGCCGAGGAGCTCGTCGGGGACATCGCCGACGAGAGCGACACCGTCGTCGCGCTGGCGGTCGCGGACGGCACCGGCTGGCTCGTCGACGCGGGCCGCAGACTCGACGAGGTGGCCGGTGCCACCGGCATCGAGCTGCCCGAGGACGACGACTACGACACCGTGGCCGGGCTGATCGTCGACCGGCTCGGCCGCTTCCCGGCCATCGGCGACCGCCTGACCGTGCCACTCTCCGACGGGAGTCGCGTCGCCATCGCCGTGCTCGGCCTCGACCGCCACGTCCCGGAGCGCGTACGCATCGAGCGGCTGCCCGCCGCGGACGCGCCGGCCACCGAGGAGGCCTCCGCATGAGTTTCCCCCTGGCTCTCTTCGTCACCGTCCTGCTGCTGGTCGCCAGCGGATTCTTCGTCGCCGCGGAGTTCGCGCTGGTCGCCGCCAAGCGGCACCGCGTGGAGCGGGCGGTCGCCGCCGGGGAGCGCGGCGCCAAGTCCGCGCTCGCGGGCATGCGGGAGCTGTCCCTGATGCTCGCAGGGGCCCAACTCGGCATCACCGTCTGCACCCTGGGGCTCGGATCGGTCTCCAAGCCCGCGATCTCCCACGAACTCGACCCGCTCCTGGCGAAGCTGGGTCTGCCGGCCGGGCTCAGCTACGGAATCGCCTTCGCCCTCGCCATGATCGTCGTGGTGTTCCTGCACATGGTCGTCGGCGAGATGGCCCCCAAGTCCTGGGCCATCGCCCACCCCGAGCGCTCGGCGATGCTGCTCACCCCGCCCTTCCGGGCCGTGGTCAAGGCCGTCCGCCCGCTGCTCACCGTCCTCAACAAGGTCAGCAACGCGCTCGTACGGCTGTGCAAGGTCACCCCGCGCGACGAGCTCACCTCGGTCCACAACCGCGAACAACTCGCGCACCTGGTAGCGGAGTCGGGGCGGCTCGGCCTGATCAGCGACGCCGACTCCGGCCTCATCACCACCTCGCTCACCGCGCCGCTGACCGCCGTCGGCGACCTGCGGACCGCCGCCGACCGGATCACCTCCGTACCGGCCGACGCGAGCATCGACGAGGTCCTCGAGGTGGCCGCGGCCAGCGACCGCACCCGGCTGCTCGTCCGGGACGGGGCCGCCGTCCTCGGCTCGGTGCACGCCCGTGACGCCCTGGTCGCCCGTGCCCGCAACCGCGCCCTGACCGCCCGCGAACTGGCCCGCCCCGTACCGGAACTGGCCGCCGACGACACCCTCGCCCACGCCGTCGAGGAACTGCGCCGCCGCCGCGCCTCGCTCGCCGTGCTCTGCGACGCGTCCGGCAGGCTCACCGGCCTGGTCAGCCTGGACGACCTGCTGGCCCGCCTGATGGAACCGCGGCAGCCGGTGTGACGGCCGCCCGGCGCACCTCCGCCGACACGACCACGCGCCCCCGCGGGGGAGGAAATTACACCCGGTACAGGGATATACGGGCGTCGCCGGGTCTGGCTACTGTGCTCGCCATGCCACGCGCCGACGACGCCGTCCGCCGTCACCCGGCAGCCCGTGTGAGCGCGGTGCCGCGGTGAAGTTCCGAAGACGGCCTCCTCCCTGCCCGCAGGCGGTCACCTACCGGAGTGTTCCGGCCGCGGTGGCGGCGGGCTGCCAGGTCATCACCCTCCTCGACGGCGGCGGCCGGGACATCGGACACCTCGACTACCAGGTCTGCCACACGTGCCGCGCCGCGCACGTCAGTACGATCGCGATCGCGGGCCCCTGGCAGGGCATGGGCCTGGGGCGCGAAGCCCTCCACCGCGCCACGGACCTTTGGCCCGGATACGCGTGGAGCACCTCCCGGCAGTCCGCCGAGGGCCGGAAGTTCTTCGCCGCGATGGCCGACGAGACAGGCATGGACTTCGTGCCGGGAGCCGACGGCTGCCCCCACATCACCGCCCCGCCACGGGGCAAGGACGCGCCACCACCCTGAGCCGACCGCCGCCGTGCCGACTCCAGTCCTGCACCGACCAGCGCCCTGCCGACCGCAGGCCGCAACCGACCGGCGCCCTGCGGGGCGCCGCCCCGAGCCGCCTGTCGCCCGGTGATCCGCGCGCGATAGCGTCACCGCCGTGACGACCAACGCTCCCGGGGCCACCCCTGACTCCTCCGCACCCGCGGCGATATTCCGCGGACAGGGACGGACGGGACGCCGTATCGCCGACATCGTCGCGCTCCTCATGCCGCCCCTCCTGCTGGTGGTGCCGGTGCTGCTGATCCGGGCCGGGGTGATCGACGACGGCTTCCTGTTCCTGAACCTCGTGTCGCTCCTCCTCAGCGCACTGGTGGCGGCCTACGCGCACATGGGCTGGCGCGCCCGCCCGCACGACGGCGACCTGCTGTCCGCCCGCACCCTGGCCGGACGCCGCACCGTCGACCTCGCCCGGCTCACCAAGGTGGGCCGCCTGGAGGTGCCGGGGCAGACCCGGACCGACGACCGGCTGATCCTCACCGACGCGCACGGCGTACGGGTCATCCTGGACAAGCTGGCGGGCGGCGACGAGAAGATCGACGTCCTGGTGCGCAGGGCCCTGCTCAGAAGGCCGCCGGGCGCGGGCGTGATCGTGTCGGACCGGGCCGCCGAACGCCTCGACCTGCGGACGGAGGTGAGCCGGCCGCAAGGGCGCCTGAAGGCGGGGCGCACCATCCGCGAGGGGCTCATCGGCTGGGTTCCCCTGCTGTCGGTCTTCGCGGTCACGCCGCTGAGCTTCGGCCTGCTGATCGCCGGACTCTCGCTCTCCGACGTGATCTGATACCCCATCACGTCGGCCATGGACTGCGGATTGCGGATTGCGGCTCGCCGACCGCCGCGCGCGGGGACACCCACGGCGCCTGGGACACCCACGGCGCCTGGGACACCCATGGCACCTGGGGCACCCATGGCCCCCGTAACGCCTAGAGCGGCGCGGTCTCGTCGGCCTTGAACGCGCCGCCGTGGCCCGGCACGATCACGTCGGCCGCGGCGAGCACCCGCAGCCGTGACGCCCGCAGCGTCGTCAGGTCCGGGGACACCGGGTCCTCCACCGGGCCGTTCGGCCGCCACCACAGGTCGCCCACGAAGGCGATCGTGCCCTCGGCGGTGCCCGCGAGCAGGGTGATGTCCTCGCGGCTGTGGCCCGGCGTGCGGATCAGCCGCAGGGACGGGGCGAGTTCATGGCCCTCGGCGTCCCGGTCGGTCCACTGGTCGGCCTCGTAGATCGCCTTGTGGTCGTGGACCCGGGCCCGGCCGAACAGTCCCACGTTCATGGTGTTGTCCGGGTGGTGGTGGCTGAGCACCACGTCGGTGATGTCGTCCGGGCCGAGGCCCAACTCCGCGAGCGGGCCCAGGATCCGGTCCCGGCTCGCCACCATGCCGGGGTCGACGATCACGTGCCGGTCCGCGTCGCGCACGTAGGAGACGGTGGCGGCGACTCCGGGGCCGGTGGAGCCCGTGTAGCCGGTGGTCAGGATCGTGTACGTGGCGCTGTGGCCGAGCGGGGCCTCTGTCGCTGCGGGTGTCGCTGTCTTCGTCATGCCCCGAGTCTTCCGGGCGGAAGGACCGACGACGAGTGGCCCTTCTGCCACTGATCGCAGGAAACGTGCCACGCGACGTGTCACACTCCCGTATGCCGCCTTTCACGACCATCGCCGCCTACGCCCCGCCGGGCGTCGGCATCCTCGGCGCGGGCATCGTCTCCGAGGTGTTCGACGAGCGGGGCTCCGGCCTGCCCCGCTTCGACTTCGCCCTGTGCACCGACCGCCCCGGGCAGGTCCGCAGCGACGCCGGGGTGCCGATCCACGTGGCGCACGGCCTGGAGCGGCTGGCCGCCGCCGACCTCGTCATCGCCCTGCCCTGGGCCGACTTCCGTACGCCGCCCGCGCCCGCCGTCCTTGAGGCGTTCACCGCGGCCCACGAGCGGGGCGGCCTGGTCGCGGGGCACTGCGTCGGTGCGTTCGCCCTGGCCGCGGCGGGGCTCCTGGACGGGCGGCGCGCCACCACGCACTGGCGCTTCGCGGACCTCCTGGCGAGCCGGTATCCGGAGGTCACCGTCGAGGCCGAGGCCCTGTACATCGACGAAGGGCAGGTCGTCACGGGCGCGGGAGCCGCCGCGGGCTTCGACCTCAGCCTGCATCTGCTCCGGCGCGAGTACGGCGCGGCGACGGCGAACACCATCGCCAGGGACCTGGTCCTGCCGTCCCACCGCGACGGCGGCCAGGCCCAGTACCTCGCCGCCCCCGTCCCGGAGGACTGCCGGGACGACCGGCTCACCGAGGTCCTCGGCTGGGCCCGCGAGAACCTCCACGAGCCGCTGCCGGTCACGGAGTTGGCCCGCCGCGCCCTGATGAGCAGGCGTTCCTTCGCCCGCCGCTTCACCGCCGCGACCGGCACGACTCCGCACGCCTGGCTGGTCAACCTGCGGCTGAGCAGCGCCGAGGAGCTTTTGGAGACCACGGATCTGCCGGTGGAGGAGATCGCCCGCCGGGTCGGGTACGGCAGCGCGGCCGTCCTGCGCGAGCAGTTCGTACGCCGCCGGGGCGTGCCGCCGCGGTCCTACCGCCGCGCGTTCACCCGGACGTCGTAGCCGGAGCTGCGCGGTCCGCCCATCGGACCTGTCTCAGCTGAACGAGGGCATCTCGCCCTCCGTGCTGGCCAGATCGATGACGCTGAAGGTGGCGCCCTGCTGGTCGGCGACCGTGGCGAAGCGGCCGAAGGGGCTGTCCATCGGGCCGAAGAGCAGCTGCCCGCCGAGCTTGGTGACGGTGGCGATCGCGGCGTCGCAGTTGTCCACGGCGAAGTGCACGTTGACGAACGGCGGTGCGTCCGGCGGGAAGTCTTCGGTCATCTTGAGGCGGCCGAGGACCGGCTGCCCGTCGAGCCGGAAGACGCTGTAGTCGACGTCGTCCACGTCCATCCGCCGCGTCTCGTAGGGGAACACGGAGGGCAGGAAGGCGTCCGTCGCCGCCGGATCCCGCGTGGTGAGCTCGGCCCAGCAGTACGCTCCGGCCTCGCCGGTCTTCTCGAAGCCCTGGTGGGTGCCCGGCTGCCAGACGCTGAAGAACGCACCGCTGGGCTCCTGCGCCATCGCCATGGTGCCGAACTCGCCGACCGGCATCGGCTCCATGGTGAGGGTCCCGCCGTTGTCGCGGATCCTGGCGGCCGTCGCGGCGGCGTCGGGCGCCGCGAAGTAGAGGTTCCAGGCGGCGGGGCCTTCCATGCCCTGCATCTGCGGGACGACCGCGGCCACGGCCTTGCCGTCCGAGCGCGCCTGGGTATAGCCCCCGTACTCCTCCGCACCGGAGTCGAACGTCCAGCCGAGCAGCTCGCCGTAGAAGCTCTTCGCGGCCGCCACGTCGGGGAACATCGCGTCCGTCCAACAGGGCATGCCTTCCGGGTACGCGGACATCGCGAGGCCTCCCGTTCACGCGGAACCTGTCGATTTCACGCTATTCGAACCGGAACGCCCCCGCGCGTCGAGTCACCGCGCTCCGAAGTTCTGCGTCCACCAGGGGCCGCCGCTGCCCTGCCGGTAGCCGATGCCGATCTCCTTGAAGGAGCAGTTCAGGATGTTCGCGCGGTGGCCCGAGCTGTTCATCCAGGAGTCCATCACCGCGGCGGGACTGCGCTGACCAGCGGCGATGTTCTCCCCGTAGGTACTCCACTTGTAGCCGGCCGCGGTGACCCGGTCGCCGGGGTCCTCGCCGTCGGGGTTCGTGTGGTCGAAGAAGTCGCGCTCGGCCATGTCGTCGGAGTGGGCCTGTGCCGCGTTGCCCAGCTTGCTGTTCAAGGTCAGCGGGCCGCAGCCGCTCTTGGCGCGCTCGGCGTTGGCGAGCCGGGTGACCTCCGCGCTGTACGCGCTGCTGCCCGCCGGAGCCTCGGGCGCCTGCGGGGCCTGGGGCGCGCTGCTCGTCGGGGTGGGCTTCGGGGTGGCCTTCGGCTTCGGGGCCTTGGTCTTCGACGGGGTGGGCTTGGGGGAGGGCTTCCGCTTCCGGCTGGGGGAGGCGGAGGGGGACTTGTCGGGGGAAGACGCGGTGGTGGAGGGAGTCTTCGGGGAGGGCGGTCGCGAGGCGGTCAGGGTCTCCGCTTCCGTCTGCCGGTCGTCCGCGGGGCGCGTGGCCGAGTAGATGACCCCGCTCGCGACGACGAGCACGGCGACGCCCGCGGCCACCGTGCGGCCCTTGCGGGGCATCCGGTGGCGCTTGGCCGCGTGTCTCGCCGGGGCGCTCCGGGAGCCGGATATCTCGTACGTGTCCGGCGCCGTGGGACGGCCGCCGGTGGACGTGTGCGGCGCGTCGGACGCCAGGTGGTGCGCGTCGGACGCCAGGTGGTGCCCGTCGGACGCCAGGCGGTGCCCGTCGGCGGCGCTCACCGCGCGGATCGCGCCGGGCGCGGCCAGCGCGGCGGACAGCGGCACCAGGGCGAGACCCACCAGGAGGCGCTCGGCGAGCACCAGTCCCGCGCCGTGGTCCGAGCACATCGCGCAGTCACGGACGTGCCGGGCCAGGCGCTTGCGCCAGAGGGCCGACGGCGTGCCGTCCCAGGGAGCCACCACGTCGCTCAGGTAGGGGCAGCGGGGCGCGGCGGCCAGCGCGCGGACCACGATCCGGGCCGTCTCCAGCTGCGTCTTCATCCGCTGCACCCGGACCGCCGCGTGCTGGGGCGGCAGCTCCATGGCGGAGGCGACCTCGGCCCGGGTCAGCTCGCCGGAGACCTCCAGCCACCACAGCGACAGGAGCGCGCGGTCGTCGGTGTCCAGCCAGCGGGTGGCCTCGGCCACCTCCCGGCGCTGGCCCACCAGGCCGAGCCGGATGATCGTCAGGTCGACGAAGTCGGCGCCGGGATCCGCGACGTCGTACGCCTCGTGCAGCGGGCTCGGGCTCTTCTGGCCGGAGGCGCGCTGCTGCCAGTGCCTGCGGATCTCGTTCATGGCGATGGCCACGAGCCAGGACCGGAAGCTCGCCGGGTCACGGAGAGCCGCCAGACCGGCGAGCGCGCGCAGCATGGTCTCCTGCACGACGTCGTCGACGTCGGCATGGCCGTCGAGCGCCCGCCCGACGATGTTGTAGACCAGCGGCAGGTACCCGGCCACCAGGTCGTCCTGCGCCTGCTGGTCCCCGGTCTGCGCCGCCGTCACCAGAGGATCGTGATCACCGATCATGGGCTGCCTCACTCGCTTTCTTCGTCGGCACGTTCTGGCCTTACACCTGGGAGATCGCGTGGGCGTACGGAGATAACAGAAATCCGCGAACAGATTTCCGGGCCGAGTCGGTGAGCATACGCAGGACCGGCGTCGGCGGTCGCGGCCCTCTGTCCGGCATACCGGACATGAACGGGTTCCGCAGGGCCGACGAGCCGAACGCCACAGGGGGCGAGCCGGTACAGGGCTGGTGGAGGACCGGTGCCGGGTCGGTGCGCCCGCACCGGCCCGGCACCGGCGTCCTCACGCGGGGCGGGAGAGGAGTTCCCGCAGGGCGGCGGCGATCTCGGCGGGCGCCTCCTCGGCCATGAAATGGCCGCAGGTGACGGGCAGGTGCCGCAGGTCCGGCGCCCAGGCGCCCCACAGGGCGGCCGCGTCGAAGCCGAGCGCGGAGCCCCAGTCCTGCTGGAGCACGGTGACGGGCATCCGCAGCGTGGTTCCGGCGGCGCGGTCGGCGCGGTCATGGTCGACGTCGACGCCGGCGGATGCGCGGTAGTCGGCCACGATCGAGGGCACCGCGGCCCGGCAGGCGTCGAGGTAGGCGGCGCGTACGTCGGCGGGGATCGCCCGCGGGTCGTTGGTCCAGATGTCGAGGAAGTGGCCGAAGAAGGCGTCCGGGGCAGCGGCGATCAACTGCTCGGGCAGACCCGGGGGTTGTGCCATCAGATACAGGTGGAAGCCGACGGCGGCGGTGACGCCGTGCATCACGTCCCACATGTCGAGGGTCGGCAGCACGTCGAGGCAGGCCAGATGCGTGATCGTGCCCGGGTGGTCGAGTCCGGCGCGGAAGGCGACCAGGGCGCCGCGGTCGTGCCCGGCCAGCGCGAAACGGTCGTGGCCGAGTGCGCGGGCCACGGCGACGACATCGGCGGCCATGGTGCGCTTGGCATACGTGCTGCCGTCGGTCTCGGCGGGCTTGTCGCTCGACCCGTAGCCGCGCAGGTCGGGGCAGATCACCGTGTGGTCGGCGGCGAGGTCGGCGGCGACGTGCCGCCACATGAGATGGGTCTGCGGGAAGCCGTGCAGCAGCACGAGCGGCGGACCCGAGCCGCCGACGGCAACGTTCAGCGAGACGCCCGCGGAACCCTCCGAGGCTTCCGTGACGGGCACGCGCCGGTAGGTGAAATTCTCGATGGCAGGGGTCATGGTCGCGCCTTTCGTGGTGATCGGGTGTTCGGGGTGGTGAGGTGTTCGGGGGTGATCGGGTGTTCGGAGTGGTCGCGTGCTCGGGGTGGTCGGGGGTTCGGGTCGGGGGAGTGCCGAACAGGTGCTTACGAGCCTCCCGGGCGCCGATGAGCATCCGATGAGCGCGCTCCGAGCGCGCTACCGTGACCAGGGGCGATGCCTCGGTAAGCGGGCGGAAAGGGTGGTCGGGCGTGCAGGTCGAGTTCGGTGTGCTCGGGCCGGTGGCCGCCTGGAACGGAGTCGCCCGGAACGGGACGGAGGACCCGAACGGGGCCGACCGGAACGGGACCGACGCCACGGGGGATCCGGTCGCCCTGAAGGGGCCCCGGCACCGCGCGGTCCTCGCCCGGCTGATCGTCGCCCGCCGTCGCGTCGTCCCGGTCGCCCGCCTGGTCGACGACCTGTGGGGGGACCCGCCCGGAGACGCGGTCGGAGCGGTACGCACCTTCGTGGCCGCCCTGCGCCGCGCCCTGGAGCCGGAGCGCCCGCCCCGCACGCCCGCCCGGCTGCTCGTCACCGAGGGCCCGGGATACGCCCTGCGCGCCGCCCCCGGCACGGTGGACGCCTGGCGCTTCGAACAGGCGGTGACCGACGCGGTGACCCTGCCCCCGCAGGAGGCCCTCGGCCGACTCGACGAGGCACTCGGATGGTGGCGGGGCCCCGCCTACGCCGAGTTCACCGAGGAGGCCTGGGCCCGCGCCGAGCGCTCCCGCCTGGGCGAGCTGCGCCTGCACGCCGTCGAACGCCGGGCCGAGGCACGCCTCGACCTGGGACGCGCCGCCGACGCGGTGCCGGACCTCGACGCGCACGTGGCCGAACACCCCTGGCGCGAGGACGCCTGGCGTCTGCTCGCCCTCGCGCTCTACCGCACCGGCCGCCAGGGCGACGCGCTCGCGGTCCTGCGCCGGGCCCGCGCCCTCCTGGTCGAGCAGCTGGGCGTGGACCCCGGCCCGGGGCTGCGCCGCCTGGAGGCCGACATCCTCGGCCAGGCCCGTCACCTCGACCCCGCACCGGCCGCGCCGCCCCGGGCCGGTGACGCGGCGGAACGGGTGTGGGCCCGGGCCACCACCGCCTACGACCGGACCGTGGCGTCCGGCGCCCGCGCCCGCCTCGATTCGACCGTCGGCCTGCTGCGCAACCTGGCGGTGACGGGCGGCAGCGGACTCGAAGCGGCCCGCGAGCACCGCCTCGCGGCCGTCGAGGCGGCCGAGGAACTGGGCGACGCGGACCTCACCGCCCGCGTGATCGGCGCGTACGACGTCCCGGCGATCTGGACCCGCGTCGACGACCCGGCCCAAGCCGCGCGGGTCGTCGGGGCGGCCGAACGCACCCTTGCCGCGCTCCGCCCCGACGCGCACCCGGCGGCACGGGCCCGCCTGCTCGCCACGGTCGCCCTGGAGTCACGCGGCACCGGATCGGCCCGCGGGCCGCAGGCCGCCCGGCAGGCCGAGGAGATCGCCCGCCGGATCGAGGACCCCGGCCTCCTCGCGTTCGCCCTGAACGGGCGGTTCATGCAGGCCTTCGACCGCGCCGGCCTGGCCGCGCACCGGGACGCGATCGGCGCCGAACTCGTCGCCCTGTCCGCCCGGCACGGGCTCACCACCTACGAAGTCCTCGGCCACCTCATCCGCCTCCAGGCCCGCAGCGCCCTCGCGGACTTCCCGGGCGCCGACGGCCACGCGACGGCGGCCGAACTCCTGGCGGACCGTCATGAACTGCCCCTGGTGGGCGTGTTCACCCAGTGGTACGCGGCGCTGCGGCTCGCGGCGACCGGCGAGACCCCGGCGGCCGAGGCGGCTTACGGGGAGGCCGCGGCACGGCTGGAGGGTGCGGGCATGCCCGGCCTGGAGCGCGGCCTGCTGCCCCTGGCCCTCCTGTGCCTGCGCCACGCCCACCCCGCCCCGACCGGCGTACGGAGGGCGCGGCCCCGGAGCGAGCTCCTCGGGCGAACGCCGGACGAGGCGACGGACTATGGGCCCTACGAACCCTGGGCCCGCCCCCTCGTGCTGCTGGCACGGGACCGCCGCGCCGAGGCGGCCGAGGCGCTGCGCCTGCTCCCGGACCCGCCCCGCGACTTGCTGCTCGAAGCACTGTGGTGTCTGGCGGGCCGGGCGGCGATCGCCGTGGACGACCGCGAGACGATGGAACGCGCCCACGCCGAACTGGCACCAGCGGCAGGGGAGTTGGCGGGAGCGGGCAGCGGCCTGCTCACCCTGGGCCCGGTAGCGCGGCACCTCGACGACCTGAGCACGGCGCTCCGACGCCCCAGGTGAGTGGACGAGCACGGGCAAGCGGCCCGGCCAAGGGCCGTCCCACACAGCGACGAGACCCTCGCCCCGTCCGATGCGGGGTGAGGGTCTCGTTCTGCCGAAGGGAGTCAGGGGGTTGCCCCTCGTGTCAGCCCTTGCGGGTGTTGACCTCTTCGGTCAGGGCGGGGACGACGTCGAAGAGGTCGCCGACCACGCCGTAGTCGACCAGGTCGAAGATGGGGGCTTCGGCGTCCTTGTTGATCGCCACGATGGTCTTGGAGGTCTGCATGCCCGCCCGGTGCTGGATGGCACCGGAGATGCCCGAGGCGATGTACAGCTGCGGCGAGACGGACTTGCCGGTCTGGCCGACCTGGTTGGAGTGCGGGTACCAGCCGGCGTCCACCGCGGCACGCGAGGCGCCCACGGCCGCGCCCAGCGAGTCGGCGAGGGACTCGATGAGGTGGAAGTTGTCCGCGCCGTTGACCCCGCGCCCGCCGGAGACCACGATCGCGGCCTCGGTCAGCTCCGGACGCCCACTCGACTCCCGCGGGGTGCGTGCGGTGACCTTGGTGCCGGTGGCCTGCGCCGAGAACGACACGGCCAGCGCTTCCACGGTGCCGGCGGCCGGAGCGGCCTCGACCGCGGCGCTGTTGGGCTTGACGGTGATGACCGGGGTGCCCTTGGAGACCCGCGACTTGGTGGTGTAGGAGGCGGCGAACGCCGACTGGGTGGCCACCACGCCCTCCCCGGAGGCCTCCAGGTCCACCGCGTCGGTGATCAGACCCGAGGAGATGCGCACCGCGAGGCGCGCGGCGATCTCCTTGCCCTCCGCCGAGGAGGGCACCAGCACCGCGGCCGGGGACACCGCCTCGTAGGCGGCCTGCAACGCGTCCACCTTGGGGACCACCAGATAGTCGGCGAACTCGGCGGCCTCGCTGGTGAGGACCTTGACCGCGCCGTGCTCGGCCAGCGCGGCGGCGGTCTCACCGGCGCCGTTGCCCAGCGCCAGCGCGACCGGCTCACCGATCCGGCGGGCCAGCGTCAGCAGCTCCAGGGTGGGCTTGCGGACGGCACCGTCCACGTGATCGACGTAGACCAGAACTTCAGCCATGGGACTTCCTGTTTCCGTGAGGTGTCAGCGAATCGGGGGGACTAGATGAACTTCTGGCCCGCGAGGAACTCGGCCAGCTGCTTGCCGCCCTCGCCCTCGTCCTTGACGATCGTGCCCGCGCTCCGCGCGGGACGCTCGGTGGCCGACTCGACCTGCGTCCAGGCACCCGCAAGGCCCACCTCCTCGGCCTCCAGCCCCAGATCCGACAGGTCCCAGGACTCCACCGGCTTCTTCTTGGCCGCCATGATCCCCTTGAACGAGGGATAGCGCGCCTCACCCGACTGGTCGGTCACCGACACCACCGCCGGCAGCCCGGCCTCCAGCTGCTCCGAGGCCGCATCCCCGTCCCGGCGGCCCGTGACCTTCCCGTCGGCGACCGCCACCTCGGACAGCAGCGTCACCTGCGGCACCCCCAGACGCTCGGCCAGCAGCGCCGGCACCACACCCATCGTGCCGTCCGTCGAGGCCATCCCCGAGATCACCAGGTCATAGCCGGCCTTCTCCACGGCCTTGGCCAACACCAGCGACGTGCCCAGCGCGTCCGTGCCGTGCAGATCGTCGTCCTCGACATGGATCGCCTTGTCCGCACCCATCGACAACGCCTTGCGCAACGCGTCCTTGGCATCCTCCGGACCCACCGTCAACACGGTGATCTCCGCGTCATCCGCCTCGTCCGCGATCTGCAACGCCTGCTCGACCGCATACTCGTCCAGCTCCGACAGCAGGCCATCGACGTCATCGCGGTCAACGGTCAGGTCATCGGCGAAGTGCCGGTCGCCGGTGGCGTCAGGCACGTACTTCACGGTGACAACGATCCTCAAGCTCACGCCGGCTCTCCTACCTGGTGTGGTTCGTTACGACGACGGTATGGCACTCAGTACCCCCTGTAAAGGTACGTAGTGCCAGAACGGTGGTCGCGATGCTACGTTCCCCGCATGACTGAGGCGCGCGGACCAGCGAAGAAGGCCCCCATGCGGGAGGTGCTCGCCAAGGCGGCGTTCCAGCTGTTCATGGAGCGCGGCTTCGAGCAGACCACGGTGGACGACATCGTGGCGCGGGCCGGGGTCGGGCGCCGCTCCTTCTTCCGGTACTTCCCGTCCAAAGAGGACGCGGTCTTCCCCGACCACGAGAGCTGCCTGGCCGACATGACGGCGTTCCTCGACGCGGCCGACGGCGGTGACCCCGTGGGCGCCGTGTGCGACGCGGCCCGGATCGTGCTGAGCATGTACGCCGCGAACCCCGAGTTCTCCGTGCAGCGCTACCGCCTGACCCAGGAGGTCCCCGGCCTCCGTACGTACGAGCTGTCCGTGGTGCGCCGCTACGAACGCACCATGGCGGGCTATCTCCGCGGCCGGTACGCCGACGCCGAGGACGGGTCCCTGCGCGCCGAGGTGATCGCCGCCTCCGTGGTCGCCGCGCACAACAACGCCCTGCGTTCCTGGCTGCGCTCGGGCGGCGACGGCGACCCCGAGGCCGCGGTGGACCACGCGCTCGGGCTCGTCCGGGACGGCTGGGGAAGCGGCGCCGCGGGCGGGGAAGCGGGCCCGGACGCCGACGACGAGGTCGTCGTCATGGTGGTCTCCAAGCGCGCCCCCATGTGGCGCGTGGTGCAGCGCGTCGAGTCGGCGCTCGGCCAGGAATGAGCGAGTAGCACTCAGTACCTTTACCTACTGGCACTCAGTGCCATATGGTGCGGATGCGTCGACGCCGAGCGCGGCGCATCCGAGCCGAGTGCAGGTCGATTGCAGGGGGTCGAGACGTGTCCCAGCAGGAATTGAGCATCGCGCCGACAGAGCACGAGCGAACCGGCATGATCTACCAGCGCTGCCGGTGGTGCGGCACCGCGTCCTTCCGGCGCATGCTGTGTCCGGTGTGCGCGTCCAGCGATCTGGTGGCCGAGCAGAGCGACGGCGAAGGCGTCGTCGTCCAGTCCAGCGTGGTCAACCGCTACACCGGCACCGCGCGCAACGAATCCCTCGTCCGTTTCCCCGAAGGGTTCGTGTTCCGCTGCCGTGTCGTGGGCGCCTCGCCCCATCTCGTCTGGGTCGGTGCGCGCGTGCGGCCCGTGGCCGGATCCGATCCGGAGACCGGGGAGGCCGTCTTCGAGCTCTGCGAGCCGCACACGAGCACCGACTGGTAGCGCTTCTGCTGCCCAGCGCTTTTGATCCCCAAGCGCTTCTGATCCCCAGTGGCGCCCGTGTGGCGCTGCCGGTCAGTTGACGCCGCGCTCGTGTCCCTCCCAATAGGGCCCGCGCAGCTTGTACTTCTGGAGTTTCCCGGTGGCCGTGCGGGCCAGTTCCGCGCGGAACTCCACCGATGTCGGCGCCTTGAAGCCGGCGAGGTGCTCCTTGCAGTGCCGGATGAGCTCCTCCTCCGTGGCCCGCGCGCCCGGGGCGAGGACGACCAGGGCCTTGATGGTCTCGCCCCACTTCTCGTCCGGCACCCCGATGACCGCGACCTCGGCGACCGCGGGATGGCTGAACAGCACGTCCTCCACCTCGATCGAGGACACGTTCTCGCCGCCGGTGATGATGACGTCCTTCTTGCGGTCACTGATCGTCAGATGGCCGTCCGCGCCGATCGACCCGCCGTCACCCGTGTGGAACCAGCCGCCCTCCAGCGCCTTCGCCGACTCCTCGGGCTGCTCCCAGTACCCCTCCAGGATCACGTTCGAGCGGGCGAGCACCTCGCCCTCCTCGGACGTACGCAGCGTCACGCCCAGCGCGGGGGCGCCGGCCTGGACCAGTTTCTCCGCGCGCCGCTGCGGGGTGAGGTCGTCCCACTCGGAGCGGGCGCGGTTGATGGTGAGCAGCGGCGAGGTCTCGGTGAGCCCGTAGATCTGGATGAACTCCCAGCCGAGCTCGGACTCGACCTGCTCGACCGTCTTGGTGGGCGGCGGGGCACCCGCGACGATGATGCGCACCCGGTCCCGCCCCGGGATCTCCCCCTCCCACGTCCGCGCGGCGGCCAGGATCGCGTTGACCACGGCGGGCGCCGCACACATCACCGTGACCCCGTGCTCGGCCACCCGGCGCAGGATCTCCGCGCCGTCGACCTTGCGCAGCACGACCTGGCGCGCGCCCATGCCGGCCATCGCGAACGGCATGCCCCAGCCGTTCGCGTGGAACATCGGCAGGGTGTGCAGATAGACGTCCCGGTCGCTGACCCCGGCGTGCAGCGCGAACGTCAGGGCGTTGACCCAGATGTTGCGGTGCGTGATCTGAACGCCCTTGGGGCGCGCGGTCGTTCCGCTGGTGAAGTTGATGGTGGCGGTGGCGTTCTCGTCGTGCTCCCAGGGCGCGGGCTCGGTGTCGAACCGGTACAGCTCGGCGTCGGCGTTCGCCCCGAGGGTGTAGCGGTGCTTGCAGGTCACGCCCGAGAGGCGGTCCTCCAGCTCCGGGTCGACCAGCAGGACGCTCGCGCCCGACTGCCCGACGATGTAACCCACCTCTTCGGCCGAGAGGCGGAAGTTGACCGGCACGAGCACCCGGCCGTGGCCGCTGACGCCGAAGAAGGACGTCAGCAGCCGTGCGCTGTTGGGCGAGACCACCGCGACCCGTGCGCCGTGTGGCACCCCGAGTGCGTCGAGACCGGCGGCCTGGGCCCGCGCCAGCTCGCCCACCCGCCGGTAGGTGAGCCCTTCCCAGGGTTCGGCCGGCTGATCGGGCTCGTCGACGATGCCGACCCGGTCCCCGTACACGGCCGTGGCGCGGTCCAGAAAATCAAGGGCCCCGAACGGGACGAACATCCTGCCTCCCGAAGCTCAGTCGATGTACGCCGCCTATCCGACCACGGCCCACGGGAAACCGGACACCGCCCCGTCAGGTTCGCGGCGGCCGGTGCGCCCGGGCCGGCGCGGGTCCGGCCCCGGAAAGCGGCGCTCTTGACTCGGGTATCGGGGCGAGGAGCCGGGAAGGATGGATCCGGTGCGGCGACGAACGTGACCGCACCGGGGCGGCCCCTCTCCGACGTGGGGGCGGCTCCTCACCGGGGCGCGGGACGGTCCCCTCCGGCGTACGAAGGGTGCAGCGATGACAGATTCGGCCCCTGGGCGGCTCACCATCTCGCGGGCGACGCCCGACGACTGGCAGGTCGTCGTCGGGTGGGCGGCGGACGAGGGCTGGAATCCGGGGCTGCGGGACACCCCGTCGTTCTTCGCGCAGGACCCCGAGGGATTCTTCGTCGGCCGTATCGGGGGCGAGCCGGTCTCCGCCATCTCGGTCGTGAACTACGACGAGTTGTACGCCTTCCTCGGCTTCTACCTCGTCCGTCCCGACCTGCGCGGCCAAGGCCACGGCATCGCCACCTGGCGGACCGCCCTCGCCCACGCGGGCAAGCGGACCGTCGGCCTCGACGGCGTGGTCGACCAGCAGGCGAACTACCGCCGCTCGGGCTTCGAACTCGCCCACCGCACCCTCCGGTACGTGGGCCCCGTGCCGTCCGGCGGCCCCCGCCCCTCCCGGGTCCTGCCGGTCGAGGCGGCGGGCCTGCGGGCGATCACCGCGTACGACGCCGCGTGCTATCCCGCCGACCGCCCGCGCTTCCTGGAGTCCTGGCTGACCACTCCGGGGCATCGCGCCCTCGCCCGGATCGTCGACGGCCACATCACCGGCTACGGCGTGCTCAGGCCGGCCCAGGGCGCCCTGCGCGTCGGGCCCCTGTTCGCCGACACGCGCGCCGACGCGGAGGAGATCTTCGACGCGCTGACCGCCGAGACGGACGGCACCCCCGTGATCATCGACGTGCCCGAGACCCAGCCGCACGCCGTCGCGCTGGCCGAGGCACGCGGCATGAAGCCCACGTTCCCGACCGCGCGGATGTACACCGGGCCGGTGCGGGAGCTGGCCGAGGAGCGGGTCTTCGGCGTGACGACGCTCGAACTGGGCTGACCGCAGGTGACCGCAGGGCGGGCCCGCCACCGGATCCGCCCGCCCTGCCGCCCTGCCGCCCTGCCGTACTCCCGCCCCTCTGCCCTGCCGTACTCCCGCCGTGCCGCCCTCCCGCGCGATCGCTAGGTGATGGTGAGCCTCTTCTTCGCCTTCGCCTCGGAGCTGTTGCCGACGTAGAGGTCCACCGCGCCTTCCTCGACGCGGAACTCGCCGTCCTGCGCGTTCGTCCAGAAGCCGAGGTCGTCGGCGCCGAGCCGGAAGCGGACGGTCCGTGAGGCGCCCGGCTTCAGCGTCACCCTGCGGAACCCGCGCAGCTTGCGCACGGGCTGCGTGATGCCGGCCGCGATGTCGTGGACGTACAGCTGGACGACCTCGTCGCCGGTGCGGGCGCCCGTGTTGCGGACGCTGACCGAGACCTCCAGGGTGTCGCCCTCGCGCAGGGCCCGCGCCGGGACGCGTGCGCGGCTCAGCTTCGGCTCGCCCATCTCGAAGGAGGTGTACGAGAGCCCGTGGCCGAAGGCGAACTGCGGGTCAGGCGGCAGGTCGAGGTACTTGGACGTGTACTTGTTGTCCGGGGCGTACGGGCGGCCCGTCGACTCGTGGTTGTAGTGGACGGGGATCTGGCCGACCGTGCGCGGGAACGAGACGGGCAGCTTGCCGCCCGGATTGACCTCGCCGAACAGCACGTCGGCGATCGCGTTGCCCGCTTCGAGGCCCGGGTGCCAGGCCTCCAGGACGGCGGGCGCCGACGGCAGCCAGTCGCCGACGGTCAGCGGGCGACCGTTGACCAGGACCACCACGAACGGCTTGCCCGTCCCGGCGATCGCCTTGATCAGCTTCTCCTGCCCGCCCGGCAGACCGATGTCGCTGCGCGCGGCGGCCTCGCCGCTCATCGCCGGGGGCTCGCCGACCACGACGACGGTGACGTCCGCCTTCTCGGCCGCGGCGACCGCGGCAGGGATGCCGCCGGTGTCCGTGCCCTCGGCGTCGACGCCCTTCGCGTACGTCACCTTCGCCCGTGGCGCGGCGCCCCGCACGGCGGCGAGGACCTTGCCCGAGGGGAACTTCTTGGCGGCGCCGGGGAAGGTCCACGTGCCCAGCAGGTCGTCGGAGTCGCCGAACGGGCCCACGACCGCGATCGATCCGGCCGACTTCTTGAGCGGGAGCGCCTTGCCGTCGTTCTTCAGGAGCACCATCGAGCGGGCAGCGGTCTCCCGGGCGGCCTTGCGGGCCTCGGGGGACGGCTTGTCGATGGCGTCGCCCTCGTCGACGTACGGATGCTCGAAGAGGCCGAGGGCGAACTTCAGGCGCAGGATCCGTGACACCGCTTCGTCCAGGCGCCCGGTGCTGATCCTGCCGTCGCGCAGGAGCTTCTTGCCGTGCCGGGCCAGGTCGGTGCTGGCCATCTCCATGTCGACGCCGGCGTTCAGGGCGAGGCGGGCCGCGTCGGCGCCGTCCTCGGCGAAGCCGTGCGCGACGAGTTCGTCGACGCCGTTCCAGTCGCTGACGACGAAGCCGTCGAAGCCCCACTCCTTGGACAGGATGCCGGTCAGCGTGTGGGCGTTGCCGTGGGCCGGGACGCCGCTGACGGTGTTGAAGGAGGCCATCACCGTGGCCACGCCAGCCTCCGACGCGGCCTTGAACGGGGGCAGGTAGTGGTTGCGCAGGCGCGACTCCGACACGTCGACCGTGTTGTAGTCCCGGCCGCCCTCGGCCCCGCCGTACGCCACGAAGTGCTTGGCGCAGGCGGCGATGCGGTCCTTGGCGTCCAGGCCCGCGCCCTTCTCGCCCTGGTAGCCCTCCACCTTGGCCACCGCGAACGCCGTCGTGAGATACGGGTCCTCGCCGCAGCCCTCGGCGATCCTGCCCCAGCGCGGCTCGTGCGTGACGTCCATCATCGGCGAGAACGTCCAGTGCACGCCGTTCGAGCGGGACTCCTTCGCCGACACCTCGGCGTCCCGCCGGGTGACTTCCGGGTCGAAGCTCGACGCCTGGGCGAGGGGGATGGGGAACGTGGTCCACAGGCCATGGATGACGTCGAGACCGAACAGCAGCGGAATGCCGAGCCGGGACTCCTCCACCGCGATGCGTTGCAGGGCGTTGCTGTTCTTGGCGCCGAAGATGTTCAGGACCGAACCGAGGCGTCCGGCGCGCGCCGCGTCCTCGACGTCCTTCGTCTCGCTGCCGCCGGGGCCGGTGCTGACGGCCCAGGGGAGCTGCTGCAACTGCCCCAGCTTCTCTTCGGCGGTCATCCGGGCGAGCAGCTTCTTGATCTTCGGATCGTGAGGGCTCGGCGTCCGGTCGCGCGGGCTCGGGCGGTGGGGCGCCGCCTGGGCGAGACCTGTACCCGCGGCGGTGAACCCGCCGCCCGCGACGGCGGTGCCGCCGATCGCGGACAGCAGAGTACGCCTTCGTAGCTCTCGCATGTGTTCGCCTTCTCGCGTCAGGAAGTCGACAACCTCTGTGATGGCCACAAGAGTTGAAGCGAAAGTATGTGCCTGTTACATGCGGGTCAAGGGATGCGGCCGGGACGCGCGGGGGTCTCGTTCGGGTGCCGCACGCCCGACACTTGACCTCAAGGAAACTTGAGGTTCTACCTTCTTCTCATGAGCATGGAAACGACAGCCTGGACCCAGCTGCAGAGCGTGATGCACGCCGAGCAGGACCGCCGTCCCTTCGCCCGCGCCACCCTGCGCCGCATCGGGACCTTCGCCCGCCCGCACAAGCGCCGCATCGTCCTCTTCGTCCTCCTGAGCATCGTCACCGCGCTGCTCGCCGTGGCGACCCCCGTTCTCGCCGGCAGCGTCGTGGACGTGATCGTCAAGGACGGCGAGTCCTCGCTCGTCGTCCGGTACGCCCTGCTCATCGCCGCCATCGCCGTCGCCGAAGCCGGCTTCGGACTGCTGGGCCGCTGGCTGTCGGCGAACCTGGGGGAGGGGCTCATCCTCGACCTGCGGACGGCCGTCTTCGACCACGTACAGCGCATGCCCGTCGCCTTCTTCACCCGGACCCGCACGGGCGCGCTCGTCAGCCGCCTCAACAACGACGTGATCGGCGCCCAGCGCGCGTTCAGCAACACGCTCTCCGGCGTCGTCGGCAACGTGGTCACACTGCTCCTGACCCTGGCCGTGATGCTGAAACTCTCCTGGCAGATCACGCTTCTCGCGCTCGTCCTGCTGCCGGTCTTCATCATCCCCGCACGCCGCATGGGCTCCCGGATGGCCAAGCTCCAGCGGGAGGCCGCCCACCACAACGCGGCGATGGGCACCCGCATGACCGAGCGCTTCTCCGCCCCGGGCGCCACGCTCATCAAGCTCTTCGGCCGCCCCGGCGCCGAGTCGGAGGAGTTCGCGGCACGGGCCCGGCGGGTGCGGGACATCGGCGTCCGCACGGCCATGGCGCAGTCCACGTTCATCACCGCGCTCACCCTGGTCTCGGCCCTCGCCCTGGCCCTCGTCTACGGCCTCGGCGGCTACTTCGCCCTGAACGGCACCCTGGAAGCCGGCGCGATCGTCTCCCTCGCCCTGCTCCTGACCCGGCTCTACGCCCCGCTGACCGCCCTGGCGGGAGCGCGGGTCGAGGTCATGAGCGCGCTCGTCAGCTTCGAGCGGGTCTTCGAGGTCCTCGACCTGAAGCCGCTGATCGACGAGAAGCCGGACGCACGCGAGGTCCCCTCGGGCCCGGTGGCGGTGGAGTTCGACGACGTCCGCTTCGGCTACCCGTCCGCCGACAAGGTCTCCCTGGCCTCCCTGGAAGAGGTCGCGTCGCTCGACACGCGGGGCGGCGAAGAGGTCCTGCACGGCCTGTCCTTCCGCGCCGAGCCGGGCCAGACCGTGGCACTCGTCGGCTCGTCCGGAGCGGGCAAGTCGACCATCGCGCAACTGCTTCCCCGGCTGTACGACACGGACGGCGGGGCCGTGCGCATCGGCGGGGTCGACGTCCGTGACCTCTCCGCCGCGTCCATGCGCCGCACCCTCGGCATGGTCACCCAGGACGGCCACCTCTTCCACGAGTCGGTCCGCGCCAACCTGCTGCTCGCCCGCCCCGAGGCCACCGAGGACGACCTCTGGGACGTCCTGCGCAGGGCCCGCCTCGAAGACCTCGTACGCTCCCTGCCCGACGGCCTGGACACCGTGGTCGGCGAGCGCGGCTACCGCCTGTCCGGCGGTGAGCGCCAGCGCATGACGATCGCCCGGCTGCTCCTGGCCCAGCAGCGGGTGGTCATCCTCGACGAGGCGACGGCGCACCTGGACAACACCTCGGAGGCGGCGGTCCAGGAAGCCCTCGCCGAGGCGCTGGAGGGACGCACCGCGATCGTCATCGCGCACCGGCTCTCGACGGTGCGCTCCGCCGACCAGATCCTCGTCGTCGAGGCCGGGCGGATCGTGGAGCGCGGCACGCACGAGGAACTGCTCGCACTCGGAGGCCGGTACGCGGAGCTGTACCGCACGCAGTTCGCGAACAAGCCGGTGGAGGTGGTGGCGTAGCGCCCGCGGTCGGTACCGGGCCGAGGAGAGGGGCCGGTCCGACGCACAGCGCCGGGACGACAAGAAGCGCCGGGCCGTCAAGAAGCGCCGGGCCTACGAGAAGCGCCGCGCCGACCGGAGAACTCCGGTCGGCGCGGCACTTGTTGCGAGGCGCGCTCGGCACGTCCGTCCGTCCGCGTCTCGCCCCTCAGTCGTGACTGCTGAACTACCGGGCCGAGCCACTCCGCGTCGGGTTCGCGGCTTGATCCACTGTGTCCACGACGGTGACGCGGCCGCCGTCGCCGGGTTCGGGATCCGGGACGACCGATTCTGGGTCGACGAGAAAGACGTCGTGACCACCCAGCGTCAGCCGGCGCGCGACCTCCAGCAGCATGCGCCGCGCCACGTCGTCGACGGAGGAGACCCGTGTCAGGTCCAGAGCCACCCTGACTTCCGAAGGCTCGTTGTCCACGGCCTCCTTGACGACCCTCTCGGCTCCGGCGAAGCCGATGCCGCCTTGCAGTTCCAGAACCCGGAGCGCGTTCGGTCCGCTGCCCACGACATGGTTGGACCGCACGACCGCGAGCGCGGCGGCGGGAACCTCCATCACATGCAGACCCATGTCCGAAGAGAACCGCTCGAACAATGACACCCCGCGCACGCTGTTCCCGTGAGGGTCCAGTCGGGGCGAGAACGTGGCGATCCCGATCTGCCCGGGAAGCGCACCGATCAGACCCCCGGCCACCCCGCTCTTCGCCGGAATACCCACCTGGGTCGCCCAGTCGCCGGCGGCGTCGTACATTCCGCAGCTGAACATGACGCTCAGCACCTGACGCACCACCGTTTCGGGCACCACCTGCTCGCCCGACAGGGGATTCACCCCGCGGTTGGCGAGCGTCGCGGCCATCATGGCCAGGTCTCGCGTGGTGACGAGCACGGAGCACTGGCGGGTGTAGCCGTCCACGACGGTTTTCGCGTCCCCGGTGAGGATGTCGTGGCTGCGCAGCATGTGCGCGATGGCGAGATTGCGGTGTGCGTGCTCGATCTCCGACGCGTACACCGACTCATCGATCCGCAGCCGGCGACCGGCGAACGCCGAAAGGCCGTGGAGCACCCGCTCCACACGTCCCGCCGGATCCAGGTCCTGGGCTCCGGCCAGGGAATGGACGGTGATCGCGCCGGCGTTGATCATGGGATTAAGGGGGCGTCCGGTGGTGCTTTCGAGCGATATCTCGTTGAACGCCTCTCCGGAGGGCTCGACACCGACCTTGGCGAGCACGGAGTCGAATCCGCGATCGGTCAGTGCCAGGGCGTAGGCGAACGGCTTGGAGATCGACTGGATCGTGAACTCCGTGTCGATGTCACCGGCGCCGTACACCTTTCCGTCCAGCATGGCAAAGGCCGCACCGAGGCGCTCGGGGTCCGCGGTCGCGAGCTCGGGGATGTATCCCGCCCGCTCCCCGGACGTGTCCGGCCGCACCTTTTCGAGTGCCTCGGTCATGTAGTCCGGAATGATGGGCCGCATTCTTCTCTCCATGTGTCATCGCCTCGTGGCTGTCACGATGCCCGCTTAACGCTGTCGTCGTGGCGGGGGCGCGGCGGTGCGGGGCGGGCCTGCCCTCCTGGGGGCCCGAAACGGACGGATCAACCGGTCAGTCCGGCTGTCGCTCCATGTGGTCCAGGACGCGCTGGCTGAGCCGGCCGAGCGTGGCGAGCTGATGCGGGGTCAAGGCGTCGATGAACAGGCGGCGCACGTGCTCGACGTGCTGCGGTGCGGCCTCTTCGATCGCCCGGTGACCGGCCGGGGTGGCGACGATGAATGCTCCGCGACCGTCGTCGGGGCATTCTTCCCGGACGACGAGTCCGCGTTTCGCCATGCGCGTGACCTGATGAGACATCCGGCTCTTTTCCCACTCCACGAGTTTGGCCAGATCCAGGAACCGCATCCGCCCCTCGCCTCTTTCGGTGAGGCTGACGAGCACGATGTAGTCCGCGGCGGACATTCCGGAATCGGCCTGGACGCGGCGGGCCAGTCGCCCGATGAGTTTCTCCTGCATGCGGATGAAGCTGTCCCAGGCGGCTTTCTCTTCCGGATCGAGCCAGCGCGGCGGTGCGTCGTCCATGACGGGCAGTCTAACGAAATTGTTGACAGCTCACCCACTTGCGGTGGGCGCTGATATGCCCCTCGGGGAGGCCGTGTCCGTCGCGTCCGTCGCGTCCGTCGTGCCAGGGGTGAGCGTGGAGTCGGGCCGTCGACGGTTAAGTTGATGCGTCAACCTGACAGGGTTAGGCTGCTGTTCCGGCCCAGGAGATGCGGCCGGGTCGAGCGGGATCAGACCCCCAAGGAGGACGCATGACGGTCGAAGTCACGCACGTGCCCGAGGCGAAGCGCTACGAGGCCCGTGTCGACGGAGAGTCCAAGGTGGCGGGCGTCGCGGAGTACATCCGTACGCCGGAGCTCGTCGCGTTCGTGCACACCGAGGTCGGGACGGAGTACGAGGGCAAGGGAGTCGGGTCCGCGCTGGTCCGCACGGCCCTCGACGAGGCGCGCGCCGCGAACCTGCGGGTGCTGGCCACCTGCCCCTTCTTCGCTGGCTGGATCAGCCGGCACTCCGATTACCAGGACCTGCTGTACCAGTCCCGCAGCAAGGTCAGTGACTGAGGAACCGGACGCGGCGGCACCGGCGCGTCCGGGCCGCCTCTACTTGTGGTCGAGCGGCGGTACGGGGTGCTTGCTCATGACCGATACGCGGTTGAAGGCGTTGATGGTGACCGCCACCCAGATCGCCGCCGATATCTGGTCCTCGGAGAGGACCTCCCGGGCGGCCTCGTAGGCCGATGCCTGGATCGCCGCGTTCGCCGGATCGGTCGTGGCCTCGGCCAACGCCAGGGCGGCGCGCTCCGGGGGAGTGAACAGGGCGGTGTCCCGCCACGCGTTCAGGGTTCCGAGCCTCTGCGGTGATTCACCGGCCCGCAGGGCCGCTCTGGTGTGCAGGTCGAGGCAGTAGGCGCAGGCGTTGAGCTGTGACACGCGCAGGTTGATCAGCTCCACGGTGGTGCGATCGAGACCGGCCTCGGAGGCCGCCGCTCGCACCGCTTCCGAGGTCTGCAACAGAGCCTGGAAGGCCTTGGGGCTCTGTTTGTCGATGAAGATCCTGCGGGGCGGGGAGCCGGGGGTGCGGTCGCTCACGGCGGAGCCTCCTTCGGGCCACGCGCAAAGTGGCCTGGGTTCGTACGGGTGCTGTGGCCGGTGGCCTGCCTGACGCCATCCTAGTTGACGAGACAACTAAATAACGTGGGAGGTGTTCCCGGCGACGGTCGACCCCTCGACGCAGGGCGCGGACGCTCAACTGCGCACTCCGCTAAGGGTGTTGATGCGCGCGGCCCTGGCTGCATCTGGTTGACGTGTCAACTCTCGATGCTAATGTAGGTGACGCGTCAACCACTGTGTCGAGCAGGGACACGAAGACCCGGAGAGGGATCCCATGAGCAACGAGACGAAGACCGGATTACAGGCACTGCTGACGCCCGAGGAGAGCGTCGTCGTCCTGATCGACCACCAGCCGTTCCAGTTCGCCAACCTGAACAGCCACGAACCCACGATGATCGTGAACAATGCCGTCGCCCTGGCCAAGGCCGCCAAGGTGTTCGACGTGCCGACCATCCTGACGACCGTGCTGGAGGAGCGCGGCGGCTACCTCATCAAGGGGCTACAGGATGTGTTTCCGGAGCAGAAGCCGATCAACCGCACGCTCATCAACACCTGGGAGGACGAGCGCGTCGTCGACGCCGTCAAGGCGACCGGCCGCAAGAAGCTGATCATCGCGGGGCTCTGGACGGAGGTCTGTGTCGCGATGCCGGCGATACAGGCGGCGGGCGAGGGCTTCGAGGTCTTCGTCGTCACCGACGCCTCGGGCGGCGCCTCGCAGGAATCGCACGACATGGCCGTACGCCGCATGGTCCAGGCGGGAGTCGTGCCGATCACCTGGATGGCCGTGGTGAGCGAATGGCAGCGTGACTGGGCGCGGGAGAAGACCATCGCGCCCTTGAGCGAGGTGCTGCTCCAGCACGGGGGCGCCACCGGCGTCGCCTTCGGCTGGGAGACGCAACTGCTCGCCACCGAGCGCGCCTGACCGACGGCTGACATGGCGCGGGGGCAGGCGCCCGTCCGTATCGGGTCGGAGCGGGCGCCCGCATCGTGGCGCGCGACACCACGGAAAGCCTTCAACGCCGAAGACCTGCCGAGGTACAGTGCAGAAAGCCCCTGACCTGCAAAAAGCTAGCAGGGAGCCGTCTTTTGGGAGTCGATCATGCTGCGCACCATGTTCAAGTCCAAGATTCACCGTGCCACCGTCACCCAGGCCGATCTGCACTACGTCGGGTCCGTGACCATCGACGCCGATCTCCTCGATGCCGCCGATCTGCTGCCCGGTGAGCTCGTGCACATCGTCGACATCACCAACGGCGCCCGTCTGGAGACGTACACCATCGAGGGGGAGCGCGGCAGCGGTGTCATCGGCATCAACGGCGCGGCCGCGCACCTCGTGCACCCCGGCGATAAGGTGATCATCATCAGCTATGCGCAGGTCGACGACGCCGAGGCCCGCGCCCTGCGGCCCAAGGTCGTGCATGTCGAGGGCGCGGACAACCGCATCGTGGCCCTCGGCGACGACGCGTCCGCGCCGGTGCCGGGAGCCGGTGACATGGGGCGCAGCCCGCAGGCCGCGCATCACCTCCAGGAGAGCCGATGAGCAGTGGGATCGAGATCCGCGACGACCGGGCACGCGGCGTCCTCGAAGCGCGTGCCGACGGTGAAGTCGTCGGCCAGATCGTCTACTTCACGCTGGACGCCCCCGAGCCTGCCCTGGTGCCGGTGCACACCGAGGTCGTGCCCGCGCACGAGGGCGAGGGCATCGCGGGCTCGCTGGCCCGGGAGCTGTACGCGATCGCGGCGCGGGAAGGCGTCGCCGTCGCGCCCCTGTGTCCGTACGTGGTGAAGTGGGCCGAGCGGCATCCCGACGAGGCGCCCGTGCCCTCGGGAGAGCTGGTCGCCGCCGCCCTGCAGAAGGTGAAGGCGGACCCGTCCGCATGGTGACGCCGACGCTCGCCCTGCTGCACACCTCGCCCGTGCACGTCCCCGTCTTCGAGGCGCTGCGGGACCAGGACCATCCGGGGCTCGCCCTGCGGCACCTCGTCCACGCGGACCTGCTCGCGCGGGCCCGCGCGGAGGGCCCGGACGCGGTGGCCGACGGCATCCAGGAGCTGCTGGAGCGGGCGGTCGCCGAGGGGGCGAGCGCCGTGCTCTGCACCTGCTCGACGATCGGCGCGGTCGCCGAGGACCGTGCCGCCGCCGTCGGCGTGCCCGTCGTGCGGGTCGACCGGCCCATGGCGGCCGCCGCCGTGGCCGCGGGGCGAGCCGTGGCCGTCGTCGCCACCCTGGAGAGCACGCTGGGGCCCACCCGGGCCCTCGTCGAGGAGGAGGCCGCCCGCGCCGGGCGGCCCGTCGACGTCACGACGGTGCTGGTGGACGGCGCCTGGGAGCGGTTCGAAGCCGGGGACGCGGACGGCCACGTACGTCTGATCGCGGAGGCCGTCGACGCCCTGGACGGCGTCGACTCCGTCGTCCTCGCCCAGGCGTCCATGGCGGATGCGGCGGACCGTGTCACCCTGCCCGTCCCGGTCGTCGCCAGCCCGCGCCTTGGGCTGAGCGCGGCCGTCGAGCGCTGCGGTGTCGGCGTCAAGTCGTAGGGTGCGTGTGGGAGTTGGGTGAACCGGGTGGCCGCGTGTTCACTCGGCTCCCGTGCACGTGCATCCCTTCGACCGCACAGGAGCGGACATGGCGCAGCACGACGAAGAGCAGCACCACGGTGAGCAGCCCGAAGAGGTCGTCATCAGCCCCACCGGGTGGGTGGCCAAGCAGGCCCGCGTCTACGAGGAGTCCGGCGGCACGAAGGGCGCCCGGGTCCAGGGCGTCCCCTGCCTGCTGCTCGACTACCGCGGACGGCGCACCGGGCAGTGGCGCCGCACCGTGCTGATCTACGGCCGGGACGGTGAGGACTACCTGGTCGTGGCCTCGAACGGCGGCGCCGACGAGGACCCTCTGTGGTATCGCAACCTCGTCGACGAGCCCGGCGTACGGCTGCGCGTGGGCACCGAGGAGCGGTTCGCCGCCCGCGCCGAGACCCTGTCGGCCGAGGACAAGGCCAGGGTCTGGCCCGGCCTCGTCGAGCTGTTCGCCCCCTACGCGGACTACCAGGCCAAGACGGATCGCGACATCCCCGTCGTGCGCCTGAGCCGTACGCGGGACTGAGGTCGCACCGCGCGAGGACGCGTGGACTCGGCAGGCGTGGGCACGCGAGGCGGGAGAGAGTGGACACGACCGGTCTCCGACCCGATGGAGGAGAACATGACCGTCCCGTATCCCGACCCGGTGCCGCCCAGCCCGATCCCGGACCCCGGCGGGCCGAATCCGGTGCCCGAGCCCGAGCGTCCCACGCCGGTGCCCGGTCCCGGCCCCGGTCCGAGTCCCGTGCCGCGGCCCACGCCTGACCCGCCGCCCACCCCGCTCCCGCCGCCCGGCCCGGAGCCCGAGACCGAGCCCAAGCCGCTCTGACGGCTCAGGCGGCTCAGACGCGGCTCAGACGACTCGGACGGGTCTCACGGCCCTGAGTGCGGACGGCGGCCCGACGCCGGGTCCGGTTCCGGACCCGGCTGCCGCGCCCGGCTGACGTGCCCGCCTGCTAGGCCTGGACTTCCGAGCGGTCCCCGCCCCACAGGGTGTGGAACGACCCCTCGCGGTCCGTACGCCGATAGGTGTGCGCCCCGAAGTAGTCCCGCTGCCCCTGCGTGAGCGCGGCCGGCAGCCGGTCCGCGCGCAGCGCGTCGTAGTAGGCCAGGGCCGCCGAGAAGCCCGGTGTGGGGACACCCTGCCTGGTGGCCGCCACCAGGACCGCGCGCCAGTCGTCCTGGGCCGCACCGATCTCCTGCGCGAACGTCTTGTCCGAGAGCAGGCTCGGCAGATCCGCGCGGGCGTCGTACGCGGCGCGGATGCGGTCCAGGAAGGCGGCGCGGATGATGCAGCCGCCCCGCCAGATGGCGGCGACCGCGCCCAGGTCGATGTCCCAGCCGTACTCCTCGCTGCCCGCGGCGATCTCGTGGAAGCCCTGCGTGTACGACACGATCTTCGACGCGTACAGCGCCTGCTCGACCTGGTCGGCGAAGGCCGCCGCCTCGGCCTCGTCCAGCGCACGCGCTGCGGGCCCCGCCAAGTCCGCCGACGCCGCCCGCAGTTCGGAGTGGCCCGACAGGGACCGGGCGAACACCGCCTCGGCGATGCCCGACACCGGGACGCCCAGGTCGAGGGCGATCTGCACGGTCCAGCGGCCGGTCCCCTTCTGCTCGGCCCGGTCCTCGACCACGTCCACGAACGGCTTGCCCGTCGCGGAGTCCACGTGCTTGAGGACCTCCGCCGTGATCTCGATCAGGTAGGAATCCAGCCGGCCGGTGTTCCAGGTGCGGAAGATGTCCGCGATCTGCGCGGGGGAGTAGCCGGCCACGTCGCGAAGCAGTTGGTACGCCTCCGCGATCAGCTGCATGTCGGCGTACTCGATGCCGTTGTGCACCATCTTCACGAAGTGTCCCGCGCCGTCCGGGCCGACGTGCGTGACGCACGGCGATCCGTCCTCGGCCTTCGCCGAGATCTTCTCCAGCATCGGGCCGAGCGAGGCGTACGACTCCTTCGAGCCGCCCGGCATGATGCTGGGGCCGAGCAGCGCCCCCTCCTCACCGCCGGAGACGCCCGTGCCGACGAAGTGGATGTCCTGCTCGCGCAGTTCGCGCTCGCGGCGCCGGGTGTCCGCGAAGTGCGCGTTGCCGCCGTCGACGATCATGTCGCCCGGCTCCAGGAGCGGGGCGAACTCCCGGATGACGGCGTCGGTGGGCTCGCCCGCCTTCACCATGACGACGAGGCGGCGCGGACGCTCCAGCGCCGCCACGAACTCCTCGGCGGTCTCGGTGGCGATGAACTCGCCCTCGTGGCCGAACTCCTCGACCAGTGCCCGCGTCTTGGCCGCCGTGCGGTTGTGCAGGGCGACGGTGTAGCCGTTGCGTGCGAAGTTGCGGGCCAAGTTGCGCCCCATGACCGCGAGGCCCGTGACTCCGATCTGGGCTGACGTGCTGCTCATGCCGTGACTCCTGGGAATGGAAGTGCCGGTGGTGTCCGCCAGTATTGCCCCGCGGCGTAGCGTGACATTCCGACACTGTGTCCGACGAAGGAGCCGCCCGTGCCCCATTTCGACATGCCGCTCGACGAACTGCGCCGCTACCGGCCGGACATGACCGAACCCGAGGACTTCGACGCGTTCTGGGAGAAGACCCTTTCGGCCGCACGCGAGCACGACCTGGACGCCCGCTTCGTCCCCGTCGCGTCGCACCTGAGCACCGTCGACGTCTTCGACGTGACGTTCGCGGGCTTCGGCGGCCACCCCGTGCGAGGGTGGCTGATCGTGCCCGCCGGGACGACCGAGCCGCTGCCCACCGTCGTGGAGTACATCGGGTACGGCGGTGGCCGCGGTCTGCCGCACGAGCGCCTGCTGTGGTCGGCCGCGGGCTTCGCGCACTTCGTGATGGACACCCGGGGCCAGGGCAGCGGCGGTTCGGCGGGCGACACCCCCGACCCGGTGGGCAGCGCGCCCGCGTACCCCGGCTACATGACGCGCGGCATCGAGGACCCGCACGCGTACTACTACCGGCGTGTCTTCACCGACGGCGTACGCGCCGTGGAAGCGGCGCGTACGCATCCGCTGGTCGACGCCTCGCGGGTCGCCGCGGTCGGCGGCAGCCAGGGCGGCGGGATCACGCTCGCCGTCGGCGGACTGGTCCCCGACCTGGCGGCGATCGCGGCCGACGTGCCGTTCCTGTGCGACTTCCCGCGGGCCACGACCCTCACCGACCGGCCGCCCTACCGGGAGATCGCGCTCTACATGAAGGCGCGGCGCGGCGTCGAGGAGCGCGTCTTCCGGACGCTCTCGTACTTCGACGGCGTGCACTTCGCGGCGCGCGGGACCGCGCCGGCGCTCTTCTCGGCCGCCCTCGAGGACATGACGTGCCCGCCGTCCACCGTGTTCGCCGCCCACAACGCCTACGCGGGAGCGGAACGTTCCATGGAGGTGTACGCCTTCAACGATCACGAGGGCGGTGGCCCCTACCAGCAACGGGTCCAACTCCAGTGGCTCCCGGAGCACTTGAAGGGCTGACCGGTGGTGCGCTCCTTCGGTCGCGCGCCCTTGTCACGGTTCGGTCGGACCGGCTAACTTGCCGCCTTGTCGTGTGTCCGACGTGACTGAGTGTGTGTGACTGAGGGAGCTCTCATGGCCGTACGCGGTCGGCACCGCCGGTACCAGCCGAACCGGATCAACCGAGCGTCGCTGACCGTCACGGCGGGCGGTGCCGGAATGGCGCTGCCGCTGATGGGCACGGGCACGGCGGAGGCGGCCGACGTCGACACCTGGAACAAGGTCGCGGCGTGCGAGTCGACCAGCAACTGGAGCATCAACACCGGCAACGGCTTCTACGGCGGCCTCCAGTTCAAGCAGTCCACCTGGGAGGCGTACGGCGGCACGGCCTACGCCCCGCGGGCCGACCGCGCCACCAAGGGCCAGCAGATAGCCGTCGCCGAGAAGGTGCTCAAGGCGCAGGGCCCGCGGGCCTGGCCGGTCTGCTCGGAGCGGGCGGGCCTGACGCGGGGCGGCGACGCGCCCGACGTCACGACGGCGAGCGCGCCCAAGAAGGCCGCGCCGAAGGCCCCCCAGCGCCAGGCCAAGGACGTCAAGCCGGAGGTGACCCCGCAGTCCGCCGCGGGCCGGGGCCAGATGTACACGGTCGTCCGGGGCGACACGCTCTCCCAGATCGCCGACGAGCGCCGGGTCGGCGGCGGCTGGCGGCAGCTGTACGACACCAACCGCACGACGATCGGCGACGACCCCGACCTGATCACGCCGGGCCAGCGGCTGGCGTTGCAGGCCTCGCAGAAGAGGGCCGCGCCCCAGCAGCGGGCCGAGCCGAAGGCCGCACCCAAGCCGAAGCAGCGGGCCGAGCACAAGGCGGCCCCGAAGCCCAAGGCCCAGCCGCAGCAGGCGAAGCCCGCCCAGGCCGCGCCGGGCTACTCCGCGCCGGTGGCCGCCTCGCCGAGCACCCCCTACCGCGCCGCGGGCGGCTCCTGGTCGAAGGGCTATCACACGGGCGTCGACTTCCCCGTGGCCACCGGCACCTCGGTGAAGGCCGTCGCCGGGGGCACGGTCGTGTCGTCCGGCTGGGGCGGCTCGTACGGCTACGAAGTGGTGATCCGGCACGCCGACGGCAAGTACTCCCAGTACGGCCATCTCTCGGCGCTCACCGTGAAGGCCGGGCAGAAGGTGGCCCCGGGGCAGCGCATCGCGCGCTCGGGCTCCACGGGCAACAGCACGGGCCCGCATCTGCACTTCGAGATCCGGACGGGGCCCGGCTTCGGCTCGGACGTCGACCCGCTCGCGTATCTGCGGGCCCGGGGCGTGCGGATCTGAGACGAGCGACGGGAAAGGCCCCCGGGGCGATGCCCCGGAGGCCTTGGATCTCTTCCGCCGAGTCCTGCGTCGCCGGTCTCAAGCGGTCTCAGCGGGTCTCAGGCGGTCTCAGGAGCCGATGCGCTCGCACCCGTGGCGTGAGGGCACCCGGCGGTGCGGCCCGGTCAGGGGCTGGGACGGCAGGGCAGGCAGCTCGCTCTCCCGTGGTGGGAGGGCCAGGCCCTCCGGAGTGTCCGGCACCCGGGGCGTGGCCGCGGCCTCCGTGTCCGGGACCTCGGGGGCGTCCGGCAGCGCGGCAGCGGGCCGCGCCTCGGCAGCGGGACGTGGCTGGGGAGCGGGACGCAGCCGGGGAGCGGGCCGCGCCTCGGGCGCCGCGGGGCCGCCCTTGGCCACCGGCACCGTCGGGGACTTCGCGCCCTGGGCCGCGCCGATGCGCTCCGTGGTCAGCAGGATCAGACCGCCCGCCGCGACGACCCCGAAGCCGAGAGCGACGATCGTGCCCGCCGTGCCGTAGCGGAACGATTCACCGAAGAGGGTGAGGCCCACCGCGGCGGCGACGACCGGGTTGATGACGGTCACCGTCGACAGCGGCGCCGCGAGGCCCGCGCCCCGGTAGGACGCCTGCGAGATCAGGACGCCGGCGCCGGCCAGGACGGCGATCACGGCGAGGCTCGGCACCTGCCGGGTCAGGGACACGCCCGTGTCCAGGTCGACCGCCACCGTCTTGGTGAACACCGAGGCGATGCCGAAGGCGACGCCCGCGGCGCTCGCCAGCAGCACGCTGCGCACCACCGGGTGACGGTGCACCGCGTGCGCCACGACGATCAGCGCCACCACGGCGCCGCCCGTCGCCAGCGCCACCATGACCCGCTCGGCGTCGTCCAGGGACTGCGCGTCGGCCGACTGCGTCAGCGAGAGCAGTCCGGCCAGACCCACGGTCGCCATGATGGCCCCGCGCCACGCGGTGGCCCCCGCCTTGCGGCGCACGAAGAGAGCGGCCATCGGCAGGGCGAAGACGATGGTCAGGGCGCCGAGCGGCTGCACCAGGCTCAGCGGCCCGTACGCGAGGGCCACGACGTGCAGCAGCGCGCCGAGGCCGTTCAGGGCGATGGCGACCCACCAGGCGCCGCGGCGCAGCGGGGCGTACCGCCGCTCCGGCGTGCTCACGGCGACGCGCTCCTGCAAGATGGCCCCGCCCGCGTAGGCGACGGCCGAGACGAGGGAGAGCAGCACGGCCAGCGTGAGGGCACTCATGAGGTGCTCCACGGCTTGCGGTGCGCCCTGTGGTGGGCCCGGGGCGTCCGGCACGGCGAACGGTCGGCTTCCATACCCTCTACGATCTCGCGGATTTCGCTCCACGTCGTCGTACCTCAGCAGGCATTGGGTCCTACTGCCGATGGAGTACGACCGGGGAGATGTCCTCCCCCGGGTGGGTTACGCAGCGGTTCGGTGGATCATCCAGAATCTCGAAAATTCTTGCGGACGGATACTCCGGAAACACCCCCGTGCGGGGCCCTGAACGTGCCGTGGAAGCTCCCGTGCGCCTCCTGCGGGGCGAGGCCCTCCTGCCCGGCTCCCGCCCCCTCCAGCGACGCCTCGCGGACTCCCGTACATAACTTCTGACCTGGGATTTTGCCGGATGCGATCGTATTCTTGCCTCTCGCGGAAATTCGTGGAGAGGGGTGCGGATGCACCGGAACGTACGCACGGTAGAGGACGTCCTGAAGCTCATGGACGGCCTGTTCGCACCGGAGGCCGACCGCTGGAGCGCCGACGCGGCGGGCTGGTGGGACGGCTTCTACACCGACCGCTCCCGGCCGGTGCCGTTCTTCGTGGCCAAGCCGGACGAGAACCTCGCCTCGTACGTCGAGCGGGGGCTGCTCACGCCGGGCCGCGCCCTCGATCTGGGCTGCGGGCCCGGCCGCAACTCCCTGTACCTGGCCGCCCGGGGGTTCCGGGTGGATGCCGTCGACCTGTCGCCGCAGGCCCTCGCCTGGGCCGGGGAGCGGGCCCGGGAAGCCGGGGCGGACATCCGCTTCCACCGCGGTGACGCCTTCGCGCTCACTCAGGACGAACTGGGCGGCCCGTACGACCTGATCCATGACTCGGGCTGCTTCCACCACCTGCCGCCCCACCGCCGCGTCAGCTACCTCGCCCTGCTCGACCGCGTGCTCGCCCCGGGCGGCCATCTCGCCCTCACCAGCTTCGCCGCCGGGGACGCGGGCTCCGGCTCCGAGCTGCCCGACGCGGACTTCTACCGCGCGTCCGGCCTCCAGGGCGGGCTCGCGTACACGCCGGAGTCCCTGCGCTGGATCTTCGCCGACCTCACGGAGGTCGAACTGCGGCGCATGCGCGACGAACCGGACGACTCCGCGTACTTCGGTGAGCCCTTCTTGTGGACGGCCCTGTTCCGCCGGGACGCCTAGGCTCTGCTGTCGTGACCCTCCCTCTCGACCTGGCAGAAGTCGGTTCCGTCGGCGGATTCTTCGCCCTGCGCACCGGAGCACCGCCCGGCGGCGCCCAGGTGACGCCCCTGGCCCGGCTGTACGCGGGCGACGACGGGCCCCTCGCGTTCCGCGTCGACAAGGTCGCCGCCCGGCTGAGGGCGCCCGACGCGCGCGTGGCGGTGTCCGTGGCACAGCTGGGGCTCGCGGCACGCCTGTGGTCCGTGGCGCTCGGCTCGGCCGCCCTGCACGGCGTGCTGCCGGACCTCGACCCGGCGCTGCTGCACTGGGACGCCGACGGCGGCTCGCCCGACGACCTGTGGCTGACGCGGGTGCGGTCACGGCCGGGCGACGCGGCGGCCATCCGCGACGCCGTGCAGCACGGCCATCTGGCGCCCCTGGCCGACGTCCTGCGCACACGCCACCGCATCTCCGCGCCCCTGCTGTGGGGCAACGCGGGCTCCGCGCTCGCCGGGGCGGCCCGCGAACTGGACACCTGGGCGCGCCGCACGGGCCGTACCGACGTGGGGGAGCGCGCACGGGCGCTCGCCGCCGACCTCTTCGACCACCCCGACCTGCGCGGGACCGGCACCCTGAACGGCACCGCGTTCCGCCGCCGCAGCTGCTGCCTCTACTACCGGTGCCCCAACGGCGGCCTGTGCGGCGACTGTTGCTTCGACCGGCCGCCCCAGAGGTCGGTGCGGGCCTCTTCCCCACCGGGCGCTTCTGGGTGACCATGAGGGGGCGGGCGACCGACGGCTGGGGCGGACGGACGGAGGTTTGTGCGTGCGAGTGGGACTGCTCACCCGGGAGTATCCACCAGATGTGTACGGCGGAGCCGGAGTCCATGTCGAGTTCCTCGCACGGGAGTTGGCGGCCCTCGTCGACGTCGACGTGCACTGCTGGGGAAACGGCGGATCGGTCGGCGGACCCGTGCGCCACCAGGCATGGGACTCCCTGGACGGCGCCAACGACGCCCTGCGGACCTTCTCCGTGGACCTGTCCATGGCGGCCTCGCTCACGGGCTGCGACCTGGTCCACTCCCACACCTGGTACGCCAACCTCGCGGGCCACTTCGGCAAGCTCCTGCACGGCATCCCGCACGTCCTGACCTCGCACTCCCTGGAGCCGCTGCGGCCCTGGAAGGCCGAGCAGCTGGGCGGTGGATACGCCCTGTCCAGCTGGGCCGAGCGCACCGCCGTCGAGGCCGCGGACGCCGTGATCGCCGTCTCGCGCGGCATGCGGGACGACATCCTCGGCTGCTATCCCGCCATCGACCCGGCCAAGGTGCACGTCGTGCACAACGGCATCGACACCGGCCTGTACCGCCCCGACCCCGGCACGGACGTCCTGGAACACCTGGGCATCGACCCCGGGCGGCCCTACGTCCTGTTCGTCGGACGCATCACCCGGCAGAAGGGCGTGCCCCACCTGCTGCGCGCCGCGAAGGAGCTGGATCCCGCGACCCAGCTGGTGCTCTGCGCCGGAGCCCCCGACACCCCGCAGATCGACGCCGAGTTCCGCACCCTCTTCGAGGAGCTGAGCCGTGTGCGCGGGGGAGTCCACTGGATCCCCGAGATGCTGCCGCGCCCCCAGATCATCCAACTCCTCACCCACGCGCAGGTGTTCGTCTGTCCTTCCGTCTACGAGCCGCTCGGCATCGTGAACCTGGAGGCGATGGCCTGCGGCACCGCGGTGGTGGCATCGGACGTCGGCGGCATCCCCGAGGTCGTCGCCGACCGCGGCACGGGGCTCCTCGTCCCGTACGCGGAGAAGGAGCCGGCGGCCTTCGAGGCGCGGCTGGCAGAGGCCCTGAACGAGCTGGTCGCCGACCCGCGCACCGCGACCCGCATGGGCGCGGCGGGACGTGACCGCGCGGTCGGGGAGTTCGGCTGGGACGCGGTCGCGCGACGCACGACCGAGGTGTACACGGAGTTACTCGAGTCCAAGTGATCCCAAGTCAGGGGGCGGCGCCATGCGCGGAGGACCTTCGGTGCTCGGAATCGTCCTGGCGGGCGGTGAGGGAAAGCGCCTTCAGCCCCTCACGGCCGACCGGGCGAAACCAGCGGTCACGTTCGGCGGCACCTACCGCCTCGTCGACTTCGTGCTCTCCAATCTCGTCAACGGCGACATCCTGCGGATCTGTGTGCTGACCCAGTACAAATCGCACTCCCTGGACCGGCACGTCACCACCACCTGGCGGATGTCCAGCCTCCTGGGCAACTACGTCACGCCGGTGCCGGCGCAGCAGCGCCTCGGACCGCGCTGGTACTCGGGCAGCGCGGACGCGATTCTGCAGTCCCTGAACCTCGTCCACGACGAACAGCCCGACTACATCGCGGTGTTCGGCGCGGACCACGTCTACCGCATGGACCCCCGGCAGATGCTCAACCAGCACTTCGAGAGCGGCGCGGGAGTGACGGTGGCGGGGATCCGCGTGCCGCGCTCGGAGGCGTCCTCCTTCGGCATCATCACGCCGGCCCGGGACGGCACGAGGGTCGAGCGGTTCCTGGAGAAGCCCACCGATCCGCCCGGCCTGCCCGACGCGCCGCACGAGGTGTTCGCCTCCATGGGCAACTACGTCTTCACGACGAAGACCCTGGTCGACGCGCTCCAGCAGGACGCCGATGACGACGAGTCCAAGCACGACATGGGCGGTTCGATCCTGCCCATGCTCACCGAGCGCGGCCTGGCCCAGGTGTACGACTTCGACGACAACCACGTGCCGGGGGAGACCGCGCGCGACCACGGCTACTGGCGTGACGTCGGCACGCTCGACGCGTACTACGAGGCGCACATGGACCTGATCTCCGATCAGCCGGTGTTCAACCTCGACAACCGGCGCTGGCCCATCTACACCCACCCGGGCGGCCTGCCGCCCGCCAAGTTCTGCGCGGCCGGCATCGCCAGCGAGTCCATCGTCAGCCCCGGATGCGTCATCCGCGGCCAGGTCACGCGTTCGGTGCTCTCGCCCGGGGTGACGATCGAGGACGGGGCGGTCGTGCAGGGGTCGGTGCTGCACGACAACGTCCGCGTGGGCCGGGGAGCGGTGGTGCGCGGCGCGGTGCTCGACAAGAACGTGGACGTCCCGCCCGGGGCGACGATAGGGGTCAACCCCGAGCGGGACGAAGCGCTCTACACGGTGTCGAAGGGCGGCGTGATCGCCCTGGGCAAGGGGCAGATCGTCCCCATGTAGCCGCGCCCTTCCCGCGCGGCCGTGGGCGCTACAGCACCCGGCGTCTGCGGCCCAGCCAGGTCTGGGCGATCACCACGAGGGCCAGGAAGGCTCCGCTGACCACCTGTTGGTAGGCGGAGTCGAGCGAGCCGATCTGGTTGATGACGTTCTGGATGACCTTCAGGAGCAGTACGCCGACGAGTGAGCCGCTGATGAAGCCGAATCCGCCGGTCAGGAGCGTGCCGCCGATGACGACCGCGGAGATGGCCTCTAGTTCCATGCCCGAGCCGAGGATGGTGACGCCCGAGACCAGCCAGGCGGCGTTGAGCGCGCCCGCCAGGCCCGCGCAGAGTCCGGAGATCGTGTAGACCGTGACCTTGGTGCGGGCCACCGGGGCGCCCATGAGGGCCGCCGCGTCCTCGTTGCCGCCGACCGCGTACACGTACTGGCCGAAGCGGCTGCGGCGCAGGATGACGGCGCCGGCGACGAAGAGGGCGAGGGTGATCCAGACCGGGACCCCGATGCCGAGGAGCTTGCCCTGGCCGAGCGTGGCGAAGAACGTGTCCTTGTCCACGAGGTAGGTCTTGGACCCCTCGTCGGTGACGGACAGCAGGATGCCGCGCGCGCCCAGCATCGCGGCCAGCGTCACGATGAAGGGGGCCAGGCGGGAGCGGGCGATGAGGAGGCCGTTGACCAGGCCGATGAGTCCGCAGACGGCCAGGGGCAGCAGCAGCGCCACCGCCGTCCCGTACTGCGAGCCCCAGGCCGCGAGGACCCCGCCGAGCGCGAACAGCGAACCGACGGAGAGGTCGATGCCGCCGGTGATGATCACGAAGGTCATGCCCAGGGCGACGACCGCGAGGAAGGCGGAGGAGACCGCCATGTTCTCCAGGTTGTCGCCCGTCAAGAACGTGTCGAAGCTGAGCGAGGCCGCGATGACGGCGACGACCAGGGTGACCAGGGCGCCGTGCTGCTGGGCGAGTGCGCTGAGGCGCTCGGAGCGGCTCGCGCCGAGGGGTTCGTCGTCGCTCGGCTTCATGGACTTGGCCTCGGATAGGACGGTGCCGGTCACCGCTTGCCCCTCTCCCGTGCCGCGTAGACGGCGAGAATGATCACTACGGCCTGGGCGATCTGTGTCCAGGAGGGCGGCAGATCGTGCTTGATGAGCGTGGCGGTGAGCAGCTGGATCAGTACGGCGCCCGCGACGGTGCCGCCGATGCGGACGCGCCCGCCGCTGAGCGGGGTGCCGCCGACCACGACGGCCGTGATCGCGGACAGTTCCATCAGGTTGCCCAGCGAGGTGGGATCGCTGGCCGTCAGACGGGCCGTGGCCAGGACGCCCGCGATGGCCGCCAGCGCGCCGGAGCAGACGTACACCAGGATCAGGACGCGCCGTACGGGAAGTCCCGCGAGGCGCGCGGCCGGGCGGCTGTCGCCGATGGCGAGGAGCTGGCGGCCGAAGGTGGTGCGCCGGACGACGAAGGCCACGACGAGTGCGAGGGCCGCCGCGATCAGGACGAGGTAGGGGATGCCGAGGACGGCGCCGGAGCCGAGCGACGCCATGGTCGGGTCGTGGACGTCCTTGAGCTGGGGCAGGAGCACGAGGGCGAGACCGCGGCCCGCGACCATCAGCGCCAGCGTCGCGACGATGGGCTGTACGCCGATGAAGGCGATGAGCGAGCCGTTGGCGACACCGATGACGGCACCGCCGATGATCGCCACGATGATCGCGATCCAGGTGCCGTAGCCGAGGTAGAGCGAGATGAGAGAGGTGGACAGCGCCATGACGGAGCCGACGGAGAGGTCCACGCCCTCGCTGCCGATGGCCAGCGCCATGCCCAGGGCCACGATGAGGACCGGGGCGACCTGGACCGCCTGGGTGCGGAAGTTCTCGGCCGAGAGGAAGTGCGGGGTCAGGGCGATGTTGAGGACGAGCAGGACGGCCACGCCCAGGTAGACGCCGTAGCTCTGGAGGAAGCCGAGCACGCGGTCGCGGTCGACGGGGGTCTTGGTGCCCAGTGCGAGGTCAGTCATGAGGGCCCCCGGTGGTGGCTATCGCGCGCATGAGGGCGTCCTCCGTGACCATCGGTCCGGTGAGTTCTTCGATCACTGCGCCGTCCTTGAGGACGACGACCCGGTCCGAGCCCTCGATCAGTTCCTCCATGTCGGAGGAGATGAGGAGCACGGCCAGACCGTCGTTCGCCAGCTCGTCGATCAGTTTCTGGACCTCGGCCTTCGCGCCGATGTCGATGCCGCGGGTGGGCTCGTCCAGGAGCAGGACCTTGGGGTTCATCGCCAGCCAGCGGGCCAGGAGGACCTTCTGCTGGTTGCCGCCGGACAGTTCGCCCACCTTCTGGTGGGGGCTCGACGCCTTGATGCGCAGGCGCTTCATGAACGTGTCCACGATGGAGTCGATCGCCGACTCGTTCACGAGGCCCAGGCGGGAGAGGCGGGGCAGGGCCGCCAGGGCGATGTTCTCGCGGACCGAGAGGCCGGGGACGATTCCCTCGGCCTTGCGGTCCTCGGGGAGGAGGCTGATGCCCGCGCGGATGGCGGCGGGCGGCGAGCCGGTGCGGACCGTCTCGCCCGCTATCGCCACGCGTCCGGAGTCCGGCGCGAGCGCTCCCGCGATGGCCTTGGCCGTCTCGCTGCGGCCCGAGCCGAGCAGTCCGCCCAGGCCCACCACTTCGCCGGGGCGGATCTCGACGGACACGCCGTGCAGATGGTGGCGCATCGTCAGATCGGTGGCTTGGAGCACGGGTTGGGTCTCCGGAGCGTGTTCCCCGGAGAACTTGGTGACGCCCTCCTCGCGTACCTCGCCGACCTCGCGTCCCAGCATCAGCGACACGAGGCGCAGCCGGTCGAGCTCCGCGATGCGGCCGGTGTGCACCAGCTTGCCGTCGCGCAGGACCGTGACCGTGTCGCACACCTCGTAGAGCTCTTCGAGGCGGTGGCTGACGTAGATCACCGCGATGCCGCTCTCGCGGAGCATCCGGATCACGCCGAACAGGGTCTGGACCTCGCGGGGTTCGAGGGACGACGTGGGTTCGTCCATGATGACGACCTGCGCGTCGACCGACACCGCGCGGGCCAGGGCCACCATCTGCTGGGTGCCCACGCCCAGTTCCCGCAGCGGCCGGCGTACGTCGACGCGGATGCCGAGCCGCTGGAGGGCCTCGTCCGCCTCGCGGTGCATCCGGCGGAAGTCGATCAGGCCCAGACGGCCGCGCGGCTCGCGGCCGAGGAAGAGATTGCGGGCCACGCTCATCAGGGGGACGAGGTTGACCTCCTGGTAGATGGTGGAGATGCCCGCGTGCTGGGCTTCGAGCGGGGTGGCGAAGGCGACCTGCTTGCCGTTGTGGGTCAGTTCGCCCGCGTCCGGCGCGTACACGCCCGTCAGGACCTTGATCAGGGTGGACTTGCCCGCGCCGTTCTCGCCGATCAGGGCGTGCACCTCACCCGCGCGCGCGGTGAAGTCGACCCCGTCCAGGGCGCGTACGCCCGGAAAGGTCTTGGAGAGCTGGGTGACCGAGAGGACGTCGGACATCTCAGTACGCCTTGCCGAGGTCCGCCTCGGCGTTTTCCTTGGTGTACGCGGAGTCCTTGATGACGATGTCCTGCGAGACCTTCGTGCCCTTGGTGAAGGTGTCCAGGGTCTGGAAGGCGAGCGGGCCGAAGCGCGGGTTCGACTCGATGACGCCGTCGATCCAGCCGTCGACGATGCCCTGCACGGCGTTGCGCGTGCCGTCGACCGTCACGATCTTCACGTCGCCGGCCTTCTTGCCCGCGCCCTTGAGGGCGTTGACGGCGCCGAGGCCCATCTCGTCGTTCTCGGCGTAGATCCCGTTGATGTCCGGCTTGGACTGGATGAGGTTCTCGGTGACCTGCTGGCCCTTCTCGCGGGCGAAGTCACCGGTCTGCTTGAAGACGACCTTGAGGTCGGGGGCCTTCTCCTTGATGCGGTCCTGGAAGCCCTTGGTGCGCTCGGTGGTGACGTTGTTGCCCGCGGCGCCGAGCAGGATCGCGACCTTGCCCTTGCCGCCCGTCGACTTGATCATCTGGTCGGCCGCGCGCTTGCCCTGCTCGACGAAGTCGGAGCCGATGAAGCTGACATAGTCCTTGCAGGCCTTGGCGTTGATCTTGCGGTCGATGGTGATGATCGGGATGTGCTTGGCGGAGGCCGCGCGCAGCACCGGCTCCCAGCCGTCGGAGTTCAGGGGTGCGATGACCAGCAGGTCGGCGCCCTTGGCGATGAGGTCCTGGACGTCGCTGATCTGCTTGGAGAACTGCGACTGGGCGTTGGCGGTGAGCAGCTTGACGCCGCGCTTCTTCGCCTCGGCCTTGATGGAGGCCGTCTCCGCGATGCGGAAGGGGTTGGCCTCCTTCTCGGACTGGGAGAAGCCGACGGTTGCGCTCTTGAGGTCGAGCTTCTTGCCGCCGTAGGCGTCTATCGCACAGGTGGGGCCGCTGCCCTCGCTCGGTTCCGAGACGACCTGGCCCGAGTCGCCCTGATCCTGGGACGCGGAGCTCTTGTCGCCGTCGTCCTCGGACTTGGCGCATCCGGTGGCGAGCGCGAGGCTCGCGACGAGGCCGGCGGCGAGGAGGGTCCTGGCTGAGGTGCGGCTAAGGCGTGTGGTCGGCTTCATGGAGTCCCCAAAACGGCACGGCCCCTGGCGCTGAGAGCGCTCACGGGAGGATGGCACTGACGGTCAACTCGGCGGTACGGGGAGCTTTTTACATCGTTGAAAGGAGGCTGTAAACCCTCCGCGCACACGGAAGGCCCCGCGGCGGGCCCGGCCGGTCAGCGCCGGCCCAGCGTGCTCTCCCGCTCCACCAGGCGGAATTCCGCGGCCAGTTCCCGCCCCTCGGGCTCTGCCGAACCCTCCAGACTCCGCAGCAGCGAAGCCACCGCGAGCCGGGCGATGGCCTGTTTGTCGGGCGAGACCGTGGTCAGCGTGACCGCCCCGAACTGCCCCTCGGCGATGTCGTCGAAGCCGACCACCGCCACGTCCCACGGCACGCGCAGACCGCGCTCGTGCAGCACGCGCATGGCACCGATCGCCACCAGGTCGTTGTACGCGAACACCGCGTCGGGCCGCACTCCCGCGTCGAGCATCCGCGCCATCGCCTTCGCCCCGTCCCAGCGGTTCCAGCCGCCGACCGGGCCCACCAGGTTGTCCGGCGCGGCGATCCCCGCCTGGGTCAGCTCCTCGCGCCAGCCCTGGAGACGCAGGTTGGCGGGGCGGTTGGCGGAGTCGGTGCGGGCGCCGAGGTAGGCGATGCGGGACCGGCCGCGGCTGATGAGGTGGCGTACCGCCGCGCGGGCCGCCGCGACGTTGTCGATCGCGATGTGGTCGTAGGGCAGGTCGTACTGGCGCTCGCCGAGCAGCACCAGCGGGACGTCGTCCTCGCGGCCCAGCAGGTCGGCCGCTTCCAGTTCCAGGGGGCTCAGGATCAGGCCGTCGATCACCCGGGCCCGGAAGCCCTGGCTGACCAGGACCTCCTGCTCGCGCTCGCCCCGGGTGTGGTCCAGGAGCACGGTGAAGTCGTGCTCGGCCGCCGCGTCGATGACGGCGCCGGCGAGCTCGGCGAAGTACGGGTTGCCCAGCTCGGGCACGGCGAGGGCGATGATGCCCGTCCGGCCTTTGCGCAGGTGGCGCGCCGTCAGGTTCGGCCGGTAGCCCAGTTCGTCGATGGCCTCCTGGACGCGCGCCCGCATCGCCGGGGTGACGTGCTGATACTTGTTCACCACGTTCGAGACGGTCTTGATCGAGACGCCCGCGCGCTCCGCGACGTCCTTGAGGCTAACCCGCACGTGCAGCTCCCTGCGTCGAGATGCACCCCTGTCCTGGGGTGATTGTCATGACCCTGGACAGCGCGCCAGAGAGCGTGCTGTCATGCCAACTGCCGTTCCTTCCAACGTTGTACAGATTCGTTGTACAGACTGCGGCGGCGAGCCGCCACCCCCTTCCTCGGCCTTCGAGCACCGCTTCCAGCAAGGAGGATCTGTGCGCCCCATGAGACCCCGACGCGTCAGGCAGCGATTGATACTGCTGCTCACCGTCGCCCTCGCCTGCGCCGGACTGACCGCCGTCCCGGCCGCCACAGCCGCGGACGAAACCCCCGAAGTCCACGGCCTCAAGGGCGAGTACTACACCCAGTCCGCCCCCGGCGCCTTCGACTTCCACGAGCTCAAAGCCACCGGCTTCGACCAGAAGATCGACTTCGACAACCTCGACCCGCGGCTGTCCTTCGCCACCGGCAAGGCCGACGACGCGACCGTCCGCTGGACCGGCAAGGTCGTCCCGGAGAAGACCGGTTCCCACACCTTCTCCATGATCGGCGACAACGGCTTCCGGCTCTGGGTCGACGGCAAGCTCGCCATCGACCACTGGGTCGACGACTGGGACAAGGAACAGACCGCGCAGCCGGTCGAGTTGACGGCCGGCAAGGCCTACGACATCAAGGTCGAGTACTTCGAGCACTACGGCGGCTCCAACCTCCACCTGCGCTGGACCGAGCCCGGCGGCAGCAAGGAAGCCGTCCCGCAGTCGGCCTTCCGCCTCCCCGACGGCTTCGACTACGACGGGGCCACCGCCGCCACCGTCCTCAAGGACGGCCGCACCCTCAAGCTGGACTTCGCCCAGAAGCTCGGCGCGCCCCCCACTGACCTCGCCACCCACGTCGAAGCCGTCATCGGTGGCGCGAAGTGGCCCATCAGCACCGTCAAGGCCGACCCCAAGGATGCCCGCGCCCTGCTCGTGGGCCTCAAGGAGCCCGTCGTCGGCAACAAGACCGGCACCGCCAAGGGCACCGCCGACCTCCGCTACGACGGCAAGGGCGGCCTGGCCGGCGACGACGGCAAGGAGGTCGCCGCCTTCTGGAGCAGCGGGCCCAACCACTCCGAGCACCAGCTGCGCACCAAGTTCGCCGACGACGTGAAGCCGGGCAACGTGCTCCCCGAGTACCCCCGCCCCCAGCTCACCCGTGACGCCTGGCAGAACCTCAACGGCTCCTGGCAGTTCGCCTCGGCCAAGGCCGGCGAGAAGCCCCCGGTCGGCAAGAAGCTCGCCGAGAAGATCTTGGTGCCCTACCCCGTGGAGTCCCAGCTCTCCGGCGTGGAACGGCACGAGGACCGCATGTGGTACCGCAGGACCTTCACCGTCCCCCAGGGCTGGAAGGTCGGCGACGGCAAGCGCCTCAAGCTCAACTTCGGTGCCGTCGACTGGCAGTCCGAGGTCTTCGTGAACGGCAAGAAGGTCGCCGAACACAAGGGCGGATACGACAAGTTCAGCGCCGACATCACCGACGCCCTCAAGCGGGGCAAGACCCAGGAACTGATCGTCGGCGTCTACGACCCGACCGACGCCAAGGACGGCGAGAACCCGCCCGTCGGCAAGCAGCGCCTGGACCCCAGCGGCATCTGGTACACCCCCTCGTCCGGCATCTGGCAGACGGTGTGGATGGAGCCGGTCGCGGCCGACCACGCCGACTCGCTGAAGATCACACCGGACGTGGCCACCCGGCAGGTCACCGTCGAGCCGAAGGGCGTGCGCGACGGCGTGCCGGTCAAGGCGGTCGCGTACGCGGGCAAGAAGAAGGTCGCCGAGGCGAGTGGACGCACGGGGACACCGCTCAAGCTGAAGATCACCGATCCGCACCTGTGGTCGCCCGACGATCCCTTCCTCTACGACCTGAAGGTGACCGTCGGCCGTGACGCCGTGAAGAGCTACTTCGGGATGCGCACGATCGCGGTGGAGAAGGTGAACGGCACCCCGCGCACCCTGCTCAACGGCAAGCCCACCTTCCTGATGGCCACGCTCGACCAGGGCTTCTGGCCCGACGGCCTGCACACGGCGCCGACCGACGAGGCGCTGGCGTACGACCTGAAGATGCACAAGGAGATGGGCTTCAACTCCGTGCGCAAGCACATCAAGGTGGAGCCGGACCGCTGGTTCTACTGGGCGGACAAGCTGGGCCTGATGGTCTGGCAGGACATGCCCTCCATGGACGCCGGCCGCAGCCCGGGCACGGCGGCCCGCGCCCAGTACGAGTCCGAGATGAAGCAGATGATCGACGAGCACACGAACCACCCGTCGATCGTCATGTGGGTCACCTTCAACGAGGGCTGGGGCCAGTACGACGAGGGCCGCATCGCCACCCAGGCCAAGTCCTGGGACCCGACCCGCCTGGTCAACGGCATGTCGGGGCTCAACCTCGGGCGCGACGGCGGCACCGGCGACATCATGGACGAGCACGGCTACCCGAGCCCGGCCCTGCCGCCCAAGCCCGACGGCGTGCGGGCGCAGCTCAACGGCGAGTACGGCGGTCTCGGACTCGCGGTCCCGGGCCATGCCTGGTCCGTGCAGCAGAGCTACGTCGACGTGGACCCGGCGACGTACACGGACGACTACCTCACCAAGCTCGACGAGGTGCACAAGCTCGCCTGCAAGGGGGGCAACGGCGCCGTCTACACCCAGATCTCGGACGTGGAGGGCGAGTTGAACGGTCTGATGACCTATGACCGCAGGGTCATCAAGCCCGACGTGAAGCGGCTCAAGGCGGCACATGAGGCCTTGATCGGCGACGCGTCGCGGCCGGACCCGGCGGGGTGCCCGGGCTCCTGACCCGGGTGCGGGGCGCTCCGGCCGGTCGGCGGGCCGGAGCGCCTCTCCCGCGCGCGGGAGCACGAGGTCCATGGACCCGGGCCCGCGCGCTTCGCCTCCCACCCCTTGACGGGCGGGAGGCGACCGCCGAAGAATGATCACGTTCCGGGCTTTGACAACGTTGTCCAAGGAGGCGTTCCCACCCATGAGATGGACCCAACGGCTACGCGGTACGGGGGTGGCGGTGGCCGCGGCCACGCTCCTCGGGGGAGCCCTCGCCATCCCGGCGGCCCAGGCCGCCCCGGCGGCGGGCGGTCAGCTGACCGACCTGGTCAACCCGTTCATCGGCACCGAGAACGAGGGCAACACCTACCCCGGGGCCGCCGTGCCCTTCGGCATGGTCCAGTTCTCGCCCGACACCGGGCACAACACCGGCTACGACCACTCCGACACCCACATCCGCGGCTTCTCGACCGTCCATCTCTCGGGCGTGGGCTGCGGATTGGGCGGCGATCTGCCGGTGCTGCCCACCACGGGTGACGTCACGGAGACGGACTACGCCAAGTACGCGGCGGAGTTCAGCCACGACGACGAGAAGGCGAGCCCCGGCTCGTACCAGGTGGGCCTGAAGTCCGGCATCGACGCCGAGCTGACCGCCACCCGGCGCACCGGCGTGCAGCGCTACACCTTCCCGGCCACCGACAAGGCCAACGTCCTGCTCAACGCGGGGCAGTCGCTGCACAAGACCGGCAGCACGAAGGTCGAGATCCTCGACAGCCGCACGGTCCGCACGGCGATCACCGGCAGCGGCTTCTGCCAGGACACCAAGCCGTACACGGTCTACACGATCACCCGCTTCGACCGTCCCTTCACCACGTCGGGCACCTGGAAGGGCGACACCGTCACCGCCGGCTCCAAGAAGTCGTCGGCGGGGGAGGAGCGCAACGGCGCCTACGTGCGCTTCGACACCTCCAAGGACCGCACCGTCGAGGCGACGACCGCGCTGTCGTACGTCGACGCCAAGGGCGCCGCGCTCAACCTCCGCGCGGAGGGCGGGCGTTCCTACGACCGGGTCGCCAAGGCCGCCCGGGCCGCGTGGGAGGACCGGCTCGACGACGTGCGGGCGCAGGGCGGCAGCGAGACCGTGCGGCGCACCTTCTGCTCGTCCCTCTACCGCTCGTTCCTCGCGCCGAACATCGGCAGCGACGTCGACGGCCGCTACACGGGCTGGGACCAGAAGACCCACCGCGCCAAGGGCTTCACGTACTACCAGAACTGGTCCCTGTGGGACACCTACCGCACCCAGGCGCAGCTCCTCGCGCTGCTGGCACCGCACGAGTCCCGTGACATGGCGCTGTCCGTCCTGAAGATCGACGAGGAGAGCGGCTGGCTGCCCAAGTGGGGCTACGGCACGGTCGAGACGAACATCATGACCGGTGACCCGGTCACCCCCTTCCTCACCAACGCCTACCAGCAGGGCCTGCTCAAGGGGCACGAGGAGGAGGCCTACCGCGCGCTGAAGAAGAACGCGGACGGTGTGCCGCCCGCCGACTCGGCGCCCGTGGGCCGCGAGGCCAACAAGGAGTACCTCAGCGAAGGCTTCGCGCCGTACGTCAAGGGCCGCCCGCACGCCAAGCCCGGCGACTCCGACTACGACCACGGGGCGTCCGCGACCCTGGAGTACGCGCTCTCGGACGCGATGCTCGGCCAGATGGCCGGCGATCTCGGCCACCGGGCCGACGCCGAGCGGTATGCGGCCCGTGCGCAGAACTACCGGAAGATCTTCGACGGTTCGACCGGGTTCTTCCGGGCCCGGGACGCCGCGGGCGCCTTCACCGGACCCGCCGACCCGGCCAAGAGCGAGGGCTTCCACGAGGGCACGTCCTGGCAGTATCAGTGGCTCGTCCCGCAGGATCTGCCCGGCATGGTCGGTCTCATCGGCGGCAAGCAGGCCGCCAACGACCGCCTCGACTCCTTCTTCGCCTATAAGGAGCTCCTGAAGGACCCGGCGAAGACCGCCCGCGAGGTGTGGGTCAACGGTCCGTACGACTACTACAACGCCGACAAGTACAACCCTCAGAACGAGCCCGACCTCATCGCCCCGTACACCTACCTGTCCACGGGCCAGCCCTGGAAGACCACCGACGTGGTGCACGCCGCGCTGACCCTCTTCACGGACGCCCCGACCGGCATGACCGGCAACGACGACCTCGGCACCATGTCCGCCTGGAACGTGCTGTCCTCGATCGGCGTCTTCCCCGTCCAGCCCGGCACGGACACCTGGGGCCTGTCGACGCCCGTCTTCGAGCGCGTCGATTTGACGCTGGACCGCCGCTACTACCCGAAGGGCCGCTTCACGGTGAAGGCGCCGGGCACCTCGGACACCGCGCGGTACATCCAGTCGGCGCGCGCGGACGGCGCCGACTACGGCAAGACGTATCTGACGACCGACGACATCCGCGACACCCGCGAACTGTCCTTCACCGTGGGCGACAAGCCCTCGACGTGGGGCACGTCGCAGGAGGCCGCGCCGCCGGCGCTGAAGTGACACGGCGCGTGCGCCGCTGAAGTGACGTAGTCCATACGCCACTTGCGCACCACAAGGCCCGCCTCTCCCAGAGAGGCGGGCCTTAATCTGTTGTTAACTGTGTGTAGCTTGATCGTACTTGACCGTAGTCGCACAACGGGGATTGACTGCCGTTCATGCCGTCCCCCGCATCGTCCTCGACGCGAGAGCAGCCCGTTGACTTCCGTGACCGCTGAGCCCTCAGACCTGCTCGCCCCTCTCGACCTCGCCTTCTGGAACCTGGAGTCCGCGGCCCACCCCATGCACCTGGGGGCGCTGGGCGTCTTCGACGCCGACACGCCGGACGCGGCCGAGCGCGCCGCCGGGCTGCTCGCCTCCCGCGCGGCCGACGTGCCCGGACTGCGGCTGCGGATCCGCTCGGTCTGGCTGCCGGTCGGCGCCGCCGTGCGCACCGCCGCGCCCGCCTTCGACCCCCTGGATCACGTCGGCCTCGCCGAGCCCGTAGGTGACTTCCACGCCGCCGCGGGCGCGCTCATGCAGCGCCCCCTGGAGCGCGCCAGGCCGCCGTGGGAAGCCCACGTCCTGCCGGGCGCCGACGGCACCTCCTTCGCCGTCCTGTTCAAATTCCACCACGCCCTCGCCGACGGGCTGCGCGCCCTGATGCTCGCCGCGGCCGTCATGGACCCCGCCGACCTGCCCGCCGGGCGCCCCGCGCCCGCCGCCCCCGAGGCCGGCCGCCGGTCCTGGCTGCCGGACCCGCGCAGGCTGCCCGGGCTGGTCCGCGACACCGTCGGCGACGTGGGGCAGGCCCTGGACATCGGGACGTCCGTCGCCCGCGCCACCTGGGGCGTGCGCTCGTCGGCCGCCCTCACCTCGCGGGCCACCGGCACGCGGCGCACCGCGGGGGTGCTGCTCGACCTGGACGACGTGCACCGGGTGCGCAAGACCGTGGGCGGCACCGTCAACGACGTACTGATCGCCGTGGTCGCGGGAGCCCTGCGCCGCTGGCTCGACGAGCGCGGCGACGGCAGCGAGGGGGTGGAGCCGCGGGCCCTGGTCCCCGTCTCCCGGCGCAGGCCGCGCACCGCTCAGCCGCCGGGCAACCGGCTCTCCGGGTATCTGGTCCGGCTGCCCGTCGGCGATCCGGACCCGGTCGGGCGGCTGCGGACGGTGCGGGCCGCCATGGACCGCAACAAGGAGGCGGGGCCGGGGCGCGGCGCGGGCGCGGTCGCCCTGCTCGCCGATCACGTGCCGCCGCTCGGCCATCGCATCGCCGGGCCCGTCGTCGCGCAGGCCGCCCGGCTGCTCTTCGACATCCTGGTCACCAGCGTCCCGCTGCCCAGCCTCGGCCTGCGGCTCGGCGGCTGCCCGCTGACCGCCGTGTACCCCTTCGCGCCGCTCGCCCAGGGGCAGGCGCTGGCCGTCGCGGTGTCGACGTACCGGGGCCGGGTGCACTTCGGTCTGGTCGCCGACGCGGCGGCCGTGCCGGACCTGGACGTCCTGGCGCGCGGCGTGCGCGAGGAGCTCGCGGGCCTCGTCGTGGCGTGCGTGGACCGTCCGCGTTTGGTGGAGGGGCCCGTCGCTACGTAAAGTTCTCTTCTTTGGAGCTTCCGCGGTCACCCGAACGAGCCGCGGCATGAGTGACGCGAGGACAGCGGCGATGACGGTGACAGAGGACAGCCCGGGGGCTGCCGGCGCGGCCGAAGAGGCCTTCGCCGAGGCCGCCGACTTCGGCCCCGGCATCGACCCCGACCGGCTCGCCGTCTGCCTCAGCGTGCTGGACGAGCTGGACAAGCTCGACGTCGACCACCCCGACGCGATCGCGGTCCGCCGCGCCACGGCCGGGATCTACCGCACGGTGAAACAGCGCCGCCGCCAGGAGCGCAGGGCCGCCAAGACCGCTCACGACAAGGCGGTCACGGAAGCCACCGCCACCGGCTCCGCCGAGCGCATCGACGACGAGACCGAGGGCCTGCTGCCCTCCTCGCAGACCGAGGAGGGGCGGATCGCGGGGATACTCCAGCGCCCGCGCTCCTGCTACACCTGCAAGACCCGGTACGTGGAAGTGGACTACTTCTACCACCAGCTGTGCGCGGACTGCGCCCGGCTGAACCGGTCCAAGCGCGACGCACGCACCGACCTCACCGGCAAGCGCGCCCTGCTCACCGGCGGCCGCGCCAAGATCGGCATGTACATCGCGCTGCGGCTGCTGCGTGACGGCGCCCACACCACCATCACGACGCGCTTCCCCAAGGACGCCATCCGCCGCTTCAAGGCGATGGACGACTCGGCGCAGTGGCTGCACCGCCTGGAGGTCGTCGGCATCGACCTGCGCGACCCGGCCCAGTCCGTCGCGCTCGCCGAGCGGGTCGCCGCCGCGGGACCGCTCGACATCCTGATCAACAACGCGACGCAGACGGTGCGCCGGCTGCCCTCCGCGTACGCCGCCCTGGTCGACGGCGAAGGCGCGCCGCTGCCCGCGGGGGAGCTGCCCGCCCACTCGGTCATCGGCGCCTTCAACTCCGGAGCGGTCGACGGCCTGGCCGCGCTGCCCGTCGGCACCAGCGGCCTGGACGCCCAGCAGGTCGCCGACCTCGCCCTGGTCGCGGGCAACGCCAGCGTCGCCCGGCACCTGGACGGCACCGCCATCGACGCCGGCGGTCTGGTCCCGGACGTCGTCGACAGCAACACCTGGGTGCAGACGATCGAGCAGATCTCCCCGGTGGAGCTGCTCGAGACCCAGCTGTGCAACTACACCTCGCCGTTCATCCTGATCAGCGCGCTGCGTTCGGCGATGGCCGATGCCGCGAAGAAGGCGGCCAGCGGCCGTGCCTACGTCGTGAACGTCTCGGCGATGGAGGGCGTCTTCGGCCGCGGCTACAAGGGCGCGGGCCACCCGAACACGAACGCCGCGAAGGCCGCGATGAACATGGTCACGCGGACCAGCGCCCAGGAGATGTTCCAGACCGACGGCATCCTCATGACGTCGATCGACACCGGCTGGATCACCGACGAGCGCCCGCACTACGACAAGCTGCGCCTGGCCGACGAGGGCTTCCACGCGCCGCTCGACCTGATCGACGGTGCGGCCAGGGTCTACGACCCGGTCGTGCGCGGCGAGGCCGGCGAGGACCTGTTCGGCGTCTTCCTGAAGGACTACGCCCCCGGCAAGTGGTAGTCGAGGCCTGACGCCGGGCGGCCGGATCCCGCCGGCCGCCGCGGTTCAGGCCTCGTCCGTCGCGGCGGCGCGCAGCCGCTCGTGCACGGCGTGGGGGGCGGTCGTACCGGCGGCGGCCCGCACGCGCGTACCGCCGTCGACGAGCAGATCGGCCCCCGTCACCCATTCGGCCGCGTCCGAGACCAGCCAGGCCACGGCCCGCGCCACGTCCTGTGGCTCGCCGATGCGGCCCAGCGGCAGGCTCGCGGCGAGCCGCTCCTCGGCGCCGTCCCACACGAAGCGGGCCATCTCGGTGCGGACCAGGCCGGGGGACACGGAGTTGACCCGTACCAAGGGCGCCAGTTCGCCCGCCAGTTGCGCTGTCAGGTGCAGGAGCGCCGCCTTGCTGGTGCCGTAGGCGCCCACGTTCGGGCCGACATGGGACGCGCCCTCGGTGCAGATGTTCACCACCGTGCCGCCGTGCCGGCTCATCCAGGCCCGCCAGGCGAGCTGCGTCAGGCGCAGCGCGGCCTCGACGTTCACGGTGAAGGCCTCGCGCCACCGGGTGAGGTCGGCGTCCATCAGCGGGCCGTACGGGGCGTTCGTCGCCGCGTTGTTCACCAGGACGTCGAGCCGCCCGAACTCCCGGAGGGCGAGAGCGACGCCTTCCTGCGCCCGACCGGAATCGGCCACGCCGCCCGCGCAGCCGACGGCCTGCGCGCCGTCCGCGCGCAGTGCGGCCACCGCCGCCGCCAGGGCGTCCGGGGCGCGGGCGGTGAGGACGAGGCGGTGCCCGGACTCCGCGAGGCTCCGCGCGACGGCGAGCCCGATCCCCCGCGACGCTCCGGTCACCAGAGCCACCGCGCCATCCCGTGCCTGGGCAGAAGTCATCCCCGTACGGTCCCATGGAGGCCTGGAAAGGCCCATGGCCGCGACCCGTTGAGGAGTTCCCGGCCCGCGGGCCACCCGCACAACGGGATCAACTGTCCGAAATACACTCCTTCGGCGGACCCCATAGAGCGCTGGCGCGCTCATTTGGTTAATGTAAGGCGAACGGACGGTCTCCAGGGGCTCCACAAGCACCCCACGGCCGCCCTGGGACAGGCTCGCCACCGTTGGCCGCGATCCCGCCCGAACGACGGCGCCACCGCGACCGAACAGCTCTTGTCCTTCCGTTACGCGACACAAGGGAGTGCGCGGTGACACCAGATCTGACGAAGCAGGAAAAGCGACCGGCGGAACGCGGCGGTGAGCGGGCGGCCAGACCCCGCAAGCTCAGCAACCTCGACTCGTGGGCGAAGGCGGCTCCGATCCGCCTCGCCGGTTACGAGGACGACCTCGCGGAGCCGCACATCCTTCCCGGTATCGACTGATCCCTCCGCTTTCGCCGCGTGCCCCCCGCCGATCCGGCCGGGGGCACGCGGCGTTTCCGTGCCCGGCGTGCGGTTTGCCTTGGAAATCGAACATCTGATCTAGTCAACCGCATGAGCCCCCCCATCCCCGACGACCTCGTCCGCCTGCAACGGGAGTGGACCGCCACGTACCGGCGGCTCGCCGATCAGCCGGGGCGCACGGTCCTGCGCCGCCGTCTGCTCCGCCTGTCCGTGGAGCTGCACTTCCATCCGCGGCTGCGGACCGCGACCGCCCGCGCCGCACTGCGCCGTCGCGCACAGGGCGAACCGTGACCGTGCGGAAGGCGGATCGGCCCGGACGCGCATGGCCGCGCGCCTGCGGGTTACTCCGGGATGTATGGACGGAACAGCGGATGCCGGGCGCAGCGTGGAGCGCGCGCCGGAGGAACCGACTCAGTTGCCCAAGCGGTCCTGGCGGGCCGTACTGACGGGCGTGGTCCGGGAGTTCCAGGACGACGAGCTGACGGACCGGGCGGCGGCGCTCACCTACTACGGGGTGCTGTCGCTCTTCCCGACGATCCTGGTGCTCGTCTCCCTGCTCGGCGTGGTCGGCAAGTCGGCGATCGACTGGCTCCTGAAGAATCTCAAGCAGCTGGCGCCGGGTTCGGCGCGGGACATCATCAGCGACGCCGTGCGGCAGCTGGAGGGCCAGGGAGGCGTCGGCTCCCTGATGGCGGTGGTCGGCATCCTGCTCGCGGTGTGGGCGTCGTCGGGATACGTGGGGGCGTTCATCCGCACCGCCAACGCCGTCTACGACATGCCCGAGGGGCGGCCCGTGTGGAAGGTCCTGCCGATCCGGGTGGGCGTGACGGTGGTGCTCCTGCTCCTGGCGGTGATGAGCGCGGTCATCGTGGTGTTCACCGGCGGTCTCGCCGAGACGGTGGGGTCGGCCCTGGGGTTCGGCGACGCGGCCCTGACGGTGTGGGCGATCGCGAAGTGGCCCGTCCTCGTGGTCCTGGTCACCTTCATGATCGCGCTGCTGTTCTGGGCGACGCCCAACGTGAAGGGCCGCGGCTTCAAGTGGATCACCCCGGGCAGTGTGATCGCCCTGGTGATCTGGCTGATCGCCTCGGCGGGCTTCGCCTTCTACGTGGGCAACTTCAGTTCGTACAACAAGACCTACGGCGCGCTGGCCGGCGTGATCATTTTTCTGGTGTGGCTGTGGCTCAGCAACATCGCGATCCTGCTGGGCCTGGAGTTCGACGCGGAGCTGTCGCGGCAGCGTGCCATCGCGGGTGGGCTCCCCCCGGACGAGGAGCCCTACGTGCCGCCCCGGGACACCAGTGCGTGGGGCGAGCAGGACCGCCGCCGCATGGAGCACGAGTGACCCGCCCCTGACACCGGTCGCCGTGATCGCGGCCGCCGACCATGTGCCGATGCCGGAGTTCGGGGTACTCGGCCGCTGAACAGACAGGAGGTTGATGACGATGGCCCAGACAGGCCCGCACACCACCGGCCGGGACGGCGCCGGACAGGGTGCCCCCCACAGCGAGCCGGTGGGCGAACTGGTGCAGCGTGCGTCGCAGCAGCTCACGGAGCTGGTGCGCGGCGAGATGCGTCTCGCGCAGGCGGAGATGAAAGAGAAGACCAAGCGGTACGGCAAGGGCAGCGGGTTGTTCGGCGGAGCCGGTCTCGTCGGCTTCCTCACCTTGCAGGCCCTCGTCGCCACCGCGATCGCGGCACTCGCCGTGCCGCTGCCGGTATGGGCCGCGGGGCTGATCGTGACCGCCGTCCTCGGTCTGATCGCCGCGGTGCTGGCCATGACCGGCAAGAAGGAGGTCGGCCGGGCCGCCCCGCCGGTGCCCGAGCAGGCCATCGACGGCGTGAAGGCCGACGTCGCAGAGATCAAGGAGAGTGCGAAGCGATGAACCAGCCCCAGGACAAGGACACCGCCAACCCCGGCGAACTGCGCGCCAAGGTCGAGCAGACCCGCCAGGACCTGGGAGAGACCGTCGAGGCGCTGGCGGCCAAGGCGGACGTCAAGGCCCGCGCACAGGAGAAGGCGATCGAGATCAAGGGACAGACGGCGACGAAGGCGGCGGAGCTGGGCGGGCAGGCCGTGGCGAAGGCCACCGAGGCCGCCCACGCGTTGCAGGACAAGGTGCCCGACCAGGTCAAGGACAAGGCCGTCGTCGCCACCGAGCAGGTGAAGGCCGTGGCCGGTCAGGCCTCGGAGGTGTGGCAGGACAAGGCACCGGAACAGGTCCGCAACCGCCGGTCGGCCTTCATCGCCGGTGGCGTGACCCTGGTGGTCACGTACGTGCTGGTGCGGCGCAAGCGGAGGCACGGAGGCTCGGCGTGAAGGCATCGAAGATCGCCTACAAGCCGGTCGGCATGGCGCTCGGCGCGCTCGCCGGTGTGGCCGCGGGCGGGCTGTTCAAGCAGGCGTGGAAGATGATCGGCCACGACGAGGACGCGCCCGACGCCACTGACGAGGACCGCGACTGGAGCGAGATCCTGCTCGCGGCCACGTTGCAGGGCGCGATCTTCGCCCTGGTCAAGGCGGCCGTCGACCGCGGCGGCGCCGTCGCCACCCGGCGGCTGACGGGCACCTGGCCGGGCTGACCCTGCTGGGCTGACCCCGCTGGGCTGACCCTGCCGAGGACCCTGATTCATCCGATGGGTCCTCGCCGGTCGGCGTAAATGTCCAAGTCCCCACTGAGGGCAGTGCATTGACACCCTCATGTGGCGCTTGAATCATCGGATGTCATGACTGACATGCGCATGATGTTGGCGCCCCGCGGGCCGCTCCGTCGGCTGCGGGGCGCCGCAGTGGCCCTGCTGCTGCTCGCGGCGCCCGTCCCGGCGGCCCAGGCCGCCGGGACCACGCAGCCCGCCGCTGACCCGCCCCGGACCGTCCCCGCCCTGGCCGACTGGACGCCGGGCGAGGGAAGTTACTCCTACGGCCCCAAGACCCGGCTCGTCGCGCACGGGAAGGCGGCGCGCGACGTCGCCCGCACCCTCGCCGAAGACCTGCGTGCCGCGGGCGAAGGACGGATGCCGGTCACCGGCGGCACCCCGCGCGACGGCGACATCGTGATCGACGTCGCCCCCCGGCGCGCGAAGCTGGGCGCCGAGGGATACGAACTCCGCGCCGGCCAACGCCTGGAGATCACCGGCAGGACCGGCGCCGGCGCCTTCTACGGCACCCGCACCCTGCTCCAGCTGCTAGCCCGGAGCGAGCGCGTACCGGCCGGGCGCACGGTCGACGTGCCGCGGTACGCGGAACGCGGGGTCGGCGTCTGCGCCTGCTACATCCACGTCTCCACGCCGTGGCTTGAGAACCTCGTGCGCGACATGGCGTACCACAAGCAGAACCAGCTGCTCCTCGAACTCAAGGTGAAGAGCGAGCGGCACCCCGAGGCCAACAGCTGGGGCTACTACACCAAGAGCGAGATACGCCGTCTCGTCGCGCTCGGCGAGAAGTACCACGTCACGATCATCCCGGAGATCAACTCGCCCGGCCACATGGACCCCTGGCTGGAGAAGCGCCCCGACCTCCAGCTCACCGACTCCGACGGCACCCCGCAGCCCTCGCGCCTCGACGTCACCAAGGACGAGGCCTTCGCGTACTACACGAGCCTCATCGACGAGTACGCCGAGGTGTTCCCCGCCAGGTCCTGGCACATGGGCGCCGACGAGTACATGCTCGGCTCCGACTTCGCCAAGTACCCCCACGTCCTCGCGTTCGCGCGCCAGAAGTACGGCGACAAGGCGACCCCGCAGGACGCCTTCGTCGACTTCGTGAACCGCGTGCACGCGTACGCGGACGGCAAGGGCAAACGGCTGCGCATCTGGAACGACGGCCTGACCGGCGCGAACACCGTGCCGGTCGCGGCGGGCACGACCGTCGAGCACTGGCTCGACGTGCAGACGAAGCCCAGCAGGCTCATCGCTCAGGGCCACCCGGTGCAGAACGCCGCCTACTCCCTCTACCTGGTGCGCGGCGGCTTCCACACCGACACCAAGGCGCTCTACGACAAGGCGTGGGACCCGCGCAGCTTCGAGGGCGAGAAGCTCGCCTCGCGCGAGGGCATCACCGGCGCGAAGATCAGCCTGTGGCCGGACAACGGGCGGGGCGAGACCGAGAACGAGGTCGCCGCCTCCATGGCGATGCCGCTCAGCCACATCGCCCAGGTCACCTGGGGCTCCGCGCGGCCGGATCCGACGTACGCCGACTTCACCGCGCGCGCCACGGCCGTCGGCCACGCGCCCGGCTGGCGTGACCTGACGACGCCGCCGGTGGCCGACGGCACGTACACCCTGCGCGACACCGCAGGCCGCGCGGAACCCGCCGCCTACGCGGTCGAGCGCACCCCCGACGGCTACGTCACGCTGAAGTCCACGGCGGACGGCACCTGCCTGGAGACCCGAAGCGGCAAGCTCACGCTCAACGTGCCCCTGGAACCGGGCAGTTCCGTCACGCGCGAGACGTGCGACGCGAAGAACACCCTCCAGCGGTGGCAGCTGGCGCCAGCGCCGGGAGGCTACCGGCTGACGAACGCGATCACCCGGATGTCCGTGCACGTCACCGGCGACGGGCGGCTCCAGCAGTTCCCGGCGGACCAACGCGCCCCGGCCACCTGGACTTTGACCGCCAACTGATCCCACCGCCCCCGCGAACCGCCCGGACCGCCCCCGCGAACCGGCCGCGAACCGCCCGTGAACCGTCAGCGAACCGACAGGGAGACCCGCACGCCCATGACTGTCAGCAGACGCCTCTTCGTGAGTGCCGCCGTCACCACGGCGGTCGCCGCGTCGAGCGGTTCCCTCGCCCTCGCCGCACCCGGATCCGCCGGGACCGCCGCTGCCGCCGCTCCCGAACCGCCCTACCGCATCCCGATCAGCGCCGAGGACTCCCCGGCCGACATCGTCGCCAAGGCATCCCGAGTCCGGCCCACGGAACGGCAGATCGCCTGGCAGCGCCTGGAACAGACCGCGTTCCTGCACTTCGGGGTCAACACCTTCACCGGCCTGGAATGGGGCACGGGCGACGAGGACCCCGACGTCTTCCGGCCCTCGGGCCTCGACACCGATCAGTGGGCGCGCGCCTTGCGCGACGGCGGATTCAAGCTCGCCATCCTCACCGTCAAGCACCACGACGGTTTCGTGCTCTACCCCTCCCGCTACACCCGGCACAGCGTGGCGAGCAGCAGCTGGCGGGACGGAAAGGGCGACGTCCTGCGCGCGTTCGCCGACTCGCTGCGCCGGTACGGGCTCAAGGTGGGCGTCTACATCTCGCCCGCCGACGAGAACCAGTACCTGCACGGCGTCTACGCCAACGGCAGCGCGCGCTCGCCGCGCACCATCCCCACGCCGGTGCCGGGCGACGACCGGGCGAGTGCCGCCGCCGCACGGTCGTTCACCCTCGACGCCACCGACTACGGCGCGCACATGCTCAACCAGCTGTACGAGGTGCTCACCGAGTACGGGCCCGTCGACGAGGTCTGGTTCGACGGGGCGCAGGGACGCATCCCGCCGGAGAAGGTCGAGACGTACGACTGGGACAGCTGGTACGCGGTCATCCGCGCCCTGGCCCCGGATGCGGCGGTCGCCGTGCGCGGGCCCGATGTGCGGTGGGTCGGCAACGAGGGCGGGCTCGCGCGCGAGGACGAGTGGAGCGTCGTCCCCGTCAAGGACGCGGGGAACGGCAGCGTCGACTACGCGCTGCCGTACGACGCCCCCGACCAGGGCAGCCGGGAGGCGCTCGCCGAGGCGAGGGAGGTCGCCCGGTACGTGCAATGGTGGCCGGCGGAGTGCGACGTGTCGATCAGGCCGGGCTGGTTCTTCCACGAGGACGAACAGCCCAAGTCCGTCGAGCAGTTGACGGACATCTGGTTCCGTTCGGTGGGCCGGAACTCCGTGCTGCTCCTGAACGTCCCGCCGGACCGGCGGGGTCTGCTCCCGGAGGCGGACGTGGCGCGGCTGCGGGAGTTCCGCGAGCGGATCGGACGCGAACTGCCGGAGGACCTCGCGCGGGGCGCGCGGGCCCTGGGCGACGGCCGCCGCCCCGCGCACGCCGTCGACGGAGACCCGGACACGGCCTGGACCTGCCCGGCGCCCTCGCGGGGGACGCTCACGGTCGACCTCGGCGAGGCGCACGAGGTCGACCGGATCCGGCTGGGGGAGGAGATCCGGCGGGGCCAGCAGCTGGAGCGCGCGGTGATCGAGGCCCGCGTCCCCGGCGGGTCGGGATGGTCACTGGTGACCGAGGTGCACACCGTGGGGGCCGGGCGGGTCCTGACGCTGGCCACACCGGTGCGGGCCAGGGAGTGGCGGTTGCGGGTGACGGGGTCGCGCGGGGCGGTGCGGCTGGCGGAGTTCGGCCTGTACCGGTCGCGGGTGTAGCGGGCGTGCGGGGGAGCCGTGCCCGTGGACGGGGCCGCAGGCACGGCTCCCCTCGGTGTTACCGTCGCCGCCATGTCCAAGAGCGAGATCGATGCGGTGACCGCCGAGTTCTTCGGGGCCTTCGACAACCGGGGCGGCAAGCCCGCCGACGTGGCCCGGCTGCGCCGACTGGTGCTCCCGGGCGGTGTGATCGTCGTGACCGGGCCCGACTTCAGGGTCTACACGGTGGAGGAGTTCATCGAGCCGCGCGAACGCCTTCTGAACGACGGCCGGTTGGTCGACTTCTCCGAGTGGGAGACCTCCGAACGGACCGACATCAAGGGCGACGTCGCCGCGCGGTTCGGCACGTACCGCAAGTCCGGGACGCTGGACGGCGAGCCCTTCGAGGGAGGCGGGACGAAGACCATCCAGTTCGTCCGCACGCCGGAAGGCTGGCGCATCGCGGCCTTCTCATGGTTCGACCACCCCTGACCGACCCTCTAGGGCCACACCACCACGCCACCGCGCACCAGCAGAGGGCTGAAGGCGTCCTCCTCGTAGAACCTGATCCGTCCGACGAGAACAGCGCCGACGCGCCGTTCGGTGGAGACGTCCGCCTTCGCCGCCAGCCAGGTGAGCAGTTCCCCGAGGCGATCGAAGTCGTCGGGATGGATCTCCTGCCGGGACGTCAGCGACCAGCCGCCCGCCTCGTGCCGCAGCAGCGCGGACGTGAGGGCTCCGTCCACTTTCCTCGCCGTGTCGTGGCACCCGAGCAGCGGCACCGGGGCGTCCTCCGTGACGAGCTCGCCCCGGTCGTCCTCCACCACGACCGGGAACTCGCGCACGATGCCCAGCTGCTGTGGCTGCGGCCCCAGGCCCAAATGCCAGCGCAGTTCGGCGATGTCCCGCTCGGAGACGTCGTCGCGCAGGCCCAGCGCCAGGTCGAGTTCGTAGATGTCCGCCATACCCGAACCGTACGGGCGGGGTCCGACAGTCTCTCCCGGATGTGGTGTCCCGGCCCGGCTCAGGCCTCGGCCGCCCTTCCGGTGCTCTCCCGTTCGATGAGGGTCGGCAGGGGGACCTGGACCGTTGCCGCGGGGCCGTCGTCCAGGAGGGACAGGAGTTCACGGGCCGCCGTGCGGCCGAAGGCCACCGTGTCACGGGAGAGTGCCGTCAGCCACGGGTGCACCATCCGGCACAGCGCCGAGTCCTCCCACGCGATCACCGACACGTCCCCGGGCACGGAGAAGCCGAGCGAGGACGCCGCCGCGATCCCGGCCACGGCCATCACGTCGTTGTCGTACACCAGCGCCGTCGGCGGTGACGCGGCGGACAGCACGCGCCGGGTCACCGCGGCGCCCTCCGCGTCCGAGTAGTCCGTGGTGACCGAGCGGACCTCGGACAGCCCGCGCCGCTCGGCCTCGGCCCGCAGCGTGCGGATCCGCCGCTCGGTGTGGGCGAGGCCGGGAAGCCCCGCGATGTGCACGATGCGGCGGTGGCCCAGCGCGTGCAGGTGGTCCACGACCGAGGCCATCGCGCCCGCGTCGTCCGCCCAGACGGTGGAGAGGCCGGGGTGGTCCGCCTCGGGGTCCGGCACGCCGCCCGTCACCACCGCGGGCAGCCCCAGTTCGTCGAGGAGCGCCGGACGGGGGTCGTCCGTGCGCGGGTCCACGACCAGGACGCCGTCCACCCGGCGCTCGGCCCACCACCGCTGGTAGACCGCGCACTCGGCGGTCACGTCCTCCACCACCTGGAAGAGCAGGCCCAGCCGGCGCTCCGCGAGGACCTCCTGGATCCCCGAGATCAGTTGCAGGAAGAACGAGTCGACGCCGAGCGTCCCGGCGGGCCGGGCCACCACGAGCCCCACCGTCGCCGCGCCCTCGCCCGACAGGGCACGCGCCGCCGTGCTCGGATGCCACCCCAGCTGCTCGGCGACCCTGCGGACCCGGTCGCGGGTGACGTCGGAGACTCCGGGCCGGTCGTTGAGCGCGAAGGACACGGCGCTCTCGGAGACTCCGGCGCGGCGCGCGATGTCCTTCATGGTCGGCCGGCGTGCCGGGGACCGCTTGCCTTGCACCGGTGTTGCCCCTTTCCTGTGGCGCGCATACTAATGCGCTTGAGCCAGCACACTCTAAAGCGCTTTAGTCGATCCCCGCAAGAAGTTCAACGCACCGCTTTGACCTGCGCAATTGGTGAGATGTGCAGCATTGTTCAGCGAATCCATTGACTTTTTACCGGAGTTCCATGCAGGGTCTGCCTCACGCTGGGCCGAGCAAAGGAGCCGTTTCACCGTGCGCATCTCCCACCACCCCCGCATCCCCCGAAGGGCAGTCACCACTGCCGCCGTCCTCGCCGTGCTTCTCCCGCTGAGCGCCTGCGGCGACGGAGGCGACGGCGGCGGCTCGACCGACGCCTCCGGCAAGGTCGAGGGCGAGATCACCTTCCAGACCTGGAACCTCAAGGCCAACTTCAAGTCGTACTTCGAGGGCGTCGTCGACGGCTTCGAGAAGAAGTACCCGGGCACGAAGGTGCACTGGGTCGACCAGCCCGGCGAGGGCTACGCCGACAAGATCAGCGCCGACGCCGCGGCCGGCACCCTGCCCGACGTCGTCAACGTCTCGCCCGACCTGGTGGCCCCGCTCGCCAAGGCGGGCCTCGCGCTCGACCTCGACAAGGCCGCCGGGAAGTACGAGAAGGAGTACCTGCCGGGGGCGTGGAAGAGCCACCAGATACCGGGCACGGAGGGCACGTACGCCTTCCCCTGGTACCTCAACACCGGGCCGCTCTTCTACAACAAGCGGCTCTTCAAGGAGGCCGGGCTCGACGCCGACAAGCCCCCGAAGACGTTCGACCAGCTCTTCGCCGACGCCCTGAAGCTGTCGGAGAAGAGCAAGGGCAAGACCGCCACGCTCGCCAACGTCCCGACCATCGAGGACTTCGGACGCTACGGCGTCCCGCTGATGGACAAGGACGGCACCAAGTTCACCTTCAACGGCGCCAAGGGCGTCGAACTCCTCACCAAGTACAAGAAGTTGTACGACGAGAAGGCTCTGGACGGGCAGGCGCTCACCGCGACGCCCGAGTCGACGGGCAAGAAGTTCCTCACCGAGGCCGTCGCGATGAACCCCGGAAGCGCCCTGGACCTCGGCAAGTTCAAGAAGGAGGCGCCCGGCCTCTACAAGAACATCGGGATCACCCCGCAGATCACCAACACGGGCAAGGACAACATGTACGTGATGGGCGTGATGGTGAACACGCGCACCAAGCAGACGCCCGCGGCCGTGGCCTTCGCCCACTACGTGACGGACGCACAGCGCCAGATGTCCTTCGCCAAGAAGGTGGCGATCTTCCCGAGCACCGAAGGCTCGCTCGACGACCCCTACTTCACCCGGCAGGACGGCACCGACGACACGCGCGTGCGCGTCGCGGCGGCCAAGTCCATCAAGACCGCGGTGAACTACACGCCCGTGCTGTTCAGCGAGCAGATGAAGATCGAGCTGCGCAACGCCGTCGCCCGGGCGCTGCAAGGCAAGCAGAGCCCCGCCGAAGCGCTTGACAACGCTGTCAAGAACTGCGACCGGCTGCTGAAGCAGAGCTGAGAAGACGACACGGGACCACCACCATGAAAAGCTCAAGCGCCGCCGCCGTTCCCGGTGCCGCCGCCGACGACCTCGGGCCGCGCCGCCGCATCAGGCGCCAACTGCCGAGCAGCCCCTGGCTGTTCGCGGCTCCCGGGCTGCTGATCGTCGGCATCTTCATCCTCTATCCGTTCGTCAGCACGCTCATCAACTCCTTCACCGACAAGCGCACCCTGATCCCGGGGGAGTACGTCGGCCTGGACAACTTCCGGGAGCTGCTGCACGACGACATGTTCTGGATCGGGCTGCGCAACTCGACGCTGTACATCGTCGGGGTCGTCCCGGCGCTCGTGCTGCTGCCGCTGCTGCTCGCGATGCTCGTCCAGAAGCACATCCCCGGCATCACCTTCTTCCGGTCGGCGTTCTACACGCCGGTGGTCGCGTCCATCGTCGTGGTGGGCCTGATCTGGGTGTGGATGCTGGATGAACGGGGCCTGGTCAACGCGGTGCTCGAGGCCGTGGGCGTCGGCTCGGTCGGCTTCCTCAGCGACCAGTGGCTGCTCCTGCTGAGCGCCATGGCCGTCACGGTGTGGAAGGGCCTCGGCTACTACATGATCATTTACCTGGCGGCGCTCGCCAACGTGCCCCGGGAACTCCACGAGGCCGCCTCGGTGGACGGCGCGGGCGCGGTACGCCGCTTCTTCACGGTCACCGTGCCGGCCGTGCGCTCCACCATGGTCCTGGTCGCCGCGCTGTCCTCGGTCGCCGCCTTCAAGGTGTTCTCCGAGGTCTACCTGATGGCCGGACCCAACGGCGGTCCGGCGGGCGAGGACACCACGCTCGTGATGCTGGTGCAGCGCGTGGGCACCGGCCTGACCGGCCGCGTCGGGTACGCGTCGGCCATCTCGGTCGTCGTCTTCGTCGTCACCGTCGCGCTGATGCTGCTCGTGCTGCGCGCGGACCGGAAGGAGGACGCGTGAGCATCGCGACGGACACGCAGAAGACCGAACAGGCCGTGCGGGGCACGCGGGCCAAGGGCCCCAAGGACGGCTCCCGCAGGCGCGGGCGGATCACCGACGAGAACGGCCGCCGGATGCCGGTGTGGGAGATCGTCCTGCGCTACGGCCTGCTGCTCGCCGTCCTGGCCCTGATGATCGGCCCGTTCCTCTGGCAGCTGTCGACGTCCCTCAAGGGCCCGCACGAGAACATCTTCAGCTCCCCGCCCAAGTTCCTGCCGGGCAGCCCGACCCTCCACAACTACGAGCGGGTCGCCGACACCATCCCCGTCTGGGACTACGCCCTCAACTCCCTGAAGGTGGCGGCCGCCAACGTGGTGACCAACTGCGTGGGCGCCACGCTCGCCGGCTACGCCCTCGCGCGCCTGCGCTACCGGGGCCGCAGGGCGGCCACGGTCGTCTTCATCCTCGCCATGCTGGTGCCGGTGGAAGGCATCATCATCGCCCAGTTCACGACCATGCGGGAGCTGGGCCTGAACAACACCCTCATCGGGGTGCTGCTGCCCGGCTGCGTCTCCGCGCTCAACGTCCTGCTGATGCGCAACGCCTTCCTGAACCTGCCCTACGAGATCGAGGAAGCCGCGTACGTCGACGGCGCGAACGTCTGGCAGCGGTTCCTGCGGATCGCCCTGCCCGCGGTCAAGGGCACGCTCGCCGTGGTGGCGATCTTCGCCTTCATGGGTGCCTGGGACGACTTCCTGTGGCCGCTGATCGTGCTGAGCGACCCGGACCGGTTCACCCTGACGATCGGCCTGAACTACCTGCACGGCACCTTCGCCAACGACGAACGGCTCGTCGCCGCGGGGACGGTCATCGCCGTGGCCCCGCTGATCGTGCTCTTCGCCTGCCTCCAGCGGTACTTCTTCCGCGGAGTGGGCGAGGGAGCGGTGAAGGGCTGAGCCGCCGCCGCACCTCGCACCTCCCGCACTCCGGGCCCCACCCCTCCCGCACTCCGGGCCTCCACCTGCCGTACTCCGGGCCCACACCCCCCGTACTCCGGGCCCCGCAGCCCCCCGCACCCCCGAGAACCAGGACTCGCATGTCTCGTACGACTCGTGTGCCCTCCGCCGCGCCGCGCTTCGGCGCGAACTACACCCCCAGCCAGGGGTGGTTCCACCACTGGCTCGACTTCGACCTCGACGCCGTGCGCGCCGACCTCGACGCGATCGCCGCGCTCGGCCTCGACCATATCCGGGTCTTCCCGATCTGGCCGTACTTCCAGCCCAACCGCACCCTGATCAGGCCGCGCGCCGTGGAGCAGCTCGTCGCCCTCGCGGACGCCGCGGCCGAGCGCGGGCTCGACGTCAACGTCGACGGGCTCCAGGGCCACCTGTCGAGCTTCGACTTCCTGCCCGCGTGGACCCAGACGTGGCACCGGCGGAACATCTTCACCGACCCCGACGTGGTGGAGGGCGAGGCCGCCTACCTGCGCACGCTCGCCGCCGCGCTCGCCGACCGGCCGAACTTCATCGGCATGACCATCGGCAACGAGGTCAACCAGTTCTCGGCGGGCCCGCACCCCGACCCGGACCGCATCACGCCGGACCAGGCGGAGGCGTGGCTGCGCCGGGTGCTCGCCGCGTGCGAGGAGGGCGCGCCCGGCAAGCTGCATCTGCACGCCGAGTACGACGCCGCCTGGTACCAGGAGGACCAGCCCTTCACCCCGGCCCAGGCCGCGCGGCTCGGCGGCGTGACCGCCGTGCACTCCTGGGTGTTCAACGGCACGGCCCAGCGGCACGGGCGGGACGGCGTGGCCACCGCGCAGCACGCGGCGTACATGATCGAACTGTCCAAGGCCTGGGCGGACGATCCGCACCGCCCCGTCTGGCTCCAGGAGGTGGGCGCGCCCGCTCCCCTCATCCCCGCCGAGCACGCGGCGGCCTTCACCGAGGCGACGGTGGAGGCGGCCCTGGACTGCGCGGACGTGTGGGGGGTGACGTGGTGGTGCTCGCACGACGTGTCGCGGGGGCTCGCCGACTTCCCCGAACTCGAGTACAGCCTCGGTCTGCTGACCAACGACGGTCAGGTCAAGCCCGGTGGCGAGGTCCTTGCGCGGCTCGCCGAGGAGTGGCGGGGCAGGGAGTACGCGCCCGCGGTGCGGGCCACTGCCGTCGTCGTCGACGACTCGGCCTCGGAGCGGTCGGCGTGCGCGCCCGGGGGCGCGGTGTTCGAGGCGTTCGCCCGCCTCGCCGCGGACGGAGTCAGGCCTACCACCGTGCTGGACAGCAGGGCGGGGGACTCCGCGCACCTGGCTGCGCGGGGCATCACGGAGGTCGTACGGCCGGGGGAGGTCGGCTAGGCCAAGGTCCTTCTTTCCCCGGACCCCGACCCCGCCCCTTCCCCCAAACCCGCTCGGCGCGGGGGCCTGCCGGGGCTCCGCCCCAGCCGGGCAAGATGGCCTCAAGCGCCTGCGGAGCTGGAATGTCCTGCCCCTTCGGCGCTTGAGGACGAACTCGGCGGAGCCGGTGATGACGGCACGCAAGGCTTCCGTACAGCCCACCCGCACCAACCCTCGGAGAGAACATGCACGACGACCGCACCCTCATCGAAGCCCGCCTCAAGCGCGTCCTCGACGAACGCATCCGCCCCGCCGTCTACCCCGAGTCCGTCCCGCTGGACGTCGCCGTGTGGAACGCCCCCGGTGAACCCGTCCCCGTGGCGGAGGGGCTCGCCGCCACCCCGGAACCGACCGAGGTGGGCGCCGCCTGGGGCGCCCCCTGGGCCACCAGCTGGTTCCGCGTGACCGGCACCGTCCCCGAGGCATGGGCGGGGAAGACCGTCGAGGCCGTCCTCGACCTCGGCTTCGACGAGAACATGCCCGGCTTCCAGTGCGAGGGCCTGGTCTACCGCCCCGACGGCACCCCGGTGAAGGGCCTCAACCCCCGTAACCAGTGGGTGCGGATCGCCGCCCCCGCGGCCGGCGGCGAAGACGTCCAGCTGCACGTCGAGGCCGCCTCCAACCCGGTCATCCTCGACTACCACCCCTTCCTGCCCACCCAGCTCGGCGACAAGGAGACGGCCGGCGGCGAGCCCCAGTACAAGCTCGCCCGCATGGACCTCGCCGTCTTCGACGAGACCGTGTGGCAGCTCGTCATCGACCTCGAAGTCCTCGGCGAGCTGATGCACGAGCTCCCCGAGGACTCCGGGCGCCGCTACGCCGTCGTACGGGCCGTCGGGCGCGCCCTGGACGCCGTCGACCTCCAGGACGTGAACGGCTCCGCCGCTGCGGCCCGCGCCGAGCTCGAAGGCGTCCTGAGCACCCCCGCCGAGCCTTCCGCCCACCGCATCAGCGCCGTCGGCCACGCCCACATCGACTCCGCGTGGCTGTGGCCGCTGCGCGAGACGGTGCGCAAGGTCGCGCGGACGACGTCGAACATGACCGCGCTCATCGAGGACGAGCCGGACTTTGTCTTCGCCATGTCGCAGGCCCAGCAGTGGGCGTGGGTCAAGGAGCACCGGCCCGAGGTGTGGGCCAAGGTCAAGAAGGCGGTCGCCGAGGGGCGGTTCGTGCCGGCGGGCGGCATGTGGGTCGAGTCCGACACGAACATGCCGGGCTCGGAGGCGATGGCCCGTCAGTTCGTGCACGGCAAGCGGTTCTTCCTCGACGAGTTCGGCATCGAGAACGACGAGGCGTGGCTGCCCGACACCTTCGGCTTCGCGGCGGGCCTCCCGCAGATCATCAAGGCGGCCGGGTCAAAGTGGCTGCTCACCCAGAAGATCTCCTGGTCGCAGACCAATCGCTTCCCGCACCACACCTTCAACTGGGAGGGCATCGACGGGACCCGTATCTTCACGCACTTCCCGCCCGTCGACACCTACAACTGCTCGATGAAGGGCAGCGAGATCGCCCATGCGGCGAAGAACTTCAAGGACAAGGGCGTCGCCCGGCACTCCCTCGCCCCCACCGGCTGGGGCGACGGCGGGGGCGGCACCACCCGCGAGATGATCGCGAAGGCCGGCCGCCTGCGGGACCTGGAGGGCTCGGCGACCGTCGAGTGGGAGACCCCCGCCGCCTTTTTCGAGAAGGCCGAGGCGGAGTACCCGAACGCCCCGGTCTGGGTGGGGGAGCTGTACCTGGAGCTGCACCGTGCCACCCTCACCAGCCAGGCCGGCACCAAGCAGGGCAACCGCCGCAGCGAGCACCTGCTGAGGGAGGCCGAGCTGTGGGCGGCGACGGCGGCCGTCAGGTCGCCCGCCTTCGCGTACCCCTATGAAGACCTGGACCGCATCTGGAAGACGGTCCTGCTCCACCAGTTCCACGACATCCTGCCCGGCTCGTCCATCGCCTGGGTGCACCGGGAGGCGCGGGCGACCTACGCGAAGGTCGCCGAGGAGCTGAACGGCATCATCGACGCGGCCCAGCGGGCGCTGGCGGGGGAGGGCGGCACGGACACCCTCGTCTTCAACTCCACCCCGCACACCCGCGACGGCGTTCCCGCGGGCGGCGCCCGGCCCGCCGCGATCGACGGCCAGTCGGCGATCGCCTCGCGCGCCGACGGCGGCTATGTCCTGGAGAACGGGCTGCTGCGGGTCGAGATCGACGCGCGCGGTCTTGTCGTCTCGGCGTACGACGTCGTGGCCGACCGGGAGACCGTCGCACCCGGCCAGGCGGCGAACCTGCCGCAGATCCACGCCGACTTCCCGAACATGTGGGACGCGTGGGACGTCGACGAGTTCTACCGGAACACGGTCACCGATCTCACCGAGGCCGACGAGGTCGCGCCGGGCCAAGACGGTGCCTCGGTCCGTGTCGTACGGAGCTTCGGGGCCTCGCGCCTGACCCAGGTGCTGTCCCTGACGCCGGGCTCCCCGCGCCTGGACATCGACACCGAGGTGGACTGGCACGAGACGGAGAAGTTCCTGAAGCTGGCGTTCCCGCTGGACGTGCACGCGGAGCGGTACGCGTCGGAGACGCAGTTCGGTCACTTCTACCGGGCCACGCACACCAACACGAGCTGGGAGGCGGCCAAGTTCGAGGCGTGCAACCACCGCTTCGTGCACGTGGAGGAGCCGGGCTGGGGCGTCGCCCTGGTCACCGACTCGACGTACGGCCATGACGTGACGCGCACGGTGCGCGCCTCGGACTCCGGTACGACGACGACGGTCCGCGCCTCGCTCCTGCGCGCCCCGCGCTTCCCCGATCCCGAGACGGACCAGGGCGTGCACCGCTTCCGGCACGCGCTGGTGCCGGGGGCCGGGATCGGCGACGCGGTGCGGGAGGGCTACCGCATCAACCTGCCCGAGCGGCGGCTCACGGGCGGCGGCGAGGTGGCCCCGCTGGTGAGCGTCGACGACGACGCCGTGGTCGTCACGGCGGTCAAGCTCGCCGACGACGGCAGCGGTGACGTGGTCGTCCGCTTCCACGAGTCACGCGGAGGCCGCGCGAAGGCCACGCTGACGGCGGGCTTCCCGGTCGGCTCCGTCGAGGTGACGGACCTCCTGGAGCGGCCCCTCGCGGACGCCGGAGCCCCGGAGCGCGCGGGTGACGCCGTCACCCTGAAGCTGCGACCGTTCGAACTGGTGACGCTGCGTTTGACGCGGGCGTGACGGCGGGCTGAGCGGATCCCCCACTCGGGCGCCGGCGGGGAAGACCCCGCCGGCGCCCGAGTGCCACCGACCGAGTGGTCCGACGCGTCGCGTCCCGGGGTGTGGCCAGCCGCCGCCGGGCACACTGGCCGACATGCCTCTCTCGCTGCACCACATCGTCATCGACGCCCATGACCTGCCCGCCCAGGCCCGGTTCTGGGCCGAGGCGCTGCGCTGGCGGATCCTGTCCGAGCGGGAGCGGGAGGTGGTGATCGGGCCGGACGAGACCGCGCCGGTGGGCATCTGCTTCATGCCGGTGACGGACCGCAAGGCCGTCAAGAACCGCCTGCACCTCGACCTGACGTCCGAAGCACGCGACCGGGAGGCGGAGATCGAGCGGCTGCTCGCGCTGGGGGCGCGCAGGGCGGAGGTCGGCCAGAGCGGCGAGGAATCCTGGACGGTCCTCGCCGACCCGGAGGGAAACGAGTTCTGCGTGGTCCGTCCGAAGCAGACCCTCATCGCCTAGCCGTCCAGCTGCCCCCGCAGCCACTCCTCCACCTCTCCCACGTGGGCCGCCGCCGCGGCTCTTGCCGCTTCCGGGTCGCGGGCCACCAAGGCGCGGTGGATGCGGGCGTGTTCGCGGCGGGTGCGTTCGAAGGCGCCCTCCTCCTGGTAGCCGCGCCAGACCCGGGCGCGGAACGTGCGCGACGACAGGCCCTCCAGGATCGCCGCCATGGTGTCGTTGCCCGCCGCGAAGGCGATCGCGCGGTGGAACGCCAGGTCGTGGGAGAGGATCTCCTCCGGGTCCTCCGTGGCGTTCATCGCCTCCAGGTGCTTTTCCACGTCGGCCAGCTGGTCGGGGGAGATGCGGGCCGCCGCCAGCGCCGTCGCCGTGGATTCGAGGACCCTGCGCACCTCCAGGAGCTCCACCAGGCGCGGCCCGCGCGACAGATCGGCCACGACGCCGAAGGTCTCCAGGAGATCCCCGGCCTCCAGCTGGGTGACGTAGATGCCCGAGCCGTGCCGGGCCTCCAGGACCCCCATGACGGTGAGCGCGCGGATCGCCTCCCGCATGGAGCTGCGGGAGATGCCGATCTGGGCCGCCAAGTCCCGCTCGGTGGGCAGGCGTTGGCCCGGTTCGAGCCGGCCCTCGCCGATCATGGCCTTGATCTGCTCGATGGCCCGCTGCGTCACGGTGCCCTTCTGCGGGGCGGTCTGATCCACGTAACGCTCCTCCACTAGCCGAGTGCGCCGCAGTCTAATCAGAGATGTGGTCGGACCACTACGGCTTGAAAGTGGGAAAACTTGGCGCCAAGGGGTGTTGGGGGCGCCAAGTGGTCTGATAAATATTCGCCCATCAGTCGCTGGGGCTGGTGCGGACCCGCTCGGCCGCGACCGGGCTCTCCCGTCCGGTCGCGGCCGGCCCCTGCCCGGAACCCGCCGGAATCCCCGTCCGAATCCCGTCCGATCCACGCTTGATGAGGAGCCGTCAGATGGCCTGCAGAACAGTGCGCAACAGGACCGGCAGCAGGGCAGGCAGGGCGGGGACCTCGCGGGTGGCGCGCCTCGCCGCCGCGGCGGCCTGCGCGTCCCTCGTGCTCACCGCCTGCGGCAGCACGAAGGACAGCGCGGCGCCCGCGGGCGGCGAAGGCGGCGGCGAGGGCAAGGTCGGGGTGATCCTGCCCCTGCTGACCTCGCCGTTCTGGCAGTCGTACAACGACTACGTGCCGAAGATGGCCAAGGCGCAGGACGTGGACGCGAACAAGACGGTCAACTCCAACAGCGACCCCTCGCAGCAGATCACCGACATCAACAACCAGCTCAACCAGAGCGTCAAGGGCCTGGTCGTCGCGCCCCTCGACAGCGCCGCCATCTCCGCCGGACTCGACCAGGCCGAGCGCAAGGGCGTGCCCGTGGTCGCCGTCGACGTCGCCCCCGAGAAGGGCAAGGTCGCGATGGTGGTGCGGGCGAACAACGTCGCGTACGGCGAGAAGGCCTGCGACTACCTCGGCGGCCAGGTCAAGACCGGCAAGGTCGTCCAGATCATGGGAGACCTCGCCTCGGTCAACGGCCGCGAGCGCTCCGAGGCGTTCCGCACCTGCGTGAAGAAGAAGTACCCCAAGCTCAAGGTCCTGGAGATCCCCGCCAAGTGGGAGTCCGACACGGCCGCCTCGAAACTGGACACGCTCCTCAACTCGAACCCCGACATCAAGGGCATCTACCTCCAGGCGGGCGGCGTCTACCTCGCGCCCACCCTCCAGACCCTGAAGTCCAAGGGACTGCTCAAGAAGGCCGGCGCGAAGGGCCACATCGCCGTCATCTCGAACGACGGCATCCCGCAGGAGTTCGACGCCATCCGCAAGGGCCAGATCGACGCCACCGTCTCGCAGCCCGCCGACGCGTACGCCAAGTACGGGATGTACTACATCAAGGCCGCCATGAACGGCAAGACGTTCAAGCCGGGACCGACCGACCACGACTCCACCATCGTGAAGCTGCCCAGCGGCATCCTGGAGGACCAGCTGCCGGCCCCGCTGGTCACCAAGGAGAACGTCGACGACTCCAAGCTGTGGGGCAACACGGTCAAATGAGTACGCCGATGACCAAGTCCCCGCTGCCGGGGCCGCCGGCGCTCGTCGAAGCGACCGGCATCACCAAGCGGTACGGACCCACCGTCGCGCTCCAGGACGGACGGCTCACCGTCCTGCCCGGTGAGTCCCACGCCCTCGTCGGCCGCAACGGCGCGGGCAAGTCCACCCTCGTCACCCTCCTCACCGGACTCCAGGCCCCGGACGCGGGCACCGTCCGCTTCGACGGCGCCCCGGCGCCCGCGCTCGCCGACCGCGACGCCTGGCGCCGCAAGGTGGCCTGCGTCTACCAGAAGCCGACCGTCGTCCCCGACCTGACCGTCGCCGAGAACCTCTTCATCAACCGGCAGCCCCAAGGCCGCGGCGGCTTCATCAGCTGGCGCAAGCTGCGCACCCGGGCCGCGGAGGTGCTCGACACCTGGGACGTGCGGGTCGACCCGGACGCGCGGACCGCCGACCTCAAGGTCGAGGACCGCCAGATGGTCGAGATCGCACGGGCACTGAGCTTCGGGGCGCGGTTCATCGTCCTCGACGAGCCCACCGCGCAGCTCGACAACCGCGAGATCGAACGGCTCTTCACGCGCATGCGGGCGCTCCAGGAGTCCGGCGTCACCTTCCTGTTCATCTCGCACCACCTCCAGGAGGTCTACGAGGTGTGCCAGACCGTCACGGTCCTGCGCGACGCCCGCTGGATCACCACCGCGCCCGTGGCCGACCTGCCGCGCGCCGCCCTGGTCGAGGCGATGGCGGGGGAGGCCCTGCCGGAGAAGAAGGCGGCGGAGGAGTCCGTGGCCCGGACCGAGGTCCCCGCCGACGCCCCGGTGATGCTCACCGTCGAAGGCCTCACCAGCGACTCGTACGCGGACGTCGACCTGACCGTCCGCAAGGGCGAGGTCGTCGGGCTCGCGGGGTCCAGCGGCAGCGGCAAGATCAACCTCGCGGAGACCATCGCGGGGCTGCACACGCCGACCGGCGGAAGCGCCCGGCTCGACGGCAGGAGACTCCCGTTCGGCGACGTGGGTGCCGCGCTGCGGGCCGGCGTCGGCTGCGTCCCGCGCGACCGGCACGACCAGGGCCTGGTCTTCGGGATGACGATCGGCGACAACGCCACGATGACCGTGCTCGACCGGCTCGGCAAGTACGGCTTCGTCGGCACCGAGCGCAAGCGCGGCTTCGCCGATGAGCTGATCGCCCGCCTCGACATCCACGCCGAGGGGCCGGACCAGCCCGTGTCGGACCTCTCCGGCGGCAACGCCCAGAAGGTCGTCATGGCCCGCGCCCTCGCCTCCGACCCGCGGCTGCTCGTCCTCATCAACCCCACCGCGGGCGTGGACGTGAAGTCCAAGGAGTCGCTGCTCGCCCGCATGGACAACGCCCGCGAGGACGGCACCGCCGTCCTGGTCGTCTCCGACGAGCTGGACGACCTGCGGCGCTGCGACCGCGTCCTGGTCCTCTTCCACGGCCGGATCGTCGCCGAACACGCGGCGGGCTTCACCGACCACGACCTGATCGCCTCCATCGAGGGGGTGGGCCCGCCGAGCCCCGCAGGGGGCGCGAGGAACGGCGCGACAAGCTCCCACCGGCCCGCGGCCGACGCACAAGGAGATCACCATGGCTGACATCAAGGCCCCGGCCGCGCAGGCCACCACCCCCGTGCCCGCGCGCCCCGCGGAGGGCCGAGCGGCGAAGAGCATCGTCCTGCGCCGCGCCCGCGAACTCGCGCTCGTACCGGCCCTGTTACTGCTCATGGTGCTCGGCACCCTGGTGAACGACTCGTTCCTCACCGAGCGCAACCTCATCTCCATCCTCGGTGCCTCCGCGGCGCTCGCGATGGTGGTGCTCGCCGAGTCGCTCGTCCTCATCACCGGCAAGTTCGACCTGTCCCTCGAATCGGTCGTCGGCATCGCGCCCGCCGTCGGCGCGCTGCTCGTGCTGCCCGCCGCGCAGGCCGGCTTCGGCGCCGAGCTGCCCGCCGCCGTGGCGCTGCTCGCGATCCTCGCCGTCGGCGCGGTCATCGGCGCCTTCAACGGCATCCTCGTGGTGAAGCTCAAGCTCAACGCGTTCATCGTCACGCTCGCCATGCTGATCGTGCTGCGCGGGCTACTGGTCGGCGCGACCGAGGGCAAGACGCTCTTCGGGATGCCCGACGCCTTCTACACCCTCGCGACCTCGACGTTCCTGACCATCCCGCTCTCGGTGTGGCTGGCCGCCGTCGCCTTCGGCGTCGCGGGCCTCGTCCTCAAGTACCACCGGGTGGGCCGTGCCCTGTACGCGATCGGCGGCAACCCGGACGCGGCCCGCGCCGCCGGTATCCGCGTCGAGCGCGTGATGCTCGGGGTGTTCGTCGTCGCCGGTGTCCTCGCCGCCGTCGGCGGACTCATGCAGACCGGCTACGTCGGCGCGATCAACGCCAACCAGGGCCAGAACATGATCTTCACCGTGTTCGCCGCCGCCGTCATCGGCGGCATCAGCCTGGACGGCGGCAAAGGCACCATGTTCGGCGCCCTCACCGGCGTCCTGCTGCTCGGCGTCGTGCAGAACCTGCTCACCCTCGCCCAGGTGCCGTCCTTCTGGATCCAGGCCATCTACGGCGGAATCATCCTGGTCGCCCTGATGATCGCGCGCGTCACCACCGGCCGCGCACAGGACTGACCCCGCTCCGGGTTCCCCGTCTCCTCGCCCCTTTCCGGAAAGGCCTCCTGTGTCCCCGACCTCCGCCCGCATCACCGCGGTCGACACGTATGACGTACGGTTCCCGACCTCACGGGAGCTGGACGGATCCGACGCGATGAACCCGGACCCCGACTACTCCGCCGCCTACGTGGCCTTGCGCACCGACGCGGACGACGGCCTGGAGGGGCACGGCTTCACCTTCACCATCGGACGCGGCAACGACGTCCAGGTCGCCGCGATCGAGGCGCTGCGCCACCACGTGCTCGGCCGGTCCGTCGAGGAACTCTGCGCCGATCCGGGGACGTTGAACCGCGATCTGGTCGGGGACAGCCAACTGCGCTGGCTGGGGCCCGAGAAGGGCGTGATGCACATGGCCATCGGCGCCGTCGTGAACGCGCTGTGGGATCTGGCGGCCAAGCGGGCCCGCAAGCCGCTGTGGCGGTTCCTCGCGGACGCCGAGCCCCAATGGCTGGTCTCCCAGGTCGACTTCCGCTACATCGCCGACGCGCTCACACCGGAGGAAGCCCTCGCCATGCTCCGGGAGGGCCGGCGGGGAGCGGCCGAGCGGGAGACCGCGCTGCGCGAGCGCGGCTTCCCCGGCTACACGACCTCGCCCGGCTGGCTCGGCTACAGCGACGAGAAGCTGACCCGGCTCGCCCGCCAGGCCGTGGCGGACGGCTTCACGCAGATCAAGCTGAAGGTCGGCGCGGACCTGGCGGACGACGTACGCCGCTGCCGCACCGCACGCGAGGCGATCGGCCCCGGCATCCGGATGGCCATCGACGCCAACCAGCGCTGGAACGTCGGCGAGGCCGTCGCATGGACGCGCGCCCTGGCGGAGTTCGACCCGTACTGGGTCGAGGAGCCCACCAGCCCCGACGACGTCCTCGGCCACGCGGCCATCCGCACGGCGGTCGCCCCGGTCAAGGTCGCCACCGGCGAGCACGTGCAGAACCGCATCGTCTTCAAACAGCTCCTCCAGGCGGGCGCGATCGACGTGCTCCAGATCGACGCCGCCCGCGTCGGCGGAGTCAACGAGAACCTCGCGATCCTGCTGCTCGCCGCCAAGTTCGGTGTCCCCGTCTGCCCGCACGCCGGCGGCGTGGGCCTGTGCGAACTCGTCCAGCACCTGTCGATGTTCGACTACGTGGCGCTCGCCGGCACCACCGAGAACCGCGTCATCGAGTACGTCGACCACCTCCACGACCACTTCATCGACCCGGTCGTGGTGCGCGAGGGCCACTACCGGGCGCCCACCGCGCCCGGCTTCTCGGCCACCATGCGGGCCGAGTCCCTCGCCGAGTTCACCTATCCGGACGGCGCCTTCTGGGCCGCCGACCTCGCTCAGGGCAAAGGAGCAGCGGCATGAACGACTTCGAGGGGCTCACGGCCCTGGTCACCGGCGGAGCCTCCGGCATCGGACGGGCCACCGCCGAACTGCTCGCCGCGCGCGGCGCCCGGGTCGCCGTCCTCGACCTGGATCCCGGCGGCGTGGAGAAGCCGCTCACCGGGTACCGCGCCGACGTCTCCGACGACGCCTCGGTGCGCGAGGCCGTCGCCGCGGCGGTCGCCGATCTCGGCGGACTCGACGTCCTGGTCAACAACGCGGGCATCGGCGCCCAGGGCACCGTCGAGGACAACGACGACGCCCAGTGGCACCGGGTGCTGGACGTGAACGTCCTGGGGATCGTGCGCACCACCCGCGCCGCCCTGCCGCACCTGCGCCTCTCCACCCGCGCGGCGATCGTCAACACCTGCTCGATCGCCGCCACCGCGGGCCTGCCGCAGCGCGCCTTGTACTCGGCGTCCAAGGGGGCGGTGCTCTCCCTGACGCTCGCCATGGCCGCCGACCACGTCCGCGAAGGGATACGCGTCAACTGCGTCAACCCCGGCACCGTCGACACCCCGTGGGTCGGCCGGCTCCTGGACGCCGCGCCCGACCCGGCGGCCGAGCGCACCGCCCTCGCGGCCCGCCAGCCGACCGGGCGCCTCGTCTCGGCGGACGAGGTCGCCGGTGCCGTCGCCTACCTGGCGAGCCCGCTCTCCGGCGCCACCACCGGCACCGCGCTGGCCGTCGACGGCGGCATGCAGGGCCTGCGGCTGCGCCCGGCGAGCCGGTGAGCGGCCCGGCGCGGCGCACCCTGGGACCCGGCGGCGTCGAGGTGACCGAGCTGTCCTTCGGCGCCGCCGCCCTCGGCAACCTCTACGCCCCGATCGGCGACGAGGAGGCCGCGGCGGCGATCGACGCCGCATGGGACGCGGGCATCCGCTACTTCGACACGGCACCGCACTACGGCATCGGCCTGTCCGAACGCCGGGTGGGCCAGGCCCTGCGCGGCCGCGACCGGTCCGCGTACACGCTCTCCACCAAGGCCGGCCGGCTCCTGGAACCGGTCGCCGCACCCGTGGGCGACGACCTCGCCCATGGCTTCGCCGTCCCCGCCACGCACCGCCGCGTCTGGGACTTCAGCGCGGACGGCGTCCGGCGCTCCCTGGAGGCGAGCCTGACCCGGCTCGGCCTCGACCGCGTCGACGTCGTCTACCTCCACGACCCGGACGACCACGCGGAGCAGGCCTTCCGGGAGGGCTACCCGGCCCTGGAGCGGCTGCGCGCCGAAGGCGTCGTCGGCGCGATCGGCGCGGGCATGAACCAGACGGCGATGCTCACCCGCTTCGTCCGGGACACCGACGCCGACGCCGTGCTCTGCGCGGGCCGCTACACCCTCCTGGACCAGAGCGCCCTGACCGAGCTGCTCCCCGCCGCGCACGAGCACGGCACGGCGGTGGTGATCGGCGGCGTCTTCAACTCGGGGCTGCTCGCCGATCCCGGACCCGGCGCGACCTACGACTACACCACCGCGCCCCAGGCCCTCGTGGACCGCGCCCGCCGGCTACAGGCGACCGCGAAGCGGCACGGCACCACCCTGCGGGCGGCCGCACTGGCCTTCCCCCTGGCCCACCCGGCGGTGACCACCGTCCTGGTCGGGGCCCGCTCGGCGCACGAAGTCCGCGACGCGGCACAGGAGTTCACGGCCGCCGTCCCCGACGGCTTCTGGAAGGAAGCCCGTGCCGAGGGGCTTTTGCCCGTCGGCGTACCCGTCCCCGGAGAGGACCCCGCGTGAGGATCGCCCTGCACACCAAGGTCCGCGCCGACCGCCTGGCGGAGTACGACGCCGCCCACCGCGAGGTGCCCGCCGAGCTGACGGCCGCCATCCGGGCTGCGGGCGCCACCTCCTGGACGATCTGGCGCAGCGGCACCGACCTCTTCCACGTCCTGGAGTGCGAGGACTACGCTCGGATGCTCGCGGAACTCCACGAGCTGCCGGTCAACATCGCCTGGCAGGCACGCATGGCGGAGCTCCTGGACGTCGTCCACGACTACTCCTCCGAGGGCGCGGAGGCCGGACTGCCCGTCGTATGGGAGCTGCCGTGACGCAAGACCTCGTCGACGCCCATCACCACGTGTGGGACCTGTCCGTACGCGACCAGGAGTGGATCACCGGCGATGCGCTCGCCCCGATCCGCCGGGACTTCTCCCTGGCCGACCTGCTGCCCGAGGCGCGGGCCGCGAACGTGGCCGCGACGGTCCTGGTCCAGACGGTCACCGTCGCCGAGGAGACACCGGAACTCCTCGCCCTGGCCGCCGGCAGCGACCTCGTGGCGGGAGTCGTCGGGTGGACCGACCTCACCCGCCCGGACGTCGCCGATGCGCTCGCCGCCCTGCGGCAACTCCCCGGCGGGCAGCGTCTCGTGGGCATCCGCCACCAGGTGCAGGGCGAGCCCGACCCGCAGTGGCTGCTGCGGCCCGACGTGCGCCGGGGCCTTGCCGCGGTCGGTGCCGCGGGCCTGGCCTACGACCTCGTGGTCCTGCCCCACCAGCTCCCGGCCTGCGTGAGGGCCGCGCGGGAGCACCCCGGGCTCACGTTCGTCCTGGACCACGCGGGCAAGCCGCCCATCGCCTCGGGCGCCCTGGAGCCCTGGGGCACGGCCATCCGCGCGCTGGCCGCCCTGCCCAACACCGTCTGCAAGCTCTCCGGCCTGGTCACCGAAGCCGACCCGCAGGCCTGGACGACGGCCGACCTGCGCCCGTACGCCGACACCGTCCTGGCTGCCTTCGGCCCCGACCGGCTGATGTTCGGCTCGGACTGGCCCGTCTGCACCCTGGCCGCCCCGTACGCGGAAGTCGTCGAGACGGCAGGTGAGTTGACCCGCTCGCTGGGCGAGAGCGAGCGCGCCGCGGTGTTCGCCGGAACCGCGACCCGCGTCTACGGCCTCTGACCCTTCCGGCCCCAGCGCGGTGAGCTGATCCGGGTCGGCGGCAGGAACTCCCGTACGTAGGTCCGCTCCCAGCACGCGCCCGTCTCCCGCAGCTCACGCCAGGTGGTGTAGCGGTAGCGGTAGAGGCGGGCGCGGATGTACGCGGGAGGCGCGTCTGGCGGGAAGGGGGCGTGACGCAGCAGCCGCAGCGTGTCCCGGTCGCCCTCCAAGAGCCGCTCCACCAGCGGGCCGAACCACGAGCGCGCGTAGGCGGGGGAGAGCGCGGCGAACCACATCATCCAGTCGAGCCGCAGGTGGTAGGGCGCGAACTGCCGCGGCCAGCGCCGCACGTCGCCCGGCTTCCCCTTGAATCCGTACTCCTGCCACCGCGCGTCCTGGCGGGGCGTGGTGTCGGCCGTGCCCTCGACGACGACCTCCTGGCGGACGCGGCTGACGCTGCCGAACGCGCCGTAGGTGTTGACGAGATGGAGCGGATCGAAGGAGAAGTTCATGATCTGCCGCCGGGAGAACAGATTGCGCGCCGGCCGGTAACTCAGCGCCAGGATCAGCGCCGTCACCGCGATGACGACCATCTCGTACCAGAGCGGGGCCGACGGCGGCGATGTCGGCGCGCCCACCGACCCCGTGTCCACGACGGACACGGCCAGCACGATCGTCAGCCAGTTCAGCCAGGAGAAGTTCCCCGAGAGGACCAGCCACAGCTGCGTGGCGATCATCAGGCAGGCCGCCGCCGTGGCGACCGGCTGCGGCGTGAACAGCAGGACGGGCACGACGAGTTGGGTGAGGTGGTTCGCCGCGGCCTCCACCCGGTGGACCGGTCGGGGCAGATGGTGGAAGAACCAGCTCAGCGGGCCCGGCATCGGCTGCGTCTCGTGATGGAAGTACAGACAGGTGAGCTTGCGCCAGCAGGCGTCGCCGCGCAGCTTGATCAGCCCGGCCCCGAACTCGACGCGGAACAGCACCCAGCGCAGCAGGAACAGGACGAGCACCGGCGGCGCCGTCTCGTCGTTGCCGAGGAAGACGGCGAGGAAGCCCACCTCCATAAGCAGTGACTCTCAGCCGAAGCCGTACCAGGTCTGCCCCACGTTCACGATCGACAGATACAGGAACCACGGCACCAGCCACAGCAGCATGCCGCCCCACAGCGGGAGCAGGCCGTCGGCGCCCGCGAGGAGCGCGACCGCGCAGGCGCAGCCCGACCACGCCACGAGGGCGAAGAAGCGGTCCGAGTAGTGCAGCTGGAAGAGGCTCGGCGCCCGGCGGAAGGGCACACGCTCCACGAAGCGCGGCACCGGCAGCATCCCGCGCTCCCCGATCAGCGCGCGGAACTGCAAGGCGGCGCCCAGGAACGCGACGAGATAGACCGCGGCGAGCGCCCGCTGGAAGACGAGACGGCCGAGCCAGTACTGATCCGCTGTGAACCACTCCACAAGGCCATCTTGCGCCCGAACCGGCCCGGAACCCTCCCGCGCCCGGCCCTCCGCCCGGTTTGCGCACCGGCTCCCGCTGCCCCAGAGAATGGACAAAGTGCCCGACAGCAGGCGGGAGAGCCCGGTGCGCGTACCGACCAGGACCTATGCGACGGCCTTCGCGATATCCGCGGCCCTCGCCGTCGCGGGATGCTCCGGCGGGGGCGGCAAAGACTCCGCGGACGGCGGCCCCGAGCTGTTCATGCAGCCGGTCGCCGCCCAGGGGCCCGATCCGTTCACGGACTCCACCGCGAAGAACGCGGCGACCCCCTCGCCCGTCACCCGTTCGCCGCAATCCTCGCCGAGCGGAACCTCCTCGCCGACGGCCCCGGGCGTGCGCTCCCTCTCGGGCGGCACACCCGGTCTGTACGGGGGCACGCTCTCCGTGAGCAGCTGCGACGTGAACGCCCAGGTCCGCTTCCTCACCTCCGACCAGGGCAAGGCCCGCGCCTTCGCCCAGGCGTCGGGCATTGACCGGGCCGACATCCCGGGCTTCCTGCGCGGCCTGACGCCGGTGGTGCTGCGGGCCGACACGCGCGTCACCAACCACGGCTACCGCGACGGCGCCGCCACCGGCTTCCAGTCCGTGCTCCAGACGGGCACCGCCGTCCTCGTCGACGACCGGGGGCTGCCCCGCGTGCGGTGTGCCTGCGGGAACCCGCTGAAGCCGCCGGTCGCGCTCAAGGGCACCCCGCGCCACCAGGGCGAGCAGTGGTCCGGCTACCGCCCGGCGCAGGTCGTCGTGGTGACTCCGGCACCGAAGATCATCGTGAACATCACCCTCGTGAACATCGTCGACAACACGTGGATCGAGCGGAAGACCGGGGACGGGCACGGGCGCGCGGACCACACGGTGCCGCCGCCGACCCCGACGCCGACCACACCGTCCCCGACCACGCCCCCGACGTCTCCGTCCCCGACCTCGCCGTCCCCGACCGGTCCGGACGACAGCGATTCGCCCAGCGACAGCGACTCGCCTGGTGACAGCGATTCGCCCAGCGACAGCGACACGCCTGGTGACAGCGACTCGCCCAGCGACAGCGACACGCCTGGTGACAGTGACTCGCCCAGCGACAGCGACACCCCCGGCGACAGCGACTCACCGAGCGACAGTGACACCCCTGGTGACAGCGATTCGCCGAGCGACAGCGACACGCCTGGTGACAGCGACTCGCCCAGCGGCAGCGACACCCCCAGCGACCGGGGTGCCGGCTCCACGGACTGCCCCACGCCCGCTCCCGCCACGGGCACGGAACCGCCCACCGGCACCCCCTCCGACCTCCCGCCGGGCTGCCCCACGCCCACCCTCACGCCGAGCGGCTGAGTGGCCGAGCCGCCGAGCGGCCGGGCGGCTGGGCGTGCGCGCTCGGGCCCGAAGGCGAAGAATCATGAAGTGTCATGACGCCCACGCCATTGCCGGACGACTGGCCAGCGGATCCCCGGTCGATCCTGGCGGCCAACCGCACAGGCTGCTTCGACTGGGACCTCGAAAGCCGCCTGCTGCACTTCGACGCCTCGGCCCTGGAGGTCTTCGACCTGCGGGCCGACGAGTTCGACGGGCGCCCGGAGAGCCTGGCGATCCGGGTCTCCGCGGTCGAGTCCCACCGGCTGGACGCCCTGGTCTCACACGCCCTGAAGGACGGCAGCGAGACCTACGGCGTCTACTTCCGGGTACGGCTGCGCGAGGGCGGGCTGCGCTGGACCCACACCCAGGGCTACATCCACCGCGACGCGGCGGGACGGCCGTACCGCATCGTGGGCATCGTCCGTGACGCCACCCAGGAGCTGGGCGACAGCTCGGCCCGCCACCAGCGTGCCGACGAGGAGGAGGACCGCCGCCGGCGCACGAGCATCGTGCAGGGCACCACGGCGGCCCTCGCGCACGCCCGTACCGTCCGGGACGTCATCGACGTGCTCAAGGACACCCACGGCCTCGCGCACCTGGGCGCCTCGAACCTGGTCATGGGCCTGGTCGAGGCCGGGCGGATCCGGCTGGTCGCCGAGGGGCCGGTGGGCAGCTTCGTGCCGGGCACCAAGTTCACGCGGATCGACGAGCGCTACCCGATGAGCGACGCCGTGCGCACGCTCTCGCCGCGTTTCATCGAGACGGCGGCCGAGTTCGCCGCCTCGTACCCGGACCTGTGGCCGCACATCGACAAGCTGGGCATCACCTCGGCCGCCTATCTGCCGCTGATCGCCCAGGCCAAGCCGATCGGCGTCCTCGGTCTGCTCTACCAGGACAAGACCGGCTTCACCGAGGAGGAGCGCAACGTCCTGGTCGCCCTGGGCAGCGGCATCGCCCAGAGCCTCCAGCGCGCCATGTTCTACGAACAGGAAAAGGACCTCGCCCAGGGCCTCCAGCAGGCGATGCTGCCGCGCACCATCCCCGGTGTGCCCGGCGCCGACATCGCGGTCCGCTACCGCTCGGCGGCGCTCGGCCGGGACATCGGCGGTGACTGGTACGACGTGATCCCGCTGCCCGGCGGTCGCGTCGGGGCGGTCATCGGCGACGTACAGGGCCACGACACCCACGCGGCGGCCGTCATGGGCCAGCTGCGCATCGTGCTGCGCGCCTACGCGGCCGAGGGGCACACGCCCGCCACCGTCATGGCCCGCGCCTCGGGCTTCCTGCACGAGCTGGACACCGAGCGCTTCGCCACCTGCCTCTACGCGGAGGCCGACCTGACCTCGGGCGTGGTGCAGCTGGTGCGGGCCGGACACGTCGACCCGCTCGTCCAGCAGGCCGACGGAAGCTGTCGCCGGGTGCCGGTCGACGGCGGTCTCCCGCTCGGGCTCTCGGCCGAGTTCGGCCGTCTCGAATACTCGGTCACCACGTTCGAACTCGACGCGGAACAGACCCTGTTGCTCTTCACCGACGGTCTCGTCGAGGAGCCGGGCGCCGATCTGGACGACGGTCTGCGGGCGCTGGGCGAGCTCGCCCGCTCGGGTCCGCGCGACCTCCAGGAGCTCGCGGACCGGCTCTGCGGCATCGTGGACGAGCGGGGCGGCGAGGACGACGCGGCCCTGCTGCTCCTGCGCCGCCGCCCGGTCGACACGCCCCGGTCCGGTGGCCGCCTCCAGCAGCACGTGGGCCCCGGCGACCCGGAGGCGCTGGCCGAGGCCCGGCACATGATCCGGGCGGCGGTGCGCGCCTGGGGCGCCCGGGAGCGCACGGACGAGATCGAGCTGGTGGCCGACGAGGTGATCACCAATGCGCTGATGCACACCGACGGCGCGGCGGTGGTGACCCTGCGGGCCATCGGCGGCGGCGACCGGCGCCTGCGGGTCGAGGTCGAGGACTCCTCCAGCGCGCTGCCGCGCCGCAGGGAGGCCGGGGAATCAGGGGTGTCGGGGCGTGGTCTGCTGCTTGTGGACATGCTCGCGGACGCGTGGGGCGTCGAGTCGCGGGGCGGCGGCAAGTGCGTGTGGTGCGAGTTCGTCGTGCCCACGGGGCGAAGCCGTGGCTGAGGGCGGGCGGATGGCGTTGTCGGAACTGGGTCAGGAGTGCGCGGATGCCGGAACTTCCCGAGGTCGAGGCGTTGCGCGCCTTCCTCACCGAACACCTCGTCGGCCACGAGATCGTCCGGGTGCTGCCCGTGGCGATCAGCGTCCTCAAGACGTACGACCCGCCGCTCACCGCCCTTGAGGGGCGCACCGTCACGGCCGTGGCGCGCCACGGCAAGTTCCTCGATCTGGACGCGGACGGACTGCACCTGGTCACGCATCTCGCCCGCGCGGGCTGGCTGCACTGGAAGGACCGCCTTCCCGACGGCACGCCCCGCCCCGGCAAGGGGCCCCTCGCGCTGCGCGTCGCCCTGGAGACGGGGGAGGGCTTCGACCTGACCGAGGCGGGCACGCAAAAGCGCCTTGCGGTGTACGTGACCGACGCGCCGGAGCAGATCCCGGGCATCGCCCGGCTTGGCCCCGACCCGCTGGCCCCGGACTTCGACGAGGACCGTCTCGCCGGTCTCCTGGCGGGCGAACGCCGGCAGATCAAGGGGGCGTTGCGCGACCAGACGCTGATCGCGGGCGTCGGCAACGCGTACAGCGACGAGATCCTGCACGCGGCCCGCATGTCCCCGTTCAAGCTCACGTCGAGCCTCACGAAGGAGGAGGTCCACGGGCTGTACGGGGCGCTGCGGACCACGCTCACGGAGGCGGTGGAGCGCTCGCGCGGGGTCGCGGCGGGCCGCCTCAAGGCGGAGAAGAAGAGCGGCCTGCGCGTGCACGGCCGCACCGGTGAGCCGTGCCCCGTGTGCGGCGACACCATCCGCGAGGTGTCCTTCAGCGACTCCTCGTTGCAGTACTGCCCCACGTGCCAGACGGGCGGGAAGCCGCTGGCGGACCGGAGGATGTCGAAGTTCCTCAAGTAGGCCGCCGCTCGAGGGAGTTCAGGGCCGCCGCAGGGTCAGCAGGCGGTGTCCGTCCGTGGTGCGCACCTCGTAGCGGGCGATGTCCTCGCGGGGCAGGGCCGCGCCGCCCCGTGTCGACAGCTCGTCCCAGGGCTCGTCCGCGGGCACCTTCCACGTCGTGACCGTCTCCTCGGAGCCGTCGATGCCGACGGCGACGAGCTCGCAGACGTGGGCGCCTTCCGGGTCGCGGACGCGCAGCCCGACGTCCGTGCCCCAGTCGCGGCCCCGGGCGGTCAGGGTCGCCGAGACGCCGGTGCGGCCGTCGCGGGCGGAGAGCTGTTCCGGGCCGGGCCCCTCGGCCCGCAGGAGGGCGGTGGCGGGAACCGCGAGCGCCAGGACGGCGCTTGCCGCGACCGCGCACAGCCATCGGCGGCGCCCGGCCCTGCGCAGGCGGGCGGCCTCGGCGAGCAGCCGGTCGGCGAGGCCGGGGCCGGGGGCGGCCAGCGGTTCGACGGGGGGCGGGGTGAGCCGGTCGTAGGCGGCCAGCTGCCGTGCCGTCGGGCCGAGTTCGGCCACCAGGGCCCGGCACGCGGGGCAGTCCATGAGGTGGTCCTCAAAGCGGAAGGTGTCCGCCGCGTCGAGTACACCGAGCGCGTAGGCGCCGGCGTCGCGATGCCGCTCCAGGGACCTCATGGCGTTCCTTGCGTGACGAGTCGGGCAGGGGGTGCTTCCTGCCCTCCCGTACGCAGCGGACCGCCGAATCACTCAAGACGCGGGACGCGAACACACGCGCGGGGCGCCGGAAGGCCTCCGGAGCGGTGTCGGAACGTCCCTGCCGCGGGGTCAGAACAGATGGATCGCCAGATGTCCGAGCGGCAGCCCCAGGCGCCAGGCGGGTGTCCACACCTTGGGTCCGTCGTCCTCGCCGCACGGCGAGCCGCCGCCGGGCACCGCGTCCAGGTCGGGGGCGAGCAGCTCCGTCTCCTCCAGCCACCGCCAGGCGAGATCGGCCAGCTGGAGGTCGGGCGCCGGCTCGCCGGAGGCGACCGCGTCCGCCGCGAGCACGGCCATCCGTTCGCCGACCCAGTCCAGCCACGGCTGGTCGTAGGCCGTGAGGGACAGCCAGGTCTCCAGCTGGGACACCACGCGGATGCCCGACAACTCGCCCTCCGTGTCGGAGAGGAAAATAGTCAGGGCCAGAGCATCACGCCCCGCGCGGTATTCGAAAGATGTCGGCGGCATCAAATCGCCGGTACGCAGTAATTCGTCCGCGATGTACTCGGCGTACAACCAGGCCATCGGCACGGCCAGTTCGCCACCACTCGGGCCCTCCGTGTTTCCTCGGCTCTCGTGCAGCATCCCGTCTCGCCTTCCTCCGATCCGTGCGCAGCGCCGGCCTCTGGCCCCCAATCCGGAACACGGATGAGGACAGCCGATTACCAGAAGGGGGCGCTGAGCAAGGCGCTTTACGGAGCCTTGACCCGGCCTCCGGTTTCGTCGCAGGTCGGAGGCCCTCTGTTCTTCGTGTCACATGGCCGGATGATTTAAGTCCCTTTCGGGGACTATGACGGCATTGCTGCTTGACTCGGCTTTCTGTCCGTATGTGGATTCGTTTCGCCGAATGTCCCCCATTCACGGAGCCTGGCCGATGACGCAGCGCACACCGCGGAAAACCGCCGTTCTGACCGCCGTAATGATCGGATTCACTCTCACCGCGACCGCCGCCTGCACGGCGAATACGGAACCCGCACCCGAGCCCAAACCGAAGCACGGCGGCGAAAGACACCAGGAAGGCGCCCGGGAGGGCCGTCGGAACGCGCCGTCCTCCGCACCCTCGGCGGCCGGCGGCGGCCAGGGCGCCCCGCGCGCCTTCACGCTCGTCGCCTCCGGGGACGTGCTCCCGCACTCCTCGATCATCAGCAGGGCCAACGCCGACGCGGGCGGCGAGGGCTACGACTTCGTGCCGATGCTCAGGGGCGTCAAGCCCGTCGTGTCCCGGGCCGACCTGGCGATCTGTCACATGGAGACGGTCTACGGCGCGAACGGCGACTACACCGGCTACCCCAGCTTCAAGTCCCCGCCCCAGATCGCCCACGCGCTGAAGGCCACCGGCTACGACGCCTGCTCCACCGCCTCCAACCACACGCTCGACGACGGCGCCGCGGGGGTGCGCCGGACGCTCGCCGCACTCGACAAGGCGGGCGTCAAGCACGCGGGTTCGGGCCGCACGGCCGCCGAGGGCAGGTCGCCCGCCTGGATGCGCGCGGGCGGCGCGAAGGTGGCCCAGCTCGCCTACACGTACGGCACGAACGGATATCCGCTGCCCAAGGGCAAGCCCTGGACGGTCAACCTCATGGAGCGCGCGCGGATCGTCGCGGACGCGCGCGCCGCGCGGAAGGCGGGCGCCGACGTGGTCGTCGTCTCGGTCCACTGGGGCACCGAGTGGCAGGACGCACCGGACCGCCGCCAGCTGAGCCTCGGCAAGCAGCTCACGGCCTCCCGCACGAACGGCCGCCCCGACATCGACCTGATCCTGGGCACCCACGCGCACGTCCCGCAGGCCTACGAGAAGGTCGGCAAGACCTGGGTGATCTACGGCATGGGCGACCAGATCGCCGGCGACATGATCAACCATGAGGGCGCCAACGATCCGCGGGGCAACCAGGGCACCCTCGGCCGCTTCACGTTCGCCCCGCCCGCGGCGCCCGGCGGACGCTGGGAGGTCAAGAAGGCCGAGTTCATCCCCCAGTGGTTCGACACGAGCACGGGACGCGTGACCAACCTGAACGCGGCCCTGGCCCGCGGCGCCGACGTCTCCGCCGTGCGCGACCGCATCCGCCGCGTCGTCCTGAGCCGCGGCGCGGCCAAGGACGGCCTGGTCATGGGCCAGTAGCCACAAGCCCAGGAACACGACGCCGCCCACAAGACCTTGCCCGTGTCACACGGTCCGGGGCTGTCTCGTCTCCGCTGTGAGAGGCAGCTCCGGACGCCAGGGATCCGGACAGCGGAAGGGTGAGGGCGATGCGTGTATTCGTGGCCGGCGGGACCGGCGTCCTGGGGCGGCGCCTCGTGCCGCAGCTCGTGGCCCGCGGCCATCAGGTGACGGCCACGACGACGAGCGCGGCGAAGACCGGCCTGCTGGAGCGTCTCGGCGCCGAGGCGGTCGTGATGGACGGCCTGGACGCCATGTCCGTGGGCGAGGCGGTGGCCGGAGCCCGCCCGGACGCGGTCGTGCACCAGATGACCGCCATCTCCGTGGCGCACGCGGGCAAGCCCGACATGAGACACCCGGACCGCTGGTTCGCCACCACCGTCCGGCTGCGCGTCGAGGGGACCGACCACCTGCTGGCCGCCGCCGAGGCCACCGGCGTCCCCCACGTCGTCGCGCAGAGCTACGCCGCCTGGAACGGGATCCGCCGGGGCGGCTGGGTCAAGACCGAGGACGACCCGCTCGACCCCGAGACCGGGACCCCGGCGCGGGCGGGAGCCGACGCGCTGCGCCACGTCGAGGACGCGGTCGTCGCGGCCGGCGGCGCGGCCCTGCGCTACGGCGGCCTGTACGGCCCTGGAGCCACCGACGACCAGGTCGAGCTGGTCCGCAAGCGGCAGTTCCCGCTCGTCGGGGGTGGGACGGGTCACTGCTCCTGGGTGCACCTCGACGACGCGGCGAGCGCTACCGTCCTGGCCGTGGAGCAGAAGGCGAGAGGTGTGTTCAACATTGTCGACGACGAACCGGCTCCGGCCGCCCAGTGGTTGCCGTACCTGGCCGCCTGCGCGGGCGCGAAGCCGCCGATGCGGGTCCCCGCCTGGCTGGCCCGCCTGCTCGCCGGGGAGGTGGCGGTGACGATGATGACCGAGGGGCGCGGCTTCTCCAACGCCAAGGCGAAACGGGAGCTCGGCTGGGAGCTGCGTTATCCGTCGTGGCGCCAGGGCTTCAAGGGGGACCTCACGTGAACCGGACCGAGGAGTTCGAGGAGCTGCGGCCGCTGCTGTTCGCGATCGCCTACCGGATACTCGGCAGCGTCAGCGAGGCCGAGGACGCCGTCCAGGAGAGCTGGCTGCGCTGGGAGGCGTCCTCGGCGGAGCCGCGGTCGACCAAGGCCTTCCTGTCGGCGGTGGTCACCCGGGTCTCGATCGACGTGCTGCGCTCGGCCCGCGTCCGGCGTGAGGCGTACGTGGGGCCGTGGTTCCCCGAGCCGCTCCTGACCGACCCCTACCAGGACCCGGAGCGCTCGGCGGAGCTGGCCGACTCGCTCTCGATGGCGGCGCTGGTGCTGCTGGAGCGGCTGACCCCGCTGGAGCGGGCCGTCTTCGTGCTGCGGGAGGTGTTCGGGTTCGGCTTCCCGGAGATCGCCTCGTCCGTGGAGCGCTCGGAGGCGGCGTGCCGTCAGCTCGCCGTACGGGCCCGGCGCCACATGGAAGCGGGCCGCCCCCGGTTCGAGGCCGACCGCAAGGAGCGGGACGCACTCGCCGAGCGGTTCTTCGGCGCGTTCAGGGAAGGGGACGTCGACGGGCTTCAGGAGTTGCTCGCCGCCGACGTCACCATGGTCGGGGACGGCGGCGGCAAGGCCCCGCAGCTGGCCAGGAGCATCGTCGGCGCCGAGAACGTGGCCCGCACGTTCGCCGCGTTCGCCCCGCAGTTCGTCAGTGTCGGGGTCGAGGTGGAGCAGCGCCGGATCAACGGCCAGCCGGGCGCGATCTTCCGGGACCGCGACGGCAAGGTCGTCAGCGCCCTGGTCCTCGAATTCCTCGGCGGGCGGATCCAGACGATCCGATCGGTGCTCAACCCCGACAAGCTCGGCCACGTGGGGCCGGTGGGGGACGCCTGGGCCCTCAAGCGTGAGGCGATGCGGGCCCGTCGCCCCCGCGCCGACCACAAGAACTGACCCCTGCCGGTGTCGCGGCCGGACTGATCTCCCGGCTCGGCCGCGACCCCCGCAGGCGCCTCACTCCAGCCGCACGAGCCAGCCCCGCCCGGGCTCCACGCGGATCGCCTCGGCCGGGGCGAACCGCCGCTCGGGCTGGAACCCCTCGATCGCGGGTGCGTACGCGGCGACGGGTCCGGATGGTGCGGACAGGACCACGTCCACCGCCTCCGGGGCCCATGAGGCGAGCGCCGTGACGGTACCTCCGGGCCCCTCCCACGTGGTGGCGGGGACGTCGTCCCGGCCGGTCCGTACCGGGGGCGCGGCGGTGGCCCACCAGCCCGTCATCTCCGCTTCCGGCAGCCGCAGCCGGTCGAAGGCCCGCCACAAGGGCCGTACGTCCGTCATGGGGGCCCGCGCGGTCATCCCGAAGACGAGTCCGCGCCAGGGATTCCCGCCGCCCTCCAGCATCTCGCCCATCAGCCCGAAGGGGATGCCCGAGATCTCCACGAGCCAGTACGCGGGGTCGGCTCCCGCGGCGCCTTCCGGGCGCGCGGGGTCGCCGTCGTCGTCCGCGTGGTCGCCTTCGTAGTCGAAGAGCTCGCCCAGCCACAGCCGGTCGACGTACGGCAGCAGCTCGGCGTAGAGATTGGCGCTGGAGGCGAACCCGTCCGGTGCGCGGTACTGGTTGCAGGAGTGCAGGTCCACCAGCGGCGGGGTCTCGCCGGAGGCGGACAGCGCCTTGCGGACCCGCTTCATGGTCGTCCGGTCGTACGCCACGTCGTCGAGGTAGAGTCCGTCGACGCCGACGACCCGCCGCAGCCGCTCGATGCCGCTCACGTAGGAGTTGTGCCAGCGCGATTCGCCGGACGTGACCACGGCGACGTCCCCCACGTCGGGCGCCACCCAGCCGGGCACGTAGTCCCCGCCCAGGTGCTCGCGCAGCCACGCGTGCCCGCCGCCGGGTCCGGGCGCGAAGATCTCGTCCCCGAGCGACGCGAGCACCGGCAACTCCGGTGTGTGCCGCGTCAGTTCGCGCACGGTGTCGTACACCTTGACCCGGATCCCGAGCCCGTGCGCCTCCTCGGTGTAAGAGCGCAGGGCGTCCGCGCCCAGGAGCGGGTCGTTGATGTAGGGGTTGGGCGGCGTGGCGTGGTGCAGATTGGCGACGTTCGCGCCGTACTCGGCGATCTCCGTGGGCGAGGCGTACGCGTGGTAGTAGCGCTCGGAGAGCTGCCGTGCCGGGTCCAGCGGCTTGAACGGGGTCAGGAGCAGCCGGAACTCGAAGCACCGGCTCTCGCCCGCGCGCAGCGCGAGGGGCCCGCTGAAGGCGGACAGGCGGCGCACTTTGCCGCTCGTGCGCAGCCGCACACCGCCCGAGCCGTCGCCCGCCCAGGAGCGCGGGGTGCGCAGGGGCTTCTCGCGGTAGTAGTTGGTGTTGAGCGGCCGCGCGTAGTGCTCGTCGCGCAGGCCGAGCTGGAGCCCGGCCGCCGGGTCGCCCAGCCAGAACGCGTCCTGGTTGCGGGTGGGCGTGTCCCACTCCCAGTCGTACGTCTCGGGGCAGGCCCGCCCGGTGAGGCCGAGCCCCATCGCGTAGCGCGCGATCTCCTCGCGGACCGGTACCTCCAGCGTCACGTCGAGTGCGGTGTCGGCGGTGGCCTCGACGGTGGCGCGCACCACGAGGAAGCCGTCCGCCTCCAACTCGCCTTCGGTGCGCAGGAGTACGTCCTGACCTGCCGCCCGCGACGACCAGCACACCCTCGCCGGCCCTGGCCGGTCCAGGCTGAGCGGTCCGTGCTCCAGGGGGCGGCCGAGGTCCAGGGTGACGGGTGCGGCGAGCAGCTCGCGCGGTGGTCCGTCGGCGCGCGTGACGCCGGGCGTGAAGGTGGAGACCAGCTGCCGGGGGAGTCCTTCGGGGCCGAGTTCGACCGTGCGGCCGAGCAGGTCGAGGCGCTGCCCGCCCGCCGTGGCGGACACCTCGACCGGCGTGAACGGCGCCACCGGTTCGTCGTCCTGCGCGAGCGTCGAGTCCAGCCAGCCGAGCCGCGCGAGCCGCGAGGGTTCACCGGCGCCGCCGTCCGGGACGCGCTCCCGGCCGACGGTCAGGAGCAGCGGCAGGACGCGCTCGGGGACGCCGGAGGCGCGCACGGTGATCTGCGCCTCGTACCGGCCGGGACGGGCGTCCTCGGGCACCTCCACGACGAACCACAGCGCCCCGGCGCGCCCCTCGCCGATCGTGACGCGCCGTTCGAAGGTCCGGCCGCGCGCGTCGACGCCGCCGGTGCTGAGGCACCGTACGGAGAAGGGCAGCCCGCGGATCTCGGCGCGCACGTCCGTCAGCTCCCGCAGCGCGTACACGCCGGCCTGCACCGCGAGGAACTCCCCGCGGTCCGCCGTGACGTCCAGCGGGGCGAAGGGGGCGGCAAGGGCCCAGCGCGCGGGCAGCCGTGCGTGGCGGCCCAGGGGGTGGGCGCGGTCCTCGCCGAAGAGGAGGAAGTGGGCGTCCGCGTGTGCGCGTCGGACGCGGGCGCACTCGGCCCGGGTCGCCGCGAAGCCGAGCGGCGCGAAGGAGTCCACCGCGCTCGCCGCCTCGTAGCCGAAGGCCTCGGCGCGCGGCAGCTTGTCCCATCCGGAGTCGGTGTGCAGTCCGCAGCGGTGCACCCAGCCGGGGTCCGCCGTGCGGGTCGGCGGGCGGTAGGCGGCCTGCGGGTAGTACGGCTTGCCCGTGTGCGCGTACGGCAGGTAGTGCACGGCGTAGGTGCCCGGGCCGTCCACCGGTTCGAAGGCGATGCGCCCCACCTCGTCCGTGACCTCCACGGCGACGGTGTTGCGCACGCGTTCCCCGGACGGCCCGACCACGATCACGTCCACCGCGGCGGGGTCCGGGTCCTGGCGCCGCCACGGCAGTTCGGCGGCGACGGCGGGTGCCGTGCCGGCCGGGATCTCGGAGGCGTCCGCGCGTACGAGCAGCCGGTGGTTACCGTAGACGTCGCTGTCCCAGGAGCCGATTCCGCATGCCAGCTCCGGATGGCCGGTCTCACCCATCTGTGCTCCCCCAAGGGCGCTATTTATTAGGTAAGTTTCTCAATCTCTCCGGGTCACCCTGGAGATCAACCGATCGCGCTGTCAAGGGGGACGCCGTGAAGAGTGGGGACCCGTCGCTGCTGCGCCGCCTGAACGCGGCCGCGGCCCTGCGCGTGCTGCGCGAGCGGGACGAGATCACCGTGCCCGAGCTGGCCACCCTCATCGGGGTCTCGCGGCCCACGGCCCAGGACCTCACGGCCCAACTGCTGCGCGAGGGGCGCCTGGTGGAGCTGACGCCGGGCAGCGGCAGCGTGGGCAGGCCGGCGCGCAGGTTCCGCTTCCGGGCCGAGGCCGCCCATGTCCTGGGCGTGGACATCGGGGCGCACAAGGTTCTGGTGCACGCCGCCGACCTGCTCGGCCGCACGGTGGCCACCCAGCGCGTCGCCGTCACGCCCGAACTCCCGGCGGCAGGGCGCCTCGACGCCGTGCGCGAGGCGATCGCGGGCTGCCTGGCCCAGCCCGCCGCGGCCCATGTGCGCCCCCTGGCGACCGGCGTCGGCACCAGCGGCATGGTGGACGCCGCGGGCCGGGTGGTGGAGAGCGACTCGCTGCCCCAGTGGACGGGCCTGGACCTCACCCGTGAACTCGCCGACCCGGGCCACGGCCCGGTCGTCGTGGGCAACGACATCCAGCTCGCGACCTTGGCCGAGTGCACGGGGGGAGTGTCGGTGGGCTCGGGCGACTGCGTGTACCTGTACGTCGGCAACCGGCTCGGCATCGGTCTGTGGCTGCGCGGCCAACTGCACCGCGGACACCGCGGAGCGGCGGGGGAGATGGTCGCCGGGGACGGCTGGGAGCGGTGCTACCAGCGGCTTCTCGACTGGTTCGCCGGGCACGAGGGCGCCGACCGGCCCACCCGGGAGAACGCCGCCCGCGCGGTGGTGAGCGCGGCGGCCGCGGGGGACGGCGGGGCCCGGTACACCCTGCGGGCCTTCGCCGAGGCCCTGGCCGACAGCCTGGCCCGCCACGTCGCCGTGCTCGACCCGCGGTCCGTCGTCCTGGGCGGTGGCATCTCCCGGGCGGGGGACCTGCTCAGCGAGCCGTTCGCGGCCCGGCTCGGCGAGCTGTGCCCCTACCGGCCGGTGGTCCAAACCTCCGTACTCGGCGAGGAATCCACCGCAATCGGGGCAGCCCGCCTCGCACTGGAACACATCGATCACGCCGCGGAGAAAAGTCCAACTCTCTAGGACCGGCAAGTGGTTGACGGACGGGAGTCACGCTTCGATGATGTGGCTCTCTTTCGGCAAGTTGGCTTCCTAATTGGCCGGCTCTCGACGGCCGTCCCGGCTGTCGGCTGCCACTTTTCTGTTCCGTCGTGCCGCCAGGCCAGGGAGTACGTGTGACATCCCCAGCAACGCAACGCAGGCCCCGAGCCGCCTCGCCGCCATCGCCCCTGACGGACGGGAAGATCCCGGACCCGCCGCGCCACCGCCGCGCCCCGCTCCGCGTCCGGCTGCGGAACAACTGGGTGATGCTCGCCCTCATGGCCCCGGGCCTGCTGTTCTTCCTGCTGTTCTTCTATCTGCCGATGCTCGGCAACGTCATCGCCTTCCAGGACTACCAGCCCTTCATCGGCTTCAAGGACAGCCCCCTGGTGGGCCTGGCCAACTTCGAGGAGCTCTTCGCCGACCCGGCGTTCTGGGAAGCGGTCCGCAACACGCTCGCCTTCGCCGCGCTCCAGCTGATCTTCTTCTTCCCGGCGCCGCTGGCCCTCGCCCTGCTCATCAACAGCCTGGTCAGCCCGCGCGTCAAGAAGTTCGTGCAGAGCGTCGTCTACCTGCCGCACTTCATCTCCTGGGTCCTGGTCGTCGCCCTCTTCCAGCAGGTGCTCGGCGGCGCGGGCCTGTTCAGCAACTACCTGCGCGACCACGGCATGTCCGCCCTGGACGTGATGACCGACCCCGGCACCTTCCCTCTCCTCATCACCGGCCAGGTGATCTGGAAGGACATCGGCTGGGGCATGATCATCTACCTCGCCGCGCTCGCGAGCGTCGACCAGAGCCTGTACGAGTCGGCCGCCGTCGACGGCGCCGGACGCTGGCGCCGCATGTGGCACGTCACCCTGCCCGCCGTGCGCGGCGTCACGATCATGCTGCTCGTGCTCCGCCTCGGCGACGTCCTGTCCGTCGGCTTCGAGCAGTTCCTGCTCCAGCGCGACGCGGTGGGCGCCCGCGCCTCGGAAGTCCTCGACACCTACATCTACTACCACGGGGTCGTCTACGGAGACTGGGGCGTCGGCGCGGCCGCCGGCCTGGTCAAGGGCGTCATCGGCGCCTTGATGATCTACGGCGCCAACAAGGTCGCCCACGCATTCGGAGAGCACGGGGTGTACAGCAAATGAGCGGCTTCGGATTCCCCCTGCGCACCCTGCGGACCCGCGAGGAGCGGCCCGCCTGGGAAGAGCCCCCGTCGAAGATCGGCTCGACGGCCAAGGCCGTGGTCATCACCGTCATCTGCGCCGTGATGATCCTGCCGTTCCTGACGGTGCTCTCCACCAGCCTGGCCTCCCGCGAGGAGATCACCGAGGCGGGCGGCTTCGTCCTGTTCCCCACGGACCCGACCCTGGAGGCGTACCGCACGATCCTGTCCGGCGGCATCGTCTCGCGGGCCGTCGTCGTCAGCGTCCTGATCACCCTCGTCGGCACGGCCCTCTCGCTCCTGACGACGATCGCGCTCGCCTACGGCCTGAGCAAGCGCGGCGTCCCCGGCAGCAAGCCGATCCTCCTGCTGGTGCTCTTCACGCTGCTGTTCGTGCCGGGCATGGTGCCGATGTACGTGGTGGTCAAGGAGCTCGGACTCCTGGACTCCTACTGGTCGTTGATCCTCCCCGTCATGATCAACGCCTTCAATCTCGTCGTCCTGCGGGCGTTCTTCATGAACATCCCCGAGGAGCTCTACCAGGCGGCGCGGATCGACGGCGCGGGCGACTGGCGGATCCTGACCCGCATCGTGCTGCCGCTGTCCAAGGGCGTGGTCGCCGTCGTCGGGCTCTTCTACGCGGTGACGTACTGGAACGCCTTCTTCAACGCGATGCTCTACCTCAACGACTCGGGCAAGTGGCCCATCCAGCTGGTCCTGCGCACCTACGTCGTCCAGGGCAAGTCCATCTCGGGCGACCAGCTCGGCGTCAGCCACATGCCGCCCCAGCAGTCGATCTCCATGGCCGTGGTCATGATCGCGCTCATCCCGATCCTGCTGCTCTTCCCGTTCCTCCAGAAGTACTTCACCAAGGGCGTGCTCACCGGCGCCATCAAGGGCTGACCTTCCCGTTCCCCGAACCCCTTTGCGGAGATTCCCATGACCGGCATGTCCCGACGCACGTTCCTGAGCCTGTCCACCGCCGTCGCCGCGGGCGCCGCCGCCACCTCGCTCACGGGGTGCGGCTCGGGCGCGAAGAAGACGGGCGAGGCGGCGTCGTCGAAGGTGAAGCTGCCCTCGTACGTCCCCTTCGGCAAGGTCAAGCCCGATCTGCCGCCCAACGCCAAGGGCCTCTCGGCGGGCTTCCTTTCGTACCCCGAGGACCTGGTGCGCAGCGTCCCGAAGACCCCCGGCGACGGCTCGAAGGTCACGATGCTCACCGAGATCTGGACGCAGCCGCCGGCCCCCGCGGGCTCCAACGCCCACTGGAAGAAGGTGAGCAAGGAACTGGGGGTCGACCTCGAAGCCATCCTGGGCACCGACCCCGGTTACGAGGAGAAGTTCTCCGCCGTCATCGCGGGCGGAGACCTGCCCGACCTGATGTGGATACCGCCCAACCAGGGCATCCAGCACATCGCCGAGCTCCTCGAAGCCAAGTGCGCCGACATCACGCGGTACGTCTCCGGGGACGCGGTGAAGGACTATCCGCACCTCGCCGCGATGACCCCCGCGCACTGGAAGACCGCCGTCGTCAACGGCAAGATCTGGGGCGCGCCCAGCCCCTACCCCGCGTTCGGCCAGGTCTACGGCGGCAATCCGAGGATCTGGGAGAAGGCCGACGGGTTCTCGGCGGGCAGTCCCGAGGAGTTCCTCGCCAAGTGCAAGGAGGTCACCGGCGGCAAGGTCTGGGCCCTCGAACCGATCTACGTGAACGCGGCCAGTGTGCTGAGCCAGTGTTTCGGCGCCCCCAACAAGTGGCGGCAGAACAAGGACGGTTCGCTCACCTGGTTCCAGGAGACCGACGAGTACACCGAGGCCCTGAACTTCGTCCTCAAGCTGAAGAAGGCCGGGGTCTTCTACCCCGGCAACCCCAAGATGGCGGACGCGAACACCAAGCTGGCGCAGGGCTCGATCGGCGCCACCGTCCACGCCAACCCCTTCAACGCCCGCCGCGACATCCGCGTCCAGGACCCCGGGCTCGCCGCCGAGATCCTCATCCCGTTCGGGGTGGGCGGCAAGAAGCCCAAGCACCACTACCACCTGGGCACGATCGGCTACACGGCCATCAAGAAGGGCGACGAGAAGCGGGTGCGCATGCTCCTGGGCGTGCTCAACTACCTGGCCGCGCCGTTCGGGACCACCGAGCGCGAGTTCCTCGAATTCGGCACCGAGGGCCAGGACTTCACCTACGACAAGAACGGCTTCCCGGAGCGGACGAAGCAGGGCAAGCAGCAGGTCGAGGGGCTGTTCAGCGGACTGACGACGGCGACCACCTCGCCCTTCGCGCTGGTCGCCTCCTCGTTCCCGGGCACCGACCGCGCCCAGGACGTCAAGGACGTGTACGCCGCCGAGCAGAAGCTCATCCCGACCGCCGCCCAGAACCCGGTGGTCGGCCACTACTCCGACGCCTACACCCAGCATTACGGCCGTATGTCGACGGAGGCGACCGACCTGGTCAACGACATCGTCAGCGGCCGCAGGAAGCTGAGCGAGTGGAAGCCCTTCTGGGCGGAGTGGAAGAACAAGGGCCTGGAGCAGATGGCGCGGGAGTTCCAGAAGTCCATCGAGAGCGCCTGAGCCGCGCCCCCTCCCGCCCCGCCGCACCCCGCGTCACCGGCGCACCGCACCCCATCGCCCCGTTCCGGGACGCGGGGTGTGGGGTGCCGGGTGGCCGGGGTGCGGTTCAGGGGGCGACGGGCCGGTGGATGAAGCCGGTCAGCGGTGCGAGGACCTTCCAGTCGAGCGTCTCGTAGAGCGCCCGGCCCTGCACGGTCGCGCCCAACAGGCCGGTGGTCGCACCGCTCTCGACGGCCGCGTCGGTGAGCGCGCCCATCACGACCGTGCCAAGACCCAGGCGCCGGTGGGCCTGTTCGGTGACGATCTGGTCGAAGACGCCCGCCGCGCCCGTCAGGCCGACCTGACCCCGCGCGGCGAGCTCCCCGTCGGCGGTCAGGATTCGTACGCCGATGACGCCGTCGGCGGTCTCGGTCGTGGCCGTGTACCCCCGTGGCGCGCGCACGGCGGACGGACGCAGGTCGACCGCCATCAGGAAGCCGGGGTCGGTCGGCACCCAGGCGGGCGAGAACCACGGCCCCATGACGTCCGGTGCCAGAAAGCCCTTGACGCAGATGGCCGGTGCGGTGACCGAGCCGATGAGCCCGCGGGCGGTCCCGGCATCGGCGTCGAGCAGGACGTGACGGACCATCTGGGCCGGCAGTCCGACCTGGATGCTCAGTCCCCACGGTTCGGCCACCGGTTTCGGCACCCTCCGCGAGACGGTCCACCCGTCGACCCACGAACGCGCGAGCTCCCACATCCGGACACCCCTCCGAGTAATGACTGAGTCCCGGATGCGGATATTACACAAGCCTTTCACCCGTGTGGGCGCCGGCCAAGTCCGAGGGCCTAGGGGACGCGGTCGGTCTTGGCGAGCTCCGACTTCCGGTAGGAGTAGGCGAAGTACACGACCAGGCCGACCGCGAACCACACCGCGAAGCGCACCCATGTCTGCCACTGGAGGAACGTGATCAGCCAGATGGAGAACACGACCCCGACGGCGGGCACCACCGGCATGCCCGGGCAGCGGAACGTGCGCGGCAGGTCGGGCTGCTTGTAGCGCAGCACGATCACCGCGACGCACACCACGACGAACGCCAGCAGGATGCCGATGTTCGTCAGCTCGGCCGCCTCGCCGATCGGCAGGAACCCGGCGATGGCCGCCGAGGCGAAGCCGACGATCCACGTCACGCGGGTGGGCACGTGCCGGGTCTTGTGCGTCTTGGCGAACCACTTCGGCAGCAGCCCGTCACGCGACATGCTGAACCACACCCGGGTGACGCCGAGCATGAACGTGAACATCACCGTGAGGATGCCGATGATCGCGCCGACCGCGATGACGTCGGCCAGACCGCCCAGGCCCACCGACTTGAAGGCGGTGGAGAAGCCGCTCTCGGGGTCGATGTCCTGGTAGCTCTGCATGCCCGTGAGGACCAGGCAGGCCAGGACGTAAAGGACCATCGAGATCCCGAGCGAGTAGAGGATCGCCTTCGGCATGTGGCGCTGGGCGTCCTTGGACTCCTCGGCCGCGGTGCTCATCGCGTCGTAGCCGAACACGGCGAAGAAGACCGTCGCCGCGCCCGTGAAGGCCCCGCTGACCCCGAAGGGGAAGAACGGCTCGTAGTTGCCGGTGTCGATGTGGAAGAACCCGACCGCGATGACGACGAGCACCACGATGACCTTCAGGACGACCACGATCATCTCGAAGCGGGCCGCGTTCTTGATGCCGAGGGTCAGCAGGTACGCGATGAGCAGGCAGAGCACCGCGGCGAACAGGTCCACCTTGTGCCCGTCGCCCGTGCCGGGCGCACCCAGCATCCAGTTCGGCAGCTGGGCGCCCATGTCGTTCAGGAGGAAGTTGAAGTAGCCCGAGATGCCGATCGCGACCACCGCCACGATCGCCGTGTACTCCAGGAGCAGGTCCCAGCCGATGAACCAGCCGGTGAGCTCGCCGAGCACCACATAGCCGTAGGTGTACGCCGATCCCGCCTTCGGGATCAGACCCGCGAACTCGGCGTACGAGAAGGCCGCCGCCGCGCTCGCGACACCGGCGATGAGGAAGGAGATGAGGACGGCGGGTCCGGCCGTGCCGTTGGCCACCGTCCCGGCGAGCGTGAAGATGCCGGCGCCGATGATGCCGCCGACGCCGATCGCGGTGAGCTGCCACAGCCCGAGCGAGCGGGCGAGCCCGCCACCCGCTCCGGCCTCGGTCTCTTCGATGTCTTCGATGGGCTTGCGGCGCAGTACGCCGTGTCCCATCCGGAGTCCCGCCATGAGCTCCACCTTCTCGCGGACGGCAGTCGGCTGATGGCGGATCATGATGGCGCAGGCATGCCCATGACGGAAGACGCCACACCCGGCGGGGGCGAGCGGGTTCAGCGGTGTGGCCGTCGCGGGTTACGGCACCACGGTGACCGGCCAGCGGCCCGCCTTGACGAGGCGCACCGCGACCGAGCCGACGATCCGGTGCCCGGCCTGCTCGGAGGCGCCGACGACCACGGCGTCCGCCTTGAGGTCGTCCGCCGCGGTGACCAGGCCGCTGTAGGGGTCGCCGCGGAAGGTGTGGAACTCCCAGCGCACGTCGAATATGTCCTTCACCCGCTCGGCCGCGTCCCTGATCTCGGCGATCAGTCCCTCGGCGATCTCGTCGGTCGTCTCGGCGACCGGGGCCCCGAGGGCGGCGCCCGCGGCCATCACCGGCTGGATGTAGACGACGGCGAGCAGGGCGCGCTGCCGTCGCGCCAGGCCTCCGGCGTAGGCCGCGGCCCGGAGGGAGGAGTCCGAACCGTCGACGCCGACGACGATCACCTTCGGTCCGTCGGTGCCGCGTTCGAACTGGTGGGAGTGGTCTTCAGTCACAGCCGAGAGGTTAACGGAGAGCGCCGTTCCTGTTGAGGGCGCCCACGGCCGCGGCGGCGCACGGTCCGGGGCCCACCGTCTCGACGGGCGGCACCGGCCGAGCCTTCCTAGGGTCGATCCATGAGCACCACCGTGGAGAGGCCCGCCGCCGCGCCGCCGCAGCACGCACGAGACCGCTTCCTCAGACGGGTGCCGGAAGGCTGCGCCGCCTTCTTCGGCACCCTGGGCCTCTTCTGCGCGATCCTCGCGGTCATCGCCCCGCTGCGCCACCTCCTGCGCCCGGTGGTCCGCCTCCTCGACCTCCTGACGGTCCCGGTCAGCGCCAACCTGGCGTACGCCGTCTTCCTCTTCCTGCTCGCCGCGGCGACGGCGGCCCGCAAGAAGGTCGCGTGGTGGCTGGTCATCGTCTACCTGGGGCTGCTCCTCGCCTTCGACGTGCTCGGCATCGCCCTCGGCTTCTGGGCGGACTCGCTGCCCTCCCTCGTGGTCTGCGGCATCGCCTTCGTCCTGCTGGTCCTGGCCCGCAAGGAGTTCTCCGCCGACTCCCGCCGCGGCGCGGTCCGGCGGGCCGTCCTCGTGCTCCTCGCGGGCCTCGCCGCGGCGATCCTGGTCGGCTGGGGCCTCGTCGCGCTCTTCCCGGGCACGCTGCCGCGCGGCCAGGCCCTGCCGTGGGCGGCCAACCGCGTCTGCGGCGGGCTCTTCACCGGCCACGACTACTTCGACGGCAGGCCCCCGCGGGCCCTGCACTTCTGGCTCGGCCTGTTCGGCGCCCTCGCGCTCCTGAACGCCGCCGCGGCCCTCTTCCGCTCCCAGCGCATGGAAGCCGCCCTGCACGGCGACGAGGAACCCCGCATCCGCGCGCTCCTCGGCACCTACGGCGCCCAGGACTCGCTGGGTTACTTCGCCACCCGGCGCGACAAGGCCGTCGTCTTCTCGCCCAGCGGCAAGGCCGCCGTCACCTACCGCGTCGAGGCCGGCGTCTGCCTGGCCAGCGGCGACCCCGTGGGCGACCGCGAGGCCTGGCCGCACGCGATCGGCGCCTGGCTCGACGTGGCCCGGCGGTACGCCTGGGCGCCCGCCGTGATGGGCGCCTCCGAGGAAGGCGCCACCGCGTACGCCCGCTCCGGGCTCGGCGCGCTCCAGCTCGGCGACGAGGCGATCCTGCACGTCGCCGGCTTCGACCTGGACGGCCGCGACATGCGCGTCACCCGCCAGGCGGTGAACCGCGTCCGCCGCACCGGCGCCACCACCCGCATCCGCCGCCACTCCACCCTCACCGACCAGGAGATGGAGGAGATCGTCGACAAGGCGGACGCCTGGCGGGACACCGAGACCGAGCGCGGCTTCTCGATGGCGCTCGACCGGCTGGGCGACCCCGAGGACGGCGACTGCCTGCTGGTCGAGGCGCTGGACGCCGACGGGCGGCTGATCGCCCTGCTCTCCCTCGTCCCCTGGGGCAAGGACGGCATCTCGCTCGACCTGATGCGCCGCGACCGGGCGACCGCGCCCAACGGCGTCATGGAGTTCATGGTCGCCGAACTCTGCGCGGGCGCGGGCACGTTCGGGGTGCGCCGGATCTCCCTGAACTTCGCCGTGTTCCGCTCGGTCTTCGAGGAGGGCGCCCGCATCGGCGCGGGGCCCGTCCTGCGGCTGTGGCGCAAGCTGCTGCTCTTCTTCTCCAAGTGGTGGCAGCTCGAAGCGCTCTACCGCTCCAACGCCAAGTACCACCCCGAGTGGTACCCGCGGTTCATCTGTTACGGCGACGCGGGGGCCCTCGCCCGGATCAGTCTCGCGTCGGGCATCGCCGAGGGCTTCGTCTCGGTGCCCTCGCTGCGCACGCTCTGGGGCAAGGGCCGGGGCACCAAGGGCGTCACCAAGCCCACCAGCACCGAGGGACTCCCGCCGATCTCCGCCCTCGGCCTCGCGGGCCAGGGCGAGGCCACGGACAGCGACCCCGCGGCGGCGCTCCCCGACCAGGTGCGCGTCCGCCACCGCAAGCTCGACCGGCTGCGCGCCGACGGCGTCGACCCCTACCCCGTCGGCCTGCCGCCGCGCACCCACACCCTCGCCGAGGTGGCGTCCGCCCGCACGGGCGATGAGGTCACGGTCGCGGGGCGCGTCATGCTCGTACGCGACTTCGGCGGGGTCGTCTTCGCCGTCCTGCGCGACTGGTCCGGCGACCGCCAGCTGGCCCTGACCCGCGACCGCTCGGGCCCCGCCCTCCTGGAACGCTTCACCTCCGGCACCGACATCGGCGACCACATCACCGCCACCGGCACGGTCGGCACCAGCGACAAGGGCGAGCTCACGGTCTTCGTCACCGCCTGGCAGCTCACCGGCAAGTGCCTGCGCCCGCTGCCCGACAAGCGCCGCGGCCTGGCCGACCCCGAGGCCAAGGTCCGCCGCCGCTACCTCGACCTGGTGGCGAGCCCCGGCGCCCGCGACGTCGTCCGGGCCCGCTCCACCGCCGTGCAGGCGCTGCGGCAGGGGCTGTTGGACCGCGGCTACCTGGAGGTCGAGACCCCGATGCTCCAGCAGATCCACGGCGGCGCCAACGCCCGCCCCTTCACCACCCACATCAACGCCTACGACCTCGACCTCTATCTGCGCATCGCACCCGAGCTGTATCTGAAGCGGCTGTGCGTCGGCGGCATGGAGAAGGTCTTCGAGATGGGCCGCACCTTCCGCAACGAAGGCGTCTCCTACAAACACAACCCCGAGTTCACGATGCTGGAGGCCTACCAGGCCTTCGCCGACTACGACGTGATGCTCGACCTCACCCGCGAACTCGTCCAGGGCGCGGCGATCGCCGCCTTCGGCGCGCCCGTGGCCCGCAAGGCCGACGCGGACGGGCGGCTCACCGAGCACGACATCTCGGGGCGTTGGCCGGTCAAGACGGTCTACGGCGCGCTCTCCGAAGCGCTCGGCGACGAGATCGACGCGGACACCCCGCTGCCGCGGCTGCACCAGCTCTGCGACCGGGCCGACGTCCCCTACCGGCCGGACGACGGCCGCGGTGACGTCGTCCTGGAGATGTACGAGCGGCTCGTCGAGGAGAAGACGACGCTGCCCACGTTCTACAAGGACTTCCCCACCGACGTCTCGCCGCTGACCCGCCAGCACCGCACCGACCCGCGCCTCGCCGAGCGCTGGGACCTGGTCGCGTTCGGCACCGAACTGGGCACCGCCTATTCGGAGTTGACCGACCCCGTCGAGCAGCGCCGCCGCCTCACCGCGCAGTCGCTGCTCGCCGCCGGGGGAGACCCCGAGGCGATGGAGCTGGACGAGGACTTCCTGGACGCCCTGGAGTACGCGATGCCGCCCACCGGGGGCCTCGGCATCGGCGTGGACCGGCTCGTCATGTTCCTCACCGGCCTGACGATCCGCGAGACGCTGCCGTTCCCGCTCGTACGCCGACGCTGACGCCCGGCCCTCGTCACCGGCGCCCGGCCCCCGTCGCTGCTGGTCCCATCGGGTGCTTTCGCGGCCCGCCGCGGTGTTGATGTTCCGCGTCGGCCTTGCGCCATGCGACTGATTAGTAATGAAAAAGGATCAAATGACTCCAGGGCGTCGCGCACTCCTGCGCGGCGCCGCTGTCTTCGGTCTGGCCGCCACCGCCGGCTGCGCGGGCACGGAGGGTTCCGGTACGCCGAGACCCACGGCCTCCGGCGGTGCGGCGGCCGGCGGTCCGCCCGCCGCGCGCGCCGCCCTCAAGCCCTCCGCGTACCGCCTCCAGCCCATGACGGGCCATGGGCCGCCGCGCGCCGCACGCGCCCTGCCGCGGGTCCGCAAGGCGCCGATCCTGCGCATGGACGGGCAGGGCCGCAGCATGTTCCTGACGTTCGACGACGGCCCCGACCCCCGCTACACGCCGGGCATCCTGAGCACCCTGCGCAAGTACGACGTCCGCGCGACGTTCTTCGTCTGCGGCGAGATGGCCGTCGACAACAAGGACCTGCTGCGCGAGATGGCCGACGACGGGCATCTGATCGGCAACCACACCTGGACGCACCCGCTGCTGCCGAAGATGAGCCGGAGCGCGATGCGCGACGAGATCGAGCGCACCTGCGACGTCGTCGAGGACGCCGTGGGCGAACCGCCCGCCTGGTTCCGCGCCCCCTACGGGGCCTGGAACCGCAACGCCTTCCAGCTCGGCGCCGACCTGGGCATGGAGCCCCTGGCCTGGACCGTGGACACCCTGGACTGGACCGAGCCGGGCACGGGGACGATCATCCGGCGCGTACGGGCCGGTGCGGGGCCCGGGGTCGTGGTGCTCTCGCACGACGCCGGCGGCGACCGCTCCCAGAGCGTCGAGGCCCTGCGGACGTATCTCCCGGAACTCATCGATTCCGGCTACCGGCTCACCGTGCCGCACCGCCAGGGGATGTAGGGGCTTCGCCCGCCTGGTGCCGTGTTCTGCCGTCGGTGGTTTCCGCCGTCAGCGCACGGCCACCAGGCGGGCGAAAGCGACGACATTCCCGTCGTAACCGGATTGCTTGGAGAATCCGCCGCCGCAGGTGATGACGCGCAGTTCCGGAGCTCCCTTGTCGCTGTAGACGCGACTGCCCGGGAAATTGTTCTTCTCGAAGACTTCGATCCCGTAAATCTCGAAAACCGCCGTCTTGCGGTCCCTGCGCAGGATCTCGACGCGATTTCCCTTCTTCAGCGAACCCAGGCCGTAGAAGACGGCGGGCCCCTGCTGATTGTCGACGTGCCCGACGATCACGGACGTGCCTTTCTCGCCCGGCGAGACGGCCCCGGTGAACCAGCCGGCGAGGTTCGGGTCCTCGGGCGGCGGCGCGTCCACCCAGCCGTCCTGATCCAGCCCGACCGGCATGACCGGCGCGTCCACCCGGATTCCCTTGATCCCCACGCGCTCGGCGGGGGAGAAGGTCAGCGGCGCGACCGTGCGCCCCGCGCCCTCGGGCGCCTGGTCCGCGGCGGCGGCCGACGCGGGCTGCGGGGGACCGACGTCGAATTCCCCTGAGCCATTCCGGATCAGTGCGAGACCGGTCAGCAGAACGAGCGCCATGACGCCCCACGGCGCGCGCTTCCGCTGCGGTTCCTCTTCATCGGCCGGCTGGGACGAAGGCATTCTCTGATCCCCTCTCAACGCGGCATTCGCACCGCGTCCGTTGCGCGTACAAGAACGCTAAGCGTGGGGCGCGCGGCGGGCGACAGAGCGGGAGCGAACGGGTGGCGCCCATACCGGGCATGAGCCATCCGAGTCGGGATTCCCAGGAATTTTCTGACGGTCCGTGACCTGCGGCGACATCGCCTTGCGCGGGCGCGCTTCGGCGTGTCGCCTCACCAGGACGGCCGATCGCCGAAATGCGGGTCTGAGCAGGGCAACTGAGGGTCAGTTCGGGAGGCGCTCTCGCCGATCGACCGGGGACGGTTACCCCGGGGCGTCTTCCGCGGAGGATTCACATGCGTGTTTCTCGTATGCGCACCACCCGTGCCCTCGCGGTCGCGGTCACCGCGGGCGCCGTCGTCGGCCTCGCCGCCCCGACGGCGTCGGCCTGGGCCGACCCGTCCAACATCGTCGCCATGCCGAGCGTGATCCCCCGCGGGGGCCAGCTGACGGTCACGGTCGACGGCTCGGCCTGCCACACGCCCGGCAGCAAGGTCACGTCCAACGCCTTCCCCGACACGAACCTGAAGACCATGGGCGGCGGCACGGCCAGCGCGAACCCCATGGTCTACCACCACGCCAGCCCCGGGGCCCACAGCATCACCGTGCACTGCGGCGGCAAGACCCTCACCAAGCCCGACGCGTTCACCGTCATCCACGGCGGTGTCCGCGGTGGTCTCGGCGGCAGCAGCAGTACGGGCGCCACCGGCACGGACATGGCCATCGGCGGGGCACTGGTGACCGTCGCCCTCGTCGGCGGAGGCGTGTTCTGGATGCGCCGCCGCTCGGAGAACACGGAACGCGGGATCTGACGGTCGGCTCAGGCACCGGCGCGGGCTGAAGCGGCCGGCGCGCCCGTCCTCGCACGTCGGGCGCCGCCTGCCGGCTCACCGCTCCCGCGCCGTCCCGCGCACTCGTCGTACGCCGGGTGTGAACCGCTCCGTTTCCCCTCCCGGCCGGCGCGACCCCCTTCCGCGCCGCTCGGGAAGACGGCGGAACGCGCTCTCCCGGCAGGCCGATGCCCCGGTCGTCCGCTCGGCTCAGCGGGCGACCGGGGCATCGGGACGCGGGTCAGGACTCGCCGTTCCCGGTGCGGCGGCGCGTCCAGTGGTACGCGGTGCCGAGGGTGCCCACGATCAGGGCACTGCCGAGGGCGATCTCGTGCAGGTCGAGCCCGCCGAGGCTGCCGCCGACGCCGGCCTTGACCCCGTGGTGGGTCGGGCCCGTGGGGTGCGAGGTGGGGTGATGGGTGGGGCGGCCGGTGGCGATGGTGAGGTCGGTGGTGCCCCTCTCGCCCTTGCAGTCGAAGGTCACCTCGTACATCGCGCCCGGCTTGGCGTCCTCGAAGACCGTCGCGGTGGTGGACTGCTGGCCCTTGTGGATCTTCGCGTCGTCGAAGACGCCCGAGGTGACGGTCGCGTTCCCCTCGCAGCCGTCCACGCTGAGGGTGACCTGGCCACCGGCGGCGATGGTGGACGGGGTGACGCGGAAGCCGAACGACGTGATGTTGTTGTTCGTGTCGCCCTCGTCCGCGAAGGCCGGCGTGGCGCCGAGGGTCAGGGCCGAGGCGGCGAGAAGAGCGGCCGAGGCGACGCGTATCGCGCGCATGATGTTCCTCCGGGTCCCGAGGAGCAGCCGCGGACCTTCTTCCGCTTTCTCCTGATATGCACCTCGATACGGCAGACGCTAGACAGCAAGCCCTCCTCCCGCGATCGCAGCCGCGCGAACGGGGCAACGGTGTGGGCCGGACAGGGGAACGGGGCGGGGTGTCGCGGGGGTCGTGGCGGGGATGAGCGGCTGGGACGTGTAGAGGGACGTGCGTGCCCGGACGAGGTGGAAACACCTCCAGGCTTTGCCCCGCGCATGACGGTCGGTCACGCCCGCGCGCCCGCCTCGAACACCGGGCCCCGGCCCGCGGCCCAACTCACCCTCCGCTCAGGAACCCTTCGTCCACACATGCGCCCCGCCGCCGCGCCACTCCACGAGGTGGGGGTCGTCCAGGGCCATGTCGGCGTCGCCGAGGCCCGCGCGGCGCAGGAACTCCACCAGGTCGCGGTCGTCGCGCGCGACGCCGACGTCCTGACCGCGCACGGTGATCCGCCGTCCGCCGTCGGCTGCGGGCGGATGGACGATGATGGGTGTCTGCCAGGTCATGCCACCAGAGTGCGCCGCGCGAAGCCGCCGCGCAGCCCGGTTTACGGACCCGCGTGCGAAACCACTGCCGCCGAACCTGAATCGGACCCAGAACCGCACGAGGCCCCGGCCCTCGGTTGGGGCCGGGGTAACCGCTGCGGGCAACTGTGCCGCATCGCGCGGTGGTCCGGGCGAACCCGTCTGCGCGGCGCGGCTCGGGCGGCCGGGTGGGCGGCGCGTGGGCCCATAGGCTGGCCCCGATGATTGAGACCGTCGTGTTCGCCGTGGGGGAGACCCTCACCAAAGATGACCGCTACTGGGCTTCCTGGGCCGACTGGCTCGGCGTGCCCCGCCACACCGTCTCCGCGCTCGTGGGAGGTGTCGTCACGCGGGGCAGCGACACCACCGAAGCGCTGCGGCTGCTCAGCCCGGACATAGATGTCGCCGCCGCCTACCGGGCCCGCGAGGTCGCCGGGCGCGGCGAGCACCTGGCCGAGACGGACCTGTACCCCGATGTGCGTCCCGCTCTCGGCGGGCTGCGCCAACAGGGGCTGCGGGTGGTCATCGCGGGCAACCAGACGGCCCGCGTGGGCGAGTTGCTGCGTGCCCTGGACCTGCCGGCCGACCTCGTCGCCACCTCGGGGGAGTGGGGCGTGGCGAAGCCGGACCCGTCGTTCTTCGCGCGGGTGACCGAGGCGGCTCAGACCGCACCGGAACGGACGCTGTACGTCGGCGACCACCCCGCGAACGACATCTACCCGGCGAAGGCGGCCGGGCTACAAGCTGCGCACATCCGGCGCGGTCCCTGGGGGCACTGGTGGGCCGACGACCCGACCCTCGTCGAGACCGCGGACTGGCGGATCGACTCCCTCACGCAGGTCGCCTCACTCGTCGCCGAGTGAACGCCTGACCCGCCGTCCCCGCACCTACCGGTGCCGCGGCCCCGTCCCGAAGCCCGGGGCGGGGCCGCGGCACTCCCCCTCACCCCCCGAGATGGCTGAAGAGCGCCTGGAACGGTTCCGGCGTGGCCGCGACGCCACGGCTGTAGGGCGCGTCGAAGTCCCAGATCAGGAAGAGCAGGAAGGCGATCAAGGCCGAGAACAGCCCCGCCAGGATGAGTTCGCGCGCAGTGCGGCGGATCTGGAGGGCGAAGATCATGCCCACCGTGACGAGCCCCCCGGTGATCAGCCCGAACCACACCACCCCGGGCATGGTCGCCCCGGCACTGTCGGCACGGGAGCTGCGCGCGTCCGCGGCGGCCGCCACCGCGTCGACGAGCGGCTGGTAGGCCTGCGCCTCGTGGTCGGACTTGGGCTCGTAGTCGGTGACGTCGTGGCGGACCCGGGTGAGGAGTTCACCGCCGCGGTCGGTGAGTTCGCCGCGGTCGGCCATGGAGTCCCACTCGGTGGTGACGACGTGGCTGACGTAGGCGTGCACGTCCGCGCGGATGCGGTCGCGGACGTCGGCGGGGTAGACCCGCGACCGCTCGGAGACCTCGTGCAACGCCTGGGCCTCCGCGTGCACATGGTCCTGGGCGACGCTGCGGGCCTCCCAGACACCGGCGATGGCCAGGCCCAGGACGATGGCGTACACCACGCCGATCATCATCGTCATGTACTCGATGACGTCCGGAGTCTCCGAAGCGTCGTAGTCCGGGCTCGTCCTGCGGTGCCGCAGGAAGGTGACGACGAGGACGACACCGCACGCGGCCGCCATCGCGAGGGTGAGAACAAGCCATTCCGACATGGAACCTCCTACGGGTCAGCGCGGCCGCAGCGCGGCGACGGCGAGCACCGCGGGCGCGGTGACGAGCAGGGTGAGCGAGACCAGGGACGGGCCGCTGCGGGGCGGAGTCTTGCGGGGCGCGGCGCGGTACGAGGGGTAACTCACCGGTTTCGGGGTGATCTTGACGCGAGGAGCGGGGGCGGGCTCGGACTTCGGGGCCGGCGTCGGCGGTGGTGGCGGAGGCGGGGGCGGCGTGGGCTCGGGAGGAGCCGGGCGCGCGGGCGGGGGCGGCGGCGGTGGCGGTGGCTCCGGCGCCGGTGGTTCCGGTGCGGGCGGAGGTGGCGGAGGAGCCGGAGCGGGCGGTGGTGGTGGCGGAGGCGCCGGCTTCGGCGGAGGCTTCGGGCGGTGGGTGGGGCCCGCCCGGCAGACCACTCCGTCGCCGGCGACGGCCACCGCGTCACCGCCGGGATCGCCGCCGATCGAGGCGTAGGCGCAGCTGTCGGCGGGCGCGATGACCGGTGCGACGACCGGCGCCGCGGCGGCCGCCGGCGCACCGAGCAGCCAGGCGAGCACCAGAAGCGCCGGTAAGCGTGTGACCAGGCCGGACGAGGCCCTCATGGATCCATGCACGACAAGGATCATGGGCAGGATGTCGTCCTGCCACGCCGGTGGCGCCCCTCTGTGACCCGAAGGGAGGAGACGCCGGGCCCCGGCTTGACGAACACCCGGCGCGCGCTTCCCGCACGGCCGGGTGCGGCCTCCCTGAACCGCCCGGCGCGAGCCTGCTCGCAAAAGAATCTTGAACGCCGGTTGAACGCATCAGGCGCCTCCACCCGTACCTAGGGCCATGCGTGACGCACTCAGCGACGCGACACCCAAGCGGACAGCGGGAGTTCAACATGAAGACCTGGCGGAGCGCCTCACTCGTAGCGACAGCTGCGGCCATGCTGGCGCTGACGACGGCGTGCGGTCAGGACAAGGGGGACCAGTCGCCGAACGGACAGAACGTGGGCAACCAGGCCCCGGCCAAGCAGGACGGGTACGGGGCCGGGGACGGATACGGCGCCGACACCGGCGACGCGAAGGAAGGCGCCGGAAAGGCGAAAGCCGCCGGTCAGCTCGCCATCTGGGACAGCAAGAAGCTCGGTGAGGTCGTCACCGACAGCGAGGGCTTCACGCTCTACCGCTTCGACAAGGACACCGCCCAGCCCCCCAAGTCGAACTGCGCCGGCGCCTGCGCCACGACCTGGCCCGTCGCCTCGCCGGAGGGCGCGGTCGCCCCGCCCGGCGTCGACGAGTCCCTGCTCGGCGAGGTCACCCGGTCCGACGGCAGCAAGCAGCTGACCATCGACGGCTGGCCGATGTACCGGTACGCCAAGGACACCAAGGCGGGCGACGCCAAGGGCCAGGGCGTTGGCGGCACGTGGTACGCCGCGGCCCCCGACGGCAAGAAGGCCGCCCCGGCCGCCGACCAGGCCGAACCCCCCGCCGAGACGGCTCCCGTCGACCCGGCAGGGCTCTCCACCCGCAAGGACCCCAAGCTCGGGGAGATCGTCGTCGACAAGAACGGCATGACCGTCTACCGCTTCACGAAGGACTCCGCCTGGCCGATGAAGTCCGCGTGCACCGGGGCCTGCCTCAAGAAGTGGCCGGTGGTCCCGCCCGTGGAGAAGAACGACACCAAGGGAATCCTCAAGAAGGGGTTCGTCGTCTTCGACCGCCCCGACGGACAGCGCCAGCAGACGATCGACTGCTGGCCGATGTACACCTTCGCCGGCGACAAGAAGCCCGGCGACACGAACGGGCAGGGCGTGGGCGGCACTTGGTACGCCGCCGGCCCTGACGGAAAGCCTGTCGGCGCCCCGAAGTAGGCGTAGTCGGCGTACAGGAAAAAGACGTACGGGAAATAGAGGTACAGAAGCCGGGCGCCGAAGGGCACGTGCGAAGAAGAAGTCAGCCGAGAAGGGGGGTCGTTCAGAAGTACCTCGCGTACGGTCTACCGGTCCGTTCCTTTCCCCCTCCCGGGGAAGGAACGGACCGGTTCTTTGGGTTGATATTCGGCACTTGCCACGGGCAGTGACCGAGAACGGACGACCAATTTCCGTTTTGACTCGCTCCCTTGGCGGACGATCAGTAGCCTCACTTCGAACACCGGCTCGTCTCGCCTACGTCTTGGAGTCCTGATGGAGCGTCCCGCCTGGGCCCCGCAGGGCATCGACATCACGATGCCCAGCGTGTCCCGCATCTATGACTACTACCTGGGCGGTTCGCACAACTTCGAGGTCGACCGGGACGCAGCCCGCCGGGCCATGGAGTTCATGCCGGGGCTGCCCAAGGTGATGCAGGCGAATCGTGCCTTCATGCGCCGGGCCGTACGTTTCGCGGTGGCCGAAGGCATCACCCAGTTCCTCGACATCGGTTCGGGCATTCCCACGTTCGGCAACGTGCACGAGGTGGCGCGGCAGGCGGACCCCGGGTCCCGCGTGGTGTACGTCGACCACGACGCGGTGGCCGTGGCGCACAGCCGGGCCGTGCTCGACGGTGACGAGAAAGCGACGGTCCTCTCCGCGGATCTGCGTAAACCGCAGGACATTCTGGGCAGTTCGGAGGTCAACGGACTCCTCGACCTCGACCGGCCGGTCGCCCTTCTCCTCGTCGCCGTCCTGCACTTCGTGGAGGACGCGTACGATCCCTACACGGCGGTCGCCGAGCTGCGGGACGCACTCGCGCCCGGCAGCATGATCGTCCTCACGCACGCCGCGTACGAAGGGATGCCGATCCCCGCCGAGCAGGCCGGCCAGACGGTCGGCGTCTACAAGGACATCCGCAATCCACTGATCATGCGCTCGCGCGAAGAGATCGCGCGGTTCTTCGAGGGATACGACATGGTGGAACCCGGCCTCGTGCCGATGCCGCGCTGGCGGCCCGACACCGCGCCCGAGGAGGAGGATCCGTACGCCTTCTCCGGGCTCGGCGGCGTAGGGCGCAGGGCATGAGCGGGGAACCGGACGGCCCCGAGGACAGAGTGCGCAGGTTCGCCACCATATGGAGCCGTGCCATCTTCCCGGTGACGGCGACGTCGCTGACCCGTCCCGAGTTCGAACAGCAACTGGTGCCGCTGGCGCGGCGGTTGCGTGCCGCGCTGCACGAGCGGATCTTCGACGCGGCCGAGGGCCAGGCGATCGGCGCCGCACTCGTCGGCACGCACTGCACCGACCCCGAGGCGCTGAGCCGCACGCTCGACTGCGTGGACGCCTACCTCGTCCTGTACTGCGGCGACGACGGACCCCAGGAGGAGCTGCGGGCCCGCAGCGCGCGCCTTCAGCACGCCGTGGCCGCGGGCTTCGCGGCCGCCCTGCGCGAGCGGACCCTCGCCGAGCAGGAGGCGATCTCCCGGGCCGCCCTGGACGCCCGCAGCGCCGTCGCCGAGGCCCTGCACGCGAGCGAGGCCCGCTTCCGCGCGGTCTTCCACGGCGCGGCGATCGGCATCGGCATAGCCGACCTCACGGGCACGGTCCTTGAGGTGAACGACGCGCTGATCCGCATGTTCGGCGGCCTGGAGAGCCAGCTGCGCGGCCGCAACGTCGGGGAGTGGACCCACCCGGACGACTCCCCGCACGTGTGGAAGCTCTACGACGAGCTGGTGCGCGGGGAGCGCGAGCACTACCGCGTGGAGAAGGCCTTCTACCGGCCCGACGGCACCGTCCTGTGGACCAACCTGACCGTCTCGCTGCTGCGGGACGCGGACGGGGTGCCGCAGTACCAGCTGGCGCTGATGGAGGACACCACCGAGCGGCGGCTGCTCAATCTGCGCCTTCGCTACGAGGCCACGCACGACGCCCTCACCGGTCTGCCCAACCGCACCCTGTTCTTCGAGCGCCTGGAGAAGGCCCTCGCGGCGGGCGACGGCGCCCGGTTCGGGCTCTGCTACCTCGACCTCGACGGTTTCAAGACCGTCAACGACAGCCTGGGGCACGCGGCGGGCGACCGGCTCCTCGTGGAGGTCGCCGACCGGCTCCAGTCGTGCGCCACCGCGCCCGGCGAGATGGTCGCGCGGCTCGGCGGCGACGAGTTCGTCGCGCTGACCACCGGCCACGACACCGAGACCGAGGTGGACGACCTCGCCGGGCGCATCATGCACGCGCTGTCCACGCCCATCCGCGTCGAGGGCCGCGAGCTGACCGTGCGCGGCAGCATCGGCATCGTCGAGGGCCCGGCCGGGGAGCGCGGCGCCGCCGAGGTGCTGCGCAGCGCGGACATCACGATGTACCGCGCGAAGTCCGCGGGCGGCAACCGCTTCGAGCTGGCCGACCCCGAGGCCGACGCCCGCGCCATCACCCGGCACGGTCTGACCACCGCGCTGCCCGCCGCCCTGGAGCGGGGCGAGTTCTTCATCGAGTACCAGCCCCTGGTGCACCTCGGCGACGGCAGCGTGCGCGGGGCGGAGGCCCTGGTGCGGTGGCTGCACCCGCAGCACGGCATCATCGGCCCGGACCGGTTCATCCCGCTCGCCGAGCACACCGGTCTGATCGTGCCGCTCGGCCGCTGGGTCCTCGAGGAGTCGGTCCGCCAGGCCCGTACGTGGACGGCGCGGCACAAGGACGCCGGGCCGCTGCGCGTGAACGTGAACCTCTCGCCCATGCAGCTGAACCACCCCAACCTGGTCTCGGACACGGTGGAGATCCTGGAGCGCGTGGGGCTCGAACCGGGCGCCCTGTGCCTGGAGGTCACCGAGTCCGCGCTGATCGGCGCCGACGACGACCTGCTCAAGCCGCTGCGGCGGCTCGCCGAGATGGGCGTGGACATCGCGCTCGACGACTTCGGCACGGGCTACTCGAACCTCGCCAACCTGCGCCGGCTTCCGGTGAGCATCCTCAAGCTCGACCGCTCCTTCACCCAGGGCATGCAGCACTTCCCCGCCGACCCCGGCGACCTGAAGCTCGTCGAGGGGATCGTCTCGCTCGCCCACAGCCTGGACCTCGCGGTCACGGTGGAGGGCGTGGAGACCGGCGCCCAGGCCGAGCAGCTGCGACAGTTGGGCTGTGACACGGCGCAGGGCTGGTACTACGCACGCCCCGGCCCGCCGGACCAGCTGCACGAGCTCGCGCTCGCCGACGCGACGACCTGAGGAGTACGGCCATGGCCTCCGGAGAGATCCAGTGGGTGTACGCCTTCGTGGACCGGCCCGCGGACCGGTTCGCCAAGGCCCATGCCTTCTGGACGGCGGTCACCGGGACGCGGCTGTCCGCGTTCCGGGGCGAGGACGGGCAGTTCGTGACGCTGCTGCCGGAGAAGGCCGATGCCTTCCTGAAGGCGCAGGCGGTCGGCGGACCCGGCGGCGCGCACCTGGACTTCTCCGTGGCGGACGTGCCGGCCGCGGCGCGCGAGGCCCGCGCGCTGGGGGCCACGCCGGTCTTCGCGGAGGAGGGCCTTGAGGTCCTGCGTTCTCCGGGCGGTCAGCTGTTCTGCGTGGTGCGGTGGCAGGGCGAGCGGACGCGTCCCGCGCCGCTGGTGGCGCCCGACGGGACCACCAGCCGCCTGGACCAGGTGTGCCTCGATGTGCCGCCGGAGGTGTGGGAGGCGGAGAAGAGGTTCTGGCCCGCCTTCACGGGATGGTCCGACCGCCCCGGTTCGCGCCCCGAGTTCCACCTCGTCGAGCCGTCCGACCGGCTGCCGGTCCGGATCCTGCTCCAGCGCCTGGACGCGGGGCCGGTCGGGGCGCATCCGGACTTCTCCTGCTCGGACCCCGAGGCGGATCGCGTCCGGCACGAGGGGTTCGGCGCCGAGACCGTGTGGCGCGGCCCGCACTGGATCGTGATGCGGGACCCGGCGGGCGGCACGTACTGCCTGACGATCAGGAACCCCGAGACCGGCGGCCTGCCCTCCGCCCGTCAGGCGCCCGCGGGCCCGTAGGAGCGCGGGGACCTGCGCGGCCGGCCCTCACCGGGGCCGCGGGCATCGCCCCCTCACCGCTCCAGCAGCATCCTCTGGAGCTCCCGTGCGGCCCGTGGCGGCGCCACGTCGCTGCGGTGGGCCAGGGCGATCGTGCGGTGCAGGGTCGGCCGGGCCAGCGGTGCCATCCGCAGCCCGGGGCCGGCCCGCTCGGCCACCATGCGGGGCACGACCGCGACCCCGAGCCCGGCCCGCACGAAGCCGAGGACCGCGTCCATCTCGCCGCCCTCGACCGCGAACTCCGGCTCGAACCCCTCGGCCCGGCAGGCGGCCACCGTCAGCTCCCGCAGGTCGTAGCCGTGCCGGAACATCACCAGGCGCTCGCGCTGCAGATCCGCCACCCGCACCGCCTTGCCGCCGAACGGGCGCGCGTCCGGCGACGACACCACGACCAGGTCCTCGCGCAGCAGCTCCACGGTGGTCAGAGCGGGTGACGGGCTGGGCAGCGGGAGCACGACGACGGCCAGGTCCAGGGCGCCGCGCGCCAGTTCCCGTACGAGGTCGTGGGAGCCCCCCTCCTCCAGGAGGAGCTGGATGCCGGGGTGCCGGTCGTGGAAGGCGCGCAGGACCTCCGGCAGCAGACCGGTGCAGACGCTGGGCGTGGCCCCCAGGCGGATCCGGCCGCGCCGCAGCTGGGCCAGCTCCTGGACCTCGATCCGCGCGGTGTCGGCGTCCGCCAGGATCCGGCGGGCCAGCGGCAGCAGGGCCTCGCCCGCGTCGGTCAGCGCGATGTTGCCCCGGGCCCGGCTGAACAGCTCGGCGCCCAGCTCCTTCTCCAGGGCGCGGACCTGCTGGGACAGCGAGGGCTGCGAGACGTGCACCTGTTCGGCGGCCCGGGTGAAGTGCCTGGTCTCGGCCACCGCGACGAAGTAGAGGAGCTGTTGGAACTGCATATACGGCAGGGTACGGCCGATGATAGCCATTCGCTATCGAGATGAGCTGATCCATCTCTTGGACCGATCGGGACCTTCGGCCTTAGCGTCGGTCCCATGGCTCTGGCAACGCGGACGGACCGAAAACGGTCGTCGATGACGCGCACGATCTGGGACTCGTCCGTCGGCAAGAAGACAGTGATGGCCGTGAGCGGCCTGATCATGCTGCTCTACCTGATCGCCCACATGATCGGGAACCTGAAGATCTTCTTCGGGCCCGAGGAGATCAACCACTACGCGCACTGGCTGCGCACGGTCGGCGAGCCCTTCATGCACTACGAGTGGACGCTCTGGCTCATCCGCGTCGTCCTCGTCGCGGCCGTGGTCGCGCACGCCACCTCCGCGTACCAGCTCAGCCGCCGCGACATCAAGGCGCGCCCCACCAAGTACGTGCACAAGAAGGCGGGCACCAGCTTCGCCACCCGCACGATGCGCTGGGGCGGGATCATCCTGGCCCTGTTCATCGTCTGGCACATCCTGGACCTGACGACCGGCACCGTGCACCCGGGCGGCTACGAGCACCTGCACCCGTACCAGAACATCATCGACACGTTCTCCACGTGGTACGGCAACGTCATCTACATCGTCGCCGTCGTCGCCCTCGGCTTCCACGTCCGGCACGGGCTCTGGAGCGCCGCGCAGACCCTGGGCGCGGGCAAGGCGAGCCGCGACCGCGCCCTCAAGATCATCGCCAATGGCCTCGCGCTGGTCCTGACGGCGGGCTTCGTCGTCGTCCCCGTGGCCGTCATGACCGGAGTGGTGAGCTAGCAGATGAATTCCTCCCCCGCACACGCCTCTGTCCACTCCTCGCGTGAGTACGCCGAGTACGCGACCGGGGAGCCGGTCGTCGACACCAAGGCCCCGGCAGGCCCCGTCGCCGAACGCTGGGACACCCGCCGCTTCGAGGCCAAGCTGGTCAACCCCGCCAACCGCCGCAAGCACACCGTGATCGTCGTCGGCACCGGCCTCGCGGGCGGCTCCGCGGGCGCCACGCTCGCCGAACAGGGCTACCACGTCGTGCAGTTCTGCTACCAGGACTCGCCGCGCCGCGCCCACTCCATCGCCGCGCAGGGCGGCATCAACGCCGCGAAGAACTACCGCAACGACGGCGACTCCGTCCACCGGCTCTTCTACGACACCGTCAAGGGCGGCGACTTCCGCGCCCGCGAGTCCAACGTCCACCGCCTCGCGCAGATCTCGGTGGAGATCATCGACCAGTGCGTCGCGCAGGGCGTCCCGTTCGCGCGCGAGTACGGCGGCCTGCTCGACACCCGCTCCTTCGGCGGCGTACAGGTCTCCCGGACCTTCTACGCCCGCGGCCAGACGGGCCAGCAGCTCCTGCTCGGCGCCTATCAGGCGCTCTCGCGGCAGATCGCGGCCGGGAACGTCGAGATGCACCCGCGCACGGAGATGCTCGACGTCATCGTGGTGGACGGCCGTGCCCGCGGCATCGTCGCCCGCGACCTGATCACCGGCAAGATCGAGACGTACTTCGCCGACGCGGTGGTCCTGGCCTCCGGTGGCTACGGCAACGTCTTCTACCTGTCGACGAACGCCATGAACTCCAACGCCACCGCGGTCTGGCGGGCCCACCGGCGCGGCGCCTACTTCGCCAACCCCTGCTTCACGCAGATCCACCCCACGTGCATCCCGCGCACCGGCGACCACCAGTCGAAGCTGACGCTGATGAGCGAGTCGCTGCGCAACGACGGCCGCATCTGGGTCCCCAAGGCCAAGGGCGACGACCGCCCGGCCGGCCAGATCCCCGAGGACGAGCGCGACTACTACCTGGAGCGCATCTACCCCTCCTTCGGCAACCTCGTGCCCCGCGACATCGCCTCACGCGCCGCGAAGAACGTGTGCGACGAGGGCAGGGGAGTGGGCCCCGGCGGACAGGGCGTCTACCTCGACTTCGCCGACGCCATCGCGCGCATGGGCAAGAAGAAGGTCGAGGAGAAGTACGGCAACCTCTTCGACATGTACGCGCGCATCACCGCGGAGAACCCGTACGAGACGCCGATGCGCATCTACCCCGCCGTGCACTACACGATGGGCGGGCTCTGGGTCGACTACGACCTGCAGACCACCGTGCCGGGCCTCTTCGCGATCGGCGAGGCCAACTTCTCCGACCACGGCGCCAACCGGCTCGGCGCGTCCGCCCTGATGCAGGGCCTGGCCGACGGCTACTTCGTGCTGCCGTCCACGATCAACGACTACCTCGCGCGCCACCCCCACCACGACGAGATCTCCGACGAACACCCCGTCGTCCGCGAGGTGCTGGACGAGACCGCCGACCGCCTCAGCCGGCTCCTGGCCGTCGACGGCGACCGCACCCCCGACTCCTTCCACCGCGAACTCGGCGAACTGATGTGGGAGTTCTGCGGCATGGCCCGTACGGAGACGGGTCTTCGCAAGGCCCTGGAGCGCATCCCGCAGATCCGCGAGGAGTTCTGGCGCAGGCTCAAGGTCCCCGGCACCGGCGAGGAGTTCAACCAGTCCCTGGAGAAGGCCAACCGCATCGTCGACTATCTGGAGCTCGCCGAGCTGATGTGCCTCGACGCCCTGCACCGCGCCGAATCCTGCGGCGGCCACTTCCGTGAGGAGTCGCAGACCCCGGACGGCGAGGCGGCACGCGTGGACGAGGAGTTCTCGTACGCCGCCGCCTGGGAGTTCACCGCCACCGGTGACGCCCCCGTCCTCCACAAGGAAGACCTCGTCTTCGAGTACGTCCACCCCACTCAGCGGAGCTACGCATGAAGCTCACCCTGCGCGTCTGGCGCCAGCAGAACGCCGACGCCGACGGCGCCATGTCCACCTACGAGGTGGACGGCATCTCCTCCGACATGTCCTTCCTGGAGATGCTGGACACCCTCAACGAAGAGCTCATCGTCAAGGGCGACGACCCGGTCGCCTTCGACCACGACTGCCGCGAGGGCATCTGCGGCGCGTGCTCGCTCGTCATCAACGGCGACGCGCACGGACCCGAGCGCACCACCACCTGCCAGCTGCACATGCGCTCCTTCAAGGACGGCGACACGATCGACGTCGAGCCGTGGCGCGCCTCGGCCTTCCCGGTCGTCAAGGACCTGGTCGTGGACCGCTCGGCCTTCGACCGGATCATCCAGTCCGGCGGTTACATCAGCGCCCCCACCGGCGCCGCGCCCGAGGCCCACGCGGCGCCCGTGCCGAAGCCGGACGCGGACTTCGCGTTCGAGCACGCGGAGTGCATCGGCTGCGGGGCGTGCGTGGCGGCCTGCCCCAACGGCTCGGCGATGCTGTTCACTTCGGCCAAGGTCAACCACCTGAACGTCCTGCCGCAGGGCGCGCCCGAGCGGGAGACGCGGGTGCTGGACATGGTGGCGCAGATGGACGAGGAAGGCTTCGGTGGCTGCACGCTCACGGGAGAGTGCGCGACCGCCTGCCCCAAGGGCATTCCGCTGCCGTCCATCTCCGCCATGAACAAGGAGTGGTTGAGGGCCACCCGGAAGGTGAGTCGCTAGCCGAACCACCGGGTCGCTCACGAGGTCTGACGCTCCGTCAAGGCGCTGTTGTACCGTCGCCCGCATGCATCCGGGAGCGTACGACCCCGCCAGGACGGCCGTCGTCACCGCTGACGGCACACGAACCCTCACCTACGGACAGCTCGAAGAACGCTCCCTGCGGCTCGCGGATCATCTGCGGGCCGCAGGTCTGCGCACGGGCGACCACTTCGCCCTCCTGTGCGACAACGACCCGCGCGCCCTGGAGGTCTACTGGGCGGCGCTGCGCTCGGGCCTCTACCTCACCGCCGTCAACCACCACCTCTCGACGGACGAAGCCGCCTACATCGTCCGCGACTGCGGCGCCAAGGCGCTGATCATCTCCGGCTCCCTCGCCGAACTCGGCGCGGCCGTCGTGGAGTCGGCCGGAGGGCCGCCGCTCCTGCTCGGCCTCGACGACGGGACGTACGAGAAGGCCCTGGAGGCCGCGTCCGCCCGGCCGCCCGCCCACCAGCCGCGCGGCGCCGACATGCTCTACTCCTCGGGCACCACGGGCCGCCCCAAGGGGATCAAGCCCGCGCTGCCCGAAGGTGACGTGCGCGAGGAGCCGAGCACCTACGTGCTGATCTTCCAGGCCATGTACGGCTTCGGCGAGGACACCGTCTACCTCTCGCCCGCCCCGATCTACCACGCGGCGCCGCTGCGCTTCTGCGGAGTCGTCACCTCGCTCGGCGGCACGGTCGTCCTCATGGACGCCTTCGACGCGGAGGGCGCCCTGGCGGCCGTCGAACGGCACCGGGTCACGCACAGCCAGTGGGTGCCGACCATGTTCGTACGGATGCTGAAGCTGCCGGCCGAGGTGCGCGAGCGCCACGACCTGTCCTCGATGAAGGTCGCCATCCACGCCGCCGCGCCCTGCGCCGTCGAGGTGAAGCGGCGGATGCTGGAGTGGTGGGGGCCGATCCTGTACGAGTACTACTCGTCGACGGAGGGCAACGGCATCACCTTCATCTCGCCCGAGGAGTGGCTGCGCAAGCCCGGGTCCGTGGGCAAGGACGGCTTCCTCGGCGCGCTGCGGATCTGCGACGATGCGGGCGAGCCGCTGCCGCCCGGCGAGACCGGCATCGTCTACTTCGAGCGCGAGGAACTGCCCTTCCGCTACCACGGGGACGAGGGCCGCACCCGTGAGGCCCAGCATCCCGCGCATCCCCACTGGACCACCACGGGGGACATCGGGCACGTCGACGAGGACGGCTATCTCTTCCTCACCGACCGCAAGGCATTCATGATCATCTCTGGTGGCGTGAACGTCTATCCGCAGGAGGCCGAGGACTGTCTCGTGCTGCATCCCGCGGTCGCGGACGTCGCCGTGATCGGCGTGCCCGACCCGGAGATGGGGGAGGCCGTCAAGGCGGTGGTGTGCCCGGCCGAGGGAGTCGACGCCGGTCCCGAGCTGGAGCGGGAGCTGATCGCCTTCGTGCGGGAGCGCCTCGCCCACTACAAGGCGCCGCGTTCGGTGGACTTCACGGACACGCTGCCCCGCACCCCCACCGGCAAGCTGGCCAAGTCCTCGCTGCGCAGGTCGTACTGGGAGTGAGCGGCCCTGGTGTCGTCCCGCTGACGGCGGCCGTCAGTCGGTGTCGCCGCTCGCCAGGACCGTCTCGCGGAAGGAGGCGACCACCGGCCGCAGATCGACGTGGTGCCAGGCCGCCCACAGATGGACGGACGCCTTGTGCCAGGGCAGTTCGCGCACGGCGACCCCGTCCGTCGTGCCGCGCACCATGCTCTTCTGGATGAGCGCGAGGCCAAGACCGGAGGCGACGAGACCGAGCGCGGTGAGCGGCTCGGCGGCGTCCAGGCGGATGTCCGGAGTGAAGCCGGAGGCCACGCACGAGGCGAGGAACGTGTCGCGCCAGGCCGGGTCCTGGGAGTTCTCCACCGCGATCCAGGCCTGCCCGTCCAGGTCGTCCGGCGCCAACTCCGCCTGCGCGGCGAGCGGATGGCCGGCGGGCAGCGCGAGCAGCAGCGGGTCCTCCAGGAGCGGCGCCGCCAGGAGGTCCGGATCGTCCGGTCCCGGCGGTTCCTGGACCAGGGCGATGTCCAGGCTGCGCTGGCGCAGGCCCTCGAACTGCTCCGCCGTGGAGAGGCTGTAGAGGGCGACATGGATGCCGGGCCGCTCCTCCTGGAGGGTGCGCAGCGCGCCCGGCAGGACGCCGGTGTGCATGGCGTCGCCCACGTACCCGATGCACAGGCCGCCCTCCTCGCCGCGCCCGAGCCTGCGGCCGAGGTTCTCCAGGCGGTCGGCGTGCCGCAGCAGGGCGCGGGTCTCGCCGAGGAAGACCCGGCCGTCGGCCGTGAGGCGGATGCGCTGCTGGCTGCGCTCGAACAGCGTCAGGCCGAGCTGCTTCTCCAGCTGGGCGATCTGGCGACTGAGCGGCGACTGGGAGATGTGCAGCGCCTCCGCGGCCCGGCCGACGTGTTCCGTCTCGGCGACGGCCACGAAGTAGCGGAGTTGTCGCAGGTCAAGCATGTAAGACCTCGGGGGACTCAAGTGTGTCCAAGCGAGTCTTGGACAGTCTCAAGCATCGATCCTAACCTCGAACTCGCAAGGCCGACGGATCACCCGAACCATAAGGAACCGTCGTAAATCCACCATCGCGAGGACCCCCCATGAGCATCAAGCACCTCCTCCCCGGAGCACTCGGCTTCGGCACCGCCCCCCTCGGCAACATGTTCCGCGCCATCCCCGACGAGGAGGCCGCCGCCACCGTCGAGGCCGCCTGGGACCAGGGCATCCGCTACTTCGACACCGCCCCCTTCTACGGCGCCGGCCTCTCGGAGATCCGCCTCGGCGACGTCCTGGCGGCCCACCCCCGCGACGACTACGTCCTGAGCACGAAGGTCGGCCGCGTCATCCTGGACGAGGTCGAGGACCCCGCCGCGCGCGACCTCGGCGAGAAGGGCGGCCTCTTCGAGCACGGCCGCCCGAACAAGATGGTCAACGACTACACGGCCGACGCCACCCTGCGGTCCATCGAGGACAGCCTGAAGCGGCTCAGGACGGACCGGCTCGACGTCGTGTGGGTGCATGATGTCGCGCAGGACTTCTACGGCGACGAATGGCTGGCCGCCTATGAGCAGGCCCGTACGGGCGCTTTCCGCACCCTGGACCGGCTGCGTGACGAGGGTGTCATCAAGGCCTGGGGCCTGGGCGTCAACCGCGTGGAGCCGCTCGAACTCACCCTCGACCTGGACGAGCCGAAGCCCGACGCCTTCCTCCTCGCGGGCCGCTACACCCTCCTCGACCACGACCGCGCCCTCCAGCGCCTGCTGCCGGCCGCCGCCTCGCAGGACGTCGACGTCGTCGTGGGCGGCCCCTACAGCTCGGGCATCCTCGCGGGCGGACAGCACTTCGAATACCAGAAGGCGCCCGCGGACATCATCGCCAAGGTCGAGCGCATCAAGGCGCTCGCCGAGCGGCACGGCGTCGGCATCAAGTCCGCCGCTCTCCAGTTCTCCCTCGCCCACCCGGCGACCGTGGCCGCCATCCCCGGGGCCACCAAGCCCAGCCGCATCGCCGAGGACGTCGCCGCGCTCGGCGCGAGCGTCCCGGCCGCGTTCTGGGCGGACCTGCGCGCGGAGCGGCTGATCGCCCCCGACGCGCCGGTCCCGACCGCCTGACGCTCCACCCCTACACGTACATCCGCACCCCTCTCAAGGAGAAACCGTGGCTTCCACCTCCGCGTCCGTCGAGATCCCCGTGCCGGCCGACCGGGTCTGGCAGCTCATCGGCGGCTTCGACTCGCTGCCCGACTGGCTGCCGTTCATCCCTTCCAGCGAATCCAGCGAGGGCGGCCGCGTCCGCAGCCTCACGAGCGAGGACGGCGGCCTCATCGTCGAACGCCTCCTGCGCTTCGACGAGCAGGCGCGCACCTACAGCTACTCCATCCTGAAGGCCCCCTTCCCCGCCACCGACTACGTGGCCACCCTCGCGGTGCACGAGGTGCCGGGCCAGGACGCCTCCCGGGTGGAGTGGTCCGGCGTCTTCACGCCGGTGGGCGTCGGGGACGACGAGGTCGTCGCCCTCTTCCACGGCATCTTCAGCGACGGCCTCGCCGCCCTGAAGCAGACCCTCGCCGCCTGACCGCAGCCGATCCCGCAGTCGCCCGGGCCCCCGGAATGATCTACTGGGCCCGGGGGCAAGGCGGGGCCGCGTACGAGGCCCCGCCCCGTCGAACCACAGCAGGAGGTACGCAGCATGCTCGTCGATCTCTCCGGCAAGACCGCCCTCGTCACCGGGTCCACCCAGGGGATCGGGGCGGCCATCGCGGCCGGCCTGGCCAAGGCGGGCGCCCGGGTGGCCGTCAACGGACGGTCCGCCGCGTCCGTCGACAAGGCGGTCGAGCGGCTGAAGGAGGAGCACGGCGGCGCCGAGTTCCTCCCGGCCCCCGGCGACATCTCCACCGACGACGGCGCGGCGCAGGTCTTCGCCGCCGTCCCCCGGGCGGACATCCTCGTCAACAACCTCGGCGTCTTCGGCGCGGAGCAGGCCCTCGACATCAGCGACGACGAATGGCGCCGCTACTTCGAGGTCAACGTCCTGACCGCCGTCCGCATGATCCGGCACTACCTGCCCGGGATGAAGGACCGCTCCTGGGGCCGGATCCAGAACATCGCCAGCGACTCGGCGCTCGTCATCCCCGCCGAGATGATCCATTACGGCATGTCGAAGACCGCGCTCCTCGCGGTCTCCCGCGGCTTCGCCAAGGAGGCCGCCGGGACGGGCGTGACCGTGAACTCGGTGATCGCGGGCCCCACGCACACCGGCGGCGTGGAGGACTTCGTGTACGAGCTGGTCGACTCCGCGCTGCCCTGGGACGAGGCGCAGCGCGAGTTCATGGTCAAGCACCGTCCGCAGTCCCTGATCCAGCGGCTCATCGAGCCGGAGGAGATCGCCAACATGGTGGTCTACCTCAGCTCCCCGCTCGCCTCCGCCACGACGGGCGGCGCGATCAGGGTCGACGGCGGCTACGTGGACGCGATCGTCCCGTAGCCGACCGTTCCGTAGCCGGTTTCGCCCGCGGGGCCAGAGTTCTCTGGCCCCGCGTCAGTCCTCCTCCGCGCTCCAGCCATGGATCGCCTCGTCGAGGCGGAGCCGGACGGCCCGGGCGACCGGTGCTCCGGGCCAGCGGCTCAGGACCCGGCCCAGTTCCACCAAGTCCGCCTGTACGGTGGCCGATTCGACGCGGCGGACGTGCCCGAGCGCCTCGTCCAGGCAGGCGGCGGCCTCTTCGAGTTCGTGGTGCGCGGCCAGGGCGAGCGCCAGGCGTGCGGTGAAGCGGGCACGGGCGCGGTGGGCGTCGGCGGGAATGGCCGCCAGCCCCTGGCGCAGGGCCTCCGCCGCCCGGGCGGGGCGACCGGCGTCGTAGAGGCACCAGCCCGTGATGAGCGTGGTCGTGCCCGGCGCGAAGGCGGGTCCGAGGGAGGGGTGGCCCGGGGCCTCGGCGCCGGCCGACTCCCGCAGCCGCTCGGCCTGTTCGAGGGCCCGCATGCTGGCGGCGTGGTCGCCCCGCAGCGCGTGTCCCTGGGCGACGCGCTGGGCGGCCATCCAGCGCAGGGCGGGTGCGGCGGCGGAGTCGTCGAGCACCCGGCCCGCGAGGTCGATCGTGCGGGCCGGCCGGCGCTGGTAGTACATGACGAGGGCGCGGCGTATGAGGGCGTAGCGCGGCATGTCCAGGTCGCCCAGTTCGGCCGCGACCTGTACGGCGTCGTCGGTCCACCACAAGGCCGCCGAGTCGTCCCCGGCCTCCTGGGCCATCCAGCCGGTGTGCTCGAAGACGCGGGCCCCGAGGGCCAGCAGCCTCCTGCGGTCCTGCCCGCGGACGTCTCGGGCGAGCGAACGGAGCATGTGCGCCTGGGAGATGGCCAGCGGGAGCACCACTCCGGGGCTCGCGGTACGGCCCAGGATGCGGGTGCTCTCGTGCAGCGCGGTCATGGCGTCGAATGCGTGGCTCCCGAAGCGAGCCTCGGGGGGCGCGGAGATCCTGGCGGCGGGGTAGCGCATGAGGGGCGGGCCTGGTGCGTGCAGGGGGCGGCCGGGGTGGTCGGAGAGCCGGAACAACTCGCTCGCCCCGTCGACCTTGAGGGACAGGCACCAGTTTCGATACCGGTCGCCCGACCGGGCCACCGCCCCCTCCCCGGGAGGGTCTTCGCCGTCGGCCTGCTCCGTCAGTGAGGCAATCAGTTTTCCGTCGAGGCCCAGCGCCGCGTCGCACTGGCGCGCGAGCATCTCGCTCGCCCGCGCGTGTCCGTTCTCCACTTTGCTGAGCTGGCCGAAGCTGTAGCCGGTTCTGCGGGCGAGCTCCCGGACGGTCATCTTCCGTTCGAGCCGGGCCCTCCGCAGCCGCCCGGCGAATTTCGACGCGCCCATGAACCCCCCAGAATGCCGTTTCCGTGTGGCGGGCCCGGAGGCGGCATCGCGTCCGTTTTCCCGCGAAGATCGTGTTTCCCTGTTTCCTCGGACAGGACACAGAGAAACGCTTTCCGGCTCCCCACCGGATCCCCACACTGGCGAGTGTACAAGGAGGTTTCGGACCACGGAGGTCGCCGTCGTGAAATGGAATGCGGGCGTCATGTGCGTCAAATCCGGGACGATCTTACGGAAGGGGCGTGCCCGTATCGCGCGGAAGTCGGCGCGTCTCCTCGGATCGTCCCCCACCGTCGTCTTCCTCGGGAAAAGGGGTGTGGGAAAGAGCAGCACCCTGAACGCGCTTTTCGGGCTGACGCTGGACTCGGATGCCGCCAAGGAGTGCACCACGACGCCGAAGGCCGTGGGGGTCAAGGCCGCGCACGGGCGCCGGCTGCGAGCCGTCGACATGCCGGGCATCGCCGCCAACCTGGAGACGGCCGAGCGCTATCGCCGCCCCTACGAGTACTGGATGGCCCGCGCGGACGTCGTCGTGTGGCTCACCCAGGCCGACGTCCGCTCCTACACCCAGGACCAGAAGTTCTTCCGCTCCTTCGGTCCCTTGCTCGCGCGGGACGCGCAGGTGGTCGTCGCCGTCAGCAAGTTCGACACCCAGGACCCGGCCGTCGGTGTGGCGGGTGGGGGGCTCGACGAGGCGCTGCACGCAGAGAAACTGCGCGACGTACGCGACCAGCTCACCCCGTACGTGCCGCCCGGCCGGACCGTACGGCTCGTTCCGTACTCGGCCGTGCGGCGCTGGAACCTGGACCGGCTCGCGGCCGCTCTGACCGAGGCGGATTCCGGCGAGACGCCCGGCGCGCCGGCTCGGAGCACTCCGGATCCAGCCCCCGACAAGCCCACGTCGTCTCCGGCGCCGAAGACGCCGCACACCCCGGGAACAGAGGTCACGCCACGATGATCGAGCAGTTGAAGAACGCCGTGAGGCCCGCCGAACGCGATCCGGTGCGGCTGGTCGTGGGTCTGAACCGCGTCGACGAGATCGTCCACGGAGGGTGGAACGAGAGCCTCAACCTGCCCACCGACGAGGCCGCCCGGCAGATCGACCGCAAGTGCGCGGACGTCGTCCGGCTGCTGTCCAAGGTGACGCGCCTGGAACCCGATCACATCGAGTACTACTCGGCCCTGAAGCGATACCGCCTGCACGAACTGCTCAACCGCGTCATCCGGCACTGCTACGCGGGCTTCAAGTTCACCGATGTCGAGCCGCTGCCCTTCGAGGCCGTCGAGGGGGTCAGCGACGAGGCCAGGGAGTTCGTGCGACAGGAGAGGGAGCGCCGGCTCGGGCGGCCCGAGGAGCGGGCGCCGACCCGGGACAAGCTGTTCGCCGAGCTGTCGAAGTTCCTCAGCGCCGCCGAGATGCGGCTGCTGGAGGACAAGTTCTCCACGGAGATGCGCAAACCGCCGAAGATCGCGGTCCTGGGGCAGTCCGGGGTCGGCAAGACGACGACCGTCAATGCGCTGTTCGCCACCAGCTGGCGCACCAGCGCCGTCGGCGTCGGAACGCACGAGGCTCAGGGGAAGCGGGTCGCGCTGCCCTCCGGCGGAGTGGTCGACGTCGTGGACCTGCCGGGATACGGGCGGTCCATCTCCGAGGACGAGCGGTACGACGCGATCTACCGGAAGGTGCTGCCGGGGTGCGACCTGGTCCTGCTGGTGATCCAGGCCGACCGCGGCGACCTCGCCGACGACCAGGAGATGGTCGTGCGGATCATGTCGTGGCTCAAGGGAGCGCCGGTCCGGTGACCGGCGGGCGAGGAGAGGTCCGGTCATGAACAACCAGGAACGGCAGTTGCTCACCGACGCCGTCGACCGCGAATACCGCGCCGGGAATCTCGACCGGGTCCTGGCGTCGCTGAACTCGTTCGTCAATTGGGTGAGGCTCAGCCTGTACTTCCTCTACCGGAAGATCCAGCACCAGATGCGGAAGGTGTGGAACTGGCTGTACTCGATCTTCTACTGAGAACCGCGCTCACCGAGAAGCGAAAGAAATCCGGACACAAAGGTGGACACGAAGCCGGACATAGAGAGCCGGACACGTAGCCGTACAGAAAGTCGGACAGAAAGGGACCGATAAATGGCATTCTCCGATGCGGACCGGGCCAAAATCATCAAGGCCCTCGACAAGATCGACGACGCGGCACAGGAAGCGATCCTGGCCACCCTCACCGCATTCCGAAACTGGCTGAGCGATGTCCTCTACGGCGTGTACAAGCGCATCCGGGACGACATAGCGAAGATCTGGAAAATCATCCGCAACATCTTCTGGTGAACGTGAGGACGTCCGCCCGTGACGACGTGCGTATTCTGCGACATCGTCGCCGGAACCGGACCGGCCCGGATCCTCTACGAGGACGGGCGGACCGTCGCGTTCATGCCCCACCGTCCGGCCGCCGTCGGCCACACCCTGCTGGTCCCCAGAGAGCACGTCCGTGACCTGTGGGAGTTGCCGGCGGACACCGCGCACGCTCTGACGGACGCCCTGCTGGCGCTGGCGCCCATGCTGCGCCGCGCTCTGGCGCCGGACGGACTGAACATCGTCAACTCGGCAGGTGCCGCCGCCTCGCAGAGCGTGTTCCACCTCCACGTGCATCTGGTGCCGCGCTGGCGAGGGGACACCTTCGGGCCGCTCTGGCCCGACGCGGCGCACCGCCCGCCGACGCAGGACGAGCGCCATCGCCGGGCAGCGGAGGACATCCGCACGGCGGTGGCCGCGGGCCACCCCGCTGCCCGGCGCCGGGCCTGCCGCCTGCGGCTACCCGGCCGCGGGCCGCTCGTCGAGCAGCCGCTCCACCACCTCCTGGGCCCCGGCGCCGACTCCGGCGACGGGTGAACCGGTACCGCCGACGCCGGCGAACTCCCCGTAGGCGTCGACCTCCAGGCTGTCCAGCACCCAGTACGTGGTCGCCGGATCCCAGTACAGCGCCCGTAGATCACCGTCCCCGACGGCCACGGCGACGACACCGACCAGGACGCCCCGCCCGTTCCCCGCTCCGTCCGCTGCCTCGTCATCGTCATCGTCATCGTCATCGTTCTCGTCCTTGGTCGGTACCACGGCGTCGGCGATGTCCCAGCGGTGTATCCCCGCTGCCCGTGTGGCCGCGACCACCTCCGAGAACGGCACGGGCTCCACGGGGGCGTCGGTGAAGTGGCTGAAGGAGTCCCTGATCGTCGCGGAGATCTGCCGGCGAACCGCCCGCATGGACTTCTCGGCCTCCTCGCGGACGACGGAGGTGGACCCCGGGCCCTCCAGGGAGAGGTCCGGGGGAAAGGTGACGTTCCCGGAGGCGCCGGAGCCCTGCGACCCGTCGAGCACCCAGCCGAGCATCGCGTCGGCCTGCTTCAGGGCGAGCAGCTGCTGCAACTGGGGGAGAAGCGCCGCGGCCGTGGGCACGTCGGATTTCTCCAGGAACAGATCCAGGGCCCGTACGGTCTTGGCCTCGTCCGGCGACAGCGCGTACCGCAACGGGTCGGCCTCGATGTCGGACGGGGTCGCCCCCAGGGGCCAGGTCCGCAACGGCGACCAGATGCGCTCCATGCCCTGCCGTGCCGCGTGCCGTGCCTCCGTGACGTCACCGGCCACGGTGAGACAGTACGCGAGCAGCATCAGTGCGCGAACCCGCGCCCGGTCGTCGGCCCTGGCCGCCCTGAAGGCCCACATCGGCGGCGCCGTGGTCGCGGGAGGCGGGGGCACCTGCTCATACGCCTCGACCGCCGCCCGCGCCGCCCGGAGCGCCTCCGCGTGGTCCCCGGCGAGTGCTGACGCCAGACCGAGCTGGTACGAGGTGGTGGCCAGCGTCTTGCCGTCGGGGCGGCTCCGGACGCGTTCCGCGGACAGGACGGTGCGCGCGGCGACGGCACGCAACGTCGCGTAGACCTCGGTGTGCGGGGTGATCTTCAGGACGAGTCGAGCGACGGACAGGTCGCGGTGCAGCCGGGCACTGCGCGTCAACGCCTCCACGACCGGCTCCGGTTGCTCCAGGCGCATCGCGGCCCGCAGCGCGGGTGCCACCATGCCGGCCGGGTCGCTCTCGATCAGCTCGGCGAGGTGGGACACCAGGGCCGGATGCCGGGGTGCCGCCCGCCCGAGCACGAGCAGTGCCCGCTCCCGGTGAGCCTCGTCCAGCTCGCCGGCGACTCCCCTGATCAGCTCGGGCTGTTCGAGGACCGTCAGGGCCACGTGTTCTTCCCCGAGCCGGTCGGGACGCAGGGCGTGGGGCGCGGCCGCGCCCTGTGCCTGACCGCCCGACGGATACAGCCGCGAGACCCACCGCAGATATCGCCGCACGACGTGCATCTGCTCCTGCCGGAAGGTGAGTTGCACGGCCAGGGCCTTGTACGCCTCCCGTTCCGACCGTCCGCCGTAGAGCGTCGCCACGGCGACCACCACCGCCAGCCGCTCCCGGTGCGGGTCGGGCAGCTCGGCGGCCACGGAACTGCGTTTCCAGTCCCGCCATTCGTGATGCAGCAGTCGCACGACGGGATCGGCGGACGCGTCCGCCGCCCCACCGGCCGAGGCGAGCACGGCGTCCAGGGCCGCGGCGTGGAGGTCGAGAATGCGGTCGCTGCCGACGTGACCGTCCGGCGCGGACGGGGCGTCCGTACGCTGGGAGCGTCCGGGCGGCACGGGCAGCCCCAGCCGGCCGGCGAACAGCTCGGCGGCCCGCCGGAACTCCTCGGCCTGTTCCGTCGCGTCGCGCAGCATGCCGCCCAGCTCGAGGGGGCGTGTCCGCGCGGACAGCAGAACCGGGGCGGCGGCGTCACCGGACCGCTCCAGGAGTTCGCTGAACCACGCCCCCATGGACCGCGCGACAAGGATCACTCGGACCGGTGCCGCATCCGCCGCCCGCCCTGCCAAGGCGCTCAGTGTGCCCGCGGCCTCCTTGGCGGCCGATTCGGCCCGGTCCAGCACGACGAGGGTCGGTACACCGGACTCGCTCAGCCGTACCAGGTCCTGTGCCCGGGTCCCCTCGGCCGGCTCCCCGGCGATCCACCCCGCCTCACGCGAGCGCCGGCAGAACTCCACGGTCAGCCGTGACTTGCCCTGCCCGGCAGGCCCGACGAGAACCTCCGCGTCGAGCGGCTCCGCCGCGTCCCGCCATGCGGCGAGCCGTCCCAGCTCGTCCTCCCGGCGGCGGAAGGGGACGACCTCGTACTCGGGGCGCAGCAGGGAGCTGGACAGGTGGCCCGCAGGAGGGTCCTGGGCGGGTCGCAGGAAGTGCCGGGCGGCGAGGCCCGGGGCCACCTCGTGCAGGACACGGACCAGGCCGGGGATGTCGTGTGCCGTGTGCCGGGCCCGGAAGTGGACCGTCTGCCGTTCGGTCAGCGCGGCCAGCTCGGGCGGGAGCTCCTCGCGGGGCGGGACGCCGCGCACCCCTCCCAGCAGCACCGGGATGACCGGGATGCCCACGTCGTCGCGCAGGAAATAGGCGGCCTCCCGGCGCACCCAGTCGTCCGGCCGGAACAGCCGCCGCCCGTCGAGCCAGCGCGGCCCGACGAGGACGAGAGCGACGCAGGTCTCGGCCATGGCCCTCTCGATGGCGGGCGGAAAGACCGCTCCCGCGCCGATCGACCGGCTCGCCTTGAAGACGGTCTCCCCGCCGAACACGAACGACAGGACGTGGTCGAGGAAGGACGCCGCGTCTCCCGTGTCGTCCTGCCGGTAGTTGAGGAAGATCCTGCGACGGACGGGCATCGCTTCCCCCAGGGTGCGGTGGAGGCCTCCGAGACAGACGTCCTGCCCCGCGGGCGCTCCACCGAACCGCTGCGGCCCGGATCTCCGGACCGTTTCAACTACCGCTGTTCGGCTAGTTGTTGGTGGTCACGTGGACGTAGTCGACGACCAGTTGCTGGGGGAAGGCGGTGTTGCCGTCCGGGTCGCCGGGCCAGTAGCCGCCGACCGCCAGGTTGAGGATCAGGAAGAAGGGCTTGTCGAAGACCCACTGCTTGCCGCTGATGTCGGCGGGCGTGCGGGTCTGGTAGACGTTGCCGTCCACGGACCACGTGACCTTGTTCGGCGACCAGTCCACCGCGAAGGTATGGAACTTGTCCGCGAACGCCTCGCCGCCGGGCAGGGTGTAGCCCGCGCCGACGCCGCCGGAGCCCGAGTAGCCGGGGCCGTGCAGGGTGCCGTGGACGGTGCCCGGTTCGAAGCCGACGTTCTCCATGACGTCGATCTCGCCGCTCTGGGGCCAGCCCACGCTGCCGATGTCGGCGCCGAGCATCCAGAACGCGGGCCACATGCCCTGGCCGCGCGGCACCTTCATCCGGGCCTCGACGTGGCCGTAGGTCTGGGTGAACTTGCCCGAGGTGTTCAGGCGCGCCGAGGTGTACTCGCAACGCCCGTACCAGCACTGGTAGTTCTCGGGGTTCTCCTTGCGGGCGGTGATGACCAGATTGCCCTGGCCGTCGAGGGCCGCGTTCTTGTTGCCCGAGGTGTAGTACTGCCGCTCGTGGTTGTTGACGTTGTCGCCGGTCTCGACCTGCCACTTGGAGCCGTCGACCGCCGAGCCCGCGGGCCCGTCGAAGTCGTCGGTGAACGTGGCGGCCGCGGCGGCGCCGGTGGGGGAGGAGGACGCGGGGGCCGCCGAGGCTCCGGCGGGCAGTCCGGTCAGGGCCGTGGCACAGCAGGCCAGGGCGGCCGTGGAGAGTGCCGCACGGCGGCGCCAAGAGGTGTGCACTGTCATCACATCGCTTCACGTGGGGGTGGCGAGAGCGTGGGGGCGCTCCGGTGGGGGTGACGTGCTGGGACATGCGCATGACAATCCGGCATCGAGAACTGAACGCGGCGAGCGATCAACCTCGACGCTTTGTTCAGTACTTGATTTAAGGCAGCCCCAGCGGCGCCGTCAAGGAGTTGGTGCGGACCAACCTCACCGACCCCCGGCCAGGGCCCGCGCCAGATACGGCGCCGTCCTGCTGCCTTTGGTCTCCGCCACCGCCGCCGGCGGCCCCGCGGCGACCACGTGTCCGCCCTCGTCGCCGCCGCCCGGCCCCAGGTCGATCACCCAGTCCGCGCCCGCCACCACCGCCATGTCGTGCTCGACGACCACCACCGAGTGCCCCGCGTCGACCAGGCCGTGCAGCTGGCGCATCAGGACCTCGACGTCGGCGGGGTGCAGCCCGGTCGTCGGCTCGTCCAGGAGGTAGAGCGTGTGGCCGCGCCGGATGCGCTGCAACTCGCCGGCCAGCTTGATGCGCTGGGCCTCGCCGCCCGACAGCTCCGTCGCGGGCTGCCCGAGGCGCAGATAGCCCAGACCCACGTCGAGGAGGGTGCGCAGGCTGCGCGCCACGGCCGGGGTGTCCGCGAAGAACTCCGCGGCCGCCTCCACCGTCAGGTCGAGCACCTCCGCGATGTTCCGTTCCCGGTAGGTCACTTCAAGGGTGTCGGGGTTGTAGCGCGCACCCCCGCAGTCCGGGCACGGCGCGTACGTACTGGGCAGGAAGAGCAGTTCCACGCTCACGAAGCCCTCGCCCTGGCAGGTCTCGCACCGCCCGCCCGCGACGTTGAACGAGAAGCGCCCCACGCCGTAACCCCGCGTCCGTGCCGCGTCCGTGGCCGCGAAGACCTTGCGCACGACGTCGAAGAGACCGGTGTAGGTGGCCAGGTTCGAGCGGGGCGTGCGGCCGATCGGCTTCTGGTCGACGCACACCAGGCGCCCCACGCCGTCCAGGTCGTCGGTAACCTCGCCGATCAGCGTGGACTTGCCCGAACCGGAGACGCCGGTGACCGCGGTGAACGCGCCGAGGGGGAACTCGGCCGTCACGCCGGCCAGATTGTGCCGGGTGACGGGGCCGACTTTCAGCCAGCCGCGCGGCCGGCGCACCTCGCGCGCCGCGGGGCGCTCGCGGGCGAAGAGGAAACGGGCCGTCGCGGACCCGGTGACGCCCTCCAGCTCCGCCACCGGTCCGCTGTGCAGCACCTGCCCGCCGTGCTCACCCGCGTCCGGGCCCACGTCCACCAGCCAGTCCGCGTGGCGCATGACATCGAGGTGGTGCTCCACGACGAAGACCGAGTTGCCCGCGGCCTTGAGCCGGTCGAGCACGGTGAGCAGCGACTCGGTGTCCGCCGGGTGCAGACCGGCCGACGGCTCGTCCAGGACGTACACCACGCCGAAGAGGCCCGAGCGCAGCTGCGTCGCGAGGCGCAGCCGCTGGAGCTCGCCCGCGGAGAGGGTGGGCGTGGCGCGGTCCGGGCTCAGATAGCCGAGGCCCAGCTCGGTGATGGTGGCGATGCGGGCCAGCAGGTCGGCCGCGAGCACCCGGGCGGCCTCCGAGTCCGCGCCATCCGCGGCGTCCTGCAGGGACGTGGCCAGCTCGGAGAGGGGCAGCGCGGCGAGGTCGGCGATCGTACGGCCCGCGAAGGTGACCGCCATCGCCTCCGGGCGCAGCCTGCTGCCGCCGCACGCCGGGCAGTCGGTGCTCGCCAGGAACCGCTCGGCCTTGGCGCGCAGGGTCTGGCTCTTGGAGTCCGAGAACGTCTTCATCACATGGCGCCGGGCGCTCATGTACGTGCCCTGGTAGGGGCGTTGGATGCGGTCCGCGTCCCGCACCGGGTGCACGGTCACCACCGGCTGCTCGTCCGTGAACAGGATCCAGTCCCGGTCGGCTTGCGGCAGCTCGCGCCAGGGCCGGTCCACGTCGTGGCCGAGCGCGTCGAGCACGTCCCGGAGGTTCTTGCCCTGCCAGGCGCCCGGCCAGGCCGCGATCGCGCCTTCGCGGATGGAGAGGGACGGATCGGGGACCAGGAGTTCCTCGGTCGTGCGGTGCACGCGGCCCAGGCCGTGGCACTGCGGGCAGGCCCCGGCGGCCGTGTTCGGCGAGAAGGCGTCCGAGTCGAGCCGCTCGGCGCCCTCGGGATAGGTGCCGGCCCGCGAGAAGAGCATCCGCAGCGAGTTCGAGAGGGTGGTGACCGTGCCCACGGAGGAGCGCGAGGTGGGCGCCGAGCGGCGCTGCTGGAGCGAGACCGCCGGGGGCAGCCCGGTGATCTCCCCGACCTTCGGCGCCCCCACCTGGTGGATCAGCCGCCTGGCGTACGGGGCGACGGACTCGAAGTAGCGGCGCTGGGCCTCCGCGTAGATCGTCCCGAAGGCGAGCGACGACTTCCCCGAGCCGGACACCCCGGTGAAGACCGCCAGGACGTCCCGCGGGACGTCCACGTCGACGTCCCGCAGATTGTGCTCGCGGGCACCCCGGACGCGTACGAACGGATCGTGGGGGCTGTGCATGGGGACTCCGTACGCGGCTCGGGGGCAAACCCCACGATTCTAGGTCCCGGCCAGACCCGCGACCCGGGCCAGGCGCCGGAAGGAGTCGAGTAGGCCCTCGCGGTCGTACGTACTGGTCGTGACCAGCACTTCTTGCGCCCCGCTCTCCTTGATCAGCGTCTGGAGCGCATCGGCCACCTGCTCCTCCGTGCCGTGGATGTGGCCGGTGAGCCCGGACTCGTAGAAGCCGCGCTCCTTCTCGGTCATCGTCGTCGCGGGGGACTCGATCCGCTCGGCCGGCGGCAGGGGCGGGAAAGTGCCGTGGGTGCGTGAGTACGCCATGGACCAGGCCTCGGGGATCAGCAGGCGGCGGGCCTCTTCGGGGGTCGCGGCGACGGCGATGCTGCCCGAGACGATCACGTACGGCTCGCTCGACCATTCCGAGGGGCGGAAGGCGGCGCGGTACCGGTCGATGCCGCGGAGCAGCTTCTCGCGGCTCTTGATGTCCCCGATGACCATCGGAAGCCCGGCCCGGGCCGCGATGGTGGCGCCCTCGCCGATGGCCAGGACGAACGGCGGGACGCTCATGCCCTCGCTGGGGCGGGCGTGCGCCCCGGTGGCCGAGGTGCCGCGGAACCAGCCCAGGAGCTCGGTCAGCTGCGCCGCGAAGTCCTCGGCGTCGTGCTTGTCGCGGCCCAGCGCCTTGCGGACCCCGTCGGTGAAGCCCACCGAGCGGCCGAGGCCCATGTCGATGCGGCCAGGGAAGAGGGCCTCCAGGACGCCGAACTGCTCGGCCACGACGAGGGGTTGGTGGTTGGGCAGCATCACGCCGCCGGTGCCGACCCGGATGGTGCGGGTCGCGGCGGCCACGGCGGCGGCGAGGACGGTGGGAGCGGAGCCGGCGACGCCCGGCACCGCGTGGTGTTCGGACACCCACAGGCGGTGGTAGCCGAGCCCTTCGAGTTCCTGGGCCAGGCGCACGGTGTCGCGCAGGGCCTCGGGGCCGTCGTGCCCCTCGCGGGTGCGCGAACGGTCGAGCACCGAGAACCGGGTCGCTTCCACACGGGATCCCTTCGCCTGCCTGTGCTCTCCATGATCCGTGAGGTTCGGGAAGCGGGCAAAGTGATTTTGGTCGCCGCCGTCGTCGCGGTCGCCACGGTCATCGGGGTCGCGTGCCGTGGCCGGCTATTCGTCGGCGGGCATCCGCTGCCGCAGCCCCTGGACGCGGGTCACGAGGGCGGCGTGCGCCTCGGTCCACTCGGCGGCGGGCACCATGGCCGTCAGCAGCTCGCGGGCCGGCGGGGCGAGGTGGTACGTGGTCGCGTACGGGTGGTCCACCGCCCGGTCGCGTTCGATGAGTTCCCCCTGGGTGAGGCTCTGCAGGGTCCGGCTGAGGATGCCCTCCTGGAGGTATCGGTGGGCGTCTCCGGGCCAGTTGCTGACGGGAGTCTGCGCGCGGACCGTGTTCAGGAGTTCGGAGTACCGCAGCGGACCGTCATTCAGGGCCACCAGGACGTCCCAATGCCATTCACCATTCAATAAGTGGAAAAAGTCATGGATGCGCTGGAGGTATCGCTCGCCGCGCGGTGGCAGTCCCGCGTGGACCGGATGCCTTGTTTTTGATTTCAACTTACGTGCTCTCACGGAAAGTTGATCATTCCTTCTCTCGGCCCGGTCCCGGGCTTTCGCCATGGGGAATGGGAACATACAAAGGGTTGTGCGCAGCGATTGCAAGGTACAGAGTGTGCACCGCCCGCAAGTTGCGGCAACTGCCGGAAAGGGGGAGGTGTTTGTGGCGCGCGAACGCTCCGGCCGCACCGTCGCGCACCTCGTTCTGGCCACCCGCCTGAAGACCCTGCGGCAGTCGGCGGGGCTGAGTTTCGGACAGGCCGCCGAGGCTCTCGGCGCCCACCCGGCGACCGTCCGCCGCATCGAACAGGCCCAGACGTCGCTGGACGCGGGCCAGGTCGCCACACTCCTCTCGCTGTACGGGGCGAGCGCCGGGGAGACCGGGGAGTTCCTCGGCAAACTGGCCGCCGCCAACCGCCCCGGCTGGTGGCATCCGTGGCGTGCCGTCATGGACGCCTGGCAACTGGACCTGATGAGCGTGGAGTCCGCCGCCAGCATCATCCGCGTCTGGCATCCCGCGCTCGTGCCCGCCCTGCTGCGCACCCCCGCCTACTCACGGGCCGTCGACGACGTCCTGCGGCCGGACCTGTCCCCCGCGGACAAGGACCGCAGGACGGAGTTCCTCATGGAGCGGCAGAAGCGGCTGCGCGAGCAGCAGACGCGCGTCTGGGCGCTGACGACGGCGACCGCCCTGCGCACCCGGGTGGGGGACGCGGAGGTCATGGCCGGGCAGGCCCGGTCGCTCAGATCCGCCGCGGCCCGGCCGGACGTGACCCTGCAGATCCACCCCCTTGACGGGCCCGTGCACGCGCTGACCGGCAGACCGCCGCTGACCGTGTACCGGGTCGAGGTGCCGGAGATTTCCGACCACGTGGTCCGGGAGGGAGGCTTGCCCGGCACGGCCGACGTCTGCGACGCACACGAGACCGTGGCGGCTTATCTCATGCTCCTCGACTATTCCTGCACCGCCGCGCCCCACCCCCACGAGTCGAAAGAGGAACTGGCGTGAGTGAACCGACGAAACTGCCCCCGGAGATAGACACGTCCGTCGCGCACAGCGCGCGTGTCTGGAACTACTGGCTCGGCGGCAAGGACAATTTCCCCGCCGACCAGCAGGCCGGTGACGCCTATCGCGACAAGTATCCGCTGATCGAGCAATTCGCCCGGGAGTCGCGCGACTTCCTGCGGCGTACCGTCAGCCACCTCGCGCGGGAAGCGAAGATCCGGCAGTTCCTCGACCTGGGCGCCGGATTACCCACCGCCAACAACACCCACGAGGTCGCCCAGCGCATCGCCCCCGAGTCCCGGGTGGTCTACGTGGACCACGATCCGCTCGTCCTGCTGCACGTGCACGCGATGCGCACGAGCACCCCCGAGGGCGCCACCGCCTATGTGCTCGCGGACATGCGCGACACGGAGGCGGTCCTGCGGGGCGCGGCCGAGACCCTCGACCTGACCCGGCCCGTCGCCCTGGTGATCAACGACGTCCTGGGGCACATCGTCGACTGGGACGACGCCCTGTCGCTCGTACGGCGCCTGGTGGACCGACTTCCGTCGGGCAGCTATCTCGCCCTGAGCCACTCCACCGCGTCGGACGAGGAGCACCGGAAGGTCCAGGAGGAGTACAACAACTCCGGTGCGATCCCCTACATCTTCCGCGAACCGGAGGTGACGGTCGCCTTCTTCGAGGGACTCGAACTCGTCGAACCGGGCTTCGTCTCCTGGCCCAACTGGCGGCCCGACTCGACCACGGACCGCACCACCGAGCGGGCGGGATGGGGCGCCGTCGCACGTATTCCGTGACGCCGAGCAGGGCGGGCCGCGCGCGGGACGGCGCGCGGCCCGCTCCCGCTCCGCCGTCCACCGCTCCTGTACCGCCCGCCGCCCCCGCACCGCCCGACGCTTCCGTACCGCACGTCTCTGCCGTGTCGCCCGGCGAGGACGCGACGTTCGGGGCCGCGCGGCGGCTCACGCACGCCGCGGGCCGCTCCGGCGCCGAGCTGATCGCCGAGGCGGCGGCCCTGACGGACGGCTGGGCCGCCCTGGTCGGCCCCCTGGCGGGCGCCGTCCACAGCCACCCTCCGGCCGCCGCGCCCCTGGCCGTGCGTGCCGCCGCGCACCCGCGGGCCCATCCGCAGCTGACCGTCCAGCAGGTGGCCGACGCGGCCTTGGTCCTCGGGCCCGGTGAGGCCACGCCCGCCGAGCGCGTCGCCTTGATCGCGCGGCTCACCGCCGATCTGCTGCTGATGCGGGCCCGGCAGGCCGACGCGACGCGGGGCGCCGAACAGCGGGTGCACGGCGCCGCGTTGCGCCTGCTCCTGAGCGGCCGGTACCGCCTGGCCCTCGACGTGCTCGGCGGCGACACGGCCCCGTACGCCACGCACGCCACACATGCCACCGTCTACCGCCTCGCCGGGAGCAACGCGCCCGCCGCCCACCAGGCCCTGTGGCGGGCGGCGTACCCCGGCGTGTCCGTCGATGGCACCCGCACGCTGATCGGCCGCGACGGGGAGGAACTGGCGTTCGTGGCCCTGCACGGCGACCGGGGCGACCAGAGCGCGACGCCCTCGCTCCTGGCCCGGATCGCCGAGCGGTACCACCTGGCCGCGGGCGCCGCGGACGCCGCGCCCCTGGACATGTTCCCCACGGCGTGGGCCGAGGCGGGGACCGTACGCGGCGGCGCCGCCGTCGGACGCCTCGCCCCCACGGCCGGCCTCGGGGCCCACGGGCTGCTCCGCGTCGTCCCCGCCGCACGGCTCACCGCATGGTCGGCGGCCGTCCTGCGGCCGTTGGACCACCAGCGGCGCCGGACGCTGGAGGTCTGGCTGCGGTCGGGCTCGGCCCAGGCCGCCGCCCCGGCCCTCGGCGTGTCCGAGGGCACGGTCCGCTCCCGCCTGCGCGCCATCGCCGCCCTGCTCGCCGCCGACCTCGACCACCCCACCGTCCAGGCCCAGCTCCTGCTGGCCCTGCGCGCCCCGGCGCCCCCCGGCCCGGCCGTGTCCGCCGAGACCGCCGAGTCCGCGGTGTCGGCCGAGTCCGCCGCGTCCGCACGCCTTGCCGCCTCGCCGCTGCCCTCCGGCCTGCTCGGGCCCGCCGAGGCCGAGCGCTGGGCGGCCGACCTGTTCGCGCCGCTGGACATCCGCCTGCGCACCGCGCTCCGGTGCTGGCTGGCGCAGCGCGGCCGGACGGCTCCCGCAGCCGCCGAGCTGGGGCTGCACCGGACGACGCTCACCGCCTGGCTGCACAAGTGCGGCCGGCTCTTGGGCGTCGACCTGGCGTCGGTGACCGTCAGGGCGGAGCTGCATCTGGCCGCCGAGACGGTCGCGACGCCGGAGGAAGCGGCCGCCGCGTTGCCGCGCCGCGGCGGCAGGACCTACCGCGAGCCGCGGCCCCGGCTCCCGTAGAGCGGACCGGCCCCGGGCATTGCCTAGGCTGGACGTGTGACGGACGACAGCAGGCCCCTGGCCGTATTCGACCTGGACGGCACCCTCGCGGACACCGCGCACCGCCAGCGCTTCCTGGAGCGCACGCCACGGGACTGGGCGGCGTTCTTCGCCGCGGCGCCGGACGACCCGCCGCTGGACGAAGGCGTGGCGCTGGCCCTGGAGAGCGCGCGGGAGTGCGAGGTCGTCTACCTCACCGGCAGGCCCGAGCGGTGCCGCAAGGACACCGTGGCGTGGCTGGCGGCCCAGGGGCTTCCGGAGGGGCGCCTGTGGATGCGCCGCAACGACGACCGGCGGCCCGCCCGCCGCACCAAGCTGGAGATCCTGCGGAAGATCGCCGGATCCCGCGCGGTCCGGATGCTGGTGGACGACGACGAGCTGGTCTGCGACGAGGCGGAACGGGCGGGCTTCAGGGTCGTGCGGGCACGCTGGGCGAGCACGTCCGCCGCGCTGAAGGACGCCCAGGAGCGCGAGGGGCGGACGTGACCGTCCGGCGGAGGGGTCAGGCGCTGTCGCCGTCCTCAAGGCGGAACCCGACCTTCAGGCCCACCTGGTAGTGCTCGATCTCGCCGTTCTCGATGTGGCCGCGCACTTGGGTGACCTCGAACCAGTCCAGTGAGCGCAGCGTCTGCGAGGCGCGCGAGATGCCGTTGCGGATGGCCTGGTCGACGCCCTCGTGCGAGGTGCCGACGATCTCGGTGACCCGGTAGGTGTGGTCGGACATGAGGATGGTCCTCTCCGGCGTGGGGTGACAGCACGGCTGTGGGGCGACCGCACGGCCGTGGGATGACCTCGCAGCCGTGGGGTCACCGCACAGCTGTGAGGTGACATCACTCCACCGTGCCCCACCGCGCGGCCGTGCGCGAGGCGGTGGGCGCCGGGGGCCCGGGGGCACCCTCCAGTTCCAGCCGCGAGACGACGCGGTGGCGGTCGCCGCGGCCGTGCCGGCTGATCCCCGCCCGTGAACGGCACCGGGAAATGCGATCCCGGTGCCCTTCCCTCTTGACCGACCCATTGGTACAGACCAAAATCCAGCCGTACCCGTTCGAGCCATCAGCTCACCCCCCGCGTCGGGCCGACCCTCCCTGTCCGCAGGCAGAAAGTGACCCACGTGAAACCGCACCGCCGCGTCGCCATGTCCCTGACCCTCGTCCTCGCCGCCAGCGCGCTGCTCCCGGGCTGCGGCGCCCTGCCGGGCGGGGGAGACGACCGGCGGACCGTCACCGTGTGGCTCATGCGGGGCAGTGCGTCGCCGGAGTTCCTCAAGCGGTTCACCACGGACTTCGAGAAGCAGAACGGCGACCTCGACCTGGAGATACGCCTCCAGGAGTGGACCGGCATCGGCGACAAGGTCAAAGCCGCGCTCAAGTCCGATGACGGGCCCGACGTCATCGAGGTCGGCAACACCCAGGTCGCCCAGTACGTCGACGAGGGCGGGCTCTACGACCTGACCCTGGAGTCCGCGCGCGACCTCGGCATGAAGGACTGGCTGCCGGGCCTGGCCGAGCCGGGACGCTACAACGGCAGCCAGTACGGCATCCCGTGGTACGCCGCCAACCGCGTGGTCATCTACAACAAGGACCTCTTCGCCCGGGCCGGGATCGAGGAACCGCCCAAGACGCGCGCCCAGTGGCTCGACCTGACCGAGCGCCTCAACTCCGGCGGCGGCCAGGGCATCTACCTGGCGGGCCAGGACTGGTACACGCTGGCCGGGTTCATCTGGGACGAGGGCGGCGAACTGGCCACCGAGGCCAAGGGCTCGCGCGGTGTCTGGACGGGCAGCCTGCACCAGCCCGCGGCGCTGCGGGGCATGGAGTTCTACCGGCAGCTCCAGGCGCTCGGCGAGGGCCCCAGGGACGCGGACGAGGAGCATCCGCCGCAGGCCGGGGTGTTCGCCGAGGGAGACGTGGCGCAGATCGTCGCCGTCCCCGGCACCGCGCGGGCCATCGAGGAGGCCAACCCGAAGATGAAGGGGAAGCTCGGCTACTTCCCGATCCCCGGCAAGACGGCGGCGAAGCCCGGCGCCGTCTTCACCGGCGGCTCCGACCTGGTGGTGCGCGGGAAGACCGACGACCGCGCGGGCGCGGTCGCCGTCATCGAGGCCCTGGCCGGCAAGAAGTGGCAGAAGGACCTGGCGCGGACCATGAACTACGTGCCGAACAAGACGACCCTCGCCTCGGCCGTCTCGGACGAGGACGGGGTCGCCGCGATGGCCGCGGGCGCCGCACGCGGCCGGGCGACGCCCGCCTCGCCCAAGTGGGCGGCGGTGGAGGCCGACAACCCCATCAAGGCCTACATGTCCAAGGTGCTGGCCGGCGGCGACCCGGCGACGGAGGCGAAGGCCGCCTCGCGCCGGATCACCAAGGAGCTGGACGTCAGCACCCCCTGAGGGGCGCGGGCCGGTGGCGCGGCCCTCAGCGCGCCTCGCTCAGCGACAGGGCGAAGCGGTTCCTCTCGTCCGTCCACCAGTGGGTGAGCTTCAGGTCCGCCGCGGACAGCTCGGCCCGTACCGTCTCCTCGCGGAACTTGGCCGAGATCTCCGTGCGCATCTCCTCGTGGCGCTCGAAGTCGACCGCCAGGTCGAGTGCCGGGATCTTCACCGTCTGGGCGGCCAGGGACCGCAGGCGCATCTCGATCCACTCGTGCTCGCGGTCCCAGACGGCCACGTGCGAGAACGCGTCGGGGTCGAAGTCCGCGCCCAGTTCACGGTTGATCACGGCGAGGACGTTCTTGTTGAAGGAGGCCGTGACGCCCGACCCGTCGTCGTACGCCGAGACGAGGACCGACTCCTCCTTCACCAGGTCGGTGCCGAGCAGCAGCGCGTCACCGGGCGAGAGCAGGGTGCGCACCGAGGCGAGGAACGCCGAGCGCTCCGCGGGCAGCAGGTTGCCGATCGTGCCGCCGAGGAAGGCGACGAGCCGCGGCCCCGGGGTGCCCGGCAGGGCGAGTCCCCGGGTGAAGTCGGCGATCAGGGCGTGCACGTCGAGCGAGGGACGCGAGGCGATCAGGGTGTTCGCGGCGCCGACGAGCGCGCTCTCGCTGACGTCCACGGGCACGTACGTGTGCAGGTCGGCCAGCGCGTCGATCAGATGGCGGGTCTTCTCCGAGGAGCCCGAACCCAGCTCGATCAGGGTGCGCGCGCCCGTCACCCCGGCGATCTCCGCGGCGCGGGTCTGGAGGATCTCGCGCTCGGCGCGCGTCGGGTAGTACTCCGGCAGCGTGGTGATCTCGTCGAAGAGCGCGCTGCCCCGCGCGTCGTAGAACCACTTGGGCGGCAGCGTCTTGGGCGTGCGGGTGAGGCCGTGCAGGACGTCGGCGCGCAGAGCGGCGCCGGTGGCGTCCTCGGGCAGGGTACGGGTCAGCTGGAACGGGCTCACGCGGACGGCTCCTTGAGCGGGGTCAGCAGGACATCGGTGCGGCTTGCGGCGAGCAGCGTGCGGTCGGGCACCTGCCGCCAGTGCGGATCGTCGTCGTAGGGTTCGGAGGCCACGACGGTGCGGCGGCCCGGTTCGGACAGGTACCAGAGGGTGTCGCCCCAGGCGGTCGCGGCGATGGTCTCGCCGTTGGTGAGCAGCAGGTTGAGGCGGGAGCCGGGGGCGGCCTCCGCGACCTCGGTCACGGTGTCCGCCAGGGCCTGGCCCTCGTCGTCGCCGCCGCGCAGCCGGTTCAGGACGAGCGCCCACACCAGCGCGGAGTCGCAGCGCGCCTCCATGGACAGCAGCTCCGCGGGCGGCAGCAGCCGGGAGACCGGTGCCAGCGAGTGGGGCCAGCCCGTGACCGCGCCGTTGTGGCTGAACAGCCAGGTCCCGGCGGCGAACGGCGCAGCCGCCGCCTCGCCGTCCGCGCCCGCCTCGGTCGCGTCGCGCACCGCGGCGAGCAGCGCCCCGGAGCGGACCACCCGGGCCAGGTCGGCGAAGGACCGGTCGCCCCAGATCGGCCCGGAGCGGCGGTAGCGCGCGGGCACCGGATCGCCCTCGGCGTACCAGCCCACCCCGAACCCGTCGGCGTTGACCGTGCCGTAGCGCTGGTGGCGCGGCGCCCACGACTGGCGCAAGAGGCTGTGCGAGGGGTCCACGAGGAGCTTGCCCAGCTGCTCTTGGGGCCCCAGGAACGCCAGGTGACGGCACATCAGGGGGCCTCCGTCGGATCCGCGTCGCGCGCGGTGCGGAAGCCGGAGAAGATCTGCCGCCGGACGGGGTGGTCCCAGTTGCGGAAGGTGCCCCGGCACGCCACCTCGTCCACGGAGAACGCCCCGCCGCGCAGCACCTTGTAGTCGCCGCCGAAGAAGACGTCCGAGTACTCGCGGTAGGGGAAGGCGGCGAACCCGGGGTACGGCAGGAAGTCGCTGGAGGTCCACTCCCACACGTCGCCGATCAGCTGGCGTACGCCGAGCGGGGACGCACCGGCCGGGTAGCTGCCCGCGGGGGCCGGGCGCAGATGGCGCTGGCCCAGGTTGGCGTGCTCGGCGGTGAGGTCTGCGTCGCCCCACGGGTAGCGCGTGGAGCGGTCGGTGGCCGGGTCGTGCCGGGCGGCCTTCTCCCACTCCTCCTCGGTGGGCAGCCGCCGGCCCGCCCATCGGGCGTAGGCGTCCGCCTCGTACCAGCTGACGTGCAGCACCGGCTCGTCCGGCGGCACCGCCTCGACCGTCCCGAAGTGGCGGCGCAGCCACCGGCCGCCCTCGCGGCGCCAGAACAGCGGCGCCGCGAGTCCGTTGCCGCGGACCATGTCCCAGCCGGCCGGGGCCCACCACCGCTGCTCCTCATAGCCGCCGTCGGCGATGAAGCGCTGGTAGGCGGCGTTGGTCACCGGAGTGGTGTCGAGGTAGAAGGGCGGGACGAGCCGGTGGTGCGCGGGGCGTTCGTTGTCCAGGGCCCACGGCTCGGTGGAGGTGCCCATGGTGAACGGGCCGCCCGGCACCAGGACTTCGGCCGGGCCGTCGAAGGCCGGGGCGGGCGCGGGATCCGGCGCCGTGAGGGCCGTGGGGCCCGAGCGCAGCTGATGGGTGATCAGCATGGTCTCGTCGTGCTGCTGTTCGTGCTGGGCGATCATCCCGAACGCGAAGCCCGCGTCGGTCAGCGGCGAACCGCGAAACGGCGTGCTCTCCAGCACGTCGAGCGCGCGACCGCGCACCTCGGCCGCGTAACGGCGGGCCTCGGCGGGCGCGAGCAGCGGCAGGCTGGGCCGCTCGGAGCGGGGGTGCTCGAAGGCGTCGTACAGGCCGTCGATCTCGGGCCGCAGGGCGTCACGGCCCGCCACCGCCCGCAGCAGCCACATCTCTTCCTGGTTGCCGATGTGCGCCAGGTCCCAGACCAGGGGCGACATCAAGGGTGAGTGCTGTGCGGTCAGTTCGGGTTCCTCGACGCACGTGGTGAGGAGCGAGGTGCGGTCCCTGGCGGCGAGGAGCGCCGTCAGGGCGCGCTGCCGAAGGGCGTCGGGGTCGCTGACGTGTCCGGTCATCGGAGGATGCCCTTCTCGTGCTCGTGGTCGTCGGTGTGGCCCGCCAGGTGTCCGTCCAGCACGTCGTCCGCGGGGCAGCGGCCCCGCGCGACATACCGCTCGGCGTACGCGGCGACGGCTGCCTGCACCTCGGCGCTCGCGCCCATCCGGGGCAGCGCGTCGCCGGCCGCCGCGAAGCACGCGACCGCGGCCTCGCGCAGCTCCGGGTCGGCGAGCCCGTGCCGTGCCGCGTCCAGCCACAGCGGGCTGCGCGGTGCCGCGGGCGCGCCGGGCGGGCACGCGCGCTCGGCCAGCGGCTTGACGGTGCGGTAGGCGGTCTCGGCTGCCTGCGGATCGTCGAACAGGGCGCTGGTCACCGCGAGCGGCACGATCCAGCCGTCCGGGCCCGGCTGGGCGTCGACCATCCGCAGCTCCAGGTGGCCACGCGGCCGTACGGGCGGGAAGAGCGTGGTCAGGTGGTAGTCGAGGTCGTCGCGCGTGGGCGGGCGCGGGCCGCCCGAGCGGGCCCAGGTGCGGAACGTCAGGCCGTCCGGAACGGTCCAGGGGGCCTGGTCCGCGTCGTCGTCGCCCCGGAGCGCACCGCTGTCCCTGATGAACATCACCGGCGCGTCGAGGACGTGCCGGGCCCAGGCCTTGCGCGGCTCCGCGTCCAGCGACGGCGCGGCGGAGGTCTCCGGGGCGATCGAGGCCCACACGGCCTGCCGCGTGGAGCGCCAGCCGGTGGAGCGCCCCGCCTGGACCGGCGAGTTCGCGAACGCGGCGACCAGTACGGGACCCAGCAGATGAGCGAGCCGCCAACGCCGTCCGTAGCCGAGCGGGCCCGGCTCCTCGTGCCCGGCGTCCAGGCAGATCTGCACGGACGCCGTGGAGCACATCATGCGGCGCCCCGCGGGGCCCGTGCGGTCGAGATAACGCTCCATCGCGTCATAGCGCGGCCGGTGCAGGATGCGCGAGGGCGGGCGCCAGGGATCGGCACCGAGGCCGGTGAGCGTCAGATCCAGGGTGGCGAGTCGGTCGCGTACGAGGGAGAGGTCGGCCGAAGCGGCCGATATGCACTCCATCAGCGAGGCGGCGGGGAGCGAGCTGAGCTCCAGCTGGCCGCCTGGTTCGACGGTGATCAGGGAATGCAGGGGCAGGGCCCGTAGTGCGGCGTAGGCCGCTTCGAGGCGGGCGGGAGATACGGGGAGATGGAGCCGGTCCGGCTCGTGGATCAGCCATTCCAGTTCGACGCCGGTCACACGGGGTGGGCCGGTCTTGAAGCAGATGCCGGTGACCAGCGCCTCCGCTTCGGACTCGGACACCGCGGTGCCGTACTTCGCGCGGTAGGTCGTACAGTCGCCCTCGGGCATGCAGGGGTCCTCCTGTTCAGGTGCTGCCTGGTCCAGCCGCCGTGGACCACCCGGCCGGCTCCGCGAGCCTGATCCGGGTCGGCACAGCGCTCGTCCCACCCAAGACCCTGTCGGCCGATCGCACAAGAGTGCCCTTGCGGCCATGTCGGTGCCGTCGAATGGTGTTGCGGTGCCGGACGTCCGGAGCTCACCATGCGTTCATGAGTGCACGACTGCGCGGCATCGCGCAGCAGACCGAGGACATCGTGGCGGCAGGGCGGTACGTCGCTCCGGGGGGCCGCGAGGTGGTGATCGCGGATGCGGTGGACGCCGCGCGCTCCGGCACGCGGATGTTCGGTCCCGCGGCCCTGGAGACGACCGCCATGACCGCCGTTACTCCCGTGACGTCCGTGACGCCGCCCGAGCCGGTCTCCACGGTAGTCGAGGTCACCGGGGAGAGCAGCTTGGAGGCCGCGCGCCGCCTGACGGGCGCGCGGGAGGACCCGGTGGCGGTCCTGAACTTCTCCTCCGCGCGCAATCCCGGCGGCGGCTATCTGAACGGCGCCCAGGCGCAGGAGGAGGCGCTGTGCCGGGCCTCCGCGCTGTACACGTGCGTGCGGTCGGCCCGGGAGTTCTACGACCACCACCGCGCCCACCGCGATCCCTTCTACACCGACCGCGTGATCCACTCCCCGGCCGTGCCGGTCTTCCGCGACGACCGGGGGCGTCTCCTGGACCAGGCCTACCGGGTCGGCTTCCTGACCTCGGCGGCGCCGAACGCGGGCGTCGTGCTGCGCCAGACCCCCGAGCGCGCCGCGGACCTGCCGTCCGCCCTCGCCCGGCGCGCCGAGCGGGTCCTGGAGACCGCCGTCGCCCACGGCTACCGGCGGCTCGTGCTCGGCGCGTGGGGCTGCGGGGTCTTCCAGAACGACCCCGCGCAGGTGGCGGAGGCGTTCCGGGTGCCGCTCGACGAAGGCGGCCGGTTCCACGGGGCCTTCGAGCACGTCGTGTTCGGGGTGCTCGACCGGACGCGCGGCGCGCTGACGCGGGCCGCCTTCGACGAGGCGTTCGGTGCGGGGTTCACGGGCGCGGCACGGCCCGCCCCGCGCTAACGCCAGCCGTAGCGCTCCTGGAGCCGCCGTACGACCAGGTTGAACCGCATCCGGTCCAGGGCGCACGCCTCGCGGCGCATGCCCGCGTCGTGCACCCGCAGCACCCGGTCGATGTCGACCCAGGACTCACGGCCCTCGCGGTCCCACGGGCCGCTGCCGATCGGCACCCACTCCCGGTCGTTGGCGTGCCGCTTGCTGGAGAGCTGCACCGCGAGCAGCGTGCCGCGCGCCTCGCGGGCGACGACCAGGACGGGACGGTCCTTGCCACGCCCGTCGTTCTCCTCGTAGGGCACCCACGTCCAGACGATCTCGCCCGGGTCGGGGTCGCCGTCATGGGCGGGGGAGTACGTCGTCCGCACCCGGCCCACCTCGCGGGGCTCGGCCTCGGTGGTCGCGGTGCGGCCCGTGCGGCCCGGGTGCGCGGACATCTGCGGGTCATCGGTGTTGGCTGTCACGCGGGCCACCGTAGAACCTGTCTGGCCCAACCCGCGGGGCGGGTGCGCCTGCTGAGCCGCAGGCTCGGTCCATGGCGCACCGACAACACCGACGACACCTCCGCCGGGCCCGGGTCATCGCCGTGCTCGCCCTCTGCGGCACGGCACTTGCCCCCACCCTCCCGTCCTCCGCCGGCCATGGCGCACCGCCGCCGCGCACCGTCTCGGGCTGGCTTCCTTACTGGGACCAGGAAGCCGCGTACCAGAACGCCCTGCGCCACGCCGACCAGCTGCACACCGTCAGTCCCTTCTGGTACGAGGCGAAATCGGCCGGACGGGTGGCCGGCCACACCGGCGCCGGCTCGCGCCGCGTCATCGACGGGCTCCACAAGGCGGGCATCAAGGTCGTGCCCACGGTCATGGAGCGGATGCGGCCCGGAGCGCTCGCCGCCGTCGTCACCGACAAGGCCCGCCGCGCCCAACACGTCGACGCGCTCCTGCGGATCGTGCGCAGCCGCTCGTACGACGGCATCGACCTGGACTACGAGTCCATCGCGCCCACCGGCGACGCCGCCTACAAGAAGGTGGGGGCGGGGTACGCGACGCTGGTCACCGATCTGTGCGCGCGGCTGCACGCGCTGCGCAAGCAGTGCGTGATCACCGTGTCGCCGAAGACCCGGATCAGCGGACGCGTCTGGGACTACCGCCGCCTGGGCGCCGCCGCCGACCGGTTGCGCATCATGGCCTACGACCAGCACTGGGCGTCGGGCTCGCCGGGACCCCTCGCCTCACCCGCCTGGTACGAGGAGATCCTGCGCCGCGCCACCGCCGAAGTGCCGGCCGCCAAGCTGGAGATGGGCCTGCCCGGCTACGGCTGGGACTGGCAGGTCGGCAGCCGTGACCGCGCCCGGCACGTGACCTGGAAGGAGGCGGAGGCCCTGCGCCGCCGGGTCGGCGCGCCCTACCGCATCGACCCGGTGTCCAAGACGCCCCACTTCACGTACGAGGAAGGCGGCAAGAGCCGCACGGTCTGGTACCAGGACGCGCGCGGGACGGCCGCGCACCTGCCGGTCCTGCGCAAGTACGGCGTGCGCCACTCCGTCCTGTGGGCCCTGGGCTTCGAGGACCCGGCGGTGTGGCGGGCCCTGGCCACCGGCTAGGCGGCCTCGGGCCACCGCTCGTACCACCGCTGGTCGGCCTCCAGCTGGGCGGCGAGCGACACCAGGAGCGGCTCGCTGCCCTCGGGGCCCAGGAGCTGCGCACCGACCGGGAGGCCGCCGTCCGCCTGGCCCGCGGGCACGTTGACGCCGGGCCAGCCCAGCACGTTCCACGTCCACGCGTAGGGGCAGGCGGCGATCATCGCCTGGTCGGTGCGCCAGCCGCTGAGGGCGGCCAGGGTGCCGACCGGCGGCGGGGGCGTGGCGGTGGTGGGCGTGAGGACCACGTCGTAGGTCGAGAAGATCGCGCCGACCCGGCGGTGCAGGGCGGCCTCGGCACGCCGGGCCAGGCGCAGCGGGGCGCCGCCGAGCAGGCGCCCCAGGCGGGCCGCCTCCTTGGTGCGCGGGTCGAGGAGGTGCGGCTCGGGGATCTCGCGGACCCACTCCGTGATCCCCGCCGTGGCGCGCGGCACGAAGTCCAGGCCGATCTGGCCGTAGCGCGGGTCGGCCTCCTCCACGTCGTGGCCCAGCGCCGCCAGCCGGTCGGCCAGGACGACGACCTTGCGGCGCACCACGGGATGCAGGCGCTTGGGCGTCGCGGTGAACGGCATGCGCAGCGAGAGGGCGATCCGCAGCCGCCCCGGGTCGCGCGTCGCCGCGTCCGACGCGCTGATGGCCGGCGGCCGGTGCAGGTCACCGCCGTGGTTGCCGCTCGCCGCGTCAAGCAGCAGGGCCGCGTCGGCCACACTCCTGGCCAGCGGGCCGTTGACGGTGATGCCGTTGAAGGACTCGGGCCAGGGCCAGGTCGAGATGCGGCCGCGCTGCGGCTTGATCCCCACGAGATGGGTCCAGGCGGCGGGGATGCGCACCGAGCCCGCGCCGTCCGAGCCGAGCGCGGCGGGCACCAGACCCGCGGCGACCGCGGCGGCCGAGCCGCCCGACGAACCACCGGGCGTGTGTCCGGTGTGCCACGGATTGCGGGTGTCCCCGAAGCCGGGCCCCTCCGTGAAGGGCCACTGGCCCAGCTCGCACGTGTTGGTCTTGCCCACGATCACGGCGCCGGCCGCCCGAAGGCGGCGCACCGACTCGGCGTCCTGCGACTTCGGCGGGAAGTCGCCCCGGCAGCCGAACGCGGTCGGTTCGCCCGCGACGTCGGTGTCGTCCTTCACGGCGAGCGGCACGCCGAGCAGCGGCCGCCCGGACCCGCCGGCGGCCAACTCCCGGTCGGCGGCGTCCGCTTCGGCGAGCGCGGCCTCGGCCCGTATGAGCTTGAAGGCGTTCAGGACGGGCTGCGACGCCTCGATCCGCGCCAGGGTGCGCTCCGTCAGCGTGCGTGCGGACACTTCTCCGTCGGCCAGCGCGCGAGCGGTGCGCGCGAGGCCATCGGCGCGGTCGGCGGTCATGTGGGGGCACCTTTGATCGACGGGCAGGTGCACGCACGCTAACCGGCGCGCGCGGAACGCGGAACGCGGGCACGGCAGTTCGCGCCGCGCGGGGCGGCCGGAAGCCGCCCGGCGCAGGCCGGGAGCGCCTCGCCGCCCGCCTGGGAGCGCGCCCACGCCGTCTGGAAGGATGAGCCCCGCCATGGTGCAGATACCGAACAAGACCGGACAGCAGCAGCCCGCCCAGTACTCGGTGCCGACGAGCGCCGACGTGGCGCGCCTCGCGGGAGTCTCCCGCGCGACCGTCTCGTACGTGCTGAACAACACGAGCGCCGTCCGCATCAGCGAGCCCACCCGCCGACGCGTCCACGAGGCCGCCAAGGAACTGGGGTACGTGCCGCACGCCGCAGCCCGCAGCCTGCGCGCCGGACACACCCGGGTGGTGCTGATGCCCACCCCGCAGATCCCGGCGGGACCGCTCTTCAGCGAGTTCTTCAACGAGCTGCAATGGGCGCTCAGCAGGTTCGACTACACCGTCGTGCAGTACGGCAGCCTCGGCCTGACCGGCGACGAGGCCGCCCGCGCCTGGGCCGAGCTGCGCCCGGTGGCGGTCCTCGCCCCCGCCGCGTCGGGGCTCGGGGCCCGCGGGGTGAGCGTCCTGAAGCGCTCGGGCGCCAAGGCCGTCTTCACGATCGGACCGCAGCGGGCCGAGGGCGCGCACGCCCTGCTCATGGACCAGAGTCTGGTGGGCCGGTGCGCCGCCGCCCATCTCCTGGAGCGCGGCAGCCGGCACATCGGCGTCGTCGTCCCCGAGGAGCCGGGTCTGGAGCCCTTCGCGCGGCCACGCGCCGAAGGCGTCCGCGCCGCTCTGGCGCAGCACGGCACGGAGTCCGCCATGACCGAGCTGCCCCTCGCCTACGACGAGGAGTCGGCGGCCCGGCTCGCGGCCCGCTGGCGCACGCTGGGCGTCGACGGAGTGTTCACGTACAACGACGAATTCGCGATGCTGCTGATGCGGGCCTTGCAGGACGAAGGCATCGCCGTCCCCGAGGAGACGGCGATGATCGGCGCCGACGACTTGATGCTCGGCAGGCTCCTGCGGCCGCGCCTCAGCACGGTCCGCATCGAGCTGCCGTCGGGTCAGAAGCTCGCGGAACTCGTCGACCGGGTCGTGCGTGACCCGGGCATGGAGCCCGAGGTGCACGACGTGCTCGGCGCGACGGCGGTGCGCCGCGAGTCCAGCTGACCCCGCTGTATGTGGGTCTTGCCTACTGCTCCTGCCCCTGAGCCTCCGCCTTCGCCTGCTCCTCGGCCACGGACCTGCGGACCTCGTCCATGTCCAGCTTCCTGGCCTGCCCGATGACGTCCTCGAGGGCCGCCTCCGGCAGGGCGCCGGGCTGCGCGAACACGGCCACCTGATCGCGGACGATCATCAGCGTGGGGATCGACTGGATGCCGAAGGCCTGAGCCAGCTCAGGCTGCGCCTCCGTGTCCACCTTGCCGAAGACCATGTCGGGATTGGCCTCGGCGACCTTGTCGTAGACGGGCGCGAACGACTTGCACGGACCGCACCACTCCGCCCAGAAGTCGATCAGGACGAATTCGTTGTCCGTGACCGTCTGGTCGAAGTTCTCCTTGGTGAGCTCCACAGTCGTGCTGCTCATGGTGTTTCCCTCTTCCTGCTGTCGGTCGAAGCCGCTGTGCACAACGGCCCGGGCGGCAGACGTATTCCACGCGCTCACCCGTGCTCGTTCCGCGCGCGTACCCATGTGGCCACGGCGCACACCTGCGACCACACTGGCTTCCATGACGGATTCGAAAACATACGACGTAGTGGTACTCGGTGCTGGTCCCGTGGGGGAGAACGTCGCGGACCGCGCCCGTGCGGGCGGCCTGAGCGTGGCGATCGTGGAGAGCGAACTCGTCGGGGGCGAATGTTCGTACTGGGCGTGCATGCCCAGCAAGGCGCTGCTGCGGCCGGTCATCGCGCGGGCGGACGCCCGCAAGGTGCCCGGACTGCGCCAGTCGGTGCAGGGGCCCCTCGACGCGGCGGCGGTGCTCGCCCACCGGGACTACTACACCTCCCACTGGAAGGACGACGGCCAGGTCGGCTGGCTGGAGTCGATCGGCGTGGAACTCTACCGCGGCCACGGCCGCATCGCCGGAACGCGCCAGGTGACCGTGTCGGGCTCCGACGGCACCGAGCAGACCCTGACGGCGCGCCACGCGGTGGCCGTGTGCACCGGCACCCGGGCGGCCCTGCCCGACCTGCCGGGCCTGGCCGAGGTCAAGCCCTGGACCAGCCGCGAGGCCACCAGCGCGGACCACGTGCCCGGCCGCCTCGCGGTGGTCGGCGGCGGCGTGGTCGCCGTGGAGATGGCCACCGCCTGGCAGGCGCTCGGCTCGCAGGTCACGCTGCTGGTCCGCGGAGAGGACGGCCTGCTCCCGCGCATGGAGCCGTTCGCCGGTGAGCTGGTCACCAAGGCGCTGACCGAGGCGGGCGCGGAGGTCCGCACCGGCGTCTCGGTCACGGCCGTACGCCGGGAGAACGGCACGGTCACGGCGACGCTGAGCAGCGGCGACACCCTGGAGGCCGACGAGATCCTGTTCGCCACGGGCCGCGCCCCGCGCACCGACGACCTGGGCCTGGAGACGATCGGCATGGACCCCGGGTCCTGGCTGCCGGTCGACGAGAGCCTGCGGGTGCAGGGCAGCGACTGGCTCTACGCGGTGGGCGACGCCAACCACCGTGCGCTCCTGACCCACCAGGGCAAGTACCAGGCCCGTGTCGCCGGCGCCGCGATCACCGCCCGCGCGCAGGGCGTGCCGCTCCTGGAGACCGACCGCTGGGGCGCCCACTCCGCCACCGCCGACCATGACGCCGTACCCCAGGTGGTCTTCACCGATCCCGAGGCGGCGTCGGCGGGCCTCACCCTCGCGGAGGCGGAAGCCGCGGGGCGCCGCGTGCGGGCCGTGGACTACGACATGGCGGGCGTGGCGGGCGCCGGTCTCTACGCGGACGGGTACGAGGGCCGGGCCCGCATGATCGTCGACCTCGACCGCGAGGTGCTGCTCGGCGTGACCTTCGTGGGTCCCGGCGTCGGCGAACTCATCCACTCGGCGACGGTGGCGATCGCGGGCGAGGTGCCGATCGACCGCCTGTGGCACGCCGTCCCGGCCTATCCCACGGTCAGCGAGGTGTGGCTGCGGCTCCTGGAGACCTACCGCGGGGCGTAGCCCGACGCGGGCGCGGGCCCGCACCGCCGCGACCGTCCGGGGCCCGTCACCGCTGTGGTGGCGGGCCCCGGTGCCTTTGTCTGGTGAGACCCCGGGGTGCGCAGTGTCCGGGGTGCGGTGCGTCGGCGTAGCGGCGTTACGCTCGGCGATAGCACTGCTAACGAAAGGGTGTTAGCGTTGCTTCTATCGGGTGGTGGAAGCCGCCACCCCGCCGTCGGAGAACAGGGAGCAAGCCGATGACCGAGCAGCAGCAGCCGACCGCGTCCCGCAGGGTGGCCCTGGTGACCGGAGGATCGCGCGGCATCGGCCGGGCGAGCGCCGAGCGCCTGGCCGCGGACGGGCTCGCCGTCGTCGTCAACTACGCGGGCAACACGACCGAGGCCGAGGCGGCGGTCGCCGCGATCACCGACGCCGGGGGAGCGGCCATCGCGCACCGCGCCGACGTGGCCGACGAACACGCGGTGGCCGCCCTCTTCGACGCCGCCGAGGAGACCTTCGGCGGTATCGACGTGGTCGTCCACGCCGCGGGCGTCATGACCCTCGCCCCGCTGGCCGAGACCGACCTGGACGCCCTCGACCGCATGCACCGCACCAACATCCGGGGCACGTTCGTCGTCGACCAGCAGGCCGCTCGCCGGCTGCGCCCCGGCGGTGCGATCATCAACTTCTCCAGCTCCGTCGTGGGGCTCGCCCTCCCCGGCTACAGCGCCTACGCGGCCACCAAGGGTGCCGTGGAGGCCATGACGCTGGTCCTGGCCAGGGAGCTGCGCGGCCGCGACATCACCGTGAACGCCGTCGCCCCCGGGCCGACCGCCACCGCCCTGTTCCTGGACGGCAAGGACGAGGAGACCATCGCCAAGATGGCCGCCCAGCCGCCGCTGGAGCGGCTCGGCACCCCGCAGGACATCGGCGAGGTCGTCTCCTTCCTGGCCGGACCCGCCCGCTGGGTCAACGGCCAGGTCCTGCGCGCCAACGGCGGCATCGTCTGACCCGCCGGGGAGTCTGCCGCCGCCTGTCGCGCTGGGAAGCCTGCTGCTGCCTGTCGCGCTGAGATCTGGAGCTCCACATGGTCACGACCCCCGTCACCACCGCTGTGGCCCCCGGATGCGGGGCGCCGGCCGCGGCCGCGGCACCATCGCGTAGCAGCGCTACGGCCGCCCTGCTAGCGTCCCTCGGATGAGCACGCGCGAACGCATCCTGGAAGTGGCGGCGAACCTGGTCGCCGAGTCGGCGGACGGCGACGTCTCCACGCGTGCCGTCTGCGAGGCCGCGCAGGTGGGCGCCCCGGCGCTGTACCGGCACTTCGGGGACAAGCAGGGGCTGCTCGCGGCCGTCGTCGACCACGGCTTCGACACGTATCTGGCGACGAAGCGGCAGCGCGAGACCACCGCGGACCCGGTCGAGGACCTGCGCGACGGGTGGGACGGCCACGTGGAGTTCGCGCTGCGCAACCCCAACCTCTTCCGGCTCATGCATTCCCCCGCCATGCGGACGCCGCCCGCCGCGGCCCTTGAGTCCCACCAGATCCTCACGCGGGATCTGGAACGGGCCGCCGCGCAGGGCAAGTTGCGCCTGGCGCCCGAACTGGCCGCCCAGATGGTGATGTCGGCCAACGTGGGCGTGGCCCTCATGCTCGTCGCCCGCCCGGGGACCTTCACCGACCACGGCGTCTCATGCCGCGTGCGGGACGCGGTGCACGCCGCGATCTTCACTCCGGAGGTCGTCGCGGGCCGTGCCGACGCTTCTCCGGGCGAAGACGGCACAGGGGGTGGGCGTGACGAGGTGCAACTGTCCTCCGCCGCCGCGCGGTTGGGCGCGACCCTGGCGAAGGCGCCGCGGTCGGCGCTCACCGGTGCCGAGAGCGCCCTCATGGCCGAGTGGCTCGACCGCCTCGCGCGCTGACTCGACCGCCTCGCGCGCTGACCGGACGCCCGGTCCGCTCAGGCGCTGCGGGCCGGCTGGAGGAGCCGGTTGATGAGGGGCGCGATGCCGTCCGCGGGGCGCACGTAGTCGACCTTGCCGGTCTGGATCGCCGACTTCGGCATGCCGTGGAACTGGGCGGTGTCCGGGTCCTGGACGATGACGGTGCCGCCGCGCGACTTGACCGCCTCGACGCCCTTCGCCCCGTCGCCGTCGGCTCCGGTCAGCACGCAGGCGATGATCCGCTCCCCGAAGATCTGCGAGGCGGATTCGAAGAGGGGGTCGGCGGCCGGGCGGGCGTGGTTGACCCGGTCCTGCTGGGTCAGGGCCAGCGCGCCGCCCTCCACCACGCACAGGTGGTGGTCGGGCGGTGCGATGTGGACGCAGCCGGCCTGCGGGTGTTCGCCGTCCTCGGCCAGCTTGACGCGCAGGCCGGTGGCGCGGGACAGGATGGTGGCGATGTGCGTGGGCCGGGACCGGCGCAGGTGCTGCGCCACGAGCACGGCCGCGGGAAGATCGGCGTCCAGCCCGCCCAGCAGGGTGCGCAGGCCCTGGACGCCCCCGGCGGACGAGGCGACGATCACGATCGCGGGGCTGTCGGCGGTGCGATGGAGCTTGCTGGTGTCCACGCCTGGACCCTAGCCCGACCGGGGGCTTCGGGTCAGGCAGGGGGGTGGGGCAGGCGTGGGTGTCGTTGAGGAAGGCGGGCCGCCCGGCTGAGCCGCGGAGAGGGCGGGGGAAGGGCGCCCTCGTCTCGGCGGGAGGGGGCCCCTCCGTTCACTCGACCGGGGCTTACTGCCCCGAGTCCTGCCTCCGTCCCGAGTCCTGCCTCCGCCCTGGGTCCTGCCCATGCCCCGGGTCCTGCCCCTGTCCAGCGTCCCGCCCCGCGTCCCGCCACGCCGCCTCCCGCAGCAGCCGCAGCCCGTTGAGCCCCACCAGCACGGTCGAGCCCTCGTGGCCCAGGACCCCGAGGGGGAGGGGCAGGGTGCCGGCCAGGTCCCAGACCACCAAGACGGCGATGAACGTCCCGGCGATCACCAGGTTCTGCACCACGAGCCCCCGGGCACGGCGGGACAGGGCGATCACCCTGGGCACGGTGGCGAGTTCGTCCCGTACGACGACGGCGTCGGCGGTCTCCAGGGCGAGGTCGGAACCGGCCCGGCCCATCGCGATGCCGGTGTGCGCCGCGGCGAGGGCGGGCGCGTCGTTGACCCCGTCCCCGACGACCAGGACCTTGCGCCCGGCGGCCTCCGCCGCACGCACCGCCGTGACCTTGTCCTGCGGGAGCAGCCCGGCTCGTACGTCCTTGATGCCGACTTCCGCGGCGATACGGGCCGCGGCCTGCGCGTTGTCGCCGGTGAGCAGCAGGGGAGCCGTGCCCGTGAGGGATTCCAGGGCGGTGACGGTCCTCGCGGCGTCCGGGCGCAGGCGGTCGGCGACGCCGATGACGCCCACGGGCACGCCGTCGCGCCGTACGAGCACGGCGGTCTGACCGTCCTCGCCCCACTGCCGGGCGAGAGCCAGAGCGTCGGTGCCTGCTTGGTCCGTCGGATCGCCGGTGCCTGCTTGGTCCATCGGATCGCCGGTGCTCGCCTGGTCCGTCGTCTCGCCGCTGCTTGTGCGGTCCTTCGCGATGTCGGTGTTCGTACGGTCGTTCGCGGTGACGGTTTCCGCCCGGTCCTTGGCGGCGCAGCTGCCCGCCGGGCCCCTCGCGGCAACGGCGTTCGTGTGGTCCTTGGCGGCGCCGATGCTTGCGTGGTCCTTCGCGGCAACGGTGTTCGCCCGGTCCTTGGCGGCGCAGCCGCCCGCCGGGCCCCACGCGGCGTCGGTGTGCGTGCGGTCCTTCCCCATACGGGTACTCGCCCGGTCTCTCGCGACGCCGCTGCTCGGCCGGTCCCCACCGTCGTCGCCCGGCAGGGCATCCAGCAGTCGTGTCGGCGCGCCCACCTCCACCACCGCGTCACCGACCGTGGCACGCACCCCGACCCCCGGGGTGGAGGCGAAGTCCGCCACCGGCGGGATGTCCAGGCCGCGGCCGCGTGCCGCGCCCATCACGGCGCGGGCCAGCGGATGTTCGCTGCGGTGCTCGGCCGCCGCCGCGAGGGCCAGCAGGGCGTCGTCGGTCAGCCCGCTGCCGGGGAGCGCGTGGAGGGCAGTCACCCGAGGCGTTCCCTCGGTCAGGGTGCCCGTCTTGTCGAGGGCCACCGCGTCGACCTGTCCCAGACGCTCCATCACGACGGCCGACTTGACCAGCACCCCGTGCCGCCCCGCGTTGGCGATCGCCGAGAGCAGCGGCGGCATGGTGGCGAGGACCACCGCGCACGGCGAGGCCACGATCATGAACGTCATCGCCCGCAGCAGCGCCCCGGTCAGGTCGTCGCCGAACGCCAGCGGTACGCCGAACACGGCGAGCGTGGCGACGACCATGCCCAGCGAGTACCGCTGCTCGACCTTCTCGATGAACAGCTGGGTCGGCGCCTTGGTCTCCGACGCCTCCTCGACCATCGCCACGATCCGCGCGATCACCGAGTCCGACGCGTCGCGCCCCACCCGCACCCGCAGCGCCCCCGTCCCGTTCAAAGTGCCCGCGAACACCTCGTCCCCGGCCGCCTTGGCGACCGGCAGTGGCTCCCCGGTGATCGTGGCCTGATCGACGTCACTGGCCCCGTCCAGTACCTCGCCGTCCGCGCCGACCCGCTCACCGGGCCGTACGAGGATGACGTCGCCGACGGTCAACCCGGCCGTGCCGACGGTCTCTTCACCGCCTCCCTCGGCCAGCCGCGTGGCCGTGGCGGGCGCGAGGTCGAGCAGGCCGCGCACCGAGTCGGCCGTACGGGCGGTGGCCAGGGCCTCGAGGGCGCCGGACGTGGCGAAGATGACGACGAGCAGCGCCCCGTCCATCACCTGGCCGATCGAGGCGGCGCCGAGGGCGGCCACGATCATCAGCAGGTCCACGTCCAGGGTCTTCTCGCGCAGCGCCCGCAGGCCGGCGAGCGCGGGCTCCCAGCCCCCGGCGACGTACGCGACGGCGTACAGCGCACCCCACAGCCACGCGGCGGTCCCGGCCAGTTGGAGCGGCAGCGCGAGGAGGAACGCGGCCGTTGCCGCCGCCGCCCAGCGGGCCTCGGCGAGCGCGAAGACGCGGGTGCGGCGGCGCGCGGTCGCCGCGGGGCGGGTGGGAGTTCCCTGGTCGGGGCGGGGGATCAGGGCAGTGGGCATGGCGAAGGAACCCTTCACGGGCTGGGGAACGGCGACGCCCACACCGTACAGGAACAAATGAACAGCTTTTCATGTGTCGCCGATAGGATGGCTCCATGGGTCACGGAGTCGACGACAAGAGCACCGCCACCACGCGCGAACGCCTGGACGCCGTGGGCGCCGCCGACGTCGCCGCCACGCTCCAGGCCCTGGCGACCCCGTCTCGGCTGCTGATCCTCGCCCGCCTTCAGGAGGGCCCCTGCGCGGCCGGTGACCTGGCCGAAGCGGTCGGCATGGAGCAGTCGGCCTGCTCGCACCAGTTGCGCCTGCTGCGCAACCTCGGCCTCATCACCGGCGAACGGCGCGGCCGCTCGGTCATCTACGCCCTCTACGACCACCACGTGGCCGAACTCCTCGACCAGGCGCTCTTCCACGTCGAACACCTGCGCCTCGGCCTGCGCGACACCCCGCACGGCGGCTAGCCTGAAGACGATCTTCAGCGGGTGATCTCCCGATCCCGCGCAGGCCCTTGATTCACCCTTGATTCCGCACAGGTGGCACAGATGAGGAAGCCCGGCGACGGCGTGTGGTCCGTGGTGGCGGCCGTGGCCGTCGGCGGCGCGATCGGCGCGTCGGCCCGCTACGGGGCGTCCCTGATCTGGCCCACCGCCCCAGGCGCCTTCCCCACGACGACACTCCTGGTGAACGTCGTCGGATGCGCGGTCATGGGTGCCTTCATGGTGCTCCTCACCGAAGCGCGGACACCGCACCGCCTCCTGCGGCCCTTCTTCGGCACCGGCGTGCTCGGCGGCTTCACCACCTTTTCCACCTACGCGCTGGACATCGAGCGCCTGGTCGAAGGGGGCCATGCCCGCACGGGCCTGGCGTATCTCGCGCTGACGCTGCTCGCGGCCCTCGCGGCGGTGGGGAGTGCGGCCTGGGTGACGCGCCGCGTCATCGTGGAGCGCCGCTCATGAGCGGGCTCCGGCCCGCGCGCCGGTACGTGCGGGGCGGGCGGCGGTACGCGCGCCAAAGTGGGGTGTGCCGGTGAACTGGCTCTGCGTGGTGGCGGGAGCGATGATCGGCGCCCCGCTGCGGTTCCTCACCGATCGCGCCGTGCAGGCCCGGCACGACACGGTCTTCCCGTGGGGGACGTTCGTCGTCAATGTGGCGGGCAGCCTGATCCTCGGCGTGCTCACCGGCGCGACCCTCGCGGGCGCCGCCTCCTCCCACGTCCAGCTGTTCCTCGGTACGGGCCTGTGCGGCGCCCTGACGACGTACTCGACCTTCTCGTACGAGACGCTGCGGCTCTCCGGGGGTGTCCCGGGGGGCGGAAGCCGCTTCTACGCGGCGGTCAACGTCGTGGCCAGTGTGGTGGCGGCGCTCGGCGCGGTCTACGCGGGCATCGCCCTGGCGAAGGCGGTGTGGGGCTGAGCCGCCTTCGCCAGGGGGGATCGCGCGTGACCCGGGATCAGACCTCGGTGAAGTCCCCCGAGAGGGCCGCCGCCATCCGCAGGTGCGGGGCCGCGTCGGCGTCCCGTCCCTGCCGCTCCAGCGTGCGGCCGAGGAGCAGCCGGGCGTACTGCTCGACGGGGTCGAGCTCGATCACCGTACGCAACTGGGCCTCCGCGCGGCGCAGTTGCGCCGAGTGGTAGTAGGCACGGGCGAGCAGCAGCCGCGGGGCGACCAGCTCCGGCATGTCGTCGGTCAGGGTGTCCAGGATGCGCGCCGCCGTGGCGTACTCCTTGGCGTCGAAGAACTGCCGCGCGCGCTCCCAGCGCTCCGCCGCGGTTCCGTGGTCGTAGTACGTCGCGTCCACTGTTGCCTCCTTCGAGCCGTCCAACCGCCACGGGTAATTGAATATTCCACTAAGTAGTTCGGTGGGGACGGCACCGGGTCAACACGCGTACGCCGGTTCCGCCGGAATGACCGGGCGGGTGCCTGACGGGCGGTGCTCCACGGGTCTAGGTTGTGCGGCATGAGCAATCTTGATCGTGAGGCGGTCCCGTCCCTGTGCGGCGGTCGCGGGTTCGTCGTCGCCGAACCGGTCCGGGAACTCCTCAGCCCCCGGAAGGTCAAGCTCGGCGAGTCCACCGAGGTCCGCCGCCTGCTGCCCAACCTGGGACGCCGGATGGTCGGCGCCTGGTGCTTCGTGGACCACTACGGCCCCGACGACATCGCGGACGAGCCGGGCATGCAGGTGGGCCCCCACCCGCACATGGGCCTTCAGACGGTGAGCTGGCTGCACGAGGGCGAGGTCCTGCACCGCGACTCCACGGGCAGCCTCCAGACGATCCGCCCCCGTGAGCTGGGCCTGATGACCTCGGGCCGGGCCATCTCGCACTCCGAGGAGAGCCCGCGGGCGCACGCCCGCCTTCTGCACGGCGCCCAGCTGTGGGTGGCCCTGCCCGACGTCCACCGCAACACCGACCCGCGCTTCGAGCACCACGCGGAGCTGCCCCAGGTCACGGCCCCCGGCCTGACGGCGACCCTCATCCTGGGCACGGTCGACGGCACCACGTCCCCCGGCACGACCTACACCCCGATCGTCGGCGCGGACCTGACCCTGGCCCGCGACGCGGACGTACGCCTGCCGCTGAACCCCGACTTCGAGTACGCGGTCCTGTGCATGTCCGGCGAGACCCGGGTGGACGGCGTCCCGGTGCTGCCCGGCTCGATGCTCTACCTCGGCTGCGGCCGTACCGAACTCCCGCTGCACGCACAGTCGGACGCGGGCCTGATGCTGCTCGGCGGCGAACCGTTCGACGAGGAACTGATCATGTGGTGGAACTTCATCGGGCGGTCCAACGAGGATATCGCACAGGCCCGTTCGGACTGGATGGATAGCTCACGCTTCGGGGAGGTGAAGGGTTACGACGGTGCCCGGATCCCCGCGCCGGACTTGCCGCCTGTACCGCTGAAACCGCGGGGGCGAGTGCGCTGACCAGCGCGGTTGCTGTCGTCAGGATATGGCCCTCGGGGCGATCCTGGGTGCGGCGAAGGCGGGTAGCTCCGGGTGAGTGATCATGTTCGCCGAAGGAGATTCGGGGTCGCGCATCCGAGTCGAAGGTTTGACCCTCTGTGTCCAGGTCTGGCAAACCTAATGCTGACCCAATGCTGACTCTACTGACGTGTAATCAGATGGGCTTCGAGCTGATTACCTCGGACATGCTCAGGACCACCTCGACCCCCTCTGGTAGGCGTTGATCATGTTGAACTGGGTGCGGCGGCGGAAGAGAAGCACGGACGCGCGGCATGACATTCCGTTGCGCGCGGGTATCGCGGCCGTTTGTCGGGAGCCGATAACCGTGACGAGGATGACGCCGAGCGTCGGCGAGTCCGTCAGCCCTTTGGAATTGGGAAGGCTTCCCTGGCTGCACGCTGAACGAGGCGATCGGTGGACCCCCTCCATCGGTGGAGCGGGCGACGACTCCCGGTAGCTCGTCCCGGTTGGTGTCGAAACACCCCCACGCCGGTGAGGAAGATGAGCTGGACCCCACCGGTATCGCTCTGGGATCGGGAACACCCCCACGCTGGTGGGGAGGACTCTCGAAGTCGGTCGGCCTGGGCCTCCAGGGCCTTAAGTGGTGGCCAGGACAGCGCCGATGGGGCTGATGGCCGCGGCGGCGAGGGTGTCGCGATGGGTGTCGACGCCGATGACGCCGTCGACTTGTTCTGCAAGCATGGTCATACGGTTGTTCTCCTTGCGGCTGGACGGCCGTGGTCGGCGCCGGCCTGGGTGGAGTCACCGCGTGGCATAACTGTGATGAGTCACGTCGCAATGGCGGACAAGCTGCTGATCAAGCCAACGGGGTGGGCCAGGCCGACGCCGACGTCCGGCAGACATCTCGGGGGCACGGCAGGCTCTGACGAGCCGCCAATTACCGTTTCGGGTCATGCCGGAACGTCAACGCCGAGCCTGGCAGCAGCCCAACCCGGGCCGCAGTTGAACTATCACAATTACCGTTTTCGTAGCCCCGCAACGGGGCGACCGGCCTTCTTGGCATGACTACCTCCCCTTGTCGAGTGCATGGCCCGGGGGGTGGTGTCACCAGCTCCGGAGGCACTGACAGACCACTGATTAGGGGCATGACCACCGGCCTTTTCGCAGGTCGGGAGGCTCTTCGTAATGTGGATGTGGCGATCAGTGCCGTGGCAGGGCCGGTGAACAGCACCGAAGGATGCACGACGTGATCGATATCAGCGACATCGACGTCTACCTCGGCCTGGACGTCGGCAAGGGCGAACACCACGCCACCGCACTCACCCCGGCCGGGAAGAAGACCTTCGACAAGCGCCTTCCCAACAGCGAGCCCAAACTCCGCGAAGTCTTCGCCAAACTGCAGGCCAAGCATGGAACCGTCCTGGTCATCGTCGACCAGGTCGCCTCCATCGGAGCCCTGCCGCTGACCGTCGCCCGCGACCTGGGCTGCCACGTCGCCTACCTGCCCGGTCTGACGATGCGGCGGATCGCCGACCTTTATCCCGGCGAGGCCAAAACCGATGCGAAAGACGCGTTCATCATCGCCGACGCGGCCCGCGCGATGCCCCACACCCTGCGCTCGGTCGACCTCGACGACGACACCATCGCCGAACTGCAGATGATCGTCGGGTTCGACGACGACCTCGCCACCGAAGCAACCCGCCTGGCCAACCGGCTGCGCGGGCTCTTCACCCAGATCCACCCGCACCTGGAACGGGTCCTTGGCCCGCGCATGCAGCACCCGGCCGTGCTCAGACTCCTCGACCAGTTCGGCTCCCCGGCCCAGATCCGCAAGGCCGGACGCCGCCGGCTGGTCAGTCTGATCCGCCCAAAAGCACCGCGGATGGCCGAACGGCTGATCAACGACATCTTCACCGCGCTGGACGAACAGACCGTCGTCGTCCCGGGCACCGACGCCGCCAGCCTCATCGTCCCCAGCCTCGCCAACTCACTCCAGGCAGTGCTCGACCAGCGCAAACTGTTGGCCCACCGGATCGAGGAACTACTGGAGACCCACCCTCTTTCCAAGGTCCTGATGTCCATGCCCGGCATCGGCATCAGGACCGGCGCCCGCATCCTCATCGACGTCGGAGACGGCACCCGTTTCCCCAGCGCCGCCCACCTCGCCGCCTACGCCGGCCTCGCCCCAGCCACCAGAAGCTCGGGCTCCTCGATCCGCGGCGAACAACCCTCACGCAGAGGAAACAAGCAGCTCAAACGGGCCTTCTTCCTCTCCGCCTTCGCCGCCCTGGCCGACCCGGCCTCCCGCACCTAATCCATTGTTAAGAGCGTCCAGCTGGGGCCGTTGTCCCCAAGGACGTTCGAGTGCCGGATCGTGACATCTAGTGGCTGCCGGGCGGGCAACGCCTCGCTTTAGACAGGTGCGCGGTCTTGGTACTCACGGTGGTGGCGGTCGTGCAGTGCCGGATAGATGCCTGTCCCGCACTGGGCTTGGATGCCTCGTAGTAGATCGCGCAGTACTCGGCAGCTTCACGGCAGCCCCCACCGTCAACAACTACCGGCTTGATCACTCGTTGGTGTTGGTGGTGCGAGCCCGTCGCATGGTGACCTCTTGACAGGCCCGAGCTGTCTGAGCTCCTGCATAGACCGGGGCCCGTGCGGTGCGCTGGTGCCACGAACGACTAGTGAGGTGGAGGCACATCCGCGAGGCGGTTGATGCCTGGGATTAGGTCGCTCGCGTGGCCCGCATGCGCTCGTGACCAGCGCAAACACCAGCACATGGGAGAGAACCTTGATCTACTGCGGCATTGACTGGGCTGAGAAGACGCACGATGTCGCCCTGGTCGACGACACCGGCGCAGTGGTGGCCAAACGGCACATCACCGACGACGCGACCGGCTACAAGCTGCTCCTTGAGTTACTCGCCGAGCACGGCGACACCGAGGAAGACCCGATCCCAGTCGCGATCGAGACGTCCCGTGGCCTGCTGGTTGCTACCCTGCGCACCGGCAAGCGCAAGCTGTACGCGATCAACCCGATGGCCGCGGCTCGCTACCGCGACCGGCACTCCGTCTCGCGCAAGAAATCCGACCCCGGCGATGCCCTGGTCCTGGCGAACATCCTGCGCACTGACATGCACGCCCACCGCCCGCTGCCCGACGATTCCGAACTCGGCCGGGCCATCGCCGTCCTGGCCCGCGCTCAGCAGGACTCGCTCTGGAACCGCCAGCAGCTCGCCAACCAGCTCCGTTCCCTCCTGCGCGAGTACTACCCAGGCCTCTTGGAGGCCGTCGCAACCTGGAGCAACGGCCTGTGTCGCCCCGAGACTCGCGAAGTCCTGAAGACCGCACCCACCCCCACCCGGGCTGCACGGCTTACCCGCTCTCAGCTCCAGGCCGCCCTCAAGCGAGCCGGCCGTAAGCGGGGCGTCGAGGCGGAAGCCGACCGTCTCCGCGACATCCTCCGCGGCGACTGGGCCCACCAACCGCCGCTCGTCGAGGAAGCCCTGGGCAAGCAGATGCTCGCTCTCCTCCTCCAGTTGGAAGCCGCCTGCACCGCCGCCGACCAGCTCGCCGAAGCGGTGGAAGACGCATTCCCTCAGCATCCGGACGCCGAGATACTGCTGAGCTTCCCCGGGCTTGGCACCCAGCTCGGAGCCCGGATCCTCGCTGAGATCGGGGACGACCGCACCCGTTTCGCAGACGCCCGCGGCCTGAAGGCTTACGCGGGTTCCTCGCCTGTCACCAGGGCTTCCGGCAAGAAGTCGAGCATCACCCGGCGGTGGGTGAAGAACGACCGCCTCAACCACGCAGGCTACTTGTGGGCCTTCTCCGCACTCCGCGCCTCCGCCGGTGCCAACGGACACTACCGGCGACGACGCGAGCACGGAGATTGGCATGCAGCCGCTCAGAGGAATCTCTTCAACCGCATGATCGGCCAGCTCTACCACTGCCTTCAGCACCGTGCGCTGTTCGACGAGCAAACCGCCTTCCACGACCACCCCGCCGTTGCAGCGTGATGACTTGACACCGTGAGGTGTCTACTACGACAAGAAGATCACCCAGGGAAAGCACCACACCCAGGCCCTCCTCTGCCTCGCCCGACGCAGAGCCGACGTCCTCTTAGGGAGGCCGCCCAGCACACTGATCGGCGTCGGCGGTCTGGCACTACCGGGCGAAGAGGGCGCTCACGGTCTTGCCGCCGGATGTCCCGCGGGTCACGGCGGTGGCGCGGGCGAGGCGGTTGACCATGGACCAGCCGAATCCTCCGGTGCCGTCGTTCAGGTCCGGGGTTCGCATGCGCGGGGCCTTCGGGCTGCGGTCGTGCACGGACACCTCGATGCTCTCCGGGTGTGCGGTCAGCTCCAGGGTGCAGGTGCCGCCGCCATGGCGCAGGGCGTTGGTGACGAGTTCTGAGACCGCCAGGATCACTGTGTCGGCAGCATCGGCCACGACCGCCGGTCGTTGCAGCCTGTCGAGGAATTCCCGGGTGCTGCCGCGTGCGCCGGCGACGGATGTCGCGGAGCGGATGCCTGCGACGTCGATGCTCATCGTGCCCATGAGGGTCACCTTCGTCTCTGCCTGTCCGGTGCGCTTGCCCGGGCCCGCGGCCCCTAATCCAGCTATGACGATCCCGCGCCGCCTCCCATCGCTGTTCGAGGTCGATTACCTCACTGTCGAACACGCGGAAATCTATGTTGGCTGGAGTAGACATCGGGTGGTGGTGTGGCTATGGTTTCTCTCGTAGCCCAGAGAGACAGCAGGGCCTGGCAGAGATGAACTGCCGGGCAGTAGTACACGTAGGTGCAGTTCGCAGGACGGTGCGGTGGTGGAGTTCCGAAGCCAGGGTTGTTGCAGGACGGCGACGGGGCTGACGACCGGACCGGGTGGCTCGCAGTGATCAGGGGCCGCCGTGATCAGGACCGCAGTTCGGTAAGTGCAGTTCGCGGTACCCAGCAGTGATAGTGAGCAGCACCTTGGTGAAGGCGTCGGCTGCGGGCGCGCGCACCGGGAGGTTCGGCAGTGGGGTTCTAAGCCAGAGCGGATGCAGGAGTGGCGACGGGGCTGGCTGCCGGAGAGTGACGCTTACTCAGGTCACCAGCAGGTCGGCAAGTAGTTGTTCAAGAGGGAAAGAACGGAGGAGCCGAGCGCCATCAGGATCGCCCGGACGGAATGTTGAGTCCGGGTACCGCAGGACATCGATAGTGAGGTGGTCTCCGGTCAAGCAATCGCGATCCCAGCAGTCCCGACTTCATCTCGGTCGGGTCAGCGGAAACAGAAGGCCGACGCGGTAACAGGGTCGGCAGATGGTGTAGCAGTTCCTTCGGGGCCCGGGTGCCACACAGCACCCGGGCCCCTCCACGCGTTCCATAGAGAGGTGCAATGACAGCAGACGCTTCGTTCGGCCGTCTCGATGACGACGACTACCCCGCCTACACGATGGGCCGGGCCGCCGAGATACTCGGCACCACCCAGGGCTTCCTGCGCGCCATCGGCGAAGCCCGCCTGATCACCCCGCTGCGCTCCGAGGGCGGCCACCGCCGCTACTCCCGCTACCAACTGCGCATCGCCGCCCGCGCCCGCGAACTCGTCGACCAGGGCACCCCCATCGAAGCCGCCTGCCGCATCGTCATCCTCGAAGACCAACTCGAAGAAGCCCAGCGCATCAACGCCGAATACCGTCGCACCGCTGGATCAGCGAACCCGACGGCAGCGGGCTAATACGGCTGAGACCGGAGGCGTAGGGTCGGGCCCGCCTGAGTCGTCACGCCGTGCGCCGGTGGCCGGTCATCGCAGATGCCTGCATGGCGCCGATGCGCACGGGGTAGATGAACAACGCCGCGATCCCCTGTGGCCGTACTGATCGTGAAGGCCATGGTCGGCGATAGTGGCCGCGTCACACGCTACGTTGCATTCTGGGTGTCCCAATATCTGTGACCGCGGGATGAGAGTTCAATGCGCCGCGCTGGCAGTGTGTTTGCCGCGATGAAGAGAGTGCAATTGCCGACCGTACGTGGGCCGCTACCGCATGCTACTGTCGCTCTTAGTTGCAGTAGTGGTTCCCAAAAACTTCAACGCTTTTGTCGCTGTTTTTAGCCGCAGGAAGTGTTTTGTATTTCCGGTAATTTTCCGGGTGGGGCATCATCTCGGCGACCCGGTATCCGTAGATTGCGGGTCCCGGCGTACTGCCCCACAAGGAGATATGACATGGCGTCTGGCACTGTGAAGTGGTTCAACGCGGCCAAGGGCTTCGGCTTCATCGAGCAGGACGGTGGCGGCGCTGACGTGTTCGCCCACTTCTCGAACATCGCCGCCCAGGGCTTCCGTGAGCTCGAGGAAGGCCAGAAGGTGAACTTCGACATCGCCCAGGGCCAGAAGGGCCCGACGGCCGAGAACATCGTTCCCGCCTGACGCTGACGCGCACTTTGTAGCTGGGGCCCGCATCCCTCGGGGTGCGGGCCCCAGCTACGGACATTCCCCGGGGCTTACCTCGTGGGACACTGGCGCCCGCAGGTCCCTCCGGGGATGCTGGCCTCTTTGAAGCTGCACCCGTAGACGTCCGGTATTTCACGTCCGTATGACGTCACATTTCGTCGCCTGCACTTGCATGCACCGCATCCATTGCAGGCTGGATCTGCTTTCGCATTTCGTTCGGCCCGTTCTTGTGATTCCCTGCGCTGTTTTTCGTGCTGCGAGAATTCCTTGATGCGTGCCGTGTCAAGGAAGGTTCTGAATGAACCCCTCACGTACGAACGACCGTTCTTCCCGCGCACGCAGCCGTATTGGCGCGCCTGTTTCTGGCTCCGACGCCGGTTCGCACCGGGGCAGCCGCTTCGGCGCCCCCGCCCCGCGCCGTTCCGGAGGCCCGAGCCGCCCGGGAGGCCACGGTCGCCGGCACGCAGTAGCCCAGGGCGAGTTCGCCCTGCCGAACACGATCACTCCCGCGCTGCCCGCTGTCGAGGCGTTCGCCGATCTCGACATGCCCGAGCGGCTGCTGGCCTCGCTCACTGCGCACGGCATGCGCGTTCCGTTCCCGATCCAGGGGGCGACGCTGCCCAACACCCTCGCGGGCCGCGACGTACTCGGCCGTGGCCGCACCGGCTCGGGCAAGACCCTCGCTTTCGGCCTGGCTCTGCTGGCCCGCACCGCCGGACAGCGCGCCGAACCCGGCCAGCCGCTGGCTCTGATCCTTGTGCCGACGCGTGAGCTGGCGCAGCAGGTGACCGACGCACTGACGCCCTACGCCCGCTCGGTGAAGCTGCGCCTGGCCACCGTTGTCGGCGGCATGTCGATCGGCCGGCAGGTCAGTGCCCTGCGCGGTGGAGCCGAGGTCGTCGTCGCGACGCCCGGCCGGCTCAAGGACCTCATTGACCGTGGCGACTGCCGGCTGAACCAGGTCGGCATCACCGTCCTGGACGAGGCCGACCAGATGGCCGACATGGGCTTCATGCCGCAGGTCACCGCGCTGCTCGACCAGGTGCGTCCGGAGGGGCAGCGGATGCTGTTCTCCGCCACCTTGGACCGTAACGTCGACCTGCTGGTGCGCCGCTACCTGACCGACCCCGTGGTGCATTCGGTCGACCCGTCGGCCGGTGCGGTCACCACGATGGAGCACCACGTCCTGCACGTCCATGGCGCCGACAAGCACGCAGCCACGACCGAGATCGCCGCCCGCGACGGCCGCGTGATCATGTTCCTGGACACCAAGCACGCCGTCGACCGGCTGACCCAGGACCTGCTCAACAGCGGAGTACGGGCCGCCGCGCTGCACGGCGGCAAGTCGCAGCCCCAGCGCACCCGCACGCTGGCGCAGTTCAAGACGGGGCACGTCAGCGTGCTGGTGGCGACCAACGTCGCGGCGCGCGGCATCCACGTCGACGATCTCGACCTGGTTGTGAACGTCGACCCGCCCACCGACCACAAGGACTACCTCCACCGCGGCGGCCGCACGGCCCGCGCCGGCGAGTCCGGCAGTGTCGTCACCCTCGTCACACCGAACCAGCGCCGCGGCATGGTCCGCCTGATGACGGATGCCGGAATCCGGCCGCAGACCACGCAAGTCCGCTCGGGCGAGGAGGCTTTGAACCGGATCACCGGCGCCCAGACCCCGTCGGGAATCCCGGTCGTCATCACCGCACCGGTGGCCGAACGCCCCAAGCGCAGCGCCTCCTCGTCCCGAGGCCGACGCCGCCCTGCTTCGGCAGCCCGGCGCGCACCCGTACGCCGGCCCGTCATCGATGTGGCGGCCTAGAACTTTCGTGATCAGGAAGCTGACCCATCTCTGCAGGAGGCACCTTTTGACGCTGGTTCAGATGCAGCCCCGCCCGGCGAGTGCCAACCCCGTGCACGACGCGGTGGTTGAGGCCAGGGACGCGGCTGGACCGCAGGTCTGTGACGACATGAGTGTCGAGGTGGCGCTCTCCGTCATGACTGCCGCCCGCACGGGCCGGCTGGTCGTCTGCGACCAGGACGGCCAGCGCACCGGCCTGGTCACCCGGAGCGAACTCACCGCCGTCCGCGACGGCTCCGCCTACACGGACCGCGTCCGTCTCCGGGACATCATCGGCGATCACGGGACGTCCATCTCACCCGTGATCGCTGCCTCCGACGCCGAGCACGCGATGCGCTCCCGCCGGGTCGGGGCCCTGCCGGTGGTCGACGGGCAAGAGGGCGCCCTGCGCGTTCTTGCCCTCTCGCACTGAGCCGCCTCATCCAGGTCGGACCGTTCGCTCCTTCTCTCTGTGAGGCCACATGCGTTGTGTCATCGCCCGCTTCCCCTTCGACCTCACCAAGAGTGGCGTGCTGGAATCGATGAAGGGCATCAAGCCTGAACGAGGCAGCGGCGAATCGGTGATCATCGGTCGCCGCCACTACCCCGTCAAGCAAGTCGGCCAGGTCATCACACGCCAGGACCGGCGTGACTTCAGCGCCGCCGAAGTCCTTCGGGCCATGGCTCAGCTCGGCTTCACCTGTCGCACCCTCCCCACGGCCGCACCTGTACGCATCCTCAGCTCGGTCCAGCAGGCTTCCGCGATGCTCGGCACCCCCGTTTCCGTCTGACGGAGGAAACAGGTACGAGCCTGTACCTGGACGGCAGTGTGGGCCCGACCGGCGCGAGCCGGTCGGGCCCACACTGCATGCGGCGGGTTCTTGCTGAGTGGCTGCTCAGTGGTCGGAGTAGCTGAAGTCGCCCACGGTCCAGGTGCTGATGTCTTCGATCGCCACGCGGTACATCCCGCCCGTCTCGGGGATCCCCACGGTGCCCTGCAGGATCCGGGCGACATGGAAGTGCAGATACGTAGGCGGCCCGTCGTTCTTCGCGGGGACATTGAAGACGGTGGAGAACTCTGCCAAGCGCTCCGAATCCGTCAGCACCTCCGACACTCTCTGCCTCCACACTGCTTCGGGAGCAAGACGGCCGGTGATGACAGCACCACCGGTGACCACCGTCAGGGACATCTGGTTACTCTGCCCGGATTCCACCAGGGCTGCGACGTCAACGAGCAACTCGTCAGGCTTCGACATGCGCAAGATTGTATGTGTCGGCTGACCGGCTGCTTGAGCGGCGGTGCTGGGGAGCTACCGGGGAAGACAGGCGCCCACAGTCTTGCCGCCGGAGGCCAGGCGGGTAATCGCGGTGGAGCGGGCGAGGCGGTTGACCATGGGCCAGCCGAAGCCCCCGGTGTCGCCGTTCAGGTCAGGGGCGCGCATGCGCGGCGCATGCCGACTGGGGTCGTGGACGGCCACCGCGATGGTGTCAGGGTGCGCTGCCAGGTCCCACGTGCAGCGCCCTCCGCCGTGACGCAGGGCGTTGGTGACTAGTTCAGACACGACCAAGACCACGGTGTCCGCCGCGTCAGGGGCCAGAGTCGGCTGGCGCAGGCATTCGAGGAAGACCCGCGTCGTATCGCGTGCGTCGGCAACCGCCGTCGCAGAACGGTCGGTTGTGGCATTGACGGCCATCATGTTCATCAGGGTCACCCCGGTCTCTGATCGTCCGTGCCCGGCCTCTGCCGATCCGATCCCTGTGCCCTGCCCCTCCACCCGCAAGCACGCCGAGCCACAGTGCTTGCCGGAGAAAAGGCGGCCACAACCGACGCATGGCGGCTGGCGGCACGCTGCCGTGCGCCCGTGCCAGGCCCGCGTCACGGTGCTGGCCCACGGCCTGCTCGAGTGGGGCCGAACCCGCGGAGACGCTACCGGTCGGGTGGGAACAGGCAGGCGGGCGAGGGCTCGAGAGTCACCGCGGGCCCGGTGAAGCAGAACCTCGTCGAGGTACTGAGGCAGCTGCCAGAGCTCCAGTCTGCGCATTGCGGCACCGTCCCGGCCTCACAGGAAGCTGGACGGCTGCGCGGCCCGTGGGCCACTCGCGGGCCGGACCTGAGCGCCGGCGCTGCGTCGACCATCCATGGACCAGTCAGGGTGGGTTACCTCTTATTCGAGCGCACAGAAATCTATGCCCGCTGGAGTAGACATTGGGTGTTGGTGTGGCTATGGTTTCTCTCGTAGCCGAGATCGAGCAGAGCCTGGCAGAGATGAACTGCCGGGCAGCAGTACCCGTAAGTGGAGTACGCAGGACGGTGCGGTCGTGGAGTTCCGAAGCCAGGGTTGTTGCAGGACGGCGACGGGGCTGACGACCGGACCGGGTGGCCCGCAGTGATCAGGGGCCGCCGCGTGAGCAGTACCGCAGGGTGAGCAAGTGCAGTTCGCGGTACCCAGCAGTGAAGTCAAATGAGCAGCACCTTGGTGAAGGCGTCGGCTGCGGACGCGCGCACCGGGAGGTTCGGCAGTGGGGTTCTAAGCCAGAGCGGATGCAGGAGAGGCGACGGGGCTGGCTGCCGAAGCGTGGCGCTATAAAAGGCCACCAGTGGTTCGCATCACCAGCAGTACGTAGGAGAGCAGTATCAGCAGTAGGCAAGTGAAGTGATCCCAGAGGGGAACGGAGGGGCCGAGCGCCATCAGGATCGCCTGGGCGGAAGTGATGAGCCCGGGTACCGCAGGACATCGATAGCGAGGTGGTCTCCGGTCACGCATCCGCGATCCCCGCATTCCTCGCCCTCTCCCGGGTGGGTCTGCGGAACAAGTAGGCCGGCGCAACACTAGGGCCGGTAGATGGTGTAGCAGTTCCTTCGGGGCCCTGGTGTCAGTACGACACCAGGGCCCCTCCACATGTTCCACAGAGAGGCGAGATGACAGCAGACGCTTCGTTCGGCCGTCTCGATGACGACGATTACCCCGCCTACACCATGGGCCGGGCCGCCGAGATGCTCGGCACCACCCTGGGCTTCCTGCGCGCCATCGGCGAAGCCCGCCTGATCACCCCGCTGCGCTCCGAGGGCGGCCACCGCCGCTACTCCCGCTACCAACTGCGCATCGCCGCCCGCGCCAGGGAACTCGTCGACCAGGGCACCCCCATCGAGGCCGCCTGCCGCATCGTCATCCTCGAAGACCAACTCGAAGAAGCCCAGCGCATCAACGCCGGCACACCGGCTGCGGCCTGAGGTGAGCATCCGCCGGCGCCGGCAGGCACGATCCCGGTGTGCGGAGTGATCATTTCTATGGTGACGTGGAGTGCGGGCGTGTAGCGTCTGCGTCAGCTGTCGTGGTTCGGAATTCCCCTTTGCCCACGCTCTTTGGCGTGGGCATTTTGCTGTGTTGTGCCGCAGGAACCAGGGCGATCACCTCTGCCTCCCACATGGAGTGGAAGGCATTCATCGACTGGAAGGCATGACTATGGCTACGGGGACTGTGAAGTGGTTCAACGCGGAGAAGGGTTTCGGCTTCATCGCTCAGGACGGTGGCGGCCCGGATGTCTTCGCGCACTACTCCGCGATCAACTCCTCCGGCTTTCGTGAGCTCCAGGAGGGCCAGGCCGTGACGTTCGACGTCACCCAGGGCCAGAAGGGTCCGCAGGCCGAGAACATCAACCCCGCCTGACCGCTCGGCCTCACCCGAGGGCTCGTGCCCTCCACGTCCGGTGACTGCCGCAGCCCCGTGCGGGCGTCCTTTCAGCCGGACCATGGGACCCGTTGCCACGCCGGGCGTCGACAGGACTCCTGGTAAGCAGGATCAGGGCCGCGCAGCAATGGCTGCGCGGCCCTGATCCGTTGAGGCGGGCCTGGGGGCGGCCTTGGTCGGCGATGTACGATTTTGCCGATCGGCCGGGCGGGAGGCCACGGTCCGGTTGCCGGCGCGCAGCTTGTCGGCCGCCTCAGGTTGTTGCTCGGAAGCGGCAGGGACACCGAGACCGATATGCCGGGGCACGAGGCCGGGGCTGTCGCATGTCGTCCCGGTGCGGGCGCCCCGCGCCCTGTGCGGATGTCGTGCAGCGCGGAGGGAACAGACGATCAGACTCTGGTCCAGGCGTCGAGGAAGGCTTTCCGTCCAGCAAAATCGTCTGACCTGCGGTCCGCATGCAGGACGCGCCAGGCGGTGAGTTCGAGATCTCTGAGCCACAGTTCTCCGATGACCTGTGTCTTGAGGTCGGGAAAATGGTCGGACTCGGCTAGAGCCTGACCGATCACCTCGCCTGCCGCGACGCGCTGGGAAGGGGTCATCTCGTCGACGGCCGAGAGGATCTGTCGGGCCAGGGCGGTTCCTTCTCCCTCCAGGGAACGCAGCACCAGTGCCTTGATATTGACCGGTAGCAGGTATGCGGTGCCCGAAGACCTCCACAGGTCCGACCAGAAGGGCTCTCCCTCCTTCGTGGGGGAAGGCAGCGCGGCCAGCAGCCCGAGGAGATGACCGGTGGCCGCATAGCCACCGGAGTGGGCCGCTGCGACGACTGCGACGCTGGCGACGCCCTCCACATCAAGATGGCTGGCTTCGAGACGCGAAGCCAGTCCCAACTGGTGTTCCAGCTGCAGCGCGAGGGGGGTGGACAGGTGGAGGCGGACCTCAGGAAGCATCGGCGATCCTTGCGCGTAGACGGGCGGAGATACTCGTTCGGAAGCCCTGATCGTTCCCATGACCGGCCGATCTACTCGGTTTGGAAGGCCCAATTGGCCGCAGTGCCAGCGGGGATGTGGTTCACACGGTGGCGGAGCAGCCCCTGACCGGCGACGTGGGCCAGAGGCTGGGGGCCGGCCTCCCATGATCCTGTCCGGGTGAGATCTCCTAGCATGACTGCATGGTTGCCACTGACGCCCAGGAGCCCGGGGGAGGGCGGGAAGCTGTGTCCCGCGACGCCGCTGAAGTCGAGTGCGGTCACCTCGCCTCAGCACGTCGAGAACGCCGTGACGACGGGCTGCCTTGCACATCACAAGGGAACGAGTCGGGCGGTGAGGCGCACCCGGTTGCTGCTGTGGTGGAGCGGGCGGCCGACCTGATCGAACCGATCAAGCCGAGGCTGCGTGGCTGGCTCCATGCCGGAATGGTCCCCGCCGCGCTGATCGCAGGCGTCGTACTCACCTGCCTGGCCCGCACTCCACAGGCGGTCCTGGCCTGCGCCGTGTACTCGGTCACCGCCTTGCTGCTGTTCGCAACGAGCGCCATCTACCACCGCGGCACCTGGGGACCGATCGGCGAGGCTCTTCTGCGGCGCCTCGACCACGCCAACATCTTCCTGATCATCGCCGGCACCTGCACCCCCCTGGCCGTGCTCCTTCTCCCGCCGGACCAGCGGCCCGTGCTGCTGTGGATCGTATGGGCGGGCGCATTGGCCGGCATCGCCTTCCGGGTCCTGTGGGTCGCAGCCCCGCGCTGGCTGTACACCCCGTGCTACCTGATCCTGGGGTGGGCGCCGGTGCGCTACCTGCTCGACTTCCTGCACACCGGCGGAGTGGCCGTACTCGTCCTGATCGTGGCCGGCGGTCTCCTCTACAGCGCGGGCGCGGTGGTCTACGCCCTCCAGCGGCCCGACCCCTCACCCCGCTGGTTCGGCTTCCACGAGGTCTTCCACGCGCTGACTGTGGCAGCTTTCGCGGCGCACTACACCGCCATTTCCCTGGCTGCTTACTGACTGGCTCGGCCTGTGCCTGCGGCGGGGCCAGAGGGCGGCCGGAGCTGACTAGCGCAGCAGCCCTCGGGTCGTCGGTGGGGTGGTCACCCTCGCCCGTCGCGGGGGCGATGCTGCCCGACAAGGGCGCCTATGAGGAGCCGTCATGATGCGCCGGGTCCATAGAGAATGCGCTCCGTCTGGCCCGGAGATACCCCCGAGACATCTGAAGGACGGCGACGTCGGTGTGGGCCGCTTCGAGATGCGTCGGACAGTGGCTTGCACCGTCCGATCCCCGCTGTACGAGGTTGAATGCCTCACTGTTGAACACACGAAAATCTCCCTTGGTCAGAGTAGACATTGGGTGGCAGTGTGGCTATGGTTTCTCTCGTAGCCGAGATCGAGCAGAGTCTGGCAGAGACGAACTGCCGGGCAGCAGTACCCGTAGGTGCAGTACGCAGGACGGTGCGGTGGTGGAGTTCCGAAGCCAGGGTTGTTGCAGGACGGCGACGGGACTGACGACCGGACCGGGTGGCTCGCAGTGATCAGGGGCCGCCGTGAGCAGTTCACAGTTCACGCAAGTGCAGTTCGCAGTACCCAGCAGTGAAATCAAGTGAGCAGCACCTTGGTGAAGGCGTCGGCTGCGGGCGCGCGCGCCGGGAAGTTCGGCAGTGGGGTTCTAAGCCAGAGCGGATGCAGGAGAGGCGATGGGGCTGGCTGCCGAAGCGTGGCGCTTACTCAGGTCACCAGCATGGCCATGCAGTTCGCGAGATAAGCAGTACGCAGTTCCGTAAGAGAGCAAGTGATCCAAGAGGGAAGAACGGAGGAGCGAGGCGCCATCAGGATCGCCCGGACGGAATGTTGAGTCCGGGTACCGCAGGACATCGATAGTGAGGTGGTCTCCGGTCAAGCAACCGCGATCCCCGCAAGCCCGACGACTTCCAGGTCGGGTCAGCGGAAACAGCAGGCCGGTGCAGTAAGAGGGCCGGCAGATGGTGTAGCAGTTCCTTCGGGGCCCGGGTGCCAGTACCGCACCTGGGCCCCTCCACGCGTGTTCCAGAGAGGTGAAGATGACAGCAGACGACTCGTTCAGCCGTCTCGATGACGACGATTACCCCGCCTACACCATGGGCCGGGCCGCCGAGATGCTCGGCACCACCCAGGGCTTCCTGCGCGCCATCGGCGAGGCCCGCCTGATCACTCCACTGCGCTCCGCGGGCGGCCACCGCCGTTACTCCCGCTACCAGCTGCGCATCGCCGCCCGCGCCCGCGAGCTGGTCGACCAGGGCACCCCCATCGAGGCCGCCTGCCGCATCGTCATCCTCGAAGACCAACTCGAAGAAGCCCAGCGCATCAACGCCGAACACCGCCGCACCACCGGATCAGTAAACCCGGCGACCACAGGCTGAATGAGAAGGCGGAGACGCGCGGCTTCCCGGCTTAGGCGTAATCGGTGTCGGCGGGTGCGTTGGCCGGCATGGAACGGATCTTCAACCGCCCCTGGCAGCTGTCACCCTCGCAGCACTACTGATGTGGGCGTGACTCTTGACGACACCGCCTGGCGGGGTATCGGAGCACTCTTCAAGTCACCGACCAGGAGTGGACCTTTCCGTTCGCGACGGCGCGGAGGCGTCGGCGAGGTCGGCGCCGGTGTCGGCGTCGCGCCGGGAGTGGCCGGTGCCGTGCCAGTCCAGGCACATGACGGTCGCGTCGTCATGCAGGTGGCCGTCGTTGACGTCGACAATTGCCGCGATCAGGGTGTGGGCGGCCTCGCGGGGATGCAATGCGCGGGTGCGCACGATCAGGTCCGACAGATCGAGGCTGTCGGCGTTGCGCTCCAGCATGCCGTCGGTGAGCATCACCAGCCGGTCACCAGGGCGCAGGTCCAGCGACTGAACCCGGTAGGCGTGGGGGACCTGGAAGCCGAACGGCATGTCGACCTCCGGAGTGATCTCCTGCACCTGCCCGTCCCGCATGCGCAGCGGCCAGGGGTGCCCTGCGTTGATGAACTCGCTCTTGCCGTCGACCAGGCTGATACGAAGCAGCTGACCGGTGACATAGCTCTGGCCGCCGTGCTCGCGCACGGCCTGGTCGGCCTGGCAAGCCTGTTCGGCGAGGTCGGCACCGGCCCGCCGCGCCCGGCGCAGGGCGCCGACCAGGAGGGTGGCCAGCAGCGCGGCGCCGACGTCGTGCCCCATGGCGTCGGTGACGGAAAGCTGCATGGTGTCCCGGTCGACGACGTAGTCGAAGGTGTCACCTCCGACGTGGTCGGCGGGCTCCAGCGCGCCGGCGACCGCGAATTGCGCCGCCTCGCACGCCAGCGACGCGGGGAGTAGCCGGTGCTGGATCTCCGCGGCCAGGCTCAGTGGGGTGGTGCGCCGTCCCCACTGGTACACGTCGGTGTAGGACCGGTTCGCGATGACGATGTACGCCAGCGCGTGCGCGGTCTCGCCGATCTCCCGCATCACCTCCGCGTCCGGTGCCGAGGGCAGGAACAGTTCGAGGAGTCCGATGGCGTCCCCGCGGTTGGTCACCGGGGCGACGACCCGTGCCAGTGCGCCCCCGGCTTTGGCCTCCACATACGGCCGCTGGGTGCGGATCACGTCGTCGTACAGGGAGCCCCGCAGCCTGATGCGGCGGGCGGGCTCACCAGTCTCAACGCTGCCCGCCACCCCTAGCCGTACGACCGAGCTGCCGGTGAAATCGGTGATGAGAAACGACACCGACGCGGCCCCGAGGCGCTCCTTGAGCGTGTGCGCGACCACGTCGAGTGATTCCACGGGCGCAGCGGTCTCCGCCGCCGCCAGCGCCTCCGCCAACGTCAGTGCCCTGCGGCCACCCACGCTCTCGGGACTACGAGTGGTCGGCCCACCGTCCGCGTCAGGCCCGTATTCGGTCACGATGACTCCTCGCTGCTCGCGGCGTTCAGGGGCTCATTCCTGCGGTGGGCGCTGGGACAGTGTCGCTGCCGGGCAGATGATATTGCACTACAGGGCCACTGAACGGCACGTCTGCCGGACACAGACACAGACACAGACACGGGCCCGTGCCCTCGCTGGCTGCCGGGCCACTTCGACGACGTCGTCGACCATCTCGGCGTCGAAGCACTTGGCCTGGGCCCGCATGTTCTCTATGAGGACCGGGCCTCGACGCCCTCGGGGGAGCCGGGGAAGTTCTCGACCTAGGGGGGCGTGGTCAGTGAGCCGCCCACGAAGATTGAGCTGCCGGAGAGCTGGGGCTTCAGGTTGGCGCGGGCGGTGTAGAGGGCGGCGGTATATCCGGCGGGTATCGATGACCTCGCGTATGACGTCCCCCTCAGTCATCGTGCTCACGCATTCTGCTGGGCGTCGATCTCGGCGATGAGGGCTTCGACGCGGGTCTTGATCTCGTCGCGGATGGGGCGCATGGCTTCGACGCCCTGGCGGCCAGCAGGGTCTTCCAGTGCCCAGTCGAGGTACTTCTTGCCGGGGAAGATCGGGCAGGCGTCGCCGCAGCCCATCGTGGTGACGATGTCGGCGGCCTGGACGACCTCGTCGGTCAGCGGCTCTGGGTAGGCGTCGGCGAGGTCGATGCCCGCTTCGACCAGGGCCTGGGCGACGCCCCGCTCCACCTCACCGGACAGGGTCGTACCTGCGGAGGACACCGTGACCCGGTCTCCGGCGCGGTGAGCCAGGAGCGTGGCGGCCATCTGCGAGCGTCCGGCGTTGTGGCTGCAGACGAACAGGAGGCCGGTTGTGAAGCAACCTGAACCGAGTTATCGGTCTCTGCGCTGCATCGTGATCGGCCGGAGTCAGATACGGGATGTCCCACGAGTTGGGACTGAGCATGCTCAGTATTTCTGGGTGGGGGTGCGGTGGCGGGCGGGAGGATGGGTAGGTGCCGTCCCAGGCCCACCGCCCGCCTCCGGAACCACCTTCACCACGGATTAGGGGCCTGTCGATGGTTGTGGCGCCCTCACGATTCTGACTGCCTGACGCGGCCCGGTACCGGCAACGCGACGCACTATCGGACCGGGCATGTCCGGTTCCAGTTCGGCCTTGTCCGATACGTCGCCTGCTCCGCAGAACCGTCGTCGCGCTGCGGGGGGGGGTGTTGGGAGTGGACACGCACTGGGATGCCCATGTGGCTGCGGTGCTCTCTGTGATGGGGACAGTGTTTGGCACCGGCGAGCTCCCGGTCACTGCGGCGGGATAGCGCGATCTACTGAAGTAGCCCAGGAAGTGGGGAGCCGTGAATCGGCCCGGTAGGTCTTCCACCTGGTCAAACAGCTACAGTCAGGACCCCGCTCATAGGGGCTGTGACAGATGCGTGACACACGTGACAAGCAGAAGCCCCCGCGGAGTATCCGGACGCTGTTGGTTGATTCCGGGGCCGCCGTCGTGTTCAAAGGACGCGGCGGCATCCCCGGTTTCGGTAACCGGGGATCCGCTGATACGGTGCCGCCCCTTGGCGCGGATGTTCTTCCCTGGTGCGTCGCCGAGAAAGGATGCGGACGAGGCGACATCAGCAGACTGCTTCCAACGTCACTGTTCCGATTCCCTGTAGAACCTGCGATAAGCAGCCTGCTGAATCTCGGGGCTCGGGGACTTCAGGCGCTGCGCTTCTTGCTTCTTCAGCCATTCCTGGGGGCAAGCGATATCGATCGGGAGCATGTTGATCTCGGCAGGCAGTCCCTCAAGTTCGGCGTGGGCTTTGACTTCCTGTTGAAGCGCCTGGATGGCGGCGTGACGGGTGGGGTGTGGCCCCGTTGCGATCCGGGTCAGTGGTTCTCTGCCGGTCCATCGGCCAGTCTCGGTTTTGTCTAGCACTGCAGCCAGGCGTATGGGGCGGCCCTTGATGCTGAGTTCGAATGGGTCGATGAGGGGCCACCGGTCGAGCACTTCAGGTTGCCGGTTGACGTGTTCAGTAGTGCGTTCGTGGAGGGTGGCGAAGGCTTCGTGTTCGGTTTCGCCTTCGCCCCAGGTCTCAGTTTCTACGCAGAGGGCGCGGAAGACGCCGATGTCGCCCCGAGTGATAACGGCGGTCATGCGACGCTGGCGTCGTGAATCGAAGACCTTGCCTGGGGTCGGGTCGAGTTGAGGGATCCCGAGTGAGAGAGCCCTTGCCGCACCTTGGCTGATGGTGCCTGGGTGTCCGATCCGCTCCAGGGCGTCGTGCTGATCGGGGGTGATCTCGACGGGGAGTTTGGCGGGTTCCAGCGGGCCGATGGAACCGTTTTCCCTCTCGCCCCATCCGATGGTGACGCCGGACCACATGTCCTTTAAGCGTTGGAAGTTGACCGCGCGTACATTATCGAGAAGGTTGGCCCCGAATTGGTCCTCGGCACCGGCCACAATGGCAGCCGCGTCGATGCGGGGCATGGCCCCAAGCGCCAGAGCGATGTCGGCCAGCTTCTTGGCCCAGCCATCAAGAGTGGTGATGTGCTCGACACGGTTGCGGTACAGGGCGTTGTAGGTGCTGTGTCGCACTCCGTCGGAGACTGCCTCTTCAGCAACGGCTTCGCCGGTCATCCCAGTGATGTCGCGGCGCCGGCGCAGATCGTGTGCCGCCCGTCCAGTGAGGGTGATCGTCAAGGTGAGGTCGCTGTAGTCGTGGTCGATGTCGCGCATGAGGTATCTCTTCCGGGCGGGTTTCAGAGGTGGCACAGGACGCTTTGGACGATGGGAGCCTCTTGCTCGACGGGGTAGCCACGATCGAGGCAGCCCTGAGCGAGCGCTGCCGCCGGCCCGGACAGGGCGGCAGAGAGCCCTTCCCAGACCGGGCTGTCTGGGGCCCACGGGCGTTGCCGCACATGGTGGGTGGATGCTGCGTCGCACAGCACGCTCCGAGCTTGGGCTCTGGAGGCGATGCTCTGGTAGATGGCGGTGGCGATCCGGACGCCGCCGAGGTCCGCGTCGGGGGCGATGATGATCTTTGTTGCTTGGTCGGCGAGGGTCGAGATCTGCTCGATGACAGCGGTGCTGGGCATGCCGGCGCAGTAGACGATCCCAATGTCCCTGGTCGCTGTGTTGCTGACGAGGGTGTCGCAGAGGGTCTCGGCGGCCTGCAGGTTCTCGACGACGACCAGGCGGTCCCCGGTGAGGGAGAAGGACAGGTTGGACTGCTCGGCGCGGAAGAGGACAGGGCCCCGCAGCAAGTCGAGGCTCAGGAGAGCGTGGGCTATTCGACAGGTGATGGCCCCGCCGGCTCCGATGCGGCTGTCGCGTCGCAGCCCCAGCGCGATGACTACTGCCCGGGTGACGCCACTGGCCTCCAGAACGGAACGAGCGTCGTCCCAGGTCTTGGTGTGGCCGGTGTGGACTTGCGAGAAGGCGCGGGCATTGGGGTGCACGATGCCGTCACAGAGGTCCTGGGCGACTGCGATGAGGATGCGGGTGCGCTTCGGAGCCGGGGTGGGGCAGTCCAGTTCATGGCGTAAGGCGAGGAGCACGCTTTCGAAGTCATGGTCCGTCAGTCCCCGAACGGCATCAGATTCGGCTGGTCCAGGGGGTCCTCCGTGGGCCGCCAAGGCTTCCAGCGCGTGTTGAGACTGAGCACGCAACCGGGTTCGACGCGCGCTCCTAGCGGTAGTCTCCCCTTCTGCTGCGTGTGCTGCGGCCTGGGTGCGGTACCAGCGCAGGGGGCGGCCGAGGGCCATGTCGCGCGTGATCCGGCAGCGTATGACGATGGCCCCAGCACGGGCCAGTTCGAGGGCCAAGGGCCACGCGCGCTCGCCGTACCGGCCCTGTATCGCGGCCCAGGAGCGGTGAGCTCCTTCGAGGACGAAGCGGCGGTCTCCGCCTTTTACCAGGACGTCAAGGGCTGAAGCGTCCAGTGCCATCACCGGTGCACCGGCTTCAAGATCGACCTCTGAATAGCGTGGCAGGCCAGTCGTGGAAGCCATGATGGCGCGGTGGGTGCCATCGTCTTGGCGACGGGTGGGGACGACGGCGCGGCAGACCAGACCGGGTGGGGTGTTGGAAGAGCGGACTTCCGGGCGGGGCGGCTGCATGGTCACCACCAGCTCCGCCCGGCGAGCAAGATCTCCATGGTCAGTTCGACGCGGTCGCCGTGGCGGTCATAGCCGAACATCCGGGTGGGGGCGTTGAGGGCGTCAGTGTGGCTGGGATAGGAGAAGTACAGAAGTTCTCCGCAGTGCTCGGCCGCGTCGTCGAAGAGGGATTCCTGACAGGTGCCCAGGACGGTGATGCCGTGCTCGTGCGCGCTGCGTGCAAGCGCGCTGAGGACCTCTTGGCGATGGTGAGAGCCGAGGGAGTCGCCAAGCTCGTCCAGAATGAGCAGTCGACCGCGCGGGTGCGGTGAGGCGAGAAGCGCTGCCAGCACCAGGTGGATCGAGAAGAGCTTCTCTTGGGCCGAGTTGGTGACGTTGTCGTAGGGCAGCAGATGGCCGTTCGGGGTCCGCCGCCAGTACGGTGTCACCTCGCAGCGCCACATGTCCTGAAGGCTGGGCGGCGGGATGAGGGTGCGGCGTAGCTCGACGCCGTACAGGCCAGCCTTCCTGTTGAGTTCAGCCAGCGCGTCTTCGATGTCCTGCAGGGCTTGGTCGAGACGCAGGGCAATGCCGCCCTGCATGGTGCGCAGGCTCTCGCGGAGCGCCGCTGTGGTCTGTTCGCCGAAGGCGATGCGGTCGGCACGGTCGGCGCGTTCCTGCCGGATCCGGTCGGCCGCAGACGCGTCCGAGTCGGCAAAGCGGTCCAGCCAGTCCTGCAGGGCCTGAGCAGGGGCCTCGAAAGCCGTGGCGTCGGCGAAGCGCCGGCTTCCGGTGTCGTCGGCCGGATTGTCACGGAGCCGGACGGTGTCTTCGAGTTCGGCGGTGGGGGCGCCTGCACCGGTTTCGGTGTCGACACCGACAGCATCGAGCGCGCGCTCAAGGTGGTGGCCGGCGTGCTGGCGCAGTCTGCTCTCGGTTCGGCGTTCTGCCTCTGGCCCGTGATCGGGTGATGCGGTGGTCCAGTGGAGCGCCCGCAGCGCGGTGTCACGGTCGCGACCGTGTTCTTGCCAGTAGCTGATGTCGAGTTCATCGATCTGCTTCTGGACGTCTTCATGCTCTTTGGCCGCGCGTTCTTCGCTAGCCTTGGCCTGCTCGACCGCGTTCTTGGCCTGGCCGCGCTGGTACTCGATGGTGGCCTGCGCGATACCGGCGTCCCTCCAGGCGGTGTCCGCATCGCGCAGAGAGAGCTCGCACTCTGCCACGCGCTGTTGCAGCACCGCGAGTTCGCGTTCGACCTCCTGTCGGCGCGAGCGCAGCTCGGCGGCACGGACGCTGGCTTCGAGGCGCCGGACGAGGTCTTCACTGTGCTCCTGGGCAGCAACTGCTTCGTCGCGCTGCTGACGAGCGAGGGACAGGGACTGTTCAGCGAGCTCCACGGCGGCCCGCAGGCGGGCGAGGAAAGCGATGCGGCCGGTGATCGGCTCCGTGAACCCACCCAGTACGTACAGGCCAAGGGCGTCATCGACTGCAGTGTCAGGCGTGTGCTCCAGGTGCAGGCGCGTGGCGAGAGTGTCCAGGAACCCGCGGACCGACGCGTGTTCCGGTCCTGCCATTTCCGGTACGGCAAGGAGCACCGCACCGGGTTGGCCGGCCAGGGCCGTACGGGCAGCGGGGATGTCTGTCCGGGCGATGCATACGGCGTCGCGGTACAGGGTCAGCCGGGCCTCCCAGTCGTGGCGCGTCTCGGCAGGCAGATCGAGGCCATCCAGTAGGCCGGCGGCGGTGAGACCAGCGTCGTGCAAGATGTTGATGGTCTTTCCGGCGGCGCCGTAGCGGCCCTCTTCTGCGTCTGCGAGGTCGTGCTGGGCTGTCTGTTGAATGTGGTCCGCGTTGGTGAGGCGGGCCTCTGCGGCGATGACCTGCTGGCAGGCGGCAAGCGACTCGCGACGGGCGTCTTCCAGGTTGCCTCGTACCCCGGCTGCGGTCTCCTGTGCCTTCCGCAGTAACTGATTCAAAGATCCGAGCCGGTGGCGTTCAGCACCCGCATCAGCGCGCACCTTGCCGAGTTGCCGCTCGGCTTCCTGCTTGGCCTCGCTAGCCTCTTGGAGCAGTTGCACAAGCTGTGCGGGATCCTCCACAGCTTGTTCCGCTGCTCTCGCTTCCTGCCGGTCGCGCCTGGCATCTGCGAGGGCATCGGCATGCTCGTTCGATTCGGATTGCAGGTGATCGGTGCGCTCCAGGGCATCGAGCAGTCTGCGGGCGTAGTGCAGGGCCCAGAGCACTTGCGCGTGGGTGAGCTCCTCACGGGCAGTGTTTCGCTGACTCAGGGTGCGAAGGACCCGCTCCTCGTCAGTGTGGCTCTCGATGTCATCGTGGCGTGTGGTCTCAAGGTCGCCTTCCGCCTGGCTCAGATCGCGGCTCAGGGACGCGTCCGTGTCCAGGAGGGTGCCACGGCCGGTGAGTTCGATCAGAGCGGCGCCGATCCCGGCCGGGGTGAACAAGCCGGTGTCGAGCTTGAGGAGGGACGGCCCGCCACGGCGCTTCCCCCGGGAGGTCAAGAAGGCCAGGCAGCGAGGGACAGGTCCGTACAGTGCGGTGGCGTACTGGGTGGCGCCCAGCGCCGACGTGGACGGGAGGTTCCGGTACAGACCGACGGCTTCGTCATGGCGTTCGATGTCGTCCGGGGCGGTGGCGAGACAGACCCCAGGGGCGTGCCTTACCTCGACATAGGTAGGTGTGGCGGAGAGCTTCACCCATACGGTGTGGGCCGTGGCCGGGACATCGTCCGGGTCCGCGAAGAGTCCAGCGACATAGCCGGTTGTCGCAGGGGCGTACCCCCGTGCTCCGATGCCTGCGGTCCGCGGTTCGAAGAGCAGGTCTGCAACGGCGGCTGGCCCGCTGCTGTGCATCCGCCATTCCGGATCGCCCAACAGCAGCGCGACTGCCGCCAGCCAGCTCGTCTTTCCCGACTCGTTCGAATCGTCGGGTCCCTTGCCGGACACGGCGGCGAAGCATCCGGGAATGAGCCCCACCGCAGCAGACGTATGCCGGGCGATGTCAAAGGTCTGGACGCACAGCAGTTGCCGGTCGCCGATGATGCCCAGGCTGACGGGAACATCGTCCGAGGGTTGTTCCGTAGCCGACGGGAACGGGCGTGTCATGGCTCAACCTCCCCTCGGGGGCGGACCTGGGCAGGTGGTGTCTGTTCCTGGCGGCGTCGGCGGATTGCCCGCGAGTACATCGAGTCGGGCTCGGCGACCAGGACCAGGTCCTCCCATAGCCGAGCGGACTGTTTATCGGTCAGCCGCAGCAATGCCGGCCCCGGGAGCAGACTGCGGTGGAAGCCTTCTCGCAGCAGCCGGCGTGCTTTGAGGCGGCGTATCGCTGGCCGGAGTTGCTCGTAGGTGGCGTACGGGTTGGTGTACAGCTCGTCGGTGCTGGTGCCGGGGCCGTCGGCGAGCCAGGAGGCCGAGCGATGCTCGCCTCTTGCCCTGGGTGCTGCGACGGTGCGCAGCAGCACCATGATCAGAACCGCGCGGTCGACGGGCGGCAAAACACCGATGCCTTCCCCGGCCAAGCGGGCAGCCACGCTGTCTTCGTAGCCGCTGGTGTACCCGGTTCGGCCGTGCGCCTCGCGGATCAGCAGTACGCGCCCGAGCCCGGCCAGCCTGCGGGCCACAACCGCCCGCAGGGCATCGGACTGCAGGGCGGGAAACGGCTCGCTGGGGACCAGCCCGTCCGCAGTCTCTACCGCGGCGATGGCGGAGCACACACGCGCCTCGTCGAGATCGGAGAGCGGTACCTCATTCATCGTAGTCCTCCCGGACCTCCGAGCCGAGCCCGACGCCCGGCAGCTGGTCGTGGAAGCGGCGCATCGTCTCGGTGAAGGTGGCAGGCAGTGCTGCCACCGCCGGGCCCAGTCGCAAGCGGGTCCCGTCACTCACGACGAGCAGCAGCAACCGCAGTTCACCGTCGAGGGCGCCCTTGACCCACTTCCGGTCCATGCCGATATCGCCGGCGGAATCGGCTATCTCGGCCCGGGTGAACGGGCAGCCCGGGTAGGGAGGCAGGTGCAGGTCGGGCCAGGCCCGTGCGAGACAAAGCGCGAAGGTGATGGTCTGGGTGGCGGTGAGCCGGGCGATCGGATAGGTCCCCAGCTCTTCGGGCACGGGAGAATCCGCCCAGCCGAGCACCAAGGCGCGGCCCAACTCCCCTGGCCGTCCCGCAGTGCCGACCGGGGTCGGCCAAGGGCCGTCGCACTCCACCAGCAGTCGCCCCGCCACACGGGCCGTCCGGTCGGCCAGGGCCAACAGTTGGGGCGGGAGGCCCGTGGGTCCAACGATGCCGTCGGCGCGTGCTGCCGCGAGGATCAGGACAGCGTCAGGACTCTTCACGGTGCCCTCCCACCGGGAGGCCCTGCGGTTCCAGCACCGTAGGAGGGACGGTGCGATACACGGTGACTGGGTGGAGATACGTCACCCACGCGTCGCGGTCGACGATCAACTGGTCGCCGATCTGCACCCGGAACGGAGCGTGAGGATCGGCATCCAGCATGATCAGGTCCGCCAGCATGCGGGCGGCCCGCGGCCAACGCGAGCGACGCAGCTCCTCTGTCACCTCGGCCCTGTCCCGCTCCAGGAGCAGACGCTCGGCAGCCCGCGTACGCCGCGTGCGTTCGCGTTGCGTACGAGCCGCCGCTGCACCGAAAGGGTCACGCTCCGGTGTCCCCGTGGGCATTGGCGGGCGATAGCGCACCCGGTGGCGCGGTGCGAACTCGTCCAACGTATCGATCACGGCACCGGCATCCAGCCATACTTGTGGCGCATCGACCACCAGCACGCCCGCGGCTTCAGCCAGCCGTTCAAGCGGAGCCTTCGGGCCTTGACCCCGATTCCTGAACACGGGTTATGCGGCTGGTGTCAGCGTAGTTGGTGTGAGGTGGAGGGCGTTTTCGAAGGCGATCGGTGATCGTTGCCCGAGGCGGGAGTGTCGGCGTCGGGTGTTGTAGCGGTGGAGCCACCGGAAGGCGTCGAGTCGCGCCTCACGCTCGTCTGCCCAGCCCTTTCGTCCCTGCAGGGTCTCGCGTTTGAAGGTCGCGTTGAAGGACTCGGCGAGGGCGTTGTCCGCGCTGGACCCGACCGCGCTCATGCTTCGCCGAACCCCTGCTGACCTGCAGGCTTCGGCGAAAATCCTGCTCGTGTACTGAGCTCCGTGGTCGGTGTGCATGATCGATCCGGCGAGACTGCCGCGGGTGCGGATCGCCGCGGCCAGGGCGTCGGTGACGAGGTCAGCGCGCATGTGGTCGGCAATCGCCCAGCCGGCCAGACGGCGTGATGCGAGGTCGATGACGGTCGCCAGGTAACAGAACTTCCCGCCCTCGATGGGCAGGTAAGTGATGTCGCCGACGTACTTCGTGTTCGGCCTGTCCGCGGTGAAGTCGCGGCCGATCAGGTCCGGCGCCTTGACCGCTGCCGGATCAGAGACGGTGGTGCGGTGCCTGCGGCGCAACCGGACCCCTTCGATCCCCGACGCTCGCATGATCCGGGCGACACGCTTGTGGTTGACCGACTCACCGTTCTCCTCGCGGAGCTCGGCGGTGATCCTCGGGGCTCCATAGGTGCCGTCCGATTCCTGGTGCACCGCCCGTATCCGGGCGGCCAGGCGGGCGTCGGCCATCTGCCGGGCGGCCCGGTCCGCAGCTGTCCGGCGCCAGTAGTAGAAGCTCGAGCGGCTGACGCCGAGAATGCTGCAGAGCCGCTTCACGCCGTGACGGCGCTGGAGGTCGGCGACACACTGGAAGCGGTTCACCAGCGCGTCTCCCCGGCGAAATACTTCGCCGCTTTGCGCAGGATCTCCCGTTCCTCCTCCAGCTCACGGACCTTCTTCCGCAAGGCGGCGTTCTCCGCCTCCAGCGGGGCCGGCGGCAGGGCCGGTTCCTGCGTCCGCCGTCCCCGGGGACGGCTCACCCCGGCTGCCCTCACCCAGTTCCGCAGGGTCTCCGGGTTGATCCCCAGATCGGCGGCGACCGACCTGATCGTCGCTTCCGGCCGCGACTCGTACAGCGCGACCGCGTCCGCCTTGAACTGCGGCGGGTAGTTCTTCATGACCACGAGATGTCCGTTCTCAGATCCGCAGGATCCAGTGTCTCGTGTGTTCAAGATCCGGGGTCAAGGCCCTTCTTCGCTGCCGTCAGGTAGCTCTCAGCGGACAGGACGTCAAAGTCCAGTGATCGCCCAGCATGGTCGAGTACACGCAGCAGCGCCTGCTCGACCCAGTGCGTGTATCGCTGCTGCGACTCCAGCATGGCCACCGCTTTGTGACCCAGGTCGAAGTCTTTCGGGAAGAGCCGTGTTACCTCCCGGTTCAGTCGCTGGACTCTGCGCTCCAAGTCCTGGTGGTTGTACTGCTGGTGGTCATCAATCAGTTCCCTCATGCTGCCGTCGAGGACCAGCGCCTCCAGCTGTACCGCAAAGGTCGAGAATGCCCATTGGCAGAAGATGATGTTGTGCGCGACCGAGTCCCGGTCTGGGTGTTCCTCGTCGAGCAGAGCCTGGGTGCGATCCAGGAGAATGATCAGCTCATCGATCCCGCCCCGGCTCTCTAGCCGGTCGCAGACCATCAAGAAGACCGTGCCCAAAGGGTGGAAGGAATGACGCTGTTGGTGCTTCTTGGACCGGTAGGGGCGGATGAGGCCCTCGCTTTCGAAGACTTCCCACCGGGCCTCGAACTCCTCAAGCCCGTAGGCAGGGGGGCCGTCCTGAGTGATCCACCCCCACACCTGTGCCTTCGTCGTGCCGCCGCGTGCGCCCCGTGCGGCAAACCCTGCCGCGATATCACGAGTCATCTGCACATGCAGTCGGTCAGTTACCGTGGCGCCGCTGTGCCGTGCGACAGCAGCCACGTATGTCCGTAAGTTGGTGGTCTGCTGCTCGCCGCTCAACCAGCGGCCCGACTCGTCCTCGCCGATATCGCTCATGGGACTCACCCTCGCCCTTGTATGAAGGGCCTCCTGCAGCATCGTCCTCGCTCCGCTGTTGACCCACCAGCTGTGGCCAAAGGCGCAAATGAATGTCAAGAATCAACTGACCCAGCTGTTTACGGCGCCTGCGAGGGCATCGGTGCCGACGGCCGCCTGCGGGCTGCATGGTGAGGACCAGCATTTCCGCAGCCGCCTCGTGTCTTCGAGCCGGGTCGCCTTGCCGTCGTAGAGCCTGACGGTCTCAGTGGTGAGAAGTCGAAGCCGGGGCCTTCCAGCTCCAGCGACAGGGCGCACTTCCAGTCGATCTGGCCTTTGACCTGCTCGGCAGCCAGCCAGCCGGTCTCACCTACGGGGCAGCCCGAGTGAGGAGATCAGCCGGGTTACCGGGTGCCCTCCAGGGGCTGCGGTGGTGTGTGTCCCCGGGTGTCAAGGTCGACACGGCAAGGTTGGGTTCCCGCGGCGCGTGGGCGAAGGGCGGTGCTAGGCGGGTGCGTAGCCAGGCGATGGGCCGGCTGATGGTGGCCAGTCAGCGCTAGACGGAGGTCCGCCGTGCTCGGGCTGGGGCTTCTTCAAATGAGGGCGGGGGAGCGCTAGGCGTCAGCCCGGTTGTACTCGGGCTCTCCGCTTCGGAGCACGCGGAGTAGGGAGGCGGTGACTACGCGCGTTCCACGGCTGATCTGGAGCACGCGGCACGGGAGCGGGTGGCCTGGCACCACGTCGCCGATCTGGCAAACATGCAGTTCAAGAAGGGTCCGACTCCCCAGAGTTGGACCCTTTGTCTTTTCCCGTGCTGGATAATCTGATCCCCCGCCACCTGTCATCACCCCTCGTCACCCGCACGGTGCTGGATACCGGCGAGGCCCCCGGAGGGTCCTGCGGCGGCACCTTTGGGGAAGGGTAATTGAGCACGGTCGAGCGGCCCATGCACATACCTTCTTCACGGCCCCAAAGTCGTTCGCGGAAACAAACCTCTGCCCACTCGGCGTTGACGATCTCTGAGCCGAGGAGGGGAAGGTGTCGGGCCTGAAGCTGTTCAACACAAAAGGCGGCGTGACCGAGGTCATGCCGCGTCTTGCTGATGTCGAGGCGGATGTGCAGAGCCTTGTCGAGGCGCACATGGAGACGTTGTTGGGCGTCCGGTTCCTGGCGGGCGAATACAGCACCGGACCGGTACACGGGGGCCGGATCGATTCGCTCGGCCTGGACGAGAACGGATCGCCGGTCATCGTCGAGTACAAGCGGGGCGTCGATGTCGGCGTCATCCACCAGGGCCTGTTCTACCTGGCGTGGCTGATGGACCACCGGGCCGAGTTCGAGCGCCTGGTCCGTGACCGGCTCGGAGCGGCGGCCACGTGCCAAGTCCTGTGGAGCGGGCCGCGCCTGATTTGCATCGCTGGTGACTTCACGCGCTACGACGTACACGCCGTGCGCGAGCACCGGCGCTCGATCGACCTGGTCCGCTACCGACTCTTCGGCAGTGACCTGCTCGGCCTGGAGACCGTGGCGTCCGTGAGCAGCGGCATGCAGGTGGCCCGTCGGAGGCGCCGCAAAGCGGTTGCGAGGGTGGCGGCTGACGTCCAGGGTGCGGCGATGGTGGAACTGGCGGGCGCGGTCGACGAGGTCCTGCTCGGGCTCGGGGACGGCGTGAACCGCGTGGAGCGCAAGCAGTACCGGGCGTATCAGCGGCTGCGGAACTTCGCCTGCCTGTGCCCGCCGCAGCGCAGCAAGCTGCTGGTCTACCTCAAGGTCGACCCGAGGAACGTCGACCTGGTACCGGGTTTCACCCGGGACGTGTCGGGTCTCGGTCACCACGGGACGGGTGATCTGGAGGTGCAGCTTCGTACGCCGAGGGACGTGGAGCGGGCGCACGATCTGTTCCGGGCGAGCTACGCGGCGGCGTGATCGCCTGCTGGTCTCTTGGCCATGGCCGCTTCGTGGCTGCTCTGTGGTCGTGAGGGTGATGCCTTTCGACGTGCGGGTGGGGCGTGGCGGTGGACTATCAATTGTGCGCGGGGTCGCCGGTTTGGCTAACCGGCGATCCCGCGCTATGTTCCCTCGCTCTTGCGTGCCGATGATCAGCGTGAGCGGCTGGCAGTCGCGTTGGCCGTGACCGTCGGGGTGGCCGCCGGGCTGGTGAGGAGGCTCGTTGTGTGTCCGGTGCCGGCGGTCTGAGGGCGGCGCAGGCCGGTGTCGAGGGCGAGGGTCTCGGAGAGGTCGGCCAGCAGCGAACTCGGGGTGTGCGGGGAGGCGGTGAGGGTCCAGGTGGGCCGGTCCGGGTCGGGGCCAGCCCAGACTGTCCAGGTGGACAGGTTCTGGCCCGGGTGGTGCTGGGCGGTGAAGGCGTCGAACTGGACGCCTGCGTCCCCGGCGGGGGCAGTCCAGCGGATCCAGCGCCCGTCCACGGTGTGCTTCCAGCTGGCGTCGGAGAGCGGCTGTGTGGCCGCGCTGACCATCTTCTCGTTCACGGGGGCGCCGATGGTGGTGTCCCAGCCGTCGCCGTCGGCGAGGTGGTTCAGCAGCTCCTCCAGTACCGGGGCGGGGGTGGCGGCGGTAGCGGTGAGGACCCACATGCGCTCGGAGACGGGGGTCTCGTAGGCGGCCACGGTCCACGCGGTCTCGTGGGCGGGGGCCTCGTGGACGCGTTCGATGCGCAGGGTCTGGGACTCGTGGATGGCGTGGGTCGTCTCGTCGGACCACGTCCGCCATCGCTCGAACTCGCCGTGCGATGTGAGGAAGGTGTCCAGGAGGGCGTCGTGGTCGTCGGCATCGGCTAGGTAGAGGGGGACGGTCTCTGGCTCCGGGTGGGAGGGTTCGGACTTGGCCGCGGTCACGTCGAAGACGGAACGGGCCTCGATGGCGGCGTGTTCGGTGTCGGTCAGGGGCGCCGGGCCGGGTCGCATCGCAGCCGCGTGGACCTTGTCGAAGGCGAGCAAGGCTTGGGCGGGTGAGTCGAAGGTGTCGGCGACCTGGCGCAGGTGGTCCTCGCCGTGAAGGTAGACGGACTTGCCGCCGGGGGTGAGATAGGTGCCGACCGCGACGGTGGTGTGCCCGTCGTGGGCGTGGGCGTGGATGAGGAGCTGGCCGTGGCGGATGTCGTCGTGGATCTTCTGGGCGTCGTTGGAGACCTCGCGGATCTCGCTGCGGCTGCACCAGGGCATCGGGTAGTTGGCCCAGGTCCACTCCTCGTCCATGGCCTCCTGGAGTTGAGGGGTGATCTCGATGGTGATTCCCTCGGCGGCCAGATGCTGGGCTGCGTCCTGCGCCCAGTAGGGCTCCTCATGGTCGATGCGAACCAGGACCAGGACGTTGTCGGCTACGACGGTCCAGTCGGCCGCCTCCAGACCTACGCGGGTGATGCGGGCCTGGGCGCCGGTCAGGGTGGCGGTCACGGCGCTGGAATGAGTGGGGTGGACGTCGAGGCGGACGCTGGCGTCGATGGGGTGTGTGGGTGTCACGGAGTGTCGCCTTCTTCTGCCGGTGGCCGGATCTTCGGGTCCGGCCACCGGCGTATGCGGGTCTATCGGGTGGCTCGCCCGGCACGGGTCGTGAGCGCGGCCGTGGTGGTCGGTGGACCGGCGCGTGCGGGGGGCGCGGGTCGCTGAGGTTGGGTGGGGGCCGGTTTGGTGGCGTGCTGCCAGCGGGTGCGGACGGCGGCGATGTCGGCGAGGGAGCGGCGGGCGCCGACGACGAGCTGGAAGGGGGTGTTGGCCGGGTCGGCGGCGTACGCCTCGATGCGCCGGCCAGCCTGATCGGCGGTGGCCAGGAGGGAGCGCTGCAGGGTGCGCTCGCCCCGGTACTCCAGGGAGCCGGTCGGTTCGGCCAGCAGGCAGAGCACGTCGCCGGGGTCACTTCCGGCGCCTAGAAGGCCGTGCTGTTGGGCCTCCCACAGCACGGTGACGGGGTCCACGGCCTCGCGGCGCCGCGCGAGGGCGGTCAGACACTGCCACAGGCCGGCGTGTAGCGGCAGGGTGAAGTCGTCGGGGAGCAGCCACGGGACGGTATCGATGTCTGTGGGGTGGGCGGTGGCGGTTGCGAGCAGCCACTGCTCCTCCTCGACCGCCTCCCTGCGGTCGGGCGTGACGGGCGGTGGGGCCGCGGTGCGGGGGAGCCCTCCGGCACGCGGGGGGAAGCGGCTGGCGATGTCGTCCACGAGGGCGCCGAGGGTTTCGGCCTCGGCGAGCACCGTCTGGACGGGGTGGGGGAGGGAGACATCGTGGACGATCTGGACGAGGTGTTCGGCGGCCCTCTGCAAGCGGCGGCGGGCGCACTCGGCCTCGATCATGCGCGCGTAGGCCGGTGCGTGCTGTGGCCAGGGGCAGATCTGGATAAGGGTGTGCAGGTAGGTGGCGGTCAGTCCGCGTGCCTGCTCACGTCCCGTGGCGAGCACTTGGTCGAGCCAGTTGGTGTTCGCCGCGTGCTCGGCTGGGTCGGGTGGCGGCAGGGTGCTGATCGCGGCGTACAGGGCGGTATGCACGGCGGTGGAGAAGGAGTCGGCGGCGATGCCGGTCACGTCGCCGAGGCGGTGTGGTTCGAGGAGGAGGGCGCCGAGGAGGGCTTGCTCGACGTGGAGCACGGGCTGCGGCGGCGCAATCGCGTCGAGGTGGTCTTCGTCGGGTTCGGGGGTGAGGGACATCAGGCGGCGAGGGTGAAGTCGTTGGGGTCGAGGGCGACGCCGAGGTGTGGGGCGAGGAGGTGGCCGGCCAGTAGCGGGGGCACGGCGTTGCCGATCTGGCCGAAGACCTGGCCTTTGTTGCCGGCCCAGGGGTAGTCGGCGGGAACGTCTGCAGGATGCCCGCCTCGCGGGCGGTGATCCGGATCGGCTCCGGCTCTGTCGGTGCGTCTGTGGATTCCGGGGGCGCCGAGGCTGGGTCGGCGACCCAGGTGCACTCGTTCGCGCGGTGTCCGAAGAAGAGCGTGGCCGCCGGCTCATGGATGGACCGGATGGTGGCGTTGACCTGGTTGTTGCTGCGCAGGGACCAGGCCCAGCGATGGGCCTCGGCGGTGGACGTCGGCGCCGGGGCGCTGGCATCGCGGTTCTCACGGGTGCGGTGCCGGGCCGCCCGTCCGGCTCCTTGGCGGCGGGACGATGGGGCTACTCCGTCCGGGCGGGGCATCCAGGTCCCGCGTGCCCGGGCGTCGGACAGCGTCTTGCGGGAGCCTGAGGGGAAGGGTTCGGGGCCGCCGCCGGGTCCGCCGCCGGCGCAGATGGTGGGGACGGGGCGGTCGGTAGCGCCCCATCCCAGGGCTTCGGCCATGCTGACCCAGCGGGCGCGGCCCGGCCCGAACAGCGATGGGTGCGGTTCCTGGCTCATACAAGCGGATGCTGTTGGTGATCTTCGCCGGGTCAGCTGGCGTGCGGGAGCGTGATGCCCTGACAGAGGCGTTGAAACTGGGTGAGTGGTCGTGGGGGCCCGGCGGGGGTGGTGCCCGGTGGGAACCAGTCGCTGAGGCGGATGATGTTGGTTCCGGCGGCGGTGAGGACGTGCTGGACATGCACTTTCGCCTGTCCGCGGTAGCGGCAGTGTCGTAGGCCGTGGGCGTGGACGGTCTCGGAGACGGTGGCCTCGCAGCCTGATCGGAGTGCGTAACGGGCGCGCCATTCAGGGGTTTCCTGGTCGGCGCGGGCCTTGTTCTGGACTTCCTGTAGTGGGCGCGGCATGAGGAGGAGGTGGCGTCCGCGGCCTCCGGTGTTGCCTGTGCAGGACAGTCGGTCCTCGCAGGTTCGGCAGGCAGCTCGGGGAAAGAGCACCGAGTGGCCCGGCTGGCCGTCGATCGCGGTGTCATTCCAGGGCGGGCTGGTCGCGCCGCGCGGGCAGGTCGCGGTGTGCTGGTCCCAGTCGATGTGGAAGTCCTTCTTGTCGAATCCGGGGCGGCGCAGGCGTGGAGAGCCCGGGCGGACCGGGCCGAGCACGGTGACGCCGTAGGCGGTGGTGGCTCGCAACATGGTCGCCGGGGTGACGTAGCCGGCATCGACCAAGTGCTCAGCGGGCAGCAGACACTGCCGCGCCAGCGCGTCATAGATCGGCTCCAGCATGGAGACGTCCTGTTCAGGGGCCGTCTGGGTGGCCACGTGGATGATGACGTTCGGCCTCTCGGCATCACAGGTCTCCGTCTGATGATCTTTGTATCCGATCCAGGCCGCCTTGCCGGGCCGGTGGGCGAAGCGGGCCTCGGCATCGTGCGGGGTGACGATCTCCGTGCTCGACCAGGGCACCCGTGCCGAGCCGATGCCGGGGCTGCCCTCGCCCGGACCGTCCAGGCGGCGCGGGGCACTGCGGCGGCTGAGCCGGTCATGGCTGTCCTTCGGACCACGCCAGCCCAACTGTCCGTCCGCGTCGCAGAAGTACTGCTGGACCCACACCTGCCGCAACACCTGCACCTGCGGGAGCATCCGCAGCCGGAGTGGGGCATCGTCACGATAGAGCGAGTGGAGCAGCCGCATGCCGTCCTTGCCGACCTGCAGCACATGGGCGGCCAACTTCTCCTTTGTCCTGGGCAGCCGGTCATAGCGGGCGGTGCGCCCGTAGCGTTCCGCCCACCCCGCGCTGACCAGCGGCGCAAGCCACTCGTCGTCCGCGGAGGCGAGTTCCTCCAGAGCAGCCCTCAGCGTCTCGGCGACCAGCTCCACCCGGTTCAACTTCCGCACTGCGGCCAGTACATGAGTGGAGTCGGTCCGCATCCGCCCGTGCCGCTTGACCAGGCCGGCCGCCACCAGATGGTCGACCATCACGGCCAGTAGCCGGTCCGCGCGGTCGCCCTGAGCCATCCGGTCCCGGAACTCGCTGAGCACCGAGAAATCGAAGCCGGGATCGTCCAACTCCATGCCCAGGCAGTATTTCCAGTCCAGGCGGCACCTCACCGCCTCGGCCGCCGCCCGGTCCGACAGGTTCTCCGCGTACTGCAGCACCGAGACCATAGGCAGACGGGCCGGAGACAGACCTCGCCGGCCATCGGCCGGATACCACTCCCCGAAGTCCGCGTCGGTGAACAGCTCGTCCAACCGATCCCGTACCCACATCGCCGCCGTGCCCCGCGGATTGCTGGCCCGAGCCATCCGTACCGTCAAGGCCGGGATCGCCCGGCCCGGTACCGAACCCATCGCCATCGCGGCCACCCCCACCGCTCGCTCTGCCCCGCTCAAACCAGAGCAGCACAACGACGCGGCCCGTGAACAGCAGACCGCATCGCTTCACCGACCGCAGCAAAGATCACCAACAGCATCCGCAAGCCAGAGCCACGTTCACGTGTACGCCGACACCAGGGAGGCCGCGGCGGAGCGGGCGTACGACGCCTCCGGCGGAAAACAACGGATTGCCCGCCCGATTCGCCCACCGGCCCTGACTTGTAGCGTCGCTGACGTTGTCCCGCGCCCGCGGCGAAACGCCGTGCGACGCATGACGAGAGGTCACCTCATGCCCACATCCGAAATCCTGCCCCACGCGCGCCACTACATCGACGGGCAGTGGCAGGACTCAGGCTCCCGCGGAGAGTCACGCAGCCCCGCGACCGACGGCCTGCTCGGCACCTTCGCCGACGGCGGTGCGCGGGAGGCGAGGGCCGCCGTGGCCGCGGCCCGAAGGGCCTTCGACTCCACCGCCTGGTCCCGCGACCGTCACCGGCGTGCGGCAGCGCTGCACGAACTGGCCGACCGGCTCGAGCAGCGCAAGGACGAACTGATCACCCTCCTGGCGCGGGAGAACGGGAAAGTGCTTTCTGAGGCGGCCATCGAAGTCGAAGGCACCATCCCCAAGCTCCACTACCACGCGGCGCTGGCCCTCACCGACCACGGCAGGGCCGGGGAAGTGCGGCCCGGCATGTACTCGATGACCCTGCGCGAAGCCGCGGGCGTCGCGGCGGTGATCGTGCCGTGGAACTCACCGGTCATCCTCTCGGCGCGATCCTTCGCACCCGCCCTGGCCGCCGGCTGCACCGTGGTCATGAAGATGCCGGCGCAGACCGGCCTGGTCAACGGAGTGCTGAGCGAGATCATCGCCGACACGCCGAGCCTGGACCCGGGCGTGTTCAACGTCTTCACCGAGAGCGGCAATACCGGGGCTCCGGAGCTGGTCTCCTCCACGGACGTCGACGTGATCAGCTACACCGGCTCCACCGCGGTCGGCCGCGTGATCATGGAACAGGCCGCCCCGACGCTGAAAACGCTGTCCATGGAGCTGGGCGGAAAGACGCCGATGCTCGTCTTCGACGACGCCGACCTGGACGCCGTCGTGCCCGTGCTCACCAAGGCCGTCACCATGTTCGCGGGCCAGTTCTGCATGACGGGCAGCCGGATACTGGTCCAGCGCAGCGTCGCCGACGAACTCCGGCGGCGGCTCGTCGCCGCCCTCGAAACGGTCCGGGTCGGGCCCGGCGACGACCCCGCCAGCGAGATGGGCGCCATGATCGACGAAGGAAACGCCCAACGGGTCGAACAGACCGTGGCCGCCGCGGCCGACTACGCCACCGTCCTCGTGCGGGGCAAGCGGGACCGGGCGCTCCTCGGCCCGTCCCTGATCGAGGTCGCCGACGTGTCCTCGCCGATCGTGCAGCGCGAAGTGTTCGGGCCGGTCGCCACCTTCGAGGTGTTCGACTCCGAGGCCGACGCCGTGGCGCGTGCCAACGCCACCGAGTTCGGCCTGGCCGCGAGCATCTGGACCCGTGATGTCGACCGCCCCCTGCGCGTCGGCCGCGAACTGCAGGCCGGGACCGTCTGGACCAACACCTGGGCCATGGTCCACGACCAGTTCGAGGAGGGCGGCTTCAAGCAGTCGGGAGTGGGCCGCCTGAACGGCATCCGCGGGATCGAGGAATTCCAGGAGACCAAGCACCTCGTGCATGTGGCACCGCAGCTCTGACAGCTCTCGACGGCGGAATGAGAATCGATGACCGAGACGGACGACGTCGGCCCGGCCGACGTCACCCTGCTGACCGCACGCGCTGTGGAACCCGGCTACGAGCAGGACTTCCGGGAGTGGTCCGGGCGGGTGACCGACACCGCCTCGGCGTTTCCCGGACACCTGGGGGACGGGTTGTTCCGGCCTGCCACGGCCGCCGGGCCATGGGTTCTGATCCACCGGTTCCGCGACCAGGAGTCCGCGCGGCACTGGACGACGTCACCTGAGCGTGCCGCACTGTTTGACCACTGCGAGGGCCACCATCAGAGCGAGGTGGCGCGTCGCGAACTCTCCGGAATGGAGACCCTGTTCACCACTGCGCACGACACGCCCACGACGGCGCCGCCTCGGTGGAAGATGGCGCTCGCCGCCTTCGCGGCCGTACTCCCGATCTCCCTAGTCGGCAACGGTCTTCTGGGGCCGGCGCTCCGTGCCTGGCCGCTTGTGGCGCGGGTGCTGATGCTCGCGCTGCTGTTCAGTACGTTGATGACGTATCTGATGATGCCGGCTGTGACCCTCGTCCTGCGCCGTTGGCTCTATGCCGCCACCTCGACCGCGCGCGAGGGACCGACGCGATGACGCGGCCCCCGGGCGGACCGCGCCGTCTTGCGGACCGGCTTTCAGCGGGACACTTCCATCGTCTGGCGCAGCAGGTCCAGGGCCTGGTCCACACCCTGGTCGGCCAGGTGGACGAAGTCGACGAAGACGTGGTCGACGTCCGTCTCATCTCCCATACGGGGAATGTCCGCGATCTCCGGCACGGTCGACTCGGTGGTGGGGTTGTTCCTCAGGATGGCGTCGATGCCGGCCGGGTCGCGGCCCTCGGCCTCGGCGAAGCGGCGGACTCCCCGCAGCGGCTGGTTGATCACGGCGGCGGGGTCCTCGGGTCCTGCGGCAGTGAGCGCTTTCCAACCTCATGTTGACGCGTGGTAGAGGACGAGGACGGCCTTCACCACGTCGGTGATCCGATTGGTGCTGCAGCGGAGTTTCCGCAGAAGGCGCCAGCCCTTCGGGGTGGCCATGGCCTGCTCGCCAACGCAAGGGCGGGCGAGGCCCACAGCAGCCATCCGAACGGGTCGGTGAGAACCTGAACGTTCATGCCGTGGCGCTTGTGCTTCCCGGAGTAGTACGGGGTGCCGGCGGCGATGCGGTCGATCGGCAGCAGGGTGCCGTCAAGGATGACGAACGCCTTCCCCTGGATCGTCTCCATCGCTTCGGTCAGGGTCGGTGCGAGGGCTGCCAGCAGGTCGACGGCCTCGCGTATCTAGCGGTAGACGGTCGCGATCCCGATGCCGAACCCGGCGGCGTGCCGGGCGTAGGTGTCGCCGCACCGCAGGTGGGCAAGGGCGAGCAGGGCCTGCGGTGCTGTGGGAAGTCGCCTCCAGCGGGTCCCGATCTCCCGTCGCCTCACTGCCAGTTGCCCGGTCAGGAACCGCAGGCTGCGGTTGGACAGATCAATCGAGGACGGGGTAGACAAGCACGCGAAGCTCCTGGCAGACACGGGTGATCTTGGTCGAGAACCCGTCTACCAGGAGCTTCGTCATTGTGCAGGCTTGTCCAACCCTCGGTCAGCGCCGCCAGCTTGGAAGAGGCCCAGTGCCTCTCCCGGGTTCAAAGATTGGAGTTCATTCGGTCGGGGCGGGACAGATGCTGCCGATGATCTGTTTCAGCGGCGCGTGTGATCGCCTCGAGTACCCGGTGGCGATCGAGTGCGACCGCGAAATCCGGCGCATCGGCGGTTCCGTCGCGGAGGTCGGCGGCGAACTGGGCGTAGAGGCGGGCGACCCCCGCTGCGGGTGCGTCGAGTTGCAGGTCAGGAGCCGCATAAGCGGGGGGGACCTGTAGTACTTGGACAGGCTCGCTGCCGCGGCGCAGCGTGATGGTGAAATCGGTGAAGTGAAGGTAGCCCGACGCCGACTCCACACGCACACTGCCCTCGGTGCCCTGGATCTCCCATACCGTCGCCGAGCCGGCCGACTGCCCGGCACTGTAGTGCAGCGAGGTGACGATCCCGCCTTCGAGGACGCCGGCGACGACGATCTCGTCCGGAGCGTCCTTTGGCAGCGACGCGCCATCGGATAGGCGGACGCCGTCACCGCGCTGATTGGCGACGACGGCGGACAGACTCTCGAACGTGCCGAGCACGCGCGCCAGCGGTTCGAGCCCGTGGCCGAGCATGATGCTCAGAAGCGTGGCGCCATGCTTTGCGTGGGCCATGTACTCGACCGGCGGGTCGTATCGGCCGACCCACATGTCGTCGGCCAGATGCGCTCGGATGCTCGTGCTGAGCGGCTTGCCGATCACGCCTTGCGCGATGAGGTCGCGAAGGAAGAGGATCGGCGGGTGCAGGCCGCCCTGCAACCCGACAACCGTGCGCAGCCGCCGCTCGCGGGCAAACCCCTCCAGCGCTTTGGCCTCGGACAGGTTTCTCGCGAGCGGCCATTCGCAATAAACCATCTTGCCCGCGGCCAGCGCGTCGGACACAATCTGCTCGTGATCCGGCACCTTGACCGCGACCACCACCAGGTCGACCTCCGGTCGCCCGACCAGAGCGTTATGTGTGTCGAAGGCGAGATCGGCGCCCAGCCGGCGAGCGGTCGCGGTCGCGCTCTCCATACGAGTCGTGCTGACGGCGCGGATCTGGAACGCGTCGAGCGCCTGCAGCGCCGGGACATGAGCAATTCCGCCCCAACCCCGATCGGAACTAGCCCCGATAATACCGACGCCGATCTGGGTATGTGCTGAATTCGTCATAAGGATGCTCCTGCCATGTGCAGCCCGGAAACGCTCTCAGGGCTGTGTCACGATGATTCGTTTCCGGACACATGCGTGGGCACTCGAGTTCACCATGGCGAGCGAGCAATTATTGGCGTTCGCCATGGTGAGCCCGAGTGACCCAAGCGCAGGTTTTACACGTGAGCCCAGTGGGCCTCGAGTTCACGCGCGACATCGGCCGCACGCTCGATCATCGGCCAGTGCGAGCTGCGCAGCTTGAAGACGGCACGTGCGCGTGTGGCATTACCGAGCTCGTCGGCGAAGCGGTGAGGAAGGAACGGATCGTCCAGGCCCCAGATCACTAGCGCTGGTGCGGTCACCTTGCTCAGACCTGGCTTCCACTCCGCCCCGACCTCGATCGCCGAACGGTAAAGGGCGAGAATGCTTGCCCTCATAGTGGCATCCATATGCCGGACCGCTTCGTCTGCCGCGTCGCGCGGCATCTGCGCCTCGTTGAGACTTGCTGCGAACTCCTCGAGGTCGAGGTCCGCCATCCATTTCTCACCCTCGCCCGGCGTTTGCCAGATCTTGGCAAGATAGTGCCACGGATACTCCGGATCGATTGGTCCGCTGATACCTGTCCATGTGCGCACCAGATCTGGCCGGACAGACGCGAGACGACCCGTGAGCAGAGACCCCCAATCATGACCGACCAGGTCGACGGGTTCGCCGATTTCTTCGATCTTCTCAATAAGCCAATCGAGATACTCTTCCTTCGTCGACGTGAATCCCTCTGGCAGGGGTGCGCCAAACCCGGGGAGATCGATCGTCGCAATATCTTCGCGTTGAAGATGGGAACGGACGGTGTCCCAGAGCCGATGGGTGTCAGGTACACCATGGACGAGGACTGCAGGCATTTCGAATTCTCCAATTGATTGGTGTCGTGGTTGCATGGCCGGTCGGCCGAGTCAGGGAAGGAGGATGACCTTGCCGTGGGTGTGGCCCGTGGCGACGAGGCGATGAGCGTCCGCGGCCTCGTCGAGCGGGAAGCTCCGGCCGATGCGTGCGGTCCATGCGCCGGCGGCGATCAGATTCAGGGCTTCCTGGACAGGGCCGCGGTCGCGGTTCCCGCTGCCCCCGGGGCTGAATGCGACGCCGTGTCGCGCGGCATCGCGGTCGGCGAGCGTCACGATCCGGTCGGGGCCGCCGAGAAGATCGACGAGGGCGGGAAGGAGCCCCTTGCCGGCGGTGTCGAGCGCGGCGTCGACCCCGGCCGGAGCGGCGGCACGGATGCGATCGACCAGGCCCGGGCCGTGGGCGACAGGGGTCGCTCCGAGACTCCTGACGAAGTCGGCGTTGGTAGTCCCGGCGACGCCGATCACCGTCACACCGCGCTGTCGCGCGAACTGCACGGCGGCGCCGCCCAGAGCACCGCTCGCGCCGGTGACCACGAGCGTTTCACCCGGGCGAATGTTCAGAAGTCCGAGGGCCCTCGCCGCGTTGTCGGCGCCGATGACAGTAGCCGCGGCCTCCTCGAAGGAAACGCCGTCGGGGATCGTCGCGAAGTTGCTGCTGACCGTGTACTCGGCGTAGGAGCCCTGGGTGGCGGAGTCCGGCCACCCGGCGACGCGGTCGCCGGCCACGCCCTCGTCGACGCCCGGGCCGACCGCCTCGACGACGCCGGCGAACTCGAATCCGATGATGGCGGGAGCACGCAGGCCGAACGCTCCGGCGCGGGCCTGGATCTCCGCCGGGTTCACCCCCGCGGCGTGAACCCGAATCAGTACCTGACCCGGACCCGGCACCGGTCGCGGAGCCTCCGCAACCCGCAACACGGAGGGTTCGCCGAACGAGGTGATGACGGCGGCTTTCATGATGATCCTTCTCATGTACGAGGGTCATTTGCTCGCACCGTTCAGAACGGTGTCAGGTCAGGAAGACCGGAGGATTCTCGCCCCGCAGGCGGTAGTCGGGCCGGGGCCGTTCGAGGCGGATGGATTCCAGCACGGTGTACGCGTGGTACTTGGTCTGGGTGGTGGCTCCTGCCAGCCGTTCCCACCAGAGCCGGCCGTCGCTCGTCTCCTTCTCGAGGACGTGGCGGGTGGTGTAGTTCGCCATGGAGCTGATCCAGTTCTCGGTACCGACGAAGATCCTGTCCCAGCCGGTGCCGGTCACGATGTCGGCGAGCGCATCCGAGCGGCTGAACCGCTCGACCGCCGCAGTCGCCCCCTCGAGCACGTCGGTGAAGTACTCCACGCACAGCTTCACCTGCTCGTAGGTGCCGTAATGCATGTGGTGCCCGCCGACGAAGTAGTCGAAGTCGTATTCGAGGATCTGGGACTGGGCTTCGTACCAGCCGGAGATGTTCTGCGAGGCGTCGCAGTGCATGAACGTGACGCTTCCCGGACTGACGATGTCGACGGCTGTGAGTACCTTCTGCTGGGGTGCGTAGATGAAGATGTTGCCGGGGCAGTGGTTCTCTCCCTTGTAGGAGAGGTGCAGGCTCACGCCGCCCACTTCGAGGACGAGTTCGTCGTCGAACGTCCTCGTCGGCAGGGGGCGCTTCGGGTCGGGGAAGCGCTCCAGGAGTTCCTTGGTGATGCGGTGGGCGACGATCTCGACGTCGGGACCGAACACGGAGGCCGCGCCGATGTGATCGGCGTGCCAGTGGCTGTAGATGACGTGGGTCACCGGTCGGTCGGTGACGTCCTCGATCGCCGCCAGCATGTTCTCGCCCAGCGTCGGGGGTGCGTCGATCGCGACCACGCCCTCCTCGGTCACCACGAATGCGGCGTCGTAGCCGGCACTGGTGACCCAGTAGAAGCCGCCGCGCAGTTCTTCCACGTGGTAGCCGTACTTCTGGAAGTGCTCGCTCTGGAAATACGGGGGGTAATAGCCCTCGGGGTCCAACGGGTCGTCCGCCCCCGCGCGGGCGAATCCATAGTGGTCGATCCCGTAGAAGCTCGGGGTTTCTTCGACGTTGATGGGTATCTGACTGCTCTGGCACACCGGCGGGACGCCTTTCTGTGTTCTTGGGAAGCTGTCGAACGGGTGGTCTATCCCGGTGACGTGAACCGAAGGACTGCCTTGGTGACGCGGCCTGAGCCCGCATCCTCGAACGCGGTGTTGATATCGGCGAAGTCGTAGAAGGACAGCAGTCGGTCGATGGGGAACCGGCCCGCTCGATAGAGCTGGGCAAGGTCGTTGATCAGGAGCGACGAGACGGCGTCGCCCTGGATGATGCCCTGAAGCGACTGGCCGAGCGTGAGCCGGCCGGCGTCGAGCACGGCGCCCGCTCCTTCGTGGAACGCCACGAAGCCGAATCGGCCCATCGGTGCCAGGGCGCCGACCCCGGCGTCGAGGTTCTCCGCGCGGCCGCTCGTGTCGAGGACGTACTCCAGACCGCGTTCGTCGACGGCGCGGAGCGCGCCGGTCAGATCCTCGACCCGGCCGGGGTCCACGAGGTGCGTCGCTCCGAGATCGCGGGCCAGATCGAGGCGGCCGGCGTCGACGTCGACGGCGACGATGGTGGTGGCACCCGCGACATGTGCCGCCATGACCGCCGCCAGGCCCACCGCGCCCACGCCGAAGACCGCGAAGGACGCTCCCGCCGGCACGGCGAGGGCCTTGAGTACGGCCCCCGCACCCGTCTGCAGCCCGCACCCCAGCGGAGCCATGACGTCGAGGGGCAGATCGCGGGGGACCTTGATCGTGTTCCGTTGGTGCGTCAGGGCGTGGGTGGCGAACGAGGACTGGCCGAAGAAGTGACCGTGCGGCTCAGCACCGTGGGCGACGTGGAGACCGTTCGAGCCGTCCAGGCGGGCACCTGCGAAGTTGGCCGCCCAGACGTTGTCGCAGTAGGCCGCGTGCGAGGACATGCACGGCTTGCAGCGGCCGCACGAGTGGTAGGAGAGGACGACGTGGTCACCGGGCTCGACGGTGGTGACAGCGGCCCCCACGCGTTCGACGACTCCTGCCCCCTCGTGCCCCAGTACCACCGGCAGCGGCGTCGCCATTCGCTGTGCCCGCACGTGAGCGTCGGTCGCGCATATTCCGGTCGCGACCATGCGAACGAGTACCTCGTCGGGCCGCGGGTCCTCGATCTCGATGTCGCGGAATTCGAATGGCCCGTCCTGCGCTTCGAGAACAGCGGCGCGCGCGGAGGTGGTCATACGCCGTGAGCCTGCCGCGAAGCGCCGCGAGGGCCATGGTGACGAGGGACTGAAATCATCAACGACTCCCTGATCGGGGGGGGGGTGGGCCTCAGGAGCCCTTCAGCGAGTCCGAACCTATGTCGGCCGCCCGTGCCCGCGGATCGGTCGCCGTATCCGTCACGGCAGTAAGGCACGGTGCCGCGCGGTGCGGCGGCGTCAGTGCCGGACGCCGGTCCGGGCGGCTTGTTCGACTCGGGCGATGAGACGGCTGTTGTGGACGGCGTGCCGGAATCCCGGGGTGTGGTGGGTGCCGTTCGTGATGTCGCGGGCCAGGCTGGCGTAGACCTCGCCGACGTTGATGGAAGCGCCCGTCCAGAGGAGCAGAACCGCCTCCTCGGGCCGGACGGCTGGACCTTCCGCGCCTTCGAGTTCCTGTCGGGTCGGCCGATCTACACACCGTTCCCCGCGCCGGCCACTGGCCCGATGGTCTCGCTGCCGCTCGCCAACGACGGCACCGGCAAACTCGACCTCGTTCTCGGGCACACCTACAGCCTCCTCGACCGCGAAGGCGAGCAGGTCGCCCGCGACCTGCTCCGCCCGGCCGTCCTCACGCTGCGCTGTGACGGCGGCAATTACCACCCCATGCCCGGTGACGGATGGACGGTCGATACGTACGAGGTTGTCCTCAACGTGGATCGAGTTCTGCTGCCCGCCTTCACAAAAGCGGTCACCGACGCGACTGGCAGCGACTCGAATCCGTGCTCACCAGGCTCCAGCGCGAAGATGTTCAGCCTCTCGTGGTCGAAGGCGACATAGCGCCCCTGCCAGCCGTCCCACCGGACTGGAGGAACCAGACGGCCGAGCCCGATCCAGCCGTCGTTCGGCGTCTGCGCATCGGTCCGCCAACCACGGAGTTCAACGTCGTACTGCAGGACTTCTCGGACTTTGAGATACGCGGCCACGGATTTCCCTACGTCTACGACACGCGCAGGGGGCGTCTGATCACCTTCCTCCAGCGCTGCGTCGAGCTGGACCTTCCCGGAAGCAGCCTGCGGCTGGTTGTTGGCGACGAAGCCGAGTTGGCTCGGCTCCTGGCCGACCAGGACCGCACGACGCTCCTCGAAGCCGTCAGGACCGCTGACGGCGGTGCCCTCACGGAAGAGGACATCCGGCTGATCAGCAACCGCAAGTGCAGGCGTCGTCTCAAGACGGCGCGCTCTTGATCCTGTTTGCGAGCTCCAAAGGGCGCAGCTCGCTGGCCTTCCGGGCGGCATTCGCTGTACCGCGACTGGGCACGCACGCTGCCAGCTCGTCAGGGAAGCCGCAGGTCCCGCAGCTGTCGCCGGGAGGTGATGCTCAGCTTGCGGAAGATGCTGCGGAGGTGGGCCTCAATGGTGCGCGGGCTCAAGAACAGCTGTGCGCCGACCTCCCGGGAGGTCGCCCCGGTAGCTACCAGCCGGGCGATCGTCAGCTCCTGTGCGGTGAGCGCGTCGGAGGGCTGGGCGGACCGGCTGCGTGGGTGCTCGCCGGTGGCGCGCAGCTCGCGGGCGGCGCGTGCGGCGAACGCTTGCGCACCCATGTCCGACAGCATCTGGTGGGCGGTGCGGAGCTGCTGGCGGGCGCCTTGGCGGCGGCCCTCGCGGCGTAGCCACTCGCCATAGACGAGATGAGTCCGGGCCAGCTGGGTGGCCACTCGGCAGTTTCGTAGCTGCTCGATCGCCTCGAGGTAGTACTCCTCGGCGGCCGGGCCGGTGCTGACCAATGCCCATGAGCGCGCTGCCAGCCCGAGCCCCCATGGGGTGCCGCTGGCCAGCGCCCGTGAGCTGAGCTGGTCCAGCGCAGCGGTCGCACGCTCCGGCCGGTCGCTACGGCATGCCGCTTCAATGAGCTCGGAGTGGGCCAGGTTGCTGTGGGTCAGCTCGTCGGACTCGAAAGCCCGCGTCGCAGCGACCAGAGCCGCTGGGTAGTCGCCCAGACCGTTGTGCAGCACCGCCATGGCGTACTGCGCCAGGAAGTCCTCAGTTCGGCCCCCACGTCCAGCCGCTTCCCGGACCATGGTCGCGTGGACCTCGGTGGTCTCGTCCGAGCGGCCGCGCCAGGCAGCCAGGATGAGCTGGCCGTGGAGCACGGGCACAGTTCTGGTCGCGGCCGCGATCGTGGTCTGCTCGTCGGCCCGGGAGAAGTCACCAGAGAGCACCAGCATGACGGACTGGACGAGCAGTGCTGCCGGGAGCGTGGCCAGCGCGCCTGCTTCCCTGACCAGCCGGACATGACGAGCGGCCAGCGCGTGCACCATCTGGTCGTCGAAGACCGACATCGCGGTCCGGCCGGCCAGCCACAGCCAGCGGCGGTCGTCGCCGTCGTTCACGGCATGATCGTCCCGCTCGTGAGGATTGAAGGCGTCCAACGCCCGCCGCAGGCCGGGCACTCCTGCCGCGTAGCCCTGCGTGAACGTCGTCACCAGCCCGTCGAGCAACAGATCCACCGGCCTCGGCGGCTCCGGTGGTGCGGGCGCGGCCCGGGCCGCGTCGGCCACCGCACGCACGCCGCCGGGTCCGCGGTCGCCAGTAACGATTGCCGCATCGAGCGCGTCGAGGTAGGTCTCCCGGGACAGCGCCGGGTCCAGCGGGGCGAGGCTCTTGGCGGCGTCCAGCAGCATCCGCGGCCCCTCGCCGCCCCTTGCCCCGTGGAACGCGATCCGAGCATGCAGCAGCTCCAGGCGGGCCTGCGCCACGGCGTCCAACGGCCCGGCCGCGGCGACCGTCAGCAGCTCCAGGGCCTCGGACGCACCGGCCTCGTGCTTGGCGTGTGCAGCTTCCAGGGCCCGTTCCGCCCGGACGGCCGGCCTAGGGGTCAGCTCGGCCGCACGCTTCAGAAACGCCGCTGCGGCGGCCAACCCGCCGCGGGCGCGGGCCCGTCCGGCCGAACGCTCCAGCTCCGCGGCGGCGTCCTCATCAGTGCCCACCACCGCCTGCGCGCGGTGCCAGGCACGCCGGTCCGGATCGACCTGCTGGTCGGTGACGGCGGCCAGCGCGCCGTGCGCCCGGCGCCGGTCGGTCGGTGTGGCCGCCCGGTAGACCGCCGAGCGCACCAGCGGGTGCCGGAACCGCACACGGAAGTCGAACTCCAGCAGCCCGGCGGCCTCCGCGGGCGCAGCCGCCTCGCGGGCGATCCCCAGCTCCGCGGCCGCGCGCCACAGCAACGCCGCATCCCCGGTCGGTTCGGCCGCGGCAACCACCAGCAGCATCCGCGCGTCGGCAGGCAGGCTGTTCGCGCGACGCCGAAAGCCGTCCTCGATCCGGCGGGGAACGCTCACCACGTCCGGCAGCTCGAACCCGCCCGCGAACTGCACCGCCGGAGCACCCCGGGGTAGCTCCAACAACGCCAGCGGGTTGCCGCGCGCCTCGGCTACGATCCGGTCGCGCACCACATCGTCCAGCGGTGCGCGGACCGCGGCGGCCAGCAGCGTCTGGGCATCGGAGGCTCCCAGCCCCGCCAGGTGCAGTTCCGGCAACCCGCTGAACGCCTCGACGTCGGTCACACCGGGATCGCGCAGCGCGAACACCATCACCACCCGCTCGGCCCCCACCCGCCGGGCCACGAAAGCCAGAACCTGCGCAGACGCCTGATCGAGCCACTGCGCATCATCGACCACACACAGCAACGGCCCGTTCTCGGCCAACAGGCTCAACACCGCCAGCCCCACCAGGAACCGGTCCGGCGCAGCACCCTCGCGCAGCCCGAACGCCACCCCGAGCGCGGTCTGCTGCGGCTCGGGCAGCTCGACCGCCCGCGCCAGGAACGGGGCGCACAGCTGGTGCAGGCCCGCGAACGCGAACTCTGCCTCGGCCTCCACCCCGGCCGCGTCGTGAACCCCGAATCCCATCGCCACGGCGGTCTCCCGCATGTGCTGCAAGAGGGCGGACTTGCCGATGCCGGCCTCCCCGCGCACCACCAACACCCCGCTGTCGCCGCCCTGCGCCCGAGCCAGCAGCTGCTCGAGCGCCGCCTGCTCGGCGCGCCGTCCCACGAGCATCGCCTGGTCCTCCTCTGGCGCCGACACGGCGTCTATCCGGTAATTGTCACCGATGCGAAGCGCGCGGGCAGCACCGGGTCGTCAAGATGCCAGCCTCCCCCGCGCCAGGGTCGGTGACGGGATAAGGGATTTCCACCGACGCGGACCAGGCGCCTTCCCCGCGACGCTGAGAGCCGACAGCAGAGCGACCGGGAAGGGAGCGGCCACCGTGATCAGCACCCTGGTGTTCTTCCCCGCCGACAAGGAGTCCTTCCGCTACGGCAGCAGCGCGAACGGGGCGCCGTCCACGCCCTGGCCCACCGGGAGCTGCACGGCGGTGGGGCGGGCTGTCGGAGGCCGATCGCCGGCCGGCGCCGGCTCACGCGCCCCTGACCACGCCGAGGACATGTGGGCCGACGACACGTCGGTCGAGGACACGACACCTGGAGGGAACAGCCGTGGCCTGGAGGCCCCGCCAACTCGCCGATCTCGCCGACGTGCCAGCCGGGAGGCTGATCGTGGACAGGACCGGGACCGGAGCACAGGGCGAGCACAACGACGTCGGGATCGTGCTGTTCGCGGACCGCGCGCCGCCGGTCTCGCCGTCTACGCCGACCCGGCCGACCCGGAGTCCACGGCCGGCAACGCCACCATCGCCGAAGCGACAACGATCGCGGTACGGCGGCTCGTCGGTCAACAGCAGGCACACCACCCTCGGAAGGAAAAGATCATGGGCCACGTAACCATCGGGAACGAGAACAGCACGCCGATCGAGCTCTACTACGAGGACCAAGGCGCGGGTCAGCCCGTCGTCCTCATCCACGGCTACCCGCTCAACGGCCACAGCTGGGAGCGCCAGACGCGCGAGCTGCTCTCCACCGGCTACCGCGTCATCACCTACGACCGCCGCGGCTTCGGCCGCTCGTCGAAGGTCGGCACCGGCTACGACTACGACACCTTCGCCGCCGACCTGAATGCCCTGCTGGAGACCCTGGACCTGCGCGATGTCGTCCTCGTCGGGTTTTCGATGGGCACCGGCGAACTCGCCCGCTACATCGCTCGATACGGCCACCAGCGGGTCGTGAAGCTCGCCTTCCTGGCCTCCCTGGAGCCCTTCCTCGTCGCTCGGGACGACAACCCGGAGGGCGTGCCCCAGGACGTCTTCGACGGCATCGAGGCCGCGGCCAAGGGTGACCGCTACGCCTGGTACGAGCAGTTCTTCTCCAACTTCTACAACCTCGACGAGAACCTGGGCAACCGCATCGGCCAGGAGGCGGTCACAGCCAGCTGGAACGTCGCCATCTCCAGCGCCCCCGTGGCCGCCCATGCCGTCGTCTCCTCGTGGATCGAGGACTTCCGCGCCGACGTCGAGGCCGTCCGGGCCAGCGGCACGCAGGCCCTGATCCTGCACGGCACCGCAGATCGGATCCTCCCCATCGAAGTCACGGCCCACCGCTTCCGCCGGGCCCTGCCCGACGCGCAGTACGTGGAGATCGACGGCGCCCCGCACGGCCTGCTGTGGACTCACGCCGACGAGGTCAACGCCGCCCTGCTCGCCTTCCTGGGAGATCCACTCCCCAAGGGCGTCCGCCCCGGTTCGCAGGAGTCGCCATGACCACGGCCACCGGCGCCTCGCCCCGCGGCGCCGAGCTCGACGTGCGCCCGCGGCGAGCGCCTCGTCCATACGCTGCCCGTGCCGTGGCAGCGGTTCGGCGTGCTCGATGCGCAAGCTCGTCATCGGCGATCGACGAACGGGACCCGACCCTACCCGCGGTGGCGGGGCCATCGGTCAAGGCACTCGGGCCCGTGGTCTGCGGTCCTAGAAGCACCTGCGGCAGGCCGCTGAGCATGCTCACACCATTCACGGACAGGTCGGCACCCCCGAACGGGACCCGGCTCGGTGGGGTGGCACTGCCACAGCAGGGGCCCGAGGATGCGCTCATCAGGATCCGAGCGGGGCTCACCGGCATCGTGCTCGTGCACGGGGTCGGCGTCCTCGTCGGGGCGTCGGACGATCCCGCCGGCCTCGGACGGTACGGCACGGACTTCTGGGGCCGGAAGATGGTCACGGCTGAGGGGACGCGATGAGGGCAACCGGTGCTCCGGCTCCGCTCGTCGGACGACAGGCAGAGATCGCTGCCGTGACCGAGGTGCTCGACCGAGCCCGCCGTGGCACCGGTGGCGCCCTGGTGCTCTGGGGTGAGCCGGGCATCGGCAAGACCGCGCTTCTCGACCACGTCACCGCGGCGTCTCCCGATTTCGCCCCGCTGGCGGTACAGCCCGCACGGTGCGAGTCCGGGACCCCCTTCGCCGGTCTGGACACGTTGCTCCGGCCGGTCGAGCACCTGATCGCGACTCTTCCGGTGTCCCAGGCGTCAGCGTTGCGAGGCGTGCTCGCGGGCGAGGCCAGCGCAGCGGGCCGGTCGCTCACCGCCGTGGCGGTGCTGTCCCTGTTGTCGGCGCTGGCAGTCGACCGCCCGCTCCTGATCGTCGTGGACGACGCACACCGGCTCGACGCGGAGACCGAGTTCGTGCTCGGATTCGTCGCCCGGCGGGTGGGGACCGATCCGGTGGTGGTCCTGGTCGCCGGCCACGACGCGCCTGCCGGCGGATCGTGGGAGGGGGTCGATCCGCTCGCGGTGAGGCCTCTCGCTGACGACCACGCCGCCCAACTGGTCGGCGCCGCCCACCCCGGCCTCGACGGCCCCGAGGTCACCCGCGCGGTGAAAGCAGGTGGGGGCAACCCGCTGGCACTGCACGAGCTGCCTGTACCAGTCGACGATCTTGCCGCCGGCACGGTGTCCGTGGGGCCCCGGCTGCGTAAGGCCTTCGCCGAGCGCTTGCAGACCTTGCCGCCCCCGGCACGCGAGTTCGTCGTGCTCATGGCCGCGGCTCGTGCCGACGGTGATCAGCTCACGCTCGCACGGTCAGCACGTTCCCGCGCCGCCGAGGAGCCGGTCTGGGAGGAGACGATCCGGTCGGGTCTGCTCGCCGGGACGCCCGACCGGCCTGCGCTACGGCACCCGGTGGTCCGGGCCGCTGTCTACGCGAGCGCCTCCCCGTCTGAGCGCAGGAGCGCCCACCGGACCTTGGCCGCCGCGCTTCCCCCGGGCAGTCGCGGGCATGTCTGGCACCGGGCCGCGACCGTTCAGGACGTCGACGAGGAGATCGCCGGGCTGCTCGAGCAGACGGTGCCCTCGGGCGTCGGCGCGGTACCGATCCTGCGGCGGGCCGCCGAGCTGTCCGCCGACCCGGCCGCTGCGACCCGCAGGCTCGCCGGCGCGGCCGTGGCCGCCTGGCACGGCGGCGACGCCACGATGGCGCGTCGGTTGCTGGCCGATGCCCGGAGCCTGACCGACGAGGTTCTGGCCACCCGCGCCAGCCGCGGCCTGCGCGGGGTACTCGAACTCGCCGAGGGGTCTCTGGAACGAGCCCATCGATCGATCAGTCGCGACATCGCCGCGTTCGATGATCCGCGTATGAGAGTGGAGCTCGGCGCCGCTGCCCTGCACGCGGGATGGTCCGCGGCCCGCGACGACCTCGTCGATGAGTCCCTCACTGGTCTCGCGGGGCTGACGGCCCCTGGGCTGCCCGAGGTCCTCCCGATCGTCCGGACGTGGTGGGGGCCGGCGACGGACCCGGCACGGGCAGCGTCGTCGGCAGCACTCGGTGACGTCATGGCGCACATCTCCCGGGTGGAGTCGCAGCTGCTCCCGGTGTCGCCGCTCGGACTGGTGTGGGGCCTCGACGAGCCACTCGCCGATGCCGTGCACGCCCTTGTCCGCAGGCACCGCCGTCACGCCGATGGCACCTCGCTTGCTGCGGCGCTGGCTCGGATGGCGCGACTCGACATCGCCGCGGGCCGGTGGGGTGCCGCGGAGGACGCCGCGGCCGAGGGGCTCGCGTCGGCCGAGCGAATCGGTGCCGAGCACATCGCTGCGGAGTGCCGGAACTGCCTCGGGTGGCTCGCCGCCGCCCGCGGTGACGGCCGCAGCGTCGACCATCTGACCGTTCGAACCCTGCAACTGGCCAGGCCGCGCCGCGACCGTGCGGCCAGCGCCTCGGCCCACTGGAACCGTGGAATGGCCGCTCTGGCGGCCGGTCGCGCCGATGCTGCACTCGACCTGCTCGCCCGCTTGGACGAGCACGGGCACGAGGCAGCACATCCGATCGTCGCTCTGCTGGCAAGCCTGGACACGATCGAGGCCGCCGTGCACGCGCGGCGGCCGGAGATCGGCCAGCGCCGCGCCGAGGCGCTCGACGTCTGGGTACGGCGCACCGGCGCGCACTGGGCGAGATTCGCAGGGCACCTGGCACGCGCACTGCTGGACGAACCCGCCGCCGAACGGTCCTACCGGGCGGCGCTGGACGTGCCCGGTGCGTCCCGGCGCCCGTTCGACCACGCACGGGCCCGTCTGCTCTACGGCGAGTGGTTGCGGCGACAGCGGCGGCGCCGAGACGCCCGCCAGCAGCTCGACGCCGCTGCCGAGACGTTCCACGCACTGGGAGCGCGCCCGATGCTCGATCGGGCCCGGCGTGAGCAGCGTCTGATCATGGCGCCCGCACGCCGTGCCACTGCCGCCGGCACGGGCATGTCAACGCTGACGGCACAGGAACGCCGGGTGGCCCAGCTTGCCGCCGGCGATCTGACCAACCGCGAGATCGGGGCCCATCTGCGGATCAGCGACCGCACCGTCGGGCATCACCTGTCCAACGTGTTCGCCAAGCTGGGGCTCTGCTCACGGCGCGACTTGGCGGCCACCGGCATCGCCGCACGGGGATGATTCCGACTCGGTCGCGACGCCTGACGAGCTCGTGCACGGGTAGGCGGTGAGACGTCGCGAGCTTCGGTGTGATCTGGGTTCACGTCTGCCCTGTCGGCTTCAGGTCCACGGTCTGCTGCTGAGACAGCAGGCAGGCGACGGCTTGGATGGCGTCGCTCATGTGCTCGCGGCGGCCGAGGCTCGATGTCTCACCGCCTACCGTGCACGAACTCGTCAGACGGCTACCGGCGCCCCAGGTGTGCTGCCACTGGAAGGGCCTGCAGCGGCAAGACCGCGTCGGGGACGTCGCTCACGACAGCACCTCGTCCACGCCGCGGTCGTTGACCGAGGCGCCGCGGTCGTCAACCGCGCGCGACTGCCGCCCGAACGTCGGCAGCCCTTCCAGGTCGCACCGCAAGGTACCGAGCGTCACGGGCTTGCACGCCTCAACGAGGGCCTTGAGTGCGGGCCGGCAGGTGCTCGAACTCCTCGTCCATCTTGTCCCGGGGGCGCGTGTACTGGTCCCGGATGAGGGACATCGCCGTCGGCGTGAGGACGCTCTAGGACGCCACCAGGAGGTCCTGCTGGGCCTGGGGCAGTGTGGCGGCGGCGGCCCCGAAGCCCGCGGGCGGGCCGAGCGAGGCCCCGTCCTCCAGGATCGCGGCCAGTTGGCGGCGCATGTGCTGCTGGCGCTCGATGTTCGCCGCGAGTTCGGCGTCCAGGGCGCGCAGGATCTCCTTGGACCGTGCGTCGGCGGCGGCCACCGTGGGGATGTCGGACAGCGGCACGCCGAGATCGGTCAGCCGGCGGATGCCCATCAGCCGGACCAGGTGCCGTACGTCGTACCGCTTGTAGCTGCTCGGTGCGCGCTCCGGCTCCTCCAGCAGACCCAGCTTGTGGTGGTGCCGGACCGTCTCAGCCGCGGCGGTAACCGGCAGGCGAACGGCTGCTACTGCCCGCAGGAATACGACGGCAACGGAATAGGTGCTCTGCGTCGGTACGCGTCCGTCGCGCTCGACGTGCTGGACCGGGACCGGTCGGCAATGGCGTTCCGCATTGACGATGGTGAGCAGGACCTCGGCATCCGGGTAGTCCGGTTCACGGGGCTCATCTCTGAGGGTGAGTTCGGGGATCCGTTCCACGTACGGTTTGCCGGGGCGCTGAAGTTCACTCTGCGCACGGCTCCAGGCCCGCGTCGCGGGCCAGGAGCGCCGCTTGGACCCGGTTGTCGCAGTCGAGCTTGGTCAGGACGCGGCTGACGTAGGTCTTCACCGTCGCCTCGCTCATATGCAGGCGGGCGCCGGCGTCCGCGTTGGACAGTCCTTCGCCGAGCAGGGCCAGCACCTCGTGTTCGCGAGCGGTCAGCCCGGCCAGGCGGCGGCGCGCCTCCTCGCCACGCACGGTGGCGGCGGGGGAGGCGAGGGTGTCCACCACGTGGCGGGTGGCGGCCGGGGACAGGTAAGCGTTGCCGGCCGCCGCCGCGCGGACTGCGTGGATCAGCTCCTGCGGGGCGGTGTCCTTCAGCAGGAAGCCCGCACTGCCGTGGCCGAGCGCCCGCAGGACGTTGTCGCGTTCCCCGAACGTCGTCAGGATCAGCACTCGTACCCCCGGCGCGGCACGGCCCAGTTCGGCCAGCGCGGTCAGCCCGTCCATCGTGGGCATCTGGATGTCCAGCAGGGCCACGTCGACCGCGGTGCCCCGGGCGGTGTCCACCGCCTCCCGGCCGTCCCGGGCCTCGGCGACGACCTCGATGTCCCCGGCGGAGGCGAGGATCATTCTGATGCCTGCTCTGATGAGCGGCTCGTCGTCGGCGATGAGAACCCGGATCATGCGGTCTCCTGCGCGGGATCGGTGTGACAGGCGGACAACAGGTCAGCTCATCATGCCCGATCCGGCCGGGAGCGTGGTCACAGACCTCGGGTCAGGGGTTGTACGTGTAGGACACTTTGGAGGTGAGCTTCCCGTCGCGGAAGCAGAACCGGTAGACGATGTCCTTCTCGTCGTCCACGAAGTGTTCGCAGGCCGCGTCATCGGGCAGCGCAGGCCCCTGCTTCTCCACGCCGTCGGTGAGCCATGAGCCGCCTTCCGGCAACTTCCCGCGCAGGTCCGCCTCGGCCTCGCCGACTCGAGCCGACTTGTACACGCTCGTCGGTATGGCCCCCTTCTCCAACTCGTCGATCCCTTTCGACACCCCCCACACCAGGAGGGCGCCGATGCCCACGACGAGGACCACGGCGGTGGCGGCGCATCCCAGGGCGGCGTTCTTTTTGCTGCTCACGATGGTGGTGAACTCCTTGTGCGGTATGGCGCGTTCGAGGACGCCACCACCATTTCCCGCCGAGGCCCCGCCGATCTGCTCCCGGAAGTCGTCGTCCGCAGCCACCGAAGTCGCGCCGCCCGGAGGGGACTGCCGCTCGCCGTCGGCGTACGGCAGCACACCGGCGAGGCGGAAGCCCCCGCCGGGGGTGAGGCCGGTGTGCACCATGCCGCCGACCAGACGGGCCCGCTCCCGCAGGCCCGTCAGCCCCTGTTGGCCGCTGATCGCGGGGAGTGCGGCCGGAACCCCGGCCGGTACTGGGCCGTTCGCCACCTCGACTACGAGGCTGTCCGGTTCGTAGCGCAGCGCGACTGTGATCGGGGCGCCCGGCGCGTGCTTGTGTGCATTGGTCAGTCCCTCCTGAGCGATGCGGTACGCCGCCTGGTCGACAGCGGGGGTGAGGGTCCGCTGGGCGCCGGAGCGGTGCAGTTCCACTGTCGCGCCCGCCGCCCGCGACGACGCGACCAGCCCTTCGACAGAAACCGCGGCACGGTCCGGGGAGGGCCCGGCTCCCTGCGGACCGGGCCCGGACATCTCCGCGTCGTTGCGCAGGATGCCCACGGCTTCGCGCAGCTCCCGCATCGCCGATCTGGATGCCTCCCGGAGGACGCCCACACCTTCCCGCTGGCGGCCGTTGAGCTCCGGGTCCACCTCCAGTGCCCCGGTGTGCACGGCGATCAGGGCAAGTTGGTGGCCAAGGCTGTCGTGCATGTCCTGGGCGATGCGCTGCCGCTCCAGCAGCCGGGTCTGGCGCGCCACCATCGCCCGTTCGCGCACCAGTTGGGCGTTGTGCCGCCGCAGGGCGTCCAGCAGGGCGTGCCGCTGGGCACGGTACCGGGCGGCGAAACCGGGCACGACTGCCAGCACCAGGAACGAACCCCCGACCAGTGCGACGGTCACCAGCACCGACAGTCCGAGGTCTTCATCTGGTGCGTTGGCCACGCCGGCGACAAGGTGGAGGACGAAACCGGCCGTGAACGCGGCCAGTGCCCGCGCCGGGCGCTCGATGCGGCTGCCGGCGGACCAGCCGGCGCAGACCAGCAGGACGAACGTACCGAGAAAGGTGCCGGCCAGGGCTGACGCGGCCAGCAGTACCGACGCCGGCAGGGCGCGACGCGCCAGGGACAGTACGGCGACGACCAGGGCCAGTGCGCCGCCCTGTACCAGGGAGCCGGTCTCCGCCGTGCGGAGGATGCCTGCGATCCCGGAGAGCACTGGGGTGAGCACGGCCTCGCCGACGATCCGCCGCCGGGGCCAGGGGGAGGCGGCGGCGAGACGGAAGCGGAACGACGGTGCGGTACGGGGAGTTTCTGCTGCATCCACGTGCAGACGATAGACGGCTGCCCTCTGACACCCGCATCCTTCGTTCGGTGCGGTCGCGCGCGACGAAGGGGGGGTCGGAGGGCCTCGGTTCCTGGGATTCCTGTCCTCTTTGGTCGTTACGGGTGACGACTTATGGAGACTGCCGCAGGGCGGGCGGTCCGGTGACGATGGCTCGGCCGGACGCACTCAGCGGCGGCACAGGGAACGACGGCTTCGGGAGCGGAACAGTGGACAGTGCGGGACAGTGGACCGGGGGACGTTTCACCGTCCGGCAGGAGAACCGTCTCAAGGCCGGCCGTTACATGGTGAGCGAGCTGATGCCGGACGGCTCGGAGGGCGAGGTCCTGGCCTGCGCCGAGGTGAAGCGATTCTCGCTCAAGGAGAAGATCACCTTCTACACCGGCCTGTCCGGGACCCGCGTGCTGTTCACCATCGAGGAGCGCGGCCTTCGCGGCGCTGGCGGTGGCTACGACGTGTGGGACGCGGAGGGCAACCTTGTCGGCGGTTTCGAGGAGAAGGACTTCGCCTCCCTGGTGCGTTCGACCTGGGTGCTGGACCAACCCGGATTCCCGGCCGCCGTCGGCCGGGAGCGTAACCGGTTCGTGGCTGTGCTCCGCCGCGTCTGGGACTTCCTGCCGCTGGACCTGGTGCCGTTCCTGTGGCCGTACCACTTCGACTTCGAGACGGGGGGCAAGCAGGTGCTGAAGGTGGACAGGAAGTGGGGTCTGCGGGACCGTTACGTGGTCGACATCCTCACCCCCGGACCGGACCCCCGCCTGGCCGTCGCCCAGGCCGTGGCCCTAGACACCTTCCAGGACCGTTGACCCGAAGAGACTGGCGCCGACGGCGGGCAGGTGGGCCATGTCGCCGGTGGGAAAGCTCCAGGCCCATGGCCGGATACCTCCGGACCGGCCTCGAACAGCCACGGGCCGCGACCTTTCGGGCCTCGGCGCCTTGCGGCCCCAGACGCTTCCGTTGAGGCCGTAGCCTGTGCGGCAGCTCGACGGGACCCACGTCCCGCCTATGCCGGGCCGGGGTCTTCGAGCATGCTCACCGCCTGGCGGGCGAGCAGGCGCTCCGCGTCGTCATAGCTCCAGCCGCAGTCGACGACAAGCGATCGCCAAGCCGACAGCCCGAAGCAGAGCCACAGGCGGTCCGCCGCACCGTCCACGTCGAGATGAGGAGCCACCACACCGAGGGCGACCAGGTGCTGCGCGATGTCGCGCAGCGCTTGGCGGTACTGCGTGACGACGTACTCCCACACCTGCCGCGCTTTGTCATCGCTGGCCATGGAGGAGTGGAGCAGGTCTATGGATGCGGCAAAGCGTTCGGTGTTGCCGCGGATTCCGTGGGCCAGGCAGGTCATCGCGGAGGCGAGGTCCTTGCTTCGGAGTACCGCGTCATGCAGCCCGGTGGCCTTCGAATCCGCCACGTCCACGGCCAGAAGAGCGTGCAGCAGCTCAGTCTTGGTGCCCACGCTCGCATACAGCGTCTTGGTCGCGACACCGGCCGAGCGAGCGATCTGCCCCATCGTCACCTGCGCATAGCCATGCGTGATGAAAAGGTCGCGCGCGGTCTCCAGGATGTCCTGTCGGGTCTGAGCCGCGCTCTGCTCACGCCGTGCTGACCGATACCTCCGAGTCTGTTCGGGCATGTCGGCAGCCTATCGGACGCCAGAGTGGATAACTTCATTGCAGAGCATGTAACTTGAAATGGAGACCGGACGGGCAACCAAAATCTCTTCCCCTCGCCCCGCCGGAGCGGTTCAGGGCCTTGGGGCCGCCCGGAAGACCGTTCACTCCTACGCGAAGGTTCCGCACACATGACCATGCAAGCCGAGTCCGACGCGCAAGCCATCGTGGAAACGCGGCTCGCCCATGAGACACACAGACTGGCTACCGGACTGCTCGTCGACGCCGTCGACCGATCCTCCGTGCCACGTCAGGCACTCGTGCAGCTACGGGACTTCATCGTGGCGAACCTGCGTCACCACCACGAGACCGAAGACGCATGGCTGTGGCCGCTCATCCTGGCAGCGGCGCCGGACACGAAGGGCGCACTGGACGAACTCAGCGAAGAACACGACCACCTGGACAAGGCACTCGACCGCCTCGCCTCCGTCAACCAGACCGGTACGGAAGGCCCCGGCGGCGAGAGCCTGAGCGGCGACAGCCGGCACGCACTGCGCGAGGCGGCTGTCGCGGTGCGCGACAGCGTGCGTGACCACCTGGCTCACGAGGAACCACTGTTGCTCCCCGCCCTGCAGCTCATCACACCCGAGCAGTGGGAGGAGTTCGCCCAACGAGTCATCGCCAGCACACCCCCGGTGGCCGGGCATCTGATGATCGGATTCCTCGATGAAGCCGGCACGCCGGCCGAGGTGGAGTCGATGCTCGTGAACATGCCGCCCCCGGTGAAAGCGTTGCTGCCCGCCCTGCGCAGCCAAGCCGCCGCCGACCTGCGAGTCCTGCGAGGCGACGGCTCGTGAGCTCCACGCGGCTCCCGTGGCCGGACACGGCGTTCGAGGCATTCAAGGGCGACCTGACCGTCGCTGCCGCCTACCTCACCCCGGCCGGAGGCGCGGTGGTCACCAGCGTCTCACCGGTGGGGCTCGCGGACCGGGCGGCCAACGAGGTCAGCTTCACCACATCGCTGGGCTTCCCGAAGAAACTGGAACACATCCTGCGCAACCCACGCGTGTGTCTCGCCTATCACACGCGCGAGCACGGGTTCGCCACCCACAGCCACTACGTCCTCGCCCAGGGCCGAGCAGAGGTGGACCTTCAGCCCTCGGCGCAGCGACTGGCGGGGCTGATGGACGCCTCCGAGCCGTTCCTCGGGCGGACCAGGCGCGGAGGCGTATGGGACTGGCTGCTTCGCGAGTACCACCAGAACCGGGTCTTCGTCGATGTCCACCCGGACCGCATCGCCGTCTGGCCCGATCTCTCGGCGAGTGGACGTGTAACCGTGACGGGCGCCTCCTGGCCGGGACATCCCGCCGAACAGGAACCGCCGAGGAACGGCACGACCCCGCGGACACCCGTCGCAAAGCTCGCCCGGCAGATCGCCGCCCTTCCTCATCGCCTGCTGGCTTACCAGGGTGCTGACGGCCTCCCCGTCATCCTCCCGGTGACGGTCACCGGGAGCGACGAGACCGGCCTGCGCCTCGCCGCACCGTCCGAACTGCTGCCACCGGGCGGACGCCGAGCGGGATTCCTCGCCCACAGCTTCCAACCGCAGTGCGTCGGTGTGAGCATGCGCACCGTCACCGGCTGGTTGACCGTCGAGGACGGACGGGCCCTCTACGCGCCCCACACATTGACGGGCATGACAGCGCCGCAGAACAGGATGGTCACGACCGTGGCCAACGGCCTGCTGGCCAAACAGGGGCTGCGCCGCGCGCAGCGCAACGGCACTACCGCGCGCCTGCGCGACCTCGCCGCCCGAGAGCGGGCGCAAGGATCCGAGAGGCAATCCGACGGCATGTGAAGACGCCCCGGCCCCAGAGCGCCCGAACCGCGGCGATGAGCGTCCTGTCGCGCACGGGCGGGATGAACCCGACACCCTGGACTTCGCACCGCAGCCGTTGTTGCGAGCGCCTGGTCCGCGACCGGCTCGGGGTGACGGCCGCGTCCCAGGTCCTGTGGAGCGGCCCGCACCTGATCTGCATCGCCGGTGACTTCACCCGCTACGACGTACACGCGGTGCGCGAGCACCGGCGCTCGATCGACCTGGTCCGCTGACCGTCGTAGCGCCGCTACCTCTCCCACGCTTGACCGGCCACTCCTCGCGGGACCCGCTCGTCCTCGTCGAGCTGCTCGCCGAGCACTGAGCGTTTTCCATCCTGATGCGGTCGCGGCTCCGGACGGCGGGTTCACTCCAGGCGCAGGAAGTAACTGATGCCCTCGTCGATACCGGCTTCCAGACCCATTCGATGGGCCGTTGCGTACGGTGCGTCGCCGAGGGTCTCGCGGAGCTGTTGTTCGCAGGCGTTGCGGGTCGCGAGGAACTCCGGCACTCCGGCGCGGTTCCGTCCGATGGAGTGCCAGAGGCTGTCGGCGGTGCCGAGCAGCCGGGCAGCGCGTTCGGGGGCCGACGCGATGAGGGACGTGGCCATGGTGTCGAGATCGACCGCGGCGCCGAAGGTGTCGTTCAGTTGCCACTTAAGGGCCAGTGAGTCGCGGGCGTGGCGGTGGGCCGTCGTTGGATCGCCGTTGGCCAGTGCGGCCATGGCCAGGAAGTAGAGGGCGTAGGCGCGCAGCCACAGGTCGCCGTGGTGCTCGCTGTGTTCGCGCATGAGGTCGGCAGCCGCCACGGCGTGGGCGATCTCGCCCGACAGGAGATGCGCGTACGAGGTAATGCCCCGGGTCAGGAGCCAGATGGCGAGGGCGCTGCCGCGGGCCGGGGGGCGGTCCGGCGAGGCGCGGCAGACGTCGAGGGCCTGGTCCGGGCGGGCGGTCATCACCAGGCGGGTGCCCCGGACGTAGCGCAGGGCGGCCGTCGCCGCCGGGTCCGCGAATCGGTCCGCCAGCGGCCAGGAGGTGTTCTCCAGCGCGGCCGAGCGCGCGAAGTCGCCCTGCATGTTGGCCACATGGCCGCAGGACCACAGGGCCCGGAGCAGCTGAGGGCCCTGGGGCGCCTTGCGTTCCCCGGCGATGGCCCGTTCAGGGTAGGCGCGCCCCTCGCGCAGGAAGCCGCACCCGGTCCAGAAGAACCACAGATCGCTCGCCATCTCCAGTGCGGGCAGCGGATCCGGGTCGGCCAGGCAGGATTCGAGGGCCTCCCGCAGGTTGGCGTGCTCGGCGGTGAGCCGCTCGGACCAGTCGACCTGTTCCGGACCGGCCCACAGGTGGTCACCGGCCTGGGCGAGTTGGCGGTAGTAGTCCCGGTGGCGCTCGCGCAGCGGCTGCTCCTCCTCGAGCCGGGCCAGCCATTCCTGGCCGTACTCGCGGATCGTGTCCAGCATCGAATAGCGGGGCCCGCAGACGGTGTCGGCGCGCTGGAGGACGCAGTGGTCGACGAGGCGGTCGAGCAGGCCGGGTACCTGTCGGCTGGCGAGCGGGCCTCCCGTACAAACCCACTGCGCGGCCTCCGGCTCGAAGCCTCCGACAAAGACCGAGAGCCGCGTCCACGCCAGCCGCTCCAACGGGGAGCACAGCTCATGGCTCCAGCCGATCGTGGTCCGCAGCGCCCAGTGCCGCGGATCTGCCTCGCCAGCTCTGCCGTACGCGCTGTCGCTTTGCCTGGCCAGGAACTCGAAGCGGGTGTGCAGGGCCCAGCCGAGTTCGTTCAGGGACGTTTCGGCGAGCCGGGCGGCGGCCAGCTCGACGGCCAGCGGGATGCCCTCCAGGCGCGCGCAGATCTCGGCGACCGCGGCGCTGTCCCGCTCCGCGAGGACCACCGGGGGAGATGCTTCCGCGGCGCGCTGCGTGAACAACAACTCCGCGTCGGCCGGGGCTCCGTCGCAGCATCCTGCCCCGGTGGTGATCGGCAGCGGAAGAACGGGCACCACCCGCTCGCCCCGAGTCTGCAAGGCACTCCGGCTGGTGGCCAGGACATGCACCCCGGGGGCCGCCGCCAGCAGCACCCGGACAAGGTCCGCGCAGCCGGCGGTGAGGTGCTCGCAGCAGTCCAGGATCAGCAGCAGCTGCTTGTCCGCCAGCCATTCGGCCACCACGTCGAGTGCGGGCCGCGTGGTCTGATCGGACAGCCGCAACGCCTCATAGACGCCGAGCGCGATCATCTCCGCATCCCTGACGGGGTAGAGCTCGACCAGCCACACCCCGTCGGGAAAGGCGGCCCGCACTTCGGTTCCGGCGTGCCGGGACAGACGGCTCTTGCCCACCCCGCCCGGCCCGGTCAGCGTCACCAGCCGATGGGCTGTCACCAAGCCCGCTGTGACGCTCAGTTCACTCCCACGCCCGACGAAACTCGTCGTCTCGGACGGCAGGTTCCCCCTCTCCCCGACCTGCCGAAAGCCCTCCATGTCGCCCCTCTCCCGTCCGGTGGCCGGGCCGCTGTCCGCCGACCGCACCCGAGTCTGCTCCACCGGTCCCGCCCGGAATCCGAATGCCATGAGCTGCCCGGTTCCTGCGCCAAGGCGTGCACAAGGCCGTACCACCCGGGCACTCCCGGCCAACTACCACCACAGCCCGATCAACCAGCCCGGGGCATGGACGTGGCGGGGGCAGGGATGTCATGCGCTGGCCCCGCAGGTGAGGCGAGGAGCGAGAGGCCTCTGACCTGCGCAAAGCAGTGAAACACCGGCTATGTGGTGGAACTTCATCGGGCGGTCGAACGACGAGATCGCCCGGGCCCGGGCGGACTGGATGGAAACCACCCGCTTCGGTGAGGTGAAGGGCTACGACGGCACCCGCATCCCGGCGCCGGACCTGCCCCCGGTACCCCTGAAGGCCCGGGGGCGGGTGCGCTGACGCCAGGTCTCAGGGACCCGGGTCCGCGCGCAGGGCGTCCGAGATCGACTTGGCGCCGCCGTGGGTGGTGTAGCCGCCGTCCACCGGGATGTCCGTGCCCGTGATGAACGAGGCCTCGTCCGACAGGAGGAACGTGACGAGCGGGGTGATCTCGTCGACCGTGCCGGTGCGGCCGAGGGGGGTCTCGCGGAGGTTGCTCTCGCGGAAGGCCGGGGAGGCCGTGGCGGTCATCTCCGTCTCGATGAAACCCGGGTGGATGGTGTTGACGCGGATGCCGCGCGGCCCCAGTTCGAGCGCCGCGGCCTTGGACAGGCCGCGCAGCGCCCACTTGCTGGCCGTGTACGCGACCGGATAGTGGGCGGTCAGCGCTGCGGACGAGCCGACGTTGACGATCGAGGCGCCGGCGGGCATCAGCGGGGCGAGGTGCTGGATGCCGAGGAGCGGGCCGGTGACGTTCACGGCGTGGACGCGCGCGAAGTCGTCGGGGCGTACCTCGTCGAGGCGGGCGCGCCAGGTGACGCCCGCGTTGTTGACCAGGCCGTGGAGCTGCCCGTACGACTCCCGTAGTTCGGCCGCAAGCAGCGCCCACTGTCCCTCGTCCGTGACGTCCAGGACGCGGATGTCCGGCGTCTCCGTGACGTCGGTGGCGATGACGCGGGCGCCTTCCCGGGTGAGTGCCCGCGCCTCGGCGGCGCCCTGGCCGCGGGCCGCGCCGGTCACGACCACGACCTTGCCGAGGAGACGGGGAGGACGCGGGTCGTTCACGGCCGCTCCCGGGAGCGGCGTCGGCCGGTGGGAAGGGTGATCGGGTCGGCGCCGGGGACCACGGTGTTGGAGAGCGTGCCGAGGCCCTCCACGGTGAGGGTGACGGTGTCGCCGGGCTTGAGCGGCGGCGGGGTGCGCTCGCCGCGCAGGCCCCACAGTTCGGCGAGGCAGCCGCCGTTGCCGCAGGTGCCCGAGCCGAGGACGTCGCCGGGCACGACGCGCGTGCCGCGCGAGGCGTAGGCGGCCATCTCCTCGAAGGTCCAGCTCATGTTGGAGAGCAGGTCCTTGCCGACCACCTGACCGTTGACCTCGGCGGTCAGCGCCAGGCGCAGGAAGCCCTCGCCGTCGCGGTACGGGGCGAGCTCGTCGGCGGTGACCAGGTACGGGCCGAGCGTGTTGGCGGTGTCCTTGCCCTTGCAGGGGCCGAGACCGACCTTCATCTCGACGGACTGGAGGTCGCGGGCGGACCAGTCGTTGAGGACGGTGTAGCCGACGATGTGGTCGCGGGCCTGCTCGGGGGTGAGGTCGCGGCCCTCGCGGCCGATGACGGCGGCGACTTCGAGTTCGTAGTCCAAGGCGGTCGAGCCGGGCGGCATCGGGATCGCGTCGCCGGGTCCGTGGACCGCGTGCGGATTGGTGAAGTAGAAGGTGGGCGCGGCGTACCACTGGTCGGGGACTCCGCCGGCCCCGTCCACCGCGCGGCGCACGCCCTCCACGTGCTCCTCGAAGGTGACGAAGTCCCGTACGGAGGAGGGCTGGAGCGGAGGCAGCAGCCGCACCTGCGAGACGTGCGGACCCGGCGGCACGTCGAGCGCGGCGGCACCGGCGTCGAGGAGGGCGGCCAGACCGCCGCCGGCCCGGATCACCTCGGTCAGCGACGTGACGCCGGGCAGCGGGAAGAGGGTGCCGTCCTCCTCGACGACGGCCGCGCGGGTGCGGTGGTTGTGTGCGTAGGTGGCGAATCGCATGGGGTCTCCTGGTGCGGACAGGGGCCGGGGGCGCGGGCGGCGGAGTGCCGGGGCAGGGACAGGGCCGCCGCGCCCCCGGGGCCCGGGGCGGGTCCGGCGGGATCAGACCGGCGGGGCGACGAACACGCCGCGGTCCGGGTCGTTGAAGGACTCCTTGGCCACGAGTTCGTTCATCGCGTTCGCGGTGCCCCACTGGTCGGTGACCTCGGGCTGCGAGAAGTCGTAGACGTGCGGATGCCAGGTGTCCTCGTCCAGCTCCTCCAACTCCGTCGTGTACTCGACGGTGTTGCCGTGCGGATCGAGGAAGTAGGTGAAGGTGTTGTCGCCCGCCATGTGACGACCGGGGCCCCAGATCTTGCGGAACCCGGCGCGCATCACGCGACCCGATCCGCGCATGTACTCGTCCAGACCGCGCATCTCGAAGGAGACGTGGTGCAGCGCGGTGTGCGGACCCTGCGCGATGGCCATCGAGTGGTGCTGGTTGGAGATCCGCATGAAGTGCATGACCTCACCCATGTGGGGCGAGGACAGCGTGTCGGAGAGGGCGAAGCCGAGGTGGCGCTCGTACCACTCCCGGGTGCGGTTCAGGTCGGGGGAGTTGAGGACGACGTGGGAGAGCTTGACCGGGATGGCCTCCTTCTCCTCGATCTTCCGGTGCCGGCGCACCTCGACGTCGGCACAGACCTCGATGGTGCGGCCGTCGACGTCGAAGAAGCGGAAGCCGTAACCGCCGCCGGGCGTGTCGACCTTGCCCGGCCGTGAGATCAACTCCACGCCGCCGGAAAGGAGTCGCTCGGCCAGTGTGTCGACGTCGGACGCCGACGCCGCGCCGTACGAGACGAGGTCGAGCCGCTTCTCGTCGGCCTCGCGCAGACGCACGACGTACTGCTCGGGGGAGCCCTCGGCGGCCAGGAAGGAGATGCCGGAGTCCTCGGCGACCTTGGTCAGGCCCCAGACGCCGGCGTAGAAGTCGAGCTGCTTGGCGTAGTCGGGCACGGCCAGGTCAACGTGGCGCAGATGGGTGAGCAGACGGTGGCTCATGAGGTCAGTCCTTCCGGAGGAGGGCGGCCGCGTTGCCGCCGCGCACCGCCTCGAAGTCGGCGTCGGTCAGGCGGGCGGCGCGCAGCGCGCCGAGCGGGTCCTCGGTGCCCATGTCGAAGGGGAAGTCGGAGCCGAGCAGCACCCGGTCCGCGCCGGCCACGCGCACCAACTCCCGCAGCACGTGCGGGTCGTGGACGAGCGAGTCGAAGAAGAGGCGCTTGAGGTAGCTGCTGGGCAGGTGGGCGCAGCCGGACCCGGCGTCGGAGCGGGCCGTCCAGGCGTGGTCGGCGCGGCCGATGTGGGTGGGCAGATAGCCGCCGCCGTGCGCCGCGAGGATCTTCAGGCCGGGGTGGCGGTCCAGGACTCCGGAGAAGATCAGGTGGGAGAGGGCGACGGCGTTCTCGGTGGGCTGGCCCACGGAGTTGGACAGGTACCACTGGTCGAGGCGCTCGTCGAGGGTGCAGCCGAAGGGGTGCAGGAAGACGACCGCGCCGGTCTCGGCCGCCGCGGCCCAGAAGGGCTCGTAGGCGGGATCGGACAGTTCGCGCCCCGGAGCGTGGCTGGAGATCTCGACGCCGTCAAGGCCCAGTGCCAGCGCGTGGTCGAGGGCGCGCACCGCCTGCCCGGGGTGTTGCAGGGGCACGAGGCCGAGGCCGCGCAGCCGGTCCGGCGCGGCCGAACAGTGCGCCGCGGTGGCCTCGTTGGCCGCCAGGTACACCTTCTCGGCCGTCTCCTCGTCGGCCCAGTAGTGATAGTGCGAGGGGGACGGGCTGACCAGCTGGATGTCCACGCCCTGGGCGTCCATCGCGGCGAGGCGGACCGCCGGATCGGTGAGACGGGGGATGCGTGCGCCGATCATCGGGCCGTTGGCCTTCAGTGCGTCCGGCCCGTTGCGCCGGGCGTCCAGGGCCCGCGCGGCGGCAAGCCCCGGCAGACCCGCCACCAGCGCCTCGATCTCGGGCAGCAGGACGTGGGCGTGCACGTCGACGGTGGGCGGAGGCATCACGGCAGCTCCCGCAGCGCGCTCATGGTGCGGCCCATCAGGCCGGGCACGTCGGCGTCCCGCACTCCGTCGAGCTGCCACCGGCCGATCTGGACGGAGGCCTCCACGACAGGGCGTACGCGGGCGACGCGTCGTTCGTAGTAGGCCTGGAGGAGCGCGTCGTCCCAGACGTCGGTGGCGGTCAGCATCTGGGCGAGCACCCAGGCGTCCTCCAGCGACAGGGCCGCGCCCTGGGCGAGCGTGGGCGGACAGCAGTGCGCGGCGTCGCCGACCAGGACGACGCGGCCGCGGTGCCAGGAGCCCTCGACCAGCATCCGGTCGAACCAGGTGTAGTTGACCTCGGAAGGGTCGGTGATGTGGGCGGTGATCTCGGGCCAGTGGCCGCCGTAGTGCCGGGCCAGGGAGCGCATCTCGTGCGCGTACGAGGCGGCCGGTATGGAGGACCGGTCGCGGTTGGCCTCGACGACGAACGCGTAGAGCGTGCTCTCGCTGGTGGGGCAGTACCCGGCGATGTAGGCGGGGCCGCCGTAGGCGAGGTCGGCGCGGGTCATGCCGGCCGGGCGGGGCGCCGCGACGCGCCAGATCGCCATGCCGGTGGGCTCGGGCCGGTCGGTGATGCCGATGGCCGCACGCGTGGCGGAGCCCAGGCCGTCGGCGGCGATCACCAGGTCGTAGCGGGACTCGGTGCCGTCGGTGAAGCGGACGGTGACGCGCGCGTCCTCGGCGGACTGGTCCAGCGACGTGGCCCGGACGCCCAGCCGTACGGCGGCGCCGCTGGCCCGTACCGCCTCGCTCAGGATCGTCTGGAGCCGCGGGCGCCGCATGCCGACCGTGGCGGGCAGGTCGTCGCCACCGGTGCGCAGATCCTCGGCTATGTGCAGCACCGTGCCGTCGGGGGCCGTGATGCCGACCGCGTCGAAGCCGTGGCCGGACGTCGCCACCTCCTCCCACACGCCGAGTTCGCGCAGCACGCGCAGGGCGTTGCCCTGGAGGGTGATGCCGGACCCTGCGGTGGCGTTCCAGTCCTCCTTGGCCTCGATCAGGTCGACCGCGATCCCGGCGCGGCGCAGCAGGATCGCCGCGGCGTTGCCGGCCGCGCCGCCGCCGACGACGAGGACCGTGCGGGGTGGTGTGCTCATACGGGAACTCCTTCGTTCCTCGGGAGAGGGAGGGCTACTTGACGGCGATGGGGCTGACCGGCGAACCGACGGCGCCGGTGATCGGCAGGGGAGCGGCGGTGAGCCAGAAGTCGTACGCGCCGTCGCCCGCGCAGTCCGCGGCCAGTGCGTCCAGGTCCCACATCTCGCCGATCAGCAGCCCCATGTTGGGGATCGCGACCTGGTGCAGGGGCTGGAAGGCGTGCGCGAACTCGTTCGGGCGGACCTCGAAGCCCCAGGTGTCGGTGGCGATCGCGGCGATCTCCGTACGGTGCAGCCAGCCCGCCGTGGTGAACGAGAGCCCGGGGGAGGGGCCGCCCGCGTACTCGCCCCAGCCCTCGCGCCGGGCCCGCGCGAGGCGTCCGGTGCGCACCAGGACCAGATCGCCCCGGCCGACCGTCACACCGTGCGCCTCGGCCGTCGCGGTCAGATGGTCCTCGGTCACGGCGAAACCGTCGGGCAGTTCGCCGCCCTCGCCGATCACTTGGCCCACGTCGAGCAGGACACCGCGCCCGGCCACGTACGGGGCCATGTGCTCGATGCCCGTGACCAGGTCGCCGTCCGAGGTGACGACCTGCTCGGCGGGGCGGCCGTTCCACGCCTTGCCGTGGTCGAAGATGTGGCCGAGGCCGTCCCACTGCGTGGAGCACTGGAGCGGCATGGCGATCACGTCGTCGGCGCCGCCGAGGCCGTGCGGGAAGCCCTGGTTGCCGAGCGCGGCGTCGGTGCCGGTGTCGAGCATGGTGTGCACCGGGTTGGTGCGCCGCCGCCAGCCCTTCTGCGGCCCGTCCATGTCGAACCGCTGCGCGAGGGAGAAACTGACGCCCCGTCGCACGAGCGCGGCGCCCTCGCGGCGCTTGGCCTCGTCGAGGAAGTTGAGGGTGCCGAGCCGGTCGTCCTCGCCCCAACGCCCCCAGTTCGAACACGCCTTGGCCGCCTCGGCGATGGCGCCCTCGGGGTCGTCCCGGTCCAGGGGTGCGGCGGTCACGGCGTCACCTCCGCCGTACAGCGGGTGCGCTGCGCGCCGAGTCCGGTGATCGAGGCGTCCATCACGTCGCCGTCGCGCAGCAGCCGCCCCCAGTGCAGGCCGTTCCCGGCCGGAGAGCCGGTCAACACCAGGTCACCGGGCAGGAGTTGGGCGGACTGCGAGGCGTACGACACCATGCGGGCCACGTTGAAGATCATGTCCTTGGTGGACTCGTCCTGCATGGTCTCGCCGTTCAGCTTCAGGACCAGCCGCAGGTCGTCCGGGTCGGCCACCGCGTCGGCGGGCACGATCCACGGGCCGAGCGGGGTGAAGCCGGGGGCGTTCTTGCTGCGCAGCCAGTCCGTGCCGATCTGCGGCATGTCGCGGCGGAAGACGGTGGCCCGGTCGGTGAGGTCGTTGGCGATCGTGTACCCGGCGACGTACTCCAGCGCCTCGGCCACGGACACGCCGTGCGCCGGACGGCCGATCACGGCCGCCAACTCCAGCTCCCAGTCCGGCTTCTCGGCCCACGCGGGCAGCACCACGTCGTCGTACGGTCCGGTGATCGCGCTCGGCAGTCCGATGAACACGTACGGCAGGTCCTCCTCGGCCCGCCGGTCCATGATCTCCGCCGCCTCGGCTCGCCGCTCGGCCTCGGGCCGGTCGTCTCCCGGCGCCTTGTGGGCGACGTGCAGATCGATGACGTGCCGGCGGTAGTTGGCGCCGGACTGGAACACCTGGCGCGGCTCGACCGGCGCGTGCACCCGGAACTCCGCCAGCGGGCGGTGCTCGGCGGAGCCGTCAGCGGCCAGGGCGCGCAGCCGGGGCAGGACCGCCGGCCAGTCCTCCAGGAGGCGGCGAACGGTCAGCCGCTCGTCGCCGAGGGGGGCACGCAGGTCGACGACGCGCTCGTCGGGCGTGACCAGGGCGGGGAACGCGGGCCCGTCCGGGGCCGAGAGCGTCGCGAGGGCGAAGGGGCCGTCGAAGGAACCGTCGAGAGGGCCGTCGAGGGGTGTGGATGCGGGTGCGGGTTTCACGGACAAGTCCTCCTGGTTGCGGTGGGACTAATCTGGACCCGCCACCGAGGATCAGGGAAATAGATTGTGTGGATGACAGCCATCCACCCAGCAGATTCCTACTGGTCGGTGCCGCTAGTTCCGTCGGTGCCGTCGGTGCCGTCGGTGTCGTTGGTGCTGCCAGTGCTGTCGCTGCCGTCCGGCGCCGCACTTCTCCTGGCAGGTGTCGTCCCAAGCGCCGCCCCGGCGTCGTAGAGCAGCAAGGGAAAGTCCGTGAACCTGGCCCGCCTTGACCTCAACCTCGTCGTCGCCCTGCGCGCCCTCCTGGAGGAGCGCAACGTCACCCGCGCCGGACAGCGCGTCGGGCTGAGCCAGCCCGCCATGAGCGCCGCCCTGTCCCGGCTGCGCCGCCACTTCGACGACGATCTGCTCGCCCGCGTCGGCGGGCACTACGAACTCACCGCGCTCGGGCAGGTCCTGCTCGACCGGACCGCCACCGCCCACGACGTCCTGGAACGCCTCTTCTCCAGCCAGGCCGACTTCGATCCGGCCGTGGAGAGCCGGGAGTTCAAGCTGGTGGCATCCGACTACGCCGTCTCCGTGTTCGGCACCGAACTCGCCCGCGTCGTGCACGAGGAGGCCCCCGGGATCCGGCTGCGGTTCGCCCAGACCCCGCCGACCGTGGTCGACGACACCGCGACGCTGCTCAGTGCCGTGGACGGCCTGCTCATGCCGCACGGCGTCATCAGCGACTTCCCGGCCACCGATCTCTACGAGGACCGGTGGGTGTTCGTGGTCGCCGACGACCATCCCTCCGTCACCGACCGGCTCACCCGCCAGGACCTGGCCGATCTGCCCTGGGTGACCTACCAGCGGACCTACGACGCACCGGCCGTGCGCCAGCTCGGCATGCTCGGCGTGGAGCCGCGCGTGGAGGTGTCCGTCGACGGCTTCCAGCTCCTGCCGCTCCTGGTGGCCGGTACGCGCCGCATCGCCATGGTCCAGGCCCGGCTCGCCCGGCTGCTGGCGCCGATCGCGGCCGTGCGGGTCGTGGAGCCTCCCTACGAGGCCGTTCCCCTCCAGGAGGCCCTGTGGTGGCACCCGGTGCACACGCACGACGCCGCCCACATCTGGCTGCGGGAGACGGCGGCGCGGGTGGGCGCGGGGCTGTGCCGGCCGCCGGACGGCGGTTGAGGTGTGGGGGTGGGGTGTGGGGTGGCGGTGGTGTGCCGCAGGGCGGCGGTCCGTCTACCAGCTCTGCGGCAGGATCGGCACCCGTACCGACACCTGCGGCTGCACCCGTACCGGCACCGGAGGCTGCACCAGCACCAGCACCAGCACCGTCACCAGCACCGCCTCCCGTCCCCGCACGGCGGATCATCAGGCGCGGGCCCACCGGCAGGAGGTGGTCGGCGGCGCCGGGCACCACCGCCAGGTGGTGGTACCCCCTGGCCGCAGCCGCCCCACGCCACGCTCACCAGCTGATGCCCGCCGCCACCGGCAGATGATCGCTGCCGGTGGCCGGCAGCACCCACGAGCTGTCCGGCCGCAGGCCGCGGACCAGGATCTGGTCGATCCGCGCCACCGGGAACTTCGCCGGATAGCTGAAGCCGAAGCCGTCCCCGGACTTCTCCTGGGCCGAGTCCAGCTGCGCGGTGAGCCCGTCGAACGCGCGGTCGTCCATGGTGCCGTTCAGGTCGCCGAGCAGCACCGCCCGCTTGTTCGGCTCGGCGGCGATGGCCTGCGCGAGCGCCGACGCGTTGCGGTCCCGGCTGCCCGTCCAGAACCCGGTCCGGGGCACTACGCGGACGGACCCCAGGTGGGCCACGTACACCGCGAGGGGACCCTGGTCCGTGGCCACCGTGGAGCGCAGCGCCCGGCCCTCGGCTGCCGTGGAGTCCTTCGGCTTGGTCTTCGCCAGCGGCCCGACGTCCTGCTGGATGTCGACGGGCCGGGTGTCCGAAAGGGGCAGCTTGCTCCACAGCCCGACGGTGCCCCGCACCGCGTGGTGCGGGTAGGTCTTCGCCAGCTCCTTCTCGTACGTGCCACGGGCCTGCTCGGTGATCTCCTCCAGAGCCAGTACGTCGGCCCCGGAGGAGGCCAGATCGCGGGCGGTGCCGGCCGGGTCGGGGTTGTCGGCGCCGACGTTGTGGCTGGCCACGGTCAGGTCGCTGTCCGGGCGTGACTTGTCGCCCAGCAGCCCGCCGAAGAGGTTCAGCCACACCACGACCGGCAGCAGCAGCGCCACCACGGCCGAGGCGGAGCGGCGCCACAGGGCCCCGGCCAGCAGCAGCGGGACCAACAGGCCGAACCACGGCAGGAACGACTCCACCAGGCTGCCGAGGCCCCCGCGGTCCGTGAGGTGCCCGTGCAGCAGCAGGAACAGGCCGAGCAGCAGCGCGAGCGCGGTGAACACCGGGCCCCGCTTCCAGGGCCCCGGCCGGGTGGCGGCCCGCACGGCCCGGCGGACGCGCGCCTCCCGGCTTCCGGGGGCGGTGTCCGGACGGTTGACGCGGGTGCCCGGGCTGTCGGGTCCGATGCTCTGCCCGGCCTCCGCCGTGTCCACCCGCGTCATCGTCTGTCCTCGGTCGTTGCTGGGTCCGCTGCTGCGTTCGCTCCTGGGTCCGCCGCTTGGTCCGCCGCGGGGTCCGCCGCTGAGTTCACTGCCGGTCACTTCTGCATCCTCGGGTCCTGGGTGGGGTCGGCGTACATCTGCGGGCAGCCGTGCTCGGTGGCGTCGGCGCGCAGTTCGTAGTGCCAGGGTTCGTTGCGGTAGATCTGACACAGCCCGTACGCGGAGCCGTGTCCGGACAGCCACGCCGTCGCGTCCGTGCGGCCGACGTCGACCGCGTCCCCCGACACGTGCGGGGACGTCTCCGGGGTGGCCACGTACCGGGCGGCCTCGTCCTCGGATCCGTACTCGGCGATCGCCTCGCGCAGCAGCCGCCGCTGGTACGCGGGGGAGCGCCAGCCACTGTTGACGTAGACCTCGACGCCGTCGTCGGCGGCGTCCGTCGCCGCCTGGCGCAGCGCCTTGAGCAGGGCCGGTTCGAGCTTGGTCACGGCCGGTGCCGTGTCGTCGAAGACCGTCGTGCCGTCGGGCACGGCACCCTCGGCCGCGCCGAGCGCGCCACGGTCCTCACCGCGCAGCGAGTTCGAGGGGGACGCGGCCGAGAAGTGCGAGGACTTCGGCACCTCCTTGACGAGGAACGCCGTGATCGCCGCCATGGCGATCACCAGGACGACGAGCAGCAGCCGACGCGTCCGGCGGGCCGTCGTCCGTCCTAATGGCGAGGCTGAGGGCGGGGCCGGGATCTGGGTTCGAGTCATGCCGCAAGTCAAGGCAGCGCGGCGTTGCGGGCCCGTATGCCGTTTTCGATACGCGGACGATATGGGCCGGCTCGTAGCATCGACGACATGCGTGTGCTGATCGTCGAGGACGAGCCCTACCTGGCCGAGGCCATCCGCGACGGCCTGCGCCTGGAGGCGATCGCGGCCGATGTCGCGGGTGACGGCGACACCGCCCTGGAGCTGCTGAGCGTCAACAGCTACGACATCGCCGTCCTCGACCGTGACATCCCCGGGCCGTCCGGCGACGAGATCGCCCGACGCGTCGTCGCCTCCGGCAGCGGCATGCCGATCCTCATGCTCACCGCGGCCGACCGCCTCGACGACAAGGCCTCCGGGTTCGAACTCGGCGCCGACGACTACCTCACCAAGCCCTTCGAACTCCGTGAACTGGCCCTCAGGCTCCGGGCACTGGACCGCAGGCGCGCCCACAGCAGGCCTCCCGTGCGGGAGATCGCGGGGCTGCGCGTCGACCCGTTCCGCAGGGAGGTCTACCGCGAGGGCCGTTACGTCGCCCTGACCAGGAAGCAGTTCGCCGTACTCGAAGTCCTCGCCACCGCCGAGGGGGGTGTCGTCAGCGCCGAGGACCTCCTGGAACGCGCGTGGGACGAGAACGCCGACCCGTTCACCAACGCCGTGCGCATCACCGTGTCGGCCCTGCGCAAGCGGCTCGGCGAACCCTGGATCATCGCCACCGTCCCGGGCGTCGGCTACCGCATCGGCGCGCGACCGGCGGCCGAAGAGCAGGGACCCGAGGGACGCGAAGGACCCGCAGTACGTGATGGACACGCAGTACGTGATGAACACCAGGGACACGAGGGAAGCGGGGGAGCAGGCCGTGGATAGAGCACCCGGGATGAGCGTCCGCGTCAAACTCACCCTCAGCTACGCCGGGTTCCTCATGGTCGCGGGCGGCCTGCTGCTCGCCGCCGTATGGGTCTTCCTCCTCCAGTACGTTCCCGACGACTGGAACCAGCGCATGCTCTACCAGAACCCCAACCGGCAGCTCCTCCTGGGCCGGTTCGCCCCGGCGGCAGCGGCGAGCATGGTGTGCCTGCTGGTGTTCGGGCTCCTGGGGGGCTGGATCCTCGCCGGGCGCATGCTCGCGCCGCTGACCCGCATCACGGACGCCGCCCGCGTGGCCACGAGCGGCACGCTCTCCCACCGCATCCGGCTGCCGGGACGCAAGGACGAGTTCCGTGAACTCGCCGACGCCTTCGACTCGATGCTCGTACGGCTCGAAGCGCACGTGGCCGAGCAGCGCCGGTTCGCCGCCAACGCCTCGCACGAGCTGCGCACCCCGCTGGCGACCTCGAAGGCGCTGCTCGACGTGGCCCGCACCGATCCGGACCACGACACCGGTGAACTCATCGACCGGCTGCACGCCGTCAACACGCAGGCGATCGATCTCACCGAGGCCCTGCTCGTGCTGACCCGCGCCGACCAGCGGTCCTTCAGCCGCGAAGGCGTCGACCTGTCCCTCCTGGCGGAGGAAGCCACCGAGACGCTCCTGCCGCTCGCGGAGAAGCGCGGCATCACCGTCGAGACCGGCGGCGAGATCGCCCCCACGACCGGGTCCCCGGCGCTCCTGCTCCAGCTGACCACGAACCTCGTGCACAACGCGATCGTCCACAACCTGCCCGGTCGTGGCACGGTCCGTGTCACGACCGAAGTACGCCCCAAGACGGTCGTGCTCACCGTCGAGAACACCGGCGAACAGCTCACCCCGCAGCTGGCCGCGACGCTCACCGAACCCTTCCAGCGCGGCTCCGAACGCGTCCACACCGATCACGCGGGCGTCGGGCTCGGCCTGGCCATCGTCGAGAGCATCACCCGTGCCCACGACGGCACCCTCGTCCTCGCCCCGCGCCCCGCCGGGGGCCTGCGCATCACCGTGGAGCTGCCGGCGAGGGGTACGCGGACCGGCAAGTGACGGGCCTGCGGGCCAACGGGTGACGGGGTCCGGGTCTCATCCGAAGAATCTGGGTCCCATCCGAGGGTTCCGGGTCTCATCCGAAGGTGAAGGAGTACGCCTGGATCCCGGCGGCGGGCCGGATCTCGACGGTGGCCTGACGGGCCGTGTCGTCGTCGACCAGCGAGTACAGGGTAGGAGCGCCCTTCACCGTCAGGGTCTTGGTGACCTTGCCGTTGACGAGCACCTCGACCGGGCCGTTGCCGGAGAGGACCAGATTGACGTTCTTCGCCTTGTAGGTGAAGGCGAGCCGGGCGTCGCGTCCGGCGGTGAAGTACTCGTAGCCCGCCGTCCATGTGCCGCCCAGCGACAGCTTGTTGAGCGGGATGTCGGAGGGCATGCGGTAGGCGGTGGGCTTGTCGTCGACGAGCGGGTCACCGATGTAGCCGCGGATGCGCAGGTTGCTGAGGTACGTCTCCGGGGTGCGGTCCCGGGTGAGGTCCGCGTCCCGCTGCCCGGTCTTGGGCGGCAGTTGGACCGTGGGGTCGGCCTGCTGGAGCAGGGTGCGGATGAGGTCCTCGGTCTGGTCGTAGCCGCCCTCGCCGAACTTGATGTGGCGCACGGTGCCTTGGGCGTCGATGAGGTACTTGGCGGGCCAGTAGCGGTTGCGGTAGTTGTCCCAGGTCGTCAGCTTGTTGTCGAGGGCGACGGGGTAGTCGACGCCGAGCTTCTCGGCCTGGTCGGCGACGTTGCCGGGGTCCTTCTCGAAGGCGAACTCGGGTGAGTGCACGCCGATGATCTCCAGCCCGCTGTCCTTGTAGGCGCGGTTCCACGCCTCGATGTGGGGCAGGCTGCGCTGGCAGTTGATGCAGGAGTAGGTCCAGAAGTCGATCAGTACGACCTTGCCGCGCAGCGACGCGAGGTCGATCGGCCGGCCGCCGGGTGTGTTGAGCCACTTGGCGATGCCGTCGATGGCCGGGGCCTTGCCGCAGGAGCGGAGCTCGTCGGCGCCGTCCTCACAGCGGGCGAGGTCCTTGTTGGTGTTGTTGTAGAGGCCCGAGAGCTGCTGGCGTGCCACGTCGCTGTCCTCGATCTTCTTCTGGGCGGCCGAGGTGTAGTCGGGCAGGGAGCGCTGGATGGCGTCGGTGACGTTGAAGGCGAGGGCGCAGGCCAGCACGATCATCAGGGTGCCGGCGGCGATGCGCAGTTTGCGGGCCCGGGTGCGGAAGGCGGTGACGCGTTCGGCGACGCGCCGGCCCGCCAGGGCGAAGATCAGCAGGGGGACGGCGGTGCCGACGGCGAAGGACACGGTCAGGGCGACGATGTCGGCGCTGATCTCGCCGCGGGCACCGGCGACGGTGATGGCGGCCAGGACGGGGCCCGCGCAGGGCACGTACAGCAGGCCGAGCCCCAGACCGAGGGCGAAGGCGCTGCCTTCCTTGTTGACCTGCCGCTGGGGGATCCGCGCGAAAGGCTTTTCGAGCAGCCGTTCGACGGGCGGCAGGATCAGCCCGAGCCCGATGAGCACCAGGAGGGCGAGGCCGACGTAGCGCAGGATGTCCTGCGGCAGGCCGAGAGCGGAGATGAGCGTGACGCCGAGCAGGGTGAAGAAGCTGAAGCTGATGACCAGACCGGCCACCACGGCGTACGGCCGCCGGTTCCGCGGGGCCTTCCGCCCGTCGGCCGCCGCTTCTGGCCGGGTCTCTTCCGACCAGGTCCCTTCCGGACGGGACTCTTCCGAACGGGACTCTTCCGTCCGGGCCGGCTCCGGTCGGGTCGGTTCGTCGGGGCCGCCCGCCAGGAAGACCACCGGAAGTACGGGCAGGATGCAGGGCGAGACCGCGGTGATCAACCCGCCCAGCAATCCGATGAGGATCAACGTAAGCATGGCCGCCACCTCGGGTCCGTGAGTCCCCCTGGTCCGCGAGAGCGTCGATGGCTCTCCTGGTGCTCATGATTCGTCGGCATCCGGGGGCCGGATTGGCGAAAAAGGAGAAAAGTCTCGTATCGGGCAATCCGAAACGCGTGGGGGCGACGAATACCTGATGTGAGGGCGTGAAGGAGACGCGCCGGCCCGGTGGCCCCGCGCCCCTCACCGGCCGCAGGCCGCTCGGGGGCTCGGCGGGCGACGATGCCTGCCCGACGGAGGGTTGATCATGACTGCTCATCGTGTACGGACCCGGATCGTGGTGGGAGCGGCGACGCTGGCGCTTCCCCTCTCGCTGGCGGCACTGGCCCCCACGGCCTCGGCCTCGGCCGAAGACATGGACGGCCCGTTCGGTCCCGCATGCTCGTCCGTGCCCAAGGACGGCCCGGGCTCGCTCGACGGCATGGCCAAGGACCCGGTCGCGACCGCCGCGTCGAACAACCCGGAGCTGACCACGCTGGTCACGGCCGTCAAGAAGGCCGGGCTCGTGGACACGCTGAACAACGCGAAGAACATCACGGTGTTCGCGCCGACCAACGACGCCTTCGCCAAGATCCCGAAGGCGGACCTGGACAAGGTCCTCAACGACAAGGCCCAGCTCACCAAGATCCTCACCTACCACGTGGTGGGCGAGAAGATCACCCCGGACAAGATGTCCGACGGCACCTTCAAGACGCTGGAGGGCAGCAACCTGACCACGTCCGGCTCGGGCGAGTCGTACAAGGTCAACGACAGCGCCAAGGTGGTCTGCGGCAACGTCAAGACGGCCAACGCCAACGTCTACCTCATCGACACGGTCCTCATGCCCAAGAGCTGACCCCACGGCCACGCGACCCGGCCACCGGATCGCGGGCCGCTCAGGGTGCGCACCGCCACCGCGGCGGTGCGCACCCTGAGAAGCGTGAGCCCTTCGCGCGCACGCGTCCGGGCCCGGAGAGCGCCGATCAGTTCATCGCAGAAACGGCTTATCGAACGCGAACACTCCCTGCTCAGCGCCATCGACCGCGAGAACGGCAACCGGGCGGTGCCCGACGCCCTCGCCGACCGGAACAAGCCCTGAAATTCCTTCGGCGGGCGGCGAGAAAAGCCGGATCGGTGGGCACAAGGGTGGAGCGGAGCCGGTGCCGGCTCGATGCTCCGGCTGCCGCGGCCAAGGAAAGGAAGCCGAGAAGGATCATTTTGCTGTCGCCAATGATCGTCGCGGACATCGAACAAGCCGACACCGCCGGCCACGGACGCCGTCCGCCCGCGAAGCACCGATCAGGGAGCCTCTCATGACCAGCCGGAACACCACCGCCGTGCCCGTGGAAAGGACCGACGAAAGAAGCGCGCCCTGGACCCGGGACCTCCATGCCGACGCCGGCTACCTGCTCTACCGCCTCGGGCTGCGCTCCGGGCAGCTCTTCAACGCGGTGCTCCAGAGATCCGGCCTGCGTCTGCGCCACTACGCGCTGCTGCGCTACCTGGCCACCGCGGAGGGTCCGCTGCAGCGCGAACTGAGCCAGGAACTCGGCTACGACCCCAGCGCGATCGTCAGCCTGGTCGACGACCTGGAACGCCTCGCCTTCGTCGAACGCCGGCCCGCCCCCGCGGACCGCCGCTGCCGCATCGTCGCCCTGGCCCCGGCGGGCCACGACTTCCTGCGCGACTCGGACGAGGCGGCCCGAGGAGTAACGGACGAACTCCTGTCCCCACTGGCCCCCGAGGAACGAGAAACCCTGAACGGCCTCCTGTCCCGGGTGGCACATGCGGGCGGGGGGTGAAGGCGGACACTGCGGAACGGGGTGGCCGTTCTGGGGGAAGGGCCGCCCCGTTCCGGGTGTCAGGTCAGGAGTGTTCCGGGAGTTCTGACCTCACCTCGTGTGCGGCGGCGACCAGGTTCTCCAGGGATGCGCGGGTCTCGGGCCAGCCTCGGGTCTTCAGGCCGCAGTCGGGGTTCACCCACAGGCGGTCGGCGGGGATGGCCTCAAGGCCCTTGCGCAGCAGGGCCGCCGCCTCCTCGGCGCTCGGTACGCGCGGGGAGTGGATGTCGTAGACGCCGGGGCCGGCCTCGCGCGGGTAGCCGTGCTCGGCCAGTTCGCGCGCCACCTGCATGTGCGAGCGGGCCGCCTCCAGGCTGATGACGTCGGCGTCGAGATCGTCGATGGCCTGGACGATGTCGCCGAACTCCGCGTAGCACATGTGGGTGTGGATCTGGGTGTCCGGACGCACACCGCTGGTGGTGAGGCGGAAGGACTCCGTGGCCCACTCCAGGTACGCGGCGTGCTCGGCGGCGCGCAGCGGCAGCGTCTCGCGCAGTGCGGGCTCGTCGACCTGGATGACCGACGTGCCCGCCGCCTCCAGGTCCTCGACCTCGTCGCGCAGGGCGAGGGCGACTTGGCGCGCGGTGTCGCCCAGCGGCTGGTCGTCGCGGACGAAGGACCAGGCGAGCATGGTGACCGGACCGGTGAGCATGCCCTTCACGGGACGGTCGGTGAGAGAGCTCGCGTACGAGGTCCAGCGCACCGTCATCGGCTCGGGCCGTGAGATGTCGCCCGCGAGGACCGGCGGGCGCACATAGCGGGTGCCGTACGACTGGACCCAGCCGTGCTGCGTGGCGAGGTAGCCGGTGAGCTGCTCGGCGAAGTACTGCACCATGTCGTTGCGTTCGGGCTCGCCGTGCACCAGGACGTCGATGCCCGCCTTCTCCTGGAAGGTGAGGACGTCGCGGATCTCGGAGCGGATGCGCTCCTCGTAGCCGTGCGTGTCGATGCGGCCCGCGCGCAGATCGGCCCGCGCGGTGCGCAGTTCGGTGGTCTGCGGGAAGGAGCCGATGGTCGTCGTGGGGAGCAGGGGAAGTCGCAGGCGGCTGCGCTGGGCCGCCGCGCGCTCCGGATAGGCGTGGGCGCGCCGTGCGTCGGACGCGGTGACGGCCGCGACCCGGGAGCGTACGGCAGGGTCGTGGGTGAGGGCCGAGCCCGCGCGGGACGCCAGGTCGGCGCGGTTGGCGGAGAGTTCGGCCGCGACGGCGCCCGTGCCCTGGGACAGGCCGCGGGCCAGCGTGGCGATCTCGGCGGTCTTCTGCCGGGCGAAGGCAAGCCAGCGGCCGATCTGCGGGTCGATGTCCCGCTCGGCGGTGGAGTCCAGCGGGACGTGCAGCAGGGAGCAGGACGCCGAGACGTCGACGCGGTCGGCGAGACCCAGGAGCGTGCCCAGGGTGGCCAGGGACTTCTCCAGGTCGTTGATCCAGATGTTGCGGCCGTTGACGACGCCCGCGACCAGCCGCTTGCCGGGCAGCCCGCCGACGGCGGCGAGGTCCTGGAGCTGGCCGGCGGCGGACTCGGTGAAGTCCAGGGCCAGGCCCTCGACCGGCGCCTTGGCGAGGACGGGCAGCGCGTCGCCGAGCCGGCCGAAGTACGAGGCGACGAGGAGCCGCGGGCGGTCGGTGAGGGCGCCGAGATCGCGGTAGGCGCGGGCGGCGGCGTTGAGCTCCGCCGGGGTGCGGTCCTGGACCAGGGCGGGTTCGTCCAGCTGCGTCCACTCGGCGCCCGCGGCCCGCAGATCGGCGAGGACCTCGGCGTACACGGGCAGCAGCCGGTCGAGGAGCGTCAGCGGCTCGAAGTCGGCGGCCACGCCGGGCGCGGGCTTGGCGAGCAGCAGATAGGTCACCGGGCCGACGAGGACAGGCCGGGCCGCCAGGCCCAGGGCGAGGGCCTCCTTGAGCTCGGTGACCTGCTTGGCGGAGTCGGCGGTGAAGACGGTGTCGGGGCCCAGCTCCGGCACGAGGTAGTGGTAGTTGGTGTCGAACCACTTGGTCATCTCCAGCGGCGCCACGTCCTGGGTGCCGCGGGCCATCGCGAAGTACCCGTCGAGCGCGTCGGTGTCGACGGCCTCGCGGTGCCGCCGCGGGACGGCCCCGACCATGACGCCGGCGTCCAGGACGTGGTCGTAGTACGAGAAGTCGCCGGTCGGCACTTCGTGGATCCCGGCGTCGGCCAGCTGTCGCCAGGTGGAGCGGCGCAGGCGCGCCGCGGTCTCCCGGAGGGCGTCGGCGCTGACGCGGCCCTTCCAGTAGCCCTCGACGGCCTTCTTCAGTTCCCGGTCGGGGCCCTGGCGGGGGTAGCCGTACACGGTGGACCGTGCTGCCGCGGCTGCGGACTTCGCTGTCACGGAAATCTCCTTCGCGAGATGACTCCTGAGCATCCCGGGACGGGACACGGACGCGAAGGGATGACGGACCGGGCGGACGGACGCGCGCCTCCGGCGCGGTGCTCCACCTGATCTGTACGCCGACCCGCCCACGAGGTCACCGGGATGTCCGCACGTGAGGGATCACGTACGGGCAACGGGCAGGTCTTCGGACTCGCGGGCACATCTGCCGGGGCAGATCCCTACTGGCCGTCGCTTCCCGGGTCCCCGATGGACCCAGTGCGTATGACGGCGGTCGTTCCCACTCACCGCTGCGGGGCAGTCCCGGATTTCCACCGGGTTCCCTCTTACGACGCGTCTGCCTGGCGGGCAGGGCGAACCAGCTGCACCGATCAGGCTAGAGGGTGGTGGGCGTCTTGGGCAGTACTGATCACATTCCGGACCGTGAGGTGAGACACGCGGGCTCCGCCGGGGGCACGTGAGGGCACGTGAAGGGGCGCGGAACAGATCACCACTCTGTTCCGCGCCCCTTCCGCAGCAGCCACCGGGCCCCTCGGTCCGGCGGCGGACCCGGGCCCCTCAGCCCCGGTCGTACGTGTCGACCGCGATGGTCATCGCGGTCCCTCCGGCCGGCGCACGAGATGGCGGCCGTAGGCATCGGTGGTGAAGAACGCGGGCAACTCCCGTGAGAGCGCGGTCCGTTCGAAGAGCTCCCGGACGTCGTCGAGGGGCGCCCATGGATACTCGGCGCCCAGGGCGGCGAGCTCGTCCTCCATCAGGTCGAGCACGGTCAGACGGTCGACGGCCCGGTGGCGCAGCCACTGCCAGATCTGTGCACGGGCGATCTCGGCCGTGGCGCCGTCCTCCAACAGCCCGTCCAGGGCGACGGATCCCTGCCCGCGCAGCCAGGCGGCGAAGTGGCGCAGGGCGACCGCGGTGGCGAGGCGTACGCCTTCCGGGGTCGGCGGGGCGCTGACGCGGCGCGCGGACAGCAGCTGCGCCGCGGTCACCCCGACGTCCTCGCGCCCCCGGTCGATCTGGTGCGGGCGGCTTTCCAGCACCTCGTCGAACACCTCGCGGCAGACGGGGACCAGTGCGGGGTGGGCGACGCGGGAGCCGTCGAAGCCGTCCTCGGCCTCCCGTTCCTTGTCGAGGCGCACCGTGGCGACGGCCGCCCGGTGGGCGTCGGGGTCCTGGGCGCAGGGGTCCTGGGCGCCGGGGTCCTCGGCGGGAACGTGGGCCGCCACGCCGCCGATCGCGTGGGCACCCCGCTTGTGGCAGGTGCGGACGAGGAGTTCGGTGTACGCGCGCATGAAGGGGGCCGTCATGGTGACCTTCGCCCGGTCGGGCAGCAGGAAGTCGGTGCGGTGTCCGAAGGTCTTGATGAGGCTGAAGAGGTAGTTCCAGCGGCCCGCGCTGAGGCCCGAGCTGTGCTCGCGGAGCTCGTAGAGAATCTCCTCCATCTGGAAGGCCGCCGTGACGGTCTCGATCAGGACGGTGGCCCGGACCGTGCCGCGGGGGATGCCGAGGAGATCCTGGGCGAGGACGAACACGTCGTTCCACAGCCGTGCCTCGTCGCGGTTCTCCAGCTTGGGCAGAGAGAAGTACGGGCCGTGCCCGGCGTCGATCTGCCGCTGGGCGCAGTGGAAGAAATAGAGCCCGAAGTCCACGAGTGACGCGGGTGCGGGGCGGCCGTCGAACTCCAGGTGCGCTTCGGTGAGGTGCCAGCCGCGCGGGCGGACGACGATGGTCGCGAGCCGCTCGCCGAGGCGGTGGCGCTCGCCCTCCGGCGTGGTGAAGTCGATCCGGCGCTCGACGGCGTCGAGCAGGTTCAGCTGGCCGCCGATGATGTTGTCCCAGGTGGGGGAGGTGGCGTCCTCGAAGTCGGCCACCCACACCCGTGCACCGGAGTTGAGGGCGCTGACCGTCGCCGCGCGCTCGGGCGGCCCGGTGATCTCGACGCGGCGGTCGGTCAGCCCGGGGGCCGGAGGTGCGACCCGCCAGGAGTCGTCCGCCCGGACGCGGGAGGTGGCGACGGAGAAGTCGAGCGGGGAGCCGGAGACCAGCCGTGCGCCCACCCGGGTGCGCTCCTTGAGGATCTCCAGGCGGCGGCCGGCGAAGGCGTCGACGAGGCGGCCGAGGAACTCCAGGGCCTCCGGGGTGAGGATCTCGTCCTGCCGGTCGGCCGGAATGCCGAGGACCTGGGCGCGGCGGGTCGGAGCGGAGATGGACATACGGGTCTCCTCAGCGAGAGCGAGAGCGAGAGCGGGGGGGCGGGGATGCGGCAAGACAGGGCGGGGGCGCAGGAAGGAAAGGCAGACGGGGCGGCCTTGAGCCCTAAGCCCTAAGCTCCAAGCCCGGAGCCCCGCGACCGGCCGACCAACCGCCCGACCGCCCGATCTCCGCGCAGCGAACTAGTGGAACTGCTCTTCCTCCGTGGAACCGGACAGCGCCGTCGTGGAGGAGGCCGGGTTGACCGCGGTGGACACCTGGTCGAAGTAGCCGGTGCCGACCTCGCGCTGGTGCTTGACGGCGGTGAAGCCCTGGGCCTGCGCGGCGAACTCGCGTTCCTGGAGGTCGACATAGGCGGTCATGCCGTGCTCGGCGTAGCCGCGGGCCAGGTCGAACATGCCGTGGTTGAGCGAGTGGAATCCGGCCAGGGTGATGAACTGGAAGCGGTAGCCCATGGCGCCGAGCTCCCGCTGGAACTTGGCGATCTGGTCGTCGTCCAGGGCGGCACGCCAGTTGAACGACGGCGAGCAGTTGTAGGCGAGCATCTGGCCGGGGTGCTCGGCGTGGATCGCCTCGGCGAACTCGCGGGCCTGGGCGAGATCGGGGGTGCCGGTCTCGACCCAGATCAGGTCCGCGTACGGGGCGTAGGCGAGGCCGCGGGCGATGACGGGCGCCATGCCGTTGCGCACCCGGTAGAAGCCCTCGGCGGTGCGCTCGCCCGTCACGAACCGCGCGTCGCGCTCGTCGACGTCGCTGGTCAGCAGGTCGGCCGCGAGAGCGTCGGTGCGCGCCACGATCAGCGTGGGCACATCGGCGATGTCGGCGGCCAGCCGGGCCGCGTTGAGGGTACGGATGTGCTGGCCGGTCGGCACGAGCACCTTGCCGCCCAGGTGGCCGCACTTCTTCTCCGAGGCCAGCTGGTCCTCGTAGTGGATGCCGGCCGCGCCCGCGGCGATCATCGCCTTGGTCAGTTCGAAGGCGTTGAGCGGGCCGCCGAAGCCCGCCTCGGCGTCGGCGACGATCGGCGCGAGCCAGTCGGTGGTGTCCTCGCCGCCCTCGGCGGTGGCGATCTGGTCGGCGCGCAGCAGGGCGTTGTTGATCCGGCGGACCACCTGGGGCACGGAGTTGGCGGGGTAGAGCGACTGGTCGGGGTAGGTGTGCCCGGCCTGGTTGGCGTCGGCGGCCACCTGCCAGCCGGACAGGTAGATCGCCTGGAGGCCGGCCTTGACCTGCTGGACGGCCTGGCCGCCGGTCAGGGCGCCGAGCGCGTGGAGGTAGTCCTGCTCGTGCAGTTGGCGCCAGAGCCGTTCGGCGCCGCGCCGGGCCAGGGTGTGCTCCTCGCGGACGCTGCCGGAGAGCCTGACCACGTCCTTCGCGGAGTAGGTGCGCTCGATGCCCTGCCACCGGGTGTCGGTGGCCCATCGGCGCGCCAGCTCGTCGGCCGTCGTCTGCGTCGTCCCTGCCTGTGCCATGACGTCTCCCGGGGAATCGTGAACGGTGCGAAGGTCTGGCACCGAGTGCCGGACGGTGAAGAGAAGGTGCGGCCCGCCGGATCCGTGAGGCCATGCGAGCAATGCTGCCCAGCCGGGCGGAAGGGTCGGGATCACCGACGTCAGGGCATTGAGCCGCGCCCCGCTTCCGATCCGCCCGCCGGGATCCGGTGGGCCGCGCTACGACTCTGACACCGGCACTCAGTGCCAACAACCGGGGAAAGATGCCAAGTTCTGCGCATCTTCCGCCGCCGTTTTGCCAACTTTGTCAACACCTGAGACCGCGCTTCCGTGGCTACCATCGGCCCTCACGGACAGCCCCGGCGCTCGCGATCGGGGCGGGGCACAACCGCGCCGGCGGGGGACAAGGAGCCACGGGTGAGCAAGACATACGCGGGGGCGCGGCTGCGCAGGCTGCGCGAGGAACGCCGCATGAGCCAGGCCGACCTGGCCCGGGCCCTGGCCATCTCGCCGAGCTATCTGAACCAGATGGAGCACGACTCCCGGCCGCTGACGGTGCCCGTCCTGCTGCGCCTGACCGAGGCGTTCGGCGTCGACCCGGGCTTCTTCTCCGAGCGCGACACCAGCCGCCTGGTGGCCGATCTGCGGGACGCCCTGACCGGCGAGGTCCTTGCGGGCCGGGTGTCCGCGTCCGACCTCGCCGACCTGGCCTCGCGCATGCCCGCCGTGGCGACCGTCCTGGTCGACCTCGGCCGCCGCAACCAGCTCCTCACCGAGCAGCTCTCCGAGGCCGCCGAGGGAAGGGGGCCCACGACCGCGGCGCAGCCGCGTTCCGCGCACGAGGAGATCCGCGAGTTCTTCTACCGGCGCCAGAACTACCTGCACGACATCGACCTGACGGCCGAGCGGTTCGCGGCGCAGCTCGGCGTACGCCCCGGCGACGTCGTGCGGGCCCTGTCCGCGCGTCTGGCCGAGCGCCACGGGGTGCGCCTGGCGGCGGACGCCGGCCGGCTCCTGCACCACTACGACCCGGCGGCCCGCGTCCTGCACCTCTCCGGCCGGCTGCGCCCCGGCCAGCAGGCGTTCCGGATGGCCACCCAACTGGCCCTGCTCGAATACGCGCAGGACATCTCCGCGCTCGCCTCGGAGGACTTCGGCCGGGAGAGCGCAGCGTGGCCCCTGGCCCGTATCGGCATCGCCAACTACTTCGCGGCCGCGCTGATCCTGCCCTACCGCCGCTTCCACGCGGCCGCCGAGGAGTTCCGCTACGACATCGAGCGGCTGAGCGACCACTTCGGCCTCGGCTACGAGACCATCTGCCACCGCCTCAGCACCTTGCAGCGCCCGCGGTTGCGCGGTGTGCCCTTCTCGTTCGTGCGGGTCGACCGCGCGGGCAACATGTCGAAGCGGCAGTCCGCCACCGCGTTCCACTTCTCGCGGGCGGGCGGCACCTGCCCGCTGTGGAACGTGTACGAGGCGTTCGCCGCGCCCGGCCGCATCCACGTCCAGGTGGCCTCGATGCCCGACGGCGGACGTTTCCTGTGGACCGCCCGTGCGGTCACCCGGCACCGCGGCGGCTGGGGCGAGCCCGGAAAGACCTTCGCCATCGGCCTCGGCTGCGAGATCCGCCATGCCTCGCGGCTCGTCTACTCCGACGGCCTCGATCTCGGCAGTGCTTCCTCCGCCGTGCCGATCGGCATGGGCTGCCGCCTGTGCGAACGCACCGACTGCCCCCAGCGGGCGGTGCCTCCGCTGGACCGCCGGCTGGCGATCGACGAGAACAGCAGCACATTCGTCCCCTACCCCGTGGCCCGGGACCACGCGGGCGTCGACTGACGGACGCGATGCCGACCGGGCGTCTTATTGCACATTGGTTGCAACTACACTTCAGGTGCAGAAAGCTCGTACGTGAAGGAGACGCCGGTGGCAGCGGGGCGCGTGGTGCTGGGAATCGAGTCGTCGTGCGACGAGACCGGAGCGGGGATCGTCTCGCAGGGGCGGCTGCTCGCCCACGCGGTCGCGTCCAGCATGGACGAGCACGCCCGGTTCGGCGGCGTGGTCCCCGAGATCGCCGCACGGGCGCATCTGCACTCCTTCACGCCGGTCGTGCGGCACGCCCTCGACCAGGCGGGCCTGCGGCTGTCCGACATCGGCGCGGTGGCGGTCACCACGGGCCCGGGCCTCGCCGGAGCGCTCCAGGTCGGCCTCGCGGGAGCGAAAACCCTGGCGTACACGCTCGGTGTGCCGCTGTACGGGGTGCATCACCTGGCCGGGCACGTCGCGGCCGACACGTTGGAGCACGGCCCGCTGCCCGATCCCTGCGTGGTGCTGGTCGTCTCCGGCGGGCACACCTCCCTGCTGCTCGTCCGCGACCTGGCCCGCGATCCGATCGTGCACCTGGGCGACACCCTGGACGACGCGGCAGGCGAGTGCTTCGACAAGGTCGCCCGCGTCTTCGGCCTGCCTTACCCGGGCGGCCCCGCCGTCGACCGCGCGGCCCGCGGCGGCGATCCGCGCGCGGTGGCCTTCCCCCGCCCGCTCACCGGGCCGGGGGACGACCCCTACGCCTTCTCCTTCTCCGGGCTCAAGACCGCCGCCGCGCGCTGGGCCGAGGGGCACGCGGGACGCGAACTGCCGGTGGCCGACGGCGCTGCCTCGCTCCAGGAGGCCGTCGCGGACGTCCTGACCCGCAAGGCCCTTGCCGCCTGCCGGGACCACGGCGTCGCCACCCTCGTCGTGGTCGGCGGGGTCGCCGCGAACTCACGGGTGCGATCGCTAGCCGAGGAGCGGTGCGCGGCGGCCGGCGTGCGGCTGCGCGTCCCGCCGATGACCCTGTGCACGGACAACGGCGCGATGATCGCCGCCGTCGGTGACCTGCTCGTACGGGCCGGGGCCGAACCCGCCCCGTGGGACGTGTCGATCGACCCGTCCGCCACCTTGGAGTACGCGGCCCTGCGGCCGGTGGCCGCGGCGGCGAAGGCCGCCTGATGGCGACGGTCGTCCGGTCCCTGCGGGGCGAGCAACTGCTCGCGCACACCGCCGCCTTGCGCACGGTCTACGCCGAAGCCTTCCGCCTGCCGCCCTGGCACGAGGACGAGGAGCGGGTGGCGGCGTTCTTGGTCCGGCTCCGGGACGACGTGCGGCGCCCCGGGTTCACCGCGGCGCTCGCCCTGGAGGGGACGGACGTCACCGGGTTCGCCACCGGCTGGACCACCCCCGACCCCTTTCCCGCCGGCCGCTGCTACCCCCAGGCGGCGGCCGGACTGGGCCCCGGGCGCGCCCGGTCATGGCTGTGCGGGGCCCGGGAGATAGACGAACTGGCCGTACGCCCCACCGCGCAGGGCACCGGAACCGGGGCGGCCCTGCTGGCCGCGATGGCCTCCGACGCGCCCGACGGCCGGGTCTGGCTGCTGACGTCGGTCCGTTCGCCCCAGGCCATGCGCTTCTACGACCGCCAGGGCTGGACCCAGGCGACGCATCCCTCCCCCGACGGCAAGGGCCTCGTCGTCTTCCTCGGACCGCGCCATCCCGCGCGGACGCTCGCGGTGACCGGCGGCGGACAGGATGCGGCCGCCCGGGCGGCGAGGGGCGTGCCGGGCGCGCACCTGCCGACGCACGGGGGCTGACCAGGGGCGTACGCCCCCGGCCGGATGCGCCCGCGCGTGCCACAGGTGGAGCGGCCCACAAGTTGTCAGGAAACTCGGATGCGCACTAGGGTCACCACGCCTTGGTGCTCGGGAAATCCGGTGTGATGCCGGTGCGGCCCTCGCCACTGTGATCGGGAAGTCCGGCTCCAGCCCTCGCGGCAGCCACTGGGTGCTCACGCACCCGGGAAGGCGGAGTCCGGTCGGTACGACCCGTCAGCCAGGAGACCGGCCAAGGCGCGTTGTCCATCCACGAGGTGCTGGAGAGGGTCTGCTTAGCCATGCACATAGCCGAGGGTTTCCTCCCCCCGGCGCACGCGATCGCCTGGGGTGTCGCGTCAGCGCCGTTCGTCGTCCACGGAGTCCGCTCCCTCACCCGTGAAGTCAAGGAACACCCGGAGAGCACTCTGCTCCTGGGTGCCTCCGGAGCCTTCACTTTTGTCCTTTCCGCGCTGAAGATCCCCTCCGTCACGGGCAGTTGCTCGCACCCGACGGGCACGGGGCTCGGCGCGATCCTGTTCCGGCCGCCGATCATGGCCGTGCTCGGCACGATCACCCTGCTGTTCCAGGCGCTGCTGCTCGCCCACGGCGGGCTCACCACGCTCGGCGCCAACGTCTTCTCCATGGCGATCGTCGGACCCTGGGCGGGGTACGCCGTCTACCGCCTCCTGAAGCGGTTCGACGTGCCGCTCATGGTCGCCGTGTTCTTCGGCGCGTTCGTCGCCGACCTGTCCACGTACTGCGTCACCAGCGTCCAGCTCGCCCTGGCGTTCCCGGATCCCGGCAGCGGGTTCATCGGCGCGCTCGGCAAGTTCGGCGGCATCTTCGCCGTCACGCAGATCCCCCTCGCGGTCAGCGAGGGCCTGCTCACCGTCCTGGTGATGCGCCTGCTCGTGCAGTCGAGCAAGGGCGAGCTCACGCGGCTCGGCGTCCTGCTCCAGGGCAAGAAGACGGACCCGAAGCAGGACACGGACACCAAGACGGAGACGGGGGCCAGCGCCTGATGAGCCGGAACGCGAAGATCAACACTCTGCTCCTCCTCATCGTCGCCGCGCTCGCGGTGCTGCCGCTGGCGCTCGGCCTCGGCGACGACGAGAAAGAGCCGTTCACCGGGGCCGACGCCCAGGCCGAGACCGCCATCACCGAGATCAAGCCCGACTACGAGCCGTGGTTCTCGCCGCTGTACGAACCCCCCTCCGGGGAGGTCGAGTCGGCGCTCTTCGCCCTTCAGGCGGCACTGGGCGCCGGCGTCCTCGCGTACTACTTCGGTCTGCGCAAGGGGCGCCGCCAGGGCGCGGAGATCGCACGGGCCGAGCAGGGCCCCGCGGAGCAGACGCTCACGGGAACCGCCCCCGCGCAGAAGGCCTCCGCGGGGGAGAGCACCCGGGCCGACGCCGAACAGGTCTGACCCGGCGTGCTGCCCATCGACGCGGCGGCGCACAGCAATCGCTGGCGCCGCCGCCACCCCGTGGACAAAGCTGTGCTCGGGCTCGGCCTCACCGCCCTGGCCGTCTCCCTGCCGCCCTGGCCCGGCGCGGCCCTCGTCCTGGTCGCCGCCCTGGCCGTGCTGCTCGGTCCCGCCGGTGTGCCGCCCGGCAAACTGTGGCGCGCCTACCGCGTACCGCTCGGCTTCTGCGTCACCGGCGCCCTGACCCTGATCGTCCAACTCGGCGGCCCCGACGGGTTCGTCACGCTCGCCGACGGCGGCCCCGCACGGGCCGGCGGTCTGCTCCTGCGCACCTCGGCGGCCTCGCTCGGCGTCCTGCTGTTCGCCTTCACCACCCCCATGTCGGACCTGCTGCCCCGTCTGGTGAGAGCCGGGGTGCCCGCGCCGGTGGTCGACGTGGCCCTGGTCATGTACCGGATGAGCTTCCTGCTCCTGGACTCCATGAGCCGCATCCGGCAGGCGCAGGCCGCGCGCCTGGGCCACACCACGCGGGCCGCCACCTGGCGTTCCCTCGGCGGGCTCGGGGCCACCGCGTTCGTGCGGGCCTTCGACCGGGCGACGCGGCTCCAGGCCGGGCTCGCCGGCCGCGGGTACGACGGCACCCTGCGGGTGCTCGTGCCCGAGGCCCGGATCTCCCGGCGCTTCGTGGCCGTGAGCGCGGTCCTCCTCCTGGGCCTCGCGGCCCTCACCCTCGTACTGAAACGGCTACTTCCATGAAGGCTTCCTCCCCGGGCGAGCCGGGCGCGGCCCCCGAGCCGGGCGGCTCCCTGGTCGCTCTGCGCGCCGCCTCCTACGCCTACGAGGACGGGCCCACCGTGCTCAGCGGCCTGGACTTCGACGTCACCGAGGGGCGTGCCCTCGCGCTGCTCGGGCGCAACGGCAGCGGCAAGACCACCCTGATGCGGCTGCTGAGCGGCGGACTGCGGCCCGACCGGGGCGCATTGAGCGTCGGGGGAGTCCCCGTCACGTACGACCGCAAGGGACTCACCCGGCTGCGGACCACCGTGCAGCTGGTCGTCCAGGACCCGGACGACCAGCTGTTCGCCGCCTCGGTCGAACAGGACGTGTCCTTCGGGCCGCTGAACCTGGGGCTGCCGGACGCCGAGGTGCGGGCCCGGGTCGCCGAGGCCCTCACCGCGCTGGACATCGGCGCCCTGGCGGACCGCCCCACCCATCTGCTCTCCTACGGCCAGCGCAAACGGACGGCCATCGCGGGCGCCGTGGCGATGCGCCCCCGCGTCCTGATCCTCGACGAGCCGACCGCCGGACTCGACCCCGACGGGCAGGAGCGCCTCCTGGCGACCCTGCAAGGACTGCGGGACGCCGGGACGACCGTGGTGATGGCCACGCACGACGTGGATTTGGCCCTGCGCTGGGCCGACGACGCGGCGCTGCTCACGCCCTCCGGGGTGCGCACCGGACCGGTCGCGCGGATGCTCGCCCACCGGGACCTCCTGGGGCAGGCGGGCCTGCGCCTGCCGTGGGGGATCGCCGTCACGGAGCTGCTGCGCACGAAGGGCCTGCTGACCGGGGCGGGCGTCGGGCCGCGCACGCCGGAGGAGTTGGCGGCCCTGCTGGCCCCCGCGGTGCCCGGCGCGTCAGGGGGCTGAGCCGAACGCCGCCTTGCGCGGCGGCGTTCCGCCCCGGATCAGGCCCCCTTCGTCCTCAGCCGAACCGCAGGATGCGCGGGGCGAAGGTGCCCTCGGGCCCTGCGGCGCGGCCGACCGACCAGACCGTGTCCGTGCCCGGCACCGGCGCGAGCCGCTGGAAGGAGGAGTCGCCCTCCCCGGCCACCGCCGGTTCGTCGTACGCGGTGAACGACTGGCCGTTCCAGGAGAGGAAATCCGGTCCAGGAACGAGCGGCGGAGTGCTGCCCGGCGGCCCCCACTTCAAGGAGCGGGCCACCGCGACCCAGCCCAGCTCGCCGGAGTCGGTCGCCGACAGCGAGGTGATCCCGCCGAAGTCGGTGGGCAGGCTCACCCGGCTCCACTCCTTGCCGTCCCAGCGGACCAGCAGGGGCGGGATCGGCTTGCCCGCCGGGCCGCCGATGAACCCGGCCGTGCCGCCCGCCCACACCTCCGTGGGCGAGACCGCAAGCACGCTGCCCACGGCCGAGCGCGGGAACCCGTCCACGACCGTCTGCTGCCACGCCTGCCCGTCCCAGTGCGACACGGTCGCACCCGAGTCACCGGAGCCCGCGGCCCAGACGTCGTCGGCGGCCAGGACGTGCAGACCGCTGACGTATCCCGGCGGCGCAGGAACGTCCTGCCACGCACGCCGGTCCCAGCGCAGCAGCACCCGCGTGCCGTTCCGCGAACCGATCAGCCAGGTCTCGCCGCCACCGGCGACGACCTTGTCCAGCAGCACACCGCGCGGCGCCCGGCTCTCCTTCCAGGAGCTGCCGTCGAAGCGGAGCAGGCGCGCGCCGCCCGTCGCGTCGCGCCCGACCGCCCAGATCGCGGTGGGCGAGGTCGCGGCGACCGACAGCAGCTCGCCCTGCCAGGTGATCCCGGGCAGGGGCTGACGCTGCCAGGCGGTTTTGTCCCAGCGCAGCACCAGCGGGAAGCCCGGCGCCTGGCGGCCCACCGCGTCGGAGCCCACCGCCCACGCCGCGTCGGGACCGAACGCCACGGCTTCGTTCAGCCCGGCCTGCGGTCGCACCTGGGCCGGGACCGGCACGTGCCGCCAGGCCCCCGGTTCCGCCGCGGCCGCGCTCACGACCGCCATGACGGCCAAGGCGAGGGCGAGAGCCGCGACGAGAAGTCTGCGTGCCATGGTCAGCCTCCCAGCCGCTCGCTCATCAGATTCGGTTTCGAGCCGTAGATCTCGACGGTCCCGAAGGACAGCAGCGCGGACCCGGCCCGCGTCAGCGCGCTGGGCCTCACGTCGATCGCGTTGGTGCGCTCCGGGCCGTAGGTGAAGGTGACGCGGCGGCCGTCCACCCGCGCGTACTTCGACTGGAACGCCCGGTCACTGCGCACCGGAAGCCACAGCGCGCCGTCCGGGCCGCGCACCATGTCCTCGGTGTAGGTGTCGCCCAGCGCCGGGTAAGTGGTGCGCCAGGCGTGCCCGTTCCAGGTCATCAGATAGGTGCGGGGTGCGCCGTCGACGTACTGGCTGCCGCCGAGCGTGACCCGGCCGGACGGTTCCAGCAAGATCGTGTGGATGTTGCCGTTCGCCGGCAGGGGCACCTGGGCGTCCCGCCACGCCGTGCCGTCCCAGCGCAGGACGGTGGACCCGGTGTCGGTGTCCGCCCAGGCCCAGGCGTCGGTGGCGGTCCGCGCGGTGACCCCCATGACGTAGCGCACGCCGGGCGGTACGGACTGCTCGGTCCAGCCGGAGCCGTCGTGGCGCAGCACCTTCAGCCCGGTCTCGTCTTCGCCGACCACCCAGGCGGCCCCCGGAACGGCGGCGAAGTCCTGGTAGGTCCACAGGGTCTGCGGCAGTGGGAGGGTGCTCCACGTCCCCGTCGCCGACCGGCGCAGGATCTCGCCCTCGCCGGAGCGGTTGTGGAAGATCCGCACTTCCTTGCCGACGATCTGCACCTTGTTGAGGTAGCCCGGCTCACCGGCGCCGGGGAAGGTGGTGTCCCGGCTCCACGCGGCGCCGTCCCAGCGGTAGAGGAGCGGCCGCTGGCCCTCGGCCGTCTGCTCGTACCCGGTCGCCCACGCCTCGCCCGCCCCCCGGGCGGCGAGGTCGAGCACGTACACCGGTGGAGCCGCCGCGGGCACCGGGAGCGCCGACCACGTCGGTGGCGCGGCCGAGTCCGGCGTCGCGGCCGCCGTCGGCGCCACCACTGCTGTACACGCGAGCATCAGACAGACGATGACCGCTCGGAGACCGTTCACGAGACCCCCCAGTACGCGAAGGCCGCTCACCTTAGGGGCAGGCACCCGCCCGTGAATAGACGGGTGCATGCCAATCCTGGGGCCGTCGGCGCGTGGCGGCACCGGGCGGAAGGCCGCTCGTTTCGGCCGTCGGAGCGGACTACGTTGCATGGTCATGCGAAGTCATGCATACTCTTCCTATGTCCAAGGTCCTCACCTCCCTCCCCACCGGCGAGCGCGTCGGCATTGCCTTCTCCGGCGGTCTCGACACCTCGGTCGCCGTCGCCTGGATGCGTGACAAGGGCGCCGTCCCCTGCACGTACACCGCCGACATCGGTCAGTACGACGAGCCCGACATCGCCTCCGTACCCGGCCGTGCCTCCGCGTACGGCGCCGAGATCACCCGGCTCGTCGACTGCCGTGAGGCGCTGGTCGAGGAAGGGCTCGCGGCCCTCGCGTGCGGCGCCTTCCACATCAGGTCGGGCGGGCGTCCCTACTTCAACACCACGCCGCTGGGCCGTGCCGTGACCGGCACGCTCCTGGTGCGGGCCATGCTCGAGGACGGGGTGCAGATCTGGGGCGACGGCTCCACGTTCAAGGGCAACGACATCGAGCGGTTCTACCGGTACGGGCTGCTCGCCAACCCGCACCTGCGGATCTACAAGCCCTGGCTCGACGCGGACTTCGTCACCGAGCTCGGCGGCCGCAAGGAGATGTCGGAGTGGCTGCTCGCCCACGAGCTGCCCTACCGGGACTCCACGGAGAAGGCGTACTCCACGGACGCCAACATCTGGGGCGCCACCCACGAGGCCAAGACGCTGGAGCACCTGGACACCGGGCTCGAGACCGTCGAGCCGATCATGGGCGTCCGGTTCTGGGACCCCGCGGTGGAGATCGACACCGAGGACGTGACGATCGGCTTCGAACAGGGCCGCCCGGTCACCGTCAACGGCAAGGAGTTCGCCTCCGCGGTCGACCTCGTCATGGAGGCCAACGCGATCGGCGGCCGGCACGGCCTCGGCATGTCCGACCAGATCGAGAACCGCATCATCGAGGCCAAGAGCCGCGGCATCTACGAGGCGCCGGGCATGGCCCTCCTGCACATCGCCTACGAGCGCCTGGTCAACGCCATCCACAACGAGGACACCCTCGCGGCGTACCACAACGAGGGCCGGCGCCTCGGCCGCCTGATGTACGAGGGCCGCTGGCTGGACCCGCAGGCGCTGATGATCCGTGAGTCGCTCCAGCGCTGGGTCGGCACGGCGATCACCGGCGAGGTGACGCTGCGGCTGCGGCGCGGCGAGGACTACTCGATCCTCGACACCACGGGCCCGGCGTTCAGCTACCACCCGGACAAGCTCTCCATGGAGCGGACCGAGGACTCGGCGTTCGGCCCGGTGGACCGGATCGGCCAGCTCACCATGCGGAACCTCGACATCGCCGACTCCCGCGCCCGCCTGGAGCAGTACGCGGGCCTCGGCCTCGTCGGCTCGGGTCACCCGACGCCGATCGGCGCGGCACAGGCGGCGTCGACCGGCCTGATCGGAGCCATGGACGGCGGTGGCGCCGAGGCGATCGCCTCGCGCGGCGAGACCGCCGACGAGGAGTCGATGCTGGACCGCGCCGCGATGGAGTTCGGCACGGACTGACCCCGGTCACGGGGTGCGCGTACCTCGACGGCGGGCCCCGGCGGATCGAAATCCGCCGGGGCCCGCCGTCATGTGCCAGGGCGCTTCCCGCGCGTGCGGCGGCCCCTGTCGAGCCGCCCGGCCCGGCAGCCAGCAAGGGGACCCCGAGATCCTTTCGGCCCCGTCACTCCACTGCCGTGCCACTGCCTGCTGGCCCTGTCACGAGGAAGACGCTAAACCCATCAGGCCCACATGTCTACGTCCGCCACGATAGATTTTCTGTGGCCGGGCGGTCGGCGCGGACCACGCCGAAGGCGTCCGCCATCCGCAGGGCCGCTTCCGGGTCCCCGCCGACCTCGATCATCCGCGCGCTGAGCGCGTCCTCGAGCGGCAGGGAGCCCGCGCCCAGCTGGAGCAGGGTGCCCAGGTCGGTCACGAGGGTCGTCACGGCGTCGGGCGCGGGGCCGAGGTCCATCTCGACGGTGCCGTCGTCCACCCGGGCGTGGAAGACCAGGTCGCCGACCACGAACTCGTAGGTCTCGCGCAGGCCGAGCGCACGGTCGGGGCGGAAGGTGGCGCCGACGGCTCCGACGATGCCGTGGCGGCCGCCGGTGGCCTCCGGGTGCGCGCCGAGGATGGCGATCACCCGTGCGGCGGCGCTCAGTTCGCCCTCGAACCGGGCGAGCCCGCGCGCCACGGCCTCCTCGACGTCCACGAGGCGGGCGCCGATGGCGAGGAAGGAGCCGAGGTCGGTCGTGATGGTGCAGACGGGGTCCGCCGCGCTGCCGTTGCGGATGTCGAGCACGCCGTCGTCGACGCGCAGATGGAACGTGTCGCCGTCCACCCGGATCTCGTACGTCTCCCGCACGCCGCCCGCCAGTTCGGGCCGGAAGCTGGCGCGCAGGCAGCCGAGCACCCAGCTGAGCCGGAAGGAGTCACCCGGCCGGGGTGCGGTCGGCAGCCGCAGGCCCCAGCGGGTCAGCTCGTCGAGCACCGGGCGCATGGCGGCGCCGAGTGCGGTCAGTTCGTAGACCGCCGACGCCGCCGGGGGCGGCAGCTTGGTCTGGGTCAAGACGCCCGCGTCGCGCAGCGCGCGCAGCCGCTCGGCCAGGACGTTCGGGCCGATGCCGGGGAGTCCCGCGACGAGGTCGGTGTAGCGCCGGGGGCCGAGCAGCAGCTCGCGCACGATCAGCAGCGACCACCGGCCGCCGACGACGTCCAGGGCGCGGGCGGCCGGACAGGACTGGTCATAGCTGCGCGTCATGCGGGCGGGCCGCCTTCCCTGTTGATAGCAGGCACTTAGTTTTTTCATAGTAGCGGCCAACTGGTCTACATCGGCGGCTTGTTGAGCCGTATCGGGGTGTGACTGCCTCCGCCCCCTCTCGCGCGGCCGAGGTGTCCGGCGCCGCCCCGAGCGATGTCCCATTGGGTCAGATGTCCCAACGGGACGTCATGAGGAGTACAGTCGGAGAGGGGGAAACAAGCGCAGAGCACGCAGAACGAAAAGAGGCATCCTCGATGTCAGCGCAAGCAAGCCCCGCCATGCCCGACCGTATGAAGGCCGTCCAGTACCGCAGCGTCGGCGCCGCCCCCGAGGTGGTCACCGTCCCGCGCCCGGAGCCCGGCCCCGGCCAGGTGCTCCTGAAGGTCACCGCCGCAGGCGTCTGCCACTCCGACATCGCGGTGATGAGCTGGCCCGCGGAGGCGCTGACCTTCCCGCTGCCGCTCACCCTCGGCCATGAGGGCGCCGGAACGGTCGCCGCGCTGGGCGAGGGCGTCACCGGCTTCGAGATCGGCGACTCCGTGGCCGTCTACGGGCCCTGGGGCTGCGGCGTCTGCCCGCAGTGCACGCAGGGCAAGGAGAACTACTGCACGCGCGCCGAGGAGCTGGGCATCCGCCCGCCCGGGCTCGGGGCGCCCGGCGCCATCGCCGAGTACATGATCGTGGACGACCCGCGGCACCTGGTCCCGCTGGGCGGCCTCGACCCCGTGACCGCCGTGCCGCTCACCGACGCCGGCCTGACCCCGTACCACGCGATCAAGGTCTCCCTGCCCAAGCTGACCCCCGGCAGCACCGCCGTGGTCATCGGCACCGGTGGCCTGGGGCACGTGGCCATCCAGCTGCTGCGCGCGCTGGCCCCGGCGCGGGTGATCGCCCTGGACGTCACCGAAGGCAAGCTGCGCCTGGCCCACCAGGTCGGCGCCCACGAGACCGTCCTGTCGGACGAGCACGCGGCGGCGAAGGTCCGCGAGCTGACCGGCGGCCTGGGCGCGCAGGCGGTGTTCGACTTCGTCGGCGCCCCGCCCACCGTCGCCACGGCGACCGCCTGCGCGGCGGTGGAGGCCGACGTCACCATCGTCGGCATCGGCGGCGGCTCCGCGACCGTCGGCTTCGGCGTCACCCCCTACGACGCGGCGGTCCGCGCCCCGTACTGGGGCAGCAGGTCCGAGCTGATCGAGGTCCTCGACCTGGCCCGTTCCGGCGCGATCGACGTCCATGTGGAGACGTACGCACTGGACGACGCGCCCAAGGCGTACGAGCACCTGCACGACGGCAGGATCAACGGCCGGGCGGTCATCCTGCCCAACGGCTGATCCTTCGCGGGCAGCGCGCGGCATGACGTGGGGCCCGAAGCGAAAGCTTCGGGCCCCACGTCATGCCGTTGTGCTGTTGCCTTCCGTGCCGCTCTAGATGCGCAGCAGCCGTTCCGTGGCTTCCCGGTACTGCCGCAGCGCGAGCCGCAGCTCTTCCGTGTGTGCCTCGGTGTCGTGGCCCTGCCAGCCGGCGCGCAGGGTGTGGCGCCGTTCCGTGAGGGTCTCGGTCAGGTGCCTGACGGTCTCGTCGAAGAGGGCGTCGGCCTCCTCCACCGCCTGGCGCGGGCTCTCGACGAAGCTGCTGAGGGCGTGCTGGAGCCGCAGCCCGAGCTTGTCGCGCTCGTCCGGCGCGAGCAGCACGGGCCCGTGCTCGGAGCCGTGTCCGGCGCCGTGATCAACGCCGGTTGTGGCGGAGTGGGCGGGGGAGCCCGTGGCGCGCGAACCGGTGACACCCGCGTCGGGGGAGCCGGTGGCACCGCTGATACGGGAGTCCGTGGATCCCGCGCGGGGGGAGCCGGTGATACGGGAATCGGTGGCCCCTGCACCGGGGGAGCCGACGGCGGGGGAGCCGGCGGCGGGGGAGCCTGCGGCGTGGGTGGGGGACCCGGCGGGAGGAGCGGGAGCGGGGGGAGGCACGGAAGCCTCGTTGCCGGTCGGCTGCTCACGGGGTGTGAAGTGCTGTGCATCGGTCATGACGTGCCACTTCCCTTCGCGTGACGTCGGGGCAGTGCCCACGGTGTGTGGCCGCGCTCGGCGGTGGTCTGCCCGTTGTGCCGGGTGGGGTCGGCCGAGTCCTCGGCGACCAGTGCTTCGAAGAGGCGTCGGGCCTCGACCATGGCCTCACGCATTTCCTCGGTGCCGTTCTGGCCGCGAGTCGCCGTGTGCACGCTGCGGTAGCCGTGGACGGAGTGGGCGTGATGGACGGAGAGCGCGTCCACCTGCTCCTCGAAATGCGTGCCGTCCGGGAAGCCGCGGTCCCTGGCCAGGCGGGCCAGCAGCGCGTCGGCCTCGACGACGGCTTGCTGCGGTGACTCGACGAACTGCTCCTGCACGCCGGCCCACTGGGCCAGGTAGCGCTCACGCGCCCCGGGCGGCAGCGGCTCGGTCTTGAGGGAGCCGTGCAGTCGTACGCGCTCGCGCAGTTCGTCCTCGGCCGCCCGTACGTCCCCGTCGTGACGGGTGACCGTGCGGTCGTACTCCGGTCCGAAGCGCTGCTTCAGGCCGTGTCCGCCGCCCCGGGCTCGCCGCAGTCCGATGAAGAGGACGGCGGCTGCCGCGATGACGACCACGGCGATGATGACGGCGGTGATCATGGCTGCCTCCCTTGTTGTCGTGGTCCGTTCGGCTGTTCTCATGTTTCGTTCGGCGCTGAGGCCGGCCGACGGGCACCCACGCGACGCGGGCACCGATCGGGGCGCATGTGATCAGCGTGCGAACGACTGCTTCCTGATGGGCATGGCCGCCGAGTACCCCCAAGTCGGGCGATCAGTCGGTCGCGTCGCACATCAAGGCAGTGCCCGGGAGCGCCGGGAGGGGCTGGCCGGACGTCAGGAGGCGCCGAAGGTGCGGCGGTAGGCCTCGGGCGGCAGGCCGGTGACCCGCGTGAAATGGCGCCGGAGCGTGGCGGATGTCCCCATGCCCGTGCGCGCGGCGATCCGTTCGACGCTCTCGTCGCCCGTCTCCAGCAGCTCCTGCGCCAGCCGCACGCGCTGACCGAGCAGCCAGCGCAGCGGCGCCGTGCCCGTGACGGCGTGGAAGTGCCGGGACAGATTGCGGGTGCTCATCCCCGCCCGGCGGGCCAGATCCTCTACGGTGAGCGGCTGTTCGAGGCGGGCGAGCACCCAGGGCAGCAGCTCGGCCAGCGGATGGTCGCGCCCGTGGGTGACCGGCGCCGGGATGAACTGCGCCTGGCCGCCCTCCCGGTGGGGCGGGGTCACGAGCCGCCTCGCCAGGGCGTTGGCGACGGCCGCGCCGTGGTCGGCGCGGACGAGGTGCAGGCACAGGTCCATGCCGGCGGCCTTGCCCGCCGAGGTGAGCACCCTGCCTTCGTCGGTGAACAGGACGTCGGCGTCGACCGTGACGCGGGGATGGCGCGCGGCGAGCCGCTCGGCGTGGGCCCAGTGCGTGGTGGCCCGGCGGCCGTCGAGAAGACCGGCGGCGGCCAGGACGAACGCGCCGGTGCACAGCGAGACGATCCGGGAGCCCGCCGCGTGCGCGGTGCGCAGGGCCTCGACGAGATCGCCCGGCGGGTCCTGGTCGATGTCGCGCCAGGCCGGGACGATCACCGTCTGCGCGGCGGCGACGGCTTCCAGGCCGTGCGCCGTCTCGGCGCGCAGCCACGGCCCGACGCGCGTGCCGTCCGTGCCGCACAGGGTGAACGAGTACCAGGACCCCGCCAGATCGGAGTGGTCCGAGCCGAAGACCTCGAAGGCCGCCGCGGCCTCGAACAGCATGCTGCCCTCGGGAAGTGCCATCGCCACGGTCCGCATGTCCGAAACTGTACGCCCCTCGTCGTTCCGGCCGCTGGCAGCGGGCGGACCGGGCCCGGATCATGGTGCGTGCAGGGCACACCGCCCGCCGGACCCAGGGAGCCATCGATGAGCAACACCCCTTCCACGACCGCCGTTTCGGGCGCCGGCGTCCCCCTGGCGGGGCGCACGGTCGCGGTCGTCGGCGCGTACGGCCACACCGGCCGCTTCGTCGTGGCCGAGCTGCTGCGGCGCGGCGCCAAGCCGCTGCTCGTGGGGCGGAACCGGGAGAAGCTCGAAGCGCTGGGCGACCTGGCTCCCGGCGCGCCGGTGCGCGTGGCCTCCACCGCGGACGCGGGGTCCCTCGACCGCGCCCTCGCCGGCGCGTCGGCGGTCGTCAACTGCGCGGGCCCGTTCCTGGAGACGGCCCTTCCGGTCGTCGACGCCGCGCTGCGCGCGGGCATCCCGTACCTGGACGTCGCCGCCGAACAGGGCGTCGGCGCCGCCCTGTTCGACACCTACGACGAGCGCGCGCGGGAGGCGGGCGTGGTCGTCGCGCCGTCCCTGGCGTTCTACGGCGGTCTGGGCGACCTGCTGGCCACCGCGGCCCTGGGGGACTGGCCGGACGCGGACGAGATCACGCTCGCGTACGGCCTCGACAGCTGGCACCCCACCGACGGCACCCGGCGCACCGGCGAGAGCAACGCCGGGCAGCACCTGGTCTACACCGGGGGCGAACTGCGTCCGTTCGACTACTCCCAGGACGCGTTCCCGTGGGACTTCCCCCAGCCGCTGGGCACCCAGGACGCCGCCGCGTTCGCCACGGCCGACCAGGTCACGCTGCCGCGCCACGTGCGCACCCCCGAGGTGCGGGCGGTGATGAACCTCGCGCCGCTGCGGGACATCCGGTCCGCGGACACCCCGGCGCCGCTGCCCGCGGACGCCGCGGGGCGCTCGGCGCAGACCTTCCTCGTCGAGGCGGTCGTGCGGCGCGGCGAGGACACCCGCCGCGCGGTCGCGGGCGGGCGCGACATCTACGCCGTGACGGCGCCGCTCGTGGTGGAGGCCCTGGAGCGTGTCCTCGACGGACGCGGCGCGGCGCCGGGCGTGCGTGCGGCCGGGGACGTGTTCGACGCCGTGGACTTCCTGCGGGCGCTCGCCCCGGACCACCTCACGCGGCTCGACCTGCCGGCGCGGCAGCCGGCCTAGTCCGGCCGCAGCGAGCGCCAGATCCGGTCGGGCAGGAACCGTGCCGCCTCCGTGAGGTCCATGGCGTCCGTGCCGCCCAGCCAGCGGTGCGCGGCTTCGGCGACCGGCCCCATGACCAGGACCTCCAGGACGGGGGCGGGCAGCGGCGCGATCTCGCCCGCCGCGACCCGCGGCCGCAGCCACTCCGCGACCACCGCCAGCTTGGCGGCCCGGGCCGCGCGGATCTCCTCGGTGTGCGCCGCCAGATGGCCCGAGCAGGCGGACGCGTGCAGGAAGAGCGCGGCGTCCGGGTGTTCCTCGGTGAACCGCAGATAGGCGGTGACCAGGGCGTGGACCCCCTCCCGGGCACTGCGGGCGCGGCTCAGCGCGGCGATCAGCTCGTCGAACAGCTGCTCGGTGCAGCGGGAGTGCAGCGCGGCGGCGAGGCCGTCGATGCTGCCGAAGTGGTGGTAGAGGCTGCCGAGACTGACGCCGCCGGCCGCGGTGACCGCGTGGACCGTGAACCCGGGGCGGCCGGACGTGGCGTACACCTGGAGGGCCGCGCTCAGGAGCCGGTCGACGGTGGCTTCGCCGCGTCGCTGCTTAGGCGGCACGGTGCGCCGTGCCCGCTCTGCCGCTGTGCGTCATGGCCGGAGCCTATCCCAGCGAACTAGAACGGGTATCTAGAAATTCGCTTTACTCCGGGAGGGGTCTCCGGTCCGGGGGAGCCGACACGCGCGTGCCGCGCGGACCGCCGGATCCCGCCCGTCGGATGACATGCTCGAACGATGTCCGGTGCGCTCCGGACCACGCGAAGGGGCGAACGTGCTGACCGTGCTGGTGCTGGCCGCCGACCACCGGGCCGCCGATCTGATCGCGCGGATCGAGACCGTCCCCGGCGTGTACGTCATCTCCCAGACGGACGACAGCGTCCTCGCCCTGGCCAGGGCCCGCGCCCTGCTGCCCGACGTCCTGGTCATCGACCTCAGCGCCCGGTTCGCGGGCGACGCGGCGACGGTCATCGACCAGGCCCGCCAACTGCGGCCGCCCAGCCACCTCCTGGTCCACTCGGGGGACGCCGTGGTGGGCACCGTCTCCCCGGCCGGCGCGGTCGGACCCGCCCCCGCGGGCGCGCCGCCGGCGCTCACGGACGTCCTGGCACGGCTCGTCGGCGAGGTGGCCCCGCCGCCGTGACCGGGCCGGTGGCGCGGCGGGACCGGGCCCGGCCCTCCTAGGCGTCCGCGACCCGCGCCGAGAGACCGTAGTCCAGCTCGGACCCGTCCACCAGGAGCGCCTCGACGGTGCGGGTCCCGGGATCGATGTCGGCCTCCATGCCCTCGCCCGTGTACCGGGGAAACCCGGAGGCCCCGGTCTCGCCGGTGGCCGCCACCACGGCCGAGCGCAGGGCGGCGCGGGCGTCGGTCGTGCTCTGGCCGTCCCCCGAGAACTCGGGAACCAGCAGGATCTCAAAACGCTGCGGGTCAGTGTTCATGCTCGTGACGCTAGACAGGAGTCGCGCACCACGCATGTCCACCGCCGTCGCCGCGCGCCGCCCGTGCCGCTCACCGCAGGGTCAGATCGACCCGCAGCCGCTCCGACGCGGCGGCCTCGGCCGGCCGGTCGACGCGGACGGTGGTCTCGGCCGTGCCGGGCGGACCCGCGAGCGGGTCCGCCCGGCAGGTGAGCGTGTACTGGCCCGCGGTGGGGGCGATCAGGGAGAACCGTCCCTCCGCGTCCGTCACGGCGGCGATGTCCGGCAGCGGCTGGGGCCCCTGCGTGAACAGGACGTGCGCGCCCGGCACCGGGGCGCCCGAGGCGTCCCGTACGGTGCCGGTGATCTCCACTGCGGGCCTGCTTGCGCTCATCGGGGTCGGCTCACGCCTTCCATGCCACGTAGTTGTTGTAGACGGGGGTGGTGAACCGGGTCCCCGAGTTCACCCGGGCTCCGCCGTAGGCGTGGATGGCGAAGCCGTAGCGGTTGTTGTTGTCGATGCGGTAGACGGAGCTGCCGCTCTGCCCGCCGGCGGTGTCGATGTCGTAGTACACCTTGCGCGCGGCGACCGAGTCGACCCCGCGTGCCGCGTACCAGAGTGTGCCCGGCGGCTTGTCGCCCGGGTAACCGGCGATGTTTCCGGTGGTCTTGAGCAGGTCCGAGTCCGACCAGACGCCGAAGCCGAACCAGCCGGTGGTGGCGCCGATGTTCGAGGGCGTGATGATGGCCCCGTAGTCGAAGTTCTCGTCGCCGTTCTGCGTCCAGCCGGTCACGGAACGGAAGCTGGTGCAGGTGATGCTGCCGTAGGGCAGCGAGGCGCCGTTGCGCCCCGGCATGACCTGGATGCTCTTGACCCAGCCGTCCCGGCCGGCCACGCCGCTGCCTTTGATGTAGACGCAGTGGCCTGCGGTGGCGAGCGTGTGGGGGCCGAGGAGCCAGCCGGTGCCCTGGTAAAGGGCGTTGTCGCGGGCGGTGATCAGCAGATAGCAGTGCACCCGCCACGGGTACACGCTGGTGTTGGTGATCTGGGTGCGGTCGTCGGGGCCGTGCACGGTCTCGGGCGCCGGCGGCGGCGGGCCGAAGGACGCCTCGCCGATGTCGGGCAGCGCGGCGGTCGGGGCCGTCCAGGCCTCCGGTGCGAAGTGCTCGGGGCGCCGGTAGCCCTCGACGTGCTCCAGGCCCTCGCCCGTCGAGTGCTGGGGCTCGCCCTGGGTGCCCTCGGACGCGGGCTGGAGGACCGCTTCCTGTTCGGCGGCCATGGTGACGGTGCCGTCGGCCGGTTCGTTCGATACGGAGCTGTGCGGGTCTTGAGGCATGGTGGATCACCCGGCTTCTCTGAGAGCTGCGATGTGATGCCTTTCCGACGCCGCGGCCGCAACGTTTTCGGGTCAATGCCCCTTCTACTGCCGCCGGACAAGTGCCGCAATGAGCCTTTTGCGCCGACCGGCGCGCGTGCGCACGCCCGTGCCTCAGGGACGCCGAGTACGTCGACCGGCCGGCTCCCGGGACCCATCCGGCGCTCAGGGCTCCGGCTCACCCCGCCGCCTCAGGGCGCACGGCCCGATCCGGTCCCAGGTCTCCCGCCGGGCACCCGTGTCCCGCCCGCTGCCGGTGCGGGCGGGACGCGGGTGCCTCAATCCTGTCTCGAACAGACGAACAGCCCCAGGGAGCGGGCCGTTCCGCCCGCGGGGATCACCCGCGGACGCTACGGGCGTGCGTAGGGCCGGGTCATGATCTCCATGTTGTGGCCGTCCGGGTCGTCGAAGTACGCGCCACGGCCGCCGAACAGCCGGTTGATCTGGCCGGGTTCGGTGTGGCCGGGGTCGGCGTAGTACGTGACCCCGACCGTCTCCAGGCGGGTGATCATGCCGTCGAACTGCTCGTCGGGCACGAGGAACGCGTAGTGCTGCGACTGGACGGGTTCGTCGCGCAGTTCGTAGTAGTCGAGCGTCACGCCGTTGCCGAGGTCGACGGGCAGGAAGGGCCCGAACGGCGCGCCGACCTCCAGTCCCAGGATCGCGGCGAGGAACTCCGCCGACAGCTGCCGGTCCTTGGCCAGGACGGCGGTGTGGTTCAACTGGACGGTCGTGACGGGTGAAGCGGGGTCGTACGGGTGCTGGCCGTGCGGCATGGATGAAATCTCTTCCGTGTCATCGAGGTCTCGGACGTCTTGGCTCCACTGGTGACGCGCCGCGTGGGGCGCGCCGGAGGAAAGACGCAAGGCGCTGGAGGAAAGACGGAAGAGGGGGCGGGGCTCTGGCCCGCCTCGCGCTCACGCCGAGGCCGGGAGCCTCACTCGTGCATGGCCCATGGCCGACCCGGCAGTCACGCGAGTGATCGTAACGGGCGCCGTGGGGCGGGGCAACGCCGTTTCGCGCGCCGCCGGGACCGCGCGGGAGGACCGCGTCGCACCCGACCGGCGCCGCACCAGGGGCCGCCGGGCGTTAGCCTCTCCAGGACGACGAGGCAGTGGAAGGGAGACGGGCGTGGCGGAGCAGCGGCGGCGTTCCCGGCGGCGGGGGCAGGGTGAGCTGGAGGCGCAGGTCCTGGCCGCCCTGCGCGCGGCGGAGGGTCCCGCGACCGCGGGCTGGGTGAAGGAGCGGCTCGGCGCCGACCTCGCGTACACCACCGTCGTGACGATCCTGAGCCGGCTGCTGGACAAGGGCGCGGTGACCCGTGAGCGGGCGGGCCGCTCCTTCGCGTGGCTGCCCGCGGCCGACGAGGCGGGCCTCGCGGCCCGCAAGATGCGCAAGGTGCTCGACGGCGAGCGCGACCGCGAGGCGGTCCTCGCCAGCTTCCTCACCGCGCTCCCGCCGGGCGACGAGCGGCTGCTGCGCGAGCTCTTCCGGCAGGCCGAGGCAGGCTCCGGGGAACCGTCCGAGGAACCGTCCCGGGCGCCGACGGACCGGGACGACTGAACCGTCATGGGGATGTTCGTCCTGCTGCCGCTGGTGCTTCCGCTGACGGCCTGGCCGGTCGCCCGGCTCGCCGAGCAGCGGCTGCACCCGCGGGCCGCCACCCGGCTGCTCACGACGGTCGCCGCGGTCATGGCGCTGTGCAGCACCCTGTGCCTGGGCCTGCTCATGGTCGTCGGCACGGCGCAGCTGCCCGGGAACCCGCTGCCGGACGGCTGGTCGGATCCCGAGGTGCGCGCCGCGGTCCCGTTCGACGAGATCGCCGGGCGCCTGGCCATTCCGGGGCTGCTCGCCGTGGCCGCGGCGTGCGGCAGGACGCTGTGGCGCCACCGCCAGGTCCGCCGCCGCGCCCACCGCGCGCTGGCCGGTCTGCCCGGCACCGCCGTCGCCGTCCTGCCCGACGCCGTGCCCTACGCCTACGCGCTGCCCGGCGGCGCCCGCGACCGGGTGGTGGTCACCACCGCCCTGCTCGACTGCCTGGCCCCCGCCGAGCGGCGCGCCCTGTTCGCCCATGAGCGCGCCCACCTCGCGACCCGGCACCACCGCTACCTCCTCGCCGTGCAACTGGCCGCGCGCGCCAACCCCTTCCTGCGCCCGCTGCGCACCGCCGTGGCGTACACCACCGAGCGCTGGGCCGACGAGGACGCCGCCCGCGTCGTCGGCGACCGCAGGATCGTCGCCCGCGCGATCGGCAAGGCGGCCCTGCACTCCCGGGGCGCGCCGGCCCCCACCCTGGCCGGACTGGCCGCGCCGGGGCCCGTGCCCCGCCGTGTCGCGGCGCTCCTGGGCCCGGCGCCCACGGCGCGCAGCTGGCCCTCGCTGTTCACCGCGGTGGGGCTGGCGGCGTGGGCGGCCACCGCAGGAGCGGCCGCGTCCGCCATGTCGTCGGCGAACTCCGCCGTGACGATGGTCCTGATCCTGCACGCGGCCACGCCGCTCTAGGCACGATCCGGCCGCCACCCTGCCGGGACGCTTTGCTGTTCCTTTACAGTGGCTGTAGAAGCACTCCCGCTTCCCCGCCACCGCCCTCGTACGACACCGCGTACGAGTACGAGAAGGAGCCACGGACCCGCAATGGGTGAGCCTCCCAGTACGAACCGTGCCACGTCCCGCCCGCCGCTTGAGCGCGAGGGAACGGGGGTGGCACGGTGACCGAGATCCTGCTCCTGCTGCTCGCCCTGCTCCTCACGCTCGCCTGCGCGCTCTTCGTGGCCGCCGAGTTCTCCCTGACCACCGTCGAGCGCGGTGACCTCGAACGCGCCGCCGCGGCGGGGGAGCGCGGCGCCGAGGGCGCCCTCAAGGCGGTCCGGCGGCTGACCTTCCAGCTGTCCGGCGCCCAGCTCGGCATCACCGTCACGTCGCTGGTCATCGGCATGCTCGCCGAACCGTCCCTCGCGGCCCTGCTGCGCGGCCCGCTGACGGCGGCCGGGCTCGGCGCCGCCGCCCCGACCGTGGCCACCCTGCTCGGCGTGGTCCTGTCGACCGTGGTCCTGATGGTCGTCGGCGAGCTGGTGCCGAAGAACTGGGCGATCTCCCGGCCGCTGGCCGTCGCCAAGGTCGTGGCGGCACCGCAGCGCGGCTTCACCGCCGCCTTCGGTCCCTTCATCCGGCACCTGAACAACACCGCGAACCACGTCGTACGCCGCTTCGGCCTGGAGCCCGCCGAGGAGCTGGCCTCCGCGCGCACCCCCGAGGAGCTGATCGCCCTCGCCCGGCGCTCGGCCGCCGAGGGCGCCCTGGAGGCGGACTCCGCCGAACTGTTCGTGCGCACCCTGCACCTGAGCGAGCTGACCGCCGAGAACGTGATGACCCCGCGCGTGGACGTACGGGCCCTGGAGGCGCACGCCACGGCCGCCGACGCGGCGAACCTGACGCACGCCACCGGCCTGTCCCGCTTTCCCGTCTTCCGCGACAGCCTGGACGAGGTCATCGGCACCGTGCACATCCGCGACGTGCTCGCCCTGGCGCCCGAGCGGCGGCGGCTCACCCCGGTCACCGACCTCGCCACCGAGCCCCTGCTCGTGCCCGACAGCCTGCCCGCCGACCGGCTTCTCGAGCGGATGCGCGAGACCCGCACCATGGCCGTGGTAATCGACGAGTACGGCGGCACGGCCGGTGTGGCGACGGTGGAGGACATCGTCGAGGAGGTCGTCGGCGAGGTACGCGACGAGCACGACCCCGTCGAGGTCCCCGACCTGCTGCCCGCCCAGGAGACCCCGGACGGCCGCACCGCGTGGGAGGCCGACGGCGGCGTGCGCATCGACCAGCTCGCCGCGATAGGGCTCACCGCGCCCGACGGCCCGTACGAGACCGTGGCCGGGCTCATCGCCACCCGCCTCTCCCGCATCCCCGCCAAGGGCGACGCGCTCGACCTCGACGGCTGGCAGCTGTCCGTCCTGACGGTCGAGCACCACCGCGCCGACCGGGTCCGCATCACCGAACCGGAACTCCAGATGCCGCGCCAGGCCGCGGAGGAAGCACGATGACCACGCTCCAGCTCGCCATCGGCGCCCTGACCCTGCTCACCAACGCCTTCTTCGTCGGCGCCGAGTTCGCCCTGATCTCCGTGCGCCGCAGCCAGATCGAACCGCGCGCCCAGGAGGGCGACAAGCGCGCCCGCATCACCCTGTGGGGCCTTCAGCACATCTCCGCGATGATGGCCACCGCCCAGCTCGGCATCACCGTCTCCTCGCTGGTGCTCGGCGCGGTCGCCGAACCCGCCATCGCGCACCTCCTGGAGCCGGGCTTCGAGGCGGTCCACATCCCGCACGCCCTCGTGCACCCGATCGCCTTCGTCATCGCCCTGACCGTGGCGACCTACCTGCACATGCTGATCGGCGAGATGGTCCCCAAGAACATCGCGCTCGCTGCGCCCGCCCGGACCGCGCTGCTGCTCGGCCCGCCGCTGGTGGCCCTCACCCGCGCCCTCAAGCCGGTCGTCTTCGGCATCAACGCCTTCGCCAACACCCTCCTCAAGCTGCTCCGGGTCGAACCGAAGGACGAGGTCGACTCGGTCTACACCGACGACCAGCTCGCCCGGATGGTCGTCGACTCCAGCGAGGCCGGGCTCCTGTCGGCGGCCGACGGCGAGCGGCTGCGCGACGCGCTGGAACTGGGCACCCGGCCGGTCGGCGAGATCCTCGTGCCGACCGCCAAGATGCGAACTGTTGAGCACACCGTCACCCCCGCGCGCCTGGAGAAGGTGGCCGCCGAAGCGGGCTTCTCCCGCTTCCCGGTGACCGGCCCCGACGGCACCCTGCTCGGCTACCTCCACATCAAGGACACCCTGGGCATCGCCGAGCGGGACCGGCCCTTCCCGCGCAGCGCGTTCCACCTGGTCACACGCGTGCACATCGACACACCGCTCGACGACACGCTCACCGCGCTGCGGGCCGCGGACAGCCATCTGGCGGCGGTCACCGGAGCGAGCGGGACGGTTCTCGGGTTCGTCACCATGGAGGACGTCCTGTCCGAACTGGTCGGCCCCGCACCGGCGGCGCTCAGCTGATTCACAGGTGGCGCGACTGTACGTCCGGGGGCTTCGGTGGCTAGGGTGCCGGTGATGTTCTACACAGGTGTAGCACCCGCATTCGGCGTCAGAAGCGAGACCGCGGGCCCGGGTTCCCCCGGGAGGTCCCGTGAGTGAGCCCGTCCGCTCGATGGACCGCACCGGAGCACTGCGCGCGCCGCTGCCCGCCGCGCGCCATGCCCCTCCGGAGGCTCCGGCGGCACCCACCGTGGCGCCGCAGCCTCCGGTCAAGCGCCGGGACTCGTTCTTCGACAACGCCAAGTACCTGGCCATCGTGCTGGTCGCGATGGGCCACGCCTGGGAGCCGCTGCGCGGCGACAGCCGGGCGGCGGCCGCGCTCTACATCACCGTCTACACCTTCCACATGCCGGCGTTCATCGTCATCTCCGGCTACTTCTCGCGGAGTTTCGACGCGAGCCCCGGCCGTCTCAAGCGCCTGGTGACGGGCATCGCCGTGCCGTACGTCATCTTCGAGGTCGCCTACACCTTCTTCAAGCGGTGGGCGGGCGACGACCCGACCTACCCGATCAGCCTGCTCGACCCCTGGTACCTGACCTGGTTCCTGGGCGCGCTCTTCGTCTGGAGGCTCACCACCCCGCTGTGGAAGGTGGTCCGCTGGCCCCTGCCCCTAGCGCTCGCCATCGCCGTGCTCGCCTCGGTCTCGCCGGACATCGGCGACGACCTCGACCTGCAACGCGTCCTGCAGTTCCTGCCGTTCTTCGTCCTCGGCCTGTGCCTGAAGGCCGAGCACTTCCAGATCGTGCGCCGCCGGGAGGCCCGCATCCTGGCGCTGCCCGTCTTCGCGGGCGCCCTGCTCTTCGCGTACTGGGCGGCGCCGCGCATGAACGCCGCCTGGTTCTACCGCCGGGACAGCGCGCAGGAACTGGCCGCGCCCGGCTGGTCCGGGGCCGTGATGACCCTGGGGATGTTCGGCTGCTCGATGGTCCTCGTCGCCTGCTTCTTCGCCTGGGTCCCCGGCCGCAGGCTCTGGTTCACCGCACTGGGCGCGGGCACGCTCTACGGCTATCTGCTGCACGGGTTCATCGCCAAGGGCTCGCGCTTCTGGGACTGGTACGACCTCGGCTGGCTGCACACACCGCTCGGCGAGATCACCGTCACCGTCGGCGCCGGGGCCCTGATCACCGTGCTCTGCACACCGCCGGTGCAGCGCCTGTTCCGGTTCGCGATGGAACCCGACATGGAGTGGGCGTTCAAGAAGGACGCGAAGACGACGGCCCGCACCAGGGGAGCCCACCGCCGCCGCTGACGGGCCCACCGGCCGCCCGCTCCTCCTCGTCATGTCCCCCGAGCGGGCGGCGCATACCAGGTTCACGCCGCGGCGCGAGGGGAGCGGTGGATGATGGAACCCGATGCCGGAGTCCATCCCCCGTCCATCCCCAGGAGGCCGGACGTGCCGCGGAACAACGACCCCCTGGCGGCCCGGACGCCCGACGAGCTGCTCGACGGCTGCCGGGCGGGCGCCGAACGTATCGCGGGCCGCGTCGCCCGGTGGGACAGCGCCGATCCGGCGGTCCGCTCGGCCGTCGACGCGGGCATCGCCCACCTGGACGACGTGACGCCCGCCGAGCTGCGGGCCCTCGCGGACTGGCGCCCGGCCGCCGCCCGCAACAGCGTGTACATGGACGCCACGACCGTGGGGATCGCCGACCGACTGCTGGCCGGCGACCGGCGCTGGCTCACGCCGCTGACCCTGTGGGACCTGGCCGCGTTCGCGGACCGCGTGATCATGTCCGACCGGATCCACTACGCGGGCGAGCACCTCGTGCCCGCCGCGCGGCTCAACGAACTCCTCGGCGACGACGTGTTCGTGGGCGTTGCGCCGCTCTCACGGGAGGACGGCGTGCCGGCCCGGCTGTACGAGGAGAGCCTCAGGTCCTACCGCGCCCTGGTCTCCCCGCTGGCCCACCAGCGGGAGCTGCCCGCGGGCACGTACTGGGCGGATGCCGTACGCGAGGTCGCCGACGCCTGGACGCTGGTGACCGGGCGCCCCGTGCGGCCCGGTGAGGCGCTGGCGGCCTGCGAGGCCCAGGGCTGGTTCACCCCGAAGCTGACGCTGCTGCGCGATCCCTACTGCGACGACCTGCCCTCGCTGTCGGAGGGATACTGCGCGCCGGTCCTGGGCGACGTGACGTACCGGGCCCACGCCTCGCAGTCCTTCGCCAACCTCCTGGGGCTGCCGTACGCGCCCGCGACCGCCCGGATGCCGTTCCGGCACTACTTCTGTGAGCGCGGCTGGCAGCTGGAGGACCGGCTGTTCACCGGCGAGGCGGCCCACCGCGCCTACCGCGAGCTGGCCCGGGAGCAGGACCTCGTCCTGCCGGTGTTCCTGGCGGTCGCGCTCGCCGGCGCCCGGCGGATCGAGGACCTTTGGCCGCGCCTGGCCGAACTGCGCACGCGGGCCCGCCGGTTCCGCGCCCGCCGCCGGGAGCTGGACGAGGCCCTGGCGCTCGGCGAGGCCTCCGACACCTCCCGGCAGCTGCTCGCCGCGGTGCGCAGCGAGGCGGTCGGACTGACCGAGGTGTGCGGCCACGGCTTCTCGCTGGTGACGAAGATCGTGGGCCGCCTCACCCGGGCCACCCCGGCGCAACTGCCCGAGGAGATCGCGACCCTGATGGGCATCGCCACCGCGGAGGTCCCCGCCGACCTGCGGCGGCGCCTGTGGTGGCAGTGCTTCCGGCCCGAGCTGCGCTTCTTGATCCAGGTGCGGTCCCAGTCCCGGGAGATGACCGATGCCCTGCCGAAGATCGGCAGGTTGTGGGGGTTGCCGCAAGGGAGGGCGAAGGGCTTCCGGGACCGGTTCGAGCAGCTGGGCGCGTTGCGTACCTTGAGCTGAGGCCGCGCGGCCGGGACACCGGCCATGGGTCGTCGGTCATCGGTCGTCGGTCAGTCGAAGCGGGTCTTGGTCGCGGCGATCCGCGCCCGCACCAGGGGGTGCCGCGCCAGTTCCGGGTCGAGGCGGGTCTTCTCGTGGACCCAGGCGGTGGCGAGCTGTTCGGGTTCAAGACCCCAGACCTCGGTCAGGTCCGTACCGTGCAGATCAGCCTGGTCGAGGCGGGCCCCGCCGAGGTCGGCGCGGGACAGCCGGGTCCGGAACAGGGACGCGTCGCGTAGATCGGCGTCGCGCAGGTCGGCGTACCGGAGGTCGGAGACGTTCATGTTCGCGTGGGACAGGTCGACGCCTCGCAGGTCCGCGTACTGGGCACGTACCTTGACGAGGTGGCAGTGCCGCAGCGAGGCTCCGGCCAGCCGCGCGTGGTGCAGCCGGGCGTCCGACAGGTCCGCGTGGTCCAGCCGCGCCTCCGTCAGATCGGCGTCGTCGAGCACGGCTTCCCGCAGGTCGGCGAAGTGGAGCAGGGCGCCCTCCAGGCAGACGTGCCGCGCGGACGCCGCCCTGAGCGAGGCGTACGGCAACCGCGCGCGCCGCAGGTCCGCGTGGTCGAGGGTGGCCCGGTGCAGGTCGGCGAACTCGAAACGGGCGTCTTCAGCGCGGGCATGGTGGAGTTCGGCCCCCCAGAAGCAGGCGTGCGCCGCCTGGACGCTCCTGAGGTCCGCCTGCCGGAGATGTGCGTTGGTCAGGTTCGCCTGGCCGAGCCGTGCGGACGTCAGGGCGGCCCGTTCCAGGAAGGCCCACGACAGGTCCGCGTCCCGCAGGTCGGCTCCGCCGAGATCGGCGTCGTGCAGATCACTGCCGGTGAGCCGGGCGTGCGTCCACCGCCCGCCGCTCGCGTCGGCGGAGCGCAGATCGAGTCCGTCGAGGTCGAGGCGGCCCGCCTCCACGGCTTCGGGCCGCCGGGCGAGGGCGGTGAGAACCGCCTGGACGTCGGCCGCCAGGGCGACGGGCTCGCGTTCGCGCAGGAACATGGGGCCCATGCGCGACAGCCGGGGATGTGCCACGCTGCGGCGGACGAACCCGACCAGTTCCCGGACGACCGCCTCGCGTTCGCCCCGCGCGAGCGGTCCCGCGAGGAGCCGCCCCAGCCCGCTCACGGCAGCGACCCGCACCTCCAACCTGTCCGAGGCCAGGTCCGCACGGTGGATGTCGATCGTCAACGCCTCGCCGCCCCTCGGGCCGTCCGTGTCCTGGGGATCGGACGCGGCCAGGCTAGCCCGCCTCAGTCCGGCGCGGGGCCGAAGCGGCGGCGGTACGCCGAGGGGGTGAGGCCCGTCTCGCGGCGCAGCAGGGCGCGCAGGTTGGCGGTGGTGCCCAGGCCGCTGCGCCGGGCGACCGCGTCGAAGGGCGCCACGCCCCGCTCGATCAACCGGCAGGCCAGCGCGAGGCGTTCGCCGGTGAGCCAGGCCAGGGGAGTGGTGCCCAGCTGGGCCTGGAAGCGGCGGTGCAAGGTCGCCGGACTGAGGGCGGCGTGCGCGGCCAGGCCCGGTACCGAGAGCTGTGAGTCGAGGCGCTCCTGGGCCCAGGCGAGGACCGGCGCCAGGGACTCGTCGGGCACCTCGGGCACCGGCCGTTCCACGAACTGCTTCTGCCCGCCGTCCCGGTGGGCGGCGAAGACGAGCCGCCGGCTCACCGCGTTGGCGACTTCGGCGCCGTGGTCGCGGCGGACCAGGTGCAGCCCCAGGTCGAGGGCGGCGGCACTGCCCGCGGCGGTGAGGATGTCGCCGTCGTCGACGAAGAGCACGTCCGGTTCGAGCCGTACGCCGGGGAAGCGGGCCCGGAAGTCGTCCGCCCACTGCCAGTGCGCGGTGGCCCGGCGCCCGTCGAGCACTCCGGCCTCGGCGAGGGTGAAGGCACCGCTGCAGAACCCGACCAGCCGTGCCCCGCGGGCGTGCGCCCGCCGGACGGCGTCCAGGACGGCCGGGCGGCGGGGGACCTCGACGTCGGGGCGGTTGGGCACGATCAGGGTGTCCGCCGATTCGGCGGCCTCCAGACCGGCCACGCCCGTGAGCGTGAAGAACCCGTCGCGCATCAGGGTGCGCGGCTCGGGCGAGCACAGGGCGAAGCTGTACAGCTCGCGCCCGATCTCGGGTCGGCGCAGGCCGAAGACCTCGGTGGCGCAGCCGAGTTCGAAGGGGTTGGAGTTCGCGTCGACGATGACGACGACGCGGTGCGGCCCCGGACCTCCGGCGGCCTGCCCGGTCACCTCGTCGGGCGCCTCACGGATCCGCCTATCGATCGGCCTGTCGATCGGCCTATCGGTCGGTCCACCGGGCGCCTGAGAGGATTCTTGCGGCATGCGCTATTTCTACCACTCACCATGATGGCGGCAGCCGTCGGAAGCTGGGGGCATGACCGACGAACCGAACGCAGCGGCCGGACCGATCGCCCTCAGCGAGGCCCTGGCCTCCTTCGACGCGCTCTGGAGCCCGCGCATCGTCACCCGCGTCAACGACTACGACGTCCGCGTGGCCAAGGTGCAGGGCGACCACCTCTGGCACGTCCATGACGACACCGACGAGTTCTTCCTCGTCCTGGAGGGCGAACTGCGCATCTGTCTGCGCGAGTCGTCCGGCGAACGCACGGTCACCCTGCCCAAGGACGCCGTCTTCACCGTCCCGCGCGGCACCGAGCACAAGCCGTCCGCGCCGTCCGGCGCCACGATCCTCCTCTTCGAGCCCACGGGCACCCCCACCGTCGGCGACCGCCACGACGAGATCCCGGCCCACGTCGACGCGACGACGGGACATCGCCTCGATCTGTGAGGCCGGTGCGTCTTCCTGCTGGGCAGCGGCCCGCAACAGCGGTATGCCAAAGGTTGACCCGTTGACCACGAGAGGGTGGGCCCGACATGTGGACCGCTGGATTCTGGAAGGCCACCGCGGAGCGCGCGCTCCGTACCTTCGCACAGTCGCTCGCCGCCGTCCTGGTCGCCGGGGCGACCACCCTCCTGGACGTCGACTGGCAGGCCGCGCTCGCCACCGCGGGGATGGCGACGCTGCTGGCCGTGCTCACCGCGGTCGGGGCCGCGAACATCGGGGCGCACGGACCCGGCATCACGGAGACGCCCGCCCCGCACGGCCGCCGGGCCACTCCTTAGCGAACGGCGGGCCGCCCGTCCGCCACCGACAGCCGCTCGCCCCGGAACCGCTCCCGCAGCCTGCGGTCGTGCGACACGACGACCAGCGTGCCCTGGTAACCCGCGAGCGCCTCGTCGAGCTCCTCGACCAGCGCGGGGGAGAGGTGGTTCGTCGGCTCGTCGAGCAGGAGGAGGTCGGCCGGGCACGTCACCAGACGGGCGAGCGCCAGGCGGCGGCGCTGCCCCACGGAGAGCCCCTTCACCGGGAGCGCCAGGTCCTCCTCGCGGAACAGGCCGAGCGACAGGAGCGCGTCCGCGTGGTCCTCGGGCAGCCCGGCGAGTCCGGCCGCGAAGGCGTCCAGGAGCGGCCTCGCGGTGTCCTCGCCGGTGAGGTACGCGATCTCCTGCGGCAAGTAACCCACCCGGGCGGGGAGCTGGACCTCGCCGCGGTCCGGTTCGAGCACTCCGGCGAGGACGCCCAGGAGCGTCGACTTGCCCGCGCCGTTCACCCCGGTCACCAGCGTGCGCGAACCCGGCTCCAGGGTCAGACGGTCGACGGCCAGGCGCGCGCCCACCGTGACACCGGTCAGCGTGACCGGGCGTACGAAAGGATGGTCGCCGCCCGCCAGGCCCTCACCGGCCGTGAAGTGCAGGGGGTCGGGCGGGCGCGGCACCGGCTCGGCGCGCAGCCTGCGCAGCCGCTCGCGGGCGTTGCGCACGATCCCGGAGAGCTGGCCCTCCACCGACCGCTTGTGGTTGGCGAAGCGGGGCCTCTCGCTCATCCGCCAGCCCGAGGAAAGCCGGTCCGAGCCGCCCTCGGCCAGCCGCTCCTGGCGCGCGACCTCCTCGCTCCACGCGCGATGGCGCTCCTCCCAGCGGCGCCGGGCAGTGGCCCGCTGCTCCAGATAGCCGTGCCAGCCGCCGCCGAAGCGGGCCACGGACCTGCGGTCGCCGTCCACCTCGACGATCACCTCGGCGACCCGGTCGAGGAAGACCCGGTCGTGGGTGACGGCGACGACCGTGCCCCGGTGGGCGCGCAGCCGCTCTTCCAGCCAGCTCAGCGCCTGGTCGTCGAGGTGGTTCGTCGGCTCGTCCAGGAGGAGCAGCTCGGGCTGCGGGGCAAGGACGCAGGCGAGCGCCAGGCGCGCGGCCTCGCCGCCGGACAGCGATTCCAGGGTCCGCGAGCGCTCCAGGTGCGGAAGGCCCAGGCCGTGCAGGGCCGCGTCGAGGCGCGCGTCGGCGCGGTAGCCCTCACGCGCCTCGAAAGCGGCGACGAGGTCCCCGTAGGCGGCGAGCTCCGCGGGACCCGCCGAGCCGAGCGCGTCCTCCGCCTCGCGGATCCGCCGCTCCAGGTCCCGCAGCTCGGCGAGCGCGTCGTCCACCGCGTCCCGCACGGTGGCGTGCGGCGGAAGGCGCGGGGTCTGGGCGAGATGGCCGGTGCCGCCGTCCGAGACGACGGCCACCTCGCCCTCGGCGGGCGCGGACTCGCCCGCCATCAGGCGCAGCAGCGTCGACTTGCCCGAGCCGTTCTCCCCGATGACGCACGCCTTCTCGCCGGGCCGCACCGACAGGCAGATCCGTTCGAGCACGGGCCGCTCGGGATAGCCGTACGACACGTCGCGCAGGACGAGTTGACTCACGGTGCGCATCCCCCTCGCTTTGGGCCCTCTTGGCCGCGGAGCCTTGGCTCCGGGCTCAGACGGGCTGGCCGAACAGCTCCCGCAGGACGTCCTCCATCGTGACCATGCCGGCCAGCCTGCCGTCCGAGCCGAGCACCGCCGCCACGTGCGTGCGGCTGCCGCGCATCGCGGTGAGCACGTCGTCCAGCGGGGTGGTCTCCCGGACCTGGGCGATCTTGCGCATGTCCGGCACCCGGAACGGCAGATCGCGCGGCATCCGGTCGAGCGCGTCCTTGACGTGCAGATAGCCGACGATGCGCCGGCCGTCGTCCACGACGGGGAAGCGCGAGAAGCCGGACTCCGCCGAGAGCCGCTCCAGCTCCTCGGGCGTGACGCCCACCCGGGCGTAGACCACGCTCTCCAGCGGCAGGACGACGTCCCTGACGGGACGGCGGCCCAGCTCCAGGGCGTCGTGCAGCCGCTCCTGGGCGCGGTCGTCGAGCAGGCCCGCCTCACCGGAGTCCTTGACCATGCGGGCCAGCTCGTCGTCCGAGAAGGACGCGCTGACCTCGTCCTTCGCCTCGACCCTGAGCAGCTTCAGGAGGCCGTTGGCGAACGCGTTGATCGCGAAGATCACCGGGCGCAGCGCCCGGGCGATCGCGACCAGCGGCGGACCGAGCAGCAGCGCCGTGCGCACCGGCTCGGCCAGCGAGATGTTCTTGGGGATCATCTCGCCGAGCAGCATGTGCAGATACGTCGCGAGCGTCAGGGCGATGACGAACGAGATCGGGTGGACCAGGCCGTGCGGTACCCCGACCCCGTCGAACAGCGGCTCCAGGAGGTGCGCGATCGCGGGTTCGGCGACGATGCCGAGCACCAGCGTGCACAGCGTGATGCCGAGCTGCGCGGCGGCGAGCAGCGCGGAGACGTGCTGGAGGCCCCACAGGACGCTCTTGGCTCGCCGGTCGTCGTCCTCGGCGTACGGCTCGATCTGGCTCCTGCGGACGGAGATGAGGGCGAACTCGGCGCCCACGAAGAAGCCGTTGACGACGAGGGTCGCCAGACCGATCAGCAACTGGACGGCGGTCATCGCTCCTCCTCCTGGTGGTCGTCGTGCAGGGGTGCGTGCAGCAGGACGCGGGCCGCGCGGCGGCCGCGGGCGTCCACGACGTCGAGCCGCCAGCCGCCCACCTCCAGGCTGTCGCCCTCGGCGGGGATGCGGCCCAGCTCGGTGGCGACGAGGCCGGCGAGGGTCTCGTACGGTCCGTCGGGTGCGCGCAGGCCCACGCGGGCCAGCTGGTCGGTGCGGGCCGAGCCGTCGGCGGAGTAGCGCGCGCGGCCGTCCTCGTCGGTGCCGTCCGTGGCGATGTCGGGCGTCTCGTGCGGGTCGTGCTCGTCCCGCACCTCGCCGACGACCTCCTCGACGATGTCCTCCAGGGTGGCGACACCGGCCGTGCCGCCGTACTCGTCGATGACCACGGCCATGGTGCGCTTGCCGGAAAGCCGGTCGAGCAGGCGGTCGACGGTCAGCGACTCCGGCACGAGGAGGGGCTCGCGCATCAGCTCGGCCACGGGGTAGCGGGGCCGGCGCTCGGCCGGTACGGCCAGGACGTCCTTGATGTGGGCGACGCCGACGACCGAGTCGAGGTTGCCGCGGTAGACGGGGAAGCGGGACAGGCCCGTCGCCCGGGTGGCGTTCGCGACGTCCTCGCAGGTGGCCATCACGTCGAGGGCCATGACCTGGACCCGGGGCGTCATCACGTTCTGTGCGGTGAGGTCGGCGAGGTTCAGGGTGCGGACGAACAGCTCGGCGGTGTCCGCCTCCAGGGCGCCCTCCTTGGCGGAGTGCCGGGCGAGTGCCACCAGCTCCTTGGGGCTGCGCGCGGAGGCCAGCTCCTCGGTGGGCTGGATGCCGAAGCGGCGTACGGAGCGGTTCGCGGTGTTGTTCAGGTGCGCGATGAAGGGGCGGAAGACCGCGCTGAACCAGCGCTGGGGGGTCGCCACCCGTTTGGCGACGGCCAGCGGGGACGAGATCGCCCAGTTCTTGGGGACCAGCTCGCCGACGACCATCAGGAAGACCGTCGACAGGGCCGTGCCGATGACCAGGGCGATCGACGAGGCCGCCGAGGAGGGGATCCCCATCGCGCGCAGCGGTCCCGAGATCAGCTTGGCGATGGAGGACTCGGAGAGCATGCCGACGACCAGATTGGTGACGGTGATGCCCAGCTGCGCCCCGGAGAGCTGGAAGGTGAGGTTCTTGACCGCCTTGAGGGCGCCGGCGGCGCCGCGCTCGCCGCGCTCGGCGGCTCGCTCGAGTTCGCTGCGCTCGACCGTCGTGAGGGAGAACTCGGCCGCGACGAAGACGCCGCAGGCCAGCGAGAGCAGCACCGCCACGAGGAGCAGGAGCACTTCGGTCATCGGGTCACCTCCGTCCCATGATCGGGCAGGAGGCGGGGGAATGCGCGATGTCGGGTACTGGGAGGCTCGCCCATGGGCGGACGCTCACGCCTTTCGTAGATGTTCGAGTGGTCCGTCCATTTTAAAGGATCAGCAAAGCCCACTCGGCTGGACCGTCTCCGGGTACCCACGCTCGGGCGGCTCAGGCGGTGAGGTGCTTCACCCATCGGCTCCACTGCGGCTGGAGGGCGTAGCCGGCGGCGTGCCAGGCGTGGTGGGCCTGTTCGTTGCGGTCGAGGACCATGGCGTCGCCGCGGCGTCCGCCGAGGGCCGCGAAGCGCTCCTCCGCCGCGGCGAGCAGGGCCGCGGCGATGCCCTGGCGGCGGTGATCGGGGTGCACCGCGAGGCGGTAGAGGTGGCAGCGCCAGCCGTCGAAGCCGGCTATCACGGTGCCGACGAGGCGGCCGTCGCGCTCGGCGAGCAGCAGGGCCTCGGGGTCCCGCGCGACGAGGCGTGCCACCCCGTCGTGGTCGTCGCTGATGCTGGTCCCTTCCGCGGCCGCGTGCCAGAACCGCAGCACGGCGTCGATGTCGGAGGGGGTCGCGCAGTGGATGCGGAGATCGCTCATGGGGAGATGTAAGCAGGGCCGCCGTCTGTCCGGCGAGCGGTTTCCTTCGGCCCGCCCGGTGCGGTCCGGTGGGGGAGGGAAACCTGCGATGGAAACTTTTTCTAGAAAATGGCTCTAGAAACAGAGCTGATTGGTCCAGAATCTCGGTCATGGTCAATCGTGAGTCCGAGCCGGTGCATCAGCCCGTGCCCGGCAATCCCTACGTCCGGCCGGTGCCCCCGGCCGGCCGCCGCCGCGGACGCGGCTTCGCCCTCGGCGCCGCCGCCATCGCCCTGGTCCTGATCGGTGTGGGCGGCTACGTCGTCACGCAAGCAGACGGAGACGGGGGCGGCAGCGGTTCCCGCGAGCCCGTGGCCGGGCAGACGAAGCAATCGCCGGACGGCGCGGGGCAGTCGGCGGATCCGGACCAGGACGCGGGCGCCGACGCGAAGGACGACGGGTCGGCCGCCGTGATCGACGTCAACGCGGGGCGCAAGCCCGGCGAGGCCAAGGCCTGGGCCGCCATGAACGACGTCGAACTGCCGGGCAAGGGCGCACAGCTCCTCGACCTCTGGCGCGTGCCGGGGATCGTGGCCCAGGCCGAGTACGACGAGGTCACCGGCTACCGCACCGCCGACGGCTCGAAGGCCTGGTCGGTGCCGCTGCCCGGCACGGTGTGCGACACCCCGGTGAACCCCACGCCGGACGGCAAGGTCGTGGTCGTCTACACCCAGCGCAAGTCCGAGCGGAGCACGAAGTGCGACCAGCTGCGGATGATCGACCTCAGGACCGGTGCGAAGGGCTGGCACAAGCAGCTCGTCGACGGCGGCTTCTGGGACGACACGAGCATGACCCACGTCTCCGTCACCGGCGACACCGTCCTGGTCGACCAGAGCGCCACCATGCGGGCCTACCGGATCGGTGACGGAAAGCGGCTGTTCACCACCGAGCGGGAGCGCGAGGGCGGCTGCTCGCTCGACGGCGTCGCGGGCGGCTCGCGACTGCTCCAGGTGGAGGGCTGCCGGCCCGGCAGCCCCGGCACGCACGGCCGCCTCAAGCGACTCGACCCGCGCACCGGTGACGTGAAGTGGAGCTACCGGACGAAGAAGGGCTGGAGCATCCAGAAGGTGTACTCCGTGGACCCCGTCGTGGTCGCCGTCCGCAACCGCGAGGAGATGGACCGGTGGGCCGCCGTCGCCGTCGACGACCAGGGCAGGCAGCGCTCCTGGATGCCCCTCGACAAGGGCCCGGACGACTTCGAGATGTGCGCCGGTACGGGTGACTCCGGCGAGGGCGTGCAGAACTGCCCGGGGGCCGCCGTCGGAGCGGACACGCTCTATCTGGCGAGCGAGCCCAAGGACGGCGTCATCGGGCCCAACAAGATCGTCGCCTTCGACCTCCGCACGGGGAAGCGGAAGTGGACCGGTGCGGACGAGGGCGGACGGCAGATCACGCCGGTCACGGTCACCGGCGGCGACCGGCCAGGACTGATCGCCTACGCCCGGGCGCAGGGCGGCAAGAACGGGCGGACCCTGCGGTTCGGCCCCGATGGCGGCAAGCCGGACGTGCTGCTGCGGCACACCTCGTCGGCGCAGGCCATGGAGGCCGGGATGTTCGCGGGCCATGTCCGGTACGCCGACGGGCGGTTCTTCGTGACCCCCTCGCGCCTGTCCGGCAAGACCCACGGCGGCAAGAGCGAGGAGGGCGACGCCCGCATGCTCTCGTTCGCGCGGTGAGGCCTCCGGCCCAGCAGCCCACCCCCAGACCCTCACCAGCAGTGGAGCCACGATGACACAGCCACCCCCCGAACAGCACCCGCAGCACCCGCAGTACCCACAGGGCCCCGTGCCGCCGCAGGGCGGCTTCGGCCCGCCCCCGCAAGGCGCCTTCGGCCCGCCCCCGCAAGGCGCCTTCGGCCCGCCCCCGCAAGGCGCCTTCGGCCCGCCCCCGCAAGGACAGGCCCCGGGCTTCGGCCCGCCCCTCGCCCCGCCGCCCAGCGGGTTCGGCCCTCACCAGGCCTACCAGCCGATACCGGCGCCCGGCCCACCGCAAGGAGGCGGACGCGGACGCTCCCGGCGGCGTACGGCGATCGTGGTCGCCGTCGTCGCCGCGCTCGCCCTGATCGTCGGCGGCGGCGTCTGGTACGCCACCTCGGCGGGCGGCGGCCCGAAGGACAAGACCGCGGCCAAGCCGGGCGGCGACGGCGGGGTGCCCCGGTACGAGAAGCCGAGGGAGACGCCACCGGCGAACCCCAAGGCCTTCTTCACGACCAAGGCCGTCCAGCCCAAGTTGCCGAAGGGGGAGACCACCTGGAAGGCGCAGGGCTCCTGGCTCACCGACAAGGTGTTCGCGAAGGCCTCGGTCGAGGCGATCGTCGGCGTGGACGCCACCACGGGGAAGGGGCTCTGGCGCCTGCCGAAGCCGGGGGAGTCCTGCGCGGGCTCCCCGGATCTGGGCAAGGGCAACGTCGCCGTCGTCGTCACGGGGGCCAAAGTGCACGACGACAGAGGCTTCAAGGACGCGTGCACCGAGATCACCGCCTTCGACGTGGACACCGGTGACAAGCTCTGGACCAAGTCGATCACCATCGGCTACCAGAAGAAGAAGACGGCGTTCAACCAGGTCACCATCAGCGGCGACACGGTCGCCGTGGGCGGCCTGTACGGCGGCGCGGCCTTCGACCTGCGCAGCGGCGACGTGCGGTGGGAGCCGAAGCAGGGGGACAAGTGCCGCGACGTCGGGTACGGCGGCGGCGAGCGGCTGGTGGCCGTCCGCTCCTGCGGTGACTACGGCTCGGAGCGCTTCCAGGTCCAGCTCCTCGACCCCGCCACGGGCAAGTCGAAGTGGACCCACAAGCTGCCCGCGGGCGTCCGGTCGCCCAGCGTGGTCTCCGTCGATCCGGTGGTGGTCGCCCTCGACTCCGGTGAGATCAGCTCCTCCGGCGCCACGGACGTCTTCTCCCTCGGCGAGAAGGGCGAGCGGCGTACGCGGATCGCGCTGCCGGACGACAAGTACCTGCACACGTGCGGCACCGCCTCCATCGTGCAGGACTGCAAGGGCATCGCGGCGGGCAACGGCAAGCTCTACGTGCCCACCAAACCGCGCGACGGGGTCAAGGAGTTCTCCTCGACGAACGACATCGTGGTCTTCTCGCTGGCCACCGGGAAGACCACGGGCGAGAAGGTGGAGGCGGGCGACAGCTCCCCCATCTTCCCGATCCGCATGGACGGCGGGAACGTCCTCGTCTACAAGAGCGGCCCGTACGCGCAGGTCGTCTCCCTCGACGGCAGGAACCTGAAGAAGGAGACGGTGCTCCTCGACGCCGGCACCCGGCCCACCGCGGTGCCGCCCCTGCTCTCCGAGCTGCGCTTCCACCGCAACAAGCTGTTCCTCAGCTCCGACCTGCTCGCCCAGTACTCCGGCGGCAAGAAGACAATCATGATGTTCGGCTTCGCCGCCAAGTAACCGAACCCCGGCCCGGCCACACGAGTGGCCGGGCCGAACTCCCCCTACAGGCAGCGGCAGTCGGGGGCAGCTGCCGCCGGGCGTCACTCGTGCGCGATGGCCGCCAGTACGTTCATGCGCGACGCGCGCAGCGCGGGCAGCAGGGCCGCCGCGAGGCCCACCACCACCGAGCCGATCAGCACCGCGAGCACCGTCGTCCACGGAATCGCGAACGCCGTCATGCCCTGCAACGCGAGGACTTGCTGCGCCGCGACGCCCCACACCAGGCCCAGCGCGAGCCCCAGCAGCGCCCCGAACACCGCGATCACCACCGACTCCAGGCGGATCATCCGGCGCAACTGCCGCCGGCCCAGCCCGATGGCGCGCAGCAGTCCGATCTCGCGGGTGCGCTCGACGACCGACAGGGCAAGGGTGTTGACCACGCCGAGCACCGCGATGATGATCGCGAGGCCGAGCAGGGCGTAGACGAGGTAGAGCATCACGGCGATCTGCTCGCGGATCAGTTCCTTGTAGTCGGCCTGGTCGCGGACCTGCACCTGCGGATACGGGTCGAGGGTCTTCTCCAGGCGCTCGCGCAGCGTGTCGGCGTCCGTGCCCGGGGCCGCGTTGACGTACAGCGCGGAGTCCTGGCCGCCGGGCACGAACTTCTCGACGGTCCCCATGCCGAAGAAGATCCCGCCCTCGACGCCGAACCCCTCGGCTCCCGGCTGGTCGGTGAGCGCGCCCACCCTCAGCTTCGTCTTGCGCCCGTCGGGGAACTCCACGGGCAGCTCGGAGCCCATCCGGGCCCGGTGGTCGCGCGCGAAGTCCCGCTGCATGGCGATGCTGCCGGGCGCGAGCGCGCGGGCGGTGCTCCCCTCCACGTAGGTGACGCGGGCGACGTCGTCCAGGCGCGGGTCGTAGCCCGCCGCGGTGGTCTCCACGGTCTTGCCGTCCGGCATGGACACCTTCACCGGCGCGAACCGCTGGCGCACGACGAGCCCGGCGCCCTCGGTGTCCTTGACCTGCTCGGTGACCTCCTGCGAGAAGGGCAGGAAGTTGCTGTTCTGTACGACGAAGTCCGCGCCCAGCGTCTTGTCGATCTGTTCGTCGAACGACTTGGTCATCGAGGCGCTCGCCACGGCCATGCCGCTCACCAGGGCGAGGCCCACCATCAGCGCGGCGGCCGTGGCGCCCGTACGGCGTGGATTGCGCAGCGCGTTGCGCTGGCTCATCCGGCCGACCGAGCCGAACACGGCGGGGAACGCGCCGCCGAGCACCCGGATCACCGGGCGGACGAGCAGCGGTCCCGCGATCACGGTGGCGATCAGGGTGAGGACGAGTCCGAGGCCGAGCAGGGAGGACGCCGAGGAGGTCTTCTCCGCGGTGGCACAGCCCACGAGCGCGGCCGCGCCCGCCGCCCCGATGACCGCGCCGGACACCGCGCGGATCTTCAACGGCCGCCCCACGCCCGCGATCTCCGCGTCGGCCAGCGCCGCCATCGGCGACACGTGGGCCGCGCGCCGCGCCGGAAGGTACGCCGCGACGAACGTGACGCCGACCCCGACCACGTACGAGGCGACGGGAGTGCCCCACCCGATGACCATCTCGGTGGACTTCAGGTTCATCCCGAACACGCCCATGAGCTCGATGAGCCCGGCCGCGAGCCCGATCCCCGCCGCGAGACCGACCGTCGAGCCGACCGCGCCCAGCAGGACCGCCTCGGTGAGCACGGAGCGGCGGACCTGCCGGCGGTCGGCGCCCAGCGCGCGCAGCAGGCCCAGCTCCCGGGTGCGCTGCGCGATCAGCATCGAGAAGGTGTTGACGATCAGGAAGACGCCGACGAGGACGGCGATCCCGGCGAAGCCGAGCATCACGTACTTGATGACGTCCAGGAAACCGCCGAGCTCGGAGGCGGCCGATTCGGCCTGTTCGTCGGCGGTCTTCAGGTCGTAGCCCGAGCCGAGTTCGGCGGCGATGCGGCGTTTCAGCTCGGTGTCGCTCACGCCGGGGGCGGCGTCCACCGAGATGCCCGTCGCCGCGTCCTTGTCGCCGAGGAGTTCACGCTGGGCGGTCGCGGTGTCCAGGAAGACCAGCGCGGCGCCGGGGTTGGTGGTGGTGAAGGTGACGATGCCGACGACCTCGACCTTGAAGGAGCCGGGGGCGGCGAGCACCGTGAGGGTGTCGCCGATCCGCACGTCCTTCTTGTCGGCCGTGTCCTTGTCGAGCAGCGCCTGGCCCCCGCCGCGCGGGGCGTGTCCCGAGGTCAGCTCCACGGGGCTGCGCTCGCTGGGGTACCAGTTGGTGGCGAGGGTGGGCGCGCCGGTGGTGGAGCCGACCGGTTCGTTCTCGCTGTCGACGACCGTGATGTTCTCGACGGCCGCGTCGAGGCGGGTCCGGGCGACGCCGTCGATCGTGTCGATCCGGGTCGCGAGTTTCGCGGGGATGGTCGGCGTCTGTCCCGAGGGCACCGCCTCGTCGACGGTCTCCTTCGGTTCGACGGTCACGTCGGCGGACGTCGAGGCGAAGAGCCGGTCGAAGGTGCGGGCCACCGTGTCGGAGAAGATGAGGCTGCCCGCGACGAACGCCACCGAGAGGATCACGGCGAGCGCGGAGAGCAGCAGGCGTCCCTTGTGGGCGAGGAAGCTGCGGAGTGTCGCCTTCAGCATGGCCGCGGACCGCCCTCAGTCCCGGTCCGGCGGGCCGTCGGCGCCCTGGCCGTCCTTCTGGCCGGCGGGGTCCTTCCGCAAGCTCGGGCCGTCACCGTCCGTGGGGCGGTTCTCCTGGGCCACCGCTTGGACGACTTCGAAGCGCTTGAGGCGTTCGAGGACCGACTCCGCCGACGGGCGGGCCATCTCGTCGACGATGCGGCCGTCGGCGAGGAAGAGCACCAGGTCGGCGTGGGCGGCGGCGCCGGGGTCGTGGGTCACCATCACCACGGTCTGCTCCAGCGTGTCGACGGCCTCGCGCAGGAAGCCGAGCACTTCGAGTCCCGCGCGCGAGTCGAGGTTGCCGGTCGGTTCGTCCGCGAAGATCAGTTCGGGGCGCGAGGCGAGCGCCCGCGCGCACGCCACGCGCTGCTGCTGGCCGCCGGAGAGTTCGGCGGGCCGGTGCTTGAGGCGGTCGCGCAGCCCGAGCGTCTCGATGACGTGGTCCAGCCACGCGCGGTCGGGGCGCTGGCCGGCGATGTCCATCGGCAGCGTGATGTTCTCCGCCGCGTTCAGGGTCGGGATGAGGTTGAAGGACTGGAACATGAACCCGATGCGGTCCCGGCGCAGCTGGGTCAGCTCGCGGTCCTTCAGCCCGGTGATCTCCGTGTCGCCGAGCCACACCTGGCCGGCGGAGACCGTGTCGAGGCCGGCGAGCAGATGCATGAGCGTGGACTTGCCCGAGCCGGACGGGCCCATGACCGCCGTGAAGCGGCCGCGCGCGATGTCCACGTCCACCGAGTCGAGGGCGAGCACGGTGGTCTCGCCGGAGCCGTACGCCTTGGTCAGGCCGCGGGCCCGTGCGGCGACCCCGGCGGGCTCCGCAAGGCCTGTGGCCGGTGCCGAAGCAGGTGTGGACAAGGCCGCCTCCTGGGTCGTGGCCGTTCCAACTCCCGTAATCCTGCCGAGAGTAGAGGGTCGGGGCGGGCGCCGGTATCCCTCCAAGGTCGTGAACCGGAGACGGATGTAAGGGGCATTGGACGGGCTCCTCGTATGCGCCTCTGCGCCCTCCCGCGCCCTCTTGCCGGTGCTAGCACCCCGGCGCTAGCTTGATGGCATGGCGAAGACCCAGCTGAACGTGCGGGTGGACGAGGGCACGGCCCGGGCCGCCCGCGAGCGCGCGCTCGCCCGCGGAATGAGCGTGAACCGCTATATCGAGGAACTGGTCAAACAGGACGCCGGCGAGATCGGGCACACGTTCGTCGAGGCCGCCGCCGACTTCATGAAGCAGTACGAATCCGTGTTCGCCGAAGAGTTCGGCGCCGAGCGCGAGGGTCGTCGTTGAACCCTTGAACCTCAGAATCGATCTTGCCTGGCTGTTGATGATCGCCGAACACAAGACGCCCGGGGACCCGCAGGTGACCGACTGGGGTGCCCTGGTGGCCGCCGTCGGCCGGCACGAGGCGGAGATCTTCGGCGTGCCCGTCTACGAGAGCCCGCACGACCGCGCCGCCGCGCTCCTCCAGGTCCTCCTGCACATCCCGGCCCTGGAGCGGTCCAACGCCCTCTTCGCCTCCTCCGTCGCCTACGCCTATCTGGTCGCCAGCGGCATGAAGGTCGTCACCTCGCCCGAGCAGGTGCGGGAGCTGGCGCGCCTGGTGAAGGAGGACGGGGCGGGCGTGCACGCCATCGCGGACGAGCTGCGCAAGTGGAGCCTGTAGCGGCTTCCCCGTCCTTCCCGCGGATGTCGAGGTGTGCGCCATCGATCATGGGGCGGGGATAGGTTCGGCGCGAGAGAGCCGCACTTCAGGAGGACGCCCATGCCCGCCGCCATCCAGCCGATGATCATCACCCCGGATCTCGACCGCCTGCTCCGCTTCTACCAGGAGCTTCTGGGGGCCGTGGAGGTGTCGCGGACTCCGGAGGAGGGCCCCGCGTCCTTCGTCGACCTGCGCATCGGAGACTCGGAGCTCGGCGTCGTCTCGGACACCAGCGTGCCGCTCGACGCACCCCAGCGCGTGCTCCTGAGCGTGGCGGTGGAAGCCGTGGACGACCTCGTCGAGCGGGTGGACTCCCTCGGCGGTGAGGCGCTCGGGCCGGCCGGCGACATGCCGTGGGGACAGCGCGTCGCGCACATCAAGGACCCGGACGGCAACGCGGTCAACCTCACGCAGGCGATCTGACGCCCGGCTCGTCCGTGCGAGGCGGCCTGGCCGCTCAGTCGGTACCCGGCCGCCGCGCCGTGCCGAGCACGCAGTAGGAGGTGGGCAGCCGGGGGCCTTTCGGGGGCACCAGGAACCTGCGGTACGCACCGACCTCGAAGCCCGCGGCACGCAGGGCACCCAGGGTGTCCCGTGCGACGTGACAGCCGCCGAACAGCAGGGGCCACACCGTGCGGTCCAGGGCGCGCTGCGCGGTCGCCATCACCGCGCCCGGAGCCACGCCGTGCTCGAAGAACCGCAGCTCGCCGCCCGGCCGCAGGACGCGCCGCAGTTCGGCCAGGGCGCGGGGCACGTCGCGCACGCTGCACAGGACCAGCGAGGCCACGGCCCCGTCGAAGGCCTCGCTCTTGACGGGCAGCGCCTCGGCGGCGCCGGGCACCACGTCGACCGGGACGTCGGCCCGCACGGCCGCGTCCGCGGCCAACTGGCGCAAGGTGCGCTCGGGTTCGATGGCCACGACCTCGGAGACGGCCCCGGGATAGTGCGCGAAGTTCAGACCGTTCCCCGCACCGACCTCGATCACCCGGCCGGAGAGCCCGGCGAGCAGCTCCGCGCGGTAGGGGGCGATGACGCGCTCGGCGGCCACGCTCTGCCGGGCGTAGAACCGGGCGAAGACGGGATGGTGCACCGCGTCCCGGGACGCGGTCTTGGCGGAACGAGGTGACATGGGCCCTCCTCGGCGGGACGAGCGATTACCGCAATGGTGCCCCGGCGCGCCCGGTTTCCCCCCTGTACAGAGGGACCGGTCGCACGCCTCGGGGGCCCTCGCGGTGCCGGGGGTGCCGGTGTCGCGTCCTGTCCGGAGGTGGGGACGAGGTGCCGGTGTCGCGTCCTGTCCGGAGGTGGGGCCGGCGGCGCCACGCACGCGAGCGCGTCGCGGCGCCGCCGCCGCTTCAGGCCCCCGCGGGTGCTTCCCGGCGCGTGAAGGCCGCGCTGTCCCAGGTGCCGCCCAGCTCCGGCCCCAGCCAGTCGGCCGCACGGGTACGGAAGTCGGAGCGGGGCAGGGCGCCCGCGCCCTGCGGAATCGCGCCGAGGAGCGGGGCGCCCGCCGAGTGGGGCAGGTCCGCCAGGTTGCAGCGGGAGGCCAGGTCGGGGGCGGCGGGCCAGCCGCCGATCGTCAGGCCCAGCGGGGACAGGCCGCGGGCCCGCAGCGCCTCCGTGGTGAGCGTCGCCATGTTCAGCGTGCCGAGGCCCGCCGTCGCGACCACCAAGACCGGGGCCAAGAGCAGGCGGGCCGCGTCGGCGAGGGTGGCGCCCTCGTCGTCGTACTGGACCAGCAGACCGCCCGCGCCCTCGATCAGGACCAGGTCGTGCTCCGTCGCCAGCTTCTCGGCCGCCGCGGCGACCTCGAAGGGACGGACCTGTGCCATGCCCGCCCGCCGCGCGGCGGTGTTGGGCGCCAACGGCTCGGGGAAGCGGGCGAGTTCGAGGGTGGTGATCTCGTCGCCCGCGAGCCGCGTCACCTCCTGCGCGTCCCCCGGCTCACCGGGGGCGACCCCCGTCTGGGCGGGCTTGAGCATGGCCACGCTGCGCCCGGCGGCCAGCGCGAGGGCGGCCACGGCGGCCGTCGTCACGGTCTTGCCGATCTCGGTGCCCGTACCGGACACCACGATGACGGTCATGTCAGCCCTCCTTCGCCGCCGCGCACACCGCGCGTCCGATCCGTGCCACGTCGTCGTCGCCGGTGATGAACGGCGGCATCGTGTAGATGAGGTCGCGGAACGGCCGCACCCACACCCCTTCGCGCGTCGCGGCACGGGTGGCCGCCTCCATGTCCACGCCGTGGTCCAGCTGGACGACGCCGATCGCACCGAGCACGCGGACGTCCCGGACGCCCGGCAGCCCGGCGGCCTCGGACAGCGTGTCGCGCAGGCCCGCCTCGATGCGCTTGACCTCGGTCCGCCAGTCCTGCCCGAGCAGCAGGTCGATCGAGGCGCAGGCCACCGCGGCGGCGAGCGGATTGCCCATGAACGTCGGGCCGTGGGCCAGGACCGGCACCTCGCCCTGCGAGATGCCGTCCGCGACCCGCGCGGTGCACAGCGTCGCCGCCAGCGTGAGATAGCCGCCGGTGAGCGCCTTGCCCAGGCACAGCACGTCGGGCGTGACGCCCGCGTGGTCGGCGCCGAACAGCGCGCCCGTACGGCCGAATCCGGTGGCGATCTCGTCGAACACGAGGAGTACGTCGTGCTCGTCGCAGACCTCCCGCAGCACCCGCAGATAGGCGGGGGAGTGGAACCGCATGCCGCCGGCCCCCTGCACCACCGGCTCCACGATCACGCCGGCCAGCTCGTGGGCGTGGCGTCCGACGATCTCGCGCAGATGGTCGGCGTAGGCGTCGTCGTACGCCTCGAAGCCCGCGGGCGGGGCGTCCGCGAACACCTGCTGGGGCAGTGCTCCCTGCCACAGCTCGTGCATGCCGCCCTTCGGGTCGCACACCGACATGGGCTGCCAGGTGTCCCCGTGGTAGCCGCCGCGCCAGGTCAGCATCCGCCGCTTCTCCGGACGGCCCAGCGAGCGCCAGTGCTGCAGGCACATCTTGACGGCGACCTCGACCGCCACCGAACCGGAGTCCGCGAGGAAGACGTGTTCGAGGCCCTCCGGCGATATGTCGACAAGGCGCTTCGCCAGCCGGACGGCCGGCTCATGGGTGAGCCCGCCGAACATGACGTGGCTCATCCGGTCCAGCTGACCGCGCACCGCGTGGTTGAGCACGGGGTGGTTGTAGCCGTGGATCGCCGACCACCAGGACGACATGCCGTCGATCAACTCGCCGCCGTCGCCCGCGAGTCGCAGCCGCACACCGCTCGCGGACTCGACGACCAGGGGCTCTTGGCGGCCGGGCATGGGGCCGTAGGGGTGCCACACGTGGCGGCGGTCCAGGTCGAGCAGTTGGGGCACGGAGAAGTCAGGCATTGGGCGCGAGATCCGTTCCCGCGCCCCGGCGGCGTACCGCCACCAGGTCCGTGCGCGCGTCGGAGGCCTCGTGCTCCGCGGCCGCCAAGGCGGGCTCGGGCTCCTGCCGCGCGGAACCGCACGGCCCGCAGCCGCCCGCGCCCTCGCCCTCGCCGTGCGCGGCGCCTTCGCTCTCGCCGTGCGAGCCGCAGCCGCCCTGGCCGTGCGAGCCGCAGCCGGCGGCGGCGAGCGCGTCCGCGCGGTGCTCGGGCAGCGTCACCGTGTCCGTGCCCTCGACCTCGAAACCGGCGTCCGCGATCATCTCCAGGTCGGTCTTGCCGGCCTGGCCCTCACTGGTGAGGTAGTCGCCCAGGAAGATCGAGTTGGCCAGGTGCAGCGCCAGGGGCTGGAGCGTGCGCAGATGCACCTCGCGGCCGCCCGCGATGCGCACCTCCACGTCGGGGCAGACGAAGCGGACCATGGCGAGGATGCGCAGGCAGCGCTGCGGGGTGAGGTTCCACTCCTTGGCCAGCGGGGTGCCCTCGAAGGGGATCAGGAAGTTGACCGGCACCGAGTCGGGGTCGAGCTCACGCAGCGCGTAGACCACGTCCACGAGGTCCTCGTCCGTCTCGCCCATGCCCGCGATCAGCCCCGAACAGGCGGACAGGCCCGCGGCCTGCGCCTGCTGCACCGTGTCCACGCGATCGGCGTAGGTGTGGGTCGTGGTGATCTCGCCGTACGTGCCCTCGGACGTATTGAGGTTGTGGTTGTAGGCGTCCGCGCCCGCCGTGCGCAGTTTGTCCGCCTGGCCGGCGGAGAGCAGACCGAGGCACGCGCAGACCTCGACGTCCTCGTTCTGCTCCTTGATCGCCTCGATGGTCCGCGAGACCCGCTCGACGTCGCGGTCGGTGGGACCGCGTCCGCTGGCCACCAGGCAGACCCGCTTGGCGCCGCCCGCCACGCCGGCGGCCGCGGCCTGCGAGGCCTCGTCGGGCTTGAGCCAGGTGTACTTGAGGATGCCGGCCGTCGAGCCCAGACGCTGCGAACAGTACGAGCAGTCCTCCGGGCAGAGGCCCGACTTGAGGTTGACCAGATAGTTGAGTTTCACCCGGCGCCCGAACCACTGCCGCCGTACCTTCCCGGCGGCGGCCACCACGTCGAGAAGCTCGTCGTCGGACGTGGCCAGCACGGCCAGCGCCTCTTCACGGGTCGGCAGCTCGCGCCGAAGCCCCTTGTCCACCAGCGTGTTCAGCAGATCCATGGCGCTGATCCTTACGTACGAGAGCATCGCTTTCCAAGGAGACTTCGCACAACAGAAACGCTGAGAGGTGTGGGTATTGCCACATCCTGGGCCGGTGGCCGGACAGCTAGGGTCTGTGCACTGTCTACAAACCGGCCAGTGCTGACGACCCGGAGGAAACGCCATGGCGAGCTCGCCGTTCGACTGGATCGACGAGCAGGCGAACCTGCGCGCACGGGCCGGACTCGTCCGCACGCTGCGCCCCCGCCCCGCCGACGCCGGCGGTCTGGTGGACCTGGCGAGCAACGACTATCTGGGCCTGGCCAGGCACCCCGAGATCGTCGAGGGAGCCGCGGCCGCGGCCCGGCGCTGGGGAGGCGGGGCGACCGGCTCGCGGCTGGTGACCGGTTCCACCGAGCTGCACGCGGAACTGGAGCGCGAGCTCGCCGCGTTCTGCGGCTTCGAGTCCGCCCTGGTGCTCTCCTCCGGTTACGCGGCGAACCTCGCGGCCGTCACCGCTCTCGCGCCGCACGGCTCGCTGATCGTCTCGGACGCGGGCAACCACGCCTCGCTGATCGATGGCTGCCGGCTCGCGCGCGGCACGACGCAGGTGGTGCCGCACGCCGACACCGAGGCGGTGCGCAAGACCCTGGACGCGCACCCGGGTCCCGCGGTCGTCGTGTCGGACACGGTCTTCTCGGTCGACGGCGACGCGGCGCCGCTGGCCGAAATCGGTTCCGTGTGCCGGGAGTTCGGCGCCGGTCTGATCGTCGACGACGCCCACGGCCTCGGGGTGCTCGGCGAGGGGGGCCGGGGCGCCCCGCAGGCGGCCGGGCTCGCTGGCGCGGCCCATACGGTGGCCACGGTCACCCTGTCGAAGTCCTTCGGCAGTCAGGGCGGTGCGGTCCTCGGGCCCGCCAAGGTCATCGACCACCTGGTCAACGCGGCCCGGACGTTCATCTTCGACACCGGACTCGCGCCCGCCGCCGCGGGCGCGGCACTGGCGGCGCTGCGGCTGCTGCGCGCGGAACCGGAGCGGGCCGCACGGGCCCGCGCGGTCGCGGCCGAGCTGCACGAGCGCCTCACGGCGGAAGGGCTTTCGGCGGTTCGTCCCGACGCCGCCGTCGTCTCAGTGCGCGCGCCCTCGCCGGAAGCGGCCGTGCGGTGGGCCGCCGACTGCCGGGGCGCGGGGCTGGCCGTCGGCTGCTTCCGTCCGCCGTCGGTGCCCGACGGCATCTCACGGCTGCGGCTGACCGCCCGTGCGGATCTCACCGGCGCACAGATCGCCGATGCCGTACGGGTGATCAGCCGCGTCGCACCCCGGTAGTCAGCGGAGGCCGTGGACGAAGGCCTCCCAGGTCGCGGGCGTGAAGAGCAGGGCGGGCCCTGCGGTGTTCTTCGAATCGCGCACGGCGAGCAGCCCCTGCTTCGGCCCTGAAGCGAGCGAGGCTGTCTCGACGCAGTTGTTCATGCCGTTGCTGCGGCTGCTGCGGTACCACCGTGCGTCGTGCAGAGATGTGCTGGAAGGTACGTACCGAGGCAGTGCAGTCATGGTGCCCCCTTACGCGCCGTCACGTATCCCGGCGATGTGATCCATTGATTCCTCGGGTGAAAGCGCCTTTCCCTGAAGGGAGTTGAAGGCCTCCGTGTATGCCTGAAGGTCTTCTTTCCGTTCGAGGTAGAGGCTACTCGTCAAGTGGTCGAGAACAACCACATCCAGATCAGCAATGTTCGGAAATGAGAAGATAACGAAAGAACCGATGAGTCCCACGTGCTCTCCGGCGGCGAACGGCAACACCTGAAGTCGTACATGGGGCAACTGTCCGGCTTCCAGTAACCGTTTCAACTGACCCGCGAGCACCTTGCTGCCGCCCACCTGCCTGTGCAGGACCGACTCGTCCAGGATCACGCTCAGTTTCAGCGGCGGCGCCGCGCGCAGCACGTCCTGACGGGCCAGACGCACCTCCACCAGCGTGTCCACGCGCCCGTCCGGCAGTCCGTCGAGGGCGGCCCGCGTCACCGCACGGGCGTAGTCCGGCGTCTGCAGCAGACCGGGCACGACGGTGGTCTCCAGGGTGCGCATGCGGCAGGCCTGTGACTCCAGGCTGATGAAGTCGCGGTAGGCGGGCGGCAGCAGCTCGCGATAGGCGTGCCACCAGTGGCGGCGCCCGCCGTCGTCGTCGGAGCCCGCCAGCGCCACCAGCAATTGGCGCAGCTGGGCGTCCTTCACCTCGTACGCGTCGAGCAGCAGGCGTACGTCGGCCGCCTTGACGCTGCTACGTCCCGTCTCGATCCGGCTGACCTTCGACTGGTGCCAGCCGACCCGGTCCGCCGCCTGGCCGCTGGTGAGCCCGGCGTGCGCGCGCAGCGCGCGCAGTTCCGCGCCGAGTTTCCGGCGGCGCACCGCGGGGCCGTACCGCATGTCCGTCTCCTCCCGACGGAGCGTTCCTTTTCGGCCTCCCCCGGGCCGCTCAGGGGCGACAGTAGAGGAAGTGCCGAGCTCGTGCCCAAATACGGTCTCGCGTAGCAGAGTTCACCGCTTCGAGCGACAGATATATGCACATCTTGGTGGATGGCCACCTCTGAGGGGTCCAAGAGTGGCAGGCTGGCGCGAAGCACCATTCCGGGACTGTTCTCGTGTCTTCCGCCACCAGCGGAGCCGAGGCCCGGTGGGAAAGGGACAGCGTCGTCATGGCAGACCTTCAGGAAGCATCCGTCACCCTGCCGAGCGATCCTGCCTCGGTCTCCGCGGCCCGGAAATACGTCTCGAGCGTCCTCGCCGAATGGGGTTTGCCGGGCGAGACGGAAGCGGCGGACACGGTGCGGCTCATCGTCTCGGAACTCGCCACGAACGCCGTCCAGCACACGCGCGGCGAATCGCCCACCTTCCGGGTGGACCTCGAACTCGACCGGGACGAGCAACTGCGGATCGGCGTCACCGACAGCCACCCCCGCTACCCCAAGCGGCTGCCCGCCGCGGTCCAGCAGGACAACGGCCGCGGCCTGGTCATCATCCGCTGGCTGACCATGGAGTGCGGCGGCCGGCTCTCGGTCACACCGACCCCCGAGGGCGGCAAGACGGTCTGGATCGCGCTGCCGTGGACGGCGCCGGTGCGCGGTGGGGCAGCCGCCCCCTCGGTCTCGCCCTCACCCCGCTGAGCGCCCGAAGGTCCCGCGCAGCAGCGCCCGGAAGGTGTCCGCCGCCGGATGCGGCTCGTCGGTGCGGTGCACCACCGAGATCGTCCGGCGCAGGCTCCCCGGCTCCAGCGGCCGCATCCCCACCGGCGTGGCCGCCGTCCGCGCCACCATCTCCGGTACGACGGCGACGCCGAGCCCGGCGCTGACCAGGGCGCACACCAGCGCGTACCCCGGCGTCTCGACCAGGACCGCGGGCGTGGCGCCGGCCCGCACGAGCGCGGACTCCACGCTCTGCCGGGAGGGGTGGCTCGGCGCCATGCTGATGAGCGGCTGCCCGACGAGCTCGGTCAGGGGCAGCCGTGAGGAGGCGCTCGCCAGGGCGTGACCGGGCGAGGTCACCAGGACCAGCTCCTCGACCAGGATCGGTTCCGCGGTCACGGACGCGGGCAGCGGCACCGGATCCGCCGGTTCGTAGGCGTGCGTGAGGGCCAGGTCGACCTCACCCGCCGCCACCGCCGCGACGCCGAGCGGCGGCTCATAGCCCCGCACGGTCAGCTCGATGTCCGGATGGGCGCGACGGAAGGCGGTCAGCGCGGGCGGCACCAGATGGATCCCGGCGGTGGTGAAGGTCCCCACCCGCAGCCTGCCGCCGGAGAGGCCCGCCAGCCGCGCCAGTTCGTGCCGGGCCTGCTCCATCTCGTCCAGGACCCGGCGCGCCCGCGCGAGCAGCAGCTCACCCGCGCCGGTCAGCCGGGCCCCGCGGTGGTGCCGGACCAGGAGCGCGGTGCCCGCCTCACGTTCGAGCTTGGCCAGCTGCTGGGAGAGGGCGGGCACGGTGTAGCCCAGGCGCTCGGCGGCGCGGGTGATCGACCCGGCCTCGGAGACCGCCACCAGAGCGGCGAGCCGCGTCGGGTCGTACATGGTCGCTCCCGGTGCAGGAGCCGACGGGCGGCGAGCGGTCCGTCGGCCGTGGGGCTAAACGACTGCTTAAGGCAGACCCAGGATATTCCACATACCTGCTGAAGGCAGAAGAACGGCAGGGTGGACGCCATGGACGCACAACTGGTCGCTTTCACCGGGGTCGCCGCGGGCATGGTCGCCATGCCGGGCGCCGACTTCGCCGTCGTGGTGCGCAACTCGCTCGCCTCCCGCCGGGCCGGCGTGGCCTGCGCGATCGGCGTGGCGGGCGGGCTGCTGGTGCACACGGCGCTGGCGGTGGCCGGAGTCGCGGCGGTCCTCGCGGCGGTGCCCACGCTCTTCCGTGCGGTGCAGGTCGCGGGCGGCGCCTACGTTCTCCTGCTCGGGTACCGCGCGCTGCGCTCGGCGGCGCGGCCGCCGCGGGAGTCCGGTGTTCCGGACGCTGAGGAAGAGGCGGAGGAGGCGGCGGAGGCGGCCGGGAGCAGCCTGCGGCAGGGCTTCCTGACCAACGCCCTCAACCCGAAGGCGCCCATCACCTTCCTCAGCGTGCTGCCGCAGTTCGTGCCCGCGGACGCTCCCGCCATGCCCCGGACGCTGCTGCTCGCGTCCATCGTCGTGGCCCTCGCCCTGGTGTGGTTCCCGGTCGTGGCGCTCCTGGTCGACCGGCTCGGCCGCTGGTTGCGCAGACCGCGTACGGCCCGCGCGATCGAGGGCGGCACGGGTGCCGCGCTCGGCGTGCTGGGCCTGGTGCTCCTCACCGAGGCCCTGGTCTGACGTCGTCCGGTGCGGTGGATCCCGCGCGGCCGTCCCCGGCCTGTCCGTCGTCGCCTCCGGTCTTCCTCTCCTCTTCCTTGTCCGCCGCGCCGCGCACCAGGAGGGGGAGCAGGCCCCAAAGGCCCGCGCACACCACCAGGGTGGCCGCGCTCGCGATGATCCCGCCGGTTCTGCCCACCGCCACGTCGACGACCAGCAGGACGGCGCCGGAGACCGCGAACACCAGGACACCGAGGCCGATGCCCGCGAGCCGGGAGGAGACGCGCACGATCAGCGGTTTGGAGTGCTGCCCGAACAGCGACCGGTGCACGGCGGCCGGCGCGGTGAACAGCGCGGCGGCGAGCACGGCCAGGAGCAGCGTGGTCACGTAGGTGGCGCGCTGCACGGTGTCGAGCGAGGGGAAGCGCTCGGTGAAGGCGAGCGTCAACAGGAACGCGAAGAGGATCTGCACCCCGGCCTGCGTGACCCGCAGTTCCTGGAGGATCTCCGAGAAGTTGCGGTCGGCACGTTCGAAGCGCGTCTCGTTGCGCCTCGCGTCGCGGGCCTTGTCGTCCGCGGTCGAGGAGCTGTGGTTTTCGGCCATGGCGCACGAGTATCCGTGCCGGCGCGCTCCACGCCTGGCGGGCGCGCCGGTCACGGGGCCGGGCGGGCGCCGTGCGGCGGCCGGCCGTGCGACGGCGGTGGCGGGGACCGTGCGGCCCGCGCCACCGCCGTGCGACGGCCGGCGGAGGGTCAGCGCACCCTGCCGTACCAGACGCTCTTGGTCCAGATCTTCTCGAGCCGCACCTTGGTGTTCGACTTGGGGGCGTGCCAGATCCGGCCCTTACCGGCGTAGATGCCGACGTGGTAGACGTTCCGGCCGGAGTGGAAGAAGACCAGGTCGCCCTTGACGCGGCTGGACGCGGAGACGTGGCGCGTCTTGTTGTACTGCTGCGCGGCGGTGCGCGGAAGCTTCTTGCCCGCGCGCTTGAACGAGTAGAGGGTCAGGCCCGAGCAGTCGAAGCGGTGGGGGCCCGTCGCTCCGTAGCGGTACGGAGAACCTTTCTTGGAGGCAGCGATCTTGAGCGCCTTCGTCCCGTGTGTCGCGGCCTCTGCTTCCGACGTGAGCCCTGGGGCCACGAGGGTGCCGCCCACGACGGCGAGTGTGAGGGCCGATACGGAACCGGCCCTGGTCAGCAGCGACGGAACATGATTCAGCGCAGTCATGCGCAACCCTTCGTCAGCCGCCTGTGAAGGATGACCTGTCGGATTCGGGCTGGCGAAGTTGCCCGGCCGCGCTGTGCGGCTTCACCCCAAGGGTCGTGTCCGGACCTTCCGGACCGACCCGTCATGCCTGGGTCCTCCACTCCTGCCGATGCACCGATGTCGACCGGTCATCCGGGTGGCGGCAGGACTCGGCGTCCGCCCGGACCGCCCCGCCGCTGTGGCGGGGGCTTGTCGTCGGAAGGGATCTTGACCCGAACAGGGCTCGAATTCCGAGCCGAAACGGCGTTTTGTGAGGCTCCTCACGGCTGAACCGTTCGGGTGGACAAGGTCGGATACGGGATCAGCAGGCGGCACCGGACGATCGTTCGACCAGCACCGGAACGAGGAATTCCGGCCCTCGCGTACACATCTGACGCAACCGAAGACGTCTTCAAGAAGGACGATCGTCTACGCCGAACGAGGTAGCCCGTTTGGTTCGTTTGAAAGGGAACCCGGACGCCTCGGACTCCAGGCCGTGTGATGACGGTGGATCAGGAGCAGGGAGTGACGGATGTTCAGGGCGCCGGTGGGGGCGGCACGGTGACGCGCCCGGCCCGCCGCTCCCCGTCAAGGACCCGCAGCGCCCGGGCCAGCGTCGGCGCGTGCACCGCGCTCTCGCCGCGCTGGTGCATGAGCGTCAGGGCGTCCCGCAGGGCGGTGGCCTTGCCGACCAGGGCCTGGGCGGCGCGCAGTCCGCCGTAGGTGTCCGAGGCGCGGGCGGGGTTGATCCGGCCGAGCAGGTCGACCACTTCGAGGTAGCGGTCGATCAACTCGCCCTCGGCGCGGGTGAGCGCGGGCAGCGGAGGAAGCTCGGGAGGCAGCATCGGCGGCTCACCCCGCGTCCGGGAGGCGCGGGGCGGCCTTGCGGCTCGCGATGAGCCCGTCCACCAGGCCGTACGCGAGCGCCTCGGGTGCGCTGAGGATCTTGTCCCGTTCGATGTCGGCGGCGACGCGTCGGGCGCTCTGACCGGTGTGGCGGACGAGCATCTCCGCCAACTGGGCGCGGGTGCGCAGGAGTTCGGCGGCGTGAATGGCCAGGTCGGAGGTCTGGCCGTGGAGCGGCTCGGTGAGCGAGGGCTGGTGGATCAGGACCCGGGCGCCGGGCAGGGCGAACCGTTTTCCGGGGGTGCCCGCGGCCAGCAGGACGGCGGCCGACGACGCGGCCTGCCCCAGGCAGGTCGTCTCCACGTCGCAGGCGACGAACCGGATCGTGTCGTAGATCGCCGTCATCGCGCTGAACGAGCCGCCGGGGGAGTTGATGTAGAGCGAGATGTCGCGGTCGGGCGCCAGGTGTTCGAGATGCATGAACTGCGCCATCACGTCGTTGGCCGAGGTGTCGTCGATCGGTGTCCCCAGGAAGACGATGCGCTCTTCGAGCAACTTCGCGTACGGATCGAGGGTGCGCTGCCCGGCGCCGGTGCGCTCGGTGAACTCGGGCAGGACATGGCGGGCAGACGGTCGGTTCATGGCACGTCTCTCCTCTGCGGGGCGAGTGCTCCCCGAAGTCTCGGTAAAAAATGTACAGGACGTACGTAACGCTGTGGAGGGGGGCATCTTCGGAAGGCCCGCCGGAGTCAACGGACGCGCCGCTTTTCAGCCGCCCGCTGAAAGCGCGGGCCCCGGCGCCCGGAGCCGCATGGCCGACGCGGCGGGGTGGGGATGCTCCGTCTCGTCGCGATCTCCGCCGCCCCGAGCCGAAAGCGCCCCATGAGCCCTGAACCGCACCGCGCCCGCGAGCCGCACGACGCGGAGAAGACCTCCGACGCCCCCGGGCTCGTCCACCGCACGGCCCGCGAACTCGCCGCCGGGATCCGCGCGCGCGAGTTCTCCGCGCGGGAGGTCGTCCAGGCGCACCTGGACCGGATCGAGCAGGTCAACGGCGCGGTGAACGCCGTGGTGACCCTGGTGGCCGAGCGTGCGCTCGACGAGGCGCACACCGCCGACGAGGCCACCGCCCACGGAGAGCCGCTCGGCCCGCTGCACGGGCTGCCCGTCGCCCACAAGGACACCCACGACACCTGCGGCATCCGTACCACCTACGGCACGCCGCTCCTCGCCGACCACGTCCCCGAGCGCGACGAGCTGATCGTCGAACGCATCCGGGCCGCCGGGGCGATCACCATCGGCAAGACCAACGTGCCCGAGTTCGCGGCCGGTTCGCACACCGTCAACCCGCTCTTCGGGGCGACCCGCAACCCCTACGACCTCCGGCGCTCCGCGGGCGGCAGCAGCGGGGGAGCGGCGGCCGCCCTCGCCTGCGGCATGCATCCCCTCGCCGACGGCAGCGACATGGGAGGTTCGCTGCGCAACCCCGCGTCGTTCTGCAACGTGGTGGGGCTGCGCCCCTCGCCGGGCCGGGTGCCGAGCTGGCCGGACACCGCGCCTTGGTCGACGATGGCCGTCCAGGGCCCCATGGCGCGCACCGTCGCCGACGCGGCGCTGCTGCTCTCGGTCGTCGCCGGGCCCGACCCGCGCTCGCCGATCGCCCTGGAGACACCGGGGAGCGCGTTCGGCGGATCGTTGGACCGCGACCTGACCGGCCTGCGGATCGCCTGGTCGCCCGACCTGGGCGGCGCCGTGCCGGTCGACCGCGAGGTCCGCGAGGTGCTGGCGCCCGCCGTCGCGGCCTTCGCCGCCCTGGGGTGCGTGGTCGAGGAGGCATGCCCCGATCTGTCCGGTGCCGACGAGGTGTTCCGGACCTTCCGCGCCTGGCAGTTCCATCTCTCGCTCGGCGCGCTCCTGGAGACCGCGGCAGACCGGATCAAACCCAGTCTTGTCCGGAACATACGACAAGGCGCCACGCTCACCGGAGCCGACCTGGAGCGGGCCACCGTGCGGCACGGCGCACTCTTCCACCGGGTGCGGGAGTTCTTCGAGCGGTACGACGCGCTGGTCCTGCCGACCAGCCAAGTGCCGCCCTTCCCCGTCGAACGGGAGTATCCGGACGAGGTCGAGGGGGTGCCGACGACGGACTACCTGGACTGGATGCGCTCGGCGTACCTGGTCTCCGTGACCGGCAGCCCGGCCCTCTCGGTGCCCGCCGGATTCACCCCGGGCGGACTGCCGGTCGGGGTGCAGATCGTCGGGCCGCACCGCGGAGATCTGCGGGTCCTGCAGATCGGCCACGCCTTCGAACGGGCCACCCGGCACGGCGAGCGCAGGCCGGACGACGGCGTTATGCGCCCGGGCGGCCGGGTACTCGGGCGCCATGAGCCGTTTGGAGCATCTGGACAAGAGCCTCGTCGATGAACTGACGCACGCGGCCCGCGAGGCCGTCAGGGAGGAACTGAAGGAGCAGACGCGCACACAGCGCCGCAAGGCCGCGCTGTACGCCGGGGCAGGGGCCGCCGGCCTCTACGCGGGCGCCGCGCTGGCGCTCGCCTTCGGCCTCGCGCTCGCGCTCGGGCTGCCCGACTGGGCCGCCGCGCTGATCACCGCGGTGGTGCTCGGAGTGGTGGCCTTCCTGCTGCGCGGCGCGGCCAGGCCGGCCATCGACCGTCCCTCCACGGACCGCTCGTCCGCGCCCGCCGCGGACCTGCCGTCGGTGGACGGGCCGTCTCTTCCGCCGCCGCCCGTGACCCCTCCGGCGACCCCGCCCCTGCGACGGGATCAGTGACGTGACGCACCCGGACCAAGATGTTTGGCCAACGGATTACGGGCCACTCGGAGGACTGAGGTGGCCATATTGAATACATCGTCAGATCCAGAAAAGAAGAAAACGAGTTCCCAGAACTCGAGGAATGCGACCAACCGTGCGGAAAGTGCCAGGCCGAAGAGTCGGCCGGGCCCCATGGAGGTGCTGCGTACGGCGCGCACCCAGCTTGCCGAGCTCACCGGAATGGCCGCCGAGTCCGTGTCGTCCTTCGAACAGACCGAGGACGGCTGGACGTTGGAGATCGAGGTCCTGGAACTCACCAGGGTTCCGGACACGATGAGTCTCCTGGCGAGTTACCAGGTGGAGTGCGACCCGCAGGGCGAACTCCTGGGCTACAAGCGCATCCGCCGCTATGAGCGCGGGCGCGCGGACGGCAAGAAGTAGAGCGCCCTTTCCGGGCACTTCCGCGGGATCCCGTGGCATTCCGCAGCTTCCCCCAGATTTTCCCGACCAAGGAGGGCCGATCGGCATGACCGTAGTCCCTGCACAACAGTCCGGCGGATCGGGCGGCACCAGCGGCCTGTACGACGTCTTGGAGCTCGTTCTCGACCGAGGACTCGTCATCGACGCCTTCGTCCGTGTCTCGCTCGTCGGAATCGAAATCCTGAAGATCGACGTGCGGGTGGTCGTCGCCAGCGTCGACACCTATCTGCGCTTCGCCGAGGCGTGCAACCGCCTCGACCTGGAGGCCGGTCCGCGCAAGGACCCCGGTCTGCCCGACCTCATGGGCGAGCTCACCGAGTCCGGTGCGCGCGGCAAGTCCAAGGGGGCGCTGTCCGGCGCCGCCGAGACCGTCTCCGACGCGTTCAAGCAGTCCCGTGAAGAGAGCCAGTCCGAGTCCCGCCCGCGCGCCCGCAAGAGCACGTCCGCGCGCAGGAAGGAGGAGCAGGAATGAGTACGTACGTCTACGGCATCACCGCCGCCACCCACCCTTCGCTCCCCGAAGGCATGGACGGCGTGGGAAAGCCCGCCAGTCCCGTGCGCATCCTCAAGGAAGGCGACCTGGCGGCCATCGTCAGTGACGCCCCGGAGGAGCTGCGCCCCAAGCGCAAGGACCTGCTGGCCCACCAGAACGTACTGAACGAGGCAGGCGCCGCCGGTGCGGTGCTGCCCATGCGGTTCGGCAACGTGGCCCCCGACGACGCGGCCGTCACCAGTGTCCTCGCGGAGCGCGCCGAGCACTACCGCGAGCGCCTCGCGACGCTGACCGACAAGGTCGAGTACAACGTCAAGGCCAGCCACGAAGAGCAGGCCGCGCTGCACCGCGTGATGGCGGACAACCCCGAGGTGCAGGCCCTCGCCGAGGCCAACCGGCAGGCGGGCGGCGGCAGTTACGAGCAGAAGCTCCAGCTCGGCGAGATGGTGGTGGCCGCGCTCCAGGCCCGCGAGGCCGAGGACGCGGTGGCACTGCGCCGCCTCCTGGAGCCGGCGGCGCACTCGGTCAGCGCGGGCCCCGAGTCCACGGGATGGCTGGCCAACCTGTCGTTCCTCGTGGACCGCAAGACGGCCGAGGAGTTCCTCGCCGCCGTGGAGGAGGCCCGCAGGGCCCACCCCCACGTCGAACTGCGCGTCAACGGCCCCCTGCCGCCCTACAGCTTCGTCGAGCCGGGCCCCGCCGAGCCGACCGGCGCCACGCCGCAATCCGCGGGCACGCAGGCCGGCCGGGAGTAACCCATGGGCCTGATCGGCGAAGTACTGCTGCTGCCGTTCGCCCCGGTGCGCGGCGCCTTTTGGACCGTGAACCAGGTGGTCGCCGAAGCCGAGCGCCTTTATTACGACCCCGGCACCGTCCGGGCCGAACTCGCCCAGCTGGAAGAGCAGCTCGAAGCCGGGGAGATCGACGAGGAGGAATTCGACCGCCGGGAGGACGAGTTGCTCGACCGCCTGGAAATCGCCACGCGCTCCGGCGCGGGAACCGACAACGGGACGACACCATGAATCGAGTGGGACTGGGCCTCGCCGTAGGGGCCGGATACGTCCTCGGACGTACGAAGAAGATGAAACTTGCCTTCGCCGTCGGCACGATGGTGGCCGGCAAGAAGATGAATCTGAGCCCGCGGGCGCTGGGCGACTTGCTCTCCCAGCAGCTCCAGAACAACCCGCAGTTCAAGGAGATCGGCGACCAGCTCCGCGGTGACCTGCGCGGAGTCGGCAAGGCCGCCTCCGGTGCGCTGGTCGAGCGTCAGCTGACGGGCCTCGCCGACAAGCTGCACGGCCGGACGGCGGATGTCCGCGACCAGCTCGCGGGCGTGAAGCCGGACCTGCCGGGCCGCGGCGGCAAGGAAGAGGCCGACGAGCCGGACGACGACGCGTACGACGATTACGACGACGAGAACGAGGACGAGGACGAGCGGGAGGACCGGGGCGACCGGAAGAACCGCGAGGAGTCCTCGGAGGCGGAGTCCGAGGAGGAGTCGCAGCCGAGAAAGCGGACTTCCCAGCGCAAGCCCGCCGCCAAGAAGACGGCGGCGAAGAAGAGCCCGGCCAAGAAGACGGCGGCACGACAGAGCCCCGCGAAGAAGACGGCGAAGAAGGCTCCGGCCAGGCCCGCGGCGAAGACGTCCGCGCGCCGTGGCACCGGAGGCCGCGTGCCGAAGGAGGGTGGTCGTGATGAGTGACACCTTGAAATCCGCCACGGGCAAGGCGAAGGAGAACCCGCTCACCGGCATCGTGCAGAGCGAGGCCGCCGACCGGCTCAAGTCCGAGGTCCAGGAGTATCTCGGCGCCCAGGCCCAGCGGCTGCTGGTCGGAGTGGGCCACAAGCTGGGCCAGACGACCGGCAAGCTCAACGACATAGCCGAGGGCAACAGCCCGGGCTTCGCCAAGCTGGCCCTGGACGGCGGCCGCAAGATGGCCGAAGGCAAGGGGCCGCTGCGGTCCGCCGTGGAGGTCGGTGCCGGCCGGGCCAAGGACAGCGTGATCGGCGCCTTCAAGAACCTGACCGGCGGCAAGGGCCGGAACAAGAGCGGGGCCGGCAAGAAGCCCACGGTCATCATGGAGTTCATCGACGTCGGCGTGCCGCTGCGCACGGCCTACGACCAGTGGACCCAGTACCAGGACTTCAGCACCTTCGCCAAGGGCGTCAAGAGCGCGAGCCGCTCCGACGACACCACCTCCGACTGGCAGGCCAAGATCTTCTGGTCGAACCGGAGCTGGAAGGCCCACACCACGGAACAGGTCGCGGACGAGCGCATCGCCTGGTCCTCCGAGGGCGCCAAGGGCACGACGAAGGGCGTCGTCTCCTTCCACTCGCTGGGCGAGAACCTCACGCGCGTCCTGCTGGTCCTGGAGTACTACCCGAAGGGCCTCTTCGAGAAGACCGGCAACATCTGGCGCGCCCAGGGCCGCCGGGCCCGGCTCGACCTGAAGAACTACGCGCGCTTCATCACCATCAAGGGTGAGGCCGAGGACGGCTGGCGCGGCGAGATCCGCGACGGTGAGGTCGTCCAGAGCCACGAGGACGCGGTCGCGGAGGAGGAAGAGCAGGAGCAGGCCGAAGGCGCGTCGGACGAGGGCGCCGAGGACGAGTACGAGCACGACGAGGAGCACCCGGAGGAGTCCGAGGAGGACCAGCCGGAGGCAGCCTACGAGGACGAGTACGAGGACGAGGAAGAGCACGACGAGGACCGTCCCGAGGAGTCCTACGAAGAGGACGAAGAGGACGAAGAAGACGCCGACGGCGAGGTCCGGTACGAGGACGAGGGCGAGGAAGAAGAGGGCGAGGCGAAGTACGACGAAGAAGAGGGTGACGAGTACGCCGAGGACGGCGAGGACGTCAAGGAAGAAGAAGCCGCTGTGAGCGGGAGTCGCCGATGACCATGCCGAGCAGGATGCCCGAACCGTACGGGCAGGGCGGCGGCGCGAACCTGGCCGACATCCTGGAGCGCGTGCTCGACAAGGGCATCGTGATCGCCGGAGACATCCGGATCAACCTGCTCGACATCGAACTGCTGACCATCAAGCTGCGGCTCATCGTCGCCTCCGTCGACAAGGCGAAGGAGATGGGGATCGACTGGTGGGAGGACGACCCCGCGCTGTCCACCCGCGCACGCCGCGACGAACTCACCCGTGAGAACGCCGAGTTGCGCGCCCATGTCGCCGAACTGGAGCAGCTGGAGCGGAGCAGGCCCGAGCCCGAGAAGGTGGAGCGCGGCACGGGCGGGCAGAGCAAGAGCGAGCAGAGCGCCAAGGGCGGGCAGAGCAAGACGGAGGACAGCACATGAGCGGACTGCGGTATGTCTACGCGATCTGCCGGCCCTTCGACGCGGCGCTCCAGGCGCAGGTGACCGGGGTGGACGGCGCGCCCCCCGGTCAGCTGTCCCACCACGGCCTGATCGCGGTGGTGGGCACCGTGCCGGAGCAGGACTTCGCCGAGGAGCCGCTGAGGCGCCACCTGGAGGACCTGGACTGGCTGAGCGCCACCGCGCGCGCCCACCAGTCGGTGATCGACGCCCTCACCGCGGTCACCACGCCGCTGCCGCTGCGGCTGGCCACCGTGTTCCGGGACGACGCGGGAGTGCGCGCGATGATGGAGGCACGGGAGGACTCCCTCAAGCGCACGCTCGACCGGCTCGACGGCCGCGTGGAGTGGGGCGTGAAGATCCACGCCGAGGCGCAGGCCGCCCGCCCGGCGGCCGAGCCGGAGAAGGCCGCGTCGGGCCGGGACTACCTGCGCCAGCGCCGCCAGCGCAACAAGGCGCACGAGGAGATGTGGGAGAGCGCCGAGAAGTTCGCGCGCCGGCTGCACGACACGCTCTGCGAGCACGCGGAGGACGCCCGGCTGCACGCGCCCCAGAACTCCACGCTCTCCAAGGAGCCGGGCCGCAACGTGCTCAACGCGGCCTATCTGGTCACGCGCGCCGGCTCGGAGGCCTTCGTCGAACTGGTGGAGGGCTTCGAGACCGAGACGCCGGGCCTGCGCGTCGAACTCACCGGACCGTGGGCCGCGTACTCCTTCGCGGACCTGGAGGCCGAAGAGGACGCCGTGGCGGGAGAGGCGGGACCGTGACCGTCTTCGAACGGCGCGAGGTCGCCCTGGTCGACCTGCTCGACCGGCTGCTCGCGGGTGGGGTCGTCATCACCGGCGACCTCACCCTGCGCATCGCGGACGTCGACCTCGTGCGCATCGACCTGAACGCGCTCATCAGCTCGGTGAACGAGCAGGTCCCCTCACCCTTCGAGGAGTTGCTGTGAACGAGGAGGAGCGGGAGCAGCTGCGCGAGCAGATCCGGCCGACCGAGAAGAAGCCGGGCAAGAACCGCCTGGACCTCGAACCGGACACGGTGGAACGTGACCTGATCAAGCTGGTCCTGACCGTCGTGGAGCTGCTGCGCCAGCTCATGGAGCGGCAGGCGGTACGCCGGTTCGAGACCGGAGAGCTGGACGAGGACCAGGAGGAGCGCATCGGGCTCACGCTGATGCTCCTGGACGACCGCATGGCCGAGCTGCGCGACCGCTACGGCCTGCGGCCCGAGGACCTGAATCTGGACCTCGGGCCGCTGGGACCGCTGCTGCCGCGCGACTGACGTTTCCCGGGGGCCCTGGCCCCCGGGATCCGGTCAGTTGGCGTTCGGCTTCGCGAACTCCGTCAGGATCGCCTCGCAGAACGCCTTCAGGTCGTCCGGCTTGCGGCTGGTGATCAGCGTGTTGGGCCCGTCGTGGCAGATCTTCACCTGCTCGTCCACCCAGGTGCCGCCCGCGTTGACGATGTCCGTGCGGAGGCTGGGGAACGACGTGAGCCCGCGGCCCGACACGACGCCCGCCTCGACGAGGACCCAGGGCGCGTGACAGATGGCGGCCACCGGACGGCCTGAGTCGAAGAAACCACGGACGAAGGACACCGCCTTCTCGTCCAGGCGCAGCGCGTCCGGGTTGGCCACGCCGCCCGGCAGGACGAGCCCGTCGAAGGAATCGGCCGACACCTCTCCCACGACCTTGTCGACGGGGAACGTGTCGGCCTTGTCCAGATGGTCGAAGGCCTGCACGTGGCCCTCTTCCGTCGACACCAGGACGGGCTCGCCGCCCGCGTCGGTCACCGCTTTCCACGGGTCGGTGAGTTCGATCTGCTCGACGCCCTCGGGCGCCATCAGGAATGCGACACGCATGGCTGTTCACTCTCCTCGCGGGGCCCGGACCGGTCCGGGCCCCTTTACTCGTGTGGGGGTCGGATCACGAGTTCCCTGGCCCCGCCCAGGTCAATCAAGGTCGCTGCGGTGACTGTCCCGTGGCCTGGTGGGTACTCAGGGTCACATGCGGATGAGTGTGATGGATGTGGGTTCGAACGCGGTCCGGCTGGTTGTCGTGGACGCCGAGGACGGTGTGCCCCTGCCCGTGCACACCGCGAAGTGGAAGGTGCGGCTCTCCGAGGAGGTCGGGCCGTGCGGGGTGATCCCCGAGGAATCGATGGGGCCGCTCGTCACGGCGGTCGCCGCGGCCGCCGGTACCGCGCGCCGGTGGGGCGCCGCGGAGCCGCTGGCCTTCGCCACGACGGTGGTGCGCAGTGCGCCCAACCGGCTGGACGTGCTGCGGACGATCGACGAGGAGACCGGCGTACGGCTGTGCACGCTGCCCGGCGAGGTGGAGGCCGAGCTCACCTTCCTGGGCGCCCGCCGGTGGATGGGCTGGCGGGCCGGCCCGCTCGCCGTGTTCGACATCGGCGGCGGCTCGCTGGAGGTGGCCTTCGGCCGCGGCCGGCTCCCGGAGTACGTGGCTTCGCTGCCCCTCGGCGCGCGCCGGCTGACCCGGGAGTTCTTCGACGGCGACGGCCCGCCGACCGAGCAGAGCGTGAAGGCCCTGCGGCGCAAGGTGCGCCACCAGTTGCGGGACGTCGCCGCCCGGATCCGCTGGGAGGGGCCGCGCACCGCCGTGGCGACCTCCCGGACGTTCCAGCAGCTCGCCCGGCTCGCGGGCGCCGCCCCCGGCCGCCACGGCCCCTTCACGGCACGCCAGCTGAGCCGGGCGGACCTGCGCCGCTGCCGCGACCGGCTCGCCGCCCTGCCCGTGGCCGAGCGTGCCGCGCTGCCCGGGATCTCGGCGCCGCGCGCCGCGCAGAGCCTGGCCGGGGCGATCGTGGGGCACACGGCCATGAAGCTCACCGACGTCAAGGCGGTCACCCTGTGCCCTTGGGCCATCCGCGAAGGCGTCCTGCTGCGCCACATGGAGGACGGCGGGGCGTGGTGGGCGGAGGTCAGCCAGCGCGAGGCCGCGCTGCCGGTCGTGCCGCCGGTGTCGCTGCGGGTCGCGGCCTTGCAGAACTGAACGGGGCCGCGCCTCAGGACTCCGTCACACGGCGGCGGGCGCGGTGTTCGGCGGTGACTTGCCGCCGGTGCAGGGCCGCGCGCTCCTCCGCGGTGGTCCCGCCCCAGACGCCGTAGGCCTGCCCGCTGTCGAGGGCCCAGGCGAGGCAGGAGCCGAGGACGGGGCAGCGTGCGCAGATCCGCTTGGCGGCCAGCTCGTCCCGCAGCGCGGGGCCGGCTCTGCTGACGGCGAAGAACAGCTCGGGGTCGGATCGTGCGCAGAGCGCGTGCGTCATCCAGTCCATGAACCAACGCCTCCCCCTGGGAGCGGGATCCGCCGTCGTCCGGTCCGCCGCCGAGTGCCCGCGCCGGGCGGACGGAAACCGCGGGAAACCGAAGGAGGCCGGAAGCAGGCGCCGGTCGAACGATCCGGGGGCTCACTCCTTGGCGGTGGTCCCGGTGGCCCTCTCGTCGGTGCGGGCCGCCGCCGGTGATTCCTGGAGCCGGGCGACCGTCGCGGCCAACTGCCCACGGAGAGGATGGGGGATCTGCCCTCCCGTGGCGGCGTCGACCAGTTCCTGGGCCACCCGGTACAGCTTGGTGTTCGTGTTCTGGGAGAGCGAGACCAGGACGCTCCAGGCGTCATCGGCGCTCAGACCGAACGAGGCCATCAGGACGCCGCGCGCCATGTCGATGACGGGGCGGGTCCGCATGGCGCGGCGCAGCTGGTCGAGTTCGACCCGCGGATCCTGATGTGCGTCGGCGTCCGTCACGGTCACCAGGTCACCGGCGAGGGCCGGTGTGATCGGCGCGGTGAGCACACGTTCCGTCATGGCAGCCACTCCGTAGGCGTCGGGGCGTCATCACCTCGCCCAGCGTCGTACCGAAGAGGCACACCCGTCAAGAGATACAGGAAATACAGTTCGCCCTTTTGAATGCGTGAATCGAACGCCCTATCTTGGAGGGATGGGTGCCGTACCTGAACCACACAGCGGTTGGACATTCCTCACCAATCACGCACGCGTGCTGGCCGCGATCGCCGACGATCCCGTCACGCGCATCCGGGACATCGCCGCGCGGTGCCGGCTCACCGAGCGCGCCGTGCAGAAGATCGTCGCCGATCTGGAGGAGGGCGGATATCTCTCCCATACGCGACAGGGCCGCTCCAACACCTACCGCATCGAGTCGGGGACCATCCTGCGGCACCCCGCCGAATCGGGGCTGGCGGTGGCGGAACTCCTCACGCTCCTCGTCCAGCACGACGTCGGCCGGGGCGACGGCTCACGGCAGTTGGAGTCGGCCCCACCGCGGGCGGGCGGCGGGCGGACGGACGGCTGACCCGCGCTGAGCCGACCGCTTCGACCTGACCCGACCGGGCCCGGCCGACCGCCTTGAGCTGACCCGACCGGGCCCTCTGACCTGCGGTGCATCCGTCTGACGCGGGCCTGATGGCCTTGTCGGGCGGCGGTTAAGCTGGGGAGCATGGCCTACGAGATTCCGGTGACGCAAGCCCGTGCAGAGCTCGCCGACCTGATCAACCGCGTCGTGTACGGCGGTGAGCGGGTGGTCGTCACCCGGCACGGGAAGCCACTCGTGGCCCTGGTCTCGGCCGCCGACCTGGAACGCCTCGAAGCCCTGGGGCCGGCGGATGCCGAGGCGGACGAGGAGCAGGTGGTCAGCTCCGTCTCGTCGGTGCGCGCGACGCCGTCCCCGTCGTCCGGCGCGGGGGAGCGGCAGCGCTTCGGCATCGCCGCCGAACACCGTCGGCCCAACGCGACCTAGCCGTACGGCGATCGAGCACGCGAAAGGCCGTACGCCCCCGTCCGCTACGGCGGGGGCGTACGGCTGTCTCGGGTGCGGCCACGTCGGGCGACCGCCACTGCTGCGGCCCGGTCAGGCGACCGGCACCGCTTCCCCGGCCGTCGGCGCCTCGTCGCGTGCCGTGGCGGACGGGCGGCGGAGAAGGCCGAGCAGTACGGCCGTCAGGCCGGCCAGGGCCCAGACGGCGAGGGTGACGAGCGGGGCCGTGACGCGCGCCCCGTCGAAGAAGGACACCGAGCGCAGCAGGGTGCCTCCGGCGCCCGGCGGCAGCAACTGGCCGATGAATCCGACCGGTTCGGGCAGCAGCTGCGGCGCGGACGTCACGCCGGAGAACGGGTTGCCGAGCAGCACCATCGTCAGCGCGCCGACCGCGATGCCCGCCGTGCCGAGGAGCGCGGCGCAGCCGGCGACGGTGGCGCTCACCGCGAGGGCCGAGAGCGCCAACACCCCGGCCTCCGCCCACCAGTTGCCCGTCAGGACGCCCAGCCAGCTGTGCGTCAGGGCGGCGGCGATCACACCGACCGCCGCGGCGGTCACCACGAGGGAGGCCGCGGCGCGCAAGCCGCGCAGGCCGAGCGCCGTCACGATCGCACCGGCCGCGACTCCCGCGATCGCCAGCGGCAGCACGCTCGCGCCGAGGGTGGCGCCGCGCGGGTCGGCCTTGGGCGCGGCCACCACGTCGGTCACCGGCACCGCGGCCCCCTCCGGGGCCTGACCGGCCACGGCCTGCTCCAGGAGCTGGGCGACCACGGGGCTCGCCGCCGTCGCGGTCAGCAGCTTCATCCCCTGCGGCGTGACGACGACCGCTCCGTACACGGACCGGTCCTCGATGGCGTCGCGGGCGGCGGTCTCGTCGGCGTACCGGTGGATCTCGAACGCGCCCTTGCGGTGTTCCAACTGGGCCTGGAGGGGAGCGGTCGCCGTGGCGGGTCCCGCGACGCCGAGCGGCAGGTCGCGCGGGGCGGTCCGCGCGGCCGGCCAGGCGAAGGCCCACAGGGCAAGGGCCACGACGGCGGAGACCAGGAGGGCGACCGCCACCATGCGGCGGCCCTGCGGGGGCGGGGTGGTGACGGGCGTGGACATGGGGGGGGCTCCTTCGGGGTGCGCGGGCTGAGGGCGCGGGCTGAATGCGCGTGCTTAGGGCGGGTGCTGAGGGCGCGTGCTGAGGGCGTCGATTTAAAGAGAAGGATCGTTCGTTTTATGGAGTGTCCTCACTGTCCTGCCGGGCGAGTCGCTTGTCAAGAATGAATGTTCGTTTTACTTTGGCTGCATGGCCCGCGTATCCCAGGAGCACCTCGACGCACGCCGCCGCCAGATCCTGGACGGCGCCGCCCTCTGCTTCGCCCGCAACGGCTTCCACGCCACCTCGATGCAGGACGTCCTCAAGGAGGTCGGCCTGTCCGCCGGGGCGGTCTACCGCTACTTCCGCGGCAAGGAGGAGCTGATCGGGGCGATCGTCGGCGAAGTGCTCGCCTTGATCCAGGAGACGTTCGAGGAGGCGGCCAAGGAGACGCCGCCGCCTCCGCCGGACGTCCTGGTCGGCCGCGCGCTGACCCAGGTGCTCGGCCGCAGGCCGGGCGGGCAGGGGGGCGCCCGGGAGGGGGCCGGAGCGGGGGAGTCCTCGTACCTCCCGCGGCTCGTCGTCCAGGTGTGGGCGGAGACGCTGCGCAACAAGGAACTCGCGGACGTCATGAACCAGGGGTACGCCAAGGTGCGCGTGGCCTGGGTGAAGATCGTCGAGGGCTATCAGGCGGCGGGCATGATGCGGGACGACGTCCCGGCCGACCATGTCGCGCGGGTGATGGTCGGCGCGGCCCAGGGGTTCGTCGCGCAACTGGCGCTGTTCGACGAGGTGCCGGTCGAGGCGATGCGGGACGGCCTGCGCGGCCTGATGAGCATGGGCAGCCCGACCGGCTGATGCCGGTGCTGATGCCGGGCTGATGCTCCGTGAGTATGGGGCAGCCCTGCTGATGGTCATGGAGCGGTCAAGCGCTGGTTAACCTCGTTGAAACTCCTCCCAACTAGCCTGCGATGCCACGTCACCAGGGGATTTCGTAACCGGGGTGCGCAAGATCGTGCGCACTGTCTGTGTGTTACATCTATATCCGTCGCGGTGGCCGCGGCAGCCGGACCCCGCACGGTCCGGAGCGAAGGACTGTGAGGTGGGACGCGTGCAACTGACCCCGCACGAGCAGGAGAGACTGCTCATCCATGTGGCCGCGGACGTGGCCGAGAAGCGAAGGGCGCGGGGACTGCTGCTCAACCACCCCGAGGCGATCGCGCTCATCACGTCCCACATTCTCGAAGGCGCCCGGGACGGCCGTACCGTCTCCGAACTCATGTCGTCGGGGCGCAAGGTGCTCACGCGTGACGACGTCATGAGCGGCATCCCCGAGATGATCCACGACGTCCAGGTCGAGGCCACCTTCCCGGACGGCACCAAGCTCGTCACCGTCCACGACCCGATCGTCTGACGGGGGCCGGCCGCATGAGTCCCACACGCCCCGTCGTCCCCGGCGAGATCCTCTTCGCCGACGAGCCCGTCGCCTACAACGTGGGCCGCGAGGTCACCGCCCTCACCGTCCTCAACGCCGCCGACCGCCCCGTCCAGGTCGGCTCCCACTACCACTTCGCCGAGGCCAACCCCGGTCTCGACTTCGACCGTGCCGCCGCGCACGGCAAGCGGCTCAACATCGCCGCCGGCACCGCCGTGCGCTTCGAGCCCGGAATCCCCGTCGACGTCGAACTCGTCCCGCTGGCCGGTCTGCGCATCGTGCCCGGTCTGCGCGGCGAGACCGGAGGTCCCCTCGATGCCTGAGCTGTCCCGTCCCGCGTACGCCGACCTGTTCGGCCCCACCACGGGCGACCGCATCCGGCTCGCCGACACCGACCTCCTCGTCGAGATCGAGGAGGACCGCTCCGGCGGGCCCGGACGCTCCGGCGACGAGTCCGTGTTCGGCGGCGGCAAGGTCATCCGCGAGTCGATGGGGCAGTCGCGTACGACCCGTGCCGAAGGCGCCCCCGACACCGTTGTCACCGGCGCCGTCATCATCGACCACTGGGGCATCGTCAAGGCCGACGTCGGCATCCGCGACGGCCGTGTCACCGGCATCGGCAAATCCGGCAACCCCGACACGATGGACGGCGTGCACCCCGAGCTCGTCATCGGCCCGGAGACCGAGGTCATCGCGGGCAACGGCAAGATCCTCACGGCCGGCGGCATCGACACCCACATCCACTTCATCTCGCCGACCATCGTCGACGAGGCGCTCGCCTCCGGCGTCACCACCCTCATCGGCGGCGGCACCGGACCGGCCGAGGGCAGCAAGGCGACCACCATCACGCCCGGCGCCTGGCACCTTGCGCGGATGTTCGCGGCGATGGAGTCGAGCCCCGTCAACATCGGCTTTCTCGGCAAGGGCAACACGGTCTCCACCGAGTCCATGCACGCCCAGCTGCGCGCCGGGGCCGTCAGCTTCAAGATCCACGAGGACTGGGGCGCGACCCCCGCCACCATCGACGCGTGCCTGAACGTCTGCGAGGACACCGGCGCCCAGCTCGCGGTCCACTCCGACACCCTGAACGAAGCGGGCTTCGTCGACGCCACGTTCGCGGCCGTCGCGGGCCGCACCCTGCACGCCTTCCACGTCGAGGGCGCGGGCGGCGGGCACGCCCCGGACATGATCACGGCGGTGTCGCTGCCGAACATGCTGCCCAGCTCCACCAACCCGACCCGGCCGCACACCGTCAACACCGTCGACGAACACCTCGACATGCTGATGGTCTGCCATCACCTCAACCCGGCGGTCCCCGAGGACCTCGCCTTCGCCGAGTCGCGGATCAGGCCCACCACCATCGGGGCCGAGGACATCCTGCACGACCTCGGTGCCATCTCGATCATGTCGTCGGACTCGCAGGCCATGGGGCGCGTCGGCGAGGTCGTCATGCGGACCTGGCAAACCGCGCACGTGATGAAGCGGCGGCGCGGTTTCCTGCCGGGGGACACCCGCGCGGACAACCGGCGCGCACGTCGCTATGTCGCCAAATACACGATCAACGCGGCGATCGCCCAGGGCGTCGACCACGAGATCGGCTCGGTCGAGAGCGGCAAGCTCGCCGACCTGGTCCTGTGGGACCCGAAGTTCTTCGGCGTGAAGCCCCAACTGGTCATCAAGGGCGGTCAGATCGCGTACGCGCAGATGGGCGACGCCAACGCCTCCATCCCCACGCCGCAGCCGGTCCTCCCGCGGCCCATGTTCGGCGCGCACGGCACGGCGCCGGGGCTCAACTCGTTCAACTTCGTGACGCAGTCGGCCCTGGACGACGGTCTGCCGGAGCGGCTCGGCCTGGCCAAGGAGTTCACCGCGATCCGCTCCACGCGCGGGCGCACGAAGGCGGACATGCGCGAGAACGACGCCCTGCCCAGGGTGGAGGTGGCGCCCGACAGCTTCGCCGTCACCATCGACGGCGAGCTCGTCGAGCCGTCGCCCGCCGCCGAACTGCCGCTCGCGCAGCGGTACTTCCTGTTCTGATGGTGGGCTCGTGTTCTGGTGGTGGTCTCTTGATGAGGGTCCCGACGATGTTTTTCCGTGATGTCTAGGGCCGCGCTGCTGGTCCTGGCCGACGGCCGGTTCCCCGCCGGGGGCCACGCGCACTCCGGCGGGGCCGAGGAGGCCGTCAAGGCGGGGCGGATCACCGGTGCCGCGAACCTGGCGGAGTTCTGCCGGGGGCGGCTGCACACGACGGGGCTCGTGTCCGCCGCCCTGGCCGCGGCCGCCGCGCTCGGGCTGGATCCGCTGGAGCTGGACGAGGCCGCCGACGCGCGGACGCCGTCGGCCGCGCTGCGGGTGGCCGGGCGGCGGCTCGGCCGGCAGATGATGCGGGCCGCGCGCGCCGCGTGGCCCGACCCCGAGCTGGACCGGCTGGCCGCGGCCCGTCCCAAGGGGGCGCACCAGCCCGTCGTCCTCGGTCTCGCCGCGCGGTCGGCGGGGCTGGGGCCGCAGGACGCCGCGTACTGCTCGGCGTACGAGTGCGTCAGCGGACCGGCGACCGCGACCGTGCGGTTGCTGAGCCTTGACCCGTTCGACGCGACGGGTGTGCTGGCTCGGCTGGCCCCCGACCTCGACATGATCGCCCTGGCGGCGGCGGAGGCGGCGCGGCGCGCGGTCGCCGAGGGGATCGACGCGCTGCCCGCGGCGTCCGCGCCGCTGCTGGAGGTCGGGGCGGAGGCGCATGCCGCCTGGCCGGCGCGGTTGTTCGCCTCGTAGGGACGGCTCCTTTTCCCCGGCCTGCCCTGCCCGCACCTGACCCGGTCTGCCCCGGCCCGCGTTGCCCTGGCGCCCCCCGAAACCGAGGCCCCGACCCGAACCCCGAGCCCCGACCCCGTCCGCCGGACGAGCCGCAACGTCCGGCGGGCGTACGGGGCGCACTGAACCGCTGAACGACAGAGGAGTCGCACATGCATCTCGACCACTCCCACGACGAGTCCACCGCCGTGAGCGCCGACGCCCACCGCCCCGACGGACGCCGCCGCGCCCTGCGCATCGGGCTCGGCGGACCCGTCGGGTCAGGCAAGACCGCCACCGTCGCCGCGCTCTGCAAGGAGCTGCGCCAAGAGCGGTCCCTGGCCGTCGTCACGAACGACATCTACACCCGCGAGGACGCCGAGTTCCTGCTGCGCGAGGCCGTGCTCCCGCCCGAGCGGATCACCGCCGTGGAGACCGGCGCGTGCCCGCACACCGCGATCCGCGACGACATCTCCGCCAACCTGGAGGCCGTGGAGGACCTGGAGGACGAGGTCGGCCCGCTGGACCTGATCCTCGTGGAGTCCGGCGGTGACAACCTCACCGCCACCTTCTCCAAGGGCTTGGTCGACGCACAGATCTTCGTGATCGACGTCGCGGGCGGCGACGACATCCCGCGCAAGGGCGGGCCCGGCGTCAGCACCGCCGACCTCCTGGTGGTCAACAAGACCGACCTCGCCCCGCACGTCGGTTCCGACCTCGCCCGGATGGCCGCGGACGCCAAGGCCCAGCGCGCCGAACTGCCGGTCATCTTCCAGTCGCTGCGCTCGGCCGAGGGCGTCGGCCCCGTCGCCGCCTGGGTGCGCGCCCAGTACGCCGCCTGGACCGCGTCCGCATGAGCACGCAGACCGTCCCCGCATCGGGGGTGCGCGGCCTCGCGCGGATCACCGCGCGAGGCGACGGGCGGGGCGGGACCGTCTTGCCCGTGCTCGACGGGGAGGGGCAGCTGGCCCCGCGCCGCACCCGGTCCTCCGGACGGGGCGCCACCGTGACCCTCGTCGGGGCGATGAGCGGCCCCCTCGGGGGCGACCACCTCACGGTCGAGGCGGCGGCCCACGACGGGGCCCGGCTGCACGTCGGCTCGGCCGCCGCCACGCTCGCCCTGCCGGGACAGGCGAAGGAGCCGGCGCGCTACGACGTACGGCTCACGGTCGGCGAGGACGCGGAACTGCTCTGGCTGCCGGAGCAGTTGATCTCCGTACGGGACAGTGATCTGCGGGTGACCACGCGGGCCGAGCTCGCCGGGAGCGCGAGGCTGGTGCTGCGGGAGGAGCAGGTGCTCGGCCGGACCGGGGAGGACCCGGGGCGCCTCACCAGCCGCCTCACCGTGCGCCGAGCCGGTCGCCTCCTCCTCGACCAGGAGCTGTCCTGCGGACCCGGAGCACCCGGCGGCTGGGACGGCCCGGCCGTCCTGGCGGGACACCGGGCCCTAGGGCAACTCGTCGTCGTGCGCCCGGACTTCGAGAAGAACCTGCCCGAGCCCACCGTCCTTGGCCCATCGGCCGCACTCACCCCACTGGCCGGCCCCGCCGTGCTCGTCACCGCAGTGGCCCCCGACGCACTGCGGGTCCGCCGCGTCCTGGACGAGGCACTGCGCAGACTGGCGTGAAGATGGCATGGTCCGGCTGCGCGGATGGGCCGTTGTCGGCGCGCTCGGGCAGACACTCATCCTGCTAGGCGGCGATGGCGAGCAAGTGCTGAGAACCCGCCTGGCCGGGGTGTGTCTGCTGTGCCTCTGACTTGCCTGTGCATGTTGCCCTGACCGGCTGGCAGAGAATCTTCCGGCGTTTTCGGAAGGGCCCCATGGACCTCGGCCATCACTGCTTTGAGTTGTGAACGCTCGACTTCTTCGTCCCGAATGAGCTGGGGGTGCTGTTCGTGGTCGTCGTGGTCATGGGACCTCCGCGGGATGGGGGACGATTCATCACGGCTTCCACCACGCCTTCCAGGGACGGGTGATGATCTCCCGGTAGGTGTGGTGCGTCGGATTGCGGCCGCCGTGCGCGAGCACCCAGTCCTGCGGTACCGAAAAGTCGGTGTCCACCGGCGAGGTCTCGCCGCACACAGCGCACTGCATCGCATGGCTGGTCGGCTCGGCGTCCGGCTCACGGTCGGGCTGGAGCGTCCACTGCTGGTGGCGTAGGACAGCGCGGGCGTTCATCGGCTCGCCTCGGCCGCCGGGCAGCTCTGTTCGGCTGCCGCGAGGGCGGTCGCGAGGTTTGCCGGGTCCGTGAACGCGGGTCCGTCGTAAGGCCCGACCACCCACTGCACCGTTCCGTGCCAGCCTGGTGGGACCAGCACGACCCAGGAACCGGAGCCGAGCGCCCGTGTCCCCTCCCGCTGCCACTCCCGTGTGGTTCCGGGCGGGGTGAGGAAGTAGATCCGTCTACTGCCGCGGTCATGCAGCACGGGGCCTACTGCTGTTTCGGCAGCCCGCAGGAGACGCAGGGTCAGCATCCCGAGGGCGGCCTCCATACGGATGGCGTCCCAGTCCTGGCCCGCGGCAACCGGCCTCGGCCCGAGCAGCCGTCCCGCCCGGGACGGTGAGGCAAGTGTGGACTGTCCGGGACGCGTGCTCATGGAGTTCCCCTCGGTCGGCCAGCTGCTGTCCCGGGCGGCGGGCGATCTCCCAGGGCGCTCACTCAGCGTCGGGCCGAAGCGGCATTTCCGATATGACCGGCGGGTGTTACCGAGTGGGGAATACACTCGGTGCCCACCTCGTAACAGACTTGATCGCGCCTGAGATCACCGGAAGCCGGCCCGCATGGACGCCACCACCCCCGGCCCGCTCGACTCGGACCTCCTCGACCGCGAGGACGTTCGCCGCGCCCTGGCGGAGCATGACTTCGCCGCCGCTTTCGCCCTGATCAAGAAGTACGGTGGCCTGTCCCAGAACCGCATCGCCTCCGCCTGCCGCCTCACTCCGGGTAAGGTCTCCACGATCATCAGCGGGAACCAGCAGGTCACCAGCGTCGACGTCATTCGCCGGATCTCCGACGGACTGCGCATCCCCGGCCATCTCCTCGGACTCGCGCCCCGCTCATGGGAAGCCGAGCCGGTCGCCGTACCGCCGCAGGAGCACTCCGGTGGACAGCTGGGGACGGCAGAGATCCCGTGGCAACCGGCCGCTACGGTGGGACTGGCCGTTGACCTGACGAGGAGTGATCTCGTGATGGACCGACGCGCGGTCACCCGCGCTCTTGCCAGCGCCGCAGTGTCAGGTGCGGCCCTCCTCGACCCCCTGGAAGGCTGGCTACGGCCCCCGGCGCGGTCCGCTTCGCCCCGCCGACGGGGACGTCTCGGCGTAGGCGAGGTGGGCGAACTGGATTCGACGGCTCGCGCATTCCGTGCCTGGGATCACCGCTACGGCGGGGGCCTGCGCCGCAAGGCGGTGCTAGGGCAGCTCAGCGAGGTCGCCGCCCACCTCGACGAGCACCAAGCGCCGCACGTGGAACAACGCCTCTATCAGGTCATGGCCCAACTCGCCGGTACCGCAGCCACCATGGCATGGGACTCCGGCCTCCAGCGCGGCGCACAGAACTACTACCTCCTCGCCTTACGCGCCTCGCACGCCGCACACGACACGGTCTTCGGCGCCAACGTCCTGGCCGGCATGGCCCGACAGATGCTCTACCGAGACAAGCCCCAGGACGCACTCGAACTCGTCCGGCTCGCACAGGACGGCTCCCGCGATACCGCTGGTCCTCGCGTCCGCGCCATGCTCCACACCCGCGAAGCCTGGGCTCTGTCTGCCATGGGGCGCACCGCCGCCTTTCAGCGGGCGACCGCGCAGGCAGCGGACTGCCTGGCTTCGGCCCGCCCGGGCGACGAGCCCTTCTGGATCGACTACTTCGACGAGGCCGAGCTGGCCGGCGTCACCGGCGGACGCCTGCTCGACCTCGCTCGCCAAGACCCCAGAGCACACGCGGGGACAGCGGCCAGCGAGATCCGACGAGCGCTGAACAGTCGTGGATCCGAGGCCGGCCGCAGCCACGCACTCGACCGTATCGGCCTCGCCGAATGCCACTTCCTCCTCGGCGACCTGACCGTAGCCGTCGAGGAAGTCGACCGTGCGGTGGAAGCGGCCCGCTCTACCAGGTCGAACCGGGTACACGCCCAACTCGGCCAGCTCTACCCGTATACCGTCGGCCACAGCGCGTCCCGGCCGGTCCGGGAAGCCCGCGATAAGATCCGCGATCTGCTGTCGAACTAACCTCGGGGAGGAAGAACCGTGACGACCATCGCGGTGACCGGACACATGGACCTGACCGAGGACAGCGTGCCCCTGGTCCGCGACGCCCTCGACCACCTCCTCAAGCGTCACACCGACACCGAACTCGTCGGCGTTTCCTGCATCGCAAAGGGCTCAGACTCCCTGTTCGCCGAGGCCGTACTCGCGGCCGGCGGACGCTTGGTCGTCGTCATCCCCTCCCAGGACTACCGGCAGCGGAAGGTCAAGGCCGACCACGCCCCGCTCTTCGACCGGCTCGTCGAAGCCGCCTGCGAAGTGTTGGTCGTGGACCACGAAACGGCCGACCGCGCCGCATACGAGGCCGCCAACGCCGTACTCCTGGAACGCGCCGACCGCCTGGTAGCCGTGTGGAACGGCGAGCCTCCCTCCGGCAAGGGCGGCGGTACGGCCGATGTCGTCATCGAAGCGCGCGAAGCGGGAGTCCCCGTCGACGTGGTCTGGCCCCACGGGGCCGCCCGTAAGGCATGAGTACCTGACTCAGCAGCGAGGGCTGTACGAGGCCCTTTGAGCCGCCGCCGGAGCTGGCGCAGGGGGGCGCGGTCGTTACCGGCCGTGTCCGGTTGTCGAGCCGCTGCGTGGTGCGCCGGGGACATCGCCACGCTTGCCCGTTTACTCGGAATGCTCCTTGCACTGAGGCGTTCGAGGCGCCAGATCAGAACGCGCGCAGGGAGATGGGCACCGCCGAGCCGACCCAAAAGAAGCCCTTTCTCTACGTCGTCGTGTGTGCCTCCGGGATCGCAGGCGACGTCGGCAAGCTGATCACCGCGGCCCAGGAGGCGAATGGGACGTGGGCGTCGTCGCCACCCCGCAGGGCCTTGGCTTCATAGACGCCGAGGCGATCGAGGCACAGACCGGCTACCCGATCCGCTCAGCCTGGCGCCTCCCCGGGGACCCGAGCCCGCTGCCCCCGTCGGAGGCCATCGCGGTGGCTCCGGCCACCTTCAACACGATCAACAAGTGGGCGGCAGGGATCTCCGACACCTTGGCGCTGGGCATTCTGTGTGAGGCGTACGGCATGGGTATCCCGATCGCCGCGTGCCCGTATCTGAACGCGGCGCAGGCCGCCCACCCCGCGTACGCACGCAGCCTCGACGTGCTCCGCGAGATGGGCGTCCTGATCGGCTCCTACGAGCCCCACAAGCCGAAGGCCGGAGGCGGTGCCGACCGCTATCGCTGGGATGAAGCGCTGGATCGGACGAGGCGGAGGAGCCTTGGTCCCGCATGCCCTTCTTACCTGGACAAACCGCTCACCGGTTCCAGCAACCCGGTTATCGGATTGGTAAAGAAACACCTGCTCCGTCTGTCGCACTGAACCGGTTGACCGACAGGATCCTCCTACTGTTCGAAATTCGACAGGGAAATCGACAGGGGGAGGAACCAGTTGAGACGCACCACAGCATTCGGCGCAGCCGGCACGCTGATCACGGGCTCGCTCATAGCGGGCGCGATCATGGCGCCGGTCGCCAATGCCGAGGCCCGGCAGGGCAGCGGCAGCGCTGACGCCCGCCAGCGGACCAGCTCCGAGGCGCGCGGTGTCGCGCTCGCCGCGCAGCGTGCCGCCAAGGCCGGCATCGACTGGCAGGCATGCCCCGCCGACTGGGGTCTGGAGAAGGCCGTCACGTGCGGCTGGGTGACCGTCCCGGTCGATTACGCCAAGCCCAACGGCAAGAAGATCAAGCTCGCCGTGGACCACATCGGCAACACCGGGACGAAGAAGGAGCGCCAGGGCGCGCTCGTCTACAACCCCGGCGGCCCCGGTGGTTCCGGGCTCCGCTTCCCCAACCGCGTGGCCACGAAGGCCAAGCTCTGGGAGAAGACGGCCAAGGCCTACGACTTCGTGGGCTTCGACCCCCGCGGTGTCGGCCGCTCGGCGCCCATCTCCTGCGTCGACCCGCAGGAGTTCGTCAAGGCACCCAAGCTCGACCCGGTGCCCGACTCCGAGGCGGACAAGCGCGCCCAGCGCAAGCTCGCCGCCGAGTACGCGGACGGCTGCGCCGAGCGCAGCGGCGACATGCTGCCGCACATGACGACGCCGAACACCGCACGCGACCTGGACGTCATCCGGGCCGCGCTCGGCGAGAAGAAGCTGAACTTCCTCGGCGTCTCCTACGGCACCTACCTCGGCGCGGTCTACGGGACGCTGTTCCCCTCGCACGTGCGCCGCATGGTCGTCGACTCGGTGGTCAACCCCTCGAAGAAGAAGATCTGGTACGAGGCCAACCTCGACCAGGACGTCGCCTTCGAGATCCGCCTCAAGGACTGGATGACGTGGGTCGCCAAGTACGACGCCACCTTCCACCTCGGGGACACCGCGGACAAGGTCGCCAAGAACTGGGACAAGCTGCGCGCCGCGGCGAAGAAGGAGCCGCTGGGCGGAGTCGTCGGCCCCGCCGAGCTCATCGCCTACTTCCAGAGCGCTCCGTACTACGACTCCGCCTGGGTCGGGATCGCGACGAACTTCGGCAAGTACGTCGCCGGTGACCCCAAGCCGCTGATCGAGGCCGCTAGCCCCGACCTGTCGGACACCGCGGGCAACATCGCCTCGGAGAACGGCAACGCCGTCTACACGGCCGTCGAGTGCGCGGACGCCAAGTGGCCCACCAGCTGGAAGAAGTGGGACCGCGACAACACCCGCATCCACCGCGACAACCCGTTCATGACGTGGGCCAACGCCTGGATGAACCTGCCCTGCGCGACCTGGTCGAGCAAGCAGCACGAGCCCGTCGAGGTCAAGACCGGCAAGGGCCTGCCGCCCGTGCTGATCGCGCAGTCGACCCGCGACGCGGCCACGCCGTACGAGGGTGCCGTCGAGCTGCACAAGCGCTTCAAGGGCTCGCGCCTGATCACGGAGAAGGACGCCGGCTCGCACGGCATCACGAACCTGGTCAACCCGTGCCTCAACGAGCGTGTCGACACCTACCTGCTGACCGGCAAGGTGGACGGCAAGGACGTGACGTGCGCGCCGCACGCCACGCCCAAGCCGTAGCAACACACCGCTAGGCATCTCGGCAAGGGGCGACCGGACTTCCCGGCCGCCCCTTCGCCATGCTGCTCGCTACGCCGCTTCCTGCGCGATCGCGGCCCTGCGCGGCTCCGCGATCGCCTCGTAGTCCGCGGTCCGCAGCGCCAGCGAACGGTCGAGCCGCGCCGCGTTGAAGAACAGCTCGTCCTGCGCGAGCAGCGCCGGGTCCACGACCAGTTCGAGCTCGGGGTCGAAGGAGAACGGCAGGATCGTGCCGCTCCCGCTGCCCGCGAGCCGCTCGGCCGCCTCCTGCGTGGCGAAGCCCGCGTACGTCCCGCCCAGGAGCTGCTTGACGGCGTTCAGGTCCACGCGGCGGTCACCGGGGACCACCGCGAGCACGTACCGCTTGGTCTTCTTGCCGATCTTCACCATCACCACGATGCATTTGGCGGCCTGCTGCAAGGTGTTGCCCCGCAGCGCGCTCACCGCCTCCGTGGCGCCCTCCTCCGCGTGCTCGATGACGCGGTACGCCGCGCCCCGCTCGTCAAGCAGCCCGATCAGCTTGGTGTACAGGCTGTGCTCGTTCATACGGTTCTTCTCCCCTGGTGGCCGGCAAGGCGTCTCGTACGCGCGGTGCCGATCGTTGCCAGGACCGTACGCCAGGACGTCAACTCAGCGGCATGCGGGGGAATCTCCGCCTGCTCGCCGCTGCGGCGCGCTCGGCCTCCTCCGCCTTGACGACCGCGGCGTACTTGTCGACGTACTCCTGCCCGGAGAGCCCGAGGATGGCGTACATGATCTCGTCGGTGACCGCGCGCAGGACCGCCTTCTCGTTCTCCATGCCCGCATAGCGCGAGAAGTCCAGCGGGGCGCCGAAGCGGATGGACACCTTCTGGAAGTTCGGCACCTTCTGGCCCGGCGGCTGCGCCTCGAACGTGCCGATCATCGCGCAGGGGATCACCGGCACCTGCGCCTTGAGCGCCATCGCGGCGACGCCGACCTTTCCCTTGTAGAGGCGCCCGTCGTGCGAGCGGGTGCCCTCCGGGTAGATGCCGAGCAGCTCGCCCTTGCGCAGCACCCCGAGGCCCTCGCGGATCGCGGCCTGGCCCGCCTCCTTGCCGGAGCGGTCCACCGGGATCTGCCCGGCGCTGTGGAAGAACGCGGCCGTCAGGCGGCCCCGGATGCCGGGGCCCGTGAAGTACTCGGCCTTCGCGAGGAAGGTGATCCGCCGCTTGATGATGGCGGGCATCAGGAAATGGTCCGAGAACGACAGGTGATTGCCCGCCACGATCGCCGCACCGGATTCCGGTATGTGCTCCAGCCCCTCGATGCGCGGCCGGAACATGAGCCGCAGCAGCGGCCCCAGAACGACGTACTTGAGCAGGTAGTAGAACACCCGTTGCTCCTTGACGTAGGTGGACCGGCCTGGGTTCTGCGTCGTCGCAGGTCACGGGTCCTCGCGCAGCGGTCAGTTTAGGTGCGCCGCCGCGACGGGAGAAGGGAGCGATCCCCATCGCCCCCGTCCTCTCGCGCAGGAGTGCGGCCCACCGAACGAGACGCTCGTACGGGTGTGCGGCCCACCGAACGAGACGCCCGTCCGGGGGCCGCCCGGGACCCGTCCGGGTGACCGTCCGGCGCGGCGACCGCACGGAGCGCGGGTACGGAGGTGGCCTGGCCTCTCTCCGCCGCAGTACGCCACCGCCCCAGGAGGTCCCCATGAGGTCCGGTTCCCCGTTTCGTCCGCGCCCTGCCGCGGCCATCGTCGCCGCGCTGGTCTCCCTCGCCGTGGCCGCGCCCGCCCACGCGGTCGGCGAGCCGGCCCCCGCCAGGTCGAGCGGCGTCTTCCTCACCGTCACCGGGCAGAACAACGCCTGGGTCCGCGGGGTGCTCCTCGACTGCGTGACCCAGCGGCCCGCGCACCACCCGCACGCGGCCAAGGCCTGCGCGGCCATCGATGCCGCGGGCGGCGACTTCGCCGCGCTGCGCGCCAGGCAGGGCGTCTGCACCAAGCAGTACGCCCCGGTCACCGTGGGCGCGACGGGGCGGCACCGGGGCAAGCCGGTCAGCTGGCACAAGACCTTCGGCAACGCCTGCGAGATGGGCCATGCGACGGGTGACGTCTTCCGTTTCTGACGCGCCCGCGCTTGACCCCCGCCCTTCACCCCCCCTGAGACGCCGCCGCGCGCGGTGTCTCAGGGGGTGCTGCGCGAGAGCACCATCGCCAGCGTGAGCATCCCGATGACGACCCAGCCGAACCACAGCCAGCCGTTGCTTCCCAGTGCGACCGTGTACGCGGTCACCGCGACCAAGCCTCCGATGGTGAACACACCCATCGTCTTCGTAGAATCAGGCATCGCCCTGCCTCCTCCCGGCAGCCCCGGCGCCTCGACGCCAAGACCGCGGCCTGAGACCATCCTCGCCCGCGAAGACCCTTTGCCGCTAGCGCCCGCGCGCGGCCAGTGAGGCCAGATAGGCGTTGTACGCCTCCAGCTCCTTGTCGCCGTCACGGTCGGCGGCCCGGTCCGTGCGCCGTGCCTGGCGCTGTTCGGAGCGGTACCACTGGAAGAGCAGCGCGAGCAGCACGAGCACCGAGGGCACCTCGCTGAACGCCCAGGCGATGCCGCCGGCGGCGCTCTGGTCGGCGAGCGCGTCGATGCCGAGCGAGGCGGGCGGGTTCTTGTAGGTGCCGATCATGGGCTCGGACGCCATCATCAGGGCGATGCCGAAGAACGCGTGGAAGGGCATGCCGGCGAACAGCTCCAGCATCCGCATGATGTAGCCGGGCCGGTGCGGGCCCGGGTCGACGCCCATGATCGGCCAGAAGAAGACCAGGCCGACGGCGAGGAAGTGGACCATCATCCCGATGTGGCCCGCCTTGGACCCCATCAGGGTGTCGAAGATCGGGGTGAAGTACAGCGCGTACAGGCTCGCGATGAAGAGCGGGATCGTGAACGCGGGGTGCGTGATGATCTTCATGTAGCGGCTCTGCAGGACCCACAGGAGCCACTCGCGCGGGCCCTTGCTGCCGCGGGCCGCGACCGGCAGGGCGCGCAGGGCGAGGGTGATCGGGGCGCCCAGCAGGATCAGGATCGGCGACAGCATGCTGATGACCATGTGCTGGACCATGTGCACGCTGAACATGACCATGCCGTAGTCGTTCAGCTTGGTGCACATCACGAGCAGGATGGTCAGCACGCCCGCCACGAAGGAGACGGTGCGGCCGACGGGCCACTTGTCGCCGCGCCGCACGAGCCGGACCACGCCCCACCCGTACAGGGCGAGCGCCACCAGGGAGCCGACGAGGAAGAAGGGGTCGGCCGAGAGTTCGAGCCCGCGCCCCAGCGTGAACGGCGGCAGATCCATGTTCATGCCGTGCCCGCTGTGATCCATCCACTGGCTCCTGATTCGTGCGGTTGTGCGCTGTGTGTCCGCACCAGACTAGAACGGCCCCCGGACGCCGACGCGTCCGGGGGCCGTTCCTTCAGCCTTGCGTCAGGCCGGGTGCTAGAGCACGCACTCTGCCTCGGCGTACCGCTCGTCCGGCACCGTCTTGAGGGTCTCGACGGCCTCGGCGAGCGGGACCATCGTGATGTCCGTGCCGCGCAGCGCGGTCATCTTGCCGAACTCGCCGCGGTGCACGGCTTCCACGGCGTGCCAGCCGAAGCGGGTGGCCAGGACGCGGTCGTACGCGGTGGGGGTGCCGCCGCGCTGGACGTGCCCGAGGATCACAGGGCGCGCCTCCTTGCCCAGACGCTGCTCCAGCTCGCCCGAGAGCCGCGTGGCGATGCCCGCGAAGCGCTCGTGGCCGTACATGTCCTTGGTGCCCTCGTCGAAGTCCATCGTGCCCTCGCGGGGCTTGGCGCCCTCGGCGGCGACGACGATCGCGAACTTCTTGCCCGCGGAGAACCGCTCGCCGACCTTCTGCGCCAGCTCCTCGATGTCGAAGGGCCGCTCCGGCACGACGATGGCGTGCGCGCCCGCGGCCATGCCCGAGTGCAGGGCGATCCAGCCGGTGTGCCGGCCCATGACCTCGACGATCAGGACCCGCTGGTGGGACTCGGCGGTCGTCTTGAGCCGGTCGAGGGCCTCGGTGGCCACGCCGACGGCGGTGTCGAAGCCGAAGGTCACGTCGGTGACCGCGATGTCGTTGTCGATCGTCTTGGGCACCCCGACGATCGGCAGACCGGCGTCCGACAGGAGCCGGGCCGCCTTCAGGGTGCCTTCGCCGCCGATCGGGATGACCGCGTCGAGGCCGAGGTCGGCGAGGTGGCCCTTGGCCCGCTCGACGCCGTCGCGCAGATGCGCGGGCTGGACGCGGGAGGAGCCGAGAATCGTTCCGCCACGCGCCAGGATGCCTCCCACCGCGTCGAGGTCGAGCTTGCGGTAGTCGCACTCGAGCAGGCCGCGCCAGCCGTCGTGGAAGCCGATGACCTCGTCGCCGTGGTCGACGACGGCGCGGTGCACGACCGAACGGATGACGGCGTTCAGACCGGGGCAGTCGCCGCCGGAGGTGAGGACACCAATGCGCATAGCCCGGGAAACCTTTGCAACGTGGGCCGGAGACCGGACCACGTCGTCCGGCTGGAACCCCGCCACCCTATAGGCGGAAGGGGGCGGGGCCGCACCGGGCGTCCGACTGCTGGACGGTGCCGCTCACCTGTGCGGCGGGTGCATCAAGCGGGCTGCTGTGCGGCGTTCATCCGCTCGGCGCGCAGCGCCTCGTACCAGCGGTCGTCCGTGGGCGGCAGCGCGTTCACGTCGAGGGCCAGCTTCAGGAGCAGGTCCGCGATCAGCGGGTTGCGGGCCAGGACGGGGCCGTGCATGTACGTGCCGAAGACGGTGCCGTTGTAGGCGCCCTCGGTGCCGTCCCCGGTGCCGTTGCCCCGGCCCAGCGTGACGCGGGCCAGCGGGCGCGCGGACGGGCCGATGTGGGTGATGCCCTGGTGGTTCTCGAACCCGGTCAGCGGGGGCAGGCCCAGCTGCGGGTCGATGTCGCCCAGGACGTCGCCGACGCACCGGTCGCCCTCGCCGCGGGTGGAGACCACGTCGAGCAGGCCGAGGCCCGGCTCGCGCTGGCCGAGGTCGTTGATGAACTCGTTGCCCAGGATCTGGTAGCCGGCGCACACCGAGAAGACGATCGCGCCGTTGCCCACGGCCCGCTGGAGTCCGCCGTCGCGGCGCAGCCGCTCGGCCGCCAGGCGCTGCGGGCGGTCCTCACCGCCGCCGATCAGGTAGATGTCGCCGGAGGTGGGCACCGGCTGGTCGCTGCGCACGTCGTAGCGCTCGACCTGGAGGCCGCGCTGGTGGGCGCGGCGCTCCACGACCAGGGCGTTGCCCTGGTCTCCGTACGTGCTGAGCAGGTCGGGGTAGACCCACACCAGCCGCAGGCTGTTGTCGCTCATGCTCATTCGTCCCTACGAGGGTCTAGAGGGTCCGGTGGGGTCAGTTGCCGACGCGGCGGCGCAGGTCCTGGAACGCGGTGTAGTTCGCGATCGTCTCGATCCGGCCGGGCGGCGCGAGCTGCACGGCCTCGTCGAGGGACTCGCACACCCGGAAGTCCAGGCCCGCGACCTCCAGGCGCACCGCGAGGTCCAGCTTGCGGTCGCCGAGCACGAAGATCGGGTGACCGGCCAGCCGGGTGTAGTCGACGTCCCACAGCCAGGAGGTGTCGGTGCCGTCGGCGCCGCGTGCGTTCACGGACAGGACCACCGGGGTGGGCGGCGGGTCGATCAGCGAGAACGTCTCGAGCCAGCCCGCGGGGTTCTTCGCCAGGAGCAGGCGCAGATCACGGCCCTGGAACTGCACGACGTCATAGCGTCCGGCGACGGCCTGCACCTGGTACATGCGTTCCAGGGCGACCTGCGGCGGCACGCCGAAGACGGCGGCGACGGCGGCCGAGGTGGTGGCGTTGGCCTTGTTCGCCCGGCCCGGCAGCTGGAGATGGATCGGCCAGGCCGAGCCGTGCGGGTCCAGGACGTGGTCGCCGGAGAGCACCCAGCTGGGCGCGGGGCGGCGGAAGCCGCACTCGCCGCAGAACCAGTCGTCGCCGGGGCGCTGCATGACACCGCCGCAGGAGGGGCACGACCAGGCGTCGTCCTTCCACTCCTGGCCCGCGGCCACCCAGACGACGTTCGGCGACGAGGACGCCGCCCAGACGACCAGCGGGTCGTCGGCGTTGGCGATCACGACCGCCTTGGAGCCGGCCAGGCCCTCGCGCCAGTTCTCGGCCATCATGCGGGTCTCGGCGGCGCGGTCCAGCTGGTCGCGCGAGAGGTTGAGCAGCGCGATCGCCTTCGGCTCGACGTCGCGTGCGACACCGGCGAGGTACTTCTCGTCGACCTCGATGACGCCGAAGCGCGCGTCCGAGCCGCCCGCGAGGGCCGAGGTGATCCCGGCCGGCATGTTCGCGCCCAGCGCGTTCGACACCACGGGCCCGCTGGCGCGCAGCGCCTCCGCGAGCAGCCGGGTCGTGGTCGTCTTGCCGTTCGTGGCAGAGACGAGCACCACGTCCAGGTGCGTGGCCAGTCGCCCGAGCAGGTCGGGGTCGAGCTTGAGTGACACGCGGCCGCCGATCACCGATCCGCTGCCGCGGCCCGCCGCGCGCGATACCGCCGCGGCCGCCTTGCCCGCCGTCACGGCCAGCTTGGCCCGCGGCGACAGCGGGTCCGTGTTGCCTGCCATCAGTTCTGGATCCTCCTTGCTTATGGCGCCGCGTCTGCCCCCGGCAACGCGATGAACCTCAGCCTATCGAGATCCATTGTCAAGGCCGAACCGCGGCACCACCCCGACCCCGGGGCTCTGTGAGGACCGTACCCTTGCGGCCATGCGACACGGCTCGATCCCGGGCGCCTCAGGGCGCGTACGACCCCTGACTCTCCTCGGTGACCCCGTGCTGCACAAGCGGTGTGCGGACGTCACCGACTTCGGCCCCGAACTGGCCGGACTCATCGAGGACATGTACGCCACGATGTACGCCGCCCAGGGCGTGGGTCTGGCGGCCAACCAGATCGGCGTGAGCCGGCGGGTCTTCGTGTACGACTGCCCGGACGACGAGGACGTGCGCCATCTCGGGTACGTGGTGAACCCGCGCCTGGTGGAACTGGACGGGGAGATCGTGCGCGGCCCGGAGGGCTGTCTGTCCCTGCCGGGCCTTGAGGCGAGCACGCCGCGCCTCGACCACGCGGTGGTGGAGGGCTTCGACATGCTCGGTGCTCCGGTGCGGGTGCACGGCACCGGCTGGTTCGCGCGCTGCCTCCAGCACGAGTGCGACCATCTGGAGGGCGGCGTCTACACCGATCACGTCACGGGCTGGCGGCGGCGCAGGGTGCTGCGGGCCGCCGCCAAGGCGCCCTGGAGCGGCTGACTCCAGGGCCGGACGTCAGAACCCGGGGCCGCCGACGCGGTTGCCCGCCGCGGCGAGCCGTCCCCACAGCAGGTCGGCCAGGCTGCTGACCAACTCCGCGCGGGGGCAGGGCCGTTCGCCCAGCCACCAGTCGCCGGCCGCGTGCATCATGCCGACGATGCCGTGGCCCCAGACGCGGGCGAGCTGCGCGCTGCCCGGTCCGAGGTCCACCCGCTCCTCGATGACCTGCGCGAGCTCCTCGCCCATGCGGCGAAGGACGGGGGCCGAGTGCAGGCCCACGTCGAAGCCCTGCTCGCCGGGGGTGGCGCCGTCCGAGGGGTGCATGAGGAAGCGGTAGACCTGCGGGCGGGCCTCGATCGCGGCGAGGTAGGTGTCGAGGGTCTGCTCGACCCGCTCGCGCCGCTCGGCCGGGGCGTCCAGGGCCGCGCGCAGCGATTCCAGGAGCGCGTCGGTGTGGCGCTTGGCGAGCGCCGCGTACAGTCCGCCCTTGTCGCCGAAGTGCCGGTACAGGATCGGCTTGGTGATGCCGGCTTCCGCGGCGATGGCGTTCATCGAGGCGCCGGGCCCGTCGCGGAGCACCACCCGGTCGGCGGCCTCCAGCAATTCGCGCCGCCGGCGCTCGGCGGACCGTTGCTGATCGGTCCGCGGTGTGGTGGTCTCCATAGCGATTCTCTCCCCGCCCATGCGATTGCGTGACGCACGCGCAACGTAACACCCCGCGCGAGGCGCCGATCGAACGGGCGGCCGGGAGTTGACAGCGGCTACCGGCCGGTAACAGACTCCAGTTACCGCAAGTAACGCACGTCTTCACCGCAGGTCCTGGAGGGGTCATGGCCGAGTTCACCATGGAGCTCAACGACGAACAGAAGGAGGTCCGGGACTGGCTCCACGGGTTCGCCGCTGACGTGATCCGGCCTGCCGCCGCCGAGTGGGACGAGCGCGAAGAGACCCCGTGGCCGATCATCCAGGAGGCGGCGAAGCTGGGGATCTACTCCCTGGACTTCTACGCCCAGCAGTTCTTCGACCCCACGGGCCTGGGCATCGTGATGGCCACCGAGGAGATCTTCTGGGGTGACGCGGGCATCGGCCTGTCCATCATGGGCACCGGTCTGGCCGCCGTCGGCGTCCTCGCCAACGGCACCGAGGAGCAGATCGGCACCTGGATCCCGCAGATGTACGGCGACGTGAACGACGTCAAGGTCGCCGCCTTCTGCTCCTCCGAGCCGGACGCGGGCTCCGACGTGGCGGCGATGCGCACCCGCGCCGTCTACGACCAGGCCAAGGACGAGTGGGTCCTCAACGGCACCAAGACCTGGGCGACCAACGGCGGCATAGCCAACGTGCACGTTGTCGTCGCGGTCGTCGACGCCGAGCTCGGCTCCAAGGGCCACGCCTCCTTCATCGTCCCGCCGAACACCCCCGGCCTCTCCCAGGGCCAGAAGTTCAAGAAGCACGGCATCCGCGCCTCGCACACCGCCGAGGTCGTCCTGGAGGACGTGCGCGTCCCCGGCCACTGCCTGCTCGGCGGCAAGGAGAAGCTCGACGAGCGCCTCGCCCGCGCCCGCGAGCGCGCCAAGACCGGCGGCGAGCGCGTGAAGAACGCCGCGATGGCCACCTTCGAGGCGTCCCGCCCGGCGGTCGGCGCCATGGCCGTGGGTACGGCGCGCGCCGCGTACGAGGAGGCCCTGGAGTACGCCAAGACGCGTACGCAGTTCGGTCGCCCGATCATCGACAACCAGGGCGTCGCCTTCCAGCTCGCCGACATGCGTACGCAGATCGACGCAGCGCGTCTGCTCGTCTGGCGTGCCTCGTGGATGGCGAGCACGGGCAAGAAGTTCGAGTCGGCCGAGGGCTCCATGTCCAAGCTGTACGCGAGCGAGGTCGCCAAGAAGGTCACCGCGCAGGCGGTCCAGATCCTGGGCGGCAACGGCTTCACGCGCGAGTACCCGGTGGAGCGCATGCACCGGGACGCCGCGATCTACACGATCTTCGAGGGCACGAGCGAGATCCAGCGCCTGGTGATCGCGCGCACGCTGTCGGGCATGCCGATCCGCTAGCGCACACCCCTGCACATGGCACGTCCGCCCCTGTCGCTCCGAGCGACAGGGGCGTTCTGCGTGCCGGGGAGTCCCACAGGTAACCTGCGCAGTGAGGCTTGCAAGTTTACCTGTCCATCTCGTACGGTGCGGGACATGAGCGCACACTCCGGTGACCCCACCCCCGAGCAGCTCGCCGCCGATCTGTCCGGCGCCGTCCGCCGGCTCGTGCGGCGCTTTCGCGGCGTGTCCCCGCAGACCGGTCTCAGCCCCTCGCAGCGCTCCGTGCTCGCCCGTCTGGACGGCGACGGCCCCGACACCACCGCGGGCCTCGCCCGCGCGGAGCTCGTCCGGCCCCAGTCGATGCGGATGACCGTGAGCGCCCTGGAGGAGCTGGGACTCGTCGAACGCTCACCGGACCCCGACGACGGCCGGCAGTCCGTCGTCTCCGTGACCGCCCAGGGCCGCCGCACCCTCACCGAGATGCGGGCCGCCAAGCGCGACTGGCTCGCCGCGGCGCTCGCCGACGAACTCGACCCGGCGGAGCGTCGCCAACTGGCCGACGCCGTCGAGCTGTTGGAGCGACTGGTGCGCACGTGAGGGCGCCCACCTCCGCGCCGGCCCGGCAGTCGGCGGGCGAACGGCCCGCCTTCGGGGCCCGGCTCACCGCGCCCCTCCTCCTCGGCTCCCTGCTCAACCCGCTCAACACCACGATGATCTCCACCGGCCTGGTGGCGATCGGGCACGACTTCGGCGTCGGCGCGTCCGACACCGCCTGGCTCGTCTCCGTCCTGTACCTCGCGAGCGCCGTCGCCCAGCCCGTGCTCGGCAAACTGGCCGACGGCATCGGGCCGCGCAGGGTCTTCCTCGGCGGGCTCGTGGTCGTGGCCGCCTCCGGGCTCGTGGGCGCGTTCGCCCCCGGATTCCTGTGGCTGCTCCTCTCACGACTGCTGCTCGGCATCGGTACCTCGGCCGCGTACCCCGCCGCGATGGCCGTCCTGCGCGACGAGTCACGCAGGCTCGGCACGCCGACCCCGCGCACCGTCCTCGGCCGGCTCTCCTTCGCCGCGCTCGGCAGCGCCGCCGTCGGACCCACCCTCGGCGGGCTCCTCGTCGCGACCGCGGGATGGCGCGGCATCTTCGCCGTCAACGTCCCCGTCGCCCTCCTCGCGTACGGCGCGACGCTGCGCTGGATCCCCCGGGACGCGCCGCGCCGAGAGCGGACGGGACCCGGCGCCGCGAGCGCCCTCGACCCGCTGGGCACCCTGCTGTTCACCGGCGCGCTGACCTGCCTCGTGGTCTTCCTGCTCGACCTGCGCCACCCCCTGTGGTGGCTGCTCGCCCCGGTCGTGCTCCTGGGCGCCGTCCTGACCTGGTGGCAGCTGCGTCATCCGAGCCCCTTCATCGACCTGCGGATGCTGGGCACCAACCACGCGCTCGCCCGCACCTACCTGCGCCACGGGCTCAGCTACCTCGTCGTCTACTGCGTCATGTACGGCTTCACCCAGTGGCTGGAGGAGGCCCGCGGCTTCTCCTCGCTCCACACCGGGCTCGTCATGCTGCCGATGTCCCTAGCAGCGCTGGCCTGTTCACTGCTCGGCGCCCGCACGAAAGGCATCCGCGCGCCGCTCATAACGGCCGCCGTGCTCCTCGCCGTGGGCAGCGCGCTGCTCCTGGTGACGTCGGGCTCCACCCCGCTCGCCGTGCTGCTGCTCGCGGGCGCCTGCTTCGGCATTCCGCAGGGCCTGATGGGCACCGGCAACCAGGCGGCCGTGCAGCAGTTCGCGCCCGCCGACGCGATCGGGTCGGCCGCCGGGCTCCAGCGCACCGCCCAGTACATCGGCGCCATCACGGCCTCCGGGCTGATCGGCCTCGCCTACGGCCACCAGGCCGACGACGGCGGCCTGCACCTGATGGCCGTGGTCGGCGGCGTCCTCGCGCTGGCCCTCATCGCCCTGACCGTCACGGACCGCGCCCTGCGCACCACGGCGACACACAAGACCACCACCCGGACGTAGCACCCGGCGTAGCACCGGACCTCACAGAAGCCAGGCACGAGCCCGACGTCACCGAACCAACCCGCACCAACCCGCAGCACCCCGTACGCAAGTGAAAGGCACCCCGCATGACCGCCACCGTCCTTGACCCCACCACCGCCCTCGTCCTCGTGGACCTCCAAAAGGGCATCACCGCCCTGCCCACGGCCCACCCCTCCGCGGAGATCGTCGAACGATCGGCGCGCCTCGCCGACGCCTTCCGCGAGCACGGTCTGCCCGTGATCCTGGTCCGGGTCACCGGAGGCGCTCCGGGGCGCACCGAAGGCCCGGTCCGCGGCGGCGAGGTGCCCGCGGACTGGGCGGACCTCGTCCCCGAACTCGGCCGCAGGGACAGCGACATCGTCGTCACCAAGCAGCAGTGGGGCGCCTTCTACGGAACCGACCTCGACCTCCGGCTGCGCCGGCGCGGCGTGACGCAGGTGGTCGTCGCCGGTATCGCGACGAGCATCGGCGTCGAGTCGACGGCCCGCGCGGCCCACGAGCACGGGTACCACGTCACGGTCGCCGTCGACGCCGTGACCGACATGGACGCCGAGGCCCACCGCAACAGCGTCGAGAAGATCTTCCCCAGGCTGGGCGAGACGGACACGGCGGAGGCGATCGCGAAGCTCCTGCCGGCCGCCGCCTAGAGCCGCCCGGCCCGCCGGAGCCCGCTCAGGGCCGGTGCACGTACGGCGTCGTCACGCTCAGCTGCGCGAAGCCCAGGCGCCGGAGGATGGGGCGGCTGTCGTCGGAGGCGTCCACCTGGAGGTAGCGACAGCCGCGCTCCACGGCGATGCGGGTGCGGTACGCGACCAGGGCGCGGTAGATGCCCTTGCCCCGCCACCGGGGAGCGGTGCCGCCGCCCCACAGGCCCGCGAAGTCGGTGCCGGGGCTGAACTCCATGCGGGCCGAGCTCACCGGCTCGTCGCCCGCCATCGCCACCACCGCGACGACGGCGTCCGGGGTCTCGGTCAGCTGGGTCAGGACGCGCTGGGCGAGGCGCTCGCCGAGCCCCGCGCTGTCCTCGCCAAAGGCGATGTCATGGGCCCGCGTCATGAGGCGGACCCCCGCCGCGTCCGTGACCGGCAGCAGGCGCACTCCTTCGGGCTGCTTCGGCTCCTGGGGCAGGGCGGCGGCCTCGGCGACCATCACCGCTTCCGGCGGCTCGGGCACGAAGCCGGCGGCGAGCAGCCGGTCGGCGAGGTCGGCGGGGCGGTCGTGGGAGTGCAGCTTCCACTCGAACTCGCGGTCGTGGGACGTGAAGTAGCGGACCTGCTCGGCGATGACGGAGTCCGCCGTGCTCACGTCGAGGTCCGCCCAGTGGACGCCGTTCCAGTCGTGCGCGGCGCCGATCTGCCGCACGACGGGGCCGTCCCGCTCGACGCGCACGCCGGGACTGTCCGCCTGAGCGCCGCGCCGGATCTGCTGGTCGTATGCCGCCAGTACGGCTTGGTGGTCCATGCGGGCACTTCAGCAGGGGCGGCAACGATCGGCAAAGGAATTACGGGACGGACCGCCAGTGGCAGCGCAGCCCGGCGGTGATGAACCCCGGGCCGTACGCCACGGCGACCCCGCGTGCGCCGTCCTCGGGCGGGTCGGCGTGTGTCCGCTCAAGCACCCGGAAGACGCTGACGGCACCCATGTTGCCCTCGTCGGTGAGCGAGTCCACCGAGTGCCGGGCCGCCTCGGCGTCCAGGCCCAGTGCCTCCGCGGTGTCGGCGATGATGCGGTGGCTGCCGGGATGGATCACAGCGAAGTCGACGGGACGCGGACCGAGCCACTCCGTGAGCGCCGGGAGGGTCTTGGCCGCCGTGGAGGGAGCCTGCTTGGTGGAATCGAAGTGCATTCCCCGGGCGTCGAGTCGGCCCCGGTACCGGTCCAGGCTGCCGGGGAGCGTGTACTCGAAGGTGTCGTCTATCGCGAGACCGGAGGTCAGCGGGGTGCCGGTGACGACCGCCGCCGCGCCGGCATCGGCGAACAGCGCCTTGTAGATCATCGATTCGATGGTGGTGGCGGAGTGGTTGTACGAGGTCGAGAGGACTTCGGCTGCCACGACCAGCACTTTGTCGTCCGGCCGGACGGCGACGAGATCTGCCGCCCGGATCAGGCCCTGGACGCCGCCCGCGCAGGCGACCGTCGTCAGCGCCACGCGGCGCACGGTGGGGCGCAGGCCGAGGCGCGCCATGAGATGGACGTCGAGATTGGGGACCGCCCAACCGGTGGAGTGTGTGGTGACGATCGCGTCGATGTCGCCCGCCGTCAGTCCTGCCGCGTCGAGGGCGGCCGTCGCCGCCTGCTCGGACAGCGCGACGGCATCGTCGAACGCCGCCTGCGTCCGCTCGTGGACGTCGGCTGTGCCGGAGACCGTGGGCGAGTTCAGAGGACGGCTGAAATGACGCGACGAGACACCGCAGTTGTCGACGACGCGCAGGATCGCCGTGAGGCGCGGATGACCGTGTTGATGTGTGCGTATGTCGTCGGCGATCTCGTCTGTGGTGACTTTGTGGGCACCGAAAGCGGTTCTGGGGGCGGATACGAAGGCCGGCACGGTGGCTCCCACATGGCTAGTTTTGGTGGGGGTGCCGCTCAACGTACTTGACGTCGCCGAATCCGTGCCCTTGTGCTACCGAGATGCGCTGAGGAGACCGGGCGTCAGGTCGCTCGGAGCACGGGTGCGCGGGTGTGGCTGCGCTGGGCGCCCGGCTTGAAGATCAGGATGAAGAGCCGCGCGCCCGGCGATGCCATGGGCTGGGCCGCGCAGATGGTCACCCAGCCGGGGCCGCGCTGTGCGTGCCGCAACGGGCGCTCGTGACCGTCGGGATGGATCAGCGCGCCGTCCACCTCGTAGAGGGAGGCGATGTCCGGATCGGTGAGGACTTCCTTCTCGATCCGGCGGAGGATCTCGTCGTCGGGCCGGGCCGTGAGTGCGGCCCGCAGTTGGGGCACGACCATCGGAGCCCATGCGGTGCGCCAGTCCGTCAGGAACTCGCGGCCGTCGCGGTCGAGTAGCATCCAGCGCATGGTGTTGCTCGGGGGAGTCCCTTGAGGGAAGAGCGCGGCGAAGGCTTCATTGTGGGCCAGGAGTTCCCACGAGGCGTCGACGACATACGCCATGTGGCTGATGCCGTCGACGGCTTCTTGCCACGAGCCGGAGATTTCCTTGCCGGAGGACGAGTACAACGGACCCGGCGGGTCCTGCATCAACGCGTAGCGATTGAGGGACACCCACTCCTGCTCGTTCAGGCCGAACAGTCGTGCCACGTCCCGCAGCAGGGAAGCCGGGGGATTGGGGTAACTGCCCGACTCCAGGCGGTGGTAGGTCCCGATGGCCCGGTGCAGCAGTTGGTCGACCTGGTGCTGGGAGAGGCCACGGGCGCGCCGCCCCTGGCCCGTGGGGCGGCTGAAGCCGTGCGATTCGGGAGCGATGAGGGCGCGTCGTTCGCGGAGCAGAGCGCGGAGCGCCGTCTTGTTCATGGTGGGTAATCCCTCTTGGTGCACGCCGAGTTGAGCATCAGCAGTCTAAATATTCTCACCAGCTTTGGTAGTAAAGATTGCCCGAAGAAAAACGATCAGTCGATGCGGCATCATGGGGGGAGCGGGACCACCGACCTGCGAGTTCCATCGTCGGTGGGCGCGCGGACACAACTGTGGGGCATCTTGACCGAGGAGCTTGAAATTGGCTGAAATTCCTCGGCGTCGGGTACCCCCTAGGCCCATTGGGCTGCTGCGGGAAGAGTATGGATCGGCTGTTCGGATTCCGATGCGTGTGGTCGGAAACGTCGCACTCGGGACGTACGGCGCATGACTTCCCGAAGCGGTTCAGGGGTCCACTGGCTGCGGCCGGTGCCGTCACTCGCCATTACGTAGCGGCCACGGTACCGGCCGCCCGCGGTTGTCTCCCCGGGCGGATCACCCGGCGGGGAGCTGCTCCTCGGCCAGCGCCAGGATCTCCGTCACGCGTAGCCCGAAACGCACGTCACAGGCGTGCGGCCGGCCGGTTCGCGCCGCCGTCACGAGGGCGTCCACCGCCGAGCGGAACGCCTCCGGCGCGCCCCCTCCCGACGGCATCAGCGCCGTCCCCGCATCGCCGCGCAGCTCCACCGTCACCCCCGCCGCCTTACCGGGCGTGCTCAGGCTCAGCGCCGCCGTGCTGGACGCCCCACCGCTGTGCCGCAGCACCAGATGCACCAGATCCGCCGGTCCGGCCGCCGCCGTCACGTCGGTCACGTCGCCGAGCACCGGCATCAGGACGGACAGGGCGTGCGGGCCCACGTCCCACAGGCCGCCCCGGCGCGCCCGCCACGGCGAGGAGAACGGGCTGGTCCCGTCCGCCGCGTAGAAGGAGCCGTACCAGTCGGCGCGGCCCGTGAACCAGCCCTCCGTCGCCGCCTGCTCCGTCACCCAGGCCGACGTCGGCCCGGCGAAACGCAGCGTGAAGAAGACGACGGACGCCACCTGGGCCTGCTCGGCCGCCGCCGCGAGGTCGCGCACCGCGGCCACCGTCGTCGCCACCGGCTTGTCCAGGAGCAGGTGGCAGCCCGCGGCGGCGGCCCGCGCGGCCAGCGGTGCCTGCACGTCCGGCGGCACGGCGAACGCCACGGCGTCGCTCGCGGCGAACAGTTCGTCCACCTCCGCGTAGGCCGTGACCGCGTGCGCCGAGGCCAGCGCGGCCGCCGCGTCGGGCCGCCGTCCCCACACGCCGAGGAACTCCACGTCGGGGTGGGCGGCGAGCGCCGGAGCGTGGGTGGACGAGGCCCACGGACCCGTCCCGACCAGTCCCATTCGCAGTCTCTTCATGGTCGGCATTATGGCTGACTCCCTACCGCCGGCGATGGTGACGCCCAGGGGCCGCAAGGCGTTTGGCCGCTCTCCGCTGTTGTGTCCGCGTTGCGGATGGCTTGATGTCGATTCCGAACTCGGCGGTGGTGAAAGCCGATTCACCCGCTATGGTGAATTCTCATTCACTCAGCTTTGCCTTCCTTTACTTTTCCGGGCCTCCGGGACCGCGTTGGAGGGATCATGAAGTTCGCCCCGATATCGTCCGCAGATAGCGCGGGCATATGCGCCCGTCTGACGGTTCCGGTCCTGGCCTTCGGCGGCATTCTCATGGCGGTCACGCAGACGGTCGTCGTGCCGCTGCTGCCCGATCTGCCGCGTCTGACCGGCAGTTCACCCGGCGCGGTCTCCTGGCTGGTCACCGCCACCCTGCTGGCCGGGGCCGTCCTGACGCCCGTGCTCGGCCGGGCGGGCGACATGTACGGCAAGCGGCGGGTCCTGCTGGCCGCGCTCGGCCTGATGACCGTGGGCTCGACCCTGTGCGCGCTGACCTCCGACATCCGGGTGCTCATCGCGGCCCGCGCGCTCCAGGGCGCCGCGGCGGCCGTCGTACCGCTGTCGATCAGCATCCTGCGGGACGAGTTGCCCCCGGAGCGCACCGGCTCGGCGGTGGCGCTGATGAGCTCGACGGTCGGGGTCGGGGCGGCCCTGGGGCTGCCGCTGGCCGCGCTGATCGTGCAGTACGCCGACTGGCACGCCATGTTCTGGGCCACGAGCGCGCTGGGCGCGATCGGCCTGGCCCTCGCCTGGTGGACCGTACGGGAGTCGCCGGTGCGCTCCCCGGGGCGCTTCGACACCTGGGGCGCGCTGGGACTCGCCGCCGGGCTGGTCTGCCTGCTGCTCGCGGTGTCGCAGGGCGGGCAGTGGGGGTGGGGCAGCGTGTCGGTGCTCGCGCTGTTCGCCGGGGCCCTCGTGATCCTGGCCCTGTGGTGCCGCCAGCAGTTGCGGACCGAGCAGCCCCTGGTGGATCTGCGCCTCGCGGCCGGACGCCGGGTGGCGCTGCCCCATGCGGCCGCCCTCCTGGCCGGGTTCGCCTTCTACGCCAACTCGCTGGTCACCGCCCAGCTGGTGCAGGCGCCCGTCGAGAGCGGCTACGGCCTGGGTCTGTCGATCGTGGCCACGGGGCTGTGCCTGCTGCCCAACGGCCTGATCATGCTGGTGCTCTCGCCCGTCTCGGCCCGTGTCTCCACGGCGCACGGCGCCCGGGTGACGCTCGCCGTCGGCGCGGTCCTCATGGCCGTCGGCTACGTCGTGCGCATCGTCGACAGCCGTGACCTGTGGGTGATCATCGTGGGGGCGGCCGTGGTCTCGACGGGCACGACGTTCGCGTACTCGGCGCTGCCCACCCTGATCCTGCGGGCGGTGCCCCTGGCGCAGACCGCGTCGGCGAACGGCGTGAACGTCCTGATGCGCACCATCGGGCAGAGCGTGTGCAGCGCGGCGGTCGCGGCCGTGCTCGTCCACCACACCAGCGCGCTCGACGGGGTGCGGGTGCCGACCCTGCCCGGCTACCAACTGGCCTTCGCCCTGGCCGGAATCGTCGCTCTCGTCGCCTGTGCGGCGGCCCTCGCCATACCCTCGGACCCAGCACCGGACGGCCCCCGAGGGCCCGCCGGACGGCCAGGACCCACGCAGGAGACGGCCCTGGAAGGACGCACCTGACGCCATGAGCACCCCCTCCGACGGCACGGCCGCAGCCGCCCCCGGCACGACGGCCACGGCGCCCGCGCCCCTCGCGGCCGGCCCCGCCCGCCGCGACGCCGAAGCCACGAAGGCCGCCATCGTCCGCGCCGCCCGCCACCTCCTGGCCCGGCACGCCCACGCCGACATCACGCTGAAGGCGGTGGCCGAACGGGCCGGAGTGAGCGCGCCGCTGATCCTGAAGTACTTCGGCAACAAGGACGCCCTCTTCGCCCGCGTCATGTCCTTCGAGACCGACGCCGAGGCCCTGCTCGACGCGCCCCTCGCGGCCCTGGGCCACCACATGGTCCACCACCTGCTGACCGGCCAGGCCGAGCACGGCGCCGACCCCATCCTGCGGATCGTCTTCGCCCCGCTCCACCGCGAACAGGGCGACACCCTGCGCGCCAACTTCCGTACGCAGGTGGTGCGCCGCCTCACCGAACGCCTCGAAGGCGCGGACGCGGGCCTGCGCGCCGAGCTCGCGGTGGGCACGCTGCTCGGCCTGGGCGTGATGTACGGGATCGCGCGCGGGCCCCACCTGCGCGGCACGCCCGTCGCCGAGATCACCGACCGGTACGCGCCCACCGTGCAGGCCTTCCTCACCCCGACGTGACGGCGCACGACGACGGGCGTACGTCGACGGGCGCGCGGGCAGCGCACGCGCCACGGTGTGTCCGCCCCGCGGGCCGCCCCGGCTGCGTATCGTCGGCAGTGCGATCACGCCGACCCCCGGAACGGAACGGAGAGCACACGTGAGTGAGCCGAGTGAACGCCCCGCCCTGGCCGCCGAACTGGGCATGGAGCCGCACCCCGAGGGCGGCTGGTTCGTCGAGACCTGGGCCTCGGGCCACGCCTTCACGCCCACCGGCTACCCCGGCCCGCGGACGGCGGCGACCGCGATCTACTTCCTGCTCTGCCCGGGCGAGGAGTCCCGCTGGCACGTGGTGCGCTCCGACGAGATCTGGCTGTGGCACCGCGGCGGCGCCCTGGACCTGCGCCTGGGAGGCGACGGCGCGCTCCCGAAGGAGGGTGCGGCACCCATGCGCCTGGGCCCGGGCGTCGAGCACGGCGAGCGCCCGCAGATCCTGGTGCCCGGCGGTGTGTGGCAGGCCGCGCGCCCCACGGGGGACGAGCCGGTCCTGGTGAGCTGTGTCGTGGCGCCCGGCTTCGACTACGCGGACTTCCGGCTGGCGGACTGACGCGGCCCGCGCACCGGTGCCTCGCGTCGGGAGCACACCACCGATGCCTCCGGCTCCTTGCCCCGGTGCACGACCGCGACCGCCGCGAGTCCGACCGCGAGGCCCAGCGCCGTCTGCACGCCGAAGGGTTCGCCGAACATCAGGGCGCCCCACAGGGCCGTCACCGGCGCCATCAGGAACATGAGCGTGTTGACCTGCGTGACCCCGGAGCGCCGCAGGATCAGCCAGTAGAGCCCGTACCCGCCGAAGGTGGAGAGCGTCACCAGCCAGCTGATCGCCACCCAGAACGACGTCTCCCTCGGCGGTGCCGCGGCGCCCGCTCCCACGGCGAGCGCGGTGAAGATGACGGCACTGGTCACGCAGTGGACGGTCATCGAGACCGCCGGGGCGACCGGGCGAGGGGAGCGGCGGTCCAGGAAGGTCGCCGCGACCAGCGAGAACATGCCGAGGAACGGCACCAGATAGGCCCACCAGGGAGCGTCGGTGCCGCCCGTGGCATCCGCCGCCGTCACGATGACGACGCCGGTCACGCCCAGGCCGAGCCCCACCCACTGGGTGCGCGAGACGTACTGGCCGAGCAGCGGTCCGGCCAGGGCGCCCGCCACCAGCGGCTGGGTGCCGTCGATCAGGGCGGTGGTGCCGCTGGAGACACCGAGCTGGATGGCGTAGTAGACGGTGAGCAGATAGCCGCTCTGCGACAGCGCGCCGACCACCGCCTGCCGTAGCGCGTCGCGTGCCGTGAAGCCGCGCCAGGACGCCCGCGCCACGGTGAGGGCGACGACCGCGAGGACGAGTGCCAGCGGCAGGAACCGCCACATCAGGACCGTCACCGCGGACGCGCTCCCGGCCCCGAGCTTGGCCCCGATGAAGCCCGAGCTCCAGGTCAGTACGAACGCGATCGACAACAGGACGTTCATGGCGTTCCTCCGATGGCGGCTGCGGTCCCGAAGGTCCGAAAGGGTCGTCGGGAGCGGACGGTGAAGTAAACCGATCTGTTTACTTAGCCTCGACTATACAGATCGGTTTACTATGGAGGCATGGCAGGCAGGGTGAGTGAGATCGCGAAGGTGGCCACGGGTTCCGGGAGCGCGCCGCGCCGGGTCGTCATGACGCCGGGCGCGCGGCGCGTCCTGGACGCCGCGAGCGCGCTGTTCTACGACCGCGGCATCCACGCCGTCGGGGTGGACCTCATCGCGTCCGAGGCCGGGGTCACCAAGAAGACGCTCTACGACCGGTTCGGCTCCAAGGAGCAGATCGTCGTGGAGTATCTGGCGGCCCGCGACGAGCGCTGGCAGGCCTTCCTCGCCCCGTACGTCGAGGCCGCGACCACGGCGCGGGCCAGGATCCTGGCCGTCTTCGACGCCTCGCGCGACTGGGCCGGCACCTTCAGCGTCAAGGGGTGCAGCATGGTCAAGGCGCACGCCGAGATCAGCGATCCCGCGCACCCCGCGTACCAGGTCATCACCGGCCAGAAGACCTGGATGCTCGCCCTGTTCACCGGCCTGGCCCGCGACATCGCACCCGAGCGGGCCGCGGAACTCGGCCGGACGCTGATGCTGCTGCACGAAGGCGCTCTCGTCGCGCACGGTCTGCGCATCTTCCCGGACGCGATCGGCCGCGCCCGAGGCGACGCGGCGCGACTGCTCGACGCCGCGCCGCACGCCTCCTGAGCCGCCGCCCCCGGGCCTTTGGGGAGTTCTTTGCCGTTGGCCGGAATGCGTCGTTCCGTGTTACCGGCTCATTGACCGTACGCAATCGCGGAGAACAGTCTGGGCATGTAGCTGCTGTCTACACCTAGTGTGATCTGCATCCAGTTTCACGGATGTGGCACACAGGCAGCGTGATGCGGGAGGTAACGCATGTGTGGCATTACTGGCTGGGTCTCCTTCGACCGTGATCTGCGGTCCGCGTCCGGCACGCTGGACGCGATGACCGAGACGATGTCCTGCCGCGGCCCCGACGACCGCGGAACCTGGATCGAGGGCCCCGTCGCCCTCGGGCACCGCAGGCTCGCGATCATCGACCTGCCCGGCGGGCGCCAGCCCATGACCGTGCGGACGCCGCACGGCACCGTCGCCCTGGTCTACTCGGGGGAGACGTACAACTTCACCGAGCTGCGCCGTGAACTGACCGGGCGCGGCCATGAGTTCACCACCGGCTCCGACACCGAGGTCGTCCTGCGCGGCTATCTGGAGTGGGGCGAGGCGCTCGCCGAGCGGCTCAACGGCATGTACGCCTTCGCGGTGTGGGACGGCAGGCACGACAAGCTCGTCATGGTCCGCGACCGCATGGGCATCAAGCCCTTCTACTGCTACGAGACCCCGGACGGCGTCCTGTTCGGCTCCGAGCCCAAGGCGATCCTCGCCAACCCGCTGGCCCGCGCCCGGGTGACCACCGACGGGCTGCGGGAGCTCTTCACCATGGTCAAGACCCCCGGCCACGCCGTGTGGGACGGCATGCGCGAGATCGAGCCCGGCACCGTGGTGACCGTCGACCGCGCGGGCCTGCACCGCCACGTCTACTGGCGCCTGGAGACCCGGCCGCACCCCGACGGCCGCGACGCGACCGTCGCCCGGGTGCGCGAGCTCCTCGACGACATCGTGCGCCGCCAGCTCGTCTCCGACGTGCCCCGCTGCACCCTGCTCTCCGGCGGTCTCGACTCCTCGGCGATGACCGCGATCGCCGCCCGGCAGCTCGGCGAGGCGGGCGAGAGCGTCCGCAGCTTCGCCGTCGACTTCGTCGGCCAGAGCGAGAACTTCGTCGCCGACGCGCTGCGCTCCACCCCGGACACGCCCTATGTGCACGACGTGGCCAAGGCGGCCGGCACCGACCACCGCGACATCGTCCTGGACTCGCACGCCCTCGCCGATCCCGAGGTCCGGTCCGCGATGATCCGCGCCCGCGACCTGCCCATGGGCTTCGGCGACATGGACGCCTCCCTCTACCTCCTCTTCCGGGAGATCCGCGCACACTCGACGGTGGCGCTCTCGGGAGAGTCGGCGGACGAGGTCTTCGGCGGCTACCTCCAGTTCTTCGACGAAGAGGCCCGCGCCGCCGACACCTTCCCCTGGATGGTGCGGTTCGCCGAACACTTCGGCGACGACGCCGACGTGCTGCGCCCGGACCTGACCGCCGCCCTCGACCTGCCCGCGTACGTCCGGCGCGGATACGACACGGCCGTCGCCGATATCGGGCGCCTCGACGGCGAGAGCGACTTCGAGTTCCGGATGCGCACGATCTGCCATCTGCACCTGACCCGGTTCGTGCGCATCCTGCTCGACCGCAAGGACCGCGCGAGCATGGCCGTCGGCCTCGAGGTGCGCGTGCCCTTCTGCGACCACCGCCTGGTCGAGTACGTCTACAACGCGCCCTGGTCCCTGAAGTCCTTCGACGGCAGGGAGAAGAGCCTGCTGCGGGAGGCGACGGCGGACGTCCTGCCGCAGTCCGTGTACGACCGCGTGAAGAGCCCCTATCCCTCCACACAGGACCCCAAATACGCCCTCGCCCTCCAGGGGCACGTCAAGGACCTGCTCGCCGAGCCCGCCCACCCGGTCTTCGGCCTCCTCGACCGGGACCGGGTGCTGCGCGCGGCGAGCCGCGACGTACCGCAGATCACCCAGGCGTCCAGGCGCGGCCTCGAACGGACGCTGGATCTGGCGCTCTGGCTCGACCTGTACAAGCCGGAGATCGCCCTGAACTGAGCGTCCTCACTGCCCGGAACAGCTGCGGACCGTCGGCTGCGGGGGGACCCGCTCGTCGGGGCCGGGTTCCGCCGTCGTCGCGAGGGTGTCGAGGAAGCGCTGGAGCGCGGGAGCGCCGCCGGGGCCCAGGCTGCGGCGGATGGGCGGCACGACCGCCGGGGCGCCGGAGCCGCGCCGGGCCCCGGTGGTGGGGCAGGGCAGGTCCGTGGCGTCGACGGTCGCGGCCCGGCGTATGAATTCATCGACCGGGAGCCCGAGCTGGTCCGCGTTCCGCAGGACCGCTTCGTACTCGTCGGGTGTGAACAAGACCTGCACAGGCTTGGCACCGTCCATGAACGCATGATGCCGCCCGGGGGGTCCGCCGCGCGGTGCGGTTGGCATATTCGCGCTCGAAGGCGTGAAACGGACCGGAAAGGACATGAACGGTCGGAAATAGAGGTAGGCCCCGACCGGACGGGGGAATCGCGATCGGGACCTACGTACTGTTCAACGGTGAACCAATAGCCGGTGTTCCCAGGTCGGGCGCCTGTTCCTGTGAGCTGCGTTACGTGGCCGCGTGCCCGCGTGGCCATACGGGACTACGGGGCTACGGGGCTACGGGGCTACGGACCACGGGGCGGACCGCGCGACGCGGAACCCCACGTCGTCGATCCGGAACGTCGGGTGGCTGCGGCGCCGCACCGAGGCCCGGCAGCTCCAGTGCTCGTCGAACCACCCGCCGCCGCGGAGCACCCGGTAGGTGCCGTACACCTCTGGGTCGTAGAGGTCCCAGCACCACTCCCAGACGTTGCCCAGCATGTCGTGCAACCCCCACGCGTTGGCCCGCTTGCCGCCCACCTCGTGGATCCGTCCGGCGCCGTTGCCGCCGTGCCAGGCGATCTCGTCGAGCGGCCCGTACCGCGCACCGGTCGTGCCGGCCCGGCACGCGTGCTCCCACTCGGCCTCGGTCGGCAGCCGGTAGCCGTTCGCGGACACGTCCCACTCGGCGTCCGCCGGGTCGCCGTCCCCGTCCGCGTGACCGTGGCGCTCGCCGTCGGCGCGCAGGCGGTAGGCGGGGGTCAGGCCCTCCTGCCGGGACAGGGCGTTGCAGTAGCGGACCGCGTCCAGCCAGGAGACGCCCTCGACGGGCAGCCGCTCACCGTGCGCGCTGCTCGGCCGCTCGCCGGTGACGCGCGCGTACTGCTCCTGGGTGACGGGGTGCCGCGCGAGGGTGTGGGCCGCCACCTCGACCCGCCAGCTGCGCCGCGTCCGGCGGTCCGTCAGCGTCACCTGCCCGGCGGGGACGCCGATCATCTCGTTCTCCGTGCTCATGGCTCATTTCGACAGCAGGCGGGCCGCACGCATCTGGAGGTAGCGGGTCTCGGGGATGCTCAGCGTACGCGTCGCCGCCTCCTGGTAGGCGGCGCGGGCCGCGTCCGTCTCGCCCGCCCGCTCCAGGAGGTGCGCGCGCACGGCGTCCAGGCGGTGATGGCCCGTCAGACCGTCCTCGATCGCGGCGACTTCGACGAGTCCGGCCCGCGGTCCGTGCACCATGGCCACGGCCACGGCCCGGCTCAACCGGGCCATGGGGTCCGGTGTGCGACGGACGAGGATGTCGTAGAGGGCCAGGATCTGCGGCCAGTCGGTGTCGTCGGCGCGCGCGGCCTCGTCGTGCAGCGCGGCGATCGCCGCCTGCAACTGGTAGGCGCCCGCGGGGCCTTGGGACAGGGCCTTCCCGACGAGGCCGCAGCCCTCGTCGATCGCGCGCCGGTCCCAGAGCGAGCGGTCCTGCTCGTCGAGCGGGATGAGCTCGCCGTGCGGTCCGGTGCGGGCCGCGCTGCGGGCCTCGGTGAGCAGCATGAGCGCGAGCAGCCCCGTCACCTGGCCGTCCTCGGGCAGCAGCGTGCGCACCGAGCGGGTCAGCCGGATCGCCTCACGTGCCAGGTCCGCGCGGTGCAGGGCATCTCCCGAGGTCGCCGTGTACCCCTCGTTGAAGATCAGGTAGAGCACCTGGAGCACCACCGCCAGGCGCTGGTCGCGGTCCTCCGGGACGGGCTGCCGGAAGGGCACGCCCTTGACCTTCGCCTTCGCCCTGCTGATCCGCTGCGCCATCGTCGCCTCGGGCACCAGATGGGCGCGGGCGATCTCGGCCGTGGTCAGACCGCCGACCGCGCGCAGCGTCAGGGCGACCTGCGCGGCCGGGCTCAGCACCGGATGGCAGCACAGGAAGAGCAGCGTCAAGGTGTCGTCGTCGGAGGGCGCGCGGCTCTCGCCCGGCGCCGGTGCCGTGAACGCGTCCCGGGGCGACAGCTGGGCCGCCTCCTCCTCGCGCCGGCGCCGCGCCTCGTCACTGCGCAGCTGGTCCACGAGCCGCCGCGAGGCGGCCCGGATCAGCCAGCCGCGCGGATTCTCCGGGAGGCCCTGCTCGGGCCACTGACGCGCCGCGGCGAGCAGAGCCTCCTGTACGGCGTCCTCCGCCTCGCCGAAGTGTCCGTACCGGCGCACGAGGGCGCCGAGGACCTGCGGCGCGTGCAGGCGCAGCAGGTCCTCGGTCGCGGCGGTGCCGTTCAGCACGCGGCGTCGGGGCCGCCCATGATGGGACGGATCACGACGGGGTAGCACGGCGCGCCCTCGGGGACGGGACACTGCTGGATGCGGTTGGCGATCTCCGTGACGCGGTCCAGGCTCTCGCAGTCCAGGACCCAGTACCCGGCGAGGACTTCCTTCGTCTCGCCGTAGGGACCGTCCGTGATGACGGGGCGGCCTTCCTTGTCCACGTCGACCAGACGGGTCTGCGCGGGCTCGGCCAGGCCCTGTGCGTCGACCATCTCGCCGGACTCGGCCAGATCGTCGTTGAGCGCACCCATGAAGGCGAACATCGCCTGAAGGTCCTTCTCGCTCCACGACGGGCTCTGCGCGTTGGCCTTGCCGCTCTGCGCCTCGTAGTCCGCCTGCGTGCCCTGAACCATCACCAGATACTTCATGATGCTGCCCCTCGACTGTGTGGTGGTCACCCCTTGTGGGCAACTCTCACAGGGGACGTCGGAGCGGACGACCCGTTCTCGACATTACGACGGAACATTTTTTCTGCCCTGTCGAAACAGCGCGTCCGGCCGCCGTCCGGGCCCCGTCCACGCCCCGTCCACGCCCCGTCCACGCCCCGTCCACCAGGGCATCTCGGTGGTCAGCGAACGGTCGCGCCGCTACGGTCCGACCATGACGTACGCACAGCGAGCCGAGCAGTTCCGCGCCCTGCACCGCCCCGGCGAGCCCCTGCTGCTGCCCAACGCCTGGGACCACGCGTCCGCCGCCGCGCTCGTCCACGGCGGCTTTCCCGCGATCGGCACCACGAGCCTGGGCGTGGCGGCCGCCGCGGGCAAGGCCGACGCCACGGGCGACACCCGGGAGGAGACCCTGCGCCTGGCCCGGGGCCTGGCGAGGCTGCCCGCGCTGATCACCGTGGACATCGAGGGCGGCTTCAGCGACCGGCCGGTGGAGGTGGCGGCGCTCGCGGCGGACCTCGTCGCGGCGGGCGTGGTGGGCGTGAACATCGAGGACGGCCGCCCGGACGGGACGCTGACCGACACGGTCCTCCAGTGCGAGCTGATCCGCGCCGTCAAGGAGGCGGCCCCCGGCCTGTTCGTCAACGCGCGCACGGACACCCACTGGCTGCGCGCCGGGGGAGCGGGCGAGACCGAGCGCAGGGCCGCCGACTACCGGCTGGCGGGCGCCGACGGCCTGTTCGTGCCCGGCCTCCAGGACGAGAAGGTCATCGCGGGCCTGGTCGAGGGCGCGCCCGGCCTCCCGCTGAACATCCTCTACGCGCCCGGCGCCCTGACCTACCCGCGCCTGGCCGAGCTCGGCGTGAGCCGCGTGAGCAGCGGCTCGCTGCTCTTCCGCGCCGCGCTGCACGGAGCCGTCGAGGCGGCGCGAGCGATCGCCGGCGCCGGTGCCGTACCGCAGGACCTGCCGTCGTACGCGGACGCCCAGGCGCTCTCGGCGGCCTTCGGCGAGGCGGAGTAGCCGGGGCGTCCGGGCTACGGGCGCACGTCGTCCGCGCCCGGTTCGCCCGGCCCGGCCGGGCCGGCGGGTCGCTCGTCCCCGGCCGGGCCCGCGGGCCGCTCGTCCCCGGCGCGCCGTCGGTCCCCGTGGCCCGGCCACCACGCGGCGTGCCCGATCAGAGCCGTCAGCGCGGGCGTGAAGATCATCGCCATGACGAAGGCGGCGACGAGGATGCCGAAGGACAGGGAGAAGCCCATCTGGGAGAGCGTCGAGTTGCCCGCGAGCATCAGCGTGGCGAACGTGCCCGCCAGGATCACGCCCGCCGAGCCGATCGTCGGGCCCGAGTGGCGTACCGCCGTGCCCGCCGCGTCGTGCGGGGTGCGGCCCTCGCGGGCCTCCTCGCGCAGCCGCGACACCATCAGGATGTTGTAGTCCGTGCCGAGCGCGACCACGAACAAGTACATGATCACGGGGAGCATGAACATCAGCCCGGGCTGGCTGCCGATCTGCTGGAACAGCAGGGAGGTCGCGCCCAGGGTCGCGCCGAAGCCGAGCGCGACCGACAGCATCAGGTACCAGGGAGCCACCAGGCTGCGCAGGAGCAGCCCGAGGATGACCATGATGGCCAGTGCGGCGACCGGGAAGACCACCGAGTAGTCGCGGTCCACGGCCTTGTTGATGTCGACGTACACCGCCGTCGTCCCGCCCACGAGCGCCTCGGTGCCGGCCGGCGCCTCCTCGTGGGCGAGCGGGCGCAGCCGGTCCTTGACCGTCTCCAGGGCCTTGTCGGAGGCGGGCGGATCCGAGAGCACCACGGAGTACGAGGCGGTCGTACGGTCCGGGCTCAGCCGGGGCGCGGAGACCTCGCCCACGCCCTCGACGCCGTCGAGACGGCCCCGGAAGGCGGCCGCCTTCGCCGCGGTGATGGGGCCGTCGTCCGAGGTGAGATAGACGGAGGTCGGGTCGGTGGTGCCCGCGGGGAAGCCCTTCTGGAGGTCCTTGAGGGCGACCATCGACTCCTTGTCCTTGGGCAGCGAGGAGCCCGCCAGGTCGAAGTTGGCCTTGTAGCCGAGGGCGCCCAGCGTGAGCGCGCCCATGAACAGCGCCGACACCAGGGCCCAGACGGCGGGCTTGCGGGCGATGGACCCGCCGAGCCGCGCGAAGCCGGTGCCCTGCGGCTCCCGCCGCCAGGACTTCGAGGGCCAGAACACCTTCGTGCCGAGCAGCGAGACGACGGCGGGCACCAGCGTGAGCCCGGCCAGCAGCGTCACGAAGACCGCGATGGCCAGAGCGGGGCCCATGGAGCGCAGCATGCCCAGCGAGGAGAGCGTCAGCGCGGCGAACGCGACGATGACGGCGCCCGCCGCCGAGGTGATCGCCTCGCCGACCCGCTCGACGGCGTGGATCATCGCGCCCTTGGAGTCCTCGCCCGCGCGCAGGGCCTCCCGGTAGCGGAAGAGCAGGAACAGGATGTAGTCCGTGCCGACGCCGAACAGGACGACGGTCAGGAGTTCCTGGATGGAGGAGTCGGCCTTCATGTCGAAGGCTTTGTTCGCGGAGGCGATCAGACCGGTCGCCATGGGCGAGATGAGGCCGATCAGGACCACGGGGAGCAGCGCGATGATCGGGCTCCGGAAGATCACCAGGAGCAGCACGATGATGATCACGATCGTGCCGACCCCGACGAGCAGCCCGGCCCGCTCCGACGCGTCGCTCTCGTCGAGCGCCTGGGCGGCGGAGCCGGTGATGCCGGCCCTGAGGTCCGTGCCCTTCAGTTCGGGCTTGAGGTCGGAGCGCAGCTCCTTGACCGCGTCCTGCTGCGCGGTGTCCTCGGGGTCGGTCATCTTGGGCATCGCGACGACCGACGTCTGCACGAGTCGGTTGGGCGAGACCGCGCTCGGCACGACCGCCTGCACCTCGGGGATCTTCTGGGCCTGGAGATCCTTGGAGACGCGGGCGACGTCCGCCGAGTCGGCCGCCGTCAGCTTCCCGCCGTCGGAGCGCTGGAAGACGATGATCGCGCCGACGTTCTGCTGTTTGGGGAACTCCGATTCCTGCACGTCCGCCGCGCGGATGGACTCGTAGTGGTCCGGAAGGAAGCTCGCCTCGTCGCTGCTGGAGGTCAGTTTCGGCGCCAGGGAGATCACGGCACCGGCCGCGACCACCCACGCCAGAATGATCCACCACGGGCGACGGACCACGAATCGGCCCAGGCCAGAGAACATCGGCTGCTGCCTCTCCCTCGCCCCCGAGGCGTAACGGAGCGTTCTGACCAAGGATCTTCCGGAGCGGACGGCCCCGCCACTTGAGCCGTTCGGCGCAAGGGGCGGGGCGTGCCGCGCGAGGGGGAGGGCCGGGCCCGGGGCCTGCCGCGTGAGGGGGGCGGGTCGCGCCCGGGGTCGTGCGGGCGGGTCCGGCCGCCGTCAGAAGTTGATCATGTGTCCGGCCAGGCCGTGCACCGCCTCCTTGACCGCCTCGCCGAGCGTGGGGTGCGCGTGGACGTTGCGCGCGACCTCGTGCACCGTCAGGTCCCACTGCTGGGCCAGGGTCAGCTCGGGAAGGAGCTCGGTGACGTCCGGTCCGATCAGGTGGGCGCCGATGATCTCGCCGTACCGCGCATCACTGATGATCTTGACGAAGCCGACCGTGTCGCCGAGGCCGTGCGCCTTGCCGTTCGCCATGAACGGGAACTTGGCGACCTTGACGTCGAAGCCCTTCTCCTTGGCCTGCGCCTCCGTCCAGCCGAAGCTGGCGATCTGCGGCTGGGAGTAGGTGGCGCGCGGGATCATCGGGTAGTCGAGTTCCATCGTCTCGGCGCCGGCCAGCGTCTCGGCGGCCACGATGCCCATGGACTCGGCGGTGTGCGCGAGCATCAGCTTCGCGGTGACGTCACCGATGGCGTAGATGTGCGGCACGTTCGTGCGCCCGCGGCCGTCGATGTCGATGGCGCCGCGCTCGGTCAGCGCCACGCCCGTCGCCTCCAGGCCGTATCCGGTCACGTTCGGGGCGAAGCCGATGGCCTGGAGGACCTTGTCCGCCTCCAGGACCTCCTGCGTGCCGTTCTTGCCGGTCACGGTGACCTTGACCTTGGCGCCGGACTCGTCGATCGACTCGACGCGGGTCGAGGTCTTCACGTCGATGCCGAGCTTGCGGTACTGCTTGGCCAGCTCCGTCGAGACGTCCGCGTCCTCCAGGGGCGCGATGCGGTCGAGGAACTCGACGATGGTGACCTTCACGCCGTAGTTGTGCAGGACGTAGGCGAACTCGATGCCGATGGCACCGGCGCCCGCGATCACGATCGACTCCGGCACGGAGTCGGCGAGGATCTGCTCCTCGTACGTCACGACCTTCTCCGAGCGCCGCGTGCCGGGCAGCAGCTTCGGCGTGGCGCCCGTGGCGATGACGCAGTTCTCGAACGTGATCGTGTCCGTGGAGCCGTCCGCCTTGGCGACCTGGAGCGTGTTCGCGTCCAGGAACGTGCCCCGGCCGTCGAACTCGGTGATCTTGTTCTTCTTCATCAGGAAGTGGACGCCCTTGACGCGGCCGTCCGCGACGGTACGGCTGCGGTGGAACGCCTCGCCGTAGTCGAAGGAGACGTTCCCGTCGACCTTGATGCCGTACGTCTTCTGCTCGTGCGTGAACAGATGGGCCAGCTCGGCGTTGCGCAGCAGTGCCTTGGTCGGGATGCAGCCGACGTTGAGGCAGACACCTCCCCAGTACTTCTCCTCGACGACCGCTACCCGCTTGCCCAGCTGGGCGGCGCGGATGGCGGCCACATAGCCGCCGGGTCCTGCTCCGAGCACGACGACGTCGAAGCGGTCTTCCATGGGGAGGGTCCTCTCTGATGGCACGGATCTCGCGTCGGGTTCACTGTGCCTCACGATCCGCTCGCGGCGCATGTCACGCCCGCGGGGACGAGCCGTGGGCCGCCTGCGCGGGGCCGTGGGGCGAACGCCCAACCGGCCCTGTGGGCAAGCCCGTTGGCGATCCGATATCGGGTTCACCCGTGCCGGAGCGACCCGATAGTGTCGCCGTGACCGAGCAGGAGCACTGATCCCTCTGGGAGAGGCGGAGAACGCGCTGTGGTGGCAGACGACCAGACCGGGACGGCATCCATCCCCTTCGACGTGCCGACGTCCGCACGCGCCTACGGCTGGATGCTCGGCGGCAAGGACAACTACGCGGTCGACCGCGAGTTCCTGCTGCGGACGCTGCCCGACTTCCCCGAGTGCGTCGACATCGCCCGGCAGAACCGCGCGTTCCTGTTCCGCGTGGTGCGCCATCTGACCCGGGCCGGCATCCGGCAGTTCATCGACATGGGCTGCGGCCTGCCCACCGACGACAACGTCCACCAGGTCGCCCGGCGCTTCGCACCGGACACCCGCGTCGTCTACGTGGACCTCGACCCGATCGTCCTCGCCCACGGCCGGGCGCTGCTCGCCGACGACGCCACCACCACCGTCGTCCACGGCGACATGCGCGACCAGGAGGAGATCCTGGCCGATGCGGAGGTCGTCCGCCTCATCGACTTCGACGAGCCGGTCGCCGTGCTCTTCCTGTCGGTGGTGCACCACCTGACCGACGCCGACGACCCCCGCCGCGTGCTGCGCACGGTCATCGACCGTGCGGTGCCCGGCAGTTACCTCGGCGTCTCCCAGGTCGTCGCCGACGACGCGGCCCGCGGCGCCGCGATGAGCGCGCACATCTCCGGCGGCGGCGTGCCCTGGCAGACCCGCACCCCCGCCGAGGTCGACGCCCTCCTCGACGGCCTCGAACCGGTCGAACCGGGCCTGGTCAACCTCGTCGACTGGCGTCCCGACGCCGACCAGCCCCCGCTCGCCCCGGTCCACGAGGACTTGGCGCCCTACCTGGGAGTCACCGAACAGAGCAAGGGGATCTACGAGTACGGGGGTTTGCTCCGCAAGGCATAGCCATACACAATGGTGAGCATGATCCAGCACCTGACCGCCGCCGTGAGGACCTTCAATGTCCCGTGGCGATGTGGGTGCGAGCGATCGGGTCGCTAGCTGCGGGGGGTCACCCGTCACCCCTCCAGCCGCCCGGAGTCCCGGCTCCGTGCGGCACCCGCTCACTCACCACCGAAGGATCACCATGACCGTGGTTTCCCCTGCCGTCTCCTCCGAGATGTCCGGTTCTTCCGGCTCCGCCCGCCCTCTTGACGCTCCCGCGCTCCGCGAGGCCCGCGTTCCCGCCGACGGCATGTACGAAGGCCGCCGCACCCTGCGCCGCCTCCCCGAGGGCTGGGAAGAGCGCCCCTACGAACTGATCGACGTCGTGCCCCAGGGGCGGATCATCGGCGCCGAGATCCGCGGCGTCGACCTCGCCCGGCCGCTCACGCCCGCGCTGCGCGAGGAGCTCAACCGCGCCCTCCTGGAGTGGAAGGTGCTCTTCTTCCGGGGCGCCGGGATCACCTCCGAGCAGCAGCGCGCCTTCGCCCTCAACTGGGGCGAGCTGGAGACCAATCCACTGCTCGCGCGCGGCTCGGCCGACGACGTCGTGCGGTTCGACAAGGGCGGCAGCGCGACACCCACGTACGAGAACGTCTGGCACGCCGACGTCACCTTCCGCGAGCGCCCGGCCCTCGGCGCCGTCCTTCAGTTGCGCGAGGTGCCCCCGGTGGGCGGCGACACGATGTGGGCGGACATGGCGGCCGCGTACGACAACCTGCCCGACGAGGTGAAGGCCCGCATCGAGGACGCCCGGGCGGTGCACGACTTCATCCCCGGCTTCGTCCGCTTCTACGGACCCGAGAAGCTGATCCCCCTCCAGGAGCAGTTCCCGCCCGTCACCCACCCCGTGGTGCGCAGGCACCCGGAGACCGGCCGCAAGATGCTCTTCGTGAACACCTCCTTCACCACGCACATCGTGGGCATGGAGCGGGCCGAGAGCGACCGCCTCCTCGGCTATCTCGTGCGCCAGGCGCAGGTCCCCGAGTACCAGGTGCGGTTCCACTGGCAGGCCGGTGACGTCGCCTTCTGGGACAACCGCTCCACCCAGCACTACGCCGTCGACGACTACGCCCCGCACCGCCGCGTGGCCGAGCGCGTCGCGATAGCGGGCGACCGCCCGCACTGACCCTCCGCGTCGGAAGGACCCTCATGTCAGCCGCAGCGCGCTTCCCGTTGACGCCCGAGCCGATCCACGTCCCCGACGCGGTGCTCGACGACCTCAGGGCGCGACTGCGGCTGACGAGGTGGCCCGATGACACGGGCAACGACGACGGCCACTACGGCGTCCGCCGCACCTACCTCCAGGAGCTGGCCGAGTACTGGCTCCACCGGTACGACTGGCGCAAGGCCGAAGCCGCCATCAACGCCTACGAGCACTACCGGGTGAGCGTCGACGGCGTACCGGTGCACTTCATGCGCAGGCCCGGCGTCGGCCCCGCCCCCACCCCGCTCATCCTCACGCACGGCTGGCCCTGGACCTTCTGGCACTGGTCCAGGGTCGTCGACCGGCTCGCCGACCCCGCCGCGTCCGGCGGCGACCCGGCCGACGCGTTCGACGTCATCGTGCCCTCCCTGCCCGGCTTCGGCTTCTCCGCGCCGCTGCGGGACCACCCCGACATGAACTTCTGGAAGGTCGCCGACCTCTGGCACACCTTGATGACCGACACGCTCGGCCACCGGAAGTACGCCGCGGGCGGATGTGACATCGGCGCTCTGGTCACCGGTCAGCTCGGCCACAAGTACGCGGACGAACTGCACGGCATCCACATCGGCTCGGGCCAGAAGCTCACCATGTTCAACGGCGACCGGGGCTGGGACCTCAGTGGCGGCCTGCCGATCCCCGAGGACCTCCCCGAGCCCGCCCACCGCCAACTGATCTCCCTGGAGCGGCGCTTCGCCGCCCATCTCGCCGTCCACGTCCTGGGGCCGAGCACCCTGTCCTACGGACTCAGCGACTCGCCGGTCGGGCTGCTCGCCTGGATCCTGGAGCGCTGGGAGAAGTGGAGCGACAGCCGCGGCGACGTGGAGAGCGTCTTCTCCAAGGACGAACTCCTCACCCACGCCATGATCTTCTGGGTGAACAACACCATCGGCACGTCCATCCGCTACTACGCCAACGCCAACCGCTACCCCTGGACGCCGTCCCACGACCGCAGTCCGGCCGTCGAGGCGCCCACCGGCCTCACGTTCGTCGCCCACGAGAACCCGCCCGGCGTCACCACCGCCGAGCAGCGGGTCCAGAGCTGGCTCGGCGGCGACCGAGCCGAGTGGTACCACCACGTGAACCTCACCGCGCACGACAGCGGCGGTCACTTCATCCCGTGGGAGATCCCCGACGCCTGGGTGGACGACCTGCGCCGCACGTTCCGCGGCCGGCGCTGAGGGCTCAACGCTCCAGTGTCAGCTGCCACTTGACCTCGCCGTCGTGCCACTCGTCCGTGGGCGTCAGCCCGGCGGCGGTGGCCACGGCGGCCGAGGCCCGGTGATCCGGATGGATGTGGGCGATGATCCTGCGCACGGCCTCCTGCTCCGCCAGCCAGTCGACGAGGCCGCGGGCCGCCTCCGCGGCGAAGCCCCGCCCCTGCCAGGCGGTTCCGACGACCCAGGCGACCTCGGCGACCAAGGCGCCGCTGTCCGTGGCGCCTGAGTCCGTGGCGCCGGAGTCCGGGGCGGACGCGGGGCCGACGGTCGCCTGCACGGTCCCGACGAGGGATTCCTCGTCGCGCAGCCGCAGCACCCAGTTGCACCAGGAGACCGCGGGCTCGGGGGACCCGTCGGTCATCCGCAGATAGCGGGCCCGCAGCTCCCGCGGATCGTCGGGAGAGCCACCGATGAAGGTGTGCAGACCGGGATCGGAGAGCACGCCGGCCATCTCGTCGGCGTGCTCCACCTGGAGCGGTACGAGGACGAGGCGGGCGGTGCCGATCTCCCGGGCGCGGACCTCTTGCATGGACGACACCCTTCGCCGACTGAGCCATCTGTGACTTGTGCGCGAGGCAGCGTAACGGAAGGCCGCGCGGACGGATGGAGCGGGCCGGGGGCGCGGGTGGGAAACGGCTGCCGTCGCCGGTGGCACGGGGACGGGCCGCGTCGTCGGCGCCGGCCGCGGAGGCCTTGGACTGACCGGCCGTTCAGGGGTCGGAGAGGATCGCGTCGAGGTGCCGCAGCGCCGCCGTCACCCGGGCCGGGTCGTCGAAGAACGGGTCGTCCGGGACCGGCAGCGATCCGGCGAGAGCGATTCCGCGGCCTCGCGCCCACATCGCGTCGTCGGCGCCCACCGCCTCGCGGAACGCGCCGCGCGCCTCGTCCGGCAGGAACAGCCACGCGGGCAGCAGGTCGACCGCGGGGTCGCCCACGGCCAGCGTCCCGAAGTCGATGACGGCACTCAGTCGGCCGTCCACGGCCAGGAGGTTGCCGGTCGCGAGGTCGCCGTGGACCCATACCGGCGGCCCGTCCCACGCGGGCGCGGTGACGGCCGCGTCCCACACGGCGGTCACCGCGTCGCTGTCGACGAGCCCCGCCGCCTTCAGCTTCGCGATCTTGGACCGTACGAGGGAGTCGGCGCACAGGGAGTCGCACTCGGTGCCCACGCGTTCCCCGCGGAAGGCGTTGCTGAGCCGGGGGCCGGGCCCGCCGGCGGGGTCGATGTGCCGCAGAGCGGTGACGAACCCGGCGAGGTCCGCCGCCGCCCGGAGCGGGTCGGCCAGGGAGTCGGTCGTCGCGGTGTCGCCCTCCAGCCACCGGTACACCGACCAGGGGAAGGGGTAGCCCTCACCGGGCTCGCCGCGGCCCAGGGGCTCCGGGACGGTGAGCGGCAGCCGCGGGGCGAGCCGCGGCAGCCACCGCTGTTCCGCCTCCACCTGCCCGACCCACCGCCGGTAGCGCGGCAGTCGTACGGACATGTCGTCGCCGAGCCGGTAGGTCGCGTTGTCCATGCCGGACCGGGGTACCGCGGTGACCGGCAGGTCCGCCCACCGGGGGAACTGCGCCGCGAGGAGCCGGCGGACCAGGTCCGTGTCGATCACCGGATCGCTGGGGAGGCCGGGCCCGGCGTCGACACCCTGCGTGCCGCCGTCACCCTCGCCGTCGCAGTCGCCGTCGTGCTGTCCGTCTGCCGTCGTCATGCGGGCCACCCCGGTCATGGCCCGCGCCCCGGACGTCGCTCAGGGCGTCGTCCGGGGCGCGGTCGTGAATGTCGAGGCCTCATCCCACCGTCAGGGCCGAGGCCGCGTCCACCCAATTACCGTCGGATGCACGGCGGCAGGGGACTCAGAACGTGAAGGCCGCGCCTTCGGCGAGGTGCGCCCGCATCTCGCAGCTGTTGCCGAAGGTCGTGGACCACGCGACGCGCTTGCCCTGCCACACGCCGTCGACGGTGACCACGACGGGCTTCCACTCCTTCGTGCAGAACGTGGTGGGTGACGTGCGGACCAGCTGGGCGAACTCGCCGTTGACCGCCCGCAGTTCTGCGCAGGCGGCGGACGCCGAGGGGTGGGTCCCCGACGCCTTGGACGTACAGGTCAGGGTCACGGCGCGCTGCATGGTCGCGGTGTCCGCTTCTTCGCCCTCGCCGACGGCGAGGACCAGGGACGAGGGCGCGTACAGGCTCGCGGAGGCGGCCTGTGGCTGGGCCTGGGCCGTGCCGGAGGTTCCGGACATCACGCAGGCGGCCACGACAGCGGTGGCGCCCACCGTCTTGAGGAAGAAACGCACGTCAGCTCTCCTTTGATGCGGGTGTTTTTCCTGGTTGCGGACAGGAGTCTTGCCGGTGCGGAGAGTGAGGATCAAATGCATGGTCGATTTCCGGATAGATGTGTCCGCTGAGCGGTCGCCGTATGCCCGTTCGGGCAGCTCACGACGGGCGCCGGTGGTGCGCGAGGAGGCGCGAGGCGTGTCCAGCATATGGACCGGAAGTGATGGTGCAACCCAGAACAACCGCCTGACCTGCGAGGACAGTTGATTTGGTTTTCTACCGGAATCGAGGGTCGACCGGAAAGCATCGGTGCTAGGGGACGGGCGGCCGGGTGGGCGGCTCGGACCGGCCGCCGCGGTGTCTCAGCCCGGCGGCAGTCCGGCCCCCGCCCTGCCCAGGCTCCGCCTCAGCCCAGCCTGACCGTGATCCGCTGCGTGGCGCCCTTCGTGCCGGTGAGGTCCCCGAAGGTCAGCTTGAGGGAGGCGCCCGTGACCGCCGAGGTGACCGTGGCGGGCTTGGCCGTCACCGCGGACACGGCACGGTTCCAGGTGAGGGTCAGGGAGGTCTGCGCGCGCATCGGGTCGCTGACGCAGACGACCGCGGTGCCGTCGCCCTGCTCGCTGATCTGCACGGAGCAGGGTGCGCTCGCGACCAGCTTGCCCACCGTGCCGCCGAACCAGAAGTTGACCCCGGTGAAGCCGAGGGAGGGCACGGAGATCCCCTGCTGGGTGTCGGAGTTGGCGAGCACCTGGAGCCATCCGGCGTCCGCCGACCGCGCCGCCGTCTGAGCGGCGCTCGCGCCCGGCATCAGGGCGTAGGCGTAGGTCCCGTTCGTCGGGGCGGTGCCGTGGTCGACGTACAGCGTGAGGTAGGTGCGGGCCAGCGCGGTGGTCGCGCCGCCCTTGTTGATGTCGCTCCACTTGCCGGAGCGCTGCTCGCGCAGCGCCTTCACCGTGGCGCCGCCGGGGAACACGTAGCCGCCGTGGCCCCCGATGTGGGCCCACTTGGCGCCGGTGAGCGTCGCCGACCAGGGGGCGGCGGTCGGCTTGGCGACGCCGTCCACCTGGAAGGACGTGGTGCCCGTCGGGCCCAGGTTGCGGTTCTCGACCGTCGTCTCGACCGCCGCGCCGTCCGTGCAGGCGATGCCCGCGCCCAGGCAGACGATGGAGTCGTCCAGGCAGAACCACGACTTCTTCGCGCGCAGGGTGCTCTGGAGGCCCTTCAAGTACTGCCCGATCGAGGCGCGTTGGCCGTCGCTCGCGCCGCCCACCCACTTCACGTCCGGCAGGGACGCGCCCCAGTCGCCGCCCGCCGCGTCCGCGAGCACCTTGCGCGACGCCGTGATGCCGGGCAGCCGGTACGGGTCGACGGTGGGCCAGAAGGCGTCGCTGTACTGCCCGTTGGCGAAGCTGTCGCCCCACCAATAGAGCATGCCGGAGCCGGTGTGCCAGCCGCGCAGGTTCTCGCCGTTGCCCGTCTCGTAGTACGTGATGCGGGGATCGGCCATGCTGATCGACGTCGCCCAGCCGGGGCGCCGATGGGTGGCGCGGGCCATGTTCGGGAAGAGGCGGTGGCCGGTGGGCTCGGCGATCGCGGTCACCGCCGCGTCGTCCTCGACGTCTTGCAGGCGGGCCAGACCCGTCAGGCCGAGCGAGGCGTCACTCAGCGGCGGACTGTAGTAGTCACGCCGTATCCAGCCCTTGACCAGACCGCGCCAGCGCGCGTTCTCGGCCGCGCTCGCGCCCTGACCGAGGAGCACGACGGCAGCCATGATGGGGTGGCCGCGCCGGTGGTCGTCCGCCTGGATCTTCTTGGCGTCCGTCGCGGTCAGGCCGCGGCTGATGGCGCGGCCCGCCACGCCGTCCATGACGAGGCCGTTGTACAGGAAGGGAGCCCACGCCTTCTCCACGGCGTCGAAGACGATCTGCTTCTTGGTGTCCGTGACCTCCCAGGCGGAGCCGCGCAGCAGGGCGAACAGCATGCCGAGGCCGCCCAGCATCACCGACCCGTACGAACCCGTATAAGGCACGGTGGTGTGCTGGATGAACGAGCCGTCGGTGTAGAGGCCGTCGCCGCTGGTCACGTACGGGAAGACGGGGGAGAGGGCGTCCCGGGCCAGTGCGATCTTCGCGGAGTCGCCGCCGACCACCCCGCGCAGCGCGAGCACCCGGCACAGGTCGACGCGGTTGGCGCCGGTGCTCGTCCCCGTGTAGCTGCCCACCGCGGAGTCGGGCACGAAGTGGTCCACGGCCGCGCAGTAGTTCGCCACTTGGGCCGCCGACAGGTGGTCGTACATCAGCACGCAGACGTCGAGGAGGTGCTGCGGGGCGCCTATCTGCCAGCTGTACCAGTTGCCGAACCGGGCCTGGTCCGCGTGGTAGACCTCGGCGTGGAGGTGGTCGAGGCCGGTGAGGATGTCGGCCTTGAGGCCCGCGTCGCCGGTCAGGCCCGTGCCCTCCTGGCGGTAGGCCTGGGCCATGGTGTTGAGCCTGCCGTAACCGGTCACCACGTTCGCGGAGTAGCCGTACGACTCCTGGTCGGTGTCCGGATCGGGATCGGCGTACGAGGCGTCCGGCCACAGGGAGCCCGCGACGGGAGCCATGGTGGCGCGCAGCTCCCGGGCGGTGGCGCCGAGGTCGGCGAGGCGGCTCTTGAAGGGCTCGGCCGTGGGGGAGAAGCCCTCGCCGAGGATCAGGGTGCGCCACTTCGCGCGCAGCGCTTCGTACGCGTCCGCTTCCTCTGCCGCCGCCGCGTCGGATCGCGTCAGTCCCGAGGCCGTCAGGGCGAGCGCGGAGCCGCCGGTGGTGAGCAGGAAGGCACGGCGGGACCAGGGCGAGGGCATGTGGGGTCTCCGACGGTGAGGTGGTGCGGGGGACGGGGGGAGAGCAAGCGCTTTCTAGCATGGGTCCGGGCCGCTGCTCAATGGGTTGCGCAACGCGCTGTAGCGTCAGGGGCATGAGCGATCACGCAGTGGTGGATGTGGGCGACGTACGCCTGGCCTATCGGACCTGGGGCGACTCGTACGGAGCGCCCGTCGTGCTGCTGCACGGGCTGGGCGGCTCCTCGGAGACCTGGGAGCAGGTCGGGGAGGCGCTCGGCCAGGAGTGGCGGGTGTACGCCCTCGACCTGCGGGGGCACGGGGAGAGCGACTGGCCCGACGAGTACTCGGTCGAGCTGATGCGGGACGACGTGCTCGGCTTCCTCGACGAGCTGGGCCTGGACCGCGTCGGCGTCGTGGGCCACTCCATGGGCGGTGTCGTGGCGTACCTGCTCGCCGAGGAGCACCCGGACCGCGTCGAGCGGCTCGTCCTCGAGGAGACGCCGCCGCCCTATCCGCGTGAGCCGGTCGAGGCCCCGCGCCCCGATGAGGCCATCGCCTTCGACTGGCCCGTGTCTCCCGCGGTCCGCGCCCAGATCTTCGACCCCGATCCGGAGTGGGCCGAGCGGCTCGGCGAGATCGTCGCGCCGACCCTGATCGTGGCGGGCGGGCCGGACAGCAGCATGCCGCAGGAGCGCATCCCCGACATGGCGTCGGCGATCCCCGACTCACGGCTGATCACGATCCCGGTCGGGCACTCGGTGCACGAGGGGAGCCCGCAGCAGTTCGCGGAGCAGGTCAGCGAGTTCTTCACCAGCTGAGGCGGTCCGCGGCACGGGCGCACGAGCACGAGGCGCGGGCGCACGAGGAGGCCGGCGCACGAGGCGTGGGCGCACGAGGAAGTGGGACGCGGTCGACCGTGCGTGCCCCACCTCCTCGTGCGGGGTGGGTTACGCCGGCCGGGGCCTCGCCTGGTACAGCCGTGCGTAGTAGCGGCCCGCCGCCTCCAGGCCCGTGGGATCGTCACCGGCCGCGCGCACGTCGTCGACCGCGCCGCTCTGCTCGTCGGGGCCGGTGAACAGGCGCTGCGGATAGGTCCGTCCGGGATCGGTCTCGGTGGCCAGGCCGTGGGCCTCCAGGGTCGCCAGGATCTGCTCGAAGGGCACCGTGCGCAGCACGAACGCGCTCACCCACACGGGAATCCCGGCCGCGTCGAGGAGCGCGTCGAAGGTGCGGTGGGTGATGTAGCCGATCCCGCCGGTGACCGTGATCAGGCCGACGCGTGCCATGGCGCGGCGCAGCCCGTCGCTGGGCGGATGGCGTTCGAGGTTCTCGGCATAGGCCTCGTCGAGCAACCCCACCTCCAGGGCGTAGCGCGTGGCGTCGGCGGCCATGTCCAGACCGATGACCGGCACCGCGTCCGGCCGCCGCCGCGCCGCGTAGAACTCCTTGTCGGCCTCGACGAGTTCACCGCGGGTGAGGGCGGCGGTCTCGTCGCCGGTGTAGTGCGCGTACAGGTCCGCGAGCGTGAGGTCGTGGTTGAGCAGCGCCGCGTTGATCCCGTACGAGCAGCAGAGGTCGAGGACCGTGACGGGCAGACGGGTGCCGGGCACCGCCGAACGCAGGGCGAGCGTACGCCGGAAGACGTCCTGGGCCTGCTGCGGTATCTCGTACCGCAAGGGGGCCAGCGTGCGGAAGTACGCGCGGGGATCGGGCCGGTCGTAGATGTCGTCGAACCGGGTCTTGCCTGCTGCGGCGGGGGTCCGGGCACCGGTCATGAGGCATGCCTCCTCGTGCTGCGTGGCGGGTCTGTGGCCGCGACACGTCTACCTGACCTGTGGATCAGCCCGATAGGCCTCCTGGTGGTAACCGGCCACCACGCGGAGCGGAAGGTTCTCGGATCGCCTCGGCCCGTGGTGTTTGGACCCTGGTCGAAGCACCATGATCCGCTGCCGGTCGAGGGTGCCTCGGCGACCGGTCCCGGCCTGAACGGCTGGGATCATGCCGGTGCGCCGCCGCTCGTTCCGGGTGCGACGACCAGTCCTCATACCAAGATATGCCCAGCTTTGTCCAGGGTCGAGTCTCCGCCCTCCGCCGCTGGCTAGGGTGGGGACGGTGTTCACCTCTCAGGGACCCACACTCCGCGAACTGGCCGTGCAGGCCCTCTCCTCCACCGAGGACGGCTACGACCTGCTGGCCCCGAAGTTCGACCACACCCCCTTCCGTACGCCGGACCGGATCCTGGACGCGGTCGCGGACACGCTGAGCGGCATCGGGCCCTTCGACGCGGGTCTCGATGTCTGCTGTGGCACCGGCGCGGGCGTCGAGACGCTGCTGCCGCTGTGCCGGGAGCGGGTGACCGGCGTCGACTTCAGCGCCGGGATGCTGGCCGAGGCGCGGGCCTCCGTGGTGTCCGCGCGCGGAGGGCCCGCGGTGGAGTGGGTGCGGGCCGACGCGCGGGCCCTGCCCTTCGTCGAAGCCTTCGATCTGGCCGTGAGCTTCGGGGCGTTCGGGCACTTCCTGCCCGCCGAGCGGCCCCGGCTGTTCGCGGAGGTCTGCGGGTCGCTGCGGCCCGGCGGGATCTTCGCCTTCCCGATCGGCGCGCCGCCGCCGCTCACGTCACCGCTGCACTGGGCGCTGCTCGGCTTCGACGGGGTGATGCGGGTGCGGAACCTGCTGTGGCGTCCGCCGTTCGTCATGTACTACCGGACCTTCCCGCTGCGGGGCGTGATCGAGGACCTGCTCCGGGCCGGGTTCACCACGCGGCTGCACCCGATGGAGGAGTTCGGGCGTCGCCCCGACGGCAGCCCCCGCTGGTGTCTCGTCGAGGCGCGCAAGGTCTGAGCCGCTGGGTGCTCTGAGGCCGCGGGGTGCGGCGGCCGTACGGCCGCGGGGCACGGAGTCACGGACTCATGAAGTCACGAAGTCATGAAGTCACGGACTACCGGACTCCCGGAGTCACGAAGTCACTGGAACGCCCTGCGGTAGGCCTGCGGGCTGACCCCGGCGACACGCTTGAAGCGGTCGCGGAACGCGGTCGGTGAGCCGAAGCCGACCTGGACGGCGATCCGTTCGACGGAGTGCCCCGTCGTCTCGAGCAGGTGCTGGGCCTGCCGGACGCGGGTGCGGTGCAGCCATTGCAGCGGTGTGCTGCCCGTCTGCTCCCGGAAGCGCCGCAGCAGCGTACGGGTGCTCATGCCCGCCCGGCCCGCGATGTCCTCCAGGGTGAGTTCGCGCCCGGCGTTCTCCTCCAGCCAGCGCAGCAGCGGTTCGAGCTCCGATCCCTGCGGTGTGGGCGGCAGCTCGGAGACGATGAACTGGGCCTGGCCGCCCTCGCGTTCCAGGGGCATCACCGAGAGGCGGGCGGCGTCCGCCGCGACGGCGGAGCCGTAGTCCCGGCGGATCAGGTGCAGACAGAGGTCGAGCCCCGCGGCGGCGCCGGCGGACGTCAGGATCTGCCCGTTGTCCACGTAGAGCACGTCCGGGTCGACGTCGATGTCGGGATGGCGTGCGGCGAGCGCGGACGCGGCCATCCAGTGCGTGGTGGCGCGCAGCCCGGACAGCAGGCCGGCCGCGGCGAGCGTGAAGGTGCCCGCGCAGATCGAGGCGATCCGCGTGCCCTCGGCCGCCGCGTCCCGCAGTGCGTCGAGGACGGCTTCGGGGACCGGCCGGGACACGTCGGCGGTGCCGGGCACGATGATCGTGTCGGCGTCCGCGAGCCCTTCCAGACCCCAGGGGGCCCGCAGGGTGAACAGACCGGCGTCGATCTCCGGCGCGGCCGCGCAGACGCGCACCCGGTAGCCGTCGCGCCCGCCGGGCAGCCGGGTGCGGCCGAAGACCTCGATGGGGGTGGACAGGTCGAACGGGATGACGGTGTCCAGTGCCAGGACGGCCACGGTGTGCATGGCGGCAACGTACGACACGACCGGGATTCCGCCAAGCGCGGGCACGAGGGATGTGACCAGGTCGTTTGCGCGGGAACCGGCCTTCGATTCGATGGCGGTATTTCTGCGAAGCCTGTCACTAATGCCACTGTCGAGCGGGCGGGGCGCTGACTAATCTCGGCGACCGGGTCCCGATCGGGAGCCACCTGACCTCCTCCGTTCTCCGAATCCCGAGGGCCCTTACGTGACCAAGTTCTTCCTGACGCTGCACGTGCTGGCCGCGATCCTCGCCGTGGGTCCGGTCACCGTCGCCGCGAGCATGTTCCCCGCCGCCCTGCGCCGGGCCCAGGCCGCCCCGGGCGACGCATCGGCCGTCGCCTCGCTGCGGCTGCTCCAGCGGATCTGCTCGGTCTACGCGTTCGTCGGCGTCGCCGTGCCCGTCACCGGGTTCGTGACCGCGGGCAGCCTGGGCGTCCTTGGCAGCGCCTGGCTGATCGTCTCGATCGTCCTCACGCTGGCGGCGGCCGTGGTGCTCATCGTCCTCGTCCTGCCGCGCCAGGAGGCGGCGCTGGAGGCGGTCGCCGGACAGAGCGGCGACGGCGCCGCCGGCGGCGCCGGGGCGCAGGGGGCGCGGGGTCAGCGGGCCGAGGGGACGGCCGTGGTGACCGTGGGCGAGCGCACGAGTTCCCGACTCGCCATGTACACCGGGGTGTTCAACCTCCTCTGGGCCACCGTCACCGTCCTGATGATCGTCCGGCCCGGCTCCACGACCGGAGCCTGATCGCGGTTGACCCCCGTGGAGCGAAAGCCCTAAGTTCGGTGAACGTGCGTTCACCAGCGCTTTCCGTACCACGGGGGTATCAGGAATGGTCCGTGCACCACATGCTCCGCAGACCACCGACCAGGTCGCCCTGCCACCGGACGCCGCCCTGTACGTGGAGCTGGCGCTCGACGACGCCGAGCGGGAGCGCCTGCGCGCCGCCGCCCCGGGGCCGGTCTGGTTCGCCGGTCCTGACTCCGCGTCCGCCGACGACGCCCGGGTCCTGGCCGACTCCGACCTGGCCCTCGGCAATCCGCGGGCGGAGCACCTGGAGAAGGCGTCGCGCCTGCGCTGGCTCCAGCTGGCGTCCGTGGGCATCGACCGCTACGTGGGCCTGGACTGGCCCGCCCTGGGGCGGCGCCTCACCGTCACCAACCTCGGCGGGCTCTTCGCCGACCCGGTCGCGGAGACCTGCCTCGCGGGCATCCTCGCCCTCTACCGCGGTGTCGACGTACTGGCCGGGCTCCGTGCCGGGCAGTCCTGGTCGAAGCTCGACGTACGGCCCGGGCTGCGACTCCTGAGCGACGCGCACGTCCTCATCCTGGGCAGGGGGACCATCGCCCTGCGGCTGGCCGAACTCCTCGCGCCCTTCGGCTGCTCCGTCACCCACTTCGCGCGCAGCGCCGGCGACCTCCGCACCCGGCAGGAGCTCGACGCCGCGCTGCCCCGGTTCGACGTCGTGGTGGGCCTGCTGCCGGGCACGGACGAGACCGCGGACCTCTTCGACCGGGGGCGCGTGGACCGGCTGCGCCCCGGCGCGGTCTTCGTGAACGCGGGACGCGGCACGCTGGCGGACGAGGACGCCCTGGTCGCCGCCCTCGCCTCCGGCCGGCTCGGCGGCGCGGTCCTCGACGTGACCCGCGAGGAGCCCCTGCCGGCCGGACACCCGCTGTGGAGCTGCCCGAACGTGATCCTCACCCAGCACACGGCGGGCGGCTCCCGCGACGAGACGAAGCGCGTCGTCGACCTGTTCCTGGACAACTGGCGGCGGCTCGCGTCCGGCGAGCCGCTGCGCAACGTCGTGCGGTGGTCCCAGGGGTACTAGGCGCCCGGACCCGGAGCCGGTCGCGAGCCGGTCGCGAGCCGAGGGGCGAGCCGAGGGGCGACGGCGGTCACAGGAAGTGGAAGCCGGGCCGCGGGTGCATCAGGAAGTCGTGGTGCGAGATGTTCCACGCGTACGCACCCGCCATCGCGAACACCACCCGGTCCCCGGCCCGCAGCCCCGTGACCGGAACCCGCCGGGCCAGGACGTCCTTGGGGGTGCACAGCTGGCCCGCGAACGTCACCCGGTCCTGCCGCGCCTCGGCCCGGGGCCAGGGATGCGGCCACGGCGCGCTCGCCGGGAGCACCGTGCAGGGCTGGTCGTGGCCCTTGGCCGCGGGGGTGCGCAGATGGTGGGTGCCGCCGCGCACCACCGCGAACTCCTCGCCGTGGCTGCCCTTCACGTCGAGGACCTCGGTGGCGTACCAGCCGCAGTACGCCGTCAGCGCCCGGCCCGGCTCGATGCGCAGCGTCAGTCCGGGGTGCGCGGCGCAGAGCCGGGCCAGGCCTTCGCCGTACCCGGACCAGTCGAAGCGCGCGCCGGGGTCGGTGTAGTCCACGCTCATCCCGCCGCCGACGTTCACCTCCGCCAGCCGGACGCCGTGCCGCCGGGCGAGCTCCTGCGACCAGGTCACGACGGATCCGGCGACCGCGAGCTGCCGCGGCGCGTCGAGTCCGCTCGCCAGATGGGCGTGCACGCCGAGCAGACGCAGCTGGGGCAGGCTGCCGTCGGTGAACCAGGAGACCACGGGGTCCGCGTCGGCCGGGTCGAGCCCGAAGGGGGTGGGGCGCCCGCCCATCGCGAGGGCACTGCCCGCCAGGGACGCGGCGTCGAGGCCGAGATTGAACCGGAGCAGGACGCCGACGCGGGTGTGCGGGACGACGCGGGCGGCGATCGAGGCCAGCATGCGCAGCTCGTGGGCGCTCTCGACGTGGAAGCGCGCCACGCCGAGTTCCAGGGCGGCGGCGATCTCGTCCGGCGTCTTGCCGGGGCCGCCGAAGGCCAGCGGGCGGCCCGCCACCGCCTTGGCGACATGGGTGAGTTCACCGCCCGACGAGACCTCGTAGCCGTCGACGTGCGGGCCCAGCGCGGCCAGGATCTCCGGTTCCGGATTGGCCTTGGCGGCGTAGTACAGCTCCACCTGCCGGGGGAGCGCGGCCCGCACCGCGGCCGCATGGGCGTCGAGGGCCGCCATGTCGTAGAGATAGGCGGGCAGTTCCTGTGCCGCCAGACCGAGGGCACGGTCACGTACGGCGGGAGTGGGGGCGGTCATCCGGCGGTGCTCCAAGGTGCGTCGGTGCGGGCGGCCAGGTCCCGTACGTGCTGGGCGAGGGGGAAGGGCGAGGTGAGCCGGACATAACCGGCGTCCCGGTCGGCCTTGCGCTCCCAGCGGGTGAGCAGATTGGCCTTGGCGGGCAGCGGCACCCCCGCGAGCAGCGCGCTGAGCCGGGGAGGACAGCCGTGGATGTCGGCGAACTCCTGGACGGTGGCGCGGACCTGCGACCAGAGCGCGGGTTCGGTGTGCGGATGCAGGTCGGCGAGGGCGGCGAGCAGTTCGGCGACGTGGTTCACCAGGAGGCAGTAGACGACCCGGTCCCAGCCGCGCTGCGCGTCGTAGGTCAGCGGTCCCGCGACCTCGGGCGGGAGCGCCGCGAGGGTCCCGGCGTGCCGCTCGGGGACGAGCTTGGTGCCCTCCAGGTCGCGGAAGAGCACCTGCGCGGGCATGCCGTCGTCGTCGACGCAGATCAGGACGTTCTGGAGATGTGGTTCGAGCACCAGGCCGTGGTCGAAGTACGCGGCGAGCACCGGCGGCAGCAGAAGGCGCAGATACCTTCGCCACCAGTCCAGAGTCCGTTCGGGGCCCGCACCCGCGAGGAGGCGCGAGATGTGACCGGGCCCCGTCGGGTACTCGTCCGCGACGGCCGCCGCGAGCAGCGGTGTCGTGCCGGGAAGGAGCCGCCCGTCCAGACCCTCGCGGACGATGACGCCGAAGCCTTCCAGGAGGGCGAGGTCGGGGCGCCCGTCGGGGCCCGGGAGCGCCAGGCTGCGGTAGGCGGGCTCGCGGAGCACGGCGTTGCCCGGGAAGCGGGTCGCCAGGTCGTCCAGGGCGCCTTCGAGCGCGCGGGTGAGCGCGACGGCGCCCGACAGTTCGTAACTGGCGTTCTTGCGCAGGCAGTTGGTGATGCGGACGTTCAGGCTGAACTTCAGGAAGGTGTCACCGTCGTACAGCGTGCGCACGGAGGCGGTGGCCGCGAAGGGCGAGCCGCCGGGGCCCAGGTCGACGACGTCCCCGCGGTCCAGGGCGGCCCGCAGCGCCGGGTGTGCGCGCAGCAGGTCGTACTGCCAGGGGTGCACGGGCAGCAGCCGGTGGCCGTCGGGCACGGTGCCCAGCCGGTCCAGCGGGGCCGTGGCGTCCGGCCGCGCCGACTCCTCGGCGACGAGGTGCTGCCGTACGGCGAGGTGGCGCAGCGGGAAGGCGGCAGCGGTCTCCGGGGCGTACGCGGACCAGTCGGCGAGGCCGCCGCCGCGCGCCTTGGGCGTGGGGTGGAAGCGGTGGCCGAACAGCAGGGACTGCTCCGAGGCGAGGTAGTCGGCGAGCCGCTTCGGGGCGGATGCCGGCCATGTCGGCGCCTGCCCGGAGGAGCGTGCCGCGCGGCGGGCGGCGAGCGCGGCGCTGACGCCCTGGTGGCTTGAGGCGATCTGCTCCAGGAACTCCTCGTTGCTCACGCCCGTACGCAGCGAGAGCTCGGCGTGGGTGTATTCGGCAAGGCGCGGCCAATCCACCTCTACCCAGACGCCGTCCCGCTGCTCGGTGACCGGGCCGGTGAACCGGTGGGCGCCGAGGAGGGACGCGCGGCGCAGCGCGACCCGCAGGAGGACGCCGCGGCGCGGCAGCCGCAGCAGGAGGTCGCCGTCGACGACGGCGGTCTGGTGCTCGGGTCCGGAGACCTCGCGCAGCAGACAGTTGAGCAGGGTGTGCGTCACCGCTTGGTCGGCGTCGGGCAGACGGGTGGGCGTGGCCCCGGCGGCGGGGGCCGCCGCGACGAGGGCGGCGGGTGCGGATGCGGATGGGGCGGCGAACGTGCCGGTCGGCAGGGACATCAACGGCTCCAGCGGATGCGGGGCGAGCGGCGGAACAGGGCGGGAGGGGTGGCGGCGGCCGGCGCGAGCAGGGCGGTCGCGGTGCTGGCCGGCAGGGGCGCGGGCAGGCCGAGGAGGCCGGTGGCGGCGGCCTTCGCGAACCCGGCGGCGACCGCACCCCCGGCGGCGACCGCACCCCCGGGGGCGACGGACTCCGGCGTGCCGGACGTCCCGCCGGGCGGTCGGCCGTGGGCGCACTCGGCGGCCAGGACGGACAGGACGGACAGGACGGACAGGACGGACAGGACAGGACGACAGGACGGACAGGCCGCCGAGCCCGCCGAGGCCGAGCGTGCGCCCCACGCCGAGCAGCGGCCGAACGCCGGTCAAGGCGGCGAGTGACTCGACCGCCTGGTGCACCCGTGGCGCGCGGAGGAGGCGGCACGGGTGCGGCAGGGCGAACGGCGCGCCGGACGCGGCCGGTGACACGCCGGGTATTCGGTCCTCGACCAGAACCAGGTGCACCGGCGGCGCGGGGATGGCCATCAGGAAGTCCCCGCCATCCGCAGGTAGTTGGGGCCCGTCGTGTAGTGCTTGTTGATGTCGGCGGCCCCGGAGCGCTCCTTGGACAGCAGGGTGCCCGCGGTGACCATCGCCTTGACGGGCAGCTCCGCTGCGTCCAGGACGTGGGTCCGCAGGAGAGCGCCGGGTTCGCCGGGGCCCGTGCCGATCCGCTCGGCGGCCTCGGCGAGCCGCTCGCGCACGAGCCGCAGCAGGCGCTCCAGCGGGGCGTGGCCGTGCCGGGCGAGAGCGAAGGCGTAGGAGCCCGCGCAGAGGTGAAGGGTGATGGTGGTGAACAGGTCGAGGACGGGCCGGTCCCCGTCGACGAAGATCCGTGTGTCGTCGAACGCGAAGGTATCGGCCGCCTGTTGGCCCATGACGTCCCGCAGCCGGGCGAGGTGGACGCGGGGCCCGTCGTTGTCCTTGAAGAGCAACCGCAGCCGGGGCTCCACGCCGCTGCCGTCCGCAAGGACGAGCGCGATGTTCTGCTGGTGCGACTCCAGGGCGATGCCGTGGGCGAAGAGGGTGGTCTGCCAGTCGAAGAGGAGCGTGAGCGCGGCGTCCAGGAGGGCGAGGGGGTCACCGCCGTAGAAGCGGTCGGCGAGATGGTCGATCAGCGGCCGGCCGTCGCCGGGCGCCGGGCACATGAGGGCGGCCATCGGCACGACGGCGGCGCCGTCGAGACCGGCCGGGTAGCGGCGCAGGAGCACGGCGAGCAGTTCATGGCCCGCGTGGGCGTAACGGCTCTCGTCCGCGTGCAGGACGACGCCCCGGAACCGCGGCTCGCGGTCGACGACGGCTTCGCACAGCCGCTGGCCCGCGGCGCCGTCGGCGAGGGTGCCCGGCTTGATGGTGCGCCGGTTGCGCAGGCCCAGGGTGGCGGTGGCGAGCGGGAGCTTGAGGTGCCGGGTGGGGTCGGAGGTGAGGGCGACGGTCCGCATCGACAGGGTCGGTACGACCTCGGGTCCCGGCCCGTCGATGAGCCGGGCCCGCCCGTCGAGCCCCGCCGCCCGCAGCGCGTCCCGCAGGGGGCCGTCCGCGACCAGGGGGTGCACGGGGAGGAGCAGATGGCTCCCTTCGAGTGCGTGCACGCCCGCCGTGCCGGGGGACAGCCAGTCGGTGGTGTCTCCGCCGACGGTGACGGCCTCGCGCGGCAGGGCGAGCCGGCGCAGCGCGAAGGTGGGATGGAACTCAGGTGCGTACGCGCGCAGGTGGGCCTCGGACATCCCCGACCGGCCCCGGGACGTCGGGTAGACCGGATGGTCCGCGCGCGCGGCGAGCGCGTCGTGACCGAGCCCGCCCGCAAGGCCGTGCCACGCGGCCGGATCCTGGCCGTACCGCGCGGTGAGCAGGTCAGCCGCCTCGCCCTTCGTCCTGTCGTGCAGCCGCAGGGCGTCGAGCGCCTGCGCGCACTCCACGGCGAACGCGTCGAAGCCCCCGCGATCGAGGGGGTCGGCGAGCTTCCGCAGGGCGGACAGCACGCTGCCCGCGTCCCGGAGCTCGCCGCCGTCGCCCTCGCGCCGCAGCAGGGGGAGCCGGGCGGCGTACGCGGCTTGGTAGCCGTCCGCTTGGACGGGCATGAGCAAGGCGTCACCACCGGGCTCGGGTGCGGCGCGCGGCGGTGCCACGCGCGCCGGGGCGACCGGTTCCTCCCGGGAGGCTTCAGGCCCCGATGCCACCGGCAGCCTCAGCCACAAGCCGTCCGGCAGCCGCACGGGCCTGCTCCGGGTGCGCCAGCCCACCACGTCTTCGCGCAGCAGCGCGCTCAGGACGCGTAACAGCAGTTCGCCCTCGATGGTCCCGGCCTCGCCCATGCCGGTATAGGTGCCCACGCCGCTGTCCGCGCCCGTATCCGTACCCGTATCCGTACCCGTGCTCCTGTCCGTGCCCACGCGGGCGGCGGGTGACGGCGTCACGGCGTGATCTCCCAGTGGTGCTCGGCCAGGAAGTCCGCGACGGCCCGGTCCACCGCCGACTGATCGGTGCCGGTGGCGCGGACCACGCCGAGGAAGTCGCGGTTCGTGCCGTGGAGTTCGTGGCGCTCGCCGACCTCGCGCAGGGGACGGTAGGTGAGCCGTACACCGCCCGCCGTCGTCTCGGTCGCGTCCGGCGCTGCCGTCAGTGTCCCGGAGCTTCGCGCGCACGGGTAGTCCAGGCGCGCCCGGCCGTCGGTCCGCGCCCCCAGGTCCGCGGGGAGCGGCTCGCCCAGATGCGTCCGCAGGATGTGCTCGAACAGCGGTATGTCCAGGAGCTGTGCGAGGAGCAGGTCGCACTGGTCGCCGATGGCCCGGTAGTTGACCTCGATGAGCCGCGCCCGCCCCTCGGCGACCACGAACTCCGTGTGGCACGCCCCGAACCCGACGCCCAGCGCGTCGAGCTGGGCCAGGACCTGGGCCACCACCGGCTGCGGATGCGCCGGGACGAACGTCATGCGCTCCTCTATGAAGTGCGGCGGCGGCGACACCTCCGTACGGAAGCCGCCCAGGACGTGCCGGAGGCGGCCGTCGCCGAGCGTCTCCAGGGTGCACAGCTCCCCGGGCAGGTACTCCTCCACGACCAGGGCCTCCCCGGGGCGCCGCGCCTGTGTCTCCGCGCACCGGCGCATCAGTTGCTCCGGCCCGTCGACGAGCACCACGTCCTCGCTCGCCACACCCTCCCGCGGCTTCACCACGCACGGGAACGGCACGTCGAGCGCCCCGAGGGCGGCCGGGTCCTGGCCGGCGGGGAGTTCCGCCGACCAGACCGTGTCGGCGCCCGCAGCGGCGAGATGGCGCCGCATCTGCGCCTTGTCCTTGGTCCGCAGTGCCGCACGCCAGTCCTTGCCGGGCAGCCCGAAGTACGCGGCGGCCAGGGCGGCCTGGGTCTGGAGATGGTCGCTGTTGGTGAAGACCGCACCGGGGGAGTGGTGGGCGGAGATCCGGCTGATGACGGCACGGAAATCACGTACGTCGCACTCAAGGATCTCCGGGGAGGCCGGGAGGCCAAAGGAGTGCGCCCCCTCCCGGCGGCGGTGGGCGTCCGGCTGGTCGGTGAGGAGCGTGACGTCGAGACCGAGCCGGCGGGCGGCGGGCAGGAAGCCTTCGGAGACCGAGTCGGTGGGGTTGCGGGCAAGGACGTACAGCCGCATGTGCGAGTCCACTTCCGGGTGCGAGCGGAGGGGGTGGGCGAGGGGCGGTGGGGTGCAAGGGCCCGCCCTTGCCCTCTGGCAGGACCGTGACGGCCGCCAGGAAGGACAAGGTCTGCACGGTCCCGGACGAGAGGTGGTGGATGCCGGTCATCGGCGTCCGGACCGCGGGGCACGTCCTGAAGGACGTGGCCCGGACGTGACGCCCTTACGCCGGGTCTCGTCGGGAGGCGGCGGCGGACGTCACGAAGATCAGGTCGGCGTCCGCCTCGTCGATCTGCCCGGGGCGGATGTCCGGCATGGTCTGCTCGGGGCCGGACGTGCGCCGCGAGGCCGGGCGCGGGACGCTGCCGTCGAGGAGGGCGCCGCTGTGGGGGGACTTCTGGTGGCGCCGGGCCGGGCCCGCGACGCAGCGCACGGCCGAGGCCGACGGCATCGTTCCGTCGTACGTGTCCTTGAGGGCGTCCCCCAGGGCTTTGGTGCCTTGGCCTCCCGCAAGGCGGAGGCGGTCATCGCGCCACCTTCCGGGCCGGGACCGCGGGCGGCGGCGCGGCCGGGAGCAGCCGCACCGGGTGCGGGGAGAGCGGCACCGGGCGCGTTCCCAGGACCAGGCTCGGCGCGACGCACACGGCAGACGCGCTGATTCTGGCGAGGAGCAGAGGGATCCGCCGCACGGTGAGGCCGCCTGGCGGGACGGCCCGAGCGATCTTGGACACGGGGTGAGAGTTTAGGTTAGGTATGCCTAAGGATGTCAACTCGCAGTGAGGGGCGGATCACTTGCGATGCGGATGTGCGCGACGCGCCGTCGGCGATGCGGCAAGTTGAAGCAAAATAAGGTAAGCCTTACCTAGTTCGCGGTGGCAGGCTGCGCCGCCGAACGGCCGATGGACCTGCCTTCCAAGGAGTACGAGTGCCGCTGACCGTGGCCCCGGACCTGGCGTCGAACGCCACCGCCCTGAGCCCCGCCGCCCTGCTCGCCGGAACGTACCGGCGGCTCGCCACGCACTGCGAGTCGCTCGCCGTCACGGTGGCGCAACCCGACGCGGGCGTGGGCCAAGGGTGGGTCACCGGCGCCGAGCTGACGTCACGTCACGACGCCCTGGACGCCTTCGTCGAGGCGGAGGCCACGCGCATCCGCGCCGGCCACGACCACACCCCGCGCCCGGACGTCGCCGCGTCCCGCGCCCTGCACGGCTACCTCTGGTCGGTCTGCCTGCTGATGAGCGGCGCCTGGTACCTGGAGCGGCGCGTACCGCGCATCCGCCCGCAGGACGTCCGCGTCCACCTGGCGACCGGCGCCTTCGAGGTCGTCCCCGGCTCCTTCGCCTGCTTTCCGGACGATCCGGCGGCCGGGCTCCCCGCGACGCGGGTCCTCGCCGACGAGGAGTCGCTGCGCGTCGAGCTGCGCGCCGCCGTCGTCGCGCACCTGCGGCCGCTGCTCACGGCCATCGGACCGCGACTGCGGCGCGGGCAGCGGGCGTTGTGGGGCATGGCGGGCGACGACCTCATCTCCGGGATCTGGTACCTGGGGCGCATGCTCGGCCGGGAGGACGAGGCGCTGCGCGCGGTGGACGCCCTGCTCCCGGGGCCCGTCGCACCCTTCCCCGGAGGCGCCGCCTTCCGGCATCTGACGACCCGTGACGGCGAACGGCACCCGACCCGCACCCGCCTGGGCTGCTGCCTCTACTACACGATCCCCGCCACCGAGGCGTGCGGCACCTGCCCGCGCGTCTGCGACGCGGAACGGCTGCGCAGGCTGGAGGCCGACATCCCCTCGCCGAACGTACCGCCGACGCCCACGCGGTGAGAACGTGACGGGGAGTCCGGCCCCGCCCCCTCACATCCGCCAGGAGAAGTCGATGTCACCCTCCGAGACCGAGTCGTCCGCGCAGGCCGGGTCGCTCCCGCCGTTCGAGGTTCCCGTCATCGACATCACGCCCTACGTCGACGGCGGGACGGACGCCCAGCGCGCCCGTGTGGCGCGGCAGATGGACGACGCCTGCTCCCGTGTGGGGTTCGTCCAGATCCTGGGGCACGGCATCCCCGACGCGACGGTGGCCGGGCTGACCGCCGCCATGGACGGCTTCTTCGGCCTGCCCCTCGACGTACGGAAGACCTATCGGGTGACGGGTGCGAACCGCGGCTACAGCCCGCCCAAGAGTGAATCCCTGAGCCTGAGCCTGGGCGTGGAGTCGGCCGGGCGCATGAACGACTTCTTCGAGGCGTTCAACGTCGGCACCGAGGCCCGCTCGTTCCCCGGCCTCGGCCTGTCCGAGGACGACTACGGGCTCAACGTCTGGCCCACGCAGGTCGAGGGCTTCGAACCGGCCGTACGGCGGTACTTCGAACGGGCGGGCCGCGTGGCCCGCACCTTGACCCGCGTCTTCGCCGACGCCCTGGGGGAGCCGTCCGACTTCTTCGCGCCGCTGACCGACCACTCCATCGACGTGCTGCGCATGAACAACTACGCCCTGCCCGAAGGTGCCGTCACCCTCGACGGCGATCTGACGGGGATGGGTGAGCACACCGACTTCGGCCTCGTCACCGTGTTGTGGGCGGACCGGGTCGCCGGGCTGCAGGTGCTCGGCGCCGACAGGGCCTGGCACGACGTCAGCCCCGTCGAGGGCGCGCTCCTGGTCAACCTCGGCGATCTGACCGCCCGGCTCACGAACGACCGCTGGATGTCCACCCTGCACCGGGTCAAGCCGCCGATCGTGGACGGCGGCATCGTCAGGCGCCGGTCCGCCGCCTACTTCCACGACGGCAACGTCGACGCGGTCATCCGCACGCTGCCGAGCCACCTCGACGCCTGCGACGGACTCGCCTACGAGCCGATCCTGGTGCGCGACCACATCAAGGCGAAGCTCGCGGGGTCCCGGCAGGGCAAGGCGAACGCGGCGGCCGTTCGCGAGGCGGCGCGGGTGCGGGCCGCCGCGGGCCGCGAGCCGGGGCAGGGCGCGACCGGCACCGGCTCCGTCACGCCTGCTCCCGGGCGGCGAGCATCGCCTCCAGGGCCCGGGTGATGTGCGCCTCGGCGGCCGCCTTGTCGATGCCCAGGCCGGTGAGCGGGCCCGTGCCGCCCTCCGTCTCCAGGAGGGAGAGCAGGATGTGCTCGGTGCCGATGTAGTTGTGCCCGAGCCGCAGTGCCTCGCGGTAGGTCAGTTCGAGGACCTTCTTTCCCCCGGCGTCGTACGGGATGAGGTCGGGCACCTCGCCGACCGCCGGCGGCAGTGCTTCGGTGAGGCCCTCGCGGATCGTGTCGAGCGAACTCCCCTGCGCCACCAGCGCCTTCGCGGCGAGCGAGTCCGGGTCGGTCAGGAGGGCCAGCGCCAGATGGCCGGGTCCGATCGCGTCGTTGCCCGCGGCGCGGGCCTCCTCCTGCGAGGCCACGACCACGTTCTTCGCCCGGGGGGTGAACCGGCTGAAGCCCTGCCGGGGGTCGAGGTCGGACATCTCGCCGGGGTCCTTGGGCACGAACCGCTTCTGGGCCGCCTGCCGGGTGACGCCCATGCTCTTGCCGATGTCCGTCCACGAGGCGCCCGAGCGGCGCGCCTGGTCCACGAAATGGCCGATCAGATGGTCGGCGACCTCACCCAGGTGATCGGCGGCGATCACGGCGTCGGAGAGCTGGTCGAGGGCGGCCTCGGGGCGGGCCTTCTTGATGGCCTGGATCAGGTCGTCCAGGCGGATGGGGTGTGCGGGCTGCGTCATGTGTCAACCGTAGGTTGACAGTTGAGAGGCTGTCAACCCTGGGTTGACACCCTCTTTCGTGCCGCGCCTACTCCGCCCAGGGGGAGTTCCGGATGACCTCGACGAAGTCGCCGCGGGCGTAGCCGGGGACGAAGTGCTCCAGGACGTCCGCCTTGACGTTGCCGAACGTGGTCTCCGGCTTGGGGGCGATGCCCTCCGTGAACGCCTCCAGGATCCGCCGCTTGAAGTCGGGGCGCGGGTGCAGCGCGGTGATCTCGGCGCGGTCCTCGGCGGTGAGATCGTCGTAGCCGATGCCCAGGACGTCGTACTCGACCCCGGCGGTCACGAGGGCGACCTCCGGCTCCATGAACTCCGGGATGCCCGGAGTCGTGTGCAGGGCGATGGCCGTCCATACCCGGCGCACGGCGTCCTCCGGGACCCCGTGACCGCGCAGGAAACGGCGGGCCTCGTCGGCGCCGTCCACCTCGAAGCGGCGCCCGCTGTCCCGGAACCGCTCGCCCAGGCCCAGGTCGTGGAACAGCGCTCCGACGTAGAGCAGTTCGGGATCGAAGCTCAGCCCCCGCCGGGCGCCCTGGAGGCTGCCGAACCAGAAGACGCGGCGGGAGTGGTGGTAGATCAGCTCGCTCGTCGTGTCCCGCACCAGCTCGGTGGCCGCGGCGGCCAGCTTGGTGTCAGGCACCGCAACGCCGGCGGCGGCGGAAGGCGTGTGGTCGCTCATGGGTGGCTCCTGTCGTCATCGGGGGACGGGCGGCGGGGGTGCAGATGCCTCTGTGTGCCGCCCCGTCGGCTCCGGTAGCCAGCCTGCGCGCCGCCCGGGTGCCACGGCCATGTCCCTGAGGACACGTACCCCACACATCCGGACACGCCGCGCCGCTACCGTGGGAAGGTGCGCGAACCATCCGCGGGACCCCGCCCCCACCACGTCTGCGTCCTCGCCTTCGACGGCGTGCGCCTCCTCGATGTCGCGGCCCCCTTGGAGGTCTTCGCGACCGCGAGCCGGTACACCGGGGGCCGCTACACCGTGCGGGTCTGCACACCCGACGGGCAGGACATCACGACCTCCACCGGGCTGCGCATCGCGGCGGATCTCCCCGCGGCCGACGCGGGCGGCGCGGACACCCTGGTCGTCCCCGGTCACGCCGAACGCGTCACGTTCGCCGGGCGGCCCGACCTCGTCGAGCTCGTGGCCCGACTGGCCGGCGGGGCCGGCCGGGTGGCGGCCGTGTGCACCGGTGCCTTCGCCCTGGCTGCCGCCGGGCTCCTGCGCGGGCGCAGGGCGACGACCCACTGGGAGCACGCGGCGAAGCTGGCCCGGCTGCACCCCGACATCACCGTCACCGCCGATGCCATCTACGTCCAGGACGGGCCCGTCCTCACCTCGGCCGGGGTCACCGCGGGCATCGACGTCTGCCTGGCGCTCGTGGAGCAGGACCACGGGCCCGACATCGCGCGGCGGGTCGCCCGTGACCTGGTGGTCTTCCTCCAGCGGCCCGGCGGGCAGTCCCAGTTCTCCGCGGCCTCGCGCGCCCCCGCCACCAGCCATCCGGTCCTGCGTCCCCTCCTGGACGCCATCGCCGCCGACCCGGCCGGCGACCACCGGCTCGCGGTCCTGGCCGAGCGGGCCGCCGTGAGCTCACGGCACCTGACCCGCCTCTTCACGCGGCAACTCGGGACCACCCCGGCCGCGTACGTGGAGTCGCTGCGGCTGGAGGCCGCCCGCATGTACCTGGAGCAGGGGTCCGGCGTCACCGAGGCGGCCGGGCGCAGCGGGCTCGGCAGCGACGAGACGCTGCGCCGGGTCTTCGCACGCCACCTGGGGACCACGCCGTCCGCGTACGCCGCGCGCTTTCGTACGACGCGGGTCGAGGCCGAACCGGCGGTTCGCGCCCAGGCCTAGGACCGGCGGGTGCCGCGAGCGCGCCTCAGCGGGATGGCCGTCGGGCGCCGGGCGTGTGGCCGAAGGCCCGGCGGAAGACGTCGATGAACGCGCTGCTCGACGCCCAGCCGCAGCGGTGCGCGACCACGGTGACCGGGAGGTCGTCGGCCAGCAGGCACAGGGCGTGGTGCAGGCGCAGCTGGGTGCGCCACTGCGGAAAGCTCATGCCGAGTTCGGCTCGGCAGAGCCGGGTCAGGGTGCGGTCACTGACCCCGGTCGCGGCACCCAGCTGCGCCAGGGTCCGGGGGTCCGCGGGATCGGCGCGCAGCACGGCGCACACCGCGACCAGGCGCGGATCGCGGGCCGCCGGCACATGGACGGGCTGCTGGGCCGAGCGGCGCAGCTGGTCGAGCAGGACCGCCCGCAGCCGTCCGCGCTCGGCGGTGTCCTCGACGGGCCGCTGGTCCGGCCGCCCGGTGTAGGCGACGATCAACTCGCGCAGCAGCGGGGCGACTTCCAGGACCGCGGGCCGGTCAAGACCCAGGGGATTGTCCGTCACGGGCAGCCCCACCAGGTGGAGGTCCGTGTCGCCGTACGCGCGGTGCTCGTGGACGGTTCCCGCCGGGACCCAGAGGGCGCGCGTCGCGGGGGCCACCCAGCTGCCCGCGTCGGTGGTGACCGACAGGACGCCGCGGCCCGCGTACACGATCTGGTGCTCGTCGTGCCGGTGCGCGTCGACCTCCGCGCCCGCAGCGAGGGGCAGGAGGCCGGTGGTGGCGCGGGGAGTGTGGCGGACCTTCGGCACGAGCCGGAACTCTACCCGCGCGGCCCGGGCGCCCGGCGGCGTCCCGGTGTGCAGAGCCCGGCCCGCGGGTGCGGGGAGGCGGCCGGGGGACGTACGTCGTGGCGCCCCGCGTCCGTCGTCTGCGCCCGCGCCCGCTCGGCCCACCGCACCGCGGGCCCCGTCGCGAGACTCGCCCCGAGCAGGACCACGCCGAGGAGGAGCCAGCCCGGCACGCCCCACACCACGAGCAGCGAGGTGAGCAGGAGCGGTCCGAGGGTACGGGCGACGGGAACCCCGGTGCCGAAGAACCCCTGGTACTGGCCCACGTGGTGGGCGGGCGCCAGGTCGAAACTGATCTGCCAGGAGCCGGCGGACTGCTGCATCTCCGCGATGACCTGGAGCACGGCCCCGGCCACCAGGACCGCGACCGTCGCCCCCACGGGAAGTCCCGCCGCCGAGAGGGCGAAGACCGCGCACGAGGCGAGCATGACGAGACCGGAGCGCCGCACCGCGCGAGTGGCCGTGCGCGGCCCGTCGACGTCCCGGGCCATGCGGACCTGGAAGGCCATCACCGCCAGGGTGTTGAGGACGAACAGCGCCGAGACCAGCCAGCTCGGCGCGTTCGTCCGGTCCACCACCCACAGCGGGATCGCGAGGCTCAGCAGCGGCATCCGGAGCAGCAGGACCGCGTTGAGCGCGGTGACGACGGCGTACGGCCGGTCGCGGAGCACGGCCAGGCGCGGCTCGCCCTTTCCGCGCGCCGCTGCCAGCGGCACCGCGGGCAGCCGGAGCAGCACCAGCGCGCAGAACAGGAAGCTGGCCGCGTCCAGCGCGAAGACCGCCAGATACGCCCCACGCGTGTCGTGGTGCAGGGCGACGCCGCCGAGGGCCGCACCGACGGCGAGACCGGCGTTGAGCGTCGACTGGAGGTGGGCGAGGACGCCCGTGCGGGCCCGCGGCGGCACCAGGCCCGCGAGCAGCGCCTGCCGCGCGGCGGCGAGCCCGCACTGGGCGACGGCGTACAGGCAGGCCGCGAGGAGGAACGGCACGAAGGAGCGAATGAACAGGAAGGAGGCGACCGAGGCGCCGGTGGCCAGCGCGAGCAGCACGGCCGTGCCGCGCGGCCCCTTCCGGTCGGCGAGGGCGCCCAGGGGAACACCCGTCACGGAACCGATGGCCCACGCGACGGTGAGCGCGAGCCCGATCTGTGTGGGGGAGAGGCCGACGACGCGGGTGAAGTACAGGGCGGAGGTCACGTAGTAGGCGCCGTCGCCGAGCGAGTTGCTCAGCTGGGCGACGGCGAGCACGCGTGGCGCTCCGGCCGGAGGCAGGATCTGTAGCGGCACAAGGCTCCCGGAGCAGGCGGCCGTTGGGCCGTTTCTTCGCTGACGGGAGCAGGCTAGACAGCCGGCTGGCCGGGCTCGTGGACCAATTACGGGCCGTGCGTGTGGGCCACTTCAGGGTCGGGAGCTGCCTGCGTATCCGGCGCCCGGCTGCCGGGCCATGAAGACGTCCACCGGGTCCTCGTCCTCGACGCGGAAACCGAGGCGCTCGTAGAGGCGCCGGGCCGCACTGCCCTGGAGGACGTTCAGGCGTACGAGGTCCCCTGCGGCGTCGGTGCGGTCGAGCAGGGCGCGCAGCACGGCCGAGCCGATGCCCCGGCCCTGGAGGGCGGGGTCGAGGTAGAAGTGTTCGAGCCACTGGCAGTCTTCGGCCGGCCGCAGGGCCACGCAGCCCGCGAGCGCGCCGTCGGTGACGATGACCGAAGTGTCCGGGGCGCAGAAGGAGTTCCGGAACCGCTGGCGTACCCGGACCTCGTCGAACCGGCCGAGCCGTTCCAGATCGGGGCGCATCACCGTCGCCCGCAGCTCGGCCAGCGGCTCGACGTCGGCGGGTTCCGCGGGCCGCAGCGCCCACCCCGGGGCGGGCGCCGCCGCCTCCCGCGGCTGATGTGCGTGCGTGGTCATGATCGAAGTATCCCCGGCGGGCGATGGACCCCCGCCCCGGGGGTGGGGCGCTGCCGGCCGGCCGAGAGGCGGTCGGCCGGCAGCCTGGCCGGTGGGCCGGTGGTCAGCGCGTGACCTGCCAGCTCAGCGAACCGGTCAGGAGCTTGCGCAGCTCCGGCGCGCGGACCGCCTTGTTCGGGTCGGTGGCGCGTGCCGTGACCGTGTGCGCGCGGCCGTCGGCGGGCACCCCGAGCGAGCCGGGGGTCACGGTTGCCGCGCCCCGGACCTTGCGGGCCTCGCGGCCGTCGACGTACCAGCGCAGCCGGGCGTGCGAGGAGGCTTCGACGCGGATCCGCTGGGCGCCGCGGACCTTGCGGTCGGTGGGGGTGGACGAGGTCAGCACGGGCGCGTGCTGGTGGAAGCCCGCGATCATCGCCTCGCGTCCGGGCAGATTGAACTCACGGCCCAGGGTGCGCATGATCGAGTCCTCGGTGGGCCGGTTGAGACCGTGACCGTGGTAGCCGCCGCCCTCGTACGCGCCCACGGTGCCGCCGTCGGGTGACTCCTGGCCGAGCCAGCGGTGCCACTTCACCTTCTGGGCGGCCATCTCGGCGGCGCTGAGCTTGCTGAGGTTGGACTCGCCCGGCTCGGGGCCGGTGTAGGTGCTCTCGTCGTACCAGTACTCGTCGGCGAGCTTGCCGAACGAGTGGCCGGTCTCGTGGACGGCGACCTGGTCCGAGTCCGGATGGTCGGAGGACGCGGTGCCTATGCCGTCGTAGCCGGAGGGCGAGGTGATGTCGTTGTAGCCCGCGCCGCCGTACTTGGTGGAGTTGCCCAGCACGATGACGAGATCGGGGTCGGCGGCCTTGCTCGCGTACGCCTCGACCTTGTTCGTGTCGACGCACAGCAGCCGCTCGATGCCGTCGCAGAAGAACGCCGAGCCCAGGGCGGTGTTCTTGCGGACGTCGCTCGTCGGGTCGCCGGAGACGCCGGAGTCCTGGGAGTGGGCGTCGACGGCCCAGACGTTGAACAGATCCTTGTACTGGGCGTACGGCTCGACGGCGGACATCTCCTTCCACTTGGTGCGCACGTCGGCGTGGAAGTCCTCCTGCTGGGCCGCGGTGTAGCCGTCGCCGATGAAGACGACGTCGACCTTGGTGTCGCTCGCCCCGGCCGCCACGATCGGCAGGACGTCGCCGTCGTCCTTGACCGAGGCCCGCTCCTTGCGGTCGAGCGGGGCGGAGGCGGGCACTTCGGTGTGGCGGGGGTGGCCGTCGGGGCTTGTGAAGTACTCGACCTCGACGCTGTCGGTGCTCTGGGCGGCCCGCGCGCCGCCGTCCCGGTTCTGGCCCAGGTCCTGGCCCGCGGCGACCGGCGCGGTGACGGCGAGCGCCGCGGCCAGGGCGACACCGGTGGCCAGGGCGAGGCGCTTGCGGGATATGAGGGGGGTGCGGGATGTGCGGGAAGCGTGTCTACGCATGGACGGTCTCCCGAGCGTCGGCGCGGACCGCGATACGCCAAGTCCGCGATATAAGTGGGGGGTTAAGGGAGCTTAAGGCGCGGTTCAATGTAGGGGCTGCGGGGAAGCCAGGCAATGGCCGTGACGCAAGATGACCGTGGGGATGGCGAGTTCACGCCACGCGCCCCCGGCTCGGGCGCCGCGAACCTGGACGGGCTTCGGCTCGGTGACCTGGCGGCGGACCCGGCGGCCTGCGGCTCGGTGACCCGGAGGACGGGCTTCGGCTCAGTGACCCGGAGGACTGGAGAGGGAGAGATGGTGCAGAGCGGAACAGGTGGCGTACGCCTCGACGAGCCCGCGGTGATCGGGCGCCGCGTCCTGCGGCTGCGCACGGAACTCGGCCTCACGCAACGGCAGGTGGCCGAGCCCGCGTACACGCCCGCCTACGTCTCCACCCTGGAGTCGGGCAAGGTGCGGCCCTCCGAGGCGGCCCTGCGGCACCTGGCCCAGCGCCTCGGCGTCACCCCCGAGGAGCTCGCGACGGGACGCCCCGCCCGCCTCGCCGCCGAGCTGCGTCTGCGCCTGGCCGACGCGCGGAGCGCCCTGGCCACCGGGGCTCCCGAGGACGCCGCCGCGCTCTTCCGCGCGCTGTGGGCCGAAGCCGTCGAGCACGGCCTGCCGGGGGAGCAGGCCACCGCGCTCCTCGGCCTCGGCGACTGCCTCCTCGAATCCGGCGAACTCGACGACGCGCACGCGTGTTTCGCCTCGGTGGAGCGGCTGCTCGCCGACGAGCCGCTGCCGCGCCGCGTCCCCGCCGTCCGCGGCCGGGCCAACGCGCACCGCCTCACAGGTGAACTCCGTTACGCCTGCCACCTCCTGGAGACCGCGCTCGACCAGCTCAACGCCGCGGGCCTGCACGATCCCGACGCACTGCTCCTGCTCTACTCGGCGTCCATCGCCCCGTACATGGACATGGGCGCCCACGAACGTGCCGCGCACGCCGCCGAACTGGCCCTCGCCCTCGCGCCGCGCGTGGACGATCCCGCGCTGCTGGCCGGGATGCACCGGGGAGTGGCCCGTACGCTCATCGCCCAGGGCCGGATCGCGGAGGCCGACGCGTCGCTGGCCAAGGCCCAGGACCTCTATCAGCAGCTGCACATCCGCACCGAACTCGCCCACTGCCACTGGATGCGCGGCTATGTGCACGCCCAGGACGGCGACCTGGAACGCGCCGAGCGCGAACTGCGCACCGCGCACGACATGCTCACCGCCAAGCGGGCCGCGCTCTACGCCCAGCAGGTCGAGGTGGAGCTCGCGGACGTGCTGCGCAGGCGCGGCAAGGCCGGGGAGGCCGAGGCGCTGCTGCGGCCTCTCCTCGCCGAAGGCCCGGAGGCCGCCGAGGCCCCCGCCCTGCGGGCCGGACGCGGCGCGGTGCACCGGGGTGCCGCCCATCGGCTGCTCGGCCTCATCGCGGAGGAGTGCGGCGACACGGAGGCCGCGGAGGAGCACTATCGCGCCGCCCTGCCGCTGCTCGAACGCGCGGGCGCGGCGGCGGACGTGGCCGCCTTGTGCTGCCTCCTGGGCGATTTGCTCCGGCGCACCGGCCGTACGGAAGCCGCCCTGGACGCCTACCGCACGGGGCTGGCCCACCGCACCACTCCGGGCACGACGACCCTGGGCCCCGCCCCGGCCCCACCCCCGATGTGACCGCCGCGCCTTCGCCGAGGCGTGACCGCCCGACTCCGCGAGGGTGATCGCGAGTAACATCCGCACCGTCGACGGTACGCACGTGAGGCAACAACAGGTCTGGAGCGGTCAAGTGGACGAGGTAGCGCAGGCAGGGCTCGGCGCGGGGAAGTACCTGCTGGTCACCAGCTACCGCAAGAACGGCACCCCGGTGCCGAGCCCCGTCTGGGTCGTCGAGGACGGCGACGCGCTCGGCATCTGGACGGTCGCGGACTCCTGGAAGGTCAAGCGGATCCGCAACCGCGCCGACGTCCTGGTCGGCCCCTGCGATCTGCGGGGCAACCCCACCGGCGAACAGATCCCCGCCACCGCCGAGATCTGCGACGCGCGGGTGACGGCGCGCTACCGCACACTCCTCGCGCGCAAGTACGGCCTGGTCGGCCGCCTCACCCTCCTCGGCAGCAGGCTCCGGCGCGGGACGAGCGGCACGGTGGGGATCCGCATCACGCCGACGGCGTGACGCCCCGGCGCCCCGCTGTCCCCGGCGCCCCGCTGACCCGATGGCGCCGCCCCCCTCGCGGCCGGCTCACGTCCTGCTCGGCTCCGCCGCCGTCTCGTGCCGGAAGTCGGCCGCCGCCTCCCGCGCCTGCCGCAGCCCGATGCGCGCGAAGTCTCCCTCCAGCTCGGCGAGTTCGGCGAGCGTCTCGCTCCGGTCGCGGCCGAGCCGGGCGCGTGACTTGACCAGGCCGAGCCGGGACAGGGCAACGCCGCGCGGCTCGCGCATGGCCCGGAACTCCTCCAGGGCGATGCCGTACATCTCGCGGGCCGCCGCGTACTTCCCGTCCCGGTACAGGACGTTGCCGCGCATCTTGTGGTTGTAGGCGAGCGCGCCGGCCAGATCCATGGAGCGGCAGATGACCTCCGCCTCGGAGAGCAGGTGGAGGGCTTCTTGTGCCTGGCCCCGCAGCGAGAGCACGTCGGCGACCCCGCGCAGCGACCAGGCGCGCCCCCGCGCGTCCTGGGCGTCGGCAGAGATCCTGACGCACTCCTCGAACAGCTCCAGGGCTTCGGCGTAGTCGCCGGTGTTCCGCCGCATCTGGGCGATGCCGGACATCGCCCACACCGTGTGCCGCGCCTCCCCGTGCGCCCGGCCCTGCTCCAGGAGCTGCTCGTGCAGGGCGGCCACCGCCGCGTAGTCCCCCTGGATGCGTCCCGTCTCGGCGAGCCCGGCGAGTGCGTACCCGTGGGCGAGCCGCTCCCCGCCGTCGGCGGCGAGCGCGACGCCCCAGGTCAGCAGCCGCCGGGCGAGCCGCAGCTGTCCGCACTGGCGGGCGAGCGTGCCGCCGCTCCACAGCGCCCAGGCCATGGCGCCCGCGTCCCCCGCGGCACGGGCGCTGCGGTAACTCTGCCGCCAGGCGTAGCCCGCGTCGTCCACCTGGCCGAGCCGCCGGTTGGCCTCGGCCAGGGCGAGCGCGGCCCGCGCTCTCTCCAGGGCGGTGTCCGCCTGGCTCAGGGCGCGGTCCGCCGCCGTCAGCACCTCCTCGTAGGAGGAGTTCACCCCGAGTGCCGCACCCAACTCGCCCTGGTATTCGGGCGCGAATGCCTTGCCGTGCATAGCTCCATGACCTCTCGATCAACTCCGTACGCCGGTCTCCGTACGTTGATCAAGAAGCTACGAGCGGTGCGGGGTGCGGCGAATCCCTCCGCGTATGGGTCATGCCGTACGACTCCAGGGCTACGGAAGGGGCCATGGTCATCACCGGGATGTACGGGGAGGGCGGGGCGCGAGCGCCGTCAGTTGGCCTCGGGTGAACCTGCCTCGGGTGCACCGGCTTCGGTGGAAGGAGCTTCGGGGGAAGGAGCTTCGGGCGCACCGGCCTCGGGCGAAGCGGATTCGGGGGAGGCGGACGCGGAGGAGGCGGCGGTGCCTGCGGTCGCCGCTTGCAGCGCCGAGATGCACGCGGCGATGGACTGCTGCAACTCCTCCAGGCGCAGCAGCATGTCGTCCTCGTAGATGTCGTCGACCTCGGCGTCGTCGAAGGTCAGCTCCTCGAAGACCTTGGTCGCCTTCTGGAGGCTGCTGTAGAACTTCGCGCGCCGCTCCTGCACCCGCAGCTGCGGGTTGCTCTGGACGGTCTGGGCGACCAGGTCCTTCACGGTGTCGTAGGCCTCGCGGGCCCACTCACCGGAGTCCTCGCCGTCGTCGAGCTCGTCGATGAGGGACAGGTGCCGCTCGGCCTCCTCCTTCAGCTCGGCGGGCGCGTCGATCAGCTGGCCCGCCGGCGTCTTGACCTGCCCCTTGTCGACGATCTGACGGACGTAGTCGACGCGGTCGCCCGCCTTGGCCTCGGCCGCGACGGCCTTCTTGAGGTCGTCGGCGCGCACGATGTCGCGGACGAGCTCGGTGCGCAGCGCCGGGTCGTCGTCGAGCCGGTCCATCAGCGCGCGGCGCGCCGCCTCGGCGGTCCCGGGGTCGGCGAGGATCGCGGCCCGCAGCGCGGTGGGGTTCTCGGCGACCTCCAGGGCCTTGGTGGGGCGGATGCCCTCGGCCTCGGCGGCCTCCGTGATCGCGTTGCCGCGCGGGGTCAGGGCGCTGGAGCGCGCGGCGTAGTACGTCAACCAGGCGTCGGAGTCGGGAAGTTCGATGTCCTCACCGGGGGCGAGCGCCTCGAAGTGGGGCACGAGGCCGTCGTCGGCGGCCTTGTCCCACGCCTTGTAGTAGCGCATGACGCGCTCCGCGGAGCAGCCGGCGAGCTCGCTGAACTCCTTCGCCGAGACCTTCGGCGTCTCCTCGGCGCCCTGTCCGCCGGGGCGCACGCTGCGCGCCACCTTCAGGGCGAAGGCCCAGCCGCCGGTCCGCGCGTAGGCACCGAACTCGCGGGCGTCCCGGGCCACCGGCTCGGGGACCTCCGGCGACGGGGCGGCTTCAGACGGCGCGATGGCAAGAGTCACGAAGGTTCTCCTGGATGGTGATGACAAGTATCTGAGAGCTGACTCGACACCTTATCGCTCCTATTGGGGTGGTATGAGAGCGAGTTGTTCTCAGGGGAACAGGTGTCCCGTGGGGCGGACGCGAATCCTCCGGTGATCGTTCCCTCGATGTGGGGTCTACACATCCTGACCACATCTCCTCCCCGAGGATGACCCCGGGTGCACGGCACTACAGCGTGCGCGGGCCGATAGTCCGACTCTGAGTCTGACTTCCGGCCCGGCAACGGCCCGGACCATGGAGAGGAAACCTGCTGACCGCCCTGACGTGCGCTGATCGTGCCCTCGGGGGGCGTCACTCCGCCTGCCGACACCGACGGGAGCCCCTTCGCCGTGGCTACGTTCCTCTACAAACTGGGCCGCCTCGCCTTCCGGCGACGCCGCTATGTGGCACTGATGTGGGTGGTGCTGCTCGCCGGCGTCGGCTTCTCCGCGTCCGCGGCACCCGCACCCCCCGAAGACTCCTTCTCCATGCCGGGCACGGAGTCCCAGAAGGCCTTCGACCTCCTCGACGAGAAGTTCCCGGCGGCCAGCGCCGAGGGCGCCACCGCCCGCGTCGTCATCCGCGCCCCCGAGGGCCAGAAGCTGACCCAGGCCGGCCCCAAGGGCGACGTCGAGAAGCTGGTCAAGACCCTGGGCGAGGGCTCGCAGGTCGCCGAGGTGGCCGACCCGTACAAGGCCGACGCCGTCAGCAAGGACGGCACCACCGCGTACGCGTCCGTCACCTACAAGGTCCCCGCCACGGAGCTGACCGACAAGTCCCGTGACGCGCTGACCGAGGCCACCGACGACACCCGCAAGACGGGCTTCACCGTGGAGACCGGCGGCGACGCCGTCATGGCCGAGCAGGAGATGGGCGGCTCGGCCGAACTCATCGGCATCGCGGTCTCCGCGGTCGTCCTGATCATCACCTTCGGCTCGATGGTCGCCGCCGGCATGCCGCTCCTGACCGCCATCATCGGCGTGGGCATCGGCGTCTCGGGCATCGCGGCCCTCGGCAGCCTCCTCGACCTCTCGGCCACCACCTCGACGCTCGCGATGATGATCGGCCTCGCCGTCGGCATCGACTACGCGCTGTTCATCGTCTCCCGCTACCGGGCGGAGATCGCCGACGGCCGGGAGCCGGAGGAGGCCGCGGGCCGCGCCACCGGAACCGCCGGGTCGGCCGTGGTGTTCGCCGGACTGACCGTCATCGTCGCGCTCTCCGGGCTCGCGATCGTCAACATCCCGATCCTCACCAAGATGGGCCTGGCCGCGGCCGGCACGGTCGCGATCGCCGTCCTCATCGCGCTCACCATGATCCCCGCGCTGCTCGGCTTCGCGGGCAGGAAGGTGCTGCGCCGCAAGGACCGCAAGAAGTCCGCGAGCGAGCTGCGCGACCCGAACGCCAAGCCGAAGCTGGGCACCCGCTGGGCCCGGTTCGTGCTGCGCCGCCCGGTCCCGGTCCTGCTGCTCGCCGTGGTGGGCCTCGGCGCGGTCGCCGTACCGGCCACCAGCCTGGAGCTCGGCCTGCCGGACGAGGGCACGTCGGCGCCGGACACCACGCAGCGCAAGGCGTACGACATGCTGTCGGAGTCCTTCGGCGCCGGCTTCAACGGCCCGCTGATGGTCACGGTCGACACGGACAAGGACAAGGGCGCGGCCGCCGCGGCCGACACGGTCGGCAAGGAGATCGCCAAGATCGACGGCGTCGCCGCCGTCACCCCGGCGAACCCCAACAAGGCCGACGACACCGCGATCTTCAACGTGGTGCCGGAGACCGGCCCCAGCGACCACAAGACCGAGGGCGTCGTCAAGGAGATCCGCTCCACGGTCGACGGTCTGGGCGACAAGACGGGCTCCGAGGTCCTGGTCACCGGCGCGACCGCCATGACCATCGACTTCTCGCAGACCCTGGACGACGCGCTGCTTCCCTACCTGGGCCTCGTCGTCGGCCTGGCCTTCCTGCTCCTGATGCTGGTCTTCCGCTCGGTGCTCGTGCCGCTCAAGGCGGCGCTCGGCTTCCTCCTGTCGGTGGCCGCCGCGCTCGGCGCCGTCGTCGCGGTCTTCCAGTGGGGCTGGCTTGCGGACATCGTCGGCGTGGACCAGCCCGGCCCGATCATGAGCATGATGCCGATCTTCATGATCGGCGTGGTCTTCGGTCTCGCCATGGACTACGAGGTGTTCCTCGTGACGCGCATGCGGGAGGCGTATGTCCACGGGGCGCGCCCCGGCGAGGCCGTGGTCACCGGCTTCACGCACGGCGGACGGGTCGTCGCGGCCGCGGCGGTCATCATGATCAGCGTCTTCTCCGGCTTCATCATGGAGAACGACGACATGATCAAGATGATGGGCTTCGGCCTGGCCATCGCCGTCCTCTTCGACGCCTTCGTCGTCCGCATGGCGATCGTCCCGGCGGTGCTCGCCCTGCTCGGCAACAAGGCCTGGTGGCTGCCGAAGTGGCTGGATCGCGCGCTGCCGAACGTCGACGTCGAGGGCGAGAAGCTGCACAAGCAGCTCGGCGACTACCCCGCGGCGCGCCAGTCGGACCAGGACGACCAGGACCGCGAACTGGAGTCCGTGCGCGGCTGAGCGTCTGACGCTCCGTGAGGAGCACCCCGTCGGCCCGGTGACCGGTCTCGGTCACCGGGCCGACGCCTGTCCGGGAGCGGCCGGTGCGGCTCAGCGGTCCGCGTAGACCATCCAGACCTGGCCGCGCGCGAACGGCATCCGCCGGCCGTCGGCGAGCGTGAAGGACGTGCCGCCCTCGGGGCTCGACCGCTTCCAGCGGGTCTGGTACGCCTTGCCGTCACGCAGCACGGTCGCCCGGCCGCTGCCGACCGTCTTGATGTACGGGGTCGCCGCGCCGTTGACGTCCTTGTAGCGCGACGGCGGCATGTCCACGCGCTGGATCACGATCGTCCGCGCGCCCAGCCGCGCCCCCGATGTGCTCCGGGCGGGGCTCCCGTCGAACGACGCGAGCCAGCGGCGCTCCCCGGGCGACCAGCTGAAGGTGTGGCTGGCCGACGCGTAGCGGACCGTCCGCGTCGAGGCGGGGCTGCCGCCCTCCGGGGCGGGCCCGAAGCGGAACCCGATGTCGGTGGGGTGGTCGGCCTTCGGGGCCGAGCGCAGCACGGACCGGGGGCGGACGAAGAGGTTGTGCGGGGCGGGCCGGCCGCCCGCGCGGAAGTAGGCGCCGGGCAGGCGGCCGTGCGGGCGGACGTACAGCGGGGAGCGCTTGAGCATCTTGCTGAGCGAGCTGCGCACCCCCGAGTAGGCGAGCGCCGGGCGGCCGAACTGCCGCAGCAGTTCCACGTCGGACTCGCGGGCGCTGCGTACCGGACCGACGTACTTCGGCAGGCGGCTGGAGTACACCCCCATCAGGCGGCTCATGCCGCCCTCGACCTTCTCCACGTAGACGATGTCCGCCTGGGCGAGACCGGTGTGCGGCCGGGCCATGCGCGCGTTGTCGAACTTCACCGCGAGCACCGGGTTGTGCACCGCGTGCTTCCCGGTGAAGGGCGACCGGTCGGAGACGGGGGCTCCGGTGTCCGCCGGTGCGCTCTCGTGCGCGGCTCCCAGGGTGAGCGCGGCCACGGCGACCGTCGCGAGGAGCCTCGTGCCGATGCGGGCGCGGCGGCGGGTCCCGGCCGTGGTCACGCTCCTTGGTCCGGCCTGGTCCAGGCGAGAGGCCCTAGCTGTCATCGCGGTTCTCCGTTCGTCCCCGAACCTGCGGTTCCGGGACCAGTTCGTTCCTGGCAGTGGCAGCCGCAGACCTTCCTCCGGGGGGCGCGCGACGAACGCGGTTAGGGCCATCCAGCCGCCAGGACTCACCGCAGCGGCGTACGCGCCGGGCCCTCCCGCGGGCCCGGCGCGCCGCTGCCGTCAGGCGGTGTGCAGGGTCAGGCCGTAGCGCCCGAGGATCTCGTTGATCGGCTGGTGCCAGGTCTCACCCCCGCCGCTGCAGTTGCCCCAGCCGCCGGAGGTGACGCCCTGGGCCTGGTCGCCGCTGATGAACGAGCCGCCGGAGTCGCCCGGTTCGGCGCAGACGCTCGTCTTGGTCATCTGGTGGACGGCGCCCTGGCTGTAGTTGACGGTCTCGTTCTTGGCGAGGACCCGTCCGCAGTGCCAGTGCGTGGTGGAGCCGGAGCGGCAGATCGACGCTCCCACGGGTGCCTCGGCCGAGCCGCGGACCAGCTGGTCGGAGACGGTGCCCCAGCCGAGCACCACCGGGACGGTCCACCAGCCGTTGCCCACGCTGACGTACGCGTAGTCGTCGCCGGGGAACGAGGAGCCCTGGAAACTGCCGATGTTCGAACCGTCCCAGCCGCGCACCCCGGCCCCGGCCCGTCCGCAGTGGCCCGCGGTGACGAACCCGCCGTGCACGGAGAAGCCGATGGAACAGCGGACGTTGCCGGTGTAGTACGGGTCGCCGCCCACGGTGCCCGCGGCGAAGGTGCGGGGTGCCTTGCCGACCGTCTCGACCTGGACGGGACCGGCCTTGCGGGCCCGGTCGACAAAGCGTCGGACATCGTTGTCGTCTCGCTGAGCTGCGACGACGTTCACCACGACCGTGTTGCTGCGCGGTGCCACGTGCCAGCTGCTGACCCCCTGGGGCGCGGACAGCGCGTCGATGCGCTCCTTGGCGGCGTCCAGTTCCTTGGCGCTGTGGCGGACCACGCGGACGTCGGCACCCGTCGCGCGCAGGGCGTCCGTCTTGCCCGCGCTGGTGGTGGCGACGGTCAGCTTGCCGGTCTTCGCGTCGAACCACGAGCCGGCGTACATGGATCCGGCCGCCCGCTGCGCCGCGCGGTCGACGCGGGTGGCGGTCTTCTCGGCGGCGAGTCGCTCGCGCGCCTGGCTCGCGGTGAGCCCGAGGTCGTTCTGGAGAGCGGTGAGCATGCCCGCGGAGGCGGGGGGTGCGGCGGGTGCGGGGGCGGCGCTCGCGGTGGGGGCGAGCGAGGCACTCGCCCAGGTGCCGATCAGGAGCAAGGAGGAGAAGGCGATGCGGACTCCGGTTCTGCGTCTCACGGCAGTGCCCTTTCTGTCGTTCCGTCGAGGTGGGGAGGAACAGGGTGATGAGAGCGCTCTCACGATGAGTTCAGGCGGAGCATAAGAGGGGTGCGATGGTCATGTCCATACCAACTAAGCGTCAATGGGCGGCAATTGGCGCGGCAGGGGGCCTGAACCCGTCACGGTGGCCTCAACATGGCGAACGGCCGGGCCCGCGTGGCCTGAAGGGGCCGTGGCGCGCGGGAATCCGGCCGTGCGGCGGGGCGTCGCTCAGGCGGTGGACGCGTCGCGGGCGAGGGCCCGCAGGTCCAGATAGGCGCGCTGGATGAAGGCGCCCGTGAGCACCGGGCCCGTGTTGGCCAGGGCGGTGAGGGCCACGCCGGTCTGCGGGCTGAACCCCGCGAAGGCGGTGAAGCCCCGGGTGCCGCCGGAGTGGTGCCAGAGGTCGTGACCGGGGCGGGGCCGCAGGTTCCAGACCAGGCCGATGCGTCGGCCGGTGCGCGGCAGGGCGAGCCGGGGTGTCGCGACCTCGGCCAGGGCGGTCCGCAGCGTGGCGGGCAGGGCGGGCGGACCGGCGGGGTCGAGGAGGGCGTCGAGGGTGGTCAGCAGATCGCGGGCGCTGGAGCGGACCGCTCCGGCGGCGGGCAGCGCGGGCATCCGCCAGGCGGGGCGCGCTCTGCGGTGCCAGTAGCCGGTGGCCTGCGGCCGGTCGGCGGCGCAGTCGGTGCGGGTCAGGCCGAGCGGCTCCAGGACGCGGCCGGCCAGCAGCCGTGCGAAGCCGTCGTCGGCGGGGCCGGCCCCTGCGGCATCCGGACCGGCGGAGCCGTGGGCGCCGGCCCGGGTGAGCAGGATGCCGAGCAGCCCCACGCCGAAGTTGGAGTAGTGCACCCGGGTGCCGGGAGCCGCCCGCGGCCGGGTGCGGGCCAGGGCGCGACGCAGTTCGGCGGGGGAGTAGCCGGCGTAGGGGTTGCTGAACCAGGCCGGCGCCCCGCGGCGCAGGAAGCCCGGGGGCAGGCGGGGCAGCCCCGAGGTGTGGGTGGCCAGGTGGAGGAGGGTGATGCGGCCGACGGGGAGGTGGGGCGCGGCGCCGCGCGGCAGGAAGCGGGCGATCGGGTCGTCGAGGGCGACCTCGCCGCGGGCCGCCATCTCGGCCAGGAGCACAGCGGTGAACGTCTTGGTGAGTGAGCCGGTCTCGAACCGCGTGTCCGGGCCGGCCGGTGCCGCGCCGTGCCACGCGGTGCGGCCGGTGGCGATGACGACGTGCTCGGAGCCGCGCCGCACCCCCAGGGCGATCGCGCTCGCTCCGGGGGCGGCCTCGCGCAGCCCGTCGAGCAGGTCCGCGGCCCACGCGGGGGTCGCGGGGGCCGGCTCGTGTCCGGTGCTCGCGGCGCCGCGCGGGCTCACCGCTCGGTCGTCCCGCCGCCCAGGGTCCGTGACACGGCGAGGGTTCCGGCGATGGCGGCGACCACGGCGGTGTGCTGGTGGTCGGCGAAGCGCCGCTCCGGATCGTCGGGGACCGGGTCGCCGTCGCGCGGCACCAGGCCGTCCGGGTGCTGGGCCCGGGCCAGGCGTTCCCAGTCCGCCGCGGTGCAGTACGGCTCGGTGAGACAGCAGCCGACGATCATCAGTTCGGCCACCAGATCCCACTGCTCGATCTCGGCCCAGATGTCGATCCACACGGGCAGCCAGTCGGCGACGTAGGCGGTGAGGTCCTCGGGCAGGCCGCCGGGGCGGGCACCCCAGTCGGTGAGGTGGAACACCGTGTGGGTGAGGCAGTAGCCGGTCATCCAGTCGATGAGCCAGGGCTCGGGGGTCGCGCCCAGCCAGGTGGCCCGGCTCAGCGTCGGCCAGTCGTAGGGGTGCGCGTCCTGGTCCAGGCCCACGACGCGCGCCGCGTTGGCGACGGCGAGCCGCCGGTTGGGCAGGATCTCGGCGGCCCTCACGGAGCGCAGCGCGCTGGTGTGGGCGAGCAGGTTCTCCAGGGGGCCGTGGCGCAGCCCGCCGCGGGCGAAGGGGGCGTACGTCTCCAGCGGGTCGGTCATCATCGAGTACCGCAGGAGCCGTTCGTAGAGCATGTCGCCGTCGCCGAGCTGGCGCCAGCAGAAGCCCATGAGGTCGTGGGCGAGACGCAGTTCGGTGCTGCCGGAGGCCGCCTCGCGCACCACGAGCGAGGCGGCGAGCGCGCTCTCGGCCAGCGGTTTGTACACGCTGTCGGGTTCACCGAGGTCGGCGGTGGAGTCGGCGGGCAGGGCGCCGAGCTCCCGCTGCGCGTGCAGCCAGGCGAGCGCCCGCGAGCCCACCTCGTGCGCGGTCCGCGTCACCGACGTGGTCATGTGCCCTCCAGTGCCAGCAGCCGCCGGCTGATCGCGACGTCGAGCGCCAGCCGCGGGCCGCCGCCGTGCAGGCCCAGGTGCTCGACCAGGGGCAGGGGGTCCAGCGGCAGGCGGACGCCCTCGGCGGTCAGCAGGGCGAGCCAGCGGGTGATGCGCGCGGCGGTGGAGAAGTCGCGCCGCAGGACGGCCCGGGTGGCGCCCCGCGCGAGGGCGAGCGGCGCCGCGCGGGCCGCGTCGTGCACGGGTCCGTCGAGTCCGGGCAGGGCGAGCGGGGAGAGCTGGCCCATCCGTACGGACCAGGCCTGCCACGGGGTGCCCGGATCGGGGACGGTGCCGGTGGCCCGGGCGGGTGCGGGTTCGGTGAGTTCGGGTGCTCCGCTCGGCCGGCGCACGTGTGCGACCCCGGGCTCCGGGTTCTGGCCCACCCCGTACGGGTCGGTGTCGGCGGGGGCCGTGGCGCCCAGGGCCGGCTCCGGGCCCGCTTGCGCGAACCGGGTCAGCAGCGCCGTCGTGGCCCAGTCCCGCCAGGCGACCAGCCAGGGCTCGGCCGGTCCGGCCGGGGGCGGGGCGGGGGCGGTGGCCGGCGGCGGGAACACCTCGAAGGACCGGGTCACGGCCGCCGCGTCCTGCGGGTGGAACACGGCCTCGGCCAGGAGGTAGGGGGCGAAGGTGTCGGCCCCGACGACCCTGATGGCCGCCAGCGCGGCCCGGGGGTCGTCCGCCTTCTCGACGTGCTCGGCGATCGTGGCGGTGCCCCCGATGCCGCGCAGGGCATCGAGGGCACGAAGAGCCAGATCGGCCGCCGAGCCTGTGTACGCGGCCTCGGGCCGATCAGGACTCACTTGTCCTTCGGCTCCTTCGGTTCCTTGGGCGAGACCAGCGCCAGGAGCAGCAGCAGTCCGGCTGCCTCCGGTGCGTACGTCGGAGCGTCGCTCAGGACCGCCTCTGGTTCCACCATGGCCGTACTGAGCGCGGTCGCGTCCATCGGAGTCGTCAGAAGCGGTGTGTGCTGAGCAAGCATCAGTGCCTCCTCGTCGAAAGTCGCCGCTACTCCAGCGGCGCCCACCCCCGAATTATTTTAGGGCAGTTAGTCCCTTATGTCTGATCGGGAGAGTTTCCTCGCCGGTAGTGACGGCTCCCGGAAAAGGGGTCGGACGGAGACTGGGTACGGTGTACGCTTTTCCTTCCGCCCGGTTCAGGCCAAGGAGCATCAGTGACGGTCATTCCCGCCGACAGCCACCACATGATTCAGGTGCGCGGCGCCCGCGAGAACAATCTGCGGAACGTTTCGCTCGACATCCCCAAGCGGCGGCTCACCGTCTTCACCGGAGTCTCGGGCTCCGGCAAGTCCTCGCTCGTGTTCGGCACCATCGCCGCCGAGTCGCAGCGGCTGATCAACGAGACGTACACCGCGTTCGTCCAGTCGTTCATGCCGAGCCAGGGGCGTCCGGACGTCGACAGCCTGCGCAATCTCAGCGCGGCGATCGTCGTCGACCAGGAGCGGATGGGCGCCAACTCCCGTTCCACGGTGGGCACCGCCACCGACGCGTACACCATGCTCCGGATCATCTTCAGCCGCCTCGGCGACCCGCACATCGGGACCGCGGGCGCCTTCAGCTTCAACCTGCCCGAGGGGATGTGCCCCCAGTGCGAGGGCACCGGCGAGGCCTCCACCGTCGACGTGGACCAGCTCGTGGACCGTGAACTCTCCCTGAACGAGGGCGCGATCACCGTCCCCAACTACGCGGTGGACTCCTGGAGCTGGCAGGTCATGGCCAACTCCGGTTTCCACGACCCCGACAAGAAGCTCAAGGACTACACCGAACAGGAGTGGGCCGACCTCCTGCACAAGGCCCCGGTCAAGGTGAAGGTGGGCTCGAACGGCTTCACGTACGAAGGTCTGCTGGCCAAGATGCAGCGGACCTGGCTGGCCAAGGACCGCGACTCGCTCCAGCCGCACGTCAAGGCCTTCGTGGACCGTGCCGTGGTGTTCGCCCGCTGCCCGCTCTGCGCGGGCACGCGGCTGACCGCGGCCGCCCTGTCGTCGCGGATCGGCGGCCTGAACATCGCCGACTGCTCGGCGATGCAGATCAGCGACCTGGCCGCGTTCGTCCGCGGACTCGACGACCCCGAGGCCGCACCGCTGATCGCGAGCCTGCGCGAACTGCTCGAATCCCTGGTCGAGATCGGGCTCGGCTATCTGAGCCTGGACCGCACGTCGGGTTCGCTGTCCGGCGGCGAGGCGCAGCGCGTGAAGATGGTCCGCCATCTCGGCTCCAGCATCACCGACGTGACGTACGTCTTCGACGAGCCGACCATCGGCCTGCACCCGCACGACATCCGGCGCATGAACGACCTGCTGATCCGGCTGCGCGACAAGGGCAACACCGTCCTGGTGGTGGAGCACAAACCGGAGGTCATCGCGATCGCCGACCACGTGGTGGACCTCGGGCCCGCGGCCGGGTCCGCGGGCGGTCAGATCTGCTTCACCGGTGACGTGGCGGGCCTGCGCGCCTCCGGGACGCTGACCGGACGGCATCTGGAGCACCGGGCCCGGCTCCGCGAGCAGGTGCGGGTGCCCAAGGGACAGCTGTCCATCAAGGGCGCCGACCGGCACAACCTCAAGGACGTCGAGGTCGACGTCCCGCTCGGGGTGCTCGCCGTGGTCACCGGGGTCGCCGGCTCCGGCAAGAGCTCGCTGATCCATGGCTACCTGTCGGGTCGGGAGGGCGTGGTGGTGGCCGACCAGTCACCCATACGCGGCTCGCGCCGCTCGAACCCGGCGACCTACACCGGACTGCTCGGCCCGATCCGCACCGCGTTCGCCAAGGCCAACGGCGTCAAGGCGGCGCTGTTCAGCGCGAACTCCGAGGGCGCCTGCCCCAAGTGCAACGGCATCGGCCTGATCTACACCGACCTGGCGATGATGGCCGGGGTGGCGTCCGTCTGCGAGCAGTGCGAGGGGGAGCGGTTCACGGCCGAGGTCCTCACCTACCGGCTGCGCGGCAAGAACATCAGCGAGGTCCTCGGCATGGCGGTCGCCGAGGCACACGACTTCTTCCCCACGGGCCAGGCCCACACCATCCTCGGCCGCCTCAGCGACGTGGGACTGGGCTATCTGCGGCTGGGCCAGCCGCTCAACACGCTCTCCGGCGGCGAGCGCCAGCGCCTCAAGCTCGCCATCCACATGGCCGAGAAGTCCTCGACGTACGTCCTGGACGAGCCGACGACCGGACTGCACCTGGCCGACGTGGACAAGCTGCTCGCGCTGCTCGACCGGCTCGTCGACGACGGCAACTCCGTGGTCGTCATCGAGCACCACCAAGCGGTGATGGCACACGCCGACTGGATCATCGACCTGGGCCCCGGCGGCGGTCACGACGGCGGCCGGGTGGTGTTCACGGGCACGCCCGCGTCCCTGGTGGCCGAGGGTGACACGGTGACGGCGCGGCATCTGCGGGAGTACGTGGCCGGCTGAGCCCGGATCGGGGCACAAGCCGATCGTGCTCGGCCGCTTCGGCCGCGTAGGGTGCGTGAATGAGCATGCTGGATGACGCCCGCGCGGGCATGAACCCCGAGATCCGGCCGCAGGACGACCTGTTCGGCCACGTCAACGGTCACTGGCTGGAGCACGAGCCGATCCCCGAGGATCGCTCCAGCTGGGGCCCCTTCGTACAGCTGGTCGACACGGCCGAGGAACAAGTCAAGGTGATCATCCAGGAGCTGGCGTCGGCCACGACGGCCGGCGCCGCCCCGGATGACGCGCACAAGATCGCCACGCTGTACGCCTCCTTCATGGACGAGGAGACGATCGCCGCGCGCGGCCTGGCCCCCGCGCAACCCCTGATCGACGAGGTCGCCGGGCTGCGCGACACCCGGGAGCTCGCGGCGTTCCTCGGCCGCTTCGAGCGGATCGGCGGCTCCGGCCTTTTTGGCTCCTACATCGACTCGGACGACCGCGACTCCGACCGCTACCTCTTCAACGTCCTCCAGGGCGGGCTCGGCCTGCCCGACGAGTCGTACTACCGCGAAGAGAAGTTCGCCGAGATCCGCGAGAAGTACCTCGCCCACCTCACCGAGCTGCTCACGCTCGGGCGGCACGGCGCGCCCGCCGAGGCCGCGCAGACCGTCCTCGACCTGGAGACCCGGCTCGCCGCCGGCCACTGGGAGCGGGCCGAGACGCGTGACGTGCAGAAGACCTACAACCTCCTCACCCTGCACGAACTGATCACCCTGGCCCCGCACTTCGACTGGCGTGCCTTCGCCGAAGGCCTCGGCGGCTCCGAGGCCACCATCGCCGAGACCTGCGTCCGCCAGCCGTCCTACCTCCGCCACCTGTCCGCGACGCTCGACGAGGTGCCGATCGAGCAGTGGCGCGACTGGGCGCTGGTGCGGGTCCTGCGCGCCAGCGCGCCGTACCTCACGGACCCGTTCGTGCGGAACAACTTCGAGTTCTACGGCCGCACCCTCAACGGCACGCCCGAGCTGCGCGCCCGGTGGAAGCGGGCGGTCGCCTTCGTCGAGGGCGCCATCGGTGAGGCCGTCGGCAAGGAGTACGTGGCGCGGCACTTCCCGCCGAGCTCCAAGGCGATGATGGACGACCTCGTCGGCAATCTCCTGGAGGCCTACCGCCAGTCGATCGCCCGCCTGGACTGGATGACGGACGAGACGAAGGAGCGCGCGTACGAGAAGCTCGCCACGTTCCGTCCCAAGATCGGCTACCCCGACACCTTCCGGGACTACTCGGCTCTCCGGGTCTCCGCCGACGACCTGCTCGGCAACGCGCACGCGGCGGCCGCCTTCGAGTCCGACCGCCAGCTCGCCAAGATCGGCGCTCCGGTCGACCGCGACGAGTGGTTCATGCTGCCGCAGACGGTCAACGCGTACTACAACCCGGGCACCAACGAGATCTGCTTCCCCGCGGGCATCCTCCAGAAGCCGTTCTTCTCGCCCGACGCCGACCCGGCCGAGAACTACGGCGGCATCGGCTCGGTCATCGGCCACGAGATCGGCCACGGCTTCGACGACCAGGGCGCGCAGTACGACGGCGCGGGCAACCTCAACGACTGGTGGACCGCGGCCGACAAGACCGCGTTCGAGGCGAAGTCGAAGGCGCTGGTCAAGCAGTACGACGCGTTCTCGCCCCGCAATCTGCCCGGCGAGTTCGTCAACGGATCGCTGACGGTGGGCGAGAACATCGGCGACCTGGGCGGCCTGACCATCGGGCACACGGCGTACAAGATCGCGCTCGACGGGGCCCCGATGCCGGAGAGCGAGGGCACGACCGGCTCCCAGCGGCTCTTCATGAACTGGGCGTACTGCTGGCGCACCAAGCGCCGCAAGGAGCAGGAGCAGCAGTACCTCACCATCGACCCGCACTCGCCGCCGGAGTTCCGCGCGAACATCGTCCGCAACCTCGACGAGTTCCACGAGGCGTTCGGGACGACGGAGGGCGACGGGCTGTGGCTGGACCCGGCGGAGCGCGTCAGGATCTGGTGACCTGAGCCCACGGGGGCGGTCGCGGCGCCTCGCCGCGGCCGCCCCCGATCCCGTGCCGCCGTCAGGACGCCGCCCGGTGGTCCGCCTCGCCGATGCGGGGATGGTTGGCGCGGAAGGACGGGTGGTCGTGCAGGCGCCGTACGTAGGCCCGCACGTCGGGGTGGGCGGCCGTGGTGCCCGGCGGCTCGTGGACGAGGCGGGCCCACAAGTCCACGTCCGCCGCGGTGAGTTCATCGCCCACGAGGTAGGCGCGAAAGGCCAGGCGGCGGTTGAGGTGCTCCAGCGTCGCGGGGGTCAGGGGCGCCGCGAGCTGGTCGTGCCAGGCGTCGATCCGGGCCGCGAGGGACGACGGGCGCAGCTGGAGCGGCAGGCCCTCGCCGTGGGCGGCGAGACGGCAGGCCAGGTCGCGCACGATGTCGGGCGTGTGATTGCTGACGACGTGCCCGCTCCACCGGTCGCACAGGGCGGGGACGGTCAGCGGCCCGTCGAAGTGGTGCTCGGTGGCCTCGTAGTAGCCGTGCAGGCCCTCCAGCGTCGCCGAGGCGGTGTCCGGCGACAGGAGCGTCGTGGTGACCGCGTCCCGGAGCCCGAGCAGATCGAGCGTGATCGCGACCCGCAGGGAGCGCGGACATCCGGCCGACAGATACAGGTGATAGCGGTGGGGCGCGGGATAGAAGCCACCGGCCAGGTCGGCGCCGATCCGGCTGCGGATCGCCGGGGGACAGCCGGGCGGCGAGCCCGCGTCGTCGCACGAGGCGTGGGAGTCCGTGAGGGAGGCGTGGTGGCGGCGGTGTGACGTGACCTCGGGCATGACTCTCCAGACAGGGGAAGGGGTGCCACCGGCGCCGGGCGCCGGTGGCACGGTGGGGGAGAGGGGGATGCAGGGCGGCAGTGGCCCGCACCGGTGGCGCCCCGCGTCAGGGGCGTCGTTTCCGCGTGGACGCGGCGCGCCCGAGCCCGGTCACGTGGACGTGCGGCGCCCGCGTCACGTGGACGCGGCGCCTGTGCCTCGCGTGGACCTGGAGCGTCCGCGTCGCGTGGACGTCAGGCGGCTGGGACCGACGCGCTGCACACCCGCAGCAGATCGATGTGCAGCCGCCTGGTCAGGACGCGCGGGCGGGGCCTGGGCATGGACAGGGGAGGTCGCCGGGTGCTGTTCCGCTCACCGACCGCCCTGGACATGTGCACCAGCCCTGCCGTCGAGGCCCGTCCTACCCCGGGCCGCGCTTGCCCCGCCGCCACGGCGGGACCCGGTCGTCACCCGGGGCACCCCGTCGCGGAGGAAGGGTTGCCTGTCAGCGGGCCGGGGCCGAAGACCCGCTCGGGCAGGGACCCTGCCGGGCGGGCGCTGACAATCGTGACCGTCCCGGGAAGTCTGGGTCCGCTGCTCCCCCGCCGTCAAGAAGGCCTCCGGGAAACTCCGTGCGCGCAAGCGGAACAGAAGGCGCGGCCCGCCCGTTGACCCTGACGGAGACCGGCCGCGGGAGACGTGCGGAGCTGTGAGCGCGGCCATGATCCACGGGCATTGCGCGCGGCCACGACCTCACGTAACGTCCGAGCAGGTTACGAGCGTCAGCGTCAAGCCCTGGCTTGCTGACCGGCAACCCTCCCTCGCGGCGGGGTGCTCCAGGTGCGGACCGGGCGGTTCCCGACCAGGGTTCCGCAAGCGCGAGACCGGCGAGGCCTGTGGCCCGCCGGACCGGAAGGGCGGAGGTGACGGACGTGCCCCTGGTGCCGCCCGTGCCTGCCCCGCGCGTCCTGGTGATCGCCCCGAGCCACCAGGTCCATCTGTACTCCCGGCCGCACATCGACCTCCAGCGCGTCGCCGGCGCGCTCTGTCGTTCCTGACCCGTCACCCCGCCGCCGCACCCTCGCAGCCGAGGGGCCGGTGTTCTCGTACGGTCGATCAGGAAGGCACTCCTTCGTGTCGTCATCACCTTCGCCCTCATCCCCCCTGCCCTCCTCCGCTCCCACCGCCGCGCTGCACCTCGCCGTCGCGCTCGACGGCGCGGGCTGGCACCCGGCCGCCTGGCGCGAACCGGTCTCCCGCCCCACGGAGTTGCTCACCGCCCCCTACTGGGCCGACCTGGTCACCGAGGCCGAGCACGGCCTGCTCGACTTCGTGACGATCGAGGACGGACTCGGGCTCCAGTCCTCGCACTTCACCGAACCCGACGGACGCACCGACCAGGTCCGCGGGCGGCTCGACGCCGTCCTCATCGCCTCCCGCGTCGCCCCGCTGACCAGCCACATCGGCCTGGTGCCGACGGTGGTGACCACGCACACGGAGCCCTTCCACATATCCAAGGCGATCGCCACGCTCGACTACGTGAGCACGGGCCGCGCGGGCGTGCGCGTCCAGGTGTCGGCGCGCCGCAACGAAGCCGCGCACTTCGGGCGCCGCACGTTTCCCGCCCTGGACGGCGTCGAGGACCTCGGCAGGCCGGACGTACGGGAGTTGACCTACGACCTCTTCGACGAGGCCTCCGACTACGCCGAAGCCGTGCGCCGCCTCTGGGACAGCTGGGAGGACGACGCGGAGATCCGCGACGTCGCCACCGGCCGCTTCATCGACCGCGACAAGCTGCACTACATCGACTTCGAGGGCAAGCACTTCAGCGTCAAGGGCCCCTCGATCACGCCCCGCCCGCCGCAGGGCCGGCCCGTGGTCAGCGCCCTCGCCCACGAGACCCCCACCGACGCGCCCTTCCGGCTCCTCGGCCGCTCCGCCGACGTCGGCTACGTGACCCCGCGCGACACCGCGCACGCGCGCGCCATCGTCACGGCGGTCCGCGGCGAACAGGACGCGGCCGGACGCGCCGACGAACCCCTGCACCTCTTCGGCGATCTGGTGGTGTTCCTCGACGACGACCCGGCCGCCGCCGCGGCCCGCCGCGAGCGCCTGGACACCCTCGCCGGTCACCCGTACACCAGCGACGCCCGCGTCTTCACGGGGACGCCCACGCAACTGGCCGACCTGCTCCAGGAGTTGCAGCAGGGCGGACTCACCGGCTTCCGGCTGCGCCCCGCCGTCCTCGGCCACGACCTGCCGGCCATCACCCGGGGCCTGGTGCCCGAACTCCAGCGGCGCGGCGCCTTCCGGCGCACGTACGAGGCCGACACCCTGCGCGGGCTCCTCGGCCTTGCCCGCCCCGCCAGCCGCTACGCCGCCACCGTCTGAGCCGGAAGGGAATCCCTCATGAGCAAGTCACCGAACCCGGCAGAGCGCACGAACCGGGCGAGCGAACCGGGCAAGCCGCTCAAGCAGATCCACCTCGCGGCACACTTCCCCGGCGTCAACAACACCACCGTGTGGAGCGACCCCGAGGCCGGCAGCCACATCGAGTTCAGCTCCTTCGCGCACTTCGCGCGGACCGCCGAGCGCGCCAAGTTCGACTTCCTGTTCCTCGCCGAGGGGCTGCGGCTGCGCGAACAGGGCGGGAAGATCTATGACCTGGACGTCGTCGGACGGCCCGACACCTTCGCCGTCCTCACCGCGCTGGCCGCCGTCACCGAACGCCTCGGTCTGACCGGCACCATCAACTCCACCTTCAACGAGCCCTACGAAGTGGCCCGCCAGTTCGCCAGCCTCGACCACCTCTCGGCCGGACGCGCCGCGTGGAACGTCGTGACCTCCTGGGACGCCTTCACCGGCGAGAACTTCCGGCGCGGCGGATTCCTGCCGCAGGAGGAGCGCTACTCCAGAGCCAAGGAGTTCCTCGCCACGGCGGGGGAGCTGTTCGACTCCTGGCGCGGGGACGAGATCGTCGCCGACCAGGACAGCGGCACCTTCCTGCGCGACGCGCAGGCGGGGGCCTTCGTCCACCAGGGGCAGCACTTCGACATCCAGGGGCAGTTCAACGTCCCGCGCAGCCCCCAGGGGCGACCGGTCATCTTCCAGGCCGGGGACTCCGAAGAGGGACGGGAGTTCGCGGCGGCCGGCGCTGACGCGATCTTCAGCCGGTACAGCACGCTCAAGGAAGGCCAGGAGTTCTACACCGACGTCAAGGGCCGCCTCGCCCGCCACGGCCGCACCCACGACCAGCTGCTCATCCTGCCCGCCGCGACCTTCGTCCTCGGGGACACGGACGCCGAGGCGGAGGAGCTCTCCCGGCAGGTGCGGCGCCTCCAGGTCAGCGGCGCCACCGCGATCAAGCACCTGGAGTTCGTCTGGAACCGTGACCTCTCCGCGTACGACCCGGAGGGCCCGCTGCCCGACATCGACCCGGACCTGGGCGAGCACACCGTGGCCCGTGGCCGGGCCCAAGTGCGGATGTACCGCGACCCGTTGGCCACCGCCCGGGAGTGGCGCGAGCTCGCCGCGGCCAACAAGTGGTCCATCCGCGACCTCGTCATCGAGACCGGCAACCGCCAGTCCTTCGTCGGCTCCCCGGCCACCGTCGCCGAGGCGATCAACTCCTTCGTCCAGGCCGACGCCTCCGACGGCTTCATCCTCGTCCCGCACATCACCCCCGGCGGCCTCGACGCCTTCGCCGACACCGTGGTCCCGCTGCTCCAGGAGCGCGGCGTCTTCCGCACGGAGTACGAGGGCACCACCCTGCGCGACCACCTGGGCCTGGCCCACCCCGACGCGGACCGGAGCCTGTCCGCGCCCGCGTCCGTACCCACGCCGGAGCCCGAACCCGTGCCCGCGTCGGCCGGCCACTGAGGAGGACCACAGACATGTCAGCCATCCCTCTCGGCGTCCTCGACCTGGTCCCGGTCTCGTCCGGCTCCACCGCCGCCGAAGCACTGCACCACTCCATCGACCTCGCCCGGCAGACCGAGCGGTTCGGCTACGCCCGCTACTGGTTCGCCGAGCACCACCTCAACCCGGGCGTGGCGGGCACCTCACCGGCGGTCGTGCTCGCCCTGACCGCCGCCGCGACCTCCACGATCCGACTCGGTGCGGGCGCCGTCCAGCTCGGCCACCGCACCGCGCTCTCCACGGTCGAGGAGTTCGGCCTCATCGACGCCTTGCACCCCGGCCGCCTCGACCTGGGCCTGGGCCGCTCCGGCGGCAAGCCGCCCGGGACGCCCGCCGCCGCACCGCCCACCACGACGCCCGTCGTCGACGGCCGCGCCCCCAACGGCCTGCGGATCCCGGCGCGGTTCTCCTACGAGCATCTGCTCGGCTCGCCCCGCGTCGCCCTCCAGCGCAAGCTGCTCCAGCAGCCGCACGCCCAGGCGCAGGACTATGGGGAGCAGGTCGACGACATCCTCGCGCTGCTCGCCGGAACGTACCGGTCCGACGACGGCGTCGAGGCGCATGTCGTGCCCGGCGAGGGCGCCGACATCCAGGTGTGGATCCTGGGCAGCAGCGGCGGCCAGAGCGCGGACGTGGCGGGCCGCAACGGCCTGCCCTTCGCCGCGAACTACCACGTCAGCCCGGGCACGGTGCTCGAAGCCGCGGAGGGTTACCGCGCCGCCTTCAAGCCCTCCGACGTACTCGACGAGCCGTACGTCAGCGTCTCCGCCGACGTCGTCGTGGCCGAGGACGACGCGACCGCGCGTGAACTCGCCGCGGGCTACGGCCCCTGGGTCCGCAGCATCCGTACGGCCGAGGGCGCCATCCAGTTCCCCACCCCGGCCGAGGCGCGGCGGCACGTCTGGACCGAGGCGGACCGGGCCCTGGTCGAGGACCGCACCGAGACCCAGTTCATCGGCTCCCCGGGGCGCGTGGCGGACCTCCTGGAGCAGCTCCAGGAGGCCACCGGGGCCGACGAACTGCTCGTCACGACGATCACCCACGGCCACGCCGACCGGGTGCGCTCCTACGAGCTGCTCGCCGAGGAGTGGCGGCGCAGGTGACCGGTCCGGTCCGTCCGCCGGGGCGAGGACGCCCCCGGCGGACGGGCAGGGGCGGCGGGGATCAGGCGATGGGCCAGCAGTTGTAGGCGTTGTAGTTGGTGCCGTTGCAGCCGAACCACTTGCCGTAGAGGCAGGGGCCGATGTCGTGCCAGGTGCCGTGACAGCAGGCCAGGCAGGTGAAGCCCCCGTATCCGTCGCTCACGCAGGCCGAACTGCCGTCCACGCACTGGGCCTGGGCCCGGGGTGTGGCATCGGGCGGCGTGCCCTGCGGGGAGACGCCCCAGGTGAGGGGAGCGGTCGCCGGGCCGTGGGCGCCCGGGGCCCGTACGCCTGGGGGCTGTGCTGCCGGGCCGAAGGGCCGGGGGTGCTGGGGGTGCTGGGGTGCCCGTGGCTGGGCCTGCGGGCCCGGCGGAGGGGGCTGGGTGTGCGCCGGGCTTGCGCACGGTGAGGGCGCGGGGGTGGCGGCGGCCCGCGCGTAGTGGGCGAGCAGTGCGGCCAGTACCGCGTGTTCGGGGGAGTCGGACTCCTTGAGGGTGAGCTGGACGAGGCTGTGCGTGTGGTCGTCGCAGGGGACCTGGCGCAGCAGCTCCACCCGGTCGATGAGTCCGGCGGGGATGGTCGTCCAGTCCTGGCACGTCGTACCGGGAGCGAACCGGAGGCTGTCCGCGCCGTCTTCGGACTTCTTGACCATCCCGACGAGCGCGGGTTGCTCGCGGACCGTGTCCGACGCGAGTGCCTGAAGGAATTCCGTACCGCTGAACGACCTGGTCATGGGTCTCCTCTCGGCGCGCCAAGGGGGGCGCCAGTCGATGACACGAGAGTCGCGCGGTCGCCGGGAGCGGCACAACAGAGGCGGAGGTGATCAATCCGGATAGGTGAACTCGGCCTGTACGCGGGGGCGTTGAGCGGTCGGCGCGCGCCGGGCGGAAGATCCCGCGCACCGTCGCGTGTCGTCGTCGTGTCGTCAGCGGGCGGCGCCCGGCCCGCCCCGGCCGCCGAGCACGATCGTGCGGGCGATGTCCAGGGTGAGCCGCTGCCAGGGGTCCTGGGGGTCACGGGAGGTGATGTCCCGGACGCGCCGCAGGCGGTAGCGCACGGACTGCGGGTGGAGGTGGAGTTCGCGGGCCGCGGCGTTGGCGGAGCCGGTGTCGATGTACGCGGTGAGGGCCTCCAGGAGGTGGCTCTGACCGGCGTCGACGAGGGGGCCGAGGACGATGCGGCCGATCTGGTCGGGGCTCACCACGGGATGGCCCGCGAGCAGCGCCAGGACGTGCGCGTCGGCGTCGGTCAGGACCCGCTCGGGGCGATGGGCGTGCGGGGGAGCGGCGTCCAGGGCGCCCGCGGCCAGCCGGTGGGCGACCGCGACGCGGTCCAGGCTCTCGCCCGAGATCACGCAGCCGCGCCAGGCGTGCCCGCGCAGGACGTCCGGTACGGCGTCGGCGCGGGCGGCGGGCAGGAGCAGGACCGCGCGCGAGCCGTGGGTGGTGGCGAGGGAGGTCGGGGCGGGCGGCGCTGGGGCCGGGGGCACCGGAGCGGGGGACGTCGGCGCGGGAAGCGCTGATGCCCGGGAGGCCGAAGTCCGGGAGGCCGAAGGCCGGGACACCGGCGCCCGGGAGGCCGCCGTGCCGGATGTGCCCCGGGCTCCGCCGCCGAGCGCCGCGAGCAGGGCGTTCGCCGCGGTCAGCGAGATGTCGGAGGTGCCCCCTTCGGGCGCCTTGGCCTCCGCCGGTTCCGCCACCAGCAGGCAGTACCGCTCGGGGAGGTGGACCCCCAGCCGGGACGCCCTCGCGCCGAGCGCGCCCAGCGACGCGTGCCGCCCCGCGATCAGGTCGTCGAGCAGCAGTTGGAGCGACCTCTCGCGGTCACCCGTGAGGCGCTCGCTGGTGGCCGCGTACGCCGTGGTCATCTCCTCGGAGATGGTGTCCATGGCGGTGAGCAGCAACTGCGTGAGGGCGAACGCGTCCTGCGCCGACAGCTGCGGGGCGCGGGCGGCGACCTCGTCCGCGAGCACCGCGGCCGCGACCCGGTAGGCGCGCAGGACGGCCTGCAAGGGGCGGCCGTCCGCCGCCCGCGCCGCCGCGATCCCGCGGAAGCGCCGCAGATCGCCGGGGCCGATCGCCCCGTCCGTGACCCAGTGGTCCAGCAGACGGTCCGTCGCCCAGGCCGCGATGGCCCGCACCTCGGGGAACCTGCTGCCGTCGAGCGCCGTGTACGCCGGAACCTGTTCGTGCACCGCGTCGACGACCGCCTCGACGAGGTGCGGGTCGGCCAGGAGTTCCTGCCGGACGCGCTCCCGCTTGTTTGTCACAGGGTGATAGTCCCATCGGAAAAGTGTGCGTACGGCCATGGACGGGGCTTGTCACTGTGGCAAGGATCGTCGGACAGGCAGTGCAGCCGCACGCAGTCTCACGGACACCGGACGGGACCCACCACATGACGAAGCCGAACTGGGCGGATTTCCAGTACGAGATCTATCTCAACGGCATGACCGGCGCCGTACCCCGCCTGCCCACCGATCTGACCCGCCTGGAGGAGCTGACCGAACAGCGCCTGGGCCCGGGCCCGGTCGGCTATGTCTCCGGAAGCGCGGGCAACGGCAGCACCGCCCGCGCCAACCGCGAAGCCCTGGAGCGGCGCCGGATCGTGCCGCGCATGCTGCGCGACGTCCAGGAGCGCGACCTGTCCGTGGAGGTGCTCGGCCACCGGCTGCCCGCGCCGCTCGCCCTCGCCCCCGTCGGCGTACTGTCGATCATGCATCCGGAGGGCGAGTCCGCCGCGGCCCGCGCGGCCGCGGCCCGCGGTGTGCCGTACATCCTCTCCTCGGCCTCCAGCACCCCCATGGAGCAGGTCGCCGAGGCGATGGGGGACGCGCAGCGGTGGTTCCAGCTGTACTGGGCCAAGGACCGCGACGTCACCAAGAGCTTTTTGGACCGGGCGAAGGCCTCGGGTTACACCGCGCTGGTCGTCACGCTCGACACGCCGCTCCTGGCCTGGCGGCCACGCGACCTGGACCAGGCGTATCTGCCGTTCCTGCACGGCGTGGGCACCGCGAACTACTTCAGCGACCCGGCGTTCCAGGCGGGTCTGGCCAAGCCGGTGCACGAGGATCCGAACGCGGCGGTGATGCACTTCGTCGGCATGTTCGCCGACCCCGCGAAGACCTGGCCGGACCTGGCGTTCCTGCGCGAGAACTGGGACGGCCCGATCGTCCTCAAGGGCGTCCTGCACCCGGACGACGCCCGCCGCGCCGCCGACGCGGGCATGGACGGCGTGGTGGTCTCCAACCACGGAGGGCGCCAGGTCGCGGGGTCCGTCGCGGCGGCCGACGCGCTGCCCCGCGTCGTGGCGGCGGCCGGCGACCGGCTCTCCGTCCTGTTCGACAGCGGCATCCGCACCGGCGACGACATCTTCAAGGCGCTCGCCCTCGGCGCCGAGGCCGTGCTCGTGGGCCGGCCGTACGCCTACGGTCTCGGCCTGGACGGCCAGGCGGGCGTCGACCACGTGATCCGCTGCCTGCTCGCCGAACTCGACCTCACCCTGGCCCTGTCCGGGCACGCCGGGCCGGCCACCCTCACCCCCGACGACCTGATCGAGGAGACCGCATGACCGCCGTGAAGAACGTCCTCGCCATCGTCTCGCCCCATGTGGGCGGTCGCGCGGCGGGAGGCGCCCTCGCCGGGCTGCTGCCCGGCACGGCGCACGTCACCGTCGTCGAGTCGGCCGACGAGGACCCGGCCGCCCTGCGCGCGGCCCATGTCATCATCACCGGCCTCGCGCCGGTCACCGCCGAACACATCGCGGCGGCACCGGACCTGGAAGTGGTCCAGTGCGCGAGCCACGGCTTCGATTACGTCGACCTGGACGCCGCCCGCGCCCGCGGGATCTCCGTCTGCTCGATCGGGTCCAGCGGCGCCGAGAAGCAGAACGTCGCCGAGCAGACCTTCGCCCTCATGCTGGCCCTGGCCAAGCAGCTGATCCCGGCGCACACCGCGCTCACCGAGGCCGACTGGGCGCTGCCGCGTCTCCAGCAGTCCATCACGGAGCTGTCCGGGAAGACGCTCGGCATCGTCGGCCTCGGCCACATCGGCGAGGAGGTCGCCCGGCGTGCGGTGGTGTTCGACATGAGCGTCGTCTACGCCGGGCCGCGGCCGGTGAGCGCGGAGACGGAGGCCCGCCTGGGCGCGCGCCACGTCACGCTCGACGAACTGCTGCGGACGTCCGACTACGTGAGCCTGCACGCGCCGCTGACGCCGGACACCCGCCATCTCCTGGACGCCGAGCGCCTGGCGCTCCTGAAGCCGACGGCCTTCGTCGTCAACACCTCGCGCGGCGCGCTGATCGACCAGGACGCCCTCGCCGACGCGCTGACGGCCGGCACGCTGGCCGGGGCGGGCATCGACGTGTTCGACCCCGAGCCGCCCACCGCCGCCCTGCGCCTGCTCAAGGCGCCGAACGTGGTCCTTTCGCCGCACGTCGCGGGGGTCACGCGCGAGACGCTGGTGCGCATCGGCCTCGCCGCGATCCAGAACGTGGCGGGCCATCTGGAGGGCAAGCCGCTGGGTGACGTGGTGTCCTGACGACCCGGCGGGTCCGGGCCGTGGCGGCGTCCGCAGAGCGCCGCCACGGCCGGCGAGCCCGTGCTACCAGATCGCCCCGACCCACTCGGGGTGGTCGATGAACGGGTTCCGGTTGTGCTGGAACTTGTCGAAGATGACCTGGTTGCGGTTCTTCTCGAAGGCGTCCGGCGGGTCCTCGTCGCTCCACTGCTTGAGCACGGACAGCCGGCCGATGGCGGGCGCGCTGCCGTTGTCGACCTTGTCGTTGGGTTCGAGGTCGGCGAAGCCGTCCTCGCCGTCGTAGCGCACGGCCATGTAGAGGATCATGCGGGCCACGTCGCCCTTGACGGCGTCACGGGGTTCGAAGGAGTCGGCGTCGGTGTTGTTGCCCGGCGCCTCGCCGACGGCGCTGCCGCCGTTGTCGAAGTCCTTGTTGCCGCGCGTGCTGTTGACCGACACGTCCTCCGGACGCAGGTGGTGGATGTCGGTGCCGGGGCCGGTCGCGGTGCCGAAGTCGCCGTGGGACTTGGCCCACACGTGCTCACGGTTCCACTGGTCGGGGTCGCCGCCGTTGCTGTCCTTGCTCTGCGAGCGGCCGGTGTAGAGCAGGATCACGTTGCCGCTGTTGTCCGGGTCCTCGTCGGTGGCCTTCAGCGCGTCCCAGACCTGGGCGTACGACAGCTTGGTCTGGTCGCTGACGATCGTGTGCAGGGCGCTCTTCAGCTCGGGGCCGGTCTTGCCGAGCGCGTCCTTGTAGTACGTGTCGTCATAGGCGCCGGCGGCTGCGGCGGGCGGCGTGGGGGCCGTGGTCGCGGCGTCGGCGGCGGCCGGGACGGTGATCCCGACGAGGACCGCGGCGGCGGTCATGGCCAGCGGTTTCCAGCGGCGTATGTGAGGGACGGGCATGTGGGGGTGTCCTCTCCCGAAGGCGCGCGCAGGACGGATCCCTTCGACGGGGCCCGCGTTCTACGCGAGTTGACAAGTGGGCCAACGGGAGAGTGGCACGGGTGGGCGCGTGACTGTATGAACGTCGTGGGTCGACCGTGTGACGATGTCGTGGACACGACATTCAGGGCGAACCGGTGGTCGGCCGGTCAAGGCCCCTTCGGGGGACGGACGGCTCAGAGGGCGCTCAAGAGGCCTTCATGGGGCGGACCGTGAGGATCTGCTGGGCGTGGCCGACCGGGCCCGTGACGTCGTGCAGGACGGTGCTCGTGATGCCCTGGCCGGTCGGGCCGAAGGTGACCGTCGTGTCGAGTCCCGTCCAGCGGCCCTGGGGCGTGCGGTGCAGATGGAGGGTGAGGTCGACGTTCGGGAACATCCACTCCGTCGGCGACTGGCGTACGGCGATGCCGTTGGCGGTGTCCACCAGCGCGACGAAGGTCGCGAGGGGGCTCGCGGTCTGCCCGGCGACGAGGTCGAGGGAGGTGGAGATCCACGCCGTCGTACGGCCCGGCCGCGGGGGTCCGAGGGGGCGGACGTCCACGGAGGCGATGTATCCGCCGGGCCACACGGAGGCCATGTCCCAGGGGTCCAGCTCGTCGGGGTGGGTGAGCCTGTCCGCGCCGCCGCCCGCGACGGCGCTGGTGTCCACCGAGGCGAGGAGCCAGGCCCGGGCCCGTACCACCGGCCGGCCGGCCATGAGCACGACGGCTTCGAGCAGTTCGATGGTGCGGCCCGGCCGGATGGTCTCCACCCGGATCTCGCACTCGTCGAGGGCGAGGCGTCCGAGGATGTCGAAGCTGATCCGGGACAGGATCAGGCCGTTGCCGGGCCGGGTCGCCAGATGGCGGTCGATGGCGTGCACGATGAGACCGCCGAGCGGACTGAAGTGCTGCTCGTCGACGTCCCAGGCGCCGCCCGCGTGAGCCGTGGGCTTGTAGCGGTGCTCGTCGATGGGCTCGTAGTAGCTGCCGGTGTTCAACGGTGCTTCCCTCTCGGCCTTGCGGGTGCGGAACGGGGACGGCCACGGGGTGGCGTGCCGTACGGGTCCCAGTGTCCGAAGATCGTACTGGCCGGGCGGGAAGGCGGGGGCGGGCGCTAGGGGAGGCCGTTGAGGTAGTGCTCCCCGAGGTCGCGCAGGCGGTGGGCGGCCGAGCTGTGGGCCGTCAGGGCCCGGGCGTTGCGCCAGAACCGGTCGAGGCCGGGGTCGGCCGAGGGCGAGGGGGAAGGTGCGTCGGCGGTGAGTTCCAGGACGCGGGTGGTGATGTGCAGGGCGGACTGGGCGGTGACCGCTTCGGCGGCGCCCACCAGGAAGGCGATCTCGGCCCGCTCGTCGGCGTCGAGCGCGGGCCCCGACTCCAGGCCTCGGGCCAGCGCGTCCGTCGCGCGGTCCACCACCGCGGCGGCGCTGTGCGCGGCCGTGGCCAACTCGCCGTAGGCGAGGAGCAGATAGGGGTCGGTGGGCGGGGTCCCGCAGTCGCCGCCGGTGGCGAGCGCCGCCGTCGGGGTGGGGCGCGGCAGGGCGCGGCTGATGTCGCGTGCCTCGGCCAGTGCGCCTTCCGCGTTGCCCAGGCCGACCTGGACGAGCAGCAGGCGGCGGGTGAGCGGGGCGAGCGCGGTGAACGGCGAGATCTCGTGCTCGTCGACGGGGACCGTGCCGAGCACCTGGTGCGCGGCCACCGGCACGTCGTCGTAACTGACGCCGCCCGCGCCGCTCAGGCGCTGCCCGAGCAGATCGTGCGCCGCCTCGGCGCTGACCCCGGGGTGGGCCGGGTCCACGTGGACGACCACCCATGCGCCGCTGTCCGTGCGCCGCGCCGTGTGGACCAGGCGGTCGGCGACGGCGACCCCCGCGGTCAGGGGCCGTCTGCCGTGCAGGACGAAGCCGCCGCCGGCCGGGGTGAGGGACAGATCGGCGCCCGTCTGCGCGTCCGGCAGCTCGATGTCGCCGCCCCAGAGCCACTGTTCGTGCACGGCGCGCAGTTCGAGCGCGGCGGCGTCCTCGGGCGTGCCGAAGAGGCGGGGGCTCCACGACAGGGCGTGGTGGTGCGCGAGGAGTTCCGCGATGGAGCTGTCCGCCGCCGCGATGTCCCTGACCGCCGTACACGCCGTGCGCCAGTCGCTGCCCCGGCCCTCCGGACCGTTCTGGCCGGGCGGCGTCAGGAGCGCGGGCAGCCCCGCCTCGCGCAGCCGCGAGACCTCGTCGAGGGGCGGCTTGCCCGCCCGGTCGCGCAGGTCCGCGTCGACGGCGAGGTCGTCGGCGAGTTCCCGGACGACGCGCGGCGAGGCGCAGGGGATCAGCGTTGTCACGGGGACGCCTCACAGATTCCTAGTTTCCCTACCTGATTGATAGGAATACTGGATCCGAACTCCTGTCGGGACAAGGGGGTGTTCAAGGGGCGGACCGCCGCGTCTCGGAGGGTGGGACCGAGACGGCCGTTTCGGCGGCTCTCCGCGCCGCCGGTTTCCGCTGGCCGCGCCGAAATTCAGTTACCCGACCGCGCCCCCGATGCTTAACATCCGGGCATGCCAAGACCTTCCGGATTCACCTACGAGCAACATTCCGACGCCGGCGTGACGATCACCCACCACGGGCGCGCGGCCGGCACGCTGCGCGGCGCCCGCGCCGAGAAGTTCCTCGCCGAGGTCGAGTCGGGCGACGCCCAGCTGGTGATGGCCCGCTGGACCGGCGCGTACAAGCACGGCAACGAGCGCGTGGCGCGCAACCACCCCCGCAACCGACGCTAGGGTCGTCCGCTCCCGTCCGCTTCGTGTTTCCTTGCCGCGTTCACGGATTCGTCCAGGCCGCGGGATCCGCGGCGAGCGCCGTGACCGGGGTGGGCAGTTCGGCGCCCGCGACGTCGGCCAGGGAGACGCCCTCCAGGATCTCGCGGACGTTGGCCCGCAGTGCGATCCACAGCGGCAGCAGCGACTCCGCGGGCCCGCTGTAGGCCAGCTCCGGGGGGCGCACTCCGCGCACCGACACCAAGGGGCCCTCCACGACGCGGATGACGTCCGCGATGCTGATGCGGTCGGCGGGCCGGGCCAGGCGGTAGCCGCCGTTGCCGCCGCGCTGGCTGAGGACCAGACCGCCGCGCCGCATGTCGTTGAGGATGCCTTCGAGGAACTTGTGCGGGATCTCCTGGGCCTCCGCGATGGCCTCCGCCTTCAGCGGCCCGTCGTCCTGGCACGCGGCGAGTTGCAGCGCGGCACGTACCGCGTAGTCCGCCCTGGCTGAGATCCGCATGGCCGCATTATGCTGCACCGTCCTGAACGGCACGTATCGCCCCTGCTCCCGCAACGCCGTCGTCCAGCGCCCGCAGAGGGCTCCTGAACAGCGGATTCAGCAGGACCGTGACGGCGGCGACCGGGAGCGCGGCCGCCCCGGCGTGCGGGACGACGATCCGCTCCGGGTCGTCGCACACCAGCGAGTGGCCGACGGCGGCCGTGCGGATCTCCTCCAGATACTCCGGATGGAGCAGACTCGACTGCTCGGTGATCACGGCCAGATCGGGATTGAGCACGTCGAGCAGGAGCCCGGCAGCCCGGCCCACCGCGCGGGCCCGCGCCCGCAGCAGCGCGTCCGCGCGCCGGTCACCGGCCGCCGCCGCGTCCACCACCAGGGCCGCGCTGGGCTCGGGCACGATGCCGCGCGCGAGGGCCTCGTGGGCCAGCGCGGTGTCCGAGGCGGTCGCCTCCAGGCAGCCGGTACGGCCGCAGGGACACGGCACGGCGCTGTCCGGCACCGGCAGATGTGCCACGTCGCCCGCCCCCGAGCGGGGCCCGCGGTGCACGACACCGGCGATCGCGAGCGCCGCGTCCACCACATTGCCCACGAAGAGGTGCAGCAGGGAGCGCCGCGCGGCGGGCCGCCCGAAGAGCAGCTCGGACTGCGCCACCGCGCGCGCGTGGTTGTCGACACGGACCGGCAGCCCGGTGTGCCGCCGGAGGCCGGAGCCGAGCGGATGCTGGTGCCAGCCCAGCGCGTCGTGCCGTACGACCGTGCCGGTGGCGGGGTCCACCCAGCCGCCGATGGCCGCGCCGACCCCCAGGAGCGGCCCGCCCGCCGGGCGCCCGGCGAGGAAGGCGGCCAGCGCGCGCCCCACCGCGTCCGGCAGCTCGGCCGGGGGGACGCCGTCGTGGCGGAAGGCGCCGCGGGACAGGATCCGGCCGCGCAGGTCCGCCACGCAGAAGGTGGATCCCGGTACGCCGACGTGGATCCCGGCGGCCACGGGTCCGCCGCCGTCGCCCGACGCCAGGTCGACCGGGATCTGCGGCCGGCCGACGCCGCCGGGGGCCACCAGCTCGGGGACCTCGCGGATCAGGCCGATGCGGGCCAGATCGGTGCACTGCCGGGAGACCGCGGCCGGGCTGAGACCGGCGCGGCGGGCGATCGCGCTGCGGGAGACCGGGCCGTGGTCGAGGACGGCCCGCAGCACGGCCGCCGCGTTCGCCTCCCTGCGGCCGTCGCCGGAGGTGGGCGGAGTGGAGGTGTTCGGCATGGCTGCCCCTTCCGGCCGGGGTTCGCGGGTGGCGGTCAGGCGGTCCAACCTGCCGTGCGGACCGGGTGTTTGGCGAGTGGGGGTGGGCGGGCTCACGTCCGTGATGTCGGGCGCGTTGCAGGGTCGTGAAGCGGGCGGGGGAGACCTTGACCCCGCTCGCGGCGGGCGGCCATGCTCCTGGACATGACCGCGATGACCCCTCTCGTCCCGCGGCTCCACGTAGACCTGGGCCGCCTCGCCTCCGCGGCGTGTCGTCTGCGCGTGGCCTGACCGCCGCCGTCGCCCCCGGCCGCTTCCGTGGCGCTCTCGCCCCCGTGGCCGCTCTCTCGCTCCCCCTCGCTTTCTCGTTCCCTCACGCCTCGACGCGTTCCCGCTCCTTCGCATGCCTCGAACCGGCCGGGAAGCGGCGCTCTTTGAGCTGCGCCGACTTCTTTCCGCTCCGAGAACATCTAACGCCCGCCCCACCGAAGGGATCTCGACCCATGACCACGACCGCACCCGCAGCAGCGACCGTCCCCGCGCCCCCGGAAGCGCCCGCCCCGGCCGAGTCCCTCACCATCCAGAAGGTGGGCGGCCGCATCGGCGCGGTGATATCCGGCGTACGCCTCGGCGGCGACCTCGACGGGGCCACGGTGGCCGCCGTGCGCGCCGCGCTCCTCGCCCACAAGGTCGTCTTCTTCCGCGACCAGCAGCACCTCGACGCGGAGAGCCACGAGGCCTTCGCCCGGCTGCTCGGCACCCCCGTCGCCCACCCCACCGTGCCGTCGGTGGACGGCCGTTACGCCCTCGGCATCGACAACGAACACGGCGGTCGCGCCAACCAGTGGCACACCGACGTCACCTTCGTGCCCGCCTACCCGGCGTTCTCCATCCTCCGCGCCGAGGTCATCCCGCCGTACGGCGGCAACACCCTGTGGTCCAACACCGCCGCCGCGTACAAGGACCTGCCCGAGCCGCTGCGCGTCCTCGCCGACAGCGTGCGCGGCGTGCACACCAACGACTACGACTACGCCGCCACCCGCCCCGAGGCCTCCTCCGCGGCCCTCGAACAGCACCGCAAGGTGTTCACGGCGGTCAAGTTCCGGACCGAGCACCCCGTGGTCCGCGTCCACCCCGAGAGCGGTGAACGCACCCTGATCCTGGGCAACTTCCTGCAGAAGCTCAGCGGTTTCCGGGCCGCCGACTCCCGCGCCCTGATCGACGTGCTCCAGTCGCACGTGGAGCGCCCGGAGAACACGGTCCGCTGGCAGTGGCGCGCGGGCGACGTCGCCATCTGGGACAACCGCGCGACCCAGCACTACGGGGTCGACGACTCCGACGACCACGAGCGCACCCTGCGCCGCGTGACCATCGACGGCGACGTGCCGGTCGGCGTGGACGGCCGCCGCTCGGTCCTGCTGGCCCCGCAGTCGGTGCCCGAGCCCGGCCACGGCATCGCGTCCGGCGCCTCCACGGACGGCGCGGTCGCGGAGGCCTGAGCCGTCGGGTGTCCCCCTTCGGCCATGAATCGGCACGCCTTCAATAAACCTGCACATCGAATGCGCAGCCCGGTCACGCCATTCGGCGAACGCTCCACGAAAAGCCCTTGTGTATTGACCACAGAACTTTCGCTTTGATGCGAGAGTGTCCGCTTTGGTGGAAGGAGTCCTTCCGCTCGCGGGATTTCCGTCTGTGAATCTTGTGAAGGAGCTGCTCCCGAGCGGTGAACATGCCTGCACGCAGCGGTGATTCGATGCCGCAAGCGCCGCCGGACGCCGTCTCGTCGATTGGATGTACGACGTGCGAACGTGCTTTGATCCTGGCCACCGCGGAATTCGCACCTCAGATTCCGCAGTGTTGGAAAGACCTTTGCACCATTCATGAGAAGGGCAGCTCACACCATGAACCACACCCCCCAGGTCGAGACCCTCGAGATTTCCGACGCCGACCTCGACAACGTCTCCGGTGGCCTCGTCGCCGGTGTCGCGGGCAACGTCACCAGCACCGTTGACTCCATCGCCCCGGTCTCGGGCGTCGTCGGCGGCGTCGTCGGCACCGTCGAGGGTGTCACCGGCCTGAACACCGGCGCCGTCACGGGCCTGGCCTCCGGCCTGACCGCTGGTCTCTGAGCCTCAGCTCACTGAGACGCCATGATGCGTGAGCCCCGGAACCATTGGTTCCGGGGCTCGCGGACGCCACAGGCAAAGTAAAGGGAAGCGTTCCGTGCAGTTCCGCCAACAGGCCCTGTCCAAACTGCAGTCGCCCGAGGAACTCGACCTGCCGGTGCGCTACGCCCGACCCCAGGGCCTCCTCGTGCTCGCCGTCACCCTCGTCGTCATGGCCGCCGCGAGCGTCTGGGCCGTGACCGGCTCGATCGCCTCCACCCTGCGCGCGCCGGGCATCCTCACCCACGGCCAGGGCAGTTACGTCCTGCAGAGCCCCGTCACCGGACAGGTGACGCGCGTGCTCGCCGAAGAGGGGAAGCGGGTCGCCGCGGGCGCTCCGGTGCTCAAGGTCCGTACGGAGCAGGGCGACAAGGTCGTGCGCTCCATCGCCGCGGGCCGCGTGACCACCCTGGTCGCCAGGATCGGCACCGTCGTCACCACCGGCGCCGACGTCGCGACCGTCGAGCGCGTCCCGGGCGGCGACGACCCCCTCCTCGCGATGCTCTACGTGCCCGCCGACAGCGCCGCCACCGTGCCCGTCGGCGCCTCCGTGGACCTCACGGTCCAATCCGTGCCCACCGAGGAGTACGGCATGCTGCGGGGCCGCGTGAAGGCCGTCGGGCGCACCGCCCAGAGCACCCAGAAGATCAGCGGATTCCTCGGCGACAAGGAACTGGCCGGGCAGTTCACCAAGGACGGACCCCCCGTGGCCGTCCTCGTCTCGCTCGCACGCTCCTCGGCCACCAAGTCCGGCTACGCGTGGTCCACCGACGGCGGACCGCCCTTCGCGCTCGACTCCATGACCCTGGCCGACGGCGCCCTGCACCTCGCCGAGCAGCGCCCGATCGATTGGCTGCTTCCGTGACCGCACCCCACCCCTCCCCGGCACACCAGCAGCAACTGCCGCCCCCCGGCGGCCGGCGCAGACACCGCCCCGAGCCCCCGCGGCGCGGCCGCCGCCGCGCCGCCGCCCCGCGCCCCGCGTCCAAGGGCAAGCGGCACAAGACCGTCCGTACCCCCACGGTCCTCCAGATGGAAGCCGTGGAGTGCGGCGCCGCCGCCCTCGCCATGGTCCTGGCGCACTACGGACGCCACGTCCCGCTGGAGGAGCTGCGCATCGCGTGCGGAGTGTCCCGCGACGGCTCGCGCGCCAGCAACCTCCTCAAAGCGGCGCGCAGTTACGGGCTCACCGCCAAGGGCATGCAGATGGAGCCGGCCGCGCTCGCCGAGGTGAAGGCCCCCGCGATCCTCTTCTGGGAGTTCAACCACTACGTCGTCTACGACGGCACGGGCCGCCGCCTCGGCCGGCGCGGCGTCCACGTCAACGACCCCGACAAGGGACGCCGCTTCGTCCCCTCCGAGGACTTCGACACCAGCTTCACCGGCGTCGTCCTGGTCCTGGAACCGGGCGAGGACTTCCGCCCCGGAGGCCGCAAGCCCGGCGTCCTGCGGGCCCTTCCGGCGCGCCTGCGCGGCACCACCGGCACCATGCTGGCCGCGCTCTTCGCCAGCCTGCTGCTCGTCGCGGTCGGCGCGGCCCTGCCCGCGCTCAGCCGCACGTACATCGACCTGTTCCTGATCGGTGATCAGACATCCCTGCTGGGTGCGCTGTTCGCGTCCATGGGAGCGATGGTGGCGCTGACCGTCGTCCTGACCTGGCTGCAACAGGCGAACCTGCTGCGTGGCCGCATCATCTCCTCCACGCTGAGCAGCGCCCGCTTCCTGCGCCATCTGCTGCGCCTGCCCGTCACGTTCTACGCCCAGCGCAGCCCCGCCGACCTCGTCCAGCGGCTCGCGTCCAACGACGCCGTCGCCGAGACCCTGGCCCGCGACCTGACCGCCGCGGGCGTCGACGGCATCGTCGTCCTGCTCTACGCGGCGCTGCTGTGGACCTATGATCCCCAGCTCACCCTCGTCGGCGTCGGCATCGCGCTGCTGAACATCGTCGCGATGCGCGTGGTCATCCGGCTGCGGGCCACCGGCACCCAGAAGCTGCGCGCCGACAGCGCCAAGCTCACCAACACCTCGTACACCGGCCTTCAGCTGATCGAGACGATGAAGGCCACCGGCGGCGAGAACGGCTACTTCCGGCGGTGGGCGGGCCAGCACGCCACCACCCTGGAGGAGCAGCAGCGCCTGGGCGTGCCCAGCGCCTGGCTCGGCGTCGTCGCGCCGACCCTGGCCACCCTCAACAGCGCGCTGATCCTGTGGATCGGCGGCCTGCGCGCGGTGGAAGGACACCTGTCGATCGGCCTGCTGGTCGCCTTCCAGGCCCTCGTCACCCGCTTCACCGCGCCGATCACCCGCCTCAACGGCGTCGCGGGCCGCATCCAGGACTTCGGCGCCGACGTCGCCCGCCTCAAGGACGTGGAGAACTTCCCCGTCGACACGCTCTACTCCCGTCCCGCACCGGAAGCGAGCACCCGCCGCCTCAAGGGCCACGTCACGCTGGAGAACATCACCTTCGGCTACAGCCCCCTCGACAAGCCGCTCCTGACCGGCTTCTCCCTCACCGTCGGCCCCGGCCAGCAGGTCGCGCTCGTCGGCGGCTCCGGCAGCGGCAAGTCCACCGTCTCCCGGCTGATCTCGGGGCTCTACAGCCCCTGGGAGGGCGTCATCCGCATCGACGGCCGGCGCCTCGAGGACATCCCGCGCGGGGCGCTCGCCGCCTCCGTCTCCTTCGTCGACCAGGACGTCTTCCTCTTCGAGGGCACCATCCGCGACAACGTCGCCCTGTGGGACCCCTCCATCCCGGACGACGCCGTCGTCGCCGCCCTCAAGGACGCCTGCCTGTACGAGGTCGTGGCCCGCAGGCCCGGCGGCATCCACGGCCGCGTCGAGCAGGACGGCCGCAACTTCTCCGGCGGGCAGCGCCAGCGCCTGGAGATCGCGCGCGCCCTGGTCCGCCGCCCCAGCATCCTCGTCCTCGACGAGGTGACCAGTGCCCTGGACGCGCAGACCGAGCAGGTCATCATCGACAACCTGCGCCGCCGCGGCTGCGCCTGCGTGGTCATCGCCCACCGCCTGAGCACCGTGCGCGACAGCGACGAGATCGTCGTCCTGGACCACGGCTCGGTCGTCGAACGCGGCCGCCACGAACACCTCGTCGCCGCCGGCGGACCCTACGCCGACCTGGTCAAGGAGCACTGAGGTGACCTCGGTACCGGAGCAGTACACCCAGGCCGCGTACGACGACGCGGTGGCCGCCGCCTTCGGCGCGCTCGGCACCCCCGCCGACTGCACGGGCCTGCGCAGCGTGCACCTCGAAGGCCCGCAGGTCCTGTGGCTGGTCGTGGCCGGCGCGCTCGACCTGTTCGCCGTCGACGCCGTGCAGCAGGGGCACTGGCACTTCCTGGGCCGCCTGGAGCCGGGCACCTTGCTCCTCGGCCCGGTCGAAGGCCCCCAGCACACCCTCGTCGGACGCCCCCTCCAGGGCTGCGAGCTGCGCCGCATCCCGCTGCGCGAGCTCTACCGCCCCGACTACGGCGACACCTGGGCCTACGAGCAGCAGTACCCCAGCCAGTACGACACCCAGGACCAGGCCCTGAGCCTCCTGGAGCATGCCTTCGCGCTCGGCATCGGACGCAGCCACCGGGTCCTGTTCGAGGCGCCGCTCGACGGCCGCACCCTGGGCGACGACGTGGTGACCGACGACGACATCCTGTGGATGCCGGTCGCGCCGGGCAGCGTGCAGTACGGCTCGGCCTACAGCACGGAGGCCGCGGGCGACCTGCTCGTCGACGCCTCCATGTGGCAGCGCATGGTCAACCAGCAGTACCGGCTGCTCGCCACCCTCGACCGCTGGATCGAACGCCTGGAGCGGGCGCACGAGGACCGCACGGCGGCCGGCATCAAGGCGGGCGAGACGGTCCGCGAGCAGGCCGACCGGACCCTGATCGCCTCCATCGGCCGCTCCGGCAGAAGCGGCACGCGCCGCACCGGAGCACGGGAGGGCGACGACACGACGTACGCGGCCTGCCGCCTGGTCGCCGACGCGGCGGGCATCACGCTGTCCGATGCCGCCGAGGGCGGCGCCGTCAGCGACCGGATCGACCCGGTGGAGCAGGTCGCGGTGGCCTCCCGCATCCGCACCCGCGCCGTACGGCTCGACGGGCGCTGGTGGCGCGAGAACGCGGGCCCGCTGGTGGGACACCGCGCGGCCAGCGGGCAGCCGGTCGCCCTGCTGTGGCGGCGCGGCGGCTACGAATCGGTGCACCCCACCTCAGGGCGGCGCCTGCGCGTCGACGAGACCAACGCCGACGAGTTCGAGCCGCAAGGGGTCATGTTCTACCGCCCGCTGCCGGAGCGGACGCTGACACCGTGGCGGCTCTTCCGCTTCAGCCTGCGCGGCACCGGCGGCGACGTCCGCAACCTGGTGATCGCCGGCCTGGTCACGGTCGCGATCGGAGCGCTCGTGCCGATCGCGACGGGCCAGGTGCTCGGCGTGTTCGTCCCCCACGGCGAGAAGAGCCTCATCGTCCAGGTGTCCCTGGCGGTGATGATCACGAGCATCGTCTCGGCGGCCTTCATGCTGCTCCAGAACCTCACCATCCTGCGGATGGAGGGCCGCATGGAGAGCGCGCTCCAACCAGCGGTCTGGGACCGGCTGCTGCGCCTGCCCACCCGCTTCTTCGCCTCGCGCTCCACGGGCGAGCTGGCGAGCGCGGCGATGGGCGTCAGCGCGATCCGCCGGGTCCTTTCGGGCATCGGCCCCGTAGCCCTCCAGTCCGGCACGGTCGCCGCGATGAACATCGTCCTGCTGCTGCTCTACAGCGTCCCCCTGGCCTTGGCCGCCCTCGCGATGCTGGCCGTCATCGCGGGCGTGTTCCTCACCTTGGGCCTGTGGGAACTGCGCTGGCAGCGCCGCCTGGTCGAGCTCTCCAACAAGCTGAACAACCAGGCGTTCCAGACGCTGCGCGGCCTGCCCAAACTCCGGGTCGCCGGGGCGGAGAGCTTCGCGTACGCGGCCTGGGCGGGGGAGTTCGCCCGCAGCCGGGAGCTCCAGCAGCGCGCCGGCCGCATCAAGAACGTGACGACGGTCCTCAACTCCGTCTACCTGCCGCTGTGCACGCTCATCATGTTCGTCCTCCTCGCGGGCCCGGCCCGCGGCAGCCTCACGGCCGGGGAGTTCCTCACCTTCAGCACGGCGGTGACGATGCTCCTGACCTCCGTCACCCAGCTCACCGGGGCGCTGATCTCGGCCGCCGGGGTGCTCCCGATGTTCGAGCAGATCAAGCCGGTGCTCGACGAGGCGCCCGAGGTGCGCGGCGCGAGCACCCAGCCGGGCGAACTCCAGGGCGAGATCGAGGCCCGCTCGCTGTCCTTCCGCTACGCCGACGACGGCCCCCTGGTCCTGGACGACGTGTCCCTGTCCATCCGGCCCGGCGAGTTCGTCGCGGTCGTGGGCCCCAGCGGCTGCGGCAAGTCGACGCTGCTGCGCCTGCTGATCGGCTTCGACCAACCGGTCTCGGGCAGCGTCCTGTACGACGGCCAGGACCTGTCGGCCCTGGACCAGGCGGCCGTGCGCCGCCAGTGCGGCGTGGTCCTGCAGAACGCCCAGCCGCTCACCGGCTCGATCCTGGACTGCATCTGCGGCGCCGAGACGTTCACGCAGGAAGAGGCGTGGGAGGCCGCGGCCATGGCGGGCCTCGCCGAGGACATCAAGCGCATGCCGATGGGCCTGCACACGATGATCTCCGGCGGCGGAGCGGTCTCCGGCGGCCAGCGCCAGCGCCTGATGATCGCCCAGGCCCTGATCCGCCGCCCCCGCGTCCTGTTCTTCGACGAGGCCACCAGCGCCCTGGACAACGAGACGCAGCGCACGGTCATCGACAGCACCCGCGCCCTGAACGCCACCCGCGTCGTCATCGCCCACCGCCTCTCCACGGTCATGGACGCGGACCGCGTCGTCGTGATGTCGGAGGGACGCGTCGTCCAGCAGGGTCCGCCCGGGCAGTTGTTGGCGGATACTGGCGGACGACTGCATGAACTGGTGCGGCGGCAGATGCAGTGACGCGGCCGGGCCGGCGGGGGCCCGTCTCCCGGCGAGAAGCCGGGCCGCCTCACCGCGCGAGCGCGAGAGGGAGGCGGCGGGTCGTGGCCCTGTTTCTGTTCCTGGTCATCCTGATCGGCGTGATCGCCGCCGCCGGACTCGTCGGCCACGGCTTCAGCGCCCTGGCGCGGCGCGCGACCCGCCGCCCGAGCGCGCAGGTCCTGCTGTCCGCCTTCGCCGCCTTCACGGGCGCCGCCGCGGTCGGCCTCGGCGTCTGGGGAGCCCTGCATGTCGCCGCGGAGGCGGTGGCCGCGGCGGACGGCGGCACGGAGTCGAGCCCGCTGCGGACGTTCGACGTTCCCGGTTACGTCGCCCCCACCGCTCTGGCGCTGGCCGCCACCGCCGTGGGGCTCGCCATCTGCGCGGGGTTCGTGACGGAGCTCGGTATCCGTTCCAGGACGCCGCCCGCGAAGACGTCGTACAAGGGCAGCGTCTCCAAGTGAACGTAGCCGATGTGGCAGTCGCAGACCGTCAGCGGGCAGGGGCGCGGTTCCAGGGCGCGCCGGTAGGAGCCGTCGTAGAGGTTGCCCAGTTCCGAACGGACGAAGTGGCAGCGGCGGACCGTGCCCTCGCCGTCCACGGAGATGACGGACTCGCCCGTGCGGCAGGGCATTCCGGCCGAGCGGTGCGGATGGCGGCTGTAGGCGAACAGGGGGTCGAGGGCGGTCCAGCGGGCGGCCTCGTCGTCGGTGTAGGTGTGGCCCTCCGCGGCGTTCACCCACAGGTAGACCTCGGCGGGCAGCTCGGCCCGCAGACGCCGGGCGTCCTCCAGATGACCGGTCAGTCCCACGACGCCGACACTGAAGCGCACCCCCCGCTCGGCGAGTTGACGCGTCTTGGCGAGGAAGCGGTCGTAGGGGGTCTGACCCGGGTGGTACGTGCACCACAGGGCGACGGTGTCGAGGTCGGCCTCCGCGAGCCAGTCCGTGCGGCAGCTGAGGTTCGTCTGGATCGCCACCCGCTCCACGTGCGGCTCGTGGGAGAGCTCGACCAGCGCCCGCCGGTACCAGGACCGCACCAGGCCCTCGCCCCAGGGCGTGAAGAGCACCGAGAGGCGGTCGCCGCGCTGGGCCTTGGCCCAGTGCGTGAAGCGCTCAAGGGCCGCCCGGTCCGCGCGCAGCTGCGCGGGGGTGTCCCGGCGCTTGGCGAACGGGCAGTACGGGCAGGCGTAGTCGCACGAGGCCAGCGGGCCGCGGTACAGGAGCGTCAGGTCCATGCTCGGTGGGGTCATCGTGCGCGGGCTCACTTCAGCTCGTAGGCGGCCATCGCGGCGCGCACCGCGGCGGAGAACAGCTCGGGGCCGATCGCGTCGGAGTGCGCGAGCCCTTCCGGCGTCAGGCGCAGCAGCCCGTGGGCCGGCTCCTGCTCCGGTTCGAGCCAGCCCCGGTCCGCGAACCGTGTGAGCTCGGCGGGGAAGTCCTCGTACGGGCTGGTGCCGAACCGCTCGCGGTAGTCGGCCAGCGGCATGCCCTGCGCCTGGAGCAGCGACTGGAGGAGATGGCGGCGGCGGGCCTCGTCCCCGTCGACCCGGCGGCCGTGCACCGCGCCGCCGAAGTCCTCGGTGGCGGTGTAATCGTCGATGATCGTGCGGATCTCGCGCAGGTCGACCGCGTAGTCGAAGGAGTAGTGCAGCGACGACGTGTACGAGCGTGCGCCGCAGCCCAGGCCGATCATGCCGTCGGTCTGGCAGGCGTGGTCGTCCGCGCCCTGCGGGGGCGCGTCCGCGCGGCGGAACATGCGCATCGACACCTGGACGTACCCCTCGGCCAGGAGGTGGTCGCGGCCCTGGCGGTAGAGGCGCAGCCGCTGCTCGTCCCAGTCCGCGTCGCTCAGCGCCGTGCCGTGCTTGCCCAAGCCGGTCAACGGCCGCACATAGAGCGGGTAGAGGTAGAGCTCCTCGGGCCGCCAGGCGAGGGCGGCGTCCAGGGAGGCGCGCCAGCTGTCCCGCGTCTGGCCGTCGATCCCGTAGATCAGGTCGATGTTGAGCACCGGGATGCGGGCGTCCCGCACCCGGCCGAGCGCCGCCTCGACGTCCGCCCGGCGCTGGGGACGCACGGCCGCGCGTGCCTCGGCGTCGACGAAACTCTGCACGCCCAGGCTCAGCCGGGTCGCCCCGCGCTCGGCCAGGACGGCCAGCCGGTCGGCGGTGGCCGTCGCGGGTGAGGCTTCCACCGAGAGGGGGATCGCCCGCAGGTCGGCGCCCATGCGCTCGGCGATGTCGCACAGCCGCTCCAGCTCCGCGGCCTCCAGATAGGTGGGCGTGCCGCCGCCGAACGCGGCGTTGGCGAAACCCACCGGCGCCGCGGCACCGCCTTCGCCTTGGCCTTCGATCAGGGCGTCGCGCACCGCGGTGGCCTGCCGGTCGAGGGCGTCGAGATAGCGGGTGGTCAGCTCGCCGGGCGCGCCGATGCGCGTGAACAGGTTGCAGAACCCGCAGCGGACCTCGCAGAAGGGTATGTGCAGATAGAGGGAGAGCGCGTCCTTGGGCTCCGCCGCCCACAGGGTGCGCAGCCGGGGCCGGTCGGGCAGCGGACGGTAGGCGGTCTTGTGCGGGTAGGCGTAGACGTAGCTCTGGTACGGGCGTGTGGTGGCCGGGTCGAGAAGCTGCGGTGTGCTCATGCGGACGGCTCCAGGAAGAAGTGGGCGTACGGCACCGTCCACACGGACGCGTGCCCGAGGCGATGGCCCACGTAGCCGTCGTCGCCGTAGGCCGTGCCGTGGTCGGAGCAGACGACGGCGAAGCAGCGGCGGCGCGAACTCATGGCGGCGAAAAGACGCCCGATGTGCCGGTCGACGTACTCCAGGGCCGCCGCGTGCGTCGCGCGGCTGTCCCCGGCTTCGGGGGTGGCGCCGTGCTGGTGGAACCAGTTGGGCTGATGCAGCGCGGACACGTTCAGGAACAGGAAGAGCCGCTGGTCGTGGGGGAGTTCGGCCACCACCTTCTCGGCCCGCTCGACCTGCGCCTCGAACGAGGTGGGCGAGGCCACGCCGAACTCCGGCTCCCAGTGGCTCTCCTGGAAGAGCCCCGGCAGTACGCCGCCCAGGGCGCCCTGCTTGTTGAAGAAGCCGACCCCGCCGACGCACACCGTGCGGTACCCGGCGGCCGCGAGCCCGGACACCAGGTCGGGGGTGTCGAAGACGAACGTGCGCCCGGCGGTCGTCTCGCTCCCCGCGAACCGTGCGGCGAACAGCCGCGGGTGCGGTCCCGGAGCGGCGGGCGTGGGCAGGAACCCGGCGAACATCGCCTGGTGCGAGGCGTAGGTGAAGCTGCCCGGCGCGTGCCGCCGCTCCCAGACACCGCCCGGCAGATGGCGGGCCAGGTGCGGGATGCGGCCCGCGGCGGCGAGCTCGGCGGCCACGTCGTGGCGCAGGGTGTCGAGGGTGACGAGGAGGAGATCGTCACGACCGACGACCTCGTTCATGTCGGGAGCTTCGGGAGCTTCGGGAGCTTCGGGAGCTTCGAGGGCTTCGGGAGCTTCGAGGGCGTCCGGGGTGTCCGGGGCGCTCGTCGGGTCAGGCGTTCGCATGGTCGTTCCTTGCGGGGTGGTTCAGCGCGGGGTGGTCCGTCGCGTCGTGGTGCGGGTGGAGCCGGTCGCAGGTGAGCGGGGAAGGCACGGCGGCCGGCGACGGCTGCCGGAGCACGGCGGCGATCTGCGCCGCGTACGTGTCCAGGCCCTCGGCCCCGCTGCCGGGCAGGCCGGTCAGGCGCGGCAGCAGATCCCCGAAGGCGTTGACCTCGCCGACGGTGAACCGCCGCCAGCCGACGGCGGGCAGCAGGTCCACGCCGACGCAGAGCGTGCCGGGGAAGCAGGCGGCAGCCCGCTCGCAGACGGCCAGGGCCTCCGTCCAGCGCGCCCCCGCCGCTTCGACGGCCGCGGCCAGGTCCCCGCGCGCACCCCCGAGGTGGAGGTTGGTCAGGGGCGAGCCGCTCGTCCGGACGACGGCGTGCGTGGCCCGCCCGCCGATCACCACGATCCGCAGGTCGGCCACCCGGCCGTGCAGGGACGCCTTCGGCATCCAGCGCTCGACGTGCAGTCCGTCGGGTGCCAGCGCGTCGACGATCGCGGCGATCTCCCGCTCCTGCCGATAACGCCGCACCCGCAGGGAGTTGTGCAGCCGGCCGTCCGCCCGCTCCACGGACGTGGTCGCCTGCACGCGGCCCGCGCCGGCCGTCTCGACGGCGAGCACCCCGGACGCGGAGGACCCGTGGGCGAGCTTGACGAAGACCCGCGGCATGCGCTGCTCACGCATCAGCGCCCGTACGTCGTCCCAGCCGCGCACGGTCGCCGTCGTGCCTGAAGTGGGGGACGGCGGAACAGGGACGCCCGCGCGGGCGAGGACCTCGTGGCAGAGCCGCTTGTCGAAGAGCACGCGGAGGTCGTGCGGAGCGTCGAGCCGCAGCCCGCCGCTCAGCGACCCCACGGCCGCCATGAACCGCCCGTACCAGCGCGCGCTGCCCTCCACCCGCGTGGGATCGTCCAAGGCGCGCAGCGCCCGGTCCACGTCGGTGTTCTCCCCGGGTGATTCGAGCCGCACCACCTCGTCCGCGCCGAAGTCCACACCGCCCTCGCGCAGTACGTTCCGCCACGGCACGACGCGTGGCGCGGGCAGCCCGGCCTCCCGTACGGCCGCCGCGAACAGGGTCACCCGGCGGTTCTCCGGGTTGCCCACGACGGCGAACCGGGGTGCCGCACGCGGCCGTTCGTCATTCGCCGACGGCGACATAGCGGGCCTCCGATCGTTCGGCGGCGGCACGCCCGCGCCGGAGGTCCACCCGCACCCCGTGCGGTTCCAGCGCGAACCGGACGCGCTGGGTCATCGGGGCGGAGAGGAAGTGGTGGTGCAGGTCGAGTGTCCGCAGATGGGTCAGCGGCTGGCCGCCGAGCAGCGCGGCGGCGCCGTCGTCGCTCAGCGCTCCCATGGACAGTGCCAGGGAGTCCAGTTGCGGCACGACGGAGGCCCCGGCGACCGCCGCCGCGATCTCGTCCTGGATGTCGCTGTTCTGAAGGCCGAGGTGGCGCAGTGAGGGCATCCGCACGCCGGGCGCCAGGAGCGGGGCGATGTCCTCGATCGCGGTGTCGCCGCCGTACCAGGACGTGCCGAGCCACAGTTCCAGGTGGTCGAGCGCGGGAAACTCGCAGGCCCCCAGGGCCCGGACCGGAGCGGCGGGCAGCCCGCCCGATTCGAAGCGGAGCTCGCGCAGGGCCATATGGTGCACCGGCTCCAGGACGAGGCCCTCGCCGCCGCGCACCCCCAGCTTCTCCAGAAGGGGAAACGCCTTGAGGAGCGGCGTCAGATCACCCAGTCTGATCCAGGAGATCTCGAACTCTTCGGACAGCACGTCGGCGAGGAACAGGGCCCGCAGCCCCGTGAGTCTGTCCCGCGCGGCGCACAGCGACTCGATGACGGCGTCGATGCCGACGTCCTCGTACTCCTGCCACCACCGTCCGATGACCATCGCGCGCACCTTGTGCAGCGGCACGGAGTCCAGGAAGCGCTGCCACTGCTGCTCGAAGGTGATGTCGCCGTCTCCGTCCGTCCGGCCGAACCGCCAGGCGACCGACTCCGGCGAGGGCAGCGCCTCCCGGGGGCCGTCGCCCTCGCACGGGAAGGCGAACACCGGCAGGCCGTGGAACCAGTCGAGATGCGCCGTTCGATACCCCATGACGTCCCCCCTCTCTCTCGTCCTCCCTCAGGTCGTCGCTACTCGCCCACTGCCACGTAGCGCCACACGGTGCCGTCGTCCTCCGTGTACTCCTCCACGTCGTCCGGGTCGAGGTCCACTTCGACGCCTGCCGGTTCCAGCGACTCGCGCACGCGCGTGCGCACGGCCTCGCTCAGGAAGTTGTGGTGCATGTCGAGCTTCTTGAGATGGGTCAGCGGCTGTCCGGCCAGGAGCGCGGTGGCCCCCGCGTCCGTCAGCACGCCCATGGAGAGGTCGAGGACCTCCAGGCGGGCCACCACCGGCGCGGACGCCAGGGCCGCCGCGACGTCGTCCTGGATCTCGCTGTTGCGCAGGGCGAGATGTCGCAGCCGGGGCAGGCGGGTGCCCACGAGGAAGGGCTCCAGGTCCGCGACCGCGGCGTCGCCGCCGTACTCGGACGTGCCGAGCCACAGGTCCAGGTGCTCCAGGGCGGGCAGGTCGCTCCCGGCGATCCCGCGCACCACCTCGACCGGAAGCCCGCCCGTCTCGACGGTGAGCGACCGCAGCCGCTCGTGCCGCACGGCGGGGAACGCGAGGCCGTTGCCGCCGCGCACGGCGAATTCCTCCAAGGCGGGGAAGGCGTCAAGGAGCGGGGTGACACAGGCCTGGTTGATCCAGGAGATCTCGCACTCCTCCGCGTCCATGTCGCCCAGGAACAGGGCCCGCAGCTCCGGCATGCGCGGGCTCGCGTCGACCAGCGCGGCGATCACCTGACCCGGCCCGTTCTCGTAGGCGTCGCTCCACGCGCCCACGATGACCGCCCGCACCCGCGACACGTCGACGGCCGCGGTGAACCGCGCGAAAGCGGCCTCCCAGGCCTCGTCGCTGTCGTACGAGTCGACGGCGATGCGCCAGGCCACGGAGTCGGCCGCGGGCAGGGGCTCCGAGGACTTCTCGTCGAGCTGCGGGAACTCATGGATGGGCAGGCCGTGCCAGTGCTGTTGGTCGTCTCCGATGGTCATGTCCGCCCGCTCCCTTGCCCATGGCGCCGAACCGGCGCTCAACTGCGGCGATCCCACCTCTGTGCTGATCGGCCGATGTGCAGAATTTCTACCAAGCGCCACTGACAACGCCTCGCGCAGGGCCGCGAAGCCCGCCGGGAGGCCGCCGGGGACGGCTCGTGGCACCGCCCGGCGGCCGGAACCTGAGTATCAGCATCAATGTCAGACCCTCGCCGTACGGTCGGATCTCATGGGCGGTGCAGAGCGCGCCGCGGGGAGGGAACACCCATGTACCGGCAGGGAGATGTGCTCATCGTGCCCGTCGCGCAGTCGGCGCTGCCGCCGCGCGTCGAGGACGGTCCGCAGGAGCCGCGGGATGCCCGCGGCAGGCTCGTGCTGGCCCTCGGCGAGGTGACGGGGCACGCGCACGCCGTGGTCGGTCCGGGCCAACTGATGCGCGAGTCGGGCCCGTTCGGACCGATGCTGCTGCACCTGCCCGACGGCGGGCGGGTCGTCCACGAGGAGCACGCGGCGATTGCGCTGCCGAAGGGCTGGTACCGCGTGGTGCGCCAGCGTGAGTACGTGCCGGGTTCCGTGCGCCTGGTGGCCGACTGATGGAGCACGGGCCGGAGCGACGCGGAGCAGCCGGGAGCGGAAAGCGCGAGGGGGACGACATGGGAGCGGATGGGATGTCGGCGGGGGAGCGGGCGCTGGAGCGGCCGGCGGATCGGTCGGCGGATCGGTCGGCGGATCGGCCGGTGGACCGGGAGGTGTCGCGGGAACGGCCGCCGATGCAGGCGCCGTCGGGTGATGCCGACGTGACGCGGTGGCGGCGGGCGGTGGCCGCCACCGGCCCAGCCGACCGTGCGGCGGCCGAGGCGGGCGTGCGTCTGGCCTACCGCAGGGCCGGGCTGCCCGAGCCCGAGCGCATCCTCTGGGCCGCTTCCCCTCTCGAAGCCGTGCGGCGCGTGACGGCGGAGCGGGACGGCCTGGGCCGCAGCGTCCGTGACGCGGTCCGCAGCCGGCCCTGGGCGTCCGAGCGGGCCTCCGTGCACGCGCGGCTGGGGCCGGGCGGCTGGTCCGAGCACTGGAACGCCACCGGCGCCCGGCTCTGGGACATCACCCAGGCCCTCGCCTCCCGCATCCGTACGGGCGTGGTGGAGGAGCTGACGGACGGCGACCACACGGCGGAGACGGCCGTCCGGCTCGTCCTGCTGGATGCCGTGCTGGGCCAGCACGAGGCGGCCTGGCTGTGCGCGTTCGACACCTCCGAGGGCAGTCCGCTGGACGGCTTGGCGGCGGTGGCCCGCGCGGCGGGCTGGTGGTGGCCCTTCGAGCGGGTGGCGATCGTCTGCGAACGCCCCCTGGAACTGCACCGCGACGAGGCCGGCCGCCTGGACCGCGCGGACGGCCCCGCGCTCGCCTTCCCCGACGGGTTCGCGCTGCACGCCTGGCGCGGCATGCCGGTGCCGGAAGAGTTCCTGGGCGAACTCTCCGCGCTGACCCCCGAGCGCATCGGCGCCGAGGAGAACGCCGAACTGCGCCGCGTCATGCTGGAGCACTACGGCTACGACCGCTATCTGGACGAGTCGGGCGCGGTCCCCGTGCACCGCGACGAGACCGGCGTGCTCTGGCGCGTCGAACTGGCCGGAGACGAGGACGTGGTGATGGTCGAGGTGGTCAACTCCACGCCGGAGCCGGACGGCACGCGCCGTACGTACTGGCTGCGCGTGCCGCCCGCCACGCGGACGGCCAGGGAGGGCGTGGCGTGGACCTTCGGCCTCCACGCGGACGTCTACGAGCCGGTGCGCCAGACCTGACGCGGAGCGGGGCCCGGTGGGTGCGCTCAGCTCCCGGCGGCGTACCGCCAGAAGTCCCGCATCAGGTCGGGGAAGCTGGGGCCGCCCATCTGCAACTGGCTGAACATGATCGTGACGGCGCCGGTGGCGGGGACGATGTGGGCGGTCGTGCCGGTTCCGCCGACCCAGCCGTAGCGCCCCGGCACGTTCCAGGGTTCGACCGCCTCGACGTCCACGGAGCCGCCAAAGCCCCAGCCCATGCCTTCGAGGAAGAGCCCGGCGGACCGCCGTTCGGCGGTGGTGAGGTGATTGGTGGTCATCTGCCGCACCGAGCCGTCCGTGAGCAGCCGGGTCCCGCCGCCGGCCGTGCCCCCGGCGAGCAGCATCCGCCCGAAGGCGAGCCAGTCGTCGACGGTCGACACCAGACCGCCGGCGCCGGACGGGAACGGAGGCGGGCTGCTCCACTGCCCGTCGGGGGCGTCGAGCAGTTCGAGGCCGCTGCGGGGATCACGTTCGGGCCCGGCCTCGGCCCCGGCCGCGTAATAGCTGGTGAACCGGTCGAGTTTGCCGGGCGGCACCGAGAACGCGGTGTCGGTCATCCCCAGCGGCTCGAACAGCCGCTCGGCGAGGAAGTCGGGCAGCGACGCCCCCGTGACGCGGGAGATCAGCACGCCCTGGAGGTCGGAGCTGAGGTTGTAGAGCCAGCCCTCGCCGGGCTGGTGCAGGAGCGGGATCCGGGAGAGCGCGGCCAGCCACTCGTCGGTCGCCGGAGGGGCCTGCGGCTGCGGCGGCCCCTGCTTCAGTTCGCTGAACAGCGGGGCGAGCGCGGGCAGCGTGAAGTCGGACGGGAATCCGTACCCCGTACGGGAGGTGAGCAGGTGGGACACGGTGATGGGGCGCACGGCCGGGACCACGTCGTCCACCGGTGCGTCCGGAGTGCGGACGACGCTCGGCGACGCCAGCTCCGGAAGCCACCGCCCGACCGGATCGTCCAGCGCGATCCGGCCCTCCTCCACCAGCATCAGCACGGCGGCGGCGACGATCGGTTTGGTCAGCGAGGCGATACGGAACAGGGAGTCCCTGGCCATCGGAGCGGTGCCCTCGACGTCGACGGACCCGACGGCCGCGACTTCCTCGCTCCGGTCGCCGCGGGCCACCAGGCCCACCGCTCCCGCCACGGAGCTGTTGCTGACGTGCGTCTCCAGAGTCTTTCGCAGATCGGCCATGGGTCCACCATCGCAGCCCGCACCCGCTCCGCGGCGATCATTCCGAGGGTCTTGGTCTGGCGCGCTGGTTGGCATGGAAGCGCGCCTTCTTCTGGCGGTTCCCGCACGTGTTCATGTCGCACCACTTGCGGGTGCGGCTCTGGCTGGTGTCGAAGAAGGCGGCCCGGCAGGTCGGTGACGCGCACAGGGCCAGTTTTCCGTCGCGTTCACCCGCGATGACGCTGATCGCGTCGGCGGCGATCACGCCGAGGGCGTCCTCCACGCGGGAGGGCGAACTGAGCTGCCAGCGCCGCCGGCCGTCGGGCGTCAGGATCGCCGCGGCCCGGCCCCCGGCACTGAAGTCGTTGATGACGTGGACCGCGGTCGCGGGCAGCGCGTCCCGGAGGGCGGCGGCCGTCGCGGCGGCGTGAATCGACTCCCTCAGGTCCCGGGCGAGATCGAGCTGGGCCGGGGTGCAGGAGTCCACGGTGAGGCCGTTGACCGCGAGCCAGTCGACCAGTCGGTGCGGCACGGGAATGCGTTCGACGGCGTCGCCGTGACGCTCCGACAGCGTCCCGGTGAAGCTGGTCGCCAGCACGGTGCCGAGGCGGAAGTCAGGAAACGCGGCAGACATGGAACCACCTTAGCCGGTTGCGGGTCCGGCCCGCGGACTGCTAGAACCGTCTTAGCCGGTTCTCGACAGGTCGGGGCCGGTTCCGCGACGGCCAGGAGGTGCCATGCCCCGCCCGACCAGCGACCGACAAGACGCGCAACCCCCGCGAGACGTGAAAGAAGTACGGGACGCGCAAGACGTACGAGACGCGCAACTCCCGCGAGACGTGCAAGACGTGCAACCCCCGCACGACGCGCAGGGCGTGCGAGACCCGCAAGGCGTACAGGCGTTTGAGGCCCACGCACCCGACGCCGAGCTCGACGATCTGCGCGCACGGCTGGCCGCCGCACGCCTTCCGGAGGCCGAGACGGTCTGCGGTGCCGCGCCCGGCGCCGGCCGTTGGGCACAGGGCGTTCCTCGCGCCGACCTCGTCGATGTCGTGCACTACTGGCGTACCGGTTACGACTGGCGGTCGTTCGAAGAGCGCCTCAACCAGATCGGCCAGTTCCGCACGGTCATCGACGGTCTGGGAATCCACTTCCTGCACCGCCGCTCCGCGCGCGCGGACGCCACGCCTCTGATCTTGACGCACGGCTGGCCGGGCAGCGTCGCCGAGTTCGTCGACGTGGTGGACGACCTGGCGGACCCGGAGAGCGCGGACGCCCCGGCGTTCCACGTCGTGGTCCCGTCACTGCCGGGATTCGGCTACAGCGACAAGCCGGCCACCACCGGCTGGGGGATCGAGAAGATCGCGGCCGCCTGGGTGGAACTGATGGGGAGGCTCGGCTACGGCAGGTTCTTGGCCCACGGCGGGGACTGGGGAGGCAACATCACCACGGTGCTCGGCGGCAGGTTCCCGGAGCACGTCCTCGGCATCCACACGCTGTTCGCGGAGGCGCCGCCCGGGTTGAGCACGGACGGCCTGACGGAGGTCGAGCGCGGGTGGGCGGAGGAGACCCGTCACTTCTGGCGCCACCGCGCGGCGTACGCGAAGCAGCAGGCGACCCGCCCGCAGACCATCGGCTACGCGCTCGTCGACTCACCGGTGGGGCTTCTCGCCTGGATCCTCGACAAGTTCGCCGAATGGTCGGACACCGAGGACAGCCCCTTCGAGACGCTGTCTCTCGACCGGGTGCTCGACGACGTCACCCTGTACTGGCTGACGCGAACCGGCGCCTCGGCCGCCCGTATCTACTACGAGAGCCACAACTCCCTCGACCCCGGCCTGCGGGTCGACGTCCCGTCGGCCGTCACCATGTACCCCCGCGACACCGAGAAGTCGCCGCGTCCCTGGGCGCAGGAGCGGTACCGCCAAATCGTCCGGTGGCAGTCGCCCGAACGCGGTGGTCATTTCCCGTCGCTGGAGGTTCCCGGGTATTTCGTCGACGATCTGCGCGAGGGCCTCGCGGCCGTGCTGGCCGCCCCTCGGTGAACGGGGAGACGCGAGAGCCCGGCCCGCCGGTCCGACGGCGTGATGACGCCGTCGGACCGGCGGACCGGGCGGGGGTGGTGTGGGGGAACCACCCGTCAGGGCTCAGCCCTTGATGTTCACGTCGATGCAGGCGTAGAAGGCGTTGGAGGTGTCGGCGACGTTCCACACCGCGAGCACCTTCTGCTTGCCGGTCAGTCCGCCGAAGTCGACCTTGTGCGTGACGGTCGCGCCCGGCTGGGCGCCTCCGTCGTCGACTTCAGCGATCTTGTTGCCGCCGACGAAGTACTGCCAGGTGCTGGTGCTGTGACGTGCCGTCAGCTTCCAGCTGAACTCCTGCGACGAGCCGACGTCGGTGGCCTTCCAGCCCTTGCTGTCGTCGTCCAGTTCGGCGAACCGCGTGTTCCCACCGCTGCACGTCGTCTGCCCCTTGGGGCCTTCGACGCTCTGGGGTTCATGGGTGATCTCTCCGCAGGACACGGTGCCTGCCGCGCACTGTGCCTGACGGCTCGGGGGCGAGGAGACGTAGCCGTGTGCGCTGGCCGGGGTGACGGAGGCCAGGACGAGCAGGGGCGCGAATCCCGCGCCCAGAGCGGCTGCCAGTTTCTGCTTCTTGTTCATCGCTGTTCCCTCTGAGTGGGGGATGAGGGGCAAGAGCCGGCCGGGCGCCTCGGTCGGCTCATTGGCCTAGACCATACGCGTTGTCGGTGCCCAGTCAACCCTGCAAGTGGTGTCCGTGGTGCGGGAGTTGCACGAAACGGAACACTTGAGACCGGGACCCCGCATGGCCTCTTCATGGCCGAAGGTGTCGCCCGACAAGACGCTGAGACATGTGACCGAGACAGAAGGCCATTCTGCGGCTCATCCGATCTCCCTAGGGTCGAGGACATCAGCGGTTGAGGACATCAACCGGATGCTCCATCGAACGAGACCCAGGAGATCCACCATGCGCGCAGTGATCCAGAAGTCCATCGGCGGCCCCGAGGTCCTCGAAGTCGTGACGACCGAGCGGCCCGAGCCGCTGGCGGGCGAGGTCCTCGTCAAAGTGCACGCCGGCGCCGTCAACCCGGTCGACGTGGCCGTCCGGGCCGGCGCCCTGCCGCTGCTCGGCGAGCCGCCGTTCGGCGTGGGCTGGGACATCTCCGGCGTGGTCGAAGAGGCGGGCCCCGGCGCCGGGTTCGCGGTGGGCGACGAGGTGTACGGCATGCCGCACTTCCCCCGCGCCGCCACCGGATACGCCGAGTACGTCGTCGCGCCGTCCGGCCAGCTCGCCCGCAAGCCCGCCTCGCTCGACCACGTGCACGCCGCTGCCGTGCCCCTCGCGGCGCTCACCGCCTGGCAGGGCCTGGTGGGGGCGGCGGACGTCAAGGAAGGCGACCGGGTCCTGATCCAGCGCGCCGCAGGCGGCGTGGGCCACTTCGCCGTGCAGATCGCCAAGGCCCGGGGCGCACACGTGATCGCGATAGCCAGCGCGGCCCGGCACGATTTCGTACGCGGCCTCGGCGCCGACGAGATCATCGACTACCGCACCACCGACTTCACCGAGGCCGCCAAGGACGTCGACGTCTTCCTCGACTCCACGGCACAGGGCGATCGCTCGCTGGGCGTGGTGCGCCCCGGCGGCGTACTCATCACCATCCTGGAACACGGTGACAAGGAGCTCGCCGCACGCGTCGAGGCCGCCGGACGGCGCTTCGCCGGAGTCATGGTCGCACCCGACGCCGCCGGGCTCGAAGCCGTCGCGGAGCTGATCGACGCGGGCCTGGTCCGTCCTTACGTGGAGGAGACGTTCCCGCTGGCGGAGGCAGGCAAGGCACACGAACTGGTCGCCTCGGGGCACGTACAGGGCAAGATTGTCCTGACGGTCTGAACGGGCCGGGCGGTCTGATCGGTCTGAACGGGCCGGACGGGACGGACCGGCCGCCCGGGGCAGGACGGTCCGAGGGCGGCGGTCCCGGCGGGGCGGCCGGATCAGGAGACCCGCGGCGGGCCGGCCGAACAAGCCGACCGCGGCGGGTGGCACCAGGAAAGGGCGAGGCCGGATGGACATCCTCACCGAGGCGCTGGCCTCGATGCGCACCGGGCACCCGGCATCCGTGCGGACGAACGGCCGCGCCCCCTGGGGCCTGCGGCTGCCTCCCGTCGCGGGCGCCGGATTCCACGTGGTCCTGTACGGGACCTGCTGGCTGGTCCCGCTGCCCGACGCGTCCGCGCACCTGGAGCCGATTCCGCTGAACGCCGGGGACGTGGTCTTCCTGCGCGACGGGCGGGGCCACATCCTGGCCGACCAGCCCACCACCCCGGCGGACGAACTCAAGGCCGCGCAATTCCACGGCAGTTCCCCGATCGGCTCGGTCACGCTGGGCGGCGAGGGCGCCGAGACCAGCCTGCTGTGCGGCAACTACCACCTGGACCAGGGCCGCCCGCATCCCCTGGTGCGCCAGCTGCCCGAGGTGATCCATCTGCCGACCCGGCACGGCCGCCACCCCGAGCTGAGCGCCGCCGTCCAACTCCTCGGCACCGAGCTGGAGAACCCGCGCATCGGCTCCGACGGCATCGTGCCCACCCTGATCGACTCGCTGCTCCTCTACATCCTGCGGGCCTGGCTGGACGATCAGCCGTCGGCCACGGCTCAGGGCTGGGCGGCGGCCCTGAGCGACTCGGCGGTCGCCCCCGCCCTGACCGCCATGCACGACGACCGCGCGGCCTCGTGGACGGTCGAGTCCCTCGCGGTGCGGGCCGGCCTGTCCCGTGCCGCGTTCGCCCGGCGGTTCGCCGCGCTGGTCGGCGAACCGCCGATGTCCTATCTGACCCGGTGGCGCATGACGACCGCCGCCCGCATGCTGCGGGAGTCCGACGCCCCGCTGACCACGGTCGCCGCCCGCACCGGATACGGCTCGGAGTTCGCCTTCGCCAAAGCCTTCAAGCGCGAGTACGGCCTGGCGCCGGGCGGCTACCGGCGCCAGAGCCGGGCGGCCTGAGACGGCCTGACGGCCCCGGACGTCGGTCGCGCCCGACGCCCGTCTGCGTGCCGCCGGGCCGAGGGGCTCACACGGCCACGGCGACGGCCGCCGTCACCCCGACCACCACGATCAGCCCGCGCAGCACGGCGGGGGAGAGGCGGCGGCCCACCCGCGCCCCGACGAGACCGCCCAGGGTCGCACCGGCGGCGATCACCCCGGCCACCGTCCAGTCGACCGTCGTCACCGCGATGAAGATGACCGCGGCGACGCCGTTCACGATGCACGCGAGGACGTTCTTGACGGCGTTCAGGCGCTGGAGGTCGTCGCGGAGGAACGAGCCGAACAAGCCCATGAGCAGCACTCCTTGGGCCGCGCCGAAGTAGCCGCCGTAGACGCCGGTGACCATGACACCGGCCCACAGGGGAGCGCCGCCGTCCGCCCGGCCGCGCGCGTCGCGCCGCGCGAGCCACTTCTGGATACGCGGCTGCAACAGCACCAGCACGCAGGCGAGCAGGATGAGCACCGGCACCGCGGAGCGGAACGTGTCGGCGGACAGCTTCAGGAGCAGCACGGCGCCCACCACACCGCCCAGGAGCGAGGCGAGACCGAGCTTGAGGAGGCGGCGCCGCTGGCCCTTGAGCTCGGCGCGATAGCCGTACGCCGCGCTGAGGACGCCCGGGACGAGGCCGATGGTGTTGGAGACGTTGGCCAGCACCGGCGGGTATCCGAAGGCGAGCAGGGTGGGGAAGGTGATCAGGGTGCCGGAGCCGACCACCGCGTTGATGCCGCCTGCCGCGACGGCCGCGGCGGCTATGGCCGCTGTCTCGAGTGCCTGCATGGATCACCCTTCCCGGGACGGTCGGCGTACCGGAGTGCGGGCAGCCCGGGACGGAGAAGACTGGTGCGAAGAAGCCTGGCCCGTGCCGACGGGTCGGCACCCGGTCCCGTCCGCCCGCCCTCCGGATGACGTGCGGGCCGGGCCGGGTTGCCGCCCTGGGCCCGCAAAGATCGTCCCGCCCATCCGACACCCAAGTCAATCCTCGGATTTCCTTGCAGACCCCCAAGCGGTAGCTTCACTCCTCATGACTCTGGACGACCTACGTGTCTTCGTCGCCGTCTGCCGGACGGGCAGCCTCAGCGCCGTCGCCCGCGACCTCTCCTGTACGCAGCCCGCGGTCAGCCAGCACATCCGGCGCCTGGAGCGGGAGCTGGGGCTCAGCCTGCTCGAACGCCACCCGCGCGGAGTCGTCCCCACACCGGCCGGACTGCTCCTGCACAACGCGGCGGCCGGGGGCCTCGGCGACATCGACCACGCCCTGCGGCGGCTGCGCGACCTGGCGCGCGGCGAGGCCGGATCGGTACGCATCACCACCGGCGCCACCACGGTGCGGCACTTCATGTCCGACGCGATCGTGGCCTTCCGCCGGCGCCATCCTCGGGTGAGCCTCGAATTCGAGACCGCGCATTCCAGCCGCGGCTGCTTCGACGCCCTCATCGCGGGCGGCCTCGATCTGGCCTGGATCACCCTGGGCGCCCCGGTGAAGGGCATCGAGCAACGCCCCGTCATCGAACTCCCCTGGGTGCTGGCCGTCCACCGCGATGACCCGCTGGCAGGCGAGGAGCGGATCACCACCGCTGACCTGGCCGGGATCCAGCTGATCGGTCTCCCCGAGAGCACGACGTCCCGCGCGCGCCTGGACGCCTGGTTCACCGAGCGCGGCATCAGGCCGGCCTCCGACACCAGCGTCGCCGACTGGGACACCGCCCTCCTGCTCGCCGAACTGGGCCTGGGTCACGCGATCGTGCCCGATCTGCCGGGCTGGCGGGGGCCCGGCCACCCCGATCTGCGGCTGATCCCCATCCCGGACCTGCCCACGCTGTGGACCGGCTGGGCGGTACGCCGCTGGGACGCGCTGTCCCCCTTGGCCAAGGCCTTCGCCGACACGGTCAGTCACAACTGCCCGGGCGCACGCGTGCCCCCGCAGGGGACGGGGGACCCGGAGGAGATTGTCGGTGCCCGTCTGTAGCGTTCGGTGAGTGGCCGATGACAGCGTGATCGGGTGCCGGGGTCACCACGAAGGGGGAGGGGCATGGCTGTTGTCGAGGGTGACGGCTGGGCGGGTCTCGGTCCGGAAGGCTGGCGGGACCACGCGCTGATCCGTGACCGCCTGGAGCGCGGCGCCGACCCGCATGTGTGCGGCAGCGGCCGTCCGCTGCACTTGGCCGCGCTGTTCGGCACACCGGAAGTGGTCGCCGAGCTGGCCCGGCGCGTGGACGACGTCGACGCGGCGGAGGAGGGCCGCCCCGCCCTGTGGACGGCGGTCCTGGCGAACCGCGCGGACAACGCCCGTGTCCTGACCGCCGCCGGTGCCGACCCGTGGCGGATCGTCCGGGCGGACTGGTCGCCGGGGCGGCTCAGCCTGGCCGGGCCGACGCCCGGCCTCTTCAGGGTGCCGGTCGGTGAGCGCGGCCTGACCCCGGCGGAGTCGGCCGCCGCGACGGAAGGCAGACGGCTGACCGCCGCTCTGGGCGATCTCGACGTGGAGGGCACGGGCCTGGCGTGCGTGGCCGGGATCGACGCGGCCGAGGCCGCGCGCCGCCTCGGGGCGCAGCCCCGCGAAGACCCGGAGCTGGACGAACTCCTGGAGGACCCCTTGGCGCACGACATGGAGGAGTCCCCGCGGATCGTCGGGGCCACCGACGTCCCGGGCGGCTGTGTCGTCACCCAGCCGTGGGGGTCCGCACCCACGATGCCCGGCGTGCAGCGGCTGCTCTCCGCGGGCACCGTCTGTTACGGCCTCTACGCCCACCCCAAGAGCGGCGCCCAGGGCAGCGTCGCCCGGGACGGCGTCATCGAGGGCTGGGACCTGCACCCGGGAGGCGATCCCGATGCGGACGACTCCTCGTGGGAGGTCCTCGCCTCCTACCTTTACCGCGACAACGCCGTCGCCTACGCCTGCGCGTATGTGGGCCTGCGGCCGGCCGACGCCCGCGCCGTCACCGGCCCGCCCGACCTGTGGCTCAAGCTGCCCCGGCGCGACTATTACCCGTGAGGGACCGTCACCCGTGACACTGCCGTGCCTCAGCCCTTGAGGCCGACCGTCGCGCACGCCGCCTTGAGCTCAGGCGTGCAGATCTCCTTGACCTTGTAGATGCCGTCCTCGATGACCGTGGACTTGATGGTGTCCCGGGTCAGGGGGCGGACGGAGACCAGGAGGGAGGGGATGTTCTTCGTGGTGGCGTTCTCGGACCTGTCCCCGGCCAGGGCGTCGTACTCGACCATGCGGCCCTGGGCGATCCGGACCGCCATCTGCGCGGCGCCCACGGCCTCTTCGGGGTAGGGCTTGTAGACGCTCATGTACTGGTCGCCCGTGACGATCCGCTGCACGGCCGGCAGCTCCGCGTCCTGGCCGGTGACCGGCGGCAGGTCGGTGACGCCCGCGGCCTTGAGTGCCTTGATCGCGCCGCCCGCCATGCCGTCGTTGGCGGAGTAGACGGCGGCGATGTCGTCCTTGCCGATCGCGGTGATCGCGTCGGTCATGTGCTCGCCCGCGATCTGCGGCTTCCAGCCCTCGGTGTCGTACGACTTGGCGATCTCCACCTGGTTCTGGAGCTGGGAGAGCGCGCCTTCCTTGAAGACGGGGGCGTTCGGGTCGGTCGTCGCACCGTTGATCATGACGACCTTGCTGTTCTTGCGGTTGGCGCCGAGCGCCTTGAGGATCGCCTGGCCCTGGACCTGGCCGACCAGTTCGTTGTCGAAGGCCACGTAGCCGGAGACGGGGCCCTCGGCGAGACGGTCGTAGGCGATGACGGGGATGTCCGCTTCCTTCGCCTTCTCGACCGCGGGAGCGAGCTTCTTCGCGTTCACCGCGCTCACCAGGATCACGTCGACCTTGTCGGCCACCATCTGGTCGAGCTGGCCGCTCTGCTTGTCGGCGTCCCCTTCGGCGTTGGCGTAGACGAGCTTGCCCTTGCCGTTGGTGAGCTTGGTGACCTGCTTCTCGATGATGGGGTGGTCGAACTTCTCGTAGCGGGCCGTCTCCTTCTCGGGCAGGAGCAGGCCGACGGTGACCGCGTCGCCCTTCCTCTTGTTCTGCTCTTTCCCGTCGTCCGAGCCGAGCAGGCTGCCGCATGCGGCCAGCGAGAGTGCCAGGGCGCTCACTGATACGGCGACGGTGGCTTCACGCATACGGGTTCTCATTCGCCCACTTCCTCGATCGAACCGCTCCGTTGTGGTCCGAGATGGCTGAAAGCCAACCTCGGAGGGTTCCCGGCGTCAAGGAGTCAACACATAACGAGATTGCAATGGAATATGCCTTTCAGTCTTGAACTGTCCCGCATTGACACGTGCCAACCTCCAGGGCCGCACGCTGCGACGGAGCGCCGGGGGTGATCCCGCCGGAGAACGGGCGGACGGATGTGTCGCCACTTGTCGTCGTTACGGTGCTTCGTCCGCCCGCGCGGCCGTTCGTCACCCTGCGTGACCTGCTGTCCGGCGGGTCATTTCCCGACCTCCGGCGAGACCTGGGGTCCGCGATTTTCCGCAATGTGGTGGGGCTCTGAGCCGGTCGGGCGAAATAAGTAGTGGTTGGCCGCGCCGCGACGGCCATCTCGTGCTACTGTTGATCGTAGTTGCAGTTGTGGTTCCCATAAGACTTCAAGTGCTTTGGTGGATCTATTCCGCCCGGGCACTTTTGTATTTCCGGGAGAAGTTTCCCGGACGGGGCAATCAACGTGGCGACGCCGGGGTCCGCACAGTGCGGGTCTCGGAGCTTGCCCCGAAGGAGATATTTAGTATGGCTACTGGCACCGTGAAGTGGTTCAACTCGGAAAAGGGCTTCGGCTTCATCGAGCAGGAGGGTGGCGGCCCGGACGTCTTCGCCCACTACTCGAACATCGCCACCCAGGGCTTCCGTGAGCTTCAGGAAGGCCAGAAGGTGAACTTCGATGTCACTCAGGGCCAGAAGGGCCCGCAGGCCGAGAACATCGTTCCTGCCTGACGCTGAAGCGTAAAACGACGCTGGTGCCCGCACCTCACGGTGCGGGCACCAGCTCGTTGCTGTTTACAGAAGTTTGTCTTTTATTCGGCTCGTGCTTGCAATTCGTTCGGTTGAAATCCACCGAGAATTCCTCGATGCGTGCCATATCGAGGAAGGTTCTCCATGAACCGTTCAGCTCGCACGAACGACCGCTATTCCACTCCCCGTAACGGCGGCGGATCCCGCGGCGCGAACCCCCGCAAGGGTGGCGGCGCCCGGCCCGGCAACCGCCCCGGCGGCCAGGGGCGCCGCCCCGCCGCCCCGCAGGGCGAGTTCGCCCTGCCGGTCACCATCACCCCGGGCCTGCCCGCGGTGGAGACCTTCGCCGAGCTCGAAATGCCGGCCCCGCTCCTGAAGACCCTCACCGGCCTCGGCGTGACCGAGCCGTTCCCGATCCAGGCGGCCACGCTGCCCAACGCGCTCGCGGGCCGGGACGTCCTGGGCCGCGGCCGCACCGGTTCCGGCAAGACCCTCGCCTTCGGGCTGCCGCTCCTCGTGCGCCTCGAAGGCCGACGCGCCGAGTCGAAGCGCCCCCTCGCGATGGTCCTCGTGCCCACCCGGGAGCTCGCCCAGCAGGTCACCGAGGCCCTCACTCCGTACGCCCGGGCACTGAAGCTGCGTATCGCCACCGTGGTCGGCGGCATGTCGATCGGCCGGCAGGCCGGAGCCCTGCGCGCCGGTGCCGAGGTCGTCGTCGCCACGCCCGGCCGCCTCAAGGACCTCATCGAGCGCAAGGACTGCCGCCTGGACCGGGTGAGCATCACCGTCCTGGACGAGGCCGACCAGATGGCCGACATGGGCTTCATGCCCCAGGTCACCGAACTGCTCGACCAGGTCCGCCCCGACGGTCAGCGCATGCTGTTCTCGGCCACCCTCGACCGCAACGTCGACCTCCTGGTGCGCAGCTACCTCCACGACCCGGTCGTGCACTCCGTCGACCCCTCCAAGGGTGCCGTCACCACGATGGAGCACCACGAACTGCACGTGCACGGCGCCGACAAGATGGCCGCCGCCACCGAGATCGCGGCCCGCGACGGCCGAGTGATCATGTTCCTGGACACCAAGCACGCCGTCGACCAGTTCACCAAGCACCTGATGGGCAGCGGCGTACGGGCCGCCGCACTGCACGGCGGCAAGTCGCAGCCCCAGCGGACCCGCACCCTCGCCCAGTTCAAGAGCGGCGCGGTGACGGTCCTGGTGGCCACGAACGTCGCGGCCCGCGGCATCCACGTCGACAACCTCGATCTCGTGGTCAACGTCGACCCGCCCATCGACCACAAGGACTACCTCCACCGCGGCGGCCGCACGGCCCGCGCCGGTGAGTCCGGCAGCGTCGTCACCCTGGTGACGCCCAACCAGCGCCGCGACATGAGCCGCCTGATGTCCGCCGCCGGGATCCGGCCGCAGATCACCCAGGTGCGTTCCGGCGAGGCCGAGTTGAGCCGCATCACCGGCGCGAAGGCCCCCTCCGGGGTGCCGATCGCCGGCAGCGCGCCCAGCACGGAGCGCCCCAAGCGCGGTGGCGCCCCCTTCCGGGGGATGGGCACGCGGCCGGGGCAGCCCGGGCGCTCGGGCGGCGGCTCCCGCCGGACCGCCGAATCCCGCGAGATGGCCGAGGCCCGCAAGGCGGCGCGCGTGCGTCGCGCTGCCTGAGTGATCTGAGTGACCTGAGGGATCTGAGTGACCTGAGGGATCTGAGTGGCTCGATTGGCTTGAGCGAGATGCTCGGCCTGATCGAGTCGTAGACCAAGAGGTGGCGCTGCCGGCGCCGGAACACGTCCATGGCGTGGCTGGAACCACGAGAGAGGCCTTCTCCGCGAGTGCGGAGAAGGCCTCTCTTTGTCGTTTCGCCGGGCGCCACAGCGGGATCGCCGACGCGAGGGACGCCTGTACGGAAGCTTGTGCAGATGCCTGTACGGCTAGCTGATTTGCCTAAAGGTATTAGGCAAATGCATAATGGGTTATGCCGAAGAGGCGTAGGGCTTCAAGGGCTCGCAGAGTGCAGGGAAGAAAGGGTGACGGCGATGGTGCGCGCAGGTCTGACCGCGGAGCGCTTGGCCCAGGCCGGCGCCGAGCTGGCCGATGAGGTCGGCTTCGAGCAGGTGACCGTCTCGGCGCTCGCCCGCCGCTTCGACGTCAAGGTCGCGAGCCTGTACTCGCACGTGAAGAGCTCGCACGACCTCAAGACGCGGATCGCCCTGCTCTCCCTGGAGGAGCTCGCCGACCGCTGCGCCGCCGCGCTGGCCGGGCGGGCCGGGAAGGACGCGCTGACCGCGTTCGCCGACGTCTACCGCGACTACGCCCGGGAGCACCCCGGCCGCTACGCCGCGACCCGGCTGCGGCTCGATCCGGAGACGGCGGCCGCCAGTGCGGGGGTCAGGCACGCGCAGATGACGCGGGCGATCCTGCGCGGCTACGACCTGACGGAGCCCGACCAGACCCACGCGGTCCGGATGCTGGGCAGCGTCTTCCACGGTTACGTCAGCCTGGAGCTGGCGGGGGGCTTCAGTCACAGCGAACCCGACTCGCAGGAGACATGGGCACGCGTTCTGGACGCGCTCGACGCCCTGCTGCGGAACTGGCCCGAGGCCTGACGGGCCTGACCGCTCGACATCCGGGGCCCGCGGGCCCGCAGGGCCCCGTGGACCTACGGGCCGCCCCCGTAGACCCGAGTACCGGTACCGCCCCTGGCGGGAGCCCTCGCGCTTCGGCACACCGTCGGCGCTTCCCGGCCGCCCAGAAACCACGATCATCAGTAGGTGGAGACCATGAACACCGAGCACAACCGGATCACCACACCCGTCACGACGCCCATCACCGCGGACCTCCTGCGCGGCGCCCTCGACCTGGAGCGCACCGCCCATGGCGTCCTGCCGCACCGGCTCCCCGCATGGGCCCGCGCGCAGTACTTCGACGGGCAGTTGGCCATGGCGGAGTCCCAACCCTCCGGTGTCCGCCTCGCCTTCCGTACCCGGGCCACCGTCATCGAACTGGACACGCTGCCCACCAAGCGGGACTACGTGGGCGCCCCGCCCCGCCCGGAGGGCCTGTACGACCTGCTCGTCGACGGCCGCCTCGCCGGACAGGCATCGGTCAGCGGCGGCAACACCCTGACCATCGACATGACCGCCGGAACCATGGAGAACCGGTCCGGCCCGGTCGGCACCCTCCGCTTCGCCGACCTGCCCGACACCGCCAAGGACATCGAGATCTGGCTGCCGCACAACGAGACGACCGAACTCGTCGAGCTGCGCACCGACGCACCCGTCGAGCCCGCGCCCGCGCGGGACCGCAAGGTGTGGCTGCACCACGGCAGTTCGATCAGCCACGGTTCCGACGCCGCGAGCCCCACCACCACGTGGCCCGCTCTCGCCGCTTCCCTCGGCGGTGTGGAACTGATCAACCTCGGGTTCGGCGGCAGCGCGCTCCTCGACCCCTTCACCGCCCGCACCCTGCGGGACACCCCGGCCGACCTGATCAGCATCAAGATCGGCATCAACGTGGTCAACGCCGACCTGATGCGCCTACGCGCCTTCGGCCCCGCGGTCCACGGTTTCCTCGACACCATCCGTGAAGGCCGGCCCCGTACGCCGCTGTTGGTCGTCTCGCCCGTACTGTGCCCCATCCACGAGGACACACCGGGCCCCAGCGCGCCGGACTTCAGCGATCTCAGCTCCGGACGGCTTCAGTTCATCGCCATGGGTGATCCCGCGGAGCGCGCGAGCGGGAAGCTGACCCTGAGCGTCATCCGCGAGGAGCTGGCCCGGATCGTGGAGCAGCGGTCGGCGGAGGACCCCAACCTGTACTACCTCGACGGACGTGAGCTGTACGGGGATGCCGACTCCGCCGAGTTTCCGCTGCCCGACCAGATCCATCCGGACGCCGCCACTCACCGCCTCATGGGCGAACGGTTCGCCAAGCTGGCGTTCGAGGGCGAGGGTGCTTTCGCGGGCCGAGAGGGTTAAGGCGGGACCACCTCTGCCGCGCAGGTGGCTTACCCGAGGTCGGCGCGGGTCTTCGCTCCTCGGGCGAGCAGCCACTGGACGATGTCGTCACCGCTCTGACCGGCATCCTGCGGGCCGGGGAGATCCTGTCCGCGGGCGGCGGCCTGGGCGCGGGCGATGTCCAGGGGCGTCATGCCGTCGTACCCGATCCAGTTCACGTCCGCTCCCTGCTCCAACAGGAGCCGGGCGGTGGGGAGTCGGCCTCCGTGGCAGGCGCCCCAGAAGGCGCTGGTGATCTCGGACCGCGTGGGGGAGTCGGGGGCGGCCAGGAAGGTCTCCACCTGATCGAGCAGGCCAAGGGTGGCCGCGTCCTGAAGGTCGGCGCGGGCGCCCAGTTCCAGGAGTCTGCGGGCCGCCCGCCACTGCCCGAAGCCGCGCGCGTCGGCGAGCGGAGTGCCGCCGCCGATGACCGCGCCGGAGGCCTCGATGTCGGCGCCCGCCGCGACGAGGGCGTCCACCGCGGTGACGTCGTCATTGCTGGCGGCCCAGTGCAGAGGCGTCTCGGTGTGGGCGCCGACGAAACGGGCGTCGGGATCGGCGCCGGCCGCGACCAGGGTGGCGATGACCGCCTCGGCGTGCGGGTGGTGCCCCGGCCAGTCGGTGGCGACGTGCAGCAGACTCCGCCGTCCCGCGGCGGGACCGTCCTTGCTGATCCGGCCGGCGGCCAGCGCGGGGTGGGTGGCCAGGAGGTGCCGCAGCGCGTGGACGTCACCGCTCCGGATCGCCTCGGTCACCGAGATGGCCAGGGGGTCGGTGGAGTCGAGGACGGCCACGGGCGTATCCCTGGGGTTGTTCGTGGGGCTGTCCATGTGACTGTCCTTGTGACTGTTCGTGGGGCAGTCCATAAGAAGAGGCCTCCTGCTCGATCGGTATGGTCCAGACCTATTGACGGCAGGTCTGGACCTCTTTACGGTGTGGCGCGTCGCACCACTTACGTCTCCAGGCACCGCAGTCCAGGAGGTAAGCGTGTCATCCCGAACCTCTCCCCACGCTCCCGCACGCACTTCCCGCCGCCCCCGTCCCCGCCTTCTGGCTGCCGGCCTGGCGATGGCTTTCGCCGTACCGATGCTCATGGGTGCCGCGTACGTCGATGGGGCAGGGCAGGACCGCCAGGACACCAGAACCGTGGCCCAGCGGGCCGCCGCACAAGCCGCCCAAGCCGCCCAAGCCGCGCACGCGAGCCGTGGCGCGCAGGCCGACACGTGCGCGGTCAAGTCGAAGCCCGCCGGGAAGGTGCTCCAGGGGTACTGGGAGAACTGGGACGGTGCCGCCAACGGCGTGCATCCGCCGTTCGGTTGGACCCCGATCACCGACACCCGGATCCGTGACCACGGCTACAACGTGATCAATGCGGCGTTCCCCGTGATCCGCTCCGACGGCACCGTCCTGTGGGAAGACGGCATGGACGCGACGGTGAAGGTCGCCACACCGGCCGAGATGTGCCAGGCCAAGGCGAACGGCGCCACGATCCTGATGTCGATCGGCGGCGCGGCGGCGGGCATCGACCTCAGCTCCAGCAAGGTCGCCGACCGCTTCGTCGAGACGGTGGTGCCGATCCTGAAGAAGTACAACTTCGACGGCATCGACATCGACATCGAGACCGGCCTCGTCGGCAGCGGCAACATCAACCAGCTCTCCGCCTCGCAGTCCAACCTCATCCGCATCATCGACGGCGTCCTGGCCCGCATGCCGTCCAACTTCGGCCTGACGATGGCACCCGAGACGGCGTACGTCACCGGGGGCAGCGTGGTCTACGGCTCGATCTGGGGCGCGTACCTCCCCATCGTGAAGAAGTACGCGGACAACGGCCGCCTCTGGTGGCTGAACATGCAGTACTACAACGGCAGCATGTACGGCTGCTCCGGCGACTCCTACTCCGCCGGCACCGTCCAGGGATTCACCGCGCAGACGGACTGCCTGAACAAGGGCCTGGTCATCCAAGGCACGACGATCAAGGTCCCCTACGACAAACAGGTCCCGGGCCTCCCCGCCCAACCGGGCGCGGGCGGCGGCCACATGCCCCCGAACCTGGTGACCCAGGCGTGGAACCACTACAACGGCGCACTGAAGGGCCTGATGACCTGGTCCATCAACTGGGACGGCGCAAAGGGCTGGACGTTCGGCGACAACGTGAAGCGGCTCTTCTAGCGCGGTCTGCCGAGACTGACAAACATGCTGAACATCTCCGGCTTGGGATCAAACGGCGCAGTCGCACGGGTGTGGGCGCTGCGTCGACTTGGCCCAAAGATGCCTTGTACATGCCAAGCAGGCCCCCCTAGAAAGTTTTAGTGCCGGTCCCGCGACCACGGGGACGGAAACACAGTGATGTGCTCAACGGGGGGCGAGCCACACGGCGGATTCATGGATTCCGCCTTCCCCCGTGCTGCACTCCGACGCAGAGGGGGAAAACAGTGAAAGGCATCAAGGCACTCTTAGGCGGGGTGCTGGCAGCGGCCGTGCTCGCACTCGCACCAGTGCAGCCGGCCGGTGCCCAGGCACCGACGAACCCGACCGCCGCGACCGCGGACAAGGCGGCGGACACGGACCCGCGCAGCGTGCCGCCCAGAGTCGGCGTACTGACCTGGAACATCTGCGGAGCCATCAACAGCTGTCCTAACAGCGATCACGCATCCCGGAAGATCGACGAGCTCGTCGACCGGGTCCAGGACGACGATTCGATCGCCGTCGTGATGATCCAGGAAGCCTGCGACAGCCTGCACTCCGCGCCGCTGGAGGCGGCGCTGAACCGTGAGACCTCCGCCGAATGGGTCGTCCGCCACCGCACGGCCAAGACCATCGGGACGGATGACCTGGTCCGATGCCCCAGGAGCGGCAAGTTCGATGCGGGCGTCGCCATCGCGATGAAGAAGCTTCCGGGCAGCGACCTCGTCCATGACGGGCAGGGCGAGCCCGGCTGGGACATGACCTTCGGCAGTACCTCGGAACCCGGCGGAAAGCACACGCAGGGCGCCGCCTGCATCGAGGACCGAGGCAACAAGCTCCTGGCCTGCACCAGTCACTTCGCCAACCAGAATGCCGACCCGTCCAAGGCGCTGCGCAACGCGTCCGCCCGGGACTTCCGCGACCAGGCCAGGGACTGGCAGAACGGGGGATACCGCACCATCATCGGGGGCGATCTCAACCTCAAGCCCGGTGACGACGGTATCGATCCCCTCTACGACGGCAACTTCGAGGGCGACTCGGATGAGAAGTGCACGACCACCGGCCCGTGGTACCTGAAGGGCTGCCGCAATGTCGCCGGTTCCAAGCTCGACTACCTCTTCTTCAGCGACTACGGCTGGGACCTTGAGCAAGGGCGACCGATCTACGTCGGGTCATGGCGCTACGACGTCGGCCGGCTCAGCGACCACTGGATGCTCAAGGCGACCGTCAAGCCCAGTGCCTGACCATTCCCGGACCCCAGCCGCACAGCGGCGCGACGAAGTAGGGACAGAAGGCATGCGCATACGTGAAAAAGCGGCGCTGGTACTGAGCGCCATTCTGTTGGGAACGGGCAGTGTCGCGTGGGCACCCGGCGCCCTCGCCGACGATTCGACGCCGGATGCAGCCCCGGCGGAGTTCACCGTCGGACAGTTCAACATGGCCGGCGGCAACGAGGAGCACGGCCCCAAGGGCAATGAGGTACCCGACGCGCTCGTACGCAGCGTCAACGACCGCAGCCCCGCGTTCATGACCCTGCAAGAGACCTGCCGAGACTGGAACGAAAGGCTGCAGAGCCAACTCCCCGCCTACACCGTGGTGTTCGACCCGGTCACAGGAGGCGACGGCACGACGGCCCGGTGCAAGCACCCTTCGGACTTCGGCAACGCGGTGCTCTTCCGCAACGACTTGGGATTCGACGCGGCGACCGCTGTGGCTCACCCGTTGCAGTCGCCGGGCGGTTACGAACAACGCGAGATGGTGTGTGTGCGCTCCGAGGCCCGCAAGACCGTCGCGTGCAGCACGCACCTGACGGTGGGCAACGACGGCCCGCACCTGCGGGCCCGCCGTCACGAGGCGTCCGTCGCCAAGGGAATCCTCGCCGGCACGTACGCCGGATACACCAAGGTGCTCGGTGGTGACCTCAACGACGACCCGCTTTCCGGAGCAACCGACAACTTCTACCACCCGAACTACCAGCGGGGTGCGCACGGCGAGTTCAAGGAGGTCGACAGCCCCTGCGGCAATGAGATCAAGCGGGGCTTCGTGATCTGGACGTTCCCGCCCGTCTACGTGTACTGCCGCTCCGGCGAATCCACGCACAGTCAGGGAAAGATCGACTATCTCTTCGTTCCTTCGGGTGCGAACGTCACGTGGGCCGATGCGACCCACGCCACCCACTCCGACCACGACCCACTGTGGGCCGGTGTCGTGATGTGACACCGATCGTGTCGGGCCGCCCGCGAAGGGAGGTAGGTCCACTTCGTGGGCGGCCCGGTCTCAGGTTCGTTTGGGGTGGCTGAGGACTTTTGTGTCCGGTGGGCCCAGGGTGACGATTGATTCCGAGATCCCTGAGGTCCAGATCGTGTCGCAGACGGTGCAGGTGAAGCGCTCGGAGAGGCCGTCCGTGTGGCGGCCGCAGCTGGGGCACTGCTCCGTCGTGAAGTACGCGTCTGCCATGGCTGTGCACCCGTCGCTAGGCCTCTCACCTGGTCAAGTCCCCAGATCGCGGAGTGAGTTGCGAACGGTCGCAAGGGTGTGCGCCGGACGCTGCCTCACTCTCTGTACCGCTGTGCACGACAGGCGGCAAGAACAGTGAAGCTCACCAAGTGCCGGATCGGCAGCATGTTGAAGGCGAAACATTGCTGTCGGGTGGATCGGGAGCGTCGTGGTGGTGCGGGGCGCATCCGATGGTGTTCGGTTTGGGCCATGGGGCCCCTGTAGGGGCGGGTGCGCGTGTGGCCGGCGGCGGCGCGTCCCATAACCTCGTGTGTGGAGACGTCAGATGCCCTGTGCGTCCACACTGAGGAGGCGATGGTGCTCGGAAGGAGCACGCGGTTGCTCGCGGGTGCGATGACCCTGGCCTGTCTGGTGCTCATCGGCCCCAGCGCACCGGGCAGTGCCCTCTTCGCGAGGCCGCCCGTCGAGCCGGTCAAGGCCGTCGTGCCGAACCGCGTCATGACCTGGAACATCTGCAACCCCTGCGAGGAGAGCGACGTCGACCGGGCCGCACAGATCGCCTCGTACGCGCCTCAGGTCATCGGCATGCAGGAGGCGTGTGTCGGTGACGTCGCGCGGATCCGGGACTACCTGGAGTATCTGCACGGGCTGGTCTACCACGTCGAATACGGCTCGGTCCTGACCAGTTGGGGGCGCTGCGGGGGAGCGCCGTGGAGCCCCGGCGGCTTCGGTCAGGCGATCCTCTCCGCGGCACCGATGACGGACCGGGTGAACGTCGAGTACCCCGACGGCGGATCCGAGGACCGCGGCTACATGGCCGTCACCACCACCGTGGGCGGCCGGTCCGTGCGGGTCTTCAACACCCATCTCGCCCAACGGCAGCAAGAGACCTTCCGGGCGGGCCAGACCAAGGTGCTCGCCGCGGCCGTCGCCCGGCACGACCGCGCGATCGTCATCGGCGACTTCAACGCCGTACCGGAGGCCCCGGAACTCGCCCCGATGTGGGACCTGGCCACGGACACCGACCCGCGGTGCCGCCCCACCCCTGTCGGCGCGTGTGAGCCGACCACCGACTGGCTGAGCAAGTTCGACTACGTCTTCCTGCGCGGCATCGAGCCGCTCGCGCACCGCGTGCACCCCAGTGAGTACTCGGACCACTCCCTGGTGGAAGCCGACCTCAAGCCGTTCTAGCGTCGCTCTCCTCGCGGGCGGCGATCAGCGGGCCCAGCAGCCGGGTGCCCGCCGCCACCCGTCCGCCGGGACCCGGCAGCTGGGTCGTGTCGGTGACCGTGAGCGGCTCCCGGCAGGCGTCGCAGGCGACGACCGGGGTGGTGACGTGTCCGCAGGCGTCGTGGCGGATCCTCGTCGGCGGTCCCTCGGGGCCCGCGTACCACTTGTCGCCCCAGGTCATCAGCGCCAGGAGGACGGGGTAGAGCTCCCGGCCCTTCTCGGTGGCGACGTACTCCTCGCGGGGCGGGCTTGCCTGGTACCGCTCGCGTGTGAGCACGCCCTCCTCGACGAGGCGGGCCAGCCGCGCGGCGAGGACCTTGCGGGACAGGCCGAGGTCCTCGGCCAGCTCGTCGAAGCGGCGGATGCCGATCAGGACGTCACGCATGATCAGGGCCGTCCAGGCGTCACCGAACAGGTCGGTCGCGCGGGCGATCGAGCATGCGACGTCGGAGAGAGGGGTGCGGGTCACCCCTCCACCGTAAAGGCCATGAGTTCCCCGAGGGAACTTATGGATGCTAGGTTTCTTGAAGGAACCTGTAATCCGAAGCCTGCAATCCGAAACCTGAAATCCGGAGTCGGCATCCCGACTCGTATCCGGAGCCGGCATCCGGATCCGGGGTCCGGGACCGATGGAGAACCAGACGTTGATCGTCGAGGGAGCCTGCCATGACCGCCGCCCCGCTCATCGCACTCGACTCGGCCTCGGCCGTCGACGGACGCCACATCCGGGCCCTGACCTTCCAGTCCGTACGCATGGACTACCTGCGGCGCGTCCTCGGTGAGCTGGGGCTCGCGACCCACGGCAGCCGGGTGCTGGTCGTGGGCAGCGGGCGCGGAGTCCTGGCCCGCGGCCTCGCCGAGCTCGGGTTCGAGGTCGTCGCCACCGATCCCTCCGCCGCCGCCACGGCTCTCGCCTCGGACGCGGACGGCGGCCTGGGCGTCACCTACCGGACGGCACCCGCGACAGAACTCGACCTGCCGGACAGCTCGTTCGACCTCGTGTACTGCGCCGACACGCTGGAGATCACCGAGAAGCCGGACGCGGTCCTCGCGGAGGCGGCGCGCGTGCTGCGCCCCGGCGGCGCCTTCGTCTACGACACGGTGAACCGCACCCCCGTGTCCCGCCTCATCTACCTCGGCGCCTTCCAGGCCTTCCCGGGCACCCGGATCATGCCGCCCGGCCGCTACGCCGCGCACCGCCTGCGCCGCCCCGAAGAGCTCGCCGAAGCCTTCGACCGGGCAGGGTTCTCGGCGAAGGGCGTCATCGGGTTCAAGCCGCGCAACGTACGGAGTCTGGTGTCGGCGACACGCGGACGCAGGCGCGGCACGCTGACCGACGAACAGCTGCCGAAGCTGGTCGACATGGTGCTCGAACCCGCGAGCACGAAGCCACTGGTGACGTACCTCGGACACGCGGTACGCCAGGGATAGGTGAGCCCCCCGGCCCGGTCCCGGAGCCGGGGTCACTGCGTACGATGCGCCGATGATCGACGGCAGTCATGTGGCACAGGGGCCGCGAGTGGCCATCCGGAGACTCGACCGCGCGGACTTCGCGGAGGTGCACGCTCTGCGGGAGGAGAGCGCGGAGATGCTCGCCCGCTGGCTCGGGGCGCGGGAGAACACGCGGGAGGCGTTCGACGGTTCGCTGGATCTGCTGGAACAGCCCACGCGTGAGGGTCTGGTGATCTGTCTCGCGAGCACCGGGCAGATCGTGGGCGGCGTCAACATCAACAACATCGTCCGCGGGACGCTGCAGAGCGGGGTGCTCGGCTACACCGCGTACGCGTCCACGACCGGGCAGGGGTACATGACCGAGGGGCTCGGGCTCGTGGTGCGCTTCGCCTTCGGCGAGCTGGGCCTGCACCGGCTGGAAGCCAACATCCAGCCGGGAAACCGTGCCTCGCTGAAGCTGATCGAGCGGGTCGGGTTCCGGCGCGAGGGCTTCTCCCCGGCCTTCCAGTACATCAACGGCGCGTGGCGCGATCACGAGCGCTGGGCGCTCACGGCTCCGTGAGGCCGGGGGTTCAGCGGGTGGCGGTCACGCCGTGGCGGTCATGGCCCGCTTGGGCCGTCGACCCGTTCCCCGGTCTCCGTACGCGCCGTGGTGTTCGAAGCCACCACTCGGCCCGTCCGCGGGCCCGTGAGCGCCGCGAGGGCGACCGCCGCCAGGGCGAGCACGACGCCCGCCACGGTGGCCGTGGTGACCTGCGTGTCGCCGTGCGGCACCAGGAGGTCGAGGGCGAGCGAGCCGACCAGCTGGCCGGTGATCGTGCACAGGCCGAGCAGCAGCACGCCGAGCTTCTGGACCGTGGCGACCGCGATGGTGATGAAGGAGATGCCGACCAGGCCGCCGAGGTAGACGTACGGCTCGGTCGGCAGGCGGGAGGGGATCCCGGCGGCCACGGCGTGCACCAGGAAGATCACGGTCAACGCGCCCGTACCGGCGACGAAGTTGAAGAACGTTCCCGCGTACGCGGACCCCGCGGCGTTCTTCACATGCCCGTTGACCGCCTGCTGCCAGCTCACGCAGACGCCCGCCACCAGCGGCAGCACCAGCATCACGTACGGGAAGCCGCCGCCCAGTTTGTCCGCCATCGACAGGCCCACGGCCGCCAGGACGAGCACCGCGCCGACGACCCTGCGCCGCGTGGGCCGCTGCGGTCCGGCAGGACCGAGCCCCATCCGGTCGAAGAGCAGGCCCCCGCTGACCTGACCCGCGACGATCGCCACGGTGAACAGGGCGACCCCGAGAGCTCCGACGGTCAGCCCCTGCGCGAGCAGGAAGGCGGCACCCCCGAAGCCGCCGAGCACCTGCCACCACTTGAGCGACCCGCCGCGCACGTCCGCGAGCACCCGGCCGACCCCGCGGCGAGGCCCGCGCAGCACGAGAAGCCCGAGGCTCAGCGCCACGAACCCCGAACCGAACGAGATCACCGCGGCGGCGAACCCGTCGCCACCGAGCCCGGCGGCGAGCTCACCGGTGATACGTGCTTGCAGGGATATCAGGGTGCCGGAGAAGACGGCGAGAAGCAGCCAGGGAGCTGCGGCGGCGGGCATGTGCGGGACAACCTCTGGGTGGGGGCGGTGGCGGGCGGGCGTGGTCCGAAGGCGCCTTGCGGTCGGCGGCCGGGCCCGCTCCTTTTGGGTTCTGGCCGATCACTCCTTTCTAACCGATCAGTCCGCCGTCGGACAGGGAGGGCCGGATGACGAGACGGTGCGGGGGGAGTGCGGCGGCTGCCGGAGAGGCCATGACTCGGCCCCCTCAACGCCAGACCGAGGCCCCGGCGCAGGGGACGAGGTTGACGTCTCCGTCGACTCCCTGGCCGCCGGAGATCCTGCCGATGCACCCGCCGCGATGGCGGAAACTCTCCAGGCGGACTCCGCCCGGCGCGGGTCTTCTGATCCACTTCTGCGCCGTGCTCCCGTTGCAGGGCGCCGTGGCGGGCTCGACGTAGTGGCCTCTCGCCGTGAGGCAGGCGTCGTTGAACTTGCTGCGGTAGGTGGTGACCTTCGTGTTCGGCCTCCTCCACTTGTCGTCGGGCATGTCCGGGGTGCAGTCGTCGATCGCGACCGGCAGGCGGTCGCGGTCGTCGCCGCTCATGACGGTGAGACACCCGCCGTCCCGGACGTCCGAGATCTGCACCAGCGGGACGGCCGAGGCCGCCGCCGAGGGTGAGGCCGAGGAAGCGGACGCGGCGGGGACGGGCGCCGTAGAGGCGGAGGACAGCAGCACGGCTGCCGCCAGAATGAAGGTGATCTTGGCTGTGGGCACGTACAAGTTCTTGCGCGCAGCGGCGGCGCCCGTGCCCCGCACGCCCGTCCGTCACCGCTTCGGGCTACCCGTGCTGGTCCAAGCGTGTCAGCCGGGTCGCGAGGTAGGGGGCCGTGGCGCTGCGGCGTGACGTGGCGAGCTTCGCGGGGGTGCCGGTCGCCACCACCCGGCCGCCCGCGTCGCCGCCGCCCGGACCGAGGTCGATGACCCAGTCGGCGGTGGCGATCGTGTCGAGGTCGTGCTCGACCAGGACGACCGTGTTGTCGGCGTCGACGAGCCGGTGCAGCTGGCGCAGCAGCAGGGCGATGTCCGCGGGGTGCAGACCCGCGGTCGGCTCGTCGAGCAGGTAGAGCGCATGGCCGCGGCGGGCCCGCTGGAGTTCGGTGGCGAGCTTGATGCGCTGGGCCTCCCCGCCGCTGAGCTCCGTCGCGGGCTGGCCGAGCCGCAGATACCCCAGGCCGACCTCGCGGAGCGTCTCCAGGCTCCGGGAGGCGGCCGGCACATCGGTGAGGAACTGGGCGGCCTCGTCGACGGACATCGCCAGGACCTCCGCGATGTGCCGGTCCCGGTAGGTCACTTCGAGCGTCTCTGCGTTGTACCGCGCGCCGTGGCAGGTCGGGCACGGGGCGTAGGTCCCCGGCAGGAACAGCAGCTCGACCGAGACGAATCCCTCGCCCTGGCACGTCTCGCAGCGTCCCTCGGGCACGTTGAAGGAGAACCGCCCGGGGGAGTAGCCGCGCGCCCTCGCCTCGTCCGTCCCCGCGTACAGCTTGCGTACCGCGTCGAACATGCCCGTGTACGTGGCCAGGTTCGAGCGGGGTGTGCGGCCGATGGGCCGCTGGTCCACCCGCACGAGCCGGTCGAACGCTTCCAGGCCCTCGGTGTCCTGTACGTCGACTTCGAGCGCCGCCTCGTCGTGCTCGCCTTGCCCGTCCGGGTCTCCCGGCTCTTCGGGCGCGAGCCCCAGATGCTCGCGTACGACCTCGGCGAGCACCTGGGTGACCAGGGTGGACTTCCCGGATCCCGATACGCCGGTCACCGCCGTCAGGACGCCCAGCGGTACGTCGACCGACACGTTCCGCAGGTTGTGGCGGGAGACACCGCGCAGGTGCAGCCAGCCCTGCGGTGTCCGCGGGCGACGCACGGGCGGCCGGACGCGGCCGAAGAGGTAGTCGCCGGTGGCCGACTCCGCGACCTTTTCGAGGCCGGCGACCGGACCGCTGTAGAGCACTTGCCCGCCGCCCTCGCCGGCGCCGGGTCCGATGTCGACGACCCAGTCCGCCCGCCGTACGACGTCCATGTCGTGCTCCACGACGAACAGTGAGTTGCCCGAGGCCTTGAGCCGGTCCAGGACGTCGAGCAGGGGCTCGGCGTCGGCGGGGTGCAGTCCCGCGGACGGCTCGTCGAGGACGTAGACGACGCCGAACAGTCCGGAGCGCAGCTGGGTGGCGATCCGCAGGCGCTGCGCCTCGCCGGGCGAGAGGGTCGTGGAGCGGCGGCCGAGGCTGAGGTAGCCGAGCCCGAGGCCGAGCAGCACCTCGACGCGTGCGACCACGTCGGCACAGATCCGCACCGCGACCTCGGTGGTCTCCCCGGAGCGGGCGGTGGAGGTGGTGGCGGAGGCTTCCCGCAGCTGTGCGACGGGCCGCAGCAGGCTCGCGACCTCGGTCAGGGGCATCGCGTTGACCTCGGCGACGGAGTGGCCGGCGAAGGTGACCGCGAGGGCTTCGGGCCGCAAGCCGCTGCCCCCGCACGCGGGGCAGGGCACACCTTGGACGAACCGCATCGCGCGGTCGCGCATCCGCTGGCTCTTGGAGTCGGCGAGCACGTGCATGACGTGTTTGCGGGCGCTCCAGAATTTCCCGTGGTAGCCGTAGTCGATACGTCCGGGCTCGGGCTCGATGAGGACGGAAGGCTGCTCGTCGGTGTAGAGCAGCCACTCCCTGTCCTTCTTCTTGAGCCTGCGCCAGGGCCGGTCGATGTCGATGCCCAGAGCGTTGACGACGCTGCGCAGGTTGGCGCCCTGCCAGGCGCCCGGCCAGGCCGCGATCGCGCCGTCCCGGATGCTCAGCGAGGGGTCGGGGACCAGCAGCTGCTCGGTCACGTCGTGCACGACGCCCAGGCCGTGGCACTCGGGGCAGGCTCCGGCGGAGGTGTTGGGCGAGAAGGCCTCGGCTTCGAGCCGCTCGGCGCCCCGCGGGTAGGTCCCGGCACGCGAGTAGAGGATGCGCAGCAGGTTGGACAGCGTGGTGAGCGTGCCCACGGTGGACCGCGAACTGGGCGCCCCGCGGCGCTGCTGCAGGGCCACCGCGGGCGGCAGCCCGGTGATCTCCTGTACGTGCGGCGCCCCCACCTGCTGGAGGAGGCGACGGGCGTAGGGCGCCACGGACTCGAAGTACCGGCGCTGGGCCTCGGCGTAGAGGGTGCCGAAGGCGAGCGAGGACTTGCCCGAGCCGGACACGCCGGTGAAGGCGACCATGGCGTCCCGTGGAATGTCGACGTCCACGTTCTTCAGGTTGTGCTCGCTGGCGCCTCGGACACGTACGCAGGGGGCGGCCGCATTTTCTTCCATGGGGATGTCTTTAGCCGTTCCGAGCCGTGGCGGTCGGCCGCCACGCGTGGCAAACGGGCCCGCTCAGATGCGGGCCCGGCCGATGGCTCGCTCGTCCGGCCGCCGGCTCGCTCGTCCGGCGGTCGGTCTGCCCGTCCGGCGGTCAGCTCTTCACGATGCGGCGGATGTTGTCGATGCTTCCGCAGTCCGCGTCCAGCTGCTTGTCGCGCTCCTTGGTGAAAGCGGCGCCCAGTTCCTCCCGGCGTTCCATGGCCACGTTCTCGCGTGCGCCGTTGAGGATCGTGCGCTCCTCCTCGTCGGTGTGGTGGGTCACGGCCTCGACGAGCTTCTCCAGCTTCTCGTCCCAGTCGTCGGAGCCGACGTCCTTCACCTCCAGGAGCGCGAGGAGCGCCTCGTTGCCCTCCTCGTGTTCCTCGACCCCGTGTTCGACCTCTTCGTTGTCGATGTCCCGGTAGCGCCTGAGGGCGGGGTAGACCTCGGCCTCCTCCGCGAGGGCGTGCGCGATGAGCAGGGCGGCGAACTTCTTGAGGGCGTCGGCCCGCTCGGCCTCCACGCTGCGCATGTCGCGGAACAGCTCTTCCATCCGGCGGTGATCGTCGAGGATCAGCTCCACGACGTCCGTGGCTTTGTCCTTGGCCTTGTCCGGCATGTCAGGGCTCCTTCTCGGCAGGGGAGGGGGGCGTACACCTATGCGGCGCGCTCACATACGTAACGCGCTCACCGGTCCACGAGGTGCCTCGTGTACCCGGCCGTCGCGTGTGTCACTCCTGCGGCCCACCGAAAGGTCGGAGAGGGGCCGGGAGGGGTCCTACGGTTCTACGGCGACGCGGTTCCGCGGTACCGACGCCGGGCGCTAGTCGGCCAGGGCGATGTGGGCGGTGACGCGCTTGCCCGCCGGTTCGAGGTCGACACGGAACTCCCGGGCGACGGCCTTGACGATCTCCAGGCCGTGCCCGCCGATTCTGTGCGGGTCCTCGGAGCGGGCCACGGGACGGGCGCGCACGCTGTCGTGGACGGTCACCGCCACCGCGGAGTCCACGATGCGCAGCTCCATCAGCATGGGCCCGGGCGCGTACTTGCGGGCGTTGGTGACCAGCTCGCTGACCACCAGCTGCGTCAGGTCCATCGCCCGCGCGGAGACTTCGAGGCCCTGCTCCTTCTGGGCGCGGCCGAGGAAGTCCAGGGCGAGGTGACGTGCTTCGGAGATGGAGGAGTCTCCCTCGTCCAGGGGGACGGCGAAAGCCATGGGATGAGCTGCCAACGATCCCTCGCCGCCACTACCGGCTGACTCCATTTCCTCTCCACCTTCGGTCCCGCGTCCCCAGTTTCCTGCTCCCCTACCCGGACGAACGCGGCGCATTCTGCTCCGGCCCGGATCGATGGTCCGTTCGCGTGTGCGCATGCCCTGGCCCGCGCCGCAGCGGTGAGTGCAGTCGAGAACATGGTGACAGACGCACGGCAACGGCACCCAGCACTTGATGGCCGCGGCCGTGTCCTGATCGTGTCCTGGGCCGTGTCCCGGATGGTGCCGGGGGCCTCGACGCGGCGGGCGGCGGGGATTCTGGGACCATGAGCCAATGACCGCACTGAGCAGGAACCACGTGACGGTGACCGGCCGTGCCGGCGGCCCGGTGGTGATGCTGGCGCACGGGTTCGGGTGTGATCAGAACATGTGGCGGCTGGTGGTGCCGCTGCTGGAGCGCGACTTCACCGTGGTGCTGTTCGACCACGTCGGGGCCGGGCGCTCCGATCTGTCGGCATGGAGCGAGGAGCGCTATTCCTCCCTCGACGGCTATGTCGAGGACGTCCTGGAGATCTGCCGTGATCTTGCGCTCGGCCCGGTGACCTTCGTGGGGCACTCGGTGAGCGCGATGATGGGCGTCCTGGCCGCCGTGCGGGAGCCGGAGGCATTCGCCGGCCTGGTGCTGCTCGCCCCCTCGCCGTGTTTCATCGACGATCCGGCCGACGGTTATCGCGGCGGATTCAGCGCCGAGGACATCGACGAGCTCCTGGGCTCCCTGGACGCGAACTATCTGGGCTGGTCGGGCGCCATGGCTCCGGTGATCATGGGCAATCCCGAGCGGCCCGAGCTCGGTGAGGAGCTGACCAACAGCTTCTGCCGCACCGATCCGGACATCGCCCGCGTCTTCGCCCGCGTCACCTTCCTCTCCGACAACCGCGAAGACCTCGCCCAGGTCGGCGTGCCCACCCTGGTGGCGCAGTCCTCCCGTGACGCGATCGCGCCTCCGGAGGTCGGAGCCTTCGTACGGGACCAGATCTCCGGAAGCCGGCTCGTCACCCTGGACGCGACGGGGCACTGCCCCCAGCTCGCCGCGCCGGAGGAGACGGCCGCCGCGATCGCCGACTTCGCCGGGTCCACGCGGTGATGAGCCGGTCCGGTGACGGCGGAAGCGGCGGCCCCTCGGACCCCCGGGACCCCGCAGACCCTTCGACTCCTTCGTATCCGTCGAATCCCTCGAATCCGTCGAATCCGTCGAACACCCCGGCTTTCTCCGCGCTGCTCGAGGACAGTGTCGAGGACCTGTACGAGCACGCGCCGTGCGGCTACCTCTCCACGCTCCTCGACGGCACCATCGCCAAGGTGAACGCGACGCTGCTCGGCTGGCTCGGATACGCCCGCAGCGACCTGGTGGGCCACACGACGTTCGCCGATCTGCTGACCGTCGGCGGCCGGATCTACCACGAGACGCACTACGCCCCCCTGCTGCGCATGCAGGGCGAGGTGAGCGGGGTCGCCCTGGAACTGAAGGCGGCCGACGGCAGCCGCCTGCCCGTCCTGGTGACCTCCACGGTCAAGAACGGCGGCGACGGACAGCCACTGCTGATCCGCACCACGATCTTCGACGCGAGCGACCGCCGCGCGTACGAGACGGAGCTGCTGCGCGCCCGGCAGGAGGCGGAACGCGAACGCGAGGAACTCAAGCGGGTCAACGCCGTGCTCCAGCAGACGCTGCTGCCCCCGGCGCTGGTCAGCGTGCCCGGCCTGGACGTGGCCGCGCACTACCACATCGCCTCCGCCGACATGGTCGGCGGCGACTTCTACGACCTCTTCCCGCTCGCCGCGGGGACGTGGGGGCTGTTCCTGGGGGACGTGTGCGGCAAGGGCGCCGCGGCCGCGGCCATCACGTCGCTGGCCCGCTACACGCTGCGCGCAGCCGCCGTCTACGATCCCGACCCGGTCGCCGTCCTCGGCAACCTCAACACGGTCCTCAACCACGAGTACCAGGGCGACGACCCCCGCTTCTGCACGGTCGTGTTCGGGCTGCTCACGCCCGACCCGGGCGGGGACGGTTTCCGCATCACCCTGGCCAGCGGCGGCCACCCCCCGGCCCTGCTCCTGCGCGCGGACGGAAGCGCCGACCACCTGCCCACCCCCGGCGGACAGCTCGTCGGGGTCCTGCCCGACGCGCACATCGCCACCACGACCATCTGCCTCGCGGCAGGAGACACCCTGCTCCTGTACACCGACGGACTCACCGAGGCCCACACGCCGTCGAACGACGAGGACGACCGGTACGGGGACGAAGCCCTCCTCGGCTTCGCCCGGGCGCTGGCACCGACGACCGCCCCGGGCGCCGTCGCGGCGATCCGCGATCTGCTCGACTCCTTCGGCACCGGGGTCGAGGACGACACGGCCGTCCTGGCCATCGGCGTGCCCCGACAGCCCAGTGAAGGGCACCAGTGACCCAGCTCGCCATCCGCACCCGCACCACGGTCGCCGGACCCGTCGTCGAACTGGTCGGAGAACTCGACTACGTCACCTGCGCCCGGTTCCGCGGGGCCCTGCCGGCCCTCTCCCTGGAGCCGGGCCAGCAGTTGGTCGTCGATCTGGGCGGCATCGCCCTCTGCGATTCGAGCGGCATCTCGGCCCTGATCGCCGCCCGCAACCACACCCGCGCCGCCGACGCGACCATCGCCCTGACGGCGGTCCCCGCCGCCCTCACCCGCACGCTCAGCTTGGTGGGCCTGTCCCAGATCTTCCCCACTTACCCCACACCCCAGGCGGCGGAGGCGGCCTGGACGGCTTCATCCGTCTGACGGGCGGGGCATCGCCCCGCCCGGTGCTTCAGCCGGCCGCTTTCCGCAGTGTTTCCAGGGCTCGGTCCGCGTGGGTGTTCATGCGGAATTCGCTGCGGACGACCTCCAGTACGCGGCGGTCGCGTCCGATGACGAAAGTCGTTCGCTTGGTCGGGAGGGGACCGAAGCCGCGGGCCACGCCGAACTGGCCGCGGACCACGCCCTGTGGGTCCGACAGCAGGGGGAACCCGAACGTGTGCAGGCCCGCGAACTCGCGCTGGCGCTCGACGGCGTCCGAGCTGATGCCCACCGGTTTGGCGCCCACCGCGGCGAACTCGGCCGCCAGATCCCGGAAGTGGCATGCCTGGGCGGTGCAGCCGGGGGTCATCGCCGCCGGGTAGAAGAAGATCACCGCCGGGCCCTCGGACAGGAGGGACGTGAGGCTGGTGGGCGTACCCGTCTCGTCGGGCAGGGTGAAGTCGTCGACGAGGGAGCCGACTTGTACGCGGGTCATCGCTGGACTCCTCGGCCGAGGCGGGGGTGGGAGCGGAGGGGAGCCGGTGGGCGTGGGGCGGGCGAGTGCACGAGATCTCCTGACGGCTTGGCCTCGCAAGGCGGCGTGGCCGCGATACTACTCGGCGGTAAGGAGAGTGGGGCTCGGACCCGTTCGGTGGACGTGGCGAGCAGTGGGCCGCCGTGGGCGATTCCTTGCGCTGGGCACGGTGCCTGGCACGGCGCTCGGTGCTCGGCACGCTCGGCGAAGGCCCTGCACGGCTCGTCGGCCGGTGTGGTCTGAGTCCCTGGGGCGGCCCTGGCGCCCCAGGGACTCGGTGCGGGCCGCGCACGGTCCGTGCGCGGCCCGCGGTCAGGCCGCCTGCGCGTGCCCGGCGCCGTCCTCTCCGCGGACGGCCTCGGCGCGCACACGGGCGCAGCTGGTGGTGATCAGCCGGGAGACGTGCATCTGGGAGATGCCCAGCTCCTCGGCGATCCTGCTCTGCGTCATGTCCTCGAAGAAACGCAGGTACAGGATGGTGCGTTCGCGCTCCGGCAGCCGGCGCAGCCCGGTCTTGGCGGCCTCCCGGTCGGTGATGCAGTCGTAGGCGGGGTCGGACTCCCCGAGCGTGTCCGCGAGGCTGAAGCCGTCGGGGTCGGCGGAGACCTCCGCGTCCAGCGACAGGGCGCTGTAGCTGGTCATGGCCTCCATCCCCTCGCGGACCTCGTCCACGGTCAGTTCCGCCTGTTCGGCGATGGCCGTCGTGCTGGGCTCGGCGGCGCTGCCGGGCTGGTCCAGGAGATCGCGGCGCGCGACCCGCACCTTGTTGCGCAGATCCTGGACGCGACGGGGCACGCGTACGTCCCACATGCGGTCGCGGAAATGCCGGCGCAGTTCGCCGGTGATGGTCGGCACCGCGTAACTCTCGAAAGCGCCCCGTTCGGGGTCGAACCGCTTGACCGCCTTGATCAAGCCCATCGCGGCGACCTGCCGCAAGTCCTCCAGGTTTTCACCCTTGTTGCGAAAGCGGCTCGCCAGCCGGTGTGCCATGGGCAGCCAGGCGGTCACGATCTCCTCGCAGAGCAGGTCGAACTCCGGTCCGCCCTCAAGCGTGGCCAGGTGCGCGAATGCCGACTCGGTGTCGGGAGCGTCGTGGTGGATGTGCCGCGTACCGGTTCGACGGCGTGCGGAGGTCGCGGTGAGATCGGTAAGCATCAGGAGTCGCTCCTCAGGCGGTGGGCGTTCAATGACCGCGGAGGAACGGGTGGACCCGGAGCCGGGCATCCGACGGGAGGGGCATACCGCTCCCCGCGAATGCGCCTCCGGTCCGAAGCACGAACTTCGCCTGCCCCCGGACTCGGAGAGAAAACAAACGACATCGCTCCGGATGCAGATCTTCCGGTGAGCGGCCCCACGAGGACCGTCCCTCCAGCCCGTTCCGTCGACATACGCACCGCGCGGCCTCCTAGAAACATGGGGACCAAACGCCCACAGAAAGGTGCATGGCATGCCTGCTGGATCGAGCAAGAAGCGTGAACGCCAGTACGAACACATCAAGGAGAGCGCCGAGGAGCGCGGGGCGTCGACGAAGCGCGCCAAGGAGATCGCCTCCCGGACCGTCAACAAGGAGCGGGCGCGTTCGGGGGAGTCGAAGACGGCCGGCAAGACGTCCGTGCAGGACAGGAAGTCGGCGTATCAGCGGGGCGGGGAGCGGTCGCACAGCGGCGCGCAGGGCCCGACGAAGGATCAGTTGTACGCGGAGGCCAGGAAGAAGAACGTCGAGGGCCGTTCGTCCATGAACAAGCAGGAACTCAAGCAGGCGCTCGGCCGCTGAGTCGCCGAACGCCTGTCAGTCGGTGGATCGGTCGGCCGCGTCGAGCGCGCGGCCGACCGGGGGGACGCGCTAGAGAAGGGCCTCCTCCGAGAGCACGGAGTCGTCGGTGGGCCGGGCGCCGGGCAGATGGTGGAACGCGGCCACGAGGGCGGCGTCGATGTCGCTGGTGCCGGTGGCGACGCACAGGCCGTAGGCGACGTCGGCGTACTCCTGCCGGCTCTCGGGGCTTCCCTGGTCGGCCCGCAGCACGGCAAGGGCCTTGTAGCGTTCCACCAGGTCTTCCAGGACCACGGGGTGGGCCAGCAGCATGAGCGTCCTCTTCTCGGGGTGCGGTGTGATCAGCGCTCCGCCCGTGTGCCCATGGCGGAACAGATCAATCTGACGGGACGTGAGGTGAGGATCACGCCCGGTGGAACCCGGCCCAGACCCGTGGCCGCCGACCGGAAAACGGCGCCTCCGGAAGGCGGCGCCTCCGAAAGACGACGCCCCCGGCGGACGCGTCCGCCGGGGGCGCCACATGGCGCTGCCGTCAGGCGAGCATGCCCCTGCGGAGCTTGTTGAGGGTGCCGGAGAGGAGGCGGGAGACGTGCATCTGGGAGACGCCGAGCTCGTTGCCGATCTGCGACTGCGTCATCTCCTGGCCGAAGCGCAGTTCGATGATGCGGCGCTCCCGGTCGTCGAGTGCTTCGAGGAGCGGTGCCAGGGTGTGGAGATTCTCCACCGCTTCCATCGCCGGGTCCGGTCCACCCATCACGTCGGCCAGGGTGCGCGTCGGCGTGGCCGCGCTCTCACCGCCGTCGGTGGGGGACTCCAGGGAGCCGGCGGTGTAGCCGTTCGAGGCGACGAGGCCTTCGATGACCTCGTCCTCGGTGATGGACAGGTATTCGGCAAGTTCCTTCACGGTCGGGTCATGGTCGATATGGGCGGAGAGCTCCTCCTTGGCCTTGGCGAGCTCCACACGCAGCTCCTGGAGGCGGCGCGGCACGTGCACCGCCCAGGTGGTGTCGCGGAAGAACCGCTTGATCTCGCCGAGGATGTAGGGCACGGCAAAAGTGGCGAACTCGACCTCGCGGCTCAGGTCGAACCGGTCGATCGCCTTGATGAGGCCGATGGTGCCGACCTGGATGATCTCTTCCATGTCGCCGTTGCCGCGGTTGCGGAAGCGGCGGGCGGCGAAGTGCACCAGCGTCAGGTTCATCTCGATAAGGGTGTTGCGTGCGTACTGGTACTCGTGCGTGCCCTCTTCCAAGGTCTGCAGCCGGTCGAAGAAAATCTTCGACAGCTCGCGTGCGTCCTTCGGGGCGACCTTGTCCGTGTCTTCTATCCACGGCAGCGCACCCTCGACGGCGGACGCCTCACTCGATGCCGACATCTGGCCCGGGGCCACCGTCTCGTTCTTTTCCACGGTCATACCTGCCTGCTCAGAGATCAGTGACATCGTCTCTACCTCCCCTGGTCTACGAAGCTTCTTCGTATCGCCCCTGCCCCGAGTCATGCGAGGCATGTGCGTTGACCCAAATTTTCTTGCTGTGGGGAAATAGTTGTCTCCGTGCATCGTACGATGTGGGATGTTGCCCGGCCTCGGTCAGGCATCGCCCAAACCTGACAGCCCCAGCCACCGGAGTGACTCCTCGGGCGCGCCGTGTTGGACTGGAGTGCAAGTCCCCCGACGCCGAAGGCCGACGGACGGAGGACGCTGTCGGCCGGGTCAATTCGGCGTGGCTAAACGAGAAGCAGGATCACGTGGACAGAATCGCTGCCGTCGAGCGGGAGCTGCGCAACGCGGCGCCCGATGCACTGCTCGATGTCGTGACGGGGGCGTTGCGGGAGCAGTACGGGGTCGAGAGGGTGGAGCTGCGGCTCGCCGACTACGGCTTGACCACCCTCCAGATGGTCGAGGAGGTGCCGCTCGTCACCGAGGCGGTACCCATCGAGGGCAGTCCCCAGGGCCGAGCCTTCGGCGCGCAGGAACCGCACGTCGAGTCAAAGGTCGTGGACGGCATGATGACCGTCCACCTGCCCATGACCGTCCGGGGCGACCGCATGGGCGTCCTCACCGTCACCCTGCCCGAGGCACGCCACGACAAGACCCACCTGTCGGAGATGCAGCGCATCTGTGAGGCCCTCGGCCACGAGGTCCTGGTCGCCGAGCGTGACACCGATCTGTACCTGCTCGCGCGCCGCGCCTCCCGGCTCACGCTCGCCGCCGAGATGCAGTGGCAGCTGCTGCCCGGCCGCTCGGTGACGCGTCCGGAGTTCCAGCTGGGCGCCCACCTGGAGCCCGCGTACGCGATCTTCGGCGACAACTTCGACTGGTCGGTCTCCTCGCGCCACCTCACGCTCACCGTCACCAACGGAATGGGCCAGGGGATGGAGGCGGCGCTCCTCACCAACCTCGTGGTGAACGCGCTGCGCAACGCCCGCCGGGCCGGCCTCGACCTGCCCGGCCAGGCCAGCCTCGCCGACCAGGCGGTGTACGCGCAGTACCGCGGCGAGCTGCACGCAGCCGTCCTGCTGCTGCGCTTCGACCTCGAAACCGGCGAGGTGGAGGTCGTCGACGCCGGATCGCCCCGCATGTGGAGGTTCCGGGGGCGAGCGGTCGAGCCCGTCGAATTCGACGCGCAGCTCCCGCTGGGCATGTTCGAGGAGACGGCCTACGTGGTGGAGCGCCTGCGCCTGGAGCCGGGCGACCGGATCCTGGTGAGCAGCGACGGCGTCTACGAGAGCGTGTCGAAGGCGGGGGAGCGGTACGGGGAGCGGGCGCTGGCGCGGTCCTTGTCCGCGCACCGCATGCTGCCGGCGGCGCAGGTGCCGCAGGCGGTGCTGCGGGATCTCGGCGAGTACCGCGGGTCGCTGCCGCTGGACGACGACGCTCTGGTGGTCTGCCTCGACTGGTTCGGCCGCTAGCCGTACGTCTCGGCGCTGATCCGTACGTGCCGGACACTGACCCGTACGTTTCGGACGCCGGACCGCATGTGACGTGAGCAGGGAAGTGACGACGGGCCGGGCCTGGTGCTCACGGGCCCGCTCGGTCCGGTCTAACCGACCGAGCGCCAGGTTCTGGCTCCGTCGTCCTCCTGCGCGGTGGCCACGTCACGAAAGCCCCGCAGTCCTTCGAGCAGGGCGCGGCGCGTCTTGGCGGGCATGGCGTCGATGGTGGCCATCAGGATGCTCTCGCGGCGCTTGCGCAGGTCGGCGAGGTAGGCCCGGCCGTGGCTGGTCAGCCGCAGCTCCAGCTCCCTGCGGCTGACCGGGCTCGGCGTGCGCTCGATGAACCCGGTGGCCTGGAGCCGGTCGCACAGACGGCTCACCGAGGGCGGAGCCGAGCCGAGGGCCTCGGCCAGCATCCGCAGATTGATGCCTTCTTCGCGGTCCAGGGCGTACAGCACGCGCAGCTGGGACGGCGACACGGGCCCGGTCGGAACGGCCTCACGGCCTTGTTCCCACATGACCTCGAGCAGTTCGATGAACTCTGAACCCGCGAGAGCCGCATCCCCGGAGCCGTGATCGGGTTCGGGACTCAGAACCATGTCGATGACACTCCGATCGGCGTTGTCTCACTTGTACATCTTGCCACCGGGGCACGGTCCATACCCCGGAACCGGAAAGGCCTACAAGGACACGCGGATCGCGGAGCTTGTCTCTCACATGGTGGTGGGGCACGGTGCGGCGCTGTCGCCGGTCGAGCACGCGGCACCGGTTCGCATCTCGTCGCGGGTGGTTGTGCGACGAATCATAGTGGAAACCACCCCGGGCTCTGCTGGCGAGGGGGGGTGTGCGCGTGGTATCCGCGACTCGGGCACGGCCCCTTCACATCCGTACGGGAGTCCCGGGAGGCGCCGGACCGCGACGACGGCGCGGACCAAGTGGCAAGAAAGTTGTCAAGAAAGCTCTCTCGCCCCCCTGGCCCCTCTCGCCCCCTCGTGCGCGGGGCCTGTCGCCGCCTCACGCTGGTCCTCCGGCGCAACTTCCCTGCCGCGCCGCGACCTTCGCCCTCCGCCTCGGCCGTTCCGGCATCAAGGACGCGGCAAGACTGCCGGGATGCGGCAATGCGCCCGGGCCGTCCGCCGGGCCAGGATGCTCGTGGCAGGAACGGGGGGCGCGGTCCCGGTGCCGCAGCGCGGAAGCGTGCTTGCGGCACCGGGATCCGAGCCGAGCTGCGGACGCGAGTGCCGAGGGGGCGGAGCGATGGGGGAATTCCTGCGGGCGGTGGCCGGGTTTCCGGCCATCCTGTTCAGTGCCGCTCTCCCCGTGGTCCTGGGGTTCTGGCTGCTTGTCGCACTCGGCGGCGCCGAGGCCGACAGCTTCGACTCCGACGCGGACGCCCGCGCGCTGGGACTCGGTGGTGTGCCGGTCGCCGTCGCGGCGTCCGTGGTGACGGTGGTGGGCTGGTTCGTCAGCTCGGCCGGCTCGGTGCTGATCGGCCGGGCCGAGCTCGGCGGCCTCGTCCATGTGGCGGCGGACGTCGCGCTGCTCTTCCTCTCCCTCCTGATCGCCTGGTGTGCGGCGCGCCGCCTCGTCCGCCCGCTGGCCAGGCTGTTCCCGTCCGATCCGGGCGGCGGAGCGGCGCGGGCACCCTGAGCGCCGCCGCCCGGACCCAGGTATCCACGCCAGGGAAGGCCCCTCTTCTTCCCTACGCCAGGGAAAGCCCCGCCCGGCGCAGGCAGTCGGCGATCGTCGCCGTCTCCGTGTCGTCAAGGGAGCGCATCGGCGGGCTCATCACCCGCGTGGTGATGATGCCGCGCAGCATCAGGGCGGTCTTGAACGCGCCGAGGCCCGCGGCCGTCGCCGACGCCGTGCCGGGGTCGGCGGCCCGGACGATGTCGAAGAGTCCGGCCAGGCGGTCCTGCTCGGCCTTGGCGGCGGCCCAGTCGCCGCGGACCGCGGCCTCGTGCAGGCGCACGTAACCGTGCGGGTCGACGTTGGCCAGGCCGGGGACCGAACCGTCGGCGCCGGACAGCATCATCGCGTCCACCACCAGCTCGTGGCCGGTGAGCACGGAGAAGTCGGACAACTCCCGGGCTGCCAGGACCAGTCGGCGAAACGAGCCGTCGTCGCCGCTCGAGTCCTTCACCCCGGCCAGCACACCGTCCGCGGCGAGCGGCAGCAGCAGCTCCGGGTCCAGTTTGCTGTGCACGCAGACCGGCACGTCGTACGCCAGGAGCGGCAGGTCGACGGCGGCGGCGAGGTCCCGGAAGTGGCGGTCGATCTCCGTGGCGTGGGTGCGGGTGTAGAAGGGGGCGGTGGCCACGATCGCGTCGGCGCCCAGGCCGGCCGCGGCGCGGGCCCGTTCGACGGCCCGGTTGGTGGTGGTCTCGATCGCTCCGGCCAGGACGGGCACCTGTCCCGCGGCCACTGCCGTGATCACCTTGACGACCTCGTCCTGCTGTCCGGGCGTCAGATAGGCGGTTTCGCCGGAGCTGCCGAGGGCGAACAGGCCGCTGACACCGCCGTCGATGAGGTGGCCCACGACCCGCTCCAGGGAAGGCCGGTCGATCTCGCCGTCCGCGTCGAGCGGGGTGACGACGGGCGGGATCACTCCGCGGTAGCGGGGGGTGCGGGAGGTCATGCGGTGCTCCTAGCGGACGGTACGGGCGGTACGGGCGGCACAGGCGATGCGGGCTGTTCGGGCGAGGCGGATGCTGCGGGCCGTTCGGACGGCGCGGGTGAGGTAGGGGAAACCGGGTCGAGGGCGAGCGGCTGCCGGGGAGTCTGGGGGTGGACGCAGTGCCAGCGGTGTCCGTCCGCGCCGGTGTCCGGTGCGGGGAAGAGGGCGGCGCAGGCGTCGTCGGCCTTCCAGCAGCGGGTGCGGAACGGACAGCCGGACGGCGGGTGGGTGGCCGAGGGGACCGGGCCGGTCAGGACGATGCGCTCGGTCGCCTCCAGCAGGCTGGGGGTCGCCGACAGGAGCGCCTCGGTGTACGGGTGGGCGGGGGAGCCGGCCACGTCGGCCGCCCGGCCCTCCTCGACGATGCGGCCGAGGTAGAGGACGGCGATGCGGTCGGCGAGATAGCGCACGGTCTGGATGTCGTGGGAGATGAACACCATGGCGAGGCCCAGGCGTTCACGCAGGTCGACGAGGAGGTTGAGGACCTGGGCGCGTACGGACACGTCCAGCGCGGAGGTCGGCTCGTCCGCGACGATCAGCTCCGGTTCGAGGGCCAGGGCGCGGGCGATGGCCACGCGCTGGCGCTGGCCGCCGGAGAGCTGGCCGGGCAGGGCGGCCAGGGTGTGTCCGGGCAGGCCGACCAGGTCGATGAGTTCCCGGACGCGGGCCTCGCGCTGCTGTCGGGTGCCGCGCCGGTGCACGTCCAAGGGGTCGCGCAGGATCCGCCGGACGGTGAGGCGCGGGTTGAGCGCGGTGGCCGGGTCCTGGAAGACGACGCCGACCGACGAGCCGAAGTCGTCGCGGCGCTGGGCCGCCGACATCTCCCACAGATCGCGGCCGTGGAAGCTGACCTGGCCCTCGGTGGGTTTCTGGAGTCCGGTCAGGACCCGGGCGAGGGTGGATTTGCCGCAGCCCGACTCGCCGACCAGGCCGACGATCTCGCCGCGGCCGATCTCCAGCGTGGCGTCGGTGAGCGCGTGGACGGCGTCGCGCCGGAAGACGCCTCCGCTGCGTGCCTTGTGGCGTACGTGGACGCCGTCGAGCCTGATCACAGGGCGCTCCCTTCCAACTGGGCGGCGTTCGCCGGGTGGTGGCAGGCGAAGCCGTGGTCGTGCGCGGCGCCGCGCACGGTGAGGGCGGGCGGGGTGCTGCGGCACAGGTCGTCGGCGGCCGCGCAGCGTGAGGCGAACCGGCAGCCGGCGCCGAAGCCCCCCGGCGCGGGCACGACGCCGCGGATCTGGTGCAGCCGCTCGGCCCCGGCCTCCAGGGAGACCACCGAGCCGAGCAGGCCGCGGCTGTAGTGGTGGGCGGGGTCGGTGAGCACGGAACGGGTGTCGCCGATCTCGGCGATGCGGCCCGCGTACATCACGGCGACGCGGTGTGCGAGATCCCCGACGAGGGCCAGGTCGTGCGAGACGAGGACCATCGCGAAGCCCAGTTCCTCGCGCAGCCGGACCAGGAGCTCGACCACTTGGGCCTGGACGGTGACGTCGAGGGCGGTGGTCGGCTCGTCGGCGATCAGCAGGCGGGGATCGCGGGACAGGGCCATGGCGATGAGGACGCGCTGGCGCTGGCCGCCGGAGAGCTCGTGCGGGTAGCTGCGCAGGGTGCGTTCGGGGGAGAGGCCGACGAGGTCGAGGAGCTCGGCGGGGGTCTTGGTGCCGCCGCGCGAGGTCAGTTGCCTCAGCTGGGTGCCCACGATGACGGAGGGGTTGAGGGAGGAGAGCGCGTCCTGGTAGACCATCGCGATCTCCGGCCCCATCAGGGCCCGGCGCTCCTTGGCCGGGAGCGTCAAGAGGTCCCGGCCGCGGTAGCGGATCTCGCCGCCTGCCTCGGCGTTGCGGGCGAGCAGCCCCATGACGGCGAGGCTGGTGATGGACTTGCCGCAGCCGGACTCGCCGACCAGGCCGAGGGTCTCGCCCTCGTGGACGGTGAAGGTGAGCGCGTCGACGACGGGGGTCTGTCCGTACCGGTCGGGGAAGCGGATCGACAGGTCGCGTACGACGAGGAGTTCGGCGGCGTCAGCGCGTACGGGCGTGATGGCCGGCTCGGTGGCGCGGACGCGCTGGGCGAGCTTGGCCAGGGCGGCGTCGATGTCCACGGGGGAAGCGGTCGCCGGAGGGACGCTTACCGGAGAGGCGGCCCCGGGGGCGCCGGCCTCGACGGCCTCGGGCGCGTCGCCCGGGGTGGTGCCGGCCGTGGCGCGGGCGTGCTTCGGCGCGGCGGAGGCGTCGGTGAGCCCCTCGGAGAGGATGTTGAGCGCGAGGACGGTGATCAGGAGGGCGAGGCCGGGGAAGAACGTGGCCCACCAGCCGCCCGCGAGGAGGATCTGGCGGCCGTAGGCCAGGACGCTGCCCCAGCTGGGGTCGGGGTCCTGCACGCCGGCGCCGATGAAGGACAGGCTGGCCTCGAAGATGATCGCCTCGGCGACCATGACGGTGGCGAACACCATGACCGGGGCCATGCAGTTGACGGCGACGTGCCGGAGCACGATGTAGCCGCGGCGGGCGCCGATGACCTTCTCCGCCGCCACGTAGTCCTCGCCGTACTGGGAGAGCACGTTGGCGCGCACGACGCGGGCCAGTGAGGGCGTGTAGACGAAGGCGACGGTGAAGATGATGACCGGGACGCTGGTGCCGAAGACCGCGACGAGCACGGCGGCCAGCGCGATGGGCGGGAAGGACATGACGACGTCCAGGGTGCGCATGACGGTCTCGTCGCCGAGCTTGCGCGAGGTGGCGGCGAGGGAGCCGAGCAGCGCGCCGACGGCCAGGGCGAGCGCGGTCGCGCCGAGCCCGATGACCAGGGAGTAGCGCGAGCCGTGCACGACGCGGGCGAAGACGTCGCGGCCCGCCCGGTCGGTGCCGAACCAGTGGGCGCCGCCGGGAGGCTGGACCGGTGTGCCGGTGGTCAGCGGGTCCTGGGTGAGCAGTGGGGCGAAGACGGCGGCGAGGACCACGGCGGTCAGGACGCCGAGGGCGACGCGGGAGGTGAGGGGCAGGGCGCGGAAGGCGATGCCCGGCCGGGAGAGCTTCTTGGCCAGATGGCCGGTGGCGAACATGTCACACCGTCCTGATGCGCGGATTGACCAGCAGATAGAGCAGGTCGACGATGACGTTGACCACCAGGAACGCGATGGCGATGGTCAGTACGGTGCCCTGGACCAGGGCGACGTCGCCGCCGGTGACACCTTCGAGGATGAGCTTGCCCATGCCGGGCAGGTCGAAGATCGCTTCGATGACGACGGCCCCGCTGAGCAGGTAGCCGACCTTGACGCCGAGCACGGTCAGCGGGGTGACGAGCGCGTTGCGCAGCACCGAGCGGATGACGAGGGACACCGGCAGGCCGTTGCCGCGGGCGGTGCGCACGTAGTCCCGGTCGAGTTCGGCGACCATCGAGGTCCGTACGAGGCGGGCCAGCGAGGCGGCGACGGGCACCGCGAGCGAGAACGCGGGCAGGGCCATGGTGGTGAGCCAGCCGCCGAAGGAGTCGGCGGGGTTGGTGTAGCCGCCGGTCGGGAAGAGCCGCACGTTCAGGGCGAACTGCTGGATGAGCAGCACCCCGAGCCAGAAGGAGGGGACGGCGACGCCGGCCATGGAGAAGACCCGGAACAGCTGGTCGGGCCAGCGGTCCCGGTACATGGCGCCCAGGACGCCCAAGACGACGGCCAGGACGACCGCGAGGAGCAGGCCGAGGAAGGTCAGCTGGAGGGTGAGCGGGAAGGCGGCGCCGATCCGGTCGGCGACGGGCTGGCTGGGCGGGACCGTCACCCCCAGGTCGAAGTGGAGCAGCTGTCCCAGGAAGTCGAAGTAGCGCACCGGCAGCGGGTCGTTGAGGCCGTTGGCTTCGGCGAAGGCCGCGCGGGCCGCGGGGCTGGCGCTCTCCCCGAGCGCGTTGAAGGCCGGGTCGGCCGGCGAGAACTGCAACACCACGAAGACCAGCAGCGCGATGCCGAGGATCATCACCGGCATCATCGCGACGCGGCGCAGTGCGAGCCGGAGAAAAGCAACCATCGTCGGGTTCCTTGCGGTCGGGCGGACCGGGCCGGGGCTCCTGGCGCGGGGCCCCGGCCCGTGGAGTACGGGCGGGGCGGTCAGGCGCGGCCGACGTCCAGGAAGGAGAGGCCGGTGGTGGGCAGCGGCTTGAAGCCGGGCAGGGCCTGCTCGGTCCAGGCCGTGGGCAGCTTGCGGTGCAGGATCGGGTAGAGCGCCGCCTCGTCGGCCACGAGGTCGGTGACCTCGCCCCACAACTGGGCGCGCTGCTGCTCGTCGGCGGCCCGGGCGGCCTGGTCCAGGGTCTGGCGGACCTTCTTGTAGGCGGCGGACTTGCCCCAGCCGTAGCGCTTCTCGGGCCAGAAGCCGTAGTAGAACCAGCGCAGCAGCAGGTCGGCGTCGTTGCCGAAGACGGACGGGTCGCCGGGGGCGACCAGGACGTCGAAGTCCCCCTTGTCGATCTTGGCGTACTGGGCGGGGGACTGGGCGATGCTGAGGGTGACCTTGACGTCCGCCGCCTCCCAGCTCTCCTTGAGCAGCGGGGCGATGTCCTTGACCCAGCCGGTGTCGGTGGTCAGGACGGTGAAGGAGAGGTCCTTGACGCCCGCCTGGGCGAGCAGCTTCTTCGCCTTGGCCGTGTCGTGGGTGTAGACGGTGGCGGCCCGGTGGTAGTCGGGGTGCGTGGCCGGGACGTAGCCGGTGGCCGGTTCGGCGTTGCCGACCATCGCGGTGGAGATGATCTTCTTGGTGTCCAGGGCGTAGTGCAGGGCCTGGCGCACCCGCTTGTCGGCGAAGCGCTCGTCGGCGGTGTTGAACATGAGGAAGAGCAGCCCGAAGGACTGCACGGAGCGGGACTTCGCGGAGCCGGCCAGGCGCTTGACGTCGATGTAGGGGACGTCCTCGATGGCCTGGATCCGGCCGGACTCCATGGCGCTGACCCGTGCCGAGGGGTCGGACATGAGCCGCCAGATCATCTTCTTGGCCTTGGCGGGGTGCGCGCCGTTGTACTTGTCGTACGCCTCAAAGACGATCTTGTCTTCGCGTACGGCCTCGACGAACTTGTAGGGCCCCGAGCCGACCGGCTTGGCGTCGAAGGCCTTGGGGTCCGGTTCGACGATCTTCTTCGGGACGATCCGGGCCACGGCGATACGGGAGGGGAAGAGCGCGAAGGGGTGCTTGAGCTTGAACTCGACCGTGCGGGCGTCCACCGCCTCGACCGTGTCGACGAAGGGCACGAACTGAGCCATGAGGGAGGCGTTCTCGGGGTCCAGGATGCGTTCGAAGCTGAACACCACGTCCTCGGCGGTGACCGGCGAACCGTCGTGGAAGGTCGCCCCCTCGCGGAGTGTGGCCCGGTAGGTGGTCGCGTTGATCTTCTTGGGCATCTCGGTGGCGAGCGCGGGCCGGGCCACGAGCGTGACCGGGTCGAGGTCCACCAGGCCTTCGAAGATGTGCATGTTGGCGGCGTACGGCGTGGCGCCCGAGGTGATCATCGGGTCGAAGCCGGTGGACAGCGGGTAGGAGAGGCCGGCTTCGATCACGCCGCTGCCGCCGCCCGCGTCCGTCGGGCCGTCGGCGTTCGACGACGGGCCGCCGCAGGCGGAGAGGCTCGCCGTGACGGCGGCCGCGGTACCGATGGCGGTGGTGTACCGCAGGAAGGTGCGGCGCTCGACACCGGCGGGTCTCAGCTCGGGCACGGGTCCTCCAGGGACGTCGAAAAAGGGGAAATACGGGGTGGGCGGGCAGCCGAGGGGAACGCAGGATCGCGAGGACCGTGCAAACCTCAGGCATAAGACGTCAGATGTCTGATGCCTTGATAGCGTGGGAACGTAGCTTGACAATCGAGAGGGGTCAAGAGGTGGGGAGTTCACCCATGTCCGGCGCGAAGCCCGGCCGGCAGCTGCTGCGCCAGGAAGTCGTCGAGGGCATCAAGCGCTACATCCTGGAGGAGCGGCTGCGCCCCGGAGACCCGCTGCCCACCGAGCCCGCCCTGTGCGAGGCGCTGGGCGCGAGCCGCTCCAGCGTCCGCGAGGCCGTCAAGATCCTGAACGCCCTGGACATCGTCGAGGTCCGCCACGGCCACGGCACCTATGTCGGCCGGCTGAGCCTGTCGGCCCTGGTGGAGAGCCTGACCTTCCGCGGTCTGCTCTCGCCCGGCGACGACTTCCAGGTCCTGGCCGACCTCGTGGACGTACGCGAACTCGTCGAGCGCGGGATGGCCGACCGGATCGTCACCCGCCTCAGCTCCGGCCAACTCGACGCGCTGGAGCGCCTCGTGGCCGCCATGCGCGAGCAGGGCGCGGGGGAGGGGCACGGCTTCGTGGAGGCGGACCGGGCGTTTCACGCGCTGCTCGTGGAGCCGCTCGGCAACGAACTGGTCGAGCAGCTCTCGATGGCCTTCTGGGACGTGTACGCGATCGTCGCCCCGCACCTGGACGGCTTCACGCACGCGGATGAGAACGAGACCATCGCCGCGCACCAGAGCATCGTGGACGCCGCGCGAGCCGGTGACGTCGCCGCCTTCATGGCCTCCCTCAGCGAGCACTACGCCCCGGTGCGGCGCCGGATCTCCGAGGCCCGCGCCCGGGACGCCGCGCGGGCCTGACCTGGCCGCAAGCCCTCCCGTACGCCCTGCCGGGCCGTGATCCCGGCGGGGCGGGGGCCTTGACGCCCCTCGGCGGCGCTGCCTAGGGTCCCGTCTGCCGCCCAGACATCAGACGTCTTCTGTCTGAATCGTCCGGTGCCGGCATCCCGGTCCCACCCCAGGAGGGCACCTCCATGCCGTTGACGGACCTCTCGCTCGCGGACTGCCGCGCCTACCGGCCCGACCTGCCGGAGCCACCCGACTTCGACGCCTTTTGGGCGCGCACTCTGGGCGAGTCCCCCACGGCCGGCGCGAACACGCCGGACAAACCCGTCTTCACCCCCGTCGACACCGGGCTCACCCAGATCCGTACGTACGAGGCGACCGTGCCGGGCTTCGCGGGGCTTGCGGTGCACGGCTGGCTGCAACTGCCCGCCGGGAGCGAGGAACCGCGCGGCTGCGTCGTGGAGTTCCTCGGCTACGGGCGAGGGCGCGGGCTGCCCCACGAGCATCTGCGCTGGGCGTGCGCCGGGTACGCCCACCTGGTCATGGACACCCGGGGCCAGGGCTGGTCGGCCGCCGCGGGCGCCACCCCCGACACGGACGCCGGCGCGGCGGGCACCGTGCCGGGCTTCCTCACCCGGGGCATCGAGAGCCCCGAAACGTACTACTACCGGCGGGTGTTCACCGACGCGGTGCGGTGCGTCGAGGCCCTGCGCGAGCACCCGGAGATCGACCCGGGCCGGATCGTGGTCGCCGGGGTCAGCCAGGGCGGCGGCATCGCGCTGGCCGTGGCGGGGCTGGTGCCGGGGCTCGCGGGCGTGCTGCCCGACGTGCCCTTCCTCTGCAACATCCCGCGGGGGGCCGAGATCGCCCACCGGCCGCCGTACACCGAGATCGCCGAGTACCTGCGGCTGCACCACGACCGCACCGAAGCCGCGTTCTCGACCCTGTCCTACTTCGACGCCGCCCTGTTCGCCGCGCGCGCCACCGCTCCCGCGCTGTTCTCCGTCGCGATGATGGACGAGATCTGCCCGCCCTCCACCTGCTTCACCGCCTACCACCACTACGCGGGCCCCAAGGACGTACGGGTCTACGCCTTCAACGGCCACGAGGGCGGCGCGGCGCACCAGCAGCGCGAGCAACTGGCCTGGGCGGGCGCCCTGTTCGACGGCCCGCCGCTCCCGCGGACCTGAGCCCCGTGCGCGGAGGGCCCTCGCGCCGATCCCCCGCACGCGCTGTCCCCTCCGGCCCGCGCTTCCCCCGAACTCCCCTCCCGAGAAGCCCCACCCCCTCCGAGAAGAGAGATCGTCCATGCAGCGAAGAGTCCCCCTTGCCCTGCTGTCCGTCGCCGTGCTCGTCGTCACCGCAGCCGGCACCGCCCACGGCGCCCCCGCCGCCCCGGGTGAGCTGACCTCCCAGGACCTGACCGTCAACGGAGTGGGCTCGCCCTACTACCGCATCCCCGCCCTGACCACCTCGGTGAAGGGCACCCTGCTCGCGGCCTATGACGCCCGGCCCACCCTGGGCGATCTGCCGGGCAACCTCGGCATCGTGCTGCGCCGGAGCACCGACGGGGGCGTGACCTGGCAGGCGCAGCAGGTGGTGCGCAAGTCCGCCGCGCCCAAGGGGCACGGCGACCCGAGCCTGCTCGTCGACCGCACGACCGGCCGCATCTTCATGTTCTACGCCTCCTCGGTGAACCAGGGCTTCGCCGGATCGGGGACCGGCAACGACGAGAGCGACCCGGACATCCTCCAGGCCGACTACAGCTACTCGGACGACGACGGGGTCACCTGGACCCATCGCCGCATCACGAAGCAGATCAAGAACCCGGCCTGGGCGGGCATGTTCGCCGCGTCGGGCGAGGGCATCCAGCTGCGGCACGGCGCGCACAAGGGCCGGCTCATCCAGCAGTACGCCGTCCGCATCAACGGCGCCAACCACGCCGTCAGCGCCTACAGCGACGACCACGGCGCCACCTGGAAATCGGGCGCCCCGGTCGGCCCCGGCGGCGACGAGAACAAGACCGTCGAACTGTCCGACGGCAGGATCATGCTCAACAACCGCTCCAAGCCCTACCGCACGATCGCGTACTCCACCGACGGCGGCGTCACCTACACCCCCTTCACCCAGGACAAGCAGCTCACCGACCCCGCGAACAACGCCTCGATCATCCGCTACAACGCCGAGGCCCCGGCCTCGCACCCGCAGTCCTCATGGCTGCTGTTCAGCAACACCGAGGACGCCGCGGCACGGCGCAACCTCACCGTGAAGATGTCCTGCGACAACGGCCGTACCTGGCCCATCAAGAAGGTGGTCGACCCCGGCAGCGCGGCCTACTCGACGCTGACCAAGCTGCCGAACGGGCGCGTCGGACTGCTCTACGAGCGCGGCGACTACGACCACCTCACCTACGCGTCCTTCGACCTGGCGTGGCTGGGCGGCACCTGCGCCGACATCACGATCGCCCCGCCCGCGACCCTGAAGGCGGGCACGAGCGGGGAGGTGGAGGTGCAGGTGGTCAACCGCATGGACACCCGTCGCGCCCAGGGCACCCTCGACCTCACCGTGCCCGCCGGCTGGACGAGCCGTCAGATCACCGTCCCCGCGCTCGACCCCGGCCAGGGCGCCACCCTCAAGGTCCCGGTGACCGTGCCCTCGGACGCCACGGGCAGCGCCGAGGTCACCGCCGTCTACCGGACCGGTGGCAAGCGGGCCTCGAGCAGCGCGACGGTGGCGCTCACCCCTTAGAGCGGTGTGGACGGCGGGTCCGTGTCCGGTGCCAGCCGGACGCGGATGCCGTCGAAGTGGGTCCGCATGGCGCGGACCGCGCGCTCGCCGTCGCCGGCCGCGACCGCGTCGACGATCTCGCGGTGCTGCGCGCAGGTGACGTCCGGGTCCTGGTGCCCGTCGTCGAGGTCTTCGCGTACGCGGTCCATGGCGGCCCAGAAGGCGTCGAGGACCTCGCTGAGCAGATGGCTGTCGAGCGAGGCGTAGAGCGCGAGATGGAAGGCGCGGTCGGTGGCGCGGGCGACCCGGCCGCCGCGTGCCTCGCCCTCCATCTCGCCCACGAGGGCGTACAGCACGGCGAGATCCTCGGCCGGTATCCCGGCGCTCACCGCGCCGACCAGGCCTGCCTCCAGGGCTTCTCGCACCTTCATCAGCTCGAAGAGGCCGGGCTGGCCCAGGCGGTGGCGGACGGCGGCCCGGAAGGCCAGCCCCTCGGCGAACGGCGACAGGGAGAGCGAGCCGACGAAGGTGCCGGATCCCCGGCGGATCTCGACGACGTTCACGGCCTGGAGCGACTTGAGGGCCTCGCGCACCGACACCCGGCCGACCCCGAAGAGCTCCGTCAGCTCGCTCTCCGTGGGCAGCGGATCCCCCGGAGCGAGCCTGCGTTCCAGGATCAGCTCCTTCAGCTGGCGCTCGGTGTCCTGGGCCGTGGTCGGGCGGGCCACAACAACCTCCTGAGGTGCGGTTGCCCCTTGACCGGTGGCGGGGGCATCTGTTTTGGTGAGGCAAGACGTAGGACATCTTACGTCCCACGTCCCGGTCCGTGTCACCGCCCCGCGCGGCGGACCGACGCACCCACTTGAGCTGGAGCCCTCACCATGTCTCTGCCCGCACCGCTGCGCGGCGTCGTCCCGCCGGTCTGCACCCCGCTCGACACCCGGGGCGAGGTCGACACCGCCTCCCTCGCCCGGCTCGTCGACCACCTCGTCGACGGGGGAGTGCACGGGCTCTTCGCCCTCGGCTCCACCAGCGAGGTCGCCTACCTCACCGACGAGCAGCGGGCCACCGTCCTGGAGACCGTGGTCAACGCCGCCGACGGCCGGATCCCCGTCCTCGCCGGGGTGATCGACACGACCACCGCACGCGTCGTGGAGCACGCCGAGGCCGCCGCCGCGCTGGGCGCCGACGCGCTCGTGGCCACCGCGCCCTTCTACACCCGCACCCACGAGAAGGAGATCGCCGGGCACTTCCGCCGCCTGCGCGCGAGCGTCGACCTCCCGCTGTTCGCCTACGACATCCCCGTCGCCGTGCACAGCAAGCTCGCCCCCGCGATGGTGCGCGCCCTGGCCGAGGACGGCACGCTGGCCGGGCTCAAGGACAGCAGCGGCGACGAGGGCGGACTGCGCCGCCTGCTCGTGGAACTGGGCGGCCGCGACGGCCGGGCCCAGGGCCCGGCCCCGGAGTTCAGCGTGCTCACGGGCTCCGAACTGACCGTCGACGCGGCCCTGCTGGCCGGCGCCGACGGCGTCGTGCCCGGCATCGGCAACGTCGACCCCGCCGGGTACGTGCGCCTGTACGAGGCCGCGCGCGCCGGCGACTGGTCACTCGCCGCCAAGGAGCAGGAGCAGCTCGTCGAGCTGTTCGGCATGGTCGACGTGGGCCCGGAGGCGGACATGGGCCGCAGCTCCTCCGCGCTCGGCTCGTTCAAGGCCGCGCTCCAGCTGCTCGGCGTCATCGCGTGCGGCGACACCGCCTTCCCGCAGATCCAGCTGTCCGCCGAGTCGGTCGCCCTGGTCGCGCGGCGGCTGCGCGCCGCCGGTCTGCCGCCGGTCCGATGAGCTCCGGCTCCCGCCCGGGCGCCGGCGACGGCGCACTCATAGGCCTCGACCTCGGCGGCACCAAGATCGCTGCCGCACTCGTCGGCCCTGTCGGCCCTGTCGGCCCCGGCGGCCCCAACGGCTCTCTCGGCACCGTACTGGCCCGGCACACCCGGCCCACCCCGGCCGGCAGCGGCCCCGACGCCGTGCTCGACGCGCTGGCGGCGGCCGCCGCCGAGGTCGACCCCGACCGCAGGGCCTCGGCGCTCGGCATCGCCGCCGCCGGGGTCATCGACCCCCGCACCGGGCGGGTCACCAGCGCCACCGATTCGATCCGCGGCTGGGCGGGCACGGCCCTGGGCACCGGGCTCGCGGACCGCACCGGACTGCCGGTGGCCTGTGACAACGACGTACGGGCCACGGCCGGTCCCGAGCTGGCGGCCCTGGACGCGGAGCACGGTTCGCTGCTGTTCGCCGCGATCGGCACCGGCGTCGGGGGCGCCGTCGCCGTCGACGGCCGGATGCTGCACGGCGCCGCGGGCATCGCCGGTCACCTCGGCCATGTGCCGAGCCCCCAGGCGGCCGGACTGCCCTGCACCTGCGGCGCCACCGGCCACCTGGAGGTCATCGCCTCCGGGCCCGCGATCACCGCCCACTACCGGCGGCTCACCGGCAGGGCGGCGCAGCGCCTGGAGGCCGTCGCCGAACGGGCCGCACAGGGCGACGCGGACGCCGTCCACGCCATCACCACCGGCGCCCGGGCCGCCGGACAAGCCCTCGGCGGACTCGCCAACGCGCTCGGCCCCGACCGGGTCGTCGTCGGAGGCGGCGTCCCGCGCGTCGGCGCCCTGTACACCGACGCCCTGGCCGCCGCCTTCGCCGCGGAACTGATGCCACCGCTGCGCGGCCTCCTCCCACGAGCCCCCCTGCTCGGCCATGACGCGGCCGTGCTCGGCGCCGCCACCCTCACCACCAGACTGCCCCTCCACCACCCGGGAGTTCGCCCATGACCACGCAGCAGACAGGGGCGGCGGCCGGACTGGCCGCCGCGCTCCGGGGAAAACTGATCGTCTCCTGCCAGGCCCCGCCCGGCGATCCCATGCGGGAGACCGCCACCCTCGTACGCCTGGCGCGCTCGGCCGCGGCCGGGGGCGGCGCCGCGATCCGCGCCAATGAACCCGACGTCGTCGCCGCCGTCGCCGCGGCCGTCGACCTGCCGGTCATCGGCCTGTGGAAGGACGGCGACACCGGCGTCTACATCACCCCGACCGTCCGGCACGCCCTGGCGATCGCGGAGGCGGGCGCGGCCGTCGTCGCCGCGGACGCCACCGGCCGCCCGCGCCCCGACGGCTCCACCTTCGCCGAGCTCGTCACCGCGGTCCACGCGGCGGGCGCCCTGGTGATGGGCGACGTCTCCACGCTCGCCGAGGGCGTCGCCGCCGCCGGGCAGGGCGCCGACTTCATCTCCACCACCCTGTCGGGGTACGTGCCGGGAACCCCGCGGCAGACCGGCCCCGACCTCGCTCTCGTGGCCGCCCTCGCCGCCGCGACCGACGTCCCGGTCGTCGCCGAAGGCCGCGTCAACACCCCGCAAGAAGCGGCCGAGGCCCTGGCCCGCGGCGCCCACAGCGTCGTCGTCGGCACCGCCATCACCGCCCCCACGGCCCTGACCGCCCGCTTCGTCGCGGCCCTCAACCAGCACTGACCTGCCCACTTGGTCGACCGGCCGCTCAAGGACGAGCGCCGCCCCGCATCATGGAGTCACCGTGCAGACCACATCTCCCGCCAAGCCCCGCTGGTACCGCGAAGTGAGCGGCACCCAGTGGAAGTCGTTCTTCGCCGCCTGGATCGGTTACGTCCTCGACGGCTTCGACTTCGTCCTGATCACGCTGGTCCTCACCGAGATCAGCGCCGAGTTCGGCCTCAGCACCGTCCAGGCGGCCAGCCTGATCTCCGGCGCGTTCATCACCCGCTGGCTGGGCGGCGCGGTGCTCGGCGCGCTCGGCGACCGGTACGGCCGCAAGGCGTCCATGGTGCTGAGCATCCTGCTCTACTCCCTGGGCACGTTCGCCTGCGGGTTCGCCTGGGACTACCACAGCCTCTTCGCCGCGCGGCTCGCGATCGGCATGGGCATGGCGGGGGAGTACAGCGCCAGCGCCACGTACGTGATGGAGAGCTGGCCGGCGAAGCTGCGCGGCCGGGCGAGCGGCTTCCTCATCTCCGGCTTCTCGGTCGGCTCGGTGCTCGCCGCGCAGGTCTACAACTGGGTGGTGCCCTCGCTGGGCTGGCGGTGGATGTTCTACCTCGGCCTGATCCCGATCGCCGTCGCGCTGTGGATGCGGCGCGCGCTGCCCGAAGCGGAGGAGTGGGCCGAGACGGTCGCCGAGCGGGGCGCCAAGCCCAACCCGTTCCGCCCGCTGTTCGCGACCCGCGGCCGGGCCCTGGCCAACACCGCCCTGACCGTGCTCGCCACGCTCTCCCTGTTCCTGGTCTTCACCCCCGGCGGCGCGGGCCTGGTGCCCGTGCTCTCCGTGGTCGCCGGCCTCTCCCTGGCCGCCTTCGCCGTCCAGCTCGGCGGGAAGCGCGGCTGGGCACTGTACCTGTCGATGATCGTCACGCTGTTCTTCGCGTTCCTGTACTCCTGGCCCATCCAGGCGCTGCTGCCCACGTATCTGAAGACCGACCTCGGCTACAGCACGGACCAGATCACCGACGTCCTGTACTTCGCGGGCTTCGGCACCATGGTCGGCTGCTGGGCGGCGGGCTTCCTCGGCGACCGGATCGGCGCGAAGAAGGCGTACGCGCTGACGCTGCTCGGCTCCCTGGCCTTCGTCTACCCGGTGTTCGCCGTGCACGACAACCTGCTGCTGCTCGGCGTCCTGCTCTTCCTGCTCCAGGCGACCAGCTTCGGCATCTCCGGGCTGCTCCCGCGCTACATCGGCGGCCACTTCCCCACCGAGAGCCGGGGCGCGGCGCTCGGCTTCACCTACAACGTGGGTGCGCTGGGCGGCGCGGTCGCCCCCGTCCTCGGCGCGCATCTCGCGTCCGGGATGGACCTGGGGCAGGCCCTGGCCGTCCTCACGTTCGCGGGCACGGTGATCGTGGTGCTCCTGGTGGGCTTCGACGTACCGGCCCGGCTGAACCGGCTCACGGACCCGGAGGCGGAGCGGGACCACTTGGCCGAGCCGTCCGAGCGGCCGCGGCACACGGACGGGCCGCAGCAGACGGGGCCGCAGCCGTCGGACGAGCAGGCGCCGCCGCTCGGTGACGCCGCCCGCAGGTGACCCGGGCCGCTTCACGCGGGTGAGGACGACGGCCGTCTCGTTCGCCTCTTGTGCCGGATCAGCGGTCCTGTGTACATCTGGCACAGGGGGAACCCGATGGCGCGGGGCATGCGTCCGGCCGACTCCGGGAGGCGTGCGATCCGGTGCGCCGTTACGTTGAGCGTGGCCGGTCACCCGTCCGTTGACGCGCCGTGCCCTTCGCCGGGACCGGCGGGGGCGAACGCCGCCGTGCCGGGCCCCGCCCCGACGTCATGACCGGCCGTCATCCTCGGAAGGAGCACCCATGGGCGACCCCGCGGTGAACGCACCCACAGAACCGGCCTCCGAAGCCGAACTTCAGGCGCTGGAGCGGTACTGGAGGGCAGCGAACTACCTCTCGGTGGGGCAGATCTACCTGATGGACAACGCCCTGCTGCGACGCCCCCTCGCGGTCGAGGACATCAAGCCACGCCTCCTCGGCCACTTCGGCACCTCGCCCGGGCTCAATCTGGTGCACGCACACCTCAACCGCGTGATCAAGGCGCGGAACCTGGACACCGTCTGCATCTGGGGCCCCGGGCACGGCGGGCCCGCCGTCCTGGCCAACTCCTGGCTGGACGGCACGTACACCGAGACCTACCCCGACATCACGCGCGACGAAGAGGGGATGACCCGGCTCTTCCGCCAGTTCTCGTTCCCCGGCGGCGTGCCGAGCCATGTCGCCCCCGAGACGCCCGGCTCCCTCCACGAGGGCGGCGAGCTCGGCTACTCCCTCTCGCACGCCTACGGCGCCGCCTTCGACAACCCGGACCTGCTGTCGGTGTGCGTCATCGGCGACGGCGAGTCCGAGACCGGGCCGCTGGCCGCCTCCTGGCACTCCAACACCTTCCTGGACCCGGTGCACGACGGTGCGGTCCTGCCCGTCCTGCACCTGAACGGCTACAAGATCGCCAACCCGACGATCCCCGCCCGGCTGCCCGAGGACCAGCTCGACGCCCTGATGCGCGGGTACGGCTACGACCCCGTGCACGTCACCGGCGACGACCCCATGACGGTCCACCGGGACCTCGCCGCCGCCCTCGACCGCTGCCTGGACCGCATCGCGGCCATCCAGGGCGAGGCCAGGTCCCACGGCGACACCGAGCGCGCCGACGACGCCCCCGCACCCCGCTGGCCCATGATCGTGCTGCGTACGCCGAAGGGCTGGACCGGCCCCAAGACGGTGGACGGCAAACCCGTCGAGGGCACCTGGCGCGCCCACCAGGTGCCGCTGTCCAACGTGCGGGAGAGCGCCGAACACCGCCGGCAGCTGGAGGAGTGGCTGCGCTCCTACCGGCCCGAGGAACTCTTCGACGACCAAGGGCGCCCGGCGGCCGGGCTGGTCGACCTCGCCCCGCGCGGCACGCTGCGCCTCGGCGCCAACCCGCACGCCAACGGCGGGCTGCTGCTGCGCTCGCTCCCGCTCAAGCCGCTGGAGCAGTTCGCGGTCGCCGTGGACAAGCCCGGCGCCACCGTGAACGAGCCCACGCGGGTGCTCGGAAGCTACCTGCGCCAAGTGATGGCCGACACCGCCGAGCGCCGCGACTTCCGCCTCGTCGGACCGGACGAGACCGCGTCCAACCGCCTCGACGACGTCTACGGGGCGTCCGGGAAGGCCTGGCAGGAAGACATCCACGACGTCGACGAGCACCTCACCCGGCACGGGCGGGTGATGGAAATCCTCTCCGAGCACACCTGCCAAGGCTGGCTGGAGGGCTACCTGCTGACCGGCCGGCACGGGCTGTTCTCCTGCTACGAGGCGTTCGTGCACATCGTCGACTCGATGGTCAACCAGCACATCAAGTGGCTGCGCACCACCCGCGAACTGCCCTGGCGGGCGCCCATCGCCTCCCTGAACTACCTGTTGACCTCGCACGTGTGGCGCCAGGACCACAACGGCTTCTCGCACCAGGACCCCGGCTTCATCGGGCACGTGCTCAACAAGAGTCCCGAGGCGGTCCGGGTCTATCTGCCGCCGGACACCAACACCCTGCTGTCCACCGCCGAGCACTGCCTGGCCTCACGCGACTACGTGAACGTGGTCGTGGCCGGCAAGCAGCCCGGGTTCGACTGGCTGAGCCTGGACGAGGCACGGGCCCACTGCGCGCGCGGCGCCGGTGTGTGGACCTGGGCCGGTACGGAAGCCCCCGACCGGGAGCCCGACGTGGTACTGGCCTGCGCCGGGGACGTGCCCACCCTGGAGGTGCTCGCGGCCGCGAGCCTGCTGCGGGTCCACCTGCCGGAGCTTGCGGTGCGCGTGGTCAACGTGGTGGACATCGCGCGGCTGATGCCGGAGGGCGAGCACCCGCACGGCATGCCGGACGCCGAGTTCGACGCGCTGTTCACCCGCGACAAGCCGGTCATCTTCGGGTTCCACGGCTACCCGTGGCTGGTGCACCGCCTCGCCTACCGGCGCGCGGTCCATCCGCAGCTGCACGTGCGCGGATACAAGGAACGCGGCACGACGACCACGCCCTTCGACATGGTGGTCGCCAACGACCTGGACCGCTACCGCCTGGTGATGGACGTCATCGACCGGGTGCCGGGCCTGGGCGTCCGCGCGGTCGAGGCGCGCCAGCGGATGGTGGACACGCGGCTGCGCCACCACGCCTATGTGCGCGAGCACGGGATCGACCTGCCCGAGGTACGCGACTGGACCTGGCAGGACTGAGCGGCGGCCCCTTTCCCGCTTCCCGGTGCCAGTTTCCCCGCTCCCCGGCGCCAGACGGGTGGGTCCGCGTGGGCCGTGCGGGGGAGATGCGGCGTGTCGCCGGTAGCGACACGCCGCGGAGCGGGAGGGCTGCTGGTAGGGGCGCGGTCGACGCCGGCCAAACATTCCGGGGCACGAGCTTCGGGGGGCCGCGCCCGTACTGGAGGTACATCCATGCGTTCCATCCGAGTGCTGACCGGTCTGGCCGTTGCGGGCGCAGCGCTGACCATCGCCGCCCCCAACGCGCAGGCCGTGTCGCCGAGTTGTCAGAAGGCCCTGGACGACGCGGAGATCACGCAGAAGAACGCCGACACGGTCAAGGCCGACCCGAACGCCACCCCGGAGGAGAAGAAGGCCGCCGAGGACGAGGCCAACATGGCCGCCTCCACCGCGCAGCGGTTCTGCGACTCCACGGACCCCGCCGTCAGGGGCGGCGTGCACGCCGGTTCGGGCGGCTCCCAGGGCAGCTCCGATCCGGTCGAACTGGCCGCCGGTGCCGCCGTGCTCGCCGTCGGCGCGGCCGCGGTGTACCTGCACCGCCGCCGGGCCGCCGGACAGGACTGACCCCGCCGTCGGCCGACCGGCCCCGCAGGGCGGAGTGCAGGCTCGCCCGGCGGGGCCGAGACCTCCCCGCCCCGTGCTCCCCGGCTCCCCTCGCGTCGTCCCGCGGCTTCCGTGGTCCCCTCGTCCCACGGCTTCCATCGCTTCCATCGGCTCGACCGACCCACCTGCGCAAGGACGGCGGCACCATGAGCTATCCCCCCGCACCCTCGGCCCGTGCGGCATGGCGCCGCATATCGTCCTGGGCCCTGCTCGTGGTCGCCGCCATGGGGGTGTGGTCCTGGACGGGCGACGGCGAGGAGAAGGCCGATACGCCGCCCAGGCCGTCGGCGGCCCAGGCCAAGGCCCTGGATCCCGGCCCGGCGAAAGCCGCGGCAGTCACGGTGCCTTCCCTGCCCGAGGCGGCCCCGGTCCGCGTCGGGATCCCCGGCCTCGACGTGGACGTCCCCCTGGCCCCCCTCGCCAGGACCGAGGACGGCGGGCTCGACGCGCCACCACCCGACGACCCCGACCTGGCGGGCTGGGACGCGGTGGGCACCCCGCCCGGCAGCACCGGCACCGCCGTGATCGTCGGGCACGTCGACACGCCCGTGGGGCCCGCCGTGTTCTACGGACTGGGCGCCCTGAAGAAAGGGGCCAAGGTGCTGGTGGCCCGCGAGGACGGACTGACCGCGGAGTTCACCGTCGACGGCGTCGAGGAATACGAGAAGGACGAGTTCCCCAGCACCCGGGTCTACGCCCCCAAGGCGCGGCCCGAGCTGCGCCTCATCACCTGTGGCGGCACCTACAGCAAGACCGACGGCTACTCCGGGAACGTCGTCGTCTACGCGCACCTGACCGGGTCACGCCCCGGCAAGGCCGGGTGATGCCGCCGGGCGCCCCGGCCGGGCGCTGTGGCCTGCGCCGGAATCGCCTCGCGCACACATAGGGTCAAAATGTGCCAATTGCCCCTCGCGTGGTCCCCGCAGCCTTCGTTGCCCCCGTCCTCTCCGCCGTCCTTGCCCTGACCCTCGTCGGCAGTGGGGACGGCGGTGCCGCCGCACATGCGCGCACGCTCGATGCCTTTGCCGCCCCGGTCGCCCGCAGCGCCTCCGCCCCGCGCCTGGACGCCCGGGTCACCTTCGTGCCGAAGGCCAAGCTCGGCTCCACCTACCGTCGCGGCTGTCCCGTCCCGCCGCGACAGCTCCGGCTCATCCGCATGAACCACTGGGGCTTCGACGGCCGCATCCATCCCGGTGAACTCATCGTCCACCAGGGCGCGGTGAAGCCTCTCCTCCATGTCTTCCGGAAGGCCTTCGCGGCGAAGTTCCCGATCCGCCGGATGCGGGTGATGGCCGAGTTCGGCGGCGACGACCTCAAGGCGATGGCGGCCGACAACACCTCCGCCTTCAACTGCCGCCGGGTGACCGGGAATCCGGGCCGGCTCTCGCAGCACTCGTACGGCAACGCGATCGACATCAACACCGTCGAGAATCCGTACGTCGACGTCAACGGCCGAGTCCATCCCGCGTCCGCGACGCCGTACCTGCGGCGCGACCGCCGGGTGAAGGGCATGATCCGCCCCGGGGACGCGGTCTCGACCGCCATGCGGAGAATCGGCTGGGAGTGGGGCGGACGCTGGGCGAACCCGGACTACCAGCACTTCTCGGCGAACGGCAGATAGCGCCGGCCGGGGCGGCGTTGTCCGCGTGGGGTCAGGCGCGCGGAGTCGCGGACTCAGGGGCCTCACAGCCACGTCGTCGCGAGCCAGCTGGCCACGGCCGCGGTGAGCAGGAGCGTGATGTTCAAGGCGATGTGGCGATCGCCGCGCCGCAGGTGGACCCTGGTCGCCCCGAGTTGCAGGATCACGAAGCCGATGGCCGCGGCCAGAGCCAGCCAGGGGACGATGCCGGTCAGCGGCGGCAGGATCAGCCCGAGCGCGCCCAGCACCTCCGTAAGGCCGATGGCCCGGACCGCCGGCATCGGCGTGCTGTCCACCCAGGCCATCATCGGCCGCAGCTGCTCGCGGCTCCGCACCACCTTCACCCCGCCCCCGTAGAGGTAGAAGAGACAGAGCAGCCCGGCGACGATCCAGTAGGCGACATGTGTTTCGGTGGTCATGGGGCGATTGCACCGCCACGGCGCCACGACCGTCCAAGACCTGTTCCGCGCGGCCGATACCCCACGGGTATCGTCGCAGCATGGAGCTACGCACCCTGCGCTATTTCGTGGCGGTCGCCGAGGAACTCCACTTCGGCCGGGCCGCCGTCCGGCTGCACATGAGCCAGCCGCCGCTGAGCCGGGCGATCAAGCGCCTCGAGGCCGAGACCGGCGCCGCGCTGTTCGAGCGCTCGCCGTCCGGCGTCACCCTCACCGCCGTGGGCGCCGTGCTGCTCGACGAGGCGCGCGCCCTGCTCGACCACGCCGAATCGGCGGGCGCGCGCGTGGCCGCCGCGGCCGGTGCCGCGACCCTCACCGTCGGCATCCTGGGCGACAGCGCCGACCCGGGCGCGATCCGGCTGGCCGGGGCCTACCGCCGGCACCACCCGCGCGTCGAGGTGCGCATCCGCGAGACCGACCTGACCGACCCGACCTGCGGACTGCACGCAGGCCTCGTCGACGTCGCTCTGTCCCGGGCGCCGTTCGACGAGACCGGCCTCGTGGCGCACGAACTGCGCGCCGACCCGGTGGGCGCGCTCCTGCGCACCGACGATCCGCTTGCCCACCGCGCCGGACTCAAGCTGGCGGACCTCGCCGACCGCCGCTGGTTCGTCTTCCCGGAAGGCACCGATCCGCTGTGGCAGTCGTACTGGAACGGCGGCGCACCACGGCAAGGCCCGGACGTGCGCGCCGTCGCGGAGTGCAGGCAGGCCGTCCTGTGGAACGGCACCATCGGCATGACGCTCCTGGGCCACGAGCCCGGTCACGGCCTCACCGTGGTGCCGCTGACCGACATGCCGCCCAGCCGCGTGGTGGTGGCATGGAACGAAGGCGACTCGAATCCCCTGATCCACTCGTTCGTCCGGATCGCGACCGCCGCCTACCGGGACTGAGCACGTACGCGAGGCGGGACGGGGTCACCGGGCGGGTCCGTGGAATATCGCGTGCCGTCACGTCGGTGAAGGTGCAGACTCGCCCCCATGGCGGACATGGGGGCGTTCCGGGACGCGGTCGGCGCATGGGCGGCCGGTGGCCCCGGCGGGCCCGCGGCCGATCTCGCCGCGCGGGTGGGGGTACGGGCGGCGGTGCTCCTCGAAGGGCCGAGCGATCGCGAGGCGGTCGAGGCGCTGGCCGCCCGGCGAGGCCGGGACCTGGCCGCCGAGGGCGTGTGCGTCGTGTCGATGGGCGGCGCGATGAGCATCGGGCGCTACACCGAGCTGCTGGGACCGCCCGGCCTGGACCTGCGTCTCGCGGGACTGTGCGACGTGGGGGAGCGGCGCTTCTACGACCGCGCCCTGGAGCGGGTACGTGCGCCACACCGGGACTTCTTCGTGTGCGTGTCGGACCTGGAGGACGAACTCATCCGCGCGCTGGGCACGGACCGGGTGGAGGAGATCGTCCGGGACGAGGGCGACCTGCGGGCCTGGCAGACCTTCCTGCACCAGCCCGCCCAGCACGATCGGCCCCGGCAGCAGCAGCTGAGGCGCTTCCTCGGCACGAAGAAGGGCCGCAAGATCCGCTACGGCCGCCTGCTCGTCGAGGCACTCGACCCGGGGCTGACACCGCCGCCGCTCGACGATCTCCTCACGAGTCTGTGAGTACGCGCGGCGGCGCTGCCGGGCCCTGGACGGGTGGTGGTGGAGGGACGCGGCACGTCAGAACGGCATGCGGCCACGAGTGCGGCGACCGGCAGAGCCACTGCGGCCCACGGCCTTGGAACTGCTGCGGAACGGCTTGCTGAAGATCCGGCCCAGGACACCGGGGGCCTTGCTGCCGGCGCGCGAGCCGGCTCCCAGGGTGCGCTGAGTACCGCGTTCCGGGTGCCGCGAAAGCCGCGGCACGAAGAACGCGAGGACGGCCAGAACGATACAGACAGCGACGATACCGACAATGATCACGAAAAGCTCCCTGTGTCGAGGCGTTCCTGCCGTGTGCCCTGCCGCGCCGGGTGTATGTGTGGGGCCCTGCCGACCACTGCTTCCGGCCCGGTAAAGTCGGCTCGCCGCTCAGCCCGTGCCGGACCGGGCTCGCGGCCTCATGACTCTCTTCGTGTACCGGCCAGGTGACCTCATGACCAGTACGCAGCAGCAGCCCGAGCTGACGCCCACGACCCGCCCCCAGGCGGACGAACCGTCCGCACAAGACCGCGTCCAGCGGATAAGACGCCGCCTGGAGCGGCTGATCGGGATCGCGGCGACCGAGGGAAACCGGCTCACGCCTCTGCGCAACGGCGACGAGATCTTCGCCGCCATGCTCGACGGAATCCGCCGTGCCGAGCACACCGTCGACATGATGACGTTCGTGTACTGGAAGGGCGACATCGCCCTGAAGTTCGCCGAGGCACTCGCGGAGCGGGCCCGCGCCGGGGTGCGGGTGCGGCTGCTCCTCGACGGGTTCGGCAGCCGGCTGATCGAGAGCGAGCAGCTCGAAGCGATGGACCGGGCCGGGGTCGAGGTGGCGTGGTTCCGCAAGCCGCTGTACCTCTCGCCGCTCAAGCAGAACCACCGCTGCCACCGCAAGGTGCTGGTCGTCGACGAGGAGACCGCGTTCACGGGCGGGGTGGGCATCGCGCAGGAGTGGTGCGGCGACGCCCGCAACGAGAACGAGTGGCGCGACACCCATGTCGAGGTCCACGGGCCCGCGGTGGACGGCATCGCCGCCGCGTTCGCGCAGAACTGGGCGGAGTGCCACGATGAACTCTTCGACGACCGCGACCGGTTCATCGAGCAGCGCCCGCAGGGCGACGCCATCGTGCAGGTGGTGCGCGGCTCGGCCAGCATCGGCTGGCAGGACATGCAGACGCTGATCCGGGTCATGCTGGAGTCGGCCGAGAGCCGCGTCCGGCTGTCCACCGCGTACTTCTCGCCGGACTCGTACTTCGTCGAGCTGCTGTGCGACACCGCGCGGCGCGGGGTCGAGGTGGAGATCCTGCTGCCGGGACCGCACACCGACAAGCGGGTCAGCCGCCTGGCGGGACAGCACTACTACGAGGACCTCACCGCGTGCGGGGTGAAGATCTTCCAGTACCAGCCGACGATGATGCACGCCAAGATCATCACCGTGGACGGGGTCGCCGCGCTGATCGGGTCGACGAACTTCAACCGCCGCTCCCTCGACCACGACGAGGAGGTCATGCTCGCGGTCCTCGACCCGGAGTTCACCGCGACCCTGGACGAGCACTTCGCCGAGGACGTGGCGGTCAGCGAGCAGATCCGGCCGGGCCGCTGGAAGCGGCGCACCGTCGTCCAGCGGGCCGGGGAGCTTGCGGTCCGGCCGATCCGCCGCTTCCTGTGAGGTGCGGCACCTGAGCGGACGGTCCTGACCGGGTCTTTGGGGCGCGTCCCGGAGCCGGTGTCGGGGACGGGTGCCCGGGCGCCTCGGCTCAGCGCATCCCGGGCAGGCGCCGCAGCTCGCCGACCTTCAGCAGCCGGGCCAGGACGAGGTATCCGAGGACCGTGGTGACCAGCCCGGCGAGGAGCGCGGCGGCAGTGGGCCACGTTCCGCTTCCCAGCCGACCGCACGCACGCGTCGCCGCCCAGCCGAGGCCCGCGGCCGGGCCCGCGGCACACAGCAGCTTGCCGTAGGCGCGGCCCAGGCCGCCGTCGCCGATGGGAGCTCCGAGCCGTCGGCGCAGCAGGTACGCGGTGAGCGCGAGCCCGGCCAGGTAGGACAGGGTGTAGGCCCCGGCCATGCCCACGACCGCCCAGCGGGCGGGCAGCAGCAGGTGGCAGGCCGTGGCCAGGGCGATGTTCACCGCCGCGGTCCAGGACGCCATGAGGAAGGGCGTGCGGGTGTCCTCCAGCGCGTAGAAACCGCGCAGCAGGAGGTATTGGGCGGAGAACGGGATGAGCCCGGGTCCGAAGGCCTGGAGCATGTGTCCCAGCGGGCGGGCCGACGCGGCGTCCGCCGTTCCGTGGGCGAAGAGCAGCAAGGCGAACTGCGGTCCCAGGGCGAGGAACAGGAAGGCGGCGGGCACGATGATCACGCCGCTGACGCGCAGGGCCCGGGCGAGGTCCGCGCCCAGGTCCTGGAGACGGCCTTGTGCCGCGGCGCGGCTCATGCGCGGCAGCAGGGCCGTCACCAGGGACACGGTCACGATGGACTGCGGCAGAAGCCAGATCGTCTGCGCGTAGGTGTAGGCGGAGTAGCCGATGCCGGCCTCGGGCAGCTCCTGGTCGGCGGCGTTGGCGTAGTTCGTGACGACGGTCAGGGCCGCCTGGTTGGCCAGGACGAACAGCAGCGTCCACTTCGCCGCGTGGACGCTCTTGCCCAGGCCGGTGCCCCGCCAGTCGAAACGCGGCCGGAACCGGAAGCCCGCGGCCCGGGCGAACGGGACCAGGGCCAGGGCCTGGAGGGCGATGCCCGCCGTCGTGCCGATGCCCAGCAGCCGCACCTGCGCGGCGGTGATGTCCTCCACCTGATCGGGCACGGTCATCAGGGTCAGGTAGGCGGCGAACATCCCCACCAGGACCACGTTGTTCAGCACCGGCGTCCACATCATCGCGCCGAACTTCTCGCGGGCGTTGAGGACTTGGCCGTAGATGCCGAAGAGGCCGTAGAAGAAGATCTGCGGGAGCAGGAACCTGGCGAACGTCACCGTCAGTGCGAACGACTCGTGGGTGGCGGGCGTGTCGCGCATGTACAGGCCCACGATCTGCGGGGCCGCCCACACCGCCAGCGCCGTCCCGATGCCGAGCACGCACACCACGAGCGTCACCAGACGCTGTTCGTAGGCGCGGCCGCCGTCGGGCTGCGTCGCCCTGGCCCGCACCAACTGCGGTACCAGGACGGCGTTGAGCGCACCGCCGATCAGGAGCGTGTACAGGCTCGTCGGCACGGTGTTGGCCGTGTTGTAGGTGCTGGCGAGCAGGCCCGTGCCCAGCGCGGCGGCTTGCAGCACCTGCCGGATGAGGCCCGTCGCCCGTGACACCACCGTGCCGGCGGCCATCAGCAGCGACGAACGGACCAGCCCGCCCGGCTCCTTCCGCTGCCGGGCGGCACGCTGCCCGCCGTCCCGCTGCTCCTGCGGCACGCTCCTCGCCGCAGGGCTCGCCCCCTCCACCATGCGGTCAACCTATGCCGACGAGGGCCGGCGGCTGCCGCCGGCCCTCGTCAGCCGGTGATGGCGCCCGCGAACTCCGGGAAGTCCAGGTCGTAGTTCTCGCTGTTGCGCTGCACGGTGACGACGATCTTCTTCCCGTACTTCGTCTCCAGGACGTTGTCGTTGGTCTTCGTCGCGGAGACGCCGGGAGCGAGGCGTCCCTGGAGCGGTTCGGCGCCCTTCTCGAAGGCGGTCTGCCCGGCCTCGCCGCCCTTCGTGGCGCCTTCGACGATGAGAGACAGATCGTCGAGGGCGACGGCGGACTTGCCGGAGTTCGTCAGCTTCAGCCGCACGCGGAAGTCGGTCTTGCCGGGCTCGGCGGACTCCATCATGTCGGCGTCGTAGTCCGAGAACACCTTCGCCTCGGTGACGGACACCTTCAGGCCGTCGGGCCAGGAGTAGGACTCGCCGAACGTCAGCCCCGTGGCCTTCTCCTCCGCCCCCTCCGCGTCGGCGCCGGCGCCTTCGTCGGAGCAGTGCTTGGTCCAGTCGGCCTGGCTTATGTTCTCGTCGGCGCAGTCGACCTTCTTGGCCGCCCCTTTCGCACCGTTCCCCGACTTCGTGTCGGCGGTGCCGGCACCGTCCCCACCGTCACTGCCGCCGCACGCGGTCAGAGCGGCCAGAAGCATGGCGGCCACAGCCGCAGTAGCGCGAACGCGCATATGTCCCCCCAAGGTTGAACCAGGCGCCATACGTTAGGTCACACGCGGTTGAAACACGAAGGACGTGATCAGCTCGTGATGCGTCCGCGCCGGCGGACGTCCGAAAACGGGCCCCGTGGCTCAAGGCCCTCCGTGTGGGGTGCGTGTCCGGATGTGACAGGGAACCGTCATTGCGGCCATCGGTGGGGGCCGTGAGGATGGGGGCATGTCCCCTTCGCACCGGGTCGTCATCGCGGTCTTCCCCGATGTCGATCTCCTCGACGTCACCGGCCCGGCCGAGGTCTTCGCGCTGGCCAACCGGGAGACCGCGGGCCGCGCCGGCTACCAGGTCCGCCTCGCCGGGCCGCGCGCCGGTGAGGTCCGTACGTCGGCGGGGGTGCGGCTCCTCGCCGACGTGGGCTTCGACGAGGTCGGCGGGCAGGTGGACACCCTCCTGGTGCCCGGCGCCGTCGACATGACCGCCGCGGGCCCCGTCGCCCGGATCGACGCGGAGGTCGTGGACTGGGTCAAGGCGACCGCGCCGCAGGCCCGCCGCGTGGCCTCGGTGTGCGTGGGCGCGCACGTCCTCGCGGCGGCCGGCCTCCTCGACGGGAAGACGGCGACCACCCACTGGTCGACCGCCGCCCAGCTCGCCGCCGAGCACCCCGCCGTCACGGTCGACCCGGACCCCATCTTCGTCCGCACCGACCGGGGCCGGCTGTGGACCGGGGCCGGGATCAGTGCCTGCCTGGATCTCGCCCTGGCGCTCGTGGCCGAGGACCACGGCGAGGACGTGGCCCTGTCGGTGGCCCGGCAACTGGTCATGTACCTCAAGCGGCAGGGCGGCCAGAGCCAGTTCTCCGTGCCGCTCAGCCGCCCGGCCTCCGCCCGCCGCGACATCGACGCACTGCGGCTGTGGATCGCCGAGCATCTCGACGAGGACCTGTCGGCCGCCGCGCTGGCCGCCCGGATGTGCCTGAGCGAGCGGCACTTCGCCCGGGTGTTCAAACAGGAGACGGGCACCAGCCCCGCCGACTACGTGGAAGCCGCCCGCGTCGAGGTGGCGCGCCGCCTCCTGGAGACCACCGACGGTCCGCTCGACCACGTCGCGACCGCCGCCGGGCTCGGCTCGGTGGAGACGCTGCACCGGGCGTTCAACCGCCAGCTCGCCACCACCCCGGCGGCCTACCGCCGCCGCTTCCGCGTCCAGACCAGCTGAATCCCACCATCCCTGAACCGGGCGTGCGGGCGAGTCCCGCGGCTTCGCCATGCCGTCCGCCGCATGCCGCACACCCACCAGCACCACCACCGCCACCACACGAAAGGCATCCCACCCATGACCACGCACACCAGCCGCCCCTCCACGACCCTGCGCGACGTGATCGGCCTGGACAACCAGCCGCCCCGGCTGGCCGACTCCGCACTGATCCTCATCGACTTCCAGAACACCTACCGCACCGGCGTCATGGCCCTGGACGGCGCCGAGGCGGCGCTGGCGGCCGGCGCCCGCCTCCTGGAGCGCGCCCGTGCCGCGGGCATCCCGGTCGTCCACGTCCTCAACGACGGCGGGGAAGGCTCCCCCTACGACATCCGCGCCCACATCGGGGCGATCAGCGACGAGGTCGCGCCGGTGGACGGCGAGGCGGTCGTGGTCAAGCAGTTCCCCAACTCCTTCCACGCCACCGAGCTGGAGAAGACGCTGACGGACCTGGGGATCGCCCCGGGCAGCGGCAAGGATCTGGTCCTCGCCGGCTTCATGACACACATGTGCGTCAACTACACCGCCCAGGGAGCGTTCAACCTCGGCTACCGCCCCACCGTCGTCGCCGAGGCCACCGCCACCCGCGCCCTCACCGCCCCCGACGGCACGGTCCTGCCCGCCGCCGCGCTCCAGAGCGCGGCTCTGACCAGCGTCACCGACCTGTTCGGCACCGTCGTCCCCACCGTCGACGCGCTCCCGGCCTGAGCCCCTGCGCCCCGGGCCCGCGGCCCTGTGGGGTGCCGATCGCCACGGGTGGCGCGCGTAGTGACGTAGGACACATCATGACCAGGCGTCGGCGTGGGTAGGGGGCGCATGATCGCCCGGGCTTCGAGCCCGGGAAGCAACACCGGAACCACGGAGGTATCCATGTCCTCGAAGCGACGTCGCAAGAAGAAGGCCCGCCGCAAGAACGGCGCGAACCACGGCAGCCGTCCCCAGTCCTGACGACAGGCGCGGTGATCGATCGAGGGCGGCACCACCGGTGCCGCCCTCGAGGCCTTTCCAGCCCCCGAAGCGCCCCGCAGCGTCCTTCGGGAATCTGGCGCCCGAACCGGTCAGGATTCGAGAAGCGCCGGCTCCCGGCCCCCGCCTAGCGTGCCGTGCATGGACGTCACCCTGCACGCGAGCTTCCTCCCGCACAGTGACCCGGACGCCTCCCTGGCCTTCTACCGGGACTCCCTCGGTTTCGAGATCCGCCACGACGTCGGCCACGACGGGCTGCGCTGGATCACCGTCGGCCCCGTCGGCCGGCCCGAGGTCTCCGTCGTCCTCCAGCCGCCCGCCGTCGACCCCGGCATCACGGCCGCCGAGCGCCGCACCATCGTCGAGATGATGGCCAAGGGCACCTACGCGGGCCTCCTCCTCGCCACCACCGACCTGGACGCCACTTTCGCGCGCCTGCGGGCCCAGGGCGCCGAGATCGTCCGGGAGCCCACCGAACAGCCCTACGGCGTGCGCGACTGCGCCGTCCGCGACCCCGCGGGCAACCTCCTCCGCATCAAGGAGCTGCGCTGAGAGGGCGCCCCCGAGGCGGGCGGCGAACCATTGCCGCGCGCACGCCGACGAAGTAGAACCTGACGTAGTGCTCGACGATGATCAGATCGAGCCAGGCGACACCGACGGAGACCGCGCGGGGCGGCTCCGCCCGACAGATGGAGACACCATGAGCCCGGCCAAGAGAAGGACGACACGGTCGCCCGAGCTTCACGCCGCCGACAGCCATGACCTGATCCGGGTGCACGGCGCGCGCGTGAACAATCTCAAGGACGTCAGCATCGAGCTCCCCAAGCGACGTCTGACGGTGTTCACCGGTGTCTCCGGCTCGGGCAAGAGCTCGCTGGTGTTCAGCACGATCGCCGCGGAGTCCCAGCGGATGATCAACGAGACGTACAGCACCTTCGTGCAGGGCTTCATGCCGACGCCGGCGCGCCCCGAGGTCGACGTCCTCGACGGACTCACCACCGCGATCATCGTCGACCAGCAGCGGATGGGCGCCGACCCCCGCTCCACGGTCGGCACCGCCACCGACGCCAACGCGATGCTGCGCATCCTCTTCAGCAGGCTCGCCAAGCCGCAGATCGGCCCGCCCAGCGCGTACTCCTTCAACACCGCGTCGGTCCGGGCCAGCGGCGGGATCACCGTCGAGCGCGGTGACGCCAAGACCAAGACCGTGAAGGCGACCTACCAGCGTACGGGCGGCATGTGCACGCGCTGCGAGGGCCGGGGCTCGGTCTCCGACATCGACCTCACCCAGCTCTACGACGACTCCAAGTCGCTGTCCGAGGGCGCGTTCACCATCCCCGGCTGGAAGTCGGACAGCCAGTGGACCGTGCAGGTCTACGCGCAGTCCGGCTTCGTTGACCCGGACAAGCCGATCCGCGACTACACCAAGAAGGAACTGCGGGACTTCCTCTACGGGGAGCCGGTCAAGGTCAAGGTCAACGGCGTCAACCTGACGTACGAAGGGCTGATCCCCAAGATCCAGAAGTCGTTCCTCTCCAAGGACAAGGAGGGGATGCAGCCGCACATCCGGGCGTTCGTGGAGCGGGCGGTCACCTTCACCACCTGCCCCGAGTGCGAGGGCACGCGGCTCAGCGAAGGGGCCCGGTCCTCGAAGATCAAGCGGATCAGCATCGCCGACGCCTGCGCGATGGAGATCCGCGATCTGGCCGAGTGGGTCCGCGGCCTGAAGGAACCGTCGGTGGCGCCGCTGCTCACCGCGCTCCAGCAGACCCTCGACTCGTTCGTGGAGATCGGCCTCGGCTATCTCTCGCTCGACCGCCCCGCGGGCACGCTGTCCGGTGGCGAGGCGCAGCGCGTCAAGATGATCCGCCACCTCGGCTCCTCGCTCACCGACGTCACCTACGTCTTCGACGAGCCCACGATCGGCCTGCATCCGCACGACATCGAGCGGATGAACAAGCTGCTGCTGCGCCTGCGGGACAAGGGCAACACCGTGCTGGTCGTCGAGCACAAGCCCGAGACGATCGCGATCGCCGACCACGTCGTGGACCTGGGCCCAGGGGCCGGTTCGGCGGGCGGAGCCGTCTGCTACGAGGGCACCCTCGACGGCCTGCGGGCCAGCGACACCGTCACCGGCCGTCATCTCGACGACCGCGCCGCGCTCAAGGAGACGGTCCGCGAGCCCTCCGGCACGCTGGAGATCCGCGGCGCCACCCGCCACAACCTCCAGGGCGTGGACGTCGACATCCCGCTCGGGGTGCTGTGTGTCGTCACCGGTGTCGCGGGCTCCGGCAAGAGCTCCCTGATCCACGGCTCGGTCCCCGCCTCCGCGGGCGTCATCTCGGTCGACCAGACGCCGATCAAGGGTTCGCGGCGCAGCAACCCGGCGACGTACACCGGGCTGCTCGAACCGATCCGCAAGGCGTTCGCCAAGGCCAACGGCGTGAAGCCGGCGCTGTTCAGCGCGAACTCGGAGGGCGCCTGCCCCACCTGCAACGGCGCGGGCGTCATCTACACCGACCTGGGCATCATGGCGGGCGTCGAGACCCTCTGCGAGGACTGCGAGGGCAAGCGGTTCCAGCCCTCGGTGCTCGAATACACCTTCGGCGGGCGCGACATCAGCGAGGTGCTCGCGATGTCGGTGGCCGAGGCGGCGGAGTTCTTCGGCGCGGGCGAGGCGCGTACGCCGGCCGCGCACAAGATCCTGGAGCGGCTCGACGACGTGGGGCTCGGCTATCTCACCCTCGGCCAGCCGCTCACCACGCTGTCCGGCGGCGAGCGCCAGCGGCTGAAGCTGGCCACGCACATGGCGGACAAGGGCGGCGACCAGCCCGTCTTCGTCCTCGACGAACCGACCACCGGACTGCATCTCGCCGACGTGGAGCAGCTCTTGGGGCTGTTCGACCGGCTCGTCGAGTCCGGCAAGTCCGTGATCGTCATCGAGCACCACCAGGCGGTCATGGCGCACGCCGACTGGATCATCGACCTCGGACCCGGTGCCGGCCACGACGGCGGCAAGATCGTCTTCGAGGGCCCGCCCGCGGATCTCGTCGCCGACCGCTCCACGCTCACCGGCGAACACCTCGCGGCGTACGTCGGCTGAACCGCGGGCCCGACGCGCACGAAGGAGCGGGGCCTCGGCCGAGAATATGGACCGCCGGGGCCCCGCACAGGCGTCTTACGGAAATTCGTCACTCAATCGTGTGTCACGGCTCCAAAAGCGACACTGACGGTGACGGGTCAACGTTGAGTAGACGCGAGCAAGTTGTGCTGTTGCGTGCAAAGCGTTGTGCTCATCGTTCTCCGCGAGCCCGCAGACGACCCAGGGAGTCAGTGAGCCGCGTCTGACGCTCCATGAAGCCCGTGGCCCGCGCGTGCCACGAGCTTCATGCCGGAAGCGGACGAAATCCTGAAGGCCGGGAGCGGAAAGGACCGTTGGACTGCGCATGAGCGATACGGGGAGCGGGATTCCTTCGCCGCGGCCGCCCCGGGCCGAGACACGGACAGGCGGCGGTGAGGCCGCTTCGCAGTCACCGATCTACGACGCGCTGGTGCGCGAGTGGCAGGCCCAGAACCGGGAGGTGCCGCGCACGCCGGCCCCGCGCTCCCGCTGGCAGCGGGTGGATCCACAGGACCTCTTCCACCGGGGCTGACCGGTGGCCCACCGGGAGCGGGCGCGCGGCGCCCGTTCCCGCCTCACGTGAGCGGCGTCGCCGGATGCGCGTGGGTGCCGAGCCACCGGCGGATCGCGAGGGCGACCGTGTCGTCGAGGGTGCTCAGGGCGTCGATGGCCCGGATGTCGTCGGGGTGGGGCGGGATCCCGGCCGCGGTGAGCGTCGCGTGCAGGCTCAGGCGGTGCCGGTCGCGGGGCGAGAGGACGGTCGGGGCGGCCAGGTCCAGCCGCTGCGCCGGGTCGGGCGGCGGCAGCAGGAAATCGGCCTCCGCGTCCCAGTTGACGGCCGGCGCGATGGTGGCGGGTGGGGTCATGGCGGCTTCCTCACGACGTGCGGGCGATGCCTGTGCCGGTCAGGAGGCGATGGCCGGGCCGTCCGGTTGCACCGGGCCCGCCGCGCCACCCGAACGCGCTAATCGCCGCCCGCGGGCCCGCCTTGCCTGACCTCTGTCCACATGCGGTGTCATATGCGCCTTTGGTTGTCCGTACCGGCTGAATTCATGGCTCGTGCAAAAGGGGGCGCGTATTTATGCGGCGGCGCGTATCAGGGGCTTAGCGGGTGGCCGCACAGAGCAAATGTGTTTCGCCGAGCTGGCGCGGAATGAAGCATTCCATGCATATTCTACGAAAGCTTTACTTGTGAGTTAAATCACATCTCGCACAGCAAATGATCATGAGGGTGCATATCCACATCCCTGTTACGCGTGTGACAGGATGCGACTGGTTGGTTGGCTAGCTTTATTTCGGGGAGACAAGCATGCCGACGATGATTGTTATCGGATACCGTGACGACCTCCATCAGGCGCTCGAACGCAGGGGACTGGATCCCTGCTATATCGTGCAGGCGCCCGCGAGTGCACCCGAGGGGCGACGCTTCAAACGGGTAACCGACATGGAGAACGCGCAAGAAGTAATGCGGGCGGTGCTCTCCGCGCAGGTCGATGATGTGGCGGGAGTGCTCACCGTCCATGAAATGGGCGTCTTCGCCGCCACCTATCTGCGCCAGCAGCTGAGCCTTCCCGGAAATGCGGACTCAAAGGCGGCCCTGTATTTCCGGGACAAGCATCTCCAGAAGAGCGCCTTGCCGCCGCACGTCACCAGGGCGCGGTGCCGGTACGTGTCGAAGGAGACCCCGTTCGCCGAGCTCGCCGAAGAGCTGGGCAGCGTCCTCGTCGTCAAGCCGGCGATCGGAGCCGGCTCGCAGCGCACGAGCATCGTGCGGTCCGCCGAGGAGTACGCGCGAGCCCTGGAGCCCTTCCCTGGCGGGTCGGACGTCGAAATCGTCGCCGAGTCCTTCGTCGACGCCCCCGAGGTCTACCTGGACGGCGTCTGGCACGACGGCCGCCTGCGGTGGTCGTCCATGAGCAGCAACCACATCGCGCCGCTCAGCGCCGTGCAGGGCGGCATCCTGTCCGCGCACGTCCTGGACCGCCGACTGCACCCGGAACTGTTCCGGCAGGCCGAGGCCCTGGCCGAAGACGCACTGGGCGGCCTGGGCGCCCCCGACTGCGTGTTCCACCTGGAGGCGTTCGCGCGGGAAGCGGGACTCACGTTCGGCGAATGCGCCGTCCGGCTTCCGGGAGCGCTGTCCCCGCAGGTCAACCAATTGACGTTCGGCATCGACCTCTTCGACGTCGAGATAAGCCTGGCGCTCGGCGAAGAACCGGCCGGGATTCCCGACCCCCACGTGCCCGAACGCTTCTACGGATACATCCTCCTGCGCCGCCCGGAAAACGGCTCACTGACCCAGCAGGATTTCGAGCGCCAATTCTCCTTCGACGAGATCGCCTACCCGCTGTCGCCCGACTCATCGATCGGCCCCTACGGCCGATTCGGGCAGGCGATCGTTTCCGACCCGGACGAATTGAAGCTGCAGAAGACGATCGACGAGATCGTGCGCTTCAACGAGGTCGGCGGCTGACGCACGCCGTCCGCGCCACCGTGCGGCAGGCGGTATTCACGAGAATTCCCGGATCGCGAGCAATTCCGGACCCGGCATGCGCCTTCTGGGTGCCGAAGCATGCCCGGACGGAGGCCAGGCCCGATCCGCATTCCCCTTCATGGTGCATTTCTCTGACCGGAGGTCGTCATCCCTATGCCGGATCAACGTCATGCTTCGACCCTCCCGCAGCTGCTCGAAAGCGCGGCCCGGGACACCTCGCGCGGCATCACCTTCATCGGCGGCCCGTTCCTCTCGTACGCCGAACTGCGCGAGTGCGCCTGCCGGATCGCCCAAGGGCTGCGCGACGGCGGCACCGCCCCCGGCGAGCGCGTCCTCATCTCCGCCCGCGACCCCGAGCACTTCTTCCGCGCCTTCTGGGGGTGCGTCCTGGCCGGTGTGGTGCCCTGCCCCGTCGCCCCGCCGGCCGACCCTTCCCGCTGGCGCACGCAGCTGGAACATCTGCGCACGCTCCTCGGCGACCCCTTGATGATCGTCTCCAAGGAGTCCGACGCCGACCTGCCCGACGTCGGCCTGCGGGCCGTGACGGTCGAGGAGTTGAGCCACGCCGCTGCCGGCCATGACCGGCTGCCCGAGCCCGCCCCGGACGATCTCGCCGTCCTGATGCTCACCTCGGGGTCCACCGGATCGAGCAAAGCGGTCGAGCTCACCCACACGAACCTCCTGGCGGCGCAGGCCGGCAAGGCGGGAGCGCTGGACCTGGGGCCCGACGACACGTCGCTGAACTGGATATCGGCCGACCACATCGCCGCGATCGAGGCGAACCTGCTGCCGATGTTCAACGGAGCCGACCAGGTCATGGCCACCCCGGCCACCGTGCTCGCCGACCCCGTGGAGTTCCTCCGGCTGGTCGCGGCCCACCGGGTGCGCGTGACGTTCACGCCCAACTTCCTGTTCGGGCAGATCAACCAGGCCCTCGCCCAGCGTCCCGTACCGCACCACGAGCTGGACCTGGCACAGGTGCGGCACATCATCTCCGGCGGCGAGGCCACCGTGACCGGCACCGTGCGGGCCTTCCTGGACGCCCTGGCCCCCTACGGCCTGCGCGAGGACGTGATCGTGCCCGCGTTCGGGATGACCGAGACCTGCGCGGGCAGCGTGTTCAACCGCGAGTTCGCCGCCCGCGACCTGGAGACGGAGTTCCCTCCGCTGGGCCGTCCCGTGCGGGGGCTGCACATCCGCATCGTGGACGGCGACGGCGCGGTCCTTGCCTCCACCGACCGGCCCGGATCGGGCGAATCGGGTGAGGTGCAGCTGCGCGGCACGATGGTGACCGGGGGCTACTTCGGCGACGAGCGGGCCACCGCCCAGGCCTTCACCCCCGACGGCTGGTTCCGCACCGGCGACCTCGGACGCCTCGACGCCGAGGGCCGGTTGACGCTGGTCGGCCGGACCAAGGACTCCGTCATCGTGAACGGCGTCAACTACTACAGCCACGACCTGGAAGCGGTCCTCGACGAACTGGACGGCGTACGGCGCGGCCGGCTCGCGGCCTTCCCCATCCGGCCCGAAGGCGCCGACTCCGAACAGCTCGCCGTCGCGTTCGTCCCCGCGGGCGACCCGGCCGACGACTCGGCCGTGTACCGGGCCCTCGTCGCGATCCGCAGCTCCACGATCATGCACTGGGGTTTCCGGCCCCAGCTGATCATCCCGGTCGCCGAGGCGGAGATCCCCCGCGGCAACCTCGGCAAGATCCAGCGCTCACGGCTGCGGACGGCCGTCGAGACCGGCGCCCTGGACGCCGCCGTACGCCGGTCCCACGAGGTCAGCGCCCGCTTCCTCGGCGACTACGTGGCCCCCGAAGGCGAAGTGGAGACCGTCCTGGCCGACGTCTACGCCCGCGTCCTGAACACCGGGAAGGTCCCCGTCACCGCCAGCTTCTTCGACCTGGGCGGCACGTCGCTGGACGTGCTGCGGCTCAAGCTGGAGATACAGAACGCCTTCGGCATCGACGACGTGCCGATGTCCACGCTCCTGCAAGCGCCCAGCGTGCGCGCGCTGTCCGGCCGCCTGACCGCCGCACGCGACGCCGACCCGGACGCCGCCTACGACCCGCTGGTGCCCCTCCAGGTCACCGGGGACGGCACCCCGCTGTTCTGCGTCCACCCCGGCCTGGGGGAGGTGCTGGTCTTCGTCAACCTCGCCAAGTACTTCACCGGTGAACGCCCCTTCTACGCGCTGCGGGCCCGCGGCTTCGGCCACGGAGAGAGCCACTTCCCTTCGTTCGACGACATGGTCAGCACCTATGTGGAGGCGATCCGGCGCACGCAGCCGAGCGGCCCGTACGCCGTGGCGGGGTACTCCTACGGCGCGGCCGTCGCGTTCGAGATCGCCAAACGGCTTGAGGCCGACGGCGACGAGGTCAAGTTCGTGGGCGTGTTCAACCTGCCGCCGAGCATCTCCGGCCGCATGAACGAGATCACCTTCACCGACGGCGCGATCAACCTCGCGCTGTTCCTCGAACTGATCGCCCCGGCCGACATCGAGGGACTGACCACCACCCTGCGCCCCCTGCCGGAAGCCGAGCAGCTGGCCTACCTCGTCGACCACGCGCCCAAGCGGCGCCTGGTCGAACTGGACCTGACCGTCGAGCAGTTCACCACCTGGGTGCACCTGGCGCAGAACATGGTGCACCTGGGCCGGGGCTACGAACCCTCGGGCACGGTCGACGCCGTACGCGTCTTCTACTGCACCCCGCTCAAGGGCACCAAACAGGAGTGGCTGGACGGCCAGCTCCGCCACTGGGACGACTTCACCCGCACCCCCAACCAGTACATCGAGGTCGACGGCGAGCACTACACCCTGATGAGCCCGCAGCACGTGCAGACCTTCCAGGCCACGCTGCGGCACGAACTGAGCCTCGCGCTCGGCTAAGGACGGACACAGGAATGCAAGGCAAGAAGATTCTCGTCACCGGCGGCACCGGACAGGTCGCCATGCCCGTCGCCGAAGCGCTCGCCCCGGACAACGAGGTGTGGTGCCTGGGCCGGTTCACCGACTCCGCCGCCCGGGGGGCCCTCCAGGACATGGGGGCGCGCACCTTCACCTGGGACATGGCCACCGACGCCCTGGAGGGCCTGCCGGGTGACTTCACCCACGTACTGCACTCGGCGGTGCACCGGGGCGACGGCAAGGACTTCGCCGAGACCGCGCGCGTCAACGCCGTGGGCACCGCACGGCTGATGACCCACTGCGCCGGCGCCGAGGCGTTCTTGTACGTCTCCTCCGGGGTGGTCTACGACCGGGCCGACAGCACCCACCGCTACCGCGAGAGCGACCCCGTGGGCGGCGTGGTGCCGTGGCTGCCGACCTATCCCGTCGGCAAGCTGGCCGCCGAGGGAGTGGCGCGGGGCCTGGCCGAGACGCTGGGCCTGCCGACGGTGATCGCCCGGCTGAACATCGCCTACGGCCCGTACGGCCACGGCGGTGTGCCCATGATCCTGTTCAAGCAGATGCGCGCCGGGCAGCCGTGCGCGGTGCCCCGGCAGGGGCAGAACCACTGCAACCTGCTGCACACCGACGACCTGGTCCGGCAGGTGCCGCTGCTGTGGGGCGCGGCGGGGACGCCCGCACGGGTGGTGAACTGGGGCGGGGACGAGGAGATCGGCATGACCGACCTCCTGGAGTACATGTCCGCGCTCACCGGAGTACCGCTGAAGCTGGACCGCAGTGACTACAGCCGCGAGACCGCGATCTTCGACCACGGCGTACGCCGGGACCTGATCGGCGACTGCTCCGTGGACTGGAAGACCGGCATCGCCCGCACGCTGGCCGAGCTGTTCGAGGAGTACCGCGACCGCGTCGAGGCCCATACCGGCGATAGCGCGCAGCCGCGAGGAGTGGAGCTCTAGCATGCGCAGGACCACGGACACCGCAGCCCTTGGGCAGATGCTCGGCGCCGCCCTCGCCACCCGCGAACCGGTGGGTCCGCTGAGCCAACTGGTCGGCGACAAGGCCGCGTTCGGCGCCTTGGAGCCCGCCGCGCTGGATCGCCCCACCCTGATCGCCGGCGGGGCCCTGTACGGCCCCTCCAGCCCCGCTCCCACGGCCCAGGAGACCGAGGAGCTGCTGAGCCGCGCGGCGGCCCTGGAGGTGCCCCAGATCCTGGTGCCCCACGTCCGCCGCACCGACGACTCCCGTGCGCTGCGGGCCGCGGGCTTCGTGCCGTTCGCCGCCGGCTCCGAGGCCGTCGTGCGGCTGACCGGGGAGGTGGACGACATCCTGCGCGCCCGCCTGGGCGGCGGACGCCAGGGCGCCCTGCGCCGGCTGTCCGACGAGGTCTCCCGCGACCTCAGCTGGGAGCGGCTCCCCGTGAGCGGGCTCGGCGGAGCGCCCTGGGCACGGGAGGCCTTCGTCGCCCTGCACCGGCGCCAAGGCGGGGACCACACCCTGTACACCGCGCGGGCCCTCGACGCGTTGGCAACCGGTGCGCTGGCAGACCGCGCGGAGATGCTCGTGCGCCGCCGGGGCGGCGCCGTCGTCCAGGTCGCGCTCACCGTCGCGTCCCACAACGGCCGGGGGCTCTACCTCCTGACGCAGGCCATGGACCCCGCCGACCCCCTCGGGCAGGACGACCTGCGTGCGGCGGCCGTGTACGGGCTCTGTCGCGACGCCCGGCGCTCGGGGCTGCACTGGGTCCATCTCGGGGCGGGGGACACCGACGGCCCGCGCGGCCTCGGGGCCGACCTGTTCGTCCCCCTCGACCACTGGCTGCGCGGCGAAGACCTGACCGCACCGCAGGAGACCGGGCAGGAGCAGCCCCTGTCGCGCTTCGCGGCTCCGCCGGTCACCACCGTGCCGGTCCCGGGCCCGGTGCGCGGCCGCAACCAGCCGCGGTTCGACAGCATCGACCTGGCGGGCAACACCAACCCGTTCCTGGGCGCCGGGGGTCAGTACCCCCACCTCGACACCAGGGAACTCGCCCGCACCTACCTGGACACGCTCGCGAAGCTGCCCGGCCACGAGGGAACCGGCGCGCTGACACCGGAGCATCTGCTGTTCTCCAGCGGATCGGTCGACGGCGTCATGCTGCTCCTGGCGGCCCTGGCCTCGCCGGGCGAGAGCGTGTGCGTCACGCCGCCCACCTTCCCGCTCTACGCCCACTTCGCCCGCCTGCTGCGCCTGCCCCTGGTCGAGGTGCCCCTGGGCGGCGACGACCTGGCGGAGCTCGACACCGGGCGGATCCTGGCCGCCGACCCCCGGGTGATCATCCTGTGCGACCCGAACAACCCCGTGGGGACCCGACTCGACCCCGCGCAGGTGCGGGCCCTGGTCACCGGCACACGGGGCCTCGTCGTGATCGACGAGGCGTACGTGGAGTTCAGCGAGAAGCCCTCGTACGCCGCGCTGGTCGCCGAGCACGACAACCTCATCGTGCTCCGCACCCTGTCGAAGGCGTGGGGGCTGGCCGGCGCGCGCTGCGGGATCGCCCTGGCACAGCCCGGGATCATCGAGGCGCTGCGGCGCGTGCAGGTGCCCTTCGGGTTCACCGACGCCTCGCAGGCGGCCGTGCGCGACCGGCTGGGCCAGGCGCGGCGGGTGGGCGCCAGCATCCGGCACATCCGCGCCGAGCGCGACCGGATGGCCGGACTGCTGGCCCGGCACCCCGCGGTGGAGCGGGTGTTCCCCTCGGAGGCCAACTTCCTGCTGGTCCAACTCCACCAGCACGAACGGGTCATGGAGCAGCTGCACCGGGCGGGGATCGTGGTCGCCGACGTCGGGTTCCTCATCCCCGGCACCTGCCGCATCTCCGTCGGCAACCGGCGGGCGAACAGCGCGCTGCTCGCCGCGCTGTCCGCCGCCCCGTGATCCGGTCCGGTCAGGAATCGGCGACGCCGTCCGCCAACGGAAGCGGTGGGTTGGCCCCGTCCTTCATCTCGACGACCAGGAACGACAGAACGGATTCTCCGATGTTTTTCAGGTCATGGAGGTGATGGCACTCCTCACGAAAAGTGAAATGCTGGTTCTGCCCGCGGACATACGCGATCTCCCGGCTGCTGCCGTCACTCGCGTGCTGGCGGGCCAGGCCGTCGGTGAGGGCTATCCAGGAATAGTCGAGGACGTGCCGGTGGACGGGAATGCGCTCGCCCGGCTGGAGGTGGGTTTCCCATATGCGCACCGCTTCGGTCTCTTTCACCAGTGTCTGGCCCACCTGGCCGTTGTGGGCGTTCTTCTCGAAATCCAGGTGCAGCGGGGGACTCCAGCGGTCAAAGCCTTCGGCGACGATCGTGCTGGTCACAGGGGTGGCGGTGGAAGAGTTCTGGCCCACGAAGTAAATCCTTTCGGTGACGGGTGGCAGGCATCAGGTTATGGCCGCCCCAATTGGAGTGGCAAGGTCGTGCTGCACTCCTATCCTCTTCGCACGTGGGCCAAGTAGCCTGCCGTGCACCGTTATTGTCTCGCTGGGAGGCTGAAGTCCCGTGATCGTGCTCGGATACAACGGATTCACCAGGGGTGCGGAAATATTCGGACGTCTCTACGGGGCGACCGGTGTCGCTCGTAATCTCCTCGTGGGGCACGACGCCGCGGCCGCCCTGTCCATCGACGGGGAAATCGTCGCCGCCGTCGAGGAAGAACAGCTCAGCCGGGTCAAGAAAACCTCCGACTTCCCGGAGCGCGCGATCACCTGGTGCCTGGATTCCGCCGGTGTGGATCTCGAGGACGTCGACGTCTTCGCGTTCCCCTGGCGCTTCTCGCCGACCGTGGCGGAGCAGATGATCGCCGGGATAACGGACTCGGACCTGCCCGTCGCGGCGAAGTTCGACGCGCTGCGCCGCACGGGAGAGGCCTACACCGACCTGCTCAGCCGTGAGGCGGTCTACGGCGACTTCGTCCAGCGCACCGGCCACGCCCTGGACCCCAACAAGCTCGTCCTGGTCCCCCACCACCTGGCGCACCTCATGTGCGGCGCCTACCTGGCCGGCGGGGGCGACGCCGCCTTCCTGGTGAGCGACGGCCGGGCCGAGACCCTCTCCTCCGTCATGGGTGAACTGCGCGACGGCGTGGTGCGCCTCTTCGACGAGAGCACCGTCGACATGACCAGCTCACTGGGTGTGGCCTACGGCAGGATCACCCGCTATCTGGGGTTCGTGCCCAACAACGACGAGTACAAGGTCATGGGCCTGGCCGCCTACGGCCCGCCGCCCCAGCACAACCCCCTGCTCGAACACGTCGTGCGGCTGCACGAGAACGGCTCGTACACGCTCTCCATCCCCCGTGACGTCGGGGCCTATTACGCGCTGTTCGACAACCTCTTCGACGGGGACGGCGAGAAGCGCGAGGAGTTCGACTTCCGGGTCAAGGTCGCCGGTCTCGCCCAGCACATGGTCGAGGCCGTCACCGCGCACCAGATGCGGAAGCTGACCGCCGCCTCCGGCCTGGACACCCTGCTCTTCGAAGGCGGCCTGGCGCTCAACTGCGTGGCCAACACGAAGATGCTGGAGCGGTCCTCGTTCACCGGCATGGAGGTCAGCTTCGGGGCGAGCGACCCGGGCGTCGCCATCGGCGCCGCCGTGTACACCGCCGGCCTCAGAAACCGGCCCGCGGACGCGGTCACCACCCCTTACCTGGGGCCCTCCTACGACGAGCAGCAGGTCCTCGACGTCCTGGGCGAGTACGCGGACCGCGTGGACTGGGAAGAGGAGCCCGACGTCCCGGCCGTGGCCGAGCGGACGGCGGGACTGCTGGCCGGCAAGAACGTCGTGGGCTGGTTCCAGGGCCGTGCAGAGTTCGGGCCGCGCGCCCTGGGCAACCGCAGCATCCTCGCCAACCCGGCCTTCCCCGACATCAAGGACATCATCAACCTCCGGGTCAAACACCGGGAGCCGTTCCGCCCGTTCGCGCCGGTCGTCCTGGAATCCGAGGCCCCGCGCGTCTTCGAGATGGGCAAGAAGACCGCGTCCCCGTACATGACCTTCGTCTTCCCGGTGCGCGAGGAGTACCAGGAGCGGATCCCCGGGGCCTGCCACGTGGACGGCACGGCGCGGGTCCAGACGGTCGACGAGCGGCAGAACCCCGCCCTCGCGCGGCTGCTGCGCGCCTTCACGGCACGCACGGACGTGCCCTGCCTGCTCAACACCTCCTTCAACGTGGCGGGCGAGCCCATCGTCTGCTCGCCGCGGGACGCGCTGGAGTGCTTCCTCGCCACCGAGATCGACCACCTGGTCATCGACCGGTTCGTGGTCACCAAGAAGGCCCCCTGACGCACCAGGACGGCCCGCCACTTCACCAAGACGGCCCGCTGAGCGGGCGGTTCACGCCCGTTCGTACCAGCCCGTCGCCCCGCCGCCCTCCGAGGGGTCGAACGACTGGTGCAGCGCCACCAGCGCGGCCACCACGCGCGGGTCCACGGCGGAGCCGAGCGTGCGGTACTCGTCGGCCACGCCCCGGAACACCAGGTGCGCCCGGCCGGACGGGTCACGCCAGATGATCCGGCGCGGGGCGCCGAAGCCGCCGTCGCCCTCGCCCAGCAAGGAGGTGATGCCCCACACCAGGCTCAGCGGCAGACCGAGGGGCCACCACAGCGCCCACCACACCAGACGGCCCCGCGCGCCGCGCAGGGCGGGCCCGTCGACGGGCTCCACGGTCCAGCGCGTGCGGGCCAGGCGCAGGTGGGGGCGGCGCCGGAAGGTGATCCGGGCCAGCGGGGCGCCGCCGCCGTCGTCGACGCGGTAGACGGCGGCGCGTCCGCTCGCGCGGGAGCCGGCGTCCTCGGTGGTCACGCGCGCGACCGGCGCCTGACCGTCGAGAGCGAGGTGGAAGGTGCGCTCCGAGCGGGGCGTGTCCCGCTCGGGGCCGGGGCGTTCACGGACCAGTCGGCCGATCGAGCCGGCCGCCTCGTGCCGCTCGCCCGCGCCCCAGTTGACGACCACCGGCGGATTCTGTGCGTACCGCACCCGGTACGTCCTTCGGTCTTGGGTCACGCGCTGTCTCTCCCGTTCCGCGGCGGCCGTGCGGCGGCCATGATCTCAGAGGCCGTGGCCGCCCCCGACGGCAACGGGTCGCCGGGCGGGGAGAGTCGGCGTCCCGGGTGGCTGCCGTCGATTCGCAGGCCGCGTACAACCCTTGTGCCCCATCCGGTGTCGAACAGGGCGCCGGACAAGGAACGGGCCCTTTCCGGACACCCTCGCGCCTGCCCGGCCACTTTCCTCACAGGAGCCGCTCGTGCGCAAGAACCGTTCGGCCGCCCTCGCCGCGGCCTCATTCCTTCTTCTCAGCGGGGCGGGCATCGTCGCCGCGCCCTCCGCCGTCGCGGGCACCCCCGGGGGTACGCACGCCGACGACCGCAACAGTGACTTCAACGGCGACGGATACGAGGACGTGCTGGTCGGAGCCCCGGGGGCGACGGTCAGCGGCCACAAGGGCGCCGGTCTGGTCACGGTCCAGTACGGCTCCACCAGAGGCATCGACACCAGCTCCGTGGGCCGCTTCAGCCAGTCGACGGCCGGTGTCGCGGGCGCCGCGGAGGCAGGGGACAACTTCGGAAAGGCCGTCGCCACCGGTGACCTGGACGGCGACGGCTTCGACGACGCGATCGTCGGCATCCCCGGCGAGGACCTCGGCGACACGGCGGACGCCGGCGGGGTCGCGATCCTGTGGGGCTCCAAGCAGGGGCTCAGCGGTGCCGCGAGCGACTGGCTGGAGACCCAGGAGCCCACCAAGGGCGAGCAGTTCGGCCTGAGCCTGGCCGCGGCGCACCTCACCGGCGAGACTCCGGGCGACGTGCTGGCCGTACTGGACCGGGACGACCTGGAGCTCTTCGCGTACGACGCGGCGCCCCAGCCCGGGCAGGCGCCGCTGCGGCGGCAGGCGACCGAGCGGCTCGCCGCGGCGGCCGAGGAGCGCGACATCGTGCCGAAGTCCCTCACCACCGGCGACTACGACGACAACGGCTACGCCGACCTCGTCGTGTCCGGCGTGACCGTGGGTGAGGAGCCGGGGCACGGCTGGTCCGCGTACTTCTCGGGCAACGCCGACGGCCTCAGGTACGAGCACGACCTGCGCGGCGGGCCCGTGGCCGCCTCCGGCGACATCAACCACGACGGCTTCGACGACCTGGTGACCGGCGAGCCCAACTCCCCGGACGACGGCGGCGAGACGATGACCGGCGGCCTGGTGGGCGTGCGCTACGGCGACGAGAACGGCCTCAAGGAGGAGGCCAAGTGGTGGACGCAGGACAGTGCGGGCGTGCCCGGGACCGCCGAGCGCGGTGACGGCTGGGGCGGCGACCTGTCCGTGGCCGACACGAACGGCGACGGCTACGCGGACGTCGCGATCGGCGCACCGGGCGAGGACATCGGCACGGTCGCGGACGCCGGGGCGGTCTGGGTCCTGCGGGGCGCGGAGGTGGGCCTGACGTCGGCGGGCGCCAAGTCCTGGGACCAGAACTCCGCGGACATCCCCGGGGTGGCCGAGAAGGGCGACAAGTGGGGCGCGCAGGTGCGCCTGACGGACCCGAACCGCGACGGCCGCTTCGGGCTGCTGGCCGCCGCACCCGGCGAGAACGCGGGCGACGGAGTGGTCTGGGTCCTGTCGGCCGGGACGGGCGGCGTCACCGCGGCGGGCTCCTGGACGTACGGCGGTGACTCGCTGGGCACGCCCGGCACGGCGGCGGCGTTCGGCGCGGCGATCGACGAGTAGGGCCCGGTGCCCGGCGGCCCGCGGGGGTCCTCGGGCCGGGCAGTCCGGACGCGGTCGTGAGCGGCCTACATAGGATCACGGCCAGGAGCTCACGATCGCGTTCGGAGGCTGAACAGGCATGACGGAGAGTCGAGTTGTCATCGTCACGGGTGGCGGGACGGGCATCGGTGCCGCCACCGCACGGCAGCTGCGGGCGGCCGGGCACCGGGTCGTCGTCTCCGGGCGGCGCCCCGAGCCGCTGCGGCGCGTCGCCGAGGAGATTGGGGCGCTGGCCCACCCCTCCGATGCCAGTGATCCCGCGGAGGTGGCCGGCCTGGTCGCGGCGACCACACAGGCCTACGGCCGCATCGACGGGCTGGTGCTCAACGCCGGGGTCGGGCGCGGCGGAGCCGTCGGTGATCTGTCGGACGAGGACTGGGAGACCGTGCTGAGCACCAACCTCACGGGGCCCTTCCTCCTGATGCGGGCCGCGCTGCCGCAGCTGCTCGAAGCGCGCGGTTCGGTGGTCGCCGTCGCCTCGGTCGCCGCGCTGCGCAACGGCGTGGCCAACGCCGCGTACGCCACGTCCAAGGCCGCGCTCCTCCAGCTGTGTCGCTCGCTGGCCGTCGACTACGGCAAGGCCGGGCTGCGCGCCAACACCGTGTGCCCCAGCTGGGTGCGGTCCGAGATGGCCGACCGGCGGATGACCCGGTTCGCCGAGGAGGCCGGGCTGGGGGACGGCGGCGCCGACGCGGCGTACGAGGAGGCGACGCGGCTCGTCCCGGCGGGCCGGCCGGGGGAGCCGGAGGAGGTCGCCGAGGCGATCTCCTGGCTGCTTTCGCCCGCCGCCTCGTTCGTCAACGGCGCGGTGCTCACCGTCGACGGCGGTGTGACGGCGGTGGACCCCGGAACCTCCGCGTTCGCCTTCGGCATCACACCGCGCGCGTAGGAGCCGGGACGCGGAACCGAAGCCGCGCGCGGTTCGTCGTCCTGGGAGTGCCGGTGAGAGCCTCGCGGGCCGAGGGCCGCACCGCCGCGGAAGAGCCATTTGCCCGGAGGGGGACACATGAGCGTGACGCCGGTCGGCCCGCAGGTCTGCCCGGTCGGGCCGGTCGTCGACATCGTCTTCAGCCGGTGGACCACGCCCATCCTCTGGACGCTGAACGAGCACGGCCGCCTGCGCTTCGTGGAACTGCAACGCGCCGTCGCGGGCATCACGCCCAAGGTCCTGACGCAGCGACTGCGGCAGCTGGAGCGGGACGGCCTGGTGGTGCGGACGTACTACCCCGAGGTGCCGCCGCGTGTGGAGTACGAGATCAGTGAACTCGGGCGCAGTCTGGGGCCGTTGTTCGCCACGCTCGTGGAGTGGTCGGCGGACAACCTCGACAAGGTGGAGCAGGCCCGCACCCACTTCGACGCCGACGGCGGGCGTTGAGGATCTCCCGCTTGTCAGGGGTGATGGCCGGGTAACGTGTCGCGTCGACCGAGGGGTGGAAGCGACGCATGACATCGAGCACGTTCCGTATCGGCGGTGACATCGAGGTGCGCCGGATCGGGTTCGGGGCGATGCGCCTGGCGACCGAGGCCGGCGCGGCCAGGGAGGCGTCCGTCGCGGTGGCCCGGCGGGCCGTCGAGCTGGGCGTCACGCTGATCGACACGGCGTACCTGTACGGCTGGGGCGCCAACGAGGAGCTGCTGGCCGAGGCGCTGTATCCGTATCCGGACGACCTGCTCGTCGCGACCAAGGTCGCGATCCGGAAGCCGGAACCGGGCGAGGAGGCATCGGTCGACGGACGGCCGGAGTTCCTGCGCGAGCAGGTCGAACAGGCCCTGCGCAGGCTGCGGGTCGAACGCATCGGGCTGCTCCAGATGCACCGCCTCGATCCGAAGGTCCCGCTCGCCGAACAGCTGGGCGTGCTGGGGGAGTTGCAGCGCGAAGGAAGGATCGGCCACATCGGTCTGTCGGAGGTCGGCGTCGACGAGCTCGCACAGGCGCGGCGCGTCGTCGACGTGGCGAGCGTGCAGAACCGCTACAGCCTCCTCGATCGCGAGCACGAGGCCGTACTCGACGCCTGTGACGCGGCGGGCATCGCCTTCCTGCCCTGGCGGCCGGTCCACCCGGCGGCCTCGACCGCCACCGCCGAGATCGCCGCCGTCGCGGCGGAACTCGACGCGACCGCGGCGCAGGTGGCGCTGGCCTGGCTGCTCGACCGTTCGCCGGTCGTGCTGCCGATTCCCGGCACCGCCTCGCTCGGCCATCTGGCGGAGAACGTCGCCGCGGCGGAGCTCGTGCTGAGTGCCGGGCAGCGCGAGCGGCTCGACCGGATCACGCCTCCCGGCGCCGGATGAGCCGGGCCAGCGCCTGCGCCGCGGCGCTGGTGTAGGCGCTGTCGCGGCGCAGGAGGACCACCGTGCGCGCGGGCAGGGCGGGGGTGAGCGCGACGGGGTGCAGGTGGGGGTGGTCGCGGGTGAGGGCGTCGGGCAGGACCGTGGCCAGCTCCGTACGGCGGACGATCTCGGTCAGGGCGTTGATCGAGTTGGCTTCCACGGTGATGCGCGGCTGTACGCGGTGTGCGGCGAGGTAGGCGTCGATGTGGCCCCGCGTGGCGAAATCGCCGCTGAGCAGGGCCAGTTCGACGCCGTGCGCCATGTCCCGCACGGGCAAGGCGTCCTCGCGACCGATGTGGGGGTGGGCGGAGCCGACGACGAGGCCGAGGGTCTCGGTGAACAGTGCGGTGGCGGCGATGCCCGGCAGGTGGTCGGCGCTGAAGGCGATGCCGAGGTCGAGGTCGTCGGCGAGCAGCGCGGCTTCGATGCCGTCCTGGTTCATCTCGCGCACGTCGAGGCTGATCGCGGGGTGGTGCTCGTGGAAGCGGGCGACGAGCGGGCCGATCAGATAGGCGGTGAACGTCGGTGTCATCGCGAGGCGCAGATGGCCGCGGGTCAGGTCCTGTACGTCGAGGACGGCGCGCTCGGCCGCGGCGAGGTCGCGCAGGGCGCGGCGCGCGTAGGGGACGTAGGCCTCGCCCGCGTCGGTCAGGCGCACGGTGCGGCCGGAGCGGTCCAGGAGCTGTACGCCCAGTGACTTCTCCAGCTGCTTGATCTGCTGGGAGAGGGTCGGCTGCGAGATGCGCAGGTCTTCGGCGGCGCGGGTGAAGTTGCCGTGTTCGGCGACGGCGAGCAGATAGCGCAGGTGACGCAGTTCCAGGGCCATGACCTCGACCCTAACCGACTATAGATGGCATCAATGGCAGGCATGGCAACTGCGTCTTGGACGCTATAGGTCCAGCTCATGCATGGTGGATCCCGTCGGACCCGCCGGGCCCGACCCCCTGAAGGGAGTGACCATGCAGGACCTCACCGAAGGTGTCGCGCGCTTCCGGCGCGACGTCTTTCCGGCGAAGGCGGACCTCTTCACCCACCTCGCGGACCATCACCGGCCGCGGACGCTCTTCATCGGCTGTTCCGACGCCCGGGTGGTGCCGGAGCTGCTCACGCAGAGCGAACCGGGCGAGCTGTTCGTCGTCCGGACCGCGGGCAACCTCGTGCCCGCGTACACGCCGGGTGCGGACGGGGTCGCGGCCGGCATCGAGTACGCCGTCGCCGTCCTGGGCGTGTCGGACGTCGTCGTCTGCGGGCACTCCGCCTGCGGCGCGATGACCGCGCTCGCCGACGGGCACGACCTGAGCGCTCTGCCCGCCGTCGCCGACTGGCTGCGCCACGCGGACGCCGCCCGCGCCCGCGTCGGCGCCGAGGCCGGTGCACGGCGGCTGGACGCCCTCGTACGGGAGAACGTGCGCGCCCAGCTGGCGAATCTCGCCACCCACCCTTCGGTGGCCCGCGCCCTGCGCCGGGAGGCGCTCACGCTGCACGGCTGGGTCTTCGACATCCCCACGGGCACGGTCGAGCGACTCGAACCGGCCGCTCACGCCGCCTGATCACGCAGGTGGCCGCCACCACCCGAGCACGTCACCGCACCACCCCATCACCCATCACCACGTAAGGAAGTCTCCTGATGCTGCACGCCCAGTTCGACCCCGCCGCCCGCCAGGCCCTGGCCGTCACCGCCGTCGAGGCCAAGGTGCGCAAGGACCTGTCCTGGCAGCAGATCGCCGAGGTCACCGGCTACTCGGTCGCCTTCGTCACCGCCGCCGTCCTCGGCCAGCACGCCCTGCCGCAGCCGGCCGCCGAGGCCGTCGCCGAACTCCTGGAACTGGACGCCGACGCGGCGACCCTGCTCCAGACCATCCCGACGCGCGGCTCCCTGCCCGGTGCGGTCCCCACCGACCCGACGATCTACCGCTTCTACGAGATGCTCCAGGTGTACGGGACCACGCTCAAGGCCCTGGTGCACGAGGAGTTCGGCGACGGCATCATCAGCGCGATCAACTTCAAGCTCGACGTGAAGAAGGTCGCCGACCCCGAGGGCGGCGAGCGCGCCGTCATCACCCTGGACGGCAAGTACCTGCCGACCAAGCCCTTCTGAGCCGAGGTTGGGGCGGCGACCGGCCAGGGGACCTGGTGGTCTGCTCGGTCGTCGCCAACCAGCCGTCATGAGTTGATGTGTACGTCAGATACCGGGATGTTGGCGCGGCCTCTAGTCGAACTCACGTAAAGCACTGACCAGGTCTGCGCCTGCCTTCGCTCCTCGCCGCTTCAGCACGGCGGCCGTCGTGTGCAACTCGTTCCACGCATGTGGGCGCCCGATGTCGGCGGCGTCGGGGACGCTCGCCACAGCCACTGACGCGGCGTGCCCCGACTCACCGGCCCCGGCGAGTGCGTGCGCAAGGCAAGCGCGGTACCAGGTCCTGTCGCGTCGGTACTCGTCCGGCAGTGCGGCGAGCCCGACCGTGATCTGGTCCGCGGCCTCCCGCCAGTCACGCAGGTGCAGCGCAGCCATGCCACGTTGCAAGGTGAACCACGTCTCGTCGTAGAAGTACATCCACACCGGCTCGTCCTCGGGGTGCTCGGACGCCCGGCGGATGAGCCTTTGGGCCTCGTCGAGCAGACGGTGGGCGTCGTCGGCCTCACCGTCGAGTGCGTGCCCTCGGGCGGCCATCTGCGCGGCCATGCCCCGCACTCCGAGTGAAGTGCCCGGTGCTGACCAGCGGGCTGCCTCCGCCAGGCGTACGCACCTGGTTCCCCGGCCACCGGACCACGCCATGTGGGCCTTCATGCTGAGCGTCGTGGCGGCCATGTTGGCGTCTCCTGCCTCCAGCGCCCACTCGTGCGAGCGGTCGTACCAGGCAAGGGCGGCGGCAGACTGTGCCTGGTCCTGGGCCATCCATGCGAGGAACTGCGCGTGTTCGGCGGCGAGTCGTACGACGCGGTCCGTGAGCGGGCCACGCGCCCCCGCGTACAGGTCGATCACGGTGCGGAGTTGCCGGCGCATCACGTCGACGAGGGGCCGTGACCCGATGTGGTCATCCGCTCGACGGTGCTCGGCGAGCAGTCGGTCAAGCCAATCGAGGGTGGCCGCGTCGACTCGGCGGGAGCAGTCGACCACGCTCGTCACACGGGCCAAGAGATCCTCATCCGGCGCGGCTCCCGGAAGCGAAAGCCCCGGAATCGGGGTCTCTGCCCTTCCTGCCTCTGATGCTGCGGCCTGGAGTTCGGACGGAATTCCGAGCCCGGCCACAATGCGTTGCCGCACCTCCACCGAGGTGATGCGGCGGCGCACCCGCTCGATGTCTGACACGTCAGGCTGAGCGAGACCGACCCGTTCCCCGATCTTCGTCTGACTCAAGCCGGTGAGCTTGCGGTACGTGCGAAAGACGGCGCCCCAGTCCTCGCTGGTGACCGCCGCGCCTAGCTGTGGGTGAGACCACAGGTACTCGGGAGTGTCTCCCATATCTCCAATATAGGGCCGGTCCATAGGGCCATGGGGTGGGATCAACTGGTGCTCGACGTCAGCGTCTTGCCGAAGAAGGGCCCCCGCGGCCGTGGTGGACGGCCCGGGGGCATGGCCCATCAACCCAGGAGGTTGACGACATGACCCAAGCTGGCGCGGGACTTCGAGCGCCGACCCTGTCGCACGGTACGGAGGTGATGGCGTGACGGTCACGACGCACACGGCGCGGCTGCTTCCTTGGTCGACCGCCGAAGGTAAGCCCTGCTATCTCTCCAGCGACGGCAACGGCTACTTGGCCCGCATGGCGGACAATACCGAGTCCGTGCAGCTCGGCATGGCAGGTGACCTGCTCAGCCATGTTGCCGAGTTGCTCGACGACAGTGAAGCCACTGCTGATCAGCTGAGGTTCGCGCTTTCCTGCATGAGCCAGTCTCTGCGCGACACGAAGCGGATCGCAACCAGCAGGGGCACTCGGCTGCCCGTACCCGATGACGATTCTGACCCGGTCGACGCGGATGCGGACGATCGCGACGAGGGGGATGGTCCACAGCTTCCGGCTGAGGCATTCGGATGAGCGCGGGCGCGGTCTCGCGCGGCGTCTATCGCTTTGCTGAGTGGACGCTGAAAGCCGAACCGGCAGCGGCCGTGCGCCACGTCGGCAAGTGCCTCACTTGCCGGGAGCGGTGCGTCGACACAGCAGCGGCGGACGATGCCCAACTGTGGTGTCTCAAGCACGCCGGGATCACTGGGCACGGCGGCTTCGATTTGTCGGCGTACCAGCACTTCACCGCCAGCATGGCCGACCCGGCAGCGAACCCGCCACCAGCTTCGTGACCTGCCCGACGCGGCCCCGATCCGGGAAGGTGGCTAGAGCCCTGAAGGCCGCCCGCCCCGGCCACGGGTGGGCATGAACCGATCTGGGGCGTAGGACGCAGTTGACCACAGGTCAGGAGTCCGGGCGGTCGATCCGATAGAGGTAGTGGGTGCGGTCGTCGACGGGGTTGTCGGGTTCCAGCGACACGTCGGCGATCCGCCGCAGGCCTGCCTTCTCCAGGGCGCGCCAGGACGGCCGATTGCCCGTGTGCACCGGCACGAGGACCGCGGTGGCCCGCGGGTGGTCGGTCCAGGCGGCCCGGACGACCGCCTCGATCATCCGGGGGCCGAGGCCTTGGCCGACCCTGGTGGGGTCCCCGATGAGGTAGTCGAGGGACAGGGCTTCCGGGGGGATCTCCACCTGGTCGGCCAACTCGGCCAGGTCCGCGGCGTAGTCGGCGAAGCGGTAGCGCTGGACGAGGCCGACCGGTTCACCGTCGAGCAGTATGAGCAGGTCCTCCGATGCCTCCTCGCCGCGGGCCGCCGGGCCGAAGTCGCGCGCCACCGCCTCGGGGGAGGTCTCGTGGTTCCACCAGCGCGCGACGTGCGGCTGCGCGAGCCACCGGCGCAGCAAGGGAAAGTCCGGTTCGGCGAGTCGACGCCAGGTGATCATCGGGCACCTCGGGGGTGGGGGACTCGGGGTCGAACGGCGGCAGCCGGGTCCATTGTCCCGCCCGCCGCGGTCTCAACCCCCGTACGTGTCCTCGGACTCGCCGAGGACCGCGGCGAAGTCCGCGCCGAGGCGGGGGGCTTGGGACGCTTCGAGCATGGCCGTGGTGATGCGTACGGCGGTGGGTGCGGCGATGCGGAAGCGGGAGCCGGCGGCCACCCACCAACCGCGTGAGCGCAGGCCGTTGACCACGGCGGACTCGTCCCGCACCGGTACGTACACGTTCAGTCCGCTCGTCCCGTGCGCGGTGATGCCGCGCCGCGCGAGGTCCTCGACCAGGGTCTGGCGGCGCTCGGCGTAGACGCGCTCGGCCCGCCCCACCAGGGCGGTTGCCTCGGGGTCGGCCATCGTGCGCTCCACCGTCTCCTGGAGCAGGTGGCTGACCCATCCCGAGGTGAGCAGCATGCGCCCCTCGTGGCGGGCCAGGGTGGTCGCGTCGCAGGCCAGGGCCGCCCACCGCAGGTCGATGCTCAGGTGCTTGGACACCGTCCGCACCTGGGCCCACCGTTCGAGGCCGCCGGACGCCAGCGAGTGCGAGGGCGCCCCCGCGACCTCCGCGTTGTGGTCGTCTTCGATGACCAGGACGTCCGGATGGCCGCCGAGCGCGTCCAGCAGGGCGTCGCGGCGCGCCTCCGAGAAGCAGCCGCCCACCGGGTTCTGCCCGCGCGGGCTGCACACCACCGCCCGGACGCCCGCCCGCAGCGCGCCGCGCAGGGCCTCCGGCCTGATCCCCTCGTCGTCCACCGCGACCGGCACCATGCGCAGCCCCAGCGCCGGGACGAGATCGAGGAGGTGGTGGAAGCCCGGGTCCTCGACGGCCACCGCGTCGCCCGCCTTCAGCTCCGTGGAGAGCAGCCGGGCCATGCAGTCCAGGGCCCCGTGCGCGAAGGTCACCCGGCCGTCCGGCACCCCGTCCCGCGCGAACCACTGCCGGGCCAGCTCCTCCAGCCCCGCGCGCCGCGGGGACCCGCGGTGCGAACCGCCGGCGGGGACCAGCTGCTCGGGCGGCAGCAGCACCGGCATCAGCTCCGGGTCCGGATGGCCGCCCGCCAGGTCGTGCACCCCGTGGGGCACCTTCGGCGGCCGGCGGGCGCCGACCGCCGGGGCCTGCGCGACCACCGTCCCGCCGCGCCCGCGGGTCACGACGATCCCGCGCCGGCGCAGCTCCTTGTAGGCCGTCGCCACCGTCCCCGCGCTGACGCCGAGCTCGTCGGCGAGCCTGCGCACCGGAGGCAGCGCGTCGCCCGGCCGCAACCCGCCCTCGGCCACCGCCTGTTCGACCGACGAGGTAACGCCCTTGGCGGTCGCGCCCTTGATCGCATATTGTGCTGCCACGTAACTAAATATGTACCAATACAAAAGCCGGAGTCAAGTGGGAAGCCAAGGGGGAGTGGTGAGCCTCAGTCGTGGGCGGGCCGCACTGTACGCACGCATACCAGGAGGCCTCGACGGCCGCCGCATGCTCTGGATCGCCCTGATCAACAAAGTGGGCACCGGACTGTGGATGGGGGCGGCCGCCCTCTACTTCACCCTGGTCACCGGTCTGTCCGTGGCCGAGGTGGGCGTCCTCATGGGGGCGTCCGGCGCCGTGGGCATCGCGGGCGCGCCGCTCGCGGGCCACCTCGCCGACCGCTTCCCCGTCACGCGCGTCATCATCGGCTCCCAACTCCTCCAGGCCCTGGCCCTGTTGGCGCTGCTGACCACCGACACCTTCGCCCTGCTCCTGCTGTACTCGGCCGCCAACAGCCTCGCCGACCGCGGCGCCAACGTCCTCACCAAGCTGTACGCCGCCCGTATCGCGGGCCCGGACCGCACCAGGTACCAGGCCGTGCAGCGCACCGTGTCCAACGCGGGCTGGGCGATCGGCGGCCTGGCCGGTGCCCTCGCCCTGGCCGTCGGCACCGGCCACGCCTATCAGGCCCTGCTCGTCGGCAACGTCATCAGCTTCCTGGTCGCCGCGTTCCTCACCCTGCGCTGCGCGGAGCCGCCTTCCCCCTCGCGGGTGGTCACGGGCTCCACGGCGCCCGCACCGCCCGCCGCGCCGTCGAACCCCTGGCGCGACCGCCCCTATCTGCTCTTCACCGCCACCGAGGCGGCGCTCTTCCTCGACGACGCCGTGCTCCAGGTCGGCATCCCGCTGTGGATCGTGCACGCCACGGATGCCCCGCACGGCCTCGCGCCGCTCCTGATGGTCCTCAACTGCGTGCTCGTCGTGTGCTGTCAGGTCCCGCTGTCCCGTTTCGGGAGCACGGCGGAGGGGGCTCGCCGGCTCCTCGTGCCGCTCGCCGCCTGCTTCGTCGTCGGCTGCGCGGCGATGACCGTCTCGACGGCGGGTGGCACCTGGCCGGCCGTCAGCGCCCTGGTGGTCGCGGCGATCGCGTTCACCTTCGCGGAGATCCTGCACGCCGTCGCGTCCTGGGAGCTGTCCATCGCGCTGGCCCCCGACGACGCCCAGGGCGCCTACCTCGGGGTGCACGGCCTGTCCTCGTCCGCCCAGCGCAGCGGGGGACCGCTCCTGGTCACCGCCGTCATCGCCGCGGGGCCTCTGGCCTGGCCGGTGCTCGGCGCGGGCGTGATCGCGACCGTCGCCGGACAGAGCCGTCTCGTACGCGCGGGACTGGCCCGGCGGGGCGGCCCCGCGAAGGCGCCCGGCGCGCTGCCCGGCCGGGACAGCGGGCAGTGGGACAACGGGCAGCGCACCGGATCGTGAACCACGGCATACGCGGCGACGTCCCGTCCGCCACGTGGCGTGGCGGACGGACGCGGTGCTTGCCCGGGTGGGTCCTCGGCGGTGTGGACCGAGGCTCAGCGGCCGATGCGGATGCGGTGCGCCTGGTCCTGGCCCTCGGGGCCGGTGCCGGACTTGTCGACCACGAACGCCGTACCGCCCGTCACCTGCACGTGGTTGGGGTTGGCGCCGGTGGCCAGGGTCTCGACGACGGCGCCCTTGGCGGGGTCGACGACCGTGACGGTGCCGGGGGTGCGGTTGGCGACCAGGACCTTGCCCGAACGCCGGTCGGTGGCGACGGACAGGGCGCCCGCGCCGGTCGGCACGGACTTGGTCACGGTGCCCTTTTTGAGGTCGACGACCGAGAGGCCGCCGGCGGCCTGGTCGGCGGTGTAGGCGGTGCGGCCGTCCTTGGAGAGCGCGACGGAGATCGGTCCGTCACCGGTCGGGATGAGCCGGGGGCTCGCGCCCTTGCGGGTGATCTCGATGATCCGGTCGCCGTTGAGGTCGGCCGTGTAGGCCGTGCCGGTGCGGGAGTTGACGGCCAGGCCGGTCGGGCTCGAGCCCTCGACCGTGACGCGCTTCTTCTCCTTGAAGGTGCGGGTGTCGAAGGCGACGACGGTGCCGTCGCCGAAGCTGCTCGCCCATGCGGTGTTGTGCCTGGCGTCCACGACGACCTCGCGGGCGTGGTTCACGCCGGGCAGCGAGGCGAGGTGCTTGCCGGTGCGCTGGTCGTAGACGGCGACGGAGTTGTCGCGGGTGTTCGTCGTCCAGACGGTGTTGTGCTCGTCGTCGACGGCGATGCCGTACACGGCCTCGACGGCGCCGGTCTCGGCGTTGGTGACCGGAGGCGTGTAGGCGGCCTTCACCTGGAGCGTGCGCGGGTCGACCTTCAGGAGGCTGGAGTTGGTGACGGGCGGCCGGCCCACCGCGGAGGTGGCCCACAGCACGTTGTTCCGCTCGGAGTACGCGGACTGGTAGAGCCCCTTCACGAGCGGCGCGGACTCGACGGTCGAGCCGGACGCTTTGCCGGAGGCCTGGCCGGGCTGCGCGGAGGCGGTACCGGTCAGTGCCAGCGCGCTGCCGGCGGCGAGGGCCACGGCGACTGCGGCGGTACGGCGGATGCGGCAGGTGAGAGAGGTCATGCTGCGTCAATCTCCTTGACTGAGGCGCCTCCGAGAGAGGCGATCACTCGCTAACTTAGCTTAGGCTAACCTAAGTCGCACATCCTGAATCGTGTGGCGCCCGCCACATCCGACCCTAGGACCCCAGATGGAACGGCGGGGTGAACTCGGCACCACCAAAAGCCGGTTGGCCGGAAATGACGCCGTCACGGAACCGACGAGAGCGCCCTCAGGGCGACGACCGAGCCAGACGCGGAGGCCTCGATCACCCCAGCTTCCGTCGGCGGGACTCTCTTGCCCAGCGCGCGTAAGGCTTGATCATTCCGTACTGCATGAAGGTGTCCAGCCCGACTGAGGTGTCCATGTCCCACGCGTTGTTGTAGTGCGCGTTCGTGATGCTCGGGCGTTCTCGGCGTACGTCGTCCAAGCGGTTCAGCACCGACGGTTCCATCTCGTCCAGCTGGGCGAGGAACTGCCAGAACAGCGGCTTGCCCGACGCCTTCTCCAACTGCCTGGCGACACGACTGTCCTCGCCCTCCATCGACTCCACGTGGAAGAGCACAAGGACCGGTACGCGGGAGCTTCCATACTCCTTCCGCAGCACCTCCATCGCACTGGCGACACTGCCGCCTTTGAACAGCCCGTACTCCGCTGTCGAACGGGCAAGCGGATTGCCGTCCTCGCTGGACTCGCCGAATACGGGGCTCCTCGCCAGGACGGCCCAGTCCGCCATCCACGCCTCAAGAGAGCCGGTCTTGATCGCGGGGAGGCGCCGACAGTCGGCCCCGTAGATCCAGACGTCCGGCAGGCTCGAATCCAAGGCGTCTGCGATGCGTGCGCCTCGACGCACCGTTCGCCGGATCCGCTCCCCTTCAAACGGACCCCGGTAGCCCCCGGACAACACCAAGACGACCTTGGACTGCCCCTTCCTCAGACGGCTGACCCGAGCCGCCAAGCGCATCAATATCCCCACTCCCGGAGGCTAGCTGGTCAGCCTCCACGCCAACAGCGAACCCGACCACTCGCCTGCCCCGGTGACTCCCCGCAATCAGCAGCACGACCATGCGCATGCGCCTCATGAGACGTCCCCTTTAGCGCCTCAGCGACTCCGCGGTGTCCAGGAAAGGCCGACCCAGCTCCTCCGCACCGAAGTTGAGGACGAAGAGCCCGGTCGACACCCGCTCCAGGAACCCCCACTCCCAGATCGCGTCGCCGTCCACCCCGGTCCGGTCCGCCAGCAGCGCGCCGTACGAGCGCAGCAGAGCGCGGGCCGCCGCGGGGTCCCTGCCCCGCAACTCCGCGCACCAGTCACGGAGCACGACACCCAGGTCGTACGCGGGGTCGGCGAGGAACCCGTCCGGATCCACGAAGACGAAGCCCGCCTCGGCCCCGGCCCGCGGCGACACGGTCCGCAGTGCGTTGGCGGGATGCGGGTCGCCGTGCACGACGACGCAGCGGTCGGGATCGAAGGCGGCGGCGCGGCGTTCGGCGTACGTCAGCGCCAGGCTCACCACCGCCTCCGAGCAAGGCCGGCCGAGGCTCTCCCACAGCCGTGCGACCAGCTCACCGAGCGTCCGTGCCTTCTCCTGGGCCGGATCGACCCTCGGTTCCGCGGGGCGGGGCACCCGCCAGGCGCTCCGGAGCATGGCGCACAGCGTCTCCAACTGCTGTCGGGGAGCGAGGCCGAGCCGGTCCAGCGGCGGCCCGAGTGCTTCCTGGAGCGTCGCGTGCCGGTCGAGGTCGTCGGCCAGGAGCCGCACGTAGCCCTCGCCCCGCGCGCGGCGCAGGGTCCGCACCTGCGGGGCCAGGTCCGCCTGGGGAAGGGCGATCTTGAGCACCACGTCCCGGCCGCCGCGGGCGGTGGCCCGCGCCACGTAGGAGGAGGTACCACCGGTCAGCGGCGCCCCGACCCGGATCGACCAGCGCCGCTGCAGCTCCCGCACGAGTCCGGGCAACTCGGTCAGCCACCGCTCCCCGACGGCGCCCAGACCGCGGGCCTTCTGCCGTACGACGGGCTGGACTTCGACACCTGGCTCGGTCACGACGTCGATGATGGCCTCGGGTGACCGCCGGGACCGGCTCCGCCGACGCAGGAGCGCCCCAAGGCCGCGGTGGTGCTAGGGGAGTGGGCCGCCCCTGGCGGTGATCCACAGGTCGTACCACTCCTCGTGGGTCAGTTCCGGTTCGCGGTGGACGGCGTCCTTGCAGGCGAGGATGCGGTCCGGGCGGCTGGTGCCGATGACCGGGGCGATGGCGGCCGGGTGGCGTTGGAGCCACCACAGCAGGATCGTCTCCGGGGTCGTCCGCTTGCGGGCGGCGAGGTCGCTCACGAGCCGTGCGGCCGGGGTCTCGCCGCCGCCGGTGAAGCGGCCCCGGGCGAGGGCTCCCCAGGCCTGGAGCTGGATGCCGTTGGCGGCGCAGTACTCGAGGGTTCCGTGCGGGAAGCCGCTGTCGGCGGCGGCCGGCGTGTTCACGAGCACCCCGGCCTCGACCCAGTCGCGGCTCTCCAGGCTCATCTCCAGCTGGTTGGCGACCAGCGGCACGTCCAGATGCGCCCGCAGGTGCGCGATCTGCGCGGCGCTCATGTTCGACACGCCGAAGCGGCGCACCAGGCCCTGCCCGTGGAGCGAGGAGAGGGCTTTCGCGATCTCCTCCGGGCTGGTCAGCGGATCGGGCCGGTGCAGCAGCAGTACGTCGATCACGTCGGTGCGCAGCCGGGTCAGGCTCTCCTCGACGCGCTGGACGATGGTCGGCCCGCGCAGGTCGTACAGCCCGGGCCGGTCGCCCTCGGCCAGGCGGATGCCGCACTTGGTCTGCAAGGTGATGCGTTCGCGCAGCCCGGACGCCCGGGCGAGGACCTCGCCGAAGACGGCTTCCGACTTGCCGTGCCGGTAGATGTCGGCCTGGTCGAACACCGTGATGCCGGCCTCCAGCGCCGCGGCCACGGCGGCCTCGGCCGCGTCGATGTCCTCGGCGGCGTACGGGGTGGTGTCCCAGGTGCCGCCGAGCCCCATGCACCCGTACAGCACACGACCGGTGTGCACGTCGGTCCGCGATGCCATGTCTCTTCCTCCGTGTCGCTCAGTGGTGGACCCGGCCATCGTCGCTCAGGCCCGTGGTGGTCCGGCGGGTGGCCCGTCCGGGGACTCGGCGGCCAGGGACAGGAGTTGTGCCCTGCCGATGCCATCCGTGCGCGTGGCCGGGACGGTGCACGCGTACGCGCCGGCGATCGCGCCGTACCGGGCGCACCGCGCGGGCGGCTCGCCGGACAGGAGCCCGAAGAGGTAGGCCGCGGCGAAGGCGTCACCGGCGCCGTTCGAGTCCACCACCGGCGCGGGAGGCGTGGCGGGCGGCACGTGGGACAGTGCGCCGTCGACGAGGAGGAGGGCGCCCTCGGCTCCGGCCGTCGCGACGACCACCTGGGCGCGGCCCCGCGCGGCGATCCGCCGCATGATCTTCTCCGGGTCGGCCAGCGCGGCGGTCGACAGGAAGACGACGTCGGCCTCGCGGGCGAAGGCCTCGTGGTACGGCTCGGTCCCGTCCCAGTCGTGCAAATCGGTCGAGATGGTCGGCCCGGCCGCGCGCAGCACGGGCAGGGCCGCGGCACAGGGCGGGGTCAGCGAGACGTGGGCGTGCCGGCTCGCCGCCGCGAGGGCCGCGACCGTCGCCGGGGGCAGGGGTTTCGCGTCCCGTGCGCGGCTGTCGTCGTAGAGCGAGAGGCGTCGCCCGTCGGGTCCGACGAGGTTCACCGCGCGCTTGGTGCCGCCGGGCCGGCGCACCTCGGTGAGGGGGATGCCGTGCTCGCGGTGCAGCGTGCGCACCAGATCGCCCTCGTGGTCGTCGCCGATGAGGTCGATGTGGTGGGTGCGCAGGCCCAGGGCGTGCACGCCCAGTGCGAGGCAGTCGCCGGTCTGCCCCGCGCGCGTTTCGATCGCGGGCACCATGTAGCTGTCGGCGTAGGGCAGCGGCAGCTCGGGGACGTACACGATCGAGTCCACGCCCGCGCCGCCGAGGACCAGGACGTCGATCGACGGGGGCGGCGCCTGCCCCGGGCTAGTCAGAGCCCGGCTCCGGCCGTCCGGACGCGGTCGAGCCGCGGACCACCAGTTCCGGCATGAACAGGAACTCGCTGTGCGGGGCGGGCGTCCCGCCGATCTCTTCCAGGAGGGTGCGCACCGAGGCCTGGCCCATCGCCTGGACCGGCTGGCGGATGGTGGTCAGCGGGGGGTCGGTGAAGGCGATGAGCGGGGAGTCGTCGTAACCGACGACCGAGATGTCCTGCGGGACCCGCAAGTCGCGCTCCCGGGCGGCCCGGACGGCGCCGAGCGCCATCATGTCGCTGGCGCACACGAGGGCGGTGCAGCCCCGGCCGATGAGCGTGCCGGCCGCGGCCTGGCCGCCTTCCAGGGTGTAGAGGGAGTGCTCGATGAGCTGCGCGGAGTCCGCCGGCGTCATCCCGAGGGCGTCGCGCAGGCCGAGCTGGAAGCCCTCGATCTTGCGCTGGACGGGCACGAAGCGTTTGGGACCCACCGCGAGCCCGATGCGGGTGTGGCCGAGCGAGGCGAGGTGGGTGACGGCGAGCCGGGCGGCGGCGCGGTCGTCCGTGGAGACGAAGGGGGCCTGCACCTTGGGGGAGAAGCCGTTGACCAGGACGAAGGGCACGCCCTTGCCGCGCAGCACCTCGTACCGCTCCATGTCGGCGGTGGTGTCGGCGTGCAGGCCGGAGACGAAGATGATTCCGGAGACGCCGCGGTCCACCAGCATGTCGGTGAGCTCGTCCTCGGTGGAGCCGCCCGGGGTCTGGGTGGCCAGGACCGGCGTGTAGCCCTGGCGGGTCAGGGCCTGGGCGATGACCTGGGCGAGCGCGGGGAAGATCGGGTTGTCGAGCTCCGGGGTGATCAGGCCGATCAGTCCGGCACTGCTGCGCTGGCGCAACCGCGTGGGACGTTCGAAGCCGAGCATGTCCAGGGCGGCCAGGACGGATTCGCGGGTGGCCGCCGCGACACCGGGCTTGCCGTTGAGGACGCGGCTGACGGTTGCTTCGCTCACGCCCGCCTGCGCTGCGATGTCGACGAGCCGTGCGGTCATGCGGGGACTGTACCGGTGATCCGCCGGATTGCACACCAGTGGTGAAAGCTTGCAGAAAGCTCCGGTCTTGCAAGGAGCTTGCGAAGCCCCCAGAAGGGGACGGAAGCGGACGCGTGCCACCTCAGAGGCCTGTCAAGCGCAGAAAACGCAACTGTAAGGACACACGGCGGTAACGATCAGCAGCCCTTGCAGAAATTTCTCGCAAGGTCTTTCGGGCGCTTTTCAATCCTGTTACGTTCCCTGGCAACCCGGCGCCGCGTCGAGTGCGGCTCGTGGGAGGCAGCTCTGCTGGGGTCCTCGCCTTCCCTTGTTCCGGGATCAGTTGAAGGAGTTCACATGCGGCGTGGCATAGCGGCCACCGCAATCGTCGCGGCCTTGGCCCTGACAGCGGCAGCGTGCGGTGGCGATGACGGTGACAGCGGCAAGAAGGGTTCGGGCAAGCTGTCCGGAACCGTCACTTTCTGGGACACCTCGAACGACGCGGAGAAGGGGACCTACGAGAAGCTCGCCAAGGGCTTCGAGAAGCTCCACCCCGACGTCAAGGTCAACTACGTGAGCGTCGCGTTCGGCGAGGCCAACGCCAAGTTCAAGAACGCCGCGGGCGGCAACTCCGGAGCCCCCGACGTCATGCGCACCGAGGTCGCCTGGGTCGCGGACTTCGCCAACCTGGGCTACCTCGCCCCGCTGGAGGGCACCCCCGCCCTCGACAAGGCCGACGACTACCTCCCGCAGGCCGCGGCCAGCACCAAGTTCAAGGGCAAGACCTACGCCGCCCCGCAGACCATCGACACCCTGGCGCTCTTCTACAACAAGAAGATGCTCAAGGACGCCGGCGTCGAGGTGCCCAAGAGCTTCGACGAGGTGAAGACCGCCGCGAAGAAGATCAAGTCGAAGTCCGGCAAGACCGGCCTCTACCTGCGCGGCGACGACCCGTACTACTACCTCCCGTACCTCTACGGCGAGGGCGGCGACCTCCTCGACACCAAGGCCAAGAAGATCACCGTCGACGACCCCCAGGGCGCCGCGGCCTTCAAGGTCATGAAGGACCTGGTCGACTCCAAGGCGGCCACCACCGACGCGAGCGACGGTTACAACAACCAGCTCAACGCTTTCAAGGACGGCGACGTCGCGATGGCGCTCGACGGCCCCTGGTCGATCGAAGGCGCCCTCCAGGGCAAGCAGTTCAAGGGCGACAAGGACAACCTCGGCATCGCTCCCGTCCCCGGCGGCAGCGACCGGCAGGCCGCCCCGCAGGGCGGCTGGAACCTCGCCGCCTACGCCGGTTCCAAGAACCTCGACGCCAGCTACGAGTTCATCAAGTACATGAGCTCGGCCAAGGTGCAGCAGCAGACCACCGAGAAGCTCAGCCTGCTGCCCACCCGCACCTCGGTGTACGAGGTGCAGTCCGTCAAGGACAACCAGATGGTGCAGTTCTTCAAGCCGGCCGTGGACAAGTCCGTGGAGCGGCCGTGGATCCCGCAGGCCAACGCCCTGTTCGAGCCGATCCGGCTCCAGATGGAGAAGGTGCTCAGCGGCAAGACCTCGCCCGACGACGGGGCGAAGGGTGTCGGCGACGCCTACCGCAAGCTCCTGAAGGACTACAAGTAAATGGCTGTTGACAGCAGCCGGTCCCTTGCCGAGGCCGCGGGCGTCCAGAGCGCCCGCGGCCTCGGCCGGCGGAGCGGTGACACCGGCAAGACGCCCGGACGGCTGCGCAGGTCGCTGTCCACCCACTGGTACGCCTGGGCCATGGTCGCCCCCGTGGTGGCCGTGATCGGCGTGATCATCGGCTATCCGCTGGTGCGGGGCCTGTACCTGTCGACGACCGACGCCAACGAGGCGAACGTCGAGCGCACCATCGGCATGAACCACATCCCGGCGACCTACGAGTCGGTCGGCCTGGACAACTACACCGCCGTCCTCTCCGACGGCATCTTCTGGGACCGGCTCCTGTGGACCATCGTCTGGACCGTGTCCTGCGTCGCGCTCTCCTTCGGGCTCGGCCTGGTCCTGGCCAACATGCTCAACCGCAAGCTGGCCGGACGCTCCCTGTACCGGATGGCGCTGATCCTGCCCTGGGCCGTGCCCGCCTTCGTCTCGGTGTTCACCTGGCGCCTGCTCTTCAACGAGAAGAACGGCATCCTCAACAAGATCCTCGCCGGCGGCGGCATCGACGCGATCCCGTGGCTCAACGACCCCACCTGGGCCAAGATCTCGGTCATCACGGTCAACGTCTGGCTCGGCGTCCCGTTCATGCTGGTCGCCATGCTCGGCGGACTCCAGTCCATCCCCGGTGAGCTCTACGAGGCCGCCGAGATGGACGGCGCGAACGCCTGGCAGCGCTTCCGGCACATCACCCTGCCGGGCCTGCGCACCGTCAGCAGCACCGTGATCCTCATCAGCGGCATCTGGACCTTCAACATGTTCCCGGTGATCTTCCTGCTCACCCGGGGCGGTCCGGGAGACGCCACCGAGATCCTGGTGACGTACGCCTACCGGCTCTCCTTCGTCGTGAGCCCGCGCGACTTCGCCGGATCCGCGGCCTGGGGCGTCATCATTCTGCTGCTCCTTTCGCTCTTCGCGGTCGTCTACCGCCGCGCGCTCCGCAAGCAGGGAGAAGTGTGGTGACCACCGTGACCGACACGAAGATCCGCTCCACCGACGAGCCGACGTCCCCGAGCAGGCCCAAGAAGGTCAGGGAGCGCGGCGAACGCGGCCCGCTGGCCTCGGTCGCGCTCCACGTCGGCCTGCTGCTCGCCTCCGCCACCGCGGTCCTGCCCCCGCTGTGGCTGCTGATCACGTCGTTCAAGCCGACCAGCGAGGCGTTCTCCACCGACCTGGTCAAGGACTTCACGTTCCGCAACTACGACCACGTCGTCAACGACACCGAGTTCCTCAGCTGGCTCGGCAACTCCCTGCTCGTCGTGGGACTGACCACCGTCATCGGCGTCTTCATCTCCGCGACCACCGGATACGCCGTCAGCCGCTTCAAGTTCCCCGGCATGCGGCCGCTGATGTGGCTCCTGCTGATCACGCAGATGTTCCCCGTCGCGGTGCTCATCGTGCCGCTGTACAACCTCCTGGCGAGCCTGGGCCTGCTCAACCAGCCCATCGGCCTGGTCGTCACGTACCTGACGATCGCCGTGCCCTTCTGCGCCTGGATGATGAAGGGGTACTTCGACACGATCCCCGTGGAGATCGACGAAGCGGGGCGCGTGGACGGGCTCAACCCGTTCGGCACCTTCTGGCGGCTCATCGTGCCGCTGGCCAAGCCCGGTCTGGCCGTCACCGGCTTCTACAGCTTCATCACCGGCTGGGCCGAAGTCGCCTACGCCTCCGCCTTCATGACCGGCGAGGAGAACCTCACCCTGGCGGGCGGCCTGCAGACCTTCGTCAACCAGTACACCAGCGACTGGGGCTCGCTGACGGCCGCGGCCGTGATCGTCGCGGTGCCCGCCGCGGTGATCTTCGGTTTCGTGCAGCGCCACCTCGTCTCCGGCCTCACCGCCGGCGCGACGAAGTCCTGACGCGGCCCACACCCCCCTCGCACTCGACCTCTCGATCTCAGGGAAGACATGACCCAGCATCTCGCTGCCCCTGCAGCCCCCGCCTCCGGCACCCACACGGACTGGTGGCGTGGCGCGGTGATCTACCAGGTCTACCCGCGCAGCTTCGCCGACGGCAACGGTGACGGAATGGGCGACCTCGACGGCATCCGTGCCCGCCTCCCGTACCTCAGGGACCTCGGCGTCGACGCCGTGTGGCTCAGCCCCTTCTACTCCTCGCCGCAGGCCGACGCCGGTTACGACGTGGCGGACTACCGCGCGATCGACCCGATGTTCGGCAGCCTCCTGGACGCCGACGCCCTGCTGCGGGACGCCCACGACCTGGGCCTGCGCGTCATCGTGGACCTGGTGCCCAACCACTCGTCCGACCGGCACGACTGGTTCCGGCGCGCCCTGCGCGAGGGCCCGGGCTCACCGCTGCGCGAGCGCTACCACTTCCGCCCCGGCAAGGGCGAGAACGGCGAACTGCCGCCCAACGACTGGGAGTCCGTCTTCGGCGGCCCCGCCTGGACGCGCACACCGGACGGCGAGTGGTACCTGCACCTCTTCGCCCCCGAGCAGCCCGACTTCAACTGGGAGCACCCCGCCGTCCACGACGAGTTCCGCTCGATCCTGCGCTTCTGGCTCGACATGGGCGTCGACGGATTCCGCGTGGACGTCGCCCACGGCCTGGTCAAGGCCGAAGGCCTGCCCGACATCGGCCGCGCCGACCAGCTCAAGCTGCTCGGCAACGACGTCATGCCGTTCTTCGACCAGGACGGCGTGCACGAGATCTACCGCAGCTGGCGCAAGGTCCTCACCGAGTACGCCGGCGAGAGGATCCTCGTCGCCGAGGCGTGGACCCCCACCGTCGAGCGCGCCGCCGCCTATGTGCGCCCCGACGAGATGCACCAGGCGTTCAACTTCCAGTACCTGGGCACCCACTGGGACGCCGCCGAGCTGCGCGAGGTCATCGACGTGTCGCTGGCCGCGATGCGGCCCGTCGGCGCCCCGGCCACCTGGGTGCTCTCCAACCACGACGTGACCCGCCACGCCACGCGGTTCGCCAACCCGCCCGGGCTCGGCACCCAGCTGCGCACCGCCGGGGACCGCGTGCTCGGGCTGCGCCGCGCCCGCGCCGCGAGCCTGCTGATGCTGGCGCTGCCGGGTTCCGCCTACGTCTACCAGGGCGAGGAGCTGGGCCTGCCCGACGTGACCGAGCTGCCCGACGAGGTGCGCCAGGACCCCTCCTTCGTCCGCGCGAGCGGCCAGGACGGATTCCGCGACGGCTGCCGCGTGCCCATCCCGTGGACCACCGACGGCTCCAGTTACGGGTTCGGCGCGGGCGGCAGCTGGCTGCCGCAGCCCGAGGGGTGGGGCGAGCTCAGCGTCCAGGCGCAGATCGGTGACCCCGCGTCCACCCTGGAGCTGTACCGCAGCGCGCTGGCCGTGCGGCGGGAGCAGCCCGGGCTCGGCGCGGGCGACTCGCTGGAGTGGCTCGAGGCCCCCGAGGGAGTGCTGGCCTTCCGCCGCGAGGGCTTCGTGTGCACGGCGAACACCACCGGCGCCGCGGTGCGCATCCCGGCCCCCGGCCGGATCCTGCTCGCCAACGCCGCGGTGGAGACGGCGGACGGCAAGGTCGAGCTGCCCGCCGACACCACCGTCTGGTGGGCGGTGTGACCCTTTCCCTGCCGCGGTCCGCCGACCGGGGAGGCGGCGGGGACCGGGGAGACCGGGGCGTCCCGCGGCTCGCGGACATCGCGGCCCAGTCCGGCGTCAGCGAGGCCACCGCGAGCCGGGTGCTCAACGGCAAGCCGGGGGTGGCCGCCGGCACCCGGCGCCGGGTGCTCGCCGCCTTGGACGTGCTCGGCTACGAACGGCCGATGCGGCTCAAGCGGCACAGCGCGGGACTGGTCGGCCTGGTCATCCCCGAGCTCAGCAACCCGATCTTCCCGGCCTTCGCGCAGGTCGTCGAACAGGTCCTGTCCGGGCACGGCTACACACCGATGCTGTGCACCCAGATGCCGGACGGGGCCAGTGAGGACGAGCTGGTCGAGCAGCTGGAGGAGCGCCGCGTCAGCGGCATCGTCTTCCTCTCCGGGCTGCACGCCGACACCACGGCCGACCCCACCCGGTACCTGGAACTGCACGCCCGCGGGGTGCCGTTCGTCCTCATCAACGGCTACAACGAGCACATCCCGGTCTCCTTCGTCTCGCCCGACGACCGGGCAGCCGTACGGATGGCGGTGCGGCACCTCGTCGACCTGGGCCACGAGCGGATCGGTCTGGCCGTCGGGCCCACGCGCTATGTCCCCTCGCTGCGCAAGGCGGAGGGGTTCGCGGCCGTCCTCCACGAGCTGCTCGGCCTGGAGCGAGGGGAGGCCGAACGGCTGGTGCAGCGCACCCTGTTCACGGTCGAGGGCGGGCACGCGGCCGCCAGCGCCCTGCTCGACCAGGGGTGCACGGCGATGGTCTGCGGCAGCGACATGATGGCGCTCGGCGCCGTCCGTGCGGCGCGCGAGCGCGGTCTCACGGTGCCCGGTGACGTCTCCGTGGTCGGCTTCGACGACTCGCCCCTGATCGCCTTCACGGACCCGCCGCTGACCACGGTGCGCCAGCCGGTGCAGGCGATGGCCAGCGCCGCGGTGGGCGCGCTGATCGAGGAGCTGCACGGAAACCCCGTACAGCACACGGAGTTCGTCTTCCAACCCGAGCTGGTGGTGCGCGGCTCGACCGCGCAGGCGCGGCGCTGAGAGGGAGGTCCTCGGTGCCGGCCCCGGACGGGGCAGCGGGGTGATGATGTGGCGCCGAGGCCTCTCCGTCCCACGACTCCGGTCCGGACGGCCGGGCGCGTGGGGCCCGTTGTCGCAGGTCCCCCGACCGCCCGGACCGGAGTCGTGGTTGAACGTAGCACCGTCGCAATGTCTTGCGAAAGGTTTTGCGGTGCGTGAACTCACCGGGTTCCGCATCTGACGCGAGAGTGTGCGCGGAGGGTTGACCGGGGTTCTGGAGAGTCGTACGGTCTCGACCGAAAACGGCGTTGAAATGTTTCTGCAACATCCTTCAACGGCCTTTACGGGCACGGCGCGTTGCCGGACAAGGTCACACCTGACTCATGCAAGGTCACACCTCACTCATGCAGGAGGCCCTCATGGCTGGCCGCACGTCCAGAGTCCGCAGACCCCTCGCCGCCGCCCTCGCCCTGATCGCGGGCGCCGCGGGCGGCATCGTCGCCGGAGCCCCGCAGGCGCAGGCCACCCCGCCCGGCACCAAGGACGTCACCGCGGTGCTCTTCGAGTGGAAGTTCTCCTCGGTGGCCACGGCTTGTACACAACGACTGGGCCCCGACGGCTACGGCTACGTCCAGGTCTCGCCGCCCCAGGAGCGCATCCAGGGCGAGGCGTGGTGGGCCGCCTACCAGCCCGTCAGCTACAAGATCGGCAGCCGGCTCGGCGACCGGGCCGCGTTCAAGAAGATGGTCGACACCTGCCACGCGGCCGGCGTGAAGGTCGTCGCCGACGCGGTGATCAACCACATGACCAACGCCAACGGCACCGGCTCGGCCGGCTCCGCCTTCACCAAGTACGACTACCCCGGCACGTACTCCGGCGCCGACATGGACGACTGCCGCTCCGACATCAGCGACTACCAGGACCGCCGGAACGTCCAGAGCTGCGAGCTCGGCGGCCTCGCCGACCTCGACACCGGCGAGGAGTACGTACGGGGACGGATCGCGTCCTACCTGAACGACCTGCTGTCCCTGGGCGTCGACGGCTTCCGGGTCGACGCGGCCAAGCACATCCCCGTGGACGACCTGAAGAACATCAAGTCCCGGCTCAGCAACCCCGGTGCCTACTTCAAGCAGGAGACGATCTACGGGGCGGGCGAGGCGGTCTCCCCGAGCGAGTACGCGGCCACCGGTGACGTGCAGGAATTCCGCTACGGCTGGGACCTCAAGCGCGTCTTCAACAACGAGAAGCTCGCCTATCTGAAGAACTACGGCGAGGGCTGGGGCTACCTGCCCAGCGGCTCGGCCGCCGTCTTCGTCGCCAACCACGACACCGAGCGCCACGGCCAGACCCTCAGCTACAAGGACGGCGCGAACTACACCCTCGCGCACGTCTTCATGCTGGCCCTGCCCTACGGCGCCCCGGACGTGCACTCCGGCTACGAGTTCAGCGGCAACGACGCGGGCTCGCCCAACGGCGGCCAGGTCAAGGCCTGCTACAGCGACGGCTGGAAGTGCCAGCACGCCTGGCCCGAGATCAGGAAAATGGTCAAGTTCCGCAACACCGCCCGCGGGACCGGCATGACCAACTGGTGGGACAACGGCAACAACGCCATCGCGTTCGGCCGCGGCGACAAGGCCTATGTGGCCATCAACCACGAGGGCTCCACGGTCAACCGCACCTTCCAGACCTCCCTCGCCGCGGGCAGCTACTGCGACGTCCAGAGCGGCAGGAGCGTCACCGTCAACGGCTCGGGCCAGTTCACGGCCGCCCTGGCGCCCAACACCGCGCTCGCCCTGCACACCGGGGCCAGGAGCTGCTGAGCGCGGTCCGCCTCGCACGACCGGCCGCCCGGCCCTCGCTTCCCCGCCGCCGGGCGGCCCACCCCGACTCCGGGCGCTGTTTCTTGACGCCCCCTGGGCCGCTCACGCCTATCCGACGCCCTCACGTTCGTACCACCCCCTGCCCCGCACCACACAAGGAGAAGTTCCCCTTGACCGGCTCCCCTCGCCGCACCCTCCTGGCCACGGCCATCGCCCTGCTCGCCGCGGTCGCGCCCCTGACGTCCCCGGCCACCGCGGCACCCCGGGCACCCGCCGCTGCCGACGCGCCCGCCGCGCTCGACCTGACCGCATCCCGGGCCCAGTGGATCGACGAGAACACCGTCGCCTGGGACGTCCGGGGCGACGCCGCCTCCCAGGAGCTGGTGTACGCCCACGACGGGCGGCTTGCCCTCAAGGACGGCGAACTCGCCGGCAAGGGGCAGCGCATCCGCCTGACCCCGGCCGCGGGCGGCCTCACCGAAGCCCAGCGCGAGAAGTACCCGCACCTGAAGGGCTACGCCGCCTTCACCGTCGACCCGCGTGACCGCGACCGGATCCGCCACGCCCTCACCGGCCAGCTCGTCGCCACCCGCAGCGGCGCCGACGGCACCCTGCTCACCGCCACCGGCGTCCAGACGCAAGGCATCCTCGACGACCTCTACGCCGCCACCGCCACCAAGGCCAGCCTCGGCCCGCGGTTCCGCGACGGCCGCCCCACCCTGGCCCTGTGGGCGCCCACCGCCCAGACCGTCAGCCTCGAACTCGACGGCAAGCGCGTGGCGATGCGCCGCGACGACACCAGCGGAGTGTGGTCGGTCGCCGGTCCCCGCAGCTGGTCGGGCAAGCAGTACCGGTACGTCGTGAAGGTGTGGGCGCCCAGCGTCCAGAAGGTCGTCACCAACAAGGTCACCGACCCCTACTCCACCGCGCTCACCGCCGACTCGCGGCGCAGCATCGCCGTAGACCTCGACGACCCCAAGCTCGCCCCCAAGGGCTGGGAACAGCTGAGGAAGCCGAAGGCCGAGCCGCTGCGCGACGCGCAGATCCAGGAACTGCACGTCCGCGACTTCTCCGTCGAGGACCGCACGGCACGCCACCCCGGCCAGTACCTGGCCTTCACCGACACGGCCTCCGACGGCATGAAGCACCTGCGCGAGCTCGCCCGGGCCGGCACCTCCTACGTCCACCTGCTGCCCGCCTTCGACATCGGCACCATCCCCGAGCGCGCCGCCGACCAGGCCGCCCCCGACTGCGACCTGACGGCGCCCGCCCCGGACTCCGAGGAGCAGCAGGCCTGCGTCGCCAAGACCGCGGCCAAGGACGCCTACAACTGGGGATACGACCCGCTGCACTACACGGTGCCCGAGGGCAGCTACGCGAGTGACCCCGAGGGGACCCGCCGCACGGTCGAGTTCCGGCAGATGGTCCAGGGCCTCAACGGCTCCGGACTGCGCACCGTGATGGACGTGGTCTACAACCACACCGTGGCGAGCGGCCAGGCCGACAAGTCGGTCCTCGACAAGATCGTGCCCGGTTACTACCAGCGGCTGATGGAGGACGGCACGGTGGCGACGTCCACCTGCTGCGCCAACACCGCCCCCGAGAACGCCATGATGGGCAAGCTCGTGGTCGACTCGCTGGTCACCTGGGCCAAGGAGTACAAGGTCGACGGCTTCCGCTTCGACCTGATGGGACATCACCCCAAGGCCAACATCCTGGCCGTGCGCAAGGCGCTCGACGCACTGACCCCCAAGAAGGACGGCGTCGACGGCAAGAAGATCGTCCTGTACGGCGAGGGCTGGAACTTCGGTGAGATAGCCGACGACGCCCGCTTCGTCCAGGCCACCCAGAAGAACATGGCGGGCACGGGCATCGCCACCTTCTCCGACCGCGGGCGCGACGCGGTGCGCGGCGGCGGCCCCTTCGACGGGGACCCCGGCGTCCAGGGTTTCGCCAGCGGCCTGTTCACCGACCCCAACGCCTCCAAGGCCAACGGCACCCCGGCCGAGCAGAAGGCCCGGCTCCTGCACTACCAGGACCTGATCAAGGTGGCCCTCACCGGCAATCTCGCCGCCTACACGTTCACCGACTCCGCCGGACGGCGGGTCAAGGGCTCCGAGGTCGACTACAACGGCGCCCCGGCCGGATACGCGGCCGCCCCCGGCGACGCGCTCTCCTACGCCGACGCCCACGACAACGAATCGCTGTACGACGCCCTCGCCTTCAAGCTGCCCGCGGACACCACGGCCGCCGAGCGCTCCCGCATGCAGGTGCTCGCGATGGCGACGGCCACGCTGGCCCAGGGCCCCTCGCTGTCCCAGGCGGGCAGCGACCTGCTGCGCTCGAAGTCCCTGGACCGCAACTCGTACGACAGCGGGGACTGGTTCAACGCCCTGCACTGGAACTGCCGCGACGGCAACGGCTTCGGGCGCGGCCTGCCCCCGGCCGCCGACAACAAGGACAAGTGGGCCTACGGAAAGCCCCTGCTGGCCTCCCCGAACCTCACCCCGGGCTGCGCCGAGATCAACGGCACGTCGGCCGCCTACCAGGACCTGGTCAGGCTGCGCGCGACCGAGCCCGCGTTCTCCCTGGCCACGGCCGGTCAGGTGCAGTCGCGGCTCGCCTTCCCGCTCTCGGGCACCGGCGCCGAGACCCCGGGCGTCATCACCATGGAGCTCGGGGACCTCGTGGTCGTGTTCAACGCGACCCCCGAGGCGCAGAGGCAGAGCGTCGGCGCCCTGAAGAACCGTCCGTACGCGCTGCACCCCACGCAGGCGAAGGGCGCCGACCCGGTGGTGAAGTCCGCGTCGTACGAGCGGAGTTCGGGCACGTTCAGCGTCCCGGCGAGGAGTGTCGCCGTCTTCAAGCGAGGCTGAGTCAGGGGCCTGCCACGGGGGCAGCGGGGGGCGCGGGGGTGAGCCGGTAGGTGTCGCCCTCCGCGATGACGTGTCCGGCCGTCGGGGGCGGGAAGTGGGTGCCCAGCAGGAGCGTCCGGGTGCCGGCGAGTGAGCTCAGGAGGTCGCGGCGGGTGCGGGCCGCGGCCGCCGGGTCGATGTCCACGCAGCTGCCCAGGTCGGGGTGGACCAGCTGGACGGGGTGGTGGATGCAGTCGCCGGTGATGAGCGCCTTTCCGCCCTGTCCGTTGAGTTCCACCGCCACCTGGCCCGGCGTATGGCCGGGGGTGGGCAGCAGGCGGATGCCCGGCGCGACGTCGACGCCCCCGGCGGGAACGTCGACGAGGTCGAGCAGGCCCGCGTCCCTGATGGGGTGCACGGAGTCCCGGAACATCTGGCGCCGGGGCTCGTCCATGTCGGCACCCGCCCAGTGATCCCACTCGGCACGGGCCGTGAGATGGCGGGCGTTGGGGAACGTGGGCACCCAACTGCCGCCGTCGGCGCGGGTGTTCCAGCCGACGTGGTCGGTGTGCAGGTGGGTCAGGACGACGAGGTTCACCGCCTCGGGTGCGAAGCCGGCCTCCGTGAGCCGTGTCAGGTAGTCGCTGTCGAGGTGGTCCCACGCTGGGTTGGCCCGCTGTTTGCCGTTGCCGATGCCGGTGTCCACGAGCACGCGCAGCCCGTTCACCTCGACCGCGAAGCTGTGGCTCGCCAGCCGCAGGACGTGCCGCTCGTCCGCGAAGTCGGGCCGCAGCCAGGGGGCTTGGGCGACCACCTCCGGTGTCGCTCCCGGCAGTAGCCAAGGGCCCGTCTGCGGGGGCAGGGAAACCTCGTCGACGCGGTGGACGGTGAGGTCTCCCACGGTCCAGGCCGCTGAGGTGCCGGGCGAATGGGGTGCGGCGTGGTGCGGGGTCGCGGACATGCGGCCTTCCTTCGTGTGAGTCAGGTGAGTCAGGTGAGTCGGTGGGCAGGGGGGCATCCGAGAGCTAAAAGCAACGCGTTTGCATTAAGTCAGCGTAGAACCTATGGTCTAGCTAACGCAAACGGTTAGCTTTTACGTGTTGGCTGCGAGGACCGCCCGCCCGTCCGGTTTGGCGCGGCGCCGCGCCGTGCCCCGAGCTGAGCCGACCCATCCGAACCGAGAGGCCCCATGAACACCTCCGACATCACCCCGCAGGAGGCCGCCCGAGGGGCGCTCCGTGCGGGGCTGCCACTGGGCGGCGACCGTCACGAAGTGGTGGCGGCGACCGCCACGTACATCCAGTCCGTCGTCGCCACCCTGCGCGAACTGGACTTCGGCGAGACGCGGCCCGCGATCACGTACACGCCCGGTCGGGAGGAGGGTCCCGATGCAGCCGTATGAGCTGTCCCTCGCCGAGGCCTCGCGCGCCCTGGCCGCGAAAGAACTCTCGCCGGTCGAGCTGACCGACTCGGTGCTCGACCGCATCGGTGCGATGGACGCGCGCCTCCAGGCGTACGTCACCGTCACCGCCGACTCCGCCCGGAGTGCCGCGGCCCGGGCCGAGCGCGAGCTGGCCGAGGGGAGGTCGCGCGGCCCGCTCCACGGCATCCCCATGGGCCTGAAGGACCTGATCGACGCCGAGGGGGTGCCCACCACGGCCAGCTCGCGGGTCAGGGCGGACCACGTCGCCGCACGCGACAGCGCCGTCGCCGCGCGCTTGGCCGAAGCGGGTGCGGTGCTCGTGGGAAAGACCCACACCCACGAGTTCGCCTACGGCCTGACCACCCCGCAGACACGCAACGCCTGGGACCACACGCGTGTCGCCGGCGGGTCGAGCGGAGGCTCGGCCGTCGCCGTCGCGGCGAAAGAGGCCACCTTCGCGCTGGGCACCGACACCGGCGGTTCGATCCGCGTGCCCGCGGCGCTCAACGGCGTGGTCGGCCTCAAGCCGACGTACGACCTCGTCTCCCGCGCGGGAGTGACCTCGCTGTCCTGGTCCCTGGACCATGTCGGTCCTCTGACCCGCACGGTGCAGGACGCCTCGCTCGTCCTCGCCGCACTGGTGGGCGGCCCCGCCGCGCCGATTCCGGAAGGCGACCTGGCGGGGCTGCGCGTGGGAGTGCCGCGCAACCACTACTTCGAGCGCATCAGCCCCGAGGTGGAGGAAGATGTGCGCCGGGCCATCGAACAACTCCGGGAGCTCGGGGCCGAACTCGTCGACGTGGAGATCCCGTTGACGCGCTACATCCAGGCCACCCACTGGGGGCTGATGGTCCCCGAGGCATCCTCGTACCACGAGCGCACGCTCCGCTCGGTGCCCGATCTGTACGCGCCGGACGTCCGGGTCCTGCTGGAGGCGGGCGAGCTGGTGTCGGCCGGCGACTACTTGCGGGCCCAGCGTGCCAGGACGCTGATGCGCGATGCCTGGGCCCGCCTGTTCGACGGCGTCGACGTGATCGCGGCCCCGACGGTGCCGATCACCGCGGCCCAGGTCGGCCAGGAGAGCGTGGAATGGGCGGACGGCACGGTGGAGTCCGTCTCCGAGAGCTATGTGCGGCTCTCCGCACCCGCGAACATCACGGGGATGCCGGCGCTGACCCTGCCCGTGGGCCGGGACGGCGCGGGGCTGCCGATCGGCATGCAGCTGATGGGGCGCCCCTTCGGCGAGGCGACGGTGCTGCGGGCCGGGCACGCCTACGAGAGGGCCACGGCCCCGGCCGCCACCCGCACCGAGCGCCACCACCTTGAAGCAATGAAATTGCGTTAAGGGATTAAGGTGGAGGCATGAGTCCCAAGCCCATGGTGCGGCCCGGAGGGCGCAGCGCCCGTGTCCAGGAGGCGGTGCACGCGGCGGTGCGTGAACTGCAGACCGAGCTGGGGCGCGAGGCGCTGACCGTTCCCCTCGTCGCGGCCCGCGCGGGCGTGACCCCGTCGACCGTCTACCGGCGATGGGGAGACCTGCAAGAGCTCCTGTCGGACGTAGCGGTCGAGCGCCTGCGCCCCGAGGCGCTGCCGGCCGACCTCGGCACCCTGCGGGCGGACCTCGGGGCGTGGGCCGAGCAGTTCCTGGACGAGATGGCTTCCCCGTCGGGACGCGCCTACATCAGGGACGCGCTGCTCGGGGACCCGGACGGCAGCAACGCCGGTCAGTGCTCGGCCTACGCCGCGGAGCAGGTCGACGTCGTCCTGACCCGCGCGGCGGAGCGGGGCGAAGCGGTCCCGGGCACGGAACAGGTCATGGACCGGCTCGTGGCGCCGATCATGTACCGCATCCTCTTCCGCCCCGCCCACTTGGACGCCGCCTACGCCCAAGAACTCGTGAACCACGCACTCACGACGCCCTGACCCCGCCTGCCCGCCTCCCTCAGCGGGCGGTGGGGTGGCGGCGTGCCTTGACGGTGTAGTTGGTGCGTGTGGAGGGCTCTCCGTCGGGTCCCGTGAGCGCGTGCTCGTGGGTGTCGCAGACGAGTACCTCCCACTGCTCGGCCGGCAGGTCGAGTGAGGCCAGGACCTTCTGGGGGGTGGGGAAGTCCAGGCCGGGGTGGGGGTCGTTCTCCCAGGCGGGGAAGCCCATGTGGCCGACGATCAGGAGAGTGCCGCCCGCCGTGACGGCCTGGGCGGCGGAGCGCAGGATCTGCTCGCGCGGCATCTCGTGGAGGGAGTGCAGGAACTGGGCGGAGACCAGGTCGTAGCGGCCTTCCGGGAACGTGGCGCCCAGGTCGTGGTGCTGCCAGTCGACGCGGTCGGTGACCTGCGCCCGGTCCGCGTGCTCGGCGGCACGTGCGAGGGCAACGCGGGAGATGTCGGTGGCGGTGACGCGCCAGCCCTGGCGCGCGAGCCAGATCGCGTCGCCGCCCTCTCCGCAGCCCAGGTCGAGCGCGCTGCCCGGAGTGAGCCCCTCGGTCTCGCGGACGAGTGCCGCATTGGGCTCGCCGCTCCACAGGCGGCCGTTCTGGGTGTAGCGCTCGTCCCAGAACGCCTCCGCCGCAGCGGCGGAGAAATCGGCGGCGGGCGCCATGGAGGTGCTGTCGGTGCCGTCGGTACGGTCGTCGGCTCGGTCGGTCGTGTGGTCGCTCATGCGGGCTCCTTCTGCTCTGCGGCCACCCTGCGCCCGGCCCCGGCGGCTTGACAAAGATATTTGCTGCCATGGCAAATGGAGCGATGAGCGACGACGGCGAACTCACGGACGTGCTGACCGCCCTCGGGCCGCGGCTGCGCGCGCTGCGCAAGGCGCGGGGCGCCACCCTGGCCCGCCTGAGCGAGGAGACGGGCATCTCCCTGAGCACGCTCTCGCGCCTGGAGTCCGGCCGACGGGAGCCCACCTTGAAGCTCCTGCTGCCGCTGGCCAAGGCGTACGGCGTACCGCTCGACGAACTGGTCGGCGCGCCCCAGACGGGCGACCCGCGCATCCACCCCCGGCCCTTCCAGCGCCACGGCAACACTTGGGTTCCCCTGACCCGCTACCTCGGCGGAATGCACGCCTACAAGCGCGTCCTGCCGGTCCCCGCCGACGGCACCCGGTCCGCCGCGCGCCCCGAGCAGGGCGTGCACGAGGGCTACGGGTGGCTCTACGTCCTCTCCGGCCGCCTGCTGCTCGCCCTGGGCGACCACGACCTGGTGCTCACCGCGGGCGAAGCCGCCGAGTTCGACACGCGCACCCCGCACGGCTTCACCAACGCCGGTGACATCCCCGTCGAGTTCCTCGCCCTGTACGGGGCGCAGGGCGAGCGCATGCACCTGCGCGTCAGGCCGGGTGACGGGGAGGACGCCGAGAGGGCCTGACGGCGTAGCCAGGCGGGCGGTCCGGCGGCGCGGTCAGGCGGTGCGCAGGGCGGGGTCGCTGGTGCCGGGCTCGCCCGTCTCGACGTGTCCGGCGAGCCTGCGCAGGTAGGCGTCATCGCCGTCGGCGCGGACGCTCAGGTCGTACCAGCGCTTGCTGTGCCCGAGGTCGACCCAGTGGGTCTTGCGGCCGCCCGCCGCGACGGTGACCTCGGTGCTCTTGTCGCCGTAGGCGTTGGTGACGGTGAGTTTGGCGGCGGTCCTCGCCGGATTGGTGAAGGTGAGCCGGACGCGGCCGCTGCTCTTGTCGTGGCGGCCGGTGACTTCCGGGCCCGGGGTCGCGGCCGTGCCCTCGTACGTGCGCAGATAGCCGTTGGGGCCGTGCACGGTCAGCGCGTACGTCCCCTCCGATGGGCCGGTGCTCCAGGTGTCGGAGAGCTTCTTGCCCGCCTCGGCGGTGTAGGTCCACGGCCCGTCGTCGCGGTTGCGCGAGGTGACGAGGAAGCAGGCACCGGCCTCGTCGCCCGGTGCGAAGGTGAGGCCGATGGCCGCGCGGGAGGGGGACACGGCCGCGGTGACCAGCGGCGCGTAGGGGAGGGGCCGGGTGAGCCGGGCGCCCTTCTCCTGCGGGGGCAGCGCGGGGGAGGCGGGCGGCGAGGGGGTGTAGCTGTCGTGGCGCTCCTGGTCCGGCGGCTCGTAGGCGTCGGTGCTCGGCAGGTCCGCGCGCCGGGTGTGCTTGCGGCCGAAGTCGAAGGCCGAGGTGAGGTCGCCGCAGACGGCGCGGCGCCAGGGGGAGATGTGCGGCTCGTGGACGCCGAAGCGGCGTTCCATGAACCGGATGACGGAGGTGTGGTCGAAGAGTTCGGAGCAGACGTAACCGCCGGTGGACCAGGGAGAGACGACCAGGGTGGGGACGCGCATGCCGAGTCCGTACGGGCCCGCGCTGTAGTCGTCGTTGCCGGGGAAGAGGTCGAGCTCGGTGTCGACGGTGGAGGCGCCCCAGGAGGAGTCGGCCGGAGGATAGGGCGGCGGCACGTGGTCGAAGTAGCCGTCGTTCTCGTCGTAGGTGATGAACAGGGCCGTCTTGCTCCACACCTCAGGGTCCGACGTCAGTGCGTCCAGGACCTCGGATATGTACCAGGCGCCGTAATTCGCGGGCCAGTTGGGGTGCTCGCAGAATGCCTCCGGAGCGGCGATCCACGATATCTTCGGGAGTTTCCCGGCCTTGACGTCGGCCCGGAGGTCGTCGAGAAGACCGTCGCCCTTCTTGACGCTCGTGCCCGTGCGCGCCTTTTCGAAGAGGGGGTCACCGGGTTTGGAGTCGCGGAACGCGTTGAAGAACATCAGCGAGTTGTCGCCGTAGTTTCCGCGGTAGGCGTCTTCCAGGAGGCCCCACTGCCCCTCCTCGGTGAGTCCGTCGCCGATGTCCTGGTAGATCTTCCAGGACACCCCGGCCTTCTCCAGGCGCTCGGGATAGGTGGTCCAGTCGTAGCCGGCCTCTTCGTTGCCGAGGACCGGTCCGCCGCCCTTGCCGTCGTTTCCGGCGTGTCCGGAGTAGAGGTAATAGCGGTTGGGGTCGGTGGCGCCCATGAACGACGAGTGATAGGCGTCGCAGACCGTGAAGGCGTCGGCCAGCGCGTAATGGAACGGTATGTCGTCCCTGGTCAGATGGGCCATCGCCCCGGCGGTCTTGGCCGCGATCCAGTCGTCGTACTTGCCCTTGTTCCAGGCCTGGTGGCCGGTCTCCCAGTCGTGGCTCAGCCCCGCGATGAACTGCATGCCCAGATCGTCGGCGTCCGGGTGGTAGGGCAGGACTTCCTCGCCGCCCCCTGACTGGTGCCAGACCGGCTTTCCGCTCTCCAGCATCAGCGGCCGGGGGTCGCCGAATCCCCGCACGCCGCCCAGGGTGCCGAAGTAGTGGTCGAAGGAGCGGTTCTCCTGCATGAGGACCACGATGTGCTCGACGTCGTCGATCGATCCGGACCGGGAGGAGGCGGGGATGTCGGCGGCGCGCATGATGCTGGCGGACAGAGCCGCGATGCCGGCGGTGCCACCCGCTGCCTGGAGAAAGCGTCGGCGGTTGAATGCGGGCATGAAGCTGTACCTCTGAAAACGTGGGGGATAGAGGACCGGTCACCGTAGACCGGCCCGACCGCACGACGTCAAATGGCGCCCGGGAAAGACGGAGAAAAAGGAAGATTCACGCAGCCGGAGCCCGGAGCCCGGAGCCCGGAGCCCGGAGATCGACAGCCGACAGCCGATCCCGGTCCAGAATCCCACCTCGAACCCGAACCCGAACCCGAACCCGAACCGGAGGATCCGCACGCCATGCCAGAAGCAGCCGAGGCCCCCGTCATCCTGAGCAACGAACCCGGCTCGTTCCCCAGGAGCGTGCTCGCCGAGCGGCATCCCGCGCTCATCAAGAAGGTGCGTGAGGCCTTCCCCTACGGACCGCGCCAGCACCGCGCCCTCGACGCCCTGCTGGCCCAGGCCACGCAGGGCGTGATCGAACCGCTGGAGCCCGAGGCGCACGACCGTCAGCTGTGGGACGAGTGGGGGCGCGAGTACGTCGGCCTGTCCTGGTTCGACGTGCCGTTCCTGTGGTCCGAGAGCTACTTCTACCGCCGACTCCTCGCGGCCGTCGGGTACTTCGAGGACGGGCCCTGGCGGGGCATCGATCCGTTCCGTCCCTTCAAGCAGGCGGAACTGCACTCCGGCGAGGCCGACGAGGAACTGGCCGCGCTCGACCCGCTGGCCGCGCGGCCCGTCGAGGAGCAGCGGCAGGCGCTGCTCTTGGGCTCGCTGTGGGGCAACCGCGCCGACCTGGGCTTCGCCGTGGGCGGTGGCGGAGCCGGAACCGTCGACTCGCGTCTGGTCGCCGACGACTCCGACGTGCTGTGGTCCCTGCTGCCCGAGGGCGGCACGGGCACGCTGTGCCTGGTCGCGGACAACGCCGGGCGCGAACTGCTGCCCGACCTCATCCTCATCGACCACCTCCTGCGCCGACGGCACGCCGAGCGGGCCGTGCTGCACGTCAAGCCCTACCCGTACTACGTGTCGGACGCCATGAGCGCCGACGTCATCGACTGCCTGCGCCGCCTGAACGACGCTCAGGGCGTCGCGGGAGAGGTGGGCCGACGCCTGTGGTCCGCCATGGGCACCGGCAGACTCACCATCCGCAGCCACGCCTTCTCCTGCGCCCCGCTGCCGTACGAGCGGATGCCCGAAGACCTGCGCCGGGACTTCGCCGAGGCCGACGTGACCGTCATGAAGGGCGATCTGAACTACCGGCGTCTGGTGGGCGACCGGCTGTGGCCCGCGACCACGCCGTTCGCGGAGCGCACCGCGTACTTCCCCGGTCCGGTCGCCGCGCTGCGGACGCTGAAGTCCGACGTGGTCGTCGGACTCGACGAGCGGACCGAGGCCACGCTCGTCGCCGCACACGGCCAGGGGTGGCGCACCAGCGGGACCCACGCGCTGATCCAGGTCCGGCGGTGATCTTCGGGCTGCGGCCGGGCCGGTGAGCCGGTCCGGGAGGGGATGGCGCGCCTAGACCCGCGGCGCGGCGGGAGCACCCCGGCGCAGCACGCGCACGCCCACCGCGTCCTGCTGCTCCACGTCGCTGTCGGTGGCCAGGTGGACGGGGACGAACACGACCATCCAGTAGAAGCCGAACAGCCAACGCCCGCCGAGCCGCACGAGCCCGGCGCGTCGGCCGTCGGAGGCGCGCACCACCCGCAGCCCCGTGAGGAGTTTGCCGATGCTGGCCCTCGCGGCCTGCGTGAGCAGCACGTGGTTGACGAAGGAGACCCCGAGGGCCACGCCGAGCGCAAGACCCCACACCGAGGGGGCCTGCGGGCGCAGTTCGACGACGCCGTCGCTGACCTTCACCCCGGCCGCGGCACCGGCCGCGAGGCCGCACACCAGGGCGAGGAGCGCGTCGACGACCGCCGCGATCACTCTGCGCGTCTGCGAAGGGGCCTCGACTCGGGCGGGTACGGACTGCTGATCGACCACGGCTCTGCTTTCGCCCTCTGTCCCTGTGCGCTCCCGGAACGGACCGCTCACCACCCCGGCCCAGGCTGCACGCTACTGGCCGTGCGCGCGTCGCGGCCCAGGGGGGTGGTGCCGGGTCCGTCAGGATCCGCGGTGCGGGGCCGGTCGTGCGGGGTCAGTCGTGCAGGGCCAGCAGGACGACGGCCGCCGCGACGACGCCGAGGACCACCGCGCCGATGCCGTGGGAGAGCCGGTGACTGCGGGGAACGGGCAGGACGTGGTCCACGGCGAACCGGCCGGGCCCGGCGAGGGCCAGACTCACGGCGGCCGTGAGCAGAACCAGGTCGTACTCGATGCCGGCCGGGTTGAAGAAGCCGTTGCCCCACTTCATGGCGATGGCGTTGACCATGATCCCGACGATGCCCGCCGCGGCGAGCGGAGTGAGCAGGCCGATGGCGAGACCCAGGCCGCAGAGCGTCTCGGTCAGACCGGCGATCGTGGCCATGGCCTTGGGCGCGGAGTAGCCGTCGCTCGCGAAGAACCCCGCGGTGCCGTCGAGGCCGGCGCCGTTGAACCATCCGAAGAGCTTCTGGCCGCCGTGGACGGCCATGGTCAGACCGACCGCGCACCGCAGCAGCAGGAGGCCGATGTCGCCGCCGGGGTGCCTGGGCGCGAGGCGGGAGTTGAGGCCGCCCGGAGCGGCACTGTAGGTGTGGGTGGAAGCGGAAAGGGGCATGCGGATCTCTCCTGTTGATCGGGTGGCCTGGCGGCCGGTGAAGGTGTCGCGGTGATGCCGACCGGTCCGGTCGGCGGGGTGCGGGTGGAGAGATCCCGTCTACGTTCTGATGACCTGGGTTCTGTAGAGGTCCACGGACGTCGCGTCCGGGGGAGAGGCGCCGGGCGGCGCGGGGGTGTCGTCCCGCGGCTCGTACGACGCGGGCGCCGCCTCGAAGAGGGGCGAACTGGTCCGCTCGGGGGCCGGCAGCGCCCCGCGCGGAGCCCTGTTCTCGCCTTCGTGGCAGCCTCGGCCGCCGTCACGGGCACGGTCCCGGCCGTCGGTCGCGCGTTCCGCGTACGGGCCGAAGGCGGCTGCGCTCGCGCCGCGTTCCTCGGTGGTCCTGGCTCCCGGAGCGCCGGAGGGACCGCCGTCGATCCCGAGCAACGGGACGAGGAAGAGGAAGGCCATGGCAAGCAGGGCCGTGCGCACCGCACCGCCCTGGAGTCGCATCTCCCGTGTGGCCATGTCCGACTGATGGTAGGCCAGAGGCGGCGGTTCCGGTTGGGCGGCTGACGGGTGCTACCGACGGGTGCAGGTGCTGTCGTGCGCCGGAAGGGTGCCCGTGCGCAGATAGTCGTTGACCGCGCGGTCGGCGCACGGGACGGGGCGAAGCCCTTCGAGGTCGCGGCCGTAGACGCCGTGGGAGCGGATGTCGGCGGTGATCAGGCGGGAGCCGGTCAGCTTGCGGTGCAGGGCCAGGGCCCCGTCGTAGGGGACGTTGTTGTCGCGGCGGGCCTGGAGCATGAGGACGGGCACGTCGTTGGCGATGGCGGTGCCCGGTTCACGGGGCTCGGTGGCCCAGAACGCACACGGGGCGATCATGCCGTTCACGTAGGGACCGAACACGGGCTGCGTGGCGCGGCTGCGCACGCTGTTCTTCCAGTACGTCTCGGGGTCCTTCGGCCAGCCACCGGCGGGCCAGCCGCCGTCGCCGCACATGAAGACCGCTCCGCCCACCATGCCCTCGGCCAGGTCCGGCGAGGTGAGCATCTCCAGCATCGCGGCGAGTTCGGGCCCCGGCTCGACCGGCTTGCCCGCCGCGGCGTCGACCAGGTCCCGGACGATCGCGGCCAGCATCGGATCGTGCTCCGCGTGCTGCACGGGCTGCTTCAACAGCAGCCGCAGGACGGGGGCGTCGAGGCGCTGTCCGCCGATGGCGACCGGCCGCCGCTCGGCATGCGCGAGGAGCCGCTCCACCCGGGCGCGCACCTGGGAGGCCGTGCGCCCCAGCCGGTAGGTGCCGTGGTGGCGGGCGGTCCAGGCGGCCCATTCGTCCAGACCGTCCTCGGCCGGCGCGCCGGAACTGCGGAACAGGTCGTACTGGGTGGAGGCCGGATTCGTCGAGGAGTCGATGACCATGCGGTCGGTGCGGCGGGGGAACAGCTGGGTGTAGACCGCGCCCAGATCGGCGCCGTAGGAGATGCCGTAGTACGAGAGTTTCCGCTCGCCGAGGGCGGATCTGATCACGTCCATGTCGCGGGCCACGTTCCGGGAGGAGGCATGCGGCAGCAGCTCCGCGTTGTCGCCGTGCTCCTGGCAGCGCCGTGCCGTCTCCCGCGCGTCGCGCACCGACGCCTCGAAGTCCGCGCGGGGCGAGGTCGAGGGTCCGGGCGGGGCCGGTGGCGTGGCCGGGGCGCAGGTGATCGGGGAGCTCTCGCCCAGGAACCGCGGGTCGAACCCGATGAGGTCGTAGCCGTCCGCCGCCCGTTTCAACGCGGGCCGCAGCGCGAGGGTGTGGGCAAGACCGCTGCCGCCGGGGCCGCCCGGATTGGAGAGCAGGATGCCGCGCCGGGGTGAGGAGGACGTGGCCTTGACGCGTGAGACGGCGATCTGGAGCGTGCGGCCACCGGGAGCGGAGTAGTCGAGGGGAACGGTCACCTTGGTGCACCGCGCCCCCGCCGCGTTCAGCTCCGGCTGCGCCTTCGAGCACGGCCCCCAGTCCAGCCGCTGCTGCCCGTACGCCGGGGCCGGGCGGCCGGCAGGGGAGGGCATCACCGTCGAGGGCATGGCTCCGGCGAGCAACCCGGCCAGGCTCAGACCGACCGCGAGTGAGGGAACGACGCCGCGCATGGCGCTCCTTGGGGCAGATGGTTCACGGAGAAGGACGGAACCGACGCTAGGAGCACGGCCGGTGACAGAACATCAGGTCAGCTGGCCGACACCTCCGGGGGCTAACCCCCGCACCTGCGCGTTGCCCCGGACCGGATCTGCGCGATCGTCTCCGGCGTGGGCGCCCTGCGTGAGCTGCGTGACCAGTGTGACCTGCGTGATCTGTGCGTCATGGGTGACGTGCGTGACAGAAGTGAGGGGAGTGATCCGTACGGCGACGGGGCAGGCGTCCGGCGTCGGGCGTGGGCCGCAGTGGCGCTCGGCTCGGTGGCGATCCTGGTCCCGGTGACCTTGATCCTGTGGGCGTGCGCGGTCCCGTGAGGGTGACGCGCGCCACCTGCCCGGCCATGGGCGGGCCATCGCTTTGTATCCTCGGCAGGCAGTGCCGACACCTCCGTCGCAGGCCCGCGCAGCTCACCGGCCCGGGCAGCGCCGACAACGTAAGGACACACCATGACCACCGAGCTGAGCCCCGACGCCGTGACCGGGCTCCTTGAGCGGGCCCGCCAGGATTACCAGGACCTCGCGGGACGCGGGCTCTCGCTGGACCTGACGCGCGGCAAGCCGGCGCCGGAGCAGCTCGACCTCTCCGAGGACCTGCTGAGCCTGCCGGGCGGGCGGCACACCTCCGCCGACGGCACGGACGTACGCAATTACGGCGGTCTGCAGGGTCTGGTGGAGCTCCGGGAGATCTTCGCGGACGTCCTCCAGGTGCCCGCCGCGCAGCTGCTCGCGCTCGGCAACTCCAGCCTTGAGCTGATGCACGACTGCCTGGTGCACGCCCTGCTCAGCGTGGCCCCGGGTGCCGAGTCGCGCTGGGTGGACCAGGAGCGGATCGCGTTCCTGTGCCCGGTCCCGGGCTACGACCGGCACTTCGGCCTCTGCGAGCGGTTCGGGATCGACATGATCCCCGTGCCGATGACCGCCGAGGGCCCGGACATGGACGTCGTGGAGCGGCTCGTCGCCGAGGACCCGTCGGTCAAGGGCATCTGGTGCGTCCCGAAGTACAGCAACCCCGACGGCGTCAGCTACAGCGACGCGACCGTCGCCCGCCTCGCCACGATGCAGGCCGCCGCGCCCGATTTCCGGATCTTCTGGGACAACGCGTACGCCGCCCACCACCTCACCGACGAGCCCGTCGAGATCGCCGACCTGCTCACCGCCTGCGCGGACGCCGGCAACGCCGACCGCGCGTTCGTCTTCGGCTCCACCTCGAAGATCACCGCCGCGGGCGCGGGCGTCGCCTTTTTCGGTTCCTCGCCCGCGAACCTGAAGTGGCTGCTCGCGAACAACGCCAAGCGGTCGATCGGCCCGGACAAGATCAACCAGCTGCGGCACGTCATCTTCCTGCGGGACGCCGAGGGCGTGCGGGCCCACATGGAGCGCCAGCGCGCTCTGCTCCAGCCGAAGTTCGAGGCGGTGGCCCGGATCCTTCAGGCGGAGCTCGGCGGCACGGGCCTCGCCACCTGGACCGACCCCAAGGGCGGCTACTTCGTCACCCTCGAAGTGCCCGACGGCTGCGCCAAGGAGGTCGTGCGCCGCGCCGCCGAAGCGGGCATCGTGCTGACCCCGGCCGGCGCCACCCACCCGTACGGCGACGACCCGCGCGACGCCACCATCCGCATCGCGCCGAGCTACCCGGGCCTGGCCGAGCTGGAGCAGGCCATCGCGGGGCTCGCCGTCTGCGTGCGCCTCGTGGGATACGAGCAGCGGGTCGCCTAGCTCAAAGGACGGGCCCACCCGGGCCGGAAGCCGATCCGTCCCCCTCGGACGCGGACGGGTCGGCTTCCGGCTGCTGGTTTCCCCGGCCCGGTCACGGGGTTCCGGTTGCGGCCAGTAAACTGCGCGCGCTCAGATGCGTCGCAGGAGGCAAGGGGGAGCCGTGGCACACGGGGGACATCCAGGCTGGGGTCCGGGGAACGGACGGCCGCAGGGCGGTGGGCCGCATCCCTACGGTCCACCGGGCGGTGGCCCGGATCCGTACGGCCCGCCACCCGGGCAGCCCGGTCAGCCGGGCCCGTACGTGCCCCCGCAGCCGTATCCCTACCCGCACCCGCCGCAGCCCGTCCGGCGGCGGCGCTCCGGTTGCGCGCTGTTCTTCGTGTCGCCGCTCATCCCGTTCATCCGCTCCGCCCGCCGCCGCGCCGAAGCGATCTTCAACCAGCCCGGCGCCGGCCGCATCGACGACCCGCTGGTGACCAAGGTGCAGCTGGGGCGCGCGATCGCCGGTCTGGCCGCGAGCCTCCTGCTCGTCTACACCTACGGGGCGGACGAAGGCTGGAGCGGGGTCGCCAACGACGGCGTCGTGAAGCTCATCCTGGCCCCGCTGCTGCTCATCCTCACCGGGCCGCTCGTCGTGATCGGCTTCATCCGCTACGCGCCCGCCTCGCACCGGCGGGTGCTCCGCTCCCGGCTGCGTGCGCCGCTCAAGGCCGTGGGCTGGTACGTCGGCATCCTGGCGGGTGTCGTCCTCGTGCTCGCGGGCAGCGCGGTGGTGCTCAAGCAGAACCACGGCACGCTCGTGAACGGCCTCATCGCGCTCGCGCTGCTCATCGGCCTCGTCTGGCTGCTGCCGTTCCTGCTCTTCGCCTCCGCGTTCGCCGCCCGCTATGCCTTCAACACGTCGAACGTGCACGCCGCTCTTCCGGCCGCGCTCACCGTCGTACTCGTCTGGGAGCTGATGCTCTCCAGCCTCGCGCTCGAAGGCGGCCTGCCGCACGGGCCGCCGGCCGCACAGTGGTGCGCGGTCCTCGGCGGCCCGGTGTCCGTGACCTTGGTGGCCCTGTGGGAGCTGCACCGCATGCGCACCCGCCACGGGGTGCGCATCCGCACCTGACGGACGGCCCGCGAGAGCGCCGCCGGGGCCAGTGCCAGGGCTAGAGCTGGGGCCTGGTCTCGGCGAGGATCATCTCGCGCTCCAGCTTGGCGGGATCGCCCTTCATCGAAACGGTCGCCCCCGAGAACGCGAATCCGTACCGCCGGTAGAAGCGCTCGGCGCGTGCGTTGTCCTCATGGACGTACAGACGCACTCGCGCCACGCCCGGTACCGACCAGGCCCAGTTGATCGCCGCCTCGAAGAGCGCGTCGGTCACTCCGCTTCCGCGGTGCTCGGGGCGGACGAAGACGCCGACGAGGTGCGCCTGACGCTGCTGGATCGCGCCGCCGAACACGTCGTCGTCATCCGGGTCCTCGACGAGCACGGTCACCGTGCCGCCCCACGTGCCGTCCTGGTCCTCGGCCACGAACTGGCGCACGCGGGTCCCGTCGGCCGCGCCTTTGGCCCGCTCCTGCCAGAAGGAGTCGGGCTTCGCGGCTGCCTCCTCGTACGTGTCGAGGAAGGCGATCGGAGCCGCCGGGTCCTGCAGCGCGGCGAGCCGCAGCTCCTTCACTTCGGGCCACTCTTCGGCGCGTATGGGACGGACGACATGGCGGGAAACCTGGTTCATGCTGCCGCACCCTACGTGACCGTCCCTGCGGGCGTCCGCTCCATTTCCGCAGGTCGCCGCCGTGCGGGTACGGGTGCGGGCTTCGGGGCGGTGGCGCGCGAGATGCCCGGGCGGACGCGGCTCACTCCTGCGGCTCGGCCGCCACGACCCCGAGGAGCCCGGGGAAGCGCTGCTCCACGTCCGCCCGGCGCAGGGTGGCCATCCGGCTGTTGCCGCGGGAGACCTGCTGGATGAGCCCGGCCTCGCGCAGCGCGCGGAAGTGGTGGGTGACGGTCGCCTTGGAGACCGGCAGGGCGAAGGAGCTGCACGTGCGGGCGGTGCCGTCGGGCGCGGCGGCCAGCTCGCGCACCACGCGGCGGCGCAGCGGGTCCGCCAGCGCCGCGAGCACCGGGCCGAGCCGCATCTCCTCGACGGTCGGGTGACCTTCGTCGTCGGGCATGCCGGACGCCTCCCTTCAGGTACGGCTTGCATCGTACCTGGGGGCCCGCTAACGTCCGACCGGCACCTAGGTACGAGATCGATCGTACCTGTGCGTCGATGCGGTCACCGATGCCTCCGTCGGCGCGCGCATCGACCCCCTTCAACGAGGAGAGACCACGTATGAACCAGCCGGACACGCCGTTCACGCTCGTCGGCACCGCCCGCCCCAAGCCCGAACGCGCCGCCGAACTGAAGGAGCTCCTGCTCTCGTTCGTCGAGCCGACGCGGCAGGAGGCGGGCTGCCTGGAGTACCACTTCCACGAGGACCGCGACGAGCCCGGCGTCTTCGTCTTCTACGAGGCCTGGCGCTCCCAGGCCGATCTCGACGCCCACCTGGCCCTCCCGCACATGCGGGCGTTCTGGGAACGGCGGATGGACTACCTGCGGTCCGACCTCGACATCCGCTTCCTGACCATGCACAGCCCTTACCGGCCCAAGGTCATCTGACCTTCCAGGCCGCCTCGACCATCAGGAAGATCTCGTCCACCGCGGCCTCCGGGTCGGCCGCCTCGCGGGCCAGCGAGAAGGCGTCGATCGCGAACCGCGCGATCGCCCGGCAGGCCGTGGTGGTCCGCGCCGGGCCGGCGTCCGCGGCGATGGCCCTCGCCACCGACTCCGCGTGCCGCAGCCTCATCGACTCCTCGTACTCCCGCAGGGCGGGCGAAGCGTCGATCATGCGCCAGATCGGGGCGGCCCCGTCCGCCGTGCAGTGCCGCACCAGGGCCAGGATCTCGCGGTGCAGCGCGGGGATGAGCGGCTCGTCCGGCGCCCGGTCGGTGACCGCCCGGGTGAGGCGCTGCTCGAAGTCCGCGTCCTGCTCGAACACCAGGGCCTCTTTGGCGGCGAAGTGGGAGAAGAGCGTGGTGACGGCCACGTCGGCCTCGGCCGCAACGTCACGGATCCCCACCGCCTCGTACCCGCGCTCCAGAAAGAGCCGCAGGGCGGCTTCGGCGATCTTCTGGCGGGTCGCGGCCTTCTTGCGCTCGCGCCGCCCCGGCTGCTCGGTCATGCGCTGACGCTATCAAATACAAACTCATAACCGTTCTTAAACACTAACCGTTAGTGTTACGGTCGGCCGCATGAAGAAAGTGAGCTTCGCCGAGTTCGGCGGCCCCGATGTCCTGCACCTCATCGACGCCGAGGAGCCCCATGCGGGCCCCGGCCAGATACGCGTCGCCGTACGGGCGGCAGGCGTGAACCCCGTCGACTGGAGGGTGCGCGAGGGCCAAGTCCTGGGGGCCCACCCGGTCCAACTGCCCGCCGGGGTCGGCCTGGACGCCAGTGGCGTGGTGGACGAGGTCGGAGGCGGCGTCACCGGGGTCGCGGTCGGCGACCAGGTGTTCGGCGAAGGGGCGAGCACGTACGCCGAGTTCGCCGTGCTGTCGGCCTGGGCCCGGATGCCCGAGGGGCTGACCTTCGAAGAGGCGGCCGGGTATCCGTCCGTGGTGGAGACGGCGCTGCGCGTCATCCGCGAGGTCGGTGTGCTGCCCGGGCAGACCTTGCTGGTCAGCGGGGCGTCCGGGGGAGTGGGCTCGGCGGTGCTGCAGATCGCGCGCGACCGCGGCATCGCGGTGATCGGCACGGCCGGGACCGCCAACCAGGACTATCTGCGCGGCCTGGGCGCCGTCGCCACCCCCTACGGCGAGGGCTGGGTCGAGCGCGTGCGGCACCTCGGTCCCGTCGACGCGGCGCTCGATCTGGCCGGCTCGGGAGTGATCGGCGACCTCGTCGGACTGACCGGCGACCCGGCGAAGTGATCTCCATCGCCGACCTCGACGCACCGAAGGCCGGTGTCCGTTTCTCCGGCGTGGCCGGCAGCGTCCCGGACGCGCTCGCCGAGGCCGTCGACCTCATCTCCCGGGGAAAGCTCCACATCCCGGTCGAGAAGGCGTACACGCTCGCCGAGGCCGCGGCGGCGCACGCCGACAGTCAGGCCGGACACGCGCGCGGGCGCCGGGTCATCGTCGTCTGAGCGTCATCCGCTCGCTGAGCCGAGGCGAGCCGCGCAGCCGCCGGCGCACCGCGGCCAGGTCCAAGGGGCCAGTGGTCGGGCGAAAGGCGTCAGCGGCCAGGCGAAAGGCGTCAGCGGTCGGTGTCGGTCGCTGCTCTCGCGCCGTCGGTCCGGGCCTCCAGCGCGCGCAGTACGGCCACCATGTCCTCGCCGCCGTGCCCCTGCGTCACCGTCTCCTCGAACAGGGCGTGGCAGACGTCGAGCAGGGGCGAGGCCAGACCGGCCTTGCGGGCGGCCTGCGCGATCAACCGGTTGTTCTTCAGGACGTCCTTGGCCGCCGCCTGGACGGCGAAGTCGCGGGCGAGCAGCTTCGGTGCTTTCACCTGCGACACGGGGCTGGCCATCGGGCCCGCCGCCAGGACGTCAAGGAAGCGGCGTCGGTCGAGCCCGTGCCGGTCGGCGAAGTGGAAGGCCTCGGTCAGGCCGGTGACCAGGGTGATCAGGAACAGGTTCACCGACAGCTTCATCAGCAGGGCGCCCGGCACGTCACCGCAGTCGAACGTCTCCTGGCACAGGGGGGCGAGCAGGGGGCGCACGTCTTCCACGGCGTCGGCGTCCCCTGCCAGCATCGCCACCAACTGCCCCTGCTCCGCCGGGACCCGGGAGCCGGAGACGGGCGCCTCGACGTACCGTCCGCCCGCCGCCCGGACGTCGTCTCGCAGGCCGGCCGAGTACTCCGGTGAGGTCGTGCCCATGGGGACGACGACGTGCCCGGCGACGCGCGCGGCGAAGTCCGGTGTCCCGCGCCCCAGGACCTCGTCGACGGCTGCCTCGTCGGCCAGCATGAGGAACACGGTGCCGGCCCGGTCGAAGACCTCGGCGGGGCTCGCCGCGACGTGGGCTCCGGCGGCGCGCAGAGGTGCGCAGCGGGCCGGGGTGCGGTTCCAGACGACCAGAGGTGTCCCCGCGCGGGCGAGATGGAGCGCCATCGGCTGCCCCATGACCCCGAGTCCGACGAAGCCCGCGTCCATGGCACGCCTCCCCATTCCGGCCCGCGTGGAGCGGCGCCCCGTCGACTATGACAGTCGTCATAGTAGCCCGCTCTATGACGGCGGTCATAGAGTGCCTGTGGAGGCCGCGCGGACCGGGAAGCCGCCCGTGCGGATGTGTCGGGGGAGAGCCGGACGCGATGGCGGAGAGCCGGACGCGACGACGGAGGTCGGGCATGGCGGTGGCAGGGCGAGGGCCTCGCGAGCGGATGGTCTTCAGCGGGGCCCAGCTCATCCGGCGCGACGGGGTCGCCGCCACGGGGATGCGTGAGGTCGCCGCCCACGCGCGGGCGCCGCGCGGCTCGATCCAGCATCACTTCCCCGGTGGCAAGGAGGAGTTGGTCAACGAGGCGGTGGGCTGGGCGGGCCGGTACGCGAGCCGCCGGGTCGACCGGTTCCTCGCGGCCCTGCCCGAGCCGACGCCCGGCGGGCTCTTCGCCGAGATGGTGCGCCAGTGGACCGACGAGTACCGAAGCGCGGGGTTCGCGGGCGGCTGCCCCGTCGCCGCCGCCACGGTGGACTGCGCGGAGTCCGTCGAGTCCACGCGGGACGCGGTGTCCGCGGCCTTCGCGACGTGGAGCGGCTCGGTGGCCCGGGCCCTGGAGGGCATGGGCGTCCCGGAGTCGCGGGCGGGAGCGCTCGCCACGCTCATGATCAGCTCCCTGGAGGGGGCGATCCTGATGGCGCGGGCCGAGCGCGACGTCCGGGCGCTGACCACCGTGGCCCGGGAACTCGGCCCCCTTCTGGACGCCGCGGTGACCACGACCGACGGCTGACCTCGCGACCACGGCGGATGCGAACGACCGACGGCTGACCTCCGGCGCGCGCCAAGTGGCGTGCCGCTCCGCGCGATTGCCCCCGGGCGATCGCCCCGAGTGAGACCAGTCGTGCCGCTGGGATCAGGACGGTCCTGGTCGCGGCGGGCCGTCGGCCGGCTTGCCGTCCGGGTGGGGTGAGGGCGCTGCCGTGGGCGGCCAGACGGGGCGGTGGGCGGGCGGCAGCGTCTGAAGGGCCTGGCCCACAGTGAGGTAACTGGGGAAGAAGTCCGCGCTGCCGGTCAACTTGAGCAGTTCGGCCAGATGCCTCCCGGCTCCCGCGAGCAGCAGGCGGCCCTCGCGGCGCCGCAGCAACCACCGCACGCCGAGCAGGCAGTTGAGCCCGTGGGAATCGCAGAACACCAGCGCCGTCACGTCGAGCACGAGATGCCGGTGACCCGCCATGACGAAGGTGCCCAGAGCGCGCAGGAAGAAGTTCTCGCCGTTCCGGTCGAGTTCACCGCTCACGCGCAGTACGGCACACTCGTCGCACCGCGCGAGCTCGTGGATGATGAGGCGATGGGTCTGCGTCGACATCGCGCCTCCTTGGAGTCGTCGAACGGAAGCCCGTGTGCCTGTCGATCCGCTTTGTCTCCGGGTCCCCCGTTCGGCCCGCCTTACGCCTTGCCGTCCCGTGCGGCGGTCCTCTCCTCGTCGAACTCACCCGACGTCGTTGGCCCGGCGGATCGTGGGCCAGCAGGTCGCGCACAGGTCGAGCCAGCGGTCCCCGGCGGGGGAGTGCACGATGACCGCGCAGCTCGCCGGGTGCCCGCAGCCCAGGCAGAGGTGGCGCTCGCCGCGGTCGCGGGACAGCAGGGTGTCGCCCTGTGCGTCCCGCTCCGCGGGCGCGAGCAGTGTCGGCTCGGCCGCGATCAGGTGGAGCAGTCCGGTGGCGGCTTCGGTGTCCATGGCGGTGTCATCCCGGCAGCTTGATCCGGAGGTCTCCGCAGCCGACGCGCTTGGCCTCCGCGGTGACATAGCGGGGCAGGAGCGCGCGGATGTCGGCGGCGCGTGCCGTTCCCTCGGAGCGGATGAGGAAGGTGACGTCGCCGGTCTGGCACTCGGCCTGGAAGAAGCCGACGTCCTCCTGCACGAAGCCCGCCCCCTGGGCCCCGCCCGCGGCCACGACCTTGGGGCCGCCGCTGTACCGCAGGCCCCGGTAGAGCGTGGACAGGCGGGGATCCTCGACCGTCAGGAGCCGCAGCCGGGGGTGGCCGAACAGCACGTCGCGGTCGCAGGTGCGTACGGGGCCCTCGCCCGCCGTCACCATCGGCCGGTTGTATTTGTCGATCTCCCGCCCGTCCGGCAGGCGCAGCCCCTCGATGCCGCAGATCGCGTCGGGCTTCTCGTCCCGGAAGCGTGCGGGCGCGGGCAGCCGGTCCGCGGGGTCCGCCACCTCGCCCTCGCATCCCTGCTCGGCGAGGTAGCCGTTGACGAGCCGGATCAGGGCGCCGGTGAGGCGGGCGCGTTCACCGGGGTCGGCCTCGTCGCGGTAGGAGGTCCAGCCCGTCTCCATGTCGATCACCATCGGGCCCTCGTCCTCCGGGGCCCGGCCGATGCAGCCCTCGGGGATCGCCAGCCACGCGCGCGTGTCCGACGCCATGCCCAGGAGGCCGTCGCCCAGCGGCGTCATCCGCGCGGACAGGTACTCGTCGGCCCACTTGTCGCGGGCACCGCCGAACCGTGTGTCGAGCTGGTGGACCCGGGCCGTGATCCGCATGCCGCGCGGTGACTTCAGGCGGCAGACGCCGGAAGGGCCTTCGGAGGTGATGTGGTCCGACGTGACGGGCACGTCCGATGTCTCGATGTCCCGCTTGCCGTCGAACAGTTCCGCCACGTCGTCGTCGCTCAGCGCGCCCCAGCACGCCGACGTGGACGCGAAGGGCCCTGCCTCCGCCTGCCAGGCCACCCCGGCCCCGCCGAGCAGCGCCCCGACGACGGCGGCGCCGACGGCCGGCCGCAACCGCCCGTGCGTCAGCCGTCGCCAGTGCCACCAGCGGCGGGCGGGCTCGGACGCCGTCGCAGCGGCGTCAGGCGCGCCCGCCTCGCCGGTCCCGTCCCTCTGGTCCGTGCCGGTCATCGGCGCTCTCCCTCGCTTCTCTTGGACGCGGCCGGCGCGACGGCCGCGCACCCCAGCCGCTGCGAGACCGCGTTGGCGAAGGCCGCGAACAGGCCCTCCTTGGCCGCGCGCTCCGGCGCGCCCAGCATCAGGAACGTCGTGGGACGTCCGGCGCACTGGGCCCGTACGAGCTGATGGTCCGACTCCAGGACGCCCCTGCCCCGCCAGCCCCGGGCGGGCGGCTCGTCGCCCGGCAGGTCCTTGACCAGCGCGTCGAGCCGGGGGTGGGCGACCATCAGGGCGTCGAGGTACTCCACGTCCGCGCGGCCCACCCGTACCGAACAGGACTGGAGGTCGTCGGTGACCGCGCCGACCTGGTAGCTGACGTCCCGCTCCATCTCCTTGCCCAGATCGAGGTCGAGTCCTTGGATGCGGCAGGCCGGATCGGAGTAGAAGGTCTCCTTCTTCTCCGGCAGGGTGAGGACGGGCGAGGGGGAGCGCAAGGGCTTGGCCGGGGCGCAACCCGCTTTCTCCATGCCCGTGTTGGCGGCGGCGACGAGGAGTTCGGCCACTACCCGCGAGCCGCCCAGGTCGGGGGCCCGGGTGAGGGTGTCGTCGGGCCCGGGCCGCTCCCGCGCGTCGACGGTGACCGCGGTGGCGCGCCCGTCGCCGGTGTCGCACCGCTCGGGCAGCACCAGCAGGCCGCGCGCGCCGTCGACGGCGCCGGGCAGCCCGTCGGGCAGCGGCATCGCACCGTTGCCGAGGTAGTCGTTGAGCCAGGTCAGACGGTGCTCCGCGGCCTTGGGCGCCGCGCCGTACGTCACCGTGACGGTGGTGTCCTGGATGCTCTTGTCACCGTTGGAGTAGACGTGAGCGGAGTGCACGGCCAGGGTGCACGAGCCCGTCGGCTTCCGCGAGGTCGGCGGTGTCTCCTTGGCGGTACGGCTGCGTGCGTCGTCGCCCGCGAACCCCTCGTCGCCCAGGATGCCGGGCCCGCTGTCCTGCTCCCACGCGCCCCAGCAGTAGTGGTCCTTGGTCGCCAAGGGCCCCTGGAACGCCCAGGTTCCGAGGCCCGCCGCCAGCACGGCCACCGCGGTGCCGGACGCCACGGCCCGGCGCCGCGTGCGTATCAGCCCGCGACCGTATGCGCGTACGCGGCCGAACCGCCCCGCCCGACTTTCCCCCGTCACCGCTGCTTCCTCGTCCCGGCCTCGTCCGATGTGGCCGTTGATCGTATCCACTCGGCTCGCCGCGCCCCGTCATGGCCCCACGAGCAGGGGCTCATCGCGGCGGGTGCGGTCGCTCATCGCGGTGGGTGGGGCAGCACGAGACGAGAAGGGTCGTCCTCGGGTCCGATCCGGGTGGTTCCCTTGGCGTAGTGGCGGCAGAACTCCACCGGCTCGTCGAAACTGACGGCCGGTACGGCGGCGGCTCCCGGTGCCGGGGCCACCGGTCCGACGACGAAACGGTGGCGAGTGACCTCGTCGGTCGCCTGGTCCGACTCCACCCGTGAGAACGCGGGGGAGCCGGGGCCGTCGGCGAGGGTCCCCTCCACCATCCTCGTCGCGTGCAGCTCGACGACGCCCGGCTCGGGGCAGTGCCAGGTCAGGCGGGTGACGCACAGGGCGTCGGCGTTGAACCACGCGCTCCATCCCCGGCCGTCGCCGAGCAGGCCCAGTTCGGAGGCCTCCATGACGCCGTAGGAGAACGGGACACTGCTCCAGTGGCCCACCAGTGACTGATCCAGGTGCATCCGGGGATTCTCACCTGCTCGCGCCGCCGGCCGCGCACCGCGTCCACCGGTGGGCGGGCCCGCCGGGGTCAGCCCAGGGGGGTGTCCTTGTCCCGAAGCGCGGCGAGGGCGGGTGCGTACATGCGGGACTTGATGGTGCCCAGGGTGGGGCCGGCCTTGCCCACCTGGGAGCGGGCGACGTCGACCGCGGTTCGGCGTACGGCGTGTTCGTCCACCGCGTGGTCGACCAGGGCGGCCGCCAGTGCGTCGTGGCCGCCGTAGCGCCGGGCGGTCGTCATGGCCTCGTGCGCGCTCTGCGGGGTCAGGCGGGCCTGGATCAGCGCGGACATGCCCGGGGTGAAGGGGATGTTGATGTCGGCCTCGGGCAGGCACCAGTAGCCCCGGTCGGCGCGCATCACGCGGAAGTCGTGGGCCAGGGAGAGCATCGCCCCGGCCGCGAAGGTGTGCCCCTGGAGCGCGGCCACGGTGACGACCGGCAGGGACAGCACGCGGGCCAGGAGGCCGTGGACGCTGGTGACGTAGTCCTGGTGCCGGTCGGCATGGGCGAAGAGCCAGTCCAGGTCGAGGCCGTTGGAGAAGAACTTCCCCGTCGCGGCGGTCACCAGGGCGCGGGGCCCCTCCGCCTTCTCCACCTCGTCGACCGCCGCGTCGACGGCGATGAGCCAGTCGGGATGGAAGCGGTTCTCGCCGTCCCCGAGATCGAGGATGAAGACATCGTCCTGACGGTCGAGCGTGGGCATGGCCGCTCCCTTGGATGCAGGATTACTATTCAGTAACTTATGGGTGCGGTGCGGATCGTTCAAGGGGTGGGGACGCCCGGCCGGTCCGGTGGACGAGCCGGCCGCGCCCTCGCGCGCCTCGCGTCCGAAACCGGCCGAATGGTAGGATCTTCGGCGTTCGTGTGATCCGTGGCGAGGGCGAGGGGAGTTGGGGCCGATGACCGCGCTCAAGGCCATCGGCGTGCACGCCGCCCGGACCGCTCTCACGTCCCGGGCCGTGGCCTGACCCCAGCCGGACCGGTCCTCGCCGGGAGCGTGAGCCCCCGAGGCACCTGCCCACACGAACCCACCATGGAACGGATCTTCCTCCCTCATGAGCGACACCCCGAGCCCCAGCACGGGCCACACCTGGATCACGCGCGCCGAGACCACCGCTGACATCCCCGCCGTCCGCGCCGTCGTCGTCGCCGCGTTCGACACCCCGGCGGAGGCCGACCTCGTCGACGCGCTGCGCTCCGACCCCGCGTGGATCGACGGCCTGTCCGTCGTCACCACCGGCCAGGACGGCGAGCTCGTCGGCCACGCGCTGCTGACCCGCTGCCACATCGGCGACACCCCGGCCCTGTGCCTGGCCCCCGTCGCCGTACTCCCCGAGCACCAGAAGACCGGAGCGGGTTCGGCGGCGATCCGTGCCGCGCTCGCCGCGGCCAAGGACCGGGGCGAGCGCTTCGTCACCGTCCTCGGACACCCCGCGTACTACCCGCGCTTCGGCTTTAGCCGTGCCTCGGCGTACGGGATCGGCATCGGCATCGACGTGCCGGACGAGGCCATGATGGCCCTCGCCCTGGACGCCGCACACCCGCTGCCCGGCGGCACGGTGCGTTACGCCGCGCCCTTCGGCATCTAGCCGGGACACCACCGCGCATCGCGCCGCGCCGGGGCCCTCGCGGCCCCGGCGCGGCCCCGAAAAGTCCGTTGCGCACCCCGCGCCCGGCGTCGCAGAGTGCAGTCATGACGACTTCCGCCACGCTGCCGTCCGGCCTCGCGGTGCGCCCCGCCACGTTCGACGACGCACCGGCGGTCTGCGCGCTGCTCAACGAGATCGACCTGCTGGAGATCGGCCGCGCCGACACCGAACTCAGCGCGCTGCACGCCGACTTCAAGCACTCGGAGGTCGACCTGGAGCACGACTCCTGGCTGCTGTCCGACGGCGGCGGGCTCATCGCGTACGGCCTGCTGTGGGACGAGTCCGGCGGCGAACAGATCGACGCGGAGTACTTCACGCTGCCCGGACGGCCCCAGGCCTCGCAATACCTGCTCGATCTGATGGAGGCGCGCGCCGTCGAGCTCGCCGCCGCCAACGGCGCGCACCGGGCGGTGGTGCACCTGCACCTCAACACCGACCCCACGGTGGACCTCGACGCGCTGCGGGAGCGGGGCTGGACACCGGTCCGGCGCTACCACTCGATGGTCCGCCCGCTGTCCCCGGACGCCGACCGGCTGCCCGAACCGCCGCCCGGCGTGACCCTGCGCCCCTGCCTCGCCGAGGCGGACCGCCGACGCGCCCACGCGCTGCTCCAAAAGAGCTTCGCCGACCACTACGACTTCCACCCGCGCACCTACGAGCAGTGGCAGGACGACATCGACGCCGCGAGCGCCGACTGGTCCCTGGTGTGGATCGCGCACGTCGACGGCCTGGGCGACGCGGCGGTCCTGCGCACCCACGACGGCCGCATCTCGATGGCCTGGATCGGTCACCTGGGCGTGCTGCGCCAAGCACGCGGGCGCGGCCTGGGCAGCTACCTCCTGCGGCACGCCTTCGGCCACTATGCCGCGCTGGGACGCGACCGCATCGGCCTCGGCGTGGACACCGACAACAGCACGGGCGCGCTCGCCCTGTACGAGCGCCACGGCATGACCCTCGACTTCGCGCTCCAGGCCTGGGAACTGGTCCGGCCGGTGGCCCGCTGACCTCGGCCCCCACGAGGCTCAGACCGCGGCCGGGAACGCGAACCGTACGCCGGTCATCCGCTCCGACAGCTCCCACAGGCGCCGCCCGGTCTCCGCGTCCGCCGCCACGGGCGCCAGCTCCACCCGGGCCGGCGCGCCACGCAGTTCGGCCAGGCCGCCCGGGCCGATGAACTGGCCGCTCTCCACCGCCGGTTCGGTGGCCGCGTACAGCTGGGGCAGAGCGCCGTCGGCCGGGCGCTGGGCGAACAGCGGATTGCCGATGCGGCCCAGGAGCACGCGCCACAGGCCGGTCGGTGTGCCCATCTGGAGGTTGGTGGCGGTGTAGCCGGGGTGGGCGAGCACGCTGCGCACCGGGCTGCCGGACTCGCTGAGGCGCCGGTGGAGTTCCCGGCCGAAGACGGCGTTGGCGAGCTTGGACTGGTTGTAGTGCCCCATGGGCTTGTACCCGCGCTCGCCGCTCAGGTCGTCGAAGCGGATGCGCGCCTGCCGGTGGTTGATCGAACTGACCGTCACGACACGGGGATCGCCCCCGGCGGCCAGCAGGTCGAGCAGGAGCCCGGTGAGCGCGAAGTGCCCGAGGTGGTTGCAGGCGAACTGCAACTCGTGGCCCTGCTTGCTGAGCGTGCGGGGCGGCGCCATCACGCCCGCGTTGTTGATGAGCACGTCGATGCGTGCCCGCTCGGCGTGCAGGCGCTCGGCGAAGCCGCGGACCGAGTCGAGGTCGGACAGGTCGAGGCGGCGCACCTCCAGGCGCGCGTCCGGCTGCGCGGCGGTGATCTCCGCGGCCGCTCGGCGGCCCTTGCCCTCGTCGCGCACGGCGAGGATCACGTGCGCGCCCTTGCCTGCGAGCGCCCGGGTGGTCGCCAGGCCGAGGCCGCTGTTGGCCCCGGTGACGACGCACACCCGGTCGCTCTGGTCGGGGATCTGGTCGGCTGTCCAGCGCTGTTGCTGCGTCATGCGGCACATGTTGTCGCCAGTGGCACTCAGTGTCAAGAGGTGCCTGAGTGCCATGCAAGGCATGGCGTGACCTTCGGCGTGTACGATGGTGCGGTGAGCTCCCGCCCCGAAGTGACCATGGCCGAGCGCAAACGGCAGCTCGTCGCGCACGAGTTGACCGAAGCGGCGCTGCAACTCCTCGCCCGGAAGGGGTTCGACGCGGTCACCATCGACGAGATCGTGACCAGCGCGGGCGTCTCGCGCCGGACGTTCTTCCGGTACTTCGCGTCCAAGGAGGACGTGGTCGTCCAGTTCCTGGCCGACATGGGAGTGGGCATCCACGCGGAGCTGGCGGGCCGCCCCGCCGACGAGCCGCCCTCCGCGGCGCTGCGGCACGCGGTGTGGGTGCCTCTCGCCGCCTGCGGCGACCACGCGGAGCGGGTGCTGCCCGTGGTGCGGTTGATCCTGCGCACCCCGGCGCTGCGCGCACGCTTCCTGGAGCACCAGGCGCAGTGGGGCGACGACCTGACGGCGGAGGTGGCGCGGCGCCTGGGGCGCGACGCGGGCGTGGACCTGTATCCGCGGCTGGCCGCCGGTATGGCGCTGTCCGCCTTCGACGCCGTGCTCCAGCGGTGGAGCGACAGCGACGGCGTCGAGGACCCGGCCGCGCTGACCGACCGGGCCTTCGCGGTCATCGCCCCGGCGCTGGACGCCGCCGGGTCCTAGGGGCCGAGGGGCCCGGTGCCGGAGGGGCGGTGGCCCTCCCGCCTCTTGGGGGCTGGCATCATCGAGGGATGTCTGACTTGATCATCGCCGCCTGTGACGGAGCCGCGAAGAAGAACCCCGGGCCCGCGGCCTGGGCCTGGGTGGTCGCCGACGCGGACGAGCGCCCGCAGCGATGGGAGGCCGGACCGCTCGGCGACACGACCAACAACGTGGCCGAACTGACCGCGCTGGCCGAGCTGCTCGAATCCACGGACCCGGCCGTCCCGCTCCAGGTCCGCATGGACAGCCAGTACGCGATGAACGCGGTCACCAAGTGGATCGCGTCCTGGAAGCGCAACGGCTGGCTGACCGCGGCGAAGAAGCCGGTGGCCAACAAGGAACTCGTCGTACGCATCGACGCGCTCCTCCAGGGCCGGGCCGTGACCTTCCGGCACGTCGCGGCCCACCAGGTGGACGGCGACCACCTCAACGCGATCGCCGACGTCGCCGCCAGCGACGCCGCGAACACCCAGCAGCCCGCAGGCACCGCCCACGGCGCGCTCACGATCCCCGAGCCGCGACCGGAGCGCATGACGGCCTCGCCCGCCGCCCGGCCGCGCAAGAGCGCCGCGGCCAAGACGGGCACCAGCGCCGCGGCCAAGACGGGCAAGGGCGGCTCGGGCGGGGTCATCAAGGCCAAGTTCCCCGGCCGCTGCCACTGCCAGAAGCCCTACGCGGCGGGCGAGAAGATCGCGAAGAACCCGCACGGCTGGGGCCACGTGGAGTGCCGGGAGGGCTGAGGCCCGCGAACCCGGCACGACGAGGGCCGGGCGCCCGTCAGGACGGATCGCCGGGTACGGCGCCGAGGAGGTCGCGCACGACGGGGCCGGCCGACGCGCCGCCGGTGACGCCCTTCTCGACCACGCAGGCCACCGCGACGTTGCCGCGGTGGGCGACGAACCAGCCGTTGTTGGCGGTGTCCTCGGAGACCTCGGCCGTCCCCGTCTTCGCCCCCACCTCGCCCGGCAGGTCGGCCAGGACCGAGGCCGTGCCGTCGGTGACCGTCGCGCGCAGCAGCGTGCGCAGCTGCGTGACGACATCGCGCGGCAGCGGGACCGTGGTGGTCGTGTCCTTGGCGCCGCCGGTCAGGGTGGGCTGGTGGAAGGTGCCGGACACCGCCGTCGCGGTGACGGAGGCCATGATCAGCGGATTGGCCTGCACCCTGCCCTGCCCGATCATCGATGCGGCCTTCTCGGTCTGGTCACGAGGGGCGGGGACGGACCCGTCGTACGAGGGAATGCCGACGTCCCACTTCTGCCCGACCCCGAAGTACTTCCCGGCGACCTCGCCCAGTTCCTCGTCGCCGACCTTGTCGCGCAGGCCGATGAAGGCGGTGTTGCACGAGGCGGTGAAGTCCTTCTCGAAGGTCGCGCCCCGGTGTTCGGAGGTCTCGACGTTCTGGAACCGCTTGCCGACGGTGAGGTACTTGGGGCAGTCCACGACGTCGCCGGGCGCGACCGCGTCCTTGAGCAGCAGCGCGCCGGTGGTGACGATCTTCCAGGTGGACCCCGGCGCGTAGGTGCCCGAGACGGCGCGATTGAACCCGGCGGCGGGGGAGTTGGCCACCGCCAGGATCTCCCCGTCGTCGATCCGCAGGGCGACGAGCGCGGCGTCCTTGCCGTCGGCGCCGGTGACGAGAGCCTTTTCCGCCGCGGCCTGCCAGGTGGCGTCGAGGGTGGTGGCCACGGGCCGGCCGGCGGGGCGGGCGGACTTCGTGCCGAAGGTGGCCTCGGTGGCCTTGACCTCGCCGGTGGCCCGGTCCACGAGCCGCACCGCGCCGCGCGGCCCGGCACCGGAGCGCCCGGCTATCTGGGGCAGGAGCGGGCCCAGCGAGGGGTACTTCTCGCTCGACAGGGCGGTTCCGTCGCGGTCGTCGACCTCGGGTGCGGCGCCGTCCTCCCGCTCCAGGCGGAACTTCTGCGTGCCGCTCAGCTTCGGGTGCACCAGGGACAGCGCCCACTCGACCTTCCAGGCGCCGTCCTCCTGCCGGCGCAGGGGCACGGTGGAGGCGTAGGTCCAGGTGCCCAGTTCCGTCACGGGCATCTTGGCGGTGAAGGCCATGCGCACGGTGCCGTCCTCACCGGCCGTCACCGCGCCGGGAGTCAGCTTCTGGCCGCTGATGTCGAGGCCGGCGGTGAAGCTGTTCAGGACGCGCTCGGCCTGCTCGGGCCGCGAGGTCAACGCCGCCGCCCGCGCCATGCGGCCCGCCTCCCAGGCGGTCAGGAACGCCCGCGCCTGCCTGGTCGCCTCCGCGTCGGGTCTCGGAGGACCGTCCGGGGCGAAGGGGCCAAGCTCCGCGGCGTATCCGACACCCGCGGCGAGCGCGAGCGCCAGCCCTGCCGCGACCACCACGCGGAGAGTCTTTCGGGCGGGTCTTCGGCCGGGGCCGGGGCCGGTGGGCGTGGGGCCGGGGCCGGTGAGGGGTATGAGGTCCGTCATCGAGGCTCCTTGCGAGGGCTTGCCGGTCGGGGTTACGACAGCGCGTCGACGGCCACGGAGGCCGCCTCCGCGATGAGCTTGTCGGAGGGCTCGGCGTCCTTCGAGCCGCGGTTCGACAAGATCGCCATGACGATGGGGGCGCCGTCGGTCGGCCACACGACGGCGATGTCGTTGCGGGCGCCGTAGTAGCTGCCCGTTCCGGTCTTGTCGCCCACCACCCACGTCTTGGGCACACCGGCCCTGATGGTGTGGTCCCCGGTGGTGTTGGTCCGCAGCCACCGGGTGAGCTGTGCACGCTCGCCCTTGCGCAGGACGTCCCCGAGGACGAACGCGCGCAGGTCGTCGGCCAGCGCCCGCGGGGTGCTGGTGTCCCGCTTCTCGCCCGGGACCCAGGTGCTCAGGTCGGGCTCGATCCGGTCCATCCGCGTGACGTCGTCGCCCATCTTCTCCAGGAAGGCGTCCAGGCCCTTGGGCCCGCCGAGCTTGTCGAAGAGCAGGTTGGCCGCGGTGTTGTCGCTGTAGCGGACGGCGGCGTCGCACAGCTCGCCGAGCGTCATCCCGGTGTCGACGTGCTTCTCGGTCACGGGCGAGTTGGCGACCAGATCGTCCCGGGAGTACGTGACCTTCCGGTCGAGGCCGCTCAGGGAGTACGTGCGCAGCACGGCTCCGGCGGCCAGCGCCTTGAACGTGGAGTTGTAGGCGAAGCGCGCACCGGCGTTGTGGGCCACTTCGCGTCCGGTGCCGGTGTCGACGGCGTATACGCCGAGGCGGGCGTCGAACTTGCGCTCAAGTGCCTTGAAGGCGCGGTTCGACGGCTGCGTGGATCCGGCGGGCTTCGTCGTTCCCGCGGGCTTCGTGGTCGCGGTGGACGGGGACGACGACGCCGAGGATCCGCCGTCCGCGCAGGCCACCAGCGGGACGATGCAGAAGGTGGCGAGCGCGCCGAGGGCGGTGCGACGGGCGTGGGTCCGCCGCAGACGGGCACGGGTGAGCTTCATGGGCCAAACCTCCGGGCGCGCCCCGAGCACAGGGCGCCTGGGGGACGGGGTGGCACGGCTCCGTCCCGGTACGTGGTCGTGAGTGCCGGTGCCACCCTCGCCCCGGGTCGCGTATGCGGTCCAATACGCTCCTGCGCGGTTCCATGCTGATCTGGCATAGGATCCGGGGCGTGGATCTGGTGGGAGCGTGTCGCGCCTTCGTGAGCGTCAGCGAGTACGGCAGCTTCACCGACGGAGCGGCAGCGGCCCAGATGTCCCAGTCGGTGGCCAGCCGCCGGGTCGCCGCGCTGGAAGAACGCTTCGGCGAGCCGTTGTTCGAGCGCACGTCACGCCGAGCCGTCCTCACGCCCTTCGGGCGCGACATGCTCCCCACCGCCCGCCAGCTCGTCCAGGCGGCGGACGTGCTCCTCGACGAGGCGGAAGCCGTCAAGCGCAAGCCCTGGCGGCTGGCGGTGCCCGACATCTGCTCCACCGTCGCTCTCGCCCGCCTGGTGGCCGAGGCGCGCGGCCACGGTGTCACCCTCGAACTGCGGGTGGCGGCCCCGACCCGGCGCACGGAACTCCTGCACGCCCAGCAAGTGCGTGCCGCGCTGCTCGCGGTGCCCGCGGACGAGGCGGTGTGGTCCGTGCCGCTGGGCGTTGCCGGTGCCCAGGATCCCGGCGTGCGGCGCGTCTACCTGGAGACGCTGCGAGTGGGCCGCGCCTCGCCCGGCCCGGCCCGCCGCGTCTGGATCCAGCCGGAGGACGACGTGCCGCACATCCGCGATCCCCTGACGCGGCTGCGTGACGCGCTGGGCCTGCGGCCCGCGCAGCTCGTCGCCGCGGCCGACCTGACCAGTGCCGCGGCCGAGGTCCTCTGCTCGGGCGATCTGCTGCTGTGCTCCCGCGCGCAAGCCGAGGAACTCTCCCTGGTCTGGCGCCCCATCGGCGAGGTCACGCTCGGCCGCGGCTTCGCCCTGGCGGCCGCGGCGGACGGGAACCCCCAGCACATGGAAGCGCGCCTGGGGGAGGCCATGGCCCGCTGTCTGGGCGCGGAGGCCGGGACGGGGAGCGGCGGGGAGGAGAGCCCGAGTAGGCGCTCGGGCACGGGTGGCGGCACGAAGACGTTCACGGGGACGAGAGCTGGTACGGGAACGACGTGCGCCCCGGGAACGACATGAAGACCGAAGACCGACACGGGGGGCGCCATGAGGACTGACACGGGGGCGGGATGAAGACCGACACGGTGACGGCATGAGGACCGACACGGGGGACGGCGTGAACGGACACCTGCGCGGTGGTGTGCGCACCGAAGCTCTGCTGCGCGAACTGCGCGAGCAGCTGCGCGACGGCGGCCTGCACGGCTGCCTGCTCGTGCGGGACCTGCACACGGGAGACGAACTGGGGATCGAGGCGGACACCCCTCTGCCGTCCGCCTCCCTGGTCAAGGTCCCGCTCGCGCTCGCGACGCTGGAGCGGATCCGGCGGGGCGAACTCGACGGGGCGACGATGCTGGAGGTGCAGCCGGGGCGGGTCACCACGCCCGGTCCCACCGGCCTGAGCCGGTTCCGTCACCCCGCCCGGATCGCGGTCGACGACCTGCTGTACCTGAGCACCTGCCTGAGCGACGGGATGGCCGCCGACGCGCTGTTCGAGCTCACCCCGCCCGCCCATGTCACCGGCATCCTGCACGAGTTCGGCATCCGGGGCATCGCCGTCCGGCACAGCGTGGGCGAGCTGTCCGACACCCCCGTGGAACGCTTCGACGACGACCAGGTCCACCTCGCCCACGCCCTGGCCATCGACGCGGGCACCAGCGGCCGCGGCCACCGGGTGCCGCAGCTCGACACCACCCGGGCGAACACGGGCAGTGCCCGTACCTACGTCGACCTGCTCCAAGCCCTGTGGACGCCGTCGAAGATCCACCCGGACGTGGCCGGGCGGCTGCGCGACCTCATGGCCCACAACGTGCTGCGGCACCGGCTCACCCCGGACTTCCACTCCGACGCCAGCACGTGGTCCTCCAAGACCGGCAGTCTCCTCAACCTGCGGCACGAGATCGGCGTCGTCGAGCACGCCGACGGCCAGTCCTTCGCGGTCGCCGCCCTGACCGAGTCCCTCGTGCCGGCCCGTACCCAGCCCGGCGCCGACGCCCTCATGGCGCAGGTGGCGCGCAGCCTGCGCGACCACCTCCGGCAGCTGTGACCGCGGCCGTCCGGGCGATCCGCCCGCTGCCGCGAGGAACTCCTCCACCAGCCACAACAGTTGACCTCAGCACCTGTAGGCTCGGAAGATCCTTGCCAGTGGGTCCGGGGGGCACGGCGCCCACCGCACAGTGAGACCGTCAGACACGTAGTGGAGCCACCGATGACTGCAGACGACGCCAGCGTCCACATCGACACCAGCAAGCCGCATCCGGCGCGCGTCTACGACTGGCTGCTTGGCGGCAAGGACAACTACCTGGTCGACCAGGAGATGGGCGAGAAGCTGCCGCCCGAGGCACGCGCGAACGCGGCACGGAACCGGGCCTTCATGCAGCGCGCCGCCGCCTGGCTCGCTGACAACGGTGTCAGGCAGTTCCTGGACATCGGCACCGGCATCCCCACCGCGCCGAACCTCCACCAGATCGTCCAGGAGATCGCACCCAGCTGCCGGGTCGTGTACGCCGACAACGACCCCATCGTGCTGCGGCACGCCGAGGCGCTGCTGGTCAGCACCCCGGAAGGCGCCACGGACTACCTCCAGGCGGATGTGCGCGAGCCCGAGGTGATCCTCGACCACGCCCGCGAACTGCTGGACTTCGAGCAGCCCATCGCGCTCTCCCTCATCGCCCTGATGCACTTCATCACCGACGAAGAGGATCCGTACGCCCTCACGCGCACCCTGGTGGACGCGCTGCCGTCCGGCAGCTACCTGGTGCTGTCCCACGGCACCACCGACGAGCACCCCGGCCTCGCGGACTCCGTCACCGACACGTACAAGAAGGGCCAGGTGCCGCTGAGGATGCGGCGCCGCGCGGAGGTCGAGCGGTTCTTCGAGGGACTGGAACTGGTCGAGCCGGGCCTGGTGACGGCGACCCACTGGTACAAGGAAACGCCCGCTCCGAAGGCCGAGTTGAGCGGCTTCTACGTCGCGGTCGCCCGCGTCCCCTGAGTGCGCGAGAAGCCCGCCCGGGGGCATGAGGGCCCCGGGCGGGCAACTCGGTCATGGGAGGGATCAGGAGAGCGAGACGGCTCAGGAGAACAAGTCGGCTCAGGAGAACAAGACCGATCGCATCTTCAGCCGCTCGCTCGCGCCGCCGGTGTGGGGGCGCAACGTGAAGTCGTCTCCGGAGCAGTCGGCGTTCGTGAAGACGATCGCGAAGGAACCGGTGCGGTTCTTGGGGGAGTGGGCGGGCGGCTGGTCGTACTCCCGGGCCGCCTCGGCGAGCGTGACGCACTCGCCGCTCGCCGGGTCGTGCAGGGTGGCCTGCTCTTCCTCGCCGGTGCTGTCGATGTAGGTGTAACTGAAGTCGCCCTCGGCCGCGCAGGCGGAGTTGGGTACGGTCAGGATCAGCGCGGCGGCACCGGCCGCGGCGGCCAGTGAGTGGCGAAGACGCATGGATCGCTTCCTTTGCTGGGAACGGCAACGGGTCCGGGAACGCATCCGGCATTCCCGACCTGACCAGCAGTGATACCGGAATGCACCAGAACCCGTCGCCGAAACGATCCGCCCTCACCCGTTCGGTCCCGGGTCGGCTTCGGCTAGACCCCGGCTCGTCCCCGGCCGTCACCGAACGTGGCTTTCCGACGGTCATCCGGAACGGATTCAGCAAGCACGCAAACACAATGCAAGAATTGCACTATTCTTGCGTCTATGACGCGACGACTTGCTCAGGTGGCGCGGAAGGTCGGGGTCAGCGAGGCCACGGTCAGCCGGGTGCTCAACAACAAGCCGGGGGTCTCGGACGCCACCCGGCAGTCCGTGCTCTCGGCCCTGGACGTCCTGGGGTACGAGCGGCCCACCCAACTGCGGGGCGAGCGGGCCCGGCTGGTGGGACTCGTGCTGCCCGAGCTCCAGAACCCCATCTTCCCGGCGTTCGCCGAAGTGATCGGCGGGGCCCTCGCCCAGCAGGGGCTCACCCCTGTCCTCTGCACCCAGACCAAGGGCGGCGTCTCCGAGGCGGACTACGTCGAGTTGCTGCTGCAACAGCAGGTGTCCGGCGTGGTCTTCGCCGGCGGTCTGTACGCGCAGGCGGACGCCCCGCACGACCACTACAAGCGGCTCGCGGCGCGCAAGATCCCGGTGGTCCTCGTCAACGCGGCGATCGAGCGGCTCGGTTTCCCCGCGGTCTCCTGCGACGACGCGGTCGCGGTCGAGCAGGCCTGGCGGCATCTCTCCTCGCTGGGCCACCACCGCATCGGTCTGGTGCTCGGGCCGGCCGACCACATGCCCTCGCAGCGCAAGCTCGCCGCCGCCCGCGTGATCGCCGAGCAGACCGGCGGCACGCTGCCCGACGAGCACGTCGCGCGGGGGATGTTCTCGATCGAGGGCGGCCAGGCCGCCGCCGCACGGCTCCTGGACGCCGGAGTCACCGGCATCGTCTGCGCGAGCGACCCCCTGGCGCTGGGCGCGGTGCGTGCCGCGCGCCGCCGGGGCCTCGGCGTCCCGCAGGACATCTCGGTGGTGGGGTACGACGACTCGGCGTTCATGACCTGCACCGAGCCACCGCTGACCACGGTGCGTCAGCCGATCGAGGCCATGGGGCGCGCCGCGGTCGAGCTGCTCGCGCTCCAGATCGCGGGCAGCGCGGTGCCCACCGAGGAGCTGCTCTTCGAACCGGAGCTGGTGGTGCGCGGCTCGACGGGCCAGCCGCCCCAGTAGAAGCACCGAGGCACGCGAAGCGGCCTCGCGGCAGGCAGCGGACAGAGGAGAAGCAGAGAAGTGGAGAAGAGGGGAAAAGAGAGCAAATCGACCGGCGGGTGATCGTGCGTCTCGCCTGTCAATTTCTTTCCATCATCGCGCGAGATATTGCGTTGATCTGTCGACGGTGCTTGAGTGAGCGCCGCCACACAGTCCGCGCAGCTGTGGGCTTCCCTGCTCCTGCCATGCCGTCCCTGCCCACACGGGCAGGCGGCGCTGTCCAAAGGGGTCCACCGATGAGCAGCTCCCGGATGCCACTTCGCCGTATCCGCCGCACCACCCTCCGCACGACCCGAACCCACCGCCGTACGGCGTCCGTCGCCGTCGCCTCCGCGCTCGCCCTCACCGCGCTGGCCGCCTGCGGCACCAGCAGCAGCGGTGACGACGGCTCCGACGGGGACAACGGCGCCAACGCGGCCAACGCCGCCGCCCCGCTGGACCCGAAGGCCAAGGTCACGCTCACCATCGACTGCATGCCGCCGGCCGCCGAGAAGGCCGAGCTCAAGCAGTGGAAGGAAGACGTCAAGGCGTTTAACGAGAAGTACCCGAACGTCACGCTCAAGGGGAAGCAGACCGACCCCTGCCTGGAGCCTCCCCGCTTCACGGCGATGCTGAAGGCGAAGTCCCAGCCGGACGTCTTCTACACCTACTTCACCGACCTCCAGCAGGTCCTGGACAACGACGGCGCCCAGGACATCAGCGCCTACGTCAACGACAAGTCCATACCGGCCCTCAAGGACATGGACCCGAACGTCCTCGACGTCCTGAAGAAGGACGGCAAGCTCTACGGCCTGCCCTACAGCAACTACACGATGGGCCTGCTGATCAACCGCAAGCTCTTCGAGAAGGCCGGGCTCGACCCCAACTCGCCCCCGACCACCTGGGCCGAGGTCCGCACGGCCGCCAAGAAGATCGCCGCGCTCGGCGACGGCGTGTCGGGCTTCGGCGAGTACAGCGCCGGCAACAACGGAGGCTGGCACTTCACCGCCACCACGTACGGCCTCGGCGGCGACATCGTGAGCGAGGACGGCACCAAGGCCGCCTTCAACGACGCCACCGGCAAGCAGATCGTCGACAACCTCAAGGCCATGCGCTGGGAAGACGACAGCATGGGCAAGACCCAGCTCCTGAAGTGGGGCGACCTCCAGAAGCAGATGGCCTCCGACAAGCTCGGCATGTTCCTGGCGGCGCCGGACGACATCACGTACATGGTGCAGAACCTCGGCGCGAAGTACGACGACTTCGGGATGGGGCCGATCCCCGGCCAGAAGGCCACCCTCTTCGGCGGCAACGACTACATGATCAAGAAGGGCAGTTCGCCCGACCAGATCAAGGCGGCGATCGCCTGGATCAACTTCAAGTTCCTCACCGTCGGCAAGGGCCAGTTCGACTGGGCCCGCACCAAGGCGGACGGCCTGCCCGTCGGTCTGCCGCAGCCGAACTTCTGGACCGGTGACAGCAAGGCCAAGGACGACAAGGCGCGCGCGAAGAGCTCGACCATGCCCGTCGAGAACTTCCAGGCGTTCACCGACAAGCCGGTCGCGGGCAAGGCCGAGCCGCCCAAGGCCCAAGAGGTCTACAAGGTCCTGGACACGCTGATGTCGGCCGTCCTGACGAACAAGGACGCCGACGCGGACAAGCTCCTCAAGACCGCCGAACAGCAGGTCAACCAGGTACTGGCCAACCAGTGATGTCTGCTCCCACCCTCTCCGAGAGCAAGGCCCGGCCGTCCGGACCCACGGACGGCCGGGCCCCCCGCCCCGAACGCGGCGCGTTCCGGCAGGCGTTCAAGCGCAACCTCACCGCCCACGCCTTCCTGATCGGCGCGCTCCTGTGCTTCTCGGTCTTCTCCTGGTATCCGATGGTCAGGGAGTTCATCCTGGCCTTCCAGAAGACCGAGAACGGCGAGACGGTCTGGGCCGGCTGGTCCAACCTCACGTACATCTTCAACGACCCGGCGTTCTGGCAGGCGTGGCGCAACACCCTGCTGTTCACCGGACTCGCGCTGCTCCTCGGCTTCGCCGTGCCCTTCGCCATCGCGCTGATCCTCAACGAGTTCCGGCACGGCCGCGGCTACTTGCGGCTGCTGGTCTACCTGCCGGTGATGCTGCCGCCGGTCGCCTCGGTCCTGCTCTTCAAGTACTTCTACGACCCCGGGTACGGCCTGTTCAACCGCATCCTGGAAGCCGTGGGCCTGCCCGGACAGGCCTGGTTGCAGGACACCGACACCGCGATGCTCGCCGTGGTGGTCGCCGCCACCTGGATGAACATGGGTGGCGCGACCCTGATCTACCTGGCCGCGCTCCAGTCGATCCCGGGCGAGCTGTACGAGGCGGCCGAGCTGGACGGCGCGGGCGTCTTCCGCCGGATCTGGCACGTGACCATCCCGCAGACCCGGCTGATCCTCTCGCTCATGCTGCTCCTGCAGATCATCGCCACCATGCAGGTGTTCGTGGAGCCGTTCCTGCTCACAGGCGGCGCGGGCCCCGAGGGCGCGACCCTGACCGTCGTCCACCTCATCTACCAGTACGCGTTCACTTTCAACAACTACGGCAGCGCGGCGGCGCTCGGCCTGGTCCTGCTCGTACTGCTCGCCGGGTTCTCGGCGGCGTACGCACGGCTGAGCCGCGCCGGCGGCGAAGACTAGCCGGGGGAGACGACCGACATGAGCACACGCACCCTGATCTCCCCGGCCCAACTGGCCCGCCCGCGCGGCAAGGTCCTGTACTGGACCGCGTTCACCGTGGTGACGGTCCTGTTCACCCTGGTCTTCATCGGCCCGCTGTACTGGATGGTCACCAGCGGTCTGAAGTCTGCGCAGGAATTCGCCCAGACACCGCCCACCCTGGTCCCCGACGCCGTGCATCCGCAGAACTACGCGGACGCCTGGGGCGTGATGGACCTGGCCAGGCTCCTGTTCAACACCCTGTACTACGCGTTCGGCGCGCTGGCCTTCCAGCTCGTCTTCGACGTGGCCGCCGCCTACTCGCTCTCCAAGCTGCGGCCCGTGTTCGGCAAGGCGATCCTCGGGATGATGCTGCTCACCCTGATGATCCCGGCCACCGTCCTGGTCGTGCCGCAGTACCTGACCGTCCTGGACGTGCCGGTCGTGGAGCGCAACCTCATCAACTCGCCGTGGGCGATCTGGCTCCCCTCGGTCACCAACGCGTTCAACATCTTCCTGCTCAAGCGGTTCTTCGACTCCATCCCGCGCGAGCTCCTGGACGCCGCGGCCATCGACGGCGCCTCCTCCCTGCGCACCCTGCGCTCGGTGGTCCTGCCGCTGTCCCGGCCGATCCTCGGCGTCGTGTCGATCTTCGCGGTGGTCGCCGTCTGGAAGGACTTCCTCTGGCCGATGCTCACCCTGCCCGACCCCGAGAAGCAGACCGTCAACGTCGGCATCTACTCCCTGGCCGCCAGCGTCTCCGAGAACTGGCTCCTGGCCGCCCTCGCCATCGCCTCGCTGCCGACCCTGATCATCTTCCTGATCTTCCAGCGCAACATCATGAGCGGCTTGACCGCCGGCAGCCTCAAGGGCTGACGCCCGCGCCGACCTCGCGCATTCCGCCACCGCCTCACGCACCCCGCCTCCGCCCCACGCCACGGCGACGGGGTCCCACCTGCCCGAAAGGAACCTCACGTGGCAGTCACCTCCCCGACCGACGCCTCCTGGTGGCGCTCGGCCGCCATCTATCAGGTGTACGTACGCAGCTTCGCGGACGGTGACGGCGACGGCACCGGCGACCTCGCGGGCGTCCGGGCCAAGCTGCCCTACCTGGCCGAACTCGGCGTCGACGCGCTGTGGTTCAGTCCCTGGTACCTCTCGCCCATGGTCGACGGCGGCTACGACGTCGCCGACTACCGCGTCATCGACCCGGCCTTCGGCACGGTCGCCGAGGCCGAGAAGCTGATCGCCGAGGCCCGCGCGCTCGGCATCCGCACCATCGTCGACATCGTCCCCAACCACGTCTCCGACCAGCACGTCTGGTTCAAGGCGGCCCTGGCCGCCGGCCCCGGCGCCCCCGAACGCGAGCTCTTCCACTTCCGCCCCGGCCGCGGACAACACGGCGAACTGCCGCCCAACGACTGGCCCTCCCAGTTCTCCGCGACGGCATCCACCTGGACCCGCGTCGAGGACGGCGAGTGGTACCTCCACCTGTTCGCCCCCGAGCAGCCCGACCTCAACTGGGCCCACCCCGCGGTCCGCCAGGAGCACGAGGACGTCCTGCGGTTCTGGTTCGAGAGGGGAGTGGCCGGCGTCCGCATCGACTCCGCCGCCCTGCCCGCCAAGGACCCGGCGCTGCCCGACTTCACCGAGGGGATCGACCCGCACCCGTTCATCGACCGCGACGAGCTGCACGACATCTACCGCTCCTGGCGGGCCGTCGCCGACGAGTACGCGGGCGTCTTCGTCGGGGAGGTCTGGCTCCCCGACGCCGAGCGCTTCGCGCGTTATCTGCGCCCCGACGAGATGCACACCGCCTTCAACTTCTCCTTCCTGTCCTGCCCTTGGGAGCCGGGCAAGCTGCGGGCGTCCATCGAGGCCACGCTCGCCGAGCACGCCCCGGTCGGCGCCCCCGCGACCTGGGTCCTGAGCAACCACGACGTGACCCGCACGGTCACCCGCTACGGCCGCGACGACACCGGCTTCGACTTCGCCACCAAGGTGTTCGGCACCCCCACCGACCTGACGCTCGGCACCCGCCGCGCCCGCGCCGCCGCCCTCCTCGCCTTCGCGCTCCCCGGCGCGGTCTACATCTACCAGGGCGAGGAACTGGGCCTTCCCGAGGCCGACATCCCCCTGGACCGCATCCAGGACCCCATGCACTTCCGCTCCGGCGGCACCGACCCCGGCCGCGACGGCTGCCGGGTGCCCCTGCCCTGGGCGGCCCGGGAACCGCACGCGGGCTTCGGGTCGATGACCGGCCCCTGGCTGCCCCAGCCCGAGGGCTGGCCCGCCTACGCGGCCGACCTCCAGGCGGCCGACCCCGGATCCATGCTCGTGCTCTACCGCGCCGCCCTGCGCCTGCGCCGCCTCGAACCGGGCTTCGGCGACGGCCCGCTGACCTGGCTGCCGACGGCCGACGGCGTACTGGCCTTCGTCCGGGAGCCCGGCCTGGCCTGTGTCGTCAACCTCGGCCCCACGCCCTGCGAACTGCCCGCCCACACCCGCCTGCTGCTGGCCAGCGGCCCCCTGGACGCGTCGGGTCGCCTGCCCCAGGACACGGCGGTGTGGCTGCGCGTCTGACGCGCACGCACACCCGATCCCCCCAAGACCGAGCACTGACCTCCCCACTCACCAGGAAGGTGCACCACTCCATGAACAGACCTGGCAGGAGCACAACAAGAAGGATCCGCAAGGGGTGCGCCGCCCTGGCCACCGCGGGCCTCGTCGGCACCCTGGTCACCGGCCTCGCCGCCACCGGCGCGCAGGCCGCCGAAGCGGCCGCCGGCGCCACGCTGCCCTTCACCTCGGTGGAGGCGGAGAGCGCGGCCACGAACGGCACCAAGATCGGCCCCGACCACACCCAGGGGACGGTCGCCTCCGAGGCCTCGGGCCGGCAGGCCGTACGTCTCGCGGCGGGCCAGAGCGTGGAGTTCACGCTGCCCAAGGCGGCGAACGCCCTCAACGTCGCCTACAACGTCCCCGACGGCCAGTCGGGCTCCATGGCCGTGTACGTCAACGGACAGAAGATCTCCAAGACGCTGGCCGTCACGTCGAAGTACAGCTACGTCGACACCTCCTGGATCGCGGGCTCCAAGACCCACCACCTCTTCGACAACGCCCGGCTGCACCTCGGCCAGAACCTGCAGAGCGGCGACAAGGTGAAACTGGAGGCCACCTCCACCCAAGTCACCCTTGACGTAGCCGACTTCGAGCAGGTCGCGGCCGCCGCGGCCAAGCCCTCCGGCGCGCTCTCGGTCACCGACAAGGGCGCCGACCCCAGCGGCCAGGGAGACTCCACCCAGGCCTTCCGCGAGACCATCGCGGCGGCCAAGGGCGGCACGGTCTGGATACCGCCGGGCGAGTACAAGCTGACCCAGTCGCTCAACAACGTCGACAACGTCACGATCCGCGGCGCGGGCAACTGGCACTCGGTCGTGCGCAGCTCACGCTTCATCGACCAGTCCAGCGCACCCACCGGCAAGGTGGGCCTGCACGACTTCGCGGTGCTGGGCGAGGTCACCGAGCGCGTCGACAACAACCCGGACAACTTCGTCAACGGATCACTGGGCCCGAACTCCGCCGTATCGGGCATGTGGCTTCAGCACCTCAAGGTCGGCTTCTGGCTGACGGGCAACAACGACAACCTCGTCGTGGAGAAGAACCGCATCCTCGACATGACCGCCGACGGCCTCAACCTCAACGGCACGGCCAAGGGCGTCACCGTGCGCGACAACTTCCTGCGCAACACCGGTGACGACGCCCTGGCGATGTGGGCCCTGAACACCACCAACAGCGACTCGACCTTCGCCGGCAACACCATCTCGCAGCCCAACCTCGCCAACGGCATCGCCATCTACGGCGGCCGCGACATCACCGTCAAGGACAACCTGATCCTCGACACCAACGCCCTGGGCAGCGGCATCGCCATCTCCAACCAGAAGTTCCTCGACCCCTTCCACCCGCTGGCCGGCACCATCACCGTTTCCGGCAACACCCTCGTCCGCACCGGGGCGATGAACCCCAACTGGCAGCACCCGATGGGCGCACTGCGCGTGGACGCCTACGACAGCGCCATCGAGGCCACGGTGAACATCACCGACACGACCTTCACCGACAGCCCCTGGAGCGCGTTCGAGTTCGTCTCGGGCGGCGGCACCGGCAAGGCGGTGAAGAACGTCAGCGTCGACCGCGCGACCGTCGACAAGGTGGGCACGGTCGTCGTGCAGGCCGAGACACCGGGCGCGGTGCGGATGGCGAACGTCAAGGCCAGTGGGGTGGGCGCGGCCGGCATCTACAACTGCCCCTACCCGGCCGGGTCCGGCACCTTCACCCTCACCGACGGCGGCGGCAACTCCGGCTGGGCCGGCACCTGGGGCGACTGCTCGACCTGGCCCAAGCCCGGCGCGGGCAACCCCGACCCCGACCCGGGGCGCAACCTCGCCAAGGGCCGCCCTGCCACCGCGACCGGATCCGCCGACGTCTACACGCCGGCCAAGGCCGTCGACGGGGACGCGGCCACGTACTGGGAGTCCACCAACAACGCCTTCCCGCAGTCGATCACCGTGGACCTGGGCAAGGCCGAACCGGTGCGTCGGCCAGCGTGCTGAAGCTGCCGCCGCCCGCCGCCTGGCAGGCCAGGACCCAGACCCTGGCCGTCCAGGGAAGCACCGACGGCACCACCTTCAGCACGCTGGCCGACGCCAAGGGCTACCGCTTCGACCCGGCCGACGGCAACAAGGTGACCATCACGCTGCCCGCCTCCGCCCCCGGCGTCCGCCACCTGAGGCTGCGCGTCACGGCCAACACCGGCTGGCCCGCGGCCCAGTTCAGCGAAGTGGAGGCCTACTTGTCCTGACCTCCCGCTTCCCTTGCGCGCGTACGCGCCCCGCCCGCTCACGGCCGACGGCCCTGGGCGGGCGGGGCGTTCGGCGCTGTCTCGGCCAGGGGTGGCCAGAACCCAGTGGGTTGTTCGGATAAACCCCGCGCCGAACAAGATCACCGCTTCGAGTGCCGCCGGGGGGCTTATCGGGCGAGCGGGGCCGGGCGGCCGTTAAATGGTCGATGGATCGGGACGAAATCCTCGTGATCTCCCCCTGGTCCCGCTATTTCCGGTGGGTGCGCCTATGCCGGTAACGACCTCTGCGAAGGAGAGCTCGCCCGATGACCGTAGAGTCCAGCCCGGAAGCACGGCTGGAGCAGCCGCGGCAGTCCAGCCTGAGTACCGCGGCTGCCCGGAACCTCGCCCACACCACCAAATCCGCCCCGCAGATGCAGGAGATCACCTCCCGCTGGCTGCTGAAGATGCTGCCCTGGGTGGAGACCAAGGGCGGCGCCTACCGGGTGAACCGCCGTCTGAGCTACACCGTCGGAGACGGCCGCATCGAGTTCGTGCAGGACGGCGGCGACGTCCGGGTGATCCCCCGGGAACTGGGCGAACTGGCCCTGCTGCGCGGCTTCGACGACGTGGAGGTGCTGGGCGCGCTCGCCGACCGGTGCGTCCAGCGCGACTTCCGCGCCGGTGAGGTCCTCGCCGAGCGCGGCGCCCCCGCCGACGAACTCCACCTGATCGCCCACGGCAGGATCAGCCGGCACTCCGTGGGCAAGTACGGCGACGAGGTCGGCGTCGGCGTGCTCGCCGACGGCGACCGGTTCGGGGAGAACGCCCTGCTGGACACCGATGCCAGCTGGGACTCCACCGCGACCGCCGAGACCGCCGGCACCCTGCTCACCCTCTCCCGCGCCGACTTCTCCGCCGTGCTGTCCTCGGCGCCGAGCCTCCGGGCCCATCTCGACGCGTTCGCCCGGCTCCCGCGGCAGCGCCAGAACAAGCACGGCGAGGCCGAGATCGCCATGTCGGCCGGCCACACCGGCGAGGTGGCGCTGCCCGGCGCCTTCGTCGACTACGAACTCAAGCCGCGCGAGTACGAACTCTCCGCCGCGCAGACGATTCTGCGGGTCCACACCCGGGTCACCGACCTCTACAACGGGCCGATGAACCAGATGGAGGAGCAGCTCAGGCTCACCATCGAGGCGCTGCGGGAGCGTCAGGAGCACGAGCTGATCAACAACCGGGAGTTCGGCCTGCTCCACAACGCCGACTTCAAGCAGCGGATCCAGCCGCACTCGGGCCCGCCGACCCCGGACGACCTCGACGAGCTGCTCTGCCGCCGTCGCGGCACCAAGCTCTTCCTCGCCCACCCCAGGACCATCGCCGCGATCGGGCGCGAGTTCAACGCCCGCGGTATCTATCCCGACCACGTCGACCTCGGCGGGCAGCAGGCGCCGGCCTGGCGCGGGGTGCCGATCCTGCCCTGCAACAAGATCCCCATCAGCAAGGAACAGACCAGCTCGATCCTCGCCATGCGCATCGGCGAGGACAACCAAGGCGTCATCGGGCTGCATCAGACCGGTCTGCCGGACGAGTACGAGCCGGGCCTTTCGGTGCGCTTCATGGGCATCAGCGAGCAGGCCATCACCTCGTACCTGGTCAGCACCTACTACTCCGCCGCCATCTTGGTGCCCAACGCCCTGGGCGTGCTGGAGAACGTGCAGATCGCCCGCAGGCCCGCCTAAAGGATCCGGCGTACGGCCACGACAGCCCGGACCGCCCCCGGGCCGGGCCCCCATGCCCGGATCCGGGGGAGACCACCCCTCTCATCAAGGAGCCACGGATGCCCGAACCCGGGTCTTCCCCTCTCCGGCCGAGCCCGCCCGCCGCCGCGGCGGGCGTCGGGGCGCCGACCGCCCCCAGGCAAGCGAGCCCCGCCCTGGAACGCATCCTGCGCGGCCCCAGCGGTCTGGGCACGGCGGGCCTGCACCTGGGCCGCCGCGAGGAGCCGCAGGTGTCTCCTCCCGCCGATGCACCGGCGGAGGAGGCCCTGCACATCCCCGGCCTGTACTACCACCCCGTGGCCGAGCCCGATGCCGCACGGGTGGCGGAGGTCAGCCGCAGGATCAAGGACTGGGCGGTGGAGGAGGTCGAGCTGTTCCCCGACGAGTGGGAGGGGCAGTTCGACGGCTTCTCCGTCGGGCGGTACATGGTGGCCTGCCACCCGGACGCCCCGACCATCGAGCACCTGATGGTCGCCACCCGGCTCATGGTCGCCGAGAACGCGGTCGACGACTGCTACTGCGAGGACCACGGCGGCTCACCCATCGGCCTGGGAGGACGACTTCTTCTCGCGCACACCGCCCTCGACCCCCTGCACGTCACGACGGAGTACCAACCGCAGTGGGCCCGGTCGCTCCACGCGGACGCCCCGCGGCGCGCCTACCGCTCCGCCATGGAGTACTTCGTCGGTCAGGCCACCCCCTCCCAGGCCGACCGCTTCCGGCACGACATGGCGCGCCTGCACCTGGGGTATCTCGCGGAAGGGGCCTGGGCGCAGACGGACCACACCCCCGAGGTGTGGGAGTACCTGGCGATGCGGCAGTTCAACAACTTCCGCCCGTGCCCCGCCATCACCGACACCATCGGCGGCTATGAACTGCCGGCCGACCTGCACGCCCGCCCCGACGTGCAGCGGGTCCTGGCGCTGGCCGGGAACGCCAGCACCATCGTCAACGACCTGTACTCCTACACCAAGGAACTCGCCAGCCCCGGGCGGCACTTGAACCTGCCCGTGGTGCTCGCCGACCGCGAGGACCTCTCCGACCGGGAGGGCTACCTCAAGGCGGTCGAGGTCCACAACGACCTCATGCGCGACTTCGAGGCCGAAGCAGCGGCCGTGGCCCTGGCCTGCCCCGTGCCCAGCGTGCTGCGCTTCCTTCGGGGCGTGGCCGTATGGGTCGACGGCAACCACTACTGGCACCAGACCAACACCTACCGCTACAGCCTGCCCGATTTCTGGTAAGGACGGAATCATCTGTGACCAGCACTGAATTCACCACCGTCAGCGGTGCCTCCGCGTTCGTCCCCGCCCCGGCGACGCCCTACCAGGGCGACATCGCGCGCTACTGGAACAACGAGGCCAGGCCCGTGAATCTGCGCCTGGGCGACGTCGACGGGCTCTACCACCACCACTACGGCATCGGTGAGGTCGACCACGCGGCCCTGGGGGACGCGGGCGACAGCGAGCGCGAGAAGAAGCTGATCACCGAGCTGCACCGGCTGGAGTCGGCGCAGGCCGAGGTGCTCCTGGACAACCTCGGACCGCGTGGGCGCGAGGACACGCTCGTGGACGCGGGCTGCGGCCGGGGCGGTTCGATGGTGATGGCCCATCAGCGCTTCGGATGCACGGTCGAGGGCGTCACCCTGTCGGCCAAGCAGGCCGACTTCGCCAACCAGCGGGCCCAGGAACTGCGGGTGCAGGACCACGTGCGGGCCCGCGTGTGCAACATGCTCGACATGCCCTTCGAGACCGGGCAGGCCGCCGGCTCGTGGAACAACGAGTCGAGCATGTACGTCGACCTGCACGACCTCTTCGCGGAGCACGCGCGGATCCTGGAGGTCGGCGGCCGCTACGTGACCATCACCGGCTGCTGGAACCCGCGCTACGGCCAGCCCTCCAAGTGGGTCTCGCAGATCAACGCGCACTTCGAGTGCAACATCCACTCCCGGCGCGAATACCTCCGGGCCATGGCCGACAACCGGCTCGTGCCGCAGGCCGTCATCGACCTGACGCCCGACACCCTGCCCTACTGGGAGCTGCGGGCCACGTCGTCGCTGGTCACCGGAATCGAGGAGGCGTTCATCAACTCCTACCGCGACGGCTCCTTCCAGTACGTCCTGATCGCCGCCGACCGCGTCTGACCCCTCCACCGACGCAGGAACCGGACCCGCCACCCGGCGGGTCCGGCCCCACGGTCCTCGGCGATGTGACGGCCCCGGCGCACCAAGCGCGGGCTCAGTTCTGAGCTTTCTCCATGTCGTCGTGGTGGTGGCGCAGCCGGATGCTGACCGCTCCCGCGGTGAGCAGCCCGGTGCCCGTCGCGCTCAGCGGCACCGACACCACCAAGGCCGCCAGCGGCCCGGGCCAGTTCCGGTCGGAGGCGCATTGCAGTGCTTCGGAGTGCCGGTCGCCGGAGTCCTCGTAGTAGAGGTCCCTGGGGTCGGCGTTGACCGGTGCGGGGCAACTGACCTTGTTGTACGTCGAGTCGTACGAGGCGAACACCTGCCACGCGGCGTAGAGCCAGAGCAGCAGGGCGCAGGCCAGGAGCCCGAGTCCCCAGCTCTGCAGACGGCTCGCCCGTGCCCGGAAGTTCTGTTCGACCGCCAGTGGGTGCACGTGTGTCTCCTCGTGTGTGACCTTGTGTGGCCCGGGAGACTGTACTGGCGGCGGCGATCACGTGGCCCAGGGCGGAAAAAAGCCCCGGTCCCTCATGAGGGACCGGGGCTTGTCGCGAGCGCTGGGCAGGCCTTGCACCTGCATTTCCCCGCAGGAAGCGGGGCGTCTTTCCTTGGACGACCAACGCCGGGCGCGCTACCAGGAGTTCCTGGCCGCGTGCACATGATCGACTGTAGCGCATGGAGCGGGCCCGACGCACATCGCCGCTTGCGCCTCGGCGCGTGACGCGGCGTCTGGTCACTGCACCCCGTGCGGCCGGAACTGGATGCTGATGCGTCCGCCGGCGGCCCGGGCCGATTTGGGGATGGCGTGTTCCCAGGTGCGCTGACAGGAGCCGCCCATCACGATCAGATCGCCGTGCCCGAGCGGGCGCCGGACGACCGCGCCGCCGCGTCGTGGACGCAGCAGCAGGTCGCGGGGTGCTCCCACGGAGAGGATGGCGACCATCGTGTCCTCGCGGGCGCCCCGGCCGATGCGGTCGCCGTGCCAGGCCACGCTGTCGCGTCCGTCGCGGTAGTGGCACAGGCCCGCCGTCGTGAAGGCCTCGCCGAGCTCGGACGCGTAGTGCGCGGAGAGGGCCCGGCGGGCCTCGTCGAGCACGGCGTGGGGGAGTGGTTCACCGGCGCGGTAGAAGGCGAGCAGGCGCGGGACGTCCACGACCCGTTCGTACATCTGGCGGCGTTCGGCCTTCCACGGGACGTCCGTGGCCAGCCGTTCGAACAGGGTGTCGGCGCCGCTGAGCCAGCCCGGCAGGAGGTCGATCCACGCGCCGTCGCCGAGGGCCGTCCGGCGGATGTCGTCCAGACGGCCCAGGCGCACGTCCTCGCTCTGGTCGAAGAGCGATCCCTGGAGCTGAAGCGGCTGGTGCGTTGCCATACGGCGAGTGTACCGAATGATTCGAACGTACGAGCTAATTCATGTCCGGCCAGTGGCCGGCTCAGCGGGTGCGCCCTCCCGTGAGGAGGCGATAGACGACCAGGACGAGCACGGAGCCGATGACGGCGGCGATCCACGTCGACAGGTGGAAGAACCCGTTCATCGAATGCACGCCGAAGATCACCTTGCCCAGCCAGCCGCCGAGCAGCCCGCCCACGATGCCGATGAGCATCGTCACCAGGCAGCCTCCCGGGTCCTTGCCGGGGGTCAGGGCCTTGGCGATGGCGCCCGCGATGAGTCCGATCAGGATCCAGGCGATGATGCCCACGAGAGTGTTCCTTTCCTGGTGTGCGTGCCTTGCGTGGTCCTTCTTGCCCTCCGCGGGCACCGCACGCGGGACCAAGGTCATCAACCCTGGGCCAAAGGTCCCGCCGCCGCCAGCCGGGCCGGTGAACATCACCCGAATGCCGCCTCCGCGTCGCCAGGTCCGCACCAGGGGCGCCCAATGGATGTGAAGAGAGCGTTGCAGGCTCTCCATACCTTCAAGGCCGTGCGCGTGTCAGTCGGGGGCAGGCGAAGGATGAAGCCGCGAGGAGGACGCTGCCGTGCTAGTTGTCGCTCTTTTGCTCCTGCCGGCCATGGGACTTCTGATCATTGCCATGGACCGCATAGAGGACCGGATGAACGGTGAGACGTCGCCGAGAACCGATCGGCGCCTACGCCACCTCCGCCTTGTCCACGGGCAAGGCCACACAGGGCGCCACCGGGCGCCCGCCGCCGAGCGGCGCAGCGACGCCGCCTGAGCCGGCCCCACGTACGACAAGAGGGTGCCGGGCCCGCCTCTCGCGAGGCGGGCCCGGCACCCTCTTGTCGGTGTCCCCGGGGGAAGGGGCTAGCGCGCCGTCTTCTCGGCGAGCTTCTGGAATTCCCCCAGGTCGTAGTTGGCGAGCGTGGAATCGAGATTGGTGAGAGCCCCGAGGTGCTCGATGAAGCCCTTGGGGTCGTACTCGATCTGGAGGGTCACCCGGCTCGCCGTGTCGCTCAGGCGGTGAAAGGTCACCACCCCGGCGTGCTCCACGCCCTCGACGGTGCGCCAGGCGATCCGGTCCTCGGGCACCACTTCGGTGAGCTCGGCGACGAAGTTCTTCTCCGCGCCGGGCAGCTCGAGCTGCCATGCGAAGCGTCGCTCGTCCATCGGCTCGACCAGCCGCACGTGGCTGAGGAACGAGGGCCAGCGCGACACGTCGCTCCACAGCTGCCAGACGACGGAAACCGGCGCCTGGACGTCGACGGCCTCAAGCAGGGACGCGGACATACGGACCTCTTTCTGGACGGGACGGTGGCCGCGGGTTCTCCGGGCCGGTGAGACATGGCACCCCGGTACCCCTGGCGGGACGGCTTATGCGAGTACGTCGCCGTGCCGCGCGGGCGTCAGGCCTTCTGGGCGGACGCGGCGAGCTTCTTGAGGTCGACGGTGTCGCCGGGCGCGGGCGCCTCGGGGCTGACGGACTTGCCGTAGTCGCTGAAGGTGGCGGTGTTGGGGTCCTTGCCGCCCGTGGACGTCGAGCGCAGGATGTACGGCTTGCCCTCGGTGGCCACGTACAGCGTGAGGGTCTCGCCGCCGGAGGTCTTCTTCGTCAGCCGGACCGTCTCGGCACCGTCGACGGTCGCCGTGGACCCCTTCTTCATGCCCTTGCGTTCGGACTTGTCCTTGTCCATGGACGCCATGAGGGCGTTCTTGTCGCACAGGCTCTTCGTCGTGGTGTCGTCGGCGGGTGCCTTCACCCACTTGTCGGCCAGCTTCGGCACGATCTTGTCGCCGCCGGCCTGCCCCTTGAGGGCGTTCTGCCAGTACTTCTCGTCGCCCCGCAGGTAGAACGTCCCCTTGGTGTTCCGCACGTCCGCCGAGGTGCCGTCCGCCCGGATGGTGCCGTCACAGTTCTTGCTGTTGTCCACCGACAGGTCGACGGTCATCTTGGATCCCGCCGACTGCTGCACGGTGCCCTTCATGTGCATCGAGTCCGCCTGTTGTGTGGCCTCGACCGCGTCCGCCGCGATCTGGTCGGCGCTCTTGCCCGCGAACGGCTTGTCGTCTCCCGAGTCGTCGCCACCGCAGCCTGACAGGGCCACCAAGGCCGCCCCGGTCACCACGGCCGCCATCGTTCTGCTGCCCTTCACCACGACTGCTCCCTCCTTGAGGACGCCCCCGGCGCCCTTCGGTTGTCCGCGGCCCTCGGAGCCGCGGAACACCCGGATACCCCCATGTTCGGAAAGATCACCGGAAGGTCGATGTCCACTTTCTGCGGGACGCGACGGCCGCGCGCGCGGGGCCGGTGGCGCTTATGGTGACCGAGCGGCATACGGAGACATCCATGACGTCAGCCAAGAAGTCACGCATCGATCTGGAACAGCGCCTGTTCCTGACCGGCATGGGCAGTTTCGACTGGGACCTGGAGAGCGGCGAGCTCGGTCTCGACGCCGGCGCCCTGGTCGTGCTCGACCTGCGCCCCGAAGAGTTCCACGGCCGTGTCACCTCCCTGGAGGGGCGCGTGCCTCCCGAGGAGGCCGTACGCATCAGCTTCGCCGTCACGGAGGCGGACACCACCGGCACCGACGTCTACGGCGTCTACTTCCGGGTCCGCCACCGCGACGGTTCGCTGCACCTCGCCCACGCCCGCGGCCGCATCCTGCGCGACGACACGGGCCGGTCCGTACGCGCGGTCGGCATCGTGCGCACGGCCACCGACGACGGCTCGGAACTGGCGGCGACCGACCCGCGCGAGGAGCGCAGGCAGGGCGTCGCGCTGATGGTCCAGGGCACCACACAGGCCCTCTCCCGGGCCGTCACCGTCGACGACGTGGTGGCCGTCCTGTCCGGCGCCAGCGGCCTCGACCGGTTCGCCGCCGACGGCCTGGTCCTCGGCCTGGTCGAGGGGGAGAACCTGAAGCTGATCGCCCTGGTGGGCCAGACGATGCAGGCCCTCGACGAGCTCAAGCTGCACAAGGCCGAGGAGGCGCTGCCGCTGGCCGAAGCCGTCATGACCCGCCAGCCCCGCTTCGTGAGCTCGCTGCCCGACCTGGGGCTGCGCTTCACCCGTCTGGGCCCCTACATCAAGCACATGGAGCTGGACTCGGCGGCGTTCTTGCCGCTGGTCGCGCAGGACCGCGCCATCGGCGGCCTCGCGCTCTTCTACCGCGGCCGCAAGGACTTCACCGACGCCGACCGCAATCTGTGCATCGGCCTGTCCGGCATCGTCGCCCAGTCGCTCCAGCGCGCCATGCTCTTCGACGAGGAACGGGACCTGGCCAAGAGCCTCCAGGCCACGATGCTGCCGCGCGGGGTCCCCGAGGTCGCCGACTCCGAGGTCGCCGTGCGCTACCACGCGGCCTGGGGCGGCCGGGACGTGGGCGGCGACTTCTACGACGTCATCACCCTGCCCCGCGGGCGCATCGGCGTGGTCGTGGGGGACGTGCAGGGACACGACACGCACGCCGCCGCCATCATGGGGCAGCTGCGCATCGCGCTGCGGGCCTTCGCCGGGGAGGGGCATCCGCCCGCCACGGTGCTCTCGCGCGCCTCGCGCTTCCTGGCCGAGCTGGACACCGAGCGGTTCGCCACCTGCACCTACGCCCAGTTCGACCCCGCCACCGGCATCGTGCGTGCCGTACGGGCCGGGCATCTGCCGCCTCTCGTGCGGCACGTGGACGGCCGCGTGGGCGTGCCGAGGGTGCACGGCGGGCTGCCGCTGGGGCTGGCCACCGAGTTCGGCATGGAGGACTATCCCGAGGTCCGGCTCGACCTGGTGCCGGGGGAGACCATGGTGCTGTGCACGGACGGGCTCGTGGAGGACGCCGGGCTCGATCTCGACACCGGCATCCAGAATCTCGCCGAGGTGCTGTCCGCGGGCCCCGAGGGTGCCGAGGACCTGGCGGACCATCTCTCGCGCGCGCTGTGGGAGCGGTGGGGCAGCAGCGACGACGTGGCGCTCCTGGTCCTGCGCAGGCTCCCCGACCCCGGCACGCTCCACGAGCCGCGCATCCACCGCTACGTCCACCAGGCCGACCCCGAGGGCCTTGCCGACGCCCGTGCGGCCCTGCGCGAGCACCTTGCCGCCTGGGGCCTCGGATCGGTCGCCGACGACGTCGAGGTGGCCGCGGGCGAGCTCCTGGTCAACGCCCTGATCCACACCGACGGGGGCGCCATCCTCACCCTTGAGGTGCTCACCGGGCCGCCGCGCCGGGTCCGGCTCTGGGTGAAGGATCGTTCCAGCACTCGTCCCCGCAAGCGGTCCCCGGTGGAGACGGCCACCTCGGGGCGCGGCCTGCTCCTGGTGGAGGCGGTCGCCTCACGGTGGGGGATCGAGCCGCGGGGCGAGGGCAAGGCCGTCTGGTGCGACTTCGCCGTGCCGGAGGACTGAGGGGCCCCGCACCCATGCGGCCCCGCACCAACGCGTCGGCCGCCGCCCTCCTCGGGCGGCGGCCGACGCGTACGGAGCGGTCGGAGACGGTGTCTCAGGCCTTGTGCTGCATGCTGCTCCGGGCCGGGTTGGCCTGCTCGGCGGCCTTGGGGTCCTTCTCGTCGGCCTTGGCGCGCACGCCCTGCTCGATGCGCTGGCCGATGGACTTGTCGATGTTCGACCAGTACTCGAAGGCCCTTACGAGCACGGGCTCGGTCACGCCGTTGAGCAGGTGGCCCACGACGTTGTCCACGAGGCGGTCGCGTGCGGCGTCGTCGAGGACCTCGCGCACCATCGTGCCCGCCTGGCCCCAGTCGTCGTCCTCCGCGTGGTCGACGTAGGCGGCGCGGGTGATGTCGCCGTCCGCGTACCAGCTGGGCGGGGTGCCGTAGCGGCTCGTGTCGGCCGCCGGGCCGCCCTTGGAGTTCGGCGCGTACACCGGGTCCTCCGTCAGACGGAAGGCCATGGCCCCGTCCTTGGAGTACGTGTGCACGGGCACGACGGGGGCGTTGACCGGCAGCTGCTGGTAGTTGCCGCCGATGCGGTAGCGGTGGGAGTCGGCGTAGGAGAAGAGGCGGGCCAGCAGCATGCGGTCGGGGCTGGGGCCGATGCCGGGGACCAGGTTGTTGGGCTGGAAGGCGGCCTGCTCGATCTGGGCGTGGTTGTCCGTGGGGTTGCGGTCGAGGGTCATCTTGCCGACCTCGATCAGCGGGTAGTCGCCGTGCGGCCAGACCTTGGTGAGGTCGAACGGGTTGAAGCGGTAGGAGGCCGCTTCCTCGTACGGCATGACCTGCACGTACAGCGTCCAGCTCGGGTACTCGCCGTCCCGGATGTGCTCGAACAGATCCCGGGTGTGGTAATCCGTGTCGGCGGCGGCCATCTGGTCGGCCTCGTGCTGGGTGAAGGTCTCGATGCCCTGGTCGGTCTTGAAGTGGTACTTCACCCAGAACCGCTCGCCCTGCGCGTTGATCCACATGTAGGTGTGCGAGGTGTAGCCGTTCATGTGGCGCCAGGTGCGCGGGATGCCGCGGTCGCCCATCAGCCAGGTGACCTGGTGGGCGGACTCGGGCGAGAGGGTCCAGAAGTCCCACTGCATGTCGTGGTCGCGGAGGTTGTTGTCCGCCCTGCGTTTCTGCGACCGGATGAAGTGCTGGAACTTCATCGGGTCCTTCACGAAGAAGACCGGGGTGTTGTTCCCGACCATGTCGTAGTTGCCCTCGGACGTGTAGAACTTCAGCGCGAATCCGCGCGGGTCGCGCCAGGTGTCCGGGCTTCCGCGCTCACCGGCCACGGTGGAGAACCGGGCCACCAGGTCGGTCCGCGTGCCCGGCTGGAAGAGGGCGGCCTTGGTGTAGGCGCTGACGTCCTGGGTGACTTCGAAGTGGCCGAAGGCGCCGCTTCCCTTGGCGTGCGGCTGCCGCTCGGGGATCCGCTCCCGGTTGAACTGCGCCATCTGTTCGATCAGATAGGAGTCCTGCAGAAGGATCGGCCCGCCGGCGCCGACGGTGAGCGAGTGCTCATCGCTTTCGACCGGAGCACCGGCGTCGTTGGTGGTCGCCTTACCTGTGACGTCGCTCATGGCTTACGAGTGCCTTTCGGTGGTGATGTGCCCGGCGCCGCGACGGCGTGGCCGGCGGCTGCGGAGGGCTGTCAGTCGACGGGCTGTCTGGGGGTGCGGCGGTGCGTCGGCATGCAGTCCATCTTGCTGCTTTTCTACTCTTGTGGCCATTTGTCCACCTTTCATGCGTCCGGCGGCCGTGTGTCCGCCGCAGTCCCGGGCGCAAGCGGAGGGTGCTGCCCGGGTTCCCGGCTTCGCGCCGTCGATACGTGGCGAGGGCATCCGTTTTCCGCCGGGGCGCGGCGGGACGCCGACGCGGGCGCACGGCCGGCCGGCCCTCAGCGGCCGCCGGGGCTCGTGAGGTTCTCGCGGATCTTGGCGATGGCGAAGCCCCAGCCCTGCTGGACGGTCGGCTTGCCCGGCACGGCGATCTCCTCGGGGTTGGTGAGGACGTCCAGGAGAACCGGCCCGGGCGTGGCGAAGGCCCGGCCGACGCCCTCGGCGAGCTCCTCGGGACGGCTCACCCGGATACCGGTGATGCCGAGGGCCTCGGCGACCGCGGCGAAGTCGGGGTTGTCGAGATCGGTGCCGAACTCCGGCAGCCCCGCCTGCTCCTGCTCCAGCTTCACCATCCCGAGCCGCTGGTTGTCGAAGACGACGAGCTTCACCGGCAGCTGCCGGCTGCGGATGGTCATGAGGTCGCCGAGTAGCATGCCGAGCCCGCCGTCGCCGCAGAAGGCGACGACCTGCCGGTCGGGTGCCAGGAGCTGCGCGCCGATCGCCTGCGGCATCGCGTTGGCCATCGAGCCGAGGTTGTAGGAGCCGAGCAGCCGGCGGCTGCCGCGCATCTCGACGAAGCGCGAGAGCCATACGGTGGCCATGCCGGTGTCCGAGGTGAACACGGCGTCGTCGGCCGCCAGGGCGTCCACCGCCGAGGCCAGGGCTTCGGGACGGACGAGATGGTCGCGGTTGTCGAGGGCGGAGCGCACCTTGCCGATCAGCCCGTGGTCGTGGCCGGGCGCGGCGAGCCGCTGCTGCCCTTCCTGCCACTTGACGAACTTCTCCCGCGCCCCGTCCAGGTGATCGCGCTCCGCGCGCCGCTCCAGACGCTCCAGGAGGCCGCGCACGGTGGGGCCGACGTCGGCGGCCAGCGCCACGTCGACCGGGACACGTCGGCCGATGTGCTCGGCGACCCGGTCGACCTGGACGACCTTCTTGCCCTGCGGATACCAGTCCCGGTAGGGGAAGTCGGTGCCGAGCAGCAGCAGGGTGTCGGCGTGGTCCATCGCGTGCGCGGCGGCCGGGTTGCCGATCAGCCCCGTCTGGCCGACCTGATAGGGGTTGTCGCCCTCGAAGCCCTCCTTCGCCTTGAGCGTGAGGACCATGGGGGCGGCCAGCCGCTCCGCGAGGGCCAGGACGTCCTCGCGGGCGCCGCGCGCTCCGCGGCCCACTAGCATGGTGACTTTGCCGCCGCCGGCGAGCGTGGCGGCCGCTTCGTCGAGGACCGGGTCGTCGGGCCGGTTGGCGGACTCCACCACGGACAGCCGGGCGGGCCGGTCCTCCGGCAGCTCCTTGTCGCCGACGTCGCCGGGGACCGTCAGGACGGCCACACCGCGGCGTCCGATCGCGTTGCGTACAGCGATCTCCAGGAGGCCCGGCATCTGCTCGGGGGAGGTGACGGTGGCGCGGAAGACGGCGACGTCACGGAAGAGGAGGTCGTTGTCGACCTCCTGGAAGTAGTCGGTGCCGACCTCCGCCAGCGGCACCTGGCCGGCGATGGCGAGCACCGGGGTGCCGCTCTTGGCTGCGTCGTACAGGCCGTTGAGCAGGTGGACCGACCCCGGTCCCACGGTGCCCATGCAGACCCCGAGGGTGTCGGTGAGCTGTGACTGGGCGCCGGCGGCGAAAGCGGCCGCCTCCTCGTGGCGGCAGCCCACCCACTCGACGGACTCGCTGTTGCGGATGGCGTCGGTGAAGGGGTTCAGGGCGTCCCCCACCACGCCGAAGACATGACGCACTCCGAGTTCTTCCAGGGCGTCGATCGTCACGCGGGCAACGGTGCGGCTCATCAGGTGGTCCTCTCGAAACGACTGCCGTGGTGGGCGGCAGGTGGATGGGGTCGTGGCGCGGGCGGCCGTCAGACGGCGAAGGTGTCCGGATCCGCCGCCCGCCAGTCGGCGGCCCAGCTCGCGGGCGGCTGGGCGAGCAGCTCGCCGGGCGACAGCCACTCGTACAGCTGGGCGTAGGAGCGGTACTCGCCGTGGTCCTCGCGGCGCCGCAGGAGATGCGGGCCCAGCTGTGCGGTGTCGCTGACACCCATCGCGGCCATGATCTGCAGGGCGCTCTGGACGGTGGCCTGCTGGTAGCGCGTGACGCGGGCGGACTTGTCGGCGACGTCGAGGGCGCGGGCGCGGTGCGGGTCCTGGGTGGTGACGCCGGTGGGGCAGCGGTTGGTGTGGCAGCGCTGGGCCTGGATGCAGCCGACGGCGAACATCATCGCGCGGGCCGCGTTGGTGTAGTCGGCGCCCAGGATGAGGCGCTTGACGATGTCGCTGCCCGTCGCCACCTTGCCGCTCGCGCCGATACGGATCCGCTCCCGCAGGCCCGTGCCGGTCAGTGCGCTGTGCACGGTGAACAGGCCTTCGCTCAGCGGCATGCCGAGGTGGTCGGCGAATTCCAGGGGCGCCGCTCCCGTGCCGCCCTCCGCGCCGTCCACGACGATGAAGTCGGGGGTGATGCCCTCCTCGGCCATGGCCTTGCACACGGCGAGGAACTGGGTCCGGGAGCCGGGGCACAGCTTGAAGCCCACCGGCTTGCCCTGTGTCAGCTCCCGCATCCGGGCGAGGAACGTGACGAGTTCGCGCGGGGTGGAGAAGACGCGGTGGTACGGCGGTGACACCACGGTCTCGCCTTCGGGCACGCCCCGCACCGAGGCGATCTCGGCGTTGACCTTGCTGCCGGGCAGGACCCCGCCGATCCCCGGCTTCGCGCCCTGCGACAGCTTGAGCGACACGCAGCGTACGGAGGGGTGTGCGGCCTTCTCGGCGAACTGCCTGGCGTCGAACTCCCCGTCACGGGTGCGGCAGCCGAAGTAGCCGGTGCCGATCTCCCAGACGAGGTCGCCGCCGGGCCGCAGGTGATGGGTGGACAGACCGCCCTCGCCGGTGTCGTGCGCGAACCCGCCGCGTGCCGCTCCCGTGTTCAGCGCCACGACGGCGTTGGAGGACAGCGAGCCGAAGCTCATCGCGGAGACGTTGAGGAGCGCCATGTCGTAGGGCTCGGTGCAGTCGGGGCCGCCGATCCGGACGCGGGGCGGATCGGCGGGCACGGCCACCGGGGCCATGGAGGGCACGAGGAACTCATGACCGCGCGCGTCCATGTCGCGTTCGCTGCCGAAGGGTTCCTCGGCGTCGACTCCCTTGGCCCGCTCGTAGACGATGCTGCGGGTGTCGCGGTCGTAGGGCCTGCCGTCGTAGTTGCGCTCCACGAAGTACTGCTGGAGTTCCGGGCGCAGGGTCTCCATGAGGAAGCGCAGGTGGCCGAGCACGGGGTAGTTCCGCAGCACGGAGTGGTGGCGCTGCGCCAGGTCGTGGGCGCCGGTCAGGGCCAGGGTCAGGAAGGGGGCGGCGGCCAACCACCACCAGGGAGAGGCAAGAAGGGCGAGCAGCACGCCGCCCGCGGCGCAGGCCATGAGCAGGCCCACTGTTGCGAAACGCGTCATGCCTCCCGTGTGACCTGATTTCAGCCGGGCACACGTTTTCTTGATCAAGGCTTGGCCGGACGCGGCCGGCCGGTACGCCGTCGTGCCCCGCCGCGCCGCTAGGCCAGAAACGCCGCCGTGGCCGCCACGAACCGCTCGGCGTCGTCGAGCCAGGGGTAGTGTCCCGCGCCCGGCTGCACGACCAAGGACGCGTCGCGGAACAGCGCCGCGTATTCGGCCACCGCCCGCGGCGGGCTGTTCAGGTCGAACTCTCCGGTGAGCAGCAGCACCGGCGCCTCACAGCGCGCGAGTCCCGCACGCGTGGCGTCGGCGTCGAAGGCGCCCTCCGCCGCGAATCCCGTGACGGCGTCCATGTTGTCCGGTCGGCTCGCGGCGGCATGGTGCCGCGCGGCGGCGTCCCACCGGCCGTAGAAGAAGGGGTCGATGGCCTCCCGGTCCGTGCCGGTGCCCTCGGTGATCGCCTCCAGGGCGGCGAACGCGGAGGGGAACCACGGCTCGTCGCGGCGTGCCGTCGCGAGCTCGCGTCGCATCGCGCCCGGGACGGGGATCCCGACGGCTCGGGTGCCGGGGCCGATCAGGGCGAGCTTGCCGAGGTTCCCGGGATGGCGGGCCGCGTACTGAGCGGCGATGTTCGCGCCGCCGGAGTGGCCGAGCAGGGCCGGCCGCCGGAGTCCGAGGTGCTCGCGCAGGGCTTCGACGTCGTCGACGAGACGGTCGCACCGGTAGGAGGAGGGGTCCTCGGGGACGGCGGACCTGCCGGTGCCGCGGGTGTCCAGGACGATCAGCTGCCGGTGCGCGGACAGGCCGCCCAGGTCGGCGAGGTAGCGCGAGTCGGTGGGGCCGCCGGGGATGCAGATCAGGGGGGCGTGGTCTTCGTGGGCTTCGCCGTGGACGTGGTAGGCGAGCCGGGTGCCGTCAGGGGCGGAGTAGGTGGGCATGGGAGGGATCCTGGCAGCGATAACCCGGTTATACAACCCAGTGATACAACGCGGTTATGACGTGCGAGCTGCCGGACTGTATAACCGAGGCATGGCAGGCGAAGAGGGCAGGCACGCGGGATCCGGGGCGCTGACCGAGGGGCAGGCCGAGCGGATGCTCGCCGGCATGAACGACGTCATCCGTGCGGGTGAGGAGGCGCGCAAGCTGCGCGCCGAGGTGATCAAACTGCTCGTCGGCCTCGGCTGGACGCAGGAGAGGATCGCCGAGCTCGCCGACATGAGTCAGCCCGCGGTGTCCAAGCAGGTGACGAAGTACCGGGGGGAGAGCGACCGGCTGCCGCCCCTGCGGCTCCACCTCGGCCAGACCGACCTGCCCTGGCTCGAAGGGCGCCTGTGGGGGCTGGCCGAGGCGGTCTCCGAGGCGCTGGACGGCGACGCCCGCTGCACGCGCCACGTGGAGGCGGTCGACCGGGGGAGGAAGCGGTTCACGCCCCAGAGCGTCGACGAACTGCGGCGCCTTGTGGAGGAGGACCTGAGGCGGCGTCAGGCGGAACTGCCGGGCGGCTGCCGGAAGGCGTACGACGAGATCAGCCGCAGCCTGGACGTCCCCGCGAGGTCCGGTGCCGACGCCGCCAGCGGCGCCGACGCCGGTCCGCCCTCCGTGCGCCGGGCCGTGGCCCGAGAGATCCAGCGAGACCACCTGGAGGGCCGGTGCTAGCTCCTCCGGGCAGCTGAATTGACCCTCGATTCTTCCCCTCAATTGCACTCTACGGAGGGTCTTTCGGCTTCATAGAGTGGTGTTCACGACGAGGCGAGAGCCAGCCGCGGACCCGGAACAGGCCGGGCGCGGATCCGGAGGGGACACCACCATGACCAGCGAGAACGCCGACTTCACCGCCCACCTCACCCGCGCGTCGGAGGCCGAGACCAGCGCCGACCCGAGCAGCGTCATGACCCTGCTGGCCGACACGGACGGACCGGGCGGCGGCTTCACCAGCTACCGCTCCACGTTCACCGAGGGAGCGGTCGGCGCTCCCGCGCACTTCCACACCAAGGCCACGGAGCTCTTCTTCGTGATCAGCGGCTCCCTCCAGGTCCTGGTGGGCGAGGAGATCACGGTCCTGAACGCGGGTGACTTCCTCGCGGTGCCTCCGCACACCCCGCACGCCTTCGCCGCCGCTCCCGGCTGCACGGCGGACGTCCTGTTCACCTTCACTCCTGGCATGGCCCGCTTCGACTACCTGCGCCTCCTTGGCAGCGTGATGCGCGGCGAAGCCGACCCGAAGAAGATCGCGGAGTCGTCGGCCCGCTACGACAACCACTACGTGGACAGCCCCACTTGGCGCGAGGCGCTCGCCGCCTCGTGACGGCGCACCCGGCCTCCCGCGGGAAAAGGGCTTCGCCGGGAAAGCCCTGGCCGGGCATGATTCCCCCGTGCATGAGGACGGCCGACCCCGCAGTGCCACGCCTGGCCGCGAGCACGGGCGCCACACGCTGACGGACACGGAACACGGCCGGGCCTGGGGCGTGTGTGCCGCAGTCGACGGACTCTTCGGGATGCCATCACGCGGGACGTACGAACTGTTCGGCTGGACTCCGGAAAGTGCCGCGGGGTGGGGCCGGGTCGGCGGCCGTGTGTGGTTGGTGCCCGAAGAGCAGGGTTGCGATCCCTGGCTGCTGGAGGACGCGGAGAGCGTGGTCCGGCCCGGCTGGCCGGACAGCATCGTGCTGACCGGCGTGGACGACTGCGAAGGTCCACCAGAGGGGTACCGAGGGCCGGTTCGGGTGCATGACGGTTCGCGATGGCTGGGTTCCTGCACGGAGTTCGCCCGCGTCCTGCCGCCCCAACTGCCGGTGCCCCCGCTGGTCCTGCGGGGCCTCGCCCCTGGCGACCAGTTGCGGGCCGCGTTGGAAAAGGGCACCCGCCGCGCGCTGGATCTGGCCGAGGTCGCCCTGGAAGTACACGACGACCAGGGCGAGTTGCTCAGCCGGCGGCTGTGGTGGACCGAGGTCAGGGCTTGGCGCCCCTCCGCCGACAGGCAGGAAGGCGGTCGCCGCTGCGAGGGGGCGACGGGCCTGATCGACCTGGAACTCGACGCGGAGGGCTTCGAGCCTGTCCCCGACTACGCCCGGCCCCTCTGGGAGCGGTGGTTCACCGGGCCACCGGATGCTGTGGGCGCATGGGGCGCGCTCGACACCCGGTGCCGCGGCGCATGGTTGGACCTGGTCCGGGAGCGAGGTTGCCGGCGCCCCCGCCGCGACCGACCTGCCGGTCGTCCGTACGAGCTGGACGGCGGGCTCATCACCGACGAAGCGGGCCTCTATCTGGCCCTCGGAGAAGCGGTGAACGGACCGGGCGGCTACTTCGGGGGCTGCCTGGCCGCCCTCGACGACTGCCTGGCCGGCGGCTTTGGTTACAGCGCCCCAGGAGTGCTGCTGTGGAAGAACGCGGAGACCGCGCGTGAGCACCTGTCCCGACTCCTGACACCGGACGGCCGACCGCGTGACCTGTTCACCACGGCCCTCGACACCCTGGCCAAAGGCGGCCTGCGGGTCACCCTGGCCTGATCCGCGGGTGTGGGCGCGGGATACTGAGGGCGTGCTGATCATGGATGCGATCCTGGAGACCCACGGGGCGGAGGACTTCGTTCTCTGGGGCGTCGCCGAGCCCTCCGAAGAGCGCCTCCTACGCCTGTCCGGCGACCTGTCGGAGCGTCAGGTCGGCACGGCCATGGCGGTCTTGGCCGAATACGGCAAGGGGCCTCGTGTGCCCGGCGAGAATGATGCCCGAGACGGCATGGAGCTGGTGCGCCGGCTGGTGGCGGCCGAGTGTGTCGTCGCGCCCGGCGGGTTGCGTGTGCGGGACACCGCAACCGGGGTGACCGTGCTGCCCGGTTGCTGCTTCGGGCTGGAGAACTGGCGGGACTGGATCGAGTTGCTGGACGGCGGCGAGCCGTGGTTCGGGCATGACCCCGAGCCGTACGCCGAGCACTTGGGGGCGGTCATCCGGATGTGGCCCGACGCGGCTCACCCGGAGGCAACCCCCGTCGACATCCCGCGCGCGGAGTTGCGCAGGCTCCTCGGCTCCGTCCAAGACGATCTCGTCGCGTTCCTGGACTCCGTTCAAGGGTGGGCTTCTTGTCGCTTTGCGTGCCTCGCCCCCGCCCTGATCGCACGGCTCGACGAGGGGTTCGCCGTGACCGTGCCGCTGGGTGATTCGCCGTAGAGGTCGAAAGCGGGTGCGAGTACCGCGGGTAACGCCTGGGTCCCTCTCCGGTCTCGAATGCAAGTCACTCGAACTTCTTGTTTCCCCCGAGTCGGCTGTGCCAAGGTGAGCTTCCTCGCGCCGAGGCAGTGATCAGGATCGCCTTTCTCGATCGGGATTCGTGCCGCCGACCCAAAAGGTCGTCAGTCGGCCCCGTCCGGACGGTCCCACGGTTTTGGCGATGCATTTTCCGGACTCGGTGAGCCATAGGTACGCACCAATCAGGCGTCCCATTTCGGTGGGCGCGATTTCCATGTGCCGTCGTTCGGCTTGGAAGGAAAAAGATCTGTGCAATCCCCGCACCCCCCACGCCCGACCCACCCTCCTCAACCCGGTGTGAACTCCGAGGAATCCGACCCGAGTCTCGCCGCCCGGCTGAGGGCCCGGACGGAGGGTGAGCCCGACCGCCCCGTCGCGCTCCTGCTCGCGCGGCACTGGCAGGCGGCCTACGACTACTCGGCCATCTGCCTCGCGGCGCGGTCGAGTTCGGCCTCGATGGTCGCCACGGCCTCCTTCCACCAGGTGCTCCAGCATCTGGCGGGCGGCGAACCGGGCGGAGCCCTGCGGCCGTATCTCCTGGTGACCGTCCGGGAGAAGGTCAGGGAGTGGACCGTCGACGAGCGCATATCCGGCCTCATGCCGGAACTGCGCAAACCCACGGGTGGGCGCGGCATGCGCGCGGCGACCTCCATGACACCCGAAAAGCGACGCCTCTCCGCGCGCTCCTTCTGGGCGCTTCCCGTAGGAGCCCAGTGCCTGTTGTGGCACACCGCGGTCGAAGCCGAGCACATATCCATACCCGCCGGTTTGTCGGGCTTGAGTACCGACGTCGCGGCCGGCGCCCTGGAGCAGGCGCGTGAACAATTCCGGGCGGGCATCGTCAGCGGACACCGGGAACTCGCACCGACCAAGGAATGCCCTCTCTACACCCGAATCCTCGACGTCACCATTCGCCGGGGCGGCGCCTTACTCCCCGACGTCCGCCACCACCTGTCGGAGTGTCGCCACTGCCGTGACGTCACCGACCAACTGGGTCGAGTCGAGAGCGACTTGGGGGCCCTTCTCGCCGAAGCCGTACTCGGCTGGGGCGCCCGCCGCTACCTGGAGTCGCGGCCCGGGCGCGCGGGCACCCCGAGGCGCGGCGCAGGCGTCCCCGGGCTCGGCGGCCGGCACTCGGGCGGCGGCGGACGCCATCGTCCGGCGTCACGCGTCCGTGAGTCGGGCGGTCCGCTCGCGGCGGCGCGCAACCACTCCAGGGCGCTGCGCACCAACTCCCGAGCGCTGCGCACCGGCGCGGCCCTGGGGTCCGCGGCCCTGCTCGCGACCGTGCTCGTCATGGCGCTCTCGTCGGGCGACGACAGCGGCGACGAGGCGGTGCCACCGCCCGGGACGACCGGCATGCCCGGGAGCCACGACACCCCTCCGCCCGCGGGCACCGGGGAGCCGTCCGCCGGCTCCCCCACTCCCACCTCCGCCGACTACCCCGACGGGCCCGGCCAGGGCCGACTCCGCAACACGGCGGCGGACCTGTGCCTGGACGTCCGCGGCAAAGCGAAGCCCGGTGCCGAGGCGAAACTGGCCGCATGCTCGGCCGCGGTCCGCCAGCAGTGGTCGTACGACGAGAACGGCCTGCTCAGCAACGTGGCTCGTCCCGAACTCTGCCTCGACTCCCACCGGGCCGACGGAGTGGTCGTCCTGGGTGCGTGTGCCCCGCCTTCGGCCCCGCGCGCGGACGAGGTGCGCTACGACCTGACCGTACTGGGGGAGTTGCTGCCCCGCTGGCACGAACGGCTGGCGGTCGCGCCCGTCTCCGCGCGCAAGGGGGCGGACGTGGTGGTCAAGGGCCGCGACGGGTCCGCGGAGCAGCGGTGGACGCTCGACGGCTCGGCGTCTCCCACGGTCCCGCCCGCCTCGACGTCCGAACCCAAATCCCGGTCGATCAAAGGCAAGGCCGAGCCCTCCGGTGACCCGTCCCGGAAGGGGGAGACGGCCGCGGCCCGGCGAGATGGCCGGGCCTGCGCCGACTCGACGTGCGAGCCGTCCTCGCCCCGCGCGCAGCGGCCGGGAGCGACGGGGGCCACGGGGGATGGGGAGAGGGGCGAGGGTGCGGCGAAGGGGGAAGGGCGGCAGCCCTCCACGGACTCGCCCCGGCGCGGGGAGGACGCGGAGCGGTATGCCGAAGCCGCGGCTGTGATCGCCGACAGCCACCCGCAGGAGCAGGAGCAGGAGCAGGAGCAGGACTAGGAGCAGGAGCGGGCGCATCAGCAGTAGCGGGAGTTCTGGACGGCGTCACCTCGGGCGCGCGGTCCGCCCGCCCTGCCGCGGGCAGTTGGTGACCCGGCCGCGTGCGGGGGTGCCCGGTGCGCGGGGGTGCCGGGCCGGTGAGGTGGCCGGGTATCTAGGGTCGGGCCCATGACGAGGACCACACCGCCGCGGCCGCTGGACGTCGAGACGCTCTTCCCGGAACTCGCCGCCTACCGGGGCACCACCACCCGCCTGCATCCGCGGCCGGGAAGCCCCGATGTGACGGCCAGTTCCGTGGGCGGTCCGATGCTGTGGCCGGCGGACGAGCCATGGCCGGTGTGCCCCGAGGCCCACCCGCGCAAGGGCGGCAGGCGCCCCGCGGACATCCACCGCAGCCGGGAGATCCTGCACCGGGCGTGGGCCACCCCGCCGTACTCGGGCCCCACGGAAGAGGACCGCCGCCTCCTGACCGAACTGGGCCGCAGGCATCGCCTCCCCGGCGTCTCGGACACGGATCCGCTGCCGCTGATCGCCCTGGCCCAGCTGTATCGGCGGGACATTCCCGACCTGCCGCCCGGCCCGGACGGCAGCGACCTGCTCCAGGTGTTCTGCTGCCCGTTCGACGCACATGGCCCGACCCGCACCGGCATGCTGCTCCACCTGCGCTGGCGCAACTCGGCGGAGGTCGGCGAGGTCCTCGTCGCGCCGCCCCAGCCGGAGGTCGTCGGCTCCGATGGCTATGTGCCCGAGCCGTGCGTGCTCCACCCGGAGCAGGTGGTCACCTATCCCTTCGCCGGGCTCCTGCCCGAAGACCTGCGCGACAGGATCCATGCCCGGGAGGACGCGCTCGACGAAGCCTGGGAGGCGGCGTACGAGGAGGACGAGGACGCCGAAGAGGGAGGTGAGGGAATCGAGGGAATCGAGGAAGGCGGCGAGGAAGAGGAGGACGAGGTGATCCGCTATCAGTACGACCTGTCCATCCCGCCCGGATGGCGCGTCGGCGGCTTCGCGTCCTGGCACACCACCGACCCTTCGCCCATGCCCTGCCTCACCTGCGCCACCCCCATGCGACTGCTCCTGACCATCGACAGCTCCGAGTGGGACGGCGGCAGCGGAAGCTGGAAGCCGACGGAGGAGCACGGTCTGGCCCCGCACCCGTTCGCGACGCCCACCGAGGTCGTCGTGGGACGCGCTGGCGAGGCCAACGTCTTCGCGTGCCCCGCCGATCCCGGCCATCCGCACCGCTGGAGCACCCAGTAGGCGCCTGAGCGCTGACGGGTGGAGTGTGCCGGTCCGCGCGGTCCGGTACTTGCTTCGTCGCGATCTGCCGCACACACGAGACGCCGGTGAAAGACTGCACCGATGATCGATGATCTCCCTGATGGTCTGACGGCGCGGCACCCTGTCGAGGAAGACCACCCACAGGTACTGGCGGTCCTTGACGCGTGGTGGGGCGGGCTGAAGGGCCCGGCCGGGGCGTTGGAGCGTTCACTGCTGCTGCCCAGGCTGTACTTCCAGCACTTCACCACCACCAGTTTCGTGGTCGAACGCGCCGCGGGAGGAGCTGACGAGGTCGCGGCCTTCCTGGTCGGCTTCCTGTCGCAGAGCGAACCCGACGCCGCGTACGTGCACTTCGTCGGCGTCGACCCGCGGCTGCACGGGCAGGGCATCGGACGCTCCTTGTACCGGGCCTTCTTCGCTCTCGCCCGTGCGCAGGGGCGCCGGTACGTGCACTGCATCACCAGCCCGCAGAACAGCGCGTCCCAGGCCTTCCACGCGCGGCTCGGCTTCAGCGTGTCGACCGTGAAGCCGGACTACGACGGCCCGGGCCTGGACCGGGTGACCTTCACGCTCGACCTCGCGGCCGGAGGGGGTGTTGGCGGCAGGGTGTCCGGTGGTGGTTAATGGCAGTGAATGGCACAGGTGAGGCGTTTGCCGCCATGTGCGTCGGTGCGAAGGGCGGGAGTTGGCCGTGAATGCCGAGTCGTCGGGGCGGTTCGCCGGTCGGTGCGTGGTGGTCAGCGGGGGCGCGCACGGGATCGGTGCGGCGACGGCCCGGCGCCTCGCGGCCGAGGGGGCCGGGGTGGTGATCGCCGATGTGGACGCCGAGGGCGGCGAGCACACCGCGCGTTCCATCCGGGACGACGGCGGGCGCGCGGTCTTCGAGGCGTGTGATGTCTCGGAAGAGGAGTCCTGGGCGCGGGTGGTGGCGGCGGCCCGCGCCCGCTTCGGGCCGGTTTCCGGTCTGCTCAGCAACGCCTACACCGTGCGCGGCGGCGCGGCCGACGCGATCGAACCGGTGGACTGGAACCGGCAGTTGGCGGTCATGCTGACCGGCGCGTTCCTCGGCGTACGGGCCTGCCTCGACGATCTGCGTGCCACCCGGGGCGCGGTCGTGTTCGTCTCGTCCGTGCACGCCGTCATGGGGCTGCCCGGACGTCCCGCCTACGCGGCGGCGAAAGCGGGCCTGACCGGTCTGGCCCGCCAGCTTGCGGTGGAGTACGCCCCAGGAGTACGGGTCAACGCCCTGCTGCCGGGGCCCGTGCTGACCCGCGCCTGGGACACGATCGGCGCCCACGACCGGGAGCGCACCATCGAGCAGACCCCCGCGGGACGGCTGGGCCGCCCGGACGAGATCGCGGCGAGCGCGGCGTTCCTGCTGAGCGACGAGGCGTCCTTCGTCACCGGGGCCAGTCTCGTGGTGGACGGCGGCTGGAGCGTGTACAAGACCTCCGCCTGAGCCCAAGTCCGCCCCTCCGGGGCCCTTTCGATTCTCCGGACATCCATCGCGCCGTCGCTCAAGGAGGTTCACCCATGAAGATCAGCCGTATCGAGACGTTCGCCGTGCCGCCCCGCTGGCTCCTGTGCCGCGTGGAGACCGACGAGGGAGTGGTCGGCTGGGGCGAACCGGTGGTCGAGGGCCGCGCGGCCACGGTCCGCGCGGCCGTGGGCGAGCTGGCCGAACTGCTCGTCGGGAAGGACCCGTTCGGCATCGAGGACCACTGGCAGGTGATGACGAAGGGGTCGTTCTATCGCGGCGGCCCCGTCCTCTCCAGCGCGGTGGCCGGGCTCGACCAGGCGCTGTGGGACATCGCGGGCAAGCGGCTCGGCGTGCCGGCGCACGTGCTGCTCGGCGGCCCCGTCCGCGAGCGGGTGCGTGCCTACAGCTGGGTGGGCGGCGACAGCCCCGCTCACATCACCGAGCAGGTGACGGCCCAGGTCGAGGCGGGCTTCACCGCGGTGAAGATGAACGCGAGCGGCCGCATGAACCGGCTGGCCACCGTCGCCGACATCGACGAGATCGTCAGCCGTGCCGCCGCGGCCCGCGAAGTCCTGGGCCCCGGACGGGACTTCGCGCTCGACTTCCACGGCCGCTTCCACGCCGCGAACGCCCGCCGGCTGCTGCCCCACCTGGCCCCGCTCGCGCCCATGTTCGTCGAGGAACCGCTCCTGCCGGAGTACGGTCACCTGCTGCCCGCCCTGGTCGCCTCCTCACCCGTGCCCATCGCCACCGGCGAGCGCCTGTACTCGCGCCAGGACGTGCTGCCCGCCCTGCAAGCGGGCGTCGCGGTCCTGCAGCCCGACCTGTCCCATGCGGGCGGCATCTCCGAGGTCCGCCGCATCGCCTCGCTCGCCGAGACCTTCGACACCCTCGTCGCCCCGCACTGCCCGCTGGGTCCCGTCGCGCTGGCCGCCAGCCTCCAGATCGCCGTCAGCGTGCCCAACTTCCTCATCCAGGAACAGTCGATCGGCATCCACTACAACACCGGTGCCGACGTGCTGTCCTACCTCGCCGATACCGAGGTGTTCCGCTTCCACCAGGGGCATTTCCTGCGCCCGGCGGGCCCGGGCCTTGGCATCGAGATCGACGAGGCCGCGGTGCGTGCGGCCGACGACAGCGAGGCCGACTGGCACAACCCGGTGTGGCGGCACGAGGACGGCTCGTTCGCCGAGTGGTGACGGGGCGGAGCCACCGCCGGTGTGCACAGACGCAGAGGGCGCTCGTTCACCAAGGGCTTCATGACGAGCGTGCCGCCCCATCCGTCAGGCGGCGTCTTGTTCGCCCCGCCACTCGTGCGCGAGCAGTGACCAGATCTCCATGTCGTGGCGGACGCCCTGGTACAGCGACTGCTCGCGCAGCGTGCCGTCCAGGTGCATCCCCATGCGCTGGGCCACGGCGCGGCTGCGGGTGTTCCCGGCGCTGTTCCACCACTCCACGCGGTGCATGCCGCGCTCGCCGAACGCGTACGCGATCAAGTGCCGAACGGAAGCGCTGATCAGGCCGTGCCCCTCTCCCGCCGGCTCGGCCCACACGCCGATCTCGCAGTTGCCGGTCTTGGCGTCGAACTGCACGAACATCACGCCGCCGATCAGGACGCCGTCCCGCCAGATCCCGTAGATCCGTCCGGCGTCGGCGGCCTGCTTGTCCGCGTAGCTCTGCAAGGTGGCGCGGGCCGACTCCAGGTCGGTGGAGCGCGAGGCCCAGGGGATCCACGGATCGGTGTTGCCGCGGGCCCGGTCGATGTGGGCCAGGAACTCGGCGTCCTGCCAGGGCTCCAGGGTGCGGAGCTCGGCGTTCTCGGTCAGCTGTATGGCGTACATGGCTGGTCCTATGCGGGTGTCCGGCTGGGCGCGGGCGGGTGCCGGGGCGGCGCGCACCAGGTACGTAACGAACGTTGGGTATGTACTCTAGCCGGTATGACGCCGCCCGCCCGTACCGATCATGACGCCCGCAGGACCGAGGTCTCCCAAGCGGTCTGGCGGGTGCTGGCGGCCCACGGCTTCGGCGGGCTCACCCTGCGTGCGGTCGCCGCGGAGATGGGGGCCACCACCGGGCTGCTCACGCACTACTTCCCCAGCAAGCGGGCGCTCCTCAAACACGCCCTGGAGGTGCTCGACCGGCGCTCGGCCGACCGCCCGCGCCCGGCGGCGGAGCGGGCCGGGGAGGCGTCCGGCCTGGTGATGCTGCGGGCGACGCTGCTCGACATCCTGCCGCTGGACGCCGAGAGCGCCGCGAGCAACCGCATCTGGGTCGCCTCCTGGGACGTGGCGCTCGCCGATCCGGAGCTGGCCCGCGAGCACGCCGAGCGCTACCGCCGGGCGCGCGAGCGGATGGCCGGGCACATCGCGCGCGCGAAGCAGCTGGGCGAGTTGCCGCCGGAAGCGGGGACCGAGGACACCGCCGCCGCGGCCCAGAGCTTCGTCCTCGGCCTGGTCGTCCAGGCGCTCTTCGCGCCTCAGGAGTTCCCCGCGGAGCGGCAGATCGCGATGGTCGACGCGTACGTGGCGGGGATGACCGCCGGGCGGCCCGAAGCACCCGCGGCAGACGCAGCCGGCACCTCCAGGTAGAACCCCCGGCAGACGCAGCCGAGGGCTTCGGTCTCGCTGAGGAGCCGGGCTGATCACCGAGGGCGCGCGCAGCTCGCCGCGCTGGTCACCCGACAACCGGGCGGCCCAATGGGCCGTGTTCTCAAGGACCTTGACGGCGTCGGACACCTCAGACGCTCCCGTCCTGTGACAGTAGAGCGGGGGTGTCTTTCCGGGCGGCGGCGGGGGCATGGGTTCGACCCGCCGCGCCCGGTCTCAGTAGCGGGCCCGCTCTCCGGGGCCGCACGGGCGGCACGGGCAGCTCGGCGCACAGGCCCACAGGTCGATGAACTCCGTGTGCTCACCCTGCCCCTGCGCGACGGTGCCGAGGAGGCGGTCGGCGTACAGCCGCGTCCCGCACAGGGCACAGGCCCAGCCGCGAAGCTGGTCGCCGCTGAGCCGTGCCAGGTCGGGCAGGGTCCCGGTCGTCACGACGTCCGCCCCCGCGCCGATGCGGTTACGGCGACGACCTCCTCGGGCCGTGCCGCGCGGACGTACTCGGGGCTGGCCTCCCACTCCAGACCACCCTGCGGCGGGCGCAGGTGCACGCGCGATCCGTAGTGCCCCATGACCCTTCCGAGGCGCTGCCTGCTGGTGTCGACGGCCAGAGCGCCCACGCCCAAGTCGTCGACCACACCTTTCGCGGCGCTCCGAGGCGCCGTTCCCTCAGTAACTCGTTGCTGGTTATGGTCCGTCACGTCGACCTGTCTCCTCAGGTTGGCCGCGCCCCCGGACCGTTCGCCCGGTCGCGGGGGTCTGTCTCGTTCGATGCTTCGATGGCTGCGAACCGGGGAGAAGTTGACGGGCGTTGACTAACCTGAAGAGTCAACGGTCAACGCTTCTTACGGAGTCCGATGATGACCGAGTTCGCCGCCCGCGCCCGCGCAGCTCTCGCGGACAAGGGCGTCTCGATACGCGGTGCTGCTCGCGCGCTCAACTACAACCCGTCGTACGTCTCTCGCGTGCTGAACGGGAAGCAGCTGCCGAGCCCGAAGTTGGCTCAAGGTCTTGATCAGCTCGTTGGCGCCGACGGCGTGCTAGTGGCTCTGGCCAGCTGTGATGCCCGGCCGGAGGGCGTCCCGAGCGACGCGTCATGGGACGTGGGCCCCGGATCAGACGACGACCTGGAGGCCCTCGAACTTGCGCGACGCGTCGAAGCGTCCGACGTCGGCCCCGAGACCCTCGACCGCCTGGAAGAGGCCTTCGACGGTCTGGCCGTGGCCTACCAGACCCATCGGCCGTCTGCTCTCCTGCGTGACGTACGACGGCACTCCGCGTACGTGACGAAGCTCCTGGACGAACGCAAGACGCTCGGCGAACACCGCCGTCTGCTCGTGATCGGCGGATGGCTGTCGCTGCTCGGGGCAACCCTCCACGTCGATCTCAAGGAGGGCGGCGCAGCCACGGCCAGACTCCGTACAGCGACGCTCCTCGCCGAGCACGCCGGGCACGCCGAGATCCGGGCCTGGGTCTACGAGACGAAGGCGTGGACCGCCCTCACCGCAGGCGACTACCCGCGAGCCGTGCAGTTGTCCCAAGCCGCCCAGAGCATCGCTCCTCGCGGTGGTTCCGTCACGGTCCAGGCCACGGCGCAGGAGGGGCGAGCGCGGGCACGGCTCGGAGAGAGAGCTGAGGCGTACAGCGCCATAGACCGCGTGCAGCACCTCGCCTCAACCATGGTCATGAGAGCACGGCCGGAACATCACTACCAATACGACCCGGACAAGGCGACGTCGTACACGGCGACCACGTTGGCGTGGATCGGTGACCCCGCCGCCGAGGCACCAGCCCGCGAGGTGATCGGACACCTGGCTCCCGGTGTCGCTCCGAGCACATGGCCGCGCCGTGTCGTCACGGCCCATCTCGACCTTGCGCTGACGCTGCTCTCCCTCAACCGACTGGACGAAGCGACGGACGCGGCCCTGAAAGCGATCTCATCCGGGCGCCTCCTGCCCGCGAATCACTGGCGAGTCTTGGAGATCGTCCGGGCGGTCGAGGCGCGCAGGCTCCCCGAGGCACCGGAACTGCGCGAGTCGTACGAGCAACTGCGCCCTTAGCTGCGACACAGAACGCCTAGCCGGGACCCCAGCGAGGAAGTGCGCCAGCGTGCGGCCAACGACCCGCGCCTGAGCGTTGCGTCGGCGATACGGCTGCTCGACGACCCGCGGGATTCCGTGCGCCACGCCGCCGCCAGGCATCCGCGGTTGCCCGCGCGGGTGCTGGTCCGGCTCCTGGGGGACAGGGGCACCGCGCAGGAGGCGGCCCGGCATCCGGCGCTGCCCGTCGGCGTCATCCGGCAGATGATCGCCCGCCTCCGGGGGTGAGTGGGCCGCATCAGTGGCCCGGCGCGGGGGAGCGGTGGGCCGCGATGCCTGTCCGGGTCGGGGCGATCTCCGGGTGCAGGACGAGTGCGTCGTCGTAGTCGCCGCCGTGTTCGTGGCGGTAGGGGAGTGGCTCGGTGTCCGGCAGTGTGCGCAGCCGCTCGCGCAGTGCGGCCGCGCGTTCGCCGTAGCCGGCGGCGTCCAGACGGTCGGCTCCGTAGACCACGTACGGGGGGAGTGGCTGCATGCCCGTGTACCAGAAAGTGCCGTGCAGGACGGGGAAGAGCACCTCGTCCAGCTGGCCGTGGACACCGCGCGGGCCGAAGCCCGACTCCCGCGCGCCGACCGAGGTGATGACCATCGCGCGCTTGCCCGCGAGGCCGCCGTCCCCGTAGCGCAAGGTCCGCCCCGCGGCGTCCTGGAGTCCGAAGGCGAAGCCCTGGACGAGCACCCGGTCGAACCAGCCCTTGAGGATGGCGGGCGGTGCGAACCACCACAGCGGAAACTGGAACACCAGCGCGTCGGCCCAGGCGATCTTGTCCTGCTCGGCGGTGATGTCGTCCGTCAGCTCGGCCGAGCTGTAGGCGCGTTCCTGTTCCGCGCCCACCAGCAGACGGTCGGCGCCGATGGTCTCGCGGTGGAAGTCACCGGCGTCGACCACCGGTTTCCAGTTCATCGCGTAGAGGTCGGACTCGCGGACCTCGTGGCCGAGGGCGCGCAACTCGTGGATTCCCTCGTCGCGCAGGGAGCCGTTGAGGGACTGCGGTTCGGGGTGTGCGAATACCCAAAGAATCTTCATGCCTTCGAGCCTGCGCCGCGCCGCTCTCCGCGACGAGTGGCCAGATGGCCAGGCAGTGCAAGGATCTGGCCATCGGTTTCCGGCTCGATTCATCGGCCACCGGTTCTGGGCTGGGGCTGGGGCTGGGGCAGGGAGGTCAGGGGGTCAGGGTGAGCGTGCAGTCCCGTCGGGCCGCCGGGCTGAGCAGGGGGCCGAGCCGGGTGAACAGGTTCAGCAGGGCGGCGCCGTGTCGGGCTCGGAAGGCCTCGTCGATGCGTGCGATGTCGAGTTCGTTGGCCGCGGTGAGCTCGGCGAAGTCTTCCCGCCGGCGGCGGGTGGGGGTGAAGGTGTGGCCGGTGAACCTGTCCCGGAAGCGCGGGGACCGGTCGGTCAGTGCGCGGTAGGTGGTGCTCCGGTCGCAGCTCGCGTAGAGGTACACGAGCGATTCGGCTTCGGTGCCGATGACGGCGGTGGCCCGCGCCCGTCCGGCCAGTGGCAGCAGGACCGGGGCGAAGCCGTCGGTGCCGTACAGCGCGTGGCACAGCCCGGCCAGTTGCAGGACCGGCCGCGCGTGCCAGTGGGCGAGTTGGCGGCGTACGCGTTCCAGGTGGGCCAGGAGGGTGCCGCCGGGGTGATCGAGGGTTTCCGCGCCGAGGTCGCGCAGGAGTTGCCGGGCGGCATGCGCGGCATGCGCGGCGGGCGTGACGGGCGTGGCGTCGGCGGGCGTGGCGGGCGCGGGCTCGTCGGTCATACCGGCTGCTCCCTTTCGGTGGGCGGCCGCTCGGATGGCCCCCGGTCCAGGCCGCGTTGACGGTGGCGGCGGGCGAGCGCGCCCGTCCCCCGGGGCTCGTGGTGAGCGTCCCGCCCGCCCGGCATCCAGGTCAATCCTCGGGTTTCCTTGCAGCCATCCAAGGGCCCGCTTGGGGCGCCCGCCCCGCTCCTCAGTGGCCGCCCGCCCGCATGCTCGCGCCATCGGAGCGGTGTCCGTCGCCTGAGGGTGGGCTCGCTGCGGCCACACGGGGGAGCCCGCAGCGAGCCTGCGCCGTGCCGGCCCCGGCAGCCGTTACCGAGAGATCATGACCTACGACCCACTCGACGAGATGTTCCGGCGGATCGATCTGACGCAGGCCATGGAAGAGCGCTTCGGCACCAGCCGGGACTGGCCGCTGCGCCTGCGTGCCGCGCATGCCCAGCTGGAGCAGTTGCGCAGGCTGCTGGGCGACGCCCACTACGAGACGTTCACGCAGAGCGCCGTGGAGGCGGTGCGGCGACGTGCCGAGAGCCAGGGCCCCCGGGACCTGCACGGCCAGTACCTCGGCCGCGAACTCCACGAGCGGGAACAGATCCTCGGCGAGGACGCCGCGCACGTGGCCTGGGGCATCGCCTGGGGACTCACCGTGCTGCTGGACGACGCCTTGTACGAGCAGGTCATCGACACCGCCGCGGCGGCGTGCCGGACGGCCGCCCTGGCCGAGGCGGGTGCCTGAGCGGACCGGCTCGCGTCGGGGGCCCGCTCGCAGCGCGGAGGGAGGGAGCACTCGGGGTGAGTGCTCCCTCCCTCCGTCGTCGGCCGCCCTCGTTCAGGGCGTCCCGCGGGGCGTCAGTGCCGCGGGCCCTGCTTCCGGTCGCGCCAGGCCTCGCCCTTCGCGCCGCGCTCGCCCTTGGCGTCGTCGAACTCGATCTGCTCCTTGCGCACGGTGTCCGAGACCTCCTGGGTCTCGGTGACCTTCTCGGTCTCCAGGCGGACCCGCTCGACCGGGACGGACTCCTTGCTGACCACGGCCTTCTCGGCGTGCAGGGTGACCTCGGTCTGCTCCTCGCCGATCTTGGCGCGGGTGCCGTCACCCTCGCGGATCGGCTCGCGCACGACGCGAACCTCCTCGTGGGAGATGGGGACGGAGGTCTTCACGGTCTCGGTGACGACCACCTTGCGCAGTCGGGCCTGCCCGACCTCGTGCTCTTCCGTCCCGACACGAAGCCGCTCCTCCGAGCGGATCATCTCGTCCTGCTTGCCGTCGTCCGCCGCGCCGGAGCGCGTCGCGAACTCACGTGCGCCCGCATTGCGCCCCTCGGCGCCCATGCCCATGCCGGCGCCCGCTCCGGCTCCGGCCATGCCCGCGGCGCCGGCGGTGTCACGGCCGCCGGCCGCCGGGGCGGAACGCGGCGTGCCGGTGGGCCGGGCCAGCCCGTAGTGGGCGTAGAGGTCCTGCTCCTGGCCCGGTTCGAGGTGCTGGTCGGCGTCCACGCGCGGGGCGTCCTTGACCGCCTCCTTCGTGGCCGTCACGTGCAGCTCGTCCTGCTGGCGGCGGGCTCCCGCGAGCGGCACGAAGCTCTGCTTCATGCCGAACAGACCGGTCTTGACGGTCACCCACTCGGGACGCCCACTTCGGTCGTCGAGATACACCTGCTCGACGCTGCCGATCTTCTCGCCGGTCCGGTCGTAGGCCGTAAGGCCCGCGAGCCCGTCGGCACTGGTGAAGGCCTCGCCCTGAGTCATGGGTGATCACTCCCTCGGGGCGCGCGACGGGCAGAATCAAATCTCGCCACGGACGTCGCACGCGTCCTCTCCATCCGGCGCCGGATGGGTGGCCGCCGCAACCAGGAGAGTCACGGAGCGTGCGCGGACGGCGAGGACGAGGTCCTTCGGCGGGTTGTTTGCGGCGATCGGGGCGATTTGGCCCGCCGCTTCACCTATTAGCCCGTACGGGTGAACGGCCTGAGGCCCCGCAGCCACCGAACCAGCCCGAGGCCCCGCGGCCACCGAACCAGTCGCGAGGACCCGCGGTGACCGAACGCGCCCGAGGGTCAGGGCAGCGCCGCCCGCACCAGGACCTGCTCCGTCTCGGACGGGAAGAAGCCGGTGATCCCTTGCATCAGGCGCAGCGCCGTGTTCACGCGCCGGGGCAGGGGGCGCGGCAGACCTGTGGGAGCGAGGGCCGCCACGCAGGGGCGGGTGCGCGCCTGGTCCAGTTCGTGCTGGGCGCGCTGGTCCTCGCCGTTGCGGATGTGGACGAGCGCGCGCCGGACGCTGCCGGATGTCTCTTCCGAGACGTTCAGGAGCGCGGTGATCCCGGACGCGGCGGGGTCGGCGGCCGGCCGGGTCAAGGTCGACGTCGCTGTGGTTGCCGTGGTCGCTGTGGTCGGGGTGACCGATGTGGTTGCGGCCGTGGCGCCGGCGAGCGTGCACTCGCGGGCGGCAAGACGGAGATGGGTGCTTGCCTGGTCCAGGATTTTGACGATCGCGCACAACCGTCCCGTGTCGAACGAGGCCATGGGATGACTCCTCATCGATACCGCGTGGGCGAACACGCGCACGAGTAGTTTGTCCTCCAGACGTATCACCGGTGCGCACGGCGCCCGAACCTCCGCAGGGGGAGCGCACACGGTGCGCAGGGAAGAACGGGCGCGGGCGCGCCGCCCGGGACGTCCGCCCGGGGGCGCACGCCAGAACTCAGGATTCGGGCTCGGCGGCGGCGAGGGCTCCGGGGGCGGTGGCGACGGCGCCAGGGGCGGTGGCGCGAGCCATCTCCACCGTGAACTGCGCCCCGGCGAGCAGCGCCAGATTCGACACCCAGAGCCACACCAGGAAGACGACCACCCCGGCCAGGGAGCCGTAGAGCTTGCCGTAGGTGCCGAACCCCGTCGCGTACAAGGTGAACAGGCCCGAGGACAGCAGCCAGAGCAGGGCGGCGAGCAGGCCGCCCGACAGGCTGCGGCGCCAGCCGCGCTCCGAGGGCGGCGCGTTGCGGAAGAGCACCACGACGAGCAGGACCACCAGGCAGACCAGGGCGGGCCACTTCATGACGTTCCATACGGTCTGTCCCGCGTCGCCGACCCCGATGCGCCGTCCGACGCTCTGCACGAGGGAGCCGCTCAGGACCAGCAGAAGGGCGCTGGTGGCCAGCAGCGCGAGCAGCGCCAGGGCGGTCATCAGCACGCGGTGCGCCTTGCGCCACACCGGCCGGGTGTCCTTGACGCCGTGCATGGCGTGCAGCGCGCGCCGGAAGACGGCCGCGTAACTGGAGGCGGACCACAGTGCGCTGACCCCGCCGGCGATCACCACCGTCACCGCGGCGGAGCGCGCGTCGGCCATCTCGGTGAGCACGTCGTGCAGGGCGCTGCCCGATTGTGCGGGCGCCCAGTCGGTGACCTCGGCGATCAGCGCCTGCGTGGTGTCGGGGCTGACGAGGCTGATGAGGCTGACCGTGACCAGGAGCGCCGGCAGCAGGGCGAGGATCGCGTAGTACGTCAGTGCCGCGGCCCAGTCCGACACGTCGTCGTTCCACATCGCCACCGGGGTGCGGCGCAGCGCGGCGCCGCGCCGCGCCCACGCGGCGCGGTTCCCCGACCGTACGGCGGGGGCGCACAGCGCACCCGTCCCGTCCGTCACGCGGGCGGCAGTCGCACGCGCGGGCGTCGCGGAACTGTCCATGGGCTACTCCTCGTTGTCTTTTCCGCCTGCGGCGCTCGCGCACCGCCGTCCCCGTTCGACTCCTTGGACTCCGGTGGCCCGGGTCCGTTACGCGGAGGCGAGCGGAATGTCATCTTCCACTGCGTTGCACCGGTCCTCCGCAGCCGCCCCCGGTGCCGGGGCCGCCCTCGCGCTGTCTCTCCTCGACGTGCGTCTTCCCCGTCCGAGGGGATGAAGGCGGCCGGAGGGCTTCTCACTTCCGGCGGTCGCTTCCGTCCACGCGTCCAAGCCGGCGGTCACCGGCTCCGGTGTTCCCCGTGGCGCGATCATGACCGCCACCCTGTCACAGGGCCTGAGCAGGGACGGGAGCCCGACATCCGCCCGCACAAGCCGTTCCCGTTGCCATTCGGTGACATTGCGGACAGGGCTGTGACGGGGCGTTGGGCAACGTCGATGGGGTGTCGCAGGTCGTATGGGGTGTGAGGGTCGGGCAGGCCGGCCTTCCGACAACGGGGAGCCAGATGATGACGAGTGTTCGCTTGAACCGAGGACTGTGCGCGCTGGGCGCGGCCGTGGCCGTGGCGGGTGTGGTGGCCGGTACGAGCCCGGCGGCCGCCGCCGGTTCGCCCCGGTTCCTCGCCCCGGCCGACCTGCCGCCGCACGCCTCGTCGGCGTGGACCGCGGGCCCGGTGACCTCCGGGCAGCCCGACCCGCTGCCGATGTGCGTGGGGGAGGCGCTGCCTTCGACCTCCGTGCACCGCGCCTACTTCACGGAGTACGACACGAGCGCCCTTCAGGTGACGGTGGTCGAGCGCAGCGAGCAGCGCGCCAAGGACTTCGCGGCCCTGCTGCGCAAGAACCTCGACGACTGCTCGAAAAAGGTGATGGAGGAGTACCCCGATGTCACCGCCACCCAGAAGTACTACGGGAAGCTGAACGTCGAGGAGGGCGCGCACGTCTACGGCGTCCACACCGAGGCCACGACGGGGTCCTCCGACATCAACATGTTCTCGGTCGGCCGGGACGGCACCACCGTGACGCTCGTCAAGTGGGGCCAGATGGGCAACTTCGCCCACGCACAGGTGGCCGACTTCAAGGCCACGACCGTCAAGGCGGTCAACAAGCTGTACTGAGCCCGATTCCACCGGTGCCGCCCGTCAGTCCGGCCGACGGGCGGCACCGGTGCGTAACGGACCTGCCGCGGAAGGGGGTTGAGGCCGCGGTGGCGGGCGTCGCCGGGGGCGCGGCCCGCGCGCCTTTCGTCCCGCTCGGGACCCCCTACTTCCAGCCAGACTAAGGTTAGGCTAACCTGCGTGCCGTGAGATCAGGTGAACGCGCAGGTAGCGCCACACGTCCGCGCGGTCACGAACTGTCCGCCGAGCACATGACCGTGTCGTACGACGGCGTCGACGTCGTCCACGACGCCGCCATCCAGCTCAGGCCCGGCGAAGTGACCGCCCTCGTCGGACCCAACGGGAGCGGCAAGTCGACGCTGCTGCGGTCCGTCGCCCGTCTGCAAGGCGCCCGGCACGGCACGCTGACCCTCGACTCCGGAACGGCCGAGGCCGCCGACGGCTTCGACCTCACCGCCCGCCAGTTCGCCCGGCGCGTCGCGCTCCTGACCCAAGGACGCCCCACACCCGGTGGTCTGACCGTCCGTGACGTCGTCGAGTTCGGCCGCTATCCCTACCGGGGACGCTGGGGCCAGGCGGACGCCGGGGGCGCCGCCGTGGTGGAGCGCGTGCTCGCCATGACCGGGGTCGACGGCTTCGCCGACCGCGCCGTCGACCAGCTCTCCGGCGGACAGCTCCAGCGGGTGTGGCTCGCCAGCTGCCTCGCCCAGGAGACCGGCGTACTCCTCCTCGACGAGCCGACCACCTACCTCGACCTGCGCTACCAGATCGAACTCCTCGACCTGATGCGTGACCTCGCGGACGACGGCGGCATCGCCGTCGGCGTCGTCCTGCACGACCTCGACCAGGCGGCCGCCGTCGCCGACCGGATCGCCCTCCTCGACGCCGGGCGCATCGTCGCCGACGGCGCGCCCGAGGACGTCCTGCTGCCGGAGCGCCTCTCCGACACCTACGGCATCCGCATCGAGGTCGACACAGACCCCCTCACCGGCCGGCTGCGCACCCGCGCGATAGGCCGCCACCACAGCAGAAGCGAAAGGCTCCACACCTCCTCATGAGACGCCCCCTCATCGCCGCGACGGCCGCCACCGCCGTGGCCCTCATCCTGGCCGGCTGCGGTTCCTCCGAGCCCGCGAAGACCAGTGCGGACAAGAAGTCCGAGCCGATCACCCTCACCGACGCCGGCGGCAAGACGGTGAAGCTGGACGGCCCGGCCAAGAAGGTCGTCGGCACCGAGTGGAACGTCGTGGAGTCCCTGGTGACCCTCGGCGTGGACCCGGTCGGCGTCGCCGACGTCAAGGGCTACAAGGCGTGGGACTCGGCCGTTCCGCTGAAGAACGACCCCAAGGACATCGGCACCCGCGGTGAGCCGAGCATGGACACCCTCGCCGGCCTCACCCCCGACCTCATCGTCACCACGACCGACATGTCGGCCTCCGCGGTGAAGCAGATGAAGAAGGTCGGCACCGTCCTCCAGGTCAAGGCCGCCAGCGGCGCCGACCAGGTGGGCCAGATGTTCGACACGCTCGACACCATCGCCAAGGCCACCGGCACGACCAGCGAGGCCAAGAAGGCCAAGGAGTCGTACGAGGCCAAGGTCGCCGAGGGCAAGAAGGCGCTGAAGGAGGCCAAGCTCGACGGCTCGAAGATCGCCTTCGCCGACGGCTACGCCGCCTCCAACCAGGTCTCCGTGCGCGGCTACACCAGCACCTCGCTGCTCGGCGCCGTCAACGAGGACCTCGGCCTCAAGAACGCCTGGAAGATCAAGGGCGACAAGGACTACGGTCTGGCCACCACCGACGTCGAGGGCCTCACCGCGCTCGGCGACGACGTGCGGTTCGTCTACATCGGCAACAAGGGCGACGGCAGCTCCGACGTCTTCACCGACGAGCTCGCCGACAACTCCGTGTGGAAGTCGCTGCCGTTCGTCAAGGACGACGAGGTCCACCGCCTGCCCGACGGCATCTGGATGTTCGGCGGCCCCCAGGCGATGGAGGCGTACATCGACGCCCTCGTCGACACCCTGAAGAAGTAGCGCCGTGGCCGTCACCGCAACGCCCTCAGCCACGCCCGAGCGCGCGGTCGCGTCCCCCTCGGGCGCGGCCGCGGTGACGGCCGGTCTCGTTCTCCTGGTCGCCGTACTCGCCGTCGTCGACATCACGCAAGGCACCGCGTCCGTCGGCCCGAGCCAGGTGTGGCGGGCCCTCACCGGCCAGGCCGAGCAGGGCGACTCCTCCGTCGTCATCGCCTCGCGCCTGCCCCGCATGGCCGCCGGGATACTCGTCGGCGTCGCGCTCGGCGCGGCCGGCGCCGCCCTCCAGGCGGTCAGCCGCAACGTGCTCGCCGCCCCGGACACCCTCGCGGTCAACGCCGGCTCCTACCTCGCGCTGACCCTCCTGGTCGCCAGCGGTGCCACGGCGCCGCTGTTCGCCTCGTCGGGAGTGGCGTTCCTCGGCGGCCTCGGCGCCGCCGCCGTCGTCCTCGCGCTCGCCGGACGCGGCGGCGGCACCGTCCGCCTCGTCCTCGCCGGCAGCGCGCTGGCCCTGGGGCTCAACGCCATCACCGAGGCGCTGCTCCTGCTGTTCCCCGAACAGACCCAGGGCATGTACCAGTGGGGCCAGGGCAGCATCAGCCAGAACGGCTTCGACGGAGTCGCCGACATGGCACCCGTCATCCTGGCCGCGCTGGCCGGCCTGGTCCTCATCGCCCGCCGGATCGACGCCTTGGCCCTCGGCGACGACGCCGCACGCGGCCTGGGCATCCCGGTGCGCGGCACACGCGTCACGGCCGTCGTCCTCGCCTCGCTGCTCTCGGCGGGTTCGGTGACGCTGGCCGGGCCGATCGCCTTCGTGGGCCTGTGCGCGCCGGCCCTGGTGCGGCCGATCGCCGGCCGCGTGCGCGGCCTTCTGCGCCACCGCCTGCGCATCCCCGTCGCCGGACTCGTGGGCGCCGCCCTGGTGCTGGGGTCCGACGTGCTCCTGCGCGCCGTGACGTCCTCCCAGGTCGCGGTCACCGTGCCCACGGGCGTCATCACCAGCGTCGTCGGCGCCGTGTTCCTCGTCGTCATGGCGATGCGCACCCGCGACGGCGCCGGTGCCGCCGCGCCGGACCGGCTGCGCATCCCCAGCCGCACCGTCTACCTGGTCACCGTGGTGCTCCTCGTGGGCACGCTGGTCGGCGTCACGATCGCCGCGGTGCTCGTCGGCGACAGCACGTTCCTGCTCGGCGACGTGGCCAACTGGATCCGCGGTCAGTCGGGCCAGGCCATCACCTTCGTCCTCGACACCCGCGTCCCCCGGGTGGGCGCCGCGCTCCTGGCGGGCGCCGCGCTCGCGCTGTCCGGCACGCTCGTGCAGTCGGTGACCCGCAATCCGCTCGCGGAACCCGGTGTCCTCGGTGTCTCCGGCGGCGCCGCGCTCGGCGCGATCCTCCTGGTCACCACCGCACCGGGCGCGGGCACATGGAGCATCGCGGGAGCGGCGTTCGCCGGCGCCGCGGTCAGCTCCGTGGTCGTCTTCGGACTCGCGGCGAAGGGCGGCTTCCAGAACACCCGGCTGGTCCTGGTCGGCATCGGCGTGGCCTCGGGAACGACGGCGCTCATCAGCCTGCTGATCGTCCTCACCGACCGGTTCAGCGCGACCAAGGCGCTGATCTGGCTCTCGGGTTCCACCTACGGGCGCAGCGGCACCGACATCCTGCCGGTCGCGGTCGTGCTCGTGGCCGGGACGATCGTGGCCCTGGCCCGCCGCAAGGAACTCGACCTGGTGTCGCTGGACGAGGACACCCCGCGCCTCCTGGGCCTGGACCTGGCCCGCGGACGCCTGGGCTTCCTCGTGGTGAGCGTGCTGCTCAGCGCCACCGCGGTGGCCGCGGCCGGCACCATCGGGTTCGTGGGGCTCGTGGCCCCGCACGCGGCACGCGCGCTGGTGGGCCGACGCCATGTGCGGGTCGTGCCGGTGGCGATGATGCTGGGCGCGTCCCTGGTCTGCCTCGCGGACCTGCTGGGACGCACCGTGATCGCCCCCGCCCAGCTGGGCGCGGGCCTCATGACGGCGGTCGTCGGCACGCCCTACTTCGTCTACCTGCTGGTCCGCAGCCGCCGCTAGAGGAAGTCGTCCGCCCCCGGATCGACGAGATCCGGGGGCCGGCGCCCACCTGTCGACGTCCACCTGTCGGCGTCCACCTTCCGGCGCCGGACCGCCCCACCAGCAAAGCGGCCCCGCCGCGACGGGGGGACGCGGCGGGACCAATGGATCGGGTGCCCCGGCACACGCCGGTCATGCATCCGACTTTCAGCCCACCTCGTTGAAGCGCACGATCTCCTCGATCGTCTTCTGCAGTTGCAGCTCGTCCGGGTCGGAGACGATCGCGTGCCCCACCTTCCCGTACGGCCCCAGAGGCGTGTCGGGCGACGAGGAGTACGCGATGTCGTCGAAGCGGAAGCGCCGTTCGAAGTCCTCCCGCGTCAGATGCCCGCCGGCCGGTCTGCGCAGCAGGAGGTATCCGTGCAGGCGCTCGGGCGTGCTGTTCCGCAAGGGCTGTGAGACGTCTTCCCCGAGGGCGAGGCTGATCTCGGCGTCGAAGAGGTCCACGCCGAAGGTCAGTTGGTTGATCTGCGGGGACAGCGCGCCGGGAAGGCGGATGGCGCATTCGCCGAAGGTCAGCCCCGCCTCCGCCACGAAGGCTTCCAGATGGAACACGCAGTCGGGTGCGCCGAGCGTGCCGAGCACGTGGCCGGCGAGGGTCTCCATCTCGTCGAACAGTTCCGGATGGCGCCTTCTGTCCAGCAAGTGCGCGGCCAGCACGCCGCCTTGTGCGGCGCTGAGGGGCGAGAGGTGATAGCGGGTCATCGACGACCAACGCAGCGCGCCGTTCTGCCAGATGCCGTCCAGATACACCTCCGGCGCGTCGACGAAGGACTCGGCGACGACCTCGACGTCCGAACGCCCGGAGAACACCTCCAGTGCTCGGGCGTACTCCTCCGCGGAGCGGACGATGTTCGTGCGCAGGGAGCCGGCTCCGGTGGCCGGCTTGACGACGAAGACCTCTCCCAGCTCGTCGGCGAGCTCCGCGAAGCTGGTGCCCAGGGACGCGTAGCGGCAGCGGGCGCGCCTGACCTGGGGCGGCAGCCGGCTCTTCTGGAGGAACTTGTCCCGGAAGTAGAGCGCGGACCGTGAGTCGGTGTTCCCGGGCAGTCCGAGTGTCCGGCGCAGGTAGGTCGCCCCGAACACGCCCATTTCGTGGACGGTGAGCACACCCGCCATGTCGTCGATGCGTGCGGCGAGCACCGCCCGCAGTATCTCCTGGGCGTTCTCCATGTCGGCGACGTGCGTGCACGCGCGGTCCGAGGGCGGGGCGGACGGTGCCTGTACGAGGTAGTGGGGGCTGATGCCCCGGCGTTGCAGTGCCTGGTCGAGATCCGGTCTGTATCCCAAGACCACCATGGTCGGCATGTGTCGTCTCCATGAGTGACGGCGTGAGGTGCGTCGAATGTGCCGGGGCAGTGCGCTGTGATCGAGCTCAACTCGGCCGCATCGTTTCATGGTTGGCCGGATCTCCTCATGGCCGGATCTCCGCATGGCCGGATCTTCGCGGGTCCCGATCTTCCCGTGGCCGGTTCTGCCCGAGGCCGGGACCGTGGCGGTGGAGGAGCTCGGCAACCGCCGTCAGCGTGACGCGCCCCGGAGCGCCACCGCGGGGATCACCGCGAGGGCCAAGGCGCCCGCGGCCACCGCCAGGAGCGGATAGCCGCCGCCCGCCACGACCAGGCCCGAGGCCATGCCGCCCGTCGCGCCCGCCAAGGACATGCCCACGTCGGCCAAGCCCTGCACCGAGGCACGGCTTTCGGCGGGGGCGGCATCCGTGAGCAAGGCCGTTCCGCTGACCAGCGCCAGGTTCCAGCCCACCCCGAGCAGGACCAGCGCACAGGCCAGGAGCGGTACTCCGCCCGGTGGGGCGAGCCCGGCCAGCACGCCCGCGCCCAGCAGCACCGCTCCGGAGCCCGCCGCCACGGGCAGCGGGCCGATGCGGTCGGCGAGCATGCCGCTCAGCGGCGAGGGCAGGAACATCGCGCCCACGTGCAGGGCGATGACGAACCCCGCGGCCTGCGTGCTGTGGCCGTGCCCGGTCATGTGCAGGGGCGTCATCGTCATCACGGCGATCATCACCAGCTGGGCGGTGATCATGACGGTGGCGCCGGTGACGACCCCGGGCGCGAAGCGCTCGGGCGCCCGGGGCGTCGTCGAGGCGGCCACGGCTTCCGGCGTCGGCTTGTCCAGGGCCTCGTACGGCTGCTGGACGCGTGCCAGGAACAGCGGATCGGGGCGCAGCCACACCAGCAGCACCAGGGCCGCGGCCGTGTAGGCGACCGCCGCGAGCACGAAGGGGCCCGCCAGGCGCGGGATGCCCCAGGCGTGCGCGAGTTCCCCGGTCGGGCCGACGAGGTTGGGGCCCGCCACCGCGCCCAGCGTCGTGGCCAGCAGTACCGTGCCGGTGGCGCGTCCCCGCCGGGCGGGCGGGGCGAGGTCGGCGCCCGCGTACCGGGCGAGGAGTCCGGTGGCCGTGCCCGCCCCGTACACGACCAGCGACACCAGCAGCAGGCCCGCCCACTGACCCGCGGCCGCCGCCACGACTCCGGCGCTGCCGAGGGCGGCGATGCCATGGCCGAGCGCCAGGCCGGGGCGCCGCCCCAGGCGCTGCGAGATCCGCCCGATGAGCGCGGCTCCCAGGGCCGCGCCCGCGGTGAACAGGGCCGTCGGCAGCCCGGCCAGGCCCGTGGAGCCGAGCAGGTCCTCGGCGAGCAGGGCGCCGACCGTGATGCCCGCCGCCATGCCCGCCCCGCCGAGCGCCTGCGAGAGGACGAGCACGGTCAGGACGCGCCGCAGCACGCGGGGCGAGGCACCCGCTCCGGGCCGGGTCGCGGTGGTGGTCACGCCGTCACCGGGCGGACGCGGTGGCCTGTTCGCCGACGTCGAGATCGGCGATCTGGGCCAGGGACATGTCCAGTTCGTCGTGCAGGAACCGTACGACCGTCCAGTGGGGCAGGGCGTCCTCGTCGAACGGCCCGAAGGCGGCGGTGTAGAGGGGGATCCACCGCAGGGCCTCCTCGGCGGCCGTCTCGCGCCCCGGGGCCGCCTGGTAGGCCTCGTACGAGATGCTGCGGTGGTGGATGAAGTGGCCGCCGGGCAGCCGCTGTTCGCACAACTGGCGGTACTCGCGGGTCTGGAGGATGAGGTAGTGCCAGATCTCGTCGATGTCCTGCTCGACGGGGAGGAAGAGGCCGCCGAGCCGGTCGGGGTGGCGCGAGACCAGGTAGAGGTAGCGCAGACACTCGCGGACCTGGTGGGTGACGACGGAGGCGGCCGGAGCGCCGGGCTTCGCCGTGAAGTGGGCGACCACCTCGTCGTGCAGGGCGCTGCCGAGCAGCTCGTGGGCGGTGGATGCGGCAGGTGGGTGCATGGCGTTGTCCTGTCGGCGCTGCGGGCGGATTCAGGCAGGGGCTCGGGTGGAGGCGAGCGGGACGCGCGGAGGCGCAAGAAGGGACGCGTCAAGGCGTCGGGTGGAACGCGTCCGGGCGTCGGGCGGGACGTGTGAAGCGTCAGGCGGGGTCGGCCGTGGCCAGCCAGGCGTACTTGCCCGAGCGTCCGATCGGTACGTGGGAGCGGTGCTCGACGTGGCAGGAGCGGCCCGTCAGGACACCGACCGACGCCGCCAGTTCGCTCTCTTCGTCGGGCGACAGCGGGACGCCGTCGAACGTCGTGCACCACAGGCGGCACTCGCCCTCGCCCGTCAGCCGCAGCTGGTGCAGGAAGACCCGGGAGCCGACGGCGGCGATGCGGGCGTCCAGGTCGGCCTGGGCGACGGGGCCGCCGGGGGTGGGCAGCAGTTCCTTCTCGCGGCCGCAGAAGGAGGCGATCTGCCGGGGGTCGGTGCTGCCGTCGCGGGTGCGCACGCAGTCCCCCGAGCGATAGCGCACGAGCGGCATGTAGGGATTGCGGATGCTGGTGACGATGAGGCTGTGGATGCCGCTGCCCGGCTCCACGGGGATCAACTCCACGCTCATGTCGTGCAGATAGGGCTGGTAGCGACCCTCGGCGTCGCTGTAGAAGAGATAGCCCAGTTCCGTGCTGCCGAACAGGTCGACCACCGGGCAGTCGAAGTGGGCGCGCAGAAAGGCGCGGACGTTCAGCGGCGTGTACTCGTAGGCGTGCACGATGCCGGCCGGGCGCGGGAAGGCGTCCCACAGGTCCCACTCGGTGACTTTGCGGACCAGATGCGCCAGGTGGTAGCCCGAGCAGTCCAGGAGGTACGAGCCGTCGGGGTGCGCCGCGCTGACCTCGCGGATCTCGGCGAGCATCCGCTCGACGTCCGGGCGCTCCCAACGGGCGGGGTCCAGATGCTGGTTGAGGTACAGGGTGCGGTCGTCGAGCCATCGCTCGCCCGGAGTGGCGCCCGGCTTGCGGGTGTTGACGCGTGCCACGTGCTCGGTGGCCAGGACGGTGGTCAGTGAGATCCGCCGGGCGCCGGCGTGCCAGAGGGCGCCGAGGTCGGGGTGTTCGCTCCACAGGCGGTAGTAGGAGCGGAGCAGGAAGTACGGCGGCCGGATGATCTGCATGCGGGCGTGGTTGGTGCCGGTGGAGAGCACGAACTCTGCCTCGCCCGTCTCCAGGGCCCGGGCCAGCTCGGGAGTCATCCAGTTGTCGGGGAAGCCCCGGGCGATGTCCGGCTTCTCCAGGACGGGGAAGTCGCCGCGCTCGGCACAGGCGCGGTAGAGGGGGATGTCGCGTACGCGGTCCAGGACGTCGGCGCTGGGCTGGGGGTTCAAGGCGGCTCCGGTGCGTGCAGGCGGGGGTGGGGGAGCGGGGCGGGGCCGCCGCCGCTGCCGCGCGGGGTGCGGCGGCGGCCCCGCGACCTCAGCGGGTCAGGAGATACAGCCGGTCTTGCCGGTGGCGCTGATGCAGCCGCTCTTGGGTGCCGTGCTGATGCAGCCGTCCTTCGAGCCCTGTCCGGTGCCCGCCTGGGCCGAGTTGGTGGCGACCCACTTCTGCCACACGGACTCCTCGGTCATGCGCTTGATGAGCTGCTCCATGGTGAAACCTCCAGGGATGGTTGTCATGCGGCAATAAATGGTGGCTCGATGGGGTTTCTTGGCTTTCGCCCCATCCCCCTTGAACGTAAAGAGATGGTCAAGAGAGTGTCAAGGGGTGCGGACTGGATGGCGTAACCGCAGGTACGAGCGGAGTCGTTGCCCGGATGAGGGCATGGCGACGGGCCCGGCGGCGGCCCCGCACCGTCTGCCGCCGGGGCGGGCGGCAGACGGCGATCAGGGGTGGACGCCCGGCGTCAGTGCGGCGCTTGGGCCTGGGCGGCGGGGCTCTCGGCCGCGCTCTCGGCGGTGGCGCCCGGAGGGGACGTCTTCATGCGGACCGCCTCCGTGCCGCTGTCGTTGTGCCGCATCGCCCAGTTCTCCAGCGTCGTACGGCAGGCGTGGTCCAGGTGGCGCACGACGGTGAGGTCCAGCTCTATGGGCCGGTCCTTGGGCAGGGCCTCCAGCGTCTCCAGGATGCGGGGCAGACGCAGGAAGGTGGCGTTGCCCGTGAGGGTCACCACCAGCCGGCCCCCGGTCAGTTCCCGCACGTCCACGGTGATGTGGGAGGTCTCCCAGGCGGACTTGACCACCGCGAGGATCAGGCCCAGGACGACACCCTCGAACATGTTGGTCACCACGATGGCGATCGCGGTGGCGGCCAGGACGACGGCCTCGCCCCGGTGGGCGCGGGCGAGCGGGACGATCTCCTTGGCGGGGATCAACTTGCAGCCCGCGTGCACCAGGACGCCGGCGAGCGCCGCCAGCGGGATGATGCCGAGCGCGGTCGGCAGCAGGACGGCGAACAGCAGCAGCCAGGCGCCGTGCAGGACGCGCGAGAGCGGGGTGCGGGCGCCGGCCTCGACGTTGGCCGAACTGCGGACGATGACCGCGGTCATGGGCAGGGCGCCGAGTACGCCGCACACCGTGTTGCCGACGCCCTGGGCGACCAGTTCCTTGTCGTACTGGGTGCGGGGGCCGTCGTGCATGCGGTCGACGGCGGCGGCGCTGAAGAGCGATTCGGCCGAGGCGATCAGGGTGAACGCCAGGACCGTGCCGAGCACGGCCACGCTGCCCAGGGCCGCCAGGTCGCTCAGCCCGGGCGGCTGGACGGCGTCGACCAGGCCGCGCACCGTCACGTTGGCGACGTCCAGGCCCAGTCCCGCGGTCACGGCGGTGGCCAGGGCGACGGCGGCCAGCGGGGCGGGCACCACGCGGGCGGCGGCGGGCAGCTTCGGCCAGAGCATGAGCACTGCGATCGTGCCGAGGCCCACGGCCGCGGCGGTCAGCATGCCGGTGTCGCCGAGCACGTCGGCCAGCAGCCCGGGCAGCCCGGCTATCTTGTCGGTCCCGGAGCGGGGCTGCTCGGCCCCGGCCATGGTGTAGAGCTGGCCGAGGATCAGGACGAGTCCGATGCCCGCCAGCATGCCCTGGACGACGGACACGGAGATGGCGCGGAACCACCGGCCGCAGCGCAGCAGTCCGAGGATGATCTGGAGGGCGCCGGTGAGCAGCACGATCGCGCCGAGCATGCCGAGCCCGAACTCCTGGACCGCTTCGAAGACGAGCACGGTCAGTCCGGCGGCGGGCCCGCTCACCTGTAGGGCGCTGCCCGGCAGCAGGCCGACGACCAGGCCGCCGACGATGCCGGTGACCAGGCCCAGTTCGGCGGGCACGCCGGAGGCGACCGCCACGCCGACGCACAGCGGCAGGGCGACGAGGAAGACGACGAGCGAGGCGAGGAAGTCCTTGCGCAGGACGCCTGGTTCACGCAGGGGACGGAAGGAAGGGCGGAGGGAGGAGAGGAAGGAGGACATGAGGGTGGGGGGTCCTGTCGTGGGAGCGGGCCGGGCGGTGGGGCGTGGCGGCTCTCACAGCGGACCGAACGCGGGCCGGTCGACGACCGAGGGGTGCTGGGCGGCGACCGCTCCGGTGTGCACCTCGTAGTACCAGGCGTGCAGGGTCAGTGAGCCGTCCGCGACGCGCTCTTTCACGCAGGGGTACGCGCGCAGCCTCTCGACCTGCGCGAGTACGTGGGTTTGTACGGCTTCGGCGACGTCCGCGGAGGCCGGGACGAGGGACCGCAGGGGGGCGTCCGGAGCCACGGAGTGCTCCAGCCAGTCGCGTACGGCCGGTACGGCGGAGAGGTCTTCGCCCCGCACCAGGGCGCCGACGGCTCCGCAGTGCGAGTGGCCGCAGACGACGATGTCGCGGACTCCCAGCACGCACACCGCGTACTCGATGGTGGCCGCCTCGCTCATGGGGCGGGTGTCATGGCCGGTGTCGCCGGGGGCGGGGTAGGGCGGTACGACGTTGCCGGCCGTGCGGAGTTCGAAGAGTTCGCCGGGGCGTGCGCCGGTGATCAGGGCCGGTACGACCCGTGAGTCGGAGCAGGTGACGAACAGGGCTTCGGGCGATTGCCCGGTGCCGAGGGCCTGGAAGGCCGCGGCGTTCTGAGGGGCCGCGACGTGGGTCGTGGCGAAGGAACGGGCGTTGTCGATCAGGGACTTCATGCTGGCCTGCCTCCTGCGTCGCTGCGGCTTGGCCGGGACGCGGTGTGGTCGGGTCGATGGTGACAGTGGGGCGGCGCGGGCCGTTGCGGAACAGCGGACTCCGTGTCGCCCCGGACACAGCCTGTACGGGAGCTGTGACTCTCACTTTGCCATTGCATTAACCTCTGATGACAGAGCAAAAATCTGCCAAAGAATGAGTAATAAACGCCCCTGAGCTGGGAGTTGGTCGAACCCTCAACCGTTGGGCAAGGGTTCACGTGGAGATCATGTGGAGCCCACGAGCTGATTCCGTTCCCAAAACCTTGCAGTCGCGACCCCCGGGAACTCAACGCCCCCACGAGCCGTACCGCTACGGTTCGCCGGTGACCGATTCCAAGCCGCCCCTCCTCTTTCTCGACGTGGATGGCCCCCTCATCCCCTTCGGCGCGACGCGGGAGCAACTCCCGGAGGGGTATCCGGTGTACGAGAACGGACGAGGGCGCCGGCAGCCGGGCGGCAATCCGCTGATCCCTCGTATCGACCCGGCGCACGGCCCCCGGCTGCTGGCGCTGGCGTGTGACGTGGTGTGGGCCACGACGTGGATGGCTGACGCGAACGAGTGTGTCGCGCCGTGGCTCGGGATGCCCGAACTGCCCGTGCTGCCGTGGCCGGAGCCGTGCGAGGAGGTCGACGGCGACATGCGGCGCGGGCTCCACTGGAAGACGCGGCCCCTTGTCCGGTGGGCCGCGGGGCGCGCGTTCGCCTGGGTCGACGACGAGATCGGCGACGCCGACCGGGCCTGGGTGGACGCGCACCACCTGGGCCCGGCCCTGCTGCGGCGCGTCGATCCTGTGCGAGGGCTGACGGACGCCGACTTCGCCGCCCTCGGCGCGTGGACGCGGCTCCACTCGCGCGGTGGTTGAAGCAGGTCTTTCCGTGGCCGGTCCGGCTTCTCAGGGGTGGAGTGCCGGGAGCAGCACCTCCTGGCACCACTGGCGGAAGGCGGTCGGGGCCGTGTCCGGTGTGCTGGGGGCCGCGGTGCCGTAGAAGCCCTGCTCGTCGATGGCGTCCGTCATGTCGGCGAGGCCCTGTGCCGAGGCCTCGCTCGCCCCGTGGTCCAGCATCGCCGCCTTGTAGTCCGCGCTGCTGGTCCGATGCACGCGCACCGGGCGGCCGAGGACCTCGGAGATGACCCGGGCCATGCCCTCGGGCGTCAACTCGTCAGGGCCGACCAGCGGGACGTCCGCCTGGCCCGTCCAGGAGTCGTCGAGGAGCAGCCGGGCCGCCGTGGCGGCGACGTCGCCGGTGGTGCAGGTCCGCAGGACGCGGTCCTGCGTCAGCGCCAGGTAGAACGCCCCCGTCTCACGGATCGCGGCGGCCTGGCCCAGCAGATTCTCCATCAGGAACGGCGGGCACAGCGCCCGGTAGTGCACCCCCGTGGCCGCGATCGCCTCGTCCATGGCGAGCGAGGCCGAGATGGGCCCGGCGTTCCGCGCCACCGAGCGGCCCAGACTCGAAACGGCGACGACCCGCCGGACGCCCTGATCGCCGAGCACCTCGCACAGCGGCTCGGTGAAGGCGCGGAAGTGCCCCTCGACGCTATCGGCGGACGGCGTCGGCGGCACCAGCCAGAACACGCGGTCCGCTCCCGCGCACGCCTCCTTCAGGAGCACGGGATCGGCATGCGAACCCCGCACGACGTCCACCTCCGCACGGGAGCGCACCCGCTCCGGCAGGCGGGCCGGGTCGCGGGCGATCACCCGGATCCCCTCCGCGGCGGCACGGGGCGATTCGAGCAGGAGATCGAGGAGCGGGCGGCCGATCTGGCCGGTGGGGGTGGTGACGACGATCATGGATGACTCTCCAGACGAGTGCTTCAGCAGATACCGTCGAGCCTGCTGCGCATCGCGCCCGAACTGAAGGATCCATCGGCTCAGGCTTGTTACCCTCAGGGCAATACCAACGGACGAGGGAGGCCGGGCATGGCGGAGGCGCCCTTGGAATCCCGCCCGCTGCGGTACTTCCTCGCCGTCGCCGAGGAACTCAACTTCGCCCGCGCCGCCGAGCGGCTGGGCATCTCCCCGCCCCCGCTGTCCCGCGCGATCCGCGGCCTGGAGACAGAGCTGGGGGTCACCCTCTTCGAGCGGACCACCCACAGCGTGGCACTGACCCCGGCCGGGACGGTGCTCCTGGCGGAGGCGAGGATCGCCCTGGACGCTCTGCGCGCCGCGGGACGACGGGCCCAGCGCGCTGCCGCCACCGAACCGAAGCTGGTCCTTGCGGTGAAGGCCGACGGGGACGCGGGACTCCTGGAGCCGATCCTGGCGCGCTTCGCCAAGGAGCCGGCCGCCCTGCCGGTGGCCGTCCGGCTGTGCGGCTGGCAGGAGCAGCCGCGGCTGCTGCGCCTGGGCGAGGCCGACGCGGCCCTGGTCCACGAGCCGTTCGACCGCACCGGCCTGGACGCCGAGCCGCTCATCGCCGAACCGCGCGTGGCCGCCCTTGCCGCTGCCCACCCGCTCGCCGCCGGCGACCGGCTCTCCCTCGCCGACCTCGGCCTGCGCCCGGGAGACGTCCACCAGTACGTCGACGGCATCCGCACCGAGAGCCGCGATCTGGCCCAACTGCTCACGCACGTCGGCCTGGGCGGTCCGATCCCGCTCCTGCCGGCCTCCGTGGCCGCCCGCTATCCCCGCCCGGGCGTGGTCTACCGGCCGGTCCCGGACGCACCGCCCGTGATGCTGGCCATCGCCTGGCCGCAGCAGTCTCGCTCCACGGCCACGGCGGCCTTGGTCCGCGCCGCGACCTCCGTGGCCGAGGTGGCGCGTGACGGCCGGGCGGAGCCCTAGGGGCGGCCGATGCGGCGCAGACGCCGTGCCGCTGCCGGTGTGCGTGTGAGAGTGGGGGCATGAGCATTGACGTGCGTCCGGCCGCCGTCTTCGAGGATGTGCGGGCCGTGGTCGGCCCGAAGTCCCCTGCGGCCAATGTCTGCTGGTGTCTCAGTTACCGCATCCCGTCCAAGCTCAACAACGAGCTGCGCGGGCCGGACCGCGGTGCGTACGTCGCCGAGCTGTGCCGTGCCGACCCCGCCCCCGGGGTGCTCGCCTACGACGGCGACGAGCCGGTGGGCTGGGCCGCCGTGGCGCCGCGCGCGGCCACCGGCTTCGCCCGCAACCGCAAGATCCCCCACGTCGACGAGCTGCCGGTCTGGTCCCTGTGGTGCATCCGCGTGCGCCCCGGCCATCGCAAGCAGGGGATCTCGCACGCCCTCATCGCCGGTGCGGTGGAGTTCGCCCGCGCGCAGGGCGCGCCCGCGGTCGAGGCGTACCCGCTGGACAACGGCGGCGCCAAGGTCGATCTGACCATGGCGTACGCCGGTATCCGCAAGAACTTCGAACGGGCCGGGTTCACCCACGCCGCCGACACGACCTCCGTCCTGGCCGGTCATCCCCGGGTCCTGATGCGACGCGACCTGCGCTGAGCCGTCGCTTCCCGGTCAGCGCGCGGAGTCCGCCGCGTCGGCGTCCCCGTCGATGAGATGCACCGCGGCCTCCTCGGCGGAGGCCGCTCCGCCGTCGATGCCCATGTCCTCGCCGATCATGTCCTGTGCGGCGTCCTGCTCCGGGTCCTCGCTCGCGCCCTCGTCCGGGGCGTACAGGCGTCCGGCCCGGGCGTCCCCGACCTCCGCTTCGTCGATCGGCTCGCCGTCGGTGTCGGTGGTGTCCCCGATGCCGTCGTCGTCCTCGGCCGGATCGGGCACTTGGAGCGCGGGATCGGGCCGCTCCTCGGACAGGCGCTCGTCCAGGCTCTCGCCCTCCTGCTGCTCCTGGGCGGTGGTGCCGGTGTGGCCCACGCCGAGAGGCCGTTCGGGAGGCGACCAGCCCTCGTCGTACGGATCCGCCCCCCGGTCGTTGAGCGTGTCCTCGGGATCGAGGATGCCCTCGTCCTCGCGGACGTCCTCCGTGTCGGGCTGGTAGACCTCGTCGCCCATGACGTCGTCGTCTCCCACGGTGCTCGTCCTCCTTCATGCGCGACTCGCGACTTACGGCTGATGCTGATGCTGCTGTCCTGCCGTGTATCCACCCTGATCCAGAACACACGTTCCGGCATGCGGGGGAGGGGGAGCGGCGCCCGGTGAGGCAGGTCACCGCGTGCGGGGCGGCAGCCATTCGAGGAGCAACAGCGTCGCGTCGTCGCGCAGTTGGTTGTCCTGCCGGTCCAGGATGGAGTGGATGAGCTGGCGCAGGGCCTCGGGCGCCGGTTCACCCGCGGCGGTCGCCCGGATGATGCTGTCCGTGAAGCGTTCGAGGCCGAACTCCGAGCCGCCCCCGGTCCGCAGCTCGGTGACGCCGTCGGTGTACATCAGCACCCGGTCACCCGGTTGGAGCCGCTCCTCGTGGACCTCCCAGACCACGTCGGCCAGCAGGGCCGGGGTCCCCATCGGCGGCTGGGCCGGCCGCTCCAGCGCGCGGTCGAGCACCCGGTGGTCCCGGATCAGGAGGGGCGGCGGATGGCCGCAGTTGCACCAGCGCAGCACGCCGTCGGCCAGGTCGAGCTTGGCGAGGATCCCCGTGCAGAACTGTTCGGGCAGCCACCCGGCCAGCGCGTGCTGGACGGTCTCGACGAGCTCGGGCAGCTCGGCCTCGGCGCGGCGGGCGTTGCGGCAGCCCGCCATGGCCACGGCGGTCGTCAGACCCGATGCGAGGTTGTGGCCCATGGCGTCCAGGATCGCCACGTGCAGGGTCGAGGGGGTCAGCGAGTGGTCGAAGGCGTCACCGCCGATCTCGTACGCCGGTTCCAGGACGGCGGTGGAGACCACCCGCGAGTTGCCGATCGTCCGGGGCGGCAGGAAGGCCCGGAGCATCTCGGCGGGCAGCTGCATCGGCTCGGACCGCGTCCGGCGGGCGAAGCTGTCGCTCGACGCCCGCTTCGAGGTGATCGTCATGGCCAGGACGGAGGCCAGCATGCGGCAGCGGCGCAGCAGCGCGACGTCGATGACCGACGCCGTGGCACCGATCACGCCGAGCCGCTCGGCGCCGTCGATCAGCGGCAGCCAGGCGACGATCCTGCCGTGCGGCAGTTCCTCCACGCGCAGTGCGTGCGCCCGGTAGGCCGAACCGGCGACGGAGGAGTCCACGCCCAGGGAGGGCGGCCCTTCGTCCAGCGGCACCAGGTACCGCTGCTGGAGATCCACGAGGTACACGTCGACGCGGTCGAGTCCGACGGCGTCGGCGAAGTGCTGGGTCAGGGCGGGAAGCTCCATGGGCGCCGCCGTGTGTGCCGAAGCCAGCAGCTGCTCGAACAGCTGTTCTCCGGGGTCGGGCTGCCGGGGACCCTGTGTCCCGGGCTCGGGATGGCTCGGCATCTGTGATCACCGCCTCATGAGCAGTCTCACATCGGGCCCCGGATCCCGCCCGGCTTCCGGGCAGCCGGGGCGCGGGTTCGCCGCAGACCCGCGTGTTTCCGGCCCACGCGGGCTCGCGGCGGCTTCCCGAAGGGGCCGTCTCACCGGTCGACCCCGGTCCGCGGCGGCCCGCACGTGCAGCGTAAGGTCGCGGACCGGCCGCCTGCGGCCTCTGAACCATTACCGTCACCCGAGCAAGGAGCCGCTGGTCATGCCAGCCCATGACGCCGCTGAGGCGCCGATCTACGAAACCCTCGTCCAGGAGCACGGCGACGTCCTCGCGACAGCCCGCAAGGCCGCCGAGGAGACCCAGCAGAGAGCCGAGGCCGTGCTGGACTTCCGGGGGCCGGTCACGGCCGTGCCCGAGGCGCAGTCCGCCGAACCCGCCGCGTAGGCGCCGCCCGCCGGCTCCGGCCCTCACATGCCCCGCCGCCCTTTGTGGGCGACGCTGGAAGCACGCGTACGCCGTCGCGGACCGACGGCCGGAGGTGCTGCATGGATCCCGTCGAGGCGCTGGAGCGGATCGCCTTCCTGCTGGAGCGCGGCCGTGCCCCCACCTACCGGGTGCGGGCCTTTCGGACCGCGGCCGAGGTGGTGGGCGGTCTTGCCGAGGGCGAGGCCGCGCGACGCGTCGCCGACGGATCCCTGGAGGCGCTCAAGGGCATCGGGCCCAAGACCGCCGGGGTGGTCCGCGAGGCCCTGGTCGGCGACGTGCCGGGGTACCTGGAGCGGCTCGAAGGTGAGGCGCGGACCCCGCTGGCCGAGGGCGGCACCCGGCTGCGGGCGCTGCTGCGCGGCGACTGCCATCTGCACTCCGACTGGTCGGACGGCGGCAGCTCCATCGAGGAGATGGGGCGCGCGGCCCGCGCGCTCGGCCATGAGTGGGCCGTGCTCACCGACCACTCGCCGCGGCTGACCATCGCGCGCGGTCTGTCACCCGAGCGGCTGCGCGAGCAGCTCGCGGTGGTGGCCGACCTGAACGAGCGCTGGGCGCCCTTCCGGCTGCTCACCGGCATCGAGTGCGACATCCTCGACGACGGCTCGCTGGACCAGGAGCCCGAGCTGCTCGACCGGCTCGACGTGGTGGTCGTCTCCGTGCACTCCAAGCTGCGCATGGACGCCGCCGCGATGACCCGGCGCATGGTGACCGCCGTCAGCGATCCGCGGGCCGACGTGCTCGGCCACTGCACCGGCCGCCTGGTCACCGGGCGCGGCAGGCCCGAGTCGCAGTTCGACGCGGACGAGGTGTTCGCCGCGTGCGCGGCGGCGGGGACCGCGGTGGAGATCAACAGCCGGCCGGAGCGGCTCGACCCGCCGCGCCGGCTGCTGCGCCGGGCCGTGGCCGCCGGAGTGCTGTTCTCCGTGGACACCGACGCGCACGCCCCCGGTCAGCTGGACTGGCAGGTGATCGGGTGCGCGCGGGCCGAGGAGTGCGGGGTGCCCGACGAGCGCGTGGTGACGGCGTGGACGGCGGAGAAACTGCTGGCGTGGACCAAGGACAAGCGGGCCGTGACCTGAAACGCCGTGATCTGAGACCCCGCAAGCCCGCGGAGGCCTTCCTCACGCCGGGTCAGAGGCCGGCCGCCAGGACCCGGTCGGGGGTCAGGGGCAGTTCGCGCAGCCGCAGGCCCGTCGCGTGGTGCACCGCGTTGCCGATGGCCGCGGCCGTTCCGACGATGCCGATCTCCCCGATCCCCTTGCTGCCCATGGGGTTGAGGTGCGGGTCGTCCTCGTCGATCCAGTGCGCCTCGATGGCGGGTACGTCGGCGTGGGCCGGTACGTGATAGGCGGCCAGGTCGGCCTCCGTGAAGTCGCCGAAGGCCGCGTCCATGGTGCTGCCCTCGGTCAGGGCCATCCCCAGGCCCATCGTCATCGCCCCGATGAACTGCGAACGCGCCGTACGGGAGTTGAGGATGTGCCCGGCCGCGTAGACCCCCAGGAGCCGGCGCACCCGGACCTCGCCGGACACCGTGTCGACGCCGACCTCGGCGAAGTGCGCGCCGAAGGAGTGGCGGGCGTGGTCGCTGTCCGCGTCGGCCTTTCCCGCCGTGTCGGCGTTGGCACCGACGCCCTCCGGGGGCAGTTGCTGGCCCTGCTGTCCCGCCAGGCGCGAGGCAAGACGCGTACAGGCCTCGTGGACGGCCCAGCCCCAGGAGGCGGTCCCGGAGGAGCCGCCCGCCAGCGGCGCGGACGGAAGGTCGCTGCTGCCGATGTCGGTGCGTACGCGGTCCAGCGGGACGCCCAGCGCGTCGGCGGCGACCTGGGCGAGCACGGTACGGGCGCCCGTGCCGATGTCGGTGGCGTTGACGCGGACCACGAAGCTGCCGTCGGGGTAGGCGTGGGCGCCGGCCTGCGACGGCGCGACGAGCGCCGGATAGGTGGCCGCGGCGACGCCGCTGCCGAGCAGGACGGGACCCTCGGCGCGCGAGCGGGGGCGCGGGTCGCGCTCGGACCAGCCGAAGCGGCGGGCTCCCTCGCGCAGGCATTCGGCCAGGTGGCGGCTGCTGAAGGGCTTGGAGCTGTCGGGCTCGTGCCGGGTGTCGTTGCGCAGCCGGAGCTCGACGGGGTCGATGCCCAGCGTCACGGCGAGTTCGTCCATCGCCGACTCCAGCGCGTACATGCCCGGTGCCTCGCCCGGGGCGCGCATCCAGGAGGGGCTCGGCACGTCGAGCGGCACCACGCGCTGGGTGGTGCGGGCGTGCGGTGAGGGATACATGACGCGGGTGGGGGCGGTGGCCGTCTCGACGAACTCCTTGACGTGCGAGGTGTGGGCGGTCACCTCGTGGATCACGGACGTCAGCCTGCCGTCGCGCTCCGCCCCCAGGCGCACCCGGTGCACGGTCGGGGAGCGGTGGCCGACCACGGCCGGCAACTGGCGCCGGGGCAGGACGAGTTTGACGGGCCGCTGGGTCACACGGGCGGCCATGGCGGCCAGCACCACGTGCGGACGCGGGGTGCCCTTGGAGCCGAAGCCGCCGCCGACGTGTTCGGAGACGACGGTGACCTGCTCCTTGGACAGGGCGAACAGTCCCGCGAGGACATCGCGCACGGTGGTGGCGCCCTGGCTGCTGTCGTACGCGGTCAGGTGCCCGTCGTGCCAGTGGGCGGTGGCCGCGTGCGGCTCCATGGGGTGGTTGTGCAGCGGCGGCACCCGGTAGGCGACGTCGACGCGGGAGGGCGCGGCGGCGAACGCGCCCTCCGCGTCGCCGCGCACGTGCTCGCCGGAGGAGCCGTCCTCGTCCTGCGGGACGTAGGCCGCGGGGTGATCGGCCTTCAGGGTGACGTCATGGGGTTCTTCGGCGTAGGTGACCCGGAGGGCCGCGGCGCCTTCACGGGCCGCCTCCAGGCTGTCGGCGACGACCAGGGCGACGTACCAGCCCCGATGGGGCACGCGCGCGTCCTGCAGGACGGCAAGGGTCGCGTCGTCCGGCTTCTCCAGGCGCGGGGCGTTCAGGTGGGTGAGGACCTCGACGACACCGGGCAGCTCCCGGGCCGCCGTGTCGTCGACGGCGCTGACCGTGCCGCGGGCCACCGTGGCGGGCACCGGCCAGGCGTAGGCGCATCCCTCGGGGGTGTGCTCGGCGGCGTAGCGGGCGGCCCCCGTCACCTTCTGGGGGCCCTCCCTGCGCTCGGCGGGCGCCCCGAGGGCGCTGGCGGTGTCCGGCATGGGGTTCTCCCTGGAAGCGGAGGACAGGCGGGGGCAGGGGTCAGGACGCGGGCGGTGCCGCCGCGAGGCGCCCGAGGACGTCCCGCGCGAGATTGCGGGCGAGGCGCACCTTGAACGCGTTGTCCCGCAGCGGTTCGGCCGCCGCGAGCTCGGCGTCCAGGGCCCGCAGGAAGGCCTCGTCGCCGGGCGCCTGGCCCACCAGCGCCTCCTCGGCGCGCCGAGCGCGCCAGGGCCGGTGGGCCAGACCGCCGAACGCGATCCGCACCTGGCGTACGACGGTGTCCTCGACGTCCAGGACGACCGCCACCGAGGCGAGCGCGAAGGCGTAGGAGGCGCGGTCGCGGGCCTTGCGGTAGGCCGAGGGCACTCCCGCCGTCCCGGGCGGGAGCAGCACGCCCGTGATCAGCTCGCCGGGGGTGATCTCGGTGTCCTGGTCGGGACGGTCGCCGGGCAGCCGGTGGAACTCCGCGACGGGCAGGGTGCGCCGGCCCCGTACGCCGTGCAGCTCCACCTGGGCGTCGAGCGCGGCGAGGGCGACCGCCATGTCGGAGGGGTGGGTGGCGATGCACTGCGGGGAGTGGCCCAGGACCGCGTGGTCGCGGTGGACGCCGTCGCGGGCGCCGCAGCCGGTGCCGGGCTCACGCTTGTTGCACGGCTTGCTCAGGTCCTGGAAGTAGGGGCAGCGGGTGCGCTGGAGCAGGTTGCCCCCGGTCGTGGCCACGTTGCGCAGCTGTCCCGAGGCCCCGGCGAGCAGGGCCTGGGAGAGGACGGGGTAGCGGTCGCGCACCAGCGGGTGGGCGGCCAGGTCGCTGTTGCGCACGGTGCCGCCGGCCCGGACCGACCCGTCGGGCAGTTCCTCCACGGTGTCCAGGGGCAGCCGGCTGACGTCGATGAGCGTGCCGGGGCGTTCCACGCCCAGCTTCATCAGGTCGACGAGGTTGGTGCCGCCGGCCAGATAGCGGGAGCCGGGGCGGCCCGCGTGGGCGGCGGCCGCTTCTTCGACGCTGTAGGCGCGCACGTAGCGGAAGGGTTTCACCGGGTCACGTCCTCGACGGCCTCGACGATGTGCGGATAGGCGCCGCAGCGGCACAGGTTGCCGCTGAGCCGCTCGCGGATCTCGTCGCGGGTCAGCTCCACGGGGGCTCCGGTGTTCGCGTCCGGGTCCGTCACGTGCGAGGCGTGGCCCGCCGCGGCTTCCGCCAGGGCGCCGACGGTCGAACAGATCTGGCCCGGGGTGCAGTAGCCGCACTGGAAGGCGTCGCGTTCCAGGAACGCGCGCTGGACGGGATGCAGGCCCTGGCCGTCGTCGGCGTGCAGTCCCTCGACGGTGGTGATCTCGCACCCCTCGTGGGCGACGGCGAGGAGCAGGCAGCTGTTGGCGCGGCGACCGTCGACCAGGACGGTGCAGGCACCGCACTGGCCGTGGTCGCAGCCCTTCTTGGCGCCGGTGAGGCCCAGCTGTTCGCGCAGGACGTCCAGCAGCGTCGAGCGGTGGTCGACGGTGGGGCGGCAGGGCGTGCCGTTCACCGTCAGGGGCACTGTTGAGCGGAACACATCGGTCCCCATGGCGCTCTGCTCCCTCGTCGAAGCGGGTCTGCGGTGTGACCGCGTATCCAGCCTGAGTCAGGACACACGTTCCGGCATGCCGGGCGCGTGCAGGCGAGGGGCTCTGGGCGGGCGAGGCGGCCGGGCGGGGCCGCCGTCCGGTGGGGGACGGCTGCCCCGCCGTGGCGTGCGCGGACGGTCAGGTCACGGCTTGCGGGCCAGGCCACCGTGTTCGCCGATGGGCTCCGGGGTGGGGGAGCCGGGCTCGGGACGCCAGAAGGGGACCGAGACGACGCCGGGGTCCAGGAGTTCCAGGCCGTCGAAGAACGCTTCGATCTTGTCGACGGGCCGCAGGAAGTAGGGGACCGCGCCGGTTTCGTTGTAGGCGTCCTGGGCCTGCTCGTAGGCGGTGTCGGTGCCCCGCGAACCGTCGTTGACGGAGAGGTAGCTGCCCGAGGGCAGGCCCTCCATCAGACGGGTGACGATGGAGCGCGCCTGGTCGTAGTCGGCGACGTGGCCCAGGATGTTGCTGAGGATCAGGGCGGTGGGCCGGGAGAGGTCGAGCGTGTCGGCCGCTGCCGCCAGGATGCGGTCGGGGTCGGTGAGATCGGCGTCGACGTACGCGGTGGAGCCCTCGGCCGTGGAGGTGAGCAGGGCGCGGGCGTGCGCGAGGACCATCGGGTCGTGGTCGACGTACACGATCCGGGTCGTCGGATCGAGGCGCTGGGCCACCTCGTGGGTGTTGTCGACGGTCGGCAGACCGGTGCCGATGTCGAGGAACTGCCCGATGCCCGCCTCGGAGACCAGATGGGTGATGTTGCGGCGCAGGAAGGCGCGGCTGCTGCGGGCGACGGTGACGATGCCGGGGAAGACGGCGCTGTAGGCGTCGCCCGCCTGCTCGTCGACGGGGTAGTTGTCCTTCCCGCCCAGCCAGTAGTTCCAGATACGGGCCGAGTGCGGCACCGAGGTGTCGATCTTCTGATGCGCCGTGGATTCCGGCGTCGTGGCGTGGTCGGTCATGGGTAGCGTCCGTCTTTCCACCGAGGCGTGAACCGTTCAACGCACAACCTATGTCCCAACGGTCCGGACGCGTACACCAGTTCACGTCCTCGGCGCGTTCGTGGGTCCGAGGCCGTGCGGGACATGGTGTCGGGGCTATGGCGGCAGCCCGTGGGCTCCGCGAGGATGACCCCCTTCGCGCGAGGGGTCCGCCGGGTCCCGCGGGGCGTGTGCGGCCGGGAGGAAGGGCATCGCGATGGGATCACACGCGGCGGCGAGGCGGCGCAGGCCGCTCGTGTTCGCGGCACTCGGCGCCGGCCTGGTCGCCGCCCTGCTGTCCGTCCCGAGTGCCGGGGGAGCGCCGAAGTCCGCCGATGCCTGCGGCAGCGTGGGAAGCGAGCTGCCGCGCGGTGACTGCGGGCCGTTCTGGCAGGTCGTCGCCGAGGACTTCAACGGCGACCGGGTGCCGCTGGGCGCGTTCAGCGACTGCGATCATCACGCCGACACGTCGGCCGCGTACTGCGGCGGCCTCACGGGTTCCTACCGCGACAACTGGTGGGCCTACCCGACCGGTTGGCGCGACACGTCCAACGACCGGGATCGCGACGTCGTCGGTGTCTACCACCCGGAGGACACCGTGAGCGTGGGCCCTGCGGAGAACGGCGACGGCCGGATGCGCATCCGGATGTGGCGGCCCGCCGACGGAGGCCCCGTCCACGCCGCCGCGGTCGTACCGCGTGCGGTCATGCAGATGAAGTACGGCAAGTACAGCGCCCGCATCAAGGTGACCAAACCGGCCCCCGGCTACAAGTCGGCCTGGCTGCACTACGGCGGCGGCTGCGAGATGGACCACCCCGAGGGCAACTGGTCCGGCTCCCTCACCGCCTTCCACCATCCGTGCGGCGGCGGCGAACAGGGCACGTTCGAAGGCGCCGACGCCTGGACCGAGTGGCACACGGTGTCGACCGAGTGGACCCCGGGCCGGGTGCGCTTCTTCGTGGACGGACGGGAGACCGGACAGGACACCCGGGGTGTGCCCGACCGGCCGCTGTCCTGGGTGATGCAGAACGAGAGCGCGCTGGAGGGCCCGGGGGCCGCGCCGGGCAGCAGTGCGCAGATGGAGATCACCTGGGTCGCCGCGTACGCGTACGACTGGAAGTAGGGCCGCATACGCCGTCGGGGCGGGGGCAGCAGGCTCATGTGAGTGCTGAGCGTGATGTTTCAGCGGGAGCAGTTCGGCAAACCGTACCAATATGGTTGAAATCGGCTACACCATGATGACCGAGCAAGCGGGCCCCCGGGCCCTGGTCGACGACCTGGTCGCGGCGGAGCGGGCCGGGTTCGACTTCTCCGTCACCTCCGACCACTACTTCCCCTGGCTCGACTCGCAGGGGCACGCTCCCTACGCGTGGAGCGTGCTGGGCGCGGCGGCCCAGGCGACCTCGCGGATCCCGCTCATGACGTACGTGACCTGCCCGACGGTCCGCTACCACCCCGCCGTGGTGGCACAGAAGGCCGCGACGATGCAGCTGCTGTCCGAGGGGCGCTTCCGGCTCGGCCTCGGCTCGGGCGAGAACCTCAACGAGCACGTGGTCGGCGAGGGCTGGCCTTCCCCGCAGGTCCGCCTCGACATGCTGGAGGAGGCGGTGGAGATCATCCGCGCGCTGTTCACCGGCGACAACGTCAACCACCAGGGCACCCACTTCGACGTGGCCAACGCCCGCCTGTGGGATGTGCCCGACGAGCTGCCGCCCATTGGAGTGGCGGTTTCCGGCGGCCGCTCGTGCGCGCTCGCCGGGCGCCTGGCCGACCTGGTCATCGCGACCGAGCCCAAGGCCGACCTGCTGGAGTCCTTCGACCGGCACGGCGGCAGCGGCAAGCCGCGCGTGGGGCAGCTGCCCGTCTGCTACGACACCGACAAGGACGCGGCCGTCGCCCGCGCGCACGACCAGTTCCGCTGGTCGGTCGGCGGCTGGCCCGTCAACTCCGAACTGCCCGGACCCTCGGGCTTCGCGGGCGCCACCCAGTACGTCACGCGGCAGGACATCGCGGAGCAGATCCCGTGCGGCGACGACGTCGACGCCTTCGTGGACGCCGTGCGCCCCTACGTCGAGGCGGGCTTCACCGAAGTCGCCCTCGTCCAGGTGGGCGGCGACCACCAGCGTCCGTTCATCGACTGGGCGGAGAAGGAGCTGCTGCCCGCGCTGCGCGAACTCTGAGCGCGTCAGCGCGTCAGCGCGCCCATGCGTTCGACACGTCGGTACATCGGCACGCCGTCCGTCGTCACCCCGGGTGGCGCGAGCGGCGTGGCGGTCCCGGATGCCGGCCGCCTTTCCCGTTACCCGCTCTCACATCGGGTACCCGTGATCACACATCAGGCCCCGCCAACCCTCTGGAGCACAGCGTGAACGACACACCCGGCCCGGCTTCCCCCACCGCGCGGTCCGACTCCCCGGACCTGGTGCAGGTGGTCCTCGGCGAGTGCTCCGCGGCCGACGCGGACGCCGTCTTCGGGGTGCTGCGGACCCACTTCCCCTCCGACCGCGGCGAGGACGCGCCCCACCGCACGGAGCAGTCCCGCCCGGCCGTCTGGACCGGGGAATTCATCGCCGCCAAGAGCACGGGCCCCGTCCCGGGCGTACTCCTCGCGGGCCCGGTCACCGCCGACCTGCAAGGCGGTCCGGTGGCCGTGGACCGGCTGCGGGCCACGCTCGAATCGGCCTTCGTCGCCTCGACCAAGGGCACTGTCTCCGGCGACCAGGAGGTGCAGCTCCAGCTGCGCCTGACGGGCGCCGAACACGGCGAGCCGCCGCTTCCGGGCCACTGAGCGCCTGCCCGGCGTCGGCACGCGGCTCTCCCGCGCCCCCGGGGCAGTCGCCGATGCTGCGCGTCTTCGAACACATCGGCCGCCAGGTCCAGGCGCTGGGAGCACCGGGGCCGGACCGGTTCACGGCCGCGTCCGCGCCGACGCCCGTGCCCACCACACGCGCCGGCCGGACACGAGCCGCGCCGACTTGTCGGCGCGAGACCAGTACCAGCACCGGGGCCGGCGCGGACCGGCGCCGGCCCTGACCGGCCCGCTCAGCTGCCGGCGTCCGACGGGCCGAACCACACCGTCGTGGCGTTGCAGAACTCACGGATGCCGTGGCCCGCGAGCTCGCGTCCGTACCCCGAGCGCTTGATGCCGCCGAAGGGCAGCCCGGGGTGCGAGGCCGTCATGCCGTTGAAGAAGACGCCGCCCGCCTGGAGGTCCCGTACGCAGCGCTCGATGTCGCCGTCGTCGCGGGTCCACACGTTCGAGCTGAGCCCGAACGGCGAGTCGTTGGCCAGCGACACCGCCTCGTCCAGGTCCGCCACGCGGTAGAGCGTGGCCACCGGGCCGAACGCCTCCTCCCGGTGGATGCGCATCTGCTCGGTCACGTCGGCGAGCACGGTGGGGGCGTAATACCAGCCCCGCTCCTGCTCCTTGGGGCGCTGTCCGCCGCACAGCGCGGTGGCGCCGCGGGCGAGCGCGTCCTCGACGAGCTCCTCCAGATCGCTGCGGCCCTGCTCGGTGGAGAGCGGACCCACGTCGGTCTCCTCGCTCGCCGGGTCACCGACGGTCAACTCCCGCATGCCCGCGACGAACCGGTCGCGGAAGGCGTCGTACACCTCCGCGTGCACGATGAAGCGCTTGGCGGCGATGCAGGACTGCCCGTTGTTCTGCACCCGGGCGGTCACCGCCGTCGCGGCGGCCCGCTCGACGTCGGCGCTCGGCAGCACGAGGTAGGGATCGCTGCCGCCCAGCTCCAGGACGGTCTTCTTGATCTCGTCGCCCGCGGTGGACGCCACCGAGCGGCCGGCGGGCTCGCTGCCGGTCAGCGTCGCCGCGGCCACCCGCTCGTCGCGCAGGACGGCCTCGACGGCGCCCGAGCCGATCAGGAGCGTCTGGAAGCAGCCCTCGGGAAATCCGGCACGGCGGAAGAGGTCTTCGAGGTAGAGGGCGGTCTGCGGCACGTTCGACGCGTGCTTCAGCAGCCCGACGTTGCCGGCCATCAGCGCGGGCGCGGCGAACCGGACGACCTGCCACAGCGGGAAGTTCCACGGCATCACGGCGAGCACCACGCCCAGCGGGCGGTAGCGGACGATCGCCCGGCTCGCGCCGGAGTCCTCCACGTCGGCCTGCGCGGGATGTTCGTCGGCGAGCAGTCCCTCGGCCCGCTCGGCGTACCAGCGCATGGCCTTGACGCACTTGGCCGCCTCGGCCCTGGCCGCCTTGACGGGCTTGCCCATCTCGGTGGTCATGGTCCGGGCGATGGACGCGTTGTCCTCCTCCAGCAGGTCGGCGGCCCGGTTCAAGAGCCGGGCCCGCTCGGCGAAGGTGCTGGTGCGGTACTGGCCGAACGCGGTGTGGGCCGTCGCCACACGGCGCTCGACCTCCGCGTCCGTCAGCGGCTCGAAGGTTTCGAGCGTCTCGCCGGTGGCGGGATTGACCGTGGCGATGGGCATGCCGTTCCTCCTCGGGACGCGTGGCGCGAGTGTGAAGCGCCCTCATGGGACGCCTCCCGGGAACTCGCGCGCGGCTGGGGCTCCTGCGGTGGGTGGGGCGTCTGGTGACCTGCCGCCGACCGAACCGGAAGAAAGCGAGCGGTACGGCGCCGACCGCCACGCCGACGGCGAGCGTCGGCGAAGGTTCCGCTCGCGGCGAGGAGCATGTACGGCCTCCGGTCGGGCCCGGAGCCGGCGGCTCGCGGGCGTGGGCGGCCCCGGGATTCACCCTAGAGCGACACGCTCGGGGGAGCATGCGCAGGACCTGACGGACCTGGCGGGTGCCCGGACCTGCCCGGCGCACACATCCGCGGGCCGAGGACCTTCCGGAGGCCGTGCTCCGCTCAGAGGATCTCCAGCGGCTCCTTGCGGACCGGCGCGGGGAACGCCGCGTCCAGCGCCTTGAGGTCCTCGTCGGTGAGGCGCAGTTCCAGGGCGCCGTGGTTCTCCTCCACGTGCGCCGCGGAGGAGGCCTTGGGGATGGCGATGACGTCGTCGTGCCGCAGCACCCAGGCCAGCGCCACCTGAAGCGGCGTGCTCCCGTGCGCCGACGCCACCGCCTCCAGGGCCTGCCGGCCCAGGAGGCGCCCCTGCTCCAGCGGCGAGTAGGCCATCAGAGGCATCGAGCGTGCGCGGGCCCAGGGGAACAGGTCGAACTCGGGGCCGCGGCGCGTGAGGTTGTAGAGCACCTGGTCCGTCTGCGGCAGCGCGCCCTGGGGGAGGTCCGCCAGGTCGTCGACGTCGAGATTGCTCACCCCCCAGGCGCCGATGCTGCCGCGGCTCACCAGTCCTTCGAGGGCCTCGACGGTCTCGGCGAGCGGCACCCCGCCCCGCCAGTGCAGCAGGTACAGGTCGATCCGGTCGGTGCCCAGGCGGCGCAGGCTCGCGTGGCAGGCGTCGACCGTGCCCCGGGCGTCGGCGTTCGACGGCAGCACCTTGCTCACCAGGAACACCTCCTCACGCCGCCCGCGGATCGCCTCGCCCACCAGCTCCTCCGATGCGCCGCTCCCGTACATCTCGGCCGTGTCGATCAGCGTCATGCCCAGGTCGAGGCCCCTGCGCAGCGCGGCCAGCTCCTCGGCGCGGCGCGCGGGGTCGTCGCCCATGCGCCAGGTGCCCTGGCCCAGGGCGGGCACGCTCACGCCGGAGGGGAACGTCACGGTCTTGGCCGCTGCCATCGGGGGATCCCTTCTCGATTCCTGCTGTGCTTGCCGTTCGCGCTCTTCGCGCTCTTCTTGCTGCTCTTCCCTGCTGTGCCCGCGGGTCTCGCCGTGTCGATACTGCCTTCACGTGTGCCCGTCGCGCACGACAGCGCAGGTGCCCGGAATCATCCGCGGCCATGCCGCGCGGTCACGCCAAGAACATCACCACGCTCTCGTGCCTTCGCACAGTCGACGTCATCACCGGGTTCGAGAGGCCGCGTGCCGCGCAGCAGGGTGAGGGTGAGCAGGCCCGCGGCGGTCATCACCGTGGCCGCGCCGACGGCCGCGTAGCCCAGGCCGTGGGTGAAGGCGTCCCGCGCGGCGGTCAGCAGGGTGTCGGCCGTGGTGGCCGGAAGGTGCGCGGCCGCGCTCGTCGCCCCGCCCAGGGTCTCGCGCACCGCGTCGGCCCGCGGGACGCCGGCCGGCACGGCGTCGGCCATGTCACGGCTGTAGACCGCCGCACCGATGGAGCCGAGGATCGCCATGCCCAGGGCCCCGCCCAGTTCCTGGCCCGACTCCAGGACGGCCGCGGCCGAGCCCGCGCGCTCCGGCGGGGCGGCGCCCAGGGCCAGTTCGTTGGCGAGCGTCATCGCGGCGACCAGACCCCCCGCGTAGACCGACGCGGCGGCCAGCGTGACCCACAGGGCCGTGCCGACGTGCACCTGCGTCAGCCAGAGGAACCCGCAGGCGGCGACGAGGAACCCGCCGCCCATGACGTAGGCACGGTCGACGCGCTGCGCGCACACCGCCGCGGCCGGGGCCATGACGGCCATGCCCGCGGCCGGCACCATGCTCCACAGGGCGGCCTCGAACGGGCTCATGACGAGCACGGACTGGAGGTACTGCGTGAGGAAGACGGCCATGCCCACCGTGGCGAACATGGCGAGCAGATTGGCCGCCAGCGGGCCGCCGAACGCGCGGCGGCCCACCAGGCCGAGGTCGATCATCGGGTGCGGCAGACGCCGTTGACGGCGTACGAAGACGAGGCCGAGCACCAGCCCGGAGCTGATGCCGAGGGCGGGCAGCGGCTGGTAGCCGTGCTGGGCCGTCTCCTTGATGCCGTAGATGACCGGGAGCAGCGCGGCGAGGGAGAGCGCCGCGCTCAGCAGGTCGAAGCGGCCCTGCTGCGGTGAGGTGAACTCCGGGACCAGGAACGGGACCAGGACGAGCAGCAGCACCATCGCGGGCAGGTTGACCAGGAAGACCGAACCCCACCAGAAGTGTTCGAGGAGCAGGCCGCTGAGCACGGGCCCCAGGGAGATGCCGGTGGTCATGACGGCCGTCCACACGGTGATCGCTTTGCCGCGTTGCTTCGCGTCGCGGAAAAGGTTGCGGATCAGGGCGAGCGTCGACGGCATCAGGGCGGCACCGCCCAGCCCCAGCAACGCCCGGGCGGCGATGAGCAGATCGGCCGAGTGCGCGTACGCGGCGGCGACCGAGGCCGCGCCGAAGAGCGCGGCGCCCGCCAGGATCAGCGCGCGCCGGCCGATCCGGTCGCCGAGCGCGCCCATGGTGATGAGCAGGCCGGCGAGCACGAAGCCGTACATGTCCAGGATCCACAGCTGCTGTGTGGCGCTGGGCCCCAGGTCCTGGCTGATGTAGGGGATCGCGAAATAGAGGATCGAGACGTCCATCGAGACCAGCAGCAGCGGCAGCATCAGGACGCCGAGTGCGGTCCATTCCTTGCGGCCCGCACGGGGGCCGGGTGTGTGGTTCATGCCGCCACGGAATCCGGTCGGCGCGTACGTCGCAAACAACGACCTAGTGCACCATCCGAAATGCAAGCCATCGGGCCGGTGATGAGGGTTCTGGTGCACTAGTACAGTGCGGTCATGGCTGCCGATCCGCCCTATCTCCGCATCGCCCGCGACATCCGTCGGCGGATCGACTCCGGCGACCTCGCTCCGGGCGACCGTGTCCCCTCCACCCGGCGCATCACCCAGGAGTGGGGTGTCGCGATGGCGACCGCCACCAAGGCGCTGGCCGTACTGAACCAGGAGGGTCTGGTGCGTGCCGTGCCCGGCGTCGGCACGGTCGTGGCGGAGCCGGTGCGGGAGCGGCGCGCGGCTCCCGGCCAGGGCCTGACCCGCGAGCGCGTCATCCGCACCGCGATCGCGTTCGCCGACGCGGAAGGTCTGGCCGCGCTGTCCATGCGCCGGGTCGCGGCGGAGTTCGGGGCCTCCACCATGGCCCTGTACCGGCATGTGCCGAGCAAGGGCGAGCTCGTACGGCTGATGTCGGAAGCGGTGTTCAGCGAGGAACCGCCGGGCCCCCGGGCGCACGGCTGGCGTGCGCGACTGACCCAGGAGGTGCGGTGGCTGTGGGGGCTGTACGAGCGGCATCCCTGGCTGGGGCGGGCCATGGCCGGACTCACCCGGCCGATGGCCTCGCCGCACGCCATGCGGTACACGGAGCGGGTCCTCGGCGCCCTGAACGGGGTGGGACTCACGCCGTACCAGATGATCCATGTCCACCTCGCGCTCCTGGGGTACGCCCAGGGCGTCACGCTGGCCATGGAGCTGGAGTCCCGGGCCCGTCAGGACACCGGCATGAGTCCCGAGGAGTGGATGGCGTCCAACGAGGCACGGATGGACGCCATCCAGACCAACGGGGCCTACCCGGTCCTCGCCGCGCTCTTCGGTGACGAGGAGTTCGATCTGGAGCTGGGCACGCTCTTCGAGTTCGGTCTCGAACGGTTCCTGGACGGGGTCGAGGCCCTCGTCGCGCGGCCCGGGGGAGCGTAGGCCCTTCAGCGCACCAGGCAGGGGCGTTTGTCGTCGAACTGCCAGTCGGGGATGAGGTAGCGCATGCCGGTGGCGTCGTCGCGGGCGCCCAGGGCCTTGTGCCGGTAGAGCTCGTGGGCGGCCAGCAGGCGGTCCATGTCGAGTTCGACGCCCAGGCCGGGGGCGTCCGGCACGGCGATCTCCCCGTCGACGATGCGGGGCGGGGTGGTGGTGAGGCGCTCCAGGCCCTCCTGCCAGATCCAGTGCGTGTCCAGGGCGTTGTACGCGCCGGGTGCCGCGGCCCCGCAGTGGGTGACCATGGCCAGGGAGATGTCGAAGTGGTTGTTGGAGTGGCATCCCCAGGTCAGCCCCATCGCGTTGCACAGCTGCGCCACGCGGACGGAGCCCTGCATGGTCCAGAAGTGCGGGTCGGCCAGGGGTATGGACACCGACTGCAGGGCCAGGGCGTGGGTCAGCTGCCGCCAGTCGGTGGCGACCATGTTGGTGGCGGTCGCGAGCCCCGTGGCGCGGCGGAACTCGGCCAGGACCTCGCGGCCCGAGTAGCCGCCCTCGGCGCCGCAGGGGTCCTCGGCGTAGGCGAGCGTGTCGGTCAGCGGGGCGCACAGCTCGATCGCCTCGCGCAGCGACCAGGCGCCGTTGGGGTCGAGGGTGATGCGGGCCTGGGGGAAGCGGTCCTTCAGGGCGCGTACGGCCGCGACCTCCTCGGCCCCGGCCAGGACGCCGCCCTTGAGCTTGAAGTCCCGGAATCCGTAGCGGTCGTGGGCGGCTTCGGCCTGCCGGACGATCGCCTCGGGGGTGAGGGCCTGCTCGTGCCGGATGCGGTGCCAGTCGACGGGGGAGTCGGGTTCGCGGACGTAGCCGAGATCGGTGCGGTCAGGGTCGCCGACGTAGAAGAGGTAGCCGAGGACGCGGACGGAGTCGCGCTGCTGTCCGTCGCCGAGCAGCGCCGCGACGGGCACCTCCAGGTGCTGGCCCAGGAGGTCGAGCAGCGCGGATTCCACGGCGGTGACGGCGTGGACGGCGGTGCGCTGGTCGAAGGTCTGGGTGCCGCGCCCGCCGGCGTCACGGTCGGCGAAGCGGTCGCCGATCTGGCGCAGGACGCGCTGGTGGTCGCCGAGGCGGGCGCCGACGACGAGGGGCTCGGCGTCGCGCAGGGTCTGGGTGATCTTTTCGCCGCCCGGTACCTCGCCCAGGCCGGTGCGGCCCTCGGAGTCGGTCAGGACCACGACGTTGCGGGTGAAGTAGGGGCCGTGGGCGCCGGAGAGGTTGAGTTCCATGCAGTCCCGGCCGGCGACCGGGTAGACGCTGAACGCGGTGACGGTCGGCTGCCTGTTCATGATCAGAGATTCCTCGGGTGGGAGAAGGGGAGGACCGGGGACAGGGGGAGTGGGGACAGAGGGAGCGGGGGCCGGAAGGCCGGAGGCCTGAGAGGTGTCAGATGTGTCAGAGGTGTCAGGTGCGTCAGAGGCTGAGGACGTCCAGGGCCCACTCCACCGCGAGCACGCCGCCGAGGCCGAGGATCGCGAGCACCGTCGTATAGGTGGTGCGGACCTTGATCGCCTCGATGACCGACAGATTGAAGTACTCCTTGAACAGCCAGAATCCGGGGTCGTTGACGTGCGAGAAGGCGATCGAGCCGCAGGAGACGGCGAGCACGAGGATCTCGGGGTGGACGCCGCTGCCCGCGAGGAGCGGCAGGACGACGCCGGACGCGGTGACGACGGCGACCGTGGCGGAGCCGAGGGCGATGCGGAGGATCACCGCGATGAGCCAGGCCAGGATGATCGGTGAGACGGACCAGCCGTCGGTGGTGTCCTTGATGTGATCGGAGATGCCCCCTTCGACGAGGACGTTCTTGAAGGCGCCGCCCGCTCCGATCACCAGCAGGATCATCGCCATGGCCTGGGCCGCCGACGTGCACGAGGCGCTGACGTCGGACAGGCTGCGGCCGATGCGCGGCCCGAACGCCCAGATCGCCAGGGAGAGGGTCAGGAGCAGGGCGATGGGCGCCGAGCCGATGAAGGTGACGGTGTGCAGGAGGGGGCTCTCGGCGGACGTGGCCATCTCGGTGACCGAGGCGCCGGCGATCAGGACGACGGGGAAGAGGGCCACGGTCAGTGACCAGCCGAGGCCCGGCATCTCCTCGTCGGTGAACTCGCGCTCGCTCACCAGGCCCTTGGGGATGGAGGGGTTCATCGCCCGGATGAACGGCAGCCGCGGCCACACCAGAGCGATCAGCGCGCCGGCGGGTACGGCGATGAACAGGCCGTAGACCAGCGTCAGGCCGACGGAGGCGTGGAACGTGGCGGCCACGGCGGTGGGGCCGGGATGCGGCGGCAGGAAGCTGTGCATCGTGGAGAGCGTGATGGACATCGGCAGCCCGATCCACAGCAGCCTGGCCCCGGTGACGCGGACGAGGGTGAAGGCGATGGGCACGATGATGATGAAGGCGACTTCGTAGAACATGGTGACGCCGATGAGCATGGACGTGACCACCATGGCGACCTGCACCCAGCGCGGTCCGAACGCGTCCAGCATCGTGTTCGCTATGCGCTGGGCGGCCCCGGAGTCCCCCATGACCCGGCCGACCATGGCGCCGAGCCCGATGACGAGCATCGTGTCGCCGATCTGGCCGCCGATGCCCTCCGAGAGGACGTCGGGGATGGTGGCCACCGGTATCCCCTGCACCAGTGCGACCCCGACGGCCACGAAGAGGAGCGCGGCGAAGCCGTTCAGTTTCAGGCGGGTCATGAGGAACAGCAGGATCAAGACGCTGATCCCGACTACGACGAGCGGCATTTCAGTTCCCCTTTGAACTGGTGAGCAAGGCGTGCGTCGTGCGTTCAGGCCCGGTGGCGGGCGGCCGAGACCAGGGCGAGACCGGTATCCAGGACCTCCTCCAGGTCGGCGAGGTCGTCCGGGCCGGGATCGGTGAGGGGCGCGCGGACCGGACCGACGGGCAGGCCGCGCAGCCGGGCGGCGGCCTTGACGAGCGAGACGGCGTAGCCCGCAGCCCGGTCGCGCAGCTCGACCAGCGGGACGTAGAACTCCCGCAGCAGCCGGTCCACCGCCGCGTCGTCCTGTCGGCGCAGCGCGGTGAAAAAGGCTCCGGCGATCTCGGGTGCGAAGGCGTGGACGGCGGAGGAGTAGGCGGGGACGCCGACGGTGGCGTAGGCGCGGGCCTGGATCTCCGCGGTGGAGGCGCCGTTGAAGAAGAGGAAGTCCTCGGGGGCGGCGAGGGTCAGGCGCTGGAGCCGGTCGAGGTCGCTGTGTCCGTCCTTGAGGCCGATGACGGAGGGGAGGGCGGCGATCCGGCGCAGGGCGTCGGCGGTGAAGGCCACCTGGCCGCGCTGGTAGGCGATGAGGGGCAGCCTGGTGCCTGCGGCGATGCGGCGCACCTGTTCCACCAGGCCGTCCTGCGAGGCCTCGACCAGGTAATGGGGCATCACGAGCAGGGCGTCGGCGCCCTCCTGGTGCGCGATGCGGGCGAACCGCAGGGACTGGGCCCACCCGTATCCGGTGCCGGCCACCACCGGCAGCCGCCCGGCGGCGACCTCGACGGTGATCCTGATGACCGTGCGGTACTCCTCCTCGTCGAGCGAGAAGAACTCGCCGGTCCCGCAGGCGGGGAAGACGGCGCCCGGCTCCGTCGCCAACTGGGCGGTCAGGTAGGTCCGGTAGGCCTCCGCGTCGAGGCTGCCGTCGCCGCGCATGCTCGTGAGCGGGAAGGACAGCACGCCGCGTGCCATGCCCTCGCGCAGCCGCCGGGCGACGTCCTGGGGATCCGTGCACGTACGGAGCTCGTTCATGCATCTCATCTCTATATGCAGATGGCGTCCACGTATGAGAATGGAGGCTAGAGTCATGAACGATCGGGGTCAATGGGCGGGCACCGCGGATCTACGATGGGCGCATGGCGGACAGCGGAACGGACCCCGGCATGGGCGCGGGTGTCCGCGGGGTGAAGTCGGCGCTGCGTACCGTCGCACTTCTTGAGCTGCTCGCCGAGCGCGCCGACCGGCCGGCCCGTCTCGACGAGCTCGCCGAGGAGTTGGCCGTGCCGCGCAGCAGCATGTACCAACTGCTGCGGACCCTGGTCGACTGCGGTTGGGTGCGCACGGACACCACCGGATCCCTCTACGGCATCGGGATCCGCACGCTGCTGACCGGCACGAGCTACCTGGACGGCGACCCGCGGGTGCGTGCCATCCGCCCCTATCTGGACGAGGCCTCGGACGCCCTGGGCGAGACGATCCACCTGGCCCGGCTCGACGGCCCCCACGTCGTCTACCTCGCCACCCGCGAGTCGCACGAGTACCTGCGCACCATCAGCCGGGTCGGCCGCCGGGTCCCCGCCCACGCCGGGGCCCTGGGCAAGGCGCTCCTCGCGGAACGCCCGGACGGTGAACTGCCCCTGGCCGAGGGGGCGCTGCCCGCCTTCACGGAAGGCACGCACACCGACCGGGCCGCCCTGCTCGCCGACCTGGAGCGGGTGCGCGAGCGTGGCTACGCCATCGACCGCGAGGAGACGGTGACCGGCATCGCGGGCTTCGGCTTCGCCCTGCGGTACGACGCGCCAGCCGTCGACGCCATCAGCTGCTCGGTCCCCGTGGCCCGCCTCACCGACGCGCACCAAGACCGCGTCGTGGCCGTCATGCGGGAGATCCAGACGAAGATCGAAAGTCAGCGGGCGCCCGTCGCGGGCGCACCCGACTGGCGCTGACCGGCCCCTCACCACGCGCGTCCCGCCGCGGCCGGCGCAACCCGGCACGACGCCGCCTTGATAGGTAAGTCGTCACTTGCCTATGGTGGTGTTCATGTCGGAGGATGTGTTCAAGGCCCTGGCCGACCCCACCCGTCGGCGCATCCTTGACGAGCTGGTGGAGCGGAACGGCCAGACCCTGTTCGAGATATGCGCCAGGCTGCTGAACAAGCACGGCCTGGGTCTGTCCCGCCAGGCGATCAGCCAGCACCTGGCCGTCCTGGAAGCGGCCGGACTCGTCCGTTCGCGACGCGAGGGCCGCTACAAGTTCCACGACCTGAACACCGAACCGCTTGAGGTCATCGCGACCCGATGGCTCAGGCCCACAGCACCGGAGCGCACATGAGGATCCACCTGACCAGCGTTTTCGTCGACGACCAGGAGAAGGCGGCGCACTTTTACACCGAGGTGCTCGGCTTCGTGAAGAAGCACGACGTCCCCGTCGGCGACGACCGGTGGCTGACCGTAGTCTCGCCGGAGGACCCCGAAGGCACCGAGCTGCTCCTGGAGCCCTCCGGGCACCCGGCGGTGCAGCCGTACAAGACGGCCCTCGTCGAGGACGGCATCCCGGTCACCTCCTTCGCCGTGCAGGACGTGCCCGCGGAGTTCAAGCGGCTGCGGGACCTCGGCGTGCGCTTCACCCAGGAGCCGCTGGAGATGGGTCCGGTCACCACCGCGGTGTTCGACGACACCTGCGGCAACCTGATCCAGATCCAGCACGGCGAGTGACCGGGCGCGGCGGCAGAGGCTCCGGGGCGGCCGGGCGGCGGGCGCAAAAGTCGGTGGCGCGCCGGGACGGCACCGGCGACCATGACGCGCATGAGCGACGGACCCGAACGATGGAGCCAGGCCACCACCTACCCCGACATGTGGGCGGACCCGGACGACGACCCCCGCAACAGCGACGGGGTCAGTCCGGACGGTGAGCTGGCGACGCTCCAGGACTTCCTGGCGAACTACCGCCTGACCCTGAAGATGAAGTGCGAGGGACTGGACGCGGAGCAGCTGGCCCGGCGCTCGGTCCCGCCCTCGACGCTGTCGCTGCTCGGCCTGTTGCGGCACCTCGCCGAGGTGGAGCGGGACTGGCGCAACTGGATCAGGAGCGACGAGCCGCTGCCGAAGCTGTACGGCGAGCGGGACGCGGACTTCCACGGCGCGGTCGGCGAGCAGTCCGTGGTCGACGCCGCCTACGCCGACCTGGCGCGCGAGCAGGCGGCCCTGGACGCCGAACTGGCCGAGCACTCGGATCTGGGCGAGCGGTTGGGCAAGGACGGATTCGCCGTCCGGGAGCTGATGGTGCACAGGATCGAGGAGTACGCCCGGCACTGCGGGCAGGCCGATCTGTTGCGCGAATGCATCGACGGTAGGGTGGGGCAGTGAGGGCCAAGACAGCGAGGACAGCAATGACAGGCACCGGGTGACCGGATTGCCGTACTCGTAAACATTCGTGTGGCATATGCCACTTGTCCGCGTTCCGTATTGCACCCTCTTGTGGGGCCTCGCCCCTGTCCCGCCTGCTCCACCGCTCGGCCGCGCCCCGTCGACCCTCTGCCGTCGGCTACCGAGCGGTGTGCGCATTGTGCGAAGATCCGGATACCGTTCGACACCCCTGCGGCCGCCGTGCCGCAGAAGTCGACGGTCGGCAACGGCCGGATGGCCAGGCGGACTTACCGGTGGGGAAGGCAGGAACAGAGCGGTGGCCTCACAGCCATGGACTTCCGGCGTGCGTTCAGCCAGTGAGAGTGACTCCGCGGCGGCACGGCAGTTGTCACCGCCGTCGGTGCTGCTGGTCGAGGACGACGCCGGCGACGCACTCCTGGTCGAAGAGCTGGTCGCCGACAGCGCGCTGAAGATGCGCCTGCAATGGGTGCGCTCGATGGCCGAGGCGCGTGAGGTCCTGGCCTTCGAAGTGCCCGACTGCGTGCTGCTCGACCTGCATCTGCCGGACGCCCACGGGCTGGAAGCCGTGTCCATGATCCGGTCACAGGCCGATCAGGTCGCCGTGGTCGTGCTCACCGGCCTCGCCGAGGAGGAGACCGGATCCGCGGCCGTGGCCGCGGGCGCCCAGGACTACCTCGTCAAGGGCCGCGTCGAACCGGAACTGTTCGGCAGAGCCGTGCGCTACGCGATCCAGCGCAAGCAGGGCGAGCAGGCCGCCGTCGCCCTCCAGGCCAGCCAGATGCAGGCCCAGGAGAACGCCCGGCTCGAGCGGGGACTGCTGCCCAGGCCGCTCCTGAACAGCGCGGGCGTGGACGTCGTGGCCCGCTACCGCCCCGGCCGCGCGCAGGCCCTGCTGGGCGGCGACTTCTACGACATCGTCCAGAGCGCGGACGGCACCGTGCACGCACTGATAGGCGACGTCTCGGGGCACGGTCCCGACGAGGCGGCCCTGGGCGTGGCCCTGCGCATCGCCTGGCGCACCCTGGTGCTCAGCGGTGTCACCGGCACCGAACAGGTGAGCCGGCTCGAGGAGATCATGCTGGCCGAGCGGGTGAAGCCGTACGTCTTCGCCACGCTGACGAGCCTTTCCGTCCCGGCCGGGGCCCGGCACGTACGGCTGACGCGCGCGGGCCACCCCGGGATGCTGATGCGCACCGCGGACGGCGGCGTCCAGTGGGTGGAGGTGGCCGGCGGTCCCGCCCTGGGCGTCGCGCCCGGTGTCCCCCTCTGGCCGGTCGAGGAGGTGGCCCTGCCGAAGGGGGCGGCGCTGGTGCTGTTCACCGACGGCCTCTTCGAGGGGCACACCGGCGTCGGACGCGAGCGGCTCGGCGAAGAGGGGCTGCTCGGCCTCGCGCGCGAGCTGGGCCCGCTGGCCCCCGAGGCGTTCGTCGACACACTGATCCAACGGGCCGAGGACCTCGCCGAGGAGCAAGGCGGCCTGGCCGACGACGTGGCCGTGGTGCACCTGCACTGGCACGGCGAGGGGGTCGGCCCCACCCGGTCCGTGGTCGAGGGCCGGTACAAGAGCAGCATCGGAGAACAGCGCCGTGGTTGAGACGAAGAAGGCCGGGACGGCGCAGGCCGGGACGGCGAGCACCGAGACGGAGAGTAGCGGTACGGCGCGTATCGGGACAGGCATGGCGTGGCTCGGCCGACGGCTGACGGTGCAGGGCTGGTTCCAGCTCGTCCTGCTCCTGATGGTCCTTCTGGTCGTGGCCGGCACGGTGGTCGGCGCCCGCCTGCTGGGGCAGACCGCGGACGTCACCGACCGGTTGACCGACCGCCTCCAGCCGGCCAGCACGCAGACCTACCGTCTCCAGGCCGCCCTGGTGAACCAGGAGACCGGCGTCCGCGGCTACGCCATCACCGCCGACCGCCAGTTCCTGGCCCCCTACGACCAGGGCAAGCGCGACGAGGCCCGCGCCGCCGCCCGGCTGCGTGAGCTCATCGGGGACCAGCCCCGGCTGCTGGCCAACCTCAAGACGGTCCAGCGCGAGGCGGCGGACTGGCGGCGCGCGTACGCCGACCCCCTCGTGGACGAGGTCACGCCCGGCAAGCCGCGCGCCGTCGCCGAGAAGAGCGCCGAGCGCGGCAAGGAAGTCTTCGACCAGATCCGCTCCGTGTGGGCCGTGCAGAACGCCGATCTGGCCAAGGCCGTCAAGGACGGCAAGCAGGAGCTGGACGACACCCGCACCGTGCGCACCGTGATCCTGGGCGCCATGGTGGCGGTCTTCGTGCTGGCCGGGATCGCACTGGCGCTGCTGGTGCGCGCCCTGGTGGTCCGGCCCCTGGAGGCGCTGCGCTCCTCCTCGCGGCAAGTGGCCCGCGGCGATTTCGACCACGTCATCACCATCGACGGGCCCGCGGACCTCAGAGCGGTGGCGGTGGACGTGGAGGGCATGCGCCAGCAGATAGTCGATGAGCTGGGGGCCTCACGCCGCCGGCGCGACGTGCTGACCCAGCAGGCCGCCGACCTGGACGCCCAGGCCGTGGAGCTCCGCCGCTCGAACGCCGAGCTGGAGCAGTTCGCCTACGTGGCCTCGCACGACCTCCAAGAGCCCCTGCGCAAGGTGGCCTCCTTCTGCCAGCTCCTGGAGAAGCGGTACGGAGAGGTGCTCGACGAGCGCGGCAAGCAGTACATCGACTTCGCGGTCGACGGCGCCAAGCGCATGCAGATCCTCATCAACGACCTGCTGACCTTCTCGCGCGTGGGGCGTCTCAACGACGCCCGCGTGCCCGTCGACCTCGACCAGGCGCTCACCAAGGCACTGGCCAACCTGGACACCGCCGTCCGGGACACCGACGCGGTCGTCGAGCGCCCCGAGAAGCTGCCCGAGGTCGTGGGCGACCCGACGCTCCTGGCCATGCTCTGGCAGAATCTCGTCGGCAACGCCGTCAAGTTCCACCACCCCGAACGCACCCCGCGGATCCGGATCACCTGCGAGGAGGACGCGGACGCGGGCGCCTGGAGCTTCAGCGTCACCGACAACGGCATCGGCATCCCCGAGGAGTTCGCGGAGAAGGTCTTCGTGATCTTCCAGCGTCTGCACGGCCGGGACTCCTACGGGGGCACCGGCATCGGCTTGGCACTGTGCAAGAAGATCGTCGAACACCACGGCGGGCACATCTGGATCGACAGCGGCGTCGCCGAGGGAACCCGGATCTGCTTCACCCTGCCGTCCGAGGCCGACACCGCCGCCGACACCGCCGAGGACACCGCGTCCCGTGCCGAGGAAGAGGTACTGACATGACCACCCCTGATGCCGCGCCGATCGACGTGCTCCTCGTGGAGGACGATCCGGGCGACGAGCTGATGACGCGCGAGGCGTTCGAGGACAACAAGATCCGCAACAACCTGCACGTGGTCCGGGACGGCGAGGAAGCGCTCGACTTCCTCTACCGGCGCGACGCGTACACGGACGCCCCGCGGCCCGATCTCATCCTGCTGGACCTCAACCTCCCCAAGTACGACGGGCGCCAGGTCCTGGAGAAGATCAAGTCGGACCAGGACCTCCAGGACATCCCGGTGGTGGTGCTCACCACGTCGGCGGCCGAGGAGGACATCCTGCGCAGCTACAAGCTGCACGCGAACGCCTACGTCACCAAGCCGGTCGACCTGGACCAGTTCATCGCCGCCGTACGGCAGATCGACGATTTCTTCGTCCAGGTGGTACGCCTGCCGCGCCGCAACGCCTGAGCGAGGGGCGAGCGCGGCAGTGAAGGGAAGGTGCCGCGAGTGAGGGGCCGGCACCGGAGCGAGGGACAAGCACTAGATTCTTCGCCCATGACTGAGACTTCCTCCCACCTCTCCGCGACAGCGGCCGCCTACGACTCCGTCGTCGGCCTGTACGACGCATTGGCCCGCGACGCGCTCGCGTCCACCCCGCTGGACCGCGCGGTGATCGCCGCGTTCGCCGAACTCGCGTCGTCCGGTGCCGGGCCGGTCGCCGAACTCGGGTGCGGCCCCGGGTGGACGACGGCACATCTGCGGGACCTGGGCCTGGACGTCTTCGGCATGGACCTGTCACCGGCGATGATCGATGTCGCCCGGAAGAACCACCCGGACCTGCGGTTCGAGGTCGGCTCCATGGACGCCCTCGACCTGGACGACGGCAAGCTGACCGGCATCCTGTCCTGGTACTCGCTCATCCACACCCCGCCCCAGGACCTGCCCGCGTACTTCAGCGAGTTCCGCCGGGTCCTCGCACCCGGCTGCCCCCTCCTGCTGGGGTTCTTCGAGGCGGAGGGCGGACCGGTCGCCCCCTTCGACCACAAGGTCACGACCGCCTACCGCTGGCCGGTCGACGGCCTCGCGGAGCTGGCCCGCGAGGCCGGATTCGTGGAGATCGGAAGGATGCTGCGCGAGCCGCAGGAGGGCGAGCGGTTCCGCCGCGGCCATCTGCTGATGCGCGCGGGCGAGTGACTCAGGCCTGAGGCGGGCGGCGGCCCTCGCGGCGCATCGACCACAACGTGGGCCCGCCGCCGGGCAGTCGTACCTCACCCAGCACCGTGAAGCCGAAGTGCTCGTAGACGGGGAGATTCGACGGCTTGGAGGACTCCAGGTGGACGGGCAGGCCGTCCGCGTCCGCCCGGGCGAGACCCGAGCGGAGGAGCGCGGCTCCCTGGCCCTGGCCCTGGGCGGCGGGGTCGGCGCCGATCACGGCCAGGTACCAGTGCGGCTCCTGGGGGCCCTGCCCGGCGGCCGCCGCCGTGGCCTGCTGGAACAGCGCGGCCCGGTCGCCCAGTAGCTCCACGAGCTCCTGGACGGTCTCCGCGTCGGGAACCGCCTTGTCCTGCGCGCCCGGCGGCACCCAGAAGGCGGCGGCCGACGCGGTGTGCTCGCAGACGCCGTGACGGACGTACTGCCGGGTGAAGAGCGTGGCGAAGTAGCGGGCGAGCCCCGCGTCGCGCGTGGCGCCGTCGGGGAAGAACCAGCGCATCATCGGGTCGTCCTCGAAAGCGCGCGCCAGGACGCCGCCGATCCGCGCGGCGTCGTCGGCCGTGGCCGCTTTGGGGGTGTTCGTCGTCGGCATACGGGTCATTCTGCACGCGATGATCTTCGACGGGCGGACGGGGGTCCCGCTGGAACCCGCGGTGTCCCGGGGGGCGCCCGAGGGTCGATGAGGCGTGCTGCGCGCCCAGTTCGACAGCCCCGGGCGAAGCCTCAGGTGTCCGAGGTGCCGCCGGTCATGACCTCGCCGAAGGCGGCGGTCAGCGCCCGCGCGATCAGGTCCGGGAGTGCGGAGCGTCCGTCGTCCTCGGCCCAGTGCACCAGCGCCGTGTGCATGGCGCCCAGGCAGGCGCTGGCCGCCGCCCGGGCGCGGAAGACCGTCTCGGCGTCGGCTGCTTCGTCTCCGAGGCCCTCGACGACCGCCTGCTGGAGGGCGTACTGACTGTCCAGGTGTTTGGCCCGCAACGCCGGTGTCGAGATCATCAGCCGGAGGCGCGCCAGGAGGAACTGCTCGCTCGCCGTGCGGCCTCCTCCACGGTCACCGCCGGTCATCACCGCGGCCGAGTCGACGAGTGCCCGGCCGATGCGCCGGACGAGAGGCTGCGCCGGCGAGGACGCGGCGATCCGCTCCGCGACCAGGTGGCCGTGCGGTTCGAAGAGCACCAGGTCTTCCTTGGTGGGGAAGTGCCGGTAGACGGTCATCGGTGACACGCCGGCGGCCCGGGCCACGTCGGTCACGGTCGTGGCGTCGTACCCCCGCTCGGTGAACAGCCGCACCGCGTGCGCCTGCACCGTGCGCTGCGTCTCGATTCGCCGTTGTGCGCGGAGCGTTGAGTGTTGGTCGGGCATCTGGTAGACCCTACCGGAGTGGTAGTGACTACCAGCTTGGTAGTCGCTCGCGTCAAAGGGGTGGGACATGAGTGATCTGACCGGCAGGACGGCCCTGGTGACCGGAGCGTCGCGCGGCATAGGGCAGGCGATCGCCGTCCGGCTTGCGGCCCAAGGGGCCACGGTCGTCGTGCACTTCGGCACGGACGAGGCCGGGGCCGCGGCCACGGTCAAGGAGATCGAGCGAGCCGGAGGCAGCGCGTTCGCCGTCGGGGCCGAACTGGGCGGAGACGACGACGTCGAGACCCTCTTCGCGGGGGTCGAGGCGGGTCTGGCCGGGCAGCCGCTCGACATCCTGGTCAACAACGCGGCGGCCGCACCCGCCGGCCCGCTCGGCGTCACGACACGGCCAGAGTTCGACCGCCTGTTCGCGGTGAACGTACGCGCCCCGTACTTCATCATCCAGCGGGCCCTGCCCTTGCTCCGCGAGGGAGGCCGCATCATCACGATGTCGTCCGTGGCGGCCCGCAGCGCCTTTCCCACCCAGACCTCCTTCGCCATGACCAAGGGCGCGATCGAGACGATGACCAGGACCTTGGCCGACGAACTCGGCTCCCGGGGCATCACGGTGAACGCGGTCGCCCCGGGCACGACGCGGACCGCGACCAACGGAGCGTCCTTCGCGGCGCCGGGCCTCGTCGAGTTCATCACCGCGAAGACGGCGCTCGGCCGCCTCGGCGGCCCCGATGACGTCGCGGACGTGGTGGCGTTCCTGGCCTCCGACGCGGCGCGCTGGATCACCGGCCAGGTCATCGAGGCGAGCGGCGGCCTGTTCCTGGGTCCACGCCCCTGAGACGGGCCTTCGGCGCTCACGGCCCGGCGGCGCCTGCGGCTCTACGGCGCCCGTGGCTCTTCTGCGCCCGCGGCGGTAATGAGCTCGCCCGCGCCGGGCGCCGTGCCTATTCTCGGCGGAGCGGGATCGCGCGGTTCCGCAGGTTGCGGCGCCGTGGCAGAGCGGCCCATTGCGATCGACGTGAGGGAAGCCCCTCTCACGTCGACTGACGGGAGCCGGGCGGGCCTTGCCTTTCCCTGTCCGCGGGTTCGAATCCCGCCGGCGCCGCGGCCGATCCGAACCAGAGCCGCCGACTGGAGTGCGCATGACCAGGCCCGTACCCGCCGCCGCGGTGTTCGTCGCACCGGAAGAGACCGCAGCCGTCGGGCGCGGTCCGGTCAGTGTCCTGTGGTCGCTCGTCGACGGTACGAGGGATCTGGACGCCGCGGTGGTCCGGCTGGGTCCGGGCGCGGGCATCGGCGAGCACACGGAGGACGCCTGGGGCGTCTTGTTCACCGTGCTGACCGGCAGCGGTGAACTGCGTACCCCGGACGGGACCTGGCGGCTGGCACCCGGCGCCCTCGCCTGGCTTCCCGCGGGCGTCAGCCGCCGCGTGGACGCGGGGGAGGAGGGGCTGGTCTACACGACCGCCCACCGCCGCCGCCCCGCTCCGGGCGCCGACCCGGCGGAGGGGTTCGACGCGGGCGAGCCGGTCTGCCTGCTCGGCCGCATCTGTTCCGCGTGCGGCCGGCCGGCCGCCGAACGCGACGCCCGGTACTGCGGCCGCTGCGGAACGCCGTTGGCCGACTGACGAGGCACGCCCGGCCTCACGGGCGCGGTCACATGATCCCCGGCTGATCAACGGCTGATCAACGGCTGATCAACGGCTGATCAGCGGCTGATCCGCAGCTGGTTTCCGGGTTGTCTCCGGCGTAAGTTCTCTGCGTACGACAGGAGTTCCTCACGATGTCCGAAGCGAAGGCGGGCAGTGCCGGCGCGGATTCCGCTGCGCGTGCCGCCGCGGATCGCGCACCACAGGACGTCCTGTCCGCCGACCACCGCTCCGCGCACCTCCTCGCCGAGAACGTGCACTGTGTGCTGGGGGACCGGATGGTGCTGCGTGACGTCTCGCTGACGGTGTCCCGGGGTGAACGGGTGGGCCTGATCGGTGAGAACGGCCGGGGCAAGTCGACGCTGCTGCGTGTCCTCGCCGGTGAACTGCCGCTGCGGCGCGGTCAGGTCGTACGGGCGGTCGCCGGCCACGTGGGGTTCTTGCCGCAGCAGCCCGCTTTCCCGGACGGAGCCACCCTCGCGACCGTGCTCGCGCGGGCGACCGCCGAGTACGCCGACATGGCCGAACGGATGCGGCGGGCCGAGGAGGTGATGTCGTCCGGCGAGGGCGACGATCTGAGCGACGTGCTCCAGGAGTACGGCCGTCTCCAGGACGAGTTCGCCCGACGCGGCGGATGGGAACTGGACGCCCGGGTCGGCGAGGTGCTCGACGTCTTCGGCCTCGGCGGCCTGGACCGGGGCCGCCCCACCGGGACGCTGTCGGGTGGCGAGCGCTCCCGCCTGGCGCTCGCCGAGCTGGTCCTCACCGAGCCCGCCGGGCTGCTCCTCGACGAGCCGACGAACCACCTCGACGACCGCGCGGTGGACTGGCTCGTGCAGTGGCTCGCCCGCTACCAGGGGCCGTGCCTCATCGCCTCGCACGACCGGCTGCTCCTGGACACCGCCGTCACCGCGATCGTCGACCTGGACGGCTCCCGCGGCTCCACCGTGCGCTATGGCGGCGGCTACCGCGACTACCTCGACGAACGCGCCGCCGCTCAAGCACGGTGGTGGCAGGAGTACCGCGACTGGCGCCGGGAACTGGCCGAGGCGCGCCGCCGCCTCGACCGGGCCGGCAGGACCGGCCGCGTCTTCGGTGCGATGCGGGACGGCGACAAGCTGTCGTACAACCTCGCCGGAGGCGGAGCCCAGGCTGCCGCATCCCGCGCCACCCGCGCGGCCCGGCAGCAATTGGGACGGCTGCTGGACGAGGAGGTGCGCCGTCCGCCCGAGCCGCTGGCCTTCCGGTCGCCGCTCCGGGGGCCGGAGGAGACGACGGAGGGATCGCCGGCCGAGCCCGAGCCGCCTCACGGCACGCTCCTGCGGGCCGAGGGCCTGGTCGTCGGCGATGTGCTGCGGGGCGTGGACCTGGAGCTTTCTCCCGGCTCTCGGTACGTGATCGCCGGGGCGAACGGCGCGGGCAAGACCACCCTCCTGTCCGTCCTCGCGGGACTCCGGGAGCCCGACGCGGGGACGGTGGAGCGTGAACCAGGGCTGCGCATCGGCTACTTGCCGCAGGAGAGCCGCTTCTCCCAGGAGCGGCGCGGGGTACTGGAAGCCTTCGCCGCGCACCGCGAGGCTTATGTCGAGGACGCGGCGCGGGAGTTGACGCGGTTCGGCCTGTTCGCGCCCTCCGACTTCGAGGTGCCGGTGAACCGGCTCTCCGTGGGGCAGCTGCGACGCCTCGAACTGGCGCTGCTGTTCGCGCGGCGCCCCGACCTCCTGCTGCTCGACGAGCCCAGCAACCACCTCAGCCTGTTGCTGGTCGAGCAACTACAGGAAGCGGTCGAGCAGTTCACGGGCCCGGTCGTGATGGTCACCCACGACCGGACCCTGCGCGAACGCCATCGGGACGCACTGCTGGAGCTGTCCGAAGGGCGCCTGGCCCGGCCCGGCGGCTGAGCGCGGCCGGGGGGCGTCCGGGGCGGCGTCAGTCGTCCACGTCTCCGTACGTCGTGCCGACCTTGAGCCCGTCGATCCAGTTGATGACGCGCTTGTCCTTGACCTCGGAGCCGTAGGAGCCGAAGCGGGTGTCGTTGCCCAGGTCGTCCCAGGTGCGGCCGGAGAACTCGGCGACCTTCGTGCCGTTGTAGAAGGCCGACACCCACCCGGTGGAGGCGTCGGAGGAGGTGTGGATGCCGAGCACGATGCGCTTGTACGTACTGGTCGTGACCGGGGTAGACCACTTCAGGGTCCACTTCTCGCCCACCTCGATGTGGAACAGCTTGAGCTCGCCGCCCTCGACCTTCATCAACACCGGGTAGTTCTGCTGGTGTTGGTCGTTGGTGCCGTAGGACTTCCACTGGAAGATCGTGCCCGCGTCCGGGGTGTTGGTGGAGGTGTCCCAGCCGATCCAGTACGTCGAGTCGTTCTTGAAGGTGTAGCGCGAACCGCCGACGCTGATCCCGTGTGCCTCGCAGCGTTCGAGACCGAGCGGCTTGTTGAACTTGAAGACCTGGCCCCGGCCGTCGGCGTTGTCCTGGGCGGAGACGCTGCCGGGCGCGTCGCACAGCGTCGAGGAGAAGACTCCGGTGCCGCCCGCGGCGTCCCCGTTCCAGATGACGGAGGCGTCGGCGGGTGCGGCGGTGAGCAGGACCAGCGAGGATGCGGCGGCCGTGAGGGTGCCGGTTCGTTTGCGCATGAGGGGGCTCCTTGCGAGTGGGGGGAGGGGCTCGCGCGACGGTGTGTCACCCGTGGCACGGGTGGAGAGTAAGCGGTTTCTAACATGGTCGTGCACCAACACTCAAGGGCAAGGAGTCAGTTGGGCGGCACGAAGTAGAAAACGGTATCTGTCACGGGCCAGAGCGGACCGGACGGACCGAGCCAGAGCGGCCGGACGAGTGCTGATCGGACCGGAGCGGACCGGACGAGAGCTGATCGGACTAGAGCGGACGGGGCCGGATTGGACCGGATTGGGCCGGACGGGCAGCCCGGACCGGGCCGAGTCGCCGGAGGCGGAGCTGTCACGCCATGGACGACCCGGTCAGCCGAGAACGAGCGGCAGCTTTCCCGCCAGGACGCCCAGTTCGGCCCTTTCCGCGTCGCTCGGGTCGCGGCGGCCCGTGCCGATCAGCAGCGCGTCCGTGTCGGACAACGACGCGGGGAACGCGGTACCGGCGAGCCGTTCGAGCATCTCGCGGCTGCGGGCCAGCCCCTCGGCCGGCGGTCCGGGCACGTCCGGGAGGTGGGCGATCAGGTCGAGGTGGTGCAGGGTCCATTCCATGACGTACGTGCTGAGGAAGTCGCCCGTGGCCAATACCTCGTCGCGGGTGCTCACCCGGGCGGCGGGGTCGGCCAGAGCGGCGGCGCGGCCGGCGGCCGCACCGACGTCGTCGAGGTGGAATTTCAGCAGCCAGGGCTCCTCGTACGCGGCGGCCAGCCGGACGGTCAGCGCGTCCAGGGGGTCCTCGCCGGTCGGCGGCGTCGCGCTGACGTCCCAGTAGGTCAGCTCGTCGCGGGTGGGTTCCGCGTCGGAGGGGGTCGCGAGGGTGATCAGGACGTCCTGGGAGTCGACGATCAGGTGGCACACCAGGTCCCGCACGAGCCAGCCGGTACAGCCCGACGGCTGGGCGAACGCCTCGTCGGGGAGTTCGGCGACCGCCGTGCGCAAGGCCGTCCAAGAGCGCGAGAAGAGATCCACGGCGCCAAGGTAGTGCGGCGCCGCGGAAGGGGACAAGCGCATTCCGGCAGGTTCGGGGCCTTCGGGGTCTTCAGCGCCATCAGAGCCCTTCGTGCGGCCGGTCGCGCGCAGCCGGGGTGGTGCCAAAGACCTGTCCAGGTGCGCGTCCGGCCGCGGCGCCGTCGCCCGATGTGGTGCCGGACGTCTCCGGCACCGGCACCGCGCCCGGTGGACCCGGGCGCGCTACATCAGCGGCGTGGCCCGGATCGCGGAGATGTCGAACTGAAGCCGGACCTTCTCGCTCACCATGGCGCCGCCTGTCTCCAGGCGCTGGTTGTAGACGAGGCCCCAGTCGGTCCGGTCGATGGTGGTGGTGCCGTCGAAGCCCGCCCGCTCGAAGCCGAACGGGTCCACGACCGACCCGAGGTAGTCGAGTTGCAGCTCGACGGGCCTGGCGACGCCGCGGATGGTCAGCTCTCCGGCCATGCGGAAGCTCTCTCCGCCGTCGTGGACCGTGGAGGTGCTGCGGAACGTCATCTCCGGATGGCTGCGCGCGTCGAAGAAGTCCCGGCCGACGAGGTGCGCGTCCCGCTGCTCCACGCCCGTGTCGACGCTGTCGACCCGGATGACGATCTCGGCCCGCGATTCCGAGGGCCGGGCGCCGTCGAAGTACAGCGTGCTGTCGTAGTCACCAAAGGCGCCCCGGACCGTCGTGACCATCGCGTGGCGCACGGAGAAACCGATGCGGCTGTGCGGACGGTCGATGGTCCATTCCCCGGTCAGCGCGCGCAGCGCCGGGTCGAGTTCGGCACCGGAGGAAGCCGAGAAGGGCGTGTGGGGGCCGACCGCCGGTATCGGCTCGAGGGTCGGGGTCTGGCGACGGCTGAAGATACCCATGATGTCGCGTCGTCTCCTTCGGATTTGATCACTATGTGCTATCACGCGGACAACAGTTGCCGCCCGGCAAGATGGGCGGGCTCGTCCGGGTTCGACGCCACGGGCTGGAAAGATGCACAGGATCGGCACGGATGTGGATGCACGATTACGTGGCCTGACGTCACCCACCGTCACCTTCGCCGCCCCTGGGTCCACGCGCGGTTCAAGGAGCGTCGGCGAGACCGGCGCCGAGACTGCCGTCGGCACCCATCAGGCGCATACTTGAAATAATTCTGAGGGTCGGAGGCGCAATGATCGCACTCGGAATCATCCTGCTCATCATCGGCCTATTGGCGGGAATTTCCATCCTGTGGACCATCGGTGTCGTACTCGTCGTCATCGGTGTGGTCCTCTGGATTCTGGGTTCCGTCGGTCATGCGGTGGGCGGGCGAAAGCATTACTGGTAGCCGCGAAGCGGCGGCAGGTGCAGTTGTCGTGTCAGCCGGCCGAGACGCCACAGGTTCTGGGCCGACGGGCCGGTGACCGACGAAGCGAGCCGGACCGGCCTTGCTCTGGCCGGTCCGGCTCGTCCGTACGGGGCGTTCGTCGTGGAGTCCACCCGGCTGGATGTCGGAATTCCAGCACGCCTGGGCCCTGAGGCCACCGGTGGTCCCCCAGGGGATCAGTGGTGGCCATGGGCGCTGGAGGACGCTCCGCCGAACAGGCGCGCGACGGCGCGGAAGGGGAGCGTGACCACCGTGGCGACGGCTCCACCGATGGCGCGGAATACATCTGCAATGGCCTTCAGCATGAGGGACCTCCTGGAACGTGTTCACTTACGCGTCATTCGTGCGTCGAGCGCAGTCGGTTAACTGCCGCACGGCTTGCTCACCACCGGATGCCCTGCGAACGGGGGCGAAAACATGGCCCCTCTGAGCTATGTCGGGCAGCCGCGCCCACTTCACTCGTAATAACCCGCTGCCGTGCCCTGCCCGAATGCGCTTGATTAGGGCTGATCCAATCGGGAACTCCTCCCAGGGATACAACCCGCACAACCCCCCACCCCCGGAGAACGGAGCCCCGCATGCGCGCGCTGTCCTTGGTATGCACCCTGAATTCGTCGCCCACCGCGTCCAGCAGCCACACGCTGTCCGATCAGGTGATGGCCGAATTCGGCAAGCTGGGCGTCGAGACCGAGACGGTGCGGGTCGCCGACCACGACGTCCACCCCGGGGTCGCCGTCGACCTGGGTAGCACAGACGCCTGGCCGGCCCTGCGCGAGAAGGTCCTTGGGGCCGACATCCTGCTGCTGGCCACGCCGATCTGGCTGGGCCACCCGTCGAGCGTCTGTCAGCGGGTCCTTGAGCGCCTGAACGCGGACATGTCGGAGACCGACGACACGGGCCGGCCCCTGATGTACGGGAAGGTCGCGGCGCTGGCCGTGGTCGGCAACGAGGACGGCGCCCACAAGGTGAGCGCGGACGTCTTCCAGGCCTGCAACGACCTCGGCTTCTCGCTGGCGCCCTACGCCGTCACCTACTGGGTGGGCGAGGCGAAGCAGGGCACCGACTACCAGGACCTGGACGAGACCCCCGAGTCCGTCGCCTCCGCGACGCACAGCCTCGCGGTCAACGCCTTCCACCTGGCCGAGCTGCTCGGCCAGAAGCCTTACCCGGCCCCCTGAGCTGCCTGTTGCGGCACGCTGACGTGCCCTGACCGGACGGCTGACGACCCGGCGCGACGTCGAGCGGACGCCGCGGGGGAGGGAGAGATGACCACGAAGACGGGTGCCGGTCCATGGACGTGACCGCCGCGGACGCCGGATACGCCTGCATGGGGATCGGCGCCCTGCTGGCCGCCGTGCTGCCCAGACTGGTGGCGCGCCAGCCCATGTCCATGCCGATGGTCTTCCTGGCCGTCGGATTCCTCGTCTACCTGCTGCCCACCGGGCTGCCCGACCTCGACCCCTATGAGCACCGGGCGTGGCTGGAGCACCTGACCGAGGTGTGCGTCATCGTGGCCCTCATGGGCGCGGGGCTGGCGATCAACCGGCCGTTCGGCCGACGGTCCTGGTCCACCGCGTGGCGGCTCCTGGGCATCACGATGCCCCTGACCGTCGTGATCACCGCCCTCGTCGCCTGGGGCCTGGTGGGCTGGCCCCCGGCCGTCGCCCTGCTCCTGGGCGCCCTGCTCGCCCCGACCGACCCCGTCCTGGCCGCGGAGGTGCGGGTCGGTGAGCCGACCGATGCCGAGAACGACGAGGACGAGGTGCGCGTGGCCCTCACGGCGGAAGCGGGCCTCAACGACGGTCTCGCCTTCCCGCTGGTCCTGGCGGCCCTGGCGATGTTCGCCGCCTCGGAGACGGGCTGGTCCGGCGAGTGGGTGGGCCACTGGCTGTGGAGCGACGTGATCGTGCGCGTCACGGTCGGCGTGGCGGTCGGCCTGCTCGTCGGACGGCTGCTCGGGTGGATGTTCTTCCGCGCCAACTGGAAGGCCCTGCGGCTGTCCGAGCACCGGGAGGGGTTCGTCGCCCTGGCGGCGACCTTCATCTCGTACGGACTCACGGAAGTGCTGCACGGATACGGCTTCCTCGCCGTGTTCACCACCGCCTGTGCGATCCGGTCGGCCGAGCGCGCCCACGGCTATCAAGTGGTGATGCACACCTTCATGGAGCAGGTGGAAAGGCTTCTTACCGCCGGTGTGCTGCTGCTCATCGGGGGGTTCATCGCCTGTGGCGGCCTCTCCGCGCTCACCTGGGGTGGTGCGGTGACGGCGGTCCTGGTGCTGCTGGTGATCCGTCCGCTCACCGGCTGGATCGCCCAGCTGGGGGGCGCGACGACCCTCGGCGAACGCGCCGTCACCTCCTTCTTCGGCATCAGGGGGATCGGGTCCGTCTTCTACCTCGCGTACGCCCTGGGCGAGGGCGATCTCCAGGCGTACGGGGACGAGTTGTGGGCGCTGGTGACGTTCGTCGTCCTGCTGTCGGTGATGGTGCACGGGGCCGCGGCGTCGCCCGTGCTCAGGCGCCTCGACCGAGCCGGCCGCCGCTGACACCACTGCTGGGCGAGAAAACGGCGGGGCGGGAAAACGGCCGGGCGAGAAAGCGGTGCCTATCCGTCCGGTCCAGGGGCACCCGGAGGGCGAATCGACGCCAACAAAGGGGAAATCGTGGAGATTTCGGGTCTCATCAGTGCTGTGGTGATTGGAATCGTCATCGGGATATTGGGTCGGCTCGTGGTTCCCGGACGCCAGCACATCGGCATTCTCTGGACGCTCGTCGTCGGAATCGTGGCCGCGCTGGTCGGCACGGCCGTCGCTGCGGGGCTCGGCGTGGCGAACACCGACGGCGTGGACTGGATCGAATGGCTCATCCAGATCGCTCTCGCGGCCCTCGGCGTCGCCGCCCTGAGCAGGGTGAAGCTGCGCTGATGCCGCGCGGGGACAGGGCGCCGTACCAGCGATGTGCGAGCCGGGGTCAGGCCTGGACCCCGGCGTGCTCCCAAGGGCTCGGGCCTGTGCCGTCGAACCAGGCCCGCAGCTCCTCGCCGTTCACGCAGACGATGCCGCAGTGCTCGGCGTACTCCAGGGCGGGAATGGTGAAGTCGCTCGTCGTGACGAGCGCGGCCACATCTGCTTCGTGGACGGTGAAGCACGTGCCGCCGAAGCGCTGCAGGTCCTGCGAGCCGACCTTGTTGTCCTCGCCGTAGAGCTTGCACTGGATGACGATGCGCAGCCCTTCGGGGGTGACCGCCATGACGTCCGCCCCCAAGTCGCCCGCGCCGCCCACCACTTCGACGTCACGGCACTCGTCACGGGCGCACAGGTCGGCTATGGCGTGCTCGAAACCGTCGGGATCGAAGACGACTTCGACGCGGTCGTCCGGAGGGCCGAGAACGAGGGTCGCCTCCTCACCGTCCGGCGCGGGGACCGCGGGGTCGAACTCAGGCGGCACCTCTACGAGGACTTCGGGCTCGGCGTAGGCCTCCGGCTCGGCGTAGATCTCCGGTTCGGCGTAGATCTCCGGCTGGGCGGGGACCGCCACGGCCGGGGCGAGCGGCGTCGGCGCGTGGCCGAGGTGGTCGCTCTCGGGGCCGAGGCTGTCGGAGGCCCGTTCGGCCGCTTCCTCCAGGGCCTCGGCGGCGCGGCGCGCGTAGCGCGCGGCGGAGAACCGGCGCCATCTCGACCGGCCCAGGCACGCGACCGCGATGCCCATCGCCAGGACCGAGCAGGCCCACAGCGGGCGGCTCGCGACGATCTGCGCCGTCATGCGGACCACGAACACCAGGACGCACAGGATGATCGCGAGCAGGGCGAAGAACAAGGCGGTCGCCCGCAGATTGAAGCGCCGCTCGTGGTGCATACGGCGAACCGGGCGCGAGGTCACGGTCATGGCACTCCCTTACGGAGGACGAAAACGAAGATCACCTTCCTCCGTGTGCCCAAGATCAACGCCTTCAAGATCCCACCCGCCGACCGGTCGGCTGTGTCGTCCGCCCGCTGGGCGTGCGCGGGCGGCTCTGCGGTTGTGGCGAGGGTTCCGAGATCGGACACTGGGGTTCTCGGGGCAGTCACGGAGGTACCGCATGCCCCGTCCCGTCTGGTCCGGCGCCATCTCGTTCGGTCTGGTCACGATCCCGATCAAGGTTCTGCCGGCCACCGAGAACCACAGCATCAGCTTCCACCAGTACCACCTGGAGGACATGGGCCGGGTCCGCACGCGGAAGATCTGCGACCTCGACGGCAAGCAGCTCACGAACGCCGAGATCGGCAAGGGGTTCGAGGTCAGCAAGGACACGATCGTCGCGGTCACGGACGAGGAGCTCGACGAGATGCCCCTGCCGACCGCGAAGGCGATCGAGATCGCCGGTTTCGTGCCCTACGAATCGATCGATCCGATCCGGATCGGCGAGGGGTACTACCTCCAGGCCGACGGGCAGGTCGCGAACAAGCCCTACACCCTCCTGCGCAAGGCCCTGGAGCGGAACAGCAAGGCCGCCGTCGCCAAGTTCGCCTGGCACGGCCGCGAGCGTCTGGGCCTGCTGCGCGTACAGGACGACGTCATCCTGCTGCACGCCATGAAGTGGGACGACGAAGTCCGCAGCCCCGAGGAGCTGGCCCCCAAGGCGCTGGATCTGGACGACGAGGAGATCGACCGGGCCATCCTTCTCATCGACTCCATGACCACGGACGGCATCGCCGGCCAGGAGTGGGCCACCGACCGCTATACCGCGGCCCTGGAGCAGGTCATCCGGGCGAAGGCCGGGGGGAAGAAGCCTCCCGAGCCGCAGGAGGAGGAAGCGCAGGGCGGGCAGGTGCTCGACCTGATGGCCGCGTTGCAGGAGTCCGTGCAGAAGGCGCAGTCGGCCCGGGGTGAGAGCGGCAAGGACGCCACCGTACACGAGATGCCCAAGAAGAAGGCGGCGGCCAAGAAGACCGCGAAGAAGACGACGGCCGCCAAGACGTCCGCGGCGAAGAAGACCGTCGGCAAGAAGACGACCGGTACCGCCGCCACCGCCAAGAAGACGGCCGGCAAGACCGCGACCAGCAAGTCCGCAGCCAGCAGGTCCGCAGCCGCCAAGTCCGCGACCGCCAAGAAGACGGCCGAGAAGAAGACGGCCGCGAGGAGGCCGAGGCGCAGCGCCTGAACCGGCGACCGACGGTCAGCGGCTCGATTGGTCGGTCGCTCGGTCGCTCGGTCGCTTGATCGCCCGGTCGCTCGATGGGGTCAGTGCTCGGGTGGTTCGGACGGCGACAGGTGCGCGCGCTCTCCCTGCGGGCCGAACAGGGCGAGCAGTTCCGCGGGCCGGCTGTCGGCGCTGCCGATCCAGTGCGGTACGCGGGTGTCGAACTCCGCCGCCTCACCCTCGCCGAGGCTGAACTCCCGCTCTCCGAGCACGAACCTGACGTGGCCGCCCAGGACGTAGAACCACTCGTATCCGTCATGGGTGCGCAGCTTCACGGTGGTCCTGCGACCGGCCGGCGGATAGATGACCTTGTACGCCTGGATGCCGCCGGGTCGCCTGGTGAGGGGCACCATCACGAGACCGGAGCGCTTCACCGGCCGCAGATGGACGCGTGGATCACCGGTGGGTGGCGCCGCGACCAGATCGTCGAGCGGGACGCCGTGCGCCTTGGCCAGGGGCAGCAGCTGCTCCAGCGTGGGGCGGAGCTTGCCGTTCTCCAGCCGGGACAGGGTGCTCGCCGTCAGGCCGGTCTCGTCCGCCAGTCCCGCCAGCGTGGTGCCCCGCGCCCGGCGCAGGGCCCGCAGGCGCGGGCCGACGCCCGCCAGGACGTCTCCCGCGCTGTGCTGGTCGTGGTGGTCGTGGCCGTCGGTGGCGTTCATGTCCCGATCATGCGGATCCGCAACTTTTCTTGCAAGGGCGAAAGCGCGGTGCCGATGCTGTCCGTACACCACCGGCGGCACAGGCGCGCGGCCCACCGTGCCCGGCACGCCGGTCGACGAAGGAGCACCTCAGATGGCTTCCACCCGCGACCGACGACCCATGGACGACACCGCCGTCGACGGCCACCAGAACGCGGCCGAGGAACACGTGGCCGAGGAACACGCGGCCGAAGACAGCGCGGCCGACCACGGTGCGATCGAGGAGAGCGCCGAGCTGTTCTGGGAGCGGCACTACCGCTCCCGGCGCCCCGCGCCCCCACGCGTCAACCCGCTGCTCGCCGAGACCGCCGCCAAGCTGCGCCCCGGCGCCGCCCTGGATCTGGGCTGCGGCGCGGGCGGCGACGCCCTCTGGCTCGCCGGGCAGGGCTGGCGGGTCACCGCCGTGGACGTCTCCACCACCGCCGTCGAGGGGGTGCGGGAACGTGCCCGGGAGCTCGGTCTCGCGGACCACGTCACCACCGCACGGCACGATCTGGCCGACAGTTTCCCGGCCGGGCAGTTCGATCTCGTCTCCGCCCAGTACTTCCACACGCCGCTGCCCCTGGCCCGCGGCCGGGTCCTGCGTACCGCCGCGAACGCTCTGCGGCCCGGGGGCCTCCTGCTGGTCGTCGACCACGGCTCGACCGCGCCCTGGTCGTGGGACCAGGACCCCGACCTCCACTACCCCACCCCCGCCGAGGTCGCCGCCGAGCTGGATCTCGACCCGGCACGCTGGTCCGTCCTGCGCGCCGACATGCCCCGACGCCGGGCCACCGGACCCGCCGGGGAGACGGCCACCGTCACCGACAACGTCCTGCTGCTCCAGCGTTCCGACGGATGACCGCCGGCCCGCTGTCCGATGACCGTGGGCCTGCTGCCGGAATGACCGCCGATCCCCATGTCAGCACGTCGGAACGGAGTGACCCGATGCCGGAGAACAGCACGAGGCGACCGCCCCCGCACACCCCGCCGCGACCGCGGACGAAGGACACCGGGCCCCCGCGACCCGGCGCCGACGAGAAGGAGACCCTGCGGGGCTTCCTCGACTACCTGCGGGACTCGATCGCGGCGAAGGTCGCGGGCGTACCGGAGCCGCAGGTCCGCACGGGGGGCGTGCCCTCGGGCACGAACCTCCTGGGGCTGCTGAAGCATCTGACGTGCGTCGAACGCTTCTACTTCCTCGGCGAGGACGTCGGCGACTGGCCCGGGACCCTGCGGCCGTCCCCGGAGGACTCCGCCGAGGGCCTGCTCGCCGCCTACCGGCAGGCGGTCGCCCACGCCAACGCCGTCATCGACGCCTGTCAGGACCTGACGCTGCCCGCCCCGCGGGCCCCGCGCCGAGGGACGGCACCGTCGATGCGCTGGGTCCTGGTGCACATGATCGAAGAGACCGGTCGGCACGCCGGTCACGCCGACATCCTCCGCGAGCGGATCGACGGCGCGGTCGGCCGCTGACCGAGGTCAGCGGCCGACCACCACGACGGCTCAGACCATTTCGGGCTGAGGTTCGGGTTGCTGCGCCGGTACGGGCTTGGGGTCCCACAGTTTCGTGGTCCGCACATAGCCCTGGACCACCGAGAGCATCGCCAGCACGAGAAGCGGTCCGGCCACCCACGGATAGGCCGCCATCTGCATCGGCAGGAAGCGGTACGACACCAGGAGCAGTGCGAAGACCGTCGTGCCGTAAGCGACCAGCTGAATTCCCGCACGGTCCCAGCCGCGGTCGAGCGAGCGCAGCGCCGCGTCGATCGTGAAGGCGAACACCACGCCGGCGATGATGTCCACGCCGTAGTGGTAGCCGAATCCCAGCGTCGCGCCGAGCGTGGCGACCAGCCAGAAGACGCCCGCGTACCGCAGGAGGCGTGGCCCCTTGCGGGAATGAATGAAGATCGTCGTGGCCCACGCGGTGTGCAGGCTCGGCATGCAATTGCGCGGAGTGACCTCGTCGAACGGCATGGAATGCGGGGTGCTGACCGACGGCGGCGTGTGCGGCCACAGATTGGCGAGGGCCAAATGCTCGCCCCCTGTGCCGAAGGCGCCGGTGCCGTAGGTGAAGATGGGCCCGACCACCGGGAAGATCATGTAAATGGCCGGTCCCAGCAGGCCGATGACCAGAAACGTACGCACCAGGTGGTGGCCGGGGAAGCGGCGCTCGGTCGACACGTTGCGCAGCTGGTAGAGCGCGACGATGACGGCGGCCACCGCGAGCTGGATGTAGACGTAGTCGAGGACGTGGGCGCCCACCGTGCCGGTGGCCGAGACCATCCGGCCCACCACCCACGAGGGGTTGCCCAGCGCGTGATCGGCCGTCGCCACGTACTGGTCGAGCACCGCGGGGCGGGTCTTGGATGTGATGAGCAGCCAGGTGTCGCCCGTCTTGCGGCCGGCCACCAGCAGCAGGCTCAGCCCGACTCCCTTGAGGAGCAGGACGCGCTCCGCGCCGGTGCGACGGGTGAGAGCGATGACCGCGCAGCCCAGGATCACCCACAACGCGCCGTTGCCGAACATCATCTTGGCGTCGACGGCCCATCGCACCAGGAAGAAGACGACGTCGATGCCGGCCGCGACACCGATCGCGATGAACCGCTGCCGCCAGGTGAAGACCACCATCATCAACGCCATGCCGGCGTACAGAAGGGGCCCCGACTTGGGTGCGAAGATCACCTCTCGCGCCTGGTTGGTGATCGGCCCGGCCACGCCGTAGTGACGGGCGGCGATCTCCAGCACGACCAGGAACCCGAGGCCGACCACGGCGACCGCGGTCCACACCAGCGCCCGCGGCTGACGCCATGCGGCGAGTGCTGCTTTGTAGTCGATGTGCGAAGAAATTCGCGATGCTCTAGATATCAATTGTTTTGGCCGATGTGTTAGTTGTGGGTAATAGCTCACTCTTCGTGCTGGATTGCGTTGGTTCCTGGTGAAGTAGGGGCGATCGGGGCACTCGTCGTGAGTTCGATCATGTTAGCGGAGCGGTGTGCTTGGTGGTACGGGTGAGTTTCGTCCCGCAGAACACTTCAGTCACTCCCGCTCCACGCGTATAAAGATCACGAGATGTTCCACCCGTTCTCCAGCAGTTCGAAGGCGCGCTTTACGGCCTGGCGGGGGTCCTCGTGGCCGCGGGCGGCCCGGGGTGCTTCGAGGGCGAAGTGGGCGAGCGCCGCGCAGCCGGGGTCGTCCGCGGGCAGACCGCTCTCCTCGGCGATGGCCCGCGCCAGGGCCGAGGCGTGGCGCAGCCACATGTTCTGGAGGTAGTCGCGCAGGGCCGGGGTGCGGTCGACGAGTTCGGAGAAGTCCCGGAAGCGGTCGTCGCCCTCCGCGCCCGCCAAGCGGTGCCGCAGCGCGTGTTCGCACAGCGCCGCGGGGATGGACCGGCCTCGGGGCCGCTCGCGTACGGCCGCGAGCAGGCTGGCCTCCTGTGCGGCGTCCTCGTCGAAGACGAGGGCTTCCTTGACCGGGAAGTGCTTGAACAGCGTCGTGGTGGACACGTCCGCGGCGTCGGCGATCTCGCGGATGCCGACGGCGTCGTACCCGCGCTCCGAGAAGAGCCGCAGTGCGGCATCCGCGATGGCCTGCCGGGTGGCGGCCTTCTTGCGCTCACGGCGCCCCATCGGTGCCGAGGGGTCGCCGGTCTCCGCCTCCGCCGCCCTCTCCGTCCCGGCCTGCGCCCCGTGCTCGGTCTCGATGTCGGTCATGGCAGGACCCTACCTCTTGGGTTGCTCAGCTTCAAAAGTTGAGTCGTTGCACTTATTTAGTTGGTGTGCTTTTCTGGAGCGGCGGCCGCGAGGCACTGCCCGGCCGCTCCCCTCCCTGAACTCAGAAGGCCGGGCCGTCGCCCCGCCGCCGAGGGGTCCCACACGGAAGGAACACCCCCATGACCACCACATCCGCACCCCGCATCGCCGTCGTCGGCGCAGGCCCCGGCGGCCTGGTCTGCGCCCGCGTCCTCCAGGAGCACGGCATCGCCGTCACCGTCCACGACGCGGACGCCTCCCGCACCGCACGCGGCCAGGGCGGCTCGCTCGACATGCAGCCCGACACCGGCCAGCAAGCCTTGCGCGCGGCCGGACTCCTGGAGGATTTCCTGGCCCAGGCCCGTCCGGAGGGCCGGCAGATGCGACTGGTCGGCCGCGACGGCCGGATCCTGTTCGACGCGCTGCCGCCCGCATCCGACCCCACCGGAGGCAATCCCGAGATCGACCGCGGCCGGCTGCGCGCCCTCCTGCTCGACTCCCTCACGCCGGGCACGGTGCGCTGGGGCCACAAGCTCACCCACGTCGAACCCCTGGGTGACGGCACCCACCGCCTGCACTTCACCGACGGCACCTCCGCCGAAGCCGACCTCGTCGTGGGAGCCGACGGGGCCTGGTCCAGGGTGCGCGCCCTGCTGTCCGACGCGACACCGGTCTACACCGGCGTCACCTTCGTCGAAGCCGGCCTCGACGACGTCGATCGCCGCCACCCCCGCCTCGCCGAACTCACCGGCGACGGCACGATGATGGCCCTGGACGACAACCAGGGCTTCGTCGCCCAGCGCAACAGCGGCGGACACGTCCGGGTGTACGTCGGCATGCGCACCGACGAGCACTGGCATCGCGCAGCCGGCCTCGACCTCACCGACACCGCTGCCGTACGCGAAGCCCTGCTCGCCGAGTTCACCGGCTGGAGCCCCGACCTGCTCGCCTTCATCACCGGCGCCGCCACCGGCTACACCAACCGCCCGCTGTACGCCCTGCCCGTCCCGCACACCTGGGCCTCCACGCCCGGTCTCACGCTCCTCGGCGACGCCGCGCACCTGATGTCCCCCTTCTCCGGGATGGGCGCCAACCTCGCGATGCTCGACGGCGCCGACCTCGCCCGGGCCCTCGTCGACCACCCCACCGTCGATCAGGCGATCACCGCGTACGAGAAGGCACTCCTGCCGCGCTCCGTCGAAGCCGCCGAAGGGGCGGCCGAGGGTATCGACAGCGCCTTCGCGCCGGACAGCGCCGCGCAGGCCCTGGCGCACATGACCCAGCGGCACTGAGTGGCACTGGGGGCGCGGGCGTGCCGGGGGAGCGCTCAACTGGAGCCATCGCAGAAGCAGATGGCGGCAGAGGGCGACAGCTGACGGCAGATGAGATGCGCCTTGGTCTATACCAGCAACGGTAGTCCCAGTATTCTCATGCGTGGCCAGTGGCACACCATCCCCCCACCCAGGTTGCGTGCTGGCGCGGGCGACACCCCTTCACTTCTGCCCCTAGCAGCCGGGTGACTTCCCCCTTTCGCCGCCTCCAGGAGGATCACGGTGAACGTTCGCACCAGAAGCACGGCCCTCATCGGTGCCGTCTGCCTCATCGCTTCCCTCGCCTTGACCACGGCGTCCGCCGACGAGCCCGCCGCCTCACGCCAAGCCCCGGCGGTCGCGCTGAAGAAGGTGACCACGGCGGCGAACCCCACCGCGGGCACCGCCGGCCCCGGCGGCACGGTCTGGCTGGCCGAACGCGCGGGCACCGTGCGCGTCTTGGACCACAAGGGACTGAGCGCGCCTGTTCTCGACATATCGAAGGAGACCACCACCGACGGCGAACGAGGCCTCCTCGGCATCGCGTTCGACCGGCAGTTCGCGCACTTCTACATCTCGTTCACGAACCTCGAAGGCACCAGCACCGTCGACGAGTTCGCCGTACGGAAGGGCAAGATCCGGCCGGAGACCCGCCGCACGGTCATCACCCAGACGCAGCCCTATCCGAACCACAACGGCGGCGACATCAAGATCGGCCCCGACGGCTACCTCTACATCGCGCTCGGCGACGGTGGCTCGGGCGGCGACCCGCACGGCAACGGGCAGAACCTCGACACCCTGCTCGGCAAGCTGCTGCGGATCGACCCGAGGGGCGCCAAGCCGTACGCGATCCCGCGGGACAACCCGTTCGTGGACGACCCGAAGGCCAGGGACGAGATCTGGGCGTACGGGCTGCGCAACCCCTGGCGGTTCTCCTTCGACAAGGCCACCGGCGACCTGTTCATCGGTGACGTCGGCCAGAGCGCCTGGGAGGAGATCGACCGGGCTCCCGCGAACAGCGAGGGCGGCGAGAACTACGGCTGGTCCCAGATGGAGGGCACCCACCCCTTCCGTGAGGGCACGGAGCCCGCGAACCACGTGCCTCCGGTGTACGAGTACGACCGCACCGGCCTCGGCTGCTCGGTGACCGGCGGATTCGTCTACCGGGGCAAGGCGATCCCGGCCCTCAAGGGGCAGTACGTCTTCAGCGACTACTGCGACGGCACGATCCGCGCCCTGCAGATCAAGGACGGCAAGGTGACCGGCGCGAGCGACCTCGGCGTCAACGGCGGGGAGGTCATCTCGTTCGCCCAGGGCGGCAACGGCGAGCTGTACGTGCTCGACATCGGCGGCAGCGTCTACCGGATCACCCCGGCCTAGCGGCGGCCCGGCGCAGGCCGTCCGGCCCGTCCGCGTGCGGGGACCACGGACATGGGTGGCAGAGTGGAAGAGCTTGTTCCATCGCCGTCCAGGGAAGGTAGTCCCCGCATGCGCCTGCTGCTCATACGCCATGGTCAGACCCCGTCCAACCTCAAGCACCTCCTGGACACCGGGGCGCCGGGCCCGGCGCTGACGCCGCTGGGCCAGGACCAGGCGGCTGCGCTGCCGCAGGCACTGGCGGGCGAGGAGATCGACGCCCTGTACGTCTCCACGCTGGTGCGCACCCAGCTGACCGCCGCGCCCCTCGCCGCCGCGAAGGGACTCCGGGCCCAGATCCGCGACGGCCTCCGGGAGCTGATCGCAGGGGATCTGGAGATGCGGGGCGACAGCGAGGCCGCCGGCGTCTACATGGGAACGGCCTTCGCCTGGTCCGCGGGCGACACCGAGCGCAGGATGCCCGGAGGCGAGAACGGCGTGGAGGCCCTGGGACGCTTCGACGCCGTCGTCGCCGAGGCGGCCGCGACGGGAGCGGACACGGTGGCGATGGTCAGCCACGGCGCCGTGATCCGCACGTGGGTGGCCGCCCGGGCCGCCAACGTCGACGTTTCCTACGCGGCGGGTCACCCGCTGGCCAACACCGGCGTGGTGATCCTCGACGGCTCGCCCGAGGAGGGCTGGCGGGCCCTGCTGTGGGAGGGCCGCCCGCTGGGACCCGAAGGGGAGTCCCCCGAGGACAGCGGCCCGACGGGAGAGGTCGCCGCCCCGGTGGCCTGACCCACCGGGTCTGGCGGCGTGCGTTTCGCCGCCCCTGGTCAGCGCGCCACGTAGGCCGTGATGCCTCGCCGGATCTCGCGCCCGGCGCATGTGCCTCGGCGCACAAGAGGGTGGGCCCGCCACGTGCGAACGGAAACGGGCCCACCCACAGCGTCCTCGGGAACGCATGCGGCTACCGTACGATCACCGGCCCGCTTCCGCCTGTTGGGCGCGCGCCTCGACGCGGCGTCGAACCGCGCATCCGGGCCGGGACGGCCGGGTCAGGCGCGGCGGGCCGCCCAGACGCCGCGTTCGGTGCGGACCGCGAGGTCGGTGCGGCGCAGGATGCTCAGCGGGCTGTCGTCGTCGAGCAGGTGGTCGAGGGCGGCCAGGTCCTCGGCGGTCAGGGCGTGGGCGGCACCGGCGCGCAGGCGCTTCATGCTGCCGAGCGCGTACCGGCCGACCGCCGCGCTGCGGGAGCCGTCGATGTCCACCGTGATGGTGCGCTCGGCCTCGACGGTGAATCCGGCGGCCGTCAGCTTGGGGCCCCAGTCGGCGCCGCGATGCGGCATGTGCCCGGCTTCGTGGCGATCGAGAGCGGCATGACAGCGCTCTTCGAGGCCGGGCCGCTCCGCCGGAGCGTCCGCGGGCAGGAAGCGCGGGAAGCCCGCCAGCTCGACGACGGCGAACAGGCCGCCGGGCGCGAGCAGGTCGTGCGTCTTACGCAGGGCCCGGTCGGGGTCCGCCATGTGGTGCATCGACGCCGAGGCCCAGATCAGTTCGGGCCGCCCGAGGTCGGGCCACTGCGCGTCGAGATCGGCCTGCACGGTCCGCACCCGGTCGGCCGTGCCGAGCTCCTCGGCCCGCGAGCGCAGGCGGCCCAGGTGGTCGGCCGACGCGTCGACGGCCGTCACCTCGGCTTCGGGGAAGCGGGCGAGCAGGGCGAAGGTGCCGGCGCCGGTCCCGCACCCCAGGTCCACGATCCGGCGCGGCGTCGTCGCGAGGGGCAGCCACGCGGTGATGGACGCGAGGTGCTCGGCGAGCACCTCGGCGTCCAGATCGAGGATCTCCGCCTGGCTCGCGGTGTCGGGCTCATGGTGGGAAGGGTGGTCGGCGCCGTGGTGGCCCGCGTGGGCGGCAGCGTGGTTCATGCCGACGACGCTAAGCCGCCCATGCGTGTACGGCACCATGAATCCCGGAGTGCGCAAGAAGATCGCCCGCGATCCTGCCGGACGCGCAACTGACCAGGTCTTTTCGCGGGCTCACGCCCCGGTCCGGCCGCTGTCGTTCTCGCGGTCCTCGCGCTGGTGGCCGCGGCGGGCGTCGCGGTCGAAGATGCCCAGGATCTCGCAGGGGCCGCCCTCGGCGCCGATGGCGTGCGGCAGCATCGTGGGGAACTCGGCGGCCTGGTTGGTCTCGACGCGGAAGCGCCGGTTGCCCAGGAGCAGGACCGCGGTGCCGGACAGCACGACGAGCCACTCGCGGCCCGGGTGCGCGCGCATGCGGGCGGGGTTGTCGGGCGGCGGGTTCGTCATCCGCTGCCGTACGACGCTCATGCCGGGCTCCGCCTTGATCGGCCAGCGCATGAGCCCGTGGGCCCCGTCGATCGCCGGGTTGCTGATGACGTCGTCGGTGGCCGTCTCGACGAGCTGGTCCAGGGAGGTGTCCAGGGCCCGCGCGAGGGTGACCAGCTGGTCCAGGGCCAGGCGCCGCTGGCCGTTCTCGATCCGGCTCAGGGTGGACTGGCTGACCGAGGCGCGGGTGGCCAGCTCTTCCAGGGACCAGCCCTGTGCCACCCGCAGGGCCCGGATCCGTTTGCGTACCAGGCTGTCCAGCTCGTCATTGTCTTGCGTCATAGGCAACATCGTATGCCCATGTCGCAAGACGTGCTTATCGTCGTGAGCGTGGCCCCGATCCGCCGGGGGCCGCGGGAACGACGTGAAGGAAAGGGGTGCGACGCCATGTCCACGACCACGAGGACGGCCCGGGGCGCCAAGAACACCGGAAGCGCGACGGCCGGCGCGAGTCCTGGGACCGCTGCGACCGCAGCCGCCTACGCGACGGACGAGCTGCCGGGGCAGACCGTCGACGCCGTGGTGATCGGCGGCGGTGCGGCGGGCCTCAACGGCGCGCTGATGCTCGTCCGCTCCCGCCGCACGGTCGTCGTGATCGACAGCGGCACCCCGCGCAACGCACCAGCCGACGGCGTGCACGGCCTGCTCGCCCTGGACGGCACCCCGCCGGCCGAGCTGCTGCGCAGGGGGCGCGAGGAGGTACGCCGCTACGGCGGGCTGGTCGTGACCGGGAAGGTGGTCTCCGCCGCCCCGGCCGCCCCCTCCGCCGAAGGGGACCCGTGCTTCACGGTCACCCTCGCCGACGGCAGCACCCTGTCGGCGCGCCGCCTGCTCGTCGCCACCGGGCTGCGAGACGTCCTGCCCGACGTCCGCGGCCTGGCCGACCACTGGGGGCACGGCGTGGTGCACTGCCCGTACTGCCACGGCTGGGAGGTGCGCGACGAGCCCATCGGGATTCTCGCCGTCGGGCCTGCTTCCGTGCATCACGCCCTGCTGTTCCGCCAGTTGACCGACGACCTCGTCTACTTCACCCGCGGCAACGACCTCGACGACGACACCCGCGCGCGCTTCGCCGTGCGCGGCATCCGCGTCGTCGACACCCCGGTGACCGAGGTCGTCACCGCCGCGGAGGGCGGCATCGCCGGCGTACGCCTGAGCGACGGTGAGTTGGTGCCCCGGAGCGTCATCGCCGTCGCCCCCACCATGGAAGCCCGGACCGAAGGCCTGGCCGAACTGGATCTGCCCGTGCGGGACATGCCCGGCGGCATGGGCCGCCACTTCACCACCGGCACGGCCGGGACCACCGACGTGCCGGGGTTATGGGTGGCCGGCAACGCCACCGACCTCTCCGCCCAGGTGGGCGCCTCCGCCGCGGCGGGCGCACTGGCGGGCGCCCACATGAACGCCGATCTGGCGGCCGCCGACACCGAGGCGGCGCTCGCCGCTGCGCGGGGCCGGTCCGTCAGCGCCTGACGCTGCTGCCGTGCGGGGCCGGTCCTTCAGTAGCTGACGCTCCTGCAGCGCAGGGGCGGCGAGCGCCCACCTGCGCCTGACGCTCGCCGCTGCGCAGGGGTGGGCCATGCACCAGCGTCTGACTCCCGGCGTTGCGCAGGGGCGGCCCATCCCGCAGCGTCTGACTCCCGGCGTTGCGCAGGGGCGGCCCATCCCGCAGCGTCTGACTCCCGGCGTTGCGCAGGGGCGGCCCATCCCGCAGCGCCTGACGTCCGCCGCCGTGCAGGAGCGGCCCCTCCGCCAGCGCCCGACGATCGCCGCTGCTCAGGGCCAGGCCATCAGCGCCTGACGCCCGCCGCCTCAGCCTCCTGCCCCCGCGCAGCCCGCGGCCTGCCGCCCACCCGTACTGCCACCGCGCTCGCCGACGAGCCCGGCGCCGGACTCCACATGCCCTGGCGCCTCGAACCACCCCCCGCCCCCACCTCGAACGTCGATCTCTGCACGCCCTCGGAGAGGACCCCATGACCATGAACCGGCCCCCACGGCTGACGCCCCCCGACCCAGCCGATCCCGTCGGCACCCCTGACCCCGCCGGACCCGAGCACGGCCTCGACGCGGGCCTGCCGGACGCACGTCGGCGTCGTACGATCCTGATCGCCGTCTGTATCGCCCTGATGGCGGTCATCGCGTCGGTGTCCGGGCTCAACGTCGCCCAGCCCGACCTCGCCATCGCCTTCGGCGCCTCCCAGAGCACCATCCTGTGGATCATCAACATCTACACGCTCACCCTGGCCGCGCTGCTCCTGCCGCTCGGCGCGCTCGGCGACCGCTGGGGCCGCAAGCCCATGCTGCTCGCCGGTCTGAGCGTCTTCGGCGTCGCCAACGTGGTGGCGGGACTGGCCTCATCGGCCGAAGTCATGCTCGGCGCACGCCTGTTCAGCGGCATCGGCGCGGCGATGATCATGCCGATCACGCTGGCCGTCATCACCTCCACCTTTCCGGCCGAGGAACGCGGCCGGGCGATCGGCGTGTGGACCGGCGTCGCCGGAGGCGGCGGCATCCTGGGGATGTTCCTCTCCGCAGCCCTGGTCGACGTGGCGAGCTGGCGCTGGCTGTTCGTGCTGCCCGTCGCGCTGGTCGTCGTGGCCCTGGCCATGACCCTGCGGTCGGTTCCCAACTCGCGTGACCAGGCGGTGCACGGGTTTGACACCGTGGGCGCCCTGACGTCCGTGGTCGCGGTGGTCGGGCTCATCTTCGTCCTCCAGGAAGGGCCCGAGCGGGGCTGGACCGCCCCCGCGACCCTGCTGGGCCTCGCCGTCGGTGCGCTGTCCGCCGTGGGCTTCGTGGCCTGGGAACTGCGCCGCCGGGACGCCGCGCTCTTGGACGTCCGGCTCTTCGGCGAGCAGTCGTTGGCCGGCGGCTCGATCACGCTCCTGGCGGTGTTCGGCGTGCAGGCGGGCATCTTCGTGGTGCTCTTCCCCTTCTTCCAGGCCGTGCTGGGCTGGTCGGGTCTGCTGGCCACGCTGGCGCTGATGCCCATGGCGGTGCTGATGATGGCCGCGTCGGGTCTGGCCCCCAAGCTGGCCGTGCGCGTCGGCGCCCGCGCGACCATGGCGACGGGCATCGCGCTGGCCGGCACCGGACTGGCGATCATGGCCGTCTTCGTCTCCGTGGACGGCGGCTATCTCTCGGTGCTGCCCGGGATGCTCGCCATGGGAACCGGCATGGGCCTGTCGATGACGCCCTCGACCGAAGCCATCACCGGCTCCCTGCCGCGTGAGCGCCAGGGCGTCGCCTCCGCGCTCAACGACGTCACGCGGGAGTTCGGCACCGCGCTCGGTGTCGCCCTGCTCGGCGCGCTGCTGTCGGCCGGCTACCGCGGCGCCATCGACTCCCGGCTCGAAGGCGTGCCCGAGGGCACGGCCGACACCGCACGCGAGGGCGTCGCCAACGCCATCGGAGCCGCGGACGGATCCGGCGCCCACGCCCAGGCGCTGATCCGCGCCGCCAAGGAGTCGTTCGTCGACGGCTGGCAGCAGGCGATGTGGGCGGGCGTGGCCGTCATGGCCCTCCTGTTCCTCTACGTCCTGACGCGCGGACCGCGGCCTCCGGACCGGCGGCCGGCGTCAACACGGCTCCGCGACACGCGGCTTGAGGCAGGGGAGGTTCTGCACGGTAGGAAATCCCAACTGAAGGAGTGATCTATGCGCTCGCAGGAGTGACGCTCCTTGCTGGGGCGCCGACAGTGTTGTGACCATCGCCGGATGAACGGACAGAAGCGGAAGGCCGAGTTGGATGGCGTCGCCGAGACGACGCTGTGGACGTTGCACCACCGCGCTCTGGCCGCCAAGGACCCCGGCTCGGCCTTGCGGGACCCGAAGGCCATCGAGGTGGTCGACGCCGTGGACTACCCCTTCGAGGGGCGGTTCGGCACCGGCAACTGGGGTTACGCGCAAGGCATGGCGGTGCGGGCGCGCTGCTACGACCGTGTGGTGCGACGTTTCCTCACCGACCATCCGGACGGCACGGTCGTCTCGCTGGGGGAGGGGCTTGAGACGCAGTTCTGGCGCGTGGACAACGGCCGGGTGCAGTGGCTCGGCGTCGATCTCCCCGAGGTCGCCGCGCTGCGCCGGCGGCTGCTGCCGGATGCCCCGCGCCACCGCACGCTGCCCTGTTCGGCCACCGACCCGCGGTGGATGGACGAGGTCGACGCCTCGCGCGGGGTGCTGATCCTCGCCCAGGGGATGCTGATGTATCTCCCGCGGGACGTGGTCCACCGGCTCATCGAGGACTGCGCCGCCCGGTTCCCCGGGGCGGAACTGGTCTTCGACACCCCGCCCGCCTGGATGGCCGCCCGCACCGAGCGCGGGCGCTGGACGTACCCCGCGGGCTACCGCCCGCCCCCGATGCTCTGGGGAATGACGCCGGGCGAACAGCGCGCGCTGCGTGCGGTGCACCCCAACGTCGCCTCCGTACGGGCAGTGCGCGCACCCCGGGGCCGGGGGCTTCTCTGCGGGTGGCTGCTCCCCCTGGCCACCTTCCTTCCTGCGATCCGTACGCGGAAACCCCTGTGGGTCACGCGCGTGTCGTTCGGCCCGACGAAACAGCACCAAGGAGTCAGCGCATGACGGAACGCCTGCAAGCCGAGCGGGAGCAAGCCACTCTGTGGCCGCCGCGAGAAGCGCCCCAGGCGCTGGTCGACGAGCGGCCGGTGCCGGAGCCGGTGCCTGAGCAGCGCGGCGTCCTCGTCGAAGGAACGACCCTGCGGCTGCGGGAGTTCTTGCCCGGCGACGTCGAGGGTGTGCTCGGCATCTTCGGCGACGTCCGCACGACCCGGGAGTTCGGCATGCCGCCGTTCCGGCGCTCCGACGCCGCGGCGCTGGTCGAGCAGGCCAGGGCGGGGGCCCGGCGGACGCCGCGCTCGCACTACCGTCTCGGCGTCAGCGACATCGCCACGGGCGAGCTGATCGGCTCGGCGAAGCTGATCGTCGAGGATCAGTCGGGCGAGGGCGGCATGGTCCGCGTCGGCTACCGGAGCGCCGAGGTGGGCCTGGCCCTGCGCGCGGACCGGGTGAGCGTGGGCCACAGCGTGGAGATCGGCTTCCTGCTGGGCGTACTGGGCTTCGACCGGCTGGGCCTGCACCGCATCTGGTCGGGGTTCATGCCGTCGAACGTCGCCGCGCAGCGGGCCATCGAGAAGGCCGGCATGGTCCGGGAGGGACGGCTGCGGCACTACGGGCATGTGGACGGGGTGTGGCACGACATCGTCCAGTACTCGATCCTCGAGGACGACTGGAAGGCACTGCGAGGCCGCTGATCGCCCCTGATCGCCCCTGACCTTGGCGGCCCGGGTCCTGTCGCTCCCCTCTGCTCCTTGCCCTGTGCGCCCCAGGTGACCCTGCCATTGGTGCCGGCAGACGATTTTCTCGCCTCGACTTGGAGCTGCGTACGAACGTCGGTGATAGTCGCCCTCATAGCCTGAGGTGGTGATCAGTGACGTGCCGAAGAACCTTCGGACCAGCCTTGCCCGTGTGCTCGAGGACTTCAGTCCTGCCCTGCTCGATCTCGTGCACGGACACCCCGAGCTGACCGAGGAGGTCGGCGGGGTCGTCATCCACGATCCCGGGGATCCGGTCGCCTACCCGCAGCGCGCCATCGTGCTGGGCGTCGGTGTCTATGGCCCGCGGGAGATCGCCCGGCTCCTGCACGAGGTGGGCGAGCACGGTGCGGCGGCCCTGGTGGTGCGCGGTCCGGTGGAGCGGGACGAGGCGCTGGCCGAGGCCTCGGCGGCCTCGAAGGTGGTCCTGATCAGCTTGACGCAGGGTGCGTCGTGGTCGCAGCTCACCGAGCTCCTGCGCACGCTGCTCACCGAGGGGGATGTCGGTGACGCGGGCGTGGAGACGCTCGGGGGAGTGCCGTCCGGCGATCTGTTCGCGCTGGCCAACGCCGTCGCGACCCTGCTGGACGCGCCGATCACGATCGAGGACCGGCGCCAGCGCATCCTGGCCTTCTCCGGCCGCCAGGACGAGGCCGACCAGTCCCGCGTCGCCACGATCCTGGCCCGTCAGGTGCCGGAAGGCTACCTGCGGATCCTGGAGAGCCGCGGGGTCTTCAGCGAGCTGTACCGCAGCGACCGGCCCGTGCACATCGCCCCGGCGACCGTGGAGGAGGGCGAGACCGCCATCCCGCGGGTGGCCGTCGCGGTGCGCGCCGGGGACGAGTTCCTGGGGTCGGTGTGGGCCGCCGTGGACGAGCCGCTGACCCCCGACCGGGAGCAGGCGTTCCAGGACGCGGCCAAGCTCGTCGCGCTGCACCTGCTGCGTTACCGGGCGGGCGCCGACGCGCGCAACCGGCTGCGTGCCGACCTCGTGAGCACGGTCCTCGAAGGCGGCACGGGTGCGGTGGACGCCCTGGACCGGCTGGGTCTCGTGAAGGAGCCCACGGTGGTGATGGCCATGGGCCTCGCCGGGGAGAAGGGCGATCACGCCCAGCTCGCGGCGGAACGGCAGCGGCTGACCAGCGCCTTGGGCATCCACCTCAACGCGGTGCAGCCGCGGTCGGCCCTCGCGCTGCTCGGCGACGTGGCGTATGCCGTCGTGCCGGTACCGGCGGATCCGGTGGCCGGCCGCGAACGGGCCCGGCAGATCGCGGCCAACTTCCTGGAGCGGGCCGGCAAGCGGTCACGGGTGGTGATCGGCATCGGATCGGTGGCGACCGACCCCTCGGCGCTCGGCCGGTCCCGCACCCGGGCGGACCGTACGCTGCGCGTCCTGATGAGCGATCTGGGCAGCAGGCGGGTGGCGTCGATCGACGAGGTGTACATCGACGCGCTGCTGCTCGATCTGCGGGACCTGGCCGCGGTCCAGGGGGACGAGCTGCTCAGTCCGGTGGCCCGCCTGGTGGAGTACGACACCAGGCACCGCTCGCACCTGGTCGAGACACTGCGCGCGTGGCTGGACGCGTTCGGCGACGTCGTCGCCGCGTCGGCGAGTGTCTTCGTCCACCCCAACACCTTCCGCTACCGCATCCGCCGGGTCGCCGAGGTGGCGGAGATCGACCTGGGGGATCCCTCGGTGCGCTTCGCCCTCATGCTGCAACTGCGGCTGATGCGTCCCGCGGACGCGGAAGGGCTGGCGTGAGACGGGCGGCCGTTACAGCTGGATCCACTCCTTGGCCGTGGTCACGCGCTCAAGGATCTCGTCGACCGGCTCCACGCCGAGGCCCGGTCCGGTGGGGACGGAGAGATGGCCGTCGGCGAGTTCGAAGGGCTCGGTGATGTCCGTGGCGAAGTAGCGGCTGGAGCCGGACGTGTCGCCGGGCAAAGTGAAGCCGGGCAGCGCGGCGAGCGCGACGTTCGCGGCGCGCCCCAGGCCGGTCTCCAGCATGCCGCCGCACCAGACGGGCACGCCGTGGGCCACGCACAGATCGTGGATGGCCTTGGCCTCCAGATAGCCGCCGACCCGGCCGGGCTTGACGTTGATGATCGAGGCGGCGCCCAGCGTGATGGCCGCGGCGGCGTCCTCGGCGGACTCGATGGACTCGTCCAGGCACACCGGCGTGCGCAACTGCCGGGCGAGCGCGGCGTGCTGGACCAGGTCGTCGTCGGCCAGCGGCTGCTCGATGAGCAGCAGGTCGAAGGCGTCGAGCCGGGCGAGGCGGCGTGCGTCGGCCAGGGTGTAGGCGGCGTTGGCGTCCACCTGGAGGAGCAGGTCGTCACCGAACCGCTCCCGCACCGCGCGGACCGGCTCGATGTCCCAGCCCGGCTCGATCTTGAGCTTGATGCGGACGTATCCCTCGTCGAGGAAGCCGCCGACGGCGTCCAGGAGCGCGGGGACGGAGTCCATGATGCCCACCGAGACGCCGCACGGTACACGCTCGCGGTCGGCGCCGAGGTAGGAGCCGAAGGACTGGCCCGTGGCGCGCAGCTGGGCGTCGAGCACGGCCGTCTCCAGCGCCGCCTTGGCCATCTTGTGGCCCTTGAACGGCTTCATCGCGCGCTTGACCGCGTGCGCGTCCGCCACGGCGGGCAGCGCCGGGATCAGGAAGCGGCGCAGTACGTCGGCCGCCCCGTCGACGTACTCGGAGCAGTAGCGCGGCTCGGACATGGCCACGCATTCGCCCCAGCCCTCGCTGTCGGGCGTGACCACGCGGACGAGCAGGACGTCACGTGCCGTCTCCACGCCGAACGAGGTGCGGAACGGTGCCCGCAGGGGCATCGCGATCCGGCGCAGTTCAATTCCGTTGATCTTCATGCTGCTTGGCTCCAGGTGCGGGGGAGAAAGGGGGGCGAGGGTCACGCGGTGGCGTCGCGCGTGACGACGTAGGCGCGGCGGTCGTGGAAGCCGGTGACGTGGGCGCCCTCGGCGAGGAGGCCGCCGAGCACGTCGCGCATCGCGAGGCGCCACGCCTTGGCCGCACCGGGGTCGGTGCGGCGCAGCCCCTCGATGTCCGGCGGGACCTCGACGAGCAGCGTCGCGGCGTCACGCGGGCCGGCCACGGGCAGCCCCTCGCGCACGGACAGCGCGGTCACGGCGTCGTCGGGGACCACCACGGGCACGGAGCGCGCCGGGGACGCGGCGGCGGCCGGCTCGTTGTTCAGGTCCCAGGCGATGAGCGCACGGTCGGTGTCGTCACCGCCGTTGATCACGTCGTCCATCGCGCCGTAGAAGCTGGGCAGGTACTCCACCGGCCGTCCGCCCAGCTTGGTCAGGTTGAAGTGGGCGTTTCGCCGCACCAGCGGGTCGTAGGTCCAGGTGATGCGGCGCAGCCCGCGCTCCAGGGCCCACTGGCGCTGGTGCAGCTTGAGGGCCAGGCCCGCGCGGCGGCCGGGCAGCGCGCCGGTGACGTGCGAGTGCAGGGCTTCTCCGGCCGGGGCCGCGAAGAAGGCCACGGAGGCGCCGACGAGCCGGCCGTCCTCGAAGGCTCCGGCGACGTAGTTGCCCGCGTGGGACAGCGCCCTCATCTGTTCGACGCCCATGGGCGAGCTGCCGGGGGAGCTGCCCCAGATCTCCTCGAACAGCGCGTTGGCGCCTTCCAGTTCGTGCAGTGCGTGCAGCTCCTGTACGACCAGGCCGTGCCGCGTGCCCGGTGCCGGGTCGTCCGGGGCGCTCACCGGGCGACCTCCTCGACGAGGGCCGCGAGCAGCCGGGCGCGCGGCACCATCTCCGCGACGACCAGGTGCTCGTCGTCGGCGTGTGCTCCGCCGCCGACGGCACCCAGGCCGTCGAGAGTGGGGCAGCCGAGCCCGGCGGTGAAGTTCCCGTCGGACGCTCCGCCGACCGCCGCGGAGGACAGCTTGCCCAGGCCCTCCCGTGCGGCGAGGCGCTGGGCCCGCTCGAACAGACCGGCCGAGGAAGTCGTTTCGAGCGGCGGCCGGTTGGGGCCGCCGCGCACGTCGAGGACGGCTCCGGGCACGGTGGTCTTCAGCGCGCGCATCGCCTTGTCGACCCGCTCCTGGGCACTGAGGGTCGGGACGCGGACGTCGACCGAGACGCGTGCTTCGGCGGGCACCGTGTTGGTGGTCGTGCCGGCCCCGACCACCGTGGGGACCACGGTGGTGCGCCAGTCCCGCGGGGCGTCGACGTTGATCTCCTCGGCCAGGGTGTCCAGGGCGAGGATCAGATGGGCGGCCTCCACGGCGGCGTTGATGCCCTTGTCCGGTTCGAGGCCGGAGTGGGCGGCCTTGCCCCGCACCACCAACTCGTAGGCGGAGGTGCCCTTGCGGGCCGTCTTCAGCGCGCCGCCGTCGGCCGAGGCCTCCAGGACGAGGGTCGCCGCACACTGCCCGGCGGCCTCCTCGATCAGTGCTCGCGACGCGTCGGAGCCCACTTCCTCGTCGCCGGTCACCAGGACGCAGACCCCCTCCAGGGAGGGCAGCGCGGCCAGGGCGTGGAACATCTGCACCAGGCCGGCCTTCATGTCGAAGATGCCCGGCCCGCGGGCGATGCCGTCCTGCACCGACCACGGATGGGTGGCCAGCGAGCCCATCGGCCACACCGTGTCGTGATGCCCCAGGAGCAGCACCCGGGGCGTGCCGAACGTCCACCGCAGGTGCGTGACGCCGTCGACGACGATGCGGTCGGGCGGGACGCCCAGGTGGCGGGTCCCCTGGGCGGCCACGACGTCGGCGCTGTGTGCCACCGCGTCCAGGTCGGAGGAGAAGGACTCGCACACCACGAGTTCTTCGAGGTCCGCGAGCATCGCGGGCAGCGTGAGTGCGGGCCGGCCCGGCGTGGTGGGGCTCATCGGCAGTTCGTCGGTCACCTTCGGCTCCTCCTTTGATGCATGCCTGTGAGGCTATGCGAGTCGGAAAGAGCGAGGTTCGTCGAAGGGGACCAACATCGACAGCGCGGTCCGTATCCCCGGACGAGTGGCCGGCGCTCATCGCCCCCGCGCGAAGAGCCGGGTCCGCGCCCGCGCCGGTACGGCACGGGCGCGGACCCGAGGCGCAAGCGTCACGAGCGGGCCGCGGCCCCGGCGATGGCTTGTCCGAAGGCCGCCATGCCGCGGGCGTTGGGGTGCAGAGGGGCCGCGACGCTGGTCGGCACCAGCCCCTCGATGTAGCGCTCGGACGGTGCGGCGCAGGTGTCGTGCCCGGCGCTGACGGCGGCGGTGTCGATGTACGTGGCGCCGTGGGACCTGCTCTGCTCCTTGAGCACGCCGTTGAGCTGGTTCACGCGTGCCTGGAGGTAGTTGCCGTCCTTGCCCCAGATGGGCTGGGTGGGCCAGCAGCCGTCCTCGCGGATGTAGGTGGCGTACCCCGCCACGACGATCCGCGCGTGGGGCGCGCGGCGCTGTACCTCGTCGAGGGCCCGGCCGAAGGTGGCGCTCCAGGCCTCGATCGCCTTCGCGGTGGGATCGCCCTTGGCTGCGGCGGTGTCGGCGCAGGAGAGGCCCGCGGGCTCGGGCAGGAGGTTGACGCAGCCGAGCGCCGTGGCGACGAGGCTGACGTCGTTGCCTCCGATGGTCAGGGTGACCAGGTCGGTGCTTGGCTTGAGGGCCTCGTACTGGGGCGGGAGCAGGCCGAACTGGCGGCCCGCGAAGTCGCTCACCTTCGCGCCCGAGCAGCTGACGTCGGTCAGCCGTGCGTCCAGCGCGTCGGCGACCACCGCCGGGTAGTTGCGCGCGGAGCGCAGACAGGACCACTGGCTCTGGTCGGGGATGAGGGGGCCTGCCGCGAACGAATCGCCGATGGCGACGTACTCCAGCGGCTCCTCGGCCGGCGCGGGCGCCGCGCCGGCCGGAGCCGTTCCGAGGACGCAGGCGGACAGGGCGGCGGCCAAGGCCGCGGCGGTGCGGGAGCGTGTGGTGCGCACGGGCTCTCCTGTGTGGGGGTGTACCGGGGGTAACGGACGCCCTTATGATCCGGGCCATCGCCGCCTTGGTGTGCTGGGCGCGCGACCAGACTTTCCGAGGGGCCAGTTGTGACCGGTGACAAAAGCGTGGGCCGTTTCCTGATCGCCGACGTGCCGGGGCTCGCCGCGACGGTCACCCGGCGTATCGCGGACGACCTGCCGGTCTACGGGCGGCTGCCCGCCGAGGAGCTGCACGGAGACGTCCGGGCCATCGTCGACATGACGATCCGCGCCTTCGCCGATGTGCTGCGCACCGAACGCATGCCACCGCCCGCGTTCCTGGAGGCGGTGCGCCGCTCGGCGGCCCGGCGCGCGGAGGAACGCCTGCCCGTGGAGGCGGTCGTCGGCGCCTACCACCACGGGGCCCGCATCTGCGTGGAGGAGGTCACGGCCACCGCCGACCCGCACGACCTGATCGAGGCCCACCGGCTGTTGCTCGACTGCCTGCGGGAGATCACGGCCGCCGTCACCTCGGGATACGTCGAGGAGAGCCAGTCGCTGATCGGTGAGCGGGACGCGGCCCGGCACACCGTCCTGTCCGCCCTGCTCGAGGGACAAGGACCTCAACTGGACTCCGCCCACCTGGGGATACGCCTGCCGCCCTGTTATCTGGTCCTGGCCTTCACCATCGGGCGCCACCCGGACGAGGACCGTGACGACGTGGACACCACCGTGGCCTCCCGGCGCAAGATCCGGCGGCTGCGTACGGAGCTCGACCGCGCCCTGGGCCAGCCCGTCCTCTCCCGTCTGTCCGCCGACGAGGGCCTCGCGCTCATCCCCTCCGAGGCCGCACCGGAGCACGCGCCCGCCATCGACCGGGCCCGCCTGGAGCGGCTGACGGCCTCCCTCATCACCGTCAGCGGTGTGCCGCTGGTCGCCGGTGTCGCCGCGAGCACCCCGGCCGACGTGCCGCACGCCGTGCGGCTTGCCACCGAGCTGCGCGACACCGCGACGGGCACGGGCCGGCCCCCGGGCGTCTATCCCCTGACCGCGCTGCTCCTGGACTACCAGCTCACCCGCGCCAGTCCCGCCCGCGCCCACCTGGCCGCCCTGCTCACCCCCTTGGCGGACGGGCCGGACCTGCCGGCGACCCTGCGCACGTACTTCGCGTCGAACCTGGACCGCCGCGAGACGGCGGCACGCCTGCACGTGCACCCCAACACCGTCGACTACCGTCTGCGCCGCATCGCCACCCTGACCGGCCTTGACCTGGCCGCGCACACCGATCTGCTGACACTGCGGGCGGCACTGAGCGCGTACGACGCGACGGGATCCGCCCGAAGACACGCAGACGGGCACGCCTGAGCGCGTCCGCACCCCGCACCCGGTCCGGCCCCGGAAGTCCGTGGCCCCGGGCGCGCGGGCACGGCAGAATCCCCGACTGTGACGATCACCGCGCGCGAACTGAACCGAGCCACCCTCAGCCGCCAACTCCTTCTGGCACGTGAGCCACTGACCGTCCAGGAGGGCATGCGGCGCGTGGTCGCCCTCCAGGCGCAGGAGCCGGCCTCGCCCTACCTCGCCCTGTGGAACCGGCTCACCGGTGTCACCGCGGCGGACGTCGACGCCGCGTTCGCCGGCCGTTCGCTGGTCAAGGCGACCCTGATGCGGATCACGCTGCACGCGGTGCACGCCGAGGACCATCCCCTCTTCCGCGCGGCGATGCAGCCCACGCTGTACGCCTCCCGGCTCGGCTCCCGCTTCGCCGCCGCGGGGCTCGGCCCGGCGGACGCCGACGCACTGGTGCCCGAGCTGCTGGACTTCGCCGACCGGCCGCGGACCTCGGCCCAGATGCAGGCGTGGATCGAGGAGCGCCTGGGCGCGGAGAAGAAGGAGGGGGCCTGGTGGGGCCTGAAGGCCTACGCGCCGCTGCACCACGTCCCGGCCGGCGGGCCCTGGTCCTTCGGCCCGCGGCCGTCCTTCGTCGCGGCCCGCAACGGACCCGTGCCGAGCGGCCGGGCGGCGGACCCGCAGGCGCTGCGGGCCTTGATCCTGCGCTATCTGGCGGGGTTCGGGCCCGCGTCGGCGGCGGACGTGGCGCAGTTCGCCCTGGTGCGCAGGACAGCCGTGCGTGCGGCGCTCGTGGACTTGGGCGACACCGTCGAACAGCTCCGAGGACCGGACGGTGAGGTGCTCTTCGACCTCCCCGGCGCTCCCCGGCCGCCCGGCGGGACTCCCGCGCCTCCCCGGCTCATGGCCATGTGGGACAGCGTCCTGCTGGCGTATGCCGACCGGGGGCGGGTGATACCCCCGGCCTACCGGCCATGGGTGATCCGGCGCAACGGCGACGTCCTGCCCACCGTGCTGGTCGACGGCCAGGTCGCCGGCGTGTGGCGCGCGCTGCCCGGCGGCATCGAGGCCACCGCCTTCCACCCGCTGACCCCCGCCGCGTGGGACGCGCTGGCCGAGGAGGCCCGCTGCCTGACGGCGTTCCTCGGCGACCGCGAAACGGCCGTCTACAGCCGCTATCACCACTGGTGGGCAAAGCTCCCCGAGGCCGGTGGCGAGGTGCGGATGCTGGAGCGGTCAGTGGGTCCTGCGGGTGTTCCACAGGGGTAGTTGCTCGAAGAGGTCGACGGCTTCGCCGTTCCAGTGCCGGTGCCAGGAGGCTGCTTCGGCGGTGGCGGCGTGGGCGTAGCGGTCGATGGTCGCCTGCATGCGGGTGTGGACGTCGTGGCGGTGGGCGATGTCGCGGATCCGGTCGATGGTGTGGGGCGTGCAGGCGCGGTCACCGAGCGCGGCCTTGACGGCCGCGTGGTCGTCGCCGCCGGTGGCGGCCAGGAGCTCGCGGGTCAGATAGGTGTGGCGGCCTGAGCGCAGGTCGGCGCCCCTGGGCTTGCCGGTGACGTCGGGGTCGCCGAAGAGGTCGAGGTAGTCGTCGCGCAGCTGGCCGCTGAGGCCGGCCAGCCGGGCGTAGCGGCGCAGGCTCTCCTCGTGTTCCGCCAGGTCCGCGCCCGCGGCGAGCAGACCCAGGCGCAAGGGGGCGAGGAGGCTGTAGCGCGAGGTCTTGTACTCGGCCACCGTCTCCAGCAGCCCCTCGCCGGCCGAGGGGTGCACGTCGCGTTCGAGGTCGAGGACCTGCCCGATCACGGTGTCGGTCGTCACCCCGAACTGGACGTCGAGCAGGGCCTGCTTGCGGTCGGCGGGCAGGTCGGCGTCGGACAGGACCCGCAGGGCCAGGAAACCGGCGAGGTCACCCGCCATCATGGCCAGGCCGAGCGCGGCCTGCGGATGGTCCGGGAGGTCCGCGCGGCACGCGTGGTACGTGGAGGGGCCGCCGCGCCGCATGGGCGAGTCGTCCATGATGTCGTCGAGGATGAGCGCGTGGCTGTGCAGCAGCTCCAGGCTCAGGGCGGCCTCCGCGAGGCCGGGTATCTCGTCCCGGGTGACCAGGGCCGCCGCCTCGTGGAGCAGGGTGATCCGGATCCGTTTCCCGCCGCGCAGCGACAACTGCGCCAAAAGTTCCAGGCACCGGGAGGGGAAGCGGCCCAGCCGGGCGCCGTCGAGGCCCTCCGCGAGGTCGGCGAAGTACTTCTCGAAGGACGCGTCGAACCGCCGCCGATGACCGGCGGCACGCTCGAAGGCGCTGACGGTGCTGCTGTTCATGGAGGTGGGGACCGGCCTTCCTGTACGGGTGCGGTGCCCAGCCTGGCATGAGTCGCCCAACGCCCCGTCACCGGTGCGGGGGAGACCTTGAGCGGCCCGCGCTGCGCCGCGGGGCCCGCCCGCGCCGAGCCCACCGGGTTGTGCGGGATGGACGGTTTCTCCATCGCTGCCCGGCGAGGGCGGAGAACTTCTCCCTGTGCCTGCCGCGTCGCCCTGCCTACGGTGAGCGGGCTCACCCGGCGAGACGGTCACCACCCGGCACAGCGACACCGCTGCACAGGGACACGAGGAGTCATCGATGACGGAAGCCGAGTCGCTGCGCCGCAGCGCACTGCGCAAGATCGCTCGAAGGCTCATCCCCTTCCTGGGGCTTGTGTACTTCGTGAACTACCTGGACCGCACGAACATCGGCTTCGCCAAGCTGACCATGAGCGAGGACCTCGGCCTCACGGAGACCATGTTCGGCCTCGCCTCGGGGCTGTTCTTCATCGGGTACCTGCTGTTCGAGGTGCCCAGCAACCTCGCCCTGCACCGGTTCGGCGCGCGGCGCTGGATCGCCCGCATCATGGTGACGTGGGGGCTGTGCGCGATGCTGCTGGCCTTCGTGCAGTCCGCCGGGCAGCTGTACGCGGTGCGCGTGCTGCTGGGCGTCGCGGAGGCGGGCTTCTTCCCGGGGATCATGCTGTATCTGACGTGGTGGCTGCCGCGCGCCGAACGGGTGCGGCTGATCGGCGCGTTCCTCGTGGCCATCCCCTTGTCCAGCGCCCTGGGAGCGCCGCTGTCCACGGCGATCATCACGTATCTCGACGGGTTCCTCGGCCTTGAGGGCTGGCGGGTGATGTTCCTGCTGGAAGGCGTGCCCGCCGTGCTCCTCGGCGTGGTCTGCTGGTTCTATCTCACCGACCGGCCCGAGGACGCCGCCTGGCTCACCCCCGGGGAGCGCGGGGCACTGGCAGCGGCCCTGGAGGCCGAGCGGGCCGAACTCGCGCCCGCCGCGGAGGGCTCGGCCCGGCGTGCCCTGCTCAACGGCAAGGTGCTGGCGCTGGGCGGCATCTACTTCGGGGTCGTCTACGGCCTGTACGCCCTGTCGTTCTTCGGACCGACCCTGGTGGAGGGCTTCTCCGAGCGGTTCGACACCGAGTTCAGCCTGGTCCAGACGGGAGCCGTGGTGGCCGTGCCCTTCGTGGCCGGAGCGATCGCGATGGTGGCGTGGAGCCGCCACTCGGACCGCACCGGGGAACGGCGCTGGCACCTGGCGGGACCGGTGATCGTGGGCAGCCTGACGATCCCCGCCGCCCTCTACCTGGACTCGCCGTACGCGGTCATGATCCTGGTCACCGTCACCGCGATGGGCATCTTCTGCGCGCTGCCGGTCTTCTGGCACTTCCCGCCCACCGTCCTGACGAGCGCGGGCGCGGCGGCGGGCATCGCGCTCATCAACACCCTCGGCAACGCCTCGGGTTTCCTCGCGCCGTACGTGACGGGGTGGGCCCGCGACGCCACCGGTGACATCGACACCGGGCTGTGGATCGTCGGCATCGTGATGGTCACCGCCGGGGTGGGCGCGGCCGTCCTGCGCGAGGGGCCGCGGGCCACGAACGGCGGGCGGCGCGGAGAGGCGGCGCCTTTCGCGGATTCCACCGCCCAGGGCGGCTGACGGCGGGGGCGGGCCGTCAGTTCGACGGACGTCCGCCGCTGCCGCTGGGGGCCCGGCTCAGGTCGACCACGCAGAAGAGATTGCCGTCCGGGTCGGCGAGCACGACGAAGTCGGGCTCGGGGGGATACGAGTCCCAGGGGACGGCTCGGGCCCCCAAGGTGATGAGCCGCTCGACCTCGGTCCGCTGCTCCTGGGTGGTGTCGGTGAACAGATCCAGGTGCAGGCGCGGGCGGGGCTCCGCCGGTGACTTGCTGTACTGCAGGGCCGACGCCGATGACGGGAACTCCGAGTTTCAGCATGGGCGCGAGCCTAGGCCCCCGCTCAGGACAACCGGCCCGCCAGATCGTGCAGGCGCAGGGCGAGTTGGATGTCCAGGGCCCGGTCCGCGCCGCGCCAGCCCCTGCCGAGCAGCTCGTCGGCGCGGTTCAGGCGCTGGTAGAGCGTATTGGCGTGGATGTGCAGAGCCGCGCAGGTGCGGGCGTGGTGCTGCGCGTTGGCCAGGTACACCGCGACCGTGGCCGTCAGATCGCCGCCCCGCCCCCGTTCCCGGTCGTGGACGAGGAGCGGTCCGACGGTCGTGCGGACGAACACCCGGGCGTCATCGGTGCCCGCCTGGGTGAACAGGCAGCGGTAGGCGCCCAGTTCCGCCGGCTCGGCGACCACCCCGGGCCGGCCGAGCGCGCGCAGCATCGTGGCCGTCTGTCTCGCCTCGCGGTGCGCCCGGCGGATCTCCGCGACGCCGCGCCCGCACGCGGCAAGGCCCACCGGCCCGGCGAGGCCGCGCTGTTGCACCAGCGCTCTGAGCGCGGCCAGGTCCAGGCCCGGCACCAGGAACGTGATCTGGTCGCCGAGCTGTGCGCTCCAGCCCGACGCCTCCTGGGCGAGCCGGGCGATCTGCTCGGCGGTGTGGTCGGTGTCGCGGGCGTCCACCACGGCGACGGCCGCCACGGCGTCGACGTCCATGCCCGCGCCCAGCGCCCGGCGCCGCACACCGGTCTCGTCGGCCTCCGCGGACAGCAGCGAGGTCAGCACCTCGCCGCGGGTGCGCAACTGCGTCTCCAGGACCGAGCGTTCCAGCGCGGCCACCAGCGCCACGGTGACCGCGCCGATCGACAGCAGCCGCAGGTCCTCGTCGTGGAAGGCCCGCTCCGCGGTGGCGACCAGCGAACCGGTGTGGCCCCCGCGGACCGCCACCGGAAGCGCCACACCGTGCCGGGCGTCGTGCGTGAACCGGCGCGGGGCCTGCGCGTTCTCGCCCGTCCAGGGCTGCGGGCGCACGCACTCCGGTCCGGCGACCAGATCGCCGTGCGCGTCGAGGACCGACACCGTCAGGCCGGTGGCGCCGGTGACGGCCCGCGCGACCTCGCGGTAGCCGCCTCCGCCGACCACGACGTCCGTGAGCCGGTCCCGCAGCTCCGCCTCGGCCCGGCGCAGGGAGTCGCTGTGCCGCAGCGTCAGGTTGGCCTCACGCAGGTCCGCGATGAGCGCGGCGTTGCGCAGGGCCACCGCCGCGTGCGCCGCCAGCGCGGCGAGCAGCTCCACCTCGCGGTCGGTGAACCGGCGCGCACTGCGGTCCGCGGCCAGCAGGACCCCGACCGGCTCGTCGTCGACGATCATCGGCACGCCCAGGATCCCGCCGAGCTGCTCGGCCGCGGCGGCGCTGTCGACGGCGGGGGAGCGGGTGATGCCGGGGTCCTCGCGGTAGCGGAGGGTGGACTGCGGCGCGCCGCTGCGCAGGACGAGGCCGCCGAGGCCCTCTCCCGGCGCGAGTTCGATGCCCCGCAGCGTCGAGCCCATCGAGCCGTCGACGGTCTCGATCCGCAGCCGCCGGTCGTCGTGGAGGACCATGATGTACGCGAGGTCCACGGAGAGCAGCCGCCGCGCGTGCGCCGCCACTTCGCGCAGCACGCCGCTGGACGCGGTCAGTGCCCCCAGGCGCCGGGCCAGGTCGTTGAGCGCCGACAGCTCGGCGGACTCCCGCTGCTGCCGGGTCATGCGCCGCAGGATCTCGCGGGCGTGCGCGGCGGAATCCTCGACCTCGTCGGCGGGGTGCCCCTCGGCGAGGAGCGCGAGGCGCAGCGCGTCGATCTCGTCGGGCGACGGGGCCTCGGACAGCAGCCGCAGCCAGCGGTTCTCGGTCAGGTGCACTCCCTCATGATGCCGGGGGCCCCAGGAGCCCACTGTGGAGGGTCTCTCCGTCACGGCGCCCGGAGCATGGAGATCGTCTCCGTACGGCTCACCGCTCCACCGTGTTTCGATCGACATCAGCAGCACCGCCCGCGCCGGCCCGGCGGTCCTGCGCCGAGGGGACGGATACAGGTATGCACGCCACCGGAAGGCCCGCCTCGGGGCGAACCCACCGAGAGGAGACACGATGAGTGCCACGGTCGTTCGAGCGATCCTCGAGCACGTCCCAGCCGACCGGGTGCTCACCGATCCGGACGGCGTCGAGGCTTTCCGCCGTGACCAAGCGGCATGGGCGCCCAGCGGTCGCCCCGCGGCCGTCGTCCGCGCGACGTCCACCCAAGATGTCGCGGACACGGTCCGCGCCTGTATCCGTCACCGCACCCCGGTCGTCGCCCGCGGCGCGGGCACGGGGCTGTCGGGGGGAGCCAACTCGGGTGACGGCCACGTGGTCGTGGCGCTGGCGGGCATGGACCGGATCGTCGAGGTCAGCCCCCTTGAGCGGCTCGCGGTCGTCCAACCCGGCGTCGTCAACGACCACTTGCGCGAGGCGGTGGCCGCGCACGGGCTGTGGTATCCGCCCGACCCCGCCAGTTCGCCGTGGTCCACCATCGGCGGCAACGTGGCCACCAACGCCGGAGGAGTCTGCTGCGTCAAGTACGGCGTCACCGGCGACTACGTCCTGGCCCTGGAGATGGTCAACGGCCTCGGCGAGATCGTGCGGCTCGGCCGCCGCACCGCCAAGGGCGTCGCCGGCTACGACCTGACGGGACTCGTCGTCGGCTCGGAAGGGACGCTGGGCATCGTCACGGAGGTGACCGTCCGCCTGCGGCCCCTGCCCCCGCCCGCGATCACGGTCGCCGGTCACTTCGGTTCCGTGGTCGACGCCGGTGCCGCCGTACGCGCCGTCGCCGCAGCCGGGTTGACCCCGTCGGCGCTGGAACTCATCGACCGGCACTGCCTGCGGGCCGTGGACGCCTGGAAGAACATGGGCCTCTCGGTGGACGCCGACGTGGTGCTCCTGGGCCGGATCGACGAGCCGGGCGAGACCGGCTCCGCCCAGGCCGAGCGCATGGTCGCGTGCTTCCGCGGGGCGGGCGCCTCCTGGGCCGAGCGGTCCACCGACGAGCAGGAGGCCGACGCCCTGTTCGCGGCCCGCCGCCTCGCCTACCCCGCGCTGGAACGCCTGGGCCCGGTCCTCACCGAGGACGTCTGCGTGCCCAAGGAGGCGATCCCCGAGATGCTCGGCCGCATCGAGAAGACCGCCACCCGGCACGGCATCCTCATCGCCAACATCGCGCACGCAGGCGACGGCAACCTCCACCCGCTGCTGATCACCCCGCCCGGCGACGAGGCCGCACGCACGCGTGCGCAGGCGGCCTTCGCCGAGATCATCGCCGATGCGATCGCCCTGGGCGGCACGGTCACCGGCGAACACGGGGTGGGCCTGCTCAAGCGCCCCGGCCTCGCCGCGGAGATCACGCCGGAGGTCATGGCGATGCAGCGGGCCGTCAAGCGGGCACTCGACCCGTACGGCGTGCTGAACCCCGGCAAGGTGCTGTCCTGACCGCTCCCTCGTCCGCACCGGTGACGTCATCGCGTGATCTTCGTTGACAGCGCATGAAGAAGATCACCACGCTGGCCGGGCTCGTCCTCGGCAGCATCGCCATGGCGGCCCCCGCCCACGCCGACAACGACAGCAACTTCGGAGAAGGAGCGAACGCCGCGAACAACTGGGACTTCACCGCGGCGGCCGTGTGCCTGCAAGAGCTCGCCGTGGTGCCGGTCGGCGGCGACTGGACGGGCGATCACCAGAACAACTGCTCCAACGGAAACGTCGTCGACCACGCGGCGAAGGCCCTGCCGCCCCTGCGCTGAGCACTTCGCCCACCGGCCCGCACCCGATCGGGTGTCGGGCCGGTGGGCACGGCGTCCGCTTCCGGCGGCGGGCCTCCGGGGGGGGCGGAGCGGAGCGCTATGCGGGCAGTTCTCGCACGTACGCCGCGATCAGGGTGGCCACCGCCCGCGGAGCCTCCATGTTCATGAGGTGGGTGGCCTCGATCCGGTGGACGCTGACCGAAGGCCGGGCGCGGGAGAGTTTGTCCAGGTCGTCGCCGACCTCCTGGGCGAACCGCGCGCTGAACTCGGCGAACCACTCCATGCCGGGGGCGGGAGGCAGTTGGCGCCCGGCCTGCACCAGCAGCAGCGGGAGCTCGACCGCCTCAAGCCAGGCCAGGACGCCGGGCGCGGCGAGCCTGTGGAGTTCGTCCACGATCTCCCGGGCCTCCGGCGGCTCCGGCAGCGTCTGCCACGTGCCGTCGGGCAGGGGGCGCGCGGCGGCGCGGGCAGCGGCCTTTGCGTGCCCGGCGGGAATCCCGAACCGGGTGGCGGCGGTGACCTTCTGCGCGACGTACTCGGGCGGTGCGACGGCCCCGGCCGTGGCCAGCAGGCCTTCACTCACCTGTGTGGCGCCGGGGTAGTCGCGGGCCCACCAGAAGCCGTCCAGGTTCACGGCGGCACGCACCGGAGCGCGCCGCGGGTTCACCCGGGCGTACTCGACCGCGATCATGCCGCCGAGGGAGTGGCCCACCAGCACGGCCTCCGTCACGCCGTGCGCGTCGAGGGTTTCGGCGATGTCCCGCACCACTGCGGGGATGGTCCAGGGGGAGATACGAGGCGAGCGGCCGTGTCCGGGAAGGTCGAGGGCCAGAACACGGTGTCCGGCGGTGAGGTGGGCGGCTGCGGCGTCCCAGTCGGTGAGGGAGCGTGAGAAGCCGTGCAGGAGAACCAGCTGGGGACCTTCGCCCCCGTAGTCATGAGCATGTAGGAGTGTCATCGCGGGTCACGGTAGAGGGGCACGCGGTCATGCGCACACCGATTTGGCAAGGGCGGCGGGCCGGCTAGGCCAGGCCCGGGGGGCCGTCCCCCTGATCGCGCCTTCTGCCGGCGCTGCCCTGATCCGCCAGCAGTTCGTCCACGCCGAGGAGCTGGAGGATCTGCCGTACGGCCCTGGACGGATGGAGCACGGTCAGACGGCCGCCCTCTTCCCGGCACCGTTCGTGATGGGACAGGAGTTCATTGACGCCGGAGGAGTCGATGAAGGTGACGTTGGCGAGGTCCAGCTCGACCCTTTTGGCCAGCAAGGGGTCCAGCGCCCTGCGCAGCGCCGGTGCGCTGACCATGTCCAGGTCCCCCGACACGCGCATCAGTACGGGCTCCAGGCCCAGGACCGTGTCCACATGCATCGGTTGGGGTGAGGCGGGAGCCATGTCTCGCGGTCTCCTCGGTGCGTGAATCGGCTGGTGGGGCGGATGGGTGGGGCAGATGGGCGGGCTGGACCAGGCGGGAGCCTCGGTGGCCCTCGCCCGTCGCGCATGAATATGCCCCGAAATGCTGCGCCACACGCGCGGCATAAGTGGAACGCTGCTTCCAGGAACACCCCGGGCGGAGTCGGTGCCGCGTCGGGGTGGGCAGACCGCCGGATCGACAGGTTACGTCTGCGCGGGCCCCGCCTGGAGTGCTCCCTCCTCAAGAGGCGAGGCCCGCTCCGCGGCCACGTGCTCAGCGACCCCGCGGGATCTCCCGGTCGGTACGGCACTTGAGAGGGCTCCTCGCTGGGATGCCTGCCCATGCGATGGACGGCTAGGCCGACCAGATCGAGACAAGCGGACCGACACCTCTGGTGGCTTCTGGCGCCGCCCGCGCTTCCCGCGCCGGCTTGTCACTGCCGACGGCTAGGCTGATTTTCCGTACGTGGGACGAGAGCGGGAACGGGAGGCTGAGGTGGCCGGGACAGCGGTGGGCGAGGTGATGGCCGAGCTGGCAGCGCTTGAAGACCCCAAGGCGCGCGCGGTGAACGAGAAGCACGGTGACGACCACGGCGTGCATCTCGGCAAGCTGCGCGCGCTGGCCAAGCGGCTCAAGACGCAGCAGGAACTGGCCCGCGAACTCTGGGAGACGGACGACACCGCGGCGAGACTCCTGGCGCTGCTGATCTGCCGCCCGAAGGCGTTCACGCGCGACGAGCTGGACCGCATGCTGCGCCAGGCACGTGCACCCAAGGTGCACGACTGGCTCGTGAACTACGTGGTGAAGAAGAACCCGCACGCGGAAGAGCTGCGCGTGGCCTGGTCGGCCGACGCGGACCCCGTGGTCGCCGCCGCCGGCTGGGCGCTGACCACCGAACGGGTGGCCAAGAAGCCCGAGGGCCTCGACCTCGCGACCCTGCTCGACGTGATCGAATCGCAGATGAAGGACGCACCGGCCCGTCTGCAGTGGGCGATGAACCACTGCCTGGCGCAGATCGGCATCGAGCACCCCGCGTACCGTGCGCGGGCCGTCGACATCGGTGAGCGCCTGGAGGTGCTCAAGGACTACCCCACGTCCGCCGGCTGCACGTCTCCGTTCGCCCCCACATGGATCTCCGAGATGGTGCGACGCCGGCAGGCGCGCTGAGCGGCTGGGCTCAGCCCCTGTCCGGTGGCGCTCGTCGCGATCACACTGTCGTGGACGAGGCAGCGGGCGGCGCAGTCAGGGAGGACGACACAGTGAGACGTATCGGCATCATCGGGGTGGGCGAGATCGGCCGGGCCCTCGTGGAGGGCCTGTGCGACGACGGGGCCGACACGTCGTCAGAGATCCTCCTCTCCCCGCGGGGAGCACGCACGGCGGCGGAGCTGGCCGGGCGCTACGCGGGCGTACGGGTCTGCGCGGGCAACCAGGAGGTGGTGGACCACTCCCAGGTGGTGATCATCGCCGTACGCGCGAAGGACCGGCACGAAGCACTGGCCGGTCTGACGGTGGGAGCCGACAAGACGGTGATCAACGTGATGGCGGGCGTCGCCAACGACGACCTGCGCCAGATCCTCGCGACCGACGCGGACGTGGTGCGGGCCATCCCCCTGCCCGCCGTGCGCGAGCGGCGCTCCGTCACGGTCACCTTCCCCGCCCATCCGGTGGCCGACGCGCTCTTCGCACGGCTCGGCGGGGCACAGCCCGTCGCGGACGAGGCGGCATTCAACGTCTTCTCCGCGCTGACGGGCACGCTGACCAGCCACTACGCGTATCTGGCCACGCTCACGGACTGGGCCGTCGGTCACGGCATCGCGACCGACGACGCCGAGCGCTACGTCCGCGGACTCTTCCAGGCCGTCGGCCGCGCCCTGGGCGACGAGACCCGCTCGCTGCGGCAACTCGCCGCCGACCACGAGACACCGAACGGAAACAACGAACGCATCCGCACGACGTGGTTCGGCCCGGCCAACTCCCAAGCCCTCAACCGGGCTTTGGACGGCCTCCTGGGCGACCTGTAAGGGGACCCGTGCCTCAGACGCGCTCCAGGACGACCACCGGGATCTCCCGGTCGGTCTTGCGCTGGTAGTCGTCGTAGGACGGCCAGGTGGCGGCCATGGTCCGCCACATGTCCGGCTTCTCCTCCGGCGTGGCGGTACGCGCGCGGGCGGTGTAGCGGTCGCTCTTCACCTGCACCTGGACCTCGGGGTTCGCCTCGATGTTGCGGAACCAGAGGGGCGGCTGGTCGGCTCCGCCGTTGGAGGCGACGACGAGCACGTCGTCGCCGTACGGCCGGTAGATCAGCGGAGTGCTGCGCGGCTCGCCGCTCTTGCGGCCGGTGGTGGTGAGGATCAGGACCGTCGTGTTCTGCCAGTCGTGGCCCTCCTCGCCATCGGTCGCCACGTAACGCTCGACATGCTCTTTACCGAACAGCATCTGCCGTCTCCTTCGTGCCTTCTTCTTGTTCCGCGTGCACCGGCCAACTCTTCATGGTCGAGCCGCGGTTTCCCATCAGCGTGGTGCCGCGTCGGCGCGCCTGGCGTAACGACACGTCGAACATGCCGTTGGCGATGAGTTTCCGCGCTCCCGGCGGTCTGCCTGACCGACATCACTTCCCGACCGAGGAGACTTCGATGAGTGAGACCCCCACGCCCCCCGCCCCCGCGGAGCCGAGCGCCAAGGTGCGGGCACTGGATCGTCTGGTGGGAACCTGGCAGGTGAGCGGCGGCGTCGAAGGCACGGTCAGATACGAGTGGGCGTCCGGGAAGTTCTTCCTCCTCCAGCACGTGGAGCTCCGTCAGGACGGCATGGACATCCGCGGCCTGGAGGTCATCGGCCACCTCTTCAACCCGTTCGCGGGACACGAGGCACCCAGTGAGGACGTGTGGTCCCGGTTCTACGACAACCAGGGCAACACCCTCGACTACGTCTACGAGATCGAGGGCGACACCCTGACCATCTGGGGCGGCGAGAAGGGGTCCCCCGCCTACATGCGCGGCACGTTCGACGCGGACGGCACCACCATGGAGAGCGAGTGGGTCTACCCGGGCGGTGGTGGCTACAAGTCGGTCATGACCCGCGTCGAGTAGCGGCAAGCAGGGGCCGGGGGAGGGCGGCGCTTTCAGGCGGCTGACAGCTCGGCGTTCGCGCGTTCTGTGAGCAGGGTCAGGACACGGCCGGTGACCGCGAGGTCCTCGGGCGGGATGTCGGCGTACAGGCGGGCGGAGATCTTTGCGGTCTCGGCGGAGGTGACGTCGTGCAGTTCGCGTCCGGCCTTAGTCAGCCGGAGCAGGGAGGCCTCCGCTGGGTCCGTCTCCAGCAGCTGCGTGGCCGTCAGTTCTTCGATCACGTCGCGCACGACGGACGCGTCGACCTTCAGTGAGCCGACGACCTCGCGGACGAGCGCGTCGTGGCCGACGGATCCGCCCGAGATCACGACGTACCGCAGTGTGACGCTGTGGTGGAACGTGGCGCCGTGGCGGGTCAGTACGCCCTCTAGGAGGGCGCGGGCGGCGTAGTGCGCCAGGGCTATGACCCGGCCGTTGGTCGTCGGCGCGGTCCCGGGCGTCGGTGCGGTGGTGGGCGTGTTGGGCGTGGTGGAGGTGGTGGGCGTGGTGGTGGTCATGTCTGCTCCTCGTCGTTCTCGGTGTGCGGATCAAGGGGCGTGTCGAGCAGGAGGGACAGCTCGCGCGTGAACTCCCGTGCGCGCGGGCTGTGCTGTCCTCCGAGCGGTTCGAGCAGCTGGTCCAGCAGGCCCTGCACCACCTTGATCGCGCGGCGCGTGACATCGCGCCCCTGCTCGGTGAGAGAGAGCTGCATGGCACGTGGATCGCTCGGATCGCGGGTACGGGCGACGAGCCCCGCGGTTTCCAGGGCACGGGCGAGCTTGGAGACGTACAGCGGTTCGAGCCCCGTGTGGTCGGCGAGCCGGCGCTGGCTGGGCTGCACCCCGGAGCGCGACATGCCGTACAACGACGCCATCAGCGCGTACTGCGCATGGGTCAGGCCCAGCGGCGCGACCGCACGGTCGACGGCCACCCGCCACTTCATCGACAGGCGCCAGACCAGAAATCCCGCCGTGGCGCCTTCAGTTGCTGCATTCACATCACGATACGGTACATGGCTACTATGTACATGGCTACTATTTTCTCGCGGTCCGGCGCTAGGGCCCGTGCGGGGCGAGAGACGCCGGGCGCTTGTCCGTGAGGGGGCCCGGACGCCGCGCCTCAGTACGGCAAGCCCTCCGACGCGGCCCGCAAGGCCGCCAGCAGGCAGGCGGTGATTTCGTCGCCGGACGCCTCGGGGTCGTCCGCGTACCGCTGGGCGAAGTCCTCCGCCGCCGCGCGCAGCGCGCCGTTGAGGGTGGCCGCGTGCACCTTCACGTCCAGGTCGTCGGGGCTGCCGCCGGACCGCTGGGCCAGGAGGCGTCCGAGCACGGGCAGGGCCTCGTCGTGGGCCTGGAGCCAGACGGAACGCAGGGCCAGGTCGGTGGCGGTCATCCGGATCAGATCCAGGATCACGGGGGTGTACGCGGGCAGCTCGCCGACGCGGCAGGTCTCGGCGAAGAAGTCCAGCAGGCTCATCTGCGGCGGCCAGCGGCGCAGTTCCGCCACGGCGAAGTCCAGGCCCGCCGAGAGGAGGGGCAGCACACAGCTCTCTTTGGTGGGGAAGTGGCGCCACATCGTGCGGGCGGAGATGCCCACGGCCCGCGCTATCTGTTCGCCCGTCGTGGCGGTGACGCCTTGCGAGGTGAAGAGGCGGACGGCTGCTTGGGATATCTCGAAGCGGAGAGCTGCTTTCCGCCGTTGGACGAGCGACGGTCTGACGTCGGCTGCCGCCGCCGGCCCTCGTTCTGGGGTGGGCGCCTCGCGCACTCTCGACTCTCCTCTGCCTCGACCACGGCAGCTTAGCGAGCCACCGGATGACGCACGCAGACGTCTTGTCACAGACTGACACCCAGCCTTACTCTCCCGTAAGTAACCAGCGGGTAACCCCAGTTGGTCCGAAGTGTCATGCGCACGTCACCCTGCCGTCCGTCTGCGTGTCCGACACGGCCATCTGAACCCCCGGATCGGCAGATCCCGGGACCTCCAGCGAGGAGCACACCTTGAGCCGCACAAGACACCCTTCGCGCACCGCCCCCGGCCCCCGCCCGCACACCCTTCCGCGCCTGGTGGCGGGCGTCGCCGCCGGCGCCGTCTGCGTGGGCCTCTCGGGCGCCCTGGCCACCGCGGCCGACGGGCAGCCCGTGGTCTCCCGGGGCGTCACCATCCCCGCCTTCTACACTCCGCCCGCCGAACTGCCCTCCGCCAACGGCGCGTTGATCCGCACCGAGCCCCTGCCGCTCGGGCTGAGCATCCCCGGCCTCGACGGGCGCCCCATGCCCGGCACCGCGACCCGCCTGATGTACAAGTCCACCGACTCGACCGGGCAGCCCGTCGCCGTGACCGGTGCCTACATCGAACCCTCGGCCGCCTGGACGAAACCCGGACCGCGCCCCCTGGTCGCGGTGGCCTCGGGCACCATGGGCCAGGGCGACCAGTGCGCCCCCTCCTTCGCCCTCCAGCACCCGCTGACCCTCAACGGCGAAACGGTCTCCGTGGGTTACGAAGCCCTGGCCATCTACCGGATCCTGGCCACCGGCGCGGCCGTCGTCATCACCGACTACGTCGGCCTGGGCACCACCGACCGCGCGCACACCTACGTCAACCGCCTGGACCAGGGACACGCCCTGCTGGACGCGGCCCGCGCGGCCCGTACGGTGCCGGGGGCGTCGGTCACCGCCGCGTCGCCCACCGGTCTGTACGGCTACAGCCAGGGCGGTGGCGCCAGCGCGTCGGCCGCCGAACTCCAGTCCTCGTACGCACCCGACATCAAGCTCGCCGGGACCTACTCGGGCGCGCCGCCGGCGGATCTGACCTCGGTGATGAAGGGGATCGACGGCAGCGCGCTGGCCGGTGCGCTGGCCTGGTCGATCACCGGCTTCGCCCAGGCGGACCCCGATCTGCGTGCGGTCGTCGACACGCACATCAGCGCCGCGGGGAAGGCGGCGCTGAAGGACGCCTCGACGATGTGCGTCGGCGACGCGCTGTTCGGCTACGGCTTCACCAAGAGCAGCAAGTGGACCAAGGACGGCAAGTCCGTCGGGGACATCATCGCCGCCGACCCGCGGGCGAAGGCCGCCCTGGACAAGCAGCGCATCGGCACGCTCAAGCCCACCGGCCCGGTGCGTCTGGCGACCGGCGTCCAGGACGACATCGTTCCGCACGCGCAGGCCCGGCAACTGGCCGTGGACTGGTGCCGCAAGGGCGGCAACGTCACCTACGAACCCCTGGTGCTGCCCAACCTCGGCGACAAGATCCTCACCAATCACCTGGTGCCGCTCATCACCGACCAGGGCGACGCCGTCTCCTGGCTGACCGACCGCCTCGCCGGCAAGCCGGCCTCGTCGGCCTGCTGGAAGATGCCGCTCCAGCCCTGACCCCCGGGGCCCGCCGCCCCCGCCTGCCCGACAAGGCTCAGGCGGGGACGGACTCGGGCCCGGCGTTCTCGACGGCCTCGGCCTCGGCGCCCGCGGCGAAGGGGGGATAACCCTCGCTGCCCGTGCGCTCGGCCGCGTCGATGTAGAGGTTCAGAGCGTCACGTGACCGAGCGAGCTGGTGCATCTGATCCTCCAGCCGCTGGAGCCGCGAGCGCATCGCGGTCAGCAGTTCGGTGCACCCGGGCAGCTCGGGGGTCTCGCCGACCGCGCAGGGCAGCACGTACGCGATGTCCTCGGACGACAGTCCGGCGCCGAGCAGATGGCGGATCTGCTTGACCCGCAGGACGGCGCTCTCGTCGTAGTCGCGGTAGCCGTTCGCCCTGCGCTCCGCCTCCAGGAGGCCCTGCGCCTCGTAGTAGCGCAACTGGTGGGCATGGACGCCCGTACGACGACTCAGTTCCCCGATGCGCATCGCACCTCACTTGACCTTCATACCGGTATGAACGTTGACGATGCTGCCATGAACAACACCACCGATACACCCGTCGCCGTCATCGGACTCGGCCTGATGGGCCAGGCACTCGCCGGCGCGTTCCTGAAGGCCGGGCACCCCACCACCGTCTGGAACCGCACGGCCTCCAAAGCCGACCAACTGATCGCCCGAGGAGCACAGCTGGCACCGACGGTGGGGGACGCCCTCACGGCGGGCTCCCTGACGGTCATCTGTGTCACCGACTACCAGGCCGTGCACGAGCTGCTCGGCGCGCGTGAAGTCACCCTGCACGGCGTGACGTTGGTCAATCTGACCTCGGGCGACTCGGCCCAGGCCCGCGAGACCGCCCGCTGGGCCGAGCAGCGCGGAGCCCGATACCTGGATGGCGCCGTCATGGCCATCCCGTCGGGCATCGGGACCGCCGACGCGGTGATTCTGCACAGCGGACCGCAAGCGGACTTCGAGGAGCACGAGCCGACCCTCGACGCCCTCGGCACGGTCACCTACCTGGGCGCGGACCACGGTCTGGCGTCCCTGTACGACGTGGCGGGCCTCACCATGATGTGGAGCGTCCTGAACGCCTGGCTCCAGGGCACCGCCCTGCTCAGGACGGCCGGCGTGGATGCCGCGGCCTACGCGCCGTTCGCGCGGCAGATCGCCGCCGGTGTCGCCGGCTGGCTGCCCGGGTACGCCGAGCAGATCGACCGCGGGTCCTTCCCGGCCGAGGTGTCCGCTCTGGAGACCGACGTACGGGCCATGGCGCACCTGATCGAGGAGAGCGAGGCGCTGGGCGTCAACGCCGAACTGCCCCGCCTGATCAAAGCCATGGCCGACCGTGCGATCGCCGCCGGGCACGGAGGGGAGCAGTATCCCGTGCTGATCGAGGAGTTCACCAAGCCCCGCGTCGACTGACCTGCCGCTCCCGCGCCCGCTCCCGCCATCGCTATCGCTGCTGGCGGGAGGCGAGGGCCAGTCGGTGGAGGTCCTCCAGCGCGGCGCCGAGGACGGTGTGCTGGTGCCACTTGATCCAGTTGCCGAGGGTGCGGCCGGCGGTGTGCAGGGTCTGGAGCTGCGCCTGGGTGAAACCCACCAGGGGGCGTGCGTGGTGGGAGGAGATGACGCCGCGGACGAGGCCCTCGTCGTCGACGAGCGGGATGCTGTGGCAGGCGCGGCTGCCGGCAGCGAGGATCACCTGACGGCTCTCCTCGTCGAAGCCGGGGGACGCGGCCACGTCCTTGACGGTGACCTGGTTGCTGGCGACGGCGGCCCGCGAGCACGAGGTGTTTCCGTCGACGAAGGCGAAGTAGTCGGTGAACTGCCGGGACAGACCCGCGTGCTTCGCCATCCGCAGCACACCGTCCTCGTACAGCTGCACGTTGCCCATGTCCGTACCGGTGACCGTCAGGACGTGCTGGAGCGCGGCGCCGAGGACCTCGCCCTGGTTGGCGGCGTTGAGCGGGCCCGCGCCGAGCGAAGTCAGGTCGGGCACCGGCAGCTGTGTCCGTCCGCTCAGCCACGTCTTGGCGCCGGGTGCCGGTCCCGGTGTCCGGGCCACCGCGGCGGCCAGCTGGTGCAGCTTGATGTTGGCGCGCTGGGACGCCCGGCGCAGAAGGTCGAACGCCGCTTCCGCGTTCTCCAGTCGGTAGCGTTCGACCAGGACGCCCTCGGCCATGGCGATCCGGGGGCGTGAGCGTGCCTGGATCTCCAGCTCGGACACCTGCCCGCGCAGGTGCTCGGCGGTGGCCCGCAGTTCGTCCGTCTCGGACCTCTGGGAGGGGATGCCCTGGGGCGTGGGCTGGTTCTCGGGCTGGGGCGCAGACGGAATGTTCGTCACGTTGTCTCCCATGGCGGCACTCTGCCCTGTCCTTTTAGTCGATCATGGAGTAGCGGTCGCGGCATCGCCGGCTCCGTCCGCTCCGGCTCCGTCCGGAGGGCCCGCTGCTCACACACCAGGTGACCTTAACCCGAGGTGTGGGAGGTGTGACCGCCGCCCCGAAACTCAGGCGTGCGCGGGGACGATGGTGCCGGCTCGAAAAACCGGTGGAACCTCGCCATGGTGAGCCCCTACCGTGCTGCCGGACCGAGCAGACCAGGCAAGGACGTGCCGTTGTACACCCTGTGAGTTTTCCCGAGCGCTGATTCGTCGCGCGTCGCGCCTCGCGTGCCGCGCTGCTTCCTGCTGCGGACTTCTCACTGAAACCGGTGTACTTCTGTGCTCAATCGCTGGGTGGTCATGCCCACCTGCCTGCCGACCGTTCTCCGCCGTTGCCACTCCTGCGGGTCCGACCGCTTCCGGGCGCACGGCAAGTTCCGTGTCAACGCGCACCACAAACTCCTCGACGCCTGGCTCCTCGCCCTGTGCGCCGCGTGCGGGGAGACGACCAAGCTCACGGTTCTGGAGCGGGTGCACGTGCGCTCCCTGCGGCCCGAGCTGCTGGAGCGGATGCACGGCAACGACCTTGGCCTGGCGGCCGAGCTGCTTCAGGATCCCGTCGTGCGGCGCCGCAATCGCATCGCCCTGGACTGGGAGCGCGCGTGGCGCCTGGACACGGGTGGTTCGGACCACCTGGACCGTGAGGTGATCGATGTCGCGGTCCGCTTCGCGGCCCGGATCCCGGTCCGTCCGGTGCGCCTGATCGCCGAAGGGTGCGGTCTCGCACGGGCCGAGGCCGAGCGACTGATCGTGGAGGGAAAGCTCGTCTCGGCGGTCCGGCTGACCGGCAAGCTCTCGGACGACTTCACCTTCACGCTCAAACGCTGAGCCCCGCCGACAAGAGGCCGGTCGGGGCGGGCTTGCCGAGAGGTCTCGGCGGGCCGGGGCCGTATCACCGACAATACGGCCCCAGCCTTGGCCCTCCGGGCGCGGCGACGAGGTAACTCCCGCGCTCTCGCGCCGCCGGGGGCACTTCGCGCGAGAGCCGATCGAGGGGGAGCCTCGGTCTCTCGCGCCCCCGAGCGCTGTCGCACTCGGCGACGGCGCCGGACCCTCACAGCGTCCCACTACGAACGCGGCCTGTCCCCGTTCCGGCCCATTCTCCCGGCGGGCGGGCGGCGGACCTGCGCACGCACCCACGCGGGATCGGGATTGACGTGCGGCCGTCCCGAAACGAGGACCGTCGGCACGGTCTCGTCTCCCTCGTTGGCCGCCCGCACCGCTTCGGCCCCCGCCGGGTCACGCCAGATGTCGACCCAGTGCACGCGGCGGGCATCGCGCCCCAACCGCATGCGCAGCCGCAGGCAGTAGGGGCAGCCCGACCGCCAGAAGACGACGGGCCGGCCGTCGGCCGCGCTGCGGCGCGCGGCCTCCGTCGCGCTGACCGACCGCGGGAAGAACAGCGGCGAGTGCACGACCGCGAGCAACACGAACCCCGCCGCGGCGGCCGCGGCCGCCCCAGGGCTGCCCCCGGAGACCAGGCCGACCGCGACGAACGCTCCACAGAGCACCAGCAAGAACGGCAGAACCCAGGCGCGCATCATGAAGACGCAGGCTACCGACGCCCGACCGACGCTCCCAGCGGCTCCCGCGCCGGGCGTTGATGAACGGACGGCCCCCTGAGCTTCTATCTCCAACCTCGGTTGTTCCTAGAATGGCCGGGTGGAGGACATCGAAGCGATCGCGGTACTGCAGGATCCCGTGCGGCGCCGCCTGTACGAGTACGTGGCGGGCCAGGGCCGGGAAGTGGGGCGCAACGAGGCCGCCGAGGCGGCCGGGGTGGCGCGCACGCTCGCCGCGCACCATCTGGACAAGCTCACGGCCGCCGGACTCCTCGAGAGCGGCAGCCGCCGCCTGACGGGCCGCTCCGGGCCGGGAGCGGGCCGCCCCGCCAAGGTCTATACGCGGGCGCGGGGTGAACGGTCGGTGTCGCTGCCGGCCCGCGACTACCGCACGGCCGCCGAACTCCTCGCCGAGGCCGCCGAAGAGGCCGGTCTCGACGCCGGGCTCTACGCGGCCGCGCGCCGCAGGGGCGACGCCCTGCGCGGCCCGGCAGCCCCCTGTGCGGGTCTCGACGACGCCATGGAGGTGCTGGCCGAGCGTGGTTACGAGCCGCACCTGGAGGACGGCGAGGAGGCGGCGCCGGTCGTCCGCATGCGCAACTGTCCCTTCCATGCCGTGGCCGAGCGCTTCCCGCCGCTCGTCTGCGGCATGAACCTCGCCCTGCTGGAGGGACTGCTCGGCGCCGAAGGGCCGGTCCGCGCGCGCATGGACGCTCGGCCCGGGGAGTGCTGCGTGGTGCTCGAACCTTCTAAAAACAATATTCATTGACATAGAAAAGCGGGCCATGCTGGGATGAGGCCATGACCGCATCCCCGCGCGCCGCCCACCTCGCCGAACTCAACGTCGCCACGCTCCTGCACCCCCTGGACGACCCGCGCATCGCGCCGTTCGTCGAGCTGCTCGATCCGATCAACGCCACCGCGGACGACGCCCCCGGATTCGTGTGGCGGCTCGTGGAGGAGGGAGCGGCCGACGCCACCGGCCTGCGCCCGGCGGGGGAGTCCGTCATCGTCAACCTGTCGGTGTGGCAGACCCAGGAGGCCCTGTGGGACTTCACCTACCGCAGCGGGCACCTGGAGGTGATGCGGCAGCGCCGCGCCTGGTTCGAGCGGCACGTCCAGGCGCACATGGTCTTGTGGTGGGTCCCCGCCGGACACCTGCCGACCGTCGGCGAAGCCCTGGAGCGCCTGGCGCACTTGCAGGCGCACGGGCCCTCCCCGCGCGCGTTCACCTTCAGCTCCTCCCACACCGCGGCCGAGGCCGCGGGGCTCCAGGACGACGTGCGGGTCCGGGCCACGCACTGCCGGGACCCACACGACGCGTACGCGCCGCCCCGCTAGTCGCGCGTGAGCAGGCCGACCCGCAGCCGGGCCAGGGTGGCCGACAGGAGCCGGGAGACGTGCATCTGCGAGAGGCCCAGCGCGGCGCCGATCTGAGCCTGGGTCATCTCCTGGCCGAAGCGCAGCTCGATGATGCGGCGTTCGCGTTCGTCGAGCCGGGCCAGCAGCGGACCCAAGGCGTGCAGGTCCTCGAACACCTCGATGGCCGGGTCCTCCTCGCCCATGACGTCGGAAAGGGAGCGGCCCGTGGTGCGGTCCCCGCTGTCCTCGCCCTCACCGCGCGGGCTGTCCAGCGAGCCGGCGGCGTAGCCGTTGGCCGCGACGATCACCTCGAGGACCTGTTCCTCGGTCACCGCGAGAGCGGCCGCGAGCTCGGACACCGTGGGCTCGCGCCCGAGCTGCGAGGACAACCGCTCCTGGGACTTGACCAGTTGCAGCCGCAGCTCCTGGAGTCTGCGGGGGACGTGAACGGCCCAGCTGGTGTCGCGGAAGTGGCGCTTGATCTCCCCCAGGATGTAGGGGACGGCGAAGGAGACGAACTCGACGCCGCGGCCGACGTCGAACCGGTCGATGGCCTTGATCAGACCCACGGTTCCGACCTGGACGATGTCCTCCAGCTGACCGTTCCCGCGGTTGCGGTAGCGGCCGGCCACGTAGTGGACCAGGGAGAGGTTCATCTCGATCAGTGTGGTGCGCGTGTAGAGATAGGCGGGGGAGCCTTCCTCCAGCATCGCGAGCTCTTCGAAGAACAGCTTCGACAGCTCCCGGGCGTCCTTCGGCGCCACTTGGTCGGCTTCTTCGATCCACGGCAGCCCGACGCCCGCTCCCGGCTCCCGCTCGCCCTGCGGCCGCCAGGTCGGCTCAGCGACGTCGTCCACGTTCGCTGCCTGCAGAAACATCGTCTGACTCCTCACACTCTCGTTCTGGATTGCTCAGCCCGCGATGACGGTGAAGGGATTTCCCTCGGCGTCGGCGAGGACCGCTTCGCGCCGCTCGGGGGGCCCGTCGGGCGGTGAGACGATCCGTCCGCCCCAGCCCGCCGCCGCGACGGCGGCCACCTCGACGTCGGCCACGCGAAAGCACGGGCGCCACCCGGAGGTTGGGGCGTCCGTGAGCGTGGCGACCGTGCGCAGCCCCTCGCGCACCTCGATCCGCCCGTGGGTGTACTCCACCTCGCAGCTGTCGCCGGGCGTACCGGCCCAGCCCAGGAGGTCGCCGTAGAAGCAGGCGGCGGCGAAGATGTCCGGCGTACGCAGCTCGAATCCGGCCACGGGTCCCGCACCCGCCCGCCAGCGGGGGTCGGGGGCCTGCCGGCGCAGACCGAACACCGCTTCCTGCGGGCCCGCCGCCACGGCCAGCCGCCCGGTCCCGGTGGTCAGCGGGCCGACGGCGAGGGTGGCGCCGCGCTCACGCAGCCGGTCCACCGTGCCGTCCACGTCCCGCACGCCGAAGTAGGGGATCCATCCCGCGGAGACGCCCAGGTCGCACGTGGCCTGGCTGAGGGTGCCCACCGGCGCGCCCTCCCGCAGCGCCAGCAGGCGCGTCCTGCCCTGCGGACCGAGCAGCGGCACGTGACACCAGCCAAGGACGCGGGCGTAGAACGCACTGGCCGCCAGGACGTCGCCCGAGGCCAGGCTCAGCCAGCAGGGCGCGCCCCACGTCGCGCCCGGGGCGCCCGCCGACAGGTTCGTGCCGGGCGCGGCGGGCCGCCGCTCGCCGGGCGCAGGAACCAGGCGCAGCCCTCCCGTACGCCGAAGCGGCCGTACGCCGGTCCCGGAACGTCCCGCCGGGCGGCCTTGCCCCCTCGCGCGCGGGGCGGGCGCCTCTCGTCGCTGCTGCTCACGCTCGTTCCTCACACCGATGTCCCTTGGCATAGCGCCCTCTCCCCATCTGGTTCCGGCGGTCTCGCCAGTGGTTCCGCAGTGGGGAGGCGCCATACCGGGACCTTCCTCACCCATGCCGAGGACCAAGGGCCTGTCCCGGCGGGTGCCAAAGCCCCCCAAGGAGGGCCGCGAGGGGCGAAGGGGGCCGTACGTGAGCCCTGCCGGATCACGGATGCGGCTGTGCCGGGCCCCCGTGGTCGAGGTGACGGCGGAACCATCGGACGAGGGCGGCGTCCACCTCGCGGGCCCGGGGGAGCTGGGGCGCGGGCTCGATGCCGGGTTCCTCGGCCAGAGGGTGTGCCAGGCCGGGGACCGTCAGCAGCACGGACCGTTCGCCCAGTGCCTCGACGAGGTCCGCGGCGTCGGCCCGCAGGCCCGGGTGATCCAGCGCGCCGCTGACGACGAGCAGCGGTGCGCGAGCGGCGATGGCGCGTGCTCTGGCGACGAAGTCCAGGCGGTCGACGGCCTGCTCCGAGGCGGCGTCATACCGGTAGGCGCCCGGGAAGAGGCCGACGACGGACCGCATCCGCACGGCGGCGTTGACGACGGCCCCGGCGAAGACCGGAATCCCGGTGTCGGCGAGGATCCGCAGCGCGACCGCGCCGCCCAGCGACCCGCCCAGGACACCGATCGGCCCTTCGTCCACCGGCAGCTGGGAGCGGATCGATGCCAGCGCGGCCGGGAACTCCTCGGTGGCCTGGCGGACGAACGGCTCCAGGTAGGACATCAGCACGTCCTCGCGGATCAGCTCCAGGCCCGCGTCCATGCTGCCGTCGACCATGCGGGCCCCGCACATCGGCAGGCCGAGGTGCACGCGCCACGCGGGTACGGCGTTCATCGGCAGCGCGGCGGCGAACGCGGCGTTCGACCTCGGCGCGTCCAGCATGTGCCAGGTGACGATCAGCCCTGTGGCTCGGCCGTCGGCCAGCGGCAGCGCGGTGAACGGCACTCCGGCGGCGGTGCCGGTGATCGGTGGGTGCATGCGGCCACGGTAGGCGCGCGCCGCGGCAGGAGGCCCGCGCTCTGCCGTCAGCGAAGCGGGCGGCCTCGACGCGCTCAGATGGATCCCCGGCGCGAGGCGCCCCCGCACGCCCGGAGCTCGGCCACGGCGCGCTCCGCCTCCTCGCGCACGCCGGCATCGGCGTGGGTCAGGAACGGCTCGACCGGTTGCAGCGCTCGCACGTCGTGCGTCGCCGACAGGCTGAACAGCACGTACTCAAGGAGGGGAGGCGCGAAGCCGTCGATGTGGGCGGCCAGCGGACCGAGGACGCCGTAAGAGCGCGTAGCGGACGGCGGCCTCACTCAGGGCGTGTAGGGCGGCCTCACGCACGGCGTACTCCGCGTCGCGGACGGCGACCTGGATCAGCCGGCCCACGGCCCGCTCGGCGTCGGCCTGCTCCAGGCAGCCCGATGCCAGGAGGTCGCCGAGGCCGTCGGCCCAGATCTCGCGCTCCCGCGCGCCGGCATCCGCCGGTGCCTGCCACGCGGTGTCGGACCGCTCCCGCAGGTGTCGGCAGGCGTCCATCCTCATGCCCGTCCGCAGGACAGCGCCACGTCCGCGACCACCTGGGCCGTCCGTCGTCCGAGGTCCGCCACGGCGGGGGCGCTCGCCGTCCGGCACCGGCGGGCCACGGGGTCGTACACACAGCCGAGCACCCCGGCGTGATCGGTGGCCGGCTCGGACAGTTCGGAGTCCCAGCCCCGCGCGAGCAGGGCCGCGTGCAGCTCACGGGAGGAGTCCACGGGCACGACCTCGTCCGAGGTGCCGTGCACGAGCCGGACGGGCAGCGACGGCACCGCCCGGGTGAGCGCTTCGAGGGGCACGGTGCCCGTGGTGCGGGCCGGGCGCCGGTAGCCGCCCGCGATGCCCACCACCGCGGCGGGCCGCCAGCCGCCGAAGCTCTCCGGCCGGAGGGCCGCGCCCACCGCGGCACACGCCCCTGCCGACCACCCGGCGAGAATCAACCGGCCTTGCGAGCCCCGGGCGTCGCGTACGTGGTCGCGGGCGTACCGCACGCTGTCGGTGAGATGCGCCCGGCCGCCGTCCGCCTGGTCCGAACGCCAGTCGGGGACGAGGACGGTCAGACCCGACCCGGCGATCTCCCGGGCCAGCCAGGCCATCACGTCCCGCTCGTCGGGCCCCATCCCGTGCCACAGCAGCACACAGGCAGCGCCGCCCTGCTCTCCGGCCCGGTAGATGTCGAGCGGTTTGAGGTCGCCGCCGGTGGCGTGGCGAACGGTCCGGGATGTGATCGTCATGGCCGTTCCTCCAGGGCGGACGGAGAGGCGCTCGGGCCGCCGGGAAGAAAGTTTCCCGGCGATGTCGAGAACCCGTGGCCGGCTCCGTCCCCGCAGTGAACGCGACCATAATGGCTCGCACCAGCACCGAGGAGAACACCATGGCCAAGTACCTGATGCTGAAGCATTACCGTGGCGCCCCGGACGCGGTCAACCACGTGCCGATGAGCCAGTGGACGCCGGAGGAGATCTCGGCCCACGTGCGGTACATGAGCGACTTCGCGGAGCGGCTGAAGGAGACCGGCGAGTTCGTCGACAGCCAGGCGCTCGCCCCCGAGGGGACGTTCGTCCGGTACGACGGAGAGGGCCGCCCGCCCGTCACCGACGGTCCCTTCGCCGAGACCAAGGACCTCATCGCCGGCTGGATGATCATCGATGTCGACACGCACGACCGCGCCCTGGAACTGGCCGGGGAGCTGTCCGCCGCCCCCGGCGCCGGCGGCAAGCCGATCCACGAGTGGCTCGAACTGCGCCCGTTCCTGGGCGAGAAGCACACCGACACGGAGTGCCCCTGCACATGAACGAGGTCCAGCTGCGGAGCCTCACGCCCGGCGTGCTCGCCGTCCTCGTCCGTCGCGGAGCAGACTTCGCGGCGGCCGAGGACGCCGTGCAGGACGCCCTGGTCGAAGCGGTCCGCGTCTGGCCGGCCGACCCGCCCCGTGACCCGAAGGGCTGGCTGGTCACCGCGGCCTGGCGCAAGTTCCTGGACGCGACCCGCGCCGACACCGCCCGCCGCCGGCGCGAGGAGCGCGTGGAGGAGGAACCGGCGCCCGGGCCCGCGCCCGCCGCGGACGACACCCTCCAGCTCTACTTCCTCTGCGCCCACCCCTCGCTGACGCCGTCCTCCGCGGTGGCCCTGACCCTGCGCGCCGTGGGCGGCCTCACCACCCGCCAGATCGCCCGTGCCTATCTGGTGCCCGAGGCGACCATGGCGCAACGCATCAGCCGGGCCAAGCGCACCGTCTCCGCCGTCCGCTTCGACCGGCCCGGGGACGTCGCCACCGTGCTGCGCGTGCTGTACCTGGTCTTCAACGAGGGCTACTCCGGCGACGTGGATCTCGCCGCCGAGGCCATCCGGCTCACCCGGCAGCTCGCGGCCGCGATCGACCACCCCGAGGTGGCGGGCCTGCTGGCCCTGATGCTGATCCACCATGCCCGGCGCGCCGCGCGGACCGCGCCCGACGGCAGCCTGGTGCCGCTCGCCGCACAGGACCGCGGCCGGTGGGACACCACGGCGATCGCCGAGGGCATCGGGATCCTGCACGCGGCCCTCGCCCGTGACCGCCTCGGCGAGTTCCAGGCCCAGGCCGCCGTGGCGGCCCTCCACGCGGACGCGCCCACCGCCGAGGAGACCGACTGGGTGCAGATCGTGGAGTGGTACGACGAGCTGGTGGGCCTGACCGACAGCCCCGTCGTGCGGCTCAACCGCGCGGTGGCCGTGGGCGAGGCCGACGGCGCCCGTGCGGGCCTGGCGGCGCTCGCGGCGCTGGACGACTCCTTGCCCCGCCACACCGCGGTGGCCGCCTACCTCCACGAGCGGGACGGCGATCTGGAAAAGGCGGCGCGGCTGTACGCGCAGGCGGCCGACAAGGCGCAGAACCTACCCGAGCGCGATCACCTGACGCGCCAGGCCGCGCGGCTCAACTCCCGCCCAAAGAAATGATGTTGGGGCGCCAGGTGCCGCGGCTCACGGCGTCCCGCGCTCCCTGACGACCTGCGCCGGGTCCTTGTCGTCCCGCAGCCCCTGGTAGCGGGGGTGGCGCAGCATGCCGTCGCGGGTCCACTCGGTGAAGGCGACCTGCGCCACGAGGCGGGGCCGCGCCCAGTGGGCGGTCCGCTCCGCGACCGGGTCGTCGAACGGTGAGTCGGGCACCCGCAGGTCGTCCAGCTTCTGGCGCAGGGCGAGCAGCGTACGCCGGTCGAAGCCGGTGCCGACCTTGCCGGCGTAGCGCAGCCGCCCGTCCGCGTAGTAGCCGATGAGCAGTGCGCCGATGCCCTCCCGGCTGCCCGTGGGCTCGGTGAACCCGCCCACCACGAACTCCTGGCCCCGGGCGCACTTCAGCTTGAGCCAGTCGCCCGAGCGGCGGGCCTGGTAGGTGCTGTCGGCCCGCTTGGCGATCAGCCCTTCCCAGCCGCGCCGGCACGCGTCGGCGAGGAGTTCGGGCCCGCCTTCGTTGCGGTGGGTGGAGAACCGCAGCGGCGCGGTGAACGCCAGGGAGCGCCGCAGCAGGGACTTGCGGGTGCGCAGCGGCAGCCGCCGCACGTCCGTGCCGTCCAGGCGCAGCAGATCGAAGACGTAGTAGGTCACCGCGACCTTGCTCGCCGCGACGTCGGCGGGCCGGGTGAGCCCCATGCGCTGCTGGAGCCGGGAGAAGTCGGTCTGGCCGTGCGCGTAGGCGACGATCTCCCCGTCGACCGTGAAGTCCGCGCAGTCCTGTGCGGCCAGTGCCGCCACGATCTCGGGGTAGGTGGCGTCGAGGCGGCGTCCTGACCGGGAGCGGAGACTCACCTCGCCGTTCTCGCGCACCGCCAGGGCCCGGATGCCGTCGAGTTTCCGCTCGAAGATCCAGCCGGCGGGGAAGTCGCGCCGGTCGGTGAGCGTGGCCAGCATCGGGGACGCCGTCAGTTCGGCGCCCGGTGCCGCCGCGCGGGTGCGGTCGCGCAGGTCGGCGGGGAGGGTGTCCAGCAGTCCGGTCACTTCCGCTCACCGCCGCGCGCGTCCCCTTCCGGCGCGTCCCCTTCCGGCGCCTCGGCGACCTGGCGCAGCGTACGGCCGCTGCGTGCGGACCGCGCCCGCCGTGGATCGGGGGTGCCGCCGCCCGGGTGTTGCCCGGTGCGCACGAGCAGCCAGGTCGGTTTCGCGGCGGAGCCCCGGCTCTTCTCCTCGTGGCCGTGGAAGCGGGTGAGCGCGTACTGTCCGCGCAGTTTCTCGCCGTGCAACTCGAACGTGGCGTGGCCCTTCTCCAGGGCCTTCGCGAACGGCACCGGCCGGTCACGTCTGTCGTGGCTGGTCGGGCGGTATGTGCCGCGGTCCCAGACGATGACGGTCCCGCCGCCGTACTCGTCCTCGGGGATCACGCCTTCGAAATCCCGGTACTCCAGGGGGTGGTCCTCGGTGGGGATGGCGAGCCGCTTGTCGTGCGGGTCGGTGGAGGGGCCCTTGGGGACCGACCAGGACTTGAGGACGCCGTCGACCTCCAGACGGAAGTCGAAGTGCATCGTGCTCGCGTCGTGGATCTGCACCACGAACACCGGCTCGTCGTCCGTCGATGCGGCCTCGTCGCGCGCCGAGAGCTCACCGCTTGGCTCACTGGTCCGGTCGAAGTGCCGCTTGTCGCGGTAGGTGCGCAGACCGTCCTTCTCGCTCACGGCGGGTCCCCTCGGTCGGGTCGCCGGCAGCGGTCGGCGGTCGTCTGCCCGGCCCGGCCAGGTTATGCACCGCTGATCCGGCCCGCACGGCGAGCGCGTGGGGCGGCGGGGGCAGGCGGTCGGGGCCGGCGATCGGCGCGGACTCGCATGTGTGGGATCGCCCTCGGCGGGACACCCGATGCTCCGGCCGCGCGTCCGCGCAGGTCGTACGCCGTTGAACGGTGTCAGGCGTTCGCGCCTCCCAGAGGCGCGACGCAAGCTGGAGACAGTGGACCGAGGAAGGACGAACCCCCATGGGTGACACCCCGCAGGACCCGACGACCAAGCAGCCCCGGCCGGAGTTCGCGCAGCAGGACCAGGAGCCGCCGGGCTGGACCGGCCCCATGGACCCGCCGCCCGACCACGGCGAGGAGTCCTACCGGGGGAGCGGTCTGCTCCAGGACCGGGTGGCCGTGGTGACCGGCGGTGACTCGGGCATCGGCCGGGCCGTGGCCCTGGCCTACGCCCGGGAGGGCGCCGACGTCCTGTTCACCCATCTGCCCACCGAGGCGGAGGACGCCCGGGAGACCGCTCGTCTCGTGGAGAAGGCAGGGCGCCGCGGCCTGGCCGTGCCGTGCGACATCCGCGAGGAGGAGCAGTGCCGGCGCCTGATCGAGCGGGCCGTGACGGAGTTCGGACGCATCGACATCCTGGTCAACAACGCGGCGTACCAGATGTCGCAGCCCGAGGGCATCGGCGCGATCTCCACGGAGCAGTTCGACCGCGTCGTACGGACGAATCTGTACGGCATGTTCTGGCTGTGCAAGATGGCCGTGCCGCACATTCCGCCGGGCGGATCCATCATCAACACCACGTCCGTGCAGGCCTACAAGCCGAGCCCGCACCTGCTGGACTACGCCATGACCAAGGGCGCCATCGTCACCTTCACGCAGGGGCTGGCGCAGATGCTGGTCGAGAACGGCATCCGCGTGAACGCCGTCGCTCCGGGGCCGGTGTGGACGCCGCTGATCCCGGCGACGCTGCCGGACACCAAGGAGTTCGGCAAGCAGGCTCCGATGGGCCGGCCGGCGCAGCCCGCCGAGATGGCGCCCGCGTTCGTGTTCCTGGCCTCGGAGCACGCCAGCTTCATCACCGCGGAGATCATGAACGCCACCGGGGGGACGCCGCTGCCGTGACCCGTCCGGGGGAGCGGGGGCAGCGAAGGCACCGGTGTGAAGGAGGCAGGACGTGAGCTCCACCGTCGAGCTACGGGTGGGACGGCGCACGATCGAGGTGAAGCGGGCCGAGAAGGAACTGTTCCCGCGGGACGGCATCACCAAGGCCGACCTCGCCGAGCACTACCGGCGTGTGGCGCCGCGCATGCTGCCCGAACTGCGCGGCAGGCCGCTCATGCTGGAGCGGATGCCGGACGGGATCGACGGGGACCGCTTCTACCAGAAGGAAGTCTCCGACTACTTCCCCGACTGGATCGGGCGCACCACGGTGGCCAAGGAGGGCGGCAAGGTGACCCATGTCGTCTGCGAGGACACGGCCACCTTGGTCTATCTCGCGAGCCAGGCCTGCATCACCCCGCACCGCTGGCTGAGCCGCGCCGACCGGCCGCGCCACCCCGACCGTCTGGTCTTCGATCTGGATCCGCCGGGTGACGACTTCGCGCCGGTCCGCAGCGCGGCCCACCGGCTGCGCGAGCTGCTGGACGAGCTGGAGCTCCCGTCGGGCCTGATGACCACCGGCTCGCGCGGTCTGCACGTCGTCGTGCCGCTGAACCGGCGTCACGACGCCGACGACGTGCTGGACTTCGCCCGCGCCGCCGCGCGGGCCCTGGCGGCGCGGCACGACAAGGAGCTGACCACCGAGCCCCGCAAGGACGCGCGCAAGGGGCGGCTGTATCTGGACGTCGCGCGCAACGGCTACGCCCAGACCGTGGTCGCCCCCTTCGCCGTCCGGACCCGGCCGGGTGCCCCGGTGGCCGTGCCGCTGAGCTGGGACGAGCTGGACACGCCCGGGCTGACCGCCCGCCGTTGGACGGTGCACGACCTCGGTGACCGCCTTGACACGGACCCGTGGGCGGGACTGGCCCGGCACGCCCGTGGTCTGACGGCGGCCGCCCGGCGGCTGCGGGAGCGCGCGGACGCTTGAGGGGGCTTCAGGGGGCGGGTTTCGCGTTCACCACGAAGTGCGCTCCGTCGGGGTCGCACAAGATCGCCTCCGTGTGGCCCTCCTTGCCCCACAGGACGCTGCCGCCGTGGGCGAGCGCGGCCTGGGCGCAGGCGTCCACGTCGGCGACGGTGAAGTGGATCTGCCAGTGGGGCCGCACTTCCGGATCGGGCGCGGATTCCACCGCGCCCGAGTGGATGCGGGCCACGACGTCGCCCTGGCTGCGCAGGACGACGCCTTCGTCCTCGTAGTGCACCTCGCAGCAGCCGGAGACCGGGGACGCCCAGCCCAGGACCTCCGCGTAGAAGATCGCCGCGTCGAAGGCGTCCCGGGTGTAGAGCTCCACGAAGACGGGGGCCGCGCGGCGCCATTGTTCCCAGCCGGCCACCAGCTCGCCCTCCCAGATGCCGAAGACCGCTCCCTCGCGGTCGGCCAGCAGGGCCGCGCGCCCCGGGGGGAACGAGAGGGGTCCCACGGCCGTGGTGCCTCCGCGCTCCTGGCTGCGGGCCACGGTCTCGTTCGCGTCCGCGGCGGCGAAGAAGGGGGTCCAGGCGACCGCCGCCCGTCCCACGGCCTCCACGGCGGACACGCCCGCCACCGGTACGCCGTTCACGCCGGCGAACCTGTACTGATCGCCCAGTTTGCCCACGCGCCAGTCCCAGCCCAGGACGGCGCCGTAGAACTCCTGCGCCACCGCGAGATCCCGGGTGGTCAGGCTGACCCAGCAGGGTGCGCCGAACACCGAGCCGCTGGCTACGTTCTGGCTTGCGGGTGCGTTGCCGCTGTTCATCTTCGTACCGTTCCGAGGTCGATGATCGCCCCACCCCTTGCGGCTCCATCATCTCCACCGGCGGGCCGCACGTCGCGTTGTGCCGTCGTTTCCACCCGTGAGAGCCGTGTGAGGGGGTAGAGGGGACCGGGAGGAGCAGTGGGGAGGCGTAATCTCCCGTAATGGGGTACATGAGCGGTATGCGAAATCACAGCTATACCGTTCTGGCCGTCGAGGGCGGCGGCTCGCTCATCTTCATCATCGTCGGTGTCGCGGTGGTGGTCGGTCTGCTCACCATGTTCATCAGCGGGCGCCGCCGCGCGGCCCGCAGGACCGAGCCCACCAAGACCGCCCTGGGCAACATGCCCGCCGACGGGGAGGCCCAGCGGGGCACCACCTGGCAGACGCCCGACGACGACCCGGACCAGGGGCACCCGCACCCCTGACCCGGACCGCGTCGGCCCCCGCTCGATCCGCCCCGACCGTGCTCACGGCACCGGCCGCAGGGACTTGAGGCGGCGCAGCATGGCTGCGCGTTCCTTCTCGTCGGTGCCGCCCCACACACCGGCCTGCTGGCGGGTCTCCAGGGCCCAGTGCAGGCATTCGGTGCGCACGGGGCAGCCCGCGCACACCTGCTTGGCGCGCTGTGTCTGGGTCGCGCCGGGGCCCAAGCTGCTGACGGGGAAGAAAAGTTCGGGGTCTTCCTCCGCGCAGGCCGCGTGCTGCCTCCACCACTTCATGGCTCGTACTCCTGTCCTGTCGGCTTGATGACGTCGCGTCCATCTGTGTGCCGGGTGACCGCGCGGGCGGGTCGGTAAACGGGACGGGCGTTGACGGTGTGGCGCGATGGGGGTTGTCTCGCGGGGAGACGCGGTGCGGGAAAGTCCTTCACCTGGAGGGGAGACACCACCGTCATGTCATCTCAGCGAGGACCGGCGTGGCCGTCATCGGCACCGGGAAGATGGGTGCGGACCATGTGCGCCGGCTCCATGAGGTCATCAGCGGGGCCCGGGTGGCGGCGGTCGCCGACATCGAACCGGAGCGGGCGAAGTCCCTTGCGGCCACGATCGAGGAGTGCACCGCCTACACGGAACCGGCGGCCGCCATGGCCTCGCAGGAGGTGGACGCGGTCCTCGTCGCCTCGCCGGGACCCGCCCACGAGGCCGCCCTCGTCGAAGCGCTCGATCGCGGCCTTCCGGTGCTGTGCGAGAAGCCGATGACGCCGGACACGGCCTCGTCCCTGCGGATCCTGGAGGCCGAGCAGCGCCTTGGCCGCCGGCGTATCCAGGTGGGCTTCATGCGGCGCTACGACGTCGAGTACGCCAAGCTCAAGGGGCTTCTCGACGGTGGTGAGCTGGGCCGGGCGCTGATGCTGCACCAGCGCCACCGCAACCTGGCCATGCCGCCGGGCTTCACGGACGAGATGCTCATCACCAGTTCGGTCTCCCACGAGGTGGACGCGACCCGCTGGCTGCTCGACGAGGAGATCGCGGCGGTCACCGTGCACAAGCCCAGGGCGACGTCACTGGCCCCCGACGGCATGAACGACCCTCAGTTCGTGCTCCTGGAGACCGTGTCGGGCGCACTCGTGGACGTCGAGATCTTCGGGCACTGCGGCTACGGCTACCAGGTGCAGGCCGAGGCGGTCTGCGAGCGGGGCACCGTGCGCATCGGGGACGAACAAGGACTGCGGGTGAGCGTCGAGGGCCGCTGGGGAGGCCATGTCCCCCCTGACTACGTCGAGCGGTTCGAGGACGCCTACGACCGCGAGGTGCAGGCCTGGGTGGACGCCACCCGCAGGGGTGAGGTGACGGGGCCGAGCGCCTGGGACGGCTACGCGGCATCGGCCGTGTGCGAGGCGGGCGTGGTGTCCCAGCGGCAGGGCGGGCGCGTCGAGGTCGAGCTGGTCGAGCGGCCGGACTTGTACCGGTAGACCGCGCGGACGAACCCGGGGGCGGGTGGCGCCGATCGCGCCACCCGCCCCCTTGGCGGGTCTGTGAGGCGTGCTTACGGGCGGACGGTGAGCACCAGCTTGCCCGTGACGCGGCCCGTCTCGCCCTCGGCGTGCGCCTTGGCGGCCTGGGCGAGGGGGTAGGTGTCCGAGACGTGCACCCGCAGCTGCCCGGAGGCGGCCAGGGCCGCGACGGCCGCCATGCCCGCCTGGTCGTGCTCCACCAGCATGTCCGTGGCCCGCACGCCCAGCGCCGCCGCGCGCCGGGACACGTCGCCGAAGTCGCCCGGCAGGATCGACACCAGGATGCCGCCCGGCCGCAGTACCGCCAGGGAGCGCAGCCGGTCCTCGCCGCCCAGCGGGTCGAGGACCACGTCGATGTCGCGGGCCTCCTCGACGAAGTCCGCGGTGCGGTAGTCGATGACCTCGTCCGCGCCCAGGCCGCGCACGAAGTCGTGCTTGGCGGCGGAGGCCGTGCCGATGACGTACGCGCCGCGCGCCTTGGCGATCTGCACCGCCACATGGCCCACGCCGCCGGCCGCCGCGTGCACCAGCACCCGCTGCCCGGCCTGCACGTGTGCGTTGTCCACCAGGGCCTGCCAGGCGGTCAGCGAGACCAGCGGCAGCGCGCCCGCCTCCACGTGGCTCAGGCCCGCGGGCCGCGGCACGAAGGCGCGGGTGGGGCCGGTGACGTACTCGGCGTGCGATCCGGCGCCGTAGGGGTAGGGCAGCATGCCGAACACCTCGTCGCCGGGCCGGAAGAGCGAGACGCCGATGCCGACCGCCTCGACGACGCCCGACACGTCCCAGCCGAGCGTGAACGGCGGCCGGCCCAGGAAGGCGCCGGACGCGCGGTGCTTCCAGTCGGTCGGGTTCACGCCCGCCGCGTGGACGGCCACCAGGATCTGGCCGACGCCGGGCGTGGGGCGCGGGACCTCGATCTCCTTCAGGACGTCGGGTCCGCCGAGGACGTCCTGGCTGATGGCCTTCATGGTGGGGGTCGGTTCCGTGGACTCGGACACGGTGTTGTTGGTCATGGCTCCAGCGTGCGGCATGCGCCTGACCTGGGCCATGGCAAGATTGCCATTAAGCGATAGGATCGTGCCATGGCTTCGATGGAATTCCTCGCCGCTCGCCCCCACCGCGTGGTCGTCCTTGCGCTCGACGGCGTCTACCCCTTCGAGCTGGGCATCCCCAACCGGGTCTTCCCGCTGGTCCCCGGGGCCTACGAGGTGGTGACCTGCGCGGCGACCGAGGACCGTACGGTGACCACCAACGCCGACTTCACCATCACCGTCGGGCACGGGCCCGAGGCACTGGAGAGCGCGGACACGGTCGTCATGCCGCCCTACGACCTGAGCCGCCTCACCGCCGAGCCGCCGCGGGCCGTGCGCGACGCACTGGCCCGCATCAGGCCGGGCACTCGGTTCGTGTCCATCTGCACCGGCGCGTTCACGCTCGCCGCGGCCGGTCTGCTCGACGGGCGGCCCGCCACGACGCACTGGGCCCTGGCGGACCACTTCCGCACGCTGTTCCCCCACATCGACCTGGACCCGGACGTGCTGTTCGTCGACGACGGCGACGTGCTCACCTCGGCGGGAGCCGCGTCCGGGCTCGACGTGTGCCTGCACGTGGTGCGCTCCGACCACGGCAGCGCGGTCGCCAACCGGGTCGCCCGGCACTGCGTCGTGCCCCCGTGGCGGGAAGGCGGCCAGGCCCAGTACATCGAGCAGCCGATCCCGGACGAGGGCGCCACCGGCACCGCGGACACCCGCGCCTGGGCCCTGGAGCACCTCGACCGGCCGCTGGCCCTGCGGGAGCTGGCCGCGCACGCCCGGATGAGCCCGCGCACGTTCGCCCGCCGCTTCCAGGAGGAGACGGGCACGAGCCCCGGCCGGTGGCTCATCCAGCAGCGCGTGCACCGGGCCCGCCATCTCCTGGAGTCCAGCGACTTGCCGGTCGACCGGGTGGCCGCGGAGGTCGGCTTCGCCACCGGGACCTCGCTGCGACAGCACCTCCAGGCGGCCATTGGAGTGTCGCCGCAGGCCTACCGCAAGACCTTCCAGGCGGGCGCGGCGGCAGGCGGCGCGTAGCCGAACTCCGCCCACCGCGGACCGCTCACGTGCCCGGAGTGCTGGAATACGCGAGAGCGGGCACCCTTGAGACATGCAGACCGCGCCGATAATCGTCCATGCGCTCTCGCCCACGGGCGGACGCAGAGTGACCGCCCGCGGTCAGATCCTCGGCCTCGCGCACTCGGACGCGGACGTGATCGAGTTCCTGCGCCGGGCCGGACTGCCGGACGCCGAGATGCTCCTGGACGACCCCGCCTGGGTGAAGTGGCGCGGCGGCCGGGCCCACCACTACGAAGCCGCCTAGCGCGCCCGCGGGCCGCGCTCAGGCGGGGTGCGCCTCGCGCCAGGCGGCCATCGACAGGTTCCACTCCGCACCGTCGAGCGCGGTGAGCGAGGCCGGGAACAGGCCGTCCTCCTCCTTGGCGATGTGCCGGTGCAGCTCGGCCACGGCCTCGACGAGAGTGCGTACGTCGTCGGGGTCCGACAGGTCGAGGGCGGGCAACAGCGCCGCCAGTTCGCGGTGTTCGCTCTCCAGGTCCGCGATGTAGTCCGCGTACTCGGGGTCCTCGCGCATCACCGTGAACAGGCCGTTCTCCTCGCCCCGCCAGTGCGCCTCCAGCTCACGGGCCATGACGTCCACGAGCGTGCGCGCGCGGTCGACGTCCCCCCGCTCCAGGGCGCGCACCGCGTCTCCGGCCGCGTCGGTGACGCGCTCGTGCTCGGCGATGAACTCTTTGATCAGCGGGATGTCACGGCAACCGCAGTAATGGCACATGAAGGTGTTGTAGGCCAGATCCCGGCCCCCGCGCGGACCGCCACGCCCCTGTAGGCTGCCCGCTCGCCGGGACGGGACGAGGGGGAGCGGTCATTCGCGCCATCAGGGGAATCAGACACAGGGCAGTGGTGGCGGTCGCGTTGGCCGTCGTCGTCACGGCTGCGGGGTGCGGCACGGACTCCGGTTCCCCCGGCCCCCGGAGCACGGGATCCGCCGGCAAGGACGACCGGCCGAAGACCCCCGCGTCCGCCCTCACCTGGGAGTTCGAGCACATCGCCGACTTCAGCGGAAAGCTCGGTGACATCGCTGTCCTGGCCGAGGACGACATCTGGGCGGTCGGCAGCGAGAACAGCGGCGCGTCAGACGCCCACCTGCTGCACTACGACGGTACGCGGTGGAAGCGCGAGCCCCTCCCCGAGGCCCTCGGCGACAGCACCTACCCGCCCCGGCTCGAAGACGTCGGCGGCAAAGCGCTGTGGCTGCGGCCCTACACCCCCGACGACGCCAACGCCGCACGCCGCTGGGCCACTTGGGACGGCACCCGCTGGTCCGCCCTCGCCGACCCGCCGCCGGGCGACGTCGGGGAGCTGGACGCGGCGGGCCCGGACGACATCTGGGCCCTGGGCGGTGAGCGGACCGCCCTGCACTGGGACGGCACCCGCTGGACCACGACCCGGCTGCCGCAACTCGCGTCCGACCTCGCCGTGGTGGGCCCCGACGACGTCTGGGCGGTCGGCAGCCGCTCCACCGGGCCCGGCACCGGCCTCAAGGGCTCCGAGAGCGGGTACGACCAGCCCGCGTCGATGCACTGGGACGGCACGTCCTGGACGGCGGTGGACACGCCGCAGGCCCGCTTCGAGGAGCCGCTGCCGCCCGAACCCGCCGCGGGGCTCAACCAGGTCGTCGCCCTCGACGGCGGAGAGGTACGGGCGTACGGCATCGACTCCTTCAACCACGGCGAGGTCGAGAACGAACCCGCCGAACAGCTCATCCGCCTGCGCCGGGACGGCGGGCGGTGGGTCGAGCAGAAGGACGCGCCCGGCGGATGCGCAGCGCGCACCCCCGTGGGCCAGGACGACCAGGGCCTGTTCCTCGACGGCAACTGGTACCTGACCGACGACGCCCGGTGCGTGAAGATCAAGCGCCATCGCCTGCCCCTGTCGACCGGGGCCCGCAAGGAGTCCCACCAGTCGCTGTGGCTGGAGGAGATCCACCGGGTGCCGGGCACCGACGCATGGCTGGGCGCCGGACACGTCCAGGTCAACCAGTCGGGGGACCCCTTCGGCGCGCCCGTCGTCGTGCGCCTGAAGCGAGGCGGCTGACTGAGCTCGGGGCGTGCAGCATGCCGCCGGGGGCGGCCGCCTCGCCGGCGGGGCTACGCCTCGGCGCCGTACGTCCCGTACCGGGGCAGGCCCCTCGTTTCGTAGACGTGGATCGCCAGTCCACCCGGAGTCGTCTCGTTGCTCAGGAGCCGCAGGCCCGCGGGCGCGCCGCCGTCCGGGAACAGGCGGCGGCCGGCGCCCACGACGACCGGCGCGATCGCGAGGCGCAGCTCGTCCACCAGACCGGCGGCCAGCAGGGACTGGCCCAGCCGGCCGCTGCCGTGGATCTGGAGCTCGCGGCCGGGCTGCCGCTTCACCTCGGCGACCTGGGCGGGGATGTCGCCGGACAGGATGGTGGTCGGGTCCCACGCGGCCGTGGTCAGGCTGTGGGAGGCGACGTACTTCGGCAGGCCGTTCAAGAGGGCGGCCGACGGGTGATCGGTCATCTTCGGCCAGTCCCGCGCGAAGTTCAGATACGTACGGCGGCCGAACAAGAACGCGTCCGCCCGGCCGAGCCAGACCCCGGCCAGCCGTTCGAACTCCGCGTCCAGATGCGGCACGAACCAGCCGCCGCGGGCAAAGCCGTCACTGGTGTCCTCGTCCGGCGCCCCCGGGCCCTGGTAGACCCCGTCGAGCGACAGGAACTCCTGCAGTACCAGCCTCATCGCACACCACTCTCCTGACCGGGGACGGCGGCCGTCCCCCTCACCTTCGAGACATCTCACCCTTCAGACGGCGCGCCGCACGAGGACTCATCGGTCCGGGCGCGGCCGATTCCATCGTCCCCGTGTCCGACACAGGCGGCAGGTTCTGGCGTGACCCGCGAAGATCCCGGGAGATGCGGCCGCCCCCGTTTGACCTGCGATGGCTGGATCGGAGCGGCTTGCTGCCTTACGTACGGTCCGTCCGGGAGTGGCGAAGCCGTGGGCGGGGCAGCGCTTCCCTCCTCAGGTCCACGGTCCATACTGGTCGGGCCCCGCCCACTCACAGAACGACTCCATGGCCAAGAAAAGCAGCTCATCGACCACCGTCCCCGCCACCGCTTGGCTGGGGCGCGGGCGCCACGCAGGGCCCGAGCCCGAGCAGGATGTCAGGCGCAACCTGATCGCCCTCAAGGCGGCCGGGGTGCTCGACGACTTCCTGGACCTCGACCCCGTCGAGGCGGCCCGCTCCACCGTCCTGCATCCGCGGGACGAGTCCGCCGACCCCGGCCCCTCGGCCCGCCGCCTCTTCGAGGCGCGCTGGCGCGTGGCCGACGACGTCACGGTCCGCGCGCAGCTGACCCTGTACGCGCCCGAGACCCGCCGCAAGGAGGGCGAGGGCGTCACCTGGGTCCTCGCCGCCGAGGCGGAGCGGGCGTGGGACGCGCACTGGCCTTCGCCGGCCCTCATGTTCTGGCCCGACAGCGACCGCGTCGCCTGGGACAACGACACGGCGGCGGACGTCCGTCTGCGGACGACGAACCACCTGCCCAAGGACGACGACGAGCTGCGCCGCCGGCTGCGGGACTGCACCCGCCAGAGCTGGTTCATCCATCTCGTGGTGCACGAGGCGATGACGCCCGACGCCATCGGGGAGCGGCCGCTCTCGGCGTTCCTGCCGCCGAGCCTGCGGCACCGGGTGATCGAGCACCGGGGCACGCCGGAGCAGGCCCAGATCGCCGACTTCGCCATGAAGCGCGAACTGAGCGTGCGGATGCCGCGCGGCGGCGCGGTGATCCTGCCCACGGACCCGCAGACGCCGGGGTACGACGCGGAGCGCTTCACGGTGCGCAGCGTCTTTTTGGACGGCACGGAACCGACCGAACTGCTCGACAGGATCAAGGAGTTCGCCGCGCTGCCGCGGCCGATGCCCGCCGAGGCCGAGCGGGCCCTGACCCGGCTGCGCCAGGGCTGGCACCTGCTCACCCCGGACGAGGAACTCACGCACGCCCAGGGCATGGTCACCAAGTACGCCGAGGCCCTTGAGGCCATGACCAACTCCCGTGACCTGTACCAGCAGGCGGCCGAGGCGGCGCAGGCCGCACTGGCCGAGGTCACCGGCGGCGACGGCGTGCCCAGGCCGTCCACACCCGGGCACGTGAAGGCGGACGGCTCACCGCTGAGCGCCCTGACCAAGGCGTTCGGCCGCTTCCGCGACCCGAACAAGTAGGCCGCCCCGACGTCCCCGCCTTCCGGGGCGGGGCGCCGGTCGGGCATCGCGTGACCGTCCTGGGCAGGCCCGTACTGTCATGGGGTGGTGCGGGAGGCGGCGGTGGAGTAGCGGCGGGCCAAGTGGGCGAAGGCGTCCTTGAGTTCGGCCGGGCCGACGACCTCGATGTCGGCGTCGAATCTGCCGATGTCGGCGGCCAGGCCGGGCCATGACCACGAGCCCAGGACGAGTCGGCAGCGGTCCGGGCCCAGCTCCTCGACGATGCCCTCCCTGGTGTAGCGGGAGACCGCCGCGGCGGGCAGGTCGAGGATCACCTCACCGCGGCAGGGCCAGTCGCCCGAGCCGTCGAACCCCCGGAACCTGCCGGCGATGAACGAAGCCACGTCGCCGCCCGGCAGCTCGCGCGGGGTGAAGCGGGGCCCCGTGGGGACGCGCGGGGTGATCCGGTCCGCGCGGAAGGTGCGCCAGTCCGCGCGGTCGAGGTCCCAGGCGACGAGATACCAGCGTGTGCCCCAGGTGACGAGGTGGTGCGGCTCCGCCCGGCGCGGCGGCGGATCGGTGCGGTCGGCGACGGCGGCCTCCGGCGCGGAGACGGGGGCGTAGTCGAAGCGCAGTACTTCGCGGGCGTGCACGGCGGCACTGAGCGCCATGAGCACCTCGCCGGTGACCTGCGGGCCGGTCACCGCGGACGGCCGCTGGACGGCGGTGACCTGGAGCGTGTCGATGCGGTGCCGCAGCCGGGCGGGCATGACTTGCCGGACGGTGGTCAGCGCACGCGCCGCGGCCTCCGCGATGCCGGCGCCGCTGGTGGTGGCGACCTGGAGCGCGACGGCCAGGGCGATGGCCTGCTCGTCGTCGAACAGCAGGGGAGGCAGTTCCGCGCCCGCGTCCAGGCGGTAGCCCCCGTCCGGCCCCTTGAGCGCGATCACGGGATAGCCGAGTTCACGCAGCCGGTCGACGTCACGCCGTACCGTGCGGGGGCTGACCTCCAGCCGCTCGGCGAGCAGCGCTCCCGGCCAGTCCCGGCGTGCCTGGAGCAGGGAGAGCAGGGAGAGCAGTCGCCCGGAGGTTTTCGGCATGTCTTCATGGTGCCCCGAGAAGAGGCCACAACCTGACCGCTTCTCTTGCGAGAGTCGTCCCTGTCCGACGAGCAGCACGACCGAAAGGCGCGATCACCGTGACGACCAGGCCCACCACCTCGCCCACCTCGCCCACCTCGTCCGCATCGTCTGTGCCGTCCGCATCGGTTCGCGACGCCGAGCGCACCAGCCTGATCGCCGCCCTCGCCGCCGCCCGATCGGCCCTGACCGGCACCGTGTGGGGGCTCAGCGACGAGCAGGCCGCACAGTCGCCGACCGTGAGCACCCTGTGCCCGGGCGGCCTGATCAAGCACGTCGCGTCCATCGAGGACGGATGGCTGCGCTTCGCCGTCGACGGCCCCTCCGCGCTGCACTACGACCTGCCTGACGGTGTCACCTGGGAGGACCTTGCGGCCGGCACCGCCCGCGAGTTCCCGCAGTGGGCCATCGACCACCAGAACGGCTTCCGCATGCTGCCCGGCGAGACGGTGGCCGGGATCATCGCGCACTATGAGGAGGTCGCGGCCCGCAGCGAGGAGGTCATCCTCTCCGTACCCGACCTCTCCGCGACGCACCCCCTGCCGCAGGCCCCCTGGCACGAGCCGGGAGCCGTACGCAGCGTGCGCGAGGTATTGATCCACGTCATCGCCGAGACCGCGCAGCACGCGGGCCACGCGGACATCCTGCGCGAGACGATCGACGGCCGGACGGCGAGCTGAGCGGGCCCGGCGAGCGGAACCAGGAGGCTTCGATGACCGTTCTCGACCCCCGGGCGCTCAACCGCGCGACACTCGCCCGGCAGCTGCTCCTGGAGCGCTCCGACGTCCCCGTCCTGGACGCCGTCGCCCACCTCGGCGGTCTGCAGGCCCAGGAACCGCAGGAGCCGTTCTTCGGGCTCTGGTCGCGGCTGCGGGCCTTCGACCCGGCGGAACTCTCGGAGCATCTGGTCCGGCGGCGCGTGGTGCGCACCCACCTCATGCGCCGCACCGTGCACCTCGTGACCGCCGACGACGCCCTGGCCTGGCGCGCCCGCCACGACACGATGCTGCGCCAGCGGGTCATCGGGGTCTACCGCAGCGAACTCGCCGGGACGGACCTCGACGCGCTCGCGGCTGCGGGCCGGGCGGTCATGGCGGACGGTGAGCCGCGCTCGATGACGGGGCTCGCGCGGGCCGTCGCCGAGCGTTCACCCGCGCAGTGGTCCGGGCCGGGCCCACGGGCGCTGGGGGAGATGCTGATGGCCGTCGTCCCGCTGGTGCAGCTGCCGCCGCGCGGGGTGTGGCGCACGAAGGCGGGCGTGCGCAACGCCCCGCTGTCGGCCTGGCTGGGGCGCGAGGTCGACCCGCCGTCCCCGGACGGCTCCGATCCCGTGGGGCAGGCACTGCTGCGGCGCTATCTGGCCGCGTTCGGGCCCGCGGCGTCGGCCGACCTGCGGGCCTGGTGCGGTCTGGCCGGGCTGCCGGCCGCCGTCACCGCGCTGCGCGGGGAGCTGGTCACCTTCCGGGACGAACGGGGCCGGGAGCTGCTCGACCTCCCCGACGCGCCGCGCCCGGACGGCGACACTCCCGCTCCGGTGCGGTTCTTGCCGGCGTTCGACAACGCGATCCTCGGCTATCACGACCGCACCCGGATCATCGACGACGCCCATCGGGGGCTGTCGGTCGCCGGGGCCCGCGTGGTCCTGGTCGACGGCCGGGTCGCCGCGACGTGGACCGCCGATGCGGGCACGGTGACGGTCACCCCGCTGGGCCGCCTCTCGCGCGCCGACCGCGCCGCGGTCACGGAGGAGGGAGAGGCGCTGGCGGCGTTCCTGTCCGAGGGCGACGGCGCCGGCTTCGGCGTACGGATCGCCGCCTCCTGAGGCTGCCCCGGAGCGCGGGCTCCGGCCCGACCGGGGACGTGCCCACCGTCATGGTCATTTTTTGGTGCCCCAGTCACCGAAAAGTGCGTTCTTCCACGTCAGGAGGCCTTCTCCTAGGGTCTCCAGTGACCAGCGAAGACGCGTGACGAGGAGACGGACAGCATGGCCATCACTCTGGTGAATCCCGACGGACTGCCGCAGATCGACGCCTACCGGCAGGTGTCGGTGGCGACCGGATCGAAGCTGGTGTTCCTGGCCGGGCAGGTCTCCTGGGACGCCCAGGGGGTCACGGTCGGCGAAGGCGACCTCGCCGCCCAGGTCGAGCAGTGCTACCTCAACGTCGCCACCGCCCTGGCCGGGGTCGGCGCCTCCTTCGCCGACGTGGCCAAGCTGACCGTGTACGTCGTCGACTGGACCCCCGACAAAATGCCCCTCTTCGCAGAGGGAGTCGCACGGGCGGCCGCGACCCTGGGCGTCACACCGGTGCCCCCGGGTACGTTGGTGGGCGTCGCGGCTCTGGACGTTCCCGAACACCTGGTGGAAGTCGAAGCCGTCGCCGTCATCGACTGAGCGCAAGTGGGCCTCGCTTCGGGGCTGTTGCCGAAACGCCGTGGAGGAGAAGAGTTGTCGACGTCGTTTTGGCAGCACATGGAGAGCATGGCCGTACGCGCTCTGGCGGAGTTCCCCGGCGAGGTGACCGGCGAGATCTACGCGGTCACGTTCCGGATCGACAGCGTCGACCAGGACCCGCGCTTCCCGTACCTGGCGATCGGCTACAACACCGAGTCCGAGGCGGCCCGTCAACTGGCGGAGACGGGTGGGGCGGAGCCGTGGGAGGCCCGCTGGAGCTACGCCTACTTCCCGCCGTCGGGGCTTGAGGGCGTCCGCAGCATCGGCCACGACCCCGAGCGGGACGCGGTCGGCTCCGCACTGCACCGGGACGAGGCGGTGGCCCGACACCTCTGGTACGAGGACGCAGACGAGGCTGAGGATGACGGCCTTTCCGAGGAGGAGCAGGACGAGCGGGGCGAGGCGCTCGCGGAACGGTTCCGTGAGCTCTGCGTCGACCTGGCGCGCCACCTCCACACGAGCGGCCAACTCGTCGGCGCCCTCGGCCGGCCCCTGCCGGTGATCCTCTACGACATGTTCGACCCCGACGCGATGTTCGCCATGACCCGCGCCGCCAACCCGCCCGAGCTGATCACGGAGTTCCTGAGCGAGGACCCCGGTCGGGCCTAGCCGGCGGACGGCGGGCGGTGGTCAGGCTCCCGCGGAGCCCGCGGGCCGCAGCCAGAGGGCGGCGAGGGGGGGAAGGGTCACGGCGACGGACGTGGCGAAGCCGTTGACGGCGTGGGCCTCCTGGCGGCAGGGGGCGTCGTTCGCGACGCCGCTGCCGCCGTAGCGTGATGCGTCGGTGTTGAGGACCTCTTCCCAGGCCGCGCCCGCCTTGCCCGCCTCAGGCGGCACGCCGAGCCGGTAGGCGTGGCGGACCACCGGCGAGAAGTTGAAGACGGCCAGCAGCGGGCTGCCGTCGGCGGCGTGCCGGAGGAAGGCGAAGACATTGTCCTCGGCGGCGTCGGCGGTGATCCAGGTGAAGCCGGACGGGGAGGTGTCCTGCTCCCACAGGGGCGGTGTGGTGACGTAGCGGTGGTTCAGATCGGCCACCAGATGCCGGATCGCCCGGTGTTCCCGATGGGCCGGATGGTTCTCTTCGAGGACCCACCACTGCGGCCCCTCGGCCTCGGACCATTCGGCGCCCTGGGCGAACTCCTGGCCCATGAAGAGGAGTTGTTTGCCCGGGTGGGCCCACATGTAGGCCAGGTAGGCGCGGTGGTCGGCGCGCTGCTGCCACCAGTCGCCGGGCATCTTGGAGACCAGGGAGCGCTTGCCGTGCACGACCTCGTCGTGGGAGAGCGGCAGGACGTAGTTCTCGCTGTAGGCGTACACCATCGAGAACGTCATCTCGTCGTGGTGGAACTTGCGGTGCACCGGCTCGTGGGCGATGTAGGCCAAGGAGTCGTGCGACCAGCCCATGTTCCACTTCAGCCCGAACCCCAGCCCCCCGAGCCCGGCCGCCGCCGGCTGGTCCGTGGGCCGGGTGACGCCGTCCCAGGCGGTGGACTCCTCGGCGATGGTCACGACGCCGGGGCAGCGGCGGTAGACGGTGGCGTTCATCTCCTGGAGGAAGGCGACCGCGTCCAGGTTTTCCCGGCCCCCGTGGACGTTGGGTGACCAGGCTCCCTCCTCGCGGGAGTAGTCCAGGTAGAGCATGGAGGCGACGGCGTCGACGCGCAGGCCGTCGATGTGGAACTCCTCGCACCAGTAAGTGGCGTTGGCGACGAGGAAGTTGCGGACCTCCTTGCGCCCGTAGTCGAAGACGAGGGTGCCCCAGTCGGGGTGCTCGGCCTGCCGCCGGTCCTGCGGCTCGTAGAGGTGCGGGCCGTCGAACGCGGCCAGCGCCCACTCGTCGCGCGGGAAGTGACCGGGGACCCAGTCCAGGAGCACGCCGATCCCGGCCTGGTGCAGCGTGTCGATCAGGTACTTGAAGTCGTCGGGTGACCCGAAGCGGGCCGTGGGGGCGTAGAACCCCGTCACCTGGTAGCCCCAGGAGCCGCCGAAGGGATGCTCGGCGACCGGCATCAGCTCGACGTGCGTGAACCCCAACTTCCGCACGTATGAGGTGAGTTCCGTCGCCAGTTCCCGGTAGGTGGCTCCCGGGCGCCACGAGCCGAGGTGCACCTCGTACACGGACAGGGGAGCCGCGTGGACCGGCCGGTCGGCCCGGTGCTCCATCCATCGGGCGTCGCCCCACTCATGGTGGCTGCGCGTCACGACGGAAGCCGTCGCCGGCGGGATCTGCGTCCGGCGCGCCATCGGGTCCGCGCGCTGTGAGCGGGAACCGTCGCTCCGGGTGATCTCGAACTTGTACAGGGCCCCTTCGTCCAGGCCGGGCACGAACAGCTCCCACACGCCCGAGGAACCGAGGGACCGCATGGGCAGCGCGGTCCCGTCCCAGTGGCAGAAGTCGCCGCACACCCGCACACCGGCCGCGTTCGGGGCCCACACCGCGAAGCGGGTGCCCTGGACCCCTTGGTGGGTGACCACGTGCGCGCCGAGCACCGTCCAGAGTTCCTCGTGACGGCCCTCGGAGAGCAGGTGCAGATCCAGCTCGCCCAAGGTGGGCAGGAACTGATACGGATCCTCGACCTCCACGACGGCCTGGGGATAGTGCACCCGCAGCCGGTAGGGCACCGGATCCGCCACCGGGATGCCGCCCGAGAACAGGCCCTCTCCTTCGTCGTGCAGTTCCCACGTGACGCCGTCAAGGACGGCGGCCACCGCCCGCGCGCCCGGCCGCAGGCAGCGCAGATGGACGCCGTGCGGCACGGGATGCGCGCCCAGCACGGCGTGCGGGTCGTGATGGGTGCCCCCCAGCAGACGCCCGCGGTCGGCGGCGGCCAGTGGGGGCAGTGCGCACGCGCCGCGGACGGCCGTGGCGGCGGGGGACACGTCGGTGACGGCCATGTGGGCTGCTCCTCGAACCGGGGGCCCGGTTCCGTGGTGGGCGGTCGGTGCTGGGTGGTGGGCGGTCAGTCGTTGCGGGCGAGACGCGCGACGGCCCGCAGGGGGACGGTGATCCAGTCGGGGCGGTGCGTCGACTCGTACAGGACCTCGTAGATCGCCCGGTCCGCCTCGTGTGCGTGCAGCAGCACCGGGATGTCCTGCGGAGCGAAGAGGCCCGTCGCGCCGTACCCGTCGCAGAAGGCCGTGCGGCAGCGTGCGGCCCACTGCGGCCGCGCTTCCTTCTCGATGTGGGCGGCGTAGTCGAAGGAGCGGAGCATGCCCGCGATGTCGTGGAGCGGGGAGCGGTCGGCGCGCCGTTCGGCGAGGGGCTTGGCGGGCTCGCCCTCGAAGTCGACGACGTGCCACTGGCCTCCGGCCCGCAGCACCTGGCCCAGGTGGAGGTCGCCGTGGATGCGTTGCAGATGCGGGCCGCCGTCGGCCGCGGCCAGCTTGATGAAGACCTCGCGCAGACCCGGTACGTGTGAGCGCAGGGCCGGTACGGTGGCCGCCGCGTGCATCAGCCGGTGTGTCATCTGGTCGGCCAGGCGCGTGTGGTGATCTGCGGCGGGCGCGCCCACGGGGAACGATTCGGCAAGGGCCGCGTGCAACTCTCCGGTCACCCGCCCCAGTTCCCGGGCCTCGTCGGCGAAGTCCCCCTGGTCGAGCACCGATCGCAGGGCCAAGGCCCAGCCGTCCGTGGCCCCGGGCAGGAAGCGCTGCACCACGCCCAGCGTGCCCCAGAAGGGCTGGGTGGTGTGGAACCAGGCGACGGGCGCCGGTACGCGGGTGTACCCGTGCCGGGCCAGCACCCCGGGAATCTCCAGGTCGGGGTTGATGCCGGGCTGGACCCGGCGGAACAGCTTCAGGATGACTTCGTCGCCGTACACGATGGAGGTGTTCGACTGCTCGACGTCGAGGACGTGGGGCATGAGGCCCGCGGGGACCGCGGAGCGGGGGAACGACTCGAAGCGCAGCGCCCCCATGACGCCGCCGCGCCGTATCCGGTCGAGGAGCAGGATCGTGGCCCGCGGGTCGTACACCGCGTCGTAGACCAGCAGGTCCTGGCCGCGGGGGCCTTCCATCCTGCCCAGGAGGGAGCCGCCCAGGCGCGGGGGCAGATCGGGCACGGCGCCCAGGAGCAGTTGGTAGCAGGCGGAGTCGTGGGGCAGGCCGGTCTGCTCGACGCGTACCAGCAGGTGAAAGATGTCGGGGGTCAGCTCCGTCGCGGCGGTCACGGAGACGCCGGTGACGGTGCGTTCCCGATGGGCGAACCATCTTTGCCGTGGCAGCCAGCGGCTCAGCAGGGCCGCCAGCGTGGGGCTCGCGATGGGATGAGGCTCGGTGTCGTACGACAGCAGCAGAGGCGAAGACATGACGTCACGTCCGATCACTTTGTCATGCGTACGGTCCGGCGAGGCTCGCTTGCGCACAGTCGGAACCAGTAGGAGCCGTGTCCGGCGAGGGTGAGGAGGTAGGGGAGTTCGCCGATGGCGGGGAAGCGCACTCCGCCCATGAGCTCGACGGGGTGGCGGCCGTCGTAGACCCGGAGGTCGAGCTCGGTGGGCTGCGCGAAGCGGGAGAAATTGTGTACGCACAGCACGAGGTCGTCTTTGTACTCGCGCAGGAAGGCGAGGACGGAGGAGTTGGAGGAGGCGAGCTCCAGGTATGAGCCGAGTCCGAAGGCGGGGTTCTGCTTGCGGATCTCGATCATCCGCCGGGTCCAGTGGAGCAGTGAGGAGGGGGAGGACATGGAGGCTTCGACGTTGGTGACCTGGTAGCCGTAGACGGGGTCCATGATCGTGGGGAGGTAGAGGCGTCCGGGGTCGCAGGAGGAGAAGCCGGCGTTGCGGTCGGGTGTCCACTGCATGGGGGTGCGGACGGCGTCGCGGTCGCCGAGCCAGATGTTGTCGCCCATGCCGATCTCGTCGCCGTAGTAGAGGATCGGGGAGCCGGGCAGGGACAGGAGCAGGGCGGTGAACAGTTCGATCTGGTTGCGGTCGTTGTCCAGGAGGGGGGCCAGGCGGCGGCGGATGCCGATGTTGGCGCGCATGCGCGGGTCTTTGGCGTATTCCGCGTACATGTAGTCGCGCTCTTCGTCGGTGACCATTTCGAGGGTGAGCTCGTCGTGGTTGCGCAGGAAGATGCCCCACTGGCAGCCCGAGGGGATGGCCGGCGTCTTGGCGAGGATTTCGGAGACCGGATAGCGCGATTCGCGGCGCACGGCCATGAAGATGCGGGGCATGACGGGGAAGTGGAAGGCCATGTGGCATTCGTCGCCGCCGTCCTTGAAGTCGCCGAAGTAGTCGACGACGTCTTCGGGCCATTGGTTGGCTTCGGCGAGCAGCACGGTGTCGGGGTAGTGGGCGTCGATCTCGGCGCGCACCCGCTTGAGCAGGCCGTGGGAGCGGGGGAGGTTTTCGCAGTTGGTGCCCTCTTCGGCGAAGAGGTAGGGCACGGCGTCCAGGCGGAAGCCGTCGATGCCCAGGTCGAGCCAGAACCGCAGGGCGGAGATGATCTCTTCCTGGACGGCCGGGTTCTCGTAGTTGAGGTCGGGCTGGTGGGAGAAGAAGCGGTGCCAGAAGTACTGCTTGCGCACCGGGTCGAAGGTCCAGTTGGAGGCTTCGGTGTCGACGAAGATGATGCGGGCGTCCTGGTACTGCTTGTCGTCGTCGGCCCAGACGTAGTAGTCGCCGTAGGGCCCTTCGGGGTCGGTGCGGGACTGCTGGAACCACGGGTGCTGGTCGCTGGTGTGGTTCATGACGAAGTCGATGATCACGCGCATGCCCCGCTGATGCGCGGAGTCCACGAACTCCACGAAGTCCCCCAGGTCGCCGAACTCGGGGAGTACGGAGATGTAGTTGGCCACGTCGTAGCCGCCGTCGCGCAGGGGTGAGGTGAAGAACGGCGGCAGCCACAGGCAGTCCACGCCCAGCCATTGCAGATAGTCCAGTTTGGCGGTGATGCCTTTGAGGTCGCCGATGCCGTCGCCGTCGCTGTCGTGGAAGGAGCGGACGAGGACCTCGTAGAAGACGGCGCGCTTGAACCACTCGGGGTCCCGGTCCTTGGCGGGCGTGTCCTCGAACAGGTCGGACACCGGCTCGTTGCTGGTCATGCGTCCTCCGTTGCCGCGGGGCTGGGGTGGGTGCTGCGTCACTCGACCGTGCACACGTGCGCGGGACAGACGCCCGGCACCAGGCGGACGTAGGCGGTCTCGCCCCAGGTGTAGGTCGCGCCGCTGAGTTCGTCGCGCACGCGGAAGGAAGAGCCGGGCGCGACGTCCAGGTGGGTGGCGTCGAAACGCACGGTGGCTTCCTGGGGGTGGTGCGGGTCGAGGTTCACGACCACCAGCACCGTGTCGCCGGACTCACGACGGCTGAACGCGATCACCTGGTCGTTGTCGACGGCGTGGAAGTGCACGTTGCGCAGCCGCTGCAATGCCGGATGGCGCCGGCGGACCGTGTTGAGCGTGGTGATCAGGGGCGCGATGGTGCGCCCTTCCTGCTCCGCCAACGCCCATTCGCGGGGCAGTAGTTGATACTTCTCGGAGTTCAGGTAGTCCTCGCTGCCGGGCTTGAGGGCGGTGTTCTCGCAGAGTTCGTAGCCGCTGTAGAGGCCCCAGGTCGGCGCGAGGGTCGCGGCGAGCACCGCGCGCAGCTCGAACGCCGGGCGTCCGCCGTGCTGGAGGAACTCCGGCAGGATGTCGGGGGTGTTGACGAAGAAGTTCGGGCGCATGTAGGCGGCCGATTCACCGGTCAACTCCTCGACGTACGAGGTGAGTTCGTCCTTGGTGTTGCGCCAGGTGAAGTAGGTGTAGGACTGCTGGAAGCCGATGGCGGCCAGGGTGTGCATCATGGCGGGGCGGGTGAAGGCCTCGGCCAGGAACAGGACGTCGGGGTCGGTGCGGTTGATGTCGGCCAGGACCTGTTCCCAGAAGACGACGGGCTTGGTGTGCGGGTTGTCGACGCGGAAGATACGCACGCCGTGGTCCATCCAGAACCGCAGCAGACGTAGGGTCTCGGCGACCAGGCCCGGCATGTCGCGGTCGAAGGCCAGCGGGTAGATGTCCTGGTACTTCTTCGGCGGGTTCTCGGCGTAGGCGATGCTGCCGTCGGCGCGGTGCTGGAACCATTCGGGGTGCTTGTCCACCCAGGGGTGGTCGGGGGAGCACTGGAGGGCGAAGTCCAGGGCCACCTCCAGGTCCAGGTCGCGGGCGCGGGCCACGAAGGCGTCGAAGTCGGCCAGGGTGCCCAGGTCGGGGTGGACGGCGTCGTGGCCGCCCTCGGGTGAGCCGATGGCCCAGGGCACGCCGACGTCGTGGGGGCCGGGTGACAGGGAGTTGTCGGGTCCCTTGCGGAAGGTGCGGCCGATGGGGTGGATCGGCGGCAGATAGACCACGTCGAAGCCCATCGCGGCGATCGCCGGCAGCCGCTCGGCGGCGGTGCGCAAGGTGCCCGAGCGCGGCGGCTCACCCGCCCGCACGACGGCTCCTTCCGAGCGCGGGAAGAACTCGTACCAGGACCCGAACAACGCCCGCTCCCGCTCCACCAGCAACGGCAACGGCGCGCTCTCGGTGACGCGTTCACGCAGCGGATGGGCCGACAGGAGCACGCGCACCTCCGGCGCCGTGGCCGCCGCCAGGCGGTCCAGCGGGGAGCGGGTGTCGTCGCGCAGCAGACCGAGGGCCCTGCGCAGGGTGGCGCGCGCCGCGTCGTCGGGCACCTGGTCCACGGCCCGCTCGAAGAGCAGGATGCCGTCTTCGAGGGTGACTCCGGTGTCCACGTCGGCGTGCACCTTGATGACCGCGTCGCGCTGCCAGGCGGCCATGGGGTCGGTCCAGGCCACGACGGTGAACGTCCAGTGGCCGGTCGCGTCCGGGGTGACCTCCGCGGCCCACCGGTCCGTTCCCGGCGCCACCTCGCGCATGGCCCGGTGCCGTGTGGTGCGGCCGTCGGGCGCGTACAGGACCGCCTCGGCGCCGAGCACGCCGGAGCCTTCGACGAAGACGAGGGCCGTGACCTCGACGGCTTCGCCGACCACGGCCTTCGCCGGGCGCGCGCCGTCGTGCACACGGGGCCGTACGTCCTCGACGGGGATGCGGACGTGACTGGGGTCCACCGACATGCTGTCCTCCACCTCCGGGGTCGTCCGGTGCGCGTTGCTTCGCCCGGTCTCGCTGCGGGCGGCTTCCGCCGTCCCGCCGTCCGTCGCTCTTCGTCCGCCTTCGTCCGCGTCAGTCGCCGCCGGGCGGAGCCGACCGGACCGCGGGCCCGGTGAGCAGCCCGCGTTCCGCGGCCTCGGCGGCCTCCCGCCCGCAGCGCCGGCGCGTGACGGCGCACAGGGCGGCCACGGCGTCCTCGAACCGCGCGCGCACGGCGGGATCGCCGGGAGAGGCGAGGAAGCGGCGCTGCCACGCGCGATACCTCACCAGTTGCCGATCGACGTCTTGTGTGGCGTGTTCCGCCCGCATCGCACTCGACCTCCTGGACCTCCTCGACGGCGAGCCCCGGCGGGCTCCCGGACCGTTCACGGAGGGGGAGTGATCCGTCACAACGGGTTTGCTCCCTCCCTCATGGTGCGAGGTGAAGCGCGTCCCGTCCTGTTGAACGCAGCGCACACGACCGATCACTCTCGTGTTGCACGAATGGAGTAGGCGGGTGACGCTGGTTGCCGACTCTCAAGCGATCACTGCTCACGCTCCGTGCGTACGACGCCCCGTCGCAGCACGGGAACGCGAGCTCCGCGGTGAGGAGCAAGAACGATGAACCACCACGCAGTGCCCCGCTACTACCACCTCGACGTGGACCTGGTGCCGGAGCGCGTCGGTCAGATCCGGCGCATCCTGGCCGCCCATCTGAGGTACTGGGGGCTCGATCAGCTCGTTCCGGACGTGTCGCGGGGGGTCGGTCTCCTCCTGGAGCCGGCGGCACGGACCACCTCCGCGGGGCTGACCGCGATCGAGACCTGGTGGACCGGACAGCATCTGATCACCGCGGTCTCGCACGGCGACGCCACCGGTACGGGCGAGCACCCCGTCGCGTCGCACTCCCTGGCCCAGATCGCTGCGCTCAGCGACGGGTGGGGCAGCTGCACCGCCGACGACCGGCACATCGTGTGGTTCTCGCTGCGCAGCCGCAGGCGGCTGCGCGAACCCCTGGTCCCCAAGGGCCCGGCGCCCGGCACCCCCGAGGCGCGGTCCTTGCCCCGCGTCGCTCCGCGGCCGGTGCCCGTGGGCGCCGCGGAGCCGACCGAGCCGCTGGAAGTGGCCGGCCCCGCCTGACCGGATCGTCGCCGCGGGTGCGCTCCCGAAAGGGCGCGCACCCGCCGCATGCCCGAAGGTCGGACCCAGAGGACGACGACGGGAGACCCTGTGCGCGTATGGACCGGCCGACCCTTTCCGCTGGGTGCCACCTATGACGGTGACGGGACGAATTTCGCCCTGTTCAGCGAGGTGGCCGAGCAGATCGACCTCGTCCTGCTCGACGCGGACGGCGGCGAGCGGACCGTGACGCTCACGGAGGCCGACGGCTCGGTGTGGCACGGCTACCTGCCGGACGTCGGCCCGGGCCAGCGCTACGGATACCGCGTCCACGGCCCGTGGATGCCCGCCGCCGGTCATCGCTGCGACCCGCGCAAGTTCCTCCTCGACCCGTACGCCCGGGCGATCCACGACCTGCGCGACGACTCAGCGACCGCCAGGCCCCGCCCGGGCGGGAAGCCGGCCGCGCTGTGCGGTGTCGTCACCGATCCGGCCTTCGACTGGACCGGGGACAGCGCGCCCTCGCACGCCTACTCCGACTCCGTCATCTACGAGACGCACGTGCGCGGACTGAGCCGCACCCATCCCGGTGTCCCCGAGGAACTGCGCGGCACCTACGCGGGTCTGGCCGCACCGGCGGTCGTCGACCACCTGACCTCGCTGGGGGTCACCGCGGTGGAGCTGATGCCGGTGCACCAGTACGTCCAGGACGGGTTCCTGCTCGACAAGGGCCTGTCCAACTACTGGGGCTACAACACCATCGGGTTCTTCGCGCCGCACCACGCGTACGCGGCCCACGGCACGCTGGGGCAGCAGGTCACCGAGTTCAAGTCCATGGTGAAGGCGCTGCACGCGGCCGGCCTCGAAGTGATCCTCGACGTGGTCTACAACCACACCGCGGAAGGCAACGAGAACGGGCCCACCCTCTCCTTCCGCGGCATCGACAACGCGTCCTACTACCGGCTGTCCGACGACGACTTCAGCCGGTACTACGACACCACGGGGACGGGCAACAGCCTGCTGATGCGCCATCCCAACGTCCTTCAGCTGCTCATGGACTCCCTGCGCTACTGGGTCACCGAGTGCCATGTCGACGGGTTCCGCTTCGACCTGGCCGCCACCTTGGCCCGGCAGTTCCACGAGGTGGACCGGCTCTCGGCCTTCTTCGACCTCATCCAGCAGGACCCGGTGATCAGCCGGGTCAAGCTGATCGCCGAGCCGTGGGACCTCGGTGACGGCGGCTACCAGGTCGGCAACTTCCCGCCGCTGTGGTCCGAGTGGAACGGTAAGTACCGCGACTGCGTCCGGGACTTCTGGCGCGGCGGCGACCGGACCCTGGCCGAGTTCGCCTCCCGGCTGACGGGATCGGCCGACCTCTACCAGCGCGACCGGCGCCGCCCGCGCGCCAGCGTCAACTTCATCACCGCCCACGACGGGTTCACCCTGCGCGACCTGGTCTCGTACGACACCAAGCACAACGAGGCCAACGGCGAGGGCAACCGGGACGGCGAGAGCAGCAACCGCTCGTGGAACTGCGGCGCCGAAGGCCCCACGCGCGACCCCGAGGTGCGGGCCCTGCGGGCACGGCAGCAGCGCAACTTCCTGGCGACGCTGATGCTGTCCCAGGGCATTCCGATGCTGGGCCACGGGGACGAGCTGGGCCGCACCCAAGGCGGCAACAACAACGCCTACTGCCAGGACAACGAGACCGCGTGGATCGACTGGGACCTGGACGAGGAGCGCGCGGACCTGCTGGACTTCACCCGCCGGGTGGTGGCGCTGCGCACCGCGCATCCGCTGCTGCGCCGCCGCCGCTTCTTCCGGGGCGACACCGTCACCCGCCCGGGCCAGGTGCTGCCGGACCTGGTCTGGCTGCGGCCCGACGCGGCGGAGATGACGACGCAGGACTGGGACCGGCCCGACGCGCACGCGGTCGCCGTCTTCCTCAACGGCGACGCCATCGCGGAACCGGACCGGGTCGGCCGGGCCGTCGTCGACGACTCCTTCCTGGTGCTGTTCAACTGCTATTGGGAGCCGATGGAGTTCCGGCTGCCCGAGGCCGCGTACGGAGTGTGCTGGACGACCTTGATCGACACGTACGAGGCGGGCGGCCCGCCGGACGAGACCGAGCACAAGGCCGACACGACGCTGAGCGTGGGCCCGCGGTCGCTGGTCGTCCTCTCCCGGCCCTCGGACCGGTGACGGGGGCCGGTCACCTGAGGGGACCGGGGCCGGTCAGCGGTGGTCCAAGTCCACCTTGAGGTCGTCCGTCTCCGTCCAGAAGCCCTCGTCCGCGTCCTGCAACCGGGACGCGGCGTGCTTCATGTGACGGCGTACGGCGCTGCGGGCCGCCTCTGCGTCGCCCGACTCGACGGCGGTCAGGATCGCGTGGTGCTCCACCCGCACCGCCTCGATGAAGTCCCCGCGCCGCGCTTCGTTGGCGCGCGTGACGCGGATGCCGCCGCGCATGACCTCGCCCAAGTACCGCACGGTCGAGACCATCACCGCGTTCCCGGTCGACTCGGCGATCGACTGGTGGAACGCGAGGTCCTCGTCGACGCCGTCCCCGCCGGCCGCCACCGCCGCGTCGATCGCGGCCAGCGCCTGCCGCATCCGGGCGATGTCCTCGGGGGTGGCCCGGGTGGCCGCGAGGGAGGCCGCCTCGCCTTCCATGGCGCGGCGGACCTCCACGATCTGCAACACCTTGGACTTGGTGCCCGACGCCTCGGCCTCCAGGTCGAGCGGCCGGGTGCGCCGGGGCATGACGAACACGCCACGGCCCTGGCGCGGTTCGACGAGCCCGGCGTTGCGCAGCCGGGAGACGGCCTCGCGGATCACGGTGCGGCTGACGCCGAGCTGCTTGACCAACTCGACCTCGGTCGGCAGCTTGTCGCCCTCGGCGAGACGCCCGGACTCGATCTCCTCCGACAGGATCGCGGCGACCCGGTCCGCGAGCCGAATGGGGCCACTCACCTTGGAGAACATGCTCGTCAGTCTATCGGTCAGGGCCCGAACGCCCCGGCCGCGGGCAGGTCGGCGGACGCGATCGCCTCGGGGTGGTCCTCGATGTAGGCCAGGACCACCGCCTCGAAGCTCTCGTCGGGCAGCAGGCCCAGTGCGGTGGCGCGCGCGTTGTCGAAGGCGGCGGGCCAGGAGCCGACGATGGCCTCGACGGCGGCGTCGGGCGTGAGCGTCACCCGGTCGGCGACGGCGTCTCCGGCCACCCGGCGCAAGGTGCCGAGCATCTCGGCCACCGTGACCGTCAGCGCGGGCAGATTGACCGGGAGGGCGCCCGCCAGCTCACCGGGGCCGCTGCCGCGGCCGGCCTCGGCGACGCGCAGGATGCCTTCGACCGTGCGCCGCGGCGAGGCCAGGGCGACCCGCAGGTCGGGGCTGACCGGGCAGGTGGCGGGCAGTCCGGCCAGGGGTTCGCGGATGATGCCGGACAGGAAGCCGGAGGCGGCGGCGTTCGGCTTGCCCGGCCGCACCGCGACCGTCATCAGGCGCGCCACGCGGCCGTCGACGAAGCCCCGGCGGGTGTACTCGGCGACCAGCTGCTCGCACACGCGCTTCTGCGTGCCGTAGCTGGACAGCGGGGTGGGCAGCGTCGCCTCGCTGACCACGGGCGGCAGCGGCAGGGCGGGGTCGGAGCCGTAGACCGCGACGCTGCTGGAGAACACCAGGCGGGGCAGGGGGCCGCCGGCGGCCCCCTGGGCGCGGGCCGCGTCGAGCAGGGCGCGCGTGGTGTCCAGGTTGGCGCTCATGCCGAGGTCGAAGTCGGCCTCGCACTCGGCCGAGACCGCCGACGCCAGGTGGATCAGGACGTCCACCGGTCGCGCGAAGATCTCGTCGAGGCGCTCGGTCAGATCGCCCTGGACGACGTCGACCAGCGGGTCGGCCGTCAGTGCCGCGTCGGCCGGCACGAACCGGTCGGCGAGCACCAGTCGGGTGAGGGGCGCCCCGCACAGGGTGCGCCGCTTCAGCAGGGCGTCGGCGACCTGCCGGCCAAGGAAGCCGAAGCCACCGGTGATGACGATCCTCATGCGTGTTCTCCTTGGTCGTTCGTGAGTCCGCTCTGGTGCCGCAGCCAGCCGAGCCCCTGGCTCGTACCGGCCCGGGGGTGGTACTCGCAGCCGATCCACCCGTCGTAGCCCAGCGCGTCGACGACGTCGAACAGGTGGCGTACGTCGAGTTCGCCCCGGTCGGGTTCGTGGCGGTCGGGCACGCCGGCGATCTGGAGGTGGGCGACGCGGCCGGTGGGCAGGTCACGGCGCAGGGTCGTGGTGAGGTCGCCCTCCACGATCTGGCAGTGGTACAGGTCGAGTTGCACCTTGAGGTTCGCGGCGCCCACCTCCTGGACGATGGCGTGCGCCTCGGCCTGGCGGTGCAGGAAGTAGCCCGGCATGTCCCGGCCGTTGATCGGCTCGATCAGGACGTCGACGCCGACTGCGGCAGCCCGCTCGGCGGCCCAGGCCAGGTTGGCGAGATAGGTGGCGTGGTGCGCGGCCCGCTGATCGGGGGTGCTGCCCGCCGGCAGGAGGCCGGCCATGACGTGCACCTGGCCGCAGCCGAGCGCGGCGGCGTACTCCAGGGCCTGCTCGATGCCGGTGCGCAGTTCGCTCTCACGGCCGGGCAGCGCGGCGATGCCCCGCTCTCCGTTCTCCCAGGCGCCGGGCGGCGCGTTGAACAGCACCTGCCGCAGCCCGTGGTCGTCAAGGCGCCGCCGCAGCTCGCCGGCTGCGTGGGCGTAGGGGAAGAGGTACTCGACGGCTTCGAAGCCGTCGGCGGCGGCCGCGGCGAAGCGGTCGGGGAAGGCGTGCTCGGTGTACATCATGGACAGGTTCGCGGCGAACCTCGGCATGCGTGCTCCTGGGGTGGGGCCGGGACCGGTCCCGGTCAGCGGTTGACGACGTCCTTCTTGGTGGTCAGCACGGCGGCCGCGCCGATCACCAGGCTCAGGGCGAGGACGTACATCGGTATGGAGGTGGAGCCGGTGGCGTCCTTGAGCCCGCCGATCATGTACGGGCTGACGAAGCCGGCCAGGTTGCCCACCGAGTTGATCAGAGCGAGGCCGGCCGCCGCCGCGGTGCCGCCGAGGAACGCCGTGGGCAGCGACCAGAACAGCGGGGCGCAGGTGAGCACGCCGGCCGCCGCGAAGGACAGGGCGATCAAGGACAGGATGGTCGATCCGCTCCAGCCGGCGGCCAGGGAGAAGCCGAGGGCGCCCATGAGGCTGGGGACCACCAGGTGCCAGCGGCGCTCGCGGCGCTTGTCCGCGGAGCGTCCGAACAGGTTCATCGCGATCAGCGCGGCCACGAACGGTACGGCGCTGAGCACGCCGATCGTCAGGGTGTCGTCGATGCCGGTCGACTTGACGAAGGTGGGCATCCAGAAGGTCAGGGCGTACTGACCCATCACGAAGCAGAAGTAGATCAGGCACATCAGCCACACCTTGGGGTCGCGGAAGCCGTCCCACACGCGGCCGTGCTCCTGGTGGGCGGTGTCCCGGGCGATCGCCGCCTCGACGATGTCCTTCTCCTCCTCGGAGAGCCACTTGGCGCCGCGCACCCCATTGTCGAGGTAGAACAGCGTGGCGACACCGATGAGGAGCGCGGGGACGGCTTCGAGCAGGAACATCCACTGCCAGCCCTGCCATCCGCTGACCCCGTCGAAGGTGTCCATGATCCAGCCGGAGAGCGGGTTGCCGAAGATGCCGGCCACGGGGATCGCCGACATGAACATCGCGATGACGCGGGCCCGGCGGTGGGAGGGGAACCAGTAGGTGCAGTACAGGATGACGCCGGGGTAGAAACCGGCCTCCGCGGCGCCGAGCAGGAAGCGCAGCACGTAGAACGTCGTCTCGTTGGTGACGAAGGAGAACGCGCCCGAGACCAGACCCCACGTGATCATGATCCGGGCGATCCAGGTGCGCGCCCCCACGCGCTGGAGCATCAGGTTCGAGGGGACTTCGAAGAGGAAGTAGCCGATGAAGAACAGGCCGGCGCCGAGGCCGTACGCCGCCTCGCTCAGGCCCAGGTCGTCGGACATCTGGAGCTTGGCGAAGCCGACGTTGACGCGGTCCAGGTAGGAGAAGACGTAACAGAGGATCAGGAAGGGGACGATACGGAGAACGACCTTGCGGAACACGGCGTTCTCGCGGGCGAGTTCGGGGGTCTCGGCCGTCGCGGTGGGCGTGGGCATGCGGAATCCTTACTGCGGCTCAGGGGATTCTCCGACGGGCGGTGCGTGGTGCGGTGTGCGGTCACCAACGGGCGCCGAACACGGACCTCAGTTCGTCGAGAGCGGGGGAGGGGAGCGGCTCGGGGCGACGGTCGGTCAGGAGCCAGAGGCGTGCCGTTTCCTCGAGTTCTTCGAGGACGGCGAGAGCGGACGCGGCGTCCGGGCCCCAGACCACCGGGCCCAGACGGTCGAGCAGGACGGCCCTGATCGGCGTGCCGTGTGCCGCGTGATCGGTGATGTGGCCGGTCACCAGGTCGGCCACGCGGGGATCGCCGGGCCGGTGGTAGGGGATGAGCGGGACGTGCCCGACCTTCATGACGTAGTACGGCGTGAGGGGCGGAAGCACGTCGTGCTGGCTCCACACGCCGGCCAGGGTGAGCGCGACGAGATGCGTGGAGTGGGTGTGGAGCACGAACCGTGCCGTGGGGTCGGCGGCACGGATGCGGCGGTGCAGGGTGAGGGTCTTGCTGGGGCGGTCGCCCGCGAGGTGCTCGCCCGCGGCGTCGACCAGGGCCAGGCGCCCGGAATCCAGGAACCCGAGGGCGGCGTCGGTCGGCGTGATCAGGTGGGAGTCGCCGATCCGTGCGCTGATGTTGCCGGCGCTGGCGTGGACGTAGCCCCGGGCGAAGAGGCTGGTGCCCACCCGGACGATCTCGGCGCGCGCCTGGTCCACCTCGTCGGCGGCCGGGGCCGGGGGCCGCGTCATGCGGACGCCTGGCCGAGGTGGGCGAAGGAGGCGGTGAAGAAGTCCGGGCCGCCGAAGTTGCCGGACTTCAGCGTGATGTGGAGGGGGTCCCCGCCGGGCAGGGCCGCCGCGCACCAGGGCACGCCGGGGTCGATCTGCGGGCCGATGCGCAGGCCCGTCAGACCGAGGGCCTGGACCACCGCGCCCGAGGTCTCGCCGCCGGCGACGACCAGCTGGCGCACGCCCCGTTCCACCAGGCCCTGGGCGACACGTGCCAGGGTCCGCTCGACGAGCTCGCCCGCCTTTGCGGCCCCGAGGCGGCCCTGGACGTCCTTGACCGCGTCGGGCGCCTCGGTGGAGTAGACGAGGACCGGCCCGTGGTCCAGATGGCCGGCGGCGAAGGCCAGGGCCGCGGCGGCCACGTCGTCGCCGGCAGCGATGCGCAGCGGATCGACGCTGAACGCGGGCCGGCCGCCGCGCAGGAACTCCTGGACCTGTCCGTTGGTGGCGGTGGACACCGATCCGGAGACGACGGCCTGGTGGCCGCCGGGCGGGGGCAGGCGGGCGGCGGCGGGAGAGGGCTCGAACCCCCAGTTCGCGGGCAGGCCGATGGCCAGACCGGATCCGGCGGTCACCAGCGGCAGCTCCTTGACCGCCGCACCGAGCCGCACGAGATCGTCGTTCGAGACGGCGTCCACGATCGCGGCGCCGACGCCCTGGGTGCGCAGCTCCGCCATGCGCTCGCGGATCGCCCGCGCGCCGGCGGCGACCACGGTGTGGTCGATGAGACCGACCGGACGCGCGGTCTGCGCGCCGAGCACGGACACCAGATCGGGATCCGTCATCGGCGTCAGCGGGTGGTGGCGCATGCCGCTCTCGCTCAGCAGGACGTCGCCGACGAAGAGGTGTCCCTTGAAGACGGTGCGCCCGTTGTCGGGGAAGGCCGGGGTGGCGATCGTGAAGTCGGTGCCGAGCGCGTCCATCAGGGCCTCGGTGACGGGGCCGATGTTGCCGGCGCGCGTCGAGTCGAACGTCGAGCAGTACTTGAAGTAGATCTGCTCGGCACCCGCCGAGCGCAGCCACTCCAGCGCCCGCAGCGAGGCGGCGACGGCGTCGGCGGCCGGGGTGGTCCGTGACTTGAGCGCGATGACGACGGCGTCGGCGTCGTCCGGTTGCGCGGTGCCCGCGGGCGCTACGTCGATCAGCTGGACCACGCGCATGCCCGCGCGCACCAGGTTGTTGGCCAGGTCCGTGGCGCCGGTGAAGTCGTCGGCGATGCAGCCGAGTCGGATCGCCATGTCAGACCGCTTCCTGTCCGGAGTTCTGACCAGGTGTCACTTCTTTTTTCTGATCAGGTGTCATGTCGGTTGCCTGTTGCGGTAGTTCGATTCCCGGGAAGATTTTGATCACCGCGCTGTCGTCCTCGCCGCCCAGGCCGGCGGCCGAGGCCTGGAGGAACATCTGGTGGGCGGTGGCGGCCAGCGGGAGCGGGAACGTGTGGGGCCGGGCCGCGTCCAGCACGAGACCCAGGTCCTTGACGAAGATGTCGACCGCGGACAGCGGCGTGTAGTCACCGGCGAGCACGTGCGGCATGCGGTTCTCGAACATCCACGAGTTGCCCGCGCTGTGCGTGATGACCTCGTAGAGCGCCTCGGCGGGTACGCCCGCCTTGATGCCGAGCGCCATCGCCTCGGCCGCCGCCGCGATGTGCACTCCCGCGAGGAGCTGATTGACGACCTTCACCTTGGAGCCGATGCCGGCCTCGTCGCCCAGGCGGTAGACCGTGCTGCTCAGGGCGTCGAGCACCGGATCGGCGAGGGCGTACGCGGCCGGGGCGCCCGACGTCATCATGGTGAGCTCGCCCTTCGCCGCCCGGGCCGCGCCCCCGGAGATGGGCGCGTCCAGGTAGAGCACGCCGCGCTCGGCCAGGCGCCGCTCGAGATCGGCCGACCAACTGGGGTCGGCCGTGGAGCACATGACGTAGACGGAACCGGGGCGCAGCCGCTCGGCCGCGCCGCCGTCCCCGAACAGGACCGACTCGACCTGTGCCGCGTTGACCACGACGCCGACCAGGACATCGACGGAGGCCGCCAGTTCACCGGCACAGGCGAAGGCGGTGCCGCCGTCCTCGGCGAAGGCGGCGGTCACCTCGGGGCGCAGATCGTGGACGCCCACGTCGAAGCGCGCGTCCCGCAGGGTGCGGGCCATGCCGAGTCCCATGGCGCCGAGTCCCACCACGCCCACGCGCGGCCGTGCCGGGCTGTCCTGGTCGTTCATGTCCATCCTCGTCTCGCGAATCCGTGCGGCGATCGGGTCATATGATGACCTGAGGATGTGGCCTGGCGCACTGTGATGCCGGTCACAGTCTAGGGGTGTGCGCAGGCGTGCACGTGGACCGGCGCCGGGCGCCAGCGGGCCTCGTGTGTGGGGGAGGGTCAGATCTCCGCTTGCCCCATCCCGGCGAACCAGCGGGCCGCCACGGCGGCGACCTCGTTCAGGGCCTCGGGTTCTTCGAACAGGTGCGTGGCGTCGGGGAGCACCCGCAGCCGGTTGAGGACGGGCAGCCGGTTGGCCGTCTCCCGGTTGCGGCGCAGTATCTCGGTGTCGCGCCCGGCGACCAGGAGCAGGACCGGGGCGTGCACATGACCGAGCACGTCGTCCCCGGCCAGGTCGGGGCGGCCGTCCGGGCACACCACGGTGTCCACCAGGCCGGGCCGGGCGGCCGCGGCCCCCAGTGCGGCCGCGGCTCCCGTGCTCGCGCAGAACAGGCCGACCGGCAGATCGGACACGCGGGCGGCCAGCCAGTCGACGGACGCGACCAGGCGGTGCGTCAGGAGGTCGACGTCGCCGGGCCGGTCGCCGGGCGCCGTGCCGGCGGCTTCGGCGGCCGCTTCGTCGGCGGTGAGCAGGTCGATCACCAGCGTGCCGAGCGCGGAGTCGTGCAGCGTGCCGGCCACGGCCCGGCTGCGGGAGTCGCGCCGGAAGCTGCCGCTGCGACGGGCCAGGACCGTCACGCCGAACACGGTGTCCGGGACGGTCAGTTCACCGATGAGTGCCCCATCGCCGTTGGGCACGGTGACGGTCTCGGACAACATGGGACCTCCGGTTTCCGGGGACGGAACACGCCGGGTACCCCGCGAGACTTCCGCTACGCGGCAGCCGTACGGGACGGGTGCGTTTCCGAGGACGCGCGCCGGGCCCGGGCCAGGGCGCGCCCCCCGGCCGCGTACCACTGGCGGCCCAGCAGCACGGCCAGCGCGAGGCCGACCAGGTCACCGCCGTAGTACATGACGTACGACGCCAGGTGCAGGTCGCCCGCGGCGAACGAGGTGCCGGGCGGGCCCGCCGCGTAGAGCGACTTGGCCAAGACGCCGTGCGCGGCCGACGCGGCCAGCAGGGAGCCGCCCCGCAGGGCGACACCGGCGCGGTGGCGCAGCGGGTCCAGGGCGAGGACGGCGAAGGTGAACAGCGCGCCGGAGGCCAGGAGATGAACGCTGACGAGGCTCTCCAGCCACGGCCGGTGGTGCGCGGCGGCCATCAGCGGCGTGCGGTAGACCGCCCACAGCCCCGCGCCGTGGACGAGCGCGGCCAGCGGCGGCCACACGAGCAGGGCCGCCGGACGGGACCGCACGCAGCGCAGTAGCGCGCGCCGCGGGCCCACCGGCAGGGCGCGCAGCGCCAGCGTCACGGGCCGGCCGAGGACGAACAGCAGGGGCGCGATCATCCCGACGCCCAGATGGGTGGCCATGTGCCCGGTCAGCGGCGGCCATGCGTCCCACGGCGCGACGAGCGAGGTGACGAGCACCGCGCCGCCCGCGCCCACCGCCGCGTCACGCCGGTGCGGCCAGCGGTCGCCGCGCCGGCGCAGCCGCCGGGCGGCCGCCCCGTAGCCCAGACAGCTCACGGCCACGATCAGCGCGAGGGCCGTCATCGGCGGGCCCGGACCAGCAGCAGCACCCCGGCCAGCAGGAACAGCACGGCGATCACGTTCCAGGTCCAGTCGTACGGGGCCAGATCCACGCCGTAGCGGATCTGGTGCAGCTCCAGCGCCTTGTGCTGGAACGTGCCGTCATACAGCTGGAAGCCGCCGAGGCCCAGGCACAGGCCCGACCACCAGGCGGTGAGGTGCCGTGCCCCTCGGCGCCACAGATCCGCGTACAGGTACAGGCCCGCCACCATCGCCAGCCAGCCGAAGGCGTGGAAGATCCCGTCGGAGACCAGGCCCGCCTCGCTGGAGGCCTTGTCGTAGAAGTGGTGCCAGTGCAGCAGCTGGTGGAACGCCGTCTCGTCGACGAACGCCGCGATGCCGACGCCCACGAGGGCTCCGGAGAGCAGGGACCGCCGTTTCGGCAAAGTGTGCCGCGTACGGTGCTGCTCGCGGATGTGAAGTGTCATCCGGGACTCCTCGGCGCCAAAGGGGGTACGGGGGACGAGCGGGAAGGCAAGGCGCCGAGTACCCGTGAAGCGGAATGGCTCACCGCGGCATGCGGGCCGCCGGTCCTGCGCGGCGCCGGTGTCGCCATTACGGTGAAGAACGACGAAAGAACATGAAATGGAGCCCTCGTGACGCGTGCTGCCCTGTTCGACGTCGACGGAACGCTCGTCGACACCAACTACCTGCATGTCACGGCCTGGTGGGAGGCGTTCAGGCAGGCCGGTCACCGGGTGCCGATGCGTGCCGTGCACCACGCGATCGGCCTGGGCGGCACCGACCTGATCGACCACCTCCTCGGCGACGACCGCGACCGTGACCAGGACGACGCGCTCAGCGCGGCGCACAAGACGCTCTACGGCACTCACTTCGACCGGCTCGAAGCGTTCGACGACGCGGGCCGGCTGCTGCGGTCCCTCGCGAAGCAGGGGTGGACCATCGTGCTCGCCACCTCCGCGGGCGGCGCCGAACTCGACGCGCTGCGCGCCGCGGTCGACGCGGACGACGTCATCGCCGCGACGGCCAGCGCCGACGACGTGGACGAGGGCAAGCCCGCCGCCGAGCCGGTCGTGCACGCGCTGGACCTCGCCGGTGCCCAGGCGCGGGACAGCGTGTTCGTCGGTGACTCGGTGTGGGACATGAAGGCGGCGCGGCGCGCGGGTGTCACACCGCTGGCCGTGCTCAGCGGCGGCAACCCCCGCGAGGACCTCATCCGCGCGGGAGCGGCGGAGGTGTACGACGACACCGCCCACCTGCTGGCCTCGCTCGACACCAGCGCGTTCGCCGACCGACAGGGACAGGGCTGACCCGCCGGCGCCCGGCGGGGCGGGCGGTGCGCCGCCCACCAAGGCGGGTCAGTTCACCTTCCAGGACCTGATCCGCTCGGCGACGGTGTGGATGCTGGTGTGGCTGTCGCGGATCGTGCGGATCAGGTCGGACAGCGCTCCGTACGGCGGGTCGATGCCCTCGCCGGACTGGGCCATGTACTGGGCCGCGACGAACGCCGCGTACAGGCTGTTGCGGGCGGGCAGGGGCTCCAGGCGCACGATGGTGTGCAGCAGGGCGGCGGCGCGCCAGGCGGCATCCGGGTCGGCGGACTCCAGCGTCGGCAGCTTCGTCTTGTGCCGTGCGACCGCGGCGACGAGCGCGGAGTAGTCCGACACCGTCATGTCCTCGGGGGCGACGGCCGACTCCTGCACGTCGAGAAGCCAGGAGACGTCCACGTACAGAACCATCAGGCGGCCGCCCGGAGCGCCTCGTCGGTGAAAGTCACGTTCATGGACGGGATAACTCCCCAGGTGCCGACTAGGTACCTGTCGAGGGAGCCTGGGAGGTGCAGGCGTCTCCGATCGCCTGGTCCAGCATCGCCAGGCCGAGCGACAACTCCTCCTCGGTGGCCGTCAGCGGCGGCGCCATCCGCAGGACCCCGCCCATGCCCGCCAACTGGACGATGTTCATGTGCAGGCCCAGTTCCAGGCAGCGCCTGGTGACCCGCGCGCCCAGCTCGTTCGAGTGCTGCTTGGTCTCGCGGTCGACGACGAGTTCGAGTCCGGCCAGCAGGCCCCGGCCGCGGATGTCGCCGACGACCGGGTGCCGTGCGGCGATGTCGGTGAGGCCCTGGTGCAGGAAGGCGCCCAGCGTCCGCGCGCGCTCGTCGAGTTCGTCGGCGATCAGGACGTCCAGGACGGTGTTGCCGACCGCCGCCACCAGGGGATCGGCGACATGCGTGGTGAAGAAGAGGAACCCGCGCTCGTACGCCTCCTGCTCGATCTCGGCGCTGGTCACCACGGCCGCCAGGGGCAGACCCGCGCCCAGCGTCTTGGACAGGGTCAGGATGTCGGGCACCACGCCGTCGCGCTCGAAGGCGTACCAGGTCCCGGTGCGGCACAGGCCCGTCTGGGCCTCGTCGAGGATCAGCAGCATGCCGCGCTCCCGGCACTTGGCGTGCAGGGCCGCGAAGTATCCCGGCGGCGGCTCGATGATGCCGCCGGAACTGAGGATCGGCTCGACCAGGCACGCGGCCAGGCTGCCGGTCGACTGGGCGTCGATCAGGTCGAAGGCGAAGTCCAGCTGGCGGCGCCAGTCCAGGGAGCCGTCGTCCGTGGTGAAGTCGGGGCGATAGGTGTTGGGCACGGGGATGGCGAAGTTGCCCGGCGCGCCGGGGCCGTACCCCTTGCGCCCCGCGCTGTAGGTGGCGGACGCGGCGGCCTGGGTCATACCGTGCCAGGACCGCGCGAACGAGACGATCTCGTGCTTGCCGGTGACGAGCTTGGCCATCCGGACGGCCGCCTCGTTGGACTCGGCGCCGGTGGTCAGGAGCAGCGCCTTCTCCAGCGGCGCGGGCAAGGTCTCGGCGAGCCGCCGGGCGAGGTCGACCACCGGGCGGCTGAGCATGCCGCTGAAGAGGTGGTCGAGGCTCGCGACCTGCCGCTGGACGGTCGCGACGATCTCCGGGTGCGAGTGGCCCAGGATCGCGCTCATCTGGCCCGAGGTGAAGTCGAGGATCTTCCGGCCGTCCGCGGTGAACACGAAGCTGCCGGCGGCACGTTCGATGATCTCGTGGGTGAACGCGCCGCCGTAGCGCACGAGATGCCTGTCGGCGTCGGCCCAGAAGGTGTCGGTGGACGTCGGAGCGGTCGTCGAAGCGGTCATGCCCCCGACGGTAGGCGGCGGCCGAGCGACACGTCCATCTCACGATTCCGGCTTTCCTGTTCGGCAAAGCCGCACAACAATGGGGGAGTGATGAACCCCTGGAGGCTGCGCCTGCTGAGCCAGCTCGACACGCTGGGCACCGTCAGGGCGGTCGCCCAGGCCGCCAACCTGAGTCCTTCGAGCGTGTCCCAGCAGCTCGCCGTGCTGGAGACCGAGACACGCACCCAGCTGCTGGAGCGGACGGGACGCCGGGTGCGGCTCACCCCGGCCGGTCTGATCCTCGCCCGGCGGGCACGCGCGATCCTCGACCACATGAACAGCGTGGAGGCCGAGCTGCGCGGTTTCGGCGAGGAACCGGCCGGCCTGGTGCGCCTGGGGGCGTTCCAGAGCGCGATCCACACCATGGCCGTGCCCGCGGTCAGCCGCCTCGCGCGGGAGCATCCGCACCTGGACGTCGAGCTCCTGGAGCTGGAGCCGCACGCGAGCATGCCCGCGCTGCGGGGCGGCGACGCGGACATCATCGTCACGACCACGGACTTCGACGAGCTGCCGCTGGGGCCCGACCTCGACCTGGTGCCGCTGGCCACCGACCCCATCTTGCTGGTGGTCCCGCCCGAACATCCGGCGGCCGGCCGCGGTGCGGTGGACCTCGCCGCGTACGCGGACGAGGCGTGGGCCTTCGACGTCCCGCAGTCGTACATGGCCAATCTCGCGCTGCGGCTGTGCCGCCAGTCGGGCTTCGAGCCGCGCGTGGTCTGCCGGTTCAGCAACTATCTGATGACCCTGCAACACGTCGAGGCGGGCCTGTCGATCGCGCTGATGCCCGGCCTCGCGGTCGATCGCCGCTACCGCGTCACCACCCGCGAACTCGCCACCCCCATGACCCGCACCATCACGGCGGCGATCCGCCACGGCTCACCCCCGCGCGCGGCGGTACGCGCCGTCCTGGAGGCCCTGCGCCACCACCCGGAACTGCCGCTGCCGGAGGTGGACTGAAGCCCCCCGCAGCCGCCCGTAGGCCCGGGCCGGGCCGATTGTCAGTGGGGGCTGCGAGGGTGGGCCGTATGGACAGGGACGAGGAGCTGCTGCGCGGACGGGTCTACGGGCAGGATCACGACGATCCCCGACGGGGACCGCAGCCGGGGCGGGACTACGCCCAGTTGGTCGGCGGGCCGCTGGACGGGCTGCTGCTGGACATCACCGGGTGGACCAAGGGCGAGACGGAGACCGGCGTCGCGCTGCCCACAGAGCTCGGCCACTTCGGAGCGGGAGGGCGGGCGCTCTATGACCCGCGCCCCGGCGACCGGCGCCGCTGGGACTGGGCCGGCGACACCCCCTGACCGCAGGGACGGCCCGGCGGCGCCCTGCCGCAGCCGTACCTGCCGCGAGCGCCGGGGCTCCGGGGTTCCAGTGCACTGAAACCCCGGTGAAACCGCACTGAATGCGCCGTGCCGCAGCCTCTGCGGCATGACGACCACCACGACACCGTCCGCATCGCCCGCACCGGCGGGTGCGGACAGCGAAGCCACCAAGGCCATCGAGGCCACCGGGATGCGCAAGGCCTACGGGGACAAGACGGTCCTCGACGGCATCGACCTGTCGGTGCCCACCGCCACCGTCTTCGCCTTGCTCGGGCCCAACGGGGCCGGCAAGACCACCGCCGTGAAGATCCTGTCCACGCTCATCACCGCCGACGGGGGCCAGGCCCAGGTCGGCGGCCACGACCTCACCACCCACCCCCAGGCCGTGCGGGCGGCGATCGGGGTCACCGGCCAGTTCTCCGCGGTCGACGGTCTGATCACCGGCGAGGAGAACATGCTCCTGATGGCCGACCTGCACCACCTGCCCAAGCACGAGGGGCGGCGGGTCACCGCCGACCTCCTGGCCCGCTTCGACCTCACCGAGGCCGCCAAGAAGCCCGCCTCCACCTACTCCGGCGGCATGAAGCGCCGCCTGGACATCGCCATGACCCTGGTCGGCGGCCCGCGGGTCCTCTTCCTCGACGAGCCGACCACCGGCCTCGACCCGCGCAGCCGCCACCACATGTGGGCCGTCATCCGCGAGCTCGTCTCCGGAGGGGTGACCGTCTTCCTCACGACCCAGTATCTGGAGGAGGCGGACGAACTCGCCGACCGCATCGCGGTGTTGAGCGACGGGACGGTCGCCGCCGAGGGCAGCCCCGAGGAGCTCAAGCGGCTCGTGCCCGGCGGTCACGTCCGGCTGCGGTTCACCGACCCGGCCGCCTACCGTTGCGCCGCCCTGGCCCTGCGCGAGGCGAGCCGCGACGACCAGGCACTGTCCCTGCACCTGCCCAGCGACGGCAGCCAGCGCGAGCTGCGCTCCATCCTCGACCGGCTGGATACGGCCGGCATCGAGGCCGACGAACTGACCGTGCACACCCCCGACCTCGACGACGTGTTCTTCGCCCTGACCGGCGGCGGCACCCGGGTCACCGACCAGCCCGTGGAGTCCGCCCGATGAGCTCTCTGCCCCTGGCCGTGCGCGACTCGTCCACGATGCTGCGCCGCAATCTCCTGCACGCCCGCCGCTACCCCTCGCTGACACTGAACATCCTGCTGACGCCGATCGTCCTGCTGCTGCTCTTCGTCTACGTCTTCGGCGACACGATGAGCGCGGGCATCACCGGGGGCGGGGCCGACCGCGCGGACTACGTCGCCTATCTGGTCCCGGGCATCTTGCTGATGACCATCGGGGCCACTCCGGCCGGCACCGCGGTGTCCGTCTCCATGGACATGACCGAGGGCATCATCGCCCGCTTCCGCACGATGGCGATCCATCGCGGGTCGGTGCTCGTCGGGCACGTCGTCGGCAGCGTGCTGCAGGCCATCATCAGCGTGCTGCTCGTGGGCGCGGTGGCCGTGGCCATCGGTTTCCGGTCCACCGATGCCACCGTCCTGGAGTGGCTCGCGGCCTTCGGACTCCTCGCGCTCGTGGCACTGGCGTTCACCTGGATCGCCGTCGGGATGGGGATGGCGAGCCCCAACCCCGAGGCGGCCAGCAACAACGCGCTGCCGCTGATGATCCTGCCGCTCGTCTCCAGCGCCTTCGTCCCGGTGGACGCGATGCCGGGCTGGTTCCAGCCGTTCGCCGAGCACCAGCCCTTCACCCCCGCCATCGAGACGCTGCGCGGGCTGCTGCTCGGCAGCGAGATCGGTGACAACGGCTGGGTCGCGATCGCCTGGTGCCTGGCACTGACCGCGCTCGGCTACCGCTGGTCGACGGCGCTGTTCAGCCGCGAACCGGCATGAGGGCGACGACCGCCTCCCACAGCTGATCCCGCTTCAGGGCGGCGTACCGCGACACCGCGTCGCCGTATGCCGCCCGGTCGGCGTGCTCGGCCGCCTGCCGGGCGCGGGCCGCCGACATCGTCGGCTGGAACTCGCGCAGCACCCGCAGCCGTTCGGCCAGCGCGACCATGCGTACGCCCCGCACGTCGCCGGAGGCGAGCGCGGCCAGGCCCAGCGCGTGCAGCACCGTGCCGAACACCGGCAGCTCCACGGGCGAGCGGGGCGGGCCCTCCAGCAGGGTCCGCAGCCGCTGTCCCAGCCGGGCGATCGGCTCGGCGACCAGGTCGACGCGGCCCGCATGGGCGTGCGCGGTCACCGCCGCCGACTGGACCTGGAGCGCCCACGGGTCGAGCCACGGATCGCCGCCGTACAGCGAACCCGCCGCGGGCATCCGCTCCACGGCGGCGCGCCACAGGTCGAGCCCGGTCTCCGTCAGGCCGCGGGCGAGGGCGATCTCCGCGCGGCTGCCCGGATCGGGGCTGTAGAAGGCACTCTCCTGCGCGGTGGTGTCCCGCTCGGTCCGCCGCAGCCAGTGCTCGGCCTCGTCGGGGTTCTGGCGCTGGAGGCAGGCGAGGACGAGGGCCGAGCGGATCCCGATGTAGTCCCGCTCGTCACCCAGCCGCGGCAGCGCCTCCAAGGCCGCCGTGAGGTGCTCGTGGGCGATGTCGCCCCGCCCCGTGCGCAGGGCCAGTTCACTCAGCCGCGAGTGACCCATGAGCTGGAGGGGCGCATGGTCGACCGGTGCCAGCGCGGCGAGCATCCGGTGGGCCGAGGCGAGCGCGCGGTCGATGTCGTGTTCGTACTCCCACACATAGCTGGCCACGCACTCGGCGATCCCGGCGATCAGGGGCCGCTCGTCGGCGCAGAGCGTGCGCAGTACGGCGTAGTCGGGCGGGCGCATCTCGGGCAGGGCGCTCAACACCACCGCGGTGGCGCGAGGCAGGGTGTCCGGGGGAGCCGCGGGCAGCCGGCGCAGGGTCACCAGCTGGCGCACGCCGTGCGGTCCGTAGTTCATGAACAGGCCCGCCGCGCACAACACCGCGGCGGCGCGGGCGACGTCGACGTACCTTGGCGCGGGACGGTAGTGCGACAGCGGGGGGCCGGTGTCCGCGGCGAGGGCGGCCAGGCGCGGATAGTTGGAGTCAGTGGACCACAGCGCGGCGAGGACGGCGGTGAGGGCGGCGATGGTGGGGCCGTCCGTGCGGGCCAGGGCGTGGCGCAGGGCCGGTACGAGGTTGTCCTGCTCGGCCCTGATCCGCTCGCGTGCGGCGGCCGGTTCGCCCCCGCCCGCCCCACCCGGGTCGCCCTCGCTCGTCCCGCCCGGGAGCGGCCGAGCGTCCGGGGCGGGGGGTGGGCCGAAGAGCACGTCGTGGTGGGCGACCCCGAAGTCCCTTGCCCAGCCGAGGAAACGGGCCACGGCCCCCTCCTCCTCGCCCGCTTCCGCACGGCGGGCCGCGCTGAACTCCCGTACGGCCTCCAGCATGTGGAAACGCACCCCGGCCGGGGTGTCGACGACGGTGAGCAGCGACTGGCCGGCCAGCTGCTCCAGGAGCGGGAGCGCGTCCTGGCCCAGCACATGGTCCGCCGCCTCGCCGCCGAACCCGCCCGGGAAGACCGACAGCGTGCGCAGCGCCGCCCTCGCGTCCGGCGAGAGCAGGTTCCAGCTCCACTCCACGACCGCGTGCAGGGTGCGGTGACGCTCCGGCACGTCCCGTGCCCCGCCGCGCAGCAGCGCGAACCGGTCGCCGAGCCTGCGGGCGATCTCCGGCACCGAAAGCACCCGCACCCGAGCCGCCGCCAGTTCCACGGCCAGCGGCAGCCCGTCGAGGTGGCGGCAGAGCTCGGCCACCGTGTCCGGCGGCAGCCGCACACCGGTTCTCGCGGCCCTGGCCCGCTGCGTGAACAGCTCGACGCAGGCGTCAAGGCCGAGCTCCGGCAGCGCGTACACCGCCTCCGAGGTGAGGTCCAGCGGAGCCCGACCGGTGGTGAGCACCCGCAGGTCCTTGGACGCCGCGAGGAGGGCCCGGACGAGCCCCGCGGCGCCCGGCACGACCTGCTCGCAGTTGTCGAGCACCAGCAGGGCGGGGGCGGAGCCGAGCACGCCGAGGACGGCGGCCACCGGGTCGATCGCGGCGTGAGCGCTCACGACACCGTGGCGCCCGTCGCCCGCACCGAGCGCGGCGGCCACCTCCGTGGCCACGTCCGCGTCCGCGGTGACGGCGGCGAGCGGCACGAAGTACACCACGCGTTGTGCGGCCCGGCGGCTGACGGCGTGTGCGAGCCGGGTCTTGCCGAGGCCGCCGGGGCCGACGACGGTGACGGCGCGGGCGGTGCGCAACAGCCCCTCCACCGCCGCGATGTCCTCCGCGCGGCCCAGGAGCGGGTTGGGTTCGTGCGGCACGCCGTGCCGGACCGCGGGGGCCTCGCCGCGCAGCAACTCCCGCTGCACGGCCTTGAGCCCGTCGCCGGGCTCGGTGCCGAGCGTCTCGCGCAGGTCGCGGCGGTACGCCTCGTAGCGCGCGAGCGCGGCGGAGGGGCCGGCCGTCGCCGCTTCGCCGCGCAGCACCTGGGCGAGCACTTCCTCGTCGCGCGGATGCCGCGCCGCGACCACGGCCAGCGGACCGGCCGCCTCCGCATGCCGCCCCAGGCGGGCGAGCGCGAGCGCCCGCGCGCGCACGAGAGCGGCGCGGACGGGGGCACGCGCGGCGCGCAATGCCATGACGGGATCGTGGCTGTCCGCGCCGTCTGGGCTGTCAGGGCTGTCAGGGCTGTCTTGGGGTCCGTGGAGTTCGCTCGCTCCGCCTGATGGTCCCTCCCACAGCGCGAGCCCCGCCTCCGCCTCGGCCAGCGCGCCCGCGTGGTCCCCGGCCCGGGCCCGGTCCGCGCTCGCGGCGGCGTGCAGCAGCAGGGCGGAACTGTCGACCTGTTCCTCGGCGAGAGCGAGCCGGTACCCGGTCGGCGTACGGGCGATGACGTCGGCCCCCAACTGCGCCCGGGCCCTGGAGACGAGGACCTGCAACGCCTTTCCCGGCCGCTCCGGCGACGCGTCCGGCCACAGCCCCGTCACCAGCCGCTCGGTGCTGCGGCCCGCGTGCACGTCGCCCGCGAGCAGCGCCAGGAGGCCGCGGAGGCGGGGCGCGGTGACCTCTTGCCCGCGGTGGGCGACACGCGGCAGCAGGATCAGTTCGGTGGTCACCCCAGCACCCTAGCCAAGGCCTCGCCGCCTCCCGGCCGCCGCCGCGAGGGGCCCAACTCCCGGCGGGACAGCGGCCCTCACCCGACACGCACGGGGCGCCCGCGAGGACCGTACGAGCGCGTCGTGTGCCCCACGCCACACGACGCGCGGAGTCATCTTCGGCGAGAATGCGCCGATGGAACTCCCCAGCCAGCTCACCCCCGTCCCGAACGCCCCCGGACTCCACGCGTGGATGCCCTCCGGCGGCGGCAGTTGGGGGTACGCCAACTGCCTCTGGATCGTTTCCGGCGACGAAGCAGCGATCATCGACACCCCGTACGACGGACCGCTGACCGACGCGATGATCCGCGCTGCTCGCCCGGTGCTCGGGAACCGCCGGGTGACCACCGTGGTCAACACCCACGCCAACGGCGACCACAGCTGGGGCAACCACCTGTTCCCCGGAGCGGACATCGTCACGACCCGCACCGGCGCCGAGCACCTGGCGCACGAGCCGACGCCCCAGGAGATGCACCGCCTGCTGAACGAGACGCCCTCCGACGGGGCGCTGGGCTGGTACATCCGCCGCCACTTCGGCGTCTTCGACTTCCTCTCGGCCCGCGTGACCCCGCCCACGTCCACCTTCAGCGGGCGGCACACCTTCACGGTCGGCGAGAGGGAGGTCGAGCTCATCGAGGTCGGGCCCGCCCACCACGCGGGCGATCTGATCGTCCGGGTCGACGACGTGGTCTGCGCGGGTGACGTCTTCTTCCCCGAGGACCATCCTCCGCACTGGTCAGGTCCGCTGCAGAGCGTCATCGACGCCAACGAGACCATCCTGGGCCTCGCGCCCCGGATCATCGTCCCCGGGCACGGCGGCCTCAAGGGGCCCGGCGACCTGAGCGAGCACCTCGACTACCTGCGCACCATGCAGAGCGAGATCCGGCTGCGGTTCGAGAGGGGTCTGTCGGCCCGTGAGGCCATGGACGACATCGTCCGCCGCGGCTTCTATCCGCAGCTCGGCCTCCCGGAGCGCCTCATGATCGTCATAGCGCTTGAGTACAGCCACCTTCAGGGCACGAGCCCCGGTCACAGTGTCATCGAGCTCGCGCACAGCGCCGCCCAGTGGGCTTTCGACCAGCGCACGGAATCCCGACTGCCCGTCGCCTGACGGACTGCGGCCGCCCCTTCGCGGGGGCGGCTCCCGACCATGCGTGGCACGGCCGGGGGCGACCGTTCCCGCCCCCCGAACGCACACACCCGCTCTGGGTTCGGCGCACAAGGTGCGTCCATGAAACCGCGGCGGCCGGCGCGGGGGCACCGCGCAAGGCCCGGAAGCCGGCCCCGGTTCCAACTCCCGGAACCGGCCCGGTCCGTGATTTCACTCAGCGGAAAAGACGCGCTGCCCGTCCGTCACTCCCGCCTCGCCCCCGAGAGGGGCGGGGGCGGGGTCGGGCCGGAACACCAGCATCGTGAACCGCGCCCCGGGCGAGCCGAGCGGCATGGCGGTGCACATGGTGACGTCACCCACCCGCGAGGGAGCGTGCCGCGCGCAGCACTGGTCCAGGTACGCCGCTTCGTCCGGGCCCCCGTACGCGTTGTAGCGCATCTTGCGTGTGTCGCCGTTGGGGTGGACGTAGGCCACGTGCCGGGTCCGGTAGATGGGGCCCACCACCGGGTCCGCGTCGACTTCCTGGTCCAGGGCCTGGAGTTCGGCGTTCTCCGGATAGGTGGCCACCGCGGTGCGCAACTGGGCGGTGAGCGGAATCGCCCACTGGCTCTCCCAATTGACCATGTGGTGCTCCCGGGTGTCCTCCCGCAACAGCATGTAGCGCATGAGGTTGCGTTCGGGCAGCACGGCCTCTGACGTGGCGTCCTGGCGGCGGGGGAACATCTGGATGAAGTCGTCGTTGCAGGCCAGGACGTTCCAGGCGACGTCGTTGACGTAGCAGGGCTGTCCCTTGATCCCCTCGACCGCCACCTTCCAGCCGGGCGGGACGTTCGTGCCGGCCAGCGGATCCTGCGGGTGGGGCGGTTCATGGCCGACGGAGTAGACGTAGAGCGCTATGCGCTCCCGCTCCTGCAACCGCAGGACCTTCGACACCCGGTCGAGGAACTCCGGTGAGGGCGAGGCCATTTCCCCGCGCTCCAGCTGGGCGTAGGTCCGCTCCGAGACGTAGAGGAGCTGTCCGACCTGTGCCTGCGAGAGGCCGGGGGAGCGGCGGCCGCGGCCGGTGCGCGGGGGCCAGCCGAGGGTCGAGGGATCCAGCTGTTTCCGCTTCCACTGCAGCAGTTGCCGCAAAGCCGCTTTGTTGTCCACCTTTCACCCCTTCTCGAGCCGGTGTCCGTCCGGACCCGCCTCATATACCGGAAGAGCACCTTCCTGAAATTCACCGACAGGAAATTCACCGACAGGAAAAAACTGATCCTGGTGGTGCACGTGGGGCGGCAGCGACAATGGCCCTTCGGGCCCCACCGTGTTGTGGCAGACGCGGCGGTCCACAACTGCAAGGGGGAGTTCGCGTTGCAGACGCCTGCCGCCGCCATCCCCTCGGAGTCCAGGGGCGGCTCCGTGGGGCGCACGCTCGCGGTGCTGCGGGCCCTGCATCAACTCGGCCCCGGAGCACATCCGTTGACCGACGTCGCCACGCGCGCGGGCCTGCCGGCGCCCACCGTCCACCGCTATGTCCAGGCGCTGGTCGGCGAAGGGGCCGTACAGCGACAAGGACCGCGCGGCCACTACTCCCTCGTAGAGGCACCGCATCTGTTCTCCGGCTCCTTCTCGGACTCGTCCGGTCCACCAACCGGCACGGGATCGGCTACTCTTCGCGCCGAACTGATCACACTACAGTCACGCACCGGCCATATCGCTCTGGCGTACGTCCCGCTCCTGATCGGCACCCCGATGCGCATCCGCGCCGAACAGGCCCTTGGTGCCCACGCAGGGCAACTGCACGCCACCCCGCACGAGGTGCTCGAGTCCTTGTGGCGGGCTCCGCTCGACGCGGATCCCCCGGGATGGGCGATCCAGGCCTGCCTCGGGGACGTCGCGGCGACACGGCCGCAGCTCGCACGCATCCGCCAGGACGGATACGCCGTGGGCCCCTCCCTCCTGCTCGGCAAGGACGCCATCGCCGCACCCCTCTGGCGCGGCTCGACGGTGGCCGGCGCGGTGAGCCTGCTGGCGACCCACAGCCAGGTGCGCAGCCCCACCGTCCGCAACCGTTTCATCTGGGCGGTGATGGACGCCGCCGCCATGATCAGCCGTCAACTGACGCGCTCGGGCGTCTCCGCGCCCGCTCTTTGACGCTCTGCGGCCTTCACCGCCCCGCTAGCCACCCCACACCCCACACCCCACACCCCACACCCGCCATCCCCCACCGCTCTGCGGCACTTCGAGAAAGGCTCCTTCGTGACCCGCTCCGTCCTGATCACCGGCGGCAACCGCGGCATCGGCCTGGCCACGGCCCGCGCCCTGCAAGCGGCGGGCGACCGCGTCGCCGTCACCTACCGCACCGGTGAGCCGCCCGAGGGGCTGCTGGCCATCCGGTGCGACGTCACCGACACCGATCAGGTCGAGGCCGCGTTCAAGGAGGCGGCCAACGAACACGGTCCGGTGGAGGTGCTGGTGTGCTCCGCGGGCATCACCAAGGACCAGCTCCTCATGCGCATGAGCGAAGAGGACTTCACGTCGGTCGTCGACACCAACCTCACCGGCACCTACCGCGTGGTCAAGCAGGCCACCAGGGCGATGCTGCGGGCCAAGTTCGGGCGCGTCGTCCTGGTCTCCTCGGCGGTGGCCCTGCGCGGGGAGAGCGGCCAGGCCAACTACGCCGCCTCCAAGGCCGGCCTCGTCGGCTTCGCGCGCTCCATGGCGCGCGAACTCGGCTCCCGCAACATCACCTTCAACGTCGTGGCCCCCGGTCTCACCGAGACGCAGATGATCGAGAGCCTCACCGACGAGCAGCGCGAGAGCCTGGTCCGGCAGATACCCCTGGGCCGCCTGGCCCGCCCCGAGGAGATCGCCGCGACCATCGCCTTCCTCGCCTCGCCCGCCGCCAGTTACATCACCGGTGCGGTCATCCCCGTGGACGGCGGGGGAGGCATGGGTCACTGAGGTCCGCAGCCCTGCGAGGCGTCCGGCGTACCGTCCCGCGGTACGTCCTTGAGGAACACCAGCCCGTCGGTGGCGGGCAGGTGGGCCGGGTCGAGCGGGGCATAGCCGAACCACGGGGAGGTGCGGGGCGCGACCCGTGTGTCACCCAGGGCGGAGGCCAGCAGCGGAGCGTCGACGAGGCAGCGGTCCTCCGGGAGCGCGTGCAGAAGTCCTTCGACGGTGTCCGGCGGCGGGGCGCTCACTCCCCGGTGCCGGAGCGTGCCCAGAGCCGTGGCCAGGAAGGCGTACTCCTTGCCCAGGCGGGCCCCGACGAGCGCGCCGGCGCTCCACCACTCGACGAGCGGCTGGTCCCACAGGCGCATCGAGCTCTTCTCGCGCTGAAGGTGGCTGTTGTGGGCGTGGACGAAGGCCGGGCCCCGCTCGGCGAGGGCGAGGAGGTTGTCGGCCATCATCTGGTCCCGCAGGCCCACGAGGCGCGCCATGCGGCTCGGCGAGGTGTCGGCCATCCAGTGGTGGTAGCGCAGCAGGCCGGTGGCGGTACGTCCGTACAGGCGCGCCCGGTCCCAGGCGTCCCGTGAGGTCGCCGTGAGCAGGTGCGGGGTCTGCGCGTCGAGCAGGGCCACGAGGTCGTCGGCGAGCAGGCGCAGCTGCCGCGCGTCGGCCGACTGCCCCACCGACCGGGCGGGGTCCGTCATCGCGGCGGGTTCGGTCCATCGGCCGTCGGCGCCGAGCAGCTGGTCGAGGGTCTCTGTGGTGCAGGGCAGCAGGCCTGCGTCGACCTGGGCCGCGAGGTAGCCGTGGAGTGCGGTGAGGGCGTGGCGGGGGCTGGCGGCGTGCGTGATCTCCAGGGGGCCGTCGAAACCGGCGAAGCGGATGTGGTCGGATGCCGGGCGGCGGTCGTTGAACGCCCTTATCCAGCGCACGAGTTCGCGATTGGCCGCGGAGGTGCCCAGCCCGAGATCGGGGTGGCTGAAGCCCTGCTCCATGGCCTCGTCGAGGGTGCCCGTGCCCGCGGTGACGTAGTCGTCCACGAGCAGGCCCCGCAGGCAGTCGCTCTCGATCGCGATGGTCCGGTAGCCCTCTTGCTCGGCCAGCTGCCGGAAGAGCTCGTTGCGCAGGTCCAGCAGCGTGTCCTCGCCATGGGTGGGCTCGCCCAGGGCGAGCAGCCGCGGCCGGCCCGCGAGGAGCTTCATGACGGCGGTCGCGTCGACGGCATGGGCGGTGTCCGTGATGGGAAGAAGCATGCCTTCAACGCTATCGTTCAAGCTTCGGTGGAAACTTGTCTGCGATTTTGGCGGGTCAATGGGTCAAAAGCTTCAAAGCGGGGAGCGGCTCAGGCCGGTGGATCTGGCGCGCGAGCACGGTCTGTCGACGCAGGCGGTCAGGAACTACGAGGAGGCCGGCATCCTCCCGGCCGCGGAGCGCACCCCGCACGGCTACCGCGCCTACGCCACGCTGCACGCGCGGGCCCTGCGCGCGTTCCTTGCCCTGGTGCCCGGCCATGGCCACCAGGCCGCGGCGGCGGTCATGAGGGCGGTCAACGAGGGCGCGGTCGACGAGGCGTTCCGCCTCATCGACGAGAGTCATGTCCAGCTCCTGGAGGACCGGCGCACCCTCCAGGCCGTGGAGAGGGCGCTGCGCGACCTGGACAGCACGCCGGCCCCCGGTGCGGGGTCCGGGCCGGGCCCCGGGGCCGCCGACCGGCTCGTCTTCGTCGGCCCGCTGGCCGCGACGCTGGGGATCCGCCCCGCGACCCTGCGCACATGGGAGACGGCCGGCCTGGTGCACCCCCGCAGGGACCCGCACACCGGCTACCGCGTCTACGACTCGGCCGACGTGCGGGACGCCCGGCTGGTGCACCAACTCAGGCGCGGCGGCTACCTGCTGGAGCAGATCGCCCCCCTGATCGCCCAGGTCCGCACGGCCGGAGGCCTGGCCCCTCTGGAGGGCGCACTGGGCGACTGGCGCACCCGCTTGACCGCCCGAGGCCGCTCCTTGCTGACGGGCGCCGCCGAACTGGATGCCTACCTCGGCGTACGTTCTCGCCTGCCGGGCGTGAAGCGTCGCGGCGTACGTTCTCGCCTGCCGGGCGGGTGAAGCGTGGCGGCGGCGCGCGTCGGGCCGAGGTGCGTCAGGGCGAGGTAGACGTCCATGGACCGTTCACCCGCGGCCCCGGGCCGCGGCCGCTGCCGACCGCCCGCGGGGTCTGGTCCTCCTCGGCGCACAGCGTCATGGTCGGGGTATGGGGATCGGTGCGCAGCCTGGCGACGGTCGTCTCCGGTTCGCGGGCGGTGAAGAGGGCGGGCCACCGGTCCGGGCGGTGCCCGGTGGCCAGGTCGGTGTGGTGCGCCTCCACCTCGCGCGGCATGCTGCCGACGGCTCCGCGCATCGGCTCCGGACCTTCCCGAGTCGGCCCACCGGTACGTCCCAGGTGTCCGCCGGCCTCCAGCCGGGGGGCTCCGATCGGTGGTGGCGCGTGGACGTGCCTGTTCGTGGGGTGCGACGGCGGGTACCCGCGCCTCCGGAGCCTCACCGCCGGGCCCGACGGACGCCGGGCGTGCCCCTGTCGCCGCGAGGCCGGATGGTGGGTGAGGTGAGGCCTCCGGGGTATATGGCGATATCTGCGGAGTATTGATCGATGCGGGCAGAAAGGTGGCACACGTCGATGAGAGGAGACGGTGTGGCGTCGAAAGGCAAGGACGCGGAGAAGGACGGAGAGCGTCTGCTGGACGGGCTGTCCGTGGACGAGGCTCGCCCGGAGCGCCCGGTGCTGCTCGACGCGGAGGGAGAGCCGCTGCGGACCTGGCAGGAGAACTATCCCTACTCGGTGAAGCTGAGGCGCAAGGAGTACGAGCGCCAGAAGCGGATCCTCCAGATCGAGCTCCTGAAGCTGCAGAAGTCGGTACGGGACCAGGGCCAGCGGGTCGTGGTGCTGTGCGAGGGACGGGACGCGGCGGGCAAGGGCGGCACGATCAAACGTTTCACCGAGCGCCTCAACCCCCGAGGGGCCCGTGTCGTCGCGCTGGACAAGCCCACCGAGCGGGAGGCGGGCCAGTGGTATTTCCAGCGCTATGTCGCGCAGCTGCCGTCCGCAGGGGAGATCGTCTTCTTCGACCGCTCCTGGTACAACCGGGCCGGCGTCGAGCCCGTCATGGGCTTCTGCACCCCGCAGCAGCACAAGGAGTTCCTCCAGCAGGCCCCGCTGTTCGAGAAAATGATCACCGATGACGGCATCGTGCTGGTCAAGTTCTGGTTCTCCGTCTCCCGGGCCGAGCAGCGCACGCGGTTCGCGATCCGCCAGGTGGATCCCGTGCGCCAGTGGAAACTCTCCCCCACGGACCTGGCCTCGCTGGACCTGTGGGACGCCTATACCCACGCCAAGGTGGAGATGTTCCGCGCCACGGACACCGTGCACGCCCCGTGGTCGGTGATCAAGTTCAACGACAAGCGCCGCGGGCGGCTCGAAGCCATCCGGCACCTGCTGCTGCGCGTCGACTACGAATCGATGGACAAAGACGCGGTGGGGGAGGCGGACCCGCTCATCATCGGCCCGGCCGACACGCTCCTGGAGGCGGACGAGGATCCCACGGACCTGTCGCCCAGCCGGCTCGCCGAGAACGGCGAGGGGCCGGGCCAGCACCCGCGGGAGCCCGTTCCCGGCCGCTGACCTCGATCCGGAAGGCCGCAACCCGTGTCCGTCCCTGCCCCCGGCTCCGCCCCCGCCCCCGCTCCCGTGCCGAGCATGCTCGCCGTCTTCGCCCATCCGGACGACGAGTCCCTCGCCGCGGGCGGAGTCCTCGCCCGGCACGCGGGCGCGGGCGCCCGCACCGCGGTCGTCACGGCGACCTGGGCGCCGGACACCCGACGCGCCACCGAGCTGGCCCAGGCCCTCCAGATCCTCGGCGCCGGCCGGCCGCGGATGCTCGGCTACGCCGACGCGCGCGTACCGCGGTCCGCGCCGGGAGCCGCGCGGTTCTGCGACGCGCCCCTGGACGCGGCGGTGCGTGAACTGGTCGCGCAGCTGCGGGAGTTCCGCCCTGAGATCGTCCTGACCCATGACGCCTACGGCGGTCTTTCGGGCCACCCGGACCACGTCCACACGCACCGGGTGACCCTGCTCGCGTTCCAGGCGGCGGGACTTGAGCGCCTCTACCCCGACGCCGGTGAGCCCTGGCAGCCGCGCGCCTTGTACGCGGCCACGCATCCGCACTCGGCCGTACGGGCGTGGGGCGGTCACCTGGCCGCGACGGGCAAGGGCGGCAAGGCCATGTACAGCGTTCCGGACGCATGGGTGAGCGCGGCCGTCGACGTCGGGCCCTGGCTGGGTCAGAAAATCGCCGCCGTGCTCGCCCACCGGACGGAGGTGGAGCGGGGAGCCCTCCCGGGGCTGATCGCGGGCCTTGCGGCGTCCGACCGGGAGAAGCTGCTCGCCACCGAGTGGTTCATCCGCCACGACCCCGCAACCGCCGGGACGGCGAGGGCGGTTCAGCCGGAGTTGACGGCCTGAGCGGGGCAGGGCCCGGAGCGGTCGGCGCGTCGGCCGCTCCGGGCCCTGTCGCGTACCGTGCCGGCGACGCGGAGGCCGTCAGCGGGCCGCGAGGTCCGCGAGCAGCTGGGCGGCGGGCTTGGGGTGGACGAGCCAGCGCAGGTGGCTGCCCTCAAGGGTGGCGACGTCGAAGGGGTTGTCGGGGGTGAGCGCGTCGGCCTCGCGGATCATGCGGTCCTGCATGGCGAGCGGGATGCTGGTGTCGTCGGTCAGGCGCACATAGCTCTTGGGGACGCGGCCCCAGGTCGTGGCCTGCGTCCGGTCGGCGGAGGTGCCGACGTCGAGGTTCTCGTCGGGCTGGAAGGTGTTCAGGAAGGTCCGGAACTCGTCGTCGGTGAGGTCGGCGGCGAAGGCCTGCTTCATCGCGGCGAGCGTGTGCGGGTCGGCGGTGCGGAAGTTGACCCGGAGCAGGCCGAGCTCGGCGGGGTTACCGACGAGTGCCGCGGCGAAGGTGCCCGGGTCGACCTCCGCCATCTCCGGCTGGGCGTAGTAGTCGCCGACGTCCAGGGTGACGGGACACCAGGCGGAGACGTAGACGATGCGGTCGATCAGGTCGGGGCGGGCGTTGCCGACCGCGGTGATGGTGGCGCCGCCTCTGCTGTGGCCGACCAGGATGGTCGGCCCGTTCCGTTTCGCTCTCTCGAGAACCTCGATCACATGGGCGGCGTTGTCGGCGAGCGTGACGCCCTTGATGCGTCCGGGTTCCGCGGCGAGCGCCTCCAGGTCCTGCGGGGCCTGATAGGCCGCGGCATAGGTCGCGTCGAAACCGTGGCCCGGGAGGTCGACCGCGATCGAGCGCTGTCCGAGCAGGCCGAGTTCGGCTTGCAGCGGGGCGAACGAGAACGAGTTGGCGAAGGCGCCGTGGACGAATATGAAGGTCGGCTGGTTTGGCATGTCCGTAGCCTCCAACGAAACGATCTTCGGATCAAGCGCCGTACAAGCGCTGGGCCCCGCGTGCGCCGCCATGGGTGTCACGTGCGCGAGGGGGCCGATCCGACGTGGGCATGCCTAGCATGGCCTCATGACCGTAGATCTGTTCGCGGGCATTCCTGTCCGCGACTACACCACCGCGGTGGCCTGGTACGAGCGACTGCTCGGCGGGCCGCCGTCCTTCCTGCCCAATGACATCGAGGCGGTCTGGGAGCTCGCCGAGCACCGGTATGTGTTCATCGAGGTGCGGCCCGAGCACGCCGGGCACGCCCTGCACACCTTCTTCGTCGGGGACTTCGACACCCGCGTCGCACAGATCGCCGAGCGGGGCCTGAAGCCGGACACCCGCGAGACCTACGCCAACGGCGTTCGCAAGGCGACCTTCCGTGACCCGGACGGCAACGAGATCGGCATCGGCGGCGGACCGACCTCCTGACCGGGAGCTCAGCGGCGTGCACGCGCCGCCGGGGTCGTGGCGCACAGGTAGGGACGCGAGAGGAACAGGGCGACGCCGGTCAGGACGATGCCGAAGTAGACCGGCGAGAGATGGATCAGGTCGGTGTAGTGGATCGTGCCGTGCACCACGACGGCCGGCAAGAAGCCCGCGGCGGCCGCCGCGGCCAGCGTCCAGAACACCCACGCCTCGCCCCGCCGCCAGCCCAGGCGCTGAGGAGCACGATCGCCACCGCGGCGGACATCAGGGCCCCGCCGAACCCGGCCCGGTCATGGGCGAGGAACGGCACGAGCCGCGGATTCACGGCCTCCAGGGAGTGGGCGTCGGCGCCCAGGAAGGTCAGATCGGTCGGGACGAAGACATCGGTCAGACCGACCACCGAGATCACCGCCCCGCCCGCGAACAGTCCCGTCCCCGTGAGGATCATCAGGAGCTGCCCGACCAGGGCCCGCCTGCGCTCCGGTTCCGGTCCCTCGGGCACCGCACTCCACCGCGGTGTGCGCGGGGCGCGGCGTACGGCCGCGACGAACATCGGGAACAGCGCGAGGGCGGTGGCCGTGTGCAGAGGTTCCACGAAGCCGGTGGCCAGGAAGTAGAACAGGGTGGGGAAGCCGACGGCCCCCGAGAGCAGATACACCTCGCGGGCCCAGGGCCAGCCGCGCCGGATGCCGCCCACCGCGAGGCCGGTGTACAGGGCGCCGATGGACACCATCGTGCCGGCCATGGTGATCCGGTCGTGCTGGAGGAAGTGCACGAGGTGGTGGTTGGCGGCGTGCAGTTCGTGCAGCGTCATGCCGAGGTAGTCGCGGTCGTACCAGAGGAGCACCGGGCCGAGCGTGATCGCCGCGGCGCCGAGTCCGGCGCCCGTCATGCCGAGGCCGACGAGCAGGGCCCAGCACCAGGCGGGCCAGCGGCGGGGATCGCGGGCCAGGTCGCGCAGCGCCGGAGCGGGCGCGGTGGGCGTGACGGCTTCGACGACCCGGGCGAACCAGCCGGGTCCTGCGGCCACGAGCACCGCCGGGCGGGCGAGCACGACGGTGTCCGGATCGTCGAGCGCGGTCGCGGCGGCGGCGACCGACGGTGCGGACACCCGGATCAGGTGCGGGTCGTCGCCGCGGGTGAACCCGTCGACGTAGGGCCTGAGGGCGGCTTCGGCCTCCGGGTCGGCGGTGCGGACGATCACGGGGATCGAACGGCCCAGGGCGGCCTCGCGCACGGTCGGCACGTCGGCCGCCGTGACGGGAGATATCTCGACGACGCCGGCGCCCAGCGGTGGCATGGCCCGGACCGTCGCGCGGGCGAGCGAGGGCGGGACGGATATGCCGAGGCGTACGGCCACCGGCGCACCGGCCGCCTCCCCGGCGAGGTGCTCGGGCGGATGGCGGTGGCCGAACCCCCGGGCGATCAGGCGGGCGCCCGCGGGACGGGAGCCGATCGACGCCAGCATCCGCAGGGCGGTCAGCTGGGAGCGGCGCGGGCCCAGGACGGCGGCGGCCGCGCCGCGCAGGGGGTGATAGGTCCAGTCCGGCATCAGCGGCTCTCGTTCTCCGTCGCGGACCCCTGGTCCCCGGGTGCGGTCCAGCCGAGGACCGGCGTCATGGCGCGCAGCGTCGCTCTGGCCGGCATCAGGCGGGCGGCCGTGTCCCGCAGCAGCACGGCGGGCGGCCACGCCAGCTGACCCACCTGGCCGAGGCGGGCCGAGCGGCGGGTGATGTCCTGGGTGCGCGGGCGGCGCAGCGCGTCGTACGAGCGCAGTGCGGCGGCCAGGTCCGCGGTGGCGTCAAGGCAGTGGGCCAGGGCGACCGCGTCCTCCAGGGCCTGGCAGGCGCCCTGCCCCAGGTTGGGGGTCATGGCATGGGCCGCGTCACCGAGCAGCGCGACCCGGCCGCGTACGAAGGAGGGCAGCGGCGGCAGGTCGTACAGGTCGTGCCGCAGCACCGCGTGCGCGGGGACGGCGGCCAGGAGGGCGGGGACGGGGTCGGGCCAGGAGCCGAACCGGCGCAGCAGCTCGGCGTGTTCGGATACGCCAGGGGGCGTGCCCGCGGGCAGCGAGGCGGTCGCGAAGCAGTACACGCGCCCGCCCGGCAGCGCGGTGTGGCCGAACCGTTCCCCGCGACCCCAGGTGGCCGCGCCCTCGGCGGGCGGCTCGGCCAGCGGGTCGGTGACCATGCGCCAGGCGGTGTATCCGGCGTACCGGGGGCCTGCCGCGCCGGGCCACAGCGCACCGCGGACCACGCTGCGCAGCCCGTCGGCGCCGATCACGAGGTCGGGCCGGGACGTGCCGCCGGGGCCCTCGACGACCAGGCCGTTGGCGTCGTCGCGCACCACGGACACCTCGTGGTCCGACCGGAGGCTGTCGGGGGGCAGCGCCGCGTGGAGCGCGCGCAACAAGTCCGCCCGGTGCAGCACCAGCAGGGGATGGCCGAAGCGGCGGGTCAGCTCCGCGTTGTCCGTGCGCGACAGCCGGCGCCCCCGCCGGTCGCGTACGCCGCCCGCGGCCTCCACGGCGCCCAGGGCCCGGACGGTGTCGGCCAGGCCAAGCGCCTCCAGCGCGCGCAGCGCGTTCGGCCACAGGGAGATCCCGGCGCCGATCTCGGTGAACTGCGGGGCGCGCTCCAGTACTTCGACGCGCCAGCCTCGGCGGTGCAGGGCGATGGCCGCCGCGAGGCCGCCGATCCCGCCGCCGACGATGGTCGCGGCGCGCTGCGGCATGGTTCCTCGCTCTGGGTTCGGGGTGCCACCCCGGTCAAGTGGCCGTCGATCCGGTGCCCGGAGCGGCGTGCGACGTGCGCAAGTCCGGCTGAGCAGCGCCTTATAGCAACATGTCGACAGGGGGCTGTCAACGTGCTGTGAGACGGTCCGTCCCGCCGTCCGGCGCCCGGTCAGAAGGCTGGTCGCGTGGCTCGTGCGAGGGCAGGGCGGGTGATGCGGCGAGAGGGCGGGCCGTGGGGCGGACGGGGATACTGTCCGATGTGTTCCGCCTTGTGCTGCTCTTCGTGCTTGCGCTGCCGGGCTCGGGCTGACGGGCGGAGTGACGGATGGGGCTTTGCGGCTGATTCATCCCCGGCGCGCGGGGTACCCCGGGCAGGGCGAACGGCCATCGGCCCGTTGGAACCGATCTGCAAGGAGAAGTCATGTCAGAGCACGGCAAGGAGACAGGGCGTCCCGTCCTGGTCGGGGTCGAGCAAGGAGGCGACCAGCCCGCCGTCGTGCGCCAAGCGGCTCGGCACGCGTCCCTGCACGGCAGTCCGCTGCGCCTCCTGCACATCGCGGAGGGATCGCCGTCGGACGGGCCCGTGGCGGGCGGCGGCGAGCCGAATCCGGTGCCCGAGGCGGTGGCGACCCTCGTGAAGCCGCTGGTGGAGCTGGTCGAGACGGAGTTTCCCGACGTGACGGTGACGGCGGAGACCGTGGCGGGCCGGCCCGCGGCCGTGCTCGTGGAACGCTCCGCCGAGGCGGGATGGCTGTTCGTCGGCCACCGCGGCGGCGGTGGCTTCCCCCGTCTGCCGCTCGGCTCGGTGAGCTGGCAGGTGGCGACCCACTCCTCCTGCCCCGTGGTCGTCGTCAGGCCCCAGGGGAAGGCCACCCCGGAGAACCGGGTCGTGGTCGGCGTGGACGTCCGTGACGTGGCGCACGAGGCGCTGGATCTCGCCTATGCCGAGGCCCACCTGCGGGGAGCAAGGCTCGAAATGGTGCACGGTGCCTTCCACCCGAGTCAGATGCCCGCGGGGCCGGGCATGGTGGCTCCCAACTACGAGGACCTCAACGCACGGGCGCGACGGGCCCTGGAGGAGGAAGCCGCCACGCGCCGCAGCCGGTTCCCGGACGTGCCGGTCGACCTGCACGTCGAGCAGGTACGCCCCGCCACGGTCCTCTCCGAGGCGTCACGGCGGGCGTCCCTGCTGGTCGTCGGCTCGCACGGGCGTACGGGGCTGCGCCGGCTGATGCTCGGGTCCGTCAGCGCCGAGGCGCTGCACACGGCGGAGTGCCCCGTGGCGGTCGTGCCGCACACCCATTGATCACGTCGTGACACGGCCGCCCGCGCCCCGCGGGGAGCCGGTGATCCCAGCTTCCCGTCCCACGGCTCGATGGCGCTGTCACCCCTCCCGAGCGACGCAGTGAGGGCGGTCCTCCCGCGACTCTGATGCGGACATCCGTCTTGCTTGGGGGTGGGCCATGGCGTGGAGCGTCCCTGTCCGCCGGCCGAAGGTGCTGGTGGCGAGTGACCTGTGGGCACGGGTTTCGAGGCCGTGGGCGGGCAGCGCGCGGGTGGCCCGGCCCGATGCGTCGCCGGTGGTGTTGCGGCGGGTCGACGGCTGCCTGGTGATCGAGGTGCGTGGTGCGGTCGGCCCGGCTGCCGAGGCCCGGCTCGGGCGGGTGCTGCACGCCGCCATTCGCGCGGGCGGCACGGGCGTGCGCGTCGACCTGCCGGACACCAGGGACCTCGGGGCCAGCGGGGACAGCGTCCTGCAGTTGGCCCACATGCTGGCGGAGCAGCGGGGCGTGCCCTTCGACGTGGCGCGAGTGGAGCAGCCGGCACCCCAACCGCCCCGTGCGGCAAAGGAGTTGCTGGTCCTGCCGGAGTGAGGGGTGCCGGCTCACCCACCACGGAGGATGTCCGGCCCGCGATCTCCTGCTTCGGTCGCCGAATGGCACAAGAGAACGCGGCGTGCCCGGTGGCCACCGTCATCCGGTGGGCGCGGGGTGCGGGGGGACTGCTGGGAGAGGCGACGGGCCTGCTGCTGCGCCCGTTGGTCATGACGGTGCTCGACCGCATCGACCTGGACGCCGTGATCGCGCGCGTCGACGTGAACCGGGTCGCCGACCGGGTGGACGTCGAGCGGGTCGCCGTCCGCGTGGACGTGGACCGGGTGGCTGATCGCGTGGACGTGGACCGGGTGGCTGATCGCGTCGACGTGGGGCGTGTGGCGGACCGTGTCGACGTGGACCGGGTGGCCGATCGTGTCGACGTGGACCGGGTCGCCGACCGGGTCGACGTCGACGCGGTGCTGGACCGGATCGATCTGGTGGGCCTCACCCGTGACGTGCTGCGCGAGATAGATCTCGGGCGGATCGTCCGCGACACCGGGGGAGGGATGACGGTGGAGACCGTGGAGGCGGTCCGGGTGCTCGGCCGGCGCGGAGACCGCAACGTGAACCGCTTGGCCGACCGCCTGCTGCGCCGGACGGGCAGGTCCGACGGTGACGGCGGCCCGCCTCAGGGGGACGCCCGCTTCGAGCTGCCCCGGGGCGACGGGCCGGATCCTGCCCGTCGCCATGCCCCCGGCCGCCCTCAGCCCGACGGCAGCGCCCCGGCGCCCCCGTGACCGCGGACGGTGGCGGGGACGGCGCGGCCGGGACTGAAGCCGCCGGGCTCGAAGCCGCCGGGACCAAAGCGGCCGGGACTGAAGCCGCCGGGCTCGAAGCCGCCGGGATCGTCTCGCGCGGGGTCGCGGCCGGGGTCGACGCGTTGATTTTGGCGCTGGCGGGGCTCGCGGTCCAGGTGGGCGCCGGGCTTGCGCTGCTGCTCGCCACCGGACCCCCCTTCCGCTTCCCCGAGTTCCCCACCTGGCTCTCCGCGCCGGTCAGTTGGGCCGTGGCGGTCGCCTACCTGGGGGGTGCCTGGGCCGCGATCGGCAGCACGCCCGGCTGCCGCCTGATGGGCCTGCGCGTCACCGACCGCGCAGGCCACCTCCTGGGACTGCCGCGTTCCCTGGCGCGTGCCGCGCTGTGCGTGACGGTCCCGGTGGGACTGTGGTGGGTCCCGTTCAGCAGACGCCGGGCGTCCCTTCAGGATCTGCTGGTGGCCAGCGCGGTCTCGTACGACCGCCTCCACTGGACCGCGCCCCACGGCCCCGCGGCGGCCGAGCACCGAGTCGGCCCCAAGTGAGGGGGCCGCACACGAGCCGGCCCCCTCACAGGGGGCCTTGCAAGAGCGGGCCCTATGCCCGGCGGTGACGATGACGCGGCCCGCCGCCCCTCTCGGCGGAGGACTCCTCGGCGGAAGCCCCCTCGGCAGAGGCCCGCTCCGGCGCCGGCGTGCGCGGCAGCCTCGCGGCGGCGCCGAGCCCGCCGAGACCGATGACGGCCAGCACCACGAGCGCGACGGCGTACGGTCCCGCGGCCGGGTCGGCGACCAGGATGGTGCCCGCGACCGCGGTGCCCACCGACGAGCCGAGGTTCGACACGCTGCGGGAGAGCCCGGAGATCTCACCCTGGAGGTCCTCGGGGAAACTCGACTGCACGATGTTCACCGACGGCGTCAGCATCACCCCGAGCCCCAGGCCGATGAGCAGCAGCCCGGGGGTGAAGCTCCAGGCGCTCGGTGAACCCTGCGACAGGGCGATGAGCACGCCGATGCCGCAGACCGTCACGGCGAAGCCGGCCATGACCAGGGTGCGCTGTTCGCGCCGCTTGGCGAACCGCTCGGCGCCGAGCGAGCTGGCGAGCAGGCCCACCGTGGAGGCGGTGAAGATGACGCCGGTGCTGATCGCGTCGTAGCCCCGTACGACCTGAAGGTAGGCGGCGACCACGAAGGACACGCCCATGAGCATCAGCCACTGGGTGTGCTGGGTGATCAGACCGAGGTTGGACGTGCGGTTGCGGAACAGCTCGGAGGGCAGCAGGGCCGGTGCCCCGGCACGCTCCTTGGCGCGGACCCAGCGGAAGAAGAACAGCAGGACGAGGGCGCCGACCAGCAGCAGACCGGCCGCCAGCCAGCCGTTGTCGTCCGTGGCGAGGATCCCCATGACCACGAGGATCAGACCGACGGCGGACAGGATGGCGCCCACGGTGTCGAAGTCGCGCCCGGTGTCCACGGGCAGCGGGTCGACGAGGTGACGGCTCAGCACGACGATGACCGCGACCACGACGGCCTGGAAGACGAAGGCCGCCCGCCAGCTGATGGCCGTGGTGATGAGCCCGCCGAGCAGCGGCCCGGCCGCCGCGCCGACCCCGCCCATCGCCATGATCGCCCCGAACGCGCGGGCCCGTTCGGTGACCTGCGTGAACAGCAGCGTCGTCAGGATGTAGACCGGCGGGATGAGCAGGGCGGTGCCGATGCCCTCCAGGATCGAGTTGCCCAGGATGAGGACGCCCAGACCGGGCGCGGCAGCACTGAGCAGGGCCCCGACCCCGTACACGCAGAGGCCGACGATGAGGCAGCGCTTGCGGCCGAAGCGTTCGGTGAGGATGCCGGCCGGGATCATGAGGGCCGCCATCACCAGCAGGAAGGCGGTGATCGCGATCTGCACGCCCTGCACGGTGGTGTCCAGGTCCTCGCTGATGTCCTGGATCATGACGGTCATGTTCGACCCGGCGAAGCTGCAGATGAACTGGGCGAGGGCGAGCGGCGCCAGGATCCGGCGCCGGTCGCGGCGGAGCCGTCGGGCCGCTGCTTCCTCGGGTTCGGACGCCACGCTCATCGCCTCGCTTCCGCTGCCGGATCCGCTGTCGGATCCCCGGTCGGACCGGTCCACGGTCAGCCTCTTGACGGGCCCGGTCACGGGCGTCACCCCTGGAGGGTGACGACCGGGCACCGGCCGGTGGCGAGACTCGGCGTCACAGCGGTGCAATCGGCACCCTCCAGGAGCATGGGGGTTCGGTCATGACCACCTCGACCACCCACGACCGCAGTGCCACCACCGCGAAAGCGGTGGCTGCCGCCGGGTTGACGATCTTCGCGGCGGTGATGCTGTTCATCTCCGGGTCCATGGCCTTCTGCCGCGGCCTGATGGCGGCGCTCGAGGACAAGGTGTTCCTCAACACGCCCGAGTACGTATTCGAGTTCGACCTGACGACCTGGGGCTGGATCCACATGATCTTCGGTGTGATCGCGGTGGCCGTCAGCCTCGGCCTGCTGGTCGCCATGAAGTGGGCCCGTGTCACGGGCGTGATCATCGCCGCGCTCATGCTGATCGCGAACTTCCTGTCGATCCCGTACTACCCCCTGTGGTCCCTGACGCTGATCGCGCTGAACGGCTTCGTCATCTGGGGCCTGTGCGTGGTGAAGAAGGAAACCCTGTACTAGCCGAAGCAGCCGAAGGGGTCCCATGAAGGACGGACGGGCACGTACCAGGGACGCGAGGGCCGAGCGGATCGCCGAATTCGTCGCGCCGCTGCGAGTCGAGCCGGGCTCGAAGGTGAACCTGTCCAAGGACTTCGACCCCGCCCGCAAGGCAGGCATCAAGAACCGGAAGGAGGGCGAGGAGCTGCTGCGCGGCGGGGTTCTCCTGCTGGCCGACTACCAGCAGAGGCTGGCGGCCGAGGGCAGGCACGGGGTGCTGCTGTGTCTCCAGGCCCTGGACGCGGGAGGCAAGGACGGCACGATCCGCCACGTCATGAGCGGGGTGAACCCGCAGGGCGTGCACGTGGCCGGCTTCAAAGTGCCCTCGACCGAGGAGTTGGAGCACGACTACCTGTGGCGCTACGCCCGCGATCTGCCGCGCCGCGGCGAGATCGGTATCTTCAACCGGTCGCATTACGAAGAGGTGCTCGTGGTGCGGGTGCACCCCGAACTCCTGGACCGCCAGCGGCTGCCGGGCAAGGCCAAGGGCAGGAAGAAGCTGTGGCGGCGGCGCTTCCGGGAGATCAACGCGTGGGAGCGCTATCTGACGGACAACGGGTTCCGGGTCGTCAAGGTGTTCTTGAACCTGTCCAAGGAGGAGCAGCGCATCCGCTTCCTCAAGCGGATCGACGTGCCCGACCGGAACTGGAAGTTCTCGGCCGCCGACGCCCGCGAACGCACCCGGTGGGACGAGTACCAGGCGGCGTTCTCCGCCATGCTGTCCGCCACGAGCACGCCTTGGGCCCCGTGGTACGTGATCCCGGCCGACCACAAGTGGTATGCCCGCATCTGCGCGGCCGCGGTGCTCGCCCACACCTTGATCGATCTCGATCCGCGCTTTCCGGAGATCGACGACAAGAGCCGCCACGAACTGGAGCTTGAGAAGAAGCAGTTGGAGGAGGAGGCGCCGCGCGGTGCGCCCCGCGACCCTTATGCGGAGTCGACCGGCCACCGAGGTGGACGGAGGCGGTCACGATGACGGCCCGGGCGCCGCGGCAGGAGGGCGCACCCGTTTCACCGGAGCACGCCTGGTACGCGCGTTCGGCCCAGGCGGTGGCCGGGCAGCTCGGCGTCGACCCGGCCCTGGGGCTGGACGCCGCCCGGGTGGCCGAGCGGCGCGCCGCGGACGGGCCCAACGTCCTGCCGGAGGAGCGGCCGACCCCGGGGTGGCGGAAGTTCCTCGGCCAGTTCACCTCGTACATGCAGATGATCCTCGTCGCGTCCGCGGTGGTGTCGCTCGCCATCCAGGAGTGGGGCACGGCGGTGGTGTTGATGGCCCTGACCGTGCTGAACGCGGTCATCGGGATCCGCCAGGAGGGCAAGGCGGAGAGCGCCATGAACGCCCTGAAGGCGATGACGAAGGCCACGGCCCGGGTGCGGCGTGAGGGGCGCGAGGCCGAGATCCCCGCCGAGGAGGTCGTGGTGGGGGACATCGTGCTGCTCGCCGCGGGGGAGGAGGTCCCCGCGGACGGGCGGCTGGTGTCGGCGAGCGCCTTGCAGATCGACGAGTCCGCGCTCACCGGCGAGAGTGTTCCCGTGGCGAAGGACGCCACGGCGGTGACGGGGGAGGACCTGGGGCCGGCCGACCAGACGGACATGGCCTTCATGACCACGCCGGTCACCCATGGCAGCGGTGTCATGGTCGTCACCGCCACCGGTGCCGCCACCGAACTGGGCCGGATCTCGGGCATGCTGTCGGCCACCCGGCGCGAAGAGTCCCCGCTCACCCGCGAGTTGAACCGGCTGACGCTGTGGATCGTCGGTGCGGCGGGAATCACCATGGTCGTGATGTTCACCCTCGGCCGAGGGCGGGGCGAGGCCTGGGACGCGCTGTTCATCAGCGCCGTGTCGCTGGCCATCGCCGCCGTTCCCGAGGCGCTGCCGACCGTGACGCAGACGATCCTGTCCCTGGGGGGCCTCGACCTGGCCCGGCGGCACGCCATCGTCAAGGACCTGCCGTCCGTGGAGACACTGGGCTTCACCTCGGCCGTGAACTCCGACAAGACCGGCACCCTGACGATGAACCAGATGACCGCGGTCGAAGTCGTGGACGCCTTTGACCGCTACACCGTCTCGGGCAGCGGCTACTCCCTCGAAGGCAAGGTCCACCGCGCCGCCGGCAACAGCACCGCCCTCGACGACGCGATCCTGCCGTATCTCGTCGCCAGTGACGCCTCGCTGGTCGACGGGCGGCTGGTGGGTGATCCCACCGAAGGCGCGCTGCTCGTCCTCGGCCACAAGGCGGGCCTCGACGTGGCCGCCACCCGCGAGCGACTGCCCCGGATCGCCACCCTGCCGTTCGATCCGGCCTACAAACTGATGGCCACCTTCCACCCGGCCACCGACGACAAGGGACAGCCGGTCGTCCGCTGCTTCGTCAAAGGCGCGGCGCCCGCCGTCCTTGCCCGCACCACCACCGTCCTGTCGGGCCATGGGGAGATCGCGTTCGACGCGGGCCTGCGGGCGCGGGCCGAGGGCGAGGTCGAGCGGATGGAGCGCGCGGGACGCCGGGTGATGGCCGCCGCCACCCGGGACCTGGACCCCGCGGCGTTCGCGCCGGACGGCGATCTGCTGGCGCTGGTGGACGAGTTGCGGGTCACCAGTCTCGTCGGCATGGTCGATCCGCCGCGCGAGGAGTCCCGGGCGGCCGTGGCCGCCGCGCAGGCCGCCAACATCCGCGTGCGGATGGTCACCGGCGACGACGTCATCACCGGTGCCGCGGTCGCCGAGCAGATCGGCATCGGCGGCGAGGCGATCCTCGGCGCGGACTTCGCCGCCCTGTCACAGGACGAGCGGCTGGCCCGTATCGACGCCATCGGCGTGGTGGGCCGTGTGGCCCCCGAGCACAAGGTGCTGCTTGCCGACACCCTGAAGAAGAAGGGCGACGTGGTCGCCATGACCGGCGACGGCGTCAACGACGCCCCGGCCATCAAGGCCGCCGACATCGGCATCGCCATGGGGTCGGGCACCGAGGTGGCCAAGAACGCCGGGCGGATGATCCTCTCCGACGACAACTTCGCGACGATCGTCCACGCGGTGGAACAGGGCCGCAAGATCTACGACAACCTCACCAAGTACATCCGCTTCGTCCTGGTGCTCCTGGTCGTGTTCGTGCTGACGTTCCTGGGCGCCGCGCTGTTCGACATCGCCGACGGCGAGCCGTTCACGCCCGCGCAGGTGCTGTGGATCCACTTCGTGGTCAACGCGGCCTTCGGGTTCTCCCTCGGCTTCGACCGGGTCAGCCCCGGGCTGATGACCCGGCGTCCGCGCCCGCGCGGTGAACCCGTCATGACGCCCGCCCTGATGCTCACGGTCGCTCTGGCCGGGACGGCCATCGCCGTCGGGCTGCTGTGTCTGATCCAGCTGGGGGCGTCGCGCTACGACAGCGTGCGCGTGGGCAACTCCATCGCCTTCGCGTCGTTCGCGCTGTGCCTGATCGTGGCCGCCCTGGAGTGCCGCAGCCAGACCGGGACGGTGCTCAGCGCCGACACCTTCGACAGCAAGCAGCTGAACTGGACGATCCTGGGCGAGTTCGTGCTCGCCGTGCTGGTGACGCAGACGGACGCCTTCAACCGGCTGCTGGACACCGTGCCGCTCGGCATCGGTCAGTTCGGCTGGGCGCTCCTGCCGGCGCTCGGCCTCCTCGTCCTGTGGGAGCTGGGCAAACTCGTCGCCCGGCGCCGGAAGGCCGCGGGCGCGGGGCCGGGGTGAACCGGTGGGGTTCAAAGCAGTACCCGGTGTGCGGACGGTGCGCACCTACCGTCGTGAGTGGCTGTTCAAGGACCTGGTCGCCGGGATCGTCCTGACCACGCTCCTCGTGCCGCAGGGGATGGCGTACGCGGAGCTGGCGGGGCTGCCTCCGATCACCGGCCTGTACACGTCCGTGCTGTGCCTGCTGGCTTACGCCGTGGCGGGGCCCTCCCGCATTCTGGTGCTCGGTCCCGACTCCTCGCTGGGGCCGATGATCGCGGCGACGGTCCTGCCGCTGGTGGCCTCCGACGGTGACCCCGCCCGCGCGGTCGCGCTGGCCTCGGTCCTCGCCCTGATGGTCGGGACGATCACGATTCTGGCGGGGGTGGCGCGGCTGGGCTTCGTCGCCGACCTCATCTCCAAGCCGACCATGATCGGCTATATGAACGGCCTGGCCCTGACCATCCTCGTCGGCCAGCTGCCCAAGCTGTTCGGCTTCTCCACGGACGCCGACGGCCTCATCGCCGAAGTGGACGCCTTCGTCGCCGGTCTTGCCGACGGGGACGCGGTGCCCGCCGCGCTCACCGTGGGCGGCTGCGGCATCGTCTTGATCCTGTTCCTCCAGCGCCTGCTGCCCAAGGTGCCGGCCGTGCTGGTCATGGTGGTGCTCGCCATCGGCGCGTCGGTCCTGTTCGAGCTGGGCGAGCACGGCGTGCGGCTGGTCGGCCGGCTGCCCGAGGGGCTGCCGCCCTTCACCGTCCCCGACGTGCGCTGGGACGACCTGGGGCCGCTGTTCGTCGGCGCGCTGGGCATCGCGCTGGTGTCGCTGGCCGACACCATCTCCAACGCCTCGGCGTTCGCCAACCGCACCGGCCAGGAGGTCCGCGGCGACAACGAGATGATCGCCATCGGCTCGGCCAACGTCGCCGCCGGCCTGTTCCAGGGCTTCCCCGTCAGTACGAGCGGTTCGCGGACGGCGGTGGCCGAACGCGCCGGAGCCAGGACCCAGCTCACCGGGGTGGTCGGCGCCGCACTGATCGTGCTCATGCTGGTGCTGCTGCCGGGCCTCTTCCGTGACCTGCCGCAGCCCACCTTGGCCGCGGTGGTCATCACCGCCTCGCTGTCCCTGGCCGACCCGCGCGGCACGGCGCGGTTGTGGCGCCAGCGCAAAGCGGAGTTCTGGCTGTGCGTCGCGGCCTTCTTGGGCGTGGCGCTGCTCGGCGTGCTGCCGGGCATCGCGGTCGCGGTGGGCCTGTCCATCCTGAACGTGTTCCGGCGTGCGTGGTGGCCCTACAGCACGGAGCTGGGACGGGTGCCCGGCCTGGAGGGGTACCACGACGTCCGCTCCCACCAGAACGCCGAACGCCTGCCGGGCCTGGTGATGGTGCGCTTCGACGCGCCTTTGTTCTTCGCCAACGCCAAGACGTTCCGCGACCAGGTGCTGCGCTACACCCGCACCACCGCACCGCTGGAGTGCGTGCTGATCGCGGCCGAGCCGGTGACCGACGTGGACACGACCGCGGCCGACGTCCTGGAGGACTTGGACCGCACGCTCCAGGAGCGTGGGGTCGCCCTGGTCTTCGCCGAGCTGAAGGACCCCGTACGGCGCAAGATCGAACGCTATGGTCTGACCCGCACCTTCGACCCGGCCGCCTTCTACCCGACGGTGGAGAGCGCGATCGAGGCCTATCGCGCACGGACCGGCACGGACTGGGGCTGACTCCGCCCGGCCCTGCGGGGTCCGGCCGCCGGGAGGACGGAGCAGTGGATCACCTGGGTGCCTGGGGCCGGGCCCCGTCCGGTCAGGACACGGGTGGGGAACCGCTCATGACGGACAGCACGTGGGACCCCCAGGGCGGCAGATCGACGTACAGTCCGCTCTCCAGGAGCTCCGCTCCCCGGCGTTCGTACCGCTGGGAGCCGAGTACGTCGCGCAGTTCCCAGGTGGCGGGGCCGAGGAGTTCGGTCCACGGCAGCCGGACGCGGGCCTGGGCCGGATGCGCGGAGAGGTTCACCACGGTCAGGAACCGGCCCGCGGGGCCTGTCCAGCACGAGGCGACCAGGTCGCGGCCGGTGTCGTTGTCGGACCAGCCCTCGCAGTCCAGGAGCTGCCAGCGGCCCGTGCGCATCCCGCTGGCGTGCACGCCCGCCAGCAGCCGTTCGTGGAAGGCGCGCAGGGACACGTCGGCGGGCTCGTCCGGGCGCCGGTCCAGGAACACGGGCAGATGGACGCGGCGCCCGGTGAACTGCCCCTCGTGCCACAGCGTGGCACCGGGCAGGGTGGCGATCAGGGTGGCCGCGGCCCGCTCCTTGGCCGGCTCCAGCGTCTGTGCGGCCCGCGGCTCGTCGTGGTTCTCCAGGAAGCGGACGAGCTTGCGCTGGTAGTCCTCCTCGGCGCGCAGATGCCCCCGGACGGCCTCGGGGCTCTCGTGCAGCAGCCGGTCGTAGAGCCGCTTGTCGTAGCAGAAGTCGAACCCCTGCTGTTGCAGGGCCCATTCGAGGTCCCAGTACGCCTCGGCCGCGAAGATCAGACGGGGGTGCTCCGTGCGGACCTCGGAGATCACATCGGGCCAGAAGTCCGCGGCGGGCGCGGGCCCCACCCGCTCGCCCCACGTCCGTGCGAAGACGTCGTTCATCAGCAGCATGGCCATGTCGCAGCGCAGCCCGTCGCAGAACCGGCCGATGTGACCCAGGAGGTGTGCGGTGGCCCTGCGCAACTGGGGTGCGAAGGCGTTCAGTTGCACCACGTCCGGCCAGGGCGGGAAGAACGGGTCGCGGCCCCGGGCCAGGACGGCCCGGCCCGTGTCGAGGAACCCGGCCGGATCCCGCTGCAGGTCTTCGGCGTCTCCGCGCACGAAGTACTCGGGGTACTCGCCCACCCAGGGGCTGTCCGGCGCCACGTGATTGGGCACGTAGTCAAGGAGCAGTCCCACGCCCCGCCGGTCGAGTTCCGTCCGGGCGGCGACCAGCCCCGCGGCGCCGCCGAGTGCCGCGTCGACCTCGTAGCGGCGGATGCAGTAGGGCGAGCCGGCGATGTCGTCGTCGGCCGCGTCGGGGAGCGCGGCGTGGAACGCGCCGCGCAGCTCGGAGTCGTCCAGGGCGATGGCGCGCCCCTGAGGGCTGCGCTCCCACACGCCCATCAGCCACACGGCGTCGACGCCGGAGGGGGTGATCTCGTCCCAGCAGTCCTTCGGCACGTCGCCGAGACCGGTCGGGCGGCCGGTGCGCCGCGCGATCTCCCCGAGCCACACGCGGGTGTTGACCTCGTACACGACGGGCTGTGCCGGCAGCGCGGTCATCGGCTCTTCCTCCTGGTGGGTCCGGGGCCGAAGTCCTCCGGGCCCAGCGTGCCGAAGATCTTCATCAGGGCGGCGACCAGACCGGTCCAGCCGGTCTGGTGGGAGGCGCCGATGCCGGCGCCGTTGTCGCCGTGGAAGTACTCGTAGAAGGAGATCAGGTCGCGCCAGTGCGGATCGTCCCGGAAGACCTGCTGGCCGCCGTAGACGGGGCGCGCGCCGTCCTCGTCGCGCAGGAAGATGCGGGTGAGCCGGGCGGAGATCTCCTGGGACACCTCGAAGAGGTTCTTGTGCACCCCCGAACCGGTGGGGCACTCGACGGTCAGGTCGTCCCCGTAGAAGCCGTAGAGGTTGAGCAGCCCGCGGATCACGAGCGTGTTCATCGGCAGCCACACCGGTCCGCGCCAGTTGGAGTTGCCGCCGAACATGCCGGTGTCCGACTCGGCGGGCAGGTAGGCGACCTTGTACTCCTGGCCGTGCACCCAGAAGGAGTACGGGTGCTCGGCATGGTGGCGGGAGAGGGCCCTGATCCCGTACGGGCTCAAGAACTCGTCCTCGGACAGGAGGTGGGCGAGCATCCGCACCAGTTTCTTCTCGTCCACCACGGACAGCAGCCGTGGCCCGCCCGCCTTCCCGGCCTGGGCCGCGGTGAGTGTCACCGACAGCGAGGGGTGGCGTTCGGCGAACCGCTGGAGCCGCTCGACCAGGCCCGACAGGTGCTCCAGCTGCTCGGGCCGGAAGACGGTCGACGCGCACAGCGGCAGCAGTCCCACCATGGAGCGGACCTTCAGCCGGACCGCTTGCCCGTCGGGCAGGCGCAGCACGTCGTAGAAGAAGCCGTCCTCCTCGTCCCACAGTTCGTCGCCGAGGTCGCCGAGGCGGTCCATCGAGGCGGCTATCCACAGATAGTGCTCGACGAACTTCAGGACGAGGTCCTCGTACGCCGCGTTGTGCTCGACGAGTTCCAGCGCGATCTGGAGCATCGACTGGCAGTACAGGGCCATCCAGGCCGTGCCGTCGGCCTGCTCCAGGGTGCCTCCGGTGGGCAGCGGCGCACTGCGGTCGAAGACGCCGATGTTGTCCAGACCGAGGAAGCCGCCCTGGAAGACGTTGCGGCCGTGCGGGTCCTTGCGGTTGACCCACCAGGTGAAGTTCGTGAGCAGCTTCTGGAAGGTGCGCTCCAGGAACGCGCGGTCCGCCTGGCCGGTGGTGCCTTTCTCGACCATGTACACGAAGTACGCGGCCCAGGCGTGCACCGGCGGGTTGACGTCGCCGAAGTTCCACTCGTAGGCGGGGATCTGGCCGTTGGGGTGCAGGTAGGAGTCGCGCAGCAGCAGTTCGAGCTGCTGTTTGGCGAAGCCGATGTCCACGGCCGCGTAGGCCACCGCGTGGAACGCCAGGTCCCAGGCGGCGAACCAGGGGTACTCCCACTTGTCGGGCATCGACACGATGTCGTCGCTGACCATGTGGAACCACTCGCGGTTGCGGATCCCGGGCCGGGGCGCGCTCCAGGGCGTCAGGTCGTGCTCGGCCAGCCAGGTCTCCAGGTCGAAGGCGTAGTACTGCTTCGACCAGAGCATCCCGGCCAGTGCCTGACGCATCACGCGGGCCTCGTCCTCGCCCGCGCGCGCCGGGGTCAGCTCCCGGTAGAAGGCGTCCGCTTCGGCGAGACGGTCGTTGAACACCGAGTCGAAGCCCCGGGCCAGCGAGAGCTGGGCACCCGCGGGTCCAAGACGCAGCCGCAACGTCTCGGACCCGCCGGCGGGCACGCTCAGCCGGTGGTGCACGGCCGCCTTCGTGCCCTCCTGGGCCGGATTGACGGCGCCTTCCTCCTGGTCCACGATGTGGCGGCCGATGCCGTCCTTGACGTAGGGAGAGGCGCTGGGGGTGCCGAACAGCCGCTCGTGGTGGGTCTCGTTCTCGGTGAACAGCAGCGTGGCCGGTTCGGAGCACCGCAGGTCGTAGCTGCCCAGCTCCGGGTGGTCGGCCCGGACCGTGAGCGTCGAGCGCGGGCCTTCGGCCGCCCGCAGGCGCGGCCGGGCGTCCCGGTCGGGGTGCGCGCCCCAGGACCAGGTGTTGCGGAACCACAGTGTGGGCAGCACGTGCAGCGTCGCCTCGTCGGGGCCGCGGTTGTCGACGGTGATCCGCATCAGGAGGTCGTCGTGATCCGCCTTGGCGTACTCCACCGTCACGTCGAAGTAGCGGTTCTCGTCGAACACACCGGTGTCGAGCAGCTCGTACTCGAACTCCTGGCGCGTGCGGTTCCGGTTGACCTCGGCGAGCTCGCCGTAGGGGAACGCGGCCTGGGGGTACTTGTACAGGTAGCGCATGTAGGAGTGGCTCGGTGTGCTGTCGAGGTAGAAGTAGTACTCCTTGACGTCCTCGCCGTGGTTGCCCTCGCCGTTGGTGAGGCCGAAGGCGCGCTCCTTGAGGATCGGGTCGCGGCCGTTCCACAGGGCGAGCGCCAGGCACAGCCGCTGCTTCTCGTCGCAGACGCCGCCCAGGCCGTCCTCGCCCCAGCGGTAGGCGCGCGAGCGGGCGTGGTCGTGCGGGAAGTACGACCACGCGTCGCCCCCGGCGCTGTAGTCCTCGCGGACGGTGCCCCACTGACGTTCGCTCAGGTACGGGCCCCACAGGCGGGACCGGTCGCTCTTGTCGCCGACCGGTCCGATCCGACCGGCGTGCGTCTGGAACTTCATGCCGTGTCTCCCGCCCTCGGTTGCCCTCGGTCAGCCGGATGCCCCAGTCTTCGCGGGCGTGTGCGGACCGGCCTCACCTGCCGGGGGTGAGCCCTCCGTCCTGGCGAGCAGCGTGATCGCGATCTCGTACGCGGCGAGCACGCAGGCGATGACGAGCAGCGCGGTCCACGAGGAGAGGAGCAGGGCGATCAGGACCGCGACGACGAGTCCGGACACCCGCAGCACATCGGCATGCCGGGTCAGCCACGGCCGCACCGGCGAGTCATGGGTGAGCCGCTCGCCGGTGCGCGCCACAAAGTGACCGGTGGCCCGTGCCCCCCGGGCGGTGTGCCGGCGCAGGGCCACCGGCACGCGCCCCGGGCCGACGAGGTAGGCCAGCACGGCGATGGCGACACCGAGCCACAGCAACTGGTCGCCCCGTTCGCGCAAGGTGGTGAAGACGGTCCACAGGGCCGCGGCCACGCCCTCGCGGTAGACGCCCGGGGCCACCTGACCCAGGAGCTGGTCCCGCACGGCCCGCAGCACGCTCGTCAGCACCGTGACGGTCACCACCAGCCACAGGCCCAGCTGGAGCAGGGTGCGCCGCCGGTCGGGGGAGACCCACAGGGCCAGGGCGAGCAGGACCGGCACGCCGATGAGCAGTCCCACCACGGCCTTCTTGAACACGACGACGGCATCTTGCAGCTGACCGAGTTCGTCGCGGTTGTAGAGCCGGATCTGCCCGAAGTCCTCGGGCAGGCTCACCCCCAGCGCCTTCTCGATGCGGTCGTGCAGACCGGGCGGTATCTCGCCGGAGGACAGCGCGGGCAGGTCCAGCTTCTTGCCGAACATGGAGGGCAGTTGCTCCTCCAGGGACGTCAGCAGGTTGTTGACCATCGGCAGCAGGTTCAGGGCCACCGTGTCGCCCTCGACCCGCACGTTCTCGTTGCGCCGCTCGAGGACCGCGACGATCCGCCGGTGCGCGCGCTCGTTCGTCGCCCGCCACAGGTCCTGGAACTGATCCGTCGCGATGAGCTTCGAGATCCGCTCCCGCACGAAGTCGTGGACGGCCCCGGTGACCGGCTCGGCGAGGAAGGAGGCGCGGGGCGGCAATGCCTCCGCGAGCCGCTGCTCGACGTCGAGTTGGTCGAAGATCTCGTTCGACAGGTACGCGGAGACGGCGGCGTTCACCTTCGGATCCTCGGGCAGCGGGCCCACCGTGGCGATCCAGCGGTCGGTGTTCAAGGTGGTGCGCGAGCCCCACACCCCCACGACCGAGGTGACCGCCAGGACGGCGACCAGGGCGATCAGCACGGCCGCGACGACCCGCCTGAGCGTCAGAAGGCGCCGGCGGCGCCGTCGCTCGGTCCCGGCGCGGTCACGCAGTTGCTCGACCTCGGCGCGCAGGCGCGCCACTTCGGACTCGGTGGCGGTGTCCGGGGAGGGCACCTCGTCGTGCCGGCCCGGCGTCGGTTCCTGACTCATGGGCGTCGCACCTCCGTCGGCCAGCGTCGCCGCGGCGCGGCGTGCCTTGCTCACCTGCGGCGGGTGAAGCGGCGGGGGTGATCCGCCGCTGTGATGGCGGCCGTGACGGCGGACGTTCCGCCCAGAGGGAGGGATCATGGTGGGGATCGGACCGGTGCAGATCCTGACGGTGGAGTTCGGCCCGGACGCCAAGTTCGAGGGCCGGATCATCGAGGAGCTGGCCATCCTCGAGGCGAACGGGCAGATCCGCGTCCTCGACATGCTCTTCGTCAGCAAGGAGCCCAACGGCGACCTGTTCAGCCTCGACTTCCAGGCGGAGGGGATGGGCGAGACCGTCGCCGCCCTGCTCGGCATCTCGGGGGAGCGGATCCGGGCGGCTCAGAGCACGTACCCGAGCCTCGCCGAGGGCAACGCCTTCGGCCTGAGCACGGCGGAGATCCGGGAGATGGCCGAGTCCCTCGACCCCAACACCGCCGCGGCCGTCGTCCTGCTCGAACACGTATGGGCCAAGTTCTTGCGCAAAGCGATCCGCGACGCAGGGGGAGTGCCCGTCGCGGAGGGCTTCCTCACCGAAGAGGCACTCGAACCCGTCGTCGCCGAACTCGCGGCCGCGGCACAACGCCTGGGTGAACCGGTCGTACCCACATCAGGTGGGGGCGCGGAGCCCCGCCACACACGGAGGAGGGCCTGATGGCCGATCTCGTCGTACTGGGATTCTCGGACAAGGAGAAGGCGGAGGGAGTCCTGCGCCTCGCGAAGGAACTGTCCCGTCAGGAACTGCTCGACCTGGAAGACGCCGCACTGGCCTGGCGCACCGCGGACGGCAAGGTCCACGTGAACCAGACCTACAACACCACGGCGACCGGCGCGGCGGGCGGCGCCCTGTGGGGCTCGCTGTTCGGACTGCTCTTCCTGATGCCGGTGTTCGGCGCCGCGGTGGGTGCCGCCACCGGCGCCGTGGCCGGCAAGCTCACCGACATCGGCATCAACGACGCGTTCGTCAAGGAGATCGCGGGCACGCTCGAACCGGGCCGGGCCGCCGTCTTCGCGCTCGTGCGCCGCTCGACCCCCGACCGGGTACGAGATGCGCTACGCCCCTTCAACCCCACCGTGATCCGCACCTCGCTCACCAAGGACCGTGAGGAAGAACTGGTGGCGGCCCTGCACGGGGCGTAGCCGCTACGGCCCCGCATCTCGCATGGTGAGCGCCCTCGCCGCGCGCCGTCTTTCCCGGGAACTTCACCCGGGTGAGATGGCGCGCGCCGCGTTCTGCGCCCCTGCGCCCGGCCCGACACTTGCCCTGCGACGCGTCAGCACGCTCCGAGGGAGGTGCCGCGCATGGCCGAGGGAGCACGCCGTACCCGGGACGAGGGCCTTGACCGTGAAGCTGCCGCAACCGCGCCCTCCCTGCCCGGCTGGCTCGTGTCCCGACCCCGGTTGACGGACCGGCTGGCCCGGGGCGTGCGCGGCCCGATGACCGTGGTCGTCGGACCGGTGGGCGCCGGCAAGACGGCGCTGGCCGTGGAGTGGGCGCACACCCGCCAGCTGCCGGGGCCGCTGGCCTGGGTCACCTGCGACGGCCAGTCGGAGCAGCCGGTGGTGTTCTGGCAGCGTGTCACCCACGCGCTGCGCTCGGCCGGCGTGGACCTGGCGGAACCGGCCACGGCGGACGATCTGCCGCTGCTGGTGGCGGCGCTCGCCGAGGGTCTGAACGAGTACGCCGAGCCGCTGGTCCTGGTCCTGGACGACTTCCACCCCGCCCTCAACTCGCCGATCGCGGAAGGGGTCACCACCCTGCTGCGGCACACCCCCGGTGTCCTGCGCCTGGTGGTGCTCGCGCGCCGGGACCCGCCCTTGCACCTGCGGCGCGAACGGCTCACCAGCGAGGTGACCGAACTGCGCACCGCCGATCTCGCGTTCGACGACCGGGAGACGGCGGAGCTGCTGGCCCAGCACGGCATCGACGTGCCCAAGCAGACGGTGAGCACCCTGCGGCGGCGCACCGAGGGCTGGGCGGCGGGGCTGCGGCTGGCCGCCATGTCGATGGAGAAGAGCCGGGAACCCGACGAGTTCGTGGCCCAGTTCGCCGGAGACGACGAGGCGATCGCCAGCTATCTGGTCGAGGAGGTCCTCGACGCCCAGCCGGCGGGCATGCGCCGGCTGCTGCTCACCACGAGCCTGCTGGACAGCGTGAACGCGGAACTGGCCGTGGAACTCTCCGGTGAGGAAGCGGGCCGGCACTTCGCGGTCCTGGTCCGGGAGAACTCGTTCCTGCGGCCCGTCGGCCAGGGCTGGTACCGCTGCCATCAGATGTTCGCCGACGTGCTGCGGATGTGCCTGCGCCACGAGGCACCCGGGCTGGAGGCCACCTTGCACCGCAAGGCCGCCGCCTGGTTCGACGCGCACGGTCTGCTCGCCGACGCGGTGCGCCATCTGCTGGCCGTGGCCGACTGGGACCAGGCGGCCCGGCTGATCGTGCACCGCCTGGCGATCGGGCAGGTGCTCGGCCTGGCCAGGGCCCGGCTGCCCGTCGAGGTGATCCGGCGGCTGCCCGAGGACCTGCCGGCGGACGAGCCCGAACCCGTGCTGCTCGCGGCGGCCGTCGCCCAGGCCCGCGGCGACGACGCGGCATGCGCCCGGCACCTGGAGCGCTCCGCGGCGCTGCTCGGCCGCCTTGCGGCGGAGGAGAGCGGGCGCGAGGCGCGGTGCCGCATGGCCCACGCGGTGATCCGTATGGAGCGGCTGCGCTCCCGCGATCCCCAGGAGGCCCGGGCCGCCGCGGCCGACGCGGAGTCGGCCGGGCTGCGGCTGCCGCACGCCCTGCTGGTGCACAGCCCCGAGATCCTCGCCCTCACCCTGACCATCCGGGGCAGCGGCGAACTGCGGGCCGGTCATCTCAAGGCGGCCGACGCCTCCCTGACCGCGGGGCTCAAGGCCGCCGGCGCCGCCGCCAACGGGACCCTGCGCCGGGACTGCCTGGTCGAGCGCGCGCTCCTGGACGCGCTGCGCGGACGCTTCCGGGCCGCCGACGAACTGGCCACCTTGGCCACGCAGCCGCCCTTGCCCTCCTGGACCACGGCCGAGCCCTCGTCGGCCGTCCTGCACACCGTGCGGGCCTGGGTGGAGCTGGCCCGGGGCGAGCCCCGGCGGGCCCGCCGCGAACTCGCCAGGAGCAGGACCGTGCTGAGCGGCCGGCCCGACCCGTTCCTGTCGGACTTCGGCGCCCTTGCGGCGGCCCTGATCCTCCTGGTGGAGGGCGGCGGCCCGGCGGCGGTCCCCATCGACGACGTGGTGGCGGGCTCCCGGCTGCCCGACGCGGTGCTGCGGGCCCTGGGACCGGCGTGCACCGCGCTGCTCGGCTCCGTGCGCACGGGGCGGATCGCGGCCGCCGCGGCCGAGCCCCCGGCCCGCCCTTCGGCCCCCGCCGAGAGACTCAGCGCACGTGAGCGTGACGTACTGGACCGGCTGGCGCAGATGATGACCACGGAAGAGATCGCACAAGAGCTGTATCTGTCGGTCAACACGGTCAAGACGCACCTCAAGAGCGTCTACCGCAAGCTCTCCGTCTCCCGGCGCTCGGCCGCCGTCCGCAGGGCGCGCGAACTGGAGCTGCTGTGAGTGCACCGGGGGCGGGCCGCCCATGGCCGCTTCGGCCTACACCAGGCCCAGTTGCTGTGCCCGGTGCACGGCCTCGGCCCGGGAACGGGCGCCGAGCTTGCGGTACACGGCACGGGTGTGGCTCTTGACGGTGTTGTGCGAGACGTACAGGCCGTCGGCGATCTGCCTCAGTGAGGCCTCCTGCTGCAGGTGCCGGAGCACGGCCAGCTGACGATCCGTCAACGGCTCGGGACGGCATGCTGCCCGTGCCGCGTCTTCCGGCGGTGGTGGGTGTCCCGGGGGCAGCTCGGCCAGGACGGCCGAGGCGCGGTGGACCAGCGCTCCCGCGCCGCGCGCGTCGCCCACCTCCACGGCGACCTCCAAAAGGGCGCCGGCGACCCACAACAGGCAGGTCGTCACCGCCTCGTCCATCGGTGTGGCCTCATGGCCCAGGGAACGCAGCCTGCCGCGCAGATCGGACGCCCGGGCCTTCCCCTGAGGCCCGCCGTCCGCGTGGGCGCACGGTGCTGTGGACATGCCCCTCACCTCCCCTTGTGCAGGGCATCACCACCTCCAGGGTGGGGGGCCTGCCGGGGTGGTGGAAGGGGACGACCGGCCCGGATTCGCGATGCGGATTTCCGGTTCCGTACGACCGGTCCGGAAAGAGACCCTCGCTCGCCCCGGCCGTGCGGCAGGCATCGCGCGCCGGGCGCGGCTAGCCGGTGCTGCCCGCGGGCCCGGGCAGCCGGCGCACCTCCAGGAGTTCGAGACCGAGCGCCTGGATGCGGTCGAGGATCGCGTACAGGGCGGCCTGGTCGAGGCCCGCGCCCAGCAGCACCGTCTCGGCGGGGCGCAGCACCACCGTCAGTTCACCGAACGCCGACTTGAACGTCTCACCGATCCTGCCTCCGACGCGGATCTCGAAGTCGCCACCGCCGGAGGGCACTCCGGCCGGTTCAGGACCGGAGCCCGCCTGCGCCCCATCCATGGCGTCCCTCCTGTCGTCACACCGAAGGCCGACCGTCGCCCTCCATTCTCGCGGCGGTACGGCTCACGGCATCACCTTGCGTGGGTGACGGAAACCGCCGCACGCGGGGGCTCATCCGCTGCGGGTGAACCGGCGGGGCGAGCGGGGGCGGGATGCTCCGGACTCAACGGGTCCACCGGACTCATCCAGGAGGAGGTCGTCGACATGGTGGAGCAGAGTTCGCGGGGCCACGTCCGGTCCGGTACGCCCGAACCGGAGCCCCACGTCAGCGCGCCCGCTCTCGGCGGAGTCGTCTTCGCCGTCTGCGTGATGGTCATCATCGGCGCCTTCCACACGATCGCGGGCCTCACCGCGATCCTCAGCGACAACTACTACCAATCGCAGAACGACTACCCCTTCGACTTCGACGTGAACGGCCGCGGCTGGGTCCAGATGATCATCGGTGTCGTCGTCCTCGCGGCGGGCCTCAGCCTCTTCCGGGGCCGCACGTGGGCGCGTGCCGTCGGCATCTCCGTCATGGGGCTCAGCGCACTGCAGAACTTCTTCTTCACGCCCTACCAGCCGGTGTGGTCGGCCATCATCATCGCGCTGGACGTCGTGGTGATCTGGTCGCTCGCCTCGTACGGGCGTCGCGAGGCACACAAGGCGTACGGAGAGCCGTTGTAGTGCCCTGGCGCGCGCCCCGCACGGCCGGGGCTTGGCAGTGCTTCGTCAGTGCTTCGACGTCAGGCCGAGCCGGGCCAGGAGACGCCAGTCGAGCGGCGGCCGTTCCCGGTACAGCCCCGGCCGCCGCCGGGGCACGACCACGCGCAGGGCCCCGGGCCGCACCTCGCAGTGCACCGGCACCTCCAGTTGAAGGGCTTCGCCGTCGACGCCCACCGGGATGCGTTCCTGGTCGGCGTCGACGACCACGCTGGTGGCGGTCGCGGTGGTCAGCCCGGCGGACTTCCTGCCCCGCAGCAGGCCCACCGCCTGCGAGGCCGTGGTGACCCGCACGCCGACGCAGCCCAGGATGCCGCCGTCGAGGCGTGTGCGGCGCCCGAGCCCGGCGACGTCGTTCACCCCGTAGGGGTTGTTGCTCACCAGCAGGGCCTGCGGATCGGTGAACTCATGCTTGTCGGCGCGTGCCATGAGCCGCGCGCCGCGGTGGCGCAGGAGGAGGTCGGGGAGGAGTTCGAGGGTGGTGCGGGTCTTGCCGTCCCGGTACGAGGGGGACTGCACCACTTCGGCGTAGGCGCCGAACGACACGTTGTTGACGAAGGGCAGGCCGCCCGCCCTGCCCAGGTCCACCACCATCTCCACCCCGTCGCGCAGGGCGTCCAGGGCCTTGGCGGGATCGTCGCGGTCCAGGCCCAGGTCCAGGGCGAAGTGGTTGCGGGTGCCCGCGGGGATCACCAGGAAGGGCAGGTCCAGGGACGCGGCGACCTCGGCCACCAGCGCCTGGGTGCCGTCCCCGCCCGCCACCCCCAGCAGATCGGCGCCCTCGGCCGCGCAGGTGCGGGCGAGTTCGGCCACGTCGATGACGTCGGGGCCCTCCAGGAGCACCACCCGGGCTCCCAGCGCTTCGGCGCGCTCGCGCAGCTCGAAGCGGACGACCTTGCCCCCGCCCGAGCGCGGGTTCATGATCAGGGCCGGCCGGCGGAACGTCGGCGAGGGGCGCTGCGGCACGGGCGGCGTGGCCGACCGCGGGCCCAGCGCCGCACGCCCCGCGCCCGCCGCCAGCAGCCACAGACCGATCGACACGACGACGACCCAGGTCAGCTGCGCCCGGGTGTAGGCCACCAGAACCCCGATCGGGGCGGCCAGGGCCAGTACCGCCGCGAGGAACCGCGGCAGCCCCCGCCGGCTGAGCACCCACCAGACCGCCGCGGCCGTCACCGCGAGACCGGCCAAGCCCACACCCAGCAAGGCGAAGGTCCGCACCCCCGCGAACACCCCGAGGACCAGCACCGCGGAAGCCGCGCCCGCCAGGGACGCACGAGCCAGCCACCGGCGATTGCGCATCGTGGGTTCCATGCCCGTCAGTCTGCGGCACCGCGCCCGCGTGAGGCCTCACCCCTGAGAGGCGACTTCACACGGGCGGGGTGACGCCCCGGGGCGCCGGTCGCGGGCAGAGTGCTCAGCGTCCACGAGGGAGGGCACCATGAACGAGACCGCGCGCCGTCATCTCTCCGTCCAGGAGCGGGCGGCCCGGGGCAGGGCGGCCCGCTCCCGGGTCCCGCGCTCCGGCCACGCCGCCTTCGCTCCCGCCGCCGACCGGCCGGACCCGGTCGACGCGATCGAACGGCAGTCGGCCAGCAGGCTTCAGGAGCTGGTGCCGATCCGCTACGGACGCATGCTCGAATCGCCGTTCCGCTTCTACCGGGGCGCCGCGGCGATCATGGCCGCCGACCTGGCGGCCACTCCGGCGACCGGACTGCGGGCCCAGTTGTGCGGAGACGCGCACATGCTGAACTTCCGGCTGCTCGCCTCACCGGAGCGGCACCTGATGTTCGACGTCAACGACTTCGACGAGACTCTGCCGGGCCCCTGGGAGTGGGACGTCAAACGCCTCGCGGCCAGCCTGGTCATCGCGGGCCGCGGCAACGGGTTCCGTACGGCGGACCGGGCCCGGGTGGTGCGGGCGGCGGGCCGCTCGTACCGGACGTGGATGCACCGCTTCGCCGGGATGCGGACCCTCGACGTCTGGTACGCGCGCATCGACGCCGAGCAGCTGTACGCCACGATCTCCGCCAGGCTGGATCCCCGGACGCGGCGGCGGATGTCCCGGGCGATGGGCAAGGCGCGCGGCCGGGACCACATCCAGGCGCTGGAGAAGCTGGCCCACGTGGTCGACGGGGAGCTGCGCCTCACCCCCGACCGCCCCCTGATCACGCCGCTGGGCGACTTCCTGCCGGACGTGGAGCGCAAGCACATCGAGGAGCAGTTGCGGGATCTGATCGAGCGCTACGCGCACACGCTGACCGCCGACCGGCGGGCGCTGCTGGCCCAGTACCGGGTGGTCGACATGGCCCGCAAGGTGGTGGGGGTGGGCAGTGTGGGCACCCGCTGCTGGATCGTCCTGCTGCTGGGCCGGGACGACGGCGACCCGCTGCTGCTCCAGGCCAAGGAGGCGCAGACCTCGGTGCTCGCGGACTTCGCGGGGCCGAGCGCCTGTGCCAATCAGGGGGAACGCGTGGTCAGCGGCCAGCGGTTGATGCAGGCGACCAGCGACATGTTCCTGGGCTGGGAGCGGGCCGAGGGCTTCGACGGCCACGAACGCGACTTCTACGTGCGGCAGCTGCGGGACTGGAAGGCCATTCCGCAGGCCGAGCTGATGAGCCCGGACGTCATGCGCCTGTTCGGCCGGGTCTGCGGTGCCACGCTGGCCCGGGCCCACGCACGCTCCGGCGACCGGATCGCCATCGCCGCCTACCTGGGCCGCTCCGACACCTTCGACCGGGCGCTTGCGCGTTTCGCGGAGGCCTACGCGGACCAGAACGAGCGGGACCACGCGGCGCTGGCCGCGGCGGTACGGGCCGGGCGGGTGAGCGCGGCGTCAGCGTGACGGTACTTTTGCCGCGCCACCGAGCCGGTGGCGCAAGAACTCCTCCTGGGCGAACACCCGGCCGGTGGCGACCCCGAAGACCACACACGTGAAGAAGAGGATCAGCCAGGACAGCATGGTGAACACCGAACCGAGCGCCCCATAGCGATCCGTGCTCATGTGCAGGGCGCGCGGCAGCCACAGCCCCGACAGCGCGCAGAACACCACCACGGCCGTGCCGGTCAGGACGGCGCCCGGCAGCAGCGGCAGCCACGCCACCCGCCCGGCGAGCAGCAGACGCTGGGTCCACCACCACATCAGGACGGCCGCCGCCAGTTGCAGCGGGAGCCCGAGCAGGACGCCGGCTCCGAAGGCCCGGTGCAGCGTGCCCTGCACCACCAGCATCACGATCCACACCAACAGCCACACGGCCCAGCGCCACACCGCGATCCTGATGCTCGCGCGCGGCAGTCCCCAGGAGTTCTCGCACAGGCGTTGCAGGGCGCGCGTGAACGCCGTGGCGGACAGCAGCGCGACCAGCACGCCGGCCGCGCCCCAGCTGTGCAGGGTGTTGTCGCCGCCGGCGCTCAACTCCTCGGTCTGCGCCACCACGGGGCCGCCGGTGCCGAGCAACGTGCGCAGCGAGCGCAGCAGTTCACGCCTAACGCCGTCCGGGCTGAACGACGCCACGGCGATGAGCATGGGCAGGGCGGCCAAGAACGCCTGCGCGGCCAGTCGTGTCGCCATGTCCAGGATGTTGATGCGCACCAGTTGCTGGACGAGACGGCCCGCCAGCGGTCGGGCGGCATCCGCGATCGGCGGCATGGCGGCATCCTTCCGCGGCGACGGCACACTCCTGCACGGGCCACCATGGGACGCGGCGGTCCCCCGCACGTCGCCCGCTCCGGGTGACGGGGCTCGGCGAGGCGGAGTGGCCGGGCGGTGTGCGGCCGGTCGGCACGCGCCCGGTCCGGGCGCCGCTCAGGACATGATCAGGGCCGGGCTCGGCGTCGGCCTCATCGTGGAGATCTCTCGTCGGGCGGGTCGGGAGTGCCGCCGGCGGGCGGTTGTTCTCGGGCCGCCGCGTCAGGTGGTCTGGCGCTGCCGGGAGGCGTAGGACCGGGACTTGTTGCGGTTCCCGCACACCTTCATCGAGCACCAGCGGCGGCTGCGGTTCTTCGACACGTCCCAGAACACCCAGCCGCAGGTGTGCTCCGCGCACCGCTTGAGCCGCACGGCGTCCCCGGTCGTGACCAGTTCGCTCCACGCGATCGCCAGCACGGTCAGCGGGCCGCGGTCCGGGGGCAGCTCGGCCGTGGGCGTCAGAAGTCCGCGCGTCGTGATCAGCACCGGGTGTTCGGCCAGGACCCGGTCGGCTCCGGCGAGCAGCCGCGGGTCGGGGGTGTCGCCGACGTGGGACCCGAGCTCTTCGCGGATGCCCGCCCGGAGGGCCACGTAGCGCGCATGGACGTCGGCGGCGATCTCGCCGGGCGCGTCCAACAGGTCGCGCTCGCGCAGCCAGCCGGACAGTCCGGCCGGGGTGGCGATCTCGTCGCTGCCCTCTTCGACGTCGACCGTGTTGGCGAACGCCTCGACCAGGACGGCCGAGGCCGGCGGTTCCAGCATGGTGCGTCACCTCCCGCGGGTTCCCACCACTCTACCGCCTAAGCGTTTTGCCGGTTGCGGACGGTCCGGTGCGTGCGGCAGAGTGGTCTCACCGGCTAAAGCGTTAGGTGGTTAGGGGATGGGTATGGTTGCGGTGGCCACGACAAGCTCCGGGCGGACGGACGCCGCCGAGAACTCCGGTACGGCGGCTGCGCGGGACCGCCCCCCGCGCTCCCCGCGCGACCCCGGCCGTCGCAACACCGTCGTCCTGGTCGGTTTCACCGCCGCGACCAACCTCGCCGACGGCGTGATGAAAATGGCCCTTCCCCTGCTCGCCGCTCAGCTCACCGGCTCTCCCGCGCAGGTCACCGCCGTCTCGCTGACCCTCACCCTGCCCTGGCTGCTCATCGCCCTGCACATAGGCGTGCTGGTCGACCGCTTCGACCGCCGGTGGCTGCTCATGGGCGCGAGCGCCATGCGGCTGGCCGCGATGGGCTGGCTCACCGTCTCCACCGCCACCGGTGGCCTCACGCTCGGCCGGCTCATCGCCGCGGGAGCGGTCCTGGGCGTGGCCGACGTACTGGCCGCGACCTCCGGATCCGCGCTGGTCCCGGCAGCGGTGCCGGAGGCCGGGCGGGGGCGGGCCAACACCTGGATGGTGGGGGCCGAGACGGTGGGGCAGGAGTTCGCCGGGCCGTTCGTCGGCGGGCTGCTGATGGCCGCCGGGACGGGGCTCGCGCTGGGGCTGACCGGCGCCACGTACGCGCTCGCCGCTCTCGCCCTGCTCCTGCTGGTGGGCCGCTTCCGGGCCGAGGCGCCCGCCCCGGGCGCTGCCCCCGTCTCGGTCAACGGCCGCATCGCCGAGGGCCTGCGCTTCCTGTGGCGCGACCGGCTGCTGCGCACGCTGTCCCTGGTCGTGGCCGTGCTCGCCGCGGTCTGGGGCGCCTGGCTCGCCCTCATGCCGCTCTACGCCAAGGAAGCCATGGAGCTCGGCCCGCAGCAGTACGGCATCTTGTTCAGCGCCCTGGGGATCGGGGGCCTGGCCGGGACGGTGGCCGTGGGCCGGGTGAACCGGGTGCTGGGCGCGCGCCGGGCGATGTTCGCCGACCTGATCGGCACCACCGCGATGGTGGCGCTGCCCGCCCTGACCACCGACATCTGGGCGGTGGCGGCAGGTGCCTTCCTCGGCGGCATGGGCGGCACGCTGTGGACGGTCAACGCCCGCACCATCACCCAGCGCATGGTCCCGGACGGGATGCTCGGCCGTTACGGCGCCGCGGCCCGGCTCTTCAACTTCGGCGCCATGCCGCTGGGCGCGGCCCTGGTCGGCCTGCTGGCCGAACTGGGCGGAATGCGGCTGGCCTTCGGAATCTTCGCGCTGGCCACGGCGGCCACGCCGGTGCTGTTCCTCAAGAACGTCACCAGGTCGGCCCTGGCCCCCGTCACGGCCGCATAGCCGCGTGCTGAAACCATGACGGGGCGACGGGGGGCGTGAGAGCCAACCTCGGCCGCCGAATCAGCCGGCAAAGGATGCGGGACCGAAGCGCCCCCACGCGATGAAGACGGCGAGCGCGAGATAGATCAGGTTCAGACTCACGAACTTGGCCTCACCGAGCCGGACATGGGTGACCATCGCCCCCACCATCAGCAGAACCCAGCACACGGCCGTCACCGGCACCAGCACGGGCGCGACGTCGACCAGGGCGGGCAGCAGCAGACCCAGCGCGGCCAGGACCTCAAGGACGCCGAGACCCTTGACGAAGCCGACGGAAGCACTCTGGGTCCAACCCCCGCCGGGCCCCGCGGCCAGCTTCTCCTTGGGCACACACATCTTGATGATCCCGCCGCCCAGGGCCACGGCGGCCAGGAGCCCGGCACCGATCCACAGTGCGAAGTTCATGGGGGTCACACTCCAGCTGCTCGACGACGTTCCCCCACCTGCCGGTGGGCTTCCACCTCCGAGACGAGACAGCGACCGGGTTTGTGACAGCGGCGCGCAGGCGATGAAGCTCCTATTGCTGTCAAGCGGTCTGGATCCAGTCGCGGTAGGCATGAGCAAGGTCGTCGTCTCGGCTGAGGCCTCGTTCAAGTCTCGAGATGGTGGTGGGCCAGACCCCGAAGTGCTGGGCCACGGCTGTGAGGGTGATGTTCCTGGCTTGCCGTAGGGGCCGTAGGTCGGCGATGGCGGGGACGGTGACGGTAGTGGTGAGGCAGCGGAAGATCTCCCGGGCGATGGCTCATTTCAAGAGCCGGATGATCTCCTTCTTCGTCCGGCCGACTGCGGTCTGCCGTGCCGTGTAAGCGCGGGTTCTGGCGTCGCTGGACATGCGGACGAGGGCGATGCGGTAGAGAGCGGCGTTGGCATCCCGGTCCCCGCCCCGGGACAGGCGGTGCCGGTTCGTTCTGCCACTGGAGGCGGGGACCGGGGCGACGCCGCACAGGGCAGCGAAGGATGCCTCGGACCGCATGCGTTCGGGATTTCCTCCGGCGGTGACCAGCAGCTGCGCCGCGGTATCGGGGCCGACGCCATAGGCGGCTCGCAGACCGGGGTTGTGTGCGCTGACCTCGCTGTCCAGGGCCCGTGTCAGGGCTTCGTGTTCCGCGGTCAGCTCCTTGACGCGTCGGGCAAGGCTCTTCAGCGCGGCGAGGACCGCGCTGTGCACCGCGTCCCCGGTCGGCCGCAGCCGGGCCAGGGCATCCGTGCGGTCTGTCCCTTTGAGCTGCGCGTATCTGGCGCGGATGGCTCCGGGTGCGGTGACGAGGAGGTTGGTGATCTGGTTCAGGGCGGCGGTGCGGGCCTTGACTGCGGAGCGGGCGGCGTTGTGCAGGGCGCGTATGCCGGCGACGGTGTCGTCCTTGGGAGCGCTGGAGGCACGTCCGGACAGCGCGGCGCGGGCGGCGGCGTAGGCGTCGATGGGGTCGGACTTGCCGCTGCGGCGCCGTTCGGCCCGGTCGGGCCGGTTGACCTCGATGACCGGGTGCCCGTGTGAGCGGGCGGCGCGGGTGAAGCCGGCGCCGTAGGAGGCGGTGCCTTCGACGCCGATCGCGCTCACACGGCCGTGGGCGTTCACAAAGGCCAGGGCCGCGGCGTATCCGGCAGCGGTGGTGGCGAACTCGGCGTCGGCGAGGTAGCCACCGTTATCACTGATGACAGCGACGTGGATGGTGTCGGCGTGGGAGTCGACCCCGCCGAACACGTCCTGGTCCGCGGTGTCTTCCACGACCTCTGATGTCATGCTGATGGCGCCTTCCCAACCGGAGGTGGGCACCGGCCGGGTGGCGCAGACAGGACATTGAAGGGGCTTCTGGCCAAGCTCCTATCAGGTCATGTTCCGCCCGGCCGGAGCCATGAGAACAGGCTCCGGCGGCCGGACAGCACAACACAAGGACAGCCCAGCAGGGCGTCAGTCAGACCCCGAGCCACGGCCGCCGGAACCTGAGTATCAGCATCAATGTCAGACCCCCCTGTCACGATCACGGCATGGGATTCTTCGACGATCTGGTGTCACCGGAGCAACCACCCGCGCAGCGAACGCCGTTGGTCCGACTCGGCCCGCCGGGAAGCGACGACGCGCGTCATGCGCCGCCCGTCGACTGGTTCGCACCGGTGCTGCATCCGCAGCTGGAGGTGGCCGGCGCCGGGACGTATGCGCGGGTGGTGCTGAAGGGGTGGTCCCTGTGGCCGGACGCGGCCACCCTGCACCTGTCCGTCTTCCGCAAGGTGCACTGGTCCAGCGCCGAGGGAGGGCAGCAGTCCGGACTCAGGTTCGGTCTGTCGTTCGGCGACGGCCGCCGGGTGACCTCCTTGGACGCCGCGGTGGACCGCGCCGTGGAACGGACGGGGCCGGACGGCCGGCAGAGCACGGTGATGCACCAGCAGGCGGTCGGCCTGATCCCGCTGGAGGTCGGCCTGCACCAGTCCCGTCGCTCCCTCTTCAAGACCGACGTCGACCTGTATCTGGCGGAGCTGCCTCCGCCCGGTGAGGCCCAACTGGTCGTCGAATGGCCGGACGAGGGAATCGGCGAGACGCGCACCGCGATCGACACCGCCGCGTTGCGTGCCGCGTCGGCGCGCGTACTCGAAGTGTGGCCGGGCCTCGAGCCGCCGGATCCGGCGGAGCAGCCGGACTCCTTCGCGACCTTCACGACGAGCGGACCACCCAGCTTCCTGGCCCGGCCCCTGACGAAACGTCAGCGTGCGGAACTGCGCCGCCAGGAGAAGGAGCGGCAGCGCTATCTGCCGCGGCCCGACTGGGAGCAGATGGCCTACGGGGACTGGGGGAACGCCGAGGTGATCCGGGCCCGGCTCCAAGGCGGCGCCCCGCCCGACGCCCGCGTGGGATGGCCGGGGGCGGCCCCGCTGCACCTGGCGGCGGAGCACGGCGCGGCGGAGGCGGCAGCCGCCCTGCTGGCCCATGGCGCGGAGGCCGACCCGCGGGACGACGACGACCACACGCCCTTGTGGCACGCCGCCTGCTCCGTGGACGAAGGCACCGTCCGTGCCCTGATCGAGGCCGGGGCCGATGCCTGGACACCCCAGACGGGACCGTGGTCACCGGGGCGGTTGCTGCTGACCACACCGCTCGCGCCTCTCGTCGCGGATCTTCCCGGCGCGGTGGAGCTGCCCGCCGCGGAAGCCGCCGCCTTCCGGGAGGCGGACGCGCTCATCGCGGCGTGCGGCGAGCGCGAGCTGTGGACCGAGGGGCTCGGCCTGTGTTTCGTGCGGGGGCTGAGCGAGGAAGAGGTGCTGCTGCGCTTGGGCGCCGACCCGGCGCGGTGCCCGACGGCGGACGTCGAGCACGCCCCCTTCGACATCGAGTCCCTCGACGAATCCCTCCGCCACGTGGGGGTGAGCGGTGTGTCCGGCGCCCCCGGCGGCTGCCTGATCACGCAGGAGGGCTTCATGCCGAGCGACGACGCCGTGCTGCGGGCGATATCGGCGGGCACCGCCGCGTACGGCCTCTACTTCAACCCCAAGGGCGGCACGTTCGGCACGCTGGCCCAGGACGGTGACATCACCTCGCGCGAGGAGATCGGTCTGCCGCCGGACGCCTCGGATCCGCCCGCCTACTGGCACTTTCGCTTCTGGCAGCGACGGCGCGCGTTTCCGCACGACGCCAACATCCTCGCCTACGCCGGTGCGGCGGCCGGGCTGCGCATCCGGGACGCCCAGGACGCGGTGAACCGCCGCCATCCGCGCCGCTGGGCGCAGTTGCCGGCCCGGCTTCAGCGCTGAGGAGCCCCCGTCGACGGGCGCCCGGGAGGGTGCGGGCGCCCGTCGGTGTGGTGGTCAGCCGATGGGAACCGGGAGGGGGATCACCCGGTAGGCGAGTTCGATCGTGTTGCCGGTGACGGGGTCGCCCAGCTCCACGCGCCAGCCCTCGGCGAACTGGTCCACGTCCTCGGCCATGGGGATGGTGCCCGAGATCAGGACCGTGCCGGGGGTCAGGCCGCCGCGCTCGCGCAGCACGCCGGTCCAGTAGCCGGGGGTGAGGAGCTCGGCGAGCGTGCCGTGCTGGATCTCGCTCTCTTGGCCGTCGGCGCGGGTGACCCAGGCGCGCAGCGTCAGTTGGTCGATGCGCGCCTCGACGTCGGACAGGAGCCAGGCCTGCCGGGCAAGGACGTCAGGCGCCGCGTTCTTGCTCCAGGCCACCCCGTGCACCTCCAGATCGCGGTCGGTGTGGTCGCAGGCCGCCGTCAGGAGCAGCTCGCCGCCGTCCGCGACGACCAGCGCCCACTCGGCCTCGCCCGACGTGCGCGCGTGCGGGGCGGCGACGCGCTCCGTCTGCTGGGCCAGGTAGGGGGAGACGGGGTACAGGGCCGGGGTCACCGACGGCGCGGGTACCCCGAGCCGGGCGAGCTCGGCGACGTGCGCGGCGACGTCGGCCTGCCGGCGCCCGGCGTATCCGGCATTGAGCACCTGCACGACGTCGACGTCACGGGTGGAGCCGTCGGGGAGTTCGAAGGTCAGCACGGTCATGGGGCACTCCAAAGGGCGGGTCCGGGCATGCCTGCGGGCAGGCGGCCGGGCGCGGGTCTCGACACGGTCAACTTCCGGCGCGGGGGTTGCGCATACGACCTGTATACAAGAAGTATGCCGGAAGGTCGATGTCCCCTCGACGCCCTCGACGCAAGGACCGGGAAGCATGCAGCACACCCCTCAGGGCCCGGCGGCCGCCCCGCCGGGCCGCACCGGCATCCGCCGGGCCTTCTTCGCCAGCCTCACCGGGACCGCGCTGGAGTGGTACGACTTCGCGGTCTACTCCGCCGCGGCGGCCCTCGTCTTCGGAGATCTCTTCTTCCCCTCGGAGGACCCCCTCACCGGCACCCTCCTGGCGTTCTCCACCTACGCCGTCGGGTACGTCTCCCGCCCCCTCGGCGGCTTCGTCTTCGGCCGCCTCGGCGACGTGATCGGCCGCAAGAAGGTCCTGATCGCCACCCTGGTCCTCATCGGCGCGGCCACCTTCCTCATCGGCGTCCTGCCCACCTACGGCACCGCGGGCGTCACCGCCCCCATCGCCCTGGTCCTGCTGCGGTTCGCGCAGGGCGTCGGCGTGGGCGGGGAATGGGGTGGCGCGGTCCTGCTCTCCAGCGAGTTCGGCGACCCGCGCCGCCGCGGCTTCTACGCCTCCGCCGCCCAGATCGGACCGCCTGCCGGAAACCTCCTGGCCAACGGCGTACTGGCCGCCCTGGGCGTGCTGCTCAGCGAGGAACAGTTCCTCTCCTGGGGCTGGCGCGTGGCCTTCCTCCTGTCGGGCGTCCTGGTCGGCTTCGGCCTGTGGATCAGGGCGAAGCTGGAGGAGACGCCCGTCTTCAAAGCCATGGAGGCCGAGGAATCCCGGCCCCAGGCACCGATCCGGGAAGTCTTCACCACCCAGCCCCGCGCCCTGTGCGCCGCGATCCTCAGCCGGGTCGCCCCCGACGTGCTGTACGCGATGTTCACCGTGTTCGTCCTGACCTACGCCACCGACGAACTGGGCATGACCCGCGGCTCCGCCCTGACCGCGGTCCTGCTCGGCTCCTTCCTCCAGATCTTCCTCATCCCGCTGGCCGGCGCGCTGTCCGACCGGGTCAACCGGCGCCTGCTGTACGGCTGTTCCGCCCTCGCCGCGGGAGTGTGGCCCTTCGTGTTCTTCCTCGTGGTCGACGGCAGCAGCTGGATCCTGCTGGTGGTCGGCGTCGTGGTGGCCCTGGCCCTGCACTCCTTCATGTACGGTCCGCAAGCGGCCTTCGTCGCCGAGCAGTTCTCGCCCCGCCTGCGCTACACCGGCTCCTCGCTCGCCTACACCCTCGCCGGCCTGATCGGTGGAGCGGTCGCCCCGCTGCTGTTCACCGCCCTGCTCGGTGCGTACGGCAGCTGGGTGCCGCTCGCGCTCTACCTCGCCGTCGCGGCGGCCGTCACCCTCGTCGGCCTCGGCCTGGGCAGGGACGCGGCCCACGCCGAGAAGGAGGACGAACAACTCGCCGGCGCCACCACGCCGGAGCCCGACCCCGCGGTCCGCGTCTCCTGACCGCGCCCCGACCACTCCACCCCACCCCGACCCACCTCACTGCCTCCGACTCCGAAAGGCGGCCACCGTGCGCATCGCCCTGAGCCAGCTCACCACCGGACCCGAGCCCGGCAAGAACCTCGCCCTCATCGAGGAATGGACCGCACGCGCGGCGGACGCCGGCGCGGACGTCGTCGTGTTCCCCGAGGCGTCGATGGCCTGCTTCGGCACCCCGCTGGCGCCGCTGGCCGAACCCCTGGACGGCCCCTGGGCCACCGCGGTCCGCGCCCTCGCCGAGAGGGCGGGCGTCACGGTCGTGGCGGGCATGTTCACCCCGGCCCCCGGCGGCCGGGTGGCCAACACGCTGCTGGCCACGGGGCGCGGCGTCGACGCCACGTACGACAAGATCCACCTCTACGACGCGTTCGGCTTCGCCGAGTCCGACACCGTGGCCGCCGGGTCGCGGGTGGTCACCATCGACGTGGACGGCGTACGCCTGGGCCTGGCCACGTGCTACGACGTGCGCTTCCCGGAGCTGTTCCGGGCCCACGCCGACGCGGGGGCCACCGCGACGCTCCTGGCGGCGTCCTGGGGTGCCGGTCCCGGCAAGCTCGACCAGTGGGAGCTGCTGGTGCGGGCCCGCGCCCTGGACGCCACGCTGTGGATCGCGGCCGTCGACCAGGCGGATCCGGCCGCCGGTGGTGCCGCGGCCGGGGGCACGGCACCCACCGGGATCGGACACAGCATGCTCGTCGGCCCCGACGGAACCGTACGCGGACGCCTGGGCGCCGAGCCCGAACTCACGGTGGTCGAGGTGGACGCCGACGAGGTCATGGCGGTCCGCAAGAACATCCCGGTGCTGGCCAACCGGCGGCTGGGGGAGCACCGCTGAGCCACCGGGCCGTCCGTAGCGCAAGGCCCCGCGCGTCCCTCCCGGCCAATCGGGGCGGAAGGCTCTGCCGGAGCCCTCCGCCCCGGCCGGTCACCGGCTGGCGAAGCCCACCGGCGTGCCGGCCTATCCGGCCAGCAGCACCTTCAGCGTCGACTCCAAGTGGCTGTCGATCGCGGCACAGGCCGCCTGCGCGTCGCCCGCCGCGAGAGCGTCCACGATCGCCCGATGCTCGTCGAGCACCGCTTCTTGACGGCCCTGCTGGTTGTAGAGGGCCACGACACCGGCCCGCACCTGGCGGCTGCGCAGCCCGTCGTAATGCCGGTCGAGCAGGGTGTTGCCCACGGCCGACACGAGGGACGAGTGGAAGAGGTGGTCCACGTCGATGAACTCCTTGGCCTGGTCGGGGCCGCTCAGCGTGCGCTGCCGGTCCAGGCAGGCGGTGAGCTCGCCGACCGGGGCCCGGCCCGTGCCGATGACGTGCTCCGCCGCGTAGCGCTCCACGATCCCGCGCAGCTGCATCAGCTCGGTGATCTCACGCCCCGACAGCGGCGCGACCCGCGCACCGCGCTTGGGCACCAGCTCGACCAGGTCCTCGGCGGCCAGCAGGAGCAGGGCCTCGCGGATCGGGGTGCGCGAGACGCCGATGCGGTCGGCGATGTCCTGCTCCGAGAGGAACTCGCCCTGCATCGCGGGGTCCGTCAGGACCGTCTCCTTGAGGTACGCGTACGCCTTCTCCCGACCCGACGCCACCACTGCCCCCAAAGATCGCATACAGCTTGTATACGGAAGTTACCACGTGGTTCCCCGCCCGGGCCCGGAGCGCGGCCACAACTGGTGCCCCCAGGGGAGGTTCAGTCCGTCGAGGCAGGGAACGCGCCGCACGAGAGGGCACCGAGGACCCTCCGGTCACCGTCCCGAACAGGGGGGCTCCCGCACCCCTGGGTGGCCGTCGAGGGAGTGCGTCCCGCCGGAGGAGAGGGGAGCTCGCCCACGCGGGGCGCACGCGGCCGGCCCCCGGTCGTTTCCTATCGGTAGCGAACCTCCCCGAACGGCCACTCCGACGCCAGCCAGGCCGCCACTGCCCGGTGCAGCGGACCGTCCAGACCGGCGCGTTCCGCGCTCACCCACGAGCGGACCTCCGTCACGTCCGCGTCCGAGCCGGACGGATAGATGTAGACGCAGCCGACGACCTCGCCGCCGTCGTCGAGGACGGTGTAGGTGAAGCCGGTGCGCTGGTCGAAGTCGTCCGCGTGGCTTTCCAGGTCGCGCAGGTTCTCGGCGAGGCTCATGCCCGCGGGGGGTGGCCAACTCCGGTCCTGGAAGCCGGGGGTGGCACGGATGTGGTCGATGCTCGCCATCCAGGCGGCGTGATCGGCGTCGTTGTGTCGTGGGCCGAGCGGCTCCAGGCGGAACCCCGGGGCGGCAAGACGTGGAGGAGGGATGAAGCCGGCGGGGACGAAAGTCTTCTCGGGCATGACCGGAGGCTACCGATCTCCTCGGCCGCGCGCCCGACTCACGGCGACGCCGAGGGGCAGCGGCCGCCCCGGTAGGGGGCCCGCCTCGCGGCGGGAAGGCGGCGGGCAGCGGACCGTCCTAGGCTGGTCGCGTCGGCTCAGAGCATCCCCCCACACAGAGCAGGGAGCCGCTATGGCAGTGCGTCACCGGTTGATCAGGAGGCCACCCGCGGACGTCTGGGCCGTGTTGGCCGACGGGTCCCGGTACGGCGACTGGGTGGTGGGTCCGGACTCGTCCCGAGAGGCCGGCAGCGACTGGCCCGAGCTGGGTTCCTCGATCGAGTACGCGGTCCGCCTGGGCCCCTGGACCGGGACCGGCAAGACCACGGTGCGGGACGTCGATCCGCCCCGGCGGATCGAGCTGGAGGCGGACAGCGGAAGGCTCGGCACCGCCCGCATCGCCGTCGAGGTACGGCCCTGGGGCCGGCACACGTTGGTCGTCGTCGACGAACACCCGCTGCGCGGCCCCGGAGCGGCGCTGCACAACGCGGCACTCGACGCCTTCCTTCAGCTCCGTCACCGCAGCATGCTCGCCCGCCTCGCCGACATCGTGGAGAGGTCTTCGTAAGCCATCTCGGCCACGGGGTGCCGGCCTTCGGTGGGCTGTCGGCCCGCCCGGCCAAAACCCCGAAATGGCCGGTACGCAAAGCCACTTGAGCGGGGAAAACGCAACTTCGACAGCGCTCGCCGAGGCAGTTAACTTCTCCTGGTCCGCCACCGCACCGGTGCACGCCCCGCACCTGCCACCAGGGAGACGCATGCCCCAGCTCGCGCTGTACACCTTCGGCGTCCTGAAGACACCTCTCGCCGACCCCACACCGCTCACGCGCGAGTTCTACGAGCGGGGTGAGTCCGTCTACCGGAAGATCAGTGAGCACCCCGGGTACCTCGGTCGTGCTGAGGCGGCCGGCGGTGACCAGGGTGTGCTCTTCGACGCGGACTGGGGTGCATGGGGAGAGTTCGCCGTACCCGCCTGGTACGACAAGGGCCGTACGGCGGAAACCACCGCCCTGGCCACGACCCTGTCGCTGTGGACCGGCCTGCGCCCTGCCTTCGACGCCGTCTACACCGGCCTGCACCGAGAGGCGCTCAACCGGCGCTACGACTGGTTCGAGAGGACAGGGCACCCGAACTACGTGTTCTGGTGGGTCCGCGACGGCGTGATACCCACCTGGCGGGAGGGGGTTTCCAGGCTGGAACACCTGCGCGACCACGCCTCCGCGCCGCACGCCTTCACCTTCCACGACCCGTTCACGTCGAAGGGGACTCCGACCAGCGTCAGTCGTCGGCCCGAAGGGTGAGGCCGGACCGGTGCGTCACACGGGCAGGGCTTGGGGGTCGACCTCACAGCGGGCGACCGAGTCGGCCAGGCCCTCGCCGCCGATCTCGATGCGGGTGGTCTTCTTGCCCTTCCCGGTCACCTTGACCTCTTCGCTCTCCTCGATGACGGTGATGCCGTCCGCGTCCTTGAAGGTGACCGACACCCAGAAGCGCCCCGTCTTCTTGTTGCCGTTCGTGACCTTCACCGTCGCGTACGGGGCCGCCTTGCTCGCGCAGCGCACCAACGTGACCCGGGCGTCGTCCAGTTGCTCGCCACCGGGGGAGCTGGAGGAGGTGGAGTTGCTGTTCGGGCGCCGTTGGTAGGAGCCGCCGCCGGTGCTGCTGCTTCCGTCGCCGCTGCTGCCGTAGGCGTCGTCGTCATCGTCGTCGTAGCGGGAACCCGATGTCGTCGACCCCGAGGATCCGTACGACCCGGATGAGCCGGAACTGCTGGACGACGAACTGTCGTGGTTCTGGCTCGAACTGCTGCAGCCGCCTCCGCCTCCGCCACCGCCGCCGTGGCGGCTGCCGCCACCGTGTCCGCGCCCTGTCGTGAAGCCGGTCAGCGTGAGCGCCGACAGCACCAGTACAGCCGTGATCTTGAGTGTTCTCCCCCGATTGCTCATTCGATGATCTTACCCACGGCCGTCCACCGCAGGGCTGCGGCGGGTGCCGGACCTCCACAGGACGCTCACGAGCAGGTCCCATGAGTCGGGTGGGGCCAACTGCGCACCCCGCGCCAGGGGTTGGGTTCCGCTCCCGTGCGTGGGGAAGTCCCCGGGGCACGCCCCACGGGTGCCCCGCGCCCGGCGGCCACGGGGTGCCGGGGGTGGGACCGGGGGGCGGTTCGCCGGAGTGTGGCCCCGGTCGGGGGGCGTACGCGGTCCCGCACACCTGCCGGAGGGAACCCGAAGTGATCGATCATGCACCGGCGGACCGCGCGCGGCGACTTCTCCGGTGGCGAGGCGAAAGAAGCGTGCATACAACGGAGACACGATCACGCGCGGGGCGAGGACGCCCCGCTGAAATGGAGAAGCAAAAATGGCCGAGTCATTCTCAGCCGCGGGGGAAACTTCCGGGACCGGCGAACCTCTGGTGTCGACGTCGGTTCACTGGGGCACCGCGCAGCTCGGCGCCCCACCCTCCTACCAGCCCGCCCCGCGCCCGCAGGCACGTGACCACGACACCGAGGACGTCCCGGCGGAGCCGGCCGCACACGTCGTCGACGAGCCCCCGCACGAGCACCCGCACGGGGCCCCCGAGACCGGACAGGCCCCCCCTGCGCAGCCGGCGCCCGGCCCCGACGAAGACGCCGTGCAAGAGCTCATACGTGTCGCGGTGGTGTCCCGGCCCCTGGACGACGTCGTCGACCTCGTCACCCTCTTGGAGCAGTCACCTGACGGCGTGACAACTGCCGCCTCCGTGCTCCGTCTCGCCGCCGTGGCCCGCTCGGTCGACGACGTCACCCGGCTGGTGGAACTGCTCGGCCCGCCGAAGCATCCCGCCGAGCACATGGACGAGGCGATCCGGCACGCGGCCGAGGAACGGCCCGTCCCGGAGGTGAGCCGTCTCGTCCACCTGCTGTCGCGCCCTCCGCACGACCGGCACAGCAGCGCCGAGGCGGTGCACGCCGCGGGGACGACCCGGTCCGTCGAGGATCTGATGCAGCTGATCGGCAGCCTCAGGGAGCAGCAGGAAGCCGACCACCTCGCGGCCAAGTCCCCCTCGGCGCCGCTTGCTTCGTCCGAAGCGGACGTGAGCCCCTCACCCGGTGAGGACGACGAAGCCGCGCGAGAGCGGAAGGCCGCGCGGGACCCGAAGGACGCGCGGGGCACGAAGGCCCCGCGGACGGCGGAGGCCGCCCGGGACGCCGAGGCCGTGGAGGCGCAGAACAAGGCGCCGCTGGTGTGGCTGCGGCGGGCGGCAGGCATCCTTCTCCTGCTCTGTGCCGCGGCGCACTTCCCGGTGAACTGGTCGGACGCTTCCGCCCTGGGGCTCTCCGCCGCGCTCAGCGTCTCCGTCATCTGCGCGCTCGCGGGGGCGGCGCTGTTCCTGAGCGGGTCGCCGGTCGTGGCCGTGGTGGGCACGGTGGTCGCCGGTGGACTCACCGTGGCCCACCTCGTGGACGACCGGATCAACTCCACGACGCTCGGCTACGTGTTGCGGCCCGAGGGGGTGTCGGCGCCGCTGCCCACCCTCTCAGCGGTGATCGCCGCGCTGGCCTCGCTGCTGGTCGTGGCGTTCACGGTCGCCGGGCTCCGGGCGGCCGCCAACCGGAAGGCCACCCCGCGCTTCTGAGGTCACGCGCGTCGTGGACAGGTCGGGTGTGAAGAGGTGCGCGCGCTTCTCGGCGGAGGCCGGGGAGCGTGGGCACCTCTTTCACTTGTCGGATGTCACTTGTCGGGGTTCGCCGCGTCGAGCCATGTCCCGATGGCGGGCAGGGCCTCGGGACCGCTGTCGTCCTGCACCGAGCCGACCAGGTCGGCGATGGAGACGGCCTGAAGGGACGCCCGCCAGGCGGCATCGGCCGCCCCCATGGCGCGGGCGATGGGGCACGGCTTGGTGCAGTCATCGGGCGGGGTCCCGAAGGGGCCGCGCCGGCGGATCTCGGTGCACGTGAAGGCCGGGCTCGCGCCGTCGACGGCCTGCACGACGTCCAGGACCGTGATGTCGGCGGCCGTCCGGGTCAGGACGTATCCGCCGGTCTTTCCCTGGATGGACTTCACCAGGTCGGCGCGGGACAGAGCCTGCATCTGCTTGGCCAGATAGCTGGGCGAGACGTCGTGCAGCTGCGCCAGGCGCGCGGCCGGGACCGGTTCGGTTGCCGCGGTCAGGACCACACAGCAGTGCAGTGCCCACTCCACGCCGCCGGACAGTTTCATGCGCCCTCCCAGTTGACTCGGACACAGAGTATCCGAGTATTATCTCGGACATTAGATATCCGAGTTAGCGTCGAGCGGGCGCTCGGCTCACGGAAGGGCATGATCATGAACATCACGGTCATCGGCGGTACCGGACTGATCGGCTCTCAGCTCGTCACCCGGCTTCGCGACACCGGACACGAGGTGGTCGCCTCGTCCCTGTCGACCGGGGTCGACCTGCTCACCGGCGCGGGCCTCGACGAGGCGCTCAAGGGCGCGGACACGGTCGTGAACGTGACGAACTCACCCACGTTCGACGAAGCCTCCCCGGACTTCTTCCGCACCTCCATGGGGCACCTGCTGGCAGCGGGGGAGCGCGCGGGCGTCCGCCACCAGGTCATCCTCTCCATCGTCGGAGTCGACCAGGTGCCGCAGCTGGACTACTACCGCGCGAAGACGCTCCAAGAAGAGCTGCTGCGGCAAGGGCCCACCCCGTACTCGATCGTGCGCGCCACCCAGTTCTTCGAGTTCATGGACGCGGTCCTGTCCTGGACCGCCGACGACCAGACCGTGCGGCTGCCCTCCACGCGTGTCCAGCCGATCGCGACCGCCGAGGTGGTCAAGGCCCTCGCCGACGTCACCACGGCCGCACCGCTCAACGGCACCCTCGATGTCGCGGGACCCGACGTCTTCCCCCTCGACGAGCTCGGCCGCCTGACGCTCGCCGCCCGCAAGGACCCCCGCACCGTCGTCACCGACGAGAAGGCGGGCATGTTCGCGGCCGTCGAAGGCGACGTGCTCGTCGCGGGCCCCGACGCGCGCGTGTCCCCCACCCGCTACGAGGACTGGCTCGGCGCCCACCGCTAGCCGGGCCCGGCCGGCGGGCCCATCACCACCGGCCCCCATGGCCGCCCCCATCGAGACGCCCCCTCTCGCCCCACCGCGAGCCGCAGGGGGCGTTTCTGGTGTCGTACGGCGTCGAAGGAGCCGAGAAGGGTCTCTGACCTGCACGTTCGCCAAGGCTGTGCGTCGTGGTGGCGGATGGCGGCGCCGGGCGGGAGCGGCCACCCCGGCGACGGCATGTGCACGCCCCGCGTTCCTGCCAAACACCGCTCAGGCTGTGAGCCCACCCATAGGAGCCACGTCACATGCTAACGGCGGTAGTAGAACCCTCCCGGCCGCCGCGGCGGGCCCTGCGTCCCCTGCGCGGCGTCCGACCGGAGGCGTCCTGCGTAGCGGGGTAGTACGTCACATCATTGCGCGCAGCTCCGGCCACCGCTAACCCTTGCTGAAGTTCCGGGGCAACCGGATCGCATCGGGCGAAACCGCCCGCTTCGCCCACGCCCCCCAACACCCTTCGCAAGGAGAGTTACCCCCGCATGGCCACGACTCAGACGCAGACCAAGCCCGGCCGCACCACCCGACTGCGCAAGATCTCCGTCGCCGGTATCGCCACCGCAGGTGCCGCTGCCGCCGCCCTCACGCTGGTCCCCACGCAGGCCCAGGCCGCCGAGCCGGCCGCCGCGAGCAAGCAGATCAGCAAGCAGGTCACCAAGGCCGCCGCGGGCGACAAGGGCTACGCGAACAACCTCGACGGGTGGATCCGCGAGTCCCTGGACATCATGAAGTCCAAGGGCATCCCCGGCTCGTACGAGGGCCTGCACCGCAACATCATGCGGGAGTCCGCCGGTAACCCGAACGCCCAGAACGGCTGGGACGTGAACGCGCAGAACGGCACCCCCTCCAAGGGTCTGCTCCAGGTCATCCAGCCCACCTTCGACGCCTACCACGTCGCGGGCACCCCCCATAACCTGACCGACCCGGTCGCCAACATCACCGCCGCCGCGAACTACGCCGCCGACAAGTACGGCTCGATCGACAACGTCGACTCCGCCTACTGAGCCACCGGCCGACGAACGCACCGAACCAGGGTCGACGGACCCACCGAGCCACCGGTCGAAGAGAAGGGCAGCGCATGCCGCACGAGAACGGCGACGAGCAGCAGGCGCCCATGGCCGAAGGCCCCGCAGTGCCCGGCTACGGGCCGCCGCGGGTGCGAGGCTCCCGGCGCAGGCCGAAGAAGCGGGCCCTGCGGTACGCCGCCTGGGGCGCGCTGGGAGCGGTACTGATCGGCGGAGGAGGTGCCGCCTACGCCTGGCAGCACCTCAACGGCAACATCCGGGGCACCGACATGAACGCCGCCCTCGGAAAAGACCGGCCCAGCCAGCAGAAGGACGGGTCGATGAACATCCTCCTGCTCGGGTCCGACTCCCGGGCGGGAACCCACGGCCACTACGGCAGCGGCATCAGCGGCGCCCGCGCCGACACGGCGATGGTGCTGCACGTCGACAAGACGCACAAGAAGGCGTCGGTCGTCAGCGTGCCGCGCGACACCATGGTCGAGCGGCCCCGGTGCGCCAAGCCGGGCGGCGGCAGCGCGGCCGGCGCGCAGCAGGCCATGTTCAACTCCTCCTACCAGGTCGGCGGGCCCGCCTGCACCGTCAAGACGGTCGAGAAGATGTCGGGTGTCCGCATGGACCACTACCTCGAGGTCGACTTCAAGGGATTCCAGAAGCTCATCGACGAGCTCGGCGGCGTGGACATCACCACCCGCAAGGCGATCCACGACCCCAACAGCGGTCTCGCCCTGAGCGCGGGCCGGCACACGCTCAAGGGCAAGCAGGCACTGGAACTCGTCCGCACCCGCCACGGCGTCGGTGACGGGAGCGACCTGGGCCGCATCCAGCTCCAGCAGGCCTTCATCAAGGCGCTGATCCACCGCGCCGACACCGTCGACCCGCTGGGCAGCCCGGCCAAGTCCTACGACCTGGCCGACACCGCGACCAAGACCATCAGCGCGGACTCCGAGCTGGCCTCCGCGGACAAGCTCCTGGGCCTGGCCAAGGAGCTGAAGGGCATCAGCCCCGACCGCACGAACATGGTCACGATGCCGGTCACCTACGACTCCGAGGACGCGGGACGGGTCCTGCCGCTGAAGAAGGCCTCCCACCAGGTGTGGAACGCCCTGCGTCACGACCGGCCCATCCCGAAGTCCGCCACCCGGGACTCGGTGGGCGAGCGGACCGACTCCCCGGTGTCCGCGGGTACCTGAGCCGGTCGCGGTCCCGCCCACCGCCCGGGACTACCGTGCCCCGTCGCCGTCCGTGCGGCTGAGGGCGCCCGGCCACCAGGCCTTGGGGCCGATGTCGCGGACCAGCGCCGGCACCAGGAGCGAGCGTACGACCAGGGTGTCCATCAGGACGCCGAAGGCGACGATGAACGCGATCTGGACCAGGAAGGCCAGCGGGATGATGCCGAGCGCGGCGAAGGTGGCCGCGAGCACCACCCCGGCCGAGGTGATGACACCGCCGGTCGCGGTCAGGCCCCGCAGCACTCCTTCGCGCGTGCCGTGGCGCAGCGACTCCTCCCGTACCCGGGACATCAGGAAGATGTTGTAGTCCACGCCCAGCGCCACCAGGAAGACGAATCCGTAGAGCGGTACGGATGAGTCGGTGCCGCTGAAGCCCAGGACGTGCTGGAAGACGAGGGCCGAAACACCCAGGGTGGCCAGGAAGTTGAGTGCCACCGTCGCCACCAGCAGGACCGGCATGAGCAGTGAGCGCAGCAGGCCGATCAGGATCACGAGGATGATCGCCAGGACCACGGGGACGATGAGCATGCGGTCGTCCTCGGCGGTCCGCTGCGTGTCGTACTGCTGGGCGGTGTAGCCCCCGACGAGTCCGTCGGCGCCGTCCACCGCGTGGACCGAGTCGCGCAGCCGCGCGATCGTGTCCTTCGCGGCGTCGCTGTCGGCGGCGTCCTCCAAGGTGGCGTCGACGCGGACCCGCCCGTCGACCACCAGGACATCAGCGGCTTCGGCGGCGTCCTTCTTTGCCGCCGCGCCCTGCTCGTCGGCCTTGTCGCCCTTCTCGGGCTGCTGCTTTCCCGTGTCCGGCCGGCCCGACGCGCTCACGGCGGAGGCCGACGACACCCCCTTGGTGCGCTCGACCGCGGCCGTGACCTGCTCGACCCGGTCCGCGTCGGCGATCACGACGGCCGGATTGCCCGAGCCGCCGGGGAAGTGCTCGCCGAGCGTCTGCTGGGCGGCCACCGAGGGCGCGTCGTTGACGAAGATCTCGTCCAGCGGGACGCCCTTGGACTGCAAGGTGGGGGCGAAGGCCGTGCAGGCCAGCAGGCCGATGAGCGTGCAGGCCCACACCTTGCGCGGCGCCCTGTCCACGAGCGAGGCGATCCGCGTCCACACGCCCTGACCGGCGGACTTCTCCGTGGCCGCCTTCGGCTTGGCGGGCCAGTACGCCACGCGCCCGAGCAGGACCAGGACCGCGGGCAGGAAGGTCAGCGTGCTGAGCACGGCGCAGACGATGCCGATGGCTCCGACGGGACCGAGCGCGCGGTTGTTGGTGAGGTCGCTCAGGAGCAGAGCGAGCAGCCCCAGGGCCACGGTGGCCCCGCTGGCGACGATGGGCCCCAGCGAACGCCTGAGCGCCGAGCGCATGGCGGCGATCCGGTCGGAGCTGACGGCGAGTTCTTCGCGGTAGCGCGCGGTGAGCAGCAGTGCGTAGTCGGTCGCTGCGCCGATGACCAGGATGGACAAGATGCCCTGGACCTGGCCGTCGACCCGGACGACGTCGTGGTCGGCGAGCACGTAGACGATGCCGCAGGCGAGCCCCAGGGCGAAGACCGCTCCGAGGATGATGACCAGCGGGAGCAGCAGACTGCGGTAGACGAGCAGCAGGATCACCAGGACGGTGATGAGGGCGACGCCGAGCAGCAGGCCGTCGATGCCCCCGAAGGCGTCGGACAGGTCGGCCTGGCTGGCCGCGGGCCCGGCCACCTGGACGTCCGTGCCGGGCACCTCGGCGGCCGCCTTCTTGACGTCCTCCAGGGTGGTCTCCAGTTTGTCGCCGAGGTCGGGCCGCAGCGGGACGACCCCTTGCAGCGCCCGGCCGTCCTTGGACAGCAGGGCCGGGGAGGCCGGCCCTGCGACCCCTGCGGCGTCCTTCAGGGAGGCCAGGGCCCGGGTGGCGGCGGTCTTTTGGGCCTCGTCGATGGTGTCGGCGCGCGAGTCGCCGTCCGCGGTCCAGACGACGATCGCGGGGAGGGTCTCTTCTTGGTTGAACTTCCGCTGAGCATCGATGACTTGCGTGGACTCGGCGTTCTGCGGCAGGAAGGCGGCCTGATCGTTGGTGGCGACCTCTCCGAGCTTTCCGGCGTAGGGCCCGAGGGTTCCGCCGATGCCGAGCCAGGCGACGAGCAGGACGACGGGGACGAGCCAGCGTGCCAGGCGCGTACCTGTGGACATGGATCTCCTTGTGGACGCGATGCTTCAACGAAAAAGAATCTCAATGATTGAAACATCTTCTCCGCGGGGGATGCTCGGCGGGTGCCCGCTGGGGCCGCGATCACTCGAACGAGAAGACCGGTGTGCCCTGCACGCGGGCGGGGAGGGGCAGGTGCCGCCGCGGGTGGGGCGAAGCTAGCGCTGGCGGCCGCGCAGCTCGGAGAGTTCCTCGTTCATCGCGACCAAGAAGCGCACCACCACGGTGAGTTCGTCCTCGCTGAACCGCACGCGCGCGCTCTCCGTCGCCGCGGCCAGCGGCTGGAAGAAGGTGCGCGCGGCCGCCTTGGCGCCCGGCGCATAGTGCAGATGCACCACCCGGCGGTCCTCGCTGTCCCGGGAGCGGCGGATGTGCCCCGCGCGCTCCAGACGGTCCAGGCACGCGGTGACGGCGCCCGAGGTCAGCCCCAGGTGGTCGCGCAGGCGACCCGGAGTGAGCGGCTCGCTCGCGTCCAGGATCGCCGCGAGGGCCTGGACGTCCGTCGCGTGCAGTGCGTGGCCGGCGGCGAAGCCGTGGATCAGCCGGTTGAGCTCACCGTTCATGCGCCGCAGCTGTACCGCGAACGTCAGCAGGTCCGTCGGCACCTGCTCCGGTCGCACCTGATCGGATGACGAACTGCTGCTTGACGCTGAATCCTCTGTACTGACCACAGGGGCAGCCTATAGATCGCGCACCGCGGAGCGACAAGGCGCCGCGACCCAGCGGTGCGCGCTGCCCACCGCGGGCCCCACCCGCCGCGTCGAGGCACGTGCGGCACAGCCGTCACGAGGAGGGGCGTACAGGCATACGAGAGCGCCCTCGGTCACGCCCACAAACGTGCGATGACGCTGTCGGCCAGACCCCTGCCGGGAGTAGCGTGGCGGGCACAGTCCGTGGAATGACTGCTCGCCGTCAGCGCGGCAGTGGTGTTTCGGCGACCTCTCGGGCCGGGAGTACGGTCCCACCGCCAACGGCTTCACCTGCGGGAGTCTGCGCCCGCCACCTGGCACCACGAGACGCGCCGCTCCCTGCGAGGCCACCTTCTCCCCAGGGCTCCGCATGGCTCGCCGATGCCCATCACCCGGGATTTCCTATGCATCGCTTCTTCGCCGACGACCAGTTGCTCATCGTCCCCTCGCCCACCGCCGCCGACGGCGTGTGTCTTTTCGGCGAGGTGCTGGGCTCCCACAAGGCCGCGCTGGCCCTGGCTCTGACCACACAGCGCAAGACCAGCCAAGAGATCACCATCGACCTGACCGGTGTCCACTACCTGGCCAACAGCGCCCTGGAGGTCCTCGTGGCCCTCGCCAAGAACCTCCGGCCGCCCCAGCACCTGCTCGTCCGCGCCGCCCCGGCACTGTCTCTCCGGGAACGGCTCACCGCACGCGGATGGGACGACATCGAAACCCTGTGCCTCGCGGAGGGCTGACCTCGCCGACGCGTCAGAAGGCCGCGGCGATCCTGATCTCCGCCACCGCGCCGTCGCCCCGAAGCCGCACAGCCGCCGGCCCGTCGTGGCGCACGCAGTCGAGACGGCCGAGCACGGCCTCCCACCCGTCGGCGCCGCTGATGGTGATCCCCTCGGTGACCGCCATGACGAGCAGAATCTCGCCCGCCGCGCACACCAGGTCCGCACCCTGCTCACCGGTGACGGGCGCGATCCGCACCTGTGCCCTCGCGCGGCCCCTGCGGGTCATCACGTTCATGTCGCGTACCGCGCCCGCCTTCAGCCGGCAGTCCGTCGCCGCGTCACCGGAGAACGCGAAGGGGCTCAACGGCTCCACCAGCCGCGGGGCCCCGTCCACGGTCAGCACCATGCCCTCGCCCTCGACCAGGGTGATCACGCGATCGATCCCGGGAAAGGCGGAGAAGGGCCCTTCCACCTCCACGTCCGCGACGCTCACCCGCCAGTCGAAGCCGTCCGCGGCCTGACCCACGTCACCCGAGGCGACCTCCCGCGTCATCCCGCCACCGTTCTTCCACGGCACACTGCGGTACGCGCTCCACCGCAGGACATCGCCACCCACCCGAGGCCGCCTCCTTCGTCCCTCGCCCGTCCGAACCGAGGCCAGCGTACGGCGGCTAGCTTGCCTCGCCGCGCTCCGGTGTGGGCACGCGCAGGAGCGGTGGAGGGGTGTAGTGCACCCCGTAGACGCGGGCGAAGCGATTGGCGGGGGCGGCCGAACCACTGAGGCGTTCCAGGAAGAACGCGCGGGCGACGGAGTGCATCTGCTCGCCGCTGACGTGGATGACCCATCTGTTGGAGGCGGCGCTGAAGCGGGCCGCCTCCACCGCCGACCGCAGGCCCGGCGCGGGTCCGTGGTGCAGCTGTTCGGCCAACGCGGTGTACCGGCGCAGGGCGTCCAGCTCCGAGCGGCGCAGGCCCACCTGTTGCAGGCCCGGCACCGGTTCCTCCGCGCGTGGGGGAGTGGCCCGTACCTGGGCGTAGAGCAGCGCGTCCCGGCCGTCGGCCGTCAGCCGCACCGCCCACGGCACCGGGTAGCCCGCCTTGGCGGAGAGTTCTGCTTGCTCCTCGCGAGATGCCATGCGGGCCAGCCCCAGTTTCACCAGGGGGCCCATGGCGCGTTCATCGAGGCCGGGGCCCGCCGTGGCCCAGTCGTCGTTGGCGCGCTGCACGTCAGCCACCCGTTGCAGCAGCGCGAAGTGTCCCGCCGAGCGCCGCATCCCTGCCCCTCCCGCCGCACAGTGCGTTGCCGCGACGCTAGCGCGCATCCCCGTCCGAAGGGGCGCAGTTGGGATGGTCTCCCCCCTCGAAAACGGGTCGGGTCCCGGCAAGTCGAACAGCCGCGCGGGAGCGGGTGTCGTCGTCTGCTCAGGACCGCGGCCGTGCTGTCGCGGCCAGTGAGCCGAGCAGGGCCAGTGCCTCGCTGCTGGATGAGGCCGGCTCCGCGTGGTAGACGACGAGTTCCTGGCCGGGGGCCGCACGCACGTCGAAGGTCTGCATGGTCAGCGTCAGCGGCCCGACCCCGCGATGGACGAAGCGCTTGCGTTCCAGCGCCTTGCCCCGCGCGTCGTGGCGGGCCCACAGCTCGGCGAACTCCGCGCTGCGCTCAAGGAGTTCGCCGAGGACCTGCCGTACCCGCGGGTCGTCGGGCGCCGCGCCGTGCCCCAGCCGGAAACCGGCCACGGAGTTGCGTGCCACGTCGTACCAGTCGCGGTAGAAGGTGCGGGCGGCGGGATCGGTGAACACGACGTGCAGGAGGTTGCGCGAGTGCCCCCAGTCGTGGAAAAGCGCGTCGGCGATCGTGTTCGAGGCGAGCACGTCGTACGCGCGGTTGTAGACGACGGCCGGATTGTGCGGCCAGGCGTCCATGAGAGCCAGCAGACTCGGCTCGACCCGGTCCGTCACGGCGGCGGCCCTGGCGCGTGGGCCGATCCCGGCGATCCGGAACAGGTGCAGCCGGCCGTCCTCGTCCAGGCGCAGGGCGGTCGCCAGGGCATCGAGCACCTGCGCGGAGGGCGTGCGTTCGCGCCCCTGCTCCAGACGGACGTAGTAGTCGGCGCTGACCCCGGCCAGCAGGGCGACCTCCTCGCGCCGCAGCCCCGGCACCCGGCGATATCCCGTCACGGGCAGGTTCGCGTCGGCGGGAGTGACCTGGGCGCGCCGCGCGGTGAGGTAGTCGCCGAGTTCCGTACGTGCCATGTCCTCATGCTAGGCCGGGGTCCGCCGGGCTTCCTGGGTGCGCCGCACCCAGGAGAACACCGCCTCTCCCGGGAACGCTGCGGCCGGGCCAGCCTCAAGGACATGACCACACAGCACACGGACAACATCACCCCCGACGACCGCAAGGTCGTCCTCATCACCGGCGCCAGCAGCGGCATCGGCGCGGCCGTCGCCACCCGGCTCGTCACCGAGGGCCATCTGGTGGTGGCCGGCGCACGCCGCACCGACCGCCTGCGGGAACTGGCCGAGACCACGGCCGACGCGGCCGCACGCTCCGGCGGCGACCTGTACCCGGTCCAGGTCGACGTGAGCGACCGCGCGGACGTCGAGGCCTTCGTCCGGGCCGCCCACGACCGGCACGGCCGCGTCGACGTCTTCGTCGCCAACGCCGGCGTCATGCCCCTGTCGCGGCTGGACTCCCTGCTGGTCGACGAGTGGGACCGGATGATCGACGTGAACGTCCGCGGCCTGCTGCACGGCATCGCCGCCGCCCTGCCGGTGTTCACCGCCCAGGGCTCGGGGCACTTCGTCACGGTCGCCAGCATCGGCGCCCACGAGGTCGTGCCCACCGCGGCGGTCTACTGCGGCACCAAGTACGCGGCCTGGGCGATCACCGAGGGCCTGCGCCAAGAGGCGGACCCCTCGGTCCGGGTCACCACCATCTCGCCCGGCGTGGTCGACTCCGAGCTCGCCACCACCATCACCGAGGCCGGCGCCGCCGAGGCCATGCGCGCCTACCGGGCCCACACGATCGGGCCCGAGGCCATCGCGGGCGCGATCTCGTACGCCCTGGCCCAGCCGTCCGACGTGGACGTCAACGAGATCGTCGTACGGCCCGTCCGCCAGCGCTGAGCCCCCGCACGGGGCGGCGGCCCGCGCTGTCGGTGGGGCCGCGTACGGTCTGCGCATGGTGGATCAGTATGCGTCCGCGCCGGCCGTGCGCGCCTTCGCGACCTGGGAGCCCGTGCTGCGGCTCCTGTGGGGCGGCGGGGCGCGGGAGCAGGATGCCCCGGCCCTTCGCGTGGCGGGCCGGATCAGCCGCGACAGCTGGCGCCTGCCGCGCGGGCGCCGGCCTTCGGACGCCGACGAGGCGGCCCGGGCCGAGGACCAGCGGGCCGAGGCGGCGGCGGTGCGGCAGGTGCAGGACGCGCTCGCGGCGGCCGGTGTCGACACCGTCTCGTTCACGGGGAAGCTGGCGCCGGATGGCAAGGCCGTTTTGCGTCTGCTGGGGCCCAGCCCCGCCGTGGAACCCGGCGGTGACGACCCAGGAGTCCTCCTGTTGGTGCAGGACGCTGTTCCGCAACCCTGGCGGCGTCTTCCCGATCCGGTGCCCGCAGCGGTACCGGCCCCCTCGGCGGACCCGGCGCTGCTGGAGCGGCTGCTGCGGGAGCGGTTGCCCGGTGCGGTCGGTGCGACCGAGGCGGAGCTGGCCGCCGCCGAATCGCGCCTCGGCGTTCCCCTGCCGGAGGAGCTCAAGGTCCTGTACCGGGTGGCACGGCCCCGGCGGGGGGAGCCGGGCGAAGCCCAGGGGGCCGATGCCCTCGACTGTGAAGCGCTCGAAGGCGAGCTCTTCACCCTCGACGACCTGTACGTGGCCGACGCTGCGTCCCGCCCGCGCCCGTGGAGCGTCGCGGCCCGGGAAGCGGTCCTCACCCCGCCCGACGCCGCCGTACAGGGCTTGGTCGGTTCGCCGGGATGGATCGCCTTCGGGGACAACGGCGGTGGCGACCGGCTGGCGGTCGATCTGACCCCCGGCCCGCAAGGGCACACCGGACAGATCATCCTCCTCGGTCACGAGCAGAACATCGGGGCCGAACTGGTCGCCGACTCGCTCACCGACCTGGTGCGGGGCCAGGACCTCCAGGGGCGCGGCGGCGCGGTCGGACACGGGCCGCCGCCCGTCGCGTACGTCAACATCCACGGCCTGCCGAGTGTCGGGGCCGCCGCGCACCCCGGCATGGAGGTCTTGGCCATCGGGGTGTGGGAAGGCGATCCCCTGAGTCTTGCCCCGGCCGCCGGGCTGCCCCGGCTGAGGACGCTCACCGCCTACCCCGGCACGCTCGCCGACCCTCTGGAGATCGCCGGTCTCACCACGCTGGAGTTCCTGGAGATCGGCCCGGACGAATGGCGCGTACTCCTCGACGCGGGAGCCGTCCCGCGCGGTCTGTCGGCCGCCGTCGTCAAGGTGCGCGGTGACGAGGACCCGCTGCTCATGGTGGCCCTCGCCAACGAGATCCTGGCCCTGTGGCGCCGTCCGCAGATCATCAGGCACCGCCTCGAAGGCACCCTTGATCCCCTGCCCTGACCGGCCGGGGGCACCGCCCGCATGTGTCCGGATCTGCCCGCCCCAGCCCGCTCGGCCGGCGAATCGAGAAGGTCGCCCGTTTCAGATCAACACAGGGGGCTACTCGATCGCTGCGTAAGCACAGCGCTGTGCGACGTAGGCGCCGGTCGGTTGGGACACACAGCCACCGGCGCTGCCGCATGCACGGAATCGCAAACTCTGGCCACGGCTGTGGAGAATCTGCGATGCTCGGCTCATCAGCGGAGCTGCCGGCCTGACAGAGGCAGTCCGAGAAAATGAGAGGTGGAGCAGGTGGCCTCCTCACCGGACTCTCCCGACGCTTCGGGATTGAGCCCACACACTGATCCCGATCAAGAGGTCGTCGACGACGACTGCGCGGATGAGGTCTCCGAGATCAGGGCGTTGCGCACCGAGGTCAATGAACTGCATCGCGCCATGGAGTCCCATCCGTCCATCGACCAGGCGCGGGGCATGCTCATGACACTGGGGCCGTGCACCGCGGACGAGGCGTGGGAGATTCTGGTCGAGGTGTCGCAGCACTCCAACACCAAGCTGCGGGCGGTGGCGGACGAGCTGATCGCCACGACGGAGGGCGAGCCGCTGCCCGGGCCGATCCGCGCCGCTCTCAACGAGGCGCTGAGAAAGCGATAGGCGGCGGACGGGGCAGCGGCTGCGGTCGGCCGGACCGCGGACCGTGCCGTCAGTTCGGCGAGGCCTGTCTCACGTGGTCAGTTCGGCCAGATCCGTCGCGTCGAGACGCAGGCCGGCCGCCGCGATGTTCTCGGTGAGGTGGGCGGGGGAGCCGGTGCCGGGGATGGCCAGCATGTTCGGCGCACTCGCGAGCAACCAGGCGAGGGCGACCTGCGCGGTCGTCGCCCCGTGCCGCTCGGCGACCTTGGTGAGGCGCTCGTGCTCGATGGGGTCGAAGCCGCCGCCGAGCGGGAAGAACGGCACGTAGGCGATGCCGTGTTCCGCACAGTTCGCGAGCACGGCGGCATCACCGGGCCGGTGCACGTGGTACTGGTTCTGCACCGCGACGACCGGCGCGACAGTCTGCGCCTCTGCGAGCTGCCGCGCGTCGACGTTGCTGACGCCCAGGTGACGGATCAGCCCCTCCTCGCGCAGCTGCGCCAGGGCCGCGAACCGGTCGGCCACGCTCTCGCCGCCGGGCTCGCGCATCCCTCCGACCCGCAGATAGACCAGGTCGAAGCGGTCGAGGCCCAGGGCCCGCAGGTCCTCGGTCACCAGCTCGCGCAGCTGCTCGGGGCCCGCCTGCTCGCTGGGCATGCCGTCCGCTCCGGGCAGCGGCCCCACCTTGGTGGCGATCAGCAAGTCGTCCGGGTAGGGCGCCAGCGCCCGGCGGATCAGGTCGTTGGCCCGTACGTCGCCCCGGGTGTAGAAACCGGCCGTGTCGATGTGGTCGACGCCCGCTTCGACGGCCTGTCGCAGGACCGCGATACCGGTGCGCGGATCGCGGGCCGGACCGGTGAAGGTGCCCGACGGCAGCCGCATCGCGCCGAAGCCGAGCCGGTTGACGCGCAGGTCGCCGCCGAGGGTGAACTGGCCGCTCGCGGCGGCCGTGATCTGTGTGGTCATGTCCCAAGCCTGGACCCGCCGGGACCGGCACAGGACCGGATGGCAACCTGTTGCCACGCCGATGAGGAAGACTGGGAGGGTGACGACCGACCAAGCGACAGTGACGCTGCACGGTGAGAGGGAGCTGGCCGCGCACACCGCCCAGCTGTTCGGCGAGACGACGCGGGAGTTCTTCTGCGCCGCCGACGACCTGCACACCTGGTCGCGGCCCGAGGCCAGGGAGACGATCGCGCGCCGCTTGCGCCCGCGGATCGAAGGCGGCACGGTCGTACGGAAGCTCTACACCCCCGCGGTGCTGGCCGACGAGGATCAGCGGCTGCATCTGTTCGCCGTCGCGGCCGCGGGCGGTCTGGTGCGGATCCGCGCCGCGACGCTGCCGCACGAGACGATCATCATCGACCGCAGAGTGATGATCCTGGCCGGCCGCTCCGGAGCGCGCGGCCGTGAATTCACGATCACCACCGCCCCGGCCCTCGTCGGCGGCGTCCACGCGCTGATGCGTGCCACGTGGGACGCGGGCACCCCGCTCGCGGACTACCTCCGGCGTGAGACCGAGGGCCTGGACGCCGATTCGCTGGCCGTCCTGCGGGCGCTCGCGGCCGGAGTCACCGACGCCGTGGGGGCGCGCCGCGTCGGCATGTCCGTGCGGACCTACCGCAGGCGGGTCGCCGAGCTGATGACGGCGCTGGAGGCCGACTCGCGTTTCCAGGCGGGCGTCATCGCGGGCCGCCGCGGCCTCACCGGCAGCTGACCGGCGTTTCGGCGCGGCGTCGGGCTTGGCCGGCACCGGCACGGGGACGTCCGAGCCCCCGCTCGCCCCTGAGTCGTGCCACGACCGGGCAGGTGACCGGCAGCGTCCGGTCGGGACCGGGACCCTCGTCCGGACGCCGGGCGCCTCTGTGAGCATCGTGCACCCGATGGTGGTGCACGGCTCAGGAGGCCGGAATGCGGACGTGGCAGGAATGGACGGCTGCCGTGCGGCTGCTGTGGCGGGCCGGTCCCCGCCACACGGTCGCCCTGGCCGTGACGGTGGTCTGCGGGGCGCTCACCGGACCGCTCATCGTGATCGCGACCGGCCGGCTCGTGGGGGCACTGCCCGCAGCCGTGGAAGGGGGCGCCGGGTCGGCGCAGGCCCGCGGTGCGCTGGCCGTGCTCACCGTGTTCGGTGCGCTGACCTTGGCACGTACGGGACTGCGCGCGCTGGAGAGCGGGCTCGCGGCGGTCCTGCGGCTGCGGGCGGCCAGTGTGGTGGAGGACAGGGCCATCGCCGCGGGGACCGGCCCGGACGGCATCGGACACCTCGAAGAGCCGGGCTACGCCGACACGCTGCGCCTGGCCACCGAGCAGGGCACCCGGCCCGACCAACTCGCCGCGCTGCTGCCCGAGATCGTACGCCCGCGGCTCGAAGGGATCGGCCTGCTCGTCCTGCTGGCGCCGCTGGCCTGGTGGGCACCGCCGCTCATGGCGCTCGCCGCGGTGCTGACCTACCGCTCCTACCTGCGGCTGTCACGGCAGGTGCACGGCAGCATGGAGGCGGCAGGCGCGGTGATCCGAAGGGCGGGCTACCTGCGGTCACTCGCCGTGGACCCCGAACCCGCCAAAGAGGTACGTGTCTTCGGGCTCGGCACCTGGCTCGCCGACCGGATGACGGCCGTGTGGCAGGCGGGCATGTCCCGGGTCTGGGCCACCCGCGGAACGGCCGCGCGACGCGCTTATGGCGCGGTGGGGTTCGTCGTGCTGGGGGAGGGCCTGGTCCTGGGATACGCGGCCTGGGCCGCCGCGCGGGGCGACCTCGGGCTCACCCAGCTCGTCATCAGCGCCCAGGCGGCACTCGCCCTGCCGGCCCTCGGCTGGGTCGGCGACGACGACCTCTTGGTGCGCGACGCGCTGCTGGGACTGCGCTCGCTCGCGGCACTGGAGTCACGGGGGAGCGCCGGATACGGGCCGGGGCGGGGCCCGGCCGAGAGCCGCCCGGGGCAGAAGCCGGACGGAATCGGCCGCGCCCATGGCCGCCCGGCCGGCCCGGCGATCCGCCGCACCCTCGCCTTCGAATCCGTGGGCTTTACCTACCCCGGCACGGACCGGCCCGTGCTGCGCGGGCTCGACCTGGAGATCCCGGCCGGAACCTCCGTGGCGATCGTCGGGGCGAACGGCTCCGGCAAGACGACACTGATCAAACTCCTCGCGCGGCTCCACGAGCCCGACGCCGGACGCATCACGGCCGACGGCGCGGACGTGCGCGCCGGCGACGCGCGGCAGTGGCGCCGGGGAATCTCCGTCGTCTTCCAGGACTTCGTGAAGTATCCGCTGACGCTGCGCGACAACGTGGCGATGGGCGCCCCGGACATCGGCGGCGACACGGGCGCCCTGGAGCGCGCCCTGGAGCTGGCCGACGGCGCCGACCTGCCCGGCAGGCTCGGTGCGGGCTGGGAGACCGTGCTCTCCCGGCAGTTCACGGGCGGCGCCGATCTGTCCGCCGGCCAGTGGCAGCGGGTGGCACTTGCCCGCGCCCTGCTGGCGGCGCGGTCGGGCGCCGTGCTCGTGCTGGACGAGCCCACCGCGCATCTCGACGCGCGGGCGGAGGCCGCCTTCTTCGACCGGTTCCTGACGGTGAGCGGCGGGGCCACCACGATCCTGGTCTCCCACCGTTTCTCGGGCGTACGCAAAGCGGACCTCATCCATGTCCTGGACGGCGGCCGCATCGTGGAGAGCGGCTCCCACGACGACTTGATGGCATTGGAGGGCAAGTACGCCCACATGTACCGGTTGCAGGCGGAGCGGTTCGCCGCCGACGAGCTTGCCTGCGCCGATACAGCAGACACAGCAGACACGGCAGACACGGCAGAGACCGCCGGTGGCCCCGGCGCGTCCCGATCTCACCGCCCGCGGGCGCGCACCCGTCCGGCGGAGGCGGCCCGCGAACGGCCGCAGACCGCCACCGCCACCGCCACCGCCCTCGACCCTCCCGACGACGCCGGACACGGGGGGCGGGGTGGGCGCGGGGTGCTCGACGCCCTGCGCACCCTGGTCACCGAATCCTTCCGGGAGTCCTGGAAGCTCGCCGTGCTCGGACTGCTGCTCGTGCCCGCCGCGGCCGGACTCGCGGCCCTGCAGGCCCTGTGGCTGCGGTCCCTGGCCGAGGGCGCGGAAGAGGGGCTGCCGAAAGCCACGGTGACGGCGGCTCTCCTGCTCGTGGTGAGCCTCGGCGTGTGGGAGGCGGTCGAACTGGCGGCCATCGGCGCCAGGATCGGGCTCAGCGAACGCGTGGGCTTCGCCTTCGACCGGTTGCTGGCTCGGCTCGCCGCGGGGATACCCGGACTGCGCCACCAGGAGTCGCCCGCCTTCCAGGACCGGCTCCATCTGCTGCGCGACCGCACCCTGGCCATGGGCGCCCTGCTCAACTGGGTGCTCAACCTGCTCGAGCAGCTCGGCGGCTTCCTGGTGACCGCCGTGCTCCTGGCCACCGTCCATCCCGCCCTCCTGGTGCTCCCGCTCGTCGGGGCGCTCGCCTTGCGCCTGCAGGTCTCGGCCCGGGGCGTCCTCGCCCGCGCCCAGGAGGCCACGGCCGCCGACTACCGGCTCGCCGCCCGGCTGGCCCGGCTCGCCACCTCGCCGGACGCGGGCAAGGAACTGCGCGTCTTCGAGGCGGGGCCCGAACTGTGCGCCAGGGTGCGGGAGTTGCGCCGCCGCGCCGACAGGGTGTCCGGCCGGGCGCAGTGGCGGTTCGCCGCGATCGGGAGCGTGGCCGGACTCCTCAACGCCCTGGGCCTGATCGGCTCGGTCGCCTTCGTCGTGCACCTCGCTGTCACCGGTCACACCAGCCTGGGCGCGGTCTTGCTCGCCGTGGTCCTGGCGGGACGCTTCACGGGGCATGTCGGCGGACTCGTGCAGGCCACGGGGGCCGTGGTCGATTTCCTGCAGAGCGCCGAGCGGCTGCGCTGGCTGCGCGCCTACGCGGAGCGGGCGAGCCTCGCGCCGCAGGCCACCGGGGCCGGCCACGCCGCGAAGCCCGCCTGGGCGCCGGTGCCCTCGCGGCTGCGCACGGCCATCACCGTCGAAGGACTGTCCTTCCGCTATCCGGGCACGGCCCTGACCACGCTGCACGACGTGCGCCTGCGGCTGCCGGCCGGGGCCGTGGTGGCCCTGGTCGGGGAGAACGGCTCCGGGAAGACCACCCTGGTCAAGCTGCTGTGCAGGATGTACGAGCCGACGCTGGGCCGGATCACGGTCGACGGCGCCGGCCTGGAGGCGCTGGCGCCGGAGCGGTGGCGGGAGCGGATCGCCGCCGCGTTCGAGGACTTCGTACGCTACGAGTTCGCGCTCCGCGACACCGTCGGCGTGGGAGACCTGTCACGGATCGCCGATCCGCGCGCGGTCGCCGACGCCCTGGACCGCGCCGGTGCCGGTGATCTGCCCGGCTCTCTGCCGGACGGCCCGGACACCCAGCTGGGCAGCCGCTGGGAGCGCGGCGTCGACCTGTCGACGGGCCAGTGGCAGAAGCTGGCGCTCGCGCGCGCCCTGATGCGGCCCCACCCTCTGCTGCGCATCCTCGACGAGCCGACCGCGTCCCTGGACGCGGAGACCGAGCACCTCATCTTCGAGCGGTACATCGAGGCGGCACGCCGCCCCTGCCCGGACGGCGGTGACCCCGACACGGTCACGCTGCTGGTCACCCACCGGTTCTCGACCGTACGCGGCGCCGACCTCATCGTCGTCCTCGCGCACGGCCGCGTCGCCGAGACGGGCAGTCACGAGGAACTGCTGGCGCGCGACGGCCTGTACGCGCGGATGTACGGGCTCCAGGCGCGCGCCTACCGGACGTGACGCCCCCGAGGGCACACAGAGCACATCGACGGCCGTACGAGAGGGACGGCCGCACGCGACGGGCGCACAAGGAAGGAGCGCCGGCCCGGGCCGGCGCTCCTCCGCTGGGTCGTGCTCTGCCCGCGACGGGCTACGCGGCAGCGTCCTGCGCGATCACCCACGCCGGGTCGCGCGGCTCCACCTTGTTGGCGAAGGCGACGAGCTGGGCGTACGTGGCCAGGTCGGCCATCGCGGACTGGATCCGCGGCAGCGCGGTGTCCGCCGCCGGGACGTCGGCCCGCTCCAGCCACTCGCTGATCAGCGCGGCCACCGCGAGCGTGCGCTCGCGCATGTCGCGGCAGATGCCGAGCGGGCCGCCGATCCTGGCCTGCCCGGTGAACGCCTGCCACAGCTCGGCCGACTGCGGTACCTGGCCCAGGCTGATGCCCGAGCGGTAGAGCCGGTCGTAGTCGAGCCTGCTGTACCAGGCGGCGGTCTCCGGAGTGAGCGTGCCCGTCGCGAGGATGTCGGCCACCTGGGCCAGCATCCGTGCGGCGCCGCCGAGCCGGTCGCGCGCCGCCGCGGCGTACACGGCGGCGCCGGCCACCCCGTCGCCGTGCTCCGCGAGTTCCAGGGCCCGGCACAGCTCGCTGGTGGCCGCGTTCAGTTCGGTGCCCGCTGCCATGGCGAGCTGCTTCTTGTCGCGCAGGTCCTCCTCACTGAGACTGAGGAGCTTGTTGCAGACGGCGCTCATATCCCGTTCCTCCTTTCCTGGCCGGCGCCCGCGACGGCGACGGCACCGGGGGTCATGCCGAGGATGTTGATGACGGCCAGTGCCTGGCCGTAGATCCGGATGCGGTCGAACCCGGTGAGCAACTGCCAGGCCACGCGCTGCCAGTCGGCGGCACCGGCCTCGGCGGCGTGCGCCGCGAAGCCGTCGAGCGCCGCCGAGAACGTGGTCAGTTCGGACACGAAGTGGCCGAACGCCGCCTCGTCCCCGCCCTCTTCGTAGCGCCGCGCGATGGTCTCGACGGAGGCCTGGTCCAGCTGGACCAGGTCCGCCTCGCGGGCCTCGCCGAGCGTCTCGCGCACCGGGGCGGTCCCGCCGCCCGCGACCCGCAGCCGCTCGTCGTGCACCGGGTAGAAGCCCAGTTCCTGGGCGACGCGGTGCGAGGTGCGGTACTCCACCAGTGCGGCGCGCACGGCGGCCGCGGCGCAGCGCACCCGCAGGGCGGCCTGGCGCACGTCGTTGAGCTCCAGGTCGGAGTGCATCAGGTGCAGCTCGCTGCCCGCCCGCATGAAGTGGGCCGAGCCCGTGGCGATGGGACCGTCCACGCGCTCGTACAAGGACTGTTCGGCCACGCTGCCGTCAGGCAGGCTGGGGGCTTTGTTGCAGACCCTGCTCATATAGGTCGTGCCTCCTTGGTTGTCCGATGTCGGTCGTGCGGTGGTGCGACGCCCGGTCTCCCGGCGTCCGACGCGGCCCGCACCAAACCGGCGGACGGTATTTCACGAATGCCGTAGCGACAGCCGGTGCGGTGCCCGGTCGCCGATACGCGGGACCCGAGCGGTAGAGGGACTCTCGCAGCGCGTCCCGGGGAGAGATCCCCGAAATCGGGCACCACCGGACAGGTCCGGATGGCCTCGGCCAGGCGACGGTCAGTGGTGTCGCCCGGCGCGGGCCGGCAGGGAGGTCGCGGTTCATGCCAGCGGGAACGGGGGCGGCGGGACACCCGCCGGAGGGAGGAGCGCGGGAGGCGGCCGGCGATGTCGGCCCGGTCGATTCCGTGGACACGGCCGATGCGCTGGCCGCGCTGCTGCGACAGCTGCGCAGGCGAGCCGCGCGCAGGGACGGTGGCGCGCAGATCACCTACCGGCAGCTGGCGGCGCGCACCGGCTGGGCGCACGGGGTGATCGGCGACTACTTCGCGGGCAAGACCCTGCCGCCGACGGACCGCTTCGACACCTTGGTGCAGCTGCTCGGCGCCACCGGGCACGAGCTGCGTCTGCTCGCCACGGCCCGGGACCGGGTGGAGGAGGCACGCCGGTTCCGCCCGGGGCCGGGCGGCCGCACGGTGCCGTACGGGGCGGAGGGCGCCGGATGGTCGCTGCCCGTCCCGCGCCAGTTGCCGCCGGACATCGCCGCACTCCCGGGCCGGGCAGGGGAGTTGGCGGCGCTCGACGTGCTCCGCCCCGCCCCCCGGGGCAGGGGGCCGCTGGTGGTGACGCTCGACGGGCCGAGCGGCGTCGGCAAGTCGGCGCTCGCCGTGCACGCGGCCCACCGCTTCGGCGAGCGGTTCCCCGACGGCCAGCTGTACGTCGATCTGCGGGGCTCACGCCGGGACGAGCACCCGGTCCCGGCCGACGTCGTCCTGCGGCGCTTCCTGGGCGCGCTGGGTGCCCCGCGGCCCTACCCGGGCGGCGTGGCGGACGCGGCGGCGGCCTACCGCACGCTGCTCACCGAACGGCAGCTCCTGGTCGTCCTCGACAACGCCGTGGACGCGGCCCAGGTGCGGCCCCTGCTGCCCGCGGCGCACGGCTGCGCGGTCCTGATCACCAGCCGCGGTGTCCTGGCGGCCCTGAACGGCGCCGTCCCTCTCCATCTGGCGCCGCTGCCGCCCCCGGCGTCCCTGGACGTGCTCGGTCTGTGGGCGGGAGCGGGGCGGCTGACGGCCGAGCGGGATGCCGCCGAGGCCATCGCGCACCACTGCGACCACCTGCCGCTGGCGCTGCGGATCGCGGGCGCCCGCCTGGCGGCCCGTCCGCGGTGGCCGGTGCGGGAGCTCGCCGACCGGCTGGCCGACCCCGGGCGGCGGCTTGCGGAACTGTCCTTCGCCGATCTGGACATGGGTGCGGCCCTGGAGGCGGGCCACCGGGAGCTGCTGGCCCGGGGGCCCACCGGCAGGGCGGCGGCGCTCGCCCTGCCCCTGCTGGCCGCCGGGCACGGCGAGTTGACGGTGAGCCAGGCGGCGGCGACCACGGGCGGGGCGCCGTCGGCCACCGAGGTGATCCTGGAGCAGCTGGTGGACGTGCAGTTCCTGGAATCCCGGGCGCCGGGCCGCTACCGCTTCCACCCGCTCACCCGGCTGTTCGCCCTGCGCGCGCAGGCGCGGGAGAACGGGACCTGAGGGGCGCGCGTGTGAGCCGGAGTTCGCTATGCGTCCCAGTAGTTGAGCGGGGCTGAGCCCACGCTGTGCCCTCTGCGGTCCAGGATGCGCCCCACGTGCTTTACCGTGCGCAGCACCACGGCCCGCTCCGTGATGCGCAGGTCCAGGTGGGCGAGGCGGCTGTTGAGCAGCGCCTCGGTGGTGTGGACCTCGGAGAGGGCCGGCAGCCAGATGTCGAGCACCAGATTGTGCGCGCCCGCGGTGATGCTGCACATGCGCAGGCCCGGCAGGGTGCGCAGGGCGCTCACCGTCTCGTCGAGATGCTGGGCGGGCACCGAGCCGAAGTAGACGACCGAGACCGGAAAGCCGGTCAGGGGCCTGGCCAGTGCGCAGCGCAGCGAGAGCCGTCCCGTGCCGGTCAGGACCCGCAGGCGGCGCCGGACGGTCGCCGCGGAGGCGCCGACGCTCTGGGCGAGGTCCGTCAGCGGCATCCGGCCGTCGGCGCCCAGCGCCAGGGCGATCCGCCGGTCGAGGGGGCGCAGCGGTTCGTCGGGGAGCGCGGGGCGGTCCACGCTCAGGGCGGTCCGCTGCTGCCGGGTGAGGCTGCGCAGTCGCCAGGAGGCCCCCTCGAAGGGTGCCGCGGTGATGACGTGGCTGCGTACGGCGCGTACGCCCGGCAGGTGCGACACCCGCTCGCCGGAGAGCCGGGCGAGGCCGTCCAGGTCGCAGGCGCCGACGATGGCGAGCAGGTCACGCCCGCCGGAGGTCTGCTTCAGGCTCAGCACGTGCGGGTCGCGGGCGAGTTGCCCGATGGTGTCCTCGCTCAGCCGCCCGTCCATGTCGATCTCGATCTGGGCGTAGACGCCTTCGTCGTGACCGGGCGACAGATAGCCGTCGACCCAGGCCACGCCCGCGCGCACCATGCGCTCCCAGCGGCGGGCGACCGTCACCGCGTCGACCTCCAGGACCTGGCCCATGCGCACCCAGGGAATCCGGGGCTGGATCTGCAGGGCGTGCACGATCGCCAGGTCCAGTTCGTCCAGCGGGGTGGCGCGCTGCGTATCCATGAGATGGGCCAAATCCTGCGTCGGAAGCATCGTGGTGAAGGATTCCGGCGATTTTACACAGCCGTGATCCCTGATACCGAGGATCGTCGGCCATGAGCCACGCACAGTTCTCCTCCTTGCGCATCATCCGGGCCCGTCTCGTCGACGGCACCGGCGCGGCACCCGTGACGGACGCCGTGATCGACGTCGACGAGGACGGCACGATCGTCTTCGCCGGACCGGCGGCCACAGCGCCGCGAGCGCCCGCCCGCGCCCGCACCGTGGACGCGGCGGGCCGCACGGTCCTGCCGGGCTTCATCGACACCCACGTCCACCTCGCCATCGCATCGCCCCGTCAGATGGCCCGCCGCCACGAGAGCGACCCGACCCTGGAGACCTTCCGCACCGCCGAACGGCTGCGCATCACCCTGGAGGCGGGCATCACGACCGCCCGCGACCTGGGCGGGCTGCCGGCCGGCTACCGGGACGCGGTCGCCGCGGGCCTGACCGCGGGACCCCGGCTGCACACCGCGGTCCGCATCCTGAGCCACACCGGCGGGCACGCCGACTTCCGCTCCGAGTGCGGCTTCGACCCCAGCGCCGGGGTGGGCGAGATCGCCGACACCCCCGACGAGGTGCGGATCGCGGTGCGCCGCCTGCTGCGCTCGGGCGCCGACGTGATCAAGGTGTGCGCGACCGGCGGCATGAGCAGCCCCTACGACCAGCCCGACGACGAGGGCCTGACCGTCGAGGAGATCCGCACGGTCGTCGACGAGGTGGCCCGGCACGGCGGCCGGCCCGTGGCGGCCCACGCCCAGGGCACCGCGGGCATCGTGAACGCGATCCGCGGCGGCGTCAGCAGCGTCGAGCACGGCTACGGCCTCACCGCCCGGGCGCGCGAACTGGCCGGTGAGCACGGCACGTTCGTGGTGCCGACGCTCTCCACGGTGTTCGACGGCATCGACCGCTCCACCATGGAGCCCTTCCACTACGAGAAGAAGGTCCGCTGGTCGGGCATCACCCGCGAGAACATCGCGGCGGCCATCTCCGACGGCGTACGGATCGCGATGGGCACCGACGCGGCGATGGTGCCCCACGGCCGCAACCTGCGCGAGCTCTCCCACCTCGTGTCCCTGGGCATGACCCCGCAGCGGGCCATCGAGGCGGGCACCCGCAGCGCCGCCGAACTCCTGGGCCTCTCCGCGCAGATCGGCACGCTGGAGGCGGGCAAACACGGCGACCTGGTGGTGTGCGAGGGCGATCCCCTCGCGGACATCTCCGTGCTGTCCGACCCGGCCAACGTCGTGCTCGTCGCCCAGCGCGGCGCCGTCCGCAAGGACACGCTGGGCCTGGCGCGGACCGCCGGTGCGGCGAGCGGCGCCCCAGCGCGCGGAGTTGCCGGATGAGCGCCTCGCTGACCCCGGCGAAGACGCCGGCCGGCGGGCCGCCGCGGCGCTCCGCACTGGACAAGGTCCTGGGCGGCATCGAGCGCGCGGGCAACAAGCTCCCGCATCCGGTGCTGCTCTTCCTCGGCCTGTTTGTGATCATCGGCACGGTGTCGACGGTCCTGGCCGCCACCCACACCACCGTCACGGTGCCCGGCCAGGACAAGACCCTCGCGGTCAAGGGCCTGTTCAGCGGCGAGGGCGTGCGCTGGCTGCTCGAGAACTTCATCCCGAACTTCACCGGATTCCCCTCCCTGGGCACCGTCTTGCTGATGATGGCCGCGGTCGGCGTGGCCGAGAAGACGGGCCTTTTGGAGACGGCCGTACGCGCCTCCATCGCGCGGGCCCCCAAGCGGCTGCTGCCCTACCTGGTCGCCTTCGTGTCCTGCCAGGCCCACCTGATGAGCGACGTGGCGATCCTGGTCATCCCGCCGCTGGCCGCGCTCGCCTTCAAGAACGCGGGCCGCAACCCGATCGCGGGCCTCATCGGCGGATTCGCCTGCGTGTGCGCGGGCTATGCGGCGGGCTTCTCCATCGGGGCGCTCGACGCGCTGTACACCGGCATCACCCACCAGGCCGCCGCGGTCGTACCGGGCGGCGAGAGCGCCCCCACGCACATCCTCATCAACTACTTCTTCACCGCCGCCGCCAGCTGCGTGCTCGCCCTGATCGGCGGCTTCCTGATCGCCCGCGTCCTGGAGCCCCGGCTGCCCCAGCCGGACCCGGACGCCGACGTGCGGGAGAGCGCCGAGGGCGAGGAGGCGGCACAGGGGGCCACCGCGCCCCCGGCCGCCACGGTGAGCGTCACCGCAAGGCAACGCACCGGCCTGCTGCGCTCGGGCCTGGCCGTCCTGCTCTACGCCGCCGTCGTGGTCACCTGCTGGCTGCTGCCGGGCTCCCCGCTGCGCGGCGAGGGCGGCGCGCTGGTCCCCTCGCCGGTCCTCAACGGCATCGTGCCGCTGCTGTTCGTGGCGTTCGTCCTCGCCGGCGTCGTCTACGGCCGCACCGTGGGCACCCTCACGCGCGCCGAGGACGCGCCGCGCATGATGGCCGAGTCCATCACCGGCATGTCCGGCTACATCGTGCTGATCCTGGTGATCTCTCAGGTCATCGGTGTCTTCGACTGGTCCAATGTCGGCACCCTGCTCGCGGTCAACGGCGCGAACCTCCTGGAGTCCGCGGGCCTGACCGGCTTCACGGGCCTGGTCCTGTTCGTCCTCCTGGTCTGCGTCCTGAACCTGTTCGTCACCTCGGGCTCGGCGCTGTGGTCCCTGGTCGCCCCGGTCTTCGTCCCGGCGTTCCTGCTCATCGGGATGGAACCCGCCGTCACCCAGGCCGCGTTCCGCATCGGTGACTCCGCCACCCAGATGATCACGCCGCTCAACCCGTACGTCTTCTTGATGCTGACGATCCTGCGCCGCTACGAACCCGGGGCGCAGCTGGGCACGGTCCTGTCCCGGCTCTCGGTGTTCGTGGTCCCGTTCCTGATCGCCTGGCTCGCGGTCCTCGGCCTCTTCTACGGCCTCGGCCTGCCGCTGGGCCCCGGCGCGGACATCCACCGCTGATCCGACGCCCCGCTCCGGACAAGCGGCCAGGGCCGGTCGCGGATGGCGGCGGGGTGTTCACAGCGCCGTCACGTCAGACCCTTGTCGATCGCTCGAACCGTCGTTCATGATCTGCGGCATGCCAGCAGACACCCGTGCGGACCCGGGCCCGGAGCAGGTCCCGCCCCTGCCGCGCGGGGTGCGCGTGGGATACGGCCTCGGCTCGCTGTGCACCGGGACCTTCGCCACCGTGCCGGGCCTGATCCTGCTCTACTACCTCACCAACGTGCTCGCCGTCCCCGCGGCGATCGCCGGGGCGGCGGTCTTCCTGCCCAAGGCCTGGGACGTCCTGATCAACCCGCTGGTCGGAGCGCTGTCCGATCGCAGCAGGCTCAAGGGCGGGGGCCGCCGGCCGTTCCTGCTCGTCGGGGCCTGCACCCTGCCGCCGCTGTTCGCGCTCATCTTCGCCGCGCCACCCCTGCGGGCAGGCGCGGCGGCCGCGTACGTGGCCGCGCTGTTCCTGCTGGCGGCCACCGCCTACGCCGTCTTCCAGGTGCCGTACGTGACGATGCCCGCCGAGATGACCGAGGACCCCGCGGAGCGCGGACGGGTGCTGGGCTGGCGGGTGGCCTTCCTGGGGGTGGCGATCCTGTTGTCCGGGGCTCTGGCACCGGCCATCGCCCACGCCGACGGCGACAGCCCGGCGAGCTACCGCACGATGGGGGCGGCCGTCGCCGGCCTGCTGGCCCTGGGCATGTTCGGCGCCTGGTTCAGCACCCGGCGGGCCCCGGTGGCGGCCCGGGCCGAAGCCGATCCCTCGCTGCGCGCCCAGTTGGCCGCCGCCCGCTCTCATCGGCCGTTCCTCTTCCTGGCCGGCATGTGGACCCTTCAGGCGCTCGCCGTGGGCGTCATGCTCGCCGGCGTCCAGTACTTCGCCACGTACACGCTGGGGCGGCCCGCCGCGGTCAGTGTCCTGTTCGCGTGTCTGATCGGCCCGCTCGTCCTGGTGATGCCGCTGTGGAACCGCCTGGCGCGCAGGCGCGGGGCGACGTACGCGCAGTGGTGTGCCTCTCTGCTCTTCCTCGCCGGGACGGTGCCGCTCGCCTGCACCGCGGCGGCAGGCCCCGCGGTCGCCTACGGGGCGACCGCCGTGCTCGGAATCGCCTACGCCGGGCTCCAGTTGCTGCCGATGACCATGCTCGCCGACACGCTCGCCGCCGACGTGGCCCGCACCGGCAAGCGGCGGGCGGCCACCTTCACGGGCCTGTGGACCGCCGCCGAGACCCTGGCCTTCGCGCTGGGCGCCGGGCTGTTCGCCCTGCTCCTCGCGGTGACCGGCTTCCGCTCCTCCGACGCCGACCACCGGGTGGCCCAGCCCGAGTCCGCCCTGACCGGCATCACCCTGGGCACGAGCGTGCTGCCGGGCCTGCTGGCCGCCGCGAGCCTGTGGGCGCTGCACGGCTACCGCGAGGACCGCGCCGCCCCCACCCCCGTCCCGACCATCCCGCAGGAAGAGACCAGCCGTGACGACTGACCGCATCCGCCCGCTGCCCACGGCTCGTCCTGCCGCCGACGTCCTCGCCGAATTGCGGGCCCTGCGCGAGGCCGACGCGCCCACGCGCGGCGGGCGCACCTTCGCCTACGTCTACGACGCCGGTCTGCAGGGACTGGACGAGCTGGCCGCCGCCGCGTACACGGCGTACGCGACCGTCAACGGCCTGGACCCGACCGTCTTTCCCAGCGTCGCCCGCCTGGAGAACGACCTGGTGGGCGCCGTCGTGGAGCTGCTCGGCGCGCCGGGCGCCCAGGGGACCTTCACCAGCGGCGGCACGGAGAGCATCCTGCTCGCCGTCAAGACGGCCCGGGACCACGCCCGCGCGGTCCGCGGGATCACCGCGCCGCAACTGGTCCTGCCGTCCACGGCCCACGCCGCGTTCCACAAGGCCGCCCACTACCTGGGCCTGGAGACGGTGGTCGTGCCCGTCGACCCGGACACCTTCCGCGCGGATGCGGCCGCCATGGCCGCCGCGCTCACCGACCGCACGGCCCTGGTGGTCGCCTCGGCCCCCTCCTACGCGCACGGAGTGATGGATCCGGTGGCGGAGATCGCCGCGGCGGCCGCGGCCCACGGCGTGCTCTGCCATGTCGACGCCTGCATCGGCGGCTGGCTGCTGCCCCATCTGCGCCGCGCCGGACGGGAGGTGGCGCCGTTCGACCTGTCCGTGGAGGGAGTCACCTCCCTCTCGGTGGACCTGCACAAGTACGCCTACGCGGACAAGGGCGCCTCGGTGGTCCTGTACCGGGATGCCGCCTTGCGCCGCCACCAGTACTTCGCCCACGCGGGCTGGCCCGGATACCCGGTCGTCAACCCGACGGTCCAGGGCACGAAGTCCGGGGGCCTGCTGGCCCAGGCCTGGGCGGTCCTCCAGCACGTCGGCGCCGACGGCTACACCGCGCTGGCCGGCCGGGTCGCCGACGCGTGCGACCGCCTTGTGGCGGGCCTGCGCGCCACCCCGGGGATACGCGTGCTGGGGGAGCCGGCCGCGGGCCTGGTCGCGTTCACCGTCCTGGACGCCGGGGACGGCGAGCCCGCCCTGAGCCTGCTGCTCCACCTCGCCGACGAGATGCGTGAGCGCGGCTGGTACCTGCAGCCCCAACTCTCCTTCGACGCCATGCCGCCCAATCTCCACCTCACCCTGACCCCGGCCACCGTCGACCAGATCGACGCGCTCCTGGAGGATCTCGCCGCCGCGCTCCGGGCGGCCCGCGCCCTGCCGCCGGTGGCCGTGGACCCCGGCCTGGCCGACCTCGCCGCCGGCCTCGACCCGCAGACACTGGGCCCGGAGGAGATCGCGGCCGTCCTGGCCTTCGCGGGCCTCGGTGACGGGGCGGCACTGCCCCGGCGGATGGCGCCGGTACTGGTCCTGCTCGACGCACTGCCCGGGCCGCTGAAGGAACGCCTCCTGTCGGAGTTCATCGGCGCGGTGTTCCAGACCTGATCTCCGCTCCTCCGTCTCGCCACGTACGGGTGACGCGCCCGGCCGGGGAGGAGGTTCACCCGGGCCTTCGTCCGCGGGCGGCGACGGGCATCCCCCCGCGCACCTAGGCTGATCCCACCAGCGTCGCCCGTTCGACGTGACCGCGTCTTCATCGACGACCGACCTCCTCGCCGGCCGGAGTTCCCGGCCGGCCCCCACTCCATCGTCCCGTCGGTCTGTTCCACCTGCCGACATGACGCAGCTGACATGACGCACAGGAAAGTGGCCCACCATGATGTACGACCAGGCACGCGCGCAGCAGCCGGCGGACCAGCCGCGGGGCTCCACCGAGCGTCGCACCCCGGGCCCGGACGCACTGCTCCCGGCGACCGAACAGGACCGGCTTTCCCTGCGGCTCCAAGAAGCCCTCAACGACTTCGCCGGCAGTCCGCTCGCCTCCCTTGAGGAGGCCGAACGCATCTTCGACGAAGCGGCGGCCCAGCTCATGAGCGCACTCACGGAACGACGGGACGCCCTCCACGACGGCTGGCAAGGCCGGGACCCGGAGACCGAGTCGAACGACCTGCGGCACGCCATGAGGCAGTACCGGGAGATCACGCAGCGGTTGCTGCGTTTCTGAGCGGGCGGCGGCACGGTTGCCGGTGCCGGGGGTGTGCAGCAGGATGCGGGGATGCGCTTCTCGGTGAACATTCCCAACTTCGGTGATTTCGCTGACCCCCGCACCGTGGCGAAGCTGGCCGCGGCCGCGGAACAAGCGGGGTGGGACGGACTGTTCGTCTGGGACCACGTGCTGCATCGCAGGCATGCGGGCCGTCCCTTCGGTGACCCCTGGATGCTGCTGACCGCCGCCGCGCTCGCCACCTCCCGGATCAGGCTGGGCACGCTGGTCACCCCGCTCGCCCGGCGGCGCCCGCAGCAGCTCGCCCGGCAGGTGGCGACGCTGGACGTCCTCAGCGGCGGCCGGGTCACCTTCGGCGCGGGCCTCGGCGGGCCCGTCGAGGACGAGTACGGCAGCTTCGGCGACACCACCGACCCGAAGGTGCTGGCCGAGCGCCTCGACGAGGGTCTGGGCCTGGTGCAGCGCTACTGGTCGGGTGAGCCGGTGGACCACGACGGACGGCATTACCAGGCGCGTGACGTGACGCTGCTGCCGGCCACGGTCCAGCAGCCTCGCCCGCCGGTCTGGATCGCGGGCTTCTGGCCCCACCGTCCGCCCATGCGCCGGGCGGCCCGCTGGGACGGCGCGGTCCCGCTGTTCACGGACGCCAGGCACGGGCATGTGCCTCCGATCGACCAGATCCGCGATCTGGTGGCCTATGTGCAGGAGCAGCGCGAAAACCAGCGTCAGGACCAGCGCCAGGAATCGGCCGACGCTCCGTTCGACATCGTTTTGGGCGGCGCCTCGCCGGGTGGTGACGCCGCCAAGACCCGTGATCTGATCGGCCCGTTGGCCGATGAGGGCGTCACCTGGTGGGACGAGCGGCAGATCCAGACCGGCGAGGGGCTCGACCGACTCGAACCGGTGCTGCGCCGCGTCGAGCAGGGCCCGCCGGTCCTGTGACGGCCGGTCCGCGCGGGCGCCGTCAGGCGGCGGCTGCCCGCAGTGCGGCCAGCCCCGGCCCGTCCAGTTCGTCCAGCGCCTCCGAGCGCCCGGAGATGGCCAGGAGCAGGGACAGGGCGGGGCCGTGCACCTCCGGCCCGTCCCCGATCGTCACGTCGGCGTCCGTGGGCGCCAGCCGGAGCCCGGCCACCTTCTCCTTGGCTCCGCCGAAGGACACCGACGTACGAGCCTGCAGGCGCAGCGCTCTGAGGACGGCCTCGGGACGGTAGGTATGGGTGAGTCCCAGGGGGCGGCGGATGTCCTCGCCGTGGACGACCTCTTCGACGAGCCGGGTGTCCAGGGGCGCCGGAGGAGCCGACGTCCGGGACGTCACCTGACGCAGGCGCTCCAACGTCTCCTGCGGTGAGGCACCGCGCCGGCGCCGCACCCCGCGGGCGTTCTGCCGGTCGAAGTCGAAACGGGCCCGGACCATGGACCCCACGAATCCCAGGCGTGTGGTGCGGGCGGTGTCGATCAGGTGGGCGACCACGTCGTGCACGGTCCAGCCCGCACACAGCGAGTCCTGCTCCCACTGCTTGTCGTCGAGCCGCGCGAGGTCTTCGACCAGCGCCGCACGCTCCCCATGGACCAAGGCCCAGACATCATTGCTCACGGCTCATCCTTTGCTCGAACCCCAGTGTCTGTCAGGGGAGACCCGCGAGACGGCAGGAACTCATCGGGGCGAGTCATCCGGCGGCCTCATCCAGCACTGAGGCGGAGGTGGGGCAGGTGCGTGACCGGCGGGGTCCCGGGCGGATGCGCCGGTGGGGGCAGGTCTAGGCTCCCGTTCGGGGAGTGGTCGTTCGACCGAGGGGGAAGCGCGATGAAGGTAGTGCTGGCGGGAGGCACCGGTCAGGTGGGGGCCGTGCTGGAGCGGGCGTTGACCGTTGCCGGGCATCAGGTCGTCGTCCTGACGAGGAACCCCGTGCGGGCCCGCCAAGTGGCCTGGGACGGACGGACACTGGGCCCGTGGTCGCAGGAGGTCGACGGCAGTGATGTCGTGGTCAATCTGGCGGGGCGCAGCGTGAGCTGCCGCTACACCGAGGCCAATCTGCGGGACATGATGGACTCACGTGTGCGGTCGGCCGAGGTCGTCGGCGCGGCCATCGCCGCCGCGGCGAAACCGCCGCAGCTGTGGCTCCAGATGAGCACCGCCACGATCTACGCGCACCGTTTCGACGCGCCCCACGACGAGGCGAGCGGTGTCATCGGCGGTACGGAGACCGGGGTGCCCGACTACTGGGAGTACAGCGTCCGGATCGCCAAGAACTGGGAGCGCGCCCAGCAGGAGGCCGGCACCCCGCACACCCGCAAGGTGGCGCTGCGCGCCGCGATGGTCATGAGTCCGGACCGGGGCGGTGTCTTCGACGTGCTCCTGCGGATGGTCCGCCTGGGCCTCGGCGGTCCGGTGGCGGGCGGGGCGCAGTACCTGTCGTGGATCCACGACCGGGACTTCGTGCGCGCGGTGGAGTTCCTGATCGCCCGCGAGGACGTCGCGGGCGCGGTGAACCTCTGCGCACCCGGCCCGCTCCCGCACCGCGCGTTCATACGTGACCTGCGGGCCGCGGCGGGGGTCCGTGTGGGGCTGCCCGCCACCAAGTGGATGGCGGAGATCGGTGCCTTCGCGCTGCGCACGGACACCGAACTGCTCCTCAAGAGCCGCCGCGTCGTCCCGGGCCGACTGCTCGAAGAAGGCTTCGTCTTCGAGCACGAGAGGTGGCCGGGCGCGGCGGTGGATCTCGTGCGGCGCGCACGAGTGCGCCGCTGACGGCCTGGGTGGGGCGCTGTCCACCGGTGACCGGTGGACAGCGCCGAACCCCATCTCAGTACACGAACGCCTCGTGCACCGGCTCGATCGCAGCGGGCACCTGTGGGCGGTGCCGGCTGGTTCAGACGGCGGCGTTCTCCGACTGCGGTGCGGCAGCGGTGGCTTCCGCCGGGGCGGCCGCGGTGTAGAAGACCGAGGAACCCTGCTTGGTGCGGTGGGCGCGGCCCTTGGCGACCAAGCCCTCGACCGTGGTGCGCACGACGGTGGTCTTGATGGTGCGGTCCGGGCGGTCCTGGGCGAGTGCGGTGGTGATCTCGGCGGCCGAGCGCGGTTCGCTCTGCTGGCTGAGGTGGCTGTCGATGAGCTCGACGAGAGTGGGTCCGGCCGTCGGCTCGGCGGACTTCTTCGCCGCTGCCTTGGGGGTGGACTTGGGAGCGGACTTGGCTGCCTTCTCCTTGGGCTTGGAGCTGTCCTTGGCCTTGGCGGCCGCAGCCTTCTTCGTTCGGGCCGCACGCGAACTGTTCGCACTTGTCCGCGGTGCGGGCACCGCCTTCTTGCCCGTTGACGCGCGGCTCGGCGCCTTCTTGGCGGCGGCCGGCTGCGCGGCGGTGGTGCCGGGGGTGCCCAATGCCTGCTGCATGCTGAGCAACACCGCGTGGTCGTTCTGAAGTGCGTGCAGTTGTTCCTGCAGCGCGGCCATCTCGGCCCCGAGGCGTTCTTGTTCCTTGCTGTTGGTCTCCAAGTCCGCGGCTACGCGGGTGGCGTATTGGGCCTGCACTCCGGCAGTTTCCGACTGAACGTCTGACATTGCGGTGACCTTTTCGTGAGCGCACGCGGTCGTGCGGTTGGCGGGTCGTGCTCACGACTGAGCACTCCTGATGGGGGGCACACATGGTGCACCTCTGAGTGTTGGCTGCCCAACCTGCCACAGCAGTAACTCATGTGTGGGCAATGAAGGCTACGTTCTTGCATCGGCCGACGAATGCATGAAATGAAAACTGACCCACAGAAGCACATTGTGTCGATCTCGCGTTCGAAATTGACATGGCTCTCGCATCGGGACCTACGGCGGAAGGCATGTGCCATAGGGGAGTTACCCGGTCATGGGAATTGGGGTTCGGAGAACGTTGTCAGGCGACCGTCGAAGCCATGCGCCCGACCGCCTCGGTGAGGACGTCCGGGGAGGCCGCCAGGTTGAGCCGGACGAAGCCCTCGCCGCCTGTGCCAAAGGTGCTCCCGGAGTTCAAAGCGACGCGGCCGCGCTCGAGAAAGGCCTTCGCCGGGTCGGGGCCCAGGCCCAGTTCCCGGCAGTCCAGCCAGGCCAGGAAGGTGCCCTGCGCGGGTGTGTGGCCGACGGCGGGCAGGTGCTCGGCCAGCAGCGAGGCGAGCAGCCGGCGGTTGTCGTCGAGCCCGCGCAGCAGGGCGTCGAGCCAGTCGCCGCCGTCGCGCAGGGCCGCCGTGTGGGCGATGATGCCCAGATGGCTCGGCCCGTGGCTGACCTCTTCGGGGATGCGGGCGAGGTCGGCGGCTGCTTCGGGTCCCGCGACGGCGAGTGCGGCCTTGATGCCGGCCAGGTTCCAGGCCTTGGACGCCGACATGAGTGACAGCCCCTTCTCCGCCCCGGGCAGGCTCAAGAAGGGCACGAAGGACACGCCCGCCGCCACGATCGGGGCATGGATCTCGTCCACCACCACCCGCACGCCGTGCTCCCGCGCGAGGCGCGCGACCTGAGTCATTTCGGCGGCGGTGTGCACGGTCCCGGTCGGATTGTGCGGGCTGCACAGCAGGTACACCGGCCGGTCGGCGGCCTGGGCCGCGCGCCGGAACGCGTCCTCAAGGACGGCGAAGTCGATCCGCAGGTCCGGACCCAGCGGCGCCTCGACGACGGGCCGGCCCAGGTTCCCCACGAACTGGTAGAAGGGCGGGTAGACCGGCGAGTTGACGATGACCGGGTCACCGGCCGCGGAGACCAGCTTGAGCATCTCGACGATGCCGAGCATCACGTCGGGCACGATGGCCGTGCGCTCGACGGCGATTCCGTCCCAGTTCCACCGCTTGCGGGCGAACGCGGCCAGCGCCTCTGCGTAGGCCGTCCCGGCGGGGTAGCCGGTGTCGCCGAGCGCCACGGCCTGGGTGATCGCCTCGGCGACCGGCTCGGCCAGGGGCACGTCCATCTCGGCCACCCACAGCGGCAGCACGTCCTGCGGGTAGGTTCGCCACTTCATGCTCGTACGCCGACGCAGTTGCTCCAGCGTGAGCCGGCACAGCGGGTTGGTGCCGTCCGGCACGACGAGTTCACGCGACACGTTGTCCATGCGTCAAAAGTAGGCAGGTGCACGGTCCGCAGCCAACGGCCCCACTGACCCGTGGTTCAACAGGGGGCACCTGCGGCCCCGGTTCGGCGGTCCAGTAAGGTGAGCCTAACTTGCTCGCTCGGCAGTCTGCTCGTCCGCCGATCCGCCCTGCTCGCCGACCTCCGAGGAACCCCTGTGCCCGACGCCGCGACCCCCGCAACCGTTCCGCCGTCGGGCGGTATCGCCACGGCGCCGCACACCTGGCAGGAGCTCGGCTCGGACGCCGAGCTGACCGAGTTGCTCGGCGAGCCGCACCCGATCGTCATCGACAAGGTCCACGGCGAACTGACGGCGGACGATCTGGCGATCCTGGCCCGCTCCTCGTTCTGCCTCATCTCCACCTCGGACGCGGGGGGCAACTGCGACACCTCCCCGCGGGGCGACGCACCGGGCTTCGTCCACGTCCTCGACGCGCGCACCATCGCCCTGCCCGACCGCCCGGGCAACCGGCGCGGCGACAGCTTCCGCAACATCCTGGAGAACCCGCACGTGGGCCTGCTCCACCTGGTGCCGGGCAGCACCGAGATCCTGCGCGTCAACGGCCGGGCCCGGATCCTGACGGACGCCCCGTTCTTCGACGCCATGACCGTCAAGAACCAGCGCCCCCGGCTGGCCGTGGTCGTCGACATAGACGAGATCTTCCTGCACTGCTCGCAGTCCCTGCGGCGCGCCGGCCTCTGGCGTCCGGAGACTTGGCCGCAGGACGCTCCCCGCCCGTGAGGAGGCGGGGAAGCCCTGGGTTCGAACAGTCGGCATTGCGCCTCGGGTGAGGCGCTCAGCCGCCCTCACCGGGGGGCGTGCCGCAGCTCGGCCCGCCCGGCCCGTCGAAGCGCACCGAACTGAGGAAGTCCCGGTAGGCGGGGAAGAAGTTCCCCTTGCCCGTGGGGCCGGCGGAGGTCACGACCGTACAGCCGCCGTAGTTCGCCTCGGACCAGAGGTAGATGGTCGACGACGTCCGGTTCCAGTCCGACTTGGCCCGGTCGTCCATGCCCAGCGCCGCGAGGTCCGGGGTGCTTCCCCTGAGGGTGATCATGTCGCCGGTGCCGTCGAGGCCCGAGAACATGCAGTAGGAGCCGTCGGGACATCGGTCGTAGCCGTCGGCCGCCTGTGCCGTGGCGGCCGGCAGCCCGGTGGCGGTGGCCGCGGCCACCGCCACGAACAGCACCGACAGCTTCTTCCTCGTCGCGTTCGCCCTGCGCATACGGATCCGCCTTCGTCGTCAGGGCCCGCCGGTCCGCGTGATGCGGGCACCGTCGGCGCGGTGCGCGGGCCGTTGCCCCCAGGCTCACCGCCCCTGCGGTGATCGGCCATCCCCCGCAGGAGTGAGATGCGGGGGAGCGGGGCGTCAGGTGCGCCCACGGGGGAGGAGCGTACGGGCCGGGTGCGCGAGACGAACGGAGCGAGAGGGCGAACAGGCTGACCCGGAGCGGCCGTTCATGGTTGGTTGAGCCGGTGGCCCCGCCACGCCCGCCCGCCGCACCCGCCGCACATCGGAAAGAGCACGCGCATGAAGATCGTGGACGCGAAGGTCGTCGTCACAAGCCCGGGACGCAACTTCGTCACCCTGAAGCTGACGACCGACGACGGCCTGACCGGCCTGGGCGACGCCACCCTCAACGGCAGGGAACTGGCCGTCGTCAGCTATCTCACCGATCATGTGCTGCCGCTTCTGACCGGACGCGACGCACACCGGATCGAGGACACCTGGCAGTACCTGTACCGCGGGGCCTACTGGCGGCGCGGCCCCGTCACCATGGCCGCGATCGCCGCCGTCGACGTCGCCCTGTGGGACATCAAGGCCAAGGCCGCGGGCCTGCCGCTCTACCAGCTCCTCGGCGGCGCCAGCCGCGAGCGCATCCGCACCTACGGGCACGCGAACGGCCGCGACCTGCCCGAACTCCTCGACTCCGTGCGGGCCCGGCTCGCCGAGGGCTACCCCGCCGTGCGCATCCAGTCCGGCATCCCCGGACTCAAGGCCGTGTACGGCGTGCACTCCACCGGCGACGGCGGCGATCCCGTCCTGCACCAGCAGGCCCGCCCCCTCGTGGAGGACTGGGACACCGACGCCTACCTCCGCCACACCCCCACCGTCTTCGAAGCGGTCCGCGCGGAGTTCGGCGCCGAACTCCCGCTGCTGCACGACGCGCACCACCGGCTCACCCCGATCCAGGCGGCCCGGCTCGGCAAGGACCTCGAACCGTACCGGCCGTTCTGGCTGGAGGACTGCACGCCGACCGAGAACCAGGAGGCCCTGCGCCTGGTGCGTCGGCGCACCTCGACACCCCTGGCCGTCGGTGAGGTCTTCAACACCGTCTTCGACTACCAGACCCTGATCATCGAGCAGCTGATCGACTACGTGCGGTCGGCGGTCACCCACTTCGGGGGCGTCACGCCGCTGCGCAAGCTGCTCGACTTCGCCGCGCAGTACCAGGTCAAGAGCGCGGTGCACGGTCCCGAGGACATCTCCCCGGTGGGGATGGCGGCGGCCCTGCACCTGGACCTGGCCGTGCACAACTTCGGGATCCAGGAGTACTCGGGCCACAGTCGCCTCACAAACGAGGTCTTCCGGCACGCCTACACGTTCAGGGACGGCCATCTGCATCCGGGCGAGGTTCCCGGTCTCGGCGTGGAACTGGACGAGGAGCTGGCGGCCGCCCACCCCTACGCAGCGGCCTACCTGCCGGTCAACCGACTCCAGGACGGCACCGTGCACGACTGGTGACAACCCCCGGCGGCACCGATGAACCCAGCCATCCCGTCCCTCCCTCTGGACAACGCTGTCACGCGGTGCTGGGATGCCAACTGCCCCTGCTTCTGTCGCCCTTGAGTCATCGAGATCATGTGTGCCGCAGATTTACAACGTTATAAAGCGCTCTGTGCGGCAGCCACCAGCGGAACAACGGCCACGACGGGACGGTTTTCATGACGCAGCTCGACCGACGCCACTTCCTTCTGAGCTCCGGTGCGCTCACCCTCGGCGCGGCCGGCGGGGCGATCGCGCTCACCGGCCCGACGGCCCACGCGGCGACCCCGGCGCGCGGCGGCCTGTACGGCCCGAACGCCGCGCCCCTGGCCCCCACCGCGTTCCAGAAGCTCCCGGTGGGCAGTGTCACCGCCCGCGGCTGGCTGCGCGGCCAGCTCGACCTCCTGCTGGGCGGGCTGTTCGGGCGGTACGCGGAGATCTCCCACTTCCTCGCGTTCGACGACTCGGGCTGGGTGCACCCGGACAAGGCGGGATGGGAGGAGGTGACGTACTGGCTGCGGGGGTACGTCGACCTGGCCGCCCTCACCGGGGACCGCGCCGCTCTGGCGGAGAGCCGCCGGTGGATCGACGCGATCATCGCCACCCAGGAGGCGGACGGCTTCTGCGGCCCGAGAAGGCTGCGCACCCAGCTGAACGGCGGCCCGGACTTCTGGCCCTACCTGCCCCTGTTCCAGGCGCTGCGCTCGCACGAGGAGTTCACCGGGGACGAGCGGATCGTGCCGTTCCTGCTGCGGTTCCTGCGCTTCATGAACGCCCAGGGGCCCGGCGCCTTCGACTCCAGCTGGGTCTCCAAGCGCTGGGGCGACGGTCTGGACGTCGTCTTCTGGCTCTACAACCGCACCCAGGAGAGCTTCCTGCTCGACCTCGCCGACAAGATGCACACCCACGGCGTGGACTGGGCCGGCGGCGTCGCCGACTGGCACAACGTCAACGTGGCACAGGGCTTCCGCGAGCCCGCCCAGTACGCCCTGCGCTCCGGCCAGGCGGCCCACACCCGGGCGACGTATCGCAACTACGCGACCGCGATCGGCACGTACGGGCAGTTCCCCGGCGGCGGCTTCGCGGGGGACGAGAACGCGCGTCCGGGCTTCGGCGACCCCCGCCAGGGCTTCGAGACCTGCGGCATCGTGGAGTTCATGGCCAGCCACGAACTCCTCACCCGGATCACCGGCGACCCGGTCTGGGCCGACCTGTGCGAGGAACTGGCCTTCAACATGCTGCCCGCGGCGAGTGACCCCGCCGGCTCCGGCGTCCACTACGTCACCAGCGCCAACGGCATCGACCTCGACAACACCCGCAAGACCCAGGGCCAGTTCCAGAACGGCTTCGCGATGCAGGCCTTCCAGCCGGGCGTCGACCAATACCGCTGCTGTCCGCACAACTACGGCATGGGCTGGCCCTACTTCACCGAGGAGTTGTGGCTGGCGACCCCGGACCGCGGCCTGGCGGCGGCGATGTACGCGCCGTGCCGGGTGACGGCGAAGGTCGGCGACGGCACGTCCGTCACCCTCACCGAGGACACCGACTACCCCTTCAAGGAGACCGTCACCCTCACCCTGACCACGGACAAGCCGGTCCGCTTCCCGCTGCGGCTGCGCATCCCCGGCTGGTGCGACAAACCCCGGCTCTCCGTCAACGGCAGCCGTTGGCAGGCCCCGGACGGGCCGGCCTTCGCCGAGGTCGAGCGGACCTGGCGCACCGGCGACCGCGTCACGCTGCGGCTGCCGCAGCGCACCACCGTGCGCACCTGGAGGAGCGGCGCGGTCAGCGTCGACCACGGCCCCCTGACGTACTCCCTGCGCATCGGCGAGTCCTACGAGCGCTACGCGGGCACCGACGCCTTCCCGCACCAAGCGGTGCACGCCACCACCCCGTGGAACTACGTGCTCGCCCCCGACCCGGAAGACGACCTGGCCTTCACCGCCGATGCCGGGCCGCTGAAGGGCGACCCGTTCACGCACGAGGGCGTTCCGGTGCGCATCCGGGCGCGCGCCCGGCGCCTTGCGGAGTGGGTCGCGGACGACGAACACGTGGTCGCGCCCCTCCAGCGGGGCCCGGCCCGCGCCACGGGCGCGCAGGAGGACGTCACGCTCATCCCGATGGGCGCGGCACGCCTGCGCGTCACCGCGTTTCCCACCGCGAGCGCCGACGGCCGCCCGTGGACGCCCGAACCGCGCTACCGGCGGATCGAGAACCGGCACAGCGGCAAGGTCCTCGCGGTCGACCACATGTCCCTGGACGACGGCGGGCGCGTGGTCCAGTTCGACAACTCCGGTACCGGCGACCACGCGTGGCAGCTCATCGACCGGGGCCAGGGGTGGTACACGCTGCGCAACGGATACAGCGGCAAAGTGCTCGGCATCGAGAACGCCTCGACGGCGGACTCGGCCAGGGCCGTTCAGTTCACGGACGACGGAGCGGCGCATCTGCGCTGGGAGACGGTCGACAAGGGTGAGGGCTGGTTCCTGCTCCGCAACCGGCACAGCGGCAAGGTCCTGGGGGTGGACGGCATGTCGACGGCCGACAGCGCGCAGGTCGTGCAGTTCGAGGACAACGGCACGGCCGACCATCTGTGGCGCCTGACCTGATCTCGCCCCTCGGGTGGCCGTGATCCATGGCCCGCGCCCGGACATGCCGCTGGGCGGCCCCTTGGTACGGGGCCGCCCAGCGGCATGTCGCGACGGGATCGTCAGTGCTTGCCGACGTCCTTGGTCTTCTCCTTGGCCTCGCGCGCGTCGCCCTTCATCTGCTGGGCGCGGCCCTTGGCGGTGAGGCTTTCGTTGCCCACGGCGCGTCCGGCGGCTGCCGCGGCGGCGCCGGTGGCCTGCTCGAACTTCGCCTTGGCCTTCTCGTTGGCGGTCATGCTCCGCTCACGCTCCCTTGGCGTCGACGTCATGTGCTGTCAGTCCGCCTGGCCGCTCGGGCGCCCCGGCAAACATCATCACCGCGATCGGATCCAGCGGCCGTCCGATGCCGGGGGCGCGCGCATGGCTGGAGCGGAAGGGGGTACTCCGGGGTGCGGTCCCGTTCCCCGCGACCAGTGAAGAAAACATGACTTTTATGTGTTTATGGGGTGGCTCCGAGAGCATCCGGTGCTCTGGAGGTTGATAACAATGGTTCCCCTGATTCTGGTGCTTCTTCTGGCTCTGCTTCTCTTCGGTGCGGGTTTCGCCCTGAAGGCGTTGTGGTGGATCGCGGTCATCGTGCTGGTGGTGTGGCTGCTCGGTTTCGTGATCCGCCCCGCTGCGGGCGGCGGCCGCAAGGGCCGCTGGTACCGCTGGTGATGCGCACCGCGCGCACCTGCTCCATGTGAGAGATGCGAGCGGCACAGACCGACGCGGCGCCACGGGCGGTGGCGCACGCGTCCGAGGGGTGGGCCCGGCCTGGGACGGCCGGGCCCACCCCTTTTTGGCGCGGTCAGGCGCGGCAGCGCAGCATCTCCAGCGGGGGGTTGTCCCGGAAGTCGGCCCAGTGCTCCGCGCCGAACTCGCGCAGGCCGGCCTGCGACACCGTGAGCGGCACCCACGTCAGGTCACGGAATCCGGCCGCCCCCAGGCACTTGTCGTAGACGTCGCGGCGCGGCAGGTTGGCCACGAACGAGACCGGCGCCGGATCGAGCAGAGCCGTGGTCCTGACCTGTGGGCCCGTCTCGACCTCGGCGCCGGTGAGCACGCTGCGGAAGCCGTACTTGTCCGGGCCCGGCCCCTCGAACCGGAAGTCGGGCGACTGATTGAGCAGGAACAGTTCGCCGCCCGGCTTCATGTTCCGGCGGATGTTACGGCACATGCGTTCCGTCGTGGCGATGTCCGAGGCGTAGTTGAGCAGCTGAACGGCCAGCGTGATGTCGAAACGGGTTCCCAGAGGCCGCAGTTCGGCCACATCGCCGACCTGGTAGCGCACCCCCAGCGGATCGCGCTCCTCCAACTGCCGGGCCACCGCGACCATCTCGCCGGAGATGTCGATGCCCAGCACGTCGGTGGCGCCGCGCCGTTTGAACTCCCGGCTGTAGAAGCCGGTGCCGGAGGCCAGGTCGAGAACCGATCTGCCGCGGACGTCGCCGACCATTCCCAGGAAGCTGGGTACCACCGCGTACTGCTCCAGCGGCAGTGACTTGAAGCCCTCGTACGCCTCACCGATCTCGTCGTACTGTTGCTGCGCGCTCATGGTGCCGCCCTCCTCGCCGTGCCCTTGGCCGCGGCCCCGTCGCCGGATGGTGCCGCGGCTCTTGCCCGGCAGTCTCTACGAGGCCCGGCGCGCCCCCGTACTGGCAGAAGACACGAAGATCCGGGCTTCGTACCGGCTCGGCGCACAAGGCGGCGATGAGGGGGCGGCAGCTGTACTACGGGGCGGCGATGAGGGGGCGGCAGCTGTACGACGGGGCGGCGGGGAGGGGCAACAGGTGTACGGGAGGGTGGCTCGGGACGTCAGGATGCGGGGACCGGCTTGGGCTCGCCGGGGTTGACCACCACGACGCCCTCGCCCTCCAGCTTCAGCTGCACGGCCTCGCCCGAGCCGCCCTTCACCATCGAACCGACGCTCTGCGAGCGGTGCAGCGAGGGGCGCAGGTGCGGGCTCCAGGCGACGACGGCGTCGGTGTCCACGTGGACGGGCGCGTCCGGGGTCACCGGCAGCACCAGCGGGATGCCCCCGCTGGTCATGGCCAGCCGGCCGGTGCCGGCGAAGGTGCAGTTGAACAGGCCGCCGCCGGCCATGCCCGCGCCCTTGACCGTGGTGATGTCGTAGTCGAGCGAGGCGTCGAAGCACAGGATGTTCTTGCCGTTGACCGTGAGGCCGCGGTTGTCGTCCACGTCGACGAGGAAACAGTGCGCCGCGTCGGACGCGAACCACGCCTCGCCCTCACCGCTGACCGTCATCAGGGCCAGGCCCTCGCCGGTCACCGCGCGCTTGAGGAAGTTGCCCACGCCCTGGCCCTGCCGCTCGAACTCCAGGGAGCCGCGCCAGGCGACCATCGTTCCTTGCCGGGCACGCGCCTCACCCTTGACGGTGTAGCGGACCGCCATGGGGTTCTCTTGCGTGAGCCCGGGGGCCGAGGAGGGCTGGACGAGATTCTCGGGATCGAAGAGGTTTCGTGGCATGCCTCTCCCGGTACCCCATTAAGTCGCCCTCAGGCAGGCCGCGTTGGGGATGCCGTTGGGTGGATGGATGGTGCAGGGGAGTGCTCGGCGGACGGCTTGGGGCGCGACTGAGCGGCTATGCGCCGAGCCCGGCTCTCGTGGCGTCTTCGATGCGGGTTCTGCGGCCCCAGGCGGTGAAGGGCCTTCGCACGTAGAGCAGTTCGTCCCCCTCGGGGCGGACGAGGACGCCGCGGCCTGTGGGTCCCGGACACCACCACAACGTGTCCTCGGACCCCGTCAGAGCACGCTGATGGCGCTGACGAGTCGCCAGGATGAGCAGCGGGCACAGCGCGCCGGAAGGGTCGAGCAGGACGAGGCCGACACCCTTCAGGCGGCTGGGCGGGAACTGGTGGGCACGACGGGTCAGCCATGGACCTGTTTTCAGGCTCTGACGCATCCGGGCGTTCGCGTACAGTCCGCACACTCCCAGCGCCAGGCACACGAGACCGGCGGCGAGCAGGGGACTGCCCACGTTCTTCAGCCACTCGATGCCGCGGTGCGACCCGGTCCGGGCCGCGCCGCCGAACACGATCGTCATGAGGACGCCGACGGCCAGCCAGCGCAGGGAGCGGCCACGGTGACGGGCCAACGCGCGGGCCGTGCGCGGATGGTGCAGGGCGGGCTGGGTCGAGCCGGCCTGTGCGGGGGCGGAATCTCTCATGGCTCTCCCAGCGGTGACTGTGCGCAGGCGGTCCGGGTGACTCCCGGTTACCCGGTAGTGGGTGTGTCAGACACGGGGCGGGTGCTTCCGGTACGGGGGAGCAGGCCGTCCGCGGAGGTGCGGCCGCATCGCACGACGGGTTGCCAGCCCAGTCATCTCGGTCAGCCCGGTCAGCACCGTCGCGACGTGTCGTCGCGTCGTCCGCGGGTACCTGGTCGAGCCAAGAACCGACGGGTCAGGGACATGAACGCCCGGGCCGCCCGACAACGTACGGAGACATCGTGAGCGACGACCGGATTCCGGCTTCCCCCGGCGAGGACGGCAGCACGCCCATCCCCCGGGATCTTCCCGACCAGCAGGCGACGGGCGAGCCGGACGCCTGGGATCTGGACGTGGGCCAGGCCGACGACAACTCCAAGAGCAACAGCAAGAGCAACAGCAAGAGTGACGGCAAGCCCGACAGCGGCGAGGCGGCCAAGGTCCCCGACACGGACGAGGGCGGCACCGCCCGGCGCGGCGAATCCCGGGCCATGGAGAGTCACCCGGAGAAGCCGGTCCCGGACGAGCCCTCCGGCTGAGCAGGCGTGCGCGTCGCCGGGTGCGGCGCGCACGAAAGGCCCACCGCATGCGCCCTCGAACCCAATCCGGCCGCGCGGCGGCTCCGAACCCCTGCCGATCGACAGCCCACCGGCAGCAGGGAGTTAGTCATGCGACGGAGCAACACCACCACCACGCCGCGCCGCAAGCGGGCCAGGCGGCTCGCCGTCGGCCTCGCGGCCGTCGGCGTCCTCGTGGGCGGCGGGATCGCCATGGCGGGTCCGGCCAGTGCCGCCACCTTCTGCGGGGAGACCGGAGACGGCGGTTACGGATGTGTGATCGACCAGGGGGACGGCTCGTTCAAGATGGTCAACAGCAACGGGGACATCGTCTACAACTGGTGAGCTCACGGGTCATCGTCATGGATGACGCCTGACCTGACGCGGGCGGACCGCGCGACCGGCTCTCGCCGGAGCGCGTCCGCCCGTTTGGCTGCCCCGTCGAGTCGCCTGCTCGATGGCCCGGCCCGTCGCCAGGACAATCCGCGACACTCTCAGGACCGCGCCTCGGCTTCCAGCGCGTCCAGTTGGCGCAAGCAGTCCTGCCAGCGCTCCCGCCGTTGCGCCGGGCTCTGCTCCCACCAGGCCGTACCGCGCTCTCCCAGCCCCGTCTTGGCGAGCTGCACGCGCGCTCGGGCCGCTTTCCGCGCGTCCTCGTCGTCGCCCGAGGCGCCCACGGCACGGCGTGCCGCCATCAGATGGTGGGTCAGCCGCTTGGCCACCTCGTCGGGCACGAGGGGGTCGGTGGCCCGCCAGCGTCGCCCCTTGATGACGATGAAATGGCCGTCCTCGGTGTACTGCGTGTCTTCTGTCGCCACAGAGCCATCATGACCGGCCGCGACCGCCCAGGTTGCCGACCAGTTTTGCGTGAGCGAGCTTGGTGAGAGCAGAGAGGGCTCTGGAGAGTGTGCCCTGCCCATCCCAGCTGTTCGATTCGCAGGAGGAACGATGACCAACCCCGAGCAGGATCCGAACCAGAACGAGGGCCCTGCGGACGGCGGTGCGGCGGGCACACCGGGCGTCCACGACGGTGGCGCCGACGGTGGGGCCGAGGGTCCCGCGGACGGTGGCGCGGCGGGCACGCCCGGTGTCCACGACGGTGGCGCCGACGGTGGGGCCGAGGGTCCCGCGGACGGCGGTGCGGCCGGTACGCCGGGCGTCCAGGACGGTGGCGCCGACGGTGGGGCCGAGGGTCCCGCGGACGGTGGCGCGGCGGGCACGCCCGGCGTCCACGACGGTGGCGCCGACGGCGGGGCCGGCTCGTCCGACAGCGGCTCTTGAGCATCCCCCCGACTGAGCTCCGGGACGTCGGCGCCGCCCCAGGCGTCGGCGTCCTGGAGACACGGCTGACCGGCCTGAGCCGGGACGACTTCGCCCGCGACTTCTGGGCGCGCACCGCGCTGCTCACCCGGGGCGCGAGCGACTTCTCCGATCTGTTCTCCGCCGACGCCGTGGACGAACTGATCGCGCGCCGAGGGCTGCGAACGCCCTTCTTGCGCGTCGCCAAGGACGGCTCCACCCTGCCCGACGCGTCCTTCACCTCGCCCGCAGGCGTCGGTGCCACCATCGGCGACCAACTGGACGACACCGCTCTGTGGCGCCTGTTCGCCGACGGCGCCACCCTGGTTCTCCAGGCGTTGCAGCGCACGTGGGGCCCGGTCGCGGACTTCACCGCCCGGCTGAGCACGGAACTGGGCCATCCGGTGCAGGCCAATGCCTACGTCACCCCACCGCAGAACCGCGGATTCGACGACCACTACGACGTCCACGACGTCTTCGTCCTCCAGATCAGCGGCACCAAGCGCTGGCTCATCCATGAGCCCGTCCACCCCGACCCCCTGCGCGACCAGCCGTGGACCGACCGCCGGGTGGCGGTCGCCGAGGCGGCGCGGGGCGAGGCGTACATCGACACCGTTCTCGAACCCGGAGACGTCCTCTATCTGCCGCGGGGCTGGCTGCACGCCGCCCGGGCGCAGGGCGAGGTCTCGATCCATCTGACGCTGGGCATCCACACCTGGACGCGCTACACGCTGGCCGAGCAGCTCGCCCAGGCCGCGCTCACGGCCTTGCGCGAGGACCCGCAGATGCGCACCACCTTGCCGCTGGGCCTGGACGGTCCGCACGGCGACATCGACCTCGTCCGCGACCGTCTCGTCGCCGCCCTCACCGAGGCCGACCCCGCCCCGCAGTTCCACCGCACCCGGCGTGGCCAGGGACGCCCCGCGCCGCTGGGGCCGCTGGCCCAGCTCAAGGCCGCGGACGGCCTGGGGCCGCACTCGCCGGTGCGGCTGCGCGGGGAGCTGGCGGCACGGCTGGAAGGCTCGCGCCTGACCACGCGCGTGGGCTGGCTCGACTTCGCCGAGACCGACCTGGCGTCGGTGACCCGCCTGCTGGACGGCGAGGTCCGGGCCGCCGGCGAACTGGGCGTCGAACTCGTCGCGAGACTGCTGCGCGCGGGCGTACTGGTGCCCGCGGAACAGTGACGTGGCCACGGTGACCGCGGCAGAACGCTTCTTCTGCGCCGACGCCGCGCGGGCACGAGGCGACTCACTGGCGGGCACGGCCCCCTACGGCTCGGTCTGGGTGCTCGTCGAGTACCGGGGCGGCTGGCCGCCCAACGGCTTCGACGGCCTCGACCTCGACCCGCGGACCAAAGCAGCCGTGTTCACCGCCGCCCATGCCGTGCGGGCCCGCATCCTGCTGATCAGGAGACACGGACGCCACAGCGCCGCAGGCCACAGGCGCTGGGCCGTGCTGCGCCACGACGACTCCGGCGGCCACCGCCAGGAGTGGGGCACGTGGAGCCGCGACCAGGATCTGGCGGGGATCGTCGGCGCCCTGGACCGCCCCGGCGAGACCGGCGGCCCGCCCGTGGTCCTCGTCTGCGCCCATGGCCAGCACGACACGTGCTGCGCGGTGCGCGGCAGACCCGTGGGACGGGCCCTGAGCGAACGCTGGCCGCACCAGGTGTGGGAGTGCACCCACATCGGGGGTGACAGGTTCGCCGCCAACGTCGTGGTCGCGCCTGACGGGGTCTACTACGGAAATCTCGACGCCGTCTCGGCGGTGACGGCGGTCGAAGGGCATCTGGCCGACCGGATCCACGCGGACCACCTGCGCGGATACACGGATCTGTTCCCGCCCCAGCAGGCGGCCGTGGCAGCCGTGCTCCAACGCTTCGGCCCGGCGGGCCGGCACGACTACACGGTCGTCGGCACCCACCGCGACGACAACTGCTGGCGCATCCGCATCACCGGCCGTCCGCCCCACCCGGCGGTGGTCGACGTCGAGGTGCGCTCTCACCGCACACCGCCGAGTCAACTCACCTGCCGCGGACTGTCGATGAGTTCCGCGGCCGTGTACGAGGTCACCGCGGTCAGCGTCGGCTGAGCCGGTCCCCTGAAACAAGCGAGCGCGCCACCGAAAAGGAGGGTCGGTGGCACGCTCACTCAGGTCGTGTCGAGCCGGCAGGCTCTACCACGGTGCGATCCAGCTGGTCAGCTGTTGACGCAGGTGTTGCCGAAGGCCGGGTTCAGCAGGCCGATGACGTTGACGGTGTTGCCGCACACGTTCACCGGGATGTGGACCGGGACCTGCGCCTGGTTGCCCGAGAGCACGCCCGGCGAGCCCACGGCAGCACCCTGGGCGCCGGCGTCGGCGGATGCGAGACCAGCGGCGCCCATCACGAGGCCACCGGTCGCCAGCACCACGCTCATCGTCTTCTTCATGGCAGACATACTTCTTTCTCCTTGGGTTCGTTCAGCCGGAAGGCGCCAAACCAGCCTCAACAGACCTCGCGAGGCCGGAGCACCCCGCTTTGTTGGCGCCTGCGCTGGTCAACGCCCCATCCGCGCCGCGGACACGCTGATTCCCCCAAATGCCGACCTTGGGGTTTACGCCGGCCTGAGTGCCGTGGCTCGTGCGCCGTGCCGTGACTCAGGCCGCGGGCCGGTCGCCGGCCGCGCTGGGCTGGGGATCGACCGCCGTGGAGGGGCCGGCATCGCCCAGTTGAGCACGGGCCCTGGCGGGGAAGCAGCGGGGCAGCAGGCCTCCGACCGCCGCGGCCACGAGCCCGGCCAGCCCGGCCGCCGCGAAGCCGGCCGCCGGCACCGAGGCGTCGACGGCCATTCCGACCACCGGGGTGCCGAGCGCGAAGCCCGCGCACAGCGCCGATGACTGAAGACCGGTGGCCTCGCCGCGCACGCCGGCGGGCGCGAGCCGGATCACCGCGTCGGCCACCGTGGAGAGGGTCGGCGCGGTGAGCAGCCCGGCACCCGCGACGGCCGCGCACAGCCAAGGAGCCTCGTGGGCCAGCCCTGCGGGGAGGGTCGCGAGTCCGAGCAGGCCGAGCAGCAGCCACGTGGGCACCGCCCGGGAGAGCACGCCGTAGACCAGCCCGCCGACGACGGAGGCCACGCCGTAGGTCGCCACGACGACGGCGGCCCAGGACACTTGGCCCGATTCTTCGAGAGTGGCGATGATGGCCAGGTCGACGCCGCTGAGCAACACCGTGATGCCGAACGCCATCAGGAGCATGGCGACCATGTGCGGGCCCAGCCACTCCCGGCGCCGCGGACGGCCCTGACGTTCGGCGGCGGCCGCCTCATGCTTCGCGCGCAGCGGCGGATCGAGCAGGGCGATGCCCGCACCGCCCGCCACGAGCGCGGCGCCGACCGCCCAGGCCATCACGCCGGGGGACATCGTCGCCGCGCAGAGGATCACGATCGGCGGGCCCACGACGTACGACAGTTCGCCCTGCACCGATTCGAGCGCGAACGCCGCGCGGCGCTGTCCCTGGGTCGTCATCGCGGCGATCGCCTGCCGTGTCACGGGCTGGGCCGGCACCATCAGCAGGCCCGCCACGAAAGCGGCGCCCAGGAGGATTCCGTACGGCATGAGCGGCAGGCTCAGCCAGAACGCTGCCTGCACCGCGATCGTCACCGACAGGACCGTTCGCAGGCCGCGCCGGTCGATCAGGCGGCCGAGCAGCGGCCCGCCCAGCGCCAGCCCGGTGGTCAGGGTCGCCGCGACCCCGCCGGCAGCCGCGTAACTCATGTCCAGGCCGAGCACGACATACATCGTCAGCGCCATCACGTCGGCCGTGATGGCGGCACGGGCGAGGAACGAGACGCCGAGCAGCGATGCCATCCCCGGCACGGCGAGTACCTGTCGATATCGGGTCACCCAGGTGACGGTAGATTCGCCGCCGCGGCATAGGAAGTGGTTAATTCGCTGGAGCTGCCATAATCAATGTTTATGCCCCGAGACCTTGAGACCGCGTTGCTGCGCTCCTTCGTCACCGTCGTGCGGGCGGGCAGCATCAGCCGTGCCGCGACCGCCGTGGGACAGACCCAGCCCGCACTCAGCCAGCAGGTGCGCAAGCTGGAGAGGGCCGTCGGCCGGCCGCTGCTCTACCGCTCGCCGTCCGGCGTCTCGCCCACCCGGGCGGGGGAGGAGCTCTTGCCGTACGCCGAACGCATCCTCTCGCTCTGCGCCCAGGCCCTCACCGACACCGGGCGCGCGCTGACCGGGCGTTGCGGCGTCGGGCTGCTCGAAGACCTCGCCGCCTCCCAGCTGCCCCAGGCATTGGCCGACCTCGCGCGGCTGCACCCCGGGGCCACGCTGGAGGTGGTGAGCTGTTCCACCGCCGAGATGCGGGAGGCCTATGAGGCGGGCCGCGTCCAACTCGTGCTCGACGAAGTGCCGGGTGTTCCCGGGCCGTTGCGGTGGACGGTGCGTCGCCCGCTGGCCTGGGGGATCGGCCCGGGCGTGGACGTGAGCGCCGATCCGCTGCCGGTGGTGCTGTTCTCGGGGACGTGTACCTGGCGCACATCGGTGATGGAGGCACTCGAAGGAGCCGGCCGCAGCTGGCGGGTGGCGTTCGAAAGCAACAGCCTGGTCGGCGTGCTCGCCGCGCTGCGGGCCGGACTCGGCGTGGCGGCACTCATGCCGACGAACCTCGAACCGTCCATGGTCGGCCACGACACGGGCCTTCTGCCCGCGCTGCCGGACATCGAACTCGGCCTGGTACGCCACCCACGAACCGAGGGCGACCCGCTGATCGACGCGGTGGAGACGGTACTACGACGCACGATCTGAAACGCGGCGCCGTTCTCGCCTTGATTGAACGGGCGGGTGTTTGCTGCTAGCCCGTCGGATGGTGGTGGGGGTTCATTCCGGTGGACGGTTGTACGCGTCCAGAGTCGCCTTGTTGGTGGACGCGTCCATGAGCCGTAGTTCCCAAGGCCCTGAGTTGATCTCGTAGTCGCGGCCGAAACCGACCCACTTGCCGCTCGTCCGGCGGCCCGTCGGGTCGACCAGCATCTGGAGCGCCCCGAAGTAGCGGGCTCCCTGGTAGTAGCCGTCGCGAGCGGTCTCCTCTTGCCAGGTCCCTGTCACCGCGCTGCCTTCGACCTGGAGATCAAGGGTGAGAGGACTGTTCGGGTTGAGTGACGCGTTCGGCAGGCTGCGGGCCGTGAGCCGGTTGCCGTGCTGGAGGAGCACGACGTGATGCTTGCCGGTGAAGACCTCGTTGTTCCGGCCGCTGCTCACAAATTCGTAGCGCGACACCCACACCCCGGAGTAGTTGCCGCGAGGCGACCCTTGTGGAGTCGGTGAGCCGCTTGCCTCCGGAGTTCCGATGGGCGAGTCCTCCAGGTCGTGTCCGCCGTGGCCGTCGTCGGTGACGCGCGCGTGCGGTACATGGGCGGCGAACCCCAAGCTCTCGACCGGCAAGCCCGTGACACTCTCCAGAGCCCGCGCGTACACCGGGCGTGGTGCGGCCGTAGTGCCGCTCTCCCATCGCTGCACGAGGCGCTTGGAAGCGTCGTTCCGTTGTCCGGCGCGCGCACCGGCGTCACGGATGGCGCGGGCGAATTCGTCTTGGCTGAGGAGCAGTCCCATACGGACCGCTCGAAGCGTGCCGTTCGGTGTGGTCATGCGAGCACGGTAGTCCCGGAGCCTCACTAATGACACCGAAATGACGCCCTACGTATCGCCTTTTCGGCGTCCTGAGCGTCGTCGCGCGCATCGCGGTCGGGCGGCCACGGTGGACGCTGACAAGGATCCCCGCGCCTGCTCGTGCCGGCCGGGGGAGTGGTCCACCTGGGAAGCGGGCGAACGTGTCGAACTATGGCGACGAGCAAGCCAGTGAGGTAACAGCGCCCGAAGCGATCGAAAAGTGCGCCGTCGGCACTTTGGTCATCGACCTGCGGCGGCAGCGCATGGGGCGCGTCATGGGCCACGAAGGCCCATATCTGCAACTGCGTCCGCCGGGGGGTTGTGAGTGGGACGCCGACCCCGCCGTTGTCCGGGAGGCGCAGGGAGACGAGATCCTTCGGGCGAGCGTGCATGAGGTCATCGGCACGGCTGAGGGTCGGAGGGCGTGAGGGCGGCGGAGTCGGGGGTGTCGCGTGCTGTTGCCGTTGAGCCCGTCGTCACGGCCGCAGTCCTCGGGCCCATGTCTGTGCGCGGAGAGGCATGGGCGGACCGTGGCTGTGTCAGGGCGTGGTGGGCTGCTGTGGGGAGCGGAGCACGAGCAGAGTGATCTCGCTGGGGGCGAAGACGCGGAACGGCGGTCCCCAGAACCCGGTGCCGCGGCTGGTGTAGAGCAGGGTGCGGTCGCCGTGGCGGCTGAGACCGGCGAGGGCGGGCTGGTCGATGCGGACGAGGTGGTGGAAGGGCCAGATCTGGCCGCCGTGGGTGTGCCCGGAAAGCTGCAGGTCCACGCCGCCCGCCGCGGCCCGGTCGATGAACTTGGGCTGGTGGGCCAGGAGCAGGACCGGCAGGTCGGGGTCGGCGCCGTCCAGGGCTCCGGCGAGGTGGGCGCCGTGGCCGGCCAGACCGGAGGACTCGGCGGTGACGTCGTCCACGCCGGCGACCACGAGCGTGTCGCCGCCGCGCTCCAGGAGCAGATGACGGTTGCGCAGCGGCTCCCAGCCCAGCTCGTCCATCAGGTCGACCCAGCCCTGGGCCTCGCTGTAGTACTCGTGGTTGCCGGTGACGTACACCCGGGCCCGGGTGGCGCGCACGGTGCCGAGCGGAGCGGCCTGGGCGCGGCGGCGCTGGGCCGTGCCGTCGGCGATGTCGCCGGTGTGGCAGACCAGGTCGGCCTCCAGGGTGTTCACCGTCTCGCAGACCCGCGCCGACCACCGGGCGCGGTCGAGCGGACCGTAGTGCGTGTCGGTGATGAGGGCGACGCGCGTGCCGTCCAATCCGGCACCCAGACGCGGAAGTTGTACGTCGAGACGGCGCACCCGTGGCACCCGGCGGGCCTCGGCGTACCCCCAGGCCAGCAGCACGGCAGCTACGGCGAGGACCGCCCAGGTGACGATCCGGGCCCGGCTCTGCCCGTCACCGACGCCGGCCAATACCAGGGCCAGCCGCAGCAGGACTCCGAGCAGGACGGACCAGGTGAACAGCACCCAGCCGACGCCGAGGAGGGTGTCGCCGACGATCGCCGCCCGGTCCTGCTGACGGCGGCCGTGGCCGCGCGCCATGGCGAGCGGCATGCCGACCAGACCCAGGGCGAACACGGCGGTGCCGCCCAGCGCCACGGGAAGCGGCCAGCGCTGGCCGGCGTGCAACAGCACCCAGCAGGGCACGGTCCACAGCAGCACGGGAGCGATCAAGGGAAGGTAGCGCATCAGGCGGCGCAGCCGGTTCTGCTCGGTCGCCTGCGCCGAGCCGTCCGCGGATCGTGCTTCGCTGGTGTCGGTCACGCTTTCCCTCTTCACGTCACATAGCCATGCCGTCGGCTCTTCACGTAGCCATACTGCCGACGCCCGCAATGTATCCGGTTGTCTCAGGCGACGTCTTGTCGATCACCATGCGAGCCGCATGAGTACCGTGAACTCGCCAGCCCTGCCTTCAGGCCGGGCCCGGCGTCCACGCACGACACTTCACGGCGTGGGGCGGGCGTCGGGCGGCAGGCCGGCAGAGGGGGCGCTGCCCTCCGGGTGGGTGGTTTGGTGGGCGGCCGTGCGGAGGTGCAGCGCTGTCCGGCGGGCCTGCCGGGCGAGGGTGCGGTGTTCTTCGCCGGCCGACGTGTCGCTCTGGGCGAGCTGTTCGTGGTGCTGGGCCACCATGTCGTGCGCGTCGGCCAGATTGGCCGAGGCGGTGAGATAGCGCGTGTGGAGTTGCTGCACGTAGAGGTCCAGGTTGCTCTTGCGTGACGGACTTGTGGTGCCGAGCAGCCGGTCCGAGACGGCGAGTTCTTGCCCTATGACCCATTGCTCGCGTGCTTCGAGCACTTCCGCACGCGTCAAGTTGGCGTCGGCACGCGCCAGCCGGGCCTCGCTGGCGGCGAGCAGGGCCCGGGCCCTGTCGTTCGCTTCCCGGGAACGCTGCAAGAAGCTGGGGGCTGCTTCCCCGAGGTGGCGGGCCTGTGCGTCGGTCTGCTCCTCCCGGGCGTTCAGCGCGCGTTCGCGCTCGTCGGCGATGGTTTCGCGTTCGTCGGCGATGGTTTCGCGCTCATCGGCGGTGGCCTCGCGGTCGTCGGCTTGACGGTCGCGCTCACCGGCGGCATCCGCCATCGTGCCGACGACATCGCTGAAGGTTGACCGGTCTGACGGTTCTGTGCCCACTTCTTCAGTATTCAGGTACCTGGTGTGACCATCAAGCCACTCCGCGAACCTCGGCATCGCTCCGACGGCTCAGGGCAGGCCAGGCGGCTCAGGGCAGGCCCGGAGGGCTTGTGTGCGATTTCATCGGTTGGCTCGAATAGGTGTGGGTTTGGTCGTGCTGGGGACTTGAGGGGCAGGTCGTGCCCAGTGATCCCATGGGGCTGGCTTGGCCAAGGCTTCCCCGGTTCAGCCATCGAGCCGGGGAAGCCGCTTGACCGAGGTCATCGAAGGCAGCCGTCGTCGCAGACCCGGCGGGCGACCGCACGGAGTTTGATGTTGGTCCTCTGCGAGTAGCGGCGCAGCATGTCGAAGGCCTGGTCTTCGGTGGTGTGGTTGCGGCCCATGAGGATGCCCATGGCCTCGCCGATGACGTGGCGGGTGGCAAGGGCCCGTTCCATCTGGGCGTGGGTCCGGGCGCTGGAGAAGGCGACCGCGGCGTGGGAAGCCAGCAGCAGCCCGGCCGTTTCACTGTCCGCGGTGAAGGCGCCGGGCGTGCGGGAGTAGAAGTTGAGCGCGCCGAGGTCCTCGTCGTCGGTGAACAGCAGGAATCCCATCATGCTGCCTACCCCGAGCTGGCCGGCCTGGAGGGCGTAGGAGGGCCAGCGCTGCTCGCGGGCGAGGTCGTGGATGCGGTAGACCCGCTCTGTGCCGTCGCCGTCGGCGGCCTTGAAGCAAGGGCCTTCTCCCAGTCGCTCCTGGAGCCGGTCGCTGTCGATGACGAGGGGGCCGGTGGGGGGCGAGGGTTTCCACCTGCTTGTCGTTGAGCACGAGGATGCCGGCCGCGTCGCAGCCGTCCACCAGATCTATGGCCGAGGCGGTGATGCGCTCCAGCGTGCCGTCGACCGACTCCTGAGCCAGCAGATCCCGCGCCGCCGATGCCATCTGCTGTCCGAACTGTCCCCAGTCCACTTCGTCCTCCGTTCCTCCGGTCCTGGACTGGACTTCTACCCACACTTTCGCGAGACCTTCACGCGTCTGCCCGCCGCAAGCGGTGACGCGCCGTGGTTCGAACGCTGGTACGCGCGGGTGCTGGTGCCCGTCGAGACCCTCACCGGACAGCCGCTCCCCGGCGGCCGGACCATGCCGGGTTCCTCGACGAGAGGTTCCGTTACGGCTGTGAGAAGGGGCTCTGCGTCAGACCGTCGTGGTCTGGGCGGCCGTTTCGAGCACGGTCTGGACGAACGCGCGGACCTTCGGGATGTTCCCGGTGGTCGACCACAGAAGGCCGTACTCCACGGGTGGGGCGTCGTCGAAGGGGACGTAGACGATGTCCGGGCGGGAGTAGTACTGCGCCGCACGTGCCGAGGTGGGGGAGATGCCCTTGCCCGCGCCGACCAGGGCGAGTACTTCCTGCCAGGCGGTGGTCGAGGGGCCGCGCGGGATGGGCCGGCCCTTCGGCGTGCGGTGGGGATAGTGGAGGTCGAGGAAGTAGGGGGGCTGCCCGGTGATGGTGACCAGCGGGGCTTCGGCGAGATCCTCCAGGGAGACGGTCGCGCGCTCGGCGAGTGGATGGCCGGCGGGGACGATCAGCGCCCGGGGCTCGGAGAAGAGCACCGGGCCCTTGACGATGTCGGGCTCGTCGATCGGCAGCTCGACCAGTTGGAGGTCCCGGCTGCCGTCGCGCAACGGTGCGATCGGATCGAGCATGGGGGACTCGTAGATGTGGATCAGACAGTCGGGATGACGCGTGCGGAAGGTGTCGGCGGCCGCCACGACGAGATCGCCGCACCACGCGGTGGCATAGCCGACGTGGAACTCGCCGGTGATGCCCCGTCCTGCGGCGGTCGCGGCGGCCAGGGCTTCCTGGATCTGCTGGTAGCCGGCCCTGAGTCCATCGCGCAACTGCGCTCCCACGGGGGTCAGTTGGACGCTGCGGCTGGTGCGCTTGAACAGCTCGGCACCGATGGTGCGTTCCTGCTTCTTGATGGCCTGGCTGACCCGGGCCGGAGTGACGTGCAACCGGTCCGCCGTGCGGCCGAAGTGCAGTTCTTCCGCCAAGGCCAGGAAGATCTCTATCTCCCGCAGCTCCATCCGTCCCGCCTTGCTTCGTGAACCTCTGTGTTAACTGTCTTTCCAAGATACGTCGTTGATCGAGTCTCCCGCGGTCCCGATGCTTGACCCCAGACGTCGATCGGTTGTCCGGCGTCAGTCCGGCGGCAGCCTCGACTCGCGCGGTGTCTGCCGCCCTCTCACCCCCACGAACGGGAGGGCCTCATGCCTCTTTCTGTCATGCCCACATCAAGACAGTGCGACGGGCATCCACCTGCCGCCGCTGTCTCCGCCGTCGGTCTGCGCAAGTCGTACGGCGACAAGACCGTGCTCGACGGCATCGACCTGGCCGTTCCCGAAGGAACGGTCTTCGCTCTGCTGGGGCCCAACGGGGCCGGCAAGACCACAGCGGTGAAGATCCTGTCCACGCTGATCACCGCGGACGGGGGCCAGGTCCAGGTCGCCGGCCACGATGTGGCCACCTCGCCGCAGGCCGTCCGTGCGGCGATCGGGGTGACCGGGCAGTTCTCCGCGGTCGACGGCCTGATCACGGGTGAGGAGAACATGCTCCTCATGGCCGATCTGCACCATCTGCACCGTGGTGAAGGGCGCCAGGTGACCTCCGACCTGCTCAGACGCTTTGATCTGGTGGAGGCCGCGAAGAAGCCCGCCTCGACCTACTCCGGCGGGATGAAGCGCCGCCTGGACATCGCCATGACCCTGGTCGGCGATCCGCGGGTCATCTTCCTGGATGAGCCGACCACCGGCCTTGACCCGCGCTCCCGCCACAACATGTGGACCATCATCCGCGAGCTCGTCTCCGACGGGGTGACCGTCTTCCTCACCACCCAGTATCTGGAGGAGGCCGACGAGCTGGCCGACCGTATCGCCGTACTGAACGACGGCAAGATCGCCGCAGAGGGGAGTGCCGAGGAGCTGAAGCGGCTCATCCCCGGCGGTCACGTCCGGCTGCGGTTCACCGACCCGGCGGTCTACCGGTCCGCCGCGCTCACGCTGCGCGGGGGCACCCGGAACGACGAGGCGCTGGCACTGCTGATTCCCGGCGACGGCAGTCAGCGCGAGTTGCGCGCCATTTTGGACCGGCTCGATTCGCAGGGCATCGAGGCGGACGAACTCACCGTGCACGCCCCCGATCTCGACGACGTGTTCTTCGCCTTCACCGGTGCCGCCGACCGGCCCGGCGTGCCCCACCAGTCGAAGGAGTCCGTTCGATGAGTGCACTCTCGCTCGCGGTGCGGGACTCGCACACGATGCTGCGCCGTAATCTGCTGCACGCGTGGCGCTACCCGTCCGGAACCCTGAACCTGCTGCTTGCGCCGATCATGATGCTGCTGCTGTTCGTCTATGTCTTCGGCGACGTGATGAGCGCGGGCATCGGGGGCGGTGACGCGAACCGCTCCGAGTACATCGCCTACCTCGTCCCGGGCATCTTGATGATGACCATCGGCAGCACGGTGATCGGGGCCGCGGTGCATGTCTCCATGGACATGAACGAAGGCCTCATCGCCCGCTTCCGGACGATGAGGATCTACCGCGGCTCCATGATGATCGGGCACGTTCTCGGCAGTGTGCTGCAGTGTCTGGGCGGCGTGGTCCTCGTCGGTGCCGTCGCCGTGGCCATCGGTTTCCGCTCCAGGGATGCCACCGCCATGGAGTGGCTGGCCGCGTTCGGACTGCTCGCGCTGTTCGCGGTGGCGCTGACCTGGATCGCGGTCGGCATGGGGATGGCCAGCCCGAACGCGGAGGCGGCCGCCAACAGCGCCCAGCCACTGATCCTGCTGCCCCTGATCTCCAGCGCCTTCATCCCCGCCGGCGCGATGCCGGGCTGGTTCCGGCCGATCGCCGAGTACCAGCCCTTCACCCCGGCCATCGAGACGCTGCGCGGACTGCTGCTCGGCACCGAGATCGGCCACAACGGGTGGATCGCCCTTGCCTGGTGCCTGGCCCTGACGGCCCTCGGCTACCGCTGGTCGATGACGCAGTTCAACCGCGACCCGAGGTAGACGCCGTGACCGCGCGGGCTGCCCGCCTCGGCGGGCCGGCCGACCCTCGGGGCGCCACGATCCGCTCGCTTGGCGCGGGTGGCGGTCAGCCCGTGACGGGCCGTGGTGCCGGGCGGGTGCGGCGGGCGCGTAGTTCCAGGGCGCGCAGGACCAGTTCGGTGGCGAAGCGGTGGTCGGGGGAGGCCAGGAGGTCGCCGAAGACCTTCTCCAGGTTGCGCAGGCGGTAGCGGACCGTCTGGGGGTGCAGATGCAGCTGGTCGGCCATCTGCAGGACGTTGCCCCGGGTGTCGAGCCACGCCCGCAGGGTGCAGGTGAGCCGGTCGCGCTGATTGGCCGTCAGGCCCGCCAGGGGTGCGAGGTGTTGCTTGGCGAGTGCCGTGATCAGGCCGGGGTCGGCGAAGAGGGTCAGGGCCACCAGGTGGTCCTCGCAGTGGATGTACGAGGAGCTCTCCAGGATGCCCGCCTCGGCCAGGCTCAGCGCTCTTCGGGCCCAGCGCAACGACTCCGCCGCGTCGGCGAGCGGCACGGTCAGGCCGACGGCGGCGCGCGTGGTGTGCGGGGCGGCGTCCATGAAGGCGCGGCGGTGCTCGTCGACGGGTCCGGGGATCAGGGCGTGGGGCAGCGGCGAGCTCAGGTCGACCAGGACGTCCTCGGAGATCGCGCCCCGGTCCGGTCTGGCGTCCGCGCCGAACGCGATCGGGGTGACCTCGTCGGGCAGCTGCCACTTGGCGCGCTCGGCGAGTTCGACCAGGGTCGCACGGGGTACGGCCGCCTCCGACAGCAGCTGTCGCAGCAGCCGTTGGCGCTGGATGTCCTGGCCCTGTTCCATCTCCGCCCGGGCCTCCTGATAGCCCTCGCGGGAGACTTCCATCAGGTTGTCCACGTAGGCCAGCAGTGCTTCGGCGAAGGAGAGCATCAGGCCGGCCGGCAGGTTGAGCCGCCGGAGGACCCCCTTGGCCCGGTTGAGGGCGAGCCGGGCGCCGAGCCGGAAGATCGCCTGCATGGTGTCCAGGCTGCGGCCCTCGTAGGCCTCGAAGCGGCCGAACATACGGCACACCTTGTCGCGCTGGACGGTGGAGGTGTCCGGGGCGGCGACCTGGTCCACGAAGCTCGTCAGATTGTGCTCGACGATAAGATGCACGGCACGGGAATAGGGGCCGTCGAGAACTTCCGCGTACTCGGGGTAGGAGCGGCGGATCTCGTCGATGACTTCCTGGATGAGTCCGGGTAGTTCGGGCCGCATGACCGCGGCGAACTCGCGAGGGAGAACAGACGCCGGATGTCCCGCATTCCCCGCCGTTAAAGCAGTTGTCATGGAACTCCCCTTACTCCGCCCGTGATCGAAACCGCTGACCGGCCGTGATGAGGAACCGGTCCCGGGCGACCTCGGTGGCCGCCGGCTGGCGTCGGGTCAAATTGATCTTGGCGCTGTGGAACCCCTGGCACGTTAAACCATGGACAGCCGCTGTGCACCCTGCTCATGACTCTCTTTCGGACAACCCCGCCCCGTTGCTGACGCTCGTGTCAGGTTCAGGGCGCCCTGTCCGGGCGGGCTCCGTCAAGAGGCCGGGAGAAGAATGCTCACCGGCGGATGAAATTCCTCCGTGCGTTGGTGGCCGGGTGACAAGGGCGGCGGCCGGCAGGGGACGTGATCGTATGCGGAGAGAGCGGACCGTCCCTCGTCAAGAGGCCGGGAGCGGAGTACTCACTTGTGGACGAAGCCGCTGTCGGAATTGCTGTCCCAAGGACAAGGAAATGCCTGGTGATTGCGGTCCCGTGCGCTTTTCCATTTCGATCGTTGCGCTGCTCGGTTACCCGTGCGTAAGGTCCGGATCGCAACCTGAATAGGAAGCAGATCGGGCTTTATTGGACGGTATTGCCCCGCGTCTGCTTCGGCCCTCCCGTGTGCGAACACCCCTTCGTGCGAGCGGTCCTGGCTCCCCCCGGACCGCTGGAGGGCCCTCCTGTTGGACCCCGCGGCGGCCCCCCTCCGCGGGGTCCGCCCCCTGGATCGGAGAGCAGCGATGACTGGTGCCCTGAGCGGCGGGCGCACCCCACGACGAGCCGCGGTCGTCGTCGCGGCCTGCGTGCTCGGCCTGCTGCCCGGCTCGGGCTCGGCAGCACGCGACGCGCCGGACCCCACGACCACCGCGTGGAACACGACGAACACATCGGGCAAGACGGAGGCTCAAGAGCAGCGCCAGGTCCGGCTCACGGCCGCGTACGACTGCGCGTTGCCCTCGGGCCGCCGGCACATCACGGTCGTCGTCGATGCCGCGTTTCCCCGGCGCGGCGCGGTGGGAAAGCCGATCCAGCCGACAGCGGTGCGCATCCGGGCGAGCGTGCCGCGGCCGGTCGTGGCCGAGCTGCTGCCCGAGGCGACGGCATCGGTCACGGGGTCGGCCGCGCTGGCCACGACGGTCGCCCAGGGGCGGCAGCGGGCACGGGCCCCATGGACGGGCCTGCAAGCGGCCGACGCGAAGGTGCCCGCGCAAGGCGCCGTCGAGATCGGCTTCCGGGGTGATGTCCCGTACGTGACGGTCGGCTCCGAAGGCGATGTCACCTTCACCGCGGGGAAGCTGGACCTTGCCCTCACCGCCACCCCTGCCGACTCCGACCCTGACGAGAACGCCGACGCCGACGCCGAGTCCGGCACCGGCGCCACCGCCCCGGCCACCGGAGCCCCGGACGTACGGCCCGCATCGACCCGGCTGGCCTGCACCCCGGCCCGGGGCACGGACACCCTGCTCGCGGCCGTCCCCGTCGAGGCGCCCGCCTCCGGGGCCCCCACGGCCCCGGCCACCGGATCCGCCGGCCCGGACAGCGACCCCCCACGCGGCACCCCCCAGGGCATCGACACCGGGCCCCGGCCCCGCGCAGCCCTGGCCCCGTGCCCCGCGCAACCGCCCAAGGGCACGCTCGACCCCAAGCGGCTGCCGCCGGTGCCGCCGGGCGGGGAGGTCACCGAGCTCGAAGCGACCTCGATGTGCGCGGTGCCGGCGGGCTTCGCGACCCTGCGCAAACTGAAGAGCTCGGCCCTGGTCAACGACCCGCGTGGGCGCAGCATCGGCCTCATGCACCTGGCCATGCGGATGCGTGAGGTCAGGGCGCCCGACTACGTGGAGTACGACCACCTGGGGATCATGCAACTGCCCGACGCCGAGGGTACGTTCCTCACCTTCGGGTTCCAGCCGACCACCGCCAAGGTGCGCTTCGAGCCCGAACCGGCGACCATCGTCAACATCATCCGTCCGGGCCGGCCGCCGGTGACCCAGGTCGGCTACCGCCAGCACCTGCGCCTGCACGACGTCCGGGTCAACGGCGTGCCCCTGGACGTCGGCCCCCGATGCCGTACGTCCCGGCCCGTCGAGACGGAACTCACCGGCAGCTACTCGGTGAGCGAGGGCGGCCTCCTCCAGGGCGAGTTGAGCATCCCGCCGCTCCGAGGCTGCGGAGCGAACGGCGAGGACCTGGACGTGCTGCTGTCCGGCGCGGTCTCCGGGCCCGGCAACGCGCTCAAGATCCGCCAAGGGCGCGTGTGCGGCGCCGGATCGACCTGCAAGATCCCGGAGCTGCCCGGCTTCTGAGCACCGGCCGCGAGCAACCCGTACGTGGAGCAAGGAGGAGGTGCGATGGGAGTCGAAGTGGTCGTCGAAGGGCTGACCAAGTCGTTCGGAAGGCAGAACATCTGGCAGAACGTGACGCTCACCCTGCCGCGCGGCGAGGTCAGCGTGATGCTCGGCCCCTCCGGTACCGGCAAGACCGTCTTCCTCAAGTCGATCGTCGGCCTGGTCCGCCCGGAGCAGGGCCATGTGTTCATCGACGGCGTGGACATGGTCAACAGCCGCGAACGGGACGTGTACGAGACCCGCAAGCTGTTCGGCCTGATGTTCCAGGACGGTGCGCTCTTCGGCTCGCTCAGCCTCTTCGACAACGTCGCCTTCCCGCTGCGCGAGCACACCCGCAAGAAGGAGTCACAGATCCGCCGCACCGTCATGGAGCGGCTCGACCTGGTCGGTCTGGCCGGCGCCGAGAAGAAGCTGCCCGGCGAGATATCGGGCGGGATGCGCAAACGCGTGGGCCTGGCCCGGGCCTTGGTGCTCGACCCCCAGATCATCCTGTGCGACGAGCCCGACTCGGGGCTCGACCCCGTGCGCACGTCCTACCTCTCGCAGCTGCTCATCGACATCAACGCCGAGATCGACGCGACGATGCTCATCGTCACCCACAACCTCGACATCGCGGCGACCGTCCCGGACAACATGGGGATGCTCTTCCGCCGCAACCTGGTCACCTTCGGTCCACGCGAGGTGCTGTTGACCAGCGAGGAGCCGGTGGTCGAGCAGTTCCTCACGGCCCGCAGGGCCGGCCCCATCGGCATGTCCGAGGAGAAGGACCAGGCCACGTTGGACCTGGAGGCCGCCCACGGCATCGTCGCCGGGCCGCCCCAGGAGCGCACCATCGTGCCGCAGCTGGCTCCCACCCCCGGACTGCCGGAGCGCAAAGCGGTGCGCCGGCGCCAGGAGCGGGTCCAGGGCATGCTGCACGACCTGCCGCCCGCCGCCCGCCGTGCCGTCGAGGCCAGCCTCCGAGGGGGCGACGTCCTGGGGCCGCCCGCGCCCCGGGTGGTCAGGGGAGCGGCCACGTGAGCGCACCCCCCGTCCCCCGCCGGCCCCTGCCGGGCCTGGGCGTCCTGCGGGAGATCGGCCACCTGTTCGCGCTCGCGGTGAGCGTGGTGCGGCTGACCTTCAAACGGCCCTTCCAGTGGCGGGAGTTCGTCGAGCAGTTCTGGTTCATCGCGAGCGTCACGATCCTGCCCGCGATGCTGGTGACGATCCCCTTCGGAGCGGTCATCGCCCTACAGGTGGGCTCGCTGATCGAGCAGTTCGGCGCCCAGTCCTTCACCGGTGGTGCCAGCGTCCTGGTCATCATCCAGCAGGCCAGCCCGCTGATCGTGTCCCTGCTCATCTCGGGCGTCGCCGGATCCGCGATCTGCGCCGACCTCGCCTCGCGCACCATCCGCGAGGAGCTCGACGCCATGCGCGTCATGGGCGTCTCACCCGTCCAGCGACTGGTCGTGCCCCGGGTGCTGGCCGTGATGCTGGTCGGGCTGCTCCTCAACGGCCTGGTCTCGGTGGTGGGCACCCTGGGCGGCTACTTCTTCAACGTCGTGATGCAGAACGGCACCCCGGGCGCGTACGTGGCCAGCTTCTCCGCGCTGGCCCAGCTGCCTGACCTGTACATCGGCGAACTCAAGGCGCTGATCTTCGGCTTCATCGCCGGCGTCGTCGCCGCCTACCGCGGACTCAACCCCAAGGGCGGACCCAAGGGCGTGGGCGACGCGGTGAACCAGTCCGTCGTCTTCACCTTCCTCATCCTCTTCTTCGTCAACATGGTCCTGACGGGCGTCTACCTCCAGCTCGTCCCGCCGAAGGGGCTGTGACCCGTGGCCCTGACCGCACGCGGCGGCAAGAGCCGCGCCTTCGCCTGGCTGGACCGGCCCGGCGACGAACTCCTCTTCTACCTGCGGGCGTTGTTCTGGATCCCGCGCGCCGTGCGCCGCTACCCCAAAGAGATCCAACGGCTGCTGGCCGAGGTCGCTTTCGGCAGCGGCGGCCTCGGGGTGATCGGCGGCACCGTCGGCGTGATGATCGGCATCACCGTGTTCACCGGCACGGTCGTCGGCCTCCAGGGATACGCGGCGCTCAGCCAGATCGGCACCGACGCCTTCACCGGATTCGTCTCCGCCTACTTCAACACCCGTGAGATCGGGCCGCTCGTCGCCGCCCTGGCCCTGTCCACCACGGTCGGTGCCGGCTTCACCGCACAGCTCGGTGCGATGCGCGTCAACGAAGAGGTCGACGCATTGGAGAGCATGGGCGTGCGCTCCACCCCCTTCCTGGTCTCCACCCGCATCGTGGCCGGGGCGATCGCGGTCATCCCGCTGTACGGCATCGGCCTGCTCGGCTCCTACCTGGCCTCACGGGCGACGACCGTCCTGTTCAACGCGCAGTCCACGGGCACCTACGACCACTACTTCAATCTCTTCCTGGTCCCCACGGACGTCCTGCTGTCCTTCCTCAAGGTGCTGATCTTCAGCGTGTTGGTGATCCTGGCGCACTGCTACTACGGCTTTCGCGCCTCGGGCGGCCCGGCCGGGGTCGGGGTGGCCGTCGGCCGCTCGGTGCGCACCGCGATCGTCCTCATCAGCGTCACCGACTTCTTCCTCAGCCTGGCGCTGTGGGGCGCCACGACCACGGTGAAGGTCGCCGGATGAGCGCCCCGCCGAAGACGCCGCAGACCCAGGACGCCCGCGCGGCGGCGCCGCCCGCGGTGCGCACCCGGCCCAGCGAGGGCGCCCTGGCCCGCCGCAGACGGCTCGCCGGCGTGGTCTACCTCGTGGTGCCCGCCCTGCTGGTGTGGCTGTCGATCGCCGTCTACGACAAGGAATTCAGAACGGACGTGACCGTCGTCGTCGAGACGGGGCGCGCCGGCAGCGAGATGCACCCCAGCGCCGAGGTCAAATTGCGCGGCGTCGTCGTCGGCGAGGTCGAGAAGATCGACACCGGTGGCCGCACCGCGCGCCTGACCCTCGCCCTGCAGCCCGACAAGATCCGCCGCGTGCCGTCCGACGTGCGGGCCCAGCTGCTGCCGACCACCCTCTTCGGACAGCGCTACGTGGCGCTGGTCCCGCCCGAGAACCCCTCGCCGCGTCCGCTGGCCGCGGGCGGGGTCATCCCGCAGGACCGCAGCCGCAGCGCCGTCGAGCTGGAGCAGGTGCTGGACAATCTGCTGCCCCTGCTGACCGCCGTACAGCCCCAGGACCTGTCGGCCACGCTGTCCGCGCTGGCCCGGGCGCTGGAGGGGCGGGGCGAGAAGCTCGGCGACTCGCTGGTGCGGCTGAACGGATACCTGAAGGACTTCACTCCCCACCTGCCCACCCTCAACCGCGACATCACAGAGCTCGTCGAGCTGAGCGGCACCTATGCCGACGCCGCCCCCGACCTGGTCGACGCGCTGCACGACGCCACCACCACGAGCGCCACCCTCGCCGCGCGGCGGGCCGAGCTGTCCACCCTGTACGCCTCCGTCACCAGCAGCTCACAAGAGACCGGCAGCTGGCTGCGCGACAACCGGGCCAACCTCATCCGGCTGACCGCCACCAGCCGCCCCACCCTGGAGATCCTCGCCAGGTACGCGCCGTCCTTCCCCTGCACCCTGCGCACGTTCGCCGACTTCGTCCCGGCCATGGACGCCGCGCTGGGCAAGGGCACCGACCGCCCGGGCCTGCGCGTGGACGTACGCGTCGTGCCCTCGCGCGGCGCCTACGTGCCGGGCCGGGACACGCCCCGCTACGAGGCGAACGGCGGCCCGCGCTGCTACCCCGTCCCCTACACGGGTGGCTCGTACGCCGCGCGGCAGAACACGGCCGCCACCCTCAGCGGGGTGTCCGGCGGGCTCGGCGTGGCCAACTCGCCCCAGGAGAACGACCTGGTCGCCGAACTGCTCGCCGCGCCGGACCACGGCCGCCGCGGCCCGTTGCCCGACTGGTCCAGCGTGCTGGCCGGACCGGCCTTCCGCGGAGCGGAGGTGAGGCTGAAGTGAGCGCATCGCGCAGCCTGACCGGACCCGCCGTCAAGTCACTGATCTTCATCGTGGTGACGGCCCTGGCCACCACCGTGCTCGCGCTGAGCGTCGCGGGCAGCGAGGTCGGCCAGACCCGCAGTTACAGGGCCTGGTTCACCGACGCCACCGGCCTCAACGAGGGAGACTCCGTACGCGTCGCCGGGGTCGAGGTGGGCCAGGTGTCATCGATCGAGATCGTCCAACGCCGCTACGCCCAGGTGGAGTTCACTCTCACGGCACAGCGGCGGATGCCCGCCTCCGCGACCGCCTCCATCAAGTACCTGAACATGATCGGGCAGCGCTTCGTCGACCTGCGCCGCGGCGCCGGACCGGTCGGCGACACCCTGGAGCCGGGCCAGACCATCCCGCTCAGCCGCACCACCCCGGCCCTCGACCTGACCCAGCTCTTCAACGGATTCCGGCCGCTGATGCAGGGCCTGTCCCCGCAGGAGACCAACAAGCTCACGGGGTCGATCGTGCAGGTCCTGCAAGGTGAAGGCGGCACCGTCGAGAGCCTCCTGGCGACCGTCGGCTCACTGACCACCACGGTCGCCGCCAAGGACCGGGTGATCGGGCAGGTCATCGGCAACCTCAACCGGGTCCTCAAGACGGTCAACACCCGGCAGAAAGGCTTCACCGAACTCATCGGCACGGTCGAGAAGCTCGTCTCCGGCTTCGCCGACGACCGCAAGACGGTGGGCAGGTCCGTCGACTCGCTCGCCCGGCTCAGCGTGAGCACGGCGGGCCTGTTCGACAAGAGCCGGACCCCCCTGAAAGACGGCATCCGCGACCTGGGGCGGGTGTCCACGACCCTCGCCGCCCATGCGCCGCTGGTCGAGAACTTCCTCGACAAGACCCCGCAGAAGATGGCCGCCGTCTCCCGCCTCGCGTCCTACGGCTCCTGGCTGAACCTCTACCTCTGCGAAGCGAAGGTCAGCGGCGTCTCCACCTACGACGACAGCCCGCCGCCGACCGGACTGGCCCTCAAGGACGCGAGGTGCCGCTCGTGAAGAGACCCAGGTCGAAACCGCCGGGCAGGAAGCTGCCCCGACCGCGGCGTCCGCGGCTCAAGCCCATCGGCGAGCGCAATCCCGTGGCGGTCGCCCTGGCCGGACTCTTGGCCATGACGCTCCTGGGGCTGCTCACCTTCCACGCAGATTCACTGCCCGTGGTCGGCGGCGGCACCCGCTACACCGCCGACTTCCGGGATTCGGTGGGGCTCAAGTCCGGCGACGAGGTGCGCATCGCGGGCGTACGCGTCGGCAAGGTCGAGGCCGTGGCCCTGGACGGCCCCAAGGTGAAGGTGACCTTCGAGGTGAAGGACGCCTGGATCGGTGACCGCAGCACCGTCGGCATCGCCATCAAGACACTCCTGGGCGCCAAGTACCTGGCCGTCGACCCGCTCGGCAGCCGCCGACAAGACCCGGGCCGGCGCATCCCGCTGCGCCGCACCACCTCCCCGTACGACGTGATGGAGGCGTTCAACGGTCTGAGCCGCACCACCGGCGCGCTGGACGAGGACCGGCTCGCCGAGAGCTTCGAGGCCATCTCCGGGGCGTTCAAGAACACGCCGCCGCATGTGCGCAAGGCCGTGAAAGGCCTCTCCGCGCTCTCCCGCACCATCTCCACGCGCCATGACGACCTGGCCGAACTCCTGGACGCGACAGCCCGGTTCACCACCTCGGTGAACGGCAAGAAGCCCCAGTTCGAGCGGCTGCTGGACAACGGCAATCTGCTGCTCGAAGAGGTACGCCACCGCCGCAAGGCCATCCACGGACTGCTCACCGGCGCCCGCGACCTGGGCACCGAGATCAGCGGCCTCGTCGACGACAACCAGCGTCAGCTGGGGCCCGCGCTCGCCGCCCTCGACCGGGTCACCGGCGTCCTGAGCAAGAACCGGAAGAACCTCGACCAGGCCCTGGCCGCCGCCGGACCGTACTACCGGCTCGTCGGCAACACCCTGGGCAACGGGCGTTGGATGGACGGCTACCTGTGCGGCCTGGTGCCCCAGGACCATCTGCCCGCGGGCATGGGCCCGGACCGCGGATGCATGCCGCCCCGACCGAAGGGCGGACGCTGATGACCCGCACGCCCACAAGCCCACGACCACGTCCACGACCGCGTCCACATGTCCACGCGCACGCCCGCACCGGCGCCCGGCCGCGCATCGGCGAGCGGATCGCCGATGCCACCGGCGCCCTGTGGGGCGGGCGGCTGGTGGTCATCCTCGTCGTCCTCGCGCTCCTCGCGGCGGCCGGGATCGCCGGTGTGACGGCGCTGACGCGCGGCGGCCCGGGCAAGCACCTCACCGCCTACTTCGACCGGGCCGTCGCCGTGCACGAAGGCTCCGACCTGCGGATCCTGGGCGTCCGCGTCGGCAGTGTCGACGACATCCGCCCCCAGGGCAGACAGGTCCGGGTACGGCTCACCCTCGACGAAGGAGTGAAGGTGCCCGCCCACGTCCAGGCCGTCGTGGTCGCCCCCAGCGTGGTGTCCGGGCGGTTCGTGCAGCTCAGCCCCGCCTACGACAGCGGCCCGCAGATCCGCGACGGAGCCGTCATCGGCGCCGAGCACACGGCGACCCCCGTCGAGGTCGACGAACTCCTCAAGAGCGTCACCGAGCTGAGCGACGCCCTGGGCCCCGAGGGAGCGAACAAGGACGGCGCCCTGTCCGGCCTCGTCGAGGCCGGAGCCAAGAACCTGGACGGCAACGGCAAGGACATCGGCGACACCATCCACCAGCTCGGCGGGGCCTCCGCCGTCCTCAACGGCAACAGCGGCGACCTCGTGACGACCGTCGAACAGCTGGCGCAGTTCATCACCATGCTCCACCGCAAGGACGGCCAAGTGCGCCGCGCCGAGACCCAGTTGTCGGACGTCGCGGGCTTCCTCGCCGCGGACAAGGGAGACCTCGCCGCCGCCCTCAAGGAACTCGGCACGGCGCTGGGCCAGGTGAAGGGCTTCATCCGCGACAACCGCGGCCGACTCAAGTCCAACGTCGACAAGCTGGCGGGCCTCACCCAATCCGTCGTCGACCAGCGGACCTCGGTCGCCGAAGCCCTGGACACGCTGCCGCTGGCCGCCGCCAACCTCGACCAGGCCTACAACCCGCGCACCCGCACCATCGACGGCCGCGCCAACATCAACGAACTGGCCCCCGGACCCACGGGCACCCGGCACGACGCCGGTGATCTCGTCGCCGTCCCCGGCGAACGCGTCAAAAGCCTGCCCGCCCTGCCGCTGCCGCCGGCCGGCACGGTCTACGGCACACCGCGGCGCACCGGGGGAGGCCGGCCATGAAGCGCCGCACCGCCCGCATCGCGCTGGGCCTGTGTCTGACCGTGTCCCTCACCGGCCTGGCCCTGGGCGCCGGCGGCCTGCCGGACTTCGACGGCCTGCAAGACCTGCCGCTGCCCGGCGGCGCCGACCTCGGCGACCACCCGTACGAGATCACCGCCGAGTTCCGCGACGTGGTCAGTCTCTTCCCGCACTCCGCGGTGAAGGTCAACGACGTCGAGGTCGGCCGCGTCACCCGCATCTCCCTGGCCGACGACGGCTGGGCCGCCCGCGTCACCCTCAAGGTCAACGGCGGCGTACGGCTGCCCGCCAACGCCTACGCCAACCTGGAGCAGTCCAGCGTCCTGGGCGAGAAGTACGTCCAGCTCGTCGCCCCCGAGGACATGCGCGCCCGACCCGACCTGCCCGACACCCGGGCCGGGACCACGAAGGCGTACGCCCGCAACCAGGGCCGGCTGCACGACGGGGCCCTCATCCCCCTCGCCCGCACCAACCGCAACCCCGAGATCGAAGAGGTCTTCGGCGCCCTGTCGATGGTGCTCAGCGGGGGCGGCGTGCAGCAGATCCAGACCATCTCCGGTGAACTCAACAAGGCGCTGGGCGGCAAGGAGGGCGACGTCCGCTCCGTGCTGCGGCAGATCAACACCACCGCCAAGAGCCTGGACAAGAACAAGAAACACCTCACCGCCGCCCTCGACGGCGTGAACCGGCTCTCCGCCACCCTCGCCACCCGCGACCGCAAGATCGGGGAAATCCTCCGGGACCTGCCACCGGGCCTGAAGGTCCTCAGCGACCAGCGCTCCTCCCTGGTCACCATGCTGCGCGCTCTGGACTCGCTGTCCACCGTCGCGGTCGACACCGTCGACCGCACCACGAACGACCTGGTGGCCGACCTCAAGGCCTTGGCCCCGGTCCTGAAGAACCTCGCCGACGCGGGTGCCGACCTGCCGCAGTCACTGCAGGTGATGTTCACCTACCCCTTCACCGACGAGGTGCTCACCGGAGTCAAGGGCGACTACCTCAACGTCTATCTGAAGATCGCCGCGGCGCCCGGCACGCAGATCGTGCCGCCGGTGCGCGGGGGCGCCGCCGCCACCCGCTCGTCCCTGCCGCTGCCCGCGCTCACCGCACCCTCAGGAGGCGGCTCCTAGTGCTGACCCTCTCCACCCACCTGAAGAACATCGCCTTCCTCGTCCTCGGCGTCGTCGTCCTCGCCCACATCGCCACGACGTACGCGGACCTGGGACGCTACGTGGGCGCCCGCGACTACTACACCGTCACGGTCCAACTCGCCGAGACCGGCGGCCTGTTCAGCCACGGCAACGTCACCTACCGCGGCGTCGACGTGGGCCGCGTCGAAAAGGTCGAACTGACCGACGACGGCGTGGAGGCCCGCATCCGCATCAAGGAATCGGCGCCGAAGATCCCCGGTGACCTGGAGGCGAAGGTCGCCAACCTCTCGGCGGTCGGCGAGCAGTACCTCGACCTGAGCCCGCGCACCGACGGCGGGCCCTACCTCGCCGACGGATCGGTGGTCCCGCGCGCTGCGACCCACACGCCCGCGCCGGTCACCGACGTCCTCACCAGCGTCGACCGGCTCGCCTCCTCGGTGGACACCGCCGCCTTGCGCACGCTGGTCGACGAGCTCGGCAAAAGCTTCGAGGGACGCGGACAAGACCTCCAGATCCTCATCGACACCGGCAGCGAGTTCATCGAGGCGGCCGACAAGGCCCTGCCGGCCACGACCCGGCTGCTCGTGGACGGTGAGACGGTCCTGCGCACCCAGAACGCACACGCGAATGCCCTGAAGTCCTTCGCCGACGGCGCCGCCCAGCTGGCCGCCCAGCTCAAGAAGTCGGACCCCGACCTGCGCCACCTCATCGCGCAGGCCCCGGACGCGGCCACGCAGTTCGCCGCGCTGCTGCGGGACACCGATCCCGGGCTCGGCGTCGTGCTCGCCAACCTCGTCACCACCTCCGAACTCCTGGTGACCCGCCAGCGCGGAACCCGCGAACTGATGGTGCGCATCCCGCAGGCCGCCGCCACCGGAGCCAGTGCCGTGGGCCCCGACGGGGTGCGCTTCGGAATGACCACCACCTTCTTCACCCCGCTTCCCTGCACGGCCGGATACGGCGCGACGGCCTACCGCAACGGCCTGGACACCTCAGCGGCCCCCACCAACACCAAGGCCGCCTGCACCGCGGGCCCCGGCAGCGGACAGAACGTGCGCGGCTCCGCCAACGCACCGCGCGGCGGCGTACCCGAACCGGCGCGGCCCGGATCGGGTGGACTCGCGGGCCGCCAAGGATCGTCCGACGGGCCCAGCGACCTGGGCGGACTGCTGGGGATGGGAGAGCGATGAGGCCAGGACGAGCGGGCGCGTGGCCGGCCGCGCTGCTGGTGGCGGCGGCACTGTTCTGCGGGTTCTCCGGATGGAGTTACGCCCAGACGCGTGCCGACGCCGATCTGGCCCACGCCCGCGACCGCGACAGCGCCCTGGCCGCCGCCCGCCGCCACATCGCGGTCCTCAACACCATGGACGGCAAGGACGTACGGGCCTCGCTGCGCGCCTGGACCGCGGTGGCCGAGGGACCGCTCGCGGACGAGCTGCGGCGCACCGGCGACGCCGCCGCCACCACGCTCGAACAGGAGGGCACCACCACCCGGGCCACGGTCACCGACGCGGCGGTCCTCGCCCTGGACACCCGGGCGGGCACGGCGCGGGTCATCGCCACCGTCCGCGTCGAGGTGACCGCACGCACCGGCACCTCCACCACCGACCGCAAACGCTTCGAGGCGGGCCTGGCCGAGACGGGGGCGGGCTGGCGACTCAGCTCGCTGACCGCGGTCCCCGTCGCGGCGCCACCAGGGGACACGGCACCATGAGGGGACACGGATGAGCCTGGGACTTAGACCCCGACGGGCGCCGGCAACCGATCCGGCCGACACCGGTGCGCGGGACACGGCCGCCCCGCAGGCGCCGCCCACGCGCCGCCGCGCCCGCCGCACGCTGCTGGTCCTCGTCCTGGCCGCGCTGCTCGCCACCGGCGGCGGCCTGCTGGTACTGGCCGACCGCACCGCGCACACCTCCGGCGCGGCCAACCAGGCGCTGAGCGACGGTGAACGCACCCGCCGGGTCATCGCCGACGTCAGCGACGCGCTCTCCGCCATCTTCACCTACACGCCCGACGACCTTCCCACCACCGAGCGACGCGCCCGCGCCGTCCTGCGGGGCGAGGCGGCCAAGGACTACCGGGCCCTGCTCGGCCGACTCCGCCGGCACGTCAGCAAGCAGGACGTGTCGCTCACCACCCAGGTGGTACGCGCCGGAGCCGTCGAACTCAACGGCGACCGTGCGCGGCTGCTGGTCTTCCTCGACCAGCGTGCCAAGCGCAAGGGCGCCAAGGCGACCACCGCCGCCGCCCAGCTCTCGATCGCCGCGCGCCGGGAGCACGGCCGCTGGACGATCACCGACATCACGGCCCGATAGGGGAGAGGGACATGGCACGTACGCCATCGCGACACCGCACGCAACGCACGCTGGCCTCGGCGGCCGCCGCCCTCGCCCTGGGCCTCGCCGGCTGGACCGGCTCCTCCTGGTACGCGGCGGCCCACGACGACTCCGCACGGTTCGCGACGACCCGGGACGAGGTCCTCGCGGCGGGCGAACAGGCCGCCTTGAACCTCAACACCCTCGACCACCGCGACCTCACGGACGGCCTCGACACCTGGGAGCAGTCCGCCACCGGCAGCCTCCTCGACGAACTGCGCAAGGGAAGGAGCGAGTTCGAGAAACAGGTGCGCACCGCGCGCACGGTCACCACGGCCGAGGTGCTCTCCGCAGCCGTGACCGAACTGGACGAGCGCGAGGGCCGGGCCGGGGTGCTGCTGGCGATGCGCATCACCGTCGATCCGCCCAAGAAGAAGCCGACCAGCAAGGAGAGCCGGCTGCTCGCCGAGCTCACGCGCACCGCCGGCGGCTGGAAGCTGAGCGGACTCGGCCAGGCCCCCGCGGGCCAGGCACCCACCGACACTCCGTCCGACTGAGGGGCCGCACCATGTCGACGACACGCCACGTGGTCAACCGGCAGCGGCGCCTGGCCGCGGTCAAGGCCCGGGAGATCGCTGTGCCCGCGTCCCGGACCCCCCGCCCGAAGCCCCGGAAGCAGGCTCCCCGGGTTCCCCGGACCGCGCGCCGCTCCGTCCCCTGGATCCTGCTGCTCACCTTGCTCGCCGTCCTGGCCGCAGCCTTCGCCGTTTTGGCCCACACCCGGGCCGAAGACCTGCGCGAGGCACCCGCCCTGCGCAACGGGGCGCTCACCGACACGGCCCGCACCAGCGAGGTCAAGGGCACGGTCGGCCAGGCGGTCGACGCGGTCTTCTCCTACGACCACACCGCTCCCGGCCGCACCGACAAGGCCGCGGACAAGTACCTCACCGGCAAGGCGGTCGGCCAGCACCGGGAGATGCTCGCGCAGGTCCGCAGCCAGGGACAGCGGCAGAAGCTCGTCCTGAGCACCACCGTCACGCACAGCGGAGTCGAGGCCATCGACGGCGCCCGGGCCCGCGTCCTGGTGTTCGCCGACCAGAGCAACACCAGTACCGCCAAAGGCGGCTCGGCCACCCATGCGGCCGCGATGTTCGCGGTGGACGTGCTCCAGCGGCACGGGACCTGGCGGATCGCGAACATCGACACGTTCCGCGGATGAGACCGGCCGACCGGTTCAGCCGATGAAGGCCATGAAGGCCATGAAGGCCGTGAAGGCGATGAAGGCGATGAAGGCGACGAAGGTCATGAAGGGGAAGGGGAGTCAGACATGAGGAACACGAGACGCAAGCGGCACGCTGCCGCGCTGCTGTCCACCGTCCTGGGCGTCGCGGTCGCGGCGGCGCTGTCCGGGTGCAGTTCGCGCGTCGACGACGGACCGCAGGTCGACTGGGCCTCGGACGTCTGCGACAGCGTGCAGGACGTCGGGTCCCAGCTGGCGCTGCCCGCCGCCGACCGCAAGCATCCCAAGAAGTACCACGCGCAAGTCGTCACCTTCCTGGACGCGCTCGACCGGCAACTCGGCGCGCTGGACAAGAAGATGCGTCAGGACGGGGCACCACCCGTCGAGGGCGGCGACGGCGCGTACAAGAAGGCGCTCAAGAACCTCCGTGAGGCCCGCAGCAGTCTCGCCGCCACCACCACCGAGCTCAAGCAGGCCAAGGTCACCGACGAGAAGTCCCTGAAGGCGGCACTGAAGAAGGCCGGCGACGGCATGCGCGAGGCGGGCGGCTACCAAGGCCCCGCCCACGACCTGCGCACCGACCCGACCCTCAAGCAGGCCTTCGACAAGGCTCCCGAGTGCGCGAAACTTCCCGGCGCCGGACAGTCGGCGCCGCCGGCCGGATAAGGCCGGCCCCCATGGACCGCATGGACCGCATGGACTCCCCGGACCGCCCGGGCTCCCCGGACCGCCCGGTCGAGCCGCCCGACCCGCTGGCGCCCCACGGCGCCCCCCTCGACGGTCCGCTGCGCGCGGTGGGGCGGGGTGCCACCCTGCTGGTCATGGCGGCCGCACTGGCCCACATGGGGCTCCTCGTCCTCCAGGTCGCCCCGGGCCTCTCCCCGGCGGCCAAGACGCTTCGCCCGGCGCAGACCGAGGCCTGGCTGCACCCGCTGTTCCCGCAGGACTGGAACATTTTCGCGCCCGACCCGCCCCGCGCCAACACGCATCTGGAGGCACGCGGCTGGCGTGCGGGCCGGGCCGGCCGATGGATCGACCTCACCGCCCGGGACATCGCCGCGCACCGCGGCAACCCGCTGCCCAGCCGGGAGGATCAGACCGTCCTGCGCAAGGCGGTCGGCGCCCACCTGGCGGGTTCGCCGCACACCCAGCTCAGGGCGCCGCTGACCCCCGCGGCACGGTATCTGCGCAATGCCGTCGTCGTACGCCTCCAGGACCTCGGCGAGCCCCGGCCGGACGCCGTCGAGCTGCGGCTGCACACCTTGCCCATCGCCCCGCCCCACCGCCCCGCACCGGCCGCGAGCCGCCAGCCGTGGGGCCTCTGGGAAGTCGCCCCGTGATGCCGGGCCCGGTCCTCGGCCCGGAAAACGCCGCGGCCGAGGACGGCGCCCGGCCGGTGCTCGGTCGACTGCGCGCCGCGACGCTCACCCCGCTGGGGCTCTACGGCGCCGCCGTCGTCCGCATCGGCGTGGCGGGTCTCTTCCTGCTGAACCTGCTCCGCGAGGCGGGCCACGCGGACCGCCTGTGGGGGCCCGGCTCTCCGTACACCCCCGAACTCTTCCGCGCCTCCGTCGAGGCGCGCGGCGCCGACGGCGCCCTGTCCTGGTGGTACACCTGGCTGGGTACTCAGAGCCCGGATCTGTTCTGGGCCGCCTACGGGCTGGCCGTCGTGGTCAGTGCGCTGTATCTGGTGGGCTGGCACACCCGCCTCATGGCGGTCCTGTTCGCTTTCGTCGTCGCGGGCTTCTACATGCGCTCGTCCGTCGCCGGCAGCGGCTTCGAGCTGCTGAGCCTGCTGTTCGCCAACTACCTGGTGCTGTGTGCGTCGGGCCGCCGCTGGTCGTGGGACGCCCGCCGCGCCGCACGTAAGCGGCCCGGGCCCGTGTCGCCTTACGAGGAGCTGCGCCGACGCGTGGTCACCGCCGTGCACAACGCGGGCATGGCGCTGATCGCCTTCCAGGTGATGGTGGTCTACGGCACCGCGGCCCTGTACAAGATCCGTGGCTCGACGTGGCGGGACGGCAGCGCGCTGCACTACGCGCTGCGCCTGGACGACTTCGCGACCTTCCCGGAGCTCTCCGACTGGCTGGCGGGCCAGGGGAGTTGGCTGGCCTTGCTCGCGTACGTCACCGTCGGCTCCCAACTCCTCTTCCCCGTGCTCGTGTTCATGCCGCGGCTGAAGTACGCGGTCCTGGTCGTGATGCTCGGCACGCATCTGGGCATCGGACTGCTGATGGCGCTGCCGCTGTTCTCCGCGATCACGGTCGTGGGGGACCTGGTGTTCTTGCCGACGGCGTTCTGGCTGGCGGCGGCCCGCGTGGCGCGGACGCGGCCCTGGACGGCGGCGCGCTAAATGGGTGGAGACGCCACCCCGGCGCGGCCTACACTCACCGGCTCACGATCCATGCGCATGAACGAGGTGTGTTTGATGACGGTCCGAGCCCTGACCGCCGACTCCGGTCGGCTGTCTCCCGCACACGCCAAGACCTCATCGAACCGAAGGAACCTCTCTCGTGGATCTGCCACGTATCTTCACCATTCGCGAAAGTAGCCACCGCCTCCACAACCCGATCACCCCCGGCAAGGTGGCCGCGCTGGGCCAGGCACTGCCCCTGGCTCCCGGGACGCGCGTGCTCGACCTCGCCAGCGGCTCGGGCGAGATGCTGTGCACCTGGGCCCGTGACCATGGCGTCACCGGGACGGGGGTCGACATCAGCACGGTGTTCACCGAGAAGGCCCGTGCCCGTGCCGCCGAACTCGGCGTCGCCGACCGGGTCACCTTCGTGCACGACGACGCCGCCGGCTTCGTCGCGGACGAGCCGGTCGATCTCGCGGCGTGTGTCGGCGCCACCTGGATCGGAGGCGGCGTGGCCGGGACCGTCGAACTGCTGGCCCGGAGTCTTCGCCCCGGGGGACTGATGCTGATCGGTGAGCCGTACTGGCGCCGGGAAGTGCCGGACCAGGAGACCGCCGAGGCCTGCCACGCCGCGGGCAAGGACGACTTCCTGCTGCTGCCGGAGCTGATCGAGCAGTTCGGCGCTCTCGGGTACGACGTCGTGGAAATGGTGCTGGCCGACCAGGACAGCTGGGACCGCTACCAGGCGGCGCAGTGGCTCAACCTCCGCCGCTGGCTCGACGGGCACCCCGACGACGAGTTGGCCGGCGAGGTACGGGCCGAGCTCACCGGCGAACCCGCTCGCTACACGCGCCATCAGCGCGAGTACCTGGGCTGGGGGGTCTTCGCACTGATGGCCCGCTGACGGTCCCAGGGGCGCGGACCGGGCCGCGTGCCGCCCGGATCCGCGCCCCTGCGGTGCATGGAGTGCGGGGAGGCAGGAGGCGCGCTCGTTCCTACCGCTTCTCGTGGGTCAGGTTCAGGTCCACCGTGTTGCCGGGGCCCGTGGTGAACGCGCTGATCACGTCGGTGAAGCCGCCGCAGTCCTTGAGGCCGGGCAGGGTGTAGGTGCCCTTGAGCCTGCCGCCGGTGTACGGCTCGAAGCGGCCTTCGCCGACGAGTTCGAGTGCGGCGGGCGTGGTGGTCTTGCAGGCGGGTCCGCCGCCGATGGGCAGACCGAGCGCGCTCACCGCGGTGAGCTTGACGTCCGTCCGGGAGCGCGTGGTGAGGCGGCCGGCCGGGTCGAGGGTGCCGGTCGTCGTGGTGGTCTGTTCGAAGGCCAGGTCCGCGGCCGTGGGCAGGAAGCCGAGGAGCGTGAACCGCACCGTGGTCGGGTCGAGTTCCAGGTCGGCGTCGAAGGTGCCCGCGGCGGGGTCGTAGCGCGCGTCGATCCCGCCGGTCAGCGCGGCGCTGCTCCTGGCCGCCTTGAGGTACGTGCTGCCCTGGACCCCGAAGCGCAGCGGCACCGGCTCGCCGTCCGGGTCCGGCGGGTCGCCCGGATCGGTCGTGACCGGTTCGACCTGGACGGTGTGCAGCGTCTTGTTCTGCCCGGCGGGGTCGAGGGCGCACTCGGTCTCGAAGGTGTCGAGGCTCGTTTTCGCGCCGGTGCTGTCGCGCGGGGTCATCGTCAGGAGCAGGCTGTTGACGTCGATCTTCACGCTGCCGGGCCGGCGGAAGGTCAGGGTCGGGGCCTGGCCGGTCGCGGTGACCTCGAAGGCGGCGGCCGGTTGCGGCAGGGGTGTCGTCGGGATGGTGTTCTCGAGGCCGATGTCCAGCGGGCCCTCGGGCAGGTGCACGGTGACGTCCGCCGTGGCGGTCCCTTCGAGGGTGGTGCCGCCCACCGTGCGCAGGGCGGTGGCCGCCGCCTTGCTGACCGTGGACACCGAGGTGACCCGGAAGGCGGGGATCTGCTCGCCGACCCTCACCTTGGCCGGCAGATCCGCCATGACGACGACCGTGAGCGGATCCTCCTCCATGAGCGGGAAGACGCATGTGTACGTCTGGGTCAGGGACACCGGGTCCGCTGCGGCCGGCCGGCCGGAGGTGAAGCCGATCAGTCCGGCGAGCAGCACGACGGCGGGGGCGGCCCGCCATGCTGTGGCGCGCGATCTCAGCACTGCCTCTCCAAGTTCTGGGGGGAACGGGTCCGGCCCTCCGCCTCGTAGGGGGCGGAGGGCCGGACGGGAATGCGGACGCACCGCTGTGGCCGGTGTCAGCTCTTGTAGGTGAGGTCCATGTCGATGGTGTTGCCCGGACCTGCCATGAACGTGCTGATGATGTCGTTGAGGGCGCCGCAGCCCTTGAGGCCGGGCAGGGTGTAGGTGCCCTTGAGCTTGCCGCCCTTGTAGGGCTGGAAGCGGCCTTCGCTGGCGAGCTCGACCGAGGCGGCCGTGGCGGTCTTGCAGTCGGCGCCGCCGCCGATGGGAATGCCGAAGGCGTGGACGCCGGCGAGTTTGACGAACATCTCGGACTTCGACTTCAGCACACCGGCGGTGTCCAGGGTGCCGTTGGTCTTTCCGGTCTGCTCGAAGGCGATGTCCGCGGTCGTGGGCAAGAAGCCCAGGATGGTGAACTTGCCCTTGGTCGGGTTGAGCTTCAAGTCGGCGTCGAAGGTGCCCTTGTTCAGGTCGTAACGGGTGTCGATGCCGCCCGTGAGCGGGGCGTTTCCGTTGGCGGCCTTGATGAAGGAATTGCCCTTGATGTCGAAGTTCAGCTTCACCGGGTCATCGCCCGGCGGGTCGGTGGGAGGGTCCGTCGGAGGGTCGGTGGGCGGGTCCGTGGGCGGGTCGGTCGGCGGATCGGTGGGCGGGTCGGTCGGTGGGTCCGTGGGATCGGTGCTGCCGCCGCCGATGGTCATCGTGTGCAGGGCGGTGGGCTGGCCCGCGTCCAGGGTGCAGTCCGCGGGGAACTCGTCGCCGTTCGGCGGGAGTTGCACGGGCTTGCCCTCCGCGTCACGGGCGATCATGTTGTGCAGCTTGAGGCCCGTGACGTCGAACTTGGCCGTGCCCTCCTTCTCCCAGGTCAGCAGGCCACCGGGTGACTTGCCGTTGGCGGTGAGGGTGAATCCGGCGGCCGGGTTGGGGATGTCTCCCTTGGCGACGGTGTTGACGACCTTGATGGGGAGGTTGCCGGTGCCGCCGGGCAGGGTGACGTTCACGTCGGCGGTGGCCTTGCCCTCCAGGGTCACCGCGCCCATGACGCCCAGGCCTTGGGCGGCTCGTGCGCTGACCTTGGTGACGGCCTTGATGTCGTACTCGGGGACCGTCTCGCCCACCTTCATGGTGGCGGGCATGTCGGCGGTGATCTCGACCTCGATCGGATCGTTGTTGATGATCGGGAACTTGCAGGTGTACTTCTGGTTCAGCTTCACCGGGTCGGCGGCGGCGGATCCGCCGCTCAAGGTGACCATGCCGGTGACGAGGCCGGCGGCCGCCACCGCGCTCAGGGCGGAGCGCGCCCTGATCCTTCTCTTGTGCGCTTCCATGAGCTACCTCTCGGGCTGCGTGAAACGGGCACAGACGTACGTGGTTGCCGCATCTGCGACTCCGGACGCGCCGGCCCAGCTGTCCGGGGAAATCGAGATGCGAAACGCGCCACCGCGCGGGAATCTGCCGACTGAATTGCGGCAGACGCTACGGCGGTGTTTCGAATACGCAAACTACTGATGAGTAGTTGGGTGGTCAAGGTCTGCTTCCTTCCGATGGTGAAAGGCAGGTGCGGTCCGGCCATTTTGTGGCCACGGTGAGTGGGTGATGGTGTGCGGATGACAAATTGTCGGTCCCGCGTCATCGGGCCGAGCAGGATTGTGCCGATCAGGTTGACGATCCCCCTTGCCCATCAGTACTCATTTCTGGATTGTGCCAATTCTCGGAAGTGGGGCCACACATGGGAGATCGCATGGGAAACCGCATGGGGGAGCCGCCGGGAAAGGTTCGGGCCAGGCCGGCCCGCGCCTTCGCGCTGACCGGGGTCGCCGGGGTGGTGCTCGCGCTGATCGGGGGTGGCGGCAGCGCATCGGCCGAGCCGGTGTCGCTCACGCAGAAATACACCTGCAAGTTCCCGATCATCAGCAATGACGGCATCGAAGCCGCGATCACCACGGACATGCCCGCCACGATGAAGGTGGGCGAGACGGTCCCCGAGTACGACATCAAGGCCGTCACCAAGGTCAGCGCACGAGCCGCCCAAGGCCTGGGCGTCATGGGCGCGGTGACCCTGGAGGGCAAGGCCACCGCCGATGTCGTCGTCACCCAGCCGGGCGGGGACGGCACGCTTCCCATCAAGGTCGTCAACACCGTCGCCAAAGCCGACATCCCCGACCCCGCCGCGCCCTTCGAGGTGACGGCGACCGGCAAGTCGCCCGGCGGCCTGCTCACCTGGGGCGCGGCGGGTGATGCGGCCTTCGACGTGAAGGGTCTGAAGCTGCACGACATGATCGCCCGTGATGCGGCGGGCAAGCCCGTGCGGCTCCCGCCCAACGGCGACGAGTTCACCGCGGAGTGCACGTTGGACGCGGGCCAGAAGACGCTCCTGCACACGATGAAGATCACGGGTGACGGGGGCACGGACCCGAGCGATCCGCCGACGGACCCGCCCACCGATCCCCCGACGGACCCGCCGACCGATCCGCCGTCCGATCCGGCCGACCCCACGGATCCGAGCGACCCCGGCGCCACGAGCGGCGGCTCCTCGGGCGGTGACTCCGGCACCTCGGGCGCCGGCGGAACGAGCGGCGCCTCCGGAACGAGCGGGGGTTCCAGCACCTCCGGCACGCAGCTGGACACCCAGGTGTCCGACGGCTCGGGCGCGCTGGCCTCCACCGGCAGGTCCGGCATCGGCCTGATGCTGGCGGCGGCCGGAGGCCTTGGCGCCGCCGGGATCGCCGCCTTCCACTACCTGCCGCGGCGCCTTCGGAGGGGCGAGCCGACCGGGTGAGCCGGCTGCGGTAGGGCACCTGGGGCCCCGTGTCCGCGGGGCGCGCTCCCGGCCGTACGGCAGCGCACAGGGCCCGGAGCGCGACGGCGCTCCGGGCCCGCGGCCGTGCTGGCCGTACTGGCCGTGTCGGTCGTGTCGGCCGTGCGGTTCTGCCGGACGCGCGCCGCTCCCGTCGGAGCGCGAGGCAGGGTGGGCCCGAAGGGGTCAGCTCCGCGCGGCGGAGCGGGCCCTGCGGCGGCGCACCACCACCGCCACGATCACGAGGAGCACCACCAGGGCCGACGTCACCAGGACGCCCCAGTTCACCGTGCGATAGGCGGTGCTCCCGCTCTCCACCAGCTCACCGCCCTCGTCGCTCGCGGTCAGCTCCAGGCTGCCCCAGTCCAGCGGGGGAGGCGCGGCCCACTTCTGAGTGATCCGCACCCGCTGGCCCGGCATCAGCTCGGCGGGCAGCCTGGAGCCCGCGCTGTCGAAGGACGTCCGCCCGAACAGGCCCTTCGCCTTGAGGTCGACCCTCGGTTCGAGCTGGACGTTCCCGCTGTTGACGAGCGTGTACGTGATCGTGGCGTCCTTGCCGAATCCGGGCAGCAGCGGCACCGCGTAGTCGAAGCGGACGTCCCGGACGCTCAGGCCGGGCTTGCGTTCGCCGTTGACCTGGAGATAGAGCCGGGCGCCGACCGCCTGCCGGATGCCGACGCCGGTGCCTTGGGCGCGGGCGACGCGCTTGTCGAGGGCGACGACGGCTCCGGGGTGGTCGCCGGGCGAGGCGGTGCGCGGTATGGCGACGGTGAAGGGCACGGTGGCCTTGCCGCCCGCGGCGACGGTGACCTCCGAGCGGGCGAGGCGTGTCCACACCCCGACGGACCGCTGCTTCTCGGTGGGTTCGCGCACCGCGAAGCCGCCGTCGCGCGGGGTGTTGTAGGCGTCGGCGGCATAGAGCAGAAAGGTCACCGGCTCCTTGGCGAGATTGGAGACGGTGACCTTGTCGCGCACGGTGCGCCCCGGATCCGCTTTCATCCGGAAGTACGTCCGATGGGCCGTGCCCTTGGCGGCCTTCTTGCCGTCCCGGCCGGCCTGATCGGCGGGGTAGACCGACCAGCGGCCGTTGTCGGCGGCGTACGCACCCGGCGGTGGGCCCGCTACGAGCAGCCCGATGGCCAGGGCCAGGGCGGCGACGAGGACGGTGGCGTATCTGCGGTGCGCGAGCTGCGCACGGACGACGTTCATAGGGCCCCCAGAGCGGAGAGATGCGGCGGTGACGGGCGGGGAAGGGGAGCGGGGATGCGGGTGGCGGGGCAACGCCGAAGCGGTGGACCGGCCTTCGCACGAGGGCCGGTCCACCAGGTGGCGTGCGGGATCAGGTCAGCGTCAGCGTGAGCACGGCCGCGTAGTCACCGGCGGCCGCGGTGGCCGGTACGTCGAGCGCGAGGCCCGCGCCGACCGTGAACTCGCCGCCGGTCCTGGCCGCGTCGGGCGCGCTGGCGAGCGTGGCGCCCGCCCCGCCGACCGTCCCCGGTGTGCCGGGCACGCAGGTGCTCGCCGACCCGGCCGCCGTCTGGCAGGACGGCGTCCAGCCGAGCTTGTCCGCGCCGATGGTGCCGGCGCCGCCCGTGAAGTCGGTGACCTTCCCGGTGAGCGACCAGCCGGTGGCGCCGTTACGGGCGTCCTTCACGCTCACCTTCTGCAGGTCGCCGGTCGAGTTGCCGCCCGCGCCCTCCTCGACCGGGGACAGCGCGACGCTGTCGCCCGCCTGGGCCATGGTGAGCTGACCGCCGCCCTGCTTGGGAGTCACCTTGGTGGTCACGTTCTGCTTGCCGGTCGTGGGCTCCGGTCCGGGGTCGGGATCAGGTCCGGGGTCCGGGTCGGGGCCGGGGTCGGTGCTGCCGCCCTGGATCTCCATCGTGTGCAGGAGTGTCGGCTGGCCCGCGTCGAGCGTGCACGCCGTCTCGAACTCGTCGCCGAACGGCGGAAGCTGGACCGGGGCGCCGTCCGCACCCCGGGCGATCATGTTGTGCAGTTTGAGGCCCGTGACGTCGAACGTGGCGGTCCCGGGGGCGGCCCAGGTCAGCAGGCCGCCGGGCGACTTGCCGGTGGCGTCGACGCTGAACGCCGCAGCCGGGTTGGGGATGCTGGCCTTGGCGACGGTGTTGACGACCTTGATGGGGAGGTTGCCGGTGCCGCCGGGCAGGGTGACGTTCACGTCGGCGGTGGCCTTGCCCTCCAGGGTCACCGCGCCCATGACGCCCAGGCCTTGGGCGGCTCGTGCGCTGACCTTGGTGACGGCCTTGATGTCGTACTCGGGGACCGTCTCGCCCACCTTCATGGTGGCGGGCATGTCGGCGGTGATCTCGACCTCGATCGGATCGTTGTTGATGATCGGGAACTTACAGGTGTACTTCTGGTTCAGCTTCAGCGGAACGGCCGAAGCGGTACCTCCGGTGACGGTGATCAGGCCGGTGACCAGCCCGGCGGTCGCGACCGCCGCCAGGGCGCCACGCACCCCGGCTCTTTTTCGTTGAGCTCTCATGAGCTGCCTCTCGTACTGCGTGAACGAGCAGAACGGGTGAAGGAAGAATGGCCGTACATGTCGTTATCTTCGCCAGATACGGTCCTGTTTCGGATCGGTAAACTACTGACGGGTAGTTGGGCGGTCAAGGTGCCGAATACCAGAGGAATTCAACCGCCCTTAATCGAGGGCTAATTCATCCCCGCGTGAGCAGTGAGGGATCTCGATTCGTGCGCCGATGCCAAATTCCCGGGATGCGCCGGGGGTGACAACTCCGCCCGGCTCCTTACTCATCCGGCAACAGATCTTCCCTGCGTGGTGAAACGCCTCTTGACCTGCTTCTCCGGGCGCGACTAGCTTCCGCTCTCGGCTCGATCGTCAATTCAACGCAATGGCCCGTTTCGCCGAGCGGTCGGAGTTCTGATGCTGTCTTGTCGCGCAATCCCGGACGCACGAGCGGTGCGAGGGGCCTGCCGGCCGGGCGCCTGGCCCGCCGGACTCACCGACACCCGCAATGCCCAGCCGGCCCTGGGCATTGCGGGGCTCCTCGCCACCGGCCCGGGCCGGACGCCACAGCGGCAGCGCCGGTGCGGGGGCGGGCCCCGATGAGCCGTTTCCTGTTCGTGGTGCCGCCGCTGCCCGGCCACATCACCCCGGCCGCGGCCGTCGCCGCCGAACTCGCCGGACGCGGGCACGACGTGGCCTGGGCCGGGCAGTCCGCCGTCCTGGACGGCCTGGTGGCCACCGGCCACCCCGTCTTCCCGTGTGCCGATGTCCCGGCCGTCGAGGACAGGCCGCGCGAACTGCGCGGCGCGGCGGCCCTGCGGTTCCTGTGGGCCAGCTACTTCGCACCGCTCGCGTACGCCATGGCGCCCGGGGTGACCGCCGCCGTCATGGAGTTCGGACCCGACCTGCTCGTCGTCGACCAGCAGACGGTCGCGGGCGCGCTGGTCGCGGAACGACTCGGCGTCCCCTATGCCACCTGCTGCACCAACCCGGCCGGGCTGCCGGGCAGTTCCCTCACGGACCGGCCGGGCAGCCGGTACGCCACTTCGCAGCCCGGCGAAGGGACCAGCGACCTCCTGGAAGGGCTGCGGCTGCGCCTCGGAGACCCCTCGGCCCCCTACGATCCGCGCTTCTCGCCGCGGCTCACGCTGGTCTTCTCGACCGGTGAACTCGTCGGGCCGCAACCGCCGGAACGCGGTCCGGTGCGCTTCGTCGGCCCCCTGTACGCCTCGATGCCGGTTCCGGCAGCCGTCCCGGGCGTCGAGACGGCCGACTTCCCCTGGGGCTGGGTCGACCGTGACGACGGCCGGGCCCTGGTCCTGGTCGACCTCGGAGCCCCCGATTCCCCGGTGGACGCCCGCTTCCTCGCCCAGTGTGTCGACGGCGCACGCGCCCGGTCACGCGAGGTGCGCGCGGTGGTCGCCGATCCCGCCGGGATCCTCGGACCGCCGCGCGGCGACGACGACATCCTGATCCATCCCGCCGTTCCCCGACGGGCTCTGCTGGCCCGCACGCACGCCGTGGTCTGTCACGGCGGGCACCACGCCGTCACCGAGGCCCTGTGGCACGGCACGCCCCTGGTGGTCGCCCCGGTCCGCGACGACCAGCCCGTGGTGGCCGCCCAGGTCGCCGCGGTGGGCGCGGGCGTGCGGGTGCGGCGCGGCGGGGCCGATGCCAAGGCCGTCGGGTCCGCCCTGGACGCCGTGCTCGGTCAACCGCACTTCGCCGCGGCCGCCCGCAGGGTCGGCCGCTCCTTGCGCGAAGCGGGCGGCGCGCCCAGCGCGGCCGCACAGCTGGAAGAGCTCGCCATCGCAGAGCAGGAGAACCCGTGGCAGGGACTGCAGATATAGCCGGGCGCGCCGCCGGCGGCCCACGACGACCACCGGCGGTTCCGGGCGGGCTCCCCAGAGCGGGTGGCTCTCGGGGAGCGGACCGTCCCCGGGGAGCGGGCCGCTCCCACCGCATGCCCCCACGCATCAGCCGCCCCCGAGGACAGTGACATGCCGACACGGACACCCCTGCGGGCGGGACGGCTCACCCTCGTCGTGGCCCTGATCCTCGCGGCCTGCACGCTCCCGGCGAGCCCGGCGGGCACCGAGCCCCGCCCGGCTCCGGCGAGCGCCGCCGCACCACTGCCGCCCGACGACTTCTACGTACCGCCGTCGCCCCTGCCCGACGCACGACCGGGTGACGTCATCCGCTCCCGCAAGGTCGAGCCCGGCACCCCCGCACCGCGCGCCCTGGCCGACACCTGGCAGGTGATGTACCGGTCCACCGACGCGCTGGGCCGGCCCCACGCGGCGACCGCCACCGTCCTGGTGCCCAAGGGCGGCACCCCCGCCGCGCGCCCCGTCGTCGGCTGGGGACCGGGCACCCAGGGGCCCGCCTTCCGCTGCACCCCGTCCCGCATGATCGCCAAGGGCGCCCTGTACGAGCAGTGGGTCATCAACGCCATGCTCAGGGCCGGATACGCCGTCGCCGTCCCCGACTACGAGGGCTACCGGCCGGGACCCAAGACCACGTACATGGTCGGCAAGTCCCTCGGCCCCGCTCTCATCGACGCGGTGCGCGCCGCCCAGCGGATGCCCGCCACCGGCCTCTCCGCCGAGGCGCCCGTCGCGTTCCGCGGCTACTCCCAGGGCGGCGGCGCCGCGCTGTGGGCGGGCCAGTTCCAGCCCGACTACGCGCCCGAGCTCAACCTCAAGGGCATCGTCGCGGGCGGCGTGCCCGCCGACCTGATGGAAGTGGCCCTGCCGCTCAACGGCCGCCCCGGCTCCGGCTTCCTCTTCTACGCCCTGATCGGCCTCGACCACGCCTATCCGGAACTCAGGTTCGGCGACGTCCTCAACGACACCGGACGTGCCATGGTCGCCGACCTCGAAGCGGGCGGCTGCGCCCTCGAAATGATCAACAAATACGGCGGCAAGTCGCTGTCCGCGTACGTCACGCGCAGCCCGCTCGTCGATGCCCCCTGGGTCGCCCGCTACACGGAGAACACTCTCGGCGCCGGCCCGAAGATCAATGTGCCGGTGCTCCAGTACCACGCGACCCAGGACGCCCTCGTCGAACCGAACCAGGCCGAAGCCCTGCACCGGCAGTACTGCGCCCAGGGCGTGCCGCTGACCTGGAAGACGTACGACACCACCGGCCGGCCGCCGGTCGCCGACCACCTCTGGCCCATCCAGGCGGCCGACGCGCAGGCCCTGACCTATCTGGCCGACCGCTTCGCGAACCGGCCCGCAAACCCCAACTGCTGAGCGCCGCACCGTCGAAAGGGCAGTCATGGCAACGAGCAACAGGCACCGCAAGAAAGGCGGGTGCCGCATCCGCCGGGGCCTGGCCGGCACCGTCGTCGCGGCCGTCGCGATGGCCGGGCTCACCGCATCGGGTGCGCCCGGCGGCCCGCTCGCCGCGCCCCGCCGCGGAGCCACCCCGGACGGCGCCGCCGGAGACGGCGGCCGGATCCCGCCGGCCGGACCGTCGTCCGACGTCTATCACACCGAACTCCCGCCCCTGCGCGGCAGCTCGGGCCCTCCGGGGGAGGGGAGCGAGGAGAGCCCCGCCGTGCGACGGCAGTCCGGCATCCCGGCCGGCGTCCTCAGCGCCTACCGGCGCGCCGAGGCCGCACTCGCCGCTTCCGACCCCGGCTGCCGGCTGCCCTGGGAACTGCTCGCGGCCATCGGCAAGGTGGAGTCCGGCCAGGCCCGCGGCGGCCGGATCGACGCGCACGGCACGACCCTGACCCCCATCCTCGGACCCGTCCTGAACGGAAGCGGATTCGCGCACATCTCCGATACGGACGGCGGAAGGTACGACGGCGACGCGACCTACGACCGGGCCGTGGGACCGATGCAGTTCATCCCCTCCACCTGGGCCGGCTGGGGCGCCGACGGCAACGACGACGGCCGCGCGGACCCCGACAACATTTTCGACGCCGCGCTCGCCGCCGGCCGCTACCTGTGCGCGGGCGATCGCGACCTCGCCGTCAAGGCGGACCTGGACCGGGCCATCCTCAGCTACAACCACTCGTCCGCCTACCTGCGCACGGTCCTGGCCTGGCTGGACTTCTACCGCCGCGGCGCCCACGAGGTGCCCGACGGCAAGGGCCCGCTGCCGGCCAGTCCCGGCCCGGGCGGCAAGACCCCCGCCACGCGGCCGGCGGGCGGAGGCGGCCTGGTCGTCGGCCCGCGGCCGTCGAATCCATCGGGCCCGTCGGATCCGTCCGGACCGTCGAACCCGCCACATCCGCCGAAGCCGCGTCCGGGCGACTCGGCCTCCCCGCACCCGACCCGACCCGGCCCCCGCCCCTCCACCCCCGGCACGAGCCCCGCTCCCACGCCGCGCCCCACCGGCCCGGGCTGCCCCACTCCGTCTCCCACCGGCGGCACGTCCCCGACCGGCACCCCCTCCACCACGCCGACACCCTCGGATCCCCCGTCCCCTTCCCCGTCTTCCCCGTCCGGTTCCCCGCCCTCCTCACCGACGGAGTCACCCTCGCCCTCACCGTGCAGGTGACCATCATGCGGACGTGCGTACGGGCGATTTCCGGCCAGTGCGACGATTCGCCGGTACGTCTCGCACCACCCCGGAAGGCGCTCGTGAGCTCCACCTCCCCCCTGCCCGGCAGCACCACCGCGCTGACCGCGCCGGGTCCGATACTCATCCGTTCCGCGGCCGACGTGTCCGATCTGGTCAACTCGGGCACGGCCCGCGGCCGGCACGCCAAAATGATCGTGGTCATCGCGCTCGGCGGCATCTTCCTCGACGCCTACGACCTCAGCTCCCTGGCCTACGGGCTGCCCGACATCACCCAACAGTTCGGCCTCAGCTCCGCCATGGCCGGCACGGTCACCGCCTCGATCAGCGTGGGGTCACTGATCGGCGCCCTCGTCGGCGGCTGGCTGGTGGACCGGATCGGGCGCTACCGCGTCTTCATGGCCAACATGCTCTTCTTCGTCGTCACCGCGCTGGTGTGCGCGGTCGCACAGGACGTGTGGACGCTGATCGTGGCGCGCTTCGTGATGGGGATCGGCGTCGGCATGGACATCCCGGTCGCGATCGCGTTCCTCGCCGAGTTCTCGCGGCTGCGCGGCAAAGGCAGCAAGGGGTCACGCACGGCCGCCTGGTCGCCCGCCTGGTACAGAGCGACCAGCGGCTGCTACCTGGTCATCATGCTGTTGTACTTCGTCCTGCCGGACGCCCAGTTGGGCTGGTTGTGGCGCTTCACCGTCGGCTTCGGCGCGATCCCCGCGCTGCTGGTCCTGCTGCTGCGCCGGCGGTACATGAACGAGTCGCCCACCTGGGCCGCCGAACAGGGCGATCTGGAAGGTGCGGCGAAGATCCTTCGGCAGTCGTACGCGGTGGACGTGCGCGTCGCCGACGACGTGCCCGCAAGGGCGCCCCGCCCGCCGCGACCCGGCATCGCCGCCTACGCCCGGCTCTTCACCCGTCCCTACCGCGCGCGCACGATCCAGTCGGTGTCGGTCGGTCTGGCCGAGACCTTCGGCTACAACGCGGTCGCGTTCGGTCTGCCCATCATCATCGCGACGCTGATGACCCAGGGCCCGCTCACCACGATCGCCTCCTCCTTCGCCCTGAACCTGCTCTTCGCCCTGACCGGCGGACTGCTCGGCATCCGCTGGGCGTCGACCCGCGGCGCCTGGCCGATGATGACGCTGGGCTTCGCGATCCAGTTCGTCGCCATCACCGTCCTCGGCCTCATCGGAGAGCCCAGCGGGACGGCCGTGGTGACGGGCGGCATCCTGATGCTCGGGGCGTTCATGTTCGCCCAGGGCTTCGGCCCCGGCGCGCACATCATGAGCTACGCCTCGCTGGGCTTCCCGACCTCGATGCGCGGCGTGAGCATCGGTTTCAACCAGGCGGTGCTGCGCCTGGGCTCCACCCTGACGCTGTTCTTCTTCCCCATCCTCAGCAGTGGCCTTGGCACGCACGTGTACTGGGTCATCCTCGCCGCCCCGGTCGTCGGTCTGACCGCCCTTTTGGTCAAGCGCTGGGAACCGGTCGGCTTCGACGCGGACGCGGAGGAGCGGGCCTGGCCGGAGAGTCCGGCGTCCAGGAGCTGACCCGCTCCTCGTGCGGCGGACGTCAGCTGGGCCGTCCCTCCAGCGCGCGGGTGCCGGGCGCACAGCTCTCGCCCAACGCGTCGAACTCGGCGGCCGTCAGCTGTTTCTGGGCGGAGCCGCGGCGGCTGCCGTCGAGCTGGGCGCAGGCAGCCTCCAGCCACTGCGGTGCGGGTTCGACCCCGAGGAACGCCGCCAGGCGGGCGAGCTGTTGTGCGGGGGCGTCGAGGAGGTCCTCGTAGCCGAGGCTCATGCCCTGTGCGGCGGGCAGGGAGTCGAGGAACCGCGTGCCCTGGACGACCAGTTCGGACCACAGCGCGCCGAACCGCGCCAGGGGGAAGTCACGCTCCTGGACGAGGGCGGGGTCGAAGCGCTCGCCGAGCAGGGGGGACAGCTCCGGCGGCAGGGAGCGGATCTGCTCGGCCGTCAGATCGGCGAAGCTCGCGACACCCGTCCGTTCCCTGATCTCGCGGATCAAGGTGATCGTGCGGTAGCCGGGATGGCGGCTCATGGACAGGGCGCAGTCCGGTCCGTCCCGGTGCAGGTGCACGAATTTCGCGTAGGGAAAGGCGGCCCGCAGTCCCGGCGCCCATCCGGTCGAGTAGCCGGAGCGCTCCACGACGGCGGTCCGCCCGAAGCGTGCGCCCAGGAGAGCGAAGAGCGCTTCGTGGTGGGCGGAGGCGGGGCGGTCGGGCCAGTCGAGGACCGCCGTGCGGATCTCGTCGAGCAGTCCGTCGGGGTCGTCGGTGAGGTGGGGCAACACCATGAGGGACAGCGCGGGGATGCCGGTGGTCCGTGCCGAGTAGCGCCCCGGGCGGCGGGTGTAGAGAAATTCCGGCATCAGCAGACCGCTGCGGAGCATGCTCGCGAAGTACGGGGTGGGCCGGAAGAGGGCCTCCCAGAACTCCGCGCCCGACATGGGGCCGTCGGGGAAGGCCGCGTCACCGACGGAGGCCATGTACTCGTTGAGGCTCAGTACGTGCGGGTGGTGGTTGAGGATGCGGGACAGCGCGGTCGAGCCGCTGCGGCCCGTGCCGATGACGAAGGTCAGGCTGCGCAAGATCACTCTCCGAGGGGGCACGGCGAACTGGTGCGGGGCTCGCTGTACCTCAGCACACACACGACCGAAGGCACCAGACGCCGGACCGTGCCGGTCAGGAACGGCGCGGGGTGACGAGCCCGGATTCGTAGGCCAGGATGACGAGTTGGGCCCGGTCGCGGGCGCGGAGCTTGGACATGGCCCGGTTGACGTGGGTCTTCGCCGTCATCGGGCTGATCACCATGCGGCGTGCGATCTCGTCGTTGGACAGGCCCTGCGCGACGAGGGCGACGGCCTCGCGTTCCCGGTTGGTCAGCTCTTCGAGCCCCCTGACGGTGCTGGTGGCGAGCGGCTGGGCGACGTACCGGTCGATGAGGGTGCGGGTGATCGACGGTGCGAGCAGGGCGTCGCCACGCGCGGCGACGCGTACGGAGTGCAGGAAGTCCTCCGGCAGGATGTCCTTGACGAGGAATCCCGCCGCGCCGGCCCGCAGTGCGTCGAACACGTACTGGTCCATGCCGTAGTTGGTGAGGATGACGACGTGCACCGCGGCGAGGGCCGGGTCGGCGGCGATGCGGCGGGTCGCCTCGATGCCGTCGAGAACCGGCATCCGGATGTCGATGAGCGCGACATCGGGCAGGTGCTTCCTGGCCAGTTCCAGGCCTCCTTGCCCGTCGGCGGCTTCGGCGACCACCTCGATGTCGTCTTCGAGGTCGAGCAGGGCGCGGAACCCGCTGCGGATGAGTGGCTGGTCGTCGACCAGCAGGACACGGATCACGGCGTCGGGTCCATGGGGAGTTCGGCCTGGACGGTGAAGCCGCCCTCGCCCCGGGGCTCGGCGCGCAGTCGGCCGCCGAGGGCGGTGACGCGCTCGCGCATGCCGAGCAGTCCGACACCGGGCACGGGGACGGTGTCCGGCGTGGCCGTGCCGTCGTCGTCGACTCGTACCGCCAGGGTGCCCTCGCGCCAGTCGATGCGGATCGAGGCGGTGGCGGCGCCCGCGTGGCGGGTGATGTTGGTGAGGGACTCCTGGACGATGCGGTACACGGTCCGGCCCACCGCGGTGGGCACGGCGTGCCGCTGTCCCTCCACCGTCAGCGTGGTGTCCAGGCCGAGCGTGCGGGCGCGTTCCACGAGGTCGGGTAGGTGGTCGAGCCCGCGGGGCGGGGTCGTGTCGTCGTCGCGCAGCGCCTCCAGGGTCGCGCGCAGCTCCCGGTTCGCCTCCCGTCCGGCCTCCTGGATGGCCAGCAGCGCCTCCGGCACCCGCTCACCCCGCCGCCGGGCCACGTGGACGGCGACTTCCGCCTGCACCTTGATGACCGAGATCTGGTGGGTGAGCGAATCGTGCAACTCCCGCGCGATGCGCAGCCGTTCCTCGTCGGCGCGGCGCCGCGCGGTCTCCTCGCGGGTGCGCTCGGCCTCGTCCGCCCGCCGCTCGGCCTGTCGCAGCGCCTCACCCGCGGCACCGGCCGCGATCAGCCAGGCGATCTCCAGGGCGCCGCGGGCCCGCGCGAACGCCTCGCCGGTGTCGTACGGGCCCGAGGCCAGGGCCGCCAGCGGGAGCGCGGCGAGCAGGGCCACGCTGGTTGCCACCGCGAGGGTGCGGTGTCCCGCGCGGACGGCCGCGTACACCGCGAACAGGTAGGCGACGACCGGCACATCGAGGCCGGCCGCCTGGTAGCCCACCGCGGACAGTCCGGTGGCGGCCAGGACGGCGACCGGTGCCCGGCGGCGCGCGGCCAGCGCGAGCCCGCCGGCCACCAGCAGTGCGTAGGCGAGCGCGTCGAGGCCGGTGCCGGAATCCGGCCGGGACAGCGCGGTGGTCACCAGGGCCGCCGAGACGCCGACGGCGATGACCCAGTCTCCGACGATGGCCCGGACGCCGGACCGCGCTGCGCTCATGTGGCGCACCCTAGTTGGCCCTCGCCGTGGTGCAGTCCGTCTGGTGGATGAGGGGGCGACTACCGCCGGCGCGGTACAGCCGTGCGTCCTGCGGCAGCCGTGGTGGGCGTGTGCGGCATCGGCGGCAGCGCGAAGTGTCCGCGCCCGGCGGACGACCCGCAGGGGTGGCGGTGGAGATGCTCGGACCGCCCCGCCGCCGGCGAGGCCGTCCATCGCGTTCGGCCGCGTCCAGTTGTACGCAGCCGCAAGAGAAGGAGCACCGTGATGTCTGTGCGTCGTCTGCTCGCCACCACTGCCGTTACTGCCCTCGCCCTCCTCGGAGGCATCGCGGTCGCCTCCCCGGCGGCCGCGCACACCGCGGGGCGGCCGATGGCCGCCGGGTTCACCGACTTCGGCCTCGGCCGCTTGGGGGCCACCACGGGCGCGTTGCTGGCACTGGCCGGTGTGATCGTCGCCGGGCTGGCCCTGGCCCGCCCCGCCGGCCGCTTCGGTGCCGCCCGTCGGCCGCTGGGGGCCTGGGCCGCCCTGGCGTCGGGACTGACGGGCCTGGCCCTTGGTGTGCTGGTCGCGGTCACCGCCGACGGCGGCCTGGGCACCGGCAACGGGCTCGGCGGGGCGTATGTGGCCATGCTGGTGGGACTGCTCGCCTCGGTCCTGGGCGCGGTGGCGTCGACTCGCGGTCGCGGCTTGTGACTGCTGCGGCTACGGCAGTGTGCTCAGGGACGTGAGGACCGCCAGCGGGGTCGCGGCCGCCCAGGCCTGGGGCGAGCAGGAGTGGGGGTAGGGGACCGGCCGTCGGTGCTGGGTGAGGTCGTAGCCCGCCATGACCTCGGGCAGTCGGTGGTCGGTGTGGGTGGAGGCGGCCACCAGGCCACGGGCGACGGCGCGTGTCTCGTCGGCCAGGCCGTGGCGGGCCAGGCCGAGCAGGATGACGGCCGTGTCGTGCGGCCAGCAGCTGCCCCGGTGGTAGGACAGCGGGTGGTAGCCGGGCTGCCCCGCGGCCAGCGTGCGGATGGCCCAGCCGGTGAAGAAGTCCGCTTCAAGGAGGCGTCGTCCGACCCGCCGGGCGTGCGGCTCGTCCAGGATGCCCGACCACAAAAGGTGCCCGGCGTCGGAGGCCAGGGAGTCCACGTGACGGCCCTGGCCGTCGAGGGCCAGTGCCGGGAAGTCGGGGCCGGCCATCCAGAAGTCGCGGGTGAAGCGGGACCGCAGGTCGGCCGCCGTCTGCTCCAGCCGTTCGGCGTAGGCGGTGTCGTCCCACAGCGTGCGGGCGAGCCGTGCGGTGCGGACGAGGGCGTCGTAGGCATAGCCCTGGGCTTCGGCGACCGCGATCGGCCCTTCGGCCTGGCTGCCGTCGAGGAAGCAGATCGCGCCGGCGGAGTCCTTCCAGTTCTGGTTGACCAGGCCGTGCGGGTCGGGCGAGTAGACCAGGTAGCCGCGATCGTCCAGGCCGCCGTCGCGGTACATCCACGCGATGGCGGCCCGTGCCTGCTTTTCGAGGCGCAGGGCGAGGGCGGGGTCGGCTGTGGCTTGGGTGTAGCTGTCCAGGAGCACCAGGAAGAGAGGGGTGGAGTCGACCGAGCCGTAGTAGCGGCCGTAGGGCACCTGGCGGAAGTGGGCCAGTTCGCCGTGCCGGATCTCGTGGACGATGCGGCCCGGCTGTTCGTTGCGGAACGCGTCGTACCCGGTGCCTTGGGTCGCGGCGAGCGCGCCGAGGGTGCCCGCCGCCAACTCGGGGCGGTAGGGGAGGGCGAAGAGGGAGGTGAGCAGGGAGTCCCGTCCGTAGAGCGAGAGGAACCAGGGGACCCCGGCGCCGGGCACGCGCAGGAGCTCCCCGTCGGGGCCGGGGGCGTTCACCCGCAGCGAGGCCAGATCGCTCAGTCCGCGGGCGCACGCGGCGGCGAGCCCTTCGGGAGCGTGCGCCGGCATCGGCAACGGGGCGTCGACGAAGGCCGCGCGGTCGGCGGCCAGGGCGGCTGCGGCTTCGGCGGGCGTGGTGGCCGCCGGGCTCTGCGGTGCGCCCGGCGCGTGGGCCCGGGCCGTCAAGAGCAGCTGGGTGGTGCCGTGAGCGGGCAGGTCGAGGCGCCACTCCAGCCGGTGCGTGGTGTCCTGAACGGGGAGCACGGCCGTGGGGGCGGGGGCGGCGGACACGGTGGTGCGGGCGAGCCAGTCACCGCGCTCGTAGGCGAAGTCGACGCCGTCGGGGCGGACAGTGGCGGTGCGCCGGGCGCCGTCCTTGGCGTAGTGCCGTTTGTCGGACCGCAGTTCGAGCTGATCGGCGAAGTCGGCGTCCACGCTCAGGGCGAGAACGGCGGTGGTGGCGGCAGGACGGTTGTTGACCAGCTGGATGCTCTCCGTCAGCAGCCCTGCGGCGAGGGCCTGTTCGCGGAAGACGGTGTAGGCCGGGGGCTCGTCGCGGGTTCCCGGCAGGGTGAGCATGCAGTGGGCGGATGTCTCGCCGGCGGAGGGGACGAGCACGACGGGCGCCTCGCCGTCGACCGTCAAGGTCCAGCGGCTGACATGGCGCGCGTCGCGGTGGAACAGGCCGTCGGGGGAGGAGCCGCGGCGGCCGGTCAGTCCACCGTCGGCGCCGAGGACGGCGAAGGTGCCTCCGTGGATCAGGGTGGTGTCCGCTGCGCCGGTCACGTACGCGCTCCGTTCGAGGGGCTGGAGAGGCTCGTAGGGCTGGAGGGGCTCGTAGGGCTGGAGGGGCCGGGGTCCGCGGGGTGGCCGCCGGCCAGCAGGTCGAGGGTGAGGGCCGCGGTCCAGCCGAAGTCGCGGGTGCCGCGGGCCTGTGCGGTGACCGGGTCCACGTACTCGGCGAAGCCGCTGGCGCCCGCCGCGCCGAGCATGGCCGTGCGCAGCGCGTCCGCCGTGGGGGCCTGCCCGTACTGGCGCAGACCGCGCTCCAGCAGCCAGTTGGTGTTGAACCAGGCCGGACCGCGCCAGTAGCGGTGCGGGTCGAAGGCGTGGCCGCGGAAGTCGTAGGAGGGCGCCATCGGTACCTCGCCCAGGCGGAAGCCGGGGCCCGCCGCCGTGGTGAGCAGGGCGTCCACGACGTCCTGGGGGAGGCCGGGGACGATGAGCGGCACGAGGCCCGCGATGCTGCGTTCGGTGATGAGTGCGCCGCCGACCAGGTCGCGGTTGAGGAACATGCCGTCGGCGGGCGACCAGAGCCGCTCGACGAGCGCGGCCGTCAGGCGCGCCGCCCGCTCGTGGTGCGGGGCCGGGTCCATGCCGGTCTCGGCGGCGATGCGGGCCAGGGCGTGTTCCGAGACGATCAGGAGCGCGTTGACGCACGGGTCCTCGACGGCGAAGGCGTGCGCGCCGCCCGCGTCGGTGTAGCCGCTGTCCCGGTAGTCGGTGGCCAGCCGCACGTAGCGTCCGTAGTCCAGGTCGGTGGGGCGTTCGGCGGGCTGCCCGTGGTCGAGGTCGGCCCGCCGGTAGGAGCCGGTGGGCACGGGGTTGACGCGCGCCAGCGGGCCGTCCCAGCAGGGGCTGTTGTCCATGCCGGGCTCCCAGGGGTGCACCATGGCGGCCAGCCCTGCGCGGCCCAGGTCGCGCGGCCCGGTCAGGTAGTCGTGCCAGGCGGCGAGCCGGCCGTACAGGCGGGGCAGGAAGTTGCGCCGGCGTGAGGCCTGCGGGTCGGCCTCGTGGACGAGCCAGGCGGCCAGCGCGTGGACCGGGGGCTGCACGATGCCGGAGGTCTCGGTGTGGGCGGGGGCTCCGGCGGCGGCGCCGGCCGACGAGGAGCGCCAGAAGTCGGGGCTGGGGAAGTAGGCGTCCAGCGGCACCCGCGGGTTGAAGACGATGTGCGGGACGCGTCCGTCGGCCCACTGGGCGCCGAGCAGGCTCTCCAGCTCGCGCTGGGCCCGGCGTACGGACAGATGGCGCAGGCCGATCGCGATGAAGGCCGAGTCCCAGCTCCACTGGTGCGGGTACAGGCCGCGGGAGGGGATGGTGGAGATGCCGGTCCAGTTGCGCAGCAGGACCCGTGCCGCGCCGCGCCGAAGCGTCAGGTCATCGGCGGCGGCGGGCACGGGAGTTTCGAGCAGCGAGGTCACGCGCCGGACCTCCGCAGGAACGCGGGCACGGAGCGCACCGCCTCGACGGGGTCGCCGGTCAGCCGGCACTCGGCGGCGAGGTAGCCGTCGAAGCCGATGGTGTGCAGGGCGCCGAGCCAGGCGGGCCAGTCGAGGTGGCCGGCGCCGGGCTGGAACCGGTTGGAGTCGCTGACCTGGGCGTGCCCGATGTAGGGGGCGGCGGCGAGGATGGAGGCTGCCGGGTCGGCCTCCTCGATGTTCATGTGGTAGCTGTCGATGCCGATCTGCACGGAGTCCAGGCCCACGGTCCGGATCAGGTTGGCCGCCTGGTCGAGGCGGTTGACCATGTGGTCCTCGTAGCGGTTGAGGGGTTCCAGGTACAGGGTGACGCCCTCGGCTCGGGCGTGCTCGCCCAGTTCGGCGAGACCGGCGAGCAGCACCTCGCGGTCCTGCTCCTCGGAGCGCGGCGGCTCGAACGGCGGCAGCCGGCGCGAGAACATGCCGTAGGAGGCCGGGGTCTGCACGCCCCGTGCGCCGATCTCGGCGGCCACGCTGAGCTGGGACTTCAGCTGCGCCAGCGCGTCGCGGCGCAGGTCGTCGTCGAACGCGGCGAAGAAGTGGAGCATGTCGACGCACACCGTCGGCATGACCACGCCGTCGGCGCGGGCCTGCTTCAGCTCGGGGAGGCGGTCACGGAAGTGGGAGTCGCCCTTGGAGCGCAACTCGACCGCGTCGTAGCCGGCGTCCTGCGCGAACGCCCACTTCTCCTGGAGCGTGTCGCCCGGGAGCAGTTGTTCTTGGCAGGCGGTTTTCAGCATGGTGAAGCCTTTCGGCGCTGAGGGGCAGCGCTCTGGTGTCTGACGGCGATCGGGTGGCGGAGGGACGGCGCGGGCCCGGCGGGCCGTGCCGCGGGGCTCAGAACTCCAGCACGATCTGCAGGGCGTCGGCGGGCCGTTCGTCGAGCAGCACGTAGGCATCGGCGGCGTCCGCCACCGGAACGACATGGCTGACCAGGGACTTCACGTCGACCTGGCCTTCGGCCACCAGGGACAGGAACGTCTGCTGGAGTCGCTCGACGGTCCAGCGGCCGGCCAGCTGCGGGGGGACCCCGCCGATCTGGGAGCAGATCAACTGCACGCGGTTGTGGTGGAATTCGTCGCCCAGGCGCAGCCCGGCGCCGTCTCCCTGGTAGAAGCCGGAGGCGACGACGCGCCCGCCGACGGTGACCGAGCGCAGGGCTTCGTGCAGGGCGGGGTAGACGCCGCTGATCTCGATGGCGACGTCGGCGCCCGTGCCGCCGGTGGCCTCGCGGATGCGTTCGGCGACGGTGTCGGTGCGGGCGTTGAGGGTGTGCCGGGCGCCGTACTCGCGGGCCGTGGCCAGCCGTCCGTCCAGGGCGTCGACGGCGGTGACGCGGGCGCCGTTGAGCTGGGCGAGGCGGGTGGTGAGCAGACCGATGACGCCTTGGCCGAAGACGGCCACGTCCTCGCCGAGGTGGATGTCGGCGGCCAGGACCGCGTTGTAGGCGATGGCGCCGACCCGGGCGAAGGCCCCGGCCAGCGGTTCGAGGCCGGCGGGCAGGGTGTGCCCGACCATGCGCTCGGCCGGGACGATGCCCTCGCTGCGGTGGCCCCAGATGCCCCAGACCAGGTCGCCCGGGACCGGCATGCCGGGGGTGCCGGTGAGTTCGGGGGAGACCTCGGTGACCTCGCCGACCTCGGAGTAGCCCCAGCCGGCGACCGGGTATTCGATGCCGGCGGCGCCGTCGCGGAAGATCCGTGCCTCGGCGTCCCAGGTGCGCGTGAGGTAGGGGTTCGTGCCCCGGTAGGCGGTGAGCTCGGTGCCCGCGGAGATGCCGGAGTAGCGGGTGCGGACCCGCAGGTGCCCGGTGGGCAGCGGCGCACTTGCGTGCTCGGCGACTTCGACCTGACGGGGGCCGGTGAACTGGACGACGCGTTCCACGGGAGCTCCGGTAGCGCTGGGAATGGGTGTTACTCGCTGACTTATGTCGAAGATATCTCAGAGTTATGTCTTGTCAACACGCAAAAGTGGTGCTGAGATGCTCGGGACAGTGCGTGAGTGGCGTGAGGACACAGCATGTTGATGAAAACCCGGCGGTCGAGGACGGCCCGGCTCGGGCTCGCCGCGACCTTGGCCGCGGGCCTGCTCGCCGGCTGCTCCGGCAGCTCCGCCGCCGAGCGGCAGACCGACAACACGATCACGGTGTGGTCGCAGGAGAACCTGCCGCCCCGGATGGCGGCGACCGAGAAGATCGTCGGCCGTTTCGAGAAGGAAACGGGCGTCAAGGTCGACCTGGTCGGCGTGGACGAGGCACAGCTGCCGCAGCTGATCATGTCGGCGGCCGCGTCCGGCAAGCTCCCCGACGTCATCGGCGCCGTCCCCATGGGGCAGGTGTGGCAGATGTACGGCAACGGCCTGCTGAACACCGAGGTCGCCGACCAGATCGTGGAGGACCTGCACCCGGACACCTTCAACGCCAACGCCCTGTCCCTGACCGAGGACCACGGCACCCGGCTGGGTGTCCCCTCCGATGCCTGGCTTCAGCTGCTGGTCTACCGCAAGGACCTCTTCGCGCGGGCCGGCCTCAAGGCGCCCGACACCTATGCGAAGGCCATGAAGGCCGCGGCCGCCCTCGACCAGGACGGCCGGGCGGGCATGTCCGCCGCCACCGACCCCTCGGACGTCTTCACCCAGCAGAGCTTCGAGGACCTCGCCCTGGCCAACGACTGCCGCCTGGTCGACCCGGCGGGCAAGCCCGCCCTCGACTCGCCGCAGTGCCGCAAGGCCTTCGCCGCCTACGACGATCTCGCCCGGGAACACGGCGCGTCGGGCACCCAGAGCGTGGACACCACCCGCGCCACCTACTTCGCCGGCAAGTCCTCGATGATGATCTGGTCGTCCTTTCTGCTCGACGAGCTGGCGGGCCTGCGCTCGGACGCGCTGCCCAGCTGCCCGCAGTGCAAGAAGTCCCCCTCCTTCCTCGCCCGCAACACCAAGGTGATCACCGCCCTGAAGGGCCCCGACGGCAAGCAACCCGCCCAGTTCGGCGAGATCACCTCCTGGGCCGTCACCAAGACCGCCGAGACGGGCCCCTCCCGCACGTTCATCGAGTACATGATGGGCAAGGGCTACGAGGACTGGTTCGGCATGGCCCCCGAGGGCAAGATCCCGGTCCGCACCGGCACACCGGACAAGCCCGGCACGTTCGACCGGGCCTGGCGCTCCAGCGCCATGGGCGTCGACCGCCGGGAGTCCATGCAGAAGGCCTATCCGCCCGAGCTCCTGGACCGTCTGGTGGCGGGCGTGGGCGACATGAAGCGCTGGGGCCTGGCCGAGGGCCAGGGCGCGTTGGTCGGGGCCACCAACGGAGAGCTGCCCGTGGCCAAGGCCATCGGCGCGATGACCAGCGGCCAGATCTCGCCGGACGAGGCCGCCCAGGAGGCCAACGACGAGGTGGCCGCGCTCCAGAAGTCCCTCCAGTAGCCAGCCGCACAGGCGCTGCTTCCGGCGCTCCTTCTTCGAGGTAACCCACCCATGAGCACAGTGAAAAGCGGCGCGACGAAGCGCCGCGAGCACCAACCGCAGTCCGCGAGCACCCGCGAGAACCGTGCCGGACTCGCCTTCGTGACCCCCACCTTCCTGGTGGTCCTGGTCGTGGTGATCCTGCCGATCCTGTGGACCGTCCTGCTCGCCTTCCAGCACGCCAAGCTCGTCGACATCCAGGAGAACGGCCTCTTCGGACGCTGGACCCTGGACAACTTCGCGCAGGTCTTCGGCTCACCCGGCTTCTGGAGCAGCCTGGGCACCACCCTGGCCTACACCGTCGGCGCCACCGCCGGCTCCGTGGTCCTCGGCCTCATCGCCGCCCTCGCCCTGCGCCGGCCCTTCCGCGGCCGGGGCATCCTGCGCGCCGCGATGCTCCTGCCGTACGTGGCGCCGGTGGTCGCCGTCGCCTTCGTGTGGGAAGTGGCGCTCAGCCCCCAGTTCGGCATCGTCAACGAATGGGGCCAGAAGCTCTTCGGCTGGGACGACCCGATCGCCTTCCTGTCCACCCGCTCCTACGAAGTCGGCCTGTTCGGCGTCCACTTCGACATCCCGCTGGCGCTGCTCACCGTCATCGCCTTCGAGACCTGGCGTTACTTCCCCTTCGCCTTCCTCTTCCTGCTCGCCCGCCTCCAGGCCGTACCCGGCAGCCTGGAAGAGGCCGCCGAGGTCGACGGCGCCACCCTCAGCCAGCGCTTCCGCCACATCCTGCTGCCCCAGCTGATGCCCGTCATCGCGCTGCTGTCCGTCCTGCGCTTCATCATGACGTTCAACAAGTTCGACGACATCTATCTGCTGACCGGCGGCGGATCGGGCACGGACGTGGTGGCCGTGCGGGTCTACGACTTCCTCACCTCCCGCTTCGACGTCGGCGCCGCGTCCGCACAGGCGCTGGTCCTGGCCGTCGCGCTCATGGTCCTCCTGGGCCTCTATTTCAAGTTCTTCGGCAAGAAGGTGCAGGAGGAGTCGGCATGACCCGGACCCAGACGATCACCCGCGAGCACACGGCACGCCCCGACCGCCCGCTGCCCGCACCACGGCGCACCCCACCGCGCCTGTCCCGCGCACGGTTCGAGGAGCGCCTGTTCGGCGTCCTGCGCTGGATCGTCATCGCCTTCCTGGCCGCGATCACGATCGTGCCCTTCTACTACATGCTCCTGCTGTCGGTGAAGCCCATCGACGCCCTGCTCCTGGACCCGGGCAACCTGTGGGTCTCGGCCAAGCAGTTCACCCTCAGCACCTACGAGAACGTCCTCAAGCCGTCCTCCGAAGGCGGCCAGGGATTCCTAGGCATGCTGTTCAACTCGGCGCTCGTCGCGGTCGCCACGGTCCTGCTCACCCTGGCCGCCGCGGTCCCCGGCGCCTACGCGGTCAGCCGGCTGAAGTTCTTCGGCAACCGGCACGTCAGCGCGCTCTTCCTGGCGGTGTACCTCTTTCCCGCGACGCTGCTCGCCGTGCCGCTGTTCGTCATGTTCGCCAAGATGGGGCTCTCGGGCAGCCTGGCCGGCCTGGCCATCGTCTACATCGCCCAGACCGTCCCCGTGTCGATCTACATGCTGAAGAACTACTTCGTCACCATCCCCTTCAGCATCGAGGAAGCCGCCGCGATCGACGGGGCCTCACGGCTGCAGACCGTCCGCAAGATCATCCTGCCGCTCGCCACGCCGACCCTGATGGCCACCGGGCTGTACGTCTTCATGATTGCCTGGAACGAATTCCTCTTCGCCCTCCTCTTCCTGGCCGCCGAGCCGGACAAGTGGACGGTCTCGCTGGGGCTTCAGCAGCTGGCCAACGGCATCGAGGTGTCCAAGACCGTCCTGATGGCCGGTTCGGTCATCCTCACCATCCCCGTGGTACTCCTGTTTTTCGCCGCCGAACGGCTCCTCACCGAGGGCCTGACCAGCGGCGCGGACAAGGGCTGACGCCAACTCGGCACGACGCCGGACCACCGGCCGTACGGCACGACCCACCGACGGCACACCCACCAGCACAGACCGACAGGACAGGACGGGGACAGCGGGGATGGCAGGAAACCAGGCCAGCGCAGGTCATCTGCTGCAGCTCATCCGCAGCGGCCGGGCCACCACGCGCGGAGCGCTCCAGCAGGCGACCGGCCTCTCCCGGTCGACGGTGGGGCATCGGCTCGACCAGCTCTTCGCGGCCGGCTGGCTGCGGGACACCACGGGCGCTTCCACCGGCGGGCGCCCCTCGGTCCACCTGGAGTTCGACCCGACACACGCCGTGGTGATCGCCGCGGACCTGGAGACCCGGCACGCGCGCGCGGCGGTGCTGGACCTGTCGGGCCGCGTCCTGGCCGAGCACAGCGGAGCCGTCCTCATCGGTGACGGCCCCGACCGCGTCCTCGACGAACTCGCCCGCTGGTTCGGCCCGCTGCTCGCCGAGGCCGGTGTCGACGCCGCACGCGTCTGCGGCATCGGTCTGTCCGTGCCGGGACCGGTCGACTGGGAGACGGCCCAGATCGTCCAACCGCCGATCATGCCGGGCTGGGACCGGTTCCCCGTACGGGAACGACTGCGCGAGGCCTGGACCGCACACGTCGCCCCCACGCCCCAGGCGGTGGCGCCGCCCGTCTACGTCGACAACGACGCCAACTTGATGGCCCTGGCCGAGCAGCGGGTTGGCCACCCCGACTGCAGCGCCTTCGTCCTGATCAAGGCCTCCACCGGCATCGGCGCCGGCGTCATCGTCGGCGGCGAGGTCTACCGCGGCATCGACGGCGGCGCGGGCGACATCGGCCACATCCGCCTGCACGACCGGCCGGACGCCCTGTGCATGTGCGGCTCCTACGGCTGCCTCGCCGCAGTCGCCAGTGGTGGCGCCATCGCCCGGCAGCTCACCGCCTCCGGGGTGCCGACCGCCTCGGGCTCCGACGTGCGCGACCATTTGGCCACCGGCCAGCCGGACGCCATGCGGTTCGCCCGCGAGGCGGGACAGCGCGTGGGCGAGGTCCTGGTCACCGTCGTCACCCTGCTGAACCCCGGCGTCCTGGTCCTGACCGGCGACCTGGCCGGCACGCCGTTCCTGACCGGCGTGCGCGAACTCCTCTACCAGCGCGCCATGCCGCGCACCACCTCGCACCTCCAGGTCGTCACGTCCGAACTGGGCGACCACGCCGCCCTGATGGGCGCCACCCTCATGGTCGTCGAGCACCTCTACGCCCCCGAGAAGGCCGACGCGCGCCTCGCGGAACTCCTCAGCGCCGACGGCACCTGAGGGCCGCCGGCGGGCGACGCACCACCACGACGAGCACCACCCGCATCAGCACCACCCCACGGAGAAGCACCATGCCCGACAGCCCCACCCCTGCCCCCGGCGCCTGGGACCACGCGCCCGTCCGCGTCGGCCTCGTGGGCGCCGGGCCGTGGGCCCGCGCCATGCACGCCCGGATGCTCGCCGCGGGACCGGAGACCACCCTGGCCGCGGTGTGGGCCCGCCGCCCGGAGGCGGCCGCCGAAGTCGCCGGAGCCTACGGCGCCCCGGTCGCCGCATCCTTCGACGAACTCCTCGACCAGTGCGAAGCCGTGGCCTTCGCGGTCCCTCCCGCCGTGCAGTCCGCCCTCGCGCCACGCGCCGCGGCCGCGGGCCGCGCCCTGCTCCTGGAGAAGCCGCTCGGCGTCGACCTGGCGGCCGCCCGCGCGGTCGCGGACGCCGTCGCCGAGCACCAGGTGATCTCGCAGCTGGTCCTCACCAAGCGCTACCACCCGGCCACCCGCGCCTTCCTCGCCGAAGCGGCGACGCGAGAGGTGACCGGTGCCCGCTCGTGCTACCTCCACGGAGCTTTCCTCGGCGGCGACTTCGCCACCACCTGGCGGCTCGAACACGGTGCGCTGCTCGACCTCGGCCCGCACCTGCTGGACCTGCTCGACACCGCCGTCGCCCCGATCGTCTCCGTGCGCGCGACCGGCGACCCCACCCGCTGGATCGAGCTGACCTGCGAACACGACAACGGCGCGATCAGCCAGGCCTCCCTGTCCGGCAGCGTGAACCTCCCGCGCAGCAAGACCCGCGTCGAACTCTTCGGCCCCGGTGAAGAACTGGTCTACGACACGGCCGGCCTCGACCACGAGGAGTGCTGGCCCATCCTGCGCCGGGAGTTCGCCACCGCGGTCCGCACGGGCCACGGCACGGGAATCGACGCGTCCCACGGCCTGCACATCCAGCGCCTGCTCGACAGCGCCCGGACGTGACACCACCGGCGCACCCCGCCCCTTGCGGGGCCGTCACCAGAACTGGGCCAGCACGCCCTCTGTGAAGGGAGCAGGGGAGACGGCGAGATCGCCCGCGAAGGGGTGGTCCAGGGTCAGGCACAGCAGCAGACTCACGCCGATGAGCGCGGCCACCGACACGACGAACATCAGGTTCGCGCGCAGGCTCTTGATGCCGTAGAGGAAGGTCAGCGGCATCATGATGAGCGCGCCGCCGTAGACCAGGACGTTGAGGAGCGAGGGCAGGGACTGCTCGGCGTCGGCGAGCCGGGTACGGCGGGCGCCGGCGATCTCGCCCAGGGTCGCGACGGACTGCTGGTAATAGGTCTTCTCGGCCTCGGTCCGCGGCTCGTAGTCCTGGAACACCCGGTAGAGCGCGACCACTTCGGGGTTGGTGACCCCGGGATCGGGCCGCCCTTCGCGCATCAGCGGCCACTGCTCGTCGACGACGACACGGACGTAGGCCCCCACGGCGTCGGTCACCCGCCGTTCTTGGGCGGGCGGGAACGCGGAGGCGTCCCGCACCACCTCGGCGGTCTGGCTGGCCTCAAGGGCGACGTTGGTCTGCGCCGCGTTCAGGCCCTCCCACTCGGCCACGACGACGAAGGCCAGGATGATCCCGTAGATGGCGGCGTACATGCCGAGCACCACGCCGATCATGTCGTTGTGCGTGCCGTTCGCGTGGTGGGGAAACCGGCGCCGCAGCAGCAGTATGCCGACGGCGGCGGCCAGGACGGCGCCGCCGCCGAGCAGTCCGGCGAGCGCGAGCGTGCTGAAGTTGTTGAGCAGCCAGATTCCCACGGCCTCCTTAACGCCGGAGGGCCGTCCGGGTTACCCGCGTGCCCGGCACGGGAGGAGCCTCAGGGGCGCGGCCAGGGGCGTCCGTCGAGGCGTTCGACGTCGGTGTTGAAGCGCCGCAGGTAGTGGGCGAACGCGGAGATGTCCTCCTCGGGCCAGTCGGTCATGACCCTGCCGAGCGAGCGGATCATGCCCTCGCGCTCCTCGTCGAGCAGGCGTGATCCCTCCTGCGTGATGCGGAACTTGCGGGCCATGCCGCCCGCCGGGTCGGGGATCCGCTCCGCGTACCCGGCGCGCATCGCGGCGGAGGTCTGGCGCTGCAAGGTGGAGACGTCGAGATCGAAGGCTTCGCTCAACTCGCCGATGGACATGGGGCCCTGGACGCGGATGCGGCTGAGCAGGATGTAGGCGCTGCGTTCCAGCACGCCGTCCACGCGGCGCCCCCTGCGGCGGGTCAGCAGCCCGTGCCGGCTGAGCAGCATCTGCTCGTACTCGACCTCGCTCGTGGCCTGGCTCATGTCGCTGCCGGTGTCCCTGCCCTGGTCCCTGCCCGTGTCCCTGCCCATGCGGTGGCGCCTTTCGTCGTGGCCGGGCCGCCGCCCCGTCCCAGGGCCCGCGGCTCCGCCGCCATCCTTCCACGGCGAGTGCATCGACCACACATTATGCATGATGCAAATGACGTGTACGATGCACATTCATCATTCGAACCGACCCCCTGAGGACTCGCGTCATGAACGCCTCTCAGCCCGCAGCCAGAACCGGCGGCGTGATCACCACGCTGGCACTCGCCGGGACAGTGGCCGCGGTCATGCAGACCCTGGTCACCCCGCTCATCGCCGAACTGCCGCAGATCTTGAACACGTCGTCCTCCAACGCGGCGTGGGTGGTGACCGTCACCCTGCTCGTCGCGGGTGTCTGCGTGCCCGTCTCGGGCCGCCTGGGCGACCTGGTCGGCAAGCGCACGATGCTGCTGATCTGCGCCCTGCCGCTGGTCGTCGGCTCGGTGGTGTGCGCCCTGTCCTCCTCGATCGTCCCGATGATCGTCGGGCGAGGCCTCCAGGGCATGGGCATGGGCATGGTGCCGCTGGGCATCGCCCTCCTGCGGGACGTGGTGCCCGCCGCGAAGCTCAGCAGCTCGATCGCGCTGGTCAGTGCCTCCATGGGCATCGGCGGCGCACTGGGCCTGCCCATCTCCGCGGCCGTCGCCGAATACGCCAGCTGGCGCGTGCTGTTCTGGGGCTCCGCCGTCCTGGCCGTCATGATCGCCACGCTGATCTGGTTCTTCGTCCCGGACGTGCCCGCCGCGGCCAAGGGGCAGCGCTTCGACGCGCCCGGCGCGATCGGCCTGGCGATCGGCCTGGTGTCCCTCCTGCTCGCCATCTCCAAGGGGGCCGACTGGGGCTGGACGTCGGGCACCACACTGGGCCTGTTCGCGGTCGCCGTGGTGGCCCTCGGCGTCTGGGGCTTCTACGAACTGCGCACCCGCGACCCGCTGGTCGACCTGCGCACCACCGCCCGCCCGCGCGTGCTGTTCACCAACATCGCCTCGATCCTGGTGGGCGTCGGCATGTACGCCTTCATGCTCATCGCCCCGCAGCTCCTTCAGTTCCCCGAGACCACCGGCTACGGCCTGGGGCAGTCGATGCTGGCCGCCGGTCTCTGGATGGCGCCCGGCGGCGTCATGATGATGATCGTGTCCCCGCTGGGCGGAAAGCTCATCAACGCCCGCGGCCCGAAGCTGGCCCTGGTCCTCGGCGCACTCGTCATCGCCACCGGGTACGGCCTGTCGCTGCCGCTCATGGGCTCCGCCTGGGGCCTGATGGTCGTCGGCCTCGTCATCAACAGCGGAGTGGGCCTCGCCTACGGCGCGATGCCCGCCCTGATCATGAGCTCGGTGCCGCTGTCCGAGACCGCCGCGGCCAACGGGTTCAACACCCTGATGCGCTCGCTGGGCACCACCATCGGCTCGGCCGTGATCGGTGTGGTCCTCGCGCAGATGACCATCAACCTCGGGGGCGGGCACACCGTCGCCTCCGAGGACGGATTCCGCGTCGGACTGATGATCGGCTGCGGTGTCGCCCTCCTGGCCGCCGCCGTCGCCGCCGTCATCCCGGGCCTGGCCCGCTCCACGGACGACGAGCCCACCCGCACCACCCCGGCGGAAAAGGCCACCGCCCAGAGCTGAGGCGACCGGCCGTCGTGCTCCCCAGTGGGATGCACGGCGGCGACGGCGGGGCCCGAGTGGCGTGTGGTGTTCAGGGGTAGAGCGCGGTAGACCGGCGGAGCGTGAGCATGAGCGTGGCCGGTCGCCTGGGCGCCGCACGGCCGCGGGGGACACCGGCGGCGTGCTGCGTGTCATGAACTGGACATGCGCATCCTCGGTGATGCGCCTGGAGAAGGGCGACGACGCCATGAACAGATCCGCCTCCAAGGCCTCGTTACGGACGGGCCTCGCGCTCGGTGTGGCCCTGGCGTCGACCGTGCTCTGCGCCTCGGCGAGCGCGAGTGCGACCGCGCCCCGGGACGCGAGCAGCGGCACGACGACGGCCCCCGCCGCCCGCGAGAGCACCGCACGCGACTGCCCCGTCGTGTACTTCGACCTGGGCGAGACCCTCGTGCACACTGCCGAGGACGGCGGGACCACCTATCAGCCGGGCGCGGCCACGTATCTGCGCGCGTTGCGCGAGCGCCACATCCGCATCGGTCTGATCACCAACGTCCCGCCCGCCTGGGGCGCGACGGACGCCGAGCGCGCCGCCCGGCTGCGCAAGGAGGTCGACGCCACCTGGCGGGGCACCGAGCCGTTCGCCTGGAAGGACTTCGGCGACCGCGTCCTCACGCCCCGCACGGAGGCGGAACGCAAACCCGCCCCCGTTCTCTGGGAGCGCGCGAAGGCCGGCGCGGGCCACTGCCGAGTCGTCTACCAGGCGGAGACGGCGCAGGAGGTCGACGTCGCGGCCTCGCTCGGCTATGTGGCCTACCAGGTCTCCCGGCCGCACCGGCCCGCGTTCCTGCCGGTCGGGCTGATCGAACTCCTCGGTCGCCGCTCCCGCTGACCGGCGTCGACACGGCGTGCCGGCCGCTGCGGTCCGCCCCGGGAAGGGGGCGGACCGCAGCGGGCGCGGCACTGTGCGGCGGCTATCCGCGTGGCCGCGGCCTTTGACGTCCACTCCCGGTCAGCCGGTCCGTGCCGACCGCCCCGGTGGGCTGCGTCGGGCCCGTGCCCTTGTCCCGCTGCACCAGCCCGCTGCGCAACAGCAGTTGGAACGCCGCCAGCAGTACCACCGTGGCGAGCGCGCTGTGCCACAGCAGGGCGTCCAGGTGCCCGGCGGAGAGATAGGCGCCCGCGGCGACGGCGGCCAGGGCGCACACCCCGCGGTCCACGATGCTCTCGATCGACAGCAGTGTGGCGCGCGGCGCGTGCGCGGGCACCGCGTCGTTCACCAGCTTGCGCTGGATGGGATAGGCGAACCCGGTCGCGGCGGCGAACAAGCAGAGCAGCGCGACCACCGCCCAGGGCCCGCCGAGCGTCATGGCCGCCAGGGTGCCCGCGAGCGCGAGGCTCAGGATCGACACCCAGGCGACCGGTGGCAGGCGGCGCCCCAGCCACTGGGGGCGGGCCGATGCCACGGCCTCCGCCACCGTCATCGCGGCCAGCACCCCGCCGTGCGAGGCCTCCGCGATGCCGTGGTCGAGGAGGATCGGCTGGAAGAGGTTGACCTGGCAGATGCGGGACAGCGTGAAGACCGCCACGCCCTGCACCATCACCAGGGCCAGCCACCGCGAGGAGGCCACGCAGCGCAGCGCGGATCCGGCGTCGCGCAGGAGCGCCCCGCCCCGGCGCCCGCCACCCCCGGTGTCCGTGCCGCCGCCGGCCCCCGCGATCCGGGGCAGAGCGATGGCGCAGGCCAGGGAGCCCGCCGCGCTCGCGGCACTGAGCATGTACGGAGCCGCGTGGGCCAACGACATCAGGGGACCGACCAGCGGCCAGCACACGACCTTCGCCGCGAGCCCCAGCGCCCGCGCGGTGCCCTCGGCTCTCAGGTAGTGCTCGTCGCACTGCTCGGCCCGCAGCCCGTCGTACAGATAGGCGCTCGCCGCGCCCGAGGTGAGCGAGCGGCCCGCGGCGATGGCGAGGAAGTGGACCAGGAAGCCGGTGTACGAGGCGCTGACGACCGGCGCCAGGTTGGCCGCCGTCATGACCACCGCCCCGGCCCGCAGGCAGTTGCGGGTGCCGATCCGGTCGGCGATCAGGCCGGTGGGGATCTCGAACAGGCAGAACGCCACGTAGTAGATGCTCTGGATGCCGAAGATCTGCCCGTCCGACAGTCCGGCGGCCTTCTGGTAGGCGTAGAAGACCGGCATCCACCACAGCAGGTTGAACAGCAGCTGGAAGCCGTAGTTGAGCCGGATGATCCGGCGTGCGGTGTGCGTCAGGCCACCCACCGGCTGCCCGCCACGGCCCGGCGGTCCGCCGTCGCTCGCCGCCCCGCCGCGGCGCGGTCGGCAAAGGCGCGGGCTCACAGCGCGTACGGGCGGATCTGGACCAGCCGGAAGTCGCCCTGATCGGTCATCAGCCACTCGACGTCCAACGGCTTGTCGACGTCGGAACCACCGAACTGAGAGCCGCTGAAGTGCGATTGCAGGAGCCGTCCGGCCAGGGAGAGGTCGGCGAGGCGGGCGCGGGTGGCGGCGGACAGCGCCTTGCCCCAGGAGCCCAGGGCGACGGTGCGTCCGCCGCCCTCCACCGTGTTGTACAGGTACTGCTGCGGCAGGACCGTGCCGTCGACCACCTGCTCGGGGGAGCCGGGGGAGCAGTTGAGGTAGACGTTGCGGAAGTCCTCGCGGCGGGTCGGGTTGCAGGTGACCAGGACGCCGCCGAGGGAGGCGGGCACGTACTCCTGGACGATCACGCCCATGTAGGTGTCGTCCAGGGAGATGCCGACCTGGTGGCGCAGGCGAACGCTGCGGGGTGAGACCAGGGAGGCCCACACCTGGCGTACGGCGTCCAGGAGTTCACCGGTGCCGTGCACGGTGGTCACCGAGTCGTAGACGCCCGCGGCGGAGAAGCCGGGCAGGTCCTCGGCGTTGGACGAGGAGCGCACCACCAGGCGTCCGCCAGCGGCGGCGGGGAAGGCCTGGGTGATCTGCCGGGTGACGGACTCGGGCAGCGGTGTGTGCCGGATCAGATGCTGGAGTTGCAGGCACAGGGAGTCGATGACGTCGGCGGCGTCGAGTTCGAGGGCCATCTTGAGCTTGCCGATGCCCTGCTGGAGGGCGGGGGAGGAGGCGAGGAAGTGCTGCTGGAGCGCGAAGGGCAGCGCGACGCCTTCCGGGGCGGCGACCGTGGTGGCCACGAAGTCGGCCGCGGCGGCACGCAGTTCGGCCGTGGAGGGCGTGGCGAGGCCGAGGCGTGCCGCCAGGTGCCCGTGCAGGTCCTCGCGCGGCGGGCGGGGCCGGCCGTAGAAGGCGATCAGGTCGGCGGTGCGGCTGTCGAGCACGTGGTGCAGCTCGCCGAGGTTGGCCGCCTTGGTGCCGTAGCGGTCCCGGTCGGCGCTGCGCAGCCGGTGCAGCGCCAGTACGGGGGTGTCCTCCAGCAGAGGCGGCTCCAGGCGTATGCGCTGCTGGTGCCAGGCCGGGGCGCGCAGGTCCGGTTCCTGGTCGAGGCGCTCCAGCAGGATGTCGTCCTCAAGCACCCGGTAACGCACCCACGCGCCGTCCAGACGGTCGCTGTCGACGAGCTGGTCGAGATCGCGCACGATCGCGTTGGGTATGCCCCAGCCGGAGGCCAGGACGTTGGTGTGCGAAAGCGGCGTGATCGGAGCGGTGTTGAGGAAGCCGGCCACCCGGGGCACGTCGTCGGGCAGACACGGCATGGCGACGATGTCCGCCCAGCCGAGCCCGGCTTCCGCCGCCGTGTACTCCTCGTGCGTACGGAAGTAGCGCAGCCGCCCCGTGGCGTCGCCGGGGTTGAGCGGTGTGCGGGTGCGGGAGCCGAAGAGCTCGTGGCTCAGGATGCGCGGGACGCGCAGTTCACTGATGGCCGCCAGCTCCTCCTCCTGCCCGTGGTTGGCGGGCTTGAGGAGCAGCGGCAGCCTGCTGTCGAGGCGTTCGCGCGCGAACTCGTAGAAGAACGTGAGCAGGTCGCCGTGCATGGTGTCGGCCTCGGTCGTCTCCAGGACCAGGAAGGTGCGCTCGCGGCCCTCGGGGTCCTGCTCGGTGTGCAAGGACAGCACGCCGAGCAGGAAGCGGCGCCCGGGGTCCATGTAGACCGAGGCGTTGAACGCGTCCAGGTCCGCGTCCAGCGCGGCGAGCTCCATGCCCAGGACGCGGGTGGCGATGTAGTTGACGTGGAAGGGGTGTGCGGCCGTGTCCAGCAGATGCCAGGTGTTCTCGGCGCGGTCGACGACGACCTTGAGGTAGGGGTGGCCGGCCAGGACACCGGAGAGGGTGCGGAAGAGCGGCAGGGAGAGGTGTTCGCCGACGACCGTGCGGTCCGTGCCCGGTTCGGCGGCACCGGTGAGCAGCTGGGCGGTCATCGGGTGGCCTCCTTGGAGCGTGCGGCGGGCAGGACCTGGGGCAGGGCGTCCACCAGGGTCGTGAAGTCGCGCAGCACCGTGCGCGGATCGGTGGCGGACAGCAGGCACAGGGCCGCCATGGTGTTGGCGCCCGCGGCCGGGTCGTAGACCGGGACGAGGCTGCCGTCGTCCAGCGAGCTCTCCGCGACCACCGACAGGGCGCTGCCCGGGCTGAGGGGCACCTTGGCCGCGGCCGTGGCGTCCCAGACCCTGCGGTCCGGCCAGGCCCCGCCGTCGCCGTCGACCGCCAGGACGACCAGGGAGCCCGCCGCGCCGTCGGCCTGCGCCGGGGTCAGGGCCTGCCGGGGCCAGGTGACCGGCCGGCCGAGGAGGTGGTCGACGAGCATGCCGACGAGGTCGAGCCCGAAGACCTCCTCGACCTGCGGCACCGTCATCGCGCCGCCGAACCGGGCGGCCGTCTCGATCAGCCACATGTCGCCGTCGGCGCCCAGCTTGATCTCGGTGTGGATGCCGCAGTCACGCAGGCCCAGAGCGTCGACGGACTGCCGGGCGAGGGCCACGATCCGGTCCTGGGCGTCTTGGGGCAGCAGGGCGGGGGTGATGCCGGCGCGCTCGGTGAACGGTTCGACCGTGGGCATCCGGCCGCTGAGGCAGACGGGGTGGAACACGCCGTCGGCCACGACGCCCTCTACGCTGACGTAGTCGCCCCAGCCCGGCTCGTCGAACCAGTCCGCGGCGTGACCGGTCACGATCTGCTCGACCACGAAGTCGGCCTCGGCCTCGGCGACATGCAGTTCGGCATACCCCAACTGGGCCGACTCGGCCATCACTTCGCGCGACCTGTGCCAGGCGGTGGACACCTCGTGCGGGGAGCGGATGATCTGATGCGCGGTGGAGCCCGCGCTCCAGGCGGCCTTGAGCAGCAGCGGGAAGGGCAGCTGCTCGGCGGCCGCGTGCAGGTCGGCCTCCGTGGCGACCGGGCGGAACGCGGGCTGGGCCAGGCCGTGTTCCTGCCAGACCCGGCGCATCAGACGCTTGTCACGGGCGAGTGCGGCGGCGCCGCCCGCCCCGGCCAGGGCGAGTTCCTCGCAGGCCTCGGCGACGGCCACGACCGCGTACTCGGAGAAGGTGAGCACCGCGTCCGCGCCCACGGCCTTGGCCCGCGTGACGATCAGGGACACCAGGTCGGAGCGCTGTGCCGCGGTGGGGGTGACCACCGAGGCGCACAGGTGCCGGGCGGTGTCCGCCACGGCCGGAGGAAGAGCGCTGAGCGCCAGCAGGTGCACGTCCGCCCTCGCGGCCGCCCGGGACAGGACGTGACCGAGCGGCGGACCACCCTTGGCATGCACTAACAGCACCTTGCTCACTGAAGTTCGTCTCCATTCGTCCATGTGATGCGTGACGTCGTCAGGGGGTTGTCCTGTGACCTGGTGACGCGCGTAGATCAGGGAGATCACCAGGCGTACGTAGCGGGGCGTGTTCACCCGCACACTCAAGGGGACCAAACCGCAGGGGCCCGCGACGCCATCGTGGACGCTCGCCCCTCAGGCAAATGCCTGAGTCGCCGGACGCGCCGTGTCCGGATCCAGGAGCACTTCGGCCGAGAACCTCGCATGCGCGAGATCGGCACGGGATACGCATCGCGAGGTGACTGTGCGTCAAAAGCCGTATACGGACGGAGAGAACCCCGTGGACGATTCCAGCCTCAAGGCCCTGCTCGAGCACCTGCCCGTGTTCTGGTGGGAGGTCGCCGAGCCGTGGCAGGTGCTGGAACGGGGAGGCGGCGCGTTCGCCGACACGCGCACGGCGCAGCGCTTCCTGGAGCGGATGCACCAGGAACTCTCGTCCCCCGGACGCCCGTTGGACGCGGACCACTGGCAGGCCCGGTTCGACGGCCGCACCTTCGACGTGAGCTGCCCACCGGACGACAACGGCACCCACGGCCGGACGCGCGGTCTCGCGGTAGAGGTCGACGCCCACCCCGAGGCCCACCCCGAGGAACCCCGCCGGTACGCCGCCTTCGCGGACCTGGTCGACCTCGCACCGGCCGCCGCCTTCATCCGGGACCGCGAAGGCCGCTACCTATGGGCCAACCACGCCTATGCGCACCTGTACGGAACCACCGCGGGGGAACTCGCCGGGAAGTACATCGAGGACTTCGACGCCCCCGCCGACGCCGCCCAGTTCCGCGCCCTCGACCAGGAGATCCTCGCCCGGGGCACACCGGTGCGCCACACCCTGGGCTACCGCCGCCCCGACGGCAGCGCGGGCCGGGCGGTGGGCCACCGCTTCCCGGTGCGGGAGGACACGCAGACCTGCGTCGCCGGCATCTACGTCGACATCACCGACCACCTGCGCGCCCTGGTCCAGCGGCAGGAGGCCGAGGAACACCTCCAGGCGCTGCGCGACCACAGCGGGCTGCCCTGCGCGCTGCTCTCGGCCGCCGGGCGCGTGATCGAGGCGAGTACGGCGGCCGCCGAGCTGCTTCGCGTCGGCCTGCCCGACCTGATCGGCCGCCGGGCGCACACGCTGCTCGCCCCCGCTCCGGCCGTGGACCTGGAGCGGCTGCACCACAGATGGAACGGCCTGATAGCCCGCCGCACCAGACGGATGGAGACGTCCGCGGTGCTCGTCGACGGCGAGGGGCGCCAACGCCGCGCCCAGCTCCACCTGACCACGGTCGGCCACTCCGCGGCCCATGCCCGGCACGTCTGGGCCGTGGTCACCCACCAGAGCCTGGCCCACGACGCCCATCCGTCGCTCACCGCCGCGCAGGTCCGCATCCTGTCCCTCCTGGCGGAAGGCAGCAGCAACAGCGACATCGCCACCTCGCTGAAGCTCTCCCGCCAGACGGTCGACTACCACCTCAGCCGTCTGCGGCACCACCTGGGCGCCGCCACCCGCCCGGCCCTCGTCGCCCGCGCCTACGTCCTCGGCATCCTCGCGCCGCGCGCCTGGCCGCCGCGCTCGGCCACGGCGGCGCATCCGCTCAGCACCGCCTGAACCGCCGGTCGCGGGAGCGGACTCAACTCCCGTTGCCCGGACGGAGGATGACCGGCAGTTCCCGGTGTCCGTTGGAGATGAACGACTCCCCGGGCCGCAGGTCGGAGGCCGGGACGGCGAGCGCCAGGTCCGGGAAGCGCTCGAACAGCCCCCGGAGCGCGATCTCGGCCTCCATCCGGGCCAGGGCGGCACCGAGGCACACGTGTACGCCGTGCCCGAAGGCCAGGTGCTGCTTGCCGACCCGGGCCAGGTCGAAGGAGCCGGCGGTCGGGCCGTGCAGGTCGGGGTGGCGGCCCGCTGCCGCGTAGGAGGCGAGGATCGCCTCGCCCTGACGGATCGTGAGTCCCTGGTCCAGCTTGATGTCCTCGACGGCGTACCGCATCGGCAGGTGCGCGACCGGCGCCTCGTAGCGCAGCGTCTCTTCCACGACGTCGGTCCACGTGCTGGTGCCCGCACGCACCAGAGCGAGCTGCGCGGGGTGGGTGAGCAGCGCGGCGATGGCCTGGTCGAGGAGGTTCACGGTCGTCTCGTAGCCCGCGCTGATCACGAGGAGGAGCGTGTCGAGGAGTTCCTGCTCGCTCAGCGCGGAGCCGTCGCCGCCCTCGGCGTCGTCCCGGGTGGCGATGAGCACGGAGGTCATGTCCTCGCCGGGACGGGCGCGCTTGGCGGCGACCATGTCCGCCAGGATCGCGTACAGCTCCTTGGTGTTCGCGGCGGCTTGATCGGGGCTGAGCGTGGTGTCGAAGACGCCGTCGACGGTACGGCGGAAGTCCGCCTGGGAGTGCTCGGGCAGCCCCATGAGCTCGGTGATGACCCGGATGGGCAGCGGATAGGCGAACCGCTCGCGCAGGTCGGCGGCCTCTTTGGCCGGGAGGGCGGCCAGCTCGTCGAGCAACGTGGCGGTGATGTGCTCGACGCGCGGCTGGAGGGCGGCGATGCGGCGCGCGGTGAAGGCCGGGCTGACCAGGCGCCGCAGGCGTCGGTGGTCCCCGCCGAACGCGGTGAACATGTTGTCGACGGCCACCCACAGGGCCAGCGGCCAGGTGCCGAGGATCTGGTCGGGGAACATCGGCCAGTGCAGCCGGGGGTCCTTGGAGACCCGCGGATCGGTGAGGAGCTGCTTGAGCAGGGCCGGGTCGGTCACGGCCCACGCCTCGACCCCCAGGACATCGACACGGGCGGCCGGTCCGCGCGAGCGTAACTCGGCGTCCTCGGCGTGCCGGTCACTGCCGGCGGCGTCCAGGACAAGGATCGGTGCGTCCATGCGAGAGCTCCTCAAGGGCGGTGGGCGCGCGGGCAGCACGACACCGTTCACGCCGTCCGGTCGAGACGGGCAGGGGACACAGTAGTTGTCCATCTACGCCTGGGTGAAGGGCACTTCGGGGCGGCGCGCGGGCGGCCGTCGGCTACTGGGCGGGCGGTCGACCGGTGGTGGGAGCGCCGTGCGAAACCCGCGGGCGAACGCCCGCCCCGGGGGGGCACAAGCCTTGGGGAGAGGCTGACGCTCGGCCATGGCGGGCAATCCGATCGGACCGCTGCGGCGCGTTGACCGTCGGGGAAAAGCACTATCGGTGGATCATCGGAATGTACGGCGTGTGCTCGCGCGCCCGGAATTGCGGGAGCCCCGGTATGGGGAGGCCCCGTAATGCGGGAGCAGCCCGAAGAGCGCCGCGAGAGAGACAGGTGAAGAGCGGCGAGCGCGCCGAGCGCGACCCTCGTCGCGCGGAGGAAAGAGAATGAAATGACCGACGCCATTGTCCTGCTCGGAGTGGTCATCGGATTGTCCGTTCAGATCCAGGCCGTGTGGGATCTGAGCCGCGCCCCCCTGGAGGGTGAGGACACCGATGCCGTGCAGGCGCAGGCCATTCTCCTGGCGGCGGCCGGAGGCCTGTGCGCCGTCGTCGCCCTGGGTGTGGCCCTGCTCGTCCCCGCCGGGTCCTGAAGCCGCGTTCGACCTCACGTCCTGGGAGGACCCGCCATGCGCCCCACCGTCCGCAGCCAGCTCTTTCCCGCCCTGGCCGTCGCCTGCTGTCTCCTCACCGTGGGCTGCGCAAGCACGCCGCCGGCCACGGACAAGCACCGCGCCACGATGCATTTCCCGGCCGGGGTGACCGGGCGAGCGGGCCCCGGGGGCCAAGCCGCCGGCGCCATTCCCGGACTCGGCCCGCAGACACGGGCGCAGATCCCCGACGACTCGCGGCAGGTCCTGGTGGTCTCCGGCAACCCGGAGACCACCACCAGCCACGCGTCGGCCACGCTCTACACGCGGACGGGGAAAGCCGACTGGCTGCGGCTGGTGGGGCCCTGGCCGGCGCGCAACGCCGTGGACGGGTGGACCCTGGACCACGAGGCGGGTGACCTGCGGTCGCCCATCGGCGTGTTCACCCTCGGCGACGCCGGCGGTCTGCTGCCCAACCCCGGAACGAAGCTCCCCTACGACCAGGACGAGGAATTCCGCGAGGCGGGCACCGGGTTCTACGGCGAGTCGCTGGAGGGCACCTTCGACTACGTCCTGGCGATCGACTACAACCGGCGGCCCGGCTTCTCCCCGCTCGACAAGGTGCGGCCGCTGGGGGAGGAGAAGGGCGGAGGGCTGTGGGTGCACGTGGACCACGAAGGGCCCACCAACGGCTGCGTCGCCCTGCCGCGCAGCCAGATGCGGCAGCTGCTGCGACTCCTCGACCCCCAGGACCGGCCGGTCATCGTGATGGGCCCGGCGCCGGAACTACTGCGCTGATCGGGCGCCGGACCCACGCGCCCGCCCTGCCCCTCACATCGCGCACCCGACCGTTACCGACAGGTAACTTGACATAGGGTCGGCAGTCGCGGGCAGGCGCCCGCCGGACCGTACGGCACGCAGCCGCCCGTACGGCAGACGGGCCGGCGCACCCTGCCCGCCCGGGAACAGAAAGGACCCGCGCTCATGACCGCCCCACGTCGGCTTCGCGCCACACTGATCCCCCTGGCTCTGGTCGCCACCGCAGCCACCTTGGGCACCGGAGCCGCGATGGCCGCACCGCAGGACGAGACGGCCTCCCGGAGCGCACCGGACACCGCCGAGCAGCGCCCCACCTGGGCCATCGCCCACCGGGTGCTGACCACGGGCGGAGTGAGCAAGGCACTCGCCCACGGGGCCAACGCACTGGAGATCGACGCCACCGCCTGGCGCAAGGGCTGGTGGGCGGACCACGACGGCACCCCCACCAGCTCCGGCGACACCATGGCGGACATGTTCGACCAGGTGGCCACGGAGCACGAGGGCGGGCGGCACGTCTCCTTCGTCTGGCTCGACATGAAGAACCCCGACTGGTGCGACAGCGGCGACCCGAAGTGGCGGCACTGCTCGGTGGCCGCGCTGCGGGACATGGCGCGCACGAAGCTGGAGAGCAAGGGCATCCGGGTGCTCTACGGCTTCTACGGCAAGGAGGGCGGCAGCGGCTGGCAGAAGGTCCTCGGTGACCTGAACTCCAAGGAAGCCGTCAGCTACAGCGGTGAGTACGCACAGGTCCGGGACGGCTTCGCCGAGCACGGACCGAGTGTCCCCGGCGGCCGGCGCGTGATGCACAACGGCCTGTTCGACATGGCGCTGAAGTTCGGCGGCATAGAGAAGGAACTGGCGGCCGCACGGAAGGCGCGCGACGCCGGGAACCTGGCGCAGACCGTCGGCTGGACGGTGGGCAAGGGCGACGGGGAACGCGCCGCCGCCCTGCTCGACTCCGCCGACGGAAGCGCCGCCGTGGACAGTCTGATCTACGGCAACCGGATGTCGTGCTACCCCGACGGCGTCAAGGGCGCCCAGGGCTGCGGCACCGACGACAGCTCGGTGCGCACCTCGCTCGCGTACATCACGGACTATGTGAAGGCTCACCCGGAAACCCGCCGCATGGCCACACGAAAGGACATCCCTTTCGGCAGCTGACGGCCGACGGCGGGTGAGCGCGGCTGCTTTTGTCGTCCGAATGGACGGAAAAAGAGAAAAGGCAAGGAGAGCCGTCTCCTTGCCACTCTCAACTTATAGCGTGCCAGGGGGCTTGCCGCAAGGCCCCGGTCAGGGCGCACAATCATCGGCCGATGCCCCAGCCCTTTTCGGCGCAGGGCAGGCAAACAGGGATGAGGACGCGCTCGGCATGAGGTTCGACGGAGTTGTGGGCGCCGGTCAGTCGATCGGTGACCGTGGTACGACGGAGCACGGCTGCTCGGAGGTGGCGCGATGACGGGGCAGTACGTGTGGGAACTGCACGAGGCCGACGAGACGCAGGTGGCGGCCGTCGGCGGCAAGGGCGCGCACCTGGGCGCGCTTTCACGGATCGACGGCATCGGTGTGCCGGACGGTTTCTGCGTGACGACGGATGCCTTCCGGCGGGTCATGGCCGAAGAGCCCTCGCTCGGCGAGCGGCTCGACCGCCTGGCGCGCTCCGGCCCGGACGACCGGGAGGCGATCCGCGCGCTGAGCGCGGAGATCCGCACCATCATCGAGGACATCATCGTCCCGGACGACATCGCGACGGCCGTCACCGGCGCCTTGGCCCGGCTCGGCGAGCAAGCCGCCTGCGCCGTCCGCTCCAGCGCGACGGCGGAGGACCTGCCCACGGCCTCCTTCGCGGGCCAGCAGGACACCTACCTGAACGTGGTGGGGGCGCGGTCCGTCCTGCGGCACGTCAGCCGGTGCTGGGCCTCGCTGTTCACCGAACGGGCCGTCACCTACCGCCGGCGCAACGGCATCGACGACCGCACGGTCCACATGGCCGTGGTCGTCCAGCGGATGGTCTTCCCGCACGCGGCCGGCATCCTGTTCACCGCCGACCCGGTCAGCGGCAACCGCAAGGTCGCCACCGTGGACGCCGGCTTCGGCCTCGGCGAGGCGCTGGTCTCGGGCCTGGTGAACCCGGACGTCTTCACGGTGCGGAACGGCGAGATCGTCGCCAGGACGATCGCCGCCAAAGAGCGCGCCATCGACGCCCTGCCCGCCGGCGGCACGCGGGAAGTGACCGTCGACGCGCAGCGGCAGCGGCAGCCGGCCCTGACGGACGCACAGGCCGTGCGGCTGGTGGAGCTCGGGCGACGCATCGAGGGGCATTTCGGCCGCCCGCAGGACATCGAATGGTGCCTGGCCGACGGCGACTTCCAGATCGTCCAGAGCCGCCCGATCACGACCCTGTTCCCCCTTCCCGAGGCCGACGACGACGAGAACCGCATCTACGTCTCCGTGGGCCATCAGCAGATGATGACCGACACCATGAAGCCCCTGGGGTACTCCATGTGGCAGCTGACCGCCATGGCGCCCATGCAGGAGGCCGGCGGCAGGCTGTTCGTCGACGTCACCCGGCGCTTGGCCTCGCCCACGAGCCGCGCCGGCCTCCTGGATCTCATGGGCAAGGGTGATCCCCTGGTCAGGGATGCTCTGGAGACCGTCCTCGACCGCGACGACTTCGTTCTGCCGCTCCCGGACCCGGCCCCTGGCGCTCCGGCCCCCGCCGGTCCGCCGCCCGGTGCCGCGCCCGCCCCCGCCGAGCCCGATCCGGCCATCGTCGCCGAACTGATCGACCGCAGCCGACAGTCCGTCGCCGCCCTGGAGCGTGACATCCGGACGCAGAGCGGTCCGGCGCTGTTCGACTTCCTGCGCAAGGCCTTCGAGGAGCACAAGCGGGTCCTCGGCGACCCGTTGAGCATGCGGGCGATCATGGCGGGGATGGAGGCCACGTGGTGGCTCAACGACAACCTCCAGGAGTGGCTGGGCGAGAAGAACGCGGCTGACACGCTCACGCTGTCCGCCCCCGACAACATCACGTCGGAGATGGGGCTGGCGCTGCTCGACGTCGCGGACGTGATCCGTCCGTACCCGCAGGTGGTGGCGTTCCTGGAGGATGCCGAGGACGCTCAGGACGCCGGCTTCCTGGACGCGCTGTCCCGGCTCACCGGCGGCACCGAAGCACGCGACGCCGTCCGGGCCTACCTCGACCGGTACGGCATGCGGTGCGCGGGCGAGATCGACATCACGAGGCCGCGGTGGAGCGAGAGCCCCCTCACGCTCGTGCCCGCGATCCTGGACAACGTCAGGAACTTCGGGCCGGGAGCAGCCGGGCGCCGCTTCGAGGAAGGGCGGCAGAAGGCGCGGCAGAAGGAACAGGACGTGCTGTCACGTCTGCGGGCCCTGCCGGACGGGGAGCAGAAGGCCGCCGCGACCAAGCGCATGATCGACCAGGTCAGGGCGTTCATCGGCTACCGGGAGTATCCCAAGTACGGCATCATCAGCCGCTACTTCGTCTACAAGCAGGCCCTGCTGGCGGAAGCCGAGCGCCTCGTGCGGGCCCAGGTGCTGGCCGAGAAGGAGGATGCCTTCTACCTCACCTTCCCGGAGTTCCACGAGGCCGTGCGCTCGCAGCGGGTGGACGACGGGCTCATCGGGCGGCGCAAGGAGGCGTTCCGCTCCTACCAGGCGCTGACACCGCCCCGCGTACTCACCTCGGACGGCGAGGCGCTCAGCGGGTCGTACCGCCGCGACGACGCGCCGGCCGGTGCCCTGGTCGGTCTGCCGGTTTCCGCGGGGGCCGTCGAGGGGCGGGCCCGCGTCATTCTCGACATGGCGGAGGCCGATCTCGAAGCGGGCGACATCCTGGTCACGACCTTCACCGATCCCAGCTGGTCGCCGCTGTTCGTCGGCATCGCGGGTCTGGTGACGGAGGTGGGCGGCCTGATGACCCATGGCGCGGTGATCGCCCGGGAGTACGGCCTGCCGGCCGTCGTCGGCGTGGAGCGGGCCACCCGGCTGATCCGGGACGGGCAGCGCATCCGCGTACACGGCACCGACGGCTACGTCGAGCTCCTGGGCGACTGAGGCGCCGGGCGGCTGAGGTGCAGGGTCGGCCGGCGTACCGGGACACCGGACCTGCCGGCGGATCGGTGGGGATGCTCAGCCGGTGGTCGTCCACTGCGGGGCGGGGGAGGGGCCCGGCCGCGTGCCGATGGCCTCGCCCTGCCCCCACTGCCCGTACCGCACGCTGAAGTCATCCTTGGCGGAGGGGGCGGGCCCCTCGGTCTTGAGCGACGTGGGGAGGTCGCGCGCGCTCACGACGAGGGTGAAGCGCACGGCTCCGCCGGGGCGCTCGGCCGCGGCGGAGCGGTAGAGGCCGCCGACGGTGGCGTCGGCGCCGAGCACGCTCAAGGGGGTGCTTCCGGTGAGGGTGCGGGTGCCGCCCGCCCGGTCGGTGTCCACCTCGCCGGCGCCGTCGAGGAGTGCCACGATGTGCGCGGGCTGGGCCAGCCACCGGGTCTCCAGGGCGTTGCGCACCGCCATGTCGTCCGCTGCGGCGGCCGCCGCGTCGGACTCGGTGCGGTAGGCGCCCTGCGGGCCGTAGTCGGGTCCGGTCATCTCCTTGTCAGGTGTGATGCCGGCGCGGTTGCCGACCAGCACGATCTCGGGAGGATTCCAGGGGTGACCTTCGCCCCCGTCGTACAGGACGTGGGTCGCGGCCCGGGCGGTGGTCGCGTCGACCAGATCGAGGCGGGCTTGGCCGTGGAAGTAGTCGGGGTCGCCGCCCTGGCGGGCGAGCACCTCTACGCTGACCCGCTTCTGGGCGAGCATCGCGGAGCGGATGGTCTCGGCACGGGAGCCGGCCGTGGCGGCGGCCGACGGTTTCGCCCCGCCGCCCCCGCGGCCTTCGCCGTCCCCGCCAGGTGTGCCGGACTCCGTCAGACGCGCGGCGAGTCCGCCTCCGACGGCGCCGACCAGCAGACCGACCGTGACGGCCACGGCCACCGCGCGGCGCCGCGGGCGCGGGGGTCTTTGCGGGGTTGCTCCGTCGGACATGGCCCAGCCCCCTTCACGCCGCCTCCGGCCGTGCCGGAGAGGTCACTTGTTCAAGAGGACCACACGGCAGGGCCGTTGGCGGGGGTTTGCGGCACTTCCGGTCTCCTTTCGGGGGCGCGCCGCCCGGCCGAGGACGCTCCTCGGTGATCAGGGCGGAGGCGGGAGGACGGAAAGCGGGCCGCCCGCCTGGTGGCGGGCGGCCCGGGGGAGGGGCGGGGGGTCAGGCCGCCGGTTCGATCCACACGTTGCGGAAGCGGACCTTGTTGCCGTGGTCCTGGAGCTTGATCGCTCCTGTTGCCGCGGACTCCGCGTCACCGGCTCCGGTGGGACCGTCGACGGCCACGTCGTCGTGGACCTTCTTGCCGTTCCAGACCACCGTGATCCTGGCGTCCGCCGTCTTCTTTCCGTCCGCGTCGAAGCGCGCGGCGCGGAAGGTGATGTCGTAGGTCTGCCAGGTCTCCGGCGCCGTCGAGGCGTTGAGGTCGGCGGCCTTCTTGTTGTAGATGGAGGCGGCCTCGTTCGCGGCGAGCTTCTCCACCCCGAACGAGTCCAGGATCTGGATCTCGTACCGCTCCTGGAGGTAGATCCCGCTGTTGCCGCGGTCCTGTCCGGTCACGTCGTCGGGCAGCTTCGGCACCCGGAACTCGGCGTGCAGCTTGAAGTCTCCGTAGGCCTGCTTGGTGCGGATGTCGCCGCAGCACACCTCGATCGATTTGTCGGCCGTGTGCGGCCATTCGACGCTGCGGCCGTCGGTGTGCTGCCAGGCCGAGGAGACGCTGCCGCCGGAGAAGAGATCGATGCGGCCGCCGGGACGGCGCACGTCGAGCGCGTCGAGGTTGACGTGGCCGGTGTCCTCCGGCCGGTAGGTGTACTTGATGGTGTTGCGGCCCTTGCGCAGTTCGAGCTTCTCGGTCTTGGTCGACCAGCGCTTCCAGGTCTCGGTCGAGGGAAGGCTCGTCTGACGCGCCGCCCCGCCGTTCACGCTGAGGCCCAGGGTCTTGGTGCCGGCCGACGGGTTGGGGCCGTTGGAGTAGCGCAGGCCCACGGCGTAGGTGCCCTTGGCGGGGACCTGGACGTCGAAGGAGGCGGCGGCGCCCGGTTCGCCGAAGCCGTCGACGAAGCCGCCGCCGGTGAAGCCGGCGTGCTCGGTGTCGATGTCCGCGCCGCCCGACAGCCGCGCCGACTCGGCGTCGTAGGTGGTGACCGGGTCGGTGTGGCCGGGGCGCGTGTTGAGGGTGTACCACGCCTCGGTGGACCACAGCTGCTCGTCGTCGGCCGAGGAGAACGGGCGCGGCGAGCGGACGTGCACCACGCGGTCGCTCTTGAGGCCGGGGATGGTCAGCTGCACGGTGCGGCGGTCGTCGGAGACGCGGGCGCCGGTGACGGGCAGGGACTCTTCGTCGATCTTGGGGCCGCCGTAGGCGGGGGTGGGGGCGTAGCGCCACTGCTCGACGGAGTAGGCGCCGCTGGTCAGCTTCTCGATCGTCTTGTCCGACAGCGGCTTGGTGTAGGTGAGCTTGAATCCGTCGCTGGTGGCGCGCATGGTTTTGATGTCGAAGGCGGTCTTGCCGTTCGGGGTCAGCTTCTGGAGTCCGAAGCGGAGTTTGCCCTCCTGGCCCCAGTTGCCGTCCGCGCCGAGTCCGCCGGTGTAGATCGCGCCGTCCGGCCCGGTGGAGATGCGGGTGATGCCCGACTCCAGGCCCTGGGTGTGGCGGAAGACCGCACCCTGGAACTCGCCGCCGACCTTCTCCAGGTCGGCGCGCTGCAGACCGCCGTAGGTGACGTCACCGAACATCAGCTGTCCGGCGAAGGTCCCCTTCTTGATCGTCATGGGGGTGCTGGGGGAGTTGGCGATCTCGTTCTGCGGCAGCCAGAGCGCCGGCTTGGTGACGGCCTGGTCGTCGAAGGGGCCCTTGGGGTTGGTGTAGTGGTTGAAGAACCGGTCCTGCTTGACGTGCACGAGTTTCGAGGCGGGCAGCCAGCCGCCCTGGTTGTCGGTGACGAACAGCTCGTCGCCCGGTCCGCGGCCGATGCCGTTGGGCGTGCGCAGTCCGCCGGCCAGGTAACTGACCTTCCCGCTCTTCTTGTTCACTTTGATGGTGGTGCCGCGGTTCGCGGCGGGCTGCGGATCGGTCGTCGCACCGCCGTAGTTGATGGCGACGGACAGGTTCAGGTAGAAGTCGCCCTTGTCGTAGAGCAGCCCGAAGGCGAACTCGTGGAAGTTCCCGCCGTAGGGCCACTCGGCGATCTTCTTGATCTCGCCCGCGTCGTTGGTGCCGTCGATGTCGGCGAGTTCGGTCAGCTGGTGCTTCTCGGAGACGTACAGCTTGCCGTCCACGTACTTGATGCCCATCGGCTCCTTGAGCCCGTCGGCGATCTTCTCGTACGTGACCTTGTCCGGGCCCGTGTCGCCGGTGACGTTGTCCAGGACGTACACCGCGCCCTTGGTCTCCTGGCTGCCGCCCCAGGTGCTCACCGCGAGCCGGCCGTCGGGCAGCCAGTCCATCGCGGACACCTGCGGCTCGAATCCCTTGGGGCGCAGGTCGGTCAGGGTGTAGCCGGGGTTGACCGACTTCAGCGGGAGGCCGTCGCCGGGCGTGTCGTAGGTGCCCTCGCACTCTTTGCGGCCCGGCGCGGTGACCCGCACCACGTCGGCGTCGGTGCTCAGGACGGAGTTGGGCACGAGCGTGAAGGAGTCGGCGCCCGGCGGCTTCCACTGCAAGGTGACCTGCTGGTCGTTGCCGCGGTCGAAGTGGTCGATGCGCAGGGGGTGGTAGCCGGGATCGAGCGTGATCTCGCCGTCCTTGGGCTCGGCCCCGTGCAGTCCGTCGTGATCGATGACCTTCTTGTCGCCGATGAAGAGACGGGAGCCGTCGTCGCTGATCAGGCGGAAGGTGTACGCGCCGTCGGCGGGCACGTTGATGTTGCCGATGATCTGCGACACGAAGTTGTCGCTGAACCCGAAGCCCTCGGTGGACGACCAGTCGATGGTGGGGATCAGCTTGTCGACGTTGGGGGTCTGGGCGGGCTTGAGGTCGCAGAGCTTGCTCAGCGGGGACTGGACGTCGAACACCCGCAGGGTGACGCCGGGTTCCTGTGGCGGCAGGTCGGCGAAGGGCTTCTCCTTGGCGCCGGCGGCCGGCGCGGTGAGGGCGCCACCGGCGAGCAGGACCCCGAGGAGTGCCCCGAGGGTTCTGCGCGGTCTCAGGCGCGTGCGCGGGCGGATGCGGGGCGGGGGTGGCGTGAGGTCGTGCTCGTGTGGCGTCACTCTGTCTCCTGCTGGGCGCTGCGAGGCGGCCCGGGCCGCCTCGGCCCGCGTCCGCGGAGTGGAGGTGATGCACGTACCGGTGGGGCGGGCAGCGGCATTTGGCCGCGCCTTGCGCAGAATTCCGTACGAGAGCGACGCCCAGAGTACGAACAGCGCCGCTCGTCGTCCATACTTTGTCCTCAACAAGGAAAAACTGACGAGGAGTCGCCCCGGCGGCCCTGCCCGTTCAACTCCTCGCGGACGCGGCGCTGTTCGTCCCGTTCTTGGTTTCACCTCTTGACGCCTTTGGTGCAGACCTTTAGGTTCCCGATCGCCACAGCTTCATGAATGCACTCGCTGTTCATCAGTGTGAATGTGGTGAGCAGGGAGCACCCCCCGCGTCGGCTCCTATGTAGGGCTGTGATCCCCCATGCACCGATCCGCTTCTGCGCGCGTACTCCTGCGCATATCCCTCCTGCTGGCCACCTTGCTCGCCCTGGCGGCACCGCCCGCCGCACAGGCCGATCAGGCCCCCACCACGGCGGCCCCGTTCAAGGTCCTCGCGCTTTACAGCGGCACCTGGGACGCGGCACACATCGACTTCGTCAAGGAAGCCAACGACTGGTTCCCCCGGCAAGCCGCCGCGAACGGCTTCACCTACAAGGCCAGCAACGACTGGGGCTTGCTCGCCAACGGCGGCGTCAACGCCTACCAGGTGGTCCTGTTCCTCGACGACGCGCCGCAGAACGCCGCCCAGCGGTCCGGATTCGAGAAGTACATGCGTGGCGGCGGCGCCTGGATGGGCTTCCACGTCGCGGCCTTCACGACCGAGGCGGCGAGCTGGCCCTGGTATCACAACACCTTCCTCGGTAGCGGCACCTTCAAGTCCAACACCTGGGGACCCACGACGGCGGTCCTGAAGACCGAGAACCGCACCCACCCGTCGACCAGGAACCTGCCGGCCACCTTCACCTCCTCGGTCAGCGAGTGGTACAGCTGGTCCAAGGATCTGCGCCAGAACCCGGACATCAACATCCTGGCCTCCGTCGACCCCAGCAGCTTCCCGCTGGGCACGGACCCCAACCAGTCCTGGTACAGCGGCTATTACCCGATCCTGTGGACCAACACGAAGTACAAGATGCTGTACGCCAACTTCGGCCACAACGCGATGAACTACTCGACCAACACCCGCCTGTCGTCGACGTTCGCGAGCGCCACCCAGAACCGGTTCCTGCTGGACGGCCTCAAGTGGCTGGGCGGAGCCACGCAGTAGGACGGTTTCCGGCGCACCAGGCCGAGCCCGTAGCCGATGCCGGGGAGCCAGCCCCCCGCTCGCCCCTTGCTTACCTGTAGAGGTGTCTCTAACTTTAGAGACATCTCTAGGTTTGGCCGACGGGGCGGAGGACCGGGATGCCGGAGGCCGAAGAGGGCCTGCGTGAGCGCCACAAGGCGCGGCGCCGGTCGCGGATCGTGGACGCGGCGCGCGAACTCCTGCGGGAGGAGCCGGACTCGGCGGTCGGCGTGGAGCGCATCGCCGACCGCGCGGGGGTGGCTCCGGCGACCGTGTACAACCTGATCGGGCCGCGCGAGCGGCTCTGGGAGGCGCTCGCGGCCCGGTTCATGGAGGAGTTCGAGGACCGTCTGGCGGGTCAGGACGCCGGTGACCCGCACGTGGTCGTCCGCACGACGGTGCACCTGTTCCTCGGCGACCCCGTCGTGTCGCGACGGATGGTGCGCGGATGGGAGGAGAGCGGCCTTGCGCTCCACCACAGCCCCCTTGACCGGCTGACCGAGGCGATGGCGCAGACACGGGCCCGGGGCGTGCTGCGCCCGGATGTCGACACGGACGCGTTGGCCGCCCTGGTCGCCACCGCATGCGTGGGCGCGCTGCATCAGTGGGTGGCCGCCCTCATCGACGACCGCCTGTTCCTGACGCGTGCCCTGTTCGCGCTGGACGTCGCGCTCGCCGCGGCGGGCGTGGACGGCTGCCGCGAGGAACTGCTCGCGCCCCTGCGCCCCCGGGAGACGGAGTGAGGGCGGATGCACGGCCCGGCCACCGCGGCTTCGCGGGTGGTGACGGGCTTGTCCTGGCGGCGGATGTATGGGGTGAGGCGTCCCGCCCGCCGGTGATCCTGCTGCACGGCGGTGGTCAGACCCGGCACGCCTGGGCCCGGACCGGACCTCGACTGGCCGCGCGAGGGTGGCGTGTCATCGCCCCGGACCTGCGCGGCCACGGGGAGAGCGGCTGGTCGGCCGACGGAGACTACGATCTTGGCCTGTTCGCGCGGGACGTACGGGCCCTGGTCGCCGAAACCGGCCGGCGGCCGGTGCTCGTCGGTGCCTCGCTGGGCGGCCTGAGCGCACTGCTCGCCGCCGGGGAAGCCCCCGGGGCGATGGTGCGCGCCCTGGTGCTGGTCGACGTCGCCCACCGGCCCGACCCCCGCGGGTTCCGCCGGATCGTGGAGTTCATGCGCGGCGCCCCGGAGGGGTTCGCCGAAGTGGCGGAGGCGACCGCGGCGGTCCGGGCCTACCTGCCGCAGCGGGCGCGTGCGGGGGCATCCGCCACGGGGATGGCGCACAACCTGCGCCGCCAAGGCGACCGGTGGATCTGGCACTGGGACCCGCGGATGCTGGACTCCTTCGAGGGCCGGATGGACCCGCCGGGCATGGCCGAGCGTCTGCTCTCGGCCGCACGCCGCGCCGACGTACCGGTTCTGCTCGTCCGCGGGCAGGCCAGTGACGTGGTGCGCGAAGACATCGCCGAGCAGTTCTGCCGGCACGTTCCCCGTGCGCGGCGCGTGGAGGTGGCCGGGGCGGGGCACATGGTGGCCGGCGACCGGAACGAACACTTCCTTGACGCGATCGTCCCTTTCCTGGAAGAGCTGGAAGACCCGGAAGGCTTTCCAGAGCTGGAAGCGACCTGACGGCACAGACAGGACAGGGCCACCGGAACCCGACGCCTACCTCCGCCCGCCGAAGCGTGCCGCCACGGCCTGCTCCAGGGACAGGCCACTGACCTCGTCCTCCGGTTCGAGGAAGGCATGGATCACCGCGAGCGTGAGGGTGCCGGTCAGCGAGCGGCGGCGCACGTCGTCGACGACACCGGAGGCCGGGTCGCCGAGGGCCCGCAGCGTCACGCCGTCGTTGGCGGCCGAGAGCGCGTCGGCCAGATCGTCGAGGCTGAGCCCCTGGCGTAACCGCAGGCCGCGTGCGCGCAGAACGGCGGCGTACAGCTCCTTCCACGAGCCCAGGTAGTCGGCGTAGATGCCGGAGGCGATCCGTGCGATCTCCTCGTCGGCGTCGGCGACCGTCATGAGGGCGAGACCGAGCCGTACGGACGGCATGTCCAGGCCCTCCGTGGTGTGGCGGTGGGCGATGTCGTGGACGGCGCGCACGAAGTCGTGCCCGTCGCGCCCGTGCACGAGCCGGCGGGTGTTCGCGGCACGCCGCGCGCGGAACTCCGGACGGTAGTTCTCCTTCCACATCGCGAAGTTGATCAGATCGACGACGAAGTTCGAGTACGGCGTCCACCGGTCGCGCAGCAGCCCGGCTCCGTCGCCGTGGCGGTCGAAGGGCCCGGGATTGCGGCCGAACGCCTCAGCCACGCAGCGCTGCGACAACGGACCGAGCAGCAGGCTCTTGCTCGTGACCGGCCGCTCGGCGCACGGCCCGAAGTGCTCGTCGAGCAGCCGCATCCCGGCGGCCAGGAGCGAGGCCGTCACCCGGTGGTTGGCCAGCCGGGCGCGGCCCCAGACGGTACGCCGGTTGAGGCGCGGCAAGATTCCCGACAGGTCCTGGTCGTAGGGGAAGGGCAGATCCCGCTTCCTGCGGTGCGCGCGCGGCTCGCGGCCGTCGTCCAGGCCATCGCCGTCGTCCCGGTCCCAGATCTCCATCCGCGCATGCTCTCCACCGCGCGCAGGGACAACAACCCCGCGGGCGCGAGGAGGTGGCGCAGGCGTGGCCGCCCCGCCTTGCCCGGCGGAGGAACTCCACGCTCCTGCGGGGCATCGGACCGCGGGCCCGCGGCGGTACACCGGGCACCTCGGCTGCCTCGTACGACGTGCAGCCCTCGTATGCCGCGTAGTTCCCCTACCCCTGGCACCCCTCAAGCTTCTCGTAGAAGGACGGTCCACGATGCCGACCTCCACCACCGGCCTCGCCCTGTGGCTCCTGGCCTGCGCCGGCGCGAGCCGCGCCCTGACCCGGCTGCTCATCGGCCTGCTCGCCGCACACGCCACCCGCAAAGCCCTCAGCACGTCGGACACGCCGCCGGGCGAGCGGGGAGCGGCCGAACGACTTCGCGCCCACCGCCTCGCGGTACTGCGCACCCTCCTGAACGGCCTCACGTCCCGGGGCCCGGCACGGGGTGCACGGGGCCCTCGCCAGGAGGGTTGAGCGACAGGCCGGTGGTCGACGCGGTGGAGGTCTTGTCACCCCCGTCCGTCCGCGAGGCGCTGCTCGCCCGCCTCGACGTCCCCTACCGCACGCACCGAGCGTCTTTGCCGCGGTCGGCGGAGACATGGCCGCCGGCCGCTTCGCGGTGGGCGGAGCGGATGCGTCTGGGGACGGGTCTGCCGCGGTAGGCATGAGGTGTGCAGACCTTTCTCCCGTACTCCGATTTCACGCGGTCGGCCCAGGCCCTGGACCAGGCACGCCTGGGCAAGCAGCGGGTCGAGGCCATCCAAGTCCTGCGCGGCCTGATCGTGCCCGGCTACGGATGGCGCCATCACCCGGCGGTACGCATGTGGACCGGCTACGAGGAGGCCCTGGTCCGCTACGGCCTGGACGTGTGCGGGACGTGGGTGGCGCAGGGGCGCGCCGACACCTGCGCCACCACGCTCGTCACCGACTTCACCCGCCACCACCCCGACGGTGCCGTACGCACCGCGGAGCAGCTCGCCGCGGCCGGTGAGCTGCCGCCGTGGCTGGGAGATCCCGCCTTCCACCGCAGCCATCAGTCGGCGCTGCTGCGCAAGGCGCCGGAGTTCTACGGCGAGCTCTTTCCCGGCGTCCCCGACGACCTGCCCTATGTCTGGCCGGCCTCCGACCGGAGCCCCGCGTAGGACCTGGCCGGCTCGGGCCGGCCGCGGGTCGCGGTCAACTCGGCCTACCGGGGGCCGAGCCTGGCGATGATCCGTTCCGAGCGGGACGTCATCTGCGCTGCCGTCTGCTCGGGGTGGTGGCGCCACCAGGCCACCGCGGCGCCGACCGTCCCGTACCAGAGGTGGGTGGCGAGGTCGGCGTCGAGCGGGTCGTCGGCCGGGGAGGAGCGCAGGAACTCGGCCACGCCCACCGCTCCCAGACGGTTGAGCTCGCGCCGGTACGCCGTGGCCGCGGTGTGGAGGTCGCCGTCGGCCGGCAGTGTCGTGTCGTAGACCAGTTCCCAGTCGTGCGGGCGCGGTTCGAGCGTGTGGAAGAGGGCCGTGAGGGTGCGTGCGGCGCGCGTGATGTCGCAGGGGCCGTCCTGGGCGTCCCGCACGGCCGCGACCAGGCGGGTGCCGGCCTGTTCCAGACAGCTCAGGTAGAGGCCGTCCTTGGAGCCGAAGTACTCGTAGATCAGGGGCTTGGTGATGCCGGCCCGCGCGGCCACCCGGGCCGTCGACCCGCGCGCGTATCCCTTCCTGCCGAATTCCTCGGCCGCCGCGTCCAGGATCAGCCGCTCGCGTTCCTTACGGGGCATCCCCTTGGTGCCGACGGTGCGTGCGGTGTTCTCCTGCTTGCCCATGGCCCCACCCTATGCCAAAGTGACCGCCAGGTAACTTACCCTGCGTTCAGATCGGTGGTGCGGGCCGTGAAGGGCAAGACGCGTTCGTGGTGGGGCTGGGGCACCGTGGAGGACGCCGTGTGCGGCCCGGAGCGCGCGGAGCTCACCCGCCGCACGGCACACCTGCTGCCGCAGGCCGATCTGACCGTCCACGAGGCGCCCGCGATCGAGGCGTTCGGCGTGGGCGCGAGCAGGATCGTCGCCCCCGGTTCGCTGGCCGCGAGCGTCTCGGCGGACGTGCGCGACCGGCTGGCCCACAGCCACGGGCAGGCCTTCCGCGACGTCGTGCGGGCGCTCCTTGGCCAGTTGCCCCACGTGCCCGACCTCGTCGTGCGCCCCGCCGCCGAGCGCCAGGTCGTCGAGGTGCTCGACTGGTGCCACGACGCCGGCATCGCGGTCATACCCTTCGGCGGCGGTTCCTCGGTGGTGGGCGGCGTCGAACCCCGGGTGGGGGAGGGGTACGCCGGAGTGGTCAGCCTCGATCTCACCGCGATGGACCGGGTGCTGGAGGTCGATGCCACCAGCCGGGCCGCTCTCGTCCAGGCCGGCGTCCTGGGCCCGCACCTGGAGGAGCAGTTGCGGCCCGGGGGCCACACCCTGCGGTTCTTCCCCCAGTCCTTCGAGTTCTCCAGCCTCGGCGGCTGGCTCGCCACCCGGGCCGGCGGTCACTTCGCCACGCACCTCACCCACATCGACGACCTCGTCGAGTCGCTGCGCGTGGTCACGCCCGCGGGCGTCGTCGAGTCGCGCCGCCTGCCCGGCTCGGGCGCCGGCCCGTCGCCCGACCGGATGTTCCTGGGGTCCGAGGGGTCGCTCGGCGTGATCACCCAGGCCTGGGTCCGGCTCCAGGACCGGCCGCGGTGGCGGGCCGGTGCCTCGGTCGGCTTCGCCCGGTACGAGGCGGGCGTGCAAGCGGTCCGCGCCCTCTCCCAGTCCGGCCTCGACCCGGCCAACTGCCGTCTGCTCGACCCGATGGAGGCCTTGATCAACGCGGGCTCCGCCACCGCCGTCCTGGTCCTCGGCTTCGAGTCCGCCGACCATCCCGTGAGCGCCTCGATGGATCGTGCGCTGGAGCTGTGCCGCGACCACGGCGGCACCCTGGCCGAGCCGCCGCGTTTGACCGACAGTGCCGGCCGGGCCGCACGCACCGCGGCCGCGGACACCTGGCGCTCCGCCTTCGTGCGCATGCCGTACCAGCGGGACGCCCTGGCCGCCCAGGGCATGATCGTGGAAACCTTCGAGACGGCCTGCACGTGGGACCGGTTCGACGCACTGCGCGCGGCCGTGCACGACGCCGCCCGGGACGCCCTGCGCCAGGTCGGTGCCGAAGGCGTGGTGACCTGCCGCTTCACGCACGTGTACCCGGACGGCCCCGCCCCGTACTTCGGCATCTACGCCGCGGGCCGGTGGGGCAGGACCGTGGAGCAGTGGGACGAGATCAAACAGGCCGTCTCGCAGGCGCTCGTGACGGCGGGTGCCACCATCACCCACCACCACGCGGTGGGCCGCGATCACCGCCCTTGGTACGACCAGCAGCGCCCCGGCCTGTTCGCCGCCGCCCTGCAGGCCGGCAAGCAGGTCCTCGACCCGCACGGGATCCTCAACCCGGGCGTGGTCGTCGACCCCGTGCACGCGCCGGTGATCCCCTAGCGTTCGGTGCGGCCCATGGGCATGGACGCCGTCGTCCCGCTGGGGTCCTGGTAAACCCGGTCGAGTGCCAGGTGGGCGCCGCCGCGGGCGGCGGCGCTGAAGCCCAGTGTCGACAGGATGATGTCGCAGCCGCCGGCGTCGGGTGCCATGACGCGGGTGGAGAACCCGGCGCGTACACGGTCGATGAGGTAGTCGCCGAAGTGCGTGAAGTAGCCGCCCAGGACGACGGCCCGGGGGTTGAGCACGTCGGCCAGCAACGCCACGCCCAGGGCCAGGCCGTCGGCGATCCGCTCGAGTGCGGCGAGGATGGCGCCGTCGCCCGCGTCGGCGCGGCGGCGCAGCTCCGTCAGCCGTTGTTCCAGATCGACGCTGAGGTCGTGGACCGTGTCGTGGGGCGCCGCCCCGCGCAGCAGGGCCGCGAGGCCGACCAGGGTCTCCCAGCAGCCGATGCGGCCGCAGACGCAGGGCAAACCGCCCGGATCCAGGGGCATGTGGCCGATCTCGCCGGCGAATCCGGACGATCCTTGCAGGAGCCGTCCGTCGGAGATGATGCCGCCGCCGACGCCGGTCTCGCCGGTCACGTAGATCAGGTCGTGGATGCCGGCCGAGGCGGCGAGGAGGTATTCGGCGATGGCGCCCAGCTTGGCGTCGTTCTCCAGGCCGACCGGCGGCGCCCCCGCTCCGAGCCGGGCGCGCAGTCCTTCGGTGACGGCGACGTCCTGCCAGCCGATGTTGGGGGCGTAGGAGACCACGCCGGAGCCGGTCTCGATCACGCCGGGGGCCGCGACGGTCACGGCGACCGGGGTGGTGCCCTGTGCCCGCAGTGTCGTGCGGGCTTCGGCGATGACCTTGGCCATCCGGTCGAGGACGGCGGCCGGTTCGGTGCCGCGGGTGTCCAGCGGGGTGCGGTGCCGGAGGGCGATCTCGCCGCGCAGGTCGAGGGCGACGAGGCTCAGATAGGCGGCGTTGATCTCGACGCCGATGCCGCAGACGGTGCGTCCGTCGAGCTCGACGGTACGGCTGGGGCGGCCGACGGACCCGTGGCGTTCCGTCTCGCCCTCGCGCACCAGGCCGTTTTCCATCAGCTCGGCGACCAGGTTGGTGATGGTGGCTTTGGGCAGACCGGTCTCGGCCGCGATCTGGGTGCGCGGGCGTGGTCCGGCGTCGCGCAGCAGGCGCAGCACCAGGCTCAGGTTGGAGCGGCGCAGGGAGGCGCGGTCGCCGGCACGTGGGGGTCCCACTCTGGCCACGTCGCGTACGCCTGTGCCGCGTAGGTCTGCCTTCACCGAGCTCCGCTCCTTGGTCCGTGCTGATGCTGATCGTCGTGTATCGCGGGTGACGGTCAAATTACGGGGTGGCCGGGGCGTGAGGGGAGGGCGTTCGGTCAGGGCGAACGTCCTGCCGCGGGATGGGTTGTCGTGAACCTGTTGACGAGCCTCTCTTTATTTTGGATCCTAGCCGAATTAATTAGGGCTGAGGGAGCGTCAGCCGCGTTCGGCGAGGGGGCCGCACAGATGAACACCGGCACGGGGCAGGCCCCGGCAAGGCCGCGAGCCACCCGGCGGGCGCGCTACCACCTGCGGTTCCAACTCCGGCCCGGCGACGGCCTCGCGGACCGGGCCCAAACCCTGGCCAAGATGTGCGGCGAGAACGGCGTCGAGGAAGTGGTGCTGCTGCTGGGAGCCGAGCAGCAGTACACCGGGCACCTCGCCGGCGCCGAGGAGGCGCGCTGGTACGCGGCCGCGGGCGAGGCCCGCGACATACTGGGCGCCGCGGGCCTCGAGGTCAGCCTCAATCCCTGGGTGACCGTCGGCCACGCCGACCGGGGCCGGGCCGACACGCTCGGCTTCGCGCCCATGGTCTCGCCCGGCGGCCGACCGGCCGCCGCCCAGGCCTCCTTCGCCTGCCCCGTTTGGCGCCGCTGGCTCTACGCGCACTACGGGCGCTTCGCGGACCTGGGCTTCCGGGTGCTGTGGGTCGAGGACGACTTCCGCTTCCACAACCACGCCCCGCTCGACTGGGGCGGCGGCTTCGAGCCGCTCATGCTGGAGCGGCTGGCCGCGCTGGCCGGCGCACCGGTCACCCGGGAGCAGGTGGTCGCCGCCCTCACCGCGCCCGGCCCGCCCCACCCCTGGCGCGCCCTGCTGCAACAGGTGTGGCGCACGGCCCAGCTGGAGGTGGCCCACGGCCTGGCGCAGGTGGTGCAGCAGCGCTCCGGCGGACGCTCCCACCTGGGGCTGATGAGCTCGCTGCCCGCGATGCACTCGGTGGAGGGCCGCGACTGGCGGAAGCTGTTCGCCGCCCTGTCCCAGGGGCGCGAGCTCAGCCACCGGCCGCACTTCGCCCCGTACTCCGACACCCCCGCCCGCGGCCTGGCCTCCGCGCTGTGGTCCCTGGAGGCCCAGCGCCCGCTCCGTCCGCGGCATGTGGCCTGCGAGCCGGAGATCGAGAACTGGCCGCACACCACCTGGTCGAAGTCGGACACCCAGACCTGGTCGGAGATGGTCACCGCCCAACTCTCCGGAGCCGAAGCCCTGCTGCTGAACCTGCACCCCGGCCACGGCACGCGCGCCGACGGCTTCCCGGGCATCGACCGGCTGCTGCGCCGCTCCCGGCCGGCCCTGGACTGGCTGGCCGCGCACCGCACAGAGGCGGCGGTCCCGCTCGGCGTGGGCCTGCCCTGGCGCCAGGACACCGCCGCGCATCTGCCCGCCGAGACGGGCCAACTGCGCGACCTGGTGGCCGACCCCGCACCGACCGCGGACTTCCTGCTGGGCCACGGAATCCCCGTCACCGCGCAAGCGGCCCCGGTCCAGGCCCTGTTCGGCCGCATGGTGCACGCCTTCGACGACGACGAGATCCACGAACTGCTGCGCGGCGGCCTGCTGCTGGACGGCGTGGCCGCCCACACCCTGACGCGGCGCGGATTCGCCGAACTCCTGGGCGTACGGGCCGGTGAGCTGGTCGGCCGAGACGACCCGGCGCTGCCCGGCCCCTACGCCGTCGAACACGTCACGGGCGCCTGCGGCACGGACGAAGGCGCGCTCCTGAGCGTCGACGTCCAACCGGCGCTGGCCCGCATCGAACCCCTGGACGGCGCCCACGTCCTGACCCGGATCCAGACCCCCGACGGCCACCCCTGGGGCGCCGGCCGATGCCACTTCGCCAACGCACTGGGCGGACGCGTCGCCGTCCTGGCCGCGACCGCGCCCGCCGACCTGGCGCGCAGCGACGAAGGCCGCAGCCTGCTGCACACGACCATCCGCCTCCTGGAGGGCGAACGGCCCTCCCTTCCCCTGGTGAGCGGCGCCCCGCACCTGATCCCGTACGTGACGCGCTCGGGCGACGGCCACCGGCTGGCGGTGGCCAACGGCAGCGCCGACCCGGCACACCCCCGCATCCACCTGCCCGGAGCCCGCTCCGACCTGCCCGGCGGCCGACCCGACGTGAGCGCCACGCTGCTCGCGCCGCTGGCCGAACCCGCCCAGGCCGCGCTCGCGGCGGCCCCGGCGCAGCGGGGCGTACCCGGCCTTGAGCTCAAGACCCCGCTGCCGCACCGCGGCTGGGCGGTCTTCGCATGGTGAACCACCGCCCCACGGGCACGCCGCCCGTGGGGTGCCCGGCCCCGAGAGGAGTACCTGTGTCACTCCGTTCCCGCGCACGCACCCTGGCCGCCGCCACGGCGGGCGCCGCCGTTCTGCTCGGCGTGGCGGCCCCCGCACCGGCCGCCCCCGACGCGCCCACACGCCAGGCCCCCGCCTATCAGGTCAGCGTCGGGCAGAAGGGGCCGTGGACCCACCCCGACGACACCCCCGCCGCCACCTACATCGACAAGGACGGAACGTTCCACTACCAGTCCGCCCACGCGCTGTACGGCCCCGACGACCCGCGCAAGTGGACCTTCTACACGGGCAAGGACTTCGACACCGCCACCCGTGACCCCAAGTTGAGCGACGCGGTCAACCCCGCCAACCCCAAGGACCGCAACGACGACACCACCTGGCGGTGCAACAACAGCCCCACCGGCCGGGAGGCCAGTCAGGCCGAGGACACCTCGCACTACGCGCAGAAGAACTACTGCGACCTCATGGGCGTGTGGGTCGACCCGGACACCGGCGACTGGTACGGCCTGGTCCACAACGAGTTCACCCCGCAGCCCTTCGGCGACGGCCTGCACTACGACGCGATCGACTACGCCCTCTCCACGGACCAGGGCAAGACCTGGACCATCAAGGACCACGTCCTCACCTCGCCCTACAGCACCCGGCGAGGCGATGACACGGCCTTCCCGCACGACACGTACCACTACGGCAACGGCGACGCGCGCCTGTTCGTGGACACCGCGTCGGGCTACTTCTACGTCTACTACAACTCCCGCGTCATCCCCAAGGGCGGCGTCCCGGGCGCGTGGACGGACGGCAGCCGGGGCCATGTGGCCCGCGCCCCCATGTCCGGCAAGCTGGCCCCCGGCTCCTGGAAGAAGTGGTACGACGGTGCCTGGTCGCAGCCCGGCATCGGCGGCCTGGAGAGCAACATGGAACCGGTCGACGCCGGCCACCCCACCGGCTACACCCCCGTGGAACACGACTACGACCCGGCCACCGAAGGCTCCGTCCAACAACAGCAGGCCGCGGGCGAACTGCCCGCCAAGTCCGACCTGCTGACCATGAACATCGCCTACGACGCCCACCTGGGCCTGTACATCGGCCAGCCCGAGGCCCTCGTCCAGGACAGCACCCAACCCCAGCGCTTGTACGCCACCGACGACCTGGCCACCCAGAAGTGGAAGCTGATCGGCGACACCGGCGCCTACCGCTCCGGATCCTGGTACCGCTGGATGCTGGACTCGGTGAACAAGACCGGCTCGACCATCGTCGGCAAGAAGTTCCGCAGCTACTGCTCCTTCCAGTGCTCGGGCGGCACCGACGGCGAGTACTACGACACCACCATCGACACCAGCAGCCCGGCCGCCCCCGTGGACTCCGGCAGCAGCTACACCATCAGCAGCGGCACCGGCCGCTTCCTGGCCCAGGCGGCCACGGGCAGCGGCACGACCTCACGGCCCGGCGACGACAACTCCTTGCGGAGCCGCTGGGTCTTCACCTCCAACGCCGACGGCTCGTACCGCATCGCCAACGCCGCGACCGGCCGGCTGCTGGGCGTGGACGCCACCACCACCGCGGGCCGCGCCTGGGGAGCCAAGCCGACCGTGACCGCGGCACCCCAGGCCCGCCCCACCGTCGGCCAGCAGTGGTTCGTCGTCCCCGGCCGCGACGCCCACGGCACGGCCACGCACACCGTGCGCCTGGTCAACCGCTACAGCGGCCTGGTCATCGGCCTGTCCGACACTCAGGGCAGGCTGGCCGAGACCACACCGACCCGCGCCTGGACCGACACCACCGGCGGCAGCGTCGGCGGCGCACGGACCGCGGCCGAGCAGACGCTGACCCTCAAGCGCACGGCCTGAACAGCCGGTAGGGCGCCCGCGCCGGCCGCACCGCGATCCCGCCGTGGGCGTCCCGTTCCGGCGTTCCAGCCGCGCTTCACCTGTGGTCGGCGGCGAAGGGCCGTGCCGGCTCGCTGGGACTGCTCGGCGCCGAGGATCACCGGTGGGTGCGTCAGGACGTCTGGTGCGGGAACAGGGCCTCGACGGTTTCGGTGGCCAGGTCGCGCAGCCAGGCGTGGGCGCGGTCGTCGTCGTGGCGCTGGTGCCACAGCAGGTACAGGGGGATGGCGGGCATCTGGAGCGGCAGCGCCAGGGTGACAAGGCCCAGTCGCTCTCTGGCGGCGCGGGTGACCGCGTCGGGCAGGGTGAGCACCAGGTCGGTGTCGGGGGCGAGTTGCAGGGCGAAGGCGGCCGTGGGCCCGGCGGCGACGACCCGGCGCTCGTGCCCGAGCGTGGTCAGCGCATCGTCGACCGGGTCCCGCAGCCGTCCGCGCCGCGAGACGGTGAGGTGGTCGGCGGCCGCGTAGCGCTCAAGGGTCAGCCGGCCCTCGGTGAGCGGATGGCCGGGGCGGACGGCGACGACGAGCTGATCGTGGCCGACCAGGCGATGGCGGATGTCGGGGAGCGCCGGCGGTGCGGAGCTGGACGCGAGGTCGACCTCGCCCCGGCGCAACTCGGGCGTGTCCGTGCCGGGTTCGGCGGGCAGCCGCAGCTGGACGCCGGGGGCCTGGCGGCGGACGGCGGCGACCAGAGCGGTACCGCAGGCGGCGGCCAGGGCGTCGTGCCAGCGCACGGTGAACACTCGCTCCAAGGCGGGCAGGTCGAGCTCCTGCCGCTCGGACAGAAGCTGGTGGGCCTGCTGCACGAGGGTGTGGACCTGGGCGCGCATGGCCAGGGCGCGGGTCGTGGGGACCATGCTGCGGCCGGTGCGGACCAGGATCTGGTCGCCGGTTGCCTTGCGGATACGGCCCAGGGAGCGGCTCATGGCGGGGGCGGTGACGTGCAGGCGGGCCGCGGCGCCGGCGACGCTGCCTTCTTCGAGCAAGGCGTCCAGGGCCGTGAGCAGGTTCAGATCCAGTTGCATGAGAGTAACTCTACGAGTGAAAACCATGCACTTGTTGTTAACGTTCGAGCGGCTTAGGTTCGCAGTGCGGGCACGGAAAGGCCCGCCCCCACCACCGAACCTCCCGGGAGACCGCCATGGGTACAGCCATGCCTTTCGACGCCGACACGACGCTCCTGCCCCAGGTACGGGCCGCGGTGGAGAGCGCCGGCCGGACGCTGCGCGACCGCTCCACCACGGACGCCCGCGGCGTGAGCCTGGACGAGATCGTCGAGGAGATCCACGCCAACGACGACGCGGTGCTCGACGTGGTGCGCGAACCGCTGCTGCGGGCCCGGCCCGGTTCGCGGTGGGCCGAGGACGAACTGGCGGGAGGCGCGCTCCCGCCGGGGGAGTGGTGGGTCGTCGACCCCGCCGAGGGCAACATCAACCACGTACACGCCATGCCGGACTGGGCCGTCACCGCCACCCTGGTCCGCGACAACCAGCCGGTGCTCACCGTGGTCCACCTGCCGCTGACCGGCGACACCTACACCGCCGTCGCCGGTGGCGGGGCACGCCTCAACGACCGCCCCCTGAAGGTGTCCGCCAAGACCGACCTGGCCGCCGCACTCGTGGGCACCGGCCAGGCACGGCCCGGCGAGGACAAGGACACGTTCCGGCGGATCGGCGATTCGGTCACCGCCCTGCTCACCGCCGGGCTGGTCGTGCGCGTGTCCGTGCCGGCCACGTTGCAGCTCATCCATGTCGCCGCCGGACGCATGGACGCGTTCTGGCAGTTCTCCGACGTCCGTTCCGGACTGGTCGCCGGTGCCCTGCTGGTGGCCGAGGCCGGAGGCACGGTCACCGACCTGGCGGGCGCGCCCTGGAGCGCGGGGAGCAGGGACTTCCTGGCCGCGGCTCCCGGCCTGCACGCCGCCGCCCTGGACATCCTCTCCCCGCTCGCCTGACGCGAAGCGTCAACCCCCTCCCGTTCCAGCCCCTTACCCCTTTGCCCCCTTACCCCCTTGCCCCCTTCCCCCGCCCCCGTCCGCCGTCCGCAACAGCACAAGGAGCACCACCTCATGACCAGCATCGGCATCCTGGGCGCAGGCCGCGTCGGCACCAACCTCGCGCGTACGCTCGCCGCCGCCGGACACCACGTCACCGTCGGGCGCCGCGATCCGGTCGGGCAGGGCGTCCGACCTGCCGGGACCACGGACCTGCGCCACTCCTTCGCCGACCAGCGCACCGCCGCCCGCACCGCAGACCTCGTCATCAACGCGACGCCCGGCGACACCGCCCTGGAGCGCCTCACCGACCTGCGCACCGAACTCGCCGGAAAGATCCTCGTCGACGTCTCCAACGCCACCCGCGACGCCGACGACGGCCTGCCCGGCGACCTGTGCTATCCCGGCAGCAGCCTCGCCGAGCGCCTCCAGGCCGCCCTCCCCGAAACCCGCGTGGTCAAGACCCTCAACACCATGCTGTTCACGGTGATGACCGCCCCCGCCGCCCTGGCCACCGCGCCGACGGTCTATCTGTCGGGCAACGACACGTCCGCGAAGAAGACCGTGGCCGGCCTGCTCGTCGACCTGACCTGGCAGCCCGCGTGGATCGAGGACCTCGGGGACATCACGACGGCCCGCGCCACCGAGGCCATGATCCTGATCGTGCCCCACGTCCTGCGCAGGGACGGCTTCCAACCCTTCGCCGTCTCCCTCGCCCGCTGACACGTCCCGGGGGCCGGCCACGGAGGGCGACGGTGCCTCGTGGGCCGGGTGTACGCCAAAGGGTGGAGAATGCTGGGATGTTGGGCAACATTCCCCATGAGGTCGACCGCTTCGTCGGACGCGAGGTCGACGAAGCGCGGCTGACCTTCGCCTTGACGAGCAACCAGCTCATCACGCTCACGGGCATCGCCGGTGTCGGCAAGACGCGCCTGGCCACGCACGCCCTTCACCACCTGACCGGCCCGGACCTCGCCGGACTCGGGGAACCGTGCTGGGTGGATCTGGGCGCCATACCGGACGCACGCCTGCTGACGCCGACCGTGGCGGAGGCCGTGGGCTTCTCCGATCACACGTCCGACCTGCCGATCGACGCCCTGTGCGACTGGCTGTCCGACAGACGCCTGCTGCTGGTGCTCGACTCCTGCGAACACGTCGTGCCCACCTGCCGCAGGCTGGTGGCCCGTCTGCTCGCCGCCTGCCCGCAGCTCACGGTCCTGGCCACCAGCAGACAGCCCTTGGAACTGTCCCCGGAAGTCCGCATCGATCTCGAACCCCTGCCGTACGCGACCGATGCCCTCGACCTCTTCTTCACGCGCGCCGCAGCGATCGCACCGGCACTGAGGAGGAGGACACCGGCCCAGGTCGAGGACGTGGCGGAGATCTGCCGCCTGCTCGACGGTGTCCCGCTGGCCATCGAGCTGGCCTCGGCGCAGGTGATGCACCACCCCATCCGGGAGATCGTCGGCCGGCTCACGTCCCACCTCGGGGAGTTGGCGGCGCCCACCCCGGTCTGGCCTCGACGCCATCAGTCCCTGCGGGCCGCGATCGGCTGGAGCCATGAACTGTGCGAGCCCTTGGAACGGCTGCTGTGGGCCAGGCTCTCCGTCTTCCGGGGGACTTTTGACGAGGCCTCGGCGCGCGCGGTCTGCGCGGGCGGGCCGCTGTCCGGCGAAGACGTCGGCGCGGCCCTCGTCGGCCTGACCGAGAAGTCCGTCGTGGTCCGCGCCGCGCCGGGGCGCTTCCGCCTCCTGGACACCGTGCGCGAGTACGGCTGGATGTGGCTCGGTGAACTGGAAGGACGCCACGCCGCGGCCACCCACCACGCCGACTACTTCCTGGCCCTGGCCCGCGCCGCGGATCAGGGCTGGGCGGGCCCCGGCCAGGTGGCCTGGTACCGGAAGATCGCCGTCGAGCACGCCGATCTGTGTGCGGCCCTGGACCACTTGGTGGCGCATGAGCCCAGGCGTGCGGTGGAACTGGCCAGCCTGGTCGGCTTCTTCTGGAGCTGCTGCGGCCATCTGCCGGAAGCCCGACTCTACTTGGAACAGGCCCTGCTGGCGCACACCGGCTCCAGCGCCGCGCACGCACGGGCGTACTGGGCCCTGGGGGTGGTGCTGGTCCTGCAAGGGGAGCACGAGGAGGCGGCGAAGATCGGCCGGCGCTGCGCACGGGCCGCCGACCGGTCCGCGAACGGCGAGGATGCGCTGGCCGCCGCGTACCTGCTCGGCATCACGCATCTGCTGCGGGGCGAACCGAGCGAGGCGCAGGCCGTGGTCGAGCACGTCCTGCGGCAAGCTCCGGGTCCGGCGTTCCCCTCGGCCGCCACCTTGCGCTGTCGCCTCGTCCAGGTGTTCGCGTTCACCGGGCTCGGCCACTTCGAGGAGGCGGCCAAGCACGCCACGGCTCTGCGGGCCGAGTGCATCGCCCACGGCGAATGCTGGACCCGTGCCTACACCGACTACCAGCTCGCGCTGATCGCCCTGGCCCAGGGCAGGCCCGCGGACGCGGCCGAGCACGCCCGCGCGATGCTGGACGGCAAGTCCCGCCTGGGCGACAGTTTCGGTGTCGCGCTCGGCCTGGACGTCCTGGCCGCCGCGGCCGCGGCTTCCGGGGAGGGCGAGACGGCGGCCCGGGTGTCCGGAGCCGGCCACGTCTACTGGCGGTCCGTGGGCCATACCCAGCGAGGCACACCCGAACTGCGGGACGTCCGCGAGGAGTGCTGGCGCTCGGCCCGCGCGATGCTCGGGGACCAGGCTTTCGACCGGGCGTTTACCCGCGGAGCCACGGACTCCGTCGGTGTGATGACGCTGGCGGTCGCGGGAGAATTGCTCGATGACGCCCGGTGAGGAGGGACGACGTCCGATGGCGAGGGACATGACCGCTGATCCCTCGCCCGGAGCGCACTCCGCCATCGCCCTTGCCCGGCTCGGTCTTCATCGAGCCGATGCATCCGTACGCGATGTCTCGTGTGACCATGCCGCCCAGGCGTCCCGGCGGTGGTGGTGCACGATCAGGCACGGGTGGTCCCAGGTGAGAAGCGGTGCCAGGCAAGGAGGCGTCTGGATGACGTGGACGCGGGCCCCCTGCGCGGGCAGCAGATCTGCGGGGACACCGGCCACGACATCGCTCGCGCACGTCACTTCCGCGAGATCGAGGTACAACTCCCGCTGCCCCCGCAGGGAGCGCTGCGTCAGGTCCTCGCGCAGAGCCGCCAGGGACCGGGCGTCGAGGCGTCCGCGTACGGCGATCCACACCTTGGGAGCGGCGACGGCCAGCTCACGGATGGAGACAGCAGCGTGCATGGTGCTCCCTTGCCTCGCTGTTCTCGGCGCTTACCCGCTGATTCGTCACCGGGGCCCTCGCGGATTGGTGCCGGCCCGGCGCCGGGGTCCGTGGGATCGAGAGCCGCTCGCGGTGGGCCATGATGAACGCATGAGGCAAGCGGTTTTCATCGGCGGCAATCCGGCGGACGAGCCTGATCTGGTGGCTTTGATGAAGCGGGTCACCGACGGCGATCAAGAGGCGTTCGCGCAGGTGTACGAGGCCGTGTCCGGGCCCGCCTTCGGCGTCGTACGAGCGGTCGTCCGCGACGCGGCGCAGTCCGAGGAAGTGACCCAGGAGGTGCTGGTGGAGGTGTGGCGCCACGCCTCCCGCTACCGGCCGGACCGAGGGAGCGTGACGAACTGGGTCCTGACGATGGCCCATTCGCGGGCCGTGGACCGTGTCCGCTCGGTGACGGCGGCGTCCGCACGCGAGCAGGCCGTCGCCCTCCGCGAACGGATGCCCGAGTTCGACGAGACCGAAGCCGAAGTCGAGACGCGCCTGGAACGCGAGGAAGTCCAGCGGTGCCTGGAGTCGCTCACCCAGGTGCAGCGTGAATCGATCACCCTGGCCTACTACCAGGGCCTTACCTACCGCGAGGTGGCCCAGCGCCTGTCCGCTTCTCTGGGCACGGTCAAGACCCGCATGCGCGACGGGCTCATCCGGCTGCGCGACTGCCTCGGGGCCTCGGCGTGACCGCCGCCGACCCGCACCTGTTGGCGGGCGCCTACGCGCTGCACGCGCTGCCCCCGGACGAGGCCGTCGCCTTCGAGGCGCATCTGGACGCCTGTGAGCAGTGCCGCCGGGAAGTGCGGGAGTTCACGGCCACGGCGGCACGGCTGGCCTCCTCCGTCGCACCGCCGCCCGCGCTGAAGCGAGCCGTTCTCGATCGGATCGCGGAGCTTCCCCAGGAGCCGGCGCCCGCCACGCCGCCGCCCGAGGGCGGCCCGGGGCGATGGGGGCCCCTCGCCGGTCGCAGGCCGCGGGGCGCGGCCCGCTGGACACTGGCCGCGTGCCTGGTAGCGGCGGCGTTGGGCGGCGTCGCCGTCTGGCAGCACGAAGAGGCACGCCAAGCGCGCGAACAGGTCAGCCGGGCGCGAGCCCAGGCGGACCAGGTGGCCGAGGTACTGGCCGCGCCCGACGCCAAGACGCACGCCGCTGCCCTCTCCGATGGCGCCCGGGGAGCCGTCGTGACCTCGAAGAGCCAGAATCGCGCGGTCTTCACCGCCTCCGACCTCAGCGCCCCGCCCGCGGGCAAGGTGTACGAACTGTGGTTCAACGACGAGGGGACCATGCGCGCGGCGGGTCTGCTCGACACGCGCAGCGGCGATCAGACGGTCCTGATGGACGGCACGCTCGAGCAGGCCACCGGCATGGGCATCACCCTTGAGCCCGCCGGTGGCTCCAGGACGCCGACGCTCCCGCCGGTCGGCCTGATCGACTTTCCTGCCTGATCAGGCCGACCGACGGGAGCGCTCACCGGCCGTGGACCGGAGCCCGGGGGGAGTCCCGGTGGTGCGAGGGGGTCTCGCGCGCTCGCGAGAACCCCTCACGCCACTGCCCGCGATCACATCTTCGGCATCAGGACCGTGTCGATGATGTAGACGTTGGCGTTGGCGGTCTTGACGTTGCCGCAGCCCACGTTGGCCGAGTCGTTGACCTTGTAGGACTCGCCCGAGCCGGACGTCGTCAGCTTGGACTTCTCCAGCGTCTCGAACGAGCCGTTCTCGAGGTCCTTGGGCGCCAGCTTCTGACCCACGACGTGGTACGTCAGGATCTTGGTGAGCGTGGCCTTGTCGCTCAGGACCTTGTCCAGGTCGGCCTTCGGGATCTTGGCGAAGGCGTCGTTGGTGGGCGCGAACACGCTGATGTTCTTGGCGTTGTTCAGCGTGTCGACCAGGCCCGCCTTCTTGACCGCGGTCACGAGGGTGGAGAGCTCCGGGTTGTTGGACGCGGCGGTGGCGACCGGGTCCTTGGCCATGCCGTCGAAGCTGCCCTTGCCCTCCTTGGGCACGGAGGCACAGGCCGGGCCGAACGGCTCGTCCATGGTGGCGGTGTCGGCGCTGTCCTTGCCCTTGTCGGACGACGTGTCCGAGGCGGCGGACGACTTGGAGTCCGAGGCCTTGTCCTTGCCGTCGTCACTGGAGCAGGCGGTCAGGGCCAGCGGCAGCATGGCCGCCGCGGCGAGAACGAGGGCTCCGCGACGCGTACGGCGGGTGATGGCGTTCATTTCTGCTCCTTGATGGGTTTCGCGCGGCACGAAAGGTTCCGCGCGGTGAGGAAACGAGGGGGTGAGAGGGGAGGGAAGGCCTGGCCGGCCGTCTCGGTCGGCGTGCGGCAGCCGGTCAGTCCACGGTGACCACCACCGAATGCCACCCGCTGGCCCCGTCAGGGATGGTGCGGGTGCGCTTCTGGGTCTGGGTCTGGCCCGTGCGGTCAGTGGCACGGACGGTCAGGGTGTGGCCGCCGGAGGTGGCCTTCCAGGGGAAGGACCACTGGCGCCAGGTGTCCCGGGTGTCCTCGGCGGCCAGATCGGCCTGCTGCCAGCGGCCGTCGTCGACGCGTACCTCGACCTTGTCGATGCCGCGGTGCTGGGCCCACGCCACTCCGGCGACCATGACCGTGTCGCCGGCCTTGGGGCGTGCGAACGGTTTGGGCGTGTCGATGCGGGACTGGGTCTTGATCGGCGCCTTGCGGGCCCAGTCCCGCTTCACCCAGTACGGGTCGTAGTCGTCGAAGGTGGTCAGCTCGATGTCCTGGATCCACTTGCAGGCGGACACGTAGCCGAAGAGGCCGGGGACCACCATGCGCACCGGGAACCCGTGGGCGAAGGGCAGCGGCTCGCCGTTCATGCCCAGGGCCAGCATCGCGTCGCGGCCGTCCATGACGTCCTCGACCGGGCTGCCGATGGTCATGCCGTCCACCGACCGCGCGACCAACTGGTCGGCGGGCCCGCCCCGGGACGGCGGCTTCACGCCGCACTTTTCCAGGAGGTCGGTCAGCCGCACGCCGATCCACCGTGCGTTGCCCACGTACGGGCCGCCCACTTCGTTGGAGACGCAGGCCAGGGTGATGTTCCGTTCGATCAGCGGCATCCGCAGCAGGTCCGCGAAGGACACGGTCATCTCGCGGGCGACGCCCTTGCCGTGGATCCGCAGCCGCCACGACGTCGCGTCGACCTTGGGGACCACCAGCGCGGTGTCGACGCGGTAGAAGTCCTCATTGGGCGTCATGAACGGGCTGAGATCCTTGATCCGCAGAGCGGCGCCCTTGGGGACGGGAGCGGCGGTGGAGGCCGCCGCGGGCAGCACCACGCGCTTGCGGGAGGCGACGGCGTTCTGCCCCTGGGAGCCGTTGAGGGAGCGTCCCAGCAGACCGGCCCCGGTGGATGCGGCCGCCGCGGCCGTGGCGGCGACGATGAATCCGCGCCGGTCCCAGCCGGTCTCCTGCGCGTGGTCCGGAGCCGGACCCGAGCCTGGTGCGGGGTTCGTGGCGGGGTCCGAGTCCGGATCGGCGGGCACGGAATCCGTCGCGCCGGATTCCGCGACCGGGGCCGCGGTCGCCGCCGTGGCCCCGGCCCCCGCCGGGACCTGGCCCGAAGCCGGATTCCTGCGGGAGCGCAGGCGTCCGACCAGGTAGTAAAGGAGCCCGGCTCCCACCACGGCGCCCGCCACCGACGGCAGCGCGTCCGCGACGCTCGTGGAGTCCGGCCTGCTCGTCGCGGCGAGGCCCCCGACCACACCGAACACCAGGACGCCTGCCGAGCCGACGCGCCGGTACCGGGCGGCGACCGCTCCGAGGACGAGCGCGAGCAGGGTGAGGACGGCCAGGATGCCCAGTTGCAGGACGAGCTTGTCGTTCGTTCCGAACTGTCTGATCGCCCAGTCCTTGACGGCCGCAGGCGTGCGGTCGATCGAGGCCCCGCCCACGGCGATCACGGGGCTGGACTCCGGGCGCACCGCGGCAGACACCAGTTCGGCGGTCGCCAGCGCGGCATAGCCGGCCAGCAGGCCGCTCAAGGCGCCCAGCCCGCCCAGCCGCCACGGGCCCTTGCGTCTCGGTGTCTTCGCTTCTTTGCTCACACCGGCTATCCGGAGCGGCGGCGGGAGTGGATTGGTCCCCCACTCATTTGAGGGAGAAATTCTTTTCGACCAATCCAACGGGCCCACGGGTCCGAATTTCTGTGTCCGCCGTGGCGCTCGACGCCACAGAAAAGCCCAGCAACCGGACCAATCCGGAGATCCGGGTCGCTCCGGATTACACGTGGACCACGGATCACTCAGGGACAAGGAGGTGACGGCGATGACGGACGAGGAGTTCGACGAACTGATGGCGCAGGCACGCAGGGAGATCCGTCAGCGGCACTTCGCTCCGCCTCCTCGCCAGGAGAAGCAGGACGACGACGCGTATGCCGTCCGGGCCCGGCACGCGGAATTCGGAGCGTGCGCCCACTGAGTGAGGTTGCCGCCGCCGCGGCGAGACCAATCCGCACGGCCGTCGGCAACGAATTACTGCTGCCACCTCGCAAGGCCGCTCGTACGAAAGTCGCCCCTGCCCTGTTCGCCTGTTCCCGCAGGCGCGCACTCTGCGGACGTATTCAAGAAGGTAGGGCGACATGAGCGTGACTGACCCACACACCCTGGCCGGAGCGTACGCAGTCCACGCCCTCGGCCTCGATGAGCGGGCAGCGTTCGACGAACACCTGGCCCGGTGCGCGGAATGCCGCCAACAAGTGGCGGAATTCGCGGCCACGGCGGGACGGCTGGCCCTCGCCGTCAGCGCCACTGCGCGCCCCGTCCTCAAGCAGCGCGCCCTTGAGGAAATCACCGGTATCCGCCAGCAGCCGCCGCGCACCCTGCGCGAGACGTGCATCGCCGTGCTGCCCCGCAGCGCGCCCTTACGCGGGTTCCTCGTGGCCGCCTCTCTGGCCGCGGCCGCGGTGGGGGGCGTGGCGACCTGGCAGGCCCAGGAAGCCCGCCAGGCGGGGGAGTTGGCACAGGAGGCCCAGGCCCGTACCGACCAGGTGGTGGCCGTCCTCGCCGCCGGTGACGCGCGCACCCATGCCGCGTCCTTGCCCGAGGGCGCCCGGGGCGTCGTGGTGACCTCGGCCGGCCAGGACCGCGCGGTGTTCACGGCCTCCGGCCTCGGCGTGCCGCCCGAGGGGAGGGTCTATGAACTCTGGTTCGACGACGCCGGCACCATGCGTCCCGCGGGGCTCCTCGACCGCGACCGGACCGACCAGGTCACTGCGCTGGACGGCACGATCGCCCGGGCCACCGGCATGGCCATCACGGTCGAACCAGCAGGGGGCTCCGGTACGCCGACCCTGCCACCGGTGGGTCTGATCGGCTTCGGTTCCTGACACGGCGCCCCTGACAGGCGCACCGACGCGCCTGGCCCGGCCCGGGCCGGTGTGCTGCTTCTGCAAACCCGGGGTGAGCCCCGAAGGCCGTGCCTAGGCTGAGCGCATGGTCATCCTGGAACCCGCGAGCACGGCTTTGGTCCTCGTCGATCTGATGCCCCGGATCATCGATCTGCCGCTCGGCCCCCGGTCCGGCCCGGAGGCCTTGGACGCCGCCTGCACCCTGGCCGCACGGTTCCGGGCCGCCGGTGCGCCGGTGATCGCGGTACGGACCGAGCGCCCCCACGTCGTGCGACAGCCGCCGGGCAGCGAACTGCATCAGCGGGTGGCGGACCTGGCCGACGCCGTGGTCGTCAAGGGCACCATCGGCGCCTTCCACCACACCGGCCTGCACGAACTCCTGCGGGATCGGCGGGTGTCCACCCTCGTCCTGGCCGGCATCGCCACCAACATGGGCGTGGAATCAACCGCACGCGCCGCTTCCGACCACGACTACGAGCTGGTCTTCGTGGAGGACGCCACGACCGCCCTGACGGCGGCGGAGCACCACGCCGCGATCACCCTGAACCTGCCCCGCTTCGGCCAGGTGACCTCCGGCACCGAACTCACCCTCGAAGCCGTCACACCGGCGAGCTGACCGCCGCCTTGGCCGCGCGGGGCGCCGACGGCGCCGCGGCCGAACCCGCCCCGGCCATGCCGACCGACCTGCGACATTCGCTTCGGGCGGCGGTGGTGACCGGCCACGCAACAGCCCCATGCCGCCGCGCTGTTGTCCGGCCGGCCGGCCCGGGGCTGCCCTTGCGGCGTCGGCCAAGTGCGCGCCGCGGCACCGGGGCCGCCCGCGCGCCGCGGACGGCGATCGCGCAGAGTGGTCCGTATGACGACACCCGCAGAGCTGCTCCGTTCCTTCGCCCGTACGCGGGCTTCGCTCGACGGTCAGGAGGTCACGTACTGGTGGTCCGGGGACGTCTACTCCTGGGGACCCGACGAGCCCTACCAGCGTCTCTTCGGCTTCGAAGGCCTCAACGTCGCCCGCCTCGTCCAGGATCCCGAAGCCGGCCCGGACGCCTACCAGCTGCTCACCCGCGAGGCCGCCTTCTACCTCGACCCCGTGTCGCGCGAGATCCTGGAGACCTGGCAGGACCTGCCGGTGGTGCACATCTGGAACGACCCGGCGAACCAGAAGTGGCGCCCCTTCCCCATACCGACGACCGACCTGGGCGGACAGATCTGCTTCAGCCTGGAGATCCCGCTCGCCTACCCCTCTCCGCTGCCGGTGGCCCAGTACCCCCTGAACTCGGCCGACGACACCTACCGGGCCCTGGAACTCTTCCAGTTCTTCGCGGACCGCACCGACTTGGCCGGCCCGGAGCCCAGCGTGCCGGCCACCATGTCGTGGACCCGGCAGTCGCAGTGGCTCCCGTGGATGGCCCGCGGCCGGCGGCCCGGCGGCCTCACGTATCACTGCCGGGGCCGCAAGCTGAACACCTACGCCGAGGTGCCCGAGCGCACCCGGGCCTACGTGGCCGACCACCACCCGGAGTTTGCCCAGGCCCCGGAGAAGTGGAGCGAGCCGAACGAGACCAGCTGGACCTACTTCCGCAAGCTCCACCCGCCGCAGTAAGAGCCACGCTGTTTCGGCCCTGCGGCGGGCGGCTGCTTATCTGGTCCTGAGTCGACCGTGAACGCAGCCTTAAGGATCACGCTTCAGGGCCCTGAGCGGGGGATTCGCGGCAAGCGGACCCTTACGTTCAGTCGTGTGAGTTTCCCAGCGGCCGTCCCGGACCCGGCCATGTACCCAGCGCTTTCCTCCTACCTGACCCGCACACCCGACCGCCGTTCACGCACGGCGTTCGCGGTGTCCCGCCCGGCGGACGGGCCCACCTACACCGCGCCCCCGAGCGGAGCACCCACGCCGGGCGGACAAAGCGGCCAGAGCGGAGGGAGCGGAGACAGAAGAGGACGTCATCGCGCGGCCGCCCCGGTAGGCCGCCGGTCACGCCGCCACGCGCTGCCGCGCTACGGCGACACGGCCAGGCCCCGGCGCGTCATCCCCCCGCTCTCGTACGGCTACGCCTCCGCCGCTCTGCTCGCCTTCACCGCCGTTCTCCTGTCCCAGCACCACCAGCCCGCCCCGGCCAGGCCGCACGCCGCGCCCCCGCCCGCGCAGCAGCCGGACGCCCCCCATGACCCGGCCGCGCCCGTACCCGACGACGAACCCTCCCCGTCCGCCCCGCCGAGCAAGCCCGCACCCCACCCGAGGCCTCCGGCACCATCCGCCGCCCCGCCCGCTCGACCCGCCGCGGCGGCCGACAGCGCCACGACCGTGCTGCACCTGGGCAGCACCGGCAGCTCCGTACGGGAGCTCCAAGAGCAGCTGGGGCGGCTACGGCTCTACACGGGCCCGGTGGACGGCCGTTACGGGCACGACGTCGCCGCGGCGGTCGCGCGCATGCAGCAGGCGCGCGCCATCCACGAACCGCTCGGCGTCTATGGCCCCAGCACCCGCACCGCCGTCAGGACCGCGGCCAGGTGACCGGGGCCCCGAGGCTCTACCCTGTGGCCCGGGGCCGCTGAGCAGGGGGGGAACGGCGATGAGCATGTACTTCGACGTCGGGGACGAGACGCTGTGGAACCCGTCGAACGGGGCGGGCCGCCTCTTCCTGCGTCACATCGAGATCTACGAAGCGGAACTCGGGCTGCCGTCGGGAATCGGCCAGGGCAGGCACTGGGGTGATCCGGACACCCTTGAGGTGGATCCGGTGGCCTACGAGGAGTTCGTCCGCGGCCTGGTCGCCTGGCACCGCGGGCAGAGCCATTCCGTGCTCCGCACGCTCTCCGAAGGGTTCGCGGCGACGGCGCTGGCGCTCGCGCGGCGCGCGGGGATCGACGGGGAGCCCCCCGCACCGCAGACCGCGCACGCGCCCGACGGCGCGCGGCACGACCAGCAGGTTCCCGCCGGCCCCCGGACCACCCCCTCCGCCGTCACCGAGGCACTCGACGCGCGGGCGCGGGAGCTGGACCGCCGCATGCCCCGCTGAACCTGCCGAGGCCCACGGGGCCGGGTGCCGGACCCGGTGTCGTGTCGCCCTCGCATGGCGCAGGATGGAGCGCAGGCGGCGGGAGGAGGAACGGTGGACGGGTCTCGGTGGGAGGCGGCGGCCGACCGGATGCGGGAGGCGGTGCACGCGCTCCTGGGCGTGCTGGAGCCGGAGCAGGTCCGTGCGCTGCGCGCGGGGCCCGACCGGCTCGACGCCCCTGAGCTGCGGGAGTGGACCTACCTGCCGGGCTCACGCCCCGGATTGGCCACGGACTGCCTCGACGCCCGCGGGCGCGAGGCGGTGGATGCCGTGCTGGCCGCGGCACACGGCGCTGCGGGAGCGGAGCTGGCCCGCGGGGCGATCGAGGTCGAGCGGTACCGCCGCGCCTCGGCCGGTGCCACGGGTGGGGACCGCTACTGGGTGCGCCTGTTGGGCGACCCGGAGGGCGATGCCCCGTGGGCCTGGCGGATGAACGGACACCATCTCGCCGTACACGTACTGATCACGTCGACGGGCCTGCGGGTGACGCCCCACTTCATCGGTGCGGAACCGGCGCGCATCGCGGACGGTCCGCAGGCCGGCCGACGGCTGCTCGGACCGGAGGAGGATCTGGCGCGAGAACTGGTGACGCGGCTGGACGACGGCCGGCGGGCCACAGCCGTCTTCGCCACCGCGCCGCCGGACGACATCTTGACCCGCGACGACCCCTTCGCCGACCCGGGCCTGCTGCCGGCCGGTCTGACGCACGGTGACATGACCCCCCGCGAGCAGCAGACCCTCGAGCGCCTGGTGCGCCGCTACCTGGACCGCGCCCCGGAGGCGTATGCGCGCCAGTGCTGGGCCGACACCGTGGCCCAGGGACTGGACGCGCTGTCGTTCGCCTGGGCCGGCGGCCGCGAGCCGGGTGAGCGCCACTACTACTGTGTCCGGGCCCCGGACTTCCTCATCGAGTACGACAACACCCAGGACAACGGCAATCACGCCCACTCGGTCTGGCGGCACATCCGCCACGACTGGGGCGCGGACCTGCTGCGCGCGCACTACACGGACCAGCACCGCTGACCGGGCCGCCACGGCACAGGCGGCGGCCGGGCGGTGCACCGGCGGATCAAGAGCGCATCCTCATGCGTGGGACGACGTGCACGGGGCACCTGGGGCGCGGGGCCACAAAGGCTCAGTACACGCATCGAGGGGTGGATTCCATGATCAGCGCAACGTCCCGCACGTTCCGTCTGGCGCTGCTCGGCTCGGCCGGACTGCTGGGGGCCACGGCTCTGACGGGCTGTGGTTCCGGAGACGACGGCGATCAGGAAGGCGGGTCGGGCGGCGAGAAGAAGCAGCAGTCCGCCGCCCAGGTGGTGCAGGCGACCAACGCGAAGACGTCGAAGGCGGGTTCGGCCCAGGTGAAGCTGGAGACGACCGCCACCTCGGGGGGCCGCACCGAGACCATGAAGGGGGCGGGCGTCATGGACTTCGACGACGGCACGAGCCGGATCGAGCTGGGGCAGCAAGGCCAGCGGATCGAGCAGCGGATCGTGGACAAGGTCCTGTACCAGAAGCCTCCAAAGGGCAGCGGAGGGCTGCCCGGCGGCAAGGCCTGGATGAAGATCGACCTCAAGCGGCTGCAGGCCGCGGGCGGATCGGGCCAGACCCAGGTCAGCGACCCCGCGGACTCCTTCGCGTACTCCAAGTCGCTGTCCGAGAAGGACGTGAAGAAGGTCGGCGAGGGTGAGGTCGACGGCGTGAAGACCACGCGCTACCGGGTCGCGGTGGACGTGGAAAAGCTGGCCAAGGGCAGTCCGGAGCAGCAGAAGCAGCTCCGCCGGCAGCTCGGTGACACCCTGCCGATGGAGCTGTGGATCGACGACAAGGGCCTGATGCGGCGCCAGCAGCTGGAGATGACGATGTCGGCCAAGGCCGACGGCGGCAGCGGCGGTGCGTCGAAGACGTCCGCCGAGAAGGCCAAGGCGAAGGTCGTGATGGAGTTCAGCGACTTCGGCACCGACGTGAACGTCCAGAAGCCGGGGGCCGCCGAGACGGCGGACATGACCAGCAAGCTCATCAAGCAGAGCAAGCAGAGCGCCTGACCGTCCGGCGCGGGGGAGTGCTGTCTTTGACGGGTGTCAGGGAGAGCACTTCCTTCTTCCGCATCCCCGCGGCGAGTTTTCCCGAGCAGTCCTGTCATGGCCTCGGCCGGGCGCAGATGATGGGAGCCTTGGGCGCGTAGCGCGCCGGCGAAGTGCGGCTGTTCCAAGGTTCGCCTGCCGGCAGGAGTCGCGAGAGACGGGGAGCCCGGGAATGGCAACGTTCGTATTGGTCCATGGCGCCGGTGACGTCGGCTGGTCCTGGCATCTGGTCGAGGCGGAGCTTCGCGGGCGCGGACACGACGTGGTCGCGCCGGATCTTCCGGGCGACGACGACTCGCTGACGCTGGACGACTACGCCGACGCCGTGGTCGAGGCGATCGGCGACCGCCGCGACCTGGTGGTCGTGGGCCACTCCTACGGCGCGTTCACCGCACCCCTGGTCGCCGCCCGCCGCAGGGTCGATGCGCTGGTCCTGGTCGCCGGGATGGTCCCCGCGCCGGGCGAATCACCGGACCAGTGGTGGAGCAACTCCGGCTACGGCGAGGCCGTGCGGCACCAAGCCGCCCAGGACGGCGGCCTGACCGGCCACGACGACCCCTACGTCTCCTTCTACCACGACGTGCCCCACGCGCTCGCCACGGAAGCGATGAGCAAGGAACGCGCCCACCCGTCCTCGGCGGCCTCGGCCCAGCCATGGCCGCTGGAGGCCTGGCCGGACGTGCCGACGACGTCCGTGCTGTGCGCCCAGGACCGCTTCCTTCCGCCCGGCTTGCAGCGTCGCCTCGCGCACGAACGGCTCGCGGTGACCCCGGAGGAGATCGCCGCAAGCCATTGCGTCGCGCTCAGCCGCCCGGTGGAGCTGGCGGACCTCCTCGTCGGAGCGGCCAAGACCTGACGCCACGGCCGGACATGCTCCCCTTGACACACCGGCGGCAGGCGGGGAGCGGGATGTTTGGCGTACGAGCTGACTTGCGGGGCGAGCGCATCCCGAACTGCTCATGATCGTTCAGCTGGGTATGAACCACACCAAGACCAAGCGCGCCGCCGTTGCCCTGACCCTTGCCGCCGCAGCCCTCGCCGCCGCCGGACCCGCGTCCGCGGACGACGGCTCCAGCGGCGACGGAATCCACCTTCCCCACAGCCCCGACGAGGTCGTCGACGGGGTGCGCACGGGTGTCGACGCGGCGGCCATGACCTGGGAGCTGGCCCAGGCCCGCTGAGAGCCGATCCAAAGAAAGCCCCGGCCCATGGGCCGGGGCTTCTTCGTGTGCTGGGGGCCACGGTCGCCGGATGAGCGTGCTTCAATGCGGCTCTGTCGCGGCCCTGCTCGGACGGCGGCCCGCACGCGTGACGGAGGATGAGGCAGACGATGACACTTCCCGGCCCCCTGCATGTGATCAATGAAGGGCTGGCATTCCTGCTGGAAGTAGTGGCCCTGGTCCTCCTCGCCTGGTGGGGATGGCAGAGTGTGGACGCCCTGGTTCCGCGGCTCCTCCTCACGGTCGCCGCCCCCGCGGCCGCCGCCACCCTGTGGGGGCTGTTCGCCGCGCCGAAGGCCCGTATACCGGTCCCGCTCGCGGGCGTTCTGGCCGTGAAGGCGCTGGTGTTCGGCGCTGCCGTCGCCGCCCTGTACGCGATGGGCCGGCACGGGTGGGCCCTGGCCTTCGGCGTCGTCGTCGCGGTGAACACCACCCTGGCCACCCTGGACCGGGGCGCGTTGATGCATCGGCCCAGCTGACGGCGGTGCTGCCCGGGCGTACGTCGTCACGACATGAGCGGCCACGCGGTGGCTTCGGGCAGCGTCAGGGCCGAGTGGGCCGGGCGCGCCGGTGCGGAAGGCAGGGTGGCCAGGCCGCGCAGCATGGTGTTGCGTCGGGTCAGGGCCTGTTCCGTGGTGGGGAACAAGGTGGCCCCGCCGCTGTCGACCAGCGCCTGATTCATGGTCACGAACTCGCGCAGGCCGCGTTCGTAGGCGGCGAAGGCCGCCGTGTGATCGCGACGCGTCGCCAGGGAGTGGGCGAGCAGGTAGGCGCCGACCAGCGCCAGGCTGGAGCCTTGCCCGGTGAGAAACGAGGGCGCGTACGCGGCGTCGCCCACGAGCGCGACGCGACCGCGGGACCACGAGGGCATGCGGATCTGACCGGCCGTGTCGAAGAACAGGTCATCCGCGGTGCGCAGGGCGGCGACCATGCGGGGGACCTCCCATCCCGCGTCCGCGAAAACCGCGGCGAGCAGGTCCCGTTGGGCCTCGGGGTGCCGGAGGGCATCGGACGGCGGTCGCGGGTGATGAAAGGTCAAGAAGGCGTGCAGTTCGTCGGAGTCGCCGACGGCATAGAGGGCCGCGGCTCTTCCCGGCGTGTTCCACATGGTGACCTCGCGGGTGAGCCCGAGGGTGTTCGGCATGGTGAAGATGGCGAAGCAGTACCCGAGGTAGCGGTGGAATTGTTCTTCGGGGCCGAACAACGACTCCCGGGTGCGCGAGTGCATGCCGTCGGCGCCGATCACCAGGTCGTAGGTGCGTTGTCGCCCGCTGCGGAACGTGACGTCGACCCCGGGCCCGGCTGCCTGTCCTCCTCGGCCGGGCATACCGAGGGTGGTGATGGAGTCGCCGAACAGGAATTCCACGTCATCGCGCACCCTGGCGTGGAGGAGCGCGGCCAGATCTCCGCGACGTACCTCAAGGTCTTGGCCCGCGGTGCTGCCGGCGAGGGCGTGCGCGTCGACGGAGGCCACCTCGCTGCCGTCGGCGTCGAGGAACGTGCAGCGACGCGAGCCGATGTGTGCCGCCCGCAGGTGGGGCAGCATCCCCATCCGCCGGACCACTTCGATCGCCGTCCCGCGGATGTCGATCGGGTAGCCGCCGGCGCGCAGGGCGTCCGCCTTTTCCACGACGGTGACCGCGCACCCGGACCGGTGCAGCCAGTACGCGAGCGCGGGTCCCGCGATGCTGGCCCCGGAGATCAGGACGGTGGGCCGCGCGGTGGCACGTGCTGGCAGCGGGCCGTTGGTGGTGTGGGTCATGTCCGGGCTCCCTTCTTCGTGAAACGGATGACCAGCAGGGACAGCGTGGCGACGAGGCCGGCGACGGCGAAGCCCGTGACGAAGGCCGTTTCGCTCGGCAGATGCGTGACCCGGTCGGCCCCGGCGTCGAGAATCGCGCCCGCGACCTGAGCACCCAGAGCGACGCCGACCACGCGGGTGACCACGAGCAGGCTGGTGGCGATGCCGGTGTCCTTGGGCTCGACGGCCGTGGCGGCGCCGGCGACCAGCGCCGTGCTGGCGACGCCCGCGGCGAACGCGGTCAGGGTCTTGGCCAGAACCAGCTGCCACTCCGCGCCGTGCGCCGACGCCAGGGCGATCATCGTGGCCGCCGTGACCACGCCGCCGCCGATGACCACGGCCCGCGGGCCGAGACGTCGTGCCGCGACTCCGCCGGCCGCGTCGCTCACCGATCCGGCGATGGCACCGGGCAGCAGGAACAGTCCGAGATCAGTGGTGCTGACGCCAAAGCCGTATCCGTCGGCCGATATCGCGAACATCTGCGGGAGCAGGAAGACCACCATCCCGGAGGTGGTGCAGATGACGAACGTGAGCACGCACGCCTGCCACAGGGCGGGCTTGGCCAGCATGCTCAGATCGACCATCGGTGAGGATGCCCGGCGCTCGACGGCGATCCATCCGGCGGCGAGGGCGGCGACGGCCACCGCCAGGGCGCCGACCGCGAAAGGCGGCAGGCCGTCGGTCACCTTCACGAGCCCGATCATGAACGTGAGCAGGGTGGCGCTCAGCAGTAGTACGCCGGGCCAGTCGATCCGCTCGTCGGACGGGGTCGGCGGATCGTGCGGCATCAGGCGAGTGACGGCCAGCGTCGTCGCGATGATCGCGATCGTCGGCAGGGCGAACATGCCGTGCCAGGACAGAGCGTCCGCGATCGGTCCGGCAACCAGTGTTCCCACGATGCCGCCGCCGGTGAACAGCGCGATGACCAGCCCGACCGCCACCTGGGCCGCCCGGGTGGGCAGGTGCTTGCGCACCAGGATGAAGGAGAGGGGCAGGACACCGACCATGACGCCCTGCAGGATTTGTCCGAGCAGCAGCATCGGCAGGTTCGGTGCCAGAGCGGCCACCAGGCCTCCGGCCGAGACGACGGCGCTCAGCCGTACCAGGACCCGTTTTCCGCCGTAGCGGTCGCCGAGCGTGCCCACGACCGGGGTGACGACCGCGCCGGTGACGAGCAGGGTGTTGCCGACCAGGGCCCCCTCGCCGGGGCTGACCCCCAACTCGCTCTGCAGCAGCGGGAGTGCGGGCTCCACCACGGACTGCAAAGTGCCCAGGGCGAGCGCCAGGAGGCCGAGGACGGCGATCGGCAGTCTTCCGATGCGGGCAGGGGGGATCATGGTGTCGGACATGGGTGTCCCTTCCGTCGTTGATCCATCGTGGGTCCGTCGTTGATGCGTCATTGGTTCGTCAGTGGTGGAGAAGGGCGCGGGTCATGGCTCACGCGGGCCGGTCCGCGGGCAGGGGTGGCTACGCATGCGTCGTGGCGGAATGCCGTGGGCTGCCGTGGGCTGCCGTGGGAAAAGTGCGGGCGGTCCTCAAAGGGACCGGAAGCGGCCTACGTCTGGTCGGTGCCGGTGCCGGTGCCGGCACCGGGGGTGGCCTGGGCCAGGCCGGTGCGGTAGGCGATGACGACCAACTGCGCCCGGTCGCGGGCCTCCAGCTTCGTCATGGCGCGCTGGACATGGGCGCGGACGGTGAAGGGGCTGAGGAACATCCGCTCGGCGATCTCCTGGTTGGACAGGCCGGTGGCGACCAGCCCCACCATCTCGCGTTCGCGCGGGGTGAGGACGGCGAGCTGATCGGGGTGGTGCGGCGAGGCGTGGTCCGGTGTGGCGAGGAAGCGGGCGACCAGGGAGCGGGTCGCGGCGGGAGACAGAAGGGTGTCGCCGTCGGCGATCGTGCGCACGGCGTCCAGGAGGGCCTCGGCCCCGATGCCTTTGCCGATGAACCCTCCGGCTCCCGCACGCAGTGCCTGGGCGACGTACTCGTCGGTCTCGTACGTGGTGAGGATCAGGATGCGGCTGGCCCGCAGCTCCGGGTCCGCGCAGATCTCCGCGGTGGCGGTGAGGCCGTCCACCTCGGGCATGCGAATGTCCATGATCACGACGTCCGGGCGCAGTTGCCGGGTCAGCCGCACCGCCTCACGGCCGTCGCCCGCCTCGCCGACCACGGCGATGTCGTCGGCGCTGTCGAGGAGCATCCGGAAGGCGCCACGCAACAGGGCCTGGTCATCGGCGAGCAGCACGCGGAGCGTCACGGCGCATCACCGGTTCCTGCGTCATCGGTCCGTACGTCAGCTGTTGCCCCGTCAGGTGCCATGTCTTTGACGGGTGTTGGCGAGCCGATCTGCCGCGTCGCGTCCTTGGCGGGCGGCAGGGGCAACTCGGCCGAGACCAGGAAGCCGCCCTCCGGGCGCCTGCCCGCGGAGAGGTGGCCCCCGACGGCGGTGGCCCGCTCCCGCATGCCGATCAGGCCGTAGCCGGTCGGACGGTCCGACACCGCACCCGCGCCCGCACTCGCGCCCGGACCCGCACCCACCCCTGCACCCGGACCCGCGCCCGCACTCACCCTCGCCTTCGCGTTCGGGGCGGTGTCGGTGGCCGGCATCGCAGGAGTTCCCCGCCCGTCATCGGTGACGGTGACGGTCACGCGGTCGCGGTGCCACACGAGGCGCACCCGGGCGCTGCCCGTACCGGCGTGCTTGGTCACGTTGGTCAGTGCCTCCTGCACGATGCGGTAGGCCGTGAGGTCCACTCCCGGCGGCAGCGCTCTGGCCGTGCCTTCCTGCTGTGACGACACCTCCAGGCCCGCGAGGCGGAAGGACTCCAGGAGCGTGGGGAGCCGCGAGAGGCCGGGCGCCGGCTCGGCGGGCGTGGCCGCGTCGCCGGTCTGCCGCAACAGGCCGACCGTGGCGCGCAGTTCGTCGAGCGCGTCACCGGTGGTCTCGACCAGCTCGTGCAGAGACTTGCGGGTCTGTTCCGGGCGGGTGTCGAACAGGTGGGCGGCGACCGTGGCCTGTGCGTTGGCCAGGGTGATCTGATGGGCCACCAGGTCGTGCAACTCCCGGGCGATGCGCACGCGTTCCTCGGCCACGCGCCGGCGCGCCTCGCTGTCCCGGCTCTGTTCGGCCCGCCGGGCCCGCTCCTCCATGGCCGCCAGATAGGCCCGCCGGTTGTGCACCGAATGGCCCAGGACACCGGCCACCAGCGGGAACGCCGCCACTGCTCCCACCCGGCTCGCGTCCTGCCACGACAGGGCCCCGAACAGCGGGGTGGAGGCGACCAGCAGGGCCAGGGAGGTCAGCGCCACCGCGCTCGTCGCGTGGCGTTGGGTGCGTGCGGTGAGCGAGTAGGCGGTGATCACGGCGGGGGCCACGACGAGCGGGCTAAGGAGCAGGCCCAAGGGCGTCACCAGCATGCCGCTCGCGGTCATGACCGCCATGGCGGCCAGGGGCGCCCGGTGCCGTACCGGCAGCACGGCACAGGACACCACGGCGATGACGTAGGCCGCGGCGGGCGGCGGTGACAGCGAACTGCCGTCTTCCTGCAGCGTGCCCCCGAGCAGGCAGAGCGCGAACGCCGTCGCCGTGACCGCTGCCTCCCGACCCCACGCGCCGCGTGAGCGCGGGCGGCCGCCATCCGTGGTCGTCATGGCCGGCTCAGCTCCTGCCGACGGGCAGGTGCGGTGCCGCGGCGTCCGCCGGGACGGCCGGGGACGGGGCGTGCCGGCTCAATGTCTCACCTTCGAGATCCACGTTCGGCAGCACGCGGTTCAGGATACGGGGCAGCCACCACGCCCGGTGGCCGAGCAGAGCCAGCACCGCGGGGGCGATCGCCATCCGGACCACGAAGGCGTCGAAGGCGACGGCGGCGGCCAGTCCGACGCCCATCGTCCGGACGGTCGGGCTGCTCATCCCGATGAACCCGGCGAACACACTGACCATGATGATCGCCGCGGCGGCCACCACCCGCCCGCTGTGCCGGAACCCGTGGACGATCGCGTCGCCCGGGCTCGCGCCGCGCACATAGGCCTCCCGCATCCGCGTGAGGAGGAAGACCTCGTAATCCATGGCGAGGCCGAACACGATGCCGATGACGAGGATCGGCATCAGCGACATGACCGGTCCGGTCTGTTCGATGCCGACCAGGCCGGCCGCCCAGCCCCACTGGAAGACGGCGACCAGGACCCCGAAGGCGGCGCCCACCGACAGCAGGAAGCCGAGCGCGGCCTTGACCGGCACCAGGACCGAGCGGAAGACCACCGTCAGCAGCAGTACCGCCAGGCCGATGACCACGGTCAGGTAGGGGAGGAGCGCGTCGGACATGGCTTCGGAGATGTCGATGTTCATGGCGGTGGTGCCGGTCACGAAGATGCCGGCGCCCGTGTCCGCCTCGACGCCGGAGACCGCGCCCCGGATCGTGTGGACCAGGTCCTTGGTCTCGCCGCTGTTCGGCGCGGTGCGCGGGACGGCGGTGAGGACGGCCGTGTCGTTGCCGCGGCTGAGCACCGGTTCACCGACCGACGTGACCCCCTCCACGCTCCGGACGGTCTTGGCGACCAGGTCCGTGGTGGTCCGGGCGTCGCCGGATCCCGACGACACGTCCACGACCACGGTCAGCGGGCCGTTGAAGCCGGGGCCGAAGCCTTCCGACAGCAGGTCGTAGGCGCGGCGTTCGGTGGTCTGCACGGACTTGGACTCATCGCCCGGCAGGCCGAGTTCCAGGCTCAGCGCCGGCAGGGCGACGGCGCCGAGTCCGAGCCCGGCGACCATCAGGACGGCCACCGGCCGGCGCAGCACGAACCGCGCCCAGCGGATGCTCGGCGCGGGCCGGCCCGCCGCGCCGTCGGGTTGCGGGCGCTCGCCCCCGGTGCGCCGGGTGGCCTTGCGTGCGGCGTGGGACAGCACGCGCCGACCGAAGAAGCCGAACAGGGCGGGGGCCAACGTCAGGGCGACCAGTACGGCAAGGGCCACCGCGCCCGCGCCGCCCAGACCCATCTTGGTGAGTTCGGGGATTCCCACGACCCCCAGACCGACCAAGGCGATGAAGACGGTGGCACCGGCGAACACGACGGCGGATCCTGTCGTGCCCACCGCGCGTCCCGCGGCCTCCTCCGGGTCGCTGCCCTGGGCGCGTTCGTCGCGGTAGCGGGAGGTGATGAAGAGCGCGTAGTCGATGCCGACGGCGAGGCCCAGCATCAGGGCCAGGATGGCGACGGTGGACGTGAGGCCCAGCGGGACGGCCAGCGCGGAGACCAGGCCGAAGGCGATGGCCACGCCCACGAAAGCGGTCAGCAGCGACAGTCCGGCCGCGACCAGCGAACCCAGGGCCAGGACGAGCACCACCGCCGCCACCGCCACGCCGACGATCTCCGTCGTCCCGCCCGGTTCCTCCTCCGAATCCAGGGCCGAGCCACCGATCTCCACGGTCAGTCCCGCGTCCCTGGCCTGGCCTGCGGCGCCCTCAAGGGCGCTCTTGGTGGCCTCGGTCAGGTCGACGGCGTCCACGCCGTACGTGATCGTGGAGTAGGCGATGGTGCCGTCCTTGCTGACGGCGCCGTCCTCATAGGGGTCGGTGGCCGACGCGACCTGGTCGCGGCCGTCCAGGGAGCCGAGCGCGTCCTCGACGGCGGCCCTGTTCTCGGTGACCGTCACCCGCTGCCCGTCCGGGGCCCGGAACACCAGACGGGCCTCGGCACCCTGGGAGTTGTTCTGCGGGAAGCGCTCGTCCAACAGGTCGAACGCCTTCTGCGATTCGGTGCCGGGCATGGAGAGGTCCTCTTCCTCCCCCGCGGGTGCCATGGCGGCGGCCGCGACGGCCAGCAGCAGGACTCCCAGCCACAGCCCGCCCACGAGCCGGCGCCGCCGGAAGGCCCACCGTCCGACCCGGTAAAGAAATGTCGCCACCTCTTGATCACTCCAGACACCACTAGGCAAGAGAAACGCGCGGGGATTCTGACGCCCCTCACACTTCCCTCCGGTGTCCCGCCGGGCATCGTCCCCAGACGCCAACTCACGCTGGTCTCCTGGGACCAGCACCCCGAGTCCCGTAGTGCGTACGCACTAGTAGTGCTTCGTTAGGTTCTGGCTCGGGTGAGGGGGCGTCCGCAGGTGTTGCAGGTGCCGGTCCAGCAGCGGAGACGGTTCTGGAGGGCGTCGAGGACTTGGTAGAGGGTCAGGCTGTGCCGGGGGCTTTTGGGTTGTAGCGCCGCAGGGTGAGGAAGGCCTGGGCGGCGGTGACGAGGGTGACGTGGTGGTGCCATCCGCGCCAGGAGCGGCCCTCGAAGTGGTCCAGGCCCAGGCCGTGTTTGAGCTCGCGGTAGTCGTGCTCGATGCGCCAGCGCAGTTTCGCCCAGCGCACCAGATCTTCGACCGGGGTGGTGGCAGGCAGGTTGCTCATCCAGTACCCAGTCGGCTCCGCGTCCGGGTCAGGCTGCTCGACCAGCAGCGTTTCCGGCGGCAGGACGCCGTCCCACCGCTCGCGGCCCCCGGCCCGCTCCTGGGCTGCGCGACGGGCCTCCTTGCCCGAGGGCCGCACCTGCAGCACGGCAAAACGCGAGGTCATCGCGCCCTTGCTGCCGCGGCGCCAGGTGACCTGCGCAAAGTGGGCGTCCTGGACGAGGCTGGACAGGGGGCGGGGCCGGCTGCGATAGCGCGGCAGGGTGGGTGGCCCCAGGCCGCCGTAGTGGGGCCGGTGCGGCTTGGCGGTCGATGGCCGGGCGACCTCCTTGGACTCGACGGCCTGGATGTAGGACCAGCCGCGGTCCTGCAGCGCGAGCCGGAAGGAGACGCTGCGGCCATATCCGGCGTCGGCCACCAGCACCGGCACTGGCAGTCCCTGCCCGGCCAGACGGTCCAGTGCTTTGAGGGCCAGGCGTGTCTTTGGCTCATGTCCGACGTCGTCCGGCACTCCGGCCCGACGCCGACGAGACAGGTCCTTGGCCCACTCCGGCGGCAGGAACAACTCCCACTCCAGTGGGCAGGAGGCGTCGTCGGTGGCCGCGTGCACGCTGACCGCCACCTGACAGTTGGCCCGTTTACCCAGCGCACCGCAGTACTGCCATGCCACCCCGACCGAGTCTCGCCCGCACTTGGGAAACGACACGTCATCGATCACCCATACCTCGGGCCGGATCACCGTGCACACTCGCTCGGCGACCCGACGGCGCACCGGTGTCCATTCCCAGGGTGACTGGCTGACGAACTGCTGCAGGGCCTGCATGTTCCCGTCCGGCAACCGGGCCGCCATCGGCTGGATCGACTTGCGCCGGCCCTCCAGCATCAGACCCCGCAGATAGCATCCGCCCTTGGCCCGCTGATCCTTCCGCGGCACCGAAGCGAACACATCGGCCACATAGAAATCCAACGCCGCCCGCAGACGGCCCACTTCATAAGCGTCCACGTCACCAACATGCTCTTGATCGACGCCCTCAGGAAGACCTACTGACCTTTCCGATGAGTTGTCGGAGGTTACGTCGTGATCGACAGACCGGTGCTGTCCAGGCATCCGTCGATGAGGGGCGGTGTGTACTGGATGCGTCTCAGGCCGCTGCGGATGGTCTGGACGAGGTGGTCCCGGCTGGCGAAGACGGTGTTGGCTGTCACGGCCCGCCGCAGAAGAGACCAGATCCCTTCTACTGGGTTCAAGTCCGGTGCGTACGACGGGAGCTGGATGATGCTCAGCCAGTCGTGCTCGGCTGCGTAGTCGCGGATTGCGGCACTGCGGTGGACGTTGAGATTGTCCCAGATCACGACGATGGGGCCGCCGAGTTGGAGATGAGCGCGCACGAGCAGGTCACGGTAGTTCTGCCAGGTGAAGCCTCGTTGAGCGCCCAGGTGGTGGCCCTGGATCCGTGGCCGGTAGATGAGCCGGCTGCGTTCGCCGGGTTTGTAGCAGGCGAGTGCGGCCAGGGTCACACGGCCGCGGGAGGCGCCATTGAACCGGACCACCGGGGTCTTCCCCTTCGGCGCCCAGGTGCGTCCACGATGCGACGTCATCGTGACAGCGGCTTCGTCCTCGAAGACGAGCCAGGCCCCGAGCGCCGCCGCGGTGGCTTTGCCGATGGCCAGGTCTCCTTCACCCAGCCTGCAACGGCTGCCTCGTCCCGTTCCACTGCCCGACGCCCGGGCTGCTGGCAGGACCAGCCGTGACGCCGCAGTAACTCCCAGACTCCGCGGACGGACAGGCTCACACCCAGCTTTTCGGCGATGAGGGCCTGCACCCGGGACAGTGTCCATCGCTCGTTCGGCCACCCGTGGAACACCGATCCCCGCAGCAGCTCTTCCTCCAGCTCAGCGAACTTCTCAAGGCTCACCTTCGGGCTCTTGGCCGGTCCCGAACAGCGCAGGCCAGCGGTGCCGTTCTCCCTCCATGCCCGCCGCCACCGCTCAACCGAACGGACACTCACGCGAAGGCCCTTCGCGATCACCGAGTTCCTCTCACCCTGCTCAAAACCCTCTGCCGCCAGCATCCGTATCCGTTCCCGGGCAGCTTGTTCATGAGTCCTGAGCCCACCTCCTTGCGCATACCGCATATCACCGGGATAGCGCGAAGCACCGTCAGCGTCACCCCCGACAACTCATCGGAAAGGTCAGTAACGAAGCACTACTAGGAACGTCCTCCGGAACCAAGACCGAACGCAGGCGCCCTACGCCCTGGGCGAGGCGGCGAAGGGGCCCGTCCGGCGCGGGAGCCGACCACACGGCGTACTGCCCGAACGCCGGAACCGGCCAGGACGTGTCCACTTGGCCGACCGGTCTTCCTCCTCAGGCCTCTTCCTCGTCCTCCAGGTTCGGCTGGAGCAGGCGGCGCAGTTCCTCGACCGTGGCCGTGGAGACCGCCACCGTCGAGCCGTCTTCGTTGCCCGCCCTCAGGTCGGGGGCCGGGCGGCGGGTGCGCCAGGTGTCGCGCAGGGCGATCAGCGCTTGCAGGATGGCGGCGGCATTTCCGACGACGGCCAGGACCGTGACCGGGTCGGCGGTGCGGACGTCCGGCCAACGCTCGGCGGTGGTCTGCGGCACGGCGCCGAAGACGGCCTCGACGGTGCGCACCGTGTCGGGGTCCTGTGTGCCGATGCGTACTTCGATCGTGACGTGCCCCATCCGTCTTCCCCTCGCTCGATCCGCTGCGCACGGCTGCCGGTCATGGGATGCCCAGGTACGAGAACGCGGCCCAGTCCTCGATCTTGGCGCCCTGTCGGGCCAGTTCACGCTGGGCCCGTGTCACGGCCCGCCGGCCGGAGGGCGTGCCGCTCGACGCCAGGGACCGGTGGACGAGCCCGGTGAACCGCTCCGCGGCCAGCTCCTGTCCGGCCGTGCCGGCGGTGGTCACCGCCCAGCGGCTGGCGATGACCCCGCGGGCGCCCATGCGCAGCAGCCCGCCGGTGAGGCCGGTGCAGTCGCTGGTCAGTCCGTACGACGTAAGCCCCGATTCGCAGGCTGCCAAGGTGACCACCGGCGCCTGGGCGAAGGAGCGGCCCAGCAGGTCCCCGGCCGTGATGCGCCGGGCGTCCTGGCTGCGGTCCTCGGTCAGGTACAGCGCGGACTCCAGCGGCTGCAGCGGGTCGTAGGAACCGTGGCAGGCGAAGTGGATGACGTCGTAGGCACCGGCCAGGGCGTCGAGGACGGTCTTCTTGTTCTGTTCGGCACCGTCCAGGACATCGAGCCGGCCGCCCCAGACGTCCGCCATGCGCGCCACCTCGCCGCGTGCGCCGGGAAGTCCCTCACCGCCATGCACCACCGCCAGTGCCCGCGTGGCGCCGGGGCGGGCGGGTTGCGCGAGGTGGCGGGCCTGGAGGGCGGAGCCGAGCTGGAGCGAGGGGAGATAGAACACCTCGAACTCGTTCCCGAGCAGATCGTCGCCCGGCGTGGGCACGGCCTCGTAGGGGAGATGGCTGAACAGTCCCGGGGCGCTGATGGCCAGACCGTGCGCGCCCCACGCGTGCAGTTCGGGCAGCAGGTGGTCGAAGATGGCCGTCCGGGCCAGGGCACAGGCGGCCGCCAGGCGCCGCTCGCGAAACGGACCGCTCTCCAGGTTGATCCCACGGGTCATGTCGAGAATCCGCTGTGCCTCCACGGGCCACTGAAGGCCCCGCACATCCCAGCGGTCCGTACCGTCCGGGAATGCCAGGACGGCCGTCAACTGGCCCTCCCCGCCGGACAGCGCGCAGTACGCCGTCGACTGCGGCCATCCGGCGCGGAACAGGTCGGACAGCGCTTGTGCGGTGGGCTCCTGCTCGCCCGTGGCGTCTCGGTCGCGCCGTGCTGCGCCGCTGCCCGCTCCGCCGCGGAACAGACGGCCGAGCTCCGATTCGATCCGCCGCATCGCCGTGCGTTCGCCCTCGTGGCCGAAGCGCACCGTCGCCGCGCGAACCGTCTCGACCGCGGCCAGGGCAGCGCGCGGGCGGCCGGACTTCACCTCCATCCGGGCCAGGATGTCGAAGGTGTGCCCGTACTGCCGGCCGAGCTGTCCCAAGGTCGTCTCGTCGTCCGCCCGGGTCAGGGCTTCCTCGGCGGTCGTGGCGGCACGCTGCTGGAACTCCAACGCGCCGGGCAGGTCGCCCGTGCCTTCGCGGTACTCCGCGACCCTCGTCAAGAGGGAGTTCTGCTCCCACAGCGGCAGGTTCTCCAGCTCCGGAAGGCTGGCCGACAGGTCGTCAAGGACCTGCCCGGGCGGCGCCTTGGCCCCGGCCCTGGCCCGCAGGACGGCCTCGGCGCGGGAACGCTGTGCAGCGCTCCGCATGTCCGGGGGCAGGGCAGGCTCGTGGACGACCTGGTCCAGCAGGCCGATCGCTTCGGTCAGGACGGATGACGACACCTCTCCGGCTTTGAGGAGATCGGCCAGGACATGCCGCACCCGGGCGATCTGCAGACGCAGTGCCTGCGCCAATTCCGCGTCCGCGCCCGCCTGGAGCGACTCGTAGCAGGCGATGGCCTGGTGGGCGGCGCGCTTGCCGATGTCGCGGTAGTACTCCGGACCGCCGTAGAAGTGCAGTTCGGGCTGCCGGCGGGCCAGCAGGCTGTAGGCGGCCATGGACACGTTGTGCAGGAGCAGACCTCGCTCGAAGGGTGCGGCAGGGGCTTCCCTGATGTCGTGCAGGACTCCTACGGCGGCCGTTCCCGCCGTCAGTTCGCCCGTCTGCCGGTAGTACTCGCGCAGCAGGAGGCCGAAGAGATTCGTCAGCTTCCACACCCGTGTCGGGTCGTGGTCGCCCCAGGCCTGTAGCCGGTCCAGGAAGAGGGCGGCAGGGATCAGATACTGGTCGGGGTTGGGCAGCCAGCCCGTCGACTGCAGCTGTTCGTAGACGAGTTGGACGTCGGCATCCGTGTCGTGGCCCCACTCATGGCCGGTGGTCGCCTCGGAGCCGGGCGGGGTGAGTTCGTGAAAGCGGTGCGGGAACGGCCGGCGCAGCCAGGTGGAGAGGGCGATGTACTGACGTGAGTGGCAGCGCGGGCACAAGATGACGTCGAAGCCGGAGGAGCGCACGTCCCATTGCTTGCCGCAATCGTGGCACAGCGCCTCTTGGACCACTTGGTGCAGCACCACGGCCAGGTTCCCGCCGCATCGCGAGGGACAGGGCGTGCCGACGTAGGTGGCCGGAGTGCGCAGGCTCAACGCCTGGTTCAGGCGGTACTCGCCGCGGCAGCCGGTGCAGGCGTAGTACACCTGGGCGTCGTAGGACAGATACGGGAAGACGTCCTCGCCGCGGTACTCGGCCGGGAGTTGACTTCGGTAGTGCTCCTCTCGCACAGAGCCTCCCCGGAACGAAGCGGAGCGCGGCGGGAGATCCCGCCCCTGGAACGAAGCGCCAGGCTATGCGCGGAATGACCGCTTCGGCAGGCCCGCGAGCACCGGAACTGACATAGGGGGAACGCCTGTTCTCGCCTCGTGGCGGCAGCGGCGGCAGCGGCGGCAGCGGCGGCAGCGGCGGCAGGGACGGCAGGGACGGCAGTGGTGGCAGATGGCCTGCTTTACGGGCAACGTCCGGCGAGGACCGGCCATGCTCTTGCGCCGGATGCTGACTGTGTAGTCCGCTGACTCCTATGGGGAAGAAGAGCATGGCCGCCATGACCGCCGCCCTGGTCGCGGGGTCACTTCTGACGGGCGTCACGGATGCCGGAGCACAGCCAGGCGGACGGGAAGACGGCAAGGCGTCGCCGTCGCACGGTTCACCGCGGGCCCTGGGTGTCGACCTGGACACCGTGACGATTCCGGAGCTCCAGGTGCGCATGGAGAAGGGTTCGCTGACCTCCTCGCAGCTGACCCGGGCCTATCTGCGGCGCATCAAGGACGTCGATCCCACGATCCATGCGGTCCTGCGGACGAGCCCGACGGCCCTGCGCCAGGCGGCCGCGAGTGACATCAGGCACCGCCGCGGCACGGCCCGGGGCCCCCTGGACGGCATCCCCGTCCTGCTCAAGGACAACGTGGACACCCGCGACATGCCGACGACGGCCGGGTCCCTCGCGCTCGCCGGGAGCCCGCCCCGCACCGATGCCGCGCTGGTGACCCGGCTGCGGAAGGCGGGAGCGGTGATCCTCGGCAAGACCAACCTGTCCGAATGGGCCAACTTCCGTGGCGCGAAGCCCACCTCCGGGTGGTCGGCGGTCGGCGGACAGACCCACAACCCCTACGTCCTGGACCGGAACCCGTGCGGCTCGTCGGCCGGCTCCGGCGCCGCGCTCGCCGCGTCGCTCGCCCAGGTGGCGATCGGCACCGAGACCGACGGATCCATCGTGTGCCCGGCCGGCATGAACGGCGTCGTCGGCCACAAGCCCAGCCTCGGCCTGGTCAGCCAGTCCGGGGTGGTGCCGATCTCCGCCGAGCAGGACACGGCGGGCCCCATGGCCCGCAACGTGATCGACACCGCGCTCACCCTGTCGGTGCTGAGCGAACGCAAGCAGGAGCGGACTCGCGGCGCTGCCGCCGGCGGTCTTGCCCGGGCGGCCGACCAGGGGAGCACCAGCCTGCGCGGCAAGCGCATCGGCCTGTGGCGCCTGCCCTCGCTCGGACCCGACGTCGACGCGGTCATGACCCGTACGGCCAAGAAGCTGCGCACGGCCGGAGCGGTGGTCGTCGAGGTGACGCCCCCCTACCAGGCGCGGCTCGCCGAACTGGAATTCCCGGCGCTGCTCAGCGAGTTCCACCGGGACATCGACGCCTACCTCGGTACGCGCCAAGGCCCCCGCGATCTCGCCGCGTTGATCGAGTTCAACCGCACCCATCCCGAGGAGCAGAGCTGCTTCGCCGGCCAGGAGCTGTTCGAGCAGGCTCTGGCCGCTCCGCCCACGACCGACCCCGAGTACCGGGCGATGCGCGCCGAACTGAAGGACCTCTCCCGGCGGTCCATCGACGAGACCATGGCCTCCCACCGTCTGGACGCCATCGCCGCCCCCACGAACCCGCCCGCCTGGACCACCGACTGCGCACGCGGCGACAACGACGTCATCCCCTCCTCCACACCCGCGGCCGTCGCCGGCTATCCGTCCCTCTCGGTGCCCGCCGGATCGGTGGGCGAACTGCCCGTCGGCTTGCTCCTGATGGCCGGTGACCATCAGGACGGCGACCTCCTGTCGCTGGGCGCGGGGGTGGAGGACCGCCTGCGGGCCTGGCGGGCACCGCGCTACCTGCCGACGCTCGGGTCCGGCGCCCCGCGGTAGACGGCGCGAGCGGAACACGCCGGCCGCTCGGGCCGGACATGCGCGATCATGGACGGATGAAGCCTCGTTTTCTCGGTATCGGTGAGCTGGCCCAAGTCCCCTCCGTGGCGGTCGTGATCGACGTGATGCGTGCCTATACGGTGGCGGCCTGGGCCTTCGCCCAAGGGGCGGAAAAGATCGTTCTCGCCGCGTCGCTGGACGAGGCCCTGGCGCTCAAGGCGCGCAACCCGGGCTGGGCGGCCCTCAAGGACGGTCCGCCCGCGCCCGGGTTCGACGCGGTCAACTCACCGGGCCTGTTGCGGTCCACCGACCTCGGCGGACGCACGGTCGTCCAGAAGACCACGGCCGGGACGGTCGGCGCCTTGGCGGTCAAGGAGGCGTCGCTGGTGCTGTGCGCCGGCTTCGTGGTGGCCGAGGCGACGGCCCGGCTCTTGCGGATACGTGCGTGCGACGACGTCACGTTCGTGGTCACCGGCGAGGACGGCCGCGCCGAGGAGGACCTGGCGTGCGCCCAGTACATCGCGCGCAGGGTCACCGATGCCGAGACCGACCCGGGCGAGTTCCTGCACCGTGCCGCCGCCTCGGGCGCCGCCGCCGAGCTGGCGAACGGGGTGCGCCAAGGAGCCCATCCCGACGACGTGGCGCTCTGCCTCGAGCTCGACCGGTTCCCCTTCGCCATGGTGGCGAGCCTGGAGGACTCGCTCATGGTGCTGCGGCCCTACCCCGCGCCCTGACCGGGCTACGCGCGCGCCGGGTCGGCCTGGGCGCCGGGGTCCGTCGTGGACGTCTTGGGCCCGGGACGGGTCCGCGCACCCCAGCGTTCCAGCGGGGGGCCCACAGCGCCCACCGCCGCGAAGAACACGCCCAGGAGCAGCCAGCCCGTCGTGCCAAGCCCCAGCACGACCGTGGTCAGAATGGCCGGGGCCAGGGCCTGGCCCGCGCTGAATCCGAGGCCGAGCAGCCCTTGGTACTGCCCCTGGGCGTGGTCGGGTGCGAGGCCGAAGCCGAGGGCGAATCCCGCCGAGGACTCCCAGATCTCTCCGAGGCTGTGGACGCAGATCGCCGCGATCACGAGACCGGCCGCCCCCCAGACGGGCACGTGTGCGGACAGCGCCATCAGCGGACAACTGATCAGGAACAGAAGGCCCGCGGTACGAAACGCCCGGCCGCCGTCGCGCAGGGTCTGGATGCGGGAGCCGATTCTGGTCTGGAGCAGCACACATACGGCGGCGTTCAGCGCGGACACCGCGGCCACGGTCCAGCGCGGGGCGTCCGTGTGCTGCGAGATCCAGATCGGCAGCAGCAGGGAGACCACCGGGTATTGCAGACCCATGGCGCCGAACAGGGCGGTGAAAGCCACGAAGGGACGGTCGGTGAGTGCGATCCAGCGGCGGCGCCGAGCCGGGGAGGAGGACGGGGGAGGTGGTGCCAAGGGTTTGTAGCTGGGCAGCAGGAACAGCAGCAGGGCGCAGAGCGCGAAACTGGCCGCGTTTCCGATGATCAGGACCACGTAGGCGGTGCGTGTGCCGGCCGCCACGGCACATCCGGCGCCGACCGTGCCCAGGACGACGCCCAGGTTGACGTAGGTGCGCAACGTGGCCCGGAAGAGGGCGGGTTGATCGGGTCCGACCCGTACGACGAGGGCTCCCCAGGCCGCGCCTCCGGCGGACGCGGCCAGCTGGTCGACGGTGGCGATGGCCGCGAGAGCGGACCAGCTCTCGACGAGGACGAGTGCGGACATGGCCGCTGCCTGCACGCCGAGAGCCACCATCATGACCGTGCGGGGGCCCCGGCGGTCGGCGAGGTGTCCGCCGGGGATCCCGGCGAGCAAACCGATCAGTCCGGCGCAGGTGAGCGCGATGCCCACCTGCGCTGCCGGGAGACCCACGACGAAGGTGAAGTACAGCGCCGATGCCGTGTTGAAGAGGCCGTTGCCGACGCGGTTCACGAAGCTGGCCAGGATCAGCACGCGTTCGGACCGGTTGTCGCCCGCCATGCGGGACACGCGCCCCGCTGATCTCCCCTTGATCATGGAGGGCACGCTAGCAAGAGGGCTGAGCGGGCTGAGCGGGCTGAGGGGGCTGAGGGGGCCAGGAGGCCCGGGCGGGGCCGGGTCCCGCCCGGGCTTGTGCGGTCACCCCAGCAGATCAGGTGAGCGCAGCATCTGCGGCGGGATGCCCCAGGCGTCGACGAGGTCCGTCGCGAGCGGCCGGACCTTGCGGCACAGGTCGTTGACCTCGCGGCGGATCGCCTTGGAGCGCTGGGTCGTCAGCCGGCCGTGCTCCATGAACCAGGCGCGGTCCGCCTCGATCGTGGAGAGGGCGAAGAGGTCGCACAGCAGCCCCAGCGCGACCTTGTTGTCGCCCTCGGGCAGCAGACGCACCTTGTCCACGAACGCTTCGAGCACCAGCCGCTCGACGTGCGCGTGGGCCACCGCGATGACGTGGTCCTGCACCTGGGAGAAGACCACGCCGGGGTGGGTGTCGTGGGCCATGCCCCGCTTGAGGCGGCGGGCCACGCCGGCGAGCATGTGCTCCTCACGGAAGCGGAGCATGGCCAGCTGGTACTCCGAATCGAACAGGCCTGCTTCCTGGTCCCATTCGTCGCCTCCGGGCAGCAGGTCCCGCACCCGTTCGAGCAGTTTGTGGGCGGAGGTCTTCTCGATGACCGTCTCGACGGCCAGGTTCGTCACGTACCGGACCATGCCGAGCTGGTCGAGGTTCTCGAACTCGCTCGCGTAGTGGGTGAGCAGGCCCTTCGCCACGAGTTGGAGCAGCACGTGGTTGTCGCCCTCGAACGTGGCGAAGACGTCGCTGTCGGCCTTCAGGGCGGCGAACCGGTTGACGGCCAGATATCCGGCGCCGCCGCAGGCCTCGCGGCACTCCTGGATCGTGCGCGTGGCGTGCCAGGTGCCCAGCGCCTTGGTGCCCGCGGCCCGCGCCTCCAGCTCACGGCGTGCGAGTTCGTCGTCGTTGATGCCGGAGAAGACCTCGTGCAGCTGTGTGCGGACGACGTCCTGGGCGAAGTGCAGCGCGTAGGTGCGCGCCACGAGGGGCAGCAGGCGGCGCTGGTGCATGCCGTAGTCGAGCAGCACCTGCTCCTCGGTGTCCGAGGCCGCCTGGAACTGGCGCCGGCGTACGGCGTACTTGGTGGCGATCGCCAGGGCGACCTTGCTCGCGTTGATGGCGCCGCCGCCCACGCTGACCCGCCCTTGCACCAGCGTGCCGAGCATGGTGAAGAAGCGGCGGTCGGGGTTGTCGATCGGGCTCCGGTAGACGCCCTCGGGCGTCACGTCGGCGAACTTGTTGAGCAGCGCCTCGCGCGGCACCCGTACGCCGTCGAACCAGATCCGGCCGTTGTCGACGCCGTTGAGACCCATCTTGCGGCCGTCGTCCTCGATCCGGACGTGGGGGGCCACCTCGCCGTCGACGCGGACCGGTACGACGAAGGCGTGCACGCCCTGGTGTTCTCCGTCGACCTCCAGCTGCGCGAAGACCACCGCGAGCTCGGCGTGGCGGGCCGCGTTGCCGATGTAGTCCTTGCGTGCCTGGTCCCCCTCGGTGGTGATGACGAACTCTTGACGCGCGGCGTCGTAGCGGGCGACGGTGCCCAGGGCCTGGACGTTGGAGCCGTGTCCGGTCTCGGTCATCGCGAAGCAGCCCATCAGCTCCCCGGTGATCAGACGCGGCAGGTAGGCCTCGTGATGGCGTTCCGTGCCGAGCTGCAAGATCGCGCCACCGAAGAGACCGAACTGCACGCCGACCTTCACCAGCACCGACAGATCACCGAAGGCGAGGGTCTCGAACGCGGCGATCGACGCGCCGACGTCACCGCCCCCGCCGTACTCCTTGGGAAAGCCCATGCCGGTCTGGCCGGTGGCCGCCATCTCGACGACGAGCTCCCGCACGCGCTCGCGGAACTCGTCGAAGCCGAGCTGCTCCGCGTCGTCCAGGACGCCCGCATGCGTCGTCAGGTTGGTGCGGACCAGCTTGCGGACCTCGGCGTATTCGCCGTCGAGCAGCTCGGCGAGGGCCTGGACGTCGATGGTGGGCTGCACATATCCGCTCGGGGGAGTGGTGGCGCTGTCGGTGACCATGTCGCCCTGCTACCCGCCCCGACGATGATCAAATCGGTCGCTTGGTCCATCCAGCGGTGAGCCGCGGCACAGGGGCCGTGCCCCACCGGGAACCCGTGTCATCCGTCCAAAACGTCCCGGTACGCAGCGACCGGCGGGCAGGATGGGCGCATGACGAAGCTGTCCGTACGGTCGGTTGGTGCCGCCTCCTCTGGATCGGTGCTGTCGTTGTGGTCCCAGGATTCCGTCCTGTCGATCGGTTCGGTCGGGTCGGTGCTGTCCGTGGGATCCGTGGGGTCGGCCTTGTCGGTCGGCTCGATCGGCAGTGCCCTGTCGGCCGGCTCGATCGGCTCCGCCCTGTCCCTGATCTCGACCGGGTCGTGGCTGAGCACCGGATCGTTGTTCTCCGCGCAGTCGCGGTGGTCGGTGCTGTCCTGGCGTGCGTCGGGCGGCTTCCTGGCCGTGGGAGCGGCCGGGGCAGCGACCGGCGGTGTGCTGCTGCTGGCGTACTCGCTGCACAAGGCGGCCCCGCGGGCAGGCGGCTAGGCGGGCCCGGGGCAGGCCCCCGCGAGGGCGGGGTGCCCGGGCGGCCTCGACGCCTATCCTGAGGGCGGCACATCGCACAGTCCCAGGGCGCCCGTGCCGGCGCCGAGTTCGGAGTCCCGGCAGTGCTTTTCGACGTCACCCGCAGGCAACTCGTGGATGTCTTCGGCGCGGAGCGGCTCACGACGCTGCCCGCCGGAGCCTTCCCGCCCTCCGCGGCGGGCAGCGAGGGAGCCCGCCTCCTCCAGACCGTCGGCGCGCCCACCGGGACGCTCTACTTGCGGGAGCCCGACGAGTCCGACGGGCGGCTGCCCGTGGTCCAAGACGTGGTCGACGTGGAGGACTTCGAGCACGCCCCGAAGGCCGCCGGCGCGTGGCCCGTCGTCGGGTGGCTGCTCAACGCCCACCTTGCCCTCGACCCCGTGTCCGGCGCGGTGTACGCCTTCGACGCCGACGAGGAGAGCGTGCACGCACTCCACGCGGACGTCTCCTCCCTCGTCCAGGTCACCGTCCGGTTGCAGCGCGTGCTGGAGGAGTTCACGTTCCACGGCGGCGCGGCCGACGAGGAGGCCGAGTTCGAGCGGCTGGAGCGTGAGGTCGAGCGCATCCGCCAGGAGACGAGCGGCATCGACCCGCTCCCTTTCTGGGACGAGGAGAGCGTCTGGGCGATGGTCGCCGACGAGATCGCCGCGGGCCAGCGCTTCGTGGGCGACGGCCCGGGAGCGGGCCGCTGAGGCGACGGGTGCGGCTGGGGCGACGCGTATGGCTGGGGCGACGAGCAGGGCGCCGCGCGCCGGGCCCCGCTCGTCGTCCCCTGGCAGGGGTGTGGCTCAGATGACGCCCTGGGCCAGCATCGCGTCCGCCACTCGCTCGAATCCGGCGATGTTCGCGCCCGTCACGTAGTCGCCGGGGGCGCCGTAGCGCTCGGCGGTCTCGTGGCAGGTGGTGTGGATGTCGTTCATGATGCGCGTCAGTTCTTCCTCGACGCGGGCCGCCGACCACGACGTACGCGCGTGGTTCTGGGCCATCTCCAGGGCGCTGACCGCGACGCCGCCCGCATTGGCCGCCTTGCCGGGGCCGAAGGCGATGCCCGCCTGCTGGAACAGGTCCACCGCTTCGGGGGTCGTCGGCATGTTGGCGCCTTCCGAGACCACCTTCACGCCGTTGCCGATCAGGGCGATGGCGTCGTCCTGGTTCAGTTCGTTCTGCGTGGCCGACGGCAGCGCGATGTCGGCGGGGACCTCCCACACCCGCCCGCCCGGCACGAAGCGGGCCGATGCGCCCCGGCGCTCGGCGTACGTGTCGACCCGTCCGCGCTCGACCTCCTTGACCTGCTTGAGGAGGTCGACGTCGATGCCCTTTTCGTCGACGACGTAGCCGGAGGAGTCCGAGCAGGTCACGGCGTTGGCGCCGAGGGCGGCCAGCTTCTCGATGGTGTAGATGGCGACGTTGCCGGAGCCGGAGACGACCGCCGTACGGCCCTCCAGGTCCTCGCCGCGCTGGCGCAGCATCGCCGCCGCGAACAGGACGTTGCCGTATCCGGTGGCCTCCGGTCGGATCAGCGAGCCGCCCCAGCCCTGGCCCTTGCCCGTGAGGACGCCGGCCTCCCAGCGGTTGGTGATGCGCCGGTACTGGCCGAACAGGTAGCCGATCTCCCGGCCGCCGACACCGATGTCGCCCGCGGGGACGTCCGTGTGCTCGCCGATGTGCCGGTGCAGCTCGGTCATGAACGCCTGGCAGAACCGCATGACCTCCGCGTCGCTGCGGCCGTGGGGCTGGAAGTCGCTGCCGCCCTTGCCGCCGCCGATGCCGAGACCGGTCAGCGCGTTCTTGAAGATCTGTTCGAAGCCCAGGAACTTGATGACGCCGAGGTTCACCGACGGATGGAAGCGCAGCCCGCCCTTGTAGGGGCCGAGCGCGCTGTTGAACTCCACGCGGAATCCGCGGTTGACGTGCACGCGACCCCGGTCGTCCTGCCACGGCACGCGGAAGAGGATCTGCCGCTCCGGCTCGCACAGCCGCTCGATCAGTCCGGGCTCGGCGTACTCGGGGCGGGCGGCGATGACCGGCGTCAGCGTGTCCAGCACCTCGTGCACGGCCTGGAGGAACTCCGGCTGGGCCGGGTTGCGGTGCTCGATCTCGGTGAGCAGCTGCGCGAGCGTGGTCTTCGTCTCGGATCGCGTGGTCAAGGGAGCCCTTTCTGGCACGGCTGACACCGGGGATCCGGTACGGGCGCGGGGCACTCCGGAACGGTCCGGTCGGGGCGCTCGGCGCCGTTGCCGTGCGCGGGACACATAAGTGTTACGCGCATGTAAACATACCGACCAGTACTTGAGTCCAGGGTGCGACCACTATGCGAGACCGTACTCCAGGGGCCGTGCGCCTACGCCGGTTTGCGCTCTTCCGGGGCCTGCGGCCCACCGGCCCCGGGGTCCGCGGCCGTCCCCGTGTGAGCGGGATCATGAGGGAGTCCGGCCGGGTCGCGGGCGTCGAGAAGCGTGCGCAGTTTCCCCAGGCCCTTCTCGCGGGTGTCGGCCAGGGGCAGAAAGTCGATGACGCCGGTGAGTTCGAGCAGGCGTCGGACGGCGGAGTGGAGGGGGCCCGACAGCATGAAGGGGCGCTGTGCCTGATCGTGGTCGTTGCGCGCCTGCAGGATCAGGCCGAGCAGGGTGCTGTCCGCGAAGGTGAGCGTGGACAGGTCGAGCAAGGTGGCGTCGGTGTCGCCGTGGATGCGGACACGGTGGAAGGCTTCGGAGACCGCGTTCGCGTCCTGAAGGTCGATCTCGTGGCGCAGCGTGACGACGGCGATCCCGTCGTGCGGGTGGAGGTCGACACTGTTGTCGTGGGGAAACATTTTATGACCCTGTCATACCTTCCCCGGAGCGCGCAGGGACACCCCCCTTTCCCGACGGCGTGAAGCAGGCGAAATGGTGGCGCACCGGCGCATCCGGCGCCGAGATCACACGGAAACGCGCCGGAGAGGCGCGGATTCCGTGGCCAAGGCGCGACAGGGTGCGGTCGACACCATCTCCGGGCACAGTTGATCCGAGGTGGTGCCCCTGGTGCTGGTGGCTCACGTGACGGAAGACGGCTGAACTGACGCGAGGTCCTCTCGCGGAACCCGGGGCGCGCAATGTTCCGTACGCAGGTGACCGACGGCGGTGACGAGCTGCTGGCCAGGCTCGGCGCCCTGACGGCCCGCGCCCGGGAACTCTCGGAGATGCAGCGTTCCCGGGTCGAGCTGGCGGTGGCTCTGCAGCGCGGCATGCTCCCGCACGACCTCCCGCAGCCCCCGGGCGTCCGGCTGGCCGTGGGCTACATGCCCGCCAACCACGGGCTCAACGTCGGCGGCGACTGGTACGACGCCTTCACCTTGCCCGACGGCCGCATCGGCCTGTCCATCGGAGACGTGCAGGGGCACAACATCCAGGCCGCCGCGTTCATGGGGCAGGTCCGGGTGGCGCTGCGGGCGCTGGCCTCCGTCTCGGGCGACCCGGGCGAACTGCTCGCCCGTACCAACGACCTCCTGGTCTCGCTGGGCGCCGACCTCTTCGCGACCTGTACGTTCCTCCGCCTCGACCCGGTCACCGGCGTCCTGGAGTGTGCCCGGGCCGGGCACATCCCCCACATCTGGGCCACGGCCGACGGCCGGTCCGGGGTCGACGAAGGGGAGTGCGGCCCTCCGCTCGGCGTGCTCGAGGGCGCCGAATACCCGGTGGTGTGCCACCGGCTGACCACGGACGGCGTCGTCGTGCTGCTGACCGACGGAGTGGTGGAGGGCCCGTCGCTCAGCCTCGACGAGGGCCTGCGCCGCGTGATGCGCCTCGCCGAGATCACCACCGCGGCGGGACTGGGCATCAACGCGCTCGCCGGCGGGGTGATGCGACTGGCGGACACCGTGGGGCACGAGGACGATGCCGCAGTCCTGGTCGTCGGCCACGACGGCGGCGCCTCCTAGGCCTGTAGGCCCGTAGGGAGGATTCCTCCAGACCCCACTCCCGCAGCACCTGACGACGGCGGAGCGCGTCGTGCGCCGGACACGGACAGGGGCCTCCGCATGGCCGAAGTGGTCCGTGCGGTGTCTGATGGCTGCTGTGGTGGAGACTCGTCGGTTCCCGCTGTCGGTGGAGGCGGTCCTCAAGACCCTGGCCGTGGCCGCCTGCTACTACGTGGCCGGGCGTCTGGGCCTGCTCGGCCGCCTCACCGTCGAGGGCGTGATCGTCACCCCCATCTGGCCGCCCACCGGCCTCGCCGTCGCCGCCCTGCTCATCTACGGTCTGTCGGTCTGGCCCGGGATCGCCATCGGCTCCTTACTCGTCATCGCCTCCCTCACCACCCCCCAGCTGACCACGCTGATCACCGTGGCGGGCAACACCCTCGCCCCGGTCTGCGCCTATCTCATGCTGCGCAGGGCCGGATTCCGGCTCGGGATCTCACGCGTGCGCGACGGCCTCGCCCTGGTCTTCCTCGGCGGGCTCGGCGCCATGCTGATCAGTGCCACGTCGGGCGTGGGGCTTCAGGTGCTGACCGGCGCCCTGCAGAGCGAGGAATTCTGGTCCGTGTGGCTGGCCTGGTGGGTGGGCGATGCGATGGGCGTTCTGCTCATCACCCCTCTCCTGCTCGTCCTGGTGGGGGCCACCGGGCCGCTGCGGCTCCGACGCTGGAAGGAGATGCTGTTCCTGGCCCTTGCGACCGCGGTCGTCGTACCGGTGGCCGTGCTCGGCCATCTGAGCCTGCTCTTCCTCGTCTTCCCGCTGCTCATCTGGGTGGCCCTGCGCTTTCAGCTGGCCGGGAGCATGCTGTGCGCGCTGTTCGCCTCCATGCTGACCACCTTCGAGGCGAACACGCAGGACGGAGCCTTCCTGAACCTGTCGGCGATCGAGGTGATGACCAAACTCCAGGCGTTCAACGGCGCCACCGCGCTGACGGCGCTCTTGCTGTCCGCCGTGGTCGCCGAACAGCGCGCCACCCGGCAATCGGTGCAGAACGCCTGCGAGGAGCTGGGCGAGGTCCTGGAACACCTCGCCGCGGGGGAGACCCCACCTGAGCTGTCCCCCCGGCATGCCGCCGCCCTCCCTCCCGACGACCCGGCGACGGTGACGGACGCCGGCCGGGACCCCTAGGCGATCGCCGGGCCGGACGCCGTGCGCACGAGCCAGTACTCGCAGCGCCCCGCGTCACGTGTCGCCGGTCACCGCGATCCAGCGGCCACCAGCCGCGCGGGTCGGCGGCGCGCACCAGGCCGGGGGAGCCGGCCGGCTCGGCGCCGAGGATCCGCCGCACGAAGGCGGCGCTGCCCCGGAGGCTCGACGCTGCGGCAACTGGCTCTGGCCGTGCCCCTTGATGTTCTCAGCAGGCGTCTTTGGCATCGTAAGTGTCATGGGTGAGCTGGTGGATCAGGTGGACGACCAGGACCGGATGCTGGGGATCGTCGACCGGGGTGAGGCGATCAGCGGCGGGTTGCTGCACCGGGTGGCGACCATCATGTGCCGTGATCCGGAGGGTCGGATCCTGGTGCACCGCAGACCGGGGAACGTGGCGCGGTTCCCCGGTCAGTACAACTGGCTGCTCGGCGGAGCGGTGGACGCCGGTGAAACCTACGAGGATGCGGCCGCACGGGAGCTGGCGGAAGAACTCGGGGTGGTGGCGCCCGTCCGATTCGTCTTCAAGTTCCTCTGCCGCGGGGCGATCAGCCCGTACTGGCTCGGTGTGCACGAAGCCGTCATCGAGGAAGCCGTGGCCCCGGATCCGTCGGAGATCGCCTGGCACGCATGGCTGCCCGAACCGGCCTTAAGGGAGGTTCTCTACCAGTGGCCCTTCGTGCCGGATTGCAAGGAAGCCTTCACGCGGTACACCGCCCTGTCCGAGCAGCCGTCCAGGGAAGATGGCCGTTCGGTGCGGTCACTTGGCGATTTCCCAGATGTGGCCGCCGGGGTCGCGGAACGAGGCGGTGCGGATGCCCCAGGGGCGGTCCGTCGGCCCGTTGAGGAGTGTGACGCCGCGTGCGGCCAGCATCGCGCAGGTCGCGTCCACGTCCGCCACGGCGAGCGTGAACACCAGGCGGGATCCTGCCTCGCGTGCCGCGACGGAGGCGGGCTCGATCAGTTCGGGCCCTGCTGTGCTGTCGAGGAGATTGATCAGGGTGTCGCCGAAGCGGAACACCGCTGAGTTGTCGTTCTCCCAGTCCAGAGGGAGGCCGAAGACGTGCTGGTAAAACTCTTTGGTCGCGGCCAGGTCCTCGGTGAAGAGGGTGATGGCCTTGATGCCGTCGATGCCGCCCGGCCAGGAACGCTCGCTCACGCTGTCGGTCATGGGCCAGGATCTTTGCCCGTCGTGCGGCCCTGTGTACAGGGTCGTGCGGCAGCGGACCGGCCTTCCGGCCCTGGAGCCCGCTGGGCGGCATCTCCCGAAACTCCCTCGACGGCCCCTCCGGCCACGGCAGCGCGGGCACCGCCTTTCACCGTGTCGCGGCCGAGCACGGCGCCAGGGCAGGCCCGTACCCTGCCTACCGCTTGCGCAACAGCGCGCAGACCAGGTTCTCCTCCACGGTCCGCAGCCGCTCCAGCAGCTTCGGCTTGTTCTTCTTGTTGATCTGGGTGGTGAGGGAGACGGTCAGCGACCGCTTGCCGTCCGGGGTGGCCGCGATCAGCTGCGTGTAGCCGGGGAAGTTCCCGGTGTGGCCGTAGACCACACCGCAGCGCGTGGCGTAGCGGAAGATGGCCAGGCCCGCCTTGTTCGCGCCGGGGCCCGCGGGTTCGGACGCGCCGTTCACCCACTCCCGCTGCTGATCACGGGTGCGGTCGGAGACCAGCTTTCCACCGGCGTAGCCGCGGATGAACGCCGTCATGTCCTTGGGTGTCGAGATGATCCCGCCCGACGCCCACACACCCGACGCGCTCAGCACCTCGCTGACGTCCTCGCGCGGCTGCGGCGGGGTGACGTCGTAGCCGTGCATGTAGGGCCGGGGCATGCGATAGCCCTGCGGCAGGCTGGTGTCGCGCAGGCCCAACGGCTGGTACACGAGTTCGGCGAGCAGGTCTTCGTACCGGCTGCCCGTCACCGCTTCGGCCATCAGCGCCACGGCGATGTTGTCCGAGTTGGAGTAGGCGTACCGGGACCCAGGCCGGAACTCCAGCGGCTCACCGGCCACGAAGTCCAGCAGGCGGCGGGAGTCGAAGTGACGGCGCGGGTCCTCGGTCACCAGACGCAGGAACTCCGGGTCCGTGCTGAAGTCCGGAAGCCCGCTGGTGTGGTTCAGGAGCTGTCGCAACGTCACGCGATGCCAGGCGCGCGGCAGCTGGGGGAGCACCTTGCCGAGGGTGTCGTCCAGATGCAGCTTCCCGCAGTCGACGAGCCCGAGGGCGACCGCGCCACTGTACGCCTTGGCCGTACTGGCGATGCGCATGTGGTCGGTGGCCTTGACCGGACGGTCCGAGCCGGTCTTGGCGACGCCGGCCCGGTAGACCTCGGTGCGCGCTCCGTGCTTGAGGACGGCGATCACTCCGGGCGGTCCGCCGGGTGCGGTGGTCAGTTCCCGCAACTGCCGCCGCAGGGAGCGGTCGTCGTCGGCGGGGGCGCTTGCGGCGCGGGCCGGGGCGTGCACCAGCCCGGTGAGGCAGGCGGCGGCCAGCAGAGCGACAAGGGGCAGGCGGCCTTGCGGGGAGCTCGGTACCAGCACGAGAGGACTCCTGAACGTGAGCGCGGTGGGACGCCCAGCGTCACCTGCCGTCCGGTAAGTCGCGCGCGGATCTGCTCCATCCAGCCGATACGGGAACGCGGGCCTCGCCGGGGGCCCGCGCCGGCCCCTGCCGCGTTCGGCCCGGCCGAGGTCACCCCTTGGACTCCGCAGGCCTGAACGGTCCGTTCACGGGAGCCACGCACGCATCGACGACCGTGCGTTCGCCGGCCGCTGAGCCCTGCTCGCAGAGGCGTCCGCCCTTGTCCCGCAGATCGAGGAAGAACCGTACGGTCGCTCCGGTCCGCTTGAGGTCGTGGATGCGGTCGTCGATGTAGCCGAGGTCGTTCAGGATCGTCCTGACCTTGGCGGGGGTGGGGTCCTTCAGGTTCCAGAGCGCCTGGGCGATGCGTTCTTCGTGGCGGGCACTGGCGCACCAGTCGCGGGCGTTCAGTTCCACTTCCGGTCCGCTCGTGGGGGTGACGGGCTCGACATCGGCTTCCACCGCACCCGGCGGCGTCTTCGCCGGTTCGCTCGGCGGTGCCTTGGGCGGGGCGCTGGGCGGGCACGACTGGGCGACACGGTCCAGCATCTTCGTGAAGGCCGCGTCGGCCGCGTCGCTCTTGTCTCCGACGGTGACCGCGGACTTGTGGTGCTCCTTGTCGGCGTCGGCCTTCTCGGCTCCGCAAGCGCCGAGCGCCAGGACCGCGGCGGCGGTCGTCGCGAGCGTGAGCCGCGGGCCTCGCGCGAAGCGGGTGAACGGGCCGGTGGAGTCAGGGGTTCGTCTCATGCGCACAGTCTTCGATCAAGCGGCCCGCCGGACGTGAGTACGCGTACTCACGTCCGGCGGGGTCAGTTGCTCAACCTGCGACGACGCCGCTCGGCGCCGACGTACGCACCTTGGCGCTCAGCGGCTGTGCAGCGGCTTGCCGTACTTCTGGGCGGTGGTCAGGTACGGGAGGTCGAGCGTGCGCGGCGAGAAGGCCGCCGAGCCGCCGGCCGTGCCGTCGGGCAGGAGCCATGCGGCGCCCAGCGAGGCGTTCTCGCCGGGGGAGCCGGCCGTGACGTCCGGGACGGCGCCGGTGTTGTAGCGGCCCGTGGCGACCGCCGCGCCGAAGGCGTCGCCCGCCTCGGCGACGCCCGGGACCCCGGCCGTGTCCTGGTTCCAGGTGACGGACGTGGCGGCGCCGTCGGCGTCGAGCAGACCCTGAGCCCCGCCGCGCAGCAGCCAGGCGGCGCCCGCCCCCTTCTCGCTGCCGATGGCCTCGCCGGGAGCACCCGCGACCAGGTCGTCGCGGCCGTCGCGGTCGACGTCGGTGACGGCCAGGGCCGCGCCGAACCGGTCGCCGTCCTCGGCGACGCCCGGGACGCCGGCCGTGTCCTGGTTGACGGTCTGGGCACGGCTGCCGAACGGGCCGCCCGTGGCGCTCGCGTAGTGGACGTGGACGGCACCTCCCTCGGCGAGGTTCTCCGGGCCGCACGGGTCGTCGATGTTCTCGTCGGCGATCTCGCGGCATTCGCCGAGCGCCAGGTCGTCGCGCCCGTCGCCGTTGAAGTCGCCGGCGGCCAGGGCACTCACGCCGGCGTTGTCCGTGTTCCAGAAGTTGGCCATCTCGGACCGGTCGGCGTCCCACTTCCACAGACGCACATGGGACTGGGTGTTGGGGGTGCCGGCGGTCCAGTACGCCACGGCGAGATCCGGGGTGCCGTCGGTGTCGAAGTCGCCGGTGGCCAGGACGGGGGCGCGGCCGCCCATGGGGGCCGTGAGCACCGTGGTGATCATGCTGTCCTCGCCCTGGATGACCCGAGCGACGACCTTGTCCGTGCCGCCGACCACGATCGCCTTGTTGTCGCCGCCGTTCAGGTGGGCCGCCGTGACCGACTTGCCGTACGCGGCTGACGGCGACGGCCCGGTGAGGACCGTCGACCCCGATCCCGGGCCGCCCCGCGCGCCGCCCACGGCGATCACCATGCCCGCGTCCGTGCCGCGGTCGGTGACGTCCTCACCGGGGGCGCCGGCGAGGAGCTCCGCGATGCCGTCGCCGTTGAGGTCCCCCAGCTCCACGGACGCACCGAAGCGGTCGCCCGCCTCCGGGGTGCCGGGAACCTCGGGAGTGGCCTGGGTGACCCGGATGCTTCCGTGGGCGCCCACGCCCTTCGGGCCGCCCCAGACGACGTTCACGTAACCGGCCTTGGCCTGATCGCTGACGGTGCCGTCCGGGACGCCGACGGCGAGGTCGGCGTACCCGTCGCCGTTGAAGTCACTCGTGGCGGGGAGCGGTGCGGCGGCGGTGGCGCCGGCAGGGGCGACGATTCCGGCGGTGGCCGCAGCGGCGGCCGCGATGGCGCAGGTCAGGATGCGGCGACTGTGTGACACGGAGGCTCCGGCTCGGTCGACGGGGTCAGACGGGGTAAGGGGCCAGCGGTTGTGACTGGCTATCTGTTGTGACTGTCGAAGGGGGGAGCTGGTTGTACGGGGTTCACCACATGTTGGTGTCTGGTTTGCCGGTGGGCCTCGGTGTCGGGGAGACAGGTCGACCACCCCGTCGGCCACCCCATGGGACACCCGTAGGGCACTCAGCAGGACACCCGGTAGGACACCCGGTAGGACAAAGGACATGCCCCGCGTGTGCGCGGGCGATGGACGGGATCGGGTGCGGCCTGTCGGCTACTGTGCGGACGTGACCACTGCACAGATCATTTACCTTGCCGACGACGCCGAGAGCGACACCAGCGGCGTGATGGCCCTGGACCAGAACTCGGGCGTCGTCGCCTGGGGGCCCAGCCGCGACGAGGCGGCGGCCCGTATCCGGCAGAACCTGACCGAGCAGACACAGCGCGCCAGTTGAGGGATGCGGCGCCAAGGGACGCAAGGGGCGTGAAGGCAGGGCGCGAATCCACCCCGCGCGTTTCAGGCCGGTAATGCGAGGCACCCGATGCTATGGAACGACCGCCGTCGGTGTCGGTCCGCGGTGGCCGTCCGGGCGCGAGGAGGCGGGCCACATCCCCGCCTCCTCGCGCGTCGCCCTCAGCGGCCGATGGAGACGCGGGAGAGCCCACCAATCGACGCGCGGAGGACGGGTTGCTGAGGCCAGACCGTGCAGAAAGGCCCCAGCGGGTCACAGGGAAGCGCACCCGGACACGGCTCGCGAGGCGAGCCGACCCCGATGACTGCTTCTATCCCGATATCACCGCCCCGCGAGGCCGAGGCTAGACGGGATTCCCCGTCCGCGAAACAGCGCGCGAGCCGATTGCTCCCATTGCGGGCGGCAGGCCGTAACCGGCGGGACAGAGGGTGATGAGCCGGGCGGTTGAGGTGGCTCGCACGGGTGTCACTGATGATGCTCACGGGGCCTGCGATCGCGGCCGGGCACCACGACGATCCGGCAGGCCTGCCCGGTTCGTCAGGTCTGCCCGGCCCGTCAGGCCCGTCAGGCCTGCCCGGTCTGGCTGCTCGTGCGGTGTCACCAGGCGGCGGACAGCCGATGGTCGTGCTCTGAGAAGGCGTCGAGCGGTCCGACCCTCTCGTACGCCTCCGCGGCCCGCGGGTCGCCGCGGCGGGCGAGCGCCCAGGCGGCCTCCAAGCGCAGATCCGGGTCCGTCTCGTCCAGGAGCGCGAGAAAGGCGTCCAGGGTGGGGCCTGTCCGGTCGTCGGAACAGGCGAGGGATTGGGCGGCGTGGCGCCGCACCCACAGGGAGTCGTCGCATACCAGCACCAGCAGGGCGTCCCGGAACGCCGGCGCGAGGTGCTTGTCCGGAGTGAACCGCGGGGCGAACACCTGGGCGACGGAGGCCCGGACCTCGGGCTCGGGATCGTGCACCAGGCCGAGCAGCGCCGAGATGGCCGCCTCGCTGCGGGCGGTCCGCTCCTGGCTCACGCAGAACACGGCCTCGCTGCGTACGCGCGGGTCCCAATGGTGCGTGTACCGCAGGCCGATGGCCTCCTGGTCCGGGTGGTTCCTGCCGGAGAAGACGTCCAGGACGGCGGCCAAGACCTGCCCGTCGGATTCGTCGCGGGCCCAGGACGCCAGAAAGTCGACGTCGTGGACGGCGGCCGGCGCGAGGCCGATGTCGGCATGGAAGCAGCGGTGCCCCATGACCTGCGCGAGGAAGCGGCGGTGGAGGGGATCGGGGTGCCGGCGCAGCGCGGTGAGCGCGGACCACACGAGAGGACCGCGGCGCGCCCCCAGGTAGTAGGCGGCGGCGAACCAGTTGCTGTCGTCGACCCGCGCGTGCGGCACCGCGCGTGCCATGACGTCGGCGAAGGGCGCCAGGACGCCGAACTCCCACTCGAGATGGGTGAGGATGGCCCCGTGGCCGTCTCGCACGGTGTGCCCGCCGAGGGAGATCTCGTCGAGCGTGTCACCGCGGTGACCCTCGTCGATGCGGTGTACGACGACCGAGCCGAGGGCCCCGGTCCGGCGGCGCAGTTCGTCCGCCACGCCGGTCTCGTGCCAGTGCCGGGCCAGGTCGAGCAACCGCTGCCGGAAGGACGCGGACAGGCGCAGGCGGGGGGCGTTCCCGAGGACCACGTCGACCAGCGCGGGGGAGCCGGCGTCGACCGCCCGCAGCAAAGGGGTGCTGCCGTCCGCCAGCACGCGATCCTGGTCGGCGCCCCCGTCGACCAGGACCTCGGCGGTGAGGGGGTCCATGCGGGCCACGGCAATGCAGAGCAGCGGCAGGCCGTCGGGGCCCGGGCTGTCCGGTGCCGCGCCCTGTTCCAGACAGATCCGCGCCGTGTCGGCGTCCCCGGCGGTGACGGCACGGACCAGCCGGTCGGCCAGGTCCAGCGACCGCGTGGTCAATGCTCCCCCTGATGGTGTGCGCGAACTGATGGTGTGCTCGAAGAAAGCTCCGAAGCGAGCAACTCACCCGAAGCAGCCCGACGCTACCGCGCCTGACCGGCCGTGATGAAGCACTCGGCCGGTCGCGGCAGGACGACGGCAGCGCCTCGTGTCCCTTTTCTTCCTCCGATTGTTCCTCGTGCGCCTCACCTACCCTGTTGTGCATGAGTCGTTGGGAAGAGCTGACCGGTGGGACATCCGGAGAGGACTATGCCGCCCGGTTCGCGGCCCTGGCCGACACCGGCAAGGACATGCACGGTGAAGCGCAGTTGTGCGCCGCGCTGGTGCCCGCCGGGGCGCGGGTGCTGGATGCCGGGTGCGGTACCGGACGGGTCATGATCCGGCTGGCGGAGCTCGGATACGACTGTGTCGGCGTCGACCGGGATGCTTCCATGCTGGATGTGGCGCGCCGGCAGGCGCCGGACCTGCCCTGGGTGCAGGAGGATCTGGCCACGCTCGATCCGGCGGCGCTTCCCGGTGCCGCGGATTTCGACCTCGTGGTCGCCGCCGGCAACATCTTTCCGCTTCTCGCGGCGGGCACGGAGGCCGCGGTGGTGGGCCGCCTGGCCGCGGCGCTGCGCCCGGGCGGCCTGCTGGTCGCCGGATTCGGCCTGGACAGAGCTCACCTGCCGGTCGCACCCACCATCACCCTGTCCGAGTACGACGCCTGCTGCGCCACGGCCGGCCTCACTCTCGTCGACCGCTTCGCGACCTGGGACGCCCACCCCTACGAGGGCGGGGGCTACGCGGTGAGCGTGCACCGGTCGGCTCGCGGCTGAAGCCGACGGCGACCGGGAATCGACCTGGCCGAACCGTCGGCGCGGTCCTACTTTGCGCCTATGGATGAGCTGCGAAAGCGCAAGTACGAGCGGTGGTTCGGCGCGGCGGACGTCGACGGCGACGGTGCGATAACGCGGCACGACGTCGTCGTCATGAGCGAACGCTATGTCCGGGCCAGGGGTATCGCCCCGGACTCCCCGCAGGCACAGCAGATGTACGACACCATGCACGAGTTCTGGGACGCCGTGATCGCCCCCGTCGACGCCGACAAGAACGACAGGGTGAGCGCGGCGGAGCTGACCCAGGCGTTCGACGCCACCTTCACCGATCGCGCGCGCTACACCGAGGAGCTCGCGCCGGTCGCCGACCGCTTCTTCGACCTGGCCGACAGCGACGGCGACGGGGCGATCAGCCTCATCGAGTTCACCCACATCTTCGGAAGCACGGGGCGAGCCGCCGATGAGGAATGCGCCGAGGTGTTCCGCGCGCTCGACCTCGACGCCTCCGGAGCCCTGTCGCGCAGCGAGTACCACAAGGCCGCATCGGAGTTCTTCTACGGCGACGATCCCCACGCACCGGCCAACCACATCTTCGGCCGTCTCGCGTAGGGGCAGCGGTGCCCGCTCGCACGGTGCGGCGGCCGGCGCGCCGTGACATCGGATCGTTCCGTGCCGGCCGGGGCATGTTACTCCGTCAGTTCGTGACCGAAAGAGCCCCCTCTGGGGTCGTGCTGTCCGCTCGGCATGTTTGCATATGTTCATGATCATCAACGCGCAGAGGGTCGACCGGCCGCAGACGTACGTGGACCGCATCCTGGAGCACTGGAACACCCACGAGGACACCGAGGCGCTCGTCCAGGGCGACCAGCGGCTGACCCGGGGTGACGCCCGGCGGCGGTTGTTCCGGCTGGGGCAGGCACTGCGCGGCCAAGGGCTTGAACCCGGCGACGGAGTGGGGCTGTTCCTGGCCAATCGCGTGGACTCCGTGCTGGTGCAACTCGCGGTCCACCTCATCGGCTGCCGCGTCGTGTTCCTGCCACCCGAGCCAGGCCCCGGCGAACTGGCCGCGCTGGTCGAGCAGTCCCGGGCCCGCGTGGTCATCACCGACCCGCTCTTCGCCCGCCGGGCCGCCGACGCGACCGCCCGCAGCGTGCACGCCCCCGAACTGCTCAGCCTGGGACCGTGCGAGCAGCGGTGCCCGGACCTGCTGGCCCTGGAGGACCTCTGTCCGGCGCGGCGCCCCGACACCGTCCCCGCTCCCGCGGCGGACGAGGCGGTCACCGTCCTGTACACCGGCGGCACCCTCGGCCGCCCCAAGCTCGCCGCACACAGCCACCGGCTCTACGACGCCCTGGTGGGCCTGGTGACCGCCGACCCGCAGGACTCCGGCCCCACCGTCTTCCCGACCGTGAACCCGGGCACGGAGCGGGTGCTCGCCGCCACCCTGCTCACCCACGGCAGCGGCCATCTCACCTCGGTGCAGGCCCTGGTGACCGGATCCACCCTCGTCGTGCTGCCCGAGTTCGAGGCGAGCCGGGCGCTGGCGGTGCTGCGCGAGGAGCGGATCACCGCCACCATGCTCGTGCCGCCGATGCTGTACGCGCTGCTCGACCACCCGGAGTGCGTACCGGGCGCCCTGCCCGCCCTGGGCCGCGTCGTCGTCGGCGGCGCGGCGACCTCACCCAGCCGGTTGCAGCAGGCGGTCGAGGTCTTCGGGCCGGTGCTCAGTCAGGGTTATGGCCAGTCGGAAGCGCTGGGAATCGCCGCGTTCGGCGCGGAGGACCTCGCCGCGCAGGGAGCCCTGCGGCCCGAGCTGTGGCGCAGCTGTGGTCGGGCGATGTCCGACGTCGCGCTCGAGATACGCGGCGAGGACAGCGAGGCGGCACTGCCCGCCCGGACGGTCGGCGAGGTGTGCGTCCGCGGCGAGACCGTGATGCTCGGTTACTTCGAGGATCCGCAGCGCACCGCGCAGGCGCTGCACGACGGCTGGCTGCGCACCGGCGACATGGGCTATCTGGACACCGAGGGATACCTCTACCTCGTGGACCGGGCCAAGGACATCATCGTCACCGGCAGCACCAGCGACAACGTCTACTCCCGGGTCCTGGAGGACTTCCTGCTCACGCTGCCCGGTGTGCGCAACGCGGCCGCGCTCGGCGTGCCGGACGAGGAGTTCGGGGAGGCCGTGCAGATCTTCCTGGCCACGGCCGAGGGCACGGACGTCGACCCGGACGAGATCGGCGCGGCGGTGACCGCCGAGTTGGGGGAGCTGTACACGCCCCGCAAGACGGTGCTCCTCGACCGGCTGCCGACGACGAAGGTCGGCAAGGTGGACAAGAAGGCGCTGCGCAGCGCGTGGACGGGCGCGGCCCTGGAGACCGCGCGCTAGGTGCCGCATGCGATGCGCCGTGGCAGTGACCAGGGCAGGCGCCTGTGAAACAAGCGGGCGGAGGTTCTTCACGCGTCCGCGTTTCGCCGACCCCGGGCATGCGCGGGCCCGCATGAATGGGCCGGCAAGGGGCATTCGGTTTCTCTGAAACAGGAGGAAATCATGTCCATGACGGAGCAGCCGGCCAAGTTCGTCGACGTCGAGGAATCCGCGACATGTCGCGGGTGCCAGGACTCCGATGGTCCAGAGCGAGACGTCGAACCGCCGGAGTACGCACGTCAACGGGTCAACCGACGCTGGAACGAGATTCTTCAGGAGACCCGGGTCGCCCAGACCGGGGTGCAGATCCTCTTCGGATTCCTTCTCAGCGTGGCCTTCACCCCTCTGTTCCGGGAATTGGACACGTTCGACCGGGTCATTTACGTGGTCACCGTCATCCTCGGCGCCTCCGCGACCGGTTCGCTGATAGCGCCCGTCTCCATCCACCGTTTTCTCTCCGGCCTGCGCATGAAGGACGAAGTGGTCGAGGCCGCGGGCCGGCTGATGATTTTCGGCATGGTCCTGCTGGCGCTGACCATCGGCTGCACGCTCCTGCTGATCCTGCGCCTGGTGGTTCCCGGCGCGTTGGCCGAGGTGTTGGTCGGTGCGGTCATGCTCTGGTTCGGGTTCTGCTGGTACGTGCTGCCCATGCGGCTGCGCCGCCGTGCCGCCGCCCGCCGTACCGGCGAGAGCGATGCCTGAGCGCCACCACAGTTCCCCCTGGAGCAGGGCTTTCCGGGGCAGGGGCGGCGTGCCCGGCATCGGCTGAGCCCGGTCGGCTCAGCCCGGGCCGCCGCTGCCGAAGCTGCCGCCGCCGGGCCTGCGGTGGTCCTCCGGGTCCTGCGAAGGGCTGGGGTGCGTGCTGGGGGTGCCATAGCCGCCGTCGAGTTCGTGCGGTGTGAGCCGACCGCCGTCGCGGGGGACCTCGTTCGGCTCCCGGAACTCCTGGACCTCCCGGACGGGTCCGCCCTCGGGCATCTTCGGCTGCTCCTCCGGGCGCGGCGGAGCGGGCTCACGCGCGCGCATGCGACGCCCCCACGCAAAGGCGGCCAGCAGGACGCCGACCACGACCAGGCCGACGATCCACATGAGCAGTGCCGTGCCGGACGAGGCGGCGAATTCCCAGTGCGTAGATTCCGTGGATTCCATACAAGTGGTGTACCCGACCCGCACCACTCATACCAGCCGACTCAAATGCGGCCGGGGCCGCCCGGTGATTTCGGGGGCGGAAATCTCGTGTTCTTTCAATTGTTGAGGTAATGTCCGGCAGCCGTCTTTTCCTTGGCGCCGGTCCCCAGGTGGTACACGTGGAACGCCTTGCGGATGACCGGCTGGGCCACGTTGCGGACCGGTACGCCGCCGCTGGTGATGCCGTGTTCGGTACCCGCGTGCGCATGGCCGTGGACCGCGAGGTCAGCGCCCGCGTCGTCGATCGCCTCGGCCAGGTGATAGCTGCCCAGGAAAGGAAAGATCTCCAGGGGTTCGCCCGCCAGAGTGTCGGGGACCGGCGAGTAATGGGTGAGCGCCACCCGGGTAGCGCATCCCGCTTCCGCCAGGCCGTCCAGCGCGGCGCGCAGCCCCTCGGCGCACCGCCGGGTGTGGCGGACGAACTCCTTCATCAGCGGTTCCCCGAACTCGCTGCCGCAGCGGCCGGCGAACCCGCCGCCGAACCCCTTGGTGCCCGCGACGCCGACGCGCTCTGCGCCGACCTCCACGACGGTGCCCTCGCCCTCCAGCACCCGGACGCCCGCGTCGCGCAGGACGGCGGTGACCTCTTGGGGCTTGTCGTCGTGGTGGTCGTGGTTGCCGAGCACGGCGACCACCGGCACCGGCAGACCGGTCACCTCCTGGGCGACCACCCGCGCTTCCTCCGGGGTGCCGTGGCGCGTCAGGTCCCCGGCCAGGAGCAGCAGGTCCGCGCAGGCGTCGAGGGTCTCGAAGGCGGGCCGGAGCACGCCGTGGCTGTCGAGGCCCATGTGGATGTCCCCCACGGCTGCGACGCGGATCATGCGAGCTCCTCGGGGTGGTCGGGTGCCGTCGATTCGGCGACCAGGACGTCGAAGTGGACCGTGAGCCCGGCCAGGTCTTCCTGCGCCGTACGCATCACTTCCTCGCGGCACTGCGTGGTGGGCACGGTGCCCACCACCGTCACGGACGATCCGCGGGGCTCCACGCGGATACCCAGCTCGCCCAGTTGCTCGGCCGCCAGGCGTTCCTTCAGGTGCGCGATGCGGTATTCGACGTGGTCGTTCATCGGTCTCCTCCTTGAGGTGCGATGACGTGCAGGCGCTCCAGCAGGTAGAGGAAGGCGGCCGGCATCGGCGCGTCCCCGCAGTCGCGGCGGACCGCCTCCCAGTCGACCTTCTCGCGCAGCTGCCGGGCGATGGGCAGGACTGCGCCGAAGTCGCAGTGGTGTTCGGAGAAGGCGGCGAGCAGGGCGCGCATCAGGTCGGTCGGTGCCAGCACCGGCATGCGCACCGAGTCCACCGGCAGCTCCGTGGCCCGGGCCAACAGGTCGGCGGTGACCGGCTGGTGGGCCAGCTCGAAGATGAGATCGATGTCCTGGCCGAGGCATGTGGCCTTCAAGAGCCAGTCCTCGGGCGGCGCATACACCGTCAGACCGGCCTCGGCCAAGGTGGCCGCGATCGCTTCGGCGTCTTCGGGCTTGATGCAGAAGTCGGCGTCGTGCTGGAGGTTGCCGGCCCCGCCGTGCGCGTACACCGCGACGCTGCCGGCGAGGGCGAAGTCGTACTCGTGCCGTTTGAGGACGGCGCCCACCTGCTTGGCCGCCTCCAAGATGGCCTGGTTGAGGTCGGGCGGCAGCTCCTCCGCGCCGTCCTGCGGCGCCGGCGTCTCGGCGGCCGCGGCCGGCCACAGCTTGGTGCGCGGCCCGCGTGCCTCGGGAGCGGTCTCTTCGGCCTGTGGTGTCACCTGCTGCTCCGTTTCCCGGTGCCGGCCGCCACGGCGGGCGGGCGAGGTCCCTGCGGGGTGCTCATGGCCGGCGCCACTCGTGGCTGTGCAGGTGCGAGCCGGCCTGGGGCCCCATGCGCACCATGCCGCCGTCCGCGACCCAGGAGGCGCCGGTCACGTACGAGGCGTCGGGGCCCGCGAGGAAGGCGATGACGGCGGCGATCTCACGGGCGTCGCCGGGGCGGTTGAGGGGGATGCCCGGGCGCTGCGTCCGGTGCACGTCCGCGTCCTCCTGCCCGGTCATCGGGGTGGCGATCTCGCCGGGGGCGACGGCGTTGGCGGTGATGCCGTGCTCCGCCAGCTCCAGGGCCATCACCTGGGTCAGCAGCCCCAGCCCGCCCTTGGCGGCGCAGTAGGGCGCCGCGCCCACGCGGGGTTGGTGTTCGTGGACGGAGGTCACGTTGACGATGCGGCCCCCGTCGCCCTGCTGGATCATGCGGCGCGCGGCGTGCTGGCCGCACAGGAACGGTCCGATCAGATCGACGTCGAGCACGTGCCGTACGTCGTCGAGTTCCAGGTCCACGAAGGGGGTCGCGGTGCCCGTGCCGGCGTTGTTGACCAGGACGTCGATCCGTCCGAGGCGCCCGGCGAGTTCGTCGACCACCTTCGCCGCGTCGGGCAGGTCGGTCAGGTCCATCCGGGCGATCTCCGCGCGCCGGCCGTGGCGGCCCACTTCGGCGGCCGTCTCCTCGGCCCCTTCCCGGTCGCTGTGCCAGGTGATGCCGACGTCCATGCCGGCGGCGGCGAGCCGTACGGCCGTGGCGCGGCCGATGCCGGAGTCCGCCCCGGTGACAACGGCCACGCGCGGGGCGGGGCCGGGGGCGGGGGCGCCCTCGGGCGGCCGGCTCTCGGCCTGGTGTCCGGGCTCTGGCTGTCCGGGTCGTGACATCGTCAGGCCTCCCGCGGGGTCGGGTCGCCCACCGTGCGGATGGTCAGGGCGTCGTCTTCGGCGTCCACCAGGACCCGGCTGCCGGCGCTCAGCTGCCCGTCCAGCAGCAGGCGCGAGAGCCGGTTGTCCACCTCGCGCTGGATGGTGCGGCGCAGCGGGCGGGCGCCGTATTCGGGCTGGTGGCCGCGGCGGGCGAGCCAGTCCACCGCCGCGGGGGCGAACTCGATGGTGATGTCCTGGGCGTGCAGTCGGCGCCGGGTCTCCTCAAGGAGCAGATCGGTGACCTGGCGCAGTTGCTCGCCGCTGAGCCGCCGGAAGATGACGACCTCGTCGATCCGGTTGAGGAACTCCGGCCTGAAGTGCTCGCGCAGGGGCCGCAGCACCTGCTCGCGCCGGGCCTCTTCGTCGGCGTCGGAGCCGTCCGCCCGGAAACCGAGGGCCGCGCCGCGCCCGGTGATCGCCTCGGAGCCGAGGTTGCTGGTCATCACGATGACGGTGTTGGTGAAGTTGACCGTGCGGCCCTGCGCGTCGGTCAGCCGGCCGTCGTCCAGTACCTGGAGCAGGATGTTGAAGACGTCGGGGTGGGCCTTTTCCACCTCGTCGAGCAGCAGCAGCGAGTACGGGTGGCGTCGTACGGCCTCGGTGAGCTGGCCGGCCTCGTCGTGGCCCACGTAGCCGGGAGGGGCGCCGACCAGACGGCTGACCGTGTGCCGTTCCTGGAACTCGCTCATGTCGAGCCGCACCATGCGCTCCTCGCTGCCGAACAGCGCCTCGGCCAGGGCCCGTGCGAGTTCCGTCTTGCCCACGCCGGTGGGGCCCAGGAAGAGGAAGCTGCCGATGGGCCGGTCGGGGCTGGACAGGCCGGAGCGGGAGCGGAGCACCGCTTCGGCCACGGCGCTGACGGCCTCGTCCTGGCCGACGACGCGCTCGTGGAGGTGCTGTTCAAGGCCGAGCAGGCGCTGCTTCTCCTCCTGGGTCAGGGTGCTGACGGGGATGCCGGTCTGCCGGGACACCACCTCGGCGATGTCGTCCGGCGCCACCTCGATGATCTGCCCGTCACCCGGCTCGCGGGTGCGCCCGGCCTCGATCTTGCGGGCCAACGCGCCGATACGGTCGCGCAGTTCGGTGGCGCGTTCGTAGTTCTCCGCGGCCACGGCCTGGTCCTTGTCGCGGACGGCCTGCTCCATCTCGCGTTCCAGGGCCCGTACGTCGGTGCCCTTGGTGCGCGAGCGCAGCCGGACCCGTGCGCCCGCCTGGTCCATGAGGTCGATGGCCTTGTCCGGCAAGAACCGTTCGGTGAGATAGCGGTCGGACAGTTCGACGGCGGCGAGCAGGGCCTCGTCGGAGTAGCGCACCTGGTGGTGGGCCTCGTAGCGATCGCGCAGCCCGCGCAGGATCTCCACCGCGTCCGCGGCCGTCGGCTCCGCGACCAAGATGGGCTGGAAGCGGCGGGCCAAGGCGGCGTCCTTTTCGATGTAGCGCCGGTACTCCTCCAGGGTGGTCGCCCCGATCACGTGCAGTTCGCCCCGGGCCAGCGCGGGTTTGAGCATGTTGCCCGCGTCCATCGACCCGCCTTCGGAACCGCCGCCGCCGGCTCCGACCACCGTGTGCAGTTCGTCGATGAAGACGACCAGTTCGTCGGCGTGCGCGCGGACCTCGTCGATGATGCCGTTCAGCCGCTCCTCGAAGTCGCCGCGGTAGCGGGTGCCGGCCACGACGCCCGACAGGTCCAGGGCGATGACCCGGCGGTCGGCGAGGGTCTCCGGTACGTCACCGTCCGCGATGCGCTGGGCCAGGCCCTCCACCACGGCGGTCTTGCCGACGCCCGCGTCCCCGATGAGGACCGGGTTGTTCTTGCCGCGGCGCGAGAGCACCTCGATGGTCTGCTCGATCTCTTCCTCGCGGCCGATGACCGGGTCCACGCGGCCCTCCCCGGCCAGCGCGGTCAGGTCCCGCCCGTAGCGGTCCAGGGTGGGCGTGCCCCCGCCCTGGGCCTTTTGGCGTGGTTCGGCGGCGCCCGGCGAGCCCTGCGGTGCTTGGGGCGTGCTGCCGGGGTCGAAGCGCGCCGCGTTGAGGATGTGTCCGGCCGCGCTGTCGGGGTTGGCGGCGAGGGCCATGACGATGTGCTCGGGGCCGATGTATCCGGCCCCCACGGCCCGCGCCACCTCGTGCGCGTCGAGCAGCGCCCGCTTGACGGCGGGCGTGAGCGCCACCGCCTGCGGGGGAGTGACGCCCTCGGTCTCCCCGGCGTGCCGGTCGATCTCCTCGGCGATCGTGTCGGGGTCGGCTCCCGAACGCTCGATCAGAGCGCGGGTCGGTTCGAGGGCCAGGGCCGCCCGCAGCAGGTGCTCGGTGTCGAGGTTGCTCTTGCCGTGGTCCGCGGCATAGGTGGCCGCGGTGGTCATCAGCTGGCGGGCGGGCCCGCTCATGAGTTTGCCGATGTCGATCTGCCGTCGTCCGCTGCCGAAGAACCGTGCGAAGAGGTCCCCGAAGGGATCCTGCCCGAATCCTTCGGGCCCCGTGAAACCGCTGCTCATGGCCATCCATTCCGACGCCCCGGCCGACCGGGACGCCTTCGTGCGTGGTCGTGTGGTGTGCCTGCCCGCCGGGCCTGGTCAATCGCCGCTCATGACCACCTCGCGCTTGGGAGGTACGGAAATGTCGCGCTTCGCCCTGTGATCGTCGCGCGTCGGTGCTCGAAGTGCCCGCGAAGTCCGGCGTCAAACGTGCCGGCCGGCGCCGGGCCGCCGCGCGATCACGACGTGGCCCGGTGCCGTCGTGCCCCGCGCAGCGCGTCGATCAGCTCTTGGCGGTTCATGGAGGAGCGGCCGGGGACCGAGGCCTCGCCGGCCCGCCGGTAGAGCTCGGCCTTGGTCAGCGCGTCGAGCGACGCGGGCTTGTGGGTTTTGGCCCGCTTGCCGCCGCCGGAGGACCGGCGGCGGGAGGCGGCCTCGCCCAGCGGGGTGGGCGGCGACGCCTTGCGGCCGGTCTGCTTCGGGCCGCCGCGCGAGGGCTTCTTCGCCCGGTCGACGCTGGCCTGCAACGCGTCCATCAGGTCGATGACGTTGGTGGGCTCGCTCGGCGGCTGCGCCTTCTCGACCGCCTCGCCGGTGCGCTTGGCCTCGATGAGCGCCGCCACCTGCTCCTGGTAGGTGTCGTGGAAGTCGTCGGGGTTCCACTCCATGTGCAAGGTGTCCACGAGCTGGCGTGCCATCTTCAGCTCGCGGTCGGTGACCTTCGTCTTGCCGGGCAGATCGTCGATCTCCTTGCGCGGGTCGCGGATCTCGTCGGCCCAGTGCAAGGTGTGCAGCGTCAGCAGCCCCGACTCGGCCTTCAGCGCGACCAGATACTGGTGGTTGCGCATCACGAAGGTCGCGAGTCCGGCCCGGTCCGCCTCGGCGAGCGCCTTGCGGAGCAGGGCGTAGACCTTGATGTACTCCTTGCCCTTCGGGCCGAGGTAGTAGGTCTTGTCGAAGAAGATCGGATCGATCTCCTCCAGGTCGACGAAGCCCGTGATCTCCAGAGTCTTGGAGCGGCCCGGCGCGATGTCGTCCAGCTCGTCCGGCTCGACCAGCACGTACTCGTCACCGGCGTCGAAGCCCTTGACGATCTCGTCCGGCGGGACTTCCTCGCCGGTGCGTTCGTTCACCCGCCGATTGCGCACCCTGTCGGACGTACCGCGCTGCACCTGGTGGAAGTGCACGGTGTGACTGTCCGTGGCGGTGAACATCTGGACGGGCAACGACACAAGACCGAAGGTCAGCGTTCCGCTCCACACTGGACGCGCCATGCCGGTGACACCCCTTTCGTCTCCCCCCATGGCACCCCGGCAGACGGCCCGTCGCATGTTTTCCCCGGCGCCCGCGCGGACCCCGGGCCGATCCGGTGAGGGCGCAGGTCACCGCGGGCGGGCACGGCCGCACGCTGCGATACTGCGGACACACCCTCGACGCGGCTGCCGTGGCCTGCGCGCACGCCGGCGTCCGCCGTCGCGAAGCCGGCGGATCGCCTGGTGGTGACCGGAGAGGACGCCCCCGCCATGCCCACGCCGGAGACCAGCGGCAGCGGTCCTGATTTCGCCCCGCACGTGCTGCGGGAGTACGCGCTGCTGGCCGACGGCGAACGAGGCGCTCTGATCGGCCCGCACGGCGACATCGCATGGATGTGCGCACCGCGCTGGGACTCCGACGCGGTGTTCTCGGCCCTCGTCGGCGGCAGCGGCACCTACGCCGTCACCCCGCTCGACCCGCGGCACGTGTGGGGCGGCTCCTACGAGACGGGCACTCTCATCTGGCGCAGCCGGTTCATCACCGGCGAGGGCCCCGTCGAGTGCCGCGAAGCCCTGGCCTTTCCCGGCGCGAGCGACCGCGTGGTGCTGCTGCGCCGCATCGTGGCGAGGGACTGCCCCGCGCGGGTCCGGGTCCTGCTCGAACCGCGCGGCGCGTTCGGCGCCGACGCCGGCCACCCCACCCGGCGGCCCGACGGAACATGGAGCGGCCGCACCGGCCCCCTGCACTGGCGCTGGACGGGCGCGGCAGCCGCGCGCACGACCCGCGGACCGGCCGGCGGCGCGTTGCTCACCCTGGAGCTGACCGTGCCCCCGGGCGGCCACCACGACCTCGTACTGGAACTGTCGCCCGGACCGCTGCCCGCCGAGGCGGTGTGCTCCGCCACGGCCTGGGCCACCACCGAGGCCGCCTGGGCGCGCGAGTGCCCCGCGCCCCCGGGGACCATCGCGCCCCGCGACGCCCACCACGCCCTGGCGGTCCTGCGCGGCCTGACCAGCAGCGGCGGCGGCATGGTCGCCGCCGCGACGATGTGCCTGCCCGAACGCGCCGGCGCGGGCCGCAACTACGACTACCGCTACGCCTGGATCCGCGACCAGTGCTACGCGGGCATCGCCGCGGCGGGCGCGGGCGCCACCGGACTCCTCGACTCCGCGGTCGGCTTCGTCACGGCCCGGCTCCTTCAGGACGGGACGGAACTCAAGCCCGCCTACACCGTCACCGGTGGCGCGGTGCCCTCCGAGCGGACCTTGGACCTGCCCGGCTACCCGGGCGGAACCGACAAGATCGGGAACTGGGTGAACCAGCAGTTCCAGCTCGACACCTACGGCGAAGCCCTGCAACTGCTGGCCACCGCGGGCCGCTCGGGCCGTCTGGAGGGGGACAGTTGGCGTGCCGTGCACACCGCCGTCGCCGCGGTCGAACAGCTGTGGATGCGGCCCGACGCCGGCATTTGGGAGACCGAGGAGCGGCACTGGACCCACTCCCGGCTCAGCTGCGTCGCCGGTCTGCGCGCCGTCGCCCAGCTGCCCGGGGCCCGGGCACAGGTCGCGCGCCTGACCGCACTGGCCGACACGATCCTGGCCGAGACGACCCGCACCAGCCTGCACGCCGACGGCCGTTGGAAACGGGCGCCGGACCAAGCCGGCGTGGACGCGGCGCTGTTGCTGCCCGCCGTCCGCGGCGCGCTGCCGGGCTCCGATCCTCGCACGGTGGCCACCGTGCGCGCCGTGCGGGAGGAGTTGGCCCGCGACGAGTACGTCTACCGCTTCCGCCACGACGCCAGGCCGCTGGCACGGGCCGAGGGCGCGTTCCTGCTGTGCGGCTTCATGATGGCGCTGGCCGAGCACCAGCAGGGGAACCCGGTGCGTGCCGTGCGCTTCTTCGAACGCAACCGGGCGGCCTGCGGGCCCCCCGGCCTGTTCTCCGAGGAGTACGACATCATCCAGCGCCAGCTGCGCGGCAACCTCCCGCAGGCCTTCGTCCACGCCCTGCTCCTGGAGTGCGCCGGCCGTCTCGGCCAGGAGTGTCCGGTGCCGCCGACAGAGTGAGCGCCGGCTGCCCGCGCCCTCCGGTGGCGTGAGCGGCCGTTTGGTGGGCACACTGAAGGTCGAGGTCAGGAAGCGGCCGTGCCATGAGCCCTGCTTCCCCGGAGTGAGTGATGTTCTTCCTCGACTTCCGTCCAGACCTCTTCCCCCCCACCGGTGCCGCCGAGATCCGCGGCAACTGCCAGGTGAGCCACCAGCGATCGCTGACGGCTGTCGCGACGCATGACCGAAGGAGACCGCCGTGCTGATGGCTCACCCGTCCGTACTGCGCAAACTGATGTCCCAGTACGAGGAGATGCGAGCGCTGCACGAGCAGGGCCGAAGCGCCGAGGCCCGCCAGGGCATGGAAGACCTCGCCTACACCCTGTGCGTCTGCACCGGCACCCGCGAAGTCCAAGCGGCACTGACCGCCGCCCGACAGCGGCTCACCGAGGCTCCTGAACCGGCCGGTGCGACAGAACGTCACCGGCGTGAACCGGTAAGCTGACGGCTCGCGGACCTCGCAAGCGTGGCGCTTTCGTCGCCAGGATTGCATCCTGAAACACAGAAGCTCGTTGCATCCTGAAACACGCAAGCTCGATCCAGCGGATGAAACGCCAAGGGGCGAGCGCCACGCCCAGCCGTGCACCGGTTTGTCCGACAGACCGTGCACGGCGCCTGTCTCTCCAGCTCCCAAGCGTTGGTGGTCTGTCATCGGTTGCTGCAACTCTCGCGCCCCTTCCGCGGCGCCCGGCCGCCGGGACGGGTGCATTCTGATGCGCAGGGCCGCATCTGCGGGGAGGTGAGCGCGATGAGCGACGACCGTCCCCGCGACGATGACCACGGCGAGCAAGAAGCGGGCGACTTGGCGCGCTTCGCCGCGGCCCTCAGAGCCGCCGTGGAAGAGCCCGATCCGCAGCGCCGCCCGGCAGCACTGTGCGAGCTGTGCACCGAGGCACTGGACCTGAGCGGGGCGTCCATCACGGTCAGCGACGGCACGGACGGCGTCCGCGCCACGTGGTGGTCGAGCGGCCCTGTGGCAGGCCGCCTCGCCGAAGCGCAGTACAACCTGGGCGACGGGCCCTGCCGCACCGCGCTGACTCTCAACGCGCCGGTGCTCGTCGCCGACCTGGCTCAGGGCGCCGACGCCAGACGGTGGCCCATCTTCGCTCAGCAGGCCATGGAACTCGGCGTGCGCGCGGTCTTCTCCCTCCCGCTGGGCAGCGCGGCCTCGGTCATCGGGACACTCGATCTCTACAGCAAGAAGGCCGGGCTCCTGAGCGGACGGGACCTGCGCTGCGGTCTGCTGATCGCCGACGCCATCACTCTGGCGCTGATCGAGACGCATGTCCGCAGCCGGGAGACTCAGCAGGAGGACCTGGATCACTGGGGTTTCACGTCGTGGCTGGAGGGTGCCGAGGTCGACAACACCGAGATCCACCAGGCCACGGGAGTGATCATGTATAACCTCGGGCTCGATGCTCAGCAGGCCCTGGCCAGACTGCGTGCGCACGCCTTCTCGCACGGCCAGAGCCTGAGCCAGGCGGCACGAGACGTGATCTTGCGGCGGGTAGTGCTCGATGAATAGAGGATCCGGTGACACTTCGCGCGGGCACACAGATGGCGAGACGACCGTGACCAGCCACCAACAGCACGTCGCCGAAGCTTTCGTCAGCCTCACCGATACGCTCGCCGACGGCGTCGACCCCACCGTTCTGCTCGATCGCCTGGCCCTTCACTGCGTGGCGCTCACCGGCGCCTCGGCGACCGGCATCCTCATGGGCGACGCGCGCGGCAACCTGCGTCCCATGGCCGTCTCCGACGAGCGCGCCGCGCTGTTGGAGCTCATCCAGCTCCAGACCGGGCAAGGACCCTGCGTCGAGGCCTGGCGAACCCATCGGCAGGTCGCGGTCCCCCAGCTCGCCGATGAGATCGAGCGCTGGCCCGCCTTCGTCCCGCTCGCCCTCACCAGCGGTTTCCACGCCGCCTACGCGCTGCCCATCCGCGCGCACCGCCAGATCGTGGGGGCGGTCAACCTGCTCCTTCAGGATTCCGCGGAGCTGGACGCGGACGATGTCGCACTCGTGCAGGCGCTCGCCGATGTCACCGCGGTGTCCGTGGTGCGCTGGAGCGTCGAGCCCACGCGCCCGCAGGACATCCTCACGCACGTGCAGGCCGCGGTGTCGGTGAAAGCCGCCCTGGAAACGGCCAAAGGCCTGCTCTCCGCGTACAGCGGCGAGAGCGTCGCCGATGCGGGCCAAGCCATCCACCGCTACAGCGCCCGCAGCGGCGAGCGCCCCAGCGACATCGCGCGCGCCCTCATCCGTCGCACCCTCGCCCCCGAAACCGTCTACGGACAGCGGGCGCCGCGACGCCCGGAAGGCCACGACGACCACGACGACCACGTCGCCGACGAGGCGTCCCCACGCCCGACCCTGTAAGGCCCCCGGAGACTCCTGCCTCACTTCAGTAGCCGCAACACCGCTTCCTCGACGGGCCCCTGCGTCGCGGGATGGCCGAACGGAACGCCGTCGCCCAGCCGTTCGAGGGTGTCGGCGATCGTGTGGCCTTCTTCGAAGAGCTCGACGACGCGGGGATTGATGTACGAAGCCCGGCAGACCGCGGGCGTGTTGCCGAGGTAGCCGCTGACCTCGCGGACGGCCCGGGTGACGGCCCGCTTGCGCGCGGCCTTCGACTCGTCGGCTACCGGCGCCGACACCGCGAGCGCGACCGCCGCCAAAACGGTGGCGTGCCAGACGCGGAAGTCCTTGGCGGTGATGTCCGTGCCCGCGCGGGCCCGCAGGTAGTCGTTGAGTTCGGCCGCGTGCAGCTCGTGCCAGGCCCGGCCCTGCCAGTAGGCGAACAGGCGCGAGTCCGGCTCGCCCCGGCGCAGCAGAGCCCGCAGGACCTTGCAGGCGGGCGGGTCGATGAGCGCCCGGGCCTGGGTCTTGGAGTACTTCGCGGGATAGGTGACGCAGACCTCGCCGCGCCGGACGGAGACGTGTTCCTTCAGGAGGGTGGTCAGTCCGTAGGTGCCGTTGTCCCGCCGGTACGTCTCGTTGCCGATGCGGAAGAAGCCGAGGTCGAGCATGCGGCCGGCGCAGGCGAGGACCCGTTCGCGGCTGAGGCCGCGGCCTTCGAGGTCCTCGGCGATGTGGGCGCGCACCTGGGGGAGCACGGCGCCGACCTCCAGGACGTGTTCGTGCTTCGCCGACTCCTGACGCTCGCGGAAGTGCGGGTGGTACAGGTACTGGCGCCGTCCCGCGTCGTCGGTGCCCACGGCTTGCAGATGCCCGTTGGGCCACGGGCAGATCCAGACGTCGCGCCAGGCCGGCGGGATGACCAGCCCGCGCAGACGCTCCTTCTCGGCCGGATCGGTGACGGGGCGGCCCGAGGCGTCCGTGTAGCGAAAGCCGCGTCCGGAGCGGACCCGGCGGATACCGGGACCGTCGACATCGCTCGTCCTCAGCCGCCGCTTCTCAGCCATGCATCAGGAGTTCCCCGAAAGCGCTGCGGCAGACCTGCGGGTGAAGCGTTCGGGCGATGCGCCACAGCGCCCGGGCCCAGGAGTGACGAGAGGGGGACGGGCACCCGGTGCGGGCACGACGAGATCCGCTGCCGGATCACGGAGGGTTCTCGCGCTGCTTCTTGCCGCAGACACACCCAGCACTGGAGGAGCCGTGACGGCCCCAGAGAAGCTTGCTCACGCGTACGACGAGCGCGGGAACGTCCCCCTTGGGGGATACGCCGCCCTGATGGCGACGTTCACGGCCGCGGCGGGAGGCATCGTGGCGCTGGCGCGTCGACGCGGTGTGGCTCTGCCGGAGCGGGTCCCGCCGTGGGACGTGGCGCTCTTGGGCATCGCCACATTCAAGACGGCCCGCCTGCTCACCAAGGACAAGGCCACCAGTTTCCTCAGGGCGCCGTTCACCCGCCGCGTCGAGGACACCACCGCCGGCGAGACCATGGACGAACCGCGGGGCAGCGGTCTGCGGCTGGCGGTGGGCGATCTGGTGTCGTGCCCCTTCTGCACGTCCGCGTGGACCGCCACCGGGCTGATGGGGGCCTATGTGCTCGTGCCGCGGGGTGCCCGCGTGGTGGGGGCCGGTTTCGCCGCGATGACGGTGGCGGACTGGTTGCAGTACGCCTGGACCTACACCCAGGAGAAGGCCGAGGGCTGACACAGGGCGTGCTCAGGGACGCCAACGGCCGTGTGTGGCCGGGTGCGACCGCAGAAAACCGGGCTCAGAGCCAGAGCACGATCGCGTAGACGAGGAAGAAGGCCGCGAACAGCACGGCGAGGCCGATGATCAACGCCAGCGGTCCCTTCGCCCAGCCCTTCGACGGGTTGTGCGTCTCGTGTGGCCCCGCTCCCGACATGCTGCTCTCGGCGGGCGGGGTCTCTCCCGGCGGCACGCTCCCGCCCGGTTCCAGGCCCGTGGTCTCGCGGGGGTCGGGGTCCGGAATCGGTTCGGGCGGGTCGGGGTTCTGGTCCGGGTGCGGGGAAGGGGTCATGTGATCCAAGTTCCCACGCGGAGCGCAGGCTCACCTCTCCACATGGCCGGGACGGGTCGGCCCGGCCCGCGCGCCGTGCCTTGATCTGGCTGCGGCACGCTCTGATCAGCGCTTCCGTTGGTTGTAGGCGTCGGCGGCCCGCTCGTTCAGGGCGCTGCCCCACGCCTGGAACCGGCTGCTGACCGCTCCCTGCGGGGGATCGGTCTCGGCCCCGCGGCGCAGCCGCGGGCGCCCGGGCGCCACCTGCGGCAGCATCCGCGCCAGCACGCCGTTGAGGCGCGTCGTCACGGCCGGCGCCAGGCCGTGCGCCAGGTCGGCGGCCCGGGCCAGCGGCGTCAGGACCAGGCGTGTCCGGCGCCGGACCACGGCCCTGACGATGCGCTCCGCGGCGCGTTCGGCGTTCATGGAGACCAGCGGTGCACCGGCCAGCGCGGAGAACCAGCCGAACTCCTGGCTGCGCGAGCCGCCGAACTCGGCCTGGAGGTGCGATCCGGTCCGCATCAGTCCGGGATAGACCGCGGTCACGCTGACGCCGCTCGCGGCGAATTCGGCGTGCAGGCCCTCCGCGACGACACCGATCGCTGCCTTCGCGCCGGCGTAGGGCAGCAGATGCGGCACGCCCAGGAGGCCGCCCACCGAGGAGATCACGGCCAGCCGCCCGCCCCGCCGGCTCTCCTTGAGATACGGAAGGGCTTCGAGGCAGGTGTGCACGGCTCCCATGTACATCGTGTCCATGGCGTCCCGGAATTCCTTGGCGCCGATGGCCTCCACCGGCGCGACCTGGATGATGCCCGCGTTGGCGACGACGATGTCGGGGCCGCCGCAGGTGTCGTGGGCGGTCCGGAACATGGCGTGTACGGCCTCTTGGTCCCGCACGTCGCAGACGGCGGTGTGGACCGTGACGCCGGGCCGCCGCCGCAGCAGCTTCTGCTGGGCCGAGGCGAGTTCACCGGCGTCGCGGGCCGCGATGGTCACCGTGCAGCCGCGAGCGGCCAGCTGGTCGGCGACGAGCAGGCCGAGGCCGCGTGATCCGCCGGTGACGAGCGCGGTCTGCCCCGCGAGAGGCTGTTGTGTGCTGGGAGAGAGGGGCACGTGAGGTTTCCTTCCTTCGGGTGCCGTGGCGCCCGGGATCGAGGCGGTCTCGCATGCCGGGTCCCCGGCTGGGGCGGCTCGACGCGTGCGCGGCACCCGGGCGTTGTTCGCCGCGGGTGGTGAGTCCTCTGTTTCGGTTGGCACCTTCTGGGGACCCGCGCCTGTAACCAGCATGGACACGGCAATCGCATCGTGCAGCCGGATGTGATCCGGCGACGCAGGGAGGCGTCATGGAATCGTGGTGGCGGCAAGCCGCCTGTGCCCGAGAGGATCCCGACCTGTTTTTCCCGGTGGGCACGTCAGGCCCCGCCGAGGAGGACCTTCTGGCCGCCAAGCGGGTGTGCCACGGCTGTCCGGTTCTCAAGCGGTGCCGCAATTGGGCACTGGAGACCGGGCAGGCCGCAGGGGTGTGGGGCGGACTGGGAGAAGACGAGCGCTTCCGTCAGCGGAGAAAGGCGCAGAGGGCAGGAGCCCTGAAGAGTCTGGCGCGGAACTGAGTCTTGCGCGTTGCGCAGGACGGCGGACCTGAGCCTCCTGCGTGCGCAGGGCGCCGGAGCAGCAGGCCGGATGCAGGGCTTGGCACCGAGGGACGTGTGAGGTGGCGCCGGGCGGGTAACCAGTCCGCCGCCGAGTCTCCCTTTCCCCTGGACGTTGAGTGCGATGACCGACCACAGAACCGCTGTTTCCGCCGCCGACGCGACGACGAGCCACGAGGTCGTGGGTGCGCCTTGCTGGACGAGTCTGCTGACGTACGACCTGGACGCCGCGGAGTCCTTCTACGGGGCCGTTCTGGGCTGGACGTTCCGCTCGGCGAGTCTGGGCGAGGACTTCCGCGTCGCCGAGCACGAGGGCAAGCCCGTCGCCGGCATCGGCGCACTCGCTTCGACGCTGCGGGTTCCGGTGGCATGGACGCCCTACTTCGCGGTGAAGGACGCCGACGTGACCGCCGCGCGCATCCGTGAGCGCTGCGGGACCGTCGCCGTGGGGCCCGTGCGGTTCCCGGTGGGCCGCGGGGCGCTCGCGGCGGACCGGGACGGCGCCGTCTTCGGCATCTGGGAGGGGCGCCTCATCGCCGGCTGGCAGTCCGGGCGCGCGGACGCTCCGGTGTGGCTGCGGCTGCGCTCGCCGGACGCCTTCGAGGCGGCCATCTTCTACGGGCAGGTCCTGGACTGGGCCACTGGCGACCCGGGCTGCTGCGAGGTGGACTACGAGAACGGCGAAGTCGTCCTGAGCCAGGAGGGCAAGGTGCTGGCCCGCCTCGGCTCGGAAGCCCGCCCCGCGGCGGCCGACCCGGCCGACCTGCCACGGTGGGACGTGCGCTTCACGGTTTCCGATCTCGGATCCACCGTGGCCCTGGCACTCGACCACGGGGCATCCGTCGTGCGGCGCAGCGCTCAGGGCGCCGCCCTGCGTGACCCGCAGGGCGGCGTGTTCACCCTGACGCACCGCTGACCGGCGGTGCCAGGCGGGGCCGGTGACGTTTCAAGATCTGGCCGTGGGCGGGTGAGTGGCCAGGTAGTGGTGCAGTTCGGTGCGGATGTCGGCACACAGCACGCCGGTGCGGCCCCACTCGACGGGGAGCTGGGCCACGTGGTGCTCCTTGATGCCGGTGCGCGCGGAGATCTGCCGCAGGCCGTCGCGGGCGGCGGACGGGCTCAGCCCGCCCACCACGGCCACGATCAGCTCGGCCTGCTCGGCAAGGCGTCGCGGACAGGCTCGTGCGGAGTCAGGCGCGGCTGACATGCCGGGCTCGATGCTCGACTTCGTCCCGCACCCGGGCGCAGCTTTGCTGAAGGAGCCGCGAGACGTGCATTTGGGAGATACCGAGCTGCTCGCCGATCCGGCTCTGCGTCTGGTGCTCGAAGAACCGCAGGTAGAGGATGGTGCGCGCGCGCTCCGGCAGCTGCCGCAGCCCGGTCTTGGCGGCCTCGCGGTCGGTGACGAGATCGAAGGCGGTGTCCGTCTCGCCGATCTTGTCGATGAGGCTGAAACCGTCCGAGTCGGACGGGGCCAGCGCGGCGTCGAGGGACAGGGCCCGGTAGCTGTCGATCGCCGTCATGCCGTCTCGGACCTCGTCCTGGGTCAGGCCGGTCTCCGTGGCGATCTCGTCGACGGTGGGTTCGGCGCTGCCCGGCTGTTGCATCAGGTCGCGACGGGCCATACGGACCTTGTTGCGGTGTTCCTGCACGCCGCGGGGGACGTGCAGGTCCCACAGATGGTCACGGAAGTGACGGCGCAGTTCGCCGGTGATGGTCGGGACGGCGTAGGACTCGAACGCACCACGGCCGGGGTCGTAGCGGTTGACGGCCTTGAGCAGGCCCATGGCGGCGACCTGTTTCAGGTCCTCCAGGCTCTCGCCCTTGTTGCGAAAGCCTGTGGCGATGCGGTGGGCCATGGGCAGCCAGGCCTCGATCGCCAGCTCACGGAGTGCGTCCCGCTCGGGGCCGGAGCCGAGGCAGGCCAGACGGACGAAGATGCCTTCGGTGTCGGGGGCATCATCGTGAGAACGGCGCGTGCGCCTTTTCTGCGATGACTCAGGCGTGGAAACGCATTTGGCGAGCATAAAAAATCGCTCCTCAACGGATTGGCCGGCACGGATCCGCGAGAGCGAGACGCATGGGGAATGCCATCCAGCCGAAGAGCGATTACTCAGCCCGCGGTCAGATGCCTACATTCCGAAGCATCGTGATGCTTGTTCCCGACCATCATCCGCCCAAACGGAACAGGCAGCCAATCGGCGCGGAGCGGTCAGCCGACGAGTCCCGTGAAAGGGGCCAAGACGGCCGCGATGGGGTTGCGCCCGCCGTGGCGCAGGGGGGAGTGTGGAGGTGCGGCTCATTTACCCAGGTCTTTCCCGCGTGGAGGCCGAGTGGCGACCGCGTGCCGGGATGTGGCCCTGCGGCGGAGGATTCCGTGGACCTCGGCGACCGTCCCCATGCCCCCGTCCAGTGGGTCTTGATGGTCCGCGGAACGGACACTTAATGCCCCCCGACAACGGCGAGTCGGCCGACTTCATCAGCGTGGTCGACCTTCTCCTGGACACCGAGACCCTCGACGACTTCCTGCACGGTTTGGCCGAAGCGGCAATGACCTACGCCCCGCGTGCGACGGGCTGCGGGATCACTCTTCAGCGTGATGGTCAGTTCCTGACGGTGACCAGCGCCGGCACCGATGCCGCCGCCCTGGACGAGAAGCAGTACGGGCTCAACGACGGGCCGTGCCTGCAAGCACTGCGCACCGGTCAGGAGATCCACGTCGGCGACATGCTGGAGGAACAGCGCTGGGGCACCTACCCGGCGCATGCGGTGGCCTCCGGCACCCGTTCATCCCTGTCGCTGCCGATCGCCGAACGTACCGACACCGCAGGAGCGCTGAATCTCTACGCGCCCGAGCCGCACGGTTTTGACGACAGTGATCAGCCCGCGCTGCGGGTCCTGGCCTCCCAGGCGACGGGAGCGATCGCTCTGGCGCAACGCATAACCCAGTCGAGTCAGTTCACCAAGGACGTGCAGCAGGCGCTGCGTTCCCGCGCCGTGATCGACCAGGCGATGGGACTGATCATGGCCCAGCAGCGCTGCTCCAGTTCCGAGGCGTTCGCGATCCTGCGGACCACTTCCCAGAACCGCAACATCAAACTTCGTGACTTGTGCACCGACCTGATCACCCGCCTGACCGGCCAGCCCCCCACCGAGGCCGAGGACTTGCGGCCGCCGGAGGTTTGAGGCGCCGGGCGGGGGTTTGTCGACCGGTTGACCAGGGGGAAGGTTGCCTGATGGAAAGTCATTTGGGATTGTGTGGATCGTGATCGTCCCAGAACCCGGAGGGCTCGCGTGTCGACCGACACCAATACCAGCGCTACCAGCATCGAATCCTCCGGTGCCGGCGAAGTCGAGAACGCATGGGAGTTGCAAGAAGAAGTAGAACAACTGCGGCACGCGGTGTGGGCACACGCAATCGTCGATCAGGCGATCGGCGTGGTCATCGCGCTCGGCCGCCTGGACCCGGACGCGGCATGGAACGTGATTCGCACCGTATCGATGCACACAAATACCAAGGTGCGTGACGTCGCCCAGCAGATTTTGGCGTTTGTGGCCGAGGGCGACCTCGACCGGAATCTCCACCGTGAATTGAAGCGTCAGATCCAGCAGCACCAGGAACGGTCGGCGGCCGCCGACCCGACGAGCGAGGAGTAACGCACCTGGCTCCGTGGTCCGCGGTACAACGCGCGGGCCACAGAGCCAGGTGTGTGGTGCTCAGTACTGCTGTACTGCTGTGGTGCTCAGTACTGCTCGGTCTCGGCGAAACCGCTGTCGGCGTCGGCGTCGACCTCGTTCGGGGCCGGGTAGGTGTCCGCGGAGACGGTGGGGTCGAATCCGGGCGGGCTGTCCTTGAGGTTGAGGCCCATGCCGTGGAGCTTCAGCTTGATCTCGTCGATCGACTTCGCGCCGAAGTTGCGGATGTCGAGCAGGTCCGCCTCGGAGCGGGCCACGAGCTCACCCACGGAGTGGATGCCCTCGCGCTTGAGGCAGTTGTACGAGCGGACCGTGAGGTCGAGGTCCTCGATCGGCAGGACCAGGTCGGCGGCCAGGGCGGCGTCCGTGGGCGAGGGGCCCATGTCGATGCCCTCGGCGTCGATGTTGAGCTCGCGGGCCAGACCGAACAGCTCGACCAGGGTCTTGCCGGCCGAGGCCATGGCGTCACGCGGACGCATGGCCTGCTTGGTCTCGACGTCGACGATCAGCTTGTCGAAGTCGGTGCGCTGCTCGACACGCGTCGCCTCGACCTTGTACGTGACCTTCAGGACCGGCGAGTAGATCGAGTCGACCGGGATGCGCCCGATCTCCTGACCGACCTGCTTGTTCTGCACGGCGGAGACGTAGCCGCGGCCGCGCTCGACGGTCAGCTCCATCTCCAGCTTGCCCTTGCCGTTCAGCGTGGCCAGGACCAGGTCGGGGTTGTGGACCTCGACACCGGCCGGGGGCGCGATGTCGGCGGCGGTGACCAGACCCGGGCCCTGCTTGCGCAGGTACATCACGACGGGCTCGTCGTGCTCCGAGGAGACGACCAGCTGCTTGATGTTCAGGATGAGGTCGGTGACGTCTTCCTTGACGCCCGGCACGGTGGTGAACTCGTGCAGGACACCGTCGATGCGGATGGACGTGACGGCCGCACCGGGGATCGAGGAGAGCAGGGTCCGACGCAGCGAGTTGCCGAGGGTGTAGCCGAAGCCCGGCTCCAGCGGCTCGATCACGAACCGGGAGCGGAATTCGTCGACGACCTCTTCGGTCAGCGAGGGACGCTGGGCGATCAGCATGACGTATGGCCTCCAGTAATCGGCGCCCACTATTTGACGCCATAGACGCTGCGAAGCGTAACGGTCGCAACGGCCTCACAAGAAACCGACGTGTCCGACGGGCCACGTCGCGGGGGTCTTCCGACGCTCGCATCGTCCCCGGATTGCAGGTGGGAGCAAGGATGCGGGCACCATCGACGGACTCGCGGGCGGGCGCCATCAGGGTGAACGGGTTTACCCCGGATGAGGCGCCGAGCGCGGGACGTGGGCCTGCGACAGCTGGTGCAGCGCCTCGTCCCTGCCGGCGTACTGGGTGAAAATCTGTGCGGTCGCGGAGACCTCCAGAAGGTGGCGCACGACGGGATGCACCGCGGCCAGGACCAGGTCTCCCTGGAGCGCGTGCAGTCTGGTGCGCAGGCCCAGCAGGAGGTCGAGGCCGTGCGAGTCGCACAGGGTCAGGCGCCCGCAGTCCAGGATGACGGTCCGGTGGCCGCTGTTGACGGCCGCGTCGACCGCGTCGCCGAGGATCTCCGCGGTGGCCACGTCGAGTTCGCCGCTCACGGCCAGTACCGCGGCGTCGCCGCGGCGGTGCTCGATCCGCCGCACCTGAAGCCCTGTCTTCACGTCCCCTCCCGCCCGGAGGGCATGCCTCCGGAAGTCACCGGCCATCGGAGGAAAATTACCACGGGCACAATAGATTTAACCGTGGTTGCCTACTAAGTTTCCTGCTTCGGCCAGGGTCGGCGCGGGCGCACCCCGTGTCTCAGAGGGCCTGGACGTCGCCGCGGGTGGAGGAGGCGACCGTGTCCCGGTGGGCGAAGTCGCCCGGCGGGATGCCGGGGTGGTGGCTGGGCTGTGGTTCGGGCGTGCTCGCGGCCGGGCCGAGGGTGAGCCGCGAGACGATGCGGTAGCGGTCGCCGCGGTAGAGCGAGTGGACGTACTCGACCGGGCAGCCGGAGTCGTCCGAGGTGAGCCGCTCGACCAGCAGGGCGGGGGAGAGCTCGGGCACGCCGAGCACATCGGCCTCGGCGCGGGTGACCACCGTCGGCTCGATGGTTTGGGTCGCTTCGCGGACATGAACGTCGTGCTGTTCGCTCAGGTGCTCGTACAGATCGCCGCTCTCCAGGTCCTGTGCGGAGAGCCCGGGCACCAGATCGGCGCGGATGTGCAGGTGTTCGATGGCCATCGGGGCGCCGTCCACGAGCCGCAGCCGGGCCACGTAGACGATCCGGGCGGCGGGGGAGAGGTGCAGCTTGCGGCCGACGCGGGCGCCGGCCTGGATGGTGGTGAACTCCAGGAGGCGGCTGGACCAGGCGCCCGCGGCGCGCGGCACCTTCAGGCCGTGCCCCGGCGAGATCAGCTCTTGGGTGATCTTCTCCGGTGCGACGAACATGCCCCGCCCGTGTTCGCGCACCAGAACGCCCGCGGCGACCAGTTCGTCGACGGCCGCGCGCAGGGTGGGGCGTGAGACGCCCAGGTCCGCGCAGAGCGTGCGCTCGGAGGGGATGGGATCGCCGGGGTGCTGCGACTCGATGAGCTGCAGCAGGTGATCTCGGACCCGCTCCCGTTTGAGCACCGCTCCCGAGGAGCGTCGCCCGACCTCCGTCTTCGCCGTTCCGCCCGTGTCGCTTGCGTCGGTGGTCACCGTCCGCCCCCTCTTGCCTGACAACCAGCTGTCTTACCAGTTCACCACGAAAGCGCGGAGATCGACAACTACATCGTTAACTCCCCTGATTGCAGCGGGGGTTGACGCATCCAATGGTCTATGCCAGCTTTCTCCCTCACCAGAGGTCACCTGACCAGTTCAGAGCTGGTCAGGTCCGGCACCCCCAGAGGTGAACCGTGAAGTTCCGATTGCTCGCCGGTGTGTCCGCGCTCGTCGCGGTCGCCGGGCTCAGTTCCTGTTCGTCCGGCTCCGGTGACGGGGATTCCGCCGGCGGCGGCAAGACCGCGATCGACGTGTGGCTGATGCGCGACAGCGTCTCGGCCGCCTTCCAGAAGGACTTCGAGAAGGGGTTCGAAGCCGCGCACCCGGACATCGACGCACGCATCCAGATCCAGGAGTGGGACGGCATCGGCGAGAAGGTCACCGCCGCCCTTGCCAGCAACGACGCCCCCGACGTCATCGAGACGGGCAACACCCAGGTCGCCCAGTTCGCCCAGAGCGGCGGCCTGCTCGACCTGAGCGACAAGGTCGACGACCTCGGCGGCGACGCCTGGCTCAAGGGGCTCGCCGAACCGGGAGCCTGGGAGGGCAAGCAGTACGGCATCCCGTACTACGCGGCCAACCGTGTGGTCATCTACCGCAAGGACCTCTTCGAGAAGGCCGGCGTCGACGCCGCCACGATCAAGACCCGCGACCAGTGGATCGCCGCGACGAAGAAGCTCGACCAGGGCTCCCAGCAGGGCATCTACCTGCCCGGGCAGAACTGGTACACCTACGCCGGCTTCGTCTGGGACGAGGGCGGCGACCTCGCCGTCGAAAAGGGCGACACCTGGAAGGGCTCGCTGGACAGCCCCCAGGCGCTGCGCGCCATGGCCTTCTACAAAAAGCTCCAGGCCCTGGGCAAGGGGCCCAAGGACTCCGACGAGGCGCAGCCGCCGCAGGCCGAGGTGATGGCCAAGGGCCAAATCGCCCAGATCATCAGCACACCGGGCGGCGCCAACGTGGTCACCCAGAACAACCCCGGACTCAAGGACAAGCTCGGGTTTTTCCCGATCCCGGGCAAGTCGGCCGACGAACCCGGCGCCGTCTTCACCGGCGGCTCCGACCTGGTGATCCCCACGGTGTCGCAGCACCACGACGCCGCGTACACCTTCGTCAAGGAGCTGACCGGCGACGCCTGGCAGAAGAAGCTCGCCGTCGCCATGAGCTACGTCCCCAACAAGACCACGCTCGCCGGCGCGGTCGCCGATGACCCGGGCGCCTCCGCCATGGCCGTGGGCGCGGCCGCCGGCCACGCCACGCCGAACACGCCGGGCTGGGCCGCCGTCGAGGCCAAGAACCCCATCAAGGACTACCTCACCGCCGTCCTCACCGGGGGCGATCCCCGGCGCGAGGCCGCCGAGGCCTCCGACGCCATCACCACCGCCATGAAATCCGGCTCCTGACCACCTATGACCCCCGCCCCCGGCCACCCCCGCACCGAGAGGAGTACGCCGTGACGATCGTCCGCGACCCGGTGGTGTCCCCACCATCCCGGCGTACCCCCACCACCGTCCGCCGCGCCACGACGTCCGGGATCTGGCCCTACCTGCTCGTGGCGCCCGCGCTCCTGGGCATGCTGTACCTGCTCCTGTACCCGCTGGCGCGGGCCGTCCTGATCTCGTTCCAGGACTTCGGCCTGCGCCAGCTCATCCTCGGCGACGCCCGCTTCACCGGCTTCGACAACTACACGACCCTGCTGTCCGACCCGCGGTTCTGGACCGTGGTGCGCCGCACCTTCCTGTTCATGGCCGTCAACGTCGCGCTGATCATGGTGCTTTCGACGCTCGTGGCGCTCATGGTGGAGCGGCTCGGACGGTTCGGCCGCACGGCCGTGCTCAGCGCGCTCGTGCTCACCTGGGCCATGCCCGTGGTCGCGGCGACCACCGTGTTCCAGTGGCTGTTCCACTCCGAGTTCGGGATCGTCAACCACGCCCTCACCGGCCTCGGCTTCAGCAGCTTCGAGGGCTATCCCTGGCTGGCCCACGGCCCGGCGGCATTCGCCATCCTCGTCACCCTGGTCGTCTGGCAGTCGGTGCCGTTCGCCGCGATCACGCTGTACTCGGCGCTCACCACCGTGCCCACCGAGCTCTACGAGGCCGCGCGCATCGACGGCGCCTCCGGGTTCCGCATCTTCCACTCCGTCACCCTGCCGATCGTGCGCCCGATCTTCATGCTCGTGCTCTCCCTCGAAGTCATCTGGACGTTCAAGGCGTTCGTACAGATCTGGGTCATGACCCGCGGCGGCCCCGGCGATGCCACCACCATCCTGCCGGTCTACGCGGTGCAGACCGCGCTGGCCCAACAGCGCTACGACCTCGGATCGGCCGCGTCGATGCTGACGGTGCTGCTCATGTCGGGCGTGCTGGTCTTCTACTTCCGCCAGATGTTCCGACAGGAGAACGAGCTGTGACGACCTCGCGCCCACTGCGCCGCCTGCCGCTCAACATCGCCGCCACCGTGACGGTCGTCCTGTGCCTCTTCCCCGTCTACTGGATGGTCACCACCGCCTTCAAACCCTCGCGCGACATCCAGTCCGACAGCCCGCGACTGCTGCCGCAGAGCTGGACCCTTGACCACTTCCGGCGGGCCGTCGACGCGGACGGATTCGGCCTGTTCTGGCGCAACAGCGTGCTGGTCACCCTGGGCGCCGTCGCCCTGGCCCTCATCGTCGCGCTCGGCGCCTCGTTCGCCGTGGCCCGGATGCGCTGGCGCGGACGCCGCCAGTTCATGCTCATGGTGTTCATCGCGCAGATGGCGCCCTGGGAATCACTGATCATCCCCGTCTACATCATCTCCCGGGACACCGGGATGCTCGACCGGCTGCCGACACTGACCCTGATCTACTTCATGATGACCCTGCCCTTCACCATCGTGGTGCTGCGCGGATTCATCGCGACGATCCCCGCCGAGCTCGAGGAGTCGGCCCAGGTCGACGGCTGCACCCGGGCCGGCGCCTTCCGCCATGTGGCGCTGCCGCTGCTCGCCCCGGGCCTGATGGCCACCTCGCTGTTCGGCTACATCACGGCGTGGAACGAGTTCGCCTACGCCAACTTCCTGATCATCAAACAGCAGGACCACCGGACGCTGCCGGTGTGGCTGTCCTCGTTCCACAACACCTTCGGCACCGACTGGGGCGCCACCATGGCCGCCTCGACCCTCTTCGCGCTGCCCGCCCTGGTCATCTTCCTGCTGCTGCAGCGCCACGTGACCTCCGGGTTCGCCGCCGGCGCCGTCAAGGGCTGACCCGTCACCGCGCCCGTCCCCGCATCCCCACGCCCGCACCGGAGGTCCGCCGTGCCCGCGTTCCGCCCCACCCTCGTACCCGCCCCCACCCATCTGTCGCACCGCCTGGGCCACTTCACGCTCGACTCCGCCACCACCCTGCGTGTCACACCGGGCGCCGAACCCGCCGCCGCCCTGCTGCGCACGCTTCTCGCGCCGGCCACCGCACTCCCGCTCCACCCCGCCCCCGACGGGCCGTTCGTCCTCGCCCTCGACCCGGGCCTCAGCGGGCTCGGCGCGGAGGGCTATGGCCTGACGGTCTCGCCCGACGCCGTCCTGCTGCGCGCCGCGCACCTCACCGGCCTGCTGCGCGGCCTGCAGACGATCCGGCAACTGCTGCCCGCCGCGGCCCTGGCCGACCGCCCCCGGCCGGGCGTGCCCTGGCGCCTTCCCTGCGTCGAGATCACCGACGTACCGCGGCAGGCTTGGCGGGGCTTCATGCTCGACGTGGCACGCCACTTCCAGCCCGTGTCGTTCCTGCGCCGCTACGTCGACCTGCTCGCCCTGCACAAACTGAACGTGCTGCACCTGCACCTCACCGACGACCAGGGCTGGCGCCTGCCGGTCGCCGACTATCCGCTCCTGACCGAGGTGGGCGGACGGCGCGCCCAGTCGATGGTGGGCCCCGCGGGATCCCACGCCTTCGACGGCATCCCGCACGCGGGGGCCTACACCGACCGCGAGCTGCGCGACCTGGTCGCCTACGCCACCGCCCGCGGCGTCACGATCGTGCCCGAAGTGGAGATGCCCGGCCACACCCGCGCGGCCCTGGCCGCCTACCCCGCCCTCGGCAACGACCCCGGCCGCCGGCTCGACGTCTGGACCCGCTGGGGCGTGTGCGACACGGTCCTCGGCGTCCACGAACCCGTCCTCGACTTCTGCCGCACCGTCCTGGACACCGTCCTGGACATCTTCCCCTCGCGGCACGTGCACGTCGGCGGCGACGAATGCCCCACCACCGAGTGGGCCACCAGCCTGGCCGCCCGCGACCGGATCCGGGCCGAAGGGCTCTCGGGGCCCGGCGAGTTGCGCGGATGGTTCCTGGGCCGGATCGGCGCCCACCTCCTGGAGCGCGGCCGCATCCCCACCGCCTGGGCCGAGACGGGGGAGAGCCTGCCCTCCACGTTCACCGTCATGACCTGGCGCGATCCCGAGCACACCCGCATCGCCCTCAAGCGGGGCCACACCGTGGTCAGCAGCCACCACCGGGCCGCCTACTTCGACTACGCCCAGTCCGCCTCCCCGGCCGAGCCCCCGGCCCAGCCCGGCGCCGTGGTCGACCTGCGCACCGTCCACGACCACGACCACGACCCGCCCGGCGACCCCACGTCGGGCGGCGAACTGCTGGGCGTACAAGCCCAGCTGTGGACCGAGTTCGCCCCCACCGCGGGCCACGTCGACTACCTGGTCTTCCCCCGGCTCGCCGCGCTCGCCGACCGCGCCTGGCACGGCGCCTCGCCCTGGCCGCCGGCCCGCGCCCGCCTGGTCGCGCACGGCGACCGGCTCGCCGCGCTGGGCGTGCGGCACGGACCGTTCGACCCGTACGTCCCCGTCCCCGACCGTCTCGGAGAGGAATCGACATGAGTCCTGCACGCAAGCCCGCCCGCCGTCCGCTCACCAGATCGGCACGCTGCGCGCTGGTCGTCCTGATGGGCTGCACCGGCCTCGCCGCGCTGCCCGCCACCCAGGCCGGCGCCGCCGCGAGCGCCGTCTCGGTGCAGTACCACACCGGATCCACCGGCAGCGACCAGGCCGAACCCTGGCTGAAGGTGAAGAACACCGGCACGTCCGCCGTCGCCCTGAGCGGCGTGAAGCTGCGCTACTACTTCAAGGCCGACTCCGCGAGCGCCGGCTACCGCTTCGCCTGTTCATGGGCGGTGAAGGGCTGCGCCAACATCACCGGGACCTTCGGCACCCTCGCCCACCCGACCGCCACCGCCGACCGCTATCTGGAGATCGGCTTCACCTCGGGCGCCGGGTCCCTCGCCGCCGGAGCCGACAGCGGCGACCTCCAGCTGCGCTTCCACCGCTCGGACTGGCAGTCGCTGAACCAGGCCGACGACTACTCCTTCGGCGCCGCCCAGTCCTCCTACGCGAACTGGACGAAGGTCACCGCCCAGGTGGACGGGGCAAAGGTCTGGGGCACGGCCCCCGAGGGCAACGACCCCACGGATCCCACCGACCCGACCGATCCCACCGACCCGCCCGGATCCGGCGCGACCCTCTTCGACGACTTCAACTACACCAAGCACGACGACCCGGCCATCTCCGCGCACGGCTGGAACGTACGCTCCAACTCCGGTGGCCCCGGGGTGCCGGGCGCCACCTGGGCGCCGCAGAACGTGACGTTCTCGGCCTCCGGCGGCAACTCCGTGATGAACCTGGAGACGTCGACGGCGGGCACGGGCGAGAGCACCAAGCAGACCGAAGTGCTCACCAAGGCCACGAAGTTCAAGAACGGCACGTACGCGGCGCGCGTGAAGTTCAGCGACGCCCCCAAGAGCGGCCCCGACGGGGACCACCTGGTGCAGACGTTCTTCACCATCAACGACCTCAAGGCGCCGATGGCGGACGACTACGCCGAATACGACTTCGAGTACCTGCCCAACGGCGGCTGGGGCGAGCCCTCGAACATCCTCTACACGACGTCCTGGGAGACCTACAACCCCGACCCCTGGCAGGCGGTCAACCAGCACACCGAAAGCCGCCAGAGCTACGCGGGCTGGCACGACCTGGTCGTCACGATCGACAACAGCTCCATCAAGTACTACGTGGACGGGCAGCCGTTCGGCACGCACGACGCCGCGTATCTGCCGGAGCGGCCCATGTCGATCAACTTCAACCAGTGGCTGATCGACCTCGCGGGACAGACGAGCACCGCCCCGCGCGCCTACGACCAGCAGGTCGACTACGTCCTGCACGTCAAGGACCAGGTCCTCACCCCCGCGCAGGTGGCCGCCAAGATCACCGCCTACCGCAGCGCGGGCACCGCTTTCGAGGACACGGTGCCCTCCGCGTGAGCTGACACGAGCCCCCTGGACGTCAGGTGCCCGCACACTCGCCCGGTGTGCGGGCACCCGCACGGTCAGGGCGCCGGCGCGGGCCCGCGGGCGGTCCGGCAAGGCGCGGCGCACGCATCCTGAAACTCCGGAGGGTCGGATGGCCGCGTCGGGAACAGGTGGCCCGGTCGGCACGGTTGCACCGACCGAGGACCCGAGCCGCACGGGTGGGCGACGGCGACCGCAAGGCCGACCGTCCGCCCGCCGGGAGCCGGGCCCCGGGGCGTGGCATGCCTGCCGCACACTCGGACCACGACTTGTTTTCCGCAGGAGGATGTTTCATGACTGACCGGCCCTTGACGCTCATGGCTGTGCACGCCCACCCCGACGACGAGGCCACCGGGACCGGAGGGGTGCTTGCGCAGTATGCGGCGGAAGGCATCCGCACGGTTCTGGTGACCTGTACCGACGGCGGCTGCGGGGACGGACCGGGGGGTACGAAGCCGGGCGACCCCGGGCACGATCCGGTGGCCGTCGCCGCGATGCGCCGCAAGGAACTCGAGGCGAGCTGCGAGGTCCTGAAGATCAGCGATCTGGAGATGCTGGACTACGCGGACTCCGGGATGATGGGCTGGCCGAGCAACGACGCCCCCGCTTCCTTTTGGCAGACCCCCGTGGAGGAAGGCGCCGCCCGGCTCGCCGAACTCATGCGCCACTACCGGCCCGACGTGGTCGTCACGTACGACGAGAACGGCTTCTACGGCCATCCCGACCACATCCAGGCCCACCGCATCACGATGGCGGCACTGGAGATGATCTCGCTGACGCCCAAGGTGTACTGGACGACGATGCCCCGCTCGGCGATGCAGCTGTTCGGGGAGACCATGCGCGAGCTGGGGGACCTGCCCGAGCCGGACCCCGCCGAGGCCGCCGCGATGGCCGAGATCGGCCTCCCCGACGACGAGATCAGCACGTGGGTGGACACCACCGCGTTCAGCGGCCAGAAGTTCGACGCGCTGGCCGCGCACGCCAGCCAGGGCGAGAACATCTTCTTCCTCAAGATGGGCAAGGAGAAGTTCGGCGAGCTGATGGGCACGGAGACCTTCGTCCGCGTCAAGGACGCCACCGGAGCGCCCCTTCCCGAGAGTGACCTCTTCGCCGGCCTGCGCTGATCCGTCCGTCCGGCCGGCCGGGACCCGTGAGATCGCGGTGAGAGCCCCCACGGGGCGATCGAGCGGGTTCCGCCGCCGGGCCAGGTCCGAGGCTTGGCGGCGTGAGGTCGTGGTACTCCGCCTGGGAACAGGGGTGTCTCCCGAGGCGAGAAGAGAGTGGTCACGGCATGGCGGCTGGTGGGGTGGGGGCTCAGGAGTGGCCGGATCGGTTCCTGCGCGTGCGGCAGTGGTGGGGCAGGGCCCTCGACTACCCGGGTTCCGAGCGAGACGCCCTGCTGCTGGTCTTCAAGGGCACGCTGGCGGCCTCGCTGTCCTGGGTGGTCTCCTTCTACCTGCTGGACGCGCAGTCCCCGGCGTTCGCACCGTTCTCCGCAGTCATGATCATGTACGTGACGGTCCACGAGTCCGTCACGCACTCCCTGCGCTACGTCGGCGCCGTCACGGCGGGAGTGGCGGTGCAGGCCGTGCTCGGTTTCCTCGCCGGGCCGGATCTGCTGACCTTCGTGCTGGTCGCGGTGGGCTCGCACGGCCTCCAGGTGGCCACCGCGGCGTTCTTCGCGTTCTCCACCTACTCCAGCGCCACCGACGACCTGACCCGCATCACGCAGCTGGGACAGATCGTGCTGCTGGTGCTCATCGGCTGCGTCATCGGCACCGCCGTCAACATCACCGTTGCTCCGCCGCTGCGCTACCGCAGCGCCGAGTACAGCGTCCGCATCCTCGCCCGCGCCCTCCGTGACCTGACCGCGGACATGCACCCCGTTCTGCGGGAAGGCGCGCCGGAGGGGGACACCGTCACCCGGTGGCGCGAGCGCGCCGCCCGGACGGACCAGCTGGTCGGCCAGGCCAGGGCCGGCTTGAGCACCGCCAAGGAGAGCGTCCACTACAACCCGCGCCGACTGCTGAGGCGGCATCGCGGCCACCTCTGCTTCCAGGGGTATGACACGGTGCTGAACGCGCTGGAGCGCACGTTGTACCAACTGGCCTCCCTGGCCCGGAGCCTGGACCACTGGGAGCAAGAGGAAAACGATTATTGCTACCGGCACTTCTTGGACCGCTACGCCGCGTTCCTCGAGGCCATCTCCGAGATGGCCGACGCGCTGAGCGCCCTGGACGAGACGCAACTGGCGCAGCAGACGGAACGATTGGCCGAACTGACCCGGGAGGCACAAGCCCGGCGTGAAGAAGTGGCCGAGGAAGCCGAGGCCCAGCTGCTGCCGCTGGCCGACCCCACGCGCCCCTACGGTGTCCTGGTCGTCGAGGCCACCCGCCTGATGGAAGAGGTCCAGCACACCAGCGACACCCTCAACAGCTGGGTGCGGGCCTGAGCGGCCGTACCGATCCGCGGAAGGGCCGGGCGAGCGTGCGACCGGTCATCGTGGCGCGCTCCGCCCCGTGTATCGCGGGCGTATCGAAAAGCCCATACGTCCCCGGAACACGCCGCCGTCTTCCATGGGGGCATCAAGCGCCGCGCAGCATCGGCGGCGCCGTCGATCGGACAGGGGACGCGATCATGAGCCTGGATTCCTTACGGGATGTCGCACGCCGCAGACTGCTGCGATGGGGTGCGCTGGCCGCCGTCGGCGGGACGGCGGCCGCCGGCGCCCGTCCGGCTGCCGCTCGCCCCGGCCGAGCCGGCCCGGCGGGGGCGGATGACCGCGCGATTCCGCCGGCCGCCCGGCCCGGCGGGGCCTACGACCGGTATGTGGCGCAACTGGCCGCGCAGGACAAGTTCTCCGGCGTGGTGCTGCTGTCGCACCGGGGCCGCACCGTGCTGTCGCGCAGCTACGGCATGGCCGACAAGGAGAAGGGGATCCGCAACCACGAAAACGTCGCCTTCAACCTCTCGTCGGCGGGCAAGCCGTTCGGTGCGGTGGCCATCTTGCAGCTGGCGCAGCAGGGCAAGGTGCGGCTTTCGGACACGGTGGGCACCTACCTGACGGGCTTCGCCGAGGAGATCGCCCAGAAGATCACCATTCACCATCTGCTGTCGGGCACTTCCGGACTGAACACCCCTCCGGAGGACCTGCAACGCGTCTTCCACAGCCGGGACGAGGTGCAGGCGGACTACGAGCGCTGGGCCCGCCGGTCGCAGCCGGTGGCCCCGCCCGGCACACCCACCGATCATGCCGGTGCCGAGGTGGCCATTCCCGCACTGATCGTGCAGGCGGTGACGGGCATGACGTACTGGGACTACGTCGAGCAGCATGTCTTCAAGCGCTGCGGCATGACCGGCACGGCGTTCTACACCCGGCCGCAGTGGCTCTCCGACCGGCACATCGCGCACTCGTACATGCGCCAGGCCGACGGCAGCCGGGTGGACGCCGTCCGCAACCTGGACAAGGGCAGTCCGGATCCGCACCAACTGGGCAAGAACCCGGGCCGCAGCTTCATCGATCCCCCGGGGGACGGCGGCTTCGCCACCGCGCCGGACCTGGTGCGGTTCGCGCAGGGGCTGGGCGACGGCACGGTGCTGGACGCGCCCTACGCCGGGCTGCTCACCGGCCCCAAGCTTCCGCTTGCCCCGCAGGGCGGTGGACTGGCCCGTCGGCCCACTTCCGCCGACGCGTCGTTCAGCGCGTACATGATGCCGATCAGCCTGCTCGACGGCCAGTGGATCAACGGGCGGGCCGGCGTCAACCCCGGCAGCGTCGCCAGCTGGAACATCTACCCGGACTCCGGCTGGGTCGGTGTCGTGCTCGGCAACTACGACGACGTGCCGTTCCAGGAGATCATCCAGCGGGAGATACAGGCCGTCATCGGCTGACGCCGGCGCGCCGTGCCCGTACCGCGGCGACCGCGCCCAGCGCGGCGCCGACGGCCAGCACGATCAGTCCCCGTACCCACACGTCCCGTTCGATCTGCGTCGCGAGCAGGACACAGGAGGCGGCGCCCAGTACCGGTACGGCGGTCGGTGCCCGGAAGTGGTCGTGCGAGACGGAGTCACGGCGCAGGACGAGCAGCGAGACGTTGACGAGGAAGAACACCACCAGCAGGAGCAGCACCAGGGTGGAGGCGAGGGTCTCCACCTCGCCGGTGAGCGCCAGGAGCAGCGAGAGCGCGGTCGTCGCGGCGATCGCCGCCCAGGGGGTGCGCCGGCCGGGCAGCACCTTGGTGAGGAAGGACGGCAAGAGACCGTCCTGCGCCATGCCGTAGGCCAGGCGTGAGGACATGATGCCGGTGAGCAGGGCGCCGTTCGCCACGGCCACCAGGGCGATCGCGCTGAAGAACTCCGTGGGTACCCCGCCGGCCACCCGTACGACTTCGAGCAGCGGCCCGCTCGACTCGGCCAGCTTCCCGGTGGGTACGGCAGCCGCCGCGGCGGCGCCGACCAGCGCGTACACGGCGCCCGCGGTGAGCAGGGCGCCGAAGAGCGCGCGCGGGTAGGCGCGGCGGGGGTCGCGGGTCTCCTCGGCCACGTTGACGGACGTCTCGAATCCGACGAAGGAGTAGTAGGCGAGCACCGCGCCGCTGAACAGCGCCGCCGCGGGACCCTTGGTGTCGGTGCCCAGGTCCGTCAGCCTGCCCAGGTCTCCGTCACCGCGCAGCACGATCCAGCAGCCAAGACCGATCACCAGCAGCAGGCCGCCGACCTCGATGACGGTGGCCACCACATTGGCCCGCGTCGATTCGCTGATGCCGCGCGCGTTCAGCAGGGCCAGGGCGGCCAGGAAGACGATCAGTACGAGCACGATGGGGAGGGTGACGAACTCGGCCAGGTAGTCGCCGCCGAATCCCCGGGCCAAGGCGGCCACCGAGACGATGCCGGCGGCCAGCATGCAGAAGCCGGCCAGGAACCCGGTGAAGGGCCCGAACGCCAGGGTCGCGTAGTGGGAGGACCCGCCGGCGCGTGGATACTTGGTGACCAGCTCCGCGTAGGAGGCTGCGGTCAGCAGGGCCAGGCACAGGGCGGCGACCAGCGGAGCCCACACCGCCCCGCCGGAGTCGGCCGCGACCTGCCCGACCAGGACGTACACGCCCGCTCCCAGGACGTCTCCGAGGATGAAGAAGTACAGCAACGGCGTCGTCAGCGCCTTCTTGAGCGACGTCGAGGACGGGGACGACGGGGCGGGGGACGTCTGGGAGGGGTCCGTGGGAGTTTTCACGTGCCACCGTGTACCCGCTGCACCACATCACACCACTTCACAGTCCATGCGTCCCTCGGATGCCGGGAACCTCTCGTGTCCCACGGGGGCGACCGTTCTCCGGCCGGGCAGACCGCCCGGTGGTTGGCTAGCGTCGAGAGGGGTACGCGGGATCCGTCCACCCGGCTGGTGCGAAGGAGCGGAGCGGTTATGAGCGTGATCGAAGGATCGGTCGACGTGGACGTCCCGGTCAGAGCCGCCTACAACCAGTGGACCCAGTTCGAGAGTTTCCCCCAGTTCATGGACGGGGTGGAGCGGGTCGACAAACCCCAGGCCACCTTGTCGCACTGGGTGACTTGCTTCGGCGGCGTATCGCGTGAATTCGACGCGAAGGTGGTCGAGCAGCGCCCCGACGAGCAGGTCAGCTGGCGCAGTCTGGACGAGCCCCACCACACGGGCTCCGTGCTGTTCGAACCCTTGCACGACACTGCCTGCCGGGTGACCTATCGCGTCGAGTTCACCCCGCAGGGCCTGGTCGAACGGGCCGGGGACGCACTCGGCGTGGTGCGGCGGCAGGTGCACGCCAGTCTGCGGGCCTTCAAGGAGTACATCGAAGGCCAGGGCAAGGAGACCGGCGAGTGGCGCGGCGTCATCAGTGACGGTCATGTGCAGCCGAACGACAGGCAAGATCCCCGGCCGGTCCCGCACTGGCCCACGGGCTGAACACCCCCCCCGGTCCGCTCGCGAGGCCCGGCACCGCCACGGTGGCCGTCCCGGGCAGCGGGCCGCGAACACGACACATCGGCCGTCGTTCACTCGTCCGGGCGCACCGGCCACGCGAGACGGCGGTACTGAGCGAAAGGCGGACGCGTGCGAGAGTCATCGACCGGAGACCCGGGCGGCGAACAGGCGAAGATCACGCCGCCGAAGACCTGGGCCGCCGGTGTGCCGGCGGTCGCCCACGCGGTCCAGTACTCCCTGGCCGAGACGTCACCCCGGCGTACGGCCCTGAACCTGCTGGAGCTGAACCAGGTCAAGGGATTCGACTGCCCCGGCTGCGCCTGGCCGGACCCCGAGCCGGGCAACCGGCACGCCAACGAGTACTGCGAGAACGGTGCCAAGCACACCAACGACGAGGCCACCACGCGGCGCATCACGCCCGAGTTCTTCGCGCGCCACTCCGTCACCGAGCTGGCACAGGCCTCGGACCGCTGGCTGAACCAGCAGGGCCGCCTGACCCACCCGATGGTGAAGCGGCCGGGCTCCGACCACTACGAGCCGATCAACTGGCACGACGCCCTCGGGCTGCTTGCCGAGGAACTGCGCGGCCTCGACAGCCCCGACGAGGCGGTCTTCTACACCTCGGGCCGGGCCGGCAACGAGCCCGCGTTCGTCCTTCAGCTCTTCGCCCGCGCCCTGGGCACCAACAATCTGCCGGACTGCTCCAACATGTGCCACGAGTCCAGCGGCACCGCCCTGCACGAGACCCTGGGCATCGGCAAGGGCGACGTGAGCCTGACGGACATCCACCACGCCGACCTCATCCTCACCCTCGGCCAGAACCCGGGCAGCAACCATCCCCGCATGCTCTCCGCGCTGGAGGAGACCAAGCGCAGGGGCGGCAAGATCGTCGCGGTCAATCCGCTGCCCGAAGCGGGGCTGATGCGTTTCAAGAACCCGCAGAAGCCGAGCGGGGTCATCGGCCGCGGCACCAACATCGCCGACCAGTTCCTCCAGATCCGCCTGGGCGGCGACCTCGCCCTGTTCCAGGCCCTGAACCTCCTGCTGCTCGAAGCCGAGGAAGCCGCGCCCGGGACCGTACTGAACCGCTCGTTCATCGACGCCCACACCAGCGGATTCGACAAGTTCGCCGACGGTCTGCGCCGTAGCGTCTCCTGGCCGGACGTGCTGGCCGCCACCGGACTGAAGCGCTCGCAGATCGAAGAGCTGCGCGACCGGGTCCTGGCCAGCGAACGCGTCGTCGTGTGCTGGGCGATGGGCCTCACACAGCAGAAGCACGCGGTGCCCACCATCCGCGAAGTGGTGAACTTCCTTCTGCTGCGCGGCAACATCGGCAGGCCCGGTACCGGTGTCTGCCCGGTGCGCGGACACAGCAACGTGCAGGGCGACCGCACCATGGGCATCTGGGAACAGATGCCGCAAGACTTCCTGGACGCACTGGGCCGCGAGTTCTCCTTCACCCCGCCCGCCGAGCACGGCCTGGACACCGTCAACGCGATCCGGGCCATGTCCGAGGGCCGCGTCAAGGTCTTCGTGGGGCTCGCGGGCAACTTCGTACGGGCCACTCCCGACAGCGACTTCACCGCAAAGGCGATGCGCCGCTGCCGGCTCACGGCCCACATCTCCACCAAGCTCAACCGCTCCCACGCGGTGTGCGGGGACACCGCGCTGATCCTGCCGACGCTGGGCCGCACCGAGCGGGACCGCCAGAGCGGCGGCGAGCAGTTCATCACCGTCGAGGACTCCATGAGCCAGGTGCACGCCTCGGCAGGGCGCCGGGAACCGGCGTCCAAGCACCTGCTGAGCGAGGTGGCGATCCTCAGCAGGCTCGCCCGCCGCACGCTGGGGGAGAAGGTGCCGGCCCCCTGGGAGGAGTTCGAGGCGGACTACGGGCACATCCGGGAGCGGATCTCCCGCGTCGTGCCGGGCTTCCACAACTTCAACGCCCGGGTGACCAAACCGGGCGGCTTCGGCCTGCCGAACCCGGTCAACGACGGTGTCTTCCCCACGCCCAGCGGCAAGGCGCTGTTCACCGTCAACGAATTCGAGATGCTCAGCGCCCCGCCAGGGCACCTGCTGCTCCAGACGTTGCGCTCGCACGACCAGTGGAACACCATCCCCTACACCACCAACGACCGCTACCGCGGCATCCACGGCTCACGCCGCATCGTCATGGTCAACCCGGCGGACCTGCGCGCCCTGGGCCTGAAGGACGGCGCGCGCGTCGACGTGGTGGGCGTGTGGCGGGACGGCACCGAGCGCCGGGCGAAGGACTTCCGGCTGGTGTCGTACTCCACCCCGCAGGGATGTGCCGCCGCGTACTACCCGGAGACCAACGTCCTGGTGCCGCTGGACAGCGTGGCCGACGAGAGCAACACCCCGACGTCCAAGGGCATCTTGGTGCGCCTGGAGCCGCGGCAGGATGCTTCGGCCGAAGAGGCGGAGCCGCTCGCCGCTGCGGGGGAGGACACCCGGTAGGGCGGAGGCGCGGCGGGCGGGGCGTCGGCTCTCCAACCCGGCCTGACCTCCGATGTCGGTGCGGCGCTCGCCGCGAGCGCCGCACCCTGGCACGGATCCCTAACCGGGCTCCCCGCCGGGCGCGTCTTTGTGCGCGAGGCGTTGGGCCTGCCCTTCGTGGATGTAACTCACCCATTCCCAGCCGGGTTTGGCCGACGGGCCGAGGCGCGGATCGTCGGGATCCCGTGCGTCGCGCAGGGCGTGCATGTAGGCGCGGTCCTGGTGGATCCTCGCGCGCACCTGATCGGCTCTGGCGACCGAGCCGTGACCGGGGACGAGGACGTCGACTTCGTCCGCCACGGCCTCGAGCAGCCGCAGCCCGACGAGGTAGTCGGCCACCGGGTCAGCGGTGTCGTCGAGCATCGGTATCAACACGTCGGAGAGCATGTCGCCGGCGACGAGCACCTTCTGTTCTTCGATCAACAGCGCCGCATGGCCCGGCGCATGCGCGGGATGCTCGATGATCCGAACCGTCGGGCCGTCCCACGGAATGTGCGCGGTCCCAGCAGGCAGACCCGTCACGAGGCCGAACAGGTCCAGCGGTACTTCCTCGGCGATTTCCGGCGGCAGTCCCTCGGAGACGGATTTCTTCCAGTCCGCGGTCGCCAGCAGATCGTGCAGGAAAGCCGCGCAGCGGGCTGTCCCGTAACGAGGCGCCTCACCGAGCTCGGCATGCCACAGCACGTGGTCCCAATCAGGATGCGTCGAGAACCCTGCGACAACATGCCGACCCACCTGACGAAGGTCGCCCGCAAGGCAGATCATCTCGTCGCCCGTTATCCCCGCGTCCACGAGCAGCACGCCGCCGCTGCCGTGCACGACAACGGTATTGTTCTGGAGCAACTCGCTCTGGTGGACCAGCACACCCTCCGCGACCTGCGTCAGCATGGGGCGCTCCTCCTGCTTGTGGTCTGCTGCGACAACCTGCCGGCGAGTCTGGCGCACAGCACTCTCCACGGCAATGGCGAACTGCTCCATCAAGGCCCCTCCGGGCCGTGAGCTCCGCTCTTTTGCGCAGGGAGGTGGATTCGCTCGCGCTCGGGAGTGTGCTGCTTCCCTACCCGCTGGTGATGCTGCTGGCCGCGGCACTGGCCTGACCCGAAGGCGAGGCCTGTGGGGCGGTCGCTCCTAGGCGAAGGCGCAGGTCACGCGCCGATATGTGGACGCGTTGGGGGCTTGGTCATGGCAGGCTCCCTCTGTGCCGATCGTTGACGTGTCTCCCGAGGTGTCCATCTGCTGTCAGGAATTCGGTGATCCAAAGGATCCGCCCGTCCTCCTGGTGATGGGTTTCGGGGCGCAGATGCTCGCCTGGCACGAGGACTTCTGCCGGGCGCTCGCTGATCGTGGCCGCCATGTCATCCGGTACGACAACCGTGACTGCGGGCTGTCCACCACGTTTGACGATTTCCCCGTCGACATGGGCGAGTTCATCGCGGCCGTGAGCGCGGGTGACATTCCCACGGCCCTCGCGATGGTTCCCTACCGGCTTCTCGACATGGCCGGTGACGGCTTGGGTCTGCTCACCGCGCTCGGGATCGAGCGCGCCCACGTGGTCGGCGCCTCGATGGGCGGGATGATCGCTCAGACGATGGCCATCTCCTCTCCCGAGCGGGTACGGACGTTGACGTCGATGATGTCGTCGACCGGCGAGAGCCAGTACGGCCGGCCCAGCCCGGAGGCTCAGGCGGTGCTGTTCACTCCGAAGCCCGCCGCCGCGACGGATATGTCGCGGCGGCGGAGAAGGAGCTGGTGTGGGCCTCACGGAGATACGGTGACACCGCGCTGTTGCGAGAGCTGGCCGCCGCCAGCCATGACCGCGCCTACTACCCCGCCGGGGCCGGACGGCACCTGGGTGCGATGATCCTCAGCGGTTCACGGGCCGACGCACTGCGCGAACTGCGCGTGCCGACCCTGGTGATCCACGGACTGGACGACACGCTGATCGACCCCAGTGGCGGAAGGCGCACCGCGGACCTGGTGCCCGGCGCCGAGCTCATGCTGCTCCCCGAGGGCCACGACCGCCCACGCGAACTCTGGCCCACGCTCATCGATGCCTTGGTGGCCCACACCACCTGAGCAGGTCTGACCTCCGCATCGTCGGCCTGCCCGCTGCTCGGCGTCCCGTGCGGCGGTGGCGAGTGTCTGCTCCCGTGTCGGCGCCGCCTCGGTCCCGTCACGTCGGTCGGTCCCAGGCCAGGGGCTGTGCCAGAGCCGGACGGTGAGGAGAGTGATGGCGCCGCGGACGGGGTGGGCGTGTGCGGCGAACTTCCGGCCGCCCGCGCCCACCCGGTCCGCGATGCCTTGCCGCCCCCTCTCACGTCGTGGCGGCGGCCGCTCGGGTGGCGTCAGCGGGCAGGCTTGCCGAACCAGCGGGACAGGGCCTCGTCCAACTCCCGCTGGTCGTCGCCGATCCAGACGACATAGCCGTCGGGGCGCAGCAGGACGCACGGAGCGTCCACTGCCGCCGTGGGGTCCGCGAGGTGATCGACCCGGTCTGACCAGGCGCCGACGGTCAGGCGTTCGGTGCGGTCCAACAGCAGACCGCGGCCGTGGCGCAGCAGATCGTAGAGCCGGCCGTGTTTCACGTCGAGGTCGGGCAGGCGCCGCCCGAGCAGGTGAGGGCCTTCGCCGAAGTCATAGCGGATACCGGTCGCGGCGATCTTCTCGATGAGATGGCGGTTCACCTCGTCGAAGTCCATCAACTCGGTGAGCAGCCGCCGTAGGGCCTGCGGACCAGGTTCGGTGGAATGCAGCTCCACCTGCGCACGGGTGTTGTCCAGCACGTCCTCGGCGACCGGGCGGCGCTCGGCCTCGTAGGTGTCCAGCAGCGTCCGAGGGGCCCAGCCGCGCACGTGTGCGGCCAGTTTCCAGCCGAGGTTGAAGGCGTCCTGCACCCCCAGGTTGAGGCCCTGCCCGCCGGCCGGCGGATGGATGTGCGCCGCATCACCGGCCAGCAGCACCCGCCCGACCCGATAGCGCTCGGCCAGCCGGGTCGCGTCCCCGAAGCGGGACAGCCACCGCGGGGAGTGCACGCCGAAGTCGGTGCCGGCGACGGTGCGCAACTGCTGTTTGAAATCCTCGAGGGTGGGGGGTTCCGCGCGATCGCTGACCCCCGCGGCGGGTACGACGACGCTGTAGAACCCTTCACCGAAGGGCCTGAGCCCAAATCGCCGGTCGGCCGCGCTGATGTCGGCCGCCTTCGCGGCGACCTCCTCCTGCGGCGCACCCACCTTCATCTCGCCCATCAGCGTCTCGCTCCGCGAGGGCTCACCGGGGAAATCGACGCCGAGCAGTTTGCGCACCGTACTGTGCGCGCCGTCGCAGCCCACGAGATAGCGCGCACGCACCTGTGCGCCGTCGGCCAGTGCGACGCTCACCCCCTCGCCGTCCTGATCGACGCCGGCCACCGCACCACCGCGTCGTACCTGTGCTCCCAGATGGGCAGCATGTTCTTCGAGCAGGCGAACGATGACCGGCTGTGGAATGCCCAGCAGGTAGGCGTGGGCGGAGTCCAGCCCCTGCGGCACGGGTTTGTCGATGGCGGCGAAGAACCCGCCGGCGGGGCGTCGGCGTCCGTGTGCGCGCATAGGGTCCAGCAGCCCGCGCATGGCCATCAGTTCGAGCGTTCGCATGTGCAGGCCGACGATGCGGACGAAGGACACGGGCTCGGTTTCCTTCTCCAGCGCGAGTACCCGTACGCCGTGCAGCCGCAGTTCGGCGGCCAGTACCAGACCGGTCGGCCCGCACCCGGCAATGATGACGTCCCACGGGAGGGTGGCGCTGTCGGCGCCGGCGGTGGGTGACGCGAGGGTGGCGGCGTCGCTGACGGTCCGGTCGCGTCCGGCCGCGTCCTTCGACGGCGGCTCGGCGGTGAACTGTGCAGAGTCCATAGGTGTTGCCTTTCGGGAGTGCCTTGGTGTGGAGGCGCTCCCGGCGACACCTATGTCAGTGGCCGGCCGTGACGGACAAGAGGGAGCACCCACGTCGATACTGCGTTCATGGGTCTCACCTCCTCGGGCGGTGTCACGGTCCACCGCAAGCTACAAGCACGGGCATTTCTTCGTCCAACCCTTTTCCGGCGTCCGGCCCCTCTCCGGCGTCCGCCCCGCCCACTTGGGCGTCGAGCCCTTCCCCGGCCGGGAGACCACGTCGGTCGGCGGGCGGGCGCTCGCCGACGCGGGGCGGTTGCGCCGATGAGTTCCGCGTCGCCGGACGGTCCACCCCATGACACGACCGTTCTCGACAGGAGTGCCATGTCCACCATCCAGCCAGTGATCTTGACTGCCGACCAGGACGTCCTGCTCGGCTTCTATACGAAACTGTTCGGCGCCGAGGAGGTCTTCCGAGTACCGGAGGAAGGCGCGGCCTTCTACCGCGGTCTGCGCATCGGCGACACCGACCTCGGGCTGGTGACCCAGGCGGACCTGGACGCCGGGGCGGCGCCACGGATCTTGCTCAGCGTCGAGGTCGACGACGTCGACGAGACGCTCGGCTGGGTGGTGGCACTGGGCGGCTCGGTCAGCGGCGGCCCCACGGACATGGCGTGGGGGCAGCGCGTCGCGCACATCAAGGACCCCGACGGCAACCCGGTCAACCTCACGCAGCCGATCCCGGCGCGGTGACGCCCTCCGGGTCCTGATCGGCCCCGGACGTGCCGACCCGTGCGACGCCGACCCATACGATGCGGCAGACCGCCTCCGCTCCAGCCCGGCGGATCACAGGGCGGTTCCTCAGGGTTCTTCGGGGGGCCGCCAACCGTGCCAAATTGCTGTGAATGTAATGGCATTCCGGGGGTAGGCGGGTGAAATACTTCTGGGCGCTTCGGCTGTGAGGCGGATATATGGACCTGGCTGGGCAGAGCGCTGACCAGCGCCTTCTGATGGGGCGTTCCGCTTCGGTTTCCGTCATGTGCGAGGGCAGTGAGGGAATTCCCGGCGCCCGTGTCGCCGCACGGAACTTCCTGGCGTCGTTGCAGGCCGTGCATGGGCTGCCGACGTCGACGAGGGCGATGGACATGGTGCAGCTCGTGGTGAGTGAGCTGGTGACCAACGCCCACAAGTACGCTCCCGGACCGTGCCTGCTGACCCTTGAGGCTGACGAGGGAGCGGTCGAGGTGACGGTGTGGGACAGCAGTACGACGCTGCCCACGGTCCCCGCCGCGGACCCGAGCCGGATCGGTCAGCACGGCTTGGAGATCGTGATGGCGGCGTGTCGCAGCTTCGCAGTGACCCGTGAGCCCGTCGGCAAGCGCATCAGGGCCGCAGTCGTCCTGGCCGACGACCCGGGCGGGGCCGCGGCGGGCCGCCAGTCGATGTGATCACTCGCCCCCGGGGCCGGTCGGCGCGAAGAATTGCCGCAGTTGTTCGTTGAGCAGCTGCGGCGTGGTGAGCGGCATCGAGTGGTGGGTGGCTCCCGGGACGATCGCCACTTCACCCTGCGGGAGCATGCGCCCGGCTCGGTCGGCGACGTGGTGGGCGCGGTGGGCGTGGCTGTGCTCGGCGAGCAGGACCAGAGCGGATACGCCGAGCTCGGCCATCCGCGGGCGGCTCCCGGCGATGAGCTTGCGGCCGGGAACGGCGCTCGCCAGAGCGTAGAGGCGCTGCCAGGTCTCGTCCGGGAGGGTGCCTGCCGTTTCCCAGGCGAGGAAGGCGCGGGCACGGGCCTCGTTCGGGCGGACGAGCGTGGGCAGGGCTCGCAGCAGATAGCTGAGGCGGAAGCCGGCGAAAACCTGGGTGGGATCGATGAGGGCGAGCCGGTCGACCCGCTGTGGAGCATGCAAGGCATACCGGGCGGCCAGCCAGGCGCCGTAGGAGTGGCCGCACAGGTGCGTGCGGGTCAGTCCCAGCCCGTCCAGCAGGGCCTGGAGCCAGTCGATCAGGTCCTGGGCGTTCTTCAGCGGCAGGCCGGAGCGTTCGGTGCGGCCGGCGTCGCCCAGCAGGTCCACCGCGTAGATCCGGTGCTGTTCGCCGAGGGCCGGGGCGTTGGCGTACCAGACCAGGCCGGTGGCAGAACCGCCCGGCAGCAGCACCAGGGGGCTGCCGTCGGCCGGGCCGTACACGTGGACCCGGGTGCGTCCGTACGGGGTGGCGACGTCGCGCTCCTCGGTGGAATGCGGCCAGCGCGCGCGGAGCTCGTCGTAGACGAGATCGAAAGCGGAACGGGACACTTCTGGTTCCTCTCGTTCAGCGATACTCTCGTTCAGCGAGATATTACGCGCGTGTCCCGGGAGTGTGTATGGACGACCGAAACCCGACGATGGGCCTGGTGCACCTGCTGCGCGCGGTGACCGTCGAATTCGACCTGCTGGGCGCCGAGTTCGCCGCCCGCCACGGCCTGCACCCCACCGATGTGCGCGCCCTGATCCACCTCTTGGACGGGGAACGGGACGGCACGCCCGCCACGCCCGGTTGGCTCGGCCGGCAACTGCGCCTGAACTCCGCCGGCACCACCGCGCTGGTGGACCGGATGGAACGGCTCGGCCTCGTGCGCCGCAGCAGGGACACCGCTGATCGGCGACGCGTGCTGCTGGAGGTCGAGGAGAAGGCCAGGGAACTCGGCTGGGCCTTCTTCGGGCCGGTCATCGGCGACGTGGTGGCGGCCGCCGAAGGCATCGACGAGAGCGAACGGGAGGCGGTGCGACGCTTCCTGACCTCGGTACTGCACTCCACCCAGCAGGCGCGAGCGGTCTGATCGAACGTGACTCGCGGTCGGGACGGTGGTGGTGGCGACGGCGCCGGACACGGCTTCGAGGCTGATGCCGACGGTGGCGACGACGGCGATGGCGGTAGTGCGAAGGGTGCGGGCGGTACGCATTGCGGGCGGTACGCATGAGGAAAGGGGCCGGGAGTCGATCTGTCACGGCATGGACTTTTCGAGCGGCCTCCCGGAGGCTGTTCCCGTGGACTCGCCGCTGACCACCTATCTGCTGCCTGCCGTCCTCGCCGTGATCATGTTCGGACTCGGGCTCGGCCTGACGGTCGCCGACTTCCGCCGGATCGCCGCGTACCCCCGGCCCGTGGCCGTCGCGCTCGTCTGTCAGCTGGTGCTCTTGCCCGCAGCCTGCCTGGGCCTGGTGCTGGCCTTCGACCTGAGCCCCGCGCTGGCCGTCGGCATGATGCTGCTCGCGGCCTCGCCCGGCGGCACGATGGCCAACATCTTCAGCCATCTCTTCGGCGGCGACGTAGCCCTCAACATCACGCTGACCGCCATCAATTCGGTGATCGCCGTCGTCACGCTGCCGATCATCGTGAATCTCTCCCTCGACCACTTCATGACCGGCACGGACGAGGCGCTGGGCCTGCGCTTCGACAAGACGCTTCAGGTCTTCCTCATCGTGCTGGTACCGGTCGCGGCAGGGATGTGGGTCCGCCACCGCCGTCCGGACTTCGCCGAGCGCTCCACGCGGATGGTCAAGATCACGGCGGTCGCCGCGCTCGTCGGCATCATCATCGCCGCACTCGCCGCCGAGCGGAAGAACGTGCTCGGCTATCTCGCCGACGTCGGCCTCGTCACCTTCCTCTTCGGCGCGATCTCCCTCACGGTCGGCTACGGGGCGACCCGCCTGGCCCGCGGCGACCACCGTCAGTCAGTGGCGACCTGCTTCGAGATCGGCATGCACAACACCACGCTGTCCATGGCGATCGCCCTCAGCCCCTCGCTGCTGGACAGCACCCGAATGGCCATCCCTTCGGCGGTGTACGCGGTGAACATGTTCGCCATGGCCCTGGCCGCGGGCTTCCTGCTGCGCCGCATCGCCCCGCCCCAAACCGCCGCAGTCGCCGCGGGAGCATCCGCGGAGCCCCTGCCCGCCGGCGGGACCCCGAGCAAGCGCGCAGTCCCGCGGTGGCCACGGAAGCGACCCGCGGTCGGCAGGGAAAAGCTGTGACATCAGCGAGCTGACCCAAGAGAGGATCGTCGCGGCGTGCGGTACGGACCGCACGACGGACGTCGTCGGGAGTATGAGGCATGGGTGTTGACGTGAAGCTGATGCGAGTGACGCGGCGGGGGACGAGTCCCAAGAACCGTCGGCTGACCCAGGTGGATTCCGTACAGGACTGGGCTGACCTGTTCTCCGGGCTCTGTGCGGCAAGCGCTCTGCCGATGCTCAACCGAGTGGACCCGTATCGCTCGCAGATCCTTACGTCGGCGGAGATGCCGCAGTTCATCTCTGAGGTCGACGCCACCCGCGATCTGGTGCACAACCAGCAGGTGCGGGACATCTTGCAGAGCATCCGCCAACTGGCCGAGCGCTGCGCGGAGTCTTCGGACCTGGAGCTGCACCTCCAAGGCGACTGAGGCGTTCCGCGCGACGGGCGCGGAGTCCGTCCGTCACAGGACGGGGCGGGCACCCCCGGCCGACGATCAGATGGTCCGCACGCCACGACTCGATCGCCTTGGCACTGCCGGTGCTGTCGGCGCTCCCGTGACCGGTCGCCGCGCCTGCCTGGCGTGTTGCGCGAAGGGCGGGGATGCTGGCTCGCCGGAGGTGCTGGAGATGAAGAAGGTTGTGTTGACGCTGGCGGCCCGTGATCTGCTACGGGCGGACCTGGCGTCGTGCGGGTGGGCAGGGTCCGACCTCCACCTGGCCAACGTCGCCGCCCAGCTGGAACGTGCCCGGAGCGGCGAGGTCGACTACCTGGCGATCTGCCCGGCCGCGGACATCCCCGTGGCCAAGGGGGGCGTCGACTACCAGGTCAAGGAGGGCGTCGGCACGCTGTGGCAGCTGGCCGTCCACCCCGCACTGCGGTCCTGCGGGATCGGCACGTTCCTCGTCGAAGCCGCAGAGCTGCGCATCAAGAACCGCGGCCTGCCGCAGGCCGAGCTCGGGGTGGAGGAGAGCAATCCCCGGGCACGCGCGCTCTACGAACGGCTGGGTTATGTCGCGTACGACCGTCAGCCTGACTCATGGGACGAGCGTGCCCCCGACGGGTCGGTGCGCCGCTACGAGACGATGTGCACGTTGATGAGGAAGGAACTCAGGTAGCTGGGGGCGGTGGGCCGACCCAGTACCTCGCGGGGTCTGAGCACGGGCCCGTCGCCCCGGGTCAGGCGCTGCTACCCGTGAACCTGTACCTCGCCCAGGAACCAGCCGCCCACCTTGCGCAGACTGATACGGAACAGCCCGCCCCGCTCGGGAAACGCGGCCCCGGAACCGACCACCTTGCCCCCGTTGAGATGGAGATAGCTGCCGTCCCGCTCGGGTTGTTCCTTCTCCCAGGCGAAATCGGCGGAGAAGGAGCTCGCACGGCTTCCCGAGCTGTCGAGCTGTTCGGCGATGTGCTCGGCCCAGACCGCGTGCGGCACCACCTGACCGGTGATGGTGGTGCCATCCACGACCAAAGTGATGGGCAGGGAGAGGTCTTCCCGCTCCACCCGGTCGGTCAGCCTCTTCAGCAGGGGATCCACTTCGTTCATACCGAGACAGTAAGCCACCCCTCTGTTTGAGGCCGACGGGACTGCGTATGCATGAGCGGCCAAGAGCGGGGCACTCGGAGGAAGCACAACAGGGTCCAGCCACCGCGGATCACGCGGTGAGCCAGAACCTTCCTGGCCTGGGTTACGCAGAGCGTGCCGCGAACCTGACGAGGCGAGGACCTGCACGCACCGAAGAGACTTGAGGATAGGAACCCAAATGATTGTTCTCGGCGCCATTCTGCTCATCATCGGCCTGCTGGCCGGTATTTCGCTGCTGACGACCATCGGCGGGGTGCTCGTCCTGGTCGGCGCGATTCTGTGGGTGCTCGGCACGACCGGGCGCAAGGTCGGCGGGCGCAAGCACTATTTCTGATGGGGTGCGGCATCCGGTGGGGCGTGACGGATTCGGGTTGCGCGCCCGGCCAGGCTGTGGGCACCGGACGGTGACACAGCAGTCCGTGAGGCCGACCGCCGAGAAGCCCACGGCGGCGCGGCGACCGTGACCGGCGGTACGCGGCCTCACCACGACGCGGGACATGGCTGTGAGGCAGCACTCCGACACCATCGGCCTGCACGAGGAGTACGTACTCCTCGTGCAGGTCGATGGGCGTGTCTGGGGCACGTATCGCATCCCGGCCAAGTCGAGATCGCCGCGTTGAGGGCCGGGATCAGGTGCGCGCCAGCCCCGTTCGGTCGTTTCGCAGCGGGCTGGAGGTCAGACCTGCCAGCCCCACGCCCACGAGCATGACAGCGCAGGTGACAACGACGACGGATGCGCCTTCGAGGTCGACCAGGGCGCCGAGCACGTTGTTCATCAGCAACAGGGCCAGGCTCTGCACGAGTACGAGCAGCGCCTGGATGCGCGACAGGTGAGTGTCGGGCGATGACGCGAGGACCAGCGGCGCGATGTGCGCGGAGAAGGTCCCGTTGCCGACACCGATGACCAGGCCGGCCGCGACGGCAGCGAGCGCATTGGGGGAGACCCCGAGCATGAGGACGCCCCCACCCGCCACGACCAGGGCGCTCGCCGCCAGCAGACCGGGTCGCCCCAGCGGCCCGCGCCTCACGACCACCAGGGTGACCGCCACCATGCCCGCGCCCTGCGCTCCGAACACCAGCCCGGCGGTTCCCGCACCCCATTCCTCCTCACGCGCGAGCAGGGGGACCAGCAGGGTCAGCACGGGCAGCAGCAAGCCGGCGGCTGCCCCGGTGAGCCACAGCCCCGGGCGCAGCACCGGATGGGCGAAGGCCACCTTCACCCCGCTCACGGCTTCCCTGAGAAGGCCGTCGGAACTTGGGGTCGGCGGCACGTCGTGCTGCGGTCGGACGACGATCAGGACAACGAGGGTGCAGGCGAAGGTGACCGCGTTGACGACTGCGGCGCCCGCGAACCCCGCCAGGCCGACGAGTACACCGGCCAGCGGAGCGCCTCCCATGTTGATCATCTGGCCGCCGACCTGGCGCAGCGACAGCGCACGGGGCAGCTGGGACGTGGGCACCAGTCGACGGGGCATGGACCCCGACGCCGGAAGGTAGAACGCGTCGACGACACCGACCGCGACGCCCGTGGCGACGAGCAGCAAGGGCGGAGCGCCCAGGGAGTAGGCGGCGGCCGCGAGAACGAGCGAGAAGACCAGCATCGCCGCGTCGCCGGTGATCAGTACGCGGCGTGCGCTGACGCGGTCGCTGACCGCGCCTCCGACGAGGAGCAGCAGCACGCGCGGCAGCGTGATCGCGCTCAGCGTCAGGCCGGCGATGCTCCCGCCGTATGCGCTGGCCGCCCAGCCGAGAGCGAAGTAGAAGATCGCGTTGCCGACGAGCGAGACCAGGATGCCGGCGAGCCACAGCAGGTAGGCCCGAGGCAGCCCATCCGGCGCGTGCTCCTCGCCGTCCGCTTGCGGGCCCGGGGCGCCGCCGGCCCGCGAAGCCGGCTCGGCAGCCTCATCACCGGCCGGCACGGGACATCTCCGGTTCGATCCAACTGATGGCGGTGATCATTGCGGTGACACTGCCACACGGCACTGACATCGAACTCTGCCGTCGATGTGCCGCCCGCCCGAGACGCGGGCCCCGGTCCCCGCGCGCACGGAAGTCCCCGCGTGCACGGAGCCCGAACCAGTCGGCGGTCCCCTCCCACGACGGCGCGGGAACGAGGAACACCCACCGGATCAGGCCCCGTGACATGTTCGTTCGGACTTTCGCTCAGGTGGCCGTTCAACCGCTATGGCAGCGGACGGGCTTGAGCCGGCGGCTCTCCCCGGCCGCTTGGTCGCGCGGCCATCCCGCAGTTTCTAGCCGCAGGGGATGACGTAGCGGACGGGGTTCCAGTCGGCGTGGGCGTCGGAGCTGTAGGCCCGCGGTGTCTTGTAGACCAGGGTGCCGCTGGGGCTGTACATCCGGGCCCGGCGGCTCTCCTGGTTGCGGGTCTGGTCGTTGACCCAGGAGCCGCCGCTGCCCCAGGTGGACACGTAGTACTTCGTGTTGCACTGGCGCATCTTGATGATGGTGCCCTGGAAGTTGTCGCGCTGGTAGGCGCAGAAGTTCCCGGACACGCCCGGCACGCCCAGGCACGGGTCGGCGGCGAGGCGCGTGCCGTTTCCGGCGGCGAAGTCGCGCGGGCGGTCCTCGCCCGGCAGGGCGATCAGCACCTCGCCCTTGCCCTTGAGGTCGACCTTGTTGAGCGCGACCTGGGTCCCGCCCGTCTTCTTCACGTAGCGGTCCACGTCCGCCTGCAACGCCGTGGTCTGCGCACTGGTCAGGTGCGCGGACCGGGCCTGCTGGGCGAAGCGTGACGCCGTCGGCGCCTCCGATCCTGCCTGGGCGGTGCCCACGCCCGTGACGAGCATGAGCACTCCGCCTGCCGCCGCGATGGCGACGCGACCCTTCGTGACTGCCATGTCTTCCCCCTGTTTCTTCGCGGTTCTCCGCTGGTGGCACCGCCCTTCGCGGCGCCCTCAGAAGGTCCCATCGGAGGACGGCAACTTCGTCCACCCTGGAGTTGAGTCGGGGTAAACCTTCGCGGTAAGCGCTCTGGATGAGGCTGCTTTCGGCCAGTGGTGCTCCCGCGAACCACAGTCATGCGGTGGACGGTCCCGTGTCTGACAACGCCTCAGCCCTTCGCCAGCTCTCCGAGCAGGGCCCAGGTCCGTCGCCGGTCCTCCTCACCGCCCAGGTCCGTCGCCGTGAACACCACCTCCGTCGCCCCGGCGTCCCGATACCGGCGTACCTCGGCCGCGACCGTCTCCTCGTCGCCGATGGCGGCCAGGTCGACGGCCCGGGTGGCGCCGGAGAGGCCGATGACCCGCTGGTAGGAGGGGAACTGTTCGTAGAACGCGAGGGAGTCGGTCGCGGTCTCCCGTACCGTGTCGGCGTCGGAGGTGACGACGCCGGGCACGAAGGCCACGATCCTGGGTGCGGGGCGGCCCGCCGCCTCGGCCGCGGCGGTGACGGCCGGGACGATGTGCTCGGCGAGTGCGCGGGGACCGGCCAGCAACGGCAGGATGCCGTCGGCGAGTTCACCCGAGACGCGCAGCGCCTGCGGCCCCATGGCGGCCACCAGGAGCGGTACCGGTGGTTCGGCACCGGGGACCTTCGCCGGCAAGGGAGTGGCGGCGGTGAGCAGCTCGCCGTGGAAGTCCGCGCTGCCCGTCTCCAGCAGTGGCCGCAGGGCGGTGAGGAACTCGCGCAGCCGGCCGATGGGACGCTCGTGGGGGATGCCGAAGCCCGCTTCGGTCAGCAGTTTCGTGCCGAGCGCGAGGCCGAGGTGGTAGCGGCCGCCGGTCGCTGCCTGAGCCGTCTGGGCCTGGCTGGAGACAGGAAGAGGGTGCCGGCCGAAGATCGGGATCGCCGAGGTGCCGACGTGCAGTCCCGGCACCTCGCGGCCGACGATGGCGGCGAGTGTGGGGGAGTCGTACGCGAAGGTCTGGCCGAACCACACCGAGCGCAGTCCGGCCTCGTGGGCCTCGCGCGAGAGCTGCACCGTGGTGTCGATTCGGTCCTGGAGTGAAAGAGCTACGCCGATGGTCATAACCACGGCAACCGCCCCTCGCGGGCCCGTCATTCCGGCTCGTGTATGACAAGCTTGTGGCGGCCGTGTAACAGCTGTCGCTGTTGTTTCGCTCTCGGCCCGGAGGTCTGGGCGTCGCTCCCGCCGACACCGGAAGCGTCAACGCGCTGGGCTGGGCGGCGTTGTTGGAGGCAGCCGCCCCCGGAGGCCGGGCGGGCCCGGCCATCGCCCCGGACCCATCGCCGTCCCCCTCGTCGTCGACCCGCCCCTCGATAGGTGGTCCAGGGAGCGGGACACCACTTGGTGAAGCGCCGGGGCTGCGGTAGAAATGGGCCCCATGATTCACGAACTGCTGGTGCGACGCCTGGTCATCGACCTGTGCCGACGCCCCGCTTCGTGTTGTTCGTGTTGTTGATCCAGCGTTCCTGACGCTCGCCTCCGTCCGGTGAACTTCCCGGCGGCGCGGCCCTGTTCGTCTCCGCACTTCGGTGCGCTTCCCCGAGTTGCCCGGCTCCGTCCGGCGGCACCCGCTCCTCTTCCGGCACCCACGGAGGCCTCGTCCCCATGTCCACGACCCCTTCTCCACCTCAGGTCGACGTGACCCCACCGCCCGACATACCGCCGCCGCGTCAGCGCTCCCGTGGCACGGCGTGGGGACGCCGCGTACGCCATGTCGGTCTGCCGCTGGGCTCGCTGCTCCTGTTCCTTCTGCTGTGGCAGCTCCTGGCGGTGAGCGGCACGTGGAGCGAGACGCTGGTTCCGCCTCCGGCCAAGGTGTGGAGTGCGTTCATCGAGGTGTCCACGACACACGACGGAGTACGCGGCTACAACGGCACCACGCTCATCGAGCACCTGGGCATCAGCCTGCGGCGGATTGCGCTCGGTGCCGGCATCGGCATCGCCCTCGGGGTGGTTTTCGGTCTCCTCATGGGCACCGTCGGCTGGGTCCGGTCGCTGTTCGAGCCCTGGATCACCTTCCTGCGGACGCTGCCTCCGCTGGCGTACTTCTCGCTGCTCATCATCTGGCTGGGCATCAACGAGGAACCCAAGATCACGCTGTTGGCCGTGGCCGCCTTCCCGCCGGTGGCGGTCTCCACGACGACCGCGGTGACCGCCGTGTCGCAGAGCCTGATCGAGGCGGCGCGGGCCCTGGGCGGCTCGCGGTGGGACGTCATCAAGGACGTCGTCGTGCCCTCCGCCCTGCCCCAGACACTGACCGGCATCCGGCTGGCCGTGGGCGTGGCCTACTCCTCCCTCGTAGCCGCCGAGTTGGTCAACGGACTGCCCGGCATCGGCGGCATGGTCAAGGACGCGGCGAACTACAACAACACTCCGGTGGTGCTCGTCGGCATCATCGCCATCGGCATCTCCGGACTCGCCATCGACGGCCTGCTGCTTCGGCTGGAGCGAGCCGTCGTGCCCTGGCGCGGGCACGTCTAGGTCTCCTTGCCCTCTTCGGCGGCCGCTCCCGCCTGCTCCACAGGCCCTGCGGCATCACATCCCTCCGGCACCACATCCCCGCTGCACCGCGATCCCCTGCGCACCGCACTCCCTCCTGAACAGAAACGGCACGCCATGTCTTACTCTCGCCTCACTTCCGACGGCCCTTCTGGCCACCCTTCCCGACGCCTGCTGCTGGCCGGCGCGCTGGCCGCGGTGTCCGCGGCCGTCACCGGCTGCTCCTCGGACAGCGAGGCGTCCACGTCGGGCGGGGCCAAGCGGCTGCGGATCGGCTACTTCGCCTTTCCCAGCGGCGATCTGCTGGTGAAGAACAAGAAGCTGCTGGAGAAGGCGCTGCCGGACTACAAGATCACTTGGATCAAGTTCGACTCCGGTGCCAGCGTCAACCAGGCCTTCCTGGGCAAGTCGCTCGACATCGCCGCGCTGGGCTCCAGCCCGTTCGCCCGCGGGCTCGCCGGGAGTTCCCCGATCCCGTACAAGGTCGCCTTCATTCTTGATGTCGCGGGCGAGAACGAGGCGTTGGTCGCCCGCAAGGGTGCCGGGATATCCGATGTCGCCGGTCTCAAGGGCAAGACGATCGCCACGCCCTTCGCCTCGACGTCGCACTACAGCCTGCTGGCGGCGCTGGAGACGGCCGGTCTCAAGGCGTCCGACGTCAAGCTCGTGGACCTCCAGCCGCAGGCGATCATCGCCGCCTGGCAGCGCGGGGACATCGACGCGGCCTACGTCTGGCTGCCGACACTGGACGAGCTGCGCAAGACGGGCACCCAGCTCACCAGCAGCAAGAAGATCGGCGCGGCGGGCAAGCCGACGCTGGACCTGGCCGTGGTGTCCGACGAGCTCATCTCCAGAGACCCCAAGGCGATCGACACCTGGCGGAAGGTCGAGGCCCAGGCCCTGCGCCTGCTCAAATCCGACCCCGACGGCTCGGTCAAGGCCATCGCCGCCGAACTCAGCATCAGCGCGGCGGACGCCAAGGCCCAGCTCGCGCAAGGAGTGTTCCTCACGCCGGGCGAGGTCGCCTCCGCCGACTGGCTGGGCACCGACGGCCACCCGGGCAAGCTGCTGACCTACGTCACCGACACCGCGCAATTCCTGGCCGACCAGAAGCAGATCGACGCCGCGCCGTCCGCGGACGCCGTCCGCAAGGCCTTCTACCTGAAGGGACTGCCCGATGTCCTCAAGTGAGACCGTGACCAAGGCAGTTGAGGTCGGGGACGCCGAGCGGGCCGGATCGGTACGCCTGGACCGCGTCACCCACCAGTACGGCCGGGGCCGCGAGACGGTCACGGCGGTGGGGCCCGTCGACCTGACCGTCCCCGCGGGCGAGTTCCTGGTGCTGGTGGGTGCGTCCGGCTGCGGCAAAAGTACGCTGCTGCGACTGATCGCGGGCTTCGAGCAGCCCACGCACGGCTCGGTGCGTATCTCGGGCGCCGCACCACGACCGGGGCAGACGGCCGGTGTGGTGTTCCAGTCGCCGCGGCTGTTCCCGTGGCGGACGGTGCGGGGCAACGTCGATCTGGCACTGCGGTACGCGGGGGTCGAGCGGGCCCGATGGAAGGAGCGGCGGGCGGAGCTGCTGGCGCGCGTGGGCCTCGAAGGGATGGAGGAGCGGCGCATCTGGGAGATCTCCGGGGGCCAGCAGCAGCGCGTCGCCATCGCCCGCGCTCTGGCCGCCGAGAACCCGCTGATCCTGCTCGACGAGCCGTTCGCCGCGCTGGACGCGCTGACCCGGGAGCGCCTTCAGGAGGACGTACGGCAGGTGACCGCGCAGACGGGACGGACCACGGTGTTCGTCACCCACTCCGCGGACGAGGCGGTGTTCCTCGGCTCGCGCATCGTGGTGCTGACCAAGAGCCCCGGGACCGTCGCCCTGGACCTGCCGATCACCCTGCCGACGGGCAAGGTCGACGCCGACGAGCTGCGTGAGTCCGCGGAGTTCACCGAGCTGCGTACGCGGGTCGCCCACGCGGTGAAGTCGGCGGCGGCGGCCTGAGGCGGGGCGGCCTGCCCGGGTGCCGCCCTTTGCTGCCCCTCTGCGCTCGCGCGGTCGCCCCGTCCAGCGATGTCCGGCAACGGCTAGCAATGAGGGGCACGGGGCTGCGGGTCGGGCGTGGCTGCCGCTTCCTGGGCGGCCATCACCGCATCGCCGTGCTCGAAGGCCCAGGCCCCGATGGCGTCGATGGGCGCCAGCAACGTACGCCCCACCGGGGTGAGTCGGTACTCGACCCGTGCCGGCCCCTCGGGGTGCTCCTGCCGCTCGACCAGCCCGTTGAACTGCAACCGCCGCAGGGTCTCGGTCAGGACCTTGGAGCTGATTCCGCCGATCTGCCCGCGCAGTTCCACCGGACGCCTGGGGCCGTCGCGCAGCGCCCACAGCACCACGGCGTTCCAGGTGTTGGAGAGCAGGTCGAAGGCGAGGCGGGCGCGGCAGTCGGCCAGGAAGGCGTTGGTGGTCACGTACCAAATGGTGCCCGAACCGTCTTCTAGCGTCGGTGTGAAAGGTCGAACAGGCAGGGAGAGGGACCGCGTGATGAGAATCGGCGTACTGGGCACGGGCAACATGGCCGACGCGCTGGCCACCCACTGGGTGCGGGCCGGCCACGAGGTGGTCATCGGGGGACGGGACGCACACAACGCGGAGCGGCTCGCGGCGCGTCTCGGTGGCGGTACGAAGACGGCCGGGCTGCGCGATGCGGCCGCGTTCGGCCAGGTGGTGCTGGCCGCGCTGCCCTTCGGGGTGGGAGCAGCCGTGGCGCAAGAGTTGAGCACGGCCCTGGAGGGCAAGGTGCTGCTGGACTGCTCCAACCCGGTGGGACCGGGCTTCCGGCTGCTGACGGAAGGGGGCCCCTCAGCCGCGCAGCAGCTGGCCGCCGCGGCACCGGGAGCCCACGTGGTCAAAGCGTTCAACCTCTGCCACGAGGACGTGTGGCGCATGCGGCCGCCGGTCTTCGACGGTCGGCCGCTGGCCGTGCCCGTCTGCGGGGACGACGAGACGGCCCTCGCGCGGGTGCGTGAGCTCGTACGGGACGTCGGTGGTGACCCCGTGGCCGGGGGCGGTCTCGAGCGTGCCGGGCTCCTGGAAGCGGCCGCCGCGCTGTTCATCGCCCTGTGGGTGGGTGAGGGAGCGGACGCCCAGGCGATCGCGCCCCCGCTGGCGTACGCGGCAGGGCCGAGCCCCCGGTAGTCCGACGGGCCCCGGGCTCCTCGCCGCGGGGGCGCGGGCCGCCGGCGTCAGGTGGCGATCCGGCGCAGGGCGAGGAGAGTGGCGTCGTCGGTGCGGTGCGGGCCGTCCAAGTGGGCCACGAGTCGTTCGACGTACTCCTGGAGGCCGGTGCTGTCGAGGCCCGGGGCGGCCTCCTCGAAGCAGCGCTCCGCGGCCGCGAGGAAGCGGTGGGTGTCCAGGTCGGGGTCGGTCGGCCGGCGTTCGGTCAGGCCGTCGGAGTACATCAGGACGATGTCGCCGACCTCCAGGGGTGTGGCGGTGGCCGTGTAGGCCGTGCCGGGCAGGACGCCCAGGGGGAGCCCGGGGCCGCCGTCCGGGGTCGGCAGCTGGGTGGCGTGGCCGTTGCGGAGCAGGACCGGGCGCGGGTGTCCGGCGCACGTCCAGCGGAGCAGGGCGCGTTCGGGGTGGTAGCGGGCGATGATCGCGGTGGCGGTGGATTCGCCGCCGTCGGCGCAGGCCACTTCGTTGAGCCACCGTGTGAGCCGTTCGACGGGTTCTTCGGTGTAGGCCAGGCCCGCCAGGGCGTACCTCAGCTTGGCCATCAGCGTGGCCGCTTCCAGGCCGTGCCCGCGCGCGTCGCCCAGGGTGATCAGGATGCGGCCGTCGGGCAGCTTGCGGGCCTTGTACCAGTCGCCGCCGACGCCGGCGCCCCCGGCGTCGGGCCGGTAGACGGCCGCCGCCTCAAGGCCGAAGGACTCCAACTCGTCCTGGAAATGGGGCAGTACGGCTTCGCGCAGGACGTCGGCGACCTCCGCGACGGCTTCGGCGCGCTCGTGCTCGTGGCGGGCCTCGCGTTCGGCGCGTTCGGCCGCCTCGCGCCGCCAGCGGTCCGTGGTGACGTCGATGAGGACCGCGCGCAGGGCCCACACCAGGCTGCCGGGGGCGATGCGCACGGGTTCGGCGACCATGCGGAACACCCGATCGCCGTTGCCGCGCAGGCGCAGTTCGCACTCGGTGGTGCGCTTGCGCAGGATGACGTCGTAAAGCGCCTGGTAAAGGGCGGGCAGGCTCTCCGGTGTGGCGGCGGTGGCCAGGTCGAAGAGGCCGGGCACCGGAGCGTCCTCGGCCAGGCCGAGGATCTGGCGGAATCCGCGGGAGGGCTCGACGCCGTGGTCACCGAGGTTCCACTCCGCCCAGCAGGTACGCATCAGCTGCTGGGCGGCGGCCGCCATGCGAAGGCGGTTTCCCCGCTCCCAGGTGAGCAGGAAGTGGTCGCCGCAGGGCGCGACACGGATCTCGGCGCTGATGCGCACCGGCCCTGTGGACGTGCACAGCGGCCACTCCACCGTTTCGGGGCCCTGCGGCAGGCGCTGGCGGCAGGCGTCGACCAGCATGCGCGGGACCGCCGTATCGGCAAGGCCGGGAAAGTGCTGGAACAGCGGCAGCGGACCGTCCCAGAAGGGTACGGAGTCCGCGGGGGGCCGGGAGGCCGAGTTGGATCCGGCCAAGGAGTTCTGGGCCAGGAAGAGGGCGTCCTGGAGCTCGCCGTCGCCGCCGAAGACGGGGGTCAGCAGCAGAGCCGGGATCGGAAGGGCGTCCAGTACCTCCTGGGGGGAGGGCGCGACGGCGGACGTCGGCGGCCGTGGTGCGGGGGCTTCGGGGTCCGTGCGAGGTCCGGTCCGGTTGAGCTCGAAGTACGCCGTGACCCGTCGCCGCTGGGCGTCCAGGAGCTCCTGGATCGCGTGCAGCTCCAGCCGGGAGCGTGCATCGCCCACCGCGGCGGGATGGTCCACAGGCATAGCCGGCCTCTCGGTGCGGTGTGTGCGGGCAGCGCCCGAACAGCATCGAGGCGAGGAGCCCAGGCCGCCAGTCGACGTGGGCCGGGTGGCGGCCCCGCGCTTGCGGGACGAGCGGCCGGTTGCCGACGGAATCCAGGACGAGCAGCACGCTGAGCGGGGCGCATCACGCGCTGGCCGTTCATCACCGCCGACGCGGGCAGGAGGGCGCCGAACTGCGCGATCTTCCCGGCGCGGCCCTGTGTACGTCTGTTCGGGAGCGCCGGCTGCCTCGAAGCGCGTGGCCTGATCACCCGTTTGTCGAAGCCTCATTCAGTGTTGCGGCCGCTGCGTCCACAAAGGGCGTGATCAGCCGAATGTAGGCACGCAGCGCTTCTTGGAACTCACGGCGGTTCTCGCGGCACGCGTTCTCGGCCATGGCGGCCAGCGCGGTCGTGAGCGTGCCCGACATGATCAACAGGTTCGATGCCGCGACTTGGACCGTGGACGGGCCCTCCAGGTCGATCAGGGTCACCGCACGACGCAACTGCTGATGCCGATCACGGTGTGCGGTCAAGGCGGCGTCGGACTCGGCGGTCGAGAGCCCGTCGACTCCCCGGAGCCCGTCGGCGACGACCTGAGCCTGCTCGATGAGCTCCAGGTAGGCGGCCCGCCGAGTCTGCCGGGTGCTCTCACGGCGCTGCGCCGCAGTGGCCGCGTCGACTTGGACACGGGCAGCGCGGGCGTTGCCCCTGCTGGTCAGCCAGCTCGCCAGTGAACTGGCCGCGATCGCCGTCACACCGGTGAGGCCGGCGACGAACAGCGCGTTGTCAGACATGCCCGAGAGTCTGTCCAAGAAGCCGCGCGTCAGCCACCACTTCCCGACCGCTCGAACCAGGACGGCTGCCCCGCATCCACGGCGGGCCCGCATCCACGGCGGGCCGATCGGTCTTCAGGTGACCCCAGCTGCGGGTGTGGACAACGGCTTCAGGCGGGACCCCAGGGGCACACTCGACTCGATGTCCGGCGTCAGCAGTGGGTTGCAAGCCCCCTTCGAGGGCACGGTTCTGGTCCGTCCGTGGCCCTGCTTGCAGTCGCCGGGTCCGTAATGAGAGGAGAGATTGTGCGGGTGTTCCTTGCGGTCTTTGCGTTCCTCGCGGGAATCACGCTGATAGCAACCAGAAAGAAGTTTGGGCAGAAGGCAGTCAATCAGCGAAATTTCTTCGGGCGGGCGAATGCTGCCGCCGGCGAAGGGGCGGCCCGGTCGGGCCCGCTGGTCATTGGATGCTTCATGATCCTCATGGGCGTGCTGGTGGCCACTGGGCTCGTGGATCCCGAATAGACCGGTGTCGCGCACCCGCTTCCCGCGTAGTGCCGACAGAGCCGGTGCCCGCCGTCAGCACCGGGCCCTGGCGCTCGGTCCGTGGAGCGACCCGCGCGGCGGTGGGCGAAGCGGCGAGGTGCAGCGTCTGCGCAGATCTCTGCGCAGACGCTACGGCCGTGGCCGTGCGCAGGCGTTGCACGGACTGGTCACCTTCGTGGCAGGTCGGGTCGGAGTCGCCCGAGCCACGCTCAGCGGCGGCGTCCGCGCCCCCGACCGGGCGCCGACCATCCCGACCCCACGCCGCCCAAGTGCAAGGCGAGCAGGGCGAGCCCGACGAGCATCAGGCTCGTCGGGCTGAAGATCACCTCGGTGGAGGTCTCGCTCACGTTGATGATGAAGGCGATGACGAACAGCACGGCCGCCGCGAGTGCCAGCATCTGTATCTCCCGTTGATGAGCGGCGAACCACAGGCGATTCCGGTGGCTGTGCCGACCCTCGCCGAATGCCCCGAATAGCGTTGGCCATGCGTGTGCAGGGTGTGTTGGGCGAGCTGCGACGTGGATGAATTGCTGGGACCGTCCATCGGCGTGTGCGAGGCCGGCCGGAGTGGTGCCGGGCTCAGTCCGCCCGCTCGCGCCAGTGCGCGTGGTTGCCCTGAACCTCGGCGATGCTCGGGTGGCGTACGGCCTCCAGCTCGTCGTCAGCGAGAAGGCCGGCGATGAGGGCTTGAGAGCCGAAGACTTCGGTGGCACTCAAGTCCCAGTCGGTGAGGACGAACCAGGAGCCCTCCTGGGCCCACCAGTGCGCAGGGAACCGGGACCCTGTAGTTCGCTCGGGCCATGCGCAGGCATCGTGGTGGGCCAGCGCCTCATCCAGGCGGCCTCGACGGGCCGTAACCGGTCTCCCCAGGTCCTCGATCGCGGCTTGGGCCCAGTAGCACTCCGTACGCAACCCGGTAGGGCTGTGGCGGGCCAGTACCTCCACCAGACGGGCCAGACTGCCGCGGTCGATCTCGCCCACGGTCGGACCTTCGAAGCCTTCGGGCAGGTCAAGGCCCTCGAAGACCCGGAACGAGGGGGTGTACGACCAGTCCTCCAGACGCCTGCCGAGCTGCGCCAGCACCTCACCCCACCGGGCCCGCTTCCCTCCCACGGCAACGGCGTGCAGCACCCAGCAGCGATCCGGGAAACCCTCCTGGGGCTCATAGCCCAAGACGGTCTTGTCCCCCTCCAGGGCCGGACGCAGGCCGCCCAGCGAATCGTCGTCCGACACAAGCTCCAGCGCGGCGTTCCTCAGCTTTTCGACCATCATGCGGCGTTCAGTGACCAGTCGAGAGTAAGTGACCAGGCGAGATCCGTTCAGGTCGGCAGCGGGTCGAAGGTCCAGATGGGGCGGCTGTGGGCCTGGGCGGCGGTGGTGAGGCGGTGCTGCTCTCCCAGGGTTTGTGTGAGGTCGGCCAGGGCGCGGTCCCGTATCTCCCGCCCTTCCTGGTCGGCTCCCCTCGAATCGAGCTCCGCCGCGACGGCCATCTGCGCCAGCAGCGTCTGTGGATGGCGAGGGCCCAGCGTTGCCGCCGTATCGCGAGCCGTGGCCCTGGCCAGTGACAGGGCTGCCTTGTGCCGACCCTGGTGGCTCAAATCAGAGGCGAGGTTGTAGGAGATGCCGAGCGTCCAGGGGTGGCGAGGGCCAAGGGCGGTAGCGGCGGACCGCATGGCCTGTTCGTCCAGGGCCAGGGCGCCCGCCGCGTCACCGCCCATTCGAAGGGCCGCCGCGTGGTTGGTCAACGCGCCTGCCGTGTAGGGGTGTTCATGCCCGAGCAGTGACCGGTGGCGGCTCACCGCGTCTTGGCACAGCGCGGTGCCTTCATCTAGGTCACCGTGCGAACGCTCCGCGGCCGCATGGCTCGTTGCGACCCTGAGGGCAAGCGGGGTGTCGGGCCCCAGGAGTTCATCGGCGGCTTGGCGCACCTCTCGAAGCCTGGTCAGCCCTTCTCCGACGGTGTCGTTGCGCAGCTCGCAGAGCGCCAGGTGATGTTCGGCGCACAAGGTGGCGGGGTTCTCGAAACCGAGCAGCTCACGGTAGCTGAGTGTGGCCTGCAACTGCTGTGCCAGGGCGTTCTCGAAGTGGCCCAGCAGACGGAGGTCCAGCGCGTGGCGTGCCTGTGCGAGGAGGCTGCCGATGGTCGGGGGTTCCGTGAGGTTTTGATAGCCCGCTACCGCGCGGCGATCCAATGACAGGGCTTCGGAGTAGCGTCCGAGAAGGCGTAGGGAATCAGCTACCCCGACTACGGCTTCGAGGGTCGACGGATGGCTCATGCCATGCAGATCCTCACGCCCTCTGCATGCCGTGCGGGCTTGCTCCAACGCGCTCTCGTAGCGGCCAAGTCCGCGCAGATCCGCCGCGACGTCACCCGTCGTCTCGATCGGGTCGGCACACTCCGGGAGCTCTGCCGCGCGGAGTCTTTCCTGCTCCTGACGGTCGGCGTCCCACGCTTGGGCGTAATCGCCGAGGGATCGCAGGACGCCGCTGCGCCGCGTTGCGAGGACGTGCGGTTGAGGCGGGTCGCCCTTGCCCGGTCGACTGGCCCATGCGCGCTCGACGCGTTCGATCAAAGACAGCGCGGAGCGCACTTCGCCGCGCAGATGAAGATAGTGCGCACAGTTGAGGATCAGGCCTGAATCCTCTGCGCCGGCTTCGCCCGGCGCGGCCGAGGATTCCAGGTGCGGGACGATCTGGGCGTACTGCGGCCAGGCACGGACATGGGTGGGATCCCGCGGATCGGCGGTGGCGAGAGCGTGGCGGACGCGGCGCAGGAGCGTCGAACGGTAACCGCCGGCCATGTCGTCGCGGACCACTCGGCGGACCAGTGGGTGCATGCGCAGAATGGCGCTGGGCGCCTCGAGGGCCTCCTCATTGTCCTCGCCGGATTCCACGTCGGCGAGGGAATGCGCCACGATGGTGCCGACCATCTCCTGCCAGCGCAGCGAATCCAGCGACTGTCCGCGCAAAGGTTCCGGAAGGCTGAGCCGGAGCAGGCCGAGCGGGGCACCGCTGTCCGCGAACAGGACGCAGACGTGCAAGAGGTCCACAGCTTCAGAAGATGATTCGCGCAACCGCCTGAGAACGGCCAGCAGGGCGCGGGAGAACGTCGTCGGATAGTCGCCCGTAGCCCTGAGGGGCGCCTTTTCCCAAGAGGTGTCGCGCAGCCGGTCGAGGTATTCCGCCACGGCGATCCGGGTGTGATCGAGGTAGGCGAGCGCCTGGGCGATGGCCAGGGGGTGGTCGCCCAGCTCGTCGGCCAGTCGGTCAGCCTGGGGCGGCCGCATTCGCGGAACCCTGCGGTGGATCAGCTGAATGCTCTCCTGCCGGTCAAGTGGCAGTACCCGCAACGTCTCCACCTGATGCTCTGCCCAGTCGCTGTTCTGAGAGGTGATCAATACGTGGCCCGGGCCGTCGGGGAGGAGGCCGGCGATGTCCGCGGGTTCCTCGGCACCGTCCAGAACCAGCAACCAGCGACCGTACGGGGTTCCTCGACGCAGGGCGGTCAGGACCGTGTCGATGGACCGACCGTCCTGGCCCGCCCCGAGGGCCGGCGCGGCAGCGGCGAGCCCCTGCCGGAACTCCTCCGGCGTCCCTGCCCGCACCCACCACACCACGTCGTACTGAGCGGCAAACCGATGAGCGTACTCGGCGGCAAGCTGTGTCTTGCCGATGGCCGGCATGCCGACCAGAGCCGCCACGGCCGCGCCCGGCGGAGCATCGTCCAGCCAGTGGCGCAGCTGTCCGAGCTGGGTGCCCCGGCCGGTGAAACGTGGATTGCGCCGGGGGACCTCGCCCCAGACGGGGGGTGGCTCGGCCGGATATCGAGGGGCACTGGCGCCGGTCTTGACGCCCCCGAGATCCGGGTCGATCTTCAGCCACTGCAGAACACGGCGCTCATCGTCGTCCGCATCGACGCCGAGGAGCCGGGTGCACGCCAACGTGGTGCTCAGGTGGGGGAATGCGCGGTCCGTGAGGGTGAACGCGGTGAGCCGGCCCGCGGGAACGGATGGGGCGGCCGCCCGCAGAGCCCCCGCCCAGCCGTCTTCGCTGTGGCCGCCCGCCAGCACGAACTCCTCGCTGAGCAGCAGTATGTGGGTGCCGTCCACCACCAAGAGCGAGCGCAGGGCCTCCTGCAGGGGCAGGCCAACGGGCGGATCCCAGCTCTGGATGGCGGCGTCGTGGCCGATGATCTCAAGCCGGTGCCTGATCCACACCGCCCACGGCCGGTCGGGCCCCACATAGCTGATGGTGAAGCGGCCGAAATCGGTGCCGGAGCGTGCTTCGACCTCAATGGCCAGGCTGTCCTCCGCTGCGAGCATCTGATGTTCCAGCGCCTCGCACCGCTGCTCCGCCGCGAGGGCCTGGCGTTGCGCCTGGCCAAGGGCCCCTCGAAGCTGCGAGATCTCCTCCAGGAGATGCTCACGCTCCTCCAGCAGACGATGGTGTGCGGCGTTCAGCGACTCCAGTTCCCGCCGGTCCTGGCTCTGCTGGACGGTGAACGACAGCTGTAGCCGCTGCTGGTCGGCGTCCATCTCGGCAATGCGGTGCTTCTTGACCAACAGCGCCTCGGACAGCGCCTCCACGTTCGCCTCGGCGGACTGAAGTTTCCGGTCGGCATGGACCAACTGGTCTTTGAGGAGTTGTACCTCGTAGCCCAATTTGCTCGTGGCCTTCAACGCGGCCCGTTGCAGGGCCGTCACTCGGTCGGTGACCTCGACGGAGACAGGCCGTCGCAGGGCCTGAGCGGCATCGGTCAGCAGCCGTTCGACGAACTCGGCCGGGGCCACCGCCGTTCCGTTGAGGTAACGAGACACTGTGCCGGGGTCATAGTGCGTACGCACCGCATAGCGGCGCACGGAAATGCGCAAGCCGACGAACAGATGACGCAGCACTTCGGCCAGCTCGCGGCATTCGGGCGCAACGTGCGGCGGTATCGGTTTCAGGAAGCTCCCCCCGGCGTCCTCCCGCAGCACAGGCGCCAGCTCTTGACTTCCCGCGTGCTCGGGCTGCTCCGCCAGTTCGTCCACGTCCCGCCCCCGTCGGATTCGCGCGGCGTTGCGGCGACCTGCAACGCGTGCGCACCCCCACAACACCGCGTCGGCCGAGCAAAGTGAAAGCACCCGGAAACGATGCCGGTCTCACTGAAGGGACATCCAGAATGCCACGGTTGAGCCGCAAGAGCCCCTGTCCGGACAAGGCCGGCGCGCGCCCTGGGCCCGCCTTGGCCGCCGCAATCGTGTCAGGAGCGGTGGGCGCCTTATTGGCGTGGTTACTGGACGCGATTCCGTGGCCGTGACGCCCGAAGCCGACGGCCACGCACCCTGCTGGATGTCAGCAGACGCTGTCCGTCGGCTTGGGGTTGCCCAGGCCGAACAGGGGGCGCAGGCGCAGGCCGGCCCAGGTGCCCAGGAGGGCTACGGCGGCCCAGATCCAGCCGTGGAGGGATCCGGAGGCGATGCCGGCCAGGTAGGCGCCGATGTTGCAGCCGCCTGCGAGGCGGGCGCCGATGCCCATCAGGATGCCGCCGATGACGGCGGCGAGCGCGGTGCGGGCGGGGATGGTGCGGTGCAGCTGCCACACCCCGCCGGCCGCCGCCGCGACGGCCGCGCCGACCATGATGCCGATGTCGGTGAGGCTGTTCTTGTCGGCAAGGACCGGCCCCGACAGCTGCGCCGCGTTGCCGGGCTGCTGCCAGAACGCCCACGTCTCCGGCGAGCCGCCGAGCGCGTCCACGGCCTTCGAGCCCCACAGGGCGAACGCGCTGGTGACCCCCCAGGCGCCGCCCGAGACCAGCAGGACGCCGGCGCCGAGCACCGACAGGGCCAAGGCGCCCGCGGCGAGGGGCCAAGAGCCCCGCACCGTACGGCGGAGGGTGCCGCGCGCCGACGGCGGGGTGCCGACGGGCGGGGGAGTGCGGCGGGTCTGCACGGCGCGGGCGATGAACCAGATCCCGGCGAGCGCCGCGATCGTCAGGGCCCAGGAGCCGAACCAGCCGACGTGGTCGGACAGTACATAGGGATCGAGGGCGGGCAGATCGTTCCAGAGGCCGAACTGCCAGGCGGCCAGGGTCGAACCGGTGATGAAGCCGAGGAGGGTGAGCACGATGGTGCCCTGGCCGGAACCGACGGCGAACAGTGTCCCGGAGGCGCAGGCGCCGCCCAGTTGCATGCCGATGGCGAACAGGAAGGCGCCGACGAGCAGCGCTATGCCGATCGGCCCGGCGCTGGGGGCGGGTACCGAGCCGAACAGGCCGCTGCCGGTGCCGATGATCAGAGCGAAGAGCGTCGCGGTGGTGCCGAGCAGCAGGGTGTGGGCCCGCAGCCCGGTGCCGTTGCCGACGGCCACCAGCTGGCGCCAGGCGGAGGTGAAGCCGAAGCGGGAGTGGAACAGCGCGAACCCGAGCCCGATGCCGAGCAGCAGCAGGACGCCGGGCCTGGCGCCGTGATCCGTGAAGACGTAGCCGGTGAGCGCGGCACCGATGAGGCCCGCGATGACCAGCGGTGTCCGCCGGACCGGCGGCAGCGCTTCGGCCTGAGGAGCGGGCGCGGAGGTGGGGACAGGGGGCAGCAGGGTGATCCGGGGCGGCGCCCCTGCATCGGGAGCGGTGGTCACGGGGGTCTCCGGGAACGGGAGGGGGGAGGGACGGACGCGCGGTGGGCGCGCGGAACCGCGGGATGGTCGGACGCGTGCTGCTCGCGCGGAAGCGCGGAGCGTGGTGTCAGCGGCGACAGAGCGCGTCGTCGACGCTCCACGGCGTGGCCGCGAAGAGCGCGAGAGCGAGCTGACGGGCGGGTCCGAACATGCGCACCACCATAGGCATCCCTGAGAGATCCTCGGACCGCCGTCTCACATAGAGAACATCCGAACGAGACGGCCGCCTGTGTGCCTCGCCCCTCACCCGTACGAGATCACCCGTCTCCTGGCGCGGTCGCACCGCAGCCGCTCCGCCCTGCCGAGAGCCGTACGGTCACCGCTGGCTCCGGGTGGGATGCCCTGTGGCGGTGGCATCCCCACCCGGCGTCGGCGGCACGGCGGGTTTCTCCGTCGGGCCGGTGCCCGTCGCGGCGGTGCGCCGGTGCCGGGAGGCGGTGGCGGGAGCGCAGGCGGCGGCGACGAGCATCAGCAGCAGGACGGGAACCATCGCCGCGCGCAGCCCGTGGTGCTCGCCCAGGAAGCCGAGGGCGGGCGGCCCGGCCAGGAGCGCGACGTAGCCGATCCGGGAGGTCAGGGCGACGCGGCCGGCGGCGTCCGGTCCGGATTCGCCCGCTGCGGACAGCGCCAGCGGGAAGCCGAGGGAGGTGCCAAGTCCCCAGAGCAGCACGGCACCCCCGGCGGCCACCGGAGAGTCCACGAACGAGACAAGGGCTATGCCGACGGTCGTCAGCAGCGCGCCGCCCCCCAGCATCGCGGGCCGGCCGACGCGGGCGACCATGGGACCGCCGGCGAAGCGGCCGACCGCCATGGCGGCGGCGAAGCCGGCGTACACCAACGAGCCCAGGCCCGCGGGCATGTCATGACCGTCGACCATGAGGAGCGGCAGCCAGTCGGTGGCGGAGCCCTCGGCCAGCGTCATGCCCAGCACCACGCCGCCGATCAGCAGCAGCCGCCCGTCGAGGTACAGCCGGCGCTCCCGGACCGGACCGGTGGCCTCGTGTGCGGACCGGGCGTCGGTGTCCTTGATGCGGCGGCTGACCCCGGGGCGCAGTCTTGGCACCACGGCAGCGAACAATGCGACCACGAGGAGCAGCATGATCGCGAGATGCCAGGACACCGGGAAGCCGACGGCGGCGCCCGCCACGCCGAGGACCGCACCGGCCACGGTGCCCAGGCTGTAGCAACCGTGCAGGGCCGGCAGTACGGGTCGGTCGAGCTCGCGCTCCACCGCGGCCCCGTCGACGTTGCTGGCCACCTCCGACAGGCCCATGCCGGCGCCCAGAAGCAGCAGGCCGAAGGTCACCGTTGGCGCCGAGGACACTGCGGTGCCCATGGCCATCGTGGCCACGCTGGCCAGGACGAGGGCCATGCCGGAAAGGATGACGGGGCGGGTGGAGAACCGCGCCACCAGGGCGCCGGCCACCAGGATGCCCATCATCGAGCCGATCGACATGCCGAACAGCACCAGGCCCATCTCGGCGGTGGAGGCGTCGAGTTGGTCGCGGACATCGGGGGTGCGGGTGACCCAGGTCGCGAGCGACAAGCCGGGGATCGCGAAGCACAGTTGCAGGGCGACGCGGTGGCGGCGGAGCGGGCGGCCCAGCCTGCTGGTGTCCATACGGGCGGATGCTTTCGACGGGGGAGGGGGGCGTACCCACGCACCCTAACCTCGGCCCGCCGCGGCCTGGTTGCTGAGCTCGGCGGGCGCTCATGTGGCCGTGCGGCGCAGCGCGTAGGCGGCTGCGCCGGCCAGGAGGACGGCGCCACCGGCCAGCACGGAGGCGAGCGGCAGGGCAAAGGCCAGGACCAGGCAGCCGGCCAGGCCCACGACGGGGATGATCCGGGCCGGGCGGCCCTCGGCCGGGGTCAGGGTCCAGGCACAGGCGTTGGCGATGGCGTAGTAGGCGAGCACGCCGAAGGAGGAGAAGCCGATGGCCCCGCGCAGGTCCCCGATGGCGGCCGCGGTGGCGACGACGGCGCCGACGAGGAGCTCGGCCCGGTGGGGGACCATGAACTTCGGGTGTACGGCGGCCAGGGCGTGGGGCAGGTGGTGGTCGCGGGCCATGGCCAGGGTGGTGCGGGAGACGCCGAGGATCAAGGCGAGCAGAGAGCCGAGGGCGGCGACCGCCGCACCGACACGCACGCCGGGGACGAGCCAGTCCGCGCCCGCGGCGCGGGCCGCGTCCGTCAGCGGCTCCCCGGCCGCGGCCAGGCCGGCGGGCCCCAGGACGAGCAGGACGCAGACGGCGACGGCCGCGTAGACGAGCAGGGTGATGCCCAGCGCGATCGGGATGGCCCGGGGGATGGTGCGGGCCGGATCGCGGACTTCCTCGCCGAGCGTGGCGATGCGGGCGTAGCCCGCGAACGCGAAGAACAGCAGTCCCGCTGCCTGGAGCACGCCGCCGAAGGTGGCGTCCGACCCCACGTCGAGGCGGGCCGCGTCCGCCGCGCCGGAGGTGAGGGAGGCGGCCACGACGGCGGCGAGCACGGCCAGGACGAGGGTCACGATGACGCGGGTCAGCAGCGCGGACTTCTGCACACCGGTGTAGTTGAGCGCGGTGAGCGCCACCACGGCGGCGACGGCGACCGCGTGGGCCTGGCCGGGCCAGACGTAGGAGCCCACGGTCAGGGCCATGGCGGCGCAGGAGGCGGTCTTGCCGATGAGGAAGGCCCAGCCGGCGAGATAGCCCCAGAACGCTCCCAGACGCTCACGCCCGTAGACGTACGTGCCTCCGGAGGCCGGATAGAGGGCGGCGAGCCGCGCCGATGAGGTCGCGTTGCAGTAGGCGACGATGGCTGCGAGGGCAAGACCGATCAGCAGGCCGGAGCCGGCCGCGCGGGCGGCCGGAGCCAGTGAGGCGAAGATCCCTGCGCCGATCATTGAACCCAGACCGATCAGTACCGCATCCGGCACTCCCAGCCGTCGCTGGAGTTGGCCGGGGGCTCCGGGGGCGGGCGAAGGCGTGGTGCTCAACCTCTTCACTCCTTGACGGCCGGCGGCGCGGTGACGTGCGGTCCGCGCGAACGATAGGGGATCGACCTGAACAGGCCATGTTCTCTCTTCCCCGGCCGTGGGTCTTTCCCGGCCGTGGGTCTTTCCGGGCTGTGGGTGTGTCGCCCGGCCTTCGCGTGTGCGTTCAGGTCAGGGACTGGAGCGCGTACAGCGTGCCGAGGGTGGCGGCCAGGGTGCCGAGCAGCAGGCGGAGCGCGGTCTCGGGCAGGCGGGGCTGGAGGCGGGCGCCGAAGTAGCCGCCGATCAGGCCGCCGAGGCCGCAGGCCAGGCCCAACGGCCAGTCGGGGGCGACAGGACCGGAGCTTGCCGTGGCCAGGACGGTGTAGGCGGCGGCTCCGGCGAGCGAGGTGGTGAAGGTCGCGGCGAGCGTGGCCGGGGCGACGCGGGCCATGGGCAGACCGCGGGCGACGAGGATGGGCCCCAGGAGAGATCCCCCGCCGATCCCGTAGATCCCGCCCACCACGCCGACGGACAGTGCCAGAGCGGCGAGGGCGTACGGTGCCGGCTCGGCGGTGGGGGGCCGCTTGCGGGCGGGGCGCAGAGTGCGCCACGACAGCCAGATCCCCAGCGGCAGGAGCAGGGCGGCGACCAGAACGCGGAAGACGTCGGAGCCGGGGAGGGCGAAGACGCGGACGGCCGCTCCGGCGACGACGCCCGGCAGCGTCCACAGCACCAGGCGCCGGGCCAGGCCGCCGCGCAGAGCGCCGTCGCGGCGGTAGCGCCACAGGGCACCCGGCCCGGCCACCACGTTGAACAGCAGGTTGGTCGGCGTGACGGCGGGGCTCGGTACGCCCAGGACGCTGAGTTGGACGGGCAGCAGGAAGACCGCCCCGGATACGCCGACCGGTGCGGTCACCGTCGAGATCAGCAGGCCGGCGGCGAACCCCGCCCAGATCGTCCACTCCACCGCTGTCCCCGCCGTTCCTCGATCACCGGTCAGTATCGACGCAACCGGCTGCTCGTACGCCGCGGGGCAACACGATGTTCATGAACGGCAGGTGTGGTGGCCCGGCTCGCCGTCGTCGGCTCAAGGGCGGACGACGGCCTGCTCGATCAAGTCCTGCAGAGAGCGCTGTTGTTGAGGGGAGAGGCCGCTCAGCGGTGAGTCCTGGGCGAGGAGGTCGAGGAGCCGCTCGCGCAGGGCGCTGCCGTCCGTGGTGAGGACAAGGCGCTTGGCGCGCCGGTCGGTGGGGTGCGCGTGCCGTTCGACCAGGCCCTGCTTCTCCAGCTTGTCGATGACGAAGGTGGCGTTGGAGGGCTCACAGGTCATGCGCTCGGCGAGTTCGCGCATGGTCATCGGCCCGCTCATCTCGCGCAGCGCGGTCGCCTGGGCGGCGGTCAGGCCCAGTGTCGCGGCGCGTTCGCGCACGTGGTCGGCGATGTGCTGGGCCAATCCGTTCACCAGGCTGCACAAATTGCGCTCGGCGATGGCCTGGGGGTCCAGAGGGGTGGGCATGGGGCCATCCTAGCAAGTCCATCAAGTAAGAATATTTCAAGCTTGCATGATTCGAGCTTGATGCTTATCGTGGCATCGTTGCTGGCGACGGGCACGGCAACTGCCCAGAGGAAACGGGAGAGTTGGACGATGACGCACTCCATCACTAGCCGGGCTGACCGGGCTGACCGGGCTAACCGGGCCGATGAGGCGGGCCGATGGCGGCGGCCGGCCGCCATGCGTTCGATACGGCTGGGCGACACGAAGGTGTCCTACGTACCGGACGGAGCGGTGCAGCTCAGGCCGCTCGACTTGCTCCCCGACACCACCCGGCAGGTGTGGGCAGACCACGCGGGATATCTCGACGACTCCGGCAGCCTGGTGGCCAGCATCGGCGGTCTGCTGGTGGAGAACGGCGGCCGGGCGCTGCTGATCGACGCGGGGTTCGGGCCGCAGTCCTGGCCGCCCGGGCCGGATGGCCCACGCGGAGCGATCCACGGGGGCGCGCTCCTGGAGAGCCTGGCCGAACTCGGCCGCGGACCTGCGGAGATCGAGGCGGTCGCCTTCACCCACCTGCACCCGGACCACACCGGCTGGGCCTGGCATCCGGCACCGGGCGGCGACCAGCCCGTATTCACCCACGCCGACTACCTGGTGTCCGAACCCGAATGGGACCGGCGCGACCTGGTGGAGGCGCAGGAGACCGCCGGACTGTCCGGGCGCGTCCGGACCGTGGCCGACGGGCAGGAGATCTTCCCGGGGGTGCGGATGCGGCTGACCAAAGGCCACTCGCCCGGACATGCCGAGTACGTCATCTCCTCCGGCGGGCAGCGGTTGATCGCCTTCGGTGACGCCCTGCACTCACCGATCCAGATCGACCATCCCGAATGGTCTTCGGCCTGGGACCACGACCCCATCGAGGCGGCCACTTACCGCAGCCGTCTCGTCGCCCGGCTGGCGGAGCCGCACACCATCGGCTTCGGCGTCCACTTCGCCGACGTGGTCTTCGGGCAGGTCCGTCGGGACGGTGACCGCCCCGCCTGGCGGCCCCTGGACGGCTGACGGCGGCTCATGCCGCCGGGCTCCTCGGGGCCCGGCCCGGCGAACTCCCCTCACCTGGGCATCCGTTGATCACGGGCGAGCGCTCCCGGGGGAGTGGGTGCCCGACGGCAGGAGGGAGCAACTCGCCCAGGTCGCTTCACGCCCGGTGGTGTCGGCTCCGCGGCCGTCTCGGGCCGTACGGCTCAGGTGCCGTCGAGCGCCTTGCGGAAGGAGCCTCCGCGGTGCAGGGCGCGCTCGATGCTCTCCAGGGATCTGCCCCGGGTTTCGGGTACCTTCGCCGCCACGAACGCGATGCAGGCGACGTTCATCAGGGCGTAGATGAGGAAGGTGCCGGACCGGCCGATGCTCTCGATGGCCGTCAGGGCCGTCACCGCGATCAGCAGGTCGACGCCCCACACGGTGACCGTGGCCAGACTGGTCGCCGGACCGCGCACGCTCAGGGGCAGGATCTCCGGCCCGATGAGCCAGACCACCGCCTGCATGCCCACGCCGTTGAAGAAGATGTACGCGAACAGGGCGACGATCACCGTCCAGCGCTGCGCGGGGGAACTGCCCGAGCCGAGGAAGGCCACCGCCATGACCGCCATCGCCAGGCCGGAGCCGGGCAGGAACCACAGCATCGTGCGCCGGCGGCCCACCCGGTCCACCGCGATCGCCCCGACCACGCCTGCGGCCACCAGCATCACGCCGATGCCCACTCCGGTCAGGAGCGCGGCCGTATCGCCGAAGCCCGCGTCGACGAGGATCGTCGGAGCGTAGTAGACGACGGCGTTGATGCCGGTCAGCTGGCTGAAGGCCGCGATGCCCACGGCGATCAGCAGCGCGGGACGCACCCAGCGCTGCCGGAGGTCGCGCCAGCTGCCGGTGGAGGTGTCCGCGGCCACCTCGACGATCTCGTCGACCTCTTTGCGGACGTCCGTGCCGACCGGTCGCAGCCGGGTCAGCACCCTGACGGCCCGGTCGGTCATGCCGCGTTCGATGAGCCAGCGCGGGCTCTCGGGCAAGAACAGCATGCCGATGCCCAGCGCCATGGCCGGCAGGACGGCCAGGGCGAACATCGTGCGCCAGCCGCCGCTGCCGGACAGCACCCACCCGCACAGGTACGCGATGAGCTGGCCGGTGGCGACCATCAGCTGGAACAGCACCATGAGCCGGCCCCGGATCTTGGCGGGGGCCACTTCGGCGATGTACACCGGCACCATGTTGGACGCGCCGCCCACCGCGAGGCCGAGCACGAAGCGGGCGGCGACGAGGGTGCCCACATCGGGGGCCGCGGCGGCGGCCGCCGCCCCCAGCGCGAAGACCACCGCGACCGCGATGACGACCTTGCGGCGTCCGTGGCGTACCGCGAGGCGTCCCGACAGCAGGGCGCCGGCCATCGCGCCGAGCAGGATGACGCCGACGACGATCTCCTGCTGGCGGGAGCTGAGATCCAGGTCCTGGCGCAGGTGCAGCAGGGCGCCGGAGATGATGCCGGTGTCGTAGCCGAAGAGCAGGCCGCCCAGGGCGGACACGACCGAGACCGCGTAGACCATGCGCGGCACGCGCCGTGGGCCGGCCGCGGATTCCTGCGTCTGCTCGGGGCGTACGGTCGTCTCAGGCATCGCCCATCACGAGACCCTCGATGGTGTGCTTCTGTGTCACCGGCTCCAGCACGTCGACGACGGGGCAGCGCAGATGGCGCCGGACCCGCTCGGGCAGGGTTTCCCAGTAGGCGCGGGTGACGGCGGTGTCGTGCCGGTCGCCGTTCGTCGAGTCGGGCCCGTCGACGCCCAGGACGAGCACCGGGCGTGCCTTGGCGGAGTGGTTCTTCGTTCCGCGGTGGATGGTCAGTGCGGTCCGCGCGGAAATGTCGCCGCGCTGGGGGTACTTGCGCACGGCCCGCTCCGCATAGCGCGGGTAGTGCGGCCTGGGCGGGAACATGCCGTGCCCGAACTCGGGGCTGTCGTCCCACTGGGTGCCCGGCGCGATCTCGAAGGGGCCCATGTCCTCCTGGGTGTCGACGGCCGTGACGTTGAACGCCAGGGAGGTCAGCCGCCGTTCGGCACGGGTCGTCTCCGGCATGGGGAAGTCGCGGTGCCAGGGCTGGTTGACGGCGCCTTCGAGCGGCACGTCGAAGCCGAGTTCGACGATGCGGTAGTCGGGGCCCAGTACGGCCGTGCAGACCGAGCGCACCCAGGGGTGGTCCACGAGGTCGACGAAGCCGCGCAGTTGCTCGGGGTGGATCTCCACGTAGTAGCGGTGCGGCCCGCGTCCCACGGCGCCGCCGGGCCGTCCGAGTGCCTCGTGGAAGGCGATGTCCACGTCCTCGCGCAGCCGGTCGGTCCAGTCGGTGGTGAAGGCGCCTTTGCGTGCGGTGATGCCGTCCGAGTACAGAGCCTCGACGTCGGGCGTCACGTCCACGTCGAGGGTCTCCGGATCGACTCCGGGGTATGCGTGCGGGCTCATGCGTGCCTCCTTGCAGCAGAACGTCCCGCACATGTTGCATCGTTGAATTCAACGTTGCAATAGTTTCCTGGCGGCGATCTTGGAGCGCCTCGTCCGGCATGCCACGATGTGCGGGTGAGCAGCAGCCTGAAAGACGTAGCCGCCCGGGCCGGGGTCTCGGCGCGCACCGTGTCGAACGTGGTCAACGGCTCCGCCCGGGTCGCGGCGCAGACGCGCGCACGGGTCCAGGAGGCGATCGACGAGCTGGGCTACCGCCCCAACCTCGCCGCGCGCAGCCTGCGGGCCGGCCGCACCGGCATCATCGGCCTGGCCATCCCGGAGCTCGACTCCCCGTACTTCGCGGAGCTCGCCGGCCTCCTGGTGGACGAGGCCCGGCGCCGCTCATGGACGGTGATCATCGACCAGACGCGGGGGGACGCCGAAGCGGAACGCCGCCTGCTGACGGGCGACGGCGGCCGCGTGATGGACGGACTGATCATCAGCCCATGGGCCCTGGCGGCCGACGAGCTGGCCGCCGCCGCACGCTCCTTGCCCGTCGTCCTGCTCGGCGAGCGCAGCCCGCAGGGCCTCGCCGACCGCGTGGCGGTCGACAGCGTGGCCGCGGCGGAGGAGGCCACCACACATCTGCTGCGGCTGGGATGCCGCCGCATCGCGGCCGTGGGGCTCCAGCCGCACCTGCGCAACGGCACGGCGCAGCAGCGCGCCGAGGGCTACCGCCGGGCCCTGCGCCACGCCGGCCTCACGCCCCGGCCGCAGTGGGAACGCCCGGTGGCCGCACTGCACCGCGAGGACGGCGCACGGGCCATGGCGGAGCTGCTCGACGACGGCAGCGCCCCGGACGCGGTGTTCGCCTTCACCGACGAACTGGCCCTGGGGGCCCTGCACATGGCGCACCTGCGCGGGGTGCGGGTGCCGGAGGAACTGGCCATCGTCGGCTTCGACGACGTCGAGGACGGCCGGTACAGCCACCCGACCCTCACCACCGTCTCGCCCGACAAGCGCCAGATCGCCGAGCGCGCCCTGCAGTGCCTGGCGGACCGCATCTACAGCCCGGACAACGAGGTACCCGCCTCCGACCTGACGATCACCCACCGCCTGGTCGTACGCGGCACCACCACTCCGGCCACGACCGCACCCTGATCACCGCGTAAGAGCCGAAGGAGGGCGGCGCTTGTCGTGCCCTCGGGGTGAGCGGCGCTCTCAGCGCCTGGGCGGGGGAGGAGTCACCAGCCCGCGGGTGATCCGGTTCTCTTGCGGTGCAGGAGTTGGCGGTCCAGCTCCTCGCGGAGTTCGGGAGCGAGTTGGCCCGTGCGCCGCCACTTCAGGATGCTTTCCGCGACGACCCGCAGTTTGGTGTTGGTGCGCATCGACACGGTGCGAAGAACGCCCCACGCCTCGTCCGGGTCGATGTGACCCAGCACGAGCAGCACCCCGATGGCCTGGTCGACCGTCGCGTGCGACCACAGCGCCTGCTTCAGCTGTTCGACTTCGTCGACGAGTTCTTGGACTGCGTCCGCCGGACCGTCGGTCTCCTGGGGATCCAGCTCGGGGCGGTGGGCGTCGACCGTCACGGGAAGTCTCCTTGCGGGGCGCGTATGGATGTTGCCTGTCGGGCCACAGACTTCCCGGTCGGTGCGTAGGACGCAACAACCCACCCGTACGACGGACACCTTCTGGCCCTGGCCTCATCATCGAGCCCACGACAGGATACCGAGCTTGGATGACCAGGGCGTGCCGGGCGACCGCGCACCGGGATCGTGGAGCGCGGCCCGCCGGGACATTGCGCGCATCTTTGCGATGGTGACAGGTGTGGCGGGAGGGAAACGCGGGCAGTTGACTTCGCACTGGAGCGTCCGCGTCCCCGGGGACGACGCTACTAGGCGCTGTTTCTCGGATCATGTGCGGAGCCAGATGATGAGTGCTGCGAGGGTGACAGTGCCGAGGTAGATGTAAGCCCGTTTCTCGTAGCGGGTGGCGACCGCTCGGAAGCCTTTCAGGCGGTTGATGGCACGTTCGACGGTGTTGCGTTTTTTGTACTGCTCGCCGTCGAAGCCGGTGGGCCGACCGCCGCGGGAGCCGCGGTTGAGCCGGTGTCTGAGCTGGTCCCGCCGCTCGGGAATGGTGTGGGCGATCCCGCGTCGTCGCAGGTAGCGGCGGTTGCTGCGGGACGTGTAAGCCTTGTCGGCCAGGACATGGTCGGGGCGGGAGCGTGGTCGTCCGACCCCGATGCGTGGAACGGCTATCTGCCGCAGAACCGGCTCGAGTTGCGGGCCGTCACCATAGTGGCCCGGAGTCAGCAGGAGCGCGAGGGGCCGACAGTGTCCGTCGGCGGCGAGATGGATTTTGGTGGTCAGTCCGCCGCGGGAGCGTCCCAGGCACTCGCCGAGGCGACCACCTCCTCCAGCCGGACGGCCAGTCTCCGCAGAACCGGATCGGTCTGCTTCGTCGCTGCGCGGGCCCCCTTTTGAGGAACCTTGGGCGGTGGCGCTTTGCGGGCGCCGGCGGCGTGCTGGTGGGCCCGCACTGCGGTGGAGTCCACCGACACGTCCCAGTCGACCCGGCCCGCCGAATCCTCGGCGGCCTGGATCTTCGACAGCAGCATCTTCCAGGTGCCGTCCGCTGACCAGCGGCGATGACGCTTATAGACGGTCTCCCAGGGCCCGAAACGCTCGGGCAGGTCCCGCCACTGCACGCCCGTCCGCACTCGGTACAACACCCCGTTGATCACCCGACGGTGGTCGCTCCACCGGCCTCCACGCGTCCCGCCCCGCGGCAGAAACGACTCCAGCCGATCCCACTCCGCATTCGTTAAATCCCCACGACCCATGACTCCAGACTGACCACAACAACCCTGTCATGTCAGGAGATCCGAGAAACAGCGCCTAGGCACCACGCTTCGGCAGTGAGGCGTAGTGCCGTCGGGTTCCTGCGGCCCGCGACGATGGACCGCAGGGACCCGGTTGAGGGCCTTTGCCGGCGTGGTGAGCGTTCGGCCCGAAGGCCGCGCATCACCGCCGAGACCGTCGAGCGCCGTCGCCCCGACCCGCCCCCGGAGATCAAGGCTTTCGGGCCTTCCTTCTTCAGAACATCCACCGTGACCCTTGACGGCGCACGGGGCGGCTGTCACCTTCCTGGGTGACGGCGAGAGCCTTGACGGTCGGTCACCCGGAGCTGCCCGGCCTCCCCGCAGCCTTGCCGTGTCCCATCCCGGAGCCGCCGAGCGCCCGCTGGCAGACCCCTGCATGTGGGAGCGCTCCCAAAGAAGGGATGAACCATGAGACGTGCCATCGGAACCGCCATCGGAACGGCCATGACGATCGTTCTCGCCTGCCTGCTCGCCCCCGCCGCGACAGGAGCGCCGGCCGCAGCCCAAGCCTCACCGATCAGCCTGACCAGCGGGTTCTACGTCGACCCGAACTCCTCCGCGGCCGCCTGGGTGGCGGCCAATCCGGGCGACGGCCGGGCCGCCGCCATCCGGGCCGACATCGCGCAGCGGCCCATCGCACGCTGGTTCGGCAGCTGGAGCGGGGACATCGCCGGCGCCGTCTCCTCGTATGTCGGTGCCGCCGACAGAGCCGACAAGCTGCCGGTTTTGGTCGCCTACAACATCCCCGGCCGGGACGCCTGCGGTGGCCACTCCGGCGGCGGCGCGGGCACCCCCGCCGCCTATCGCACCTGGATCGAATCGTTCGCCGCGGCCATCGGCACCCGCCCCGCACTGGTCATCGTCGAACCCGACTCGCTGGGCGACTACAGCTGCCTGAGCCAGGCGCAGATAGACGAGCGCAACGGCATGCTCAAGCACGCGCTCGCCCGGTTCAGCGCCGCGGCACCCCACACCTGGACCTACCTGGACGCGGGCAACCCCGGATGGCTGGACGCGGGCACCATCGCGCAGCACTTGAACGGAGCGGGCGCCCGTCAGGCCCACGGCTTCTCGCTGAACGTCTCCAACTACTACGCCACCGGCCAGAACACGGGCTACGGCAACGCGGTCAACGCGGCGCTGGCGTCCTACGGCTACACCAAGCCGTTCGTCGTCGACACCAGCCGCAACGGCAACGGGTCCAACGGCGCCTGGTGCAACCCCGCAGGGCGCAGGATCGGCACCCCGAGCCAGACGGGCGGCGGCGCGGAAATGCTGCTGTGGATCAAGGTCCCGGGCGAGTCCGACGGCAACTGCGGTGTGGGGGCCGGGACGGTGGCGGGCCAGTTCCTGCCCGAGGTCGCCTACAAGATGATCTACGGCTACTGACGAAGGAGGCGGGCGGGCGGCGGCGGGAGAGCCGCCCGCCCGCCGCAGGGCGGAGAGGGGATGCTGCCGACGCCGCCGAGCGGCGCCTGTGGCTCACACCCGGTAGATCTGCCCGGTCTGTGCTCCCTCCACCGACCGGACGTAGGCCTGCGCGACGTGCTCCAGCGGCACGGAGCCCATGCCGGGGAAGAAGTCCCCGTACGTGTCGAGGGACTCGGTGAAGACGTTGGGCGATACGGCGTTGACGCGCTGTGGGGCGATCTCGATCGCGGCGGCGCGGACGAAGGACTCCACGGCGCCGTTGGCCAGTGAGGCGGCGGCGCCGGTGCGGATGGGCTGCTCGCCGAGGATGCCGGTGATCACGGTGAAGGAGCCGTGCGCGGTGACGTGGGCGAGGCCCTGGCGGACGAGTTCGACCTGGGAGAGGACCTTGCCGGTGAAGGCGGACCGCCAGGCGTCGGGACCGAGTTCAAGAAGGGGCGCGAAGGGGACGGCGCCGGCGGCACTGACCACCGCGTCGAGCGGGCCGTGCGCGCGGGCGGCCTCGTACAGGGCGGTGACCTGGGCCGGGTCGGAGATGTCGAAGCGCAGGTCGCCCGAGGTGCGGCCGACGGTGGTGACCTTGTGGCCCCGCGCGGTGAGGGCGGCGTGCACGCCGGTGCCGAGGGTGCCGCCCGCGCCGACGAGGAGGATGTGCTGCGTCTTGTTCGTCATGACGCTCACGCTAGGCAGGGCGAGTGCGGGCAGGGAAATGCCTTCTGGGCGGCACTTATGATTGCGGGTAATGAATGTCGAGCTGCGTCATCTGCGGGCCGTGCGGGCGATCGGCGACGAGGGGTCGCTGACGGACGCCGCGCGCGTCTTGCGCCTCACCCAGCCCGCCCTCTCGCGCACCCTCGCCCAGCTCGAACAACGCCTCGGCGTGCGGCTCGTGGAGCGTACGACGCGCAGCGTGCGGCTGACCGAACCGGGCCGGCGGCTGTGGGAGCACGCGCACCGGATCCTGGGGCAACTCGACGACGCCCTCGACGATGTCGTCGGCGACGGTGCGCCCCGCCCGCTGCGGCTCGCCTTCGCCTGGGCGGCGCTGGGCAGCCATACGGTGCCGGTGCTGCGCGCCTGGCGCGAGCGGCACCCCGGCATCCCGGTGGACGTGCGCCGCGCCGACGATCCGGTGGCGCTGTTGCGCCGCGGCGAGGCGGACCTGGCGTTCTTGCGGGCGCGCCCCGAGCCCGACGACGCGCGCGTGCGTCACCGGGCCCTGACCCGCGAGCGGCGGATGGCCGCCGTGCCCGTGGGGCATCCGCTGGCGGACCGCACGGACGTGAGGCTGGCCGACCTGGCGGCCGAGCCCGTGGCGCTGTGCGCGACGGCGGCGACGGCCGGGGCGGAGCTGTGGCCGGTGGGGAAGCGGCCCGTCACGCTGACCGTGCCCGGCGTGGACGAATGGCTGACCACGATCGCGATCGGCGCGGCGGTCGGCGTGACCGCCGAGGGCACCGTCCACCAGCACTCCCATCCGGGCGTGCGCTACCTGCCGGTGCGGGACGCCGAGCCCGTCACCGTCCATCTGGCCTGGCCGGCGCGCCCGGCGCATCCGGCGACGGACGCCTTCCGTCGGCACACGCAGCACTACCTCCGCGTGCTCGACCCCGCCGCCGGCCAGGACCCGGTGGACCACGAGGTGACGTGAGGGCCGGTCCCCGCGGCCGTCAGGGTTTGCGCGCGACCGCGCCGAACTGCGGCAGCACGCCGACGCCGTGGGACTCGGCACGCCAGTGCGCGCAGGAGACCAGGCCGGGGGTGACGAGGTCCAGGCCGTCGAAGAAGGAGTTGATCTCCGCGCGGCTGCGGGCGGTGATCGGCGGGGTGGCGTTCTCGTTCCAGAACTTCATGGCCTCGACGTTGCCCTCGCCCCCGAGATCGGTGTCGGTGGTGGGGTGCGTCAGCGCGAGATAGCTGCCGGAGGGGGCCGCGGCCATGATCCGGCGCACGATGTCCTGTGCCTGGCCCGTGTCGAGAACGAAGTTGAGGATGCCCAGCATCATGACCGCGACGGGCCGCTGGAGGTCGAGGGTGGCCGATGCGCCCTCCAGCACGTCCTGGGGGTGGTGGATGTCGGCGTCGATGTAGTCGGTGGCTCCCTGGGGCGTGCCGGTCAGCAGGCTGCGGGCGTGGACCAGCACGATGGGGTCGTTGTCGACGTAGACGATCCGGGACTCGGGTGCGATCCGTTGGGCGATCTCGTGGGTGTTGTCCAGGGTCGGCAGCCCGGTGCCGATGTCCAGGAACTGGCGCACTCCGCGGTCGGCGGCCAGGAACCGGACCGTGCGGCGCAAAAACTGGCGATCGGCGCGGGCCACGTCCCGGATGACCGGGAACATCGTGACGACCTGGTCGCCGACTTTCTGGTCGATCTCGTAGTGGTCTTTCCCGCCGATCCAGTAATTCCACACCCGTGCGTTGTGCGCGACTTTGGTGTTGAGCCGGCCCGACATGTCTGACGGGCGCTGGGTCTCACTCACGTCGTCCCCTTTTCCGCTCACGGCGAGGTGTTCTGGGCGGCAGCCGCCACGGGGCGGCAACGGATCATCGCGCCATTGTGCTGCACAAAGATCGCGGGCGTCGGTGGATTCGGCGGAGCCGGGGCGAAGAAGGGGCCGCCGCTGTGCGCTGCCCGCATCACCGGTGTTCGGAGCGGACTTCGGTGGGCCAGACGGTGAGTTGCTCTCGGGTGTGCGTGATGGTGCGACCCGGATGAAACTCTTCGAGCGCAGCGATCTCGTCATCCTCGAAGAATCCGGTCGCGGTGATCACGCCGGTGCGGTGAAACGTGACGGTCGCGGTCCCCGGCGGCCAGATCAGGATCACCTCCCCGTCACGGGTCACCTGGCGTGCCGGCGCCGTGGCACGTACGCGGTGCAGGGCGCTGTCGGTGAAGGGGCCCTCTAATCGGATGAGGCCTGCGCGGTGGGTGAGTCTGCGCGTGCCGGCGGGCCACCGTCCCTCGCGGGCGAGCCGCTGGGCGTCATCGGTGTCGAGGGACGGGTTGCTAGTGGAAACATCGTCGGATCGGCTGGGCATACTTCCCCTCAGTCGTGCAGCGTGCAGCGTGTAGGTGGAACGCCTGTGGGTGAGGCGTGAATCGAAAGAGTAAACCTTCGCTACAGCAAACTCAAGGGATTATGCGGGAAGTGCGGTGACGCCGGTGAGGCCCCGGGAGCCGGCCGCGGCGCCGCGGTCTCAGGGCAGGTGCGTACTCACCTCCGTCTGCTCCTCCTGCACGGTCGTGGTGCCGACCGCCGCCGCGCCCGCGCCGAGGAGGACCGCGACGGCCGTCGCCACGCCGACGACCGAGAGCCGCCAGCGCGACCGCCGCCGCCGCGCGGGCGGCCCGGCGGCAGGTGCGGCGGTCGGCCTGAGCGTGATGGATGGGTCGGGCGCGACGGAGGGGGCGGGGGTGACCGGCGGGTCGGGTGTGGCACAGGGCCGGGGGCCCATCGCCAGTTCCCGGCGAGCGGCCACCCACCGCCGGGTGGCGTCGGCGTCGAGACCGCAGGCGACGACATAGGCGACGAGGACGGCCTCACGGGGCAGGCGCTCCCGGCGCAGCATGGTCGCGGCCGTCGAGTACGGCAGCACCTCACCCGCCGCGGCGGCCGCGCGCTCCAACTCCCGGAAGCTGAGGCCCGACCAGGCCTTGAGGCGGCGCAACTCCGCCATGAACGCGGGTGTTTCGGCGGTGCGGGGCGGCACGGGCGGTGGCGTCATGCGGGTCCCTCCGGTTCCGGTGTACGTCGCTGAACTGCACGGATGCAGACTCGCACAAGCTCGAACAGCTCATCCGTTGCCGGAGCTCGAGGGCGGCGATCAGCTTTGGTCTCACATCTGTCGTCGTTGTCTTGGAGGCATACGTGGGCCGCGTCGGTTCCCTCGTTCTGTTCCTCGCGCTCACCCTCGTCGGGTGCTCGGATGCGCACACCGTGGCCGGGCCGGGGCCCGGTGGCGCACAGGGCGCAACACCCCCGGCGAGCCGGAGCCCGGCGGATGCGGACATCGACCGCTACCTCGACCGCGTACTGCCCCCGGGGGCCGGCATCACCGTGGCCGCCGCCCGAGGGGGTGAGCTCACGCACTGCGCGGGGCGCGGACTCGCCGACCGCGCGGCGAAGACCCCCGCGACCTGCGACACCGTCTACGACGTCATGTCGATCACGAAGCAGTTCACCGCCGCCGCGATCCTGAAGCTGGAGATGAGCGGCAGGCTGCGGGTGAGCGACCGGATCGGTGCGCATCTGAGCTCCGTACCCGAGGACAAGCGGGCCATCACCCTGCACCAGCTCCTCTCCCATACGGCGGGCCTGCCCGAGTCGCTCGGCGACGACTACGACCCGCTGTCACGCCAGGAGTTGCTGGCCGGCGCGATGAAGGCCCGGCTGCGGTCGGCCCCCGGCACGGAGTTTCGCTACTCGAACGTCGGCTACAGCCTGCTCGCCGCGATCGTCGAAAAGGTCTCGGGCCAGAGCTACGAACGCTATCTGGCCGACCACCTGTTCAAGCCCGCCGGGATGTCCCACACCGGATACGTGCTGCCCGCGTGGAAGCGCGAACGGGTCGCCGTCGAGTACGACCGCCACGGACGCCCGCGGGGACGGCCGATGGACCACCCGTGGGCGCCCGACGGCCCGTCCTGGAATCTGCGCGGCAACGGCGGAATGCTCTCCACGGCCCGGGACATGTTCCGCTGGCATCGCGCCCTCACCGGCGACGGCGTCCTGTCCGCGACCGCGCGGCGGAAACTGTTCGCCCCGCAGGTGCGGGTGCCGGAGCTGGACGGGGCCTATGGCTATGGCTGGGTGGTGGTCGACTCCGATGACGGCCGGGTCGCCTGGCACGACGGGGGCAACGACTGGTCGCTGGCGACGGTCGCGGAGTTCCGCCGCGACAAGATCATGGTGTTCTGGGTGAGCAACCACGCGTACCAGAAGGGGAAATGGAACCTTGAGGACGACCAGATGAAGCTGACCCACGGCATCGCTGAGCGCCTGCGGCGCCGCGCCTGAGGACGAGGGCCCTGGCTGCGGGCCGGTGTGCGCCGGCCCGCACCACCCGCCTCGCGCGGCGGCCCGGGAGCTCTCGCCACCGCCGCTCGCCGCCCCGGAGGGTCGGCGTGCCCGCCGCCGGGGTCGGACCGTACACCTACCCGCGTTCAGCTGCGCGCAACGCGTGCGAGAGTGCCTCGACGGTCACGCCCACCACGGCCCGCAGTTGTGCCGGGCTCGCTCCGGCTCTGCTCATGACGGCCAGAGACTGGTTCACGGCCGCCGTGTGTTCGGCGAAGGCCTCGGTGTCCTGCGCGGCCCATCGCCCGGCCGTCAGGGCGGCGCGCAGGCGTGAACGCTGGAAGCCGAGCGCCTCCTTCGCGTGCGCGGCGACGGCCGGGCTCAGCACCGGAATCGCCATGGCCGACTGGGCGATGAGGCATCCGTCGGGCAGTTCGGGGTCGGCGATGCGCTCAAGGGTGACCTCGAAGAAGGCGCGAACAGCCGCAAGGGGTTCCGACGCCGCACACGACAGGGCGGCGTCGTACTGGTCGCCGTAGCGCGCGGCGTAGCGATCCAGGCAGCGCAGGAAGAGCGTGTCCTTGTCGCCGAGCGAGGAGTAGATGGAGCTGCGGTTCAGGCCGGTCGCCCGTGAGAGGTCGTCCACCGAGGTGTCGGCATAGCCGGCCCGCCAGAACTGGATCATCGCGGCGTCGAGTGCCGCGTCCATGTCGAACTGCTTCTTGCCTGCCACGTGAGACGTCCTTGCCGGGGTGGTGAGTCGGTGACCGTGCTGCGCGTCAGTCTATCTTGAACTGATTGGTTCAAGATGTGTTACGTTGCCGACGTGATCATGGCCGGGGCCTCGCACCATCCCGGGAGAGCGCCGCAAGGGCACCGCTGCGCCCCGGCAGCCGCCGCCCCACCACCGCGGGCGCCGGCGCGCTCGCGCGACTGGCCCGGGAACCGGCACCCCATCAGCGACACCGCACCGACGGAGGATTCCCGTGACCGACCCCGCGACCACCACCGGGCAGGTTTCCGACGCCAACCCTGTGCGTGACCTGCCCCTGCACGACCTGGACGGATTCACCCACCGCTGGGTCCACGCAGACGGCATCCGCCTGCACGCCGTCGCAGGCGGCCGCCCGGCGGGCCCGGCGGTCGTCCTGCTCGCGGGGTTCCCGCAAACCTGGCGGGCCTGGCGGCAGGTCATGCCCGCTCTCGCCGACCGGTTCCGCGTCATCGCGATCGACCTGCCGGGCCAGGGGCACTCCGAGCGCCCGAAGCACAGCTATGACACCCACACGGTTGCCGCCCACGTCCACGCCGCCGTCAGGGAAATCGGCGTGTCGACCTACTGGCTGGCCGCCCACGACGTCGGCGCCTGGGTCGCCTTCTCCCTCGCCCTCAAGTACGAAAAGCAGCTGCGCGGGCTCGCCCTGCTCGACGCCGGAATCCCCGGCATCACGCTTCCGGAGTCGATTCCCACCGATCCGGCCCGGGCGTGGAAGACCTGGCATTTCGCGTTCCACCTTGTGCCCGACCTGCCCGAGACGCTGCTCGCCGGTCGCGAACGGGAGTATGTCGCCTGGTTCCTGAGAACGAAGGCCCTGTCTCCTGACGCCTTCGACGACACCGACCTCGACCACTACGCGGCGGCCCTTGCCGCCGACGGCGGTCTTCGCGCCGCCCTTGCCTACTACCGTGACGCCGCCGAGTCGGCGCGCTTGAACCACCGGGCGCTCGATGGGCGGCACCTGACCGTGCCCGTCCTGGGCATGTCCAGCAGCCACGGCTCCATCCCGGACATGGCAGCCTCCATCGGCCCCTGGGCCGACAGCGTCACCGGAGTCGTCGTGCCCGACGCCGGCCACTTCATCCCCGACGAGCAGCCCGAAGCCGTGGCTGCCGCCATAGCCGCCTTCGCCGCCGCCGGCGACTGACTTGGTGGCGTCGGCCACGGTGACCGGTCGGCGTCGCCGCCGGTGCGCGTCGGGCCGCGGCAGGCTCACAGGGTGTGCCAGAGCTGGGCCAGCGCGGCCGTGGTGAGCACTTGTCCGGGGTGTCCTTGTCCGGCGAGGCGGCCGTCGTGGAGCAGGAGGCAGGCGTCCGCCGCACGCGCGGCCCGGAGGTCGTGGGTGGCCTGGACGACCGTCACGCCGTCGGCGACCAGGGTGGTCAGCAGCGCCCCGATCCGCTCCCGTGCCTCGGGGTCCAGGCCCGTGGTGGGTTCGTCCAGCAGGAGCAGGTCCGATTCCTGGGCCAACCCCTGTGCGATGAGGGCGCGTTGGCGTTGTCCGCCCGACAGCTCTCCCAGCTGGCGTGCGGCGAGGTCGCCGATGCCGAGGCGATCGAGTGCGGCGTCCACGGTTGCGTGGTCCCGGCGGGTCAGCCGTCGCCACGGTCCGCGCCGGCCCCAGCGTCCCATCTGCACGGTCTGCCGGACGGTGAGGGGCAGGGTGTCGCCGACGGCTCCGCGCTGCGGCACGAACGCGGGCGGCAGGTCTCCGGTGTGGAGCAGTTCGCCGGATGTCGGGCGGATCACACCGGCGAGCGCGCCGAGCAGGGTCGACTTGCCGCTGCCGTTGGGGCCGACGAGCGCCGTGGTGGCCAACCTCGGTATCTCGGCGGTGAGTTGGTGCAGGACGGGGCGCCCCGGATAGCCGGCGCACAAGGCGGTGAAGCGAACGCGGGGAGCCCTTTCCCGGGTGGTGGTGGGCGAGGGGACTGGTGTTTTGAACATGATTTTCATTGTAGTGTCCCCGGCGTGGAATGGTTGACGGCCCCGTTCGAGGTCACCTTCGTGCAGCGCGCCCTGTGGGGCGGAATCCTGGTGTCCGCGATCTGTGCGCTGGCCGGCACCTGGGTGGTGCTGAGAGGCATGGCCTTCCTCGGTGACGCCATGTCCCACGGCCTGCTGCCGGGGGTCGCGCTGGCCGCGCTGTTCGGCGGGAACCTGCTGGTGGGCGCGGTGGCCAGCGCGGCTGTCATGACGGCGGGCGTCACCGCGCTCGGGCGTACGCCGAGGCTGTCGCAGGACACCGGCATCGGGCTGCTCTTCGTCGGCATGCTCTCGCTCGGCGTGATCATCGTGTCGCGCTCGCAGTCCTTCGCGGTGGACCTGACCGGCTTCCTCTTCGGCGACGTCCTCGCCGTCCGGCAGCAGGACCTCTGGCTGCTCGCGGCGGCGCTGGGCGCGGCCCTGGTGGTGTCCGTCCTGGGCCACCGCGCCTTCTTGGCCCTGGCCTTCGACGCGCGCAAGGCGAAGACCCTGGGGCTGCGTCCGCGCCTGGCGCACGCCGTGCTCCTGGGACTGCTCGGCCTGGCGATCGTGGCCTCGTTCCACATCGTGGGAACACTGCTGGTCCTGGGGCTGCTCATCGCCCCGCCCGCGGCGGCCCTGCCGTGGGCGCGCGGCGTCGGCGGGGTCATGGCGCTCGCCGCGCTTCTCGGCGCCGCCGCCACCTTCGGCGGCCTCCTGCTGTCCTGGCACCTGGGCACCGCCGCCGGCGCGACCGTCTCGGCCCTCGCGGTGAGCCTGTTCTTCCTCTCCCACGTGGTGTCCGGCCTGCGTCACCGCCGTGCGCGCCTCACCTCCGCTCCCGTCCTTGCCGCCAACTGAAAGAAGCCTGAGGCGATTGTCGTGACCGTCCGCAGAAACACCACTGGGTGGGCTTGGGCCGCACTGGCACTGACCGCACTGCTCGCCACGAGCTGCGCCGGACAGAAGGGCGACGACGCCCCAGCGGCGACGAGTCCTTCGTCCGCCACACCGCACGGGTACGTGGAGGGAGCGAAGGAAGCCGCCGAGCAGCAGTCCCGGCTGCTCCTCAACGATCCCGACAGCGGCAGCAGTCGGGTGCTCGACCTCATCACCGGCAAGGCGCACACCACGGACCGGGTCAAGGGCGCCGCCCGACTGGGAACGGACGGAAGGTTCGGCTACCTCCACGCCTCCGGCGGCACCCATGTGCTCGACAGCGGCGCCTGGACGGTGGACCACGGGGACCACGTCCACTACTACCGCGCGGCGATACGGGACGTCGGCACGTTCCGCGCGGGCCGCGGGGCACAGGTGCGCAGCGACAAGGCGCTGTCCGCGGTCACCGACAAGGACGGGCGGAGCGTTCTGTACGACCGGGCCACGCTGGAAAAGGGCAAGATCGTGCCTTCGCGAACCCTGCCGGACACCTACGCCGGGCCCGTCGTGCCCTACCAGGAGCACCTCCTGGCCCTGGTGGACGAGGGCGGCACCACGAAGCTGGCCGTGTTCGACCGCGAAGGGCGGCGCGTCGCCTCCCCCGACGCGACGTGCGAGGACCCTCGGGGTGACGCGGTCACCCGGCGCGGTGTGGTGCTGGGCTGTGCCGACGGCGCGCTGCTCGTGCGGGAGAAGGACGGCGCTTTCACCGCCGAGAAGATGGCCTACGGGCAGCAGGTGCCGGCCAAGGAACGGGCCGTCTCCTTCCGCCAGCGCCCGGGCAGCGACACGCTCACCGCCGCGGCCGGCACCGACGCCGTATGGGTCCTGGACGTCACCGCCCGCACGTGGACCCGGGTGGACACCGGGCCCGTCCTCGCGGCCAACACCGCGGGGGAGGGCTCCCCGCTGCTCGTCCTGGAGACCGACGGCTCGCTGCACGGCTACGCCATCGCCGACGGCCGGCAGACCGCACGGACCAAGCCGCTCCTGACCGGAAAAGTGCAGGCCGACACCCACACCGGCACCCACACCGAAACCGGTACCGGCGCCCCCGTGATCGAGATCGACCGCAGCCGCGCCTATGTCAACGACCCCCGGGGCAAAAGGGTCTTCGAGATCGACTACAACGACGACCTGCGCGTGGCACGCTCCTTCGACCTGGACATCAAGCCGGTCCTCATGGCGGAGACGGGCCGATGAGCGCCGCCGCCGCGAAACAGCGCGTACGCGTGGGCGCGGCCCGGCTGCGCAGTCTGATCCTGGGCCTGCTCGCCGTGGTGACGGCCGCTGCCGCCTGCGCCTGCACCACCGGTGAGGACCAGCCGAAGATCGTCGTCACCACCAACATCCTCGGTGACATCACCCGGGAGATCGTCGGCGACGAAGCCGAGGTCACCGTATTGATGCAGCCCAACGCCGACCCGCACTCCTTCGGGCTTTCGGCCGTGCAGGCCGCCCAGCTGGAACGCGCCGACCTGGTGGTCTACAACGGTTTGGGGCTGGAGGAGAACGTCCTGCGGCACGTGGACGCCGCTCGCGAGTCCGGCGTGGCCACCTTCGCGGCCGGGGAGGCGGCCGACCCGCTCACCTTCCACGCGGCCGGCGACGGCGGCCCCGCGGGCGAAGAGGGGCAGCGCGACCCGCACTTCTGGACCGACCCGGACCGGGTGCGCAAAGCCGCCGGCCTGATGGCCGACCAGGTGGTCGAGCACGTCGAGGGCGTGGACGAGGGCGCCATACGCGCCAACGCGGACCACTACGACCGGCAACTCAAGGACCTGACCACCTGGATGGAGACGTCCTTCGACCGTGTCCCCGAGGACAGACGCGCCCTGGTGACCAACCATCACGTCTTCGGTTATCTCGCCGACCGCTTCGACTTCCAGGTGATCGGCGCGGTCATCCCCAGCGGCACCACGCTGGCCTCACCCAGCTCATCGGATCTGCGCTCGCTCACCGTGGCGATGCGACGAGCCGGCGTACGCACCGTGTTCGCCGACTCCTCCCGGCCCGCACGGCTCGCCGAGGTGTTGCGCGGAGAACTGGGCGGCCAGGTCCAGGTTGTCGAGCTGTATTCGGAGTCGCTGACCGCGAAGGGCCAGGGCGCCGACACCTATCTGCGGATGATGCGCGCCAACACCACCGCCATGACCGACGGTCTGACCGCGGCCGCCGGAGCCGACTGACCCGCGCGCGGCGACACCCACCGGCCGCTCGGGCCGAGTACCTCGCACACCATTGCCGCCACCGCGCGGCCAGAGAAGGGACACCGATGAACACGTCCATACGCACCAGGGCTTTGACGGGCACGGCACTCACCCTGGCGGTGGCCACGGTCTTGACCGCCTGCGGTGGGGGCAGCACCTCCTCCGGCGCCAAGGCGGCCGACCGTGCGACCGCCGCCCCCGCCGCGGTCAAGGACCCGCTGGTCGCCGGCTTCGACGGCGGCCTGTACATCCTGGACGGCAAGAGCCTGCAGGTGGCCAAGACCCTCAAGCTCCCCGGCTTCAACCGGGTCAACCCGGCCGGGGACAAGGATCATGTGGTGGTCTCCACCGACGCGGGCTTCCGTGTCCTCGACGCCACCGGCCAGGCCTTCACCGGCATCGAGTACAAGGGTTCCAAGCCCGGTCACGTCGTGCGGCATGCGGGCAAGACGGTGCTCTTCACCGACGGCACCGGCGAGGTCAACGTCTTCGACCCCGCCGATCTGAACGGCGGCAAGAAGCCGGAAGGCCGTACCTACGCCTCCGCCGAGGCGCATCACGGCGTCGCCATCGAGCTGGCCGACGGTGAACTCCTCAGCACCCTGGGCACCGAGGAGAAGCGGACCGGCGCCCTGGTCCTGGACAAGAACAACAAGGAAGTCACGCGCAACGAGAAGTGCCCCGGCGTCCACGGCGAGGCCGCCGCCCGGGACGAGGCCATCGCCGTCGGCTGCGAGGACGGCGTACTGATCTACCAGGACGGCAAGTTCACCAAGGTCGACGCCCCCGACGCCTACGGCCGCATCGGCAACCAGGCCGGCAGCGACGCCTCACCGGTTTTGCTCGGTGACTACAAGACCGACGCGGAAGCCGAACTGGAACGGCCCACCCGCATCTCGCTCATCGACACCGTGAAGAAGCAGATCCGCCTGGTCGACCTGGGCACCAGCTACTCCTTCCGCTCGCTGGCCCGCGGCCCGCAGGGCGAGGCGCTCGTCCTGGGCACCGACGGCGCGATCCACGTGATCGACCCGGCGAGCGGCAAGACCGAGAAGAAGATCCCGGCCGTGGGCAAGTGGCAGGAACCGCTGGACTGGCAGCAGGCCCGGCCCACCCTGTTCGTCCGCGACCACACCGCCTACGTCTCCGACCCCAGCGAGAAGGCCCTGCACGCCATCGACCTGGACACCGGCAAGAAGACCACCTCCGTCACCCTGCCGCAGAGCACCAACGAGCTGTCGGGAGTCGTCGCGCAACACTGACCGCGCAGCGGGTCCCCGCGGCTCACGCGCCGCGGGGACCGAGCCATCGGACGCGGCTCAGGGGCGCATGACGATCTTTCCCACGTGATCCCGGCGCGAGAGTTCTTCCTGCGCCTGCGCGGCCTGGTCCAGGGGGAACGTCGCGGCGATGACGGGGCGGATCGCACCTTGGCGTGCCAGGTCCATGAGGAGGTCGAAGTGGGCGGGGGTGTGCATGGCCGAACCGATGACCTGGGCGTTGTGCAGGTAGAGCCGGCGCACGTCGAAGGCCACGTCATAGCCGCCGAGCGCGCCGGCGATCACCCACCGGCCCCCTTCGCGCAGCAGCGGCAGCCCCTGGCCCACCAGCTCGCCGGCCACGACGTCCAGCGCGACGTCGATGCCTTCGGGCGCGGCGGCGCGCAGCTGCCCGGTGACGTCTCCGGCACGGTCGATGACCTCGTGCGCGCCTGCCGCGCGCACCGCGTCGATCTTGGCTCCGCTGCTGATGGCGATCACCCTGGCCCCGCGCGCCCGGGCGATCTGCACCAGCGCGATCCCGACACCGCCGGAGGCTCCCGAGACCAGGGCGGTTTCGCCCGTGCCGAGCCGGCCGCGCTCGATCATGCCCAGGGCCGTGCCGTAGGCGGTCGGCAAGGTCGCCAGCTGCTCGTCGGTGAGGGGGGATCGCGTCACGTCGTGGACGCGCTCGGCCGGCGCGGTCACGTACTGGGCGTAGCCGCCGTCGCGTTCGCTGCCCATCAGCCCCACCGGGTGGGCGTCCGGCCCCTCGCCGTCGTAGATCGCGGGGTCGACGACCACGCGGCGGCCCACGAGGCTGTCCGCCACGCCGGTGCCGACGGCCACGACCCGGCCGGCCACGTCGGCGCCCTGGATGCGCGGGAAGTCGATCGGGCCGCGCCAGCCCGAGGTGGCCTTCGGGTCGTCGGGCAGGCCGTAGGCACCCTGCCGGGTCCACAGGTCGGTGTTGTTCAGGGCCACGGCGCTGACCTGGACCAGTGCCTCGCCCGGCTGAGGGGCCGGGACGGCGACCTCCGTCAGTTCGAGAACCTCTGGTCCTCCGTGTTCCGTGATGCGCACAGCTCGCATGAACGCGGACGCACTCATCGCTTGAACCTCCCGCCGGTATACCGATCGGTTTACATATCCACCGTACACCGGTCGCCGAAAGGGACGGCCGAGGGCCGGGCGAGCCCCGAGGAGGGGGCCCGCCCGGCCCGGTGTGCGCGGAGCTGCCGCCGGCGGGGCGTTACTCGAGCAGTTCCGCGTACGAACCCATGGCGAGCGCGATGTCCGCCTGGGCCCAGAACCGGTGGTAGGTGAACGTCGGCGCCGCCCCGCCCGCCAGATAGGCCTCGACCTTCGACCAGTCGGGGTCGTCCTCGTAGAAGGAGCGCAGCGAGGAGAACGTGGACGACGAGTCGATCTTGTCGCCGCCTGGCATCGTGCCCGTCCAGCCGCTCGGCACATAGACCGGGTCGTCGAAGCGGCCGTAGTCGGCGCGGGTCTCGGGCACGGCGATGCCCAGCGCGTCCTGGTCGTGCTCCCACATGCCGTCGAGCAGTGCCTTCGCCACCGTCTTGGCCCGTGTGTCACCGGACTTGGCGGCGTAGTACGTCAGGGTCTTGGCGTACGCCGCGGCGACTCCGACGTCGTTGGTGTAGTCGGCGACCGTGACGTGCAGACCCGTGTTGGCGCCGGGGCTCGACGCGTTCCAGGTGTCGGGCTTGCCCGACCACTGGAGCGTGGCGGGGATGCGGAACGTGCCGTCGGGATGGATCGTCGTCTTGGACAGGGCCCAGTCGACCCACTTGTCCAGGACCGTCCTGGCGTCGGCGTCGCCCGTCTGCTGGTAGTACTCGGCCACGCGCTCCATCGACCAGGCCTGGAAGCCGAACCACTGGTTGGACGGCGGGTCGTGGTAGACGGGCGCCTCGTCGTAGTACATGCCGTGGAACGTCGGCGTGCCCGCCGGCGGGGTGCCGTAGCTGCCGCCCCAGCTGTTGGTCGCGCCGCCGGCGATGGCGCCCTCGTCCGACTGGAGCCAGCGGTAGAACTCCAGCTGCCGGTCGAGCGACTTGGCCCAGTCCGCCTGACCCGTGGCCGACTTGGGCTTCAGGTCGGCGGCCGAGGAGAGCGCGTAGGCGGCGAGGGGGTTCTGGTAGCCGCCGTGCGTGTGGCTGGAGCCGATGCGCCAGGACCAGCCCGCCGAGGTGTCGGTCGCGCCGCCCCATGCGTAGTACCAGGACATCAGGTAGTGCGAGGCGTCTTTGCCGCTGCCGGCCGGGCAGGTGGTCGGCCCGGTGCAGTTGCCGACCTTCTTGAAGTACTTGTCGTACATCGAGTAGCGCAGATAGTCGCCCATCTTGGCGGCCTTGCCGACGGTCGCCGCGATGTCGGAGCCCTTGCCCTGCTGCTTGGCCCATACATTGGCCCAGTAGGCGGCCTGCACCGCGCGCGCGTCGGCGTCCGGGGCGTTGGTGAACTTCCACTGCTTGGCGTAGGAGGAGTCGCCGGTGAACAGGTCCAGGTACCCGTTCTTGCCGCCGTACTTGAAGGCGTCGCACGTGGGCTGCGGGACCGTCTCCCACACCGACTCCTGCGCGCCGCGCTGGAAGGTGTTGATGTAGGAGGGGCCGGTGGCGCTCGGGCCCGCCTCGCACCTGCCGGGTTCGTTGCCGTAGCCGTAGACGTTGTCGACGTCCTGCAGCCAGTGCATGCCGTAGATGTCGTCCGTGCCGTAGGCGCTCCGCAGTTCCGATGCGATCGGGTCGCTGCCCACGGAGACCGACGCGTCGAGCTTGGCCGGGTACTGGGAGGGCAGGTCGTGCTCGGGTGCGTACGTCGCCGGTTTGGAGGCGTTGTAGGAGGAGGTCGTCGGCTGGTCCGCGTGGGTGGGGATCATGTACTTCTCCATGATCTCCCACGCCCCGTTGAACTTCGACCAGTCGCCGCTGACCTTGCCGTACATGGCCTGGAGCCACAGGAGGTAGCTGTAGGCCTCCGAGGTCGTCTCGTGGCCGTGGTCCGGCGCCTCGACGATCAGTGTCTCGACGGAGTGGTAGGGCACGCCCTCCGGCGAGAAGTAGCCGTTGGCCGGATCGGTGATCTTCCCGTAGAGGTCGAGGAAGCGGGCGTCGTACGTCTTGGACGCGGCGAGCTGGGTGACCGTGACCGCGGCCTTGGTGTGGCCCGGAGCCGTCACGTGGAAGGTGGCCGCGCCCGTACCGGAGGCGTCGGCCGCGATGGTCACCTTCTGCGCCGCGTTCCAGTTCGACGGGGTGAAGGTCAGGCTCGCGCCGGAGGACACCGACAGGCCCGTGTTGCCGCTGGTGCGGGCCGTGGCGACCGTCACGTTCGAGGTGGGCTGCGTCGACAGCTTCACGTCGAAGGTGCCGGACGTGCCCTGCCGGACGCCGAGTTGGGACGGCGTGGCGACCAGGGCGGGGCCCGCCGCGACCGTGATGCCCACCGGTGTCGACTCGCCGGACGCGCCCTGGCTGTCGTACGCCTTCGCGTACAGGGAGTGGGTCCCGGCCGCCAGGCCGTCGGCGTCGAGTCCGTAGGGGGCGGTGGTGTCCGTGCCGAGCAGCGTCGTGTCGTCGTAGAACTCGACCTTGTCGATGTCTGCACCGTCGGCCGCCGCGGCGGTGGCGGCGAGCGGGACGGTGTCGCCTGCCGAGTAGACCGCGCCGGCCTTCGGGCTGGTGAGCACAGTGATCGGCGGCTGGTGGGCGCCCGCGCACGTGGTGCCGTTGACGGCGAAATCAGTGGGCGCCGAATTCGCGCCGCTGTAGGTGAATTGCGCGCCTGTCGTGGCGGCGGCGCCGGGGGCGATCTTTGCGTTGTGGCCGAGGTTTTTCGCGGTGATCGCTTTTCCGGACTGCGACCAGGTGGCATTCCAGCCGTTGGCCAGTTTCTGATTGCCGCCGTAGGTGTAGGTGAGGGTCCAGCCGTCGATCGCCGCGCTGCCGCGGTTGGTGATGGTCAGCTCGGCGGTGAAGCCGGAGCCCCAGTCGTTGGTCTTGTAGTCGACGCTGCACGCAACTGCCGCTGCTTCTGCGGTAGTTGGCAGTGAGGTGAGGGTGGCGAGCGGTAGTGCCAGGGTGGCCGCGACAGCGGTCCACAGCCGCCGGGCCCGTCTTTGTGGCATGGCCCTGATTCCTCCTTGCGGTTCAAAGAGCGAGGGGTGGGGCGGTGATGTGGCGTCACCGCCCATGAACCAGTGGGAGCGCTCCCAAGGATGGGGACGGGGGAATTGAGGGTCAAGAGGCTTGAAGAGTCGAATTAATTCGACAGGGAAATTTCGGAACCCCTCTGTTGCTTGACGGCAGTTCCTTCTCTACAGTCCACCAGCAACCAGTGGGAGCGGTTCCATCAGTCGACGCACCGGCCTTGAGCCGGTCGCGCCCGAGCTGCAAGGAGTCGCTCATGCGCCACCCCCCGCGCCATGCACTACCCGCAACCCTGCTCGCGTGCGTCGTCGTCTCGGCGGCGGCGCTCGCTCCACGGGCCGACGCCGCGGCCGCCCCCGCCTGCACGGTGGAGTACTCCGTCACCGGACAGTGGGACAGCGGCTTCCAGTCCGCGGTGAAGGTCACCAACAACGGCGCGGCCAAGGACAGCTGGAGCCTGTCCTTCGCCTTCGCCGACGGACAGAAGATCACGCAGGGCTGGGGCGCCAAGTGGTCCCAGAGCGCAACGGCCGTCACCGCGGCCAACGAGTCCTGGAACGGTGCGCTGCCCTCCGGCGGCAGCGTCGAGGCCGGGTTCATCGGATCGCGTCCGGGCGCCAACACGGTGCCGGCGGCCTTCGAGCTGAACGGCGTCACCTGCAACACCGATGTCACCGACCCCACGGACCCGACCGATCCCACCGACCCGACCGATCCGACGGATCCAGGGGGTGGGGGTGAGGCCCCGGCGCTGAAGGTCGCCGGGAACAAGCTCGTCGACGCCTCCGGTGCCACCCGCCGGATCCTGGGCGTGAACCGCTCCGGCGCCGAGTTCATGTGCGTCCAGGGCCGTGGGATCTTCGACGGCCCGGTCGACGACGCGTCCGTCGCGGCGATCGCCGACTGGAAGTCCAACGCCGTCCGGATCCCGCTCAACGAGGAGTGCTGGCTGGGCCTGGACAACATCAAGCCCGAGTACGGCGGCGCCCGCTACCAAAGTGCCATCAAGGAGCTGGTCACCAAGGTCAAGGCGCACGGCATGACGCCGATCCTGGAGATGCACTGGTCCTACGGCCAGTACACCGGCAACTCGGCGGGCTGCGGCGACCTCCACGCCACCTGCCAGAAACCGATGCCCGACGCCCGCTACGCGCCCGGCTTCTGGTCGTCGGTCGCCGGCGCCTACAAGGACGATCCGACGGTCGTCTTCGACCTGTTCAACGAGCCCTATCCGGACCGCGCGACGCCGAACCTCGCCGACGCGTGGGCCTGCTGGAAGGACGGCGGCACCTGCCCGGGCATCGGCTACGAAGTCGCGGGCATGCAGGACCTCCTCGATGCCGTCCGCTCCACGGGCGCCCAGAACGTGATCCTGGCCGGCGGCCTTGCCTACTCCAACGACCTGGGGCAGTGGCTCGCCCACCGGCCCGTGGACCCGGCCGCCAATCTCGCCGCGGCCTGGCACGTCTACAACTTCAACACCTGCTCCACCGAGAGCTGCTGGGACTCCACGCTCGCCCCCGTCGCGGCGCAAGTGCCGCTGGTGGCCGGGGAGATCGGCGAGAACACCTGCGCGCACGGATTCATCGACCGCGTCATGAAGTGGTTCGACGACCGCCGGCTGTCCTATCTCGGCTGGACCTGGAACACCTGGGACTGCTCGACCGGTCCCTCCCTCATCAGCTCGTACGACGGCACACCGACCGCGTTCGGGACCGGCCTGCGCGATCACCTGCGCGCGGTGAACGGATGAACGCCCCGCAGCGTACGAGCACCCCTGACCGTACGACCACCCATGACCGTACGGCCACCCCTGACCGTACGACCCCGTTCACCTCTGGAAAGGGACACCGCAACCCATGAGCCGTTTCCGATCGAGAGCCGGCACCGCCGTGCTCACCGCCCTCGTCCTCACCGGCGCCGCCTGCGTCGGCACCGCCACCGCGATGCCCGACGGCGCCGGGGCCGCGGCGCCCGCCTGCAGCGTCGAGTACAAGATCCAAAACCAGTGGGACAGCGGCTTCACCACCGCCGTCACCGTCACCAACAACGGTGCCGCGGTCAACGGCTGGAACCTCACCTGGTCCTACGCGGGCAACCAGAAGGTCACCAACGGCTGGAACGCCGACATCGCCCAGACCGGCGCCGCCGTCACCGCCAAGAACGCCTCCTATAACGGCGCGCTCGCCACCGGCGCCTCGGCCTCCTTCGGCTTCAACGCCTCCTACAGCGGCAGCAACGCCCTGCCGGCCACCTTCAAGCTGAACGGCGTCACCTGCAACGAGGACACCGACCCGACCGATCCCACGGACCCCACCGACCCCACGGATCCGACCGAACCCGGTGACCGCGTCGACAACCCCTACGCCGGCGCCAAGGTGTACGTGAACCCGGAGTGGTCCGCCAAGGCCAAGGCCGAGACCGGCGGCTCCCGCATCGCCGACCAGCCCACCGGCGTCTGGCTCGACCGCATCGCCGCCATCAACGGCGTGGGCGACGGCATGGGCCTGCGCGACCACCTCGACGCGGCCCTCGCCCAGAAGGGCAGCGGCGAACAAGTCGTCCAACTCGTCGTCTACGACCTGCCCGGCCGAGACTGCTCCGCCCTGGCCTCCAACGGCGAACTCGGCCCGACGGAGATCGACAAGTACAAGACCGACTTCATCGACCCCATCGCCGCGATCCTCGCCGACCCCAAGTACGCGGCCCTGCGCATCGTCACCACGATCGAGATCGACTCGCTGCCCAACCTCGTCACCAACGTCTCCGGCCGTCCCACGGCCACGCCCAACTGCGACGTGATGAAGGCCAACGGCAACTACCAGAAGGGCGTCGGGTACGCCCTCGACAAGCTCGGTGACATCAAGAACGTCTACAACTACATCGACGCCGGCCACCACGGCTGGCTCGGCTGGGACGACAACTTCGGCCCCTCCGCCGAACTGTTCAAGACCACCGCCTCCGGCAACGGCGCGAAGCTGTCCGACGTCCACGGCTTCATCGTGAACACGGCCAACTACAGCGCACTCAAGGAAAACAATTTCGCCATCGGCGACACCGTCGCGGGCAAGTCGGTGCGCGAGTCCAAGTGGGTGGACTGGAACCGCTACACTGACGAGCTGTCGTACGCGCAGGCCATGCGCACCAAGCTGGTCTCGCTGGGCTTCGACCAGAACCTCGGCATGCTGATCGACACCTCCCGCAACGGCTGGGGCGGCGCGGCGCGGCCCGCCGGACCCGGCGCCACCACCAGCGTCGACACCTATGTGGACGGCGGGCGCTACGACCGCCGCATCCACCTGGGCAACTGGTGCAACCAGTCCGGCGCCGGACTGGGCGAGCGACCGCAGGCCAACCCGGCGACCGGCATCGACGCCTATGTGTGGATGAAGCCGCCGGGGGAGTCCGACGGTTCGAGCACCGCCATCGACAACGACGAGGGCAAGGGCTTCGACCGCATGTGCGACCCGACGTACACCGGTAACCCCCGGAACAACAACAACATGTCCGGGGCGCTGCCCAACGCGCCGCTCTCCGGCCACTGGTTCTCCGCCCAGTTCCAGGAGCTCATGAAGAACGCCTACCCCGCACTGTAGGCACACCGCGGTCCGCCGGGACCCAGGGGCACACGCCTCTGGGCCCCGGCGAATCGTTGCCTCCACCACCAACCTGCTCGGACCGGCCGGCGCGCTCTGAGGCCACTCTCGTGCCGCACGAAGATGCCGGGCAGCGGGACACACTCAGCCGCGTGACCGCTTGGCGTCGCACCGCATCACCGCACGTGACAAACCCGGCGACCTCGACGATCACTCCCGGGATACTGATCGCCCATGGATGAAGTCAACGTCGTCGTCGCCCATTCCGAGCGCGTGACCCTGCGGGTGGGCGACGTGTTCTTGAAAGTGGACGCGGATCAGGCGCGCATCGACGCCGAGGTCGAGGCGATGGGCCTCGCGCCGGTACCGACCCCGGAGATTCTGTGGCGCAAGCCGCCGGTGCTCGCGCTCGCCGCGCTCGCGGGGACGACGCTGGGCCGCCTCGGAGGGCCCTCGGCCGGGTCACCGGAGGCGTGGGCCGCGGCAGGCGCCGCCATCCGCAAGCTGCACGACGCGCCGCTGCCGCCCCGGCTCGGACGGGCCCGCCGCAGCATCGCCGCGCTGGCGGCGGAACTCGACGAAGAATGCGAGTGGCTCGTGACGAACGGCATCCTGCCCGCCGACCTCGTCACCCGCAACCGCCAGATCGCCGAGGGCGCACTCCGCCCGTGGACTCCGGCGTTCACGCACGGCGACCTACAGATCGCGCACGTCTTCACCGACGGCGACGAGGTCACCGGCATCATCGACTGGTCCGAGGCGGGCCAGGGCGATGCCCTCTACGACCTGGCCACCTTCACTCTCGGCCATGAGGAGCACCTCGCCGACGTCATCGCCGGCTACGGCACCGACGTCGACCTCGGCGTGATCCAGGCGTGGTGGTCACTGCGCAGCCTCCTGGGGGTCCGGTGGCTGACCGAGCACGGCTTCGATCCGTCCGCACCGGGCTGCGAGGTCGACGTGCTGAGAGCGCGGATGTGAGACTGCGGCGCCAGCTGCCGCGTGCATTTTGCCGCGTCGAGCAAGCCACCTTCGCCCAGCAGCGGCCCGCTCCGGCAAGTGATCCCCCGGCGGTCAGGTCCGCATGTCCGGGGTCCCACGGACCGCGTACGCAGGCAGACGGGCGTCACGGAGATATGCGGGGGAGAGCGAAAGCCCGAACCGCCGCTCGACGACACCGAGACTGCGGCGGTAGGTGTCCCTGAAGTCCGCATCCTCGTGCGCGACATGCGCGGTCCCGGTGGGGTCGAGCACCTGAGCGGCAACAAGATCGGCTAGCAGCAGGTCAGGCTCCGCGCCCCAGCGCCACAGCTCCTCGCCCAGGCCGAATCCGCACCGGACCAGACCGTCCCTGGCGTAGTCCACAGTGGCGGGTGGGTGCTCCTGCATCGGTACGTAGCGGACGGCCTCGGCACCGTTGCGTGAGATCTCCGCAAGCCGGTCGCCACCGGTCGAATGCCCGTACTCCACGGCGAAGGACCAGCCCTCCTGCTCGCCGACGCGCACCACACCATCACCGTCCGCGCCCGGCCGGTACACCACGAGCCCCAGATTCCACACCTCGGCATCGGTGATCGGCTCAGTCGCCGTTCCTGGTTCACCTCCCATGCGCAGAGCGAGTTCCTGCGGGGATATCCCGCGCGCGAACACCACGCTGGACATCCAGTTCTCCAGCCCGACCAGCCACTGAATCCCGCCGCTCACACGCCCACCCCTCGCACACGATTCGTGATCACCGGGCAGCACTCTAAGCGGCACCACTGACAACGCGTCCCGATGGCCGACGGGGCAGGGGTCGGCTTGTGGAGGCCGTCTCAGACGAGGTACCTGCGCTGATGCCTCCTGGCTGGTCGGCTCGGGCGCGTTCGGGTCCTTGCAGTCACGCATTGCCCGCCTACGCGCCGAAGACGCAGCGTCGAGTGCGGGTGACGAGTAGCCCGTGGACGTACACGTTGACAAGCCTCTCGGTACTGTCCGAGCACAGCACCTGACCTGCACCGACCATCAGCTACCGAGCACATCCATGAGGTGATCGTCGAGAGCGGCGACGAAGTCCTCCCGCCGCCAGGGCCGCAGTTCGTTGCGGGCGCGCCGCAGCCTGAGCGCAGGTACTCGGCCTCCGGTCGTGCTCGCTGCCGTCACGCAATCGTGCAGCAGTTCCGCCGCGGCGCGCGGATCGCCCAGTCGAATCCGGGCCAACGCCTGATCCGTTGTGACGATGGCCCGCTGAACGTGCTCCCGTGGGGCGGCGAGCGCATCAACCGCGCTGGCGAACTGGGCGTGCGCGATGCTTGGGTCACCGATGTACAGCTGACACACCCCCTCGAAACCGTGCAGGTGTGCGGGCGAGAACGAGGTGGGCATCGGATCTTCTGTGTGGTCAGCGTCGAGGTCGTGCCACGCCAGCCGCAACGCAGCCTGAGCCTGTCGCTCGAACCCGGCGCGCGCCGCGAGCTCTGCCTGGAGAGCGTGGGCGCGTGAGCGCACCAACAGCGAATCTCCGGACCGCGCCGCACACACCGCGGAGTCGACCAGACGACGCGCGTCCTCCAGCCCCTGAGCCGAGTACAGGGTGACCAGGGCGTGGCTCATGTCGACGCATGCCCTCCGCCACGGCTGCCCGAGGCGCTCGGCCTCGCCTGTCGCCTCCGCGTACAGAGCACAGGAAGCGGCATCGTCCCGGGTTTCGAAGGCCAGCCGCCCGGCGAGCATCGAGGCCGCGACCGATGCCTCCCGCAGGGCGGGCACGACCGGTTCGGGTACGCCCCCGAGCCGCAGCTGTCGGCACGCCTCGACGGCGGGAGAAAGGATCAACTGCAAGCGCACGAAGGGCAGCGAACCCACCTGGGAGTTGACGTCCGAAACCACCGCCGCGAGCCCGGCCACCGTTGCCTCATCGGTGCGGGAGGGATCGGCGAGCGCCGTGCTCAGGGTGGCCTGTAGACCGGGGGCGAGGAACGCGAGCATTCCACCCCCGGAATCGGTCGCCGCCCGCACCATCAGGCTGCGCAGCTCGCTGATGCGCGCTTCGCCCTCCCCGAAGTCGGCGAGTGCCTGCAGGAACTCGGCGAAGTCAGAACCGGCTCCCAGGGCCACCTGGCCAGCTGGGGTGCGGGCGTAGAGGTGGGCGAGGAGAAGCTGGTACCGCTCGTCCGGCAGGGCCGGCGTGCGGCTCTCCCAGCGTGCGACACACCGCTGCACGCTTGCGACCGAGGGAAACGCGCTGCGGGGCTGATGGAGTTCGGCGGCGATGGCGAGCAGGGCGCGAGCCGTACCGGACAAGGACAACCCCCGCCTGTGACGAAGCGCCCGCAGCAATGCCGCCCCCGCGGCCCGGCCGTTCATACACCCATGGTGGCGCAAAGTGGGTCTACACGGGCACGATCAGCCGTGGTTTGCCCACATCGGCCGTGTACCTGAGGGTCTGCCACGTCCCGCTGCTCGGCTCGCGGTGATGCGGAAACCCGATCGTCATCCGAGCACGGTCGACCATCCATCGGTTCCGTGCGTGATACGCGTCCGATGAGAGCTCGGCGGCATGCAGCTCGACGACTTCCGTGATGCGGTCGCGGCACCGGACAATCGCCTCGCGCGCCTGGGGCGGCTGCTGGTCGACCCTCCCCGGAGCCACCACCGTGATCGGCGCGCCGGAGTTCTCGGCCAGCCAGAGCAGGCAGAGCGAGTCGATCCCCTTTGCGCCACCGATGTAGAAGTGCGCGTCGACAACGAAGGGGGTGAGGTATTCGCCGAACAGGGCCGCGTACTCGTCGAGGCTCCGATGGCCGGTGCTCCGGGTACCCGTGATCGCAACTGCGCGCATCAACATCAACTCCGTGTCACAGGTTGTCATATCCCTTCCCGTCGCAGCCATTGAGATCGTCTCCGTGTGGATACCGAAGACCTGCTACGACTTGCTGCGCACCTGGAAGACCACGGCCTGTGCGCGACCACCAATGGGGCGGGAAATCGCCCCCATGTGATGAATCCCCGGATCGACATGCGCACCGCAGGGACTGTCGCGACCGGGGACTGCCACGTCACCACCTTCGACTACGAAATCGGCAAGGACGGCTGTGAACGGGCCTGCGCCGAGTGTTCCGCCGTCCGGGCTCTGAGGAGGCCGTGCCATAGACATCTCTACGCGGTGCACGGCGCCCGTATGACCGCGGTGATGCGAGCGAAAACAGGCCCACCGGCAGCCGCAACCGCTACACCTCTGCGCCGAGAGAGAGGCGAGCCAATGTCCGGAGGACGCGGTCCATCTGATCGAAAGCAGACGACCATGCCAAACAATCACCGCACAGCAGATACGGATGGAGCGGCGCCGGCTGCCGCCAGCGAGCTCCCCGTCGGCGTCCTGGCCGTCGACATGGGGCGGCAGCGGTTGGGACGGGTGATGGGTCACGAAGGCCCGTACCTGCAACTCCGTCCGCCGGGTGGGGGCCGCGAGTGGGACGCTGACCCTGCCGACGACCGTGAGGCCGTGGGAGACGAGATCCTTCGTGCCAGCATGCGCGAGGTGAGGCACACCGCTGAGGGACAGTCGCCATGAAGTCGAGGTCGGCGCACCCTGATGTGCTTCCGGATCCGAAGACACTGAGCAATCTGCAACTCACCGAGCAGGCGTGCGCGTTGTGTGGCCGGCGTCTGTTCCGTGATCGGTTGCTTGGCTGCGTGACGTATCGGGATTGCTTCGGCCGGACGGTCACAGCGGAGTTGTGGGCGTGCGCCCCGGTGTGCGGGCCATGACCAAGATCTGTCGCGAGTGCGACGAGCCGACCATCGAGCCGATTCCTGTCGGCCTGGAACCCACTCTGTCGTGCGGCGGGCGAGTCATCTACCTGTGCCCGCCATGCCTGCTCGACCTCGGAATCGTGCCGCTGTCGCAACAGCCCAAGGGCTCTCTCGGCTATGTACCGATCGAGGTGACGACTTCCTAGTGCTGCGGTAGGTGCTGGATCTTGTTCTGCGGGTGAGTCGAGGGTCGGCCGCAGGGGTGCAGGCGCCGGTCCAGCGGCCCCGCTGGGCTCTTGAGCGGACCGAGTCCGGTGGTGGAACGGATGTGGGCGCCTGCACTGGCGTTGCGAGCGCAAGACCGGGTAGTTCCTCGCTTGCGCCGGAATCGCCGGCGCCTCTGCGCAAAAGTCTCGGCATCTTCGTGCTCCACCGCGTGATGCGCAGGCGTCCGGGAGAAGTTGTTGTCCAAGGCGCCATGCAAACCCAGCTCCGCACCTGTAGCCATCGAATTCCTCGCCATGGCAAGCGCCAAGCAGGACATCGTCCTGCTGCTTCGTCAGTCCCTGCGCTGGGCGGCGACCGCGTCCGTGTAGAGCTCTGTCGTCAAATCGTCCTGGCTGATGCCCAGATCGACGAGAGTGGCTCGGATGTCGTCAAGGGCTGGAGTCAGGTCGCTCGCGTCGACCAGAGTCTCGATTTCCAGGAACGTTCCGTCGATCTCCGGTACGCGGACGAGAGTGGCCAACATCCGCCTGCCACGCGTCTCAAAGGCGTAGTTGCGGCAGCGCTTTTCGAAGGCGATGCATTCGACGAACCCCAGCCCACGCAGAATGGCGTGCACGGCCGTGGCGTCGTCGACGAGAGTTTCGTACTCGGGTTTGGAGCCGGAGGCCACGTCCACGGCTTCGCCCTTGAACGTGAGGACCGTGCGGGTTCCATCCGCGCCGTGGACGGTCCGTATACGCAGCTCCTCTCCACCCTGTTCCAGCAGGCGGTTGGGGCGGTCGTAGTACGTGTCCTGGTAGACCTCAACGCGAGCTGCGGCGAGTGTCTCAAGCTGCCGCATGACAGCCTCAGGAGCGTGGACTTGGGCCTTCAACTCCGCTTCGATCACGAACGGTTCCTTCCCCGGTCACACCGCACGGCATCCGCTGTCGATCACTGCTTCGAACATGCGGCGAAACCCCCGGAACAGCGGCCCGTGCGGTGTCTCCATGAGTTTGTACGTTGCCGACTCGTGGCCCTCCCACCCTGCGTCGAAGGCACTGACGAACATGGTGGAGTCGATACGGATGAACCGCCAAGTGGGCAGCATGCGATAGCGGTACACCTGAACGTCGCTCACGGCAGCAAGCTCCCGCAGTTTGGCTTCCGTCAAACGGACTCCGCCTGACAGCGATTCTGTCGACTCCCCGATCTCGGCCGCGCGCCGAATAAGAGCGTCACTGTCCGGATCAAGCAGGGCTACCCTGATTCGACGGTCCTTGCGGCCTTGCGCAGGCTGAAGGCAATTGCGGAGAAGGCTGTCGTTCAGGCCGATCAAGCCGAGTCCCCGAACGGCTAGGACATCCACTTCCGTTGCTTCACGTGCCTGTTCCCGGATCTCTCTGGCTGCTGAACCCTGCGCTGCGTACACGCGTACGACCTCGGGGAACGCGGCGAGGTCGAATGCCGCCCCGCCGGCCCTCCTTTCCCGACTCGCCGCGAGGCCGAGTAGGTGGCGGGCATCATCAGGCATGTGCAGGCCGTCGGCGATGCGCTCGTACACGTCCAGGCGGGTCACCTCGCGACGGCTGTTGATGATCTCGTTGACTCGAGCTTGAGTCATGCCTGCTGCGACGGCGATCCTGGACTGGCTGGCGCCTGTGTACTGCTGCACATGCCGAAATACGGCGCCCATGTCGCGCGCTCTCAGAGCCTTTCGGACTTCGGCTCGTTCCCATGCCCAGTCGGGTAGCTCGATCGGTTCCAGTGCTGTTGGCACGGCGGCCCCCGGTATCGCCCACGAGAGGAAAACCATCTCACCGTGAGATTACCGGTGGGGGATCGAAACGGCGTCCATTCCACAAGATGCTGGTGAGATCAAGAAGCCCACGGTGACCGCGGGACGGCCCCGAGGCATGCCCGAGCTGAGAGTAGACACATGACCGACCACAGTCGACAGCGAGCCAGTGACAGCACGGTGCCCGACGTCGTGGAGCACTTTCCCGTCGGCGTTTTGGTCATCGACATGGGGCGGCAGCGTCTGGGCCGTGTGATGGGGCACGAAGGTCCGTACCTGCAGCTCCGCCCGCCGGGCGGAGGCCGTGAGTGGGATGCCGACCCTGACCGTGTGCGTGAGGCGAAGGAGGATGAGATCCTTCGTGCGAGCATGCACGAGAACCGGTCGGCCCTGGGGCGGACACCATGAAGGTGAACGCGGTCTGCCCTGATGTGCTTCCGGATCCGAAGACACTGAGCAATCTGCAACTCACCGAGCAGGCCTGTGCGTTGTGTGGCCGGCGTCTGTTCCGTGATCGGTTGCTTGGCTGCGTCACGTACCGGGATCACTTCGGCCGGACGGTCACAGCGGAGTTGTGGGCGTGCGCCCCGGTGTGCGGGCCGTGACCAAGTTCTGCCGCGAGTGCGACGAACCGACCATCGAGCCGATTCCTGTCGGCCTGGAACCCACTCTGTCGTGCGGCGGGCGAGTCATCTACCTGTGCCCGCCATGCCTGCTCGACCTCGGAATCGTGCCGCTGTCGCAACAGCCCAAGGGCAGCCTTGGTCATATACCGATCGAGCCGACACGAGGATGTTGACCTCGACGTGGTGCGAGCCGGGCAGGGCCTCGACTGCCTATTCCTGCTCGCGGGATGGTCTACGGGTGCTCCTGGCACTGCTCCAGCGCCACGAACCGGAGGCGCGTCTGGGCACGTTCAGCTCCTGCCTCGCGATCTTCTTGGTGCCATTCCTGGCGGTGTGGCTCACCATCTCGCGGCGGGGTGGGATGTCTGGTGCGCGGATCCGGCTTCCTGTCGGAGCCGGATCCGCGTCGTGCCGTCAGCGCTGGAGGGTGAGCAGACCCGGGCGGTAGGGCAGGAGGCCGTAGTCGCCGCCTGAGCTGGGGCTGCGCCCCTGGTAGAGGAACTGCAGTTTGCAGGGATCGACGGTCATGGTCTGGTCGGGGCTGGTGCGGATCAGTTCGCCGTGGCTGATGTCGTTGGTCCAGGTGGCGCCGCTGTTGGCCTTGCCGGCGAAGGGGTTGCTTTCCGTCGCGGCCTGGGGGGTCCAGGAGCCGTTCAGGTTGGTGGCGGTGAACGAGCGGAAGTAGCGGCCCTGCGAGCCGATCGCCTCGACGATCATGAGGTAGCGGTTCTGGCCCTGCAGCTTGTAGACCTGCGGGGCTTCGAAGAGGTTGTTCGTCGTGTCGCTCATGACCACGGTCGAGGTCGTGCCGAAGCTGCCCGGGAAGTTTCCGATAGGCATGCTGGCCCGGTAGATCTTGCCGTTGTCACCGGCGAAGAACAGGTACATGTTCGTCCCGTCACCGATGAGGGTCTGGTCGATGGGTCCGGTTCCGGAGTCGGCGATGCTTCCGGAGAAGAGCACCTGCGGGGACGACCAGCCGTTCGGGTTGGTGGGGTCGCTCGACGTCCGGTACGAGAAGGCGCTTCCGCCCCACTGGTAGGTGAGCACCCAGATGTTCTTCGGCGCGAAGTAGAAGAGCGTGGGTGCGACGGCGGACGTCGACATCGTGTTCTGGCCGGCCGATGCCATCTCCGACCAGTTGGTGAACAGGTTGAAGTTCATCGAACCCCAACTCGTTCCCGTGTCGTGCGTGGTCGCGTAGACGAGCTGTTTGCCGTTGTAGGGGACGACGGTGAAGTCCTTGAGCGACACCCAGCCCGACTTGGGCTGGGCCAGCGCGCCCGTCGATGTCCAGCGGTAGGACGAGGGGAGAGCGCACGCGCCGGGGGTGTCGTCGCCGACCTTGACGAGTTTCCACTGCTGGTTGGCGCCGCCCCAGTCGTCGTACTGGACGATGTTCGCGTTGTCGGCGTTGGAGCCGCCCTGTACTTCGAGGGCCTTGCTGCTGTGGCGTGAGATGAGCCGCACATAGCCGTCCGAGCTGTCGGCCATCCGCCACTGCTGGTTGGTGGCGTTCAGGTCGGTCCACTGGACGATCGAGCCGCCGTTCGCGGTGGACCAGTTGTGGACGTCAAGGACCTTGCCCGACAGGCGGGACTTGACGCGGTAGTAGCCGTCCCCGGAATCGACGAACTGCCACTGCTGCTGGCTCTGGTCGTTTCTGGGCCACTGGGTGATGCGGGCGCCGTCGTTGGTCGCCATGTTGTAGAGGTCGAGGGCTTTGCCGCTGTTGCGGTTGACCAGGACGTACGAGGCGTTGGGGTCGATGGTCGGCGCGGCTGCGGCGGGCTGGGCGCTGAGGAAGGCAGCCAGGAGCAGCAGGGGTGACAGGACGGTGAGCAGGCGTCTGAGACGGGGTGGGGACGAGTGGCGTAACCACATCGGAGGGCCTCCAGGGAAGGGCGCGGGGCGCGTCAGGCAGGGGCCGAAACATTTTCGAAAGTTTCCGGAAGATTTCCGGATTCATTGACGCCACAAGCTAGGAACGAGGGGCCCGTACGGTCAAGGCCTGTCGCCGATCTGGCCGCAAACCGCGCCTCGCGAACGAGGTTGGCGATGTGTCGTGTCGATCGATGCGGCTTCGGAAGTTTCGGATCAGGAACGGAAACTTCTTCTGCGGGGAGTATTGACGATCCACCGTCAATCGCTCGACCATTCTTGTCTGAGAAGCCGATCGCGGTTCGAGATATCGACCATGCCGGTTCTGAACACTCTGTGCCGCACGGCATATCCACGCATCGCCGCACGCCCCGTCCGCCCGCCGCATGGGGGGGCGGGCGACGCACGCCCCGCGCCTCAGTCCTCTTGCCCTCTCGCCCTTTCGACTTTGGAGGCACCGTCATGGGCTTGTCCGCCCTACCCAGACCCGTTGTCCGCCGAAAGCTCCGCGGTCTGCTGTTATCACTGACCGTCGCTGTCCTCGCGCTGGTCGCCGCAGTGGTGGCGCCGACCGCACACGCGGCCGAGAGCACGCTCGGCGCCGCCGCCGCGCAGAGCGGCCGCTACTTCGGCACCGCCATCGCCTCGGGGAAGCTCGGCGAATCGGCGTACACGACGATCGCGGGCCGTGAGTTCAACTCGGTGACGGCCGAGAATGAGATGAAGATCGACGCCACCGAGCCGCAGCGCGGCCAGTTCAACTTCACCGCCGCCGACCGCGTCTACAACTGGGCGGTGCAGAACGGCAAGCAGGTGCGCGGTCACACCCTGGCCTGGCACTCGCAGCAGCCCGGCTGGATGCAGAGCCTCAGCGGCAGCGCCCTGCGCCAGGCGATGATCGACCACATCAACGGAGTGATGGGCCACTACAAGGGCAAGATCGCCCAGTGGGACGTCGTGAACGAGGCCTTCGCCGACGGCAGTTCGGGAGCCCGGCGCGACTCCAATCTTCAGCGCACCGGCAACGACTGGATCGAGGTCGCCTTCCGTGCCGCGCGCGCCGCCGACCCGGCCGCCAAGCTCTGCTACAACGACTACAACGTCGAGAACTGGACCTGGGCCAAGACCCAGGCCATGTACGCCATGGTCAAGGACTTCAAGCAGCGCGGCGTGCCGATCGACTGCGTCGGCTTCCAGTCCCATTTCAACAGCGGCAGCCCCTACCACAGCAACTTCCGCACCACCCTGCAGAACTTCGCCGCCCTCGGCGTCGACGTGGCCGTCACCGAACTCGACATTCAGGGCGCCTCGGCCACGACCTACGCCAATGTGACCAACGACTGCCTGGCCGTTTCGCGCTGCCTGGGCATCACCGTCTGGGGCGTGCGCGACACCGACTCCTGGCGAGCGCAGGACACGCCGCTGCTGTTCAATGGTGACGGCAGCAAGAAGCCCGCCTACACCGCCGTCCTCAGCGCACTCAACGGCGGTTCCACCACGCCTCCTTCGGACTCCCAAGCGATCAAGGGCACCGGCTCGGGCCGCTGCCTCGACGTCCCCAACTCCAGCACCACCGACGGCACCACACTCCAGCTGTGGGATTGCTCGGGCGGCACCAACCAGCAGTGGACGTACACCGCCGCCGGTGAACTCAGGGTCTACGGCGACAAGTGCCTGGACGCGGGCGGCACCGGCAACGGCGCCAAGGTCCAGATCTACAGCTGCTGGGGCGCCGACAACCAGAAGTGGCGCCTCAACTCCGACGGATCCATCGTCGGTGTCCAGTCCGGCCTGTGCCTCGACGCGGTCGGGGCCGGAACCGTCAACGGCACCCTGATCCAGCTCTACTCCTGCTCGAACGGCAGCAACCAGCGCTGGACCCGCACCTGACGCTCCCGGGTCGCCGCCTCGGTGGCGGCGACCCTCGCGCTAAGGTCAGCCGCGGCCGGCCCACTCCAGGACGGTGTCGGCGAACTCCTGCGGCACCTGCTCCGGCGCCGCCACGTGCCCGTCGGACAGCACTCTGGTCGGACAGCCGAGCGCCGCCGCGAACTTCGCCAGGGACGGCCGGGAGAACCTGTCGTCGGGGGCGCAGACCGCGAGCGTGCGCGCGGTGATCTCCGGCAGGCGGGGTTCCATGGCGTAGCGGCGCACCGCCTCGTGGCCCTCCTCGACCCGGTCGAGGACGGTCAGCGCGTCGATGACGTACCGGGTCAGGGCCGCTTCCTCGCCCGGCTGGTAGAAGGGCCGCTTTTTGTCCCACAGCTCCCGCAGATGCGAGCCGTCGGCCTTCGGGTCGACGTGGTCGATAGGGCCGTGCCCGTTCGCACCACTGCGCTTCTCGTCGTCGACGAACGCGGCCGCCGAGAGCACCAGGCTCGCCACCCGGTCCTGGAAGCGGGCCGCCACCTCGACGGCGATGACCCCGCCGGTGTGATGGCCGACGAGGTGGAACCGGTCCAGGCCAAGCGCCTCGACCAGATCGCTCACTCCGTCGGCGAACCGCTCGATGGAGTGCGGGCCCTCGGGCTTCGCCGAGGCCCCGTAGCCCACGGTGTCCATCGCGATCGCCCGGTACCGGGCACCGACCAGGGGGAGCACGCCGCGAAACTCCGTCCAGGAACGGGGCGTCTGGTGGAGCAGCAGCACGGGCTCACCGTCACCGCACTCCACGTAGTGCAGCTGTCCGAAGCGGCTGGGGGCGTAGCCCTTGCGCAGTTTGCTCGCGTCCGAGGTATCCGTCATGTGTGGGTCGCTTTCTTCACAGGGTCGGCAGCACCGCGGCGCCGACGGCTTCGATGAGGTCGCAGGGCGGGGTCCGGTGCGGAGCTCACGTGCCGCAGGCCGTACGCGGCGTCGATGCCGCCCTCGACGGTGTTCACCGAGCGCTCACCAGCGGAGTGTCGACGCCCACCGGGCCCAGGGGAGCCGCCCCGCCGGGGGAGCCGAGCGCGCTGTCGCGGCCGGGCAGCACCTCCACGAAGAAGGTCCGGTTGTCCTCGCGGAAGTCGGGGTCCGCCTTGCGGTCCACCGTGATCGCCTGCTCGGGGCAGGCGACCTCGCAGGCCCCGCAGTCGATGCACTCCATAGGGTTGATGTAGAGCTTGCGCTCGCCCTCGTAGATGCAGTCGACCGGGCACTCCTCCATGCAGGACCGGTCCATGATGTCGACGCAGGACGCGCCGATGACGTACGCCATGGTGTGTTCAGTGCTCCTTCTCGGTGGAGTGCCCGGGGAACAGGGCCGCCTCCGGGTCGATGACGGTGGCGGCGTTGTTGACGGCGGTGGCGGCCTCGCCGAAGCCGACCGAGATGAGGCGGACCTTGCCGGGATAGTCGGTGATGTCGCCCGCGGCGAACACCCGGGGCAAGTTGGTCGCCATGTGGGTGTCGACGCTGATCCTCTGGGCCTGGAGGCCGAGGCCCCAGTGCTGCAGCGGCCCGAGGTCGGCGAGGAAGCCGAGCGAGGCGACGACGCTCCCGGCGGGGACGAGGCGGGTCTCCTTGGTGATGCGGTGCCGTATCTCGGCCTGCTCCACCCGGTCGGCGCCGGTGAGCCGGCTCACCTCGCAGTCGGTGACGATCTCCACGCCGAGGGTGCGGACCTTCTCCACGGATGCCGCGTGGGCGCGGAAGCGGGCGGTGCGGTGCACGAGGGTGACCGAGCGGGCGATCGGCGCGAGGAGGGCCGCCCAGTCGAAGGCGCTGTCACCGCCGCCGACGACCACGACGTCGCGTTCCGCGTGCACGGACGGGTCCGGCACGAAGTACTCCAGACCGCGCCCGACAAACTCCTCCCCGGCGGGCAGCGGGCGTGGGGTGAACGTCCCCACGCCGCCGGTGATGACGACGGCTCTGGCCCGCACCGTCGCCCCCTGGTCGCTGCGGACGACCGGCAGTCCTTCGGCGTCGTGCGTCAGCTCGGCGGCCCGGTGGCCCAGGAGATAGCGCGGGGAGTACGGCTCGGCCTGGGCGACGAGCCCGTCCACCAGGTCGCGGCCGCGTACGGACAGGAAGCCGGCGATGTCGAAGATCGGCTTCTCGGGATACATCGCGCTGATCTGCCCGCCGAGCTGTGGCAGGACGTCCATGACGGTGACGGTCAGGCCGCGGAATCCGGCGTAGTAGGCGCCGTAGAGGCCCGCCGGACCGGCGCCGATGATCAGGACGTCGGTGGTCAGGACGCCGGCGTCGTCGGTGAGTTGGCTCATGTCGCTGAGCGTAGGAACGGGGGAGCGGTTCTCCCTACGGAGTCGTTCCGGTGAGCAGGACGCGGCTGGTCAGGGGGGTGCGCCGGGGCGTCGTGCATCCGGAAGACGGCGAGGGGCCCGCCGTTCGGCGGGCCCCTCGCACGCGTGTTGCGTGTACCGCTTTGCTTGCCGCACACCCAGTCACGCGGCGGACCTGCCACCGCGCAACGGGCGGAGCATTCAGGAGCACTCAGGAGCACTCAGGCCAGAGACCGGCCGATGCCCAGCGCGGCGGTCCGCAGCGCCGTCGCGTACCCCGCCGCGTCCATCCGGTAGGTGGGCGCCGTGATGGACAGCGCGCCCACCAGCGTGGTGCCCCCGGCGAACACCGGGACAGCCAGGCTCGCGTATCCGAGCCGGATCTCCTCGCACTCCAGGACGATGCCCTCCTCCCGGATCCGGTCGAGCTGGGCGCGCAGGCGGCCCGGCGAGATCACCGTGTGCCGGGTGATCGGCTTGAGGCCGCCGCGGACCACGTCGACGAAGAGGGAGGGCGGCGAGTAGGCGAGGATCGATTTGCCGGTGCCCGTGCAGTACAGCGGGAGCCGGCCTGCCACCCGGGACTCGGCGTTCAGCCCGCGGTGCGGGAAGATCTTGTCCAGGTAGACGACGTCCAGGCTGTCGTGGATGGCGAAGTGGATGGTCTCCCGGGTGATCAGAAGCAAGTCCTCCATGTACGGCTGCACGGCCTCGCGCAGGATGCGCTGCCGGTGCACCCGCTGCCCCAGCTCGAACAGCCGCAGTCCCAGCCGGTAGTCACACCCCTCCCGCTCCAACAGCCCCCAGGTGACCAGCTCCCCGGCCAGCCGGTGCACCGTGGCCTTGGCCACTCCCGACCGGCGCACCAGCTCGGCCAGCGAGAGGGCGGCGTCGTCGGAGGTGAAGGCCTCCAGGATCGGGCGGACCTTTCCCAGCACGGAGTTCATGGGGTCGGCCCCGCCCACCTCCTCGCTCTCGGGCCCCGGCGCGGCGCGGCGCGCGGAGAGCACGAGGCCCTGCGGCGCCGGGGCGGCGAGGCTGTGGCGACCGGCCGGCGCCACGTCGGCCGGCGCTTTCATGCCGACTGCCGCGCGTCCACGGCCGCCGGGTCGATGACCGCGACGCCCATCCCGGTGAGCCACTCGGGCATCGGCTCGTACGCCAGACGCCGGGCGGGCGCATGATCGAGGGCGGCGGCCATCAGCAGCCAGGTCCGCAGCTCCTGTGCGCCGTTGCCCGCGGCCTTCTCCAACTCCTCGGTCGTGTACGCGGTGAGGCGGTGTGCCTCGCCCCGTTCGAGAAGGGTGAGGAACTCGTTGTCGAACTCCGGGGTGAGGGAGGCCTCTGCGGCCCGGATGATCTCGCGGCGGCGGGCGTCGTAGTCCTGCCAGTTCTCGCGGCCGTTGAGCCACGAGCCGACCATGAACTCCTCGTCAGCACCGTGCGGTTCGCGCCAGTCCGGCCAGGGCAGCCGGTGCGAGAGCCCGCCCGAGCCGACCACCGCGACCCGCCGGTCGCCGGGGAAGGCGAGCACGGCCTCGCGGAGGGCGCGGCCCAGCTGCTCGCACCGCTCCAGGGTCGGCAGCGGTGGGGCGAAGACGTTCACCACCAGCGGCACGATCTCCACGTCGAGCCCGTCGAGCAGGTACTGGATGGCGTGCGACTGCCCGTGGTCGATCTGGAGCCGGGCGGAGAAGGCGGGGTCGAAGCGGCCGCTCTCCACCAACGACTCGGCGATGTGCCGGGCGAGCGGCACATCGACCGGCTGCGGGCCCTTCGGGGTCCCGGACTCGCCGCTGGCGATACACTCCCCGACGCCCAGCGTGAACGGCGGGATCAGATCGAGCCAGAACCCGCGGAAGTGGTTCGAGCCGATCAGGACGACGGTGTCGGGGCGGACCCGGGCCAGTTCGTCGCGGGCCGCGCGCAGTGCGTCACGGAAGCGTTCGGCCCGGTCCTTGTGGAGGGTCTCCTCCCAGTGCGTGTTCATCAATGTGCTGTGGGAGGCCCCCACGCCGAGCACGATCTCGCTCATGCCGATGCTCCTTCCGGCTCCACGGCGGACCCGGACTGCCCGGCGGAGACGCACTCCGCGTGGGAACGGGTCACGGTGTCGACCGCTGTGCGGATCAGATGGCGGGTCAGTTTCTGCATCTCCCGTACGGAGACGGTGTTCATGCCGCGCGCGAAGTCGATGTCGAAGGGCGCCTCGGCCACCTTCGGCATCCCGACGCGGACCGTCGGGATGCCGCGCCCGCGCAGGATGTTCGCGTCGGTCGCACCGCTGTTGCCGTTCACGACCTCGTGCGGGCGCCCTTCGAGGGCCTCCCATCCGGCGACCGCGCTGCGGAAGACCCAGCTCTCCCGGCTGGTGGTGGTCCCCGGGATGGCGAGGATCATCTCGACCGTGGCGTCGAGCCCCGGCATCGAGCGCTTCAACTCCGCCATGGCCGCGCTGAACTCACGCTTGGCCTGCATGGGTGTCGTCTGCGGGGCGATCCGCAGGTCGACCCGCAGGGTGCACGCCGCCGTGGTCACCGCGGCCATCCGCGGCCAGCCGCCGCGCACCGACGACACGATGCCCTGCGGCGCCACCGTGCCGCCGGTGTGCCGCTTCGCGTACTCGGCGAACCACTGCTCCAGGTGCCGTACGACGTCGCCGGCGCGGCTGATCGCGTTGTCGTACGGGAGCCGGTGGCGCGAGCCCACGTAGGTGTGGAGGCCGTGCACCGTCACCTCGAACCAGACCAGGCCGACCTCGTCCCAGGACACGGTCCAGCCCGGCTTGGCGATGACCGCGTAGTCGGTGTACACGCCCTGCTCCAGGAGGAACGAGCAGCCCGCGCCCTGGCCGGTGTTGAGCCGGTCGCTGCCGGGCCGGGCGTTGGTGGGCATGCCGCCGGCGCCGAACGCGGCCACCAGGTCCCCGGTGAGCGGCACGCCGGCCAGCGCGATCGCCTCGGCGGCCATCATCACGCAGGCCGCGTGGCCTTTGGGGTTGGAGGCGCCGAGGCCGGTCACCAGGTCGTCGTAGACGGTGGCCTCGGGGCGCATGTCCTCGCGCAGCTTCGGCCCGATCCACGGCACGTCCTCGCTCTCGGCACCCGTGGTGAGGGTGTCGATGGGCGCGTACAGCATCAGATCGGGGCCGGTGCCGTCGCCCTCCAGGCGGGCCCAGGCGTTCGCCTGGCGGCCGTCGAGCGGCTGACAGGCCGCGCGCAGACCCACCGACGCGAGGGTCCCGGCGATGTGGTCGGCGAGCGGGCGCTCGTCACCGGTCGGACTGGCGATCCCGACGAGGCCCACGATCAGCTCGCGCAGCCGCTCGTCGGTGACATGCCCCCAGGCCTCCGTCACCCAGGTGCGACGCCGGTCGTCGAGCCCGGAGAGCCCGGAGGGCTCGGCGCTCCCGTCGACGGCTGCGTCGCCGCTCACTGGTTGACCCGGTGGACCTGGGTCATCGTCGTCTCCGCGAAGCGCTTCTTGGCGAGGGGGAGCGCCACCGCGAGGGCGACACCGAGCAGGATCTTGAACAGGGTGCGGGCCATGATCAGGCCTCCGTTTCGATGGTGTCCGTGGTGTCCGTGGCGGGTTCGGTGACGCCGACGGCGGCGAGCTTCTTCGCGTACTCCTCCTCGCTGAGGTTGCGCCAGGCGGTCAGCGACACGTCGGGGCGGTAGAGCTTCTCCGGGGGCGCGTCGGTGATGTCGACCATCCAGGCGTCCTGGCCGGAGAACTGACCGTGGAACAGCCAGCGGATGGCGCCGAGGTACTTGCCGTAGAAGCGGAGGGTGTCCCAGCCCCGCTTGAAGTTGACCATCACGCCGACGTACATGTGGTTGTCGGCGTCGATCGGCACGTAGAACTCGTAGTGCATGAAGTTGGGGTAGGCGATCCGCAGCATGCCCGGCATCGACAGGGACGCGAAGCCGGGGAAGTCCTGCGACTCGATCACCGGGTCGACCTTGTCGGTCGCGCCGGTGTTGCCGAGGTTGAACGTCCCCTCCGGCGGCTGCTTCATCCACCACCGCTTGTTGGTCCAGCGGCCCACGCCCGGGAAGTCGGCGTCCCAGTAGACCTCGTCCTGGACGCGGTAGATCCAGCGGTCCTTCGGCACGATCCGCGTGATGTTCCATGTCGGCATCGGCTTGAGCAGCCGCCACAGTGCCGTCCGGTGGAGGTACTTGGCGTGTCCTTCGTCGAAGCCGTTCTCGCAGGCGAAGCGCCAGTTGCCGCCGCGTTGATCGAAGCGGCCGCCCATCACGAAGGCGTTCGACACCAGTTCCTCGGGCAGCTGCTCGTCGATGGGGTGCGGCTCCTCCTCGGCGATGGGCATGTACACCCAGACCATGCCGAGCCGCTCCTCGACGGCGTACGTGCGCACGCCCAGCTTGCCCGTGAGGCGGCAGCCGGGACCGTCGGTGATGACCGCGGCCAGATTGCCCGTGGGCAGGTCGAAGGTCCAGCCGTGATACGGGCAGCTGACGGTGCCGGGGAACTGCTGGTTGCCCTCCGACAGCGGGACGCCGCGGTGCGGGCAGCGATTGTGCAGCGCGTACACCTTGCCGTTGTCGCGGATCAGCGTGATCTTCTCGCCGCAGAGCGTGAACGGTTTCGGGTCGCCGGTGATGTGGCTAGCCCAGGTGACCGGGTACCAGTAGCCGCGGAAACCGGACGCCGCCTTGTCGTAGTGGGGCCAGGACGACCAGTCCTGCCGGCCGATCTTCTCGGCGGATGCGCGGGGCGCCTTGGCGGGCTCCTTCGCTGCGGTCTTCCGTGCGGCGGGGGATCGTTCGCTCGTCGTCATCTCGTCGTGGCCTCCTGCTCCAGTGGGGTGTGCGGCACGAGCATCCGGCGCGGCGCCACGCCTGCCTATGAACCTGTTCCGGTGAACGGACCGCGGCCGGCGGCGGACCGGTCAGCGAACCATGGACCTTGATCGCTCAGGGGCGGGCGGACAGCATCCGTTCATGCACCGCATGACGATTCCCGGCCTGGTCGACGCGGCGGCCGCACGCCACGGCGAACGGACCCTCCTCACCGTCGACGGAACCATGCGCACCTACGCGCAGACGCGCGCGGCCGCGGCCACGATGGCCGGCGCACTGGCGGCCCGCGGCTGCCGCCCGGGGGACCGGGTCGCCGCGCTCCTGTCCAACCGCGTCGAACTGATCGACCTGGTGCTGGGCTGTGCCTGGCTCGGCGCGGTCGTGGTCCCGCTCAACACGGCCCTGCACGGACGGCTGCTCCGGCACGCGCTGGACGAGTCGCGGCCGCGGTTCCTGTACGCGGAGGAGGAGCTGGCCGCACGGGTGGGGGAGGTGGGATACGCGGGGGAGGTGTGGGTGACCGGTTCGCCGCAGGCGCCGGTCCCCGGCATCGAAAAGGCGCTCGACGCCCACCCCTCCCGTCCCGGCGACACGGCCGCCATCCTGTTCACCTCCGGCACCACCGGCCCCTCCCGCGGGGTGCGCTGCCCGCACGCCCAGTTCAGCTGGTGGGGCCGGAATGTGGCCGACTCGCTGCGGCTGACCGCCGACGACGTCCTCTACACGTGCCTGCCCCTGTTCCATACCAACGCGCTCAACACGCTGGCGCAGGCGATGACGGTGGGGGCCTCCATGGTGGTGGACCGCAGATTCTCCGCCTCGCGCCACTGGACACGGGCCGCCGAGACGGGAGCCACGTGCGTGTACGTGCTCGGCGCCATGGTGCCGATGCTGCTCGCGCAACCGCCAGGGTCCGCCGACCGCGCGCACCGGGCCTGGCGCGGACTCGGTCCGGGCACGCCCGGCGCGCTGTGGGAGGTGTTCCGTGAACGGTTCGGCGTGGCCCTGGTCGACGGGTTCGGCTCCACGGAGACCAACCTGGTCATCGGCTCCGTACCGGAGGACTGCCGTCCCGGGTACATGGGCACGGTGCGCGACGGCTTCGGGGCGCGGGTCGTGGACGCGGACCTCTGCTCCGTGGCGGACGGAACGCCCGGGGAACTCGTGGTCCGCACCGACCAGGACCATGCCTTCGCCACGGGCTACCTGGGCGGTGTGACTCCGGATCCGGGTGCGTGGCGCCGCACCGGGGACCGTGTGGTGCGCGAGCCCGACGGCTGGTTCCGTTTCGTCGACCGCGTCAAGGACAGCATCCGGCGCCGCGGCGAGAACATCTCCTCGTACGAGGTCGAGACGGCGCTGCGGGCGCATCCCGATGTCGCCGAGGCGGCCGCGTTCCCGGTCCCGTCCACGCTCGCCGAGGACGAGGTGATGGTGGCGGTCGTGCCGCGCGCCGGGCGCACGCTCGACCCGGCGCAGGTGGCGCGCCACTGCGCGCGGGAGCTTCCCGCGTTCGTGGTGCCGCGCTATGTCGAGGTGGTCGCGCAGCTGCCGCTCACGGAGACGGGCAAGGTCTGCAAGGCCGTGCTGCGCGAGCGGGGGGTGAGCGGGGGGACGTGGGACCGGTGCGACGAGGCGTTGTCCGGCTGATCTTGTCGCCGTGATGGCGCCGGGTCAGGTCTGGCGTCCCGGAGCGCGCTCGGTCGCGGGGTGCTTCTTCCCCTCGGGCGTGGGCAGGACCGCCAGTGCGGTGTCCGCGATGGTGCGCAGGGTCTCCGGGGCCAGGCCGGCCTTGCCCACCGCCTCGATACCGCGGACCACCGTCAGGAGCAGTGCCGCCAACCGCTCCGGATCCGCGGCGCTGTCGATGTCGCCGTGGCGCTGGGCGGCGCTGATCTGCGTCCGCAGGAGGGTCTGCAGCGCCCTCATGGTCGCGGCCGACTGCCCGGCGACCGTCGGATCCTGCTGGGCCAGTTCGGCCGCGCCCTTGGCCAACAGGCACCCGCGGCGCTCGGTGTCGGAGGCGGTGTTCTCCGCCATGAGGTGCACGTACCCCGAGATGCGGGCCAGGGCCTCCGCGTCCGGACCGCCTGCCAGCCGCTCCTCGGCCACGTCGAGGACCGCGGTGCACCACTCGCCGAACACGCGGTGGAACAGCTTGCCCTTGTCGCCGAACGCGCCGTACAGGCTGCCCTTGCCCAGGCCGGTCGCCTGCGCGATGTCGTCCATGCGGGTTCCCGCATAGCCGGTCGACCAGAACTGCTCCCGGGCCTGGTCCAGGACTTGGCGCTCGTCGAATTTCCGCGGTCTGGGCATGTTCTCAGCGTACCCATTCTTGACTCGATCGTCCATTACTGCCTACGTTATGGACGATCGATTCCATAACTGAGGGAGTTCGGTATGACAGGCGTGATGCACGAGAAGGTGGCCGTGATCACCGGCGGGACGAGCGGGATCGGGCTGGCCATCGCCCACCGCTTCGTCCGGGAAGGGGCGCGGGTTTTCGTGACCGGCCGGGACACCGACCGCCTCGAAGCGGCGGTCAAGGAGCTGGGCCCGGCGGCCACCGGCGTGCGATCCGACGTCGCGGTCTTGGCCGACCTGGACGCCCTCTACGCGCGAGTCAGGGAGGAAGCCGGTCGCATCGACGTGCTGGTGGCCAACGCGGGACTCGTCGCGGACGCCGCGCTCGGCGGGCACACCGAGGCGAACGTCGACCTGACGCTCGCCGTCAACGTCAAGGGTCCGCTGTTCACCGTTCAAAAGGCGCTTCCGCTGCTGGCGGACCGCGCCTCCATCCTGGTCATCGGTTCGAGCAACAGCGTGCGGCCCAACGAGCAGCTCGAGGTCTACAGCGCTTCGAAGGCGGCGCTGAGCAACCTCGTGCACAACTGGGCCCGGCAGTCGCGGGAGCGCCGGTTCCGGGTCAACGTGCTCAGCCCGGGGCCCACGCGGACCCCCGGCCTGCTGGGTGCCGCGGGGCCGGACGTCGACCGGTTCGCGGAGGCCACCGTGCCCCTGGGACGGCTGGCCGACGCCGAGGAGATCGCCGAGGCCGCCCTCTTCCTGGCGTCGGACGCCTCGTCGTTCGTCACCGGCGCCGAACTCTTCGCCGACGGCGGCTACACGCGGGCCTGAACGGCGGCCGGTGATGCGCGCTCTCTTCGGGGAGAGGCACACTTCAGGGGGCGTGGGAGCTCCGACCAGCTTCCACGCCCCCGGGCATCGGCTCTCACCCGGGCAGCAGCACAGCCCGTCCCCGCACGCGCCCACCCCGCAGCGCGTCAAGCGCCGCGGATGCGTCAGCGAGAGCGAACTCCTCGACCGCCAGGTCCAGTTCACCCTCGGAGAGCCGCCGGACCAGGTCGCCGGAGACCTCGCGGGCCCGGCGCTCCTGGCGGATCATGTTCACCGGCAGCAGCGCCACCTCGTCGAGCAGCCAGCGCGGCAGGTCGAACTCGACGTGCGGGCCCGCCACATAGCCGATGACCACGGCGCGTCCGCCCCGCCGCACCCACCGGCTGCGGCCGACCAGGCCCGCGCCGCCGAGCGTGTCGACGAGCAGCGAGGCCGACCGGTGCTCGGCGAGACCTTCCGCCGCCTCCAGCGTCAGAGCCTCCACCCCCTTCGGCACGTCGGCCAGCTGGTCCTCCCGGCCGACCACACCGGTCACCCGGGCGCCCGCGGCCAGCGCCTGCTGGGCCACCATCGCGCCGACCGCACCGGCGGCGCCGACGACGACGACGTCCTCGTCCCGGCCGATCCGGGCGACGTCGTGCAGCGCCACGTACGCGGTCGTGGCGGGGACGAAGAAGCTCGCCGCCACCGCGGGAGCGAGCGGGGCGTCGAGCGGGGTGACGGCCTTGCGCTTCACGCTGACCCGCTCGGTCCACGTGCCGTCACGCAGAAGACCCAGGCCGCCGCCGCGCAGCACGACCTGGGCGCCGGGGGCCAGACCGGAGTCGGCGTCCGCCTCCAGGACCGTACCCGCGCCCTCGACACCGCCGATGTACGGAAGCGAGGGCTTGAGCTCGAAGTCGCCGGACGCGACGGTGGCATCGAGGTGCGAGACTCCACCCGCCGTGACCTGGACGAGCACCTCGCCCGGCGCGCGGACGGGCTCGGGCACCTCGTCGAGGACCGGAGCCGCGCCCCAGTCGTGGAACCGGACCGCCCGCATCAGCCGGCGGCCTTGTCGATGAATTCGAGGCTGAGCGCGTTGTAGCGCTCGGCCTGCTCGTGCTGCGGCCAGTGCCCGCAGTTCTCGAAGAGTTCGAGGCGCGAGCCGGGGATGCCCTCGTGCAGCGCCGTCGCCTCGGGGGTGTCGCCGAACGGGTTCTGGCGTCCCCACACCACCAGCGTCGGCTGGGTGATCTGCGCCAAGTGCTCCGGGCGCAGCAGATTGCGCTGGCGGCGCTCCATCTCCTGGAGGGACAGCAGGTTGTCGACGCCCGCGACGAACTCCGGCGTGTGGTAGATCGCGTGCCGGACCTGCACCAGCTCCTCGGTGGCGGAGGCGTCCTCGGCCATGAGCAGCCGCATCCGCTTGCGGGTCAGCTCGATGTCGTCGGACGTGACGGCCTTCTTGGTGCTGGTGCGGATGCGCTCCATCACTTCGGGGTTGGCCACGGTGCCGCCGGAGCATAGGAGTTGGAGGCTGCGCACCCGCTCGGGGTGTTCGATGGCGGCGCGGGCGCCGACCCAGCCGCCCAGGGACTCGCCGACGATGTGGACGCCGTCGAGGCCGACGGCGTCCAGGTAGTCGAGCAGGTGGGTGACGTAGTCGGCGATCTCGTAGGGCTTGTCGGGCTTGCCGGTGTAGCCGTGGCCGAGCATGTCGATGGCGTGCAGGTCGTAGGCGGCGTGCGCGGTGATGTTGCGCGCGAAGGCCTCCAGGTGACCGCTGGTGCCGTGCAGGAAGACGACGGCCTGGGCGTTCGGGTCACCGGCGCGCAGGGTGCGGGTGGGGACGCCGGCGGCGTCGACGTACTCGACGCGGAAGGGGGTGGGGCTGATCTCGGTCCAGATGGACATGCTGCACTCCGAAGGGAGGTGGGGGAGGGGGACGTTCAGCTCAGGGAGTCGAGGAAGCCGCTGACCACCGAGTGGTACGCCTCGGGACGCTCCTCCTCCAGGTGGTGGGAGGTGTGGTCCATCACGTGGAGGTTCCCGTTCGGCACCATGCGGGCCAGCATCAGCGGGTAGTCCGGGGTGAGGAACGCGTCCTGCATGCCCCACATGAACAGCGTGGGAGCCTGGATCTGCCCCAGTTCCTCGGTGAGGTCCTGCCAGTCGCCGCGCGGCGAGTCGGACATGGCCGCCAGCGCGCGCTCCTCCTCGTCGAGGCTCTGCTCGTAGCGCAGCGTCAGTGTCTCCTCGGGGAGCTTCGCGCCGTCGTACCACTCCAGCTTCGTGATGAGGTCCCGCATTTTCTCGCGGGTGGGGCCCTCGCCGCCGTAGTAGACGTCGCGGGCCGTGCGGCCGCGGTGACCGTTCTCCGGGAGCGGGGCGAGCGGCCCGTAGAAGACGGGCATGCTGCCCGTGATGACCAGCGAGCGGACCCGGTCCGGGTACTTCGCGGCGAGGTTGAGGGCGATGGTGCCACCCCACGAGCTGCACACGAAGTCGGCGCGGTCGACGCCGAGCGTGTCGAGCAGGCCGACGGTCTTCGCCGCGTGGTGGTCCCACATCGGGCCCTGGATGGAGGACTTCTCCGATTTGCCGTACTGCTGGATGTCGACGAGCAGACAGCGCCGGTCGGCGGCGAACAGGTGCGCGACGGGCCCGAAGTCGCTCCACGCGGTGCAGCCGGGGCCGCCACCGTGCAGGAACACGGTGTCGGGCCCCGAGCCGAGGTCGTGGTAGTGGTAGCGGATGCCCGCGCCGTCCGCGTAGTGGCTCTCCGGTGCTGGTGACATGCGAGTCCTTCCGTACGAATGCGGGGGGAGCGGTGTCAAGCCCATCACCGAGCCGGGCGCGGGCCCAGCGTCGCGGTCCGTTCAGCGAACCGCTCTCGCTGGGTGACTGGGGTGACTGGGGTGACTCGGGTGAGTGCTCACTGCGCGGTGTAGCCGCCGTCCGCGTGCACCACCGCGCCGGTGGTGAAGGCCGAGCCGGCGGCGAGCAGCGGGAGCACCGCGTGCGCGATGTCCTCGGGCCTGCCCCAGCGGCCCAGCGGCACCTTGGCGGTGAAGGCGGCCTGGGCGGCGGCGTCGGTGGTGGTGTCGCTCTCGTTCATGGGGGTGCGCACGGGGCCGGGCGCCACGCAGTTCACGGTGACGCCGGTCCCGGCGACCTCCAGGGCCGCCGACCGGGTGAGGGCGGCGACCGCGCCCTTGGTGGCGGCGTAGCCGCCCCGTTCGGGGGCGCCGGTCGAGCCGAGCACGGAGCCGATCGTGACGATGCGGCCGTGACCGGCGTCGAGCATGCCGGGCAGGACGGCGCGCATCGCCAGCCAGGTGCCGATGACGTTGGTGTCGAGGGCGGCGCGGAAGTCGTCGGGCGTGAGGTCGAGCACCGAGCCGCGGGCCAGCCGGCCGGCGGCGGTCACCAGGCCGGTGACGGGGCCCCAGTGTTCGGCGGCCCGGCCCACGACCGCGGCCAGCGCGTCGGGGTCGGTGGTGTCGGCGACCAGCGCCAGCTGGCGTTCGCCCGCGATGCTTTCCAGTTGTTTGGCCGCCGTGCGGCAGCGCTCTTCGGAACGCCCGGTGACCACCACGGGGCGCCCGGCTCGGGCAACCGCCTCCGCGATGGCCAGGCCGATCCCGCTCGTGCCGCCCGTGACGAGTACGGTCCCGCCCTGCGCGGCTTCGTCGGTGTGCTGGGCCCCGGTGTTCCGGGGCTCGATGTGCTGGGTCTCGGTGTGCTGTAGGGAACTCATCCGCCGAGGATGCGGAACGTATGCCGGCACGCCAATGCGGGCGGTCCGGTCACCGGAACCGGACCACCCGCGTCGGCGTGGCCTCACCGTCCGATGAACACTGGCGTCCGCTTGTCGAGGAACGCCTGAAGCCCCTCCGCCGCGTCGGCCGTCCCGATCAGGTCGGCGACGCCCTTCTCCTCGCGCTCCAGGGCCTGTTCGACGGGCAGCCCGTACCCCTCGTCGACCACTCGCTTGAGCAGGGCGATGGTGGCCGTCGGCTGCGCCGCGAGGCGGCGGGCCCGCTCGGCGACCACCGCGTCGAACTCGGTGTGCTCCACCACGACATCGACCAGGCCGAGCTCCAGGGCGCGTCGCGGTGTCAGCCCTTCTCCCTCGATGATCAGGCGCTTCGCCAGGTGGGGGCCGACGAGCCGGGGGAGTCGCTGACTGCCACCGGCCCCCGGGAACAGCCCCAGCCGCATCTCCGGAAAGCCGAAGGTGGCCTGCGTCGAGAGGATCCTCAGGTCGCAGGCGAGCGCCAACTCCGCGCCGCCGCCCAGCGCGTGGCCGTTCATCGCCGCGACGACCGGCTTGGGGGCCTGCTCGATCACCCGCTGTACGTGGATCCAGCGGCGCATCTTCGCCTGGTTCTCCGCGGACAGGTCCCGCATGACGGCGATGTCGGCACCGGCGACGAAGAACCGGCCGGTGCCGGTGATGACGATGCAGCGCACCTTCGGATCGGCGGCCAGCGGCGACAGGGTCGCGAGGAACTCCTCGATCATCGCCGGATCCACGGCGTTCACCTTGGGACGGTCCACGCGGACGGTGGCCACGGCGCCGTCGTGCGTCACGTGCAGTACGGAGGGCTTGTCCTCGGTCAGCTTGTCCTCGGTCGGCCTTTTTTGGGTCAGCTTCTCCTGAGTCATCCTCGCCTCGCTCACTCGGTCACTCCCTCGGCGGTCAGGTCCCTCAACTGGTCGTCGCTCAGGCCCAGCAGTTCCCGCAGTACCTCGCCGGTGTGCTGGCCCAGGAGAGGTGCGGGCCGGTCGAGTTCGCCCGGCGTGGCGGCCAGCCGCGCGACGATGCCCTCGTGCCGGACCGGCCCGGTGAGGGGGTGGTCCAGTACGGGGTAGAAGCCGCGGGCCGCGAGCTGCTCGTCGGCCTCGACCAGGTCCTGCCCGGTTGCCACGACCGCCGCCGCGATGCCTTCCGCCTGGAGTGTCTCGGCCAGTTTGTGCGCGTCGTGCCGGCCCGTCCAGGCGGCGAGGGCGGTGTCGATCTCGTCCTCGTGCGCCCGGCGGGCAGTCAAGTCGCCGTGGGAGCAGGGGAGGTCGGCGAGGCGCGTCAGGGCGTGCCACTGGGCTTCGTCGGCCACCGACACCGCCACCCACCGGTCGTCCCCGGCCGCCGGATACACCCCGTGCGGCACGGCGTGCGGCGACCGGTTCGGGAACTCGGCGGTCCGGGGGTCGGGGGCGCCGGTGCCGAGGACGGATTCGAGGGCGGCCGGGCCCATCGTCGCGGCCATCGCCTCCAGCTGGGACAGATCCACGTGCCCGCCACGCCCCCGTGCCAGCAGGTCGAGCGTGGCGAGCACCGCGGAGTTGGCCGCGATCATGTCACCGAGCCCGAAGGTCAGGCCTTGCGGCGGGCCGCCCGGGGCGCGGGTCTCGCTGGACAGGCCGGACATCGCGGCGAGTGTGTCGGCGAACGTGACGGCGTTGCGCCAGGGCCCGGTCTGCCCGACCCCTGCCATCGACACCAGGATCACGTCCGGGTTGAGTTCGCGCAGCGACGCGTAGTCCATGCCCCAGCGGGCGAGCACACCCGGGCTGAAGTTCTCCACGACGACGTCGCAGTGCGGGACCAGCGCGCGCAGCAGCCGCCGGCCCTCCTCGGTCCGCAGGTTCAGGGCGACGCCGCGCTTGTTGCGGTTGAAGTTGATGAAGTAGCCGCTGTCATCGGGGTCGGAGCCCGGCCGCAGATGCATCGACGGGGCGAAACGCGTGGGGTCCTGACGGTGCCGCGACTCGATCTTGACGATGTCCGCACCGTGCTCCCCGAGCTGCTTGGTCACGTACGGACCGGCGAGGACCCAGGTCAGGTCGAGGACCCGCACTCCCTCCAGGGCCTTGGACTTGGGCTTCTCACCGCTGCCGCGCGCCTTTCTCGGCTCGGACCCGCGCCACGGCGCATCTCCGGGCGCCGCCTCCCGCAGCGCGGGCAGCGTGAGCGGCCGCGGCAGCGCCGCCCACGGGAAGCCGACGTCCTCGACGCCGCCGTCCGGCAGCCCCTCGCCGGTGATCGTGACCAGGGACCGGCGGTCGCGCAGCTGCGGGTTGTCGGTCAGACGCGTGGCCGGTACGACCTCCGCCCACGGCAGGGCCCGCTCCCGCGCCTCCGCGGCCAGTTCGGCGGCCGTCCGCCGCGCCGCGAACCGCCGTACGACGGCGTCCACATGGGGGCGCTGTTGCCATCGGAACGCGGCGTCCTGCCAGCGCTCGTCGAGGAGGTCTTCGGCCTCGCCCCGCTCGGCCATCCACGCCAGCAGGTCCGTCCACATCCGGTTGCTGCCGGAGTAGCCCCCGGCCACGTATCCGTCCGCGGTCTCGAAGATCTGGTGCGCCACGTGTTCGTACACCCCGCCGTTGCGTACGGGGAAGCGTCCGGCGTGGATCCAGGCGAGGGCGGCGGTCTCCAGTGTGGCGGCGACGGCCTCCTGCGCGGAGACGTCGACCAGTTGCGGGGTGCCCGACACGACGGCCAGGAGCGCCCCGATCGCCGCGTGGGCGCCGGCGGTCTGCAGCGCCTGCTCGCGCGGCGGTGGCTTGGGCTGCCCGTCGGGGAGTCCGCCGAGCCAGGTCATGCCGCCCGCCGACGCGAGCACCAGATCGTCGCCGGTCCACTCGCGGCGCGGCCCGGTCAGCCCGAAGGGCGTCACCACCACATGCACGGTGTGCGGCCATCGGGACGAGCCGTCCTCCCGCAGGCCGCGCAGCCGCGCCACGGGCCCGCTCTCCAGGACGACGTCGGCGGCCGCCGCCAGTGCGTCGAGGCCGGCCAGGTCCGCCGCCGGCACCCAGCGTTTGCCCGCGTGCCAGTGCGCACGGGCCGCCGGGTCGAGGCCGGTGCCCGGTTCGGTGCGTACGACGTCGGCGCCGATGCCGACGAGCAAGCGGGCGCCCTGCAGGGCGAGTTCGTCGGTCAGGTCGAGCACGCGCAGTGCTTTCGGGTCCGTGTCTGGTCCCACCACGGCTCCTCCCCTTAGGTGTCCGCAGCCTTTGCGGAATCTCACGATCACCGGGGGCGGGGAGGCGGGCCACCGGGCTGTTCTGCTGACCGGAACCGCAGCCGGGCGTGGCTCGCTGGCGCCGGCGAAAGAGTGCTCAGCTCGTGGCGTGGGCGGGACGTACCCCGGCCGGCTTCGGGCCGTGGACCGTGCGCGCCGCGCGGGGCGTTCGGTACGACGGACTCTCCTCCGTCTGCCGCGCCACGCCCCGCTCGATCCTGTCCGCCGTGGCCCGCAGCGCCGCGAGGTGGCGGTCCGCCGACACCTGCGTGATCGGTCCGGTGACCGAGAGCGCCGCGTACTCCGTCCCGGCCAGCGCCACCGGTACGGCGAGGCTGGCGTCGCCGATCCTGACCCCCTCGCGCTCCAGCGCGTACCCCTGGCGGGCCGCCCTGGACAGCCGCTGGGCCAGGGTCTGCGGGTCCGTGACGGAGCGCGGGGTCAGTGCGGGCAGCCCCCTGCCGACGAGCGCGGCCACCCGCTCGGGTCCGTCCGCGGCCAGGGCGAGCAGCATCTGACCGGTCGCCGTGCAGGAGGCGGGGAGGCGACCGCCGACGTATGAGTGGGTGAGCACGTTGGCCTCGCCCGCGATTTTTTCCAGGAACAGGACGTGGCCGCCGTCGAGGACCGAGAGGTGCACGGCCGTGCGGGTGCGTGTGAACAGGTCGGCCATCAGCGGGCGGGCCACGGTCCGCAGCACCGAGGAGGCGGCCACCCGCTGCCCCAGGTGGAAGAGCCTGATGCCGAGTTCGTACATCTCGCCGTGCCGGTCCAGCAGCCCCCACTGCACCAGTTCCTGGGCGAGCCGGTACGCCGACGCCTTGGGTACGCCCGAGCGGCGGCTCAGCTCGCTCAGCCGCAGTCGGTCCGCCCCCGATTCGAACGCGGCGAGCAGCAGCTGAGCCTTGCCCAGAACGGAATTCGGCAGCAAGAGGTCCTCGTCGGCGTACGACCCCATCAGCGTCCCCTCACGTCGTCGCATGGCGGTACAGGCCATTTGAAGTGCAACAACGCCATGTTGCATAGAGGGGCGGGAGTGTAAAAATCAGGCAACAGGCGTGGTGTGCTCCTCCTTTTGGGGCTGGTCGGCGTCGCGCGGGGCGTCCTGTCCGGGCTCCTGCGGGACGTGCGCGAAGAAGACCAGGGCCACCAGCGAGACGAGAGCCAGCCCCATGGTCAGCAGCGCGACCGGCAGGAAGTGCCCCGTGGCGGCAAGGAGTGCCGTGGCCACCACGGGTGACAGGCCACCGGCGATGGCCGTCGACAGCTCGTGGCCCAGCGCCATCCCGGAGTACCGGGTGCTGGTGCTGAACAGCTCGGAGAAGTACGAGGGCTGCACGCCGATCATCGCGGCCATGGTGATGTGGCCGACGACGAACGCCACCCACACCGCGGCGGTCTGGCCCGTGCTCATGAGCATGAAGAAGGGTGCCGACCACACCAGCATGCCGATCGCCCCGCCCAGATAGACGGGACGCCTGCCCACCTTGTCGGAGAGCCGGCCGAAGACGACCATCATCGCCGAGTCCACCAGCATCCCGCCGATCCCGGCCCACAGCAGCACGGTCGAGGAGATCCCCACGTACCGCCCGTACACGAGGGAGAAGGACATGAAGATGTAGCTGGCGCCGCTGTCGGAGAAGCGCAGCGCCATCGCGAAAAGCACCTGGCGCGGATGCCGCCGCAGCACTTCCCGCAGCGGCGTATGAGGTGTGCTCTCGGTGTCGGTCGCCTCGGCCTCAAAGCTGTCCGTCTCGCCGAGATTGCGGCGGATGTAGATCCCCACCAGGAAGATCACGACGCTGGCCAGGAACGGGAGCCGCCAGCCCCAGACGAGGAAGCCGTCCCCGGACACCTGCTCGGCCAGCCACAGCGCCAAGGCCGACAGGACGAAGCCCAGGCCCATGCCGCAGGAGCTGAACGAGGCGAGGAACCCGCGCCGCTCGGCCGGGACGTTCTCGGTGATGATCAAAACGCCGCCACCCCATTCGCCGCCGGCCGCCGCGCCCTGGAGGACCCGCAGCAGGACCAGGAGCAGCGGGGAGAGCAGACCGGCCGTGGAATACGAGGGCAGCAGCCCCATACAGAAGGTGGCGCCGCCCATCAGCGAGAGCGTCCCCATGAGCGCGGCCTTGCGCCCGCGCCGGTCACCGATGTGTCCGAAGATCAGACCCCCGATGGGCCGGGCGGCGAACCCCACGGCATGACCGGCCAGGGCCGCGATGGTGCCGACCAGCGGATGGCCGCCGGAGGGGAAGAAGACGCTGCCGAGGACCAGCGCGGCAGCGGTGGTGTACAGGAAGAAGTCGTACCACTCCATCATGTTGCCGGCGACGGACGCGATGACCACGCGCCGCGTCGTGGACGCGCCCTCGGTCGTGCTCCTGGGGGGCATGTGAGCTCCTTGCCGTTCGAGCCTCAGATCGGTGGAGCGTACGAACGGCCGGAAGTCGCCTCAATCGAGCCGGTCCGCCAGGCGGGACACCGCGCTTTCCGCCGGCCTCCCGGGGTGCCAGGTTTCCGCCACCTCGACAGCACTCCGACCCGGAGGTCGCATCCGATGTTCTGTCTCCACCGCACCAGACGGCGCCCGGTGGCCGCCCTGCTCGGCCTGTTCGCTCTGCTCCTCGCCACCGCCTGCGGCGCGGGCACCACCGACTCGGCGGGATCCGCGGGCGGCAAGAGCCCCACCGTCCGGATCGCGCTCGGCGTCGACGCCTCGTACGCCCCGCTGTATCTGGCTGCCGAGCGCGGCATGTTCGAGAAGGCCGGCCTCGACGTGCGGCTGACGAAGGTGGAGGGGGGTCCGGCCGCGGCCCAGGCGGTCACGGCCGGTACCGCCCAGATGTCGGCCAACGCGGACTCCACCGCGCTGCCGCAGATGGTGAGCAACCCGCGCCTGCGCGCCCTGGGCGTCTTCCAGTCCTCGGGCCGCCTCCTCAAGGTCGTTCTGCGCAAGGGCATCACCTCACCGCGGCAGATCAAGTCGATGGGCTCGATCCAGGGCATCGGTCTGTATGCCACGCACGAGTACTTGCAGCGCCATGGCGTCGAGCCGGACTCCGTGAAGATCCAGCAGAGTTCGCCGCAGGAGATCCCCACCATGCTCCAGCGCGGCGACATCGACGGCTACATCCTTTTCGACCCCTGGGTGACCAAGGGCGTCGAGGCGGGCGGCCACGTCGCCGGTTCCACCGGCGACTTCGGCGTCACCTACCGGCAGTGGCTGCTCGCGGACCAGCAGTGGCTGAAGGAGCATCAGGATCTCGCCGGGAAGGTGTTCAAGGTGGTCGCGGAGGCCGACCGGCTGGTGACGAAGGATCCGCACGCGGGCGCCCTCGCGGCTCACCGGCAGGCCCAACTGCCGGTGGGACAGACAAAGAAGGCCATCGGCGAGATCTCCTTCGAGTCCCGCGCTCTGACGGCGACCGATGTCGCCTCCTCACGCAAGATCGTGGACTTTCTCCTCGCACAGAAGCTCATCAAGAGCGCACCCGACTACGACACCGTGCTGCTGCGCGGCTGGTACGACCAGCACGCCAAGTGACCGCCCTCGACGCGCCATGTCCGGGCCGTCCCGCTGAGCGGACCGTTGCGCATGCACCTGCCCTTCGACCGGCAGTAGCGTTCGCCCACTCGCGGGCCCGCACCCCGATTACCTGCCGAAAAGCGCCCCACTCTGAGGTGACCATGCAGACAACGTCCCGCCCCAAAGCCCGCCCGGTGCAGCGCATCGCCGGCACCGTCTTCCTCGCCGCCGTACTGACCGCGGTGACCGCCTGCGGCGCGGGCACCACCGATGCCGGCTCGGGCTCCGGCGGCGGGGCAGGTGATCCCCACATCCGTATCGCGGTCGGTATCGACGCCGGGTACGCGCCGTTCTTCGTGGCCGATGCCCAGGGACTGTGGGCCAAGCACGGGCTCGACGTCGACCTCGTCCAGTTCGCCAAGGGCGGGGAGGGCGTCGACGCTCTGAACGCCGGGCAGGTCCAGATGGCGGGGAACTCCGATGCCACCACCATCGGCCTGCTCGGACAGAACCCGGACCTGCGCTCACTGCTCGTGTACGAGGACTCCGGCAAGTACCTCAAGGTCGTCCTGCGGCCCGGTGTGAAGTCCCCCGCGAAGATCCGGAAGATGGCCGTGGTCCCGGGCCTGTCCGAGCTGGCCGCCACGCGGTTCCTCGAATCGAAGGACATCAAGCCCGACGCGGTCGAATTCATCACGGCCGACCCCGCCGAGATCCCGGCGCTCACCAAGAAGGGTGACGTGGACGCCTACGTCCTGTGGGAGCCGTGGCCGGGCAAGGGGGAGGAGCTGGGCCAGCGCGTCCTGGAGACCACCGGCGACTACGGCTTCAGCTACCAGCACTGGCTGCTGTCGACGGCGCCCTGGCTCAAGGACAACAAGAGCGTCGCCGTCAAGGTGGCCGCCGCCCTCGCGGAAGCGACGAAGAAGACCGAGAGCGATCCGCAGGGCGCGGCGAAGGCCACCAAGAAGGCCGCGAAGATCCCCACCGACCAGACCCTGAACGCGGCGAAGGAGATCGACTTCGCCGTGCGCGACTTCACGGCCAAGGACCTCAAGGGCTACGAAAGCACCGCCCAGTTCTACCTGGACACCGGCAAGGTCAAGGCCCGCCCCGACGTGTCCCGCACCGTCCAGCGCGGCTGGCTTTCCGACAACGCGGAGGGGTCCTGATGACCGAGGCGATCAAGGGGATCGAGAAGGAGACGGTGCCGGGGGAGGATGCGGTGGCCGCGCGGACGGTGGCAGGCCCCCGTCCGCGTACGGAACAGGCAGCCGGACGCGGAGCGGCTCTGCGCGTCGAGGGCGCGGGCATCTCCTTCGGTGACTTCCGGGCCGTCCAAGGCATCGATCTGGACATCGCGGCCGGAGAGTTTCTCTGTCTGCTCGGACCCAGCGGCTGCGGCAAGTCCACGCTGTTGTCGGCGATGGCGGGATTCATCCAGGTCAGCGAGGGGACTCTCACCGCGGACGGCACGCCCGTCCGCGGCCCCGGCCCGGACCTCGGCATGGTGTTCCAGAGCAGTGAGGCCCTCTTCGACTGGCTCACCGTGCAGCAGAACGTCACCTTCGGGCCTCGCATGCGCGGCCTGTCCCGCGCCGAGCAGAACCGGGTTGCCGACGAGTACCTCGGCCTGGTCGGCCTGCGCCACTGCGCGGACCGCTACCCCGGCCAGCTCAGCGGCGGCATGCGCCAGCGCGTCCAGATCGCCCGGGTCCTGGCCAACGAACCGGGCGTCGTCCTGATGGACGAGCCCTTCGGCGCGCTCGACGCGCAGACCCGGCAGGTGCTGCAGCAGGAGACGGCCCGCATCTGGAGCGCGTCCGGCTGCACCGTCGTCTTCGTCACGCACGACATCGACGAGGCGATCCTCCTGGCCGACCGGGTCGCCGTGATGACGGCGGGCCCCGCGGCCTCGATCAAGTCCCTGTACACGGTCGACCTGCCGCGTCCGCGCGAGGAGTCCGACCCCGCCGCCCTGCGTCTGCGCGGCCGGCTGCGCGAGGACATCGGAGAAGAGGTCCGCAAGGCCATGCGCGATCAGGGACTGGACGACCAGCTCGACCGAGAGGCGAAGGGCGCATGACGATCACCACGACCGAGGTGGCGGCCCCGGCCCGCACCCGCACCCGCCCGCGCCGCACCAAAGGGAAGGGCGGCGGACAGGCGCTGCGTGCCGTCGGCCTCTACGCCGTCGCCCTCCTTGTCGGCCTGGGCGTCTGGCAGCTCCTGGCCATGAAGTACGGCCCGTCCCTGGTCGCCTCGCCGCGTCAGACCCTGTCGGCCGCCCGTGAACTGGCGGCCGACGGCACCCTTGGCAACTCGGTCATCGCCTCCAGCCGCCGCATTCTGATCGGCTGGGGCCTGGGCGTCGTGGTGGGCGCCCCGGTCGGCCTGCTCATCGGGCAGATCAGGATCGTCCGCCTGCTCCTGGAGCCGTACACCGAGTTCTTCCGCTTCATCCCGCCGGTCGCCTTCGTGACCCTGGCGGTGGTGTGGCTGGGCATCGGTGAGAGTTCCAAGGTGGTCCTGATCTTCTACACGGCCGTCTTCATCGTCACGCTCAACACCAGCGCGGGCGTGATGGCCGTCAACGAGTCCAAGCTGCGGGCCGCGGCCAGCCTCGGAGCCGGCCGCCGCCAGATCCTGCAACGCGTCGTGCTGCCGTCCACGGTCCCGTACATCCTCACGGGCGCCCGCCTCGCCATGGGAAACAGCTTCCTGACGATCGTCTCGGCCGAGATCGTCGCCGCCCAGGTGGGCCTTGGCTCCCTGATCTGGACTTCCCGGAACTACGGCCGGATCGACTGGGTCTTCGTCGGCATCATCACCCTCGGCACCCTGGGCCTCGTCTACGACCGGATCCTGCGCGTCATCGCGATGCGTGTACTACACAAGTATGGAGCTAAGGTGTAAACGGTGGCCGAAACGATCTAACGGGGGAAGCGCCGTGACCAGCGGGGGAAGAATGGAGAACACAGCACGTGAGCACCGCCTCGTCCACATCGCGCGCCCTCTTCCTCGAGGAGTTCGGCACGCTGCCCAAGCTCGGGGAACGTCCCGTGCCCGAGCCGCGCCCCGGGCACACCCTCGTCCGGGTGGCGGCGGCCACCGCCGCCCATCTGGACCTCAACATCCTCGACGGACAGTTCGGCATCCTGCCCGAGCTGCCGTTCATCCCCGGCACCCAGGGCAGCGGCTACGTCGTCGCCTCGGACACCCACCCCGAGGGTGCTCTGGTGCGGCTGCGCGGTGAGGGGCTCGGCCTGAGCCGTGACGGCGCCTGGGCCGAGCACGCGCTCGTGCCGGACACCGCCGCGGAGACCATGCCCGAGGGCACCGACCCCGCTCTGGCCTGCATCTACTTCTCCCCGGTCGGCACCGCCTGGGCGACCGTCCACGCGATCGCCCAGGTGCGGCCGGGGGAGCGGGTCCTGGTCACCGGCGCGTCCGGCGCGGTCGGTGCCGTGGCCGTGCAGCTCGCGGCACGCGCCGGCGCGGAGGTGGTCGGCGTGGTCAGCCGCCCGGCGAAACTGCCGCACGTACCCGGCGTCGCCAAGGCACTGCTCGCCTCCGACCTCTCCGAGGAGGCGATCGGCGGCAAGGTCGACGTCCTGATCGACTCGGTCGGCGGCCAGATCCTGCGCGATGCCCTCACCCTGGTCCGCCCGCGGGGCCGGGCCGCGCTCCTCGGCTACACGGCCGGCCGCGAACTCACCCTGGACCTGGCGGACTTCTTCCTCGCCGACGTCTCCCTGCTTCCCGTGAACATGATGAGCCGCGGCCCGGAGGTCGCCCCCGAGGCGCTGCGCCTGCTGCCCGACCTGTCCTCCGGCGCGCTGACGCTGCCCTACGAGAGCTACGGGATGGACGCGCTCGGCGAGGCGGTGGAGCGGCTGCGCTCGGGCACGGCGGTGGGCAAGATCGTGCTCGACATGGAGCGCACCGGTACCTGAACCCGCGTGCTCTGCCGCCGCACACACTCAAAGGGCCCCCTCCACAGGAGGGGGCCCTTCGCGCTCATCGGATCAGGACGGGGAAACGCCTGCCTGAGCGGCGAGTTGGTCGGGGTCGACGGGAAGCCAGTCGTAGTCGATGGAGTTCCAGAAGGCGCACTGGCGGCGCGCCTCGTACACGCCGGTGTCCAGTGCCCGGCTCTCACCGCCCGGCAGCAGCGACATGAACGTCCCGGCACGGAACGAAGGCCAGGGGGCGATGCCCGGGGTGGCGGGCTTGCCGTGCTGCACGAACGAGCCCCAGTAGCGCACCATCTCGCCGGACAGCTGCCGCTGCTCGGGAGTCAGCAGCGCCGAGGTCGCCGAAGGCAACAGATACGGCATCTCGCTGGCATGCGAGGCGCCCGGATCGAAGCCGGTCGATGGCCGGCCGGTGGGCGGGTGCGGGTCGTTGAACTCGTAGTAGTACGTGTGGGGTTGACGCTTCGCGTACTGGGCCGTGAGGTTCTGGTACTGGCAGCCCCCGAGGCCGAAGAAGGTGCTGCTATCACCCCACAGTGCGCCGAAGGCGTACGCCCCGGTGTACGCGTCGCCATAGGCGCTGAACGGATAGTGCGCGAGGACGGCGTCGGCCTCGTCCCCGAACTCGATGCGGACCGCCTTCTCGTACTGGGCCTTCGTCGCGTTCGCGAACGGACGCGCCCAGCTGCGCACTTCGTCACGCGTGTGGCCGATGAGGAGGGGGACGTTCGCGGTACGGCCGGTGCGTACGGCCTTCAGCGGTGCGACCGGCAGTTCGGGAACCCCGGACGTGGGCAGCGGACCGGTCACGAGGCCGCCGATGAAGTCTTTCGCGGCGGCCTGTAGTTCACTGGCGGGCTTGGTCCGCAGGCAGGCCAGATCGGCCGAGGCGGCGGAGCAGCCGGCGGCCGTCGCGTACTTCTTCCCGCGGGCGACGGCCTGCTCGACCGTATAGCTCGGGCATCCGCCGCTCTGGATGATCGCGCCCGAGAAGAGGCCGCGGGCCGGGGGCGACGCCAGGAGCGCGCAGACGGAGTGGCCGCCGGCCGACTCACCGGCGATGGTGACGCGGTTCGCGTCCCCGCCGAACGCGCCGATGTTGCGCTGGGTCCAGCGCAGCGCCGCCTGCTGGTCGAGCAGGCCGTAGTTGCCCGCGCCCTGCTTGCTGAGCCCGGGCAGGTCGAGGAAGCCGAACACCCCGAGGCGGTAGTTGATCGTGACGACCACGACGTTGTTGGTCTTGGCGATCAGCGAGCCGTCCTGGGTGTCTCCCGAACCGGAGGAGAAGCCGCCGCCGTGGATCCAGAACATCACCGGCAGCGGGCGGTTGCTCCTGTGGGCGGGGGTGTAGACGTTCAGATACAGGCAGTCTTCACTCATCCCCGGGCTCGTGCTGCTCCCGTTCTGCAGGCAGCGAGAACCAGGGGAAGTGGCAGGCCGGGTGCCCCTCCAGGCGGCGGCGGGCGCCGGAGGCTGCCAGCGTTTGGCGGCGACGGGCGCAGCCGCGTACGGGATACCGGAGTAACGGTCGACGTCGTCTGCCGAGGCTCCCGCGACCGAACCCTTGTCGGTGTGGACGGTCAAAGAGCGTGAAGCGGCGGCCGCGGGCACGGCTGGCACAAAGGACAGCAGGAAGAGGACACTCGCCATGCAGGCAAGAAGTCTCTGTCGGACAGTAGATCGCACTGATTCTCCTGAGAGGCCGGAGCGATGGGGGCGCCATGCTCTGCCTCCTGCATGACCTGCGCGACGTTTCCGGTCCGCTCTGCGGACTGACGGCGCACAGAGCGGAGCACCGTGCGGAGCGGGCCGACGCGCGCGATGCGCATGAGCTCGGCGCTGTCGGGCCTGGGACCTCAGGCGCCCCTCGGCGCCGACAGGCGGCATGGAGAAGGTTCACATGCCGGACGCGGCCGAGCCCCCACCGGCACCTGCCGACCGCTTCCGCTTCCCTTGGAAGCCCCTGAGACTCAGGAGCATCACGGCGTACAGCGGGGAGTCGGGAAAGGGCCGGCGTTCGCCGACCTTGCGGTATCCCCATGCCTCGTACAGCGCCTGGACCTTGGGGTGGGTGGTGTCGACCAGCAGTACCGCCAGGGCCTCGCCGCGCTTTCCCAGCAGCGCGCCGTGGAGCCGTTGGGACAGGCCCTGTTTGCGGTGATCCACCTTGACCATCAGCTCGGACACGGCGAACGTCTCCGGCTCCGCCGGTGCGGGATCAAGGTGTTCGCGCCACCATTCGCGGCCCGGTGCTGCCGGAGCTCCGTAGGCGAATCCGATCGGCTCGTCGCCGTGGTAGGCGATCACGCAGGAGAAGCCAGGATTGCCGCCCCAGTGGTCGACGAACCAGGCGAAGCGCTGATGGAATTCATCGTCCATCTGGGCTGCGTAGGCGTCCTGGTGGACCGCCAGCAGAGTGTCGCGGATCGCGTCCAGATCCTCGTGCGCGAACTGCCGAAGCTCTGTCTCCGTGGTCACGTAGGGCTCCATTCGGTGCGATAACGGTCGCCCCACTCTCTGGCCATCGTCGCCGTGGGCGCGAGGGTGAGCAGCTCGCGGTAGAAATCTCCCAGGAGTACACGCATACGAGCCGGGATCGGCGCCCCGGACATGAATGCGAAGACCTCCTCGCTCGTGGCACAAGCCTGGTCGGCATCGCCTTGGTGGAGTTGAGCGAGGGCAAGACGGCAGGTGATGAGGGCGCGGTTGCGGCGGAAGTGTGCGGGCAGGACCGCCAAGGCGCGGTAGGACGCGGCCTCCGCGGCGGCGTGCTCTCCGATGCGGTCCCGGACGACGGCGCTCAGGGCGTGCAGCTCGGCGGGGCCGTAGAAGGAGACCCAGGGTGGGCGGGGGCGGTCGTGGGCTTTGGTCAGGGCCTCTTCGGCGTACCCGATCGAGCGCAGGGCCGCTTGGCGATCCCCGCGGTTGGCGTGGCCGCAGCCGGTGCGGGCGTGGGCCAGCGAGGCAAAGAGCGGGTCGCTGCGGGTCACGCCGACGGACTGCGCTGCCTGTCCTGCTGCGACGGCCTCCCCGTGTTCACCTCGCTGATGGGCGAGCATCGCGGAGGAATTCCATACGCGCAGCTGTGCCGCCGGGTCTTGCCCCATCCCTGCCAACCGCAGCGCTTCGTTCAGGTGGCCATGAGCGCGCTCGAGCTGCCGTGCGTCGATGCACGACCAAGCGGCGGTAGCGACGAAATCGGCGGCCACACTGAACAGGCGCAGCCGTACGCGCTGGGATGCCGCCTGGTTTTGCAGGGTGACGGCCTCTCGAGCCCCGGCCAGTGCGCTCTTCTCCAGCTCTGCATGGCCGCCACGCCGGTCATCGAGATCCGTCAGTTTCTGCAGGCCGGTGCGCAGCCGCGCGACGTCGGAGGTCCCGACCCTGAACGGTCGCGACCCGATCAAGGGGGCGGCCACGACACCGGCGGATACGTTGAGGAACGTACGGCGGATCACGTCGGGGTCCTCCTGCGGTGGTGCGGGCGCGGCCGGGTCCACGAATCCCAGCTCCTGGACGGTGCACCCGAATACTGCCGTCAGTGCCGCGCGTTTCGCCCGGTGCGGCCAGGCCGATTCTCCGGTCAGCCAGGTGCGGACCGTGCGATCGCCGACGCTGTCACGCTCGCCCGCCGCACGCAGTTCGGCATTGAGCGCGTCGACCAACTCGCTCTGTGTGAAACCGGCTTGATCGATCTTGAGCCGCAGGAGGAAATTTCCGGTCACCCACTCACCGTAGCCACCACACGATGGGACGTGCAGCCTCTCGCCGGGAGCAAGGACCCGGAAATTTCCGCTCACCTGCGCACGGCCGTGCCTGCGCTTTTCCTCCCACCTGCCATCCAGCGCCCGTTGAACTGCTCACGCACTGCCGCGGCTCGCCCGGCTGCTGGTCGCCGTCGTCGACACCTCACGCGACCTGCCGCACCTGGGCGCCCCGCACACCGCGGGCCTGCACGGCCGCGGACTGCTGTTGGTGGACGCGCTCAGCCAGCACTGGGACACCACCCTCCTGGGACCCCACGGCCGACGCGGAAAACGCGTCTGGGCCCAACTGGAGCTCAAACGGCGGGTACGCGGCGAAGTCGAATAGGCACCCCGCTGCCGGGCCGTCCTGGCCCAGATCCACGACGGACGGCCGAATCCTGCGCGGGCCCGGCGGCGCCGGGCGGGGAGCCGCGAGTGGGACGCCGGCCCGGCCGGCGCCCGTTGCTTCGCACGAAGCGTTGTGCCCCCTGTGTCCCCGAGCACAAAGGCTGCCCGGACAGGCTGTTCATGTCCTGTGCCGGGTGGGAGTCGGGACGTGGGGTTCTCAGATCACTTCGTTGAGTTTGCCGTTGGCTACGTCGAAGATGAATCCTCGTACGGCGTCCTTGTGCAGGATGAACGGGTCGGCCTTGATCCTGGCGATGGACTGCCGCACATCCGTGGTCAGGTCCGTGAAGGCTTCTGCTGCCCAGGGCGGGCGGATCCCCGTCTCACGTTGGAGATCGTCCTTGAAGCCGTCGTCGGTGAAGGTGAGCATCCCGCAGTCCGTGTGATGGATCAGGATGATCTCGGTGGTGCCGAGCAGGCGCTGGCTGATGGCGAGCGAGCGGATCTCGTCATGCGTGACGACGCCGCCCGCGTTGCGTACGACGTGCGCCTCGCCCTCGTGCAGGCCGAGCAGGGCATAGACGTTGAGGCGGGCGTCCATGCAGGCCAGGACGGCCACATGCTTGGCGGGCGGCAGCGGCAGCGGTCCTGAGAAGGACTTCGCGTACAACGCGTTGTTGGCCAGCAGTTCATCGGTCACAGACATGGTGATCCTCTGTTCGTGTGTCGTCGCGGGCGTGCTGGGAGTGCGCGACAGCACGGGCGCAGGACGCCTCGTGCCAGGTACGCGCAAGTCGCCTACCGACAGAACAGATCGAACAGATAGGCGCGCCGGGAAGGCCAGAAGTATTCCAGGGCGCCATGGGGGGAGGACACGGATCCAGTTAACGCTCGTCCCATCCGATTGGCAATGAGACCTCTGTTCGGGGCGGCGCCGGGTGACGGGGTGCCGGAACAGGCCGTCTGCGTACGGGCATTGCGAGGAATCGGCCTCAGGCCCGGTCGGAGGACGCGGGCGCCCGCAGCGAGGAGGACTGGCGGGCCAGCGACCGCTTCAATGCTGCTCCTACGGCCGCGGGGATCTCTCCGCCGTCGGTACTGGCCACGATCTTTTCTGCGATGTGCCGCAGCTTGATGTTGGTGCGCTGGTGGGGCGTGTCCACCAGGACTTCCCAAGCACGGTCGGCTCCGCAAGATCCCACCGCCATCAGCACGCCGCGGGCCTGGTCCACCGTCGACCGGGTGACAAGCGCCTGACGCAACTGCGTGTTCTCTCGCCGTAATTCCTCCACATCCGCCGCCAGAGGGGAGAGGACAGCTGCCCCATGCTGTTCCGCATCCGGAGGCGGCGACATGAGAGGTCGTGCCGGCGCCTGGCCGGACGGGCAGGGCGATGACTACCGCTCGAAACGCCGTTCACGGCTGAGCTTGCGGCTCAGCTGACTCGCGGTCGCGGCTTGACGGGCCCTCGCCACCAGGGCGCGGGACTGATGGTGCGTGGTGTCCAGTTGTCTGCGCAGAACGTGCACGTCGACTGCCATGCTGTGTGGCTGCCCGAACCCCGTCCGTTTATGGCAGGCCTTCGCGGGCGAGCGCCTGTGCGACGTTGTGCCACTACGGGTGGCGATCATCAAGTGGCGACGACCGCGTCCCCCGGTCCGCGCCGCTCCCATCCCGCCACGGAGAACGCGGCCCCTCCCGCGCACACGGCAGAGAGGCGGCTCGGCGCTGCTCTCGCGCGCGTTACTGACCTTTCCGATGAGTTGTCGGGGGTGACGCTGACGGTGCTTCGCGCTATCCCGGTGATATGCGGTATGCGCAAGGAGGTGGGCTCAGGACTCATGAACAAGCTGCCCGGGAACGGATACGGATGCTGGCGGCAGAGGGTTTTGAGCAGGGTGAGAGGAACTCGGTGATCGCGAAGGGCCTTCGCGTGAGTGTCCGTTCGGTTGAGCGGTGGCGGCGGGCATGGAGGGAGAACGGCACCGCTGGCCTGCGCTGTTCGGGACCGGCCAAGAGCCCGAAGGTGAGCCTTGAGAAGTTCGCTGAGCTGGAGGAAGAGCTGCTGCGGGGATCGGTGTTCCACGGGTGGCCGAACGAGCGATGGACACTGTCCCGGGTGCAGGCCCTCATCGCCGAAAAGCTGGGTGTGAGCCTGTCCGTCCGCGGAGTCTGGGAGTTACTGCGGCGTCACGGCTGGTCCTGCCAGCAGCCCGGGCGTCGGGCAGTGGAACGGGACGAGGCAGCCGTTGCAGGCTGGGTGAAGGAGACCTGGCCATCGGCAAAGCCACCGCGGCGGCGCTCGGGGCCTGGCTCGTCTTCGAGGACGAAGCCGCTGTCACGATGACGTCGCATCGTGGACGCACCTGGGCGCCGAAGGGGAAGACCCCGGTGGTCCGGTTCAATGGCGCCTCCCGCGGCCGAGTGACCCTGGCCGCACTCGCCTGCTACAAACCCGGCGAACGCAGCCGGCTCATCTACCGGCCACGGATCCAGGGCCACCACCTGGGCGCTCAACGAGGCTTCACCTGGCAGAACTACCGTGACCTGCTCGTGCGCGCTCATCTCCAACTCGGCGGCCCCATCGTCGTGATCTGGGACAATCTCAACGTCCACCGCAGTGCCGCAATCCGCGACTACGCAGCCGAGCACGACTGGCTGAGCATCATCCAGCTCCCGTCGTACGCACCGGACTTGAACCCAGTAGAAGGGATCTGGTCTCTTCTGCGGCGGGCCGTGACAGCCAACACCGTCTTCGCCAGCCGGGACCACCTCGTCCAGACCATCCGCAGCGGCCTGAGACGCATCCAGTACACACCGCCCCTCATCGACGGATGCCTGGACAGCACCGGTCTGTCGATCACGACGTAACCTCCGACAACTCATCGGAAAGGTCAGTAGGCGGATGTTAGCGGGGTGGGAGCTTTGCGTTAGCGGTCCCGATCAGAGTGGGGGGTGTTCCGGCGAGGGAACGCCACCCGCTGTCCATCGGGGGGATCTGCCATGCGCTCCAACACCACTGCCCGTGTGGTGCGTCGTCGCTCCGCACGCGCTGCTGCCGCGGTCCCGACCGCTGCCGCCAGTCTCGCGTTCGGGGGCTTGCAAGCGCGGTGACGTGGGAGGGCCGGGCACCCCGCCGCAGGTGTTTTTCGCATCTCTCTGTGGCTGCCAAAGGTCGGGCGCGTCCCAGCCCGGCGTTCCAGGCAGCGTGCGTTCTGCCTGCTCAGAGGGTCTTCTTGCGTTCCAGCGTCCCTGATTGCCCGGATGTTGTGGCGGTCTGGAGGGATCGCCCCGCAAGCTCGGGGGGTGCGCATCCGGGAGATCTTCCGGCGCCCCGCAGCGCGCGGAGCACTGCGCGTTCATGACGGCGCGCCCACCTCCGCGGGCGGGCGTGCCGTGGAGCCGGCCCTCGCCCATCCTCGTCGGGCCTTCTGCCGCATCTATGACAAGAGGAGTTCGCACATGATTCGCAAGCGTTCACGCCTGCTCGCCGCCCCGGTCGCGGCGGTGGCCCTCGCCCTGACCGCTGCCGGGTACCAGGCCAACGCGGCCGGGTCGCCGGACGAGGGAGGCGCGGCACGGTCCGGCAAGGCCGCCGGGGCGGCCCCCTGCCTGTCCGGCGCCACGACGCTGATCGGTGACCTCGACGGTGACGGCCGCCCGGACAAGATCATCAACCCCGGGCACACCGGCACCAAGATGACGGTGCAGTGGGGAGCCGTCGACGGCTCCTTCGGCAGCAAGAAGAACGTGGCCACGCTCCTCGGCGCGAAGCCGGGCGAAGTCGCCACCGCCGCGGTCGCCGACTTCCAGAACGACGGCACCCTGGACATGGTCGTCAACCTCGTCACACCCTCCGGCGCGGACGACCCCAACCCCGCACGAGTCGCGGAATTCCGCCCCGGCCCGCTCAAGCGGTCGAACCTGGGCTCGGCCGGCGCCCGGCACTCCGACATCGGCGAGCAGGGCGAGGCCAAGCAGCTCCGCGTCGCCGACTACGGCGGCGACGGCTACCCGGACCTGGCCGTCCTGAACAACGCGGGCGACGGCGTGTGGGAGCGCTCCATCCGTCTGACCGAACCCGGCGGCGGACCCGGCGCGTATGACTACGACCTACAGCAGAAGTACGGCCAGACCGGGACCCCGGCCGAGCCGCCGGCCATGCCCACCGACGGCTGGAAGCACTTCTACAAGAACTGTTCCTGACCGCGACCGGGCGCCGCCGGTCCGCCACTTGGCGCACCCGTGGTGGTCCCGGCCGTCCCTCAAGGCACCCCTCCGGTCCGCCGCCTCCCAAGATTCCGGCCGATCGGCTGACTGCGGAGGTGCCCTGGCACCCCCCGCGGCCCCACAAGTAAGGAAATTCGCGTGTCCAGTTCGACCCCGGATACTCCGGTCTCTTCCGCTTCGCCGACAGCTTTACCGACGACCAATAGGGTGCGGGTCGCCGTCAGCGCCCCCGATCCCATCAGCCGCGAGGGAGTCTTCAGTCAGTTGCGTCGGCACCCCGAGGTCCAACTGGAAATGGACTCGGGCCCCGCCACGGTGGCGTTGCTCATCGAGGAGACCCTTGACGAGGCCGCGCTGGCCCGGCTGAGGCGCGCGGTACGCGTCGAGGGAGCGCGCGCGGTGCTCGTCGCGGGATCGATCCACGAACGCGAACTCCTCGCGGTCATCGAGTGCGGTGTGGGCGCCATCGTCTGGCGTCATGAGGCAACCGCGCAGCGGCTGGTCCAGGCGGTGCTGACGACGGCCAGGGGAGGAGGCGACCTGCCGGCGGACCTGCTGGGGCAACTCATCGGACAGGTGGGCCGCTTGAGCCGGGGCGGCAGCGAACTGTCGGGAGGTTTCCGGGGCTTCACCAAGCGGGAAGTGGACGTCGTGGCGCTGGTGGCCGAGGGGTTCGACACCTCGGAGATCGCCCTGAAGCTCTCGTACTCCGAACGGACCGTCAAGAACGTCATGCACGGCCTGACCACACGCCTGAACCTGCGCAACCGCGCGCACGTGGTCGCCTACGCCCTGCGCGAGGGCTACATCTGATCGGCCGGATTCCCGGACGGCCATCGGGCGGATTCCCGAAACGGCCGTCGGACGGATTCCCGAGACGGCCGTCGGCCGGATTCCCGGGACGGCCATCGGACGGGCGCCCCTGGCGGCCTCTTGGGGCAGCGCACGCTGCCCCCGCGTCATCCCCGACGGACCTGCACGCCCGCCGCCCCTACGGGCACGATCGATGGGGCCGTCCTCGGCCGGCAAGGCAGCGAACCGCAGGTGGGAGCGCAAGGGTGATCCATGAGGTGGACGAGGTGCTCAAGGGCCTCATCGGGGGCGGGGCGCTGTCCGGGTCCGGCATCGACGTGTCCTTCGACGTGCCGACCCGCGACTGGGCGGCCCGGCGCAACGCGCCCGTGGTCAACGCGTACTTGTACGACATCCGGGAGGACGTCTCCCTGCGCCAGCGCGGCCATACCGGACTGCGCGACGAACGGGACGTCGTCGTCCGCCGCCGGCGTCCCCCGCGTTGGTTCCGGCTCTCGTATCTGGTGACGGCCTGGACGAAGACGCCGCAGGACGAGCACCGTCTGCTGTCCGCGGTGCTGGCGACGTTGCTGCCGCACGAGCTGTTGTCCCCCCAGGCGCTCCCGGACGCGCTGGGGCGCCTGGGCCTCTCGGTTCCGGTGGCGGTCTCCGGCAGCCGGTCGGAAGCCAGATCCCTCGCGGACATCTGGTCGGCCCTGGGCGGAGAGCTCAAACCCTCGCTGGACGTGGCGGTGACCGTGCCCTTCCCGGCGCACCCCGACTACGACGCGGGACCGCCGGTCACCGAAGGCGCCACGGTCCGGCTGCGCGCCGCCGACGGCGGCCCGCCCCGGTCGGAGGACCGTTCCCACCGTCCCCGCCAGGTGGCGGCGGCCCGTGCCACTCGTGAGCAGTCGGCAGCCCGCACCGCCCGCGAGCAGGCGGCAGCCCGCCGCAGGCAGCAGTCATGAGCATCCCCGCCCTGGATGGCCACGCGCCGACCGCCCCTCGCCCGCAGGAACCGGCCGCCGCAGGACCCGCGCGCCACCTTCTCGAACGACTGGGCGCGCTGCGGCACACGGTGACCGCCCTCGTCGAGGCCCGCTCCGCCGGCGACCCCACCGCGGACGACCCCCTGCGCGGCCTGTACCTGTCCGAGCAGGCCGTACGTCATCTGCTGCACGCCTGGCCACGTACGGCGCCCGAGGTGGACACCGCCCCCGAGGCGGACATCCCGACGGAGGCGGACATCCGGCCGCCGGGGGCGTCGGCAGCACACGGCCGGGGCTCCGGCGACCCCGACGACCGCCTGCCCGGCATCGCCGCCCGGCTGGGCCTGACCGAGTTGGACGCGGCCGTCCTGCTCATCGCTCTCGCCCCCGACCTCGACCGCACCTTCGAGCCGCTGTACGGCTACCTCAACGACGACGTGAGCCGCCGCCGCGCCACCGTGACGCTCGCCCTGGAACTGTGCGGGATCCCTGCACACCTGCCCGACGCTCGCGCCCGCTTCCACCTCTCGGCGCCCCTGCGCTCGCTGGGTCTGCTGGAGGTAGAGGACGCCGAACGGCCGCTGCTCACCCGCTCTTTGCGCGTGCCCGACCGGGTCACCGCCCATCTGCTGGGTGATGCCACCCCCGATGCCGCGCTGTTGGACCTGTTGCAGCCGATGCCGGTCCCGCAGCACGGCGCCGCGCACGACGAGACCTTCGTGCGACGGCTCGCCGCCCGGCTCGGGGCGGGGCCCTGCACCGCCTATCTACAGGAGCACCGGGAGGGCGACGCCCTGGCCGCCCTCGCCTCCGCTCTGGACGCGGCGGGCCTCGGCGCCCTGCGCTTCTCCGGTTCCGCGGACCAGCTGCCCGAGTTGTTGCGTGAGGCACGCCTGACCGGTCGGGCCGTGGTCGTGTCGGGCCTGCCCGACCCACCGGGCCCCCTGGTCGCCCAACTGGCCGCCGCCACCGACGTCACCGTGCTGCTCGCCGACCCGCGCCCGTACGATCCGCAGTGGTCCGCCCACGATCCGCTGGTGCTCCAAGCCCCCCGCCTCCCCGCGGGCGGCACGGCCACCTGGCACAGCGCGCTGGGCGCGGCGGCCGACGGCTTCGACCTGGCCGCCACCGTGGCCCCCTACCACCTGGGCGCCGAGCGCATCGGGCGCGCCGCACAAGCCGCCGTGACGCTCGCCGCCTTCGACGGGGCCCCGCTCTCCGCCGCCCACGTGCGGCTCGCCGCCCGGCAGCAGTCGGCCTCCGGCCTCGAACAGCACGCCCGCCGGATCCGGCCCGACGTGACCTGGCAGGACCTGGTCCTGCCCGCCGCGCCCCTAGCCCAGCTCCAGGAACTCGCCCTGCGTGCCCGCCACCGCGACCGCGTCCTGGGCGACTGGCGGCTCAGCGCGGGCGGCGGACGCGGCCGCGGGGTCCTTGGACTCTTCGCGGGGGAGTCCGGCACCGGCAAGACGCTGTCCGCCGAGGTGGTCGCCGCCGATCTGGGCGTGGACCTGTACGTGGTCCAGCTCTCCTCGATCGTGGACAAGTACGTGGGGGAGACCGAGAAGAACCTGGAGCGGATCTTCACGGAGGCCGACCGCACGGACGCCGTACTCCTCTTCGACGAGGCCGACGCCGTCTTCGGCAAGCGCTCCGAGGTCAAGGACTCCCACGACCGGTACGCCAACATGGAGAGCGCCTACCTGCTGCAGCGCCTGGAGTCCTTCGACGGCATCGCGCTGCTGACCACCAACCTGCGCGCCAACATCGACGACGCGTTCACCCGCCGCCTGGACCTGGTGGTCGACTTCCCCTTCCCCGAGGCGGACCAGCGCCTGGCGCTGTGGCACCACGGCCTGGCGCACGTCCCCCATGCCGAAGGCATCGAACTGGGCCCGCTCGCCCGCGACTTCGAGCTGGCGGGCGGCTCCATCCGCAGCGCGGTGGTCACCGCCGCCTACCTGGCGGCCGGGCGGGACGAGCCGGTCGCGGCGGGCGACCTCCTGGAAGGGGCCCGCCGCGAATACCGCAAGGCGGGCCGACTCGTCCCGGGCGAGGCCAACTGGTGACCGCGGGCCACCGAGCGCCGGCGCTGACCGGAGCCCGGTGGCCCAAGGGGGCCGGCACACGCCGTCACACGGTGAAGCGGACCGCCTCCAGCTGCTTGTACTGCTCGATGGGGCTGCCGTGGTACTTCCACCCGCCCGGGTCGGTGCACACCCGGCCCATCCACTGGCCGCCCTTCACCCGGGCGTCGCTGCACACGACGCCGTCGAGGACCTGGAAGGTGTAGCCCTCCAGAGCGGGATCGGCGCTCTTTGAACTGCCGAAGTACAGGTTCTTGCCGTCTTCCGCGTCCGACCAGGGGATCTCCTTGCGCCACCCCTCGCCGACCCAGGCGCCGGTGCCCCTGACGCCCTTGGTGTTGACCACCGCGATGTTCAGCGCCTTGATGGGCGTGCCCTTGCCGACCGTGCCGGCCTCGCTCCCGTCGCACACCGGGTCCTGCCAGCCCTTGCCCGCGACGAAAGCGCGGTAGCAGACGTGCCGGCCCTCGCTGCGTTCGGCGAGTTTGCGCACCGCGTCGGCCGCGGTCGCCTTCTTGGGCTTCGGGGGCTTGTCGCCGCCGCCTCCGCCGCCCCCGCCGCCACCGCCCGAGCCATCGCCCTCGGGCTCCTTCTTCTCGTCGTCCTCCGGCTTCGCCTCGGGAGAAGGCGGCGCACTGCTGATCGGCGGGGGCGGACTGGACGGCGCGATCTTCCCGGCCTCCACGGGCTTCTCCCGCGCCACGCTCTTCACCTGCGGCTTGTACGACAGCCAGATCACGACGAAAGCGATGGCGAGCGCGAGCAGCAGGGCGAAGGTGGTGGCCAGCCAGCCGGGCAGGAACCCGCGCTGCACGAAGGTGCCGTCCACGTCCATCGGCTCGGTGCCCGAGCGCCGTACGGCCAGCGTGTAGGGCTGTTCCTGCTTGGAACCGAACCAGGTGATCTGCCGGGGGCGCAGCGTGGTCTTCACGAACGCGGCCCGGCCCGGCTCGATCTGGATGTTGCTGGGCTGCAGGTCGTACGAGAGGCGGTCACCGGTGTCGCTGCCGCTGAGCGAGGCGGTGACCTTGGTGTTGCCCAGGTTGTCCACCGCGAGCCGCGGCCGCCCCCGCAAGCGTCCCTTCACCGTCGGTGGCACCAGCTCGGCGCGCACCTCGGTGAAGGGGGTGATGGTGAGGTTGCCCTCGGGCACGGTCACGGCGTCCGGGTGCTCGGTGGGCGTGATCCGCACCGCGTACGGATGAGGTCCCGCGGTCGCGTCGGGCGTGCGCGGCGGGGCGAACGTCAGCTCCACCGTGCCGGTCGTACCCGGGTAGAGCCGCAGCGAGGGCGGCTCCACCGTGGTCCAGGGCGACAGATCACCGACCGGTTCGAAGCGGTACTCGTCGACGATGTCACCGGTGTTACGCACCTTCAGCCGCACGGTGGTGCTGCTGCCGGGATCGACGGTCGCGGAAGCGGGTTCCAGAGAAGTCCATAGGCTCACGCCCCGACGCTAGGAGAAGCAGCGCGGGACGTCAGGAGTCCGCCGGGCATACCTGGCTGCCTGGAGGGGCAGCAGCGATGTCCTGCGGTCCCGGACGGATCAGCGTGAAGCCCGCAGGCACCGCTCCTGGGCGCATCGGGCCGGTGACCGCACCCAAGCCCCGCCCCACGAGCGTCGGACACGAACGGCGAACGGCCGCGACGCCTCCGAACTCTGCCCGATCACGCCACCCACCCTGCCCCTCCGTCCCTGGCGCCGAGCGTGTTGCGGCGAGTATCCCGGACGTGCCCCACCTTCACGCCGCTGCACCCCTACCTCCCTACCCATAGGCAAGAAAGAGAGACATTTGTGCGCGATCAATCCGGCGAAAAGAACAACGAAGGCAGCGTCAGCCGGCAGCAGCGTCAGCGTTCGACAAGCCGTAGGGCCGGCCCTCAAGGCCTGGCGGCAGCCCAGGCGTCGGCAGGCAACGCGGCCGTGGTCCAGATGCTGCGCAACGCTGGTCATCCCTGGGCGCAGGACCAGCACCAGCACGGTCCTGACTGCGGTCACCGCAGCGACGGGCCGGCCACCGTGCAGCGGCGGGTTGCCGTCAGCAATGAATTCGCCGGGCCGGAGGCAGAGATGCAGCAGGCGAAGGCGGAGGAGGCCGGCATGCAGCGGGAGAGTCTGGACAAGGTCCTCAAGAGCCCGGGACGGCCGCTGGAACCCCAAGTCGCCAGCGAGTTGGGCGCGTTGATGGGTTCGAACTTCTCCACCGTGCGCATGCATGACGACGCGGCGGCGGCGGAGTCCGCCAAGATGATGGGCGCGCATGCCCTCACCGCGGGCGAGCACATCGTCGTCGGCGACCGACCGTTGGACCGGCACACGATGATCCACGAGCTCGAGCACGTCAAGCAGCAGCGGAGTGGAGACGTCGAGGGAACCGTTCAACGCAGCGGTATCAAGGTCAGCCACCCCGACGACAAGCATGAGAAGGCGGCGGAGGCCACCGCGCATGCCCTGAGCAGTGCGCCCGCCCCCGCGCCCTCGGAGCATGCCGAGGCCCACGCCCACGGAGCACACGCGTCGCACGACGGGGACGCCCTCGCCGCGCCCGCTGTCCAGCGACGGGTGAGCTTGAAAGACCCGGAAACGTCGACCACTCAGGCGCTGGATAGTTTCGACGATGTAAAGGCGTTCCTCCGTCAGTTCAAGGTGTCGGTTGAACTCATTTACAGTGCACGTCATCATTTGTCTCCGCTGCGCGCGGCAGGTGTCATGGGGTTTCGCCTCGTCCCGGCTGTCGACCAGGTACTGAACGACAGCGAAGCTCGTGTGTACGAGAAAAGCGCAGACGGCGCGAAGAAGCTGGCCGAAGCAATCTGCGAAAAAATCGGCGACCCCCCCAAGGAGGCAGCCGGGAATCGCGCTGAAGCAGGGCCGACCGGCCCCAGCAAGAACATGTCGGTCTACGACATGGCACCGGAACTCCTGCAGCGACTCTCCGCAGCCAGGCCCGGTGCCGGTCGCCCCGCCGCGCAACCCGCCGTAGGTCTCGGCACCGCGGGGCTGGCCGACGCTCTGTCGCAGAGGGTTAGGCCGGAACTCGCCCAGCGGACCCCGGAGAATCCGATATCGGCAGGGTTCATGGAGGGCGTGAGCGGAGCCGTCACCGGCCGCCTGGATGCGCTGTCCGGGGGCCCGCAGGCCCCGGAAAAGACCGTAGAAATGGTGCGTTGGGGTCTCTGGACCGCAAATAATCTGGAGAAAGCAAATTCGGTGGTGGAGGAAATCGCGAATCGGGCCAGCGAAAGCGAAGGAAAGGGACTTCGCAATGATTGGGAAGCTCTGAAGTCCGAGAACGCCAAAAAGGCACTGTCCTCCGCCACGGGCTCCGCGGCGATGGGGATGGGGATCGGCAAGGCCATGTCGGCTGTCCCGCACCCGATCGTCAGCGCGGCGGGACGGGCTTTGTCGATGGTCGCCGGAGGCGTGGCGGCGCACAACAAAATCGCCGACCAGTACGAAACCATCGAGCGCTTCCAAAAGGAGCATCCGGCGGTATTCGAAGCCGTCAAGCGTCAGCGTGATGCGGATCTGCGCGGCATGTCCGCAAGGAACCACGAGACCATCCAGGACGTATGGGCCAACTCCGAATGGGGGTGAGCCCGCGAGCGTCGGCGGATTCTCGTGACCGGTGCACGGCGAAGTGCCCTCGCGGGCATCGGCGTTGCCCGGGTCATGGCACCCGAGGACATTCCCCCGCTGCTCCGCGCCGAGCAGGCTGAAGAAGTCCCGTCTCGTACCCCGAGGAGATCAGAGCATGCCGTCCTACTTGTCGCCCGGCGTCTACGTCGAGGAGGTGTCCGGCGGCTCGCGCCCGATCGAGGGAGTGGGGACCTCCGTTGCGGCCTTCGTCGGACTCGCGTCGTCCGGCCCGCTCAACGAGCCCACGCTGGTGACCAACTGGACCCAGTACGTCGCCGCCTTCGGCGACTTCACCGACGGCTACTACCTCGCTCATGCCGTCTACGGCTTCTTCAACAACGGCGGATCGGCCGCCTACGTGGTGCGGGTGGGCGGCGCCGCCGAAGGGTCGAGCGGGTCGGTGGCGGGCGGCAGGAACACCGCCGCGGTGAACGGCGCGGCGCCCGCGCCCGCGCTGCCCGCCGCCGAGCCCCGGCAGCTCGGCACGTTCTCCGTGGCGGCCACGGCACCGGGCGCGAACGGCCCGCTGAGCGTGGAGGTCGCCGACCCCGAGGGCGAAGGCCCCGCCGAGCGCTTCAAGCTGATCGTCAAGAGCGGTGACAAGCAGGTCGAGACCTTCGACGTCAGCGCCAAGAAGGGCAACCGGAGCTACGTCGTCACGCAGGTCAAGGAGCGCTCCAAGCTCATCACCGTGACGGAGAACGCCTCCGGTGCGCAGCTGGCCCGCCCGGAGAACCAGACCGTGGCCCTGCCGGCGCCTCCCGCCCCGGCCCCCGTGCCCGTGGCGACGGAGCAGGACGGCGGCTCGCACCCCGGCCCGGCCCAGTACCTGGGCGACTCCGCCGACCGCACCGGCTTCGGCGGCCTGGAGGCCATCGACGAGATATCCATGGTGGCCGTCCCCGACCTCATGGCCGCCTACCAGCAGGGCGCGATCGACCTGGAGGCCGTCAAGGCCGTGCAGCTCGGGCTCATCGCGCACTGCGAGCTGATGGGCGACCGGGTCGCGGTCATCGATCCGCCGCCGAGCCTGAACGCCCGTCAGATCCGGGTGTGGCGCCAGGAGACGGCCGGCTACGACTCCAAGTACGCGGCCCTGTACTACCCCTGGCTCAAGACCTTCGACCCGGCGTCGGGCAAGGCCCGCATGATGCCGCCCAGCGGTCACATCGCCGGCATCTGGGCCCGCAACGACGCCGAGCGCGGCGTGCACAAGGCGCCCGCCAACGAGGTCGTCCGCGGCGCCATCGACCTGGAGCTCCAGATCACCCGGGGCGAGCAGGACCTGCTCAACCCCATCGGCGTCAACTGCATCCGCGCCTTCCCCGGCCGCGGCATCCGCGTCTGGGGCGCGCGCACGCTGGCCTCGGACCCCGAGTGGCGCTACCTGAACATCCGCCGCTACTTCAACTACCTGGAGGAGTCGATCCTGATCGGCACCCAGTGGGTGGTGTTCGAGCCGAACGACCACGCGCTGTGGGCCCGGATCCGGCGCAACATCTCGGCGTTCCTGGTCACCGAGTGGCGCAACGGCGCGCTCTTCGGCCAGCGGCCCGAGGAGGCGTACTACGTCAAGTGCGACGAGGAGACCAACCCGCCGGAGTCGGTGGACCTGGGCCGGGTCGTGTGCGAGATCGGTGTCGCGCCGGTCAAGCCCGCCGAGTTCGTGATCTTCCGGCTGTCCCAGTTCTCCAGCGGCAGCGGGGAGCTGGACGAGTAGGGCGCACGTCGCCCCCGGCCCCGGCCTCCGTACACGGCCCGCGTACGCCATCGACGAAGCACTAGAAGGACAGCGATTCCATGAGTCTCATGCAGGGTGACTCCCTCACCTCACACAACTTCGGTCTGCAGATCGACGGGGTGATGGTCGAGTACCTCCAGGAGGTCAGCGGCCTGACGCTCGAACAGGACATCATCGTCAGCCAGCAGAACACCGCCCAAGGCAAGATCGAGACCGCCATCCTGCCGGGCGTGCAGAAGAACGGGCAGTGCACCGTCGTGCGCGGCATGACCCAGTCGTCCGCGTTCACGCAGTGGATCAACGACTCGATCACCGGCCGCATGAGCACGGCCCGCAAGAACGCCTCGATCATCATGATGGACTACGAGGACAACCCGGTGAAGCGCTACAACCTGCGCAACGCCTGGTGCAGCAAGATCGACGCCAGCAGCCTGAAGGCCGGCGAGGCCGCCGTGCTGACCGAGACCGTCACCATCGTCTTCGAAGAACTGGTCATCGAGTAATGCGTCGCAAGGCTGCCGGTGCGCCGGACACGGGCGCGGCCGTCGCGGCGCCCCCGGCCACCACCCAGACCGCGGCGGCGGGAGCGGAGTCCCCCGCTCCGTCCCCCGCCGCCGCTCAGCCCGACCCCGCACCGCGGGTGCTGCGCACGGAGTTTCCCTTCCAGCTGCCGCGCGGATACGTGGACGAGGCGGGCACCGTGCACCGCGACGGCGTGATGCGCCTGTCGACCGCGCGGGACGAGCTGGTCCCGCTGCGCGATGTCCGCGTCCAGGAGAACCCGGCGTACCTGTCGGTGGTGCTCCTGGGCCGGGTCATCACGCGCCTGGGCTCGCTGCCGTCGGTGCACGACGGCACGGTGGAGAACCTGTTCGCCTCCGACCTGGCGTTCCTCCAGGACTTCTACCGTCAGATCAACGCCGAGGGGCACACCCGCGCCGCCGTGCAGTGCCCGCACTGCTCCGAGCCGTTCGAGGTGGAACTCGGCGGGAGCCGCCTGGGGGAATCGTGACGTACGCGACCGACCGACTGCACGAGGAGATCGCGTACGTCGCCTATCACTTCCACTGGAACCTGGAGACGATCCTGGACCTGGAGCACCACGACCGCCGCCGCTACACGGACCAGATCGCGTCGTTCGTGACGCTCGCCGGCGCGGAGGGCTGAGGGGTGGGGTTCTTCGATCGGCTGCGGGCACGGAACGGCGGCGGCACCAGAGGGGTGGATGCGTTCGAGGGCGCCGACCTCGGGGGTTCGGCGACCCCCGACACCGCCTCCGACGCCCCGGCCGCCACCGCGTCCGGCAATGGGGCAGCGGTCCCGGGCGCCTGGTCCGGGCTGGCGCCGATCCAACTGGCCGTGCGCGGCGGCGGATCCGGCGTGGCGGACTCCGCGTTCGGGAGGCGGCTGTCCACGTGGCAGAACCCTTCGTTCACGGCAGGGTCGTCACGCCCCGGCGTCCTGGATGAGGCCGCGTCGAGCAGCCTGGTCTCCGCCGCCTCCACCTCCGCGCCGTCCGGGCCGCTGAGCGACACGGCGCGGCCGGTCACTGGGCTTGAGCGGGCCGGTAGGGCGGCGCCCTGGACGCCGTCGTCGCCGTTGCCGTCGGCGCGGCAGATGCCGGTGGCTCCGTTGCGGGAGGTGCAGCGGGCTGCGCTGCCCGCCGCTTCGGAGGTCTCCGGAGCGGGGGAGCCGCCCCAGGCAGGTGCGTCCGGCGGCCCGATGGGGCCTGCCGCCTCCCGTCCCTCGGTGGGGACCGCGGGGCCGGCGGGGTTGACCGCCGGGCGCACCATGTCCCGGGTCTCGCAGGGACCTTCGGGCTCCGCCGGCGGAGGGAGGCGCGCGGCACCTGCCCGGTCGGGCACAGAAGCCGGCCGTACGGGACTGGGAGCCGCGCGGCGGCCTGCATCGGCGCCGGGGGGTTCGCCCGTGACCGCGTCCGTGCCGGTGCAGCGTGCGGCGGCGCCCCAGGGACACGGCACCGGGCCGCGGGGCGGTGGCCTGGCCTCTCTACCTCAGGGGCCACGACGCCCCGAGGCACAGAGTTCCGGCGGACGACTCCCTGAGCCGCGGATCGTGCAGCGCTCGCGTGCCGTGCAGGAGGGGAGCGGGACGCCGCCGGTCACGCCGTCCCGCGCGCCGAGCGCTGCCACGCCCTCGCCCACCCCGGCCCGCGGCATCCGCGTGACGTCCGCCCCGGCCGCCGTGCCCCCGTCGACCACACGACCTCCCGCTCTGACCAGGGCGCCGCTCGCGCCTGCGGCCGCCGTGCAGCGCCGCGTCCTGCCGGTGGCCCGTCGGGAGGTTGCGCCGGCTGCCGCGTCTGACCGGGCGGGGACGGCTGCTTCGGGAGACGGGGGAGGCGGAGCGTCCACTCCGGCAGCTCCCTCCACGGATATGTCGTCAACCGGGCCCAGCGCTCCTCCCGTGCCTGGGCCGAGTCCTTCGTCGTCGGCGGCGGCGCCGGCCGCCGAGAAGGCGGCCGACCACCGCCACCAGCCGTCCGCCGCGGGGCCGCTGGTGCAGCGGGCGACACGGAGCGCCGACACCCCCGTGCCGCCGGTGTCGGGTTCTTCGTGGCCGGCGGCGGCCTCCGACGCGCGTGCGGCGAGGAGCACCCCTGCTGCGGAGCAGGGTGCTGCGCGTGCTGAGGAGAGCAGAGCGCTGTCCGCGAGCGGAACGACCTCTGCACGGCTGCCGAACCCTGCCGGGCGCAGGCCAAGTTATGACGCGTCGATACCGTCCGTGCACCCCCAGCTCCCGCCGGTCCAGCGCCGCACCTCCCACCAGGCCCCCCGCCCGGGCCTCGGCGCCCCGGTCACCTCCGACGCCCTGCCCAAGGCGCCGACGCCCGCACCGCCGTCAGCCACGCCACGCACAGCGGCACCCTCGGACCTCGGCGCCGCCACCGCACCGGCCACTTCCGCCGAGCCGTCGGCACAGCAGCCCGCCACGCCCCCCGCACCCCCGGTCCAGCGCTCCACGGTGCCCACCGGCAAGCCCGCCCCGCGCGGCCGCATCCCCCTCGGCGCGCCGGTCACCGCCCCGCCCCCGGGAGCCGTACCGCTCACGGACTCGCTGCGGCAGGGGCCTGCCCCCTCACCCGACGCTGACCGCTCACCCAGTGGTCACCGCACGGCTCCGCCACCGGTCCAGCGGGCCCTCGCCTCCCACTCGCCCGCCACGCCGAGCAGCCCGGCGAGGCCCCGCACCGCCACACCGATCCAGCAGCCCACCTCATCCGGCGCCCCCACCCCGACCACCTCGACCGCCCCGCAGTCGCATGCGGCGCCAGGCCCGGATCGCCCGAAGGAGACGCCCACCCCGAGCGGGCCCACGGCACCGCCGTCAGCAGCCGTTCAACGCGCCGTCACATCCCACCCGCGCACCGCGCCCGCTCCCTCGCCGCGGCCCGCGCCTCTCCCCGGTTCGACGCTGCCGCCGGTCCGGCGCGCCGTCGACACCACCTCGCCCACGGAGGCTGCTGCTGCGCCGGGGCAGGCGGCGCCTGCCGTGCCACCCGTGCGGCGCGCCGCCGCACACCCGGTCTCCGCACCGGACCGGGCCGCCGCGCAGCCCGTCCACGAAGCATCAGGACCCACTGGACCGGCCCTGTCACCGGTCCAACGAGCCGTCACCCCCAGCTCGGCCACCACACCGGCTGCCTCACCCATGCCTACGACGCCCACCGCACTGCCGGTCCAGCGCGCCTCCGTGCCGGACACCGTCTCCGCCCCGCGCCAGGTCCCCGTACCGCTCGCCGGCACCACGACCACGCAGCCGGACTCCGGGCCCGCGCACCCCACCGGCTCCACGCCCGTGCAACGGGCAATGGGGCCCTCACCTGCCGAGCCCCTGACGCCGACCCTCCCAGCACCGCGCGCCGGCACCCCCGCAGTGCGGCCCGTGCAGCGCGCCACCACCCCCGACGCGCATGCCTCGACGCGCACCACGACGGCACCCGCCGATCCCGCCCCGACACAACGCCTCCGTACACCCCACGCCCACGCCACCCCGCAGCCGCGGGCGCCACGCACCACACCGGCCGCGCCCCGCGAAGCCGCGCCGCAGCCGAGCAGCCTGCCGCAGGCACCGGCAACCCCCCGGCCGAACGCCGCGGCGCTGCCGCCGATCCAACGACTGGCCGAACCAGGCACCTTCACCCGGCCCGGACCGGCCGCCGCCCCGGCCGTGGCGCGTCCTCCCGTGCAACGCGCCACCCACCCCGGTGCGCCCGTACATCGCTCCGTCACCGCACCCCGGCCACCCCTCCCGGTAGCCCGCCTGGCCACCCCCTCGACCCCGTCCCTGGGCACGGCCGCCCAGCCCTTGCCCATAGCCCGGACGGGCAGCACCGCAGCGCCGGGCGCCGGCGGGGGGCCCGTCGTCCAGCGGGGTCTGCGCTCGGCGACCCGCTCGGCCACCGGGGCGCTCGCGGCCGCCGCCGCGACCACCGCCGCGTCGGCACTGGAGCGGATGTGGCCGGGCAGCCAGCAGGAGCAGCGGGGCCGGCAGAGCGGACCGGAGCAGGAGACGGTCTGGGACGACCCCCTGCCGTTCCCGCCCGACAGGAACACCTCCTCGGCGACGTCGTCCGCCGCCGGAAGCAAACCGCCGCCCGAATACACCCGCGTGCCCAAGGGGACGTTCGACCCCAAGGACCTCACGGACTTCCAGCTCGACGAACTCGTGCACCGCATGATCGGCCGCATCACGCGCCTTGTCCGCACCGAACTCCGCATGGACCGCGAACGGATCGGCAGGCTCCGCGACGACCGCCGCTGACCCGACCTCCCTTCCTCCCGGTGCGGCCGTGCCCGCCGCAGCCACAACAGCACCACCCTCAGCACCGACAGAAAGGCCCACCCGCGATGCCCCGTCAGGACCCGGGTTCCACGATCTGGTTCAGCCTGTCCATCGACGGCCAGAGCCTCGGCTTCTTCAACGGGTGCGAGGGGCTTTCCTCCCAGGTGGAGATCGAGCACCGGCAGGAGGGCGGCAACAACGGGTTCGTCTGGCAGCTGCCCTCCCGCGTCACCTTCTCCACCATCCGCCTCACCCGCCCCCTCACTCCGGACACGACGAAGGTCGCCAAGTGGATCTCCTCCGTGCAGACGGGGATCAAACGGCCCACCGCCGAGATAGCGGCGCTGCGCGCGGACGGGTCGCAGGTCGCGCGCTGGGGTCTGATCGACGTGCTCCCCGTCAGCTGGCAGGGCCCCCGGCTCGACCCCAGCAGCCCGGCCGTCGCCACGGAGGTCCTGGAGATCGCCCACCACGGGTTCACGGACTGAGAGAGCCGGAACCAGCAAGGGGCCCGGGGTCCGAGTGACCCGGGAGTCCGGAGAGAGGAGCAGGAGACACCCACATGCCCAAGAGCAATGGCGCCGGCAAGAGCCTCGTTCGCGCAAGCCTCGCCATCCACGAGCCCCCGGTCGGCACCAGCACCACGCCGGGCGGACTCATCAAGACGTTCAAATTCGACTTCAACCCGGCGCAGTTGACCATCGGACGCCGCGCCAACTGGACGATGACGCCCACCGCGGACAACCGCGACGGCGCGATGCCGGAGTTCATGGGCTCCGAGCAGCGCGAGATGAGCGTGGAGATCTTCCTCGACTCCTCCGACCGGCCGACGAGCAACGAGGTCCTGAAGAAGGTGCAGACGCTCCTCGACTGCTGTGGGGTGACCGCCAAGAGCAAGAAGGCCGATCAGCCGTCGCCGCCGTGGGTCGTCTTCCAGTGGGGGTCGTTCAAGACGGCCCGGTTCACCGCCTACGTCGCCTCCGTCGACGCCTCGTACACCCTCTTCGGCACCTCGGGTGTCCCCATCCGGGCCACCTGCCAGTTGCGGCTCCACGAGATCCCGCGCGACGCCCCGGGGCAGAACCCGACCTCCGGCGCGCTCACCGCGCAGAGCGTGCACCGGGTCGTCGCCGGCGACTCGCTGCAGTCGCTGGCCTGGCGCGAGTACGGCGACGCCACGGCGTGGCGGGCCATCGCCGAGGCCAACGGGATCGACGACCCCTCGACCCTCAGGTCCGGTACGGAGCTCGTGCTGCCCGCGTTGCAGGAGGTGGGTCGCTGATGGCCGACGTCGCGTTCTCCAGTGTCATGAAGGTGAAGCTCGGCGGGCGGAAACTGCCCGATGAGTACGCCCGGATGTTCGTCGACGGCTGGGTCGACCAGGGCGCCGGAGTGCCGGCCGCGTTCCGGATCACCTTCCGCGACCCGCACCGTCTGCTGCTGAAGGAACTCAACGTCAAGTTCGGCACCGAGGTGGTGCTGACCCCGGTGGCCGACGGCCAGGGCTCCGGCGAACCGCTGCTCACCGGCGAGGTCACCGCCCTGGAGGCCGACTACGACGGCACCGGCTCCTTCACCGTCATCCGGGGCTACGACCTCGGGCACCGCTTCCTGCGCCGGCGCCGCGTGGTCGCCTACGCGAACGAGACCGCGTCCTCGATCGTCAAGAAACTGGCCGGGCTCGCGGGCGTGCCCATCGGGAAGATCGAGTCCTCGAAGGGGACCTACGAGTTCATCAGCCAGGCCAACGTGACCGACTGGGATTTCATCGCCCGCCTCGCGGACGAGAACAAGATGGTGATGTCCCTCGACGCCAAGGGCAAGTTCAACTTCGTCTCCCCGAAGCCGTCAACCGGCGCGCCCTCACCGACCGGCGCGCGCAGCGCGAAGAACCCCCTGGTCCTGAAGTCCGGGACCGACATCCTGCGCCTGCGGACCTCGGTGACCGCCGCCGACCAGGTGGCCGAGGTGGAGGTGCGCGGCTACGACGTCGCCAACGCGCGCGAGATCGTGGAGACGTCGCGCCGCGCCAACAACCCCGTCTTCTCCATCGGTTCCTCGCCGAAGAAGGCCGCCGCGGCGTTCAAGAAGACCAAGCTCGTGCAGACGTCACTGCCCTACGACAAGGGGCCCGAGGTCAAGCACGCCGCCGACGCGCTCTTCGACGACGTGTCCTCCTCGTTCTCCGAGCTGGAGGTCGTCGTCCACGGCAACCCCAAGCTGCGCCCCGGTGTGCCGGTCGCGCTCGCCGACGTCGGCTGGCCCTTCCAGGGCAAGTACACGACGACCTCCGTGCGGCACGTGTTCGGCAACGGGCAGCGCTACGAATCCTGGGTGACCGTCAGCGGCCGCCAGTGGCGCTCCTTGTACGGGCTGACCTCGGGTGGCGCGGAGAGCGCGCCGCGGCTGCCCGGTGTGGCCAACGCCGTGGTCACGGACGTCGACACCAAGGACCAGCAGGCGCGCGTGAAGCTGAAGTTCCCCTGGCTCGACGACACGTACGTCAGTGACTGGACGCGCTGTGTGCAGCTCGGCGGCAAACGCGGCGGCGGCATCTTCCCGCTGGACGTGGGAGACGAGGTCCTGGTCGGCTTCGACCGGGGCGCGCTCGACCATCCGTTCGTGATCGGCGGGCTCTACAACGGCAAGGACAACCCGACCCGCAACAAGGCGCCGCTGTACTCCGGGGCGCGCAACCAGGCCAGCCGTCACACCATCTCCGATCGCACGGGTAACCGGGTGGACCTGCTCAGCCAGCGGGTGGGCACCAACCGGGGGGTGCGGGTCGCCACGGGCGACGACAAGCTGACCGTCCATCTCGACCGTGCCAAGACCGAGATCACCGTGGACAGCAAGGGCTCGGTCACCATCAAGGGCAGCCGCTCGGTGACCGTGCGGGCGGGCACGGACCTGACGCTGAGCGCCAAGCGCAATGTGTCCATCCAGAGCGGCGGGATGCTCAGCCTGCGGGCCGCCGGCGCCGTCAACGTGAATGCGGGCGGCGGCGGATTCAGCGTCAACACGTCGTTCTTCAACGTACGGGCCGCCGGCATGGCGTCCCTCATCGCGACCGGCGGGGTCACGGTGAACACCGTCGGGGCGATGGCGCTGACCTCCGGCGCCACGATGGCCCTGAACTCGACCAACATCGGGCTGAACGGCGTGGTCCTGGTCAACCGCAAACCCCTGCCCTTCTGATGGCACAGGCCATCCCGTCTGTGTGTCCCGCACTTCGCGTTCCCCACTGCCTCCTCCCCTTCCTCACCCCGCGAAAGGACCGGTGAATCCGATGGCCGAGCAGTTCGTCGGCTCCGGCTGGGCGTTTCCGCTGCGTATCGGCCCCACCGGAGGCATCGCCCTGGTCAGCGGGGAGCGCGAGGTCGAAGAAGCCATCCGGCTCGTCCTGGCGACCGCCCCCGGCGAGCGGCCCATGCGCCCGGAGTTCGGCTGCGCCATCCACGACCTGGTGTTCGCGCCGGTCAACGAACAGACCGCGGGCCGGATCCAGCACGAGGTGTATCTGAGCCTGGACCGCTGGGAGCCGCGCATCGAGGTGCACGAGGTCGAAGTCACCGCCGGCGAAGACCAGAACGTGCTGTACATCGACGTGCGCTACGCGATCCGCGGCACGAACAACCCGCGCAGTCTCGTCTTCCCCTTCTACGTCATCCCCTCCCACGAGGAACCGGGAGCCGCGGAGAGGTCCGACGGCCCCGGCTCCTTCCCCGAAAGCGACCGCTGATGTCCCTGCAGAGCCCGAACCTCGACGACCGCCGCTTCCAGCAGTTCGTCGACGACGCCAAGCGCTACATCCAGCAGCGCGCCCCGGAGTGGACCGACCACAACGTCTCCGACCCCGGCGTCACCCTCGTCGAGACGGTCGCGCACATGGCGGACCAGATCGTCTACCGTCTCAACCGCGTCCCGGAGAAGAACCACCTGGCCTTCCTCGATCTGGTCGGCATCACGCTGTTCCCGCCGTCCGCCGCGCGCACCGACGTCACGTTCTGGCTGTCCGCGCCCCGCGAGGAGCCGGTGGCCGTGCCCGTGGGCACCGAGGTGACCACCCTGCGCACCGAGAGCGAGGACGCCGTCGTCTTCGCCACCGAGCACGCCCTGCGGATCGTCCCTTGCATGCTGCGCCACCTGATGGTGCAGCACCCCGGCGAACCCGTCACCGACCGCACCGCCGACCTCGCCGAGGGCAGCGACGTCCTGTGTTTCGCCGAGGCACCCCGGCCCGGTGACAGCCTCCTCTTCGGGCTGACCGCCGCCGTCCCGCACTGCGCGGTCGCCCTCGAACTCGACAGCCGCGTCGACGGCGTCGGCGTCGACCCCCGCCAGCCGCCCCTGGTGTGGGAGGCGTGGACGGCGGACGGCTGGCAGCCGTGCGAGGTGCACCGCGACGGCACCGGCGGCCTCAACCGGCCCGGCGACGTGGTCCTGCACATCCCCGGCGGCCACGTCCTGTCCCGCAACGGCGGCCACGAGGCGGGCTGGCTGCGCTGCCGCGTCACCGAACCGGCCGCCGACCAGCCGTTTTACACCACCTCGCCGACGGTGCGCTCCGGCGACGCCTGCACGATCGGCGGCACCACCGGCGTCGTACACGCCGACACGGTCCTCGACGAGGCGCTCGGCGAGGCCACCGGCCTGCCCGGCCAGCGGCTGCGCCTGGCCCACGCGCCCGTCGTCGGCGACGACCCGCCGGTGCTGCTCCAGACCGCCGAGCACAACGGCTGGGAGGACTGGCAGGTGGTGCGGCACTTCGCCGAGTCACGGCCCGACGACCGGCACATCACCTTGGACGCGACCACCGGCGACATCGCCTTCGGCCCCGCCGTACGCGAGGCCGACGGCACTCTGCGCCAGTACGGCCGGGTCGCGCCCAAGGGCGCCGTCATCCGCGCCCGCCGCTACCGCACCGGCGGCGGCCGCGCCGGCAACGTGGCGCGCGGCGCCCTGAGCGTGCTGCGCAGCTCCATCCCGTACGTCACCGCGGTCGTCAACCGGGAGGCCGCGCACAGCGGCGTCGACGGTGAGACGGTCGAGGAGGCCAAGGTCCGCGCCCCCATCACGCTGCGCGCCCAGGAGCGCGCCGTGACCCTGCGCGACTACGAGGAGCTCGCCCGCCGCGCCGCACCGGAGACCGCCCGCATCATGTGCCTGGAGGGCAAGCTCGACGAGTACGGGGCGCACGCGGTGCGCGTCCTGGTCGTGCCGCAGGCCGTGCCCGACCCCGGCGGGCGACTGCGCTTCGAGCAACTGGTGCCGGGCGACGCCTTGTTGGAGCGCATCACCCGCCATCTCGACGAGCGCCGCCTCATCGGCACCCGGCTGGCCGTCGGCCCGCCCTACTACCAGGGCATCACGGTGGTGGCCACGGTGCACGCGTTCCGCGGGGTGGAGACCGACCGCGTCCGCCGGGCCGCCCACGACGCCATCTACCGCCACCTCGACCCGCTCACCGGCGGCGCGGACGGCCGGGGCTGGCCTTTCGGCCGCCCCGTCCAGGCGGGCGAGATCTTCGCGGTCCTCCAGCGGGTGCCCGGAGTCGAGCTGGTCGACGAGGTCGTGCTGCACCCGGCCGACCCCCTGACCGGCAAGCGCGGCGACCGCACCGACCGCATCGACCTGGAGCCCTCCGCCCTGGTGTTCTCCTTCGACCACCGCGTACGGGTGATCGGGGACGCCTCGTGAGGACGACACGGCGGCCTTCACGGCCCCTGCCCGAGCAGGGGCCGCAGTACCCTGAGGGCGGCCGCTCATGAGGGGCTCCATCGACGGCCTCGGCTCCTCGGCGCCCATCGGGATGATGCTCCCGGCCGTCTTCGCCGACGACCACCTGGCGCAGAAGTTCGTCGCGGGCCTCGACGAGGTCCTGGCGCCGATCCTCAACGTCCTGGACTGCCTGGACCGTTACTTCGACCCGGCACTCACCCCGGCCGACTTCGCCCAGTGGCTCAGCATCTGGGTGGGCGCCGAGACGGACGGCATCGAATCCGAGGCACGGCTGCGCGCCGCCGTCGCCGCCGCTGCCGCCCTGCACCGGGTGCGGGGCACGCGCCAGGGCCTGTCGGAGGCGGTCCGCCTCGCGTTCGGCACCGCACCGGACATCACCGAAAGCGGCGGCGCGGCCTGGAGCGCGCGCCCCCGCGGCCCGATCCCCGGCAGCCCCCGCCCCCAGCTGCACGTGGCGCTGCGACTGCCCGACCCCACACCGGCGGACACCCACCGCCTGGACGCGCTCGTGGCCGCCGCCCGCCCCGCCCACATGCCCTACTCCGTCACCGTGACCGCCATCAGCGCGGCCACCTCCGCCGAAAGGACTCTGGAGTCATGACCAGGCAGAACTGCACCGAGTGCGACGCCCGCGTGGAACCCGGTCAGTCGTTCTGCGACGCCTGCGGCGCCGTCCTCAGCTGGGACGCGGCCGAAGCGCGCGCGGCCTCCGGCAACGGGGCCGGCCCGGGCTCCGCCCCGGCGCCCGGCTGGGACGCCTTCGCCGGCCCGACCCGTACGACGCCCTCCGCCGCCGCCGGCCCGGCGCCCGCCCCCGCCACCGGCCCGGTGCCCGCCCCGGCCAGCGACCTGCGGGCCACCGGCTCCGGCCTGCCGCGCCGCCCCCACCCGGGCGACACCGCCGAGCCCGCGGCCACCGGGGGACAGCACCACGACCCGGCAGCGGGGGCGGCTGCCTGGCCCGCGCAGCCCACCGCCCACCCCGACCTGACGGACACGGCGCCCAACGCCCCGGTGCCAGGCGGCCCGCCGCCCAACGCATCCGCCCCCGCGTACACCCCCGGCCCGGACACCGTGCGCTCCCTCCTGGTGCCGGTCTCGGACCCGCAGGCCGCACCGCCGCCGGCCGTCAACCCGGTCCTGCCCGGACGGCCCGAGGCGCAGCGCCCCCGCGTACGCGTCCCCGGGCAGCAGCCGCCGGCCGGCAACGGCCCGCCCTGTCCGTGGTGCGCCACCCCGAACCGGCCCGATCGCCACTTCTGCGCGCGCTGCGCGATGCCGCTGGCCGAGCGCACCGACCAGACGCCCGGAACGCTGCCGTGGTGGCGCCGTCTGATGGGCCCCGGCCGCAACCAGACGCCCTGGGCCGGCGAACGCCCGCGTCTGCGCCGGGTGTTCGACCACATCGGCTCCTGGATCATCGGGATCCTCGTCGTGACCGCGCTCATCTTCGCCGCGGTGAATCTCCCCGACGGCATCCAGGCCACGCGCGACCACTTCGCCAAGCGTGCGCCGGTCGAGCCGGACGAGATCCGGGCCTCGAACGCGTACGCGGGCCATCCGGCGAAGCTGGCCTTCGACAAGCTCAACAACACCTGGTGGGGTCCGGGGGTCGCGGAGTCGGGCCAGGGCGAATGGATCGAAGTGCGCTTCACCCAGCCCACGCGCCTGCTCGACGTCATCCTCACGCCGGGCGTCTCCACCCGCGCCGACGAGCTCGGCAAGTCCGCCCTGCCCCACCGGGTCAAGGCCACGGTCACCAGGAAGGACGGCTCCACGGCCACCCGCGACCTGACCCTGGACCCGGGCCCCGGCGGCCAGCGCCGCTCCTTCCGCGTCGGCGAGGTCACCCGGGTCCGCTTCACCGTCGAGTCCGCCCACGCCGCATCGGCCAAGAAGCAGGTGGCCATCGCCGAGGTCGAACTCTTCGGCCGCTCCAACGGCAGCCGCACCTGAACGAGCGACCCCGCCGGGGGAGGAGCGGACGGGAAGCCAGGGCCGGGCGACGAAGAACCCGGCGCCTATGAGGTGAGGGGGAGCGCGGCGAGTTCCTGCCAGCCCTCGGGGGCGAGGGCGACCACGTGGACGGCGGACACCTCGGTCACGATCGGCAGGTGCTCGGTGACGCGACGGGCGATGACGGCGGCGGTGTCGGCGGCCGCGTCCAGGGATACGGTCAGGTGCACCGCCGGGTCGGAGCCGAACCGCCCCTCGTAGGGGACCTGTTGGGGAAACGCCGTCCGAACGGCGGTGGCCAGCGGGCGCAGTTCGGGCACCGGAATGCCGATGAACCCGCCGTCCCCCTCGACCTCGGTCAGCCGCAACGAAAGGGGGCCGCCCTCCGGGGCGGCCACCGCCAGGGCAGCCCGCAGCCGCCGCAGTTCGCCGGCGCCGACCTGATCGGCTGGGAGCCACGGGTAGAGCAGCGTCGCGTGGGCGGGCACGCCGGGGCGTACCACTCGGGTATCCAGCTGGGCGGCCGCTTCCAGCAGAGGGTCGGCGTCCGGCAGCAGGACCAGGACAGCGGTTGTTCCCGGTACGGGCATCGTCGCCCTCACCTCGTCTTCCGTGTCGAGTTACGCCGCGACCCCCTGCAACAGAGCGGCGTGATCCACATAAAGTACCGTCTTATGTCTCACCCTCAGATGCGCCCCAGCGGCCACACGGGCCGGCGTCTTGGCCTGATGGCCGTCGGCGCGGCCACCCTCTGCACCCTCACCGCGTGCTACCCCGGTACGGGCGACTCCGCGAAGGACGCCACCCCAACTGCCTCGCAGGCCCCGAAGAAGCTGCGTCTTGGCCAGCCCGGCCCGGAGCAGGAGATATCCAGCTACAAGAAGAACGCCAAGTTCGTGTTCACGCCGACGAAGGTCGTCGAGGGCAAGCCGGACGACCTCGACGAACTCGATGAGCCCAAGAAGTACGCGGGCAAGAAGGTCGTGTGGGTCTACGTCAACGCCCGCCATGTCGGAGGCGACACGCTCAAGCCGCCGCCACCGATGATGAGCGACGTCAATGTCGAGACCGCCGCGGGCCCGGGCACGAAGTTCATCCTGATCGGCGCCCTCAGCAGTACGCCGAAGGACTGCAAACTTCTCAACGGTGTCAAGGAACTCGGGACTGAGGACGTGTGGAAGAAGGGCGAGGAGCGCACTGTCTGCGATCCCTATCTCGTCCCTGAAGGAGCCACGGTGGACAAGGTCACCTACTCCCAGGGGTTCTACAACGAACCCCTCAAGTGGACGGTGAAGTAACAGGGGCCCCATCGTCTTCCGCAGGCGGGCCCTTTCGTGATCGACTCTCGCTCCACGAGCGGGATGGGGGCCTCCGTGACGAGAGAACAGCCGAGAAGACGCAGGACGGTGCGCAGCATGACCCGCGCCGGGATGAGCGTGACCTTCGTGCTGCTCGTGGCCGGTTGCAGTCCGCCCGAGCGCCCGCTGGTGGCCATCGGCAAGGGCCCGGACGCAGAGATATGGGCGCTGCTGCGGACCTGCTCGGACGACGATCCCCTGCGGGAGGTCGAGCTCAGCAGATATGACGAGAAGGGCGACGCGGTGGAACCGGGGGCTCTGGGCGACTGGTCGGCCCGGCCTTCCGGTCCGATCAACGGTGAGAAGCGGGTCAGCCTCTTCAGGCTCCCGCGCGGCTGGCAGGGCGAGGCGGTCTCCGCCGTGAAGCTGGCCTCGAAGGGGGAGTACTCGATGAGTTTCACCGTCGGGCCGGACGAGGTGGTGCGCTATAAGGGCGTCGTCCATTTCACGGCCGCGGACGTCCGGAGCCTGGCGCCCGGGCAGTGGTGGGCGGACGGAAAGGCCATGAGCCGCGCGGAGTTCCGGGCGACGGCCGACGACGCCTGCTGAGGACGCGAGCGGCCCATCGTAGGTACCTCCGGTACCGCGCGTGACACGAGAAACCATGACGGACCGAACGGAACACGATGGCAGGCAACGATGACGGCAGACCCGGCGCGGACACCCCCGACGTCTACCAGCGGGCCATGGCGCCGAACAGCTTGTCGCCGCGCACGTCCGTGGTGATGTCCCTGGTGATCGCGGTGCTGCTCGGAGCGTTGTCGGGGCTCGTGATGGTGCCCGCGGCCCTGCATCTGCGCTCGCTCCAGGACGGGGAGCGGGCTCAGGCGAGGTTGCACCAGAGCGGTTCGTGCATGGCCGGGAACTGCCAGGTCGCCTTCGAGGTGGACGGCCGGACCGTCGTGGCCGATCTGCCGGTGGGCAGCGGCGGCGGCAAGAGCAGTGTCGGGGCCGAGTTGACGGTGCGATATCGGGCGGACGATCCGCAGACGGTTGCCCGGGATGAGGACGTCGGGGGTGGTGGCGCCGCGCTGTTCGCCGTCCTGTCAGGAGCCTTCGCGCTCCTCTTCCTCGGTGTGGCGATCGCGATGGCGATCTACTCGGTCAGACGGCGCCGCGCGGACGGCCCACGCCACCAGGACGGCGAAGCCGATCCCGGCTCGTAGGCCCCCGTCGGGTCGCCTAGCGTCCTTGACCTCTGGCCGGTCGTTCCTGCTGCCGTACCCGCCGCTTCATCACGAGCGCGGGGATGGCGAGCGCCAGCAGCACCGGGATCGCGGCGGCGATCCCGAACCAGAGAAAGAGCGCCAGATAGCCGTAGGCGGCGTCGTTCGTATCCGCGTCCGCCTTCACCAGGAGGACCAGGCTGGCCACGAAAGCGAGGGCCATGAGCCCCGCGACGGCGAACGCGAGTCCGAGCAGGATGCTCGCCCGACGCCGGTACCGGGCACCGGGGCCCTGCCATCGCGGCGGCCCGTAGCCACCCGGCTGCCACAGCGGCGGCCCGTAGCCGTCGGGCGGAGGCGGCGAGGGCGTCATTTCTTCGCCGCGTCCCAGGCCCCGGCATGGAAGCTGCGCAGGAGGGCGATCAGCGCGGCCCCGAGCCGCCAGTCGACCCCCGGAGCATGTACGTGAAGTTTGTCGCCCTTGGACCTGAACTCCAGCGGGACCTGCCCGTTCGCGCGCCACCGGATGCGCCGGGGTGCCCGTGCGAAGCCGCCCTCATTGCCGGGAACGCTGTCGAAGACGGAGACCAGCAGGACCACGGTCATCAGGGGAAGGAAGAGCCACCACATCCACCACCACACGATCCTCCCCTTGAACCCGACCGCTTCGGGGCCGCCGGCCGGCTGCACGGTCCAACGGGTGCGCCACCCCCTGCCGCGGAGCGCCTTTTCGCGGGTGAGCGTGCCGATGACCTCGCCGTGCGCTCCGAGCACCTGAAACCTTGCCACGCCGCTGCCGGCCGACGAGGTCACCACGGTGGCCACCCGCTCCCGGCGCTGGTCGTCGGACCACAGAACGAAGGAACGGGCACCGCTGCCGCGGGCCGAAAGGTACGCGGGCGTGCCGCCCGGCGGCAGCTCGCGCTCCACGTACACGGCCGACGGCGCCGGCCCCGACGTGTCGGAGAAGCTGACCAGGCTCGCCACCCTCGTCTGCCCCCGGCTGTCGACTCGTTCCGGCCCGCCGTACAGGGTCAGGACGTTGCTGCTCATCCGGCGTGCTCCAAGAGGTAGGGGTGTGCCCGGGCCGGATCAGTCTGGCCGAACACCCCTCCGAGGGGTAGCCCGGCCAGGGCGGCGTTGCAGACCTGGGACGAGAACCGCGCGAACCTGCCGCGCGTGTCGGATCTCCGCCGTCGGCGTCAACCGGCACCGTGAGCTCAGGACGGAGGTGCGGCGCGGATTCTTTTGGAGTTGATGGTCCGCGGATGTCGAGAACGCGTGACCGGCTCCGTCCCCGGAACATCAGTGGCCACCACCGGCCGTACGGCGAAGAAGGAGAGACCAGCATGGCGATTCAGCGGATGGACAATGTCGGCATCGTCGTCGAGGACATGGACGCCGCCATCGCGTTCTTCGTGGAACTCGGTCTGGAGCTGGAGGGCAGGGCGGAGGTCCAGGGCCTCGTCGCCGACCAGTACACCGGGCTCGACGGCGTCCACTGCGACATCGCGATGGTGCGGACCCCCGACGGTCACAGCCGCCTCGAGCTGGCGAAGTACCGCAGCCCCGCGGCGATCAGTGGCGGGCCGCGCAACCGGCCGCACAACATCCTGGGCACGCACCGCGTCATGTTCGCCGTCGACGACCTCAAGGACACCGTGGCCCGGCTGCGCCCGCACGGAGCCGAACTCGTCGGCGAGATCGCCCGGTTCGAGGACAGCTACCTGCTGTGCTACCTCCGCGGCCCGGAGGGCATCATCGTCGGCCTGGCCGAGCAACTGCACTGAGAAGGCCGACGGAGCACCACGATCGAGGGCCCCCCGGGGCGGGCAGCGCCGGTTGACCTTGACACGGTGACAAGGTCTTCACTGCTTCCCCAGGAGGTGGTCCCGATGACCATGACGAGACAGGACACGGACGCGGCACGAGCGCTCCACGGCCTGGAGGACGGTCGTGCGTCCGTACGGCTGCGGGCCGCTCTGGCGCTCGGCACGGCACCTGACCCACGCCATGTCGGCACGCTCGTCGAGCGGTGCGCGATCGAGCCCGAGTTCTTCGTCCGCGACATGCTGACCTGGGCGCTCACCCGCCATCCGGTGTCCCTGACACTGCCCGAGCTGCTGCGGGAAGTCCGCTCGCGGCGCGCGCAGGCACGCAGCCAGGCACTGCACACCCTGTCCAAGATCGGGGACCGTCAGGCGTGGCCGACGATCACACCGGAGCTGCTGTCCGACGCCGACACCGAGGTGGCGCGCAGCGCCTGGCGGGCCGCGGTCGTGCTCGTGCCGCAGGGGGAGGAGTCCTCCTTGGCCACGGCCCTGGCGACACAGCTCGGCCGCGGGGAGCGAGACACGCAGCTGAGCCTCAGCCAGGCGCTGGTCGCACTGGGAGAGGTGATCGTGCCGGTTCTCCGGGCGGCGACGACAGCCGAGGACCCACGCGTACGTGCGCACGCGCAGGCCACCCAGCGCCTGCTGCGCGACCCGGATGCCGGGTTCGAGCCGGCGATCGAGGAGGCCAAGCGCTGCGTGGCCCTGTCCGAGGCTCCGCGGGACGGACAATAGGAACCGTGTTGATCGGTGAGGTGGCCAGACGGTCCGGAGTCAGTGCCCGCATGCTCCGGCATTACGAATCGCTGGGCCTGGTGCGGCCGTCGGCTCGGACGGGCTCCGGCTACCGCGAGTACTCCGCGCAGGACATCCGGCGGATCTTCCACATCGAGAGCCTGCGGTCGCTGGGTCTGTCGCTGCGCGAGATCGGGCGCGCGCTCGACGACCCGGGATTCACGCCCTCGGCGCTCGTCGGCGACCTCATCCGCCAGACACGCGAGCGTATCGAGGCCGAGACCGAGCTGCTCACGCGGCTGCACCGGATCGACGCGGCGGACCCCACCGCCTGGCAGGACGTCCTGCGGATCGTCACGCTCCTGCAGGCGCTGGGGTCGCACGACGCCGACGCCCGCCAGCGCGCCGCCCTCTCCTCGGCCGGCGAGGTTCCGGTGCCGGTGGAGGCCTTGGTCGAGGCGGCGCTGAGCGAGAGGGAGCCGAACGTCGCCGGCGCCCTGCGCTGGGCGCTGGCGCAATCGGGCGACGGCGTCCCCACGCTGCTGGCGAAGGGCCTTGGCGACCCGGTGGCCGCGGTACGGAGACGCGCCGTCTTGTCCCTCGCCGAGCTGCCCGGCGAGGAGACAACCGGGTACCTGCGGGACGCACTCACGGATCCCGACGCCGAGGTGCGCGGGTCTGCGGCGCTGGCGCTGGGGACACGCGGCGGGACCGATGCGGTCCCCACGCTCATCGACATGATCGTCGAGGGGCGGAACGACACCGACGCGGCCGATGTCCTGAGCGAGCTCGCGGGCGACACCGCGACGGCCGATCAGATCGCGACCAGACTGGTCGACCGCCTCACCCACGACACCTCCGCCCCGCCGGCCCGCGGGCGGCTGACCCAGGCCCTGGCGGACATCCCGGGAGCGACGGCTTCCCGCGCCCTCGTGCAGCTGTCGCAGGACCAGGACCGGGCCGTCGCACTGACGGCCACCTACCTTCTTCGACTCCGTGAAGCGCGGTGACGGATGGTCCCACCGTGTCGCGGGCGGCTCACGGCTCCGACCCCTTCGCACCGGGGTGCACGCCACGACGACGGAACGCCGCGCGGTACTCCCTGGGCCGCAGGCCCGTGTGCCTGGCGAACACGCCGCTGAACGCTCCCGGATCGCGGTATCCGACCTCGGCGGCTACACCGGCGACGGTCTGGTCGGTGCTCTCCAGCAGATGCCTGGCTCGGCGCACCCGGGCCGCGTGCAGGTAGGCCAACGGTGTCTCACCGGCTTCGCGGCCAAAGCGGCGGAGCAAGGTCCTGGTGCTGACGTGGAACTCATCGGCCAGGGCGGGCAGGTCGTAGCGAGTGCGGAGGTTCTGGTCGAGCCACCGCTTGACGCTGAGCGAGAACTCCCTGCCCGGCGTCGGTATGAGCGCGGAGTCGACGTACGGGGCTTGGGTGGAGCGTGCGTCGTCGACCAGAGCGATGCGCGCGGTGCTCCGGGCCACGCGGGGACCGTCGTGCGCGCGGATGAACTGCAGCGCGAAGTCGTACATGGCGCTGAAGGCCGCGGTGGTGGTGACCCCCCGGTCGGTGACCACCAGGCTCTGGGGGCGCAGGCGGACATCGGCGTAGCGGCGGGCGAACCGGTCGGCGAACAGCCAGGACGTGGTCGCTTCCCGCCCCCTGAGCAGTCCGGCTTCGGCCACGAGGAAGGCACCCACGCAGATCGAGACGACAGCGGCTCCCGCTGCCGCCTGTGAGCGGATCGCCGAGACCTCCGGTCCCAGATCCGCGATGATCGCCGCGATGTCGGTGGTGGGTGACGACTCGAAGCCCGGCACGACCAGCACATCCACGGGACGCATCGCCGAGACGTCGAGGACCGAGCCCCCAGACGCGACCACCTGCCTCCGGGGCGACACGATCGACGTCTCATAGGCGGGCTCGTGCACGCCGTGAGCCGCGGCGACATGAGTGGCCATCGTCAGCAGGTCGGGCACGCCGAAGACCTCCGACGCGAAGCAGCCGGGGTAGGCCAGCACCCCCACGCGCAGCGCACTCATGCCATTCCCCTCCGCCCCGTGGAAGGGTGGCGATATTACCCGGACACATGGCGATCTCGCCGCTTCCCCGGAGAGCGCCCACTCGCCATCATCTCGATCATGACAACGGTGCGCGGACAGAACGATCCTCTCGACGACTTCCTGCGGAGACAGGTCGGTGTCGACGGCGTCGACAAGACGGTGTACGTGGCCGGATCGGGACCGGCGGTCGTCCTCATGCCGGAGATGCCGGGCATCAGTCCCGACGTCGCGCGGTTCGCCCGCTGGGTGCGCGCGGCCGGGTTCACGGTGTACCTGCCGTCCCTGTTCGGCGTCGACGGCGCCTATCCGCTGGCCGAGGCACGCGAGAGCGTCGTGCGACGGGCCTGTGTCAGCGCCGAGTTCCGTGCGTTCGCCGGGGGCGGCACCAGTCCCGTCGTCTCCTGGCTGCGCGGCCTGGCCCGTCTCGCGCACGCGGAGCACGGGGGGCCCGGCGTCGGCGCCGTCGGTCTGTGTTTCACCGGCAACTTCGCACTGACCATGGCGCTCGAACCCGCCGTCATCGCCCCGGTGGTCAACCATCCCTCGCTTCCGCTCGACGACCCCGGCGGTCTGGAGATCGGCGAGGAGGACGCTGCCGCGGTGGCGGCCCGTGTGGCGCGCGACGGCCTGAAGGTCCTCGCGTACCGCTTCGACAAGGACAGCTGGTGCACCGGCCGGCGGTTCGCCGCCTACCGGGCGTTGCTCGGGGACGCGTTCGACGGGAGGGTGCTCCAAGCCGAGACGGCGAACGCCGACCCTCCGCCCTTCTTCCGTGACGTCGTCGGCTGCGCCCACAGCGTGGTCACGGCACATCTCGTGGACCAAGAGGGCCACCCCACGCGGCAAGCCCGCGACGAGATCATCGCCTTCCTGTCCGACCGGCTCGGACCGCAACGCACCTGAGCTCTACAACTGGGGCAGCGCCTGTGGCCTTTGTGTCAGGAGCGGGTGGCGGTCGCGCAGTCTTTGCCGTTTCGCGGGCCGTCGTTCGTGTCGACCGGTTTGCTGCGGTCGTAGGGGTCCACCTGGCGGCTTTCGTCGCTGGACTGCTCGTCGCCGGTGGCGAACGGCGGCACGAAGTAGCCGGTCGGGGCCGAGCAGCCGCCGTTGGTCATGTCGAGGGTGTAGGAGACGAGAGACATCGTGCCCGGTTCGGTGACGACCTTGGCCGGGTCGTCCCAGCTCATCACCACTTCGCGCCGCACGATGGTCCGGACGACCTCATCGTCCCGCCCGCCGTCGCCCGCTCGGGCGACCGGGTAGACGAAGGTGACGTCCGCCGTCACCTCGAGTGCCCCTCGCTTGCCCTCCCGGTAGGTGAGACGGCCCCGTGTCTTGACCACGTCACCGACCGGCCGGGCCTGTGCCGGCCGGAAGCGGCTGAACAGCAACAGCGGGTCGGTCGTGGCGGTGGGCTTCGTCGTCGACAAGGCGGTACGGAGGTAGTCCTGGACGTCCTGCTGGTGCGGGTTCAGCAGCGCGATCGCCTTGGTGGGCCGCTCGCCGCGCAGTACGCGTGCATCGAGCCCGGCGGCCACCAGGAAGTCGCGGCTCGTGCGCAGGGCCCGCTCCACTTGGGCGGTGTCCATCCAGCCGGTCGCCTTGGCCGGGGGAACGTGGATCCCCGCTGCTCCGTCGGCCCACCGGGCGGCGGGCGAACCCCGGAAGGGTTCGGCGCGGGTGGCGCGCAGCCGCGGCTCGGCGTCGGGCGCCTTGCCGGGGCTCTGCGACTCGGCGGCCAGCGGCGTCTGATCCTGGCCGGCGTCCTCGCCGTCGAACCAGCCGACGAGCTGCTGCCCGAAGAGCGCTGCCGCCAAGAGCGCCACGGCTGCCAGCAGCCCGGCCACGTAGCGGCCCGTCCTGCGCCGGGGCCGGGCCGGCGTGTACGTACGCCAGCCCTCCGGCTGCCCCTCGCTCTCCCGCAGCCGCCGCTCCAGGGCACGAGCGCGCGCCGACGGCTCCACCGGTGCCTTGGCCTCACCCGTCACCGATTCACGGAGGAACCGCTCCCACTCCTCGTCGGACACGGACGACCCGTCCTGCCCCCCGGCCTTGCTCACACGACACTCCCGTTCTCGCTCGATGCGTACCCCCGGCGCCTCGATCCCCTGACCAGCCGAGCGTGCAGCGGCCGATCGAGAGCCGCCCGCATAATCGCACGGGCAAGTCGCCTGCCTGCACGGGGCGGTGGTGTGGTGTCAGGTTGTCGCGATCTCTGCCGGTACGGGAGGACGCGGCTGTGCGGCCGTGGAGGCTATGCCGGCGTGGGCAGGGTGAGGATGTCCGCCCCGTCGTCCGTGATGGCGATGGTGTGCTCGCTGTGCGCCGTCCGGCACCCCGTGGCGCTGCGCAGTGTCCAGCCGTCGGCATCGGTGACGAGCGTGGCGGTGTCGGCCATGACCCAGGGCTCCAGGGCCAGGAGCAGTCCAGGACGCAGCGTGTAGCCCCGGCCGGGCCGTCCGTTGTTCGCCACATGCGGGTCCTGGTGCATGGTCGATCCGATGCCGTGACCGCCGAATTCCAGGTTGATCGGGTAGCCGGCCTCGCCGAGGACCGTGCCGATGGCGTGGGAGAGGTCGCCGATGCGTGCTCCCGGCTTGGCGGCGGCGATGCCGGCGGCCAGCGCGCGTTCGGTCGTCTCGATCATCGCGACGCTCTCGGCCGGCCGGGCCTGGCCCACCAGGAAGCTGATCGCGGCGTCCGCGGCCACTCCGCGCAGCGAGACGGCCAGGTCGAGGGTCAGCAGGTCGCCGTCGGCCAGCGTGTAGTTGTGGGGGCGGCCGTGGAGCACGGCGTCGTTGACGGCCGTGCAGATGTAGTGGCCGAAGGGGCCGCGGCCGAAGGACGGCGCGTAGTCGACGTAGCAGGACTGCGCGCCCGCTTCGGTGATCATCTCCTTGGCCCACTGGTCGATGTCCAGAAGGTTGGTGCCGGGCGTGCTGCGCTGCTTCAGCGTGTGCAGGATGTCGCCGACCAGTGCGCCGGTGCCCTTCGCCCGCTCGAGCCGGGTGGAGTTCAGGATCTCAATCATGGGGGGCCTCTCCCGTGTTTCCAATAACTATACCGGTCTAACTGTACCGGTATTAGAATGGGCTCATGGTCAGGTTGCCGCTCACTCCCGCCGAGGTCGAACGCGGACAGCGCCTTGGCGCCCTGCTCCGCCGGGCCCGGGGCTGCCGCTCGATGCTCGACGTCGCGCTCGCCGCGGGCATCTCGCCGGAGACGCTCCGGAAGATCGAATCCGGCCGCGTGGCCACCCCCGCCTTCCCGACCATCGCCGCGATCGCCGGCACGCTCGGGTTGTCCCTCGACGCGGTCTGGGCCGAGATCAGCCAGGCGGGTCGTGCCGTCGACGACCGCTCGGACCTGCCCGTCGCCCGGCCCGCGCTGTTCGCCTCGTAATCCTCCGTTCCCGTTGCTACTACGGCGCCGTCCGCACGGAAGCGGCGAGTTCGTTGACGTCGCTGGTGGCCGGCACGCGGTGCGGCGCGCCGCCGCGTGCGGCCTGGAGCATGGCCTGTCCGAGCTGGAGGCTCGTGGTCACATGACGCGGCGCGATGCGCCGCAGTGCCGGGTGCGCAGGGCGCGGGCGGCGGCCAGTGGAAAGTCGTGCGCGACGACCCGGTAGTCGGCCTCGGCCCTGCCGACGGCCGAGGTGCCCAGGCAGTAGAAGCAGGCGTCGCAGCCGCTCAGTTGATCGCATCACCGTTCTCGGCGCCAGGCCGGTCGCCGACGACGGCGAGGCCACCTTGGGCCGCGCCGACCAGGGCGAACTCACCGGCTTCCTCGCCCGCCTGATGGACACCGTCGCCCACAGCCACGCCGTCAAGGCGGCGGCCTACGCGCTCAACGCCGACCATGCCGCGCACCCCGCCCTGCGGGACGTGGAGACCCGCGTCGCCCGGGCCCTCGGCCGGCTCGTCCGCGCCGCACAGGAACAGGGCGCCCTGCGGCCCGACTGCACCGTCGGCGACCTGTACCTGATGTTCTCCACCTTCCCCGCCGACCAGCCGCCCGCTGCCCGGTCCCGCCGGCTCACCCTCCTCCCCGCAGGGCGCACCGCCCGCTGACGGTCCCGGGCGCAAACTCGCCGGACAGGCGCAGACGGCTCAACCAGCCGAAATCTGTGCGACCCGGGTCTCGGTGGGAGGGTGGGGCGAAGAGCAGGAAGCGCAGCCATCGGCCCTGCCGCGGTCAACGGGTCAAGTCCCGTACTACGCCAACCAGTTGATGCTCTGGCGCTATCGCCGAATGGTATCGGTGCCAACGAGCCCCGCCTTCCCGATACTCGTCCCGACCACAGGCCGCACCCGCAGGCCCCGGTCCCGGGATCCCGGGCATCTCTGTGCCCCGAGGGTCCCGGCTGCCCTCGGCCACGCAGGCCACCGGACATCGGGAAGGATCACACCCCCATGAACAGATCCCGCACCAGCCTCGCCATCCTCGGCGCCGCCGCACTCGTCGGATCGCTGGCTGCCGCGCCCTCGGCGTTCGCGGCGCCCACGACCGACACGTTCAAGTCCTCCGCCACGAACGCCACCTCGGCGTACGCGGGTTCCGCCGAGGACCAGGCCGCCAACCGGGACTTCTTCGCCGCCGTGATGAAGTCGGCGCTGAAGAAGCAGGCGGCGCAGCCGGGCATCCAGGTCGTCACCGTCCGGTACCGCACGAGCCGGGCGCCGAGCTTCCGCAGCCAGATAGCCCAGAGCACACAGATATGGAACTCGTCCGTCAGCAACGTGAAGCTCCAGGAGACCACCTCCACCGCCGACTTCGAATACCGCGAGGGCAACGACTCGCGCGGTTCGTACGCCTCCACCGACGGGCGCGGCCACGGCTACATCTTCCTGGACTACCGGCAGAACCAGCAGTACAACTCCACCCGTGTCACGTCCCACGAGACGGGGCACGTGCTCGGTCTGCCCGACCACTACTCGGGCCCGTGCAGCGAGCTGATGTCCGGCGGCGGCCCCGGCACGTCCTGCACCAACGCCTACCCGAACGCGCAGGAGCGCCAGCGGGTCAACAGCCTCTGGGCGCAAGGGATCGCCACCCTCCAGGACAAGGGTGAGCTGACCAAGGTCCGCTGACCTCGCACCCCACCGCCGGACGCTCCGTCACGTCCCGCGACCGGCCTCCCTGCCGACCCGGCCGCGTGCGACGCGCTCTCTTCTCCGACATGGGCCTGCACCCTCAGGAGACGAAGGCGCGCCGCCGCGGCCGGTGGCTTCCCCGACGGCTCTCAGGGACCAGGCGCCAGGGGCCGGGCGGCAGGGGAGCTGGGGGCTCCACGCCCCTTGCTCACAGATTCTTCAGTCGATGCAGAACTCGTTGCCCTCGATGTCCAGCATCGGGATGCACGATTCGTTCTCCTCGTCGGCGTAGAGCGTTTGCACGTGGGTCGCACCGAGCGCGACCAGTCGTGCGCACTCGGCTTCGAGCGCGGCGAGACGCTCGTCCCCCACGAGACCGGTGCCTACCCGGACGTCGAGATGCACCCGATTCTTGACGATCTTGCCTTCGGGGACGCGCTGGAAGTACAGGCGCGGGCCCACGCCCGAGGGATCACTGCAGGCGGACCATGCCCCCCGCTTCTCGGGAGGCAGGGTGTGATGGAAATCCTCCCAGGTGGCGAACCCCTCCGGTGGCAGCGGTAGGGCGTAGCCCAACACGTCGCACCAGAAGCGAGCAAGGCGCTCGGGCTCTGCGCAGTCAAAGGTGACTTGGAACTTCTTGATCGCCGACATCGGCGCACCGTACCGCGCAGCAGGGAGACGTGCCGCTCATTTTCCTGGGAGGAGCCGCGCGACAGTCGTGTCTGCTGAGTTGCCTTGGATCCCACGTGGTCAAACCGTCGCGGACAACCCCTCAAGCAAGGCCGCCGTTGCTCATCAGCAGTTGTCCGTTGATCCACTGGCCTTCCTTGGAGCACAGGAAATCCACGAGGTGCGCGGTGTCCTGTGGTGTGCCCAGGCGGCCGAGCGGGGTGTTGCGGGTGCAGTGGTCGCGGACGTCCTGGGGCATCCAGCCGGTGTCGACCGGCCCTGGGTTGATCACGTTGGCGGTCACGCCGAGGTGGGCCAGTTCGTGGGTGGCGGCCAGGGTGATGCGGTCCAGGGCGCCCTTGCTGGCTCCGTAGGGCAGGTTGCCGACGGTGTGGTCGCTGGTGAGACCGATGATCCGGCCGGTTCCGTGGTCGGCGGTGAAGCGGCGGCCGAACTCGCGGATGAGCAGCCAGGTGGCGCGTGCGTTGACGGCGAAGTGCCGGTCGAAGCTCTCCACGGTGGTGTCCATCAGGCCGGAGTCGACCGACTCGCAGTGGCACATCACCAGTGCGGTGACGGCGCCCAGTCGTTGTTCGGCCTCGTCGAAGACGCGGGCCGGAGTTTCCGGGTCGGCGAGATCCGCCTCGATTGCGGTGGTGGACGCGCCGTGCTCGGCCAGCGCCTGGCTGATCACTTCGGTTGCGCCGGGCTCGCTGCCCCAGCTCATGCGGTCGTCGTAGGGCCTCCAGTAGGTGAAGGCGATGTCCCAGCCGGATGCGGCGAGCCGACGGGCGATGCCGGCGCCGATGCCGATCGTGCGGCCCACGCCAGTGATCAGAGCGAGCGGACGGCCGGCCTCAGGTTCTTGGTCGAGGGTGGGCTGGTCATGATCCATGTTCGTCGTCACGGTCAGGAATGGTCCACGAACGCCACCACGGCGGTCAATCACTTTCCTGCGCGAGCGAGGGAGGCAGGGGAAGAGGAGATGCGGCTCGTGCAAAGCCCGTCACACATGCTGCTGGAGTCGCTCCGCACTCTGCGCAGGAGTGTCGTAGTAGCCGGGCTGCGCCACCAGGACTGAGTTGAAGTAGTAACCCTGCTCCTCTTCTGGCTCATCGTCGGCTACGAACGGGCGCCAGAAGCTCAGCAGCAGGTCCTGGGCGATGAACGAACCGGCCTCGTCGGGATCCTCCTCGATGGAGGTGAACTCACCCACGCCCCGGACGGCCTCTCGTGCCGGGAGTGCGAACACGTCCACACCCTGGAAAAGCACGCGGTCCGTGGTGGCCGACGGCCGCCCCAGTTCGATGGCTTCGAGCGTGTCGCGCACACAATGGAGGTCGATCATCAACCCGCTCGGGCGGAAGAGGTGCCGACCTGGCCTCACGGCCTCCGATCGTGCGGAAAGATCGCGGAACGACTCCAATGCCGCGCCGGCCGCGTGCCGAGTCATCCCGATCCGCAACGGGCCGACGCCGGTCGGTGGGGCGAGGTGGAAGTCCATGGGGACATGATGCCGCTGCGGCTCGGAAGCCTGGTAGGCGGCGACCGCGCGGTGGGCGCGCGGTGCTGTGGAGGCAGCGGGCCCACCGCGGTGCCGCAGTACCGTGAAGAGGAGAGCGTTAGGCGGCGAATGCCCATTCCGAGGGGACGCCGGTCATCGCGTCATCCGAGGTTCGGTCCTCGCAGCGCTCACAGGTCTCCGCCTGGGCGCAAGCTTGCGGTTGCGTCGGCGTGGGTTGGGGATTGCGTGCGGTCAACCAGACCGCGATGTAGGCAGGCCCGGCCGTGATCAACGCCACGGCTATCTCGGTGAAGGCCATTGGTCTCACCCCCCAGGCACACGTTCGTGTCCCACTCATTCTAGGGGCGGACATGGAGCCGTGAGCCGAGGGGAGGTGACTGGGGCCGGATAGGGACCCGTACATGGCTGGATGCGGATACTGAACCGCACCCGTGTGCGCAGTCGGATTCCGTCCGTCCGGTCAAGGGCGCGCGAAGGCGGCTGCGACACCCTTACCGCGGGAAGGGCGGTCGGCGGTCTACCGGATCTGAGCCGAAGCGTGCACGACGAAGGCGTTGAGGGCAGCGTGTGCTTCGACCGACTGCGTCCGCAGCTCTTCGCGATCCGCTGCGCGGTGCAGAGCGCCGATCATGCCGATGGTCCGCTCGGCTCGCGCATGCAGGTCATTGTCCGGTGCGAGCAGGCGGAGTTGGTGTACGGCTTGGAAGGCCTGGCCGCGGATCCGGAAGGCTTCCGCTTTGGCTGCCACGTGCGCCGGACTGTTCTGTTCCTCGTGCTGGCGGTGCCACCAGTCGTGCTGGCTGCGGATGTATTCGTTGGTCGCGGCGGTGAAGGCGAGGACGGCGTTGCGACGCTCGCTCCGGTCGGCCACACGCTTCTGGAGCTGATACCCGAGCAGTGAACCAAGGAGTGTTCCCGCCACGGCGATGAAGGTCGTAAGAACCTGATCCACGCTGCCAGTTGACCATGTGCGGGGGAGCAACACCAGGATGTGCCGCAGCGCGAAATCGCCCGTCCCACATGGATTGCGTGAAGCCGGGCCGGGCGTTCCCTCTCTGAAGCCGGGGTCACTGCTCGCTCGTGCGGGAGCTCGCGGGGCGTGGCAGTGGTTGGCGCCAGTCGCCGAGCCACGCGAGGAGGAGCCGGCGGGCGAGAGCGCGTATGTCGTCCCACGCCGGGTCCGTGGTCAGGGCAGTGCCCCACGGGCCGCTGCGACCGGCGGCGTCGATCTCACCGAGGCGACGGTCAAGGGCCCGGAGGCCGTCCAGGTCCGTAGTCCCGAGTGCTCCGCGCCGCGCGAGTCCTTCGGCGAGGCGGCACAGCAACCTCACCTCGTCGACGACGTCCCGCGTCTTCAGCCCACGCTCGCCCAGCCAGGCAAGCTGATCCTGGACATCGGCCGCGAGCAGGGCCATGAGACGCAGCGTCCAGGTGCGCAGATTCGCGTCGCCGAGATCGTTCATTCGTGCAGGGTCGCACCTGCTTCCCGTGATCGTCTTCGATGGCGTGGACAGGAGGCGACGGCCGGCGCTGACGACTGGTGACCTGCCCGCAACATGTGGCGCTTGGCCCCCACCGGGGCAGGCGCTGCGGCGGTCCGGGCAGCGGACGAGTCGCCGACCGGGCCGCCGCCGCGTGACGGCGTCGCTCAGTTGCGTACGAAGTGGAAGATGCCCCAGGTCAGGTGTCCCTGACGGCCGCCGTCGATCCAGTGGCCGAGGCCCTTCTTCATCTGGACCAGATAGTCGTGGCTGATCTGACGGGCCAGGCCGTCTGCCTCCTGTCGCGCTGTTTCCTCGAGGACGCGCGTGTAGTGCGTGACCAACTGTTCGCCGTGTTCCTCGAAGCCTCCGTCGGTGCCGTCGGTGCCGTCGGTGTCGTCGGCGGGAGTGAAGCCGAGTCGGCCCAGTTCCTGGCGGTAGAAGGCGGGGGAGCCCATGTCGTCCAGGTGGATGCGGTCGAGGATGGGCTGGAGTACGCCCGCCGGGCAGTCGTCGGTGGCCATCGGGTCGGTGAAGATCAGATGGCCGCCGGGCCTGAGGACCCGGGCGATCTCCTCCAGGACCTTGACGCGGTTGCCGCTGTGCAGGAAGGCGTCCTGGGACCAGACGACGTCGACCTCACCGTCTCCGTAGGGGATGTCCTCGAAGGAGCCGTCCACGACATCGATGCGGTCGGTCAGGCCGCGCCCCGAGTTGAGCTCTTTGTGGCGCCGGTTCTCGACCTCGCTCAGGTTGAGCGCGATCACCCGGCAGCCATGCCCTCCGGCCAGCTGACGGGCGGAGCCGCCGTAGCCCGAGCCGAGGTCGAGGACCACCGACTCCGGGGTCAGGGGCAGCTTGTCCGCCATGCGCCGGACCGTGCGGCGGCTGGCGTCCGCGATCGGTTCGTCCGGGCTTGAGTAGAGGCCGATGTGGATGTCTTCGCCGCCCCACACCTTGGCGTAGAAGGTGTCCGCGTCGTGCGAGTTGTAGTAGCTGCGGGCGGTGCCGACCGCGCCGGTGTAGCGGCCGGCCTGCTCGTCCTCCGTGCGGTACTCCTTCTCCGCCACGTGCACGAAGAAGTCCGGCTGCTCGCCGCGGTAGGTGTGCTGGAAGTCCCCGTAGGTCTCCACCCGCTGGAAGCCCACGTCCGTCATGAGTTTTCTGGTGTACTCCTTGCGCAGCGGGAACATGTTGAGGTGGTACACGGAGTCGTCCGGAAACTGGTACCGCATCCGGCACAGCCCCTCGTCCACGTACTCCGGCTCCACGGCGACGTCCTCGCCGCAGTAGTAGAACTTGTGCTTGCTGGTGTAGCCGTCGTCCAGGATCGCGTCGTAGTTGCGCTGGTCGAGGACCAGAATGCCGTCGTGCTTGAGCATCGCGTAGAACTCGGCGAGCGCCTTGCGGCGGTCGCGTTCCGAGAACAGGTGCGTGAAGGAGTTGCCAAGGCAGACGATGGCGTCGTACTCGCCGTGCACATCGCGGTTGAGCCAGCGCCAGTCGGCCTGGACGACCCGCATGATGTGGCCGCCCCTTTGCATGCCGTTCGCGAAGGCCACGGCCAGCATCTCGGCACTGCCGTCGGCGCTGACCGTCTCGAAGCCCGTGGCGAGCAGGCGGACCGAGTGGAAGCCGGTGCCCGTCGCGACGTCGAGGACGCTTCGTACTCCCCGCTTGCGCAGCAGGTCGATGAAGAAGGTCCCCTCGCTTTCCGCCCGTTTCTCCCAATCTATGAGGGAGTCCCACTTCTCGACGAAGCTGGGTACGTATTCCTCCTTGTAGTGGCCGGTTTCTCGTACTTCAACAGGGTTGTCGCCAAATTCCTGGGCCGGTTGCACGATGATGGAGAACCCTTCGATCGGGGGATTCTTCTCTCTTATGCAGGTCACGTCCGGACAATGACTGTTTCGCTCTGTTGTGTCCCGGAGTCGCTCGCGGCGAGGGTGCGGAGGCATTGCTATCCACACCGGCGGAAGCCATTCCTCCAACTGCCGTATACATGAGGGGAGCTGACGAGAAACCGCCACCGGGGCTCACGGTGGGGCGTCAGGGTGCGCCGCATCGCGGCAGTCGGGACGGCGCAACCGGTTGCCGCTCCGTCAGGAGTGGGTGTGGTTGGTCATGCCGCCAGGCGTGTTCCGCGGCGCCAGACGGCGCGGGTGTTGAGGGTGTCGCTGATGTCGGTGGTCGGATCGCCGTCGACCAGCAGGAGGTCGGCGCGCAGCCCCTCGGCGATGCGGCCCCGGTCACCGAGGCGGAAGCGCCGGGCCGTGGTGGCCGTGGCCGCGCGCAGGGCCCGTGCGGGGGTGAGGCCGGCGGCCACCAGGTATTGCAGTTCGTGGTGCAGGCTCGCTCCGTGGGCCAGGCCGCCGAAGAACGTCTCGGCCATGGAGGCGTCGGTGCCGGCCAGTACATCGACGCCGGCGGCATCCAGGGCGCGCACGGTGTCGTGCACGTCGGCCAGCTTGCCCTGCGGGTAGCGGTTGTAGCTGGAGCGCAGGGTCTGGTCCCATTTGCCGTCGAGGCGTGCGGCGACCCGGGGGTCGTCGGCGAGTGCGCCGCCGGTGATCCCCATCATCGAGGCGTTCAGGGTGATGCAGGGGATGACGAACATGCCCGCGTCCTTGATCAGATCGATGATCTCGGGGGTGTGCGGCTGGTCCATGAACACGTGGGTGAGGCCGTCGATGCCCGCTTCGGCGGCCATTTTGGTGGCCTCCACGGTCAGCGCGTGGGCCACGGTCAGGGCGCCGTACTTCTTGGCCTCGGCCACACCGGCGTTGACGGTGGCCTGGTCGAGCGAGGGCAGCCCGGGGTGGCCCTCCACGCTGCCGTCGTCGATCATGAACTTGATGAAGTCGGAGCCCCGGCCGAGGAGTTGGGGCACGAAGGCGGCGGCCTCCTCGGGGGTGGTGGAGAACGGCATCAGGGGCATCACCGGGGGAAGGTCCCACTTGGGCCGGAACCCTTCGGGCATCAGCTCGCTCGGGTGGCCGCCGGGCGGTGTGATGGCGAAGCCGGATGAGCGCACGTCGGCCAGGGAGTCGTCGTCGGTGACGGCCGCCCGGTTCTCCCGGGTGTTCATCCCCTGCATCTCCAGTTCGGTCGTCACCCCGAACCGCAGGGCCAGCGCCAGAGAGCCCGGGGCGGAGTGGACGTGGGCGTCGATGAGTCCCGGCAGCAGGGTGGCGCCGCTGCCGTCGACGATCTCGCTGCCCTCGGGGGCGTCGCCGCCGATGCGGACGATCCGCCCCGCGTCCATGACCACGGTCTGGACGCCGAGCGTCTTCTCTCCGTCAAAGATCTGCGCGTTGGTGATCGCGGTGAGTGCCATAGCGGTGCGCCTCGGTTCCTCGCTCGTCCACAATTTACATACCTGATGCTATGTACTTGTCTACGGGTATGCAAATGTGCGGCGGGGATCTAGACTCGGTCACATGAGCAGCGCGTCTTCCTGTGGGCAGCCCTCCGACGAGCAGGCGCTGGACCAGATCGGCCCGGCACTGTCCCGTCTGCGCCGACGCGCACCGGCATCGAACAAGGACCTCTCCCGCAACCTCGTACTCAATGTGATCGCCGATGCGCCGGGCGAGATGACGGTCGGCGGCCTCGCCGCGGAGATGGGCGTCGCCCAGCCGGTGGCCAGCCGGACCGTCACCGCCTGCATCGAGGAGGGCCTGGTGTGCCGGGCGGCCTCCCAGGCCGACGGACGCCGCACGGTGCTCGAACTCACCGAGCACGGCGAGGCCGAACGCGACCGCTTCGCCGCCGAGCAGCGACGTGCGTTCCAGGAGATCACCGCTGCCTGGTCGCCGGAGGAACGGATCCAGTTCGCACGCCTTCTGGCCCGATACGGGGCCGACGCCACTGCCTGGTCCAAGAAGCGGGCCGCAGGCCGCGACTGACGGCGCGGCGGCCAACTGAACGCGCAACTGCCGCAACGCCTCCCGCGGGCTGCAGGACTGCGGGAGGCGTTGCGGCTCAAGCTCAAGGAGCCTGCGGCAGCTGGCGCTTGTGGTCGGTCAGGCGGTAGCGGTGGGTGATCTTTTCGAAGGTCGGCTCGTCCACCGGCTTGCCTTCGAGGAAGTCGTCGATGTCGTTGTAGGTCACTCCCAGGGCGTCTTCGTCGGTCTTGCCGGGGGAGAGGCTCTCCAGGTCGGCCGTCGGGGACTTCCACACCAGCTCGGCGGGCGCGCCCAGCGCGGTGCCTACGGCGCGTACCCGGCGCTTGGTCAGGCCGGTCAGCGGGACCAGGTCCGCGGCGCCGTCGCCGAACTTGGTGAAGAAGCCGGAGACCGCCTCGGCGGCGTGGTCGGTGCCCACGACCAGGCCGTCATACGCGCCGGCCACCGCGTACTGGGCGATCATGCGCTGCCGGGCCTTGACGTTGCCCTGGACGAAGTCCTGGTGGGAAGCGTCCCGGAAGGTCACTCCGGCCGCCAGCGAGGCCTCCAGCGCCGCGTCGCTCGCGGGCTTGATGTCCACCGTCAGCACCTGGTCGGGCTGGATGAAGGAGAGCGCGAGCTGCGCGTCGTGCTCGTCGGCCTGGGTGCCGTAGGGCAGCCGCATCGCGTAGAACCGCGCTTCGTGCCCGGCGGCCCGGGCCCGCTCGACGGCGAGCTGGCACAGGCGCCCGGCCACGGTGGAGTCGACGCCGCCGCTGATACCCAGCACGAGGGCGCGCAGCCCGGTGGAGGTCAGCCGCTCGGCGAGGAAGGCTGTCCGGCGTTCGATCTCCTCCTCGGCCTCGAAGGTCTGGGCGACCTGGAGGTCTCGGGCGATCTCCTGCTGAAGGGCGATGGACGCCGGCTCGCTCACGTCTGCTCCTTTGTTCCGGTTCATGGTGTGCTGTGCGAAACCCTAGCTTCCGGTGCGCGCCGGGCACCGTCGGCCACCCGGCGGCCCGTGTCCCCTTCGACCGTGGCGTCGCATCACCGTGTCGCGGACGGCGAAGATGCCGCTGGGCTCGCCTTCACCTGCAGGTTCCCCTCTTCCCTCGAGGCAACCATCGACGCGCGGAGCAACCGGTCACCAAGGCGCCCGGGCCGCGCTCGCGCCATGAGCACCCAGCCGGTCACCCGGGTCAGGAGGCCCGACCCGCGCGCCCGTGACCGGGCGGACCTCTTGACCCGGGTGACCCAAGCCACTAGTTTGCGGGGGCTGTCGGCCTGTCACTAGCGAAAGGGGGCGACCAGCGGATGAACACCAACTCTGATCTCGGTCGTCTCGCCCAGCGCACGGTCTGGGTTCCGGGTCGGATCGCCCACGGCGCCTGAGTACGCCGCTTCGATGTGCCCGTCAGCGGCACTGCCGTGCCCGCCCCCGTCGGCGGCACACGCATGCCCGCCCGCGGCACATCCCGGGTTCTCCCTCACCATCTTCCGGCACGTCACTGCCGCGTGCCGTCCTGCGCCGCCTTCTCTGCCGCGGCGCGCCTGAACACAGAGAGCTGCCTGAAAATTGGCGAACATGATGAATGGACCGACCGTGCACCGGAACGCAGGCCTGTCATGACAGAGGCGCGGATCACGGTCAACGGGAAAGAAACACCGATCTCACCCGCGGCGCCGCACACCACGGCGCTGGATTTCCTGCGCGAGCGCGGCCTGACGGGCACCAAGGAAGGCTGCGCCGAGGGCGAATGCGGCGCCTGTTCCGTCCTGGTGGCCCGTCCCGGGGTGAACAAGCCCACCGACTGGGTGGCGATCAACGCCTGTCTGCTGCCCGCCGCGGCGCTCGACGGCCAGGAGGTCATCACCTCCGAGGGCCTGGCCACCGTCGAGGGCCCTGGCGCCCCGCGCACGCTGCACCCCGTCCAGGAGGAGATGGCGGCCCGCGGCGGATCCCAATGCGGCTACTGCACACCGGGGTTCGTCTGCAGCATGGCCTCCGAGTACTACCGGCCCGACCGCTGCGCCCACGCCGGATCGGGCGAGGACGACGGCTCACGTGACGGCGCTGACGCCGAGCACGGCCCCAACGGGTTCGATCTGCACGCCCTGAGCGGCAACCTGTGCCGCTGCACCGGCTACCGCCCGATTCGCGACGCGGCGTTCGCCGTCGGCACGCCCACCGACCAGGACCCCCTGGCCCAGCGCCGCGAGCAGGCCCCGCCCGCGCCGGCCGCCACCGCCTACGCCCAAGAGGGCAAGACCTTCCTGCGGCCCGGCACCCTGGCGGACGTACTGCGCCTGCTGCGCGAGAAGCCCGAGGCGGTCGTGGTCGCCGGTTCCACCGACTGGGGCGTGGAGGTCAACATCCGCTCCCGGCGCGCGGAGTGCGTGGTCGCCGTGGACCGGCTGCCCGAACTTCGCGCGCTGCGCGTGGACGGCGACCACGTCGAGATCGGGGCGGCCCTGACCCTCACCGAGATCGAGCGCCGTCTCGACGGCCGCGTCCCGTTGCTGGGCGAACTCTTCCCGCAGTTCGCCTCCCGCCTCATCCGCAACAGCGCGACCCTCGGCGGCAACCTGGGGACCGGCTCGCCCATCGGGGACAGCGCGCCCGCGCTGCTGGCCCTGGAGGCGTCGCTGGTGCTCGCCGACGCCGACGGCCAGCGCGAGGTCGCCCTGGCCGACTACTTCACCGGCTACCGGCAGAGCGTGCGCCGGCCCGGAGAACTGATCCGCGCGGTGCGCGTCCCGCTGCCGCCGGCGCCGGTCGTGGCCTTCCACAAGATCGCCAAGCGGCGTTTCGACGACATCTCCAGCGTCGCGGTCGCCTTCGCGCTCGACATCCAGGACGGGCACGTCCGCACGGCGCGCATCGGCCTGGGCGGCGTGGCCGCCACGCCGATCCGCTCCCTGGCCACCGAGGCGGCCCTGGAGGGCCGGCCGTGGACGGCGCAGACCGTGCAGGCCGCGGCCCGGGTGCTGGAGGCCGAGGGCACCCCGATGAGCGACCACCGGGCCAGCGCCGGCTATCGCTCCGCGATGCTGGGCCAGAGCCTGCTGAAGCTGTACGCACAAACCACCGAGGGTGTGTCGTCATGAGTCATCTGTCCCAGCGCCCCGACAAGCCCGTCGTCGGCGTCTCCATGCCGCACGAGAGCGCCGTCCAGCACGTCACCGGCACCGCGCTCTACACCGACGACCTGGTCCAGCGCACCAAGGACGTCCTGCACGCCTACCCGGTGCAGGTCATGAAGGCCCACGGCAGGATCACCGCGCTGCGCACCGAGCCCGCGCTCGCCGTGCCCGGCGTGGTGCGCGTGTTGACCGGCGCCGACGTGCCCGGCGTCAACGACGCCGGCATGAAGCACGACGAGCCGCTGTTCCCCGACGAGGTCATGTACTACGGCCACGCGGTGGCCTGGGTGCTGGGCGAGAGCCTGGAAGCAGCCCGCCTTGGCGCGGCGGCCGTCGAGGTGGACCTCGACGAACTGCCCTCCGTGATCACGTTGCAGGACGCGATGGCCACCGAGAGCTTTCACGGGGCCCGGCCGCTGATGCTCACCGGCGACGTCGACTCCGGCCTGGCCGACTCCGCGCACGTCTTCACCGGCGAGTTCCAGTTCTCCGACCAGGAGCACTTCTACCTGGAAACGCACGCGGCGCTGGCGCTCGTCGACGAGAACGAGCAGGTGTTCGTCCAGAGCAGCACCCAGCATCCCTCGGAGACCCAGGAGATCGTCGCCCACGTCCTGGGCCTGCACAGCCACGAGGTGACCGTGCAGTGCCTGCGGATGGGCGGCGGGTTCGGCGGCAAGGAGATGCAGCCGCACGGGTTCGCCGCCGTCGCCGCGCTGGGCGCCCGGCTGACCGGACGGCCGGTGCGGCTGCGGCTCAACCGCACGCAGGACCTGACCATGTCCGGCAAGCGCCACGGGTTCCACGCCACCTGGACCATCGGCTTCGACGCCGACGGACGCATCCGGGCCCTGGACGCGACCTTGACCGCCGACGGCGGCTGGAGCCTTGACCTCTCCGAGCCGGTCCTGGCCCGCGCGCTGTGCCACATCGACAACACGTACTGGATCCCCAACGCGCGCGTCGCCGGGCGTATCGCCAAGACCAACAAGGTGTCCAACACCGCCTTCCGCGGCTTCGGCGGACCGCAGGGCATGCTGGTCATCGAGGACATCATCGGCCGGTGCGCGCCGCTGCTCGGCCTCGACCCGATGGAGGTGCGCGAGCGCAACTTCTACCAGCGGGGTCAGACCACGCCCTACGGCCAGCTGGTCACCCAGCCCGAGCGGATCGCCGCCGTGTGGGACAAGGTCCGGGAGAACGGCTCCATCGACGATCGCCGGCGCGAGATCGCCGCCTTCAACGCCGCGCACCCGCACACCAAGCGGGCGCTGGCGCTCACCGGCGTCAAGTTCGGGATCTCCTTCAACCTCACCGCCTTCAACCAGGGCGGCGCACTGGTGCTGATCTACAAGGACGGCTCCGTCCTGATCAACCACGGCGGCACCGAGATGGGCCAGGGCCTGCACACCAAGATGCTCCAGGTGGCCGCGACCACGCTGGGCATCCCGCTGCACAAGGTGCGCCTGGCGCCCACGCGCACCGACAAGGTGCCCAACACCTCGGCCACGGCGGCCAGTTCCGGGACCGACCTGAACGGCGGGGCGGTGAAGAACGCCTGCGAACAGCTGCGTGAGCGGCTGTTGCAGGTGGCCGCGAGCCAGCTGGGCTCCAGCGCCGCGGACGTCCGCATCGTCGAGGGCGTCGCCCGCTGCCTGGGCAGCGACACGGAACTGGCCTGGGACGACCTGGTGCGCACCGCCTACTTCCAGCGCGTTCAGCTGTCGGCGGCCGGCTACTACCGCACCGAGGGGCTGCACTGGGACGCGAAGTCGTTCAGGGGCTCGCCGTTCAAGTACTTCTCCAACGGCGCCGCGGCGGCCGAGGTGGAGGTCGACGGCTTCACCGGTGCCTACCGCATCCGCCGGGTGGACATCGTGCACGACGTCGGCGACAGCCTGTCCCCGATGATCGACATCGGGCAGGTCGAGGGCGGGTTCGTGCAGGGCGCGGGCTGGCTGACGCTGGAGGACCTGCGCTGGGACGCCGGTGACGGGCCCGACCGCGGCCGGCTCCTGACCCAGGCCGCCAGCACCTACAAGCTGCCGAGCTTCTCGGAGATGCCCGAGGAGTTCCACGTCACGCTGCTGGAGAACGCCACCGAGGAGGGTGCGGTCTACGGGTCCAAGGCGGTGGGCGAGCCTCCGCTGATGCTGGCGTTCTCGGTGCGCGAAGCCCTGCGGCAGGCCGCCGCCGCGTTCGGGCCGAGCGGGGGCAGCGTCGAGCTGGCCTCGCCCGCGACACCGGAGGCGGTGTACTGGGCCATCCAGGGCGCCCGCCAGGGCGAGGTCTCCTGCGAGGGGGCCGCCCGCCAGGGTGTCACCGTCCAGGGCCCTGTCGTCGACGGCGTGATCCGCACCGACGCGAAGACCTTGAGCGGTGCCTGACATGACGTGGGTCGCCGCGGTCGCACGGTTGCGGGCGCGCCGGGAGCCCGGCGTGCTGGTGACCGTCGCGGCCGTGCGCGGCCACGCCCCGCGCGACGCCGGCGCGAAGCTCGTGGTGGGGGAGAGCGGGGCGTGGGGCTCGATCGGCGGCGGCAACGTCGAGGCCGTGGCCATCGACCGCGCCCGGGAGATGATCGCCGCGGCCAAGCCGGAGCCGGAGCTGATGGACTTCGCCCTGAACGACAAGGTGACCAACCGGCATGGCGTGCAGTGCTGCGGCGGCACGGTCACGGTGCTGCTCGAACCGCTCGCCGTGGTGCGGGCGGTGGCGATCTTCGGCGTCGGGCACGTGGGTCTTGAGCTGGCGCGCATCTTGGCCCGTCAGGACCTCGACCTCCACTTGATCGACACCCGTTCCGACATCCTGACGGCGGACCGGCTCGCCGTGCTGGCGGACGCCGCGGGTCAGGTCCACGTGCATCACACGCCGCTGCTGCCCGAGGAGGTGCTGGCGGAGTTGCCGCGCGGCACCCATGTCCTGATCATGACCCATGACCATGCCGAGGACGCCGCGCTGTGCGACGCGGCCTTGCGCACCGGCCACCTCGGCTCCATCGGGTTGATCGGGTCGGCGGCCAAGTGGGTGCGCTTCCGCCACCGCCTGGCCACCGAAGGCGGCCACGACGAGGCCACCATCGCCCGGATCAAAACCCCGATCGGGCTTGCGGACATCACCGGCAAGGAGCCCGCCACGATCGCGGTGAGCGTCGCCGCCGATCTGCTGCGCGCCTTCGAAACCGAAGGGGACTGACCGCGGACCCGCCCCTTTCCGCGGATCTCCGCGGATCGGAAGGGCGCCCCCGGCCGCAGCGTGTGCACTCGGCCGGGGCGCCCGCCTCTTGGCGCCGGCGGGCGCCTTGTCCGTGCCAGCCAGCCAGCCAGGCGTGTCAGTGCTGGCACAGACAGAACGGATGGCCCGCCGGGTCGGCGTAGACGCGCCAGTTGGCCCCCGGGGTGACCTGGTCGGTGCGCTCCAGCACGGTTGCGCCCAGGTCGAGCGCCCGCTTCTCCTCCCCGTCGAGGTCGTCCACGTCGAAGTCCAGGTGGAGTTGCTGGGGGTGCTGCTGGCCGGGCCACTCGGGCGGCCGGTAGCCGTCCACGCGCTGGCAGGCCAGCGGGGTGCCCTCGAACCCGTGCACCTCGATCCAGTCGAGGTCCTCGGGGTCGGTGACCACCCGGCCGCCGAGCAGTTGTGCGTAGAACTCCGCGAGCCGTACCGGATCGGCGCAGTCCAGCGCGACCGCTTGCAGCTTTCGAATCACTCGTGACACTCCTCGGCTTGGTGGTGGCGATCAGGGGGCGGAGGCGCGCAGGGCGGTGACGGCCAGCGTGGTGTAGTGCATCGTGAAGCGTCCGCCCAGCTCGTCGATGGCGTCTGCGACCGCGTTCAGTATGGCGTCCAGTTGATCGGGGCGCAGTTGGGTCAGGCTGCCGGTGGTGGGCAGCAACTCCAGCCACTGGTCGCGGGTGTAGGACCGTGTCCAGTCGAAACGCCACTGCTCGGGAGCGTCGAACCGGCCGGTCTCGCGGATGCTGTCGGCGACCTTCGCATAGGCCGTCTGGTAGAGGTCGACCGAGCGCCCGGCCGGCTGTGCGGGGAGCGGGGAGTCGGGCACCGCCCGCCGGTAGGCGGCGGCGAACGGGGTGGCCACTTCCGCGGGCGGCTCGTACACGTGCCCGAAGATCGCGAGCCGCCCCCCTGGGCGCAGCACCCGGGCCGCTTGTGCGCCGCCGGCGGCCGGATCCACCCAGTGCCAGGACTGGGCGGCGATGACCGCGTCGAAGCGCCGGTCGCCCGGCTGCCAGGTCTCGAAGTTCGCGACGTCGACCCGCAGGCCTCGGCTGCGCGCGAAGTCGGCCATCCGCGTGTCGGGCTCGACGCCGAGCACGGTGCAGCCCATGGCCTCGAACTGGCGGGCCGCGATGCCGGTGCCGCAGCCCACGTCGAGGACGTCGGGCCCCGGGCTCTGGGCGGCGATCCGCGCCACCAAGGCGTCGGGATAGCCGGGGCGTGCCTGGTCGTAACGCCGGGCGTCGGCGCCGAAGGACTCGGCCATCCGGCGCGCCTCGTGCGGCCGCGCGGGGGAGGGCTCCGGCTGCTCGGGAGGTAAAGTGGGCATATGCCCACCTTAGTGGGCACATGCCCACTGGGCAATGAGTGTGTGACCGCGCGGCGACCGTGCGAGAGGATCGGGGCATGCCCACTGGAGTGCACCTTCGCGACGCGCGACAGCACCTGTTCGACGCCGCCGAGCGCGTGCTGCTGCGCGAAGGACCCCACGCGCTGACCAGCCGGGCCGTCACCGACGAGGCGGGCTGCGCCAAGGGCGTCCTGCACCGGCACTTCGCCGACTTCGACGCCTTTCTCACCGCTCTCGTGCTCGACCGCGCCGCACAGCTCGAGACACAGGCCGACGCGCTGCGCCGGTCGGCCGGCACCGACACGGTGGCCGCCAACCTCACCGGCGCGCTGATGACCTTGTTCGGGCCGGTGCCGGTGGCCATCATCCCGCTCATCACCTTCCGGGACGCGCTGCGCGTACGCCTGCGCGAGGCCCTGCCCCGGGGCGGCATCGCGATCCTGGCCCAGGCCACGGACGCGATCCGCGCGTATCTGACCGACGAGCGGGCCCGGGGCCGTATCGCGGCCGACGCCGACATCGACTCACTGACCCTGTCCCTGGTGGGCGGCGGGCATCTGCTGTTCGCGGACCGCGATCCCGGCCCTCCGGCCGCGGCGGTGGTCGGCAAGTTCGTGACCTCGGTCATCGCCGGTGTCGTACCACCAGGGCCGGCCTAGAAGCCGGTGAGCGGCCCGGTGTGCCGACGGTGGCGCGCACCGAGGCGTGACGCGGCCGCCCCGGTCCGTGGCCGGCGCCCGTCGGGGGTGCGCCGGGGTGCTGTCTCGTCAGCGAACCGATGCGCCGATCAGCGTTTCGGGGGAGGAGTCCACTCTGGCGAGTGAGGCAGCTGGCTCCGGGGAAACGGTTCGGCAAGTGTGAGGGCCCGAACCGCTTCACACGAAGGAATCACGTGCCGAGATCAACTCTGTCTCTCTTCCTTGTGGCCGCGTCGCTCGTGGCGCTGACCGGTCTCGCGTCGGGGCCGGCAGCGGCGGTGGACGCTTCTGGCCGCCCGCCGGCCGGCTGTCCGCGCGCGGTGGTGGACGCCGATGCCAACACCGGGTGGGTGCAGACCGCCCGCGTGAACCTGCGCATCCGGGAGTACCCCACGACCCGCAGCCGTGTCCTGGGCCATCTGCCGCCGTGCGCGGTCGTCGCCGTCGCCCGCAGGGAAGCGGGCCAGCGCATCGGCACGACGCGCACCTGGTACCGGCTGGAGGGGCGGCGAGGCTGGGTCAGTGGCGCCTATGCCCACCCGCTGCGCCCCGTCCTCACCCGCTGACGATGTGAGGCGCCCCCGCATCAGGGGCAGAAGGGCTCAGGCGCATGGTCCGCCGGCGCGCGGCCACCCGCACGCCCGCCGTGGCGGCGACGTGCAAGTTTTGTTAATAAATCTCCGTATTTGGCATGGTTGTCCGAGGTCGGGTCACTCGGGGCGCACGGTGTTGGATCGGAGAAGGGTCAGTAGGGCACGTGATCGGGCGGATCGAGAACGGGTGGGCATGGCTGAAGCGGGCATGGAGCTCACCGGGCCATGAGCGTCATTCCGCCCTGTTGCTGGGCAAGAGCGTCCTGGCCGCGACCCTGGCCTGGTGGGTCGCCTACGACGTGCTGAAGGCCGTGTCCCCGGCCTTCGCGCCGTTCTCCGCCGTACTGATCATGAACGTGACGATCTACAAGTCGGTGTGGCAGGCAGCGCGCTACGCGGCGGCGGTCACCGTCGGCGTCGCCATTCAGGCCGCGATCGGTTTCGTGGCGGGTCCGGACCTGTTCGCCTTCGTGCTGGTCGCGGCCGTGGCCCTGTGGATCGGGCAGTGGCCGGCGCTGGGCGAGCAGCGCTCGCAGGTCGCCACGGCGGCGTTCTTCGCCTTCTCCACCTACGCCGCGGCGGCCACCACCAGCGACAAGGCCGCTCAGCTCGGCCAGATCATCCTCTTGGTCCTCATCGGCTGCGGCATCGGCCTGAGCGTGAACCTGTGCATCGCGCCTCCGCTGCGCTACCGCAGCGCCGAACACGGTCTGCACGGTCTTGCCCGCGAGATCGAGTCCCTGCTGGACGACATGGCCGACGGGCTCTCCAGCGGTGACGTGGATGCCGAGCGCGCCGAGCAGTGGCGCGTGGCCGGAGAGAGTGCGCAGCGCGCCGTCGGCCAAGCCCGGGCCGGGCTGAGCACGGCGGAGAACAGCCTGCCCTTCAACCCCCGCAGGCTCCTTCCGTCCCACCGCAGCTACCTCACGTTCAACCGCTACCACCAAAGCGTCAACGCCCTGGAACGAGCGGTCTACCAGCTGGGATCCCTGACCCGCAGCCTGGGACAGTGGCGCGAGACGGAGAACACCTACACCTATGCGCCCGCGCTGGAGGCGTACGCCGACTTCGCCGCCAGCCTGCGCGACATCGCCCATGTCATCGCCGAACTCGACAGCGACACCCTGAGCGAGCAGGCGGAGCAGATGTGCCGGCTGGCGACCAAGTCGCAAGAGGCGTTGCAGAAGGTCCTGAGCGCGGCCCAGGACAACCAGCTCCCGCTGTCGGACGCCTCTCGGCCCTACGGGGTCCTGGTGGTGGAGGCCACGCGGCTGATGGAGGAGTTCCAGAACACCTGCGACGTCCTCAAGGACACCGCCGATGCCTGAGGCCCGGCCACGCCGCCGCGCGGGCGGCTAGTAGTGCTTCGTTAGGTCTTCCTGAGGGCGTCGATCAAGAGCATGTTGGTGACGTGGACGCTTATGAAGTGGGCCGTCTGCGGGCGGCGTTGGATTTCTATGTGGCCGATGTGTTCGCTTCGGTGCCGCGGAAGGATCAGCGGGCCAAGGGCGGATGCTATCTGCGGGGTCTGATGCTGGAGGGCCGGCGCAAGTCGATCCAGCCGATGGCGGCCCGGTTGCCGGACGGGAACATGCAGGCCCTGCAGCAGTTCGTCAGCCAGTCACCCTGGGAATGGACACCGGTGCGCCGTCGGGTCGCCGAGCGAGTGTGCACGGTGATCCGGCCCGAGGTATGGGTGATCGATGACGTGTCGTTTCCCAAGTGCGGGCGAGACTCGGTCGGGGTGGCATGGCAGTACTGCGGTGCGCTGGGTAAACGGGCCAACTGTCAGGTGGCGGTCAGCGTGCACGCGGCCACCGACGACGCCTCCTGCCCACTGGAGTGGGAGTTGTTCCTGCCGCCGGAGTGGGCCAAGGACCTGTCTCGTCGGCGTCGGGCCGGAGTGCCGGACGACGTCGGACATGAGCCAAAGACACGCCTGGCCCTCAAAGCACTGGACCGTCTGGCCGGGCAGGGACTGCCAGTGCCGGTGCTGGTGGCCGACGCCGGATATGGCCGCAGCGTCTCCTTCCGGCTCGCGCTGCAGGACCGCGGCTGGTCCTACATCCAGGCCGTCGAGTCCAAGGAGGTCGCCCGGCCATCGACCGCCAAGCCGCACCGGCCCCACTACGGCGGCCTGGGGCCACCCACCCTGCCGCGCTATCGCAGCCGGCCCCGCCCCCTGTCCAGCCTCGTCCAGGACGCCCACTTTGCGCAGGTCACCTGGCGCCGCGGCAGCAAGGGCGCGATGACCTCGCGTTTTGCCGTGCTGCAGGTGCGGCCCTCGGGCAAGGAGGCCCGTCGCGCAGCCCAGGAGCGGGCCGGGGGCCGCGAGCGGTGGGACGGCGTCCTGCCGCCGGAAACGCTGCTGGTCGAGCAGCCTGACCCGGACGCGGAGCCGACTGGGTACTGGATGAGCAACCTGCCTGCCACCACCCCGGTCGAAGATCTGGTGCGCTGGGCGAAACTGCGCTGGCGCATCGAGCACGACTACCGCGAGCTCAAACACGGCCTGGGCCTGGACCACTTCGAGGGCCGCTCCTGGCGCGGATGGCACCACCACGTCACCCTCGTCACCGCCGCCCAGGCCTTCCTCACCCTGCGGCGCTACAACCCAAAAGCCCCCGGCACAGCCTGACCCTCTACCAAGTCCTCGACGCCCTCCAGAACCGTCTCCGCTGCTGGACCGGCACCTGCAACACCTGCGGACGCCCCCTCACCCGAGCCAGAACCTAACGAAGCACTACTAGGCGGAACGACGCGTGGCGGCATCGCCGGCCGTGGCCGCCGCGCTGTCGGGGTAGATGCTGAACACCCGGTCCAGGCCCACGATCCGCAGGATGCGGGCCGTGTTGGCCGGGACCGCGGCCAGGGCGATGGTGCCGTCGCGTTCGATGGCCAGGTTCCGGGCCGTCAGCAGGGCGCTGATGCCGCTGGAGTCGCAGAACTCCAGACCTGCCAGGTCCAGGACCAGCAGTTGCCCCGCGGGCAGGGTGAGTTCCTCCAGGACCCGGCGGAACTCAGCGGCTGTGGTGTAGTCGAGGTCACCGGTGATCTTCAGTACCGGACCGGTGGTGGCGTCGCAGGAGGTGATGGTCAGCGGGGTCATCTCAGGTTTCACTCACGGGGGCGGAAAGCGGCGGGATGCCGAGGGCGAGCAGGGCGGTGTCGTCGTCGAGTCCTTCGCCGAAGCCGGCGAGGAGCCCGGTCAGGGCCGTGATCAGGGCTTGCGGGCCCGCGGCCGGCTGGGCGGTGACGAAGTCGTGCAGGGCGTCCTCGCCGTACAGCTGTGCCTCGGGCCCGGTACGGGCTTCGGTCAGGCCGTCGGTGTACAGGAGCAGGGTGTCGCCGGGCCGCAGTTCCGTGCGGGCAGCGGTGAACTGGGCCTGGGGCAGCACGCCGATGAGCATCCCGCCCGGGGTCGGCACGAACTGGGCGCTGCCGTCCGCGCGTTGGAGCAGAACCGAAGGATGCCCGCCGGAGGCCAGGTGGATGCCGACCTGATCGTCGCCGCGTTCCAGGACGCCGAAGACGGCCGTGCAATAGCGTGTGTCGCCGCTTGAGTACCGCTCGTGCAGCACCATGTTCAAGGTGGACAGCACGGAGACCGGATCAGAGTCGTGCAGGGCGGCAGCGCGCAAGGTGTAGCGGGCCAGGGAAGTGACCGCGGCGGCCTGAGGGCCCTTGCCGCACACATCGCCGAGGAAGAACGCCCACCGGTCGGCATCCAGGGGAAACAGATCGTAGAAGTCTCCGCCCAGCAGGTCGGGAGAGGCCGTGTGGTAGTACGAGCCCGCCTCCAGCCCGGGAATGGCCGGCAGCGCGGAGGGCAGCAGGCTCTGCTGCAGGACGGCGAGGGCCTCCTGGAGCCGTTCGCGGTCGGCCTCGGCCTCCCGGCGGGCTTCCTCCGCAGCCTGACGGCTGCGCAGCAGCTCTGCCTCGTAGGCCCTCCGGTCGCGCGCGTCGAAGACCGTGGTGCGGATCAGCAGCGGCTCACCGTTCTGGCTTTCCTTCACCTTTGAGGTGACCAGCACCGGCATCCGCCGGCCCCCGGCCGCCTTGATGTCGAGGGCGATACCGCTGACCTCGCCCTTCATGTGCAACAGCGGTGCGAAGTGCGTCTCGTGGTAGAGCTTTCCGCCCACCGTGAGCAGATCCGTGAACCGCATCTGGCCCACCACCTGCGCCCCGTCCGAGCCCAGCCAGTCCAACAGCGTGGCGTTGATCTTCGCGATGGTGCCGTCCATCAACGTCGACAGATAGCCGCAGGGAGCCTGCTCGTACAACTCTTCCGCGCTGTCCTCAAGCAGCGAGGTGAACACCGCGTCGGTGGAATGCGCCACCCGCTCGTCGCCCGGCTCGGACGCCTGGCCGGTGGGGCACATCATGCGGCCGCTCCGGCGAAGGTGAATGCCGTGCGGGCGAAGACGCGCGCCATGTCCGGGTCGGCAGCACAGGACGAGCCGGTCCGCTCCTGACCGAGTTCCGGCCGGTCCGCGTCGCCCATGACGGCCGGGACCGTCGCCGCCGACCAGCACAGATGGTTCGGCCCCAGCGGCTCCAGAAGCTCCTCGATGGCCTCGGCGCTGAAACCGCCGTGGTGGCCGGTCACGTTGTTCCTCCGACGGATGTCCATGTCCGTCAGTCTCGCATCAGCTTTTCCGCCGGCAGCAGGGGCCTTGGACGTTGCATGGCACCACTCCCGGTCCTTCACGCCATCCGACGGACGCGAGGCGGCCCCGGTGCGGAGGGCCGGGGAGGGCCCTTGTGCCAGGAACCTTGTGCCCGGATCCCGCGCCCTGCTCTGTTCGAGAACGATTTCCCCATTCTCGAACGCGCGAAAATCTATGCTGGCCGGAGTAGACATTGGGTCGTGATGTGGTTATGGTTTCTCTCGTAGCCGAGATCGACGAGATCGAGCAGGGCCCGGCAGAGATGAACTGCCGGGCAGTGGAATCCGCAAGTGCAGGCAGTAGGACCCCGCAGCGCATCAGTAGTAGGGCAGTACCTCGGTGAAGGCGTCGGCTGCGGACGCGCGCACCGGGAGATTGCGGTACCCCGTCAGATGGTCGGCGGGTTCAGAGGGAAAGAACGGAGGAGCGAGACGCCATCAGGATCGCCCGGGCGGAGGTAAGGAGCCCGGGTACCGCAGGACATCGATAGTGAGGTGGTCTCCGGTCAGGCAACCGCGATCCCCGCCCCCCCGACAGCAGCTGGGTCGGACGGGCGGAAACAGAAAACCGGCGCATGTTCACGGCCGGCAGATGGTGTAGCAGTTCCTTCGGGGCCCGGGTGCCGTACGCACCCGGGCCCCTCCACGCGTGGGAGCCCCCCGCCCCGCTTCAAGATCGCCCGCCCCATCCCGTTCAAGTCAGGTCGATGCGGGGAAGCAGGAACCAGGCAAGGGTCGTTTCGTACGAGGAGTTGCCATGACCACCTTCGTCATCACCGTTCCCGGCACGTTCCTCACCGGTATCACCGACTCCACCCGGTCGGCTCTCGAACGCTCTCTGGCCGCCCGGCACACCGACGTCAGCGAGAACGAAGGCCTCGACCTGCTCACCTTGAACGAGGACAACACCTTCTCCATCCGCCTGGAAGTCGACGCCCCGGACCGGTACGAAGCCGAACTGAACGCCACGAAGCTGCTCGCCGCCGCCCTGAAGGAAGCAGGCGTCGACGAAGCCGATGCCCCGCTGGGCCCGCCCGCCGTCACCGGCATCGACAGCGATCTCTGACCCGCCGGCCTGGGACGCCGCACAAGACCCCCGGCGGCGGTGATGTTCCGCGCGGTCAGGCGTCCATCCGCTGCTCCAGGCGGACGGTCACCGTGCCGCCTTCCGCCTTGCCGATGGCCTTACGTACCTCCGCCTTCACCGGCAGTTTGTGCGTGCCGTCGCCCAGCGCCATGAACGAGCTTTGGAACGGATGGCCGTCGATGGTGCCCCGCACCTTGACCAGACCGCGGGTGCCGAAGAACGCCGCCGATTCGGGCCACACCACATAGGTCCAGCCGCCCTTGTTCGGGCTCTTGCGCAACGTCGCGGTGAACTGCTTGTCCATGAGAGATCTGCCCCTTCAGGAGCTTTCGATGAGGACGAGGTCATTGCCGTCCGCGTCCCGTACGGCGAACATCGGCGGCACGGCGGGACCCATCCGCAGGACCTCCGCATCCACGTCGACGCCGCGTGCGAGCAGATCCGCGTGATCGGCGTCGGCGTTCCCGGTGGCCAGACGGATGCCGGCCGGGACGCCTTCGGGCACCAGCGCGATCGTCGTGCTCGCCCCGGGCGGTGCCACCTCGATCCACCGTCCCTCGCCGAACGGCACGTCCCTGCGTACGTCGAAGCCGAGCTCACCGACGTAGAAGTCGAGCGCCTTTCGCTGGTCGGCGACGTGAATCCCGATTGAGGCCACCTGAGTGATGTGCGTGGCTCTGCTCATTTCCTGCCTCCCGTCCTTGGCATTCACCAGTAAGACGGAAGCCACCGCGAAAACTCATCGCTCGGACCCCCGACGGCGATGGTGTCCCACCCGTCACCGCTGTTCCGCGGGCCGCCCCGTAGCCGCCTCAGGGGCGAGGAAGTCGGTCAGGGCGCGGGCCAAGGCGGCAGGAGCCTGCTCGGCCATGTGGTGTCCGGAGTCGATGCCGTGTCCGCGAAGATCATCGGCCCATCGGCTCCAGATCGCCAGGGGATCTCCGTACAGGTCTTCCAAGTCGTCCTGGAGGGACCACAGAGCCAGGGTCGGGCAGGTGATGCGGGTCCCGGCGGCGCGATCCGCCTCCTCGTGCCGCCGGTCGACGGTGAGGCCCGCGCGATAGTCCTCGAGCATCGCCCGCACCACGTCGGGATTGCGCGTGGCCTGCCGCCACTCGTCGTAGTTCTCCTCACCCATGATCTTGACGTCGCCGCGATACCAGCTGTCGGGGTCCGCGGTGATGACACGCTCGGGGATCTCCGGCTGGGCGAAGAAGAACCAGTGCCACCACTGGGTGGCGAACTCGGCGGTGATGCGCGACAGATGTTCCGTCAGCGGCAGGCAGTCGGCGAACACCACGCGGGAGACGACATCGGGATGATCCAGGGTGAGACGCAGCGCCACGGCGCCTCCACGGTCATGACCGACGAGAGAGAAACGACGGTGCCCCAGGCGGCGCATCACGGCCACCACGTCGTCGGCGACGGCCCGCTTGGAGTAGCCGGTGTGATCCGCCGTGAAGGCAGGTCCCCTGGACCGTCCGTAGCCCCTCAGGTCCGGGCAGACCACCGTGTGGCCGGCTCGTACGAGCAGCGGAGCGACCCGGTGCCACGTGGCCGACGTGCGGGGATGCCCGTGCAGCAGCACCACCGCCGGGCCCTGCCCGCCGAAGCGGACGAAGACCGAAGCGTCACCGACGTCGAGTTGCGCGGTCTCGAACCCTGCGAACATCCGGCCTCCTTGTGGCGGCCCAGGGGCCGCGCGGTGCGGTGGGCTCTGCGCCTTGGCCCCCTTTACCCCGGCCATGGGCCGCCATGTGTCCGCGCTCAAGCCCGCCTGCGGCCCCCTGTGCCCGCCTGCGCCCCGGTCGTGCCGACCAGACGCCCCGCACGTGCCGACCAGACGCGCTGGTCGGCATGGCTTGCAGACGCGGTCAGTTCTGGTTGACCGGCCAGATCGCGGCCGGATCGCAGTGGGCCGGGCAGGCCAGCAGGTAGATCTCGTTGCCGAGGAAGAGCGCGTCGGTCTCGTCGCCGAATTCCATTCCCTCCGGCACCTGGCAGACGAACACCAGATCGGCGCCGCACGCGCACCGGTAATGCTCGGGGCTCTGCGCCCAGGAGGGGGTGCCACCGACCTTGAAGGCCTGGATGCCCAGGCCCCGCGCGTCGGGGGTGTCGGCAAAGGGCCGCAACGTCAGAGGCAGGGGGCGCAGTGAGGGTTCCGCCTCCGCCACGGGCTGTGCGGCCCGGCTCTGGAGCAGGAGACGCCAGAAGGGGCGCGGGTAGGAGGGCTGCGGGGCGGCCCAGTAGGCGGGTGCCAGTTGACCGGCGGACACCGTGGGGTCGGAGGCGTCGTTGTGCGTACGGCAGTGGAAGACCAGCAGATGGTCTCCGCCGAAGTGCTCTTGGCCCAGGGGGATGTCGAGCTGGAAGAACAGGGTCATCCGCTCGCCGCAGAAGCACTCGGGCCATGCCTGGCCGGCGTCGAGGCAGGGCCAGCCGCCCACCGAGTTCCGTGCGGGCCGGTCCAAAGGCTCGGTGCCGACGGCGATGGTGTGGGCGGGCAGTGTCACCGGCAGCTTCATCGCGTCACGTTCGATCACCGGCACAGCCTAGAGCGAGGCCCGGACGGCGCGAGCACCGGCGTCACACTCCCGGGTCCGGCTCGATGGGGCCGGGTTTCAGGGCCCGGGCCGCTTCCAGTTGGGCCGCGAAGGCCAGCCCCAGGAACAGGGCGATCGAGGTCAGGTAGGCCCACAGCAGCAAGGACATGAAGGCGCTGAGCGGGCCGTAGATGGTGTCGAAGGAGCCGCTGACGGAGAGGTACAGGCTCAGAAGGCCGGTCAGGCCCGTCCACAGCAGGAGGTAGAAGGCCGCGCCGAACGCCAGCCATGTGTAACCCGGTTGGCGCCGTCGGGGCGAGCGCCGGAAGATGATGCTGGCCGAGACGAGGGCCAGCACGAAGCCCACCGGCCAACGCACCACCCCGAACACCGAGCTCACCGTGTGCCCGACGCCGAAGACCTCCACCGCTGCGGCCGCCAGGTCACGGCCCGCCACCATCACGACGAAACCCAGGCCCAGCGGGAGCCCCGCGGTAGCGGCCATGACCAGGCCGCGCAGGTACTTGCGGTGGAAAGGGCGGTCGCGCTCGTTGCCGTAGATCCGGTTGGCGCCGCGTTCGATCTGGCACATCGCCGTCGTGACGTTGGCCAGGGAGAATATGAGTCCGAACCAGAGAGCGACCTGCGTGCCGTCGCCCGCGTTGCGGCGACTGCGGGCCAGCGCCTCGTCCACGACGTCGGCGCTCGGTCCTTGTGCCATCCGGTGGATGACCTCTTCGGCGAACCGGCCGATGCCCTGCGTGTGCAGCACGGCCGACAGGCCGACGAACACGATGGCGAGCGGGACCACCGCGAGGACCGTCTGCAGCGCCAGGGCCCGGGAGTGGCTGAACCCGTCCGCGTAGCGAAAGCGCACGAAGGCGTCGTGGAACAGCCGCCATCCCCCGTAGTGGCGCAACGCCACGAATGCTTCGTCCCCGGAGAGCTCCTCGCCCTCCATGTCCCGCGTCTCGGGAACCGTCTTCGCCGTACCCATGTCCCGCCCCGCCTTGTCCGTCCTGCGCCGACAGGCCGACAGGATGTTCCTGCGCCCGTGTGCCCGGTGCCCAGGTGCTGCCGCCGCAATCCGGCGGCGGCGTGTTCGGTGAACATTTGATCACCTCGGGGCCGCTTTCCGAAACGGACGACGGGTCCCGGCTCGTGACGGCGTCAGTGGACGATCGACACGATCTGGCAGACGGCTTCGGCGAACCGCCGCTCTCCGCGGATCCGGGCGCGGGCCAGGGCGGTGTCCGGATCGATGCCGCGGGTGCACAGGCGCCAGGCGGTCTCCGCGTCCAGCTCCACCGCTACGGCCGGGCGGCCGGCGGATGCTTCGGCGAGGGACCAGCGGTCCGTGGTGGCGGTCACGGTCCAGGCCAGGGCCGGTTCATCGACCAGGACGCGGAGCTGCGTCCCGGCGGGTGCGGGCGTATGACGCAGGGTGTGGGGCAGGGCCCGCAGGAAGGTGTCCAGGACCATGGACAGAGCGCCGGGCCGCCGGTCGGTGCCGAGGCCGGTGGCGTGTCGAATGTGCTGGCGGTGGGTCCAGTACTCGGTGAATTCCCGGGCGATGTCCAGCCATGCGGGCGCCGGGTCAGCCCCGGCCCAGGACACCGCAAGGCCCGGTGCGTACAGGTCCATGGCCTCGAATCGACGGGCGACTTGGGCCCCGGCCGACTCCAAGGCCTCGATGAGATCGGCGGGGCTGTGCTCGGCGTGGAGATCGACCCACTCCTGGTTGCCCCGGTGAATGAAGGCTTCCAGCGTTTCTCCGGCCCTCCTGAAGGTCTGGTGCCGCGCTGCGCTGCGGCCCAGGCGGCCCTGGTGGTCGCCGAGGATGTGGGCGGCGAGATCGTGCACCGTCCAGCCCGGAACCGCCTCCCTGCTCCAGTCATCGCGCCGCAGAGCGCGCAGCGTGCCGAGGAGCGAGGCCTGCTCCGGCCCGAACAGCGGGCGGGCGTCGATCGGTGTGCCCAGCCAGGAGATGTCGGGCACGTCGGTGGGCCGCAGACTCATGCTCACAGCCTGTCAGCCGCGAGACTCGCGCAGCCATCGAATAACCGTTGGCCGCGCGGCGCCGGCCGGTCATCGCCCCTCACGCGCCACCCCGGGCTGAAGCCACGGCGATCCACGGCCGTGTCCTGGGTGTATGCAGTGCGCATGCGGGAGGGTTAAGGAGCGGCGCGCAGACGGACGATGACGGGGCGGGAGGGGGCGGCTTGGCCTCTGACCGAGCCGACGCCCCAGACCTCCCGGGATTCCGGGATCGCGGCGTACTCCTCAAGCTGGAGCTTCTGTCTGCAGCCGCTCTCGCCGAGCTTGCCCGACCGACGGCCGGGACAGGGAGGCTGGGTGATCCGCTCTTGTCGGCCGGCGGACGTCAGGTAGCGCTTGGGGGTCAGGAAGAGGACGCCCCCTGCCTGGCCGGACACGCAGCACGGCACCCCGTCGTCCTGGCTCCACCGCGTTCCGTCCCAGCGCAGTGCGAGACCGGCGGAGTAGGCATCGGTGTCTCCGCCTTCGCTGCTCACCTGGCCGAAGGCGCGCACGTCCTGTGCCGAGAGAGCTACGGCGCGGGTGAGTTCGCCGGAGTGGGGGTCGTCCTGCGGGCCGGGCGGCATCGCGGGCAGCGTCGCCTTCTTCCATCTGCTGCCGTCCCACCGCAGTGCGGCGGGCCTGGACTGTCCCCGGCGCGTCGAGCCGGAGCCCACGGCCCACAGGTCCTTCCCCGACGTGCCGGCCAGCGCCTGCGCCTTGGCGGGGAGCGAACGGGCTTGCCACTGCTGTCCGTCCCAGTGCCAGGCGGTGTCCGAACCGTCGACGGCCCAGGCGTCGTCGGGGCTGAAGACGGCGGCGCCCCTGACGGCTTGAGGGAAGTCGTGGGGCAGGCGCACGGTCCGCCACGTCGTGCCGTTCCAGTGGGCGGCCAGCGGCGGGTGGCTCCGGTCGGGATGCGTGACGATGCCGGCGAAGAGCCACATGTCACGCGGTCCGGATGCCTCGAGCCGGACCAAGGGGAGATCGTCGAGGCGACGCAGTGCGGGCGGCAGGTCGAAGGGCTGCCATCGCTGGCCGTCGTAGTGGAAGAGGTGCGTGTCCTGGTTGTCCACCACGCCGGTGACGGGACTCTTGGCGATGGCCCAGGCGTCGTCGGCGGAGGCGGCGGCGACGTCGGAGAAGGCGGCGTTGGTGTCCTGCCCGGCGTAGTCATAGCGCCAAGCGGCCTTGGCGTGCTGGCCGGTGGAGTCGTCGGCGCGAGCGCCGGGAGTCTGCGGCCCGTCTTGCGCGTGGCTGCATCCGGCAAGGATCACAAGGGCCGCGACGGCGGCGACGGTGCGGTGCAGCGTGGGCATGTCAGGTCCCTGGAGTAGCGGTTCCGGCCGGCGCGTGGGGGAGTGGCCGGGAGTCTACGGGACGAGGGGATCATGGCGGCCGTGATGGTTCCGGGGCGCGTGGGCACCTCCAGGCTGCCTGCCCCGCGCGGGCTGGGGCCGAGGGCCCAGAAGGTGAAGGTGCCCGTCTTGCCGTGGGCCGGGGGCATCGGTGCCGCTTCAGGTCAGCTGCTGCTCGCGCGGGTCGAAGGGGGCCTGGCGCGCAGGGCGGGCAGTCGGGCGCAGTCGTCCGTTCCGGCCAGGCTCTCGCCCAGGGCCAGGAGCGAGAGGATCCGCACGGGCCGGCCGGTCGTGGCAGCGGCCTCCAGTTTGTGGTGGCCGTCGAGGAGGAAGTGCGTCAGGCCCCAATGCTGGTAGTGGTCGACCGGCATCCCGGCGGCGGGCTCGCACACGTCCAGCGTGGAGAGCGCCACCGCCGTGGGGACCGTACCGCGTCCCATGAGTGCGGCGTACTCCTCTACACGCTCCCTGTCGTTCCACGTCGGGGGGACCATGGGCACGACGAACTCATACAGGTGCGCGTGCGCGTCGACGGCGGTCTCGTAGGTCCGGTAGTACGGGGTGTGGGGGTACTCCGGCAGGCCCCAGAACTGATCGATCCCCCACGTCGTGACCTGCTCGTGGCTGAAGTAGTCGCCTTCCTTGCCGGGGATGACCAGCCGGGGTCGGACATCCAGAAGCAGGGGAAGGTATTGAGCCTCCGGCAGTACCGCGCCGAACGCATCGATCACTTGGGCGGCGTCCGGGGCGTCCGGGTCCTCCAGCGAACCGGTGAGCCGTTCCTGCACGCTCGGCAAAGACAACGTCTCCCGCGCCGCCTCCAACCGGCGGAACAGCAGCGGGCACGTTCCGCAGTAGAAGCTGAGCTCGAAGGCCGGCTCGTCGTCGACCATGAGCAAGCGGCGCCGCGGTCCGCCGCCGACCTCCTGGAACTCCGTGTCGAAGCGCACCCGCGCCTCGGCGGCAGGGCGGCCGAGGCTGCGCGGGGACCCCGATTTGATCATCACGGACCCGACCGTACGGGATACGGCGAGGGCGGCTTCAGGTCACCCACCGGTACGGCACTGCCCGGGCGGCCGTCGGGGACCGCCGGGGGTGTGTGGATCACGCCCGCCGCCGGCTGCATGAACGGTGCGGAGAGGGGCATTCCAAGGTGCGACCGCATGCCCCGTACCCGGTGAAAGAAACGCGCCTTTTGTGTGTTTGTAGGTTCGAGTTAAGAGCAGATGGTGGCCAGGAGGTAATAACAATGGTTCCCCTGCTTGTAGTTCTTCTTCTGGCTCTGCTTCTCTTCGGCGCGGGCTTCGCCCTCAAGGCGCTGTGGTGGATCGCCGTCATCGTGCTGGTGGTGTGGCTGCTCGGCTTCGTGATCCGGCCCGCTGCCAGTGGCGGCCGCAAGGGTCGCTGGTACCGGTGGTGACGAGCGCCTGAACGCTCGTCGCGAGCGAGGGCCCACCCAGAGTGGACCTGACAAAAGGGGTGGCCCGGCCGATGACGGCCGGGCCACCCCTTTGTCTGCGAGCAGCGAAGGCACTGCATGAGTCCGGCGTATCGGACGCGAGGTCGGGTAAGCGAGGAGATACCGGCCCCCGCGGGGCATTGCAGTGGGAAACCTGCGCCTCCACCCTCGCGGGGGCCGCTTCGTGCGCCGGGCCACAGCCATTGCCCGTCTTCGGGCTACGGCACTTCAGAGTTCACGCTCACGTTCATGTGGCGATCTTTGTGGGTGTGAAGCATGTCCGGCACATTCACCCCGGACGGTCGCGCCCGGCCGCCCCGGCCCGAGGGCCTGCCGCCGGCGCGCCCGGAGTGCGCCTGCTTCAGTGCTCGGTCTTGTCCGGTGCGGCGATCCTGCCGCTGCCAAGGAGCGCGTGAATGCGCTGGATGCCGGCATCACGGGTGTCGGCCAGTTCCAGGACGTGGACGACGCCCGTAACCTCGAAGAGCCGCGAGACGCCGGTGTGGAACGGGCCGGCCACGACGAAGGGGCGTCGTGCCTCCTGATGTTCGGCGTTTGCGCGCAGAATCACATTGAGCTGGGTGCTGTCGGCGAAGGTGAGGCCGGTCAGATCGAGCAGCGTACCTGCGGTGCCGGCGTCCGTGAGCGCACTGGTCAGCGCGAGCGTGGCCTCAGCTGTGTCTTCGAGGTCGAGCTCGTTACGGAAGGAGACGACAGTCACCCGGTCGTGCCGGTTGACGTCGATACTCTGTCTGTCGGAATCCATGCCCTGACCCTCCCACATGTTCACGGCCCACTGATCAGGGATGCACTGATGACCCCGTGCCAGACATCACGAAGTGACAACCCGTCGTGAGTGTCGCACGGTGAGCATGCAGCCGATTCTGATCTGAATCCTGTATTGCCTTACCTGGCCGAGCGAGGGCGGGTGTGGGGCAGGCCGCGCAGGGCAGGAGGGAAAAGTACCGCCGACACGAGAGCGGCACCAGTGATGTACGGGGAAAGGACCAACGCGGCGATGAGCGTTGTCGAGGCAGTGAGATCAGTGGAAACAGAGGACATCAGCTGCGCGGACGCACGGTCCGCGGTCCGCGAGGTGCTGACAGAGGTGTGCGGCGGTCTGCCGATGGCCGAAGCACAGCGCTTGCGCGACGACGCGCTGCTCGTGGTCAGTGAGCTGACGGCCAACGCCCTGCTGCACGCGGGCGGCGTGACGCGGTTCGTCGTCCGCCTCCAGGGCGACGAACTCGAGCTGCGCGTCAGCGACGCCAGCTCCGATGTGCCGCGACGCCAGCCGCCTGCCCGGGGCCGGCCGGGCGGGCACGGCTGGATGGTGATCCAGCGGCTGTGCTCGCGTCTGGACGTCGCGGTCGAGCCGGGGGGCAAGACGATCACCGCGGTGTTGAGCCTGGTCTGACCCGCTCCGGCAAAGGGCGGTGCACCGGCTTCGACGGGGGCGAATCACCGGCTGCGACGAGGGACGATTCGGTTTGGCCGAACTTATGCATAGGCCTCCGGGACGGGGGTACTCGGTCGCACGACATCGTGAGTACGAACGAGGGGACAGGGGCGAATCACCATGCAGACCGTGGCAGTCGACGAGCAGACGCAGACCACGACCCGGGGGGCCGAGGAGAATCTGATCGAGCGCGCCTACGCCGATCCCGCCTCGATCCGTCCCCAGGACGCCCGTGCGATCGGGCGGCATTTCTTCGACCGCCTCACCCAGCTCGAGGAAGGCACGCGCGAGTACCAGTACGTGCGCAACGCCCTGATCGAGATGAACCTCTCCCTCGTCCAGTACGCCGCTTCCCGGTTCAAGCACCGCGGCCACCAGGAGATGGAAGACATCATTCAGGTCGGCACCATCGGCCTGATCAAGGCCATCGACCGGTTCGAGCTGACCCGTGAAGTCGAGTTCACCTCGTTCGCCGTCCCCTACATCACCGGTGAGATCAAGCGGTTCTTCCGCGACACTTCCTGGGCCGTGCACGTGCCGCGCCGTCTGCAGGAGGCGCGCATAGAACTGTCGAAGGCCACCGAGGAGCTGCGCACCCGTCTGGGCCGCAGCCCCTCGACGGCCGAGCTGGCCGAGCTGATGCAGCTGGACCCCTCGGAGGTCGCCGAAGCGCAGAAGGCGTCCAACGGCTACAGCAGCGTCTCGCTGGACGCCGCCGTCTCCGGCAAGGACGACGAGTCCGAGACCTTGCTCGCCGACTTCATCGGCATCGACGAGGACCGCTTCGAACTCGTGGAGAATTTCCACTCCCTCGCGCCGCTGATCGCGGACCTGAACGAGCGGGAACGGCGCCTGATCCACCTCCGCTTCGTCGAGGAGCGGACCCAGCAGCAGATCGCCGACGAGCTCGGTTACTCGCAGATGCACGTCTCCCGCCTGATCACGAAGCTGATCGGCAAGCTGCGTACGGGCCTCACCACAGTCGAGTAACCCCTGAAAGACCGGACCGGACCGGACCGGACCGCCCGGACGGAAGCTCCGCGCCGCCGCTCGTCGTGAGCGGCCGCGGAGCTCTTCCCTGTCTGGGGGGCTTGAGCCTGCGCCTGCGGTTGAGCTTGGGCTTGGGCCTGCGCCTGCGGTTGAGCTTGGGCTTGGGCCTGCGCCTGCGGTTGAGCTTGGGCTTGGGCTTGGGCCGGCGTACACGCCCGTGCGGACGTCACCTCCTCGCCCGGTATGGCTGGTGATCGCCGGTAGGGTGCAGCAGTGCGCACGATCGAGCTCCTGTTGGACCAGGCGGCAGAGCAGGCGGTCTGGGAGGCCTGGCGAAGGCTCGCGGATGCGGGGCTGCCCAGTCAGGCGTGCCACCGCTCACCGACCAACAGACCGCACCTCACCTTGGCCGCCTGCCCCGAGCTGACCGCCCCGATTCGCTGGGAGCTGGCCGAGGTGGCCGCCGCCCTGCCGCTTGCGGTGGGGTTCACCGGGGTGGTCCGTTTCGAGCGGCCCACCTCGGTACTGGCCTGGGCCCTGGATCTCGACTCCGCGCTGGCCGGTTTGCACCGCCGAGTGTGGGAGGCGGTGACCTCGGACAGCAGGCCCGGAACCCTCAACCCCCTGCACGAACCGGGGCGGTGGAGCCCCCACATCACCCTCGGCCGCACCCGGCGGGCCGGAGCCTTCGCCGACCGGCGCATCCCCGAACTGCTGCCGGCACCGCCGCTGTCGGCCCGGCTCACCACCCTGCGCAGCTACGACACCCAGACCGGCACCCTGGAGGTGCTGGAGCCCCGCACCGAAGACCGCTGACCACCTTCTGCTCCACTCAGGCGGTGCCCAGGCGGGTGCCCAGGGCACGGATGATCTCGGTGCCGAGGACGGCCTGGCCTCGGGCGTTGAGGTGGATGCCGTCGGTGCTCCAGATCGATCCGTCGCGCTCGGTCGGGTGGTCGTGCAGGTCGACGTGGACGGCGTCCAGACGCTGCGCCACCGACCGGATCCTCCGCGACAGGACGGCGAGGCGCTCACGGGCCACGTCCCGGTATCGCGCGTCGAAGTGCGGATTGCCGCTGATGTCGAAGAAGCCGGCGGTCACCAGCGTGCCGGCGGTACGCAGCGGCGTGAAGAGGGCTTCGAGTTCGCCCTCCACGGCATCCGGATCGAACGTCTTGCGCAGCCCGTCGTTGCCCCCGCACAGCGCGATCACCAGGTCAGGTCCGAAAGCCAGCGCGGAGTCCAGCTGGGTCTCGCGTACCTGCGCGGTCACCAGTTCACGCTGCCCCAGGTTGAGGTGGACCAGTTCCGGCCGCACTCCGCGCAGGGCGGCGATCACCAGGCTCGACCAGGGGCCGGTGCGGTAGCCGGGGCACGACTCGCTGACGCCCCGGGCGACGCTGTCCCCGACGATGACCAGCCGGGACCACGGGGCGCCCCGGAGCAATGCCGCCCCCTCGGCCGGTGACACCACGAGCGGGTCGTTCCTCTCCGTCACCTGGATCGTTTCCATGTCCCCAACCCCTCCTGAGCCAGCTGTCCGGTTCATCGACGTCACGTCATTGACCTCATCGACGGTGGCACGCGGTGTCCGTGGCCGCTGGCGAAAATGCGCCGTCACCGCAATGCCGGGTCCCAGGCAGTGTCGGTCTCGCCGACAGGCGGGGACCTGAGAGATCCGCGTCAGGGGATTTCCAGGGCACTACCACCCAGGGCCTCAACGATGAGACGGCACTCCGTCGCACCGCCGGTGCGTTCCCAGCTCTCGGAAGGAGCGAGGTGTGTACACCACGGCCGGGACAGACCCACACAGCTTCCTGCGTCACGACGACACCGACGCGCGCTCCGGTGTCGCGGGCCGACCCGTCGCCGGTCGTCGAGCCGACGCGATCGACCGCTACCTCACCGACAGGCCACCGCCGCGGCGCGAGACCCACAGGCCACCGCCGCGCGGCCTGTCCGGGAGCCGGCCGTGACCGCGCCGGGCACGCCGGGAGCGCCGGGCACGGCCGACGGCGGCCAGGGCCCCGGCCGTTCGCCCGGCCTCCCCACCCTCAGCCGGCAGCTGGCCGAGTGGTCCGCCGGTCTGCGCCACGCGGATCTGCCCGGGCGGATCGAGGAGTACGCCACCAGCCAGGTCATCTCGCATCTGGCCGTGCTGCGGGCGAGCCTGGCCCACCCCCTGGGGCGCAAGCTGGTGGGGGCCTTCGGCACCCCGCTCGTGGCCGACCCCTGCCAGGCGGCGCAGGTCATGGCCGCACTGTCTTCGTGCCTCTACTACGAGGACAGCATGTACGCGGGCCATGTCACCCACGCCTCCGTCGGCGTCCCGCTGGCCTTCCGGCGGGTGCAACGGCTCAACGGGCGGGCCCTGCTGACGGCGGTCGTCGCCGCGAACGAGTGCGCCGCCCGGGTCACCGCCGCCTGCGCGCTGGGGCCGCTGCGGGGACAGGGGAGTTCGTACACCCAGCTCGTCGGTGCCGTGGCGGCCCGCCTGCACGGCGCCCGGGCCCCGGCCGGGTTGTGGACCAACGCCTGGGGCCTGGCCCTCGCGACGCCGCCATGGCCGCTGCGCAGGGCACTGCTCGGCAGTGAGGCCAAGGTTCTCTCGGCGGCGACGCCGGTACGGACCGCGCTGGACGCCTGCGACGCGGCGGCCGCGGGGCTGCGGGGCGCGGAGGACATCCTGGAGCACCCCGGCGGCCTGCTCGCCAAATTCGCGGACGTGCCGTCGCCGGAGGCGGTCACGGCCGGACTCGGCACGCGCTGGCACACCGAGACGCTGACCTTCAAGCTCAATCCGGCGGGCGCGTACGTGGACGCGGCCGTCGACTGCGCCGCACAGCTGCACACCCGCCTCTCCCGGGAAGACCTCCACGACATCGAGCAGATCGTGGTCTCGGCGGCCCGGCTGACCATCGCCATGGACCGGGACGCTGCCCCGTACGTGGACCGCGACCGGTCGGCGATCATGGCGCTCAACGTCTCCGTCGCCTACAACGTGGCCACCGCCCTCACCACCGGCTCCGTCCTCCCCGCGGATCTCGCGGCGCCGGCGACCGCGGACCGTCTGCGCTGGTCTCTCGCGGACCGGGTGCGGTTGGAATACGACCCCGGGCTGAGCCGCGAAGTGCTGCGCGGGACCGCCCCGTTGGGCGAGGCGCTGCGGCAGGCGGGAGAGAACGGCCGACGGTGGCTCGTGGCAGTCATGGGGGAGGGCATAACGGCCACCGCCGATATCGCCGGGCCACCGAGCACCACCTTCCAGAAGGCCGACAAGACGGTGGGCGCCCGGCTACGGATCACCCTGCGCGACGGCCGGGTGCTCACCGCCTCGTGCGGGCGGCCGAAGGGCGCGGCCGGTCCCGCGACCCGGCACGGCCACCGTGAACTGGTCCGGGCCAAGCTCGCGTCGTCCGGAACCTCCACCGAGGTCATCAACGGCCTGGACCGCCTCGCCTCACTGACCGCACGCCAAGTCGACGCGCTGGTGACCAGAGCACTGTCCGAACCGCTGCCCGGCGCCGAAGCCCGTCCGGCTTCGTTCCGCTGAACGCCGGGCCGCCAGCGCGCCCGTACGCCCTTAAGCCCGTACGCCCGTCCGCCCGTATGTCAGAAGGGGAATCGCACGATGTCCGACCAGGCACCCTCCGACCAGGTACCTCCCGACCAGGCAGCCTCCGACCAGGCGCTGTCCGCACGCATACCTGATGACCACTCACCTCTCGCCCCCACACCCCCACCCAGGTTCACCTATCCCGTGAAGCGCACCGACCCGCTCGTGCCGGCCGACGCATACGCAGAGGCGCTGCGCGAGGAGCCCGTATGCCCGATCACCCTCGCGACCGGCGACCCCGCCTGGTTCGTGGCCCGCCATCAGGACGTGCGGACCGCGCTGTCGGATCCTCGCTTCAGCAGGGAGGCGCTGTTCCGTCCCGGCGCCGCCCGCGCGCAGCTGGTCGAGCCCGACCCGGACAGCATGATCTCCATGGACCCCCCACGGCACACCCAAATCCGCAAACTCGCCAACCGGGCGTTCAGCCCGCAGCGCGTGCGGAGGATGCGGCCGTACGTGGAGGAGGTCGCCGCGCAACTGCTCGATGCCATGGAGGCGGGCCCGCCCGCGGGTGACCTCGTCGAGATGTACGGCCGTCCGCTCGCGCTGCGGGTCATCTGCCGCATCCTCGGGGTCCCGTTCGAGGACTACGACAAGTTCGGGGCCTGGTGCGACCGGTTCTTCTCGCTCACCAAGTACCCGCCCGAGGAGCTCCGGCAGGCCGACGAGGACATGCGGGCCTACTTCGCCCGGCTGGTCGGCCACCGGCGCGAGGAACCCGGCGACGATCTGATCAGTGCCCTGGTGCGCATCCACGACGAGGAAGGTGAGCCGTCCGAACGCGAGATCGTCAGCCTGGGCGCGCTGCTGCTGTTCGCGGGACACGACACCACCGTGACCGTGCTCTGCGCCGGGACGGCGACCCTGCTCAACAACCCCGACCAGCTCGCACTTTTGCGAGCCGATCCCGAGCTCTACCCCGAGGCCGTGGAAGAGCTGGCGCGGCTCAACGTCCCCGGCGGCGGGACCGCCATCCGGATCACGACGAGCGACGTGAAGCTGGGCGGCACGGTCATACCCGAGGGCTCGGCGGTGCTCGCTTCGGTCGGCACCGCCAGCCGGGATCCCGAGGCCTACCCGGATCCCGACCACTGCGTCATCCAGCGCGAGCAGCGCACCCAGATGGCCTTCGGGCAGGGCCCGCACTTCTGCATCGGCGCAGGTCTGGCCCGTCTCGAACTCGCCATCGGCCTGCGTGCCCTGTTCGAGCGATTCCCGCGGTTACGCCTGACGGTGCCGGCCCAGCAACTGCGCTGGAAGGACTTCGCGGTCCTCGGAGGTCTGGAAGACATGCCCGTGGCCTGGGACTGACTACGGGAGGGCGCGGATCCGCTGTTGGTCCGGCACACGGAGGAACACGGGTGGTGGCGGATTCCTGCCAGCGCCCGCCCCCGGCGCTTGCCAGATTGGAGCGAACAAGGGCCCTGCACCGGGGGCCGTTCGGGCGAAGGAGTGACGACGCATGAGCCGGAACCCGGACTCGGCTGCCCGGCAGCCGAGTTACCCGCTCGTGGTGACGCTCGCGGCGGGCGCGATCTTCCTGTCGATCCTGGACGCCACCGTGGCCAACCTCGCGGTGGCGGACCTGCACAGCAGCTTTACCGGCGCCTCGGTGACCGACCTGACCTGGGTCATCTCGCTGTACGCCATCGTCTTCGCCGCATGCCTCGCCCCCGCGGGACGCCTCGCCGACGTACTGGGGCGGCGCCGTCTGTACGTCGCTGGCATGGGCCTGTTCACCGCCGCCTCGCTGCTGTGTGCCGCGGCCCCCGCCCTCCCGGCGCTCCTTGCCGCACGGGGGCTGCAGGGACTGGGGGCGGCGGCCATGATTCCGGCCTCCCTCGCCGTACTCCTTGCCGATGTGGCCCCGCAGCGCAGAGGGGCGGCGATCGGGCTGTGGAGCGCGGCAGCCTCCGCCGCGGCCGCGGCGGGGCCCAGCCTCGGCGGCATCCTCATCGACGTGGCCGGCTGGCGCTCGCTGTTCCTCGTCAACGTCCCTCTGGGCCTTGCCCTGCTCGCCGGGATCAGGGCCGTACGCGCACCGGCAACCAGCGGGCAGGGGCTTCCCGACCCGCTGGGCACGCTGCTTGTCACGGCCGGCACCGGGCTCCTCGTCCTTGGTGTCACCCAGGGGCGGGAGTGGCACTGGGACGACCCGCGCGTGCTGGGCTCCCTCATCGCGGGCCTCTTCTTGTCGGCGTGGGCCCTGCTGCGCGCCAGGCGGCACCCGCGGCCCGCCCTGCAGACCAGACTGTGGCGCAGCAAGCCGTTCGCGCTGGCCAATCTCGTCTCTCTGTTCTTCGGCGCGGCGCTGTATGCCTGGCTCCTGGTCGGGGCGCTGTTCCTGGTGGATGTCTGGCACTACCCGTGGATCACGGCGGGTCTGTCGATGACGCCGGGGGCGCTGCTGTCCGCGACGGTCGCGGCGCTGGTGGGGCGCTCCCTGAGCAGAAGCCGCCCGCATCTGGTGGTGAGCTGCGGCGCGCTGACGCTGGTGGCGGCCGGACTGTGGCTGGGCCTGACGCTCTCCTCGCAGCCGGCCCTGTGGAGCATGTGGATCCCGGTCGGCCTGCTGGCAGGGGCCGGCATCGGCGCCGTCAGCACCGGGGTGTCCAGCGTGGCGGCACTGTCCGTGGAACCGGCGGACTTCGCCGGCGCCACCGGACTCAACCTGGCCGTACGGCAGATCGGCGGCGCCCTGGGCATCGCGGCGCTCGCCGCCATCCTGCCCGTGGCGGCCTCGTCCGACCCTGCCCCGTACCGCCACGTGGTGCTCTTCAGCTGCGCCGCGGCTGCCATCGCGGGCCTGCTGGGCCTCGGCTTCGCCCGGCACCGCGGCCGCCCCGGTCCGCACCCTGTGCGGGCTGACTCCCGGGCGCTCGCCGCCGGCCCTGCCGGTGGCAGGGAAGTACAGCCGTGACGATCTGAGCCCAGTTGCTGCGCGCAGTTGTTGAAGTCCACGCAGGGGATGCCATCCGCGACGATCTCATGAGGTCAAGCTCGGTATCCGAGCCCAGCGGCCCCGCCGCGGCCCTGTCGGAGTGAACCTCAGTGTGTCTCCCACCAATCCGGGTGCGCCCGCCTTACGAACTACGGTCGAGCACGCACGACAGGCACTGCCCACGTGGCAGAAAAACCGGGGGTTCGCATGCAGGTGAGGCTACTTGGGCCGCTGCAGGTGGTCGAGGAGGACATTCCCATCCAGCTGCCGGGAGAGAAGCTCAGAACGATTATGGCGGCCCTGGCTCTCACACCTGGCACCCCGGTACCGGCCCTTGATCTGCTTGACGAGCTCTGGGGAGATCAACTTCCGAAGACCGCGGACAACTCCCTGCAGTCACACGTCGCACGATTACGCCGTGTCCTCACCGAACAGACCGGCAAGCCGAAAGCCCGTCATGTCCTCCGTACGACGCGGTCGGGGTACGTGCTCGACGTCGATCCGGCGGACGTCGACGCATTGCGCTTCTCGACTTCCGTGGAGGCGGCCGGTCGACGCCTGGACGCAGATGGTGAACTGGCCATCAGGATGCTCACCGAGGCGTTCTCCGAATGGCGGGGGCCGGCTCTCATCGACACGGGCACCGGCATGATCTGCCGCATCGCATATGTCCGGCTCGAGGAAACCAGGCTGATCGGCAGGGAGCTGTTCGTCGAGGCGCACTTGAGGCTGGGCAGGCACTGGCAGGTGATCCCGGAACTGGAGCAGCTGCTGACCCAGTACCCCTTGCACGAGCGCTTCTGTGAACAACTCATGACCGCCCTGTACCGCTCCGGCAGGCAGGCGGATGCCCTCAGTGTCTACCGCAGGGTCCAGCACAACCTGGACGCGGAACTGGGAATCGAGCCGGGCCCGGCACTACAGCGGAGGTTCAGGCAGATCCTTCAGCAGGAGGGTGCCCTGCTGCGCGGCGCCTGAGGGACCCGCACGGAATCCGGCGCGTCTCACGTCGAAGCGCCCTGACCTCGACGGCCAACTGACCCGCCGCACACTGCGGTGGGCAGCTGAACTCCTCGGCCCGGGCTTAGCTCTGCGGGCCGTGGCCGCGCGTGGTACCGGACTTGCGGGGTATACGGCCTGCTACCCGGAATGACAAGCGAGCACAGATGTCGCCTTGAGGAAGCCTTGGGGTAAGCCGGATGGATATGAACGAACTCGGTGCATTCATATCGGACAGCACGCCAATGACGATCGTTGTGCTGGCCGTTGGCTCGGCAGCCTTCATCTTGGTGACCGTACATTCAATGAGAAAAAAGTAGTTGAGAAGTCGGCGGCTCTGTCGTCGAGCGTAGAAACCGCAGGTCCCCCGTACCGCAGGTTCGACCATCCCGTTCAGGCATGAGCACCCCGACCTGCGACCGTAGAGACCTCGCGGCTCGGCGACGGACCTGTGGCGCAACCTGCCATGCTGGGCAGGTCTGAGTTGATCCTCGCGCCCTTTCGATCCTCACACCTGGAGGTATGGATGCGTGCAGGCGTTGTCTTCGCCGCGCGGCCCGGTGTGGAGGATCTCGCCGTGCGGGCCGAGGAGTTGGGCTTGCACAGCTTCTGGGTCAACGACACCCCCATGGTTCACGGCGACCCCTTCGTCGCCTTGAGCCTGTGCGCGAAGGCCACCAGCCGCATCAGGCTCGGCATCGGCGTGACCTCCCCGGCGCTGCGCTCGGCCCCGGCCGCCGCGAGCGGGCTCGCCAGTCTCAACGCCCTGGCGCCGGGCCGGATCATCTGCGGAGTCGGTACGGGGAACACCGCCCGGCGCACCCTGGGCATGCGTCCGACCACGGCGGCCAGACTGGAGGAGTTCACCGTCGCGCTGCAGGACCTGTGCGCAGGGCGTCGGACCGAGTACCGCGAAGGTGACCGGGTGCGCGACATCCGGTTCCTGCACGCCGGGCCGTACGTGAACACCGCCGACCCGATCGAGTTCGTCGTGGCCGCGCTGCTCGGGCCGAAGGCTGCCGGGGTGGCCGGCCGCCGCGGAACCGGCCTCATCTCCTTCGGCCTGCTGGACCCCACCGCCTGGCGCGCGCTGCACGACACCCGCCGGCACGCCGCCCAGGGCGCGGCCCACGGCCTCGTCGCGCACCCGGGCTCGCAGGCGGACTCCTACGTGGTCACCTCGCTCCATCTGCTCGGCGAAGGAGAGGACCCCCAGGGGGACGCGGCCCGGGACGCGACGGGCCACCTCGTCCTGTCGCTGCTGGCTTTCGCCGCCGACACGGCCGCCGAGACACCCGCCTTCGCCGACCAGCTCGGCCCCGAGGCACGCGAGGCGGTGAACAGGCTCCTCGAACGGCGCGGCACCACCGCCACCGCGCCGGACCGGCACATCATGCTCTACCCCAACTACCTCGGGCGCATCGCGCCGCAGGATCGGGACCTGGTGCTGCCCTCACTGCTGAGCGCCTTGGCCCTGATCGGCACCCGCGACGAGCTGCTTGCCCGTATCGCCACCCTGGAACGGGCGGGCGTTGACGAACTGCTCATCCAGCCGGTGGTCGACCCGCCCGCCGAGATGGCCGTGCTGGCGCAACTCCTCGCCTGAGCGGAGCGGTCAACGCTGCGGGAGGCTCATTGCGATCCGCTGCTCTCGCGGGTGAGTTCGGGCACCGTGGTGGTGTCGGTGCTGTCGGGGGCCTCACGTGGCTGGGGCGCCAGGGTGAAGGTGATGCGTGCGCCGTCGCGGTAGGTGGGATCGACGGCGATGGTGCCTCCGTGGAATTCGACGATCTTCTTGCACATCGCCAGCCCGATGCCGCTGCCGGCGTAGGCGTCCTTGGTGTGCAGCCGCTGGAAGATGACGAAGATCTTCTCCGTGAATTCGTCGGGGATGCCGATGCCGTTGTCGGTGACCGTGAAGCGCCATAGATCGCCTTCGCGGGATGCGCCGATGTGGATCTTCGGGGCCTGGTCGGGGCGGCGGAATTTGACGGCGTTCCCGACGAGGTTCTGCCAGAGCATGCCCATCTGGGTGGGGTTTGCGGTCAGTGTCGGCAACGGATCGTGGGTGATCGTCGCTTGTGCCTCGTCGATGCCGACACTGAGCGCGGACAGCGCCCGCTCCAGTACGGCGTCCAGGTCGACGCTCTGGTGTTCGTTGTGCAGGCGCCCCACCCGCGAGAAGTCGAGGAGGTCGTTGATGAGGACCTGCATGCGGTTGGCGCCGTCGACCGCGAACGCGATGTATTGGTCGGCCTTGGCGTCGAGCTGCCCTCCGTAGCGCCGCTGGAGGAGCTGGGTGAAGCTGGAGACCTTGCGCAGGGGTTCCTGAAGGTCGTGGGAGGCGACGTAGGCGAACTGTTCCAGTTCGGCGTTGGAGCGCCGCAGATCGGCGGCCTGCGCGTCGAGCTGTCCGCGAGTCTGTTCGCTGAAGTCCAGTTCGCGGACCAGGCGCCGACGCATGAACTCGATTTCGCCGCCGAGATGTTGCAGGTCGGCGGGGCCGGTCGGGGTGATGGGATGGGTGAAGTCGCCGCCGGCGATGGTGCGGGCGTCCGCGCCGAGCTGGTCCAGGGGCTGATTGATGCCGCGGCGCAGCCCCTCGAAGACGGCCGCGGTCATGCCGAGCAGAAGCAACCCGGTGGTGACGAACACCCAGTTGCGCAGCGTCATGGTGGCCGCCAGCTCGTCGCGGGCCTCAGTGCGGGCCGCGCGCAGTTGTTCCTGCTGACGGTCCAGGGCGGCCCGTACCCGGTCGAAGGACCGCTTGCCCTCTGCCGCCCGCTCCGTGGCCAGGGGCGAGGGCGCGCCGGGCGGGGTGGCGGCGATCGGCTGGGCGAAGCGGTCCTGCCACCCGCTCACGGCCTCCTGGACCTCCTTCAGGTCCCGCAGCCCGGTGTCGTCACCGTCGAGCAGGTCGGCGAGCCGCGTGACACCCGCCTTCTCCTCGGCCAGCCCCCGCTTGTAGGGGTCGAGGAATTGCGGGGTGCCGGTGAGCCCGTAACCGCGGATCCCCGTTTCCTGGTTCAGCAGTGCCGCCTCCAGGCGGACCGCCGTGGTCAGAGCGGGCGACCGTACGTCCACGAGTTCCGTGCTGAGCGACGCGGTCCGGGTCAGGATCCAACCGCCCGCGGTCCCCAGCAGCGTCAGGACCAGCAGGGCAAGGGCCGTTCCGGCGCGCAGCCACTGCCGCGTCGTCCAGGGCGTACGTCTTCGCCCCTGCGGGGGCCGTGCAACGTCGGTCATCGGTGGACTCCTTACGATGGTGGCCGCCCTGAAGGAGTGGCCAGCACACTCTAGAGGCTCGACAACATTTGTTGTCACCGGGCTGGTGCGGGACCTAGAGTGCGGGACATGCCAGGCAAGAACTTCCACCTGCGGGCCGCCCCGCAGGAGACTGCGGAGCGTGCCGACGCTGCCGTCAGTGCGCTGGCCCGACGTCTCGCCCGTGATCTGCTGGTCCTCGACTCGCCGCCGGGCCCGGACAATCCGGCCCAGGCGCTGGCCCTGCTGCACGTACTCGATGAGGTCCAGCAGGCCACCGAGCGGCTGCAGCAGGCGGCGGCCGTCGCCGCCGCCCAGGCGGGCGCCGGGTACCCGCAGATCGGTGCCGCTTGCGGCATGACCCGTCAAGGTGCCCGGCGCCGCTGGCCGGGACTCTTCCACCACTCCTCCGAAAAACCCACGGAGCAACCGATGATCGCCACCCCCGCCCGCCCCTTCGACGTGCTGCTCGTCGAGGACGACGTCGCCGACGCGATGCTCATCGAGGAGGCCCTGAGCGAGCGCGGGGCCCGCAATCTGGTCCAGGTCACGGATGGGATCGCCGCGCTGGAACACCTGCGCCACCCCGACGCCCCTCGGCCCGACCTGATCGTCCTCGATCTCAACATGCCCCGGATGAACGGCCGGGAACTCCTGAAGATCCTCAAGGCCGACGACGATCTCCAGGCGATTCCCGTGGTCGTCCTCACGACCTCCAATGCCCCGGAGGACGTGAACGGCGCGTACAGCAGTCACGCCAACGCGTATGTGACCAAGCCCGTCAACCTCGACGAGTTCGAGCAGGCCGTCCAGAGCATCGACGCCTTCTACCTCGACACGGCCACTCGCCCGCGCACCTGACCCGCGCGGCATTCACCTGCCGACGCCGGGGTGCGCCGCGCACCGTTCGGTCCACCAGCGGGCTGCCCCCTGCTGGGCGGGCGGCGCCGGAGGTCTGTTGGTTTCATCGAGTGGAGTCTGACGGTCGGCCTCAGGGTGAGAGCTATCTGCGATCTGCCGACGCCATTCGTACGGATCCTGGTGTCCGCTTCGGGGGGCGCTTTTGCGCCACTTCCTCGGGATTGCCGTACGGAAATATTTCGATGGTCGAAACGTAAAGCCTCCCTCCTACGGCTTTTGTGACTGTTTGGCGGGCGTATGCGGACGGGCTTGTTCTGCCTCGCATGGTGAGGGATTTCGGGGGAACGCCCGGGCGCCTGTGATGGCGATGTGTCAATTTGTGTGCCTCCCGTGACCGTTGGGGTCTGCGGGACGTGTCTTCCTGTGGGGGGAAGCCTTGATGCATCGCACCTGGGGTGCGCGTCTTTCGCGTGCCCGCAAGAGAACCAATCTGGCCACAGCGGCAGCCGTGGCCGCCGGCGCCCTGACGCTGTCCCTGCTGCCGGCCGCGGGTACTGCCGCTGCCGCGGATGATCCCGGATCGGCGTGGGGCAAGGACGCTCCGACGTTCACCATGCCGCCCGTCAAGGTCGGTGCGAACGAGCCGGTGGCGCCGCAGGCCGAGCGCACTCCGTCCGACGAGGTCGCACGGTGGCGGACAGAGCAGAAGAAGCGCGCCCAAGGCGGTGAGGAGAGCGGCAGGTCCGGCCGGGCGGCGCCCAGTAGCTATGTGCCCGAGGGGCAGGGCGACGTGCCTTGGCACAAGATCAGCAACTTTGCGATCACCGACGCGCTGACCGCGCGGGTCGACTACTCGACCGGCAACCTGATGCTCACCGCCACCGACTTCCAGATCGCCGGGGTGGGCCAGAGCCTGAGCCTGTCGCGCACCTACAACTCCCTGGACGCCCCGTGGGGGAAGGTCTCCCAGCGGTGGTGGCAGCAGTACGAGCGCTACCTGCAGGTCCTGGACGGCGAGGTCGTCCTGTACGACGCCTCGGGCGACAGCCTGCGCTTCACCCAGAAGGCGGACGGTACCTTCACCACGCCCAAGGGCTATTCGAAGGAACTGAAGAAGAACGCGGACGGCACCTACACCGTCACCAACTGGAAGTCCTCGTCCAAGGACACCTACAACGCCGACGGCACCCTGACCAAGGTCACCGACAAGAACAAGGGCGCCATCACCGTCACCCAGCACGACGCGGGCGGCGAGCACAAGGGCTTCAAGCTGACCGAGACGCGCTCGGGCCGCTGGATCGACCTGGTCAAGACCGACGCCTCGCAGTGGCAGGCCAAGGACAACGCGGGCCGCACCGCGGTCTTCGACCTCGACCCCGCCGGCAACCTGCACAAGACCACCAACGCCGAGGGCAAGACGACCACCTTCGGCTACGACGACTCGCGCCGCCTGACGAAGATCACCACAGCGGAGGGCCGGGTCACCGTCTTCACCTACGACGCGGCGAACCGCGTCACCTCCATGCTGCGCGCCACCGAGTTCAACGGCTCGGGTCATACCGGCCCGACGTGGACGTACGAGTACGACGCCGCGACGCCGACGGCCGCGGGCACGACCAAGGTCACCGACCCCGAGCAGCACGCCACCAGGTACAAGCACGACGGTGACGGCCAGGTGGATGAGGTCACCGACGCGCTGGGGCACAAGCGCTTCACCAAGTACGACGCGAACCACAACGTGGATACGGCCACCGATGCCATGGGGTCGGGAACGACCCCCGGCAATGTGTCGGACTACGGCTTCAGCACCCGCAACAACCTGGAGAGCGTGGAGGCGCCGACCGGCGGGAAGTCGGTCGCCAGCTGGCAGACCATCGCCGGCGGGGACGTGCCCAAGGACTCCACCAACGCGGACGGGGAGAAGACCAGCTACACCTACGACACGGCCGGCAACACCAAGTCGGTGGCGCAGACCGGCACCGGCGGCGGCAGCGTCTCCTATACGTACAACCCCGCCACCCCCGACTGCGGCGGGTTCGAGGGCCAGCGGTGTGCGGCCGAGACGAAGATGACCTCCTCCAAGACGGTCAAGACGTCCTTCACCTACGACGACAAGGGTGACTTGCGGAAGGTGACGCCCCCGAAGCCGCTGGGGGAGAGCACCTACACCTACGACAGCCTCGGGCGCACCGAGACGCTGACCGACGGCCGCGGCGTCAAGAAGGTCTTCACCTACGACCACTTGGACCGCATCAAAACCGTCTCCACGACCAACGACACGGTGCGTTACTTCTACGACGGCGACGGCAACCTGCGCCAGCGCGACGACACCACGGGCACCATCAAGTACCAGTTCGACCCGCTGCAGCGCGAAACCATCCGCACCCTCCAGGACGGCTCCCAGACCCTGCTGGCCTACACCCCGGCGGGCAACGTCGACTTCTACCAGGACCCGGCCGGCAAGGTCGACTACACCTGGAACGACGTCAACAAGCTCAAGGAGTTCAAGGACCCGCAGGGCCGGGTGACGTCGTACAAGTACAACAACAACGACGTCCGCACCGAGACCGCCTACCCCGGCGGCACCGTGCAGAAGGTCGACGTCGACAAGTCCAGCCGCCCCGAAAAGATCACGGCGACGTCACCCAAGGGCACGCTGGTCGACCTCGCCTACACCTACGGCTACGGCACCGACGCCAAGACCGACGGCAGCAAGATCCGGACCAAGACCGACGCGCTCGCCGGCCTGAAGACCACCTACACCTATGACGGGGCGGGGCGTTTCTCCTACGCGGCGGAGAACAAGGGCTCCACGCTGAACGAGTCCTGGCAGTACTGCTACGACCTCGCCGGCAACCTCACCAGCCAGGGCACGGAGAAGGGCTGCCCGCGCGGCACCACCTACACCGTGAATGACGCCCAGCAGATCACGGCAAAGAACGGCTCCTCGACGAACTGGTCGTATGATGCCGAGGGCCACGAGACCGCGGCGGCGCCCACCCCGGAAGGCACCCGCACCGGGGAGAAGTGGTCGGATCACAGCCAGCTCACCTCGCTGACGGTCGGCGGCAAGACCTACGCCGGCCAGTACGGCTCCACCGACCAGAGCGAGCGCATCAAGCTGGGCGACACCTACTTCCACAACGGGCCGATCGGCCTGTCGGCCACCTCAACTGCCGGTGTGGACACCGGCTTCAACCGGGAACCCGGGGGCACACTGAACTCCATGACCCGGGACGGCAAGGCCCACTACTACCTCACCGACGCGCTTGGCTCCGTCGTCGCCACAGCGGATGAGTCCGGCGCGAAGGTGAACTCCTACGCCTACAGCCCCCGCGGCGTCAGTCGAGCGAGCAGCGAGAAGGTCGCCCAGCCCTACCGGTTCGCCGGCGGCTACCAGGACCCGACGGGCATGTACCACTTCGCGGCCCGCTACTACGACCCCAACATCGGCCGCTTCAACAGCCCCGACCCGTCGGGCCAGGAACAAAACCCCTACCTCTACGCCGAGGGCGACCCCGTCAACCGCATCGACCCGAATGGGCTGCTGTCCCTCGACAGCCTCGCCAAGGGCATGACGAAAGCTGCGGGAGCTATCGGGGATGTCGCCGCGATCGGAGAATTCGGGCACCAGCTCGCCACGGGCGACTATAAAGGAGCGACCGGAACGGCCCTCGGCTTCGCTGCAGACAAAGTCTTCACGGCGGGCTGCACCACTCTGTCGGGCGGGGCTGCGGCACCAGCTTGTGCTCTGGGGGGAGCACTGGTCGGCGAGGGGGTGGGTTACGCGTACGAAAAGGCATCAAGCTAGAGCGACCCTACCCTCCAGCGAGAACGTCAATTAGCACATCCCCTAGCCTTTGAAAGGATCAGATGGTGAATTCAATCGAACTTTCCTATAAGGGACTGGATGCCCTTCCCGGGTGGTTGGTGATAGTCCTGGCCATTCTCGTTTTCGGGTATCTGGCGTTCGTGATAGCCAAAAAAAATAGACGCGGGTAGAGGAGTTAGAGCCAGGGAAATATATCGCTGGCGACGCCGACGCGCTGCTCCCGCCCCGCGACCTGCGGGGCGGGTGTTGGCTACCTGACTGATTCCTCATGCCGTCAAGCCGCGAGAGCGATGGGAGGAGTGGCTCCGTAGCTTCGCCCGTCGCGTAGGAGGGCCCAGAGGCCGTTGACGCGGCGACGGGCGAGGGAAAGTCGGCCGTGAACTGATGAGAAGTCGGTCCGGAGATCTGTTCCTGCGGACCGACGCTGCTCTGCGCCGGGGGCACGGCCGAAGCTGGCACGAAGGCCAACTCCTTCTCTGGGCGCTGGTAGGCATTGCCATTCTGGCTTTCATCGTCTTCGGAGTCGTACAGGCCCGCAAGGAAAAGTAGAATCTCAACCCGAATCTCGAAGATCCTTCCTGAAAGTATCCAAGGCACTAGGTGAGGCATGAGTCGCGACGCAGTTTTTCAAGCCGCTTCTGACGGCGGCGGAAGCCCAGTTCTCATCCCGTTCCTGTGCGTCTTCCTGGTCATGGGGCTGGTGCAGGTGATACGGCCTCAGCTGTTGTGGAAGCTGAACAGAAGCTTGCAGCGAGGCTGGGTAAAAGATCCGGATGGGACCGAACCCACCAGCAGGGGGTATGCGATGACGCGGGTGAGTGGGGTGCTTGTCCTGGGATTCGTGACGTGGATGCTGGTGCAGCAGATCTGAGCGGCCCGTTGTTCGTAGCCAGCGGGCCTCAGGTACCGGAGTTGCAGCTATCCGACCCCAACATCGGCGGCTTCAACAGCCCCGAGCCGTCCGGCCAGGAGGAAGACCCCTATCTCTACGCCGGCGGCGAACTCCGTCAACCGCATCGAACCGAGCGGTCGGATCACCGGCTCCTTCTCGTCCGGCCGAACCTCACAGATGGAGACATGACGTGGAACAGAACTCGTCGGTCGAACTGGCCAAGATGTGGGCGTCAAGCGGAGGAGCGACGATCTTTGTCGTCCTTTTCGTTGTCTTCGCGATCATCCTCGTGGCCCTGCTGATGCGGAGCAAGAACCGTCGCTGAGCGAGGCAGTTGTAGCCGCCCCTGGCGGTGGTCCTGACTTCCCGGTCTGGGGGCAAGTGGCCTTCGTCGCCGTCTTTGTCGCAATAGGGATTGTCTTCCTAGTGCACTTCCTGCGCGGCAGAGGTAAGTGACTCCGCGGTTCATCCCCTCAGAGCCCGATCAGGCCCCTTCGTGTCTGCATGGCGCCGAGGCTAATCGATCCGCACCACGTACTTGCCCCGAACTCCGCCCGCCTCTAGTGCTTGATGAGCCGTGCCGATCGCGGAGAGGGGAAAGACCGTGTCCACCACGGGGTGGAGCATTCCTTTCTCCACGTACGAGGCGAGGTCAGTGAGAAGCGGGGCTTTCGGGTTGCCGCTGAAGAAGCGCACTCGGCGACGGCCATGGAGGGTGCTGGCGAGAAGGGAGCCGAGGGACCTCGCGGGATGGTCGAGGTCGAAGGCGATGGCCACCATCCGCCCCCGCGCGCCGAGCAACCGGCGGTAGGCGGCGAAGTCCTTGCCCACGGTGTCGAGGACCACGTCGTAGCCGCCGAGGTCGGCCGGGGGAGTGGTCCTGTAATCCAGGGCCTCGTCGGCGCCCAGGCCGCGGACCAGGTCGAGGTTGGCCGCGCGAGCCAGACCCGTGACATGCGCGCCCATCGCTTTTCCCAACTGGACGGCGACGTTGCCCACTCCGCCCGCTGCCCCGCGTACCAGAAGGCGTTCACCGGGACGCAGCCGTGCTTTGTCGCGCAGAGCGGTGATCGCCGTGGTACCCACGGGCAGCGTCACTGCTTGAACGGGGTCGAGGGACGAGGGAATCCGTGCGATCCGCTCAGGCACGACGGCCACGTACTCGGCCGCGCTGCCGAAACCGGAGGCGCGCGGTATGACGCCCCACACCTGGTCGCCCACGGCGAGACCGGTGGTGGGCGCGCCGAGTGCGGCGATCTCGCCGGCGAAATCGAGGCCCGTCCGCTGGGGAAAACGGCGGCCGGTCACCAGGCGCACGCGGCCCGCGCGGGCCGCGAGTTCCCCGCCGTTGACGCTGACCGCCCGCACCCTCACGAGGACTTCACCCGGTGCGGCCACAGGCCTGGGCACCTCACCGACGTACAACACCTCGGGGCCGCCGAAGCGGTCGTACATCGCGGCCCGCATCATCTCGATCATCTCTCTTACCTCACTCACCGACGCTCTTCCTCGTCGAACGTACGGTGGTAAGTGGACGATCTCGTCCACTTACGTCGGAGGTGAGAAGGATCGACCGCGAATCCTCTCGGTTGCGCGCCGATGCCCAGCGCAACCGGCAGCGGATCCTTGACGCAGCCCAGGAGGCCTTCACCCGGTACGGCGTCGATGTACCGATGTCGACCATCGCCCGCAAAGCCCAGGTGGGTGTCGCCACCCTCTACCGGCGTTTCCCGACGCGTGACGATCTGGTGCGCGAGGTCTTCGCCGACCAACTCTCCTCCTGCACCGCCGCCCTGGACGAGGCGCTGAAGGACCCCGACCCGTGGCACGGCTTCTGCCATGTGATCGAGAAGATCTGCGCCCTGCAAGCAGCCGAGCGGGGCTTCACCGCCGCGTTCCTCGACGCCTTCCCGGGGGAGGCCGCCGATCACTCACGCCGGAGGCTGCAAGGAGAACGCGGTTTCGCGGAACTGGTCCGGCGGGCTCAGGCCACCGGAGAGCTCCGGGCAGACTTCCATCCCTCGGATCTCACCCTGCTCCTGCTCGCCAACGGCGCGCTCGCGGCCACGCCCGAACCAGAGGCCGCATCGCGGCGGCTGGTCGGTCTGCTGCTCGACGCGCTGCGCCCGACGGCCACGCGGGAGCCGCTGCCGCCGCCAGCCGGCCTGGATCTCGGGCACCTGCATCCTCGCCACGCAGACCGCCCCGCCTCATGACGGCAGGAACGGCCGAGGGGTCGCTGCCGTAATTGAATAGCGCGCGTGAGAACGCGTGATCATCCTGATCCCATGACAGCACCCAAGTACCAGATCCGCGCAGTGCATACGCCCCGCACGATCACCGTGTACCAGGCCTACTCACCGGAGATCGCCCTGCCGGCGGCTCGCGACGGGCGGTTCCCGGCGGCGTGGCGGCGGGAGCGTATGACGTGGATCAAGCCGTCTTTCCTGTGGATGATGTATCGCAGTGGCTGGGCCGGCAAGGAAGGCCAGGAACACGTCCTCGCCGTTGAGATCACCCGGGAGGGGTTCGAATGGGCGCTGCAGCGTGCCTGTCTGTCTCACTTCGAACAAGGACTGCACACCGATCACGCCACGTGGAAGCGCCAGTTGAGGCAAGCCCCCGCCCGCGTGCAATGGGATCCCGAACGCGACCTGCGTCTTGAGGCTCTTCCGCACCGATCGCTGCAGCTCGGCCTCACCGGCGAAGCCGCGCATCTCTATGCCGATGAGTGGATCGTCTCCATCGCTGACGTCACACCGCTGGCCGAGGCGGTCCACGCCCACGTACGAGACGGTCAGCTGGACGCCGCCCGTCAACTCCTCCCGCGTGAAAGCCTCTACCCCGTCAGCGAGGAGGCCCTGGCCCACCTGCACCGGTAGTCAGGCGTTACCTGTCGATGGCCTCTCTGCGTCGGCCTGGGGCCGCGAGGCTTGCTGATCAGATGCCGACGCCTGCATCGTCGTCGCCCCGAGCGCAAGCGCGAACACTCCCTTGCCTCGTCCGCATGGCCAGCATCTTCATCTGCTGCCGCGCATCACCAGATCCAATGGCCTCTCAAGCCGCGGAGGCGGTGCCTGCCCGGCAGGGCAGGCAGGCGGACAGGCACCGCACCGAGGGCAACTATCGGGCCTGACCCTGGTCAGGAGGGCTCGGTGAGAACCCACAGCTCCCAGACTCCGGCGGCCCGGCACTCGTAGGCGCGCACGCCGTTTTCCATGTACCAGCGGCCACGCTCGTGACAGCGGTTCTCCTCGGCGGGAGGAAAGTCCGCCACGTGGTGCCAGCCCGGACCGGCTGCCGGCATGGACCGTACGGGCGCGGTCTGTACGGGCGTGTGTGCCGCGGCAGTTGCGCCGTGGCTCGCCACCAGCAGCGACGCGGCCGCAGCCGCGAGGAGGACGCGTTTCATGGTTCGCATGGAATGCATCCTTCCGCAGTCGGTGGGCCGACATGGATGGAGATCGCTCCCGCTTCCCCCGATTGGCCCAAAGGGTGATACGTGCAGCCTGATGGCGGGACCTGACGCGGTGGTCGTGAGAGCGGAGGTAACTCGGCAAGGAACTCGGCGTGCACAGTCGCGTGTTCCCGTCGACGAACGGCCTGTTCGCCAAGGCTTTCGTCCGCTGACCCCGCTGACCCCGCTGACACATGCGTCATCGACATCGTCGTCCACGATCGCCTGCCGCAAGCCCGCGCCGGTGCGGTCGGCATCACCGGTGAGATGGCGGACTGCCCGGTCATGCCACGATCAACCACGACAGCGTGGACTGGCAGCTCACCACCGCGCTGCACCACTTCACGTGACGGGACAATCACCATGCCATTCGCCGACGAACTCATCGGCCGCGACACCGTCCACAACCTCACCCGCTCCCTCCAGGCCGCTGCCCCGGACGCCGCCCTCACGGCGCTTCGCGCGGCCGCAGGGCAGATCGACCCGCTGTCGCTCAGACAACGCGCCGACCTGTTGCGCGACGCACTGCTGGCGGACCTGCCGGGCGATTACGCCACGCTGGCCCGGACCATCCGCGCAGCTTGTGACGCGCCGGGCTTCACCGGGTGGCTGATCTGGCCGGTCACCGGCGCGCTCGCCACCCGCGCGGTCCAGGAGGGCGGTACGGACGCCTTCGACGACGCGATGGCGCTGCTCGCGGACCTGACCGGTCGCCTCTCCTCGGAGTTCGCCATCAGGACACTGCTGCGGCACGACCTCGACCGAGCGCTGGGCATCATCGTCGCCGACTGGACCGGATCGGCAGACGCCGACGTCCGCCGACTCGCCTCCGAGGGCACCCGCCCCTACCTGCCCTGGGCGGTCCGGGTACCGGACATCATGGGTCGCCCCGGGGTGACCGTGCCCATCCTGGACGCCCTCTACCGGGATGAAAGCGAGTACGTACGCCGCTCGGTCGCCAACCATCTCAACGACCTCAGCCGCGACCATCCCGATGTCGTGGTGCGCACGGCCCGCCGCTGGCTGGACCGCCCCGATGCCACCACACCACGTCTCGTACGACATGGACTGCGCACCCTGATCAAACGCGGCCACCCGGGCGCCCTGGAACTGCTCGGCTTTGCTCCCGCGGCCGTGGACGTCGACGGGCCCCGCCTGGACCAGGACGTGGTCCCCTTCGGCGGGAGCGTCCAGTTCACCGCCGCGATCCGCAACAGCGGTGCTTCTCCGGCGCGGCTGTCGATCGACTACGTCGTGCACCACCGCAAGGCCAACGGCGGACAGACCGGCAAGATCTTCAAGCTCACCACGCGCACGCTCGCACCGGGGGAGCAGATCGAGGTCACGCGTGAGCACTCCTTCCGCCCGATCACGACACGCCGTTACTACCCCGGACCGCACGCGATCTCCTTGCAGATCAATGGGGTTGAGTCCGAGCGCGCCGTATTCGAGCTGACTGCCACGGACCGTCCATGACGCGCGGCTTGGACTGCGCACCTGGGGCCCGGTTCGGCAGCGGGGGCTTGGGGGCTTGGCCACCCCGTGCCGGCCGGTCCGGCAGGGGGCCGTTAATCGGTGTGCGGCGGGGCAGGAGGGTGTCGTATCGTCAAGGGGTTCCTGTGCCGAGCTGTCGGTGGCAGTGACCGGAGTTCCTGTTCCTTCTGTGTCGTTTTCGAGGTGACGTCCTATCAACCAGGCCATGTAGTCGTCCGCGTTCCCCACGTGCTGTTGTGTCGCACGTGTCCGGGGGCGGACGTCGCGCTGGCCTGAGTTGCGTCACCCTCCCCGCAGTTTTCTGTTTTCCCGGGTGCAGCTCTGCCGTCTGCCCCGGGCTTCGTGCTTTCCGGCCCCGGTGCGGCTGTCGGCAGGGCTCCCCGCTTTGTTCGGATCAGGAGTCCCTCCGTGTCTTCCTCCGCGCTCGACGACGAGCCGCAACACACAACCCTGTCCCCGCACCACCAAGAACCCCACCACCAAGAACCCCGCCACCCGGAACTCCACCACCCCAAGATGGCCCTGGCGGCCCGAATCGCCCTCGTGGTGCTGCTGGTCGCCGAGCTGATGGACATCCTCGATCAGTCGGTCGTCCTGACCGCTCTGCCCGCGATCCAGGAATCGACCGGTGCCGGACCGGCCGCAGTGCAGTGGCTCACCACCGGCTACTCGCTGCCCGTCGCCGTCGGGCTGATCACCGGCGGGCGCCTGGGCGACCTCTACGGTCGGCGCAGGGTCCTCCTGATCGGCACCACTGTGTTCACCGCGGCCTCGCTGCTGTGCGGGCTCGCCACCGGCCCGGGAGTGCTGATCGGCGCCCGCATGCTCCAAGGCGTGGGAGTCGCGCTGATGATTCCGCAGGTCCTGGCCAGCCTCCATGTCACCTTCGAAGGGCGGAACCGCAGCAAGGCTTTCGGCCTGTACGGGGCCGTCCTGTCACTCGCCAACGTCTTCGGCCCGGTGATGGGAGGCCTGCTCACCGAGGCCGACCTCTTCGGGCTGTCATGGCGGCCGATCTTCCTGGTCAACGTACCCGTCGGCCTCGCCGTGCTCTTCCTGGGACGCCGGTTCATCCCTGAATCGACCGTCCAGAAGGCCGACCGGCTCGATCTGACCGGCATGCTGCTGTCCGCTCTGGCCGTCGTCCTGATCCTCTTCCCGCTCACCGAAGGGCACACTCACCACTGGCCGCTGTGGTGTTTCGGCCTGCTCGCCATCGGCTTCCTCGTGCTCGGCGTCTTCCTGCGTCACCAGCAGCGCAAGCAGGGCAACGCACCCCTCGTGCCCCTGCTCCTCTTCCGGGTCGGGCAGTTCTCCGGCGGCATGGCCGCGCAGCTGCTGCACGGTCTGCTCTGCGGGCTGTTCTTCATGACCTGGACCTTGTACCTCCAGCGCGGCCTGGGGATGAGCCCCTCCCGGGCGGCCATGGCCTTCGTACTGCTGTCCCTGGGCGAACTGGCCGGTGCGGCGATCGCGGCCAAGAGCGCCGGACGCTTCGCCCGCCGGCTGCCCCAGACCGGATCCCTCATCGCGACTGCGGCGATGGCCGCCTATGGGCTTCAGGCCCACTCATGTGGGGCGGATCTGACCTTGCTGGCGATGGCCGCTCCGGTGGTATTGATCGGCTTTGGTCTGGGCATGGTGAGCGGCCCGCTCGCCGACATGTCGCTCGCCCCCGTCCGGCACGAGGACGCCGGGGCGGCCTCCGGCCTGTTCAATACCGCCATGCACCTGGGCATCGCCCTCGGCACCGCGCTGACCGCACTGGTCTTCTTCGCCGTCACCGGCGGCTCATCCGACGCCGGGCTCAACCGCGATGCGTTCCTCACCGTGCTGTGGTGGGTCGGTGGCCTCCTCGTGCTGATGTGGGCTTTGATGTTCTGCCTGCCCAAGCACGCCAACAGCCAGGCCGACTGAGCCATCCCTCCCAGGTTCTGGCCGCGTCGCCGGCCGGGACCTGGGCCGCCGCGGTGGCCATCGGGGTGCGACTACCCTTCGCGGCCGTACCGGGACTTCCCATCAGGAGCTACGTCTATGGTCAGGCGGGAGGAGGCATCAGCGATGGTCGGCGGACTCTGGGCGGAGCACTTGCACGCGCGGTTTCCCGCCGCGTTGCGCGGGGCTGAACTCGAAGGCGTCGACATGGTGATGCTCGATGCGGCCATCGCTGGATGCGTGTCGACCTGGCTGACCCGGGGCAGCCCGCTGGACGCGGATCGCCGACGGATCCTGCACGGCTGTATCGGCGATCTCGACCGGGTCGTGCCGCTCCTGACCCGGCCAGAGGAGATCGAGTACTGCCGGCGACTCCGCCGCCTGGCCGTCCTCACCTCCGAATCAGGCCCGTCGCCCACCACTTGACGCGTTGCTCCCAGCATGAGGGGGACAGCAAAACCCGTACGGGTCTTGAGAGCGGGCGGCGACGAGCCGGCTACGGCGGACGCGGGAGCCGAGCCGAGCGATCTCGCCCACAGGCCCGCTCGAGCCGTCTTGACCAGCGGCTCACGGCCCGGCTCAGGGTGACGACGGGGCGCCGTGTCGCAGGCCGTCGTAGAGGAGGGCGGTGATCTGCCGGGCCTCTGCCACCCAGCCCTCCGTGGCGCTCATTCCGCAGATGCCGCCCAGGGCACGCAACAGCGTGGGGCCTGTGACGTCATCGCGGAGGGTGCCGGCCGCGCTGCCTGCTGCGATCAGCAGGGAGAGGGCGTCGGCCATGCGGGTGCGTGCGTGGTCGAAGACCGGTGAATCCGTCGCCATGATGCCTTCCAGCACGCCGGACATCCCTTTGCCTACCGCCGCGTGGTCCACGAGTAGCAGCAGGAAGCGTCGCAGTGCCTCCTCCGGTGCGTGCTGGTCCAGCAGGACGGCGGGCGCGGCGCACAGCTCGTCGACCTCTGCGCGGTAGACCTCCTCGACCAGCGCTTCGCGGGTTTCGAAGTGGCGATAGAGCGTGCCGACGGCGACGCCGGCGCTGCGGGCGATGTCCTCGACGTGCGCGTCGGTGTCGCCGCCGAGGAACGCCTGGCGGGCCGCGGACAGGAGTGCCTCGCGATTGCGGCGCGCGTCGGCGCGCAGCGGGCGTGATGCGGGCAAGAGAACCTCCATAAGGTGAGTCTGGCTCCGTTTACGTGTACCGTTTCCGGAGTCAGGTTCATCTTACGGAGGGGAAACCCCCATGCCCATCACCGACAGCAGCCTCGACGGCCTCCGCGTACTGGTCACCGGCGGCAGCCGGGGCCTGGGTGCGGCGACCGTGCGCCGCTTCGTCACCGCGGGCGCGACCGTGCTGACGGCCTCCCGCAGCCGGCCCGTGGAGGACAGCGGTGCCACGTTCCTCGCGGCGGACCTCTCCACGCAGCAGGGGGTGGCCGAACTCGGCCGCCGGGTCATCGAGCAGGTGGGTGGCGTGGACGTGCTCGTGAACAACGCGGGCGCGGCGAGCGCTCCGGCGCCGACCCTGAGCCGGTCGGACGAATCCTGGCAGGCGGACCTGGAGATGAACCTCCTCAGTGCCGTGCGCTTGGACCGGGCCCTGGTGCCGCGCATGGTTGAGCAGGGGGCCGGCGTGGTCGTGCACGTCTCCTCGATCGCCAGCCAACTGCCGCAGCGCACCGAGGCGTCCTACGCCGCCGCCAAGGCCGCGCTCAACACCTATAGCCGCGAACTGGCCACTGAGGTCGGCAAGCACGGCGTGCGCGTGGTCTGCGTCCTTCCCGGCTTCGTCGTCACCGACGGTGCCACGGCCCACCTGAAGCACATGGCCGAGCAGCAAGGGGTCGCCGCCGAACAGGTCACGCAGCAGATAGTGGACGACCTGAAGGTCCCCATGGGGCGCCCCGGCGATCCCGAGGACGTCGCCGAGATGATCGCCTTCCTCGCCTCCGGCCGTGCGAAATGGCTCACCGGAGCACAGTTCCGGGTCGACGGCGGCATCATCCCGACCGTCTGACCAACCACCCGACAACGCGAACGGACGCCCTCATGCCCATCACCCTGACCTCCGTGATCATCGACGCCGCCGACATCGAGAAGGAAAGCGTCTTCTGGCGCCGGCTGCTCGGCGGTTCCCTCACCTCCACGCCGAGTCATCACTTCGTCCAGACTCCCGGCCTTCCGGTGATCGTCGTCCAGCACGCACCCGGACACACCGCCCCGAACTGGCCGGACGGCACCTCCCAGCAGATGCACCTCGACTTCGGCGTCGACGACCTCGCAACCGCCGACTGCACGGCAATCGACGCCGGCGCCACGCGACTGCGGCCCACCGAGGAGATCTCCTCGGAAACCCGCACCGGTAGCCGGGTCTACGCCAGCCCGGCCGGACACCCCTTCTGCCTGCGCTCGACCTGAGCCGGTCGCCGTCCGCCGCACCGCACCGCTCCGCGGGGGCAGGGCGGACGGGCCGGCGCCCACCAGACTCCGGGCATCCACCACCCCTGCGGGCTCGCAGGCCCGTTCGACCCTCGCGCGCGTTCAGACTGTGAACTCTTTCGGATGCAGTGAAGGCGTGAAGAAGGCGTGAAGTTCACCGGGCGGGCCTGTACCGGGGCGCGGGGGCCTCGTTGCCATGGCATGAAAGAAGCATCGGTTCCCAAGCCGCACGCCGAACTGGCGGCCGCCTACTGGCTCGACTCTCCCGTCCTTGAGCAACACGGCTTGTGCACCTGCCCCCTTGAGGGCGACCTCCCTGTGGCCCGCCCAGCAGTAACGTTTCGCTACCTGATGATCGGAGCGGCCTGCGGCGTGATCGTGGTGGCGCTCGCCATGGCTTTGGCGGCGTGAGGCAGGCTGTGGGTTTTGAAGTGCTCCAGGCGGCCGGGTCCCCGCCGCTCCGGCCGGGGCGCATGCCTGTCCTGGACATGCTCGGCACAGTGCTCATCTCGCCGCTCACGCTGATCGCATGGATGCTGATACCGCTGGCGGGCGCGGAACAGGCCGTCACGCGGGCCCTTGCCACCAAGCGAGGGAGGGAGCGGCGCCGGGAGAAGGCCGCCGACGCCAAGCGGCGCAAGACCCTCATCGTCGAGCAGGGCCTCGACCGTGTTTTCGACGGCAACTGGCAAGGAAACGCCGGGCAGTTCCTGCTGCGCAGGTACGCCCACTCCACGTGCGACGCGCGGCTGGTCCTTCTCACCCAGGACGGCATCGTCCTGGCCGCTCCGCCCGTGCGTGCCGTCAGGGACCGGGAAAAGCACCTGCGGGTCGTCGCCCGGCTGGCCCCGGACGAGGCGAGCCTGGTCGATCCGTTCCCCTACGAGTACGAGACGCGGATGCTGCTCCTGCACTTCCGCGACGGGACCTGGCTGCGGATCGAGGCCGCAGACACCCACAGCGACCTGCACAAGCACCTGCTGCGCCACCCCCTCCCCGCCGACTGACGCCCCTGCACCGCCACTTCAGCCCACCGAGCCGTCCAGTAGCCAGTGATAGCGCAGCCGGAGTGCCCGCTCCGTGCTGGCGGCCACGGTGACGAGGCCGACCGCGATGTTGCCCCATGCCGGCAGATCGACCGGCGACGTGAACGTGCCGACGTACTGCGCCAGGCCCTCCGGTGCCTGGGTGACCTGTTCGGCGAGCTGAAGGACCAGGAGAACCAGGCCGACGAGCAGCACGATCGACGAGAGGACACCCGCACCGCGGCTCAGTGCCGGGTGCGCGCGGTCCAGACGCGCGCGGCGTCCCTCGGCGGAGGCGGGGGCCGGAACGAGTTGATGTTCGGTGCCGTCAGCGGTGACGTAGTGGCAGCGCTTGAGCCCGAAGCCGCTCCTTTTGACCTCTACGGTGCCGCCCTGCACGGGGAAGACGGCGGGGACTTTGGACTCGGCGTGGTGCCGGCCGTCGAGGTACAGGTGGGCCGTGACGTAGCCCTGCGATTGGTTTTGGTGCTTGACGTCGACGGTGTAGACCGTCTGCCGGCCGTCGTCGTGCACCAGCCGGAGGTGGAACACCGCGCGGGTGAGCATCTGCCACCAGCGGAAGCGCTGCAACGGTCGGCCGTTGCCGGGCTTGACCCGCTCCACGGCCCGGCGGTGGCGCCACTCCTTGAGCATGCCTCTACTCCTCTTGCTCGTCGGTTACTTGGCGGGCTCCGCCGCGCAGGACAGGTCGCGCGCAGGGCGCTGCCCCGTGGTCAGGAACGCGGTCACCGTGTCGTTCGCGCAGGTGTTGGGGCCGAAGGGGTAGACGCCGTGTCCGCCCTGGTCGGCGCTGACCATCGCGGCCCGCTTCCCGAACGCACGCCGCAACTCCTGAGCGCCGACCAGCGGTGTGCCCGGATCGCGCTCGTTCTGTGCCATGAGCACGTTCGACGGGCCGCGGTCACCGATGCGCACCGGCGGCTCGGCCCGCTTGTCCGGCCAGAACGCGCACGGTCCGACACTGGCCGTGGATCCGCCCAGCATCGGGTACTTCAGCCGGTCGACCGCGACGTTGCGCTGATACTCCCGGACGGTCCTGGGCCAGCGCGTATCGCCGCAGATCACCGAGAAGCGAGCGGCCATGGAGTTTTCCATGTCCGGAAGCGGCGGAGTGCTCGGCGGCGGCTGATCGGTGTCCAGCGCGTGCCAGATCTTGGCCACCAGGGGCATGTCCGCGTCGCTGTAGAGACGGTCGAAGGTGACCCCGCGAAACGCCGTCGCGTCGAAGCCCTGGACCGGTTTCGCCTCCAGCCGCTCGGCGAGATCGAAGAACTTGGCGGTCACCTGCGCCGGTGTGGTCCCCAGGTCGTACTCGGGGTGCGCGGCCGCGAACGCCGCGAAGTCGGGGAAGCGGTCCTGCAGTCCACGCGCGAACAGCCGCATGGCCGTGACGTCGTATCCGCCGGGCCCCAGGTTGCTGTCGAGCACGATCCGGTCGCTGCGCCGCGCGAAGAGAGTGGTGTACACCGCACCGAGGTAGCTGCCGTAGGAGGCACCGAGGTACGAGAGTTTCTCTTCGCCCAGGGCCGCCCGGATCCGGTCCATGTCGCGGGCGGTGTTGGCGGTGGTGGTGTGCGGCAGCATCCAGGCCGTGCGTGAGGTGGCGCACTGCTGGGCGACGGTCCGCGCGTTGCCCGCCTCCCGCGCCACGTCGGCCGCGGTGTGCGCGTAGGGCGGGATGTTGCCGCGGGCCTGCTGTTCCGGCGACAGGTCGCAGGTCACCGGCGTGCTGCGGGCGACGCCCCGCGGGTCGAAGCCGATCAGGTCGTAGGAGTCAAGCACCTCCTGGGGCAGCCCGGAGGCGGCGAGAACGGCCGGATAGCCCAGGCCCGTGACCCCCGGGCCGCCCGGATTGGTCAGCAGCACGCCACGGCGTTCGGCGGGTTTCTTGCTCGCCAGCCGCGAGATCGCGATCTCGATCTGCCGTCCGTCGGGGCGCCGGTAGTCCAGCGGGACCTTGAGCGTCGAGCACTCCAGTGGGGGAAACGCGGGCTTCTGCGCCGTGGGCTCGCCCCGGGGCTTCTCCGAAGCGGCCTCGCCCCGGCACGGGGCCCACCGCAGGGACTCCGGCGTCGCCGCCGCCGACATGTCAGGAATCGCGGTCACTGCCACCGCGGTGACCGCGAGCGTGAGGGACAAGGTTCGGTGCATCTGAACTCCTCCTGAGGCCTGAGGGGTGCACGGGGGCCGACGGCGGCGCCGGAAGGGGCCTGCCGGCAGGGGTTCTGGGGCGGCTCACTGCCGGGCGGACAGGGCGTGATCACCGTCCCGGCCGCTTCGACGAGTCTGCTCGGGCGGGGCCCTCGGCACATCCGCCACGCGGCTCGCACCGCTTTCGTCTTCGGTCGCGGGGGTGATGCGACTTTGGTCGAAGGGCGCCTCCGTCCCCGGTCTGACTCAGCGGCCCCACGCATTGGCGACAATGGCCAGGTGAATACAGACGTCGCGCCACGACACGGGGCGTGGCAGCAGACCTGGCGGCTGGCGGCAGCCGCGGCGGTGGGCATTCCGACCTGGCTCTCCGTCGGTGTGCTGCTGCGCTGGCAGGAGGTCGAAAGAGGCTCCTGGTTCTTCGTCGGTGATCCGCTGGTGGCGCTCGGATGCCTGACGGCGCTGCTGTGGCGACGGCGGTTCCCGCGCACCGTGGCCACGGCGGTCGTGATCGCCTCGCCCATGTCCGCGCTCGCGTCCGGGGCCGGAATGCTGGCGCTGGCCTCGCTGTCCACCCGTCGCCGTCCGGTGGAGATCGGGGCGGTCGGGCTGGCCTACGTCATCGCCTCGCTGTACGCCGTGGAGCTCTACCCGGTGCGGGAGCCGTCCGTATCGGCGTGGTTCCAGCTCGCGTTCCCGATCCTCACCGCGGGCATCGCGGTGGCCACGGGGATGGCCGTCGGCGCGCGCCGGGCCGAAGTGCGGTCCTTGCGCGACCGGGCGGAGTCCGCGGAACGGGAACAGACCGCACGCGCGGCGCAGGCACGGGCCCTGGAACGCAACCGGATCGCCCGCGAGATGCACGACGTGCTCGCCCACCGGATCTCCCTGGTCGCCATGCAGGCCGGAGTCCTTGACCACCGCGGCGACCTCCCGGCCGAGGAAAGCCGGATCCTGGTCCGTGGCATCGCCGACGGTTCCCATCAGGCCCTGGAGGAACTACGCGATGTGCTTGGCGTGCTCCGCGCCGACCCGGGACGCCCGGAAGTGTCCCAGCCTTCCTTGGACCGCATCCCCGACCTGGTGGCCGACGCCCGCTCGTCCGGGCTGGACGTCACGTACACCACCACCGTGTCGGAAAGGCCGTCCGACCCCGTCGGACGAACCTGCTACCGCATCGTCCAGGAGGGGCTGACCAACGCCGCCAAACACGCCCCGGGCGCCCACGTACACATCACCCTGGCGGCAGGCGCGGGCGGCACACTGGACGTTCGTGTCCACAACTCCGCGCCGACCGCCCGGAGCACACCACCACCGGCCTCGGGGTTCGGCCTGCTCGGTCTCACCGAACGCGTCGACCTCGCCGGCGGAGAACTCGACCACCGCCCCACGCCCGACCACGGATATCTCCTGGCCGCGCGACTGCCCTGGCTGCACCCGACGCACGAAAAGAGAACCTGAGTGGACAGCGAGCGCAAGCCGGTGCGGGTCGTGATCGTCGACGACGAACAGTTGGTGCGCATGGCCTTGCGGCTCGTCATCGACGGCGAACCGGATCTGACCGTCGTCGCGGAGGCGGCCGACGGGAACGCCGCGATCACCGTGGTGGACGAGGAGCGGCCCGACGTCGTCCTGATGGACGTCCGCATGCCCGGCCGGGACGGACTCAGCGCGACCCGGGAACTCCTCACGCGGCCGGAGCCGCCGCGGGTGCTCATGCTGACCACCTTCGACTCCGACGATCTGGTGCTCGGCGCCCTGCGCGCCGGAGCGCTCGGGTTCGTCCTCAAGGACACCCAGCCACCGCAGATCCTCGACGCGGTGCGGACCGTCGCGGACGGCAAATCCGTGCTGTCGCCGGCGGCCACGGCACGGGTGATCGCCGCGGCCACCGGTCCGCAGTCCGCCCACGCCCGCAGTTCGTCGCGCGAAGCCGCCCGGAGACAGCTGTCCGCACTGACCGAGCGGGAACTGGAAACCGCGCGGGCCATCGCGGCCGGACTGGGCAACCCCGAGATCGCCCGGCTGTTGCGCATCAGCGTCGCCACCGTCAAGGCACACACCAGCAACCTCTTCGCCAAGCTGCGGGTCGACAACCGGGTGCAGATCGCACTTGTGGTCCGTGACGCGGAAGACTGACCGCGCACGCCGCGCGAAACCGCCGCCCATGGAACAGGCGAACGGCGGACCCGGAAGGTCCGCCGTTCTTGGCCGCGTGCTGCCGTCAGTGCTGCTCGCGGTCCCTAACCCGCGACGGGCTGCGGGGTCTGCGGTTCCACGAAGCTGTAGGGCGGCAGGGGGCCGTTGACCTGACAGACGAGGTGGGGATGGGCCTGCCGGAGCTCGTCGACGGCGTCGATGAGCCGCTGGTACGAGGAGCGGCCCACCAGGAAGGAGAGGTTGGCGATCCAGCCGGTGCTGTCGGGCCCTTCGCTGATCGCATCCGCGTGCGGCTCCAGCGAGGTGCGCACCACCACCGCGTCGCGGGCCTCGCGGTGCTGGACGGCCATGGCGACCATCTCGCCCAGCCGCAGCTTGTCCTCGTGGCTGCCCCCGCCGGCGGCGCGGTTGCTCTCCCACATGGCGCGCGCGTCGGGGTTCTCCTCCATGACCGTGCGCAGCACCGCGTCTTCGTCGTGCTGGACCTTGACGTTGTACTCGACCCGGTCGTGCAGGGCCGCCAGGCGCTCGTGGTAGTGGTCCTTGCGCTCCTCGAGGGCGAAGGCGACCGCGTCGTCGTCCGAGGCGACGCTGCTGAAACGCATCGGCAGCACCGTGCCCCCGCTCCCGGCCTCGGACAGGACGTTCTGATGGGCCAGCAGGTCCCGGCGCTTGGGCCGGAGGTTTTCGGGGGCGTCGCTGACCAGAGCGGCGAGCCCGCCGCCGGTGACCGTGCGGACGGCCAGTGCGGGACTTCCGATGCCGTCCATCCCCACGGGCAGCCCGGGGTGGGCCGCGTCCGCGATGCCGTAGACGTAGGTGCTCACTCCTGCTCCTCCTTGCGGCTGGTCGTGCGGCGCTGGCGCGGCCGGGACTGGCTCTTGCTCTCGTCACGGGCCTGGCTGAAGGCGTCGGATATGGTCTCCGCCGCCCCGGACAGGGCGCCCTTGCTCTTGCCCTTGGCGCCCGACTCCATGGTGTCGCCGATGATGTCCGTCAGGCCCGACGGCTTCTTGCTGCCGGTCTCCAGGTCCAGACGGTTGCAGGCCTCGGCGAAGCGCAGGTACGTGTCCACGCTGGCGACGACGATACGTACGTCGATCTTCAGGATTTCGATGCCGACCAGGGAGACGCGTACGAACGCGTCGATCACCAGTCCGCGGTCAAGGATCAGCTCCAGAACGTCGTAGAGGCCACTGGTACCTCCGCTTCCGCCGCTCTGTGTCGTGGCTACCGTCATGGGCAGTTCTCCGTTTCTTGTGTACTCGATGACTCGGGCGACTCCGGCGCACGCTCCTGCGGTGCGGCCCCTGAAGGGGAGATGCCAACGGCATCAGCTGCCGGGCGCCTCACGTGGAGCTGCGGTCCTCGGACCGGCCGCGCTCGCGGCGCCCGAAGCGCCGACGATCGGTGCGCGGCCCCTGGCCGTCGAGAGTGACCTCGTGGCTCGCGAGCAGACTCATGGCGTCGGGGACTCGGAGGAGCTCCAAGACCTCGACCTGCCGGAGCTCCGGCGCCTTGTGGTGGTTGTTTTCGTACGGGTACCGGACTCTGTGCCCAATGACTGAGAAGAGCTGGTCATAAATTCCTCTCGCCCCAAGTACCCATGAATCCCTGGGCAAACCTTTTGAATCACTCGGCACCCACGAGAGGCACCGAGCCTGCCGGGAGGAGAGTGGGGGAGCGGACGCTCTTGATGTCGTGATGGAGGTGTGCAGGCCCATAACCAGGACATGCGGTACGCATGGTGAACGAGAAGAGCGAGCAAGCCTCAGGTACGGCTGACGGGGAAGTCGAAGGGGAAGCGGAAAAGGATGCGGCTTCCTATGGTCCGTCAGGAGCCGTCGAGCGGCGGGCGCCCGACTCGCCCATGGATCTTCCCAAACAGGCCTGGGGAGCGGTGCTCAAGCGCAGCTTCCGCGAGTTCCAGGAAGACGAACTGGTCGATCGCGCGGCAGCGTTGACCTACTACGGTGTGCTGTCGATCTTTCCCGCGCTGTTGGTCCTGGTGGCGCTTCTGGGCGTGGTGGGGGAAAACGCCACGCAGAAGGTTCTGGACAATCTGGAGACCCTTGCGCCGGGGCCCGCGCGCGACATTCTCACCAAGACCGTCGCCCAGCTGCAGGGCAATGCCGGAACCGGTTCGATCATGGCTGTCATCGGTATCGTGCTGGCGGTCTGGTCGGCGTCGGGATACGTCGGTGCCTTCGTGAGGACCGCGAACCAGATCTACGACGTGCCGGAGGGCCGTCCGCTGTGGAAGGTCCTGCCACTGCGCCTAGGGCTCACCCTTGCGCTGATGGGCCTGGCGATGATGAGCACACTCATCGTGGTGTTCACCGGCGGGATCGCCAAGCGGGCCGGAAGCATCATCGGCGTCGGCGACAGCGCGCTCACGGTCTGGTCCGCGGTGAAGTGGCCGGTCCTTGCGCTGCTGGTGGTGCTGATGATGGCCCTGCTGTTCTGGGCGACGCCCAACGTCAAGGGGCGAGGATGGCGGTGGGTGACGCCGGGCGGCTTCCTCGCGCTGATCATCTGGCTGGTGGGTTCCGCGGGCTTCACCTTCTACGTCTCCGGTTTCGCCTCGTACAACAAGACCTACGGAGCGATGGCCGGAGTCATCATCTTCCTCGTCTGGTTGTGGCTCAGTAATCTCGCGCTGCTGCTGGGCCTGGAGTTCGACGCGGAGATGACCCGTCAGCGCGCCATGGTCGCCGGGCACCCCGAAGACGCCGAGCCTTTCGTCGAGCCGAGGGACGTGCAGGCCTGGGACGAACGCGATGAGGCCCAGGCGACCTAGCGGTCCCGGCAGGTGTCGTGATGGCCGCCCCCGGTCTCTGGGGGCGGCCATAAGGCAGTAGAGGCACCAGGGCAGCCGCACGTCGATCGGCTCGGTGCTGGAATTGCCGTATGAATTTCGCCGCACACAGGTGGGGGCCGACCGGAACATCCCGGTCGGCCCCCACCTGTGATTACTGCGTACGACTCATATAAGGCCCTGCGATCGGACAGGAAATCAGAAACGGCCGCGGGTCGCCCGCGTGATCGGCCCCTGGCTGCGCAGGACACTTGCCCTGCCCAGTCCATAGGCTCCTGCCAATGCGGCGAGCACTCCACCGCCCGCGCCCGCGGCTATCGCCTTGCGATGCTTGACGAAGCCCCAGGCCGTTGTCGCGGCCTGAAGGGACTTCCCGGGAACGGTCGACAGGAATTCGCCCCCGGCCTTGGCCCGCGAGGCGAGAGCCACCACGTGGCCTGTTCCCTCTTCGCGGGCCTTGGCGGCCGCGGACTGGGCCTTTTCGGACACTCGTGACGTCTTCGACGCAGCGGCTCGGCCCCCGGAGCGGGCGGCGGTCTTGAGCTTGTTGCTCTGCGTGGCCTGGTCATTGTTAGCGGTTTCAGCCATGCACCCCGTTTGGCCAGGGCTGAGCCGCTCAAACGGATCCGCCGGAATTTCCGGTCACGCGCGCGGCGCGCGAGGGCATCAAGGGGGTGCGAAGCCCTTCCGCCGGGGCCGGAGTCCGTCCGGACGCCGACGCGCACAAGGTGAACTGGATCACACGATGTCACAGGAGTCGTGCGGGCGGTGTCTGGAGTCCGGGCCGCTCGGGCCGCTCGGGCCGCTCGGGCCGCTGGCAATGAGGGAGACATCATCATGGTGGGGATGACCGAAGTGGTCGTGCTCGGCGGCGGGCACGCAGGTGTCTCGGCGGCCCATCGCCTGACGTCCTCGGGCCTCCCGTTGCGGATGAGCTGCCGGTCGTTGGCAGCGCGGTGCATCCCCCTGCGCGCCGAGGCGCCGGTCGGCGAACGGATTTCCTGGGTGGGGGCCGGCCACGGGGGAGATCATCAAGTCATGAGTGATGACCGTGCCGTTGAGGGGGCGACCGAGGCGTTTGTCGCCTGCCGCAATCTGCTGTTCACCGTCGCGTACGAGATGCTCGGCTCGGCCGCGGACGCCGAGGACGTTCTGCAGGAGACCTGGCTGCGCTGGGTCGAGGTCGACTTGGCGCAGGTGCGCGACCAGCGCGCGTACCTGGTCCGCATCACGACCCGGCAGGCGCTCAACCGGCTGCGCACGATGGCGCGGCGCAAGGAGTCCTACGTGGGCCCGTGGCTGCCGGAGCCGCTGCTGACCTCGCCGGACGTGGCCCAGGACGTCGAGCTCGCCGAGAGCGTGTCGATGGCGGTGATGCTGGTCCTGGAGACGTTGTCGCCGACCGAGCGGGCCGTGTTCGTGCTGCGCGAGGTCTTCGACGTCGGCTACGAGGAGATCGCCCGGGCCGTCGACAAGAGCCAGGCGAGTGTCCGCCAGATCGCGCACCGGGCCCGCCGGCACGTGGATGCCCGGCGCCCGCGGACGGTGGTGTCGCCGAGCCAGCGGCAGGCGGCCCTGGAGTCGTTCTTGCGGGCGCTGGAGGGCGAAGACCTGCAAGGCCTGCTCGACGTGCTCGCGCCGGAGGTCGTGTACCTGAGTGACGGCGGCGGGGTGAAGCACGCCGCGCCACGGCCGATCGTCGGCGCGAGCAAGGTGGCCCGGCTGATGGTCGGCGGCCTGGCCAAGAGCCCGATCCCGATCACCTTCGGCCCCATCGTGGTCAACGGCGCCCCGGGCCTGGTGATCTACCTGAACGGCGAGCTGGACAGCATCGTCGCGGCCCACATCGATGAGGACGACCGCATCACCGGCCTCTACGTCGTCCGCAACCCGGAGAAGCTCTCCCACATCGGATCCGAGATCCCGCTCACCCGGCGGTGAACGGCAGGGCCGGTTCGGGTGACGGGGCGTGACCGGACTCCTGCGCACAGCACCATCAACTCGTTGCTGCTCTCAAGAAAGATCACTGGCATGGAGATCCTTCGGCATGTGTTCCTCGTCTTCCACTTGTTCGGGTTCGCCGCTCTCCTGGGCGGCGTCTTCTTCCAATTGCGCGGCGAGGACCCGGTGGCCGGGGGCTACATGCTCAGCAGCGCGGTCGTCCAGCTGGTCACCGGTGCGGGACTCATCTGGACCCGAACAGCCCTGGATCTGCCGGTGGTTGACGCGAAGATGGGGGTGAAGCTGGCTCTGGACGTCCTGGTGGCCGGGGCCGCGCTGGCCGGTCTGCGCAACAAGCGGCCATGGGCCTTCTACGCCGTGGGGTCGTTCACCGCGGCCGCAGCCGTCGTGGCCGTCGCATGGACATAGCCCGCGCACGCGCCGAATGAACCCGCATGAACCACAGACCGCGCACGCGCCGAATGAACCCGCATGAACCACAGACCGCGGGGTACACCAGCGCAGCGGGCGGGGGAGCGTGTGCCACCTGGGGAGGTTGTTCCATGCTTCCCCGTCCGCTTTCCCGCTTCCTGCCGCCCCCAACCTGCGTCGTGCCGATCTCCCGGCGCCGGTGGCCGCCTGCGACGCCCTGCATCTGAAAATCAGATGGGCTGCAACTAAAACATCTGTTGGACAGCACTCAGGGGGCGTTCCAGGATCTCTCATGCGGTAGCACGGTCGGCGCGGCACCGGATCGATGCGCCACCGGGATGGACCACCGCATGAGTGGAGGCTGAAGTGCCCAGTGAAGAGACCGAAGTAGTCGTCGTCGGGGCGGGCCAGGCAGGTGTGGCCATGAGCGAGCACCTGGGCGCCCAGGGTGTCCCGCACGTCGTGCTGGAGCGGCACCGGATAGCCGAGCGCTGGCGCTCGGAGCGGTGGGACTCCCTGGTCGCCAATGGGCCCGCCTGGCACGACCGGTTCCCGGGGCTCGAGTTCTCGGGGCTCGACGCCGACGCCTTCGTCCCGAAGGAGCAGGTCGCGGAGTACTTCACCGCGTACGCCGAGAAGATCGGCGCCCCGGTCCGGTGCGGCGTCGAGGTGACGTCGGTGCGCAAGCAGGCCAATCGGCCCGGCTTTCGGGTCGAGACGTCGGAAGGCTCCATCGACGCGCGCTTCGTCGTCGCGGCGACCGGGCCTTTCCAGCGGCCCGTGATCCCGCCCATCGTTCCCGATGGCGCCGTTCCCGTGCAGCTGCACTCCAGCGGCTACCGCAACCCGGGGCAGCTGCCCCCCGGCGCGGTCCTGGTGGTCGGGGCCGGTTCCTCCGGTGTTCAGATCGCCGACGAGCTGCGTCGCGCCGGCCGCCAGGTCTTTCTGTCCGTCGGTCCGCACGACCGGCCGCCGCGCGAGTACCGCGAGCGGGACTTCTGCTGGTGGCTGGGTGTGCTCGGGCGCTGGGACGCGCAGACGCCTCCCCAGGGCGCCGAACACGTCACCATCGCGGTCAGTGGTGCGCGCGGCGGCCACACCGTGGACTTTCGTGCGCTGGCCGCCGACGGCATCGAGCTCGTCGGCATGACCGGGTCCTACGACGACGGTGTACTGCGCTTCGCTCCGGATCTGGCCGGCAACATCGCGCAGGGCGACGCCAAGTACCTCGAACTCCTCCAGGCGGCGGACGAGTACGTCGAACGCAACGGACTCGACCTCCCCGAAGAGCCGCAGGCCCACGTCCTTGGCCCGGACCCGCGATGCGTGACCGACCCCCGGCTCGAACTCGACCTGGCCGCGGCCGGCGTCACCTCGATCGTCTGGGCGACGGGCTTCGCCGCCGACTACGGCTGGCTGGAGGCCGACACGTTCGACGACAAGGGCCGACCCCAGCACCGGCGAGGCGTGTCGCACGAGCCCGGCGTGTACTTCGTGGGCCTGCCCTGGCTCTCCCGCCGCGGCTCGAGCTTCATCTGGGGCGTCTGGCACGACGCCCGGTACATCGCCGACCACATCACCACCCGGCGGGGCTACCTCGCCTACGACCGCGCGGATGGCATCGGCACCGCCCGGACGACGCAGGGAAACTGAGGAGCAAGCGATGACGTCCCCACACCAGGGCCGCAAGGCCAACCCCCCGATCGTCGCCGGCGGGCACACCCGGATCCGCCCGTTCAACACCCGCGACACCTATCCCGAGCAGAACCTCTCCAACGACCTGTGCCAGGCCGTCGTGGCCAACGGCACCGTCTACGTCCGCGGCCAGATCGGCCAAGACCTCGACACCAGCGAGTCGGTCGGTGTCGGCGACGCCGAGGCCCAGGCCGAGCAGGCGATGGCCAACATCAAGATGCTGCTCGAAGAAGCGGGCAGCCGCCTGGAGCACCTGGTCAAGCTGACGATCTACCTGATCGACCCGCGCTACCGCGAGGCGGTGTACCGCACGGTGGGCCGCTGGACCACGGGCGTGCACCCCATCTCCACCGGCCTCGTGGTGTCCGCCCTGGCCCGCCCGGAGTGGCTGTGCGAGATCGACGCGATCGCGGTGATACCCAAGGAGGAGCAGGCATGACGTTCTCCCTGGTGGTGCGCGACGGCGAGCGGTTCGGCATCGCGGTCAGCTCGTCCAGCCCGGCGGTCGCGGCCCGTGTGGTCCATCTGCGGCCCGGCATCGGCGCCGCGGCCTCACAAAACGTCACCGACCCCACGCTCGGCACGAGCTTGCTCGCCGCACTCGCACAGCACGGTGACGCGCGGCGCGCACTGACGGAGGTCACCGGTGCGGCACGCAACGCGTCGACCATCGACCACCGGCAGCTGACGGTGCTGGGCCGCTCCGGCCCCGGCTTCGCCTACAGCGGCTCGGGGACGCTGGGCACGCATGCGTCGGCCACCGCGGACGGCGCGGTCGCGGCGGGCAACATGCTCGCCGGCGAGCACATCCCCCAGGTGCTGCTGGAGGCGTATGCGGCGGCCACCGGCGAGCTGGAGGAGCGTCTGATCGCCGCGATGCGCGCGGCGGTGCGGGCGGGCGGCGAGGCGGGCCCGGTGCACTCCGCGGGCCTGGCCGTGGTCGCGGACGTGGACTGGCGGGTGACCGACCTGCGCGTGGACTGGGCCGATGAACCCATCGAGCGGCTCGCGGATCTGCTCGACGTCTGGCTGCCGCAGCGCGACGACTACGTACGGCGCGGACTGGACCCCGCGGGCGCGCCCTCGTACGGCGTCCCGGGTGACCGGTGATGGGCACCACGCCGCACGAGGCCGCCCGCCGTGCGATCGACCGGCACGCCGACGAGCTGATCGGCCTCTCCGAGCGCCTGCACGCCGATCCGGAGACCGCCTGGGAAGAACACCGCGCCGCGGCCGCCGTGCCCGAACTCCTGGACCGCGCCGGCTTCGACGTCACCGCGTCCCATCTGGGCCTGGACACGGCGTTCTTGGCGACGTTCGGCAGCGGCCCCACCCGGATCGCGCTGTGCGCCGAATACGACGCGCTGCCCGGCCTGGGCCACGCCTGCGGGCACAACCTCATCGCGGCCACGTCCGTCGGCGCCGCGCTCGGCCTGGCCGCCGTCGCCGACGAGGCGGGCCTGACCGTCGAGGTCTACGGCACACCCGCCGAAGAGGGCGGCGGCGGCAAGATCGAGATGCTGGACCGTGGGGCGTTCGCCGGCGTGGACCTGGCCATGATGGTTCACCCGGCGCCGGTCGACGTCGCCGAGGCCCGCCCCTTCGCGGTCAGCCACTCCAAGATCTCCTACACGGGCAAGTCCGCGCACGCGGCCGCCTACCCGGAAGCCGGGATCAACGCGGCCGACGCCTTCACCGTGGCCCAGGTCGCCATCGGCCTGCTCCGCCAGCACTTGCCGGCCTCGGCCCGGGTGCACGGGGTGGTGACCCATGCCGGCAGCGCCCCGAACGCGATCCCCGATCGGGCCGACGGCCGTTGGTACGTACGGGCCGAAACCCTGGCCGAACTGGCCGCACTCGAACCCCGCGTCATGAGGGCCTTCGAGGCCGGAGCCCTGGCGACCGGAGCCACGCTGGCGATCGAGCCCGAAAGCAGGCCGTACGCGGAGTTCCGCACCGACGAGACGGCCCTGGGCCACTACCGCCACCACGCTCTCGCGCTGGGCCGCGAGTTCGCGCCGCCCGGACAGGCCGCCCGGATGAACCGCGCCTCCACCGACATGGGCAACGTCTCCCAGGTGGTTCCGGCCATCCACCCCTACATCGGGATCGGTTCGCTGCCCGCCACCAATCACCAGCACGAGTTCGCCGCGTTCTGCGTGGGCGATGCGGCACAGCGCGCCCTGCTGGACGGGGCCATCGCCTTGGCCTGGACCGGCATCGACCGGGCCGCGCCGGGCGGGGGAGGACCGGCATGACGGCGCGAGGGTCGCTCCGGGCGCGACGGGGCGCGTGCCATCGGCCCGGCCACCGGCCAGGGCGGCACCGGCGCGCCGGGGCGGGCCGCCCAGCTGACCTGCACCGCACCTGAGGGAAGGCCGTTCCGGCGCCGAAGCGGTGCCCCCTCTTCCCGTCGCCGTACCCGTACCCGTACCCGTACCCGTCCCGGCCGTGCGGCCGCCCCTCGCTCCCCGACGAACCGGAGGACACCCATGTCCCTGACTCCTGTCACTGCGCCCAGCGATCCGGCGCGCGACAAGGTCCGGACCGAGCACGACGTGCTGGGCGGCCTCGACGTGCCGGTGGCCGCCTACGACGGGGCGCACACCGCACGAGCGGTGGCCGACTTCCCCCGCACCGGGGAGACCGCCGCCTCCCGCGCCCACCTGATCCGTGCACCGGCGGCAATGAAAGGCGCAGCGGCCCGCGCGAACTCGGAGGCGGGCGCGCAGGAGGGCACGCTCGCGACGGCGATCGCCGACGCCCGCACCGAGATCCGCGAGGGCGGCCTGCTCACCGAGGCGGCACTGAGCGAACCGACCGGCCCGACCGTCCTGACTGGCCCAGCCGTCCTGACCGCCCGCTGACGGCAGACGCCCGACCGCTCACCTGCCGCACCACAAAGCCCCGGCCTTATCTCCCCATCCTCCAGGAGGCCCGCGTATGCCCACCCACAACACCGGCGCCACGACGCCCGAGGTCGAGGTGGCCACCGACGTGGTCGCACTGCGCACCAGCGTCGCCGCGGGCGCCATCGGCGTGTTCGTGCACTGGTTCGACTGGGCTGCCTACGCCTATCTCGCCGGCACCGTCGCGACCGTGTTCTTCCCCTCCGACGACAGCACCACCGGACTGCTCGCCGTCTTCGGCGTGTTCGCCGTGTCGTTCGGAATCCGGCCGATCGGGGCCATGGTCTTCGGACCGCTCGGCGACCGGATCGGCCGCAAACGAACCCTGTCGCTGGTCATCTTCATGATGTCGGGTGCGACCTTGGCGATCGGCCTGCTGCCGGGCTACGAGACCATCGGCATCGCCGCTCCCGTGCTCCTGCTGGTACTGCGCCTGGTCCAAGGCTTCGCCGCGGGCGGCGAGTTCGGCAGCGCGGCCAGTTTCCTGGCGGAGAGCGCCCCGCGCCGCCGCCGCGGATTCGGCGTCAGCTGGCTGGAGGTCGGCTCCTTGCTGGGCTTCCTCGCCGGTTCGTTCGTCTTCCTGCTGCTGTCGGCGGGGCTCGACGACGACCAGCTGACCTCCTGGGGCTGGCGCATCCCCTTCCTCATCGCCGCCCCGCTGGGCGTCATCGGCTTCATCATCCGCAACAAGATCGAGGACACCCCCGAATACCGGTCACTCGAAGCCAACGACGCCGTACCCCGCAGCCCCGTACGGGAACTGCTCCGCTCGGAAAAGCGCCGGCTGCTCCAGGCGGCGGGCCTGATGACCGCCATGCACGTGCCCTTCTACACCGTCTTGACCTACCTGGTCACCTACCAGACCGACGCACTGGGACAGTCCGCCGACAGCGCCGCCCTGCTGACCACCGTGATCTCGCTGCTGGGCCTGGTGCTCGTCCCGGTGTTCGGCCATCTGTCCGACCGCGTGGGACGCAAGCCGCTCTTCGTCGGGGCGACGGCGGCCCTTCTGGTCGGCTCGGCGCCCGCCTTCCTGCTCATGCGGACCGGGCTCGCCGGGACGTGGATCGCAGGTCTGCTGCTCGGCGCGGTCCTGGCGGCGATCCTCGGCACCTACGCGGTCTGGTCGGCGGAAATCTTCCCCACCCGCACCCGCCAGAGCGGCCTGTCCATCACCTACAACATCACCGCCGCCCTCTTCGCCGGCACGGTGCCCTACGTGATGACCGTGCTCATCTCCGCGACCGGCAGCACCCTGCTGCCCGGCTTCTACCTGATGGTGTTCGCCGCCGTCGGGCTCGTCGCCGCCCTGTCCCTCCAGGAAACCGTCGGCTCGTCCCTGCTGCGTCCCGAGGACGTGCCCGACAAGGCGTCCGACCCGGCGACGGAGCACTCACTGGGTGCTGCCACATAAGGTCAGGGGGAAGGGCACGGATCGCACGGCACGAGGATCACAGATGACGTCACCGGTGGGTTTCACCCTCGCCCAGCTGCGCTACTTCCTCGTCGCGGCGGAGCGCGGGTCCATGACGGTGGCGTCGGCCGAGCTGAACATCGCGCAGTCCGCGGTGTCCACCGCCATCCACAACCTGGAGCACGAGCTGCGGGTGCAGCTGTTCATCCGCCGCCGCGGACGAGGGCTGATCCTGACGCCGGCGGGAGAGCGGCTGAAGCGCCAGGCGCGCGAGCTGCTGACCCGGGCGCGCGAGGTCGAGGGGGAGGCCCGCGGCAGCGGGGACATGCTGTCGGGACCGGTGACCGTCGGATGCTTCGTCACCCTGGCGCCGTTCTACCTGCCCGACCTGTTCAGCGAGTGCACCGGCCGCTACCCGGGCATCGAGATCGACGTGGTGGAGGCGGAGGCCGAGCAACTGCTCCAAGCCCTGCACGCGGGGCGCATCGACTTCGCCCTGACCTACGATCTCGGCCTGTCCGCGGATCTGGCCACCCACGGGGAGACGATCGCCCGCTTCCCGGCCTACGCCATCGTCTCCGCCGACCATCCGCTGGCCGGACGGGGCACGGTGGATCTCGCCGAACTGACCGCCGAGCCCCTGGTCCTGCTCGACCTGCCCTACACACGCGACTACTTCCGCGCGCTCGTGGCGGACAGCGGTACCGCCCCCGACGTGCGGTATCGCACCCAGAGCTATGAGACCGTCCGCTCCATGGTCGCCAACGGACTTGGCTACTCCGTGCTCAACCAGCGCCCGGCCACCGGACAGACCTACGGCGGCGGCCAGGTCGTGGAGCTGGAACTGCGGGACGGGCGCACCCCGCTGGAACTGAAACTGGCCACGGTGCGGGGCGTGGCCTCGACCCCTCGCGCCCGGGCCGTCATGGACCTGCTGCGCGACATCGCCACCAGGCGCAGCCCACCGGCGTGAAGCAGAGCCGGAACAGCCGCTGACGCCCGCTGCGCCGGGCCGCGCGAATTCGCTGGCCGGTACGGGCGACCGTAGGGGACGCTGCTCGCGTGATCGAGCGAGAGGCCGCCGTCCGGGCCGTCGAGGAGCAGCTGGAGCGCGACTACCAGCAGTGGCGGGCGCTGAGTCCGGAGGCGGTGCGGATGACGGTGGCCGACGTCGAGGAGCACGAACTGGTGTGGATCGTCTCCTGGCAGTCCGAGGAGTTCGCCCGCACCCAGAACGTCCGGCACATGCTGATCGGTGGCGGCCCGTACCTGGTCGACCGCATCGACGGGGGACTGCACGAGATCGGCGTCGCGTCCTTCGTCACCGGGGAATGGGAGGCCGACTACCGGGCCCGGATCCGCGGGCTTCCGGTGCGCACCGCGGTGGACGAACTCCACGACGCCCTGCGCGAAGTGGCCGCCGTACGCGGACGCATGCACGCCGCGCGGACCCTGCGCCAGCGCCTGCCCGCGGCGCGGACCCTGCGCCAGCGCCTGCCCGCGCTGTCACCCGCGGAGGCCATCGCGTACGTGACCGCGCTGCTCCACGGCGAGGTGCCCGCGCACCTGGCGGCCATCGCGAGCACCGAACTCGTCGAGCCCTTGAACCCCGTACTTGCGGTGACGACGGTTCGGGCCGGAACGGCGATCCAAACCGGTCAAAGCCCCGACGCGTGAGGCAAAAGCTTCGGGACCTAGGCTGCGGCCACAGGCGCGTCAAAGCCGCCTGCCCGGCTGTTGCCGGCTTTCGCTCCCGTCCGCTCGTGCAGGAATCCACCGATGTCCATGCTGCCGTCAGCTGTCCGTGGCGCGCAGTGCGGCCAGGATGTGGGTTGCTTGTTCGTAGCATGCGAAATGGTTGCCGGGCAGGGCGGTGTGCTCAACCGCGCAGGACGTGCACCGGCTCCAGTCGGTGACGGTGTCGTCGTTCACGTCGGGGTCGTCCTCGTTGGTCAGGACGAGGAGGGGCAGGTTGAGGGGCCGGGACTGCGGCTCTTGCGCGTATGCGGCCAGCAAGGCGAGGTCGCCCTTGAGGATGTGGGTGGCCGTGCGCCGCAACTCGGGGTCGGGTGCCGCATCCCCTTCGTGGAGCCATTGCACGTCGGGCTCGGGGTCCGGTGGGGCCGAGGGTGTGCCGGCAGTGGCGGGTGCCGGACTGCCGGAGGCGATGAGGCGGGTGGGCGCGGGGAGTCCGAGTTGGCTGAGTTGGCGGGCGGTTTCGTAGGCGAGGACGGCGCCCATGCTGTGTCCGAACAGCATGTAGGGCTTGTCCGCCATCCATTGCAGGGCCAGCGCGATGTGCTGGGCCAGTTGTGGCAGCGTGTGGGGAAGTGCCTCGGGGGTGCGATCCTCGCGCCCGGGGTATTGCACCGCCCAGAGTTCGGGTGCGTCGTGCCAGTCGGGGAGCCAGGATCGGTAGGCGCTGGCGCTGCCCCCGGCGTGGGGCAGGCAGATCAGGCGGGTGGCGGCGTCGGTCCTGGTGTCCAGCCGTCGCAGCCAGGTCGCGTGGGGCGCGTCGACGGTGGAGGAGGCGGACGGCCCCTGGGGGGTGGTGGATGTCATCGGGGCTCCTGCGTGGTCTGCTCGGCGGATGCTTCTTGGTCTGACGCCTCGGAATTCGGCTGCCGGGTCATGTGGTCGATGTGCTCGGCCATGCCGGTGAGGGTGGGGGAGCGCAGAACGGTGCGCAGGCTGAATCCCTTGCCATAGCGGCGTCGGATGTCGCTGGTGAGTTTGGCGGCCAGCAGGCTGTTGCCGCCGATGTCGAAGAAGTTGTCGTGCCGTGAGGTGACCGGGCAGGAAAGGATCTCGCTCCACATGCCGGCGAGTGTTTCTTCGGTGCCCTTGACGGGCGGCTCTTGGGGGGTGGGGGCGCGGCGGGGAAGGGCCCACGAGGCCAGGGCTTTGCGGTCGACTTTTCCGTTGCTGCCCAGAGGGAGTTCGGTGAGCAGGAAGTAGTCGGTGGGGCGGGCGTATTCCGCCAGGCGCTGGGCCGCGGCGCTTTTGACCTGGGCCAGGTCCAGAGCGGTCGTGTCGATGCCGTCGGGGACGATGTAGGCGACGAGTCGGCGTTGGGCGTTCTCGCCGGCGACGACGGCGATGCAGCGGGAGACGCTGTCGTGCGCGGCGACGGCCGATTCGATCTCGCCCAGTTCGATCCGGTAGCCGTTGATTTTGACCTGGTGGTCGGTGCGGCCCAGGAACTCCAGGGCGCCGTCGGCCCGGTAGCGGCCCAAGTCGCCGGTGCGGTACCAGCGTTGGCCGCCGTGCATGACGAAGTGTTCTTCCGTGCGGTGAGGGTCGTTCACGTATCCGTCGGCGACGCCCGCTCCGCCGATCCACAGTTCGCCTGCCACCCATTCGGGGCAGTCGTGCCCGCCGGCGTCGGCCACCCGGTAGGTCTGGTTGCCGAGCGGATATCCGTAGGGGATGGACACCCAGGCGGGGTCGACGGTGTCGACCTCGAAGTAGTTGGAGTACACGGCGCCTTCGGTGGCCCCGCCGCAGGCCACGAACCGGCACTCGGGCAGCAGGGCGTGCAGGCGGCCGGGCAGGTCGAGTCCGATCCAGTCGCCGCCGGTCATCGCCACGCGCAAGGCGGGCGGTGGCCCGGTGTTCTCCGCGGTGCTGATCAGCATGTCGAGGAGGACGGGGACGGAGTCCCATACGGTGACGCGGTGCTCGCCCATCAGCCGCAGCCACGCATGGGGGTCGCGGCGGTCGTCGGCGTCGGGCACGGCCACGGCCCCGCCGGCGCTGAGCGGGCCGAAGATCTCGTAGACGGACAGGTCGAAGTCCAGTGCGGAGATGAGGATGCCGCGGTCTTCGGGTCCCACCGTCCAGCGGTGGTTGATGTCGTCGATGGTGTTGACCACGGACTGGTGGGAGACCTGGACGCCCTTGGGCTTACCGGTGGAGCCGGAGGTGAAGATGATGTAGGCCGGTGCGGTGGGCGGCACGGCGAGTGGGGCGTCCAGGGGGTGGCTGCGGCTCGCCTGGGCGAGGGTCAGTACCTGAGGCTGCCCTTCGTCACCGGTAGGCGCCTCTGCAGGGCCGTCCTCGATGACGTAGCGGATCCGGGCCGTGGCGTGGATGGCCTCACGTCGGGCCTGGGGCTGCTCGGGGCTGATGGGCACGTAACAGCCGCCGGCGGCCAGGACGCCCAGGACCGCGCAGATCTGGTCGGTGCCCGAGGTGAGGGTGATGGCCACCGGTTCGCCCTCCCGCAGCCCTTGGGAGCGCAGGAGCCCGGCCAGGCGCAGGGCGGTGTGGGCGACGTCCTGGCGGGACATCGGGCGGTCGGTGCCGAGCAGGGCGGGGGCGGTCGGCTCGGCGGTGGCATGGGCGAAGAACGGCTCGTGCAGCAGGTGGCCCTTGGTGGCGCGGCGGGTGTCGTTGGCGCGCTCGCGTGTGGCGCGCTGGCGGTCGGTGAGGCCGACGGGCAGGTCCGTGGACCATTCCTGGTCGGCGAGGGCCCGCAGCAGGCCGGCGCAGTGGTCGGTCATGGCCTCATGCATGCCGGGCGGGAAGAGTTCGGTGACGGCGTCCCAGGCCAGGCGCCGTCCGCCACGGTGTTCGTAGGCGATGCAGTCCAGCCATACGTGGGGGGTCTGCGACTGCATCCAGCCGACGGTGCCCAGCGCCGATTCGAAGGTCTCGTTGGTCCACGGGGCGCCGGTCAATGCGGTGTAGACGACGCCGAGCGGGGCAAGCCGCGTGCCTTCTTGTTGTGCCAAGGCCTGCACGTCCGACAGAGAAGGGGCCTGGGCGCCTCGTTCCAGGGCGGACCAGCGGTCGTCCACGTGCCGCACCAGGTGTTCGAGGGTGGGGGTGGTGGTGAGGTCCAGCGGGAGGATCTTCAGCCGGGTGAAGTCACCAATCGTCCTTTGCAGTGCGGGCGTTCGGGGCCGGTCGAACACCGGCAAGTTGAGGAGGAAGGCGGGGTGTTCGCTCCAGCGCGCCAGTGTCTGGGCGAAGGCGGCCAGCAGGACGGACTCGGGGTCGATGCGGTGGGCCGCGGCCCGGCGGCTGATGTGCTGCCACTGCTCGGCGCTGACCGTGACGTTGCGCCGTTGGAAGGTGGGGGCGTCCACGCCCTGCGGATCCGCGGTGAGCGGGAGGCGCGGGGCGCTGAACTCGCTGTTGGCGACGAGGTTCCGCCAGAGGGGGGCGAGGGCATGCTCGGGGGCGTCTTCCTTCGCGCGGTTCTTCTCGGCTTTGGTCTGGGCCCGTCGATGCTCCGCGTAGTGACCGGTGGGCTCTTGGTCCGCGGTGCCCGTGTACAGAGCGGCGAGGTCGGCCAGGAGCAGGCGGATGCTGGGCGGGTCGGCGGCCAGCAGGTCGACGTCGACGTGCAGGCGGGTGGCTCGCTGGGGCAGCAGCGACAGCCGCACGTCGAGAACCTGGCCCCGCGCGACGTCCAGCTTCTGCGTGGACATCTGCGCACGGACGTCGGCCAGCGACCGCTCGCAGGCGTCCGGGGTGCTCGTGGTGTAGTCGTTGGTCACCAGGCGACAGGTCGGCGGGCTGCCCGCCCGGGCCTCCTGGGTGTCGGCGGGGAAGCGGGCGGAGAGCATGGGGTGGCGTGCCTGCAGTGCGTCCAGGGCCGTGGCGAGCCGGGTGGCGTCCACCGCGGCGCCGTCGAACTCGAAGTACATGTGGCAGGCGGTATCGCCCAGCGGCTGTTCGCCCTGACGGCCCAGGCGATAGGAGCGTTGCACGGCGCTGAGGGGAAAGGAGGCCGGTGCGGGCGGGGTGGCGATCGACATGATGAAACCTTTCTGTGTGGTCAGTCGAGAGAGTGTGCGGGCGGTGCGAGGGGTCCCTGCCGGTCGGCGGCGTCGTCGGCCACGGCGGCGGCGAGGATGTCGGCCGCCTGTCGCACTTCGGGTGCGGTGACGGTCAGCGGCGGCATGATCCGCAGGCAGTTCTTGAACGCTCCGCCGAGCCCCACCAGCAGGCCTTGGCGGCGGCACCGCTCTTGCACCCGCACGGCACGTGGCACGTCCGGTTCGCCGCTGAGCTCATCGGCGAACTCAAGGGCCATCAGCAGCCCGGTGCCGCGCAGGGGAGCGACCCCCGGGTCTTTCATATGCGCGTCGAGCGTCTCGCGCAGCAGCTCGCCCATGGCCAGGGCGTGTGCGGGCAGGTCGTACCGGTCCACGTAGTCGAGGGTGGCGAGCGCCACGGCGCAGGCCAGCGGGTTGCCTCCGAAGGTTGAGACGGACGCGCCGGGCAGACTCGTCATCACCTCGCGGCGGCCCACGACGCCGCCCAGGGGGAAGCCGCTGCCGACTCCCTTGGCGAAGACGAGCAGATCGGGGGTGACCTCATGCCACTGGTGGCCCCAGTAGCGTCCCGTCCGCCCCCATCCGGTCTGTACCTCGTCGGCGATGAGCAGGATTTCGTGCTGCCGCAAGACGTCGGCGTAGGCGCGCAGTTGACCGGGGGCCAGGGGAACGGCCCCGGCCACGCCCTGCACCGGCTCGACGATCATCGCCGCTGTCCGTTCGGGAGTACCGGTCGCGATGATCTCCCGCAGGTCCTGTGCGCAGGCGTGTACGTAGGCCGTGTCGTCCAGGGTGTTCATCCCGCCGTTGCGCTTGTCCCCGCCGCGGGCATAGGCCACGCGCAGCGGGGAGAGCCCCTGCGCCTGCCAGGCGCGATCTCCGGTGACCGACAACGCCCCGAACGAGCGCCCGTGGTAGGCGTAGCGCAGCGCGATGACCTGTTGGCTCTGCCGGTGGTGCGTGGCCAGCAGCAGCGCGGTTTCCACCGCCTCGGACCCCGAGGTCGTGAAGAAGACGACCGGATCATCGATGCCCGACGCAGCGGCGATCCGTTCCGCCAGCTCGACCTGCTCACGGATCAGATAGAACGTCGACGAATGAACGACACCGGTCCGCATTTTCCGCTCGACCGCCTCGCGGATTTCCGGCACGTCGTAGCCAAGGGTATTCACGGCGACGCCCGCGTAGAAATCGAGGTATTCCTTCCCGTCGGTCCCGCGGAGTGTGCGACCCGTGCCCGACGCAATCTCGAGCGGGTCGTCGTAGAACAGCGGAACCCATGGCGGGAGAACTGCGCGATGCCGGTCGTAGAGATCGGAACTTTCCATCCCAAAAAACTAGCCACGCTAACTTGCGCAGGTCAACCGGGCGCATAGGGGCGCGTGTTGCCTGCTGTCCCGGTCGTGCGACCGCGTCGAATGCGCCGTGTGCGCCCCTGAGGGCGCGGGTAATCGCCGCGCGCAATTCGGAAATTCGATGTCATTCGGATGCACTCAAAAAGAAATTTACACTGCGTCAGGCTCTGGTCAGTGATGCATTAACTTAGAGGTGTGAAATCGGGCGGGAGAGGGTTTTGTCCGCAGGCCTCGGGTAATCGGCTAGAACGGCCGTGGCGCGTCGCGAAACCCGAGATGTCATCTCTGGATCCGCGTAACAGGCCATGGCGAGCGTCAAAACACAGAAGGGTCACCATGACTGGCACGTGCGAAACCCGCAGGCCGCTGTTCCAACTCCTCGGTGAGCTGGACACGGTGGACAAGTTCTTCGAGCAGGTGTCCGACGACGTCAAGTGGACGATGGTGGGCCGCCATCCGCTGGCCGGGGTCTACCAGAACAAGCGGGACTTCCTCGACGGCACGCTCGAACAGATTCGCGCCCGCTCCGGCGGGCTCCGCTTCGACCTCAAACAGATGTACGGCACCGACTCAGAAGTCATCGTGGTCATGCAGGGCATCGCCACCGCCACCGACGGCGAGCCCTACGACCCCTTCTACGTCTGGCTGTGCCGCTTCCAGGACGACACCATCGTGGAGGTTCAGGCCTACGTGGACACCCGGGTCGTGACCGGGATCATCGACCGCGTGGCGGTGGCGGGCGAAGCATCCGGCTCGGCCGTCGCACAGGCCGAAGCCCGCAAGACTCCCGTCCCCGGTCCGCTGCACCACGCCTGAAAACCCCCACGCCCGGGGTGCCCGGCCTTCCAAGCCCCGGCCGGCACCCCGGGCTCCTCATCTCGCCCCGGAGCTGATGAGCCCCATGGACCCTCATGCCAGCGCGGGCCCCGACCCGATCTCGGCAATAGACCCGGTGCACCGGCATCTGAGCAGGCTCACAGGGCTCAGCCCGCACAGCATCGGCCTGATCGCCTTCCGGCTCTGCCTGCGGCAGGACTCGCCAACCGCACTGCGCATCCTGAGCGATGTCCTCATCCACCTGCGGCGATTCGACATCGAGACCTTCGACCCGCGCTCCTACCGCCTGCACGTGAGCCGGAGTGCCCAGCGTGAAGCCTCCCCACCTCACCCCGTTCCGCCCGCCGACCACGGCATTCTCCACATCGGTGAGCCCGTCGTCGTCACCGGCGAGCCCCACCGGGCTCTGATCATCCACCGGACCTTCGCCTCCGGCGGCGAAGACCTGCATCCCGCGCCTTGGTACGTCACCGCCGCATACGGTCCGGCCATCTGCCGCGCCCACGGTGCCGACGAACTCGAACCCCTCACCGACCCACGCCCCCTCGCGCGTCGGCGTCCAGGCAGGTGAGGGACCGACATGCGGGAACAGCTGCCCCACCACACCTTCTTCATGTTGGCTCAGGTACAGCCCGGCAACCCGGCGCTGTGCGACCGCTCCGCCGCGCTGAGCGCCGGTGCACTGGCCCACCGAGCGCTGCAGACGGCCGCCGTCCTTGCGGAGCGAGGCATCGGCCCCGGTGACGCGGTGGGCGTCAGCATCCGTAGCCCCGCCCGGTGTGTCGCAGCGGTCCTGGGCGTGCTGGCCGCCGGTGGCTGCTGCATACCACTGGCCGAGGGATTGTCGGCACGGCGCCGGGAGAGCCTGCTCTGCAACAACGGCGCGCGCATGATGCTGACGGACCACCTGCAAGCACCCAGCCCCACCTCCATCGACCCGACCCCACGAAGCAGCCAGGGCGACCCCTACGACGTCGCACCGACCTGGGGTATCGCCCAACTCCCCCTCTCGCTGTGCCGAGAAGCCGAGCCCCTGCGCCTGGCTTTGACCCGCAGAGCGGGCCCGGTCGCCTGCGTCTACCCCTTGCCGCACGACCCGACCGGCCCGGCCCACGTCCTCACCCACCGAGGTGTGGCCGCGGCAACCGCACACCGCACGGCAAAGGGCCACCACCCCCACCGGATGCAGGTACTGATCCCCGCTTCGTCACCGCTGTGGCCGTACGCCGTCCTGCCCGCCTTGGCCCACGGCGTCCTTCTGGAGACCACCACCAGCCCAGCGCACCCCTAGCCACGCCACACGAACCGGCGACCAGAGGGCAACTGCCCGTGCGACGGGCAAGGTGTGCAGTTCCGAGCGGCAAGGCGGCCGGTCTCCCTGCCGCCGGTGTGCCTCAGGTGCCACTGAACGTGTGAGGGGGGCACGCTGACACTCCGTGCGTTGTCCGCCCAGGCAACTCGCAGCGATGTGGGGGAGGGCGCGCTGCCTGCCCGCCGGACGCCGGGGGCGGTCGGCGTCGGCTTGCATGCCGTCGCCGAGCCAGGTGAGCGGCTTGCGTAAGCTCTGGCCATGGGATTCTTCCGGCGGCGCGGCCGACAAAGCGATGCCGGGCGGCCGGCCACCCCTCCGCTCTCGCGGGCCGTAGCCCTGTATGAGGCCGGACGTTACGCCGAGGCGGAGGCCGAAGCCCGTACCGTGGCCCGGTCGCGGCCCCGCGACGAGCAGTACGCGCCGCTGGCGCTGGGCATCGCCGCGCTCGCCACGGGCGCCCAAGGCCGGCACGCCGATGCCCTGGCCACCTACGACGAAGCGCTGACGGCCGCCGGCGGCGTCTTTGGAGCCGGTCACTGGCAGACGTTGAAGCTGCGTTCGGACCGCGCCCAGCAGCTGACCGCCCTGGGCCGGCACGCCGAATGCGAGGCAGAAAGCAGGGAGATCGCCCGCACCGCGGCCCGCGGCAGCGGCCCCGAGGCGCAGGTCGTAGCGGCGGCCGCCCGCAACGCCCTGGTCTTCGCCCTCAACGCGCAAGAACGCCACCCAGAGGCCGAAGTGCTCGCCCGCCACGCCCTGGCCGACCATCGCGCACCGGATCGGCTGTCGCTGGTCCTGCGGCTCGGCCTGGCCCGCAGCCTCAACGGGCAGGCCCGCCACGAGCAGGCCCTCGCCGAGGCAGAACGCGCCGGCGAACTGCGGCGCAGCCTGCCGGAGGAAGAGCGCCGCCCGGAGACCGGCGCCGTCGAACTGGCCGTGGCCACCGCCCTGCTGGGGTCGCGCCGCGCCGGTGAAGCCCGCCTCCAGGCCGCCGCTGCTCACGAGGCCTGCCTGGCTTCCTTCGGCCCGGATCATCGCCGCACCCTCGAGGCCCGGACGTTGCTTGCCCGCATCGACGGCAGCACTTGACCGACCGGGCCACGTCCGAGCACGAGCTCACGTCACTGCCCGTTCCGTCCGTGCCCCGGCCCGCAGCCGGGGCACGGACGGACCGCGTGTCAGTCCCTGCGGTACTGCGCGGGCGAGCCCTTCGTGGCCTCGTCCTCGTAGGATCCTGCGGTGCCCCGGTCCACGTGGAACGTCGTCAGTGTGCTGACGGGCGAGTGCGGGTCCCGTCGGTCGGCGATGACCCGCATGTGCGCGCTGAAACGTTCCGGCGTCACCTCGTACACGTCGTAGCCGTACCGGTTGCCCTCGAAGTACTTCAGGTGCGGGTTGGCCTTGCCCATCAGCGGGCCATTGGCCGCGTTCCAGTCCGCCGAATACGCGCCGGAGGTCACCGAGTGCGCGGTGAACTCCGTCCCCACCAAGGGGGAGTCCGGCTCGTCGAAGTCGGTGCGCACATCGTCGACGAACGCCGAGTGCCAGTCCCCGGTGATCACCACCAGGTCCTCCAGACCGCTGTCGTGCACGTGCCCGAGGACCTCCTTGCGCTCGGCGAGGAAACCGTCCCACTGATCGGTGAACATGTACGAGCCGCCCGGGCGGCCCCGCAGCTGGCTCAGCATGATCGAGTTGGCCCACACGTGCCAGGCGTCGGGAGCCCGGTCGACGGTCTTCTTCAGCCACGCCTTCTGCTCGGCGCCCAGGATCGTGCCGTCGGGCAGGTTCTGCGCCGAGCGGTAGGAGCGCAGGTCGAGGACGGCGAGCTCCAGCAGGTCGCCCCAACGCCGCACCCGGTGGATCTCCGGGTCGGGCAGGGCGGAGCCGCCGAAGGAGTCACGGTGCGGCATGTGCTCGAACCAGGCCTGGTAGGCGGCCGCACGGCGCCGCATGAACGGGGCGCCGCCACCGGTGCCGCTGTAGTCGTTGACGACCTCGTGGTCGTCCCAGGTCAGGAACCACGGGTGGGCGGCGTGCGCCTCGCGCAGCGATTTATCGCCCTTGTACAGGGCGTGGCGCTTGCGGTAGTCGGCGAGGGTGAGGATCTCCGGCCCGTCGTGGTCGCGCACGTGCGCCTCGGGTACGCCGCCGACCTGGCCGTGCTCATAGATGTAGTCGCCGAGGTGGATGACGAAGTCGACGTTCTCGCGGGCGATGCCGCGATGGGCGGCGTAGAAGCCGTCGTGGAACGCCTGGCAGTTGGCGGCGGCGAAGGTCACCTTGGAGACACGGCCGCGGGGCGCCGTCTTCGTACGCCCGACACGGCTGGTGCGCCCCAGCGCCTTGAACGCGTACCAGTAGTGCCGGCCCGGAGCCAGGCCACGCACCGGCACGTGGACGCTGTGGCCCAGCGTCGCCGACGCGGGTGCCGTGCCCCGCGCGACGACGCGGCGCAGTCGGGCGTCCTTGGCGACGACCCACTCGACCTCGACGACCTCGGGAAGCCGCTGCTCGGCGGCGAGTGGTTCGGGCGCGAGTCTGGTCCACAGCACCACGGAGTGCGGCTGCGGATCACCGGAGGCGACGCCGAGGGTGAAGGGCGCTTGGTCGTACTCGGCCCCCAGGTTCTCGGCGGCCTCGCGGGCCTGCGCGGGGGTCAGACCCGCGGCCAGCGGCCAGGCGAGGCTGAGCGCACCGGCGGCCGCGGCGGACTTGAGCAGGTCACGGCGGTTGACGGTCATCGGCGGCCTCCGGTGGCGCTGAGGGTGAGGGAAAGGGCGTCCGCGTAGCCGTCGTTGGACGTGCCGCCGCCGCTGCGGGTGAACACGAGCAGGACCCGTGCCGAGCGGGCCGTGGGCGGCACGGCGGCTTCGGCCGTGCGCTCCAGGAGCCCGGTCTTGCCCTGCCGGTCGGCCGCGCCGACCGGGCCGAGGACACTGAGGGCGATCGGGGTGCCCTGACCGTCGCGGAACTCCACGGAGAGGCGCGCGCCGTCCTCCTGACCGGCGAAGCCGCCGAGCCAGCCAGCCAGGGTGTAGCGGACCGTGCCGGCGTCGACGGCGCGGCGCCCGGTCGGACCGCTCCTGGGCAGCTCGATGTCCTGCACCAGCGCGGTGCGCGGGCTGTTGCCGCCCGAGAAGAAGCGGCTGCCGCGGTGGGCCGGGCCGGGGTCCGAGGCGGTCGGGTAACCGCCGCCGAGACTGTAGGCGATGAGCGCCGGGGCTCCCTGGGCGATGTTCCAGCCGCGGACTGTCGAGACGGGGTCGGCGCTGCCGCCGGACCCGCTCTCCGCGTCGCCGTTGACGACGAGATTCACGCACGCCTCCTGTGATCGGTGAGTTGAGCGCGGTCAGCCCACCAGTCCCGCATGAACCAGGAGAAGCATTCCGACGAATTCTGTTACCGCCGCGGCACAGGGACGTGAGCCGCCGTGCCGTACTCCGGCACTCCAAAGCCCCAAAGGGCGGGAACGGGGGCAAGGGACTGTGAAGGGGCCAAACAAAACCCGCACGGCATTGGAGGGAGGTGTCCCGGGCCCGAGAACGTATCTGTGTGCGGAGTAGAAGCCGCCACGCCTTGCCGACAAGGCTGGCCTCCCTCGGTGGCTCGGATCAGCGCTGTGTTCCGGATTCCTCCGCGGACAGCTTCTCCGGTGCCACGCCGTCCGTGGCGCTCAGTTCTTGGGTTCCTATGACGGACAGCAGTTTCAGCTGCTCGGCTCCCGGGCTTCCGGGCGGGGCGGTGAACCACAGCAGGCGTTGCCGTCCGTCCTCACTGAGGAGGTTGTAGCAGTCGAGTTCGATGACGCCGAGCAGGGGGTGGATGATCCTCTTGCGGTCCATGCGGCGCACCGCGACGTCGTGGGTGTCCCAGAGGGCCGCGAACTCCTTGCTGCGGCGGCGCAGCGCGGTGACCATCTTCGTGGCCTCCGCGTCCCGGCCGCGCCGGGCGGCCGCTGCCTGGAGGTCGGCCACGAAGACCCGGGAGTGGTGCGGGTGGTCCTCGGGCGGGTAGATCTCACGCGCCTGCGGGTCGGTGAACCAGCGGTACACGAAGCTCGCCGCCGGGCCGCGGTGTGCCGGGGACTTGCCGAGCAGGGTCAGCGCCAGGTCGTTTTCCACCAGGGTTTCGTGCAGGTCGCTGATGACGCGCGCGGGGGTGTTGGTCAGCCGGTCCAGGAGTCCGAGGAGGGCGGGCTGGACGTGTGCCGATGGTCCGTGTGCCGACGGGGGGATCGGCCGTTCGGCCAGGTGAAACAGGTGGTCGCGCTCGTCGCCGTTGAGGCGCAGGGCTCGGGCGAGGGCGGCCAGGGTCTGGGTCGAGGGCTGCACGCCGTTCTTCGCGCTGCCGCGTTCCAGTTCGGTGTAGTAGTCGGCCGACAGCCCTGCCAGCTGGGCGACTTCCTCGCGGCGCAGCCCGGGGACGCGCCGGCGCGGGCCGTGGGGGAGACCGACCTCGGCGGGGCGGATGCGGTCGCGGCGTGTCCTGAGGAAGGCGCCGAGTTCTGGGAGGTTCACCCCTCCATGGTCACTCGTACGCCACAGCGCAGCCAGGGGGTGGCATCCCCTGGGTAGACGCAGCCCTGGCCAGGGATGGGGGGCGGGCCGATCGTGGTGGACGCAGCAGGGCCACGGCAAGGCCGCGGCCCGATCCATGTCCACCGCAGGAGTCAGTTATGCCCATCCCCACGTCCCTCGACGGGACCGCTGCCTCGGCCCGGTCCTCCGCCTCACCCCGTGTCGCGGTCCTCACCGGCGGCTCGCGCGGTATCGGCCGCGGGATCGTCGGGCGGCTGGCCGCCGACGGGTACGCCGTCGTGGTCGGCTATGCCGGTAACAAGGACGAGGCCGAGACAGCCGTGAAGCAGGTTGTCACCGATGGTGGCCGGGCGATCGCCGTACGGGCGGACGTCGCCGAGGAACACGCGGTCGCGGCCTTGTTCGACGCGGCCGAAGAGGAGTTCGGCGGCGTCGACGTCGTCGTGCACGCGGCCGGACGGATGCACCTGGCTCCGATCGCCGAACTGGACCTGGCCGCGCTGGACGACCTGCACCGCACCAACATCCGCGGCACGTTCGTCGTCGTCCAGCAGGCCGCCCGTCGTGTGCGCCCCGGCGGGGCGATCGTGACGTTCTCCACGTCCGTGGTGGGGCTGGCCTTCCCGGGTTACGGCGCCTACGCCGCCAGCAAGGGCGCGGTCGAGGCGCTGACGCTGATCCTGGCCCGGGAGCTGCGGGGCCAGGACGTCACCGCCAACACCGTCGCTCCCGGCCCCACGGCCACCGACCTGTTCCTGGACGGCAAGGACGAGGAGACCATCGCCCGCCTGGCGGCCCAGCCGCCGCTGGAGCGCCTGGGTACCCCGGCGGACATCGCCGAGGTCGTCGCGTTCCTGGCCTCCCCGGAGGGCCACTGGATCAACGGACAGGTCATCCGCGCCAACGGCGGAATCATCTGATCCACCGGCCGTCACATGGTCCTGGGCGCCGCCGAGACGTTCACCGCCGAGCAGTCGGCTGCTGGTGCGGATCTGCGCACGAGCCTACGTCCGGCGTCGCCGACCCCTGATGGACGGCCTGACAGCTCCCTGTAACGCCCCACTGAGAGAAGGAACAACCAGCCATGCCTTTCGCGAACTTCAAGGTCCCCGAGAAGACCCTCACCCCGAAGCAGAAAGAGCTGATCGTCACCCGTACCACCGAGCTGTACGTCGAGATCTACGGCGAGCGCGCCCGCGACACCACCATGGTGCTGGTCGAAGAGGTCGCCGACGGCGGCTGGGGCATCTCCGGTAATGTGCTGACCCTCGCCATGCTCGGGGAGGCGACACCGACCGGCACCAACGACGCCTGACCGGCAGAACAACGAGGTCAGAGCGCACCGGTCTTCGTCGCTCAGCCTCGATGCCCGGGCCAGTCCGGCCGGTCCGGCCGGTTCCCGGGGGTGGTGCCGGGCTTCGGTCAAGGATGGTCAGTCGAGGACCGGGTGCAGCTCGGGGCGTGCTTCCCACCATGCGCGGTAGAAGGTGTGGTCGGGAATGCTGGCCAGGTAGGCGCGTCCGGCAGCACGGTACAGCCGGCCGGCCTGGTGCTCGGAGACCGCGGCGCGATTCCAGGCGAGTCGGATACGGCCGAAGAGCGGGTCCCCGACCAGCGGGCGCAGGACCGTGCCCTCGACGGGCGGCGAGGTGGGCTGACACATGGAGATGGCCCGTCCGGCGGCGATCAGTTCCCAGCGCACCCTGCGGTCGTCGATGCGGTAGCGCAGTGTCGGTGTGAAACCGGCCCGGCGGCAGGCGTCGGCCATGGCCTCCGGGCCGCCGTCACCGTCGTCGGTCAGTGCCGTCCAGGTCTCGCCCGCCAGGTCGGCGAGTTCGATCTGCTCCTGCCGGGCCAGAGGGTGGGCGGCGGACAGGCGCACGCAGGCCGGTTCCTTGGCGATGAGGGTGCGGGCCGCGACGCCTTCGGGCAGCGGCACTTCGTGATCGGCCAACTCTCCGTAGAGGATCGCGTCGTACTGGCCGGCGCCGAGCATGCGGGTGAGCGAGGCCGCGGAGTGCTCGGTGCCCAGGTCGATCTCGTGGCCGGGCAGTTGCTCCTCCAGGTGCCCGAACAACCGGTCCACCAGGACGAGCAGGATGCAGCCGAGCCGCAGAGTCGGATGCGGGGCGGCGGCTCGTGTTCCGGCCGTCAGGGCGTCCATCTCGCCAAGTACCCGGCGCGCCGCGGACAGTACGTACTCGCCCAACGGGGTGGGCTCGACGCCGTACCTGCTGCGGACGAACAGCTCGCCGCCCGTGACCCGTTCGATACGCCGCAGCTGCGCGGAGAGAGCCGGCTGGGACACTCCCAGCCGCGCCGCCGCACGCCCCAGGCTGCCCGCTTCTGCTATCCGGCGGACGGCTTCGAGATGCCTCAACTCCAGCTGCATTTCACCAGGATATGCGGGGCGTTAGGGGCCGGGCGGGGCCGGTCATAACACGGGCCTTATGACCGGTGGGAGGCCCTTTCTTGCCATGCACACGCTCATACTCGGCGCATTCCACCGACTCCCCTCGATGTGACTGGAGTAGACGTGCACCCCACCAGACTCACGGCGGCTTTCGCGGCGCTCGCCCTGACGGCCGGCCTCGCGGGCACGGCCGTGGCCGCCGAGGACGGTTCCTCGCCCGGGCACGGCCGGTCCGCCGCCTCTGCCGCCGCCGGCAGCGGACGCGACGGTCTGCGCCCCGGCGCCCTGCCGGCCAACCTCAGCCCGGCGCAGTACAAGGCCCTGCTCCACGGCGCCCGGGACAAGAAGGCCGGCACCGCCCGCACCCTGGGCCTGGGCGCCAAGGAGAAGTTGGTCGTCAAGAACGTGGCCAAGGACCGCGACGGCACGCTGCACACCCGCTACGAGCGCACCTACGACGGCCTGCCCGTTCTCGGCGGCGACGTCATCGTGCACACCCCTCCCGCCGCGCTGGCCAAGGGCGCCGTCAGCACCACGTACAACACCAAGCGCAAGCTCAAAGTCCCCTCCACCACCGCGACGTTCACCAAGGCGTCCGCCGAGAAGAAGGCGCTGTCGGCCGCCAAGTCCCTGGACGCCGAGAAGCCCACCAAGGACAGCGCCCGCAAGGTGATATGGGCCGGCAAGGGCACACCGACACTCGCCTGGGAGACCGTGATCGGCGGCCTCCAGGACGACGGCACGCCGAGCCGGCTGCACGTCGTCACCGACGCCACCACCGGCAAGGAGCTGTACCGCTACCAGGACATCCAGACCGGTGTCGGCAACACCCACTACAGCGGGCAGGTCTCGCTGACCTCGACCCGGTCGGGCTCGTCGTACACCCTGACCGACGCCACGCGCGGCGGCCACAAGACGTACAACCTCAACCGCGCCACCTCCGGCACCGGAACCCTGTTCTCCCAGACCAGCGACACCTGGGGCGACGGCACCACCGCCACCGCCGCCACGGCCGGCGCGGACGCCGCCTACGGCGCCCAGGAGACCTGGGACTTCTACAAGGACACCTTCGGGCGCAGCGGCATCAAGAACGACGGCAAGGCCGCCTACTCCCGCGTGCACTACGGCAACGCGTACGCCAACGCGTACTGGGACGACAGCTGCTTCTGCATGACCTACGGCGACGGCACCGGGAACAACAACCCGCTGACGTCGCTGGACATCGCCGGCCACGAAATGACCCATGGCGTCACCTCCAACACCGCCGGCCTCAACTACAGCGGTGAGTCCGGCGGTCTGAACGAGGCGACCTCCGACATCTTCGGCACCGGTGCGGAGTTCCACGCCGGCAACAGCTCGGACGTCGGTGACTACCTCATCGGCGAGAAGGTCGACATCAACGGCACCGGCGCACCGCTGCGCTACATGGACAAGCCCAGCAAGGACGGCAACTCGGCGGACTCCTGGTCGTCCTCCCTCGGCAACCTGGACGTGCACTACTCCTCGGGCCCGGCGAACCACATGTTCTACCTGCTGTCCGAGGGCAGCGGCAGCAAGACGATCAACGGGGTCACCTACAACAGCTCGACCTCTGACGGGGTCGCCGTCACCGGCATCGGCCGGGACGCCGCCCTGAAGATCTGGTACAAGGCGCTGACGTCGTACATGACGTCCAGCACCAACTACGCCGGCGCCCGCACCGCGGCCCTGAACGCGGCCTCCGCGCTCTACGGCGCCAACTCCGCGCAGTACGCGGCGGTCGACAACGCCTTCGCGGGCATCAACGTCGGCAGCCACATCACCCCGCCCAGCAGCGGCGTGACGGTCACCAACCCGGGCAGTCAGTCCTCCGTCGTGGGTAGCGCCGTCAGCCTCCAGGTCCAGGCGAGCAGCTCCGGCAGCGGCTCCCTGACCTACAGTGCCTCCGGCCTGCCGGCAGGCCTGTCGATCAACAGCTCCAGTGGCGTGATCACCGGCACGCCCACTGCGGCCGGGACTTCCAGCACCACCGTGACGGTGAAGGACGCCACCGGCGCGAGCGGCACCGCGAGCTTCGCCTGGACGGTCAGCTCCAGCGATGGCGGCGGCAGTTGCTCCGCGGCCCAGCTGCTCGCCAACCCGGGCTTCGAGTCGGGCAACACCGGATGGACCAACAGCGACGTCATCACCAACGACAGCCGCAGGGCGGCCCACGGCGGCTCCTACAAGGCCTGGCTGGGCGGCTACGGCTCCGCGCACACCGACACGCTGTCCCAGTCGGTGACGATCCCCGCGGGCTGCAAGGCGGCCCTGACCTTCTACCTGCACGTCGACACCACGGAGCCCGACAACTCCCTCTACGACAAGCTGATGGTCACCGCCGGTTCCAAGACCCTCGCGACCTACTCGAACGCCGACACGGCCTCCGGCTACAGCCAGAAGTCCTTCGACCTGTCCTCGCTGGCGGGCCAGACGGTCACCCTGAAGTTCACCTGCGTCGAGGACGCCTACCTCGCCACCAACTTCCTCGTGGATGACGCCACTTTGACGACCGGCTGAGCTAATTCCCGCCGGCCCGGTCCCGCACCCCGCAACCCGGGTGCGGGACCGCTCCACGTCGGCTCGGCGGTGCCTTTGACCGGTCGGCTTGGGAGGTGGCCTCAGGCCGGGACGAAGACGGCCTCGTCGGCCCCGTCGAGGATGAATCCGTTGTCGAAGCGGACCCGCACGCTCACGCGGAGCGCCCGTTCCTGGAAGGCGGTCCACGCCGGTTCCAGTGAGCCGACCTTCTCTTCGAGCTGCTTCCTGCTCTCCGTGGGCATCTGGCTGCCGAAGGTGTCGAGCAGCGACTTGAGGCGCTCGTACTCGCGCACCTCCTCGCTCTCGTCCTGGTGGCCGACCACTTGCTCGACGGTGCCGCCGGTGCCCGCCGCCAGGGACAGGAACCCGACGACGACGCCCGACACCTCGGCCGAATCGGTCAGGCGGGTGTCTGCTGCCAGCACCACCCGCTGGCCTGCCCGCAGAGTCATCTGTTTCCCCTCTCTCCCGCGTCGTTTACATCCGCTACGTCCGCGCGGTGCAAGAACGCCTCGACGAGGCGGTCGGTGAACGCCTGGTCGACTGGTTCGGCCGTCATCAGGACGCGGTGGTAGACCGGTCCCACGAGCTGGTCGATCTCCGCCGCCATGTCGAGTCCGGCGGCGAGCTGGCCGCGTTCCACCGCGCGTTCCAGCGGGAGCCGGTCGCGGCGGCGCTGTTCGTCGAGGTACCCCGATCGCAGCGCGGCGGCGAACGCGGGGTCGTGCTGGGCGTGTCCGATGAGGGCCTTGAAGACGGCGCCCGCGTCGGACCGGGTGAGGAACAGGGCCAGTTGGCGCAGGTGGGCGCGGAGGTCCGGGGCCAGGTCGCCGTGGTCCGGCGGGGTCAGGGCTTCGGCCGCGTCCTGGAGGAAGGCGTCCAGGAGGACGTCGGTCTTGGTCTTCCACCAGCGGTAGACGGTCTGCTTGGCGACGCCCGCCCGGGCCGCGATGCCCTCGATGGTGACGCCGGTGAAGCCCTTCTCGACCAAGAGGTCGTCGGCCGCCTCCAGCACTGCCTGCCGGGCCTGTTCGCTGCGTCCGTGCCGGTTGCCGTGGTGGCGTGCCGCCGGTTCCGGCCCGGCCGCAGCCGCGGCCGTACGTCCTCGTTCCATGTCTGCCTCCTGGGGTCAGAGTAGGCCAGAACCTCTAGACGCAACGCAACGGTGCGTCTACTCTAGCTTCATGGCACTCACCAACACCCTTGAAGACCCCCGCGTCGCCTCCGCCCTCGAGCGGATGTTCCGGCATGCCGAGCAGGACGAGGCGACCAGTACGCGGATCCGGGCGGCGTCGCCGCAGCGTTCCGCGCCTCTCGACGCGCAGGAGCAGGCCGACGCCAACGCGGAGGTCTACATGCCGATCTCCGCCCAGGGCGGCCGCCTCCTCTACAACCTGATCCGGGCGACCCGCCCCGCCACCGTCGTCGAGTTCGGCACGTCCTTCGGCATCTCCACGCTCCATCTCGCCGCCGCGGTGCGCGACAACGGGACCGGGCGCGTGATCAGCACGGAGCTGAGCGCCGCCAAGGCGGCGGCCGCCCGCCGGACGTTCGCCGAGACCGGCCTGGACGACCTGATCACCGTCCTCGAAGGAGATGCCCGCGACACCCTCGCCGCAGTGGTCGGCTCCGCGGACTTCGTCCTCCTCGACGGCTGGAAGGACCTGTGCCTGCCCGTCCTGCGACTCCTTGAACCAGGCCTCGCGCCCGGCACCCTCGTCATCGCCGACGACATCGACCTGGAAGACCTGGCCCCCTACCTCGACTACGTCCGCGACCCCCGGAACGGCTACCAGAGCGTCACGTTCCCCGTGGAGGACGGAATGGAGATCAGCTGTCGCCTCTGACCCACTTCGAGGGACGCTGCCCGGCGGGACCGCGGGCGTGACGCGCGGGCAGCAACTCACGCCTGTCCGGTTCGCACTGGTGCGACACCGCTCCCCGCCAGTGGTCGTCCGGCGTCAACTGTCACAGTTGGAGCATGCACGCAGACTTCTTTGCCCGACACCATGACCAGTTGACTGCCTGGCTGCGGGACGCGGAGGCCCCGAGCCTCGACATATTCCTGCGCGCCCACCACGAGTCCTTCGCGCTGGTGACGACAGATGGAGCGATCCTCGACCTCGGGACGTTGCGAGAATCCCTGAGCGGTGCGGGCGGAAGCCGGCCCGGCTTGTCGATCCAGGTCGAGGACGTCACCACCATCACCCCTGAGGTGTACCGGTTCCTGGAGCGCCACCTCGTGGACGGCGCCGTCGTGGGCGTACGGGTGGTGACGGCCGTGCTGCGGGGCGGGCTGCTGCTCGGCGTGCAAGAGACCGCCCGCCCCTGGTGAAACCCGGCGCACCGCGCTTCGGGCTGGTGGTGTGCGCCGGAATGGCCCGGCGGCGGACCTCGACGGCTGTGTATCTGGATCACAGGGCATTCGGCGACCCAGCGGGCCGGACCGAGGTGTGGGCCGGCCAGTGGCCTCGACCGATCAGTGCCTCAATCGTGTTGACCGCCCCCGGCAGGCAGTGCTGGAGTCGGCAGGTGGACAGCATCCCCGCCAACCGGCGGCTCTGGAACCAGATCAGCAGCGCCTACCAGCACGAGCACGACCCGCACATCGGCGCCACACCCCGGCTGTGGGGCATGTACGCCATCCCCGACGCGCAGCTGCACGCCCTGGGCGACGTGACCGGCAAGCGGGTCCTCGAACTCGGCTGCGGCGCCGGCCAGTGGTCCAGGGCGCTTGCCGCCGAGGGCGCCAACGTCGTCGGGATCGACCTGTCCGAGGCCCAACTCGCCGCGGCGGCAGCCGCGATGGGACCGGACCGCTACCCGCTGGTGCAAGGCGCCGCCGAACAACTCCCCTTCGCCGCCGACAGCTTCGACCTGGTGTTCTGCGACTTCGGTGGCCTCAGCTGGGCGCCCCCGCACCTGGCCGTCCCACAGGCCGCACGTGTCCTCGGTCCGGGCGGACGCCTGGTGTTCAACGTCGCCAGCCCATGGTTCGAAGCTTGCTACGACGAAGCCGCCAGCCGCGTGACCACGACGCTGCAACAGGACTACTTCGGACTGAACACCATCGCCGAAGGCGCCGGCGCGACCAGCTATCAGCTCACCTACGGCGACTGGGTCAGGGTTCTGCGCGGCGCGGGTCTCATCATCGACGACCTCATCGAGCCGCGGCCCGAACCCGAAAGGCCCAACGGCTACAACACGACCGAGCCACCGGACTGGGCACACCGCTGGCCGGCGGAACTGCTGTGGGTGGCCCACAAACCGTAAGCCCCCGCCACGCCGACACGTGAAGGCGACCGCTCGCCACCGCCGGCAGAACCAGAACCCGACGAAGGACGCCTATGTTGATCGGCTCTGTAGGTCCTGGAGCCCGACTACGCGCAGCAGGTCGAGCTTGCGCTCATCCTCGGAACCCGGGGCAGCCGTCATGATCACGACCGTCTGGTCGCCTGGACCGCCGGTGAACGTGTCACAGTCCACGACGATGTCCCCGACCAGCTCCGTATGCACTGTCTTGCGGCTGCTGCGCAGCTCCCCGACGGTCCCGGCCTTCCAGCGGCGGGCGAAATCGGGGGAGGTCTCGATCAGGCGGTCGATCAGCTGCGGGATGTCCGGATCGTTCGGGTAACGACCGGCCGCGGAACGCAGATGGCCGACGAGGTCCCGCGCATAGGCCTCGTCGTCCTCCGGGGTGTGCGTGACGGGGATCGAACCCTCGAAGTGGCGCCAGGCGACATTGCGCTCGAGCCGGGTCTGGCTGGAGGGTCACCGAACAGCGTGGCCCAGAGCGGATTCCACAGCACCAGCTCGTAGATGGCGGTGTGCACGGCCACGGCCACCGGGGCGTTGCGGAACCGGTCGACCATCCGCTGTGCGGTCGGCGTGACGTGCCGTGGCACGTGGCCGGCCGGAGGCAGGGCCGCGCCGGCGACGCGGAACAGGTGATCGCGTTCCACGTCGGTCAGACGCAACGCCCTGGCCAGCGAGGCCAGCAGCTGCGGGGAGGGGTTGCGAGCGCGCCCCTGTTCCAGACGGACGATGTCATCCACGCTCACCCCGGCGAGCAGGGCCAGCTCCTCGCGACGTAGCCCGGGCGCGCGTCGGCCCAGGCCAGGGGGCAGGCCGACGTCCTCGGGGCGAACGCGGTCCCGCCAGGCCCGCAGGATCTGAGCGAACTCTTCCATGCCCTCCATGGTGCCCCGGCGCCGCGCGAAGTGGGTGGTACTGCTGTGCCCACCGTCGGACAGTGCCTGTCGGCCTACGTGGCGGCGGCGCACAGTGGCGGCATGACCACAGCACTGGTGACCGGGGCCAACCAAGGCCTTGGTCTGGAAACCACCCGCCGCCTGATCGCCGCAGGCCACACTGTCTACGCCGGCATGCGTGACCTGGCCTCGCAAGGCGCCGCCCGGGAACTCGGCGCGCTGCCGGTACAGCTGGACGTCACCGACCAGGACAGCGTCGACAAGGCGATCGCTTCGCTGCCCGAACTCGACGTGCTGATCAACAACGCGGCCATCGTGGGTCCTTCGTGGAGCCTCGACGACCTGGACGTCGAAGCGATGCGCAGTGCCTTCGAGACCAACGTCTTCGGCATCGTCCGCGTCACCCAGGCCGCCTTGCCCCTGCTGCGGCGCTCGCACCGGCCGGTGATCGTCAACGTCGCCTCCGGGCTCGGCTTTCCCCGCGCCCTGCTGGACCCGGACGATGACGCCTTCACCGGATATATGGCGCCCTACGCCAGCTCGAAGGCCGCCGTGATCACACTGACCGTGCAGTACGCCAAGAGCCTGCCCCAGATGCGGATCAACGCCTCCGACCCCGGCTACACGGCAACCGACCTCAACCACAACAGCGGGCATCAGACCGTCACCGAGGGGACGGACGCCACCGTCGCCTTGGCGCTGCTGGGCCCGGACGGCCCGACCGGCCAGTTCCACGACCGCCGGGGACCCATCGGCTACTGAACTCGTCCCCGGCCCGATGCAGGGCCATCAGGCGTCGGTCGGATCGTCAGCCTCGGCAGGTCACGTCGTGCCTGGGCAGTCGGCCGTCGGCCAAGTAGGCATTGACCTGCGCGTCGGCGCACACGTTGCCGTACTCCCCGTACACCCCGTGCTGGTGGGCGTCGGGCACCGTCACCAGACGCGAGCGGGACCATCGCTCACGCACCTGGCGCGCACCGGCATAGGTCGTACGGGTGTCGCCCGTGGCGTTGACCAACAGGGCCGGAACATCGTTGTCGACCACGGTCGGCGCCTCCGCCGGAGCATCCCAGAACTCGCACGCCGTGATGTTGTACGACAGCGGGGCGGCGAAGGGGTGCTTCTTGCGGCCGGTCTGGATGTCGCGCCAGTAGCTCTCGGTGCCGCGCTGTGTGGCGACGTCTCCGCACAGGATGGCGGCCTGCACGCTGCCCTGTGGGGAACCGGCCTTGGTGGTCATGGCCGACAGCAGCCCGGACAGGCCTTCTCCCGGCTCGACTTGGTGTCCCTTGGCGGCGCGCGCGAGCGTTTGGGTCGCGACGGCCAGCTCGGCCCGCGGCGTGTTCAGGTCGCTGCCCAGGCCGGCGAAGTAGACCAGAGGAGCGAAGTGTTCGTCGACCCGGAAGTCACCCACGCGCAGTGGCTTGTCGGCCGCGGCCTGCTGGATGCCGCGCACCGTGGAGAGCACGGCTGCGCTGGTGCGGCCGAGGCCGTAGGTGCGGTGCCGTGCGGCCGTCCAGGCCGCCCAGGCGTGCAGTGCGCGTTCGTTGGCCTGCGTGGAGTCGGCGAGCAGGGTTTGGCTGTAGCGGGCGGGGTCGATGACGCCGTCCAGCACCATGCGGTCGGTGCGGCCCGGGAACAGCTCGGTGTAGACCTGGCCCAGGTAAGTGCCGTACGAGTAGCCGAGGTAGGAGATCCGCGGCGCGCCCAACGCGGCCCGCACGATGTCCATGTCGCGGGCGGTGTTACGGGTGCTGACGTGGGGCAGCACATCGGCGTTCGTCGCGCGGCACCGTTCGGCCAGGTCGCGCTGGAGGGCGACCGCGTGCCGGTATCCGGCGCGGTTCTTGCCGGCCGAGAACACCGTGGAACCGATGTGCCAGCCGCAGTCCAGCGGAGTGGAGCGGCCGACGAAGCGCGGGTCGAGGCCGATGAGATCGTACTTCTCGGCCACCTTTCCCATGGCGGCGCCGGCCGTGAGCGGCATGTCGAGGCCCGGCCCGCCGGGGCCGCCGTTGTTGAGCAGCAGCGGGCCGACGCGGTGGGCCGGATCGGTGGCGCGCAGCCGCGAGACGGCAATCGTGATGGTGCGGCCGCCGGGGTCGGTGTAGTCCAGGGGCACGGTGAGGTCGGCGCACCGGGCGCCCGCGGTGTCGAGCTCCTGGCCGGTGGTGTCGTCGGGGCCCTGCGCGCACGCGTGCCAGTCGATGTCCTGGGCGTGGTAACGCCCGAGCCCCGAGGGCGTTTCGGCCGCCTCCGCAGCCGTGCCGGGGGAGGTTCCCGCCGCCACGGCCAGCGCGGCGATTCCGGCAACGGCCGCTTGTCTGCCTCTGGTTATCCGCATGCACCGTACGCTAGGCGCCCCCTCGCCCGGTATCGCTGCGGCCATCCCCCGAGTCTTGGCTGGGGGTATCCCCACCCGTGGGGCCCGTCCTCCGGAGGTTCTGCCAAAGAGCCTTCCCGGCATGCACGCAGAGAGGGCGTGCATGGTCAGTCCGTGTGACACGGCAGGGCGATACGGCGGCGCAATGCCGCGCCCGGCCCGTTCAGGACACCAGACTGGGCAGGGCTCGTAGCCGCCACCGATTTCGGAGCCCCGCCATGCCTCAGTCGTCCAGCGGACCGACTCCCGCGCAAGCGTTCCTGGCCGTGTGCGGTCACACCCACCTCTTTCCGGGAGCCCGCTGCCGTGTCCAAGGGCTCCCCGATGCCCGCGGCTTCGCCGCGGACCCGTGGCCGATCGAGGTGGAACTGCGCCTTTCCGACGACGTGGTGACCGAGGCGAAGGTGGGCACCGAGGGGCCCAGGGGCCCCGTACTGGCCGTCATGAGCTACACCACCGGTGCCGGTACGCTCATCGACAATCGCACGTGGCTGATCCGGGACATCACCCAAGCGGGAGAGGACGTCGAGCTGACGATCGGTGGCCGTGACCTGGCGTGAGAACCGCGCCTGACATCCGTGGTCGCTCCCTCTTTCTTTCCCGCGCGTGCCGCCGCGCGGTCCTGCGCGCCCCGGCGCCACTGGCGCATCACGCGATGACGGGGGCGAGCGCGTCCTTCAGGAGGAACGCGGCAAGGGTGGCGAAGGTGATTCCCACGACGCAGTTCACCATCACCGTCGAGCGATGTCCCCTCATCAGCCCCTGGCCCAGTCGGCCGGCGCACAAGCCGATCGTGCTGTCCCAGACGAGCCCCACCACCAGGAGGATGAGCCCCAAGAGAAGCAACTGGAGCCAGAGCGGGCCCTGTTCGGGGCTGGTGAAACGCGGCAGGAACGCGGCGAAGAACAGCACGATCTTGGGGTTGAGCAGATTGGTGAGGACGGCCCGGCGCAGCACCTGGCGCTGGGGCGGTGCTTGGGGAGCGGTGGAAGTCTTCCTGGCCGAGCGGATCGTGGTCAGCGCCAGCCATCCGAGATAGAGGCCGCCGACCAACTCCACCAGCGTCAAGGCCACGGGTGTGGAGCGCAGCAGGACAGCGAGTCCGAGTGCGGCGGCAACCACGTGCACGACCATGCCCAGAGCCATTCCGGTGGCGGAGACCAGGCCGGCTCGTGGACCGCGCTCCAGGGCCACGGCAACGATGTACGCGGCGTCCGGCCCCGGTGCGAGAGTGATGATCGCGACAGCCGCCAGATAGGTCGGCAGAAGGGTGAGATCCAGCATGCCAGCCCCCAGCGGTTCGTTGTGTAACGCCTATGAGTGCATCAATACGTTACGCGCCCGACGCGCCGGTTGCAACGCCAAGAGGGCTTTCAACGCGTTACGCTGGAGCATGTGACAGTCACCTTCACGGAGATCCCCCTTGCGGCGCTGACAGAGCTGGTCAACGGCTGGGGCACGCTGCCGCGTCAGGAAGACGGCCGGGGCGACGCCCCTCTCCGGCCCGTCGCCGAGTTCACGGAGCGGCTCGACCTGCCCGCGCGCGTGCACGCCGCACTGACCCCCGAGGCGCTGGCCGATGCCGCTGACCGCCTGCACGTGGTCTTCTCCGCCCCGGACGGCGCGGCATGCGCCCGGCACCTGACGCGACTGCTGGACGACAGCGGTGTCCGCCCCGTCGTGGACACCGACACCGCCGGCACGCCACGCGCCGCATGGAGTGTCCAGGACATCGATCACGCACTGGTCGCGGCGGCGGCGACCACCTTGCGCCAGTACCTCGCCGACCACGGGTTCGCGCGTCTCGGCATCTGCACGGGCGGCCACTGCGCGGACGTCTACGTCGACCAGTCACCCGGCGGACGGCGCCGGTTCTGCTCGGTGACCTGCCAGAACCGGACGCGCGTAGCGGCCTTTCGCAGCCGCAGGGCAGCTGCTGGCGGCTGAGTCACGCCACTACGGCTGAGTCACGTCACGACGACGATGGGATGCGGGCGGCGATGAGCGTGATGTCGTCGCGCGGGTCACCGAGTTCGCGGGCCAGCTGGCCGCACAGCTGGGGCAGCGGCAGGTGGTGGTGCGTGGTGGCGTGCTGGCGCAGGCGGGTCATCCCGGTGTCGAGGCTCTGGGTCCGTGACTCGATCAGGCCATCGGTGTAGAGCAGCAAGGTCGCGCCGGCGGGCAGCTTGGCCTCGGCGGTGGGGCGCTCGGTGGTGGGACGGGCGCCGAGCAGGAGTGATTTCCCGCCGGTGAGGTAAGTGGCGTTGCCGTCAGCGGTCACCACGAGGGGCGGCGGATGCCCGGCGACGGACCAGGCCATGTCCCAGGATCCTGAGCTGTCGGGGCTCAGCCGGGCGAAGACGGTGGTGGCGGAGTCGGCCAGGGTCAGACGGGCCTGCGCCATGTCCAGGCGGCGAAGGATCTCGCCGGGGCTCTCTTCCGGACGGTCGACGGCCAGTGCCCGCAGCATGTTGCGCAGCTCGCTCATCCGTGAGGCGGCCTTGATGTCGTGCCCGGTGACGTCCCCGATGACCAGAGCGGTGTCGCCGCCGTCCAGAGGGAAGGCGTCGTACCAGTCGCCGCCGACTTCCGCGGTGCGCTGCGCGGACTCGTAGTGCGCGGCCAGCTCCACTCCCGGGACATCGGGCAGATCGGTGAGCAGCGCCCGCTGCAAGGTGGCGGCGATGTCGGCTTGGGCCGCGTGCAGACGGCTGTTGTCCAGACCCAGCGCGGTACGGCGGGCCACTTCCTCCGCCACGGCGTGGTCCTCCTCGTTGAAGGGCGGACTGGCCGCGGCACGGGCCAGCGTCAGCGCCCCGAAGGTGGTGGCATGCAGCCGCAGCGGCACGACCAAGACCTCGACCGCCTCCGCCACACCCAGCAGATCCGCACCGAACCCCCCAGCAGGGACAGTGACGTGCTGGATCCCGGCGCCCCGCATCACCTGCTGCAACACGTGGACGTGGGCGGGCGCGTCGGGCAGGGACATGACCGCGGACGGGAGCGCCGGCAGAATGCCGGGCTCCTGGTGGGCCCACGCGGTGCGCTGCGGTGCGCGGCCCTGGGCGAGGTGGATGACGGCGGTGTCGGCCAGCCGCGGCACCAGGAGCCGCACCAGGCGGCGCAGCGCCTCCTCCGCGTCCAGCGTGCTGACCATGGCCAGTGTCAGCTCGGCGAGCCAGGCGATCTCCGCGAGGTCGTACTCGGCCTGCTCGCGCATCGTCTCGCTGTGGGCGTAGCGGTCTGCCCGTTGCCCGTCACGCTTGCGCTGCGCGGACGCGTCATGGAAAACGACCACCGCACCATTTCCGTGCCCGGCGGCGTCGGGCAGCGGGGCCGCGCTCCATGACACCTGCAGTGCGCTGCCGTCGGCCCGGAGCAGGACCGCCCGGTCGCCGCTGCAGCGTTTACCCAGGGCCACGTCCTCCAGGACGGATCGGTGCAGGGGCAGGTCGCGTCCGTCGCCCGCCCGGGGATGCAGGGCCTCGTGCGCGTTGACGCCGATGAGGGTGTCCGGCGCGTAGCCCAGCAGGCGCTCCGCCCACGGGTTGCAGGCGATCACCACCCCGTGTGCGTCCACGGCGTACAAGCCGGCGCCCGCGGCCGCGAAGAGCTCGGACATCAGCACGGCGTCCCCCAGGGGGACGGCGGGCGCACCCGCTTCAGATGAGCTTTCCATCGAACTCTTTTTGCCCGCCGCGCGTTCGGCAAACGGCTGGCCCGCGTCACATCAGGGTGAATCAGGGGACCGAGACCTGATCGCAGGCGCGAGGTCGGGGAGCACGAGGTCGTTTCTACGGCGCCGGCCACCACATCCGTGATCGTGGACGTGGTGGCCGGACGAAGGGCTCCACAGCGGACTCCACAGCAAGGCCATGAGGCGGCGAGAGCCCGTCCGAGAAGTGCCGCGAGCTCAGCGGCCCGTGGGTCTCGCCAGGGCCTGCAGCATTCCCTCGGGCAGCCGGTCGCTGCCCCAGCTGCGTTCGATGTAGCCGGTGATCTGGGTGATGTTCTCGGCGGGCACCTGCTCCGGGGCGCCGTGTTCGAGCGGGTCGGCGTGGAAGATGTACAGCCGCGAGGCGAACTGGTCGAACGGCAGGGAGGCTTCGCCGAACCGCTCGCCGTTGCCCGCGGTGGAGACCACGACCCCGTCACCCCAGTCCTGGCCGCTGTCGTTGTTCGGGTTGAAGAAGTACACCCGCATGACGTCCTGCGGGTCGGGCGCGGTGCGCAGGATGGTGATCGCGTGCCAGCCGATGTAGCGGGCGGCGCTGTCGGTGACGGCGATGCCGGCCGGCTGCGGGTGGATCAGCGGCTGCTCGCCGTTGTAGAGGGGGTGGTAGCTGGCGTGGAACTGCCGCAGGAACTCGTCGAGGTCGACGAGGTTCCCGGTGGCGACGTCGACGTTGATGTGGAACCCGCGAGACGCCCACCAGCCGTGGAATTCGGGGTTGATCCACCGGTGGGGATCTCCGGGCCGCTCGACGCAGCGCCGCCCCATCTCGGCGTAGATGCGGTCCAGGTGGGGGACCAGGAGCAGCGAGACGGGATCCAGGTCCATCGGCAGCGTGGTGGCCACTCCGCTCTCGCTGTCCTTCGAGGAGATCGGCTGTCCCTCGAAGTGCATGAGGATCTCGTCGTCGCGGGCCGCCCAGACCACCATCTGCAGCAGATAGTCCGGGTCGTTGTAGGACCACATCGACAGGGCGCGGGCCGACTGGCAGGTGGGGTTGTCGCCCTGGCCGATGCCGAGCGGCTGGCCCAGCATCGAAAGCACCCCCGCCACCAGCCGGGCCTGCGGACCCGGCGTCTCGCCGAACACCGTGGTCAGCCGCTCGCGGGCGGCCGGCGAGAGCTCCAGCGACAGCTGACGCCACAGGGCGGGCACCACCGGCGGCTGGTAGAGGATGCCGCGGTCCAGCAGCAGCGCGAGACCGTAGATGCTCTGCGCGGTCTGCGGGTGCACGGCCACCTCGATCAGCCGGTGCACCAGCTGGCTGTAGCGCAGCAGGCAGTTGCGGCCGGTGTCGGAAAGACCCAGCGCCTCCCCGACGAGATAGTCGCTCTCCCGCAGCAGGAACCGGAGCAGTTCCGCGTGGTACGGCGACACCAGGCCGGTGTCGTGCATCGCCCGTGCGAACCCCGTCGCCTCGTACTGCAGGGCGCCGGTGTCCATCGCCTCGAGCCGGGAGCGGAAGACCTCGACGCCCGGATCGTCCCGACAGGCCTCGGTGGTCCCGAACAGGCTGGTGATGAGCCGGTCGATGCCCTGCCCCGACGACACGCCCAGCGCGATGTCCGGGTCGTTGCGGTACACCGAGATCCGGGTGATCAAGGCCTGCACCGCCTCGACCTGGATGGGACGCTGGCGCAGGATCCGCCAGATCTCGTCCACCAGGTTGTCCAGGACGCTGTCGTAGCCGATCTGTTCGGCGAGGTAGCGGAACAGGTCCCGGATGAGCTGTGCGGTGCGGCCCTGCTGGACGCGCTCCGCCTCACTGGGCGGGGTGAACAGCAGCTCCAGATTCGTCGCCAGGACCTGGGACAGGAACTGGTGGGCGTCCTCGGCGGACAGCGTCGGGTGCGGGTAGTCGCCGCAGGCCACCGCCAGCATCCGCAGCTCGCTGGTGGCCTCCAGGACCACGGTGTCCGCATGGGCGCTGTGCAGGCTGGGACCGACCAGCGCGGGCAGGAGGATCTCCGGTGACGCCCAGTCGGTCTCCAGGAAGAGCCCGGCTTCCTCCAGGGCCTTGGCCCTGGCCCGGACGGCCGCGGGGCCGCCCGGCTGGCCGAGCACCCGGCGCGCTGCCTCCAGGACCCGCCGCAGCTTGGTGTGCTTGCCGAAGTCGCGGGTTTCGGCCATGGCCTGGATGGCGTCGTCCAGCGCGGCCACGCGCTTGTCCAGCGTCGTGGCCTCACCGTTGACGTCGACGGTCGGTTTCAAAAGGTGTCCCTCATGTTGGCCTTCTGCGTCCACAAAACCGTCAGACGTAGAAGTCGAGCTCTTCCTGCCGCTTCAGCAGGTCGCGCATGCGGTAGGGGTCATCACCGAAGAAGTACACCAGACCCCAGTGGGTGCCGAAGGCGGTTCTCTTGGTGACCGTCTCCTCGAGCGGTGTGGAGAGGTCGTGCGACTCGTAGTAGTCGTCGTCCTCGGTCTCCTGCGGGATCTCCAGGTTGCTGACGACGCGGCGGCGCGGGTAGACGCCGAAGCAGCCGGCGGTTCCCGAGGCGTCGACGACCTCGCGCGGGAAGAACGCGTCGATCTCCTCCTCGGTCGTCTTCGGGTCGAAGGCCAGCACCAGGCCCTGGTAGGCGTTGAAGCCGTACGCCCGCTCCAGCAGCTCGAACACCTTGAAGCCCGGCGGCCGGTAGGCGACCTCACCGAAGTACATCTCTCCGTCACTGGTGACGAAGTACTCCGGGTGCACGAAGCCGAACTCGATGTCGAACGTCTTGATGAGCTTCTCGATCTGCGCCGTGATCTGCGGGCGGTAGCGCTCCAGCTCCGGGGTGGCCGGCACGAACACCGAGTAGCCCAGCGTGACGTACTCGGAAATGTTGAGGAACTTGATCTTCCCGTTGTGGATCCATGCCTCGACCGCGAACTCCCAGCCGTCGAGATGCGATTCCATGAGGACGGGGAACTCCTCCTCCGGAATCATGTCGATCTCGTCGGGGGTGCGGATGACGCGGTGCCCGAGGCAGCCCGCCTTGTCGAACGCCTTGAGGTGGATCGGGTCGTTCGGGTCGCCGTCCAGCTTGAGCAGCGTCTGATTGACCCGCTTGAGGAAGCGGACCACGTCGTCCCGGTCGTGGGCCTCTTCGAAGATGCCCACCCGGATCCCGCCGAGCTGCGCGCGGCGCTTCATCAGCGCCTTGTCCCGCAGCAGCATGGCCTGCCCGTACAGCCGCGGGTTGTCCAGGAGCACGGAGTTGATGGCTCCCGCCCACTCGACGGTCTCCTCGTACAGCGGGATCGCGACGTCGACCCCCTCGTTCTGCAGGGTCTCGGCGATCTCCATGGAGCGGTCGTTGAGCCGCTCGAAATTCCAAGGCACGAAAGGGATGTCGTGCTCGACGCAGTACTCTTCGGCCCATTCCGGGGCCACGACGATATATCGCCGGTCGAACCGGTCGAGGGCTTCCACCGCGTTGAGACTCCAGCCGAGCAGTGCTACGTAGCCTTTGTCGGGGTTCTTGGTGGCCGGTTCGCCTTGTGTCATAGGCCCTTTCTCCTTTGGCGTGGGTGCGCACGGACGGCGTGCCGGGCACGACCGTGCCCGGCGATCTTCCGGGCAGGGCCCTCCTGCCCAGGCGCACGCACCTCACTCCCGCGGCGACACACCTCTGTTCCCGCGATGGTGAGGCGAGGTGCTGCGCGGCTCCCGCGGGGGAGCGGGCGTCGGTAGGGCGGGCACCGGGCGCATCCCTACGGCTGGTCCACGGCGCCGGGGCCGTGCGCGGACCGTCAGGAGCGAGGGTGATGCGTCTCGCGCCAGGCCCGGGGTGAGCTTCCGTAGGCTTGTTTGAAGGCCTTGCTGAAATGGGTGGCGTCCGCGAAGCCCCACCTGCGTCCGATCGCTGCGATGGTCCGCAGCCGCCCGTTCGGGCCGGCCAACTCCCGCCGGCATTCGGCCAGGCGGCGGGTACGGATCCAGTCCCCGAGGCGGATGCCCGACCGGGACAGCACCGCGTAGAGATGCCGTACGGAGATGTCGTGCGCGGCGGCGATCCGTGCCGCCGACAGGTCCGGGTCAGCCAGGTGCTCGCGGATGTATCGAGTGATCCGCAGGCTGAGCGTCGCCTCCAACGGTGCTCTGGCCAGGCGGGCGTTGCCGTGCTGGGACGTCAGGACGGCGCGGAGGAGTTCGACGCTGGGTTCCACCACGGCATCGGCGTGCACTCCGTGGTGCAGTTCGTCGCTGACGGCCAGTTGCGAGAAGTAGGTGAAGGCCAGGCGCGCGACGGGGTTGTCGGCTCCCAGCGGGACCGCGGTGACGTCGCGCAACAGCCGGTCGGGGAGTGCGAGTGCCGAGCGGGGGAAGCGGATGAAGCGGTAGTCGACCGCCCCGTCGAAGAGATGGGTGTAGGGGGCGATCGATTCGTAGACGGCGAATTCCCCGGGCCGCAGCAGGCACTCGCGGTCGTTTTGGACCACCAGGCTGCTGCCCGTCATCTGGACCCCGAGCGTGACGGCCGGCTCCTCGTCCTTCCGTGCGAGCCGCTCCGTGCGACGGAGAGTGACCGCGGTCGCCCTCGCCGAACAGACCCTGATCGGCCCCACCGTGCCGAGGCCGATGCGAACGGAGATGTCCTCGGCCGCAGGGCGATGGTCGATGTCGACCGCCACCATGGATTTCCACACTGCGTTCCGGATCACTTCCACCCGGTCTCGCGGCGGTATGAACGCGGTGTCCAGGACCGGGCTCATGAGGCAGACCCCCGTCTGCGTCGGTCATCACGTCGGCCTGACCGTGCCTCGGCTCGTTCCCCCACAAGTCCCCCCAGAAGCAAGCGGTTACCGCCATCAGTCTGGCCGGATCCCGTCTCGCCGCGCAACGGCGTCGAGGGGTCCGGTGTGCCAGGTCCCGTGCCGGCCGCGGGATCGGCACGAGGCTGTGCACGGTGGACCAAGTTCCCTGCACGGGCGACCAGTTGCGGGGATCGCGATGGCCCTACGGTCCATGGCGAGGCTGTCCCTGAGACGACGTCACCGACCAGAGACGTCACCGACCGGAAGGGTCACATCGTGCAGCATGTATCCACGACGTTCCGCATGCGAAGCGGAGTACTGGGAGTCCTGGCTCTCCTCTTCGCCGCCGGCCTGACGGCCAGCCCGCTGATGACCGCGCCGGCCCACGCCGCCTACGGCCCGTGCACCACGACGGTCAAGCGCACCGACGGGCTGGGCAGTGGCGGGATCCCCGGCAACCACTACAAGATCCCCGCGCGCACCGGCAACGGTCTGAGCTGTTACATGGCATATCAGACGGGCAGTTCAAACGCCGTGACCGCGCTGCAGCGAGCCATCGTCTCCTGCTACAGCGGCACCTACGCCGCCAATCGGATCACCGCCACCGGAGGAGCGGACGGAAGCTACGGCACCGGTACGGTGGATGCCGTTCGGTGGCTCCAGGCCAACCGCCTCGGTGTGAGCGCCGACGGCGAATACGGGCCGGCGACCCGTGAACAGATGCGGTGGCCGCTGTATACCGAAAACGGCACCTATATCGCCTGCTTCAACCCTCCTTTCTAGCCGCCACCCTGTGTGTCGACGCCGGCCTCTGTCCGTGAGGTCGGCGTCGATGTCTGCCGCGGCCGCGCCGGATCTGCTCGGAAGGGATGCGGGGGCGACGCGGCTAGTCCCGCGTGCCTCATGTTTCGGTGAAGTTACGCCACCTCGGAAGGGGCGGCATGCGTCCCGGACCAGGGCTTTGGCGGCGGCGGACAAGGGTTGTGCCACCGGCCGTCCGCGCACGCCGATGTCGCATGCCGGAAGTCTTGTTCCATTGCCGGAGATCGTCCTAGGGTCAGGCCACTCCGCACGACCGACCCGGCGTACGGCTGACCGGCTTTCGTCGTCGTGCGGCGCGGCACTGTCACCCGCCCGCGGGAACAGGCGTGCCCGGAGCGACAACTGCGCAGGTACGCGACGTGCGAAGGCGGGCGAGTGAGTTGGCGAGCGAGCGGCAAGACGAGCGGTCGGCGGAGCAAGAACCCCATGCAGGCCAGGAGTACGGCCCCGGCGTGGACACGGCGGGGGAGCAGCCCGGCAGACGCACATTCCTCCTGGGTACGGGCCTGGCCGGGGCCGCTGGGCTCATCGGCGCGCCGGCGGCGGGGAGCGCCGCCGCGGCCACCCGCGCCGAGGGCCCAGGGCGGCCGGACGCCGTAAGCGGGGCCGGCGCACCCAAGGCGATACAAGCCGAGCAGTTCGAGGGCGCCAAGAAGCTGCTCGTGCCGGAGCTGTTGATGCTGCCCCAGGGGCCCAAGCGCGGGCAGGCCGTCCTCGTCGAAGGCAGGACGTTTCGGGCGGTGGGGCCGGCCCGTGAACTCATCGCGGCCCACCCCGGCCTGCGGCCGGTCCGGCTGGACGGGCACCTGATCATGCCGGGGTTCGTCGACGCCCACCATCATCTGACGCAGAGTTTCGGCAAGGCCCAGTCGTTCGGGCAGCCGTCGGAGATCTTCAAGACGATCTGGGAGCCGCTGGAGCACGCCCTCGACGAGAAGAGCGCCTACCTGTCGGCGAAGCTGGCCGCCCTGGAGGCGCTGCGCGGCGGCTTCACGACGGTCGCCGACGCCGGGACGCGGGCGCCGGTCGATGTGGCCGTGGTGGCCAAGGGCACGCGGGAAGCCGGTATCCGCTGCGTCCTGTCCAAGGTGGTCTCCGACGGGACGGGCGGTCCCCAGCACCTCGGCCGGTGGCAGGACGATCCGCTGGTCCATCCCTCGCTGGCCATCCCCGTGGCCGAGGACGCGACCGCGAAGACCATCCGCCGGACGGCGGACCTGTGCCGCGAGGCGGGCGCGGTCTTCCAGATCCACGTCAACGAACATCTGGCCTCCGTGGAACGCTCGTTGAAGAGCGTGGGCCGCCGGCCGGTCGAATATCTGCGGCATCTGGGGGCGCTCGGCCCGCAGACGCTGGGCTCGCACGCCACCTTGCTCACCCCCGACGAGATGCGGATGCTGGCCGACTCCGGCGCGGCCGTCAGCTACAACCCGGTGGCCAGTGCCTGGAAGGGCAACGGCGTCGCGCACGCCACCATGCTGGCCGCGATGGGCGTGCGCTTCGGAACGGGCACGGACGGCACGCGCGGCGACGGATTTCGGCTCGTCGACGCCGCGGAGACCGCCCAGCGCCTGGCCTATGGCATCGCGTCGGGGGATTCTTCGTGCGGCGCGGGGCGCATGTGGCTGGAGCACGCCACCTCGCTCAGCGCGGACGCCCTGGGGCTGGGCAAGGTGACCGGGGAGATCGCGGTGGGCAAGGCCGCCGACTTCCTCGTCGTCAACATCGACGTCCCCGAACTCACGCCGTCCTGGGACCTGGAGTGGGAACTGGTCCGCCTGGCCAACCGGGACCAGATCACCGCCGTCGTGGTGGACGGCAAGCTGCGCCTGTGGCAGGGCTGGCCGCCGGACTGGGACGGGCCCGCGCTGGTGGCACAGGCCGCGAAGGTCGGCCCCGAAGTGGTGCGCCGCGCCGGGCTGCAGCGCGTGGAGCCGCACTAGCCGACAACCGAGAAGCCTCCCGGGGCCCGCGCCCCGGAAGGTGGCGGCTGGACTCAGCGCCCGGGCGGAAGCCACCGGGCGACGGCGAGCGCCACCAGCGCGATCGCGGCGGCCAGGGACAGCGTGGAGGTGTGCAGGCCCGCGGTGAACGCGTCCACGACCGCTTCGTGCGCGGCGGGGGCAGAGGTGCGCGAGGTGGCCTCGGCGACCGTCGTCGGCCGGCCGTCGCCGGGCAGCCGCGCGGGGAGGCGGGCCATGAAGGCGGCCGTGGTGATGGTGCCGGTGACGGCGATGCCCACGGCACTGCCCAACTCCCTCGCCAGGCTCTGCAACGCGGAGCCCGTCCCCGCCTTGGCCGCGGGCAGCGCACTCATCAAGGCGTGGGAGAGCAGAGGACTCGCGGTGCCGCAGCCGAGCGCGGTGAGTGCGGCGCCCAGCGCGTACAGCGAGTAGGGGGTGGACGCATCGGCGGCCGACACCACGCACAACCCCGAGGCCAGCACCAGCATGCCGAGCAGGACGGTGCCCCGCCGGCCGCATCTCCGCTCGACGAGCAGCCCCAGGCGGGGTCCTGCCAGCAGGGCCGCGGCCATCGGCAACAGCCGAACACCCGCCTCCAGCGGCCCGTACCCCTTGGCGTACTGAAGGTATTGGCCGTTGAGGTAGAACAGGCCGAACATGCCGGCGAACAGCGTCGCCATCCCGGCCACTCCCGCCCGTACGGCGGGGCGTGCGAAGAGCCGCGGGTCCAGGAGCGGTTCGCGGGCGCGCAGTTCGTGCCGGGCCCAGGCGGCAAGGAACCCAACTGCCGCCGTGCAGGCGGCCAGCACCTCAGGGGCGCCCCAGCCGGATTGCGGGCCGGAGACGATCGCGTAGAGCAGCGCCAGGAACCCGGCGGTGAGCAGGGCGCCGGCCAGCGGCGCGGCGGGGCCCGGGCGGCGGGCGGCCACGGGAGCCACGGCGGCCACCAGGAGCAGGGCGCACAAGGCCAGGGGGATCAGGCAGACGAACAGCGTGCGCCAGCTGCCGTACTCGATGGCGGCGCCGCCGCCCACGTTGCCCAGGACGGCGGCGAGCCCCGTCATCGAGGCCCACACGGCCACGGCCTTGCGCCGGGCCGGCTCGGGCAGCCCTTCGACCAGCAGGGCCAGGGTGGTGGGCAGCACGGCGGCCGCACCGACCCCGCTGATCATGCGTCCGGCGATCAGTACGGTGATGTGCGGGGCGGCGGCGCAGACCATCGCGCCCAGGGTGAAGACCGCCAGGCCGCACAGCAGGATCCCTTTCCGGCCCCGGCGGTCGGCGAGCGCGCCCGCCGGCACCAGCAGGCAGGCGAACATGACCACATAGCCGTCCACGACCCACACCACGCCCTCGGCAGAGGGGCGCAGAGGGTCGGCGGACAGGTCGGGGATGGCGAGGTTGACGGCGGAGACCATCCCGATCACCAGGGTGACGCACAGACACATGGCCACGGTGGTCAGCGCACGCGGACGCGGCGGACGCGGCGGGCGCGGACCGGTGGCATGGGCGGGCTCGGCATGGGCGGGATCGGCGTGAGTGGGATCGGCGTGATCCAACGAGACCTCCGGGAACTCCGGGAACTCCGGGCAAGAGGACTGGCGCAGTCCGGGGAAGAAGGTGGGTGCAATCCGGGGAAGAGGACTGGCGCAGCACGTCACCAGGCATGCCGGACGCGGCGTCGGCACCCCTCACGAAGGGGGGCACGCCCAGGAGAGCGGTGGCGGCGGGGGCGCTGCTTCGGGAAGCGGTCGGCTACGTGTGGCGGTCGGCGGGCTCGGCGCCGTCGGTGTACGTGCGCGCCCGGTCGAGGGTGGCGTGCAGCGTCAAGCGGTCCCCGCGCAGGTGGAGAAATTCCAGGTCGGCGGGGCGTCCGTCGGCGAGACGGGTAAGGCGTTCGACGGCGAGAATGGCGCCGCCCTCGGGCATGTCCAGGACCGTGCAGGTCGCCGGATCGGCGACCGTGGCGTGGACGGACACCTCGGCCGAGCCGAGCGGCAGGCCGGTCGCGGTCTCGATGAGATCGAAGACGTCGTGGTTCTCCAGCGTGCGCGGCGTCTTTTCGGCGTGCGCGAGGAGGGGCTCACCCACCTCAGGGATGAGGTAGGTGCAGTCCAAGGACAGCGGGATGCCGTCCACCCGGCGCAGGCGCTCCAAGTAGACGGCCGGGCTCCCGTCGGGCAGATCCAGCCGCCGGGCGATGGTGTGCGGCGGCCGCAGCACGCGGGCCTCGCGCACTTCGTTGACGACGGAGCCGTGCCGCTGGAGCACCTCGGCGAGCCCCGACAGTTCACCCAGCGGGTGTTCGTAGGCGCGGCCGATCACGACCGTGCCCACGCCTTGGCGGCGTGCGACGAGTCCCTCGTCACGCAGCAGGCCGAGAGCCTCTCGCACGGTGTTCCGGGTGGTGTCGAACTCGCTGATCAGGGCTCGCTCGTCGGGCAGTACTCCACCGGGGAAGGCGCCGCGCATGACCTGCCTGCGCAGCACGCTGGCCACGGTCCGCGCCCGGTCGGCCCGCGTCAGCGACGGACCGGACCCCTCGCCCTTCGGCCTCGGATCGCGCATGGCTCCCTCACGGTGGCTGTGTCGTCGTCCGGCGCGACCAGAACGCCGCACCGGACACCGACGCTAGGCGAGCAATGTTGCCGCGAAGTTACGCCACCCGGTGTGACCTGCACGAATGCCATGACCTGGGGTCTTGCGGGGGAGGAGAGAGGGAACCGCCAGTCGCTGTGGACCCCCCGGGGCTGGCTTCGGCGGTTGCGGATTCCTGCGGCCGAGGTGAGAGCGGGAGCTGGCCGGTGGCAGGTGGCGGGTGGCTGCTCAGGTGCGGTCGTGGAGCGTGACGTGGTAGCCGTCGGGGTCGGCGAAGGTGAAGGTCCGGCCGAAGGGGCCGTCGATCGGTGCGGAGACGATGGTGTGACCGTCTGCGGCCAGGGCGTCGTGGATGGCCTGGACGTCGGTGGCGTGGAGCCAGATCGCGACGCCGATGCCGGGCTGGGTGACGGATGCCAGATCGGTGCCGGGGATGACCTCGCGCAGGGCGAACGCGATGGGCTTCGTCTCGAAGACGACGGCGTGCGGAGGTCCGGCCGGAGAGCGGACCAGGCCGAGGTACTGCTCGTAGAACGCCTGTGAGGCGTTGAGGTCGCGGGACTGGAGCGAGAGGAAGTCGGGGCCGGTGGCGGGCATGAGGCTGCTCCTTCTGTTCGTGTCAGCTTTCTGACACAGGTCAATGTATGTCAGACTTCTGACATGAATCAAGACGGAGTCGACCTGGAGACGTCTCTGGGTTACCTGCTGAAAGAGGCGTCGAGCGTCCTGCGCGCAGCCATGGAGGAAGTGCTGCGGCCGCTCGGGATGAGTGTGACGCATTACTCCTGCCTCGAACTGCTGGCCCAACGGCCGGGCTTGTCCAACTCCGAACTCGCGCGAGGCGCCTTCGTGACACGGCAGTCGATGAACGTGCTGCTCCAGGCCCTGGAACGCGACGGCTACGTGACCAGGCCCGCGGAGGAGCGCGTCGGCAAGGTTCTTCCCACGCGGCTCACGCCTCGCGGTCGACGCAGCCTGGAGAAGGCCACCGCGGCCGTCCGGTCCGTGGAGGTCAGAATGCTGGCCGGCATGACCGAGGCTGAGCGGGACAGCGCTTTCCGGAGCCTGCAGAGCATGATTCATTCCCTGCGTGACGGCAAGGACGGCGCATAGCTTCTTCCCCCGGCGCACGTCCCCTCCGCCCGGAGGGCTGCCGGGGGAACGCCGCCGATGAGTTTCCGGCGGCTGTTCGGTCAACCCCTCGACACGCTCGATCCGTCGATGAGGGAGCACCCCATGAGCAAGATCATCGTTTGTACGTTCCTGACGCTGGACGGCGTCATGCAGGCACCGGGCGGTCCGGACGAGGACGCCGAGAGCGGCTTCGAGCACGGCGGCTGGCAGAAACCGGTGGACGACGACGAGGTCGGTGCCGCCATCGCCGGGTGGTACGAGCACTCCGACGCGATGCTGCTCGGCCGCAAGACGTACGAGATCTTCGCGTCGTACTGGCCGACCGCCGACCCCGACAACCCGTTCACCGCTCGGATGAACGAAATGCGCAAGTACGTGGCGTCCCGGACCCTGACCTCCGTCGAGTGGCAGAACTCCACCCTCCTGGAGGGAGACGCCGCCGACGCCGTACGCAAGCTGAAGGCGTCCGACGGCGGAAACATCAACGTCGTCGGCAGCGGCGACCTCGCCCAGACCCTCATCCGCCACGACCTGGTCGACGAGTACCGGCTGACCATCCACCCGGTGATCATCGGCACCGGCAAGCGGCTGTTCGCCGACGGAGCGATCCCCACCGCGCTGGAGCCGGTCAGCGTGACGACGACCAAGGGCGGCACCGTCGTCGCCGCCTACCGGCCGAACGGCAGGCCCAGCTATGACAGCTATGAGAAAGTGACGCGGCCTCAAGAGAGCAGCTGAGCAAGGTGCTCACTGTTGTCAGTGGGGTGCCCGTTTCAGTTCGCCAGGTTGGTGCGGTTCCTTCGGTCGGCTCGCGGCGCAACGCGGAAGGCGCTCCGGGTGATCCATCCGGTCTATCCGGTATGCCGGGTGACGGTCACGCGCCCGTCTCGGTCGCTTCCGTCGAGCTCCGGTCGGGCGGGTGGACGATCGGTCGCAGCAACTCCGCCAGGTGGCGCGACAGTTCTTCGGGCTCCATCGCGGCGAGAGCTCCGGCGCGGACCACATAACGACTGAAGGTGACTCCCAGCAGCACTGAGCCCAGGAGGTCGACCCGCTCGTCGACGTCCGGACCGGTCAGCACCGCACGGTAGGCGCGCGCACTTTGCCCCTGCATCGTCACGTACAGGTCGGTCGCGAGAGGGTTGTCCGCCGCCGCGCTGCGGATCAGGGCGACCATCGGGTCGGAGCCCCTCGCCACCTCCATCCGCTCGACGAACGCCGTCGCGATGCGCTCCGGCAGCCCCTCCGCGTCACCGGTCAGCACGGCATCGAGCTCATCTGGCCCCTGGACCGACGCGCGGAGCAGCCCCTCCTTCGAGCCGAAGTGACGCATGACGAGCCCGTGTGTCACGCCGGCACGGGCGGCCACGCCGCGGATCGTCGTGCGGCTGTAGCCCCGCTCGTACAGCTCGCGGCGGGCGGCGTCGAGGATCGCCCGCCGACTCGCTTCGGGGTCACGCCGTCGTCGCGTTGTCGAGGGTTCGTCCGACGACTTCACCGCGCGGCCCGCCGTTTCTCGGATGAGTCCATGCGCTAACTATACAACTGGTCATTAGCTCGAACCTCGCGTACGCTCCTAGTGACCACTTGGTCATTAAGGAGTCTTCGTCATGGATCAGACAGCACGCGCTGCTCCGCCGTCAGTGGAGCAGCGGGCCATTGAACGAATGTCGAACGCCCCGGACCTCCCCCCGGCGGCTCACCGCCTCGCCGGCATGGATCGCCACACGGTCACGGTCGACGGGCACCGGTTAAATGTCTTTGCGGCGGGGACCGGCCCGGAGACCATCGTCCTGGTCCCCGGCATCCCCGACTCGTCAGCGGTCTATCGAGGCCAGGTGCCCGGACTCCTGGAGGCCGGATATCGAGTCATCGCACCCGATCTCCTCGGACAGGGCGACTCGGACATGCCGGCCGACGTGATGAGCTACACCATCGCGCAGGACCAGCAACGCCTCTGGGCGATCGTCGACGCACTCGGCGCGGAGACCTTCCACCTCGTGGGCCACGACCGCGGAGCCGCGTCGACGTGGGCCATGGCCGCCCACCGTCCCGAACGGGTCAAGTCCCACGTCGCCCTGAGCATCGGTCACCCCGGCGCGCGGAGGCACGCGGCGTACGAGCAGAAGCAGTTGTCGTGGTACATGCTGCGGCTGCTGTTCTCCGACGCCGAGGAGTGGTTGCGCAGCGAAGCGGAGGGCGAGGGCGGGCCGTGGTCGACGTTCCGGTGGTGGGTGGGCCATCACCCTGAGGCCGATGCCTGGATCGCCGATCTGAAAAGGCCCGGCGCGGTACGGGCGATGCTGAACTTCTATCAGGCCAACGTCCACCCCGTGAACGCGAAGATCGGCCCGGTTCCCCGGGTCGAGGTGCCGACGCTCGGGATCTGGCCGGAAGGAGACATCTACAGCAGTCTCGAACAGATCGCACGCTCGGGCGAGTGGGTCGATGGCCCCTGGCGCTTCGAGAGACTGCGGGGCGCCGGCCACTTCCTCCAACTCGACCGCCCCGCCGCGTTGACCCGCCTGATCCTGAGCCACACCGAGGCCTACCGCGGCTAGCGAGCTGCGCCTGTGCCCCGGGTCGGGCCCGAGCGGCCACCGCCGCGGGCAGGCCCGTGATCCGGACCGCCGTCACTTCCCAACACACCGCTCGACCAGACCGGTCAAGCTCCCCAGGCCGCACGCACGGACCTTTCGTCCGGACTCGGCCCAGCGCCAATCCATGACGACAAGCGAGAAGAGGCACAACATGCCGGTTCCTGAGCCCCTGACGCCCGAAAACACCACCATCGTGTTGATCGACCACGCGGTCGGCTTCGCGAATCTGCTGCGCTCCCATGACCTCGGCGCACACATCAACAGTGTCGTCGGGCTGGCCAAGACCGCAGTGCTTTTCGAGACGGGCCTCGTGGTCACCAACGGCCAGAGCGATAAACCGTCCGGCCCGCTCTACCCCGAACTCCTCGAAGTCATCGGCGATGGCTTCCCCGTGATCGAGCGTCCCGGCGCGACCAACGCCTTCGCGGACACGCGCTTTGCGGCCGCCGTGGAAGCCACCGGCCGACGCCGGCTGGCGATAGCGGGGGTGTCGACCGAGGGCTGCTTGCTCCAGAGCGTCCTTGGAGCACTGCGCTTGGGCTACGAGGTGAACGTCATCGCCGACGCCTCCGGCTCTCTTACCAGGGAGACCCACGACATCGCCGTACAGCGCATGGTCCAGGCCGGCGCGGTGCCGACCACGTGGTACTCGCTGGCCGGAGAGCTCGAGTACGACCACTCCTCGGCACGGGGCCCGCTCCTGCAACAGGTGATGCGCGAACACCAGCCCACCATGGCGAAGGGCGTGCAAGCCTACGCCTCCACCAAGTCGCTGATGCAGCGTTCGTGACGACGGCGGGCGATTCAGGGGCTCGGTCCGCCGCTCGCCCTTGAGCCGGCCGCATCACACCCCAGCCCGCAAGCGCACCACCACCCCCCGCTACCACCAGGCAACTTGCCCGCTGACCGTCTTTCAGGCGCCCTCCAGCCGGTTCTGAAAGGCTTGTTGGCACACTCGCTCAGGAGCAGTGGACGTTCCTGTCCGGCAGCTTCCCGCTGATCAGGAAGAGATTGGCGGCGTCGGTGGCGCAGGCTGCCGCGCCGTGATGGCCGTAGACGAGGTGGCCGCCGGCGTTGACGGTGACCAGCGCGCTGCGGTTGCCGAGCGCCTTGTGCATACCTTTCCCGGTGGCGAGGGGCGTGTTGGGGTCGCGCTCGTTCTGCAGAATCATGATGTTGCGCTCGCCACGATCGGTGATCTTGACGGCCGGCTCGATCGGTGTGCTCGGCCAGAAGGCGCAGGGCCAGACGGTTGCCGGGGCGCCGGCCGTCAAGGGGTGTGCCTTGCGGTCCGCGGCGACGGCTCGGGCATAGGTTTTGATGTCGCGTGGCCAACTGACGTCGTCGCAGGCCACGGCGTACGCGGCGGCGATCGTATTGTCCGCCGGAACGCCGGGCGAGACGCCGGCGCTTGCGCCGGCACTGGGAAGCAGCTGTTGCAGCCAGGCGATCTCCTCCTCGCTCGCGTCACCAGCGGCCAGGCCGGCACCGGCACGCCACGTCTGCGCGAGCATCGGAAAAGCTTCGTCGGACTGGCCGAGCAGGGCGGTCGTGAGGTAACGGAGCAGGTCGCCGTTGAGCGTGGTCGTCGTCTCCGGAACGGCGATCGGCCGGGCGTCGAGAGAGGCGGCCAGCTTGAGGTACGCGGCCTTGACGGCTTGGGGCGTATTTCCGAAGCCGGTCTCTCCGGGGTGCTCTGCGGCGTACTTGGCGAAGTCCGGGAATCGATCGGCGACGCCCTGACTCCGCGTGGCGAACTGGTCGTGCCAGACGCGGCGCGGGTCCACGGCGCTGTCGAGAACGAAGCGATCAGCGTGCCGGGGAAACAGAGTCGCGTAAACGGCGCCGAGGTAGGTGCCGTACGAACTGCCGAGGTAGGAGATTTTCCGTTGGCCGAGAGACTGCCGGATCCTGTCCATGTCGCGGGCGGTGTTCGCGGTGGTCAGGTATGGCAGGAGGTCGCCGGACTCGGCGGCGCAGCGTCGCGCGACGGAGCGGGCCTCGGCGACGTTCCCGGCGATCGAACCGTCCGGGCCGGGATAGGGAGTCGGCGGCAGGAGTTCATCGGCGGTGAGGCCGCAGGTGACGGGATCGCTGCGGCCCACTCCGCGAGGATCGAATCCGATCAGGTCGTAGGAGGCCAGCACCGGCCCGCTCGTCTGCTGAGCGACGCTGCTCGGCCAGTTGAGACCTTCGGAACCCGGACCACCGGGGTTGACCATCAAAATGCCGCGCTTCGTGGCCTGATGGGTGGCAGGGATGCGCGATACACCGATGGTGACCTGCTTGCCGTGGGGCCGCCGATAGTCGAGCGGGACCTTCAGCTTCCCGCACGACTGTCTCGGATCGACCTGCACGCCGACCGGCGGTGCAGGGCAGTTGCCCCAGGAAATCGCGGACGCCTGCGTCAGGTCAGCCGTGTCCTGAGTCAGCGACGTGAGCAGTCCGTCGGCCGCCGCGGTGCGGGGCAGGGCGTAGGTGGCCGCACCGGCGACGACGATCGCGGCGGCTGCCACCGCGAGTACTTTCTTCATGGTCTCTTCTCCCATCTCCAGGAGGGGGGAGAAGATCACGTGCCCTTGGGGCGCAGTCAACCGTTCGGGGCTGCCGGGCTGTTGATCACCGGTGGCGCCATCCGGATCTACCGGTCATCTGCGGCTGGCGAGGCTGAGTCCTATGCCTGGAGGTTTTCCAGGTCGCCCAGGAGGCCGGGGTGCTTCGGTTTCCAGCCGAGTGCCTGCCGGGTGTGGGTGCTCGTCGAGGGCTGGTCGGTCGCGAAGATCGGGCCGATCGGGCCGAAGGTCTCGGCAGGCATCGGTTGCACCGGCAGGTCCAGCCGCCGGCCGATGACCTCGGCGATGTCACGCACCTGGTCGCCCTCGTCGGCCACGGCGTGCCAGGCCGTGCCCGCCGGCGCCTGCTCCAGAGCGAGGCGGAAGAGGACCGCGGCGTCGAGCGCGTGCACGGCCGGCCAGCGCTGGCTGCCGTCGCCCGGGTAGCCGGCCACCCCGGTCTGCCGGGCGATCTGGGTGAGCAGGCCGGCGAATCCGCCGTGGCCGTTGTTGTGGACGGTGCGGGGGAGGCGGACGGCCGAACTGCGGACGCCGCGGGAAGCCAAGTCGAGCACGCCGTTGACCGCCTGACCGCGGCCGCCGACCGGGCCATCGGTCGATGTCGGGTCGGCTTCGGTGGAGGCCCGGCCGGGCACCCAGGGTGTGCCGGAGACGGTGACGAACGGGCGGTCGCTGCCCAGCAGTGCCTCGCCGAGGGCTTTCTGTGCGGCGGTCTCCTCGGCGACCGCGTTGGCGAGGGCTTCGGGGCTGCTGAAGTCGTTGCTGAAGGCCAGGTGGATCACGCCGTCGGCGGTGGCGGCGCACTCCCGCAGCACGTCCAGATCGGTCAGGCCGCCCCGGACCGGCTCGGCCCCGGCCGACGAGGCGGCTTCGGCGGAGGCGTCGGAGCGGGCGAGGGCGAGGACGGTGTGGCCGTTGCCGAGCAGTTCGGCCACGACGGCGGACCCGACCAGCCCGGTGCCACCGGTGATGAAGACGCGCATGGGACGCTCCTGAGTGATGGGACTCTTGTCCCATCACCGTAGCACCGTGACGGGACAAGAGTCCCGTCACGTATGCTGTGCACATGGCTCGATGGGAACCCGGCGCACGCGAACGCCTTGTTGTGGCCGCCGTCGACCTCTTCACCGAGCAGGGGTACGACGACACGACGGTCGCGCAGATCGCCGAGCGCGCCGGGGTCACCAAAAGCACGTTCTTTCGGCACTTCCCGGACAAGCGCGAGCTGCTCGTGGCCGGGCAGGAGACCTTGAGCCGGTTGCTGGCCGAAGGGATCGCCGAGTCGCCGGCCGACGCGAGCCCCCTAAAGGCAGTCGCCGAGGGACTACGGCGGGTCTCCGGCGCGATGGGCCCGGTCAACCGTGAGATCGCCCCGCGGCTCAAGGCTGCCGTGGCGGCCAGCGTCGAACTTCAGGAGCGTGCCGCGCTCAAGGCGATCAGCCTGGCCGCCGCCATGGCGACCGCCTTGGTCGCCCGAGGCGTGCCCGACGCGACCGCGGCAGTCGCCGGCGAGCTGGGATCGCTCGCCTTCACCCGTGGCTTCGCCGCCTGGTCCGAGGGCGACCGCGAGGACGATCTGGCCGACTACGCCCTCCCCGCCCTGGACGAGCTGCTTGCGGCCGCTGCCGCCCTGTAGGACCGGCGCCCCTGCCCCCGAGCAGCGTGCGTCTCGTCACTGCGTGATTCGACTCCCGTTCGTCACCCGGCGGCGCGCGTCTCGATGAGCTCGATGGCAGGCTCATGCGCGAGTCCCTTCACGTAGACGAATCGAGTCCCGTCGGCCACGGAGGCGTCGAACGTCACCTCGACCTGCTCCCCGAGCCCGCGCACGTGGTCCAGGTAGACGTCGACCCGGTCGACGAAGTAAGCGAGGTGGTGCACGCCGCCGCCGACAGACAGCAGATCGTCGTAGGGCGAAGGCCGGGAGGTCGGTTCGATGAGTTCGATCTGCGAGGCACCGGTGTCGATGAAGCGGTAGCGGGCGGACACGTCGGTGGGTTTTCCGGACAACAGAGCCTGAGAGAAACTGAGATCGACGATCGGGCCCGCGGTGGCTCCCCACCGGCGCTCGTGGTCGAGGGCCGCCGCCTCCACATCGGCCACGACGATGCCGACGTGGTGCAGGGCCGGAAGAGCGATCGACATGGTGATCCTTCGTCTGTGGGATGACGACCGTCAGCCGCTCATCGAGAGGGGCATCCGTGGGGCACGGTCAAGCCTTGTACGACGGCAGTTCCCTCGCGAGCGGTTCCGATCCGGGCTGCTTCGCGAACCGCTCCTGCAAAAGGGCAATCTTCTCGCCGATCTCCGGATCAGGGTCATCGGTGGTGTCGTACGTGACGAGGCTCTCGAGCAAGGGCGCACCGAACTCGATGGTGCGGACGTGTGCCGGGTCGGTCAGGTAATCCCAGTAGTCGTCGAGGTTCTCGATGACGAAGACGGCCCCCCACGCGTAGTCGCCACCCACCTCTTTGCCGACCACGAAGGACTTCACGGCGTCAATCCGGCCCTGGGCGCGCAGATACTCGAGCCCTTCCTCCCGCTGCTCTGCGGTGACCCCGGCCCTGAAGGTGATCCGGTTGTGGTGATAGATCATGGCCGCTCCCTGTGAAGGTTGGCAGGGGATGACGTCGCCACCCTGCCTTTGGGGTAGACGATGGCGTTCATCCGCCGCAGGACGTCCAACTGCGCCGCGTTGTGCAGTTCGATGGCCCCCCGCTTCAGTACCGCGGTCAGATGCGGATCCTCGCCCGACGCCGCCCGCTCGCCCAGATCACGCAGCAGGGGATAGTCCTGCTGCTCCTGCGCGACCTCGACGACGAAACGCTCGGCCACGCTCTGCCGGTAGCTGTCACCGGCTTCAGGAGTGAGATCGTCGAACTCACGTCTCACCTCGGAGCGCGGGAGCTTGTGCACTTCCCAAAGCGCCTCCAGGACGACGGGCTCGAGGACCCGCGAGCAGATCAGCAGGAAGGTCCGCCCGGCCTCGGAGAGATCCGTGGTGACGTCGCCGAACCCTGACGGCAGATCAATCAGAGCACGATGCCGGACAATCGCGGCAAGCTCCGTACGCATGTCCCGCTGGCGCTCGATACCTGCCGCGAGGTGGTCGTCGATGGTGCGGAACAGCGTCGCTACGCCCTCGTCCGACTCGTCCATCGCGGCAATGCGGGCCAGCGGCATCCCGAGATCCACGAGCCAACGAATCCACAGCAGCCGTACCAAATGTTTGACCGTATACCTTTTGTAGCCGTTCGATAGGCGTTCCGGCTCCTCCAACAACCCGACATCGTGGTAATGCCGGACAGTCTTCAGCGTCGTGCCCGCGAGCTCGGCCACCTCACGGGTGCTCCACCCGAGATTCTTCTGCACCGGGGAATTCCACCCCATGCCCCTACGGCACAGTCAAGGTCGCCACAGCCCACAGCGACTTACGGGCAGTCCGCATCCTCCTTTGGAGTCGCGAACCGTGCGGCCGCTGGAGCGACCTGCGACGGTGCCCACCGGCCGGTGGGGTCGGTCCTCTTGCGGAGGATGGCGTTGACCCGCCGCAGAACATCGATCTGACCCGGGTTGTACAGCTCGGAAACTCCCTGGAGGAAGAGCGACCAGCTGCGGGGATCACCCCCCGCCGCTCGGCGTTCCGCCGGATCCGTCGGGCGCGGTTCGCTCCGTTGCCCGCGTGCCACTTCCGGGGCGTAGCGCTCGGCCAGGTCCTGCCGGACCTCCTCGCTCGCCTCCTCGGTGAGAGCGTCGAACTCTTTGCCGGCATCCGTACGCGGCGTGGCCAGTAGTCCTCGCAGAAGATCTGCCACCCACGGATCGTGGATCCGGGAACCCAGCAACGCGATCGCCCGCTGAAACTCCGACAGATCACCGGAGACCTCCCGGAAGGCCGGCGGCAGCTCGGCCGGATCGAGATGCCGCAACGAACCGGCCAGATCCGCGCGCATCCGCTGCTTCCGCTCGATGCTCGCCGCCAGCTCGGCGTCGAGAGCACGGAGGATCCGCTCGGCGTCCGCCTCCGACGCGTCGAGCGCGGGGATGTCGGCCAGCGGTACGCCCAGATCCACCAGGCGGCGGATCCGCAACAGCCGGACGAGATGGGTGACTCGGTAGTGCTTGTATCCGTTGAGCCCACGGTCCGGCTCCGGCAGCAGTCCGATCCGGTGGTAATACCGCACCGTCTTCAGCGTCGTGCCGACCAACTCGGCCAGCTCGCGCGTACTCCACCCACCTTGCGAATCCATGGCACAAGTGCTTAGCCTGCCCCGCGCACCTGGTCAACTTCGTGACTCAGTTCGCCGGTTCGTCCCGTCGTCGGTTGTGACGCCCGCGGTGGTGACGTGACGGCCAACGGCGCACAGCACGTGAAGAAATCGCATCGCCCCAGGCCGCGCCGCAGGGGTCAAGACTCACGCTGGAAGACCGCCGGCCGCGATCACAGGACGAGTATGAGCTTGCCGCCAGGGCGGCGGGATTGGCTGAGCTCGGCCGCTTCCTGGATCTGGTCGAGGGTGTAGGTGCGGGCGACCGGTACGACCAGGATGCCTTCGCCGACGAGCCTGGCGAACTCATTCATCTGGTCGTAGCGGATCTCGGTGGTGATCCGGACGCCCAGTTCGGCTGCGGCGGCGAAGTCCGAGACGGTGAGGACGCGGTCGGGGTCCCCGGTCAGCTCGATCAGGGTGGGCAGCGAGCCGCCGGCCGGACTGGGCTGGTCGGCGCGGTCGATCCGGCCCCCGGTCGGCGTGGCATCCAGGGCGCGGTCCACGGGGCCCGGGATCAGTTCGCTGACGCGTTCGGCCATGCCCTCGCCGTATGCGGTCACCTGGGCGCCGATCTCCTCCAGGGCTGCGGCCCGAGTCGGCCCGGCGGTGGCGATCACTCGGATACCCCGGTGCAGCGCGAAGCGCACCGCAGCCTCACCCACCGTGGTGCCCCCGCCGTGCACGAGGAGCAGCTCACCGGGCTGAACGCCGAGGGCGTCGAGCGCGCGCCACGCCGTCTCGGCCGCCATCGGCAGCGCCGCGGCCTGCTCGGCGCTCACGCCCTCGGGAATGGGTGCCCAGGCCGGCATCAGCGCGTACTCGGCGGCGCCGGCCGTCGGACCGTCAAAGGCTGCCGGGCCGAACACGCGGTCGCCGATCCGGACGTCGGTGACGCCCTCGCCGAGCGCGTCGACGGTGCCAGCGACCTCAAGACCGAGCCCGCGCGGCAGCGGCGGCAGATGGTCGGCGAGGAGACCGTCGACGACGTGCCAGTCGGCCGGTGTCAGGCCGCACGCCCGCACGGCGATCCGGATCTGGCCGGGTCCCGGCTCTGGCTGTGCGACCTCACGGAGCACGATCACGTCCGGGGAGCCGAACCGGTCGAACTGCAGAGCCTTCATGACGGTCTCCTGTCGATGACAGCATCTGTTGTCATCGAACGTAGCAGGTGATGACAGCTCCTGTTGTCGTACACTGGTGGGCTTGCCGCGATGGGAATCCGACGCACAGGGCCGGCTCGAACGCGCGGCGCTCGAGCTGTTCGAGACGCAGGGGTTCGAGCGCACCTCGGTCGCCCAGATCGCCGGCGCCGCCGGTCTGAAGGAGCGCTCCTTCTATCGCTACTTCCCCGACAAGCGGGAGGTCCTCTTCGCCGGCAACGAACTCGAGGCCCACCTCGTCGCCCAGGTCGAGGCGGCCGACCCGGGCCTCACCCCGATCGAGGCGCTGCTGACCGCGCTGGGAACCGCCGAGGAGATTTTCCGCCCACGCGAGTTCCTGCTGCGCCGGGGACGAGTGATCGCCGCCAACCCCGCACTGGCCGAGCGCGACCTGATCAAGCTCGCCGACATCGCCGACGCGCTGGCACCGGCCCTGGAGCGCCGCGGCGTCGAGCCCGGCAGAGCACGCTTCCTCATCGACGTGGTGCTGGCGATCCACCGGCGCGCCATGCCCCGCTGGCTGGCCGAGCCGGACACCACCCTCGCTCAGCTCATGGCCCAGGCCGCCGCCGAGCTGCGGGATGTGGTCGCGCCGTCAGCTCCGACGGTCCGCTGAGTCGGCCGCAACCGGACCTCGCAGGCAGACCTCGCAGCCAGACCCAGGCCCAGCCGTAAGAGCGCGGGTCCTTCCGCGCCACTGCCGGCCGGCTGGTTACGAGGAAGCCGCCGCGCCTGGTTGCGCGTCGGTGGCCTCCGGATCCTGCGAGGCGTCGCTGAGTTGCTCGCGCAGGTAGTTCCAGATCACCGCGACCAGCGCCGCCGCCGGTACCGCGAGGAGGCTGCCCACGACGCCGGCCAGGTTCGCGCCCAGGGTGACGGCCAGCAGGACCACCGCCGCGTGCAGGCCCAGGCCGCGGCTTTGGATGATGGGCTGGAACACGTTGCCCTCCAGTTGCTGCACCACGACGATGATCGCCAGCACGATCAGCGCGTCGGTCAGGCCGTTGGACACCAGCGCGATGAGCACGGCCACCAAGCCGGCGAACACGGCACCCACGATCGGCACGAAGGCGGACACGAACGTCAGCACCGCCAGGGGGAGTACGAGGGGCACTCCCAGGATCCACAGGCCCAGGCCGATGAAGACGGCGTCGAGCAGGCCGACGAAGGCCTGGGAGCGGACGAAGGCGCTCAGGGTGTCCCAGCTGCGCGCGGCCACGATCGGGATGTCGTCGGCGAGGCGGCCGGGCAGCTGCCGGGCCAGCCACGGGAGGAAGCGCGGGCCGTCCTTGAGGAAGAAGAACATCAGGAAGAGCGCCAGGATCGCGGTGACCACGCCGTTCACCACGGTGCTCACGCCGGTGAAGAGAGCGGTCACTATGCTGCCGACGCTGTCCTTGATCTGGGCGGTCGCCGAGTCGACTCCGTCGGAGATCTTGGCGTCATCGATGTTCAGGGGCGGTCCCGCGGCCCACTGCCGCAGTTTCTCGACGCCTTCGGCCACGCCCTCGGACAGCTCGCCGGACTGCGAGGCCACCGGCACCGCGATCAGCGCCACGACGCCCGCGGCGAGCACAAGGAACAGGACGGTCACCACCGAGGCGGCCAGGGCGGGACGCCAGCCGCGGTTGCGCAGGAAGCGCGCCATGGGCCAGGTCAGCGTGGTGAGCAAGAGGCCCACGATGAGCGGCCAGACCACGGACCACATCCGGCCCAGGAACCACAGGGCGACCGCGGCGGCCACCAGGACCAGCAGCAATTCGACGGAGACGCGAGCCGATCTGCGGAGCGCGGCGGCGGTTTTCGTGGAGCTCAGCGGGGCAGACATGAGGGCCACCTTATTGATGTTTCCCCGCACCTCCGCACCGCGGCCGTGCGAGATCTGTTGAAGGCCGGGCGATTCGACCGGCCGATCGACCTTCTGCCCGGGGCCCGGCGCGGATAACGTCACGTCCTCGCGCCACGGCCGGGCGACCGGCAAGGCCGCCCGGCCTGGTTGGCGGGCAACCCGGTTCTCGTCCCGGGTCGTCGAGGCGGAGGGGGCCTTGCCGCGGAGGGCCGGGGGAGACTCCTACATGTCCTCCGGCCGGGGCGGCTGGGGTGCGCCTGCCGGTGGGGCGATCTTCGCGTACTCCCGGGTCGTGGTGGGGGCCGAGGTCTCCTGGGCCTGGAGGGTCGGCCGCGCCTGGGCGGGCAGGTGCTTGTCGCGCGCGGCTCCCGGGTCCCAGCCGGTGTCCACGACCTTCTTCTGCCAGACGATCGCGGCGACGAGGATGGCGGCGCCGATGAGCAGCATGAGGACGATGCCGGCCACCGAGCCCGCCTTCGCCGCGTTGCCGATGATCAGGCCGAACCAGGCGAAGTCGGCGTCCCCGAAGGTCGTGTTGGCCGAGCCGAACGAGCCGAGCACCCCAAGGAGGAACGCGGGCAGGAGGGTGATCAGGACGCCGTTGAGGAACGCGCCGACGGCGGCGCCGCGACGGCCGCCCGTGGCGTTGCCGAAGACGCCGGCCGCGCCACCGGTGAAGAAGTGCGGGACCAGGCCCGGCAGGACCAGAGCCGTGCCGAACGCGGGGTTGAGGACGCCGGCCAGCAGTCCCAAGGTGACCAGGCCGCCGGTGAAGGAGCAGATGAAGCCCACGAGGACGGCGTTTTGCGCGTACGGGAAGACGATGGGTGCGTCCAGGGCGGGGATCGCGCCGGGCACGACCTTCTGGGCGATTCCCTGGAAGGCGGGGACGAGTTCGCCCAGGATGGTGCGGACGCCGAAGAGGATGACGGCGACGGCGATGCCGAACTGAAGGCCCTGACCGAGTGAGGACATCAGGTAGTTGCCGATCCCGGTCGAGCCGGGATCGCCCTTCCCCGCCGCGTACGCCTGGAACGCCTCTGTCTTTCCGGCCTTCGCCAGGAAGACGATGGCCATGATCATGTAGATGATGACCATGGACAGGGCCGTGGCCACCATCGAGTCGCGCAGGAAGCGCAGGCCCTCGGGGAGGTTCATCTCCTCCGTGGAGCGGCTCTTCTTGCCGATGGCCTGCCCGGTCGCGCCGGAGACGATGTAGCCCGCCGTGCCGAAGTGCCCGACGGCCACGCTGTTGTTGCCGGTGACGCGTTTGGTCCAGGGATGGGCGAACGCGGGCATCGCGACCAGCATGATGCCGAGCAGGACGCCGCCGGCCACCACCACGACCCAGGAGGTGACCCCCGCCGTGGCGAGCACCATCGTCAGCAGCGTCGCCATGAACAACATGTGATGCCCGGTCAGGAAGACGTACGACAGCGGGGTGAAGCGCGCCAGGAGCAGGCTGACGAGGAACCCGAGGATCATCAGCCACGCCACCCGCGAGCCGTACTCGCTCTGGGCGATGCCGACGATGGCCTCGTTGGTCGGGATGACGCCGTGCGAGCCGGTCGAACCGGTGATCATCTTGCCGAGCGGTTCGAGCGAGGCGGTGACGAGGGTCGCGCCCGCGCCGATCAGCAGGAAGCCGAGGGTCGCCTTGATGGCACCGCCCACGACCTGGCCGGTCGACTTCTTCAGGGCGATGAGGCCGATGGCGGTGATGATGCCGATGAGATAGGCGGGGACGGCGAGGATTTCGTTGACGATGAATTTCGCGATGTCGACGAGGACGTTCATGGGATTTCCGGGCTTTCCTGGGGGTCGGCGGGGACGGTGCGTGGGGGAGTCCGGAGGATCAGACGTCGTACAGATCGCGCAGCGCGGCGTCGACTTCCTTGGTGTTGGTGAAGTCCTCGATCACGCGCACCGGCACGCCCACGTCGCCCAGGGCCTTGGCGATCTCACGGGAGGTGAGGATGGCGACGGCCTGCGAGGCCTTGCCTTTGGCGGAGATGGTGTCGGTGGCTTCGGTGTTGACGTAGCGGGACCACTTCCACCGGTCCAGGACCTTGTCGAGCGTCGACTTGAGGAACAGGCTCGTTCCGACGCCGTTGCCGCAGACGGTGAGGATCGTGTGCGTGCCGCCGGATCCGCCCGAACCGGAGCCGGAGCCGGATGCGCCCGCGGCCCGGGCGGCCGCCGGCCCGGTCGGCTCGACCGAGGCGGCAGGCTCCTTGGCCGCCACGAGAATCTGCCGCACCGACTCCGGGGTAGGGGCCTGGTCGAGGGCCTCCACCGTCTCCGGGTCGGCGAGCAGCCGGGCGAGGGCGCCCATCGCCTCGGTGTGCGCGGAGGCGTCCGTCGCGGCGAGGGCGACCACGAGCCGGACGGGGTCGTTCGTGTCGTGGCCGAACGGCACGGGCTCGACGAGACGCACCCAGGACATACCGGTGTGACGCACGGCGGGTGACGGCCGCGCGTGGGCGAAGGCGAAGCCGGGCGCGACGACGATGTACGGCCCGTTCTCCTCCACCGTGCGGAGCATCTCCTGGGTGTAGGCGTCCGTACTGACGCCGTTCGCGACCAGCAGGTCCCCGGCGGCGCGGATGGCGCCCTGCCAGTCGGGAGCGGGGGCGTCGAGGCGGATGGCCTCGACGGGGAGCAGTTCGGTGAGCTGGGGCATGAGGCAGGGATACCGCATCGAAGCGCGAAACTGATGAAGATTCAGTCGGGCTCCTGGGGTGACGTGTCGCAGCCTGCCCTGAGGGCGTGGCTCAGCGGGCGGCGTCGGCCCCCGGGGCGCCCGGGACGTGGCGGTCGCCGCCGTTGCGGTCCTGCCACAGGCGGTAGACGTCCACGGCACCGTCGCGCGGCTCGTGGCGCATCGGCAGGCGGCGCTCTTGCCAGGGCTTGGCGAACTCGTCGTAGAACGTGCTTAGCTCGAAGTACTTGCGGTCGTCCACGTAGTGCGGCTCGTAGGCTTCACGGGTCGTGATGAAGACGACCTCGGCGGGTGAGCAGTAGTAGAGCGCGCCCAGACACATGGGGCACGGCTGCGCCAGGACGTAGATGGTGGTGCCGGTCAGGTGCTCGGTGCCCAGCTTCACGCACGCGTCCCGGATGGCCAGCACTTCGGCGTGGGCCGTCGGGTCGTGGGTCTGGGCGACCTGGTTGGCGCGCTCGGCGATGATCTCACCGTCCTGGACGATGACGGTGGCGAAGGGGCGCCCGCCGTCCTGGACGTTGGTGCGGGCCAGGTCGATGGTGCGCTGGATGAAGTCCATGAGGTGCCCTCCGGGCGGATGGTCTCAGCTGCCTTTGGATCTGCTTCCAGTCTCCGACGCGGGGCACCGGCGACGCTCACCGGACACGCAAGCAGACTCTGGAGAGGGAGATCCGATCCGCCGTCTCGTTCAGTCGGGGGCCCCGTCAGCTGGGAGCCACCCCGCTGAACAGACGAAACTGATCGACACTGCCGTCCCGCGCGGCACGAATGCGTACCGAGACCGGGCCGGGAAAGGTGTAGCCCTGTTCCGCCGCGTGTCGGCAGACCTGAGCGCGGAGCTGGCGTTGCACCTGCGCCATGTATGTGGCCAGTCGCCGATGAGAATCCGGCGGCAGTTCGAGTGTGTAGGTGTTGGGTGCCAGGACGCGCTCCCGATCGACGATGATCGTGTTGTCGTCACATGCCTGACGGAGTTCGGCCAGCACTTCCGGCTGGTCGCGTTGTCCGGGCAGGACACGGTCCCAGAGCGGGTCGGTCCACTTCTCGAGGGCGTGCTCGACGCTGCTGATGAATCCCATTTCTCCCGGGTGCCCGACGAGACGTGATGCACGCACGCGAGCGGGTGCGGGGCTCATGACCGACCTGCGTGACAGGACCCCCGGGGCGGACGCATTGGCTTCACAGCCCTTGCTCGTGCCGCACCGAAGGTCCTGCCGTCACTCGCCCTACCGGGCGAGATCGCCTGCCGGGGCAAGCAGTTCGACCAGAACCGCTCTCACGCTCGACCGCTCCACCGCGACAGGACTACGACTGCCGTGCGAGCTCACCGGGGCTGGCCCACGACCGCCACGGTCGGGGCCAGCCGGCGAGGTCAGCGGGCAGCGGCGGTCGGGACAACGGGATGGAAGTTGATGCGCTCGCGCACCACGGGGAAGCCGGCCTTGGTGAAGTTCGCGGCCATGGGGAAGTTGCCCCGGTCCGTGGCGCCGGTGACCACCTCCGCGCCCTGTTCCACCAGAAAGTGGGTGCACTCGGCGAGGAGGTCGTAGGCGTAACCACGGCCGCGATGCTCCGGCAGGACACCGATGAACCCCACGGTCGGCCCGGAGGGGTTGTGCGCCGGAATGTGGATGCCGGCCAGTTCGCCCTCCGGAGTGCGGGCGAGCTGCCACCACTCCCGCGGGGACGGGCACCAGTGGAAGAATTCCAGTTCTTCCCGCGCGGCCTGGTCCAGGCCGCCCTCCTCGATGGCCTTCAGCGCGTGGGCGTCCAGCGTGGCCGAGTGGATGCGGCGCACCGCGTCGAAGAAGATCGCGTCGTCGGGCTCGGAGTCGAAGACGAGACGTCCGGGACGCTCGGGCAGCCCGCGCTCCGGGGTCCAGCGATACAGGAAGCGCTCCACCAGGAGTTCGTAGCCGGCGGCCCGGGCGGCGGCGAAGCGCGTCTCGGCGGCCGCGGCCAGGGTGGGGTGCTCGCGCCAGTCGCCGGGCAAGTTGATTTCGAGTTCCACCCGCCACGGAGCGGAGCGCAAAAGTTCGGCCCCCGCCTCGACCTCGCCCTCGGCGACGTCGAACCAGTTGAGGTTGATGGGTTCCTGGTCGTCGGGGCCGCCCCACCAGGCGCCGCGGGCGACGACGACGCCGTCGCGCAGAGCCACCCGCTTCCAGTGGGGGCGGTGCGTGGTCCGCTGGTGCGCGGCACGGGCGTTCAGTGGATCGGGATGTGCGTCGAACAGATGGGCGTCGCTCTCGTCGAGCGCGCGAATGACCGTATCGGTCATGGATTCCTCCGGGATGCGTACGGCAGAAGCGCTCCCGGTCGGATCAGACGTGCTACACCGAGGTAGCGGGGAGGGAGCGCTGGATGGTCGGGAACTGCACGGCACTCGCCTCCTTCCGTTCGTCTGACGCGGAGTGGTTCGAAGCCAGACGCTACCTGAACACCGACGGGTCCGTCCACGGAATTAGCGGGGCGGACGATCGGCGTACGGGTTGCGTGGGCGGGCTGTTCAGGGGCCTTCGTCCACGGGCGGAAGGTCCTGGTGCCCCTCGTCCCACGGGTTCGTCCAGCCGCAGACCCCGCAGGCGTAGCGCCCACTGATGCCTGATACCTGGGTGCCGCAGCCACGACAGTCCGTCGTGGTGATCCCCGGGGGCTGCGAACCTCCGGCTGGCAGGTGAGGCTGCTCAGATGTCATGGTTTCGACCCTACCCACCCTCCTGTCGCCGGACGGGCGATAGGGCCACATTGCCCGCATCCCCACGAGCCGTCTGGTCCCTGCTGGGCTGATCCTCCGCACGAGGGGCAGTTCACGGGCTCAACTCCCTGTTCAACGGACCTTGCTGGTCTTTGTCCGTGTGCCCGCAAGACGCCCATGTACGCGAAGTCGTCTTCGCCGGTAGGCATGTGACGGCTGGGGCGTCAGGGAGGGCTACGCGTGCGGATTCATCGCGCGGGCCGGCCCCCACGAGCAGATCGCCGCCATGGGAGTCCATCCCCTGCGGGGCGCACCCGCGGCCTGCATCCTGGTCGCCTCTGCGGTGGCGGCAAGGGAACGCCGTAGAGTCGCCCGCATGCAGGAACTCGACGTACCGCCCGACCGTCTGGCCGGCACCTGGCACATTGCCTGTTCCTCCTTCCCCATGTGGCTGCGCGGTGGCCGCACGGACGCCACGTTCACCTACACCCCTCTGCCGCAGGGGACTTCGGGTGCGCCGCGGATGCGGGATGAGGTCGCCTACCGCAGCCGGGGGCGTCGTCGCCGCATCCTCGGCATCGACACCCGGCTCACCGACCGGCCCGGCAGCGTCTACCGGTGGCGTGGCCGTGGCCTCCTCGCGGTGTTGTCGAGCGAGTGGGAGGTGCGCGAGCTGGGGGCGGACGACGCCTGGGCCGTGATCGTCTTCAGTCGCTCTCTGGTGACTCCGGCTGGAGTGGATGTGGTGGTGCGGGCCGATCGCCTCGCCGACCGCGAGGTGGTGAAGGCTGCCCTTGAGGTCGGGGCCCGCCACCAGGCGCAAAGAACGCCGGGCTTCGTTCCACAGGATTGAGGTCGCGAGGAGCGGGCGGCGCTGCTGCCCGCGTCATTCTCGAGGCCGGGCCGTGTGGTCGGGATGGTGTTTCGTGCGGCGGGCTTCCTTCATCTCCGCCTCGTACAGATGCCGTTTCCCCTCGACGAGCTGTCGGCGCAAATCCTGCTCGCAGTGGACGAAGGGTCCGTAGTACGTGTCGTCGTAGTCCTCGACGATCTGAAAGGTCCAGCGGCCGGGGATGACATTGCGGCCAAGGATCTCCTGCTCGACGCGATCCGCCTGCTCTTGGTGGCCGGCCTCGCGCAGCAGGCGTACTGCCTTGTCCAGCACGAGGTCCGCGCCGCCGGTCAGCTGGTGAAACTCGTGCAGTGCGCCGCGGGCGCGCTCCGTCGTTTCCAGGGCCTCCGACAGTGCTCCCAATGCCTCCACGGTCGTATCGGACACTCCTTCGGGACGCACGTGCCGGGCATCGGGCTGCTGGGGATCTGTGCTCATGCCACCTTGTGTTCCCAGTCCCGCAGTCGCGTCACGCGACATCGCTCTACCGGGGGAGTGGTGGCGCGTTGCGCGTAGACCTCTTGCGCCGCCGCACAAGATGCGACCGGTCGTGCGCCGTTCGAAACTGGCTCCATGCATTCCCGGCCCCCCACCGCACGGCGACCACTCCGGCCGGTCCGCGGCGCACGAGCCCGGTGTGCCGGGCAAGAAGGGCACGAGTCATGACGCATGGCAGCGATGGCAATGACGGGCGAGATGACACCATCAGCGAGTTCAAAAAAGCGGTCAACATGACCGCGGGGCAGTTGGAGAAGTGGCTGACGACGGACGAATCGAAGGGCGTGGGGCAGAGCAAGAACGGCGGCGAGAGCGTGGGGCATGCCTCGGGGCGGCGCATCGTCACCCTGTTGCGAACCAAGAAGGCTGACCTCGGCGACGACGACGTGGCCCACATGCGCAAGGTCACCGGTTACGTCCACCGGCATGTGAAACAACGCCCCAAAGGCGACGTCACGGAAACGCCGTGGCGCTACTCGCTCATGAACTGGGGGCACGACCCGCTCTGATCCCCGAGGGCCGGGACGCCCGGCGACCAGGTGCATCCACGGCGGCATCCCGCCCGGAAAGGACACCAAGAGCCGAGCTGGAACCACCCGCCGCAGAGGATGTCAGCGTGATCGAAGTCAAACGTGTCCTGGACATAGACCACCCCGTCGAGGAGGTCCTGGTCTATCTGTCGGACTTCTCCCATGCCGAAAGCTGGGACCCGGGAACCATCACCTGCGAAAAACTCAGTCCCGGTCCGGTGGCGACGGGAACGGAATGGCACAACGTCTCCGAGTTCCGCGGTCGCCGCACCGAGCTGCGCTACACGCTGGCGCTCAGGAGCCCCGACCAGCTGACCTTCGTAGGACGCAACAAGACCGCCACCTCCACCGACGACATGCATTTCGAGCGCCACCAGGGAGGAACACGGCTGACCTACCGCGCGCACCTTCAGTTCCATGGCATCGCCCGGCTGGCGGCGCCGCTGCTGAAGCGCGAGTTCGAACGGCTGGGCGACCAGGTGGCCGAGCGGCTGCCGGCGGCGCTCGACCGGGGGTTGGGCCCGTCCTCGCGACCGACGTAGCCGTGGCTCTGGTGCGGCCGGGCGCGGGGCGCGTTACGTGGCGCACGAGTGCGAAGGCCGTCCATGCCAAGACGGTCCGCGCAGCACGATGCGCGCAGAGCCCCACCGGTCGTGCATCCGGGTTCCGGACCGAGGCAGAAGTACCGGTGTGATGTCGGATGCGACAGGAGCCGTGCGGACCGCCCTCGGGTCGGCTCTCGAACCGTTGCGCGAGCGGGCGGGAGCCCTGCTGTTCGCGCGGGTCGCCGGACCGCAGGGCCCGAGCAACCGGGAGAAGATCCACTCCACTCCGGGGCCTCGGTGGTTCCCGCCCGACAGTCCCGTCCGCCGGGTCCACGGCGACAGCTCGATGTTCATCGGCGGGCTGTGCGCGCTTCTCATGCAGTCTCTCCACCCGCTGGCCATGGCCGCCGTCGCGGCACATTCCGGCTTCCGGGGCGATCCTTGGGGGCGGCTCCAGCGGACCAGCACCTTCCTCGCCACCACCACCTATGGCACTGCCGCGAGCGCCGAGGCCGCCTGCGAACGCGTCAAGGCCGTCCATGCGCGCATTCAGGGGGTCACGGAGGAGGGCATTGCCTATCAGGCATCGGACCCGCATTTGCTGGAGTGGGTGCACGTGGCCGAGGTCGACAGTTTCCTGCGGGCGCACCAGCAATTCGGAGCGCACCGCCTGACCGGTGAAGAATGCGACACCTATGTCGCACAGACCGCCCGTATCGCCCGGTCCCTCGGGGTGCCTGCGCCCCCTGGATCAGTGCATGAACTGACGGCCCGTCTCGCGGAGTACCGCAGCGAATTGCACAGCACTCCAGCGGCGTTGGAAACCACCCGCTACCTCCTGTTCCACCCGCCCCTGCCCGCCCTCGCGATGCCCTTTTACAGCGCGCTGACGGCCAATGCCGTAGCCCTGCTTCCCGCCTGGGCATCCTCCGAACTGGGCTTTGTCCGCAGTGAGCGTGCCGAACGGTGGGCGGTGCAACCTGCGGGAAAAGCGGCGACCAACCTGATCAGATGGGCCATGCACTGATCTGCTGCGTTCCGTGGTCGATTCGATGGGGTGCGTGCGCCGCAGCGGGTGCGTGTCGACCGGGTGTGTGCGCTGCATCGGGTCCATGCGCTGAAAGGAGTCCGGACGTGCACGGCGCAACCAGCGCATGCAGGGCGTCGAGGGGACGATGGGCAGATGCGATGCACGGTGAGCGCCGCGGGCGCGGCAAGTCCGGAGACGGCCTGGGAACGCTATGTGAATACGGCGCTCTGGCCGCAGTGGGCTCCCCAGATCCGAGCGGTGGACACCGAGCCCACCTTGCGCGCAGGAATGCGCGGCCGAATTCACCCCCTCGCGGGCCCCGGCGTCTCTTTCGTGGTCGAGGCGGTCGACCACCAGGCCCGTACATGGCAGTGGCGGGTGCGGATGGGCCCGGTGAAACTGCGCATGTGGCACGCGGTGCTGCCCCGTGACGTGCACGGCACCATCACCCTGCTGTGTGCCGAAGGCCCGGCCGTGGTCGTGTTGCCCTACGCGCCTGTGGCCCGCCACGCATTGCACCGCCTGGTTCGCGGCGCGTGAAGCAGCCCCAGGCCGCGGCGTCGCGGCGGCAGGACCGGCCGACGGCCCGTCGCCATCCCCGTGCAGAGTCTTGAGGTGCGCCTGTGACCTGCTGCTTCGGCTCTTCGGAGGGCCGCTGGCCGGCGGCGGGTCCCGCGATGATCTCCTCGATTTTCGCGGGGTCGCCGAGGTGCGGTGATCCGTGGCGCAGCGGGCGCTCGGATGCGTGGGTTGCCAGGGGAGGGGTACATCAGGGATGTTTGCCGGACGGCAAATGATTCCGACCGGATGAGGTGAGGGGTTCGCGCAGCGGGCCTTCGAATTTGTGACTTCGACTGAGCAGGTAACCGCCCAGAGCCCTGTGGCCGAGGCGGCCGCGGCATGGACGTCGTCGCCCTATCCGGTCCTGATCGCTGATGCGGCCGGGACGATACGCCATGCGAACCCGCACGCCGTCGGGCTTTTCCCCGGCATCGGCCCCGGCCTACCCCTGGACGCCTGTGTTCCGGCCTGGCTGTCCCAGGCCCACGCCCACCGGCAAACGAAGAACCCTGCGGGTGAAATGGTATCGGGCACGGTGGGGGAGCGGAGCTTCGAGGCCCACCCCACGGTGCAGGACGACGGGTCCGTGGTGTGGTGGCTGGTGGACGACACCGACCACCGATTGGCCCGCGAAGCCCTGCGCACGGAACGCGAGCGCACGGCGTTCCTCACCGAGGCGTCCAACGCGCTTCTCTCCTCGCTGAACATGGACCGGTGCATGGACGTCACCGCACGCCTGGCCGCCGAGCACCTGGCCGACGCGGCGGTGGTCGTCGCGCCGCTGCGCGGCCGTCTGCTGCCGGTCGTCGCCTGTCTGCACGGCGAGAGCCCCCAGCACTTCGAGCACGACGCCGACCCGGCCGACGTGCCCGGCCTCGGCGAGGCCCTGCAGGGCTTTCCCCCGGTGCCCTCGCGCTGGATCGACCCCGCGAGCGCGCCGGCCTGGCTGATCCCCGAGGGAATCGGCGAGGTGGGGTCGATAGTGATCACCCCTCTGCCGGGCCACGGAGTTCCGGCCGGAGCGCTGGTGCTGCTGCGCCGCAGCGGGGAGAGCGCCTTCACCGAGGGCGAGGAGGTCTTCGCCCGCCTGTTCGCCGCCCGCGCCGGTGCGGCCCTGTCCGCGGCCCGCCTGTACGCGGAGCAGTCCTCGCTGACGGGGACGCTGATGCGCGAGCTGCTGCCGCCGGCCTTGCACCAGATCTCCGGCGTGGAGTTCGCCGGCGGATATCGCCCCTCGAAGGACAGCGAGCGGATCGGCGGGGACTTCTACGACGTCCACCCGGCCGCGGCGACGGGTGAGGCCTCCTTCGCCGTCCTGGGAGACGTGTGCGGCAAGGGGCTGGAAGCGGCCGTCCTGACGGGCAAGATCCGCAACACGCTGCACGCGCTGCTGCCGATGGCCGGCGACCACCAGCGGGTCCTCGACCTCCTCAACGGGGCCCTGCTCAGCTCCCACCACACCCGCTTCGCGACGATGGTGCTGGCCTCCGCCGTGCGTGAGGCCGCCTCGGTGTTCCTGCGGGTGACCAGTGCGGGCCACCCGCCGGGGCTGATCGTGCGCCAGGACGGCACCGTCGAAGAGGTGGGCTCGCGCGGCACGCTGATCGGCGTCCTGCCCACGGTCACCTCCACGACGATCGAGGCCAGACTGGCGCCCGGCGAGTTCTGCGCGCTGTTCACCGACGGCATCACCGAGGCCAAGGGCGGCCCGCTGGGTGATGAGCTGTTCGGCGAGGACCGCCTGAAGGACGCGCTGGCCCAGTGCGCGGCGATGCCGGCCGAGGTGGTCGTCGAGCACGTGCAGATGCTGGCCTCCCAGTGGCTGGGCGGCCAGCCGCACGACGACATGGCCATCATGGTCATCGCCGCCCCTCTCACCCACCACCTGAGCGCCGTGGACGGCCGTACCCGGGGGAGGTTCACCGCATGAGCACCCTCGCGAGCCCCGCCCCCGGTGACGAGACGCTCGACGGTGCGGGCGATGCCACGGTGGACAGGCTGTGGGAGGCGGTCTCGCGCGGGGACGAGCGCACCGCCACCGCTCTGCTGTTCACCGCGCTGCAGGAAGGCACGCCGGCCGAGCGGGTGCTGTTGGACCTGATCGCTCCCGTCCAGCGCCGGGTCGGTGAGGAGTGGGCCGCCAATCGCATCACCGTCGCCCAGGAGCACGCCGCCACCGCCATCAACGACCGCGCCCTGGCAGCGCTCTCCCGGCACTACGCCGACCACACCGCGGGCACCCGCGGCAAGGTCCTGGTGGCATGCGTGGACGCGGAGTGGCACTCCCTGCCCGCCCGCCTGGTCGCCGAAGTCCTGAGGCTGCGCGGCTGGCAGGTCGACTATCTCGGCGCGCAGGTCCCCACCGATCATCTGATCTCCCACATCCACCAGACCGGCCCCGACCTGGTGGCGCTCTCCAGCTCGATCCCCACCCGGCTGCCCCTGGCCCACGCCGCGATCACCGCGGTCCAGGCCACCAGCACCCCGGTCCTGGTCGGCGGAGCCGCCTTCGGCGCCCAGGGCCAGTACGCGCGGCTGCTGGGCGCGGACGCCTGGGCCCCCGACGCCACCGCGGCGGCCGACCGGCTGGAGCGCGCGCCCCTGCTGCGGCCCGCACCGGCCCATCAGCCCATCGACGACCTGCCCCACCTGGCCGACCAGGAATACACCATGGTCGCCCGCTCGCGCACCGCCCTGGTCCGCACCGTCATGGGGACGTTGGCGGACCGCTTCCCCGCCATGGCCGCCTACACGGCTGCCCAGCGGGCGCGCACCGCCGAGGACATCGCGCACATCGTCGACTTCCTGGGAACCGCCCTCTACACCGACGACGTCGACCTGTTCACGGGCTTTCTGACCTGGACCGCCGACATCCTCACCGCGCGCGGCGTCCCCGCCCACTCCCTCATCCCGGCCCTGCACATCCTGGGCACCGAACTCAAGGACTTCGACCGCGCCGCCGACATGCTCCGCCAAGCCGCCGACCACCTCACGGGGGCGGGCCACACCGACACCGCCATCTCCAGGACCACCCGATGACCACACCCTCCACGCCCCGGACCGCCGGGCTCGCCGTCACGATCTCCACACCGGGCTCCGACACCGGCATCCTGCACCTGGAACTGCACGGGTACTTGGACTACGACACCGCCGAGCGCTTCCTGGACGAAGCCACCGCACAGCTGGCTGCCGCCCCCGCCGCCCTGCGCACGCTGCGGGTGACCTGCGCCGACCTGGCCGGCATCGACTCCATGGGACTGTCCGTCCTGCTGATGCTCCACCGCCGCACCACCGCGGCGGGAGTCGCGCTGCACCTGCACGAACGCCCTGCGGCCCTGGACCGCATGCTGACGATCACCGGCACCCTGGACCACCTCGTGCCCGAGCGCCGCGGCGAAGGGGACCGGCGGACCCGGTCGGATTCGATGGCTTATCGTCATACACTCGACGACGGCATACGGGCCGACCACTCGGAGCAGACCGCGGCCGGTCCCGACGGCCCCGCCTGATGCACGAACGCGCATGCTCACCACCGGGGACAGCCTCCCTCGAACGGGATGACCACATGACCGAGCACGCCCGCACCGCCTCCGCCCAGGCGGCCCGTCAGGTCGGCGACATAGTCGAGCTCCTCGACGTTCTGTGGGAACAGGCCCGCAGCGACTCCCCGGCGCCGAACGTACCCCCCTCACAGCTGCGGGTGATGTACCTCGTCGACCGCGAGGACGGCATCCGCATGCGTTCCCTCGTCGAACTCCTGGGCGCCGCCCCGCCGTCCGCCTCGCGCCTGGTCGACCGGCTCCAGGCCCTCGGTTTCGTCCGGCGCGATCCCTGCCCCGACAGCGGCCGCGAAGTCGTCCTCTCCATGACCGCGGCGGGCCGCCGGCACCTGGCCCGCATCCGGGAACAACGCGACGATCTCCTCGTCCAGACCCTGGCCGCCATGCCCGCCCGTCAGCGCGACGCCCTGACCCGGAGCCTGGCCGCGTTCCAAGAAGCGCTGGCCGGCCGGCCTGATCCCCGCCTGCTGCCCCCCGACACCCCGCCGGCCCCCTCGCCCCAGGACGTGGCCCGCTCCGCCTGAACCACCGCCCCCGCCACGGGATCGCGGCCGACCGCAGCCTCAGGCGGTCCGCTCCCCGAGCCGCCGCCTACGGCCGCCCGTACCAGTCCAGGCAGACCACCAGCGCGTCGTCGTCCAGCGGGGTCTCGCCCCGGTAGGTCGCCAGCTCGCGCAAGATGGCTCCGGGCACCTGCGGGGGAGGGAGCAAACTGGTGGCCATCAAGGACCGCGCCAGCGCCCGTTCGCCGTACTTCTCGCTGGCCGAGGAGAGCGTGTCGTAGACGCCGTCGCTGCCGATCAGGAGACGGTCGCCCGGGAGCACCTGGAAATGCTGGGCCGTGTACTCGGTGTCCTCGAACATGCCCAGGGGGAACTGAGCTTCCAGGGACATGTCGACGACCTTCTTGTCCCGCAGCCGCCACAGCCGCGGAGAGCCGGCGTCCACGGCCTCGACCTCGCCGGTCGCCAGGTCGAAGCGCAGCAGCAGGACCGAGACATGGGCCGCGCCGCGGTATTGGGCGTACACCGCCTGGTCGGCCAGGCAGGCCTGATCGGCCAGGCCGAGACCGGCCCGCCGGGCATTGCGCATGGCGTTGACGACGAGGTTGGTGAGCAGGGCGGCCTCGATGCCTTCGCCCATGCCGTTGGTGACGGTCAAGGTGAGGTGGTCCTGGTCCGCGGACCAGTCGAAGTTGTCTCCGAAGATCGAGTAAGCGGGCTCGAGGTGGCCGCCGAGGGCGAACTCGGGGCGGGAACAGGCCCGGCCGGGCAGCAGCTGCCACTGCATCTCGGCGGCCAGCGTCAAGCGTGCGGCTCGGCGGGCCAGGACGTACAGGTCGGTGTCCCGTTCCGCGACAAGGATCTCGTGCCCCAGCACTTCGCAGATGTGCTGGACCTCGGGAATCAGCGCGTCCGCGTAGCGGTCTTCCGGAAACGTGACGGACAAGATCCCCATGCGGTCCCCGCGGACGGTCACCGGGAAGTGCACGGTCACCGCGTGGCCGTCAGGATCGGCCATCACCTGCGCTTCCTGGGACCCGAAAGCGCGCCCCTGCGGGCTGTCGTGGATCATGACCGGCTTGGTGGTGTACGGCACGGTCTCGACTGCTTGCAGCGACCGCATGCCGTAATCGGCCAGACGCAATTCCACGCGCGCGGCACCGTATTGCTCTCCGAGGGTCACCGTGACGATCTCGAGCAGTGCGCTGGGCATCGCCGCCCGCAGCGCATGCTCCACGGTGGTCTGTCTCTTCACGTCGTCCCGCTTCCCGTACACCCCGACCCGCACACTGCAGGCGGTTGCGGGCCGCCGGTGGGCTCGCTCCCTGGCATGACGCCCGCCGGATCGCCTCCGATTTTACCTCTCCAGACCATTGTCGGACGACAATTGTGGACGCGGCCCATCACGCGGCAGGCGCAGCGTGCCGGAGCATGGCGTCGCCCGTACTCGCGCGTGCCCTGCCGCGGCGCAGCAGCCGCTGTCGGCCGTGTGCCGCAGGCCCTCTCACGGCTGCGCGCGGCGTGCCAGTCGAGACGGAAGGGGTGGCCGCCGGGAGCGCAACTGCACGCCTGTCTCCGGCATCTCGTCGGGCCTGCTCGGGCCGCCAGTTACGGGAGGTTTCCGCGCGGCGGGAGCCTGGTTGCCCTGCTCTACTCTGTTTGTGTGGTTATGTGCGCCGGTCGAGTGGTGCGAAGTGACGTTCCTTCCGTCGCTGGCTTCCGGGCAGGTCAACGGACTGCATGCTGCTCCTGTCACCCCCACACACCATGGAGCAACCATGATCCGCAAAGTTCTCGCCGGTGCCGCGCTCGCGTCGGCCGCTGCTGCTGCCACGGTCGGCACGACGGGTGTCGCCTCGGCGACCGAGGGCCCGCAGGCCGAGACGATGACCAGCGCACACAACGCCAATGAGGCCGCACGCGCCTCCTACGGCGAGACGACCTCCGGCACCGGCACCGCACCGTTCGCCACCGACAACGGCGATGTCGCCATCGCCGGCGACCCCGGCGGCATCGCCAACACCTACGGCGCCCCGTTCGTCAACGTCGACCTGCGCTGCGCGGTCCCCGGTGCGCAGGGCGTGGGCGGCAACGTCCTGGGCGGCCCCTCCGCCAACTGCGACACCGCGCCGGTCGACCAGTTCGACGCTCCCGAGCGCATCCTCTGAGACCTCCCACGCCCGGGACGGCTTGCGTCGTCCCGGGAGCGGAAGCGCCGGCAAAGGCCCTCGCGATCATCTGTGCTGATTCCTCGCACGGACGATGGCGAGGGCCTCAGCGCATTACGCGCCCCGGGTCACCGGCGCCTGGAGTTCGGTCACCCAGTCCTCACGGTTGTCCGGGCATTCCAGGTTGACCTCTCGCGGGTGTCCGGCCGACCGGTAGCCGTTCTCGTCGATCCAGACGGCCAGCGCCTGGGCCGTCGGCAGCACGCCGTCCATGGAGCCGCGGTGCACGATGGTCGCCGCCTGGTCGACGGGCGGCAGATCCACTACCCGGAAGGCGCCGTCCTGGAGCGGGGCCGCGACTTGGACGGCGGCGTGGACGGTGATCTTGCCGCCGCCTTCCGGGGCGTCCTCGTAGGAGGCGACGCCCGGCCCCGTGGGCGCCACCTTGGCCGCCTCCAGGCGCCGGAACAGCTCGTCGTAGAGCGGCCCGATGACCGGGCTGATGTCTTCGGGCGCGTAGCTCGCGGCTATCGCGGTCAGTTCCGCCACCCGGATCGCCGGGATGCTCTTGGTGACGACGTCGTCGGTGGGCATGTGTCCCTCGCTCTCGATCGACCGGAGTCTCGCCTCGACCTGGACCAGCCGCGCCGCCGCGGCGGTCATGGCGGCCTCCAGTTCGGCCCGCCGTAGCCGCAGCATGGCGCGCAGTTCTTCGGTGGTGACCTTCTCGTCCAGGATCTGCTGGACCTGCTGGAGGGTCAGGCCGAGGTCTTTGAGCGCGATGACGCGGTTGAGGCGGGCCAGCTGGGCAGCCGCGTAATACCGGTAGCCGGTGGCGGGATCGACATGGGCCGGGCGCAGCAGTCCCGTGGCGTCGTAGTGCCGCAGCATGCGGACCGATACGCGGCCGTGTCGGGCGAAATCTCCGATGGTGAACATGATGGCTCCGAGTCCAGCGCCTGACACGGTGTGAGGGTCAATGCGCCACGTCCAGCCATGCCGGTGACAGGTGGCAAACGCAGCCGTTGCACACCGGCATCGGTTCATGCTCCGTGACGCGAGCACGTCGGTGGAATCTTGGCACCGCACCGGCACGGGTCAAAAGTGCGTGGCGATCCCGAAGACGCGGCGAAGTTCGGCCATGTCGTGCCGGTCACGTGCCGTGGGGTCGTATCCCTGATGGAAATAGACCTGCTGTTCGGCGGACAGGCACGGGACGGACGTCCCCTGGATGGTGCCGGTCACGAAACATGAGGAGGGGTAGACGAAGGGACGTTGCGGTTCGGGCGACGCCTGCACTGCTGAGCCGTCAGCACTGAAGACCAGCGGATGAAAGTCGATCTCCCGGCCGTCCGAAGCCTGCACGACGAATCGGACGGGCCTCCAACTCAGGCTCTCCACGAAGCCTTCCGCGGACAGGACCGTCAGCACGGCGGCCTCCTGGTCGTGCCGGTGCATCAGGTCCAGGTCGCGATGGTCTCGGGTCTGCTCGCCGATCAGAGCGTCGATTCCCCACCCGCCGCCGACCCAGACATCGGCCTGCGCCCGCCGCAACAGGGCCAGGACGCGCACCACGTCGTCAGCTGTCATCACCCGAGGCAGGTTAGAGGCGTCGGCGCCGGGCGGCGACCGATTTCCCCCGGTAGAGGTGGGGCAGGCCCCGTGCGGGCAGGCTGGCCGCCGACGCTGGCCGCGCGGAGCCGAGGGTCGGCAGACGTGTTGCTCCGCCCTCCGAGACGGTGGCTCCAGCCCTTGTGTTCGGCCCGGGATGTGCTCGATCCGGTGCGAACCGGCGTGCTTCTCAGCTCGCGAAGCGCACGCCGGTGAATTCTTCGGAGACCTGCCACACCCGCTGGGCCTCCTCGTCGGAGCGCAGGCGGCTGTACAGCCTCTGCTCCGCGGGCGGACCGCCCATGTGCCCGGGCCCGCCGGGCCCGTAGAAGGCGCCGCCCCGGGCGTCGGGTGAGGCGGCGGCGTACAGGGCGGGAAGCTTCGCGCTCTGTACGGTGCCCACGATGAGGCCGCGGGCGGACAGCAGACGGATGACGCGCACGCCCAGGGTGTCCTTGGCGCGGCCGACCTCGGGCCGGGCGGCGAGCAGGCTCGTCGGCGCGATGCCCGGGTGGGCGAGGTTGCTCGTGATGCCCCAGCCCCGGGCCTCGCTGCGCCGGTGCAGTTCCAGGCCGAAGAGACCGAAGGCGATCTTCGACTGGCTGTAGGCGTGCATGCCGTTGTAGGACCGCTCCCAGTTCAGGTCGTCCCAGTGGATGCCGTTGCGGTTCGCGGCGACGCTCAGTTGCGAGGTCACCCGGGCGCGCCCGGCGCGCAGCAGGGGCAGCAGGTGGCCGACGAGGGCGAAGTGCCCGAGATGATTGGTGCCGAACTGCAGCTCGAGCCCGTCGGCGGTCGTCTGCCGGTCGGGAGGCGTCATGACACCGGCGTTGTTGACCAGCAGGTGGATGGGCCGGTCCTCGGCGAGCAGGGTCTTGCCGAGGGCCGCGACGGAGTCCAGGCGGGAGAGGTCGAGCGTACGCAGCGAGACCTGCGCGTCCGGTGCCTCCCGCCGGATCGCGGCGACGGCTCTCTCGCCCTTGTCCGGGTTGCGTACGGGCAGGACGACCTCGGCGCCCGCAGCGGCGAGGCGCGTGGCGATGCCCAGCCCGATGCCGTCGCTCGCGCCGGTGACCACGGCGCGCTTGCCGGACAGGTCGGAGAGGGGGAATTCGGTGATCTGGCGTGGCATGAGGGTTCACTTCCGTTCGGTCCGCTTGCCTCCACACTGACCCCGGCGCACCGAGCTATCCAGGGACTCTCGATCCGCCCATCCGACGGACGGGATCTCGGGAGCCGTCTGCCGGCGCGAGGGGAAGGGGGGATCGGCGATCCGTGGTTGCCGGCGGCGCCGGGCGGTAGAAAGAAGCCAGCGCCGTGAAAGGACTTCCATGGAGATCGACCGCGCCGGACTGGCCGTGTTCCTGCGACGCCGCCGCGAACTGCTGCAACCGGAGGACGTCGGCCTCCCGCGCGGACAACGCCGCAGGACCAGCGGACTGCGCCGCGAGGAAGTCGCCGTGCTCTGCCACATGTCGACCGACTACTACGCCCGGCTGGAACGCGAACGCGGTCCGCAGCCCTCTGAACAGATGATCGCCTCCATCGCGCAGGGTCTCCACCTCTCCCTGGACGAGCGCGACCACCTCTTCCGGCTCTCCGGGCACGCCCCGCCCGCTCGGGGCACGACCGGCGAACACATCGGCCCCGGTCTGCTCCGCATCCTCGACCGGCTGGACGACACCCCCGCGGAGATCGTCACCGAACTCGGCGAGACGCTGCGCCAAAGCCCCCTCGGGGTCGCGCTCACCGGTGACACGACCCGCTACACGGGTCTCGCCCGCAGTATCGGCTACCGCTGGTTCACCGACCCCGGGACCCGGGCGCTGTATGTGGCCGGCGACCACGGTTTCCTCTCCCGGATGTTCGCGTCCGGTCTGCGCGAGCTGGCCACGCTGCGGGGCCCGGGCTCCCGTGCGGCGCACTGCGCCGAGTTGCTGCTCGACCAGAGCGATGAATTCCGCCGCCTGTGGGACCAGCATGAGGTCGGCATCCGTCCGCACGAGGTCAAACGCTTCATCCATCCCGAAGTCGGCGTGCTGGAGCTGAACTGCCAGCGGCTCCTTGACCCGGACCAGTCGCACAGCCTGCTCGTGTACACCGCCGCGCCGGGCAGCGAGAGCTACGAGCGGCTGCAACTCCTGTCGGTCATAGGGGCGCAGGCGATGCGCTGAGCCGCTGCCGGGCGTCTGCTCGGTCTTTCTTGTGCCGGCCTGCGGGTGGGTGGCACCGCGCAGGCCGGCGGCGTACTCGCGGCGGCGTCGGATCACTTCCCGGGAGGCGGCGCTCACTCCCGGACGGCGCCGTTTCCCGCGGCGGGGTAGCTGCCGGCGAGCCCCGGGATCAGCGCCGCCGCCACCGCCAGGTGCATCAAGGCGAGGGCGGTGCGGGTGGCGCCGTCCATGCCGTCGCCGGTCAGCGGGAAGAAGGAGAGGACCAGGACGGCGCCGGCCACCCCGGTCCAGATGGCGCGGGCGCGCGGCGCCCCGAAGCGTTCCAGGGCGGCCAGCAGCCCCCAGCCGCCGAGGGAGGCGAGCAGGGCGACGACCGCCACGGGCGCAGCGGCGATGTCGAGTGTCTGCCGGCCGTCGGCGAGCCGCAGCCGGTGTCCCAGCAGGGGATCCGCGATGAGCCACACCAGGACGGGGGCCAGGACGGCCAGGGCCGTCGTCCCGAGGCGCCGTCTGCGCGTGTTCACGCGGCGCCCCCGGCAAGCGCCCCGTGCAGGAAGACCTCCGCCAGCTCCTGCGGGGTCAAGTCCGGCTCGTCCTCGGTGCGCGGCTGGGTGAACAGCAGCCCGAAGAAGAGGGCCGCGATCTGCTCCGGCGGGCGGCGCAGGGCGGCCTTGTCGGGCTCCAGCAGCTCGGCGAGGGCCGCGCGGATACGGGTGGTGGACTCCTGACGGCCCGCGCCGCGCACCGTGCCGGGGTGCTTGCCGCCGTGATGGCCCAGCGAGCCGGCGATCGCGCCCATCCGGGCCAGGTGGGCCTGGAGTGCCTCGGCGGCCTCCGCGAGCCGGTCGGCCAGCGGCTGGGACACGTCGATCGCGTCGAGCTCGCGGATCGCGTGGTCGGGGGAGAGCGCCTCGGCCATGCAGGCCTGCAGCAGTTCGTCCTTGTCGGCGAAGACCCGGAAGATCGTGCCTTCACCGATGCCCGCGGCGCGGGCGATCTTCGCCGTGGTCACCGCGGCGCCGTACTCGGCGATCAGGGGGATCGCGGTCTGGATGATCATCGCGCGGCGCTGTTCCGGCGACATGGCCGGGGCGCGGCGGCGGGCAGGGGGGTTCTCCTTGGGTGCTGTCATGACCGCAAGCGTACGGAGTGAGTCCTCACTCCGTCAATGAGTGAGGACTCACTCCGGTCCTGTCATCGCCGAGGAGTCAGGACGGACCAGGCAGGAGAGGGCGCATGAAAGTGCGCTCGTAGCGCAGCACGCACCCGCTCTCGTCCCTGATGCGATCCGCTTCGATGAAGTCAGGATCCTTGCCGAACAGGGTCCGGTACTGCTCATACGCGGCAAGGCTGGGAAAGCTGAACAAGGCGAGTGCCTTGTCGCTCGCCCCTTCGGCAGGCAAGAAGTAGCCGTGGTGACTCCCGCCGTGACGGTCGACCAGCTCCATCCAGCGGCGCCCGAACTCCTCGAACGATGCGGTCTTCGCCGGATCGATCACGTACTCAACCACGCAAGTAATCATGCTGCGAGGCTAACGGCCGGACCCTGGCGGCCACTTCGGTCTTCCGCGCTCCGATCAGGCGAGCCGCTCGGTCTCGGACTTGCCGCACCGCGCCCGGCCGCGGGATGGGCCCACGCGCCGCGAAACAGGCGAAGGACTCATGCGCGAAGCACCCCCACGGATGCCGGCGCCCCTTCCTATGGAGTGACTCCAATGGCGGCTCCACCGGTCTGCGGTGAGAGTGAGGGCAGCGCGCCGTCCGGCCACGGACGGCGCGTCTCACCGGCTGCCGCAGAAGGCGTTCCGCTTCGACGGTCACAGCGGTGCTCAGGACGAGGAGACGACGATGACAGACGGCAGCGAGCGTGCGGGCGCCTCGCAGCAGGCCGAGCTGCACCGGCTGCGCGGCCGGGTCGCGGCGCTGGAGTCCGAGCGGGCGCACGGCGCCCGTCGCCACCGCGGCCGGTCGTTCCTCGCGGCGCTGCTCATCGTGATCGGCTGCGTGCTCGCACCGCTCGCCGTCGTGGCCTCCTGGGCGGCCGACACCGTCGGCGACACCGACCGCTACGTCGACACGATCGGCCCGCTCGCCTCCGACCCCGCCGTGCAGGACGCCGTCGCCGACCGGGCCACGGACGCCCTGATGACCCGCATCGACCTATCGGCCCTCCTGTCCGAGGCGCCCGCCGCCGACCGGCCTCGCCTGGAGAAGGCCCTGGGCAGGCTCGGTGACTCCCTGGAGGACGCCGTACGCAGCTTCGTGCACGACAAAGCACGTGCGGTGGCCGGCTCCGACGCCTTCGACAACATCTGGAAGCAGGTCAACCGGCAGGCCCACAGCTCACTCGACAAAGCGCTGACCGGCAGCGGCGGAGGCGCCGTCAAGCTGGAGGACGACACCGTCACCCTCGACCTGGCGCCCCTGGTGGACCGCGTCAAGCAGTCCCTCGTCGACGAGGGCATGACGGTCGCGGGAAAGATCCCCGAGGTCCACACCGAGTTCACGCTCGTCAGATCGGACGACATCGGCAAGGCCAAGACGTATGTGCGGCTGCTGCAACTGGCCGGGAACTGGCTTCCCGTCCTCGCCCTGATCCTCGTCGCCGCCGGCGTCCTGCTCTCCGCACGCAGGAGACGGGCCCTGGTCACCGCGGCGCTGGCCGTCGCGCTGGCCACCGGGCTGCTCGGGATCGGGCTGCGGGTCTTCCGGGTGCTCTACCTCGACCGGCTGCCCGCGAACGTCTCGCAGGACGCGGCCGGCGCGGTGTACGACACCATGACGCACTTCCTGTTCACCACGGTCCGCATGGTCGTGGCCCTCGGCGTCGTGATCGCCCTGGCGGCCTGGCTCACCGGAGGCGGCCGCAGGGCCTCTCTGGTGCGCGGACTGTGGACCTCCGGCATCGGGGCCGTACGGTCCACCGCGGACCGCGCCGGGATGCGTCTTGGCCCGGTCGGCCCCTTCGTCCGCCGCCACCGCACCTGGATCACCTGGGTCCTGGTGGCCGCCGCGCTCCTCACCTACCTGCTGTGGTCCTACCCCACGGGCTGGGTCGTCGTCGGGATCGCGCTGTGCCTGCTGTTCCTGCTCGCGGCCCTGGAGTTCCTCGGCGGACACCGGCCCGACGGCGACCGGCCGGTCACCGACAGCGCGGTCTGAAGGGGCACCGGACGTGGCATCAGCAGACGCGGTCACCGTCCGCCGGATGACCGACACCCTGTTCATCGAACGCTCGCTCCGCAGCCCCAGCTCGACGCGGTTCTGGGGGCTGCTCGTCCTCGCCTCGGTCATCGCGAGCGCGGGCGTGGTGGGCGACTCCACCGCGACCGTCATCGGCGCGATGATCGTCGCGCCGCTGATGACGCCGATCCTGGGCAGCGCGCTGGCCCTGGTCCTGGCCGACCGGGCGCAGGTGATGCGGTGCGCACTGCTGGTGCTGGGCGGGGCGCTCGCCGTGGTGGCGATCGGGATGCTGCTCGGCTGGATCGCCGCCCCGCCCGACGCCTTCGCCTCCAACAGCCAGGTGTCCGGGCGGATCAGCCCGCGCCTGATCGACCTGCTCGCCGCCTTGGCCACCGGCACGGTCGGAGCCTTCGCACTGGTCCGCGCCGACATCTCCGACACGCTGCCCGGCGTGGCGATCGCCATCTCCCTCGTGCCGCCGCTCGCCGTGACCGGGCTGCTCCTCACGGTCGGCCGCTATCACGACGCCAGTGAGTCCGCGCTGCTCTTCGCGACCAACGTGGCCGCCATCGTGGCCACCGGCGCCATCGTGTTCCTGGTGTACGGAATCCGGGGTGCGGCCCAGGAATCCAGGCTGCGTATCGGCGAGTTCCACGGCCGGACCCTGGTCGCGGTGGCGGCGGTCGTCGTCCTGATCGCGGTGCCGCTGACCACCGGCACGATCACCGTCGCCCGGGACCGGATGCTCGCCGCCGATGCCCGCCCGGTGGCCGAGCGGTGGGCGGCCAGCGGCAAGTGGCAGATCGCGTCGGTCGAGGCCCGCAACGGCATCGTCGTCATCGGGGGGTGCTCGGCCTGCCGCCCCAGCCCGCGCCCGCCGCGCTGCGGACCGCCCTCGACCAGGCAGGCATGGCCGAGGCGGACCTCGAACTCCATCTCGTGGGCGGCCGGACGCATTGGTGCCCCGCGGACACGGACACCTGCACGGTGGACAAGGCGGCGCGCAGCTGACCGCGCTGCCACCGGAGATGGCCGAAGGACCAATCCGCCGGGCGGCGCGGCTCACGCGGGCAGCCGCTCCAGGAGCGCGGCGAAGTCGGTGCCCGGCGGCAGGGTGCCGAAGGCGAACCCTTGGTCACCGGCGAGCCGCGAGGCGCAGAACGTGTCGGCGACGGCGGCCGGCGCGTGGCGCACGAGCAGTGAACCCTGCAGCACGAGCGCGGCCCGCTCGATGATGCGGCGGGCGCGCAGCGGAGCATCCTCGGTGAGCACCAGCTCGTCGCGCAGTTCGCGCCAGGCCGTGTCGAGGCGCCGGTCGGCTCCGGTGGCCGCCTCGATCTCCGTACGGAAGGCGTCGAGGGAAGCGGGCTCGCGGGCCAAGGCGCGCAGCAGGTCCAGGGCGTTGACGTTGCCGGAGCCCTCCCAGATGCCGTTGAGGGGGGCCTCGCGGTACAGGCGCGGCATGCCCGAGGCCTCGTCGTAGCCGTTGCCGCCCAGGCATTCGAGGGCTTCGGTGACCACGGCCGGCTGCCGCTTGCACACCCAGTACTTGGAGACGGCGGTGGCCAGGCGCAAGAACGCGCGCTCTTGGCCGTCGCCGCGCTGGGCCCGGTCGGCGGCGCCCGCGAGGCGCAGCCCCAGCGTGGTGGCGGCCTCCGATTCCAGGCCCAGGTCGGCGAGCACGTTGCGCATCAGGGGCTGGTCGATGAGTTGGGCGCCGAACACCGCGCGGTGGCGGGTGTGGTGCGCGGCCTGTGCCAGGGACTCGCGGATGTGCCCGGCGGAGCCGAGCACGCAGTCCAGGCGGGTCATCGTCACCATGTCGATGATGGTGCGCACCCCCTTGCCCTCGTCGCCGACGAGCCAGGCCACCGTGTCGTCGAACTCGGGCTCGCTGCTGGCGTTGGAGCGGTTGCCGAGCTTGTCCTTCAGGCGCTGGATGCGGAAGGTGTTGCGGCTGCCGTCGGGCAGAACGCGCGGGACCAAGAAGCAGGACAGGCCGCCGGGTGCCTGGGCGAGCACGAGGAACAGGTCGTTCATCGGGGCGCTGGTGAACCACTTGTGGCCGCGCAACCGCCAGGTCCCGTCCGGCTGTTCGGCGGCGCCGGTGGTGTTGGCGCGTACGTCGGTGCCGCCCTGCTTCTCGGTCATGCCCATCCCGGCGAGCAGACCGCGTTTGCCGGTGGGCGTGCGCAGGCCCGGGTCGTAGACCGTGCTGGTCAGCAGCGGCTCGTACACCTTGGCCAGGTCGGGGGCGCGCCGCAGCGCGGGGACGACGGCGTAGGTCATGGAGACCGGGCACATGTGGCCCTGCTCCATCATGGTGGCCACCATGAACGTGGCGGCGCGCGCCACGTGGGCGCCGGGGCGCTGGTCGGCCCAGGCGGTACCGGCGGCGCCCGCACCGACGGTGGCCTCCATCAAGGAGTGGTAGGCGGGGTGGAACTCGACCTCGTCGACGCGGTTGCCGTAGCGGTCATGGGTGTGCAGCTCGGGTTCGTGGCGGTTGGCCTGATCCGCCCAGCCGCGCGCCTCCTGACTGCCGACGAGATGCCCGAAGCGGTGCAGGTCATCGAGGTGCCAGGCGGCGCCTTCGCGGCGCACCCCTTCGATGAGCACCGGGTCGTCGGCGGCGTCATGGCCGGTCAGCGGCGGTGCCTGGTTGGTCACCTGGTGGGTCACGGCGGTGGGGTGGCTGATCGGCGTGGACATGGTGCCTCCTGAAGGGGAGCCGGAGGGGGTCAGTGGGGCGCGCCGGCGCCGGCGCAGCGCAGCGCGGTGGCGGTGAGTTCGGTGAGGAGTTCGTCGGTGGCGCTCTGGTCGGGGGTGCCGAGCGGGTCGACGAGGACCTCGCCGACCGCTCCGGTGAGCGCGGCCGCGGTGATCTCGCCGTTCTGGGCGGGCAGCAGGCCCGCGGCCATGCCCTGGTGCACCACGTCGGCGAACAGCGCGCGGTAGCGGCGGCGGAAGTCCAGGCGTTCGGCGCCGACCGCCGCTTCGGCGGGGGCGGCGAGCAGGGCGTAGGCCAGGCCGCGGTTTTCCAGGGCACGGCGGGCGAAGACCTCGATGCCCTGGCTGAGGCGTGCGACCGGGTCGCCCGGCCCGCGCAGCACCGCGCCCAGGACTTCCACCTCGCGGCCCGCGGCCCGCCGGAACACCTCCACGGCGAGGGCGGCCTTGGAGGGGAAGTGCTGGTAGACCGATCCGGCCGCGATCCCGGCCGCGTCGGCGACGGCGGTCACCGACGCCTGTGACCAGCCCACTTCGGCGACGACGACGGTGGCGCAGGAGATCAGATGTTCCCGGGCGGCGTCCAGGCGGCGGATTTCGGCGGGGGTCTTGCGGTAGGCCATACAAGCAGTGAACCATCATTCAGAATTTAGCGCCATGGTCGGTCGAGCCGGCTCGGGCGGCGGCAGTGACGGGCTCGCCCACCGCGAACAGCGCTGAAGGCGTGGGGAGTTCACCGACGCGGCGGGCTGCGCCACGAGCGACTTCCGCTTCCAGGCCGAGCGCATCGTCACCAGCGAGATGAACAACTCCGGCCACAACTGCGTCGCCGGCCAGATCCTGCTCGTGCCCCGCCACTGGGACGGCACCGAGCGCCTGCTCGCCGAGATCCGCCGGGTCCTGGGCGAACTGCCGGCCCGCGCCGACTACTACCCCGGCGCCGACGAGCGCCTGACCGCCGTCGCCCGGGCCCACCCCGAAGCGGAGCTCCCCGGCGAGGGCCAAAGCCGCCTGCTCGTACCGGACATCACCGACCCCGACGACCCGATGCTCCGCATCGAGGTGTTCGCCAGCGCCCTGGGCGTGATGCGCCTCCCGGACGAGGACGCGCCGCAGTTCCTGCGCGCGGCAACGGAGTTCGCCAACGACAAGCTGCCCGGCACCCTGGGCGCCACACTCCTGGTCCACCCCGGCACCGAGCGCGCCCATCGCAAGGCGGTGGACGGGGCCGTCGCCGCGCTGCGCTACGGCACGCTCGGCGTCAACTGCTGGTGGGCCTTCGGATTCCTGCTCGGCTACACGCCCTGGGGCGCCCACCCCGGCCACACCCGCCAGGACATCGGCAGCGGCATCGGCTTCGTGCACAACGCGTTCATGCTGGAGGACGTCGAGAAGACCGTGCTGCGGGCGCCGTTCGCGCCCGCGCCGCGCGGCCTGTTCACCGGCTCGCCCTCCCTCTCGCCCCGGCCGCCGTACTACGTCACCAACCGCACCGGCCGCACGACGATGGAGCGTCTGACGGCCTACACGTGCGACTCGAAGGTGAGCAGACTGCCGGGCATCTTCGCCGCGGCGCTGCGCGGCTGAGGCGCGGCGAGACGAGCTCCGGGCGCGTCAGGAGTTGAGAACCCGGGCCTTCTCCGTCGCGAACTCCTCGTCCGTCAAGAGCCCTTGCGCCTTGAGGTCGGCGAGCGCGGTGAGCTGGGTGACCCGGTCCGGAGCGGGAGCCTGGGGCGGGGTCTGGGGCTGCGCCTGGGCCACCGGGGCCTGCTGCGGGGGCTGGGTGCCCATCTGCCGTTGCAGGTCCCGCTCGGCCATGCCGCGGTTCACGCGGTTGGAGACCGCGGATGCCGTGCCCGAGATCACCGCGGTGCGGGCGATGGTACCCAGCAGGCCGGGCCGTCCGAATCGTTGCGGCATGAGTGCCGTCCTTCCTGATGGCCAGGTGGCGCGTGGCGCGGTGGCTTGATGGTCAGCTGTCGAGGGCGGAGATCGCCTCGACGACGGTGTCCCTGGGGATGCGCTCCAGCAGGCGGATCTCGCCGTGCGAGTCCCGCACCGCGGCGCCGAGCCGGGCGGCCCAGGCGTTCTCCCAGGCCACGACCACGGCCGACGACCGCGGAGGAAGAGTCTCGGCGACGGACCGCAGATCCTCGTCGCTGAGCAGGTCGAACTGGACGTCGGCGACCTGCTGGAACAGCTCGGACACCTCCGCGTCCGCGAGTTCGACGACGTCGACCGCGCCGTCGTCGGCCTTTCTCACGAAGGTCAGGTCGAGGATGCGTACCGTCTCATCCTTTTGCAGGTCTCGCAGGGCGGGCCCGATCTCGCCGTTGAACCGGTTGCCTTCGAAGGCGATCACGGCGACGTCCACCGGGCCGACGCTGTCGGCGTTGAGGCCACTACCCACGAGGATCCACCTTCCGAAAAGGGGCAAACAGCACTAGAGCCGATCATAGGGTGGTGGCCGGATGTGCGCGCCCGTGAACCAGCTGGGCGTGGACCCTGAACCACTGAGACAGCACCTCGCCGCCTCCGGACATACCCCGCACGGTCCGTCCCCGCATGCGCTGCGCCCGCGCCCCGCCCAGGCTCGAACCATGCGTACCCGTACCCGACTCGCCGCCGCCCTCGCCGCCACCCTGCTTCTGGCCACCGCGTGCGGCGAGGACAGCAAGCCCGACCCGATGCGCGACCAGCAGTGGGTCCTGGACGCGCTCAAGCTGCCCGACGCCTGGGACAAGACCAACGGCGACGACACGGTCATCGCGGTCGTCGACACCGGAGCCGACCTCGACCACCCCGACCTTAAGGGCCGCCTGGTCAAGGGCCACGACTTCGTGGACGGCGACGACGAACCCAAGGACATGAACGGCCACGGCACGCACGTCTCGGGCATCGCGGCCGCTCACACCGACAACGGAACCGGCATCGCGGGCGGCGCCCCCGGCGCCAAGATCATGCCGGTGCGGGTGCTCGGAGCAGGCGGCACCGGGGACAACGCCGACATCACCAAGGGCATCGTCTGGGCCGCCGACCACGGCGCCGACGTCATCAACCTCTCCCTGGGCGAGAGCGGCCTGATGGCCCGCCTCCTGAAGGGCGGCACCCTCAACGACGCCATCAGGCACGCGCACGACAAGGGCGCGGTCGTGGTCGCCGCGGCGGGCAACGAAGGCACCGCGCTGCAGCCCTACAAGGTCGACACCCCGGTCCTGGTCGTCGGCGCGAGCGACCAGAGCGGCCGGCCCGCCGACTTCTCCAACTTCGGTGCGCAGCAGGCAGTCTCGGCGCCCGGGGTCGCCATCCTCTCCACCCTTCCGACGTACAAGACGAAGGAGACCCTGAAGAACGACAGCGGCTACGGCGAACTGGACGGCACCTCCATGGCCGCCCCCTACGTCTCCGCCGTCGCGGCCCTCCTGCACCAGCAGGACCGCGGCCCGGACCAGATCATGAAGGCCATCCGCAGCACGGCGAAGAACCCGGACGACCTCGCCAAGCTGGGCCTTGGCGTCGTCGACGCCAAGGCCGCCGCCGCTTCCGCGAAGAACTGACCGGCCCTACGCGCCGCGGCCCTACGCGCCGCGGCGCTGGGGGACGCTGGTGGCGGCCGCCCGCATGGCGGCCGGGGAGCGGGGGCGACTCTGCGGTGGGGGTTCAGGTGCGCTGGGGACGGCCGAAGAGGAGGTCGTAACCCGGAGGCAGTTGCAGCAGGATGCGGCGGGTCAGGTCCTCGCCCGCCGCGTCGGCGGCCACGCTCAGTACGGCGCTGACGTCCCAGGCCGCGGTCTGTTCGGAGGCCCCTTCGATCCACGCCGCGCTCGCCCGCACGAACCGCTCCGGCGAGAGGGGCTCGGGGGCCTGCAGCGGGTTGAGCAGGATCAGGGCGAAGGTCTCCGGGAGGCGGCCGGCCAGTTCGGCCCGAACCTCACCCACCAGATGGGCGCCCAACAGCGCCAGAACCGTACGCGCGGCCCGCTCGGCTTCCTGGGGGGTGGCGTACTCGCCGCGTTCCTGTACGTGATCGAGGAATGCTTGCCATCGCATGTCCGCCGACGTCCCTTCCGCGTCAAGGTAAGAAGAACGACGTGGGACCGTTGTAGCATGTCGTCCAAACGATGACAATCGGAAATGTCGTCGGAAGGGTGACGTCCCGGGACTCGGTGATTGCTTCGCGTGACCTTCCACGCGGAAGACGCCACGAATCCGCAGAGGATGTCACGGATCGCGGTCCGCGCACGCTGCCTGCGTGCGGAGTGGTCAGTGGCGGAAGAAGCAGTGAATGGTGGTGCCCTGGCGCGCCGTGGAGTGCACGCGCACCAGATCGGCGACCGTATGCACCAGCAGCAGACCGCGGCCGCCCAGCTGGTTCGGGGCCGGAGGGCGGCGGCCGGCGAGCGGGTCGGCGAGGTGGCCGGTGTCCCGCACCTCGCAGACGATGTGAGAGTCCTGGGACCAGATCCGCAGCGTGCCGAACCCGCCCCCGTGCAGCACGCTGTTGGTCGTCAACTCCGCCACCGCCAGGGCGAAATCGTCCTGGCGGGATGCGGACAGGCCGAGATCGGCCGCCCGGCGTGTCGCCCCCTGGCGGGCGGGGGCCAGGGTGCCTTTCTTGTAGTCCGTGCTCCACGCGTCGTCGGGCGCGGTCAAGGACAGGTTGTAGCGGGAGATCACCGTTTCGGGGGCGTAGGACCCACTCGTGTCCGATCTCCCGGATTCGATGACCGTCGGGTGCGTGGCGCGGGCGTCGGCCAGGACCGTCTCGTCCAGCCCGTCCGTGTCGTAGGGACAGAGAATCGTCGCCTCTCGGCCCCGGAAAGCAAGATTGATCAGTGCCTCGTGCTGGGCGCAGGCGGGGTACTCGGCGTCCGTCCGGCCGGCCCAGATCGGTTCACCGATGATCCGCACCCGCCCGGTGGGGTGGGCGTCGGCAAAGGCGCGCAGGACGCGCGGGATGATCCTGCCGGGATTGCGCCCCGCCTCGGCCATGTCTATCAGGCGCACCTGAGCGGCCTGACCGCCCAGTGCGGCGCGCAGAAGTTCGAGGCGGGCCCCGGGCACGGCCACGGCCACCGCCTCGTCCGACGCCAGCCCGTCGCGGACGAAGGGCACGGTACCGGCCAGGTACTCGCGTTCGCCCCGGTAGAACAGAGCCGGGTGGACGAAGGGGTCGGTCTGGGACACGGCACTCATGAGGCGTCTACCTCGATCGTTGGCAGGTTGGTCCAGAACAGTTCCAGCAGACGGGCCAAGGTGGGCGGTGGGCTGCCCAGCACGAAACGCTGGTCGCCGTTCAGGCGTTGGGCGGTGACGGCCAGCGCCGTGGCGCCGGCCATGTCGATGAAGGTCAGCTCTGACAGTTCCAGGTAGTACGGTCCGCGGGACTGGCCGACCACCCGTTCCAGGGTTCGTTCCCACACCGGGCGGGTCGGCAGGGAGACCTCTCCCGCCACTTTGACGCCGGCCCGATCCGGCAACGGGCAGACCGTCAACTGGGTGCTCGAGGGCGCTGGGCGTGGCCGCGTGGCGTGCCCGCCGTGCGGGTCGTTCACATCACCCTCCTGCCAGCCCCTGAGTCGTCCTCGCCAGTATCGCCCCTCCGGACGTGAACGGCGACGAGATGAAACAGACCGCTGAGCGACCGGACAGAGGCGGCCTGCGACCGCAATCGGCTCAGCGGGCACGAACACCCTGATCACCCGCTGCCGCCGGTAAGACTATCTCGCCGCTGCGGCAGAGCTGACATATCGGTTGCCCGCGGACGCCGTGGACACGTCGTTGCCGCAGCTGCCACCGAGAACTCCGCGGCCGCTGCGGCTCTCGTCATCCGAGCGGCGGACCCAGTGACCGCGAGCAGCGCACCCACAGCGCGAGCACCGCATCCAAAGAGGGCACGGTCCTCGCGCGGCCGGGAATCGGTGCCGCTTCACGGGACCCGCGCGCCCGCGGTCGCCTCATTTCCACCAGAAGCTGTACGCCCTGCCGAGCGCGGTCACCGCGCTCGCGTCGAGCTCCGGATGCCGGGTGCGCACATATTCCTCGTATCGGCGGGTGGCGGACTGCAGGTCATGCGCGCTCCAGTCCACCTCGAACGTGTCCATCTCGGCGACCACGGCGGCGGCATAGGCGATGAGCCGGTTCGCCTCTTCGGGCGCGAAGGCCCTCCGGACGGCTGCTCGGTCGACCTCCGGGTAGGGCTTGCCCCCGCCCAGGAGATACAAGCTGATGGCCCGGCTGCGGTTGTCGGCGTCGGTCACACGGTCAGTCCTGACGGGTGTGGATGGTCTTCTCCTTGTCGGAATCCGGGTCCACGGATACCACCTTGGTGACGTTCCGATTCCGCTTGAGGTTCTCGAACTCCGTGTACCAGATCGCGTTCGGGCGTACGTGCGCGCCCAGGATGACGTGCACCGTGCCGCTCGCCTGGCGCGCGTATTCCTCGGACACCGCCGACCAGGCAAGCTCGACCCTCTCCGAGCCGTCCCAAGCGGGCATCTCGATGTTCCGCTTCTCCAGCAGCATGCCCAGCGTGACGCCACCACGCCGGGTGGCGATCTTCCCGGCGAGGTCCTCGCCGCCGCTGCCGAGCCCGGACCAGAAGTACGCGGTGCTCTTCTTGGTGGAGAAGTCGCCGACGATGACGTCCGCACCGAGCGCGCGAGCCGTCGATGCGGTGTTCTTCACCATGCCGCGCGGCGGGTGCAAGGTGACGTCCCGCCACTTGCCGCCCTCGGGGTCGCGGTAGAGGGCGATGACCGCCGTGTGGTGGGACTGGTGCGGTGTCGCGGCCTGTGCTGCGGGGAGCGGTCGTTCTCCTTGCCCAACGCCTGCGTTGGCGGCCTGCGCGCCACCGAGCAGCAGCAGGGCCGATGTCAGGGCGGCTACCGCACGCGATGCCCAAATCCTCACGTAAAACTCCTCATGTCGGGACGTTCGGTGCACGTGAGGTTACTCATGGTGACGATCACGTGAGGGTGGCGACACGGCTGAGCCAGGAGGCGGGAGGGCAGGCACGGTGCGGGGGCAACGGGAACTCAAAGGAAGGCAGAGCCTGCAGGCCCGGTGCGACGACCCCGCCGGCGAGCACGCCACCCCCCGGGCGTGCCGGCGACGATGTACGACCGGCACACCCGGCTGCCTGTTGTTCGCGTAGTGCCACCGCAGATACGCTGGCAGCCCCCACCGGCCGAAGTGCGATCCGGCCTTAGCCCTCCAAGAGCCGTGGAGAATACGCATGAGTGATGTGGGCTTCGGCACCGGCAAAGTGGTCGTGAACCGTGCGATGTCGCTGGACGGCTTCATCGCCGGCCCTGGTCACGCGATGGACTGGATCTCCGAGTTCCTGACCGCGGCCGAGGTGCCGGAGGTCATGGAGGCCACGGGCGCCATGCTCGTCGGCCGGGGCACGTACGAGGTCGCCAAGCGCATGGCCGCCCAGGACACCCCCTACGACGGGGGAGCGCAGTTCGTCCTCACACACAGGCCTCCCGACGCGCCGGACCCCACCGTCACCTTCCTCACCTGCGGGGTTGAGGAAGCCGTCGCCACGGCGCGCGGCGCCGCCGGCGGCAAGAACCTGGAGATCCTCGGTGCCGACGTAGCGGCCCAGTGCCTGCAGCGCGGGCTGGTCGACGAGATCCTGGTGTATGTCCTGCCGGTGCTCCTGGGCGACGGCGTCCGCTTCTCGCCCCCAAGCCTCGACAGGATCGACCTGGAGCCGTTCAGCAATACCCAGTCGGGCGCGGTCACGACGCTCCGCTTCCGCGTGCGGAGGTAGGCGCGGCCCTCGCCGGGCCTCTGCGAAAATCTGCGGGTGAGCACGAGCGAGTTGTCCGACGTCGAGTACGCCTTCGTGCTCAATGCGAGCGAGATCGACATTCTTCCGGGAGTCCGAGGAGATCTGGACGAGCCGCTGGCGTCTGGACCCGCAGCGGATCTGGCACCGATTCTCCTCGCCCTCGTCGACGCCGGGGTGGTTGAGGTCTGCCGGTATGTCCCGTGGAAAGCACCCGACGGGACCAACGGCTGCCAACCCGGACCGCCGCTCTCACAGGAAGACCTGCCGGGGGTACTCGCCCGCGCCGAGGAGTGGGACTACCCGGACGACTTCGAGTGGCTCGGCAGGCTCACGCTGGTGCTGACAGATCATCTCCCAGGTTGAGACACGCTCTCCGAGGGGGAGCGAGCGGGGCCGCAAAGAGCAGGCCGGGGGAGCTTGCAACTGACGCCCTGCCTCTCAGATCGAGGGACTTATGGCAGCTTCCGTGGTGGCGCCGCCGGGCCGAGGGGTGCTCGGAGGTCCGCGCGTCTGGTCGCCGCTGGACTTGGTCTCCAGGATCAGATCGGGCTTCAGCGCAGCGACCTTCTCGTACTCGAACCCCAGTGTGCCGATCTTCTTCGGGCTCTTGTCGTACAGGCCCTTGGCCCAGGGGCCGACGCACTCCCCGCCGAACCGTCTTCGGGCGGGTGGGTGTCAGTGGCGTCTGCGATCGTGTGCGCCGTGGATGAACTCGTGGAACGCGTGGACGCTCACGACCGGGTGTTGGGGATCGTCAGCCGGCGGGAGGCGGTTCGGGAGGGCTGGCTGCACCGAGTGGGCGTGGTGGTGTGCCGTGACGGGAGAAACCGCTATCTCGTCCACCGGCGAGCCGAGCAGCTGTCTCGCTTCCCGGGGCACTACGAACTCGGGATCGGGGGCGCTGCGGGGGTCGGTGAGTCCTATGAGCGGGCGGCCGCCCGCGAACTCCGTGAGGAGCTGGGGACTTCGGCTTCAGTGAGCCTTCGATTCCATTTCCTCAACCGGGGCGGGCTCAGTCCCTATTGGCTGGGAGTATGCGATGCCGTGCTCCCGGAGACCCTCGCCCCCGATCTGAGTGAGGTGGCCTGGCACGGGTGGCTGACCGAATCCGAGCTGCGGCAGGCTCTGCGAGAGTGGACCTTCACTCCTGAGAGCGAGGAGATTTTCGCTCGGTACCTCGCCGGTCGGACCGGCCCGGCGTCCGCGCAGAAGCGGCGCCCGTGAACTGAGCCGGCTCGGCGAAGGCGTCGATCGTTCCAAGCTTTCGTTACGACCGAGCCGCTGGCACCCATTCTTCGGCCCCCGGGGCTAATCAGCGCACTGGTGCCGTTCGTCCGGGGTGCCACGCGCCGACGCCGGTGCGAGTGTCACTGGCTGGAGGAGTTGCCGCCCTCATGGGCGTCGAGCAGCTCGTCCCAGTGCTCGGTAGCCCAGCGGCACGCGACGTCCAGCGGCTCCAGCACACTGCGCCCCAGTGGGGTCAGCGCGTATTCCACCCGCAATTTCGGGTCGGAGTGCTCCGAGCGTGACACGAAGCCGTTTCGCTCCAGACCGCGCAGCGACTGGGTGAGCACCTTGGGGGTGACGCGGGCCAGCGGCACGCGGAGTTCGGAGTATCTGCGCGGTCCGTCGTCCAGGCAGCGCAGGATCATGGGTGCCCATTTGTCACCGAAGCGGAAGGGCACCAGCGAGGACGGACACAGCTCGTCGAACAAGTCGGCTGGCAGCGGCGGCCTTTGCGGCATCGAGAGTCTCCCGTCTCCGATCTTGGTATCCAGATGGTGACCGACCTTCCGGATACCTTCTCGAGCATCGACGCAACGGGAGGTATTCCGACGACGGCAGATCGTGGGTGTCGGGGGAGACGGTCACCCATCCTCTTGGCAACCTCACCGATCCGCTCCCGACCCGCCCTCCTCCGGCCGAAAGGCAGCCGCCGACGCGCCGATTCGAGTCTCATGTCCACGACAGGCGCACGGCAACGGGCGTCGAACCCGACCTCACCGTCTCCCTCTACAAGGCAAGGCAGGACAGTATGCGCGCAGCCCGTTTCCACGAGTACGGCGGAGCGGAGAGTCTGGTGATCGAGGAGGTCACCGACCCTCACCCCGGGTTCGGCGAGATCCGTGTCCGGGTCGCGGCGGCCAGCGTCAATCCCATCGACTGGAAACTGCGCGCCGGAGCCCTGCGGCAGTTCATTCCCCTGGAGCTGCCCGCCGTTCCCGGGCGCGACGCCGTCGGCGTGGTCGACGCAATCGGTGACGGAGTGCAAGGGGTGAGCATCGGCGAGCGGGTCTTCGGGCTGGGCGGTGTCACCGGCGCCACCGCAGAGCTGTTCCTTCTCTCGGCCTGGGCCCACGCCCCCGATACGTGGAACGACGAGCAGGCCGCGGGAGCCGGTCTCGCGGCCGTGACCGCGATGCGGGGACTGAATGCGCTCGGCTCCCTTGCGGGTCGCACCCTTCTGGTCGAGGGCGCCGCCGGAGGCGTCGGTAGCGCGGCCGTCGAAATCGCTGTGGCGCAAGGCGCCACCGTGATCGGGACAGCCAGCGAACGCAATCACGACTTCCTGACTTCCCTCGGCGCCCGTCCCACCACTTATGGCCCGGGTCTCGCGCAACGCCTGACCCCTCTCGTCCCGCACGGCGTCGATCTCGCGCTCGACACCGCCGCCTCCGGATCCCTGGAGGACCTCGTCGCGATCACGGGCGATCCGACGCGCGTGGCGACCGTCGCCGACCACGCGGGCGGCCAGCGCCTGGGCACCCATGTGGTCAACGCGGAGAACGATTCCGCCCTCTTGTCCGTGGCCGCGGAACTGGGCCGGCGCGGCCACTACACACCCCGTATCGAACAGGCCTACCCGCTGGAGCGGATCGCCGACGCCCACGCCCACGCCGAGCGCGGTCGCACGCGCGGCAAGATCGTGATCTGCATCTGAAGCGACGGCCGGCACGAGTGGCGCGGCATCAGTGGCGCGGCCCGCCGTATCGGATCTTGTCCCTGTCGGTTCATGCAGGACAATGCTCGGATGACAAACGACGAGAACGCCGCGGCCCCGTCCATCAGTACGGGCTTTTTTGTCGGCATGCTGTTCGGCATAGGGATGGGGCTGATGCTTGGGCTGTTCGTCTTCGACAGCACAGCGATGGGCCTGGTAGTGGGCGGTGGCGCAGGCGGGGTCCTCGGTGTCACTTTCCCGGCGGCGCGGCGCTCACAGCGCCAGTCCCCATGACCTCCTACGAGATAACCCGGTGGTGCTGCTCGTCGAGGGCAAAGCCACGGGGGAGTGGGTGAAGCGGGCGGTCCCGGTACGGCTCCCGCACCCCGGTAAAGCTGCTCGGGAATCTGTCTCGAAGTCGGGGGTGAGCTTGTGGCAAGATCGCGGGATGTTGCGACTGACCGATTTCATCATCGACTGCCCGGACACCATGAAGCTGGCCGCGTTCTACTCCGAGGTGACGGGCCGTCCGATCAAGGAGGGCAGCTCCGAGCACTGGGCCGGCATTCAGTTCGGTGAGATCGAGCTGGCGTTCATTCAGGTGAACGACTACCGCGCTCCGCAGTGGCCCGACAGCGAGCACCCCAAGCAGTTCCACCTCGACTTCGAAGTGGACGAGATCGAGCCCGAGCAGCGCCGCGTCCTCGACCTCGGCGCGACGCTCAGGCAGGACTTCATCGGCCCCGACGGCTACGGCTGGCAGGTCTACACCGACCCGATCGGCCACCCCTTCTGCCTGTGCCGCAACAAGGGCGTCACCTGGACCGCCGAGGGCCCGGTCTGGCCCAAGCACGACTAACCGGCGCGGACGAGGTGCGTTGCTGCGGGCCGGATCCGGTCGGGTTGACGGGCACGGCCCGGTCGACGCAGCGGTGCGGGGATCTCCAGGCCTACGCCGCAGCGTTGGGGCGCAACTCGTCCGAAGCACGTATGCCGACGGCGATGCCCGTGAGCGCAGGTCGGCGCAGCGGAAGGGCCGTGGCCACGGCCGGTGGTGTCATGCCGTGGCTCTCGCGGGCATTCGACAGCGGCGCAGGTCAGCCGGGTAGTTCGCCGCGTACGACACTCTTGCCGGAATGGGCCGGGTTCCCGTTGTCCTTCTGGGCCGACACGTCGATCAGGGGGTAGCCGGTGAGGTCGACGCGTGTGGGCAGCGGCAGCGTCGCGGTGCCGTCCGGGCCGAGCACGCCCACCGCGATGAGCCGCTTGTGGCTGCGGTCCATGAGCCAGACCTCGTAGTACCCGTCGGTCCGGGGCAGGCCCGTCACGGTCACCGTGACTTCGCCGTCGGCCTGGGGGCCGCGGGCCACGCGTACCGTTCCGACGGCCTGTGGGACGGCCAACGGGGTCAGTTGGCCCGCCGGACCCGTGTCGGCCTGTTGCGCGTCATCGTCGAGCAGCCGTGCGGTGACGGCGCTGCCGAGCGCCGCCCCCGCCACGAGCCCCGCGGCGGCGAGCAGGAGGGCGGGGCGTCGCAACCACGTGCGGCGACCGGAATGGTGTGCGTCCGGGACCGGTTGAGTGGCGGCTGCCGTGTCGGCCCCCGTAGCGGCAGCGGCAGTGGTGTCGGTTTCGGCGGGGCGTGGTGTCGGGGCTGCGCCAGATGCCGGGGGTGGGGGTGCCCCTAATCCCAGTTCCGATGTGATCGAGTGCCAGACCCGGTCGGGTGGCGGGGTCAGGAAATCCTCGGTCGACACCTCGCGCGCGGCACGGACCACCCGCTGCAGCTGTCCGAGCTCCCCTCGGCACTGCGGGCAGCGGCCCAAGTGGTCGCGCTGCCGCGGCGTGGGGCCGGCCTCGGCTTCGAGGGCCAGGGCGGTCAGCTCGTGGTCGGCCAGATGTTCCGTCATGCCCCGTCTCCCCTCGCGGCGCGGTGCGCACGGGCGACCACCCGCCGCTCGGTCATGGTCTCCTCAGGCTGGGACATGGACAGCAGCGTAGGCACACCCGGCGGCCGGGAGGTCACGGCTGTACGCCCTTTCGAACCGCTCACCCCTTGCGAGTGAGTCCACTGGGACTTCGGCGGACGCCTCGGCGGAGGATGCAGGTGTTTCGCGTGCAGCCGCCCGCGCGCCCGGGCCGCCGCAGGGCGAGGCGGTGGCGGCAGGTCCGTGAGGTGACTTCCATATCGATGCGCGAACGATGCGAATGGCGACGTTGCATCGATTCGTCGCAAGGTCGACGCATCGCTCTTCTCCGACCCGGGAGCTCACGATGGCTACTGCTCGGCCCCACACCCCCCCGAGCGCCGACGCCAGGACCGCGCGTCCGCGCCGCTCGGACGACTCCCGGGCAACCGATCAGTTGCCTTCGTACGAGACGAACGTCGACGAGGCCGATCTCGCACGGCGTTTCCGCGACGGGGACGAGCAGGCGCTCACGCTGGCCTACCAGCGGTGGGGTGCGCTCGTGCACACGCTCGCCCGGCGCTCGCTGAACGACCCGCGCGACGCCGAGGACGTCACCCAGCAGGTGTTCCTGGCAGCCTGGCGGGGACGCGCGGGATACCGCCCGGAGCGCGGGGCGCTGGGTGGCTGGTTCGTGGGCATCACCCGCCACGCCATCGCCGACGCGCACGCCGCGCGGGCCCGCCGGACCGTCATCGAGAACGCTTCGGGGGCCCAGCAAGAGGAAGCCGTACGCCACTGGGGCGTCGACGAGACCGAGGCCGCCCTCAACCGTGTGCTGGTGCTGCAGAAGCTCGGCCATCTGACGCCCGTGCAGCGGCGCGTGATGGGTATGGCCGTCTACGGCGACATGACCCAGGTACAGATCGCCGAGCACACCGGCCTGCCGCTGGGCACGGTGAAGAGCCACATGCGCAGGGCTCTGCACTCGCTGCGCCTGGCGATGGAGCCCCTGGCCTGACCACGCCGCGCGGCAGCCCCCCCCGGCGGCGCCGCGCGGCCTCCCGCCCGCCGCTCCGGTTTTCCGCGCCGGAGCGGCGGGCCGCATCCGTAGACCGCCCGGCGAGGGAAGAACATGGCGTGACCCCGGACTCGGCACTTCTGGTCGGGGCACGCAGGGCACGGCGGTGGAGGCGAAAGTGGATGCGAACGAGGATCGTGGCGCCGGGGCGGGTGTCACGACCGGCGCCCTCGCGCGGAAGCTGGGCATTTCTCCCACCACCTTGCGGTCGTGGGACCGCCGCTATGGCCTGGGGCCGGCGACGAGGATCGAGGGACGGCACCGGCGCTGGACGGCCGAGGACGTCGCGATGGTGCAGGAGATGTGCCGCCTGACCGCACAGGGCCTGCCCCCGGCCGAAGCCGCCCACGCCTCCAAGGCTCATGCGGCCAAGGCCCACGCCGGGCAGTCCCGAACCGGGCAGTCCCAGGCCGAGCAGGCGTCCGCCGCCGACGAGGTTCCGCTCGCCTCGGCACCGCGCCTGCTCGCCCCGGTCGACGAACCGGCGGACGGGCCGGAGACGGCCTCAGGAGAGGACCCGGTCCCCGCGGACGCGCGCCGACGATGCCGGGGGCTTGCCCGCGCGGCGGTGCGCATGGACGCGGAGTCGGTGCATGAACAGATCACGGCGGCCATCGACACCTATGGCTTGATCACCGCGTGGGAAGAGGTGCTCATTCCGACCCTGCGCTCCGCCGGCCGCAAGTGGGAATCCGCCGAGGACCAGTACGTGGAAGTGGAGCACCTGCTGTCCTGGCACGTCTCCGCGGCCCTCCGCCACTCCTATGCCCGCTCCGCGGCCCGCAACAAGCCGGCGGACGCGCGCCCCGTCCTCCTGGCCTGTGTGCCGGGGGAGCAGCACACCCTTCCCCTGGAAGCGCTCACCGCCGCGCTCGCGGAGCACGGCCGGCGGGTTCTGATGCTGGGCGGCGCCGTGCCGGTCGAGGCCATGGAGGCGACCGTACGGCGCACCGCTCCGGCCGCCGTGGCGCTGTGGTCACAGTCCCGCAGCACCGCCGACCTCCCGCTGGCCCGCCACCTGGCGGCCATGCGCTGGGGCATCCACGGGGCCCGGACGCGCAGTCACGTGCTGCTGTGCGGCCCGGGGTGGGGGCTGCGTTCGGATCCGGAGCTGCTGCGCCCGCACGGTCTCGCCGACGCCGTCCGGACCATGCTCTCCGTGAGCCGCTCCGGCGGCGACGCGCCCTCCGCGAGCCAGGAGCACGCGACGGAAACCGCGTGAGACGCGGGCGGTCGGCTGCGGCGCGTCCGCTACGGCGCGGGCGCCTGCGTCCGCACGGGTGACCACGGGCCAGGCTCCGCCCGGCCCGTTCCCGCTGTGCGCCGGGCCGCACCTTGACGATCAGGGGCATCCGATCGCACCTGGGCGCGCACCCAAGACTGGCGAAGGCACCCGAACGCACCCGGAGGCGCCCAATCGCACCCGAGCGCATGCATCCGTGCGTGACCCCGGGCACGAAGTCACTAGTGCGTTATGTCCCTATGTGAGGCATTTGAGCTTGCAGCGGGATGCGGTTCTCCCACTCTCAGAGGAGCACTCATGATCGTCAAGAAGCTGCACGAGTCCGGTGTCAAGAGCGAGCACGCCTATCTCGCCGCCACCGCATCGATCGGCCTGTCACTGGTGTCCTGGCTCACCTCGCACAGGAACGAGGACCTGGAGCGTGCCGACCGCTGGGGCATTTTCATCGGCGAATGGGCTCCCACCTTCTTCGGCCTGGGACTCGCGCTGGCGAACTACGAGCGCACGGATCCGGCTTCCTGGGACGGATCGCCCACCCGTGCCGGCCACGAGGTGTGACCATGAGCGACCCGTTGGTTCCCCGGGGCGAGACCCCCGCCGTCGAGGGGTCGACAGCCGAGGCGCACCCCGAGCGGCCGGACGGCGGCATCTGGGACCACCCACGCATCTGGCTGTTCCTGATCACGGCCGGGTGTCTGCTCGTCGCCGCCCTCTTCCTGGCGCGGGTCGTCACCTGGTGAGCGCACGGGCAGGCCGTACGCAAGAGACCACGCGCAAGCATGGCGGCACCTGCGGCGCTTCGTAAGTCGGCTGCGGCCCTGACACCGATGCCCGCCCGGATCACCGGGCGGGCATCGGCGTCACGCGTCTTCGGCTGCTTCGGTCCCGGTGACCGCGTCCATGATCCGCCCGGCGTCGGCCGTCGCGTTCCCGGCCCCGGCGGTCCCGGCGGTCGCGTCCCCGGTCCCCCCGGTCCCGGCGGTCGCCCGGTACTCCGCGGCGAGGGCCTCGGCCATGTCCGCCACCGCATAGCGGGCCGTCACCGTCTCCCGCGCGGCCTGCGCGAGACGGACGCGACGCTCTTCCGGCAAGGACGCCAGCCGGTGCAGGCCGCGCGCGAGACCGGAGGCGCAGGAGGTGTCCATCAGGAGGCCGTTGACGCCGTCGCGCAGATAGTGGGCCACTCCGCCGCGGCGCGGCCCCGCAGCGGGCAGCCCCGCCTCCATCGCCTCGAGCACCGCGATCCCGAACTCCTCCTTGGCGCTGGGGCACACGTACCAGGCCGGCACGCCGGAGGCGGGATCGGCCAGGGCCCGCTCCAGGCGCCGCACCTCGTCGTTCGGCAGCGCGGGCAGCAGCGCCAGGCGCTGTGCCGCCGCGTGCTGGCCGGCGAGCAGCGCGCTGAGCGTGGCGCGCATGCGCTGTTCGGGCGGGGTGGGCCGCTGGGTGCTGCCGCCGACGACGACCAGCGTGGTCGTACGCCACGCCTCGGTCGCGAGCCAGGTGCGCACCAGCAGGTCCTGCTGCTTGACCGGGTGAAGTCGCCCCACGCACAGCAGCAGCGGCAGCTTCCTGTCCGCCGGGGACAGCGCGTCGGGGCGGCTCCCGTCGGCGAACAGATCGTCCAGCAGGCCCTGGCGCTGCGAGGTCTCCTGAGTCGCCGGGACGTAGGGGGCGATGCCCTCGGGCGGGGCCGCCGGTCCAGCGGGCCCGTAACGGTCGCCGAGCACGGGGAAGTGACGCAGCAAGTCCTGAGTGCCGGGGCGGCCGGGGATGCCGATCACGGTGTCGGCGCGGTCCACCAGGCGGTCGGCGCAGAAGATGCGGTGCAGCCCGTCGCGCAAGACCTCCGCGCGTTCCGGGTCCTGCGGACCGGCCTCGGCGTGCTTGTGGACCAAGGTGCGGTGGGGGTCGGGGGTCGCGGTGAAGAACAGCCGCGTTCCCGACCGGCCGGCGGCGTGTGCCAGGGCCAAGGCGGCGTCGTCGGCGTAGCGCACGTGCACGACGTCGACGGGGCGGGGCAGCGCGCCCAGCAGACGCGAGGCCCACCAGGTCAGCCCGGTGCGGTGCTCCGGCCACGCGTCGGGCTGGGGCGGCACGGGCGCGTCGACGGGCAGACGAAGCACCCAGTGGCCCGGGCGGCGTTCGCTCAACAGGTGTGGGTCGCGCTCCAGGCCGTCGTGCCCGGCGGTCACCACCGTCAGCACGCAGCCGATGCCGTCGCTGACGGCCAGCCGGTCGCCGAGCCCGCCCAGCAGCACGGACAGCCCGCCGCTCAGACCTTGGCCGGGCGTGTCCAGGTCACCCTGGAGCATGGTCTGCGCGACGATGATGCCCGGCGCCTGCCACTGCTCCCGTGTGAGCACGGGGGGCGGGTCGAGCAGCAGCCGCTCGTAAGGGTCGGCCGCGGTCTCAGGGGCCGGCAGGTGGGCCGCGCCACCGGGTACCTGACGCAGGTAGCGCCACAGGGCGTGCCGGAGGCCTCGGTCGGCCGGCACGGCGCGCTGGGCGACCGAGGTCCGTACGCGGCCGTCAGCCGCATCCACCGCAGCAGAGACATCAGACGGATCAGACACATCAACCGGACCAGAGCAATCAGCCGCCGCAGCCGCCTCGACCGCCTCGGCCGCCGACAGGGGGCTCAAGCCCGCCGATTCGGCCCGGTCAAGGAGCAACGCGGTGCGCGCGGCGTCCGGCGCGGGGCACAGCAGCATCTGGCGCAGGGTCTCCTCGGCATAACGCTCCCCGTGGCGGCGCACCGTGTCGGGCCACATCTCGTCCAGGACCGAGGCGAACCTCGGCCCGCCGTGAGCATGGGCGAGATGCGCCTCGGGAGTGAGCGGCACGGCGAGCCGGCAGGCGCGGCGCAGGGACGCGATGGCGGTGTCCTCGCGACTGAGCCCGTCGGGCTGACCGGACGCCACCGCGCGGGGCCGCAGCCCGTACTCCGCGTCGAGCAGCATCATCAGATCGCCGCTGGGGTGGTGGCCCACGACGGTGCCCGGACCGTCCGAGCCCGTGCGCGGCCCCCGGAAGAAGACGTCACGCGCGGCGACGAGCGGGTCCGGGTCTCCCTGAGAGGGCATTGCCGCCGCGGTGCCCCACGGCTGCGCTGCGGAGGTGGACACGTGGTCTCCTTCGTGCGGAACGGACGATGCTGCGAATACGCCCGACGGGGTTCACCCGGATGCACCTGGCAGCCACCAGGCGCTCGATCGGTCGGCCCGGCGCTCGACGGGCGCCAAAGAGTCGACCGCCACCCGGTAGGGCCGAGTACGACGGCCGCGCGCCACGCCGTGGCGCGCGGCACGGCCTGCGCGCCGACCACTCCTGCATCCGGCGGCCTGCCCCGGAGGGAAGGGACCGGTATGCCGCGCGTTGTGATCATCAGCCCACCGTTCTTCTCCCACGCCAGACCCCTGTCCGTCCTGGCCGCCGCCCTACGGGCCCGTGGCGCCGACGTGCACTTCGCGTGCGCGGAGGCCTTCGAGGACCTTGCGGTGCGGGCCGGCGTCCGCTTCGAGCCGCTGACCGTGACCCGCAACGCGAACACCGGTGTCGCCGAGGCCACGGAACAAGCGGCGCAGGAGAGGGCCCGGCTGGGCGAGTTCCTCGACGCCACCCGGCAGGGCGCGATCGCCACCTTGACGACACAGGCCCGCCACCGCCGGGCCGACATGCTGGCCGACCCCGACACCGTCTTCGAAGACCTGCGCGCCCTCGACGCACGCCTGCGCCCCGACTGGTACGTGGTCGACCAGCTCAGTTACGCCGTGACGCTCGCCCTGCACTGTCTGCGGGTGCCGTACGCGACGTTCTGCCCGGGGCACCCGACCTACGTCCTGGCGGACGCCGACAGCTGGTTCGGCGTCCCCTACGCCTGGCCGGCCGCTCTGCGGCCCGCCCCGCGGCAACTGACCGACCTGATGGCCACGGCCCAGGAGAACGACCGCACGTTCACGGCACTGTTCGACACCTTCGCCCGCGACAACGCGCCGGCCGCGCCCCGGCCGGGCCGCGCGTTCGCACTGACCTCCCCCCATGCCGTCGTGTACTCCTATCCGCAGCTGCCGTGGCTGCCCGCCCCCGGGGCGGGGCCCGAGCAGGTGTACGCAGGCCACATGGTCGGCCCGGCCGAGCCCCTTGACGACGCCTGGGCGCGGCGTCTGCGGCACCTGCGCGACCGGGCGGAGCGGGTCGTCCTGGTCGCTCTCGGCACGTTCTTGGCGGCCCGCGACGACGTATTGCGGGCCCTCGTGTCCGGGGTGTTGACCGGCACCACGGACACCTCCGTCGTCGTGGCGGCGGGTGAGCGGACGGCCGCTCTGGCCGACCTGGCCGGGGACCGCGTCGTCGTCGCGCCGTCCGTCCCGCAACAAGCCCTGCTCCCGCACGTGGACGCCATGGTCCATCACGGGGGCAACAACTCGTTCACCGAATGTCTGCGCTTCGGCGTGCCCGCGCTGATCCTTCCCTTCTCCAGCGACCAGTTCGCCGTCGCGCACGACGCGGAACGCGCCGGCGTCGGGCTCGTACGCGCCCCGAACCAGCTGTCTCCCCACGACGTGCCGGCGGCGCTGGACGCCGTGCACACGACGGTCCGCCCCGGCCTGGCGCGCTGGGCTCAGACATTCGACGAGCGCGGCCCGGACTACGCGGCCGCCCGGTTGCTGGCCGTGATGGACCAGGACCTGCGCCCGGTCCCGGGCGGCCGACGCTCCCGCGTCGGCTGAATCCGTAGCAGCTGAATCCGCATCAGGGCCGTGCCCAGAAGGTCTTGTCGGCACGGTGCGCTCGGACCTGGCCCGGACCTGCCGGGTCGGCGTACGTGCGCCGAACCGCACCGGCCAGCTGCCCGTACCTCCTCGACATGCAAGGCCCGTACCTCCTCGACACGCAAGGAAGGGACAATCTGTGTCGCTCTCCCGGTACCTCACCGTCCTGCCGGCGGCCCTGATCGGCGTCACGCTCGCCGCCCCGGCTGCCCAGGCCGCCCCGCCGCAGCCGCCGGCCGTGGACAAGGTCGACGTCGACCGCTACCAGGGCACCTGGTATCAGGTCGCCGCCGTGCCCCAGCTCTTCGAGATCCAGTGCGCCAAGAACGTCAAGGCGCGCTACACGCTCACCGCCACCGGAACCATCGGTGTCCGCAACAGCTGCACGACATGGCTCCGCACCACGAGCGCGATCAACGGCGAGGCCAAGGCACTCGACAGCTCGGGCGCCCGGCTCAACGTCAGCTTCCGCAAGAGCGGTGACTCCTACGCCCACACCGACGACGCCAACTACATCGTGACCGGCCTCGACCGCGACTACCGCTGGGCCGTCGTCACCGACAGCGACCGAGAGTCCGGCTTCGTGCTCTCCCGCAACCCCACCCTGACGGCTCGGCAGCTGAGCGCGGCCACCGCCTCCATCGCCGCGGCGGGCCTGGACGCGTGCGACTTCCGCATCACGCGCCAGGACGGCGGCGCCAACCGCAGCGGCAGCCTCTGCTGATCAGGGGAGCCGGCAAGAACGCTGTCACCGTCAACCGGCAGCTGCCCGTCACGCGCAAGGCGATCGGCTGGTGGCAGCGTCCTTACCGGCGCCCCGAGTACGGAACGCCGGGCCCGGGACGTCCTCAGTCCCGGCCCGGCGTGATCGCGGAGGCGGGTGTGGCACCGCCCCGCCCGGGGGCCAGCGCCGCCTTGCTGTCCCGGCGCCGCGCGGCCAGGGACTCGCGGGCGGCCTCGCGCGGGTGACGGCGGCGCCAGTAGGGGTTGTCGTGCGGCAGCTTGCTCGACACCCGGCCGTACATGCCGAAGCAGGCGATGAGCAGGCCCATGACGAAGCTGAACATCACGTTGGTCATGCCGAAGTCCAGGACGTTGGCCGGACGGTCCAGCACGAAGAGGTGGAAGAAGCCGCTCAGCAGGAACAGCCCGCCCACCGTCATGTTCAGCGACGAGGCGAAGTTGCCGCCGACCACGGCACCGCCGATCAGGGCCAGGCCCACGACGACCGAGATCACGCTGAGCACGCCATTGGTTGACAACCCCGCGAGCTGGGTCCCGTCCGTGTTGAAGGGGCTCAGCTGATCCGCGAAGCCCAGACACCCGAAGACCAGCAGGATGACGCCGCACAGGCCGGCTCCATAGCGGTACACCTGGGTCAGCTTGTGGTCGACGGGAAGTTCATCGCGAAGCCTCATGACATGTCCTCTCGCTGGCCGGAAGCGCCCCGCCCCACGACAGAGCCGATGCTCCGTCCGCTTTCACCCCCTTTTCCCCACAGGGAGGACAAAAGGTTGCAGCGTTTTCGTGGAAACCACCGCTGCGATGGCCGCGCCCGGAGGTGCGTCAGCCGATGAGCGGAAACCCCCTTCCATGGGTCGGCGTGCACCGGGATGCGGCGACGGGTCACCCGTCGATCTAGAATCGAACATGTGAACGATCCTGTCCCGCTATCCCGCCTCGATCTGCTGCGTTTCCTGGAACGCGTGCAGGAGCGGGACCTCGCGCGCACCCGCGGGTGGATCGCCGACGAAGAGCGGCGCGAGGCCGAGCGGGCCCGCGGCCGGCAGGCGCGACCACCGGCCCCGGCCTGGCTGATCGAGCAGGGCATCGGGCGCGGGCGCCCCGCGGTCTACGTGCACGTAGGTCACTGCGACATGGCGCCGACGCCGCCGCGATCGAAGGAGATCACCCAAAGCCAGGCGCGCCGCGCCCTGCACGAGGGTGTCGACGCGTGCCCGCACTGCCGCCCGGACACCGAGCTCGGCGTACTGGAATGAGGCTCAGCGGTCTCGCCCCTGCCGCATGAAACCTGGATGGATGCGCAGAGCGCCGATGCTGCCCCCGGCGCCCTTCCCCGCAGCCACTCGGCGAGGTGCCCGACGACCGTGGCCGCCTGCCGCCCGCCGCGGCCCGGGGGTAAATCGCCCGCTGTTACACACCTGTGTCGATTCGCCCTACAACGAACCCGGGGGCCGCCTCGTCTAGCAGGTGGGATCCGACCCGCGGACCCAGGCGAACGAGGAGTGGGCAGCAATGGGGGACATACGCAGACGAGGAGCAGTGGCTCTGGGGATCACCGTGCTGGTGGCGCCGCTCACAGTGGCTCTCGGCACCGGCAGCGCTCAGGCCGCCTCGTGCTCGACCCAGACCGGGCCGTATCAGAAGCAGGTCGAGAAGTTCCTCGGCCGCCCGGTGGACGGCAAGCAGTCGGCAGCCGACTGCAAAGCCATCAAGGCCTTCCAGACCAAGCACAAGATCACCCCGAACGCCGGCTACGCGGGCAGCGTCACCTGGGGCGTCATGAACCTCATGAACAAGCAGAAAGCGGTGGGCAACAACCCCAACAAGGCCGGGAAGTGCCCGACCAACAAGGGGCGCATCGCCTGTGTCGACCTGACGCTCCAGCTCAGCTGGATCCAGGACGGCGAGAACCTCAAGTACGGCCCGGTCCCGGTGCGCACCGGCCGCAACGGCCACGAGACCCGCACGGGCCTGAAGAAGGTCTACTGGCGCAACATCGACCACGTGTCGAGCATCTACCACGTGCCCATGCCGTACAGCCAGTTCTTCGACGGCGGCCAGGCGTTCCACTCGGTCGGCATCAGCGTCTGGTCCCCGCCGGGCTCCCACGGCTGCGTCAACATGACGAAGACGGACGCCGTGAAGTACTGGAACACGCTGCGCAAGGGCGACGACGTCTTCGTCTACGGCCGCAAGCCGGGCACCTGATCCGCCGTTTGTACGGACCGACGGCCCACGTGAGAGGGCGCCGCCGCGCGCAGCGGCGCCCTTCCCGAAGCGGCTGACCGAAGCGCGGCAGTTGCTCCCCCGTGCGGATTCGAGCGGGGGTGGGGCAGCGGTTCCTGTCCGGCTTCAGGGGAGCTTCGTCGTACCGTCGATGCGGGCCAAGTCGATGTCGCTTCGGGCAAGTCCTACATGCGTGAGGTCGGTGCCGCGCAGATCCGTGTCCGTGAGATCCGCGCCGCGCAACTTGCTGCAATGGGATTTCACGAGGGATTCCTTGTGTTGGACATCCATGCACCGCAGATCCGCGCCGCGCAGATCTGCCCCGCTCAGGTCCGCACCGCGGAGGTCTGCTCCACGCAGGTTCGCTCCGCGTAGATCCGAGTAGAAGAGGCTTGCATCTCGAAGGTCCGAGCAAGGTGGCGTGGGCGTGGTGAGCACATCCACGCAGCGCAGATCCGCACCTCGGAGGTCGGCTTCGCCTGCTTCGGCACTGCTCAGCCTCACGGCACGCATCGTTGCGCCGCGCAGGTCTGCATCGACCAGATTCGCCTCGCCCAAATCAGTCTTGATCAGCACGGCTTTGCGTAGATCGGCATGGCTCAGATCGGCAATGCGAAGATCCGCGTGGCCGAGATTTGCGCGCTCTAGGTCCGCGTCGTTCAAGGACGCACGTCGCAGCTCGGCCCACGGCAGAAAAGCTCCGCTCAAGTGAGCCTTCGTCAAGATCGCGCTCCGCAGCATGATGCCTTTCGTATTCACCTTCGACGAAGAGGTGCCCGCATCGGGCAGCCAGAATGCTTGCAGCCGCGAGGGAGCCAGGTCAGCACCGGGGAGCCAGATGGACGTGAGGTCGAGTACGAAGGCCTCGTCGTGCGTGGTGTCACGATCGGACAGGACTTTCAGGGCTGCTAGGACGTCGGCAGGGACGTCCTTTCCGGCCGGTGGTGCCTTGGCGGCGTGACTGCGCGCGTATGCAGCCAGGACGTTGTTGATGGTGGGCTGATCGCGGGAGGAGTCCTGCATGATCCGCTGGAGCGCGTAGATGCCGCCCAAGCGCACATCCATCGCGTCCGCACCGAGGTTGCTGACGGCGGCGGTGTACCGCTCGGTTATCTGCCCCTCCCTGGCCAGCGCCCTGTCTTCTTGCGCCTGGGCGTTGGACTGTCTCATCTGCGCGTTTGTCTGCTGCGTCTGGACGTTGGAATACCAAAGACCGCCAACCGCCACAGCCGAAGCCACCAGAACAGAGATCAGTTCCGTTCGCCGGGCCCAATCCAGACCGCCTTGGTTCCGCTCGCCTCGGGTGGCGCGTCGTCTCCTGTCCGCTCGCACGGTGAAGCGGGCCGATCGGCGAAACCGTGTGGAACGGAAAGGCGTGGGAGACATGGGCATATCCGACCGTATGTATCTTTCCATCCGCAGTTAAATCGGAAAAAAACACCCGCGATCGAGCATGCGGCCTCAGGCGGCGCGCCACCGTCGCATCACCCTCCGCTGACGGGTTACCAGCTCTCGTTGTGCTCAAGCGTCAGGGCCTTCGCACCGTGACCGGCTGCAGCCGACAGGGGAGCGACCGGCGGGTCGTGCGCAGGATGCCGAACACGGTCGGTCGAATTCACGCATTCACAGACGATGTCAGGGCACACGGGCGTCTACGACAACTCGACTACATGACAGCAGAGATGGGTGTGATGGCATGTCCTTCCCCGAGCATCCTCAGACGACGTCCGACCACTACGCGCAGTCTCCCGAGCACTCCGGCATGCGGCCGAGCAACGGAATGGCGATCACCGCTCTTGTTCTCGGCATTCTGGCGATCCTGCTGTTCTGGACCGTCATCGGAGGCGCACTGCTCGGTCTGCTGGCCGTGATCTTCGGCATCATCGGCGCGCGCAAGGCGCGTGGCGGCCGGGCGCCCTACGGCAAGATGTCGATTATCGGTGCGGTGCTGGGCGGGCTCGGCCTGATTGCATCGGGCGTGATCATCGCGATCGGCGCCTCGATCCTCAACTCGGACGAGTACAAGAACTTCGATGACTGCGTCAAGCACGCCGACTCCCAGAGCGAGCGGGACGCGTGCGCCAAGGACTTTGACCGCGAGGTCAACGACTGACCCGTACGAAGGCCGTGCTCTTGGCACCCGCACCTTTCAGAGCGCGCACCCGCCTTATGGGGCACGAAAAGACCGGTGCCCGGCCATGGGGTGTGAGCGTGGGAGGCACATGGCACGCTGTGCCCAAGCATTGACCGCTTCGCGGGGCTGCGGTCTGCTGAGGCAACGCAGTGCCGGCGCGCTCGCTTTGGGGGAGCCCATGCGACTGAACACGGCGAGGCAAACGGCACGCGACCTGAAGGCGGGCGCCAGCCCGCTCGCACTGGTCGCCGCCGGCGTAACCGCGGGACTGGCGCCCTTGTTGCAGCTGGATACCTGGGTGTCCCCGGCCGCCGCGGTGGTGGCCGTACTGTCCGGCAGCAAAGTGGTCCAAGGTGACGTGCTCGCACCTGCGCGCTCCCGGGCAGTCGCGCGAGCCGTCCGGCCTCTCTACGTCGGTGCAGATGAAGAAGGAACTACCTACCGTCCGGCCGCGAACGCCTTGCAGATCGCCGCAGGAATGTGGGCAGCTCCTGCCCACGTGCTGTACGACGGGGGCCACTACCAAGTCCTCCTGCCGGACGGCGCCACCGTCGCGCTGCGCCCACTGCACCGTCATGAGCACCACGACATTGCGGTATTCGGTTCGCATGCCGTCTGGCCGTGGGCGGTGAAACCACAATGGGGCCCACCCGAGCCGGGAGAGCGCATCACGATGGTGGGATGGCTGGTCGGCAGCAAGGTGGCGACGGTACAGGCCGCGATCGACCTCACCGCTCAAGAGAGCCAGACGGCCGGGATGGTCACCATGATCGGCCCTGCACCGCCGGCAGGCTCCTCAGGCGCGGCCCTCATTGCTTCCCGCAGCGGACGCGCGCTCGGCATCCTCACCGGCGTGGGCGCGCTCGACCCGCGGCAGTACGCCCCGGAAGCAGGAGGCACGGGCATCGTCCTCGGTGTTCTGCTCTCGGCTCTCCCGGTCCGGTTCCGAGCACGGTCGGCTGCTTCGGATCCCCTGCCTGACCAGCGCAGCTGACGCATCTCGCCGACAGGCGCGTACGCAGATGTCTACGTCGCCGACGTAACGCCCTCGGTGCGCGTCACCGCTGGGTCTGCCGGGTAACTCGCAGTCAAAGACGCAGCCCTTCCCATCCCACTGCGTTGCCCGCGGGCCCGTCATCGGACACGCGACACGGGATCGATCCGTCTACGTCGCCGTGATGCACTCTGCCATCACCCTGGCACCCACCGTCGGACGCCTTGTCGCAGACGAACTCGTGACCGGCAGGCCGGCCACCGAGCTGCGCCGCTGCCGCCCACGGGCCCTCTGATCTCGCCGCGCAAGGACGTTGATCACGGCAGCGGGTTTCGCCCCCTCGCCCAGCGGCATCGGCAGAAACTGGCACCGCTACACGGGCGATGCCCCGCCTCTGGTGATCTGGTCCCTCACCACACGATCGAGTGCCGCCCGGCCTGCGGGCCCCCAGTGCGGCTTGCCACCGGGAAGACCCCGGTCTCCGTTCTGCCCCATGAGCATCAAGAAGAGGCTCTTCATCGCGGCCAGCCCGCGGGCCCGCCGGATCGTCGCCTCGTCTGCCTGCGCGTACGTGTCGAAGAACCGTGAGGCCGCACCCGTCGGCAGCAGCACCCATGCGGCAGCAAGGTCCCACGCCGGGTCGCCGGCGAAGAGGTCACCGAAGTCCACGATGCCCGCAAGAGTGCCGTCCGCGACGACGACGTTGGCGGGATAGAGGTCACCGTGCACCCACAGCGGCGGACCCTCCCACGCGGGGGCCGCGACGGCGTCGTCCCAGACGGCCCGCACCTCAGCAGCGATGTCGGCGGGGGCAACGGCCTGGAAGAAGTTCTCGAAGCCAGCCGTGCAGTTTCGGGGATGGGCGCCGCGGTCGGTGGCGATCGGTGCCTCGGTGGGCGCTGCCACATGCAGTGCCCGGAGGAATCCAGCCAGCGTGTCGGCCGCGTGGACGCCGCGGCTGATCACACCGTGGTCCAGCGGCTCGCCGGGAACCCACGTCATCACGGTCCAGTGCTTGGCGAAGCGCTCGGAGGGGGCGCCGTACCGCACCGGGGCCGGGACCGGCAACGGCAGGCGCGGAGCCAGCACGGGCAGCCAGCGCCGCTCCTTGAACTGGAGCTCCCCGGTGGGGTCCATACGCTGCATGCGTACGGCCAACTCGTCCCCGAGGCGCCACATTTGATTGCCCCAGCCCCCCGGCACCTCGCGGATGGTCAGCCCGGCAAGGTCTGGATGCTGCTCCTGCAACAACTCCCGGACCAGCTCTGCGGTGATCTCGATCTCGGTCATGCGAAGCCACAGTACCGAGGCAGACGGAGGAGATCGCGCCGCCTGAAAAGGCCGCTCGCGATTTCCTCGGCACCACGGACTGACCAGCCACACAGCGACAGACCATGGAGCGTTGTGCAGCTGCTATGGGGTTGGCGCAACTGCTGTGGGGCGCGGCGCGGCTTCTCGCGGGGCGCGGCTACGGTCGGCGTCACGGCCTGCGCTCGATGCGTCATCACTCCATCGACTGCAGAATGCGGTCGAGTGTCCGGCGTCCCATGTTGCTCATCGACGGGTTGCTCTGGACGTAGTACCAGACGACCCCCATCGCCTGTTGGAACGCCCATGCTTTGCCGCGCTCCCATTCCACGTCGCCACAGCCCAGTGCCCGCCGGAGTACTTCCCGGGGGCCCGGCTGCAACAAGTGCCAGGCACTGACCAGGTCCAGCGCGGGGTCGGCCGGGCCGAAGCCGCCGGTGTCGAGCACCCCCTTGAGGCGGCCTCCTTCGACCAGCACATTGCCGGGAATCAAGTCACCGTGGCTCATCACGTCGGCACCAGTGCGTGGCAACTCCCGAAAGTGACGCCACGCCTGGCGCAGCCGGGGCACGTCCAGTAGCCCCTTGCTCTCCTCGAAGCACTCCGCCATCCACTCGTCGTGGTCAGTCAGTACGCCGCCACGGCCTTCACCGCTGAACAGCCGGCCCCTCGTCTCCGCCGCCCGCAGGGCAGCGATGAAGGCCGCAAGGTCCTCGGCGAAAGCATCCGACCCACTGGGGTCGGCATCGAAGGCAACCGTTCCCGGCAGCCATGTCTGGACCGACCACGGCATGGGATAACCCGCTCCGGGCTTCCCCAAGGCGACGGGTACCGGGACGGGGAACCGAGACACCCCCGCCAGCTCCGCGCTCGCCCGGGCTTCCTGTTCCAAAACCGCCAGCGCCCCGGCAGCGTCGGCCACACGCAGCGGGAAACGCGCAGAGAGGTCGTGCCCGATACGGAAGATGGCGTTGACCGTCCCGGTCGACGGCAGAAGTCGGATCGCCTTCCCGCTCCACTGGGGGAACTGCTCGTGGACCAAGGCCGCCACCATTTCGGGGGTCACGTCGACTTGGTCATCGTGCATGATCATCTCTTGCAGGCCCTTTCCCCAGTCCGATTCGAAACGTCGGAAGCAGACCAGATCAACTGAGACGGACAGCCAGTATTCATGCGGCAGGGGCCAGAGCAACCACGATTTTCAGGTGCCGGACCGACGCATGTCGGCTCTGCAGAGCTCGCCTGTCGTGCTGCGGTCGGCGCGTGTGCGGGTCACCCGCAGGCGTGCACTCCTGGACGTCCCACGCCGCAAAGGCGGCGCGGATCAGATGCCGGGCCTCGCGGGCGGTCTCAGGGAGGTTGGTCAACGTGGGGTGATAGCCGGGATGTTGTCTGACTGAACCCCACAGGACACGAGAAGCAACGCGCGCTGGTGGTACTGGACATCGCGGCCGGTCATCTCGCCGACGGACGCATTGACGCGGCCTTCGCCCTTGCCGCGCAGGCTTTGCGAACAGGAATGGGCTACCGGTCGGAGCCGGATCCTGGAACGGGCGCGTACGCTGCGTCGGCGACGAGCCCGTGGGCGAGGTCTGGCCGTCCGACCATGCTGCTGTCCTCGCAGATCTACGAGCGCCCTCGGATGCGCACCCTCTGCCCTGACCGGGGTTACGGGCAGCCTTCGCTCTGACAGGGTTACCGGAAAGCCTCCGGGTCCCGTGCCGCGTCTGGGGTCCCGGAGCGTTGGCCGGGAATGCGGCCGCACACCAGGTTGCCCGGTTCTGCGGGGTCGTCGCTGATCCAGAACTGGGTCCACAGGGTCGCGAATTCGGCGCGGGTGAGGTAGCCGTCTCCGTCGTGGTCGAGCAGAGGGAAGACGTCGCGGGTGTCGCGGGGCTGTCCGTGCCACGTTTCGACGAGCCGCTAGTGTTCGCGCGGCGAGATGCGGCCGTCCTTGTCGGTATCGACGGCGTCGAAGAGGGTGTCGGCCGTGGCCGCGACCTCCTCGCGCATGGCGGGTAACTGGTCGACCACGGCGAGAAGTTCACTCAGGTCCACCGTGTCATCGCGGTTGGCGTCGGCGGCTGCCAGCAGAACGTGCCACCAGCCCTGGCAGACCTCGTCCACCTGGGCGCGCAGCTCGGTGCCGGGCTCCACGCCGGGCAGCTGGCCCCAGCGGTCTGCGAGCGCCGCGAAGTCGCTCTCTTGGAGGTAGCCGTCGGAATTCGCGTCGAACGCCGCAAACATGGCCTCGAGCTTGTCGTGTTGGAAGGGGCTGGCCACAGCCGGGCCTCCTGAACGTAGTACCGGCCGCCCTCGGCGCCTGATGCGGGACAGCCGGCGTGTATGCCGGTGGATGATGTCTGTCCGCGCGCAGGGCATCCGGAACGACACGATCGGATGGCCTCAACCGGCTCCAGGTGGGGAAGGGGCAGCCTCCTCGCCCTTGAGGTCCCCGGCCCCAGGGACCCATCCGGCCCGTACAGGACCTACGGCAGAGGCGGCGCAGGCGGTGTCCCCTCCGACGGCTTGAGGGTGTCGTGGCAGGGTGAGGCGAGGCGTCTTCCAGGGCCCCGCCCCCGTTGGCGCCGCGCAGGTGCCGCCCGCCTCAAGAGCTCTGGCCGCGGGTGGCGGCGTGGCGCCGTCACCAGTACTGGATCATCACTCCGGTGAGGAGGACGACCCCCACTGTGAGGCAGGTGAGGCCAAAGACCGCCCCGAACATGTCCTTGCCCGGCTGAGGCTCCGAGGCGGTGGCCTTGTCCGGCTCCTCGTTCGTGTAGTAGACGAGTGTCTCGTCGTCTGGCGTCCGGTTCGCCGGGCCACCCGCTTCCGTGAACCGTATGGCCAGCCCCTCCGCCGTCGTGAAGTCGTACTCGTGCCACTGGATGCGCCGCGCCACGTTGTTGACCACCTGGACAGTGACCCAAGCGCGCACCACCCGGGCTTGGGTGGTCAGGCCGCTCTCCCACGCCGCGCGCCGTTGGCGCGTTCGCTGCACGATCGCATGGGCGGCCCAGAACATCACCACGATGAGCAGTGGGAAAAATATGTGGAAGACGAAGTCCATGCCGTGCGCACCCCGTACAGGAGAAGAGCCAGCGATGTGTGCACCGTCTGGTGACCGATCACGGCGCAAGCGGACCCTATCCGAGTACATCAGGGTCATGACATCTGAGCGGACCACGCGGTGACGTGCGAGCAGCCGCAGGGCTCGGCCCGTGTGTGGTACCAGCGGCCGCTCCTGGCTGCGCAGGCCCCTGCACGAGCCCACACGTCAGCTCTGTTCGGCAGCCATCGCGTCGAAAGTCTCCCGCATCAGTTGGTCGATGACTCCTGGCCGTCCGGCCAGGGAATCGAAAAGGTCGGCGAGGAGCCACAACACGAAGCCGTGCACCAGCGCCTCCTCCGCCGGAATCCGTCCGAACCGGTCGCGCCACGCCACGGTGTCCATGCCCATCGCGGCGGCCATGAGGACACCGGTGGCCATCGGCACCTGAGCCGGGTCGGCCTTCTCGAACGTGGGGAGTTTGCGGATCACGGCGGGGATCAGATCGCTGAGCGGATCGAGCCGGTCCTCGCCGCCGGATTGCTCGGCGATCAGGTATCCGGTCAGCACGCCGACCAAAAAGACCGTGCCCCGAGACACCTCCTCCCGTCCGTGGGCGTCCACCGCTGCCTCGACCTGCTGCTGCGCCTCCTGGCGACCCTCAGCAGACGTCCGTTTGTCCAGGACCCGGTAGGCGGCCCACGCCGCACGGATCGCCTCGTCCACGACCACGCCATCACTCGTCATGGAACAAACCGTAGGCCAGCCAGCGCGCTCTTCGGGGATCCCGCCAAGGAAGCCGCCCTGCTTCGCGGCCACAGCTGTACCAGGAGGCCCTAAAGGATGCTCCAACCAGGGATGGCACGCCTCCGGCGCCTTTCACGGCTGTTCGCCTGGGGCGAGACCTCCATGTGGACTGACCGCCACCGTGCGGTGCTCGGACGGGTTTCCTCGTGCCCTCCCCTCGTCTCGCTGGGGCGAGGGTGGGCGAGTTCGGGGACGCGCTGCTCGTCGGCGTCGATTCGGAGTGTCAGTGGGGCGTCGTAGTGTGCCGACATGACCAGTCTTGCTGCCGACGGGGAGGATGTCCCCGGCCCGCCGTACGTCCCGTCCTCAGGGGCCCAGCCCAACTACGCGTCCGCAGCTGCCGCACTGGCCGAGCGGTACGAGAGCCTGACCTTCGAGTCCGTGCACGGGCAGATCCTGCACCTGTTGCCCCAGAGCCCGGTGCGGGTCGCCGACATCGGTGCGGGCACCGGCCGGGATGCGGCGGCTCTGGCCGGGCGCGGCCACGAGGTCCTCGCGGTCGAGCCGGTCCGGGAGCTGCGGCTGGTGGCTCAGCAGCTGCATCCGGACGTCCCCATCACCTGGCTGGAGGATTCGCTGCCCGGCCTGGAGCGGGTGGAGGGGCGTTTCGGGCTGATCCTGCTCTCCGCGGTGTGGATGCACCTGGAACCGCGGGAGCGGACCGCGGCCATGCGTCGCCTGGCCGAACTCCTGGCCCCCGGAGGTTTGCTGCTCATCTCGCTGCGTCACGGACCACCACCGGCCGACCGCACCATGTTCGACGTACCTGCGGCCGAGACTGCCGCCCTGGCCCAGGAGTGCGGCCTGGGCCTCGCGCACCTCGGCGGTGGTCAGGACCAGCTGGACCGCAACGAGATCCACTGGAGCGAACTGGCGCTGCGGAAGGGGCCGGTGTGACAGCGGATGCCTTCTTCTCGGCCGAGCCGTCCGCCCGGTCGTCCTGGCGTTTGGCGATCTTGATGGGGGCCAACTCCCGCACCTACAAGTTCGCCCTCGGTGAGGCGCTGCTCGAGCACGCCAGACACGGGCACACAGAGATCCTGCTGCGCGAGCTCGCCGTGCCGTACGCCATGAGCCTGGCCGAGCACGCGGCCAAGGCCCCTCAGGCGCCCGAGGGCGCCTCGATCGGCGAAGCCGATTTCCTGGGCATCGCGGCCGCCGAGCGCGAGGAGACACGACAGCTCGGCCGACCCACGGACCTGCTGCTGGACGCCGCGGTCAAGTCGATGCCCGCGATGGTCATGCAGAAGTTCCACAACCTGCGAGGCGGAAGCCAAGTCCCCCACCGCTTCTACGAGGTGACGGGGTCTCCGCGGCGACGCAGCGTCCGGCTGACGCCCGAGCTCTTGCAGGTGGCGCAGTCGGATCAGGCGACAGGCCTACGGGCTGAGCTCGGCGCACGCTGGAGCATCGTGGAGTGCTCCTTCGCCGCCGGCATCGGCCGTGCCCTCGTCCAAGAGGGCGTCACCGTGAACTGGCCGACGGTGGAACTGACCGACAAGCGCCGCCGCCGCTCGATCGCCGGCGTAGCCGACGCCTTGCTCGGATTCCAACACGGCCGCTGCCTGACCTGCGACGACGTGCTCGACCTGGCCGATGCGGTCGCCGTCGACCACGTCTTCCCCTACTCGCTCATGCAGCGCTACGCCAGCGTCGGCGCCTGGACTGGCCCCGACCTGGACGTGCTGTGGAATCTGGCCCCCGCGCACGAGGCTTGCAACAGCGCCAAGAGCGATCGTCTGCCACGACCCGACGAACTGGACCGGTTGGCGAGGCGCAACGAGGCGATCATGGGCTCTCCGCATCCCTTGCGGCAGACCCTGCGTCTTGTCCTGCAGGCAGCACCGGGTAGCCGGGTGTCCGTCCGGTGGGCAGATTTCCTGCACGAGGTGCAGCGCTGCTGCCTTTGACGCGGCCCGTGGGTGGGCGGGAAGTTCCCGGAGCGGCGGAACTCGCCTGTCGGCACCTTCGCCGTCGGGCGAAGGCGCGTGCCGTGCTGAAGCCGCCTTTGCCTTCGTCGCGGAGCGTGATCCGGCTCTACGACGAAGGCAGGCGGCGGGGGCGGGTCAGGGGAGGGTGCGGTCGATCTCCTGCGCGAGCGGGCCCTTTTCCCTCGGTGGTGGGCCGGCCTCGGCGCGCCCTGGTGGACCCGGCGGCTGGATTGCCGTCTGGGGCGGGGGACTGGGTCGGGCTTGTGCAGCGGTGACGCGCAGGCGCCCTCTGAGGGGATCAGGGGCGCCCGCCGGTGTGTTCAGATACCGCAGGACGACGCCGACCAGAAGCGGCTCGCGCGGTGGTCGAGGTGAGTGTGGTCGCCGTGGCCCGGGTAGCCGGGGCCGAGAATCCCGTTGAAGCCGTGGTTGCGGGCCTGCTGGGCCAGGCGGCACAGCGAGTGCGGGCCCGCGCCGAGGTCGGCCGCGTCGCCGTACAGGTGGCGGCTTCCGTCTGCGCCGCCGACCGCGTCGTTGCAGGCGTGCGAGCGGAATCCACTGGTCACGCGAATGGGCTGGTCACCCAGGGCGTGCCGCAAGGCCTCGAGCTTCCACATGGTGCGCAACGCGTTGGACTTCGCGGTGCTTGCGCTCACAGCGCCGCCGGCCCAGGTGGAGTTGCAGGTGTTGAGTTCGGCGTAGGTGAAGTGGATCGGTGTGCAGTCGTTGTCCTGAAGGGCGTAGATCTTGCTGAAGGTCGCCGGGCCGGCGACGCCGTCGGCGGCCAGTCCGTAGGCCGACTGGAACCGTTTGACCGCGGCGGTGGTCGCCGGGCCGTAGGCACCGTCGATTGCGAGCGCGCCGCCGCTGCCGGCGTGGCCTGCCACCCGTACCTGCAGCTGCGTCACGTCGGCACCCGAGGACCCCTGGGACAGGGTGCGCGACCAGGTGTAACAGCTGTCGGCCTGAGCGGTTCCGGTGGTTGCCACGACACCGCCCAGAGTGGCGGCAATGAGCATGACAATCGATAGGACGAGTCGTGCGGTGCGTCTGGTCATCGGGGCACTCCATGAGGGGCGGGGGATGGGAGATGCGCACGTGCATCCCGAGCCTGGCGGGAGGGGCGGCGCACGTCAACGGGACGTGTACGGCCGTCATTTGTCGGACCATTGGCGATCGACGGCCTCGACGGCCTCGACACCCTCGACACCCTCGACGGCCTCGACGGCCTCGACGGCCTCGACGGCGGAGCGCCGGGCCGAGCGTGCTTACCGCGCCCGCCTCACCCGCGCGGGAAGCGCCCAAAAAGCGCTGCGTCAGCACTGCGGGTCTCAGGTCGACAGCCACCAGGACGCAGGCACATTGAGCAGGCCGGCCGGCAACGGCTGCCCGCCCGCAGGCAGCAGGTGACTCGGCGCGCTGCCCTCGGCGTCCGTGAAGTCGAGCCGGGACCCGCAGAGCTGCGCGCCGGTGAGGTCGATCGTGCCGTCGGAAAACTGCGCGCGGGTGAAGTCGACCGTGCCGCCGGCGAAGAGCGCACCGCGGAAGTCGACCCTGCCGCTGGAGAACCGAGCGTCACGGAAGGAGACCGTGCCGCCGGTGGCGAACACCGCGCTGGAGAAGTCACCGCCGTCGAAGACGACGCCGGTGAAATCGAAGTCGTGCCCCTGCCAGGACAGGTGCGTCTCCTCGGGGCCCACCGACGTGCGGTCCCGGATGACGCGGATGATGGTGTGCCGCACCTCCCGCAGTGCCAGGTAGGTACGCCGGGCGGCGGCGTCGTCTGGCGGCAGATCGGACTCGGGAAGATAGGGCAGGCGCAGATAGGCGCACAGCACGTCGATGCAGGTCTGGCGCAGCAGGTCGGTGGGGGCGTCGTCGGCAAGATTGGCCAGCGCGTGCACCCCGCCCAGGCGCACCGCCGCGGACTCCTCGCCCAGTTGGGACACCGCGGTGGTGAACCGCTCGGTGTGCAGGCGGGCCGCCTCGCGCAGCGCGCCGTCCTCGTCCACCCGCTGGCGGCGGTAGGCCACCACCAGGGCGACCAGCGCACCGGCCCCGGCGACCACCCCGAACGCCAGCTTCACCAGGTCGAAGAGCGTCGAGGCGTCCATGTGGCGCTGGGGCTTCAGGCCGCGGGCGCCGAGCAGGTCCCACCCGGTGACGAACACCGTCCCCGCCACGGCCAGCGCGGTGAGGAAGGTGAAGGTCAGGGCAAGGCCGACGGGCCACAGGCGCAGCCCACGTGACGTCCGGCGGCGTTTCAGTTGAGGAAGCACACCGAAGGATCACCCAAGATCACCATCGGTTGCAGCCTGTCGACGCAACTCGTCCCGGCACCGGCGGCACGATGACGGCGGCAGGACTGCGTACGGGTGTCAGGCCGCGCCGGTCGAGTGGGAGCGCCCCGGGGTGGTCCCGTCCACGACCGAGAGCAAGTCCACGACGAAGATCAGTGTCGAGCCCGGCGGGATCAGTGCGGAGGGTGACTGCTTGCCGTAGCCGAGACGCGGGGGGACGATGATCTCGCGTCGGCCGCCGACCTTCATCCCCCGCACTCCCCGGTCCCAGCCCTTGATGGCCCGGCCACCGCCGACAGCGAACTTGAAGGGCCGGTCCTGCTCCCAGGAGGAGTCGAATTCCTTGCCGGACGCGAAGGTGACTCCTACGTAGTGCACTCGTACGACCCTGCCCGGCTGGGCCTCGGGTCCGTCGCCCACCACGAGGTCCCGGGTCGTCAGCTCGGTGGGCGCGTCCCCCTCCGGAACCTTGACTGTGGGCTTGGTCAGTTCGCTCATCGCGGTCCCATCGTTCGCCGCCGGAGTCCCGTGCGCGGGTCGGCCGGCCCCGTGGACGGTCCACGGGCCAAGCGATCACGCTACCGGCAGTGGCGGTGCTCCGAAGAAGGCCGGGCCACGGGAGGTCCTCCCGTGGCCCGGCTTCATGACGTGCTTCCGGGGCCCGTCATGGGTGGGGGCACCGCGTCACGGAGCGAGCCGGTAGGCGTTCGTGATCGTCTCGGTCACGGTGTTGCCGGAGGTGTCCTTCAGATACACGCGGACCGACACGGCCTTGGCCGTCGCCGGGTGCTTCACGCTCGCCGTGCGCGCCCCCAGGGTGTCGGTCGTGACGGGGGCCGTCTTCCATGTGCTGCCTCCGTCGTAGGAGACCTTGACGGTCAGGGTTGCGATCTTGTCGGGGGCGGCGGCCGCGCCGGCCACCTTCAGCGGCACCTTGAGCGTGCTGCCTGCCGGGGCCGTGCCGTTCAGCGCCAGTTTCGGCGCGAGACGGACGGTGGACAGGGGCAGCGCCGTGGGCGGGTTGTCGGGCGTCTTCGCCGACTTGAACGTCCAGGCCGCGGCCACCTTGGTGCTGGTCGTGGCGACCTTGGCCGGGCGGGTGGCCTCCGTGACGAGCCGGTAGGAGGCGGAAGCGGCCGGCAGGTCGGCGTTCACCGCACCGGGGCCGCCTTCGGCGATGACCCGGCCGCCGGACTCCAGCCGGGTGAAGCCACCGGTCGTCACCGAACTGCCCGCGTGCCCCGCACCATCGCCGAAGAGCTGGATGTACGCGTCCATGGAGTTGCCCGCGCGCCGCGCGCCCTGCCCGTCATCGGCATCGAGGTCCGGGCCGACGACGCCGGTGTTGAAGTTCAGCGTGTAGCGCTTGCCCGCCTTGTACGCGACCGTGCCGGTGCCGTAGTCGATGGTGGAATCCCCCGCGTCATCGAGCTGCGCCATGGACCAACTCCACCGCAGGCCCTTGGTGTTGATGAAGCTCGTGCCGGAGGCCGGGAGCTTCAGCTTCGTCACCGGCTGGAGCGGCGGGTTGTAGTCGTTCGCACCGATCGGCGTGGCGGACAGGGTGCCCTTGCGCCCGGCGGCGGAGGCGCCGAGGCCGTACTTCACCTCGGCGAGCTCGGCTTTGGTCGTGGCGTGCTTCAGGCCCGTGAACCAGCTGCCGCTGCGGCTGAAGCCCAACCGGTAGTCCACCTTGGTCGCGGCCGCGCCCGAGGCCTTCCAGACGCCGTTGTACTGGGCGTTCAGCGTGGGCGATGCGGCGCCGAGCCCCAGGGTGCGGATGACGGTGTCGCCGCCGAGGCTCCAGCTGCTCGCGATGCCCAGAGCCGAGTCGTCGTAGCTGATGTGCGCCGCCGTGAGACGGGCGCCGGCGTCCGGAGTGGTGACGGCGACCGGCTTGGCCTGACGGGAATCCAGCGTGAGCGTCGCCTTCGCGGCGACCTTCAGCTTCGGCTGGACGAAGACCGCGAAGCTCTTGGTCGGGCCGAAGACGGAGCTCTCCAGCGCGTACGTGCCCTTGGGCACCCGCAGAGTCACCGGCCCCTCGCTGAACGGCACCTCGATCTTCCGCTGGGTGCTGTCGGTGAGCGTGGTGGCGTAGTTGAGCGAGTCCTTGCCGTTGACGTCGAGGTGCTTCAGCGTGAGGTCGTACGACTCGACCTCACGGTCCACGACGAGGGCGGTGCGCACCTCCTGGCCGTCGCCGGAGGCCAGCAGCGTCCCGCCGTAGACGCCGTCGGCGGTGCCGATCCTGGTGTGGGCGGTGACGGTGGTCTTCGCGCTGCCGCCCGCCGGGACGGTGAGCTTGGCGTCCTTGACGGTGAACAGGCCCGCCGGGCCCGGGCGGCCCTTGGGGTCCAGCGCGTCGGCGGACAGCGTGAGGGTCACCGGCTTGGTGCCGAGGTTGCGGTAGGTGACCGTCTTGGTGACCGGCTTGTCGTCGGTGTGCGGCCAGGCCTGCGTGCCGAAGGCGACCGTGCCGGGCTCGGGGACGACGGACGCGGTGACGGCGCGCGTCAGGTCGACGCGGCCCGCCCCTTGCGCATGGGCGTTGAGGGTGGGGTGGGGCTTGGCGGAGCCGGTCAGCGCGGCCTTGAGCTGCGGGCCGGTCCAGGTGGGATGCTGCTGGAGGAGCAGCGCGGCGGAACCGGCCACGTGCGGCGTCGCCATCGAGGTGCCCGACATGGCGACGTAGGGGTCGCTGTCGGCGGGGTCGGGGATCTGTGTGGAGCGCGCGGCCGTGATGTCGTCACCGGGCGCGGTCAGGTCGGGCTTGGCGACCCCGTCGGCCTGAGGGCCTCGGCTGGAGGTCTCCGCGATGTTGTCCTGCTTGTCGACGGAGCCGACGGTCAGGGCGGCGGGCGCGCTGCCGGGTGTGTTCAACGTGCCGGGCTCGGGGCCGTCGTTGCCCGCCGCGATGACGAAGAGGGCTTTGCCGGAGAGCCGTGCGACGGCTTCCTCCATCGGATCGGTTCCCGGCGAGTCGAGGCTGCCCAGGCTCAGGTTGACGATCTTCGCGCCGCTGTCCACCGCCCACTGCATGCCGGCGGCGATGCTCGAGTCGGTGCCCGTGCCCTCCACCTCGGAGATGACCTTGCCGTCCAGGAGCTGCACGTCGGGCGCCACGCCCTTGTACTTGCCGCCCGACTTGGCCCCGGAACCCGCGAGGGTCGAGGCGACGTGCGTGCCATGGCCCATGCGGTCCTTGGCGTCGGGTGCGGACTCGGTGAAGTTCTTCTCGATGACCTCGACGCCCTTGAGGTCCGGGTGCGTCTGGTCGACGCCGGTGTCCAGGACGGCCACCTTCACGCCCTTGCCGGTGAATCCGGCCCGCCACATGGTGGGAGCGCCGATCTGCGGCACGCTCTTGTCCAGAGCGGGGCGCACCTTGGCGTCCAGCCAGACGTGTGCGATGGCCGGGGACACGGTGGTGCGCGCGTTCGTGCGGCCGCCCGTGCCACCGGTGAGCTTGGTCCACACGTCCCCCGCGTCGGACTTGGGCGCGTCGAACGCCTCACCGCCGATGGCGGGCAGGGCCTGGCGGTCGCGGGCCAGACCGTGGAGGGTGTCGTCCGAGCGGCCGTTGTCGCGGCCCGGCCGGTACTTGACGATCAGCGGCAGTGACGCGCGATGGGCGTCGTCGTACTTGTCCCTGACGAGCCGCGTGACGTCGAAGAGGCGTCGGTCCAGCCTGCCCGCGCCGATCAGCGCCTGGGCGTCCTGCGGCACGACGTAGGTGTGCCCGGCCTCGCGCCGTACCGCGATCGCGACCTCCTCGCGGCCCTTGCCGCGGATCAGCCGGACGACCTGCTTGCCCCCTGCCCGAACGACCACCCGGTCGCCGGTGACCAGCGTGACGGTCTGCGTCTTCCCGTCCTGCGTCTTCCCGCCCTGCGTTCCCCGATCGGTCGTGGTCTGCCCACCGGTCTGTGTGCCCGTGGCGCGGTCCGGCCCTGTGCCTGCCCCTGGCCCGGAGTCGGCCGAGGCCACCCCCGCGACCAGTGCGCCGGACACCACGGCGGCCATTGCCGCCGTCCCCACCCTTGATATGACTGCCACCCGATTTTGCCTGTCTCTGAGCGTGCTTGATGTGGTCGCCCGTACCACGTGATCTTTGGGGTGTTTGGTTCTGGGGAGCCGGAAGATGTTCCTGAGACATCTTTCGGACTGGCGATCGTGTAAGGGTGGTCCACATGACGACAGAGCGATTCGAAGTCCAGCGCGAGATTGCCGCTTCCCCGGAGAAGATCTTCGCGCTGCTGTGTGAGCCGGCCGGGCACGTGGCGATCGACAGTTCAGGGATGCTGCAATCCGCCGAGGGGAAGCCCGTACGCGCGGCCGGCGACGAATTCGTCGTTCACATGGACCGGGAGGCGTTGAACGACTACCCGCTGGGCAAGTACGACGTCACCGTGATCATCACGAAGTTCGAGCAGGATGCCCTGATCGAATGGACGATCTCCGGACAGGTGCAGCCCCCCATACGCCACCTCTACGGCTATCGGCTCCAGGCCGGAGAGAACGGCACGCTGGTCACCTCGTACTACGACTGGAGCGAGATCGAGGAGCGCTATCGGGAGGCGGGCATCTTTCCCGTCATCCCCGAGGCGGGGTTGCGCGCAACGCTCGGGATTCTGGCGCGGAACGTGGAGTAGCGGGGCAGGCAACCGGCTCCTGGGCTCCTCAGCTCCTCAGCTGCGTTCGGGCGTGAGTCCCGGCTCGCCGTGCTGCCCCAGGGGCAGGCCGCTCACCTGGTCGGAGCGGGCGGGCCGGCGCGGGGAGGGAACGGCCGGGACGAAGTAGTCGCTGTCCTTGGGGCGGGGCGCCGTCGATCCTCGGGGGCGGGGCGCCGGTTCCAGGTGCGGAATGTACTTCGAGCACTGCACATAGGCCTCGTCCACCGTGAGATTCACCCACAGGTCCGGCCGGCGGCTTTGCGCGGTGTCGGTGGGCAGGTGCGGCCAGACACGTCGCTGTTCGGCGTCGGTGACCACCTGCGCCGTGCCGTTGACATGGAGCCCGATGTGGTGGTGGGTGAAATCCATGAACAGCATGCCCAGGTGGGGATTCTCGAGGATGTTTCCGTTGCTGGCGTGGACTCCGTTGCCCCGGTATTCGGGGTAGACCAGGGTGTGCGCGTCGAGGCTGATGACGAAGCCGGGAGGCCCGGCCCGGAATCCGGTGTCACAGTTGCCGGCCGCGTCGGCGCTCGACAGGAAGACCATGGCCTGCTGCCCGATGAAGTCACGCATCTGCCGGGTGAGACAGGGCTGGACCTGCCGGTCGTAGAAGGTGGCCGCGCGCTGGGTGGATCCCAGATGGCTCTGCAGCAGTCGTTCGCCGGCGGAGCCGGGGCCTGCGGGCCGGTCGTTCATATGAGGTCGTCCTCTGCTTTCGCCTGATGGGCCGGTCCCAGCGGGGCCTCGAGTACCGGCAGGCCCAAGGGGTCGTGATGGATCCGGGCGGCCGGCACCCCGCACCGCAGGAGCACCTCCCGGGTAGCAGTGATCATGGCAGGGGGTCCGCTGACGAATGCCTCCGCGTGCCCCCAGGGTCCGGAGGCGGCGATGACCTCGGGCAGGGAGCCCTGAGCCCCGGGGATGCGCTCGTGGGAGACGGCCGCGCGGACCGTCAGCCAGTGGTGACGCTGCGACAGCCGCAGCATGTCGTGGAACCCGTAGAGCTCCTCGCCGGTGCGCGCGCCGACGAAGAGTGTCACCCGCCGTTCTTGCTGCCTGTGCTGGTCTGCCGCCAGTTGCTCGATCAATGCCTTGACGGGGGCGAGACCGGTGCCGCCCGCCACGAACAGCAGATCGTGTGCGGAGGCCGCCGAGAGGACCATGTCGCCTTCCGGAGGGCCGAGGCGTACGAGGTCTCCGACCCGTGCCTGGTAGACGAGGGCGTGGCTCACCTGGCCGCCGGGGACGTGCCGGATGTGGAAGGTCAGGGTCGAGTCGAGGCGGGGGGCGTTGGCGGGCGAGAAATGCCGCCAGATCCGGGGGTGCCACGGCGTTTCCATGCTGACGAACTGACCGGGTAGGTAGGGGTAGGCAACGTTCGTCGCCACCGTGACTTCGGCCAGGGCGTTGCCCAGCGGGCGGTGCTTGACGATCCGGGCTTCCCAGACCGCGGGGCGAAGCCGGGTGTCGTCGTCCGCCGCAAGGATCATCGTCTCGGAGGCAGTGGCGTAAGCACGCTGCCAGGCCCGAGCGATCTCCGGCGTCCAGGCGGGCCCGGCGTACCGGGCGAGCGTCGCCAGCAGGCATTCGCCGACGGCCGCGTAGTGACCTGCCAGCGCCCCGAACTTGCGGTGGTCGCGGCCGAGACGGGAACAGAAGCGGGCCAGGTTCTCGGGGGAGTCGACGAGATCCACGATGCGCAGCAGGGCCCGCAGCAGCCGGTCTCTTTGTACGTCCATGTTCTCCGGGAACAGCTCACGCACCCCGGGATGGCGCACGAAGAGGATGGTGTAGAAGTAGACGGTCAGTTCCTGGGCCTGCGGTTCGACCACGGCGAGGCTGCGCCGGATGAGATCGCACTCGTACGGGCTCAGCGGCTGGGGCAGGGCATGCGCCCCGGGGCGCTGCTGCCAGGGGCCGTCAGCCGCGGGCGGGAGAGGCGCGCCGCCGTGCGGCGAGAGGCGGCCCCGGTCGGTGCCGAGCGTCACACGGAGCCCCGCGCATCAGCGGGCAGTGGTCCGAACGTCGCGGCCCCAGGTCGAACTCTCACGCCGCTCGTTTCTCCCACGCGTCCGCCGGGTGCCCGGGTATCTCGTAACTGATCACTTGCCGTGCGGCAACACTTGCTCAGTGGTGCCCCGTTTGGCAAGCGGGACAGGTGCGGACCCTGTGAACACTGCCGGAGCGCGCCGGTTGTGCCCTGTTCTGCCGACCCCGGTTACCGCCCAGGGCGGCGGCCCGTGTGGTCCGCCGCCCCCGGCCTCGATCTCTGAAAGGTGCAGCGGTTGCCGCCGCGTCGGCGCGGCGAGAGGGCCGCCCACACTGGGCCGCGCCGCCCTCAGCGCTTGCGCAGCCGCCAGGTGGTGAGCAGGGTGCCCGTGGCCACCAGCAGGGCCGCGACGAGGCCCAGCCACAGTCCGGTGCTGTCTCCGGTCTCGGCCAGCTCGTCGTCGTCCGGGGGCGACGTGGCCTGCGTCGGGGCGGGCTCACTTGGCACCGGCTCGCTGGGCGCCGGGGTCGGGGTGGGCGTAGCCGTCGCGGTGGGGCGGTCTGTGTTCGTGACGGTGCAGGTCACCGCTGCTCCGGCAGGCACGGTCACCTTCCCGTCGCTCGCCGGGAGGGCGCCGCTGGACGTCTCACATGTCCAGTCCCCGGCGTCGTAGCCCGCCGGGCCATCTGACTCCGACAGCGTGTACGTGCCGGCCTCCACGGCCACGGCCGTCACCTCCGGCGTGCCCGTGACGCCGGACAGGTCGTCCGGGCCGTTGGCGGCAAGCGTCCAGTTCGAGGGGGACGCGGTGCCTTCGTGCGCGTTCACCACTTTCTTCACCAAGGTCAGCCGGGCCTTGCAGGTGATCCGATTCTCCACGGTGAACGTGTTGTGCTCGGCGGTCAGTTCAGCGGCGTAGGGGAGCGACGCGTCGACCTCGGTGCCGTTGGCTGCGATAAGGCGGCTGTCGTCGAGCTCGCAGGAGGCGGGCAGCACGGGGGTCTCGGCGATCGTCGCGGTGTCGCCGACGGTGTAGCCCTCGCGAGTGGCGCCCCAGGCCTGGGCGGTGGCGCCCGCTCCGGCGGGACCCGTCAGGGTCAGTTTCGCCTCGAGGCCATCGGGACGGTCGGTGTGGTCGTAGGTCGTGCCGTCCACCGTCCACTTCTTGTGCACGGTCACGTCCGCGGTCCGAGCGGGCCGGTTGTGGACGACGCAGCTGACGGCCGACAGACGCGGAACATCCACGGTGAACCCGGGGGCCTTGTCCGTACCGGCGTTGGTGACCTCCACCGTCGAACCGTCGTCGAGATTGGTGCACACGGCGTTCTTGCCTCCCTGCGTGACCAGGGAGTGGTCCGGCTGCTGGGCCTCGGCGACCGTGACGTCCGCATCGGGGACAGCGGCCGGGAACGTCGGCCTGAACACGACGCCGCCGGTCTTGTCGTCCGTGGTGGTCTGCGTGTCCGGCAGCCCGCCCACACCGGTCTGGGTGGTCGACGCGTTGAATTGCCAGCCCTCGCCGGCCGGTTTCGCTCCCGTCACATCTTCGCCCTCCGTGTCCGCGGGCACGATCTGCTTGATGACGGACAGCGTGCCCTCGCAGCGGGTGAGGGCCATGTTCCGCAGGGCCTCTCCGGCCGCGGAGAAGTCGGTGGTCTGGTAGTAGTCGGCGGTCGCCGGGTTCGGATCGGCGTCATCGAACGCGGCCTCGCCCGAGAGCGCCTTCAAGTTGAGCCCGGACACCCCCTCGACGCCCTTGCCGACTCCGACCGCGACAACCCGCGAGCCCTCCGCTTTGACCGCGTTGGCAGCGAAGATGCCGCCCTCGACGTCGGCGAAATGAGTGTTGGAGCCATCACCGGTGGCGGGTTTGCTCCACCGGGTCGGGTTGCCGTCGGTGAGTACGACGACCATGTCGTAGACCGGGTCTGCCTGGGCGACCGCGTTCAGCCCCTGGTCCCAGTTGGTGCCCGAGCCCAGTGTCCAGTCCGCGTACAGCTCTTTGAAGGCGTCCGCTCCCGCCTTCGTGGACACCGGCAGCAGACCGGGGTGGTTGGTGGTGCCGGTGCTCGGTGAGTTGCGGTCGAAGGAGAAGAGCGCAAGCCGTGAGGGTGTGCCGGTCAGCGTGTTCGTCAGCTTGTCGGTCGCCTGCTTGAGCTGGGGCAGCGCGCTGCCGACCGAAGCCGACAGGTCAAGGACCACGGCCACGTCCAGACCACAGGACTGCGGAAGTTCCGGATTCGTGCGCGACTGCTGCCAGATACCGCCCGAGGCGAGGTACGGGCTCGACGACCAGGCCGTGCTCTGCATGAAATCAGAGGTGGAGGAGTACGTCTGACCGCCTGTCAGCGCCGGCGTACGGAATTGGTACGGCGACTCGACCGACCCCGAACCACTGCCCGAACCGGTGCGCAGCGTCGGGTTCATGAACCACCCGGAGGGCACGCCCCCGGCGGTCTGCCGCACCCAGAACCGCTGGCCCGCGTTGGCTCCGCCGCTCGCCGTGTCCGGCACCGTGAAGTTGCAGTCTCCGTCGGCATCCGAGGTGCACTGTGCCCACCCGGCGGCGACGGGCTGGGTGGCGCTCTCGCTGGCGTACAGGGCGAGGCGCACGCCCGCGAGCGGGGCGACCGTGGCGTCACCGTTTCTGTCGCCGCCGGTTTTCACCGTGACGACGGAGCTTCCGGCGGCGGGGGTGGGGACATCGGCTGTGGCACCTGCGGCGGCGGGCGAACCTCCGAGCACGAGTGCCAGGGCGGTCGCCCCGGCTCGTAGGGGGGCTCTCCACGGGCGCGGCCTGGTCCAGCGGTTGCCTTGCGGCCTCATGATCGGTCTCCCTGCGATGACATGTACCGAAGGCGGACTTTATCCAATAAGCATCCAATATCATGACAAAAGTGTGCGGCATGTCGCCTGCGGCGGGGCTCAATTCATCAGGTGCGGGCACTGCCTGAGGGCTGTCGGCGGGGATCGGCCGGAGCCATGACCTGTCTTGGTGGACTTGTCCGCAGGATCAGAAACGGCTGCGGACCCGGACGGGGGCCGTGCGGGCCGGCGCCCGTGAAACCAGAGGCCCCGATGGGCATCGGTCGGATAAGGTGCGGCGCATGTCGAGTCCTGAGTCAGACGAGGTGGGGGCTTTCGGTCACGCCGTCAGCCCCCTGCACCACTGATTTCACCGCCCTGCTCTCGCGCCGCTTTCTGCGACGGGACCAGGGCGCGCCGAGGGCTGGCCGCGGCGACGAGATGTCCTTCTTCTCGTGCCCCTTTTCACCTCGGAGCCACTCGATGCCTCTCCCGCTGTATCTGCTTGCCATGGCCGTCTGCGCCATGGGCACATCGGAGTTCATGCTCGCCGGCCTCCTGCCGGACATCGCCTCGGATCTCGACGTCACCGTCGGGGCGGCAGGCACACTCACCTCGGCCTTCGCGATCGGCATGGTCGTCGGCGCTCCTCTGGTGGCCGCGCTGGCCCGCAACTGGCCCAGGCGTCCGGCCCTGCTCGGGTTCATCCTGGTCTTCGCCGCCGCGCACGCCGTGGCAGCGCTCACCACGAGCTTCTTCGTCCTGTTCGCCGGCCGAGTCGTCGCCGCGCTCGCCAACGCGGGGTTCCTGGCGGTGGCTTTGACGGCTGCGGCCGCGCTGGTCTCACCCGACCGAAAAGGACGCGCGCTGGCCGTGCTGCTGTCCGGCACGACGGTGGCCACCGTCGCTGGGGTGCCCGGCGGGGCGATGCTCGGCACGGCTCTTGGCTGGCGTGCCACCTTCTGGGCCGTCGCCGTGCTCTGCTTGCCCGCCGCTGTGGGCATCCTGCGAGGAATCCCCGCAGGACGTGACGAGGATCCGGCGCTTGGCAGGCCGGCCCTGCGGTCGGAACTCGCCGAGCTCGGCAAGCCGCGGCTGATCCTGGTGATGCTGCTCGGCGCGCTGGTCAACGCGGCAACCTTCGCCGGTCTCACCTTCCTTGCCCCCGTGGTGACCGACAGCGCCGGGCTGGCCGACTGGTGGATCTCTGCCGCTCTGATGCTCTTCGGTGCCGGGTCCTTCGTGGGCGTCACCGTCGCCGGACGGCTGTCCGACCGCAGGCCTGGCCCGGTGATCGCGATCGGAGGTCCGCTGCTGCTCATCGGCTGGCCGGCGCTGGCGGTGCTGGGAAAGGAGCCGGTCGCCCTGTTCGTCCTCCTGTTCGTGCAGGGTGCACTGTCCTTCGCGCTGGGCAGCACCCTGATCACGCGGGTCCTCTACGAGGCCGAGGCGGCCCCCACGATGGCCGGTTCCTATGCGACGGCAGCACTCAACGTGGGTGCCGCCGCCGGCCCCCTCGTCGCCGCGGCCTCGCTCCACACCGGCGGGGGCGTCCTTGGGCCGCTGTGGGCGAGCGGATGCCTCGTCGCCGTCGCGCTGCTCATCGCGCTGCCCCTGCGCACCGTCATCACGGACCAGCGCAGCACCGTGGTGCTGCGGTGACACCGACCTGACCCACCCCTGGACAGCCCGAGCCGGGGGAGTGGCCGTCGCCCGCGCGGCGAGAGCCTTCGCCTCGTCCGGGCCGTCTTGGTCGGGAGCCACGGAGACACGAGCGGCCGGCCGGTGCCGAAAGGTTCGTTCCTGGGATAGGTCGCGTGCCACGATGCGGCTGTCGAGGACCACGAGAGGGGAACGACATGCAGCGAACGACTCGGTCGACCACAGGTCTGCTTGCCGTGGGCGGCCTCGCTGCGGCGCTACTGATCGGTCCGGCCGCAAGCACCCAGGCGAGCGAACTCACCATCCAGTGCGCTGGCGGCTGTATCCAGTCCGTGCCGGACGGGTTCCAGGTGCCCTCCACCACGGGGGACTTGAGCACCAACGGCAACTGGGAGCCCAACTAGAAGGTCGGAGTGGTGGCTGGACCGGTCGGAAGCTGTTGGTCTGGCGCCAGGTGCCGGGACATTGGCAAGATCATGGCATGTCATCGAGGAACCAAGACCTGCCCTTTCCCATTCCGATTGCCACGGTGAATACCCCATCGCGCAGCACCAGTTGGCGGCAAGGCACGATCTACTGGTCGACCCAGGAAACCTCGCTGGAGGCGGTGTTCTCCTCCCTGTCGGTGAATGCCGCAGCCGATGGAGCAGACGAGGTCCTGGGCGTGAGAGCGGAATGGGTCGGAGGCAGCAGCCGAGACGGTGGATGGCGTGCCTATGGAACCGCGATCTGGTACGTGGACACCGCCTGAGCTGATGACCTCAGCCGGCGTCTCACTGTGGTGCTGATCCGTCGTGGCAGCGAAACCGGGCAACGCCCTGTTCGCTGAGCCTTGAGCGTCTCTGATCGAAGGCAGCACCCCAGTTCGACGCGGCTCGTGCCTGTATCCACCGCAAGAGTGGCACCAGGCGTGCGTGCGACGGGCGAGGGCAACGGGGCAGAACAGCGGGGGCACCGCAGACGTCAAAACTTCGCAGCAACTCAGGCGGTGCCCGAAGACCCCGCTGGTGCAGAAAGGAACGCGCATGCCTCTCGAGAGCCAGTACCGCCCCTCTGCCGCGCTGGAAGCCATGACGTTGTTGCGCGGTGCCCTGCAAAACGGCTATGCCCCTGCCTCGGAGGCCCAACTCGTGGAGGCCGTTGACCGCTTGAGGCGGCAGCTGGGTGATGACGTCGCAGCACACGAGGCGCTGCTGTGGGCGATGACCCACGCCGCGGAACTGAGCGTAGGCGTGGCGGCGAAGGCCTACGACCTGGATCCCGAGGCCGTCCTGGATCACCTGACGCTCGGGTTGCAGCGTGTGGACCACATGAGGTGACGGGCAGGCGCAGCGGTCATGCCGCGGGGCTGCCTTGCCGGATCAGCGGCGGTCGGCGGGGACGCTCTTGATCATCTCACCGTCGACCAGGATGACGAGACAGCCGCAGCCGCCGATGCAGTACTCGACCTCGCCCTCGGATGTGCGGTGGTGGGACCTGAGCGCCCACAACTGGGTGTTGTCCGGAGTCGGTTCGGCACAGACGGGACAGCGGTCGACCGGCGGTGTGATCACGGAGGCGGGAGTCATGGCACCAACATCGCGTAACTGTCTAGGACACAACAACCATTACATTGGTCGACGGCCCCGGCGGGCCGAGCGATGGGGCGATTGTCGGGTCCGAGGACGAGTGGCGGGCCGCATCGACCGGGCGCTCACACACGTCTTGAGAGCGGATGATTGGATGCTTCGAGCCGTATCGCCGCAGTGAGGCAGTCATTGGGGCAGTCGTCGCCCAAAGAGGGCAGTGGGCAATGGAGGGCAGTGGGCCATGAGTGTGGAGGAGAGCTGGTCTGGCGTGATGCGTCTTCTTCGGCAGCACGCCCCGGCCGATCACGCGGATCTGCCGGGACCCGCCACGGAGGAGATGCTCGCGGCGGCCGAGGAGCGGATGGGTCTCCCGTTGCCTTCGGACCTGCGGGCGTGGCTGCTGCAGAACAGTCTGGATCTTCCTGAGGAAGAGGAGGATGACGACGTGACGTGTTGCGGTTTCGCCGGGTTCCCGGACGAGGGCAGCTTCTTTTTGGGTATCCGCGGGGTGGAGAAGCTTTACGCGATGCGCGCCATGCCCGGGGGGTTCGACCCTCCGGGTCAGACGGAGCATCCGTTTTGGCGCAACGAGTGGATTGCGTTCCTGTCGGATCAAGACGGCTGGATGGGCAAGTTCATCGACGTGCGGGACGGGCGTATCGGCAGGTGGTTCGTGGGCGAGAGCACGATCACCGGCGAGTACGCATCACTGGCTCACTACTTCGACTCCGTGGCCAAGATGCTGACGGCGATCGCCGAAGGCAACCATCCGGTCTGTGAAGCCGCCGAAGGGCGACTCGTCTGGTCGTGAAGCACGAGTGCCCCCGGGCCGGCCCGGTGAATGACACCGCTCTCCGTGACGGCCGACGGCCCGAAGACGCTGGCGGTCCGAAGGCATGATCACGCGTGCAGCCGGCGACGGCAGGGATCATTCGATGTCCAAGGCCCCGACGCCCAGGTCTTCCCGCATGCGCCGGCGCATGTGGGCCATGGCGGTGCGGCGGTGCTGGATGAGGGCGCGGTCCTGGGCCGAGCCGACGGCGACTCCTTGGGCGTAGGCGTCGCGGAGCTGGCGCAGGCTGTGAAACGCCTGGTTCCCGGCCACGACCACGAGGGGCGGGCCCACGAGCCAGAGTTGCTCGCTGGCCGTGTGCAGTCCGGTCTGGCGGAAGGCCTCACGTACCGCCGTGTCCCGTGCTGACTCGGTCATGTGATCGCCCAGCGCGACGGCCCGGATCTCTTCCCCGGCGTCTTTGAGGGCGGATGCGTACTGGGTGTAGACGGAGCGCCGTACTTCCAGCGCGTGTCGTGTTTCCTCGCGCCGCCACCGGCTGCGATCGGCGATCAAGGTGGCGGCGATGCCGATGACGGCACCGGTCAGCGTGGAGAGCAGAGGCATCCAGTCCATGCGCGGCATGCTGTCTCACCCTCTGCTGCCACACCAGCGGCCCCGGTCTCCGACCATGCGAAGCATGCCGACGCTTGGGAGGTGTGGGCTGACGGCTCCTGCTGCCACGTGTCCTCGGCGCGTGGCAGGCGACGCTGCGCCGCGCTCATGAAGCCGAACATCAACTCCCCCCTGGCGGAGGGGCGCTGACGGGCAGTTCGACCCGTGGACGGAACTCACCGCCCGAACTGCTCCCAGCACAGAGCCACGAGGGCGGGGTCAGCCACACCGTCCGCCAACCTGCACGCGACGCGGCCGTCATACGTCGTTCGCGGCCGCACGGGACGGGGCGCCGCAGGGGCCGGGCGCCGCTCCGGTGGCTGCACCGCAGGACGAGGCGGTGATGCCGGCACCCGGGTTGCTGGAGGAGGTGCAGAACCTCGCGCCGACGGCTTGTGGTCGACGGCGGCGGACTCCGTGCGCCGCGGCGTCCGTTCCTTTGGCTTCGGCTGCCCCTTCTCCCCTCGGCCCTGGCCAATGCCGCTCGGCACCAGGGCGTCACGGGCTGCGGGCTGCACGGCGGGAGGACGAGAGGTGGCGGGAGTGGAGGCTGCGGCCCCCGTAGGCGCGAGCGATCGGCGAGGCGGCAGCCGATGCGGATCAGCGGGCTCCGGCGTGGAAGTGCACCCGGCGGTGCCGAGCAGGGCGAGGGCTATGAGGGTCGTGAGGGCGCGGCGCACGAGCCCGACTCTCTCCCAAGTCCGCTCCGGAAGACGGCCACTTCGCGACCGGTCACCGGACCGAGTGACCGCGGCGCCGCCCGATGACGGCGCGAGGCATTTGGGCGCCGTCCTGAGAGCCTGTCCGACCCTGGCCCGCCGCCCCAACGTCGTTGGGACTAAGCGCCGTTGTGCTCGGTCAGACACGTGTATTGCAACTCGTTTTCCCAGCCCCCGGGCTCCGCGAACGTCACCACCGCCGGCCGGGCAGGAGCCACGCAATCCGGTACCTCCACGGTGAACGCCGGTGTCTCGCCGCTGGGGTCGAAGGGCAGCAACTCGGAGCACTGGTACGCCGGTGCCCCCATCAGCAAGATTGCTTCTCGCGCAGTACCGGAGAAGGAGCCTGTGTAGACGAGGCAATAGTCCGCTCCGGGATCACCGCCCGTCTGCGGTGTCTGGATGATGCGCACTTGCTCCACCCGCGTGGTGGACGAGGGTGGCGCGCTGCTTGGTGCGGAGTACGAGCTCAGCGGCGTGCTGGACCTCGCGGGCGGTGCCGCCACCTGTTCCTTCCCGTCTGATCCTTTGCCCTCGGAGAGGGAGACGACCCCGACCCCGGCGAGGGCACCCACCGCGCTGACGGCGAGCGCCAGCAGGATGAGCCGAAGGCATCGTCGGCGCTCGGGCGGAGGTGACGGGCGCACGACGGGGATGCTGTCGAGGGTGTCGCCGTCGTGGAACCGTGCGAGTTCCTCATCTGGACGCGGCGGACGCTGCGGAGTGTCGGTCATGGGGCCCCTGGGTGTCACGAAGGTGAAGGGCAGTCTCCACCGGGCGGGCAACACCTGGGACGGATACCGGACAATTGGCGAGACGCATCCGCCCGTATACGCACGGTTCCAATCGGCCGACGTCCAGGACGGAGAGCAGGGGTGCCCGCGGCTGAGAAGACTCACAGGCCGTGTCCCACGGTGCCGCATCCGCAACGGCGACCGAACCGACGCTCGCCTGCATCGGACGTTCCGTTGATGGCCGTAATTGCTGCCGCGTGTACGCCACTTGGCAGGGCGGAGCGCTTTGTTCGACGCGTGCATATCTGTCGGTGCATGGGCTCCTCTCGGGTGTTGAGTCCGTAGGAGCAGCCTGACAGGCGACGGCCTGACGGCCCGCCGGTGACCTGGTCCGCATGGCTCCGCCGAGGCCGCGGTCACCGACAACGGGCGGTCCGCTTGCGTGGTGCTCGGGCGGCAGCCTACGCGGCCGGGTGACGGCCGGGTCGGCGGGTTGCTCCTGCGGGCCGCCATCGGCTGGCAGCCGGCGGGGCGCCGCAGATGTAAGTGGCCCCCGCCCGGGGGCGATCCAGCCGTGCTCGTCGTGCTGTTGGCCGTGGTTCGGCTCGGGCGATTGCCGGCGGTTTCGAGCCGGACGGCAGGTTCGGGTCAGATGGTGGTCTCGATGTGGGCGAGTTGGGCGGCGAGAAGCTGTTCGAACGCGGCGCGGCGATCCACGCCGAGGGGGCGCAGGTCGCGGGCGAAGTGGGCCACGGTCGGGAAGCGTTCGGGATCGGCGCCCAGCACCGCCACACGAAACAGCTCCCTGCCCTGTTCGTACTCGGCGGGGGTGATGGTGCTGATCCCGGCATCGGAGGCGATCAAAGCGGCGATGAGGATCGTGATGCGGTGGTACTGCGCCGGGATCTGCTCGTCGGGCAGCCCTGACGTGCGCAGGGCGTGCAGCACTTCTTCCATGGCCAGCCGGGAGCCGGTGCCGCTGGAGGCGTAGCGTCCCCAGACCGCGGCGAGCTCGGGCTGCTGGCCGAAAGCCTCTCGTACGTGCAGGGCCAGCGCGGTGATGCGCTGCTTCCAGTCGCCCTGGGGCCGGTAGTCGTCCATCGCGGCCGCCAGGATCCGGTCGGCGACCGCGCGCAGCAGTTCGGTCTTGCTGCGGAAGTGTCGGTACAGGCTGGAGGAGTCGGTGCCGAGCACCGCGGCGAGCTTGCGCACGCTGAACGAATCCGCGTCGCTCGTGCGCAGCAACTCCGCCGCCGCGTCCAGGATTTCATCGGTTGACCAGCGCCGTCGGCCTGTCATCGTGCTCCTCTCATCGGATCTCATCCTAGCTGTGCACTTGGTGTTGCACGCACCGCGTGCATAATGAGGTCATGGGTGTGCCGGGCCGGCCGGCACGCCATTCGTGCCCTGTTGCCCGGGTCGGCGACCGACGCGCAGCTCATGCAGCTCACCCGGGGAACACGAAAGGACGCATGACGTGAAGAGCTCACTGAACCGCGCGGCTCTGGACGCCGCCCTGGAGAACGTCCACCGCTGCGGGATGCCGGGCCTGTTCGCCGAGGTCCGGGAAGGCGATCAGGTCTGGCGCGGCGCCGCCGGGGTCGCCGATGTCACCACCGGCCGCCCCGTCACCGCCGATCTGCGCCACCGCGTCGGCAGCATCACCAAGACCTTCACCGCCGCCGCGGTGCTCCAGCAGGTGGAAGGCGGACAGATCGCTCTCGACGCACCGATCGGCCGCTACCTGCCGAACCTGGTGCCCGGCGAACGCGGAGACGCGATCACCGTCCGGATGCTGATCAACCACACCAGTGGCCTCGCCGAGTACCTCCCGTACGCCTACCCCTCCCTCAAGGGGCTTCCCGCCGTCGCGGACACCGGGCCCCAGAGCTTGGACGACCACCGGTTCACACCATTCGACCCCGTCGAACTCATCGAGTGGGGGGTCAGCGCACCTGCCGTCGGCACCCCGGGCGGCACGCCGGGGGTCTACTCCAACACCAACTACCTCCTGCTGGGTGAACTCCTGGCGCAGGTCACCGGCACCACGGCCGAGCAGTACATCACCGACCACGTCATCAAGCGCGCCGGGCTCCAGGCCAGCGAGCTGCCCACCGGCCCGTACATCGACGGGCCACACTCACAGCTCTACGAGGCGTGGTTCGGCATGATCGACCCGCCACGCGACTACAGCGTGTACGACATGTCCTGGGTGACTTCGGCGGCCTCGCTGATATCGACCCTCGCCGACCTCAACCGCTTCTACGGCCTGCTGCTGGCCGGAGAGATCGTCAGCCCGGCGTCGCTGGCGCAGATGCAACGTACCGTCCCGGTCATCTCCCAAGAGGGAAAGACGATCGAGTACGGCCTGGGTCTGTACCCGATGGAGAGCCCCGGAAAGGCCACTTTCTGGGGGCACGGCGGCACGGTCTGGGGCGGCGGCGCGCTGGCCATGACCCGCGCCGACGGCCTACGGCAGATGGCGGTCGCGGTGAACCTTCAGCGATGGAACACGCTCGACTCCTCCGGCATGCCGCAGCCCCACGCCATCGACGGCGCGTTGGCCACCCTCTACGACGTGGCGATGTACGGCTGACCGGGCCGCCTGCTCGACCCCGGTGGCTGCCCTCCTCCGTACGGTCGCCCTGCACCGGGACGGTCTTGGCGAGCCGGTTGCACCGGCTCCGACGAGCGGGCCACGGCCCCTGATCCGGCCCGGGCCGCGGGGCTCTCGGAGCCAGGCCACCGAATCACCGCTCAAAAAAGGAGAGTTGAAGAACTACACGCCCCCGGACGAATGGCACAGGCTTGCCCATGCAACCTCCTGCCGGTTCGGCGGTCTTACTTCGCGGGGGTGCACATGACGGCAGATCATCAGATTGCCTTCTTCCTGAGGGAGCTGGAAACGGGCGACACCTGGCGGCGAGCAGCGGCGGCGAAGGGTCTGGGCAAACTCGGCGACGCCGAGCACGCCGCGGTGCTCGTGCGGGCAGCCGACGACCCGGCGCCCGAGGTGCGGGAAGGCGCGGCGGTGGGCCTGGGCAGGCTGGGGGTCCGTGCGGGCGCAGCGCACACGCTGTCCGCGCTGATGAACGACGTCGATCCGTGGGTGCGCAGGAAGGCCTCGTTGGCGTCCGTCCGGCTCGGGCTGCGCGATCGCGAGGTCGTGGACGCCTATGCGCGACTGCTCGGAGATCCTGACCACCACCTGCGCATCAATGCCCTGGAGGCGCTGCTGGAGCTGGGCGTGCCCGGTGATGTCGCCGCGCTCGTCCGGCTGTTGGGCGATCCGGCCCATGGCGTGTGGGGCCGGGCGCGGGCCTTGGTCTTCATGTTCGACAAGGATCCGGAGGTCGAGGCGGAGCTGGTCCGCACGGCCCAGTGGGGTGCGGACGCCGCCCGCGTGCACGCCCTGTGCATGGTGCCGGACCAGCACGCCGAACGGCTGCTGCCGTCGTTGCTGAAAGAACTGACCGGCGGCCCCTCGACCGAGGTGCGCTGCGCCCTGGCATTCCGACTGTCACGCGTGCGCCGCCCCGAGACGCAGGACGCGCTGTTCGCCGCTCTGGAGGCGGAGCGGGACCCGGTGATGGTCTCCCAACTGCTCTTCCTGCTCGGGCGATCGGGCGACGAACGGCTGCGGGGCCCGGCCTCGCGCTGGTTGAGGCACGAGCGGGCGGGGTCTTCGGCGGCCGACGCCCTGGGGTGCATCGGCGACAAAAGCGCCGCCAGGCTCCTGCGGGCCGTGCTCATCGACCCGACCACGGCCGTCCGCCCGCTCGCGGCAGCAGCAACGGCCTACGGCAAGGTGGGCAGATGGGACGCCGTGTGGCTGCTGCTCCCCTTGCTGGACCATGCCGCGCCCGAGGTGTACGAGGGCGCGCTGCGCGGCCTGGACGCCATGGCGGACACCGGCTTCCGGCCGTGGGAACGCACGGCGGTCGCCCGGGCCCTGGTGGATCGTCTCGGCCGCGACGCCACCCTGGTCCTGGTGACCGCCAGGGTCCTCACGGGCCTGGCGGAAGCCCTGCCGGGTCTACGGAAACTGGTGGACCAGACCCCGTCCTCCTCGGTCCGATCGGCCGCGCTGGAGTTGCTGGACCCGCACAACGCGACGGACACCGGCACCCCGCACGATCTGCCGATCTTCGTGCGGCACCTGGACGACGCGCACATGTGGGTGCGCCGGGTCGCCGCGAAGGGGGTGGCCCACTGGGTGGGGGAGACGGGCCTGCGCCCTTCGGACGAGGAGCAGCTGCGCGAGCGGCTCGCCGCCCTGGTCGCGGACCCTTCCGATTACGTCCGCGAGGCGGCGGCCGAAGCGCTGCGCGCCCTTGACGAGGTCCGACACCACTGACGAGGCCGGCGCGGGCACCGAGGAGTGCATCGCTTCCGGTCCCGCAGATCGCCGAGGCGGTACGGGTGGTGGCGGGGGAGGCGATCCTCTTCCCGGCGACCCTGCGCCGGATGGTCGCCGGGTTCCCGGTTCTGTCTCAGCTGTTCCAGGCTGTAGAAGACCCCCGCAGCGACGCCGATCGTTGCGGCCACCCGGGTCCGGGCGAGGTCTTCGGCCGTGAAGTGGACGCGTAACACCGGGCGGCCCCTGCCATCGAAATCGGGCGCGTGAGCGCACCCCCAGCCTGCCCCGGCCCGCCGCGCCCGATGCGGCGTTCAGGCCCAGGGCTGGGGGTGCGCTCACGCGTACTCCGTGCTCCCCTTCAGTGCTGCCGCTTCAGGGTGCGGACCGTGGCGAAGCCACTGCGGGGCAGTCTCGTGCGGTGGTGGGCGCACGAGACTGCCCGGGTGATTCGGTGGAGCTGTGGCTCAGCGGAAGACGGCGATGTTGCGGGCGACCCAGTCGCTGAAGGGGAGCGGGGGGCGGCCGAGGACCTGTTCCACGTCCGGGCTGATCCGGAGTTCGGCCGGGTGCGGGGCGGAGAGGATGTCCAAGGTGTCGTCGGCGAGTTCCGCCGGCACGAACCGGGTCATCGCGGCCTTGGCTTCCTCGCGGGTGAGTTCATGGAACCCTAGGGGCGAGCCGAGTGCGGCGGCGATCGCCTCCGCCTGCTGACGTGGAGTGATCACCTCCGGTCCGGTCAGCTCGTACGTCCGGCCGGTGTGCCGCTCGTCCAGCAGGCAGGCCGCCGCGACCTCGGCGATGTCCGCCGGGTCGATGACCGGCACCCCCACATCGCCGAAGGGTGCGCAGACCGTGCCCTGCGTGCGGACGGTCTCGGCCCAGGCCAAGGCGTTGGAGGCGAAGCCGCCCGGCCGCAGGACGGCCCAGTCCAGGCCTGATTGGCGCAACGCGTCCTCCACTGCGCGCATCGCGATCCGCGAGGGACCGAGCGGCCTGGTCGCCACGCCCTGCGAAGACAGCAGGACGACACGGCGGACCCCGCTGGCCGCGGCCAGGGCGATGACGTCGGCCGGTCGGGATTGAGGGGCGTGCAGGTCGCCGGAGAGCAGCAGGAACAGGGCCTTCGCCCCATCCAGCGTGGGCAGGAGGCCACTTGGCTCGGTCAGGTCGGCCGTCACGTGCCGCACGCCGTGCGGCACCGGCGCCGGGTGTCGCGAGACCGCCGTCACCTGCTCGCCCGCCTCGATCAGGGCCTGCGTCAAAGGCCGGCCCACATTTCCGGTAGCCCCGGTCACCACGATCATGTTCAGCTCCAAGTCCGTTGCGCACTGCGGTGAGTGACGTTAGGAGCGGGACTTACTTTTCGTAAGGACATACCTGTAGGTAAGCTCCGGACATGGAGGAAGGCGCGCAGGTGACGCAGGCCGAGGCGGGGCGAGCGTATGAGGTGTTTCACACCGACTGCCCCGCCCGGGACGTGGTCGACCACGTGACCAGCAGATGGGGCGTCTGGGTGCTGATCTCCTTGCGCAGCAACGACCTCCGGTTCTACGAGCTGCGTGACAGCATCCAGGGCATCAGCGAGAAGATGCTCGCTCAGACCCTGCGTGCGCTGGTCCAGGACCAACTGGTGTGGCGGAACGTGGAGCCGACGACGCCACCCCAGGTCACCTACGGACTGACCGAGTTCGGCCACGACGTGGGTGAGCCGCTGACGGACTTGTTCGACCGGATCACACGACGGCTGCCCTCACCCGCTCGGGGATAGCGCCCCGCGTACGGCGGCTTTCACAGCTCGGCCGATCCCACCAAGCGTGGCGCGCTGTGCCCGTCCGGCGGGGTGATGGTCACCGTCCCGTCGCGCGCGTCGCGCGTCAGCCGGTAAGCGGCGGCAGGGCGACCGGCGTGGTCGGGGACGGTGACCGTCACCCGGTGCGCGTCCGGGGTGACGAGCAGGGCGAGGCCGTCGAGCCAGTCCCCGTCGGGCCGTTGTGTGTCGGAGCCGAGCGGCAGGACCGCTCCCGGGCGGACGTACAGGGGCAGGCTGTCGAAGCCGTGCTTCTCGCGGCGCCAGAGCGGGCCTTGGACGTGTTCGCCGGTCAGGAGGTGGGTCCAGGTCCCCTCGGGCAGGTAGTACTCGACGTCTCCCTCGGCGGTGAACACGGGGGCGACCAGGAGATCGGGGCCGAGCATGTACTGCCGGTCCAGGCCACGGGCGGTGGGGTCCTGGGGGAATTCCAGGAGCAGGGGCCGCATCAGCGGCACACCGGTGTGGTGGGCATCGGCGGCAGCCCCGTACAGATAGGGCATGAGCCGGTGCTTGAGCCGCGTGAAACGCCGCGTCACGTCGACGGCTTCGTCCCCGAACGCCCACGGCACCCGGTAGGAGCTGGAGCCGTGCAGGCGGCTGTGGGAGGAGAGCAGGCCAAAGGCGAGCCAGCGCTTGAAGACCGCCGGGTCCGGAGTGCCTTCGAAGCCGCCGATGTCGTGGGACCAGAAGCCGAACCCCGACAACGACAGTGACAGGCCACCGCGCAGCGACTCCGCCATCGCGCCGAACGACGACCAGCAGTCGCCGCCCCAGTGCACCGGGTACTGCTGGCCGCCCGCCGTCGCCGAGCGCGCGAACAGCACCGCCTCGCCCGTCCCGCGTTCCTTCTCCAGGAGTTCGAAGACGGTGCGGTTGTACAGGTGCGTGTAGTAGTTGTGCATGCGCTGCGGGTCGGAGCCGTCGTGCCATGCCACGTCGGTGGGGATGCGCTCGCCGAAGTCGGTCTTGAAGCAGTCGACGCCCTGGTCGAGCAGCACCTTCAGCTTCGCCTGGAACCAGGCGCAGGCGTCGGGGTTCGTGAAGTCGACGAGCCCCATGCCCGCCTGCCACAGGTCCCACTGCCAGATGTCGCCGTTGGCCCGCTTCACCAGGTACCCGGCGGTGGCGGCTTCGTCGAACAGGGCGGACTTCTGCGCGATGTACGGGTTGATCCACACGGAGATCTTCAGGCCCCGCTCCTTGAGCCGGGCCAGCATGTCCTCGGGGTCGGGGAAGACGTCCGGATCCCACGTGAAGTCCGACCACTGGTATTCGCGCATCCAGAAGCAGTCGAAGTGGAAGACGCTCAGCGGGATGTCGCGCTGGGCCATGCCGTCGACGAAGGACGTCACCGTCGCCTCGTCGTACTGCGTGGTGAACGAGGTGGTGAGCCACAGGCCGAAGGACCATGCGGGCGGCAGCGCCGGGCGGCCGGTGAGCGCGGTGTAACGGCGCAGGACGTCTTTGGGCGTCGGGCCCGCGACGACGTAGTACTCCAGCGTCTGGTCCTCGACGCTGAACTGCATCTGGCCCACCGCCTCCGAGCCGATCTCGTAGCTGACCTTGCCGGGGTGGTTGACGAACACGCCCCAGGCGCCGGCGGGGGAGACGTGCAGGCTGAACGGGACGTTTTTGTAGGCCTGTTCGCTGCTGGTGCCGCCGTCGGCCTGCCACATGTCCACGACCTGGCCGTTCTTGACGAACGGCGTGAAGCGTTCGCCCAGGCCGTAGACCTGTTCGCCGACGCCGAGCGCCAGCCGTCCGGCCATGTGGTGCGCGCCGTCGCCGGTGGTGAAAAAGGCCGTGCCCTTGCGGCCCGCGGATGTCAGCTCCCGGCCCTCCGCGTCACAGAACGACAGGGCCCAGGGGGCGGCTTGGTCCAGGCGCGCGGTGAGGGGGCCGCTGGTCAGCTCGATCACGTCGCCGTCGTGGCGTATTTGGCCGGCTCCGCTGTCGGCGCCCGGCAGGGCGAAGTCCGGGCCGGGGCGGCGCGTGCCCGCCAGGTGGGTGGTGCGGACGCCGATGACGCCCTCGGCGGGGGAGAAGCAGTCGACGGTCAGCAGGGGGGAGTTGAGGGTGTCGCCGCGGCGCTCGACGCGCTTGGTCGCGGCGTGGGCGGTGAAGCGGTCGGCGCCGGCTCGGACACTGCGGACCTCGGTCGCGTACGAGGCCTGGACCCCGTCGCGCATGAGCCAGAAGCCGTCGGTGAACTTCATGATCTTCCTCAGGGTGGTGCGGGGCGGCGGTTCGGGTCGCGGGGAGGCCGTCGTAGGTGCCCGGCCGGTGGCGACGCCGGGCCGGAGGCGTGGGATCCCTCAACCGGCTTGCGATCTTGAAGGAGGGGGCGGCTGCCGTGCCATTTGACCGTACGGAAAACAAAACGGCAAGGGGCGATTCTCGGCTCAGTCGCGGAAGCGCTTCGATTCGCGGTGATCCCAGTTGGCGCGACCTTTGCGGGTCATGAAGTCGTGTTCAGGGTCTAGCGTCGAAGCGCTTGGTCGCGTATTAGTCATGTCAGAAAACAAACCCGCAGCAAAGGGCCGCCCCATGTCCGACCGCTTCACCCCCACCCCCGAACACACCTTCACGCGGGGTCTGCGGACCGCCGGTTGGCGAGGCGACCGCCCCGCCGGCGACGCCACCCGCCCGGCACCGGACCCGGTCGATTCCGCGCACCGGCGCGCCGGACTCGGGGGGTACGGCATGGCGTTCCACGACGACGGCCTGGCCCCCTCCGGCTCCTGCGACGCCGAGCGCGAGGCCACCGCCAAGCGGTTGCGTACGGAACACCTGCTCGGCGCGCGCTGACCCCCACGGCCCCGCGATCAAGCCCGTACGGCCACGGCCGGAGCCGTACGGAAACCTGCGCACACCCCCGGCGGGACACGGGCGTCCCACCGGACCGGCCACCCCTCTCAGGCAAGGGCAACCACCGTGACAGCAGCACACATACCGCAGCGCGCGCGGGTCAGGCGCCGCCGCGCCGGCCGGCGGACGACGGTCCCGCTCACCGTCGTCTTCGCACTCGTGGCCACCGCGGCGCTCACCGGATGCGGCCAGCAGCGCGACGACGACGTCTACACCGTCCTCAACTCGTCGACCGACGACTCGTATCACGGCTGGGACGCGGCCACCCTCGCGCGCTGCAGCAAGCGGCTCGGCATCACCATCGAGCAGCAGAGCGTGCCCGCCGCGCAGGTCATGACGAAGTCCCTGCGCATGGCCTCGTCGAAGTCCCTGCCCGACGTCATCCAGTTCGACGCCTCCGAGATGCCGACGTTCGCCGAGGCCGGCGGCCTGATCGACCTGCGCACGCTGGGCCTGTCCACCCAGGACATCCCGCGCGGCATCGTCGACTTCGGCTCCTACCAGGGCACCTACTACGGAGCCGCGCGCACGGTGAACACCCTCGCCCTCTTCTACAACAAGGACACCTTGCGCAAGGCGGGCCTCGAAGTACCCACCACCTGGGCCGAGATGCGCCGGTCCGCCCAGAAGCTCACCCAGGGCGGCCGGTACGGCATCGCCCTGAGCGCCGGTGGCGCGGAGGACGGCGTCTTCCAGTTCACGCCGTTCATGTGGTCCAACGGCGGCGACGAGTCGCACCTGGCCAGCAAGCCGGTGGCCCAGGCACTCGACTACTGGAAGGGCCTGATCAAGGACGGCTCGCTGTCCAAGTCGACCGTCAACTGGACCCAGGCCGACGTCAACGACCAGTTCATGGCGGGCAACGCCGCCATGATGATCAACGGTCCGTGGCAGGTCGAAACCCTCAACACCAAGAAGAACCTGGACTGGGGCATCGCCCGGATCCCCGTGCCGCGGGCGGGGGACAAGTCCGTCGGCCCGCTCGGCGGCGCCGTGCTGACCGTGCCCAAGACCGGTGACGGCGCGCGCGAGAAGACCGCCGCGAAGATCGTCGGCTGTATGGCAGGCGAGCAGGAGCAGATCACCTACGCGCGCAACAGCTGGATGGTCCCGGCCAACCAGAAGGCCGCCGCCGTCTGGCGCAAGGAAGTGCCCGAACTCGACGCCCTGGCCGACCAGGTGGCCACCGCACGCTCACGCACGGCCAAGGTCGGCGCGCGCTGGTCGTCGGTGTCGCTGGCCCTGCAGAGCGCCTTCCAGTCCGCCCTCACCGGGCAATCCAGCGAGGCCGCGCTGCAGCGTGCCCAACAGCGCGCCACGAGCGGGAAGTGACGTGACGAACATGGCGACCACCACAGCCACCGCCACCACGCCGGGCCACGACCGGCCCACGGCCACCGTCAAGAAGCCCGACCCGGCCCGCGCCCGGCGCCGCCGCCGGCTCTCCCAGTGGGGATTCATCGCGCCCGCGGTCATCTTCATGGCGCTGTTCTTCGGCTACCCGCTCGTGCGCAACGTCCTGATGAGCTTCCAGGACTACTCGCCGTCCACCTTCTTCGACGGCAAGGCCCCCTTCAACGGCACCGACAACTGGAGCACGGTCTTCCAGGACGACCTGTTCGGCAAGGCGCTGTGGCACACCGTCGTCTTCACCCTCGGCTCCCTGATCGGCCAGTTCGGCATCGGCCTCGCGCTCGCCGTCTTCTTCACCAAGAAATTCCCGCTCAACGGCGTCCTGCGCTCGCTGATCCTGCTGCCCTGGCTCGTCCCGATGGTCGTCTCGGGCATCGTGTGGCGCCGCATCCTGGACCAGGACACCGGCGTGCTCAACTCCTTCCTCGACACCCTCGGCCTGGGCGGCGCCACACCCTGGCTGACCAGCCCCGGCATGGCCCTGTTCTCCGTCATCCTGGTGAACGTCTGGATCGGCATCCCCTTCAACATGGTGATCCTGTACGGGGGCCTCCAAGAGGTCCCGAAGGAGCTGTACGAGGCCGCGTCCCTGGACGGCGCGTCCGCCTGGCGCACGTTCCGCTCGATCACCCTGCCGCTGCTCAAACCGGTCATCACCGTGGTGCTGGTCCTCGGCTTCATGTCGACGGTCAAGATCCTCGACCTGATCCTCGCCCTGACCGACGGCGGCCCCGCCGACGCCACCCAGACCCTGGGCACCTTGACCTACCAGAACTCCTTCGTGCAGCTGGACTTCGGCGCGGGCGCCGTCGTCGGCAACGTCCTGATCCTGATCTCCGCCGTCTTCGCGGTGTTCTACCTGCGGGCCAACCGCACCGAGGGGAAGTGACCGCCATGGCGACCACCACCGTCACCAAGACGCCCGCCACCCGGACACCCGCCAGGGCACAGCGCCGCTGGGGCACCACCACCGTCGGCGTCCTCATCCTGTGCGCGATGCTCTTCCCGCTGTACTGGATGCTCAACACCGCCCTGCAACCCGCCTCCGGCCTCCTGGAGGTCTCGCCCCTCCCGCACGGGCTGGACCTGTCCGGGTTCACCTCCGCGATCCGCGAACAGGGCGGCCACCTGCTGACCTCGCTCGCCGTCGCCTTCGGCGCCGTCACCATCTGCCTGGCCATCGCCGCCCCCGCCGCCTACGGCCTGGCCCAGTTCCGCCTGCGCGGCACCCGCACCATCGTCTTCGGCACGCTCATCACCCAGATGGTGCCGGGCATCGTCATCGCCAACGCGCTCTACAGCGCGTACGTCGATCTCGGCCTGGTCAACTCCTACTTCGGCCTCATGCTCGCCGACGCCTCACTCGGCATCCCCTTCGCCATCGTCCTGATGCGCTCCTTCATGGTGGCCATCCCCCACGAGGTCATCGAGGCCGCCGAGGTCGACGGCGCGGGCCGGCTGCGCACCTTCGTACAGGTCGTGCTCCCCATGAGCCGCAACTCCCTGATCACCGCGGGGCTCTTCTCCTTCCTGTACGCGTGGAGCGACTTCATGTTCGCGCTCACGCTCAACACCACCGACGACGTCAAGCCGGTCACCCTCGGCATCTACCAGTACATCGGCGCCCACGTCGGCGACTGGGGCTCCGTCATGGCCGCATCCGTCCTGTCCGCGATCCCCGCGGCGGCGCTGCTCGTCCTCGCCCAGAAATACATCGCCGCCGGCATCACCGGCGGATCCGTCAAGTAACCACGTACGCCACGTAAGGCCATCCATGAGTGACTTGCCCGTCTTCCCCGCCGGCTTCGTCTTCGGCGCCGCCACCGCCGCCTACCAGATCGAGGGCGCCGCCCACGAGGACGGCCGCGGCCCCTCCATCTGGGACACCTACTGCCACACCCCCGGCCGCGTCGACGGCGGCGACACCGGCGACGTGGCCTGCGACCACTACCACCGCTACCCCGAAGACGTGGCCCTGCTGCGCGACCTGGGGGTCGACTCCTACCGCTTCTCCCTCGCCTGGCCCCGCATCCAGCCCACCGGATCCGGCCCCGCCCACGCCAAGGGCCTGGACTTCTACTCCCGGCTCGTCGACCAACTCCTCGAAGCGGGCATCGAACCGGCCGCCACCCTCTACCACTGGGACCTGCCCCAGGCCCTGGAAGACCGGGGCGGCTGGCGCGTGCGTGAGACCGCCGAACGCTTCGGCGAGTACGCGCAGATCGCCGCCGAGCACCTCGCCGACCGCGTACCCCGCTGGATCACCCTCAACGAGCCGTGGTGCAGCGCGTTCCTCGGCTACTCCGTCGGCCGCCACGCACCCGGCGCCCAGGAGGGGACCGGCGCCCTGGCCGCCGCCCACCACCTGCTCGTCGGCCACGGCCTGGCGATGAAGGCCCTGCGCGCGGCCGGCGTCCAGGAAGCCGGCATCACCCTCAACCTCGACCGCAACGTGCCCGCCCACGACACGCCCGCCGACCGCGCGGCCGCCCTGCGCGCCGACACCCAGCACAACCTGGTGTGGACCGAGCCGATCCTCGCCGGCCGCTACCCGGCCACCGAACACGACACCTGGGGCGAGCTGATCAGCGGCCAGGACTTCCGCCGGGAGGGTGACCTGGACCTCATCGCCCAGCCGCTGGACTTCCTCGGCGTCAACTACTACCGGCCGATCGTGGTCGCCGACGCCCCCCACCGCGAGCCCGACCCCGCCCTCCGCGTCGCCACCGACAACCGCTACCAGGAAGTGGCCTACCCCGACGTGCGGCGCACGGCCATGAACTGGCCCGTCGTGCCCGAATCCTTCACCGACCTGCTGACCGCGCTGAAGGACACCTACGGCGCGGCCCTGCCGCCGATCCACATCACCGAGAACGGCTCGGCCGAGCACGACGTGGTCGACCAGGACGGCAGCGTCCACGACCCGGACCGCGTGGCCTATCTGCACAGCCACCTGACGGCCCTGCTTGCCGCCATGGACAAGGGCGTGGACGTACGCGGCTACTACGTCTGGTCGCTGCTGGACAACTTCGAATGGGCCCTGGGCTACGCCAAGCGGTTCGGGATCGTACGCGTCGACTACGACACCCAGCGGCGCACCCCGAAGGACAGCTACCACTGGTACCGGCGGCTGATCGCGGCGCATCGGGGCTGACACCGCCCCGCGGCGCGCGGCGGACCGGCACCGCCGGCCCTGCCCGGACGGCGACGTCAGTCCGCCACGCGCTGCACATACGCCGCCGGGTCCGCCAGGACCTCGCGCACCACGCGCGCGGCCGCACCCCGCGCCGCATCCCCGGCCGAGGACGAGGCCCGCAGCCGCTTGCTGCCCGGCGTCCACAGACCCGACACCACACGGGCGGTCATACAACGGCCCCGAGGCCGCCAGCTATACCTGCGCACACTGCGGGGAGGACTTCACCTCCTCCGCCCGCGCCTGCGCCCGCTGCGAGTCTGCCTCGTGCCCCGACTGCGACCGCTGCAGCTGCGACCGCAAGGTGTTCGAGCGCCAGTGCACGGCCTGCTTCGTCGTCCATCCGGCGGCCATGTTCGAAGGCGCCAGCGGCCGCTGCCGCGACTGCGACTGAACTCTCGTCACACCCGTCGCGCTACTGCCGAGTTACGTCGTCTGTCCCCAGTGAAGGCACCCACCCCGGGCGCCTCACCACGTACGGGACCCCGGAGCCGGCGCCGGGCACCACGATCTACCCGGCCGGCAGAAACGAGCACGACAGCACGATGAACGACAGCACCACGAACGCCTTCGATGCCTTCGACGAGGAACTCAACCTCGATGGCCACGAGCGCAAAAGCGCCCAGAAGCGGCACAACGAGATCACCGAACATCTGGTGATCGCCAGCCTGGCCATCGCCACCTTCCTGCAGGGCAGCTTCGCCCGCAAGACGATGCTCAAGCCGCTCAAGGATGTCGACATGGTCATCCGGATGCATCCGCGCCTGGAGAAGACCCTGCGTCAGCCCAGCGGCCCGGCCCACGCGATGAGCCTCATCCGCGAGGTCATCGCCGAGAAGTACCCCGACGCCCTCTTCGACGTGGATGACGCCCCTGCCCACGCCCTCCAGGTCACCTTCGCCGAGCTGGACTTCACCTTCGACCTGGTCCCCGCGCTCGACGTTGAAGACAGCGAGATCGTCTACATCGCCGACAGGGAGAGCGACACCTGAGAGTGGTCCAACACCCGTACGCTCAACCGGATCATCAGCACCCGCAACCAGGCCACCGGCGGACGGTTCGTCCACCAGGTCCGCATGCTGAAGTCGTTCAAGAAGGGCAACCCTGTCCTCGACGACACCTGCGGGCTGCTGTGGGAGGCCTTCGCCTACGCGGCCGTCACCGGCCCGCTTGAGCACTCCCAGGCCCTCGCCACCACCCTGGCTCACGCCGCCCAGGCGGTCACCCACCCGGTGCTCGACCCGACCGGTGTTGACGACCTCACCGCCGAGTGGACGATCGACGAGCGCAATACGTACGCCACCACGCTGGCCGCCACCGCCCGACGGGCGGCCGAGGCGCGACGTCTGGAAGAGGACGGACAGCACGCTGCGGCCATCGAGCTCTGGCACACCTTGATCGGAGACCCGTTCCCACAGTCCGAGTCCCAGAACGCTACCGACGCGCTGCGCGCACTGGCGGCCGGCAGCATCACCTCCACCGGACGCGCCGTCGTCTCCCCGCGCGGGCAGCAGCCCACGCGACCGGCCCGGTCATGGCGTACCCGCTGAAGGCGGTGCTCGCCGACCCCGGCGCAGCCGCCGACCACCTGCTCCACGCCGATACCGTCTACGGCGTGGAGCAGGCGGCTGGCCGCATCGGTCCGGCCGGAGCCGCGCTCCTCGAACTCACCTTGCGCCCGCTGCCCGCCCTGGAACGCGAGAACTACCCCACCGAACGTGTCCGCCTCGTCATCCGACCCGACTACACCGTGCACGCCTTCCCGCTCGACTCGGCCGACCGTGCCTTCAAGCACCGCAACCCGCCGCCGCTAAGGGACTTGTGCCTGCAGTACCCCAGCGATGACGCGACCCTGCGCTGGATCCCCGAGGACGGCCTGGAAGCGCTGATCACTCTCGTTCACCGACATCTGCTTTACGAAGAGGCTTGGCGCCGCTCCGGCACCTGGCCGGCCGAAGACGCACCACATGGCCAACCCGCCCACGGCACCCACCCGCTGCGTACCGCCGAGACACAACAGGAGGCTCGCCGATGGGCCCGGCACCCTCCACCGCACCAGAAACGGCATCCACATCTGTGATCACGATCCTCGCGCTCGTCCTGGGCTCCTCCGTCGTCGCGGGAGCCCTCGGAGACATCCTGACCGGACTGCGCGCTGGAGCGACCGTCCGCCGAGACCGCTACGCCGCCGCGGTGAAGGTTCTGGTCGCACGTATCGAGTACCCCTACCGGATACGCCGCCGCACCAGCGACGATCCCGAGGTCCTGAGCAGGCTCGCAATCACCGGACACGACCTCCAGGAGACCCTCGCAGAGAGCCGCGCCTGGATCGCGACAGAGAGTACGGTACTCAGTGAGGTATTCGACAACTGCCTCACCAACCTCGACGCTGCCTTCAAGCAGGCCTGTTGCGATGCCTGGAACGCCACACCTGTCACCGCCGCCGCCGAGATGAACCTGGGCGGCTTCGGGGTGGGGAACCAACAGCACATCGTCACCACGCTGGAGCGCGCCCTTGGCTACCGCTTCGGGCTCCGACGCCTGATCCCTGCGTTCGTACTTCGGCGCCTTTTCAGGCGACTCCAGCTACTCCGGGCCTGATGCGCGATCCGGTTCCCTACGGCTCGCTGGTTTCGCATGAGGGCTGATGAACGACGTTCCCGTATGCGATCGATCCCGACACATTGAACAACTGATCGTCCGAGCTGTCTGCTGCGCAATGAATCGCCAAGCCCTGCCGGTAACTACCTCCCGCCCGCCTTCATCGGACAAGTGGATAGGGTCGCGGTATCCGAGCTGGAGAGGTAGCCGCATGGACCCCGAGATCGTGATCGCGCAGACGACGAGTGACGACGAGGAGCAGGCGAAGACCCTCGCCAGAGGAGCTGTTGAGAGCAAACTGGCGGCGGGCGTCCACATCGATGCGCCCATCACCGCCTTCTACTGGTGGCAGGGGAAGGTCGAGGCGGCTCAGGAGTGGCGGATCTCCTACATGACGTCGTCGGATCGCCTCCCCGCGCTAGAGGCATGGCTGCACGAGAGGCACCCGTACGACGTCCCCCAGTGGGTCACGCTGCCTGTGACCGGAGGGTCGGAGGCGTACCTGTCCTGGGCCGTCGACGAGACACGCCCGGGGTAAAGGCCCCCACTACAGCGCCTCACTCTCACCGAGCCTGTGCGCTTCGACGCTTCACAGCGTCGCGAACGTCAGCAGGTGGCTGGCCAGGTCATGCTCAGTGTCGGGGAGCCCGGCAGCGATGGCCTGAGCCCGCTGCCGGCCCATGGTGTTGGGCTTCGACTCCACCGCTGCGGCGAACTGGTGCGCTACGTAGGCCCCGCGATCTACGTCACCGCCGCGCAGAAGGGCGGACGCCCCGAGGCCCTCAAGGCGTGGGCCCTGATCCGCCATGGGCGAGCTTTGCAGTCCCGAGGGCGATCGGCTTTCTCCCACGGATAGGGGTCAGACTCATGGCGGTGGATCCATTTGCCGAGTTGCTCCGTCACCTGCGGCGTAACGCGAATCGGTCGCAGGACGAGCAGGCCGGTGCGATCAACGCCGCCTCCGGCCGGGCAACGGTGACCCGCCGGGAGGTGAACCGGTACGAGAACGGTGCGAACGTTCCAACGGACCACACCCTGGGGAAATTCGTCTTCGCCGACGGTCGCCTGGTGCTTCGCGGGCACAACGGATCCGGCAAGACCAAGGCCCTGGAGGTGCTCTTCCCCCTCGTGTTGGACGGCGTCCTAGACGCACGACGGCTGGATCCGTTCAGTGACGCCCGGTGGCGAAGGTGAAACCCGCCAGGGCCGTGCCGTTCAGGGGCCGAGTGGCCGCGCCCGCGAAGCGGCGCGCCATTCAGTACGGGGCGAGCAGCCGGCTGCGGCCCGTGCCGCGACGGGCGGCGGTCCCCATGTCGCGCAGGGCCCCTGCGGTTTCCCGGGCCAGCACGGTCGGCCAGCCGGCACCGAACAAGCGATCGGCGTCGGACTCCAGATAGGCAAGGGGCACACGCCACCTCCTGCAGAGAAAGCGGATTTATGGGCCGCGGACGTATGCCGTCCGCGGCTCGTAAACGAGCCTTGAGCAGGCCCGTTACGGGCCGCACCCGTTCGGCGCGTGCACCGGGGTTCCCTGCCAGGTGCCTCGGTTCCACGGCGAAGCCGAGTGAAAAGGCTGCAACCGTGCGGGTGGGGCGATACTGGTGGTGACAGTCGCCCGGCTTCCGGGCCGGCCCCCCGGTGCGGGCCCGGTCGGCGCGCCCGCACCGTTGTTGACGTCTTTGAGGGGAGCCGTTCATGACCACGGCGAAAGACCTGTTCATCATCGCCATGGAACCGAAGCAGTCCGTGGGACAAGGCGACCTGTCCCTCGCCCTCGCCGGAGCCGAGCTGATCGATCTCATCGGGGCGGGGGCGGCTTCCGTGGACGGCGACCGCATCGTTCCGGCCGGACAGCCGGCGCTGGAGGACCCCTTCACGGCCCGGGCCGCGGAAGCACTCACCCGGCAGACGCCTTACGAAGCGGTCGAGGACTGGCTGTGGCGCCGGGGCCGAGACCTCGCGGCTGCCTATCAGGCCGCCCTGGAGGAGAGCGGTGAGCTGAAGCCGCAGCGCGGCGGCCGGTCGCCCTTCGGTCCCGAACGCGTCGAACCGGTCGATACGCCCGCGCGCCGCCGTGCGGGCCGGCGCTGGAACGACAAGGAACCCGTTCTGGCCGCGCTCGCCGCGGCCGTGGGCATCTACGACGAACCATCCCAGGACCAGTCGGACCCCGAAGACCAGGCGGTGACGGCCGTGCTGGCCGCCGTCCACGACGCGGTGATGGAGCTGGAGGCCGTACGGCAGAGGCGGGCCATCGAGAACACGGCTTTCGCCAACCTCTGGCGCGGACCGTGATCACACACCGGCGGACGCACCCACTCCAGCCTGGGCGGGCGCTCAAGGGCCGGGGCAAGGCGGCTCCGGGCGCTCGTGCAAGCATGCGCGCATGCAGTGTTTCGAGACCATCACGCACATCGCCGCCCCGCCGGCGACCGTCTTCGATTTGTCGTTGGACGTCGATCTGCACACCGCGTCCATGGCCGACTCAGGCGAGCGGATCATCGGCGGGGTCCGAGCCGGACGCATGGCGCTCGGTGACACCGTGACCTGGGAGGCCCGGCACTTCGGTATGCGGTGGCGGATGACCTCACGCATCAGTGCCTACGAGCGGCCCGCGAGCTTCGTGGACGAGCAGGTGGCCGGGCCGTTCAAGCGGTGGCACCACGCGCACTACTTCGCGCCGGACGGGCGCGGGGGCACGGTGATGCGTGACGTGGTGGAATTCGCCGCGCCCTTCGGTCTGCTGGGGGCGGGCGTGGAGGCGGTGGCGCTCGGCCGCTACATGCGCAAGCTGATCGGGGCACGCAATGTGCATGTGACGCAGTGCGCCGAGGCATCGGTCTAAGGACGGCGCCGGCCTCCCCGCAAGAGGGAGAACCGGCGCCGCTGGCCCGTTCGTGCGCGACGCGACGTGAGGCGTCGCTCAGGGATCAGCCGCCGGAGTGCACGGGCTCCAGCTTGATGCTGAAGTGGCGCAGGATCGGCGACTGGCCCACGATGCGGTAGCCGTGCACCGACGTGGGGTTCTTGGCGATGTCCCCCAGGGTGGCGGCGACATGGTCGTAGTGGCTTCGGGTGTAGACCCGTCGGGGGAGCGCCAGCCGCACGAGTTCATAGGGTGCGGTCTTGACGGAGTTGCCGTGCTCGTCCTCTTCGCCCAGGTACAGGCTGCCCAGCTCCGCCGAGCGGATGCCTCCGCGCAGGTAGAGCTCACCGACCAGCGCCGTGCCCGGGTACTGGTGCGGCGGGATGTGGGGCAGCAGCCGCCCGGCGTTGACGTACAGGGCGTGCAGACCTGATGGCTCGACGATGTCGACGCCGGCCTCGCGGATGCGGGTGGCGAGGTAGGCGGCTATGTCGGCGCGCTCGGCGAGGTAGGCCGGTTCGGTGACTTCCACCAGGCCGCGGGCCATCATCTCCAGGTCACGGCCGGCCAGGCCGCCGTAGGTGGTGAAGCCTTCGGTGGCGATGAGCAGACCCGCGCACTTCTCGGCGAGCTCGGGGTCCTTCAGACCGATGAAGCCGCCGATGTGGACGATGCCGTCCTTCTTCGCGCTCATGACGCAGCCGTCCGCGAGGCGGAAGGCCTCCTCGGCGACCTGGCGGGGAGTGCGGTTGGCGTAGCCCGGTTCGCGCTGGACCACCAGCCAGGCGTTCTCGGCGAAACGCGCGGCGTCCAGGATCATGGGCACGCCGTGGCGGCGGCACAGTTCGGCGGTCCGGTGCAGGTTGTCCATGCTGACCGGCTGGCCACCGCCACCGTTGTTGGTGATGGTCATCAGCACGGCCGCCACGGGTGCCTGCTGCGCGTTCTCCAGCGCCTGTTCGAGGGCGAGCAGGTCGATGTTGCCCTTGAACGGGTAGTCGCTGTCGAGGTCCTTGGCCTCGGCGCAGGGCAGGTCGTAGGCCTGGCAGCCGGTCAGTTCGACGTTGGCGCGGGTGGTGTCGAAGTGCGTGTTGGACAGCACGCTCGTGCCGGGCTTGAGCAGCGCGGAGAACAAGATGCGTTCGGCGGCGCGGCCCTGGTGTGTCGGCAGGATGTGGGGGTAGGCGGTGAGTTCGGAGACGACCTCGTGCCACCGGTAGTAGCTGCGGCTGCCGGCGTACGATTCGTCGCCGTGCATGCCCGCGGCGAGCTGGTCCGCGGAGATGGCGCCGGTGCCCGAGTCGCTCAGCAGGTCGATGGTGACCTCGTCGGCCCGCAGGTCGAAGGGGTTGTAAGCGACCCGCTTCAGCGCGGCCTCGCGCTCGGCTCGGGTGGTGAACGCGATCGGCTCTACAACTTTGATGCGGTACGGCTCCACGTGGCTTCCTTTGGTGCGGTGTGCGGGATGGCATGGTCGGCGGCCGTGCGCCCGGAGTCGGGTGCACTCTGGGGCTGGTGTGCGGCGGGAGGGCCGGCGGGCGCGGTCTGCTCTGTGGGCGGCCGGATCTGGTAGGCCTCGGAGGAGAGATAGGCCGTGACGCGCGGCTGCCGGTTTCGCTCGTAGACGACAGCGAGGTAGGCGATCAGCCCCACACCGTCGGTGAGTTGGCGCCGGGTGAGTGCGCGCAGGCTCTCGCGTAAGACCGTGGGGTCCATGCCGAAGCGGGTCAGCACGGCGGTGGCCCGGGCCAGGGCCACCTCGTCGTCGCGCACGTAGTCGCGGACGGGGATGTGGAGCGTGAAGCCGCTCGGGTGGCTGTCGCCTTCGGTGAACGAGTGGCAGGTGAGCGCGGAGCGTCGGACCAGCCGCTGTACGCCGTGCTCCTCCTGACCGGATGGCCGAAGGGAGCCGGCAGCGGCGCGGAAGAAGTAGCGGAGGTCGGCCGCCGTGGCCTCGGAGGTGCGGCCGAGCGCGCAGGCGTCGTCGGCCGACATCCGCGGGTGTTTGGCATAGACCTTGACGCGAGGTGACTTCCAGTCGCCCAGGTCCAGGGCGAGGAACGGATACCCCGCCGCGGGGGGAAGCTGCGCGAAGGCCTGGCCGTAGCCAAGCCGGCGCAGCGCCTCGTGCACGGTGCGTGCGGCGTGCTCGGGTCCGGCGGCGGAGGGGTTCAGATAGACCTTGACGCCGGGGACCCCTCCCGTGCGCAGGTCGAGCGCGTACCACAGGGACAGCGGGCCCTTGGCCGCTGCGGGCAGGAACAGGTCGTCCAGGGCGTCGAGTTGTGCGGTGGAGAAGTTCCAGCGCTCGGCCATCGCGCGGATGGCATCGAGCCCGGTGCGGCCGCTGTCGCCCATGTCCTGATGAGCCCATCCGGGCTCCACGAGCACCCGCAGGGCCGGGGTGCCGTCCGCGGTGCAGGCCAGGGAGAACTCGACGGGGGAGTGGTCATCGGAGAGGAAGCTGGGCGATGCCGGGGGCAGCGACAACGGCCGCCGGGCGGAGTCTGCCAGGGAGTCGAGCAGGACCTGCCCGTACAGCTCGGTGTCGGCCTCGCTCAGGCCCACCACGGCCCCGAGGCGCCGTAGTTGGCCCAGTACGTGATCCCCGAGCGTCGGCTGGGCGGGGACGGGTGCTGCTGTGCCCGCCTCCGGCAGGGGCGTCATCGCGTTCCCCGCAGGTCGTGGTGGCGCGGCACAGGCCCGCAGGGTGCGCAGGGACGGGCCCGTGCGGGGCCGACGCCGCAGGAGACGCGGGCCGATCCGCCATGAGCGACGGGTATTCGGCCCTGCGCCTCTTCGGGGTCGTCGCACCCGCGCGGGTTCTTGCCGCTGGACAGGGTGCGCCGTTGGCCCGGCCGGTTGCCCGCGGAACGGGGCGCGGAGGTTGTGAGGTCCATTGCCTCTCCTTCATCTCGTGTCACTCCAGACACTCCGCGCTGTCCTACCCCTGCAGTTGATCTTTCATGCAAGCTACAACAACTGCCTGTGTCACATGCGTCACAGGGGGTGCACCGGCTACTGGCTCGTCAACCACCTCATGAAGCTGCTCCAGCGTCCGGGCTTGCCGGTGGCCTGCGGCGCCGCGGGCGCGGGTGCCAGGGGAGGGTGCGCCTGGTGGCCAGCGGCTGCGGCCGTGGGCTCAGGCGCCGGAGCGGGGCGCGGGGTGACGGCACCGAAGCGGACGGGCAAGCTGGCCAGGGCCCGGTTGAAGGGGCCCGGCCGCCAGGCGAGACTGTCCGCGGGGACGGCGAGTTCCACGTCCGGCAGCGCGTTGAACAGCGCCTCCAGGCCGGTCAGGGCGATGAGCCGGGCCGGTTCCTTGGACGGGCAGGCGTGCGGGCCGGCGCTCCAGGCCAAGTGACCGCGGGTGTCGGCCCCCTGGTCCGCGAGCGCCGTGTTGGCGGCACCGAAGGACACCAGGACCAGCTCACCGGCGCGGACCTTGTCGCCGGCCACGTCGGTGTCGGCCACCGGGTAGTGCGGCGCGTAGTTGGACATGGGCGCGTTGCGCCACAGGGTGTCGTCGAGGGCCTTGTCGAACTGCCCGGTGCGCGCGTACTCCTCCACGGTCAGCATCGTGTAGAAGGCGTTGCCGATGAGGTTGCCCTCCGGCTCGCCGCCCGCGCCGAGCAGCAGCACCAGCGTGTGCGCCAGTTCCTCGTCGGTCAGCTGCGCCGGGTGCTGCATCAGATAGGACGTGATGTCCTCCCCGGGCTGGACGCGCTTGAGCGCCACCAGCTCGCCGACCGCCTGGAGCAGGACCTGGCTGGCCTGCTCGGCGTTGACACCGTCGAACATGCCGGAGATGCCGAACAGCACCCGGTCGCCGATCTCCGCCGGGCAGCCGAAGAGTTCGTTGAAGACGTACAAGGGCAGCTGCTGGGAGTAGTCCCGGAGCAGGTCGGCACTGCCGCGCGCGCTGAACTGGTTGATGAGGAACTGGGCGGCCTGGTTGACGATGCGGCTGAGCCGGCCGTTGCTGACGCGCGCGAAGCTCTCGGTGATGGCCTGGCGCAGCCGCACGTGCTCGGCGCCGTCGGTGAACATGCAGTTCGGCCGGTAGGCCAGCAACGGCAGGACCGGGCTGTCGGGGCGGATGAGGCCCTCGTTCAGCGCGCGCCAGCGGCGGGCGTCCTTGCGGAAGGTGGTCGGGTCCTGCAACAGCTCCAGCGCCGCGCTGTAGTCGGTCACCAAGGTCGCCTCCACGCCGGGCGCGATGGTGACCGGCGCGGTGGGGCCCAGCTGGTGCATGTAGCGGTAGTACGCGTGCGGGTTGGCCGCGAACTCGGGGGTGTCGAGGGATATGCGCTGCCCGCTGCCGTGTGCGGGGCAGCCGGGCGGAGGGGTGGGCGGGGTTGTCATGCGTGCTCCAGGGCGGCGCGCTTTTGCAGATAGCGGACCATGGTGATCAGGGCGTTGACGGACGAGGCTTTGTCGCGCGCGTCGATGGTGACGACCGGGGTGTCGGGCAGCAGGTCGAGCGCCTCCCGCACTGCTTCGGGAGTGTGGACCGCGCTGCCGTCGAACTGGTTGAGGGCCACGGCGAAGTCGAGGCCGTAGCTCTCGACCAGATCCATGACCTCGAAACTGTCGGCCAGACGCTCGGGGTCCACCAGGACCAGGGCGCCCAGTGCTCCGCGGGCCATGTCGTCCCACAGATTGACGAACCGCTGCTGGCCCGGCGAGCCGAACAGGTAGAGCACGATGCGCTCGCTGAGCGTCAGGCGACCGAAGTCCAGGGCAACGGTGGTGGTGGTCTTGCCCTGGACCCCCTTGAGGTCGTCGACTCGCTCCGAGAGGCTGGTCATCTGCTCCTCGGTGGACAGCGGCGCGATCTCGGAGAGCGAGCCGATCAAAGTGGTCTTGCCGACGGCGAAGTGCCCGACGACCAAGATCTTCACCGCAGTCTGCTGGGCACCGCTGCGCACGTAGGCGTCCTCAGACAGAGAGAGCCTTGAGACCATCGAGCACCTCCTGAAGCAAGGCCTTGTTGGCGAGACGAGCCGAGGGCACCGGCGCACGGGTGACCAGATAGCCCCCCTCGGCGAGGGAACTGAGCAGCACCTTGACGACACCCAGAGGCAGCTGGGAATGCGCGGCGATCTCAGCGACCGACAGATAGCCGCTGGAGCACATCTCCAGGATCGACTGCTCCTCGGGCGACAGCCGCTGAGGGCGCTGCTGCTCGTCGGTGGAGGTCGTGACGAGGGTGATGAGGGCGAACGTGCCCTCGTCGAGCAGGTCACGCCCACGGGTGATGACGTAGGGACGGACTAATTCGCCGGCCTCGGACACGAGCTCGGGCTCGGTGCGGTCGCCATCGGTCATGAGGTGACCGTGTCGGTGCGGCGGGCGGTCGCCATGGCCTTGCCCAGTCGGCTGACCAGCTGCTGCATCCGATACGTGATGTCCCCCATGTCGACCTCGGCGGACGCTGCCACGGCGAGGTAGGAGCCGCCGCCCGCGGCATTGAGGAAGACCCAGCCACCGTCGAACTCGATGAGGGTCTGGCGCCAGGACGTGCTGTCGTCACCACAGAAGAATCCGACGGACCGGCTGAGCGACTGCAGTCCGCTCACGGCGGCGGCCACCTTGTCGGCGTCGTCCCGGCCGATGTCCGCGGTGCGGGACATCTGGAGGCCGTCGGCGGAGATCAGGACCGCGTGCAGGGCATGGGGGATCGCCAGCGCGTCCTCGAGCATCCAGGACAGGTCGTCGCTCACGGGGCATCGAATCCTTCGTGTGAATCGGCAGGAGTGTCGCGTTCAGCGGCCGGTACCCCCGCACTTCGGCCGCTGAGAGTGCCGCGCTGAAATGCGCCCATGGCCGCCACCCGTGCTTCCGCCGACCGGGCCGGCGGCGCAGTCGCTTCGTCGGCCTGGTTGTCCGGCACGAGTGCCATGGCGCGGCGCTTGTTCTGTCGCCGGGGCAGCTCGCCCGCTGCGGTCGCGGCAGCCGAACCGCCGTCCTCGGCGCCCGCGTTGGCCGCGGGCGTGGCGGTGGGCTTCGTGGGCTCCGGCATGTCCGTCAGCAACTCCTTCGGCACCATCACCACCGCTCGCACGCCGCCGTAGGGAGAAGTGCTGTCGATGGTGACCGTGAAGCCGAACCGTGCGCACAGCGCACCGATCACCGCGAAACCGAACGCCGGAGGGTTGCCGAGTTCGGAGACGCTCACCGCGGTCTGGCTGGACAACAGAGCGGTGGCGGCCGTCTTCTCTTCCTCGCTCATCCCGACACCGGCATCGTCGATGACGATGCAGATGCCCTTGGGCACCGTCCGCACTTCGACGTCGACCATGGAGGACGGCGCCGAGTAGCTGGTGGCGTTGTCGAGCAGCTCGGCCACGGTCAGTGCGACCGGCTCGACGGCGCGGCTGGTGACAGCGATGTCGACCCGCGAGGCGATGTCGATGCGCTGGTAGTGCCGGATACGGCCCTGGGCCGCGCGGATCACGTCATAGATGGACGCCGCGGTCCGCTGCCGGCCAAGCCATCCGCCGCACAGCACGGCGATGGACTGGGCACGCCGGTTGAACTGCGAGTTCATGTGGTCGATGTCCAGCAGGTCCCGCAGTACGGCCGAATCGCCGTACTTGTTCTGCAGCCCCGAGATGGCCCGCTGCTGCTCCGCCGCGAGGCCCTGCAGGGTCTGCATCGCAGACTTCAGTACGGTGTTGGTGGCGTTCTCCGCCTCTTCCTTGGCCTGTCGGACCACCTCGTCGTAGCCCCTGCGGAGCTCTTCGATGGTGGAGTGGAGGTCAGCGCGGCTGCCCTGCAGTTCGGTCAGATCGTTTTCCGCGGCACGCTGCTGACGACGCAACGATTTGATCGTTTTTCGCTGGCGAACGACAACCGTGGTGGCGACAGGGACGCCGGCAGCAAGCGCCCAGACTGTCGGATCCTGCAAAATTGTCATGTGACTCTCTTTGAGCGGCTGGAGTCCAGCTCTCGGGATCTGTCCATACGGACCCTCGGCGTGGGCAGCCTTCACCACCCCGGAGAGCCCCCTGGCTGTAGTCATGCCGAGGAAAAAGCCACGCGGCATGTGCCCGAGATCGTAACATCAAACGATCATGATGCTCTGTCAAGTGCGCCACGCCGTGGTCGCGTTGGCGAAAAACTCATGCTCATGACAGTGGAGAAGGTGTGACGGTGGCGTGGAGACGCGCGCCGACCGGTCACGCACGCAGTCATCCGGCAGGTTGCTGTCCGGCTTTCCGCAGCGCAGGGGCGTTTTCACCTTGCGACCGGGTGACCGTGACGGGCAGCAGAGCGGCAAAACGGAGCCCGGATGTGAGGCTTCCGCTGTGTGGAGGTTGGCCAATTCAAGCGCGGTGGCGGACCGGTGAGGCGCCTTCGCTCGTCGCGGCCCGGGACGGGGTGTCGCCGTTGTCCGGCGGTTGAGGTCGAGGCTCTTCGGGCTCCAGGCGCCAGGGGGACTTCTGGGCCGCTGCGGGCACTTCGCGGGCGACGGTGCTCGCGGGGGACCCCGGGGATCGGGCGGCTGATGGGGGCGCGGTGCGCCAAGCCGTCGGCGCCGATATGCCGCGGTGGCATGGGGGGCCTTCAGGGGTCGCGGCCCACCGTGCCCTGGGCCACCTCGTATCGGCGCCGACCGTTTCGCCGGTTTGTCGGGCCCGCCCTCAGCAGGTCAAGCGGCGTTCGGCGCTCTCGTAGGTGGCGAGGTTGGAGTCGACGCCCACGACCGTCTTGTACGTGTAGGTGCCAGAGCCCGTGCAGTGCCAGTACGCCAGCTTGGTGCCGCTCTCCAGCGGGGTCCAGTCCATCTCCTCCCAGCCGTACCAGCGGTGACGCTGCAGGGAAATGGTGGCGTCCGTGCAGCCGCTGCGGGTCTTCCCGGCCTTGCCGATGATTTCACTGATGCCCTTGTAGGGGGCGGAGATGCTGTAGCAGTTCCGGTCCCAGTCCGAGGCGGCGGCCGGAGTGGCCGGCATCAGCATCGTGGCCGCGCAGGCCAGTGCGAGGGCGACGGAGGACTTTCCGGCGATTCCGAGAGTGCTCATGACAAACGTTCCTGTCTGCGAAACATGGGGGATGCAACGGTCGACACTCTGTCATCGGGGTCGAGGCAAGATCAAGCAGGCGCCGCCACCTTGATCGATGTCGTCCGTGCCCTCCCTGTGCCGCCGACTTGGTCGCCCCGCCCGGCGCCTCGGTGGCCTTCTCGGCGGCGAAGACAGCCGTCCTTGCGGCGGCACCGTGCCCGGGGGCCGGGGCCCGTACTGTCGAGCGATGTGATCACTCGATCGTGAGTTCTTCCGGTCTCCGGCCGGGCATCGCGGGATGCTCGCCAGGGCGGCGCGCGACCAGCACCGCCCGGATGTCCATGGGGTAGGGGGACGCGGGATGAGAGAGCCGACGGAGGGGCGGGGAGCCCTTGACGGCCAGGCGGTGGCGCTGGTGGCCGGACTGGCCGATCTGGCGGTGAGCACGTTGGGTTCGGCGCTGGGGACGGTCCGGGGAGTGCTGCGGCGCTCTGACGCCGCCGAACTGGCGACAGAAGCAGAACGGGAACTTCTCGCGCGCGGTCGCCTCGTGCTCGACCGGTACGCGACCGTGCCCCCGGCTCACCTGGAGGTCCTGGCCCGGCAGGCGCTGGCGCGATGGGCCGTGGATGACGTCTGAAGCCTGGGAGCCCGACGCGTTCAAGGCCCGCGTCGACGAGACATTACGCCGGTTCGTCGCCGAGGAGGCGGACCAACTGACGGCCATCGATCCGCTCCTGGGCCCAGTGGCCGGACAACTGGAGGCGGCGGTCACGGACGGCAAACGGCTGCGGGCGGCCTTCTGCTACTGGGGCTGGCGCGCGGTGGGCCAGCCGGACAACGACGCCTTGGTGCGGGCGGCGGCCTCCATGGAGCTCGTGCACGCCGCGGCCGTCGTGCACGACGACCTCATCGACGACAGCCCGCTGCGGCACGGGCGGCCCACCGCGCACCTCGCCCTGCGCGGCGCCGTACGCCATCACCCGCAGACCGCCACCGCGGCGAGGTCGTTGGCGATGCTGGTGGGCGACCTGCTGATGGCGCTGGCCGGGCACCTCTTCACCACCAGCGGGCTGCCCGCCGCGTATCTGGCCCGGGCCCGCCCGCTGTGGTCGGTGATGGCCCGTGAGCTGATCGCGGGGGAGTGTCTGGAGATCCTGCGGACCGGATCCGACCCGGACCTCACGGCATCGCTGAAAGTGATCCGCTACAAGACCGCCAAGTACACCGTCGAGCAACCCTTGCTCATCGGCGGGGCCCTGGCCGGGGCCGGGCCCCGCTTGCGCGAGGGCTACGGGGCGTATGGACTGCCGCTGGGAGAGGCGTTCCAGCTCCGCGACGACCTGCTCGGTCTGTTCGGAAACCCGGACCAGACGGGCAAGTCCAACGCCGACGACGTGCGCGGCCACCGGCCGACAGCCCTGCTGGCGGAGACCTGGCGCCTGGCCGGCGACGCCGAGCGGGAGCGGCTAGGGATCCTCCTGGGCGAGTCTGACCTGGGCACGGAGGGCCTGCGAGAGGTGCGCCAAGTGATGGACCGGCTCGGGGCACCCGCCCGCGTCGAAGCCATGATCAGCGCACGGGTCGAGGAAGCACTCGACGCCCTGCACTCCCTGGACGCACCGACGCCCGCCAAGACCGCCCTGAGGGCGCTGGCACGTTCGGCTGCCCTGCGCCTGTCCTGACCCTCGCCCGGGGCAGGTGCCCCCCCCGGGGCTTCCTTGCCCGCAGGGGTCGACTGACCCTGCGACAGACACACGTAGAGACGCAGCACAACGCAACAGACGCAGCACAACGCAACAGACGCAGCAAACGCAGAAGACGCAGAAGACGAGGACCCCGCCATGAGCTACACCGAGGCATCGATGGACTCCCTGCGCCAGGCGGGGGACGAACTGGCCGACGCCACCGTCGCCGAACTCTTCGAACGCGGCCAAGTTGGCACGTTCAACACCTTGATGCGTTACGTCTCCACCGCCGGCTCACCTCTGCCGGACGGGCTTCCGGACGTCGCCCGCGAGTACCTCGAAGCCACCCGCACCCCGCCGGCCTGGGTGGACTGGGCAGAGATGGAGAAGGCGCGGTTGTTCTTCATCGACAACAACGTGCACATCTCCACCGCGCTGTCCTTCGCCTCCATGCCCGCCTGCTACGTCGTTCCGCACGTGGCGAAGCTGCTGTCGGCCACCCACGGCCTGAAGTACCCGTCCAAACGGATGGCGGAGACCGGGCAGTTCACCGTCTACCTGATGCAGCCCGACGCCTTCGAGAGCGGCAGCCGCTTCATCCCCGCCGCCCAGAAGGTCCGCCTGCTGCACGCCTCGATCCGCCACCACCTCACACGCGAGAACCGGTGGGACAGCGGTGCGCTCGGGACGCCGATCTGTCAGGAGGACATGATCGGCGGGCAGATGTTCTTCTCGATGCTCGTTCTGGACAGCCTGCACCGCATGGGCATCCACATGACGACGGAAGGCGCGGAAGCCTACTACTACGCGTGGCGCGTGGTCGGAGCCATGCTCGGCGTCGACCAGGACGCCGTCCCCAAGAGTCTCGATGACGCCCGCCGCTTTCTGGACCTGTACATGGTCCGGCACATGGGCCCCTCCGAAGAGGGTGCGCATCTGACCCGGCAGCTGATCGACCTGTACGAAGAGGTGGTGCCCGGGACCGTCCTCGACCCGATCGTCTCGGCTCTGATCCGCTTTCTCGTCGGAGACACCTGCGCCGACTGGCTGGCGGTTCCCCGCACCGCGTGGGACACCGTCGTCAAGACCGTGCCCCACCTCCTGGGCGTACTGGAGACGATCGAGGACCGCTCCCCGCTGGGCGCCTGGGCGTTGGACCGCCTCGGCCACCTGACCAGCGTTCTGGAACTGTCCTCCCTCACCCGCGGTCGCGTCATGCACTACGCCATCCCCGAGCAGCTGAAGAAGGATTTCGGCGTCTCCCCGACGGTCCCGCGCACGCACCGGTGGACCCCACCGGCCGCCACGGTCGGCTGACCGCCGTCATCGACGGAGTCGGCGGTGGCAGGGGGGAAGGAGAGGCATACATGCGACGGGGTGGGTCGGTTACGACGCGCGCGCCTCTGTGGAGCGGGCCAGGTGGGGCGTCACCATCGGTACATGACGACACGAGACGAAACGGACGGGTTCGGCCCTCACAACACCCTGCCGTCGCTTCCCGAGGACTGGGAGCGATGTCTGGCCGTGGCGGCGCATCCCGACGACATCGAATACGGTGCGGCCTCGGCCGTCGCCCGCTGGACCGCTCAGGGCAAGCGGGTGACGTATCTGCTGGCCACCCGGGGTGAGGCGGGCATCGACGGGGTGCATCCGGCCGAGGCCGGGCCGCTGCGGGAGGCCGAGGAACGGGCCGGGGCCCGCGAGGTGGGCGTGGACACGGTGGAATTCCTCGACCATCGCGACGGTGTGGTGGAGTACGGCCCCGACCTGCGCCGCGACATCGTGCGCGCGGTGCGCCGGCACCGGCCCGAGGTGGTGGTGACGGGCGCGTTCACCGTGCGGATGGTCGCGGGTGTCACCAACCAGGCCGACCACCGCATGGTTGGCCTGGCGGCCTTGGATGCCGCCCGGGATGCGGGCAATCGCTGGATCTTCCCGGAGCTGGCCGACGAAGGTCTCGAGCCCTGGGGCGGCGTCCGCCTGGTGTGTGTGGCCGGCTCCGAGCGCCCCACTCACGGCGTGGACGTCACCGGAGAACCCCTGGAACGCGGCATCGCGTCGCTGTCCGCCCACGCGCAGTACACCCGTGGGCTGGGGGAGCAAAGCTTCGAACCTCGCCCGTTCTTGACCTGGGCGGCGCGCATGGGCGGCGCCGCGCTCGGGGTCGAGGCGGCGGTCCTCTTCGACGTGCACCACCTGGCGTTCGAGGGCAAGCCACCCTGGGAGCAGTAGGCACCAGGGCCGCACGCGACGACGCGCCGGTCGGCGCAATTTCCGTTTCGTGCCTGCCCTCCGAGCCGGTGGATCAACGCGGGCGGTGACGCGGCGGGGGAGGGCAGGATCCTGGAAGAGATCAAGCGGCACCCATGAACGTATCGGGGCATCCCGGCTATCCTGCCGCCTACCGGCTCGCGCGCGGCCGGTCGGGGGAGGCGACGCGATGACGCACCACATGCGCACGGGCACGGCCCCCGACCCGTCGCCCCCCGCACCGCCCGGAGCACTCCGGCGGCTCACCGACGGCCTCGTCGCCCTGGGGCCGTTCGCCGCGGCGCTCGTGGCCTACAAGGCGTTGCTGGACTACGCGCTGCCGGAGGACTGGTTCAGCCTCTCCGTGCTCCGGTACCTGTTCGCCGGACTCTGCGCCCTGTGCCTGGGGTTCGCTCTACGGATGGCGACGCAGTGGCGGAGGGACCTGCCCGCCGAAGAGGAAACGTCCGCACCGCTTTTGCCGCCGGCGGAGGTCTCCGTACGACGGCTGGTCGACGACTCGGCGCACAGCGTGCTGGCCGAGTTCCGTGTGCTGTCACACCGGGGCCTGGACCTTGCCGGGTGGTCGCAGTACCTGGACGACCACCACGTGCCACCCACCGCGATCGGTACCTCGTACGGGCTGCGCATGCTCGCGGCGTGCGACCTGCGCGAGCCGCGCGTGCGCAGGCGCCACGTGTTCGACTCGCTGCTCGCGCTCCAGAAGACCGGCGGTGGCTGGGCGGCCAGCACCCAGCGTGACCGCGGCCGGCCCGAGGTCACCGCGTGGGTGCTGGCCGCGATGGTGCGCAGCGGCCTCGACGAGGTGACACGGGCACGACTGACCGGCGTGCTGGAGGACATGCTCGATCCCGCGGAGGACCCGCTCGGCATGGATCGCATCACGGTGCTCACGATCGTCGTGGCCGCACTGGCCGAGATCGCCCCGGAGTCCTCCGGACTGCTCCGGCTCGTGCACCGGCTGGCCGATGCCGCCCGCCCCGGCACGGCGACAGGTGGCGGTACGGCGTGCTGGGGAGAGAGCGTGCACGCGACCGAGCCGTCCGCCGCACATACCGCACGTGCCGTCCTGGCCCTGCACCGCGCGGCCGCGGCGCTGCCGGACGGGTCACCCTTCACCCGCGTGGCCGGGGCCGGACTCAGATGGCTGTGCGGGACAGACCTCGAACTACGACTCACGGATGAACAAGTGCGCCGACCCATGGCGGACGGCACCGTGGACGCTTTGCTGGTCGGCCACTTCACCCCCGCCTGGGTGACGCGGGCGCTGCTGCTGCCCGGCGCGCCCGAGGCGCCCGAACTGCTGGCCGCGACGGCCCGCTCAACCCTCGACTGTTTCAAGGATGGCACCTGGCGATGGCACGACGGCAGGCAACCGATCTGGCTGGCCTACCAAGGGGCGCTGGCGATGCGGGAGTACGCACTGCGGGCCACGCCATGCCCCTAGCGGGAAGCGGCCCTGCCCATACGCGGCGCAGCACCCTCACGGTCCTCAGCTGGAACCTGCATGAGGGGATCGACGCCTCGAGCGGCGCCTTCGCGCACGGGGCGGGCCCCGCGAACCCACGCGCCACCGAGGAAGTGGTCGCGATGATCGCCGAACGGAACGTGGACGTGGCAGCGTTCCAGGAGGTGGGCTTCGACCGGCACGGACACGCGGAACTGCTGGCGGAACTGCGGCGTCGGACCCCGCTGCGGCACGTGGCGGCGCACCCGCTGCACGCCTCCTCGTTCACGCCGGGCCGCCGCAGCGGGGTGGCGGTGGCCAGCCGCTTCCCGCTGCGGAAGACGGGACGGTACGTGCTGCCCAACCCCGGGCTTCGCGTCGTCCTGGACGGTCAGGAGATCCACAGCCACGACAAGGGCCACGTACGCGTCACCGTCGGCCTGGGGGAGAGCGAGGTGGATGTCACGTCGTTGCACTCGTTCCCCTTCTACCTGTTCCGCCGTGACGCGGCGGAGCCGGAGTTCAAGGAGATCTGGCGCGCACTCGCCGACCAGCTGGAACGGCCCGGCGGGCCGCGGCGATTGTTGGTGTGCGGCGATTTCAACGCGAACGCCTCAGAGCTGCTGCTCGACACCCTGGACGTTCCTTTGGTCAGCACCTTCGACGGACGGCCCACTCACCGGGGTCGCAGCGTGGACGATGTCCTGCACTCTCCCGACCTGGTCCTCACCGAATCGGTGACGGTCGACAACTACTCGGATCACCTGGCCTGTGTGGCCGTCTTCCAACTCCCGTGCAAAGAAGCGTCTTCGGGCTCTGGTCGTCCCTGACAGCAGTGATCCCTGACGGAGGTGGGTGGACGGGGTGGGAGAACATCTGACGCGGGCGCGCGAAATCCTGCGGGCGAGGCTGGGCGGTCACGTCCCAGAAGCGCGGCGGCTCGACGTGGCGCGCGCCACGGTGGCCGAGCTGGCGGACGCAGCAACCCTGCGGGTAATGCTCACGGAACTCGCGACCGGCACGGAGACCACCGCTGCCTGCGCCCGGCGGTCCTACCGGGACACTTTGGGCTGCCGATGGCGACTGCTGCTCATCGACGGGGGCTACTCCTGCACCCTGCGGCTGCACGCGTGGCGGGCGGCCGGGCCGCAGGAGAGGCTGGACATCCACAACCACCGCTCCGCGCTGGCCTCCGCGGTGGTGCGAGGTGAGCTGCGGTCCGACCTGTATGTGCCCCAGGGGCCGGGGGACGGCTGCGTGGACGGGGGTCTCACGGTCACCGCGTACCGGGAGCAACTGTCCGCGGACGGAGCCGACTGGCTGCTCGTGCCCCTGGGGCCGTCTCGCCTCCGGCTCGTGCACACGGTCCGCTACGTCGCGGGCGCGTCGTATGCGCTGGGCCCTCTCGCGCTGCACCGCGCCTGGTGCGATCCGGGCCGGGACGCCCTGACGCTGTTCCTGGAGACAGGCACCGAACGCCGCCCGCACACGGACGTGTACAGCACCGTCGACCGCCATGCGATGGCGGTGCACAAGGCCGCCCTGACCGAGCGGGAATTCCGCTCGGTCCTGACGACTCTGGCGGCATCCCTCACCGACACCGCCCCGACCCAGGACTGACTGGAGACGCGGTGAACGGCGGGGGATGGAGGAGTGGTGGCACGGACGCCGGGTGGGTCAGGCCGCGATGAGCTCCTTCTCGCGGGCCGGCGTGGTGACCTTGGGCTTCTTGTTCGGCAGCGAGAGCCGGAAGACCTTGTGCCACGCGGAGAACACCTGCTTGGGCAGCGGCCCGGTGACGTACTCCAGCTCGTACTTGTCGAACAGCGCGCGCACCTTCACCGCGACCTCGGCGTACCGGTTGCTCGGCAGGTCGGGGAACAGGTGGTGCTCGATCTGGTGCGAGAGGTTGCCGGTCATGAAGTGCATGGCCTTGCTGCCGCTGATGTTCGCCGAGCCCATCATCTGGCGCAGGTACCACTGGCCGCGCGTCTCGCCCTTGATCGACCGGCGCTCGAAGACCTGCACGCCCTCGGGGAAGTGCCCGCACATGATCACCGAATGGGTCCAGATGTTGCGGACCACGTTCGCGGTGAACGTGGCGGCGAGCGTGGTGGCGAACGAGGGGCCCGACAGCAGCGGGTGGATCACGTAGTCCTTGAGCACCTGCTTGCGGATCTTGCGGCCCACGGCCTTGGCGCGCGCCCGGAACTCCGGGTTCTTGCGGCGGCGCTTGTTCAGGTTCTTGCCCAGCTCCAGGTCGTAGGCTGCGATGCCGTACTCGAAGAAGCAGGCGTTGATGAAGTTCCACAGCGGCTGGCCGAGGTGGAACGGGTGCCACCGCTGGTCCTCGTCGACGCGCATGATGCCGTAGCCGAGGTCGTTGTCCTTGCCGATCACGTTGGTGTACGTGTGGTGCAGTTCGTTGTGCGAGTGCTTCCACTGCTCGGACGGCGAGACGTGGTCCCACTCCCAGGTGGTGGAGTGGATCTTCGGGTCCCGCATCCAGTCCCACTGGCCGTGCAGGATGTTGTGGCCGATCTCCATGTTGTCCATGATCTTCGCCACGGACAGACCGGCGGTGCCGATCAGCCAGGCGGGCGGGAAGATCGAGAACAGCAGTACGCCCCTGCTGACCAGTTCGAGCTTGCGCTGCGCCGCGATGACCTTGCGGATGTAGGCGGCATCCTTCTCGCCGCGTGCGGCGATCACCTCGTCGCGGATCGCGTCCAGCTCGCGGCCAAGCTCCTCGATCTGCTCCGCGGTCAGATGGGCGGTGGGGTCGATGGCGGTCAAGGTGCTCCTACCGTTCGATGTCGCACGGGCCCGCCGCGGCGGACACGCAGGTCTGGATGAGGACGCCCGGCTCGGCCTCGGTGATCTCGCCGGTGCGCAGGTCGCGGACGGCGCCCGTCTTGAGCGGCGTGACGCAGCCGAAGCAGATGCCCATGCGGCATCCGGAGGGCATGAGTACGCCGGCCTCCTCGCCGATGTCCAGCAACGGCGTGGCGCCGTCCGCGTCGACGGTCTTGCCGGTGGTACTGAACGTGACCTCGCCGCCGTCGCCGGCCACGACGATGCTGGGCCGGAAGCGCTCGGTGTGCAGGCGCTCGGCCACGCCGTGCTCGCTCCAGTGCGCTTCGGCGGCGTCGAGCAGGCCCGCGGGCCCGCAGGCCCAGGTCTCGCGCTCGTCCCAGTCGGGCACGAGTTCGTCGAGACGGGCGATGTCGAGCATGCCGTCGGTGTCGGTGTGCACCTCGGTGAGCCGCAGCTTCGTGTCCGCGGCCAGGTCGTGCAGCTCGGTGCGGAAGATCACGTCTTGCGGCCGGGGCGCGCAGTGGACCAGGACGACGTCGTCGAACTCGCTGTCGCGCAGCATGCCCATCACGGGCGTGATGCCGCTGCCGGCCGTCAGGTAGAGGACCTTGGCGGGCGTGGCCCGCGGCAGCACGAAATCACCGGTCGGCTGGTCGAGCTGGATCAGGGTGCCCGGTTGCGCCTTGCGGACCAGGTGGTTGCTGACCTTGCCGTCCGGGATGGCCTTCACGGTGATCGTGACGCGGCCGTCCCTGCGGTTGGTCGGCGAGGTGAGGGAGTAGGCGCGCCACAGGCGCACCCCGTCGACGTCGATTCCGATCCGCACGTACTGACCGGCGGTGTGGCCGCGCCAGCCCCGTCCCGGTCTGATCACGATGGTCGCGGCGTCGTCCGTCTCGGGGAGCACGGCCTCGATGCGGCCGCGCAGGTCGGCGCCTGTGCGCAGCGGGCTGAACAGGTCGAGGTAGTCCGACGGCAGCAGCGGCGTCGTGACCGTCTCCAGCAGTTTCCATGCCCTGGTGCGGAGGGCTGCACTCGTCATGACTTCAGCTTGATGCGCCGCAGGGCGTAAAGTCCTGACCGTAGGACGTGAATTTGGTCGGCTGAATTGTTCGCAGGGAACAAAAATGAGCTATGCAGTCCGGAAAGCCAGCGAACTGGCCTTGGATGAGACGACGGTCACCGCACTGCGGGGCGCGCTGAAGAGCACCGCCGACGAGGTCGTCCAGGCGATCATCGACGAGGTTCCTCCCTATGCCAACGCGTTGTCGGGCCGCATGGGCGGCACCATCCGCCGAGCCGTCCGCACCGCCCTGGGGCACTACCTGGACCTCGCGAGCGGCGCCGCCACGGGCGGCGACGCCGGTGACGCAGCCTACGAGCTGGGCCGCGGCGAGGTGCGCGACGGCCGTTCGATGGACGCCCTGCTCAGCGCCTACCGCGTCGGCGCCCGCGTGGCCTGGCGATGCCTGGCAGCGGGTGCCGTACCCGCGGGTCTGCCCGCCGCCGAGGTCGCCAAGTTCGCCGAGCTGACCTTCGCCTACATCGACGAGCTCTCCGCCGCGAGCGCCGCGGGCCACGCCGACGAACTGGTCGCCCGGGGCCGCGCCCACGAGCGCGACCTGGAACACCTGGCCCGCGACCTGCTCGCCGACGCGAGCCCGGACATGCTGCTGGCCTCTGTGCAACGGGCCGGATGGCAGCCCCCGGTTTCGCTGACCGCGGTCCTGCTGCCCGCCGCCCAGGCCCGGCCCGCCTATCGCACGCTCGACCCGAGCACTCTCGTCCTGGACGATCTGCCGGATGCCACCGGGGTGCTGCTCGTCCCCGACGCGGACCGGTCGCATCTGTTGCGGCAGCTCACCGACCGCACCGCCGTGGTCGGCCCGGCCCGGCCATGGACTCGTGCGTCCGCCTCGTACGCACGAGCCGTACGCGCGCGCCTGCTCTCCTCCGACATCCGCGACACCGAAGCCCACCTGCCCGAGCTGGTGCTGAGCGCCGACATGGACGCGTTCGCCGACCTGCGGGCCCGAGCCCTCGCACCGCTGCAGACCGTGCCTGCCGCGACCGCGCGGCGGCTGGAGGAGACGTTGCGGGAGTGGCTGCTGCACCAGGGTCGGCGAGACGAAGTGGCGGCGGCGCTGTTCGTCCATCCCCAGACGGTCCGGTACCGCATGGCGCAGGTGCGGGAACTGTTTCCGGACCTCTCCTCACCCCGCCGGGTCCTCGAACTGACGCTGGCACTCGGTCTTCAGGCCGGCTGACATGTACGTCGACCGCCTGCGCCCGCGTCGCCGAGCAGTCCAGTAGTCAGGTGAAGACCTGGCAAGGGGCCGGAACTGCTTCGGGGCCACGTTCGCTGACGGGACGTTTGGTCCCGGCCGATCCTGCGTTCGCTGGACCACCGCCTCCTTCCCCGGGTGCCGATGTCGCGGCGGAGGTCGTTGCCGAGGCGGCGCCGGGGTCGATGGCGTCATTGCGATTGCCGGCGTCGGGCCACGCGGTGATCACGGCCGATAAGGCTCGCAGCTGTACCTGAAGCATCCCGCAAGGAGAAAAGTGCAGGTCACACCGGCACTGTAGAAGTCCTACGCACGCATTGTTCAGTGCGCTACGGTGAGTCCGAATGTCAACCGGGAACTCATCTGGATTCAGATCCGCGAACTCGGACGAGAACCTGCACCGGGAGGACACGATGAGCAGCGAGCCGTGGACCATCGAGCGGATTCGCGACGCTCTCGGTAGTCCCCAGTTGTCCCAACGCTTCCTCAACGAGATCGGCAAGGCTCCGGCGCATGAGTTGCTGCCCGTCTTCGCCAAGTGGGAAGGGGTCGCGAAGGACATCCTCGACGCGGTCGGCGAAGCGGACGAGATCCTCGACGCCGAAGCCCGCGGTGAAGAGCCGCCCGGCCGGTGGATCGACGGCACCCACCGCCTTGAAGAAGCAGCCGCCCGAATCGACCCCCAAGGCGCCGCCTGACCTGACACCCTTACCGGGTGTACAAGCTCCGCTACAGCGAGGCCGCCGAGGCGGTCTGGGATTCGCTCCCCGATGTTGCCCGCGATGAGTTCGAGCGTGCCATCGTCGCTGTCTGCGAAGACCCCTACGCAAAGACGGAGTCGCACGGCGGGGACGACGCCGACGTCAAACGCATCCTCACCCTTGAATACACCGCCGCCATGATCGTCGTCATCGAAGTGCCCACCGGCAAGCGCGTCCGCGTCACCAGGCTTCGGTACATCGGCTGAAGGGCGGTGCGTAACTTGCGCGTGTGTGCCTGCTTTCTCTCAGGTCAAGTTGCTGTGTCGGCAGGTTGCTTGGGCGGGTGTGGGGAAACCTGGGGCGAACCTTGATTGTGCTAGAGCGTGTTTTGAAAGTCGGGTTGCCTTTAGCCGATGGTTGGGGTCGGCGATGCGGTGCGGGGGCGATGGGCCCGCACGTCCACAGGACGTCCATCAGGATCGCGAGCTGTCATCGTCCACTGCGTTGGCAGCGTCTCAATCTGTCCGACCGGCCACCCGGCACCCAAGATTTGCTCGCGAACCTCACACAGTTGCACGTACGTTCCCACGCGCAGTCCCCATCCCGCCCGGCCAATGGGGTCGAGATCGGTGGTGGGGGCGGTTGCGGTTTCGACGATCATCAGGTGGTCGTCTCCGCCGACATCGAGGACTGCGATCCGAGGATCAGAAGGGGTTGCAGCGCGCTCGAATGCGAGCCCCGCTCCGAGCAACCCCGTGTAGTACGTCACGAGCCGGTCGAGGTCGGTCGTGGACAGAGTCAGATGGTTGATTCCGAGGAGATCGGGCATGGTTCGCCAACTGTAGTACAGCCGCTGGACGGCACCTGGGTCATGCTTGAGATGTGGTCACAGCGCCCGACGTATCAAGGCGAGTTGGACGGTAGCTTCGTAGCGGACGGCAAGTCTGTCGTACCTCGTGGCGACGCCACGGGCCTGCTTGAGCAGGGCGAATCTGCACTCGACTTTGTGCCTTCGTTTGTACATTTCGCGGTCGAACGCCGGCGGACGGCCGCCGGCCGAACCACGCCGGAGGCGGTGTCCTGCCTGGTCACGCTTCTCCGGGATGGTGTGCGGAATCTGACGTTTGCGCAGGTAGGAGCGGATGGCGCGGGAGGAGTAAGCGCGGTCGGCAAGCACGTGGTCGGGCCGGGTCCGTGGGCGCCCACCGCAGATCCGGGGGACGCGGATTCGGTCCATCACCTGCTCGAAGGCGGGTGCGTCGCCTCGCTGTCCGACAGTTATGACAGCGGCGAGGACATGGAAGGATGCGTCGACGGCGAGGTGAATCTTGGTGGTCAGCCCGCCGCGCGAGCGTCCGAGGCCGTGGTCGTCCGGCTCGGACGCCAGGCCGTCCTCGCGCGGCCGGTCCGGATCGTCAGCCCCTTTTTGCGGGCCCCGGCAGCGTGCTGATGGGCGCGGCAGACGGTGGAATCGACCGACACCTCCCACTTGATGATCCCGTCGGAATCCGCCTTGACCTGCAACTTCGTCAAGATCCGGGCCCAGGTCTCGTCGATCTGCCAGCGCCGGAACACCGCATATGCCGTCTCCCAGGGCCCGTATCGCTCGGGCATGTCCCGCCAGGGGGAGCCGGTCCGGGCCCGCCACCAGATCCCGTCGAAGACCTGCCGCCGATCCCTCGGAGGCCGGCCCATCTTCGGTATCGGAGGCACCAGCGGCTCCAGCCGATCCCACTGTGCATCCGTCAGATCGCCACGAGACATCCCAAGATCGTTTCACGATCCTGATCAACATCTCAAACACGTCCTAGTACTGCAACGGTTTCTACCGTGACTGCTGGCCAGGTTCCTCGTTGTCATGGTTATGGGTGGGGACCTTGCTGATGTGCGTGTGTGGGCGAATGAACTGGAAGCCGTGCACGAGCGGTTCGTGCACCGGTTCAACCGGTCCGAGCCGCGGGAGTCGGCGCTTGCGTATATGCGGGGGTTGATCGCTCCGCTGGAGCGGAAGAACGGCTGGACACTGGCCGAACAGGCAGGTCATGCCGCGCCGGACCGCATGCATCGCCTGCTGAACCGGATCGAGTGGGACGCCGACGAGGTCCTTGATGACATCCGCGGCTATGTCGTCGAACATCTCGGTGACCGCGATGCGGTGTTGATCGTGGATGACACCGGCTTTTTGAAGAAGGGAGTCCGCTCGGCCGGAGTGCAGCGCCAGTACTCCGGAACCGCGGGCCGGACGGAGAACTGCCAGGTCGGTGTCTTTCTCGCTTACGCATCCCGGCGCGGGCGCACGCTGATCGACCGGCGGTTGTATCTGCCCACGTCCTGGACGGATGACCGCGAACGCTGCCGCCGCGCGGGCGTTGAGGACGCAGTCGGTTTCGAGACGAAGGTGGCCATGGGCAGGGCGATGGTCCGCCGGGCGATCGCCGATGGAGTCCCGTTCGGATGGGTGACAGCGGACGCCGCCTACGGCTACAGCAAGAGCTGGCGAACCGAGCTGGAGCAGAGCGACATCTTCCACGTCATGGCCACCACCCGGCATGACACCGTGGTCAGTCGCTGGGCGATGGATCACCCCGTCAACGAGCTGTTTCCCGGCCTGCCCCGGCAGAAATGGAAACGCCGTTCCTGCGGCCAGGGGGCCCACGGCCGGCGGGTCTTCGACTGGGCTCGTGTCGAGGTCAGGCCCTGGCACCGGGAGGACCGCCGGCACTGGGTTCTGGCCCGCCGCAGCGTCAGCAGGCCCCAGGAGATCTCCTACTACATCGCATACTGCCCGGCCGACACGACACTGGATGAACTCATCCACGTCGCCGGAAGCAGGTGGGCGGTGGAGGAATGCTTCCAGAGCGCGAAACAGGAGTGCGGCCTGGACGACTACCAGGTCCGCCGCTATCCCGGCTGGCACCGCCACATGACCCTGGCGATGGCCGCCCACGCCGGCCTGACAGTCCTGCGGGCCCAAGCGCTGGACACCGAGAAAGCAGAAACGGATCCTCCCAGCTCATCCGCCTCAGCCTCGCCGAGATCCGACGCCTGATCACCCGCCTCACCGACCGCCGCCCCGCACCCGTCGACCACATCCTGCACTGGTCACACTGGCGACGAACACGCCAACACCAGGCCCGCATCAGCCACTACAAACGACGCGGCCACAGCCCCTGACACCTGCCCAGCACTCAGAACAAACACCGTTGCAGTACTAGGGGCGGCGGTGCATTCCACGGTCGCGCACGCTGATCCTTGTGGCAGCGCTGCGCCTACCTACGCCTGACGCTCAAGGCTTGCGATGTACACGAGTCAGGTGGGGAGCCGTTCTTGGCGCCGGGGGTGCCTGTGCTTGTCCTGCGGGTGCCGGTCCTCGGACGAGGACGGCGTGGGCCGGGGAAGGGAAAGTGGCAGTGGTTCAGAGCGGTGGGCCCTTGGTGGCCGCCAGCGCGTGCTCGATGAGGTCGGCGGCGCGCGCGGTGCCGCCCTCGGCCCGGGCTGCGGCCTGCAACTGCTGGGACCGGGCGACGCGTTGTGGGTCCGTGACCAGGTCGTTCAGTGCCGCACGAAGAGTCTCGGCGCTGGCGTCAGCGGTGTCCACGCGGCGGGCGACGCCGAGTTCCACGAGCCGGTCGGCGTTCATGAACTGCTCGGCGCCCTGCGGCACGGCGATCATGGGAACGCCGGCGAGGAGCCCTTCGCCGCAGCCGCCCATGCCGGCGTGGGTGACGAAGGCGTCGGCCTGTTCCAGGATCGCCCGCTGCGGGACCCAGGGACGCACGTCGACGTTGGGCGGGATGGCGCCGAGTTCCTCGGGGTCGGTGTACTTGCCGATTTGCAGTACGACGTGCCAGCCGGGCAGGTCGCCGAAGGCCGCGATGCACTGGCGGTAGAAGGCGGGCTGGCGCGTGTACGCCGAGCCGAGCGAGACCAGCAGCACATGGTCCGCGGTGGCCGGGCGGGTCCAGCCGTCCGTGTCCGCCGGAGTGTCGAAGCAGGGGCCGACGAAGGTCACGGTGTCGGTGTCGACTCGATCTGCGTGCGGCTGCATCGCTTTGGGGATCAGGGCGAGGGCACGGGCGGGCGGGCCGGAGAAGGTGTCCACGTCCGTGGTGGTCGCACCGCAGTCGGCGAGCCACCGGGCGAACCTGTCCCGGTAGGTGTCGGCGCCCGACAGTCGGCGCAGATGTGCCCCGACTTCCTCCTGGTAGCCGTCCCAGCCGACGAACGTCGGGGACAGTTGCACGAGGGGGCGGCCCTGCGCTTCGGCGAGGGCGCGCGCGGCGTAGGCGCCGATGTCGTAGAGGTACAGGTCGGGCGGGTCGTCGTCGTAGGCGGCGCGCAGTTGCGGGAGCGCCTGGACGGCGTCGTCTAGGAAGAGGCTCGCCGCGGCGATGGGATCGGCGGGCCAGTCGTTGTCCGCGACGGGCAACGTGGAGGTGCAGGGCACCCATCGCGCACCGGTGGACTCGATCCGGTCGGCCACGAACGCGTCGTTGGCGTAGGTGACGCGGTGTCCGCGGGCCACCAGTTCACGGATGAGCGCGAGGCTGGGCAGGACGTGGCTGACGATGGGGACGCCGACCATCGCGATATGGGCGCGGCGCTGGGGCATGGCGATGGCGATCCCTCGTTTCTGGCGCGGGGGTGAGGCGGGGCGGGGAGCGGGGGAGTGTGGTGAGGACGCGATGTCAGGGCCGGTCGATCTGCGCGGCGGCCTCCTCCAGTTCGGCGACGGTCCCGGACATGATCGTCCGTACATGTCCGGTGATGTGCTCCACGGGCCAGTCCCACCAGGCCACGGCGAGGAGCCGGGCGATGTCGGCAGCGTCGTAACGGGTGCGGATGAGCCGGGCGGGGTTGCCGCCGACGATGCCGTAGTCGGGGACGTCGCCCGTGACCACGGCGCCGGCGGCGATGATCGCGCCGTGACCGATGCGTGCACCGGGCATGACCGTGGCGCCGTGGCCGAACCACACGTCGTTGCCGACCACCGTGTCGCCCCGGCCGGGCAGGCCGGTGATCAGGTCGAAGTGCTCCGACCAGGAGCCCCCCATGGTGGGGAACGGGAAGGTGGAAGGGCCGTCCATGCGGTGGTTGGCGCCGTTCATGATGAACCGGACGCCCGTCCCCAGCGCGCAGTACTTGCCGATGACGAGCCGCTCGGGACCGTAGTGGTACAGGACGTTGCGCGTCTCGAACGCGGTCGGTTCGTCCGGATCGTCGTAGTAGCTGAAGTCGCCGACCTCGATCAGCGGCGACTTCACCAGCGGCTTGAGGAGCACCACGCGCGGGTGCTCGGGCATCGGGTGGAGCACGGTGGGGTCAGCGGGAACGGGCGGCATCGTGGAGGCGATTCCTCTCGGGCGAACCTAGGGCGACAACCGTCGCGTTAAGATGCTGGCACAGCCCAGCCGCCTTGATCAACCGGATACTGATGACCGGGATACCGATTGCCGATGACAGACCCACTGGACACGACGTCGGACCGCCGTCCGGGCGGTCGCACCGCCCGTATCCGCGCCCAGGTTCTCGCCGCGGTGCGCGCCGAACTCGCTGAAAGCGGTCACCAAGGCCTCACGATGGAGGGTGTCGCGACCCGCGCCGGAGTGCACCGCGCCACGGTCTACCGCCGATGGCGCGATGTCGGCGGCCTGCTCGTCGACGTCATCGACGCCGCGGGCGAAATCGACTGGCAACCGCCGGACACCGGCTCGCTGCGCGGCGATCTGACGGCTCTCAACCAGGAGATCCAGGAGTCCCTCGTCGTGCGGCCGTCGTTCGCCATCGCCCTGATGGCCGCCTCGTTCCACTCCGAACAGGCCGCGCGGGCCCAGACGCAACTGTGGATGGACCGGTACGCCCAATGCGAGGTCCTCGTCGAACGCGCCGTCGAGCGCGGTGAACTCCCCGTACCGCACACGGACGCGCGGAGCCTGCTGATCGCCGCCACGGCGCCGCTCTACCACCAGCTGGTGCTCCTGCGAGCCGACCCCGACCCGCACCTCCCGCAACGGGCCGCAGAAGCGGCAGTCCTGGCGGCTGCCGCGGGAGCCTTCGCCGTCCGCCGAGAAGAGAGCGCGTGATCAAGGAGGCAGGAAGCCGACCCCGGCGCAAGCAGGAACGCGGCAGGAGTGTGCTCGACGGTGGGCTGGAACGTGCCCGGCGGGGTCCTAGACCTTCCAGGCGCGCAGCGCTTCGGCCGCGGTGTACACGCTGATCCTGGTGTCGCGGACCTTGCGGACAAGGTCCGACAGGGCGCCGTAGGGCGGATCGATGCCCTCGCCGGACTGGTCCATGTACTGGGCGGCGACGAATGCCGCGTACAGGCTGTTGCGGTGCGGCAGCGGTTCCAGCTGCACGATGGTGTGCAGGAGGGCAGCGGCGCGCCAGGCGGCGTCCGGGTCGGATGCTTCCAGGGTGGGCATCCGTGTCTTGTGCCGGGCGACGGCTGCGACGAGCGCGGAGTAGTCGGAGACGGAGACGTCGTCGTCACCCAGGGCGGTTTCCTGGATGTCGAGCAGCCAGGAAACGTCTATGTGCAGAACCATCAGGCGGCTGCAGCTCCGGCTCCGGGTCGCTGCGAGGGCGGCACCTCGTCGGGAAAGGCGGCGTCGAACTCGGCTCGCAGCCGCTCGGCCCACTGGGCGGCGCCGGCGACGAACTGCCTGCGCTGCATCTCCCGCACCCCAAGGTCATGGAGATAGGCCTTCAGGCTCTTGCCCTCGGCGGCAGCCGCCGCGCGCACGCCCTCCATCTCCTCTTCGGTGAAGCTCACATTCAGTGATGGCATGAGACCCATGGTACCTACTTGGTGCCTGGCCGTGAATCCTTTCCCGCACTTCCGCCGAGCAGCCGGGGCCGCCCCCCGGAGGGGCGCCCCTGCGCTTGTTTCCTGAAACGCTGCGTGACTGCCTCTTTGGGGGTTGGGACGCCGAGCTGTGCAGCCGACCCGCTGTACGCGCGCGCCGGGTGCTCCGGTCGACCCAGCGCCACCACAGGCGGACCCTGGAGGTATGAACGGCATACGCACCTCCGCGGTCGCCCGGCTTTCGGTCGCCGCGATCACTGCGTGTTTCCTGGGCGCCGGCAGCAGCCTGGCCGTGGCGGCTCCGCTGCTGTCACCCGCAGCTGAGCAGGCAGGCGACTGGGAGGACACGAAGAAGTGGGACGGTGGCCTGACAGTCACCGTTTCCAAGCCGACCACGTTCACGCCCGGCGCGTATTCCATCGGCCATGAATCCGGCAACCAGGCAGTGAAGTGGCGGATCAAGGTGCACAACGGAACGGACGAGGCGTTCCAGGGCGCACTGATGAGCGTGTACGTGAAGTCCGGAAGCGACGGCGATACCTGCGAGCAGATCTTCGACGGGGATCTGGGTGCGGGTATCGCCGGCAGTGTGTCACCTGGATCTTCAGGTGCGGCCTACTTCGCGTTCGACGTCCCGCAAAAGCAGCTCAACAAGATCGACTTGGAGGTGCGCCCCGATTTCGACCAGGACGGGAAGCACTGGGTCGGCCAGGTCAAGTAGTTCCCTCCCTGCTCGGGTCCACGGTCGTGGCCTTGGCGGCCTCGCTGCGACATTCGTCGAGCGGGAAAGGGCCTTGATCGGTGAACAGGCCTCCTGCGCCCCATTGTGACGTGCCCGTCTTGCCGCGTCAGGGCCTTTTTCCTCAACCGGACAACCCTCGGCTCCGAACCCGCGCTGTCCGTTGTCCGTGCCGGCCGCGCCCTGCAAGGGGGTGATGCGAGCTTTGCTGCGGCGGATGTGAAGGGCGACCGGCTTGAGCCTGGTGATCGTCTTTGGCGGCAAGGCCGGTGAACGGAGGATCTCCCGAGGTTGGCGGTTGGTCCGTCTGGGGTCTAGTGCGGGTCCCAGTTGCCGTTGGTGGTGAAGTTCCCCGTGGTGGAGGAGACCTGGAAGCCGTCGGGGGTTGTCTGGGCGCAGCCGCCGGGGCACTGCACGGTGAACTCGTTCGGCTGGGCGCTTGCGGCAGGAGCGGCCAGCAAGGCCGCGGCGACGCCACCCGCGGCGAGCAGGCCTGTCGTCCAACGCGTCATTCGCTGCATCTCATCTTCCTCTCGTGACGTGATGAGCACACCGTGGCATGCGATGCCTGCTGGCGCCGAACCTTTCCGATGGTGCTCGAAGATCGTGTCCTTCGGGATGCCGGTGTCCACTGGAAGCTGATCGGAGCGACCGCAGTCTGCTCGAGTACCAACTCCGCGAGAGCGCAGGCCGAAACGGTGATCCGTCGCCGTGCGTTCGGGGCTCTCAGAGCGTGAGGACCTTGAACAAATCGGGCGTCGCGAAGACCAGGGCACCGGCGTCGGCTATCGCACCGCCCCCCCATCGGCCACGACGCCTGCCTTGGCATCGGTGTCCGACCCGTCCAACGGCCCCCAGGGGACGCCGGATTACGCATCTTTCCCGTGTGGCTGGAGGAGTGAACGGGCCTTCGGCTGGCTCAGGCGCCTTCAGTGCCATCGAGGTGGTCTGTGCCATCGTGCTTTGATCATTGCCATCCACGGCTGGTGATTATTAGGTTGGGGCGCCATCGAAATTCGGGTGGCTCTGCTGTGTCACGTGGCGAGCCAGGATCCCTCGTCACTTCCTTGCGTCAGGAGCTCCCTGTGGTTGCACCCCGGTTCGCGCTCGCACTGCTGGGCTGCACGGCCCTGCTGCTCACGGGGTGCGCAGGCGACGGCGGGAGCCGTCAGGGGACAAGCGGCGGTGCGGGGGAGAGCCGTCCGGCTCCGCGGGACCGCGACGGTCGCAGTGAGTCCGGCCTCGGTGACTTCGACAAGGACGGTTACGACGACTTCGTCACCGTCGACGCGAACCGCGCCCCCGGCGGCTCATGGGCCTGGAACGTAGTCGTCGTACCGGGCTCGAAGAAGGGGCTGGACGCGGCCCGCGCCACCCGGTATCGCGACGTCTACAGCGGCCCGCTGCTCCGCGGCGACCTCGACCGCGACGGGTACACGGACCTGGTGACCACTCGAGAACCCGCACGACCGGGCCACAAGACCAAGCCGGGCGCCATCTACCAGGCGGTGGTCATGTTCGGCGGCCGGAACGGCCTCGGCGATCCGGTGACCGTAGCCGCCCCGCGCCAGTTCCTCGCGATGGCCGTGGCCGACGTCAATGGCGACGGTGCCCTCGACCTGATCGACCGCGGCAAGGGGGCGCAGGAGAAAGACCCCTCCCAGACACCCGGGCGGATCGCATACGGCCCGTTCGGCCGGGACGGCTCCCCGGCCCGGCTGGTGGGCCAGGACTGGAAGGCCGCCGGAGGCGGGGCCACCGGTGGTGACTTCGACGGCGACGGCTTCGATGACCTGCTCTTCACCGGCAGCCCGCCGTACGCGGACGACGAGGAGCCGGTGTCCGACCCGATCCCGGCAGCCGCCTACTTCCGCGGCAGCCCTGACGGGCCTGTCTCGGCGGCCCCGCCCAAGGGCTTGGACAACAGCACCGAGGACGGAGTCGTGACGCCGCTGGCCGGCGATGTGGACGGTGACGGCATCTTTGACCTCCTCGTCGGAGGAGGGGGCACTGCTGCCCCGGCCGATGGCCTCGACCCGGGGCAGCTCACCATCGTCTACGGCGCCAAGGGCGGACCCGGCACGGGCCGCCGCACCACGGTGTACGACCAGGAGACCCCCGGCATCCCCGGCGATTCGCAGGGAAGGGACATGTTCGGTGCCGTCTCCGGCGCCGGTGACGTGAACGGTGACGGGCATCCGGACCTGGTGGTCAGCACACCCGGCGAGGACAAGGCGGGCCGCTTCACGCTGCTCCCCGGCGCACCCGACGGTTCAGGCCCCGACCCGTCCCGGGCCACCGCCTTCGACGCGACGACCTACGGCGGTACATCGATCAGTGCCACCCTGCCCCCGTTGGACATCGACGGCGACAGGTATGCGGACGTGGTGGCCCAGACGCCGGGCGGCCTCCTGCTCTTCTCAGGCGGGAAAGCCACGTTCCCCGCCGGGGCCCCCAAACTCACCAAAGCCGCCAAGGTGGGGATGAACGCGCGGAGTTGACGCTGCTCCTCAATGCCCGCAACCTCGTGGCCAGCGCAAACACCAGCAACGCCGACACGATCGCAGCGGGGCGCCCCCCGGGTGTGGAACCCGTGATGGGTAGGTCAGCTGTTGGCGGGTGCGCCGATGAAGGCGGCGCCGGTCTCGGTCATTCGCTCGACCGCGTAGGCCGGGTCGAGCAGCGACTCGGGAGTGTGGATGCCCGGCGTGACGGCATCTCCGCGCAGGCCGAGCAGACGTTCGATGCCAAGGGCGATGCCCAGTGCGGTCAAGGGACGCTGCCCTGCCCGATGGACCAGGTAGCTGCTCGTGCTGATCGGCATACCTGCCCGGTCAGCGCCATCGAGGTCGATCCGGACCTCGAAGGACGGGGCTTCGCCGCGGCGCCGGCCGGCGGATTCGCCGACGGCGAAGTCGAAGCGGACGTTGGGTGCGTCCGTCGCGAGCGCGAGGCTAGGCACGTCGAGGACGGCGATGCTCTGGGCCGGCAGGACGGTGCCGTCGGCACTGTGTACCTCCGCTCGCGCGTCGGGGCCGTTGACCCAGGTGAAGACGCCGTCTCGGCGCACCAGGCCGGCCGAGGTGGCGGTGGCCCACCGCTGCAGATCCGCTTGACCCGCGGGCCCGCCGGTGTCCAGGTCGTCCAGGACCGCACCGATCCGGATGGTGTCGATCCGGTCGAACTGCCGGGCCAAGTGCACAGCCGCGAGGGCGACGCTTCCTGCGCAGTAATGGCTGGCCAGCAGGATCGGTGCTGCACCTGACCGGTGGGCGCCCGCTATGACCTCCGGTGCGATGTCCGTCAGACCGCTGGAGATGCTGAGGTAGGGCAGCCCGCGATCCTGGGCGTAGCGCAGTCCTTGCAGGCGGTCGTCCCAAAGCGCGGCGATCACCGCCGAGTGGCGGTGCTCGGTCGGAAGGCCGAGATCGCCGCGTCGCAGATTGGTGGTCACGGCCGTCGCGGCGCCCAGGTCGGCGGCCACCTGCCGTGCGCGGCCGATGTCGCGGCCCGCGATCGTCAGCGGCAGGGCCGGGTGCCATCGGCGCAGGAGGGCGGCGGCTCCCGCGCCCGCTTGTCCCGTACCGCCCAAGATCAGTACCGATTCCGATGGTTCCACCATGAGTTCCCCCTCATCCATGAAGCTACATTTTGTAACCTACGTTTTGTAGCTTAGATTGGGAGGCGACCGCAAGGGAGACCATGACCACCCCACCGACCCGCCTGTCCAAACCGGCCAGACGCGAGCAGCTGCTCGACACCGCCGTGGCGATCGTGCGCACCCAAGGCGCCGACGGCCTGACTCTGGTCACCCTCGCCGAGGCAGCCGGGGTGAGCAGACCGATCGCCTACGACCACTTCGCCACGCGCCCCGGTCTGCTGCTCGCCCTCTTCCGGCGGCTCGACGCACGCCACCGGGCAGCGATCACACAGGCGTTGCAGGATGCGCCCCCCGGCGCCGGGGAGATCGCCCGAGTCATCAGCAGTGCCTACTTCGCCTGCGCCACCGACATGCCCGAGCTCAGCGCCGTGTCCGCCGCGCTGAAAGGAAGCCCGGAAATGGAAGCGGTCCAGCACGAGTTGACGGAGGATTACACGGACCTGATGGCCACGGCGCTGCTGCCCTATACCGGCCTGGCGCCCCAGGCCCTGCGGCTGCGTTGTGTCGGCGTGCTGGGTGCGGCCGAGGCGCTTGCCGTCGAGCTGAACCAAGAACGGTCAACCGAGAGCGAGGCGGTCACGGCGCTGACCGACCTCATCGCGGGCCTCCTCGACGCCAAGGCCGATGGTTAGGGCTACAACGCCACGCGCTCAGAAGGGGACGTTGCTGAGGGGCGCCCCGGGTGGGCGCCGCCTGCCACCTCTCGATGCCAGGGTTGATGCCGACAGGAGCCGCGGCGGCGCGTCATGCTGAGCCCGCCTCTGCCCGGTGGCCGCTGAAAGGCGGTGCGGCCCCCGGGCGAAAGCGGGCTGAGGCCCGGTCAGGTGGGAGGGGCGGGGATGGTCACCATCAGGTGCACAAAGATGCTCCACAGGCCGACGCCTGCGGCAGCAAGGCGCAGCCTGCGCCGACGCTGAGGGGAGATGGGATCGGGTGCATTCCCAACCGGGCGCCCGCTCACCATGGGCGAAGCACCTGGTCTCATCGGGACGGTCATCGCCCCAGCTGGACGCTGGACGCGGTGCGGTGTGGCAGGCACCGCGCAGGTTTTCTGGGCCAGGCCCTCAAGGAATCGAGCGTAGGCCTGGCGTCGCTCACCTCTGGGAGAGGTCTTCCCCGATTCCCAGGACCGCACCGTCATCACCGTCACGCCGAACGCTGACGCCACCTGAAGGGGCGTCAGCCCCCACTGCTCCCGCAGATGGCGGCGTTCGGCGGCCGATGGAAGGGATGTTGGGCAGGCGCGCAGGGAAGGGCGCGGGCGCTGTTCGGCGTACGTGGCGTTCATGACCGTACGACAATCGCTCCGGAGTGAACCGTGCGCAGGCGGCGGCAAGTTCCCCCGAACGGCCTCAAGCGAGGGTCGTACCCGGCGGCTCGTACCCGGCGATTGGCTCCCCTGGGGGCGGCAACATGCCCCTGCGGTCGCTGCCCCTTACGGCACCGGCCGGAAGGGGCAGCGACCGAAGTCCTAGTCAGCCGCGGTCAGCGGCGCCAAGGACGGTGCCGAGGGGCTGGCCGGTTCGCGGCCGAGTCGGCGAATCGCCGGGACGGTCAGCATCACTGCCATGAGGAGGACGGCGACCACGGCGGAGAACTGCAGGACGCGGGCGGTGCCGAACGCCTCGGCCGCGGGACCTGACAGGGCGCGCCCCAGGGGGATGACCATGATGGAGCCCGCCACGTCGTAGGCGGACACGCGGCTGAGCACCGTGAGCGGGATGTGTGTCTGGATGCTCGTCGCCCACATCACCCCCCAGAAGGCGAACCCGCAACCGCCCAGCACATGTGCGGCCGCAGTGGCGGGAAAGGACCACCCCAGGGCGGGGGCCAGCGGGTTGAGCGCGAACATCAGCATGGCGAGCGCTCCGGCGACGATCGGCTTGCGGGGTCGCACGCGCATGCCGAGCAGTCCGCCGATGATGGTGCCGGCACCGTCCGCGGAGGCGATCCAGCCGTATCCGTTCGCGCCGTGCTGCTCGGTGATGAGCGCGGCGCCCAGGGGCAGTGCGGGACCGAAGACGAACAGTCCGAAGATCGACCAGATGAGGATGACGCTCCACAGCCAGGTCCGGGAGCGAAATTCCCGCCAGCCGACGGCCAGACGGTGCCAGATCGGCGCGGTCTCCTCGTCGGGGCGGGAGGCCAGGCGCCTGAGGGGAAGCAGCCCCAGCGCGCTGAGCGCGTAGGCGCCGGCGATCACCAGGTAGGAGGCGGCGATGTCCCCGTACGCGACCAGCAAACCCGCGAGTCCCGGACCGAGCAGAGCGCTCAGCGCCTCGGAGAGGCGCAGCAGGGCGTTGGCTCGCTGGATGTCCTGCGCGACCTGCGGCACGAGGGCGGCAAGTCCTGGCTGGAACAGGGCGGTCGCGGCCCCGCTGATCGCCATCAGCGTCATGATCTGCCACAGCTCGGGAGAACCGAACGCCAGGAGTGCGGCCATGAGCAGCATGGCGATCATGCGCAGCAGGTCCGCGGCGACCATGGTGGTCTGTGGGGAGAATCGGTCCGCCAGCACTCCGCCGATCAGGACGAGGAGCACGACGGGGGCCATCCACGCGGCCAGGGCGTAGCCCACGCCCGCGGGGCCGAAGCCCGTGGCGAGCACGGCGGTGGTCAGCGAGACCATCAGCATGCCGTCGGCCAACAGCGAGGCGCTGCGGGCGGTGAAGAACAGCCGGAAGGGAGCCGAGCGCCATGGGCTGGGCAGCGTGTCGGTCGTATGGTCGGTGGTCATGTCACATCGGCCTTTCCCGGCCGTCCCCGTCGATGAGGGCAGGCAGTTGGTGCCACGCGGTGGAGTCACCGCGATCACAAGGGGGCGTACGCACGATGACGTAGCGCTGCGGGGCGAGGAGCTCGGAGCGTGCCGCGACCTGTGTCATGAGCGCGGTGTGGATGCCGCGCGGCGTCGGCGGCGGTGCGTGCGGCGCGACGATGAATGCGGTCAGGCGCCGGCCGTGCCGGCCTGGGTCGGGGTCATCGGTGCTCGTCGCGGTGGGCTCCGCTGGCTCGGTGCCGTCCGCGGCCCGGGCGTGGTCGGTGACAGTGACACGCACCTGGAGACCGCCCGTGACGTGGCTGATGGCCTGTTCGAGTGCAGGGCGCGAGATCCAGCAGCCGTCGACGCGATGCCAGTGCTTGTCACGCTGGGCGGGGCGCACGCCGGTGAGGGCAGTGAGGTCCTCCAGCGGGACGTCCGCGTGTGCGGCGGCCTCCAGCAGCCGGACGAGTCCGTGCAGATGGCCTTCGGCTTCTTCGGGCGTGAACAGGGCGGGGTCGGCCCACAGGGAGAGGCGCAGAGCCGGTTCGATGGCATGGACGAAGGTGAGCAGGCGTGTGGGCAGTTCCTGCTCCGGACCCCAGGTCAAGGAGAGGTCGGGGACTGCTGTGCCGGGCTCGGCGTCCGCGGTGCCCACGGACGTGGCGGGGACGCTGCTGACGTCGTTGAACACGACGTCACGGGCGAAGCGGCTGCCGCGTTCGTGGGTAACGGTGTCGATCATGTCCCAGAGCCGGACGGAGTCAAAGCTGCTGTGCCGGTAGGCGTCCAGGGCGGCGCCCCACGCCTTGCGCAGGACCGTGTCGAAGGTCGGGCCGCTCACGTCGAGGCTGAGCAGGGCGTCCTGGGACAGGGTGGTGACGCTGCGGGCGTGGTGGGACCGGTTGCGGTTGGAGGTCGGTGCCGCGGTGACGCAGGTCGTCTGACCTGCCCGGTGCGCGGCCAACGTGCTCCAGGCCGCCAGCAAGACGGTGGGGGCGGGACTGCCGGTGCGTGCGGTGACGGCTTGCAGTGCGCGGCCTGCGCGCCCGGAGTGCAGTGAAAGCTGTGCGGTGCGGTGGTCGCCCGCGCGCAGCCGTGGTTCGGCGAACATGGCTTGGGGTGCGGTGCGCAGGACCCGCTCCCAATAGCGCAGCGATGCCGCGCTCTTGCGCAGCCCCGCGGGCGACGTCTCCTGGGCGGCGAGGTCGAGCGGGGCCAGGGCGTCCGGTGCGGGCAGGGCGGTGCCGGTCACCAGGGCACGCCATTCCTCGTGGAGGATCGCGAGCGCGGTGCCGTCGGTGGCGGCGTGGCTTGCGGCCAGCGCCAGATGCGTGAGGTCCCCGCCTCGGGTGAGCAGCGTCAGCCGGAGCGGGAAGTCCCGGTCGAGGCGGAATCGGTCACGGCGGGCGTCGCGGGCCACAAACTGGGCGTAGTCGGCTGGTTCGTCGGGATAGGCGGCGTGCGCCCGCACGGTGATGTCGAAGGAGCCGTGAGCCGCCACCTGCTGCTCCCGGGGCAGTTCGCCGGGCTGGTGCGGGAAGGTGGTACGCAGCGCCTCGTGCCGCTCCACCAGGGTGCGCAGGGCGCTGACGGCATGTTCGACCAGGGTGCCCGGTGGTGCGGGCCAGACGTCGTGGATGTTGATCTGTACGGGGTCGTCGCGCAGGATGCAGCGGATCATGTTGGTCTGCCCGGCGGCGAGCGGGCCGCGTCGGGCCGTGCCGGCGGCGTAGTGGACGCTGATGGTGTGCTCGGTCCACGGCGGTAGCTGTTCGTGCGGGTGTGGCGGGTGCGGCGGGTGTGTCGTGTGCGGGTGCGGTGTCGTCATCGGGTCACGGGCTCCCTGGTGCGCGCGGCTTTGATCAGTGCGGGCCAGGCGTCGAGGAGGAAGGCGAAGTCGGCCATGTCCGTCCGGGCCTCGGCCAGCAGTTGGTCCCTGCGCGCCGCCAGCAGGTCCGCTGCCTTGGCCCAGCGTCCGCCGAGGTCGCGGTAGACGGAGTCGAGCGTGTCGAGCCGGTGGGCATCGGCGGGGCGGATGTCTGCGGCACTGCGGCGCACGGCCTGGGTGACGGCGCTGGTCCGTAGGCGGCCCTCGTGGTCGACCAGGCCGGCTTCCGGCGCCCGCAGCGCAGTGTGGATCTCGTGGAGGCGGGGCACGGCAAGGACGTACTTGGCGAGCCTGACCTGGTAGGCCAGGAAGCCGGCATCGGTACGGCGGTGCGGTGTGTGGTGGTTGACGATGTGCCGGTTGTGGTGCACTCCGGGCAGGACGGCGGTGTGCGCCAGGTTCAGCAGGAAGTAGTCGCTGCCGATCGTGTGGGTGGCCGGCGGCAGCGGGACGCGGGTGTACACCGCGCGGGACAGCGCGATGTTGCACATGTCGACGCGGGTGGGCGGTACCCGGGTGAGGGTGGTGTGGTCCGCGCTGAACGCTGTGGTCTTGGCGCCGCGGAACGTGTCCGCGACGAGGGTGGTGCGCCACAGGGCCGGGTAGTCGTCGGGCACGGTGAGCATCAGGACGCGCTCGTAGGTGCCGGGGTCGCTGCGTCGTATCGCGTCCAGGTCGACGGACATGGCACCGATGAACGACCCGCCGACCAGGGCGATGGGGCGGTCGGCGACGGCCGGGTCCAGCCTGCGGACCGTGACGTGCTCGGCGGCCTCGGATGCGCTGACGCCGAGGAAGGCCAGTTCGTGGTGGAGCGGGAAGAGGGTGTGGCCGGCGTGTTCCTGGTAGCGGCTGTCGGAGTCCCGGCGGTGCACCGAGGCGCAGCCCAGCATCTCCGCGAGGAGGAAGGCGCGGTCGGTGCAGGCGCCGTAGGACACGTCGTCGGGCAGCAGCAGGCCGAGCAGACGCTCGGCGTGTGCGGGCGAGGCCGCGGCGGCCATGTCGTGGAGCAGGGTGCGCTGCGCTGCTTCGTCGAGGTGGTGGACGACGACGTCGCGGGCCGGCGCCAGGTTCTCGATCACTTGGCGGTGCTCGTGCCGTGCGGCCGGCGGGGCGGAGTCGAGGACCAGGACGTGGACCTCCACGTCGAAGGCGCGTGCCCCGTAGGCGGCTTCCCGGGCGACGTCGGCGATGGCGGGCGCGCACGGCCGGTTGGTGGGCAGGGTCAGGCAGATGCGGCGCACGCGCGCTCCCCGGCGTTCGCGGTCCGGGCCGGCTCGTGCCAGGGGGTGAGCCCGAGCAGGCGGCTGCCGAGTGCGTCGAGTTCGGCCGTGGGATAGCGCTTGGACTCGTGCAGCACCGGGTCGCCCACGAGCGTGCGGTTCCAGCGCGGGGTGCGCAGGTGGCGCCAGGAGCCGACCCGTGAGGTGCGCAGGCGGTCGTGCTCCTCCAGCGCGGGCATCATCGAGAGGTACTGCACCGCCCGAACTCCGTGCTGGGAGGTGTTGCGGGCCACGCCGTGCGCGAGGAGCCCGTTCCAGATGAGGAGGTCACCCGGGTGCAGGTCCGGCCGGACGACGGGGAACTCCTCGCGGTCGGCGTCCGGGCGCAGCGGGTCGCGGTCGGCGGACTGCAGCGGTGCCCACTGGTCGAACCGGCGGAACAGTTCGGGGCAGCACTGGAATCCCCCGGTCTCGGGGCTCGTGTCGTTGAGGGCGATGATGCCCTGGACGCGCTGGGGCGGAACGCCGAGCGTGGTGTCGATGTCCCAGTGCAGCTCGATGTCGAACCCGCGGTCCGTCGGGTCGATCAGTGCGCGGTCGCGGTTGCCGCGGTTGGGCGGGTTGAGGTTCAGCCGGTCGAGCGTGACCCAGAGTTCCTCGCTGTCCCACACGTCGACGAAGGCGTCATAGACCCGGCTGCTCTGGCGGCTGTCCCAGAGCAGCTGATGGTGGTACGCCTCGACGAAACCGTAGATGTGCAGCTGCCGGTCGAGCTGGGAACGCCAGGGGCGGTCCTCGAACCAGGTCTGCGGGCGGTCGGGGTCGAGCCCCTGGAAGTCCCACGTGAAGTCCAGCAGTCGCTGGGCCGACGCGGCCGGGATCGCTTCGCGGACGACGACGTAGCCATACGTCTGCCAGTGGGCGAACTGTTCGTCCGAGAGCACCCTCAGCGGCCGCGTCTTGTCCAGCTCGCGCAGGGTGGTCTGGGCCAGGTACGACTCGCCGTCGGCGCTGAAGTAGGGCCGGTCGGTGGCGGCTCGGTACAGGTGGGGGCGGGCGGGGCGGGAGGGCTTGGTGGTGGCCATGCGGACCCTTCGGGGGCGTCTGGCGGTGGGGTGGGCTGAGCGCGGCTCAGCACGGCGAAGGCAGCACGGTGCATCGCCGTGGGCTGTCGGTTCGGCAGTGCGAGACAGCACCCGGAACATTGGTCTAGACCTAGCGTCGCTGTCAAGTTCCGCCACCCGCAGGGGTCTTGAGGCCGCCACCGTCGCCACGATGCGTCACTCGCCGTTCACCAGACTGGTCTAGACATCTTGCGCCGTGGCGCTCTATCGTCCACAACTCGACGCCATGGACACCTGCGTGACGACACATCACCGCACCCATCGCCATGCCCATCGCCTCTGCGCGCCCAGCCTCCTTCCCAGAAAGCCCCTGCATGACCACGACCTCCGCACCCGCACTGCCGCCCTTGCGCAGCCCCGGCCCCGGCCTGCTCGCATTCGACCCCGTCCACACGGCGCTCCTGCGCCGGCTGGACACGCTGCTGAGCGGCCTGGCCGCACAGCTGGCGGCCCCGGAAGTCCTTGGCCCACCCCTGCTCCCCGCAGAGGACCTGGCCCGCCTGGATTACTTCCGCAACTTCCCGCACCTGGGCGTCCCCGCCGGCCGGTTCGCCCCCGAAGCACTCGACGCACTGGCCGATGGCGCCCCACCCCAAAACGCACCACTGCACGCCACCGGCCAGCTACTTCCCTCCGCCACGTGCTACGGCCTGCTGATCGCGCTGCAAGGACAAGACATCGGCGAGGACGGGCTGCTCATCTCCGCGACCGGCCGATGCTTCCGCAACGAGAGCCATTACGAGGGGCTGCGCAGGCTCCACGGCTTCCACATGCGCGAAGTGCTCTACGTCGGCACCAAGGACGGCAGCGTCCAACACCTCGACCACGGGGCGCAGTTCATCGTCGACATGGCGCAGCGGCTGGGCCTGTCCGTGACCCGCGCAGCGGCGGACGACCCGTTCTACGACCGGCAAGGCTCCCGGGCCAAGCTCATGGCACTCGATCCCGTCAAGCACGAGTACAGCATCTCCGACGGCACGGCCATCGCCTCCGTCAACCGGCACCGCAACTTCTTCGGCCAACGCCTGGCCATCGGCGCCGGCGCACACGGCGACGCCTACAGCGCGTGCGTCGCCTTCGGCGTCGAACGCTGGATCCACGCACTGATCCTGGCGCACGGCTCGCCCGAAGCCGCGCTCGACGCCGTACAGAACCTGCCGCCCGCCACCACCACCTCCCTCGACTCCTCCACCGCCGGACCCGCACAGTAAGGACCGCACAGCACGATGGAACCCGTCATCGCATGGATCCACGAGAAGAACCCCGAGCTCGACGGCACCCTCGCCCTCGACGAGGACCTGATCGAAGCCCGGCTGATCGACTCCATGGACTTCCTGGAATTCATCGACCTGCTCGAGTCGCTCAGCGGCGAGACCATCGACCTGCAGACGTCGACCATCGACGACTTCCGCACCCTGGAACGCATCCGCGACCGCTTCCTGAGCCCGTCGCACACCCCCTCTGCGTGAACGCGGGCACGCCGGCGCTCGTCGTGATCGCCCGCACGTACGAAGTGCTGAGCGCGTCCGCAGCGGACGAGCAGGTGCTCGCCGGATGGGAACGGGACAGACTCACCCGCATACGGGTGCCCGCCCGGCGCGACGACGTCCTGGCGGCGCGCCTGCTCCTGCGCTGGTGCGTCGCCAAGGCCACCGGGGCCGCGGCGGACGAGGTGGATCTGCGTCAGCACTGCCCCGATTGCGGCCGCGCCGGTCACGGCCGCCCTTTCCTGCCCGCACACTCGCAGCTGGGAGTCAGCCTGAGCCACGCGGACGGACTGGCGGCGGCCGCTGTCGGCCACGGCAGCATCGGCGTCGACGTGGAACCGTGGGAGCGCCGCGTGCCCCGTCCTCAACTGGTGCACCGCCGCTTCCCCTCGGCGCAGCGCGCGTCACCCACCCGGACGACCGCCCTGCCCCGCGAAGTCCACCTGCCGCCCGAGAACGACAGCCTGGCCCGGTGGGTGGAGGCCGAGGCGCGATTCAAAGCCGGCGACGACACAGGGCCCGCGCACACGTGGCGCGACACGTCCCGCCGCGCATGTGCCGCACTGGCCTGCGCCGGCCCCTGGCGCACGGCCGAACCCGACACCGTGGCCCCTCCTGCCCACCGCACCGCACACCACCCGCCCAACCGGTCCACGTCGCCTCGTGTCACGACATCGCCCGGGCACCGATGAGGGTTGTTCGGACGAGCGAAGGCGCGGCGGCGCGGGCCACGGCGGTCTCTGGTGCGCAGGTGTGTGGGGGCCGTGCCTTCGCAGGTGGGGCAGGCTGGAGTGGGATTGCTGTTGCTGGCCTGTGGCAGGATGCGGGGATGGAGTGGGGCGAGGTCACGCGTGCGGTCGCGGCGGCGAGGTCGGTCGCCATGTCGCTGGGCCTTCCGGCCGACGATGCGCGGGTCCTCCACAACTCGAACAAGGTGGTGTTGCGGCTGCTGCCGTGTGACGTGGTGGCCCGCGTGGCGGTGGTGGGCCAGGAGGTTGCTGCGTTCGAAGTCGAGCTTGCTCAGGGGCTGGCCAAGATCGGGGGCCCGGTGGGTCCGGTGGAGCCTTCGGCGGGTGCGCGGGTGTTCGTGCGCGATGGTTTCGCCGTGACGCTGTGGACCTACCACGCGCCGGCGACTTCACACCTGTCGCCCGCCGCCTACGCGGCGGCGTTGGAACGACTGCACACCGGCCTGCGCACGATCGACATGCCGGGCCCCAGGTTCACCGACCGGATCACCGAGGCACAAGAGGTGGTCGCCGACCCTGACCGCTCGCCGCAACTGGCCGACGCGGACCGGGTGTTCCTCGGCGGCACGCTGGCCGACCTGCGCCGCGCGATCGCGGCGAGGGACGCAGGGGAGCAGTTGCTGCACGGAGAGCCGCACCCGGGCAATGTGCTCAACACGAACCAAGGCCCCTTGTTCATCGACTGGGAGACGTGCTGCCGCGGGCCCGTCGAGTTCGATCTCGCCCACGTGCCTGCGGCGGTGTGCGCGCACTACCCAGGCGCGGACCAGGGGCTGTTGGAGGAGTGCCGACAGCTCGTGATCGCCATGGTCGCCGCCTGGCGGTGGGAGCGGGGCGACCAGTTCCCCGACGGCATGCGCTTCGGGCAGGAGCTCCTGCGGGTACTGCGCCAGGGTCCTCCCTGGCCGACCCTGGACACCGTGACCAGGCCCATGGACGGACGGGAGAAGTCACCGCAGGTCTCGTGACAGCCGGTGCCTGAACTGCGGGGGATCGGGGAGGCCACAAGCCGCTTGACCTGAGAAAGCTCAGTCACCGTCGATGATCTGATACAGGTAGATGATGTGGGACGCGTCGTCCGGCATCGCGTTCACGTGGTCGGACGCGCCGTCGATCCGGAAGTAGAACGCGGGGGACTTGGGGGTGCCGAGTTCGCCGTCGTCCTGCATCGTCGCGAGTTGTTCGACGAACGTGTCGGCATCTGGTGTCTTGGTGCCGAGATCGCTCGCGAGCATGCCGCCCACGACCACCTTGAGGTGGCTGTCGTCGAGGAGTACGTCCGTCGCGGCGCCGGTTGCGCTGGTCGGCTTGAAGGCGGGGCCCTCGTTGCCGCACTCGTATCGGCCGAGGACGAGCCCTACCGTCGTGTGGGGGGCCTCGCCGCCGAAGGTGACGGACTCGATCAGTCCGTAGGGGCCCTGACCGCCGTTGTCGCAGATTGAGCCCTGGGGCGGGGCCTGCCGGTTTGCGTACTCATATGTGCCGTCCTCGTCGCCCGAACCGCCGGTGTCCGTGCCGCCGGAATCGGCGGCCGGCTTGCTCGGGGCGCTCGCGGACGGGCCCGTCTTGCCGTCGGCCTTGCTCTCGGCCTGGCTCGGCGCGCAGGCGGTGGTGGTCAGGGCCGCCGCGACGGCCACGGCCAGGACGTACAGCTTCATCGTCGTGCGGCTGGCGCACATGGGCAGATCCCCCAGAGTGGTGCGCACTGTGCAGTGCGCGGTCGATGAATCGGTGCCTGGGAAGCGTGCGTGTGGACCCGTGCGTGTGGAACCGGGCGTTCCGCGCCGGCCGTACCGGACCATCCCCGATCACCGACTTCACGATGCCCACCCGCGAGGACTTCGACGCCCGAACCGCCGAACACGGCAGTGGCCGCGCAAGGCGCTCGACCGGGCAACCCGGCCGAGCGCCTGCATGGGCCGCACGCGGCCAGAATCCGCCGACTGCGCGGGGACCCTCGCCGGTCGGGTTTCTAGGCGGCGTACCAGCCGCGCCAGGCATTGGACTTGTAGGTGCTGCGCCAGTGGGTGCCATCGGCGGCCCTGACGACGACAGTGCGGCCCCCGTGGCCCCAGTAGGCGTGGACGGTGTCGACGGCGCGTCCGGAGTTGGGCATCTCCTTCCAGCCGCCGGAGTTCTTCCAGATGTGGTAGATCTTCCGACTTGCACCAACCGCGAAGACCTCGTCGACAGTGCGGTCCTGGTGGGCGTTCCAGTTGACCTTCAGGACGTGGCTGCCGCACTTCACGCGGGCCCTGTGCCCCCAGTAGGTACCGCCGTAGCAGCTCTGGATCTCCGCGCCGTCCCCGACCTCCACGCTGCCGGCTACCTCTTGGGAGGTGGCGACCTCGGGAACCTCCTCGGCCGGGGCCGAGGCTCCGGCGGCGGGGACGAGGGCGGCCAGGGCGGATACCGTCCCGGCCACCGCGATCGCGGCCTTGTGCATGTTCCGCATATTTCTCCTTCGACTCACGGGCACGGCGTGTGCCCACGGCTGCACGCCACCGGATCCCGGGGCGTGCCGTTCGGGTGGTTCGGCCTTGAGTTCACCGGGCTGGAGGTTGTTGCTCAGCCGTGTCCCGGCCATGAAACAAAGCAGGTCACAGGCCCGGGTTGGCGCGATGGCGCCTTTCACGGCCGTGGGGCGCGTGCTGAGATGAGACGCCGCCGCAGCTCAGGGCGGCGGCACGGGGGAAGGAAGCGACATGGGGCGTCCGGAGACGGACATCGATCCGGGGCTGGGGCCGGTTCAGCGTTTCGCGTTCGAGTTACGCAAGCTGCGTCAAGAAGCGGGCGGCATCACCTACCGGCAGATGGCGCGGCGAGTGGAGGTCTCGGTCTCCACCTTGTCGAGAGCGGCCAACGGAGAGCAACTGCCCTCCCTGCCGGTCGCCTTGGCCTATGTGCGCGCGTGCGACGGCGAGGAGCAGGCCTGGGAGGAACGCTGGCGCGAGGCGGTCAGCGACCAGGCCCGGGCAGCCGACCTCGGGGCGGAGGAGACCGCCCCTTCTCCCTACCGTGGCCTGACCCGGTTCGACGTGGGCGATGCCGAGCTCTTCTTCGGCCGGGGCAAGGTGACCGACGCGCTGGTCCACGCGGTGGCCCAACACCGCGTGTTCGCGGTCTTCGGGCCCTCCGGCAGCGGCAAGTCGTCCCTGCTGCGGGCGGGACTGATTCCCCGCCTGCGCGGCCTCGACGGCCCGCAGCGGCCGGCGGCGGTACGGATCCTCACCCCCGGCGAGCATCCGCTGCGCACCCACGACACGGTGTGCGCACCGGCCCCGGGCCCGGGGGACACCTGGCTGGTCGTCGACCAGTTCGAGGAGGTCTTCACCCTCTGCCGCGACCCCGGCGAGCGGGCCGGCTTCCTGGCCCGCCTGCTGGCCGCCGCCGAGCCCGCGAACCGACTGCGCGTCGTCCTTGGCGTACGCGCCGACTTCTACGGACGCTGCGCCGAGCACCGCGAACTCGCCGAGGCCCTGCGGGAGGCCAACCTGCTGGTGGGGCCGATGAGCCCGGCCGAGCTTCGCGAGGCCGTCGTCAGGCCCGCGCAGTCGGCCGGACTGATCGTCGAACGCGAGCTGACCGCCCGCCTCGTGCAGGAGGCCGACGGTGAGCCGGGCGGCCTGCCGCTGCTCTCCCACGCCCTGCGGGAAACCTGGCGCCGCCGCCAAGGCCGGGCGCTCACCATGGACGCCTACGACGCGGCGGGCGGACTGCACGGCGCGATCGCGCAGACCGCCGAGGAGATCTACACCGGCCTCTCCTCCGACCACGCGGAGCTGGCCCGGCTGATCCTGCTGCGGCTGATCGCCCCCGGCGACGGCTCCCAGGACACCCGACGCCCGGTCGACCGGGCCGAATTGGGGTTCGCGCCCGCCGACGAGGTCACCGTGGTCCTCGACCGCCTCGCCCGGGCCCGGCTGCTCACCCTCGACAACGACAGCGTCGACCTGGCCCACGAGGCCCTGATCACCTCCTGGCCCCGCCTGTCCGGCTGGATCGACGAGGCCCGCGAACGCCTGCGCACCCACCGCAGGCTGACCGAGGCGGCACACGCCTGGGACGAGCTGGGGCGAGACGCGGGGGCGCTGTACCGGGGGACGCGGCTGGCCATGGCGGAGGAACACCTCGACGTGGAACAGGCCCTCACCTCTCTGGAACGGGCCTTCCTCACCGCCAGCCGCACCACGCACACCCACGAACTGCGCCGACGGCGCGGCCTGCTCACCGGCCTTGCCACTCTCCTCGTGCTCGCCCTCATCGCGGGCGTCATCGCCTGGCAGCAGTCACGGACGAGCGAGCGGCGCCATCTGGAGGCCGAGGCACGCCGGATCGCCGCCGTGGCCGACAGCGTACGGTTCGCCGATCCGGTACGGGCCATGCAACTGAGCATCGCCGCCTGGCGGTTGGCCGAGACCGCGGAGACCCGGTCGGCGCTGCTGGGGGCGACGGCCCAGCAGCAGGAGGACAAGTTCTCCTTCCCCGACACCGCCTCCCAGCCCATCACGCAGCGGCTGGCCGACGACGGGCACACCCTGCTCGCCGTGTACCCCGACAACATCCGTACCTGGGATCTGCGCACTGGCCGCCTCACCCACACCTACAAGGCACCCGGCGCACTCGACGAGGAGGGTGAGGCGGCCGACGAGTGGGCCGACACCGTGGAGTTGTCCCCGGACGGGCGCACGCTCGCGCTCGTGCAGGACGAGGGCTTACTGCTGTGGGACATATGGGCGGAGCGGATCGCGTGGCGCCGTGACGGCGAAGCGCAGTCAGAGGTGCGCTTCGGTCCCAGTGGCCGCACCCTGGTGGCGGAGGACATCGGTCCGTCGCACCGCCTGCGCGTGTGGGATGTGCGCACTCACCGGCTGCGCATCACAGTGGACCTGGGATTCGACGACGCCATGAGTTCGGGGGAGACGGCTATCAGCCCGGACGACCGTCTGCTGTACGCGTGCAGCGACAACCGTCCGCCCGCGATCTGGGACCTGGTGAAGCGGCGGAAACTGGATCTGCCCCGCCTGGCCGCACTCGGCCGTGACGCCTGCCACGCCCAGGACCTCGCCTTCTCACCCGACAGCCGCTCACTGGCCATGGCGTCCGACACGGGAATCCGCCGCTGGGACATCCGCTCCGGGCGTGAACTCCCCCGCCTCGTGGCGGGCTCGCCCTACTGGCTGCGGTTCAGCCCGGACGGCCGATTCCTCGCGGCCGTGGTCGACGGCCACATCCTGATGTGGCGGCTCTCAGTTCCCGACGCCCCCGTCTACCGCCACGTCCTCGTCAATGAACAGCCCGAGGAGTTCGAGTTCGACCTGCCCACGCACAGCCTGCGCTATCGCACCGAGTTGAGCACGACGGTGCAAACCGTGCGGCTCGGGCCCGCGGTGACGACACGCTGGCAGGCCACCGACCACGACTATCCCCTGGCGCAGTTGGCCCCGGACGGCCGCACCCTCGCCCTCTTCCAGTCCTCGTCCGGCGGAACGACACGGCTACGGTTGCAGGACACCCGCAGCGGCCGGTCCTTGGCCACTCCGCCCGTGGCCCCGTGCGCCGTCGACGCGCTCGATCCGCCCGCCCCGGAGGACATCGACTGCTACGACATGGTGGCCTGGAGCGCGAACAGCCGCTATGTCGCGGTCGGCAGGGTCGGAGAAGACTCCTCCGGTGTCCGCGCGGGCCGCCAGCGGATCATCGTGTGGGACGTGAGGGCCGGCCGTGCGCACGCGACCGTCGACATCCCTCCCCAGGAAGAGGGCTTCTCCGACATCTTCGGCATCGCTCTCAGCCCGGACGCCGGCAGGCTCCTCGTCGCCCGTGAGCTGCCGAAGACAGTGACCGAGGTGTGGGACCTGCGCGAGCAGGGCCAGGCCAGGAAGGCCAGGTCCCTGACCGGCATCAGCGGACTGGGCATGATCGTGCGCCCCGACGTGGGCAAGGTCGTGGACATGAGCGGTGCGGTCGCCGATCCGGGCTCGGGCCGGGTGGTGCGGCGTACGCTGACCGAGGACCAGACCGAGGCGCTCGCCTTCAGCGCCGACGGCGCGTATCTCGCGGCCTCGGACAGCGCAGGGCGGGTGACCCTCTGGGACGGCGACGTACACGCGCGCATCGGCGTGCTGGCCGGCACCTACACCGGGGCTCCGTTCCCCGAGGCCGAAAGCAACGTCACCGCACTGGCCTTCTCACCGGACGGCCGCACCCTGGCGGTCGCCGGCCTCTCCGGCACCCTGCAACTCTGGGACACGGCCTCCCGCAGCCTCCTGGGCTCCGCCCTGCCCACGCCGGGTGATCCCATCCGCTCCGTGGCCTTCACCGAGGACGGCGACACGCTCTACACCACGGGCAGGAACGTACGGCTCCAGCGCTACGAGATCGCCCCCGACCGTCTGGTCCACCAGGCCTGCGCCCGGGCCGGCTCCGGCCTCTCCCCGGAAAACTGGAAGACATACCTGCCCGACATCCCGTACCGCAGGACGTGCTGACCCGAAGCCCGAAGCCAGGCACAGGCGCGGGCGCGGGGCCAGGGGGAGAGGGCGCTGCGCGGGCCCTTGGGGCGAGCCGTCTATTGGGGGAGTTGTTCGGTGTTCTGGTTGGCGGTCAGCAGCCAGCGTCCGTCTTCCTTGGCCATCACATACAGCGGCGAGGTCGGGTTGCCCGTCGGCTCGCCGTCCAGGGTGAGGTATTGACCGCGGGCTTTGACGGCCGCGACGTCGGGGCGGATGAAGAGCACGTCGATGAGTTCGTAGCGCACCGAGCCGTTCGCCATGGAGCCGGGGAGGGCCCGGTGGGTGAAGGCAGCGATCTCCTCGAGCCCGGTGAGCAGCTTTCCGTGGGCCGTCGTCCAGATCGCGTCGGGGCGAAACAGGCTCAAGAACTCCTCGGGGAGTTCGTTGACCTGGGAGTGCTCGATCGTGGCGATGACGTGCTCGATCGCCTGGAGGTCGGCGGAGCGTGCGGTGGTGTCTTCTGTCGCTGCGGTGGTGTTCATGCACATCAGCATGAGACCTCAACCGAACGCGAGGTCAAGCGTGTTGGGGTGCCTACGCGCTTCCGCGGAACATCATCGGCCCTGGGCGCTATCGGGTATACGTGCCTTTCTTGAGGTGCATCTGCTGCTCGGCGGAGTCCAAGACCTCCTCGGCCGACATCCCGCAGTGGGCCCAGCCGATACCGAAACTGGCGCCCACCCGGACCGTATGTCCCTCCAGCCGGATCGGGGGGATGATCGCGTTCTGTAGCCGCACTGCGAGATCCTCGGCATCGGCGGGGCTGATCTCGTCGGCGAGGACGGCGAACTGGCCGCCGCGGAGCCGGGCGACGGTGTCCTTGTCGCGTGCGCTGTCGCTGAGGCGTCGGGCCACTTCGATGAGGACGGCGTCGCCGGTGCGCCGTCCGAAGCGGTCGTTGATCTTTTTGAAGCCGTCGAGGTCACCGATGAGGACGGCGAAGCCTTGGCCGTCCCGGTCACCGCCTCCTGAGGGTGGGGACAGGTGCGCGTGCAAGGTGTTGTCCACGGGGTCTGCGTCGGTGGGTTTGCCCGGGTCGCTGCACAGCCGGGCGCCGAGACGATTGCGGACATCGGTGGCGTTGGACAGATCCGTGAGCGGGTCGTGGCTGATTTGATGGAGCAGCTGCAGTTCGCGGAGTTTGCGTTCTTCGATGTCTTCGACGTGGGTGAGCACGAAGCGCGGTCCCTCGGCGGCGTCCGCGACGACGGAGTTGCGCAACAGCACCCAGACATACGTCCCGTCGCGGCGCGCCAGGCGCAGTTCAGCACTGCCGCCCTCGGCGGAGGTCCGCAGGAGCGTGCCGATGTCCTCGGGGTGGACCAGGTCGGAGAAGGAGTAGCGGCGCATCGCGGTCGCGGGGCGGCCCAGCAGACGGCACAGCGCGTCGTTGGCGCGCAAGATCCGCCCGTGCTGGTCGCCGCCCATCTCGGCGACGGCCATGCCGGAGGGCGCGTACTCGAAGCTTTGCCGGAAGGACTGCTCGCTGGCCCGCAGTGCCTGCTGCTCGCGCTCCAGGCGGACCAGGGCGCGCTGCATGTTGGATCGCAGCCGCGCGTTGGTGATCGCGATCTGGGCCTGGAAGGCATAGGCCTGCAGGGCGGCCCGCTGGTCCGGGGTCGGTCTGCGACCGCTGCGGGGGCGACCCACGCAGATCACGCCGAGCAACTCGCCGCCCGCCGTGCCCGTCGTATACAGGGGGGCAAAGAGCCGATCAGTCGGCTGCCACGCGTTCTCGACGGAGAGTGCAGGCTGCTCCTTTGGGTGCCACAGGCAGATGGCGTGTGCGTCGAGCTCGCCGGCCGTGGTGTGCGGCACAAAGCGAAGCGTGCCCCATCGCTCTGCTGCGGCGAGCCAGATCTCCCATGCCTCGCGGGAGCCTACCCTGCCCGTGACGACGGCCTCGGTGGCCTTGTCGCCGGCAAAGGCGGCGACGACGAGATCGCCGTCGGGGCGCACGAGATGCACGCCGGCCAGCTCGTAGCCGAGGCCGTTGACCACACCGTCGGCGACGGCCTGGAGGGTGTCCGCCAGGCTCCGGGCCTGGTGGAGGTCCTCGAAGGAACCAGGCAGACTGTAGGTCTCTTCCTCGTCCACCACGTAGGCGGAGTTCTTGACGAAGAAGGTGCGTCCCACTTGGTTGCGGCCCAGGCATTGGGGGTCGGGGCGGCCCTGCCGCTTCAGGATGGACTGCATGCCCATGAAGACGGAGTCGAGATCGAGCAACTCCGGCGCATCGGAGATGCCGTCGGTCAGCACGCGTACCAGAGCACCGGTGAATGCCGTGTACGAGTCACCGGGCGGGGCCAGGGCGAAAGCGTTCTCGGCCGCGGCGGCCAGCACGTAGGTGCCTTCGGCCTCGGCGAGTTCCACCATGCTCGAGCCGGAGGCCTGCACCCCCATGGCGCGAGCGCTGAAACAGCAGTCCAGGATCACGATGCAGCGCTGGGCGGGACTCGCCGACAGGCCCATGCGCACCCAGTCATAGGGGAAGGCCGTCGAATGGACCGACGCCTGGTCGCTGCCCGGCATGGCCAGATGGAGGCGTCCCTTGAGGTCCAGCAGTCCGTGCCCGGCGTAATACAGCAGGAAGGTGTCCGACGCTTCCTGGGCCGTGCGGAAGATGGCCTCGTCGACCTCGCGCATCGAGGCGGGGTTGAGCAAGCGATGACATCGCGACGATCCCAGGTTCCACACCTCGCCGGCGAAGAGGTCGGCCAAGGTGGTCAGGTTCCGCCCCACCGCCGGAAGATCCTCCAGAGCGTCGAACCGGTCGACGCCGACGAACAGTGCCTGAGACCTCTCGGGCACGGGAAGCCTGGACATGGCACCTCCTACCGGTCGCCGAGCAACTGCTCCACCAGCCGTTGCGCCTCCTGTGGTGACGTACCCGTGATGGTCACCTTGGTGCCGCCCTCACGCTCCACGGTGACAGTTGGCTGCTGGGGCCGGGTGGCGCGCCACGAGGCGATGGATACCCCCAGCGCGGCGGCGTTGAAGCCGCTGCCCAGCGCCAGCGACACGATGTCGAACACCGAGCCCTGCTGCCCGGGCACGGGCGGGGACGAGGACGTCAGGCCCATCTGCGCGCCGCCGCGGACCTTCCGGTCCATCAGAAGCCACTCATGAAGGGACCGAGCCTCGTCCTCGCCGGTGTCGCCGACGATCTGCAAGGTGACCTTCAAGTCCCCACCCCCGCCGTTGAATTGGATAGAGCCGTCAGCATAGAGGGTCCACTCTGGCGTCTGGTGGGGGTCAGATGAGGCGGAAGAGGTCGGCTGCCGCGTGGGTGTCGGTGAGGTCGTCGATGGTGCGGTGGTCGTCGCTGAGGGTCTTAAGTACCGTGCCGGCTGCGGTGACGGGCGGGGTGGCGATGGTCACGCCGAAGAGGCGGAAGCCCAGCCGCTGTTTGGCCTCGTTCCAGGCGTGTGTCCACTTCTGGCTGAGGTCGCATTCGCCGTCGGTGAGCATGACGATGTCGCCGCGTGGCCGGGAGGTGTCGTCGTACTCCTGCGCAAGGAGGTCGAGGGCTGCCGACAAGGGGCGTTCGTAGCTGGTGCCGCCGCCGAGGAAAGTCTCCGTGAAGTCGATGACGCGGGGGATGTCGGCGGCCTGGTCGGCGGGGAAACGGAAGACCTGAAGCGCGTCGGTGGCGGCAAACAAGATGCCGACGAAGTCCCGCCTCGCGCGGCGAGCCTGGTCGAGGAGCGCCAGGGCGCATGCTTTGGCCCAGGCTTCCCGGGTGACGTGGCCCGGCCCGTTGATCAGCATCGAGTGGGAGGTGTCGACACAGGCGATGATGGCGCCCTGGCCGGTGGGCTGTTCGGCCTGGCTGTCGTAGAGCATGAGCTCTCCGGCGGCGTAGCGGGCGGCGAACACCGCGCGCATCTGGGGCAGTCCCAGATGGGCCAGTTCGGAGGGGATGAGGCGGGCGAGGTCGTCGCCGAGAGTCACGTCGAACAGTTCCCCGCTGGCGTTCTGGACCTTGCGGGCGCATTCGCCCTCGGCCATCTGCCGGAAGCGGCCGATGAGCTGGGTCCACTGCGCCAGCCGGCTGGAGGCAAGCCGTTGGGCGAGGCGGGCGCGTTCGTGGAACGGCATCCGTTCCAGCTCGCCGGGGCCCAGCCCCCAGGCCCGCAGCAGCGCGGCTTCCTCTCCCACCGCTGGCGCGCCGGCCGTGGCCGCGTTCCAGGCGCCCCCACGGATGCCCGGGGCCACCGCCGCGGTTGCCGACGCCGCGACCTGGGCGTCTTGCAGCGCCTGACCGGATGCGGAGGCGGCTGCGGATGCTGCGTGCTGGGCGTGCCGGGTGTCGTGGGTGTTCTGAGCGTCTTGGGTGTTCGGGCTGTTCGGGCTGTTCTGTTGGGCCTGTTGGGCCTGTGTCGCCTGCTGGGCTTGAGGTGGGGGAGTGCGAGTGCGGGCCAGGAGCCGGCGGAGGGCGGGGGCTTGGGCGAGGACGGCCAGGGCGGCGGCGTAGCGGTCGCCGACTGTCGCCCGGTGCAGTTCGGCGAACTCGACAGAGGCCAGCAATGCGGCCATCACCCGGTGGTTGGGGCGCCGGGAGGGGGCCATCTGCGAGGGCTCGCGCAACTGTGGCTGGGCTTGGTGGGCGGCAAGGAACACGTCGTTCAGGAGGTCCGTGGCGTACTCGTGGCGCTGGTCCAGTTCGGCGGCGAACTCGCGCAGCGCGGCCGACTGCGCGTAGGTGTCGCGCCACACGATCTGCTCGTACTCGTACTCGTGCGCGAGCACGGCTGCGGTATGTCCTTCAGTACCTGACCCGGCCGACCCATTCGGCCTGCTCGATCCATCCGGCCCAATCGGCTCGTATCCGGCCTTGCCCGCGCGCTCGTGCAGGCGGCCCGGAGCCTCGTCCATGTTCCCCACCCTCCCCTTCCTCACGCTCCCCTTCGTCCCTCCCTCTTCGGTGTTCAGGGGTGGGTTTGCACCATGCTGGCGTCCACGCCGAGCGCCTCGGTGAGCACGCGGGCGCGTACGGCGCGTTGGCGGCCGCTGACGCGGTCGATGGTGGTGGTGGAACGCCCCGCGCCCGCCGCTTCGGCGCGCAAGGTCTGAAGCCGGGTGCCCGCCCTGGCGAGCTGGTGGTGGGCCTCCTTGATGACCCAGTCGCTCAGCGCCTCGCGGGACTGTCCGGCCATGGCCTCCAGCTGGACTTCTATCCCCTCGATGGTCTCGGCCAGCTCGAGTGCCTCGGTCGCGTCGGGGTTGACCAGGTGCAGAACCTCGCGCTCGACGATCGGGCGCTGGGCGGGGGTACTCCACAGCACGTGGGTCAGGATCGACAGATCGGGTTCGGCGACCGCTGCCCGCTCGTCCAGGTAGGCCGAGGCCTGCAGCAGGCGCACCGCCTGGCGCCAGCGCCGGTCGGAGGCGACCAGCTCCTTGCGGCGCAGCGCGGCTCTGAGCGTACAGATCGCATCGACGATCGTGTCCGTGACCTCGACGGCCGGGACGGCTGTGGCGACCGCATGCTGCAACGCGCCCAGGTCGACCGTCGTGCGCAGCGCGGCCGCCGGGCGTCCGGCGGCGGAGCGCACCAGTGCGGCGAAGTTCGAGGGGTCCGCGAGATAGCCGACCTCGATCCGCACCAACAGCCGGTCAAAGATCGCGGTGGAGTCCTCGCCCGCAGGCAGTTCGTTGCTCGCCGTGATGGCGCCGATCAAGGGACAGCGGATGGGCGTGCCACCGCTCTCGGGGTGATAGATCCGCTCGTTGAGAAAGCCAAGGGTCTCGTTCAGGGCCGCCGTGGAACACTTGAAGATCTCGTCGATGAACGCCACATGCGCGGTCGTGGCCCGGCCCTCAAACACCTGACGGTATTCACCCCGAGCCAGCGCGGCGACATCGATGGGGCCGAACATGCGCGTCGGAGCTGTGAACTTGGACAGCAAGATCTCCCAGTAACACGCGCCCTCGACCCGGCCCGTCAGTTCCCGGGCCAACTCGGACTTCGCCGTACCGGGCGGACCGAGCACCAACGAGTGCTGCCCCGCCAACAGCGCCACCACCAAGGTCCGCACCACATCGGCCCGCTCATAAAAACGCTCCGACAACTCACCGCTGATCGCCCGCAGCCGCCGAGCCGTGTCGTGCGCTTCCGGTGCCCCCACCATGCCGCTCCTCGTCCGTGCCGCTCCGACTCTGTGCCATATCCCTTCGCCCGAGCACCATAACCGTGCACATCTCTGCCATCGGCCCCTCCCCGCACTCCATGAGCGCGCCGAGGCACGACGGGCGGGGACCGGAATGGGTGCTGCTCAGGCCATCGTGGCCCGGCGTCCGGGGCCCTGGGAGGTTGCGTTTCAGGAGGCCAATCCGGGCGCGGTGCGGTTTTGGCGGTGCGTCGCCGCAGAAATCGCTGGTGACGCCTGGACCGAGGAACGCAGAGCGGTGCCGAATCGGCCGGATGTGCCACCTGACGTCTGGATCTCCTTCACTTCCACGGCCGGACCAGACAACATCCGTCCTCAGCGCAGGAGATAGTCGGCCGCCGACGACCAAGGCCTCTTGTTACGAAACGGCGCGCCTGTGGATACGTGCGGGTCCCACGGGCGAGTCCGCAGCGGCGCCGGAAGGACCGAGGGCCCGGCCGAAGAGGAGCGAAGAAACGGAACTCAGGACGGCAGGGGCGGACACTCGAGGACCTCGATCGAGTTCCCTGACATCACAGCGATATGAGGGTGGTCACTGAAGAGCCGGGCCGCCTCCTCGGGGGTCTCGGCCTCCACGATCGCGTATCCGGTCTTCGTGTCAGTGAAGTCCTCCACGCCTTGGGTCGTCACCAGCTTCTTGCGAAAGAGCGGTGTCCCGGGATCGACCAGGGCGTGCTCGTGCTTCTGAGCCCACGCCGCCCACGCGTTCATGAACTCGCTCTGCTGCTGCTCGGTGAACGTCGCCTTGTCGTTGTGGTCGGCCGCGCCGTTCAGGACAGCGAGAAACTTACCCATGGCTGAAGGATGGTCCGCGCACCAGCAGGCCGGCAGGACGGCGGATCCGGGCACGGCCAGGGGTTCGCTCAGGTCTCTTCGGTGAGGAAGGTCGTCACGGCGTCCAGGAACTGCGCCGGTGCCTCGATGTTGGCCATGTGCACGGTGGGCAGGAGGGTGAATCGTGCGCCGGGGACGGCTGCGGCGAGTTCCCGACCGTGCTCGGCGGAGGTGACGGTGTCGTGTTCGCCCGCGATGACCAGGGTCGGGCTGTGGATGAGTGTGGCCGTGCGGCGCAGGTCGTAGTCGCGTACCGCGGCCCAGCTCCCGGCCACGCCCTGGCGCTGGGTGGCCAGCAGGGTACGGCGAAAGCCCTCGACGATCTCGTTGTCGCCTTGGAGCATGCGGGCCGGGAACCAGTTGTGCAGGAAGTTTTCCGCGGTGGCCCGCATGTCGGGGGCTTGCAGCAGATCGGCGATCGGCTGGTCCCATTGACGGGCCGGGCCGAGGGAGGCGGCGGTGTTGGAAAGGATCAGGCGGTCGACGCGCTCGGGGACGTGGATCCCCAGCCACTGCGCGACGATTCCGCCCAGGGACAGGCCCAGCACGTGCACCCGCTGCAGGCTCAGGGCATCCAGCAGCTCGACCACGTCGCGCCCCAGCCGGTCCAGGGAGTACGGCCCGTCCGGGACGTCGGAGGCGCCGTGGCCGCGCGCGTCGTAGCGCAGCAGCCGGAAGTGCTCGGTCAGAGCCGGCACTTGACCGTCCCACATGTGCAGGTCCGTGCCGATGGAGTTCGAGAGCAGCAGCACCGGTTTGCTCGGGTCGCCGTCGAAGCGGTAGGCGATGCGTACGCCGTCGCCGGTGGTGATGGCGGTCAGGGTCTGGGAAGTCATGTCAGCTCCAGTGATCCAGTGATTCAGCGGCTATGCGCTCAGCCTAGGAACACCGTCCGGCGCATTGCTATTACAAAGAACGGATGAGCCCTGTAGGTTGCCTGGACAATGTCGAACTTCACGCTCCACGAGTTGCAGTGCTTCAACGCCGTGGTGCTCGACGGTGGCTTCCAGGCCGCCGCCGAGCGGCTGCACCGCTCGCACCCCTCTGTGTTCGCGGCAGTCGCCAAGCTGGAGCGCCAGCTGGGACTGGACCTGCTGGACCGCTCGGGCTATCGCGTCCAACTCACCGAGGCGGGCCACGCCTTCCACCGCAAGGTGCGCGTCTTGCTGCACGAGGCCGAGGAACTGCAGACCTTCGCCGAGCAGCTGGCGATGGGCGAGGAGGCCGAACTCCGAGTGGTTCTGGGGGACTTGTGCCCGCTTCCGCCGGTGCTGGAGATGCTCAGCGAGTTCTTCGCACAGTGCCCGCAGACACGGCTACACCTGCAGTTCGAGACAGTCACCGGCCCCTGGGAGCGGCTGCTGGAAGACGAAGCCGACCTCATGGTGCACCGCGTCCCCAAAGGTGACGTACGCATGGAATGGATCGATCTCGGCCGTGTCGCGCTGGTGCCCGTCGTGGCGCCCGGCTTCCTGCCGTTTGCTCCGGACACCGAGATCACACCGCAGCGGATGCAGGCCTTCACCCAGTGCGTCGTCCGGGATTCGGCGCGGCACCCGGCCGAGCCCGGCCACTTCCTGATCGACGGTGCGCCCCGTTGCTCGGTTCCGGATCACCTCATGAAGAAGGAACTGATCTTGCACGGCATGGCGTGGGGACACGTGCCGCGGTTCCTGATCGAGACCGAGTTGCGTGACGGCAGGCTGCTGTCGATCGCCGGACGGCACTTTCCCGGTGTGGTCGAGGAACTCTCCGCGGCCCGTCGGCGCGACCGGCCGCACGGGCCGGTCGCCGACCAGCTGTGGGATTTCCTGGAGCGCCGTGCGCCGCTTCTGCGGTCGGCGCTGGTAGGCAGTCCCGCTTCCTGCGTTGGTCGTGACATGACGTAATCGACCATGGCGTGGTGCCCGTTCGACTTCGACGCCAATCCGAACATCGACGCCGCCTTGATCCACACCCTTGCCAAGTGCCAATGGATCAAGAAGAGCCTGCCGCTCTGCCTCATCGGCAGCTCCGGCACCGGCAAGTCCTACCTGCTGGTCGCGCTCGGCACCGAAGCCGCTATGGCCGGCTTTCGGGTCAAGTATGTCCTGGCCACCAAGTTGGTCAACGAGCTGGTCGAGGCCGCAGACGAGAAGCAGCTGACCAAGACCATCGCCCGCTACGGCCGCGTGGATCTTTTGTGCATCGACGCGCTCGGCTACATGGAACTCGACCGCCGCGGCGCCGAACTCGACCCGCGCCTCTGCGCGTGCACCGTCGACCACCTCACCGTCGGCGGCAACATCATCGAGACCGGCACCGACTCCTGCCGACTCGCCACCACCCGAGCACGCGCCGAACAGCAGACCGTCGGCTGACCTCGCTTCATCGGGGACAGGGCCCCGATCCGTCTCGTCACAGGCGTGGGGCAGGATGACGTCATGGCACAGCAGATCTTGCCCCCATCGGAATCCTGGCGCCGGATCGACGCCTGGCTGGCGACCCACTCGGCGTCCGATTTCGCGCTGCTCAATCCACCTGCGACACGGAACGACATCCAGCAGGCAGAGCAGCTTCTCGGCACCCCGCTGCCCGGTGACCTTGCTGAGTCCCTGCAATGCCATGACGGGGTGAGCACCTGGGCGACCTTCCTGCCGGAGCAGTCACCCCTCACGGTGAGCGGCATCGTGGACCACTGGCAGACCTGCATGGATGTCGCGGCGGACAACGACGGCCTGACCCGTCGCCCCTGGGACGACGAGCCCTGGTGGCACCCTCTCTGGGTTCCCTGGGCCGAGAGCGCCGATGGCGGGGCGCAGGTGATCGACCAACGTCCCGGCCCGGACACCGGCCGCATCGGCTGGGCAGGCCACAGCGGTGGCGGCGACTTCACCGATTCCTGGCCTGATCTGGCAAGCCTTCTCCACGCAGTCGCGCATGCGCTTCACGAAGGCAGTGACGTGCGCGGGCTGCGTCCCTACCTCACCACCCGAGGTGAGCTGTGGTGGGACGAAGACGGCTGCGAGGAACTCAACGGGCACCCGCTGAGGGCAGCACCCATCGGGCTGCCCTAACCATCAGCGTCGCAGACCTGCCGCCGAGGCGACACGAACCACGCGACTGCTCTTGCTTCTCGCGAACATTTCCAATGCTTCTGCCTCATGGTCGTTCTCGAAACCCACCGATAAGTGCTCTGCGCTGTCACCTACGCAGCCAGCCGTTGAACGTGGCGGTGAGTGATGAGACAGGGCGCGAGACCGAGGAAGACTCCGCACGTGTCGTCGCGTTGTTCCCAGCCGATGCGCAGGCGGCGGAAGCCGTGCAGCCGGGTGATGGCGGGCTCGACGGCGTAGCGGAAGAGGCCGAGGCCGGCGCCGTGGGGCTCGCCTCGTTTCGCGCTCACGGGGCGGATCGATCAGTTGCCCACACCGAGCCCCTGCTCGAACTGAACAACGATGACTGCACCGCCCACAACGTCACCGCTTTCCACTTCCGATCAACCCTGGGTTCCTTTGAACTCCGACCAGGTGACGTTGGGCTCTGCCCCGCATCACAAACCTCCAGCCGCGAGGCGTGATCACCGAGGCCAGCTGGAGCCGCACCGCCGACGACACGGCCCCAGCCTCCGCTCTCCACGCGCACCGGCTGGCGAGGCAACTCCCGCGGCCTTCGCTCACGCCAAGGGAGTGCACCGGGGCACGACCCCCAGGGAGACTGTGGTCCTGTGGCGGCCCCGCCAGCCGCCACAGAGACGGCGGACAGCGGCGGCCGCGTGCCCCGTCCCAATGGCCGCCCCCCAGCAGATGGGCACCCCTCAGGCAGCCGAGGGCGTGGTCGTGCCCGGCCTCAAAGATGTCCCTCGGGACTGGCCTGGCTGTCGAGGGCCTCTGCGGAAGTAGGGGGTCTGTACTGCCGTACGAGTGCGGCCTGAGGGGTCAGAGGAAGCGCCGGATGGGCGCGACAGAAGCTTCCCTGGCGCGCTGAAGGATCGAGCGGCGCTTCCAACGTCCGGGGCTGATGAGCACACTGTGCTCGAGGTCCTCGGCGAAATGGCCGTCGAGCGTGGCGGTGAACGTCTGATCCAGGACGGCGAGCATGACCTCCTCGTCGTGGTCGAGGGAGCGGCGGTTGAAGTTCGTCGAACCGATCAGTGCCATGGTCCGGTCGACGGTGATGACCTTGGTGTGGAGCATCGTCGGCTGATACTGGTACACCTTCACGCCGCAGGCGGTGAGGTCCTCGTAGTAACGCTGGCCCGCCAGCTGGCAGACCCTCTTGTCGGTGTGCGGGCCCGGCAGCAGGATCTCGACCTCGACCCCGCGGCGCGCGGCAGCGCACAGCAGCTCGATGAAGTAGTCGTCCGGCGCAAAGTAGGCGGTGGCGAGCCGGAGCCGCTCCTCGGCCGACTCGATCACCACACGCAGCAGCGTCTGCATGTCCTGCCAGCCGAAACTCGCCGAGCCCCGCACCACCTGTACGACGGCCTCCCCCTGCGGGGCATGGTGGATGAATCGGTCGCGGTCGTCGAACAGCTCGTCGTGGCACTCCGCCCAGTTCTGGGCGAACGCGGCGGCCAGCCCGTCCACGGCGGGACCGCTGACCTGGACGTGGGTGTCGCGCCACTCGTCGGGATTGCGGGCATCACCGCACCACTCCTCGGCGATCCCCACTCCTCCGGTGAACGCGGTCTCCTCGTCGACGACCAGGACCTTGCGGTGACAGCGGTGGTTTTGCTTCAACGGGGACAAGTAGAGCGGTTTGCGGAACCAGGCCACCTGCACACCGGCCTGCTCCATCATCGCCAGCTGATCCTTCTCGATGAGCCGGCTGCCGAAACCGTCCAGCATGAGGCGCACCCGCACGCCTTCCCGGGCCCGCTCGGCCAGGGCCTCGGCGAACCGCTGGGCTATCTCGCCCTTCCAGTACACGAACGTCATCATGTCCACGGTGTGCCGGGCGGAGCGGATGCCGTCCAGCATCGCTGCGAAGATCTCGTCGCCGTTGCGCAACGGGACCAAGGCGTTGCCTTCGGTCGCCGCGACCCCGATGAGTCTTTCCAACCGGCGGCGGGCACGTCTGGCACGCTCATCAAGGACGTCTCTTTCATCCCTCTTCCCGGCCTCTGTCGAGGGGGAGGGCCGGGTGGCTCCGGAGGTTGGGGCGGTGGCGGCGGGGGCGTCTTGCGTGCGGGGCATGGGGGCACCTTCCTGAAGGGTGGGCGGGGCGACAGAACTGCGGAGTATTGGATCCAGGCATCGCATACCCCCTTGGGGGCAGATGACGTGCATGGCAACTGGATCAGTAACGGGGCGTGGGCGGCGGCCCGCCCAGCGCGCGCCGAACGGTACGCCGGCCCGGCGCGCTTTTTCCCGGGCCGACGCCCGCCGGCGAAGGGCCGCACGGCCAGCACGGTCACGTCGGCCAGGAGCCGGCTTGCTGGATTTCGGTGATCAACGCACACCCCCGGCGCTGCCGGGCGCACGAGAGATGGGCAACATACGAGCCATGTGGAATGACGATCTGACGGTGGACGTGGAGACTACCGCCGCCAACCTGGTGCTGATCACTGTCCGGGGCAGCCTGGACGGGTGGTCGGACTCCGGTGACCTTGGCAAGGCGTTGACCCGGGCAGCGCAAGGTGAGGGCACACGGACGGTCGTGGATCTGTCCGGTGTGATCTTCGCCGATTCCGCCGCCCTGCACGTTCTGATGGACGGCCAGCGCCATCATGCTGCCGCCGAGATCCCCTTCATCCTGGCGGGACCCCTCAGCGCTACGGTGACCCGGCTCTTTGAAGTCACCGGACTGCACGAGACGTTCACGTTCGCCGACAGCGTCGAGCAGGCACGCACATGGCGATGACTTGCTGTGCACGAGGACCGCACGGCCGCGGCGGGAGTGTGAGCCGCCTGCTCCAGGGCAGGTGGACGAAGCAATGAGCATCGACCACGAAGTGCCGGAGCCCAAGCCTCGTCCGCAAGACGCGCCGACCGAGGCGCATCCGGCCGCCTCAAGACAGACGGAAGGGACCGCATGCGCCAAGTCATCGGTGCCCCGCGACCCCGCCGCCGCGCGTGCCGAGGTCATCAAGTTGCTGACGACTCATTTCGGCCACCTGGAGGGTGAAGCCGCCGACGATGTCGTGGTGGCCGACGCTCTGCTGGTGACCTCGGAACTGGTGACCAACGCCTTTCGCCATGGCGGGGGCCTGACCCGCTTCTCGGCCGAACTCACCGATGAGGGCCTGCACATCGCCGTCGGCGACGCCAGCACCCGTACGCCCGTGCTCCCCGAAGACGATGCGGAGGGCGCGTCCCGGGTGGGCGGATACGGCTGGCCGCTGGTGCGCCGCCTGGCCGCGCGCGTCTCCGTCACCTGTCACAACGCGGGCAAGGACATCACTGCCCTCGTCACGCTCACCTGATCCGGCAGCTCTGGACGGGCGGAGCCTGCGGGCCAGGAGGCGCAGAGATGGTGCAAAAGAGCTGGAGTGTTATCTGAAACGGGGTCGTCGGGCCCTGAGCCGCGCGGTCGGGGCAGGCCCCTCGGCCCGCGTACCTAGCTGCGCGCACTGGACGCTTGTCGGACGGAGTTTGCCCGGGGCGCGCGGGCGCGGTGCCCGAGATGGCCATGGTCCGCGCGGTGGGGATTTTTCGGGTTGCCACATGCAGGCAGGGGCCACCACCGTGCCGGGCTGCCGCGCCCCTGCCTGCCCTGCATCGACCGCAAGAGCGAAGGGTGGAGCTCCTGGGCGGGTGTGCGCTGAGCTGTCGGTTCGTCGACCGGGGCTGTCGTTGGCGGGCCGTCCTGGTCCCGTGACAGTGAACGAAGGGACCGGCAGCGGCGCCCGCGGGCAGAACCTTCAGGCGTGTTCCTCGATATATTCGATCAGCGAGAAAGCTGTCCCGGCCCACAGATGGACTCGCGGCGCGCTGGTCTTGTGGGTGTTCGCGTCGGCTGGTCGGCTGGTGTGGAGTACCGGCCCCATGGAGGTGTCGGTAATGTCGGGGTCTTCCCACGTGCCGCCGAGTGCCGCCACGGCGAGCTGCAAAGCACCGTGCGGGTCGTCGGTGTGGAGTCCGGTCGGTCCGACGACTGCGTCGTGGGTGCCGTCGTCGATCTGAATGCGGCACTCCGGCTCGCCGATCCCGACGCGGATCTGCTGGGCCAGTTCCTCGGCCATGCCCGGAACGGGCGTGTCGGTCTCGATGGTCACCGACAGCATCATCCCGAACAGGTCATGCATCAGCTCCTGCATCTCGGCAGCCTCTTCGGGTGTCAAAGGGCTGGTGTCCGCAACCAGGTCCTCGTCCTCGTCTTCATCGTTTCGCATGAGCGGCATCTATCCAGCACTCGCCCACACGGTCAACTGATTAGGATCCAGCTGCTCCGCAGGACAGGGAAGGACTGAGCCGCCAGGCGCCATCGAAGGAGCCTCCGCCACCTGATCGGCGATCGCCTCGAGATCACCGGCGCCCGCCGGGGCCCACCCGGCTCCCAAGCCGTCCGCAAACCCTGCGCTCTGACCGACAACGACGACCTGGACGACTGCTGGAACTTCCCCCTCGCCCAAGAACACGAGCGCCTCTACCCCGTCCCCGACCAGCTCACGACCTGACCCGTACACTTCCCAGCGCTGGAGCTACAGCCCAGAGAGAACGTGGCCGTGTCTGACAGTCTTGAGTGGATCGCCGACGCTTGGCGCGCTGACGCCCTGTACATCACCTGCGCGCGGGGCCTCAGCCCGCAGCAGCTGGCTGAGCGCATGGCCGACCATCAACCGGTGGACATCCAATCCGCGGCCACCCTGCAGGAAACAACCGCCATGGTCGACATGGCTGAGGTCTACTGCGTGGGCCGCATCGGCCAAGCCGGCGAGTGGTCATTCATCGTCGAGAGCGGAGGCAGTGAGGGCTGGGCCCTGAACCCGACTGTCTCCCGCGGCGCCGAGGTCCTGATCTTCGATCCACGCCCGGACGATCCGCCCGCCTTCTTCCGCTATCTCGCCGATGGCGAGGTGCAGTTGCATTTCGAGCTGGGGGCCGGCTATGACCCCGCGGGAGCCCATCCCGATCTGCTGCGCCCGGCCCTGGAAGCGACCGGAGTCATCCCTCGGCAAGACTCCGTCGACGACCTCCTGGGCAGCGACGAGGACATGTCGACGGATGAACAGCGACGCCGGGTGCTGGCGGTCATCGCCGAGCACTTCGGCCTGTCCCTGCCGCGGCAGACCATCGAGAGCGGGCGCCTGCCAGCGGTGATCACCCGTATCGCGCCTCCGGCTTCCTGGTAGCAACGCGCAAGTCGACCGCGCCGGACTTGTTTGGAGACAGCAGACGTACCCGGTCAAGGAACACGACACCCACCAAGATGCGGCAGGTCGCTCCCCGCGATGCCTACCGCCTCGCCGATTCCAGAGGTCACCCCTGGTGGACAGAACGCCCCCAGGCTTCGCCGTGCGGCCCGCCGGCGTGTCGAGTGGCGTCGATCCGGCCCACTGTCGTGATCAGCGTTCGGCGGGTTCGGGTTTCGCGTGGAGGGATATGGCGGTGAGGTAGCGGTTGTCGGCGTCGAGCCGGAGCGTGGGCGGCAGGTCGTGGCCGAGGGCGTCGGTGACTTCGGTGGTCGGGTAGCCGAACAGGTCGATGCCGCGCAGGACGACGGGGCAGGCCGAGGGTCCGGTGAGCGTGGAGGGGTGGCGGGACAGGCTGATGCCGGCCAGGCCCAGGGTGTCCTGGTGGTGTCCGTGGGGATCGGCGGTGTCGCCGTATGCCTCCAGCGTCAGGCCCTGGTAGTGCGCGCTGAAGGCCCAGCGGGCGCCGCAGACCCAGCCCTCGCGCACGTCCGCGATCGTGGCGATGGCCCACTGGGCGGTGCGCTCCTCCATCCCGAAGCGCAGAGTGCCCGCACGGCCGGGGAGCCGCAGGCCGACGTCGGGCAGGAACTCGAACATGTGCAGATGATCCCCAGGGATGGCACTGCGCCACAAGCCGGAAACGACGGTCCACTGCTGCCGGTATCGATCCATCCACCCCGGCCGTGGTCCTTCGGGCCATCTGCGGTCAGGTGGGCAGGTCGGCGGCCAGGAAGGGAGCAAGGAGTTCGTACAGGGCGTCGGGGCGGTGCAGGGGGATGATGTGGCCGCAGTCCGGGATGTGGTGTGCGACCAGGTCATCGGCGTGGGGTCGGAGCTGGCGTTCGAGCCCGGTGCCGACGGGGTGGGAGCCGATGGCCATGGTGGGCATCGTCAGACGGGCCGTGGTGACGGCGTCTTGTATCTGCTGGGCGCTGGCGGGCAGGGCGCGGTAGTAGGAGAACGCGCAGCGTAGGGCCTGGCTTCCGGTGTATGGCTGGACGAAGGCGGCCCGGATGTCCTCGGGCACGCCGTGCCCGAGCGTGCCGGCGTCGAGGAACCAGTCGACGTACGGCGCCTCGTTGCCGGCCAGGACCCTCTCGGCGAGGCCGGGGACGGCGTGGAAACCGAACCACCACGGAGCGCCGCCCGCGGTGAGGTGTTCGGCTCCGGGCAGGCGGCCCAGCAGTGCCTCCATCACGACCAGGCGCCGGATGCGGCCGGGGCGGCGCAGCGCGAGCAGGACGGCGGGCGGGGTGCCGGCGTCGATGGCGACCACGGCCGCCGAGGGCTCGCCGAGCGCGTCGAGCAGCCCTTCGGCGTCGGCGGCGAGAGTGCCTGCGTCATACCCCTCGACGGCTCGTGTACTGGCGCCGAAGCCGCGCAGATCCGGGGCGATGACCCGGTGATTTCGGGCCAGCCGGCCCATGAGGTCGCTCCACAGTTGCCAGGTGTGCGGGAAGCCGTGCAGCAGGAGAACGGCAGGCCCCTTCCCGGCGATGGCGACGTTGAGGTCGATGCCGTTGGTCGTGATGCGGTGCAGTGCGTGGGGGATGGCGGCGGGCACGACGGCTCCTCCAAGTGGTTACCATTGGTGACCACCCAACGGTAGGTAACCGTAGGGCTGCTGCCCAGAGGGCACTTTCAGGGAAGGTGGTGAGCCACAGGTGACCGCCCGACAAGCCCGGTCCGCCGATCACGGGGCACGCGGTGATCTTTTCGATCCCCTCTGTCCGACGCGGCAGTTGCTGGACCGCATCGGGACGAAGTGGACGTCCATGGCCGTCAAGACGCTCGCTGATGCCGCACCCCAGGAGGTGCGCTTCGCGGAACTGCGACGCCGGATGCCCGGCGTCTCGCAGAAGATGCTCTCCGTGACGCTGCGCAGCCTGACCCGCGACGGACTGGTGGCGCGCCGGGTGGAACCCACCGTGCCGCCGCGAGTCTTCTACCGTCTCACCGCACTTGGGCTGTCACTGGAGGCCGCGCTCGCGGGGCTGCGAAGCTGGGCCGAGGAGCACATGGCCGAGATCGACCATGCCAACCGGGCCGCCGACCAACGAGCCGCCGACCAGCAGTAAGTCGACGGATAGGTGGGCCGGCTCGTCTACCAGGCCGAGCAGCCGCCGACCCGGATCGAGGCAGCCACCACCACGACCACCAGCCCGAGCCATCCGCCGGGCTCCCTGTGGCGGACGCTTGCGTCAGAGGTCCAGCGGTCAAAAGGCGGTGCAGGCGACATGGCGCTCGACCCATTGAGCGACGCCGACCGAAGTCACCGACGGCACTCGCCCCCGAATGCCATGGCATCGTCTGGGCATACGTCACTGTTGCATCCCGGGTGAGGCGCCCGCGCAAGGCCGAGTGACGGGCGCAGCGGAGTTGGGGAGTTGGGGGAGAGGATGAGTGGGAGCACACGGTTCGCGGGACGCTACGTGCTGGTCGATGAGCTCGGGCGGGGTGCCTTCGGACTGGTTCATCGCGCCTGGGACATCCGTGAACAGCGGTACGTGGCGGCCAAGATGCTCCAGCAGTCCCGGGCCCACAATCTGCTCCGGTTCGTCCGCGAGGGCGCCCGGCGCATCGAGCATCCTCATGTCGTGGCGCCGTCCGGCTGGGCCGCGGCTGACGACAAAGTCTTGATCACCATGGACCTCGTGGGTGGCGGCACGCTGGAGAATCTGCTCGGTGACTACGGCCCACTGCCGCCTCGCTACGTGCTCACGCTCATCGACCAGGTGCTCGCCGGACTCGAAGCCGTCCACGCGCAGCGGATCGTGCACCGGGACATCAAACCGGGCAACCTCCTGCTGGAAGCCACCGGGTTGCGGGAACCGCAGGTGCGCATCGGTGACTTCGGTCTCGCGCACCAGGCCGGCGACGCCCGCATCACCCAGGCCCACCAGGTCATCGGCACCCCGGGCTACATAGCCCCCGAACAATACGACGGGGCCGAGCCGACCCCCCAGGGTGACCTCTTCGCCGTGGGAGTGGTCGCCCTCCATCTGCTCCAGGGAGAACGCCTGGACGCCCCCGCCCTCACGCAGGCCTTCACAGGCGACGGCACGCCATCTGCCGCCCCCCAGCACGTTCCCGATCCGTGGTGGCAAGTGCTCTCCCTGCTCCTGCACCCCGATCCGCAGCTGCGGATCGCCAGTGCGGCCCGGGCCCGCAAGGCCCTGGCCGCGATCGCGCCGCGGCTGTCAGCGCCGGACAGTGACAGCATGATCGAGGTATTCGACCAACTCCCGCCCCTGCCCGACGGCTTCGGCCCCACCGGTCCGGTCAGCACCGTGCCCACGCCGCCCTCCGCCTCGCTGCCGCAACCCACCACCCCCACCGCCCGCCTGCGCCGGCGCGCCCCCGTGACCACCTCGCCGCCGCAGTCCGAGCCCGTCCCGGCACACCCGCCGACCGCAGCAACCACGCCACCGCCACCGCCCTCGCCACCGCACCCGCCCCTCGCGCCCGACGCGGGCGAAGCCCTCCGCCCCGCGGTTCGCCCCGCGGGCGTGCCGTCCGGGACGGGCCTGCTCACCGTGCTCGGCCTGCTCCTGATCGGTCTGGGCATCTGGGCCTGGCTCGCCTGAGCCGGCCCCACGGCGCAGCAAGCCCGAACGCTCGGCGGGCGCCGTCAGGTGCCGAAGGCTCGTTGGGGACGCGCCCGCCATCCGTGGTCCTGCCCCGCGGCGCCACCGAACCGGGCCTGGGCTGACCGCGGCGTAACCGGCGCGGCACCAGACCGCGCCCCGAGCCCGTCCGGCCCCAGATGCGCAGCAGCCCACGACGGCGCCGCCCCCGGAGAAGATCTGCTCGGCAAGAACACGAACAGGAACGCGGTGCCGTGGCGCAGGCGGCTACGCCGTCCGGCGCCGTGCGCGCAGCACGCGGCCGGCAGAGACGACCAGGAGCAGCGCACCCGCGGTGATCGAGCCGATCGCCAGTATCTTCCTCCCGCCGCCGTCGGCGGTCTCGGTGGCCGCGGGGCGTCTGGTCTGCTGCGCGGGAGGCCGCGTCCCCGGAACCTCGAAGACACCTGGATCGCCGGCGTAGACGGGGCGCTTGCGGGCTGAGCCCTTGACGCCCAGGTGCACCGTCAGCCGCAGCGGCGCCCTGCCCCAGGTGGGGGCAAGCTCAGGGGAGGCGGTCACCTGCACGACGTACCAGCCGGGAAACCGCATCGCTGCCGTGGTGCGCTCTTTGTCGGTCCTGTTCTCATAGGCCACGGCCGGCAGCGCGTCCAGATCGGCGGTGGCCGGTCTGCCGTGGTAGCTCGTCGAGGCGCTGTCCACCTTCATCCGGGCCGGGTTGTACACCGTGACGGACAGTCCGTTCGCCACGTACGGCCCCTTCTTCCGTCCGGCGAGCTCTGCGGTGACCGTCAGCCGCTGCCCCCAGTCGACCGGAACCCGGTAGAACCGGGACTGCCCCGGGGTGATCTCATCGGATGCGGCGACCTCCGGTACCCGTGCCGCGACCGCGAATCCGGCCCCGCCCTCCACCGGGGTCGGGGTGCCGTCCGGCGCGGCGGGACGGGGCGTGCGCGCAGCAGGAGCCTGGCCCCTCGACTTCTTCAAGGGAGGCTCGGCGTCGACACGCAGATCAAGCCCCCAGGGGGCGGTCCCGGCAGGCTGACGGGAGCGGGAGACCGCCACGAAATACGTGCCGGCCCGCTGGCACTTCGCCTCCGTCGCGCCCCCGGCCGGGGCGATCATGCGGCTTGTGGAGGCGGCGAGCGGCTGGGCGAATCCGATCGCGAACCCTGCCCCCTGGCGATCACAGCGGTTGCCGTCAGCGTCGAGGAGCTTCACCTGCAGCGAGTTTGTGCGTGTGGGCGCCGTTCCCGGACCGGGGATGCCCACCGCCGACACGTACGTGTGTGACGTGGCATCGAGCGCGATGCGGAAGTAGACCGGCTCGCTGCCCGAGAGCGTGCTGCGATACGGCGCTCCCTTGGCCAGCACGGGGGCGCTGAGCAAGCTGGAACTACCGCGGACGGTTCGCGCGTCGGGATCGTAGCCGTAGGAGTCCGGCGCCGGGCCCGCGTTCGCCGACGGATGCAGGTATGCGCCGGTAAGGACCACGACGCCCATGACCACCCGTAACCGGTCCCAGTTTCGTGCCTTCACCGAGCCCCTCCCGCCCTCCGTGCTGCCGCGTGCCCTGCTCTGCCAGCGCCCTCAAATCGACTGCGGGGCACCTCGTTCACGTGAGCGATATCCTGCCGCCTGCGGCACCTGACTGTCCGTCCATCCTGGTGGCCGGTCGCGAACTGGCCGGTCATGGGTCCTGGTGTGGGCCGTGGCTGGTGGGCTCCGGCTGGTCTGGGGCGAGAGCGTCAGCACGTGATCGTCGCGAGCTGCGGAATCAGGATGAAACGATCCCACTGCCGACCGCACCGACCGCTCTGCGGCCGTCGGTCCCCCACGGTCCTCGGCTGACGGTGCCTCACCCGCACCTGGAACAATGGCGATCAGTCCCAGCGGGGCGGCGCGATCGGTTGTGCACCGTTCTTGCCGCGGCTGGGGAGGACGGCGCTCGGCGACGGTGTGGTGGAGAGCGATGCCCGCCGTCGGAAGACGGGCTGAGAATACGGAGTGCTGCTGTTCATGCGGTTTGGAAAGAGCGCTGCCATCGCGGTCGTGTGTGCCCTGGTCGCTGGTGTCTCGGGGGACCGTGCCGGCACCTCCGCGCCCGCAGGGGGACCTGTGCAGGATCTCCTGAACGGCAGGGACTGGGCTCACTTCGCCGGCGGGAAGCCCACGCATGCGGGGGTACGGGTCACCCCCCTCGACCGGCGCATCACACGCCAGGACGGTACCGGCGGACAGCCGAACCCACCGGTGAACCTGCGCGGTCCCCACCTGGTGTTCCGAGGGGAAGTCCGGATCGAAGCCGGCCTGCGGCGCGCGGATGACACCGATGCCTACCTGCATCTGTACGGTGAGACGCCGGTCATCTACGACGAATGGCGCTACGAACGGCGCGGCGTGCGCATCGGCCTGGTCGGCGGGAGGCTCCGCATCGACCGCTGGGACGGGGACTCCGACAGACCTGCGATGACCCGGACCTTCGGCAGCGGCCTGGGGCGCGAAGTTCGCCTCGCCGTCGAAGTCCGCGCGAACAGGCTTGTGCTGGAGGCCGACGGCAGGGCCGTGGGAACCGTTCCCGCACAGGACGTCTTTGGCGGCGGCCGCATCTGGTTCGGCGCGGATGCGGGAGCCCACGGGAAGGGCTGGACCCTCAGCGATCTCCACGCGCGGTCACTGGGGCGGGGCCGGATGTCCGTCGTGGACGCACCGGGCCTGCGAGTGCCCCGCTCCAGCGATGCGATGCGCGATCTGGCGGCGGCTCTCCCACGCCCGATCCGGATGGGAACCGCCCTGGCCGCGGTCCCCTTGCTGACTGACAGCGCTTATCGCCGGACGGCCGGTGAGGAGTTCTCCATGCTGACGCCGGAGAACGACTTCAAGCCGCAGTTCGTCCAGCCTCGACGCGGCGTGTTCGCGTTCGCGGAAGGCGATGTTTTGGTGGACTTCGCCGAGGCCAACAAGATGAAGGTGCACGCCCATACCCTGGTCTGGTTTGAGGCCCTGCCCGCATGGATGCGCGCCGAGATGACCCACGCGCAACGCCGGCGCGTCATGGTGGAGCACATACGCGCGGTAGCGGGCCACTTCCGGGGGAAGGTTGCGGAATGGGACGTGGTGAACGAGCCCATGTCCGACGAGGATGAGGACTACTCCAACGGCAACCGGGGCGTGCGGCCACAGTTGTGGTTCGAAGCAATGGGCGAGCAGTACATCGACATCGCCTTCCGTGCTGCCCGCGAGGCCGATCCGCACGCGGTGCTCTACCTCAACGAGTACGGTGTGGAGGAGGACGGCCCCCGCTGGGATGCCCTCTACGCACTGCTGATCCGGTTGAAGGAGCGGGGCGTTCCGATCGACGGCGTCGGTTTCCAGGACCACGAATACGCCGTCGGCGACCGTACCGACCCCGAGGTCTTCCGACGCAAGGTCCGGGCGTTGGCCCGGCTCGGCCTGAAGGCCCGGGTCTCGGAGGCGGACGTCTTGGTCGACGAGGACGAAGAGGACATCCAGGCACGCCAGTTGGCGGGGAAACTCGCAGTCTGCGGCGAAGAACCCAACTGCACCTCGTTCTCGACCTGGGGTTTCACCGACAAGTACGGCTCCACGGCTGACCTGCGACACTATCCCCCGAGTCCGGGGAACGCTCTTCCCTGGGACGCGACGTACGAGGCGAAACCCGCCTACTGGGCTCTGCGTGACGTCCTGGACGAAGCTCGCGGCTCAGGTACTGGATAGGTACGCGAACCGCGAGCGACCAGTGGTTTCGTTTCATCCTGGTTCCGCAATCCGCGGGGCACCGCGATGAGACTCAACGGGCCTTGCGGAACTGCTCGCAGACCCGCGCCTGGGGCGGACGGGCACAGCGAGATGTGGGGGCGGAGCCTTCTGCCGCTTTCCGTGGGGGTGGCCGTGCCCAGGGGGATGAGGAGTCGTCCGGCAGGAGGGTCGGGCCCTGGTGCGGCGGCGCTGGCGCGTGTCAGGGGCGGCGGGCGAGCCAGGTGGTACGGGTGGTGCGCACGCTCAGGTCGCCCCGGCGCATGATGCTCTGCGGATGCGTCTCATCCAGCAGGGCGTCCAGCGCCGCCAGGTCGTCCGCTTCCAGGACGTCGGTGGCGTGGGAGCGCAGCTTGGCCAGGAAAAGGTGGGCGTAGGCGTTCAGAGCCGGACCAGCCTGCGTGGTGTCGAGATGGATCTCGAAGGGGCGACGTTCCTCGACGACGAAACCGGCATCGGCCAGCGGGCCGGTCCATTCGTGCGGTGGCTGGGTGTTGGTGGCCTGGTGCAGGCGGGCTTCGAGGCCGGGCCGGCCCGCACCGGTGTCCTCGGGCAGAACGCGGGGGAAGAAGTCCATCTCGGTGACCGCGATGAGCCCGCCCGGCCGCAGCTGCTCGAAGGCCCGGGTGAAGGTGCGGACCGGGTCGCTCACGTGGTGAATGAAGGACGCGGCCCAGATCAGATCGAAGGGACCCCGCTCGGTGATCTTCGTCCAGGGCTCGTCGAGGTTCGTCTCCACCGTGCTGATGCGGTCGGCGACCCCGCGTGCGGCCGCCTGCTTCTGTAGCCGGTGGAGCAGCTGCGTAGAGATGTCCGCTGCCGTCACCTGGGCGGCGGGGAACTGCCGGGCAAGGGCCAGACTGCCGGCACCCGGACCGCTGCCCAGATCCAGGATCCGGGTCGGCCCGGGGGCGACGCGCTGGGCGAGGAGCCCCGTCAGTTCGGCGAGGTAGGAAGCCAGAACCTCGGCGTCCAGTTCCAGCAACCGGGCCATCGCCCTGTCTGCTTCACCGGCCCGCTCGTGCCCTACATGCCCAGTGGTGTCGTGGTGTGCGTTCATGCCTCGACGATAGGACGATCCGCACTCCGGTGGCATAGGCTCTTGCCGGTGGAGCAAGAATCGACTTTGGACACCACTGTCAGGATGCGTATCCGGTCCCTGCGCAAGGCGCGCGGCTGGTCTCTGGACAACCTGGCCGAACGCGCGGGCATCAGTCCTTCCCAGCTCAGCCGCATCGAGACAGGCCACCGCCGCCTCAGCCTGGACCAGCTCACGGCCATCGCCACCGCCCTGAACAAAACCCTCGACGAGCTCGTGGAGTCACCCGACGACTCCGACGTCGTCATCCGCCCCCAGCGAGACGAGCGCCGCGGCCTGACCACCTGGCTGCTCAGCAAAGACGACGGACCGCAGGGCCTGACCGTCGGCAAATTGCGCATCACCGAGCAGGCCGGCGACGTCGGTCCGGATGATTTCGGGGTTCACCCCGGCCGGGACTGGTTCACCGTCCTGTCCGGCACCGTCGTCCTGTATCTCGGTGAACGCGTCCTCCGCGTCGAGGCAGGACAGGCCGCGTCCTTCAGCACCATGACCCCCCACGCCTTGCGCAGCGACCGGGGCCCCGCCGAGATCCTGATCATCCTCGACCACAACGGCGAGCGCTTCCACCTCGGCACCTGAAGACCAAGTGTTCAACAACGCTCGTGGTCAATACATCCAGGGCTGAGATGGCCGCGTTCCGCATGGTGCGGGAACGCCGGGGTGTACGAGCATGCTTGAGGGCCTCTTGACCGTCAGGTCGGCGGGACCTGCACATCTGGAACATCAGCGGTTGCCGCGCGCGAAGACCCCGCGGCATGAGTTGTTCTTCCGTCGGGGTTGTCACACCCAGCGCTTACAGTTCAGCTGGATGGGGCCGGTTCCGGGGCCGCCAGCACTGAAGTACGGCAGCCTCCCTGGGGTCCACCGGGAGGGAATGAGGTCTCGCCGGCCGCCATGGCCGGCTGGTGGGCCGCACGGCGGCAGCGACCTGGCGAAGCCGAGGACTGGCCGGCTTGCCCTCGACAAGCCCGTCAGAGCTGGTTGCCGATCTGCTTGCCGATCTGCCGGGAGAGCTCCTCGAAGAACTCCTGGAGACATGCCGCAGCGAGGTCGAACTGATCGAACCACGAGGCGGTGGTCGACCTCCATACCCGCCCAGAACCCGCGAGGGCGAACAGATGGCCGCCCCCGTCGCTGGCGAATACCAGGGCAGGCTCTTCACCCTCGATCTGCACGGCTCCGTAGGCGCGGAAGTGGTCCGCGACCAGCGATGCCGGGTGAACGAAGTAGCCGTGTGCCACATCGGGCAAGGAGACCTCGCCGATGACCCAATACATCGTGGTCAGGTCCGAAGGAACGGGTGTCAGCTCCACGAGCGCGTCGGTGGCCGGACGGCTCGCCTCTGAGGCGCGCACGACCTCATTGCTGCCCGGTGCGAAGCCATGCCGTGCCTGGAACGAGTCCATCAGCTTCGCGAGCGTCGCGTCCGCCTCCTGACACCAGCCGCGAAGCCACTCGGCATCGAGCCGTTCATCGGCCACGGTCACACCCTCCTGCCTCCGCCGATAACCCGCCCACGCGAGTGCGGGACAACCTACCGGAGCGATCACGGAAGCCCGGCCAGCGCCACTTTGCACGGGGCGGGGCAGGGGCTCGACGCCGGCCGTCGAGCCCTGCCCCGCCCCTGCCGGGCTCAGTGGAAGATGCGCTCCACGAACGCGTCGAGGTTGCCGCGCAGGCGCTCGATCTGCTGCTCGAGGGTGAGGGACTCCTCCATGCGCCCGCCCGGAGCCGCCTTCTTCTTGCCCCGCACGTACAGCGAGCAGTCCAGGTCGGCGCAGATGTAAAGGCCCACCGAGTTTCCGGCGCGGCCGGCCGGTCCCGCCTTGGGAGCGGTCATGAGGCTGACCCCGCTGCCGGGATGCGTGGTCAGGCACAGCGAGCACAGGCTGCGGCGCAGGAAGCCGCGGCTGTGGGAAGCGGAGCGCAGGGACAGGCCGATCAGTTCATCGGCGCGTTCGACGACGAGATACCTGCGATCGGGCGCGGACAGATCGAACCAGCCCAGGAAGTCCAGGTCGTCCCAGTGGTCGAGGTCCGCCAGGTGCTTGGGCAGAGGCAGGCGTTTGGCCTCGCCCTTGGAGCAGTTGACGAACGAGGTACGGATGTCGTGCTCGGTCAGGGGTTTCATCGAGGATCCTTCGAAAAGTGAGGTGGACGGTGGCGGGACACGGCCTCGGCGGGCTAGGCCGGCGCGTCGCCGCCGGCCTGCTTGGGCGTCGTGTGCCGCACGGTGAGGGCCGCGACCAGGGCGGCGAGCAGCAGGACGCCCGCCGCGCACCCGTAGGCGACGGAGAAGCCGTGCACCATGCCCGCGTCGCGGGCTGCGCCGCCGGAGGACGGATCGTGCCCGTGCGCGCGGACGTAGCGGGTGGTGGCGCCGGCGGCGATGGTGTTGAGCAGTACGGTGCCCAGCGAAGCGCCCATCTGCTGAACGGTGTTGAGGACCGCCGAGGCCACCCCGGCGTCCTGCGCGGGCACGCCCGCAGTGGCCGTCGCGTAGACCGGCATGAAGGTCAGGCCCATGCCCAGACCGAGCAGCAGCAGGGCGGGCAGCACGTGCGGCACGTACTGCGCGTGCACGGTCAGACGGCTGAGCAGCACCATGCCGACGGCGGCCAGCACCATGCCGGACGACATCAAGGTGCGCGGCGCTGTGCGGGGCAGCAGGCGCGCCGCGATCTGCGTCGCGCCGATGACGATGCCGGCCGAGATCGGCACGAAGGCCAGACCCGTTCGCACCGGGGGATAGCCGAGGACGACCTGCAGGTAGTACGTCAGGAACAAGAAGACGCCGAACATGCCGATGGTGGCCAGGGCCATCGTCGCCAGTGACCCGGCCCGGACACGGTCCCGGACGATGCGCAGCGGCAGCAGCGGGCTGGCCGCACGGCTCTGCCACCCCACAAAGCCCGCAAGCAAGATCACGCCGGCGGCGAGCAGCGTGAGCACCGCCGGATCGCTCCAGCCGCGCGGTTCGGCCTCGCTGAAGCCGTACACGAGGGCGACGAGCCCGCCGCAGCCCAGCAACGCGCCCGGCACGTCCAGGCGACCGCTTCGGCGGCCGGAGCGATCACGCAGGAAGGCCGGTGCGCCGAGCAGGGCGGCCAGCGCGATGGGCACGTTGACATACAGGGACCAGCGCCAGTTCAGGTACTCGGTCAGCAGGCCGCCCACGATCAGCCCGACCGCGCTGCCGCCGCCGGCCAGCGCGCCGTAGACCCCGAACGCCCTGGCCCGCTCCTTGGGGTCGGTGAACGTCGTCGACAGCAGGGACAGCGCCGAGGGCGCCAGGAGCGCCGCGAACGCCCCTTGCAGGGCTCGGGCCGCGAACAGCATCCCGGGACCGGTGGCCGCGCCGCCCAGCGCGGAGGCCGCGGCGAACCCGGCCAGGCCGACGACGAAGGCACGCTTGCGGCCCACCAGGTCGGCGATCCGGCCGCCGAGCAGCAGCAACCCGCCGAAGGCCAGCGTGTAGGCGGTGATCACCCACTGCCGGTCGGCGTCCGACATGCCGAGAGCGTGCTGGGCGGAGGGCAGCGCGATGTTCACGACGGTGCCGTCAAGGATCACCATCAGCTGGGCGAGGGCGATGACGGCCAGCGCCCACCAACGCTGCGGATCCGGTGCCGGTGCCGGTGCCGGTGGCGCGGCGGGAACCTCGCGGCCGGGGGAGCGGTCGGGGGCCGGGGAAAGGGCGGGCGGGAGAGAGTCTTCTCCGGGACGTTTCTTGCTCATGGCGATCACGCACGTTTCGTGTCGAAGTGCTGTCGAGACAGCCGGCCAGGGACGGTCGCAGTGGTGACGACGGGCCGGTGTACGCAGCACGGGGACACGGCAGGGCGGCGGGGCAGCGGGAACCGCGGACAGCACCCGGGGCCTGCCGCACCACATGCGTGTCACTCACGCCGGTGCTCGTGCTGGTCGTGCGGCGCAGAGTGCCGAGATCACGCTGACCAGCAAAAGAAGGGCCCGTCGACGGGCGCGCGCCCCCGCGGCCAGTGCGGTGACGAACCGCGCGGGCCAGGACATCTCACGACGCGGCATCTCAGGAAGATGCCGCGGACAAGAAACAAGAAGGGGGAAGAACTACCGCGCGCCGCAAGGGAGGGAGGGCACACGGCCGAAGGCAACTATGGCCGCAACGCATTCAGCACGGTCCATGTCTCTCGCCTCCTTCCGGGCAGGGCACGCGATGCGTGTCGACGCCGAGCACGTCGAGCGGGGCGGCAGACGACCTGCCGCGCGAAATCCCAGACAGGCTACCCCATCGGCGTCACCGCGCGACCGGATATACCGACCGCCCGCGCACTCACGCAGATGCGCTGCGGCTGCTGAGACATCGGACCGCTCGGCCAGACTTCAGCGCCCTGCGCAAGAGGTGCCACAGAGAACGACCTCGCGCTGAGCGGGGTCCTGGCCACCGTGGCCGGCGTGACATTGCTGTCCTGCGTCACCCCAGCTGATCTTGCTGCGATCGGCCGCGGCGCGGCTCGGTTCGTCGGCGGCCGCTTCTCACCGCGTCTTGCTCAAGGGGGATTGCTACGCGCCCCCTTGACGCTTCGTCTCCTTGGTTGCCTACTTCTACTAGCTTCCTAGTTAAGCAGTAGAGCCATGGAGGGGAAGCCATGTTCGTCTTCCGTCAGGACTCCGCCTCGGGCGTGCCCCCCTACCTCCAGCTGGTCCATCAGGTGCGAGGCGCACTGCTGTTGGGCTATCTGTTGCCCGGCGACCGTCTGCCGCTGATTCGTGAAGTGGTCGCCGACCTCGCGATCAACCCGAACACGGTGGCCAAGGCGTATCGCCAGCTGGAGCAGGAAGGGTTGGTGCACGGCCGTCCCGGCCTGGGTACTTTCGTCGCCGCGGCGCCCCGTACGGCGGTGTCTTCGGGCAGCTACGCCGTCCTGCGCCGAGGTCTTGAGCACTGGCTCGACCAGGCTGCTGCGGCCGGCCTCGATGACGCGGATGTCACCGCACTGATCACCGCTGTTCGACGGCGGAAGGGCACCGACGACAGGGGGGAGGGTGTGGCATGAGGACCGACGTCGTCGTCAGTACGCGAGGTCTGAGCAAGAGGTACGGCAAACTGCTTGCCCTGGACGATTGTGACCTGGACCTGCCCAGCGGCCGTGTGGTGGCTCTGGTCGGCCCCAACGGTGCCGGGAAGACCACGTTGTTGCGACTGATCGCCGGATTACTGCACCCCACCACGGGCTCCGTCAGCGTGCTGGGGCAGGATGCCGCGACGGACACGGTCGCCGCCCTGTCCCGAATTGGTTTCGTGGCCCAGGAACATCCGCTCTACAAGCGGTTCCGGGTGGGCGAGTTGCTGCGCCTGGGGCGCGAACTGAATCCCGGTTGGGATCAGGCATACGCTGAGCGCCGACTCGCCGACCTCGGCATCGCGCCGCACCGTCGGGCCGCTCAACTCTCCGGCGGACAGCAGGCCCAGGTGGCCTTGGCCCTCGCCCTTGCCAAACGGCCTCGCCTCTTGGTTCTGGACGAGCCCCTCGCAAGCCTGGATCCGCTGGCGAGGCGCGAGTTCCTGCGCTCCTTGATGACCGCGGTGGCCGACGACACGATCACCGTGTTGTTCTCCTCGCATGTCGTCACCGAACTGGAGCGGGTCTGCGACCACCTGATCCTCATCGACGAGGGACGCATCCGGCTCGCGGACGACCTGGACAGCCTCCTGGCCGGACACCGGCTGCTGGTGGGCCCGCGCAACGGCCACACCGTGGAGACCCTGCGCGCCGCAGAGGGCGTATTGACCGTCGTACACGGCGAGCGGCACGTCAACGTCGTCGCCCGGACCGGCCAAGGTCCGACCGCTCCCGGCTGGCAGGCGCATGCGCTGAGTCTGGAGGACCTCGTGCACGCCTATCTGGAAAACTCCCAGCGGGCGCGCACGCAAGCCCGCCCCTTCCAGGAGGGGAGTCCGCGGTGAGGTGGCTCATCTGGCGCCAGCACCGTGCCGACGCAGCCCTGCTGCTTGCGGTGTTCACGCTCACAGCGATGGCCCTGGTTCCCCATGCCCTGGACATGCACCACCTGTTCGCCACCTCCGGCGTCGGCGATTGTCTTCAGACCCAACGCACCGGCTGCCGGAGCCCCTTCCTCCAGGACATCGCCGACGGCTACCAGCCCTACATCAACAACGTGGTCCCCTGGCTGGTGGCCCTGCCCGCGGCCGCCGGGCTGTTCCTCGGCGCACCCCTGCTGGCTCGTGAGTACGAACAGGGCACCTGGCAGCTGGTCTGGGCCCAGTCCGTGCCGCGCGCCCGCTGGTTGTGCGGGAAGTTGATCGCAGTCGGAGCGTCCGTCGTGGTCACCGCCGCTGCTCTGTCCCGGCTGGTCACATGGTGGTTCTCGGCCGACGCCAAGATCAAAGGCCGGCTCGACATGGCCTTCTCCGTCCAGGGCCTGGTCTTTCCCGCGCACGCGCTGTTCGCGTTCGCGGCCGGGGCCGTGGCAGGCGCCTGGCTGCGCCGGACGTTCCCGGCGATGGCACTGGCGCTCGCCGCGTATCTCGTCGTGCGCGTGCCGGTGGAGACACAGCTGCGGATGCGGCTGCTGCCACCCCGGCAGATGACGCTCGATCCCACGGCCAGCAATGTCCGCGCGCTGCAACCGGGCCCGCAGGACCGTGTCTTGGCGCGCGGACTCATTGCCCCGGACGGGCGCCGCTTGAGCCAGGTCGAGGCGGACACCCTGGCCGCGGGGATGCCCCGCGACGACTGGCCCGGCTACCTCCACCGGCACGGTCTCAAGGACTGGTACCAATACCAGCCCGGTGGCCGCTTCTGGACCTTGCAGGCCATGGAAGCCGGCCTGTTCCTCGCGCTGACCGCCGCCCTGTTGGCCGTGCTGGTGCTCCGCATCCGCCGACGGGCGGTGTGAAGCACGACATAGCGCTGAACCACCCTATGTCCCTGGCCCCCCTCGGGTTCGCCGGCGAACGCACACGCAGACACCCCAGTTGGTCCCACCATCGGCGGCGGTGCCCTGTGCACGAGTCTGCCGGCGGCAGGCCGGGGGGTAGATCCGTCAGGTGAACGCGGCGCCGAATCGTTCCCTGCCGACCTCACGCCGGGTGGATGAGGCGGCTTTCGTAGGCGAAGATCACGGCCTGTATCCGGTCGCGGAGTTCGAGTTTTTGCAGTACGCGTCCCAGATGGGACTTCACGGTCGCCTCCGCCAGGTACAGGGCGGCCGCGATCTCGGTGTTGGACAGGCCGCAGCCGACCTTGAGGAGTACCTCGCGCTCGCGGGCGCTGAGCCGGCTCAGCCGCTCGTCGTGGTCGGCGCTGCTGCCGTCGGGGATGTGTGGGCGGACATTCTCCAGCAGGCGGCGGGTGATCCGCGGGGAGACCACCGCGTCGCCCGCCGCCACGCTGCGTATCGCGGTGAGCAGTTCCTCGGGCCTGGTGTTTTTCAGCAGGAAACCCGAGGCTCCGGCCTTGAGCGCGGCGAAGGCGTATTCGTCGAGGTCGAAGGTGGTGAGGATCAGTACTTTGCTCTGCGGGGAGATCCGGATGACCTCGCGGGTCGCCTCGATCCCGTCGGTCCCGGGCATCCGGACGTCCATGAGGACGACATCGGGGCGCAGGCTCCGGGCGAGGCGTATGGCCTGCATGCCGTCTGCGGCTTCGCCGACCGGCGCCAGGTCGGGCTGGGTCTCCAGGACCGTGCTGAAGGCCATACGGAGCAGCGCTTCGTCGTCGGCGATCAGGATGCGGATCGTCATGCCGACGCCGCTCCGCTGCTGCCGAGGTCGAGGCGGGTGCGGACTGCCCAGCCGCCGCCCGGGAGCGGCCCGGCCTGCAATGTCCCCCCGTAGGCGGCCGCGCGCTCGCGCATGCCGGGGATGCCGTGACCGGATGGGCTGACGTCGGGAAGGGGCGGGCGGGGGCCCCTGTCGGTGACGTCCAGGGTGATGCTCTTGGGCGAGCACCGTATCCGGACCTTCGCGTGGGTGCCGGGGTGTGTGTGCTTGAGGGTGTTGGTCAAGGCTTCCTGTACCAGACGGTAGACGGTCAGTTGCGCGGTGGCGGGTATGTGGGTGTGGCTGCCCTGGACCTCGACGCGGGTCGGCAGGCCGGCGGCGCACATCTGGTCGGCGAGGGCTGCCAGTTGTGCGATCCCGGGCAACGGATGGCGCTCCGCGTCCGGTTCGTCGGCCCGCAGGATGTCCAGGGTGCGCCGCATGTCGGTCAGGGCCTGCCGGCCCGTCTCGGAGATCTGGAGCATCGCGGTGGTGGCCTTGTCGGGCGACCGGTGCTGCGCGTAGACGGCGGCGTCGGTGAGCGCGACCATCACGGACAGGTTGTGGGTGACGATGTCGTGCATCTCCCGGGTGATGCGTGTCCTCTCCTCGGCGACGGCCAGCCGCGCCTGCTGGTCCTGTTGTCGTTCCAGTCGTGCGGCCCGTTCTTCCGAGGCCGCGAGGTAGGCGCGGGTGGTCCGCGCATTCACTCCCAGGACGGCGGCGGCGACGATCATCGCGGTCAGCGCGACGAAGAGAGTCAGGAACGCGCCTTCCGCCGCCCAGCGCAGACAGGCCAGCAGGGCCCCGGCCTCCACGATGGCACCGGCGACGAGCATGCCGCGCCGGCCCGAGTTCGCGGCCACCGTGTAGAGAGCTATCAGCAAGGCGATGTCCGCCGGCAGCTGGATGCCCGTCAGCCACTGGACGAAGGCCGCGGCGGCCACGGCGCCGAACACCGTGAGCGGGGCCCGGCGCCGCCATATCAGCGGCAGCGCGAGGGCGGCGGTGAGAGCAACGGCCACCGCCAGCTCCTGCGGTGCGCGCGTGGTCAGGACGTTGACCAGGAGCAGCGCCGGCAACAGCGACGCTCGCACCACGGGCGGCAGCCGGGAGATCCAGCGCCGCGCGGCTCTGATCGGTCGCGCTGTGCGTGCCAAGGCCAGGTCGGCGTGCCGCGTCAGCCATACGGCTGTTCTCGCCTCCGGCACCCGCTCCCGGTAGCGCACCGAGTGGGCACTGTCGGTGTCCACGGCCGCCTCGGTCATCCCACGCCCCTGTCGATATCAGCGCCACCGTGGCCCCGGGCCGGGGCCACCCCGCCTACAGCCGAAGCCGGGTCGGGTACGGGAGCGATGTCCGACCCGCGCCGCCCGCACGTACCGCAGACCTGCCACGGTAGGTCGCGATCCAGCGGTACGCATGAGACCACCGTCGGAAGGGAATGCGCGCAGGTACGACCACAGGAGGAGCCCGGCCACCCCCCACGGTGGCAAGATCTCGCACACGGGCGTGCCGGGGATTGCGACTTCGGCTGTAGGCGATGGCGACCCCAGGGTGATGTGGCAGCGTGTGCCCCGCGCCGAGCATGGCCCGGTGACCGAGAACCTCATGGGACTGCACATGTCCCTTCTGGAAGTCCTTGTCCTGCCGGGTGCCATCGCGCTGGTGATGGCTCGCTGGCTTCCCCCTGCGCTCCGCCCACGCGTCACGATCGCGGCGGCGGCAGTGTTCGTGCCGTCCATGATCGCGCTGAGTATCGCGGGCATCCGCTGGCAGCTGCTGCCCGTACTGGCAGGCACGGTCCTCGCGTTGCCGTTCGCCCTCTCCCCGCTGCTGCGACGCCACACCGGACGGCCGGCGTGGCGGGCCCGGTGGTGGCTGGCCCTGCCCGGGTCGGTGGCCTGCGTCGGCCTGATCGCCACAGGTCCGGTGGCCGCCTGGGCCTTTCCCGTACCCGAGTTCCCCGAGCCGTCGGGCCGTTTCGCGGTCGGCACCCGCGTGGTGCAGTGGACCGACCCACGCCGTCCCGAGACCTTCACCGCCGATCGGCACGACCGGCGCACGGTCGTGGTCCAGCTCTGGTACCCCGCGCAGAAGAGCCCCGCAGGCACACAGCGGGCTCAGTACCTGGGACGCACCGAACACGAGGCGCGCACCGTCTCCGACGCCCTCGCCCGCGTGGTCGGCCTGCCTGGCGTCCTGGTCGACGGCATCCCCCGGGCCCACACCCGCTCGGTCTTCAACGCCCCGGTGGCCGACGGAGGCGGACGCTTCCCGGTCGTACTGTTCTCTCCGGGATCGGGCGGAGTACGCACCCAGAACACTGCCTGGGCCGAGGAACTGGCCAGCCACGGCTATCTGGTCGCCGCCCTCGACCACCCGTACGACTCGGCGGCCGTCGTCCTCTCCGACGGCCGAACAGTGCACACCAAGACCACCTCCACCGGCGATCGGGACAAGGACAACAAGCTGGCGGCCCATTGGACGACTGTTCGCCGCGCCGACCTCAGCTTCGTCCTCACTCAGCTGGACCGTCTGGGCGGAGGTGAGATCGCCGGTCCGCTGACCGGACGTCTGGACACCGGCCGGGCCGCGGTCACCGGCCACTCCATGGGCGGTGCCGCCGCCCTGCAAGCGGCCCGGCAGGACCGCCGGTTCGACGCCATCATCGATCTGGACGGCTACCCCCACGGCCCCACCTCGCCCGCTCTCCATCGGCCGGCGCTCGCGCTCACCCAGGCCATCACGCCCGCAACCGACCCCCACTACCTGCCCCGCCTCACCCAGACCCTCAAGCTCAACACCGCCACGAGCTACCGGCTCACCCTCCCCGGCGCCGCACACCTCACCTTCATGGACGGCCCCCTGTACCTGCCGCCTGTGCCCTCGATAGTCGGCTCCCTGGGCCGCACCGAGAGCCCCCGCGTCGTCGCCAAAACCACGCTCGCCTTCCTGGACGCCACCCTGCGGGACAAACCCGGCGACCTGGCCCATGTCCTGTCGGCCTACGGCGACCTCAGCGTCTACCGCCCGAGCACCCACCGCTGATCGGCTGGACGGCGTCACCCGCGGTGGCGCGGCGCCTGGTGGTGATGCCTGGGAGCGGAACACGAGGGGATTTCCCTGCGATCGAGGGCGGGGCGCTACCTGGAGATAGCCCACGGCCTCGACCGGTTTGCCGACCACGCTGGCCCGACCATGGTGGCGAACGGGTCACGAATGAGTGGTCGGGGTGGTAGGCCGCACCACCCTCCCGACCACAGCGACTCGCCCCACCGCGAGCGGGGCGATGCGCATCTCCAAAGGGGCGGGCGATCATGGGGGAGTGACCGCCGGCGGCGTGTGCACCGCGGCCCTGCGCAGCGTTGAATGCAACCCATGGCCGGCGGTGCGCACTCGCCTTTCGAGACCTCGGTGCGCACTGGCGGTGACGGTCGATGGCGGGCGCCCGTCGTATGGCCCCCACCGGCCAGTGCGCACCCTGCTGGCGGTCGCCGGACAAGGCGAGTGCGCATCCGGCGGCCGACCTCATCGTCGTCGGCTGCGCAACGCTGTGACCTGCGGTGGTCGGGGTAACGGACGGCACCCTGTGGTCGCCATCTACCACCAGTGCACAAAGTGTTGGCCCCGCGGGTGACCACGGCACATCGCCGCTTTGACGGCCCTGGACGCGTGGGCAGCTCGGCAGTGAAGGTTGCGCACTGCGCAGCGCACCGTCGGTGCGCAGTCGATCCCTCGTCTGATCGAGGGTGTCCGTCCCGGCTGCGGGCCTGATGCAGCTCCGGTGCGGTTTCCCGTTGGCTATCCGGCGGGTGGGCTCCGGGCCCTGGCCCTGAACAACCGTCACCGGCTGCCCAAGAGCACGCGGGCTGAGCTCGGTGCACGGTGCCATCCCGGACATCGAGGGGGCCTTCAGACACGATGAGCCCGCACGGTAAACGGCCCTGACCCGCGTGCCCCACCGCAGTCGCGTCCGGCCACAGCCCCATCTCGTACCTCGCGCGACGCCGAGCAACCTGCGGCACCCGCACCGGTGAACTCCAGGGCACTGCCGCATCCGCGACGGCCCGGTCCGCAGAAAAGGGCGCAAAAGCCACACTCACCGGAGGACCAGTGCACATCAACGGGGCACGTATTTTGATCGCCGGGGCCAGCGGAGCCATCGGCAGCGCCCTTGCCGCCGAACTCGGCGGGCGCGGGGCCCGCCTGGCGCTCGCGGGGCGAGACCCGGACCGGCTGGCACAGGTGGCAGCGGCCCACCCCAGTGCCGCCACCGCCCTTTTCGACGCCTATGCTCCCGACTCCTGCGCCCGCGCCGTCCACAGCTGCGCGGCCGCGCTGGACGGACTCGATGCAGTGATCACCGCGTTCGGTGCGGTCGCGTTCGGAGCCACCCAGCAGATCAGTGATGCCGCCGCCGAACACCTGGCGGCCGTCAACACCCTGGCACCCGCAGCCTTCCTGCGCGCCGCCCTCGGCCTCATGCAGCCCGGAGCCACCATCGCCGCGGTGACCGGAGTGGTTGCGGAACGCCCGCAGCCGGGCATGGCCGACTACAGTGCGTCCAAAGCGGCACTGAGCGCCTGGCTCGACGCCGTCCGCCGTGAAACCCGCGCCGCCGGGATCCACGTCCTCGACGTCCGGTTCGGGCATCTGGATACCGGGTTCGCCGACCGTGCAGTCGAGGGCACCGCGCCGCCGATGCCGCCCGCCGGAAACCTCCAGCAGGCAGTGCGGACCCTGGTACAGGCACTGCACAGCGACGCGGAACTCGTCCGCGCCGCACCCGACGGGACGCAGGTAATCCAACAGCACGCCCGGTGAGGTGCCCGCCAGCCCCGCCCCCGAGGCACATCAGCCTCGCTGACGAGATCAGCTTTCGCTCGCTCCCAGGCGTGACAGAGCCGCGTGGTGAACCGCGCGTGCGGGAGCCGCCGACGAAACTGCCGACGGCGCTCTCAGCTCTGGTGCCTGCGACGTTGGCCCGGTCGAGCCGGGTCCCCGGCTCCCAGCGGTCGGGTCACTTCGTCGGGGGTACCTGCGTCGCAGGCGGCTTGGTGGCGGGAGTTGCCTCGTCCATCTCGGCTATATCCATGTCGACCACGCAGTCTTCCGAGATCTTCTCGCTGGACGTCGCGCACGTCGGGGCATCGGCGTGGGGGGTCTCGTCATCCGCTGGGCGCTGGCTCGTGCGCTGGACGTCAGGGGCCGAGGGACGCGACGACGGGTTGTCGTCCGGCGGTGACGAGCACGCCGCCGAGCCCATCGCCGTGCACAGGATCAAAAAGGCCGAAACAGCAGCAGTACGCGTACGCATGAAAGTCCCCCCAGCGCGGACGCGGAGTATCCGGTCCGTCAGTCGATCAATCATGCCATCCCGGATCGTGTAGCCGACGGGGTGAAGGTGGCTGGAGGTCTGGAAGGGGAGGACTCCCCGGCCACGAGAGTGTCGAGCCAGATGGAGCAGCCGCTGCCCGAAGGCGGCCAGGTGGTGGCCTTTTGGGGGAGGGGCAAGAGCAGGGGGAGTACGCCACGGTGGGCGGCCTTGCTGTCCCCCTGCGTCGCGTGCACTGGCCAGAGGGAACGGTCCCGGGCGTCGAAACCCTCCTGGCTCGCCCATGACGGGAAAGCTGGAGGCGGGTGAGGTGCGCCGGACGCTCCGGGTGGGGGCAGGCACCCGGCGTGCGGCGCCCCGGGTGCGCGCCAGTGACCTCGGGTCCGGAGGAATCCTCGTGCCACTGGCGGAGCCTCGGAACCCCTCGCCGGAAAGGGCCGGCGGAACGGTGAAGTCGGCACGGGGGAAAGGGTTTTGCGACTGCCGAGACATGCCCGCCACCCCAGTGGGCCGTTGGTGTACTCGGCGCCTCCGGGCTCTCCGATCTTGCCGTGCGCTCCGAGCCTGCCGTGTCCTAAGAGCCTGCCGTGCCCTGTGAGCCTTCCGTGCCGGATGCGCTGCCCAGGACGTACAGCTCCGGCAGGTTCACCACGATCGCCTCCTGCGTGCTGCGGGCGATGACCACGACGGCCTCGTCGTCGGGGCTGGGGTTCTCCTCGCGGTGCGGCACGTAGGGGGGAACGAAGATGTAGTCGCCCGGAGCCGTGCGGATCCGGATCTCCTGGGGTGTCCCGCTGGAGTCGTCCAGGAAGACGAACTCCGGGTGCCCCTTGATGACATGGATGGCGGTCTCGGACGCTCCATGGTGGTGGTTGGAGGATGCGGTCTCCGGGGCCACGTGGGTCTGGCCCATCCAGATGCGCTCGGAGCCGACGCTCCCGCCGCTGATCGCGGCGAAGCGCCGCATGCCGCCCGTCTGTGCGGTGTCGCCGTCGAGCGCATCGGCGCGGATGTGGTGAAGGCGGGCGCTCAGGGGCAGCGCACCGGCCTCGCGGTCGGGGAGGTCCGGGTGGAACGCGTCGCGATGGGCGCTGGCGGCCGACTCGTCGTCGGGAGGCGTGGGCGCGGGGTGCGGGGCCATGGGAATCCTGCTCGTCGGGGCGGGCCGTGAGGCCTGGACGGAAGGGCGCGGGCGCTCGGCGGTGTCGGTCACCGTCGACGGCCGTGGCGGGCCGTGTCGGGGGTGCTTGGCCGACGGCGTGCCCAAGATCCTTGGGCGACCGTAGAGAGCCGGGTGAATGGATGTCAAAGATGTGTCCATTGTCGCCGGGGTGTCACCGGGGCGGCCGTTCAGCGGTCCGCGCGGGGCGGTCGGCACGTACGGATACTTCGGGAAGACGGTGCACATGCAGATTTCTGCCAAGGCGGACTATGCGGTGCGGGCGCTGGTCGAGTTGGCCGCCGACAGCGCGCGGCCACTGACGTGTGAGGCCATCGCGTCGGCACAGGACATTCCGTTCCGCTTCTTGAAGTCGGTGTTCAGGAACATGCGGTCGGCCGGTCTCGTACGCAGCCAGCGTGGCTGTGAGGGCGGATACTGGATCGCGCGCGACACCCACTCGATCACGGTCGGCGAGGTGATGACCGCCGTCGACGGCGAGTTCTTCACGGTCCGGGGCGAGCGCCCCGAAGGGCTCGACTATCCGGCCGCAGCCAGCGCGCTGCCGGACTTGTACCGTGCCGCCGAGGCGGCAGCGCGGGCGCTTCTGGAGGGTACGAGCATCGGTGCGCTCGCCGAGCGCGGCACGAAGCCCGCAGACGGCCAGCGCACGGACCCCGCAGGCGATGGTGCCGATGGCGGCGCAGCGGAACACGAGGTCTCCGCGGGCGTCCCCGCGTGAGCGCGCCGCCGCCGGAAGCCAGCGTTCCGCTGCCGGACGCCAGCATCCCGTCGTCGGACGCGGGCACCCTCACGCCGTCGGCATCCGGGGTCCAACCCCGCGTCACGGCAACCGAGTTCACCGACGCCGCCTGCCCGTGGGCCTGGGGCTCCGAGCCCGTCTTCCGGCTGCTGCGGCACGGACTGCGGCCTTTCGTGCAATGGCGTCGCGTGTGCGGGATCCTCTTCGACGAGGGCGACGATCCGGCGCCGGACCCCGCTGCCGAGGCCCGCTGGTACGAGGGCTTCATCAAGGACGTGTCCGCGCACACCCGTGCCCCCTACACGCTGCGGCGCCACGCCGCGGGGGTCACCGTGATCACTGTCCCCGGCCCCGCGGGCTTCACGGCCACCTCCTTCACCTCCGTGTCCCTGCGGCCGCCCCTGGTCTCCTTCTACCTGGGACTCACCGCCTCCACCGCACGGGCGGTCGACGACGCCACCCGGTTCGCCGTCCACGTGCTGGGCACGCAGGACGCCGCGCTGGCCCCATCAGTTCGCGCGCAGCGGCGTCGACCGCTTCCAGGACGTGGCATGGACCGCGTACGGCGAAGACGGCCTCCCGGTACTCGATGAGGCCCCCGCCTGGCTGACGGCCAGGGTGACGCTGCGCCAGCGGGTCGGCGACCATCTCCTGATCGTCGGGGAGGTCGAGTCGGGGACCGTGCGCCGCAACGCACCGGCACTGGTGCACCATGACGGGGCCTTCGCCGCGGCACATACGATGCCCGCACCGACGCCGGCGTGACGTGGATCAAGCCCGGCGGCGCGACGTGGAGAGGGACCCGGACAACGGGGGAGAGCCGCCGGCGCCGCCCTACTCACTCAGCCCTACGACGCCCCAGCCCCGCCGGACGGCTTCGGACAAGACACGGCCCCAGTCGTCCAGCAGACCGGCGAACGTGTCGAAATCCCCGACCCATCCCTGGGGCACGGCTGCGTGCTCGCCGTAGGCCGCACGCAGCCCGCCGAGCCACGGCCGTACCCGCTCCCATGCCCCGGCCAGGTCCCGCACGCGGTCCGGCGAGCGCGCGAGCAGCACGCCGCAGGTGAGGGCGGGGTCATCGCAGAAGAAGCCCGGATCCACGTGCTCCGCCCCACCGTCCGGTCCTGCCCAGATCAGTCCGAGCAGCAAGGCGTCCAACTCGCCACGCAGCAGCGGATCGGCGTGATCGCGTACGGACTCCCACCGCTCCCCGGCCCAGAAGTGGGCCTTGAACGAACCGAGGGTGCCCCGGAACTCGTAGACGGCGAAGGAGGCACTGCGAGGTCCTCGTGGCCGGCACCAGCCGCCTTCGATCACCGGTGCGTCGTGGTTGCACAGCCCGGTCTCGTCGGCGTACCAGGCGTTCCGCAACCGCGTCAGCCTCGCCTCGGGTGAAACCTCGCCCAGCCATGACCAGTCGGCGATCAGCACACTGATGTCTACCCCCATGCAAGGGGACAGTACCGATGACCGGCACCGCGGGCCCGCTCGTCCGGGCGCCGAGCAGTGCTCAAGCGTTGCCGTCCACGCAGGCCTGGATCTGGGTGTCGACCAGGTGCGCCCAGTACGGGAAAGGATGTGCGGTCGGGCCCGTGTAGGCGGGGCAGGACGAGCGGGAGCGGCAGTATGGCCGCAGCGTGAGGGCGGCGAGGGCGCCGAAGACTTGCGGTATCAATTGTTCGGTCCACGAGTTCACGATCATGCGCTTCTCGCCCCCTTAGCTGGTGCCCGGCCTCAAGGACGGGTCCGTATTGAGGAGCAAGGGGGACCCCTGGTGGACCCGACCATGGCCGTCATCGTCGCGGCCGCTATCGCCAAGGTCTGCACGGTGCTGGCACTCTGGATTCGCCTGCGCGGGCGGGCAGGGCGTGAACAGCAGCGGCAGCGCTACCTCGTTCAGGTCACCGCGGCGGTGGCTCCGGGCGGCCAGGTGGAGCTCGATGATCAAGACGGTGACGGGCACCGTCTGCACGTGAAGATCACCCGCACTCCAGTTGCGGGGGAGGACCCGGCAGCGTGAGCACCCTCGACCCGGCGGACAGTGACCGACCTGGAGTTGCGCCAGGGCCTTTTGATCCGCCCGTCCAACGCGACCGTGTCCGACAGCAGACGGACACGGAGTTCTCCGCCTTCTACCGCGAGAAGATCCGCCCTTTGACCGGTTTCCTGATCAACCACGGTGCTTGCGTGCAGGCGGCCGCGGATATCGCCCAGGAGGTGATGACCGATGCCTACCGGAACTGGACGCGCCTCACCCATCCGAGGGCCTGGGTCCACAAAGCCGCCTCACGCGCGCTCGTGCGCAGCGTTGCCTCCGTCGAAGAGCCGGTCGACGACATGCCCGAACCCACCTCCCTGGTGCCTCGTCCCGACGCCATCGCGGAATGGGAGGCCCGGCATGACGCGTTGTCCCTGTTACGCAGCCTGCCGATGAAGCAGCGTCAGGTCATGGCCTGGACACTGGCAGGCTTCACCCCCACCGACATTGCCCACCACCTCGGTCTGCCCGTCGACAACGTACGCGCCAACCTGAAAAAGGCCCGCCGCACCGCAGCCGCCTACCTCAAAACGCGGAAGGAGGACCAGTGACCCGTCGCCCCGAGCCCCACGGCCACGACCAGGCCGTGCAGCAGTGGCTCGTCCAGCACCAGCACGCCCTGACCCGCGCTCTCGACGACCTCCTGGACACCGAGGCGGGCCTGCGTGAAATCCTCCTCCACTCCCACCACGACACCGCCACGGACAATCTCGACACCGTCCTCGACGCCGAAGCAGGCCTTGCGGCCATCCTCCCCACTCCCCGGACCCCACCAGCCGACACCCCCGATACGCCGCACCACCTCATCGAAACGCCGGTCCACCCGCGCGCGCTCAGCCCCGCAGAGCGCATGGCCCTTCGCAACAACCGCGACGTCGAGGCGGCCAGGAAAGCACTCGCGCACACCCACGACATCGCCAACGTCCATGATCTCGCCCCTGGTCTCGCCCGACACCTCGCCCGCGCCATCGCCCTGGACCTCGCCATCGCACTGCAGCTCGACCTCGACCTCGATCTCCGCCACGGCATCGCCCGAGACCTTTTAGGCGCCCGATACCTCACCCTCGAACTCGCCATCATCCGTGCCCTCGAAGTCCCTGGCGCCCTTGACAGATACAACGACTTCGACAGCGTTATCCTGTGCGCCCTCGCCATCGCCCAATCCCTCGACCTCCCAGGCCCACCTCCCCTTCAGCTTGCCCGCGTCCACCAGAGCGCCGGCGACCTCGCCCGCGCCCTCGACCGTGCCCGAGACCTCGATCGTGCCCACGACCTCGCCCGCGCCCGCGGTCGGGCCCGCGACCTCGTCCGTGCCCTTGACCTCGCCCTCGCCTTCGGTTTCGGCCGCAACCGCGACATGGACCACGCGCGCGGCGTCATCGTCGCCATTCATACCGCCGAGGTGGGCCGGGCCATCGGCCTGGCACTCGACCGGGAACCCCTCAAGGCCGATGCGGACCGGCTGTCCGCGCTCCTGGACGACTTCACCACTGCCGACCTCAGCGATATCGACCTGACCGGCATCGACCTCGGTGGTGTCCGCTGGTCCGAACACACCACGCGGTGGCCGCCGGTCATCGACAGCGAAGACCTCAAGGTCCGCTCGGACCATGGCCCACCCGGCAGCGGCATCTGGATCGTCCGGTCTGGCACCGCCACCGTCCGCGACTGCGCCGAACGGTGAGACGGGCTGGAAACGCACGGAGCCCGGGTGGGGAGATCGCGGACGGCTGTCCCCCCCCGGCTGTTCTGTGGGCGTGCCCTGGTGGCGTGCCAGCACCCTGACATCGACCACGCACTTCGATGAGGAAAGCCGGGGGAGCCGGATCTCCCCGCCCGACGACCTCATGGCGCTCACGCGCCGCCTGGCGGCACCGGAGATTGGTGCCTGCAGACGCCATGTCAGGTTCCGGCGGGCACGGGGGAGTCCTGGTTCGGGACGAGATAGGCCCAGCGGCGCGGGATCCTGGGGTCGCACCCGATGGCCGCGGCCGACGCGTTGCCTGCGGTAGGCCATCTCCACGGCGACCAGCGCCCCGCCCGCCACCCCGAACGCCAACTTCACCAGCTCGAAGAGCGTCTTGGAGTCGACGCGCCGCTCATGCCCGGCTGATGGCCGAGACGTTCCTTGGCATCAACGGCACTACCTGGGACCAGGGAGGAGGAAGCCCTCGCGCTCGTCATGCGCGCGAAGCACAAGGGGGCCCGCGTCCAAGAGCTCGCCGCGCAGCTGCGCGCCTGGTCCAAGGGCTGAGGCCCCAGCCAGAATCCCGTCCATCTGTCTCCGCCGGCGGGCACCTCGAACGTGATGGCCCGCGCGTTGGCGGCCTCTCCCGCCGCACTCAGCCGCTCGATCTTGCGCTTCTCGTCCAGCACCTTGGCCTTGGGTCCCCAGGACGGCGGGCGAGCTCGCATCGCCTTGACCACTGGGCCGCATGACGGTCGTGTACCCGCCGGTGCGAGACAACCCCGGGCGAGACAGCTACCCGTCCCCACTGCTACGCGGCGAGCGGGAGCTCCGGCTTGCGCTGCGGGCCAGCTCGCTTCCGAGCAACGTCGCCTTGGCCACACCACGGGCCCAGCGCGGAGCGTCACCTCGGGCCTCCCAGAAGACACAGACGCAACCGCCGATGGCGAGCAGAACGACGACGGGAAGTATGAGTGCGAGCATGCTTCACCCTAAGTTCGTGTGATGGTCCGCATCATCCTCTCAGGCCGCTCCGCCACCTCCGGAACCCCTGGCCATTGCGGCCAGTAGCTGGGGCTTGTCCTGCGGCCCGACGGACCCGATCGCGGGGGCGAGGACGCCGGGCAACGTCAGGATGCCGAAGCCGGCGGCGACCGGGCGAAGCGGTGCGCCGCGCACGCCACCTCCGGTGGCTGTGCGCAAGCGTCGGTAAGAGCGTCCGGCGCCCGCCCTACGGTGCTTTGACGGGCCGTCAAGGGCGCCGGTGGCGGCGCCAGTACCAGAGCGCACCGACCCCGGCGGACGCCGTGGCCAGCGTGATACCGAGGACCGGCCAGCGGCTCTGGGCGATACGCAGGCCGGTCAGGAAGGCCACGGCGGTCAGGACGATCGGTACGAGGAGCGAGAGGAGGGCACGCAATACGGCCCCCAGCACTTCCGGTTCGAGGCGGGAGGCCCGGCGCGGGGCGGGAACGGCGGCGCCGAAGTAGTAGGCGAGGACACGGTCCGCCAGGCGGGCGTCGGCACGCCGGTAGACCACCGCCATGTACGGGAGCCAGACCAGGGGTGCGACCAGTCCGACCAGGAAGACCATACCGAGGAGCAGCCACCGCCAAGCCTGAACGGCGAGCCCCCGTAGGCGCCGGCCCGCTTCCTGGTTCTCTGCGGGCGGCGCGAGAATGCCGAGAAGACGGGCCATGCGCAGGGTGACGGTCCACAGGGCCGACCATCGTCTCCAGCGAGCGGGCGCACCGGCGGCGCGTGGAGTGCGGTCGAGGGCGTCCTGTGCCTGGCGGGTGGTCTCGTACACGCCCTGAAGGACGAGGAGTTCGCCGGCGCGGGCGCTCGCCGTGGGGTCGCGGCCGTCGAGGGCGGCCAGCTCCAGGACCGTGCGTGCCTGGCGCAGCAGCGCCGCGCAGAACGCGAGGGGGATGAGCACGAGGAACGGGCCGCCCACGAAGGATCCCTCCGCTACGACGCTCCGCCGGCCGCGCGCGACCACGTGGGCCCGGAGCTCTGCCTCGGTGGCATGGGGGTGGCTGCGCCGAAGCGAGGCGATTGCTTCGGGCACGGCCGGGCCGATGCGGCGGACGGCGAAGTCGGCCAGGAGTTCGGGAAGGTGCCCAGGATCGGTGATCACCGAGGCCAGCAGCGAGCGTTCAGGGGAGGGGTCCGTGCGGGAGCCCTCAGCTCTCGGTTTCTCCCGGTGTGCCACATGTCGTCTATACCACGAATCATCTTGATCGCCGCTTATCCCACGGCCCGGGTCGGCGCCCGCCCTCCGCAGCGGCGCAGGCGCCCGCGGCCCGGCTCTTCCCCCGTGGCGGGTGAGGCACGGGGCCCGTGTCCGGGATGCGATGGGAGGAGCGGCGAGGCGTGCGCCGGCCTGCTCGCCGCCTGCTCCGGCGGCGCAGTACGCGCCCGTCATGGCCGCCTTCATGATCATCGGTGGCAGGTTCGGGGACACCCTGGGAGCACTCCGCACCTGCCGACCGCCCGGAACGGCCGTCGCCGGCAGGCGGACGCCGGGGCTGCGGCCGGGGTGAGGGGATCGACGCGCTGAATGCGGAGGGAGTCACCGGTGTCCAGAACCAGGCCCAGGGCCGCGACCGGCCCGGCCGCGCGCCGCGCGGAGCACCGAGCCGGGCGCCGGGCCGAGCACCGAGCCGAGCACCGAGCCGAGCGCCGTGCGCACGCGGACTACACGGGCGGCGTCTACGGGTCGATGCTCGCGGCCTCCGTGGTGATCGGCGCGGGCACCCTCGGCTCGTTCCCCCGCACCGAGCTGGTGTTGCTGCTGTTGTTGACCGGTGTGGTGTTCTGGGTCGCGCACGTGCACGCCCAGCTGTTCGGGACGCGCCTGGCGCAGCAGGCTCTGGACCGGCAGATCGTGCTGCATGTGTGCCGTGACGAGTGGCCGATCGTCAAAGCCGCCGTCCCGCCGGCCGCAGTGGTGGCCGTCAGTCCGCTCCTGGGACTGGATGTGCGCGGTGCGCTGTGGCTGGCTCTTTGCGTCGCCGTGGCCGGCCAGGTGGGGTGGTCCGTGGCCGCGGCCCGCCGCGCCGGTGCTTCGTTGCGGCTCATGGCAGCCACCGCTTCGGTCAACCTGGTGCTCGGGCTGCTGATCATCTCCTTCAAGTTTGTTCTGAAGCACTGATCCCCGACGTCCGCTCGCCGGGTGGAGGTCACCTCTACCGGGTGAGGTCCGACGGGGCACGGAGGCGGACGACCGCCGGTAGGGGCGCCGTCCGCCGGACGAAGCCGCCCAGGGAGGGGCAGCTCGTGCGCGACGATCGCGTACGAACATCTCGACCCATGTCCGCCAGGAGCCTGCCGGGGCCGATCCGCGTCGAGGGGCATCGGCCGGGTCGCGGGCCAAGGCGTTTCCGGCACCGGGCCGCTTGGTGGTGGCCGGCCAGACCCGCCGGTTCGCGCCTGTCGTCGACGAAGCGCACCAGTGCACCAGTAAGGGCACCGCCTCGTCCTCACCCCGGCCCGGACCACGGCGCAAGACGCCCGCAGGCGGCCTTGCTGCGGCCCGTCAACGCAACAAGCTCGATTCCCGTTGATGCAACCAGCCTGCTGCGGCAGCATGCTCCGATGCCCGAATCGCAGAAGGAACCGCTTGCCGTCGACGGCAACGGCAACACTCTGATCGCGTTCGACGGCGGTGCAGAGGACGCCCCGCCCGGTGACGCCCCACTGCCCCTGGCGCTGGTGGCACTGTGGCACCACGACTCAGTGCTGCTGGTCTTCGACAGGCGACGACGGACATGGGAGCTGCCCGGAGGAACCATCGAACCGGGTGAAAGCCCACGTCAAGCCGCAGCACGCGAGCTGCTGGAAGAGACCGGGCAGCAGGCTGACGCCCCCTCACGGTTCGCCGGCTACGCGCAGTTCATGCTGCGGCCTGACCAACGGCTGGAGTACGGAGCGCTGTTCATCGGCAACGTCGCACGCCCTCAACCTCTCCGGGACAACGAGGAGGTCTCAGCCTTCCGCTGGTGGGACCCCAAAGGCCCACTGCCTGGCGGTACAGACTCTCTCGACCTGCACCTTGCCCGTCTGGTCATGCCCTTGCGACACCGAGAGGGGCAGGCCAGTCCGCCGGGGAGGTCCAAAGACCCGCACTGAACGATGCCGGTTCTCGTCAACACCTCCCGCACCGTGATCACCAAGAGCCGCGCGGAGCCGGTGGAGCGCTATCGGTGCGGGTCTCCGCGGTGTGTTGGCTGATCAGCTGGGTGCGGGGAGCGGTCGTGGCGCCGGGTGGCGTGCAGGGAGCCGAGCAGGTGGAGGGAGTGGGCGCTGGAGCTGCCCGGTTCGGCGTGGTAGATGACGAGCTGCTGGCCGGGTGCCTCGCGTACGTCGAACGCCTGGTAGGTGAGCGTGAGCGGGCCGACATCGGGGTGGAGGACGTGTTTGGCGTCCCGCGTCTTGCCGCGCACGGTGGGGGACTGCCACAGGCCTGCGAAGTCCGCGCTGTGCTCGGTGAGGGTGCCGACGAGTTCGCGCAGCCGCGGGTTGTCCGGTTCGAAGCCGGTCGCCTCGCGGAGGTTGGCGACGGTGGCTTGTGCCGCCCGGTTCCAGTCCGTGTGGAAGGCGGGGCCGGCCGGGTCGAGGAAGGTCATACGGGCGAGGTTGTCCGCCGGGGTGAACGCCGCGTAGAGGGCTTGGGCCAGCGCGTTGACCGCGAGGAGGTCGAGGGTCCTGTTCATGACCAACGCCGGGGTGTGGGGGTAGCCGTCCATCAACTGTCGCAGGGCGGGGCTGACGCGCTCGGTGCGACGGGGCGACAGCCGGTCGGCGGGGGCGGCCCCGGCCAGCCGGTACAGGTGCGCCCTGGCGTCCTCGTCGAGATGCAGCGCATGACCGAGAGCGTCGATCACCTGGGGCGAGGGGTTGCGTTCGCGGCCCTGTTCCAGGCGGCTGTAGTAGTCGGCGTTCACTCCGGCCAGGACGGCGACCTCCTCGCGGCGCAGCCCGGCGACTCTGCGGGTTCCGTGGCTCGGCATCCCGACGTCGTGCGGGCGCAGGGCGGCGCGGCACGCGCGCAGGAAATCCCCCATGCGGTTGTCGTCCATGGCCTCAGGCTAGGCGGCGCGCCGCCGTACTGCCTGGGTGTGGTGCACCCAGGCAGCAGGCGTCCTGGCGGGTGATCGCTGACCTGCGCAGACTCGGTGGAGCGGGAAGAACCGTACCGTTCGAGGAGAGGGGGCCGTCATGGCCGCGATCGAGGACGGCCACGTGGACGTGGTCGGTATGTGGGTGACCGAGGACGGGCACATCCGGCAGGAGCTGCTGCCGGACGGGCGTTACGACGAGGCTCGCGGCCAGCGGGCCCATGCGTACACCGGCCGTTACACGCTCACCGGAAGTCACCTGGACTACGTCGACGACACCGGGTTCACCGCCACAGGCGACGTCCGCGACGGAGTGCTCTACCACGAACACCTCGTCTTGTACCGGGAGTCGAGCCCGTCGTAGCGGGGCGGCGAGCGTAGCGGGACCACGGGGGTCGGGCTGCCGCTGCTCCGGTGGGGGAGACCGACTCCTCGTGGGAGCGGCCCGATGGCCGAGGCAGGCAGCAGTCGCTGACGGATGTATCCAACGCAAGGGAAGGACCCTGGTCATGACCGGACGACGTCTTGAGGGCAAGGTGGCCCTGATCACGGGCGCGAGCGGGGGGGATCGGTGCGGCGACCGCCGAACTCTTCGCCCAGGAGGGCGCCCGGCTGGTGATCACCGATGTGGCCCGGGAACCCCTCCAGAAGCTGGCGCGGCGCATCGAGGCGGCAGGCGCGGAGGTGGCGACCGCCCTCCTCGATGTCTCCTCCGCCCGGGAATGGGAGGCGGCGACGGCCCTCGTACGCGATCGCTTCGGAAGGCTGGACGTGCTGGTGAACCTCGCCGGGATCCTGGACTGGCCGGGTATCGAGGACACGCGCGAGGAGGTGTGGGACCGCGTGATCGACGTGAACCAGAAAGGCACCTGGCTCGGCATGAGGGCGGCGTTGCCGCTGCTGCGAGCGAGCGGCAACGCGTCGGTGATCAACACCTCGTCCGTGCTCGGCCTGGTGGGCAGCGGCGCGGCCGCGGCCTACCAGGCGTCGAAGGGCGCGGTACGCCTGCTGAGCAAGACGGCCGCGGTCGAGTACGCGCGGGAGGGCGTCCGGGTCAACTCGATACATCCCGGAGTGGTCGCCACACCGATGATCCAGGACCTTCTGGACGAGCAGGGCGACCAGCAAGCGGACATCCAGCGCACCCCCATGCGCCGAGCCGGCCGCGCCGATGAGGTCGCCCCCGCGATCCTCTTCCTGGCAGGCGACGACTCCTCCTTCGTCACCGGCTCGGAACTCGTCGTCGACGGCGGCCTCACCGCACACTGAACACCCCGCCAACCGCCGCCGGGCGTCCACGACCCCTCCCGTGCGCACACACGGAGAGCGCGCTCAGCTCCTGTGCTCCTGTGCTCTTGTGCCGGGAAGAGCGCCCTGGTCACCGGGGCCGCGCGCGAGGTGGGCAAGGAGACCGTGCCACTGCTCCATGCCCGTGCCACCCGTGCCACCCGCGTCGCCGCCGTCGCCCTGCGTCCCGACGTCACGACCTTGCAGGACACATGCCCAGGCGTACGGGCGACCTCAGACGTTCGCGACCCGGGTGTCCGGATCGCCGTGCGCATTCGGCGATGTGATGAGCTGTCCGATGGCGTGGGCGACGTCGTCCGGGTGCGTCAGCTGGGGATGGTGGCCGGCGCCGGCGAGAACGGTCACGGTGGCGTGCGGAAGTGTGCCCAGCAGTGCCCGCCCCTCGCGGGTGAGCGGATCTTCGGAGCCCACGATGACGTGCACGCTCCCCGGGTAGTGCCGCAGCTTGGTCTTGAGTTCTTCCCGCCACGCGGACTTCGCCGTGGCGGCCAGGAGCAGGGCGACGGTGGCCGCCCCGCTGCCGCGGCGTAGATCCGCCGTACTTGATCGGAGCGCGCCGGCGTGCTCTCTGTCGCCCGTGAGCCGCTCGGCCAGCGCCTCCGGGCGTATGCGCCCCAGGTACCAGCGGCTCAGAGGTACCCACTGGGCGGCTCGAGCCGAGGGTGCCTGCAGGAAGAACGGTGATACGAGCGTGAGCTGATCCACCGCGCAGGGATGGGCGGTTGCGGCCTCGACGGCGGCCGCGGCGCCGATGGAGTGGCCCACCAGATGGCGGGCGCCGGTCTCGGTCACCAGTGAGGCCAGCCAGGACGGCCAGTCGCCGCGGCGCCCCGCGCTCATTCCCAGCCCAGGCAAGTCGACGGCGCGGGCCTGGCCGACCGCTGTGACGACCGGTGCCCAGGTGTCGGCGTTGACCGGCAAACCGGGCAGCACCACCGTGGGTGCGCCCGCCTCGCCGAGTTCGAACGTCCGGATCCCGCCCGGCGTGGTGAACCGCCGCTCGCCTGCGGGCGCGTCGCCGAAGCGATGGGCGGCCAGGTGGTCGGCCCAGCGGCGGATCGTCGTGGCGGTGTCCGGCATGGCCAGCCCGTTGCGGGCGGCGATAGCGCGGGCCGAATCGGTGGGGTAGCGGTCGGTCGACAGAAAGGTCAGGGTCTCCGGATCGGCCCTGGTGAGCCATCGGGGAAGCCGCTTGAGCAGGGGCACCGGGACCCGCGTCCGGGGTGCCTTGACCCGGTAGTGCTCCGCGATGAGCGTGAGCAGGTCGGGCAGCGCGGGCGTGTCGTCGTCCAGCGGCCAGTACGCCGCACCTTGGGTCGACTCGTCCACGGGAAGCAGGGTCATGAACCGGGCGAGGTAGTCGGCCGCGACCACGGGGACGAATGTCCGCGCGTTCCCCGGCAGTGCCGCGAGCGAGCCCTGCCAGATGTCCTTGACGTTCGAGGCGAGCCCCAGGTGCTGGTCGGACTCGCCGGTGACGCTGTCACCGATCACACTGGGCGGATTGACGATGGACCAGGCGACCCCCAACTGCGCCGCCATGGCACGGAAGGTGACGTCCGCTTCGACCCTGGACGCCTCATAGGCGCCTAACTTCTGGTAGGTCTCCCTACGTTGCTCTTCGCTCCACGAGGCAGGGTCGTGTCCGCCCACGCGATACCCGGAGACCTGAACCAGGCGGCGCAGGTTCGGCAGCCGCGCCGCGAAGGTGACCACTGCGCGGACGCTGTCGACGTTGGCGCGACGGGCCTCGTCCTGCGACATCCCGAACCGGTAGGCGCCGGCACAGTTGTAGATCTCGGTGACGTCCTCGCATTCGCCCTCGATCAGTGACGGCTCGGCGAAATCGACCCGGAGATCGGCTGGGGCCGTCCGTTGCCCGTGCGCGGCCAGCCACTGGGCCAGTCGCCGATAGGACGCACGGCTCCGGCTGGCCGTACTCACCTGCACGCCGGCTTGCCCCAGCGCGAGCACCACGTGACGGCCGATGAAGCCGCTCGCGCCCAGCACCAGTGCATGGCGCTCATTCGCCCTCATGCCGAAGCCTCCTCATCCTGCTCCAGCAGGACGACGAGCGCCTGGGCGGCACAGTGCAGGGGCTCGGTGGACCGCTGGGCACGTGACACGATCACCGCCCCTTCCACCATGCTGACCACCGCCGTCGCCAGGGCACGGGCGGCGGGACGAGAACGGCCGTGGGCGACGAGAAGTTCGGTCACCGGCGCAATCCACGACTCGAAGGCGTTTGCACAGGCATCTCGCAGGCGTTCGCTTTGCCCACCCATCTCCAGCGTGACCACCGACACCGGGCATCCCAGCTGGAAGTCGCCGTCGTCGAGCAACCTCGCCAGTGCGTCGATCACGCGGCGCACCACCGCACCCGGTGTCGCGGACTCCGACGCCGAGTCGGCGACCAGAGCGCCGAATCGCGCAGAGGCAAGTTCGACGGCCCGCTCGCCGAGCGCCTCCTTCCCCTGGGGGAAGTGGAAGTACAGCGACCCCTTGGGGGCGCCCGCGTGTTCCACCACCGTGTTGAGTCCCGTACCGCTATAGCCGTTCCGCTGGATCAGTTCGAGCATCGACTCCACCAATCGCGCGCTGGTCTTGGCTCCCTTGGTTTCAACCACGGAGGAAAAATAGACCGGTCTATAGATTTTGACAAGTGTCGGCCGACCGGGGCGCGTTCGACGGCGCCTGCGCCCGAGTTCGGGCCCGGTAGCACAGAGGCCGTGACGTGTACGCGAGCTGCTCAGAGCTAAACGGAAAGGCCCCTCAGCTGTCCGCGAAGGGCGGCTGAGGGGCCATGTGGGCGCGAGTTGGCCGTCGTCCGGCGCGGTGTCGACGTACTCCTCGCGGTTGCGAGGGTCCGCAAGGACGGGGTGTCCCTGCGCGGGAGCGTCCTCCGACTTGACGGAGGACGGTGAGGGGCACCGGGGGAGCGGCGGGAAGGGGAGTGGGCAACGCGCTCGACCTTCTCCGGCGGCCCTTGCAGGGATGGCAGGGCGAGACGGAAGGTGCCGCTCTGCTTGCCTTCGGCCCACCCGACGATCTCCGTGCCGCCGTCGCTGGCGAAGGAGGACGGTCGCGCGCCAACTCCTTGTCGTCGCCCTTCGGGGCGAGTTGCTCCTCGGCGTCGAAGCAGTGCTTCTCCTCGAGGTGAGCCCGCCGACGGTCGCTGCCTGGAGGTCGGCTTCGGGTGGTGTCAGCTGTTGTCTGGCGTGTTGGTCAGGACGGTGCTGACGGGTGTGCCGGCCTCGACGGTGCGGCTGACCGTGCACAGCCGGTCGTGAGAGGTTTTCACCGCCCGGGGCAGGATCGCCCGGGAGCGGTCGCCCGAGGGGTCGTCGGGGAACGTGGCGGTGAAGGTCACCGTGAGGTCCGACATCCGGTTTCCGTGTTCGTCGTGCACCTTGTTGCCGCTCGCCGTGACGGTGAATTCGGTCGGCTCGCTGTGGCGGGCAGTGGCCAGCTCGACGTCGGCTGCGCTGCATCCGCCGATCGCGGCGAGGAAGAGTTCGACGGGCGTGAATCCCGCACTGTCGCCGGTGGCGAAACTCAGCACGTCCCCGCGGGCGTTGGTGGCGGTGAACCGGCCCGGGCCGGCACGTTCGATGGTGACGGAGCGCAGTGCATCTTCAGTCATGGCGCCGACAGTAGCGTCGCGCTGCCGGAAGTGTCTGCGGGCCACGCCTGCCCCGTGCGCCGACGGACGATGCCGACCGGCGGGGCTCCGGCCTCGGTTGGTCGTCGCGAGCAGAACAATCCGCGGGAGCTGTCGCCCTTGCAGGCCAGGTCCTCGGGCCGAGCCGCTCCTTCCGGAAGACACCGTGTCGGTGACCGGGAAGGGGCCGTGCGAATCCGCCTACCCTCACGCTCTTTGGTTCCGGCGACTCCCTGAGCCTGGGAGGGCCCGTCCTGGAGCGCGCTGAGCTGCAACGGCCCCACAAGCCGGGTAGGCAAGTGCAACCCGGGACCCGGACAGCGCGACATCCACGCACCCGAGCAGCGCTCGGCTGCCCTGACCGCCTGGGGTAAGCAGCTCGGCGCCGCAGAAGCCGAACGCCCGCCGGGGCCGGGCGGCGGCCGGCTGCCCGCGCCTCTGGCCTGCTGTGGGGGAGTTGCCCCCGGGTGGGGCCGGCTGCTGGCGGAAGTGGTCGTGCGCCGGTGAGGGGGCTCGCTTGGACGAGCCCCTCACCCGATTACTTGGCCAGCCACATAATCGGTGCTACTTTTATGTGGCTGGCCACGGAAATTGGTCCGTGGGGCATCCCACTGCAAGGAGAGCAGTCATGAAGGCCATCATTTTCGACACGTTCGGCGGCACCGAGGTCCTGCACGAGGCGGAGATCGACACTCCCCGGCCCGGACCCGGCCAGGTCCGTGTGCGCGTGAGGGCTGTCGGCGTCAACCCGGTGGACGGCAAGATCCGATCCGGTGGCATGGAGGCCATCTTCCCCACCACCCTCCCCGCCGTGCCCGGCGGGGAGATCGCCGGAGTGGTCGACGCCGTCGGCGAGGGAGTGGACCACTTCAAGGCCGGGGACGAGGTCCTTGGCTGGTCCGACACCGGCTCCTACGCCCAGTTCGCCCTGGCTTCCGCGGCCGTCCTGGCGCCCAAGCCCGCCCACCTGGAGTGGACGCACGCGGCCGCCCTGCCCGTGGCGAGCGACGGCGCCGAGCGCGTCCTGGACCTGCTCGGTGTCACCTCCGGTGAGACGCTGCTGATCCACGGCGCGTCCGGGGCGCTGGGCACCATCGCCGTCCAGCTGGCCGTCGCCCGCGGCGCCCGCGTGATCGGCACCGCCGGCCCGGCGAACCAGGAGTACGTCACCTCCCTCGGCGCCACCGCACTGGTCTACGGCGACCACCTGGTCGAGCGCGTCCGTGCGCTGGCCCCCGATGGAGTGGACGCTGTCTTCGACGCCGCGGGCAAGGGTGCGCTGGAGGACTCCATCACGCTGCGCGGCGGCACCGACCGGATCGTCACCACGGCCGACTTCCGGGCCGCTGAACTCGGCGTGGTCTTCGCCGAGGGCCCCCAGCGCCGCTCGGCCGCTCGCCTCGCCGAGCTGGCCCAGCAGGCCGCCGACGGCACCCTGGTCACCACGATCAGCGCCGCCTACCCTCTCGCCGCGGCGGCCAAGGCCCAGCAGGCCAGCGACGCCGGCCACAACCGTGGCAAGATCGTCCTCACCGTCAACTAGTCCGCCAGCCCACCTGCTGTGTGATGCGGGAGCAACCATGTCAGAGCCCACCTCATCGGAGCTGCCGAACACGGCGGAAGCGGGGCCGTTGAGCTACGCCATCTTCCAGCTCGCCCGCACCCACCGCGCCCTGGCCGCCGGCATGCTGCGCGCCATGAACCTGCACCCGGGCCAAGAACTGCTGCTGATGCAGCTCTTCGACCACGACGGCCAAACTCAGGCGGAACTGCTGGAGCGTGCCGGTCTCGACCACTCCACCGTGTCCAAGTCCCTGCGCCGCATGCAGGAGGCCGGGCTGCTCACCCGGGAGCCCGCCTCCCACGACCGGCGAGTCATGGTGGTGCACCTCACCGACGCCGGGCGTGCCCTCCAAGAACCCATCGCCGCCATGTGGCGGACCCTGGAACAGGTTTCCGCGCGCGACCTGACCCCCGACCAGATCCAGGCCTTCACCACCTGCGCGCGCATCATCGAGAAGTCGGTCAAGAACCACAACCGACAGCCCTCCGACGAGTAGGGGACACCGGGAGCCGGCCGCCTCGTCGGCACCATCCGACCCGGTGGGCAGCGCGGGCCGCCGCAGAGCGGCCCCCGCGCCCCACCGGACCCCCACCCCCAGTACGCGCGCCACCTGCCCCCAAGACCGGCGTTATCGACGCGAGGGAATCACGCGAACACACACATGCGCCCCGAGGGATCCCGTCGGCGCCCGAAGACCTTGGCCGAACCCCCGCCCCTCGCCCTCTCCCGTCAGTACGTATCGAGCGAATAGGCGAATGCGACCTGGGCGGCCCACGCTGCCCCGCTGTATCGCCCCTGCTGCACCGCCTGTCCCTCCCCGCGTCCCCCTGCGTCGCTCCGTCACCGAAGGTGGATACCGGCTTCTGACGGAGTGCGGTCGCACGCGACAACTCGCGGTCGCACCAGTCAAACTCAGGCCTGCGCGCCAGAGCCCCAAGATGTGCTCCGAGGAGGCCCCGGCCCCGTGCCCCGCTGTGCAGGCGTCCGATCCCGCGGTCCCGCGCCGGCCTGACGGCCGGAGTTTCCCTGGAGGTCCCCGATGACCATGGCCTATCTGGCACAGCCCGAACAGCAGCAGAAGCTCGAATGGCTCGACGGGGCAACGTTCTCCGTCCTGCTCGACCAGCAAGCCACCGAGGGCAAACTGACCGTGGGCCGCTTCGACGTCGCCAAGGGCGAAGCCCCGCCATTCCACCTGCACACCCGAGAGGACGAGGTGTTCATGCTGATCAAAGGCACGGCCCTGGTGTGGTGCGGGGAGGAGGAACACGAACTGAGCGAAGGCGGGATCGTCTACCTGCCCCGCAACGTCCCGCACGGCTACCGCATCACCTCCGACCGCGCCGACCTACTCATGATCGCCACGCCCGGCGGCATCGAGGGCATGTTCCGCCACGCCGGCCGCGACCTCACTACCCCACGCCCCGACGGCTTCGAGATCCCCAAGTCCCTCCTGGCCGAAGCATCCGAACTCTACGGCGGCGTCATCCTCGGACCGCCACGCTGAACCGCGCATGCAGAGCGTCCGGTTGACCTGCCCACGCCCCTGGCACCAGCAAGGTCCTGGCCCATCACGACACCGGCAAGCGAACTGGTCGACCGGCGCGGCAAGCGCCAGTGCACTGCCTGGGCCCGTCCTGACGTGGGATCTCTGTTGCATGATTCGAGTTGTTCTCCGCAGTCCCCGAAGTTCTGGCCAGCACATACCATCCGGGCATGGGGAAAAAGGGGCTGGGTTTTCTCGTGGGGTTGAGCGTGGCCGGAGTGCTCGGTTGGGCGCTCGCCGGGTCGGTGTACCTCGGCTGTGGACCATCACGTCGAGGTTGCGGTGTTCCTGACGGCGGCGGCTGGTACTTCGCCGCCCTGATAACGATGCCGTGGCTCTTGGCCTTCTACGGGTACACAGTCATCCGGGATGATGACTGGCGTCCCTCACTGGGCATCTCGGCCGGGGCCATCATGGGCATCGTCTTCGCCCTGGCCAAGGAACCCATTCCGCCCCGCATGTGGATCTTGATCGTGGTGCTCGCGGCCTTCGCGATCGGCACGCCCCTCGTGCTGTGGCGCCGGGGCCGGCGGACTCCGCCCGCGCAGAACTGACCTGCGCTCTACCGCCGGTGGCCCTGAACAGTGGATCGAGGCCAGATGATTGATCGTCATGAGCTGTCCGACAGGTAGCGGGCGGACGACCGGATGGCACGCAACGAAATCGTGTGGGAGTTCCGCACGGGTGCGTGCCTGGCGGGGGCGAGCTCGAGCGGCAGGGGCCATGGGCCACGTTCCACACCCGCTGACGTCGGGGGCGGCAGAGGGCATGCGGCGGTTCACGTCGTATCGCGGGCAGCGGCACTTCACGGGCTGGTACTGGGCGGCCACGACGGAGTCGCTGGTGGGGTTCGAGTCGTGGCTGGAGCGGGACCGGGCCATGCTCCTCGATCATGACCGGAGGGTGGTGGGGCTGGCCTCGCAGCCGTTCCGGGTGACATGGCCGGGGGGAGAAGCGCCGGATCGCGCATACGCCGGACTACTTCGCACGGCTGGAAGACGGCTCGGGCCTGGTCGTCGATGTCCGGTCGGCGGACCGGGTCGGCCCGGAGGACGCGGTGCGTCCGGATCTACACCACCCTCGGAACCCAGGACCCCCTCTACTGTCCTGCGCCAGAGATCCGTCGGCAGAAGCGGGCGAGGGAGTCGAGGATCTCTTGGGCTGTCTTGGTCCAGATGAAGGGCTTGGGGTTCTGGTTCCAGTCCTTGACCCAGGCTCGGATGTCGGCTTCCAGGGCCTGGATGTTCTTGTGTGCGCCGCGGCGGATCATCTGGTGGGCCAGGTAGCCGAACCACCGCTCGACCTGGTTGATCCAGGAGGATCCGGTCGGGGTGAAGTGCAGTTCGAACCGCGGGTGTCTGGCCAGCCAGGCCTTGATCGCGGGGGTCTTGTGGGTGCCGTAGTTGTCGACGATCAGATGGACGTGCAGGTGGGCGGGCACCTCCTTGTCGATCCGGATCAGGAACTTCTTGAACTCCGCGGCCCGGTGCCGGCGGTGCAGGGCGGTGATGACCTCGCCCGTGGCGACGTCGAATGCGGCGAACAAGGTGCTCAGGCCGTTGCGCAGGTAGTCGTGGGTGCGCCGCTCGGGCATGCCCGGCATCATCGGCAGCACCGGCTGGGACCGGTCCGGGGCCTGGATCTGCGACTTCTCATCCACCGACAGCACCACCGCACCCTCGGGCGGGTTGAAGTACAGACCCGCCACGTCGTAGACCTTCTCCACGAACCACGGGTCCGTGGAGAGCTTGAAGGTGTCCGCCAGGTGCGGCTTGAGCTGGAACTGCCGCCAGATCCGGCCCACCGTCGACTTCGACAGGCCGCTGTGCTGGGCCATCGAGGTGCGCGACCAGCCGGTGGCGTTCTTCGGCACCTGTTCCAGCGTGGTGACCACCACGTCTTCGACCTGGTCCACGCTGATGATGGGTGGCCGGCCCGGACGAGGCTCGTCGGCCAGACCCTCCAGCCGCTCGGCGAGAAACCGCCGCCGCCACTTACGGACCGTGTCCGCGGCCACCCGCAGATCCCGGGCGACCACGACCACCGGCGGCACCTCAGGCCCCGCACATGCCAGCACGATCCGCGCCCGCAAGGCCAGGGCCTGGGCCGATGTTGCCCGACGAGCCCACCGCTCCAACTCCGCCTGTTCTTCAGCCGATAGCAGCAGGGGTTCCAGCTTGGGCCCCCGACGAGGAACTGACGCACCAGCAGCAGAAGTCACACATCTACTAACGACCAACTACTGGCGCAGGACACTACCGGAGGTTCTGCCTCCATCGAAATCGCGACTTCCGCGAAAGCCAGGTCGCCTGAGAACCCCGGGCCTCCGTCTTCTCAAACGACCTGGCATCCCAGCAGGTCAACGCCCGTGAGGTCACCTGACAACTGTCAGATCAGCGCGAGGAGTTGACCCTAACTTAGGTTGAGGTCCTAGGTTGCCCCCATGAACACCACGAACTCCACTCTTCCTGCCAACCACGCCGACGAGCAGCGGATCCGCGAGTTGGTCGCGGTCCCAGGAGGCGCAGATCGACCCGGACGTGCTGCCTACGCTGCACACCGCAAACTTGGTGATCGTCAACTTGGCTGGACGGCGCCTCTTCGGGCGTGATGCCTTCGCTTCGGCCATGGCCCAAGCTCTCTCTTCCCCGCTCAAGGACATCCGGACCTCGCTGGAGGTCGACGACATCCGGTTCACCACCCCCGACGTCGCCATCGTCAGCCTCACCAAGACCGTCTACGACGAACGGTACGAGGCGGAGAGCTCGTCCGAGCTGCCCTCGGTCGGTGTCATGACCTATGTCTTGACCCGCCAGGGCGACGACTGGCTCATCGCCCTGGCCCAGACGACACCGGTCCAGTGAGCGGCCGCTGAGCCGACCAGAGCCAGAGGGTGATTTCCGCGAATGCCATGTCGTTTGAGAATCCGATCCATCAGCGTTCTGAGGCGACATGGCGACTCCTCATGTCGAAAGCCCGTCGTCTGACGGATGCGCTGCGACAGGGCGATGTCACAGCTGAACCGGCTCATCCGTCATAGAGGCGGAAGTGCCCTGTTGGCCAGGACCCCTGGAGCTGCGCCCCGTGACCGTTGCCTATGTCATCGTCGCCGTCATGACCATCGCGTACTGCCTGTTCTCGGCCGGCGCCGACTTCGTGCGTTGGGAGCGCGTCGGCGCCGCCATGGACACGGTCGGCGTGCCTCGGTCGTGGATGCCCTGGCTGGGAGTCCCGAAGGCGGCGGCCGCACTGGGACTGCTGATGGGTTTTTGGATACCCGTGATCGCCGTAGCGGCGGCGGCCGGCCTCGTTCTCTTCTTCGGTGCTGCCATCGTGACCCACTGGAGAGCACGCGACCACTCCTTCGGTCTGCAGCATCCCTTCCTCCTGCTGGCCATCGCCACCTTGACCTTGAGGAGCGCCGTCTGAGGAGCGCGACGTCCGCCGACCCAGGGAAAGGCGATCTTCGTGAAGCTGGTGTGATCACCACGTCGGAGCCGTCCTGATCCGGTGCCAGCGGCCGACTCCGCCGTTCTCGTCGCGATGAACAACACCCCGCCCTCGGGGCCCACTTCTTCCACCAGCACCTTGTCGCCGGTGAACTCGGCTTCGACCGGCGCACCGTGATCCGGTGGGAGAACGGCACCACCCTGCCCCAACCTGAGCAGGGCCGCCCCTGCCATCCTCCCGCACCTCACCCTGGGCGAACTCGACACGTTGATCGAACCGTGCGCCCAGCCAAGAAGACCCACTGCTGATCGCGCCCCAAGTGATCGCGGACAGCGCAGCACCTCCCAAGGCCCTGGGGTTACTGGTGCGGTGCGTGCCTGGTTCCGGTTGGCTCCGAAGTGCCTTCCTCGGCTGCGGTGAGGATGAGCCGTCCCTCAACTCCTGCTTCGACGACTTTGACCAGCACCGTGCTCACGTCGTCAAAACGCAGGGTGAAGTGCGGATCGAGCTGCATCAGGAAGTCGAAGCTCTCCCTGTCCTCCGTGGCCAGGGGAGATGCGAAGGTCGCCTCGGACGTCCAGGTGTCTCCGGCGGCACGGACCGCGACCTGCACACGAAGCCTGCCGAGACAGGTCGATCGATTGGCCCACCACTCAAGCGTCGCGGTGCCCTCGTAGCTGTCCACCGTCCAAGTATCACGAGTGAGCAGGCAGCCGTGTGACAACGATTCAGAATCTGAGATCACAAGATCGTGTTACGAGTTCATGAGCCGGATGTCGACGGCCGGGATGTGTTCGGCTCCCGCGGATCTTTTGCAGCTGCCAGGGGAGCTGTTCCTCAGCACCGATACACCGATGCCGCCGCGAGGCCCTCACCACTTTGGCGGCGGCCCAGCGCATCGGCCAACGTGGGGAGGCTCACCCCGCCATCCGCCATCCGCCATCCGCCATCCGGCATCGGGTGGCGGCCGTCCAGGCCGAAACCCACGCCGGGCTCGCCTATTTCGAGGAGCGCGAGAAGGCCCTGGACCGCGCGCAGGGGGGCGCCGTGCATTGTGCGAGCAACGGCGGATGGCTCCGATTCGACGGCACGCGCTTCGCGGAGGAGCGCTGCTCCCAGCAGCCCACACCCCGGCGGGGGCCGAGAACGACCGCCCTGCTGAGGCATCTCCTCGATGCCTGGGCGAGGCGGGTCGCACCGCGCTGCTGTTCCAATGCCGACTGGAGATTCCCCGCACGGTGCGCTGCACGAGGTGGCTCAGCGGCTGAAGATTTTGTTCGAGACCGCCCGTATGCGCGAGACCGACGGCCTCACCACGCTGCGCACGCTCGAAGGCTTCCGCCAGTGCGTGGCCCAGAGCTGGGACGACCTCCGGGGCATCGACGGCGAGAGCTCCCACGGTCTCGCCGCTCACTTCGTGTTCTCTGACCAACCTGCCTCAGATTTAGACCTTCTTCGGCAGGTGTAACCAGCTGGTGGCTGTGAGCGTGTGGACCGGCCCGTGCTGCCTCAGCTGCTCCTCGGCGTCGGCGTTTCCCGGGGTGGGGAAGCCGACCAGCCGCTCGCCCGCAGTGACACTGATGCCCCCCGACGCTGACCGCTCCTGGAACTACGCCGGATGGTCAAATCAACGCCGCCGGAGCGCGTACGACGACACTCGAATTGGCCAACAGGGTCCTCAGCTCAGGTCAAGGAGACGCCCCGTCCAGGTGCAGGGTGTACTGATTGCCGCCCCACCCGCTGGCGGTGGAGGTAGCCCGCCTCTTCCAGATCGGCGACCACTGCCTGAGCCCTGCACTCGGCGAGGCCCCCCTCGAATCCTCGCGTGAGGGCGCCCTCCGTCGGCACTGCAAGGCCGCGAGAGAGATGCCTTGCGCCGGTCTGGAGGGCGGCGGCTGGAGCTGCGCCGATGTTGCGGCTCCAGCCGGTCTCGAAAATCGGTCACGGCGCACGGCCGAGAGCCCGTGGTGGCCGCGCGGGTTTCCGGTTTCGCCAGTTCTGAGAGTAGAAGGAAAGCTCGGTTGATCAGAAGCCGGGATGACCCCGCTGCTCAGCCGGTATCGAGCACTTGGCGTGCGGCGCTCTCAGTAGCTAACCGTCCAAGGGTCGATAGACGAGACGCGCAGGTAGTGGTGGGGGGCGCGGTCACAGCGGACGGGCCCGGACCGTCCCGCGGTGAGGCGGACCGGTTGGCGGTCGGTCACGTGGACTTGGCCGGTTTGGGCAGGAGGAACATCAGCATCCACATCAGGATCAGGGCGGCGATGACGTACCAGAGGGTTTCGGCGTACGTGCTGGTCACGGTGGCGCCGTGGCTGCCCGTGGGGACGTGGTTGAAGAAGCTGAAGGAGGCCATGGCCAGGCCGAGGGAGCGGTGCCCAGGGTGCCCGGAGGATCTCGCCGACGGCGATGTCGAACACCACGTCGACCTCGGCGATGACCAGGAGGTCATGCGCGCCAGCGCAGCATCTGGCCTGCGCCCCGGGTTTCCGGCTGCGGCAGCCGTTCGGCAACCCCGCCAGCGCAGCGCGGGCGAGTACATCCGGTACCGCTCTCAGGGATCTTTGACCTGCATGTATGTACGGCTCGGTACCTGCGCGCTACCATTTGGCGCATGCCCGCTCTCAATGTGGAATTCAGCGACCAAGAGCTCGAGGAGCTGCGCGCCCTCGCTCAGGAACGCGGCATCAGCATGAAGGCCCTCATCCGTGAGGCAACCGCAGACCAGATCACCCGCCACCGGGCCCTGCGGGAAGCCTCCGAGATCTTCCAGGCCACCTTCCATAACCCCGACCTGGCCGCCGCCATCGAGGCCGCCGGCATCGATGACGGGCCAGCATCCCGCGCGAGCGGACGGGCCGCCTGACCCGTGGCACCCGTCCTGCACATCGACGTGCCCTGGCTGCTGGCACAGCACGAAGTCGCTCTGCCCGACCAGCCGATGATCTCTGACTTCTCCGCACTTGTCGCCGCCGTGGCCCGCCACCGCGTCGACCCACCCCGCCTGGGCTACGACTCCGACCCCTCCTGGCGTGCCGCGGCGCTCCTGCAGACCCTCGCCCTGCTCCGGCCGCTCCCGGCCTACAACGTCCGCTTCGCCTGCGCCACCGTTGTCGCCTACATGCACGCCTCCGGGCAGGGCCTCGATGCCCCCTTCGGAGAACTCGTCGACCTCACGCAGCAGTTGACGACCGCCAAGACGGATGTCTTCACCGCGGCCGACCGGATCCGCTCCTGGCGGATCTAGTTAGCTCTGCTCTCCGACGCGCAGGTCGAGACTGGGCCCTGGCGACGTCAGTTTCGGCCGTCGGGCTGAGGCTCATGGCATCGCCCTCACCCGTTCCTATAGGGCCACGACGCCCTTGCGCAGTCCCGACGAGCTGGTCGTGGCGTTCGTATCGCTGGGAGGCTGTGGCGTTCGGCGATGTCTCTGGGGCTTTTGAGTGGGTGCGCCGGCCCTCGACGCCCTCGGCCTGGTAGTGGCGGCATCAGCCGTCGCATGCCTGCCGGCTGATCCCGGAGTATCGGCAGGGCATCGCGACGTTGCCGGTGACGTCCTCGACGTGGTGTATGACGGCCAGAGGCCGCTTGGCCTCACCATTGAGCTGGGGTGTCTTCGACATGTGGATCTCCTCATGATCAGAGACCCAGCTGTTAACCATGACCGTCAGTTTTTAGTGGGTGTTCTGTGAGCCTTCGCCGGGTCTCAGTCTGGGCGTGGGTCTGACTGTGGCAGCCGGAAGAGGCCGGGCTCGGGTTCGGTGAGGATGCCGCGGTTGACCAGGCGTTTCAGTTTGGCGCGGGTCCCTTCAATGTGACGGGGCTCGGTGCCGGTGTCCAGGGCGAGGCAGACGTCCTTGGGGTGCAGTCCGTCCGTGGTGTTTTCGAAGAGGGCGAGGATCTGGCGGTAGGCCGAGGCAGCGGGGCGAGGCCGCCGGGAAGGTCCGGGGCGATCTCCAGGATGGTCTCCCGGGTGATTTTCAGTCTCTCCAGCATCTGTTCGGCGGCCGCGAGTTGGGCGGTGAGTTCGGCGATCTGGGTACGGAGCCGGTCCGCGAGGTCACGGCCGGCGGCCTCACGGATCTCGATCTGTTCCAGGAACTCCTGCATGCCGTCTCCCAGTTGTTCCTGCCGGTCCAAAGCCGCGAGCGGGTGGCGGGTCGCGCCAGGTGGGAGTCGTCGTGGCGGTGAGCCGGTGGGTCATGACGTCGGTCATCGACCAGCGGATCCAGGACGCCGAACTGGCGGGCAGGGTCTCGTAGTCGCGGGCCAGACGGCGGTGCAGCATCAGCGTGCCGAAGGTCTGCTCGGCGATCCACCGCTTCGGTGCCGGGGCGAATCCCTTCGTCTGCGGGTCCCGCCGGACCACCTCGACGTCGATGCCCAGCGACCGGCCGTGGTCGATGACGGCATTCTTGAACCCGGCATCGACCCAGCTCTTCACCACGCCGGGGTTGTCGGCGGCCACCTTGTCCAGCAGCGTGATCCCGATGGCGTTGTCGTGCACGCTCGCGGCGACCACGATCACGGCGATGATCAGACCGAGCACATCGGTGGCAATGCCGCGCTTGCGGCCCCGGCTCTTCTTGCCCGGATCCAGCCCGGTCGTCTTCTTCGGCGCGTTGACCGAGGCGTGCACGGTCTGGCTGTCCATCACGACCGCGGACGGATCCTCGCGCCGCCCCTTGGACTCGCGGACCTGCCAGCGCAGCAGATCGTGAATGGTCTGGTCGGTGCCGTCGTCGCGCCAGAGTCCGAAGTAGTAGTACACCGCCGTGTAGGGCGGGAAGTCGTGCGGCAGATAGCGCCACTGGCAGCCGACCCGAGCCTGGTACAGGATCGCGTTGACGATCTCCCGCATCTCGTACCGGCCCTCATGGCCGCTGACCGAGCGGTGCTGTCCCTTCCAGGCCGTGATGACCGGCCGGATCAACTCCCATGCCTCATCCGACAGATCACTCGGGTACGGCTGCCGCTCGGCCACGTCTCCAGCACATCGCAGAAGCGGTCAATGGCAACCCCTCAAACCGGACAACCAACCACGACGACTCGCAGAACACCCACTTAGACCGACACGATGCAAGGCTCGCAGGGAGTTTGGGAGCTCTGCGTCGTCGGTTCGCTGGTCTATGCAGGCAGTTGCTGATAGGTACGGTGCGTGCCGAACTGGCATCCGTACGTGGCCGCGCGTCCCCGAGTGCCGGAGGTCCGTCATGGGCAAGCGCTTTATGCGACAGCACCTTGGCCTGGTGGCCCTGATCACCGCCGCTCTGCTCGGCGCGGGCCTGGCTCCGGCCGCGTCGGGGGGAGTGGACAGAGGGCGCACCGGCACCGATTCCGGCGCCGTCACGGAGGCCAGGTCCGCCAGCGGGACCGCAACCGCCCCTGGCAACGGTATACCCCGCCTCACCGACGCCCGCGGACGCACGCTCACCCTGCGCGGCTGGAACATCGAGGACAAGATCCACCGCGGTCCGGAGGCCCTCAGCGCGATCACCGAGCGGCACTTCGCCGACTTGCGGGCCCACGGGTTCAACTTCGCCCGCCTGCTGGTCTTCTGGGACGACCTGGAACCGCGGCGCGGGCACTACAGCGAGCCCTACCTGCGCAAGATCCAGCGCATCCTCGACTGGGCGCACGAACACGGTGTCCACGTGGTCATCGACGCCCATCAAGACGTGTTCGGTCCCGCGTTCGGCCACCGCGGGATCCCGGCGTGGGCGACACGCACCGACGGTCTGCCGTTCACCCCGCACCCCGACGACTGGTTCGCCGAGTACTTCGAACCCGCCGTCCAGCGCGCCTTCAGCCATCTCTACGAGGACGCGGACCTGCGGCGCGCCCAGGCCCGCATGTGGCGCCTGCTGGCGGACCGCTTCGGTGGGCACCCGGCGGTCTTCGGCTACGACCTGATCAACGAGCCGATGGGGGAGCTGCGCGCGGACGAGGACCTGGCCAGTGCCGCACGCCGCATCGAGGCGACGCAGCTCACCCCGATGTACCGGCGCCTCGCCGCCGCCATCCGCACCCAGGACCGCTCGAACCACCTGTTCATCGAGCCGACCCCGATCGTCGGCGAAGGCGTGCCCACCGGCCTGGGCCGCGTCCCCGACGAACGCGTCGTCTACGCTCCGCACTTCTACAACACCGCGATGGAAGCGGGCGCCGACTACGACCCGGCGGACGGCTGGATCACCGCGTACGAGAACGCCGTCACCGCCTACCCGCGCGAACACGCGGTCCCCGTCGTGGTGGGCGAGTGGGGCCCGCTGAACAACGGTCTGCCGAACATGCGCCGCTTCCACGACGACGCGCTCGCCTCCTTCACCCGCTACTCCTCGGGCTGGGCGGCCTACGTCTGGTGCTACGGCGGCGGCTACTGCGCCCTGGACCGCGACGGCCGCTTGCGTACCAACAAGGAGCGCACCGCCACGCCGTACGCCCCGGCGGTCGCGGGCACCGTGCGCGCCGACACCTACGACCCGGCCCGCGCGACATACCGCCTCGCCTACCGGTCGACGCGCCGCCCCGGTACCACCGTGTTGTCCCTGCCGCCGAGCACCACCGGCTGGCGGATCGAGGTGTCGGCCCGCACGGCGCACCTCAGCGCCCGAAGTGTGCCACCAGGGCAGGCACGACAGGTGCGCGTGTGGGCGTCCGACGGAACGGAAGTGGAGGTGACCGTACGGCCGGGCTCCGGCCGCCGGGGCTGAGATGCGGGGGCGTCCTCAAGAGCGTTGGGCCAAGCCCTGGGTTGGACTCCTCCGGTGCAGGGCTGAGGTGGTGGGGGCCGTTGGCATGTGGGTGGAGACATTCACGGGGCTGTGGGCGACGCAGTTCGCGGGTCTGGTGAAGGGGGTGCCCGAGCGGGGCGGGAACGGCAACGGGGCGGGAAGGGCACCTGGCAGGGTCGGCCGTGGAGTCTGGCGCCGGCTGAGCGGGCGCTGGTGGGTGCGGTGCACCATCGCACCCACCTGACCATGCGGCAGCTGGCACCGTGGTTCGGTGTCTCCTTCTCTACGCGGACCGCGGGGTCCCCCCCCCGCGTGCGTGGGGTGTGGCCGCAGCGAACGCGCGTCGCCGACTGGTTCCGATCACCGATCGGTGCGCCCTCTCGTGCGGCGCGTGCCGCCGGACGCGGCCCTGGCCGCCGCACGTCACCAGCCGAGCACGTTCGTCCGTGGCAGTCGACCACGTTGCCATGGACGCGAACAAAGGGGGCCCGTGCGCGTGGGCCCCCTCCCTCGTGCAGGTCTGTCAGGCGCGCTCTGGGACGGTGGCACCGTCTCGTGGCCGGCTACACCTCATTGAAGCCGCGCGACGCGTCGTAGATGTCGAGTTCGATGACGACCACGTAGAAGCTCGTCACGACGTACTGGACCATGACGTGGTCCTCCCGGACCGATCGGGTCACGGTGTCGGTCGTATAGGCGAGATGGCTGCCGGCGCCTTCTGGCTCGGCTGCGATCCGGCCGACCAGGCGCAGGAACGTTTCTCGGTCTCCGGCAGGCATATAGTCACGAAACCGCGCGACCTGCTCGGTGAGCTGCACTCTTCTCTTCATCAGGCAGGACTCTAGGGGCAAGGTCAACGCCCTCGCCAGGGGATTTCGTCCGGGCCCGCCGGCCTGCGGTCCAGCCTCAGGCGGCACCTTTCTCCGGCGATGTCACGGACAAGCCCAGCTGAGTCCCAGACTGGTCGGCAGCCGACCCACACGTGTACTGAACGCCGTTCACGGGCGAGCTGCGGACCGATCCTCGGCCGAGAGCAGCATGGGCGAAGAGGAGTGGTGGTGACGATCGAAGGACCGGCACAGCAGCCCTCTCTTGCACGGATACTCCCCGTGAAGAGGCCCACAGCGATCGCCCCGTCCGTGTTCGCCCCCCGACCCGCAGCTGCACAGCCTTCGGGGCGACCGCGCCACAGCAGCGGACACCGCCCCTGCCCACAGGGGGCCCAACCCGGCAGTGGTCATTCATCGCCGTCGATCTCAGCAGATGCCTCCATCGAGGCGTCGCCATGGAGGTAGCGTCCCGGGGACGTGCCGACGGTTCGCCGGAACGCCGCGAGGAACGCGCTCGGCGTCGTGTAGCCGACGCTCCGTGCGACCCGGGAAACGGGCTGGCCCTCAGCAAGGAGGGAAAGTGCGGCACGCAGCCGCACATGGGTGCGCCAGCGGTCGAAGTTCATGCCGGTGTCCTGGACGAACAGCCGGGTCAGGGTGCGTCGGCTCACCCCGACGGCCCGTGCGTGCGCTTCAAGACTCCGAGGGTCTTCGGGGTGAGTGAGCAGGGCGTCGGCCACGGCGCGTACGCGGTCGTCGGCGGGGTCGGGTACGTCGATGGGCGTAGTCGGCAACGGGCGCAGCAGATCCAGTACGACCGCTTCGGCCCGTAGCCGGGCGTCAGCAGGGAGTTGCTCGCGGCTGAGGTAGGTGATCAGGTGGGCCAGCAGCCCGTTGACACCGACCGGCGTGGGTTGGGTCCAGTCCTGAGTGCACCTGTCTGGTTCGAAGTAGAGACTGCACAGCACCGCGTCGCGGGTCGCGCCGGTGCGGTGGATGACCCCCGCGGGCAGCCACAGCGCTCGTGTCCGAGGCAGGACCCAGTAGGCATCGCCGACAGCGACGCCGAGCACCCCACGCCGCGCCCAGGCCAGCTGGTGCTGCGGGTGGCTGTGCGGTACGAACCACTGCCCGGAGGCCAACGGGAGGTTGCCGACGACGATTGCGCCCACCCCGGCCGGGACGGCCCCCACGACGGCATCGGTCATGCTCCCAAGCCTATGTCCCCAATGCGATACGACATGGCCCCGTAACGGATAGCGGCCACATCGGCCGGTGCATAGCGTCGTTTTATGCCGATCCATCATCCGCGCCGCGGGCGCTACCACCGTGCCCCCAGGCCGCTTTCGAGGACAGGGTGCCCGACATGAGCGCTAAACCGACGGCTGGCACGGCCCCCGGGGGTGGGCGCCGGGGGCCGGCCTTGGTAGTGCTGTGCTGCGTACAGTTCATGCTCGTCCTGGACGACAACGTGGTGAGCGTGGCGCTTCCCGGCATGCGGGAGGACCTCGGCTTCAGCACCGCGGGCCTGGCCTGGGTCGTCAACGCCTACTTCCTCTCCTTCGGCGGGCTGTTGCTGCTGTTCGGCCGCATGGCCGACCTGATGGGCCGCAGACGCGTCTTTCTGACCGGTGTGGCGCTGTTCGGCGCGGCGAGCCTGGTCTGCGCGCTCGCGCAAGAGCCCTGGCAGCTCGTGGCCGGACGGTTCGTCCAGGGCGCGGGCGCGGCCATGGCCAGCCCGGCCGCCCTGGCGTTGATCTCACTGCTGTTCCCCGGCACCCAAGAGCGCGCCAAGGCGTTCGGCAGCTGGGGCGGCATCGCCGCTCTGGGCGGCACGATGGGCTTGGTGATCTCCGGCGCCCTGACCGGCCTGGCGTCCTGGCGCTGGATCTTCCTGATCAATCTGCCGGTGGCTTTCGCGGCCCTTGTGCTGCTCCCGCGCCTGGTCCCCGAGAGCCGGGCCGGGCGCGCGGTGCGTCTCGACGTACCCGGCGCGGTACTTGGCACGGGTGCTCTGGTGTCTCTGATCTATGGACTGCTGCGGGCGGGGGAGTCGGACTGGGGGGACATCACCGCTGTCGGACCGCTGCTTCTCGCCGCTTTCCTGGCCCTTGGCTTCGCCGTGGCCGAGGCACGCACTGCCGAGCCTCTGGTGCCCTGGTCGTTCCTGGCATACCGGCTTCGCGCCATCGCCAACGGGGCCACCCTGCTGTTCTCCGCCGCCATGTACGCGATGGCCTTCCTGCTGATGGTGCAACTGCAGATGGTGCTCGGCTACCGGCCCCTGACGGCCGGCCTCGCCTACCTGCCCTACTGCGCGGGCATCCTGACGGGCATGTGGCTCTCCTCCCGGGCCGTGCTCAGGCTCGGTCTGCGCCCGGCCCTCGTCATCTCGTTCCTGATCAGCGCGGCCGGATTCCTGCTGCTGTCAGGCGTGGCACCCAACGACCATTACGCCTCCGGAGTACTGCCCGGCATGCTCGTCTCGAGCCTGGGATGCGGACTGACTCTGCCCGCCCTGACCGTTGCCGCACTCACGGGCACCACAGAAGACAACGCCGGGCTCGGCTCAGCCGTCCTGAGCTCCGTGCAACAAGTGGGCGGCGCCCTGGGGGTGGCGGTGCTTGTCGCTCTGGCCACGCGCCGCAGCGACGCCCTCGCCGCACAGGGCGACCCGCTGCACGCCGCAACAGAGGGCTTCTCCCTCGCGCTCACCGTCGCCGCCGCCCTCCTCACCCTCGGCGCCGGCCTCATCGCCACCTTGCTGAAAAAGAGCCACCGTCCACACGGTGCGCCCCACGCCGAAGAAACCCCGGCCACCCACGGGAGCCGTACGTAGCCGCCACGTCGGTCGCCCCCTGCCGGCAGCGTCCTGCCTCTCCGCGCAACTGCCGGGCGTCAGCGGATGTCCGGGGCCCGGGAGAGAGGATGGCCGACGCGACGGACGCAAAAGTCTCTCCTGGCGCGGCCACCGGACCTGCCGATCACCGCCTGCCGGCAGTTCGGCGGCCCGCACCTCCCGGTCTGGGACCTCGACGCCCACAGAGCCGCCGACCTGCGGTAGCGGGCGGCAGCCCGGGAGTGGCTGCCCTTCCCTGCACCGTCCCGATAAGGGAGTTGACCTCTGGCACAAGATCATGATCGTGGATGGATACGCGGCGTCACCACCGACTACGGGCCACAGCCGTTGAGTTGAGTGGACAGCCCCCGTCCTGCGGCGGACCGTCCGAACAACCCGATACCGCAGCGAGGTCATCGACGGATGCCCGGCAGCAACCGGACTCACCATCACGACACCCGGACCGACAGCTCAGTGACGACCTCGCGGACTCGTTGCGGCCTGGAGTTCCCTGACGCCGCTCGTGCGGGGGTGGCGTTGTACCAGCTCGTCGACGATGCCGCGGATCGCTGGGCGGTCTCGTACCTCGCCGGGGCTGGCTCGGTAAGCGTCGAAGAGGGAACGGGCGGTCTGCTCCGGGCGTCCCCAGGCCCACCAGGCGCGCGCCATGTCGGTGCCCATGCGGGCCTTCCGCTCGGCGGTGGGGAACTGGGCGGGGCGGAGGTCCTTTCCCGCCTCCAGGGCGGCTCCGGCATCTCCGAGCGCCCAGTGCACACCGACGGCGTACAGGTCGACGGCGGCCGGGCTGATCGGGAACAGCCTGCCTGCCGGGGCGGCCGTCGGCAGCCGGCGAGCGGCGCGACGGGCTTCCTCGGTCATCGCCAGGGCATCGGCGCGGTGGCCACCTCTGGCAGCGGTGTAGGCCAGGGTGCAGAGCATCTGTGCGTACGCCGACACCGATGCATCGGTACGCAGACCGGTCGCCTCGATCGCAGAGGCGGCCGTCGTCATGAGGCGCTGGGCTTCCTCGCCACGGTCCTGGTGGCGCAGGACGATCGCCAGCTCCCGGGCGGCGGCTGCGGACACGAGCGGAGAACCGGAGACCTCGGCCCAGGTGCGGGCCCGGTCCGCGGTGAGCCGGGCCTGTCCGTAGGAGCCGAGTTTGGTCAGCACCGCAGCCGCCAGGCTGTAGACGGACGAGAGCCGAGCCTGATCGAGTTCACGGCGCGAGGAGACCGCGGCATGTCCGTCAGCGATGAGGCCGGGCAGCGCGGCGAGCAGACGAGAGTGAGCGCCCTTGTCGTACAGCTCGCGGGCGGTCGCCATCCGGTCATCCAGCGGGCCTTTGCCGCTCGGGGCGGGTGTGTCGGCCAGGGCCTGGTCGAGCCCCGTCATCAGGGCGACCGGCCCGGCGGCAGCCGTGGCGGTGAGCAGCGTACGGCGGCGCATCGGGTCCTCCTCGGCGTACGGACTGGCCGTCACTCTAGTGGCCGTCGCTGCCTTCGCAGTGGGAGGCGCCAGGGAACTCATCAGGATGTGTCGCGGAACGCCGACTTCTTGAGCGGCGCGGTGGACCAGCGCCAGGTCGACGACCCTGCTGCGCCGCTCCAGCCGCGAGATCGTGGCAGGGGAGCAGCCCAGCCGGTCGCCGAGCGCGGCGAGCGTCCAGGAACGGTGCTCGCGTCCCAGCCGGATGAGCGCGCCCGGACACCGCTGTTCGGCCAACGCGCAGGCTTTGGGTGTGCTCCAGAGCGGGTCAACGGACACAGGTCCTCCCACGCCGCACGACCGGGAACCTCCACGGTACGGACGGTTGTTACCGCCGTCGAGCTTGCTTGCAGGACGTGCAAGGCCTTTGCGCAGAACGGCTGATGACCACTGTGGGACGAGGGGCCGCGCTGTGCTGGGTGCACCGCCCCGAACCACGGGGCTCGTCCATCGGAGGCATCATGGCAACCACTGTCGCAACTCCTGTGACCACTGATCCGGTGAGCCACTCGGTCCGCTCCGCTCGGGAGGTCGTACCGGCCGTTCTGTGGGACAAGCAGGTCGGACTGCTCGTGCGTGACTACCCGTACGACTCAATCATGGCGGCTCGGGTCCTCGAACAGGGCTACGCGTACCTGCTGACCGCGATGCGGCACCGGGGCGAGGGGCTGGGGCTCGCGCCCAGCACGCTCGTCGACATCGGGGTCCACACGATCATCCTCGACACCGTGGCGTACGCCGAACTGTGCGAGCGCTTCAACGAGGGCCGCTTCCTGCACCACGTGCCCGAAATCGAAATGAAGAACGACGGCTCGGTGATGCGGACGGCCCACACCGTCGCCGCCGACGGGTGGCAAGTCGACCTGCCGCTGTGGGTAGACGCCGCCCCGTGCGGCCCCTGCCACCCCGGAAACGACTCGCACTGACCAGCGACAGAGCCGTGCCCCGACCGGCCCCGGCCGGGGCACGGCACTCGGCCGGGGGAGGATGACCCAAACCAGCCCAACGTCAGACCGCACCGGTCAAGATAATGCGGATGACGACCTCAGCAGACCTCTGGCACCACTACGGCCGCACCCGCGCCGGCAGCGACCGCGCCGTCCCCGATGCCTTCCACTGGATCTGGAGCCAGGACGGCGGCCCCGGCTGCGAAGTGCTGGGTGATCTCACGGGACACGTGGTCGGCGACCTCGGCGCCGGAGCCGCCCGGCACGCCGCACATCTGGCCCTCCACCACGAGCCCGCCGAGATCGTCGCCATCGATGCCTCCCCCGCGCAGTACGAGATGGCCACCGACCTGTTCGCGAACCTCACCCCATGCCTGCGTATCGTGCCGTCCGACGTCGTGCCCCACCTTCAGGCGACGAAGAGCGGCTACGACGTCCTCTACAGCGTGTTCGGGGCCGTCGACTTCACCGATCCGCGCGAGCTACTGCCGACGACAGCCGCTGCGCTGAAGCCGGGCGGACGGCTGGTCTTCTCCACCCTGGCCCACTACCTGAACGGCGCCCCGGCCCAACCGGACCTGCTGGCAGCCGAGATCCCCGCAAAGACTCCCGAGGGAAAGACTGCCTGGCTGCGCCGCTGGGTCCTTCAGGAGCAGGTATGGATGAAGGCCCTCGACGAAGCCGGATTCACCAACATCGCGGTCGACCTGCTGCCGGCGAAGTCTGACGGACCTCGAGCGGCGGACACGTTGCTCGTGATCGCTGACCGGCAGTGATGACCTCCCCGTCCCGTGGACGAGCGCTATGGGCTCGGCAAAGAGGAATCCGCCAGGCGTAAGCGGGTCGTCACCACAAAGTACAGTCAGATCGGCATCCTCGACGGCGGCCGCCGATTCGCTCCGGGCTTCCCCACGGCCGACCAGGAGCGCTAGTTGAACGCACCGCGCAGTGCCAAGGTCGCGTCAACGGCCGGGAAGGGCCGCAGATCTCCCGGTCGGCCAGGTCGGCCAGGTCGGCCAGGTCGGCCAGGTCGATCAGTAGCTCCGGCGCACCAGGCGCTGCGCCGTGCACTAACTCCCGTAGCTAGCAATTGAGGTCGGCGACGTCAGCGGGCAGGGCGAGGTCCGTTGAGAGAGTCGCGCCGTTTGCCTTGTACTGCGTGGGCGGAAGGCTGACTTTCTCAGGGTGCACACAGATGGGCACGCCCTGCAGTGTGTATCTGTGGTCGTCCTCGGGGCTGAAGGGACACGCGTGAGGGGGGCGTTCGGACACGTCGAACTCATCGAGCGGGAAGCGGCGGGATGTGGCGAAAGCCTCAATTATGCGCAAGGAGGCGCGAGTTGCACACGACCCATTCAGCGCTCGGAAACACCAGGGTGTCGGCGACGAGGCTCGTAGGTCGATCCGAGCGTCCTACGCACTTTCTCGGCGGTGTGATCAAGACTCTTCGTGCGCAACTCGCGAGCGGTTCCCTGTGCACGCGAGTATGGCCCTGGCTGGTCCAATCTGCAGACGTGAGTCGCCTTCTGTTACTGGCGTGAGCGGGCAGCGCCAGTACCTTCCATCACCGTGCACCGAGGAACCGGGACCATCCCCGCGGTCGAGAACACATGCGGTATCGGCGGGCTATCGGTTGCCGCATCTGGCGGCAAACTGGCCGTGTACGGGGTGAGTTCGCCCGCAACGCATCAGGGCTGCGGTATCGAGCATCGATTGGTGTGCTCGAAGCGGAATGTGCCGGATCTGCGGCTGGGGTTGACGGTGCTGGGGGAGGAGCATGCTGGAGAGCGGCTCTGCGTGCCTGCCTGCGGGTTCTGGCTGCCGTTAGTGGAGTTTGCCGCGTCCGCCACCGGGTGCGGCTGCGGCGCGGCGTCCGCGGGCCGGCCGGTGGTTGAGGCGTGGTCGGCGGGGTTGGCCTTCGAGGCCGAGTGCGCGACGGGCGAGTTCGCCGAGTTTGGCTTCGGGCAGGCCGGACAGGGCGACGGTTTCGCGGACCGCGGCGGTGCAGTCGCGCCGGGTGCAGTGTGCGGTGGATGCGGTGAGGCCGAGGCTGGGGTAGCTCATGCTTTCGGGGGGCAGGTAGATCGCTGCGCATCCGATGCACACGTAGATCGATCGCATGGTTCTCCGTCCGTTCAGCCCTGGCCGCTGCCGTGGCAGGTGTTGCATGGCCCGGTCCATCGACGCACCACCGGGACCTGTTTTCCGTTCTCGTCGGTTTCGACGGTGTGTTCTTCGTGCTCGGTCAGCCCTGTTCCTCCGCACGCGGTGCACGGCGTGTCCGGCATGTGACCAGGATGCCCGCTCTGCCGGGCTGTGTCAGGCAGCCCGCAAGGTCTCACGGAGGGTCACGCTAGGGGTGCGGCTTTGTGCGTGTCTGGTCGTGGCCCGCGAGCACGCGCGCCGCCAGGAGCCGTCGGGTCGGGGGTTCGACCCGAGTAAACAGAAGCGGTGTGCCCCCTGCCTGGTGGCAGGGGGCACACCCGGCGGTTCATCCGGCAGCGAAGTGGTGTTGGGGCCTGGTCAGGGCTGGTGGAAGCGGTGCACGATAACCGCATCCCCGTAGCTGTGCGGGTCCGCTTCTTCGACGGTAAATCCCGCCGAGGCGAGGATCTTCAGAAGAGCGTCCCGCATGCATACATGGACGGTCGAGTAGTGGCGGAGGGCGTAGCGCGGGTTCGAGGGGTCGACTCCGCCCTCCAGGAGCGACGCGGCGGTGGTTGTCAGTTCTTCGCCCGTGTTCCATTCCACCAGCACACCGCCGTCGGCGGCGGATTCCACGTGGACCTCAGCGCCGGGCATTTCTTGGGGCCCGCCCCCCGGGCCGCTGCGGTGTACCGGAATGCCGGCTTGGGCCAGCGAGCGGCAGGTTTCTTCGGCCAGTTGGTTGCGCTGGGCGAGGACCTCCGGTGAGGCCGTCAGATCGACTTCGTGCTCGGCCATGCGTCGTTCATTTCCCTTTCGGGTCTTGGTCTGCCAGGGAGCGTGACGAAGGGCCCCCGCCGGCATTCTTGACGTCTTGGGCCAGTAGTTGCTTCGCCGCGCTCTCCATGCCCGGAAGGAAGGGGACCGACCAGGTGACGGGGGTGTCCTTCTTGAGGGCGGCAGCCATGCTCGCCTAGATGGTCCAGGGCCCGCACGGGCACCGATAGCAAGTTGATGATGGAGCTCAGTTCTCTAGTGAGCAATCCATTGAACAGCGGTAATGGGGCAGTACAGTTGGATTACTGGTGCGGTAGGACAAGGTTAGAGTCTGTGTGTGGACAACAGCATCTGGTTTGAGGTTGAGGATTCGGCGGAGCATGACAGGGAGCCTTGGGATTTCGACGAGGCCGAACTCGCCTTCCTTGCAGCTCTGCGTTGCCGTGCCGCCGCATGGCGGGTGTCATGGGCTCCCAGCGACGTCTCAAGGCCCGAGGATGATTCGTCACTGCTCGTCCGGGTCTCTCTCCTCGATGAAGAACACCGAGTGATACTCGGTGAGTGGGCCGTGTACTTTTACGGCACGCACGTGCAGGCCGGGAAAGTCTCCGATCAGCTCTTCAACCTCCAGGAGTCAGGCGAGCGCGGCTTCTTCCAGGCCTCTGGCACGGTCGATGAGCTCGCTCGACGTTGCGCTGACTGGTTCGAGAGCCTGTTGCGCCGGTCTGTCGTGCGTGCCGAATGGCCCGCCGCGGCCGGTCATTCGGCACATCGCTGGGAGTTCGGATACCGGAGAGGTCCTCGTCACCAGCCGCAACGCACCTGCCGCCGGTACACTCCCCGCTCGCCGGGTCACGGTCCGCCCCTGATCTGCGTTGTCTGCTTCGGGACACTCGATCGCTCTATCCGCTGGTCCGGCGAGCGCGCGCCTCTCTACTCTGCATTTCCGAGGCGCCACTTGCTGCCTGATGGCCGCACCGAAAGGGGGCCCGGGTGCCCGAAAGAATGGGGCCTCAGCACCGGTGTACCGAAACATGAGCATTGGGTAGATGGCTGATTCGTGGAACCTGCCTCGTTTCACGTGATCTCAAAACCCACTCGCGAGCCGCGTACGGTCATTCTCAACTCCACCGGCTATCTCCAGTGCGTGGGCCAGGACGGGCAGGGGGGCAACGACGTGTTTGACCACCCAGGCCTCCTCGCCGGGAAGATTCAGCCCTTCGATCCCCTGGGCCGGTGGCCAGATGCTGGCGCTACTCCCAGCCGGGCGAACACTCACGTTTCGCCTCGCGGCGCAGGGGAGCGCCCATACAGTGCTGCCATGGACATGAGCTGGGTCAAGAAGGGCCTCCGGTGCTCGCTGATGGTGGTCGAGCATCCGAACTGGACGTCACTGTCAGACTCCAGCACGCCCGGCGCGCTCCGGGCACTGCTGCGCGGGACCGGCAACAAGGTCGTCGGTCACGCGGACCTACGCTCCGCGAACCTGGTGGTCGCGGGCATCGCCGCGGCGTCGGCGGCGGCGGGCAGCGGGCTGACGTTCGCGGGCATCAAGCTCAAGAGCCGTTTCGAGGACCGCAAGGCGCAGCACGCCAAGGCGGCCGCGACCGTCGTCGAGGAGGCGGCCGCGGCCTCCGACGAGGTCGAGGAGCCGGACGCGCCCGGTACTCCTCGGCTGCGTGCTGTGTGAGCGTCAGGCGAAGCGCCGGTGCGGGCTCACGGGAGACCGACGAGCCCAAGCGTGGTCTCGGTCTGGACAGCAGGAAACTCAATGCGGACTTCTGAGCTTGAAGCGTGATGCCGTCAGGGTGATCGCGGATGGTGAGTCCGGTGTCGGCGAGGCATCCGTCGATGAGATCGCTGCGGTGCTGGATGGTGCGCAGACCGCGTCTGACGCTCTGGGGGAGGTGGTCGGGGGTGGTGACGGCGACGTTGCCGAGCCAGTGGCACCGCAGCGACCAGACCCCCTCGGCTGGGTTGAGATCCGGAGCATATGAGGGCAGCTGGTGGGGCGGTCAGTCAGTCCCGGTCGGTGACCCAGGCGCGTATCCGGGAGATCAGGGTGCATGTTTACGCTGTCTCAGATGGGCGCGATGGACTCAGTAGAGCTGATGCGTGTTGTGTCACCGTCGGTCGGTGACGTAGAACTCCATCCACTCGACTCCTGCGACGGTGAAGCGTGAGCCGCTGTTCACCGAGGCGACTCCGTCGAACTCACCATCCGACCCGGGGGCCCCAAGAGCCCAGGGTGTCGCGATCCGCCAGGCGCTTCGAAGGACGGCGAGGAGCGCGGCATCAGCGCTGACCGACTCAAGGGGTGAAATCAGGCGCAGTTCGGCAAGCTCGGGGTACTTCCAGTACCGCTCGTAGGCCTCGATCTGCATGGGCCTGTCCAGGCGAGCCGCAAGCCGCCCGACCACGCGCTCGACCCCGCGACGGTCATTGGCGCGTACGTGGCAGCGCCACCGGATCGTCTCGAACATGCAGAGACCATAAGCACACTACGCGTCGTCACGCCGTGGGTTCCGGCCCATCCGCCTCCACCTCGCCGACGCCCATGGGCCGAAACCCACCCGCCTCGGACCCGGACGACCACCTGGCTCCAGAAACCGCCAGCCCACCACCCGCTACGACGTCGGCGAGACGGTCGGATGCCCCGCGGGTCTCACTGAACGGAGGAAAGAGATTAAGGAACAAGCTAACTCAGCTCGGCGGGCACTGACCGGTGTTGGGCGTCAGCACCACGGGAACTGGCGTAGCGGACCGGGGCTGGTTGCAGGGCCGTGAGCAGGAGGCATGCGAGTGCCATCGACCTTCATGGCCCGGCTGGCCCGGCCCGCTCGAGCAGTGGTGCGAGAGCGGGGGAGAAGTAGTCGACGAGCCGGTGGCAGCCGTCGGTTAGCTGGCCAGCACGAACATCCCCCGATTGCGGGCCGTGGGTGCCTCATGGTGCGTCTGGCACACTGCCGGTGCGGTAGTGGCCGGAGCCGGGGTTGGTGGGTTGCCGGTCGTCGATACGGTGCCCGCATGAGCGAGAAGACAGAGCGGGTGCAGGCGGCGTGGGCCCGGATCGAGCAGTGGCTGGCGGAGCACGCGCCGCTGTCGCACCGGAGTTTGCTGCCCCCGGTGTCCGAAGAGGAGATCGGTGCAGCAGAGGTGTCCGCGTACTCGTCTGAGTGCACCACTGAGTACGAAGGTATGTGCACCACTGCTCAGGCCACTTCGGTGTCCCGCTCGATGGCCTGGAGGCGGTTCTTGAGTCGATAGCTGTTGCCGTTGATCGGGACAACCTCGCAGTGATGCAGGAGCCGATCAAGGATTGCGGTGGCCAGGACCTCGTCGCCGAAGACCTGTCCCCATTCGCTGAAGGTCTTGTTCGACGTCAGGATGATGGAGCCCTTTTCGTAGCGCTTGGAGATGACCTGGAAGACTAGGTTGGCCTCGGCCCGCTCCAGAGGCTGATAGCCCACCTCGTCAACGACGAGGACGGCGGGGCGGAGATAGCTGGTGAGCTTGCTCATCAGCCGGCCCTGGTCTTCGGCAGCCTTGAGCTGGCGGACCATGTCGTCGAGACTGGTGAAGTAGATCGAGTAGCCCGCCCGGCAGGCCGCGACGGCCAGGGCAACAGCGATGTGAGTCTTGCCGACTCCAGGCGGCCCGAGCAGGGCGACGTTGGCCTTGTCCTCGACGAAGGAAAGCGCGGCCAGGTCTTTGACCTTGCGCGGGTCAAGATCGGGCTGAAACGAGAAGTCATAGTCCTCGAGGGTCTTATGGTGCGGCAGTTTCGAGAGCCGAAGCCCGTTGCGGAAGCGGCGATCCTCACGGACCACGAGTTCCTCAGCCAGCACCAGATCAAGCAGATCGAGATAGCCCATCTTGGCCTCGTCCGCCCGCTGGATGTACTGGTTCAGGGCTTCGGCCAGATGCGGCAGGCCGAGCTTGCCGGCGGTGGAGCGGATGCGGTTGCTGGTCAGCTCGCTCAACGGACTTCCTTCGTCGGTGCGTTGGTCGTGAAGGGACGAGTGCCGGTCAGCTCGTCATAGACAGACAGCGGACGACGGCCGACCTCGACACTTGCGACGGCGGCTCGGTTCAGCAGATTCTGCAGCGGGCCGCTCGGCACTCCCAGAGGCTGGCCGCGGCGGGGAGAGGAGAGGTCGTCCCCGGTCGTGACGCGGCGGCCGGCGCCGGTGGGCAGACCCTCCCAGTGGGTCTCATCCACGATGCGGGCGCCTCGTCCAACCGCCCTTCGATGGGCCGCAAGCAGCGTCTGGCCGTTCAGGTCGGCGACCGTTGCATGCAGCGTGATCTGGGACTTCGTGGCCCGGATCTCGACCAGTTGGCGAGGGCGGACCTTGCGGGCAGGAACCGAGTAGAGGTTCGCGTCGAAGGCAACGAGGCAGTCCTTGCCGACATGCCGCAGATGCCGCTGGGAAACCACATACGGAGTTGTCGGCAGCGGCCGCAGAGCCGTGTGATCACGTCCGGCGCGATGCCCGATGATCTCGCCGTGGGTGCCATGGACCTTCGACCGACGCAGCGGGACCCAGGCCGCAAAGGCGGCGTTCATCTCCTCGACGCAGGAGAAGGCCCGCCCGGCCAGCACGTGGTCCCGGACGATGCCGACCTGGCGCTCGACCCGGCCCTTGCCCTGGGGCCGGTAAGCGGCAAGAACGTCGATGTCGAAGTCGTAGTGCCCGGCGAAAGCGACCGCTTCCGGGTGCAGCGGGACTGCCTCACCTGGAGCGACATGCCGGCGCACCACCGTCTTGGTGCGGTCGTAAACGATGCTCATCGGCACTCCGCCGAAGTGCGCGAACGCGCGGCGGTGGCAGTCGAAGAACGTCGCCAGATCCTGGCTGGTGGTGAAGCAGCAGAACGGATCACGCGAGTACGACAACGTCATATGGAACGAAAAGACCTTCGGGATGCCGACATGAGCCAGGACCCTGCCCTCATCGCCCCAGTCCACCTGGGCCTGAGCACCTGGAACGACCTCGAACCGCCGGTGCAGACCCGCCAACTCACCGGGACTGATGCCCAGCTCCTCCGCGATCCGCGGCCGGGCTTCCTGCAGATACAGCTTCACCCGCTGGTAGTTGATGGTGACCGCGTAGTCCTGGACCAGACGTTCATGGATCACCGACGCCTTGAGTAGAACCTCGGACCTGAGCATCGCATCGATCAGCGGTGCAACCTCGTCCACCAACCGCCGAGGCCGCTGACCAGTCCCTTCCCGCTTTGGCGGCGCAACCGGAGCCCGAGCCCTCAAGTACTTACTGACCGTCCGACGGTTCAGCCCGGTCTCCTTAGCGATCTCTCGCAGGCTCATCGCACCGGACTCATACAGCGGACGAAACCGCCTCAACTCCAGCCACCGATGTGGATCCAAGACCACCGCCAGCCGCCTCCCTGCCACCCCGAACCGACAGCAGCAGACTCACGGCTCGCGCCCCATCACCGCACCACACTTGGAGCACATTCCTCCGTACGAGGTGGCGCACGTTCACTTGTACGCCGACAAGAGGCGAAGCTGCGGGTCCAGCAGGTACTTGTCCGTGTCGATGATGCGGAACTTCTTCAGGAACGGGGTGCAGAAAGGGACTGTAAAAGTAACGGTGTAACTCCTGATCATGGAGGATGCACTGATGACCAGTAACAACACGCCTGGAGACGAGAGTTCAGAGGTGGCTGTCCCGCGGTCGGTGAAGGCGGTGGATGACCAGCTGATCGAGGAATTGATCGGCCGTGCCCAGGCCAAAGGACTCCAGCTGGCGGGCGAGGGCGGTCTGCTGCAGCAGCTGACGAAGCGGCTTCTGGAGTCGGCTCTGGAGGGCGAGGTCACCGATCACCTCGGTTATGACCGGCACGATCCGGCAGGCAAGAACGGCGGCAACTCCCGCAACGGGACCCGCTCCAAAACGGTGCTGACCGAGGTCGGCCCGGTGGAGATTGCCGTCCCGCGCGACCGGGACGGATCGTTCGAACCGAAGATCGTCAAAAAGCGGCAGCGGCGTCTGACCGGCGTCGACGAGATGGTCATCTCGCTCGCCGCGAAGGGCCTGACGACCGGCGAGGTCCAGGCCCACCTGGCCGAGGTCTATGGCACCGACGTCTCCCGCCAGACCATCTCGACCATCACCGACAAGGTCCTCGAGGGCATGGCCGAATGGCAGAACCGCCCGCTCGACCCGGTCTATCCCGTCATCTTCATCGACGCCATCCACGTGAAGATCCGCGACGGCGCGGTCGCCAACCGGCCCATCTATGTCGCTCTGGCCGTCACCACAGAGGGCCGCCGGGACATCCTGGGCCTGTGGGCCGGTGACGGCGGCGAGGGCGCCAAGCACTGGCTCCACATCCTGACCGAGATCAAGAACCGCGGCGTGGGTGACGTCCTCATGCTCGTCTGCGACGGCCTGCGGGGCCTGCCCGAAGCAGTCGAGACCGTCTGGCCGGCCACAATCGTCCAGACCTGCGTGGTCCACCTCCTGCGGAACTCGTTCCGCTATGCCGCCCGCCAGGACTGGGACAAGATCGCCAAGGCCCTCAAGCCCATCTACACGGCCGCGACCGAGGACGCCGCGCTGGAGCGGTTCGCCGGCTTCGCCGACAGCTGGGGCAAGAAGTATCCGGCGATCGTCAGGCTCTGGGAGAACGCCTGGGAGGAGTTCACTCCGTTCCTGCGGTTCGACGCCGAAATCCGCAGGATCGTCTGCACGACCAACGCCATCGAGTCCGTCAACGCGCGGATCCGCCGGGCCGTCAAGGCCCGCGGCCACTTCCCCAACGAGCAGGCCGCGCTGAAATGCGTCTACATGGCGATCATGTCGCTGGACCCCACCGGCAAGGGACAGGCCCGCTGGACGAGCCGCTGGAAGACAGCACTGAACGCCTTCGACATCACCTTCGACGGCCGACTCAGCACAGCACGCCACTAACCTCAACAACCCCAGTTACACCGTTGATTGGACAGTCCCTGCAGAAACTGTCCAGCCCGTTGGAGACGTCGGCGCGTGAAAGAGGGGCGAGTCCGTGGTGATCAAGATTGGCGTGCTCGGGAAGATCACGCACGGTGATGAGGCAGGCAGGTTCGTCTTCATCAAGGAACTTCCGGATGATCCTCCGGGTTATCTCGTTCTTACGGCCGCTGATGAACACTTCAAAACTTCTGGTGGAGACGAGTGGGTTGAGGATTATCCGTCACTGATCGCTTTCTTCACGGAAGGGGGATGGGTTGTGGAATGGAAGTGATTCGATGTGGGCGGATTCGTCGACGACGTTGACCTCGCTGCTTCTTGGGGACTTACGGCTCCTTATGGAGCGAGCCAGCAATGAATGCCCAGCGGTCCCTTCGATAGTGCTCCGGTGGGACCGCTGGGGCGTCTGACGGCAGCAGTCGAGGGCAACGCGGGCGCCAGAGAGTCGCTCGGCTGGCTGTTAGGGGGCTGAGGGGGTGGCCCGAGTGGGGCGGTAGCTTGGTTGTGGAGACGAGTCGCATGCGCCCGGCAGGGACGGGAGACGGGTGGGCCAGCGCGGTTCAGCGCCTGGGCGAGCGAAGCGGGTCACGTCCGGCGCCGAGTCCGCCAGGGGCGGGTGATGATCTCCCGGTAGGTGTGGTGGTCCGGGTTCTGGCCGCAGTGCCGCAGGACCCAGTGCTGCGGTTCGGCGAAGTCCTCGCTTGTCGGCGAGGTCTCTTCGTCCACGGCGCACTGCATCGCGTAAAGGACCGGCTTTGCGTCCGGTCCCGCTGCTGCCTCGCACTCATGCACTACAAGCCGCTCGCCGACGCCCCCGGCATCGAAGTCCGCACCCACGGCACCACGCTCTACAACTCCCTCTACCGGGCCGACGACCAGCAACTCGTCAACGCCCACGTCTGGGGCGTCAACGCCTACGCCGCCCCCGTGTGGCATCTTCGCCGGCACCAGGAGAGCGGCATGTTCGACACCTACGCCGAGAGCTTCGACGCGGTGTGGGCGACGGCAACCCCTGTACGAGAGGAAGGCTGACCGTGGCGCGAACCGAGTACTACAACGACCCGAACGGCCCCGAGCCGAACAGCATGGTCGTCGCCGCCTCAGCCGTCGTCACCGACGACCACGGGCGCATCCTCCTCCAGCGCCGCCGCGACAACGACTTGTGGGCCCTGCCCGGAGGCGGCATGGACCTCACCGACTCCCTGCCAGGCACGGCTGTCCGCGAAGTCAAGGAAGAGACTGGCCTCGACGTCGAGATCACCGGCCTGGTCGGCACCTACACCGACCCGAAACACATCATCGCCTACACCGACGGCGAGGTCCGCCGACAGTTCAACGTCTGCTTCACCGCCCGCATCACCGGCGGCCAGCTGGAGATCTCCGATGAATCCACCGAAATCCGGTATGTACCGCCGGAAGAGATCGAGCAGCTGCCGATGCACCACACCCAACGACTCAGGCTCCAACACTTCCTGCAACACCGTGAAAGCCCTTACCTGGGCTGAAATGCCTGACGACAGCAGCGACGGCAACAGGCGACCACCCGCACATGGAGCTTTTGGAGAAGCTGATCCGCCAGGGGCACCTCACCGGGCCGCCGCGTAGCCACGACTCGTGGACGGGGCGCGCCAACAACAGCCTGCTCAAGCCCTGCTACCAGGAGGCGAAGAAGGCGCGTTGGTCGGATGGTGCTCACGGAATCCGAGCACGGGGTGCCACCGGATCTCGCGTACGTACTCCCGAGGAACGCGAATCCCTGTGGGGGCCTCCGAGCAAATAGCGCCGGTCAAAGAGCCGGCTGGGATCTCATCTTCGGGCTACCCGAACCTTTCGGCGCCGGTGCAGAAGGAAGATCAGGCACCAGGCGAGACCTACCCCCAGGTTACGCCGGTGACCAGAGCGGGGCCCAGGTGCCGGGCCGTCACCATTTCGATGGCCGGGCAGGCAGAGCCGTCGCCGTGTTTCCACGTGTTGACCACGCAGGTCTGCACGGGGTGCACGGGACCTGCGGGGCGGCCGCACGTGTTTGCCTCCAGTGGCCGGTCTTGCGGCGTGGCCAGCGCGTAGCAGGCCAGCATGGTCCGCTCGTCCTCGTACCAGTAGTGGTCCAGGATCGCGGGGTGAGTGAAGTCCAGGCAGTGGAAGACGACGGCGAGGTCCTGCCGTCCGTAGGGGGCCTGGCGCAGGGCGGGCGCCAGGCCGTCGAGGCTTTCGCCGCGGGCCAGGAGGAGTGCCCGCTCGACCGAAGCACCCCATGGGGGCGGTTCACTGCCGGGGTCGGGAACGCCGTCCTCGGAGCGGAGTTCGGTGCCGATCGCGGGCGGTTCGAACCGGGCGCGCCCCACGACGCTGCCCCAGCCCAGACCGGCATTCACGCACAAGGTGCCGGCCAGCAGCATCCACGGCGTACGCACCAGCCGCTCCCGGCCAAGGTCCACGACCAGACGCGCGAACTCCACCCGCGAGAGCAGCGACGGTGACGGAGGCGCGATGAACGTATCGACCCACATACCCATGCCCTCGATTCTCACAACGCCCCGCAACCACGGCACCCCATTTCAGCAGCGCCAGGCAGTTTCTGACGGATTACCGCACAGATTTCGAGCGGTCGGTGGTGTGATGACTTCATGCGACCGGAGCACTGTGGGACCAGGAACCACATCGAGGTGTGGCATGGCAGGGTGCTGCCGACGGGGCCGGAACGGATCAAGTTCTGGACGGTAGTACGCGGTTCGCTCCTGCCGATCCTTGTCTGGGCTGGCGTTGCCTGCCTCGCGTTCTTCGTCTATGACCCGGTCGCGGCGCTGATCCTCGGCGCGTTTCTCGCGTTGTCGTTCGTCGTGGGGTTTTGGTTGCGCCGCAGGGCGAGGCACTCGGTTCGCTGCAGTACTTACGGTGCGCTGGGCGGGGTGTTCGACAAGTCCATGGTTGGGTTCTGATGACGCCCTCACGCTGGCTCATGAGGCCGTCGGACGCCAGCTGGAGGCGGGAAGAGTGCGAACGAAAAGCCCCTGACGCCGAGGTGCGTCGAGGCCCACCATCCGCATTGCCGGAAGTGCGACTACGACCTGGATGACCGGTTGTTCACGCTGTTCGAACTGGGGGAGACCGCCCTGGAGGCCTCCGGCGATGCGCAGGCCTGCGCCACCCACGCCCGGTGCAGCAACGACCTGCGCGCCGCGCTCGGCATGGCCGGATCGGCCCCTTCGGCCGTCCCGTCCTCGCCATCCGGCCATCAGGCCGAACCACGCCTCCACCAGGGGCGCTCGCCAGGGCCGTCGAGGGAACCTCATGTCCTCTTCGGCCAGCTGCCTGGCGCTCCTTGTGCGCAGCGAGTGGCCTGGTCGAGGCTGTCGGCCGACACTTGAGCAAAGGCCTCCAAGAACGTCTTGCCGCTGCCCTCGCGGAACGTCAGCCGACCGCCGGCCTCGGGCAGTCCCGCCGCCGTAGTCCACACGTATCTCAGGCGCTGATATCCCGGCTCTGCCCAGTACGCAGGCCCGCTTCACGACGCCAGGCCATCGCCTCGCCCAATTGCGGCCGGGTGCTCCAGTCAGCGGGGAGGATGAACTTGTACAACAGGCACGCGCCGAAAGCGGCGTGCCCGGCCTCAAGGAGCCCGGTGGCAACGGCGACCGGATCGGTGACGGTGGAGCGGACCTGAAGGTAATCGAGCGCTATGGGGCGCTCGCTGTCGGCACGGCCCCACCACAGCGCACGGGCAAAAAGGACGTGCCCGTTCTCATCCTCAGCAAGCCAGACCCATTCCGGGCGGAACTGTTGGCACCGAGCTCGTCGCGGATCTTCTCAGCGGTGAGCGCGGTGATGGGGCCGTCGGCCGCGTACGCGGCGGCACGGCCCAGGGCGGTGGAGTCCGCAGTGGCGGGAAAGAATCGCATTCGGCACATGATCACGGCTGGAAAATGGCAGAGCAATGCTCTTCTTACAGGCAGCCGCTTCGAGAGGGCCCTGAACGTCACGCTCAAAGCGGTTGTCTTTCGCTCCGCCGACCAGGACCTGACCACCAGCGGCACTTACACCCGGCTGATCGAGCCCGTTGCCGCGCCGGCGCGGGGCCGTTCAGTGGTGAGGCCGCGGGTTATGAGGTTGATCATGGCTTCGGAGTGGTGCGGGTGGGCTTGGTGGTCTGGTCCGGGGCGGCGCCGCGCGGAGTCGGCCGAGGGCTTCGGGCACCGTGAGCGCGACGACCTCGATGCGGCAGTCGGCGGCCACCCGGTACGCCCTCGCCGCCAGGCGGCACTCGTCCGCGTCGGCCAGGACTGTCTCCACTCATCTGTCGTAGCGGTGTGTGAGGAGGTGGTCCTCAACCTTGCTCATCTGCACGGACCTTGGTGTCGGCCGCCCGGGCGCCCCCCGGTCGGCAGTTTGCCGTAGGGCTGGTGCGCACTCTTGTAGAAGTCCCGGCCGACGATGACCGCGCCGCCGTGTTGGTCCAGTACCGGCTGCAGCACGGTGGGCGGCCGGGTTTTGCCTGTGCTGGAATGCCTGGCAACGGCCGCCACCACCGGCTTCTCGTGCGGTATTGCGTTGCGGGTCCAGGTGGGCAGGATGAGCTGGGTCAGGACGTCCCGGTGGGCATCGTCCGGCGCAGGAGCGCCGGAGGGGTCGTTGCCTCGCTTACCCCGCTCGCCCGAGGTGGATGACCACGATGGTCACGGTCTTCTCCTTGCTGACCCTGTCCTCGGTGATCTCGTACATGATCCGGTAGCGGCCCACATGCATCCGGCGCAGATCGGGCGAGCCGTACGCTGTGCTGCCTTCGGGGCGTGGATCGTCGGCCAGCAGGTCGATGGCGTCCACGACCTGGCGCAGCCCCTCGGGGTCGTCCCTGAGGAACCGGGCGGCTGCGTTCAGGGCGGGCTCGTCCCAGATGACGGTGTGGCTCAAGCCGTGTGCTCCAGCCCCAATCGAGCGCGGACCTCAGCATGGGGAACTCCGGTGACCTCTCCCGCAGCCTGGCGCGCGCGGTACTGCGCGAGCGCCAAGGCGTCTTCGAGGTCGGCGAGCTCCTGGGGGTTGATCAGTACGGCCGCGGGGGTGCCGTGGTCGGTGATCGTGATGCGTTCCCGGCCATGGGAGGCCCGGCGGACCAGGGTGCCGAACTTGGCACGGGCCTCGGTGATGGGCAGCGTCTCACTCATGACAGAACTGTACACTTCTGTCTTCTGCTGGCGCTGGTGAATGACGCGGCCACTGTCCGGGCCGGATTCGCCCCAAGATGGCGAGTGGTCGACTGGACGCTGACCGAGGTGAAGCTCGGGCAAGCCCGCCTGCACCGCAACGGCCGTGACGCCGACCCGATCCTCGTCCTCACCGCATCCGTGCTGGAGCACTACGGCCTACGGCTGCCCTAACGTATGAGGAGCGGCGTGCGAGCCGGCCCCAGGGCCGACAGCCGCGCCTGATCCTGGAGCTGGGGGAGAAGCGCCCAACGAAGAACGCGACGCATTGGTCGACGCGGTCCATGGCCAAAGAGATGGGCCTCTCGCAGTCGTCCGTGGCACGGATCTGGCGGGCCTTTGGCCTGCAGCCGCATCGATCGGAGACCTTCAAGTTGTCGACCGACCCCTACTTCGTCGACAAGGTCCACGATGTCGTCGGCCTCTACCTGGACCCGCCCGAGCGGGCCTTGGTGTTCTGCGGCGACGAGAAGTCGCAAATCCGGGCCCTGGACCGGTCCCAGCCCGTATTGCCGATGATGCCCGGGGTTCCCGAGCGGGCGACGCATGACTGCGTCCGGGCCGGCACCACCACCCTGTTCGCGGCTCTTGAGGTCGCCTCCGGCAAAGTGATCGGCTCCTTGCACCGTCGGCATCGGGCCGAGGAGTTCAAGAAGTTCTTGACCAAGCTCGACAAAGAGGTGCCTGCCGGCCTGGAGGTCCACCTCGTCTGTGACAACTACGCCACCCACAAGACCCCCGCCATCAAGAAGTGGCTGCTGGCCCATCCGCGCTTCCACCTGCACTTCACACCGACCGGCTCGTCCTGGCTGAACCTCGTCGAGCGATGGTTCGCCGAACTGACCAACAAACAGATACGGCGAGGAGTCCATAGGTCCGTCCAGGCCCTGAAGAAGGACATCCGCAACTGGATCGCCACATGGAACACCGACCCGAAGCCCTACATCTGGACGAAGACTGCGGACGAGATCCTCGAACGTCCCGCCAGTTATCTGAACAGCATTCCTGACTCAGAAGACTAGGAGCGCTAGTTGAAGGCACGGCGCAGGGCCAAGGTCGCGTCGACTTGCGGGAAGGCCCGCCGGATCTCGCGGTCTGCCAGGTCGATCAGCAGCTCCAGCGCACCAGGCGCTGCGCCGTGCACCAGTTCACGCAGGTACGCGTTAAGTTCGGCGACGGCATCGGGCAGCGTAAGGTCTGCGAGTAGGGCGGCACCGTCCGTCTGGTACGGCGCGGGCGGTAGGCCCACCTTCTGCGGATGCACGCAGACGGGCACACCCTGCAGGGTGTACCGGTGGCCGTCCTGAGGGTCGAACGGACAGTCACGCGTAGGGCGTTCGGCCACGTCGAATTCACCGACCGGGAAGCGGCGGGACGGACAGATGCCGCACGCACGGTGGCCATCACCGGAGACGAAAGCCTCGACCATGCGCAGAGAGTAGCGTGTTGCACACGGTCGATTCAGCATCGCTCCTAGAGGCGCGAGGATGACGGCAATCACGAGGTAGGCGACCGCCTGGTCCAGCATCGCGTTCGCCTACCGGCGGGAGCACGGGTGATCCCGCACCAGCAGGATCACCAGCCGCTGCCGCAGCCCCTCGTTGATGTAGTCGCTCGGGGGTTGCGGGACTTCGCGTCGAACAACTGGGGGAGCGCCGTCGGGTCACGGTCGGTGTCGCGGTCAAAGCGGATGAGGGCGCGGGCGGCGGGACGGTGTGTGTGGCTGGCGGGGCAGAGCTCCATCCATCCACCGTCGTGAGGGGTCTGTGCCCGTGCGCAAGGAGGTCGCCTCCGCAGCGCGGACAGAGCCGGGCCGGCGGGTCCTGTTCACGATCGGCCGGGGGCAGGGGGAATGGTTCTTCGTCGCTGACGTCGTTGCGACTGCCATCGAGGTTGCCGATGCGGCACACATGCGTGCGTCCGGGGCCCGGCCAGGGGCGGCGGGCAGGTGCCCCTGGCCGGAGCGGGAGCATGGTGGTTCGCTTCGGCCAGTAAACCGGAGCGGACATGGTCAGTTGCAGGCGTGGCCCCAACCCATGTCGGGGCGCCAGGTCTTGGTGCTCGCGGTCCCGCCCTGCTTCTTCCAGGTGAACTTGGCCTGTACCTGGAAACTGTTCGTCGGCCACCTGCACGGGTTGACCGACGCGGTGCCCGCCAGGTCTTGGGTCCCGTGCCAGCCGTCGTCGTCCTTGGCGGACTTCACCGTCAGCGTCCTGGTGCCGTTGAAGCGCAGGAGCTTCACGTCGTTGACCTTGACGGTGTAGTTGCCGCCGCCGGCGGTGTCGGTGATCTTCGCCCGTGCCCGGTAGGTGTCGGCCTCGTCGTCCCACCATACGGTCGCACAGCGCTTGACCTGCTTGCCGTAGCACTCCCAGGTGCTGTCCGCGGACGCCATGGAGGGTGTGAAGAAGATCGATGCGCCCACCGCTGCGACGGTGAGCCCACCCGCCGTAGCGGTCCGGCGGAGTTGCTTGAGCCTCATGAGGTTCCCTTCCGATGTCCCGCGGTCGTTCGACGGCCGCCGGGTCTCGAGTGCTGGCGACGGGAACGCTAGCCGGGAATTTGGGGTGAACCGTGGGGCGTGCGGTGCTGTTGCGCAGCCGTGACAACGTCCGCATCCGGCCGCCGCCGGCTGACCGAGAGCCCCAGTTCTTCCGGGGCGCGAGCGTCGGCCAGGAGGTGTCGTCTGGGCAGTACCCCGGTGCGGTGGTCGGTGACTTCGGCCTCAGCCCAGCGGCCTGCCTTGCGAACGAAGCCGAGGGGAGCAGGCCGCGCAGCCGGTTAGGGGTGCGGGTGGTGTCCTGGGCGAGATCGCCGTCGTGGCCCAGCATCGGGGTCAGTTCGGCCCGTACGCCCTCCTCTGGCTCGAGACGGCGCAGCAGGTGAGGCCGGGCGCGGGCCGCATCGGTGATCACGTAGCCGTTACGGGCTTCGGTGGTGCTGGTGCCTGGGTGCAGATTGGCCAACCGGTGCATGGGCAGGCCCGGCAGGTAGGCGACGTCGCAGCCGCTCGCGCGGACGACGGTCACCCCCCAGGGTCTGGATCCAGGCTAGTTGGTCGACCACGACCAGGACCTTCCTCGAGCGCTGCAGGCCAGCGAACAGGTCGCGCCACTGGGGCATGCCGTTGGGCAGGGGCTTGTCGAAGGCCGTTCGGCCATCGGCCATCAAAGCCGTACCGTGAGCTCCGACTTGCCCAGCTCCAGGTCGCAGAAGACATCGACCGAAGTAAGCTGCTCGCCCGTCACCGGGCTCTCCCTCCCCGTTGCCACCGATGGCCCACCGGGCACCGGAGATCGACAGGTACACCACGCAGCCCTGCCCGCCGGTGGGCATGCTTCCATCACGGCCGTCCGGCGCTGCCAGAACCGGCGACAGCACCCGCCCCGGATCATCAACAACAGGGGCAACGAGTCGTGCCGGCCCCGAAGGACACAAGCCCAGTTCGGGCTCTACGAGCAAGGCCATGGGAGGCTCGGCCGCCTTCTTTGCAACGTGCCGCAGTGGACACCGCCTCCGTGCAGAATGTGCGCTATGGCGGACGCAGTAGCGCAGTAGCGCAGTAGCGCTGTACGCGCTGATCGGGGCAGTGGGTGGAGCCGTCGTTGGTGCAGGGGGCGCCGTACTTGGGCCATTGCTGCTGCATCGACGGCAGGCGGCGGAGCGGAGTGCGGCGCTGCTGCGGCAGGAGGAGCGGGACCTTGCACAGCAGCGTCGTGAGGAGGATCTGCTGCAGCGTCAACAGCTGTTCGAGTTGCGAGTGGCCGAACTCGACAGACAGGCGGCCGCGGAGCGGGAGCACGCAGTCGAGATACGTGCCCAGCAGGCGGCTGCGACGGAACGCTTGAAGCACATGCGCTCGACGACACGCGCATGGCATCTGCTCCTTCACACGGGCCAAGGGGATTCCGCTCAGTGTGTGGTGTCTTGCGGTTTTTCTGTGAAGCGTAGCCAGGCGCTGAGTGCGGCTTGGAGTTCGATCACTGCTTGCCGGTCGATGGTCTCGCCGATCCTGCCGACGTGCAGCCTCACTCCCTCGCCCGTGACGGTCCAGCCGACCGGCAGACGTTGGGGGGAGTTGATGGCCGATCCGTGGGAGAGGGTGCGGAGCATGGCATCGACGCGTGGGGGCAGGGGCTGCTGACGGGGGGCCCAGGAGACGTTCGTGGGCCGGGTGGGCAGCCCCAGTGTCGTGCGGAATGCGTTGATGGCGGCGTCGAGGGGCTGGGATGTGTGCGGGGCCGCCCCGACGAAAGCTTCCAGGAGCTCGGGGTGGGGCACTGGAGGAAGCGGAGGGTGTTCCTCGATGTCGAGACTCACAGAGGAGGGCGGGACCAGGGTGCGGGCGTAGCCCTTGGCCTTGTATCGCGCATGGTGTTCTCTGAGACTGGCGATGGGGCGGGCCAGGGGGTGTTCACCCCGGAGGGCCGCAATCGGTGTGGTCAGGGCGTGGGAAGGTTCCGGCCGGGACAGCCGGGAGGGCTTGCCGTAGATACCTTGTGCGCGATGCAGAACACCTGTCTCGGTCACCAGCGCAGTCATTTGCCGGCCGGTCGTGTCATTGCCCAGCCGAAACCCCACGACCAGCGTCGTCATCAGTGGGGCCTCCCTCCAGCACGCGCGTCCACGATAGCGAGAAGGGCCGCTTCCGGCGCCAACATCCCGCACGTTCCCCCAGAAGATGGCCACGAGGTTCGACAAGCGCGTCGGCGTCTTCCACGAACCGTCACGGCACAGTGCTCGCGCTATGGGCTTGGCTGCGCCCCAGTTCCACCTACGGGTGATGAGGAACTGCACGGCCGGCTGCCGTGATGGACGCCTGCTCGACGTCACAGGCTCTTGACCTCAATCGAGCTTGAGGTCGGACGATCTGCCGGAGTGGTCCGCACGCGGCGGAGCTGGGGGGGTGCTTCTATCTGTTCGGTCAAGGTCTGTGGGTTTGGTCAGGCTGTCTGTTCGTGCCTGGGTTGGTAGTGGGTGCGGTGTTTGAGCATGGCGTGCAGGACGTCGACGCGGCGGCGTGTGAGGCAGATGAGGGCGGCGTTATGGCGCTTGTTCTCTGCTCGTTTCCTGTCGTAGTAGGCGCGGGATTCGGGAGTGCTCAGCGAGGCGAACGAGGCCAGGAACAGGGCCCGTTTGAGCATCTTGTTGCCGCCGCGGGGCGGTCCTTCGCCCCGGATGGAGGTCCCGGATCGACGGGTGGTGGGGGTCAGTCCCGCGTAGGAGGCCAGGTGGGCGGCGGTGGGGAAGGCGCCGGCGTCGCCGATTTCGGCCAGGATGCGGGCGCCGGTCCTGACCGCGACCCCGGGCATGGAGGTCAGGACCTTTGCGAGAGGGTGGGCCTCCAGCAGGGCGGCGACGCGGCTTTCCAGGATGTCGCGGCGCTTGAGCAGGACCGCGAGGGCTTCGGCCAGGCCGGAGATGATCTCGCCGGCCGATGCCGTGCCCGGGACCTGGACGGTCTGCTCGGCCAGCGCGGCATGGATCTGATCGGCCAGCTCCCGCGGGGTGCGCATGCGCGGGGCAGCGTCGGTCATGACCTCGATGAGCTCCTGGGTGCCGGCCTGGGCCAGTGCGGCCGGGGAGCCGAACGTCTGGAGCAGGGCCAGCACGGCCGGGTGGCGCAGGCGCGGCCCCAGGACGCGTTCGAGGGCCGGATGGATCGAGGTGAGCAGGCCGCGCAGCCGGTTGGAGGTGCGGGTGGCGTCCTGGGCGAGGTCGTCGTCGTGGCCCAGGACCATGGTCAGTTCGGCCCGCACGCTCTCGTCGACGTCGATGGAATGCAGCAGGTGGGGCAGGGTGCGGGCGGCATCGGCGATGACATGGGCATCGCGGGCGTCGGTCTTGCCGGTGCCGGGGTGCAGGTCGGCCAGCCGGCGCATCGAGAGGCCGGGCAGATAGGCGACCTCGCATCCACAGGCGCGGGCGACGGTCACCGCCAGGGTGCCGATGGAGGCCGGCTGGTCGACCACCACCAGCACCTTCCCCCTGCGCTGCAGGCGGGCGAACAGCTCCCGCAACTGGGGCTCGCCGCCTGGCAGCGGCTTGTCGAAGGTAATGCGGCCGTCGGCCTGCAAGGCCGTGCCGTGGTGGCTGGACTTGCCCACGTCCAGGGCACAGAACACATCGATCGACGTGAAGTCGTTGCTGGTCACCGGGTTTCCCTCCCCGGAGTCGCAACCGGTGGCCCGCCCGGGCACCGGAGATCGGCAGCCACATTACGCAGCCCTGCCTGTCGGCGGACACGCTTCCATCAGCGACCATCCGGTGCCGCCAGGACCGGCGACAGCACCCCCCGGATCATCAAGGACAGGGGCAACCAGTCATACCGGCCCCGGAGGCCACGAACCCGAACCGGGCTCTACAACGAAGGTAATGGGCTGGAGGGCAGGCCGATGGAGACGGTGACCGAATGGATCAAGAGGAACGCCCATGTGCTCGTGCACAGGAAGCCTGACGAGCCATTGGAGGATCTGCGGCCGCTGGCCCCGCTGGTACGGGACGCCAAGATCGTGGCGCTGGGAGCAGCTGCCCGACAGACACGCGAATTGTCGGTCGTGGCGGATCGCTGTGTGCGGCTGCTGGTGGAAGGTGGGGATGCGGTTCAGGCGCCGGCCGAGTGGGTCCATCTGTCGCCGGTGAGGTTGTCCTGCGATGTAGGGGAGGGCTGTGAGGGTGTCGGTGCGGTTCATTGGTGCCGATGATGCCGGGCATGCCCGAGCGGCGCACCCACGACTACGTGCGCAACGGCCTGAGCACCTTGTTCGCCGCGTTCGACGTCGCCACGGGCGAGGTCATCACCGCCCTGCACCGCCGGCACCGGGCCGCGGAGTTCAAGAAGTTCCTGATCCGGATCGACAAGGAGGTGCCCGCCCACCTGCACGTCCATCTGATCGTCGACAACTACGGCACCCACAAGACCCCTGCGATCAAGGCCTGGCTGGCCAAACACCCGCGGTTCGAACTGCACTTCACCCCGACCGGATCCTCCTGGATCAACCAGGTCGAGCGGTGGTTCGGCTACCTGGCCCACCAGATGATCCGCCGCGGCGCACACAAGGACATCCAGGCCCTGGAAGCCGACATCCGAGCCTGGGTCAAGGACTGGAACCAGAACCCCAAGCCCTTCATCTGGACCAAGACAGCCCAAGAGATCCTCGACTCCCTCGCCCGCTTCTGCCGACGGATCTCTGGCGCAGGACACTAGCGCGACGCGTCCGAATGCACGAGCCGGAGGATGTCCTGGAGGCTTTCCCAGATCATGTCGCCGCGCTCCCATGGTGCCGCGTGTCCTCCGCTGTTGCGGTGGCCCTCGACGATGTGAATTCCTTCCACCCGGCGAAGATTCGCTTCGAGCCGCTCCTTCTGGTTCATGGGCACAAGCAGGTCTTGAGGGCTCTGGTCCAGCACAACCAGCCGCGGTGCTTTGCCCTCCCGGATCCGCTGGGCGATGTCCGCCGGGTCGAAGCGCGCCGGGCTCGCGAGGGCCCACGTCTTCTTGTCGGCGGTAAAGGCGTGGGTCAGCAGCGTGCGGTACTCCTGCTGGAGATGCGCGTGCGAGGCGCCGAGCCCGTCGGTCAGTTCTGGAAGGTCGTACAGGCCGTTGAGGCCGAGGAGCGCAGCCGGGCAGGGCGCGTCGGGGAGGTCCAGTCCGTGGTGGAGCGGGGCTTGCAGGATCGCCTGGAACGCGATGCACGCGCCGCAGCTGTGGCCCGAGAGGATGTATGAACGGTCAGTCAGGCCGAACGACCGCAGCAGGGCGAGCCCATGGAGGACGTCGCTCACGTGGTTGGGATGGGTGGCCTCGCGGGCGGGGTCCGAGTGGTTGTCCTGGACGGCGTCGTAGGGCAGCAACGGGTGTGTGGGGAACTGCGAGATTCTGTAATTGAGCGAGGCGACGGCGCTGATGGGTGGTGAGGATCCGGAGAAGGCGTGGGCGACGGTCGGCTCGATCGACGAGGACGCGAGCTGGGGATCACGCCAGGCGCCCCCGTGGATGTGGACGTGGTAACGCGGGGCAGCGACGTCGGGACCCGCGGCCGGAAGACGCTCGGCTGCGGTACCGACGAGTTCCAGCGTTCGTGGCGTCCTGGGCAGGTAGATGTTGAGGGTCTGCAGGCGATTAGCACCCGGGAAATACGGGATGTCCTCGGCTTTGACCACGGAAACTCGCTGGGCAATCCCAGGGCTCGCGACCTCGGCAAGCTGCCACTGCACAGGCTCGGCCTCTTCAATGCTCATCACGGCTCGCTTTCTTACACGTGTTCGTGAACAGTGGAAACAAGGACTGGAGTCTGCTTTCCTCGCGGTGCCCGGCACACTTGCCGGGCACCGCGAGTTCCACCCTTGGAACGACCGATACCGACCGAAATCAGAAACCGGCGGGCAGCTTGAAGGCGTTGCCGGTGAACGCGGACGTATCGAGCCAGAGGTACTGGAAGGAGCGGTTGGTGAAGACCCAGCCGTCCTCCGAGCGCCTCAGATGATCGACGGTGACGCTGTGGTTCCGGTAGTACACCTCGCCTGGGCCGCGCGCCGCCTCGTGACAGATGATGCTGGTCGTCGCCTCGTCGCCGGAGATGTCGATCGGGCCCTGCACCGCGAACTGGACAAAGAAGTCCCGCTCGTCCCGCAGCTTCCGGAACGTGGAAACGATGTCGTCCACGCCCACGGCATGCACCCTTTCACCGATCGTCCACTCCGCGTCTGCGGCCCACGTCGCGCGGAAACGATCGATGTCACCTCGGGTGGCAGCGTCGGCGAAACGAGCGACAGTGTCCCGGATGGATGCCTCGTCCAGCAGACGGGACAGCGCAGCCTCGATGGTGGTCATTTGATTCTCCCTGTACGACGAATGGAAAGTCCGGCCGGGCAATTTCGGAAAATCCCGGATTCGGTGAACGTGATGTTCCCTATGGTGGCGCGTCCAAGACATACGAACCAGAGACACTTCGACGGTAGGAAGAGCTGTACCACCCTCGCATCGCACCGATAACCGGGAATGCGGGGAGAATGGCCATCATGACGACGACACCCCACATCGGCCTGGGCACGATGATCCGCACATGGCGCGACCGACTGCCCCCGTCGGCCGTCGGACTGCCCGCGGCCTCGGGCCGCCGCGCCACCGGGCTGCGGCGCGAAGAACTGGCCGACCTCGCCGGCATGTCGGTCGACTACATCGTGCGCCTGGAGCAGGGACGGGCCACCACTCCCTCGGCGTCGGTGGTGGCGTCCCTGGCACGCGCCCTGCACTTGTCGGCAGCTGAACGCGACCACCTGTACCGGCTGGCGCAGCTCGCCCCACCGGCGGACAGCACGGTCTCCGACCACCTCACGCCCGGCGTGCAACGGGTACTCGCCCGGCTCGGGGACATCGCGGTCGCCGTCTTCGCGGCGGACTGGCAACTGGTGTGGTGCAACCGCGCATGGGCCGGCCTCGTGGGCGACCCCACCGCCGCGCCGGCGCGGCTGCGCAACTTCGCCCGCGACAGATTTCCCGTCGATGACGGGCCCGCTCGCCTCGCCCGCTGGCCGGTGACGGAAGCGGACCGGGAGGCCACCGACGCCGCCGTCGTCTCCGACCTGCGCCGCGCCACCGGCCGCTACCCCAAGGACAAGCGTCTTGCCGCGCTGATCCGTGAACTGAGCGCCAATACGAGGTTCGCCGAGCAGTGGGCGACCGGAGGTGTGGCCGCACACCGCGAGGGCCAGAAGACGATCGACCATCCTGCGGTGGGACCAGTCACCGTGGACTGCGACATCCTGACCGACGGCGACTTTGACCTCAAGATCGTCATCATGACTGCCCCACCCGGCAGCGAGGACGAGACCAAGCTCCGGCTCACCGCCCTCGCCGGCCAGCCCACCACCCCATCCCGCTGAGTTCAACTGCTCCTCGCTCATACTCCGCGACCGCATTCAACGTCCGCGGGACTGTAAAAGTAACGGTGTAACTCCTGATCATGGAGGATGCACTGATGACCAGTAACAACACGCCTGGAGACGAGAGTTCAGAGGTGGCTGTCCCGCGGTCGGTGAAGGCGGTGGATGACCAGCTGATCGAGGAATTGATCGGCCGTGCCCAGGCCAAAGGACTCCAGCTGGCGGGCGAGGGCGGTCTGCTGCAGCAGCTGACGAAGCGGCTTCTGGAGTCGGCTCTGGAGGGCGAGGTCACCGATCACCTCGGTTATGACCGGCACGATCCGGCAGGCAAGAACGGCGGCAACTCCCGCAACGGGACCCGCTCCAAAACGGTGCTGACCGAGGTCGGCCCGGTGGAGATTGCCGTCCCGCGCGACCGGGACGGATCGTTCGAACCGAAGATCGTCAAAAAGCGGCAGCGGCGTCTGACCGGCGTCGACGAGATGGTCATCTCGCTCGCCGCGAAGGGCCTGACGACCGGCGAGGTCCAGGCCCACCTGGCCGAGGTCTATGGCACCGACGTCTCCCGCCAGACCATCTCGACCATCACCGACAAGGTCCTCGAGGGCATGGCCGAATGGCAGAACCGCCCGCTCGACCCGGTCTATCCCGTCATCTTCATCGACGCCATCCACGTGAAGATCCGCGACGGCGCGGTCGCCAACCGGCCCATCTATGTCGCTCTGGCCGTCACCACAGAGGGCCGCCGGGACATCCTGGGCCTGTGGGCCGGTGACGGCGGCGAGGGCGCCAAGCACTGGCTCCACATCCTGACCGAGATCAAGAACCGCGGCGTGGGTGACGTCCTCATGCTCGTCTGCGACGGCCTGCGGGGCCTGCCCGAAGCAGTCGAGACCGTCTGGCCGGCCACAATCGTCCAGACCTGCGTGGTCCACCTCCTGCGGAACTCGTTCCGCTATGCCGCCCGCCAGGACTGGGACAAGATCGCCAAGGCCCTCAAGCCCATCTACACGGCCGCGACCGAGGACCCGCGCTGGAGCGGTTCGCCGGCTTCGCCGACAGCTGGGGCAAGAAGTATCCGGCGATCGTCAGGCTCTGGGAGAACGCCTGGGAGGAGTTCACTCCGTTCCTGCGGTTCGACGCCGAAATCCGCAGGATCGTCTGCACGACCAACGCCATCGAGTCCGTCAACGCGCGGATCCGCCGGGCCGTCAAGGCCCGCGGCCACTTCCCCAACGAGCAGGCCGCGCTGAAATGCGTCTACATGGCGATCATGTCGCTGGACCCCACCGGCAAGGGACAGGCCCGCTGGACGAGCCGCTGGAAGACAGCACTGAACGCCTTCGACATCACCTTCGACGGCCGACTCAGCACAGCACGCCACTAACCTCAACAACCCCAGTTACACCGTTGATTGGACAGTCCCACGTCCGCGGCTCGGGGAGGCGTTTCGTACGCGAGCAGGAGGGCCGCTACAGCGAACCCTTCGTTGTTGCGTGCTGGACTCCCAGACCATCAAGACTTTTGCCACCGTGCCCCCGACCGAGCAGGGCACTGACGTAGGGAAACGGATCATCGGCCGCGAACGCCACGTGGCCCCCTGGGGCTGCTGCTGACCGTGCTGGTCACTGCCGTCGGCATCTCCGGCATTGCGGCCGGCAGGACGCTGCTGTCCCGCATCGCCGCCGCTCAGCTCTGCGTGGTCAAGGCCTGTGCGGCGGCCCATTTGCTGGAGGGCTTCCTGGACGGCGTCCTGCAGGCGGGCGGCGCGGGGCTGGCGCAACAGACGCCCCCATGAGGCCGGCTGTCGGCCGTGTGCGGTCACGTGGGCGAGCCCCTTTGTGTCGGGTGGCGTCCTTGTCGCCCTCTTGGTGGGTGCGGGGCTGCTGCGACACCTCACCGCGTGCGGGAATCGGATCGCCGCGGCCGGAGTTGGTGAGGGAAGTCAACTGTGTGTGGAGGGGTTATGCGAGCGATTCAGGTTTCTGAGGTGGGCGGTCCCGAGGTGCTGCGGCTGGTCGACGTTGATCGACTGGTGCCGGGTCGGGGCCAGGTGGTGGTGGAGGTTGCCGCGTCGGGTGTCAATTTCCTGGACGTGTATCACCGGCAGGGCCGCTATGCCCTGCCGTTGCCTTTTACTCCGGGTACGGAGGGGGCGGGCACGGTCCTTGAGGTGGGGCCCGGTGTCAGCCAGGTCGCGGTGGGGGACCGGGTCGGCTGGGTGGAGATTCCCGGCTCGTATGCCGAGCGGGCCGTCGTGGACGCCTCCCGGCTGGTGCCGTTGCCCGAGGGGGTCGACTTCGAGGCTGCCGCCGCCGTGCTGTTGCAGGGCATGACGGCGCATTATCTGGTCAAGGACGCCTATCCGGTCCAGCCGGGTGACACGGTGCTCGTGCATGCTGCTGCCGGCGGGATGGGGCTGGTGTTGACCCGGCTGATCACGCATCTGGGCGGCCGAGTGATCGGCACGACCTCGACGCCGGAGAAGGCCGAGCTGGCGCGGCGCGCCGGGGCCGCCGAGGTGATCTTGTACTCCGCGATGGATGATCTCGCGGCCGAGGTGAAGCGGCTGCATGGCGGTCAGGGTCTGCCTGTGGTCTTTGACGGCGTGGGCAAGGACACCTTCGATGCGAGTCTGGCCACTCTGCGGACCCGCGGTCATCTGGTGCTGTTTGGTGCCGCGAGTGGCGCCGTGCCGCCCGTGGATCCGATGCGGCTTGCCCAGGGCGGTTCGCTGACCTTGATCCGGCCGAGCCTGGGCGACTTCATCGCCGATCGGGCCGAGCTGCTGCGGCGCGCCGCCGACGTGTTCGAGTGGGTGCGCACCAAGGCGCTGGAGACCACCGTGACGGCCCGCTACCCGCTTGCCGAGGCCGCCCGAGCTCACCGCGATCTGGAAGCGCGCCGGACTACCGGCAAGCTGCTCGTCATCCCCTAAAGCGTGTCGCACGATTCTGGAGCGGACTCCGGGTGAAGCCTGCAGACGCCGGTCAGGATGGTGGAAAACGGTGCACGAGCGGGCAGTTGACCCTGCCCGTGGTGTCTGGATCTGGGCGGGGTCACCGATGTGCGACACGTTTGAGGTCGTGTCTTCGAAGCGGGGGAGCCAGGGGCGGGGTGATGTGAGGGTGGCTGCGGCTTTGAGGGATGTCGCAGTGCTCTGGTGGCGGGGGGTGGTGCCGCGCCGTTGGTGGGGCGGCCGGGTCACGGCCACGTGACCGGGCTGCCCGATCACTGTCGGGGTGTGGCGGCGCGGTGTGGCAAGCGCGTCTGCGTCGTCGGGGGCACCGCTACTCGTCGTGGTGTCGGTCTGTCTTTGGTTCGGGTTGTGGTCAGGTGGTGTCCAGGGCGTCGGCCTGTTTGTTGAGGTCTTGTGCGATGTGGTCCCAGTCCGGGCCGTGCATCCACAGGCTGTGGGCGGCTTCGCGTAGCAGTGCCGGGTGGTTGGGCCGTTGCAGGAGCAGCAGCCGGTAGGCCAGGTTGCGGATCCGGACGGGCAGGTGGCCGTCCGCCACGTGGGGGCAGAGTTCCCGGAGCATGGCGAGGATGGAATCGGCGTCGGCGAACGTCAGTTCCTCGACGAAGTAGTGCTCGGCCTGTTCGAGTCCGCATGTGGGTGTTGGGCGGTACTCGTCTCCGTAGAGGCATCGGGCGTGCTCCGTCAGGGTGCTGTGCATGGCTTGGAGCCTATGCCGCAGTGATCGGCCGGACAGAACCCATTTGGTCCCGGTCGGCCGTGGGCTGTTCGCCGGCTTCGCCCCGGACATCACGGTGCCCGCCGCCGACCACCCGCCGCTCGCCCCGGGAGGGCTCCGCCGCTCCCATCCCGAGGCGATCAGTCCGCTGGACGAGCCGCACCTGGAGGCCGCCGACGCGCTCGCCCAGGTGCTGACGGCGCGCGGCATCACCACGGTGGTTGCCGGGTTTGGCGGCGACGAAGTCGCTCGCGTACGACGGCCCGACGGCGGGCCGGCCCGTACGCCGGAGGCGCCGACCTGGTGCGGGGAGCGGGTCCACGATCTGCTCGGCGAGGTGAACACCGGCATCTCCCCGGCCACCGTGGCCCCCGAGACCGCGCTGGTCGCCCTGGAGGTCGCCACCCCGCTCCTCGCGCGCCGGGGCCTGTGGACCGTGGCCCCGTTCACCGACCCGGACCTGGTGCGCTTCGGCCAGCGCCTGCCGCTGGAGTGGAAGCGCGACAAAAGGCTGCTGACCGAGCGGTTCGCCACCCGGGGCTGCCCGACGCCGTGGTGCTCCCGGTGATGCGAGAGAACTTCGGCCACCTGATGAACCGGGCCGTGTACGAGTACAGCAGCGGCCTGCTCCGCAGCTGGGGCAAGGACCTGCACCTGGTCGAGCAGGGATTCCTCGACGCGGCCGTGCTCACGGAGACCGTCGAGCGGGCGGCCCTTGGCCCCGACGAGGCGGCGCCGTACCGCACCGGACTGTTCCTGGTCACGGCCGTCGAACTGGCCCTGCGGGCCCGGTAGACCTCCGGTCCGCCACGCGCGGGACTTCGGCTCAAAAGGCCCCGGCCGCCCCGGGGCACGCACCAGGATGGGGCGGGTGACCGCGTCCTCACCCGCCCCGAAAACCTCCGGCTCCCCGCAGCAGGTCGGCTACCAGAGCGACCCGCACTTCCAGGACATCGCGAACGCCTCCTGGTGGCAGATGGCCGCCCGGCTGCCCCGCACGCTCGCCGCCGCCGCGCGCCTGGGGTGGGCTGCCGACCGGCCCGCGATGCTCTGGCTCGCCGCCTGTCAGCTGCTCGTCGCCGTGTCCTCGGCGATCGCGCTCGGCGCGCTGCCCGGCGCGATGAACCACCTTTTCACCGGCGGCCCGGTCGCGGACCGGGTGTCCGCCGCGACCGGCTCGCTGATCATCGTTGCGGTTGCCACCGGGGTGCGGGCCGGGGCCGACGCGCTCGCCGTGTACGCCTCCGCTCGTCTCGCGCCCGAGGTCGCCACCGAGGCGGACCTCCAGATCATCGCGGCAACCCCGGAGGTCGAACTGGAGGCGTATGACCAGCCCGGGTTCACCGACCGGCTCCAGGCGGCCGGCAAGGGCGCCGAGGCGACCGACAACCTCATCGGCGACGCCCAGGCCCTTGTCTCCGCCCTGGCCCAGCTCATCGCCGCCGCCTCGGTGCTGACGATCCTGCACCCCCTGCTTCTGCCCTTGCTGCTGCTGGCCGTGGTGCCCAAGGGGGCCGCCGCCATCGCCTCCGCCCGAATCCAGCACCGCGCCGACCACCAGAACATCTCGGACAACCACCTGCGCTACCTGCTCAGGTACTACTCCACCGACCGGCGCACCGCCGCCGAGGTCCGCGCCACCACCATGGCCACCTTCCTGACCAGCTGGTACCGGCAGATCACCGACCGGATCAAGGCCACCCACCGGGCGGCCGCACCCCGCGTCCTGCGCGTCACCCTGCTGGGCGCGGCGCTCAGCGGGCTGATGCTCGCCGCGACTTGGGCGGCCCTCGGCTGGCTCGCGGCCACCGGACGGATGGACCTGGCCATCGCCGCCACCGCGGTCATCGCCGTACGCACCTCGACCAGCGCCCTGACCGCCATGGTCATGGCCGCCGCGCGGCTCTTTCGCACGTCGCTGTATCTGGAGGACTGGCAGGCGTTCCTGCGCCGCGCGCAGGCCCTGCGCGCCGTACGCGGTACCGCCCGGATCGAAGCTGCCGCCCCTGCGGAGATCCGCGCCGAGAACGTCACCTACACCTACCCCGGCGCCGAGACCCCGGCCCTCGACGGCGTCAGCCTCACCCTGCGCCGCGGTGAACTCATCGCCCTGGTCGGCGAGAACGGCAGCGGCAAGACCACCCTGTCCGCCCTGTTCACCGGCCTGCGCACCGCGTCCAGCGGGACGGTGACGTGGGATGGCATCGACCTCGCCGGGGCGGACCCGCACAGCGTGTGGGCCCGGGTCGGCCTGGTGCCGCAGGACTACACACGCTGGCCCATGGACCTGCGCGCCAACCTCCACCTCGGCCAGCCCCGCACCGAAGACGACGCCCTCCTCCTCGAGGCCGCCCGGTCGGCCGGCGCCGACAGCGTCATCTCCAAGGCGCCGTACGGCCTCGACACCCTCGTCGCGAGCTCCAACTGGGGCGGCACCGACCTGTCCGGCGGACAGTGGCAGCGCATCGCGGTCGCCCGCGCCTTCTACAGGGACGCGACCATGCTGATGCTGGACGAGCCGACCAGCGCCATGGACCCGCGCGCCGAGCACCTTGTGATCAGCCGGTTCAAGAAGCTCGCCGCAGGCAAGGCCGCCCTCTTCGTCACCCACAACCTGGACAACGCCCGCATCGCGGACCGCGTCATCGTGCTCGCTTCCGGCCGCGTCGCCGAGTCGGGCACCTTCGAAGAACTTCTCGACTCCGGAGGCGTGCTGGCCGAGCTGTACAAGCTGTCCCAGGACCGGTGAGCACCCGCCGCCGGGTTGGCGGCCCCCTGGTCCGGGGCCTTGACCCGATGGGACATTGTGGCGATGTCGGGATTCGCGCGGGATACCAGATACTACGGCGACCGTCTCGTGTATGAGCCGCTGGAGAGCACGGGGAGCCGCTACCACGCCCCCCACTGCGACGGCGGGCAGAACTGGCTCACCGCCCACGCCCTGCCCGCCGGGTTCACCGTGCTGCCCAGGGGCAACACCGGCTATTTACGGCCTGGTCGGCCCCGGGCTGACCGAGGATGTCGACGAGGACGCGCTGACCACCAACGCGCTGTGGGAAGTGGTCACCGGCACGCCCGGCACCCAGACCTGGCACGAGCGGGTGCAGGTCGCCGACCGGAGCGCGCACGCCGAGGCGGAACGCAAGGTCGCCAACGACGAGCACTACGGGCGCCTTCGTGAGGAGAGCGCGAAACGCAGGGCCGCGGCGAAGAAGGAGCCCGCCACCCCAGCGCAGTTGCGGTACCTGACCAGCCTCGCGGACAAGGCGGGGAAGGAGCGGTTCGCCGCCGAGTTCGCCTGAGCTGACGGACTGCGCGTTCGGCGGGGCCAAGGCCCTCGCGTCGCATCGCGGTTCCGCGCACACGCGCTCGCTGCAGGCCGAGAGCACCTCACCAGACCGCCCCGAGCCCCAGGACGCCCCAGAATCCTGACCTCTCTGATCCGTCGTCATCGGCCTGGGTGTACGCGGCTATCGGCCCTCTGACGGAGACGCCGTTCTGCCAGCCGGCTGCCGCCGGATCCGAAGCCGGGGGATCCGGAATCTGTAGATGCGCCGTCAGAACGGCTGAGATCATGGCAAGAGGGTCAGTTCATGATCAGGGCACAGCAGTGGGGGCGGCGTTGGACGAGAAGTGCACGGTGCGCGCGGTTGCGATCGACTACATGGCAGTCCTGCTCGCGCCCGGGCGCGAGCACGAGGGGATCGCTGAACTGCTGCGGTGGCTCGATCAACGCGATGTGGCGTGGGTGCTGCTGACCAACGATCCGATGGACGCCAAGTCGGCCCTTGCCGCGGCTGGCCTTCCCGAACCGGCCCTGCATCTGTGCCGCGACGACATCCCGGACAAGGCGAAGCGCGGAAACAAGGCATGGCTGGAGGCTGTCGCAGACAGACTCGGCCTCCGCATGAACCAGCTCATCCTCATCGGGACCTCGCAGTTCGACTGGTACACAGGCCTCCACGCCGGCGTCGTTCACATCCACGCCCGCTGGGCCAGCCGCCTGGGAGCGAAGATCACCTCGCTGATGTCCGACGAGCCGTCCGACGTCATCGAGCTCATGGAGTACTTCCTGCTGCACGAGCCCCGCTGGGCGTTCCGTCTCGATGACGAGGGCCGCGCCTTCGCGATCTGCTCGATGTTGCCTTTCAACGCGAGGTTCCCACGCGGCGGCGGCCGGACCTTCACGATCAAGGACATCTTCACCTACGAGAACACCGTCAAGGTCGGTGACGAGGACGCGCGGGATGTCCTGATGCTGCACCTTTTGTGCGCGGCCTACCTCGATGGTGCGCTGCCTGGTCAGAGCTTCTTCTGCGTGTACCCCAGCAGCACACCGGCCAAGGGCAACCCGCAGCTCGCCGGCTTCCTGCAGCGCGCCAAGGTCATGACCGGTTCCTCCTACAAGGAGGCGTCTTCGACGACTTCACCACCGAGGGCAAGTCCCTGGAGTGGGCCCGCACCCTCCTCAGCGAGGCCGGAGCAGCACGGGTCATCGCACTGACCATCGGAAAGTACCCATCGCGCCACACCGTCTACCAGCTGCGCCCCGGCGTCACGATCGATCCCTTCACCACCAACGACATCACCCTGACGCACTTCCAGACGACGGCGGGCCCTGGAGGGGCGGAGGAAGGGCCGTCGGCAGTCATGACGACGGCCATGGAGCACTTCGCCGCCGCTGCGGAGGGTGCCGTCGAACCCCAGGCCCCTGAGGCGGCCCCTGCCCGGACGGACCAGCCGGCACCCCGCCCGGTTCCTGCCGGCACCCGCACTCCCATGACCGCCTACAAGATCGCCCGGCAGCGGCACCTCGCGGACATGCTCAGTCACCTCCAGCAGCATGCCTACCCCCTCGTCTGGCGCGGCGAGTACCTCGTGCCTTCTGCAAAGCCTACGACCACCGCTTTGTGGTGGCTCGCCCTGCCAGGGCAGGGCGAGCAGTGGTACGACACCGGCGAGGCTGAGCGCCTGGTCAGCGGCATCTGTCTGGCGGTAGGGATCATCTGGGAACCGATCGCGGCGCCCGGCGGGGCCACCCAGCTCGCCGAAGCCCTCGCCCGCATGGAACAGCGGCGACAGGCCTGAGGGACCGGCTCGACGCCCCCCCCTTCCTGTCCGTCCGGGGGCTCCGTACGCCATGATGGAAGTGGCCCGAGAACCTCGCTTCATCCTTCGAACATCCCGGGGCCACGAGTAGAAGGACACCCTGATGGACCTCGATATCACCGCTGACCAGCACGATCTGCTGACCCTGTGCGCGCTACGCGCCGGCGATGCCACCCTCGACTGGAGCCTGCTCGCCCGCGGCGCCCAGAGCCCCGAGGGCCTGGCCGCGCTCATGGACGGACAGGTGGGCGAGGACTCGCGTGCCGCGACCAAGAATCGCCCCCTGCTGCAGCAGGCCCTGTCCGCCGGCCTGGACGATGCCCGTGCCCGCGTCGACGACGAGCTCGCCGCCGCCGACAAGATCGGCGCGCGCCTGGTCACCGTCCTGGACAAGGACTACCCGGCGAACCTGCGCGTGATCGGCAACCTGCCGCCGTTCCTCTTCTACCGCGGCGAGCTCGATCAGCGCGACGCCCGCTCCATCGCCATCGTCGGCACCCGCCAGACCTCTGAGGACGGGCTGCGCCGGGCGGCACGGATGGCCCGCGAGCTCGTCGAGCACGACGTCGTGATCGCAAGCGGTCTCGCCAAGGGCATCGACGCTGCCGCCCATCAGGCAACGCTCACCGCGGGCGGCCGGACGTTCGCCGTCATGGGCACCGGCATCGCCGCCCCGATCTACCCGGCCGAGAACCGTCCGCTCGCGAAGGCGATCCTCAGCGCTGGGGGAGCGCTGCTGAGCCAGTTCTGGCCCACGAGCCCTCCGGCGAAGTACACCTTCCCCCGCCGCAACGTCGTCACGTCCGGCACCACGCTGGGCAGCGTCGTCATTGAGGCCTCGAGCACGTCAGGCGCGAAGATGCAGGCCCGCCTGGCCGCCGAGCACGGCAAGCTCGTCTTCCTGATCCGTTCCCTCGCCGACACACAGCCCTGGGCCCAGAAGATGCTGGACGAGGGCCGGGCGATCCTGGTTACCGCCTCCAACGACATCACCGACCGCCTCGGCCGGGCCGCGGACATCCAGGCCGCCGGACAGCAGCGCCAGCAGCTCGCCCTGGCCGGCCTGTGACGGCCGGTCTCCCTAATCCGGCAGGCTTTCCCAACTGCCCGGTGTGCGCGTACCGCATCACCGGCACCGCCCGCCTGTGCTCCGACTGCGCCGGCCGCACCCTCCAGCCGGTCGCCGAGCTCCACTGCCCCGTCTGCTCCCAGGCCGTCGCGCCCGGCAGGCAGTGCAGTAATCGAGTGTGTGCGCTCCCGGAAGCCGAGCGGGGGTTCTCGCGTGTCGACGCGGTGGCCATGTACTCCGGAGCCCTTCGCGACAAGATCCACACGCTGAAGTACGAGGGCCGGGCCGGCTGGGCGATGATCTTCGGCCGGCTCCTCGTCGGCTGGATGGAGAGCCACCCCGAGGCGATGAACGGCGTCGACTACGTCATCGGCAACCCGACCCATATCGGCCGCCAGCCCATCCAGCACATCGAGGCGATCATGGACGCCGCCTACACAGAGGACGTGACCAGGGCCTTCCCGCTCAGCCCGCCGGGCGCGCACCGGCTGGTGAAGCATGCCGAGACGCCTCGGTCCGCGAACCGCACCCTGGAGGAGAAGCGCGCGGCCGCGACCGCGCATGCCGCCGCCCTGACCTGGACCGGGGACATCAGCGGCGTCAAATCGGCCACCATCCTGCTCGTCGACGATGTGTTCACCAGCGGATCGCAGCTCCAGCACGTCGCGCTCCGGCTCCGGGATACCGGAGTCGCCGACGTCCGGGGGCTCGTTCTCGCCCGGGTCCCCTGGAGCGGATGACACCGCCCGGGACACCGGAACTGGGCTTGTCGGCTGGCTCCGGCCGGTCGGTCAGTGCCGGACGCTCCGCGTCGAACTCACGCGGCGTGCCCAGGACGTTGGTCATGTGGCGGCTGAGGCGCCTCAAGGAAATCCGGGGGGAGCAGCCCGGCGCCACCGTCACCAGACCGGGCCGGTGGCGCCGTGGTTGGGGCGTCCGCGTGGGGAATCACGACGATCCCGCCGACGTGGTCAGCGACCCATGTCGGAGGAGTCCTGCCGACCAGCACATCGCGCACATAGCGGGGGACCTCCGCCCGCAGCCCGCTGAGCATGTGCGCGAGGTACGGCGCGGAGAAATGCCCGTAGTCGTTGGGGACGTTCTCGAAAAGGGCGCCGGTGACCGTGGCCGCGCGTTCCATGACCGCCGCGCGGGCGAACTGGCCGTGCCTGATCCGCTGGACGGGCCGGAGAAGTTTTTTCGCCACCCTGCGAGATCCTCGCTGCGGTTGCCGCAGGAAGCGCTCGAGGTCCTGGTCAAGTCCGCGCGCGAGGGGCACTACGGGCGCGTCCAGACCGCCGGGGCTGGCGATGTCGTCGACGGGAACGGCGTCGTGGAAGGCGCTCACGCCCGCGTTCTTGGCGTCCAGGCCGACCGCGTTCTCCGCCACCAGAGCGGAGACAGTGGCCACACCGACCCGGTCGCGCCATCGACACGGTAGGCAAAGGTCAGCTACATGACGTCAGTGACATCTCAGCAGCCTTGAGAGGCTATTGATGGGAGCAAAAGTGATGGATATCGAGCAGCTCATGGACAAGTTGGGCCGCTCTGGCGTCACTGTCATCCTAAAGGTGGATGATGAGAGGATGGCGCGCGCCATCTCCTGTCGGCCATCTCTCGCAAAGGCGCCCCGAACATTCAGGGCATGGGCGGGGTTCCTCAACCTCGAGGTCCAGGCACGCCGGCAGTCCTTGATGGGCTTAAGCGCGGTCGGCCAACAGCTCAACCTGCCGGGTCCGACCAGCCTGCTACGTCAACTGTCAACGGGCGCATGTCATCTTCCGATTCCATGGCCTGGAACCCGGCGGATCGAAGAATCCCGACCAGCGCGGCGCACATGGAGGCGCATACGGCTCCGTTGTGTCGGATGGCAGACGCTTGGAATTCCTGCCTCATAAGGCTCTCGCCTGCGGCCCTCCGAAGGGATTGGCTGGCACTCCACTTAACGAATACGCCTCCAGCCGCGTCGTCCCCGAGGTCACACTCGACCTCAGCACCCGGTGAGGTTTGTGGATTCTTCACGTCCAGCAAAGTTGCAGGGATGCCGGCTCGCTCCAGCTCTTGCCGTACCCGAGTGGCGAGGAGTTTCCTGGCGGATGCAACATCTGGAGACGCCTTCTCGTATCCAGGGTCGGACAGAGGCATGTGACGACTCATTTCGGTGGTGGTTTTCCGGATCGATTTCTGGGGTGGTTGGTGGGGCTGCGAGCAGCCCCACCACCGGTCAGGCAGCAGTTACCCAGCGGCCTGGATCATTTCCTTGAGCATTTCGTTGGATGCGGCTTTCAGCGCTACGTCGTCGCCCCAGGGTACTGCCCAGGAGATGGGTGTTCCCGGGCTGAGTGAGTCCTCCAGCAGGCGCCCGCAGACCGAACATGGCTGCCGGTCGGTGTACAGGCCCTTGACCTGGGTGGGCTTGATGTTCCGTGCCTCCAACTGCTCAATTATGTGGTTCTCCGCGTGGTACCGCTTCCCTTGCTAAAGCCGATCACTAGGTCACCGGTTCTGGGGTCGTCCCAGCCAGGTGCTCTCGCCACCGCCACATTGCGGCCCGGCGTAATTCCGGCTGCGGCCCTCGCATTGTGGGCCGCGCGGCTCAGATCGGTTCCGTTGTAACGGACCAGACCCTCCCAGCCGTTCCCTGCCTTGAGACGGAGGGTTTTGGTGCACGCCTTGAGGAGGCCGCCTAGGAGCTTGACGCCAATGAGCGCATTTCATCTTGGCGTTGACCCGGCCAGATGAAGTGTGATGACGGCTCGGACGAGGTCGGTGATTCGGTTGGTGCTGCATCGGATCTTGCGGAGGATTCACCAGCTTGTCAGTGTGGCGACGGCTTGTTCGCCGACGCAGCGGATCTTGGCGTGGGTGGTGTTGTGGCGGCGCTGCCATCGCTTGAGTTTCCGGCCGCGGATCGGCACCCGGATGTGTTGCCCCGCCGCCTGGTACGCGCGGTCGGCCCAGGTCGTCAGCCCAGTGGTGCTCAGGGCCTCCACGATCCCGTGGGTGCGGGCGGCGGTCAGGTCGTGGGTGGCGCCTGGCAGCGCGGGCGAGGCCCGCAGCAGTTTGCCGTGTGGATCGGCGATGAGCTGCACGTTCATTCCGTGGCGTTTGTGTTTCCCGCAGTAGTACGGGCGGTCGGCAGCGATTCGGTCGATCGGCAGGAGCGTGCCGTCCAGGATCAGGAACGCCTTGCGTCGGGCCTCGTCCATGGCCTGCTGGAGCGTCGGGGCGAGGACGGACAGGACTTCGATCGCTTCGCGTATGTAGCGGTAGGCCGTGGCGGTGCCGTTGCCGAACCCGGCGGCGAGCTGGGCGTAGGTGTCGCCCTTGCGCAGGTGGACCAGGACCAGCAGTGCCTGGTGGCCCGGCAGCAGACGCCGCCACCGCGTGCCCTGCTGTCGATGCCGCAAGCGCAGTTGGCCGGCCCGGAAGCGCAAGATGAAGCTGGACAGGTCGATGCCGGAGCGGTAGACAAGCACGTGAAGCCTCTGGTGGATCCGGTTTTCTTGGTCGAAAACCCGTCTACCAGGGGCGTCTTGGCGCTGTCAGCCCAACGAGCAAGCCAGTCCGGCAGGTTGGAACAGGCTCAATACCGGTATTGGCGTCCTCCGCCAGTCCGGCGGATCGCAGGCTCTTCCACGCATCGGATACGCCGTCGCCCGCTCTGAGGGCGTGATCCAGTCCCCTGATGGCCCGAACGGCGTCTTCGATTTTCTTGTTGGCCTCTGTCCGCTCGGCCCGGTCCGCTGCGTCCTGCGCGTCGTCGGCGTACTTCTTCGCGCCCTTGGCGTACTGCTCGGCCTCGGTCGCCGCCTCGTCGGCGCGGTCGGCCGCGGCGCGGGCGTCCTTGGCGTCCTGTTCGGCCGCCGCGGCGGCGTCCCCCCGTCATGGAGAACGCGGCAGGGAGCCACCCGTGGGGTGGTCCCGGCATCGGCGGCCGCCGGTTTCCTCCCGCAGCAGCCCTGGCCCCCCGGCCGCTGAGCGAAGTTGTGACGGAACGGTGAAGGTCCGTCGGTACGGCGATCACCGTAGGAGTGAGCAGCGAGGGGATCAAGGGACTGTCTCCCTGAGGCTCGAAACCGCCTGGTGAGCGCTGCGCGCTCACAGGGACACAACTGGCCTGGGGTGGCGTGGAGTTGCTTGTGCAATTTCTGTGAAGATGTGGAGTGGCCTCTGATGCAGAACGGCTGAAAGCCGAGCGCACGGCTGGGCAGCAAGCACCACCTCATCGTCGACGGCCAGGGCATCCCGCTCGCTGCCATCTGTAGCTGCCGCAGGACCTTCTCGCCGAACATGAGGCACCACGCCGTGCTTCACCCGCATACATGGGCAGGTTTGTTGCCGCGGTCGGTGGGTTTTGTCCTGTGCCGGGATTTTTGGCTTTCGGGTCCTCAGTCGTCTCCTTCGGTGGGCCGGTGTGGCCGGTGTGTCCGGTGCTGGGGGAGGTGTGTGATCGTGGCGCTCACGGCCAGTCCGAGGGTGATTCCGGCAGCGGAGGCGAGGCTCTGCGTCCAGGCGTTGTTGAGGGAGCCCGGGAGGAGGGTGTTGGTGAGCCGGCTGGTCGCCCACAGAACTGTTACCGCGGTCAGGGCGGCGGGCCAGCGGTGGCGTGCTCCGTCGGTGATGTCGCCGTAGAACAGGAGCAGCAGTGCCATGGCGAACATCGCGTCCCAGCCGAGCGCGGTGAGTCCGGCCCCCAGGGCAAGCGCGAACAGCCAGAGCCCCGCCAGTTGCCGGGCGAAGGCGGGCGGCCGGTGTCGTGTATCGCGCGGGGGTGCGAAACGCCGGGTGAGGTGCTGGATGATCGTGTGCTTGTGCATGGCTGGGTCCCGGTTCCCCCTGGGGTGGCCGGCTTTTGTCGGCGCTCAGTAGTGGGACGCACGGGAGCGGGCCGCGGTTGTGGTGAAGGGCTGCAGCAGGTAATCCTCCCCGGCGGGTGGGGGAGGGGCTGTTGCTCTTTGCTGGTGGTGACAGCCCGGCTGCCGCTGGCTTTCGTCGGGTGCTTCGCTGACTGCCTGTGTCTGGGCTTCGTCGTTTGGTCTGTTGGTGGCGTGTTGGGGTGTTGCTGTTGTTCGGTGGTCTGGGTGGCCGGGCGTGTGGTCAGGTAATCCGACGATTCACTCAAGTGGGCATATGTCACACGGATGGAGCATGGGTGGTCCTGCCCCGGACATGTTCATGGGGAAAAATCACCCAGGCGAGGAGTGTCAGAGAGTGTCTATCGAGGCCTACGAAAATCTTCAGATCGTCCGCGGGACGGTCTCCGGCGACGGTGCCCGGACTGCTGGTCACGCCTACAAGGTGACATAGGTCGGCACCGGCAAGTACACGATCACTTTCAACAACGATTTCAGGGAGGTGCCCTCGGTCGTTGCCACCATGGACGGCGACAATTGGGCTCTGCTGGACAACGTGCACATCAGTGGGGCCACGGTGGGGAGGGTGACGGTCCTGACGGGCAACTCGGCCGGTGCCGCCGCCGACCGCCCTTTCCATTTCATCGCCATGGGCTGAGCAACACGCAGCCTGCCCGAGGGTGAACGTCGGCCCGGCGAGGCTCCAGGGCGCCCCGTTACTCGTGGCGGCATGGCGGCATGGCGGCGTGGCGGGTTGGTGGGTTTGATTTCCGTTCGTTGGTGTGGCTGACGTGGTGGAGGGCGCCTGGTTGCGGGTGCCCTCCACCGCTTGTTTTTCTGGGCATCGGTGGTGTTGTCCTGTCCACCTGGTGGTGCCCGTGGGCAGGCGCCTGGGGGTGCTTGCCGTGTCCGGCGGCTGTTTCGCGGGGTCGGAGGTGATCTGGAGGACCTCACCGACGGGGACAACGCGGAGGTGATCTGGACGATCTCACCGACGGGGACCGCTCTTCAATTCAGGGAAGCCATCACCGTGGGTCCGCTGGACCAGGCGGGTCGTATCCGTGGGCATGCCCCGCACGGCCCGGCCTCTGCCTCGCCTCTGCGCCGTCTTTGCCCGGTCTCTGCCTCGTTTCTGCCTGGCGTCTGTTCCCAGGGGCCTGCCGGATGATCTGCCCTGTGATCGAGGGGGAGCGGGCCGACTTCGCTGGCCGCTGCGACCGTGTCCTGAAAGCCCTTGGTGCGTAGTCCGGTGGCGCGGGCATGCCCGTAGTTTCGCGGTGCGGTCTGCCGGCGGGGTCTGCCGGTGAGGCGGCCGGTCACCGGATCGAGATGACCAAGAGTCGCGAAGGTGCCCTTGCGTGATGCTGAGCTGCGAGGATGGCGCGATGGTGTGGCTGAGAGGGCACGTGTTCACAGTCGCCGCGGCGCTCACGAGCGTCACGTCGCTGGTGTTGGCCGGGTGTGCGCGGAGCGACTCGGGGGTGGGCGGCCGGGATCGCGAGGCGGCGTACGGGCGTGTCGTCAAGGATCCGCACCCTAGTGCTGAGGCCGTCATCGAGGCGGCTGGTGCACCGGCCGGGGTGGCGCGGGCGGGCGACGGTTCTCTGTTGCTGTCGTACAACGTGCGTGGCATCGGGGATGATGAGGGTCCGGCGGCCGCCGCGTGGCGGATCGTCTCGCCGGCCGGCCGTACGGTCGCGCAGCGGGCGTGGCATGCGAACGTGGAGGATCGGCCGGACCGGTACATCGGTGTGCGCGATGGTTTCGTCCGCTGGCACCGCAGCAGCCGGGGCGCGCAGAGCGTGTACGCGCTCGACGTGGGCGGCAAGCGGCACGAGGTCACCACGTCGGTGCGCGCGCTGGGTACCCGCCCGGGCGACGTCGTCCTCAATGAGGGGATACCGGCTCTGCTTTACCGTCCCGCCGAGCGCACCGTGGCCACTCCGGCCGGCGCAGCGGAATACGAAGACGTCGCGATGGATGAGCGCGGCACGCTCTGGTTCATGGTCCGGTCGCAGACGCCCCACCGCGTCGTCCAGCAGCGCGATGGCCGCACCCTGACTTCCACGCCGGTCCCAAAGCCGTACACCAGCGGCGGCGCCCTCATCGCGGCGGGCGGCACGACGGCGTTGGCCTTGCTGCGCGGCGGCACGGTCCGAGGCCTGATGGTGAGCGAGGACGGCGGCGCGCACTGGCGCAACCTCACCGGGGGCGGCATCCCCTGGCAGGATCTCAAGCGCGATGTGGTGTTTTTGGTCTTGCGGGCGCTGCCGGACGGGCGGCTGCTCGTCGGCGAGAGGCAGGGCCGCTACTGGCTCGCCGAGGACCGCTCGAACCGGTCCTTCCGGCAGCTCAGGACCCCGGTGCCGTTTACCTCGTTCACCGTGCAGGGCAAGACGCTGTACGGCATCGCGGACGCGACGAGGGCGTCGTATGACCTGGTGAAGGGCGAGGGGCTGTACGCCTCGGACGACGGCGGGCGCACGTGGCGGCGGCAGAAGCGCGGCTGATCCTCTTTCCGTCTCACGGAGCGGCGGGAGCCGCAGTGATGTCACCCAGCTGGTGCCCCTGCTCGATGCGCTATCCCGCATCCGCGGTGTCCGCGGTGTCCGCGGGCGGCCACGGCACAGGCCAGGGCGGCTGTTCGCCGACCGTGGCCAGGACTGCGACCAGTTCCGCCGCCTTCTCCGGACTGGCGGCCTCACACCCAAGGCCGCTCGCAAAGGCAGCCCACACGGCTGGGGCCTGGGCAGGACCCGGGGTCGTGGAGCGCACATGCGCCTGGCTCCACCAGTTCAAACGGCTGCAGATCCACTACGCGATACGCGCAGACCTCCACCTGTCACTCCTCCAACTCGCCTGCGGCATCACCTGCTTGAGAGACTCCGAACCTCATTTTGAAACCATCAGCCAGGAGCTCGACTGGGGCGTCATGCCGTACAAGGCCGGCGGCGGAGGGTCGTGTGGGGTGGTGGCGGAGGGTCCTGTGGGGTGGCGGCCGGATGGCTGTGGGCTGCCCTGAGGCCGCTGGCGTGCCGCGGTGGGGGGTGAGTTGTCGCCGTCTTCCCGTGGTTTTTCGGTGGTGTGGGGTAGCCGGTCGTGGTGAGGTTTGGCCGGTCGAGGAGAGGAACGTCTTTTTATGCGTGCTCGGAACATAGGCGCGTCAGCCGCCACGGCGTTGGCGCTGGTGGCCGCCCGCGACCTCGTGCAGAAGAAGCACGCACTGCTGAGGAACTTCCCGGTGCTGGGGCACGCCCGGTATTTGCTGGAGAGGATCGGTCCGGAGCTGCGGCAGTATGTCGTGGCGTCCAATGACGAGGAGCGGCCCTTCAGCCGTGACCAGCGTCGCTGGGTGTATGCGTCGGCGAAGGGGGAGAACAACTATTTCGGGTTCGGCACCGACAATGATGTCGAGCACGTGCAGGGGCATGCGTATGTGAGGCAGCGCACGTTCGCCGGCCGGCTGCCCGATGGGCACGACACGCAGGCGCCGTTGCCGTCGGCCAAGGTGCTGGGCGGGCCGCGGGGCCGTGCGAAGGCGTTTCGTCCGGCCAGTGTCGTCAACGTTTCGGCGATGAGTTTCGGTTCGTTGTCCGGCGCGGCCCTCACGGCGTTGAACAAGGGTGCGGGGCTGGCGGGGGCGCTGCACAACACCGGTGAGGGCGGCCTGTCGCCCTATCACCTCCAGGGCGGGGAACTCGTCTTCCAGATCGGGACGTCGTATTTCGGCTGCCGCAACGATGATGGGACGTTCAACCTCGACAAGCTCAAATCCGTGGTCGCCGGCGGGCCGGTCCGGGCGATCGAGATCAAGCTGTCGCAGGGGGCGAAACCGGGGCTGGGCGGGCTGCTGCCGGGGGCGAAGGTGAGCGAGGAGATCGCCGCGATCCGAGGTATCCCCGCGGGCAAGGACTGCGCCTCGCCCTCGCGGCACACCGCGTTCCACGACGTGGATTCCATGCTCGACTTCGTGGAACTGCTCGCCACGGAGACCGGATTGCCCGTCGGGATCAAGAGCGCCATCGGGGAGATGGGCTTTTGGGAGGAACTCGCCACCCTGATGGAGCGAGGTGATCGAGGGGTCGACTTCGTGACCGTCGACGGGGGCGAGGGCGGCACTGGGGCTGCTCCCCTGATGTTCGCCGATTCGGTGTCGCTGCCATTTCGCATGGGTTTTTCCCGCGTCTACCGAGTGTTCGCCGAGCGCGGTCTGACCGACGACATCACCTTCATCGGCTCCGGCAAGCTCGGCCTGCCCGAGAACGCCGTCGTCGCGTTCGCCCTCGGCGTCGACATGGTCAACGTGGGCCGTGAGGCGATGTTGTCGATCGGCTGTATCCAGGCGCAGAAGTGCCACACCGATACATGCCCCACCGGTATCGCCACCCAGGACCCGTGGCTGACGCGCGGCATCGACGCACCCTCCAAGGCCGTCCGGGCCGCGACGTACCTGCGCACGCTGCGCGGGGAGCTGCTCAGGGTCTCGGGCGCCGTGGGCGTGGCCCATCCCTCGCTCATCACCCCCACCGACATCGACATCCTCAACGGCGACTACGAGGCCCGCACCCTGGCGAGCGTCTACGGCTACAAGGACGGCTGGGGCTCGCTCGGCCCCAAGCTCGCCGACGAGATCACCGAGCTGCTCACCGCCTGAGGAGCTCGCCGGGCTGCTCACCGCCTGAGAAACCCTCCCGCTTGTCCTGGGTGGTGGCGTGCGGTGACTGGGCGGGTGTCGCCCAGGGAAGCTGTCGCCTCACAAACGTCACCTCATGCACTGCTGTGCTGGGTGAAGGGGCGGGTGCCCTTGGCGGTATTGAGAAGTCCTACGCGGCAGAGCCCCAGGTCGCAGACCTGGGGCCTTCTTCGGGGGCGGGTGGCGCATGTCGGCCCGGGGTGTGCGGGGGCGGGTGAGTGGTTGAGGGCGGTCTCGATGGTGGTGGCCGCGTGCTGGGCCTGGAGGTCGCGGCCCTTGTCGTGGGGGTGGACGTACCAGGGGATGGGCTGGCCGGAGGTTTCGAGCTTGGAGTTCTCCAGCAGGCCGCCGATGCCCGCCGTGGCAGGCGGTGTTGTTGGCGGTGGGGCTGTAGAGGTCCGCGAAGTCGGCGCCCTGCGTCCGCGGCGGCCTTCTGCATGACGTCGCAGCCGTTTTTGCGTCTGGTCCAGGACCGGCAGGGCGTTTCGGGGGATGTCGGCGAAAGGCAGTTCACTCGGGCCGGGGGCCGGGGGCCGGGGGGCGCGTTGCGGTACGTGGCGGTGTCCTGGGGCACGAGCCTGGGATACCCGGCCAGGACCCGCCGGGCCTCGGGAGCGAAGGAGTCCACACGATCAAGCAGCTCCTCCAGGTCCCCTTCGACCTGCTGGAAGCGGCCCTCCAGCCATGCCTTTTGTCGCCGGAGGTGAAGGAAGTTGCGGCATTCGCCGGCCGGGGCGTCCGCGTCGATTGGCTGTCCGGGCAGCAGGGAGGGCTTGATGACGCTCTTTGAAAATCCCCACCCCTTGCTCGGGAATGGGACGGACCTGCTCGCTGAGACTCCCCGCCCACCCGTCGCCGTCAAGTCCCCCTCAGGCGACTCTGACCGGTACGGCACAATCGCGGTCAAGGGGCGAGCACAACGATGGGGGTGGGAACGTGGGGCGTTTTGGCTCGCGAAGCCGACGTAAGGGCATACCGAACGAGCCGGCCCTGCTGGCTGCGGCTGCTGAGAACCCCGGTGGCAGCGTCGCCGAGATCGATCCGACGTACATCGACGACCCGAACGGCTACGTACCGCCCGAGGCAATCCGCGGCGCGTGGTTGGTGGACAGCTCCGGGAAGTTGACAGGTGAGTACCAGGAAAATCCCTGCCACGGGGTGCCGCAGGACGACTTCAGCAAGCTCACTGACCCTGATCACTGGCTTGGCTGGCTCGGCGATGATCCAGCGACCGCCGTTCGGAAGGGCATCGAGGAGTCCTTGCGAGCCAGGTGGCAGACGCAGTGGTCCAGTGGGTCAAGATCCTTGAGACGCCCCGGTTTCTGACGGTTGGGCGTCAACGTTTGGAGGACGAACAGGTCATGGTCGTCACCCGCGCGGCACTGGCCGCGCCGTTCGCGTTGTCCGTACACACCACGCAGCACGGGCGCTCGATCCTCCTGGGGGTATTCACCTGGGCAGCGGTGAACCTCGCACCGCCCAAAGTCCGTAAGGATCGGCACTGGTTTGACCTGGGCGTCGAGCTGGAATGGGCCGGTGAACGGCTTCAAGGGCGGATCTACGACGTTGACGGCGAGGGCGCCTCCGCTGAGCGGTAGAGCACCCCCACGCTGTACCGGCGGTCAGAGCGGATACATGACGCCGTCGGCGCCCTTGGCTGGGAGGAGCAGTCCAAACCCCTCAACTCGAGGACGGGGCTGGCCCCTTCCGTTCAGTGCGCAACCGAGTGGGGAAACCGAGCAGCCCTTACGCGGGAGAGGTCCGCCTGGACGTCGAGCGTGATGCCCTTGCCGGCCGGGGTCCGGGTGGCGACGGCGGGATAGTTTGGTGCGGCCTGGAAACACCAGACCCGCTCACTGTCCGGGTGGTTGAGGGAAGCGACGGCGAAGCTGGCGGTGGGGGAGTGGCCGAAGAACACCGTCGGCACCGGGCCGGCGGGCGCCGCGGCCGCGCCTCCCGCCGGGACGGCCGGCGCCGGACAGGGGTGTGCCGCACCCGCTACGTGCTGCCCGGCATCGCGCACTGCCCGGCCCACGACGCTCCGATCTGCCCGCCGTGCAGCTCGCTGTGCTGCCCGCTGATCTGCTTGCTGTGCTGCTGGCCGGGCAGCCGGTTGCGGCAACGGGTGTCGTACGGGGCCCATGGCCGGGTCCGTCCTGCTGCCGGTGCCGGCCGCCCGCCCTCCTCGCCCTCCTCGGGCTCTGCGGGCTCTGCGGGGTGGGAGGTTGCGGGCCAGGGGGTGACAGCGGCCCGGGCGGCACGGCCCGTACCGGGTGGCCCGTACCGGGGGGTGGCCCGTACCGGGGGGTGGCCTATAGGGGGGCGGGCCGCGCCGCGCGGCCGGGTCAGAGTGCTGTGTCGAGGTGTCCGAGGTGTTCGATGAGGTTCATGTTCTCGGCGTAGTCGACCGGACAGTTGATGATCGACACGCCGGGGTCCGCCAGTGCCTCGCGCAGGGTGGGCAGCAGGTCGGCGGCGGAGGTGATGTGGTAGCCCTTCGCGCCGAAGCTGCGGGCGTATTGGACGATGTCGGGGTTGGTGAAGTCGGTGTTGGAGTTTTCTCCGACCTCCAGATCCATCTTCCATTTGATGAGCCCATAGCCGTTGTCCTGCCAGATCAGCACGGTCAGCGGGATGTTCTCGCGGACCGCTGTCTCGATCTCTTGGGAGTGCATGAGGAACGAGCCGTCGCCGACGGCGGCCAGGACCTTCGTCTGTGGCCTGGCGAGTTGGACCGCGAGCGCGCCGGGCAGCGCGAAGCCCATGGTGGACAAGCCGTTGGAGATCAGGCAGGTGTTGGGCGCGTACGTCGGGTAGAGCCGGGCCATCCACATCTTCAGCGCGCCGGTGTCCACCAGCACGATGTCGTCTCGCCCGAGCGCGGCGCGGGTGTCGGCGATGATGCGTTGGGGGGCCAGCGGGTAGCGCTGGTCCGCGGCGCCCTGTTCGAGTTCTGCTGCCAGCAGTGCCCGGGTGGCCGTGGTGTCCTTGTCGTCGATGCTCCAGCGCAGCCCGTCGAGTTCGGTGGCCAGGGCGTCCAGGGAGGCGCTGATGTCGCCGATGATGCCGACATCGACCGGGTAGCTGTCGTCGACCTCCGCCGGGAAGCGGTGGATGTGGATGATCTTCTTGTCGCCGTCCGGGTTGATCCGGGAGGGGTCGAACTCCTGCAGCTCGTAGCCGACGGCGATGACGACGTCGGCCTCCTCGAACCCGAAGTTGGTGTAGTCGCGCCGCATGAACCCGAACGTGCCGGTCGCGCACGGATGGTCGTCGGGCAGGACGCCCTTGCCGTGGAAGGTGGTCGCCGTCGACACGTCCAGCGCGGTGGCGAACGCCGCCAGCGACTGTTGGGCGCCGCCGCGCGCCGCGCCGTGTCCGGCCAGGATCACCGGCCGGCGGGCCTGACGCAGCAGCTGCGCCGCCCGCGTGATCTGCTGCGGGGACGGTGCCTGGGGCTGCACGACGTCCCTGCGCAGCGGCCGCAGATCCGAGCCGTCCGCCGCCGTATCGACGTCCTCGGGCACCGCCAGGTAGACGGCGCCGGGCCGCTCGGACTCCGCGCTCTTGAACGCGCGCCGCACCATCTCCGGGATGGCCGCGGTGGCCGGCACGTTTGCCGACCACTTCGTGACCGGCGCGAACATGCTCACCAGGTCCACGAACTGGTGGGACTCCTTGTAGTTGCGTTCCTTGCCCACCTGCGCGCTGATCGCGACGACGGGCGTGCTGTTGGTCATGGCGTCGGCCACGCCCAGCATCAGGTTGATCGCGCCGGGCCCCAGCGTCGCGGACATCACCCCCGCCGAGCCGGTGAGCCGGCCGTGCATCTCGGCCATGAAGGACGCGGCCTGCTCGTGCCGGGTCAGGACATAGCGGATCTTTGCCGAGCGGGCCAGAGCGTTGGTGAAACGGATGTTCTCCTCGCCGGGCACGCCGAACACCACCTCGACGCCCTCGTTCTCCAGGCAGCGCACCAAAAGTTCGGCCGCTCCGTCGGGGGTCTGCTTGCGGTGCTCGGCGTCGCTCACGCTGATCGTGTCCTCTCCCGGGTTGCGGCCGCGCCAAAGGGGCGCGCCGCAAAGCCGTCTACCCCGGCCGGCCGCCCGGACGCCTACGGACCGGACCCTACGAGCCAAACCCCGTGGAGGCGGTCACCCTTCACGCGTCGATACCGGTCCACACCGGTCCACTTTTCACCCGTCGCTGACAACTGCAGTGGACACGAGCCGACGTTCCCGGCAATCCCGTGTGGATGGCGCCGCCGGCGTCCCGCACTTCCCGCCTCGGAACCAAGGCCTCTCGTGTGGATCCTGTCGGACCCCGCGAGCCGGCCTGAGCCGATCGAGAGGCCCCAGGCGACCCGATCGACGTCCGGCGGCCCTGTTGAGATCGCCGCTCCTCACGCGGCCCCCCTACAGGCCAGGAAAGATGACGTCCAAAGCGGCGAGCGGCCCCGCCAGAGCGATGGCGATGAGGGCCGCGGCCATGACGAGGGACAGCAGGCAGACAAAGCCGGCGAAGACGAGCGTTCCCGTGGTGCGGCGGCCGATCTGGGCCGCGTCCCCATCTGGGGCGGGATCATGGAGGATCTCCACCCGCTCGCCGGACGCGTAGTCGTCGGTGAGACGACGGGTGCGCCCCTGGGCGTCGGTGAACTCATAGGTGCGGGCGTACACTCGGCGCCCCTCGACAAGGACGCCGCGGGTGCGCAGCCGCCACGCCTCCCGGCCCATCTCCCCTCCCGCGCGCACCCCGTGGCCGACCGGCACCGCGATGGAGCCGACCAGCCAGCATCCAGCCGCGACGTACCACTGGCGCGCGCCGAGCAGGCCGGTCGTCAGCATCAGGGCGGCCGCCAGCAGGTAAAACCCCACCGACAGCCGAAGCATCGTACGGCTCCGGCCCCTCGACGGCTTTTCCGGCGGGGCCGGTGGGGCCGCCACGCCGGCCTCGCCAGGCGTCGCGTCCGATGTCATGCGGGCAGTTTAGACCTTGCTCCAAACGACAGGCCCTGGATCCGATGACCGGTGCAGACCGATACACCAACGGGCACCGCGTGGGGCCGCGGGCGGGTGTCGTTGGCGCGGTTTTGTTATTCGCAGGGGTAGCTGGTGATGCGGATGGTGTAGGCCGAGGAGACCCAGCGGTTGGTGCCCACTTTGCGAAAGCCGTTGGTGGTGGTCGAGGAGGCCAGGATGGTGGTGCCGTTGGCGTAGGACCCGACGACCGGGTAGCTGGTGCCGGGGCCGCTGCGGATGAGCAGACCGCCGCTGGCGTTGACCCGGTAGTAGCACTGGGTGGCGAGCGCACCGGCCGGCGCGGCCTTCACGGCCGTGCTGGTCGTGCGGGCGGGTTGGGCGGCCTGGGCGGTGAGAGCGCCGCCCAGGAGCGCGGCGGCGGACAGGGCCGCCACGGCCGCCGTGCGGGCGGCGCGGCGAGGCGGTGACAGGGTGCGGCGTGCTGCTGTGACCCTCATGGAATCGGTTTGTCCTTGCGTCGTCGCCTCTAGGCGCCGAACACGTACAAAGGAGCAGGCCCGAGCCCGCCGAGCGCTACACCGGGCAAAGGGCCCCGCGGCCGCGCATGACGTTAGCGCCATCGGGGCGCTCTGCCGCCGGGCACACGACAACTCCCCAACCGGAACAGGGGCAAGCGGCTGCACGCCAAAGGTGTCACCGCTGTGGCCGGGCGCGCTCGCCTGCGGTGCTGCGCCCGTGGTGTTCTTGGCCGGTGCTCCCCATCGCCGGGCCCGTTCCTGTTTCCTGAGGGCCTTTTCCAGGAGTCCCGGGGTCTGGGGTTCGGCGTGCATGGTGGTGGTGTCGGGGTGGGCGCGGGCGGTCGTGGGGGAGCGACGGTGACGCGCGCAAGGGGGCAGGGGGTCCGGCGCAGGATCCACGTGCCGGCCGGCTTGGTCGCGGACCCGAACGCCGCCCCCGGACCCTGACCCGAACGCCGACCGGCGCGGCCTGACCCCGCTGTTCTGGTCGCACGTCCGGCCCATCGGTGAGGTGAACCTCGACATGGACACCCGCCTCAACCTCACCGCGGCGACCGTTCCCACCCCTCGTGCCACAGACGGTAAGGCCGTAGGCATCACCGTGGAGAAAGCATGAACCTGCGCAGGTACAGCACGTCGATCGGGCCGCGCCAGCGGCTGGTGCGATGCGACACCGGCACATGGCTGACCTGGGCGGTTCTCCGTCCCGAGCTACGGTTCCAACCGCGCGACCCCTCCCGTCTCAAGCGCCACCCACAGAGCGCCATCGGAGCCTATGGTGATGCCGTGCGGCTCGGACGACGGTGACGGCAGGCTGTACTCGGAGATCTCGCCGCTATCGGTGATGTGGCCAATGCGGTTGGCTCCCCATTCGGTGAACCAGCAGTCCCCGGTGGAGGCCGCGACGATGGCGTGGGGTTTGGCCGTGCGGTCAGGGAGCGGGAACTCCTTGATCGCGCCATCCACCGAGATCCTGCCGATCTGGCCCACTGCGATCTCAACGAACCACAAGGCAGCGCCGTCACTGGTAATGCCCACGGGTGCGGCGCTGGCGGTGGGGAGTGGGTGTATGACGATGTCCCCGTGGACAGTGATGCGGCCGATTGCGTTCGCCTGGTTGAGGGTGAACCACAGGGCCCCATCAGGGCCTGCGGTGATCGCCGAGGGAAAGGCGCCCGTATGAGGAAGGACGAACTCGGTGATCTCTCCCTTGCAGGTGATGCGGCCGATACGGTCGGCGTTCATCTCCGTGAACCACACCGCACCGTCTGGACCGGCCGTGATACCGAAGGGTCCGCTGTCGGGCGTCGGCACAGGGAAGGATTCCGTTGCGCCGTCGGCGGTGACGCGGCCGATCCGGTGGTCCTGGGACCGGGTGAACCACAGTGCTCCGTCGGGCCCAGGGGTAATGACCGTAGGGCGGCACTCAGACGAGTCCAGGGGGTATTCGCTGAGTTCGCCATCGAGGGTGAGACGCGCGATGCGGCCACTGTGCGCGAAAGTGACCCACAGCGCACCGTCAGGTCCGGCCGCGATGCCGTAAGGCCCAGCACCCTTGTCTGCCGGACCGGCGGCAGCACCCCCGGATCATCAACGACAGGGGCAAAGAGCCATACCGGCCCCGGAGGCCACGAACCCGAACCGGGCTCTACTTGGAAGGTAATGGGCATTCTGTGGCTTCATCGGTCACTTCTGGGATGCCGGGACGAGAGCGGGGGCGGCCTTGAAGGAGATGGCCTCCATCAGCGGCTTGCGCTTGGTGTTGTGGAAGGCCGCGATGCGCCACTGGCCGTCCTGCTCCCGGACCAGGGTGTAGGTCTGGACCTTGGTCAGCTTCTTCGGCTTGCTGCCCTTGTAGCTGTCGCCGCGGCCGGTGATCACGGCGGTGTCCGGACCGTAGAAGCGGATGTCCAGGATCTCGTCGGCCAGTTGTGTGCCCTTGAGGAATTTGGCGAACAGCGTGCGGTGGCTGTCGATGATGTCGCGGCGGCCCTGGTAGTACGTGCCGACGAAGGTGACGTAGGTGGCGTCCTGCGTGAACTGCGCACCGTAGGTGTCGGCGTCGTGGCGCCGCCAGGCGTCGATGAGTGAGGCGATCACCGTGGTGACGGCATTCCGGTCGTCCGTGGTGGGCATGGAATCCTCCGAGTAGTTACACTGATGCAGATATTGCAGGCAGACAGTATCTGCACGTGTGCAGCTATTTACGCAAGGGGCACCCAGGGACATGGCAGACCCGACGCCGACGGACGAGCACGTTCTCTTCCGTCAGTACCTCGACGCTGTGGGACTCCACGGCATGGCCGGGGCGGAAGCGGTGGGGCTCAGCGCCTCGGAGTGGTATGCGCTCAGTCAGATCGCTTTGGAAGGCACGCTCACCTCGGGAGAACTGGCCGCACGTGCCGGTCTCACCACCGGGGCGACCACTCGCCTGATCGACCGCCTGGAGCGAGCCGGATTTGTCCGCCGGGCTGCCGATCCGGATGATCGACGCAAGGTCATCGTCGAGCCGGTGGCCGACTCCCTCGACCAGATCGAGAAGGTGGTCGGGCCTGCCCGGCGCCAGATCGCCGAGGTTCTCAGCCGATACACACCAGAGCAACGCGCTGTTCTCTTCGACTACTTCGCTCATGCCGCCCCTGCTTTCCGGGCGGCCACCGAGGAGATCAGGGACGCGGCAGCACACAGCCGTCAGCGCAAGGCAGGCGCGGCGGCCGGCCGCCCGTGAGGGTGGCGGGCCGCCGCGCCGGAACCGGCAGGTGTCAGCCGGCCTTGGCGGTCGCTTCGGCTCGGGCGCGGGTGCTGGCGAGGCGGTAGGAGTCAGTGCCGGTTTCGATGACGGTGCCGTTAAAGGCGAGTCGCTCGACGATGGTGAGGCCTCCGCGAACGCTTCCCGCCTGACATCGTGAGGCAGCAGACTCACCTCTGGCGGCCTCGGACGGCGTCTTGCGACGTGGTGAAACTCGCGCTCTGGTCAGCACGAAGGATCACGCCAAGGCCGCCCCCGTGTCCGCCGGACCCCCGCCCAGGTGAACAAGTTCGGGACGCCGTTCGAAGCCAGAAGATCAAGAACAAGCTCAGCCTTGAAGGAACTCGATGAGCTTCGGCGCGAGTTTCTTGGGCGCCATGACCACCGCTCCGTGATTGAGGCCCTGGAGCGTGTGATGGTCGGCGTCGGGCAGCACCTCCGTGACCGCTCGCGCGGCGCTCTGGAAGCCGTCTGGGCTCTTGGAGCCGGTCATGACGAGGGTCGGTGCAGTCGCGGGCGACCACACCTCGGCGGTGAGGGGTTTGCCCTGCTGGGTGTCGCCCATGACCGCGATGTCGTAGGGCAGGGTGTGGGCCATTGCCTTGAGGTTCGACCACACTCCGGGCATCAGCCGCATCGATCCGACCATGAACGCGGGCATACCCTGGGCCTTGGTCATGAAGGTCTTGACCGCCTCGCTGCGCCGGTCCTCGGCGATCAGACCGTCGATATGCCGTGCGAAGTCCTTCGGCGGTCCGAAGTCGCTGGGAGCGACGGCGAAGGGCGGCTCGTAGAGCGCGAGCCGCTTGATGTTCAGGCCGGCCGCGGCGGCGCGCAGGGCGAGTACCGCACCGGACGAACTGCCGAACACCGAGGCAGAACCGCCTGCATGCTCGATCAGCGCCGCGATGTCGTCGATCTCGCGCCGCACCGTGTAGTCGGCGCTGTTGCCGCTGGCGCCCCGCCCGCGGCGGTCGTAGTTGACGACGGTGAAGTGCGGGGCGAGGAGGCTGGCGAGCTTCTTGGTGTCGGAGCGATCGGCCAGCGCCGAGGACACCAGGATTACCGTAGGCCCGCTGCCGGACTGCTCAAACGCGATGGGGGTTCCGTCGCTCGAGACAACCGTCGACTTCACGGGGGCCGCCGACTCGCGAGTTGCTGACATGCTTTTCTCTCCGCTTCACCTGGAGGTGCCGTACTTCTGATGCAGATGTGACAGCGGCTCGGCGGAAAACTCATCGGTCCCGCAGCTTCGAATTTTGAACCTCGTGCGCCGAGCGGCCGTGGCCCCCGTCATCGTGGTCATCCGCCCGTACCCTCGCATCTTCTCGTTTGACCGCCTCGCCCACGTCGTAGCAGGGGGCGGAGTGTCGTTTCTTGGCACCGGGTGGGCGTCAGGGAAAAGTCACCATCACCGCACTTCAAGCGGCCAGAAGATAAAGAACTTCCCAATAGCGCGCGTCAAGCAGCTGCGGGGGTCGGAAGACGGAGTTCGTAGGATGTGTTGTCACGGATCATGGCCCAGAGGACGTTGAGACGTCGGCGGGCCAGTGCCAGCACGCCTTTCGCGATCCGGTCCACCATGTCCGCGGCCAGTTTCTCTCCGGGCAGCGCAATGTGCTGGGCTTCTGTCGCCTCGATGGCGGTCTGGGCGAGTGAGGAGGCGTTCTTGACCCCACGGTTCTTCAGCCAGGATTCGAGACGGCGGGCACCGATGCGGCGGATCGCGTCCGGCGTCTGATAGCTGGTCAGCAGCACAACCAGTCCTCGGCCCTTTCGGGTCAGGGCTCGTTCCAGGGCAGGGAAGATTCCCAGGAGTTGTTCCCGCAGCCGGTTGATCGGCCGGGTGCGGTCGTTGACGAGATCGAGGCGCCGGCTGGTGAGGATGCGCAGGTCGACGGCCACCTCGTCGCCGGGCCTCAGGAGTCCGAGCAGCGCTGCCGTGGTTGGTGTCCACCGCCCACAGCACCTCGCCCGGCCAGGCGCTGTGCCGCGCCTGTCTGGCGGCGCTGGCCGGTGGTGCACCGCAGATCGGCGCCGAGTGACTCGAAAGGCGTCGTGATTGATCATGCTGAGGCGAGTTCGGAGTCCCTTCGGCACGCCACGAGACGACTCCCGTTGCACCCTCCACGGCCGGCCCTTTGTGCCGTTCTCGTGGGCGGGTGTCCGCTGGGTTGACAACTGGTATGACGCGGCTGCGCAGATGGTGGGCGGTGGCCTTGGCCGTGCTGGTGTCCGTGGTTCTTCCGGCTTCGGGCCCTTGAGCCCGGCGACGACCTGCGGGTCGTTTCCTCTCTTGGTCCGGCCGGCGCGCCGGTGCCGGCCGCGACGAGCCTTCGGGACAGCGGTGCCGCAGGCCGCACCGGTGGGTCGGGGGCTTCCGCGGTGGACCTGATGGAGCCTTAGGCGGACGCGGACGCGGACGCGGAAACGGTCGGTCCCGCCGGCCGGTACGCGCCGAAGTCCGGCACTTCGTCGGCGACTGCTCCGCGGCGACTGCTGTGCCGGTTGCGGTCGGCAGCCCGGCCCGGCAGGCGGCGGCGCCCTGTACCCGCCGCGGATCATGACCGCGAGGGGGATGCCTCAAGGGCCTGGGAGGGACCGAGAAGGTCTGCATCGAGTCCCGGTTGGCGGTCTGCTCCGGCGCTTCGTTCGAGCAGATCTGGCGGGTCAAGAGTCGTCCTTGGGGCGTGAGCCAGATCGTTTTCCTCGCGGTGGGCGCCCTCGCCAAGGGCAGCCGGACCGTGGAGGTCTGTCACGGCTATCAGTTCACGTCCGTCGGGCGGGCCGGGGCGCCCGGCGTGGTCCGCACTCCGGAGGTGACCCTGGCGCAGACGTAGGGAGCGGTGGTCGGGCTCCGCACACAGAAGCGTTACCGGTTTGTGTCCAACCCCGGTACAACCGTGAGTAACGCCACAGTCGCAGGCAACCCTTTTGTCCCATGCGCCCCAAGTACTCCTTCTGGATCTTTTACCGGGCGACTACATACAGTTGCCACTTGGTTGCCATGTTCAGGCAATCTTCATTTTTGTGATGGGCCGGGGTGGGATATGTGGAGGCGCGTGCGTTCGCGTGGTGGGGCCAGGGCGCTGGCGGGTCTGGTCGGCGTGGCGATCGTGGCGGGACTCGCTCCGGCGGCATCCGCGGCGGACGTCGCCCGGGCCGTACCCGCGGCGGCGAAGTCCGCGGCCGAGGAGCCTGCGGCCGCGCAGGCCGGCGCCGAGGCGGCGTTGGCGCAGGCCAAGCGCAGCGGCAAGCCGGTCGAGGTGACCTCGCTGCGCAGTGCGAGCAGCGATGTGTATGCGACTGCTGATGGGAACCTCGAGGCGCGCGAGTACCTGCGCCCGGTCCGCGCCCGCGTGGGTGAGGTGTGGAAGCCGATCGACACCGATTTGGCGAAGTCTGCTGACGGCGGCGTCGCGCCGAAGGTGACCACGGTGGGGCTGGAGTTCTCCGGGGGCGGGGAGACGCCGCTGGTGCGGATGACGAAGTCGGGCCGTGAGCTGGCGCTGTCCTGGCCGGGCAAGCTGCCCGCGCCGCAGTTGGACGGTGCTACGGCCACGTACGGCGATGTGCTGCCCGGTGTGGACCTGCGCATGGGGGCCCAGGAGGACGGCTTCACGCAGCTGCTGGTGGTGAAGTCGGCCAAGGCTGCGGAGAGTTCTGCGCTGGCGCAGCTGCGGTTGAAGCTGGCCGCGGACGGCATGGAGGTCAAGGAGACCGCCCAGGGCGAACTGCAGGCCCTGGACAAGGGTGCCAAGGGCGCGGTGTTCGAGGCGCCCAAGCCGATGATGTGGGACTCCAGTCCCGGCACCAACAGTGCGCCGACCGCGAAGTCCGCGCCGTCCGGCGCCGCGGCGTCGCGGACGGGCAATGCCGCGGCGCAGGCACAGGACGAGCCTGCGGCGGGGGAGTCCGGCAAGCTCGCGCCGGTCGGGGTGGACGTCCCCGCCGGCGGCAAGGAGCTGGTGCTGACCCCGGATGCCGAGGTGCTGAAGGGCAAGGACACCACCTATCCGGTGTTCATCGATCCGCAGTGGTACTCGCCGCGTGCCTCCGCGTGGACGATGGCGTCGAAGTACTGGGATTCCTCGCCGCAGTGGAAGTTCAACGGCGACCACGATGCGGGTATGGGCTACTGCAACTGGTATTACTGCCAGCCCAACGACACCAAGCGGCTGTTCTACCGCATCCCGGTCTCCAAGTTCGCGGGCAAGTCGATCCTGTCGGCCGAGTTCGTGGTGCGTAACACCTGGTCCGCCTCGTGTTCGGATCGCAGTGTGGAGCTGTGGCAGACCAAGGGCATCTCCTCCTCCACCACGTGGAACTCGCAGAACGCGTCCGGGTTTTGGGACAAGAAGCTGTCGACGAAGTCGTTCGCCTACGGGTATTCGGGGTGTGCGGCCAAGGACGCCGAGTTCTCGGTGAAGTCGGCGGTGCAGGCGGCTGCGGACGGCCGGGATTCGACGATGACGTTCGGTCTGCGCGCGGACAGTGAGTCGGATGCCTATGGCTGGAAGCGGTTCTCCGACAAGGCGTTCTTGCGGGTGAAGTACAACCGGCCGCCCGCCCAGCTCAGAATGTCGCAGCTGACGATGGAGTACGGCGGCATATGCAAGAGGTCGGGGGACGCGGCGCGCGTCCGCACCCTGGGGAAGATCGAAGCCAACGAGGTGAAGGACCCCGACGGGGACAGCGTCTCGGTGCAGTTCCAGGCCAAGTGGGACGGCGGCAGCTGGAGTCCGGCCCGCACCACGTCCAAGAGGTCCGGCTCAGAGTTCAAAATCAGCCTGCCTTCGTCGAAGATTCCGGTGAACAAGCAGGTCAACTGGTATGCGCGTGTCTACGACGGGGCGCAGTACTCGCCTTGGTCCTACGCGGGCGACCCGACCGCCTGCTACTTCGTCTATGACACCAAGGTCCCCAAGGCGCCGGCGGTGTCCTCGGGCGAGTACCCGGCCTCCGACTCCGAGGATCCCAACGACCCTTGGTATGACGGGGTGGGCAAGTACGGGTCGTTCGACCTGAAGGCCGCCGACAGCGATGTGACGTCCTACCGGTACGGCATCAACAACGATCCCAGCTCCAAGAACAAGATCACCACGTCCGGTGGTGCGGCGAGGAGCGCGAAGGTGCTGCCCGCCAAGCCGGGGCTGAACTTCATCACGGCCCAGGCCTTCGACACCGCGGGCAACGGCAGCGAGATCCGCACCTACCAGTACCGCGTCAAGGCCGGCCAGCCCGACCGGGCGACCTGGCAGCTGGACGAGGCCGAGGGCGCGGCCCAGACCAAGGGCTCGACACCGGCGCGCACCGCGCAACTGCACGGCGGGGCGGTCCCGGGCGCGGCCGGGGCGCAAGGCACGGCCCTCTCGTTCAACGGCACCGACGGCTACGCCTTCACCGACATCCCCGTGGTCAACACCAGCGGCGGGTTCGCGGTCTCGGCGTGGGTCAAGCTGTCCAAGATGCCCGAGCAGGCGGCGGTCATCGCCACTCAGCCGGGCAACCACTCGCCGGGCTTCGAGCTGTACTACTCCAAGACCTATGACCGCTGGGCGTTCAACCAGTACAAGTCCGATACCGCGGACGCGGGCATCGCCCGCGCCATGGCGGACCAGCCCGGCGGCGCAACGCCGGACAAGTGGACGCACCTGGCCGGGTCCTACGACTCGGTGCGCGACGTGCTGGAGTTGTTCGTCGACGGCAAGCTGGTCGGCAAGACCGCCTACGACAGCCCGTGGGAGGCCCGCCGTGGCCTGCAACTGGGAGCGGCCTCCTACAACGGCGCGCCCTCTGCGTTCTTCCCCGGCGCGGTCGACAATGTGCAGCTGTTCGACAAGCCGCTGGCACAGGACGAGATCGACAAGCTGCACGCGCAGCAGACGGTCGGCGACCCGGGCCGCCCCGCGCTGGCCGTCTTCGACCTCGACGAAGCAGCCGACGCCAAGGAGATCGCCGGACACGGCGGCGTGCTGCCCGCCCACTACCACGGCGGCGTCACCACCGGCGCCCCTGGCATTGCGGGCAAGGCCGCCACGTTCAACGGAACCGACGGCTACGCGAAGATCGGCCAGACCAACGGGCCGCACGTGAACACCTCGCGCAGCTTCACCGTCTCCGCCTGGGCCAAGCTCGACAAGAAACCGGACGGTGCGGCGGTCATCACCGCCCAAGCAGGCAAGGAGCGCCCCGGCTTCGAGCTGTACTACTCCGCCACCTACAACCGGTGGGCGGTCAACCAGTACTCCGCCGACACCGCAGACGCCACACCGATCCGCGCCATGCAGCCAGAGGGCGCCAGCGCGTCCGTGGGGGAGTGGGTGCAACTGGTGGGCGTGCACGACACGATCGCCAACACCCTCACGCTGTACGTCAACGGGGCCCTGGCCGGAGAGACCAAGCTGGCCGGCGCCTTTTACGCCGATCAGTCCATGTACCTCGGGGCAGGCAGCTACAGCGGCGAGGTCAAGAACCACTTCCCCGGCAGCATCGATGACGTGCGTCTGCTGGACCGGCCCGTCTCGGCCGAGGAAGTCCAGCAGATGTTCAAGCAGCGTCCGCTGGTCAAGGGCCGCTGGAACTTCGAGGAGACCAACGCGGCCGGCTCCACCACGCCGGACCTGTCGGCCGGGAAACGCTCGATGAACCTCAGCGGGGGCGCGAAGCTCGGCTCCGGGATGATCGACAACAGCGGGCTGGAGCTGAACGGCACGGACGCCTACGCCGGCACCGTGCTGTCGCCCATCGACACAAGCGCCAGCTTCACCGTTACTGCCTGGGCCCAGGCAGCGGCGCTCCCGGATCACAGCGTGGCCCTGGTCAGCGGGACAGGCCTGCAGCGAAGCGGGTTCACGGTCCGCTTCCAACCGGATTCCAAGGACCCCGAAGGCCTGGGCCGTTGGGAACTGACCATCCCCGCCAAGGACAGCGCCGACTCGCCGGTCACCGTGGTGAGCAACACCGAGTTTTACGACGCACGCGAGTGGAACCACCTGGCGGTGGTCTACGACGGCTTCGCCAAGGAAGCCCGCCTGTACGTCAACGGGGTGCTGCAGGAAGTGGCCTGCGGGGACGTGGACGGCAACGGGGATGCGGACGACACCGCCTGCCAGGACCTCATCGCCTGGGCGGACAACGTCCTGAGCTTCAAGGCGCCCGTGGCCCTTCAGGTGGGCAGGGCCAAGGGCGACGCCGCAGGGACCTACTTCGCCGGCACGGTCGACGATGTGTGGGCCTTCCAGGGCGCTTTGAGCGACCCGCAGATCGAGAAGCTGGCCGGCTCCTGGTTCGACATCCCCACCGACGTACCCGGCGACAGCTGACCCCTGTGGGTGCTGGAGGGCGACCTTCTCCAGCACCCACCCCCCCCTTCCTGACGCGCTCGTATCCGAGCCTTCGGCGCCATGTCATGCCCCTGCGCGGGCTGATTTGTCATGACAAAGGACTGATTCCTCAAGATGAACGGCATACCCAGACCGCGCCGGTTCGCCGCGCTGCGGCGCAGAGCGGCCCTGGCGGTGTCCGCCGTGATGATCGGCACGCTGCTGCAGGCGGTGAGCGCACCGGTCGCGACGGCGGACGGCGGCGGCAGACCAGACCTTCCCTCGGCGGAGAACCCGATCAAGGGCACGGACGGCATCAAGGTCGAGCCGCGCACGATGGCCAAGGGAGCGAAGACTCCGAAGAAGGCACCGAAGGCGGCCTGGCCGAAGGCCGGGTCCGCCGTGGTGGACCTCCAGCAGCCAGCGGCCGGCGGGACCGGGAAGACCGTTGAGGCCAAGGGGCTGCCCCTGGCCGTCGGGGCCCCGAACAAGACGGCATCCAAGCGGGCGGGCGCCAGCGCCCGGTCGGACACGCCCGCAGCGCAGGGCGATGTCCAGGCCCGTGTGCTGAGCCGGAAAGCCGCCGAGCGGGCCGGAGTCAACGGCGTCCTGTTCACCTTGGACCCGGGGGACGACAAGGGCGACAAGCCCGGCAAGGTCAGCGCGGAACTCGACTACTCCAGCTTCGCCGAGGCCTTCGGCGGCAGCTACGCATCCCGCCTCACCCTGGTCAAGCTGCCGGCCTGTGCCCTGGACACCCCGGCGAAAAAGCAGTGCCGCACCCTTGCGCCGCTCCCGACCGCCAACGACACCGAAAAGCAGACCCTCACCGCCCAGTCGGTGGCCCTGCCAGCGTCCGGGCCCACGGTGCTGGCCGCCGTCGCCGACGACAAGAGCGCCAGCGGCGACTACAAGGCCACCTCGCTGTCCCCGTCCGCCACCTGGGACACGGACCTGAACACCGGTGACTTCGCCTGGTCCTACGACATGCCCGTACCCGAGGTGCCCGGCGAGCTGAAGCCGCAGGTCGCACTGTCCTACTCCTCCGGGTCGATCGACGGACGGTCTGGTTCGACGAACAACCAGTCCTCCTGGGCCGGCGACGGGTTCGACCTGTGGCCCGGCTACATCGAGCGCCGCTACAAGCCGTGCGCCGACGACGGGCAGAAGAACGCCGACGGCAACAAGCCCGGCGACCAGTGCTGGGACTACGACAACGCGTTCATCACCTTCAACGGCAAGGGAGGAGAGCTGGTCCCGGCCGGGGACGGCGAGTTCAAGTTCAAGCAGGACGACGGAAGCCGCATCAAGAAACTGTCCTCCACCGACCGCGGCAACGGCGACAACGACGGCGAGTACTGGCGTCTGACCGACCCGGAGGGCGTGCGCTACTACTTCGGCTACAACCGGCTGCCCGGCTGGGCGGACGGCAAGGACACCACCGGATCGACCTGGACCACCCCGGTCTTTGGCAACAACGACGGCGAACCCTGCCACAAGGCATCCTTCGCCGACTCCTGGTGCCAGCAGGCCTGGCGCTGGAACCTCGACTACGTCGTCGACCCGCGCGGCAACGCGATCGCCTACTACTACGACCAGGAGAAGAACTCCTACGGCCGCAACCTCGAAGCCAAGGACAACACCCGCTACACCCGCGGCGGCTCGCTCGGCCGGATCGAGTACGGCCTGAAGTCCTCGGCGATGTACGGCGCCAAGCCACTGGCCAAGGTCGACTTCACCACCTCGGAACGCTGCCTGCCCGACAGCAAGACCAACTGCTCCGACATCGGCAAGGACGCCTTCTACTGGTACGACACGCCCTGGGACATGAATTGCACCGAGGCCGAGGACTGCGACGAGGGACGCCTGTCCCCGACGTTCTTCACCCGCAAGCGGCTGACCGGCGTCACCACCCAAGTCCTCAGCAATGACACCTACAGCAAGGTCGACTCCTGGAAGCTGGGCCACCGCTGGGGCCAGGCGGACATCGACTACCAGCTGCTGCTCGACTCCGTCCAGCACACCGGCCACACGGCCGAGCCCGCGGTGACACTGCCGAAGACCAGCTTCGCCTACACCCAGCTCGCCAACCGGCTGGACAAGATCGGCGACGGCTACGCGCCGTTCATCAAGGCGCGCCTGTCCACGGTCGCCGACGAGTCCGGCGGCCAGGTCGACGTCAACTACTCGGCCCCGGCCTGCGACGCGGACGCGCTGCCCACCCCGCAGACAAACACCACCCGCTGCTTCCCGCAGTACATCGGCGGCTCCAGCTCCGACGACCCGGAGCGCCAGTGGTTCAACAAGTACGTCGTCACCTCGACGACCACCACCGACCGCACCGGCGGCGCGGCCGACGCAGTGACCGCATACGAGTACCTGGACGGTGCGGCCTGGCACTACGACGATGACGACGGCCTGACCAAGAAAAAGTTCAAGACCTGGTCCCAGTGGCGCGGCTACGCCCACGTGCGGGTCACAAGCGGCGGCCAGGGCGGGGGCGACGCCCTCAAGTCCCAGGAAGACTCCTACTTCCTGCGCGGCATGGACGGCGACCGCAAGGACCCCACCGGCGGCACCAAGAGCGTCTCGGTCAGCCTGGGCAGCGACGAAGGCGACCCGATCACCGACCACGAGTCCGCCGCGGGCTTCGGTTACAAGACCGTCGCCTACTCCGGGCCGGGCGGCAAGGCGCTGGAAAAGACGGTGAACCGCCCCTGGCATCACGAGACGGCGAAGAAGGTCCGCGACTGGGGCACGGTGAGCGCCAACTTCACCGGCACCGGGCACTCCAAGACCTGGACCTCGCTGGATGACGGCGCGGGCACCGACTGGCGCATCACCTCCACCGCGACAGACTTCGACACCGTCGCGGGCCGGCCCACACAGGTCGACGACCTCGGCGACAACGCCACGGCCGCCGACAACCAGTGCACCCGCACCACCTACGCCACCAACACCGACGACAACATCCTCACCCTGCCCTCCCGGGCGGAGACCGTCGCCGTCAAGTGCGCCGACACCCCCGACCGCGCCAAGCAGGTCATCTCCGACGTCCGCACCGCCTATGACGGCGGCGCCTACGGGGCCGCGCCCACCAAGGGCGACGCCACCGCGACCGCCACGCTAAAAAAGCACGACGGCACCAAAGCCACCTACCTGGAAACCGGCGCCACCTTCGACGGCTACGGCCGCCCCCTGACCACCACCGACCTGACCGCCGATGTCACCGCCACGGGCAGCGGCGCTCCCACCCGCGCCGTCCGCTCGGACGGCCGCACGTCGACCACCGCCTACAGCCCGGCCACCGGCTTCGCCACCAAGGTCACCGCAACCACCCCGCCGGCCAAGGCCGCCGACACCACCTCGGCCCAGACCACGGTCACCGAGCTCGAGCCGCTGCGCGGCCAGCCCAAGGCGACGGTGGACACCAACGCCAAGCGCACCGAGATGACATACGACGCACTGGGCCGCGCGGAGAAGGTCTGGCTGGCCGACCGCAAGACCAGCCAGACACCCAGCCACCAGTTCACCTACTTCGTGGACGAAGGCCAGCCCGTCGCGGTCCGCACCCAGAGCATCAACAACGAGGGCGGCCAGGTCGCCTCGTACACGCTGTACGACGGATTCCTGCGCGAACGCCAGACCCAGGCCCCCGGCCCCGACGCCGGACGCATCCTCAGCGACACCTTCTACGACGAACGCGGCCTGACGACCAAGACATTCGCCCCCTACTACACCCAAGGCGCACCCAACCGGGCCCTGTTCAAGCCCGCCGACGCCCTCAGCGTAGAGACGCAGACCCGCACCGCCTACGACGGACTGGGACGCGCCACCGAGGAGCGGCAGATCGCCGGAAACGGCGACGGCGGCACCGTCCTCGGCATCACCAAGACGATCTACCGCGGCGACCGCACCACGGTCATCCCCCCCGAGGGAGCCACCGCCGCCACCACTCTCACCGACGCTCGCGGCAAGACCACAGAGCTGCGCCAGCACCACACCCGCAGCCAAAGCGCGGCCTTCGACGCCACCAAATACGGCTACACCCCGCGCGGCGAGCTGGCCAAGGTCACCGACCCGGCGGGCAACGCCTGGACCTACAGCTACGACCAGCTGGGACGCCAGACCGAGACCACGGACCCGGACAAGGGCACCACGACAAGCAAGTACGACGACCGGGGCCAGCCGACCACCACCACCGACGCCCGCGGCACCACGCTGGCCAGCGTCTACGACAACCTGGGCCGCAGGACCGAACTGCGCAAGGACAGCGCCTCGGGCGAGCTGCGCGCCAAGTGGGTCTACGACACCATCACCGGCGCCAAGGGACAGCTCGCCGAATCCACCCGCTACGTGGACGGCGCCGCCTACACCTCCAAGGTCACCGCCTACGACCGGCTGTACCGGCCGATGAAGACCGCCATGGTGATCCCCGACAAGGAAGGCGCCCTGGCCGGCACCTACCAGACCGGCACCAACTACCTGCCCTCCGGCCTGGTGGGCGGCATCAGCTACTCCGCGGCGGGCTCCCTGCCCGGCGGCGGCTACTCCACCACCTACGAGAAAGAGACCCTGCGCCCCATCTCCGTCCTGGGAGACGGCTTCCAGGCCGACACCAGCTACTCGCTCACCGGCAAGCCGCTCCAGTACGCCCTGGGCAGCACCGGGGGAGGCAAGAAGACCTGGGCCACCAACACCTACGAGTGGGGCACCCAGCGCCTGGCCACCTCCCGCATCGACCGCCAGGACCAGCCCGGCGTCGACCAGCTCGACACCTACCGCTACGACCAGGCCGGCAACATCCTGTCCGTCTCGGACGTCTCCCGCTCCGGCACCGACACCCAGTGCTTCACCTACGACTACCTGCGGCGCATGACCGAAGCCTGGACCCAGGGCGACAAGTCCTGCGCCACGGCTCCGGCCGCGGACAAGACCGGCGGCCCGGCCCCCTACTGGCACTCCTACACCTACGACAAGGCCGGCAACCGACTCACCGAAACCCTCCACGACACCGGCGGGGACAACACCAAGAACACCCAGCGCACCTACGACTACCCCAAGCCGGGTGATCCACAGGCGCACTCCCTGACCTCGGTCACCTCGCAACTGCCGGGCGGAACCGCCACCAAGGACTCCTACGGCTACGACGAGACCGGCAACACCACCTCCCGCACCCTGCGCGGCGACACCCAGACCCTGGACTGGGACGCCGAAGGCCACCTCGCCAAGGTCACCGAACCCGTAGAGGGCGAGAAGGACAAGGTCACCGAGTACCTCTACGACACCGACGGCAACCGCCTGATCGCACGTACCCCGACCGAGACCACCCTCTACCTCGGCCACACCGACGTCACCCTGCCCAAGGGAGCGGCCAAAGCCAAGGCCACCCGCTACACCCCTCTGGGCGGCGGCCACCAGGCCGTCAAGGAAGACAACGGCACCGTCACCTTCACCACCGCCGACCACCAGGGCACCGGCCAACTCGCCATCGCGGCGACCGACCTGGCCCTCACCCAGCGCCGCACCCTCCCGTTCGGCGGCCCACGCGGCGAGGCGCCGAAGTCCTGGCCCGGCACCAAGGGCTTCGTCGGCGGCACCGACGACACCAAGTCCACGGGCCTCACCCACCTCGGCGCCCGTGAATACGACCCCACCACCGGCCGTTTCATCTCCGTCGACCCACTCATGGACCTGACGGACCCGCAGCAGATGAACGGCTACATCTACGGGAACAACAGCCCGCTGGTGTACTCCGACCCGACCGGGTTGTCGTGGGCTTCTGATCTCTGGAAGTCAATCGCGAAGACCACAAAGAAGATCATCGGCAGGATATTCGGTGGCAGCGGCGGCAGCGGTGGCGGCGGGAGCTACTCCGGCAGCGGCGGCGGACATGCGAGCAGCGCCGTGTACACCGGCGGCAGGAACAGCCGTGCGACACAGGCCGGAATGCCCAACCCGTTCGGGTTTATGGACGGCATATTTCCCAAAACGAGAAAATTCTTTTCCGGTGGCGGCGCGTGGGAAGCGACGAAGGAATTCGTTCTTCCTGACGTCAACTCCTGGAAGGCTTGCGGGCGAAACCCCGGAGTCACCCTGGATTGTGCCAGTGCGGGGATGGACACACCGTGGGGAAGGATCTTCAAACCGTTCAAGGGTGCCATCAAGGGCCTCAAGAAGGCAGAAGAGGGAGCGGAAGAGGGGGAAGCAGCCGGTAAGGCCACGAAGGGTGCCCCCTCCGGCTGCAAGTGCTTCCTGGCCGGCACCGATGTCCTCATGGCCGACGGCACGAGCAAGAACATCGAGGACGTCGAACTCGGCGACAAGGTCCTTGCCACCGACCCGAATACCGGCGAGACCAGTGAACGCGAAGTCACTGCGACCATCGTCACCGACGACGACAAGCAGTTCACCGAACTCACCATCTCCACACCCGACGGTGCCGAGGAACTGACCGCCACCTATGAGCACCCCTTCTGGTCGGTCGACCAGAAGGACTGGGTCGAAGCCGGAGACCTCAAACCCGGCATGACCCTGCGCACGGACGACGGCCGCACCGTCACCGTGACAGACACGCGTCAGTACCGTGACTCCGCCCGCACATACAACCTCACCATCGAAGGCCTCCACACGTACTATGTACTGGCGGGGGAGACGCCGGTACTTGTTCACAACAGCAACTGCCTCTTCGGTGCCCCGCTCAAGGAAGGGATTTTCGGCCAGAGCAAGGCCGCAACCCGGAGCCGAATACAAGAGGTTGTTGACTTCTACGACATGAACGGGCGACCGCCTGCCATGACGCATCAGGGCGGTAGGAGAGGTCGACCTGCCGGAGAGTATGGCAACGGAAATGGGCAGCTCCCAGATAGGCCGCTCGGCTTCTACACGGAGAGCGATGTTTGGCCGTCCGGTAGAGGAACGGGGAATCGAGGGGCGGAGCGTCTCGTATTCGGACGGAAGGGTGAGGTGTACTACACCTCAAATCATTACGACAATTTCATCCGGCTTCGATGAGGAGCTGGCGAAAGGTTGATGAAACGTGCAGTGGCGACCGATCTCTAGCGTCATCCCAGGGATGTCTTCCCCGCCCTATCTGCTTCCGGAGGCAGGCCGAGACGAGGTCAGACGTCACGTAGAGGGCCAGGGATTCCAGGTCCGAGGCGTCGATGCCTCAAGCTTCGAATCGGAGCGTGACGCCTCTCTAGCTGTTGGGCGAGAGCTTGACTTCCCGGGCTACTTTCGTGGTGGCTGGGATGGGTTCTTCGACTTGCTGTCTGCCGAGTTCCAGGAGAAGCCGCGCCGATTGATCGTGGGGCTTCTGAACTCGGATGTTCTTGCAGGTCGTGATTTGCGCCTGTTCGTCAACATGTCGTGGCATCTTCAGAATGCGACAGAAACGATCGAGTCTGAGGGTGGCGGTGAATGGCAGCTGGAATTCTTCTACTGGGGATCTTGGCGCCCAGAGGGAGAGTGAGGTTGGCGCTCTGTCCGTGATCGCGTTGTGAGCGATAGCGAAATACAGGCCCCACCGAGGCCTTCCGGTGGGGCCTGTGCGGTGTCTGACGGCAGTAGTTGACGGCAGCGTCAGCGGACGGGGAGGGGGACGGGGACGGCGGAGGGCGACGATTCGTCGTCGGAGCTGGCCGTCTCGGTGGTTTCCCGGCTGCCGAGCGTGGTGCCGAGGGTGTCGATGGCCTCGCGCTGGAGGCGGAGTCGGACGTGGGCGTAGACGGTGGCGGTGACGCCGATGTGGGCGTGGCCGAGGAGTTCCTTGATCACGACGAGTTCGACGCCCTGTTCCAGGAGCAGGGTGGCGGTCGAGTGGCGGAGGTCGTGGAAGCGGATGCGGCGGAGGCCGGCCTTGCGGAGGAGCGTGGTGAAGGCGCGGGTGAGGTTGGTCGGGTCGATCGGTCGGCCCTGCACCGTAGTGAACACGTGCCCGTGGTGCCGCCACGTCGTGCCCGCGGCCTCACGCTCGCGCTGCTGCTGCTCGTGGTGGAGCTTCAGTGACTGGAGCAGCGGGTGGGGAGGGCGATACGGCGCTCGGAGGCCCGGGTCTTGGTGGGCAGCGTGGTGAGTCCGCCGGTGCTGATGCGCTGGAGGGTTCGGCGGATGGCGGCGGTGCCGGCGTCGAGGTCGAGGTCTTCCCAGTGCGAGGAGTTCGCCTTTGCGGAGTCCGGTGTGGAGGGCGAGTTCGAACAGCGTGCGCAGCCGGTGTCCGCGCGTTGCGGTGAGGAGGTGGCGGGCTTCGTCGGCGGTGAGGGGTTCGAAGCGGCGGGGCCTTGGTGTGCCGGTGCGGACGTTGCGGGCGACGTTGCGCGGGATCTCTTCCTCGCGTACGGCGTGCTCCAGGGCGGACTTGAGGACGGAGTGCACGTAGGCCAGGGTCAGGGGCGAGAGTCGCTTGGAGCAGCACTTTCCGGCGGCGCAGCACAGGGGTTGGTCGTGGGCGGCGTCGAGGCCGCGGGCGCAGCATTGGCAGGTGGTGCGGAGCTGGTTGACCCAGGTGCGGACGTCCTTGGCGGTGAGTTTGGCCAGCTTCTTCCGCCCCAGGCCGGGGATGAGGTAGAGCCGGGTGACGGCGGTGTAGCGAATGTGAGTGTTCTCCCGGAGGTGGTGGACGGCGACGTTCTCCAGCCAGTACGTCAGGTACGCGGCCACGCTGCCCTTCGCGGAGGGCATGGGGCTGCCGCGGTTGCTGGCGGCGATCTTCTCGGTGAGCTTGGCCAGGGCTTCCTTGCGGGTGTTGCCGGGGGCCAGCACGTATCCGGCGGCTTCCCAGCGGCTGTCCTTGCGCTGGTACACGGTCCCGTCGCCGTTGGCGCGGACGCGGCGGGAGGCGGGGGTGTCGCGGGGTGTGGTCGTCAGGCGGCTTCCTGTTCAAGACGGGTGCGGATGAAGTCGGCCAGAGCGTGGGCGGGGATGCGGAGAGCGCGGCCGAGGGTGATCGAGGCGAGCTGGCGGGGAGCGCAGCAGGTCGTAGACGGCGGAGCGGCCGAGCTGGAGGCGGGCCATCACCTGGGGCACCGTCAGCAGATCCAGCAACGGGGCCACCTCCGTGCGGAGGACGGTGGGCGGGGGCGAGACCATCAGCTGCCGCCTTCGGCCGTGAACTGCTGTTCCAGTTCCTTGCGGTGCCAGACGTGGGCGGCGAGGAGCGTGGCGCCGGGGCTGTAACCCGAGCCCAGGTAGTCCCAGCGACCGACGACGAGAGGGGTCGTCGGTTCGTGCTCGGGCAGGCCAGCGTGGACGCGGGTCTGTTCGGTGCGCCAGGCCCGGCGGGCGTCGCGCAGCGCGCCGAGCGGAAGGGAGAACGACTTCCGCAGTGGCTCGACGCCGTCCGGCAGGACGACCTTGCCAGCCTCCACACTCTCGCGGCGGGCTTCGACCGAGACCGCGACGCCGTCACCGCCGGACTGGCCCTGCTCTGGAACTCCGGCGTCGTCGAAGGACACGTCAACCGGATCAAGATGCTCAAGCGCCAGATGTTCGGTCGCGCTGGCTTCACACTGCTCCGCAAGCGGATCCTCCTCGCCCCGTGACCGATGTCAGTGGCTCCTGGAACCATGCCTTCGTCCGAGACAGCCGTATCAGGAGCTATGCATGGGAACGTGGGGAACCGGCCCGTTCGACAGCGACCTCGCCGCAGACTTCGTCGATGAACTTGAGGGACTCACCCACCAGCAGGTCATCGACGTGCTGGAGTGGGCATTCCAGCGAGTCACCGACTCGGGAGAACGCGTCGATGGCGGAGACGGGGCCGAAGCTGTTGCCGCTGGCGCTCTCGTCGCGAGCACCCTCCCGGACAGTCCCATCGTGATTGACCCGGACGACGGCCCCGGGGAACCGCTGCCCGAACTGCCAGCCTCCCTTCGCGCGTCGGCGAGACTCGCACTGGACCGGGTTCTCCAGGACGGATCAGAGTTGGCAATCGGCTGGGTGGACAGCGCCGACGCTGACCAGTGGCGCCAGGAGGTACGGCAGATCCTCCAAGCACTCGAAACACCCACTGATCACTCATCGTGACCGCTTCACGGAAGGCGTGCCAGAACCGCTACCCGTGAACAAAGCTCCGAGCAGCAGCCAGCCATACGGGAGGGCGTGTTGCTGCTGCTCGGGGCATGACGAACCAGGCCCGTCGGGTGGGCATGGGTTCAGTGAGGGGGATGCGGCCTATGCCGCGCCCGCTGTGACGGCTCGGCACTGCCGTGGCAGGCGACTCTTGCGCCCCTGATCAACTGGCGCGGCGAACTGATGGGCCAATACCTGCTTGTCGATTTTTGCGACGGGAATGAGCGGCAAGTCGGCGAGGCAATGCATCGTGTCCGGCACCAAGTGTTCCTGTCCGAGGTGGGACGGGACGTGGTCGCGGAGACGGTGCTCGTCGACCGGTCCTTCTACGTCGGTGATGGCGGCGTGGACACGGTCGCTGTCGACTTGGGAGTCGGGGACGGCGCGGACGGCTGCGCCCTCACTCCCGGGTAGGTCGGGAGGGCTTCCTCGATGATCTGGGGATAGACGCGGGTTCCGGTGGCGTAGTGGGTAATAAGTTCTTTTGCTCGCCCGGCGAGGGTGAGGTAGCCGCCCGCGCTGAGGTGTCCCCGGTCTCCGGTGTTCAGCCACCCCTTTTTGATGGGATGTCCGCTGCGGGCGGGGCTCAGATAGCCCTCCATCATCCCTGGTCCGGCTACCCCGATCCCTCCACTCTGGCCGGCGCGCAGCGCTGGTCCGTTGGCGCCCGGGATGTCGATGCGGGCACCGCCCAGAGGGCGGCTCTCGGAGGTTGGGATCGTGCGGTTTGGGGCATTGATCGCGTCAGCTGGCCATGTGAGCCTCGCCCCGGTGGCATGCGCTGGCTGCTGGCGAGTTCAAGCTGGTATGCGTACTACTCGCCCTGCTGTCCCGGCTTCTAGGCCGAGACGTCGTAGACGACGTTCCTGCTTGGAAGCCCGACCCAATCGACGCGGCACCACAGATCACGCCTAGAGGGCCTAACTGTGCCTTCCCCGTGCTGACTCACCGGGGCGGGCACCGCTGCAGTGCGCTGGGGAGCGCCGTACTTGTGGCTTGAGTGACCCGCCGACCATGCAAGTTCGGAAGGCTTTAGATCATGTTTCCCCTGCCGGACACGGCCCCCTGGTGGGCTGTCTTGGCTGTTGTCACATTCGGAATCGTGGTGTTCGGAGTGCGCGGCTTCATCCGTGCCGTGTGGCCGCAGAACTCCGCTCACCGCAAGGTGCTCCTTCAGGAGTGGCAACAAGAGCGGGCACGTCGGCGCCGGGAGCTGAAGGGCGGAAAGTAGGGCCTCTATTCGGCGGGTGGCAACCCGTCAGGGACTGTATTCCGGGAGAGCCCCATTCGCAGTTGCCGACGACGCTGCCTTCCCTCCAGTCGTGGAAGTCGCAGATTGCCGCCGTCAGGAGTCGGGCTCGTTTGGTGGGGGTGGTGGCGCGGTACGGCCGCGCCGCCGGGTGCTGCGGGCCGCCCCTGGCCGATATCACCGACCGGGCTACTACCGCCACGCCCGTTGTGGACATCGCCCGCCCCGCGCCAAACCCAGCGCGGGGGCCAGACTGCGCGGGATCGGGTGCAGTGTGCCATCGGTTCCCGTCCTAAGCCCTCCTAGATTCGGCGAACTCGCCGGTTTCCGGTCAGCGGCGAGTCGATGGTCAAGGCGCACATCATGGACGGCGACATGGTCGCCGTCAGGGTGCAGCCGGACGCCGAGATCGTCGCTTCTCTGGGGGAGAAGTGTGGCGCAACACGTTCCCAGAGGGATCGGTGCAACTCAGCGGCTTTGCGGACGAGGGTAGTGGGCGCAACAGGTGTAGTGCTATCGCTAGATCGAGCGAATCGCTAGCGCCGGGGCAGATCCCAACATCCCCAAGCCAGTCATTAGCGGATCAATTGCAGCTGCCCCAGTCGACGCAACCGCACCCACCGAAACCGCTGTTGTTACCGTGCAAGAAGCCCCGTTTGCGCAGCTGAGGAGGTCAGCGGGTGTCCGCACTGGACTTCTATGCCCATGTCGCTACCCGCAGCGACGTACTCGGCGTCGGCTTGGGTTCTGATCCTGACGCCTGGGAAGCCGCCCTGGGCGGCCAATTCCTCGACGTGCCCGGTGGCGGCCTCCTGCGCCGGGACTACGGACTCGTGGAGATCAACTTCTCGGCAGAGCAGCCGGGGCTGGAGGGACAGATGTCATGCTTCGGCTTCGGTGTGAAGATCCAACGACTGCTGTACGTCCCATCGGCGGACATGGTGCCCCCTGTGCTCGCGCGGAAGTATGGGGACTTCGCGCCCACAGTCCGTTTCGATGAACTGCAGGCCGCCATCCTGGCCCTCGGGCACACCCTCGAGCTCGACACGGACAACACGTCGCGGGACATGGATTGCTATCGCGTATCCGATTCCGCGGCTCGCATCCACGTCATCTCCGACCTCCATCCATACGGGTCCGGGACCCCTGATCCAGTCGGGCATCAGGTAGGCGATGTCTGGTCCATCGACTTGTGGTGACCACTCCCGCTGAAAGGACCAATGTCAGACCCACCTCATAGCATCCGCTCGTGAACCTCGACCTCCTTCTGTCCCGGGGAATATCCCTGCCGCCTGGACGCATGATCACCTCGGATGAAGGTGCCGGCGACCTGCAACCTCTGTGGCTGAGCGACAGCCCCGCCTCTGCCGACCTGTGGGCGCAGCTGCGTGGCGAACATGCCGCCTCCGGGCTGTGGCCGCTGCTGCTCGACTCCCTGGACCCGCACGACTCAGACTTCCGGCCCTGGGGCTGCGGCGAACTGTCTCCCGAGCGTATGTCTTCCCCCGCCGAGCACGACGCCGAGCAACTTCTCGCCCGCTGGTGGCAGGACTACACGGCCACGGACGAAGACGACGACCAGTTCACCGCCGAGGAACGCCTGGCTGTCACCGCTCCCTTCGGCCAGACCTGGCCCGGTACTGCAGCCACCCGCGGGATCTCCGCGGACCCCGATGGAATGGCCGAGCAGTACGCGCGGGCCTTCCTGGCCCAGAACCCGCAAGCACGTCTCGGCCTCGTCTCGGCACCCTGCGGAGCCGATGCCCTCACCGCCGTCGGGTGGGACGGACCTGCCAACTACGACAACGACACAGCTACCTTCTCGGCCGTCGTCCGCGGCTGGGAGGATCGCTTCGGTGCGCGCGCTGTCGGCGTCGGACTCAGCACCCTCCACCTCAGCGTTGCCGCACCGCCCAGCGCACTTGAGGAGGCCCTGGCCATTGCCGCTGAGCACTTCGCCTTCTGCCCCGACAGCATCTGGCAAGGCGCGCACCGCGACCTGGTCGCGTATGCCGAGCACCTCATCGATCTGAACTGCTGGGAGTTCTGGTGGGACTGACCATGGACAACGACCGCTTCTGGCACCTGATCGAACAAGCCCGCCGCCTCGCCGCCGACCCGACCGATGCCGACGAGGTCACCAGCCACGCCACCACACTGCTCGCTGTCCATCCACCAGCAGAGATTCTCCAAGCGGAGCAGGTCCTGTGGGACTTGATGGCCGCCTCCTACCTCGCTCCGCTGTGGGCCGCCGCGTACCAGATCAACGGTCGTACCGTCTGGCCGGCGGGAGGGCGGGTCAGCCGGCGGCCGCAGTGTGCAGCGGGTGCACGGTCTGTCCGAGCTTCTCGGGCAACGGACCGTGTTCGACAAACGGGATCCGAAGGCGCAGCGGAGGGTGGGTACGCAGCCCGCGCGTGGTCACCCAGACGCGGGGCAGGAAAGAGTGAGCGCACTCGCGGTCCAGGTCCTCGCACGACATGTCGGCCACGGCGGTCGGGCCGCGGGTGCTCAGCGCATGTTCGCTGCCTCGTCGATACGCCAGACCGCCTCGCGGACCTTCGATTCGAGATCCTCGAACTCGTCCTCAAGTGCCGCGAGCTCGGCGAAGAGCGTGTGCTTGTCGTCCATGTCTTCCATCGCTGTGGCCCGCTCGATCCAGGACTTCACGTCCTTCATCGTGAGGGGATACTTCCGGCTCCGCAGCACCTCGTTGTCGAAGATCGCTTCGATGTCTCCGTCTTCGATTTGCATGATGCGAATCGCGTCGCCCGGGGCCGTGCCATTGACGCTGTTCTCCTCCACGTAGGCGAGTCCCGACTCAAGATCGTCGAGGCGTCCAAGAAGATGATCGACCAGCGCGGTCCTCACCGCTGCCAGGTCAAGGCCAACTTCCTCCCTTAGTTGTTTCGCTGCCCGATGGGACACCTCGAAGGGGTCATGGTGGCCGGGGCGGGAGTCCTGGAAGCGTGCCAGCTCAGGGCCCAGGGCGCCGTCACCGATCAGCACTCCCGGCTCGTACAGGTCGAGGACGGTGCATGCCGCATCGAAGTAGATCAGGACTGCTGGACGGATCACGTCAACGCGGTGCTGGTCACGGTGGTAGGTCTCGTTCCGGTAGTCGTGCAGCTTCTTCAGCACCGGCGCGATGCTGCCAGGTAGCCTCGTCCGCTCGACGAGAAAGTCGATCTTGTCTCCGAAGTTGTCGTTGATCTTCTTTCGTTTCCTTTTCGAGGTCACCATCGCTTCGAGCTTCTTGATCTCTGAGCTGAGCTGGTCGTCGCTCGGCCCTCTGGCGAACCGGCGGTGCAGGGGGTTGTCGCTCTTGCGCATCGCTTCGATCCGACGGAGGTTCTCAAGCTGATCGAAGTGGTAGCGCTCGCCGTCGAGTTCGGTTTCGGCCATGCGGTGCATGATCAGTTCGACGGCGCTGTCGAGCAGGATGTGGGCCAGCCGCAGCTGTGGGACCCGTCCGACCTCGATGAGGCGCTTGACCTCTTCGAATTGCACGACTACCAGTTCGAGGCGTTTCATCGGCCTGCCTTCCGCTTTCCGCCCGGCTCGCGGCCGAGGACTCATCACCGTAGTGAGCGGGCAACAGGGCCAGCACCTGAGTTTCTGAGGGCCGCGATCGTGGCAGCACACGAACTCGAATCGCTGCCCAAAGCGTCACATGCGCCTCATCTCCAAGGCCTTGGACGGCGGAGCACGACGACTGGCCTGCCGGTCGGCGACATCATCATGCGGTCGGCGACCGTCCGCCGCTCCGTGCGGACTACTGACCTTGTCTGTGTGTTGTCGTGGGCGCTGACAGCTGGCGAGTTCCGCAGTACGCCGGAGTCATGAGGTATCCGCAAGGCGGCGGTCTGACTGCCGAGCGGCAGATGTTTCGCGAGCGCATCCGCATGGACGCGGCCGAGATGTTTGCCGCCGGACAGGGCAATGATGCGGTTGCGAAGCGCCTGAGGGTCAGTGTCCGCTCGGTGCAACGATGGCGCCGCGCCTGGGAGGAAGCGGGGCGGCAGGGCCTGCGCTCGATGGGATCGGCAGCCCGGCCGGGACTGAGCGAGGCCCTGTTTACGGTACTGGAACAGGAGTTGGCCAAGGGGCCGGTGGCGCATGGCTGGCCAGACCAGACCTGGACCCTGGCCAGGATCAAGACGCTCATCGGGCGCCGGTTCCACAAGAGCTTCACCCTCTCCGGCATCGCGAAGATGCTGCGGCGGCACGGCTTCAGCCACCAGGTGCCGGCCCGGCGGGCACTGGAGCGCGACGAGGAGAAGGTGGCGGGCTGGGTGAAGGAGACCTGGCCACAGGTGGAAGCACCGCGGCGGCGCTGGGGGCCTGGCTCTGCTTCGAAGATGAGGCCGGATTCTCGATGACGCCGCCCACCCGCCGCACGTGGTCCAAACGCGGGCACACACCGGTGATCCATGTGCGAGGACGTTCCCAGCGCCGATTCTCCACCGCCGCCCTGGCCTGCTACAAGCACGACGAACACTCCCGGCTGATCTTCCGGCCCAAACACCATGTGCGGCCCCGAGATGCCCCGCGCAGAAGCTTCTCCTGGAGCGACTACCGCGACCTGCTGATCGCCGCACACAGGCAGCTCAACGGCCCGATTGTTCTCGTCTGGGACAACCTCAATGTGCACAAAGACGCCCGACTGCAGACCTTCATCGACGACCACGACTGGATAACCGCCTACTTCCTGCCGCCTTACGCACCCGACCTCAACCCCGTCGAAAGCATCTGGTCACTCCTCCGCAGGAGTTGTCAGGCCAACACTGCCTTCACCGACCCAGACCACCTCATCAACGCACTCCGGCGAGGCCTGCGCCAGCTGCAGTACCGCAGCGACATCATCGACAGTTGCCTGGCCACGACCCGACTCACCCTGACGACAACACACAGACAAGGTCAGTAACCTGCGGTGGTGACCGGAACCGAGCTGGATGAGTTGATCGTTGCCGACGGCGCGGCGCTGCGCGCGTGGCTGCTGGACAACCACACCGCCTCTCCTGGCGTGTGGCTCGTCCTGACCAGGAAGGGCGGCACCGTTACCACGCTGACCTGGCAGCAGGCGGTCGACGAGGCACTGTGCTTCGGCTGGATCGACGGGCAGGCCCGCAAGCGCGACGAGGAGAGCTCCTGGCGGCGGTTCACCCCGCGCCGGCCCCGCAGCGTCTGGTCCCAGCGCAACGTCGCCAACGTGGCCCGGTTGGAGGCGGCCGGCCTGATGCAGCCCGCCGGCCGCGCCGCGGTCGACGCCGCGAAGGCCGACGGGCGGTGGACGGCCGCCTATGCGCCGTCATCGGAAGCGGAGGTGCCGGCCGACCTGCGCGTCGCAATCGCCGCCGACCCAGCGGCGCAGGCGATGTTCGAGGTACTCACCAAGACCAACCGCTTCGCCCTCATCAGCCGGGTCAATGCCGTCAAGCGGGCCGAGACGCGAACCCGGAAGATCGCCGAGTGCGTGGCGATGCTGGTCCGGCACGAGACGATCCACCCGCAGAGAGCCAGGCCAGCGGACCCGCCGGCGTCGTGACCGGGCTCCTGCCGGAACGGACAAACCCAGCCTATTGAGCGGAACTGTTCTCGAAGCCCTGCCTCGTCCGCTTCAAGACGGGTGAAGGTCTCCGCTGGTGCGCGGCTGGCCGTATCGTTCGACGAGGGCGTTGCCGATCGAGGCCAGGTGGTCTCGGACCTCTGGAGGGCCGGTCACCTCGACCCATTCGACCAGCCCGGAGAGCGCGCCGGCGAGGATGTACTCATTGGGGCCGCGGATCACGACCTCGATGCGGCCATCGGTCGTGGAACCTCCCACGTCGAGCCGGTCGCCGAGCGCCATCCGGAGTATGCCTATCCCGTCGGATGTGCATACCGCCTGGACCTCCAGCGGCGTTCGTCTGCGATCGACCTCTTTGGCGATCTCATTCCAGCTCTCGGCAAGGTCGAAGTCCCCGGGTCGGTGCACGGGGTCGCCGGTCGGGTCGGCGGACGACACGCGGTCGATCCGGAAGATCCGTCGGCCGGTCTCGGAGTTGGAGACGAGATACCACACAGGGCCTTTGGCGACGATGCCCAGCGGGTGGACTGTTCTCCGGGTTTCGACGCCTTTGCTGTCGACGTAGCCGAGCGATACCTGGACGCCGCGGATCACCGCGTCCTGGAGTTCGTCGAGGAAGCAAGGCGGCCGGTGCTCGATCCGGCTC